>CAVUEU010000001.1:0-205000 GCA_963740595.1 uncultured Gemmatimonadales bacterium
GGGCATGGGCCTCTTTCTCCGCCTGCTGCGCCAGGTGGTCGGGGAGTTCGACGCTTTCGGGGACTCGGCCGCCGCCCGGGCGCTCCTCGCCGAGCTCGAGGACATCCCGGTGGAGTACGCGCTCCTCGACGGCGAGACGACGCGCCGCACGACCTCCGCGGCCCACTTCCTGGGCGACGCGGCGCACGTACTGCTGGAGGGCGCCGGCGGGACGGTCGAGATGCCCGAGCGGTGGCCCTCCCTCTCCGGGAGCGCGAGGGCCGCCCTGGCCACGAAGCTGTCCGCGGCCATGCGCGAGCGCTTCAAGAGCGTGACCGGACGCCCGGGGCGCTTCGACGAGCCGGACGCAGAGTACGTGCTGCGCGCCTTCGTGCGCCTGAAGCCGGAGGACGGCTGCCCGCCGCGCACGGTGTGGAGCGACTACACGGAGCCCTTCGTGATCGCGCCCTGGTGGGAGAGCGCCGGCGATCCGGTCAAGATCGCGCTCCCGGACCTGAGCGACAGGAACCTCCTCAAGTCGCTGAAGCCGAACGTCGCGTTCACGGTCCCGCCCGCGCTGCAGGGGCTCCTGGTCGGGAACCCGAAGGACCTGATGGAGGGGAAGGGCGGGGGCGCCTCCTTCGGCATCGGGTGGATCTGCAGCTTCAGCATCCCCGTGATCACGTTCTGCGCGTTCATCGTGCTGAACATCTTCCTGTCGCTGTTCGACCTGATCTTCAGCTGGATGCTCTACATCAAGATCTGCATCCCGTACCCGAAGGCGAAGTAGGGAGACGGCCATGAACGCGCTTCCCAGACCGCTCCTCGGTTGGCCGCTGCTCACGGTTCCGGACGAGCAGGGCAGGCTGTCCTGGCCGACGCTGGAGGACAGCGTGCGCGACCTGATCCGCGTCGTGCTCAGCACCCGGCCCGGGGAGCAGCTCATGCGCCCCGACTTCGGCGCGGGGCTGGAGCTCCTCTTGCACGAGCCCAACACGCTGGCCACCCGCCGCCGCATCCGCGACCGGGTGCAGGAGTCGGTCGCGCACTGGGAGCGCCGCGTCCTCCTGGACCGCGTCGACGTCCTCGACGTGGAGGGCGAGCCCAGCCGCGTGCGCGTCGAGATCGGCTACCGTCTCGCCCGTAGCGGCGCCCCCGCCACCGCGGCGCTGACCGTCCAGCTGGAGGCCTGAGCGTGCCGATCATCCCGCCCGTCCTGGACGACCGCCGCTTCGACGACCTCGTCGAGGAGCTGCTCGCGCGCATCCCCGCGCACACCCCCGAGTGGACGAACCCGAGGCAGGGGGACCCGGGACGCACGCTCATCGAGCTCTTCGCGTGGCTCGCCGATACGCTGCTGTACCGAGCCAACCTGATTCCCGAGCGGCAGCGGCTCGTCTTCCTGCGCCTCCTCGGGCAGCGCATGCGGGCGGCCCGGCCCGCCACGGGGGTGGTCTCGCTCTCGTACGCGCAGGAGGACACGCTGACGGCCACCCGGCTCGCTCCCGGCGGACGCGTCGGCGGCCCGGTGCCCTTCGAGACGCTGGGGGAGACGACGGTGCTCCCGATCGCCGCGGAGGTCTACACGAAGCGCAGCCTGAGCGACGCCGAGAGCGCGCAGATGGTGGACGTGCTCCAGGGGTTGGCCAGCATCCACCGGCTCGCGGGGGCGCCGAAGGGCTACGAGACCGCTCCGCTCTTCTCCGGGGGCGACGCGTCGAGCGAAGGCGTGGACGTCTTCGGCACCAGCGCGGACCACGCCCTCTGGCTGGCGCTCCTCGCGCCCGCCGCGCCGGACCCCGCCCAGCAGGCGACCCTCAACGACGCGGCGCGCAGCGAGCTCGGCGGCGGGGACAGCGGGGCGCCCGCGCTCCTCTCCGTCGGCGTCGTTCCGGCGCTGCGCATCCCCGAGCTCTTCGAGGACGTCGGTCCCCGCGCACGCGTGCCCGTCCTCTGGGAGATCACCACGCGCGGCCGCGGCCCCCAGGACACGAGCTACCTCACCTTGGACCCGCTGCCGGGGAGCGACACCACCGAAGGGCTGACCCGGGCCGGCGTGCTGCGCCTCCCGCTCCCCGACGAGTCGCTCATCTGGGCCCCGAGCAACGACGTGGCGGAGAACCCGCGCGCGGGGGTGGGCGATACGCCGCCCCGGCTCGACGACGCCGAGAAGGCCGCCCGCCTCCTGGCGTGGCTCCGCCTGAGGCCGACGCCGGGCCAGCCCGACGTGAGGCTCGAGCTGTCCTGGATCGGCATCAACGCGGTCCCGATCGAGCAGCGCGTGACGCTGAGGGGACGGGTGCTGGGCGCGTCCACCGGCGCTCCGGACCAGGTGTTCGCGCTCCCGGCCGGGTCGGTGGATCCGGACACGCTGGACGTGCAGGTCGAGGAGCCCGGCCGGGGCTACCAGCCGTGGCAGCGTGTGGACGACCTGGCCGCCATCAGCGCCGACGCGCAGGTCGCGCGCATGGCCGCGGCCTACGAGCTCGACCCCGAGGCGGGTACGGTGCGCTTCGGCGACGGCGTGCGCGGCCGCGTCCCCGACCGGCAGATGAGGGTGCGGCTCGCGCTCGGGCGCTTCGGAGGCGGGCGCGCCGGCAACCTCCCCACCGGGACGCTCACCGAGCTGTCGGCGCGACGCGTGGAGGGCGGCAACGCCCCACCCCTGAAGGTCGCGCAGCCGCTGCCCACGGAGGGCGGCGACGACAGCGAGACGCTGGCCGAGGCGGAGAAGCGGATCCCGACCCGGCTGCGCCACCGCGACCGCGCCGTGACGACCGACGACTATCGCCGCCTCGCGCTCGAGGCCCCGGGCGTCGAGGTCGGGCGGGTGGAGCTCCTCCCGCGCTTCAAGCCGCGCGACCGCCGCTTCGACGTGCCGGGGGTCGTGAGCGTCATGGCGCTCCCCGCACGCGCCCTCTCCGGGCCTCCCAACCCGCGCCCCGACCGGCCGTTCATCGAGACGCTGCACGCCCACCTGTCGGCGCGCGTGCCGCTCACCACCGAGCTCTACGTGATCGGCTGCGAGTACGTCCCCCTGGGGCTCGCCGTGGGGATCGGCGTGCGCGACGGGTTCGGCCCCGACCAGGTGCGCCACGACGTCCGGCAGACGCTCGTACGCCTCCTCTGGCCGCTCGTCGGTGGCGGCGTCGACGGCGAGGGGTGGCCGCTGGGGCGCGCGGTGCGCGACCGCGAGCTCGAGGTGGAGATCTCGCGCGTGCGCGGCGTGCTCGAGGTGACCGGGCTGGGCCTCTTCGGGCGCGCGCATCTCCCCGACGGAGACGACTGGCGCGCGCTGACGCGCGATCCGCGCGACGGCACCCAGAGCCTGGCGCTCACGCCCTGGCAGCTCCCCGAGCTGCTCTCCGTGGTGGTCGTGGTCGGGCCGGAGGCCCCGGCGGACCTGCGCGCCGTGCCCAACCCCTTCGCGGACGACCGCGCCGTGGCCGTCCCGGTCGTCCCCGAGGTGTGCTGATGGACGCCAACGGGCAGCGCTTCTGGATGCTCGCCGACACGGCGCAGTGGCGCTGGCGGAGCCACGTCCGCTGGGACGACGCGTGCCGGGCGCTCCGCCTCGCCAGCGAGCGGTCGCTCCCACCGCCTCCGGACCCGGTCGCCGCACACGCCGCGGCGAGCAGCGCGCTGGAGCGCGTTCCCGGCTCGGTCGACGAGGTGGACGCGCTCGCCAGGTGGAGCGAGGAGGCGTCCGCGGTCGTCGCTCGCGGCGCCTTCCCGGACGAGGCGGTCGTGCTCCCCCTGCCAGAGGCACCGACCGACGTCGCGATCGGCTTCGACGGCGTGCTGTACCTCGTCGGCGCCGGAGGCGTGCGCATGCACGACCTGCGCGGGCGGTGGCCGGACGCGACCGTCGAGGCGGCCGGGTTCACGCCGTGGCGGGCCGCGGCGGATCCGCGCGGCGGGGTCTGGATGATCGAGCGCGCGAGCGGGCGCCTCGCGCGCCTCACGGGCATGCCGATGACGCTCGGCCCCTTCCTGGAGTATGCCGGCACGACCTTCCGCCCCGACCCCGAGAACTGCCGCCCCCCGACGATCACCGTGCTCCCCGCGCCGGCCTGGCTGGAGGACGAGCGCCCGGTCGCGCTCGCTTGTCCGGGCGAGGACGGTCCGACCCTGCTGAGCTGGGTAGGGAGCGACGGCCGTACGCAGATACGCCCGTGGAACGAGCGGGACGCGTCGCTGGGCGCGGGGTCCGAGCTCGTCGGCGCCCTGTGGGCGTACGCGCTCGACTTCGTGGGCGCGGGTACCGCCGTCGTGCGCGTTCCCGGCCGCCCCGACGCGCCCGCCTTCGAGCTCGCCGCCGTCGACGCGGAGCGGCGCATCCAGCCGAACGGCGACATCTACCCGCTCGCCGCGGAGGCGCTCGAGGCGCCCTTCGCGCACCGCGTGGACGGACCGCCGCGCTACCCGGTGGTGCGCGAGGACGGCCCACGGGTCGAGCCCCTCCACCGTCTCTCGCTCACGAACCTCGCTCGGCGGGGCGAGGCGCGTCATTTCGCGGTCGACGACGCGGACCCGGACGCGCCCGTCGACGCCCACCTCATCGACGGCGGCGACCCGCGCACCGTCTGGCATCGGCTCTATGCCGAGGCCCGGATCCCCGCGGGGACCGGCTTCGTCGTCTGGTGCGCCGCCACCTCCGAGGCGCGTCCACCTGACCCCGCCGACCCGGCGTCGTGGACGCCGCACGCGTTCGGCGCCGCGCCCCTCCTGGAGCCGCAGGCTGCGCGCGCGACGCGGGAGAGCGCGCCGTCCGAGCTCCCGCACCACCCAGGCCTGGGCGCGTGGCCCGCCGACGAGCCGCGGGCCGGCCTCTGGTCCGCGCTGATCCAGGACCCGCGCAGGAGCGTGCGCCGCCTGGTGGGGCGCTACCTGTGGGTACGCGTCGAGCTCTTCGGAGACGGGCGGGTCGGGCCGGAGATCGCGGCGCTGCGGGCATGGGCCAGCCGCTTCTCGTATCGGGATCGGTACCTGCCGCGCCTCTATCGCGAGAGCCGCTTCGGCGCCCCGGCGCTCGCGCCGGGCGAACGGGTCGCGGAGCTCGAGGCCGATCGGGCGGATGTGCTCGACACGGGCGGCGCTCTGGCGGATGCGCTGCGCGAACGCCTCGCGCTCGAGGGCGTCGTGCCGAGCGCCGATGCGCGCGTGCGCGTCGACGTGCCCGGCGAGCGTTGGCTCGTCAGCGACGGCGCGGGCGGACACGCCTGGCGCCTGCAGCGCGAGGACGTGCCCACGAGCGGGGCGGTCATCGGCGTGTATCGGCCCCAGGCCACGCCGGCCGACTTCCTGGAGCGCATGCTCGGCAGCTTCGAGGGCGTGCTCACGCCGATGGAGGACCGCATCGAGGCGGCGCATCTGCTGACCGATCCCGCGTCCGCCCCGGAGCCGCACCTCGACTGGCTGGGCGCGTGGATCGGCGTGGCGTTCGACCCCGCGCTCCCGGAGTCGCGGCGGCGCGCCTGGCTCGCCTCCGCACCGGAGCTGGCGCGCCGCCACGGCACGCGTCGGGGCCTCGAGCTCGCGCTCGAGGTCGCGAGCGGAGGAGGGGTCTCCGGGGGCGAGATCGTCGTGCTCGAGGACTTCAGGCTGCGCCGGCTCCTGGCCACCTTGCTCGGCGTCGACCTCGAGGTCGAGGACGACCCGCTCCTCCCGGGGCTCGTCGTCAGCGGGAACTCCGTGGTGGGCGACACGCTCGTGCTCGGCGAGGCCGAGCGCGTCGAGCTGCTCGCGCTCTTCCGCTCGGAGGTGGCCAGCGCCCAGGAGAACCAGGCCGTGCTGGCGTTCTACGAGAAGCTGGCCTTCCGCGCGACCGTGCTCGTGCACCAGGAGGTCGCGCCGAGCGACCTGGGCCTCCTCCGGCGCATCGTGGAGCTCGAGAGCCCGGCGCACGCGCTCGTGCGCGTCGTCACCGCCACCTGGCCGCTCCTGGTGGGCGTGGCCAGCCTGGTCGGCGTCGACACCTACCTCGGGCCGCGACCCCCGCGGAGACCGGCGCGCGTGGACGTCTCCGCGGCGGGCCAGGACTACGTCCTCGCTCCCGCGACGCTGGATCCGCGGCTGGCGGGCGGGGCCGCGGCGCCCGCATCCGATCCACCCGTGGCCGACGCGGGCGCGGACTTCAGCGCGCTCTTCGGCACGTCGTTCGAGCTGGACGGCGGCGGCTCGAGCGCCGCGCCGGGACGTCGCATCGACGAGTACCGCTGGCGGCTTCTTCCGCCCGACTGACCCCTTCCGAGAGGACACCCCATGGCCGAGTTCGTCATCAACACGGACATCAAGACCGACACGCCGACGATCGAAGTCACGATCTCGCCCGACCGACCCCTCGCGCTCGGACGCCACCGCTTCCGCCTGATCGTGGTGGACGACTCGGGCAACAACTCGGTCCCCGACGAGGTCGACGTGATCGTCGCGGACACGGAGGCACCGACCGCCGTGCTCGCCGCGCCCGCCACCGTGGCGTTCGGCACGAGCTTCCCGCTCGACGGGCGCAAGTCCGTGGACTCCGGCGGCGGTCGCATCACGACCTGGGTGTGGACCTACCTCGGCCCGAACCCGCGCTGAGCCTCCGATGACGCGGTTCGCCGTCGATCGCCCGGTCAAGACGCCGGAGCCCACCGTGACCGTCGACGCCGGGCTGGAGCCGGGAACGCACCGGTTCCAGCTCGTGGTCGCGACGACGGACGGGCGCACCAGCCGGCCCGACGTCGTGACCGTGACCGTGGTCGAGCGCGGGCCGACGCCGACACGCACCATCACCCGCATCGTCGTCCCCACGGAGTGACGTCATGAGCGCAACGACCCGTCTCCCCGAAGCCGACCCGCTCTACGCGGGACCCGCGCCGGAACGGCCGGCCTACGCCACCGGGATGCTCCTGGACGCCGGGGACTTCCAGGACGAGCAGACGTACCACCGCGGCCGCCTGGCGAAGGCGGTGGGGTTCCTCACGGGCGGGGGGACGGTGGCCGGGCTGGCCGTCACCCACGAGCCGGAGGCTGACGGGACGGCCGAGCAGGTGCGCGTCGCGCCCGGGCTGGCCGTCGACCGCCTCGGCCGCCTGGTAGAGGTGGGACGAACCGCCTGCCTCCGCCTCCAGCGTTGGTGGGAGGCGACCTTCGCCGTCGACGACGGCGACACGCTCCTGCGCGCCGCGTACGAGGACCCGGGCCGGTTCGTGAGCGCCCGGGCCGCAGCCGAGGCGGGCGTGGACGACCGGCCGCCGATCCCGGGGCGGGCCGTGGTGGCCGACGTCTTCGTGCGCTTCGTGGCGTGCGAGCAGGGCCTCACCCCGAGCTTCGCGGCGGGCCCGTTCGACGCCCTGGACGCCGTCGCGACGTCGCGCCTGCGCGACGCGTACGAGCTTCTGCTGGTGGCGCGCGACGGCCTCGACGACGACTTCGACGGCCTCCCCCCGGCCGGAGAGGACCTCGCCGCGATCGGGGACCCGGACGCGCGCAGGGCGGCGCTCCAGGACGCGGTGCTCGCGGCGTGGCCGGCCGCGGGAACGGCCGGGGCGGCCGATGCGCTCGCCCCGCTCCCGGAGCACCCGCGCGGGATCGATCCCACCGCGCAGCTCCTGGCGCGCGTGCTGATCCCGGTGGGCGCCGGCGACCCACCCACCCGGGACGGCGCCGGCGTGGTGATCGACAACTGGCCCCGACGCTTCGTGCCCTCGAACCGTCTCCTGCAGCGCTGGCTCGGCATCTGAGAGGAGGAGAGCGTCCCATGGATTTCGTCCGAGGCTCGAACCGCGAGCTCATCCCCGCCGACGTCGCCGCAACGCTGCGCCGGGCTGGAGCCCTCGTCGAAGACGCGCGCCGCGAGCGGCCCCGCTGGTTCGACGGCCGCTTCCTCGCCGCGCGCGATCTGGTGCGCGAGCAGGAGTACTTCCTCACCCGCGAGGCCGACCTCGGCCGCGCGGCGGGGAGCGGCGTCGCCAGCGGGCTCGAGGTGACGCCCGGGTCCACCGCGCAGTCGCTGCGCGTCGGGGCGGGCCACGGGATCACGCCGTCCGGGGAGCTCGTGCTCCTCGAGCGGTCGCTCACCGTCGACCTCGCGGATCTCCCCCGCGCCGAGGGGCTCTCCGGGAAGTTCGGCCTCGGCCGCATCCCGGTGCCGCCGCTCAGGAGCCGCACGGGGCTGTTCGCGCTCGCGCTCCGACCGGTGGAGTTCACGGCGAACCCGGTGGGCGCATACCCCACGTCGATCACCGGCCAGCGGACCGTCGAGGACGGCGACGTGGTCGAGGCGACGGCCGTCGTGCTCGTCCCGTGGCCGGACGACGGGAGCGCGGAGGCCCTCGACGTCCGGCGGGGCCGCGTGGCACGCGCGATCTTCGTCGACGGCGACGACCGCGGGCTGTCGGCCGACCTCCTCCCGCTCGCGATGATCGCGCTCGCGAACAACGCGCTCGCGTGGATCGACGCGCCGATGCTCCGGCGCGAGCTGGGCGCGGACCGCGGCGACCTCCCCGGGCTCGGGGTGGCCCCGCGCGCGCTGCGCCTCGCGCACCTCCTGCAGCACCAGGGACATCTCGCCGACGTCGTCACGACCAACGGGGGACGGAGCTTCCCCGCCGCGACGGCGTTCCCGGCGCTTCCCCCCGCCGGGCCCCTCCCGCCGGGGGTGATCGACCCGTCGGACTTCACGCAGCGCTACTTCCCGGCCGCGATCGACGTCGACCTGGGGATCATCCCCGAGGACGAGCTCCCCGCGCTCGTAGAGGAGTCCCTGGCCCTCCCGCCCTTCGACCTCACGGCCGCGGAGGAGACGCTGGAGTCGAGCTCCGTGCTCGTCCTGGCGCCGGTGCCCCGGGAGGAGTGGCTGTCGGTGCTGGCGCGCCTCGAGACGCTCACGCGTGCGGTGCGCCCCGCCGCGCCCAACCGCGTGGCGGCGCGCAGGCCGCTCGAGATCCTCCAGATGCTCCGCGTGCCCACCCCGGCCGCCGTTCCCCTGGACCCCACCAGCCCCTCCGACGCCGAGTGGCAGCGGCTGGCGCGACTCGACACACTCTGGTACGTGCGGCGCCGCAACCTCGCGTACCGTGAGGACCTGACCGGCACGGCGCTCCGTCTGGCCGGACGGGAGGCCGTGCTCACCGACAGCCGGCTGGGCGGGCTGGACGAGCTCGGTCTGCGCCCGCTCCTCGACGCCACGCTCGCGCGGGCCACGCCGGCGGCGCGCGCGGAGATCACGAGCCTGCTGGCGAGCCCCCGCCTCGCGGACTCGCCGACGCTGACCGCGGCGACGCTCGGCGAGCTCTCCCGCGCGTCGACGGTGGACCTGGCCGCGGCGCTCCGCACCACTTCCGCGGTGACCGCCCCGGACGCCGGGAGCGGCCTGACGCGCCTGGACGTGGCGGGTGCCGCGGACACTCCGGCCGCGCTCGAGCGCATCGCCTCCGATCCGGAGTGGCGCACGCTGGACCGCGAGGCGCGCCTCGCCTCCACCGACGCCCTGCCGGCCATCACCACGCGCCTGGCGACCGCGACGACCACGCGCGGAGGGGGAGGGGACTAGGCCATGGCCATCACGCCGATCACCCGACCCCTCCCCGGGGAGCGCGTCCTCGCCCTCTGGCCGGACGACCGCGCGGCCGCGGCGGCCACCTGGCTCCGCCGGCCGAACCTCTTCGCGGGACGGGCGCTCACGGCGCCCACGCTGGACGCGCGCGACCGCTGGGCGACGGGCCACGTCGCGCAGCGCGGGCAGGCGTTCACGGCGGGTATCGTGCGCGGCCTGGGGATCGGCTCGACCGTCGGCGAGGCGCCGGACGGTGGCGGACGCGCCGTCGTGCGCCTCCACATCGGGGCCGGGCAGGGGCTCGCGCCGAGCGGCGAGGACGTGGTCCTCCTGCACGAGGTGGAGGCGGACTTCTGGGGGCTTCCCGTGGTGGCGCCTCCCGGCGTCTTCGAGGGAGGAGCGTTCGGGGGCGGCGGCGTGCTCCAGCCCCGGGCGATCGGCCCCGCGCTCGGCGATCTCCTCGACGCCTTCCCGGACGCGCTCCCGCGCGCGGGCGTCCTGGTGCTCCAGCCCGCCACGGTCGAGCACGCGGACGTCGACCCGGAGGACCCGTGCGACCGCTGCGACTGCACGGACGTCACGAGCTTCGAGGACTGGCGCGTCGCCGACGCGGCCCGCCTCCTCTGGTACGCCTGGCCGGAGGACTGGCGTCCGCTCCCCGGTGGGGGCGAGCGGCTCCGCAACCGCCTCGCGCACGTCGTCTTCGACGCCGAGGGCGCGCTCGAGCCCGGCGAGGTCCTTCCGTGGGAGGAGCTCGGCATCCCCCTCGCGCTCGTGGGCGTGGACGACGCCTTCCTCCCCGTCTTCGAGGACCGCCACGCGGTCGTGCGCCAGGGCGGGCGCGCGCGCTGGAGCCGTCTCCGCCTCGGTGCGGCCGGGCCGGCAGGGCTCGACGCGAGCGCGCGCCTCCCTGAGCTGTGGCAGGCCCGCATCGAGCAGCTCGCCGAGCAGGTGGCCGCCGCCGGAGACCCGGCGCCGGCGCCCGACGTGCTGGCCGCGGCCTTCGATCGGCTCCCCCCCTGCGGGCTGCTTCCGAGGAGCGTGATCGACCTGGCCACGCGCGAGAGCGCGTTCTTCCCCGAGGCCTTCGACCTCGACGCCGTGCCCGTGCCGATCGAGCAGCTCGACGTGGCGCTCCGCGAGGGCGCGGGGCTCGCCCCGCTCGACCTGGCCCGCGGCGAGCGTGTGCGCGTCCTCGTGCCGGTGACGCAGGCCTCCTGGGAGCCGCGCCTCCTCCTGACCGAGGAGATCGACCCGGAGTTCCAGGCGACGCTGGACCGCTTCCTCCTGGACCGCGGCCGCGACCTGGCGGGCCGCCAGAGCGTGCGGGTGAAGAGCTCGGTGCTCCTCGAGGCCCTGCGCGGCGACGCACCTCCGGTGCCGGCCCTCGAGGACGACCCGCTCGCCCTCGAGCCCGAGTCGTTCGGGGCGTGGGGTCCGCCCCCGGGGGCCGGCGGGCACCGTTCCGCGAAGCGCGCCGGGGTGCACGGCCACGCCTTCTCCGGTGCCGCGACGACGATCACGCCCGGCCGCGGCGAAGGCCTCTACGCCTGGGTCCACCTGGACCCCGACGCCCCTCCGCGCACGCTCATGCTGGCGTGGCGGGCCGGACGCGCGGAGCACCGCGCGTACTGGGGGGAGAACCTGATCGAGCTCGGGAGCGACGGCCGCGTCACCCGCCTGCGCATGGGCGACCTCCCGGAGGCCGGCCGGTGGCTGCGCCTGGACGTGCCCGCCGCGGCCATGGAGTTCGAGGAGACCGCGATCGACGGGATGGGCTTCGTGCTCTACGACGGGCAGGCCGCGTTCGGCCAGAGCGGGCGGCTCGCCAAGGAAGGAGAGCTCCCCTGGTTCGACGGTGCCCCGCCCGCGGGGGCGAAGACGGACGGCGAGGAGACCTTCGAGCTCCTCACCGCCAACGAGCTGCTGGCGCCGTTCGAGGCCCACTACGGCGTCGTCCCCGCGATCGCGGGCGCGGCGCCCCTGCCACAGGGCGTGAGCGCGTCGCTCGGCGAGCTCGAGGCCGACCCGCGCCTCACCGATCTCCTCTCGGCGAGCGAGCGGGCCCAGCTCCCCGAGCGCGGGGTCGAGGGGTTCATCGCCTACCTGAAGTCACGCGCGGACCGCGCGGACGACCTCATCGACTACGGCTTCCTCAAGGTCCAGACGGACATCTACCGCGTGCGCCAGCTCGTGCTGGGCACGACGGACGCCACCCGGCTGGCCGTCTCCCCCACGCTCGCGGGGATCGCCAAGGCCGAGACCGCCGTGGCGTCGCGCGAGAGCATCTCCACGTTCTTCGACGCGCTGCGCGCGAGCTCCGGCACCACGGGCGGGGGCACGGCCGCAGGGGCGAGCGCCGCGGACAGCGGCGCCGCGTCGGGTGCCGGCGGCGCCGTGCGCGGCGCGGTGCTCTTCAACAGGGTCGCGCGCGTGGCGTTGCCGGTCGCCTCGCTGGGGGGCAGCGCCGCCATCCAGCGTGCCAGCGCCACCGATTTCGTGCGCGCCCAGACCACGACCGCCCCCACGGTGGTGCGCGGGACCGTGTACACGCCGGGCGACATCACGAACGCCGCGCCGCTGATCGGCAACTTCGACGTGCGCACGCTCAGCATCGCCGAGCGCCTCGAGCTGCCGAAGGCGCAGGAGGCACGAGACTACTCGACGGCGACCCGCCACGAGGCGGTGCTGGGCCTGGTCAGGCTCGCCGACCAGCTCGTGGAGGAGGACGGCGAGGTGCCGGGGCTCTTCGACGAGATCGACGTCTGGGGGCTCGAGGGCGACGACTTCGTGCCCGGCGGCGACGACCCGGTGAAGGCGCTGCGCCGTCCGCTGCGCGACTTCATCGCCTCCGAGTCGCGCGCGGCGCTCTTCACGGCGCTCCTGAGCCCGCCGATGCGCGAGGAGGCCGACGAGGCCTCGCACTTCTCCGACAGCGCGGACATGGCCGACCGCACGATCGCCCTCTTCCGCCAGGTGGAGGGGAGGGTGAAGCGCTATCGCGACGCGATCGCCGCGTGCGAGGAGGCGCGGGGCTCGCTCGCCGCCGATCTCGGGGCGCTGGGTGCGCGCGAGCTCGACTGGTCCGCGCACCTCGCCGAGGCGCGCCACGACGTGGCGGTCACGCGCGCGCTCATCGCCGAGGAGCAGGCACGGCTCGACGCGATCAACGAGCGCCGCGCCGCGATCCTCGAGCACGAGGTGCGCTTCGTCGCCTTCGTGCGCCCGCGCGCCGCGGACGACCTGCTTCCGGCGGCCTTCCGGGCGCTCGATCCGGGGCTGCTCGAGGCGCCGGTGCCGACCTGCCTGAAGGAGCAGACGGACGTTCCGGACGACCTGCGCGACATGCTGACGGTCGTGCGCGAGGCGCCCGCCGCCTGGTTCCAGCTCCAGACGCGCCTCCTGGACGGGCTCGACCGGGTGGACCTGCTCGTGAAGGCCGTGCGCACCGCGCAGGTGCGCACGCAGCTCCGCCTGCAGGCGCCGGCCGTCGCGATCACGACGAGCGGCCCCACCGCGGCGATCGCCAAGGTGCAGATCGCACAGCGTCAACGGGTCGAGCTCGCCCGCGCGAGCACGCTGCAGCTCGACGTGACCCGGCTGGCCGCCTCGAGCTGGCAGGGTGTGCGCGCCCAAGCAGCGCGCGTGGTGTCGCTCGGGGACCTCATGGAGGGCGACCATGGGAAGGTCGCGGTCAGCCGCGACGCCGCGGCCTTCTTCGAGCGCTTCGGACGGATCTGCGCCTGCCTGCACGCGGGCTTCTCGGGCGTCGTGCCCGCGATCCGTCTCGACTGGGCCGAGGCGCTCTCCCAGTTCGACGAAGCGCCCAACCTGCGCAACCTGTCGACGCTGCCGCGCTGGTCCGAGATCGCGTACGCGGACCGCCGGCGGCTCCAGGGGCTCGCCGACTGGCTCTTCGACCAGCTCGACCCGCGCGAGGCGGCCGCGCAGGCGCTGATGAGCGACGTGGTGCGCATGTGCCTCCTGCTCGCCAGCCACGCCCCGGTCGGACGCATCATCGCGGGGCGCGTGCCGCGGCCGGTCACCGCGCGACCGGGCGTGCGCATCCCCCTCGTGGCCCTCGACCCGACGCGGCTGAGGGTGGGGATGCAGGCGCTCGTGTACCGCGCCGACGTGATCGTCGCGCGCGCCGTGGTGGAGGACATCGGGAGCGGCGAGGCCTCGGCGCGCGTCACGCACGCGGCCGCCGACTCGGTCGCCCTCGACGAGAACGTCCGCGTGCACTTCGCCGACGCGAGCGAGGTGAGCCTCGCCCTCGCGGGCTCGACGTCCCGAGGGGGCTGAGTCGATGGCGGAGGCCGTGCGCCGCGTCCGTCGACTGCGTCTGCGGGGAGGGAGCGAAGCCGCCCTGCGACGAGCCGAGCTCGCGCTCGGTGACGCGCTGCGCACGGCGAGCCTTCCGGACGAGGGTGGCCGCCTCCTCCTGGTGCGGCGCCTCGCGCTCGGCCCGATCCGGGAGCGGGCGCGGCCCGGGCAGGTCGTGGGCGCGCTGGAGCGCGCGATGGCGGAGGCCACGAACGACTGCCGGCACGGTCTGGACCCGACCGCGGCGTCGGCTTCCGCGGTCTGGTTCGCCGACGCCCTCGAGGCGCACCTCGCGCTCGCCCGCCGCCTCCTCGCGGGGCCGGCGCCGCGGGCATGGTACTGGAGGCTCGTCGCACCCGGGTGGGGGCCGGACGCGGAGCCCTCGGCCGGGCTCCGCGCGCTGGCGCGCTCGCTGGCCGAGCTCCCGGAGGCGCGGGCGGCGCTCCCCGCGTGGGTCGACGCGCTCGCGCGTGACGGGCACGAGCGCGCGGTGGTCGAGGCGCTCGGGCCCGCCGACGTGGAGACGATCTCCCGGGCGCTGGGACGGGCACGCCGGCCCGAGGAGGAGGGGGTCCCGGAAGGCGTCCGTCCGGGCCGAGGTGCGGAGGGCGACCCCGGACGGCGCGAGACCCCCCGGGCGACCCTGCCGTCCGACGAGCCCGACGCGGCGGCGCGCCTCGTGGCGGACATCCTGCGCGAGATGCGCGGGGAGGGAGCCTCGTCCATTCCGGGAAGGGAGGGAGACGACGCGACCGGGGGCGAGGTCGTCCCACCCCCCGGGACCCCTGGCGATCCTCTCGTACGGCCGGCGTCAGGCGGTGCATCCACGCCCAGTGGCCAGGACCTCACCCGCACGGGAGGGAAGCCGTTCGAACGTGCCCGCGGGGCCGCGAGGCCCGGCGAGACGCACGGGGCCCCCGGGCAAGCCCGCGGGATCGAGGGGGTCGACCACGCGTCCGGGGCGCCGCCCGACGCCGATGCGCACCGAGACGGCGCGTCGAACGCAGACTTGGCCGCGCCCGCCGGTCGCCACGCCTGGCCGGGGCTGGCGACGACGGAGGCGGGCGGGATCGGCTTCGTGATCAACGTCCTCGACCGGCTCGACCTCGGCGCGTGGATCGAGGCCCGACCGGAGTGGGCGCGGCGGGAGGTCGGGCGGCGCGTCCTCGCGCGCGTCCTCGCCGCGCTCGGCCTCCCCCGCGAGGACCCGATGCGGGCCTGGGCCGAGCGGGCGGACGACAGGACCGCGCTCCCGCGCGAAGCGGCCGTCGTGCGCGCGTGGACCGTCGCCGCCCACGGATGGCTCCGACACCACAGCGGACTGCGCATGCGCGAGCTCGTGCTGCGCCCCGGCCACGTCGCGCTCTCGCGCACGCACATGGACGTCTGGCTCGATCCCACGCTCGGCGACCTGCGCATCCGACGCGCCGGCCTCGACCTCGACCCGGGGTGGGTCCCCTGGCTGGGTCGCGTCGTGGCCTTCCACTACGAGGCGCGGGGGTCCCGGTGAGCGCGCGCGCCACCCGGCGGGCCCTCGACGTCCCGCTCGTCGGCATCGCCTTCGCGCTCCTGGCCGGCGAGGGCGCCGGCGAGGGACTGGAGGCGCAGTGGCTGGACGCGTGGCGCCGCACCCTCGTGGACGCGCGCGTGGACCCGCGCACCGCGCTGCGGGCCTGGCTGGAGCGGCCGGCGCGCGCGGACGAGCGGCTCCACGCGCTCGCGGGGGCGATGGGGCTCACCACGGCGGAGACCGTCGCGGTGGCCCTCGCGGTGGCCGTCGAGGTCGACGCGATGGCCGGGCGCGTCCTGGCGTGGCTCCAGAGCCCGAGCGGCGGCGCCCGACCGACCGTGGGCCTCCTGGCGCCCGTCGCCGCGACGCTGGACGGAGGGACGGCCGCCGCGCAGGTGGCCGCGCTCGTGGGAGGGCGGGCCGCCGCGGCCGGCCTCCTGCGCGTCGAGGACGACGCCCGGCCGCTCCCCGAGCGCGGCGTGGTCGTCCCGCTCGCCACGGCCCTCGCGCTCGAGGGTGAGGCGAGCCGGTGGCCGGGTGTCGACGACGCCCTCGACGATCCCCCGCCGCTCCCGGCTTCGGTCGAGGCACGCGCCGCCCGCTTCGCCGCGGCGTGCGCGCAGGGTTCGGTCGGGCTCGTGGTCCGGAGCGGCCACCCGCGCGAGGCCCGCGCCGGGGCCCAGCTCGTCGCCCGCGCTCTCGGCGCCGAGCCCGCCTTCGTCGGGCTCGACCCTCCGGACGGGCTCGGCCCATGGCTCTGGCTGACGCGACGCGTGCCGGTCGTCTGCGGCGAGCTGGCACCCGGCGAGCACCGCGCCCTCCCCGCGTTCGAGGGTTACCCGGGCCCGGTCCTGGTGGCCTCGGGCCCGGACGGCGCGTTCACGCGGGCCGGCGAGCCGGTCATGTCGTGGAAGCTCCCGGTCCCGGACGCCGGGGAGCGCGTGGCCCTGTGGAACGAGCTCACCGGCGACGCCGAGCTCGCCGACGCGCTCGGCTCGGGGTTCCGCCACGGCGCCGCGCGCATCCAGGGCCTCGCGCGCGCCGCGCGCTTCCAGGCCGCGCTCGGCGGCGACGATCGCGTCCGCCCGGAGCACGTCGCGAGCGCCGGGCGCAGCGGGGCGGCGGCGGACCTCGGCAGCGTCGCCGAGCTGATGCCGGATCCCATCGACGACGCGGCGGTCGTGCTCCCCGCGCAGCTCCGCACGGACCTCGAGGCGCTCCTCCTCCGCTGCACGGGACGGGACACGCTGGTCGAGGCGCTCGGGGAGGCCACCCGCGCGCGCCACCGGCCCGGCGTGCGCGCGCTCTTCTACGGGCCCTCCGGCACCGGGAAGACCCTCGCGGTCGGGTGGCTGGCCACGAAGCTCGGCCTCCCGCTCTACCGGGTCGACCTGGCCAGCGTGACGAGCAAGTACATCGGCGAGACCGAGAAGAACCTCGCGCAGCTCTTCGCCCGCGCCGAGAACGCGGAGGTGGTGCTCCTCTTCGACGAGGCCGACGCGCTCTTCGGGAAGCGCACCGACGTGAAGGACTCGAACGACCGCTACGCGAACGCGCAGACCAACTACCTGCTCCAGCGCATCGAGTCGTTCGAGGGGATCGCCGTGCTCACGAGCAACGGCCGCGCCCGCTTCGACAGCGCCTTCTCCCGGCGCCTCGACGCGGTCATCGAGTTCCCCTCGCCCGCGCCCGAGGAGCGCCGCGCGCTGTGGCTCGCGCACGTCGGCGACGGGCACGACGTCGACGGCGTGGAGCTGAATCGCCTCGCCGCCGGGTGCGACCTCGCCGGGGGGCATATCCGCAACGCCGTGCTCGCGGCTGCCGCGTCGGCGCGCCGCCGGAACGGCCGCATCACCTTCCCGGACCTCGCCGACGGGGTCGTCGCGGAGTTCCGGAAGCTCGGCAGGCAGCCCCCACCCGGGCTGAGCGCGACCCGGTGAGCCACGCCCACGCCACCGCGATGCGCGGCGCCGCCGCACACGGCGAGCGCTCCCACGCGCCCCACCGCCACGGGAAGGACGGAGGCGGCCCGGTCGGCGTGCCACGCTTCCTGCAGGCGCCGGCCTGGGGTGCCGAGGTCGAGGCGTCGCCGCTCCTCACGCTCGCGGGTGGCCAGGGCGGGCCCCTCCAGAGGAAGTGCGCGCACTGCGAGGAGGAGGAGAAGGAGCACGCGCGCGTGGCCACGAAGCCGGCGTCGCCCGGGGCCGCTCCGCCGCTCACCGTGGGCGAGCCGGACGATCGCTTCGAGCGCGAGGCCGACGCGACCGCGGAGGCGGTGATCCGGCGCATGGAGGCGCCCGCGACGGCGAGCCCGGCGCAGCCCGCGCTCCGCAGGAAGTGCGCAGAGTGCGAGGCGGAGGAGCGGCGCGAAGGGGAGCTCGGTGCGCCCGCGCTGCGCAGGAAGGGCCGCGGGGCTCCTGGCGCTCCGGGGGGCGTGCCGACGTCGGTGGCCCAGGGCCTCGGGGCGGGCGTCAGCGGCGCGCACGGGCTCCCCACCGGGGTGCGGACGCGGATGGGCGCCGCGTTCAGCGCGGACTTCGGGAGCGTGCGCGTGCACACGGACGCGGCCGCGGGGCGGATGAGCCGCGACCTGGGGGCGCGCGCCTTCACGCACGGCCGGGACGTGTACTTCGCCGCGGGCCAGTACGCCCCCGAGACGCGCGACGGCGGGCTCCTCCTCGCCCACGAGCTCACGCACGTCGTGCAGCAGGCCGGCGCCTCGGTGATCCGACGTGCGCCTCCCAAGCCGACGCCACCACCGGCGACGATGCCGGCCGCCCAGCCCTCGGACTTCGAGATGACGGAGCGGCCCAGGTCGGACTGGACACGCATCTTCTTCGCGAAGGGGTCCTCGACGCTGAGGTCCAACGACAGGACGGAGATCGGGATCTACAAGCTCATCCTCAAGAAGAGCGTGAAGGTCGTCGGCTACTCCAGCGTCGAGGAGGCCGCCTCGGTGGCGCAGGACCGAGCCGACGCCGTGAAGGCGGAGCTCGAGAAGGGCTCCCACAAGGCCACCGTGACCTCGGCGGTCGGGAACGCCGGCGCGATGGAGAAGACCAGCGACCTCCCGCACGCGCGCAGCGCGGAGATCATCGAGGCCGCGGGGGCGCCGGCCGTGGTGGACTGCAAGGTCAAGAAGAACGGCAAGCTCGTCCACCCGCCCACCGAGCCGTGCACCGCGATGGATCCCAAGACGTGGAGCGAGTTCCAGGGCGCGCACCCCGTCGCGAACGCGGCCATGTCCGATGCCGTGGCCGCGGTGACGGGTGCCCCGAGCGCCGACGACGAGGCGCTGCTGGACCAGTTCTTCGGCGCCCACGACGCGTCCACGCTGTCCACGCTGCGCACCAACCTGGGCAAGCTGCAGACGCACGTGAACAGGCTCGACAAGATCACCTCGTGCGGCGGGGCCTGCGACTCGGGCAAGTGCGAGAAGCCGAGCGTCATCGCCTACAACGACGACGTGGACGCGAAGTCCACCATGACCCTGTGTGTGCCCAAGTTCAAGTCGCTCAATCGCAACGACCAGGCGCGCAACCTCATCCACGAGAGCGCGCACGGCACGTCGCCGCTCTCCGGCCACGCGGGTGAGGGCACCAAGGACGTGGCGTACCGGCACGAGCGCCTGCTCTTCCACCTCTCGAAGGCGGACAAGCTGCGGAACTCCGACAGCTACGCGCTCTTCGCCCTCTTCGTGCACGAGGCGCGGACCACGGGCAAGAAGGGCGCCGTCCCGTCGGGGATCCAGACCCCGGCGAGCGACAAGCTGGACAAGGCGTTCGGGAAGCAGACGCCCGCGCTCTCCCTGGCCCTCGCTCGGTTCGAGAAGCGGCTCGGGTGGTGCATGGACGACATGAGCCAGCTCTACGGGGAGATGGTCGACATCCGCGCCGGCAAGCAGACGTGGACCGCGTCGTGGGCGGAGGACCTGATGAAGAAGGCGGCGTCGCTCTTCCCCCTCGGCGCCCCGCCGGCCACACCGAAGGTCGAGGACCTCGCGCGCGTGGCCGCGATCATCGACCGCTACACCCGCATGCGCGACGGCGTGCACCACCGGAACCTCGAGGTGGACCAGATGGCCGCGGGCGTGATCACCTGGGCGTCGTCCGGGAAGAGCCCCGTGGTGGGCAGCACCCTCCAGGTCGGCCCGGACTTCTTCAAGGCGAGCGCCGACGACCAGGTCTCGCTGCTCGTGCAGCATCTCGCGGACGCCACCAGGGGCGTCGAGAAGTCGTTCATCCCGGCGTACGTGGCGTTGGCCGAGTGGATCCACAAGCAGAACCCATGAGCGCTCCCCGGGACACCCTCGACCCGCGCCTCCCCGAGCGCGCCGACGCGGGCGCGACGGACGCCCCCCCGGAGGACTGAGCGATGCGCGCACGAGCGACCCACCGCTCCGGCGGCGAACGATCGGGAGCGACGCGCCCCACGCCGTCGGCCGGGACCGGGAGGGAGCGCGCGGGGCACCGTCCCGACCCGCGCGCCGCCGTTCCCAGGTATCTGGAGAATGCCGCGCTCCGCGGGGCGCCCGCCGTCGTGGTCCAGCGGCAGGAGGCCGAGGGGACGTCCTCCGGCCCGTCCTTCCGGCTCCCGCAGCCCTCGTTGCTCCGTCCCCCCGACCCCTACGCCCTCTACCGGCCCGACTTCGGCTTCCGCTACCGCTTCGACGACGACCTGGCGCCCTGGGCGCTCGCGCGCGGACGGACCCTCCTCTCGCCCACGAGCGTGCTGGCCGGTGTCGCGCCCCTCGTCCCGGTCGTCCACGTGCCGGCCCCGACCGGGGGGGCGTCGCCACCGTCCGCACCCTCCACGCCGACCGCGCCCTCGACCACGCCGCAGACGCCGAGCCCGGACGCGGCGACCTCCACGCCTCGACCGGGGAGCGGCGGGGACGTGGCGTCGGCCGTGCTGGCGATGCCCCAGGTGGCACGACTGCTCGAGGACATCCAGGGCCAGTTCACCAGCGGCTTCTCGCGGTACTGGGAGAACGCCTCGCTCGGCGAGCAGATCGGCTTCGTCAGCAGCTCGGTCGTGGTCGGCGGCGCGCTGCTCGCACCGGTGCTCGGCTTCGAGGAGCCCCGCGACTTCGTGCTCCCGCTCCTCAACGACCTCGTCATCCCGGTGCCCGGGCTGAGCGGATACGGGCTGGAGCTGCGCTTCGGAGAGCGCGACGTCATGGTCGGCGCGCATCTCGACGTCGGGCTCCTCATGCCCTCGATCTGGGGGTTCGGGCCGGCCTCCTTCCAGGCGATCGGCGGGCCGCCCGGGAGCGACCCGAACGCGCTGCCGCCGCTGTCGCGCAAGGCCGAGGGGCCGCTCGCTGGGGCCGACGGACCGTCCGTGGCGGCGGGCCTGCGCGCCACGTCCGGGCGCGGTGGCGCGCTGCAGGATGGCACGCGCGCACGGATGGAGCCGGCGCTCGGCACCGACCTCGGGGAGGTCCGCGTCCACACGGACCGCCACGCCGACGCCATGGCCCGCGCCCTGCGCGCGCAGGCCTTCACGAGCGGGCGGGACATCTTCTTCCGGGAGGGGCGCTACGCTCCCTCGACCCCGGAGGGAGGCCGTCTCCTCGCCCACGAGCTCGCCCACGTCGCGCAGCAGGCGCGCGGCCCGGTCGCCGGGGTCCCGCTGGGCGGCGGGCTGTCGGTGGGGGAGGCGGGCGGGGCGCACGAGCGGGAGGCGGACACGCTCGCCGAGCGCGCCGTGCGCCGAGGAGGATCGAACCCCGCACCGGCTGCATACGCCGCGCCCGCCGCGAGGCGCGCGGGCTCCGCGGGCGGCAGCGTGCAGTTGAAGCCCGACCGCGCGGCGGCGACCGGTCCGGTGTCGCCCGAGCAGGCGCGGCGGATGGCACCGCCTCCCTTCACCGACTACTTCGACGAGGTCGTTCCGGCCGTCCTCGAGGCGGCCGACAGCGATCCCAAGGTCGGTATCGAGCGAGCGCTCTGGCTCCTCATCCAGGCCTACGGCGAGCAGTCGCCGGTCGTCACCGGGCGTCCGTCGAAGCACCACAACCGCCTCTTCAACGAGCATGCGGACGTGGTGAGGGAGGGGAAGAAGATCACCGGCGTGGTACCGGGGCAGGAGAGTGAGGGCATCTCCATCTACGACCTCCCGCAGAACGAGTCCCCCACGCGCGACAAGACGGACATCAAGAGCAGCCCGACCTTCGGCTACGACACGCCGGAGCGCTCGGCGCACCATCACCTGAAGCAGCTCCAGCGGAGGTGGAAGCCGGCGTGGACGGCGCTCACCAACAAGCCGGGCTCCTTCGACCAGTTCGCCGACGCGCTGCAGGCGGCAGGATACGCGCGATCGAAGACCTACGCGGCCGACCTGAAGGCCCTGCAGGGCCAGGTTCGACGGGACGTGAAGGCATGGATCAAGTACCGCCTCCCCGAGATGCGGGCGCATGTCGCCGAGATGGAGGCGTACCTCGCCATGCTGCGCGAGCAACGCGAGGTCGCCCGCCAGGCGCTCGCGGAGCAGCCCGGGCGCGAGGGACGGCTCGCGGCCGAGCTGGACACCTACGACGACATGGTGCGCGGGGCGGAGCTCGAGCTCGAGGGCGTCAGGGAACGGCTGGATCGCCTCGAGCGCTTCTCGACCCAGCTGTCCCCCGCCGCGTCCCCTCCGGCGCCGATTCCGCCCAAGTGACCCGCGGCGAGGGCGCGGAAGGCGCCCCCGCTCAGAACCGCACCGCCTCCGCCGCGCCGTACAGCACGCCGTTGAAGAGGAGCTTGAAGGTCGCGTGCGGTTGGCCGCGGAAGGTGACCGCCGGGCCGAGGAGCGCGACGTGGCCGCGCCCCAGGGGGGCCGAGACGACCGCCGTCCCTCCGTCCAGGTGCGCCTGACCCCACGCCCACCCGCTCCGCAGCACGTCGGGCCCCGGGAACCACGCCACGGGCGCGACGCCCTCGAGCGAGGCCCGCGGCTCGAGGTCGAAGACCGGGTCGTTGTCGTAGACCACGTCCGCGTCGCCGGGCATGCCGTAGGCGAGCGGGTTCGTCGCATCCACGCGCACCCGCAGGAGCGAGCCCGGGATGTAGAATTCGTCCCCGGCGAGCGGTTTGCGTGTCCCGTCGTCCGCGAGCTTCGTCAGGTGGTCGCGGACCGGGACGCCGAGGAGGTGGCCCATGGTCGTCGAGCTCCCCTCCGCGACCACGGTCCCACCGGCCTCCACGAACGCCTTCACCTGGGGGATCGTGCGGTCGAGGGAGATGTGCCCGAGCCAGCCGCGGTACTCCGCGGGGATGTCCGCCGGAGCCGGCTGGTTGCCACCGTCGTAGCGGCGCTCGGAGTCGGTGAAGGCGCCGTCCGGGAAGACGACGACGTCGAAGCGGCTCTTCAGGTCGCCGCGATCGAGGTCCTGCGGGTAGATGCGCGTGTAGCCGAAGCCGTACTGCTCGAAGAGCCACCGGTCCCACCCGGTGGTCATGAGGCCGCCGTACTGGTCGTAGAGGCCGATGCGCACCGGCCGGAGCTTCATGGCCTCGCCCCTGGGCGCGGCGGCCACGGCGTATGCCGGCACGCCCAGGTCGCGTGCGCCCTCCTCGAGGACGCGGCGCGCGTCGCCGGACGCCGGGATCCACAGCGTGCCCGGCCCGAACTCCTGCCCGTCGACGACGCGGCCCTCCTTCAGCCAGTAGACGTCCGCACCCGCCTTCAGCAGCCGGTTCGTGACCGTGAACGCGTCGTTGAGCTCGTGGCTGACCAGATAGCCGGCCGGGTTGGAGGCGCCCGCGACCTTCGCGGCCGGCGGCGGCTCGAGCGCGTCGAGCACGGGGAACGGGGCGTCGAAGCCGTCCAGGAGCGTGGCGTAGCGCACCCCCATCTGCCAGGCGAGCGTCCACCCGGTCATGTCGTACGGGGGGATCGGGGGGCCGCCCGGATACTCGAAGTCGTTCGGGTGGTGCTGGGCCTCGAACATGTCGAGCACGTGGGGCCCGAAGGCCTGGTCGGTCTTCACGACGTACGAGCCCGCGGGGTAGCGGGTCTGCCCGATGCGCAGGTCGGAGGTCGCCTTGCGCACCTCGATACCTGTCTTGATGAGCGCGTTCACGAACTTGACCGCGGTCGGGAAGTCGGGCTGGTCGGGCGTGATGACGTAGCCGCGCGGGTCGCGGTGCGCGGGGTCGTGCAGCACCTCGTCGTAGAGCTTGTCGGGAACGGCGAATCCGCTGCGCACCCCCATGCCCTGCGGCATGTCCGCGGCCGCCTTCTCCACGGCCGCGATCCGGTCGGGGGTGGGCGTCCACGAGTCCTCGCGGCCGCGCTCGATCTGGCGCATGCCCTTGCGCCACATGTCGAGGAGGAGCCGCTCGCGGTTCTTCGACGCATAGTCGAGCACCGCGCGGTTGAGCTGCATGTCGTAGTCGATCGACTGGCGGTAGTGCCAGGTCTGCGGCGGCACCGGCGCGGGGAGGTCGTTGTGCGGGAGCTGCATCGCCGTCACGAACGGGAGCTGGACCGGCGTCGGGTTGCCGATGATCTCGGTGAGCAGCCCCACCATGTTGTGGAAGTACGTGATGGTGCGCAGGCCGCCGTTCCACCACGTGGAGTAGTTCGAGAAGGTGCGCTGGCCGGAGCCCGGCATGCCGCGCTCGACGAGGCGCGCGTTCATCGCCGCTCCCACCTCCTCGATCTGGAGCGGGACGAGGGGGTCGAAGCGGTAGTTGAACGGGTCGCGGAACGGGGGTACGAACACCACCCCACCCGTCTGTCCGAAGCCGGGCTGGTGGTGGTTGTACACGATCTGCGGAAACCACTCCCGGAACATGACCCGGTTCATGTTCGTGGTCTCCGGCATGTTCGACATGAAGAAGTCGCGGTTGTTGTCGTGGCCCACGTATTCGTTGTACACGCGGGGCAGGTCGTACATCGAGCGCGCCTTCTCGTCCGTCTTGCGCATGTACCAGTCCGCGACGATCTCCTGGCCGTCGGGGTTGGCTTGCACGGCGAGGAGAACCACGTCGTCGAGGAAGCGCATCGTCTCCTCGTCGGTGCCGGACACCATCTCCCACACGAGCTCCATCAGCTGCTGCGAGCCCACCGTCTCCGAGGCGTGCAGGCCGCCGTCGATCCAGATGATCGCCTTCCCGTCCTTCGCGAGCGCCGTCGCCTGCTCCTCGCTCAGCCCGTCGGCGCGCGTGAGCCGCTCCGACACCTCCCGATAGTGGTCGAGGCGCGCCTGGTTCTCGGGCGACGTGATGATCGCCATGTACTGGTGGCGCCCCTGCGCCGTCGGCCCCATGTCCACCAGCTTCATGCGCGGTGACTCGTCGGCGAGCTTCTTCCACCACGCCTCGAGCTGCGTGTAGGTCGCCATGTGGTAGTCGTCGCCCACGTCGAAGCCGAGCGCCTCCTGCGGTGTGGTGAGCCGGGGCTGCTGGGCGGCGGCAGGCCCGACGGCCAGGCCCAGGGCGAGGGCCGCCGCGGCGAGCCGGAGGAGGGGAAGGGGACGACGGGAACGGGCGGTCGGGCGTGCGCGCATGGGGACGGCCTCTTCCTCGCGGGAAGCGGCGAGCCGACGGCGGGAGGTCGGACGGCCTGCCAGGTGGATGCGGTCTCCCGTCGAGATACGGGGGGCGTCCTCCGCCCGCAAGCGATGGGGCGACCGCGCGCTCGTGCGCGTCGGTGGCAGGGTCCGCGACGCTACTCCGCCGGTGCCTCCGCCTCGGCCAACGCCGGGGAGGCCGGGCGGGGGCGCGACCGCTCGCCCGGCTTCGACCGCGGCGGCTTCGACGCGCGCCGCGTCGCGCTCCGTCGCACCCACCCCGGCACGCGCACGCTCATGAGGACGAGATAGATCGCGGCCAGGAGGAGCGGGATACGCACGTCCGACTTCACGAGCCAGTAGTAGTGGATCACCCCGAGCACGGTCGTCACGTAGACCAGGGCGTGCAGGCGCGCCCAGCGCTTCCCGAGCCTGCGGATCGACGCCTTCGTCGACGTGAGCGCGAGCGGCGCGAGGAGGAGGAAGGCCGTGAACCCCACCGTGATGTAGGGGCGCTTCTTGATGTCGTCCCACACCCAGTCCAGGCGGAAGCCCAGGTCGAGGACCATCCAGATCGAGAAGTGCAGGAAGGCGTAGTAGAAGGCGAACAGCCCGAGGAGCCTCCGTACCTGGATGATCGGGTTCCACCCCGTGAGCCTGCGCACGGGCGTCACGGCGAGCGTCGCCAGGAGCGTGATCAGCGTCGTCATGCCGGTGACGTGCGTGAGCTTCTCGATCGGGTTCACGCCCAGCCACCCGAGGAAGAACCCCGCGATCATCCACGCGGTCGGCGCGAGCGCGCCGAGCCACAGGATCACCTTCAGGCCGATCACGGCCCGCTGCGTCTTCGCTGCCATCGTCGTCGGGAAGCCGTCAGATCCACTTGGCCAGGTCCATCCCGGCGTACATCTGCTGGACCTCGTCCGCGTACCCGTTGAACATGAGCGTCTCTCGGCGCCGGAACTCCCCGATGCGCCGCTCGCGCGCCTGGCTCCAGCGGGGGTGGTCCACCTCCGGGTTCACGTTCGCGAAGAAGCCGTACTCGCGCGGGTTCGTCACCCACCAGGTGTTGTGCGGCATCTCTTCGACGAAGCGGATCCTCACGATCGACTTGATCCCCTTGAAGCCGTACTTCCAGGGGGTGACGAGCCGCAGCGGGGCGCCGTTCTGGTTGGGGAGGTCCTGTCCGTAGACGCCGGTCACCAGGAGCGTGAGCGGGTTCGTGGCCTCGTCGAGCCGGAGCCCCTCGATGTACGGCCACTCGAGCACGCCGGTCTTCTGACCGGGCATCTCGGAGGGGCGGACGATCGTCGTGAGCTCGACGAACTTCGCGTCTCCCGTGGGCTCGGCGCGCTTGACCAGCTCCGCGAGCGGGAAGCCCCTCCAGGGCACCACCATCGACCACGCCTCCACGCAGCGCATGCGGTAGACGCGGTCCTCGACCTTGTACGGCGCGAGGAACTCCTCGAGGTGGTAGCTCCCGGGGTTCTTCACGTGGCCCTCGACGGCGACCGTCCAGGGCCTGGGCCGGAAGTGCCCCGCGTTCTGGGACGGATCCGACTTGCCGGTACCGAACTCGTAGAAGTTGTTGTAGGTGGTGATCTCCTCGAACGAGTTCACCGGCTCGCCGAGCTCCGACTTCATGTCCTGGTAGCGAACCTCCTGGCCGGACGCGAGCCCGCGTGGGCCCCTCCGCTCCAGCGCCGCCAGCCCGCCGGGTGCCAGGGCGAGCCCCGCCGCCCCCACCGCTGCGCTCCGCAGGAAGCTCCGCCGGTCCACCCAGACGTGCTCCGGGGTGATCTCCGAGGAGGGGATGTCGGACGGCTTCTTCATCCGGATGATCATGTCGGCGCTCCCAGGGAGGTGGGCGTCCAGGTGCCGGTCGCCCTCGGTCGAGCTTCTGTACGTGCCGACGAAAGGGCAAGGCTCGTGCTCAAACCCTCTCGCCGGCGGATCGGTTCCCGGAATCGCTTGTGCGACAACGACGGGGACGAGGTGTCCGGGGGCACGCCCCGCCGCGGGCGCCGTTTCACGAAACAGCTCCCGTTCCAGGGGAAACGGGCGCGTGGAACGCCGAGGACCCGCGTCGGCCCTCAGTCCACCGCGCGCGCCGGCTCCACGCCCAACGCGTCGCGGGCCGCGCGCGCCGACGCCAGGAGGGCGCTCACCAGGAGGAGCGCGGCCACGGCCAGGTACGCTCCCGGCCCGAGCGCCGGGACGCCCCCCACGCCCTGGCGGAGGAGGGCGATCAGGAGGGAGCCGAAGAAGACCGCGATCGCGGCCCCCCACAGGGCGGCCCGCGCGCTCCCCGCGAGCGTATGCGCGAGGACGCGCCGATCGGTGGCGCCGAGGACCCGCCGCACGGCGAGCTCGCGCACGCGGCGACGCGTCACCTGCAGCGACGTGGCGTGCGCGCCGTGGACCGCGAGGACGAGCGTGAGCAGCCCCAGCAGGGCCGCCACGCGCACGATCCAGCGGAGCGGGGCCGCGGCGGCGCGGCGCACCTGCTCCAGCGTGCGGGCGTCCTGCGGACGGTAGCCGCCCGCGGCGAGGAGGGCGCGGACCGCTTCCACGGCCTCGGACGAGCCACGCAGGAGCACGTCTCCGCCCGCGGGGGCCTGCTGGAGCGCGGAGAGGTACACCGCCGCGTGGTCGAGGTCGTCGCGGCCGACCACCTGGGCGTCGGCGTCCGCGACCACGCCGACCACCTCGACCCAGTCGTCCAGGCGGGTGCCCACGTGCAGGAGGTGCCCCAGCGGGTCTCCGTTCTCGAAGGCCGCGTTCGCGAAGGTCCGGTTGACGACGGCGACGCGCTTGCCACCCTGCACGTCCTCCCGCGTGATGCCGCGCCCGCTCGTCACCGTGAGCCCCACCGCGGCGAAGTAGCCGGGTGCCACCGCGTAGTGGTCCGCGCGCGCCCCCACGAACGGCATCGGGATCAGGCCGCGCACGCAGGCGCCGCACTGCGCCGTGGCGTAGTCGCGCACGCCGAGCCCGAGCACCGCACCCGCCGTGGCCAGGCTCTCCGCCTCGATGCCGGGGACGTCGCGGATGCGCGCGAGCATCGCCGCCCACGCGGAGCCGTCCGTGCCGTCCGGCGCTTCGACCGGCACCGCCACCGTGTCCGCCCTCGCCCCCGCGCCACCCTTCGCGCCGCCGAGCGAGACCACCAGCGCCAGCGCACCCAGGGCCACGGCGCCGGCCGCCCCCGACTGCATGGAGGAGAGCGCCCTGCGCCGGAAGACCTCCCCGCGGTCGGCGGTCGCGCGGCCACCCACCGCGAGGTCACGGGCGAGCGGGGCGGAGCGCCCCACCGTGAAGCCGAGGTGCACGTACACCACCGTCGCGAGGGCGAGGATGGACAGGAGCGCGGGGAGGAGGGCGGCCGCAGCGGAGACGCCCTCCAGCGGCGTCACGCCGCCGGGCCAGGTGGCGCGCAGCGTGCCCGCGGCGGCCATCCCGAGGAGCAGGCCCAGCGCGAGCGCCGAGGCGATCAGCCGGCGCACGTCCGCGAACAGGAGGCCCAGGAGCGCGCGCGGCCCGGCGCCGACCGCAGCGCGCACGGCCACCTCCCGGCGACGCGAGGCCCCGGCGTCGACGAGCAGGACGAGCGCGTTCAGGAGGGCCACGGCCGCGGCCGCCAGGAGGAGCCCCACGACCATCCCCGCCATGCGGTCGAGCGCAGCGCCCTGGAGCTGGTCGGGCCAGAGGACCCGCGACGTCCACGGCAGCCCCATGGGGTCGCGCGCCAGGGGCTCGACGCGCAGGAGCGACCGGAGGCCGGGAAGCTCGAGCGCCGCGATCGAACGCGCCCCCACGACCAGCCCCACGGACGCGGCCAGCGAGACCATCGCCACCCCGGCCGCTGCCAGCCCCCGCCTCCGAGCCTCGTGCCCCCGCTCGCTCCCTGCCCTCATCCGCTCCTCCTCGTCGTCGGGCGCGAGGCCCGTCATCCCCGTTTCCAGGCCGGGAAGATGTCCCCCAGCCCGGAGGTGATGAACTCCACGGCGATCGCCGCCAGGATGAGCCCCATGAAGCGGGTCGCCACGTTCATCCCCGTCCGTCCGAGCGCCTTCGCGATCGGCCCCGCGGCGAGCAGGATCGCCCACGACAGCGCCGCGACCGCCGCCGCGGCCGCTATCACCGCCGCATGCTGCGCCCACCCGTGGCTGCGCCCCGCCGCGATGATCATCAGCGAGATCGAGCCCGGCCCGGCCAGGAGCGGCATCCCGAGCGGCACCACCCCCAGGTTCGGACGCTCCTGCGAGTCCCGGGCCTCCTCCGCCTCTTCCGGCGTCTGCTTGGCCGCATGCAGCTTCGCCTGGAGCATGCTCCACGCCATCCCGAGGATCAGCAGCCCGCCCGCCACGCGCAACGACGCGACGCTGATGCCGAAGAAACGCAGGAGGCTCTCTCCGGCGCCGTACGACACGGTCAGGATCACGAAGACGGCCAGCGCCGCCTGTCGGGTGAGACGCCGGCGGTCCTCCGGAGCGATGTCCGCGGTGAGCCCGACGTACGCGGGGATCGCCGAGAACGGGTTGACGATCGAGAAGAGCGAGACGAAGAAGAGGATGAAGTCGCGCACGCGCGTCGGACGGCCCGTGTCGAGGAGTGGCGGAAGGGGTGGAGGTGGAACGCTAGCGTGCTCGGGGCGGCGCATCAATCGCGCGCTCCGGTGTCCGTCTTTCACGGCCCCGGCGCCCTTTCTACCTTCCGTGCTCCCGCTCCGTGCTGCGCTCTCCAGGAGTCCCCGATGCGCGCCCCCTCCGCCCCCCACCGCCTCCTCCTCTCCCTGCTCGCGCTGTGCTCGGCGGCTCCGGTCGCGGCCCAGACGCTCGCGACGCTCCCCGACGACTTCTTCGCGCGGGCGGACTACCGCCACATCGGGCCGGTCGGCAACCGGGTGAGCGCGGTGATCGGGGAGCCCGGGAACGCGAACGTCTACTACATCGGGGGCGCGTCCGGGGGAGTCTTCAAGAGCGAGGACGCGGGGGTGTCGTGGCGGCCGATCTTCGACGACCAGGACGCCATGTCCATCGGCGCGCTCGCGCTGGCCCCCTCCGACCCGAACGTCCTGTGGGCGGGGACGGGGGAGCCGTTCATCCGCTCGAATGTCTCCATCGGCGACGGCGTGTACCGCTCCACGGACGGCGGCGACACCTGGCGGCACATGGGGCTCGAGAAGACGGGGAGGGTCGGGCGCATCCTCATCGACCCGCGCGATCCCGACGTCGTCTTCGTGGCCGCGCTCGGCACCCTGTACGGACCGCAGCAGGAGCGCGGCGTCTACCGCACGAAGGACGGCGGCCGGACGTGGGAGCGCGTGCTGTTCGTCGACGAGAACACCGGCGCGGTCGATCTGGTCATGAACCCCGCGAACCCTCGCATCCTCTTCGCGGCCACCTGGCAGATGCAGATCTGGACATGGGGGCGGCTGAGCGGGGGACCGGGGAGCGGCATCTGGAAGTCCACGGACGGCGGGGACACGTGGGTGCGCCTGGAAGGGCACGGCCTCCCGCGCGGCACGATGGGGAAGATCGGGCTCGCCGTGAGCCCAGCCGATCCGGAGCGCGTGTACGCGCTCATCGAGACGAACTCGAACGGCGATTTCGAGGCGCTCGGGGACCACGAGGGCGTGCTCTGGCGCACCGACGACGGCGGCGCGACGTGGGACATGGTCAACGCCGACCACACGCTCGCGCAGCGGCCGCTCTACTACTCGCGCATGGCGGTGGAGCCGGACGACGCGGACGAGGTGCACTTCATGTCCACCCGCCACTCCAGGAGCCTCGACGGGGGCGTGACGATCGAGGGCGGCGGGGCGGGGGGCGACAACCACGACATGTGGATCGACCCCGAGCTCCCGGACCGGATGATCGTGGGGCACGACGGCGGGATCAGCATCTCGACGACGCGCGGGCGCTCGTGGTTCCGGCCGCAGCTCCCGGTCGCGCAGATGTACCACGCGTTCACGGACAACGCCGTGCCGTACAACGTGTACGGCAACCGGCAGGACGGCTCGTCCTTCGGGGGCCCGTCGAACACGCTCTCCTTCGGCGAGATCCCGATCGGGGCGTGGAAGACGGTGGGCGGGTGCGAGTCCGGCTTCGCCGTGCCCGACACGGTGTCCAACGACGTGGTCTGGTCCGGGTGCTACGAGGGCATCCTCGACCGGAGCCAGATCTCGACCGGGATCACGCGCACCGTGAGCGTCTGGCCGGACAACCCGGAGGGGTGGCCGGCGGCGCCGCTGCGCTACCGGTTCCAGTGGACCTTCCCGATCGCGATCTCGCCGCACGACCCCAACACCGTGTACGTGGGAAGCCAGCACGTGCACCGTACGCGCGACGGGGGCCAGAGCTGGGAGGTCATCAGCCCCGACCTGACCACGAACGACAAGTCGCGCCAGCAGGCGAGCGGCGGCCTCACGACCGACGACGTGAGCCCCACGTATTACGCCGTGCTCTTCGCGATCGCGGAGTCGCCCGTCCAGGCGGGCGTCATCTGGGCCGGCTCGAACGACGGCCGGGTGCACGTCACCCGCGACGACGGGGCCGACTGGGCGGACGTCACGGGCAACATCCCCGGCCTCCCGCCTTTCGGCACCGTCAGCAACATCGAGCCCTCGCGCTTCGCGGCGGGCACCGCCTACCTGACGGTCGACCTCCACCAGCTCGGGAACACCGATCCGTACGTCTACGAGACCGAGGACTACGGGAAGACCTGGCGCTCCCTCGCCACCGGCATCCCGAAGAGCATCTTCAGCTACGCGCACGTGGTGCGCGAGGACCCGGTGCGCCGCGGGCTCCTCTACCTGGGGACGGAGAACTCCGTCTACGCCTCGTGGGACGACGGCCGGCACTGGCACCCCCTGCAGGGCGATCTCCCGCACGCGCCCGCCTACTGGCTGACCGTGCAGCCTCACTTCCACGACCTGGTGGTGAGCACCTACGGGCGCGGCTTCTGGATCCTCGACGACATCAGCGCGCTCGAGCAGCTCACGGACTCCGTGCTCGCCGCGCCCGCCCACCTCTTCCAGCCGCGTGACGCGTACCGCTTCGTCATGCGCGAGGGTCGCGCCAGCCAGCCGGGTGATCCGGCCGCCGGGGACAACCCGGACTACGGCGCCACGCTCGACTTCTGGCTCAAGGACGCGCCGTCCGGCCCCGTGACCGTCGTGATCGAGGACGAGCGCGGCACCGCGCTCCGGACGCTCCCGGTGCGCAACGCGCGCGCCGGCCTGAACCGCACGATGTGGGACCTCACGTACACGCCCTCGGACCGGCCGCGGCTGCGCACGGCCGCGCTCGAGCACAGCCACGTCACGGTCGGGGAGAGCGGATGGCGCCCGCAGGTGGACGGGGGCACCGTGCGCCCCCTGGCCGTCCCCGGCCGCTACCGGGTGCGCCTGCGCGCGGGCGCCGAGGAGCGCACGGCCTGGCTGACCGTGCTCCAGGACCCGGCGTCGAAGGCCACGGCGGCCGACATGCAGGCGAAGCTCGACATGCAGGTCGAGCTGCGCACGATGACCGACACCGCCGCGGCGCTCATCGACCGGATCGAGTGGACGCGCAAGGGCCTCGGGGACGTGTCGGAGCGCCTCGCCGGGGAGGCGGCCTGGGGCGACGTGGTGCAGGCCGGCGAGGCGCTCCAGAAGGCACTCGTCGAGCTCGAGATGCACCTCTACGACCTGCGCCTCTCCGGAGGCACGGCCGGGCAGGACACGGTGCGCTGGCCCCGGCAGCTCTTCGCGAAGCTCACGAGCCTGGCCGGATACATCTCCGGCTCGGACGATCGTCCCACCGACCAGGCCGGCGAGGTCCTCGCGCTCTACAGGACGCAGCTCGCCCAGTGGCTGGCGCGCTGGACGGAGATCGCGGGCGGCGACCTGGCGCGCTTCAACCGGACGCTGGCGGAGCGCGGCCTTCCACCGGTGATCTCGCAGCCCTGAGGCATCCGCATGAGAGTCGTCGTCGGGCTCGGCGGCAACGCGCTGCTCCGCCGGGGCGAGCCGCTCACCGGCGAGGCGCAGCGACGCAACGTGCGCGCCGCGGCCCGCGCGCTCGGCGAGATCGCGCGCGCGCACCAGCTCGTGGTCACGCACGGCAACGGGCCGCAGGTGGGCCTCCTCGCGCTCCAGGACGCGGCGAATCCCGAGTCGGGCAACTTCCCGCTCGACGTCCTGGGCGCCGAGACCGAGGGGATGATCGGCTACCTCCTCGCGCAGGAGCTGCGCAACGAGCTTCCGGACCAGCGCGTGGCGAGCATCCTCACGCAGGTGGAGGTGGACCCGCGCGACCCCGCCTTCCGCGCGCCCACGAAGCCGGTCGGGCCGGTCTACACGCAGGAGCAGGCGGAGACCGCCGCGCGCACACGCGGGTGGAGCATCGGCCGGGACGGCGACGGCTACCGGCGCGTGGTCCCGTCACCCACGCCGCTGCGCGTCCTGGAGATCGACACGATCCGCCTGCTCGTGGACGCCGCCACGGTGGTCGTGTGCGCCGGAGGAGGGGGGATCCCGATCGTCTTCGGCGCGTGGGGCCGCGCGCACGGGGTGGAGGCCGTGATCGACAAGGACCGCTCGACCGCGCTGGTGGCCGCCGCGCTGGAGGCGGACGCGCTCCTCCTCCTCACGGACGTGGCGGCGGTGGAAGCCGAATGGGGGACACCGCGGGCCCGGAAGATCGAGCGCATGACGGTCTCGGAGGTGGACGCGATGGAGCTCCCGGCCGGGTCGATGGGCCCGAAGGTGGAGGCCGCCGCGTCGTTCGTGCGCGAGACCGGAGGCTCGGCGGCGATCGGCGCGCTCGAGGACGCGCCGGCCATCCTGCGGGGCGAGGCCGGCACGCAGATCGTACCCGACGGGGACTGAGCCGTGCTCGCGCTGCGGCGCACCGCTGGCTGGCTCTTCCCTGGCGGCGCCCTGGTCGCGCTCGCCCTCGGCGTGCACGCGTGGGCGCCGCCGACGCTCGTGGGGGAGGCGACGCGGGGCTACCCCTGGGTGGCCTTCGCCGGCGCCTTCGTGCTGGCGACGATCTTCCACAGGAGCCGCGTCGCGGTGGCCGCGGTCGCGCTCGCGGCCACGGCGTGGGCCGGCGCCGCGGGGTGGCCGGCGCCGGTGCTCGCCGCAGCGTGGGCGCTCCTCGTGGCCGCGCTCGCGCTCGTGCGCGACCGGGGAACGTTCGCACCCGCCGCGGTGGCCGCGTGGGCCGTGCTCGTCATGCTCGCCGAGCTCGCGGCGATGGTGGCCCACGGAGGCGCCCCGGAGATCGCGGCGCTCCTCGCCCCCGGCACCGCGAGCGCGGCCCCTCCGTGGCTGGGGCTCCCGCGCCTCCAGCTCGCCACCTACGCGCTCGCGCTCCTGGCCCTCGGGGTGGCTCTGGTTCGCTGGCGCGGCGCCGTCGAGCGCGGGCTCGCGTGGACGCTCCTGCTCGTCGCGCTCGGGCTTCACCCCGCCGCGGGCGGGGGCGCGCCACGCCTCTTCCTCCTCGCGGCGGGCCTGACCCTCGCGCTGTCGGTCGTCGAGACGTCCTACGCGATGGCGTACCGCGACGAGCTGACGGGGCTTCCCGCGCGCCGCGCCCTCCTGCGCGACATGGAGGGGCTCTCCGGCACGTACGCGGTCGCGATGGTGGACGTCGACCACTTCAAGAAGTTCAACGACCGCCATGGGCACGACGTCGGCGACCAGGTGCTGCGCATGGTGGCGACGCAGCTCGCCCGGGCGCCCGGCGGCGCACGCGCCTATCGCTACGGTGGGGAGGAGTTCACGATCCTCCTGCCGGGGCGCACGCGGGACGAGGCGCAGCCGCAGCTCGAGGCCGTGCGCGCCTCCGTGGCGGACGCGTCCTTCGCGCTGAGGAGCTGGCGACGGCCGCGCAGGAAGCCGGAGAAGCCTCGCGCGCGGCCGAAGCGCCCCGCGAAGCCCCGCCGGCTCTCGGTGACCGTGAGCATCGGCGTGGCCGACTCGACGGGCGGGGAGCGCGGTCCGGACGAGGTGCTCGCCCGCGCGGACAAGGCGCTGTACAGGGCGAAGCGCGCAGGACGTAACCGATTGTCCAGATGAAGCTTGTGATCGCTGATCTCGAGTGATTTCCAGGAGCCGCGCTCCATCATGGCGACGATCTCGGCGACGGTGCTGGCGCCCCGGTCCGCGTCGTACCAGTCGTAGATGTGTGCGTGCAGCGCCTCGCTGGTCATCTCCGCCCGGTTGGCCTGCACCCACGTCGTGAGCGGAGCCGGGCGCTCCACGAGCGAGCCCACCTCCCGCCAGGCGCCGTCGAAGAGGACCACGGTCGGCGTAGCGGGGCGTCCGTCCGGCGTGCGATGCGCCTCCATGACCCCGCGGCCACGCTTCGAGTCGACCACGCGCATCTCGAGCCCGGGAACGCCCTCCACCAGGCGAGCCAGGTAGGGGATGGTGTTCGCGGAGTCCCCGCACCAGTCCTCGGCGATCGCAAGGATGCGCCAGGTGCCCCCGACGGCGCGCGCGCGGCCCAGGAGCGAGTCCGGCACCGCCGCCTCACGGTAGTGGTCGAGCCACTGGTCCCGGCGGCTCCGAGCGGCGTCGAGGAAGTCGGCGAACGACCGCCCGGACGCGTAGAGCGCCCGCACCGAGTCCGCAGCCGGGCTCGCGGACGCCGCAGGGCCCGCCGCCCGGGGCGCGGCGGGCGGCGCGGAGGCACCGTGCCCGGCGGCTCCCCCGGCGGCTGGCCCCGAGGCCGCGCACGCGGGCACGAGCGCCACGGCGAACGCCGCGAGGACGCAGGTCGCGGGCCTCACGTACCCGGCCCTCCGTCGGCCGCCCGTTGCCCGCCGAGCTTCCGGCCCAGGAAGTCGAGCGCGGCCTCGTACGCCGCGACCCAGCTCCGGTGCAGGAGGAAGCCGTGCACCTCGTCGGGGAAGACGAGCTGCTCGAAGTCCACGTGCCGGCGCGCCAGCGCCTCGGCCATGTCGACCGACTCGGAGAACGGGACGTTGCGGTCGTCGTCGCCGTGGATGAGGAGCACGGGGGAGCGCCATCCGTCGATCGACGCCATCGGCGACGACTGGAACGCGAGCTTCGAGAACTCGGGGTGCGCCTCGGCCTCGTAGTCGGGCACGAAGTTCTTGATGACGACGTTCCAGTCGTGCACGCCGTGCAGGTCCACGCCGGCCGCGAAGAGGTCCGACGCCCGCGACAGCCCGAGCGCCGTCAGGTAGCCGCCGTAGGAGCCGCCCCACAGCCCGATGCGCTTCGGGTCGACGTCGGCGCGGGACTGGAGGTATAGCCCGGCGCCGATCACGTCGTTGAACTCGCTCGCCCCGGTGGCGCCGTAGCTCAGCGCCTCGCGGAACTCCATCCCGTAGCCGATCCCGCTGCGGTAGTTCACGGCGAGCACCACGTAGCCGTGGCTCGCCAGCACCTGGTTGAACGCGTACGCGTTGGAGTAGTAGTCGCGGTGGTGGAAGCCGAGGAGCATCTGCCGGCGCGAGCCGCCGTGGAAGAAGACCATGGCGGGGTGGCGCTCTCCGGCGCGCGCCCCCGGCGGGAGGAAGAGCTGGGCGTGGATCTCCATCCCGTCCGCGGCGCGGAAGATCACCTGCTCGGGCGTCACCATCCGGTCGGCCGGGAAGGCCGCCGGGAGTGCGGGGCCGACCACGCGGCGCGCACCGTCCACCATCACGACCGTGTGCGCGGGCCTCGACGTCGTGGAGGCGTGGAAGGCGAGCGTCCCGGACCCGGTCGTCACCGCACCCCACTCGAGGCCCTTCCCGGGCGTAAGCGGGCGGGGTGCGCCTCCAGCCACGTCCACCGTCCACACGTGCTTCCGGTCGATGTCGTCCTGGTTGGCGTCGTACACCATGCGCCTGCGGTCCGGCGTCATCGCCACGTACTGGACCTCGAAGCCGCCGGGCGTGAGGGGCACCGCGCGCCCTCCGGCGGCGGGCACGGCGTAGAGGTGCTTCCACCCGTCGCCCTCCCAGGGGAAGACCAGACGGTCTCCGGCGCCCCAGAAGAGCTGGTCGTCCGCGTCGACGCCGCTGAAGGCGCTCCCCGTCCCCTCGTCCGCTCGCCAGACCTCGCGCCCCTCGCCGGTGGCCGCGTCGGCCACGCGGATCGAGAACGGGAGGCCGGCCCGGACCGGCGCGAACGGGAGCAGGTCGCGCTCGTGCGGCACGCGCAGGAACGCGATCCGCTTCGAGTCGGGGCTCCACGCGGGCGAGCCGTCCTCGGCCACGCTCGGGTCCAGGTAGCGCACCTCGCCGGAGCCGGGGTCGGCGACCCCGATGAACGCATGGTCCCCGCGGTTGCTCACGAACGCGAGCCGCGAGCCGTCGGGCGACCACCGGAAGCCGCCGGCCCCGCCGCGCACCGTGGCCAGCTTGCGTCCCTCGGCGCCCTCGCGGAGGTCGGTCAGCCAGATCTCCCGGCCCTTCGCCCACGCGATGCGCGCCCCGTCCGGGGAGAGCGCGAAGCCGCCGGCGTCGACGAGCTTGCGCGGCTCGCCGCCCGACGTCGCCACGATCCAGACGGCGCGCCCCTCGGCGTCGGGCGTGGAGCGCGGGTCCGGGATCTCGCCCACCCGGTTGGGCGCGCCTCCGCGCACGTAGAGGACGCCGGCCCCGTCGGGCGTGAACGTCAGCGAAGCGATCTCCTGTCCGTCGTCGTCCGGGTAGGCGGTCACGGCCTTTCCGGCCCATGCCGGGCCCTCCGCCACCCACACGTTCCGCGCCCCCCGGTCGTTCTCCACCCAGCCGACGCGGTCCCCCGTCGGCGACGCCACCAGGCCGGACGCGAACGAGAACGACAGCGCGTCCCGCACGGAGATCTGGGCGTGCCCCGCGGCCGGGAGTGCCAGGAGCACCGCGACCACGGGGAGGACGGTCGCCCGTCCCACCGCCCGATGCCCCGTCATGCGATCCCGGTCCGGATCGCGTGCTCCACCGCGTCGACGAAGCGGTCGAGCTCCTCGGGGCGGGTATAGACGCTCGGCGACACCCGGATGCCCTCGAACTCCGGGTGCTTGATCCCCACGGCGAGGATCCGATGCTGGTCCCACAGCCAGGAGTTCAGCGCGCCGGTGTCGATCCCCTCCACCTGCACGGTCGCGATCCCGCACGCGCAGCCGGGCTTGAGGCTCGTGTGCAGGCGCACGCGGTCGTGCTGGAGGAGGCGCTCGGCCCAGTAGTTCCGCAGGTAGACCAGGCGGGCGTCCTTGCGCGCGGGCCCGATCCCCTGGTGGAAGGTGAGCGCCTCGCCGATCGCGAGGTAGTTCGCGGCCGGGTGCGTCCCGATCTCCTCGAACTTGCGGATGTTGTCGTCCATGGTCTCGGGCGCGGCCATCATCGGCCACACGCCCGCGATCTTGTCGCGGCGCACGTAGAGCAGCCCGGTGCCGTGGGGGGCGAACAGCCACTTGTGCAGGGAGGTCGAGTAGTTGTCGACGTCGAGCCCCTCGAGCGTGAAGTCGAAGTGCGCCAGCGCGTGCGCGCCGTCGACGATGAGCGGGATCCCGTGCCGGCGCGCCATCGCCGACAGGTCCCGGACGGGGAGGATCTGCCCCGTGATGTTGATCATGTGCGACGCGAGGATCGCCTTCGTCTTCGGGGTGATGCCCGCCTCGAAGCGGCGCACGACCTCGGCCGGATCCTCGGCCGGGATGGGGAGCTGGATCTGGCGGAGCACGATGCCGTCGCGCCGCTCGCGCTGCTTGAAGGTCGTGATCATGCGCGGGTAGTCCTGCGTGGACGTCAGGACCTCGTCGCCGCGCTGGAAGTCGAGCCCGAGCTGCATGATCTGCAGGCTCTCGGACGCGTTGCGCGTGAAGGCGATCTCCTCCTTGTCGACCCCCCACTGCCGTGCCATCCGCTCGCGCACCCCCTCCCGCTGCGGCTCGAGCACGGACCACATGGTGTAGGGGGGCGCGAGGTTCGAGTAGTCCAGGTGCCGCTTCATCGCGTCCTGCACCCACCCGGGCGCCGGGCTCACGCCCCCGTTGTTCAGGTTGACCAGGGTGCGGTCCACCGTGAACGCCCGGCTCACCTCGAACCAGAAGTCCTCGTCCCCGGCGACCGCCTCGGGCGAGCCCGGATGTCGTGCGAGCTCGCGCGCGACGTCGGCCGCGGAGGCCGCGAGCGAGGTGGGTCGGAAGGGGATCCCGAACGCCGCTGCGGCGGCCGGGAGGGAAAAGGTGCCCAGGAAGGTGCGACGGGTCGGCATGGCGCGTTCCTCCGCGGAGGTGGCTCGGGTGCCATCACCATACGCGCGCCCGTGCACCGTGTCCAACCTCCCGCGGGGCGGGCGTTTGGGGCGGCGGCGGCGCCTTGGAGTCGACCCACGGAGTGGCTACCTTGCCCGCGGGGTCCCGGCTCGTCCCGTCCTACCCGTCCTTCCACATGATCCGCCTCACCTTCCTCGGAACCGCCGCATCCCGGCCGACGGTCGGGCGCAACGTGAGCAGCATCGCCGTCCAGCGCGAGGGCGATCTCATGCTGTTCGACTGTGGGGAGGGGACGCAGCGCCAGATGATGCGGTTCGGGACGGGCTTCGCCGTGCGCTCGATCTTCGTCACGCACATGCACGCGGATCACTTCCTCGGGATCACCGGGCTCCTGCGCACCATGGGCCTCCAGGGGCGCACCGAGACGATCGTCCTGTACGGGCCGCCGGGCTCCTCCGAGCTCCTGCGCACGGCCGCCACGCTCGGCGTGGAGCGCAACAACAACCCCTTCGCTGTGGAGGTCGGGGAGGTCGAGCCGGGCGGCTCGGTGCCGATGGACGGGTACGCGATCGAGGCCTTCGAGGTGGTGCACCGTACCTCGGCCGTGGGGTGGGCGCTGGTCGAGGAGCCGCGGCTCGGGCGCTTCGACGTCGCGCGCGCCCGCGCGCTCGGCGTGCCCGAGGGCCCGCTCTTCGGACGGCTGCACCGAGGTGAGCCCGTCGACGTCGACGGTCGGGTCGTGCACCCCGGCGACGTGGTGGGGCCGCCGCGTCCGGGACGCCGCGTGGTCTACACGGGCGACACGCGCCCGTGCGCGAGGACCGTGGAGGCCGCCGCGGGCGCCCAGCTCCTCGTTCACGAGGCCACCTTCGGCTCCGACGAGGCCGAGCGCGCGCGGGAGACCTCCCACAGCACCGCGGCGGAGGCGGCGGCCGTGGCGCGCGACGCGGGCGTGGCGGAGCTCGTGATCACGCACCTGTCGGCCCGCTACTCGGACCTGCCGGGCCCGCTCGAGGAGGAGGCCCGCGCGGTCTTCCCCGTGACGCGCGTCGCCCACGACGGCCTCGAGGTAGGGGTCCCCTTCACCGAGGAGCCCGATGCCACCCCCCTCTCCCAGCAGGCCGGAGCCGGGCGGGCATGATCGTCCCGCGACGCCCCGGAGGAGGGGACGACCGGTCCGACCGCCCCGAGCCGCATCTGCAGGGTGTCGTCAGCGAGGCCGAGCGCATCGGCCGCTGGGAGGTGCGCGCCGCGCAGTGGCGGGCCCTCGAGCTCGCGCGCCACGCCTTCGGTGCCCAGGCGCGTGGCTCGATGATCGGGCTCCGTCACCAGGGCCCGATGCGCGGCCTCCTGCGCCTGGACGTGCCCTTCGAGGACCTGGACGAGCACCGCCGGCGTGAGGCCCATTTCCTCGGCATGGTCGGCGCCGATCCGCTCCTCGCGCGCGTCCCCCTCGTGTACGTCGTCGGGCCCGATGCCTGCTGAGGGGGAGGCACCGCCCTTCGGGCGCGTCGCCGTCCTGGGGCTGGGGCTCATGGGGGGCTCGTTGGCGCGCGCGCTGGCGCGGCTTCCCGGGGCGCCGGTCGTGACCGGATGGTCGACGGAGCCCGACGAGATCGAGGCCGCGCGCGCGGGCGGTGCGCTCGCGCGGGGCGCGGGCTCGGCCGCGGACGCCGTCGCCGACGCCGACCTCGTGGTGCTGGCGACCCCGCTCGGCCCCGCGTGCGCGCTCGTCGACACCCTCGCGCCCTCGCTACGGCCGGACGCGCTCCTCACGGATGTGGTGAGCCTGAAGCGCCCCGTGCTCGAGGCCGTCCGACGGGCGGGCCTCGCGGGCCGCTGGGTGGGCGCGCACCCGATGTGCGGGGGGGAGGCCTCGGGGTTCGCGGCGGCGCGCGCCGACCTCTACGACGGCGCGCGGGTCTGGGTCGTCGCGGACGGAGCCTCCGAGGCGGCCGTGGCGCGCGTCGAACGCTTCTGGGGGGCGCTCGGCGCGGAGCCGATGCGCACCGGGGCGGACGCGCACGACCACCTGATGGTGGCGGTCAGCCACCTCCCGCAGCTCACCGCCAACGTGCTGGCGAGGGTGCTCGCGGACGCGGGCGTCGCCCCGGACGCGCTCGGGCCGGGCGGGCGCGACATGACCCGCCTGGCCGGGAGCTCGCCCGCGATGTGGCGCGACCTGATCGCGCATGCGCCCGGGACGCTCCCGGTGATGCTGCGCGAGGTCGCGGAGGGCGCGCGCGCGCTCGCCGACCGGATCGAGAGCAGGGACCTGGACGCCGTCGAGGCGGGAATGGCGGCGACGCGCCGCTGGAAGGAGGGGCGGTGAGGGTTCGCGTTCCGGGGGACAAGTCGCTGACGCAGCGCTCGCTCATCCTGGCGGCGCTGGCCGACGGGGAGAGCCGCCTGTCGGGCCTCCTCTGCGGCGGGGACGCCGACTCCACCGCGGGGGCGCTGCGCGCGCTGGGCGCGGACCTCGGCCCGCTCCCGCGCGGCGGGGAGGAGCTCCGCGTGCGGGGCGCCGGGCTCACCGGGCTCGCTGCTCCGTCCGGGCCGCTCGACCTCGGGAACTCCGGAACCGGGGCACGCCTCCTCATGGGCGTGCTCGCGGGGAGCGCCCTCACCGCCGAGATGACCGGCGACGCCTCGCTGCGCAGCCGGCCGATGGCACGCGTGAGCGAGCCGCTGGGCGCGATGGGCGCGCGCTTCCACTGGCTGGAGAGCGAGGCGCGCCTCCCGGTCGCGGTGGAGGGTGCGCGTCCCCTGCGCCCGCTCGACTGGACGAGCCCGGTCGCGAGCGCGCAGGTGAAGAGCGCGATCCTCCTCGCAGGCGTGGTCGGCCACGCGTTCGTGCTCGTCACCGAGCCGCGCCGGTCGCGGGACCACACGGAGCGCCTCCTGGCGCAGGCCGGATGCCCCGTCATCGGGCACGCCGCGGGCGGGGGTTGGCGGGTGGAGCTGCGCGAGCCTCCCGAGCGGCTCCGGCCGCTCGACTTCCGCGTTCCGGGCGACGTGTCCTCGGCGGCCTTCCTCCTCTCCCTGGCCGCGCTGGGCGGCGCGGCGGGTGGGCTCGAGATCGAGGGCGTCGGGCTGAACCCTACGCGCACGGCCTTCCTCGACGTGCTCGCGCGCATGGGGGTGCCGGTGCGCGTCGAGCCGGACCCGGCCCCGGACGCCGCCGACGCGTCCGTCGGGGAGCCGACGGGGACGCTCTTTGCGGCGCCGGCCGCGCTCCGGGGCGTGAGCGTGGGCGCCGACGAAGTGCCTCGCCTCATCGACGAGCTCCCGCTCCTGGCGGTGCTCGGCGCGCGGGCGGAGGGAGAGACCCGGATCACCGGGGCCTCCGAGCTCCGACACAAGGAGTCGGATCGCATCGCCGTCATGGTGGAGAACCTGCGCGCGCTCGGGGTCGAGGCCGAGGAGCTCCCCGACGGGCTGGTGGTGGTGGGCACGGACCGTCCGCTCCAGGGACGCGTGCGCACGCACGGCGACCATCGCATCGCGATGTCGTTCGGCGTCCTGGGCGCGGCGCCGGGCAACCGCGTCGAGGTGGACGAGCCCGCGGCAGCCGACGTGTCGTTCCCCGGCTTCTGGATCCTCCTCCGCTCCCTACAGGCCGGGGTGGCCGGGTGACGACCGACCGGGCCGAGCCGATCGTCACGATCGACGGCCCCGCGGGCTCGGGGAAGTCGACCACGGCGCGCGAGGTGGCGCTCCGGCTCGGGTACCGGCACCTCGACTCGGGCGCGCTCTACCGGGCGCTCACCTTCGCGCTCCTCGAGTCCGGACGCCCGCCGGAGGCGTGGCCCGCGCTGACCGGGGCCGAGGTCACCGCGCTGGGCGTGCGCATCCGGGCGCGGGAGGGCGGCTTCGACGTCCTCCTCGGCGACCGCCCCCTGGACGCGGAGTTGCGCACACCCCGCGTCACCGCGCAGGTCTCGCCGCTCGCGCGCATCCCGGCGGTGCGCGCCGCCCTGCTCGGGCTCCAGCGGTCGGCGGGGAGGGCAGGGGGTCTCGTCGCCGACGGGCGCGACATGGGGACGGTCGTCTTCCCGGACGCCGAGGTGAAGGTATTCCTGCAGGCCGACCTGGCGGAGCGCGCCCGCCGCCGGCTCCTCGAGGGCTCGGGCGTGGAGCCGGCGCCCGAAGCCGTCGCGCGCGAGGCGGAGGCCATCGCAGCGCGCGACCGCCGGGACAGCGAGCGGGCGATCTCTCCCCTGCGCAGGCCCGACGACGCGGTGGACCTCGACACGACCGGTCTCGGCTTCGGCGAACAGGTCGCCGCCGTGGTGGCGCTCGTGCGCGCCCGCGAGGGTCGAGCCCCGGGGCGTTGACGCTCCTCCGGGCCACCCCTACCTTTTCGGGTCTCGGTACCGGCGTTTGCGGACCGAGTGGTGTTCGCCGAAAGGCCAACGAGAGCGCGAGCTACCCGGCGCCGAGCCAGGGTCGGCGTCTTCTCGGGCCTTTCTTCTTTTCTTCCCCCGAGCCCGGACGTTCCGTCCACGGAATTCCGGCGAGGACCCGCGGCTCCTGCGCGGGACATCCGAGAACATGACCGACAACCAGACCCCGATCGAAGCCGACGATCCCACCGCCGACGAGCTGGCGGACGAGGAGAACGTCGAGGTGGACGCCCTGACCGGAGAGGTGCGCACCGCCCTGATGGAGCCGCCCCCGGGCATCTCCCCGGAGCTCCTCAACGACCCCTACGGTGAGGAGCCGCTCTCGACCTCCCGTGAGGAGTTCGAAGCCCTGCTGGCGGAGTTCCACGAGGACTTCCAGGACATCCGCGAGGGCGAGATCGTCAACGCGAAGGTCCTGCGCGTCACCGACTCGTCGGTGATCCTGGAGTTCGGCTTCAAGAGCGAGGGCTCGGTGGCCCTCGACGAGTTCAAGGAGCCACCGACCGCGGGCGAGGAGGTCGAGGTCCTCCTCGAGAGCCTCGAGGACGAGGACGGCGTCGTCGTCCTGTCCAAGAAGAAGGCCGACTTCCTGCGCGTCTGGGAGAAGATCCGCGAGGCGCACGAGGCCGACCGGCCGGTCAAGGGCACGCTGGTCCGCAAGATCAAGGGCGGCGTCACCGTCGACCTCATGGGCGTCGACGCCTTCCTCCCGGGGTCGCAGATCGCGCTGCGCCGCGTCCCCAACATCGAGGACCTGATCGGCGAGACCTACAAGTTCAAGATCATCAAGCTCAACAAGCGGCGGCGTAACATCGTCGTGTCGCGCCGCGTGATCCTGGAGGCCGAGCGGGAGAAGAAGCGGGAGACGCTGGTCAAGGAGCTGCTGGTCGGGCAGGTGCGCGAGGGCGTGGTCAAGAACATCACGGACTTCGGCGCCTTCATCGACCTGGGCGGGCTCGACGGCCTGCTGCACATCACGGACATGTCGTGGGGCCGCGTCGGCCACCCGTCCGAGGTGGTGGAGATCGGCAAGGCGCTCGACGTGAAGGTGCTCGACATCGACTGGAACCGGGAGCGCATCTCCCTCGGGATGAAGCAGCTCCTCCCCTACCCGTGGACGGACATCGACAAGAAGTACCCGGTCGGCTCGCGCGTCCGCGGCAAGGTCGTGTCGATCACGAACTACGGCGCGTTCGTCGAGCTGGAGAAGGGCGTCGAGGGTCTGGTGCACATCTCCGAGATGAGCTGGACACGCAACGTCCGCCATCCCTCGAAGGTCGTGTCGATCGGCGAGGAGATCGAAGCCGTGGTCCTGAAGGTGGACCCCGACGACGAGAAGATCTCGCTCGGGATGAAGCAGATCGAGGAGGATCCGTGGCTCGCGCTGCCGGTGAAGTACCCGACCGGGACCAAGCTCAGCGGCGTCGTGCGCAACCTGACGTCCTTCGGCGCGTTCGTGGAGATCGAGCCGGGGATCGACGGCCTGGTCCACGTCTCCGACATGAGCTGGACGAAGCGCGTCGAGCACCCCTCCGAGGTCGTGCAGAAGGGGCAGGAGGTCGAGGTCATGGTCCTCGACGTGGACGCGGAGAACAAGCGGATCAGCCTGGGCATCAAGCAGCTCCTGGACGATCCGTGGCCGGGCATCTCGGAGCGCTTCGCGCCGAGCGTCGAGACCGACGGGCACGTGGTGCGCGTCCAGGACAAGGGCGTGGTCGTGGACCTCGGCGACGACATCGAGGGCTTCGTGCCCGCGTCGCACTCGGGGATCGAGGACGCCAACCGCCTCGAGGAGTACTACGGCGACGGCGACCCGGTGAGCCTGAGGGTGCTCGAGTCCGACGCCGCGAACCGGCGCATCGTGCTCGAGGTCACCGAGACGCCGGAGCGCAAGCCGCAGGAGGTCATCGACGCGGCCCGCGCCGCGCGCGAAGCGGCCGCGAAGGGCCCCGACGGTGGCGAGGAGGAGAAGCCCGCCGCGCCGAAGGCGGCACCGGCCAAGACCGAAACGCCCGTCGCGGAGGCGGGGCCGGAGGCGGGGCCGGCGGCAGAGCCGGAGGCGGAGCCGGCAGTGGAGCCGGCGGTGGAGCCGGCGGTGGAGCGCGAGGACAAGGCCGCCCCCGAAGGTTGACCGGTGACGTCCCCCGTGCCCCGTACCCGAGGGGAAGCATGACCCCGATTCGTCGGATCGCCCGGACGCGGCTCGCGTCCGGGCGCTTCCTTTTCCCCCTGCTGCTGGCCGCGGGATGCCAGGCGGGGGCCGTCGCCTCGGGCCCCGGGCCGGCGGGGAAGCCGTCATGGCCCGACCCGGTCCTGGCGCAGGGGACGCTCTCTCCGGCTCGGGTCAGCCGGGCCGCCGAGATGTACGCCACGGCCGAGCAGGCGCTCATGGACGGCCGCGCGGCAGACGCGCGCGAGATCGCCACGCAGATCGTGGACCAGTACGCCGCGGCGCCGGTCTCGGGGCGCGCGCTCTTCCTCCTCGCGCGGGCCTGCCTGGCGGACGGCGAGCCCCAGGCCGCCGACGAGGCCGCCGGACGCTTCGCGGGGCTCCTGGCCGAGGGGGACCCGCGCGCCGCGGAAGCCCGCGTGGTGCAGGCGGAGGCCCGCGAGCTCCAGGGCGACGAGGAGGGCCGCCTCGACCGCCTCCTGCGCGTCCGCCTGCAGGCCCCGCCGAACCTCGTGATCCGCGCGTCCGACGACGTGCGCCAGGCCGCCGGGGAGCTCGACGTGCCGGACCTGGAGGCCGTGCTCGAGCGCACGCCGGAGGACGGCGTGCTGCGACCGGTGGCGCTGACGACGTACGCCCTCGCACTGTCGCGGGCGGGAGACGGGGAGGGGGCGCGGGCGAACGCGCGCGCGGCGCTCGAGGCCGGGGCGCGCGGGACCGACTCGCTGACCGCGGAGTCCATCCTCGCGGGCCGGTCGGTGGCGGGCTACGACCGCGTCGGGCGGGCCCGCTCCCTCGAGATCGCGTCGGTCCTCCCGACGGGCGGGTCACCGGGCTTCAAGGAGTTCGCCGGTCTGATCGCCGAGGGGGTGGAGGTCGCGGCGACCACCTATCTGGGCGGCTCGACCGAGGTGCGCGTGGACACGCGCGACGACCGGGGCGACCCGGCGGTCGCCGCCTCGACGGTCGAAGCCCTGGAGCGCACGGGGGTGCTCGGCGCGGTCGGCTTCCTCGAGGCCGGGGCGCTGGAGGCGGCCGCCCAGGCGCGCACGGGCGCGATGCCGCTCGTGTCGCCGACGGCCCGCACCTCGCAGGTGGACGGCGCCTACACGCTCTCGGGGGCCGATCCGCCCGCCGCGGCGGCGATGGCGCGGTGGGCCGCCCGGGAGGGGTTCGTGCGTGTCGCCGTGATCCATTCCCAGGCGCCGGAGTCCATGGAGGAGGCGGACGCCTTCGTCTCCGCGCTCCAGGAGACGGGCGTGGCGCTGGCGGGGAACTTCGAGTACGAGGCCGGGGCGACCTACTTCGGCGACCAGATCAAGGGCGCCAGGGAGGCGCTGCGCGCCGACGAGATCCGCGCGCTCGGCCTCGGCCCCGACGACACGCTCCACGTCGAGCTGCTCGAGCCGGTGGCGGTCTTCCTCCCGATCCCCCCGGAGGACGTGGAGCTGGTAGCGCCCCAGGTGACCTTCTTCGGGCTGGACACGCTCGCGATCCGCACCCTGGGCACCTCGGGATGGACGGACGCGCAGACGCTCGCGGTCGTGGACAAGCGCCACACCAACGGCGTGGTCGCCACCGCGCCGATGGACGTGGGCCCGGACAGCCGCGGGTACACGCGCTTCCGCGAAGCCTACGAGAGCCACTTCCGGCGCACGCTCGTGAGCTCGGTCCCCGCGCTCGGCTACGACGCCGCGCTCCTCCTCCTGGAGGCCACCAAGAACGGCGCGCGCTCGCCCGCCGACGTGCGCGCCGGGATCGAGCGCATCCGCAGCCTCGAGGGCGCGACCGGTACCTTCTCCGTCGTCGACGGCCGCGTCCTGCGGCGCACGCACATCGTCCAGATCGAGCACGGCACCCTCATCCCCGCAGGGTAGGAAAGGCTCCCGCGCGCATGTCCATCCACGACAAGCTGAAGCGACTGGAAGAGCTCCGCCGCCGGGCGGAGGAGGGGGGCGGGGAGGCGCGCATCGCCGCGCAGCACGCGCGCGGCAAGCTGTCGGCGCGCGAGCGGATCGACCTCCTCGTGGACGCGGACTCCTTCGTGGAGCTGGACCGCTTCGTCACGCATCGCTCGACGGACTTCGGGCTGGCGGACAAGAAGGTGCTGGGGGACGGCGTGGTCACCGGGTACGGGACGATCCACGGGCGCCTCGTCTACGTGTTCAGCCAGGACTTCACGGTGTTCGGCGGGTCACTCTCCGAGGCGCACGCCGAGAAGATCGTGAAGCTCCAGGACATGGCCATGAAGAACGGGGCCCCGATCGTGGGGCTGAACGACTCCGGCGGTGCGCGCATCCAGGAGGGCGTAGTCAGCCTGGGCGGCTATGCGGACATCTTCCTGCGCAACACGCTGGCGAGCGGCGTGATCCCGCAGATCAGCGTGATCCTCGGCCCGTGCGCGGGGGGCGCGGTCTACTCGCCCGCCATCACCGATTTCGTCTACATGGTGCGCGGCACGAGCTACATGTTCGTGACCGGCCCGAACGTCGTGAAGACCGTGACGCACGAGGACATCGACATGGAGGGTCTGGGCGGCGCGGACGTGCACGCCTCGAGGTCCGGCGTGGCCCACTTCGCCCACGACTCCGAGCCCGAGTGCCTGGCCGCCGTGCGGGCCCTCGTCCCCTTCATCCCGCAGAACAACACCGAGCTCCCGCCCCCGCGCGAGACCGCCGATCCGGCGGACCGGCAGGACGAGAAACTCCTCGAGGTCGTACCTGACAACCCCAATCGCCCCTACGACATGCATGAGGTCATCCGGCACGTCGTGGACGACGGCGACTTCTACGAGGTCCACGCGCGCTTCGCCGGCAACATCCTCGTGGGCTTCGCGCACCTGGGGGGCCACGCGGTCGGGATCGTCGCCAACCAACCGTCGGTCCTGGCCGGCGTGCTCGACATCGACTCGGCCGACAAGGGCGGGCGCTTCGTGCGCTTCTGCGACGCCTTCAACATCCCCCTGGTGGTCTTCGAGGACGTGCCCGGCTTCCTGCCGGGCGTCGCCCAGGAGCACGGCGGGATCATCCGCCACGGCGCCAAGCTCCTGTACGCGTTCAGCGAGGCGACGGTGCCCAAGGTCACGGTCATCACGAGGAAGGCCTACGGGGGCGCGTACGACGTGATGAACTCCAAGCACGTGCGCGGCGACGTGAATCTGGCGTGGCCGCAGGCGGAGATCGCGGTCATGGGACCGAAGGGCGCCGTCGAGATCCTCTTCCGCAGGGAGATCGCCGAGGCCGACGACCCGGAGGCGGCCACCGAAGCGCGGATCCAGGCGTACCGCGAGACCTTCGCCCACCCCTACGTCGCGGCCGCGCGGGGCTACGTGGACGACGTCATCGACCCGCGCGAGACCCGCCCACGCCTCGTGAGCGCGCTCGACATGCTCCGCAACAAGCGCGACGAGAACCCCCGCAAGAAGCACGGCAACATCCCCCTGTAAGGCGCGCCCCGGGACAGCGCCCCCGGGGCTCCGCGCACGCGGAACCCCACAGCCGAGCCCGTCCGGACAACCCCGCGCGCCCCCCTCCGCATCCCATGGGTGGCTGACGAGTTCGGCACACCCCTGTCGGAGGAGGACGATGAAGACGATGCGACGGCGTGGACGGGGCGGGCGGACCGCGCTCACCAGCGGGTCGATGGCCATGGCGGCGCTCCTGGCCACCACGGTCGCGGCGGCCCAGGACCGGCCACGTGGCGAGCGCACCGAGTGTCACTGCGTGGACGCGAGCGGGAAGGACATCCCCGACTGCACCTGCCTGCAGACGCGCCGCATGGGCGATCTCATGGCGGGAGCCACGCTCTTCCGCGACACGCGCGCCCGGCTGGGGATCACGGTTTCGACGGAGCAGAGCGGCTCCCTCGACGCGCGCGGCGCCCGGGTGCAGTCGGTAACGCGCCACGGCCCGGCCGACGACGCGGGGATCGAGGAGGGTGACGTGATCACGCGTGTGGACGGACACAACCTGCTCGAGGCGCTCGACAGCGACACGGAGCGCGACTTCGACCTCGACCGCTCGGTTCCCGTACAGCGGCTCCTGGCGATCTCCCGCGAGCTGGACCCCGGCCAGAAGGTCGAGGTCCAGTACGAGCGGGACGGCCAGGCGCACACGGCGACGGTCGAGGCCCGGGACCTGGCGGGATGGAGCGACTTCGGCGTCGTCGGACCGGGATGGAACCGCCAGGAGATGTCGGACCGGGTGCGCGCGCTCACCGACCGAATGCGCGCGTTCACCTACGAGAGCCCCGGTGGGGGGAAGTTCGACCTGTGGGCCGATTCGGCGTCCTCTCCCCGCCTGCGGGTCCTCACCAACCCGGGCTCGGGGCTCTACGTCTTCGGGAACGCCGGTGGCCTCGAGCTCATCGACGTGAACCCGGGGCTCGCCGGCTACTTCGGCGTGTCGGCCGGAGTGCTCGTCGCCGACGTCCCCGAGGACTCCCAGCTCGGACTGCAGCCGGGCGACGTTGTGACCGCGGTGGGTGACCGGGACGTGGACAGCCCGGAGCAGTTGCGCCGGATCCTGCGGAGCTACGATCACGACGAGACGATCACCTTCCGCATCATGCGCCACGAGAAGGAGATGAGCGTACAGGGGCACCTCCCGGGCTGAGGCGCTCCCGACTCGTGCCGTGCGCGGACACATCGTGCGCGGCGCATCGTGCGCGGCCGTCCGTCCCACCGACATCCGGATGTGTCGCGTACGCCAGGGGGGTGGGGTCCTCACGGGCCCCACCCCATCTTCTCGCCCGGGAGCCCACCGGCGGGGTTTCCCCCTCCGCCGCCCGGAGCGTAAGTTCCGGGCCCCGGGTTCCGAAGGCCACGTCTCCCAACGGGTTTCCCCCGTCCGCCACCCTTGATCCGAACGCTCCTCATCGCCAACCGCGGCGAGATCGCCGTCCGCATCATCCGTGCGGCGCGCGAGCTCGGCATCCGCGCCGTGGCGGTGTACTCGGAGCCGGACCGGTTGGCGCCGCACGTGCTCCGGGCGGACGCGGCATATCTCATCGGCCCGGCCCCGTCCTCGGAGAGCTACCTGCGCGTCGACCGGATCCTCGAGGCCGCCCGCGCCGCAGGCGCCGACGCGATCCACCCTGGATACGGCTTCCTGGCCGAGCGCGCCCACTTCGCGCAGGCGGTCGTGGACGCGGGCCTCACGTTCGTCGGGCCCACGGCGGCCACGATCACCGCGATGGGCGACAAGACGGCGGCCCGTCGCCGGATGCGCGAGGCGGGCGTCCCGATCGTGCCCGGCCTGGTGGCGCCGGTCGAGGACGCGGACGCGGCGCTCGCCGCCGCCGGCGAGATCGGCTATCCGGTCCTGCTCAAGGCGGCGGCCGGAGGGGGCGGGAAGGGGATGCGCGCGGTGTCGAGCGCCGCGGAGCTCCCGGGCGCCTTCGAGGCGGCGCGGCGCGAGGCGTCGTCGGCCTTCGGCGACGGCTCCGTCTACCTCGAGCGCTACCTGGGGAGCCCGCGCCACGTGGAGATCCAGGTGCTCGGGGACGCGCACGGCCACGTGATCCACCTGGGCGAGCGCGAGTGCTCCATCCAGCGCCGCCACCAGAAGCTGGTGGAGGAGGCACCCTCGCCCGTGCTCACCGCCGAGCAGCGCTCCGCGATGGGCGCGGCGGCCGTGCGCGCGGCGCACGCGGTCGACTACGTGGGCGCGGGCACGGTGGAGTTCCTCTACCAGGACGGGGACTTCTTCTTCCTGGAGATGAACACGCGGGTGCAGGTCGAGCACCCCGTCACCGAGCTCGTCACCGGACTCGACATCGTCGAGTGGCAGCTCCGGGTCGCGTCCGGCGAGGCCCTCCCGCTCACCCAGGAAGAGGTGCGCCTGTCCGGGCACGCCATCGAGTGCCGCATCACCTCGGAGGACCCGTATCGCGGGTTCCTCCCGTCCACCGGCACCGTGACGCACCTCGAGGTCCCGAGCGGGCCCGGCGTGCGCTGGGACGGCGGCATCCAGACCGGCTTCGAGGTGTCGCTGCACTACGACCCGCTCCTCGGCAAGCTGATCGTGCACGCGCCGACGCGCGACGCCGCGATCGCGCGCATGGCGCGCGCCCTCGACGAGCTCGTCGTCGTGGGGCTCGACACGAGCGCTCCGTTCCACCGGCGGGTCATGGCCGAGGAGGATTTCCGCGCGGGGCGGCTCAGCATCCGCTACCTCGAGGAGCACGCCGACCTCGTGGACGGCGAGCACGACGAGGACGGGCTGCGCGCGGCGGCTGTCGCCGCCGCGCTCCTCGAGGAGGAGGACCTGCGGCGTCACCGCTCCCCGAGGATCGGGGCGGCCGACGGGGCGGGGAACGGAGCCCACGGCGCGATGTCCGCGTGGCGGAGGTCCGGATGGCCCTGGCATCCATGACCGCGCGGACCGTGCGGGCACGGGGCGCCGTCGAGCGCGTGCGCGTCCGCGCGCTCGCCTCGAGCGGAGCGGGCGTCGCGGACCTCGCGGACGGGCGGGTCGCGTTCGTGCCGCGCACGGCTCCCGGCGACGTCGCCGACGTGCGCGTGGGCCGCGTGCGCAAGCGCTGGGCGGAGGCGACGCTGGACCGCCTGGTGGAGCCGGCGTCCGAGCGTGTCGAGCCCCCCTGTCCGCTCTTCGCCCGCTGCGGCGGATGCGCCCTCCAGCACCTGGACTACGCCGCGCAGCTCGCCTGGAAGGGACGCTTCGTGGCCGACGCCATGCAGCGGATCGGGGGGATCTCGATCGAGCCGCCCGAGGTGGCCCCGTCCCCGCACCGCACCGGGTACCGGAACCGCCTCACGTTCACGCTGCGCCGGTTGCACGGCGGCCACGTGGTCGCGGGCTTCCACGCGCTCGGCGACCCGGACCAGATCGTCGACGTCGGCGGAGAATGCCTCCTCCCCGAGCCCGTGCTCCTCGACGCCTGGACGCACCTGCGCGCCACCTGGCGGCCCGGGCTCCCGTGGCCGCTCCCGGACGCCAGGGAGCTCCGCCTCACCGTACGCGCCGTGGACGACGGCCTGCTCCTGCTCGTGCGGGGCGGGGAGGAGGGCTGGGACGCGACCAATCTGCTCGAGCGGGTCGACGCGCTCCGCGCGGTCTGGCACCAGCCGGCCTACCGCGCCGACGCGCGCCTGGTCGCGGGGGTCCACCTGCACGAGTCGTGGGGCGCGGAGCGCGTCCCCGTGGGCGGGCGTGCCTTCCTCCAGGTGAACCGCTCGGCCGCCGCCTCGCTCGTGGCGCACGTCCTCGACCAGGCCGGCGCGGTCGGGCACGCCGTCGACGCGTACTGCGGGGTGGGCGTGTACGGGCGCGCCCTCGCCCGGGCCGGGTGGCGCGTGTCCGGCATCGAGCGCGGCGCGGAGGCGTGCGCCGGGGCGCGCCACGAGGCGCCCGAGGGCTTCGACGTCGTGGAGGGCGCGGTGGAGGACCACCTGGAAGCGAGCCTCCCGGCCGACCTCGTGATCCTCAACCCGCCTCGCGTGGGCGTGGCGGAGGAGGTCACGGAGATCCTCGTGCGCCGTCCCCCCGCGCGCCTCGTCTACGTGAGCTGCGACCCGGCGACGCTCGCGCGCGACGCGAAGCGGATCGCGCCGAGCCACGCGCCCGTCTCGCTCCGCTCGTGGGACCTCTTCCCCCAGACGCCGCACGTGGAGACCGTGGCGCTCTTCGAGGCCCGCGCCTGATGCGCTGGTTCGTGACGCTGGGCGGGCGGACCTTCGAGGTCGAGCTGGGACCGGACCGCGTGCGCGTCGACGGCACGCCCATGGAGGCCGACCTCGCGCACGTGGAGGGAACAGGGCTGCACAGCCTCCTCCTCGACGGGGCGTCGTACCGCCTGCTCGCCCGGCGCGACGGGGGCGGCACGTGGGAGCTGCACCTCCGCGGGAGGCGTCTGCGCGCCGAGGCGATCGACGAGCGCACGCGCGTGATCCGGGCGATGACCGGCGCGGCCACGGGCCCCTCCGGCCCGCAGCCGATCCGCGCGCCCATGCCGGGGCTGGTCGTCAAGGTGGAGGTGGAGGAGGGCGACCGGGTCCGGGCCGGGCAGGGGCTCGTGATCGTCGAGGCGATGAAGATGGAGAACGAGCTCAAGGCCGAGGCGGACGGGCTGGTGGCGCGCGTCCACGTGGAGGCGGGACAGGCGGTGGAGAAGGATCAGATCCTCGTCGACTTCGCCGTGCCGGAGGAGGTGCAGGGATGACCGACGACCGCGCCTGGGCGACGGACAGCGGCATCCCGGTCGAGCGCGTCTACGGTCCGGCCGGGAGCGCGGCGGGCGGCGCGTCGAGCGAGGGTGACGCACTGGGCGAGCCCGGCGCCTTCCCCTTCACGCGCGGCGTGTACCCGGACATGTACCGCGGGCGCGTGTGGACGATGCGCCAATACGCGGGCTTCGGCACCGCCGAGGAGACGAACGCGCGCTTCCGCTACCTCCTCGACCGGGGTCAGACGGGGCTCTCCGTGGCCTTCGACCTGCCGACGCAGATGGGCTACGACTCCGACGCGCCCATGGCCGCCGGGGAGGTGGGCCGTGTCGGCGTCGCCATCGACTCGCTCGACGACATGCGCGCGCTCTTCCGGGAGATCCGGCTCGACCGCGTGTCCACGTCGATGACGATCAACAGCACCGCGGCCATCCTCCTCGCGCTCTACGTCGCGCTCGGCGACGAGCAGGGCGTGGCGCGCGCGGAGCTGTCCGGCACCGTCCAGAACGACGTGCTCAAGGAGTACATCGCGCGCGGGACGTACATCTACCCGGTGTCCCGGTCCTTGCGGCTCGTCTCCGACATCCTCGCCTTCTGCGCGCGCGAGCTCCCGCGCTGGAATCCGATCTCGATCTCCGGCTACCACATCCGCGAAGCGGGCTCGACCGCGCCCCAGGAGATCGCCTTCACCTTCGCGAACGGCCTCGAGTACGTGGACCAGGCGCTCGCAGGGGGCATCGAGCTGGAGGCCTTCGCGCCGCGCCTCTCCTTCTTCTTCGCCGCGCACAACGACTTCCTCGAGGAGGTTGCCAAGTTCCGCGCGGCCCGGCGGCTGTGGGCGCGGCTCATGCGCGAGCGCCACGGCGCCTCGGACGCCTCCGCGCGCCTGCGCTTCCACACGCAGACCGGGGGCTCCACACTCACCGCCCAGCAGCCGCTGAACAACGTGGTGCGCGTCGCCGTGCAGGCCCTCGCCGCGGTGCTCGGGGGCACGCAGTCCCTGCACACGAACGGCTACGACGAGGCGCTCGCCCTCCCGACCGAGGAGTCGGCGCACATCGCGCTGCGCACCCAGCAGATCCTGGCGTCGGAGTCTGGCGTGGCGCGCACGGTCGATCCGCTCGGCGGCTCGTGGTTCGTCGAGCACCTCACGGACGAGATCGAGGGCCGCGCGCGCGACTACCTCGAGCGCATCGCCGAGCTCGGCGGCGCGGCGCGCGCCATCGACTTCATGCAGGAGGAGATCCACCGCGCCGCCTACGCCTGGCAGAAGGACGTGGAGTCGGGGGCACGACCGGTCGTGGGGGTGAACGTCCATACGGAGGACGAGGGGCCCCCGCGCATCGGCCAGCCGGACTACGGGGCGCTGGAGCGCGGGCAACGGGAGGCGCTCGCGGCGCGCCGCGCGGCGCGCGACGACGAAGCCGTCCGGGCCGCCCTCGCCGCGGTCGGCGAGGCGGCCCGCGGGACCGACAACCTCATGCCGCACATCGTCCGGGCGGTGAGGGCCGCCTGCACGCTCGGCGAGATCAGCGACGTCCTGCGCGGGGAGTGGGGCACGTACGACGCCTGACGCAGGCCCCTAGCGCCCGGGCCTCGTCCCCGTAGGCCCAGGCCCCACGCCGCGCCCGCTCGAAATCAGCGGACCCGATAGAGCGTACCGTCCCTCGTCACCTCGAGGGTGTCGAGGCCACGGGTGCGCTCCAGATCCGTCACGGCGCCGGGCACCCAGCTCGGCGACGTGGTGAACTCCGCCACGTAAGCGCCCGCGCGGATCGCGGCCAGCGCGTCTGCGTAGCCGTCCCAGGGCTCGTGGGTCGTGTACAGGAGCGGGGCGGGGAGCGGGCGGACGGCCGCCTGCGTGAAGAGCCCGACCTCCAGCCTGTCGTTCGTCCAGACCACGGAGCCGGCAGGAAGTGCGTCGATGGCCTTCACAAGTGGTGAAGTACGCCACCTCGCGCTCGCCGCCCCGATGCCGTTGCCGTGCGCCCGTACGCAGCGCGCAAGCCCCACCCGCGCATGGGTCAGCACGAACGCGCACGCCAGGACAGCGACGGCCGGGCCGAACGCGCGCACGAACGGGCGCCGCGCGTCCATGCTCCGGCGCATGACGGACACGAGCAGGGCCGCCGCGACCCAGACGGACGCCACGAACGCGGGAAGGAGGAGACGCGTGTCGAGGACGCTTCCGGCGTCCATGAAGGCGATGACGAAGAGGAGGAACGCCACGTGGCCCACGCCGAGCATGGCCGCCAGCCTCCCGAGGCGGCCGCCGCGCCACCACCCCCAGGCGAGCAGCGCGCCGACGACGGCCACCAGCATCCACTGCACGCGTGGAGAGCCCCGCGAGACGAGCAGAAGAGGGTCGACCCATCGGCCGACCACCTGCCGTCCGAGCTCGACCGTGCGGCGTGGAATCGGATGGTACACGAAGGAGCGGTCCGTCGCCGCGTGGGTCGTGAGGAGGTTGCGCAGGAGCCACGCGCCGAGGGGCAGGAGCGACACCACGGACAGGAGGGCGGCGGCGCGCCACCGTCGCTCGGTGAGGACGAAGGCGACGGCGGCGAGCGCGTAGACCACGGCCGCGTAGCGCACCGTGGCTGCCAGGCCGAGGAAGAGGCCCGCGGCGGACCAGGTCCAGGCGCGCTCCCGTTCCAGCGCCACGAGCACGAGCAGGAGGCCCGTGTGCCCCAGCACCAGGGCCAGGGGCTCCGAGTGCGCCATCGCGTGCTCGACGAGGACAGGTTCGGCCAACGCGACGCCCACTGCCGCCAGGACGGTGGCGACGCCCGCTAACGTCGTTCGCCAGACCGCTGCCCCCGTGACGGCCACGAGACCCGCGAGGGCGAGCGCGTTGAGCACCCGCGCCACCGCGAAGGGATCCTCCCCCACGGCAAGCATCGCCGGCAGCCCCGGCGGGAAGTGCACGTTGGAGGGTGCGTGGCCGGCGCGGATCTCGGTCGCCATGCTGGCGTAGTTGATGGCGTCGTAGTCGGTGCCGGCACCGAGCGCGGTCGCGTACGCGACCAGCCCCGCCGCGAGCAGCGCCGCTGCGGCGACGGCGAAGGTGATCCAGGGGGTCGGGGAGCGCTGGCCGGGGGCGCCGGGACCGAGGTTGTCGAGCATCGCGGTGGGACCTCGCCGGGAGTCGGGGGCGGACGGCGACGAGTCTGTCACGGGCCCGGGCGGGGGCACGAGGTCGCGACCCGCCTCGGCGCCCAGGGACGCCGGGTACGGTAGTCGCCTTCCCTCATGTTCGTTACGTTGGAACGCTCTCGCCAGCCGAACGATTCCACGCCGCATCGCAGCCATGCCCACGTACGAGTACCGCTGCCCCGAGGGGCACGAGTTCGAGGTCTTCCAGCGGATCTCCGAGGATCCGGGCGCCGACTGTCCTGTGTGCGGACGCCCCGCGGAGCGTCAGATCTCCGCGGGCGCCGGGTTCCTCTTCAAGGGCGAGGGCTTCTACATCACGGACTACCGCAGCCAGGACTACAAGAAGAAGGCCTCGTCGGAGACGGGCGGGGGTGAGGCGAAGCCGGAGGCGGCGAAGGCGCCCGAGAAGAAGTCCACCCCGGGCTCCGGAGAGGGCTCCTGAGCGAGGCGGCCCAGGACGCCATCCGCGGGGCGCTCGCCAGGGCGCTCGCGGAGATGGGCGTCGAGGACGCGCGCGTCGGCATGGAGCGCCCGCGCGATCCGACGCACGGGGACGTGGCCACGAACGTGGCGCTCACCCTGGCCAAGCGCCTGGGTCGGCCGCCCCGTCAGATCGCGGAGGAGCTCGTGGCACGTCTGGACCTGGAGGCCGCCGGCGTCACCGCGGTGGAGGTGGCGGGCCCGGGGTTCCTCAACTTCCGCCTCAGCGCCGGCGCGGTGGCCTCCGTCCTCGAGACGATCCTCGAGGCCGACGAAGCGTTCGGGCGCACGGACGGCGGCCGTGGCGAGCCGCTCATGGTCGAGTTCGTGTCCGCGAACCCGACGGGACCTCTCCACCTCGGCCACGGCCGCCAGGCCGCGCTCGGCGACGCCGTCGCCTCGCTCATGGACTGGACCGGGTGGAAGGTGCACCGCGAGTTCTACTACAACGACGCGGGGCTGCAGATGGACCGCCTCGCGGAGAGCGTGCGCGCCCGCTACCAGGAGTTGCACGGGCGCCCCGCGGAGGTGCCCGAGGGAGGCTACCAGGGCGAGTACGTGAGGGAGATCGCGCAGGCCTTCGCCGCGCGCGACGGCGACCGCTGGGTCGACGACGACTCGAGCGAGGCGCTCGACGCGATGCGCCACTACGCCGTGGACGTGCTGCGCGCCGAGCAGGACCGCGACCTCGGCGAGTTCCGCGTGCACTTCGACCACTACTTCCTCGAGTCGTCGCTCTACGACACCGGGAAGGTGGACGAGACCGTCGAGAAGCTGCGCGCCACCGGGTACGTCTACGAGCTCGAGGGGGCCACCTGGCTCCGGACCACCGAGTTCGGCGACGACAAGGACCGGGTGATGATCCGGAGCAACGGCGCGCCCACGTACTTCGTGCCGGACGTGGCCTATCACATGGACAAGTGGGGGCGCGGCTTCCACCGCGTCATCAACGTCCAGGGCTCGGACCACCACGGCACGGTCGCGCGCGTGCGCGCCGGCCTGCGCGCGCTCGGGTGTCCGGAGGGCTTCCCCGAGTACGTCCTGCACCAGATGGTGCGCGTCGAGCGCGACGGCAAGGAGATCAAGGCCTCCAAGCGGGCCGGCGGATACACCACGCTACGCGAGCTCTTCGAGGAGATCGGCGTGGACGTGGCGCGCTACTTCCTCCAGATGCGCAAGCCGGACAGCCACCTCGTGCTCGACCTGGACGTGGCGCTCGACCAGTCCGACAAGAACCCGGTCTACAAGGTTCAGTACGCGCACGCCCGCATGTGCTCGATCTTCGTCAAGGCCGGCCTCGAGCCGGAGGAGATCTCGGCCGACGGCGTGGCTCTCTCCGTGCTGACGCACGACCTGGAGCGCGAGCTCGTCAAGCGGCTGGGGGAGTTCCCGGAGACGATCGTCCGCGCGGCCGAGCAGGAGGCGCCGCACGTGGTGTGCGACTACCTCGAGCAGACCGCGGGGGCCGCCAACTCGTGGTACCACGCCGGCAACCCGTCCCGGAACCCCGAGCTCGCCGTGCTCGTGGCCGACACGGCGCTGCGCGCGCCGCGGCTCGTGCTCGCGCGCGCGCTCCAGATCGTGCTGCGCAACGGCCTGGCGCTCCTCGGCATCGACGCCCCGCAGCGCATGGACCGCGCCGTGGACGGCGACGCCGCCTGACCCCCAACCGCCCTGCCATGTCCATCCTCTGTGTCGGCAGCGTCGCCCTGGACTCGGTCGAGACGCCCTTCGGCAAGGCCGAGCGGGTGCTGGGCGGGTCCGCGGTGTTCTTCACGGCGGCGGCCACGGTGTTCAGCCCGGTGCGCGTCGTCGGGGTGGTCGGCGACGACTATCCCCTGGGCGAGCTCGACTTCCTGTGCGCGCGGGGCGCGGACCTGAGCGGCGTGGAGAAGCGCCCCGGTGAGAGCTTCTTCTGGGCGGGACGCTACCACTACGACCTGAACTCCCGCGACACGCTGGAGACGCGTCTGGGCGTCTTCGCGGACTTCCAGCCGCGGATCCCGGAGCCCTTCCGCGACTCCCGCTTCGTCTTCCTCGGCAACATCGACCCGACGCTCCAGCACCAGGTGCTCGACCAGGTCGACGCGCCCGACGTGGTCGCGTGCGACACGATGAACTACTGGATCGACGGGAACCGGAAGGAGCTGCTCTCCCTCCTGGAGCGGGTGGACATCCTGATGGTCAACGACGCGGAGGCCCGCCAGCTCGCCAACGAGCCGAACCTGCTCAAGGCGTCGCGCTGGATCCGCGACCGCGGGCCGAGCACGGTGGTCGTGAAGAAGGGTGAGCACGGCGCGATCCTCTTCGCGGACGGGTGGGCCTTCTTCGCGCCGGGCTATCCGCTCGAGGTCGTCTTCGACCCCACCGGGGCGGGGGACGCCTTCGCCGGCGGCTTCGTCGGCTACCTGGCGTCCATCGGCTCGCTCGACGCCGACGACCTGCGCCGCGCGATGGTGTACGGGTCGGCGATGGGCTCGTACGCCGTGGAGGACTTCAGCGTGGATCGCTTCAAGACGCTCGTGGCCTCGGACGTGACCGAGCGCGTGCGCGAGTTCCGCGAGATGACCGCCTTCGAGGCGCGGGTGGACGGCGTTCGTGGCTGAGCCGCGGCGAGGCGGGCTCGACTACCGCGCCGCCGGCGTCGACCTCGACGCGGCCGAGCGCGCCAAGGAGCGCCTCAAGGCGCTGGTGGCCGCCACGCGCGACCGGTGGACGCTGTCCGAGCTGGGGAGCTTCGGCGGCCTCTACCAGGTGCCGGAGGGCCATGACGAGCCGGTCCTCGTGGCGTCGGCCGACGGCGTCGGCACCAAGCTCAAGGTCGCGTTCGAGGCGGGCCGTCACGACACCGTCGGGGCGTGCCTGGTCAACCACTGCGTGAACGACATCCTGGTGCAGGGTGCCCGCCCGCTCTTCTTCCTGGACTACCTGGCCACGGGGGAGATGGACGAGGCCGTGGTCGTCGAGGTGGTCGGCGGGGTGGCCCGGGCGTGCAGGGAGAACGGGTGCGCGCTCCTGGGCGGCGAGACCGCGCAGATGCCCGACTTCTACGCCGCGGACGAGTACGACCTGGCCGGCTTCGTGGTGGGGCTCGTCGAGCGCGGACGCATCGTGGACGGCTCGACCATCGAGGCCGACGACGTCCTGATCGGCCTGGCCTCGACGGGGCTCCACACCAACGGCTACACGCTTGCCCGCCGCATCGTCTTCGACGCGATGGGGCTCTCCGTCGACGACGAGCTTCCGGGCACCGGGAGGAGCGTGGCGGACGAGCTGCTCACCGTGCACCGCAGCTACCTGCCTACGCTGGCACCGATCCTGCGGGACGACCTCGTCCGCGGGCTCGCCCACGTCACCGGCGGGGGCATCCCGGGGAACCTGCCGCGCATCCTTCCCGCCGGCCTGGGCGCCGTCGTGGACCGCGCCTCGTGGGACGTTCCTCCCGTCTTCAGGACCCTGCAGCAGGGTGGAGAGGTAGAGCGGAGCGAGATGGATCGGGTCTTCAACATGGGCGTGGGCATGATCGCGGTGGTGCGTCCGGCGGACGCCGACGCGGTGCAGACGCGCGTGCGGGAGTCGGGTGTGGAGGCATGGCGAATCGGGCGGGTGGAGGCCGGACGCGGCGTTCGGTACGTCGGATGACGTGGCGCGGAGCGTCCCGGCTGGCGCTCCTCGTCGGCATGATGTTGGCGGCCGCGCCGGCGGGTGTGGGCGCACAGGACGTCGAGCGGCTGTCGAGCCGGTGCAGCGAGGCGGGCGCGAGCGTGGTGCGCTGCGCGGAGCTCGCCGTGACCGCGCGCTCGCTCCAGGGGCACGTCGGCCTCATGAGCGGGCTGGGCTCCGAGGTCGCCGGGAGCGCCGGCACCCTGGGTCGCCGGCTCGGGACCACCCCGCGCATCGCCGTGGAGGCGCGCGCGGCCTTCGCGCGCCTCGGGCTCCCCGACCTGGCCGATCCGGGCTCGGAGCCCTCCCGCGAGGCGACCTTCGTCGTGCCCTCCCTCCGTGGAGGGGTCACCGCGGGGGTGTTCGACGGCTTCCAGCTCCTTCCGACCGTCGGCGGCTTCCTGAGCCTGGACCTCCTGGCGCACGGCAGCGTCGTCTTCCTCCCCACGGGCGAGGGGTTCGACGGGAAGGAGACCGGGCTGACGCTGGGCGCGCGCTTCGGGCTCCTGCGCGAGTCCTTCACGCTGCCGGGGGTCTCGGTGTCCGTCTCGCGCCGCATGCTTGGGGAGGTCGGCTACGGCACCGCGGAGGGTACGGGCGGCGGCGCCGTGACCGTGCACCCGAACGTGACAGCGATCCGCGCGACGGTTGGCAAGGATCTCCTCGCCATCGGCGTGCTCGCGGGCATGGGATGGGACCGCTATTCGGGGAGCGCCACGATCGTGGCGGCCACCGACGGATCTCCGGTCTCCGTCCAGGAAGGGTCGTTCAAGAGCTCGCGGACGCTGTGGTTCGCCGGCGCCGCGATGAACTTCCTCGTCCTCCAGCTCTCCGCGGAGGCCGGCTGGGCCCACGGGTTCGGCGTGGCGACCGAGTACCGGGGTGCACCCTTCGACCCCACAGGCGGTAACTTCTATGGCAGCGTGGCCTTCCGCCTGACGATCTGACGATCGGACGGAGCCCGCTCGAGTCCGGCACCCCGCGCACAGGAGTCCCCCGAGTGTCCCGATCCGGGATCCTCTCCGCCGCGGACGCAGCGCACCTGGAGCGCGCCCGCGTGCTCGCCCGCTCGGGATGGGGGCGCGTCCATCCCAACCCGCTGGTGGGGTGCGTGCTCGTACGCGACGGCGAGGTGGTCGCGGAGGGTTGGCACCGGGAGTTCGGCGGACCCCACGCGGAGGTGGTGGCGCTCGAAGCCGCGCTCGGCCGCGCGGAGGGCGCCACGGCGTACGTCACGCTCGAGCCGTGCGACCACCAGGGGAAGACGCCGCCGTGCACCCAGGCGCTGCTGCGCGCCGGGGTTCGCCGCGTCGTCTTCGGCGCGTCCGACCCGGGTGAGAAGTCGGGCGGCGGTGCGCGTACCCTGTGCGACGCCGGGGTGGAGGTCGTGGGACCCGTGTGGGACGACGCCACGGCCTCCGCGGAGAACCCGTCGTTCTTCCACGGGCACCGCCACGCCACCCCGTACGTCGCGCTCAAGCTGGCGATGACGCTCGACGGGCGCATCGCGAGCGCTCCGGGGACGCGCACGCGCATCACCGGGCCCGAGGCCGACGTCTTCGTGCACCGCCTGCGCTCGGGCTTCGACGCGATCCTCGTGGGCGCCGGTACCGCGCGCGTGGACGATCCGCGGCTCACCGTGCGCCTCGCCCCGCCGGGGCGCGTGCCGCCCCGGCGCATCGTCCTCGATCCGTCCGCGGGACTCCCGTCCGAGGCCGCTCTCCTCGACGGGGCGGACGGCGCGCCCGTGCACGTCTTCGCGCGCCACGACGCCCCCGAGGGCGATCTCGAGCGCCTCGAGCTCGCCGGGGCCCACGTGCATCCGGTGGACGGCGATGGCTCGCGCCTCGACCTGGCGGCCGTGCTCCACGTCTGCCGCGACATCGGCATCGGCTCGATCCTGTGCGAGGGCGGCGCGCGCCTCGCGGCCTCGCTCCTGCGCGGGCGTCTCGCCCGGCGCCTCTACCTCCTCGTGGCGCCGCGCGCGCTCGGGGAGCGCGGGCTGCCAGCCTTCGGCCGGGACGCCGAGGACCTTCCCTGGGACGACTTCCACCGCGTGCTTCCACCGGAGGGGTGGGGCAACGACACACTCATCGTTCTGGATCGGAAGGAGACGTGATGTTCACCGGAATCGTCGAGAGCAGGGGGCTGATCCGCCGGGTCGAGGACCTCGCGACCACGCGCCGCTTCGTCGTGGAGGTCCCCGCTTTCGCCGGGGAGCTCGCACCGGGTGACTCGATCGCCGTCGACGGCGCGTGCCTCACGGCGGTGCACGCCGACCACGACACGTTCTCCGTGGACGTGATCGGGACGACGCTCGAGCGGACCATCGCCGGCAGGTACGGCCCCGGCACGCCCGTGAACCTCGAGCGCGCCATGCAGATGGGGACTCGCCTGGACGGCCATATCGTCCAAGGACACGTAGATGGAGTCGGTCATCTAATGCAGGTTGGAAAGGACGGCGAATACTGGTTGATGGACTTCCGGATCCCTGCCGAGGTGGCGGGTACCACGATCCTGCACGGCTCCATCGCGCTCAACGGCGTCAGCCTGACGGTGAGCGACCTCCTCGAGGAGGACGTGGTCCGCATCGGCATCATCCCCTTCACGTTCGAGCACACGAACCTGGGCGCGCTGGGGCCCGGCGACCCGGTGAACGTGGAGGGGGACCTGATCGGAAAGTACGTTGGGAGGATCATGACCACGCGGGGACACGCGGCACAGAGCCTGGAAGGCTGAAAGAGGGGACCGTATGCCGTTCGACCGTGTCGAAGACGCCATCGAGGAGATCCGCCAGGGGCGGATGGTCATCGTGGCCGACGACGAGGACCGAGAGAACGAGGGGGATCTGGTCATGGCGGCCGCGTGCATCACGCCGGACCACATCAACTTCATGACGAAGTTCGGCCGCGGGCTCATCTGCGTGCCGATGACGAACGAGCGCGCCGACGAGCTGGACCTCTCGCCCGTCACGGACACGAACACCGATCCGCAGGGCACGGCCTTCACCGTTCCTGTGGACGCGCACCGGCGCTACGGCGTCACGACGGGCATCAGCGCCCACGACCGGGCGAAGACGATCCAGGTCATCCTGGACCCGCGCACCAGGCCGATGGACCTGCGCCGGCCCGGTCACATGTTCCCGCTGCGCGCGAAGCCGGGCGGCGTGCTGCGCCGCGTCGGCCAGACGGAGGCCGCCGTCGACCTCGCCCGCCTCGCCGGCTTCGAGCCCGTGGGGGTGATCTGCGAGATCCTCAACCCGGACGGGACGATGGCGCGCCGCCCGGAGCTCGAGGCCTTCGCGCGCGAGCACGGCCTGCGCTTCATCACGGTGGCCCAGCTCGTGGCGTACCGCCTCACCAAGACGCGGCTGGTGCGGCGCATCGCGGAGGCCGACCTCCCCACGAAGTCGGGGAGCTTCCAGGTGATCGGCTACGAGAGCATCGTCGACCGGCGCGAGCACCTCGCGCTCGTGAAGGGCGACATCGCGGGGAAGGCCAACGTGCTCGTGCGCATGCATTCGGAGTGCATGACCGGCGACGTGTTCGGCTCGCTGCGCTGCGACTGCGGCGAGCAGCTCGCAGCCGCCATGAAGCAGATCGAGGAGGAGGGCGCCGGCGCGATCGTCTACCTGCGCCAGGAGGGCAGGGGCATCGGCCTGGGCAACAAGCTCCGCGCGTACTCGCTCCAGGACGAGGGGATGGACACGGTCGAGGCCAATGAGCGGCTCGGCTTCAAGCCGGACCTGCGCGACTACGGCATCGGCGCGCAGATCCTCCTCGACCTCGGGCTGACGTCGATCCGCCTCCTGACCAACAACCCGCGCAAGATCGTGGGACTCGACGGTTACGACATCGAGATCACCGGTCGGGAGCCGCTGAAGGTCGCCCCCAGCGAACACAACGAGCGCTATCTGGCCACGAAGCGATCCAAGCTGGGACACATCCTTTGAGCTCGGAGGGGAGCTCCGCGGCCGACCGGCGCGGCGCGGTGAGCGCGGCGGGGCTGCGCGTCTCCGTCCTCGTCGCTCGCTTCAACGCGGACGTGACGGACCGCCTCCTCGAGGGCGCCCTCGGCTGCCTCGCGGAGCACGGCGCGCGTACCGGGGACATCGAGGTGCTGCGCGTGCCGGGCGCGTGGGAGCTGCCGCAGACGGCCGCGCGCGTCGTGGAGCGCGGCGGCAGCGACGCGATCGTCGCGCTCGGCTGCGTCATCCGGGGGGATACGCCGCACTTCGACTACGTATGCGCGGAGGCGAGCCGCGGGCTGGGCGCGGTGGCACGCGCGTCCGGGATCCCGGTGCTCTTCGGCGTGCTCACCACCGACGACAGGGAGCAGGCGCTGGCGCGGGCGGGCGAGGGCACGACGAACAAGGGATACGAGACGGCGCTCGCGGCCGTCGAGATGGCCTCGCTCTATCGCGCCGCGGGGCTCGGGTGATCGACGGCCGCGAGGCGCTGGGCCGAGCGGAGCGCATCGACCGCAGCCGGGCGAGAGCGTGGGCGCTCCAGGTGCACTACCAGTGGGAGTGCAGTGGACGGACCGGTGGCCTGCGCGAGGCGCTGGTCGACGCCGCCGCGATGCGCCGGATCTCGCCGCGCAGGCTCCCGTACGTGCGGCGCCTGCTCACGCTCATGGACGAGCACCTGGGCCAGGTCGATGCCGCGATCCAGGGCGCCCTCGAGAACTGGCGGCTCGAGCGGCTGTCCACGCTCGACCGTGCCGCCCTGCGCGTCGGCGCGACCGAGCTCCTCTACGTCGAGGACGTCCCCCCCAAGGTCTCGATCCAGGAGGCGATCCGCCTCGCGGAGCAGTACGGCGGGCCCGACTCTCCGCGCTTCGTGAACGGCGTGCTCGACGCGCTCTACAAGGCCCTTCCCGGGGCGAGCGGGTGACGTCTCGAGAGGGCCGATCCCACCTGCGGATCCTGGTCGTCAACTGGCAGGACCGCGAGAACCCCCAGGCCGGCGGGGCCGAGACGCACCTGCACGAGATCTTCGGCCGTCTGGCCGGACGCGGGCACGAGGTGACGCTCCTCGCCTCGGGGTGGCCGGGATGCGCGGCCCGCGTCGAGCTGGACGGGATCGACGTCCACCGCACCGGAGGCCGCCACACCTTCTCGCTAGCGGCTCCGCGCTACTACCGGCGCCACCTGCGCGCCACGCCGTTCGACGTGGTCGTGGAGGACCTCAACAAGGTGCCCCTCTTCACGCCCGCGTGGGCGCGCGCGCCGGTGACGCTCCTCGTGCACCACCTCTTCGGGGCCACGGCGTTCCAGGAAGCGGCCCTCCCCGTCGCGACGGCCACCTGGCTCCTCGAGCTCCCGGTTCCGCGTGCCTTTGCGGGCCGCCCCACCGTGGCGGTCTCGCAGAGCACGCGGGCGGACCTGATCCGCCGCGGGATGGCGCCCGAGGCGATCGAGGTGATCCCCAACGGCGTGGACCTGGACGCGCATGCGCCCGCACCCGGGCTCGGGCGCTTCGACGAGCCCACCGTGCTCTACCTCGGCCGGCTGAAGCGCTACAAGCGCGTCGACCTGATCGTCCGCGCCGTCGCGGAGCTGCGCGCGCGCGGCGTCGCCGCGCGCCTGCTCGTGGCCGGGAGGGGCGATCACCTCGACGCCCTGCGCGCGCTCGCCGACGAGCTCGGCGTGGCGGACCGGGTGGACTTCGTCGGCTTCGTGGACGAGGCCCGAAAGCTCGATCTCTTCCGCGGGGCCTGGGTGCACGCGCTGACGTCCCCGAACGAGGGGTGGGGCATCTCGAACCTGGAGGCCGCCGCGTGCGGCACCCCCACCGTGTCGAGCGACGCGCCAGGGCTCCGGGAATCGGTCGTGGACGGGCGGACGGGGTTCCTCGTACCGCACGGGGACGTGGCGACCCTCGCGGACCGCATCGGGGTAATCCTTGCGGATCCGCAGCTTCGGGAGCGCCTCGGACGGGGCGCGCGGAGCTTCGCGGAGGGCTTCAGCTGGCAGGCCTCCGCGGAGGCCATGGAGTCCTTTCTCGTCCGGGTGGTAAGGTATTCCACCGCCGGCTAACTTGGATATGCAAGGTCAACTTCCACGTCGGAGGCCGAGTTGAGAGTCCAGATCGCGGCACGTCACTGCGATGTCCCAGATTCCGTTCGCCGGCGCACGGAGGAGCAGATGGACCGCCTCGCCAAGTACGACCCCCGGGTCGGAGCGGCGGAGGTGGTCTTCGAGGAAGAGAAGCGCATCAAGAAGGTCGAGGTCGTCCTGTCCGTCGACCGGAGCGAGCCCGTCGTGGCGCACGGCGAGGGAGAGGAGTTCAGGACGGCCCTGGACAAGGTGGTCGACCGTCTCGGCCGAATGCTCAAGCGGCAGCGGGCGCAGGCCAAGAGCCACCAGGCGCCCAAGATCTCCGAGGGAGTGACCGGATAGCGGGCCGCCCCCCAACCAGAGGCACGTGAGCCGAAACAACCGAACCTCGAGCCCGGGTAGCGCGAAGAGCATCTCGGTCCAGGAGATCCTGGACCAGAAGCGGGACACCCTCGAGCTCGAGCTCCTCACGCCGGACGTGTCGTTGGATCGTCCGGCCTCGGACGCGGACGTGTCCAGCCCCGGGCTGGCGCTGGCCGGGTACACCGCGCGTGTCCCCGAAGGCCGCATGTGGGTCTTCGGGGAGACGGAGATGACTTTCCTCGCGACGCTCCCTCCCGAGACCATGAGGGAGCGCATCGATCGGCTCTGCACCTTCGACGTGCCCACGATCTTCGTGAGCAAGGGGCAGCGGGTACCGCAGGACTTCCTGGACGCGGCCGCGGCGCGCGGCGTCCCCGTGGTCCTCAGCCACCGCAGCACCAAGGACCTGTACCAGCGCCTCAAGCCGTTCCTCGAGGCCGCGCTGGCGCCGTCGACGAACCTGCACGGATCGCTGGCCGACGTGTACGGGGTCGGCCTCCTCTTCGTGGGCGAGAGCGGCGTGGGGAAGAGCGAGTGCGTCCTCGACCTCGTCGAGCGCGGCCACCGCCTGGTCGCCGACGACCTCGTGCTCGTCTCGAAGCGCGGCAACGACGTGCTGATCGGGCGCGGCCACGAGCTCCAGCGCCACCACATGGAGATCCGTGGGATCGGCATCATCGACATCCCCTCCCTCTTCGGCATCCGCGCGATCCGCCAGCAGAAGCGGCTCGAGGTCGTCGTGCAGCTCGATCTATGGGACGGACAGCGCACCTACTCTCGCACCGGGCTCGAGGAGGACGAGGCCGAGATCCTCGGCGTGCGCGTGCCGCGCGTGACGGTGCCGCTCAACCCCGGGAAGAACATCACCGTGATCTCCGAGGTGGTGGCGATGAACCACCTCCTGAAGTACTCGGGGATCCACTCCGCCCAGTCCTTCGATCAGCGGATTCGCGATCAGATGAAGCCCGTGCGCGAGTATCTGGAGCAGGACTATGAGTGAGCCCGCCCTCGCGCGCGGGATCGTGGTGGCGCACGGCACCATGGCGCACGGGCTCGTGGACGCCGTCCGGCGCATCGCGGGCGGAGCCGCCGACGCGCTCACCGCCGTCTCGAACGAGGGGATGAGCCCGCAGGAGCTCCGGGGCAAGCTGGAGGACCTCGCCGCCGGCGACGGCCCCGTGGTGGTCTTCGCCGACCTCCTGTCGGGGAGCTGCGGGATGGCCGCGATGGTCTCGTGCAAGGACGGGGGCGGGCGGGCGGTCCTGTGCGGCGTGAACCTGCCCATCCTCCTGGACTTCGTCTTCCACCGCGATCTCGCCCTGGGCGAGCTCGTTCCCCGCCTCGAGGGAAAGGGGCGCGACGGGATCCGTCGGCTCCCCGGGGCGAGCTGACGGTCCATGCCGATCGTCCTTCACCGCATCGACGAGCGCCTCATCCACGGCCAGGTGGTCCTGGGGTGGGGGAACTACCTCCGCCCCGACCGCTACGTGGTGGTCGACGACGACCTCGCGGCGAGCGACTGGGAGCAGGAGCTCTATCGCCTGGGCGCGGGGGACGCCGAGGTCCTCTTCGCCTCGGTGAAGGAGGCGCAGACGCGGCTCCCCGAGTGGCGCGACGACGCGGCGCGCTCCATCCTTCTCACGCGAAACGTGGGCACGATGCTGCGCCTGGCCCGCGGCGGCCACCTGAGCGGGGAGAAGGTGAACGTCGGGGGCCTCCACCACGGACCGGAGCGCATCGAGGTGTTGAGCTACCTCCATCTCACCGCGAGCGACCGCGCGGACCTGTCGGCGCTGGCGGAGGAGGGCGTGGACGTATTCGCGCGCGACCTGCCCGACGCCCACAAGGTGCCCCTCAGCGCGCTGCTCGGACCGTGATGGAGCTGGTCTGGATCTCCCTGCTCGGCGGTGTCCTGGCCCTCGACGCCACGTCGGTGGGCCAGTTCATGGTGTCGCGTCCGCTCGTCTCGGGCACGCTCGCGGGGTGGGTGGTCGGCGACGCCACAACCGGACTGGCGGTCGGCGCGCTCCTCGAGCTCTACCTCCTGGTGTCGTTCCCGTCCGGCGGTGCGCGCTTCCCCGAGGGCGCGACCGCCACGGTGGTCGCCGTGGCCTCGGCCACCGCCGCCGGGGGGCCGGGCGCGATCCCGCTGGGCGCCGCGATCGGCCTCGTCTGGGGGCAGGTGGGCGGCGTGACGATCTCGTTCCTGCGCAAGGTCAACGGGCACTTCGTCCTCGAGTCGGACACCGCGCGCCCGGAGCGGGTCGCCGCCATCCACCTGGGGGCGCTGGCGCTGGACTTCGCCCGCGGCACCCTGGTCACGTGCGTGGGCTCGCTCACCGGGCGCGCCGGCGTGCGCCTCCTCGCGTCCGCGTGGCCCCTCGACGCCGGTGACTCGCTCGGCCTCGTCTTCGTGGGGGGCGCCGTCTCGGCCGGCATCCTCCTGCGCAGCCTCGGGGGCTTCCGCCGCCGGCGCGTCCTCTTCGCGATCGGGATCGCCTTCGGCCTGCTGGGAGCGCGGTTCCTGTGATGGCCGCCCTGACCCGTCGGGCGCTGGCGGCGGCCTTCGCACGCTCGTTCCTCATCCAGGGATCCTGGAACTACCGGACGATGCTGGGCTCGGGCTTCGCCTACGCGATGCTCCCCGCGCTCCGGCGCATCTTCCAGGGGGACACCAAGGCCTTCGAGGCGTCGCTCGGCCGCCACCTCGAGCACTTCAACGCGCACCCCTACCTGTCGAACGTCGCGCTCGGCGCGGCGCTCCGGCTGGAGGCGGACGGGGAGGACGCGGATTCCGTGCGCCGCTTCAAGACCGCCGTGCGCGGACCGCTGGGCGGGCTCGGCGACGCGCTCGTCTGGGCCGCGTGGCTCCCGGCCGTCTCGATGGCGGCGCTCGCCCTGGTGTGGCTGGGCGCTCCCGGCTGGGTGGCGGTGATGGTCTTCCTCGTGGTCTACAACCTGGGCCACGTGGGACTGCGAGCGTGGGGGTTCCGCGCCGGCCTCGCGGAGGGCCGGGACGTGGCCCGCTCCTTGACCCGCGCGTCGCTGAGCGCATGGACCGAGCGCGTGCGCGCGCTGGCGGCGCTCCTCCTCGGCCTCCTCGTCGGCTCGCTGCTGGGCGGAGAGGGCGGACTCGGCGAGGCCGGGCCGGTCTGGGGCGGGCTGGCCGCGGCAGCCTTCGTGGGCGGGGAGCTCGTGGGCCACCGGTTGTGGCGTCCGGCCGCCGTCGCGGTCGTCGCCGCCGTCGCGCTCGTGGCGACCTGGGGGTGGCTGCTATGAACGACGACGGGCGACTCGTGCGCGAGGTGCGCATCGTGAACCGGGCCGGGATGCACGCGCGGCCCGCCGCCGAGTTCGTGAAGACCGCCGGTCGCTTCTCCGCCGACATCACGGTGGAGAAGGACGGGCTCGAGGTGAACGGCAAGAGCATCATGGGCGTGCTCATGCTCGCGGCGGAGCAGGGGAGCATGCTCGTACTCACCGCGAACGGAAACGACGCCGCCGAGGCCCTCGAGGCGCTCGGTGATCTCGTCGGACGCGGGTTCGAGGAGGCGTGAGCCGGTGTCGCTGATCCTCGACGGGTACCCGGCTTCGGAGGGGATCGCCTCGGGAAAGGTGTTCGTGCTGCACTGGGGCATTCCCACGGTGCCGCACGAGACCGTCCCGGCGGAGCTCGTCGCGCAGGAGCTCGACCGCTTCAGCGAGGCACTGCGCTGGGCGAAGGGCCGCATCCGCGAGGTCCAGGAGATGACGCAGGAGCGTCTGGGCCCCGTCGAGTCGCGCATCTTCGACCCCCAGCTCCTCATGCTGGACGATCCGGCGGTGGTGGAGGGCACGGCCCGCTACATCGAGGAGAACCACCTCACGGCGCAGCGCGCCTTCGAGTGGCGGATGCTCGAGCTGCACGCGATGTGGAGCCGCACCTCGCAGCCGATGGTGCTCGACCGGCTCAACGATCTCGAGGACCTCATGATCCGGGTCCTGCACCGCCTCCTCGGCCACCACGACCCGTCCGACCTCGCCCGTGCGCAGGAGGGCGTGATCGTGGTGGCTCGCAACCTCACGCCGAGCCTCACCGTGCACCTGGATCCCGAGCACGTGCTCGGCATCGGCACGGACCTCGGAACCCGCACCGCGCACTGGGCGATCCTCGCGCGCTCGCTCGAGATCCCCGCCGTGGTTGGGCTCGGCCGCGTGTCGCAGGTCGCGCGCGAGGGGCAGGAGGCGATCCTCGACGGGAGGATCGGACGGATCGTGCTCGGCCCGGAGGACCGCGACCGCGAGGCCTTCCGCGCCCGCCAGCAGCGGCTGCGCCTCTGGGAGGAGGAAGCGGCCGTCCTCGCCGAGCAGGAGTCGATCACCGCGGACGGCCAGCCCATCGCTCTGCGGGCCAACCTCGACCTCCCGGCCGACGCGGACCAGGCGCGCGCGCATGGCGCCGAGGGGGTCGGCCTCTTCCGCACCGAATTCCTCGTGGTCGGGCGCAGCACCATGCCCGGCGAGGACGAGCAGTACGACGCCTACCGGCGCGTGACGGAGGCCTTCCCGAACGGGAGCGTCTGCATCCGCACGTTCGACCTGGGCGGGGACAAGTTCCCCATGTTCCTGCACATGCCGCAGGAGGAGAACCCCTTCCTGGGATGGCGCGCGATCCGCGTCTGCCTGGACGAGCCGGAGCTCTTCCGCACGCAGCTGCGGGCGATCCTGCGCGCCACGGCGCACGGCGACGTGCGCATCATGCTCCCACTCATCAACGACGTCGACGAGGTCCGGCAGGTGCGAGCGCTCCTCACGGAGGAGGAGGACTCCCTGCGCAGGGACGGCATCCCCTTCAACTCGGGGTACAAGCTCGGGGTGATGATCGAGACGCCGGCCGCCGCCCTGGACGCCGCCGAGCTCGCGCGTCACAGCGACTTCTTCTCGATAGGCACGAACGACCTCGTGCAGTACACGCTCGCCGTCGACCGCACGAACACGCGCCTCGCCAAGCTCTACAACCCGTTCCACCCGGCGGTGGTGCGTCAGCTCCACCAGGTGGCGCGCGTAGGGCGCGCGGCGGGGATCGAGGTCAGCGTGTGCGGGGAGATGGCCGCCAACCCGCTCGGCGCGTTCCTCCTGCTCGGCCTTGACATCACCGCCATCTCGATGGCGTGGCCGTCCCTGCCCGAGATCAAGAAGGTGGTGCGCGACGTGCGCATCGAGGACGCCCGCCGTGCGGCCCGCAGGGCGTTGGCGGCGCCCACCAGCAACGACGTCGCCCGCTGCCTGGTCGAGGGCATCGGCGACTCCGTCGACCTGAAGGTCTTCTCGGGCCGGTGGAACTTGTCGGTACCTCTGTGATTGCATAGCGTCTTCGTCGCCTTCCATCTCACCCGAATCCGACCGACGAGGCCGATCTCTTGAGCCGCACGCTATTCACGTCCGAGTCCGTCACCGAGGGGCATCCGGACAAGATCGCCGACCAGATCTCCGACGCAGTCCTCGACCATCTGCTCGCGGAGGACCCCCGCTCCCGCGTCGCCTGCGAGACGCTCGTCACCACCGGGATGGCGATGGTCGCCGGGGAGGTCACCACCCAGGCCTACGCGCCGGTCGCCGAGATCGTGCGCGGCACGCTGCACCGGATCGGCTATACGAACGCCGCGTACGGCATCGACGCGCACACCTGCGCGATCCTGACCAGCCTCGACCAGCAGTCGCCCGACATCGCGATGGGCGTGGACCGGGGTGGCGCGGGCGACCAGGGGATGATGTTCGGCTACGCGTCGGACGAGACCGAGGAGCTCATGCCTGCGCCGATCCTCCTGGCACACCGGCTCACCCACCGGCTCGCCGAGATCCGGAAGAGCGGCGAGCTCCCGTGGCTGCGTCCCGACGGGAAGGCGCAGGTCACGGTCGAGTACGAGGGCCAGCGCCCGGTCCGGGTGCACACCGTGGTGGTCAGCACCCAGCACGACGAGGACGTCGCGCAGCCGGACCTGGTGGAGGCGCTGCGCGCGCGGGTGATCGCGGCGGTGCTCCCCGAGGAGCTCTACGACGGCGACGACTGCATCGTGCACATCAACCCCACGGGGCGCTTCGTCATCGGCGGGCCGCACGGCGACGCCGGACTCACGGGCAGGAAGATCATCGTGGACACCTACGGCGGCATGGGGCGGCATGGCGGGGGAGCGTTCAGCGGGAAGGACGCGACCAAGGTGGACCGGTCCGCGGCGTACGCGGCACGGTGGGCGGCGAAGAACGTGGTGGCCGCGGGGCTCGCGCACCGCTGCGAGATCCAGCTCGCCTACGCCATCGGCGTGGAGAGCCCCGTCTCCATCCACGTGGACACCTTCGGGACCGGGTGCGTCGGCGAGGACACGCTCAGCGACGCCCTCGACGAGGTGTTCGATTTCCGACCCCTGGCCATCATCGAGCGGCTGGGCCTGCGCCAGCCGATCTTCACGCCGACCGCGGCGTACGGCCATTTCGGTCGCACGCCCGAGAAGCGCGTACCCGACATCGTGGCGGGGGAGGAGCCCATGTGGTTCTTCCCGTGGGAGCGTACGGATCGCACGGAAGACCTGAAGCGCGCCGCCGGCGTCTGACGGACGTCGCCGGGGGTCGGGTGGGGGGATCGCGGTCCCCGTCGGCCGATCCCGGAGGGGGCGCGCGTCGACCGCGGCGAGCGGAGCGAACCCGGACCGTGCTTCGGAGTATTGGTCTGGGAATCGCGGGGGTGGAACCCCCGGAAGTCCCCTCGAGTGGGAGTCTCCGCGCGGTGCTGGTCGAAGTGAGAGTTCAGAGTCTCGGGCTCGACCGCTCCACGAACACGCCCGTCGTCATCCTCCAGGAGGTCGGAGGAGAGCGGGTGCTCCCCATCTGGATCGGACCCGGTGAGGCCAGCGCCATCGCGATGCATCTCGCGGAGATGGAGTTCGCGCGTCCGCTGACGCACGATCTGCTCGTCGCCGTCCTGAAGGGGTTGGGCGGCGCGGTGCAGCGGGTCATCATCACGCGGGTGGAGAAGAGCACCTACTACGCCGAGCTCATCGTCCAGCGCAACGGCCAGGTGTTCTCGCTCGACGCCCGCCCCTCCGACTCGATCGCGGTGGCCCTTCGCGTCGACGCCCGTATCTTCGCCCAGGAGGACCTCCTGGAGCATGCGTCGGTGGAGGTCACCGAAGACGAGTCAGCGCCGTCGGTGGATCCGGGATCCGTCGAGGAGATCGACGTCTCGGGGGCGATGGGACCCGAGGAGCTGAAGGAGCATCTTCGCAGGCTGAACCCCGAGGACTTTGGCCGCTTCACACCCTGATCTCCCGCGGCGACTACCCCTGGTCGTCGCACTCTTCCTCCTGCTGGGAGCCCGCGCGGACGTGGCGGGCCAGGTCCTGGCGGAGCCCGTGCTCCGGGGCCGCGTGACGGTGGGCGACACCGCGCTCACCTCGGGCACGGTCGTGCTCCACCACGTCGCCGAAGCCACGCAGGGTGAGATCGACTCGACGCGCGTGGCCCGCGACGGCTCGTTCTCGTTCCGCCTCCCGACGGTGCCCGACCCGGGCCGGTCCGAGGTGTACTTCGCCTCCGTGCGACACAGCGGGATCCTCTACTTCGGCTCGCCCGTCAACACCGCCATCCAGCTCGACTCGGTGTACGAGATCCACGTCTACGACACGCTGTCCGCCCCGGCCGGTGGCGCCCAGCTCCCGGTCGAGGTCCGCAACCTCTTCCTGGAGGCCGACCAGGACCGCTGGCAGGTCACGGACCTCTTCCAGGTCCGCAACGACGGCAGCCGCACCCTGGTCGCGCCGGAGGGCGGGTTCATCTGGAGCTACCCGCTCCCGACGGGCATCGAGAACCCCACGGTGGCCCAGGCGGAGTTCGCGACGGGCGCGGCCGCGGTGGAAGAGGGCAAGCTCGTCGTGCGCACGCCGCTTCCACCCGGCCAGCGGCTCTTCGTGATCCGCTACGACGTCCCCGATCCCTTCCTCGACGTGCCGCTTCCGGGCTCCACCGAGACCCTCGAGATCCTCGTGCGCGAGCCGGCGCCCCCGATGGACGCGCCCGGGCTCGTCGTGGGCGACCGCGTGGAGATCGAGCCGGGAACGACCTACCGGCGCTTCAGCGGCACGAACATGAAGGACGCGGAGGCCCGCCTGGTGCAGACCGAGGAGCCTGCCGGGCCCCCGGTGCGGTGGTTCGCGGTGGTTCTCGGGATCCTCCTCGGGTCGGTGGCCGTGTGGGCGGTGCAGAAGGGGGTGCCGAGCCGCGCCGCGGTCCCGAGCGCCGACGCGCGCAGGGAGGCGATCCTCGAGGTCGCCCGCCTCGACGAGGCGTTCGAGGCCAACCCCGACCCCACGGCGGAGGAGCGGGGCGCGTACGAAGCGCGCCGTGCCGAGCTGCTCCGCCGCGTCCGCCACCTGTCGTAGGGAGCGCGCACGCGATGACCGCCGTCGGCACGAGGGCGATCCTGCTGCGCGGCCACGCGTACGGCGAGACGAGCCGCATCCTCCGCTTCTACACGGAGTCGCATGGCCTCCTCTCCGTGATGGCGCGCGGCGTGCGCGGCCGCGGGGGAAAGGGAGGCCTGACGCTCGCGACCTTCGCCACGGGCGAGCTCACCGCCTTCGTGAAGCCCCAGCGTGACCTGCACACGATGAAGGACTTCGCGTGCGCCCAGCTCCGATCGGGGCTGGGCGCCTCGGTCCTGCGCTTCGCGGGCGCCTCCGCGGTCGCGGAGCTCGTGATGGCACACGCCGACGAGGAGCCGCACCCGGAGGTGTACCAGGCCCTGGAGGACGCGCTCGACGGGATCGAGCAGGTCCCCGAGGCGGGGATCGCGACCGCCGCGCTCTCGGGTGCGTGGCGCATCGTCGAGGCGTTCGGCTTCGCCCCGGAGCTCGACGCGTGCACGCGTTGCGGCAACCTGCTCGGCCCCGACGAGATCGGACGCTTCGACCTCGCGTCCGGCGGCGTCCTGTGCGCCACGTGCGCGGCCGGAGCTGCGGGTCCGCGCGTCGGTCCCGGTGCGCGCGCTCAGCTGCACGCGCTCCTCTCGGGCCGGCTCGACCCTCCCGTCACGCACACGCGCCGGCACCTCGCCCTCCTCTCCGACTTCGTGTCGTTCCACGTGGCCCAGCGGCCACTCAAGTCGCTCCGCTTCCTCGGCGACCTCCTTCCCGCAGACGAGGCGGACGCGTGAGCGCGCCCGCGCGGGTCGTCATCGGCACCGCGGGCCACATCGACCACGGCAAGAGCGCCCTCGTGCGCGCCCTGACCGGCGTCGATCCCGACCGCCTCCCCGAGGAGCGCGCCCGCGGGATCACGATCGATCTCGGCTTCGCCGAGCTCCCCACCGAGGACGACCTCCAGCTCGGCGTGGTGGACGTGCCGGGCCACGAGGACTTCGTGCGCACCATGGTCGCGGGCGCGACCGGGATCGACGTCGTCCTCCTCGTGGTCGCGGCGGACGAGGGGGTCATGCCGCAGACGTCCGAGCATCTGGACATCGTCGAGCTGCTGGGCGTGCCCGAGATGGTGGTCGCGCTGACGAAGGTCGACCTCGTGGACGAGGAGTGGCTGCGCCTCGCCGAGGACGACGTCCGCGCGCGCCTCGCCCCCACGCGCTACCGGGACGCGCCGTTCGTGGCCACGTCCGCCACCGCCGGCACGGGGCTGGACGCGCTCCTCGCCGCGCTTCGGGAGGCGGCCCGCCGGGGACGCCGCCGCGACGACCTCGACCTGGCCCGCCTTCCGGTGGACCGCGTCTTCACGCTCCAGGGCACGGGGACGGTCGTGACCGGCACGCTCTGGTCGGGCACGCTCGCTCAGGGCGATCGCGTGCGCCTCCTCCCGGACGGTCCCGAGGCGCGCATCCGCTCGCTCCAGGTGCACGGCCGCGACGTGACCGAGGCCCGCGCCGGCGAGCGGACCGCGGTCGCGCTCGCCGGGGCGGATCGCCGGGCGATCGAGCGGGGGGCCACCCTCGTGACGGCGCCGGCGTGGGAGTCCACCTGGATGCTCACGGCCGAGCTGCGGATGCTCCCCGGAACGGCGTGGCGTCTCGAGCACGGGTCACGCGCGCGCGTGCACGCCGGCACGGCCGAGGTCATGGCGCGGTGCGTGCCGCTCGACGGCGCGCTGGAGGCCGGCGGGCGCGGGTGGGTCCAGCTCCGCCTGGAGGCGCCGGTGGTGGCGAGGGCCGGAGACCGGATCGTGGTCCGCAGCTACTCTCCCGTGACGACGATCGGGGGCGGGCTCGTCGCGGAGTCCCATCCCGCGAAGCGGAAGCGCCTGGAACCCGGGGAGGCGGAAGCGCTCGCGGGGCTCGTCAGGGGCCAGGCCGCCCCGGCCGTGCGCGCCGCGCTCCGGGCGGCGGCGTGGGGCGGGGTGGAGGCGCTCCGTCTCCCGGTGCGCGCGGGATGCCCACCCCGCGACGCAGAGGAGGCCCTCGCGGCGGAGGTCACGGCAGGCGCCATCCTCGCCAGGGGCCGGGCCTTCTCCGCGGAGGTTGCGGGTGACGCCGAGGCCCGCGTGCTCGGGGCCCTCGACGAGGGTCACCGCGAGCTCGCGCTCCGGCCTTCCGTCCCGCTCGACCGGCTCCGCGCCGCCATGCCCGCGTGGGCGCCGCCGGAGCTCGCCGACGCAGTGGTCGAGCGGCTCCGGGAGCGCGGCGCGATCGAGCTCGCGGAGGGTGGCGCGCGCCGACCCGGATGGCGTCCCACCCCAACGGACGACCAGGCCGACGCCTGCGGGGCGCTGAGCGCCGCCTATCGGGAGGCGGGGCTGGCCGCACCGTTCGTCGAGGAGCTTCCCGAGGCGCTGCGTGCGCGCCGGGACCTTCCGGAGCTGCTGCGCCACCTCGAGGCAGAGGGGACGCTGCGCACGGTGGCCGAGGGCCTACTCTACGACGCCCGGGTGCTGGCACGCGCGGAGGCCGCAGTGCAGGCTGAGCTCGCGGGTCGGGCCGGCCTGTCCCCGGCGGACTTCCGGGACGTGCTCCCCGTCTCGCGCCGGCACCTCATGCCCCTCCTCGCGCATCTCGACGGGGCCGGGGTCACGCTCCGCCGGGGTGGGCTCCGCGACGTCGCCGCGGGTCGTCGAGCGGGGAGCCGGCGGCCGGAAAGCAACGAAAACGGGTAAGTATGCGTCCAAACCCCAGAAGAGAGTTGACCCCCGCTCGCACCCCGCGGTACAATGATGGTGAGCGCGAGTCGCTACCGTAGGCTTCACACCTGGAGCGCGATCGATCCTCGGTTACTGCACAGCTTCCTCTGTGCGGAGGTCATGATGAGGCGCACGTTGGGCGTCTTGTCCGTCCTCCTACTCTCGTGCGGCGCGTTGGCCACCCTTTCTGCTCAGGAGGCGGGACGCGATCCGCCTGGGCGGGCGAACGGATTCCAGCTCGAACAGAACTACCCGAACCCGTTCAATCCGGAGACCAAGATCCCCTTCGTCCTTTCGGAGGAGCTCTTCGCCGACGGACGACCGGCCGTTGTGACCCTGCGCATCTACAACCTCCTGCAGCAGATGGTCGCCGTGCCGGTGGCGCTCGGCCATCCGTCGGGTGAGGGGGTCCAGGTCCGCGATCTCGAGTACACGCAGCCCGGCCGCTACGAGGCGTTCTGGGACGGGACCGACCTCTCCGGTCGGCAGGTGGCCTCGGGGATCTACTTCATGCAGCTCACCGTGAACGGCGTGAGCCAGGTCCGGAAGATGTACGTCCTGAAGTAGCCTTCAGGGCAGGAAGTAGAGGAACCTCCCGCAGTGCTCGCAGCTCTGTAGCTCGGCGTTCGGGTCCATCTCTCCGGCGGTCGCCGTCGCCACCGAGACGAAGCACCCGTAGCACGTCCCCGCGATCACCGGCACCATCACCCGCTCGAAATGTCCCGCGATGCGCTCGTACCTCCGGCGTACCGGGACGCTGAGCTGGGCCACGAGTTCGTCGATCCGTTTCTGGAGCGCCTCGACCGCATTCGTGGGGACGATGCCGAACTCGTCCTCCTCGAGCGCGCCCACGCCCGAGTGCGCCTCCAACTCCCGCACCTTGGCCCGGAGATCCTGGATCTCCAGCAGGGTGGTGAGCTGCGCGTCCATGACGGCCGCCGTCAAGGGGCTTTGCGGTCGAGCAGCTCAAGGAATTGGTCGGGGTTGTCCAGGTCCAGGAGGCGCTCCGGCACCTCGGAGTCCTTGGCGAACTGGGCGATCTTCCCCAGCACCGGGAGGTACTGGTTCGAGACCTCGAGCGGAGGCGCGACGATGAGGAAGAAGTTGTAGACCGGCGCCCCGTCGATGGCGTTGAAGTCGACGCCGGAGGGCTTGCGCCCGTAGGCGAGGCGTAGGCGGTTCACGACCAGGGACCGGCAGTGCGGGATGGCGATCCCGCGCCCGATCCCCGTGGAGCCCAGGTTCTCACGTCGCTTGAGCGTCTTGAAGAGGATCGCTTCGGACTTCTCTTCGAGGCCGAGAAGGGAGACCAGCTCCTTCAGCAGGTCGTCCTTCGCCTCGGACTGCAGGTCGAGCTTCACGACGTCGGCCGTGAAGAGGTCCCGGAGCCGCATGTATCGCCTCCAAACGCGCTGGATTTCGTTCTGTCACAGGGAGCACAGCTTCGTATGTTAACACGCCCGGCGGCGAGCGCCTAGCATCCGCCGCCTTCACCCCGCCGGCCCGGCTCCTTAGCTTCCGGACGAGCCATGGCCACCTTCCTCGACCTCCTGTCCGGGCCGACCACGCCCCTCTTCCTCGCACCCCAGGCCGGGGTGAGCGAGTCGCCGTTCCGTCGGCTGTGCCGGCGGTTCGGTGCGGACGTGGTCGTGAGCGAGTTCGTGAGCGCGGCGGGGATCGTCATGGGGACGCCAAGGTCGCGCGAGTACCTGCGCTTCGACGAGGCCGAGCGGCCCATCGGCATCCAGATCTTCGGAGCGGACGCGGCGCAGATGGCCGAGGCGGCCGCGTTCGTGGAAGAGCTGCACGCGCCCGACTTCGTGGACATCAACTTCGGCTGCCCGGTCAAGAAGGTGGTGAAGCGCAACGGTGGGTCGGGTTGCCTGCGCGACCTCGACGTGGTGGAACGCATCATCCGGGCGGTGGACGACGCCACGAAGCTGCCCACGACCGTGAAGATCCGCAGCGGCTTCGACGAGGGGACGCGCGATCCGGTAGGCATCGCGCTTCGCTGTCAGGAGGCGGGCGCGCGGGCGCTGTGCCTCCACCCCCGCACCCGTGCGGACATGTACGGGGGCGAGGCGCGCTGGTCCGAGATCCGCGCGGTGGTGCATGCGCTCGAGATCCCCGTGATCGGCAACGGCGACATCCGCGGCGGGAACGACGCGCGCCGCATGCGCGACGAGACCGGCTGCGCCGGCGTCATGATCGCGCGCGGCTCGCACGGCGATCCGTGGATCTTCCGGGCGGCCAGGGCCGCGCTCGACGGGGCCCCCGTGCCGCCCGACCCGGACGTGGAGGAGCGCTTCCGCATCTGCCTCGAGCACGCCCGTAACGCGATCGCGTTCGAGCGCGACGCCGAGCGCGCCGTCATCGACTTCCGCAAGCACCTCGGGTGGTACACGAAGGGGCTGCCGGACGGCCGGAGGTTGCGCACCGAGCTCTTCCAGTCGAGGTCGCTGCACGACGTGGAGGGGCTCCTGGAGGGCTACGTGGCGGAGCAGCGAGCCTGCGCGCCGGCGTAGCCCCTGCGCGGGCCTGTTGGCACGTGGTCCCGACCCGCTTCGTGGACCGGTCCCTTCCCGGAGGTGTATCTTTCAGGCGAGTGGATGTTTGACAGACATCATCCCGTCACCGGGGGCGTCACGGTTTCGACGTGTTTGGTGAACGTGGAGGAGCGTGCCGAGGTCCCCGGATCCTCGTAAATCCCTGGGAACTTTCATAGCTGCCAACACTGACATGGCGCTGGCCGCGTAACCTACGGGTTGCGGCCCGTTTCCTGGATTGCCTGCCCGAGGCGGTCCTTGAAGCGACGATGAGTCGGGCTGGTCCGATGCCGTCGCTGTCGCGGTAGTGGACGAGAACTCAGATAGCTGGCCCCGGACCCGGTTGATCACTGGCCGACCGGGGTGAGACACCACGGTGATCTACGCACGTAGTGCCTCTGCAGGACCCATTCGCGGACGCGGGTTCGACTCCCGCCGCCTCCACTCTGAAGAGCTCCCAGACGCAGCACGCGTCTGGGGGCTTTTCGTTTCCAGGTACATCACGTCGGCGGCGGGAGGCGAACCCGCGCGGACTCGGCGAAGCCGAGGACGCAAAGCGGGGTCGTGCCGATGGAGCGCGCGTGCCCTCGCCAGATCCTCCCGCCGACCGACGAGGCGAACCCGCCGGGATTCGCGAAGCGAAGACCGAGAGCGGGGCGTGCCGCTCGAATAGACGGCGGCAAGACTTGTTGGAGGCTGTAAGACCTGACTCAAGTCCCGACACACGCCACGGTGAACGACGCGGGCGCCGTCTGCCCTTCGGTAGCCTCTACCTGGACCGGATTCTCACCCGCCGCCGAACAAAGTCCTGTCGTGGCCCGTCTCCCTGTGATCCCCTCGTCTCCTCCCGTCGTGACTTGAGCGATCCATGGCGTACTAGCGTCTACGCGCCCTCGTGTCGGCAACCTCGTTGCTCGTCCTGTCTGGATGTGCTGGCACGCAACACATCCAGGACATCTCCCCAGCCGTCGTCGAGCAACTGTCCGGTTCCTGGAGCTTCAATCCCCAGGAGAGCGACAGTATTCCCGATGTGATGGACTCGAGGAGCCCCGAGGGGCTCGGGCCGGGCCGGGAGGGCAGGCGGCCTCCATCAGGCGGGATGCCCGGAGGTGGCCCGCCGGGCGGCGTCATGCCCGGGGAGGGCGCGGCGGAATGTCCGGCGGCCGTGGCGGCATGCCCGGCGGGGGCATGCCCGCCGGCGGCCCGGGCGGGGGGCAACGCATGAATCCGGCTGCGATGCGGGCCATGCGGAGGATCGTTAGGACCGTTCCGACCCGACTCGACATCCAACGGGCTGATTCGGCCATCGTCGTCAAGCGGGAGCTCGGCGACGATCTGGAACTGAAGACGAAGGCGAGCTGGCACGAAGGATGGATCGTCGTCACCCGCAGTGTCAGGGGCGGGGGCTCGGTCAAGGAGTCGCTCATGGCCTCCGTGGACGGTAGACGCCTCACCGTGTCCATCGAGATCGGAGGTGGGAGGGGAGGAGACACGATGACCTTCCACCGGGTCTACGACCGCCGGGGGGAGAGTTCGCGCTGACGCCACCTTGTCCCGCGGCGGCTTCAGGGTGCCAGCATCGCAAGATGCTGCAGTTCACCGAGGCTCATTTCGGGGGTCCCCTTGGTCAATTTTGACCATGTCAAAGTCAAGGTCGCCGAGTGGGATTGCGATTACCGATCCGAAGCTGGTGGTCCGCCGTCCAGTGAAGGAGGGCCCCGCGAGTCAGTTCCGCCTGGGGATCCCCCCGGCTACGAGCCTCAGATCGGAGCCTCAGCTACGAGCCCCGGGTTGGGGCGCCCCGGGTTAGGGAGCCCAGGGTTTGGGCGCCCCGGGTTAGGGAGCCGGGCGGCGGGGTGATGCACCGCTCGCCGGGCGCCGGCGATGCCGGGCCTCCCGGCCGGTCCAGACGCTCCGCCACTCGTGCGTCTGGCCCGCTGGCGTGGGCCGCAGCCCCCGGCGCGCCGACGCTCGGAGCTGCCCCTCTCGGCTCCGGAGCCTCGCCATGCGCCGCCTCCTGCTCGCCCTCACCGCCGCGTTCGCCCTTGCCGGCTGCGCGGGCGCCGCCCGCTCCCCGTTCCGCGGTCCCGAAGCCGTCGGCACGCTGCTCGTCGTCGAGAACCGGAACTGGCTCGACGGCGACGTCTACCTCATGCTCGGCGGCGGTCGCTACCGGCTCGGGTTCGTGGCAGGCAACACGCGGCGCGAGTTCAGGGTGCCGCCCGAGGCCCAGCGCCGGACCGACCTCGCGCTCCGCTTCGAGCCGGTCGGCAGTCGCGAGACGGCAACCTCGCCGGAGTTCCCGGCCGATCTCGGCACCATCGTGCACTGGACCATCGAGGCGCGCTTCGCGTTCTCGCATCTCTCGATCAGCTCGCCCTGAGGCGCGCGCGTCCACGCTACGCGGGGCGGCAATCGGAACCGGGCTTAATCGGCGCCCGTTGCTGCCGACCTCTTCGGATGTAGGCCGCCCGACGAACCGTGCCGCTTGCTCCGAGCCGCAGGCTGGCCTTCGCCGTCCTTACACCGCCAGACCCAGAAGAGCCGTCATGGATGGAAGCGTGGAGCCGGACCGGCCGCACAAGACCTCGGTGAGGGTGACGGACGATCTCGTTCTCACGGTGGGGTCCTGGCGACTCGGCACGCACGACGGCCAAGCCGTGCGGGTCATGCAGCCGCCGAGACACCCCGTCTTTCATCAGCTCGTCGATTGGCTCGAGTGCCAATCCTGTCCGCGTCGCGCCCTGACCCCCGGCCAAGAAGGGCTGGCGTGGACACTGTTGGCGCTGAGGTGGGGGTCGTACTTCGCGCTGTTGTGCGACGCGGAGCAGCCCGCTCTTCGAGGCCGCAAACGACCGGCGGCTCAGCGTGGTCGAGGACAGCGAGACGATGCGGATGAACCTCGAGATGTCGTACGCCGTCGAACGCCTGGTCTACCTGCGATTGACGGACCCTACCCGGTATCACGAGTTGGTCGCGCGCGCCTATCACTGCTTGCCGAAGCTCAGTCTGAGGCCGAAGCGTGAGCCTGTGTCACGGAGGCCGCCACGCGGGGTAGCCGCGAGATCGAGAAGGTGTTCGGCGTCTCCGTGCCAGCGGGCGGCCGCGCCAGGCGCGAAGGGTGGGCGGATGACCGCCGCGCGTTCGCGAACAGCGTGATTGCCGCGAGCTTCCGGAACCTCGAGATCGAGGACATTCACTGGGGCGACGCGCCGTTCATCTACCCTTTCGGTGCCCGCCGGATCGCCCCGGAACCTGAACGACGTATCCTCAGAGACGCAGCCTGCCGCCTCATGGACGCGAGTGTGCTGCTCGACGAGGTCGCGGCGGGCCGCTCTGACCTTGGCGTGCTCACCATCGTGATGGCGGCGGGTGGCGTGCCGATGCCGAGCAACTGGTCGATCGAGAAGACGTCGTGCAGGGTGAGGCTCGCGGGGATGGAGCCAGCGGACCCCGCGACGCCGGCGCTCTTGCAGCGGCCGGCCCACTGGGACGACTGACCTGTGGCTCGCACAGCCGCCCCACTTTGTCGGCGCGCGCTTAAGCCGACTCCTGAAGATGAGGTCCCGTCGTAGACGGGCCGGCACCCACCAGATCAGACACTGTAGGGAACGCACATGCATCGCGACGTCCGCATCGCGCCGCCGTATCACGAAGGACTCGACCCCTCCACGCTTCGCGCCATGCCCAGTGTGGCCTGGTCCGTAGAAGAGAGGTTCCGGTACGTGGCAGACTCCGGACATTTCATGCGGCTGAGGAGCGATGTCTCGCGCCTCGCGTTCCTACGCTCCTATACGCAGGACGCATCCGTCGAAGTGAGTGGCGCGCGTCTGCTGCCCGCGTTCCAGGAGGCGTGGTTCGACCAGCGCTACGCGCATCTGCCCAAGCCGCTCCGGGCGCACCATCTCCGGCGGGCCCGGGCGATCACGACGTTCCTGGCTCGCGAGCTCGGTGAGTCGCGGCTCACGCTGGGCCAAGGCCCACGGGTGGTTCCGCGCGATGCACAACCTGTTCAGCGCGCTCTGCATCATCGAGCTCCCGTTCCTGCCCGTCGACCGGGATCTTGCATGTGGCGATGTGCTCGCGCTGGCCAACGCGATCGAGCTGGGCATCATCGACGCGGAGCTCTCGCCCTACGTGGCGGCCAGGGCCCAGGCGGCCGCAGCGTAACGAGAGAGCGCTACGAAGTGCCCGCCGCACGCGCACGTCCCCCGCGCTGCCCGGGCTGAGCGGTGGCCGAGTGGGTTCGGCCACCGCTCCTTCGCTTCTTGGCCATGCGAGATCGCTTAGGCGCGGGCTCGCTGCCGACCGGAGGGACGCTGCGGTTCGGCGGATGGAGCGGGCTGGGGTGCGCGACGCTGCAGATCAGGCAGCAACGCCATGAGCGCACTACGTACCGCATCGCTCGGGTGGGTGAGCAGCCGGCCGAGCACGGAGCTCGGTAGCGCGGCGAGCGCGTCCGGGTGGAGGCGCGCGTACTGCACGAACTGCCGCGGATGGCGCGTGGCGACCTCGAGCCAGTCCGCAGCTGGCATCTCGCCGTCCATGTTACCGAGCAGCGGGCCGACGGAGCCGCTCTCCGGCGGTAGCGCGGCCATGATTCTGCGCCGCAGCTCGGGGTCGCGTACGGCCCTGGGGCTCCAGGCCATCGAGCGGAGCGTGTCCCGGTCGAGTGCGAGGAGACGGCGATGCACACCGAGTGGCGTGCTTGCGTGCATCGCCGTGTGGTTGCGCAGGGTCGCGTCCCGCAGGGGCGCGTCGTCGGACGCGTCGAGCACGGCCTCGAGTGCGCCGCTACTCGTGGCCGGGGCGGCCAGCAGCGCGCGGTACGCCTCCGTCGAGTCGATGTGGCCGGCCCGATGCAGAGCGACGAGCCGCGCCTCGGCACCGGGCGCGAGTGAGCGTGTGACCGAGACCGCGGCACGCAGCATGTTCCCGGCGATCCGCGAACTGGTGATGTCCAGCCCGCCCGGCCGCGTCTCGAGCACATCGAGCAACGTATTGATCAGGTCGGCGACGAGCAGTCCGTCCCGGGCGTGCGGGTTACGGCGCAGCGCGTCCGGGAATCCGACGAACGCCCAATCGCCGTGCCGGAGCAGCGCGCGCACCAGGTCGGCGTCGAACAGGCGCGCGTGCTCGACCACCTCTGCCGACGAATAGGTGATTGAAAGGCCCTGTTGGGCCGAAGGGCATGGTAGGCTGTGGGTTGAGGAGTGGCAATCTGTGAAGACTCTCTCCGACGGGGACGAGGGTGAAGGGATGAGAAGGGGTGAGAACAGAACGGCCGGTCCGCGCCTCGATCTCCGGGACGACCGAGACGGAGTAGGCCTCGTCCCGCAGACGCAGCGTCGCCAACAGGACCTGATGCTCGACTTCTCCGAGGGCGTCGCGTCCACGAGTCACTTCCGGAAAGCGGTGCTTCACCATAGTTGCTTGTATTGGACACATCGAGCGGACGGAAGCTCGGTGTGCCGCGTTGTAGGTGGCAGGCGGACTCCGGGCGGCATATCGTTACCGCCGTCTGCCGCGAGGAGCCGAGCCCTGACCAACCTGCGCGACCACCTCCAGAACACCCTCGGAGAGGCCTACACCATCGAGCGCGAGCTCGGCGGCGGGGGTATGTCGCGCGTCTTCGTGGCCACGGAGGCGGCCCTGCAGCGCGAGGTGGTCGTGAAAGTGCTGCCCGAGGACATGCAGGGCCATGTCTCCATCGAGCGCTTCCGCCGCGAGATCTCCATCGCGGCGCGGCTCCAGCACCCCCACGTCGTACCGCTTCTCACGGCCGGAGAGGTGGACGGACTTCCGTACTTCACCATGCCGTTCGTCGAAGGCGAGTCCCTGCGGACACGGCTGGCGCGGCAGGGGGAGCTCCCGCTGCCCGAGGCGATCCGGGTCCTGCGCGAGGTCGCGAGCGCGCTCGCGTACGCCCACGCCCGCGACGTGGTGCACCGCGACATCAAGCCCGACAACGTCCTGTTGTCCGGGGGCGCCGCGATGGTTACGGACTTCGGCGTGGCCAAGGCCCTGGACGCCGCCGCCGCGGGCGAGACGAGCGGCATCACGTCCATCGGGGTCGCTCTCGGCACCCCGGCCTACATGTCACCCGAGCAGGCGGGCGCCGACCCGCTGGTGGACCACCGCGCCGACATCTACGCGTGGGGCGCGATGGCGTACGAGGTGATCACCGGCCAGCCGCCTTTCGTGGGACGCTCGCCGCAGGCGATGCTGGCCGCGCACGTGACCGAGGAGCCCGAGGACATCGTCCGGCGCCGCCCCGGCATCCCCGGGGCCCTGGCCGCTCTGGTCATGCGCTGCCTGGCGAAGCGTCCCGCGGATCGACCGCAGAGCGCCGAGGCGTTGGTGCGGGCTCTGGATGCGGTCCCGTCGACGGGAGGCGGTGAGGTGACGCCGGTGGACCGCGCGGGAGGGAAACGCACGGGACGGCTCGTGGCTACGAGCGGGGCGGTTGTGATCGTGCTGCTGGCAGCCGCCGTGTGGTACGGGATGCGCGGGCGCTCGGGGACCGGTACGGAGTCGTCCGACACCATGTCCCTCGCGGTGCTTCCCATCGAGAACGTGGGAGGCGACTCCACCAAGCAATACCTGGCCGACGGGTTGACCGGCGAGCTGGCCGGCGACCTCCGCCAGACTGCGGGGCTTCAGGTGGCCGGCGACCTGAGCACGTCCCGCTTCGGTCACACGCAGCTCCCGCCGGAGGAGATCGCCAGGGAGCTGGGCGTGGGGATGCTGCTCACGGGGCGGCTCCAGTCCCAGGGAGGGCGCATCCGCCTGCAGATGCAGCTCAGCGACGCAGCCGGGAGGCTCCTCTGGTCGAACCAGTACGACGGCCAGGACAAGGACGCCTTCGCCCTCCAGGACGAGATCACGAGCGCGGTGGCGAACGAGCTGCGTGTCGTCCTGTCTCCGAAGACCGTCGCGGCCACGCGCGCCGGGCGAACGGAGAGTCGGGAAGCACACGACCTCTACCTCCATGGCATGTTCGAGAAGAACAAGCTGAGCGACCAGGGGCTGGCGCGGGCGGTGACGTACTTCAAGCAGGCCCTGGACATCGACCCCGACTACGCGCAGGCCGCGGCCGGGATGGCGTTCGCCTACGACATGCAGGCCGACGGCTATCTGCCCTCGCACCCGCTGCACCTGCTGGCGAAGGAGGCCGCCGAACGGGCGCTCGCGAGCGACAGCATGCTGGCCGAAGCCCACGTGCTGTACGGGTTCGAGCTGGGCGCAGCCGATTGGGACGTACCGGCAGGCATCGACGAGATGGAGCGCGGTCTGGCCCTCGATCCCGGGTCGCCGGACGGGCTGTTCATGACCGCAACCTACCTCATGCTCATCGGGGAGACCGACCGGGCCCTCGCCATCGTCGACCGCCTCATCCAGGTGGACCCGCTCTCGCCCATGGCCTCCCTGATACGGACGACCGCTCTGGACTTCGAGGGCCGGTACGAAGAGGCCCTCCGCCAGGACAGCGCAACGAAGAGCCTCGATCCCACGGTGGTCTACTTCGACGCGTGGGACGGCTTCGCGCTCCGCGAGTTGGGCCGGCTCGAGGAGTCGGTGCACGCGTACCTCAAGTACCAGGCCATCATCGGCCTGCCACCCTTCGGCCTGGCCATGACGTATGCCCGCATGGGCAAGCCGGACGACGCGATGAAGGTCATCCGGGCGCTGGAGGCGCACGCCGAGGAACACTGGGTCAGCCCGTGCACGCTGGCGGCGGCGTACGCCAGCGTGGGCGAGGGGGACCGCGCCATGGCCTATCTCGAGGACGCGTTCCAGAAGAAGGACTGGGTGCTCCGCTTCCTCCTGAACTACGACGCGGCGTATCTCCGGCCCTTGAAGGACGACCCCCGATTCGTCGCGCTGCGGCAGAAGGTCCTGGCGACGACGTGGAAGGACTGACGGGCCGGAAGGCGCGAGACGTCGCGGAGGCGGCATCCCGCGGATGCCGCGGACGGAGTAGCTTTGAGGCCAGGCAACTCCGACACCGAAGCCGACACGAGGTGAGCACCATCGAAGAGCCCCGAAGTCCCCTCTCGCAGGGGCGCGGCGGTGAGGTCACGAAGAAGGTGGCGCGCCACGCCAGCCGCCGCCTCCGCCGCCACGCCCTCGAGCTGTGGGAGTCCCGAGGCGGCGCCTACTACGGCTTCGTCGGTACCATCACCTTCCTCTACCTCGAACGAATAGGTGATTGAAAGGCCCTGTTGGGCCGAAGGGCATGTTGGATCCACCACCGTCGCTCGTCGCGCCGGCAGGAAGGCCGCCAACAGGGCAACCCCCATAAGTACCACGCAGACGCCAACGCGGTCGCCGGGTCCCACGGCGCCACTTCGAAGACATCGGGGCCTGGGAGCCGCGACAATGGCAGCGCGACCGCCAGGCCCGCCGCCGTGCCCGCGATTGTGACGCCGAGCGCCTCGGTGAGCGCGTCCGATCGGAGGTGCCGCGCGGACGCCCCGAGCGCCCGTCGGGTGCCCAACTCATGTGTGCGCTCCCGCACGGCCAGCGCCATCACGGCGTAGAGGCCGACGGAGCGCCCTCGCCGGATCCTCCCGCCGACCGAGCGACGAACCGCATTGCTTCTCCGACTCCGGCATCGCTACGTTCGAAGCCTGGACGCGCGAAGCGACGCGCGTCTTGCGGCCGGTCCTGCCCGGACAGGACATCCGGCCCGACCGACGCCGGGATTCCGTCCCGGGCCGCGCGGGCCTCTGCGCTCATCCACTGGTGAGTGTCGACCTTCCCGAGGCCCACCATGCCGACCCGCATCGGACGTACCTCCCGCTCGACTGCCGCTCGCGCGCCACGCCGTGTCCTCGTTGCGCTGCTGGTGGCCTCCTTCGCCCTCGCCCTCCACCTCCCGGGTGCCGCCGGGCAGACCCGCCAGAGATGGTCGATCCAGGGCTCCGCCCTGTTCGCCGATCTGTACGGCGACAACTTCTTCGCCATCGAGGGGGGCTTCGGCGCGGAGCTCCAGGCGCGCTTCACGCCCAGCGCGTTTTCCGTGGGCGGCGGCGTGCAATACACGCACCACGGGGACTCGCAGGCGAAGCAGGACGGCTATCCCGGCCACATCGACCTGCTCGGCCTCTTCGTCGAGCCCCGATACGTGGTCTACGTCGGCAGCCAATCCGCCGCGCCCTACGTCTCGGTCCGCGCCGGGTTCGCGCGTCTGCACCTGCGCAACGACCTGCCGGAGGGTGAGCTCACCTGGACCTCCAACGGCGTCTCGTTCAACGGCGGCGGCGGTTTGCTCGTGCGCCTCGGTGAGCGCGTGAACCTCGACGTCGGCGCGACCGCAGGACTGACGCACTACGGAGACGCCGACGGCAAGCTCAATGGCGCCACGTTCCCGGAGGCGCTGGGGTCCGGCACGAACCTGGTGCTGCGCGCGGGACTCGCGGTGGGCCTGGGGTGAAGGGCCGGCGCGCCGCAGTCAACGCAGCGCGGGCGACTCGTCGACGCGGCAGTGCGCGAGGCGCCACTTCCCCATCTCCTGTTCGCCGCTCACGTGGAACGATGCCCTCGTCTCGGCGCTGCCTCCGAACGGCCTCTTGTACTTGACGTCGGTCCTGAACGCGACCGATGCGCCCACGACGTCCGGCGCGTCCACCTCCTGACGGACGACCTGGAAGCCAGGCATGGCCAGGAGTCGCAACAGGCTCCGCAGGTGCTCGTGGTCGCTCGCGTCGCCGGGGTGGTAGTGGTCCGCGACCCACAGGGTGTCGCGGGCCCGTAGAGCCGCGAGGCATTGGTCGGCGAACGCGGCCAGCTGGGTGGCCGTGGGTGCGCGGGGCTCCGCAGCGACCGTGGTCGGCGGCTGCTGCGCGGCCTCTGGCTTGCGTCCGGCCACACCGGCCCCCGACGACTGCGGGACGTCGACCACCGAGACGTCCACGGTCGTCGAGCGATCCGCGTAGCGAGCCTCGACGGTGGCGTGGCCGACGGTCCGGGCCCGCATCATTCCCGTGCTCGCATCGACCGAGATCACTTTGGGTTGGTTCGACGACCACGACGTCGGCACGGGCTCCACGCTCCGCCCCGAGGCGTCCTCCACCTCGAGCGTCAGCACGAGCGAATCGCCCGGGTGCAGCGAAGGCGGTGGCTCGATCCGCATCGACGCGACCCCTTGGCGCACCGTCACGCGTAGGCTGTCCCGCGCGCCGTTCGCCTCCCCGCGTAGCACGGCGACGCCGGCGCTCAGGGCGGTGAACGACGACGCCCGACCGCCCGACTCGACCACAGCCGGATTGTCGCTCGACCACCGGATCGCGGGCGTGGCCCCCCCAACTCCGCCGGTGAAGGTCGCCTCCACGGAGAACGTGTCGCCGACGAACACCGATTCCCGGCTGGCCATCAGGGTGAGGGTGGGCTCCCCGGGTCGATCCCGGAGCCAGTGCGACCCTTTCGCGCCGAGGACGCCGATCCCCGCGGTCACAGCCAGAGCCGCGGTCGCCTTCAGCGCGGTCCGGTGCCAGCGGGGGTCGGACCGGTCGCCGGCCGCGCGGTCGGGCGGCGGCGGCACCCGGGGCGGGGCCAGGTGCTCCGCCGTCGCGCCCGGTGGCGGCGTCGATCGCAGGGTCCGAACGGCCCGCCCGAGGCGATCGAGGTCAGCCGCCGTCAGCGGATCGGTGGCGGTGAACCAATGGCCGCCCGCCACGAACAGCTCGAGCCCCTTCGACGGCGTCACCTCCCCGATGCGGACCGTGAGGATCCTCACGCGGTTCGCGAAGGCACGCTCGACCTCCCCCTCGACGAACTGCGACCGCCGCGCGTCGGGCGTGAGGACGAGGATCACCAGCCAGCTCGCGCGGATCGCGTCGATGATCGCGCTGCCGTACGTGAGGCCGGCAGCCGCGTCCCGATCGGCGATCCAGCAGGGGAAGCCCGCGTCTTCGACGCTCCGGCACACCTCACCCGCAAGGCGCCGGTCCTGCGAGGAGTGGCTGATGAAGACGTGGTCGCCCATCGACGTGCCCGGGTCCAGGCGGGTCCGGCCGCGGGCGGGACGCCCCGCGAGCCGCCTGAGGCGGGCGCCGGCAGGGGCCTGCCGGCCGCGCTCATGGTCGGATAGCTAACCACTCGACCGTCCACCCCACAAGAACGCCGGTGCCCCCGCCCGGTGGGACCGAGCGGGGGCCGCGGCCCATGAGGTGCGGGCCGCCCGACGCGTGGACCGACGTGCGCGGCTAAGGCGCGCGGCCCGGGAACGGAAGCAGCCGGACGCCGGCCACCAGTCCGGAGTGGTCCGAGGGCCACAGGTCGCTGCCGTCCGTGCGATCCGCGATCTCGTCGCCCACGACGTCGACGTCGAGGCTGCCGGGCACGAACCCGGCGCGCGTCCAGCCGTGGCCGCCCCGGCGCAGCAGCACGAAGTCGATGCGCTGGTCGAGGGTGGATGCCTCGTTGCGCAGGTCGGAATCCTGGCAGCAGGTGAAGCCGTGGTCCCTGCGGGCGTGCCCGGAGCGCGCCCACGCGTCCACGAAGCCGGCGTCGAGCAGACGCCCGTACGTGGGCGTCCAGCTCTCGGCTCCGGGGGACGCTTCCGCGTCCGAGTTGAGGTCACCCGCGAGAACCGTCACGCCGTCGAGCCCGTCGACGATGGAGCCCAGGAGCTCGTCCACCTGTCCGGCCTGCACCTGCGCCAGACCCTGCGTCTCCAGGTGCGTGGTGACGAAGTTCACGGGCACCCCCCGGTGCTCGAAGGACACCCGGATCCAACCGCGCGTCAGCGTGATCGGCCCCAGAGGGGCGGCGGCCTGGTAGGTACCCTGGTCGCTGTCCGTGACGGTCACGTCCGTGCGCCGGAGCGCGACGACGCGGTCGGTGAAGGCGAGCGCGCGGGTGATACCGGTCGCGCCCACGGTGAGGGGAAGGCTGCCCGACGTGTTCTCCTGCACGCGCACGACCTCGTATGGGAGTCCGCGCCCCGCGATCTCTCCCTCGATCGAGGCCAGCAGGTCGATGCCGTCCACGATCTGGCCGGTGGTGGCGTCGACGATCGCGAAGCCCACGACCTCCTGGAGGCCGACGACCTCCGGGCGGCGCGCCTCGATCTCGTCGACGATGGCCGCCGCGCGTCCGGGCACGTCACTGCTCTGGACCTGCGCCCAGAACACGTTCGTGGCCTGCAGGACGGCGGGTATGTCGCTGAAGTCGAGCGTGAACAACGGACCGGTGTCGCCACCCAGGTACACGTTCTGCGTGTATACCGTGAGCGGCGTGTGCCTGCCCTCCGGGCGGAGCGCGAAGTCGTCCCGCCGCCCCGCGGCGGGGTCCTGGGGGGCCGTGGGCGCCGCGACGTCCGCGCACCCCCACGCGGTGAGGGCCAGGGCCGCCGCGAAAAGCCGGACCGGGACCGGAGCGGCGCGGCGACGGAGTTTGGTGAGACGTGACATGAGACAACCTCCTGAAAGGGTCGATGGGAGCCATCGTCGGCTCCGCATCGAACCTGCTCCGACCCGTCGACGGATTCGCTGCGGGGCGGGGCGTAGGTGGGCGGCCCCGTCTACGTAGAGGGGTGCGTAGGTCTCCCGGGCAGCCTCGCCTCCCGCACCAGATCGACGAGCTCACCGCGCGAGCCGATGCCGAGCTTCCGGTAGATGTTGCCGAGGTGGGTCGTGACCGTGCGCTGCGCGATCCCGAGGTCCTTCGCGATCGCCTTGTTCGAGAGCCGGTCGGCGACCCGGATCGCGACGTCCCACTCGCGGGCGGTCAGCTCCGCGCTCCCGCGCGGCCTCACCAGGTTGGGGGGGCGCGAGGCGAGCTCACGGAACATGTCCCGCGTGCGATTCAGCTCAGGGAGCGCCCCGAGGGCGCCGAACGTCTCGTGGACCCCCCGCAGCTGCGCAAGCGCGTCCTCTCGACGCCCCACCTCCGCGAGGCGTCCGGCGAGCTGCCGTCGGATGCGCGCGGCGTCGTACGTGAGCGGGATCCCCTCCAGCGCCCTTGCGGCGCCCTCGAGGAGGCCGAGCCCACCCACCACATCCCCGGAGATCCACAGGACCAGCGCGTCGCAGGCGTCCGCCCACGCCGCAGCGAGGGGATGGCCGATACGCGCGTCGGCGTCGTGCAAGCGCCGCGCGATGGCCTTCGCTCCTTCCAGGTCGCGGTCGCGCAGGAGCGCCTCCGCCACGATGGGGAGGAGGAGGGACAGGCTCCAGAAGACGTACCCCGCCGAGTCGGCGAGCCTCAGGCCCGCACGCCCGACCTCCGCAGCCTCGGCGTACCGGCCCTCGGCCAGCAGGCAGGTGGTCCGACCGATGTGGGCAGACACCGCCACGTGGAGGTCACCCCTCCGCCCGTCCACGTCGAGCCCGGCCAGCGACCACGCCCGATCCGCGAGCTCGCGGCCCCGCTCCAGGTCTCCGCGGCCGAGGTAGATCTCTGATGTCCAGACGAGGAAACGGGGGAGGAGGCTCGTCTGGCTCAGGCTCGTGGACAGGGAGATGGCGCGTTCCCCGAGCGCGAGCGCCCCGTCCCAGTCGCCCACGGCGAGGAGGTACTGGATCTCGAGCTCCGCGGTCCACAGGCGCAGCACGGGGGAGTGGAGCTCGTCGGCCACCTGACTCGCCTGCGTCGTGAGGCGGGTCATCTCCGGCGTGTTCCCGGTGAGTCCCTCGAGCGAGGCGAGGGCCCATCGTCCCCAGAAGCGCACGTAGGCGTCTCCGGCGCGGTCGGCGATCTCCACGGCCTGCCACCCGTGGCGCCGCGCCGCCTCCGCCTCGCCGATCCAGGTGAAGAGGAGCGCGAGCGCCCGGTGCCCGCGCCCCAGCAGGGTCGGATCGGCGAGGGAGCGGGCCAGCTCGAGCGAGGCCTCGATGCGCCCCCTGGCCTCCTGCGCGCGACCGAGCTCCTGGAGGGCGACCCCCGCCGCCAGGAGGATGCGGGCCTCCAACGCCTGGAGCCCACGCTCCGCGATCGCCTCGAGCGCGCGATCGTAGTAGGCCAGGGAGTCCTCCTGGCGCGCGCTCCAGTATGCCAGCAGCCCGAGATGGTGGAGCGCCTCCGCGGATCCCTCGGCGTCCTCGTCGCGTCGCGCCACCGCGAGCAGGTGCTCCCACAGGACGGCGCCGTCGGCGTAGCGTCCGAGCCGGGCCAGCCCGCGCGCCAGGTCCCTCTGCAGGGCGCCGCGACCAGGCAGCTCGGCGCGCCCCGCCCCGGGCGCCGCCTCGCCGGCCTCCGGATACCACTCCAGCGCGGTCTCCAGGTACGCGACGGCCTCCTGGTCGGCGTGGCGCCGCAGGGCGGACCTGCCCGCCTCCGCCAGGTAGCGGGTGGCGCGGGCGTCCTGGCCGGAGGCGCCGGCGCGCGTGAAGTGGTAGGCGAGCTGGTCCACGGGGGCGTCGGCCGCGCTGTGCAACGCCTCGAGGCCCTCCGCCAACCGGCGGTGCAGGAGCTGACGGCGGGAGGGCCCGAGGTGCCTGTAGACCGTCTCCCGTAGCATGGGATGGCGGAGCTCGAGAACGACGTCGCGGCCCTCCTCGCGCTCGACGACCACGGCCTGGGTGGAGAGCTCCTCCACGGCGTTCATCAGGGCCTCCTGCGCGAGGTCACCGACGTGGCTCAGCAGCCGGACGGGCGCCCGGCCGCCACTCACGGCCACGAGATCCGCCACGGCCCGCGCGGCGTGCGAGAGCGACTCCAGCCGGAGGAGCAGCGCGTCGCGCACCGACCCCGGGAGATCCAGGTTGCGGGCCTCCCAGCCCAACCAGGTCCCGTCGCGATGGTGCAGCCGTCCGGTTCGGACCAGCGTCTTCAGCGTCTCCTCGAGGAAGTACGGGTTGCCGTGGGTCCATTCGTAGAGCGGCGCCGCGAACTCGTGCAGCGGGGACCCACCGACCTGGAAGACCGCCGCGAGGAGCTCCTCCACCGCGTCCAGCGAGAGCGGGGGGAGCGGGTGCCGGGCGAGGAGGTCGAGGGAGGAGAGGGAGCGCTCGAACCCGCGCAGCGACTCCAGGTCCTTTCCGTAGCCGGACGACACCGTCGCGAGGACCCGGATCGGCTCACCCTGGAGCTGGCGGGCCACGAAATGCAGGAGCGAGAGCGACGAGGCGTCCGCCCAGTGGAGGTCCTCCGCCACGATGAGGACCGGGGTGCGCTCGGCCAGCCGCTTCACGAACTCGGTGAAGCTCCAGAACAGCCGGGTCTTCGATTCGGCGGGGTCCCAATCCTCCAGCGTGTCGTCCGCGGAGCCCAGGGCGGGGAAGAGCTGGCGCAGGTCGCCGGAGGTACCCCTCGTGAGCACCGTGAGGGTGGCGTCGTCGTACGACCTGAGGATCGGCAGGAACGCGTCCGAGAGGAGACTGTACGGCATCCCGGTCTCCACGGGATAGGCGCGCCCCGACGCCACCGTCCAGCCGCGGTGGCGCGCCTCCTGCTCCACCGCCGCCGTGACGCGCGACTTCCCGACCCCCGGCTCACCGGTGACGAGGACCATGGGCTGCACGCGGCTTTCGTGGCCGAAGAGGCGATGGAGGCGCTCCAGGTCGGCGCGGCGGCCGACGAGGGGAAGCTCCCGAGGCAGCTCGGGCGTCCGGGCGGGGAGGGGCGCGGACATGGGTCCTCCGTGGTCATGATGCGTCGGGGCGCGCCACGCGCGCCGGGCCACTCCATACTGGCCCCGGCGCCCGCCGGCCTCGCTACGCATGCCTACGTAGGCACGGGACGCGAGACGCGCAGTGGCGCGACATCACGCCCGCAGCTTACCCCCAATACGGCCCTCGGGGGTCGGGAGCGCCAGTGTCGGCTGCCGGATGTTGGACTCCCGGCCCCGGCGTGCCTGGCTTCCGAGAACGCGAGAACGCGGTCGATCGACCCCGGGACGCGCCCCCGACTCCGGATTCCCCTCGACCGCGCGCATCCCCCCTTCGCCCGTACACGCTGCCCCGGCGTTCAAGACCGATGCATCCACGCCGCGGCCGTCTCGCGGAGCACGCGTCCGACCGCTCCCGGGTCCCCTGAGGACTTCTTCGTGCGCCTCCGCCACTGGCTCGCCGGGTACGGAGAGCTCGGCGTCCGGCGCGGCGACCGCGTCTTCCTGCACTACGGCTGCAACCTCGACTTCTGCGTGATCTCCTGGCCAGGCATGCTGCCGTCGGGGCGGCGCAGCTTCAGCACGCTCTGGATGGGCGTGCTCAGGCTCAGCCTTCCCTCCTGGATCAGCCGGTACATCGCGAGCGCGACGATCGTGCGCGACGATCGTCTTGCTCACGCTAGGCTGCCTGAAGAACCTTGTGGGCTGGACCGTCGGGTATCCGGGCTCGGCGTACGTGTACCCGCGGACGTGCACGAGGCGGCCCTCCTGCACGAGCGCCAGCGCCGCGCCGCGGATCCGATGCCGCTGCATGGCCGCGCGCATGACGTCGTCGATGGCGGGCACCCCGCGGGTGCCCGTGGGGGTCTGCCACACCAGCGGCACGGTGTCGTCGTTGCGCGCGAAGATCGCGCTGAAGCGCGCGCCGCCGCCCGCGCCGCCCCCCTGGACGTCGATGGGGAAGAAGCCCTGCGGAACGAGCCGATCGAACTCCTGCTGGTATCCTGCGCTGTCGAGGCCGTGGCGCGCGGTCCACTCGCCGATCTGATCGTCCCGGAAGATCTGCGCGTAGGTGGAGCCGTCGGGTGACACCGCCACGTGGCTGGGTCTCGCCCACACCGACGTGAGCGCGTCGAAGCGCTGCTGATAGGTATCGAACGAGTCCTCGAGTCCGGCCTGCCCCCAGCACACCCCCGTCTCGTCGACCTCCCACAGGACCGCGTATCGCCGGTCGGCGGCCGAGCCGTAGAGTCGATCCAGTACTCGATCGAGGCGTTGTCGGACAGCTGCGCCGTGGTGGAGGTCGATGAGGGGAGACGAGATGGAGCCCGGGGTCCACGCGAAGGTGCCGCGAACACCGGGTTCGCGGCCGGGCCCGTGGCGGCGAGGAGGAGGGGCTTGTACTGGGCCTGGGCCGCCCTGGCAACGGCGGCCAGGTAGGCGGCGCGGTCGAGTCCGTGGACGGCCGACCAGGCGGGGCCGGCGCGTCGTACCCACACGGCGGCATGGCGCTCGGCGCATCGCGCACCGTACACGCCCAGGCTGATCATCCGATAGCCCTGCGGGAACAGCGTGTCGAACTGGGTCTGGTGGTCGGCGCTCGTGCGGTCGTGGTACGCGATGAAGTCCATGGACCCCCTCCTGCTCGCCGGGAGCACGGCGGCACGCGAAAAGCGAGGAAGCACCCCATGCGAAGCCCCGAGGCGGCACGACCTGCGACCGCCCCGGGGACAGGCCGTCACCCTAGATCGGCCCCGGCGCGTGGGCAAGGAGGAAGGCGGGCGGCCCGGCTCGGCGATCGGGTGGCCGCGCGGTCACGACCGGTTGCGGCGGCCCGTGCGTGAGGCACGCGCCGACCACCGCATGCTCAGGCGGGGACGGGTGCTCGCATGCGGGCGCCGAGCACGGTCGCGATCAGGACGACGCCGGTCGGGAGCAGGAACACGGTGGGCCCGAGCCTGTCGAACAGGGCGCCGCCCACCAGCAGCCCAACCATGCTGGCCAGGGCGGCGCCGCTGCCCGCGAGGCCCTGCACGACGCCCTGCATCTCCTCCCCGGCCGCGTTCGCCAGCAGCGCGAGGAGCGACGGCCACATCAGGCCGTTCCCCAGCGCGAGCAGGGCCGCACCGGCATACAGCCAGGTGGCTCGGCCGGCGCCGAAGAAGACGAAGCTACCCGCCAGCACGGCGCCACCCGTCAGCAGGAGGCGGCGCTCCGACCAGCGCCTTCCGAGCGCGGTGAGGACGGGCCCCTGCACCACGACCATCATCAGGCTCAGCGCCGCGAAGAAGACGCCGGTGGCCGCCAGCGGCCACCCGAGATCGTGGGCGAGGTGAACCGGGAACGCCACGTAGAAGACGTTGAAGGCCAGGAACACGAGGAAGTTCAGCGTCAGCAGCCTGGGGACGCCGGGGAGCCGCGCGACGCGGGAGAGCGAGGTCGGCACGCCGACGTCCGTGTCGTAGCAATCCTTGCACTCCTGCCCCAGCGCAGGATTCGCCAGGCGGGCGGGCACGTGCGCCGCGGGATGCGGGGTGGCGGGCGGCAACCCGAACGCGATCGCGAGGCAGGCCAGCGTCGACACGGAGAGGGCCGCCACCACAGGGGCCGCTTCGGGCCACGGCGTGGCGCCGAGGAGTCCCGCGAGCGCGGGTCCGATCACGAAGCCCAGGTTGGCGGACATACCCAACCGGCCGAAGTTGCGGGCCCTGTCCCTCTCCGGCGTGATGTCCGCCATGTAGGCGTTGGCCACGGAGGCGTTCGCTCCGGTGAGGCCGTCCGCGGCGCGGGCCACGATGATGACGAGGAGCGGCGTGGTGATCGTGAACGTGCCGAGCCACGTCGCGTTCGCCTGGTACAGCGTCGTCACGGGGAGGTGGAGCGCGACCAGGAAGAGCCCCCACGAGAGCGCGGTGCCCACCTGGGCCAGGAGCAGCACGGGCTTGCGCCCCCACCGGTCCGACCAGCGACCGAGCACGGGCGCCCCCACGAGCTGGAAGAGCGAGTAGGTCGCGCCCGTGATGCCGTACACGACGCCGTTCCCGCCGAGCCTCGTCACGAGGTAGACGAGGAAGGGGACGACGATCGAGAAGCCGAGCGTCGCGGTGAAGTTGATCGCGAGGATCGGCGCGAGGGGCTGTCGGTCCGCTGCCGGATTCGCGTCCAAGGTCTCGCTCGTTGGTCGGTGTGCAACGGCCCGAGGGGCGATTCCGGGGCCTCCGACCGGCACCATAGCCCGACGAATTCGATCCGCACAACCGGCGCGGATCGAGAGACCCCACGGGGCGCTCCACGACGCGTCGTCGCAATTCCGGAGCCGCGTCCGGCAGGCGCGCGTCGCGATCCGGGGCGGGCGCGGGTGGAGCCGATCGGCCTGGCACGGGTAGTGCTCCACCAGGGCGCGGGCGCCGCTCACCATCCCGGGTGAGGGCGGGCGCTTTTCTCCGACGCGGCGCGGGAGCCGAGGAAGGCCTGGACGATGCAGCTCGGGATGATCGGGCTCGGGCGGATGGGCGCGCAGATGGTCCGACGCCTGATGCGTGCCGGACACGAATGCGTGGCGTACGACCTGGACGCTGGGCGGGTGGGCGAGCTCGTCGCGGACGGAGCGACGGGCTCGTCGTCCATGGAGGATCTCGTGGCCCGGCTGACCAGGCCGCGCGCGCTCTGGATGATGGTCCCCGCGGGCGTCGTCGACGCGACGCTGGAGCGGCTCGCCCCGCTCCTCGACGGCGGGGACGTCGTGATCGACGGCGGCAACTCCCACTACCAGGACGACCTCCTACGGGGCGCGCGGCTCGCGGAGCGGGGGATCGACTACGTGGACGTCGGCACGAGCGGCGGGGTGTGGGGGCTCGAGCGGGGCTTCTGCCAGATGATCGGGGGGCCGGACGAAGCCGTGGAGCGCCTCGGCCCGCTCTTCGCGTCGCTCGCGCCGGGCCGTTCGTCGGCGCCGCACACGCCGGGCCGCGCGCCGGGGGCGGGCACGGCGGAAGACGGCTACCTCCACTGCGGTCCGCTCGGCGCCGGGCACTTCGTGAAGATGGTCCACAACGGGATCGAGTACGGCCTCATGGCGGCCTATGCGGAGGGGCTGAACATCCTCCGGCACGCGGACATCGGGAACGCCCGCCACGACACGGACGCGGAGACGACACCGCTGCGCGCGCCGGAGCACTACCGTTACCGGATCGACGTCGGGGAGGTGACGGAGGTGTGGCGGCGCGGGAGCGTCATCGCCTCCTGGCTCCTCGACCTCGTCGCCCAGGCCCTCGTGACCGATCCGGAGCTCTCCGGCTTCGAGGGGCGGGTGTCGGACTCCGGGGAGGGCAGATGGACGGTGATGGCCGCCATCGACCAGGGCGTGCCGGCCCACGTGCTGACGGCCGCGCTGTACGAGCGCTTCGCGTCGCGCGGCAACGCGGAGTTCGCGGGCAAGGTGATGTCCGCCATGCGCTTCGCCTTCGGGGGCCACCTGGAGAAGGGGCCGGACGGACCCGTCGGGAGCGGCTGATGAGCGCCCCGGGTCCGGCTGATCGCGGCCGCCAGGGTCGGCGACAAGGCGCTCTTCACCCGCCAGGACGCGGCGGAGGCGCCGTATGAGCGGGCTCGAGGACGCCCCGTGAGGTGCCACGTCATGGACGACCCGGAGGCGGTGGCCCGCGAGGGCGCGGCCGTCCTGGCGGACGCGGTGCGCGACGCCGTCGAAGCGCGAGGCCGCTGCACACTGGCGCTGAGCGGCGGGCGCACGCCGTGGGCGATGCTCTCCGCGCTGGCCGGGCTGGACGTGCCGTGGCCGAGCGTCGAGGTCCTCCAGGTCGACGAGCGCATCGTCCCCGCCGACAGCCCCGAGCGCAACCTGAAGGGCCTGCGCGAGGCGCTCCTGGACCACGTGCCCCTGCCGGAGGTCCAGCTCCACGCGATGCCGGTGGAGGCCCACGATCCAGAGGCGGGCGCGGCGGACTACGCGCGCACGCTCGAGCGCGTCGCGGGTCGTCCCCCGTTGCTGGACGTCGTCCACCTCGGCCTGGGCGTGGACGGGCACACCGCGTCGCTCCTCCCCGACGACCCGATCCTCGACGTGTCGGACCGCTGGGTCGCCACGACGGGCGTCACGCCGCAGGGCGTGCGCATGTCGCTCACATACCCGGTGCTGCGTCGCGCGCGCACGGCGGTGTTCATCGTCACCGGGCGAGCGAAGGCCCGTGCGGTGTCGCTCCTCGCACGGGGAGACCCCCGCATTCCCGCGGGCCGCGTCGACAACGACCGCACCATCCTGGTGCTCGACACGGAGGCCGCCTGGTGGCTCGAGTACGGGGAGCTGCCGTGAACGTCCTGGCGGTGGACATCGGCGGGAGCCACGTCAAGATCATGGCGACCGGTCACCCAGGGCTGCGCCTGACCCGGTCGGGGGTGACGATGTCCGCGCGACGCATGGTCGACACCGTCCTGGACCTGGCCCGTGGCTGGGCGTTCGACGTCGTGTCGATCGGCTACCCCGGACCGGTGGTGGCAGGGAAGCCGGCGCGGGAGCCGCGACACCTGGCGCCCGGTTGGGTCGGTTTCGACTTCGAGGGTGCTTTCGGCCGTCCCGTGCGCGTGGTGAACGATGCGCTGATGCAGGCCCTCGGAAGCTATGAGGGGGGCACGATGCTCTTCCTCGGACTGGGGAGCGGGCTCGGATCGGCGCTGGTGCTCGAGGGCGCGGCTCAACCGCTCGAGCTGGCGCACCTGCCGTACAAGGACGGACGCACCTTCGAGGAACTCCTGGGCCAGCCGGCGCTCGATCGGATGGGCCCGACGTCGTGGCAGGCCGAGGTGTCCACAGTGGCGCACATGCTGCGCGGGGCCCTGCAGGTCGAGTACGTCGTGCTCGGCGGCGGGAACGTCCGCCTCATCGCGGATCTCCCGGCCGGGTGCCGGCGGGGGGACAACCGGAACGCCTTCGTCGGCGGGTTCCGGCTCTGGGACGATCCGCCGGCCCCGGGGCGGGGGAGCGCGGAGCGGAGCGGGGCGGCCGCGGCGCCGTAGTCGTGGGCGTGGCAGCAGGCCGGAGCCGGGGCGCCCCGGATCACCCTAGCGCCCCGGATCACCGGGAGGCCAGACCGCGCCTTGCCGCCGCCCCACCGTGGTCCTCGTGTCGTACGCCTCGTCGCGGCGGCGGTACGCCTCCTCGATCCCGCGCACGAGCTCGCGTGCGCTGCGCTCGAGTCGGGCGCAGTCGGCGGCGCTCAGGTCGCGCAGCGCGGCCAGGACCTCCACGCCCGACGCGATGCCGACGTCCCGGTGTCCATACTCGTGCCGGCGCACGGCGTCCTCGAACGTGGTCCATGCGCGGTCCAGCGGGAGCGCCGGGCTGAGCGCGTCCTCCCATGCCGGCAGCGTGATGCGCACCTGCACGAAGACCTTCGGGTCCTCGACCGCGCACCCGTCGTCGCGCGCCTGCGTCGCGCCGTACCAGCCCACGTGCCATTGCGTCAGGCCGTAGACGTGATGCCCGTCCCACACGGGGCTGCCCGCGTCGACGGATCGCGTGATCGCCTCCACGCTACGGCCGCGCACGCGGTACCCGACCGACTCCACCATGACCTCGACGCCGGGGGGCACGACCATCACCTCCGGCGCGGACGACGGCGCCTCCCCCCGGACCGGCGGCTGCATGGCGCAGGCGGTCGTGGTGGTCAGCGCGGCGACGGCCGCGATCGTGGTGTCGACCGACTTTCCGAACATCGTCGAGCCGCCGACGGACGCCCGCGCGCGTGGGCGGGACCTCCGCGGAGAAGAAGGTGAGACCCGGGCCCTCGCTCAGGGGCCCACCTCCTTGAGGATCGACCGCGGGGTCCCAGCTCTTGAACGGGCGCGCCCGTGTGCTCCGGGGGTTTCCGCGCCGCGATCCGGTCCCTACTCTCCCCGCGCCCCCAGACCCTCACCGGGAGGGACCATGCCCAACCTCGCCGTAGTGCTGTCGGGTGCCGTGTCCCTCGGGAGCTGGGAAGCCGGCGTTCTCGACGAGCTCCTCTTCCAGCTCGACCGGCTCAACGGGGACCTGGCGCAGGGCGACCGCTACCGCATCGACGTGATCACCGGCGCGTCGGCGGGCGCGATGACGGCCGCGCTCGTGGCCCGCGCGGTCATGGTGGACCTCGCCGACCGGCGCCTCCTCAAGGACGCCTGGGTCGACCGGATCGACATCACGCGGCTCGTCCAGGACATCCCCGCGACCGCGATCCTGTCCAAGGGCCCGATCGAGGAGATCGCGACCCGGTCCCTCCGCGCCCCCTCCAGCGCGACCCCGTCCTCGATCGCGCCCGAGCGCCTCCTCCTCCGCTTCGCGCTCTCGAACATGTCGGGCGTGGACTATGCGCTCGACGACAACCCGCGCCCCGGAGCGCCGCCCGCGCGCTTCGTCACGACCTTCCACGCGGAGCAGCGGCAGTTCGCGCTCGACGCCGGGAACGTGCTCGACGGGCCCACCTGGGACCGGATCCGCGGCGCCGCCATCGCGTCCGGCAACTTCCCGTTCGCGTTCGCGCCGCAGACGCTCGAGTCGGACAGGACGTGCTGGCCGGGAAGCTCCCTCGACCCCTTCCCGGAGCGCTTCACCTACGTGGACGGCGGCCTCTTCAACAACGAGCCGCTGGGGGAAGCCGTACGGCTGGCGCGCCTGCAGGACGGCACGCCGGAGAGGCCGGGGCTGGACCCGTCGCGGAAGTTCCTCCTCGTGGACGCCAACCTCAACCGATCGAAGCGCGACACCCTCTTCAGCGACCGGTCGACACTCGCCGAGACCGCGCTGCGCACGCTCGCCGTGCTCCTCAGCGAGTCCTCGGCGACGGACTGGCTGCGGGCCCGCCGCCTCAACAACGAGATCGGCTGGCGCGACGACCTCCTCGAGGTACTCGCCGGCCTGGTGAAGGACACGGTGGTGGAGGACCCGGCGGCGTTCCTCGCCGCCCTGGAGGCCGCCGCCGACCGGATCGTAGGCCAGAAGCGGGCGATCTTCCCCGATCGCTACCCGCCGGACTACCGGGCGCGGGCCGTGGACCGGACGCTCGACGCCCTCACGGGCCTCGCGGCGGGCATGGGGGAGACGCGGCTACGGATCTTCGGCACGCTGGCCTTCCTCGTGAACAGCGTGGCGGGCCTCGACAAGAAGGACCAGCTCGACCTCCACGTCATCTACACCACGCCGGAGGAGGCAGCGGGCGACCGGATCCGCGCCTTCGCCGGCTTCTTCAGCCACGAATGGCGGATGCACGACTACACGGTCGGGCGGCGCAGGGCGAACGTGGAGCTTCCCTGGGTCCTCGAGGGCCGGACCGACCCCTATCCGCGCGAGCCCGGGGTGGACTACGATCCACCGGACCTCGGCTCGGTCGACATGGACGCGGCGCCGCGCGCGCCGAGGGAGCGGCTGCGGGACGCCATGGTGGCGAAGGCCGACGCCCTCGCGCGGGAGCTGAAGATCGGCCCGGCCTGGGTGAGCTGGGCGCTGGGCCCGCTCGCGCGCTGGGGTCTTCGGCGTGTGGTCCGCACGAACCTCGAGAAGGTGCTCGAGCTCCGGAAGTAGGCCGGCCCCCGCACGACCGCGGGACCGGCCGTGCCCGGCGTGGCTGGTCGTGCAACCCGGCCTGCCCACCCCCACCTGAGCGTGGAGATGCGCGTGATCAAGGAAACCCGCAAGCCCGCCACGTCGGGCTTCGTCGCCCTCGTCGTGCTGTTCGTCCTCACCGTCACGGACGTCACGGCGCTCCTCCAGGCCGCCAGCGACGCCGCCGCCCCCGCCGTCGTCGGCGCGTACGTGGTGGTCCTGGTGGTGCTCCTCGTCGCGTGGGCCGGGCTCTTCATCGTGAACCCCAACGAGGCGAAGGTGCTCCAGCTCTTCGGCCGCTACGTGGGCACCGTGCACGACCCCGGCCTCAAGTACGCCAACCCCTTCCTGAGCAAGCGGAAGGTTTCGGTCAAGGTGCGCAACTTCGAGACCGGCAAGCTGAAGGTGAACGACCAGAACTCGAACCCCATCGAGATCGCGGCGATCGTCGTGTGGCGGGTGGTCGACACGGCGGAGGCGCTCTTCGAGGTGGACGACTACGTGGAGTACGTCCGCGTGCAGAGCGAGTCCGCGCTCCGCGGGCTGGCGACCAACTATCCGTACGACGCGCACACGGAGGGCGAGCTGTCGCTGTCCGGGAACGCCGCCGAGATCTCGGACAAGCTGAAGGGCGAGATCCAGGACCGCCTCGCGAAGGCGGGTGTGGAGGTGATGGAGTCGCGCATCAGCCACCTCGCGTACGCGCCGGAGATCGCCAGCGCGATGCTGCAGCGGCAGCAGGCGAGCGCGATCATCGCCGCACGCCAGAAGATCGTGGAGGGCGCCGTGGGGATGGTGGAGATGGCGCTCCAGGACCTCGCCGCCAAGCGGATCATCGAGCTCGACGACGACCGCAAGGCACAGATGGTGAGCAACCTGCTGGTCGTGCTGTGCGCGGACCGCAATCCTCAGCCGATCGTGAACACGGGCCTCGGCTGAGGGCCGGCGCGGGGCGGGGGAGGGAGCGGGCGGACGGGGAGTGACGCGCGGTCAGCCCGGGTCGCCGTGGCCGCGCCCGCCCACCCGCTCCTCCGCCGCTACCGCGCGTGCGTCTTCGCCCTGGGCTTCGGCTTCTGATCCTTCACCGGAATGCCCGGCTTCTTCTTCGCGCCCGTGTCGAGCAGCTCGTTCGACAGGTCGCGCAGCTCCTCCGTAACGACGCTCGAGATGGCCAGGAGCCGCTTCCAGAACGCGACGCGGTTCATGTCCTTCGTCGTCATCGCGTCCGGGTATCCCTTCGCGGGCGCCGCGTCGAAGGCCGCGAGCACCTCGCTCATACCGACGCTCGAGCCCCGCGTCTCCAGGGCACCGGCCGACCACGTGCGCAAGCCGGGGAACCGCGCCCAGGTGTCGTCGGTGTCCGGGTCGAGCCGATCGAGGTCGCTCGACACGATCGAGGTGAAGATCGCGATCCACCCGTACTCGTAGTGGTCGAGGTCCGTGAGCGACTTCACGCCGGCGTCACGGAGGAAGCGACGCGAGAAGGGCACCGCCCGGTTGTCGAGCGTGGTGTCGGTCGCCTTGTCCTCGTCCCCGTAGATCGTGGCCGGGCGGTTGTAGATCTCGGTGTACAGCCGGTTGCTCGCCCACTCGGCGAACCCCTCGTGGAACGCGACCCACGTCTTGTCCTGCCTCCCGTCGTGGGTCGTGCCGTGCAGGAGGAGCTGCCACGCGAGCCCGAGCTCGCCCTTCGAGTGCTGAAAGGCCCACGCGTGCATGAACTCGTGCGCGAGGGAGGGTGCGTTGAAGTGGTCGTTCCTCGAGTTCTCGAGCAGGTGGATGATCCCGGTCGCGGGGTTCGTGTACGAGGCCTCGACGTTGTCCGAGATGAGCGGGTTCTGGAACGGGTGCGCCACGGCGACGGGCCGGTTGGCGGGAAGGCCGTGATGCAGGTCCGAGAGCACGGACATCATCTTCTTGGCCAGCCACCAGATGTCGGCGTGGCGCCGGGCCGTGCGGTCGCCCAGATCGTGCCGGCCCCCCGACTGGAAGGTGAGGTCGCCGAAGTCGACGGTGCCCGGGCCGCGCTTGTCGGACTTGTCGTCGTCGTGCACCACCTCGTACCAGTCGACGTCGTAGGTCAGGCGCGAGACCTGCGCGATGGCGTTCTCGAGCGCCGACTCCTCCAGCGCCGTCACCACCTTCACGCCGGTGACGGCCGTCGTCAGCGTCTTCAGGATCCCGTCGTTGGGCGGGTAGACCTTCAGGTGGTCGTCCTTGAACATCACGCGCACGCGGAAGTAGCGCGGCGACTTGTCCTTCTCCTTCTTGGCGGAGAAGCGCCCGTCCGAGCCCACGTACACGTCGGCCCACTCGTCCCACGTGGGGTCGAGCTTGCTCTCCTTGGCCGACACCTGCACGCGCACGCCCGGGAGCGCGACGACGTCGCCGTACTCCTCCCGCGTCTCCGTGAACTGCGGCTTGAACGCGATCCGCCCCTTCACGGTCCAGGTCTGCTTCGCCATGTCCCCCTCCTCGCCTGTGGATGAGCCCTGCACCCCTCTAGGCGGGGAGCGGGACCAGGCATGGACATGGCAGGGTGGGGACCTCCCCCGGGGGAAGGACGTGGACGACCCTCCCGGCGAAGCGGGCCGCGACTACGTCACGATACCGTGAAGGGCGTCATCATCCCCTTCATCACGTGGGGCATGCCGTCCGTCCCATCGGCCACGAAACAGACGACGATGTAGTTCCCCGGGGTCAGATCGAGAGGCAGGTACTCGACCTGGCCCGGCGCCATGGCGGCGGCACCGCCGACGGGTGTGGCCGGGGGCTCACCCTGGTAGGTCTGGCCCCACGCCAGGAAATCGTCGGCTGTCTTCCCGGGAGCGAGCCGGGCCAGCACGACCTCGTGGGGCTGCTGCCCGCTGTTCACGACCTTGAGCACGTGCCTGCCGGCGGTGACGGGAGCCGAGAACGCGAACGCGTAGTCCACGAGCGCGAGCGTGACGTCCTCGGTCGGCGATTGCGCGGCCGGCGCCGTGGTGGGCGTGACCGTGAGGGCCTTGACCATCCCCTTCATCATGTGGGGCACGTGGTCGGGGATGTCGACGAAGCACACGAGCGCGTAGGTGCCCGGCTCCAGCACGAGCGTGGCGCGCGCCGGTACCCCGGGCTCGGGCACGCTGACGCCCCCGGCGAACACCATCCACGGGGGCACCGGATCGGTCGGGCTCATCGCGGCCATCGAGGCCTTCAGGTCCTCGACCGTCCGACCGTCCGTCAAGCGCAGGAGCTGAAGGTGATGGAACGAGGGGCCCGCGTTGGTGAGGACGAGGGTGGTGAGCCCCGACGGGATGCTCTCCGGGCCCTCGAACGCGAAGTCGGTCGCGGTGAACGCGAACTCCGGCGGGCTCCCGGCCCTCGCCGCGCCCGTCCCGGGCGCGTCCCGATTCCCGGCGCACGCACCCACGGACAGACAGACGACGCCCAGCATCAGGACGGTGCGCATCGCGCGACTCCTTCGAGGTTGACGGAAAAGCCGATCCCGGCCGGCCGCACGATGGCGCTCGCCGCACCTGGTCCGCAAGCCCGTCGATCTCCGGTTTCGGTCCCCGCGAGGGGCCGGGCCCCAAGCTCGGCGAGAGGGGAACGATTCCCCCGGCCGTCTGTAGACTCCGGCAGCTTCTGGCGCGATTCCCGTCGCGTGGCGAGACTTAGCGCTTCCGCGGCAGCCCCGTCCCTCGTACCCACCCGCAGAGCCAACCGAGTGCGGTCCAAGCTCCAGATCTTCGGCGTCGTCTTCCCGGTGGTGATGGTCCTCGACTTCGTCACCAAGCGATGGGCGCTCGGCGCGCTCGCGGCGCGGCGCGGCGAGCTGCTCGGAGGGCTCGTGCCCCTCACGCTGGCCTTCAACAAGGGGGCTGCGTTCGGGATCCGGCTCGGCGAGGACTCACGGTGGTTCTTCGTGCCGGTCACGCTGATCGCCCTGGGGCTTCTGGTCCTCCTCCTGCGCCAGGCCTCGTCGCGCGACTACCTGCGTATCCTCGCGATCTCCCTGGTGGTGTCGGGCGCCATCGGCAACCTCTACGACCGCCTGCGCTGGGGGCGCGGGGTGGTCGATTTCATCGGCCCGATCGACCTCGGCTTCTGGGACTTCCCGATCTTCAACGTGGCCGACATGGCCATCACCTGCGGCGCGATCCTCCTCGCGCTCTCCTTCTGGATGGAGGAGCACGAGGAGCGCAGCGCCGAGGGCCGGCCCGAGGCCCCGCCGGTCGGCTCGGCCGGCGAAGCCGGTCCCTGAGGCGCGGAGGCGCGCCTCGCTCCTATTCGGGCGCGCCGGGTACGAAGAGGAGGTACTCGATGCGCCGTCCGCGCATCCGCACCACCCTGAGGCTCCCCGACTCCACCTCGACCTGGTCTCCGACCATGGGGATGCGGTTCAGGCGCCCGAACACGAAGCCGCCGAGCGAGTCGTAGCCCTCCTCCTCGTCCTCGGTCGGCGCGAAGCCCAGGCGCTCGCTCGCCTCGCGCAGGGGAACGCCGCCCCACACGCGCAGCCGCCCGCCGGGGAGCTCCTGGAAATCCTCCGGCTCGTCGTGCTCGTGCTCGTCCTGGATCTCGCCGATGATCTCCTCGATGAGGTCCTCGAGCGTGACCAGCCCCGCCGTGCCGCCGAACTCGTCCACGACGATCGCCATCTTCGTGCGCTGGCGGCGCATCTCCGGGATGAGGTCCTCCACGGGCTTGGAGGCCGGAGCGAAGGGAACGGGGCGGACGATGCTGCGGATGTGCGTCACGCCCTCGTGGTCGGAGCGCCAGAGGTCGCGGGCGAGGAGGACGCCGACGATGTGGTCGAGCGTCTCCTCGAAGACCGGGAGCCGCAGGTGCCCCTGGTCGAGCATGATCCCCTTCGCCTCCTCCACGGTGGCGTCGAGCGGCACCGCCACCATGTCGGTCCGTGGGGTCATGACCTCCCCGACCGACACCTCGTCGAGCCGGATGACGTTCGTCATGACCTTCCACTCGTCCTCGTCGAGGGCGCCCTCGCGCCGCCCGATCTCGGCCAGCACCTCGAGCTCGGCACGGCTGATGGTCGGGCGCTCGGACGCGGGCGTGAGGATACGGCCGATGATGCTCAGAGGCACGATGATCGGCTTGGTGAAGATGATCATGCCGCGCAGCACGTACGCGGACGGCTTGGCGAGCCGCTTCCAGTAGATCGCGCCCAGCGTCTTGGGGACGATCTCGGAGAAGACGAGCACCGAGAAGGTGAGCACCGCGGAGAAGAGCGCCATCCACGAGCTGCCGAAGACGCGCGCGGCGACGGCGCCGCCGAGTGCCGCGCCCATCGTGTTCGCGATCGTGTTGAGCGTGAGGATCGCCGCGATGGGCTCGTCCACCTTCTTGCGTGCGCGCTCGAACCAGGCGCCCGCCCACTCCCCGCGCTCCCTCATGAGCGCGACGTGGGAGAGGGTCACCGAGAGGAAGACGGCTTCGAGGACGGAGCAGAGGAACGACGTGGCCAGCGTGACCGCGAGGATCCACAGCAGCGTCGTCATGGTAGGCCGTTCGTCGCCGCGGGGGATCGGCACCGGCGCGGGCGCCGATCCCCGCTACGGGGTGATCGCGGCTCAGCCCTCCAGGGCCGCGTCCAGCGTGATCTTCGTCGCGGCCAGCGCCTTCGACACGGGGCAGCCGGTCTTGGCCTCCTCGGCGTGCTTGGCGAAGCCCGCGGCGTCGAGCCCCGGGACGGTCCCGCGGGTGACGAGCTCGATCAGCGAGATCGCCGCTCCCTCGAGATGGACCTTCGCGGTGGTGCGCACGCTCGTGGGCGTGTGGCCGGCCTTCGCGAGGATGTTGGAGAGCGCCATCGAGTAGCACCCGGCGTGCGCGGCGGCGATGAGCTCCTCGGGGTTCGTCCCCGTCCCCTCCTCGAAGCGGGACGAGAAGGAGTACTGGCCCTCGAAGGATCCCGTCTGCGTCTTCAGCGTCCCCTTGCCCTTGGGGAGATCGCCCTTCCACTCGGCACTCGCGGTGCGAACCGGCATCGGTCTGCTCTCCTTGGTCTCTCTCGGTGAAGTCCCGGAAGTCGCGGCACCATACCCGTCATGCCGGCCGCCGATCCCTGCCAATCTCCCGCGTGTCCGGTGCGGGGGTCAATAGCCGGAACGACCCGGGACCGGCCGCACCGGGCCGGTCAACCCAATGCCCGGGAAGCGTGTCTCCGTGGGGCGGTGGCCCTCGTCGTGTTGACGGGGTGCCCGCCGACGCGGAGGTTCACGCAACCCTCCCGATCAGTTCTCCCTAGGAAGAGGCGGAAGCATGTCCCAACGTCTCGTGCGTCCGCTCCTCGCGTCCCTTCTGACCGTGGTGCTGGCGGCCCCGGCGTGGGGTCAGCACAGGGTCACCACGCCCGAGGAGCAATTCGGCTTCCAGATCGGAGCCGACTACCAGCTCATCAACTACGAGCAGCTCCACGAGTACTGGATCAAGCTGGCGAACGAATCGGACCGGATGATCCTGGACACGATCGGCACCACCGAGGAGGGGAGACCCCAGGTCCAGGCGATCATCTCCTCCCCGGAGAACCTGAAGAACCTCGCCCACTACAAGGACATCTCCCGGCGGCTGGCCAAGGCCGAGGGCGTGGACGAGGCCGAGGCGCACCGCCTGGCGCAGGAGGGGAAGGCGGTCATCTGGATCGACGGAGGGCTGCACGCCACGGAGGTCCTCGGCGCGCACCAGCTCATGGAGCTGGTCTACCGGATGAACGACTACACGGATCCGGAGACGATGCGGATCCTCAACGACATCATCCTGCTCGCCACCCAGGTCAATCCCGACGGCCAGGACCTGGTGTCCAACTGGTACATGCGCGAGCCCGACCCGCTCAAGCGGAGCACAGCGAACATCCCGGTGCTCTACAACAAGTACGCCGGCCACGACGACAACCGCGACTTCTACATGTCGGCGCTGGAGGAGACGACGAACATCAACCGCTCGCTCTTCCGCGAGTGGTTCCCCGAGATCGTCTACAACCACCACCAGACCGGGCCGGCGGGCGCCGTCATGTTCGCGCCGCCCTTCCGCGATCCGCCGAACCACTTCCTCGACCCGCTCATCATCACGGGGCTCGACCAGGTGGGCTCGGCGATGCACCAGCGCTTCATCCTGGAGGGGAAGGGCGGGACGACGATGCGCTCCGGGGCCAGCTACTCCACCTGGTGGAACGGCGGCCTGCGCACGGAGCCCTACTTCCACAACATGATCGGGCTCCTCACCGAGACGATCGGCAACCCCACCCCGATCGACGTCCCGTTCGTGCCGCGCATGCAGTATCCGCACGGCGACCTGCCGCTCCCCGTCGAGCCCACGGAGACGTGGCATTTCCGCCAGTCCATCGAGTACTCGATGACCGCCGACTGGGCGGTCCTGGACTACGCCTCGCGCAACAAGGACCACCTGCTCTACAACATCTGGCGGATGGGGACGAACTCCATCGAGCGGGGCAACGAGGACTACTGGACGGTCAAGCCGAGCGAGATCGACCACGCGGCCGAGGCGGTGCAGCGGGGCGACCACGCCGACTACGTGCGCCTCATGCACGACCCGGCGAGCCGCGACCCGCGGGGCTTCATCATCCCGGCGGACCAGCGTGACTTCCTCACCGCGACGAAGTTCGTGAACACGCTGCTCAAGAACGGGATCGACGTCGACCGCGCGACCTCCGCCTTCACGGTGGCGGGCAAGCGCTACCCGGCCGGCTCCTACGTGGTCAAGTCCGCGCAGGCCTTCCGGCCGCACGTGCTCGACATGTTCGAGAAGCAGGACCACCCGAACGACTTCGCCTACCCGGGCGGACCGCCCATCCCACCGTACGACGCCACCGGCTACACGCTGGCCTGGCAGATGGGCGTGGACTTCGACCGGATCCTGGACGGCTTCGACGGTCCCTTCCAGCGCATCAAGGACGACCTCGTCGCGCCACCCCCCGGGCGGATCGCGGGCGCCTCGAACGCCAAGGGCTACCTGGTCGACCACATCAACGACGCCTTCACCGCGGTGAACCGCGTGCTCAAGGGCGGCGGCAAGGCGTACTGGTACACCCAGCCGCTGCGGGCCGGCGACGCGTCGTTCGAGTCGGGGGCCTTCTACCTGGAGACGGACCGGGCCACGGTCGAGAAGCTGGCGAAGGACAAGGGGCTGAGCTTCGTGGGCGTGGCGTCCAACCCGCCGGCACGACCATGGAGCTGAAGCCGGTCAAGGTCGGCCTCGCGGACGTGTACGGCGGCTCCATGCCGTCGGGATGGATGCGCATGCTCCTCGAGGACTTCGAGTTCGACTTCGACGTGCTTTACCCGCCGCAGCTCGACAACGCCGACCTGTCGGCCTACGACGTCCTCCTCTTCGAGGACGGGCTCATCCCCGCGAGTGACGGCGGCGGGCGGTTCCGCGGCGGCTTCGGCGGAGGGCCGATCGACCCGGCGACGATTCCCGCAGAGTACCGCGACCGGCTCGGACGGATCTCGGTGGCCACGACGGTTCCGCGCATCCTCGACTACGCCCGCCGCGGCGGGTCCGTGATCGCGGTCGGCTCGTCATCCAATCTGGCGCTCAACTCCGGGCTGCCGATCTCCGACCACATGGTCAAGGACGGCAAGCCGCTGAGCACCGAGGAGTACTTCATTCCGGGCACGCTCATCGACATGAAGATCGAGCACATCAGCCCGCTCGCGGACGGGATGGGTGAGTACGCGCCCGTCATGTTCGAGCGGAGCCCGACGTTCACGCTCGAGCCGGATGCCGCCGAGCACGGTGTGCGCGCCATCGGGTGGTACGACAAGGACAAGCCGCTGCGCAGCGGTTGGGCGTGGGGGCAGGAGTACCTGAAGGACGGCGTGGGCGCGATCGAAGCCGACTTCGGGCAGGGCAAGCTCTTCCTGTTCGGCCCCGAGCTGACCTTCCGCTCGCAGCCGCACGGGATGTTCCCGCTCATCTTCAACGGCATCTACTACGGGCCCGCGAAGGGGCGGCCGGTCATGGATTGATCCCGGAGGCCCGGCGCGTCCGGGCTCCGGAGTACGAGAACGGGGCGTCCCGGCCATGTCCGGGGCGCCCCTTCGTCGTTCCCGTGGACGCGGGGCCTCAGGTCGGCTGGTCGGTGGGGCGCAGGAGGATCTCGTTCACGGCCACGTGCTCCGGGCTGGTCACCGCGAAGACCACGGCGCGGGCGACGTCCTCCGGCTGCAGCGAGCGACGCTCCCCCCACCCGGACCGGAACGCGTCGCGCCGCTCCGGGTCGGGGATGTGGTCGGCGAGCTCGGTGTCGACCACACCGGGCTGGATGTCGGTGACGCGGATCCCGTGCGCGGCGGACAGCTCGAGCTGCATCCCCCACGAGAGGGCGCGGCACGCGAACTTGGTCGCCGAATAGACCGAGCCGCCGGGGAAGGGGCGCCGGCCCGCGAGCGAGCCGATGTTGACGATGTGCCCCGAGCCGCGCTCGAGCATGGTGGGGAGCACCGCGGCGACGCCGTGGAGGACGCCCTTCACGTTCACGTCGACCATGCGCACCCAGTCGTCGACGCGCAGCTCCTCGACCGGCGAGAGCGGCATCACGCCCGCGTTGTTCACGAGCACGTCGATCCGCCCGAAGCTCACGAGCGCGAGCGCCGCGAGCGCCTCCACCTGGGTCCGCACGGTCACGTCGGTGGCGCGCGCCTCCGCGCTCCCGCCGCGCTCCCGGATCGCGCGGACGACCTCCTCGAGACGCTCCCTCCGGCGGGCCCCGAGCACCACGGCGAGCCCGGCCTCGGCCAGGGCCGACGCGACCGCGGCGCCGATCCCGCTCGACGCGCCGGTGACGATCGCGACCCGGCGCTCCGGTCCGTCCGCCACCCTCAGCTCGCCACCGCGAGACCCGCTTGCGACAGCAGGATCAGCAGCGCCCGCTTGAGCCCGCGCGTGCCGTTCTCGTTGAGGAACCACTCGTGCAGCGAATGCGCGCCGCCGGCCGCTCCGCCCCCGCCGATCGTGATCGCCGGGATCCCCTTGGAGATCGGGATGTTCGCGTCGGTCGAGCTGCGCCCGAGCCGAGGCTCGATCCCGAGCAGGCGCGTCACGGCCACGGCCCGCTGGACGATCGGCGCGTCCTCAGCCACCTCGCCCGAGGGCCGGTCGCCGATGAGCTCGAGCTCGGCCGTGAGCGCATCGCCGCGACGCCGCTCGGCGTTCTCCTCGTCGACGGCCCGCTGCACGGCGGCATGCAGGGCGGCGTCGATCCGCTCCAGGCTGGCCGGGCTCTCGGAGCGCATGTCCACGTCCATCCAGGCCTCGAACGGGATCGAGTTCACGGACGTGCCGCCCCCGAGCACGCCGACGTTGTAGCTGGTGCGGGGGCCGGAGCGCGTGAGCGTGTCGCCCACGACGTCGAAGTAGTGGATCGCGCGCCCGAGCGCGTGCGCGGGGTTCGCGAGCCCGAAGGCGCCCCAGGAGTGCCCGCCGGGACCGCGCACGGTCACCTTGTAGCGGTGCGAGCCGAGGCCCTGGTGGGTGATCCCCTCGTCGCCGGTGCCGTCGATGGATATGAAGCTCTGGATGGGTGGGCCGCCCTCGCCGAAGAGGTGCTTCATCCCGCGCAGGTCGCCCTGGCCCTCCTCGCCCACGTCGCCGACGAAGAGGATGTCGGCGTCCGTGCGCACCTTCGCGGCGTTCATCGCCCGCACCAGCGCCAGCACCGTGGCGAGGCCGCGCGTGTCGTCGCCCACGCCGGGGGCGTACAGGGTGTCGCCCTTCATGTGGATCGTGACGTCGGTCCCCTCGGGGAAGACGGTGTCGAGGTGCCCCGCGATCGCCACCATCCCGCCGGAGCCCGTGCCGCGGCGCAGGCCGATCACGTTGCCCACCTCGTCCACCCACGCCGTGTCGACGCCGGCCTCGCGCAGCATCGCCAGGAAGCGCCGTCCTCGCGTCTCCTCGCCGTAGGGCGGGGACTGGATCTGCGTGAGCTCCCTCAGGTCCGCCATCGTGCGCGCATCCGTCGCGTCGATCGACTTCATCGCCTCCGCGACGGACGGGTTGCTCGCGAGCCGCTGCGCCGCCTCGGCATACGAGGCGCCCTGGGCGCGGAGCGCCCCCGCGGGAAGGAGGGTCGAGATCAGGCCGAGGGCGAGGGCGGTCGAGCGGACGGTCGGTCGCATGCGGTCTCCACCCCGAGGGGTGCTGGGGGTCGCGCGGACCGCGCGTCGCATCGGGAGACGCCGCTCGAGCGGGACGGCTCCCGGTGCGGGCGCGGTGGGGAGGAGCGAGGGTAATCGGGGGGTGGCGTCCGGACAATGGCCGGCCCTTTTCAGCCGCGCAGAGCGGTTGATTTTTCCCGGTTCTTCCGTGAAGGTTCAGGGCTTTGTACCAGCCCGCCGGGCCCCCGACAGGGGCTCCGACCCCGACTTCCGATACGCTTGGATCGCCCCGCATCCATGGCCCTCTCCCTGCCTCGTCCCGTGGCGCGTTGGTTCGTGGGGCTGGCTCGTGGGGCCGAGACGACGCTCGAGCACGCCGGCGCGATGGGCGCGCTCACCTGGCAGGTGATCCTGAGCGTGGTGCGTCTCCAGGTCTCCTTCCGGGACGTGGTGCAGCAGTTCTACGTGATGGGGATCCAGAGCCTCCCGATCGTGCTCGTCACCGGCTCCCTGGCGGGGATCGTCACGAGCCAGCAGGGCGGCTATCAGTTCACGGGGGCGGTGCCGCTCTACGTGCTCGGCAGCCTGGTGGTGGAGACCGTGGTGCTCGAGATGGGCCCCGTGCTGACGGCGATCGTCCTGGTCGGCCGCGTCGGGGCGAGGATCACGGCCGAGCTCGGCACGATGGTGGTGTCCGAGCAGATCGACGCCTACCACTCGCTCGGCCGCGATCCCATCGCGCTGCTGGCCGCACCGCGCGTCCTGGCCGGCATCGTGGTCATGCCCCTCCTCGTGGGCTTCGCCGACCTGATCGGCATCATCGCCGGGCAGATCGCCGCGAACTGGCAGGTCGGGCTGAGCTACGAGTCGTTCTACTACGGCGCACGCCTCTTCTGGCACTCCTGGGACCTCCTCTACTCCCTCACGAAGGCGCTGGTCTTCGGCCTGGCGATCCCGCTCATCTCTGTGCACATGGGGCTGCGCACGAAAGGTGGCGCCGAGGGCGTCGGGCGCACCACGACGCAGGCCGTGATGTTCATGACGCTGACGATCCTGATCCTCGACGCCCTCTTCCCGCCGCTCATGCTGCAGTGAGGCCGTCTTGATCCGATACCGCAGCATCTGGAAGGCGTTCGACGCCCCGGTCCTCACGGGCGTCAGCATGGAGGTCGAGCAGGGCGAGATGTTCGCGCTCTTCGGGCCCTCGGGCACCGGCAAGAGCGTGCTGCTCAAGACGACGATCGCGCTGATCCGCCCCGACCGCGGCGACGTGGAGGTGAACGGGGTGTCCGTGTACTTCGGGGGCAAGGGAGCGCTGGACTCGGTCCGGCGGGAGGTGGGCTACGTCTTCCAGAACGCGGCGCTCTTCGACTCGCTCAACGTCTTCGACAACGTCGCGATGGGCATCCCCGAGGATCGCGTCAAGACCATGCGTCGGCCGGAGCTCGCGGTGTTCGTGTGGCGGGCCCTCGAGCTCGTCAACCTCGAGCCGCGCGAAGTCATGGACAAGCTCCCGTCGGAGCTGTCGGGCGGGATGAAGAAGCGGGTGGGGATCGCACGCGCGATCGTGGGGCGGCCCCGCGTGCTCCTCTGGGACGAGCCCACGACCGGGCTCGACCCGATCAACACGGCCGCGGTGGAGCGGCTGATCACCCGCCTGTCGCGCGACCTGGAGGTGACGTCGCTCCTCGTGACGCACGACGTGGAGGGCGGGCTGGAGATCTGCGACCGGGTGGCGATGCTGGACGAAGGGCGGCTCCGCTTCTGCGGCACGCCGGCGGAGTTCCGGGCGTCGAGCGACCACGTCGTGCAGGCGTTCATCGACCGCGCGGCCGCGGAGGCGGCGCTCGACATGGTTCCGGAGAGCTATGACTGACATGCCGAAGGGTGGGGGAAGGCGTCGTCCCACGGACGAGGAGATCCTGCGCGAGGTCCCGGCAGGCTCGGGGCGCAAGGAGGTGCGCGTCGGGATCTTCGTGCTGCTGGGCCTCGTGTCGTTCATCGCCGTGCTCTTCCTCCTCACCGACCCCGCGACGCTGCGCGGTCGCTACATGCTCGTCACCGAGGTCGACGACGCCGGCGGGGTTCGGCGGGGCGACCCGATCCAGATGCGGGGCGTGAACGTCGGCCGGGTGCACGACTTCGAGATGGAGTCGAACCAGCGGGTCGCGATCGCGATGGAGATGGACGGGCAGTGGAAGATCCCCGCGGACTCGCGCACGGTGCTGGGCGCGAGCGGGATCTTCGGCGGGCGCACCCTCGAGATCGACCCGGGGACGTCGCAGCAGATGCTCCAGCCGGGGGACACGCTCCCGGGGCAGGCGGGCGCCAACGGGGGGCTGCTCGGGAGCGTCGACGAGCTGGGCGACAAGGCCGGCTCGGTGCTCGGGCGCATCCAGACGCTCCTCGACAGCGGCACCGTCTCCTCCGTGCAGCAGAGCGCGAGCGAGCTCGAGTCCCTCCTGACGCAGCTCTCCACGATGACGCGCGAGCAGCGCGCCACGCTCGCGCGCCTCACCGAGAGCCTGGCCGGCACCGCCGAGGGGCTCGAGGGCGCCGGGCCGGACGCCCGGCGGGCGATCGCGCGCGCCGACTCGGCGATGGCCGTCCTCTCCGAGACGGGCGCGTCGCTCGACCGGGCCGCGGCGTCCCTGCGCACGCTCCTGGACCGTATCGAGCGCGGCGAGGGCACGCTCGGGAAGCTCTCCGCGGACGACGCGCTGTACGTGAACATGAACCGGGCCGCGGAGAGCATCGCGGCGCTCGTCGACGACATCCGGGCGCACCCGAACAAGTACATCAACATCAGCATCTTCTGACGCGACCGGCGCCCCGTCCCACGCGGCTTCGGGGTGTCCTCGGACGGGGACGCCGGTGTACCGCGCACGGGACCCCGAGCCCCGTCCACGTGTAGGAGACACAAGGCTTTGCGGCGGGTGTCCACGTGGCATGCGCCTTGCTCCCTCCGACAGGGCGGAGAGGTCGCCGCGCGACGCGGCCCGCGATCCCGGAGGTCGATTCGGATGAACAGGAACCCTCGAGTGCCCCTGCGTACCGCGCTGGTCGCGATCGCCCTCGGCGCTCTCACGCTCCCCACGGCGGGAGCAGCCCAGCAGCGGAGGGACCACGATTTCCTGTTCCGCACGCCGCGGGCGTCCCTGAGCTTCCGGTTCGGCTATGCGCTACCCGACGTCTCCGGCGAGGCCTTCGATTTCACCCTCGACTCGCTCACGGCGAGCCGCTCGGACTTCGGATCGGCCACGGTCGGCGGCGAGCTGGCCTTCCGGCTCACCCCGCGTGTCGACCTCGCGCTCGACGTCGGGTACAGCCGGTCGAGCACGCTTACCGAGTACCGCAACTGGGTCGACAACAACGATCTGCCCATCCAGCAGACGACCGAGTTCCGGCGGATCCCGGTGACGGCGGGGGTCAAGTACTACTTCATGGATCGCGGGCGCTCGATCGGGCGCTTTGCCTGGATCCCCAACCGGTGGGCTCCCTACCTGGGCGCCGGGGCGGGGTGGGTCTGGTATCGCTTCGAGCAATCCGGTGACTTCGTGGACTACGACACGTTCGACGTCTTCGCGGACACCTATTCTTCAGACGGCAATACGGCCACCTTGCATGTGTTCGGTGGCGCGGACTGGTCCCTCAGTCCCACCTTCGTCCTCACGACGGAGGCGCGCTACGCGTGGGCGACCGCGGACATGGGCAGGGATTTCGTGAGTCCCGACGGCTCCGCGGTGACGATGGGCCTGTCGGGCCTGCAGGTCACGGCAGGTATCTCGGTCCGGTTCTGACCGGAAAGGACACGACCATGGCGAATCAACGAAGAAGGACCCTGACCACCGCCGCGATCGGGCTCATGCTGGTCGCGCTGGCGCCCCGGATCGCGTCCGCGCAGAGCACCGACCGCCGGCTCCTCCCCTGGTTCGGCTGCTGGGAGCCCGCGAACGGGGCCGAGTCCGGCGACCTCCTGTGCGTGCGGCCTGCGAGTCAGAGCTCCGCCGCCGAGGTGGTACGCCTCGCCGGCAACGAGATCGTCTCGCGCGAGGTGGTGTGGGCCGATGGCGCGCGCCACGAGACCGAGCGTGGCGACTGCAGCGGCTGGGAGGAGGGCACGTTCTCGAAGGACGGGCGCCGGCTCTTCCTGACCTCCGAGCACACCTGCGACTCCGGCACCGAGGACGGCGCCGGCATCATGGCGATCGCCTCGCCCACCGAGTGGCTGGACATCCGCACGGCGGGGACGGGTGACGACGTCATGGCCTGGGTGCAGCGCTATCAGCTCGCCGGAGTCGAGAAGACGAAGGCCGCGGGCTTCGAGGACGTCCTCGACGCGGTGCGGAGCAGCCGCACGGCCCGGATGGTCGCCGCGGCGCCCCTCGACGTGGACGACGTGATCGAGGCGACCGGGCACGCGCCGCACCAGGCGGTCGAAGCCCTGCTCGCGGAGCGGGGCGACCAGCTCGCCCTGAGCTCCGGGGAGCTCGTGCGGCTGAGCGACGCCGGGGTGCCCGCGAGCACGATCGACGTGGCCGTCGCCGTGAGCTACCCGGAGGTCTTCCACGTGGCGCAGGGCGAGCAGCCCGAGCGCGCGGCTCCGGACGAGGGCGACCTGGACCGGCGTTGGGGGCAGCGGGGGATGTGGGGTACTACGATCCGTACTTCTACGATCCCTTCTACCGCTATGGCGTACGGGTACGGGTACGGGCTGGGTGGCTACTACGGCGGCGGCTACGGCGGCGGCTACTACGGCGGCTACGGCTACGTCCCGACGGTCATCGTCGTGGATCGGCAGTCGTCCGACGCACAGCACGGGCGCTTCGTCGCCGGCCGCGGCTACACCCGCGGAGGCAGCGGCAGCTCCACGGGCGGCGCGGCGCGCAGCTACCCCGCCGGCAGCAGCAGCGCCGTGGGAGCGGTAGCTCCTCGAGCGGCGCCGGTACGGCTACCCGGACCGGCGGCTCGTCCTCCACGGGGCGTACCGCCAAGCCGCGCGGCGGCGGCGGGCGCTGATCCGCACGGTCGCGAAGCCGACCCGATAGGGGCAGTCGGTACGGGCCCCGGCCACATGGCCGGGGCCCTTTCGCATGCCCATGGGTGAGGGTCGGAGGGACGTTTCGCCTCGCCGGGGGGGCCTTCCCTGGGCGCGCCCGCGTCCGGCAGGCGGGCTGGCCCGACACGCGCGATGGAGCCTGGTACGGCCAGGGTGAGCGGCCGGGGTGGTGCGCCGGCCGGTACCGTCATGCCGGTACGATCAGGGTCGTCCGGTAGGGCGTGCCCCGCGCCGCCGCCGTTGGCAACGGAGCGCAGCACCGGGCCCCCGCGTTGGCGCCGATTCGTGCCGCCCGCCGGAGGCGCGGTGCAGGCCGCCGCGCGAGGCTGGCAGGTACCTCGCTCCACCCGCAAGCGCAGGGCCGGGTTGCCGGCCGAAGGGAGGGAGGGAGGGTGGGAAGGCGGAAAGGAAGGGGCGGTCGGGAGGACTCCCGACCGCCCCTCGCTGCCGGCGTTGCCCACCCGGCGCCGCGTGGCGCCGGGGCTCGTCCCGCTCCTACCAGCCGGGCGCCAGGTTGAAGCCCCAGTGCCACCCCTTCTCGGGCCGCTGCCACGGGTAGGCGTAGTAGGCCTCGAGGACCATGAAGCCCAGGATGTTGAAGCGGGCTGAGACGCCTGTCGAGACCACGGGGATGCGCTCCGACGAAGAACGGCTCCACTCGAGCTTGGCAGGGTTCTGGTCGTCCCACGCCAGGCCGCCGTCCGCGAAGAGCACCAGCTCCGTCGGCAGGAATGGGAAGTTGATGATTCCGTACTGCTCCACGCCGATGAGCGGGATGCGCGCCTCGAGGTTCGCGACTGCCAGGCGCTGTCCGAACAGGCGGTTGAAGCTCGGGCAGGAGTTGTCCGCCGTGGCCGACGCGGCGCACTCGTTCCCCGAGAAGCTCTCGTACGCATAGCCGCGGATGAAGGTCTCGTAGCCGAGGAAGAGCGGCCGCAGGAGCCCGAAGCCGTCCTGGTTGTTCTCGGCCTGGGACAGCCCGTAGCGCCCGAAGTGCAGGCCGCGCGCCGCGATCGTCAGGTCCTTCGTCGGGCTGAAGTAGCGCCGCCAGTCGGCGATGATCGTCGTGAAGTTCGCGGTCCCCCACGTCTGCTCGACCTCGAGGCGGTACCGCCCGCCGCGGATCGGGCTGACGAAGCCGAAGAACGCGTTGTCACCCACGATCGCCGCCGACGTCTGGAACATGTTGAGCGGCGGCGGCACCGAGTCGTTGAGGCTCTGGCGCTGGACGTCGATCACCTGGCCGAACGTCGTCCAGGTAGTACTTGTCGATCTCCAGGTCGTAGCTGTAGCGGGTCGCCCCCGCGGAGAACTCGAGGCGCCTCGTCGACGAGAAGGGATACGCCACCTGTCCCTGCGCCGAGGTCTGGAAGATCCGGTAGCGGTTCAGCCCGAGGTACACCCCGGTTTCGTCCTGCCCGTACTGGTAGTAGCCCAGCAGGTACGGGATCCGGCCCGCGCCCACACCCCAGTTCCACCGGTGCGCCATGTTCGCGTAGAAAGCCTGGCCGCCGATGTCCTTGAACGTGCCCTGCGCCTGCACGGCGACCCCCAGGATTCGGTTGCCGAGCATGTCGCTGAAGTAGGCGGACGCCCCCCCGCCGATGTAGTTGCCGAAGTTGTCCGTCCCGACGCCCAGGGTCGGCTGCCCCACGTAGTCCAGGGAGAGCGACGAGTCGTAGTCCTTCGTGTCCTTCTGCATCGAATAGACGCCCGGCGCCTTCAGCCCGGTCTCGGCGTCCGCCAGATAGGACGCCACCCGGCTGAACCGATCGGGGTTGGTCGGCACCAGCTTGCGGCCCGGCTGTTCGTCCGGCCGCTCCGGCACCTGCGCGATGGTCCCCATGTCGGGGTCCATCCCGTTCACGTGGAACTCGAGCGAGTCGAAGACCGAGAACGCCATCCGCCCGGTCTTCGCCGCGACGGTCATCGCGGGCGAGATGTACGTGTGGCCGCTCACGCCCGTCGCGATGTTCGTGATGCGCCGCACGTCCCCGTTCTGCAGGTCGAGGCGGTAGATGTCGCTGAAGCCGTCCTGGTCGGAGATGAAGAAGAGGCTCCGCCCGTCCGGCGAGTACTGGGGATTGATGTGCTTCACGTTCCCGAATACCGGGACGACGTGCACCTGCTTCGTGCTCAGGTCCATCATCGCGAGCTGGAAGCGGGAGTACGTCAGCTTCCCGAAGTCGGTCTCCGGGCCCCGGTCGGACGTGAACGCCAGCGTCTTGCCGTCCGGCGACCACGCGGGTTGCAGGTCCGCGTACTTGTCGTTCGTGAGCTGGGTGCGCTCACCGGACTCGAGATCGTACAGGTAGAGGTCGCTGATCCCGCCGACCATGCCGGAGAAGGCGATCGTCTTCCCGTCCGGCGACCAGGCGGGGTTGTTCACGGCGCCGATGCCGTCGAAGTGGATGCGCTGGGTCTCGTCGCCGTTCGTGACGTCGACGATGACCATCTGGTTGTCGCCGTCGGCCGTGACGATGAAGGCGAAGTAGCGGCCGTCCGGGGACCACGTCCCCGACGAGTCGATGTAGCGGAGCGCCTCGATGTGCGGGTCGGAGTTCGCGCTGACCAGCTTGCGGATGATTTGTCCGTTGTGCGCGTCCGCGAGGTAGAGGTCGACGGTGAAGAGGTCCTTCTGCGAGAGCGCGGCGACGTAGCGTCCGTCCGGGCTGATCGAGGGCGCGACGTTCATCGGGCCCCAGCCCGTCGACGGCGCGAGCAGCAGGTCCCCGGTCTCGGAGGGCGCGGTGCGCCCCTGCATGAGGGGGAGATACTCCTCGGCGACCTTGTCCCTCCACCGGATCGAGAGCGTGTCCGTCGGCATCCCGAGGACCTGCCGGATGGCGGGCTCGAAGCCGACCCGGAGCGAGCGGCGGTAGATCTGGATGACCGCGTCGTCCCCGTACGTCCCGCCGATGTACGCCCACAGCGCCTGGCCGAAGCGGTAGGGGAAGAACTTCGTCTCGCGCGTCATCTGCTTGATCGTCGGCAGCTCGTCGCGCCGGATGGCGTCGCGGATCCACATGGCGGTGAGCGGGTCGTCACGCCCGACCGACAGGTATTCGGCCATCCCCTCGATGAGCCACAGCGGGAGCGAGTTCAGGCCCTGGAGCCCGCCGCCGCGGCGCGACTGCGCGATGTTGTACTGGAAGGCGTGCACGAGCTCGTGGCCGAGGACGTGGTCGGTGTCCCAGTACGACCCGGTGAGGGGCATGATCACGCGGTTCTTCAGCGACTCCGTCACGCCGCCCGTACCCTCGCCGATGGAGCCGGACAGCGTGTTGGTCTGCTGGAAGTCCGGGTGATCGGCGTAGATGATCACGGGCTTGGCCTGCTCGAACTCGTGCTGGAACGACCTGGCGTAGCGCTCGTACCAGCGCTCTCCCATACGCGCGACGTCTTCCACCGCCTCACCCTCGACAGGGTAGTAGTAGAAGTTGAAGTGCTCGGTGGGGAGGATGGAGAACGAGAAGTCCTGGTACTGGACCTTGTTGCGCCCGAAGTACTGAGCCGATCCGGGCTGGGGGGTCAGCGCGAAAAGGGCACCCGCCAACGCGAGTGCCACCGCGCCGGCGCCGGGGCGGAAACCGCGGTTGAACTGCATGGTCGTCTTGCCTCTGGCATGTGGATACTGCCGCGCGAACGGCAGTAGTGCGGTCCCTGCCGCCACGGTTAGGAAACCCCGCAATCCGGGGAGCCGTTCCAACCACGCGTTGCCCGACCGCGCAGGCTCACCGAGATTTCCCGGGCTTTTCCGGAAGCCGGACGAGCAAGAAGCTTGCCCGCCCGGAACCGCGCTCATGCCGTCACCTACGTTCGATGTCACTTCGCCTTTCGTTGTTAACCCTTGTCGCGTTCGGTGCTTGTGCGCAGGCCGATCCGTCCGCCTCCACCGGCGCGTCCGTCCACCCGCTGGACGCGCCCGCGGGAGTGGGCAGTGGTGAGCCGTTTCTGTCCACGGCGGAGGACGCCGTGACGCTGAGCTGGCTGGAAGCGGTGCCGGGGGGCCGGACCGAGCTCGAGGTGGCGCGCCTCGCGCGCGACGGGTGGGGCCCCAGGCACACCGTGACCGTGGGTACGGACCTGCTCGTGAACTGGGCGGACTTCCCCTCCGTGATCGTCGGCGGAGACGGGGCGCTGTGGGCCCACTGGCTCAGCCGCCGGCCCGGGCCCGGCTTCGCCTACGACATCCGCCTCGCCACCTCGGACGACGGCGGCGCCACGTGGTCGGACGCCTGGACGCCCCACCAGGACGGCACGAACACCGAGCACGGCTTCGTGAGCCTCTTCCCGGACGGGGACGGGGTCGGCCTGGTGTGGCTCGACGGGCGCGCCTTCTCGGCGGGCCCGGACGGGACACAGCCCACGCAGGAGACGACGCTCCGCCATCGCACGGCCGACCGGAACGCCCCGACGGCGCCCGACCAGCTCCTCGACGCGCGCACGTGCGACTGCTGCCAGACGGACGCGGCGCGCACGGCGGATGGCGTGGTGGTGGTGTACCGGGACCGCAGCGCCGACGGCATCCGCGACGTCCACGCGATGCGCCGGGTGTACGGACGCTGGACGGAGGGGACGCCGGTGCACGAGGACGGCTGGGCCATCGACGGGTGCCCGGTGAACGGGCCCGCCGTGGACGCGCGGGGGGACGCGGTGTCCGTCGCCTGGTTCACCGGAGCGAACGACCGGCCTCGCGTCTACCTTGCCTTTTCCGCGGATGGAGGCGCCTCCTTCGGGGAGCCGGTCCGGGTGGACGACGGCGATCCCTCGGGGAGGGTGGACGTGCGGCGACTGTCGGACGGCTCGAGCGTGGTGAGCTGGCTGGAGCGCGACGACCGTGGCGGCGCGGAGCTCCGGCTGGCGTCCTTCGGCGCGGACGGCCGGAGGGGCGGGCCGGTCTCCGTAGCGACCTCGACGTCCGAGCGGGCCAGCGGCTTTCCGCGTATGGTCGTCTCGCCCTGGAGCCCACGCGAGATCGTCCTGGCGTGGACCGACGTCTCCGTCGCGGACCGGCCACAGGTCCGCCTCGCGCGCGTGGAGGTGCCTTCGACATGAGATCGCGCAACACCCGCCGGACCCTCGGCGCCCTCCTCGCCACGACGGCGCTCGCCGCGCTGGGCGCGTGCGCGGGCGGCGAGCCCCCGGGTCCCCGCGTCGGCTCCCCGGCGCCCGAGTACGCGGCCACCACGCTCGCCGGCGACAGCGTCTCGCTCGCGTCGCTCCGCGGGAGGGTCGTCCTCGTGAACCTGTGGGCGACCTGGTGCGCGCCGTGCCGCCACGAGACGCCCTACCTCCAGACGCTCTCGGTCGAGCACGCCGACGACGGCCTGGCGATCGTGGGCGTTTCCATGGACACGGGGGACGCTCGCGACCAGGTGGAGGAGTTCGTGCAGGAGTATGGCGTGACCTATCGGATCCTCGTCGACCCGCAGATGCGCGGGATGGACACGTGGCACGTCCTCGGCCTGCCGGCCAGCTTCCTCATCGACCGCGAGGGGACGCTCCGCTGGATGCGCTTCGGGCCCGTGTCCCCGGACGACGGGGAGTTCACGGACGCGCTCGGCACGCTCCTCGGGAGCGCGACGCCATGAGCGGCTCCATGGGGGGTCCCGAGCGCACGGACCCGGAGACGATCGAGACGCCGATCGGCCTCGTCGACCTCGGACGGACCCGGGCGAACGCCGGGCGGGTCGCGGCCTATGCGCGCTCCCACGGTCTCGCCTGGCGCCCCCACGTCAAGACGCACAAGTCGAGGACGGTCGCGCGCATCCAGCTGGACGCCGGCGCGCGCGGGCTCACGGTGGCCACGCTCCGCGAGGCCGAGGTGATGGCAGCCCTCACGCCCGACCTCCTCCTCGCCTATCCGCCCGTGGGGGCCGCGAAGCTCGCGCGCCTGGTGGCGCTTCCCGCCGAGGTGGACCTGAAGGTGGCGCTGGACGCGCGCGAGGTGCTCGCGCCGCTCGCCGCGGCGGCCGCCGCCGCGGGTCGGACGGTGGGCGTCCTCGTGGAGATGGACATGGGGCTCGGCCGCGTCGGGGTGCAGGACGTCGAAGCGCTGGTCGCGCTCGCCCGCGCCGCGGCCGGCACCGAGGGCGTTTCCTTCCGCGGGATGATGTTCTATCCGGGCCACATCCGCATGGTCGAGGGCGACCAGACCGCCCACCTCGCGGCGCTGGCCGCTCGCGTGGCGGAGGCGCTCGACGCGCTCGGCGCCGCCGGGCTCGAGCCCGGCATCGTCTCGGGCGGCTCCACCCCGACGCTCTGGCGCAGCCACGAGATCCCGGGGATGACCGAGATCCGCTCGGGCTCGTGCATCTTCTTCGACCGGGAGGCGCTCGACGTGGGGGTGGCGGCGACCCGACGACGTGGCCTACACCGTCCTGGCGACGGTCGTGAGCACGGCGGTGCCGGGGAAGGCCGTGGTGGACGCCGGCTCCAAGGCGCTCGCCAAGGAGGGCAGGGGAGGCGACGGCTTCGGCATCCTCCTGGACCGGCCCGGGGTGGTCGTCTCCGCGCTCTCGGAGGAGCACGGGGTCCTCGACCTGGGGGGCTCCGGGTGGCGGCCCGCCATCGGGGAGCGGGTGCGCATCGTGCCGAACCACGTGTGCGTCTCGGTGAACCTGCAGGAGCGCCTCCTGGCGCGGGACGACGGGACCTTCACGCTGCTGCCGGTCGAGGGGCGGGGGAGGGGCCGTTGGACGGGCTGAGCCCCGCGCGCGTCGAGGCGCTCCTCCGTGCCGCGACCGGCGTACGCGTGCTCGTGATCGGCGACGTCATGCTCGACCGCTACATCACCGGGTCGGTGGACCGCATCTCCCCCGAGGCCCCCGTGCCGGTGGTGCGCGTCGAGAGCGAGGCCTCCGCGCTCGGCGGCGCCGCGAACGTGGCCGCGAACGTGGCCGCGCTCGGGGCGGGGTGCGTCGTGGTCGGCTGCGCGGGGCGGGACGCGGGCGGCGAGGTCCTGCGCGGCGAGCTCGAGGACGCTGGGGGTCGCGACGGACGGGCTGGTCCTCACGGACGAGCGGCCGACCACGGTCAAGACGCGGATCCTCGCGCGTCGCCAGCAGGTGGTGCGGTTCGACCACGAGATCGAGGCGGACGCCTCGCCGGCGCTCGCCCAGGCGCTCGCGCGCGCCGTCGCCTCGGTGGGCTCCGACGTCGACGTCGTCGTGATGGAGGACTACAACAAGGGCGTCCTCGTGCCGGAGCGTGATCCGCGTCGCGCTCGAGACCGCTGCGCGGAGGGGCGCGCCGACCGTGGTCGACCCGAAGCGCCGGAACTTCTTCGAGTACACGGGCGCAACGGTCTTCAAGCCGAACGCCAAGGAGCTTGCCGACGCGCTCGGCGAGTTCATCCACCCGGACGAGGCGAGCGTGGATGGAGGCGACGCGCACGCGCATGGGCTGCGCCAACCTCCTCCTCACGCTGGGCGAGCGGGGGATGGCCCTCCAGACGGCGGACGGCGAGTACGTGCGCGTCCCGACGGCCGCGCGTGCGGTCTACGACGTGTCCGGCGCGGGCGACACGGTCACGGCGATGATGGCCGTGGCGCTCGCGGCCGGTGCCACCACCCGGGAGGCCGCGCTCCTCGCCAACCACGCCGCGGCCATCGAGGTCGGGAAGGCGGGCGTGGCCACGGTCAGCCCCGAGGAGCTGCTGGAGCACGCCCGCCGGTTCCGCGACGATCCGCCCGACCGGGACGCGCCCGCGGCGGCGCGCCCGACCCCCACAGCCGAGCACCAGGAGCGCGCATGAGCACGTTGAAGCCGGTCCAGACCGACGGGGCGCCCGCCGCCATCGGTCCCTATTCCCAGGCCATCGTCACGGACGGGTGGGTCTTCTGCTCCGGGCAGATCCCCCTGGACCCGGTCACGATGGAGGTGGTGGCGGGCGACGTCGCCGCCCAGACGGAGCAGGTGCTCACCAACCTGCGGCACGTCCTGGAGGCCGCCGGCGCCGGGATGGACACCGTCGTGAAGACCACCGTGTTCCTCGCCGACATGAACGACTTCGGGGCGATGAACGCGGTCTACGCGAGCCATTTCGGAGCGCATCGCCCCGCCCGCGCCGCCGTCCAGGCCGCCGCGCTGCCCAGGGGCGTCGACGTGGAGATCGAGTGCGTGGCGCGCACGAAGGCCTGATCCGTAAGAAGACACGCACTGCTAGCGTAATGTTGCGGGTCGGAATCCGACCCCATATGATGGCCGGCGCTGGACCTCGAAAGAGCCGCGGGTAGGCCGGCAGAACGCCTCCCAGACGAACCAACCATAGATCGACCCCGGTGCACCCCCGCGGAGGGCGTGCGGCCGGGGATTGAGCGATGCGACCGCGTGGCCTGATCCACGCGGGGGTGGTGGGGTCGTGTGGTGGATGAGATCGCACCCTTTTCGTGGGCGGGACGCCCCGATGTCGATAAAGGGTGGTTTTCACGGTCCAACCCCAACTGGGAGGACGAGATGATGCGTCCGATGTCAGCACGCCTCACATCCATCGCCTTGCGTGGAGGGCTCGTCATGGCCTTCGCGCTGGCGGTCGGGTGGGCACCCGCCCCGGTCGCGGCCCAGGCAACGGGCACGCTGGTCGGGACGGTCCGGGACGCTGCCTCGCAGCGTCCGCTGGAAGCGGTCCAGGTCTATATCGGAGGGAGCGGAATCGGCGCCCTCACGAACGCGGCCGGACGGTTCCTCATGCTCAACGTGCCTTCGGGCGAGGTCACGCTGGTGGCCGAGCTCGTCGGGTACAAGTCGGGCTCGCAGACGATCACGGTGACGGCCGGCGAGTCCGTGGTGGCGAACTTCTCGCTCGACCAGACGGCCATCGCGCTCGACCAGATCGTGGTCACGGGCGCGGGCATCGCCACCGCCAAGAAGAAGCTGGGCAACACCATCGCCACGGTGGACGCCAGCGCGCTCGAGGACAAGCCGATCTCGAACTTCTCCGAGATGCTCGCGGGCCGCGAGCCGGGCGTGGTCCTCGCGCCCACCTCCGGATCCACCGGTGAGGCGTCGCGGATCCGCATCCGCGGGTCGGCTTCGCTGTCCCAGAACAACGAGCCGATCATCTACATCGACGGCGTCCGCATGGACAACTCGGGGATCGGCGGATCGGGACAGGGCGTCGCCGGCCGCCTCGACGACATCCCACCGGAGTCGATCGAGCGCGTCGAGATCCTGAAGGGCGCCGCGGCGGCCACGCTGTACGGCACCGAGGCTTCGAACGGCGTCATCCAGGTCTTCACCAAGCGCGGCCGCGCCGGCGCGCCCCGCTTCAGCATGCAGGGTGACCTCACGGCCATCAAGGAGCCGACGAACCGCATCCTGCCGATGGCGGACTGGGCACGCAACGCGGCCGACCAGGCCCGCATCGCCGCGCGCTGGGGCAAGAACGTCGGTCTCTACGAGCCGTTCCAGGAGAACACGATCCCGGACATGTTCACGACGGGGTACGCCCAGATGCTGTCGGGCTCCGTGCAGGGCGGCTCGGACGCGTTCCAGTACTTCGTGTCCGGGCGCTTCGCGCACGAGAACGGCGCGTACGATGCCCAGCAGAACTTCCCGGTGCTGGATGAGTTCACGGCCGAGACCGACCTCGACAAGCGCTACTCGCTGACCGCGAACTTCACGGTCATCCCGAGCAGCAGGATCCGAATCGGCGTCAGCACGCTGTACTCGGACCTCGAGCACCATACGCCGGACAACGGGAACAACATCTACGGCGTGTTCTCCAGCGTGATGATGTCCCAGCTCCGCCTGGCGGACGAGAACAACCTCTACGGCGCGCCGGCCTTCGGGACGACCCGCGAGTTCATGTACCAGCAGAACGTGGCGAACTCGAACCACTTCGCGGGCAGCGCGACGGTCGGCTTCACGCCGACCGAGGAGTTCCGCCTCGACGCGACGTTCGGCGTGGACTTCTCCGCCGACAACCAGACCTACTTCCACCCCTACGCCTTCAACGTGGACGGATTCTCGTCCGCCGACCCCGAGGGCTACCGCGACGCCAGCGAGCGCCGCACGCGGGAGGTCACCGCGGACATGAAGGGCTCGCACGTCAAGCGCTTCGGGAGCCTCGAGAACACGTTCCTGTTCGGCGGGCAGGGCTACATCCGCCAGCAGCAGACGACGGGCGGCGGCGGCTACAAGTTCCCCGGCCCCGGCCTCGAGACGCTCTCGGCGCTAGGCGACCCGACCACCTACGAGCGTTGGCTGCGCGTGACGCAGATCGGTGGCTACCTGCAGGACCAGCTCGGGATCAACGACTGGATCTTCGCGACGGTCGGTGGTCGCTGGGACGCCAACTCGGCATTCGGTGAGAACTTCAACACCGCCTTCTACCCGAAGGCGTCGATCTCCATCGTGCCCAGCCAGGGCCTCGGTTGGTCGAATTCGACCTTCTCGACCCTGCGCTTCCGCAGCGCGATCGGGAAGTCGGGCCTCCAGCCCGGCGCGTTCGACAAGTTCACGACCTACTCCTCGCAATCGTCCGAGACGGGCCCGGGCATCCAGCCCGAGAACCTCGGCAACGACGACCTCAAGCCGGAGGTGTCCACCGAGTTCGAGGTGGGTGCGGAGCTCGGCCTGTTCCAGGATCGCGCGTCGATCGACGTCACGTACTGGAACCGGAAGGTGAAGGACGCGATGGTGGACCGGCAGTTCCCCGTGTCCGGCGGGTTCACGAACAATCAGCTCGACAACATCGGTGAGCTGGATGCGCATGGCATCGAGCTGAACGTGCGCGGTACCGTGATCCAGCGTGAGGGCTTCTCGCTCAACATGTTCGCCAACACGGCGTACCTGCACGAGGAGATCACGGACATGGGTGGCGCGCCGTCGCTGAAGACGGGTGGCTCGTACCCGCGCTACCGCAACTTCCTGACCGAGGGCTACGCGCCCGGCGCGTTCTTCGGGGCGAAGATCCCCGACGACCTGCAGTACCCGATCAACATCGACGGGAGCTGCGTCGAGCCGACGAAGGAAGCCTTGCTGGCGTACTTCAGCGTGCCGCGCGACCCGAGCAGCTTCAAGCCGCTCGTGTACGGCACGGACGCCTCGAACAACACGCTCGGCGACATCGTCCCGGGTGCGTTGGCGTCGAACAACTGCGGCGACGGGCTGTGCGCGATCGAGACATACCTCGGAAAGCCCACCCCCGACTTCGCCGGCTCGTTCGGCTCGAACCTGGACTTCGGCGGAAGCTGGGAGCTGTCCTCGCTCTTCGAGTACAAGGTGGGCAACTACTTCGTCGAGAACCTGTCGGGCGCGTTCCGGCAGGCGAACGCTTTGATCGGCCGTAACACGCCGCGCGCCGCGGAGCTGAACGCGATCATGCAGAACCCCGCTTCGACTGCCGAGCAGCGTCTGGACGCGGCTGTGGCGTGGGAGCACGAGATCGAAGCGCTGTCGCCGATGTCCGGCCTGAACAGCATCTTCGACGCGAGCTGGATCCGGTGGCGCGAGCTTTCGCTCAGCTACAGGATGCCGACGGATCTGATCGAGCGGATGGGCCTGTCCACCGCCACGATCAACCTGGGCGTCCGGAACCTGCAGCTCTTCATGCTCGGGAACTACAACGGCATGGACCCCGAAGGCAACGTGATCGGCAAGTGTACCACGGGGCTGGACTGCAACTTCCTCGATTCGACCGAGGGGTGGAACATCCCGATCCCGCGCCGCTTCACCTTCTCCACCCGCGTGACGTTCTGAGGAGGGCGGAGACATGATCATGACGAACAAGGCCTTCAAGGCCTCGACCACGGGCGTCGCGGCGGCGTTGACGCTGTCCGCCTGTGGGCTGCTGGACGTGAACAACCCGAACAACCTTGTCGAGAACTCGATCTAGCAGCCGGCGGCCGCGACCGCGGTGGTGAACGGAGCGCAGGCGCTGTGTTCCAGGCGATCGGCTAGATCTGGTCGCCGTACGAGGTGGTATCCGACGAGTTCTTCTGGATCGGGTCGCGGGACGCCTGGGGCTCGTTGGACCAGGGCTTCATCTCCGATCCTTCGAACGAGTTGTCGGACGGGGCGTACCCGTAGATCTCCCAGGCCCGCTGGATGGCCGACAAGGCGGTGTCGATCCTCGAGGAGCACGTCGCCGAGGACCCTCGTTGCGCCGAGGAGCTGGCCCGGGCGCACCTGTATGCCGGCATCATCTACATGGTCGTCGGCGAGGCGCAGCAGGACTTCACGATCTCGGACAAGCGTGAGTCCGGCCCGCCGGTCGGGCCGGAGAAGATGTACACGATGCTCGACAAAGCCATCGAGCACCTCGACGCCGCGGCTAGGGCGGCAACGCGGAGGTGAAGATGCAGGCCATGGCGATCGCGCACGGGCGAAGCGTCCCGCGCGATCTGGGACAAGATCAAGCCGACGCCGAACACGCGGGCCCGCTCGGCCAAGTCCGACGGGCGCGGTGGCGGACGCGGGAGTCCTTGATCGCCTCGCCGGTGCGGAACTCGAGCTCGAATGGACACTTCGGCGAGCCAATACGAGCATTCGAGCAGGTCGACGAACAACTTCGCGGTCGAGGCGAACAGCCGGAAGGAGAACCAGGTGGACACGCGCCTGGTGAACCTCGACGCGTCCAACGACATCATCACATCACGATCATGGATCCGATCGACAGCACGGTGGATCCGGCCTGCGTCGTGCGGCTCGAGTGTTCAAGGGCGGCGCGTTCAACGACAAGGGACCAGTACGCCCCGAACACGCTCGCCTCGTCGCGCCTCATGCACTTGATCATCGCGGAGGACGCGCTGGCGAACTGTGACGAGGCGACGTTCACCTCGGAGATCAACTCCGTCCGTGCCATGGACGCCCTGACGCCCTATTCGGGTCAGATGCCGGCCATGGACATGCTCAGGCACGAGCGCGGGATGAACACTTTCGGCATGGGGCTCCGCCTGGCGGACATGTACCGGTTCGGGGTCAAGGAGGCGCAGTGGATCGAGCGTGTCCGACGCGTTCAAGTCCCCGGGGACGCTGCTCCCGATCACGCTGGTGGAGATTCGTTCCAACTGCTACCTGAACGGATTGGGCTGCTAGTCGAGGGTCTCCCTCAGGGTAAGAGAAGGCGGGCGCACCCGTACACCATGTGCGGGTGCGCCTCGCCTTCTCATGCCGGGAATTCCCCATCTTGCCTTCCATGAGATACGGTACGCCGTTTCACCGCTACGGGCCTCGCGATCGCGGCCGCCCGTCGGTACTGGGGCTCGCGGGGTGCACGATCTTCGATGATCCCTCGCCCCACGACATCTCCGTGCGTATCTCCGGAGGGGAGGGGACGCCGGTGCAGGTGATCTACTCCAAGCAGTTCCAGGCCGGGGTGGACGAAGGTCGGAGGGACGCACGTCCAGATCTTCCTGGCGGACACCGTGGTCCAGGTCATGCCGGTGGATCTGGTGGTCGACGTCGAGATGGAGAAGCGGCTCTTCGTCCAGCTCGTGACCCTGGAAGCCGACGCAGGTCGCGTGGCGGTCCGGGTAGACGTGGACAATCGCAACGTGGTCGACCGATCCAGGACCATCGATTCGTCGGACCCATGGCGGTACGCGTACGTCTTCAACCAGCAGATCTCACCGATCGTGGACGTGGTCTTCTGATGGGACGCGCGACCGTCGGGCGACTGGGCTCGCCTCGATCATCGGTGCGGCGATGATGAGCGGGTGCTACAGCTACGTGCCCGTCGAGCGACCGACGCCCGGGACCATGGTGCGCATCGAGGTACCTGTGCGCTCCCGGTCGCGGGAGCGCCCGACCAGCAGACGTCGCCTCGATGGAGGGGACGCTGCTGAGCGCCGGGGACTCGATCGTCATGGAGGTCTCGTCGCTCAGGGCGATCGGCAACTTCCGGGAGATCCGATCGATCGACACGCTGCGCGTCGCGCCTCGGACGTTGAGCACGGCATCAGCGCCCGCGAACTTCTCCAGGCCGAAGACGATCGCGCTCACGGCGATCATCGCGGGCGGGACCATCGCGCTCGCGTGGCCGCGCTGGGTCTGGGCGGCGGCGGGAGCGGCCCGGACGGGAACGGGGGCGGGACCACGACCGGTGGATCCGGGTCAGGCCGATCTTGTCACGGCGCTGCTGCACGCGCTTCGGGTCGCTGAGACCGGACGGGTCGCCCTCCCGGGCGTCCTCGGCTGCGACCCGCCCGCGCCCACCGCCCCGACGGGGCGTGCATTCGATCGAAGGGACGCGCGTCCGCGGGGGAGCGCGTTGCGCGCTTGCGCGAGTCCTGCCTCCGTCCTACGCTCCCCGCTCCCGGGCCCAGCCGTGGGCCACGACACGCGTCCCCAGGTACAGGGTCGTTCGAAGATGAGCAGCAGATTCGTCCGTGCGCTTCCCTCCATGGCGCTGGCGCTGACGGGATCGCGACGGTCGGCGCTGCCGAGCGCCGGCGGCGGCGCAGCAGTACGACCAGGCGCTCTACGGCTCGCTCGAGTGGAGCATGGTCGGTCCGTCGCGCGGGGGCCGCTCGACGGCGGTGGCCGGCAGCTCCTCGCGGCCGAACGAGTACTGGTTCGGCGCGGCGGGTGGAGGCCTGTGGAAGACCACGGACGGCGGCCAGACGTGGAGGCCGATGACGGACGGGAAGATCGACGCCTCCTCGGTGGCGGCCATCGGGGTGTGCGAGTCGAATCCGGACGTCCTCTACATCGGCACCGGCGAGACGGAGCTGCGCGGCAACATCATGCAGGGCAACGGCGTCTACAAGTCGACCGACGCCGGGAAGACCTGGACGCACGTCGGCCTCGAGCCGACGCAGAGCATCGCGAAGATCGTGGTCCGCCCGGACAACTGCGACGTCGCGTGGGTGGCCGCGCTCGGCGTGCACTCCGCGCCGAACCCCGACCGGGGGATCTTCAAGACGACCGACGGCGGACTCGAGCTGGCGCAAGGTCCTCTTCAAGAGCGACAAGGCCGGCGCGATCGACCTGGAGATGGACCCGAACAACCCGGACGTGCTCTACGCCGCCATCTGGGAGGCGTGGCGCAAGAGCTGGGGGATGTCCTCGGGCGGCCCCGACTCGGGGCTGTGGAAGTCCACGGACGGCGGCGAGCACTGGCAGGACATCACCTCCACGCTCGGCCTGGAGCCGGCGCACCCGATCGGGAAGATCGGCGTGGCGGTGTCGGGTGCGAACTCGAACCGCGTCTGGGCGTTGGTCGAGCACGAGCCGGAGGGCGGCGTCTACCGCTCGGACGACGCGGGGCGCACGTGGGAGCGCATGAACGACGAGCGCAAGCTGCGACAGCGCGCCTTCTACTACAGCCGCATCTACGGCGACCCGAAGGACGAGAACACCGTCTACGCCCTCAACACGGGCTTCTACAAGTCGACCGACGGCGGGAAGACCTTCCCGACGCAGTTCCGCGTCCCGCACGGCGACAACCACGACCTGTGGATCGCGTCGAACGACCCGCAGCGGATGATCAACGCCAACGACGGGAGCGCGAACGTCTCCGTCAACGGCGGGCAGACGTGGACCGACCAGGACGTGCCGACCGCGCAGTTCTACCGCGTGATCACGACGAACCACGACCCTACCATGATCTGCGGCGCGCAGCAGGACAACTCGACGGTGTGCATCCCGTCGGGCGGGTGGGACTTCAAGACCGCCGGGAGCGAGTACTTCTACGACGGTGGGCGGCGGCGAGAGCGGCTACATCGCCTCCAAGCCGGACGATCCCGACATCTACTACGCGGGCTCGTACGGCGGGCTGCTGACGCGCTTCGACTACAAGACCGGGGACGAGCGCACGGTCAACGTCTGGCCCGACAACCCGATGGGGTGGTCGTCCGTGGATATCGACGAGCGCTCGCAGTGGACGTACCCGATCGTCTTCGACCACCACGACCCCGACCTCCTGTACACCGGCACGCAGCGCGTCTGGCGCACGCACAACGGGGGCCAGAGCTGGGAGCGGATCAGCGACGACCTGACCCGGCACGATCCGAGCACGATGGGCGCCTCCGGCGGCCCGATCACCAAGGACCAGACGGGCGTCGAGACGTACGCGACCATCTTCGCGCTCGAGCCTTCGTACAAGGACGCGAACGTGCTCTGGTCGGGCTCGGACGACGGCTACGTGTACGTGACGCGCAACGCGCTCTCCGCCAAGCCCACCTGGGAGAACGTGACGCCCAAGGACGCCCCGGACTTCGTGCGCATCAACACGATCGAGGCCTCCCCCACGACGGCCGGGAAGGCCTACGTGGCGGGCATCCGCTACCTGGTGGACAACGACCGGCACCCCTACGTCTGGAAGACCACCGACTACGGGAAGACGTGGACGCGCATCGACGGCGGGATCCCCGCGGACGACTTCGTGCGCGCGGTGCGCGAGGATCCGGCGCGCGCGGGGCTGCTGTACGCGGCCTCGGAGACCACCGTGTACGTGTCGTGGGACGACGGGGCCCACTGGCAGAAGCTGACGATGAACCTCCCCAACACGCAGGTCTCCGACCTGGTGGTGGAGGACCACGACCTGGTGATCGCCACGCACGGACGCTCGTTCTGGGTGATGCGCAACATCGACCTCCTGCGCCAGATGAGCCCGGAGGTCGCGGCGGCGAGCTTCTGGCTCTTCGACCCGAAGGACGCGGTGCAGGAATTCGACAACACGGAGGACGTCTTCTACTACCTGAAGGACGACGCCCAGAAGGTGACGGTCGACATCCTCGACGGCTCGGGCGCCGTCATCGACTCGTACGAGTCGGCCAAGGAGGAGGAGAAGCCGGCCCAGGAGGAGGGTGAGGGTGGCGGCGGCTTCTTCGGCCGCCAGGGGCCGCAGAAGCCCTCGGCGAAGAAGGGCTCGAACCGCTTCCGCTGGAACATGCGCGCGGAAGGGTGGAAGGACTTCGACGGTCGGATCTTCTGGGCGGCGGGGCCGCTGGGCCCGTCGGTGGTGCCCGGACGCTACCAGGTGCGCCTGACCGTGGACGGCCAGTCGCAGACGCGCGACTTCGAGGTGAAGATCAACCCGCGCGCGGCCGCCGACGGCGTGACGGTCGCGGACCTGAAGGCGCGCTCACGACCTCGCGGTGCGCGTACGCGACCGGGTCACCGACGCCAACGAGGCGGTGATCCGCATGCGCGCGATCAAGGCGCAGGTGGACGACCGGCTCTCCAAGAGCGACAACGGCGAGCTGAAGTCGCTCGGTGGGACGGTGAAGGATCGCCTGGGCGGCGTGGAGTCCGAGATCTACCAGGTGAAGAACCAGTCCAACCAGGACCCGCTCAACTACCCGATCCGGCTGAACAACAAGATCGCGGCGCTCCTCAACCTGGTGGACGGCTCGTACGCCAGGCCCACGGACCAGTCCTACAAGGTCTTCGACGAGCTGTCCGGCAAGCTGGGGACCGAGCTGGACCAGATGAACCTCGTCATCACCCAGGATCTCGCCCGCCTCAACGAGCTCCTCCGGGAGCTGGGCCTCGATCCCATCGACACGGAGCGTCTCATCAGCCAGTGAGCATTCACCCAGGCAGTGCGGCGGCTCCTCCCGGCCGTGCTGGCGCTCGTGGTCGGATCCGGCTGCGCGACGGTGGCGCGCGACCCCTTCGTCGAGCCCGGGTCCGACACGAGCCAGATCAGGGTCTACGTCGAGAACCGGGGCTTCACGGACGTGCGCGTATACGCACGCAGCTCGCACGGCCAGCAGCTCCTGGGGCAGGTGGGCGGGAACACCCACGTCACCGTCGACCTGGCGTGGCGGGAAGTCGATCAGATCAGCTTCCGCATCGAGGTCGTGGCCGGACGCACCTACACGACCGGGTCGATCGCGCTGTCGGCGGGGCAGCGCGTCGAGCTGATCATCCCGGACGACCCCTCCCAGGCGCTCGTGCGCCGGGGCTGACCCGGGAGGAGGCGTCGGTCGCGGCCCCCGTGCCGGGGGCCGGCGCCCGCTCACTCGCCGTAGGGCACCCAGATGTTCTTCACCTGGCAGGCGTGGCGCAGGAACTCCGCGCCTTCGCCTTCGTGCGGCGTCATCCATGTGATTGGGTGACCGTAACTTACCCACGTCTGCTTCATGTTGCCTGTCGACGCCTTCTCGACGGCGGCGGAGCCCTCGCGCGAGCCGAAGAACCAGATCCCGTCGACGTCGTCGTGCGCCGCCAGCGTGGGGACGATCTCGTCGCGCAGCCCGGTGACGATGTTCACGACGCCGCCCGGTACGTCGGAGGTGTCGAGGAGCTGGTAGAAGTCGGTCGCGAGGAGGGGCGCCGCCTCGGAGGGGACGACCACGACGGCGTTGCCCAGGGCGACGAGCGGTGCGAGCGTGGCCGCGAACGCGAGGAGCGGCCGCTCGTCCGGGCAGACCACGCCCACGACGCCGACCGGCTCGTGCATGGCGAGCGTGACGTTGCGGAGCGGCGTGGCGTGGACGCGCCCGTCCCATTTGTCCGCCCACGCCGCGTAGGTGAAGAGCCGCGCCACGGTCGCCTCGACCTCGGCGGCCGCGCCCGCCCGGTCGCCCGAGAACGACGCGAGCCGCTCCGCGAGCTCGTCGGCGCGCGCCTCCAGGTTCTCCGCCAGGTAGTAGAGGACCTGTGCGCGGTTGTGCGCCGTGCGCGCCGCCCATCCGGGCTGCGCCTTGCGCGCGGCCTCCACCGCGTTGCGCACGTCCTTGCGGTTGCCGCGCCCGACCTCGCCGACCACGCGCCCGCCGTGGCCTGCGACGGCCAGGCTCGCGTCGCCGTCCGGACGGGCCTGCTTGCCGCCGATGTACAGCTTGGCCGTCCGGTCCACGGTGGGGAGGTCCCCCGGTGCCGCGGGGGAGGCCGGCGCCTCCGGGGTCGCTTCCGGAGCCGCCCCCACACGGCGGGAGGCTCCGACCTGTCCGCGCGGGCCGCGGCCTCCCAGGCCGGGCGCACGTACTCCCACAGCCCCTCCTTCCCGCCCTCACGCCCGTAGCCGCTCTCGCGATACCCGCCGAACCCCGACGCGGCATCGAAGAAGTTCGTGCAGTTGATCCACACGGTTCCGGCCTTGATCTTCGGAGCCACGTCGAGCGCGAGGTTGATGCTCTCGGACCAGATCGAGGCGGCCAGGCCGTAGCGCGTGTCGTTCGCCATCGCCACGGCCTCGGAGGGCGTCCGGAACGTCATGAGCACCACGACGGGCCCGAACACCTCCACCTGCGCGAGCGTCCCCGAGGGCGCGCACCCCGTGCACAGCGTGGGCGGGTAGAACCACCCTTCCTTGGGCGCGCTCCACGACGGCTGCCACACCTCCGCGCCCTCGGCGCGGCCCTGCTCGACCAGCGACCGGATGCGCTCGAGCTGCACGGGCGCGACGATGGCGCCCATGTCGACCGCCTTGTCGAGCGGATCACCCATGCGCAGCGTCTCCATCCTCGCCCGCAGCTTCCGCTCGAGCGCGGGGGCCACGCCCTCGTGCACGAGGATGCGCGAGCCCGCGCAGCACACCTGGCCCTGGTTGAACCAGATCGCGTCGACCACGCCCTCCACGACGGAGTCGAGGTCGGCGTCGTCGAAGACCACGAAGGGCGACTTCCCGCCGAGCTCCAGGCTCAGCCGCTTCCCGCTCCCCGCCGTGGCCTCGCGGATCGCACGCCCGACCTCGGTCGAGCCGGTGAAGGCGATCTTGTCGACGTCCGGGTGCGCGACGAGCGCCGCGCCCGTGCGGCCGTCCCCCGTGACGACGTTCACGACGCCGGGCGGCAGGCCCCCGTCCCGGCACACCTCCGCGAAGAGGAGCGCCGTGAGGGGCGTGAACTCGGCGGGCTTGAGGACGACCGTGTTCCCGGTGGCGAGCGCCGGCGCGATCTTCCACGCCAGCATGAGCAAGGGGAAGTTCCACGGGATGATCTGACCCACGACGCCCACGGGAACGTGCCCGGGCAGCTCCTCCTCCATGAGCTGCGCCCACCCCGCGTGGTGGTAGAAGTGCCGTGCCACCAGGGGGATGTCGAGGTCGCGCGACTCGCGGATGGGCTTGCCGTTGTCCAGCGTCTCGAGGACCGCGAAGAGGCGGGCATGCTTCTGCACGCGGCGCGCCAACGCGTACAGGTGCCGGGCGCGGACGTGCGGGCCCGCCGCCCACCACCCGGGCTGCGCCGCACGCGCGGCGGCGATGGCGGCGGCCACGTCCTGGTCGGTTCCCTGCAGCACCGTGGCGAGGGGGCGGGCGGTGGCCGGGTTCGCCGTCTCGAACGACGCGCCGGCCGACGGGTCGGTGAAGGCGCCGCCGATGAAGTGGCCGAAGGCGCGCCCGTGCGCGTCGAGCCACGCCATCGCGCGGTCCGCGGCCTCGGGGGCCGGGCCGTATTCCATCGTCTCGAAGATCTCGGCGACCTTGCTCATGCCATGGGATGCCGGTGCGAGGCCGAGTAGCGGCCGGTGACGTGATGCTCGATCTGGCGCTCGATGTCGCCCAGGAGCGACGAGGCCCCGAAGCGGAAGAGCTCGGGTTGCAGCCACCCCGTGCCCAGCTCCTCCTTCATGAGGATGAGCCAGAGGAGTGCTTCCTTCGCCGTCCGGATCCCCCCGGCCGGCTTGAAGCCGACCGCGTAGCCGGTGCGCTCCGCGTAGGCCCGCACCGCGCGGGCCATGGTGAGGCCCACGGGGAGCGTCGCGTTCACGCCCTCCTTCCCGGTGGACGTCTTCACGAAGTCCGCGCCGGCCATCATGCACACGAGGCTGGCGCGCGCCACGTTGCGCAGCGTGGCCAGCTCGCCGGTGGCCAGGATCGTCTTCAGGTGGGCGTCGCCACACGCCTCGCGGAAGGCGGCCACCTCGTCGTAGAGCGCCTCCCACGCGCCGGTGAGGACGTGCCCCCGGGTGACGACGATGTCGATCTCGCGGGCCCCCGCGTCCGTCGACGCCCGGATCTCCTGCAGGCGCTGGGGGAAGGGGTTGAGCCCGTGCGGAAACCCGGTCGAGACGGCGGCGACCGGGATGCCGCTCCCCTCCAGGGCGCGCACCGCGGTCTCGACCATCTGGTGGTAGACGCACACGGCCGCGACGCGCATCCGGTCGGGATCGACACCGAGCGCCTCGAGCAGGTCCGCGCGCACGGGCCGCCGGGCCTTCGCGCACAGCCGGCGCACCCTCCCGGGCGTGTCGTCGCCGGAGAGCGTGGTCAGGTCCATCAGCGTGACCGCCCTGAGCAGCCAGGCCGCCTGCCACGCCTTCTTGACGGTACGCCGTGTGCCCAGCGTGGCCGCCCGCCGCTCCACGGCGCTCCGGTTGACGCGCACCTCGCGCACCCGGTCGAGCTCGAGCGGCATCCCCGGGTTCCGCTCACCCTCGCGCAGGAGGCCCGGGGAGAGGGGGGAGACGTCGGGGCCTCGGTGCGCCCCCGCTCGCGGATCGTGGAATCGCTGGTGCTCATGGAGGTCTCTGCGCGGACGGGCTCTCGTCGTCTTCGGAACGTCAACTTAGCCTGCGACGCCGTCAGCGTCAGGAGCCCCGAGGCGCCTCCGCCGGCCCTTGACGCTGCCCGCGGCACGCGGGAGCTTCCGTGCCCCCGGGGGTGGAGGGGGCCTGGTGGTCCCGGCGGTCTTCAAAACCGTGCAGCCCGGCTGAACCCCGGGCGGGTGGGTTCGATTCCCACACACTCCCGCCAGACGGCCCGGAGGCCCCGCACCGCTCGCAGGGGTGCGGGGCTTCCGTTAACGTTTCTCGCCATGCCCTCTCATTTCCCCGCACCGAGCGTCGCGAAGGCGACCCGCCTCCTGGTGGGCCTCCTGGCCCTGGCGGCCGCGACCGCCCTGGGCCCCGGCCCGGCCGGCGCGCAGGAGCGCCCGGCGGAGCCGCTCCCCGCGCGGGCGGATTCGGCCCGGCGCCCCGCCGGCCGTGGCGTCTCGCCCCGGGGAGCCTTCCTGCGGGCCGTCGTGGTCCCGGGCTGGGGGCACTCCGCGATCGGGGCCTACAACCGCGGCGCGTTCTACGTGACCGTGGAGAGCGCGACGGGTTGGGCGCTCATCAAGGCACGCAAGCGGCTCCAGGAGGCGACCGAGCGGGTGGCCTTCCGCGAGAGCGTGGTGCGCGCCGAGCTCGCCGCGCAGAACAGGATCGATCCGGATACCGTCCAGGCGGCCCTGGACGCGGACGAGACGCTGCAGGATCTCAAGAGCCTCGAGGAGTCGCGCAGGCAGCAGCGCGAGGACTGGACCGCCCTCGGGATCTTCATGCTCTTCCTCTCCGGGGCGGACGCGTACGTATCGGCCCACCTCCAGCACTTCCCCCAGCCGATCGAGTTGAACGCCGTGCCCGTGGGGGGAGGGCGCATGGAGCTCTCGGTCTCGGTCAAGCTCCCCAGGTGAGGAGGCGCGGCGGCGCCCCGCCGCCGTCGAGCACGACGTAGGTGTCGTGCTGCAGCCAGTCGCCCGCGTTCACGTACCAGCGGCCGGATCCCACCTCGAGCAGGCGCGGCACGTGCGTATGCCCCAGCACGACGAGATCCAGCTCGGGCGACGCCTGGAGCTGCGCCACCGCCCAGGCCTCGAGCGCTTCGGCCCGCTCCCGCTCCGCGCGGGTCTGCTGCGCGTCGCGGCCCTCCGTCTGGGACACGCCGCCGGCGATGCGTCCCCCGAGCCGCGGGCCGAGCAGGCCGAAGGCCAGCCGGGTCACGCGCCCACGCAGGAGCATCCTGAGCGCGCGGTAGCCGAGGTCCCCGCGCCCGAGGCCGTCCCCGTGCGCGAGGAGCGTGCGCAGCCCGCCGTAGTCGCGCACGACGGGCTCCTGGAGGAACTCCAGACCGATCTCCTCCCTCAGGTAGCGGCCGCCCCACCAGTCGTGGTTGCCCGCCCATGAGCGTGACGGGCGTCCCGCCGCCCACGATCGTCGGCGGAGGAGGCGCGAGCACCTCGTCGTAGCCGGTCGGGATGCCCGAGCGGTATTCGAACCAGAAGTCGAAGAGGTCCCCGTTGATGACGATGAGCCCGGCCTCCGCGGCGGCGTGGCGCAGCCAGGCGAAGAAGGCCTGCTCGTGCGTGCCGGAGACCGCGCCCAGGTGGACGTCCGAGGCCAGGTAGACGGGTCGATCGTGCATGGGCGCCAACGATGCCGGGTCGGGGGGGCCCTCACAAGTGGCCCCGGCCAGCGCGAACGCGGCCGGGGAGCGGGGGTATGAGCGTCGACCCCTCCAGCGTAGCTTACCGCCCATGTCGATCCGCACGCGTGCCCCGTTCCTCCTCGTCGGAGCCGTCGCCTCTCGGCGCATGCGCGCAGCGTGGCCCGGAGGTCGTCGCGCCCACGGCGGACGCGGCGGGGCTGGCCGACCGGCTCGTCAGCGGGACCGCGCTGGACGCGCCGCTCCGGGTGCTCTTCGCCTGGTCGCTGAACGAGTCCGGGGTCCGCATGCACGGGCGTGGGGTGGCCCGCGTCGAGCCGCCGTATCGCGCTCGGCTCGACCTCTTCTACAACGGCGAGACGATCGTCCGGGCCGCCCTCGTGGACGGGGAGCTGCGCCTCCCGCCCGAGGCGCCCGAGGGGATCCTCCCGCCCCCGGACCTGATGTGGGGGGTGCTCGGCGTCTTCCGCCCGGAGGCGGGTATCGAGCTGGTGGGCGCGGACGACCTGACGGACGGCTCCGTGCGGCTCCGCTACCGCTACGGGGACGGGCGCCTGCTCAGCTACCGCGTGGTCGACGGGCGTATCGAGTCGATGGAGATCCTCGACGGGGGCCACGTGGTGCAGCGCGTCGAGGTGGCCTCTGCCGACGGCAGCCGCTACCCGGAGGAGGCCACGTATCGCAACCTGGCCGACTTCCGCGAGCTCAAGCTGACGAGGGATTCGCTCGAGCGGGTCGGACCGTATCCGCCCGAGATCTGGGATCCCCTGAGGGTGGGAGCCGGACGATGAGCGCACGGCACCTGGTGGTGCAGACGATCACGCTCGTGGCCGCCCTGGTCGCGGGGGGCTGCAACTACTCCTTCCGCGCGGGGAGCTTCCCCCCGCCGTACATCAAGACGATCGCGGTGGCGCCCTTCGACAACGAGACGCCGCGCTTCGAGATCTCGGGCGAGGTGTACGACGAGCTGCTGCGCGAGCTGCCCCGCGCGCTGGGGATCCGCACGGCCGGCGAGGACGTCGCGGACGCGGTGGTGCGAGGCACGATCACGCGCTACGACGTGGTGGCCCCCAACTACCGCGCCGGTGACCCCGGCGAGCCGGCCCAGGTGCTCCAGCGCCAGGTGAGCATCACGGCGAGCATCCAGATCGTCGATCTGGTCCAGAACGTGGTGCTGTGGGAGGACCGCAACGTCGTGTCCCAGGGTGAGTTCCTGGAGGCCAGCGAGACCGAGGACGTGGGTCGCGCGGAGGCCATCAAGCTGCTGATCCAGAAGATAGTGGACGGGGCCCAGTCCAACTGGTAGATTCGGCCTCCGTTTCGCCCCGGGGGCCCCTGAGGCCCGCGGAAAAGCTTGAGATCAGCCAGGGAACGCCGTGTTCCGAGCCATCGGTCTGGGCGCGATTCTGTATGTCTTCTGGCTCGTCCTCTCGGGCCACTTCGAGCCGCTCCTCATGGGGTTCGGCGTCGCGTCGTCGGCGCTGGTCGTCTACCTCGCCATGCGCATGGACGTGGCCGACCACGAGGGTCTCCCGCTCCAGCTCGGCGGGCGCGTCTGGCTGTACGTCCCCTGGCTGATGAAGGAGGTGTTCCTCGCCAACCTGCACGTGGCGAAGATCATCCTCGACCCCAGGCTCCCGATCAGCCCGATCATGGTCCACTACCGGGCCAGCCAGAAGACCGACCTCGGACGCGCGATCTACGCGAACTCGATCACCCTGACGCCGGGCACGATCACCACGCGCGTGGTGGGTGACGACCTCGAGATCCACTCGCTCACCTGGATCGACGTGGACGGGCGCGAGGAAGACGAGATGGACCGCCGGTGCACCTGGGTGGAGCAGGGGGGCGCACACTGATGTTCGCGGTCGCCGCCGCGGGGATCCTCGTGGCCATGGGGATGGCGATGACCCGCGCGCTCCTCGGGCCGACCGTCTACGACCGCGTGCTCGCCGTGAACACCTTCGGCACGAAGACCGTGCTCCTGCTCGCGGTGATCGGCTTCCTCACGCACCGACCCGACTGGGTGGACCTGAGCCTGGTGTACGCGCTCATCAACTTCATCGGCACGATCGCGGTGCTGAAGTTCTTCGAGTACGGCGACCTGGGCCGCCAGCGCCACGTGGGGTCCGGGGGCGGCGACTGATGCTCCACCAGGCGCTCGACGTCCTGTCCTGGGCGAGCATCCTCGCGGGCCTCTTCTTCATCCTGGTGGGTACGCTCGGCGTGCTGCGCATGCCGGACATCTACACGCGGCTGCACGCGGCCGGGATGACCGACACGATGGGCGCGGCGTTCATGATCCTGGGGATGTGCTTCCAGACGGGGTTCCACCTCGTCACGCTCCGCTTCATCCTCGTGTACGTCTTCCTCCTCTTCACGAGCCCGATCGGCACGCACGCGCTCGCCCGCGCCGCGCTTTCGGGCAAGGTCGAGCCGTACCGCGTCCCCTTCCGGGAGGGGGAGTGAGCGTGGACTCCGTCGTCGACATCGCCGTCCTCGCCCTCCTCGCCGTGACCGCGCTCGCGCTCCTGCGCCTGCGCAACCTCTTCGCCGTGGTCATGCTGTCGGGGATCTACTCCCTCCTGTCCGCCGTCCTCTGGACCCTCCTCGACGCGGTGGACGTGGCGTTCACGGAGGCCGCGGTGGGCGCGGGGATCTCCACCGTGCTCCTCCTCGGCTCGCTCGCCCTGGTGGGCCACGAGGAGAAGAAGCCGGCGCACCGCCCGCTCCTCCCGCTCTTCGTCGTGTTGGTCACGGGTGGCGTGCTCCTGTACGGCACGCTCGACATGCCCCGCTTCGGCGAGCCCGACAACCCGGCGCACCTGCACGTCGCGCCGCGCTACGTGGAGGAGTCGGGGCACGAGATCGGGGTGCCGAACATCGTCACCTCGGTGCTGGCGTCCTACCGCGGCTACGACACGATGGGCGAGACCACCGTGATCTTCACGGCCGTGGTCGGCGTGCTCCTCCTGCTGGCGCGCGGCCCGCGCCCGCGCAGGCCGTGGGCCCCGGGCGAGCGCTCCCTCGACGCGGACGACGTCGAGCCGGGGGAGGAGCGCTTCCATGGATGACCGGATCATCCTGCGCGTCGGGACGAAGTTCCTGATCCCGTACATCCTGCTCTTCGCGCTCTACGTGCAGTTCCACGGCGACTACGGGCCCGGCGGCGGCTTCCAGGCGGGCGTCATCTTCGCGGCCGCCTTCATCCTCTACGCGCTCGTCTACGGGCTGGGGAAGGTGAAGCAGGTGCTTCCCCCCTCGGTCGTCTACGTCTGCTCCGCGGTGGGCGTGATGATCTACGCGGGCACGGGCGTGGTGACGATCCTGAAGGGCGGCGGCTTCCTGGACTACAACGTCCTGCTGCACGACCCCCACCACGGCCAGCACTGGGGGATCTTCTCCGTCGAGTTCGGCGTGCTGGTGACGGTGTTCGGCGTGATGGTGTCGATCTTCTACGCCTTCGCCGGCCGCAGGAGCGGGGGCTAGCAGCCCGTGAGATTCCTCGGCCTCTACAACTACTGGATCGTCGTGGGCCTGATGATGATCGGGTTCTACACGATGATCTCGCGCGGGAACCTGGTGAAGAAGCTCGTGGGGCTGAGCGTCTTCCAGACCTCGGTGATGATCCTCTACATCAGCATGGGGAAGATCTTCGGGGGCACCGCGCCCATCCTCGTCGAGGACGGGGAGCACGTGGTCTACACGAACCCGATCCCCTCCGTGCTCATCCTCACGGCCATCGTGGTGGGCGTGGCGACGCTCGCGGTCGGCCTCGCGCTCGTCGTGCGGATCAAGGAAGCGTACGGGACGATCGAGGAAGACGAGATCCACGAGCAGGACGACGTGATGTGATCCGCGAGAACCTGCCCGTCCTCCAGGTCGTCGTGCCGCTCCTGTGCGCGCCGCTCATCGCGCTCGTGCGCCGGCCCCGGCTGTCGTGGCTCATCTCCATGCTGGCGGCCTTCTGGGCCTTCGGCGTGGCGGTCACGCTCCTGTCGCGCGTGCTCGCGCACGGCGTCATCGACTACGAGATCGGCGGATGGCCGGCGCCGTGGGGGATCGCCTACCGGATCGACGAGGTGAACGCCTTCGTCCTCGTCATCGTGTCGACGATCGCGGCGGTCGTGCTCCCGTACGCGCGCGTCAGCGTGGAGCGCGAGGTGGAGGAGGACCGGATCCCGCTCTTCTACACGGCGCTCACGCTGTGCATGACCGGGCTCCTCGGGATCACGATCACGGGCGACGTCTTCAACGTCTTCGTCTTCCTCGAGATCTCGTCGCTGTCGGCGTACGCGCTCATCGCGCTCGGCCAGGACCGGCGCGCGCTCACCGCCTCCTACCAGTACCTCATCATGGGGAGCGTGGGCGCGACGTTCATCGTGATCGGCATCGGCCTCATGTACGTGATGACCGGCACGCTGAACATGGCCGACCTCGCGGCGCGGCTGCCCGGCGGTCGCGAGCAGCCGCACGATCCCGGTGGCGTTCGCCTTCCTCGCGGTCGGGATCAGCCTCAAGCTCGCGCTCTTCCCGCTGCACCTCTGGCTGCCGAACGCCTACGCGAACGCGCCGTCCACGGTCACGGCCTTCATCGCCTCCACGGCGACGAAGGTGGCCGTGTACATGCTGCTGCGCTTCTTCTTCACGATCTTCGGCGCGGCCTTCTCCTTCGACGTGATGCACCTCGACCGCATCCTGATGCCGCTCGCGCTCGTGGCGATCGTCTCGATGTCGCTCTCCGCGATCTACCAGCGCAACGCCAAGCGCCTCCTCGCCTACTCGAGCGTCGCACAGATCGGCTACATGGTGCTCGGCATCAGCTTCGCGTCCGTCTTCGGCGTGGCGGCCGGCGTGCTGCACCTCTTCAACCACGCGCTCATGAAGGGCGCTCTCTTCATGTCGATGGGGTGCGTGATGTACCGCGTCGGCTCGACACGGATCGACGCCATGGCCGGCCTCGGCAAGACCATGCCGTTCACGATGGCCGCCTTCGTGGTCGGTGGCCTCAGCCTGATCGGCGTGCCCCTCACGGTCGGCTTCATCAGCAAGTGGTACCTGGTCCGGGCCGCGCTGGAGAAGGGGATGTGGCCGGTCGCGGGGGTGGTGCTGATCGGCTCGCTGCTCGCGGTCGTCTACGTCTGGAAGGTGGTGGAGGTGGCCTACTTCCGACCGGCTCCCGAGGACCACGGGATCCAGGAGGCTCCGCTGAGCCTCCTCATCCCGACGTGGATCCTGGTGGGCGCGAACCTCTGGTTCGGGATCGACGCCAAGCTCACCTCGGGCGTGGCGATCCGCGCCGCCGAGGCGCTCCTGGGGGTGGGCCGGTGAGCGTCGCCGGGCTGGCGCTCGTCGCGGTTGCGCTCCCCCTCGCGGGTGGCGCTCGTCGTGCTCGCGCTCGGGAAGTGGCCGAACGCGCGCGAGGCCGCCACGCTCGTCACGGCCACCTCGCTCTTCCTGGTGGTCTGGTCGATGCTCGAGCCCGTGCGGGCGGGCACGGTGGCCGGCCTCACCCTGGTGGAGGTCATGCCCGGTGTGACGCTCGGCCTCCAGGTCGAGCCGCTCGGGGCTGCTCTTCGCGCTGGTGGCGTCCTTCCTGTGGATCATCACCTCGCTGTACTCGATCGGCTACATGCGCGGCCACCACGAGGTGAACCAGACCCGCTTCTACTTCTTCTTCGCGGTGTCGATCGCCGCGGCGATGGGCGCGGCCTTCTCCGCCAACCTCTTCACGCTCTTCGCGTTCTACGAGGTGCTCACGCTCTGCACCTTCCCGCTCGTCACCCACCACGGGACGGAGGAGGCGCGCCGGGCCGGCCGCGTCTACCTGGGCATCCTCCTGACCACGTCGATCGCCTTCCAGCTCCTGGCGATCATCTGGACGTGGACGCTCGCCGGCACCGTCGACTTCCGGCCGGGCGGCATCCTCGCGGGCACCGCGTCGCGCGGCGTGCTCGGCGCCATCCTCGTGCTCTTCGTCTTCGGGGTGGGGAAGGCCGCCGTGATGCCGTTCCACCGCTGGCTCCCGGCGGCGATGGTCGCGCCCACGCCGGTGTCCGCGCTCCTGCACGCGGTGGCGGTCGTGAAGACCGGCGTCTTCGCCATCCTCAAGGTGGTCGTGTACGTCTTCGGCATCGACCTGGTGCGCACGCTGCCGACCACGCCCTGGCTCGCCTGGATCGCGGCCGCGACGATCATCCTCGCGTCGCTCGTCGCCTTCACGAAGGACAACCTGAAGGCGCGGCTGGCCTACTCGACGATCAGCCAGCTCTCCTACATCGTGCTGGGCGCCCTCCTGGCGAACCCGTACGGGGTGATCGGCGGCGGGATGCACATCGCGATGCACGCCTTCGGGAAGATCACGCTCTTCTTCGCGGCCGGCGCGGTCCTCGTGGCCGCCCACGAGACCGAGATCAGCCGCATGAGCGGCCTGGGCCGCACGATGCCGATCACCTTCGGCGCCTTCTTCATCGGCTCGCTCAGCATCATCGGCCTGCCGCCGGCGGGCGGGGCGTGGAGCAAGTGGTTCCTCGGGCTGGGCACGCTCGAGGCGGGCCAGCTCGGGCTGCTCGTGGTGCTCATGGTCAGCTCGCTCCTGAGCCTGGTGTACCTCCTCGAGGTGCCCGTGCGCGCCTTCTTCGGCGCGCCCCCGCCGGACGCGCACCACCAGCGAGGGGATCCACGAGGCGCCGTGGCCCTCCGTCGTCGCGCTCGTGGCGACGGCCGCCGCGACCGTGGGCCTCTTCCTGCACCCGGAGCCCTTCCACGAGCTGATGACCCTGGTGGTGTCCCGATGAGCCACGACGCGCGCCACCCGCCGCTCCGCTCCGGCCGCGAGCCCGAAGCCCCACCGCTCGGGCCGCGCGCGCACTGGAAGGAGCCCGGCGAGGCGCCGGGGACGTGGGACCGGAAGGGGAACGTGGACCGACTGCTCCGCGTCCTCTACGCCGTGTGCGTCGTGCTGGTGGCGCTCGACCTCTTCGTGCACCGCCACGCCGAGCACCCGTGGGAGCACCTGTTCGCGTTCTACCCGCTCTACGGGTTCGTGGGGATCGTCGTCCTCGTGCTGGTCGCGCGCGTGCTCCGCGCGCTCGTGATGAGGCCGGAGGACTACTACGAGGCGGACGGGAAGCCGGGGGGCCGCGATGCCCGGTAGCATCCCGCCCTTCGCCGTCCTGTTCGTCGGCGCGCTCCTCGTCGCGGTCACGCGGGGCACGCTCCGCAAGGCCGTGCTCCTGCTCACGCCGGTCGTGGGCGCGCTCCTGCTCCTCCGCCTCGAGCCCGGCACCACGCTCGAGATGGGCCTGCTCGGCTACACGCTGACGCCCGTGCGCGTCGACCGACTGAGCCTCCTGTTCGGGTGGCTGTTCCACCTGGCCGCGTTCATCGGCAACCTGTACGCGCTCCACCTGGGGAAGGACGAGCACCCCGGCGTCCAGCACACCTCCGCGATGCTCTACGCGGGCAGCGCGCTCGGCGCGGTCTTCGCGGGCGACATGATCACGCTGTTCGTCTTCTGGGAGCTGCTCGCGCTCACCTCGGTCTTCCTGATCTGGGCGTCCGACACCGAGCGCTCGCTGAAGGCCGGGGTGCGCTACCTCGTCGTGAACGTCGTCTCGGGCGTGCTCCTCCTCTCCGGCGCGCTCATGCGGGCCTGGGAGACCGGCTCGATCGCCTTCGACCACATCGGGCTGGACGGATCCGTCGGGGCGTGGCTGATCCTCATCGCCTTCGGGATCAAGGCGGGCTTCCCGCTCCTGCACAGCTGGCTGGTGGACGCCTACCCGGAGGGCACGCCGTCCGGCACCGTCTTCCTGAGCGCCTTCACCACCAAGGTGGCGGTGTACGCGCTGGCGCGCGGCTTCGCCGGCACCGAGCTGCTCATCTACGTCGGCGTGGTCATGACGTGCTTCCCGATCTTCTACGCCGTGATCGAGAACGACCTGCGCCGCGTGCTGAGCTACAGCATGATCAACCAGATCGGCTTCATGGTCACGGGGATCGGGCTCGGCTCCGCCCTCGCGCTCAACGGCGCCGTCGCGCACGCGTTCGCGGACGTGATCTTCAAGGGACTGCTCTTCATGAGCATGGGCGCCGTCCTGTACATGACCGGGAGGTCGAAGGGCTCCGACCTCGGCGGCCTGTACAAGAGCATGCCGATCACCGCCACGTTGTGCATCGTAGGCGCGGCGTCGATCTCGGCGTTCCCGCTGTTCAGCGCCTTCGTCACGAAGTCGATGATCATGACCGCGGCGCTCGAGCAGGGGCACGTCTGGATCTGGCTCCCGCTCCTCTTCGCGTCGGCGGGCGTGCTCGAGCACGCCGGCATCAAGATCCCCTACTTCGCGTTCTTCGCGCACGACTCCGGGATCCGCACGGAGGAGCCGCCGCGCAACATGCTCCTGGCGATGTCGATCTCCGCGGCCCTGTGCATCGGCATCGGCGTGGTATCCGCAGGCGCTCTACGCGCTCCTCCCGTACGCGGCGGAGTACCACCCCTACGACGTCACGCACGTCGTCACACAGACGCAGATCCTCGTCTTCGGCATCCTCGCGGTCGTCGTGCTCATCCGCTCGGGCATCTATCCCCCCGAGCTCCGGGCCATCAACCTCGACGCCGACTGGAGCTACCGCTGGCTGGGCCCGCGCCTCGTCCGCGTCGTGGGCGCCACGGCCGGCAGCGTGGACCGCGCCGTCCGTGGCACCGTGCTCGACTTCGTGCGCGGCGGTCTCCGGGCGCTGGCGCGCGGCCACGGACCCAAGGGCTTCGTGTCGCGCACCTGGCCCACCGGGAGCATGTTGCTCTGGGTGGCCGTCCTCCTGGGGGTCTCCCTCATCCTCTATCTCTGACGGGGTATGTCCCCCGCCCGCTCGACGTGACCCTCACGCTCGCCACGACGCCCGATCTGGCCCCCGAGGCCCGGCGCCTCGAGGGCGCCCTCCACGCGCACGGCGTATCCGCAGGCACGAGTCACGCCGGCGCGCGGATGGACGAAGCGCCCGTGCTCCTCACCCTCCGGTCCGGGGAGGCGCGCGCCGCGTTGGTGCGTGCCGAGACGCTGCTCGAGGTCCCCGACGACCTGACCGCGGTCGCCGTGCTCACCCGGGACGACCCGCGCGACGTCGTCATCCCGTCCACCGACGCCGCCCTGACCCTCCATGCCTTCCCGCGGGCGCGCGCGTCTGCGTGGCGGACGCCCGACGGCGCGGCTTCCTGCGGGCCTACCGCCCGGACGTGCTGCCCGTTCGGCCGGAGAACGGTGAGGGGCCGGCGGGCGCGCTGCGCGCCGGGAGCGTGGACGCCGTGATCCTGGGCAACGCCGAGGCCCGTCGGCTCGCGCTGCGCAGGCGCGCCTCCGAGGTCCTCGACCCGAAGGCCTGGGTGCCGGGAGCCGGCCAGGGCACGCTCCTGCTCGTGGCGCGCGCGGACGACCGGGACGCGGCCGCAGCGTGCGCACCCGTCGACGACGCCATGGCCCGCGCCGCCTGGATCGCCGAGGCGGCGGTCGTGTCCGCGCAGGGCGTCCCGGAGGACGCGCCGATCGGGGTCATGGCGCTTCCGCACGGGAGGTGGATCCGGGTCTGGGGGATGGCGGCGTCGGAGGACGGGACGCGCGTCGTCCGCGGGGACGTGACCGGCAACGCCGACGATCCCGGGTCGGCGGGTCGGGCGCTCGCCGAGCTCCTCCTGGCACGCGGCGTCGCGGCGGTCCTGCGGAAGGCTGGGCCCGTGAGCGTCACGGCCCCCGAGGACAAGATCCTCGCGCGCGCGGCGCTCCTCGCGCGGTACGGCCCGCCCCGCGACCAGACGGATCGTCTTCACGAACGGTTGCTTCGACGTGCTCCACCGCGGGCACGTGGCCTACCTCGACGCGGGCGCGCCACCTCGGGGACGTGCTCGTCGTGGGGGTGAACACCGACGCGTCGATGCGCCGCCTCGGGAAGGGCCCGGGCCGCCCTCTCGTGGCGGAGGCGGACAGGGCGTACGTCCTGGCAGCGCTGGAGTGCGTGGACGTGGTCACGCTCTTCGACGAGGACACGCCGCGCGAGCTCGTGGCGGCGCTCGTCCCCGACGTCCTGGTGAAGGGCGGGGACTACGAGCTCACCGCCGTCGTGGGGCGCGAGGAGGTGGAGGCGGCCGGCGGGCGGGTCGTGCTCATCCCCTACGTGGAGGGCTATTCGACCTCGGAGCTGATCCGGCGCATGCGGGAGGGAGGACGATGAGCGCGCAGCGGAGCGGGCGGCGGGCGGACGAGCTGCGACCCCTCACGATGGAGACCGGCGTCGCGCCCTACGCGGAGGGTTCGTGCCTGATCACGGCCGGGTCCACGCGTGTGCTGTGTACGGCCTCGGTGACGGAGGGCGTGCCCACGTGGCGCCAGGCGAGCGGGGCGGGGTGGGTCACCGCCGAGTACGCGATGCTCCCACGCGCCACGCACACGCGGACGCGCCGGGAGCGCGCCGGTGTCGGGGGGCGGACGCAGGAGATCCAGCGGCTCATCGGGCGGTCGCTCCGCTCGGTGACCGACCTGGCGTCGATGGGTCCGCGCACGGTGACCGTCGACTGCGACGTCCTCCAGGCGGACGGCGGCACGCGCACGGCGTCGATCACCGGTGCGTGCGTCGCGCTCGCGGAGGCGGGACGGTGGATGCTCCACGAGGGGCTCGTCGAGCGCTCGCCTCTGCGCGAGCGCGTGGCGGCGGTGAGCGTGGGCATCGTGGACGGCCAGCCGAGGCTCGATCTGGACTACGGCGAGGACTCGTCCGCGCAGGTGGACATGAACGTGGTCGCGACGGAGCGCGGCGGGCTCGTGGAGGTGCAGGGGACCGCGGAGGGAGATCCCTTCCCACGCGCCGACCTCGATCGCCTCCTGGACCTGGCGCTCTCCGGCATCGAACGCCTCCTCGCCGCGCAGGCGCGGGCGCTCTCGAGGACGTGATGGACCTCATCGTCGCCACCCGGAGCGCGGACAAGATGCGCGAGATCCGGCGCATCCTCGCGGACCTCCCGGGGCTCCGCGTCCTCGACCTGGAGGAGGCGGGCGTGCCGTACGAGGCGGTGGAGGACGATCTCGAGCCGTACGACACCTTCGAGGAGAACGCGCGCTCGAAGGCCGAGCATTTCCACGCCAGGACCGGGCTCCCCACGGTTGCGGACGACTCGGGCCTCGCGGTCGACGCCCTGGGCGGCGCGCCCGGCGTGCGCTCGAAGCGCTTCGCGCCGGGGAAGGGGATCGAGGGCAAGGTGCGCGACGAGGCGAACAACCGGCACCTCCTCGCCCTCCTCGAGGGGCGGCCGGAAGAGGCGCGCGGCGCCCGCTACGTCTGCGTCGCCGTCCTCGTCGACGGCGAGCGCGAGCCGGTGGTGTGCCGCGGCGAGGCCGAGGGACGCATCCTCGAGGCGCCCCGCGGGCGCGGCGGGTTCGGCTACGACCCGCTCTTCTTCGATCCCGTGCTCGGGCGGGGCTTCGCGGAGATCACGCGGGACGAGAAGAACACGCGCAGCCACCGCGGCGCGGCGTTCCGCGCGCTCGCGGACGCGCTCGCGGAGCGGCTGCGGTCGGGGCGCTGAGCGTGGACGCCCGCTACCGCCCCGCGGAGATCGCGCCCACCGAGGACGGCACCCGCCTGCGCATCGTATGGGCGGACGGCGTCACGTCGGAGTACGCGCCGCGTCGTCTGCGCCAGCGCTGTCCCTGCGCCGGGTGCGTGGACGAGATGACGGGGATCCGCACGCTGAGCCCCGAGTCGGTGCCCGCCGGGATCTATCCCGAGGCGATCCACTACGTCGGGCGCTACGCGCTCCAGTTCGTGTGGAGCGACGGCCATACGACGGGGATCTACCCCTTCGAGTACCTACGGCGCCTCGCGGAGGAGGCGCCGGATACGGGGGACGCCGGATAGCGTCCGCCGCCCCTTCCCGCGCCATGGAGGCCCGATGAACACGCGCCGCCAGTTCCTCGTCCAGGCTCCCGTCGGCCTTCTCGGCGTGCTCGCCGCCTGCCGCGCGGAGGAGGCGCCAGGCTCCGGCGACGCGCAGGCGCCGACCGCCGGCGCGCCCCCCGCCTTCAACACCGGTGCGCCCGTCGGGCCGGAGGTGTCCCCGTCGACGTTCGCGGAGGCGCAGAAGCTCGCGCAGGTCGAGATGACGGAGGCCCAGCGGGCGATGGCGACGGGGAGCTGGCGCACGTCGATGGCGGGCATGCTCGAGCGACGGACCGGACCGCGCACCGTGCCCCTCGAGCCCGACCTCGCGCCCGCGACGGTATGGAACCCCATCCTCCCCGGAGCCACGGTGGGGCCCGCGCGCGACCGGTTCGTGCGCGGTGCCGCGGACGCCGGCGCCCTGCCGGAGAGCGACGCCGACATCGCCTTCGCGCCCGTGGCGCGCCTGTCGCGTTGGATCGAGCGCCGCGAGCTCGGGTCCGAGCGGCTGACGCGCATCTACCTGGAGCGCATCGAGCGGCTCGACCCCAAGCTCCATTGCGTCATCACGCCCACGGCCGACCACGCCCTCGAGCAGGCAGCCGCGGCCGACCGGGAGATCGCGGCCGGCCGCTATCGTGGGCCCCTGCACGGCATCCCCTGGGGCGGGAAGGACCTGCTCGACACGGCGGGCATCCCCACGACGTACGGCGCCGAGCCCTTCCGCGACCGCGTACCGTCGACGGACGCCGCGGTGGTGCGGCGCCTGAACGACGCCGGCGCCGTCCTCGTGGCGAAGCTGAGCATGGGCGCGCTGGCGCTCAACGACATCTGGTTCGGCGGGCAGACGATGAACCCCTGGCTCCTCGAGGAGGGCTCGTCCGGCTCGAGCGCCGGCCCCGGCGCGGCGACCGCGGCGGCGCTCGTGGGCTTCTCGATCGGGAGCGAGACCGGGGGGAGCATCATCGGCCCCAGCATGCGCTGCGGGGTGACGGGGCTGCGCCCCACGTACGGGAGGGTGCCGCGCACCGGCGCGATGACACTGTGCTGGACGCTCGACAAGCTCGGCCCCATGACGCGGAGCGTGGAGGACGCGATGCTCGTCCTGCGCGCGATCTCGGGCCCGGACGCCGGCGACGTGGCCACCCTGGCGGCGCCGCTCGACTTCGACGCGGGTGCCTCGGTCTCCGGTCTGCGCGTGGGCTACCTCCCGGCGTGGATGGAGGAGAGCCCCGCGACGGACGTGGACCGCGCGGCGCTGGACACGCTGCAGCGCCTGGGCCTGACGCCCACCGAGGTGTCGCTCCCCGACTGGCCGTACGACGCGCTCAACCTGATCCTCTTCGCCGAGGCCGCGGCCGCGTTCGAGGAGCTGACCCTGGACGGTCGTGCGGACCGCATGCGCGTGCAGGTCCCGGACGCCTGGCCCAACATGTTCCGACAGGCCCGCTTCCTCTCGGCGGTGGACTTCGTGCAGGCGGACAGGCTGCGGCGCAAGGTGGCGGGGGAGATGGCGCGCATCATGTCCGAGGTCGACCTCCTCCTGGTGCCGTCGCTACGCAGCGAGATGCTCGTGATCTCGAACAACACCGGCCACCCGTCGCTCACGTTGCGCACCGGCTTCGTCGAGGTGACCGAGGCCCGCAGCGACTGGGCGCCCGACCCCGAGCACCCCCTGCCGACGTTCTCGCCGCCCCGGCGCGTACCCCACGGCGTCACGCTCATCGGCCGGCTCTTCGAGGAGGGGACGATCGCGCGGGTCGGCCTCGCGCTCGAGCGCGAGGCGAACGTCGCGGAGGAGCGGCCCGAGGGACTTTGAGGCGTGCGGTGGGAACGCACGAAGGCGCACGGAACTCCGGCTAGAAGGGTGATCGGAAAGGGGGGTACCCCGCGCGCATCATCATGCTGCATATGAACATGAGTGACCGTGGGTTGGGGCGGCACGGCCCCGCCTCCTGCGTTGGAGCTCCTAGCCGTAGCTCGGGCTATGGCGTCGTCGCTCCGCCTTGGATTCGGTGCCGTGGCGCTCCGGGGTACCCGTGCGAGGCACGGGTCGCGGGGTGCCCCCCTTTCCGATCAGCCCTCTAGGGCCCGATCCGCCGGTCGTCGTCCTCGGCCGGCCGGTAATCCCGTTCGCCGGTATCGGGATTGTAGTAGACGTCGGTGAGTCGGTACGTGGTGGGATCCAGGAACCGTTCCCCCGTGGGCAGCCAGCGCCCCTCCCGACTCGTCAGGGAGCGGGCGTAGCGCCAGCGCTCGAAGGCGACGCCGGCCGTGAGAACGCCGGAGCCGATGAGCGCGTCGAGCCCGGGTGCGTACTGGCCTGCCGCGAGGAGCCCGATTCCCATCATGAAGCCCACGCCCCCGACGGCGAGCAGTACGTTGCGTAGCATCTCAGTCCGACCGCTCCACGACGACCGCCGTACCGTACGCCACGATCTCACTCATCGTCTGGCCGATCTCCGACGAGTCGAAGCGCATCATGATGATGGCGTTGGCGCCCATCGCGGAGGCGTTCTCCACCATCCTGTCCGTGGCGTGTCGGCGCGCTTCCTCGAGCAGCTCCGTGTATTCCTTGATCTCGCCGCCCACCAGCGATCGGAGCCCCGCCATGATGTTCCCGCCAATGCCGCGGCTGCGCACCACCACGCCGAAGACCTGACCCTTGGTGGCCGTGATCCTGTGGCCGGTGACGTGCTCCGATGTCACGACGAACATGCGGTGTCTCCTCCCTCTCGTCGGGCCGGGCCCCGAGCGGGATCGCTTCGGGCCGAATCACGCTAGCCTCCAGCCTGGAGGACGGCAAACGGCCACGACCTCCGTTGGCCGCAGGCTCGATGCAATCGCACCCCTCCCAGGACCGGCGCATCCCGCACAACCTGGGCAGGGCGCTGGAACGTGCCTACGTCACCGTTCGGGGCTAGTTTCAGGGCATGGTGATCGATCGATCGAACTTGGACAAGCGACGGACCACGGCGAGGGTCTTCCGCCTCGGCGACGAGCCGCGCGACGACCTGTCGGACGGCACCACAGTCCAGGAGCGCCTCGACATCCTCCGCGAGCTGACGGAGCGGGCCTGGCGACTGAGCGGTCGAGCGCTCCCGACTTATTCGAGACGCGACATCCCCGTTCGCGTGACCCGCGTCGAGTGACGGACGACTGGACGGATGTTCTCCTTGCACTCCTCGAGGCGGGCGCTCGCTTCCTGGTGGTGGGAGCGCACGCCCTGGCCGTCCATGGAATCCCGAGGGCCACCCAGGACCTCGATGTGTGGGTGGAGCCGACACCGGAGAACGCCGATCGAGTGTGGCAGGCCCTGATCCGGTTCGGGGCACCCCTCGAAGACTTGCAGATCGACCGGGACGACTTCGTTCGGCCGGAGACCGTGGTGCAGATCGGACTCCCGCCGAATCGCATCGATCTACTCACCGGAATCACCGGTGTGGCCAACTTCTCGGGCGCGTGGGAGGCTCGCACGGAGAGCGAGGTAGGAGGGCAGACGATTCCGTTTCTCGGGCGTGAGACCCTGCTTGCGAACAAGCGCGCGACTGGTCGGCTGAAGGACCTGGCCGATATCGAGGCGCTGGGCGAGGACGTCTAGCTGGCTCAGGCAAGAACCGTCGCGGCGCCGGCTCAATTAGTCCCTTACCAGCCAAATCGCGCTCAGAACGACTATGAAACGGTCAAGCGGGTTGGGGGGCAAGGGCCGGTAGAATGTAGAACTCGCGGAGGCGGAGGGCGGCGGCGATGACGCGTCTACCGAGTCGGGTTGGGTAGTAGCGATAGGTGCCGCGCACCCTCTTGACCAGGTGGTGCATGCGCAGGCGCTTGACCATGCGAGAGAGCTGGGGGCCGGAGAGGGTCGTGAGGACGGCGCGCAGGTCTCGGACCTGGAAGCCGCGGATGTTGAATTCGCCGCGCACGAGCGTGAGGAGGAACTGGAGGTCGACGGCGTCGAAGAAGTTGAAGCCGCGGTAGGTCCGGTTCTTGTCGCGGGCGGGGCGGGAGAGGCGCTCCAGCTTGCGGCGGCCCTCACTGTCGTCGTCGAGGCTGGACAGGAATTCGAGGTAGCGGCGATTGGAGGCGGCGAGGAGCTCGGCGAGGACGCCGAGGCTGTAGAGGCTTTTCTTCACGGGAGCGAGAGCGGTCTCGCGGGTGCCGTCGCGGTGTTCCACCGTACGGTGGTGCTTGAAGGCGGAGACGTCGTTGGTGACGGTCTCGATGCGCAGGACGTGGCCGAACTTGTCGTACATCTTGAGCGCGGAACGGCCCATCTGATGCCGGATCCGGGTGCCCTGGATGCGGGTGCTGAAGTCGTTGCCGACCTCGCCGGTGTAGCGGGGGTCGAGCTTCTTGCCGAGGAAGGTGGCCACGTCCTCGGCGCGCACGGCATGCACCGAGGTGCGCACGAGCAGGTCGTAGAGGGCGGCCAGATCCTCCTTGCTCTTGAAGACGATGTCGGTGGCGTACTCGACCTGCATGAGGCTCCAGTGGTAGCCGGCGGGGAACTCGGCGGCTACGGGGCAGAACTGGCGAACGTAGCGCTCGAGCCTGTGGTGCAAGGTCTTGGCTCTCATCCCGTCAGCGAGTTCCTGGGCGCGCGCGAAGTCGTCGATGTCGACGAATGCGTTGTCGAGGAGCTTGTAGCCGATGCCGTCTCGCTTGAGGCGTGCGGCCAGCCAGTTGTGGCCGTTGAGGCAGAACTGGAGCCGGAAGGGCGCCCAGGTGGGCACGCGCAGGTGGCAGAGACCCAGCTCGGGGTCGATGAAGTAGATGTAGTAATGAACGCAGCGGCCGCTGTCGGGCTTGAGGAACGTCTTGCCCGTGCTCTTGTCGTGCCACGGCTTGAAGGAGGTGCACGTCTCCATCGCGCTGAAGATGTGGACCAGGCCCGGGTGTGTGCCGCGCTGGGCCAGGACCTGCTGAACGCGGTCCTCCTTGCGGAACGCCTTGATGTGGCGGATGAACTCGATCGTGAGCCCGTGCTCCTCGGCCAGTCCCTCCACATGCTCACGGATCCGCTCACGCCGCTCCTTGACGAACTCGGTGAAGTCGAAGATCCGGATGTGGCGCTTGGTGAGCTCTCGGGTCATCGCCTGAGCGTGAGCGATGTCGGGCAGCGTGCCTTGGAGGAGGAGGCGGTCGAAGCAGGAGATCACGCCGCGGATCGCGTCGGCGTAGCGCGTGGTGAGCATCGGAGTGGCCGGGGACGGAGGTCGATCCCATCATCTCGCCCCCTCCGACTGCCTGCGTCAAGAACCTGTATGGTACCGGCTACGCCGGGTTAGGGGGGCGCCACTGGCAACAGGTAGCACAACGATTTCGGGGCGTGGCGCAGTCCGGTAGCGCACGTGCTTTGGGAGCGCCCCGCTGGCGTTGGCGGGCGTCGGTACGCTTTGGGATTGCTGGATTCCGCGTCCGCAAGACTGTGCCGGAATCAGCCAGCGGCGGTGCAGTTCTTGGCTCAGTTCTCACACTACCCCCCGTAGTTTGGGCAGGGCGCAGGGGCCAGGGTCGCCTGATCCCCGGCGGGGCACCGGGCCACCCATCTCTCGTGAAGCGGTTCGTCCAGCGTGCGGGCGCATGCAGGGTGGGGCACGGAGGTCGGGCACGACGGGGTGGAAGTAGAAGTCGGGATCGGGAAGACCCGAAACCGGTGCAGGCCGCTCACAGCGCCGAGTTGGTCTGTTGCAGAAGCAGATCGGGCACCCGAGGGCCGGCAGAGTGGCGGTTGGGTCGCCCCCGTACTTCATGGCTCCAGCGGAACCGGGGACGATGCGCACACGATCTGTGCCTTGATAAGGACCTGGCGCGGACGAACGCTGCGGTCTTGGTCTTCCTGCTCGGCGCGAGTGAGTGGGTGATAGGTGGCTTGACCGCCAACAATGGGCTCGACTTCTACCTGATGGCCTGGGCAGCAACCACAGGTGGACTCTGGTTCCTCTTCGAACGAGCCGAGTCGGCGCTGTCGCCGGAGAGCCGGAGCCTGGTGGTGGACCGGATCCTCCACCCGACGTTCGCACGGAGCGCCGCATCCCTGGCGGCGCAGTTCGCCCTCCTCTTCGACCGGGTGTTTGGCGAGACGCCGCCCGTGAACGAGGGGGAGGATAAGCGGTGCGGGTGCCTCCACATGGGCGCGCATTCACCTCAGGCCAAGTCTCCGTCAGCGCTCGAAGAGTGGAACCGCGACATTCGCTCGATCCGAGTACTTGGGCGCAGCGAGTGGCATAGTCGCAGAAGTTGAAGGTGGCCGTGCCTGGTTGTCCAAAGCCCCGTACCCCTCGCCCGAGTCTTGGAACAGAGCGCCCGCACAGGGCGCTTGACTGGCATTGCGCGACGCATGTCCGATGGGCGAAGATGTAGGCGGAAGTGTACCCGGACAGGCGCGCCCGCCGGCTTCGGGATCCGCGGGGGGCCACCGTCCATCACACGATAGGACGCCACCATGGCCCACCTCTGCGGTGTCCGGCTCACACGTTCGAACAGCTTCGTCTTCCTCGCCCTGCTTCTGGCCAATGGCTGTGCCCGACCCGTGCCGGACGCGGTCGCGGCCGACCTGATCTTGACGAACGGCCACATCATTACTGTGGACGCCGACGATTCGGAGGCACAGGCGGTGGCCATCCGGGGCGGGCGCATCCTGGCCGTGGGGACCGATGCCGAAATCGAAGCGCTTTCCGGCCGGCATACGGAGCGCATCGACCTCCAGGGCCTCACCGCGACCCCAGGCCTGCTGGATGCCCACGATCACTTCTCGGGCGGCGCTGCGGACCGGCTCTACGTGCTGGACCTGAGTTACCCAGGCGTACAGAACGTCGATGACGCCGTGAGGAAGGTGGCGGAAAAGGTGGCCGAGCTGCAGCCCGGCGCATGGGTCCTGGGCCGCGGCTGGGACGAGGGCAAGCTGAAGGAGCTCCGCTACATCTACGCCTCAGACCTGGACTCCATCTCACCGGACAACCCGGTCTGGCTGACGCACACCATGGGCCACTACGGTACGGCCAACAGCATGGCGTTGCGGATGGCCGGCATCACGCGTCAGACGCCGGACCCCGTGAGCGGAACCATCGACCATGACGCGACCGGCCACCCCACGGGTGTACTCAAGGAGTCGGCGCAGGGTCTGGTCCGACGGTTGGTCCCGCGCACCTCCGCCGAGCAGGAGCGGCTCGCCATCGCCTCGCTGGCCCGGGAGTTCAACGAGGAAGGGATGACGGGCGCCAAGGACCCGGGCATCGACATGGATACCTGGGATGCATACCAGCGCGTCCTGGCGGACGGCGACCTGACCGTGCGCATCTTCGCCCTATGGAGCAGTCCCCGCGAGGTGGCTGCCGGGCGTGAGCTGGCGGAGCGCGTCGCACCCTTCACGAAGCCGTACATCAGCACCGGGAACGACAACCTGATCTCCGGCGGGATCAAGATGTACATGGACGGCAGTGGCGGCGCGCGCACCGCGTGGCTGTACGACGACTGGAACAAGGAGTACGACGGTGTGGACACGGGTAACCGCGGCTACCCGGCCACGGACCCGGATGTGCTACGCACGCTGGTGAAGGTCTACCACGACGCCGGACTCCACATAGGCATCCACGCCATCGGCGACCGGGCCATCGACTGGGTGGTGGATAGCTACGCCCAGGCTTTGGCCGAGAACCCCACCTCCGGTCTGCGCCACAGTATCATCCACGCCAACATCCCCACGGACCACGCCATGGACGTCATGGCGCGGCTCCAGAAGGAGTACGATGCCGGCTATCCGGAGCCGTCCGCAGGCTTCATGTGGTGGATCGGCGACACCTACGCCGGCAACTTCGGCGCCGAGCGGGACCTGCGCCTGAGCCCCTTCCGCACCTGGACGGAGAAGGGGATCCGCTGGGCAGGCGGCTCCGACTTCAACGTCACCCCCTTCCCGGCGCGTTACGGCATCTGGGCAACGATGGCCCGTGAGCCAGTACTGGGCGTCTACGGCGAGCACCCCTTCGGCACCGACCAAGCCGTAGACGTGCGAACCGCGCTCCGCTCCTACACCATCTGGGCGGCCCGGCAGTTCTTCCTGGAGGAAGTGGTCGGCTCCATCGAGCCCGGCAAATACGCCGACATCGCCGTATGGGACCGGGACCCCTACAGCGTGGACACGGACGCGCTGAAGGACATGGACTGCCAGATGACGCTGTTCCAGGGACGGGTGGTGTACCGGGACCCGAAGGGGCCGTTCGCCGCAGGCGGGTGAGGGAGGTGGACGGCGGGCCCCGGCCCTATCAGGCCAGGTACCCGCCGTCTACGTCCAGCGCTGCGCCTATCACGTACGACGCCGCGTCGGAGCACAACCACACGACGGCGGCCGCCACCTCCTCCGGCTCCGCCAGCCGGCCAATGGGTTCCTGCTCTAGGATGCGCGCCTCCAGGTCGGGTCTAACCGACAGGAGCCGCTCCACTCGCGGTGTGCGCACCCAGCCCGGGCACACGGCGTTGATACGGATGCCGTCACCGATGTACTCCAGCGCCGCAGAGCGCGTAAGCCCAAGCACCCCGTGCTTCGCGGCCGCATAAGCCGCGCCGCCCGGGAACGGGTAGGCCCGCTTGCCGTCCACGGACGCGTTGTTCACGATGGCGCCGCCGCCCGTTTCCAGCATTGCGTTGATCTCATGTTTCATGCACCACCACACACTGGTCAGGTACCCATCCAGCGACGCCTGCCACTCCCTCAGGCTCAACTCCGCCACCCGGCCGCCCTTGCCGCCGCTCCCCGCGTTGTTGAACGCCCAGTCCAGGCGTCCGAAGGCATCCACGGCGGCGTCTACCATGCGTGCGACCGCGTCGCCGTCCGTCACGTCCGTGGGGACAGCCAGCGCCACTCCGCCGGCCGCCTCGATCTCGCGCACGACGTCGGCCAGGCCAGGCCCATCGCGGGAGGCCAGCACCACGCTGGCTCCGACCTGAGCGAACGCCAACGCTGCCGACCGACCGATTCCGGCGCTGGCGCCGGTGACCACGGCCACGCGCCGGGCCGGGGCTGTCCCGCTCACGGTGTGCCGCCGGGCAACGTCGCTGCGCTCGGCGCCCACGCCCGCGCCAACCCCCGGGTCACCGCCCGCTAGTACCCGGGGGGAGGCGCGTACCCGCCCAGCACCTCCCCCACATTTGCCGCCACGTCAATGGAGGTGGCGTCTTCCATGTACGGGCCCAGGACCTGGAACCCGACGGGCAGGCCAGCCGCAGTTCGCCCCGCCGGTGTTACCGTGACCGGGTGGCCCGTAAGTCCCGACAGCGACGTCCACACGTGCAGGTCCAAGTAGTCCCGCGGCCCTTCCGGCGTCTGCAGGATCCGGGACCAGCGCAGGGCGTAGCTCTCCGTGTCGTGGGGGAACGCGGCCACGAACGTGGTGGGCATGAGGAACGCATCGTGTGTGCGGAACCACTGCTGCCAGGCAGCCTGGATGCGGAGCCGCTCGCCATTGGCCTGGATGTAGCGGGCGTAAGGGCTCACGGCGGCCAGGCTCCAGATGGCGGCCCGGGAGCCGTCCTGGTTTCGGGCCTGGGCTCTTGCCTGCTCCAGCGCCGGTCCTTCCAACTCGGGGTTCAGGAGCGCGGCGATGAGGTAATACCAGGCATGGTACGTCGTCTCCAAGTCGTCCACGGGCCAGCCCTCCTCCAGGCGTGCACCAGCGGCTCGAAGCTCATCAACGGCCCGTTCGTACGTCTGACGGACGTCGGAAGAGACGCGGCAGAACGGGTCGTCCACCACGTAGCCAATGCGGTAGTCCTCAAGCACGTTGCCCCGCGCGGGCGGGAGTGCCCATCGGTAGGCAGCACTCATGGGCTCCACTGGCCCTCCGCAGATCTCCAGCGCCAGCTTCAGGTCCGTCGCGCTCCGGGCCAGCGGACCCACCACCGACTCCTCCGACTTGGGCCGGGGGGGCGTACCAGGGCGTGGCGGGCCGTGGCCTTCGGTCGGGATCACGTTGCGAGTGCCGCGGTGCCCGAAGATACCGCAGAAGTGGGATGGCACGCGGATGGATCCGCCGAAGTCGCTGCCGGTGGACAGGAAGCTGAGCCCTGCCGAAACCGCGGCACCGCCACCACCCGTGGAGCCTCCCGGAGTTCTGGACAGGTCCCACGGGTTGCTCGTCCTACCGAAGAGGTCGTTGTAGCTCTGGAAGTCATCCGCGTTCATGGGCATGTTCGTGTGCCCTAGGAACACCGCCCCCGCCGCCCGCAGCCGCGCCACCACCGCTGCATCTTCCTGCTGCACGAAGTTCGCCAGGTCGGGGTCGCCCGCCGTGGACACCACACCTCGCATCGCAATGGAGTCCTTGATGGATACCGGCACGCCGTGCAGCGGCCCGAACCACTGACCCCGGGCCGCCGCCGCGTCCAGCGTCCGAGCCTGCGCCAACGCCTGGTCTGCCAGCAACGTGGTGTACGCATTGAGGGCCGGCTCGTGGCGCTCGATCCGGTCGAGCATGTGGCGCGTCAGCTCCTCACACGACACCGTCCGCTCCCGGATCGCGCGTGCTGCCTCCACCAGCGGCGCGAAGTGCAGGTCGTCCGGAGGCGTGGTGCGGGGGGCAAGAGGCGTAGGCCTGACCAGCGCCGGCGCCGCCCGAATCGCGTCGGCGGGGGCCGCAACGGCAGTCGCCGCCAGCGCCAGGCCCGTTCCCAAGAAGCCGCGCCGCGTGAGCGGAGGGAGGTGCGTCGACCGGTCATGAGGGGAGTGTTCATGCATGGGGGTGAACTCCTTGGTTTGTGGTGGGAGGGTGCTTCATGCGTGTAGAGGAAATCTCGGGACAACGACATCCTCCCCTTGCGCTCTGCGGGCAAGAATGGTATACGAATACCGTGAACGGTATACGAATACAATAAGTTCCTCGCTTTCATCTACGGAACGGCAGGTGACTCGACCTGTGTCTTGGCCCTCCCTCGGCAACGCCCGGACCCTCCGGGACGATGTCTACGAGGCGATCCGCCAACGCCTGCTGGAGGGGGCTCTGAAGTCCGGCACCTTCCTCCGCGAGGCTGAGTTGGGCGACGCGATGGGGGTGAGTCGCACGCCAGTCCGCGAGGCATTGGCTCGTCTCGCGTCGGAGGGTTTCCTGGAGCGGATCTCGCACCGCGGCTTCCGTGTTCCCCAGCGTTCCATGATGGAGCTCATGCATCTGTACGCAGTTCTCCAGGTGCTGGAGGTGCTGGCCGGAGAGCTCGCGTTCCCGCATCTCGGTCAAGCCGAGCTCGAGTCCATGGAAGAGGCGAACCGTGCGTTCGCGCAGGCGCTGGATCGGAACGACACTGCCACAGCGGTGAGGATGAACGAACGGTATCACCAGGTCGTAAGCGACCGCTGTGGCAATCCCGTGCTCCGGGATCTGCTGGAAGAGATCCGGGGCCAGATTCGTCGTCTGGAGTTCGTGGATTTCGCCCACGCGCTGGAAGAAGTGAGCAACAGCACCCGGCGCCGCTGGATCCGTGAGCATCACGACATGATCGAGGCGGTACGTGGAGGTGACTTCCAGGCTGCCAAACGGATTCTGTACGAGAACCGCTCCATCGCCTCGCTTACCGAAGCCGACCTGCTAACGGAGGCGTCATCCCACCAGGGTGCGGGCTCGTGAAAAGACATGCTGTTGTCCTCCGGCCATTCCTGTTCAGTGCCTGGCGGTTGCGGCGCACCAGCGAGAGCGGCGCCCGGCGCGGGGAGGGCGTTTCGAGATAGATGCGTGGAGCAGTTACCCTGCGATCACCGGGAGGCGGTCCGGGGTTCGGTCGGTTCTGTTTGGAGCCGACCTGGAAGATGGGCCGTCAAGGAGAAGAGCCATGTATGCAAATGGTGTTCGGGCGACGGTTGTGCTGTTGAGCGCGTTGGTGTTCTCGACAGCCGTGCAGGCTCAGGCGAGAACCGCACCGTCCGTACTTCCGTCGGATGCGGCAATCGCCGGCCGCGCCGGGGCTGCGCTCCGCGCCGTTCCCCAACCAACGTTCGTCAGGGGCATCGTGGTGGCGGAAGGCACGCTAGATGCCCTTGCCGGTGCGCAGGTGGTCCTCGAGGGCACCAGCGCGGGGCCCTCACAGACGCCGCCGGCGCTTCCGCATCGAGAACGTGACGGGCGACCAAGTCACTCTCCGCGTGGTCATGCTGGGGTACAAGACCGCGATCCAACAGGTGCAGACTGGGCAACCAGAAGTGCGCATCGTCCTCGAACGGACGGCTCTCGACCTGGAAGGCCTCGTGGTCACCGGGACTCCGGGCGGGGTCCAGAAGCAGCCCTTGGTAATCCCTGGCGCAGATCAACGGAGGGACCCTGACCGAGCGGGAGCCGATCACGTCGGTGGGTGAGATGCTCCAGGGCCGCGCGGCCGGCGTCTCGGTCCGTGATCAGATGGGGGTCGCAGGTGGCGGCCACGGATCCTTCCGGGGGCCCGGAACCTGTCATTCTCGGGAACCCGCTGGTCTACGTGGACACATACGCTCGATAGCGACCCCATACAGGCCCGTACTACGGCCAAGCGGCGCGAACGGCGCGCCAAGCGTCGTCTCGCGCTTGAAGCACGTCGATCCCGAGGACATCGAGCGTCAGGATCATCAAGGGGCCCGCTGCCGCGACCTGTATCGCTCGGAGGCGTCCGCAGAGTGATTCAGTCGTCACAAGGGGTCCAGGGCGAGACGCGCATGACCGCGCGGATTCGGGAAGGTGTCAACTAGTTGTACGGCGCCCGAGAATCGGATGCCCCTTAATCGGCATCACCCGAGCACCGGAGTGGCCAAGTTCCTCAATCTCACCAGATCTATGCGGACGCGGGAACCCCCTTCTACCCGTGCGCGCCACCTGCAGGGTTCCGACGTCAGCCTCAGCGGTGGCTCCGCCCTCGTCCGCTATTATAGCGGCATCGAGATGAACGTGAACAGGGCGTGATTCCGTCGACGATAACCGTCCGTGAATCGGCGCTGGACCTATCGCTCACACCGCGACCTCGCTAACGCGGACATGGGCTTCGCCTTCAGCACGGGGAAGACCACGCTGCTCACGCTCTCTACTTTGGCTCGATCATCTACTCCACGCCCGCGCTCCTCGACACGCCCGACAAGGGCTTTCTTGTCGCGCCGGCCGGGGTGACCCAGAATCTCTACCACTATGACCAGGACGTCACAACCGCTGCCCGAGCCACCATCACGCTTGACCATCGACCCCGACCATGGCTGGACCAGCGCTTGACGGCGGCGTCGACTACACGGACCACGGTTTCGAGGTTCCTCCACCATGACGCCGCCCATGGACCGTCTTCTTCGGCCCACATTCGACCCGGGGTCGGACGAGCATGAAGACGCCGCGACGACCGCAGAAGCCACCCTGGACTATGCGGCTCACTCGGCCTTTTCGAAGGCCACGCCAAGCTGGCACCAGCGCCTTCGTCGAGAGCGCCAGTTGCTCGGGCGCGCTCCAGCGCTCGGAAGCAGGATCACGGGGAATCAAGTTTCCCGCTCCCAGCGTCTCGCCACGATCGCCAGCACGTCCCCTGGTGAGACGGCTCGGAAAGACTGCCTGGAAGTGGCCTCGGATTCGAGTTCTACGTGCAGGAGCAGCTTCGTGGCAGGAGAGCCACTTCTTCCTCACAGCAGCCCTGAGCCAGGACAGAGCACAGCGAGCTTTCAGCACTGAGTTCAACTTGATCACCTATCCGAAGGTTAGTGCTAGTTGGGTGATCAGCGACGAGCCGTTCTGGAACCTGGGCTTCGTGAACACGCTCAAGCTGAGGGCGGCATACGGCGAGTCGGGACAACAGCCGCAGACCTTCGCCGCGATCCGGACGTACCAACCGGTCACGGGCGAGAACAACCTGCCAGCTGGTTCGCCGCAGGCGCCCGGCAACCCAGACCTGGGCCCCGAGCGGGGCCACGAGACCGAACTCGGCTTCGACGCTTCGATGCTGGATGACCGGATGAGTGTCGAGTTCACCTACTACAACCAGAGGACGACGGACGTCATCGTTCAGCGCAGCGTCGCGCCGTCCGGGGGGTTCACGGGCAGCCAGTTCATCAACGCCGGCGAGATCGCCAACCACGGGTTCGAAGCACTCATGCGCGTCACGCCGTACAGGTCCGACAACCTGCTCTGGGACGTCACCCTGAACATGTCCAAGAACCACAACGAGGTGGTGGACCTGGGGGTCGACGTCGACTACCTGCCAGTGGGCTGGATCCCGAATCGCGACCAGGTGGGGTTCCCGGTGGACGCCTACTTCCGCAAGAAGATCGTGAGCGCGGAGTTGGATGCCAACGGCAAAGCCGTCAACCTCATGTGCGACAGCGGGACCGGCAAGCAGGGCGTGATGCCGGGCGGCCCAGCGGTAGCTTGTGCCAGTGCGCCGTACCTCTATGTGGGCAAGCCGTACCCGGATTGGGTTGGGTCCTTCTCGACGTCGGTCACGCTTTTCGATCGACTACGGCTTTCGGCCCTCCTGGACTTCAAGTACGGTGGCCAGCTCTTCGAGTCGATCAAGTACTGGAACTGCTCCGCCCTTATCAATGCCGAACTCAATTTCTACCCAGAGCGCTATGATCCGAAGGAAGTGGCGGAGTGCACCCAGGGTCTCGACTACGTCGAGCAGGACGCAGTTACAGGACAATGGCTTCACGAAGCTGCGCGAGGTCTCGCTCAACTACAGCCTCCCTGACGCGTGGGCCAGGAAGATCGGCGCCAGCGCCATGTCCGTCACGGTCGCGGGGAGGAACCTGCACACTTGGACGAGCTTCGATGGTCTCGATCCCGAGACCTACACGCCTGTGAACTACCTGTTGGGCGCGCACACCGAGCTGGCGGTGCCTCTGCCGCGCTCGTTCATGACCACCTTTCAGCTGACGTTCTGAGGAGGTGACGCCATGAACGACCACATGGACTGGAAGAACAAGACCGCAACCGAAGGGGTGGACTCATGCGCGATACAATAGGATCGCTCCCTCGAAGCCTCCCGGCGGCTCTCGCTGCCGTTCTCTCCGTGACGCTCGGCGGTTGGGGGGATCTCCTGGATCCTCTGGTGAGCGTCAACACCCACGACCGTATTACGGCGAGCAGCTATGAGGTGCCGGAGAACGTGAAGAGGATCACCGGGGGTATGGTGGCCGACTTCGAGTGCGCGCTGGGCAACTACATCCTGGCGGCGGGCATCGCGGGCGACGAGGTGTTCATCACCAACTCCTCCAGCCCGCCGCAGAGATGCTGGACAAGAGGCAATGGGAAACGCGCGGGCTGGGCTCTGCTTAGGGGGGTGTGGACCTCCTGCGATTCCTACAACGAGGCCACGCCGCCCATCTATCGGCCGCTCTCCACCGCGCGCTGGCAGGCAGACAACCTGCTGAACCTGCTGGACGGATCGACCGACGACCAGGTGCCGAACCGCGCCTTCTACGTCGCCAAGGCGGCCGCGTACGCCGGATACCGCCCTGACGCTTCACCGGAGGCATGCGCGAGGTCCCGTTGGACGTGGGGATCGCCCGGCAGCCGTCTGAGATCTTCGCCCTGGCCGAGGACCGATTCAGCACCGCCATCTCGTCGGGGGGTACGGCGGGGGCTGCCGCGGCCGAGTTCGTGAACATGGCCCGAGTGGGCATGGCGCGAGCGCCGGACTGGACGCGGGCGACGTGGCCGGCGCTGCCCAGGCGGCCCGGGACGTCCCAGCAGGATCTCGTGCGGGTGCGCCCAGTTCTCCTCCGCGGCGCCTCGGCGCTATAACAGGGTCTTCGACTACCTCCAAGGGAACGCGACGACCATCGACCCCGCGTACCGATCCATGTTTGCAGTTCGACGGCGTCGATGACCCGCGGGTGCCCATGTCCGACAGGGGCACTAGCACAGCGGCGGGGTCGGGTCGGGGGTTCGTTGGATGCTCGGAGCCAGGCCAGAAGTATTCCAGAAAACATCAATCCTCCGTTCCCATGGCTCGGTACGCCGAGGCTCAGCTCATCATCGCCGAGGCCGACGTGGCCGCGAATGACCTGCCGGCGGCCGTCGCCATCATCAACGATCTCCATGCCGCCGCGGGTTTGCCCGCGTTCGATGTCGCGGCGACACCGGAGGGAGTCATGAATCAGATCATCTACGAGCGTCGGGCGGAGCTCTTCCTGGAGAGTCACCGCTTCGGCGACATACGGCGCTACAACGTGCCGCTGGTGCCTGTGCCGGGCACAGCGTACCCCAACGGGGGCGAGTGGCAAGACGCCCGTTGCTTCCCGATTCCCGGGATCGAGACTGACGCCAACCCGAACGCTCATGAGAGTCTCGTTCCTGAAGGGGCGGTGCTTGAGTGACATGCGCGCATACCGGGACTGGCAGTGCTCTCGGTATCCGGGGATCGCGAGCGACGGGAATCCAAATGGACGCTGACGTCCGCGTCCTCGGCGCTACCTTGTTGCTCCTCACGGGGGGGTGCACCCCCCGTGAGCCCGTGGACCTGGTCCTTCACAACGGCGTGGTCTTCACCGCTGACGAGGCCGCGGGGCTGCAGTCCGCCGTTGCGATCAGGGGCGCCCGGATCGTGGCGGTGGGCGGGGAGGAGGTGCTGGGCCGCGTCCCGCCGAACGCGTAATCGACCTCCGCGGCCGTCTGGTCACTCCGGGCTTCAACGACAGCCACATCCATATCACCGGCTTCCCGCAGAGCTACGTCGACCTCGCGCACGCGCAGTCCATCACGGAAATCCAAGAACTCGTGCGGCGCAAGGCTGCGGAGCTAGGCCCGGGCGAATGGGTCACGGGAATGGGGTGGGCCGAGGGGCTGGTGACGGAGCGGCGACCCCCGTTCCGCGCGGACCTCGACGCCGCGGCACCGGGCAATCCGGTCGTCCTGGCACGTGCGGGGGGCCACAGCATCGTCGCCAACAGCCGTGCCCTGGAGCTCGCAGGCATCGACGAGGGCACCCGTGACCCGGAGGGGGGCATCATCAGCGGGGCACGGATGGTAGGCTGAACGGAGTCATCCGTGAGCGGCTGGACCTCGTGCTCCGCCTGGTGCCACCCGGTTCGCCGGACGAGCTTCGCGCCAGCTTGATCCGGAATCTGAAAGACCTTTTCGAACTCGGAATCACCAGCATCAACGTGGCTGGCGTCTCCCCGGCGGATTTCGCCACCTGGGAATCGCTCTACGGGGAGCTGCGGGGGGATCTGCCCCGTGCTTCGCTCCCGATCTTCCCCGGCCTCCAGAGCGGTGGGGCTTCCGTCGAGGAGGCACTCGCTAGCCTGGGAGCCTCGGGCAGAAGACTGGTGACGGTGAGGGGGCGCGTTCGGTGGGGGCCGTGAAGCTCTCGGTCGACGGCGGTTTGCCGGCCCGGCTGCATGGACGTTGGAGCCGTATCCCGGGCAGCCGACCGACTTGGGCTCCAGAACATCTGGGGGCGATCTCTACACGTCCACAAGGCGGCGACGACGAAGGGTGGCAGTGCGGGTATCATGCCATCGGGGATGCCGCCATCCAGCTCGCTGTGGACGTCTTCGCTCGGGTCCTCGACGAGTCCCGCCCGGACCATCGCCACTACCTCGATCATTTCGTGTGCTCCGCGGCGGAGACGCTGGAGAAGACGGCGCACTACGGGATCCTTATCTCAGCAGCCGAACTTCACATGGTCCCGACCCTGAGAGCCGCTACGTCGAGAATCCGCAGGGAGAAGCTAGAAGAACAACTCTCTGAGGACGCCCATCAGTCAGGCATCTCGTCGCCCTCAGGAGCGACAACGATCCATCGGACCGATGCCGGACTCTATGGGGCCACGACGCGAAGGGGCGCTCGGGCCGCGTGTACGCGAGGACGAACGCCTCACCATGGCCGAGGCCATCACCGCATACACGCGCAACAGCGCGAACATCACCGTGAAGAAGGTCTAAGGAACCATCGAGCCCGGACGCCTCGCCGATCTGGTGGCGCTGTCCGGAAACTGTGGAGGTCGCGCCGGAGGACATCCTGGGGACCGAGGTCCTCATCACCGTTCTCGGCGGGAAGGTCGTTTCGAGAGAGGGAGGGAGAATCGTGATCCGTCCGAGGAGAGGATGCGATCGGCTGCGACCGGACTGCATGTTGCCGGGCCTTTGGCTCGCGACGGGTGCAACGGCGGGGTGCGGGATGTCCCCGAGAACCTCGGGGACGGGTGGGCCGTGGCTGCTCCTGCGTCGCAGGGAATGGATGCGCTGCGTTCAACGCTCTCTCCCAGCGGATAGAGCGCGGCGAGCTCGGTGCCATCCAGCAGCTCTTGTCGTGCGGCACGGGTACATGGTGTCGAGCGGTACTACGAGCCGCGCGGACGTGGGAGATCCATACGGTCCAGTCGGTCACGAAGAGCGTGGCGTCGCGCTCGTGGGATCGCGATCGACGAGGGCTCATTGAGGGTGGACGTTCCCTCGAGAAGCTCTTTCCCGAGTACCGGGAACTCGAGAAGGACCCACGCAAGAAGCAGATCCGCCTCCGCGACGTGCTGACGATGTCGATGGGATCGACTGGAACGAGAACGCCTATCCTTACTCCGATCCGCGGAATGTGTGTGGCGGCTCGCTACGCCCGGATCGGATGCGGTACGTGCTGGAGCGCCCGATGGTCCAGACGCCGGACGCGCTTCAACTACTGCAGCGGCGCCTCGGTGTTGCTGTCGGGATCCTGGAGAATGCCGCGGGATGCACGCACAGGAGTACGCCCGAAAGCGCCTCGACCCGCTTAGGTCCCGGTCCATGCCTGGTACCGGAATACTGCGAACCCGATGCACTGGACACATACCGGGGCGGGCTGAACATCCGCGCTCGCGACTGGCCAAGTTCGCCTATCTCTACATAACGGCGGCGCGTGGCACGGCGAACAAGTGGTGCCGCAGGCCTGGATCGAGGAGACCGTGAAACACCGTTTGAACGCCGTGAGCACCTCTCCTCGGATATCAGTGGTGGCTGCGCCCCTCATCGGAACGGTGACCCCAGGGCACTGTCCAACGACATCCGACACGCCTGGGGGCGGGGCGGGCAGTACACTTTCACCATCCCCTCTCTCCACCTGGTCGTGGTCTTCACGAGCGGAAAATCGATGACAGGCCCAAGTCCTTGATTCCATCGACCTGCTCTACGACAACGTAATCCCGGCCGTGGTGGACCGGCCCAGTGACCTCCCCTCACAAGACGATCCCAACAAGACGGCGAACGATGACCGATGCCACGAGACCTCGGCAAGCCCATATCCGCACGCCGTGGACCCCTTCCAGCAGATGCAGCACGTGCGTGACGAGGGTCCCCTGATCTTTGAGCGGGCCGAAGGAGTGCACCTCTACGATTCCGAGGGGAGGGCTACATCGACGGTCACGCGAGCCTCTGGCTGATGAACGTGGGCTTCGGGCGCAAGGAGATCGCCGATGCCGCGTACGAGCAGATGCAGAAGATGACCTTCTTCAGCATGTTCCAGGGCTACTCGAATGCCCCGGCCATCGAGCTGGCGGAGCTGCTCCTCGAGCTGCCGGTCCGAGGGGATGGGTAAGGTCTTCTACTCCGACAGCGGGTCGGAGGCGGTGGAGACGGCGCTCAAGATGGCGCGCCAGTACTGGAAGAACCGGGCAGCAGGGGAAGTACAAGTTCATCTCGCGGCACAATTCCTATCACGGCGTGACCTTCGGCGCACTCTCGGCCTCCGGGATCTCGCTGAACCGCCGGAAGTTCGAGCCGCTGGTGCCGGGGTTCCGCCACATCCCGGAGCCCAACTGCTACCGGAACGCCTTCGGACGAACCTCTCGGAGGAGGAGGTGTCGGAGGCAGCCGCGGAGGCGCTGCGGTGCGCCATCGAGTTCGAGGGACCGGAAACCGTCGCGGGGTTCATTGCGGAGCCGGTACAGGGGGCGGGCGGGGTCATCGTCCCGCCGGAGGACTACCTCCGCCGCTGCCGCGACATCTGCGACGAGTACGACGTCCTGTTCATCGCCGACGAGGTCATCACGGGATTCGGTCGGACGGGCACGTGGTTCGGGTGCCGGACGTACGGCGTGCAGCCCGACATCATGTGCTTCGCAAAGGGGCTCACCAGCGGGTACATCCCGATGGGGGCGACGCTCTGCCGCGAGGGGATATATGACGCCTACCTCGGCAAGAGTCCGCCGCGAGGGAGTTCCGGCATGGTAACACCTAAGCGGGCACGCCACGGCGGCCGCTGCGGCGCTCGCCAACCTGAAGATCATCGAGGACGAGGACCTTCCCGGGAACGCCGTGAGGGTTGGGTCCCACTTTGTCCGCGGCCTGCATTCGCTCGAAGGCATCCGATCGTAGGGGACGTCCGGGGCGTCGGTCTCCTTGCCCGGGTAGAGCTGGTCGAGGACAGGAAGACGCGGAAGCCGTTCGAGAAGCCCGGAACGATCGGCGGTCGCGTTCAAAGGCGCGTTCACGATCTCGGCGTGATCTTCCGAAACGTAGGGGACGTTCTGACGTTCTCGCCGCCCCTGATCCTGACTGCGATGCAGGCCGACGAGATCGTGACCGCGCTCGACACGGCCATCGGAGAGGTCTGTGACTCCCTCTAGCGCGGGACCGGCGGCGCTTGACTCCGCTGCGGGCGGCCCTCCGGTCCAGCTCCGAAAGATCCTGGGCCGGCGGGACGTCCTCGCGATCTCCTTCGGAGCGATGATCGGGTGGGGATCGGTGGTGCTTTCGGGGGAGATGATCGATCGCGCTGGAACGCTCGGCTCGGCGCTCGCCTTCGTGGTCGGCGCGATCATGGTCCTATTCGTCGGCCTGACCTACGCGGAGCTGACGTCGGCACTGTCGCGCGCCGGCGGTGAGCTCGCCTTCACCTACGCGGGCATCGGACCCCGCACCTCCTACGTGTGTGGGTGGGCGCTGGTGCTCGCATACCTCTCGGTCTGCGCCTTCGAGTCTGTCGCGTTGCCCACGGTGGTAACGTATCTCGCCCCTGGCTTCGCGGTCGGGCACCTTTGGACCATCGCCGGATCGGATGTGCGCGGCACCTGGGTTGCTGTTGGCGTGGCGGGTGCCATCGCCATCGGGCTCGTAAACCACTTCGGCATCAAGATGGCCGCCTTTCTCCAGTGGACGGCAACGACGCTGCTGTTCCTTGTCGGATTGTCGTTCTTCATCGGCGGAAGCGTGCGCGGGCACACTGCGAACCTGACACCGATGTTCACGAGTGCGGGCGGGTTCTTCGGAGTCGTCATCCTGACGCCCTTCCTGTACCTGGGGTTCGACGTGATCCCGCAGATCTCGGAGGAGATCAACATCCCCTTCCGGGCCGTCGGGAAACTCATTCTCCTTTCGATCGCGATCGCGCTCGTGTGGTACTTCCTGGTCCAGTGGACCGTGGGGATCACACTCGACGAGACGGCACGCATGAACCGCGAGCTCGCGCCTGCCGACGCGATGAGCCTGGCGTACGGAAGCCGATGGGGCGGCCGCGTCCTCGTGTTCGGCGGCCTGATGGGGATCATCACAGTTGGAACGCCTTCTTCATCGGCGCGTCGCGACTACTCTTCGCCATGTCGAGGGGTGGAATGCTCCCTTCGGCGTTCTCGCGATTGCATCCCCGCTACGGATCGCCAACCTGGACGGTGGTCCTGATCACGGCGGTGTCGATCCTCGCGCCATTCTTCGGCCGGAGGGCTCTGGTCTGGCTGGCGGACGCCGGCAGTCTCGCCGCCGTAGCCGGCTACCTCCTCGTCGCGGTCGCATTCCTGGGGATGCGCAGAAGGCATCCGAACCTGCCGCGACCCTACCGGACGCCCTTGCCCTCGGTGGTCGGGGTGCTCGCCCTGCTTGCGACCCTGTTCTTCGTACTCCTCTACCTGCCGGGCAGCCCCTCGGCGCTCGTGTGGCCACAGGAGTGGCTGATCGTGCTCATGTGGGCCACCCTGGGCGTGGTCTTCGCCATGGGCATACGCCGGCGCGTGACAGCCAGGGGAGGCCGCACCCAACAGGCGAGCCTCATTCTCGGCGAATACGCTGAGCCGCTGGGGTTGGGTGCGAGTGGGGGATTGGACGCTTCACGCCCGCATGGCGCGGGCTCCGAGGAGGTGAAGGCATGAAGATGTACATAGGGGGGGAGTGGGTGGACCGCAGCGACCACATGCAAGTGCGCAACCCCTTCGACGGATCCACAGTCGACGTCGTGCCTCGCGCTGGGCTGGAGGATGTGGAGCAAGCGCTGGCCTCGGCGGTGCGCGGTGCCGCGGTGATGGCGGCGCTTCCAGCGTACGAGCGCTACCGGATTCTCGACCGCGCCGCTCGGCTGATGGAGGCCCGAGCCGATGACCTTGCGAGGACCATCACCCTCGAGGAGGGAAAGACGCTACTCGAGGCTAGTGGAGAGGCGCAGCGCTCCATCCAGACCATCGCGCTCTCCGCGGAGGAGGCGAAGCGCCTGTACGGTGAGACGCTGCCGCTCGACGCGGCCCCGGGAGCCACAGGCAAGCTCGGCTTCACGCTGAGGGTGCCCTGCGGCGTCGTGGTCGCGATCTCTCCGTTCAACTACCCCCTCAACCTCGTGTGCCACAAGGTAGGCCCCGCGATTGCGGCCGGAAACGCAGTGATCGTGAAGCCGGCGAGCGATACGCCCCTTTCAGCGCTCAAGCTTACGGAGATCCTACTGGAGGCCGGGCTGCCCGCCGACGGTATCCAGTGCGTCACCGGCCCGGGCGGATCGATCGGGCGAGCGCTCTGTGGAGACGCGCGGGTCCGGAAGATCACCTTCACAGGAAGCCGCGACATCGGGGAGGACATCTGCCGGGTCGCGGGGCTCAAGAAGGTCACGATGGAGTTGGGCTCGAACTCGCCGCTCATCGTCATGCCCGACGCAGACCTGGCCAAGGCAGCTGCCGCAACCGCTGTCACTGGCTTCGTAAACGCCGGCCAGGTGTGCATCTCTACGCAGCGGGTTCTGGTCCAGGACCGAGCGTATGGGGACTATCTCGACGCGCTGGTGCCCCAGGTCGAGGGAATCGCCACCGGCAATCCGCTCGACGAGGGTGTGCGCATGGGCCCGATGATCCGGGAAGCCGACGCGGAGCGCGTGGCCTCTTGGATCGGCCAGGCCGTTGAGGGCGGTGCCCGTGTGGCGGTGGGCGGAGCCCACGAAGGCACAATGCACCAGGCGACGGTGATCGCCGACGTGTCTCCCGGAATGCGTATATCTTGCGATGAGCTGTTCGGACCGGCGGTTGCGGTCACGCGGTTCGACGATGTGGAGGACGCGATTGCACTCGCGAACGACACGGTGTACGGACTCGCGGCAGGTATCTTCACCGAGAATATCGGTTGGGCCATGGATTTCGCACGAAGGGTCCATTCCGGGAATCTGCACATCAATTGGGGCCCCGGGTGGCGCGCGGACCTCATGCCTTACGGCGGACTGAAGGACAGCGGCATGGGAAAGGAAGGTCCGAGGTATGCCATTCAGGAGATGAGTGAGCTCAAGACCGTGGTCATCCACCTTGGCTGAAGGGAGGTGCACCGCATGGACAGAAAGCCTGGGGTCGACCGACGCACCTTTCTCCTGTCCTCGGGGGCCCTGATCGCAGGAGGGGGCCACCTGCTGAGTGAGCGGCTGGTCCGGATGGCGTCGCAAGGGCCGTCGGACCTCGACGCCTTCCTGAGGCAGCGCATGGAGGCACACCACATCGCGGGCCTCGCGGCGTGCATCGTGCGGCGGGACCAGACGTTGTGGATGAACGCGTACGGATACGCCGATCTGGAGCGGCAGATCCCAATGACGCCGGACGCCCTCCAGAACATCTGCTCTATCTCGAAGACGTTCACGACCACGGCGCTCATGCAGCAGTGGGAGGAGAGCCGCTTTCAGCTCGACGACGACGTGTCCGGCTACGTTGGCTTCCAGCTCCGCAACCCGGCCCACCCAGAGGTGCCGATCACATTCCGGCGCCTCCTCACACACGTCTCGTCGATCAAGGACGGAGAGTGGTACGCACGCATGTACCAGTGCGGAGATCCGAAGGTCGCACTCGGCGACTGGATCGTGGGCTACCTGAAGCCGGGCGGGGCGTACTACGACGCGGCTGACAACTTCCATCCTTGGGCGCCCGGAGAGCGGTGGGAGTACAACAACGTCGCGTTCGGCGTTCTCGCGTACGCGGTAGAGAGAATGTCGGGAACGCCGTTCGCGCAGTACTGCCGGACGCGCATCTTCCAGCCCCTGGAGATGGACGAGACCTCCTGGTACTTGGCCGACATCGACGAATCTCGCCACGTGGTGCCCTACACTTGGTCGGAAGGCGGTAAGGTCCTCAGCCCGACCTGGGGCGGGCGTCCCTTGGGCGTGATCCGCGAGGATGTCGGCGCGGTTGTTCCCGCCGGCGACGGCTACCACGCCAACTGCCTCTACAACCACCCGAACTTCCCCGACGGCTTCCTGCGGACGAGCGTGCGCCAACTAGCGCGATACGCGCGTGCGTACCTGAACGGTGGAACGCTGGCCGGCCGGCGCATCCTCCAGGAGCGTACGATCCGGGAGATGTTTCGCGACAGCGGGGTCAACGACCGCCGGCCGCAGGGCCTCGACTGGTACGGCGACGGAGTCGTACGCGGACAGGTGCTATGGGGGCACGGCGGGAGCGACCCCGGCATCAACACCGACATTCGGCTACTCCCGGACGAGGGCCTCGCCGCGATCGTGTTCATGAACACCTGGGGCTCGAAGCCCGCGGAGATCACGGCCCACCTACTTGAGGAGGCCCCGAGCCTCTAGGCCCGAGCCGCAAGGAGGACGACGCACATGGAGAAGCGCACGTGGAGGGCCCTGGCGTCCCTCGGCATCTGTTCGTCAATGTTCGCCGTCGGCGGCCCGGCGACCCACCCGCCAGCGGCGTGCGCGCAAGCGGTGGAGCGGAACGTGCGTCCGCAGGAGACGTCCTCACCGCAGGCGCAGGGGGTCGATTCGGTCCGTCTCGCGGAGGCATACGCCGAGGCAGCGAAGCTCGGCCCCCTGTACAGCCTGCTGGTCATGAAGAACGGATTCCTGGTCGGCGAGCGGTATTTCCACGGCGCCCGTCAGGACACCGCGTACAACGTCAAGTCGGTCTCCAAGAGCATCCTCTCGGCGCTAGTCGGCATCGCGATCCGCGAGGGTTACATCAAGAACGTGGACGAGCCGATCTCGGACTTCCTTCCCGAGTATTTCACGCCCCTTTCGGACACGCTGGTAGGGTGGTCCGCCAACCGGCTCCTGACCGACTCGCTCCGACGCCGCGTGACCGTGCGACACCTCCTCACTCACACCGCCGGATTCGCGTTCGAAGAAAACGAGCTGATCTTCTGGGCGTGGTTCTGGAGCAGCGACTACGTCCGCTTCTACCTGGAGTTGCCACTCGTCGCGCGACCGGGCGAGGAGTTCATCTACGCCACCGCGGGGACCCACACCCTTTCGGCAATCCTCGAGCGAGCGACGGGGATGGATACGCGCGAATTCGCCGATCGCTGGCTGTTCGCACCGCTCGGCATCGAGGTGCATCGCTGGGACCGTGATCCCACCGGCATCCCGATCGGTGGATCAGAGATGCACTTCACTGCGCGCGAGTTGGCACGGTTCGGACAGCTATACCTCGACGGTGGCGTGTGGGACGGCCGACAGATCGTGCCCGCCGAGTGGGTCGAGGAATCGACGCGCGAGCAGGTTCATGCGAACTACGAGAATCCGCATCGGGGGATCGTGTCCGAGACGTGGACGTCCGAGCACTACAAGCGGATGAACCACACCGGGTACGGATACCTGTGGTGGCGGCGGGGCTCGGCCGGCCACGAGACCTTCGTGGCGCTCGGGTACGGAGGGCAGTTGGTGTTCGTCATCCCCGACCTCCAGATGGTGGTCGTCACCACCTCTGCGTGGGATGAAGAACACAATCCAGATCGGTGGGCGCACTACCTGAACGTCTATCGCATCCTGGACGAGATGATCATACCCGCGGCCGGTGGCTGAGCGGCCCGGCGTCAGGTCGCTACGCATCTCGAACCGACTCCGCCACCGCGGTGCCCAGCTCGGCCGTGCTGGCCTTGCCGCCCATGTCCCGCGTGAGCAGCTCCGGCTCCGCCACCACCGCCGCGATCGCCCGCTCTACCGCCCCCGCGGCGTCGGGGTGGCCCAAGTGCTCCAACATCAGGGCGCCCGACCAGATCTGGCCGATGGGATTGGCTATTCCCTTACCTGCGATGTCCGGCGCCGAGCCGTGCACGGGCTCGAACATCGACGGGTACTCGCGCTCGGGGTTGATGTTGGCCGACGGAGCGATGCCGATCGTGCCCGCGACCGCCGGCCCCAGATCCGAGAGGATGTCGCCGAAGAGGTTGCTCCCTACCACCACGTCGAACCAGTCCGGGTGTAGGACGAAATTGGCCGACAGGATGTCGACGTGGAACTGGTCAGCGCGGATATCGGGATAGTCGGCGGCCACGGCACGGAAGCGCTCATCCCAATAAGGCATCGTGTGGATGATGCCGTTGGACTTGGTGGCCGAGGTAACGTGCTTGTCCGCACGCGAGCGCGCCAAGTCAAATGCGTACCGGAGGATGCGATCGACGCCCCTGCGCGTGAAGATGCTGACCTGCTCGACCCGCTCCTCCTCCGTTCCCTCCTCGTATCGGCCGCCGAGCTGCGAGTACTCGCCCTCGCTGTTCTCGCGGACTACGACGAAGTCGATGTCCGAGGGTCCGCGGCCCCGAAGCGGGCTGCGGATACCCTCGAGGAGCCGGACGGGACGCAAGTTGACCCATTGGTGCATGGCCCGTCGGATCGGGATCAGCAGCCCCCAGAGGGAGACATGATCCGGAACGCCCGGGAACCCCACCGCGCCCAGGTAGATCGCGCCATGTTCCCGGAGACCCTCCAGGGACCCTTCAGGCATGAAGCGGCCGGTGCGGCGGTAGCGGTCGCACCCCCAGTCGAGCTCGTCCCAGGCGAAGGAGATCCCGAAACGGCTGCCCGCGGCCTCGAGGACGCGCACTCCTTCCGGGACGACCTCAGCTCCAATACCGTCGCCCGGGATGACGGCGATGCGGTGGCGGCTCAACGGCCGCGTGTCGAGACGGCCGGCTACCGAGGTGATCTTGTCCTCCGGCGTTTCTCTCGAGGGCGGCCGAACCTGACCGCGGTCTGGCTTGGTCGGGCCTTCGGCTCTTTCTTCTGCTTCTCCACAGCGCACTCCGTGATCGACACGCTCGCACCTATAAAGCTACCGGAAGAAGCGCTTCCGCCGAAAGGCGCTACCGGTGACCACAGTTGGGGCGCGAAGGGGCAAGGCGGCCGAGGACGTCCGGCCTGCACCCGAAGACACATGCCCTCCAGCGGAGGCCTTCCCCCACCGTCCCCGCCTCCTCCGTGCCTTGACCCGGAGCAGGTGCCCGCCCATCGTTTCCGTTGCGCGCGGAGTGCCCCATCTATCCAGGGAAGATGGGGTGTTTGGTCGGATTCGAGTTCTTGGCACAGTTTGGGTTCCTTCCCCACCCAATGAAGGGGCCTACGTCGCTATCGTAGAGTGGTTTTCGGGGCGTGGCGCAGTCCGGTAGCGCACCTGCTTTGGGAGCAGGGGGTCGCCGGTTCGAATCCGGCCGCCCCGATTGGGGCCCGCGGCTCAGCCGCGGGCCTTCGTTCTTCTCCCTGGATTCGAATCGGCGACCGGCGAGCGCAGCCAGGGCTTCGCTGGCTCGACGGGGTTGCGCCCGGCCCGGGCCGGCTCCAACTCGCGCCTCCGGGCGGCGCACCGCATATTCGGGACGATGGACGATCTGGAGCGCCGCACCGCTTCGGCCCTCGGCGACCGATACACCATCGAGCGGGAGTTGGGGCGAGGTGGAGTCGCGACCGTCTATCTCGCGACCGACCACAAGCATGGTCGCCACGTCGCCGTCAAGGTGCTCGATCCGGAGGTGGGCCTCTCCATCGGTCCCGAGCGCTTCCTGAAGGAAATCGAGATCGCCTCCCGCCTCACCCATCCGAACATCCTGCCGCTCTACGACTCCGGCGCGGCCGGCGGGCTCCTCTTCTACGTGATGCCCTACGTCGACGGCGAGAGCCTGCGCGAGCGCCTCGACCGGGCCGGACAGCTGTCGCTCGAAGAGACGGTCACGATCGTACGCGCCGCGGCCGCCGCGCTCTCGGTGGCCCATCGGAAGGGGATCGTCCATCGGGACATCAAGCCGGAGAACATCCTGTTGACGGCGGGCCAGGCCATCGTCGCCGATTTCGGCATCGCCCAGGCGGTCGACGCCGCCGGGGCCGAGCGGCTCACCGCGACGGGTCTCGCGATCGGCACCCCCGCCTACATGAGCCCGGAGCAGGTGGGCGCCGAGCGACGCCTCGACGGGCGGAGCGACGTCTACAGCCTGGGCTGCGTGGCGTACGAGATGCTCGCGGGCGAGCCACCCTTCTCGGGTTCCTCGTCGCAGGCGTTGATGGCGCGTCACGTGGTGGACCCCGTCCCGCCGCTGCGTACGCTCCGACCCAGCGTTCCGCCCGGGATGGAGCGGGCCGTCGAGCGCGCGCTCTCCAAGGTCCCGGTCGATCGCTTCGAGACGGCCGATGCGTTCGCCGAGGCCCTCGCACGCGGGCGCGCGGAGGACGCGGAGGAATTGGCTGCCAGTGGGAACCGACGTGCGCCGTCGCGCCGCGGCGGGTGGGCGGCGGCGGCCGTGTTGGGCGTGGTGGCTCTCGCCATCGGCCTCTGGCGGCTCGCCGGTCCCGGGGCCTCGGCCATCCGCCGCTTCGCGGTCCTCCCTTTCGACGCGCCGACGCTCGACCCCGGTCAGGTCTACCTCGCCGAGGGTATCCACGAGGCGGTGATCTCGCAGCTCGCGGACGAGGGACTCGGAGTGATCGCGCGAACCTCGGTGCTGCAGTACCGGCAAGGCGACAAGCCCGTTCGTGAAATCGGTCGCGAGCTCGGGGTCGACGCGCTCGTGGAGGCGTCCCTCACCCGCTCGAGCGACAGCGTCAGGGTCGAGGCCCGCCTGGTCGACGCGCGCACCCAGCAGTACGTCTGGTCGCACCCCTATGCCGCCGCGCTCACCGGACTGCCCTCGCTCGCGGTGGACGTCGCCCACGGCATCGCCGGCGCGATCGATCCGGCGCTCGCCGAACGAGGCCAGGGGCCGCGCCGCCGGCCGGTGGATCCGGAAGCGTACGATCTGTACCTGAAGGGACAGTCGTACGTCCACCGCCCGACCCGGGCGGACCTCGAGACGGCGCGGGACTACTTCGAGCGCGCGCTCGCGGTCGACTCGAGCTATGCGTTGGCGTGGGCGGGGCTCAGCACCTATTGGACGATCGGGCGGCAGCGCGCGTACTTCACGCCTCAGGAGGCGTCGCCGCCGTCGGAGGCGGCCGCGTACAGGGCGCTGGCCCTGGACAGCACGCTGGCCGAGCCGCATCACGCCCTGGCGGAAGCGAAGGTCTACGGGGAGTGGGACTGGATCGGAGGAGAGCGGGAGTTCCGGCGTGCCATTGCGCTCCGCCCCGACTATGCCGAAGCGCGCGCCTTTTACGCGCACCTCCTCTGCATCCTCCAACGGCCGAAGGAGGCCCTCCGACAGTTGGAGCGGGCCCGCGAGCTCGACCCGCTCGATCCGTTGCTCGCCTGGATCGACGGAGCGACGCTCACGATGCTCGGCCGTTACGACGACGCGATCGCGCTCTACCGGTCCGCGCTGGACCGTTCCCCCGGCAACCCTTCCGCCCTGTGGCTGCTCTGGCTCCAGCTGCACCTGTCGGGGCGCCACGCGGAGGCGTATCCGGTCCTTCGCCAGTGGACCGCCGCGTCGGGCGATTCGACGATCGCGGCCGCGCTGGAGGAGGGGTACCGACGCGCGGGCTACGAGGACGCGGTGCGTGCCGTGGCCGACCTGGAGGCCGCGCGCGCGGGGACCGCGAGCACGAAGACTCCCTTCGTGGCGGCGTGGGACGTGGCGATCTGGTACGCGGCCGCGGGTGAGCGCGACAACACGCTCGATTGGCTGGAGCGTGCGTATCGGGAGCACGATCCGACCATGCCGTACCTCGGCGTGCATCCGGCGTTCGGCTTCCTGCACGACGACGCGCGGTTTCGGGAGCTCATGCAGGGCATGAACCTCCCGGAGTGAGACGCGCGGGGAGCGTGGCGGCGTGCAGCCGACCGCCACACCCCCGGGAGCGCGTCGGGGGCCTCCTCAGCGCCCCGGCGCCTCCCGGGCCCTCCCCTTCGGGTCGATCACCCAGATGGGCCCGCGCCTCAGGTCCCCGCCCAGGTCGATCAGACGGCCGGTGTCGGCGCCGGGCGGCGGTGCCTTGTAGACGGCGGAGAAGGGCTCGGCCTGCGTGACGTCCACGGTGTAGCCGAGGTCCGCGAGCGACTCGATGGTGATCGCGCTGAGCGGATTCTTCGCTCCACCGTTGAAGAACGGCGTCATCAGCTCGGTACCGAGCACCGACTCGCGCCAGTGGCCGTCGGCGGAGCCCTCGCCGCCCGTGCTCTGCACCGGCACCTTGTTGCCGAGCGTGTAGTGGCTGCCGCCGCCCGCCGCGTCGAACGCGGCGATCGCGCGCTCACCGGCGAAGTAGGTGTCCGCGCCCTGGTTGGCCGGCAGGGAGGGGTTCCGGAGGAGCTCGAGACGATCCCAGATCGTGCCGATCCCCAGCACGTGCCCCATCTCGTGCTCGACCACCGGCAGGAGCTCGTCCGCCGCGGCGAGGTCGTCCATGTCCGCCGAGTCGAACTGCATGGCGCCCACGATCGGGAACTGCCCGAGCCCGCGCACGAAGCAGGGGCCGGCCTGGGCCAGCGTCCCCTGGGGACCGTCGATGTCGACGATGTCCACGTAGATCCTGATGTCGTCGATCATGCCGTTCAGGAGCGGCTGGCCCGTGATGCACTGCCCGGCGGCCACCGGCGAGGCGGAGAAGTCGAAGTCGCTGATGTCGCCGGGGATGATGCGCATCCAGGCGTCGGCGGCCTGCTGGAAGACGGCGTCCTGGGCGGCCGTGCCGTGGTGGATGAAGACGATCTCGATGTCGTAGGGGATCACCGGCAGCCCGGTGTTCGCCACGAGCGTCGTGCCGCTGAACGTCGTGAAGGCGTGCAGCAGGATGTAGTAGGTGCCGGGCTCGGCCGCATTGATGACGCAGCGCTCGGTGGTCGTGGGGTTGCCCGACTGACACTGGTAGTCGTCCCGCTTCGACGGCCGACTCCCGTGATTCACGTACAGGTCCACGTCCCCGGTGCCCCCGGACAGCCTCACCTCGAGCGTCCCGGGCGAGGACGGAGGCACCTCCAGGGCATAGAGGAGCTCGACACCCTCCTGGGCGGAGATCCCGGAGACGGGCGTGCCGGCCGTGATCGGCGTGGTGGCCGGAACGTCCGTCGCGCGCTGGGCCTCGTTGTTCGTCTCGTCCCACTCGTCCAGCGCCCCGTCGGGGTCGACCACCACGCGCAGCGTGTGCGCACCCGCGGCGAACGGCCCGAGCGCGAACGACACCTCCGCCCCCTCGCCCACATCGAGCGCGGGGAGCGTCGTGGCTCCGGCCTCGGCGCCGTCTACCAGGAGGCGGACCGGGATGCCCGCGTCCACCGGGAGGTACCCGACGTTGGTCACCGTCGTGGAGACCTCGACGCTCTCGAGCGTGGTCGGGTTCGCGGGCGACGTGACGACGGCGCCGGGCTCGAGGTCGGCCTTGGGTGCCGCCGCCGTCGCACTGAACTCCACCGACGCCAGGCCGCTCGCGCCGACGGAGAGCGTGTTGGCCCCGAGGCCGGAGCCGAGCGTCCAGGTCGCCTGGGCCTTACCGTCGGCAGCGGTCGACGCCTCGTCGGGGGTCACGGATCCGCCGCCACCGGTCACCGCGAACGACAAGACCCCACCCGCGACCGGGTTCCCGAAGGCGTCGCTCAGCGACACCACCACCGGCTCCCCCACGGGGAAGTCGACGGGCGCGATCTGTGCGTCTCCGGACACCTTCGCCAGGGCGCTCGGAGGGCCCGCCAGCGCCGTGGCCGTGACCTGCGTCTGGCCCGATGTGGACCCGGTGATCATCGCGGCGAGCTGCTGCGCGCCGGCCTTCGTCCCGAGCGTCCACGTCGAGGACGCGAGGGCCCCCGCGTCCGTCGTCGCCTGGGCCACATCGGTCGAACCGCCGCCCCCCGCGGCGAACGTGACGCTCGCCCCGGCCACCGCCGAGCCCCCCGCGTCCAGCGAACGCACCACGACGGGCTCGGGCAGCGCCTCGCCGACCGTGCCGGTCTGCCCGGCGCCCGAGACCGTCTGGACACCGGTGGCCACCTGCTGCACGGTCACGTTGACCGTGGCGGACAGGCTCCCGCTTGTCGCGGTGAGCGTGGTCGTCCCGTTCTTGATCGCCTTCACCTCGCCGCCCCCGGACACGCTGGCGATCGAGGCGTCCGCGCTCGACCAGGTCACGGGCGCGGTGAACGCCTTCTGGAACTGGTCCTTGACCGTGGCCTTGAGGCTCGCCGTCTGATTCAGGTAGGTCAGGGCGAGCGACGTCTCCGAGAGCGTCACGCTCGCCGCGTGCGGAGGGTCGGGCTCGGTGGTACCCGGACCGTCGCCCCCGCAACCCGCGACGCACGCGAGGAGGAGGGGGAGCGACGCCCGGCGGAGGCTGGCGCTTCTCATGATCGACGACGTCCGGAGCAGGGATGCGGGCCGGGGCGGCCCGGAGGCACGGTAGGGTATACGCGCGGCAGGCGGCAAGGATGTCGGGGGCGGCACTCCTCCGGGCCCCGATGCCCCACCGGCGTCGGCTCGCCGAGCGCGAGCGACGCCGGTGGAGACACGGGCGCGGGGTCAGTGGTCCCCGCCCATCCCCTCGTCAGCGGAGGGCCCGTACAGGGCGGGCACCCGTCCCCCGGCGGGCCGCAGATGGGTGCTGAGCTGCCCGCGGTGATGGATGGCGTCGAACAGCATCAGCCACACGAGCTGCTCCCTCGGGGCGTTCATGATCAGGAAGTCGCCGGGTGCGAGGAAGTCGGCGGGCGTGGCCCACCCCGCGGCGTCCAGCGTCGCGAGCCTGGCCTGCATCTCCTTGTAGGAGGTGTCGAAGAGCTCCAGGGCGTCGTCGAGCGTGTCGAACGCGACCTCGTTCCTGTGGTGGATCACGCCGTCGTCGGCCAGCTCGCTCAGGTCCTGGAGGTGGCCGATGATGTGGCCGATCAGCCGGCGTGTGGAGCGGGCCTTGTCGTCCGGCTTCCAGTCCAGATTGTCGGCCGACGCCGCTTCGATGGCCTTGCGGAACAGCCCGTACTCCTGCGCCCAGCACTGCTTGTTGAACTCGGTCGTGTCCACGCTGCACCTCCTGGGAGGGAATCGAGAGCGCTCCGTGCCACGGCCGTACCGACGGGTACGGAGCGCTCCGCGGCGCGGGAGGTTAGTGCGGTCGGAGCGACCGACGCAATCGCGCTCGGCCGGCGCTCGTCGAGGGACCCCGCGGGGCCGACTCAGGGCGCCAACAGCTCCGACACGTACACGCGCAGCATCCTGCGCCAGGTGGGCCAGTCGTGGTCCCACTGCGTGCCCCAGTCGTCGACGCGGTTGGGCACGCCCTTCTGCCCGAGCACGTGCGCCGCGCGCCAGCTCTCGGTGATGTCCTCCGAGCGCCCCTGCCCGGAGGCGAAGATGACGAAGTGCTTCCGCAGCGCCTCGAGGTGGCCCTCGTCCCGGAAGTCCTCGAGCCAGTGTACCGGCGACGCATACCAGAAGTCGTCCGTCGGGGGCGCGTCGACGAAGCGCTGCAGGTCGTACGTGCCGCTCATGCACAGCGCCTTCCTGAACGCGTCGGGGTAGCGGCACACCGCCGCGAGCGCGTGGAACGCGCCGATGGACGCCCCGGCCACCGCGATCGGGAGCCCCTCGGTGCGGCAGTCGGTCCAGATGGCGGGCACCAGCTCCTGGCGCACGAACTCCTGGAACTGGTTCATGAGCCACATGCGATGCTGCGGCGAGCCCTCCTCGGCCAGGAGCGCCCGACCCGACACACTGTCGCACGAATAGATCTTGATGCGACCGGATTCCACGTGGTCCTTCACCGTCTCGATGATGTGGAAGCGCTCGATCTCCTCCGCGTCTCCCCCGGCCGTGGGGAAGATGAGGAGCGGCATGCCGAACGTCCCCCAGCGGACGAACGTCACGTCGCGCTCCACCCGCTGGGAGTACCAGCTCGACCGTTCCTTCATGGGCGCACCCCCGACGCGTCGTCGGCCCGCCACTTCTGGACCCGGTCGAAGAAGAGCCCGGTGAACGCCTCGACCTCGTGGGGCGGGAACAGCGCGGCCACCTTCCGGCGCACGGCCTCGCGCGCGTCGTCCGTGCCGAACCACGCGTGCGCGACCTCGTCGAGGTGCCCCAGGTGCGTCGCACAGAACTCCTCGAAGGCGTCCGTGTCGAACCGCGCCCGCACGAGCGGGAGGAGCGCGTCGATGCGCTCTCTGAGCGTCATCCCCTCCTCGACCACCTCGAAGAACGTGTGCCAGTCGATCGGCCTCACCGTGCGCCCCGTCGCCGCCGCGAAGAGGCACCAGCGCAGGTTCGCCTTGATGAGCCAGGGGAAGTGGTAGTGGAGCGAGGTGACCTGCGAGTCGGGGCAGGGGTTGGCGAAGTCGATCGGGTGCCAGACCCCGTCCTTGTGCAGGAGCTCGCACGAGTTGAAGTCCCAACCGAAGAAGCTGTTGATGACGAGCGTCATCCCGTCGATCAGGTAGCGCTCCTCCTCGGAGAGGAAGTCGTGCTGCATGGTGTAGCGGTCGTGCAGGGGCGCCTTCGGATCGTACAGCACGACGTGCGTCTGCGGGCCGAGGCCGATGCAGCGCACGAAGCGGTCGAAGGGGTGGACCGCCGCCTGGAGCGTCATCACCAGCTTGCCGCTCTTGTCGTAGGCCTCGCGCAGCGCCGACTCGTCCTCGAGGCGGGTGACCGCGCGCCAGCCGCCCCCGTCGTAGGGCTTCATGAAGATGGGATAGCCGAGCTTCTTCCCGATGGCGCCGAGGTCGAAGTGGCGCGCGTAGCTCCTGAGCGTGACCTCGAGGTCCTCGACGGGCTCGTAGGAGTGGGGCGGCACGAGCCACGTCTCCGGGATGGGGAAGCCGAGCCGTACCATCCCCGCGTACGTGGTCAGCTTCTCGAACGACTGCACGGACCACGGGTTGTTGAACACGTACACGTCGTCGAGGATCACCGCCTTCTTGATCCACTCTCGGCGCGTGTTGTACCAGTGCGTGAGCCGGTCCACCACCACGTCGTAGCGCTTCGGCTCGCGGATGTCGAAGGGGTCGATCGTCATCCGCTCGACGTGGAAGCGCACCGTTTCGGAGCCCATGGGGATCGCGAGGTCCAGGTGCTTCAGGATCTCCGTGAACGCGATCGGCCAGCAGATGTCCGCGCCCAGGGAGAGCCCGATCCTCTTCGTCACGTCCGCCATGCCGACTCCTGTTCCAGGCTTACTCGTAGACCAGCCACAGGGGCCCGGGGAAGAGCCACGACAGTCCTTCCCTGAGCCGGTCCCTCCAGTTCTCCCAGTTGTGCCCGTCCCTCGCCTCGACGAAGCGCACTTCCATGCCGGTGCGCTGCAGCAGCGGCACCAGCGAGCGGTTCTCGTAGATGAGGGACTCGTACGTGCCGCAGCTCACGAACACCTTCTCGCTCACCGCCGACGGCGCGCGCCGGTACGCGTTCACGAAGTCGGCGATGGGGTCGAACACCGCCTCGCGCCCGTGCTCGCCGATGTCCGAGAAGGCGAACGACCCGGACTGGAGGAGCAGGCGCCCATAGAAGCCGGGATGGTGCACCGCCGCGGCCAGCGACGCCACCGCCCCGAAGCTCGCGCCCATGAGGCAGCGCCCCTCCGGGGCCCCCACGAGCGGGAGGGCGCGCTCGAGCTGCGGGACGAGCTCCTCCGTCAGGTAGCGCGCGTGCGCTTCCGAGGCGCGGTACTGCTCCATGCGGTCGGGCGGGTGCATGAGCGCCGCAACCAGGCCGGGGATCTCCAGCCGGTGGATGAGGTTGTCGAGCACGGTCTTGAGCCCGGCGTAGCGCAGGTAGTCCCCGCCGTCGTGGACGAGCAGGAGGGGGTAGCGCCGCGTCTCGCGGAAGCGCGCCGGACGGTAGAGGGTCACCTGGCGCGATCCGCCGAGCGCCTCGCTGTGGAAGACGCGCTCCTCGAGCGAGCCCTCGGGCACCCTCGGATCGGGCTGCGTCCACGCGGGGACCTCGTAGCCGGGGCCGTGCGCCACGGAGTTCGCGCCGAACGGATCTCGGGCCACGTGGGGGTTGAGCGGGTCCTGGATCCACTGCACGTCGCGCCCGAGGGCCACCTCGAGCTTGTACTCGACGCGCGATCCCTCGGGGAGCTCGAGCACGTGGTACCAGAGGTCCGTCCCCGGCACACGCCGAAGGGGCACCGAGCTCGGCAGCCCGTACACCCAGTGGCGCAGGTGCACCTCGTCCGCCTCGCCGCGGAACGCGAAGGTGACGCTCGCACCCTCCACGAGCGGGAACTCGCGGCCGCCCAGGAAGGCGTCCACCTCCGCGCGCGGCGGCGGGTGCCCGCCCGGCCCGCGCTCGACCAGCGCGCCGATCGCCAGGCCGGCGAGGTCGGCGTCGGGGAGGCGCGCCGTGCTGTCGGCGTCGCGTGGCCGCTTCACGCCGCCGCCCGCCACGGCTCCACCCGACCCGCGCCCGTGAGGAAGCGCGCGTCGCGTGCGCTCCACCCGCCGGACCACTCGACCCGGGTCCCCGGGTCGAGGAGGACGCAGGCGTCGGGCTCGAAGCGACGTGCGAAGCGGGCGACCCGCCCCGCGTCGTCGAGCCGGAGCCGAGCCGACGCGTCGGGGAGCGCCACCACGCCGCGGAGGAGGCCGACGCCCACCTCGCCCACCTCGGCGTGTCCCGGCCCCCACGGCGGCGCGTCGTGGAAGAGGACCACCCGCTCGGAGAGCGCCATCGCGCCACCGGAGCACGCCACCACCGTCCTGCCGCCCAGGAGCCGGTCTATGCCGAAGAGGCGCAGGCGGTTCAGGAGCGCCGGCACATGGCCCCCCTCCACGACCACGACCCGCGCGCCCTCGAGCGCCCGGGCGATCTCCTCGCGCTCGCGCGCCACGGAGGGGCGCATGAGCGGATCGAAGTGCCGGTAGAAGGCGTCGCGCAGTCCCCTGAGCCGATCGGCGTGGTGCCGGTCGAGCGCGCGCACGGTCTGGAGGGCGTCCTCGCGCTCCCCGTCGAGGACCGCGTCGCTCCCGCGGAGCGCCTGGAGGTCGATCCACGCGTCCATCGCCCGCGCGAGCCGCAGGTTGTACGCGCGGCGCAGGAAGCGCACCGACTCCTGCAACGCATGGTGCCCGAGCGCCAGCTCGGGATCGTCCTGCCACACGCGCTCCGCGCGCGCCCACAGGCGCAGGTTGACCACGTCGCGCGCGAGCGAGGCGCGGAGCGCGCCGTCGTCCTCCTCCCACTCCTGCCACCCGGCCGTGATCAGCGCGACGCGCCCCGGCTCCCCCAGCCCGGCCACCACCGCGCCGGCGTCGGGACGTCCGCGCTGCGGCCCCAGGAGGATCACGCGGGCCGGCCCGTGGCTCACCCGGCCCTCACCTGCACGACCTCGCCGACGCGATCGAGCATGCGGCGCAGCTCGTCGTAGTCCGGGTGCTTCATGCGCACCCACGCGTTGGCCATGTAGCCTGCCTCCACCCCCTGCGTGGGCGTGCCCTCGGGTGGGAGGTGGGCGTCGAGGATCCACGCGCCGAAGGAGCGCTGGATCTCGTCGAGCCCCTCGTAGCCCTTGATCGCGCCGTCCCGGTCGGGGCGCAGCGCGATGATCCCCGCGCTGTAGCGGCGCGACGGCTTCTTCACGGTGCGGCCGTGCACGACGGCCGTCGCCCACTCCTGGTAGATGTCGATCTCGTTGGCCGCGGCGTAGAGATCCCACGCGCGCACCCCCGGCGGGCGGCAGCCGATCTCGGAGAAGCGGAGCCCCTTCGGCCCGACGAACCATTCCATGTGCGTGGCCGAGGTGTCGATGCCGAGGAGCGCGTTCACCCTCCGCCCCATCTCCAGGACGGGCTGGTAGTCGGGCGCGGACTCGATCCGGTTCGTGGTGATGAATTGCGGCGAGATCCACCGTGTCCGCATGGCCTCCAGCACGTTCGGGTAGTAGTGCGTGATGAACTCGTGGGCCACGCGGCCGCCGATCGTGATCGTGTCGTAGAAGGCCTCGTGCCCCTCGATGAACTCCTCCACCGCCACCTGCGCGCCGCCGCCCACGCCGGCCCGTCCGAGCGCCGCGCGCAGCGCGTCGTCCGAGTCCACCCGCTCGGTACCGGAGGCTCCCGCGGCCGAGCGCGGCTTCACGACGAGCGGATAGCCCACGTCGCGCGCGAAGGCGAGGATCGCCTCGGGGTCCCCGCTCCCCAGGGAGGCCGCGGTGGGCACGCCGCCCGCGCGCAGCACGTCCTTCATGGCGGGCTTGTCGCGACACAGGAACGCCGTCCGCACGGACGTGCCCGGGATCCCCAGCCGCTCGCGTGCCTCGGCGGCGGGGAGGACGTGGGCCTCGACCGTGGCCTCCAGCCGGTCCACGTGGAGCTGGCCGCTCATCCAACCGACCACGCGCACAAGGTTGTCCACGTCCACCACCGTGGGCACCTGCTCGTAGTGCACGAGCCACCGACGCAGGTCGTCGTCCAGGGAATCCTTCGGGCGCTCGCCGATCGCCGACACCCGCGTGCCGGTCGACGCCAGACCGCGCACGAACTCCTTCTGGTTCGCGGGAAAGCACGGCTCCACGAAGACGACATGCATCCTGGACCTCGCAGCGAGAGAAGAGCCGCCAAGATACGTTGCGGCGGGCGCGTACGGTACCGCACCTCGGGCCCGCGGCGTACCTTCCTTCCCGCGCCTCCCGCGCGGACGCGCGCCCGGTCCCCGCTCGCCCGAGGCCCCATGCCCGACGTCACCTACGTGGCGCCCTTCTTCGCCGAGACCACGCTCCGCTTCATCGCGGCGTTGGCCCGCACCGAGGGGGTGCGTCTCTCCCTGGTGAGCCAGGATCCGGCCCAGCTCGTCCCGGAGCCGATCCGCGCGCTCCTGGCGGACTTCGTGCGCGTCGGCGACGCGCTCGACGCCGACGTCCTGCGCCGCGCCGTCGAGGAGCTCGGCCGCCGGGGCCGGCCGGTCGACCTCCTGCTCGGGACGTTCGAGGAGCTCCAGGTCCCCCTGGGCCGCGTGCGCGACGCCCTCGGACTCCCGGGGATGGGCGCGGAGGCCGCCGAGAACTTCCGCGACAAGTCGCGCATGAAGGACGTCCTGCGCGCCCACGGCCTGCCGTGCGCCCGCCACGCCCTCGCGCGCACGCCCGACGAGGCCCGGGCCTTCGCGCGCGACGTCGGCTACCCGCTGATCGTCAAGCCGCCCGCCGGGTCGGGCTCCCGCGGCACCTTCCGCATCGGGAGCGACGACGACCTCGCCTCCTGCCTCCGCCAGATGCCGCCCACCGCGGAGCGGCCCGCGCTGCTCGAGGAGTTCATCGTCGGCGAGGAGCACTCCTTCGACTCGATCGCCGTCGACGGCCGCGTCGTCTGGCACTCGATCAACCACTACTTCCCCTCCGCCCTCGAGGTGCTGCGCGAGCCGTGGATCCAGTGGTGCGTCCTCCTCCCGCGCGAGGTGGACGACCCTCGCTACGACGGGATCCGCGCGGTGGCCGGGGAGGCGCTGCGGGTCCTCGGCATGCAGACGGGGATGAGCCACATGGAGTGGTTCCGCCGCCCAGACGGGGGCGTGGCGATCTCCGAGGTGGGCGCCCGTCCGCCGGGCGCCCGCTTCGTCAACCTGATCTCGTGGGCCCACGACTTCGACCTCTTCGGCGCATGGGCCGAGACGGTCGTCTACGCCCGCTTCACGCCCCGGCCCCGGCCGTACGCCGCGGGCGCGGCCTACCTGCGGGGACAGGGGGCCGGGCGGGTGAGGGCCGTGCGCGGGCTGGAGGAGATCGCGGGCGAGCTGGGTCCGCTCGTCGTCGAGGCCCGCATGCCGGAGACGGGGCAGGCGGCCTCCGGGACCTACGAAGGGGAGGGGTACGTGATCGTCCGGCACCCGGACACCGGCGTCGTGAAGGACGCGCTCTGGAAGATCATCACCCGGATCGGCGTCGAGCTAGGCCAGGAGAGCGCGCCATGAACGTCCTCATGATCTCGCCGGGCTTTCCCAAGGAGATGCCGTACTTCACGCGCGGCCTGGCCTCCGTGGGCGCCCGCGTGATCGGGCTGGGCGACCAGCCGCAGGATCAGCTCCCCGACACGGCCCGCGAGGCGCTGGCGGCCTACGTGCACGTCGGCTCGTTCCAGGACGAGGGGGCGATCGTCGAGCGCGTCGCGGGCATCGCGTCGGAGACGCCGATCCACCGCGTCGAGTGCCTGTGGGAGCCGTACGTGATCCTCGCGGCGCGCATCCGTGAGCGCCTCGGCCTGCCCGGGCTCACCGTCCAGCAGACCGTGCCCTTCCGCGACAAGGAGATCATGAAGCGGGTCCTGGACGCCGCCGGGATCCGCACGCCGCACCACTACAGCGCCACCACCGTGGCGGGGGTGGTCGAGGCGGCCGAGACGGTCGGCTACCCCGTGATCGTGAAGCCCATCGCAGGGGCCGGGTCGGAGAGCACGTACAAGGTCACGTCGCGCGAGCAGCTCGACGGGATCCTCCCGGGACTCCGCCACGTGACCGAGGTGAGCGTGGAGGAGTTCGTGGAGGGCGACGACATGACGTTCGACACGCTGTGCGTGAACGGGGAGATCGTCCACTACAGCGCGTCCACGTACATCCCACGCGCGCTCCACATGAAGGAGAACGAGTGGGTGAGCCCCATCACCCTGGTCTTCCGCGACCCGGACGCCCCGGAGCTGGAGGCCGGGAAGCAGATGGGGCGCGACGTCATCCGCGCGCTCGGCTTCCAGACGGGCTACACGCACATGGAGTGGTACCGCACGCCGGCCGGGGAGGCCGTCTTCGGCGAGATCGGCGCGCGCTCGCCGGGCGCCGGTCTCGTCGACCTCATCAACTACGCGGCGGACATCGACACGTACACGGGCTGGGGCGAGTGCGTCGTACACGGGCGCTTCACGCAGCACGTGGAGCGGAAGTACAACGCCGCGTGGATCTACAAGCGGGCGCGGGGGCAGGGTCGCATCACGCGCTACGAGGGGCTCGAGTCGATCCTCTCCGAGCTCGGCCCGTGGATCGTCGACATCGACCTGAACCCGATCGGCGCGCCGCGCCGCGACTGGCGGAGCGTCCTGGCGGGGGACGGGCTGGTCGTGTTGCGCCACCCCGACCTCGCCACCGCGCGCGCCATGGCCGAGCGCGTGGCAGCGCGCCTGCACGTCGTGGCGGAGTAGCCGGGCGACCCGCCGAGCGGCATCGGCCGCCGGACGTCAGTCGATCGGGAGGTTGCACCCCACGTCGGGGGTCACCGTGGCCCCGCCCGGGAGCGTGACGGTCCATGCGGGCTCGCGCGCGGGCACGAACTCGGCCGTGCTGGGCTGCGGCCATGAGCGTGCTCTGGCCGTCCGTCACCGCGCCGATGGCGAGCGCATCCTCGGGCGTCCACCGGTAGCGTCGTCGTGTGTCCCGAGGCGTCCGAGACGTCGAAGTGCGCCGAGGGCGGGAGCGTGAGGCACGCGGAGGCGGTCGTCACGGTGCCGAGGTCGAGTGACCAGAGCCCACCGGGGGTGTGCGGCTGATCCTGTGGGAACCCGCGCACGTGGAGCGTCGCGCACGGTCCGGGGTCGCACGTCGCGTTGACGACCAGGAGCGTCACGGCGGCGTCGGGCTCGGTGCTCGACGCGCACCCCATCACCGCGAGGGAGAGGAGCGCCGACGCCCAGCGGGGAGCGCTCCGGGGAGCCCGCCGGGCGGGCGGAGTTCGCATGGCCATCGCATCGCCTCGACTTCGCGGATCCATCCTGATCGTACCTGGAGAGAAACGATCGGGCCGCCGCCGCCGTGACGCCCGCGGAGCTCCTCTGCGGAGCTCCTCTACGGGAGCGCGTCCGCCCAGTGCTCCTCCGAGATGATCGCGATCGGCACGCCCCGCGCGCGGTACTGCACCACCTCGTCCACCATCGTCCCGAAGCCCTCCTGCGACCAGTCGAGCGCTGCGATCGCCCCGATGACGAGGTAGTCCGTGCGCCGGGTCACCGAGTGCTCGCACTCGCCGCCGAGCTCCACGACCTCCCGCTCGCACGCGCGGCGCGGCCCGTACGCCATCTCTCCGGCGAATACGAAGATCCGCCCCTCGAAGACCACCTCCGGCTCCGGGCGGTCGACCGGGAGGTCGGTGGCGAGCACGAATCCCAGGCCGACCCCGTTCTCCGTGAGCTGGCCGAGGAGCGAGCCCAGGTGCCTGCGCTCGCGGCCGTCCACGCGGCCGTCGCGCACGATCTGCTCGAGGCGACGTGCGAGGAGGTTGGCGGGCCACCGCGTCGCGACGTCGGGGTTCTCGCGCGTCCACCGGGCCAGCTGGTGGGCCTCGTCCGCGGAGACCGTGCCGTCGGCGATCACGCCACGCACCACGCCCAACATCTCGGCGAGCCCCTGCTCGAGCCGATGATGCTCGCCCAGCCGACGCGCGCGGCCGGTCGGAGATCGTGGATTGGGACCCATGGCGGGCAACATGCCCCGTGCTCCCCGGGGAAGTCCAGGGGTTCTTGCTCGGCGCGGGCCGCGGGGCCCATCATAGGCCGCACGGTGCATCTGCCACGACCCCTCCCGAGGCCGCCATGTCCGCCAGTGCCAGGTCCCGAGGATCGCGCCGCCGCCTCCTTCGTGTGGTCGCCTACTACGCCGCGCTGGGGGTTCTCGTGTACCTCGCGGTGCTCCTCGTGCCGGGCGCGGGCAAGGTGCTGGGCGGGGGGCAGCTCCCCTCCGCGCTGAACGCCGACGCCCTCGGGCCCACCGCGGCCCCCGCGGTCGGCACGCCGATCTCGGCCACGGCGTGGTCGGGCGCGGCCATCGGCGCCATCTCGATGCTGGGCGCGCTCGTGATCATGATGCCGGTCACGTGGGTCTACATCCTGACCCACCGGCACCGCGGCTTCGACGAGTCCGTCGTCCACACGCTCCTCATCCTCCCCGTCGCGGTCACCGGCATCGTCACGATCGTCCAGCACAGCCTGCCGCTGGCGTTCTCCCTGGCGGGGATCGTCGCCGCGGTCCGCTTCCGCACCACGCTCGAGGACACCAAGGACGCGGTCTATGTCTTCCTGGCCATCGGCGTGGGCCTGGCGTGCGGCGTGCAGGCGTTCGGCCTGTCGCTCGTCCTCTCCCTCTTCTTCAACGCCGTCATCCTCCTCCTGTGGGCCGCCCGCTTCGGCAACCTCTACGCCGCCGCGGGCCCGGGCGAGCTGAGCCTGGGCGACGCGCTGGTGGGACCGCACACCGCCTCGGCCGCGAAGCTCGTGGGAGACGCCGCGCTCCTGGACGCGGCCTCGCCTGCCGACATCGGACAGGTCCTCGACCGTGCGGCCCGCATGGAGTTCCACCTGGCGGAGGAGCGGACCAGGAAGAAGGGCAAGCAGGCCAACGCCCTCCTCCTGGTGCACGCGCACGAGGCCGCGGCCGCCCAGGAGCTGGTCGAGCCCATCCTCGACACGGTCGCCAGCCGGTGGAAGCTCGTGGAGATCCTCCCCGGGACCGACGGTCCGTTCGTCCTGGAGTACCTGGCCCGTCTCGATCGCCCGACGTCCGAGGGCTCGCTCCTCGATCGGCTCCGCGAGGCTCCCGGCGACGTGATCGCCGCGGCCGAGCTGCGCACCCTCGCCAGCCTCAAGAAGCGCTCGTGAGGTTCCGCCCCGCGCCGTTGCTGGCGCTCGCGCTCACGGGCGCCGCCACCAGCCTGCCGCGGGCGTCCGGCCAGGACGCGCCCACGCTCCCCGAGCGCTACGACCTGCGCCACCCCGACGCGCGCTTCGAGCTCCCGCACCGGCTCGACGAGGTGTCCGGGCTCGCGTTCTCGGAGGACGGCCGGCTCTACGCGCACGAGGACGAGTCCGGGACCGTCTACACGATCGATCCTCGCACCGGAGCGGTCGACGACGGCTTCGCCATCGGCCCGGGCGACCGGGCCGTCCGTGACGACTTCGAGGGGATCGCCGTCGCGGGCGAGCGCATCTTCCTCGTCTCCAGCCGCGGCTTCCTCTACGAGTTCCGTGGCACCGCCACGGGCGAGGTAACCCCGGCGCGGCTCACCGACACCGGCCTGGGACGCGGATGCGAGGTCGAGGGCCTCACCTACGACCCGTCGACCCGGAGCCTCCTCCTGGCCTGCAAGACCGTGTCCCCGCACCCGGACGAGATCCGCATCCACCGGCTTCCGCTCGACCCGCAGGCTCCCGTCCCACCCCCGCTGCGCGTCCCCTTCCGCCGCCTCGAGCCGTTCGGCCTGGCGCGCGGGCTCCACCCGTCCGGCATCGACGTCGACCCCACGACGGGCTCTTTCGTGCTGGTGGCGGCGCGCGAGGAGGCGCTCGTCGAGATCTCCCGGGACGGGCGGGTCCTGTCGGTCTTCGGGCTGGGACATGGGCATCCGCAGGCGGAGGGCGTCGCCTTCGGCCCGGACGGGCGGCTCTACGTCTCCGACGAGGCCCATGGCAGGCGGGCGCATCTCACGGTCTACGCTCCGGTGCACGCGAGCGGCGGGGAAGGGGGGGTAGTGTGGGACGGCGCCTGAGCTTCCCGGTGGCCTCCGAGGAGCTCCTCGAGGCGATGGCCTCGTCCTCTCGCCCCCTCGGGATGTCGGCCGGGCGCGCGGAGTACCGCCTCCTCCGCGAGACCTACTTCGACACGCCCGACGGGGCGCTCAGGGAGCGGCGCATGACGCTCCGCCTCCGCCTGGAGGCCACCGGGCTGCAGACGCTCGCGTTGGTGAGCGTCTCCGCGGTGAACCTCGAGGGCGTGGTGGAGGAGGCCGTCCTCGAGGAGCCCGTGACGGGCGGCGGCGTGTACGCCTCGCTCTCCGGCGGCTCGGAGCTCGCGACGCGCCTGCGCGAGGTCGCCGATCCGATCGCCCTCCGGCCCGTCGTCGCGGTCGACATCGATCGCGAGATGCGCGACCTCCGCTCAGGGTGGCTCGCACGCGCCGCCCATCGCGTCTGCTTCGACCGCGTCGTCGCACACGCCCCCGGCGTGACGCGTTCGCTGCAGGAGGTGGTGGTGACCGACTTCGGCGGCTCGGGGCCGGGCCTGGGCGCGGTGGCCGAGCGCCTGCGCGTCCAGCACGGGGTCACGAGCGACGGAATGGACACGCTCGAGCGGGCCCGCCGCATCCTCGTGGCCTCGTCGAGCGGCACGAGGGCGGAGACGCCGCACGAGGTGCGGGGCGCCTTCCTCGTCGTCCGGGGCGGGGCGGTCGCGCTCGTCGAGGGCGGCGAGGCCGGTGGGGCGCTCACCCTCCCCACGGCGCGGGGGTCGGGAGAGGAGCCCGCCCGTGCCTTCCTCGCGGAGTCCTTCGGCGAGCCCAGGCCCGTGGAGGACCTCGAGCTGATCGGCTTCGCGCCGACGCGTCGCGACACGCCGGACCTCGAGGTGTGGCTGCACGCGATCCACCGCACGGAGTCCGCGCCCGACGGGTACGTGTGGATGCCTCTGGCCGAGCTGCTCGAGCGCGTCGGCGCGCCGCGTCTGCGTGATCCGGGGCTCACCGCGGCCCTCCTCCTCCTGGTCCGCTCCGAGGTGGGGCGTCGGCTCATCCGCGAGACGCCTCGTGCCGACGGGCCACCGACCGTGATCCCCGCCCGGCCCGCGGCGCGCGCCGAAGCCGCGGACGACGCCGACTCGTTCCTCGACGCCGAGCTGAGCATCCTCGACTTCAACCAGCGCGTCCTCGAGCTGGCCGAGGACGCGACCGTCCCCCTGCTCGAGCGCTTCCGTTTCCTCGGGATCTTCGCCGCGAACATGGACGAGTTCTTCATCGTCCGCGTCGGGCGCCTGAAGGTCGAGAGCCTCAGCGCGCCGACGGCCGAGGGGGCGGAGGCCGCGGAGCTCCTCGACCACATCTCCATCCGCGCCCGCGCGCTCCTCGCGCGCCAGTACGCCTGCCTCGCCGACCGGCTCCTCCCGGCCCTGGCCCAGAAGGGGATCCGTCTCCGCTCGTGGGCGTCGATCGGCGCCCGGGAGCGGGCGCTCCTCGAGGCGCGCTTCGCGCGGGAGATCTTCCCGCTCCTGACGCCGCGCGCCATGTCCGCCGCGCCGGGCCATCCCTTCCCACGGCTCACGAGCCTCGGGCTCTCCCTGGCCGCGCTCCTGATGGGGCCGGAGGGCGAGCGTCCGCACATCGCGCACGTCCCCATCCCCGAGGACCTCCCGCGCTTCCTCCCGGTCGGGGACGGCCCGGACGTGATCGCGCTCGAGGAGGTCGTGGAGGCGAACGCGGCGTCGCTCTTCCCGTCCTTCGACGTCCAGGAGGTGCACGCCTTCCGGGTCAGCCGGCTCGGTGACGTAGACATCGACGAGGACGTCTCCGACTCCCTCCTCGCCGCCGTGGAGGACGAGGTCGAGTCGCGCCCGTACAAGCCGGTGGTGCGCATCGAGGTCCAGGAGACGACCCCGCGCGAGGTGCGCGCCCACCTCCTCCGCGAGCTCCGGTCGGAGCGGGGGTCCGACAGCGCCGTGCTCAGCCGGGCGGACGTGTACGAGGTGGACGGTCCGCTGGACCTGCGGGGCTTCGCGCAGCTCGCCGACCTCGACGTTCCGGGCGGACGCTACGCGCCGTTCACGCCGAGGCGCCCGCTCAACCCCGACCGGTCGATCTTCGAGCTCCTCGCCGAGGACGACGTCCTCGTGCACCACCCGTTCGACTCGTTCGACGCCACCGTCGGGCGCTTCCTCGAGGAGGCGTCACGCGACCCCGCGGTCGTGTCGATCAAGCTCACCGTCTATCGAACCGGACGGGAGTCACCGCTCGCGACGGCGCTCGTCGACGCGCTGCGCTACGGCAAGGAGGTGAGCGCGTTCGTGGAGCTCAAGGCGCGCTTCGACGAGGAGAGCAACATCCACTGGACGCACCGCCTGACCGAAGCCGGGGGCCACGTTGTCTACGGGCTGGTGGGGCTGAAGACCCACGCAAAGACCGCGCTCGTGGTGCGCCGCGAGGAGGGGGGGCTGCGCCGCTACGTGCACATCGGGACCGGGAACTACAACGCCGCCACCGCACGGTTCTACACGGACCTCGGGCTCCTCTCGGCCGATCACGAGCTCGGTGCGGACCTGAACGACTTCTTCAACGAGCTGATGGGCTCCGCCGGCCCTCCCTCCAAGAGCTACCGGCGCCTCTGGGTGGCACCCGCCTCGCTCGCCACCAACCTCCTGGAGCGCATCGAGCGGGAGGCCGAGCACGCGCGCGCCGGACGCCCGGCCGGGATCCAGGCCAAGATGAACGGCCTCGCCGACCGGACGACGGTCGAGGCCCTCTACGGCGCCTCCCGCGCCGGCGTCCGCATCGACCTGATCGTGCGCGCCATCTGCACGCTGCGCCCCGGCGTCGAGGGGCTGTCCGAGAACATCCGCGTGCGCAGCATCCTCGGCCGCTTCCTGGAGCACGCCCGCATCATCCGGTTCGAGAACGGGGGGAAGCCGGAGTACTACATCGGGTCCGCCGACTGGCGCCGGCGCAACCTGTGGAGGCGCGTCGAGGTGGTCACTCCGGTCCGCGCCCGGGCACCCATGGCACGCCTCCAGGCCATCCTCGACGCCGAGCTCCGGTCCGCCCGCGCCTGGACCCTGCGTCCCGACGGGGCGTACGAACGACTGAGCGGCGAGGGGGAAGAGGCCCAGACGAGCTTCCTCCCCTGAGCCGGGTCCGGCCGTCCCGCCCGATAGGGCAGGGACGGCGTCGGACCGTACCCCAGGGGAGGATCATGCGTCGGGCCGTCGTCGTCACCCTGCTCGCGTTGTCGTGGACGGGGGCGTGCACCCGCGTCGGCCTGGGGCCGAAGCCTCCTTCGCCACAGTCGGCGGGCACCGAAGGGGCCCGGGCGCAGGCCGCGGAGCCCCCCCTGGTGTTCGGCGGGACGGTCACGCTGGGGAAGCAGCGGCTCCCGGTGGTGCTCGAGCTGAGCGGGAACGCGGCCGGGGAGCGCACCGCCACCCTCCGCATCCCGGCGGTGCCGATGGAGGCCACCGGCTCCGCGAGGTGGTCCGGCGACAGGCTCCGGCTCGACCTCACGTACGGCGACGCCTGTCCGGGGACGGTGGCGGTGGACGCGTGGGTCGCGGAGGGCCGCGCAGTGGGCACGCTGGAGGCGCGCGACTGCACCGGGTCGGACTCCGGTCCGCTCGTGCTCGAACGCCGCGGGGCGAGCGAGCACGGACCCGCGGCCCCTCGTTGAGTCCGGCGCTTCGGCCGCCTAGCTTAGGCCCGGGTTCGAGAGGCTCTTCGGACCCTCCGCGCCCGTAGCTCAGATGGATAGAGCATCGGCC
>CAVUEU010000001.1:212500-732432 GCA_963740595.1 uncultured Gemmatimonadales bacterium
TCGGCGCAACCTACCGCTACACCTCACCCACCACGCTCCTCAACGGATCGCTCGTCGAGGCCCTCGGAGACTGGGGCACCTTCGAGCTGCGCGCCAACCACTTCACGCGCGACGAGCGTCACGACCCTTATCGGGGGGAGGACGTCCCGGGCATCCGCACCTTCTCTCTGGCTCCGCCCTACACGGCCTTCGGCAACGCGCCCTTCACGCTCAGGAGCGCCCCGACCAGCTCCTCGGTCAACGCGCAGCTCAGCTTCGACGTCTCAACGGGTCCCCTGACGCACACGATCAACATCGGCGGCGAGTACACGCGCGGATCATTCCTCGAGCGCCGCACCCGCAACGGCGGCATGACCTGGCTGCCCGCCAACAGGTCGTCGTTCGTGCCCTCGGACCCGAGCACGTGGCACTCGGGCTCCTCGCAGTGGGTCGCCACGCAGTGGGGCGGGGAGGTGCACCTCGACGCCGACGTCTCCAACGCCGCCGCCTACGTGCAGTCCTCGCTCGACCTCGGCCCCAGGGTCGTGCTCACCCCGGGCCTGCGCTGGGGAGAGTGGACCGGCTGGATGACGCCCACCTCCGGTGCGCGCTTCCAGGCCGTCCAGGCGGGTGGTTGGGATCCCCGCATCGGCGCCTCCCTCGACCTGACCGGACATGGCACGATGGTCCTGAAGGGCCACTGGGGCCGCTACCACCAGAGCCTGATCTCGCAGATGTTCGACCGTGTCGGTGGCTCGGACGTGTTCACCAACGAGGAGTTCTGGTACTACACCCCCGGCGACCTGGCCGACCCGACGCGCACCTTCACGCGCGCCGAGCGGGACGCCCTCGCCGAGACCGGCGACTTCCGCTTCGACGCCCAGGAGGTCCTCAACGAGACCGGTCCCGTACAGGACTACCGTCAGCCCTACGTCGACCAGTGGCTCGTCGGCCTGGAGAAGCAGGTCGGCGACTGGCTCAAGTTCGAGGCGCTCTACACGCAGCGCACCAACCACGACATGATCGCCCTCGTGGACCTCAACCGCGCCACCAACTACACCCGCTTCGACGACGTCCGCGTGTTCGATCCGGGCAACCACATCGTGCCGTTCTCGGGCGGAAGCGTTTTGCTGCAGGAGCTTTGGGTGCCCAACACCACCATCCTCGAGCGCCTCCGCTGCAAGGCACTGGGAGTCTGCCCGGACGCGCTGCCGATCCCGGGGATGACCGCGGCGGACACCTTGGGCCTGACGTGGGATCCCCAATACGCCGTGACATCGGCGCCCGACGCGAAGCGCCGGTTCGGACAGCTCCAGCTCAGCATGGAGATCTCCAAGCCGCGCTGGGGGATGTCCCTCTCCTGGGTGCGGACGGGCCTCCGGGGCAACCTCGACAACGTGAGCGGCTACACGGACCCCACCGCGTACGACGCCGGCCCGTACGTGCGCGTCAACGAAGCCGTCAACGCGTACGGCACCCTCGAGAACTTCGCCGACCGCGAGTGGAAGATGTCGGTCTGGGGCGTCCTCCCCTGGGATCTGCGCGGCGGTGCCTTCTTCCTCCACCAGTCCGGCGACCACTACTCCCCGCGGTTCCGCCTCTACGGCCTCGGCTTCTTCCACTACAAGGTCGGGACCGGTCCGCTGGTGCGGGATCTCGGGAGCAGCGGTTTTTCCTTCAACACCACGTACCCGGGCCAGGAGCTCGACTATCGCCTCCTGTATCCTCTCGAGGGGAACGAGGTCTACGTGGGGCCGCGCGGCTACCCGGCGATCCCGAGCCGCTCGAGCCTCGACGTGCGCGTCGAGCGCATGTTCGACTACGGCGGGCACGAGCTCTCCGTGTCGCTGGACATCTTCAACCTCTTCCGGAACCGGGCGGTCACCGAGTTGAACACGATGGTCAACAACGGGCCGGACTACGGGTATCTGCCCAACCCGGACCCGCTGTCGGCCCGCATCGCGCCCAACCAATACTTCAAGGCGCCCGAGGAGCGCGTGACGCCGCGCTCGATGCGCCTGGGCGCCGCGTTCTACTTCTGAGCGCGATGCCGGTCACGGCCGCCGACCTTGATCGCGGGGGTGCGCGGCCCCGAAGTTGCGCGGTCATGTCCGACACCGCCGACGCACCTCATCCCACACCACCCGTCACGCGGGCCGGCTACGTCACGCTCGTCGGGCGCCCGAACGCGGGGAAGTCCACGCTCCTGAACCGCCTCGTCGGCGAGCACCTGTCGATCGTCACCGAGAAGGCGCAGACGACGTGGCAGCGCGTGACCGGCATCCTGAGCACCGACGACAGCCAGCTCGTCTTCCTCGACACGCCGGGCCTCCTCCAGGCGCGCGACCTCCTCCAGCGCGCCATGCTGCGCGCCGCGCTCGAGGCGCTCCACGAGGCCGACGTGGTCCTCGCGGTGGTCGACACCCGCCGCCCCCCGGAGCGCGAGGATCGGGAGCGCCTCGACGCCGCACTGGCCGAGACCTCGGCGCCGACGCACGTCGCCTTGAACAAGGTGGACGTGGCGGACCCGGGGAGCGTCGCGGCCTGGGAGGGGTGGGCGGCGGAGGGGACCCGCGCGCTGCACCGGATCTCGGCCCTGCACGGGGACGGCACGGACGCGCTCCTCGCTGCGGTCGCGGCCGACCTCCCCGAAGGCCCCTTCCTCTACCCGGCCGACGACATCGCGACCGACCCGGTGCGCTTCTTCGCGGCCGAGCTCGTGCGCGAGACGGTCTTCGAGCGCTACGACGAGGAGATCCCCTACTCGGTGTTCTGTCGGGTCGAGGAGTTCCGCGAGGGCCAGGACCCGGCCTACATCGCCGTCAACGTCTACGTGGAGCGGGCCTCGCAGAAGGGGATCCTCATCGGGAAGGGCGGACAGGCGATCCGCGAGCTTGGCCAGGCGGCCCGCGCCAAGATCGAACACTTTCTCGGACGAAGGGTGTACCTGGAGCTGTGGGTGAAGCCGCTCAAGTCGTGGCGGAAGGACCGTGCCCGCCTGGGATCGCTTGGATTCCGACTTCCGGAGGACGATGAAGCCGGCCGGCCGTAGCTCGCTCGCGCTCGCGCTCCTCGCCTTGCTCGCGGGCCCCTTGAACGCGCAGGACCAGGAGCCTTCCTCGAACGAGGGCGCCCTGTTCCTCCTCCTCCCCGTGGGCGCGCAGGCCGTCGCCACGGGCCGTGCGATGACCGCGATGCAGGGCTCCGAGTCCGCGTTCTGGAACCCGGCCGGGCTCGCCTCGCTCGACGGGTCCCGGGTCGTGCTCTTCCGCGGCGATCACGCCGTGGGCACCGCCACCGCGATCTCGACGCTGTTCGCCAAGCCCGGGGTCGGCACGATGGGCGTGTCGTACCTCCTCCTCGACGTCGGGGACCAGGAGCTCACGGATTCGGACGGCAACGTGCTGGGCTCGGTCTCGGTGCGGAACCACCTGGGCATCGCCTCGTTCGCCGCCCGTCTCCTCGGGCGGCTCGACGCCGGCGTCAACTTCAAGGTGGTCCAGTTCCGCCTCTCGTGCCGGGGGATCTGCCCGGACGCGGGGACGACCGCCACGACCTACGCGATCGACGCGGGCATCCAGCTCACGCCCACCGACGACCTCCCACTCCGCCTCGGGGTCATGGTCGCCCACCTCGGCCCACGTCTGCAGGTGCTCAACGCCGCGCAGGCCGATCCGCTCCCCTCGCGCGTGCGCGTCGCCGCCGCCTACGACGTGCTGGGCAGGGTGGAGGCGCTGCAGGACGTGAAGGGGTGGGTCTCCGTGGAGGTTCAGAGCCGGCTGCGCGAGCCGGGCACGCTCTCGCTCTACGTCGGCACCGAGCTGCAGGCGGGCGTCACCGACGCGCTCTTTCTCAGGGCGGGCTACGTCGCCGGCGACCTCGGCCAGGAGGACGGCGCCCGCGTCGGCCTGGGGCTGCGCTTTCAGCGCTTCGACCTGGCGATCGCCAAGTCGCTCGCCGTGTCCACCCTGACCGGAGAGACGGAGCCCGTCCACGTCTCCTTCTCGATCGGGTTCTGATGCCGCCGGACCGCTTCTGCCGGAGACCGCGGTCCCCGGCTTCCGGGCGCCGGGCCCCCGTGCTCCCCGTGCTCCTCGTGCTCCCCGCGCTCCTCCTCCTCCTCGTCCCGATCCCGCGCCTCGACGCGCAGCTCCCCGGCGAGCCCGGCGGCGCCGCGACGCCGATGCCCGCGGCCGTCGCCGGTCGCTCGCTGTTGCTGCCGGGGTGGGGCCAGCACGCCCTCGGCCAGAGGAGGTCGTGGGCGTACCTCGCGGTGGAGGCGACGCTCTGGGCCTACTGGGCGAACCGCCGCTCAGCCGGCGCCGACGCGCGTGACGCCTACCGGGACCTGGCCTGGGGTGAGGCACGGATCGGGAGCGCGAGCCGCGTGGACGGCGACTGGCCGTATTACGAGACGCTCGAGAAGTGGACCCGCTCCGGCGTCTACGACGCCGACCCGGCGCGCTCGGGCGTCCAGCCCGAGGCCGATCCCTCCACGTACAACGGCTACGTGTGGAGCCTGGCCCGGGGGCAGTTCCTGCAGGCGGGCGAGCCGGACGAGAGCGACCCTGGCTACGCTCAGGCGCTGGCCTACTACGAGCGGCGGGCCTACGGCGCCGCCTTCCTCTGGGACTGGTCGGGGAAGGACACGGCCTTGCGCCGCTACGAAGGCCTGATCCGCGACAGCGACGACCGCTTCCACCAGGCGACGACGGCGCTGGGCGCCGTCCTCGCGAACCACCTCCTCTCCGCCGCCGACGCCTTCGTGTCCGCGCGCCTCCCGGGCGACGCGGGCCTCCGCATCGCCCCGGGCACCGCCGCCGGGAGGTCCGGGTGGACCCTCGCGCTCCGGCTGCGGCCGACCGGATGAGCGCCGAGCACGAGGCCCTCGAGGCCGGGGTGCTCGAGGCCCTCGCGGCGTCGCGCCGCGGGCCGCTCAAGCCGAAGGAGCTGGCGCGGGCCCTCGGCGTCCCCACGGACGGGTACCGACCCTTCAAGCGGCTCCTCGGAGGCCTGGAGCGCGCCGGGAAGGTCTACAGGGTCAAGGGCAACCGCTACGGCCTCCCCGAGCGGATGGATCTGCGCGTCGGCCCGGCCTCGGTCACGCGCAACGGCGACGCGTTCGTGCGCACGGAGGGCGGGGGAGCGGACGTGTTCGTCCCCGGGGTGAACCTCGGCTCCGCGATGGACGGCGACCGCGTGGTGGTGCGCATCGAGGCGCATCCGCCCGGGCGCAGTCCGGTGGGCCGGGTCATCAAGGTGCTCGAGCGCGCGCGCACGGCCGTCGTGGGCACGTTGCACCGCGGCCGCCGCTTCTGGTACGTGGTGCCCCTCGACCGCCGGATGACCCGGGACATCCTGATCCCCGACGGGGACCACGGGGACGCGTCGGACGGCGACGTCGTCACGGTGCGCATCATCTCCTTCGGCGAGGGGAAGGTGGGGCCCGTGGGCGAGGTCGACCGTGTCCTGGGACCGCTCTCCGACCCGGGCGTGGACGTCCTGGCCGTGGCTTACAGCTACGGGCTCGTCCTCGACTTCCCGGCGGAGGTCATGCGCGCCGCCGAGGAGGCCGCGCGGCGGGGGCTCGGGGAGACGGGGGAGGGACGCGAGGACCACACCGACCTCCTGGTCTTCACGATCGACCCGGCCGACGCGAAGGACCACGATGACGCGCTCTCCGTGCGGGCGCTCGACGAGCGGCGCTGGGAGGTCGGCGTCCACATCGCCGACGTGTCACACTACGTGCCCGAGGATGGGCCCGTGGACCTGGAGGCGCGCCGGCGCGGCACGAGCGTGTACCTCGTGGACCGCGTGGTGCCGATGCTCCCCGAGGCGCTCTCCGGCGACGCCTGCTCGCTGCGCGCCGGGGTGGAGCGGCTGGCGGTGTCGGTCTTCCTGGTCGTCGACGCGTCGGGCGCGGTGCTCGACCGGTCCTTCGCGCGCACGGTCATCCGGAGCTCCCATCGCTTCTCCTACGAGGAGGTGCAGGAGGTGCTGGACGGACGGCGGGCCGTCGGCCGCGAGGTGGACGACGCGATCCGCCGGCTCGACGACCTGGCCCGCGGGGTGCGCCGACGGCGCCAGGAGCGGGGCTCGCTCGACCTCGACCTTCCCGAGGCCAAGGTCCTCCTGGACGCGGACGGCGAGCCGCTGGACATCCAGCGCGTGGAGCGCCTGGAGTCGCACCGGCTTATCGAGGACTTCATGATCCTGGCCAACGAGGCGGTCGCGCGGGAGTGCGACGCGCGTGACCTCCCCGTCCTCTACCGCGTGCACGAGGCTCCGGTGAAGGAGAAGACGGAGGAGCTGGTCGAGTTCCTGCAGCGCCTCGGCCTTCGCCTGCCGCGCCGCAAGAGGCTCACGCCGCACGACGTGCAGCGCCTCCTCGAGTCGGCGCGCGGCCGCCCGGACGAGGACCTGATCTCGACGGTCGTGCTCCGGTCCCTGCAGCGGGCCCGCTACGACCGGCGGAACCTCGGCCACTTCGGCCTCGCGTCCAGAGCCTACCTGCACTTCACGTCGCCGATCCGCCGCTACCCCGACCTGGTCGTGCACCGCGAGGTGGTGCGCACCCTCGTGGATGGTGCGCCGGCGCGCCGGCGTGACACCGACGAGCTCGCGTCGCTCGCCGCGCTGTGCAGCGCCCGCGAGGAGGCCGCGGACGAGGCGGAGCGGGACTCGATCGCCCTCAAGAAGGTCGAGTTCATGGAGCGGCACCTGGGCGACGAGTTCGATGGCCGCATCTCGGGCGTCGCCGCGTTCGGCTTCTTCGTGACCCTCGACGCGTACTTCGTGGACGGCCTCGTCCACGTGAACAGCCTGCGCGACGACTTCTACCGCTTCCTCGAGGGCTCCTACGCCCTGGTGGGAGATCGCGGACGACGCCGCTTCCGGCTCGGCGACCGCGTGCGCGTCCAGGTGGTCCGCGTGGACAAGGAGGCGCGCCACGTGGACTTCAACCTGGTCGCGTCGCGGCGCGACCTGAGCGTTTGACACCGCCGCCGAGCCGGAGGTAACGTCCAAATCCGGCGTTTCGCCCTCCGATTGCAATTCGATGGCTTCAGAGAAGACGGTGCTCTATTTCGGGCCCGGCAGGCCACACCCGGCGCCCCTCGTATCCCAGTTCGGTGAGCGAGACGGCCTTTCCGTCCTGACGGTGGGTCGCGCGGACGACGTGCGTGCGCTCCTTAACCGCACGTTCCCGAAGTGCCTGATGATGGAGACCGGCCCCCAGGCGGGGGAGGTCCTCGAGCTCTGCCGCAGCCTCAAGCAGGACGCCTTCACCGCGATCGTTCCCGTGGTGGCGCTCGTGCCCGCGGACGAGCCGGAGCTCGCGTCCGAGCTTCTCGCGGCGGGCGCCGACGAGGTCATCCACGAGGGGCTCCCGCACCGCGAGAAGATCCTGCGTCTCGAGCAAGTGCTCAAGCGCGCGGACCGCGACGTGAGCGTGCATCCCACGACCCGCCTTCCGGGCACGAACCACATCGCGCGCGACATGGCGTACAGGTTGGCCGCCGGCGAGCGGTTCGCGGTGTGCTATGCGGACCTGGACCACTTCAAGGAGTTCAACGACCGGTACGGATACGCTTTCGGGGACGGCGTCATCCGCATCCTGTCGCGTATCCTGCGGGACATGGTGCGCGGCCTGGCCCCGGGCGGCTTCGTGGGGCACATCGGCGGGGACGACTTCATCTTCAACGTCCCGCTGCAGTTCCTGGAGGACACGTGCGACGAGGTCATCCAGCTCTTCGACGAGTTGATCCCCTATCAGTACACGGACGAGGACCGACGCGCCGGATACTTCCTCGGCAAGGACCGGCGGGGACACATCCACCGGATCCCGCTCATGACCTTGTCGATCGGCGTGGTGACGAACCAGTTCCAGAACTTCGAGCACACCGGGCAGATCTCGGAGCTGGCCGCGGAGATGAAATCGTACGCCAAGACGCTGCCCGGGTCCGTGTACGTCGTCGATCGCCGGCACCAGCTCCCCACCCTGGAGACCGCCTCCGCCGCGGATGCGGAGACCCTGGTGGCGCCTGAGACCCCCGCGCCACCCACCGAGGCCACCACCTAGAGACATGGACTGACCATGGTCATCACCGTCCAGTGCCCCTCGTGCGCCACGTCGTTCCCGGTGGATCCGCGCAAGATCCCCGAGAAGGGCGTGAAGGTCCGCTGCTCCTCCTGCTCGCAGGTGTTCCGTGTGGAGCGACCGGCCGAGGCGGCACCGCCACCCCCGCCACCCGCCCCGGTCGCCGAGGTGACCGCTCCGCCCCCCGCGCCCCCTGCGCCGGCGCCGGTGGAGCCCCCGCCCATGGCCCCCATGCCGCCGGCCGCGCCCGAGCCGGTGGTGGACGAGGCGCCGCACTTCTCCGCCACGGCGGCGACCCCGGTCACGGGGGTCCCACCGGTCGCGGAGCCGCGCGCGGAGGAGGCGCCGGCCGAGGAGCCGGTGGCCGGGCCGCCGGTGGCCCAACACCCGGCGCCCGAGCCCGTCGCCGAGGAACCGCCTCCGGTCGAAGAGTCGCCCGCCGTCGAGGAGCCGCCAGCGGCCGAGGAACCGCCGATGGCCGAGCCGCCTGTCGCCGAGGAGCCCGTGGCCGAGCCGCCGGCGGCGGCGGAGCCCGTGGCCGAGGAACGGGACGCCCCGCGAGACGTCTTCGCGGACTGGCCGAGCGGCACGTCGTGGGATGCGCGTGCGAGTGAGGTCTCCACCACGATGGAGGAGGCTGCCGACGCGGCCGCCCACGACGCCTCCGGGACGACGGAGGAGGCCGCCGAGGAGGTGACCGGGGGCGCCGCCGCCCTCGCCAGCGGTTCGGTGGACGACTGGGTGATGGAGACGGAGGACGACCTCGATCCGAGCAGCCTCGAGATCGGGAGGATGGACACCGTCCAGTCGTCCGTGGAGGGCATCCGGGACGAGATGACGTTCTCGGACCTGCCGTCGGACTTCGAGACGGGCGCTGCAGGGGTCATGGACGTCCCGCAGGTCGAGGAGCCGGCGGCGCCCCCGTTCGAGGTGGAGCCGCCCCCGACGCCCACCTTCCACGAGCCCGCTCCGCCACCGCCGCCACCGCCGCCGCCACCGCCCGAGCCGATGACGTTCACGCCGGCCGCGCCCGTCGCGCCTCCCACCCCGGAGCCCGCCCCCTCCGCGGGGTCCGCGGGCGTAGGCGCGTTCACCTTCGGGAAGCGGGATCCGAAGGACAAGGCGCGCCGGCTCGCGCGCGTGCTCGTATCGGACATGATCATGTACAACCCGGAGCGCCACGAGCGGGCGCTGGCCAACGGCACGCTCAAGGAGGACTTCGAGGACGAGATCAAGAAGTCCTGGAAGGAGTACGTGGAGCAGGTGGGCGAGGAGATGGCGCAGGGCAACAACTTCTGGACGGACGCCCTCAACGACGTGCTCGCGAAGGGAGAGCGCGTGTTCTGAGCGGACCGAGGCCCGGGGGTTGTTGATGGGGGCTTCCGGCCCCGGTATATTTCGGCCCGTTGGGCCTGAGGAGGGGCCGTCCCGGGCGGACGGCCCCTCTCGTGCGTTCCCGAACCGGTCGTGCCATGAACAAGGAGCAGCTGGACAGACTCGCCGAGCTCGAGGAGAAGGTCTCCGAGCTCAGGGGGTATCTTTGACATCGACAACCGCCGTACGAGGCTGAGCGTCCTCGACGGCGCGATGGCCGAGCCGGGCTTCTGGGACAAGCAGGAGAAGGCGCGCGACACGATCGCCGAGGCCAACCGCCTGAAGGCGTGGGTGGGGCCCTGGACGGAGCTGCGCAAGCGCGCGGACGATCTGGGGGCCATGGCGGAGCTCCTCGAGGAGGAGTCGGACGCGGAGCTCCTCGCGGAGTGGGAACGGGGCCTGGAGTCGCTCACGAGCGGCGTGGAGTCCCTCGAGGTCAAGACGATGCTCCAGGGCGAGGACGACCACCGTGAGGCGATCGTCACGATCCACCCGGGCGCCGGGGGCACCGAGTCGCAGGACTGGGCGGAGATGCTCACGCGCATGTACACGCGCTGGGCCGAGCGCCACGACTTCGAGGTCGACGTCCTCGACATGCAGCCGGGCGAGGAGGCGGGGATCAAGAGCGCCACGCTCGAGATCAAGGGCGAGAGCGCGTACGGCTACCTGAAGGCCGAGGCCGGCGTGCACCGCCTGGTGCGCATCTCCCCCTTCGACGCGCAGTCGCGCCGCCACACCTCCTTCGCGAGCGTCTTCGTCTACCCGATGGTCGAGGACGACATCGAGATCGAGATCGACGAGGGAGACCTGCGCATCGACACCTACCGCGCGTCAGGTGCGGGCGGACAGCACATCAACAAGACCGACTCGGCCGTGCGCATCACGCACGAGCCGACGGGGATCGTGGTCGCCTGCCAGCAGGAGCGCTCGCAGTTCAAGAACAAGGCCACCGCGATGAAGATGCTCCGCGCGGCGCTCTACAGGCACGCGCTGGAGGAGCGCGAGAAGGAGCGCGCGGTCCTCGAGGCCACGAAGACCGAGATCGCCTGGGGGCAGCAGATCCGCTCCTACGTCTTCCAGCCGTACACGATGGTCAACGACCACCGCACGGAGCTCAAGATCGGAGACGTGCAGCGTGTCATGGACGGTGACCTGGACCCGTTCATCGAGGCCTACCTGAAGCAGTTCGGCGCCCCCTCGGCCGCGTAGCGTCATGGACGACCTCAACCAGGTCCTGCGCGCGCGGCGGGGGAAGCTCGAGGCCCTCCTGGCGCGGGACATCGTGCCGTTCGCCTACAACTGGTCGCCGACGCACCAGGCGGCCGAGGCCGCGGCGGGGTTCGAGGGCGCGGAGGCCGCCGGCACGCTCGGCGAGGACGGCAACGGGGAGCGGGTGACGCTGGGCGGGCGCCTCGTGGCGTGGCGCTCGCACGGGAAGAGCGCCTTCGCCCACCTGGAGGACGTGTCAGGGCGCGTGCAGCTCTACCTGCGCAAGGACGTGCTCGGCGACGCCTCGTTCGCGGACCTGGACCTCCTCGACCTGGGCGACTGGATCGGTGTGGAGGGCCCGGTCTTCCGGACCCGCATGGGCGAGGTGACCGTCCGGGTCGAGTCGTGGACGCTCCTGACCAAGTCGCTGCGCCCGCTCCCCTTCGGCAAGGTCGAGGTGGACGCCGACACCGGCGAGCGCACCGTCCATTCGGGCTTCACGGACACCGAGTCGCGCTACCGCCAGCGCTACGCGGACCTCGCCGTCCACCCGGACGTGCGCGAGGTCTTCCGGACGCGCGCCCGCGTGGTCACCGAATTGCGTCGCTTCCTCGACGACGAGGGCTTCCTCGAGGTGGAGACGCCGGCGCTGCAGCCGCTCTACGGCGGCGCGTCCGCGCGCCCGTTCGTGACGAAGCACAACGCGCTCGACCGCACGATGTACCTGCGCATCGCGGACGAGCTGTACCTCAAGCGCCTGCTCGTGGGCGGGCTCGACCGCGTCTACGAGATCAGCAAGGACTTCCGCAACGAGGGCATCGACCGGTTCCACAACCCCGAGTTCACGATGCTCGAGTGGTACCAGGCCTTCGCCGACTACGAGGACCAGATGGACCTGGTCGAGCGGATGGTCGTGCACGTGGCGGACAGGGTGCTGGGCCGGCGCGCGTTCACCTTCGGCGAGCACGACATCCGGGTGGAGCCGCCCTTCGCGCGGGTCCGCCTCGTCGACGCGCTCTCCGAGGCGATGTCCACGGACGTGAACGAGCTGTCGGACGCCGAGCTGCGCCGGCGCGCGGAGGGGATGTCCCTCCCGGACCTCGCGGGGGCGGGTCGGGGGAAGCTCATCGACAAGCTCTTCGGCGCCCTGGTGGAGCCCGGGCTGGTGCAGCCGACGTTCGTGCTCGATCATCCCCGCGAGCTCTCCCCGCTCGCCAAGCCGAAGCGGGGCGAGCCGCACCTCACCGAGCGCTTCGAGCTCTACATGGCGGGGATGGAGGTCTTCAACGCCTTCTCCGAGCTCAACGACCCGCTCGACCAGCGCCGGCGCTTCGAGGAGCAGGCGGCGCTGCGCGCGGGGGGCGACGAGGAGGCGCAGCAGATCGACGAGGACTACATCCGGGCGCTCGAGTACGGGATGCCGCCGACCGGAGGGGTGGGGATGGGCGTGGACCGCTTCGTGATGCTCCTGGCGAACCAGCCCTCGATCCGGGACGTGATCCTCTTCCCGACGCTCCGGACGGACGAGTGAGCGCGCAGCGGGGGAGCGGCTGATGCGCAGCCTGTACTGGTACATCGCGCGTCACTACCTCGGCGCGGGGAGGGCCCGCGGGCTCCTCTCCCTCATCACCTGGATCGCGCTCGGCGGCGTGACCGTGGGCGTGACCGCGCTGATCGTGGTCATCTCCGTGATGAACGGGATGCAGGAGGACCTGCGCGGGAAGATCCTCGACTCCACGCCGCACATCTACATCCTGCGGCAGGGCAGCTCGCTACGCCTGGGGAACTGGCAGGGCGTGCGCGACACCGCGCTCTCCGTCGGGGGCGTGATCAGCGCCGCCCCGTTCGTCCTGACCGAGGTCGCCATGACGCGCGGCCAGGGGAGCGACCCGTACACGCAGGCGGCCACCCTCTACGGCGTGGACGTCGACACGACACGCGCGGCCGCCACGGACCTGGAGCGCAGGATCGTCGAGGGCGCCCTCGACCTGAAGCCGCCCCCCTCGGGCGCGGCACCCATCCTCGTGGGGAGCGGCCTCGCCGACCGCATGCAGCTCTTCGTCGGCGACTCGCTCGTCGTCTACGCCTTCGAGAACCTCCGGCACGGGCTGCTCGGCACCATGCCGGCGATGCGCCAGTTCGAGGTGACAGGGACGTTCACGACGGGGATGTACGAGTACGACACGAAGAACGTCTACGTCCGCCTCGAGGACGCGCAGGAGCTGCTCGGCCTCGCGGAGCGCGACGAGGTCTCGGGGATCGGCGTCCGCACCACGGACCCGGGGCTGGCGACGCAGATCGGCGACGAGATCCAGGCGCGCCTGGGCTTCCCGTACCGCGTCGAGAGCTGGATCACCACGAACAACGCGCTCTTCAGCGCGCTCAAGCTCGAGAAGCTGGCGATGGGGCTGATCCTCTTCCTCATCGTCGTGGTGGCGGCGTTCAACATCATCAGCACGCTCGTGATGGTGGTGGCCGACCGTACGCGCGAGATCGGCATCCTGAAGGCGATGGGGATGACGCGCCGGGGCATCCTGAGCGTCTTCGTGCTCCAGGGCGCGTGGATCGGCCTCGTGGGGACGGTCACGGGCACCGTGCTCGGCCTCGTCCTCGCCTGGGCGCTCGGCACCTACGAGCTGATCCCCATCCCGCCGGAGGTGTACTTCGTGGACCACCTGCCGGTGTCCGTGAAGGTCGCGGACGTGCTGCAGATCGTGGCCGCCAGCATCGCGGTGGCGTTCGCCGCGACGATCTATCCCGCGCTGCAGGCCTCGCGCCTGGAGCCGGTGGACGCGATCCGCCATGAGTGACGCCGATCGCAGCGCAGGGGCGGCCCCTCCGCTGGAGGCCCGCGACCTGGAGAAGGTCTTCGTCGGAGGGGACGGCAGCGAGCTCGAGATCCTGCGCGGCGTGGCGCTGAGCGTGGGCTCGGGCGAGGCCGTCTCGATCGTGGGCGCCAGCGGCGCCGGCAAGTCCACCCTCCTGCACATCCTGGGCGCGCTCGATCGGCCGACGGCCGGGGAGGTCCTCCTGGGCGGCCGGCCGGTGGCCGGGCTCGACGACGAGGCGCTCGCGACGGTCCGGAACCGTCACGTGGGGTTCGTGTTCCAGTTCCACCATCTGCTGCGCGAGTTCACGGCGCTCGAGAACGTGATGATGCCCGCCCTCGTCGGCGGCGCCGCGCTCGGAGAGGCGAGAACGCGGGCGCGGGATCTCCTGGAGGCCGTCGGGGTCTCCCACCGGGAGGACCACAAGCCGCGCCAGCTTTCGGGCGGTGAGCAGCAGCGCGTGGCGGTGGCGCGTGCGCTGGTGAACCGGCCCCTCGTGCTCCTGGCCGACGAGCCGTCGGGGAACCTGGACACCCAGACCAGCGACCGGCTCCACGACCTGCTCTTCGAGCTCCGGGAGGAGCGCGGGCTGTCGATGGTCCTGGTGACGCACAATCGCGAGTTGGCCGAGCGAGCGGACCGCACCCTCCTGCTCGCCGGCGGACGGCTCCAGGACAACGCTCCGGGGTAGCGAGGGGAGTCGGGGGAACGAGAGGTATCGAGCTGGGGAGGAACCATGGTCTGTGACAACTGCGGGGCCGACGACGCCGTCGTGCACCTGACGCAGATCGTGAACAACGAGATGTCGACCTTCCACCTCTGCGAGAAGTGCGCCGCGGAGAAGGGACTGGAGACGACCCCCGAGCCGACGCACTTCCCCCTCACGGACTTCCTCGCCCAGATGGGGGAGGAGAGCACGGCGGAGGCCCAGGGCCCCGGGGAGCGCTGCTCCTTCTGCGGGCTGACCTTCGCCGACTTCCGCGAGACCGGCCGCCTGGGATGCCCGCACTGCTACACGACCTTCGAGCCGCACCTGCGCGGGCTGCTGCGCAGGATCCACGGCGGCACCCAGCACATGGGCAAGGTCTACCTCCCGCCCGACCCCTCCGCCTCGGAGATGGAGAAGCGGCTCGAGGCGCTCCGTCGCAAGCTGCAGCGTGCCGTGGACGCCGAGGACTTCGAGCGCGCAGCGCGCCTCCGCGACCAGATCCGTACGCTCGAGCCCGCAGGATGACGCCGACGTGGAAGACCTGACCGCCGTTCCCGACTACGGTCTGTCCTGGCTCGAGGCCAGCGGCGACCACGCGGACATCGTGCTGTCGACCCGCGTCCGCCTCGCGCGCAACATGCAGGGCCACGCCTTCGGACCCCGCGCGCGCGTCAACGACCGCGAGGCGGTCCTGCGCCGCTTCCGCGAATCCACCACGGGCGGCTCGGCGACCGCGCGGGGCACGCTGCTCGAGATGGCCGACGTGGGCGTGCGCACCCGCCGGATCCTCCTCGAGCGCCGGCTCGTGTCGCGCGACCTCCTGGGCGACTCCGACGCAGGCCCGCCGCGGGGCGCGGCGGTGCTCCTGACGGACCACGACCCGCTCAGCGTCATGGTCAACGAGGAGGACCACCTCCGCATCCAGAGCCTGGTCTCGGGGCTGCGCCTCCAGGAGGCGTGGAGCATGGTGGACCGGTTGGACGAGGACCTGGGCCAGGACCTCCCCTACGCCTACCACCACGAGTTCGGATTCCTGACGAGCTGTCCCACGAACGTCGGCACCGGGCTACGCGCCTCGGTGCTCATGCACCTCCCGGGCCTCGTGCTCACCAAGGAGATCGGCAAGGTGCTGCAAGGCCTCGGACAGGTCGGACTGACCTTCCGGGGGCTCTACGGGGAAGGGTCGGAAGTGGTGGGAAACTTCTTTCAGGTGTCGAACCAGACGACATTGGGGAAGACGGAGGAGGATCTGGTGGACCACCTGGACAAGATCGTCCGCCAGGTCATCGAATACGAGAACAAGGCGCGCCAGACGCTGCTGCGCGACGCGCGCGCCGTGACCGAGGACAAGATCTGGAGGGCCTACGGCCTGCTGCGGTACGCGCGGACCCTGTCGTTCGAGGAGCTGATGAACCTCCTCTCCGGGGTCCGGTTGGGCGCGAGCCTGAAACTCCTCCCGGGGCTCCGTGTATACACGCTCAACAAGATCATGATCTTCACGCAGCCTGCGCATCTCGAGCAGGCAGCCAGCCGTGACCTCCCTCCAACCGAAAGCGATGCGCACCGAGCGACGTACGTCCGGCGCATCCTTGCAACCGAAGGAGACGTCCCCCCCGGATCCTCGGGGGCGGACGACGATTCTTCCCGTGCCTGAGGAGAGGCGAGTCCGCCGAGACGTGCGATGAACTACAACTTCACCGACCGGGTCCGGAAGGTTCTGGCGATGGCCAGGGAAGAGGCCATCCGGCTTCAGCACGACTACGTGGGGACCGAGCACATCCTCCTGGGCCTGATCCGGGAGGGAGAGGGGGTGGCCGCGGCCGTCCTCACCAACCTCAACGTGGACCTCGACCAGATCCACGAGCGGGTCGAGGAGTCGGTGCGCAAGGGCAAGGCGACGATCGCCCTCGGCGAGCTCCCCTATACCTCGCGCGCCAAGAAGGTCCTCGAGTTCGCGATGGCCGAGGCGCGGGACTTCAACCACTCCTACGTCGGTACCGAGCACCTCCTGCTCGGCCTCCTGCGTGAGGAGAAGGGCATCGCCGCCCAGGTCCTGAACTCACTCGGCGTCACCCTCGAGGAGGCCCGCGCCGAGACGCTCAAGGTGCTGGGCTCCGACGTCACGCCCTCGGAGCCTGCCGGCATCGGCTCGAGCGCCGCACCGCAGGGCGCGAGCGCCAAGCCCGGCGACAAGAAATCCAAGACGCCGGCCCTCGACCACTTCTGCCGCGACCTCACCGAGCTGGCGCGCCAGAACAAGCTCGATCCAACCATCGGGCGCACTACCGAGATCGAAAGGGTCGTGGAGATCCTCTGCCGTCGGAAGAAGAACAACCCGGTCCTCATCGGGGAGCCGGGCGTGGGCAAGACCGCGATCGTCGAAGGTCTCGCCCAGCTCATCGCGCGCAACGAGGTCACGGAGGCGCTCAAGGACAACCGCGTCCTGGCGCTGGACATGGCCGCGGTGATCGCAGGCACGAAGTACCGCGGTCAGTTCGAGGAGCGGCTCAAGGCCGTGATGAACGAGATCCAGCAGAGCCAGACCGTGATCCTCTTCATCGACGAGCTGCACACGCTGGTCGGCGCCGGCGCCGCCGAGGGCGCGATCGACGCGTCCAACATGCTCAAGCCCGCGCTGGCGCGCGGCGAGCTGCAGTGCATCGGCGCCTCCACGCTCAACGAGTACCGGAAGTACATCGAGAAGGACGGGGCGCTCGAGCGCCGCTTCCAGCCCGTCATCGTGGACCCGCCGGCCGTGGTCGAGACCGTGGAGATCCTCAAGGGGCTGCGCAGCCACTACGAGGACCACCACCGCATCATCATCCCCGACGACGCGCTCGAGCAGGCCGCGCGCCTGTCGGACCGCTACATCACGGACCGCTTCCTCCCGGACAAGGCGATCGACGTGATCGACGAGGCGGGCGCCCGCGCCCGCATCGCCAGCCAGGTGCCGCCGCCGGAGGTGGAGGAGCTCAAGGAGCAGCTCGCCGAGATCGCCCGCCGCAAGGAGGAGGCGATCGGCAACCAGGACTTCGAGCGCGCGGCGGAGCTGCGCGACGAGGAGCGCGAGCTGGGTCAGAAGATCCGCGAGCGCCAGGAGGCCTGGGAGGAGGAGCGCAAGCGGCACCGGCCGGAGATCTCGGCGGAGGACGTGGCGTTCATCGTCAGCCGCTGGACCGGCGTGCCGGTGATGCGCATCCGCCAGACCGAGTCCGAGCGCCTCGTGCACATGGAGGACGAGCTGCACCGGCGCATCGTCGGCCAGCAGGACGCGATCGAGGCGATCAGCCGGGCGATCCGGCGCAGCAGGGCGGGGCTGAAGGATCCGCGCCGTCCCATCGGGTCGTTCATCTTCTCCGGGCCCACCGGCGTCGGGAAGACCGAGCTGGCGCGTGCCCTGGCCGAGTTCATGTTCGCGGACCGCGAGGCCCTGATCCGCGTCGACATGAGCGAGTACATGGAGAAGTTCTCGGTGTCGCGCCTGATCGGCGCGCCTCCGGGATACGTCGGCTACGAGGACTCGGGCGCGCTCACCAAGGCGGTGCGGCGCCGCCCGTACTCCGTGGTGCTCCTCGACGAGATCGAGAAGGCGCACCCGGACGTGTTCAACATCCTCCTGCAGGTGCTCGACGAGGGCCACCTGACGGACAACTACGGTCGGGTCATCGACTTCAAGAACACCGTCCTCATCATGACGTCCAACCTCGGTACGCGGGACGCCTCGAAGGGCGGTGGGCTCGGCTTCCAGGCCGGGGACCCGAAGACCAGCTACGAGGTCATGAAAGACAAGGTGCGCCAGGAGGTCGAGCGCGCCTTCAATCCGGAGTTCCTGAACCGCGTCGACGACGTGATCGTCTTCCACCCGCTCTCCCGCAAGGAGATCGCGGAGATCGTCCACATCCTCCTGGCCGACGTGCGCAAGCGCCTCGAGGAGGAGGAGCTCACGATCCGCCTCACCGACGAGGCCGTGAGCTTCCTGGCGGACAAGGGCTACGACGAGAAGTTCGGCGCCCGGCCACTCAAGCGGGCCATCCAGCGCTACCTCGAGGATCCGCTCTCCGAGAAGATCCTCATGGCCGAGTTCTCCACCGGCGACGAGATCGAGGTGGGCGCCAGTCCGGACGGGGAGGGACTCACCCTGCAGGCAGGATCTACGACGAAGACGTGAGGATGGCGGGAAGACGATCCCTTCTATCGAGGTCGGGGAAGGCCACCGCGATGGCGGCGGCCTTCTCCGCCATTGTGGCCCTGTCGACCGCTACACCTGTAGTGGGTCAGGAGGCCGCTCAGGCGACGCCCGGCCCGCAGCGGGTCGACTCCGTGGTGGTGGTCGGGAACAACCGCGTCACCGCCGACAACGTGCGCACGGTGTTCGCCATCCAACCCGGCACGGAGATCACGTACCGGGACATCCAGCGCGGCCTCAAGGCGCTCCTGCGCACGGGCCAGTTCGAGGACGTGGTGGTGCGGGCCAGCGGGAGCGCCCCCTCCGTCACGCTCGTCCTGGACGTGAAGGAACGGCCGCTCGTTCGCCGCGTGGCCATCACCGGGCTGGAGCACGCGTCGGAGCGACAGACGCGGGACACCACGGGGCTCAAGCCGGGCCTCCCGTTCAACCCGCAGTCCGTTCTCGACGCCAAGGCCTTCATCCGCTCCGAGCTCGCGGACAAGGGGATCCCCTTCGCCTCCATCGAGGAGCACGTGGACCCGGCGGAGGGTGACACCACCCAGGTCGACGTCACGCTCGACGTCACCGAGGGGCAGCGGGTCACCGTCGCCGAGATCGACTTCACCGGCAACACGGACCTCACGGACGACCAGCTCCGCGGCGCGATGTCGACGAAGCGCGAGGGCTTCTGGTGGTTCCGCCCCGGCTCGTACGACGACGCGAAATTCCAGACCGACCTGAGCGAGAAGCTGCCCGCGCTCTACCGCTCGCACGGGTTCCTCGACTTCCAGGTCCGCTCCGACACCGTGATCGTGGACCCCCAGACGGGGAAGGCCCGCGTCGAGGTCGCCCTGGACGAGGGCCCGCAGTATGTCCTCTCCTCCTTCTCGATCGAGGGGAACACGCGTTTCGAGGACGAGCAGCTCGAGGGGCTCTTCCGCCACGAGGAGGGCGGCCTCCTGCGCAGCCTGGGGATCGGCGGGCAGAACGCACAGGGACAGGAGGGCCAGGTCTTCGACGCGGAGGCGTTCAACGAGGCGATCTCCACCGCGCGCCAGCAGTACGCCAACGAGGGCTACCTCTACGCCCAGATCAACCCGATCGTGACCCGCAAGCCGGCCGCGGCGGAGGGGGGTCACCCGACGGTGGACGCGAGCTGGCAGATCCAGGAGGGCCAGCCGGCCATCGTGAACCGGGTGTCCGTGGTCGGGAACGACTACACCTACGAGTGGGTGGTGCGGGATCGCATCGTCATCCTCCCGGGAGACGTATACTCGCAGGACCGGGTCCTGCGCAGCTACCAGAGCATCTCGTCGCTCGGCTTCTTCGAGTCGCCGATGCCCGTGCCGGAGATCAAGCCGCTCGACAACGGGGACGTCGACATCACGTTCCACGTGAAGGAGAAGCAGACAGGTTCCATCAACTTCGGCACTTCCGTCGGTGGGGGTGTGGGTCTTTCCGGCTTCCTCGGCTACGAGCAGCCCAACCTCTTCGGCCAGGCCAAGTCGGGGTCGCTGCGCTGGGACTTCGGGCGGTACCTGAACAGCTTCGAGCTCAGCTACTCGGATCCTGCGCTCTTCCAGAGCCAGGTCTCCGGGTCGCTCTCGCTCTTCAACTCCCGCGACCGCTTCTACCAGTTCTCGACCGGCCGGCGCAAGCGGCTGGGCACCACCCTGCGCTTCGGCGTCCCGTGGCCGGACTCCCGGTGGACGCGGGTCTTCCTCGGGTACTCGATCTCGCGGACGAAGTACGAGCAGTTCAGCAACGTCGACGACACCTCGCTCTTCGGACGCGCTCCGGGTCTGCAGAGCCAGCTCTCCCTCGGCGTCACGCGCAACACGCTCGACCATCCGCTCTTCCCGACCACCGGGTCGAAGCAGAGCATCAACGTCGAGGCCAACGGCGGGATCCTGGGCGGTGACGGCAACTTCACCAAGGTCCTCGGCGAGGGGACGTGGTACGTGCCGGTGGGGCAGGTCGGGGACCAGGGGGCCGGCGGACGCCCGATCCGCTTCGCGCTCGGGCTGTCGCTCAAGGCCGGCATGCTGTTCGGCAACGCCGACGCCTTCCCCTTCGACCGCTTCTGGATGGGCGGCGTGCAGTTCGGCCAGCCCCTGCGCGGCTACGGCGAGACCGAGATCACGCCGCTCGGCTACTACCCCGAGCGGTCGACGGACATCTTCCAGATCCAGCGCCTCGGCAACGCATTCTTCAGCATGACCGCCGAGTACGCGCTGCGCCTGAACGACCAGATCTCCCTGTCGACCTTCTACGACGCGGGCAACGTCTGGCGGACCCCCGCCCAGTTCGACCCGACGAAGCTGTTCCGGGGCGCCGGCTTCGGCCTCCAGCTCGTCACGCCGTTCGGCCCGATCGGGCTCGACTACGCGTACGGCTTCGACAAGACGACCCCCGGCTGGCAGCTCCACTTCCGGATGGGGCCGGGCTACTGATTTTCCGGCGCCGCGCCTGTACAGCGCGGGCCTTACATCCCAGATTTCCAGGCTGCCCCCGTTCGCGTGGAACACGGGAACATGGAGGGCTCGTCGGGACTACTACGTCCCGGTACTGGCCGACACGCAGGAGAGCCGCTCGCACGGGCGAATCTTCGTCCGGCGGGCGACGTACATACCCGCCCCACACCCACTGGAGCAGAAGCCCATGCGACGCACCCCGTTCGCTGCCCTGGCGCTGGTCTTCGCGCTGGCCGCCGGCACCACGGAGGCGCAGACGCTGAAGATCGGCTACATCAACTCGCAGGAGATCCTCGCCAACGCCCCCGGTGCCAAGGAGGCCCAGGACGCGTTCGAGAAGGATATGAAGGGCTACACGGACGAGGCCCAGCAACTCCAGGACGAGCTTCAGCGGATGCAGCAGCAGCTCCAGCAGCAGGAGCTGACCCTCTCGCCCGAGGCGAAGCGCAACCGCCAGCAACAGATCCAGCAGAAGGCCACCGACGCCCAGCAGCGTATGCAGCAGCTCGACCAGCTCGCCGCGCAGCGCAGGGCCGAGCTGATCCAGCCCGTGATGGACAAGGTGAACGCCATCATCGACAAGATGCGGGAGGAAGGCAGCTACTCGATCATCCTCGACGTCGCGGCCGGGTCGATCATCTCGGCGGATCCCTCCCTCGACCTCACGCAGGAGGTCATTCGCAGGCTGAAGGCCGAAGCGCCCTCCGGAGCGTCACGATAGAGGGTCCTCCCGAGGTGTAGAGTTCCGGGGCCCGCGGGCGCGTCACCAGGCGCCCGGGGGCCCTTCTTCGTTCGGAGAGATCCATGGCGGAATCCCATCCGGTGGCGGCGGTGCGCGTCCTCTCCCTGGCCGAGATCGCGACGACCGTGGGGGGGCGGCTCCACGGCGACGGTACGCTGCGCATCCTGGGGGTGTCGTCGGTGGAGGAGGCCGGGCCGGACGAGCTGGCCATGCTCTCGACCAAGCGGTACGCCAGGTACGCGCCGGGCTCGCGCGCGGGCGCGTTCCTGGTGACGGCGGACATGGAGCGCTACGTCGATGCCGAGCGCCCCCGCGTGGTCGTCGACGAGCCGCACCGGGCGCTCGTGGTCCTCCTCCAGTGCCTCTATCCCCCCGAGCCCGAGCCCGGGGGCGTGCACCCGACGGCCGCGCTGGGGAAGGGCGTGCGCCTCGGCATGGACGTGGCCATCGGCCCCTACGCCGTGCTGGCGGACGGTGTCGAGGTCGGGGACGGCTCCCGCATCGGCGCCCACACGGTGCTCGGGCCCAACGTCCGGGTCGGGAAGGGCTGCACGCTCCACCCGCACGTGGTCCTGTACGCGAGCTCGGTGCTGGGGGACCGGGTCATCCTGCACGCGGGGGCACGCATCGGCGCCGACGGCTTCGGCTACACGTTCTTCGACGGAGCGCACCAGCGCATCCCGCACGTGGGACGCGTCGTGATCGAGTCCGACGTCGAGATCGGCGCGAACACGACCGTGGACCGGGGCTCCATCGGCGATACCGTCGTGGAGCGGGGCGTGAAGCTCGACAACCTGGTCATGATCGGCCACAACGTGCGCATCGGGGCGCACTCCATGCTGGCCGCCATGGTCGGCGTGGCGGGCTCCACGCGCCTCGGCAAGGGCGTCTGGGCGGGCGGTCAGGCGGGGATCATCAACCACCTCGAGATCGGCGACGGCGCCCGTCTTGCAGTGGCGGCCAAGGTCATGCGCGACGTGCCGGCCGGCGAGACGATGTCCGGCCATCCGGCGCGCCCGCACCGGGAGGACATGAACCGGCAGGCCCAGCTCGGCCGCATCGAGAAGCTCGTGGATCGGGTCGAGGCGCTCGAGGCGGAGGTCCGGGCGCTCAAGGGCTCCGTGGAGGACTCGGGCGAACGGTTAGATCGGTGACCGGATTGTGATTAACTTGCTGTGTTTTGGTCACGGACGGTCCTCCCACCCAGGAGGGGCATGAACCCCGGAAAACAGCGCACGGTCGCCAAGGAAGTCGCCCTGGACGGCATCGGCGTGCATTCCGGCCGCCCCGCCTCCCTGACCTTCCACCCTGCGGCCGAAGGGACCGGCATCCGCTTCCGCCGCGCGGACCTGGAGGGCGCACCCGAGATCCCGGCCACGCTCGACCACGTCGTCCGCACCGACCTGGGAACGACGCTCGGCTGTGGAGACGTCGAGGTCCTGACGGTGGAGCACGTGCTCGCCGCGCTGGCGAGCCTCCCGGTCGACAACGTCGTCGTCGAGGTCACGGGCCCCGAGGTGCCGATCCGCGACGGGTCCTTCGGGGACTTCGTCGCCGCGCTCGAGGGCGCAGGGGTGGTGGAGCAGGGGGCGGACGCGCGGCGCATCACGCTGCACGGACCCGTGGTCGTGAACGGCACGGACGGCGAGTCCTACGTGGCCACGCCGAACGACGGGCTCCGTATCTCGGGGACGATCGACTTCCAGCACCCCGCCATCGGGCGGCAGTACGGATCCTTCCCGGTGCACGACGGCGGCTTCCGCCGCGACCTGGCCAGGGCGCGCACCTTCGGCTTCGTGAAGGACTGGGATCGCCTGCGCGCGCGTGGCCTCGCCCTGGGGGCGAACCTCCAGAACACGGTCGTGCTCGAGGACGAGGAGGTCCTGAACGAGGAGTTGCGCTTTCCGGACGAGTTCCTGCGCCACAAGGTCGGCGACATCGTCGGCGATCTCGCGCTCCTGGGCGGACGTGTCGACGCGCACGTGGTCGCGGACCGTCCCAGCCACGCGGGGAACGTGGCGCTCGCCCGGGCGCTGGCCGAGCACGCGCGCCGGGCCGGGCGGGGGGCGTACGTGGACGCGGCCAAGATCATGGAGTACCTGCCGCACCGCTTCCCGATGCTCCTGGTCGACCGGATCATCGACTTCGAGCCCGGCAAGCGGATCGTCGGCATCAAGAACGTCACGATCAACGAGCCGTTCTTCCAGGGGCACTACCCGGGCCACCCGGTCATGCCGGGCGTCCTGATCATCGAGGCGATGGCGCAGGTGGGCGGCCTGCTGCTGATGGAGGAGGTCGAGAAGCCGGACGAGAAGGTCGTCTACTTCATGACCATGGACAACGTGAAGTGGAGGCGGCCGGTGACGCCCGGGGACACGCTCGTCTTCGAGCTGGAGATGGTCCAGTACCGTCGCCACACCTGCAAGATGCGCGGCCAGGGCTTCGTGGACGGACAGCTCGTCGCGGAAGCCGATCTCATGGCGAGGATCGTGGACAAATGAGTGAGACCACCGTCGGGACCCGCGGCGACACCGTCATCCATCCCACCGCGATGGTGGACACCGACGCGGAGCTCGGACAGGGCGTGACGGTCGGGCCGTGGGCGATCGTCGGCCCGCGTGTCCGCGTCGGCGACGGCACCGACATCGGGCCCCGCGTGCTCATCGAGCGCGACACGATCGTCGGCGAGGACTGCCGGCTCTCCAACGGCGCGGTGCTCGGCACGGATCCCCAGGACCTGAAGTTCAAGGGCGAGGACACGGTCCTCGAGGTCGGCGACCGCACGGTGATCCGTGAGTTCGCGACCCTCAACCGCGGCACCTCCGCGTCCGGGCGCACCGTGGTCGGGAGCGACTGCCTGCTCATGGCCTACACGCACGTCGCGCACGACTGCGAGATCGGCAACCACGTGATCCTGGCCAACGCCGTGAACATGGCCGGGCACGTCGTCATGGAGGACTGGGTCACCGTGGGCGGCCTCACCCCCATCCACCAGTTCGTGCGCATCGGCGCGCACGCCTTCGTGGGCGGCGGGTCGCGCATCCCGCAGGACGTCCCCCCGTACTGCCGGGTGGCGGGCAACCCACCCGCGCTCTACGGCCTCAACTCGATCGGGCTCGAGCGGCGCGGCTTCTCCCCCGAGGTACGCAAGGCGCTCAAGCAGGCCTACCGCATCCTCTTCCAGTCGAAGCTCAACGTCAGCCAGGCGGTGGCACGGGCCGAGACGGAGGTGCCGGCGATCCCCGAGGTGCGCCACCTCCTCCAGTTCATCCGGGCCAGCGAGCGCGGCATCACCCTCTGATCCCCCCACCAGGCGCGGTGACATGAACCCCCAGGACCGTCCCCGCATCGGCGTGGTCGGCGTAGGCGCGCTCGGCTTCCACCACGCCCGCATCCTGTCGGGCCTGGACGGCGTGGTGATGGCCGGCATCCACGACGTGCGCCCGGAGCGGGCGGCCGAGGTGGCGGGAAAGCTCGGCGTGACCGTGCACGGGACGCTCGACGCGCTTCTGGAGACGTCGGACGCGCTCGTCGTGGCGGTGCCCACCTCGGCCCACGAAGCCGTGGCGACGGCCGCGCTCCGCGCGGGGAAGCCGGTACTCGTCGAGAAGCCGCTCGCCTCGACGCTCGAGGCCGCCGACCGCCTCCTGGCCGCCGCACGGGTCGGGGGGGCCTTCGTCCAGACCGGGCACTCCGAGCGCTTCAACCAGGCGGTGCTCGCGGCGGAGCCCTACTTGGACCACCCGCTCTTCATCGAGTCGCACCGGATGGCGCCCTTCACGCCCCGGAGCACGGACGTGGCGGTCGTGCTGGACCTCATGATCCACGACGTGGACCTGGTCATGGGGCTGGTGGGCGCGCCCCTCGAGGAGATGGCCGCCTCCGGGGTGTGCGTCCTCACGCCCAGCGTCGACATCGCCAACGCTCGCCTCGGCTTCGGCAACGGCGCGGTCGCGAACTTGACGGCGAGCCGCGTCTCGCTCGAGCGGATGCGCAAGATGCGCTTCTTCCAGCCGTCGGGGTACATCTCGCTGAACCTCGCCGAGGGGACGGGCGAGTTCCTTCGGCTGCGCCGCGAGCTCTCCGAGCTGCAGGACGCGGCGCAGGCCGGACCGGCCGTCCTGGACCTGAGCGAGATCATCGAACGTATTCCCCTCAGGGGAGACGGGACCGAGCCGCTACGTCGCGAGCTGGAGAGCTTCCGGGACGCCGTGCGGGGGTCGCGCCCCCCCGCGGTGAGCGGGGAAGACGGCCGCGCCGCACTTGCGGTCGCCCTGGCCATCCAGGAACGGATCGAGAGCCATGTCGCTGATACGCGCCCGGCGTAGCCGGAAGAAGCACTGGATCGACACGCGCAAGGGGCTGCCGATGACGCGGCTCCTCCTCTTCCTCGTGCTCGTGGCCCTCGGGATCTGGTACCTGGGGCGGTTCTGACGCAGGTGGGGGGGAAGGCCTCGGGCTCCCCGACGATCCTCCTGCTCGCGGGCGAGGCGTCGGGAGACCACCACGGCGCGGGCGTGGCGCGCGCGCTGCGGGAGCGCCTGCCCGGCGCACGCCTGATCGGGCTGGGTGGACCGCTCATGCAGGCCGAGGGGGTCGAGCTCCTCGCGGGGCTCGATCAGCTCGCCGTCATGGGCTTCGTCGAGGTCGTGCGCCACCTCGGCTTCTTCCGCCGGCTCCTCGCCCGCGTCACCGCGCTCCTCGACGCCGGCGAGGTCGACCTCGTCCTCCCGGTCGACTACCCCGGCTTCAACCTGCGGGCCGCGCGCGCCGCCCACGCGCGCGGCGTCCCCGTGCTCTACTACATCTCCCCGCAGGTGTGGGCGTGGAAGGCCGGGCGGGCGCGCCGGCTCGCCGAGCACGCCGACCACGTGGCGGTCATCCTCCCGTTCGAGGTGGGCGTGTTGGAGGCGGCCGGCGCCCGCGTGTCGTTCGTCGGGCATCCGCTCCTCGAGCGGAGCGCGGAGGTCGCCACGCGCGAGGCGTTCTCCAGGCGCTGGGGGCTCGACCCGACGCGCACGTTCCTGGCCGTCCTCCCGGGCTCGCGCCGCCAGGAGATCGAGCGCCACCTCGAGGTCTTCGCCGGGGCGGCCGGGGCGGTGCGCCGGGCGCGCCCCGAGGTGCAGCCGGTCCTCGCACGCGCCTCTTCCGTGCCCGAGGCGTGGCTGGCACCCGCCGGGCTGCCGGTCGTGGAGGACACGCGCGCGCTCCTGCGCCACGCGCGGGCCGCGCTCGTGAAGTCGGGCACCTCCACCCTCGAGACCGCGCTCGAGGGCACCCCGTTCGTCATGGCCTACCGCACGCACCCGCTCACCTACCTCCTGGCCCGTCGCCTGGTGCGCGTTCCGCACCTCGCGCTGGCCAACCTGGTGGCGGGGGAGCGCGTGGCCCCCGAGGTGCTCCAGGGGGAAGCGACCGTGGACGGGCTCGCGGCGCGCCTCCTCCCCCTCCTCGACGACTCGCCGGAGCGGCGCCGCCAGGAGGCCGGCCTCGCGCGCGTCCAGGGCGCGCTCGGCACGCCGGGAGCCTCCGGGCGCGTCGCCGACCTCGCCGTGGGGATCCTGGAGCGCCGACCGTGAGCGAGCTGAAGTTCGAGGCCGCGGGCGTGCTGGGGATGGGTCTGGTGGCCGGTCTCTTCACGACCACCCGCGCCACGCGCGGGGGAGAGGAGCACTACCTCCGCTTCCGCCGCGACGGCGCGCCCGTGATCTTCGTGTTCTGGCACGGGCAGCTCCTCCCGCTCGTGCACTACCACCGTAACGAGGGGATCGTCGTGCTGGTCAGCGAGCACGCCGACGGCGAATACATCACCCGGATCATCGAGCGGCACGGCTTCGGCACCGTGCGCGGCTCGAGCACGCGCGGCGCCACGAAGGGGCTGAAGGGGCTCATCCGCGCCGCGCGCGCCGGGCGGGACCTCGCGCTCACCCCGGACGGTCCCCGTGGCCCCGCACGCCGCTTCAAGCCGGGCGCGCTCGCCGTGGCGCAGACGACGGGGCTCCCCATCATCCCCGTGGCCGTGGCGGCCTCCCGGGGCTGGCGCTTCCGCAGCTGGGACGGCTTCCTCGTGCCCAGGCCGCTCGCGCGCGTGCGCATCGAGTACGGCCCCCCGCACACCGTCCCCCGCGACGCCGACCGCGCCACCCTCGAGGAGATGGCCACCCGGCTCGGCGTCGAGCTGGACGCGCTCACCGGAGTCGCCGAGGCGCGGCTGACCCCGTGAAGGCCGGGCTCCACCGCTGGGTACGCCGCTGGTGGGCCGGCGAGGCCGGTCCGGCCGGGCGGGCGCTGTCCACCCTCGCTGCGCCGGCGGAGTGGCTCTTCCGCGCCGCGGTGGCACGACGCAACGGACGCTTCGACCGCGGCGGCGCGACGCGCGTCGAGGGGATCCGGGTGGTCTCGGTCGGCAACCTCGCCGTCGGCGGCACCGGCAAGACGCCCCTCAGCGCGTGGGTCGCCCGCCTCCTCGTCGACAGCGGCCTCGAGACCGCGCTCGTCGCGCGCGGCTACGGGGAGGACGAGCTCCTCCTCCACCGCCGCTGGAACCCGGAGGTCCCGGTCGTCGCCGACCGCGACCGGAGGGCCGCGGCCCGGCTCGCGCGGGCGGGTGGGGCGGCCGCCGCGGTCCTCGACGACGGCTTCCAGCACCGCGCCCTCGCGCGCGACGTGGACGTGGTCCTCCTGGCCGCCGAGGACGGCGAGCCCGCACACCTCCTCCCCAGGGGACCGTTCCGCGAGCCCATGACGTCGCTCGCGCGCGCCCACGCGGTGGTGGTCACGCGCCGGACCGCCGGCGTGGACGAGGCCCGCCGGCTCGCGGCGCGCGTCGGGGGGGAGCACCCGCACCTCGCGGTCGCGGTCGCCGCGCTCCTCCCCGGCGGTTGGCAGGAGCTCGACGGCACCCCGGCGCCGGCGCCCATGGGACCCACGCTCGCGGTGGCCGCCGTGGCCCGTCCGGAGGCGTTCCTGGCGCAGCTGCGGACCGTGACCGGCGGCCCGGCGGAGCTCGTGGCCTATCCCGACCACCACGCGTACACGGAGCGCGACGCCCGCGCGATCCGGATGCGCGCGGGGGAGCGCACGGTGGTGGTCACCGAGAAGGACGCCGTGAAGCTGCGCGCGCACGCGGCACTTCTCGCGCCCGTGCGGGTGCTGGTACAGGCGCTCGTCTGGGAGGCGGGCGAGGGGGCGTTGACGGAGCTCGTGTCCTCGGTGGCGGCAAGGGAGGTGTAGGACAATCGTGGAGCGCTCGACGGACGTCCTGGTCGTCGGCAGCGGAATCGCCGGACTGACCTTCGCGCTGAAGCTCGCAGCCCAGGCGCACGTGCTCCTCGTCACGAAGAAGGAGCGCGCCGCCTCGTCCACGAACTACGCCCGCGGCGGGATCGCCTCGGTCCTGGGCGAGGACGACCACTTCGAGCTGCACGTGCAGGACACGCTGGTCGCGGGCGCGGGGCTCTGCCACCCACGTGCGGTCGAGGCGCTCGTGCGCGAGGGCCCGCACCGCGTGCGTGAGCTCATGGAGTGGGGCGCCCGCTTCGACCGCGGGGAGGGGGAGCGCCTGTCGCTCGGGCGGGAGGGGGGCCACTCGCGGCGGCGGATCGCCCACGCGGGCGACCACACCGGGCGGGAGATCGAGACCGCGCTCCTCGCCGCCGTGGCCGCCGAGCCCAACATCGAGGTGCTCGAGGATCATCTCGCGCTCGACCTGCTCGTCACCGCCGACCCGTCGGGGCGCTCGGTCTGTACCGGGGCGATGGTCCTGGAGCACCGTACCGGGTCCGTCGTGGTCGTGCGCTCGCGCTTCACGATGCTCGCGGCCGGTGGGTGCGGGCAGGTCTATCGCCACACCACCAACCCGGGGATCGCAACGGGCGACGGCATCGCGATGGCGTACCGGGCCGGGGCGCGCTGCGCGAACATGGAGTTCATCCAGTTCCACCCGACCGCCCTGCACCCCACGGAGGACCCGGCCTTCCTCATCTCCGAGGCCGTGCGCGGCGAAGGCGCCGTCCTGCGCACGCTGGACGGCACCGCCTTCATGGACCGTTACCACCCGCTCGGCTCGCTCGCCCCCCGGGACGTGGTGGCCCGCGCGATCGACCGGGAGCTGAAGGAGCACGGTCACACGCACGTCCTCCTGGACGTGTCGGCGATCCCTCCGCGCGAGATGGAGGAGCGCTTCCCGGGCGCGGTGGCCGGGTGCCGCGAGCGCGGCGTCGACCCCGCGGACGGCATCCCGGTGGTGCCGGCCGCGCACTACGTGTGCGGCGGCGTGCTCACCGACAGCATGGGCCACACGAGCGTGGCCGGGCTGTTCGCGACCGGGGAGGTCGCCTGCTCGGGCGTGCACGGGGCCAACCGCCTGGCCTCCAACTCGCTGCTCGAGGCGGTCGTGTTCGCCGACCGCGCCGCGCGCATGGTCTCCTACCGGCTCGAGACCACGAACGGGCGGAGGCCGAGCTTCCCGCCGGTGCCGACCGACCTGCCGGCACCCGGCACCGAGGACGCCGACGACGAGGGCACCGCGGCGCGACGCAAGGAGCTGCGCGACCTGATGTGGGAGCTGGTGGGGATCGTGCGCTCGGACGAGCGGCTCGAGCTCGCCGAGGCGGAGATCGCCCGGCTCTCCTCGGCGGAGGCGCTGCGCTGGCTGCGCACGCGCTGGACCGCGGACGGCGCGGAGCTGCGCAACCTCCTGCAGGTGGCGGAGCTGATCGTCCGCTGCGCGCGCCTCCGGCGCGAGAGCCGCGGGCTGCACTACACGCTCGATCATCCGTACCGCGACAACGAGCGCTGTCTGCGCGACACGGTCGTGAGCCGGGCGGGTGGGCTTCCCTGGTGAAGGTCGTGGTCCTCGCGGTGGGGAAGGTCCGGGGTACGCTCGCCGAGGCGGTCGGGGAGTACGAGGAGCGCGCGCGCCACTACTGGAAGCTCGACGTGGCGGAGGTGGACGCCGGGGCGCCGGGACGCGACCCGGCGCCGGAGCGCGTCATGGAGGCCGAGGGCGAGCGCCTCCTCGCGCGCCTCCCCGAGGGGGTCTCCGTCTTCGCGCTCACGCGGGAGGGGAAGGCGATGGGATCCCGCGCGCTCGCCCGCGCGTTGGAGGAGCACGCCGTGCGCTCTGCGCCCGGCGTCGCGTTCGTGATCGGCGGGGCGTACGGTCTCGCCCCGTCCGTCATGGCACGGGCGGACCGGAGGCTCTCGCTCTCCGCCATGACCCTTCCGCACGAGATGGCGCGCCTCGTGCTCGCCGAGCAGATCTACCGCGCGGGGACGATCCTGCGCGGCGAGCCGTACCACAAAGGAGCCTGACTTGCCCGACGCGTCGCCCAACCTCGAGCTCATCGTCGCCCCCCCGTCCGGAGCGCCGGTCGTGCGGGACTATCTCGACGGGAAGCCGGAGGCGCTCGCCTTCTTCGAAGGGCACTTCGCCGATCCGGCCGCCTACGCGGCCAAGGCCGCCGAGGTCGACGACCGCTTCGACCGCTCCGCCCGCGAGCGCGCCGCCGCCGCGATGCACGTCCCCGCGGGCGGCGACGCCACCCGGCTCGAGCGCTTCGTCGAGGAGGGCGGATGGGTCGTGACCACCGGGCAGCAGCCGGGTCTCTTCGGCGGCCCGCTCTACAACGTCTACAAGGCGCTCACCGTCGTGCGGCTGGCCGAGGCGCTCCAGGCCCGCATGGGCCGGCCGGTCCTGCCGCTCTTCTGGGTCGGCTCCGAGGACCACGACTGGGAGGAGGCCAACCACACGGCCATCGTGGGCGTCGACAACGAGCTCCACGAGCCGTCTCTCCCCGCACACAGCCCGGAGGTCCGGCCTTCGCTCCACCGGGTGCGGGTCGGCGCGGAGATCGTCACGCTCCGCGACGCCTTCCTCGACTGTCTCCCGCAGACGGACTTCAGCGCCCCCTACCGCGCCCTGCTGCGCGAGACGGCGGTGGAGGGCGCAACGCTGTCCGGCACCTTCCGCGCCCTCATGGAGGCGTTCCTGGGCCGGTTCGGGCTCGTCTTCACCGACGCCGCGGAGCCCGCGCTGAAGGCGGCTGCGGCACCGGCGCTCCGGCGCGAGCTCGAGCGCTCCGAGGAGCTCGAGGGCGTCCTCGCCGCGACGGACCGCCGGCTGCAGGACGCCGGGTACGGCCTCCAGGTCTCGCTCATGGAGGGGGGTGTGAACCTCTTCCTCGAGAGCGAGGCGGGGAGGGAGCGCATCTACCGCGAGGACGGGGGCTTCCGGCTGCGCGTGTCCGGGGCGCACCTCTCGGCCGAGGAGGTGCTCGCGCGCGCCCAGGCGGATCCGGCCGCGCTCAGCCCCAACGTCTTCCTCCGGCCTGTCGTCGAGAGCACCGCGTTCCCGACGCTCGCCTACGTCGCGGGCCCTGGCGAGATGGCGTACTACGCACAGCTACGCGACTACTTCACGGCCCACGGCATCCGCATGCCGGTGATCCATCCGCGCTTCGGCGCCACGGTCGTGGAGGCGAAGATCCGCAAGGTGCTCGACAAATTCGGCCTGGACGTGCCGGCGCTCGACCGTCCCTTCCACGAGATCGCCGGCGACGTCACGCGCGACGAGGTGCCGGCCGAGGTGCGGCGCGCGCTCGGGAGCTTGCGCGGGGCGCTGGGGAAGGGTATCGGCGAGCTGGAGGCGGCCGTGAAGGAGGTGGACCCTACGCTCAAGGGGCCCGTGCAGCACGTGCGCGGCCAGGCGCTGGGGGCGCTGGACGAGGTCGAGAGGAAGGTCCTGCACGCGCTCAAGCGCGAGAACGAGATCGCGCTCGCCCAGCTCGAGAAGGCACAGCTCCATCTCTTCCCGCGCGGCAAGCCGCAGGAGCGCGTGATGAATCCGTTCTACTACCTGACGCGCTACGGCGCGGCCTTCCTCGACGAGGCGTACGCCCGCTTCGCCGTGAACCTCGGCTGAGCCCGGGGCGTAGAGCTTGGAGTCGACGACGCCGATCCCGCGGTGGAGTCGCCGTTGATCTCGACCCCGGCCGCCGCCTAACTTCGGTCCATGTTCTTGCCGCTGATCCTGGTCCTGGTCGTCCTCATCCCCCTGCTGGCGATCGTGCTCGATTCCCAGCTGGGACGGGCGCTCGCGTCCAGGCTCGAGCGGCGGGGCCTCGACAATCCGCCCGACGTCATGGCGGAGCGGATGGCCTTCCTCGAGGGGGAGGTCGAGCGCCTCAACAACGAGATCTCCCGCCTGGACGAGGAAAGCCAGTTCCTGCACAAGCTCCTCGCCGAGCGGCAACCAGGCGAGGGCGCGGCGCTCCCACCGGGTGAATCCCGGGACTGAGGCGGCGCCGCCGCGTCCGGCACGGCCGGACGGGGCGCGTCGGGACGCCCGCGCCGCCACCAGGGTGGGCGCGGGCATCTTCTTGAGCCGGATCTTCGGCTTCGTCCGCCAGCGCGTCTTCGCCCACTTCTTCGGCGCGAGCCTCTTCGCCGACGCGTGGGGCGCCGCGCTGCGCATGCCCAACGTCGTCCAGAACCTCCTGGGCGAGGGCACGCTGTCGGCGTCGCTGATCCCGGTCTACGCCGAGCTCCTCCAGGAGGGCAGGGAGGAGGAGGCCGGCCGCTTCGCGGGCGCGGCGCTCGGCATCCTCACGGCCGTGGCGTCCGCGCTCGCGCTCCTCGGCGTCCTGCTGGCGCCGCTCCTCGTGCGCCTCCTCTTCTGGGCGTGGAGCCCGGAGAAGCAGGCGATCACGATCACGCTCGTGCGCATCCTCTTCCCGATGACGGGGATGCTCGTCGTGTCCGCGTGGGCGCTCGGCATCCTCAACAGCCATCGGCGCTTCTTCGTGTCCTACGTGGCCCCGGTGCTGTGGAACCTCGCGCAGATCGGCGCGCTCGTGGCCTTCGGCGTCTACCTGGCCTTCGGACCCCGGTCGCTCGTGATCGCGCTCGCGTGGGGCGCGCTCGTCGGCGGCGTGCTCCAGTTCGCCGTCCAGATCCCCTTCGTGATCCCCTACCTGAAGGGGTTCCGCCTCTCGCTCGGGCGCAACGTCCCGGGGGTGCGCGAGGCGATCCGGAACTTCACGCCGGTGGTGGCGGCGCGCGGCGTGGTGAACCTCACGGGGTGGATCGACACCGTGCTCGCCGGGCTCCTCGCCACGGGCGCCGTCGCGCTGCTCGGTTACGCCCAGACGTTCTACATGCTGCCCATCTCGCTCTTCGGGATGTCGGTGGCGGCGTCGGAGCTCCCCGAGCTGTCGCGCATGCGCGCCGAGGCCGATGCCGCGCTCGCGCAGCGCGTCTCCGCCGCGCTCCGGCGCGTGGCCTGGTTCCTCGTCCCGAGCACGCTGGGCTACCTCCTCCTCGGGGACCTGGTCGTCGGGGCGCTCTACGAGACCGGAGCGTTCGGGACCGCGGACACGCTCGCGACCTGGGCGATCCTGGCGGCCTTCTCCGTGGGACTCTCCGCCACCGCCAGCTCGCGCGTCCTGTCGTCGGCGTTCTACGCGCTCCACGACACCCGTACGCCCGCGCGCATCGCCTACCTGCGCGTGACCGTGGCCTCGGTGTCGGGGTTCCTCCTCATGTTCCCCATGGACCACCTGTCCATCGCCTCCCGACACCTGGGCGCCGCCGGCCTCGCGCTCGGCGCCTCCCTGGGCGGGTGGGTCGAGTACCTCCTCCTGCGGCGCGCGCTCGGGCGCCGCATCGGCGCGCACGGCCCGGGTGCCTCCTCGACGCTGCGCGTCGCGCTCGCCGCGGCGGCCGCCGTCGGGGCGGGCGTGGTCCTCCAGCTCGTGCTCCCCCCCGCGCACCCCGCGCTCGTGGCGGTGGAAACGCTCGTGCCCGCCGGGGTAGTCTACCTCGCCGCCACCGCGGCGCTGGGCGTGGGGATCCCCCTCGGTCGCGCGCGCACGCCGTAGGCGGGCGGCTCCGGACGGAGCCGCGCTGCACGCCGCACGCTTCCCGGACCGCCTTGGCCGTCACCAACGACACCCTCGCTCACCTGTCGACCAAGCCGGGCGTCTACCTCTTCCGGGACGCCCGGGGCGGCGTGCTGTACGTCGGCAAGGCGAAGTCGCTCCGCCCGCGCGTCCGCAGCTACTTCCGGAGCGAGGCGGAGCAGTCCGCGAAGACGCGCGAGCTCATGCGCCACGTCGAGGCGCTGGAGACGCTGGTGGTGGGCTCGGAGGCGGAGGCGCTCATCCTCGAGGCCAACCTCATCAAGGAGCACCGTCCGCGCTTCAACATCCTCCTGCGCGACGACAAGCGCTATCCGTACATCAAGGTCACCGTCCAGGAGCCCTTCCCGCGCGTCTACGTCACCCGCCGCGTCGTGAACGACGGGGCCCGCTACTTCGGGCCGTACACCTCCGTGGGCCCGATGCGGCAGGCGCTCGAGGTGGTGAAGCGCCTGCATACCGTGCGCTCGTGCCGCTACGACCTGCCGCAGGAGGGGCCCGAGCGGCCCTGCCTCGACTACCACATCGGCCGGTGCCAGGCGCCGTGCGTCGGGCTGCAGAGCGAGGCCGACTATCGCGCGATGATCGACGAGATCCTGCGCATCCTGGAGGGAGACACCGAGGAGCTGCGCCGCGACGTGGAGGGGCGCATGCGCTCCGCCGCGGACGGGCTCGACTTCGAGCGGGCGGCGCGGCTGCGCGACGTCGCGCAGGGGCTCGACTCCCTGGCCAGGGAGCAGCGCGTTCATCGCGCCAGCGGGGGCGACCTGGACGTCGTCGGGCTGGCCCGGGACGGTGCGCTCGGAGCGGGCGTGGTGATGCGCATCCGCGCGGGGCTCCTCCTGGGCCGCGAGTCGCTGCGCTTCGGCGACGCGGAGGAGGCGACGGACGAGGAGCTCATCGCCTCGCTCCTCGGCCGCTACTACCTGGGTGCCGGGGACGCGGGGATGGGCGACCTGCCTCGCGACGTGCTCCTGCCGGCGGACGTGCCCGACCGGGCGCTCCTCGGCGACGTCCTCACCGAGGCCGCCGGCCGCAGGGTGGACGTGCACGTGCCGCAGCGCGGCGAGAAGCTGCGTCTCGTCGAGCTCGCGGCCCAGAACGCGCGCCACCTGCTGGAGGACCGGGTCACGGCGCTGGCGTACGCCGCGGACCGGGCGGAGGACGCGCTCTACAGCCTCCAGGACGAGCTGGACCTGAAGGTGGTGCCCCGCCTCATGGTCTGCTTCGACATCTCGCACACGCAGGGGAGCGAGGTGGTGGCGAGCGCCGTCGTCTTCGAGAACGGCGAGCCCAGGAAGGCCCTCTATCGGCACATGCGCATCAAGGGGACGTGGGGCAACGACGACTTCCGCTCGATGGCCGAGGCGGTCGGCCGATGGTTCCGGCGCGTGGTGGACGAGGGACGCCCGCTCCCGGACCTGGCCGTGATCGACGGCGGCAAGGGCCAGCTCGGCGCGGCGAAGGAGGCGCTGGCGGCGCTGGGCCTGCACGACGTCCAGGTAGCGGCGCTGGCCAAGAAGGAGGAGGAGGTCTTCCTCCCGGGCCGCGGCGAGCCCGTGCGGCTCGACCGGCGGGACCGCGCGCTCCACCTGCTGCAGCGCATCCGCGACGAGGCGCACCGCTTCGCGATCCGGTACAACCGGAAGCTGCGCAGCCGGCGCACGATCCGGAGCGACCTGGGCGACATCCCCGGGATCGGGCCCCACCGCCAGCGCGAGCTCCTGCGCCGCTTCGGGTCCGTCAGGGGCGTACGCGAGGCCACGGCCGAGGAGATCTCGCGCGTGCCGGGCTTCTCCGACGCGCTCGCGGCCCGCGTCCTCACGTACCTGGGGCGGTGACGTGACGGTCCGGACGCGCTTCGCGCCGAGCCCCACGGGGCGGCTCCACCTGGGCAACGTGCGGGCGGCCGTGTTCAACTGGCTCTTCGCCCGCCGCCACGGTGGGAGCTTCCTGCTGCGCATCGAGGACACGGACGTCGAGCGCAACGTGCAGGGAGGGGAGGAGGGGATCCTCGAGGATCTCCGCTGGCTCGGGCTCGACTGGGACGAGGGGCCCGACCTCGGCGGCCCGCACGCGCCCTACCGCCAGAGCGAGCGGGCGGTCCTCCACCAGGGCGCCGTCGAGGCGCTGGTGGAGGCCGGGCGGGCGTATCCGTGCTTCTGCAGCGAGGCGGAGCTCGAGGCGGAGGCGGAGGCCGGGAAGGAGGGGCGCGAGGTGAAGCGCTACTCGGGCCGCTGCCGGCGCCTGGGACCCGACCAGCGGACGGCCCGCGCCGGGGCCTCGGACCGCCCTCCCGCGATCCGCTTCGCGGTGCCCGAGGGGCTGGACCACGTCGAGATCCAGGATGAGGTGTACGGTGCCATCTCGTTTCCCATCAGTGACATCGACGACTTTGTGATCCGCAGGTCGGACGGGAGGGTGACGTACAACTTCGCGGTCGTGGCGGACGATGCGGCCATGCAGATCACGCACGTGATCCGCGGGGTGGGGCACCTGTCGAACACGCCCAAGCAGGCGCTCCTCTTCGACGCGATGGGCCGCCCACGGCCGGTCTTCGCCCACCTTCCCACGGTCCTGGGCCCGGACGGGCGCAAGCTGTCCAAGCGCGCGGGCGCGGCGGGCGTCGCCGACCTGCGGGCGCGCGGGTATCCGGCCGACGCCGTGCTCAACTACCTCTCCCTGCTGGGGTGGTCGGACCCCGACGGACGCGAGGTGCTCACCCGCGACGAGCTGGTGCGCGCCGTGTCCCTCGATCGCGTGGGGCGGGCCGACACGCAGATGGACCCCGACAAGCTGGCGTGGATCGCCGCGCAGCACGTCGCCGCGGAGGACGGCGCCGCGCTCGCCCGCCACGTGGCTCCGTTCCTGGACGGGGGCCGCTTCCCGGCGGCCGCGGAGCGGCTCGAGGCGGTGGTGGACGCGCTCCACACCCGCCTGGGCACGTACGGGGCGATCAACGACCAGCTCCCGGTCCTCTACCCCGACGACGCCGTGCTCGATGCGGCGCACGCCGAGCTCGCGAGCGACCCCGCGGCCCGGAACGTGCTGCAGGAGGTGGCGGAGGTCCTGGCGGGCCTGGACCCCTGGGAGCCGGGGGCGCTGGGAGCCGCGGTCCGTGAGGCGGGTGGTGCCGTCGGGGCGCGCGGCGCAACGCTTTTCCACCCTCTGCGCCGCTCGCTCATCGGCACGGAGAAGGGCCCCGACATCGGGAAGATCCTGGCCGCGCTCGGAAGGATCGAGAGCCTTCGGCGTATAAGGGCCGCAGCGGGCACAAGGACCGTTTGACGCCGTTTTCGGGCGTTTCTAAGTTATTCGGTCTGATCACTACACGACCTCAAGGGAGGATCCCCGGATGAAGATCCGCTTCGGACTCGTCCTCACCCTGGCGCTCGCTGCCGGCGCCTGCGCCGGAGGTGCGCCCTCGGGCGGCTCGCCGGCGAGCAGCCCCGTGCCGACCACGGGCGGCATGACGCTGCAACAGGGCGAACGGCCGCGCCAGGACGAAGACACGCGCGCCGCCCAGCATTCGCTGGAGCAGGCTCAGGACATACAGGACGAGGGCCAGGCGGAGACGCTGTACATGCAGGCGTTGACGTCGGCCCGCGCCGCCATCGCGGCGGACTCCACGAACCCGCTCGCCTACCGGCTCGCGGGTGAGGCCGCGATCGGCGCCGGCGACTACCAGCAGGCGGACACCTACCTCGACCGGGCGGAGAAGCTGCGGCCCATCTACACGCTCGAGACCGAGGGCATCCGCGAGCAGGCGTGGCTCGACCTCTACAACAAGGCCGCTCCGCTCGTGAGCGGCGGACAGTACGAGGAAGCCGCCCAGATCTTCGAGAAGGCGAACGCGATCTACGACCAGCGTCCCGAGGTCATGATCACGCTCGGCCAGATCTACGCGCAGCTCCGCGAGCACGACAAGGCGCTCGAGAACCTCGACCGCGCCGACTCGATCATCCACTCGGACAAGATCGAGCAGGTCGACTCGGCGACCGCCGCGAGCTGGAAGGAATCCGGCGAGGCGATCCCGCTCACGAAGGCCTCCGTCCTCGCCGACGCGGGCCGTTTCGAGGAGGCGGCCGCGATCTTCCGGCAGCTCCACCAGCAGGACCCGAACGACGTGGAGATGGCGCGCAACCTCGCGGCCATGCTCGTCCAGATGGGCAACACGCAGGAGGCCTTCCAGGTCTACGACGACCTCCTCAACCGCCCCGGGCTGGCCAGCACGGACCTCTACAACATCGGCGTCGGCTTCTACCAGGGATCCGACTACGCGCGCGCGGCGCAGGCCTTCAAGAAGGCCGCGGACGCGAGCCCGAAGGACCGGGACGCCATCGAGATGTGGGCGCGGTCGCTCCAGATCGACTCGGCCTACGCCGACGTGCCGCCGGCCGGCGAGCGTTGGATCGCGCTCGACCCGAACAACCAGAACGCCTATCTGATCCTGGCCCAGGCCGTCAACCAGACCGGGGACAGCAAGCGGGCCTCGGAGCTCGTGAGCCAGATCGAGGCGCTCAAGGTCACGGTGAACGACCTGCAGCTCTCCCGCACGCGCGACGGCGCGACGGCGAGCGGATCGGTCATGAACAAGACGCTCGATCCGGGCACGAACGTGACGCTGAACTTCACGTTCTACGACACGAACGGGAACCAGGTGGCGACCGCCGCGAAGAGCGTGTCGGTCGGCGCGGCGGATTCGCCGGTCAGCTTCCAGGTGGACGCGACCTCGAGCACCCCGATCGCGGGGTACGGATACACCATCCAGATCGGCTGATCACCCGCCTCCTCCCGGCGGAGAGGTCACGGAAGGGGCGGTCCGGCGAGCGCCGGATCGCCCCTTCTGCACGTCGGCGCCAGCCGCGACGCCGCTGCTTGACCCCCTCGGGACCACTGCTAGATTCTCCATCCACGCGGGCGTAGCTCAGTTGGTAGAGCATCAGCTTCCCAAGCTGAGGGTCGCCGGTTCGAACCCGGTCGCCCGCTCTGAGGCAAGATGAAGCGCCGCAGGGCCTTGGAGCCCTGCGGCGCTCTTCCGTGGTCCGGACGCTGCCCCTGCGGGCGCGGCGACCGCTCAGGTGCCGTCGATCCACCCGGCGCTGCCGCCCGGGGCCCGCACGTAGAGCCAGCTCCCGTAGTGTCCCAGGACCGGGAGCTCGAGGCCGGGGTCGAGCTCGGAGACCACGGCCGCGCCTGTGGCCGGGTCGCGGAGCAGGGGGCTGCGCACCGCGGCGGTGCGCGTCTCGATCGGCCGATCGAGCGGCTCGGTGAGCCGCGCCGCGACGTATCCCGTGGTGCCGTCCGGGAGGCGGACGCGATACCAGTCGCCGGAGCCGCCGAGGAGACGCACCGGCGTGTAGCCCTCGACCTCGCGGACGACCCCGGCGCGGCGCGTCGGTGCGACGCGCAGATGGATCTCCCCGTCCCCGGTCCTGCGCCACGCTCCGAGCCGGCCGACGTCCGCGGTGAGCTCCGCGAGCGCGCCGCGGGGTCGGCGCAGGAAGGGCGCGGGATCCACGGCGCCTTCGCCGCGGCGGTAGATGCCGAAGTGCAGGTGGGGGTGCGTGGTGCGCGCGTTCCCGGTGTTGCCGACGAAGCCGAGCACGTCTCCGATGCGCACCCGCTCCCCCGGGTGCACCGCCTGGCTGTCGAGGTGGGCGAAGTAGAGGTTGGCGTTGCGCGCGGCGTCGTGGACCCAGACGACCTTCCCGCCGAGGCGCGTCACCTCCACGCGGCCGACGACGCCGTCCGCGGCCGCGAGCACGGGGGTGCCGCGCTGCGCGAAGATGTCCACGCCCTCGTGGCTCCTGCGCCCGCCGTCGCGCTCCGCGCCCCATCCGCTCATGATCGCCCGCTCGTCCCTGCCCTGCACGGGGAAGGCGAGCTGCGCCTCGAGGCGCAGCACCACCTTGTAGTGCCCGCCGCGCAGGAGCTCCGGCTGCACGCGCAGGATGAACTCCCCGCCGCGCCACGGCTCGTAGGCGAAGTCCCCGGGAACGGAGTCGGCGCTCAGCACGGGTCGCAGCGCGTCGGTCGAGTCGTCGGGAACGCGGAAGAGGTCGACGAAGACGCGGGTCCCCTCGGTCGAGGCGACGTCCACGTGACCCGTCAGGCGCTGCCCCCGCCCGATCCGCAGCCGGTAGGCCGTGGCCCCCGCCTCCTCGGGAGCGATGAACCCCTCCTCCTGGAAGGGGAGCGGCACGAGCGGCGCCGCCGCGACCGCCGAGCGGCTCGCGGCGATCCAGTCCTCGACGAGGGCGGTGCCCGCCAGCCCGGCCTCCGCGAGTGCGGCCAGGTACGCCTCGTGGGGGGTGCGGTCGCGCCAATGGTCCCGCGCCTTCTCGACCTGCTCGCACCCGCCTGCGGCGAGCGCCAGGGCGAGCGCGAGGACGGGGAGCGATCGGTGGGACGGCTTCATCGCGGTCGAGTCGGGGGGACGATGAGCGTGCGAATACGGTACGCGCGCCCGGAGGGCGAGGTTCCCGGAGCCCCGGACAGGTGGGCGAATTGAAGGGCGGGGGCCACCGCCGTTAGCTTTTCAAGCTATTCCCTCCGCGTCCGCAACGCACGGAACGGGCGCAAGCACCCAGGGAGCCGCGTGGTCCGCATCGCCGAAATCGAAGCCGGAAGCATCGCCGAGGAGCTGAGCCTCGAGATCGGCACGCGCATCGTCCGCATCAACGGCGAGCGGGTGCGCGACGGCATCGACCTGACCTTCCTCCTCGCGGACACCGCCCTCGAGCTCGAGACGGTCACGCCGGCCGGGGAGGCCGTCGTCTACGACATCGAGCGCGAGCCGGGCACGCGCGTGGGCATCGTGCCCGCGCCGGACACGATCCGCGAATGCGCGAACAAGTGCGTGTTCTGCTTCATCGACGGCAACCCCGAGGGCGTGCGCCAGAGCCTCTGGCTGCGCGACGACGACTTCCGGCTCTCCTTCACGTACGGCAGCTACGTCACGCTGACGAACCTGGGGCCGAAGGGCCTCCAGCGCCTCGTCGACCAGCGGATCTCGCCGCTCTACGTGTCGGTGCACGCCACGGAGCCGGAGGTGCGCGAGCGCCTGCTCGTGAACGAGCGCGCGGGGCTCGTCATGGACCACCTGCGCTACTTCCTCGAGCACGGGCTCGAGGTGCACACGCAGGTGGTGCTCTGTCCGGAGTGGAACGACGGCGCCCATCTCGAGCGCACCATCGAGGACCTGTGGGGGCTGGGAGAGGGGATCCGGTCCCTCTCCGTGGTGCCGGTCGGCCTCACCCGCTACAACCTGAACCGCCCGGTCCGCCTCCTGCGTCCCGAAGAGGCACGGGCGGCGATCGACGCGGTCGACCACGCCCGGGTGCGGGCGCTCGCCGAGCGCGACTTCGGGTGGTGCTACACCGCCGACGAGATGTACCTCATCGCCGACGAGCCGCTCCCCGGCGCGGGCTATTACGATGACGGAGCGCTCTACGAGAACGGCGTGGGGGCCGTGCGCCGCTTCGTGGACGGCTTCGACGAGGGGCTCTCCCGGGTGCCCAGACTGGACGGCAGGCGCCTGCGGCTCGTGACCGGCCGCTCGATGGCGCCCTTCCTGCGCGAGCGCGCAGCTCGCCTGTCGGGCGCGACCGGTGCCGAGGTCGAAGTGGTCGAGGTCGTGAACGACTTCTTCGGCGAGACGTGCACGATCGCGGGGCTCCTCGCCGGGCGGGACATCCTGGCCGCGCTCGGCGGCGCGAGGGCGGGGGACGTCGTGCTCCTCCCGGCGGAGGCGCTCAACGCCGACGACCTCTTCATCGACAGCATGCCCAGGGCGGAGCTCGAGGGCGCGCTCGGCTACGCGACCGTCCGCGCCGGCTACGAGATCACGGAGGCGTTGGCGACGCTGTGAGCCACACGCTGCCGGTGGTCGCCGTGGTCGGGCGGCCGAACGTCGGGAAGTCCACCCTCTTCAACCGGGTGGTGGGGCGCCGCGTCGCGATCGTGGACGACCGCCCCGGCGTGACCCGCGACCGCAACTTCGCCCGCACCGACTGGGCCGGGCGCTCGTTCTTCGTCGTCGATACCGGCGGGGTCATCGAAGGGAGCGACGAGCCCCTCGACCGCGCCGTTCGGCAACAGGCCTTCGCGGCCGTCCAGGAGGCGGAGGTCATCCTCTTCCTCGTCGACGGCAAGATCGGCGTGCACCCGCTCGACGAGAAGCTGGCCGAGGTGCTGCGCAAGGCGGACCGCACGGTGCTCCTGGTCGCGAACAAGATGGACAACCTCCCGGACGACACCGCCCACCTCGACTTCTGGTCGCTGGGGATGGGCGAGCCGATTCCGCTGAGCGCGATGTCGGGGAAGGGCTCCGGGGACCTCCTCGACCGCGTGGTCGCGGCTCTCCCGGAAGCCCCCGAGGACGAGCCCGATGCCGGGGTGATCCGCGTGGCCGTCGTCGGCAAGCCCAACGTGGGGAAGTCGAGCTTCGTGAACCGCCTCCTCGGCGAGGAGCGCGTGGTGGTGAGCGACCTGGCCGGCACGACGCGCGACCCGGTCGACACACCGCTGCGCTACCACGGGCGCCAGCTCGTGTTCGTGGACACCGCGGGCCTGCGCCGCCAGTCGAAGGTGAAGGACTCGCTCGAGTACTACAGCAGCCTGCGGACGGACCGGGTGGTGCGGGGCGCGGACGTGTGCGTGCTCCTCGTGGACGCGAGCGAGGGCGAGCTGACGCACCAGGACGTGCGCATCGCGGAGCTCGCGTGGGAGGCCGGCGCGGCCGTCGTGCTCGTGGTCAACAAGTGGGACCTGGTGGAGAAGGTGACGAACACGGCGCCGCACTTCGAGAAGCAGGTGCGCGAGCGCTTCCCCTTCCTCACGTGGGTGCCGATCGTCTTCTCCTCCGCGCTCACCGGCCAACGGGTGCGCAAGGTGCTCGACCTCGTCCTCGAGGTGCACGACGAGCGCGTGCGCCGCATCGACACGCACGAGGTCAACGAGGTGCTGGAGGCGCTGGTGCGCCAGCAGCCCCCACCGCACCACCGCGGGCGGGCGGTCAAGCTCAAGTACGGGACGCAGGTCGCGACGGCGCCACCCACGTTCGCGGTCTTCGCCAACTATCCGCGCGCCGTGCCCGACCACTACATTCGCTACCTGCAGAACGGATTCCGTGCGCGCTGGCCGTTCACGGGCTCCCCCCTCAGACTCCGGATCCGCGGAAGCAGCGACACGTGAACGTCCTCCTCCTCGCCCTCTCGTACCTCCTCGGCGCGACGCCGACGAGCTACTGGGTGGGGAGGGCGTTCCACGGGATCGACCTGCGCGAGCACGGCTCGGGCAACCTCGGGGCGACGAACGCGCTGCGCGTGCTCGGGTGGAGGTGGGCGCTCCCCGTCATGGTGGTCGACGTGGCGAAGGGGTTCGTCCCCGTGCGCTTCCTGCCGTCCGTCTCCCACGCGTCCTTCGGGTGGGTGCTCGCCTTCGGCGCCGCGGCGATCCTCGGCCACATGTTCTCGCTGTGGGTGGGGTTCCGGGGCGGCAAGGGCGTGGCCACGAGCGCGGGCGTCTTCCTGGGGCTCGCTCCCTGGGCGGCCCTCGGCGCGTTCATCGTGTGGACGCTCGTTCTCCTCGGTACCCGCTACGTCTCCGTGGCTTCGATGGGCGCGGCCCTTTCCCTCCCGGCGCTCGTTGCCCTCACACCGCACGAGGGAGGGCGCGGGCTCCTCGGCTTCACCGTCGCGCTGGCGCTCGTCGTCGTGTGGGCGCACCGCGCCAACGTGAGGCGCCTGGTGCGCGGCGAGGAGCACCGCATCGGCCGGAGGACCCCCGCGGAGCGCGCCTCGTGAGCGAAGCCGTTCGCGCGGCCGTGGTCGGTGCGGGGAGCTGGGGCACGGCGTTGGCGGCGCTGCTCTCCAAGCGCGGACACGACGTGGTGCTGTGGTCGTTCGAGGAGGACGTGGAGCGCGCCGTGAACGCGGACCACACGAACCCCTACCTTCCCGACGTGGCGCTCCCCCACACCCTGCGGGCGACCCGGGACCTCGCCGCGGCGGTGCGTGACGCGGCGCTGGTGGTCTCCGTGAGCCCGTCGCAGTTCGTGGGGCGCGTGATGGCGGAGGCGGCCCCCCATCTGAGGCCGGACGCGCTGGTGGTGAGCGCCTCGAAGGGGCTCGAGACCGACACGCTGCGCCGCATGGACCAGGTGCTCGAGGAGACGCTCCCGGCGTCCGTCATGGCGCGGTTCTGCGTCCTGTCGGGGCCGAGCTTCGCGATCGAGGTCGCGCACCAGGCCCCCACGGCGGTGGTGGTGGCCTCGCGCGACGAGGAGGCGGCGCGCACGGTGCAGCGGCACTTCCAGACCGCCTACTTCCGCGTCTACACGAACACGGACGTGGTGGGCGTCGAGCTCGCCGGCGCGCTCAAGAACGTGATCGCGCTCGCGGCGGGCGTGACCGCCGGGCTGGGCTACGGCCACAACACGCAGGCCGCCCTGGTCACGCGCGGCCTGGCGGAGATCACCCGCCTGGGTGTGGCGATGGGCGCGCAGAGGAGTACCTTCTCGGGGCTGGCGGGGATGGGCGACCTGGTGCTCACGTGCACGGGGAGCCTGAGCCGGAACCGCACGGTCGGATACCGCCTGGGCCGGGGGAGACGCTCGAGGCGATCCTCGCCGACATGAAGGCCGTGGCCGAGGGGGTGAAGACCGCGCGGGCGGCCCACGCGCTGGCCGTGCGCCACGGGGTGGAGATGCCGATCGCGGAGCAGGTGTACGCCATCGTGCACGAGGGTCGGGACCCCGCCGAGGCGCTCAGGACGCTGATGACGCGCGATCCCAAGCCGGAGGAGTGGTCGTGAACGCGCAACCAGGATCCGTCATGAACGAGCCCATCGCGAAGAAGGCGTACTACTCGATCGGCGAGGTCTGCGATCTCACCGGCCTGAAGCCGCACGTGCTCCGGTACTGGGAGACGCAGTTCGACGTCCTGAGCCCCACGAAGAACCGCGCGGGCAACCGGGTCTTCCGCCCCAAGGAGATCGAGCTCGTCCTCCTCGTGAAGCACCTCCTCTACGAGGAGAAGTACACGATCGAGGGAGCCCGGAAGAAGCTGCAGGATATGCGCTCCTCCGGGGAGATCGTGGGGGAGCGGCAGGAGGTGCTCGAGCCCGAGGTCCTCTCCGGGATGAAGGCCGAGCTGCAGGCCCTCCTGGAGATCATGACCCCCTCCGCGCCCTCCTCGGAAGGCTGACGGGCCGCCGGGCCGCCATGAACATCCTGTGCACGAACGACGACGGGTACCTGGCCACGGGCATCCGCGTCCTCGCGGCCGCCGCCGCCCGGCTCGGCGCCGTGACCACGGTCGCCCCGGACCGCGAGCAGAGCGCCACCAGCCACTCGCTCACGCTCCACCATCCGCTCCGTGCGCGCCGGACCGTGGATGGGACGTTCATCGTGGACGGTACGCCGACCGACTGCGTGATCCTGGCGCTCAACGAGCTCATGGAGGCGACCGCCGACGTCTGCGTCTCGGGCATCAACCACGGCCCCAACATGGGGGAGGACGTGCTCTACTCGGGGACGGTGGCGGCCGCGATGGAGGCGACGGTCTTCGGCATCCCCTCGATCGCGCTCAGCTACACCGGCGAGCACCATGAGGAGCTGGAGGGGTGGGAGGGGACGATCCACACGCTCCTGGACCGGCTGCTCGACGCCCACGACTTCCCCCGCCAGACGCTCTTCAACGTCAACCTGCCCGGCGTGCGCCCCGCGGAGGTGCGCGGGATCAAGATCACCTCGCTCGGGCGCCGCAAGTACGCGGAGTCGATCACCCGCGCGCTCGACCCCTCCGGCCGGGAGTACTTCTGGATCGGTGGGGGCACCGCCAACTGGAGCGGGTCGGACGACTCGGACTTCCAGGCCGTGCGCGACGGTTGGATCTCGGTCACGCCGCTCCACCTCGACCTGACGAACTACCGGCTCCTGGAGGAGATCCGCGGGTGGGACCTGGCCCTGTAGACGACCCCCGCTTCGTCGGGTACCGCCGCAAGCTCATCGAGGACATCCGGGCGCGCGGCATCGACGACCTGGAGCTGCTCCAGCTCTTCGACCGCGTGCCGCGCCACGCCTTCCTCCCGGAGGGCGTCCTCCCGCGCGCCTACGAGGACGCGCCCATCCCGATCGGATACCAGCAGACGGCCTCGCAGCCCTCCCTGCAGGCGTACTACCTGACGCTGCTGCGCCCGCGGCAGGACGAGAAGGTCCTGGAGATCGGCACCGGAAGCGGGTACCTCACCGCGCTCCTCGCGCTCATGGCCGACCGCGTGTACTCGGTGGAGCGCGTGCGCGAGCTGTCGCAGCGCGCGCGCAGGGCGCTCGACGCGATGGGGCTGCAGAACGTCGCGCTCCTCGTCGGCGACGGCACGATCGGGTGGAAGAAGTACCAGCCCTTCGACGTGGTGGTGGTGTCGGCCGCGTCGCCCTCGATCCCGCCCGCGCTGGTCGACCAGCTCGGCGAAGGAGGCCGCATGCTCATCCCGGTGGGATCGAGGGAGTCCCAGGAGCTGATCCTGGTGCGCAGGGAGGGGGACGCGGTGCGCGAGGAGGTCGTGCGCGGGGACTGTACGTTCGTCCCCCTGCTGGGCCGCTTCGCCTGGCGTGGGGAGACCGGCCCATGAGCCCGTCCCAAGAGCCGGAGGCCGACGCAGCCGCAGGGGACCCGGTGGAGGGCGCCCCCGCGTCCTCGAGGCCGCGTCGGGGGTGGATGCGCCGCCTCTACGACTGGGTGCTCCACTGGGCCGACACCCCGTCCGGGCCGGCGGCGCTCTTCGTCCTGGCGCTCGCCGAGTCGTCGTTCTTCCCCGTGCCGCCCGATCCACTCCTCATTGCGCTCTGCCTGGGCGCGCCGCGCCGCTCGCTCCGCTTCGCGGCGTCTGCCACCGTGGCCTCGGTCCTCGGCGGGGTGATCGGCTACGCCATCGGCGCGGGCGGCTGGCAGCTCGTCGGCGACTGGTTCTTCACCTACGTCCCGGGGGTGTCCCCCGCGGCCTTCGCGCGCGTCCAGGCCCTGTACGACCGCTGGGACTTCTGGGCCGTGTTTCTCGCCGGCCTGACGCCGATCCCCTACAAGGTGTTCACGCTGAGCGCCGGCGTGTTCGGGATCGACTTCCCGGTCTTCCTGCTGGCGTCCGTGCTCTCGCGCGGGCTGCGCTTCTTCGCCGTGGCGGGCCTGATCTACCGCTTCGGCGCGCCGATCGCCCGGTTCATCGATCGCTATTTCGATCTCCTCGCGATCCTGTTCGGTGTCCTGCTCGTCGCCGGGTTCGTCGTGATCGAGCTGCTCCTGTAGCGCGTGGGAAACGAGGGGTCGTCTCCCATTTCGTCAGCGCGTCTCCGCCGATATATTGCAAAAGATCCCGCACCCCCGGGGGCTACCGCGGAGTCACCTTGGAAGAGCATCAGAACCACACGGGTCCACGCGAGCCGTCGTTGGAGGATTTCCAGAGGGCGCGGGCGCTCCCGCCCCCCGCGTTCCCGCCCGGTTTCCGTCGCGTGAGCGTGCGCCGTGGGCTGGACCGGCAGGGCAGGTGGGAGCGGATGGGCTCCCGTGGGCCAGGGCGCACCGGGTTCCCGGCGGAGGCGTTCAACGCACCCGAGGAACCGATCGCACGGGATGCCTCCGATCCGTACATCTCGCCGGACGACCCGATCCCGCGCCGCTCGCCCCTGGGCTCGGACCTCTCGGAGGAAGGGATCGATCTGGACGAGGTGATGGTCACCGGGATGGGTGACGATCCCCACCTCGCGCCGGAGGGGCTCGGCCTGACGATGGATCCGACCCTGGCCGCGCTCTCGGAGCAGGTGGCGGCGCTCGCCGACGCGCTGCGCCTGCAGGGCGAGCTCGGGCTGAAGGAGCACCCGGGCATGTCCGCGTTCGAGTCGACGCTCCGCGCCTACTGCGTGGGGTACCTGAAGGGACGGCGGGCCGAGGAAGGCCGCGCCTGATCGGTTCGGGGCCCGCCGGCTCGGCGGGCCCCGCAGCCTCCCCCCACGCCGCACCCCGTACGGGTGGACGCGGCCGCTTCGCGTGGCGATCTTCGGTCCCTGCGTCCCCGTAGCTCAGGTGGATAGAGCGACTGCCTCCTAAGCAGTAGGTCGCGCGTTCGAGTCGCGCCGGGGACATTCGAGAAACGTGCCCATCCCCGCGCGAAGCTTCCGGCCCGACGGCGCCCCTCCGATGTGCCGAACCCGATGGCTGCGTCGACCCGCGGCCGCCTCCGCGCGGCCCCGGGGACCGCTGCCGTGATGCGCCTGCCATGAGCCCCGCGGCGCGGGGGCTCGTGCCCGGCCTCTTCCTCGCCGTGGCCGTGGCGTTCGCCGTGCTCGCGGTGAACCACCACTGGCTCCTTCCGTCGCTCGACGAGACGGGCGTGCGTTACCTCACCCTCGCGCCGCAGCTCGCTGCCGGTGCGGCGCCGGCTGTGCCGATCGCATCCTGGGACGCGGAGGCGGGCACCTCCGGCCTCGCCGGTCGGGGCGCGCTCATGCCCTGGATCATGGCCGGCTTGGTCGCCGGCGGGGCGCGGCCCCACGTCGCGGCGCTCTGGGTGCTCGCGGGGGCTGCGGCCCTCACCGTGCTGGCGCTCGCCTGGACCACGGGGGGCGCCTCGGGCGTCGCCGGCGCCGCACTGACGGGCGTGCTCGTCGCGCTCGCGCCCTTCACGCTCGACGCCTCCACGGCCGTCGCGCCGGCGATCCTCCTGGGCGCCCTGGCCGCGTGGCTCGTCGGCGCGATGACCTACCAGCCGCGCTGGCACGCCCTCCATGGGACGCTGGGTGCGCTCGCGTGGCTCGCCCACCCGGCGGGCGTCGGCGCCGTCGCGGCGGCGATGGTCTGGCCCGCGGCGGGGCGGGCAGGCGCGCGGGGCGCGTGGGGGGCCCGCGCGCTCCTCGCGGCGGCGCCCGCGGCCGTGCTCCTCGCCGTGGGGGCGCGCTGGCCTCTGCTCGCACCACCGACCGGAGCTCCCTCGCTCCCGGCGCTGGGCCAAGCCCTCCACGCGCTCCTCCTCGATGCGGCGCCCTTCGCCCGGGCCTGGTGGAGCGTCCCCGCCGGTGGTGTGCTCCTCGCGGGCCTGGGCATCCTCGTCGTCGTCGAGGCGCGTACGACACCCGCGCCACCTCCCTCGCCGCACTGGTCCGACCCGGCGGCCGCCGATCTCCTCGCGCTCCGCTTCCGGCGCGCCGCCGGACTGGTGGCGCTGGCCTCGGTCGTCGGCTCCGCCTGGGGCGGACCCGACGCGTCGGAGCCGCTGCCCGCCGCGCTTCTCCTCGTCGCCCTGGCGGGTGCTGCGGCCGTGCGCTGGGCGCGCAGGATGCGGGGGGCAGCCGGATGGGCGCCGCTCCTCGTGCTCGTCCTCTGGGGCGCGGGGGCCGCGCTCGCGTCGCGGCGCGGGATCGTCCTGCTGCGCACGGAGGGAAGGGGACTGACCGCGCGCGTCTGGGTGGCGTCGCCCGTGATCCGCTGGATCGACAACCGCTCGCGCCCGTACGAGAGGATCTACGCCACCGATCCGGCACTCGTCCTCGTGCAGACCGGCCGCGCCGCGAGGAGTCTCCCGAGCGGGGATGCGGATGTCGACGCGTTCGCCCGACGCTTCGCCGCCCACCCGGGGGCGCTGGTCCTCACGGGGGCGGACGACACCGACGCGCGCGCCGGGTCGCTGTCCGAGCTCCTGGGCCTGAGCGAGGCCGTGCATGCGGCGGAGGGACGCGTGCTCGTCCCGTCCGGCGCCGCGCCCTGACGCGATCGGGGCCGCGCCGACGAGCCGGGCCAGGATGCTAGCGCGGCGGCGTGCCTCCGAAGGGATGGGTGCGCCAGGCCACGTAGCGCGCGAGCGCGCCCACCGCGCGGTCGCCCCGGCGGAAGACCGGGACGCCGCCCTCTTCGAGCCTGCGGGCGAACGCGTCGTAGGCGGAGCCGCCGTCCACCGCCGCGACCCACGCCTTCGGGCTCCGCGCGCGCAGCGCTCGCAGCCCGCACGCGAGATCACCGGGGGGCTCTCCCTGTGCACCGCCTCGACCCCGGCATGGGGCCTCCGGCACGACCACGCCCCGCAGCGCGGGCGTGAGCGGCACACACCCGACCACCCCGACGTCCACCTCCGGATCCTCCACGACCGCCTCGACCGCCTGGAGGAAGGCTCCGTCGTCGAAGATCGGCGTCACGTCCATGGGGTTCCGGGGCGCGACGATCCCCTCGAGGCCGCGAGCCGCGACCAGCCCGGCGAGGGTCCGGGCCGTCGATGGCGCGAGCGGCGCGAGCTCGAGGCCGCCGGCGCCGTCCGCGAGCGCTACGCACTCGAACCCGGCGTTCGAGAGGGCGCCCAGGCGCGCCCCGACGCTCCGGCCGTCGAGCAGGGTGGCGACGCGGAGGAGGTCGTCGAAGTCGTCCAGCGTGTCCGCGACGAGCACGCCGGCCGCCCGCGCGAGCGCCCGGGTCAGGGCGTAGTCGCCGGCGAGCGACGCGGTGTGCGAGATCGCAGCCTCCGCGCCCCGCTGGGTGCGTCCGGCCCGGTACAGGATCACGGCCCGCCCCTCGCCGGCCAGGCGCCGGGCGACCCGGAGGAAGCGCGCCCCGTCGAGCGGGCGGAAGCCCTCCACGTAGCACGCGAAGACCCGCACCTCCGGGTCGTCCGCCAGGTGCTCGAGGTACTCGCCCACCGTGACGTCCATCTGGTTGCCGACCGTCACCAGGTAGCGTGGGCTCAGCCAGGGGAGGGCGCTCGCGCGCGCGATGGCGAACGCGCCGCTCTGCGAGATCACGGCGACCGGATGGGGCGGACCCTCCGGGAAGGCCAGGCGCTCGCGCGGGATGAAGAGCGTGTCGTAGCGGCCCGGGTACGAGCGGACGCCGAGGCAGTTGCCACCGTTGAGCACGGGAGCTTCGTGGCCGGCCCGGCGGAGGAGGGCGCTCACCCTGTCCGCACCCTCCGCGTTCGCGCCCGCCTCGCCGAGGCCGCCCGACACGAGGACGATCGAGCGCGCCCGGCGGCCAGCCACGACCCGCTCGATGAGGGGCGGCACGTCGCACGCCGGCACACTCACGACGAGGAGATCGACGCCGCCCTCCAGCGCGTCGACGTCGGGGACGCACGCGCACCCGTCGAGCGCGTCCAGACCGGCCTTCACCACGCGCACGTCGGCGGCGGGATACCCCATCCCAAGGACGTTGCGCAGGATCGTGCGCCCGGGGCCGTCTCCGCGCGACACGCCCACGAGCGCGATCGAACGTGGGCGGAGGAGCGCCTCCAGGCGCGACCGGCGCGCCGCCGGCATCGGGGCGGGCGCGGGTGCGGGCCTCTCCGCGTCCGCGGACAGGCGAGCGAGGGCGTCGAGCGCCACCGGGCCGCCCCCGGCGAGCACGAGGGGGTTGATCTCGATCTCACTCACGAGCGCCGGGACCACGGCCTCCGCGAGCCGCAGGAAGCGCGTGACGGCCTCGGCGAGGACCCCGACGGAGACGCGGCCGGCGCGGCCCCGCGTGGTCCCGAGCGCGAGCGGCCCGAACGGCCACGAGGCCAGCGCGGCCTCCACCGCCGCGTCGACGGGAGCGCCCGCGTGCTCCGCGGCGCGGCGCGTCCCGTTACCCCCGCAGGGCGGCGCGGACGATCCGCACGCGCCGGTCCCCAGGTGGAGGACCCCGCCGCTCCCGTCCATCAGCGCGGCCATCGCCTCGGCACCCACTCCGCCCGGACCGAGCGACACCACCGTCCCGAACTCCGGAGACCAGCGCGCCCCGAGGAGGAGCTCGCCACCGGGATCGCGGTCGTGGCCGATCCACGCCTGCACGGCCCATCGGCCACCGTGACCCGCGCCCAGCTCCCGCGCGGTGCGGCGCACCATCGCGGCGGTCCGCGGGACCACGCGCACGCCCCCGACCTCCGTGCGATGGGCCACGTCGAGCCGCTTCACGACGACGCGGTCGCCGGGGAGGACCGAGAGGTCGAGCCCGGGACCGGACCCGACGTGCACCTGCATGACGGGCGTGCCCCACCCGAGCTGGTCGAGCACGGGGAAGAGCTCGGCCTCGCCCAGCGTGGTCCGACCGACCCGGCGCGCCTCCTCCACGGCGTGGCGGAGCGCGGTCACCGAACCCTCGAGCCGGCGCTCCAAGGTCAGCGGGCCGCGGGCTCGGTCGCTGCCACCGCCGCCGCCGCGCCGGCGGCGAAGGCGCGCAGGTTCACGTCCACCATCTTCTGTCCCTTCGAGGCGAAGAACGCCTCCACACACGCCTCGAGCGTCGCGCTCGGGATCGGGAGCCACGCCGCGGCCGCGCCGAGAAGCACGACGTTGTTCGCGTGCCCGCTCCCCGCCTCGCGGGCGATCGGGTCCGCGTCCACGACCACGGCGTGCGGGAGCGTGTGGAGCGCCGCGAGCAGCTCGTCGATGGGCGGATAGTCCTCGATGTTGCGCACGGGGCTCGACGAGGTGACGAGCATCCCCTCCGTGGAGAGCCAGGCGAGCCAGCGCAGCGCTTCGAGCGGCTCGAGGCTCAGGATCATCTCCGCGCTCCCGAAGGCGATGAGATCGCTGGCCACCGCGTGGTCCGCCATACGCAGGTTGGCCGTGACGGCGCCTCCGCGCTGGCTCATCCCGTGCACCTCCCCCTGCTTGACCGACAGCCCCTCGCGCCGGCCCGCCTCCGCCAGGATCGCGGCGGCGGTGAGCACACCCTGACCGCCCACGCCGCTCAGCACGATGTCGAGCTTCATCCCTCGCCTCCGTTGTCGGACCTGCGCGCCTTCTTCTCCTTGCGCGCCGCCTCGATGCACGGCCGCGCGGCGACGATGACCGAAAGCCCGCTGTGCTCCATCTCCCGGCGCATGAGCGCCGCGAGCTCCTCCGTGCGCTTCGGGTGGACGCTCACCACGTGCACGTGGTCGGGCGCCACCCCCATGCCGATCAGGATGGGCTGGAAGCGCACGCCGGGGAGCGCCGTCGGCTGCTGTCCCGTCATGGCGACGGTGCCGTTGTCCAGGATCACGAGCGTCATGTCGGTGTCGTGCGCGACCGCGTCCGCGAGCCCGGTGAGCCCGGAGTGCAGGAAGGTCGAGTCGCCCACGATCGCGACCGTCGGGCCGGCCCCGGCGTCCGAGGCGCCCTTCGCCATCCCGACCGACGCCCCCATGCACACGCACGACTCCAGCGCGCCGTAGGGGGGAAGCGCACCCAGCGTGTAGCAGCCGATGTCGCCGGCCGCGACCGCGTTCCCGTACCCGTCGAGCGCCATGCGGATCGCCGCGAACGCGTCGCGGTGCGGGCAGCCGGGACAGAGCTGCGGCGGGCGTGCCGGAAGCGCCATCGGCAGGGGAACGCGCGGGCGGTCGGGCAGCCCGAACGCGATGCGCACCGCATCGGGGGTCAGCTCCCCGGCGAGCGGAACGTGCCCCGACTCCTTGCCGTGCACGGGCACCGGGCCGCCGAAGACGCCGCGCATGCGGCCCTCGACGAACGGATAGCCCTCCTCGAACACGAGGATGCGGTCGACCCTTGCGGCCAGCGCGCGCAGCGCGGCGTCGGGCATGGGGTACGCGCCCACGTGCACGTGCGGGACCGGTCCGTCCAGCTCCGGGAGGACCTCCTCCAGGTAGTTGCGCGCGATCCCGGTTGTGACCACCCCCAGCGGCGCGCGCTCCTGCGGGATGCGGCTGCGTACCCACGGCGACCCCTCGACCCAGGCGCGCACGGCGGGCTGGGCGTCCAGGAGCGTCTGCCAGAGACGGCGAGCGTTGCCCGGAAGGAGCGTCCAGTCACATGCGTCCGCGGCCTTCCGGGCCCGGCCGCGCGCCTCGGGCTCGGAGCTCACGACCTCCGCGCGTCCGTGGCAGATGCGGGTGACCAGGCGCACCATCACGGGCACGTTGAAGCGCTCCGAGAGGGTGAAGGCCGCGCGCGTCATGTCGTACGCCTCCTGCTGCGTGGCCGGCTCGAGGCACGGCACGCGCGCGAAGTCGGCGAGGACGCGGGAGTCCTGCTCGTTCTGCGAGCTGTGCATTCCGGGGTCGTCGGCCACCACGAGCACGAGCCCGCCGTGGATGCGCACGAGCGCGGAGTTCACGAAGGGATCCATCGCGACGTTGAGGCCCACGTGCTTCATCGTCACGAGCGCGCGCGTCCCCACCATCGAGGCGCCGAGCGCCTGCTCGTAGGCCGTCTTCTCGTTCGTGCACCAATGGGCCGTGATCCCGTGGCCGTCGGCGTGCGCGAGGACCGCCTCGAAGATCTCGGTGGACGGCGTGCCGGGATACGCATAGGCCGACGAGACGCCGGCGTGAACGGCGGCGAGCGCTACGGCTTCGTCGCCGAGAAGGAGCGGAGGACGGACCGTGGAGGCGGGCGCCGGCCCGCGTCGCATCGGTGGGTCCTGGAGAAGTCCTCTGGACATGGTCTTCCGTTGGGAGTGGGGACTACCTCTCGAATCTGCCACGAGCGGCGGGCGGAATCCGTCGGGAAATCCCTGAAATCGCGGCCCGATGCGCCGCACGCCCCGGCGGGTCCCCCGGTTGCGAACCCCCTCCGGAACCGGCTATTTCGAGGTCTTCCCCGACCCCGGAGGCCCCGATGTCGCCGCGTTTCGCGATCCCCGTCCTGGTCGCCCTGACGGCCGCACGGTGCGGCGGAGCGCCACGTTCGGCGGACGTCGCAAAGGAGATACCCCTGGAGGTGGCCCGCCCCGACGATCTCCCCGAGGGCGCCGAGGCGTTGTCCCTCCTGAGGGACACCCTGTACGCCCCGATCCTCCCCGAGGCTCGCCAGCAGGAGTACATGGCGCGCTACACGGAGGCGGAGGACGCCCTGGCCGAGGCTCCGGAGGACGCGGATGCGCTCATCTGGATGGGTCGCCGCACCGCCTACCTCGGTCGGTACCGGGACGCGATCGACATCTACTCCTTCGCGCTCGAGCTGCACCCGGACGACGCCCGCCTCTACCGGCACCGGGGCCATCGGTACGTCACCGTGCGGGAGCTCGACGCGGCGATCGCCGACCTGCGCAGGGCCGCCGACCTCACGAACGGAAAGCCCGACGAGGTCGAGCCCGACGGGCTGCCCAATGCGCGGGGCATCCCCACGAGCACGCTCCAGTTCAACATCTGGTACCACCTCGGCCTCGCGTACTACCTGAAGGGCGATTTCACGGCGGCGGCCGACGCGTACGCGCACTGCGCGGAGGTCTCCGTGCATCCGGACAGCAAGGTGGCGACGGCCTACTGGCGCGTGATGACGCTGCGGCGCCTGGGTCGTGACACCGAGGCGGACGGTGTGCTCGCGGGGGTCACCCCCGACATGGACGTGATCGAGAGCGGCGGCTACCTGGACCTCCTCCTCCTCCACAAGGGCGAGAAGACGCCGGAGGAGATCGTGGGTCCGGCGGGATCGGACGCCACGCTCGAGAGCACGACGGCGGGCTACGGCGTCGGCGCGTGGTACCTCCTGAACGGGAACCGGACCGAGGCCCGACGCCTCTTCGAGCGCACGCTCGGCGGCCGCGACCAGTGGGCCGCGTTCGGCTACATCGCCGCGGAGGCCGAGCTGGCGCGCATGGGCGCGGGGTGAGCGGGGAGGTCCTCGACTTCGAGGCCGCGTGGGCCGCGGTCGCGGGCGTGGTGCGGCGCACCCCGCTCGTGGAGTCCGTCGAGCTCTCGCGGACCCTCGGCCGCACGGTCCTCCTCAAGCTCGAGTCACTCCAGGCCACGGGGTCGTTCAAGGCCCGCGGGGCGGTCGTCCGGCTGGCGGCCCTGGACGCCGAGCAGCGGCGCGCCGGCGTCGTGGCCTGCTCGAGCGGGAACCACGGGCGCGCCGTCGCGTGGGCCGCCCGTCGCCTCGGGATCCCGGCGACGGTGTGCGTCCCGGCGTGGGTCGACCCGGTGAAGCTCGAGGGGATCCGGCGCGAGGGTGCCGAGGCCGTGCTCGCGGGCGCCACCTTCGACGAGGCGGAGGCCCACGCGGTGGCGCTGGCCGAGGACGACGGCCGCGTCTACGTGTCGGCCTACGACGACCCCAGCGTGATGGCCGGGCAGGGCACGATCGCGCTCGAGGTGCTGGAGGCGCTCCCGGCGCCGCCGTGCGCGGTGCTGGCGCCGCTCTCCGGGGGAGGGCTGATCGGAGGGATCGCGGCCGCGCTCCGCTGGAGGCTCGGCGCGGACGCACCCCCGGCCGTCGCCGTCTCCGCGGAGCGCGCGCGCGTGATGCTGGCCAGCCTGGCCGCCGGTCATCCGGTGGAGCTCGCCGAGGAGGACACGGTGGCGAGCGCGCTCTCGGGGGGGATCGGGCTCGACAACCGCTGGTCGTTCGCCGCCGTGCGGGCGCTCGTGGCGGAGCACGTGGTCGTGCGCGAGGAGGAGATCCGCGCGGCGATGGCGTGGGCGTGCACGTCGCTCCGCCTGGTCGTGGAGGGCGGGGGTGCCGTCGGGCTCGCGGCGTTGCGCACCGGACGCTGGGAGCTCGACCCCGCACGCGACGGCCCGGTGGTCGTGGTGGTCAGCGGCGGAAACGTGGCCGCCGGCCTCCTCGCGGACGTGCTGGAGGAGGCCGGCGGCGGGCCTTCGGCGGCGCGCTGACGAGGCTCAGCGCAGCCGCACGACGATGATCTGCCCCGGCGAGGGCATGCTCACGCGGATCTGCGCGCCCGTGCCCGTCCCGTTCGACAGGAAGTCGTGGATGCGGATCCCCGAAGCGCCGAGCTGGCCGGAGTAGGTGGCCGTCTTGAACGAGACGGTGGGCGTCTCCGTGCCGTTCAGGGTGATCGGCCAGGGGAAGTCACCCGCGGGGTTCGGGTTCGAGAAGATCGACGTGGCCGACACGAAGTCGTACGTCGTGAAGGGCCGGGCGGGAGCAGGCGCGCCGGTGCCGTGCAGCATGATGCTCGCGTAGAACTCGTCGAGGAGCGTCTCGAAGGTCTTTCCGGTCTTGGCCGTGATCCCCGCCACGCCCCCGGCCGTCGCCGAGTCGGTCAGCGACCGGAAGAAGGCCGAGTCGCCTCGGGCGACGTGGCTCGTGTTGCCGTAGGAATCGCCGAGCCAGCGCTCGAAGAGCCACCCCGAGCCGTAGATGGAGCTCCCGGCCGTGGCCGCGTCCGGGGTGACCACCAGCCCGTTCGGCTGGCTGGACAGGAACCACACGGTGCGCGCCAGGTTGATCGCGATTCCGTAGTTCTCCTGCGTGAAGCCGCCCGCGTCCCGGATCGACTGCGCCGTCACGGCGTCTGCAGCCGAGGGCCCCCCGTTGTCGGCCCAGGCGATGCGCGACGACATCTCCCCGGAGATCTCCGCCGTCCCCTCCTCGATCCACGACGGGTTGAACTGGTTGGTGCCGGTGCGGTTGCTCGCCGCGATCCTGTCGTAGAGCCCGACCACGTGCTTCATCTCGTGCGCCACGGTCGCGAGGGCCTGGTAGCCCGGGTCCGTCGCGGACATGTCGAGGATCAGGTCGGCGTTGAAGTAGATGATCTCGGCCTCGTTCGAGGCGGCGCACCCGTCCGGGTTCGTCGGGTCGCTGTCGAAGAAGTCGCCCGCCCACACGAACGCCGCGATGCTGTCGTTCGCGACCGGCGACACGAAGAGGATGATCTTGCCGTTGCCGTCGATGTCGCTCGGCTTGCCCCAGTACGACTCGACCATGTCCTTCGCGTAGGAGCTGTAGTAGGACGTCATCTGCTGGGCAAGGCCGGCGCTGATCGGCTTGGTGACGTGCTGCGCGCTGTCCTGGTAGACCGCGATGTCGTCGTTCTCGTGCACGAGCACCGCGGTCGTCTTGGCCGCGGCCGACGTCGTGCACGAGCTCGCGGTGACGGTGTCGATCGTGAGCTTCGAGGGCGACGCTGCCATGGGCGCGAGCGTCGCCCCCGCACGCCGACGCGGGAGGAGCCCCTTCGTTCCGATCCGGCGGACGAGCTCCGCCTCGCGGTCGCGTAGCGCCAGGTGGAGGCGCTCGGTGGCGCGGGACATGCGCACCGCCCGTTGGAAGGCCTCGTCGGAGAGCCCGGGGATCGGAGAGCCCGGCGCCGCCGCGGAGGGCGCGGCAACCGCCTCGGGTGCCGCGGACACGCCGAGCCCGGTCACCGAGAGGTCTACCTGCCGCACCAGGCTCGACGACTCGCCGAGCGTGGGCCACGTGACGCCGACGCGGTAGCGGTCGCCGGCCGCACCCGAGGGGAGGATGATGCAGTCGGCGGCGTCGTACACCGCCGATCCGCCGACCGACAGCGACACGGTCTGCGCGTTGTCGCAGGTCGCCTGGGCGGACACCGTGAGCGCCGAGGAGCCGGCCACGCCGGAGATCGTCGCCGTGATCGCCGCCGTGCCCGCACCCGTTCCCGTAGCCAGACCGCCGTCGGTCACGGAAGCGACGCCGGCGTCGGAGCTCGCCCAGGTGACGGTCACCCCGGTGACCGGGTTGCCGCTCCCGTCGTTCGCGGTCGCGGTGAACTGCTGCGTCGCACCGACCACGAGCGAGGCGCTCGTGGGGGACACGGTGACCTGGACGACGTCGGGGCCGGTGGAATTGCCGCAAGCGGCGAGGACCGCCGCGACGGCGAGGAGAAGGGGACGGTTCCTTTTCATGGGACCCTATGTGCGTGCACGGAGGCGGCGGGAGTCGCACCGAATGGTACCCACCGATTACGGAGGGTCTGCCACGGCCGTTACCCCGGGCGCGCCCTGCCGATCCCGTCAGGTGGCCTTGTCCGAGCCGTAGCCCGCCAGGAGGTTGGGGAGGAGCGTGCCGGCTGCCCCGTGGAGGGAGACGGCGGCGTGCGGCGTGAGCGGGGTGGGCTCCGTGTTCACCTCGACGACAGAGCCGCCGCGACGGAGCGTGGCGAGCGGGATCGACGCGGCGGGGTACACCACCGCGCTCGTCCCGACGACGAGACAGACGTCGGCCTCCGCGGCCAGCGCGAAGGCGCGCTCGAGGACGTCCGGGTCGAGGCCCTCACCGAACCACACGACGTCCGGGCGGAGGAGCCCGGCGCAGGGCGGGGGACAGTGCGGCAGGGACGCCAGGCTCGTCGCATCCACCTCGACCCCCCGCCCGTCGGAGCGGCGTCCACAGCGCGTGCAGCGGTTCCCGAAGAGCGCGCCGTGGAGCGTCAGCAGGAGTGCCGCACCGCCCCCCGGTCCCACGGCCTCCTCCGCGGCGCGCTCGTGCAGCCCGTCGACGTTCTGCGTGACGATCGACGCGCGCCCCGAGAGCGCGAGGCGGGCGAGCGCCCGATGGCCCGCGTTGGGCGTGCAAGCGTCGACGAGCCCACGCCGCCAATGGTACCAGCTCCACACCAGGCCGGGATCGCGCGCGAAGGCCCCGGGGGTGGCGAGCTCCTCCGGGCGATGCCGCCGCCACAGGCCACCGTCCCCCCGGAAGGTCGGGACCCCCGACTCGGCGGAGATCCCCGCGCCGGTGAGCACGAGGACGCGCCCCGCCCCCTCGAGGAGTCGGCGCGCATCCTCCAGCCCGGCGTTCGCGTTCACCCGCGCAGCGCCGTCCAGGCCAGGAGTGCCCACGCCGCGAGGAAGCAGAGCCCGCCGAACGGGGTGATCGCGCCCATCCACCGGTGGCCGGTGAAGACCAGGAGGTAGAGGCTCCCGGAGAAGAGGACGATCCCCGCCACCAGGAGCCAGCCCGCGGCCGTCGCCGGAGCCCCGGGCCAACGCGCCACGGCCCAGGAGGCCGCGAGGAGGGCGAGGGCGTGGTAGACCTGGTAGCGCACGCCCGTCTCGAAGATCGCCAGGTCGCCGGCGGCCAGGCTCCCGCGCAGCGCGTGCGCTCCGAACGCGCCCAGGGCGACGCCCAGGAACGCGAACACGGCCCCGAGCCCGAAGAACGTCCGCTCCATCACCAGGCCAGCCCGTAGGCCTCGCGCCGTGGGTCCGACGCGACCGTGAGGGTCCCGAAGTCGGGCTCGATCCGGATCATCTGCGCGCCTCCGAACGTGGCGGTCCACCCGTGGACGACGTGCAGCTCGTGGCCCACGGCGCCCAGCTCGCCGCGCACGGACGCGGGCACACGGTCCTCGATCGAGACGTTCAACCCCGAGTTGGAGCGGAAGCGCGGCGCCTCGATGGCCTCCTGGGGGGTCATCCCGAAGAGGAGGAGGTTGTCGACGATCTGCAGGAGCGACTGCGTCTGGCTGTCGCCCCCTGGCGTGCCGAGCGTGAAGGCGAGGCGCCCGTCACGCAGCGCCATCATCGGCGTGAGCGTGTGGAAGGGGCGCTTGCCCGGGGCCACCTGGTCCGGGTGACCGTCCCGGAGCGTGAAGAGGGAGCCCCGGTTCTGGAGCAGGACGCCGGTCTCGGGCTCGAAGAGGCCGGACCCGAAGCCCGCGAAGTTGCTCTGGATCCACGAGACCGCGTTGCCGTCGGCATCGACCGCGGTGAGATAGACGGTGTCGCCCGAGTCGTCCAGGGTGGAGGGGTCCATCCCGGGATCGCCACCCACGCCGGGCTCCACGGACGCCGCGGCGTGCTCCGGATCGACGAGCCCGGCCCGCGCGGCCAGGTAGGCCGAGTCCAGGAGCTGGGCGATCGGGATGTCCGCCTTCTCGGGGTCGCCGATCCACCGGTCGCGGTCGGCGAACGCGATCTTCTTCAATTCGATGAGCGTGTGGAGATAACGTGAGGTGTTGTGGCCCATCTCCTTCAACGGAAACGCTTTGGCCATCTCGAAGAGCTGCAGCTGCGTCAGCCCCTGAGTGTTGGGTGGAAAGACCAGCATCTCGTGCCCGAGGTAGGTTGCACGGAGCGGCTCCACCCAGGTGGAGGTGTGCGCCGCGAAGTCGGGCGCGCGCAGGTATCCGCCCTCCTTCTCGAGGAAGGCCCCCAGCCGCTCGGCCACCGGACCCCGGTAGAAGCCGTCCTTGCCGTCCCGCGCGATCCGCTCCAGCGTGGCCGCCAGGGCGGGGTTCTCGAGGAGGGAGCCGACCGGCGGGGGCTCACCGCCCGGGAGGTAGAGCGCGCGGCCGGCCTCGTTCAGCGATCCGCCCTGCTCGCGAAAGTCGTCCGCGAGGCGTGACGAGACCGGGAACCCGTCGCGCGCGAAGTGGATCGCCGGCGCGAGCAGCTTCGCGAAGGGCATCGTGCCGAAGCGCTGGTGCACGTCCACCCACGCCGCCACCGCTCCGGGGACGCTGACGGACATCGCCCCGGTCGACGGCACCTCCTCGAGGCCCTTGTCGCGGAAGAACGCCGGTGTGGCGAGCGCACCTGCGCGCCCGCTCCCGTTGAGCGCCCACACCCGTCGCGACGACGCCTCGTACACGAGGATGAAGGCGTCCCCGCCCACGCCGTTCATGTGCGGGCGCACCACGGCGAGCACGCCCGCCATGGCGAGCGCGGCGTCGACGGCGTTGCCGCCGGCCTCGAGCACGCGCAGCCCCTCCTGCGTGGCGAGCGGGTGGTCGGAGGAGACCGCGCCGCGGGTGCCGCGCACGTCCGGCCGGTTGGTGGCCGGGAAGAGGGGCGCCTCGGCGGACGGGTCGCCCCGTCCGACGGGCGGGGCGCCCTCGCACGCGGCGCACAGGGCGAGGACGAGGGTGGTGACGACGGGGCGGCGACGAGGCCGTTTCATGGCGGCTCCGTTGGATTCGTGGGCGTCGGAAACGACAGGTTGGGACGGTGCGGCGCGGCGCGCCAGAGGGCCCGGCCCGCGGTGGTGGGCGCGCGGGGCGTCCATTATCCTTCGATTTCCTCGCCGATCCCCTCCACCGTGGGCCCGCCGGTCGTGCCCGTTGCGCTCTCCACCCAGCGACCCGTCGACCACCGCCGCCCCAGCGCGATGCGCGTTGCGGTCGTGGTGGCGCTCGCCCACGGCCTGAACGACGCCTACGCCGCGTTCGTTCCGCCGCTCCTGCCGCGGCTGATGGATCGTCTGGGCCTGTCGATCGCGCTGGCGGCCACGGTGGCGATGACCTACTCGCTCGCCTCCTCGCTCCTGCAGCCCGTCCTGGGCTACCTGGCGGACCGGTACGGGCGCAGGGCGTTCCTCGTCGCGGGCCCGCTGCTTTCGGGCGTGTTCGTCTCCCTCCTGGGGTGGGCCCCGTCGCTCCCGGTCCTGATCGTGGTCCTGGCGCTCGGGGGGCTTGGGAGCGCCGCCTTCCACCCGCCGGGCGCCTCGTACGCGGCGCGCGTCACGGAGGGGCGGGGGAGCGGGGTCCGCTACTCGGTCTTCTCGTTCGGGGGAAGCGCCGGCTACGCCCTCGGCCCCCTCGTGGCCGTGACGCTCGTGGGGAAGCTCGGCATGGAAGGGCTGTGGGTGGCGATGATCCCGGTGCTGGTGCTGACGCCGCTCCTGTGGGTGAACCTCCCCAGCGGCCGGAGCGAGCGCACCGCGCACCTTCCGCCGGGGCCCACCGAGCTCCTCGGGCTCCTCGCCGGACCGCTTGGCCTCGTCTTCGGGGTGAGCGCGCTGGTCGGGTGGGCCCAGCGGACCTTCCTCACGCTCGAGCCCATCATCGTCAACCGGGCGGGTGGATCGGAGGCGCTCGGAGCCGTGACGCTGAGCGTATACCTGGCGGCTCAGGCCGGTGGCACGCTCATGGGAGGCTACCTCGCGGACCGCGTGGACCGACGGCGCCTCCTGGTAGCACTCTGCGCTCTCGCGCTCCCCGCCCACATGGCGGCCGTGGGCCTCGCGCCCGGATCCGCCGGGGCGCTGACGGGCGCGGCGCTGGCGGGGTTCTTCGGGATGGCCGTCCTGCCCCCGGTGGTGGTCACGGCGCAGGAGATCCTGCCGCGCAGCGCGGCCGTCGGGTCGGGCATCGTGATGGGCCTCGCGTGGGCGGCCGCCTCCGTAGGCGTGCTCGTCACAGGCGCCTTCGCCGACGCCGTGGGGCCACGCATGGCCGCGCTCGCCACCATGCCGGTGATCCTGGGCGCCGCCGCGCTCGCGGGCCACCCGTGGATGCGCGCGGCGCGCGCCGCGGAGGGGTGACGTGCCCTTCCGGCTGGAGCCCCCCCGCGATCGCACGCTCTTCCGGCTCGTGAAGGGTGCAGAGCCCCAGTCGCTCCCCAAGGGCCGTCAGCTCTATGCGCCGGGTGACCCCGCGCACGAGGTGTGGCTGGTGCGCGAGGGCTACGTGCGCCTCGTGCTGCCCGGGATGGAGAAGGGCAAGGGGTATCGGACGGTCGCGGTCGCGCTCCCCTGGGAGCTCTTCGGCGACGAGGCGCTGACGGAAGGGCACCGGCGCTACGGCGCGCTCGCGGGAGCGCGCTGCGTGGTGCAGGCGCTTCCCACGGCGGGGGTGCTGCGCGGCCTGAAGACCGCCCGGAAGAGCCTGGACGCCTACCTGGAGGGGGTGGAGCGCGAGCTGCACCGCCTCCGGCATGCCCAGGGAGGGTCGCAGGGGCCGAGCGCCGCGCAGAGGCTGGCGGAGGTGCTCCTGGACCTCGGCGAGCGGTGCGGCGAGCCCGTGGGCCGCGGGATCCGCCTCTCGGAGCGACTCACCCACCAGGTCCTGGCCGACCTGGCCGGCTCCCACCGCGCGACCGTCACCACGCTCCTCAACGACTGGCTGTACGAGGGGATCCTGGCGAACGACGGGGCGGGGCGCCTGGTGCTCGCGCGGCCCACGGGCCTCTGGTCACGTGCCGGCTACCATCCGCCCGAGGAGCGCGCAGCGCCCGAGCGCGCGCCGGAGCACCCGGACGGGCCGTCCCGCGCCGTTTCGCCGGGTCGTTGACCCAAGTGCCTGTGCCATCTAGCTTTTGGGGCTTTTTCGCGATCCTCGTACCCACGGTACACGGACCTTCGGGCAGGAAGCATCGATGACGAAGCGGCATCCCGGCCAGCGGCGCACGACCTCCGAGCGGCCAGAGCACGAAGACGACATCTTCGTCGCGAACGTCCTCGAGGTCGGAAACTGGGCCAAGCGCAACCAGCAGCTCCTGACCGTGCTCGGCGTCGTGGTGGTGCTCGGCGTCGCGGCCGGGATCTACTACCGGAACTACCGGAGCACGCTCGTCCAGCAGGCCGCGAACCAGCTCGAGCAGGTCCAGCAGTCCGTGGCCCTCCAGGACACCCAGGGAGCCAAGGACCAGCTCGCCGTCTTCCTCGACCGCTTCGGCAGCACGCCGTACGCCGGCGAGGCGCGCATGCTCCTCGGCGAGCTCTACCTCCGCTCGAACGACGCCCAGCAGGCGATCGCCGTGCTCGAGCCCATGGCCTCGTCGCCGCGCGATCCGCTCGAGCTGCAGGCCGCTTCGCTCCTCGGCGTGGCCTACGAGCAGGAGAAGCGCTGGGACGACGCCGCGGCGACGTATCTGCGCGTCGCCGACCGCTCGGCGCTCGACTTCCAGGTGCGCGACGCCCTCGCGGCCGCGGCGCGCATCCGCGAGCAGCAGGGCAACGACGCAGGCGCCGCGGAGCTCTACCGCCGCATCCTGGCCAACATGGACGCCAACGCGCAGGACCGCGGCGTCTACGAGATGCGCCTCGCCGAGGTCACGAGCGGCCAGTAGCCGGGGGCCGGGCGTCGGCTCCGGCCGACGTCACGACGTAGCTTCCGTCGGCCGCGGTGTTGCGCGGTCCACGCGTCGGGCGTCAAGGTCACCGCGCCGCATGCCTCCACACGGTCGCCGCCCCAACACGGGCCGCCTCAACGCGACTTCGTATAATATGTATTATGTTAAGTCGCGCGAAGGTTGCAGACGGCGGCAACGGGATCGGTTCTTCCGACGGTCGGCCAACGGCCCCTCCCCGACCACGCCCCCCTGCTCGGCGGACTCGTCGTCGCCTCGCCCCCGCGCTACCCCCCGATGCGGTAGACGGCACCCGTGACGCCCTCGAAGCTGATGCGCCCTCCGATGACGTACAACTTCCCTCCGACCCATGCGGCTCCGGCCTCCTCGACCGCGACCGCGAGACGGGGCCCGGCCATCCAGGCGTTCATCCCGGGCACGAAGCACTCGAACCGGTCGAACGGCGCGTTGAAGCTCCCGCTCGTCGGCGTCGTCCTTCCGCCGAGCACGCAGTACAGGCCACCGGCGCCGGTTCCGGCGTATCCCTCGTTCGCGGCCGCCATCGGCTGCAGTGACGACCACGCCTTGGCCTCGGGGTCGTACATGTAGAGCGACGACGTGGTGACCCGCCCGTTGGTCGACCCTCCGGCCACGTAGAACAGACCGTCGATCACGGCGCCCTGCCAGTTGATGCGGCGGTCGGGTGCCGGCGCCTCCTCGATCCAAGCGCCGGTCGGATCGAGGACGCGCAGGTGATCCGAGTAGTGCCCGGGTCCGTCGATGCCGCCGACCACGAGGATGTCTCCGCCGGCGAGGCCCGACGCGGAGCCGGCCGCGGCCGACGGGAGCGGACTCCCTTCGCTCCAGGCATCGCTCGCGATGTCGTAGATCCAGTGTCCGGTCGAGGCTGCGGCGGTCTCCGTCACCCCGCCGAGGAGATGGACCCGCCCGTCCCGGTAGACGGCGGTGCTCCACTCGATCGCTGTCGGGACCTGGGCGCCGTCGGTCCAGGCGCCCGTCGCCGGATCGAAGATCTGCGTGTGCGCCGTGCGGGCGTTGCCTCCGCCCGACCCACCGAAGACGAGCAGACGCGTCCCGTCGGTGGCGACGGCGGGCGCCCGCACCGGATGGAGCAGGTCCGCGACCCGCTCCCAGGTACCGAGGAGGGCTGCCTCGGCCTCGAAGACCACCGAGAGCCCCGAGCCGGTGGCCGCGGTGACGCTCTGGACGACCGTCGACCGACCCAGGGTCCATCGCACGGACGCCAGCCCATCTGAACCCGTGACCGAGGAGCTCGACGACACGGTGCCGTCTCCCGCCGTGACCGCCCACGTCACCGTCGCCGAGGCGTACGGCTGGCCGTCTTCGTCGAGGGCCTGGAGGATGAGCTCGTCCGGCAGCTCCATTCCGGGCCAGGCGCGCTGTCCGCCGCCCGCCACGGGCCTCAGGGACGCGAGCACGGGCTGGGTCGCCGGGTCGGAGCCGGACGTGCAGGACGCTGCCAACGCGAGGACACAGAGGTAGGCCGGAATCCGCCGGAAACGCACGGCCATGGGGTCCATTCTCCGGTCTGGGGCGGCGGTCGCGGTGCGCGGCGACGCCGCATGTCGACGAGGTGGGCAGTCGAGATCAGCAGGCGGGAGGCACGTCCCTCCAAGATAGCCCGGCGGAGGGCCCGATTCTACCGCGCGGCCGGCTCCAGCGCGCGCACCCGCACGCGGGCCGTTCCCGCTCCGACGATCCCGAGCTTGCGCGCGGCGACGTAGGAGAGGTCGACGATGCGGCCTTCGTGGAACGGCCCTCGGTCGTTGACCCGGACCACCACACGGCGCCCGTTCTCGAGGTTCGTCACCTCGACGTAGGTCGGAATCGGCAGCGTACGGTGTGCCGCCGTCATGCGGTACATGTCGAAGGACTCTCCCGAGCTGGTCCGCCGCCCCTGGAACTTCGGGCCGTACCACGATGCGATCCCCTCGGCCTCGTAGCCCTCCGAGGTGGACAGGACGCGGTACGTGTGCCCGTCGACCTCGTATTCGGACGGGTTCCCGTAGGCGCTCAGGGGCTCTTGCGTGGGCACGGCGTCCGGGATCGCGTCCACCGCCTCGTCCGTGAGGCCCCTCCCTTCGTCCGGCACCGGCGCCTCGGACCCTCCCTCGGAACCAGGCCCCGGGGGAGCCGTCGTGCCTCCGGGATAGCCCACCAGCGAGCATCCGCACACCGCGAGAACCGCCGCAGCCAGGAGCCACCTCACTTCGGCGACTTCCCCCGATAGACGCGGTCGACGAGTCGCTTCTGGTCCTTCTTCGACATTCCAGCCAAAGCATTACTAGTGAAGTGTTTACTATCTGTCACCTCATACATGACATGCACTCCGGTCGGCGGGGGCGGAACGGGCTCGTCCTCGCGATCGAGCTCGATCTCGAGGAGCGTGAGTCCCGCGAGGGCGCCCTGGAACCGATCCAGCTCCCAACGGCCGATCGGGTAGCGCACCTTGTCGATCACCCGCTTGCCCGCAGCCTCGAGGAGGCCCTCGGCCACCTCCTCGGTGACCACCATCTCCACCTCGCGCCGCCGCACGCCCTTCCCGCTCTTCAGCGTCAGGACCGGCCCGCGGGGCTCGCCGGTGCGGATGCGCACCGACGGCGTCCCCGTCTTCACGTACCCCTGCCTGAAGACGTGGCCCTTCCCCAGGCCGGACCAGATCCGCGGATCGACGCGGACCAGGTAGCGCCTCTCGATCTCGAAGGGCCCCTTCCCCATCACCTGCCCGGCTTCCGTCCGAGCACCGCGATCCTCCTCCTCAGGAGCGGGACGAAGCGCTGCAGGAGCCGCTCCGCGACCCTGAGGCCGGGGAGGTGCGACGCCGCGTAGTAGGCCCGCTCGATGTCGAAGCCGGCGTCGCGCATCATCGAGGTGAGCCGGTCCTTGGACTTGTAGTCGACGTGGCTCACGTCCCGCTTCAGCAGGATGTCGTGGTTCTTGAGGATCTCGAGGACGTGCCCGCGGTGCGGCGTCCACACGCTGAAGCGGCCTCCCGGGAGCAGGAGCCGGAAGGCCTCCGCGACGACGCGCCGCGAGTCCTCCGGATAGAGGTGCTCGAAGAGATCCGCCGCGAGCACGACGTCCCACGCGCCCGCTGCCAGCCCCGTGGCTCCGGCGTCGGCGCAGACGAAGCGCAGGTTCCCGTGCGGCTCACGCTCCAGGCGCGCCTCGCACAGCGAGACGCTCTTCTCGCTGAAGTCCACCCCCACGACCTCGCGCACCCGATCGGCGAGCGCGAAGCCGAACGTCCCCCATCCGCAGCCGAGGTCCACCACGCGCTCCGTGGGCCCGGGGGCGTACAGCTCGAGGACCTTCGCGACGCGGTAGCGCTGGAACGGGCTCCGGGGATCCGTGAGATGCGCGGGATCCTCGAAGTAGGCCGTGGAGTCGTAGTACTCCTTCCCGATCCGGCCTTCGGTCATCTCCTCCCCCGGGCCCGGCGGTTCACAGGCGTCCGAACAGGTCGGCGAGCTTCAGCCACCATACCCTCCACACGGCCTCGCGCACGATCCGCTTGGACATCTTGGAGTCCCCCTCGTCCCGCTCCGTGAAGAGGATGGGGATCTCGACGAGCGAGAAGCCCGCCCGGTACGCGCGGTACTTCAGCTCGATCTGGAAGGCGTATCCGTTCGACCGGACGCGGTCGAGCCCGACGGTCTCCAGCACCTCGCGGCGCCAGCAGTTGAAGCCGCCCGTCGCGTCGCGCACGGGCATCCCGGTGATCGTGCGCGCGTACCACGAGCCGAAGACCGAGATGAAGAGGCGGCTCATCGGCCAGTTGAGGACGTTCACCCGCCCGTTCACGTAGCGTGACCCGATCACCACGTCGTGGTCGCGGGCCGCCTCCAGGAAGCCCGGGAGCGCGTCCGGGGGATGGGAGATGTCCGCGTCCATCTCGAAGAGCAGGTCGTAGCCCCGCTCCAGGCCCCAGGCGAAGCCGGCCAGGTACGCCTTCCCGAGGCCGTGCTTCGCCTTGCGATGAAGCACGTGGACCCGCTCGTCCGCGGCTGCCAGCCCCTCGGCGACCTCGCCGGTCCCGTCGGGCGACGCGTCGTCGACCACCAGCACCTCGAGCCGCTCGTCCTGCTGCAGGATGAGCGGCACCTTGCGGGGCAGGTTCTCGCGCTCGTTGTACGTCGGCACGATGACCAGGACGCGCATCTCACTCACCGCCTTCCTCCCCTTCCGTCCTCTCCCCGCCTTCGACCACGACCCGATGCAGCCAGAACGCCGCCGCCGGGACGAGCTCCACCCCCGTCGTCCAGATGCGGGCGACGATCGCCAGCACGCCGGAGGCCGGCGCCCCAAGGTACGGCGTGAGGAACGCGATGAGCGCGCCCTCCCGCACCCCGACCCCGGCCGGGGCGAAGAGCATGAGATACCCGAGCACGTAGGCCGCCGCGAACGCCGAGGCGACGGGCACGACCGCGGCCCGGTGTCCGAAGCTGGCCGCCAGGACCCAGAAGGAAAAGGCGTAGAGCCCCCAGTTGAGGATGAAGAGCACGAGCCAGCGCACCGCGTGCAGGGCGCCCAGCGCCTCCGGAGGCTCCTGGCGCGCGACGCGGAACCAGAGGGCGACGATCCTCCGGAACACGGGCGGGAGCAGCGCCACGAGCACGGCGAGCACGAGCACGCCGGCCAGCGGCACCGCCCAGCGCCGGAGCTCCGGCGGGCCGCCGAGGAAGGCGCCCGTGCCGACCAGCGTGGCGGCGGCGAGCGCCAGCCCCTGCCCCAGCACGGCCGCCCCGGTCGCCGTACGCGCCGATACGCCGTGGCGCCTCGCGAGCACGGCGAGCCCGGCGATCTGCCAGACCTTCCCGGGGAGGTAGCGCCCGAGGTTCGCGACCATGAACAGCCGGATGGCGTCCGAGGCGGGAAGCGACGGGCCGCCGAGGTCGGCGACGATCCGTCCCCAGAGCGCCGCCGACCAGAAGTACGCGAGCACGAGGAGCCCGCACGACGCGAGCAGCAGCGGGACGTCGAAGCGCCAGAGCGCGGGATCTCCGTTGCGGAGCGCATCGAAGCCGGGGCCGAGGCGCTCGAGGACGAACCACGTCACCGCGACGGTCAGCGCGAGCTGCCCGAGGCGGACGAGCGTCTTCTTCAGGCGGGCCTCCCTCGCCGGCCGCGGGCGATGCCGTACAGGCCGAGCGCGACCAGGACCACCGAGGTCGCGAGGCTCAGCCAGAGGCAGGTGGTGAGCACGCCGGAGTGGTACCACATCTCGACGGTGTGCTCACCCGGCCCCACCGGCACCGCCCGCAGGGCGTGGTAGGCGCGCAGCACGGGGACCTCCTCGCCGTCCACGGAGGCGTGCCACGCCGGGAACCAGTTGTCCGCCACGACGAGGAGCGCCGGGCGGTCCGACGTCACGGACAGGCCCAGGTGGTTGGGCCCGCGCTCGGTCCAGCGCACCTCGCCGGTGACCGGCCCGCCGTCGAGCGCGACGGGAGGCGCCTCCGGGAGGACGACCTCGCGCTCGGGGTCGAACGCGTCGGAGAGCATGTACGTCACGTCGTCGCCGTCCGCCTTCACGACGGACGCGCCCACGAGGCGGGCCCTGGGGAGGCCCGCGTCGGCCAGCAGCGACTCGTACACCTGGCCGCCGCGCAGCTGCGTCTGCGAGATCACGCCCTGCCCAGGCGCGGCTCCCATCTGGAAGTCCGGCCAGACGATGTAGCGGACGTTGAGGAGCCGGCGGATGTTCGTGTTGAAGAGGTTCTCGGGCATCTCCGAGCCGACCATGCCGATGAGCTCCCGATAGCGGGAGAGGTCGTTCGGGTGGTGTCCGGCCACGAGGTCGATGCCGTACATGGCGGGCTTCACCTCCTGGCCCTGGTCCGTGAGCACCAGGAGGCGATAGGGCTCCGGGTCGGAGGCCTCGCGCTCGAGGAGCTTCTGGATGTTGGGGTCGGGGCGGGCCCAGCTGTCGAAGTCGATCACCTGCACGAAGGTGCCATCCACCCGGAGCTGGTCGATCGTCACGAGCACGACCAGCCCCGCCACGAGCGCCACCGGCGCCAGCCAGGCACGGCGCACGGCCCACGCGAGCGCCCACGTGGCCCCGGCGAGGAGCGCCGACAGGAACGCGCTCCGGGCCAGGAAGGGCTGCAGCGTGGCCAGGCGCTGGAGACGTCCGGCGTCCACGCCCGCGTCCACCGTCCTCGCCCAGGCCGAGGTGAGCGCCCCGGACGAGGCGAGGAGCGCCAGGAGCGTCAGCACGCCCGTGCCCACCGCGAGGACGAGGAGGATCGGCTTCCACCCGTCGTCGTCATCGCGCGCGGCCGCGAGGATACGGTCCACCCCGAGGGCGGCGAGCGTCGCGGCCCCGAAGACGAGGAGGAACATCGCCTGGGACGGCGCGCGGAACATCCGGATGCCCGGGAGGACGGCGTAGAACAGCCCCCACACGGGCGTGTGCGTCCCCAGCGCGAAGAGGAAGGCGACACCGCCCAGGCCGGTGAAGAACCACCTCAGCCCGCGCCGGGCTCCCCCGGCGAACGAGACCGCGGCGAGGAGGAGGAGGAGCACGCCGGCCGTCTCGAGGTTGTCCTTGAAGGCGTTGCGCCCCCAGTACGTGTTCTCGGCCCAGGCCGAGCCGCCCGCGTTGTTCCCCGCGAACTTCGGGATGAGGAGGCTCATCGCCTCCTCCGGGTGGAGCGACCACGAGCTCGACCACGCCTTCCCCGTCTCGCCGGCCGCCTCGCGCGTGGTCTGGATGCGCCGGGAGTAGTGGGTGGCGTAGTCGACCGCCGGGACGAACTGCACGGAGGCCGCGCCGGCGCCCGCGATCGAGGCGGCCAGGAAGAGGCCGAAGCGCGCCGCCGCGGGAGCCATCGGCCGGCGGCGCGCCTCCGGCCCGGGAGCGGCGTCGGTGTCGCCTTCGGCGTCGGGCCCGTGGGCCCGCGCCGTCTGTACGGTGCGGAAGAGCGCGTAGGCGCCGACGGCCCCGAAGAGGAAGTAGGCCATCTGGAAATGCGTGGTGAGCAGAACCAGGCCAACGGTGAGCGCGATCGCCGCGAAGCTCTTCGGGCCGGGCCTGACGAAGTGCCCCTCCACCGCCCAGAAGAGGAGCGGCGCGAGCGACATCACGAACAGCTTCCCGTCGTGCCCCGGGTGGACGAAGCTCACGAGCATGGGCGCGAGCAGGTAGCCGACGCCGGCCACGAGCGCGGCGGCACGGCTCGCGCCGATGCGGCGCACCCATCCGAACATGAAGAAGCCCGCCGCGAGCACGTGGACCACCAGCTTCCACCCGAGCGCCCGATACGGCGCGAGGAGGAGGAGGAGGAGCGCGGAGGGCGGATAGAGCGAGTCGCCTCCGGAGAGCGCCGAGACGAACGGCGTCCCCCCGAGGATGCGCGGGCTCCAGAGCGGGAAGGTGCCGGACTTGAGCCACTCGGCGTACATGGCCCGCGCGACGTACCCGCCGCCGGAGAGCGTGTCGCTCCCGTAGAGCATCCGGTCGCTGAAGATGAACGCCCGGAACAGCCAGAGGGTGAGCGCCACGAAGACGAGGGCCGGCACCCAGAGGGGAATCGCCGGGGAGCTCGCGCCTCCCCCCGGCCGGGCCGCACGGACCCCGTCCTTCCCCGACTCCCGCTTCCCTCTCCTAACGCTTCTCGCCATGGCTCTGTCGTGGTGTGTGGACGCCGGTCGGCGCGGGCCGTCCGCGTCGGCGGACGAGCTCCTCGTAGATCTCGAGATGTCGATCGGCGAGGCGTGCGTTGCTCCACCGCTCCACCACACGGCGGCGCGCCCGCTCGCCCAGCCCAGCAAGATCGGTGCGCGCGAGGAGCGCCACCACCACCCGCGCCAGGTCCTCCGGGTCGGCGGGTCGGAAGAGCCCCCCGACCTCCGCGTCCACGATCTCCGGGAGTCCGCCGACGTCGGACGCCGCCACCGGGAGCTGGCACGCCATGCACTCGAGCGCGGCCACCGACGTCGCCTCCATGAGCGACGGGAAGATCGCGAGCTCCGCCGACGCCAGCAGCGACGGCATGTCCGCGTTGGGGCGCGTGCCCAGGAAGCGGATGCGGTCGCTCACCCCCAGCTCCCCGGCGAGGCGCTCCAGGCGACCGCGCTCCGGCCCGTCGCCGACGAGGACGGCTTCCACGTCGGCCTGTCCGACGATGCGCGGGAGGGCGCGCACGAAGTACTCCACGCCGTTCTTCTCGAAGAGGCGCCGCGGGACGATCACCCTCCTGCGGCCCTGCGGCGGGGGCGGGAGCGACGGCGCCACGGGGCGGAAGAGATCGGTGTCGACTCCGTTCGTCAGGGGCTCCACCGCGTGGCCCGGGGCGAGGCCCTCGGCCACGCGCGCGATCTCCACCGAGGCCGCCAGGTTGTGGTCGGCCGCGGCGACCAGGCGGCCCAGGAGGGGCCGCCACGCGCGCCGCGCCGCCAGGCGCAGGAAGTGCGACGTGTGGTAGGTGCTCACGAGCGGCGCGCCCGCCATCGCCCGCGCCACGAGCAGGGGCGGCACGGACTGGAAGGCCTGCGCGTGCAGGACGTCGGCGTCGCGGGCCAGGGCGACGCTGCGCGGCACCGAGCCCGCCGCGTGCACCGCCCACCCCACCGTGTGCTTGCCCGGGAACCACGTCCGCCACACCTGCACCCCGTCCATGACCTCGTGCGCCGGCGACGTCGACATCGAGCGCGACGTCACGATCGCCACCTCGTGCCCCCGCGCGGCGAGCGCGCGGCAGAGGTGGAAGACGTGGCTCTCGAGTCCGCCCACTTCCGGGGGGAAGTAGACGCAGTGCATGACGATGTTCAGGGCGTCGCTCCGTCCGTGCCGAATCCGCCCCAGTCCCGCGTCCGCCGCTCGGTCCGCGTCAGATCGGCGCGCAGGATGTCCGCGATGCGCTCCCCCGCCCTGCCGTCCCCGTACGGGTTGCGCGCGGCGCCGTCCTCGGGCCCGACGCCGCGTCCGTCGGAGCGCGCGAGCGCGGCCCGGGCGCGCGCGAGGATCCGCTCGCCGTCCGTACCGACCAGCTCGGCCACACCGGCCTCCACCCCCTCGGGACGCTCGGTGACCTCGCGCAGCACGAGCACCGGCGCGCCGAAGGTGGGGGCCTCCTCCTGGATCCCGCCCGAGTCCGTGAGCACGAGCGCCGCAGCGCGGAGCGCCGCCACCAGGTCGAGATAGTCCAGGGGCGGAACGAGGTGGATGCGGGGGTGGTCCGAGAGCAGCTCGCGCGCCGGGTTCCGCACGTTCGGGTTCGGGTGCACCGGGTAGACGACCTCCACGTCGGGGGCCCCGTCGGCGAGGGCGCGCACGGCGGCGAAGACCTCGCGGAGCGGCTCGCCGAACGACTCGCGCCGGTGCGCGGTGAGCAGGACCAGGCGGCGGTCCCCGTCCACGACGCTCCGGAGCGTCATGTCGCGGATGGCGCGCGGTCGGCTCGACACCGACAGGAGCGCGTCGACCACGGTGTTGCCGGTCACGTGGATGCGCCCTGCCGGGACGCCCTCGGCCAGCAGCGCGTCGCGCGCGGTCGGCGTGGGCGCGAAGTACCAGTCGGAGAGCACGTCGCACAGGCGCCGGAACATCTCCTCCGGGAAGGGCGCCCACTTGTCGTGGCTGCGCAGGCCGGCCTCGACGTGGCCGACCCTCACGCGCTCGAAGTAGGCGACGAGCGCCCCCACGAACACGGTGGCCGTGTCCCCCTGCACCAGCAGCGCGTCCGGCCGCCAGGCGCGCACGGTGTCGCGCAGCCCGTCCAGGGCCCCGCGGATCACGTCGTACAGCGTCTGGTCCTCGCGCATCAGGTCGAGGTCCCAGTCGGGCACGAGATCGAACGCCTCGAGCACCTGGTCCACCAGCGAGGTGTGCTGCCCGGTGAGGCAGACGCGGGTCTCCAGCTCGGGGGCATGGCCGCGCAGGGCGGCCACGACGGGCGCCATCTTGATGGCCTCCGGCCGGGTGCCGACGACCACCAGGACGCGTCGGGGCACCGGGCTCAGCGCCCCTTCCTGCGCAGGTCCTCCAGCTCGGCGCGCACCTGGGCCACCTGCTCCGACACCAGGCCGAAGCCGAGCAGGAGGGCACCGAGCGTCTCCAGGAGCATCACCAGGTACAGCAGCGGCCGGTAACCCATCGGGGGGACGTAGGGAGCGAAGCCGAGCATGGGGTGCACGAAGCGCAGGTAGACCGCGACGACGCCGACGAGGACGCCGAGCGCGCCGAGCGCGAAGCCGGTCGCTCCGAAGAGGAGGAGCGGCTTGCGCGAGAAGAGGAGGAGGAACCAGACGGAGAGGAGGTCGAGGACCCCCACCCCGATCCGCCACGGCCCCGTGAACTTCGACGCGCCGGCGCGGCGCGGCAGGAGCTCGATGTCGATCTCCGTGACGCGGTAGCCGCGCGCGTGGGCGAGCACGACGAAGAAGCGGTGCCAGTCGTGGCGGAGCGACATCCCGTCGAGGATGTCGCGGCGGAACGCCTTCATCGAATTGAGGTCGGAGACCGGCACCTTGAAGATCCGGCGGGACAGGCGGTTGTAGACCGAGGACACGCCCCGCTTGTCGTAGCTCCCGACCTTGCGGCCGGTGACGACGTCCCACCCCTCCTGGAGCTTGGCCAGGAAGCGCGGGATCTCCTCGGGGCGATGCTGCAGGTCGGCGTCGAAGAGCACGAGCCAGGTGCGGTCGGTGTGCGCCGCGGCGGTGACGATCGCCTCGGTCTTCCCCAGGTTGGTGCGGTGGCTCACCACGGTCAGCGCGCCCCACCCCGCGCCCTCGCGCCGCGCGATGTCGGCCGTCCCGTCCGTGGAGCCGTCGTCGACGAGGAGGACCTCGCCGTGCAGGTCGAGGTCCTCGAACGCCGCACGCAGCTCACGCACCAGATCCGGCACGACCGGCGCCTCGTTGTAGGCGGGCACGACGACCGCGAAGTCGCGACGCATGAGGTCGGACAGGGTCGCGGCGGCCGACCGTCCGGCGGCCGGCTGCGGGGAGAGGTCGGCCTCGGTCATGTGATCACACCCGTTTACGCATCCGCGCGGGAAGGATCCCCAGCTGGTCGCGGTACTTGGCCACGGTCCGGCGCGCGATCTTCACGCCGTCCGCCTTGAGGTGCTTCACGATGGCCTGGTCCGTGAGCGGCTTCTTCGCGTCCTCGTCACCGACCAGGCTCTTGATCTTGTCCTTCACGCCGCGCGCGGAGATGTCCTCACCGCTCGTGGTGGACAGGCCGCTCGAGAAGAAGTACTTGAGGCTGAACACGCCGCGCGGCGTCTGCACGTACTTCTGGTTCGTGACGCGCGACACCGTGGACTCGTGCATCTCGATGTGGTCCGCCACCTCGCGGAGCGTGAGCGGGCGCAGGTACTGCACGCCGCGCTCGAAGAAGTCGCGCTGTCGGTCCACGATGAAGCTCATCACCTTCAGCATCGTCTGCCGACGCTGCTCGATCGCCTGGATCATCCAGTTGGCCGAGTTGAGCTTGTTGGCGATGAACTCCTTGTTCTCCCCGGTGAACTTGGCCTTGTCGCGGGCGACCTCACGATAGGCGCGCGAGATGCGCAGGCGCGGCAGGCTCGTGTCGTTCACGAAGACGTGGTACTCGCCGTCGATCTTCTCGACCACCAGGTCGGGGATGACGTACTGCTCGGGCTCCGCGGAGTACTTGAGGCCGGGCTTGGGGTCGAGGTGGCTGATCTCGTCGGCCCCCGCCTGGACCTCGCGCGGGGTGATCCCGAGCGAGCGTGCGATGTCGTTCCAGCGGTGGTTGATGAGCGCGTCGAAGTGGTCCTCGACGATCTGGAAGGCCACCGAGCCCACCATGTCCTTCTGACCGAGCTGGATGAGGATCGACTCGCGCACATCGCGCGCGCCGACGCCCGGCGGATCGAAGCCCTGGATCTTCCCCAGCATCGCCTCCGCCTCGGCCATGTCGTAGGGGCGGAAGATCTCTGCGACCTCGGCCAGCTCCCTGGCCCTGTCCTCCTCGTCCTCGACCGACTCCGCCGCGTGCACGGCCGCGGGACGCACGTCCTCCAGCCAGCTGTTCACGCCGCAGACCACGTCCTCCAGGTCGCAGACGAGCGTGCCGTGGTCGTCGATGTTGCCGATGATCTCCTCGCCCAGGCGCAGCTCCCGCTCGTCGAGCTGCAGCATGCGCAACTGCTCGTGCAGGTAGTCGTGCAGGTCCTCGCTCTCGACGGGCGTCGGCTCGAAGTACTCCTTCTGCTCGTACTGCTGCCTGCGCCCGCCCACGTCGAAGCCGTCCAGGAGGATCTCCTCCCAGTCGACCTCGTCGCCCAGTGGCTCGTCCTTCGTGTCCTCCTTGAGCTCGACCTCCTGCTGGACGTCGGCCTCCCCCATCTCCAGGAACGGGTTCTCCGCCATCTCCTCCTTCAGATGCTGCTGCAGGTCGAGCAGGGGCATGTAGAGCAACTCCATCGCCTGGTAGAGGCGAGGGTTGATCCGCATCTCCTGCCGGAGCTGCGTGCTCTGATAGAGCTTCGCGTTGAACTGACTCATTCCGTTCCTTCCATGGGGACGGCAGGGCTCAAGACGTCAGCCCCGCCGAAACACTCTCCTCTTCACGATGTGGACGGGAGTACCGTCCGCGCATCCTCTGCGTGAGCGTGGGGCCGAGGTAGATCTCCGCGACCTCGTCGTTCCACACGAGCTCGGACACCGTGCCGCTGACCCGGATGCGCCCCTCGTACATGATGTAGGCGCGGTCCACGATCTCGAGCGTCTGCTCCACGTTGTGGTCCGAGATGATCACGCCGATGCCGCGGGACTTGAGCCCGCGCACGATCTGCTGGATGTCGTTCACGGCGATCGGGTCGATCCCCGCGAACGGCTCGTCGAGGAGCATGAACTTGGGCCGCTGCACGAGCGCCCGCGTGATCTCGAGGCGGCGGCGCTCGCCGCCGGAGAGCGAGTACGCGCGGCTCTTGCGCAGGCCACGCAGCCCGAGCTCCTCGAGGAGGTGCTCGAGGCGCTCCTTCTCCTCGTCGCGCTTGAGCGAGAGGGTCTCGAGGATCGCGAGGACGTTCTCCTCGACCGTGAGCTTGCGGAAGATCGACGGCTCCTGGGCCAGGTAGCCCACGCCCTTCCGCGCGCGCCGGTACATGGGGACCTTCGTGATGTCGTCCCCGTCGAGGAAGACCCGCCCCGCGTTGGGCGGGATCAGCCCGACCATCATGTAGAACGTGGTGGTCTTCCCCGCCCCGTTGGGCCCGAGCAGCCCCACGATCTCGCCCTGGCGCACGGAGATGTCGACCTCGCTGACCACCGTGCGCCGCCGGTAGATCTTCGTGAGGCCCTCGGCGTACAGGCGGCTGTCGCCGATCGTCTCGCGCGCCCGGTCGCGGGAGATGAAGTAGGCGCGCGAGCGGCGGGCCTCCAGGTCGAGCACGATCTCGCGCAGCTCGATGAGGACGTCGTTGCGACGGCCCGACAGGTCCGCCCACAGCGTGGGGTCGACCTGCAACGAAGACCACGCCTCGCCGGCCTCGTCCCTGGTGGCGATGTCCGCGTCCTCCAGGCGGGGGATCACCCTCGTCTCGAGGAAGCGCACCAGCGCCTCCCCTTCGGCGTGGAGCATCGACGCGCCGTGGCTGCCCAGATCGCTCGACAGGTCCTCGAGGATGTCGCGCACCCTGGCGATCCACACGCCCCGCTCCGCGCGCCCGTTGGCGTCGGCGCGGTCGATGAGCACGCCGAGCGCGACCGCGACCGTGAGGTCGTGGGCGCTCAGGCCTTCCGCGAAGGCCAGGAGATCGTCCCGTGTCTTCATCGCCGCCTCCACCGTCGGTCCGCGCGCGTCGTGAGGGCCCCGCGCGCAGGGAGCCCGCCACGGCGGCGGCTCCGGTCGTCGGGCGCTCCGCCCCTGGAAGAGTCGTGCCCAAATGCGCCGCCGTGCTCCGGAAGGGCCGAGGTGGCGACCGCCGAGCCGGGGCCCACGCGGGTCGTATCCGGGCCGATCCACGTGGTGTCGGGGCCGATCCGGGTGGTGTCGGGACGCGCCAGGGAATCGGCTGGAGCGCCGCGGGTGGTCGGCTCCAGGTGCCACCCTGTCGTGGGGCCCTCGACCTCCATGCTGCCGACCTCCCCTTCGTTCATGACGATCACGATCACCGAGCCCGTCACGTAGTGCACCGCCGGGGCGTCGATGCCGGGGCGGGCCGTGGAGTCGGACGGAAGCAGACGATAGAGGCTGCGCGCGCCGCCCTGTGCGGTGAGGCGCTCGAGCCGGTAGTCCCCCCGCGTCGTATCCGCGGGCTGACCCGGCGGGGGGTCGGCGCGCACGAAGTTCGCGATCACCGTGTCGCCCTCCAGCCAGTCCCTGCGCGCGACCTCGGGAAGGCTCGGCACGTTCAGCGAGTCGCGCGCGGTCGATTCGCCGCGCGCCTTACCCGCCGCGAAGATCCTGTCGAGCACCTGGCCCGGCGTGCGCACCTCCACGGAGTCGGCCGTGAGCGTGAAGTCCTGCGCCTCCGCGACCGGGCGCGCGAGGTCCACGCTGTCCACCGGTGGCGGCGGCGCCCCCCCGGCCGGCGTGGGCGGCGCGCTGTCGGACGGGAGGAGCCGGATCGCCACGAGCCGGTCCATCGAGCCGTCGACGAGGAAGATGTGGATCGAGGGCGCCCGCATCTCCAGGTCGTCGCCTACCAGCTGGGCCTCGTGCAGCGCACGCACGGAGCGCATCTGCCCGCTCTCGATGGCCATCTCGATCGTGCGGCCCGACAGGTCGTAGGCCGAGCCTTCCACGTGGGCGGAGCCCAGCATCGTCATGAGCGCGGCGACCTGGTCGTACTCGGCCGAGTCCGAGTGCGCCACCAGCGAGTCCCGCTCGATCACGACGTCCCCCCCTGCGCTGAAGTACCGATCGCCCTGGAGGAAGAGGCGGTCCGCCTCGACCTGGTAGGGCACCGTGTCCGGCTCGGAGGGGGTGGCCTGTGCGCTGTCGACGCTGACGGTGTCCTCACCGGGCCGCATGTGCAAGAGGGCCTTCGGACGCGCCCGATCGCGGCCCCGCGTCACGGTCATCTGCTCCTCGGAGCGGAAGGACGTCCTGCGCAGGTAGACGAGCTCGCCGTTCTCGATCGTCGAGCCCTGGTCGAAGTCGCGCACGAAGAGGTGCCCGACGGCCTGCAGGCGCGCGACCTGCGAGAAGTAGCGGGCGTCGTCGGCGCGCATCTCGCGCGTGCCGTCCCGGTAGCGCACGTGCCCGATGAGGTGGCTCATGTTCTGCGCCGAGTACGCCACCGCGGAGTCGGCCTGGATGCGCACGCCGTCGCTGCAGGCGATGCGCGGACGGCTCACGTAGCTCACGCGCCCGGCCCCCGGCACGACGCTCGTCGCGGCGTTGGCCGTCCCCTCCAGGAATCGGCACTGGCTCGTATCCTGCGCCGCCGCACGGCCGGGCACGAGCGGCGCCGCGGCGACGAGCACGGCGACGCCGAGGCGTCCGATCCCGGAAACGAGCGCGTGCGAAGGCAAGGGACGGCTCAGAACACGATCTCGCCGATCGCACCGCGCGGGTTGGCGATCGTGACGTTGTTGAACGCGAGGTCCGACTTGAACGACGTCCCCCGCGTCACGCGCCCGTCGGCCATCGTCTGCACGGTGGCCGAGTCGCTCCAGATCATCTCGCGGTCCGGGTCGTACTGCAGCTCCGGGCTCTCGATCTTGCGGCCGTCCTCGCGGATCACGAGGACCACGTTCCCGCGCGCGATCATGCGGTCGCTGACCTGGTCGAGCTCGCCGCCGTCCGCCGTCACGGTAGCGCGCTCCCGCCCGTCCTCGGCGTAGAAGATGACGTGCAGCCCCCGCAGCTCGATGTTCGACGAGTCGTTGTACACGTACGCCGTGTCCGCGTCGATACGACCCTGGCGCACGCCCTTCGAGGTGAGGTAGGACACCATCCCGAAGTTGACGAGGTCGGCCTGGATGTTCGCGAGGTCGCCCGCCGACGTCGTCGCCTCGGTCGGCCCCTTGCAGGCCACGAGCCCGGCGACGAAGAGACACGCCACCACGTAGACATGCACGTAAGCGAAATGGTGACATGCTCATACGGCACCTGACCTCATGAGGTCGTGGAGGTGGACGATGCCACGCAGGACACCGTCGTCGTCGCGCACGGGCAACGCCATGACGCCGTGGCTCTCCATACGCCGCACCGCCGCCGAGGCGAGCTCGTCGGGGTGGGCAACCTTCGGGTCGCGCGTCATGACCTCGGACACCCTTCGCTCCAGGAAGTCGGGATCCCGCTCCATGAGGCGGGTGAGGTCCCCCGCGGTCACGACGCCCACGACCCTCTTCCCCCCGTCCACGATCGGCACCGTCCCGCGCATCTCGGCCAACGGCACGATACAGTCGCGCATGCGCGCGTCCTCACCGAGCCACGGATACTCCTCGGCCACCATCACGTCTGCTACCCGCACGGAGAGCTTTCGTCCCAGGGAGCCGCCGGGGTGGAGGGCCGCGAAGTCCTCTTCGCTGGAAGCCCTTGAGCTGGAGGACGACCACCGCCAGCGCGTCGCCGAGGGCGAGCGTCGCCGTCGTCGACGAGGTCGGCGCCAGGTCCATGGGACAGGCTTCCTCGTCGACCGAGCAGTCGAGCGTCACGGTGGCGTGGCGCGAGAGGGGCGATGTCTCGCGGCCGGTCATCGCGACGATCGGCACGCCGAGGCGCACCAGGTAGTCGATGAGCCCGCCCATCTCGGCGGTGTCACCGGACTTGGAGACGAGGATGGCCACGTCGTCCTTCCCGACGATGCCCATGTCCCCGTGCAGGCTCTCCACCGGGTGCAGGAAGGTGGCGGGCGTCCCCGTGGAGGTGAGCGTGGCGGCGATCTTTCGGGCGATGTGGCCGCTCTTGCCGATGCCGGAGACCACGACGCGTCCCCGGGCCTCCCGCAGGAGCCGACACGCGCGCACGAACCCGTCGCCGAGCCGCGCCGCCAACGCCGAGATCGCGGCGGCCTCCAGGCGGAGGACCCGTCGTCCCTCCTCGAGGAGCGACGCGTCCGTGCTCGTGGAGCCCGCGGCGGCCTTCATGCCTCGCTCCGCGGGCGCACGTACTCGTCGAGCACCGCGTCGAGCTGGCCGCGTCCGCGCAGGAGCGCGTCGCAGAACTCGCGCGCCCCGCCGCGCCCACCGGCCAGGGTGCCCTGCCAGTCCGCCAGCGCGACCACGGGAGCGGTGGCGTTGGCCACGGCGGCCTTGAGGCCGACGCGGTGGAGCGCCGCCACGTCCGGGATGTCGTCCGCGAGCATGGCCACCTCGTCCCAGCCGATCCCCATCCGCTCCATCACGGCGCGGATGGCGGGCAGCTTCTCGGCGGCATCGTCCTGGTAGCACTCGATGCCCAGCTCCTCCGCCCGCACGCGGGTCGCCTCGGAGCGCCGACCGGAGACGATGATCACCTCCAGCCCCGCCCACACGAGGAGCTTGAGCCCGAGACCGTCCTGGATGTCGAAGCGCTTGAGCTCGATCCGCGAGCCGTCGGGAAGCACCCCGAGGTAGACGCCGCCGTCCGTCAGGACGCCGTCGACGTCGAAGACGACGAGCCGCACGCGGCGCGCGAGGTGCTCGGGGACAGCCCCGCCCTGCACCGGTCCGCTCACGCCGGCACCCGGTCGCGCCCGAGCGCCGCGCGCACCGCGAGCACGTCGCCGAGGAGCGCCGGGAGCCGATCGAGCGGGAGCATGTTCGTCGGGTCCGAAGGCGCCGCGGCGGGGTTCGGGTGCGTCTCGAGGAAGAGCCCGTCGCACCCGGCCGCCACCGCCGCGCGGACCAGGTCGGGGATGTGCTCGGGATCGCCGCCGCTCGCCCCGTCGGCCTTCCCCGGCCGCTGCACGGAGTGCGTCCCGTCGAAGATCGCCGGCACGCCCGTCGCCGCCCGCAGGCGCGCGAACGAACGCATGTCGACCACCAGGTTGCCGTAGCCGAAGAAGGTGCCGCGCTCGGTCACCGTGACCGTGGAGGAGCCGGACGCGCGGATCTTGTCCACCGCGTGGGCCATCTCCTCCGGCGCCATCCATTGTCCCTTCTTCACGTTGATCGCCCGGCCCGTGCGTCCGGCCGCCACCAGCAGGTCGGTCTGCCGACACAGGAATGCCGGGATCTGCAGCACGTCCACGACCTCCGCCGCGCGGGCGGCCTGGTCGGGCTCGTGGACGTCGGTGAGGAGGGGAAGGCCGGTCTCGGCCTTCACGCGCGCGAGGAGCTCGAGGCCCTTCTCCAGCCCGGGACCCCGCGGCGCGTCCAGCTTCGAGCGATTCGCCTTGTCGAAGGACGACTTGAACACCACCGGGAGGTCGAGCTCGGCCGAGAGGCGCGCGAGCTCGGTGGCGACGCGCACGTTGAGCGCGTCGCCCTCGAGGACACAGGGCCCGGCGATGAGTGTGAAGCGCTCGAACATCGCGACACGTCTCGACAGGTCGCTCAGACGCCCGCCGGCTGTGAGGCCGGCGCCGCGCGCTCCCCACCTGCGTAGCGGGCCGCCGCGTGGACGAAGGAGGCGAAGAGGGGGTGCGGCCGCGTCGGACGGCTCTTGAGCTCGGGGTGGAACTGGCCGGCGATGAACCACGGGTGTTCGGTGATCTCGATCATCTCGACCAGCCCGCCGTCCGGGGACGTGCCACTGATCGTCAGGCCGTGCTGCTCGAGCAGCTCCCGGTAGGCGTTGTTGACCTCCCAGCGGTGGCGGTGGCGCTCGCTGATCTCCGCGGAGCCGTAGATCTCGCGAACGCGCGAGCCCTCGGCGAGCGCGCAGGGATACGCACCGAGGCGCATGGTGCCGCCCTTGGTCGTGACCTGGAGCTGGGTGTCCAGCAGGCAGATCACGGGGTCCGGCGTGTCCTCGTGGAACTCCGACGAATGCGACTCCTCGAGCCCGCACACGTTGCGCGCGAACTCGACCACCGCGCACTGGAGCCCGAGGCAGATGCCGAAGAACGGCAGGTGGTTCTCGCGCGCCCACCGGATCGCCATGAGCATCCCCTCCACGCCGCGCGGCCCGAAGCCGCCGGGGATGAGCAGCCCGTGGTAGTCCTCGAGGAGGTCGACGCCCCTCCCCTGCTCGAACTGCTCGGAGGAGAGCCAGTCGGTGCGTACCTTCACGTCGTTCGCGATGCCGCCGTGGATGAGCGCCTCCTGGATCGACTTGTAGGAATCGACCAGCGCGGTGTACTTCCCGACCACCGCGATGCGCACCTCGCCGGAGGAGGGACGCTTCACGCGGTTCACCATCTCCGCCCACGGTCCGAGGTCGGGCTCCGGGGCCTCCATGGCCAGGCGGCGCAGGATGACCTCGTCGAGCTTCTGCGCGCGCAGGGCGAGCGGGACCTCGTAGATCGTCTCGACGTCGCGCGCTTCGATGACGCCGTCCTGATCCACGTTCGTGAAGAGGGCGATCTTGCGCCGCACCTCCTCGGAGAGCGGATGCTCGGTGCGGCAGACCACCACCTGCGGCTGGATCCCGATCTGCATCAGCTCGCGCACCGAGTGCTGCGTCGGCTTCGTCTTCAGCTCGCCCGCCGCGGCGATGTAGGGCACCAGCGTGAGGTGCACGAACATCGCGTTCTCCCTGCCCACGTCGACGCGGAACTGGCGGATCGCCTCCAGGAAGGGGAGCGACTCGATGTCGCCGACCGTGCCGCCGATCTCGGTGATGACGACGTCGTGCTCGGGGGCCAGGCGCCGGATGGCGGCCTTGATCTCGTCGGTGATGTGGGGGATCACCTGGACGGTGGAGCCCAGGTAGTCGCCGCGCCGCTCCTTGGAGATCACCGTCTGGTAGACGCGCCCGGTCGTGATGTTGTTCGCCTGGGAGAGCGACTCGTCGATGAAGCGCTCGTAGTGGCCCAGGTCCAGGTCGGTCTCGGCGCCGTCGTCGGTGACGAACACCTCACCGTGCTGGAAGGGCGAGAGGGTGCCAGGGTCGACGTTGATGTAGGGGTCGAACTTCTGGATCGTGACCCTCAGCCCGCGCTCCTTGAGAAGCCGTCCGATCGAGGCGGCGGCGATCCCCTTCCCGAGCGACGAAACGACGCCGCCCGTGACGAAGATGTACTTGGTCGGCCTCTTCTGCGTGTCGCTCATGGTCTCCGTGTCATGCCAGTGTGGTTGCGCCCAGTTGGCTCAGCTTCTCTTCCATGCGGATGACGTCCGCGGGCGTGTCCACCCCCGGATCGGCCGCGCCCACCACCGCCACCCCGATGCGCAGCCCGGCCTCCAGAGGTCGCAGCTGCTCCAGCATCTCGAGCCGCTCCAGGGGAGAGGGGGACATCGCCACCCAGTTCTCCAGCGCGGCGCGCGTATACGCGTAGATCCCGATGTGTCGAAGGAACGGTTCGCGTTCAAGCTCGTCCGCGAGCGGCTTGTCGTCGCGCTTGTAGGGGATGGCCGCGCGACTGAAGTAGAGGGCCCGGCCGCTGGCCGCACGCGCGACCTTCACCACGGACGGGTCCTTGCGCGCTTCGTCCACGAGGAGCGGCGTCGCGCAGGTGCCCACGTCCCATCCTCCCTCGCGAACCAGCCCGATCGCGGAGCGCACGTGCGCCTCCTGGAGGAGGGGCTCGTCGCCCTGGACGTTGGCCACGAACTCGTAGCCCACGTACTCGCGGCGCCGCGCCACCTCGGCCACCCGGTCGGTGCCCGAGGGATGGTCCGTCGAGGTCATCTCCACCGGGGCACCGAGCGCACGACAGACCTCCGCCACCTCGTCCGAGTCGGTGGCCACGACCGCGTGGTCGAGCACCGACATGCCTTCGACCCGGCGCCAGACCCACTCGATGAGCGGCCTGCCGTGGAGCGGGTAGAGAGGTTTTCTGGGGAGGCGGGTGGAGGCGAGCCGGGCGGGTACGATTCCCAGGACCTGGCCGCTCAAGAGGCCCTCACGAGGCCGAAAACGCGCGAAATCCATGCAATTTTCACGCCACGAAAGGTATCTCCGACGCCCGGGAGGGGTCAACCGAGCGGCCACAAAACCATTGTGAACTCTAGATGTTCCACCGCGAGGTGACTGAGGATGGCCGAAGGCCACCGGAGGTCAACCGACGGGCCGGAAGACCGCTGTGAACTCTAGATGTTTCCCCCGGAGGTGACTGAGGATGGCCGAAGGCCACCGCAGGTCAACCGAGCGGCCAGAAAACCATTGTGAACTCTAGATGTTCCACCGCGAGGTGACTGAGGATGGCCGAAGGCCACCGGAGGTCAACCGAGCGGCCACGAAAACCATTGTGAACTCTAGATGTTTCCCCCGGAGGTGACTGAGGATGGCCGAAGGCCACCGGAGGTCACGAGCCCAGGAAGTTCGACAACAACCTCTTCCCGTGCTCGCTGAACAGCGACTCCGGGTGGAACTGCACCCCCCAGAGCGGGAGCGCCCTGTGCCGCATCGCCTGGATCTCCGCCGCGTCGTCCGGCTCCATGCTCCACGCGATGGGCACGAGCGCCTCCGGGAGGACGTCGGCGTCGGTGACGAGAGAGTGGTAGCGCGCGGCGGCGAAGGGTGACGGCACACCCGCGAAGAGCGCGCTCCCGTCGTGGCGCACCCGCCCGGTCTTGCCGTGCATGAGTCGATGCGCGCGCACGGTCCTCCCGCCGAAGGCCTCGCCGAGCGCCTGGTGGCCCAGGCACACGCCGAGCATGGGGACACCGGCCTCGCCGAGCGTGCGGAACGCCTCCACGCTCACACCGGCCTGCGCCGGCGCGCACGGCCCCGGCGACACCACCACACGCTCGGGCCGCATCGCGGCCAGCTCCTGCACGGAGTGCGCGTCGTTGCGAACGACGACCGGGTCCGCGCCGAGGTCCCCGAGGAACTGGACGAGGTTGAAGGTGAAGGAGTCGTAGTTGTCGATGACGAGGATCATGGTCCCTGCGCGCCGGGCCGTCCGCGGAAGCGATCGCCCAATCTAGCCGACCGCCCCGACGCGGCCCACCGCGGCGCTCTGCGGCCCCCCCGCGGGGTGAGCCGTGCCGCGGCAGACGCTATCTTGGAGCGCGGACGGATCCCAAGGAGACCCCGGAGCCCCGTGTACACCCGCTGCCTCATCTGCTCGACCCCGTTCGAGCCCAACGAAGAGCTGGAGCACTTCCCGACCGGAAAGCGCCTGGCGTTCGATCCGGCGCGGGGACGGCTGTGGGCGATCTGCCGGAGCTGCAAGCGGTGGTCGCTCACCCCGATCGAGGATCGGTGGGAGGCGCTCGAGGAGCTCGAGAAGATCACGCGCGACAGGGCCCAGCTCCTCTCCCAGACCGACAACATCGCGCTCCTGCGCGCGGGGCCGCTCGAGATCGTGCGCGTAGGGCGCGCGAACCTCTCCGAGGAGGCGTGGTGGCGCTACGGGCGTGAGCTGACCACGCGCCGTGAGAAGTACAAGAAGCTCTCGCTCGTCGGCACCGTGGCGGCGGGCGCCGTCGTCGTGGGCGGATGGGCCACCGGCGGGATGACGCTCCTCGGCATGTGGCTCGTGATGGGGAACGCGTCCAACACGCTCACCGACGGAGCCCGCTGGCTGCGCTTCGGCTCGTCGGCGTGGCGCGGCGCCCAGGAATGCGTGCGCTGCGGCTACGTCCTCACCTCGCTCTCCTACCGCGACCGGGCGGGCTTCGGGCTCTTCCCCGGGGACCGCGACGGGCACATCGAGCTTGCGTATCGCTGCCCGAACTGCGGCCACTATCGCGACGGCGGGCTGCGCCTCACGGGCCGAGAGGCCGAACAGGCGCTTCGCCGCACGCTCGCGTACCACCACTTCGCAGGGGCCTCCGAGCGGCGGGTCGGCTCGGCCACGCGGCTCATCCAGGAGGCGGGCTCTCCGCAGGACCTCGCGCGCATCGTCGTGAAGGACGGGCGTCGGCTCGGCGACCTGCAGCGCACGGGCGCCGTCGCGCTCGAGATCGCCGCCAACGAGAACGCCGAGCAGCACCTCCTCGAGCTGGAGCTGGCCGAGCTGGAGGCCCACTGGCGCCGCGAGGAGGAGCTGGCGGCGATCATCGACGGGGAGCTGACACCCCTCCCCCTCCTCGAGTCGCTCCGCCGCAAGGTGACCGGCCGGGAGTGAGGACCGGCTGACGTGAGCACGTCGCACATCCCCCCGCGCCGCGGGCGCGCCCGGCGCATCGCCCTCGCCCTCGCGGCGGCCGCGCTCGCGGCGTGCTCGGAGCCACCGACCCCCGTCGGCCCGCCGCTCGTGGTGGTGACCATCCCTCCGGTCGCCGACCTGGTCGCGCGCATCGGGGGCGACGCGCTCCGCGTCGAGACGCTCCTCCCGCCGCGCGCCTCCGTGCACACGTGGCAGGCGACCCCCGCCCAGATCCGCTCGATGAGCCGCGCGGCGGGCTTCGTGTCGGTCGGAGGCGGCCTGGACGGATGGTTGGATGACGTGGGTGGCGGCTTCCCGGACGTGCCCCGCCTGCGCATCACGGACGCGATCGAGCTGCTCGACGCCGCGGAAGGGGATCGCCACGGGGACGGCACCGGCGATCCGCACGTCTGGCTCGACCCGCTCCTCGTCCGCGACGCGGTGCTCCCCCGCCTGACCGCGTTCCTCGTCGCAGTCGCCCCGCGGGACGAGACGGGGCTGCGCGCCCGCGGCCGCGCGCTCGCCGACTCCCTCACGGCGCTCGACGCCGAGATCCGGCGCACCCTCGACGCCGCGCCGCGGCGGGGCTTCGTCGCCACGCACGACGCGTGGGCGTACTTTGCCCGGCGCTACGATCTCCGCCCCCTCGGAAGCCTGTACGAGAGCCCCGGCCACGAGCCGTCCGCACGGTCGCTGGCGTCGCTGGTGGACGCCGCACGCGCCGCGGGGGTGTCCGCGGTGCTCGCCGAGCCGCAGCTCGCGGAGACCGCGGCCCGCGCGCTGGCCGGCGAGCTGCGCGTGGAGGTCGTGGTCGTCGACCCTCTGGGCGGACCGGGGATCGAAGGGCGCGAGGGCTATCTGGAGCTGATGCGATTCGACGCCCGGGCCTTCGCCCGGGCACTGGGGGCCTCTTGAGCGAAAGGACGGCGTCTCCTCCCGCGGTCGCGCTCGAGCGCGTGCACGCCTCGTACGACGGCCGACCGGCGCTCGAGGACGTGAGCTTCGTGGTGGCGGAGGGGACGTTCTGCGCGCTGATCGGGCCGAACGGGGCGGGAAAGAGCACGTGCCTGCGGCTCGTGCTCGGACTCCTGCGTCCGAGCGCCGGACGCGTGGAGGTGTTCGGTGCGCGTCCGGGACGTGACGTCCGACCGGTCGGCTACGTCCCGCAGAAGGTGGTCATCCCGCGCGGGCTGCCCATCTCCGTGCTCGACGTGACCGTGATGGGGCGCACGGGCATCCTCGGCCCGGGTCGCCGCCCGGGCGCGCGCGACCGCGAGCTCGCCCGCCACGCGCTGGACCAAGTGGGGCTCGCGGATTACGCCGGGCGCCGCTTCCAGGACCTGTCCGGCGGGCAGCAGCAGCGCGTGCTGATCGCCCGGGCCCTCTGCGGCGAGCCGCGCCTCCTCCTCCTCGACGAGCCGACAGCCGGCCTCGACTCGGCGGCGCGCGCGCGCTTCTACGCCCTCGTGTGCGATCTGCAGCACGCACAGGGACTCACCCTGCTGAGCGCCACGCACGACCTCGACGTCGTGGGCGAGCACGCCGACACGCTCATCCTGCTCGACCGCACCGTACGCGCGCAGGGGCGCGCCGGGGACGTTCTCGCCAGCGGGGCGCTGGGGCGCGCCTACCCCTTCCCGGCCCCACACCGGCATGAGAGCGTGGGAGGCGGCGCGTGAGCGACTTCCTCGCCTACGGCTTCGTCCAGCGTGCGCTCGTCACGGGCACGATCCTCGCGATCACCTGCGCGGTCCTCTCCTTCTTCGTCGTCCTCCGGCGCATGGCGTTCGTGGGCGTGGGCCTCTCGCACGCGGCGCTGGGCGGCGTGGCGCTCGGGGTCGTGCTGGGTGTCCCGCCCCTCCTCGCCGCCGCCGTCTTCACGACCGGCGTGGCGTGGATCGTCGGCTGGCTGCGTGGCCGGAGCGAGGTCTCCGAGGACACGGCCATCGGCGTGTTCTTCCCCACGGCCATGGCGCTGGGCGTCGTCCTCATCAGCGTGTCGCCGACGTACCGGCAGGACCTCATGGCCTACCTTTTCGGCGACATCCTCTCGGTGCGCCCGGGCGAGGTCCTGCCGCTCGGCGCCCTGGCCGTCGTAGGCCTCGGGCTGGTGGCGTACTGGTTCAAGGAGCTCCTCTACCTCGGCGTCGACGAGGAGGCCGCCCGCGCCGCCGGGGTCCCGGCCGTCTTCCTGCGCTTCCTCCTCCTCACGCTCCTCGCCGTGACGATCGTCGCGTCGGTCCGGCTCGTCGGCATCGTGCTCGTCTCTGCCTTCCTGGTGATTCCGGCCGCGACGGGCCAGGCGGTGGCGCGCTCGCTGCGCGGCATGCTCGTGGTGGCGGTCGCGTCGTCCGTGGCGTCGGTAGCGCTCGGCCTCGCGCTGTCGTGGAGCTGGGACCTCCCGTCGGGAGCCGCCATCGTGCTGGTGTCGGCCGTCTTCTTCTTCGTCGCGCTCGCGGCGGGCCGGCGCCGGTAGCGACTCCGGGCCGGCGCCGCCGCGCTCCGCTCATTCCGCGCGCAACGAGACGACCGGATCGACCCGGGCGGCGCGCCGCGCCGGGATCCACACGGCAGCCACCGAGACCGCGAGGAGGACGAGCGGGACGGCCGCGAAGGTCGCCGGGTCGAGCGGCGTCACCTCGAAGAGGAGCGCGCGCAGGAGGCCGCTCAGCGCGGCGCCGCCGGCCGTCCCCACCAGGACGCCCACGCCCACGGGACCCAGGGCCTCGCGCAGCACCATCGCGCTCACGCTCCCCCGCCGCGCGCCCAGCGCCATGCGCACGCCGAGCTCGCGCGTGCGCCGGCTCACGGCGAACGAGGTCACCCCGTAGGTCCCGACCGCGCCCAGGCCGAGGGCGAGCGCGGCGAAGGCGCCCAGGAGCCGGAGCACGAGTCCGCGCTCGCCCGCGAAGGCGCCGGCCAGCGAGCTCGCCGCGCCGATGCCGGAGACCGGAGCGTCCGCGCGCACGCTCCACACGGCCCGGCGCAGGAGCGGCGCGGGTCCCGTCCCCGCCCCCCCGCGCACCAACGCCATCATCCGTCCGCTCGACGGCCCGGCCTGGGTGATCGGCCGGAAGAGCATGGGCTCGACCTCGGCGGTGGGCCCCTGGTTGCGTGTGTCCTCCACGACGCCGACGACCGTGACCCAGCGCCACCCCCCGTCGGGCGTGTGCCCGTCGAGGCCCGTGTTGATCCGCCGCCCGATGGGGAGCTCCCCCCCGAACGCGCGGCGCGCGAGCGCCTGGTTGACGACCGCGACGGGAGGCGCGGCCTCGTCGTCCGACGCCGTGAACGCCCGTCCGGCCACCAGCCGGACCCCGGCGACCTCGAAATACCCGGGGGACACCACGTTCCAGCGGGCGTTGGGGGGATCCTCGCCGGGCGCGAGCGGCGCGTCCTCGATGCGGAGCCCCGCTCCGGCGCCGCCGCGCACGGGGCTGGTCTGCGCCCAGGCGATCCCGCGCACCCCGGGGAGCGCGCACAGGCGCTCCCCCACCTCGCGGTAGAAGGCGACGCGCTCCTCCCGGGCGAGGCCGCGCGATCCCGGCAACCCCACCCACGCGACCGTGAGGCCTTCCGGCTCGAAGCCGAGGTCGACGGACGCGACACGCGCCACGCTCCGCAGGAGGAGCCCGGCGCCCAGCACGAGCACGACGGCCATCGCCACCTCGGCCGCCACCAGCGCGTCGCCGAGCACGCGGTGACCGCGCGCTCCCGTAGCGCCGCGGCTTCCCCTGGCCGCCCCTGCCGCCCGGACCGCGGCGCGCGCGGGGAGGGTGCCGAACAGGACCGCCGTGACGGCCGCCGCGAGCATCGCGTACAGGAAGATCGATCCGTCGAGCGAGACCTCGCCCCCGCGCGGGAGCACGGCGGCCACCCAGGGCGTCAGGAGCGCGAGGCCGCCCGCGGCCATCGCGGCGCCGGCAACACCTCCGGCCGCGGCGATCACCGCGGCCTCCGCGACCGCGTGGGTGAAGAGGCGCGCCCGGCCGGCTCCGAGCGCGGTGCGGAGCGCGAGCTCGTCGCGGCGCGCCACGCCGCGGGCCAGGAGCAGGTTGGCGGCATTCGTGCACGCCACGAGGAGGACGAGCGAGGTGGCACCGAGCAGGAGCCAGAGGGTGCGGCCCGTGCTACCGAGCAGCTCGTCGCGCAGCGGGACGAGGCGGACGCTCAGCCCGTCGTCCTGGTCGGGGAAGGCCGCGGCCAGACCGGCCGCGAGCGCGTTCATCTCCTCGGCCGCGCGGGACAGCGTGACGCCCCGCGCGACGCGCCCGACGACGTCGTGGTACCACACGTCGCGCAGCACGGGCGCCGGGTCGGGGAGGAACGGGCTTCCCGGCACGTCGCCGGGGGCGGCCACCCAGAAGGCCACGTCCGCCGGGAAGCCGAACGAGGGCGGCATCACCCCCAGGACCGAGTAGGCGACCTCGTCGACGCGGAGCGTGGAGCCCACGACCGACGGATCGCGCCCGAAGCGGCGCGCCCACAGGGCGTCCGAGAGGACTGCGAGCCTCACCCCGGCCTCGACCGGCTCGGGGCCGAACGTCGCACCGACCGCGGCACGGACGCCGAAGGTGCGGAAGAAGTTGGCGGAGACGGAGGCGTACGTGGCCTCCTCCGGCTCGCCCTCGCCCGTCAGCGTCGCCGTGACCGCGCTGTACGCGGCGAGGTCGCTGAGCGTCGTCGTGGAGCGGCGCAGGTCCATGAAGTCCGCGGGCGACGGGCTGCGCTGCCCAGGACTCTGCTCCCAGAGCTGCACGAGCCGGTCGGGCTCCGGGTACGGGAGCGGGCGCAGCAGCACGGCGTCCACCACGGAGAAGAGCGCCGTATTCGCGCCGACGCCGAGGCCCAGCGTGAGGACCGCCACCGACGCGAAGCCGGGGCGCCGCAGGAGCGCGCGTGCGCCGACCCGCAGGTCCTGGGCCAGCCCCCCGGCCACGCCCCGCACCGTGGCCAGGAGGCGCCGGCGCCGCTGGAGGCGACCCTGGATGCGCACGCACGCGCGCCGCACGCCGTCGACGTCGCCGAACGCCGCCTCCGCGGCCCTCCGCGCCTCGTCCGGGGCCATCCCCTCCGCGACGAGCTCGCGAGCGCGACGCTCGAGGTAGTCCTCGACCTCGTCGTCCACCTCGCGCCGTGGGTCGGGCGCGCCCCCGGGCAGCCCCCGGCCGCCCCCGCTCACGCGTCACCTCCCGCGGCGCCGGCGTCGAGCACCCGGCGGACGGCGCCGTCGAGGCGGCGCCAACCTTCCAGCTCGGCGATGAGGTGTGCGCGTCCCCTCCCCGTCAGCGCGTAGTACTTCGCGCGCCGTCCCGAATCGCTGCGCGCCCACGAGCCCTCGAGGAGCCCGCGCTCCTCCAGACGATGCAGCGCGGGATAGAGCACCCCCTCCGCCACGTCGAGCACCCCGCCGCTCCCCTCGCGCAGCCGAACGCCGATGCCGTACGCGTGCATGGAGCCGTGCTCCAGCATCCGCAGCACCAGGAGATCGAGCGTGCCCGTGAACAGGTCGCTGCCGCCCATCCCACCCCCCGCGTCGGTGTCCGCACCCGGACGATCCGGGGCTTCATGCGTCCGACAACCCTAGTTCGAATAGGGTTGCAACCGGGGGGCGGCGCGCAGGCGTGGGCGGCCGGCGGGGGTCGATGTCGCCCGCCCCGCGCCTCCGGCCGCGCACCAGAACCTCAGTAGTCCACGGGGCGCAGGTAGAACTCGCCGATCGCGCTCGAGGAGAGGACGGCCACGGTGGGGAGCTCGCGCTTCCAGTGCGTGTTCTGCAGGCGACGCCACACCAGCTCGACGCGCGGGCGCGGGAAGCCGCCGTGCACGAGCGCATCCACGTCGTAGCCGCGCAGGAAGCCGTCGAGGATGGGGTCGGCGTCGTGGTACGACACGCCGAGCTCGTCCTCGTCGCTCACGCCCTTCACCAGGTCGGCCGTGGCGGGCTTCTCGACGATGACGTCGGGCACACCCAGGTGGCGCGCCAGCGCCCACACCTGCGACTTGAAGAGGTCGCCGAGCGGGTTGATCGGCGGCGAGTCGTCGGCGTGCCACGTGAAGTAGCCGAGGAGCCGCTCGCTCTTGTTGCCGGTGCCGAGCGGGAGCGCGGCGAGGCGCGCCGACTGGTCGAAGAGGACGACGGCACGGAGCCGCGCCATGAGGTTCCCCTTGCGCAGCGGCGAGATGTCGGGCTCGTACTCCTCCACGTACCGGTCGATGGGCGCGCTGATGTCCACGGTGCGCCCGCGGGCGCCCGTGGCGTCGAGCACGAGCTGCGCGTGCTCCAGGCTCTGGGGGCTGGAGGTGCGGTACGGGAGCCGGAAGCCGTACACGTGCTCGGGCCCGAGCGCGCGGCAGGCGAGGTAGAGGGACACCGCGGAGTCCACGCCGCCGGACACACCGACGACGACGTTGTGGAAGCCGCGCCGCCCCGTGACCTCCTCGCGGATGAACGCGACCAGCGTGCGCTCGACCAGCTCGAGGTCGAGCTCGAGCGCCGAGGGGTCGAGCAGCCCGGCCCCGGCCACCGACTCCACGCGGCCCATCAGGTGGGGCGGCGCGTCGGGGAGCTGGATTTCCTCGGTCGCCTCGTCGCCACCCTCGCGCTCGGAACGGGCGAGCGTCCCATCGAGCGAGCGGGTCAGGTGCGGCAGCATCTGCTCGAGATCGGCCAGGAGCGGCGTCTCCACGCGCGCCCGGTCGATCGCGGTCGGGTCGAGCGCGACGTGCGTGATGCCCTCCTCCAGGAGGGGTCCGCGCGCCAGGACGTTGCCACCCGGCCCGACGGCCAGCGATCCGCCGGGAAAGAGCTTCCCGCCCTCGGAGCCGACGAGCTGGGCCGTGACCACGAAGACGCCGTGCTCGACGGCGGCGCCGTACGACAGACGCTCCCAGCGGTCGAGGTTCCCCGGCTGGCCGCCGCCGCCGGCGGCGAAGTCGCGCGCGGGCGAGGCGCTCACGACGACGAGCAGCTCGGCGCCGCCCAACGCCAGGACGGTGGCCGGGAGCGAGTGCCACATGTCCTCGCAGACGAGGAGGCCGAGGCGCCCGAAGCGCGTGTCGAAGGGGCGGACCTCCGTGCCGGGCTCCACGAAGCGGGCCTCGTCGAAGATGCCGTACGTGGCGAGGAACATCTTCCGGTGGACGTGGCGGACCTGCCACGTGTCGCCGTGGGGAGAGAGGTACGCGGCGCTGTTGTAGAGCCGCCTGCGCCAGCGCTCGTAGAAGCCGACCGCCACGTCGGGGGCGTCCGGCGGCGGCGGGCCGAGGAGCTCCGCAAGCCGCTCGGAGGCGAGCGCCGCCTCCGCCACGCCGCCCTCGAGGAAATACCCGGAGAGCGCCGCCTCGGGGAAGACGACGAGATCCGCGCGCGCCGCCTGCTCCGCCACGATCGAGCGCACGGCCTCGATGTTGCCGGCCACGTCCGTCTTGCGCGGCTTGAACTGCACGAGGGCGACGCGCAGCGGCGAGCGAGCCTCTCCTTGATTCATCGCGCGCACATCGATTAGGGTGGGAATCGGCCCCGGTAACGCCCGGGCACCGGAAAGGTACGTATTCCACCGTCGGCCGTGCAGGCCGCGCCTCTCGACGGAACGCGCGTCCCGGCGGAGGTGTCAAAAGGCAAGTTTCCCACTCCCGCCGACGCCGAGGGCGCCGCATGAGACGCAGCACCGCACTGATCGCCCTGTCACTCGCCCTCGCCGCGCCCCTGCAGGCGCAGGACCGCGTGGCCCGCCGCCCGACCGACACCAGCCGGCCCCCCGAGGCCGACGTGTTCATGAGCACCATGGACGCGCTCTCGAGGATGAGCCTCAAGGCCCACACCGACTCGGCGCTCTGGGAGGCGGGGATCCAGGGGATGATCGAATCCCTCCAGGACCCGTACGCGGAGGTCTTCACCCCGGACGAGTCCCAGGCGTGGGAGGAGGAGACCACCGGAAACTACTCGGGCATCGGGCTCCAGATCACCGAGCTGAACCACCAGATCACGGTCACGGCCGTCTTCCGCGGCACCCCGGCCAACGACGTGGGGCTCCAGGTCGGCGACGTCATCGTCGGCGTGAACGAGCACGACGCCTCGGACTGGAACACGGACATGGCCGCGGACTCGATCCGCGGGCCGGTGGGCACCACCGTGTGCGTGCACATCAAGCGGGACGGCATCGACACGCCGATCCCCTTCGACATCACGCGCGCCCAGGTGCACGTCCCGGCGGTGAGCTACGGGGTGATGGAGGGCGACATCGGCTACGTGGTCCTCGACCGCGTGGCGCGCAACGCGGCCCAGGAGATGGACCAGGCGCTGCGCGATCTCGGCCAGCACCGCGGGCTCATCATCGACCTGCGCCGCAACCCCGGTGGCTTCCTGGACGAGTCGCTCATGCTGGCCGACATCTTCCTGAAGCCCGGCTCCACCCTCGCGACCACCTCACAGCGCGCCCCGGCCGGCGACGCGGAGGCGACGACCTCCGAGACGTTCCAGGACCAGTTTCCCGCGCGCGTGCCCGACCTGCCGGTGGTGATCCTGGTGGACCGCTACACGGCCTCGGGCGCCGAGATCTTCGCGGGCGCGCTGCAGGACTACGACCGTGCGCTCATCCTCGGCGAGCGGAGCTTCGGCAAGGGGCTCGTGCAGACGGTCATGACGCTGCCCCACGGGCGGCGCCTGCGCTTCACCACCGGCGAGTGGCGCACCCCGCTCGGCCGCTCGCTCCATCGCCCTCGCGACATGGAGATGCGTCCGCTCCCGGAGGACCTGGACACCTTCCCGAAGGTGGCGACGCCCGGCGGCCGTGAGCTCCTGAACGGCGGCGGGATCTTCCCGGACGTGGCGATCCCCGACGACACGCTGACGCTCGCGGAGCGGGATCTCCTGCGCGTCGCGAGCGAGAAGAACGTTCCGCTCGGCGTGCATCTGGCGGAGTTCTCGTTCGGCGTCGCCAAGGAGCTGAAGGACGCGGGCCAGGCGCCGAAGCTCGACCCCGCGCGCTTCGACACCTTCGTGCAGTCGCTCGAGTCCGAGGGGCTCCCGCGCGAGGTCGTCGACGCGCCAGGCGTCCTCGACTACCTGGCCTGGCGGACCCGCCTGACGATCGCGGCCAGGATGGACGCGATCGGGGCGGAGGCCGACTTCCGCATGGAGCGGGATCCCGTGCTCCGCGAAGCGGTGCACCTGCTCGCCGGCGCCCACTCGCAGAGCGAGCTCTTCGCCGCCGGGAACGCGGAGGCCGCCCGCCTCGGCACCAGCCCGACCGGCGGGACCACCGGAGGCACCGGAAACACCGGAGGCGCGGGAGGCCACTGAGCGTTCGCCCGGGCCGCCCCGCGGCGGCCCGGGCTATCCTCCCCGCGGATGGAACCGGCGGTGCACCTCGCGCAGGTACGCGCGGTCGACGTGCGTGTAGATCTGCGTGGTGGCGATGTCCACGTGCCCCAGAAGCTCCTGCACGGCAGCGAGGTCGGCCCCCCCCTCGAGCAGGTGCGTCGCGAAGGTGTGCCGGAGCGTGTGGGGTGACACCTTCCGCCGGATCCCCGCTCTGCGCGCCGCCTCCTTCACGATTCCCCACACGGCGACGCGCGAGATCGGCGTGCCCCGCGCGTTGAGGAAGACCTTCCCGCGTCCCTTACCCTTCCCGCGGCGCTCCAGCCCGGGGCGCACGTCGCGCAGGTAGCGCTGCACGGCGCGCAGCGCCGGGGCTCCCACCGGCACCAGGCGCTCCTTCGCGCCCTTGCCGAAGACGACCAGGAAGCCCTCGTCGTGGTCCACCGCGCCGAGGTCGAGCCCGCACAGCTCGGAGACGCGCACGCCCGAGGCGTACAGGAGCTCGAGGATCGCGCGGTCGCGCCAGTGGAGGGGGTCGCTCTCGTCCGGGGCCTCCAGGAGCCGGCCGACCTCGGCGTGCGACAGGAAGTCGGGGAGGCGCCGCCCCAGCCTCGGCGCCTCGAGCCGCTCCGTGGGGTCGAGCGTGACGGCGCCTTCGGCGAGCAGAAAGGCGAAGTAGGTGCGCACGGCGGACTGGGCCCGGCGGATCGAGGCCGGCGCCAGCCCCGAGTCCTTCAACGCGAACACCCAGTCGCGCAGCGCCGTCGTCGTCACCGCCCCCGGCTCCGCGACGCCGCGCGCCTCCATGAAGCCGGCCCAGCGCGCCAGGTCACGCCCGTACGCCTCTACGGTCCGGTCCGAGAGCCCGCGCTCGAAGGTCAGGTAGTCCTGGAACTGCTCGAAACGGAAGGCGCGCGACCCACTCCGCGACTCACTCATGACGTCCATGGTGGCGCGTGCGCCACCACCACGCGAGCAGCCCCGCGAAGACCACGAGCGCCACCGCGAGGAGCCAGCCGTTCACGCGCCCGAGCACGGCCAGGACCGCGCCCAGGTTGTGCCCGGCGAAGGAGCCCGCCCAGACCAGGGCGCCGTACCAGATCGCCGAGGCCAGGGTGAGCGGGAGGGCGACGGAGAGGAGGCGCTGGTGCGTGACGCCGGCGAAGACCGGCACCACGGAGCGGAGCCCGGGGAGGAAGCGCGTCACGAAGACCGCCGCGATCCCGAAGCGGCCGTAGAAACCCACCATGCGCTCCATCTGGTGGGGGTTGAGGAGGTGGCGCCCCCACCCGACGGAGAAGAAGGCCGGCCCGTGCCGGTGGCCCACGCGGTACATCACCAACGCGGACGCGACGTTGCACAGCCACGTCGCCAGGAAGACCCACCGTGCCTGCAGGTCGCCCACCGCGGTGAGGAAGCCGCCCAGCACGACGAAGGTGTCGGCGGGGATGGCGGGCACGACGTTCTCGATGCCCGCCCCCGCGCCGAGGATCAGGTAGACGAGGAGGTCGGGAAGCGCCTGGAACCAGGCGAGGGCTCCTTGCCACATGGTGATCGAGCGGCTGCCCGGCGGGACTCCCTAGAGCGGGAGTCCTTCGTCGACCGCCCCCCAGGTGGCGTCGAAGCCGCCGATGGAATCGATGAGGGCGACCGCGTGCACCGCCACGCCCTCGCGCCGGCCGATCCACCCCATCCCCTCGTTCGTCTTCCCCTTGACCGACACGGCGCCCGCGCCGATGCGCAGGACGTCGCCCAGCCGGCGGCGCATCTCCTCGACGTGCGGCGCGATGCGCGGGGTCTCGCACACCACGGTCACGTCCACGTTCACGACCTGGTAGTTCGACGACTCCAGCACGTGCACGGTGCGGCCGAGGAGATCCATCGAGTCGGCGTCCGTCCAGGTCGCGTCGGACGGTGGGAAGTGGGTCCCCACGTCGCCCATCGCCGCGGCGCCCAGGATCGCATCGATCACGGCGTGCGCGACCGCGTCCCCGTCGGAGTGGCCCGCGAGGCCCGCGTGGTCGGGGATGCGCACGCCGCCCAGGATGAGGGGCCGGCCCTCCTCGAAGCGGTGCGAATCGTAGCCGGTGCCTACCCGCATGCGTCCGCTCCCCGCCCCGGGCTCACGCCCCGCCGGGGGCGACGCGCCGGCCGGGCCGCACGCTCACTCCCACCGACGGATGGCCAGACAGGCGTTGTGCCCCCCGAAGCCGAACGAGTTGGAGAGCGCCAGGCGGACCGGACGCTCCACCATGCCCGCGTGCGCGTAGTCGAGGTCGCAGGCGGGGTCCGCCTCCTCGAAGTTGATCGTGGGCGGGATCCTCCCCTCGCGCATGGTCTGGATCGTCAGGATGGTCTCGAGCGCCCCCGCGGCGCCGAGGAGGTGGCCGGTCATGGACTTCGTGGAGCCCATGACGATCTCGTAGGCGCGCTTGCCCAGCACCTCCTTGACCGCGTGCGTCTCGATGGCGTCGGCCATCGTGGACGTGCCGTGCGCGTTGACGTAGTCCACGTCCTCGGGGGCGGCGTCCGCGTAGCGCAGCGCCATGCGCATGGCGTTCTGCGCACCGTAGCCGTCGGGCGGAGGGGCCGTGATGTGGAAGGCGTCGCCGGAGAGCCCGTAGCCGACGATCTCCGCGAAGATCGTCGCCCCACGCGCCCGGGCGTGCTCGAGCGCCTCGAGCACGACCGCACCGGACCCCTCGCCCATGACGAAGCCGTCACGATGCAGGTCGAAGGGCCGGCTGGCCGTCCCGGGGTCGTCGTTCCGGGTGGACATCGCCTTCATCGCCGCGAAGCCCGCCACGGTCATCGGCGTGATCGTCGCCTCGGCGCCGCCGGCGATCATCATGTCCGCGTCGTCGTGGCGGATGTGGCGGGCCGCGTCGCCGATCGCGTGGGCCGACGACGCGCACGCGGACACGGTGGCGTAGTTCGGGCCCTGGAGCCCCCACTGCATCGAGATGAGCCCGGCGGAGATGTCGGGGATGAACATCGGCACGAAGAAGGGGCTCACCCGGTTGGGCCCCTGCTCGATGAGCTTGCGGTGCTGCTCCTCGAAGGTGGCGATCCCGCCGATGCCGCTCCCGAAGATGACACCGAAGCGCTGCGCCTCCATCCCCTCCGGCACGCCCTCGAGCCCCGCCGACCTCATGGCCTGGGCCGAGGAGGCCAGCGCGAACTGCGAGACGCGGTCGAAGCGGCGGGCGTCGCGCTTGTCCATGTACTGGAGCGGATCGAAGCCCTTCACCTCGCACGCGACCCGCGTGGCGTAGTCCTCCGTGGCGTCGAACGCGCGGATCGTGTCGGCGCCGCTGGTGCCCGCCAGGATGGCGGCCCAGGTGCTCTCCACGTCGTTGCCGACGGGAGAGACCACGCCCATCCCCGTGACCACGACGCGGCGCTCGTCGCGGCCCCCTCCGTTCCCCATCGTCATCCCGTAGCGTCCAGGACCGTCGGACTCACCCCTCTCCGCCGCTGTTCTTCTTCAGGTACGAGATCGCGTCGCCGACGGTGCGCATCTGCTCGGCGTCCTCGTCCGGGATGTCGATCCCGAACTCCTCCTCGAACGCCATCACGAGCTCGACCGTGTCGAGCGAGTCGGCCCCGAGGTCCTCGACGAAGCTGGCGTCGTCCGTGACCTTCTCGGGCTCGACCCCCAGCTCGTTGATGATGATCTCCTTGACTCGGGCCTCGGTGGGCTCGCTCATGTTGCCTCCTTGGGGGTGTCGGATATCGGTTCTTGAAAGTATGGAAGATCGTGCGGCGCGGCCTTTCACATCACCATGCCGCCGTCCACGGTCAGGATCTGGCCGGTAATGTAGCGGGCCGCGGGGCCCACGAGAAAGCGAGCGGCACCGGCCACGTCGTCCGCCTCTCCGAGGTGTCCGAGGGGGATCTGTTTCAGGAGCCCCTCCACCTGCGCCTCGGACAACTCGCCCGTCATGTCCGTACGGATGAAACCGGGCGCGATCGCGTTGCAGCGAACGTTGCGCGAGGCCAGCTCCCGGGCCACGCTCTTCGTCAGCCCGAGCAACCCCGCCTTGGACGCCGCGTAGTTCGCCTGGCCCGGGTTGCCGATCAGCCCCACCACCGACGTGATGTTGAGGATCGCCCCGTCGCGCCGACGCATCATCCCCCGTGTGACGGCACGGATCAAGTTGAAGGCGCCCTTGAGGTTGGTGGCGATCACCTCATCGAATTCCTCGACGGACATGCGCAGCAACAGGTTGTCCCGGGTGATCCCCGCGTTGTTCACGAGGACGTCCACCGGACCCTGCGCCGACTCCACCGCCGCCACCGTCTCCTGCACGCGCCCGGCGTCCGCCACGTCGCACGCGTATCCGGCGTGCCCCTCACCCGGGAGACCGGCCGCGGCGAGGGTGGCTCGCTCCCCGTCCCGCGCCACCACGGCGACGCGCGCGCCCGCGTCCGCCAGCGCCTTCGCGATCGCCTGGCCGATGCCGCGCGATCCCCCGGTGACGAGGGCGACCTTCCCTTCCAGCTCGCGCTCGCTCATGGCGTCCACCCCTCGAGGTCGGCGGGCTCTCCCAGCGACGTGCAGGGGACGCCCTTGGCGTTGCGCTTGTTCAGCCCGCACAGGACCGAGCCCGGGCCGAGCTCCACGAAGCGGTCCACGCCGGCCGCGAGCATCGCCGTCACGGACGCGGACCAGCGCACCGGCGAGGTGAGCTGCTCCACGAGGAGCCGGCGGGCCACGTCCCCGTCGTCCACGGGGCACGCGGTCACGTTCGACACGACGGGAAACGCCGGGGTGGCGAAGACGACGGGCCCGAGCTTCTCGCGCAGGCCGCCGACGGCGGGCTCCATGAGCGGCGAGTGGAAGGCCCCCGAGACCTGGAGCGGCATGACCCGCTTCGCGCCGGCCTCGGTCGCGAGCGCCATCCCCTGCCGGACGCCGGCCTCGTCTCCGCTCACCACGACCTGGCCGGCCGTGTTGAAGTTGGCGGGCACGCACACGCCGCGGTCGACGCGCGCGCACACCTCCTCGACGGCCGGGTCCTCCAGGCCGAGGATCGCGGCCATCGTACCCGGCCGCTCCTGCCCGGCCCTCCACATGAGCTCCCCGCGGAGGCGCACCGACTCGAGCGCGTCGCGGAAGGAGAGGGTGCCGGCCGCGACGTGGGCGCTGAACTCCCCGAGGGAATGCCCGGCCGCGAAGGCCACGGGACCGAGCCGGTCGCGCACCACGCGCAGCACGGCGACGGAGTGCGCGAGGATGGCAGGCTGCGCGTTGCGCGTCTCGGTCAGCTCGTCCCCGGGCCCGTCCGCCATGAGGGCGGAGAGGGCGAAGCCGAGCACGTCGTCAGCCTCCGCCAGCGTCTCGGAGGCCGCCGGGTAGGCGGCGGCGAGCGCGCGCCCCATGCCCACGACCTGCGATCCCTGACCGGGAAAGAGGAGTGCCAGCGTCACGATGTGCCTACCCTTCCGGGGTCAGAAGCGCCAGACTTGCGCGCCCCAGGTGAGGCCGGCGCCGAAGGCGGTGCTCAGGACGTTGGCGCCCTTGGCGATGCGGCCCTGCTCGAGCGCCTCGTCGAGCGCCACCGGGATCGACGCCGAGCTCATGTTGCCGTATCGATCGAGGTTGACCACCACCTTCTCCATGGGGATGCCGGCGTACTTCGCCGTCGCCTCGATGATGCGGAGGTTGGCCTGGTGCGGGACCATGAGGTCCACGTCCTCGGCGGTGATCCCCGCATCGTGCAGCGCCATGTGCGTGGCCTCGGCCATCGAGCGCACGGCGTTCTTGAACACCTCGCGCCCCTCCATCCGGACCAGGTGGGACCGGTCGCGCAGCACCTGCTCGCTCATCGGGATCTGCGCCCCGCCTCCCGGCCGGCAGAGGAGGTGCGCCAGGTTGCCGTCCGAGCGCAGGTGGCTGGACACGATGCCGCGCTCCGACCCGTTGGCCGGCTTGACCACGGCGGCCCCCGCGCCGTCCCCGAAGAGGACGCACGTCGAGCGGTCCTCCCAGTCCACGATCGCGCTCATCTTCTCCGTGGAGACGACCAGCGCCACCTCCCCCCGCCCCGCGGCCAGGTACCCCTCGGCCATCGACAGCCCGTAGAGGAAGCCGCTGCACGCCGCCATCAGGTCGAAGGCGACCGCGTTCGTGCACCCGAGGAGCGCCTGCGTGTCGCACGCGGTCGAGGGGAGCCAGCGGTCCGGCGTGGCGGTGGAGAGGATGAGGATGTCGACCTCGCCCGGGTCGACGCCGGCGCGTTGCATGGCGCAGCGCGCGGCTGCGGCGCCCATGTACGCGGCGTTCTCGTTCTCGCCCGCGAGGCGGCGTGCGCGGATTCCCGTGCGGGACGCGATCCACTCGTCCGAGGTGTCCATCCGCTTGGCCAGGTCGTCGTTGGTCACGACGTTCCCCGGCAGGTAGCGGCCCGTCGCGACGATCTCGACGAGAGGGGCAGGATGTCTCATGGCGCTTCCTGGGAGGGTCCCGGGGCGGCGAGCTCCCGGGCGATGTGCTTCACCATGTTCGAGCGGACCGCTCGCGCCGCCACGCCGAGGGCGTTCTGCACCGCCCGCGGGGACGACTCGCCATGGCAGATGATGGAGATCCCCCCCACGCCGAGGAGGGGCGCCCCACCGTATTCCGCGTAGTCGAGGACCCGGAAGACGCCTTCGAGATCGACGTCCCGGTCCCACTTGCGCAGCTCCTTCTTCAGCAGGCCGACGATGAACTCGGCGACCGACTCGTAGAACTTCAGCAGGACGTTGCCGACGAAGCCGTCGGCCACGACCACGTCGCAGACCCCGAGGATGATGTCGCGGCCCTCGACGTTGCCCATGAAGTGGAGGCCGGTCGCGGCGGAGAGCAGCCGATGCGCCTCGACGGTGAGCTCGTCGCCCTTCTCGGGCTCCTCGCCGATGTTGAGCAGCGCCACCCGGGGGCGCTCCACGCCCATGAGGTCCTGGGCGTAGATGTTGCCCAGGTGCGCGAACTGTACCAGGTGGTGCGGCTTGCAGTCGACGTTCGCGCCCGCGTCCAGGAGGAGGCAGGGGCGGCCGGCCGTCGGCAGCACCGTGCCGATCGCGGGCCGCGCCACGCCCGGCAGCGGGCGCATCGTGAAGAGCGACGTCGCCATGACCGCTCCCGTCGACCCGGCGCTCACGAACGCGTCGGCCTCGCCGGCCTGCACGAGCTTGAGCCCCACGACGATCGACGACTCCGGCTTGCGCCGGAGCACCGACGCCGGGGAGTCCGCCGCCGTCACTCGATCGGGTGCGTGGACGAGATGGAGGCGTGCGTCGGGGACACCTGGATGGGCGGCCAGCTCCGCCTCGACCGCCGCCCGGTCTCCGACCAGGACGACCTCGATGTCCGACTCCAGCTCACGGAGGGCACCGAGCGCCCCCGCGACCTCGGCCGCGGGCGCGTGGTCCGTGCCCATCGCGTCCAGGACGATGCGCACCGGTTGCGACGTCTACTCTTCGTCGATCTGCAGGACGGGCTCACCCCGGTAGTGCCCACACGAGGGGCACACCCGATGCGGGACCTTCGGGTCGCCGCACTTCGGGCAGGTGTACAGCGTCACCGGGTCCGCCTTGTAGTGCGTCCGCCGCTTCCGCTTGCGCTGCTTCGACGTCCTCTTCTTGGGAACTGCCATGGCTCACTCTTCCTTGAGGGCCCTGAGCGCATCCCACCGGGGATCGGCCTCGTCCCACGAGCAGCCGCATTCCCCGGTGTTCCGATTCGCGCCGCAATGCGGACACCAACCCTTGCACTCCGGGTCGCAAACGACATACGGGTCGATGCCGAGGACCACCTCCTCGCGCACCGCCTCACCCAGATCCAGCTCCGACGCCCTGGCATCGAAGACGCGTGCGTCCCCGTCCTCCAGGATCCCTGGCGTGTCCGACGCCACGAAGACCAGCGTGATCGCCAGCGCCAGCTTTCCCACCACCGGCTCGAGGCACCGCCGGCATTCCTGCGCCAGGCGGGCCTCAACCTCACCGCGGACGACCACTTCGCCGCTCCCTGCCGCGATCGCGCGGAGACGCACGTGGACGGGGCCGTCGAACGCGAATTCCGTGTCCTTCCACAGCGGATCGTCCGCGGGGACGTCCGCGTCGACGCGAACCGCGCCCTCCCTGTCCAGCCGAGCGAGATCGAGCCTGAGCATAGCTTGCAAAGCTAGCCGGGGGCCCCTGGGGTGTCCACCCTCGCAGCCCCCTCCGGGAGCGGGGTGCGCGACCTGCTAGGGAGCGGTGTCGATCCGGGCCTGCGAGGAGAAGAAGAAGGCCGTCTCGATCGCGGCGTTCTCGTCCGAATCCGACGCGTGGATCGCGTTGCGGCCCTTCGACTCGGCGTAGAGCCTGCGGACCGTGCCCTCCTTCGCCTCGGCCGGGTCCGTCGCCCCGATCGTGTCCCGCAGGGCCGCCACCGCGTCCGCCCGCTCGAGGATCATCGGGATGCACGGCCCCGACGTCATGAACGCCACCAGCTCGTCGTAGAACGGCCGACCCTCGTGAACGGCGTAGAAAGCCCGGGCCTGCGCGGTCGTGAGGCGGGTCATGCGCAGGGCACGGACCGCGAAGCCCGCACCCTCGAGATGGGCGAGGATCTTCCCGGCCCTGGCCGCGGCCACCGCGTCGGGCTTGATGATCGCTAGGGTCTGGCTCATGGACGCGACTCGCTCTCTTCCTTTTCGCTGGATGGGGCTCCGCGGATCCCGTGCAGGGCCCGCAGGATCGACTCCCGGGTGACGAACCCCACGAGCTCGCCCTCCCGCACGACCGGGATCTGCTCCACGTCCCGGTTGACCATCATGTTCGCCGCCTCGGAGAGCGCCTGGTCCTCCGAGACGCAAAGCACGGAGCGCGTCATGAAGTCGCGCGCCCTCGGCTCCTCCGGCTTCTCTCCCTCCTTCGGCCCGTCCTCCCCCCTTCGCGCCGCGCTCACCATGAGGGCCAGCGCATCGCCCGAGGTGAGGATGCCGAGCACCTCGTAGCGCTCGCCCACCACCGGGACCGCGTGGACGCCGCGGCGCACCATGAGGTCCACGACCTCGCCCACGGGCGTATCCGGGTAGACCCGGTAGCGCACGTTCACCAGGGCGTCCTCGACGAGCAGCCGCGGGTGCGCCTCCGCGTCCATCAGCTCGTGCAGCGCACGCACGTCCGCGACCGACCGGGCCGCGAGCAGCCGCTCCGCCTGCTTCGGGTCGCGCAGCACCCGGGCGATGGCGGGCACGATGTCCTGCCGCGCGCCCGTGAGCTTGCCGTGGACGAGGAGGAGCAGCACCGCACGGGCGGTGTCGGCCTCCTCGCCGTCCTTCCCGCGCGCGCCCAGCCGGAACGGCCCGGGCGCCACGCCGATGGCGAGCGCCGGCGCCTCGAGCCCTTCCAGCGTGCCGAGCACCGCGACCACCTGGTCCGCCACGTGCACGATCTCGCCCTGGGTCCCACCGGCGAGGTCGTGGGCCAGGTTCCTGGCCCGCGCGCCCCCGAGGGCGCCGTCCTCGGAGACGCGCCGCAGCAACGCCTCCAGCGCGTCGCCCAGGTCCTCCGCCTCGAGGGGGAGCACCGCCCAGGCATCGACCAGGAGTTCCGAGAGCTTCATGTCGCCGTCCCCGACGAAGGGGCCTGTCGGTCGCTCAGGCGAGTGCGTGCTGGAGCAGGCCGACGATGTCCGCGGGGCGTTCGGCCACCGCGATCCCGTTGTCCTGGAAAGCCCTGATCTTCTCCTCGGCCGTGCCCGCGGAGCCGCTGATGATCGCGCCCGCGTGGCCCATGCGCCGCCCGGGCGGCGCGGTCCGGCCCGCGATGAAGCCCACCACCGGCTTGGTGAGGTTCGCCTTCACGTAGTCGGCCGCCTCCTGCTCGTCCGTGCCGCCGATCTCGCCGATCATCACGACCCCGGTGGTGTCCGGGTCGGCCTCGAAGGCCTTCAGGCAGTCGATGAAGTTCGTGCCGATCAGCGGGTCGCCGCCGATGCCCACGCACGTGGTCTGCCCCAGCCCCACGTTGGTGAGCTGGAAGACCGCCTCGTACGTGAGGGTTCCGGAGCGCGACACGAGGCCGATCGGCCCCTCGGTCACGATCTGGCCGGGAAGGATGCCGACCTTGGCCTTGCCCGGGGAGATCAGCCCCGGGCAGTTGGGCCCGATCACCCGCGCGCCGCGGTCGCGCGCGAAGGCGTGGGCGCGCGCCATGTCCTGGACGGGCACCCCCTCGGTGATGGCCACGATCAGCTTCACGCCCGCGTCGGCCGCCTCCATCACCGCGCCGGCGGCGAAGGCGGGCGGGACGTAGATGACGGACGTGTTGGCGCCGGCCTCGGCGACGGCCTCGTCCATGCCGTTGAAGATCGGGACCTGGGCACCGTCCGGTCCCTCGAAGCTCTGGCCGCCCTTGCCCGGCGTGACGCCCGCCACCACCTGCGTGCCGTACTCCATCATCTGGCGCGTGTGGAAGGAGCCGTCGCGCCCGGTGATGCCCTGGACGACGAGCCGTGTGTCCTTGTCGATGAAGATCGCCATGGGGTATCTATGCCTTTGCGAGCTGGACGGCCTTCTCGACCACCTCGTCCATCGAGGTGAAGGCGGAGAAGCCGGCGGCAGCGAGGATCTCGAGTGCCTTCTCTTCGTTCGTGCCCGTGAGGCGGATCACGATCGGGAGCTGGATGTCGATGCGCTGCGTGGCCGTCACGATCCCGTTGGCCACGTCGTCGCAGCGGGTGATCCCGCCGAAGATGTTGAAGAGGATGACCTTCACGTTCGGGTCGGCGGTGATGATCTCCAGCGCGGCCACGACCTTGTCCGGGTTGGACGATCCCCCGATGTCGAGGAAGTTCGCGGGCTCGCCGCCGTAGTACTTCACCAGGTCCATCGTGGCCATCGCCAGCCCGGCCCCGTTCACGCAGCACCCCACGCTCCCGTCGAGCTTCACGAAGCTCAGGCCCGCCTCGCGCGCCTTCGTCTCCGCGACCGGCTCGTCGGAGGTGTCGCGCATGGCGGCGACCTCGGGGCGGCGGAAGAGCTCGCTGTCGTCGATGCTCATCTTGGCGTCGATCGCCTTGACCTCACCCGCACCGGTCGTGATGAGCGGGTTGATCTCGGCCATGGACGAGCCCGAGTCCACGAAGGCCCGATAGAGCTGCATCATGACCTTCGCCGCCTGCTTCACGATCGGCGGGTCGTCGTAGAGGGCGTTCGCGAGCCACTGCGCCTGGTGCGGCAGGAGGCCGTAGCGCGGGTCCACCGTCAGCTTGCGGATGGCCTCCGGGCGGTTGGCCGCCACCTCCTCGATGTCGATACCGCCCTCGGCGGAGACCATGAAGGTCGGCGCCTGCTTCTTGCGGTCCATGAGGACGCCGACGTACGCCTCGCTCGCGATGTCCTCGGCGGGCGTGATGAGCACCTTGTCGACCGTGAGGCCCTTGATCTTCATGCCGAGGATCTTCGACGCGTGCTCGCGCGCCTCCGCGGGGCTCGACGCCAGCTTCACGCCGCCCGCCTTGCCGCGGCCGCCGGAGTGCACCTGGGCCTTCACCACCACCTTGCCACCGAGCTTCTCGGCCAGCTTCTCGGCCTCGTCGGGCGTCTTCGCGACCTCGCCCGGAGGGACCGGGATGCCCGCGGCGCGGAAGCGCTCCTTGGCCTGATATTCGTGGATGTTCATGCCGTTTTCAGGATTCCGTCCTCAGAGCCGACGTTCCCGTCGGAGGCCGTTGCCCCCGAGGACGCCGGCGGGGTGAGACTCGTGAAGCTACCAGGCCCCCGGAGGGCGATCAACGTCCCGAATCTCCCTGGGTGCCGGCAAGCTGCTGGAGGAGCGTGCGCAGCTCCTGGAGAGCCGCGCCGAAGCCCTGCCAGTCCCCTTCCCGCAGGCGCGCCTCGGCGCGCCCGAGGAGGTCCAGCGCGGCCTTCGGCCAGGCTCCGACGCCCTCCGGACCGGCCTCGGCACCCTGTCCGCCGGGGCCTGCCGCGTTCCCTCCGGCGAGCGTCGTGATCGTCTCCGCGAGCGTCTCCCGCATGGCCACCCGACGCCCGTCGCTCACGACGAAGCGGCGCAGCTCCGGGATCGCGTCGGCCTCGGCCGCTAGGAAGACCGGCTCCATGTAGAGGAGCCGCCCGCCGACGGGGATGAGGTGGAGGTGGCCGGTCCACACCTCGCTCCCGCCCGTGCGCCAGAGCGAGAACTGCTGGGAGATGACGGGGTCCTGCTCGACGAGCGCCTCGATCTGGCGGGGCCCGGGCACCTGGTCCTCCACGTGGATGTCGAGGAGCGTGAGGTGCGGCACTCCCGAGGCGTCGGTGCGCCCGGCCAGCACGCCGGTCAGGTTCTGCCTCCCGGCCGGAACGAACACGGTCGAGAGGTTGAACGCCGCCTCGTCCTCGCCGGGAAGCGTCCAGATGCCGTACTCCGGGCGGTAGGCGACCGGGCTGGTGCCCTGGGCCAGCTCGTTGGGCATGGACCAGACGTCCTGCTGGCCGTGGAAGGCGGGCGCCGTCTCCTGGTGGTACTGGAGGAGGACGTCCGCCTGGAGGCTCAGGAGCGCGTGCGGATAGCGCACGTGCGCCCGGATCTCGGCCGGCATGGCGTCGATGGGCTTGAACAGCCCCGGGAGCGACCGGCCGTATGCGTCGGCGAGCGGATCGCCGACGGGGACGCGGTAGAAGTCCACCGTCCCGGACACCGCGTCGATCGTGACCTTCACGCTGTTGCGCACGTAGGAGACCGCGCGGGCGGGCGCGAACTCGTGCGCCGACGACAGGGGGAAGGCCCGGGTGGCCGTGAACCCCTCGAGCACCCACACGATGCGCCCGCCCGCGAGCACCGGGTACGGCGCCTCCGGATAGCGCAGGAAGGGTGCGATCGCCCTTACGCGGTCGACCACGCGACGCCGGTAGACGAAGCGGCTGCTGCGCGTGACCTCCCCCGCGAAGAGGAGGTTGGCGTCCCGGAACCTCCACGCCAGCGCCGCCGTGCGCAGCCACGAGGTCAGCTCGATCCCGTGCGGGAAGTCGATGCCCACCTTGCCGGGGGTGCCGTCCGGGGCGAGGAAACGGTCGTCCGAGGGGTTCACGACCGCGTGCAGCTGCGGGCGCGCCCCGAAGAACACCTCGGGCCGCGTGAGCGCGAGCTGCGGCAGGGGCGCCCCGCGTCCGCTCAGCTCGGGGGGGATTCCCGTCAGCACCATCTGGGGACGTCCCTCGGGCGTGCGGTCCGAGGCGACGCTCGCCACCGCGCCCATCCCCACGACGTAGCGCTCCCGCAGGTGCAGGTTCTGCCAGTTCGGGTCCTGGATGCCCCCCGGGTCGATCTCGCGCACGGAGAGCGCGACCGGCACCAGGCCGCCCGCGCCGACGTACCGGTCGAACGTCACCTGCGTGAAGTCGTAGTACGGGAAGCGCGCCTCCGTCTCCCGGAACGTCGTGAGCAACGCCCCCTGGCTCCATACCGGGAGCCCCGCGAACTGCTCGGCGGCGGCGACCCAGTCCACGGGCTCGTCGCGCTCGTAGGCGAAGCGGCGTCTGTCCAGCGAGTCGAGGCCGAAGCCGCGGCGGGTGAAGGCCAGGTTCTGCTCGATGTAGGGGGTCTCGCGGGCGAGCTCGTTGGGCTCCACCTGGAAGCGCTGGACGAGCCCCGGATAGAACTCGCCGATGAGGAGCGTGGCCACGACCGTGGCGCCCGCGGCGATGATCATGAGCCTGCCGCGGTTCTTCCACGCTCCCCACACCATCGCGCCGCCGGCGGCGACGCAGAGCACGGAGAGCGTCTGGAGGGCCGGCAGGCGCGCCTGGGCGTCCGCGAAGCCGAAGATCCCCTGCACCTGTGACGAGCCGCTCAGCAGGAGGAGGTAGCGGCCCAGCCAGAGGCGCGCGGCCAGGAGGAGGAAGAACACCCCCATGAGCGCCCCGAGGTGGATTCGGGGCAGATCCTGCGCCACGACCCGGCCCCGCCCCCAGCGCAGGGCGCCCGTGGCCGCGTAGCCGGCGGTCGCGAGCGTGAAGAGGAGGAAGACCACCACGAGCAGGAAGACGATGGCGCTGCGCAGCATCGGCACCCAGAAGACGTAGAACGACACGTCCCGCCCGAGGATCGGCTCGGCGAGCCCCCAGGGGGTGCGGTGCACGAGGAGGAGCGCCTGCAGCCCCACCGAGGACGGCACCGCCGCGCCGAACCAGAGGCCGAGGAGGCAGGCGGCGCCGACCATCGTCCAGAAGACGTAGCTGTGCGGGAGCTGCTCGGAGATCTCCAGGTTGGCGAAGCGACGCTTGATCTGGATCCCGCCCAGGGTGGTGGAGGCGATCTTGAGGTTGAAGTACACCGCCACGCCGACCGCGACGCCCCCGAGGACGCGCCCACCCCACTGCCACGCCACGCGGCGCCAGAAGACGGCCGCGTACCCGACCTCGACGTGCCAGAGGACCTCGGTGTAGACCGTGGCCCACAGCCGCCCGAGGGCGAGCAGGAACGCCGCCACGACGATCGATGCGATCAGGAGCCGTCCGCCGCGCAGCGACGCGAAGAAGCCTCTCATCGACACCCGATTACGGCTCGACGCCCTGGCTCCGTAGCCAGCCCTCCACTTCCTCGCGGATCTCGGTGAGACGCGCCGCCGTGCGCGCTTCGTAGCGCGCGACGATGACCGGCTGCGTGTTGGACGAGCGGAGCAGCGCCCACCCGTCGCCGAAGAGGACGCGGACGCCGTCGACGTCGATCACGTCGTAGAGGGAGCGGAAATGCGCGACGGCCGCCTCGACCACGGTCCACTTCTGCTCCTCCGTGACGTCGATGCGGATCTCGGGCGTGGAGACGTACGAGGGAAACGCGGCCACCCGCTCGGAGAGCGGCCGCTCGGAGCGGGCCACCAGGTCCATGAAGCGGCACGCGTCGTAGAGCGCATCGTCGAAGCCGTAGTACCCGTCGGCGATCATGATGTGGCCCGACAGCTCGCCCGCCACCAGCGCGCCGATCTCCTTCATCTTCTTCTTGATGAGGGAGTGCCCGGTCTGCCACATCACCGGCACGCCGCCCGCCTTCTCGAACACCTCGGGCAGCGTCTGCGAGCACTTCACGTCGAAGACGAGCCTCTGCCCCTTCCCCCGCTTCTCGAGGAGGTCGAGGCCGAAGAGGAGGAGGATGATGTCGCCGCGGACGATGTTGCCGCGCTCGTCCACCACGCCCAGGCGGTCCGCGTCGCCGTCGAACGCGACGCCGAGGTCGTGCGGCTCGGAGCGCAGGGTGGCGATCAGCTCGGCCAGGTTCTCGTCGACCGTGGGGTCCGGGTGGTGGTTCGGGAAGGTGCCGTCCGACTCGCAGTAGAGCGGCGTCACCTCCGCGCCCATCGCCTCGAGCAGGGGCACGGCCACCAACGAGCCCGTGCCGTTCCCCGCGTCTGCGGCGATCCGCATGGGACGCGCGAGCTCGAAGCGGCCTGCCACGTCCTGCACGTAGCCGTCGAGCACGTCGGCACCCTCGACCCCGCCCTCGCCCGACGCCAGGTCGTTCTCGGCGATGCGGCGGTAGATCTCCTGGATCTCGTCGCCGTACAGCGCGCTCCGCCCGAGCGACATCTTGATGCCGTTCCACTCGGGTGGGTTGTGCGAGCCGGTGATCTGGATGCCGGCATCGGTGGCGAAGGTCACCTCCGACCAGTAGAGCACGGGCGTCGGGACCGTGCCCACGTCCAGGACGTCCACGCCGGCCGCCCTCAGCCCCGCGCACAGCCCCCCCGCGAGCTCCGGCGAGGTGAGGCGGTTGTCCCCACCGACCGCCACCCGTGGGCGCGGCTTGCCCGTCCGCGCGCGCAGGTGCGAGCCGAACGCCCGACCGACCGCCTCGGCGACCCCGGCGTCGAGATCCGTGCCGACGATGCCGCGGATGTCGTACTGGCGGAAGATGTGCTTCGCTGGGTTCATGACGTCACGGGCCCATCCCGAGGAGGCCGCCGCCCAGGGCGCCGAGGCCCTGCACCGAAGCGCGGGCGAACTCCAGGGCGGACGAGGGGAAGATCCCCAGATACAGGATCAGGGCGACGCTCGTCAACAGCGCCAGCCGCATGGGCAGCGGCGCGCTCACCCCGAAGTGCTGATCCGGCGAGACCGGCTCACGCATCCACATGAACCATGCCACCCTGAGGTAATACCAGTACGACGCCACCGTGGTGAGCACGAGGATCACCGACAGCGTCCACAGCTCGGAGTCGGCCGCCCCCTGCAGGAGGTAGATCTTGCCCATGAAGCCACCGGTGCCCGGGAAGCCGGCGAGCGAGAGGAGGAAGATCGTCAGGAAGACGCCGAGCAGCGGGTTCGACCAGCCGAAGCCCGCGTAGTCCTCGATCTGCAGCCGTTCCTCGCCCTGGTGCGCCACGCTGATGACGATCGCGAAGGCGCCGATGTTCATGAGCGTGTAAACCAGCAGGTAGAAGAGCATCCCCGCGGCGGCGGTCTCGTTGGCGGCGGTGAGGGCGACCAGGAGGTAGCCCGCGTGCGCGATGCTCGAGTACGCGAGCATGCGCTTCACGTTGGACTGCACGAGCGCCATGAGGTTGGCCGCGACCATCGTGATGGCCGCGAGCCACCAGAGGATCGGATACCACGTGCCGTACACCCCGTCGAACGCCACCAGGAAGACGCGCATGAACGCGACGAAGGCGCCGGCCTTCACGGCGGCGGACATGAACGCGGTGACGGGCGCGGGGGCACCCTCGTACACGTCCGGCGTCCACATGTGGAAGGGCACGGCCGAGACCTTGAAGGCGAAGCCCACGGCCAGGAGCCCGACGCCCGTGATGAGCAGCCCCGAGCCGGCCGTGCCGGCGGAGACGCTGGCGCCGATGGCGGACACGTTCGTGCTCCCCGTGGCGCCGTACACCAGCGCGATCCCGTAGAGGAAGAAGCCCGTGCTGAACGCGCCCAGGAGGAAGTACTTGAGCCCCGCCTCGGCGGACTTGCGGTCGCGGCGGTTGAAGGCCGTGAGCGCGTACACGGAGATCGACATCACCTCGAGCCCGAGGAAGATGACGATCAGGTCGCGCGCGCCGGCCATGAACATCGCGCCCGCGGTGGCCAGGAGGATGAGCCCGTAGAACTCGCCCACCTGGAGGTGCTGACGCTGCACGTACGCGAAGGAGATCAGGATGGCGAGCGCGGCGGCCAGCAGGAAGATCCAGTTGGCGAAGAGGCGCAGGTGGTCGAGGGCGATCATCCCGTCCGGCGACGTCTCGTGCACGCCGTACAGCCAGCCGTTGAAGAAGGCGGTCACCAGGATCCCGGCGAGGGCGAGCCACCCCAGGCCGGCAGCCGACCCGAAGCTCGGGTCGCCCCGGTTCGGGTCTCCACTCCCGGGCCGGTGACGGCCCGACACCCCCGCCACCAGGACGACCATCGCCCACGCGCACAGGACGATCTCCGGGAGGAGCGCCCAGAAGTAGTGGAGGTTGCGACTGAAGTCGAGAGTCATGGGGCTAGTCTTGGGGGGCGGCGTCGACCGCGTCGTCGGCGCCCTGGGTTCCGGTCGTGACGGCCCCTTCCGGGGCCAGCTGCACCGCCTCGGACATCGCCGCTTCCGGGGCGGCCTCCTGCACGCGCTCGAGGACGGCGCGCACGCTGGGCTCCATCCGCGACAGGATGGGCGTCGGGTTCCAGCCGATGAGGATCATCAGGGCGCACAGCGGCGCGAGGATCGCCATCTCCCGTCCGGTGAGGTCCTTCACCTCGCGGTTCTCCGGCTTGTCCAGCTTGTTGAAGAAGACCTTCTGGAACATCGGGAGCATGTAGTACGCCGCGAAGATCACGCCCGTCCCGGCGACGATCGCCATCACGCGATGCGTCTCGAAAGCACCCAGGAGCGCGAGGAACTCGCCGATGAAGCCGCTCGTGCCCGGCACACCGATCGAGGCCAGCGCGGTGATCATGAAGGCGGTCGCGAACCACGGCGTCACGCGGCTGAGGCCGCCGAAGGCCGCGATCTCGCGCGTGTGCCGGCGCTCGTACAGCATGCCGAGGAGGAGGAAGAGCGCCCCCGTGCTGATGCCGTGCGAGATCATCACCACCAGCCCGCCCTGCAGCCCGTTCACCGTGAGCGCGAACACGCCCAGGATCACGAAGCCCATGTGCGCCACCGAGGTGTACGCGACCAGCTTCTTCGCGTCCGGCTGCACCGCGGCCACCCACGCCGTGTAGATGATCCCGATGACCGCCAGCGTCATCATGATCGCCACGACGGTCGGATGCTGGGCCGCCGCCGGGAAGAGCGGGAGGAGGAAGCGGAAGAAGCCGTAGGTGCCCATCTTCAGCAGCACCGCGGCCAGCACCACCGAGCCCGGCGTCGGCGCCTCGACGTGCGCGTCGGGGAGCCAGGTGTGCAGCGGGAATATCGGGACCTTCACGCTGAAAGCGAGCGCGAAGCCCGCGAAGAGCCAGAGCTGCTCGGAGTGCGTGAGGGGGAGTTGCAGGAGGTCCGCGTACGCGAACGTCGGGACGCCCAGGAGCGTCTTCGCCTTGAAGAAGAGGTAGAGGATGCCGACGAGCATCAGGAGCGAGCCGAACGCGGTGAACAGGAAGAACTTGATCGCCGCGTAGATGCGCCGCTCGCCGCCCCACACGCCCACGATGAAGTACATCGGGACGAGGGTGAGCTCGAAGAAGACGTAGAAGAGGAAGAGGTCGGTCGCGCAGAAGACGCCGACCACGCCCGCCTCGAGCAGGAGCATGAGCGCGTAGAAGGCCCGCTCCCGCTTCTTGATGTAGTTGAAGGAGCCCAGGATCGCGAGCGGCGTCGTGAACGTGGTGAGCAGCACCATGAACAGGCTGATGCCGTCCACGCCGAGCGAGTAGCTCACGCCCCACCCCGGGATCCACGGCACGCTCGTGGCGAGCTGCATCGAGCCCATGCCGGGCTCGAAGGCCCACCACAGCCCGAGGCTCAGGACGAACACCGCGAGCGACGACCAGAGTGCCACGTGCTTCGCGTGCCGCTCGTCCGCCCACAGCACCAGGCCCATCGCGAGGATGGGGAGCCAGATGAGCGCGTGGAGCGCCCAGCGGGCGTAGCCGATCGATTCCACGAATGCGGTCATCCCCGGCTCCTAGAAGATGACGACGCCCAGAATGACCAGGACGCCGAGGGAAAGGATGAAGGCGTAGGTGTTCACGCTCCCGGTCTGGAAGAGGGAGCCGAACCATCCAACCCCGCGCGCCAGGTAGCCCACCGCGTTCACGGTGCCGTCGATGACGCCCGCGTCGATCACGCGCCAGCAGAAGCGCGAAGCCCGCACGATCGGCTGGACGATGATCGCGTCGTAGAGCTCGTCCACGTACCACTTGTTGAAGAGCACCCGCCCGAAGCCGGTCGGCTGGGGCGACGCTTCGGCCGGGACGATCTTCCAGCCGCCGACCACGCGGGCCGCGGCGAAGACGACCACGAGCGCCAGCGCCGTCGAGATCAGCGCCCAGGTCACCTCGCCGCCGCCGAAGGGCGCGGTCTCCGACAGCGCACCGAGGTTGGCGTCCTGCACGGCGATCGCGGCAGCCGTCACCGGGTGCAGCCACTCGTGCAGCCACTCCGACATCGGCAGCGCCCCGAAGCCGCCCATGAAGGAGCTCCGGATCGACTCCGGCACGTTGATCCACCCGCCGAACAACGACAGCGCGGCGAGGATGGCGAGGGGGAGCCACATGACCGCGGGGGCTTCGTGCAGGTGCCGCTCCTCCTCGGCGCCCGTCCGGTTCGTGCCGTGGAAGGTCATCACCATGAGCCGCGTCATGTAGAATGCGGTCAGCATGGCCGCGGCGAGCGCGACGATCCAGTAGAGCGTGTAGAGCGTCGGGTAGGGCGCGCGTGCCGCGCCGCCGAACGCCCCGGCCTGCCAGATGATCTCGTCCTTCGAGAAGAAGCCCGCGAAAGGCCATACGCCCGAGATCGCCAGCGTCGCGATCCACATCACGATCCACGTGATGGGCATGTGCTTCCGCAGCCCGCCCATGTTGCGCATGTCCTGCGCGTCGGCGTGACTGTGCGTGTGGTGCAGCGCGTGGTGCATCGAGTGGATGACCGCGCCGGAGCCGAGGAAGAGGAGCGCCTTGAAGAAGGCGTGCGTCATCAGGTGGAAGATGCCCGCGGAGTACGCGCCGACGCCCACGCCCACGAACATGTAGCCGAGCTGGGAGACCGTGGAGTAGGCCAGCACCTTCTTGATGTCGTACTGCTTGAGCGCGATGGTGGCCGCGAAGAGCGCGGTGAGCACGCCGATGCCGGCCACCGTGGCGCTCCCCACCGGGGAGAGCGCGAAGAGCACCGAGGAGCGCGCCACCATGTAGACGCCCGCGGTGACCATCGTGGCCGCGTGGATCAGGGCGGACACGGGGGTCGGGCCCGCCATCGCGTCGGGGAGCCAGATGTAGAGCGGGATCTGGGCGCTCTTGCCCGTAGCGCCGAGGAAGAAGAAGAGCGTGATCGCCGTGATCATCGGGCCCGCGTAGGCCAGGTGCTCCTGCGCGCCCCCGAACACGGGGACGAAGTCCAGCGTGCCGAACACCGTGAAGAGGAGGAACATCGCCACCAGGAAGCCGAAGTCCCCGATGCGGTTCACGATGAACGCCTTCTTCCCCGCGTCCGACTTCTCCTTGTCGGTGAACCAGAAGCCGATGAGCAGGTAGGAGCAGAGCCCGACGCCCTCCCACCCCACGAACATGAGCGGGTAGCTCGACGCCATCACGAGCGTGAGCATGAAGAAGACGAACAGGTTCAGGTACGCGAAGTACCTCGGGTAGCCCGGATCGTCCTTCATGTAGCCCACGCTGAACACGTGGATGAGGAAGCTCACGCCGGTGACGACCAGCATCATGATCATCGACAGCTGGTCGAGCTGGAGCGCCGCCGACGACCGAGAAGGTGCCCGGTGCTCATCCACGTCCAGTAGTGGATCACGACCGGCTCGTGCAGCTCCGCGCCGAGCATGCGCACGAAGTTCACGAGCGTGAGCGCGAAGGCCAGGCCGACGACGCCGGGACCGATCCACGTCGGCAGCGTGTGCGTCGCGGGCCTCCCGTGCGGGCCGTCCAGCTCGAGCTCGCCGCCCACGCGCACGGCGTTCGCCGAACGGCGCGCGTGCGAGAGCGCGAGGAGGCCGTTCAGCGCGAAGCCGAGCAGGGGAAGGAGCACTACCAGGCCGGGGAAGAACGGCTCGAAGCCGCTCCCGGCGTGCGCCGCTTCCTGGACGCCTCGAATCAGCAACATCGAAAGGGTCGGGTGCATGCCCCTACCACTTCATCAGGTTGAAGTTGTCGACGTTCACGGTCTCGTAGTGGCGGAAGATCGAGATGATGATCGCCAGCCCGACGGCGGCCTCCGCGGCCGCCACCGTCATCACGAAGAAGACGAAGACCTGGCCTTCGACGCCCCACAGCCGCGAGAGCGCCACGAACGCGAGGTTGACCGCGTTCAGCTGCAGCTCGATGCACAGGAACATGATGATCGCGTTACGCCGGATGAGGACGCCGAACGTCCCCACGACGAACAGCACGGCGCTGAGGATCAGGGACTCGGTGATCACGACTCCACCCTCCGCTTGGCGAGGACGATGGCGCCGACGATCGCCACCAGGAGGAGGATGCCGGTGATCTCGAAGGGCACGACGTAGGTCGTGAAGAGCGGCTGCGCGATCGCGCCCACCGCGCCGTACTCGCGGAGCGCGGCGTCGATCTGGTCGCCGCCGGTGGTCCCCATGGACTCGAGCGCGCCGGCCGCCTTGAACTGGAGCGACAGGAAGCCCGCCATGGCGCCGATGACGGCGAAGGCCAGGATGCGGAAGACGCCGCCCTTGAGATCCCGCACGTAGTCGTGCCCCAGGTTGAGGAGCATGATGACGAACAGGAAGAGCACCATGATGGCGCCCGCGTAGACGATCACCTGGGCGGCGGCCAGGAAGTGGGCCTCCAGCAACACGAAGATCCCGGCGAGGCTCGCCAGGGTCACGACCATGAAGAGGAGGCTCGCCACCGGGCTGCGGGACACCGCGACGCCGAAGGCGCCTCCGATGACCACCGCGGCGAAGACGTAGAAGAGGATGTGGATCATGTGGAAGGCCGCGTCATTCGGACCGGGGATCCGACGGATCCCAGAGGTTCGTCACGGGGTGGTCCTGCTCCATGAGGCGGTCGAGGTCGTAGACGAACCTGGACCGCGAGTACTCGGCGTTCTCGAAGTGCTGCCCCACGTGGATCGCCTCGACCGGGCACACCTCCTGGCACATCCCGCAGAAGACGCAGCGGAACTCGTCGATCTCGTAGACGACGGGGTAGCGGTTGCCCTGGTCGTCCTCGCCGCCCACCAGGCGGATGCAGTTGGCCGGACACACGGTGGGGCACAGGCCGCACGCCACGCACTTGGGGCGTCCGTCCGCGTGCACCTCCATGCGGTGCGTTCCACGCCAGCGCGGATGCAGGTCCGTCTGCTCCTCGGGATACTGCTGCGTCACCTTCACCGGGTTCACCATGTGCCGGAAGGTGAGCGCCATCCCGCTGAGCGCCGCCCGGAGGTAGGACGTGCTCTCCGGGCTCGGACGGCTCAGGACCTTGACGGTGATCGCCATGCTGCTCCTCAGTCTGCGGCCGGCACCGGCGCCGGCCGGGGAACACTCTTGATCTCGACGCGCTGGCCGCGCTGCGCGCCGGCGCCCGTGATCGTACGGCCGCGGTCGATGAAGAAGACGAACGCGCCGGTGCAGATCACGCTCACCGCGGTGAGCGCCATCCCGTAGCCGAAGCCATAGGGCACGCCCAGCTCGTCCAGCACCAGGATGCTCCCCGCCATCACCATCAGGTAGGCGAGCGCGGTCGGGAGCATGACCTTCCACCCCAGCGCCATCACCTGGTCGTAGCGGAAGCGCGGGAGCGTCCAGCGCACCCAGATGTAGACGAGGATGAAGAAGAGGGTCTTGGCCGCGAAGGCGCCGAAGGTGAGCAGCGTCTTCCACCACGCCGGATGCGCGAGGATCGCGGTGCCGTCGCCGGCGAAGCCGCTGATCAGCTGCCCCTGGAACCAGAAGGCGTCGTCCCAGGTGCCCGGCAGGTCCCACCCGCCGAAGAAGAGCGTGGCCATGAGCGCGGAGGACGTCACCATGTGGCCGAACTCGGCGATCATGAACATCGAGAACTTCATGGCAGAGTATTCGGTGTGGTACCCCACCACCAGCTCCGACTCCGCCTCCGGCATGTCGAATGGCAGCCGATTGGACTCGGCGAAGGCCGACGTCACGAAGAAGATGAAGGCCAGCGACAGGGGCAGCGCGAACCAGACGTCGAGCTGCTGCTGCTGCCACACGATCTGGGTCAGCGTGACGTTGCCCGCGAGCATGATCACCGCCACCACCGAGAGGCCGAGCGCCACCTCGTAGCTCACCATCTGGGCCGAGGCGCGCATCGCGCCGAGGAAGGCGTACTTGTTGTTCGACGCCCAACCGCCGAGCACGAGCCCGTATACGCCCAGCGATCCGATCGCCAGGACGTAGAGGATGCCGATCGGGATGTCCGCAATCAGCATGTCCACGACGCCCCAGGGCGTCGGCAGCGGCGCCGCGACCGGGATCACCGCGAAGGTGACCAGCGCGGGCACCGTCGCGAGGATCGGGCCGAGGATGAAGTACAGCTTCGCCGAGTTGGCCGGGAGCGTCTCTTCCTTGAGGAAGTTCTTGACGCCGTCCGCGAGCGGCTGGAACAGGCCGAAGGGGCCCACCCGGTTCGGTCCCCTGCGGTCCTGGATCCACGCCGCCACGCGGCGCTCGGCCAGCGTCGCCCAGGCCACCACCACCATGAAGATCGAGAAGATCCCGACGACCTTCAGGACCATGAAGATGATCGCCGGCAGCCCGGTGATCGGGTGAAGGGCTTCCATCCGGTCAGTCTCCCGAGAGCGAGATCGTCTCGTTCACCACGGCCCCCCGCTTCCCCAGCTCCTCGTACGTCAGCCCGGCGAAGGCGGACACGCGCTGCCCGAGCTGCGCGAAGGCGTCCGCGGCCGACCGCGGCGCGGCGCCTCCGGTCACCTCGGCGAGCAGGGCGCCCAGCACCAACCAGGCGGGCCGGGCCGCGCCGGGCGGCTCGAGCGCGGGCCAGAAGCGCTGCACCCGGCCCTGGAAGTTCGTGAACGTCCCTTCCTGCTCCGCGAACGTCGTCGCCGGCAGGACGAAGTGGGCCGCCTCGGTGGCCGGGCCGCCGCGCGCGCCCACGTACACGTAGAAGGACGCGTGGGCGCCGAACGAGGCGTCCTGGTCGGCGAGCGCGTCGCCGAGCACCAGGATCACGCCGTCGTGCTTCGCCACGGCGTCCAGCCCGCCCCGGCCGTCGTCGCCGCCGACGCGCCTCGCGCCGATCAGCTCGGCCCCGGCGCCGTTGGGCGCCAGGTCACGGCGGCGCGCCAGCCCCGGGTAGCCCTTGAGCGGCACCTCGTCCTCGGCGCGCGGGCTGCGGTAGACGATCTCCCCGCCACCGAGCTGCGCGACCAGCGCGGCCAGCGCGCCCAGGTCCTCGTTGGACGCGTGGGGCGAGACCACGGCCTTCACGGGGCGCTCGGGCGCCTCGGCGCCCGCGTCGAGGAGCGCGCGCAGCGCGTCCTTCCAACCCATCGCCCGGGCGCTCCCGCCCGCGCGCACGAGCGGCGCTTCCAGCCGGTGGCCGTGGTTGATCCACTCGTAGCCGAGCCGCCCGTAATCGCACATCCACCAGCCGTTCACGTCCAGGTTCTCACGCGGCTTGATGCGCTGGACCAGGTTGTCGCGGACGTGGAGATCGACGTTGCACCCCTGCGAGCAGCTCGGGCACACCGAGGGGATGTGGTCCAGGTCCCACGCGCGCGCCTTGTAGAGGAAGTCCTTCGAGATCAGCGCGCCCACCGGGCAGATGTCCACGATGTTGCCGTGCCAGTACGTGCCGTCGAGCCCTTCTTCGAAGAAGGTGTCGATCACGGAGCGGTTGCCGCGCTCGACGACACACAGGCGGCTGTCCTGCTCGACCTCGTTCATGAAGCGGACGCAGCGCGTGCACATGACGCAGCGGTCGCCGTAGAAGAGGACGTCCCCACCGAAGTCGTCGCGGCCGAAGACGCGCTTGGGCTCCTTGGCGCGTCCGTGCCTGCGCCCTTCCTGGTGCACGTAGTCCTGCAGATTGCACTCGCCCGACATGTCGCAGATCGGGCAGTCGAGCGGGTGGTTCACCAGGTAGAACTCGAGCACGCCCTCACGCACGTCGAGCGCGAGCTCGGACTGCGTGCGGACGACCTGTCCCGCGGCCGCCTGCGTCACGCAGGCCGGCATCGGCTTGGGGGCGCCCTGCACCTCGACGAGGCAGAGCCGGCACATCGCGGGGGAGGAGAGACCCGGGTGGTAGCAGTAGTGGGGCACCTGCTCCCCCACCTGCTTGGCCGCCTCGAGCAGCGTGGTCCCCCTGGGAACCACGACCTCCTGCCCGTCGATCGTCAGCGTGACGGTGTTGGGGGTGTCAGCCATGTGCGTCCTCGATGTCCTGAGCCGTCGCCGGTCCCGTCGTCCTCACGCCACGCCCACGCGCTCGCCGCGCCTTATGAGCGCGAGGTACTCGCCCTTGAACTTCTGGATGGAGGAGACCACGGGCGCCGCCGCAGAGTCGGACAGCACGCAGATCGTGGTGCCCGTCATCTGACGGCTCATGTTGAGCAGCGTGTCGAGGTCGTCCTCCGTGCCCCTGCCCTCCTCGATGCGCTTCAGGACCTTCGTCATCCAGGCGGTGCCCTCGCGGCAGGGCGTGCACTGCCCGCAGGACTCGTGCATGTAGAACTGCACCATGCGCCGCACCTGCTTCACGATGTCGGTGTTCTCGTCCATGACGATCACCGAGGCACAGCCGAGCATGGAGCCCGCGGCCTGCACGCCTTCGTAGTCGAGGTTGCAGCGCGCGCACTCCTCGGCGTTGAGGAGCGGTACGGACGAGCCGCCCGGGATCACCGCCTTGAGTGCCTTCCCGTCGCGCATTCCGCCACACACGTCCTCGATGAGGTCCATGAGCGGGAAGCCCAGCGGAAGCTCGTAGTTGCCCGGCTTGTTCACGTGGCCACTCACGCAGAAGAGCTTCGTGCCCGGGCTCTTCTCCGTGCCCCACTGCCGGTACCACTGCCCGCCGTTCGTCACGATGTGCGGCACCGCCGAGAGCGTCTCCACGTTGTTCACCGTGGAGGGCATCCCGAAGGCGCCCACCGCCGCCGGGAAGGGCGGCTTCACCCTGGGCTGGCCACGGCGGCCCTCCAGGGAGTTCATGAGCCCCGTCTCCTCGCCGCAGATGTAGGCGCCCGCGCCCACGTGCACGGTGAGGTCGATGTCGTTGCCGGAGCCCATCACGTCCTTGCCGAGGTAGCCCTTGGCGTAGGCGTCCTCGACCGCCCGGGCCAGCACCTGCGTCGCCTCGAAGAACTCGCCGCGACAGTAGATGTAGACGTGCTTGGCGCGGATGGCGTACGCCGCGATCAGGCACCCCTCGATGAGCTGGTGAGGATCCCAGCGGATGAGCTCGCGGTCCTTGAAGGTCCCCGGCTCCGACTCGTCCGCGTTGCACAGGAGGTAGTGGGGCTTCTTCGGCTCCTTGGGCATGAACGACCACTTCACGCCCGCCGGGAAGCCCGCCCCGCCCCGGCCGCGCAGGCCGGAGGCCTTCACCTCGTCGATGACCGCGTCCGGCCCCATCACGAACGCCTTCGCGAGCGCCTCGTAGCCTCCGCGCTCGACGTAGGTGTCCAGGCGGCGCTGCGAGGGGTCGCCGAAGTACTTGCTGAGGACCCGAACCTCGCGGTCCGAGACGTACGGATAGGCCATGCGTTCGCTCCGGGGCTAGCCGGCGGCTTCCGCCTTGAGGTGCTCGACGATCCGAGGCACCTCGGCGGGGGTCACGTTCTCGAAGTACCGCGAGTTGATCTGGACGCAGGTGGGGAAGCCGCAGGCGGCGAGGCACTCCGCCTCGACGACCGTGAAGTTGCCGTCCTCCGAGGTCTCGCCCAGCTCGGTGTCCGTGTAACGCAGGAAGGCCTCGAGGACCTCGTCCGCGCCGCACAGGTTGCAGGAGATGTTCGTGCACACCTGCACCAGGTACCGGCCCACCGGGGCCTTGTTGTACATGGTGTAGAAGGTGGCCACCCCGCGCACGTACGCGGGCGCGAGGTCGAGGAGGCCGGCCACCTCGTCCATCGTCTGCGGGCTCACGTGCCCGCGGACCTCCTGGGCCAGCCCGAGGGCCGGGAGGAGCGCGGCCTGCTTGTTCGGATAGCGGGTGAGGATCTTCTCGAAGCGCGCCCGATACTCGCCCTCGAAGAGCGGCGCGTCCGGCTGCTTGTCCGCGAGCATGTAGGGAAACGTCGCCGAGCCCGAGGCGTGGCCGCCGTCGAGCGGACGGTCGCCCACGAAGTCGTCTCCGCGGACCTGGTCCTCCGTGAGGTCGAACTCGCCGGTGTTGCCCGCCCAGCCGGGATTCTTGAAGGGAACGTCGCTCATCGGTCGATCTCCCCGAGCACGATGTCCAGGCTGGCGTTGATCATGATCAGGTCCGCGACGAGGTGCCCGCGGGAGAGCTTCCCGATCGTCGAGATGTTGACGAAGGAGGGCGGGCGGATCCGCCACCGGACGGGCTTGGTGCCACCTTCCTCCGCCACCACGTACATGCCCAACTCCCCCTTGGACGCCTCGATCGGGTAGTAGCAGTCGCCCTCGGGCGCCGGGATCCCCTGCATGATCAGCTTGAAGTGGTGGATCATGCTCTCCATGTCCGACATGCAGTCGGTCTTGGAGGGGAGGGAGATCTTGGGATCCTGGACGTTGATGGGTCCTTCCGGCAGGCGATCGATCGCCTGGCGCAGGATGCGCAGGCTCTGGTGCATCTCCTCGAGGCGGCACAGGTACCGGTCGTAGCAGTCGCCGTGCTGGCCGACGGGGACCTCGAAGTCGTAGGTCTCGTAGTCGTAGTACGGCTGGTCCTTGCGCACGTCGTAGGGGACGCCGGAAGCGCGCAGGTTCGGCCCGGTCAGCCCGCAGTTCACCGCGTCTTCGGCGCCGATAGCGCCCACGCCCTGCATGCGGCCGATGAGGATGCCGTTGTTCGTGAGCAGCCGGTCGCACTCGTCGAGCGTCTTCGGGAAGGTGCTCACGAAGTCCTCGAGCTGGGCGATCCACCCCTCCGGCAGATCGGCCATCATCCCGCCGACGCGCGTGGCCGACGTGGTGATGCGCGCACCCGTGAGCGCCTCGTGCAGCTTGTAGATCCGCTCCCGCTCCTGGAAGGTGTACAGGAAGGGGGTCATCGCGCCCACGTCGATCGCCGTGGTGCCGAGCCACAGGAGGTGGCCGAAGATGCGGTCCATCTCCATGAGGATCACGCGGACGATCTTGCAGCGCTCGGTGACCTCGATCCCCATGAGCTTCTCGACCGACATCACGTAGGCGCAGTTGTAGATCAGCGGCGCCAGGTAGTCCATGCGGTCGGTGAGCGGGACGATCTGGTTCCACGTCCGGTACTCGCCGAGCTTCTCGAAGGAGGAGTGGAGGTAACCGATGTGCGGCGTGACCTCGACCACGGTCTCGCCGTCGAGCTCGCACAGGAGCCTGAGCACGCCGTGCGTGGCGGGGTGCTGCGGGCCGATGTTGATGAGCAGGTTCTCGGAGTCGAGCTTCGGCTCCGCGACGTCGAAGGGGGCCAGCGGGCCGGCCACCGGCGTCCCGCCGGGACCCATCTCCGGGCCGCGGCCGACCGTGAACTCCACCATCTTCTGCGCCATAGTCTCGCCTTCCGTCAGGTCTCCCGGTCGGAGGCGTTGCCCCCGGCCGGAGGGAGGGCCACGGCCTCCTGTGGCTCCCGCCCGATCTCCATGTCGTGCTGCGTGTAGAAGCGGTCCACGTTCTGCGCGAGGGCGCGGCGGGTCTGCTCGGCGCGACTGAAGCGTCCACGCAAAGGGAAGTCCTTGCGCAGCGGGTGCCCCTCGGCGTAGTCGAGGGGCATCAGGATCCGGCGCAGGTCCGGATGGCCGCGGAAGGTGATCCCGAAGAGGTCGTAGACCTCGCGCTCGAGCCAGTTGGCGGCCTGCCACAGCGGCACCACAGAGTCGATCTCGAGCGCGTCCAGCTCGAGCTCGCACTTGACGCGCAGCGACCTGCGCAGGGGGATCGACCAGAGCACGTACACGACCTGGAGCGGCCGCCCGTGGCCATAGTCCACCGCGGTCACGTCGCGCAGGAGGTCGTAGCGCTGGTCGGGATCGTCGCGCAGGAACCCGAGGATCTCGAGGTTGCGCTTCGCGTCCGCGAAGATCACGTGCTGGTCCCCGGAGGCGATCCGGTGGCCCCCCACCGCGCCGCCGAACTTCTCCAGAAGGGCCGCCACCGTCGGGTGGCTGTGCGGGTCGAGGGCCGCACCGGTCTCCGTCGGGCCCGCCGCGTCGGAAGGAACCGGGCCTTCGTCGACCGCGTCGAGTCCGCTCTTGGTTTCGTCGCTCATGGCGTCTGGAGTGGCCTCAGGGGAGGATTTCTTCGTCGGGCCCGCGCTCGGGCCTCACCCGCACCCCCGCGGAGATCTTCTCCTGGCGCGTCGAGTTCCCGAAGGGACCCGTGAGCCCGACGATCTCGTCGGCGGATGCCTCCGGCTGCGCGACCCGGAGCGGATCCTCCGCGCGCAGCGTCTCGTGCTGCGCCAGGGATTCCTCGCGGATCTTCTCCTGGATCATCATCAGGCCGTAGATGAGCGCCTCGGGGCGAGGCGGGCATCCCGGGATGTAGACGTCGACCGGCACGATCGTGTCGATGCCCTGCACCATGGAGTAGACGTCGAAGATCCCGCCCGACGACGCGCACGCCCCCATGGAGATGCACCACTTGGGCTGCGGCATCTGGTCCCAGATGCGCCGGAGGACCGGGGCCAGCTTGTAGGGCACCCGCCCCGCGCAGATGAGCACGTCCGACTGGCGGGGCGTGCCCACCATCCGCTCCATGCCGAAGCGCGCCACGTCGAAGTTGGACGCGGCGGACGCCATCATCTCGATGGCGCAGCAGGCGGTCCCGAACGGCATGGGCCAGAGGGAGTTCCTCCGGCCCCAGTTCACGATCCAGTCGATCTTGCTCGTCAGGAAGGTGGGGCTTCCGGCACCGAAGATCCCACCGGACCTGGCGCTCGCGCCGCCACCGGGCAGCTTCATTCCCACTCGAGTCCTCCCTTCTTCCACTCGTACAACAGTCCCACGGCCAGGACGATCACGAAGAGCGCCATGGCGAGGAAGGGTCCCCACCCCAGCTTCCTCATCTGCACGGCCCACGGGATCAGGAAGATCGTCTCCAGGTCGAAGACGATGAAGCTGATCGCGACCATGTAGAACTTCACGGAGAAGCGGGCCCGGGTGTCACCGAGCGGGATCATGCCCGATTCGTAGGGCATTTCCTTCTGGGGCGTCGGCCGCCGCGGGTTCAGGATCTGCGACCCGATCACCATCAGCAGGGCGGTCGCGACAGAAACACCGAAGAGCAGCAGGAGGGGCAGATACGCACCCGACATTGTGCCGCCAGAGTTTGTGAAATCGTTCACTTGGGACGCGAAAAGGTATTGGAACGCGAGAGGGAGTGTCAAGCGAAGCTCGTCCGTATTTTTCCTGATTTTCCACGGGTTTGCACGGGCCTCGCGAGGGCTCCTATCTTGCCGGCGCCCGGACCTGCGCCGCCGCGTCGCCGCGGGCCCTCCGCACCCCTCCGAAACCGCCGGGAAGACCCCTTCCGATGCCCATCAAGAGCGACAAGTGGATCCGCCGCATGGCCACCGAGCACGCGATGATCGAGCCCTTCGAGGCGGGGCAGGTGCGCGACGGCGTGATCTCCTACGGTCTGTCGTCCTACGGCTACGACATCCGGGTCGCGCCCGAGTTCAAGGTCTTCACGAACGTGCACAACGTGATCGTGGACCCGAAGCACTTCGACGACCGGTCGTTCGTCGACATCCACGAGATGGAGTGCATCATCCCGCCCAACTCCTTCGCGCTCGCCCGCACCGAGGAGTACTTCCGCATCCCCCGGGACGTGCTCGTGGTGTGCCTGGGGAAATCGACCTACGCACGTTGCGGGATCATCGTGAACGTGACCCCCCTGGAGCCCACCTGGGAGGGGTACCTGACGCTGGAGATCTCGAACACGACGCCGCTCCCCGCGAAGATCTACGCCGGGGAGGGGATCGCACAGCTCCTCTTCTTCGAGGGGGACGAGGAGCCGGAGATCGCCTACGCCGACCGCAAGGGGAAGTACATGAAGCAGGTCGGCGTCACCCTCCCGAAGATGTGAGGGGCACGGCCTCGATCAGCTGGACGTCGAAGACGAGCGTGGAGTTCCCGGGAATCGGGCCGAAGCGGTCCTTCCCGTAGCCCAGGTCCGGGGGGATCACGAGCTTGCGCTCCCCGCCCACGCGCATCGGGCCCACCCCCTCGTCGAACCCCGGGATCGCCTCGCCCAGCCCCGGGTGGAACCAGAAGGTCCCGCTGTCGAACGTGGTCCCGTCGGAGAGCCAGCCCGTGTACCCGGTGAGCACGCTGTCGGCCTCGGAGGCCAGAGCGCCGCTCCCGACCACGACGTCCTTGTAGTAGAGGCCCGACGCCGTCTTCGTCATCGACGCGATGTCGATGCCGAGGCTCACGTCGAAGTCCGGGAGCGAGTACGGGTCGCTGCCGCACGCCGCCAGGGCGAGGCCCAGGAGGAGCATGGCGGCGTGGCGCATCGAAAGAGTGGTCTTTCTCATCGTCCCGGTCCCTCGTGGTCCAGGCGCCGACCGGCGCCGATGGCGTGGCACGGTCCGATCCGTCGGCCGCGCGAAGGGATACGGTCGCGCGTGGAGGCGCTTTCGTCCAGCCTCGCCGGGTGGCTCCGGGAGGGTGCCGGGGCGCCGGGGCGGACGCCGGCCCCCGCCCTCAGTGGGGGCGGCCCTCCAGGAGCGCGACCACGCCGAGCCCCGCGTAGATCCCCGCGGAGAGCCAACGGCGTGCGCGGTGCGCGCCCGGCGTGCGCAGGAGCCTCCCCGCCTGCCCGCCCACGAGCGCCCAGGTGGTGTCCGTGCACGCGGCGAGGCAGAGGAAGCCGACGCCGAGCGCGAGGACCTGGAGGCGCGGATCGCCCCGCCCCGGCTCGACGAACTGGGGGAGGAAGGCCAGGAAGAAGAGCGCGGACTTGGGGTTGAGGAGCGAGACCATGAGGCCGCCGCGGTAGAGCTCGGAGCCGCGCCGGAGCGGACGCGCGTCCCCGCCGGGCACCCAGGCCGGGGCGGAGACCTCCCGCCACGCGAGCCAGAGGAGGTAGGCGGCGCCCGCCCAGCGGAGCACCGCGAGCGCGGAGGTCGAGGCCGCGAGCAGGGCCGTGATCCCGGCCACCGCAGCGAGCATGTGCACGGCGCCCCCGGTGAGAAGCCCCAGCGCGGAGAGGATGCCTGCGCGTGGGCCCTGCTCCATGCTGTTGCCCACCAGGTAGAGCACCGCCGGCCCCGGGGTCACGAGGAGCACGAGCGAGGCGACCACGAAGACGGGCAGCGCGTGGGTGTCGATCACGTCGGGGTCTCCGGGCGTCGGCCCCTCAGCGGACGTCCAGGAGCTGGACGTCGAAGACGAGCGTCGCGTTGGGCGGGATGGCCCCCCTGCCCCTCGCCCCGTAGGCGAGCGACGGACGGATCACCAGCCTGCGCACGCCGCCGCGCTTCATCCCCGGGATGCCCAGGTTCCACCCCTTGATCACCTCGCTCCCGCCCAGGCGGAACTGGAAGGGCTCGCCGTCGCCGGTGGTGTCGAAGATCGTTCCGTCCGGGAAATAGCCGACGTAGCGGAGCGTCACGAGGCTGGTGCGCTGCGCCGTGAAGCCCTCGCCCTCGGAGACGTCCTGGAGGTAGAGGCCGGTCGGCGTGCGCTCCATGCGCGCGAGGTCGACCTGGAGCTCGGGGGCGAAGGCGATCTCCTCGGGCTCGCTCGGGCCGGCGGGCGCGGGGGGCGCCCCGGCGCAGGCCGTCAGGACGGCGAGGTCCAGGCACGCGACGGCGGCCGCGACGAGACCGGGGCCGAAGGGACGACGGGGGTTTCGGCGCAGGGGGCGCATGGCTCCGCTCCTCGACGGACGATGGAGCGGTCACACTACCCGCGGGGCCACGGCGCGAGCAAGCCGGCGACCTACGCCTCTCCGGGGAGGAGCCCTCGGTGCGCCACGAGCCACTCCGCCACGCGCCCGCGCGTCCCCACGAGCGCGCCGGGCGGCGGCAGGAGCGCGTCGATCTCGGCGAGCCGTCTCGCCCCGTCCTCCCCGGGGTGCGTCTCCCCGAGCACGGTGCGCGCCTCGGCGCGCACACGCAGTGCCGACCGGTCGAGCACGAGCGCGGCGAGCGCGGCGCGCACCTCCCGCTCCTCCTCCGTGCCGGTGCCCGACAGCTTGGCCACCCGCAGCGCCACGCTCTCGGACGCGTAGACCTCCATCGCGACGTCGGCGAGCGAGGCCAGATACTGCTGGCTCTCCGGATCGGCGAGCTTCTCGGGCCCCACGCGCGTGACGATCTCCTCCGTGAGGACGAAGTAGATCTGCTTGAGCGCCGCGACGCTCTCGAGCGTGCCGGACGCCGCACCCCTCAGCCCGTCGCCGCGCGCCAGCTTCTTCATCGCGTGCAGCCGCTTGAGCGCGTCGATCCCCTTGGCCAGCGCGCCCCCGCCCGAGGCGCGCGCCAGCTTGCGGAAGACCGTGCGCTGCGCGTAGAGGCGGCAGATCTCGTTCGTCCCCTCGTAGATGCGCGAGATCCGGGAGTCGCGGTACATCCGCGCGGGCTTGTACTCCTCGCTGAAGCCGTAGCCGCCGAAGACCTGGACCGCCTCGTCCGCGTTCCCGTTGTAGGCCTCGGATCCGTAGACCTTGGCGAGCGCGCACTCCACCGAGAACTCGGAGAGCGTGTCCAGGCGGTCCTGCGCGCCACCGCCGCCCGCGGCCTTCAGCCGCTCGAGCGCGTGGTAGACGAGCCCGGCCGTGCGATACGCGACCGACTCGGCAGCGTAGGCGCGGGCGCCCATGTCCGCGAGCTTGCGCTGGATCAGCCCGAACTTCGCGATCGGCATGCCGAACTGGATGCGCTCGGCCGCGTACGTCGAGGCGGCCTCGACGGCGACCTTCGCGCCGGTCGCCGAGCTCGCGGACAGCTTGAGCCGCCCCATGTTCAGGGTGCAGAAGGCGACCTTGTGCCCCCGCCCCACCTCGCCCAGGACGTTCCCGACCGGGACGCGGACGTCGTCGAGCGAGACGGCGCACACGGCCGAGCCGTGCTGTCCCAGGAGGCGCTCCGGCTCCGCGACGCCCAGGCCCGGCGTGTCACGCTCGACCAGGAAGGCGGTGAAGTGCTCGCCGTCGACCTTCGCGAAGAGGACGAAGAGGTCGGCCCACAGCGCGTTGGTGATCCACTGCTTGGCGCCGTTGAGTACGTAGTGCGTGCCGCCCTCGTCGAGCACGGCGCGCGTGCGGATGTTCATCGCGTCCGAGCCCGTGCTCGGCTCGGTGAGCGCGAAGGCCGACAGGATGTCGCCCTCCATGCACGCGCCCAGGTACCTCTCCTTCTGCTCGGGCGTGCCGAAGTAGACGATCGGCAGCGTGCCGATCCCCTGGTGGCCGAGGATCATCGGCCCGAGCGGCCCGACCTCGGCGCGGCTGGAGAGCATCCCCGTGACGGCGAGGACATTCAGGTCCATCCCGCCGTCCGACTCGGGCACCTCGGCCATGAAGATCCCGAGCTCGGCGGCCTTCTTGAACAGCCCGCGCGATACCTCCGGGTCGCGCGCCATGAGCGTGTCCATCCTCGGCGCGACCTCGCGGGCGGCGAAGTCCTCGACCGCCTGCACGAGCATGCGCTCCTCCTCGCCGAGGTCGTCCGGGACGACCACGGCCTCAGGGTCGGTCGGACCCGTGAGGAACGACGCGCCCGCCTCCGCGTCGGGCTCGGCCACGCCTTTACGCCCCCCCGGCCGCGACGGGCTCGGGCTCGGCCGCCTTCCAGCTCGCCACCATGAGATCGCGGTTCAGGCGCGCGATGAAATCGACGCTGATTCCCTTGGGGCACGCCTCCTGGCAGGCGCCGTGGTTCGTGCAGGTGCCGAAGCCCTCCAGGTCGTGCTGCGCCACCATGTCCAGCACGCGCGTGTAGCGCTCGGGCTGGCCCTGCGGCAGCAGGCCGAGGTGCGCGACCTTGGCCGAGGTGAAGAGCATCGCGGAGGCGTTCGGGCACGCGGCCACGCACGCGCCGCACCCGATGCACGCGGCCGCGTCCATCGCGCGATCGGCCTCGTGCTTGCGGATGGGGATGGCGTTCGCGTCGGGGGCGCTCCCCGTGCGCACGGAGACGTAGCCGCCCGCGTTGATGATGCGGTCGAAGGCGCCCCGGTCCACCACGAGGTCGCGCAGGATCGGGAAGCCAGTGGCGCGCCACGGCTCGATCCAGATCTCGTCCCCGTCGTGGAAGATCCGCATGTGCAACTGGCAGGTCGCGACCATCGTGCGCGGCCCGTGCGGCACGCCGTTGATCATCATCCCGCACGATCCGCAGATCCCCTCGCGGCAGTCGTGCTCGAAGGCGATCGGCTCCCTCCCCTCGTGCACGAGCGCCTCGTTCACGACGTCGAGCATCTCGAGGAAGGAGGCGTGCTCACTCACGCCCGTCGCCGGGTACGTCTCGAAGCGGCCCTTGGCGGACGGCCCGTCCTGCCGCCAGACGTGGAGTGTCAGGTTCATCACTTGTAGCTCCTCGTGGACGGCTGCACGTTCTCGAACTCCAGAGGCTCCCTGTGCAGCGCCGGCTTCTCACCGGCGCCCTTGAACTCCCACACCGACACGAAGGAGAAGTCCACGTCGTTGCGCTTGGCCTCGCCGTCCGGCGTGGTGTGCTCGGAGCGGTAGTGCGCCCCGCACGACTCCTCGCGGGTGAGTGCGTCCCAGCACATGATCTCGGCGAACTCGAGGAAGTCCGCGACCCGGCCGGCCTTCTCGATCGACTGGTTGAGCGTGTCGGCGGAGCCGGGTACGCGCACCTCCTTCCAGAAGCGCTCGCGGACGTCCGGGATCTTCGCGAGTGCCTCCTTCAGCCCCGCCGCGTTCCGCTCCATCCCGCACGCCTCCCACATCAACCGGCCGAGCTCGACGTGGAACTCGTCGACCGTCTTGTGGCCGTTCACGGCGAGCAGCCGGTCCGTCCTCTGGCGCACGTCGCGCTCGGCGTCGGCGAACGCGGGGTGATCCGTGTACACGGGCTCGCGCGGCACCGTCGCGAGGTAGTTGCCCACCGTGAGCGGCGCGACGAAGTAGCCGTCGGCCAGCCCCTGCATGAGCGCGCTGGCGCCGAGCCGGTTCGCGCCGTGGTCGGAGAAGTTCGCCTCCCCGAGCACGAACAGCCCCGGGATGTTGCTCATCAGGTTGTAGTCCACCCACAGGCCGCCCATGGTGTAGTGCGGCGCCGGGTAGATGCGCATCGGCACCTCGTACGGGTTCTCGCCCGTGATCTTCTCGTACATCTCGAAGAGGTTGCCGTAGCGCTCGGCGATCGTCGGCTGGCCCAGCCGCTCGATGGCGTGCTTGAAGTCCAGGAAGACGCCGTTCTTGAGCGGGCCGACGCCGTGGCCGGTGTCGACCATCTCCTTCGCGCGACGCGACGAGATGTCGCGCGGCGACAGGTTGCCGAAGCTCGGATAGAAGCGCTCGAGGTAGTAGTCACGCTCGCCCTCGGGGATGTGCGCCGCCCTGCGGTCGTCCCCGGCCTTGGCCGGGACCCAGATCCTCCCGTCGTTGCGCAGCGACTCGCTCATGAGCGTGAGCTTCGACTGGTAGTCGCCGGACGGGGGGATGCAGGTCGGGTGGATCTGCGTGTAGCAGGGGTTCGCGAAGCCGGCCCCGCGCCGCGCGGCGCGCCACGTCGCCGTGACGTTGCACGCCTTCGCGTTCGTGGAGAGGAAGAAGACGTTCGAGTACCCACCGGTGGCGAGCACCACCGCGTGCCCGGCGTGCTGCTCGACCTTCCCGCTCACCAGGTCGCGCGTGACGATGCCGCGCGCCACGCCGTCGGCCACCACCACGTCGAGGAGCTCGCTGCGCGTGTGCAGCTCGACCGTACCGAGCGCCACCTGGCGCTGGAGCGCCTGGTAGCACCCGAGGAGGAGCTGCTGCCCGGTCTGGCCACGCGCGTAGAAGGTGCGCGACACCTGCGCGCCGCCGAACGAGCGGTTGGCGAGGTAGCCGCCGTACTCGCGCGCGAAGGGCACGCCCTGGGCGACCGCCTGGTCGATGATGTTCAGGCTCACCTGCGCGAGGCGGTAGACGTTGGCCTCGCGGGATCGGAAGTCGCCTCCCTTCACGGTGTCGTAGAAGAGGCGGAAGACGCTGTCGCCGTCGCCCTGGTAATTCTTGGCGGCGTTGATGCCGCCCTGCGCGGCGATGGAGTGCGCGCGCCGCGCCGAGTCGTGGAAGGTGAAGCACTTCACCCGGTAGCCCAGCTCGCCGAGCGTGGCCGCGGCCGAGGCGCCCGCCAGGCCGGTGCCCACCACGATGACTTCGTACTTACGCTTGTTGGCGGGGTTCACCAGCTTCATGTCGAAGCGGTGCTTGTCCCACTTCTTCTCGATGGGGCCCGCCGGGATCTTGGCGTCGAGGTTCACGGTGAGGGCCTCCTAGGAGACGATGCCGGTCAGGATCGCGACCGGGATCGAGATGAAACCGAGGAAGATCGCGATCGAGACCACCACCGCGATCGGCCGACGCCACCCCGCGTACTTGGGGTGGTTGGCGCCCAGCGTCTGGAACATGCTCCACACGCCGTGATAGAGGTGGAGGAGGATCGCCGCCATGGCCAGCCCGTAGAAGCCGGCGACCAGCGGGTTCGACAAGCCCGTCACGAGGTTGTGGTAGGCGTCGGGCAGGCCTCCCTCCCAACCGTGGGTATCGAAGCTGGGGTGCACCGTCCCGGTCGTCATGTGCAGGATATGGAAGACCAGGAAGACGAGGATCAGCACGCCGCCCCAGCGCATGAGGCCGGACGCGAAATCGAAGTTCTGGTCGACCTTCTTCCTGTACTTCGTCTGCCGCGCCGCCCAGCTCTGGCGCGACGTCAGCCACGACAGCCAGACGTGGACGACGAAGGCGAGGAACATCAACGCGCGGAAGGACCACAGGAAGCCCATCTCCGGGAGGATGGGCTCACCCAGCGTCCGGAGGTGGTGCGCGTAGGAGTTGAACGCACCGGCTCCCTGGAACGCCTTGAGGTTCCCGGCCATGTGGCCGACCAGGAACCCGAACCAGATGAAGCCGGTGACGGCCATGAGGATCTTCTTCCCCACGGACGACCGGTACAGCGCAACGACCCGTCGCATCACGACTCCTTTCGAAGGGGCCGGCGACGCGCGCGTCGTGGACCCCGGCAAAGAAGGCCCGGCCGGGGCGGGCGGCCCCGGCCGGGCCGGCCGATAGTGTACTGGAGGGTCAGGAGCGACCTGCTCAACCCAGCGCTTTCAGATCCGCGACCACGGTGCGGACGGCTTCGGCGCTGCTCGCCAGGGCCGCCTTCTCGTCGGCGCTGAGCTCGACCTCGATGACCTTCTTCAGGCCGCCTTCGCCCAGGAGGCACGGCACGCCCAGGAAGAGGTCCTTCATTCCGTACTCGCCCTGCAGCCAGGCCGCGCACGGGAGGATGCGCTTCTTGTCCTTGACGATGGCCTCGGCCATCTGGACCGCGGCGGCCGCGGGCGCGTAGTAGGCGCTGCCCGTCTTCAGGTATCCGACGATCTCGCCGCCGCCCTTGCGCGTGCGCGCGACCAGGGCGTCGATCCTGTCCTGCGGCAGGAGCTGCGTGAGCGGGATGCCGCTGACGGACGCGTAGCTGGCCAGCGGCACCATCGTGTCGCCGTGGCCTCCGAGGACGAGCGCCTGGATGTCCTCGATGCTGACGTCCAGCTCGAGCGCGATGAAGGACCGGTAGCGCGCGGAGTCCAGCACGCCGGCCATGCCGATCACCCTCTCCCGCGGAAAGCCGGTCGTCTCGAGCGCCACCTGCGCCATGACGTCCAGCGGGTTGGACACCACGATGACGATCGAGTCGGGCGCGCGCTTCTTGATCTCCTCCGACACCGAGCGGACGATGCCCGCGTTGGTCTTCAGAAGGTCGTCGCGGCTCATCCCCGGCTTACGCGCAACGCCGGCGGTGACGATGAAGATGTCCGACCCCGCAGTGTCGCCGTAGTCGTTCGTACCGTAGACGCGGGAGTCGAACCCATCGATGGGCGCGCTCTCCCATTGGTCGAGTCCCTTTCCGATCGGGACGCCCTCGAGGATGTCGACGAGGACGACCTCGCGGGCGAGCTCCTTCTGGGCCAGCAACTGGGAGCACGTGGCGCCCACGTGCCCCCCGCCGACTACCGTGATCTTCTTCACGCTCATGTTCGTGGAAGCCCCTTTGGGCAGGATGGCAAACGTGCGGATGATCGAACGTATCCGAACGCCGCGAGGGGGTCAACGAACCGGGGCGCACCTCGCGCGCCTTCAGCGCTGGACCCGCTACCCTCCCGTCTGCGAGAGGGCGACCAGCCCGCCCGAACCCACGTCGCTCCCCTGGATCAGGTAGTGCCGCTCGGGCTTGACGCGCAGCGTCTCCTCGACGAGCGAGACGAGGTCCCCGCCGGCGCGCATGGGGTCGCGCAGGTTCGTCTGCAGGTCCCCGAAGAGGCAGGGGCGCAGGTGCCCGTCCGCGGTGAGGCGCATCCGGTTGCAGCGGTCGCAGTAGGTGTGGCTCATCGGGGTGATGACCCCGACCGTGCCCGGTGCGCCCGCGAAGCGGTAATACGTGGCCGGGCCGTTGCCCGGCGGACCCTCAACGGGCTCCAGGCGGTCGACGCGGCGCAGCCGCTCGAGGGCGAGCTGGCAGGAGTAGTACTGGTTGGCGCTCAGGTCGAGGTTCGAGCCGGTGGGCATGAGCTCGATGAAGCGCACGTGCCAGGGGCGCTCCCGCGTGATGGCCGCGAAGTCCTCGACCTCGTCGTCGTTCGTCCCGCGCATCAGGACGACGTTCACCTTGATGGGCTCGAAGCCCACGCGCTCGGCGGCGTCGAAGCCGGCCATGATCTTCGGGAAGGACCCGGGGCGGCGCGCGATCGCGTCCACGCGGTCGGGCCGGAGCGAGTCGAGCGAGATGTTGACCCTGCGGATCCCCCCCGAGCGGAGGGCCTCCGCGTGCTCCTCGAGGAGGACCGCGTTCGTGGACAGGGAGAGGTCGTCGATGCCCGGCACGCGGCCGAGCATCCCGACGAGCTCGGGGAGGTCGCGGCGCACGAGCGGCTCCCCGCCGGTGATGCGCACGCGGCGCAGCCCCATCCCGGCCATCGTGCGGACGATGCGCTCGATCTCCTCGTACGTGAGGAGCTCGTCGCGGCGCATCCACGGCATCCCCTCGAGCGGCATGCAGTAGACGCACCTCAGGTTGCACTTGTCGGTGACCGAGACGCGCAGGTACTCGATGCGCCGTCCGAACTGGTCCTTCATCGCACCCCCTCCTCGACCCGTCGCGCGTCGTCCGTCGGGGGCACCGTGCCCTCCACCCACGCCTCGTCGCCGTCCGCGTAGCGCTCCTTCTTCCAGACCGGGAGCCGCTTCTTGATCTCCTCGATGATGTAGCGCGACGCCTCGTACGCCTCCTCGCGGTGGGGGCTGGACACGGCGATGGCCACGCTCGCGTCCCCCACCTCGAGCACGCCGATGCGGTGCTCCACGGCGAGCCGGTCCGTACCCAGGCGCTCGGCGGCCTCGCGCGCGATCGCCGCGAGCACGGGCCGTGACATCGCCTCGTAGGCGTCGTAGCGCATCCCGGACACGGCACGCCCGTCGGCGTGGTCGCGCACGATGCCGACGAAGAGGAGGGCGGCGCCGTCCTCGCGCGCGCCGACGCGCGCCAACAGGGCCGCGGGATCGAGCGGTCCGCGCACGACGTCGACGTGGATCATCGTCCGCTCACCCTCCCGCCACGGGCGGGATGAAGGCGACCTCGTCCCCCCGGTCGAGGGGCTCCGAGAGTGGGGCGTAGGCCAGGTTGACGGCCACCGCCGGCTCGGAGGGGAGCGCGTCGAAGGGGCGCCCGCGACCGCGCAGCTCCGCGACCAGGTCCCCGACCGTCGCGCCCTCGTGGAGCTCCACGGAGAGCTCCGGCGCGCCGACCAGGTCGCGATAGGCCGCGAAGAAGAGGGTACGAACGGAGATCGTCATGGGCTCGGGCAGGCGCGGGACGGGTCGCTCAACCGTACCCTAACCCCGCGTCGGACGTCAACGTTCCGGAAGGAGGAGCTCCCCGCCCGGCGGTCCGCCCGGCCCTCCGGGCCCCCCGGGGCCGCCGCCGCGCAGCCGCCGGATCCGCTGGCCCATCTCCTCGCGCAGCGTCTGGAAGCGCAGCACCTGCACGGGCGTCAGGAACTCGAGCAGCTTCTCCTGCTCGCTCGCCGAGAGGCGCGCCTCCTCCTGGCGCAGCTCCTGCATGCGGTCGAGCAGCTCCCGCGCCTCGGCCGAATCGTCGCCGCCCTCGAGCATGAGCGCCTCGACGCGCTTCCGCGCCGCCTGCTCCTCGCGGAAGAGGCGCATGCGGTCATCCTGGAAGCTCTGGACCGTCTCGCCGAGCTTCTGCGCCTGCTCGTCGGTGAGGCCCAGCCGCTGCTTGACCATCTCGCCGAAGCGCGCCCGCACCCTGCGCTCGAGCTCGGTTCGGTCCTGCTGCCCCATCCTCCCCTGCATCCGCTGTGCGGCCAGGGGGTTGCCGCCGGCAACGGTGAGCCCGACCGAGAGGAGGAGGCTCGCGAGGGTCGGCGCGCGCCTCATGCCTGGCCTCCGCTCATCTCGGCGAGGAGCTGCTCCAGCGCGTCGTCGGAGAGCCCGTCAAGGGCCGGAGCCCCCGCGATGAGCCCGTCGTCGCTCAGCCACAGGCCTTCCTCGTCCACGCCCGCGACGTACGCCGGCACCTCCACGCTCGAGCCCTGCTGGCGCGAGGTGACGCCGATGCCGAGCGCCAGGGCGGCCACGGCGGCCGCCGCCAGGCCCCACCAGGGACGAAGCACCGTGCGCCCGCGCCGCTCGAGCGCCGACTGGATGCGCCCGGACAGCGCGGGCGGGGCCTCCGGCCGCGACGCCGACAGGAGGGCGACCAGCTCGGCCTCCTCCCGGCATTCGGCGCACGTGTCGAGGTGTGCGCTCAACTCGGTGCGCGCGGTCGGGCTCAACCCCCCGGCCACGTACGCCGGGATCGCCTCGCGCGCGCCTTCGCATTCCATGTCGCTCATGCCATCAACTCCCGAAGCCTGCGGATCCCGTGGAAGTAGTTCACCCTCGCGGCCCCTTCGCTCGAGCCGATGACCTCCCCGATCTCGCGGAAGCTCAGCCCCTCGTCCACGCGGAGCTGCACCGACATCCGCTGCTTCTCCGGCAACTGTGCCAACAACGCCCTGGCCCTCGTCGCCACCTCGCCGAGCGCCGCCCGGTCCTCCGGGCTGGCCTCGGGGCTCTCGACGGGTGCCACGCCTTCGAGCGTCGTCTCCCTGCGCCGCATCACCTTGCGCAGCGCCCCCTTCGCCGTGTTCGCGACGATCGTGAGCATCCAGGTCCGGAAGCTCGCGTCGCCGCGGAATCCGTCCAGCCCGCGAAAGGCCTTCAGGAACGCGTCCTGGGCGACGTCCTGCGCCAGATCCGGATCGGAGACCAGCGACAGCGCGACCCTGAACGCGGCGGCGTGGTGACGATCCACCAGACGGTTCATCGCCGTCTGCTCGCCGGCGCGTGCCCGACGGACCAGCTCCTCGTCGGACACCGCATCCGCTCGGTCTCCTTGACTCACCGGACGTCAGACGCCCCGTCGGCCGGGTTCGTTAAACGAAGCTCCGGCGGACGGGGCGTACGCCGGGAAACGGGGCCCGTCGACGTCCATGAGGGAGTTCAGGCGCGCGCCGCATCCCGCTTCGCCACGCGGTTGCGCAGGTGCTTCGAAGGCTTGAAGACGGGAACGCTGCGCGACGGGACCTCCACCGGGTCCCCCGTGCGTGGGTTGCGCGCGGTCCGTGTCTTCCGACGCCGGACCTTGAAGGTGCCGAAGCCGCGGATCTCGATGTTGTCCCCGTTGGCCAGCGCGAGCTTGACCGCGTTCAGGAAGCCGTCGACGACGAGCGCGCAGTCCTTCTTCGTGATCCCGGGCCCGATGGCGTCCGCAACCTGCTCGACGAGGTCCGCCTTGGTCATGCTTCCTCCGTGGGGTATCGCACGAAACGATCGCGCTCTCGCGCTCGGCGGTGCCACGGTAATGGCCCCCGGGCGCACCCGCAAGAAGCGCTGAGTCGTTGTGACAGAGGAACTTGCAGCCCCGCTCCTCAGCCCGTCGGCCGCGCGCGATCCTGCATCAGGCCGACGAAGCGGTCGAAGAGATAGCGGCTGTCGTGGGGCCCGGGCGCGGCCTCGGGGTGGTACTGCACGCAGAAAACCGGCAACGAGCGGTGCTCGACGCCCTCCACCGTGCCGTCGTACAGGTTGACGTGCGTGAGCCGCAGGTCGGGCGCCCCGGGGATCGAGCCGTCCGCGTCCGCCTGCACGGCGAAGCCATGGTTCTGCGAGGTGATCTCGACCGTGCCGCGGTCGAGGTTCTTCACCGGGTGGTTCCCGCCGTGGTGCCCGAAGGGGAGCTTGTAGGTGGCGCCGCCGAAGGCGCGCGAGATGAGCTGGTGGCCCAGGCAGATCCCGAAGACGGGGACGTTCGCCTGGGCCAATCCGACGATGGCCCGTGCCGCCTTGTCCACCGCCGCCGGGTCGCCAGGGCCGTTGGACACGAAGAGCCCGTCCGGCGGATCGGCCAGGAGGGACTCCACCGACGTGTCTGCCGGGATGACCGTGACACGGCACCCCCGCTCGGCGAGGAGCTTCGGGGAGTGGGCCTTCACGCCGAAGTCGTAGGCGAGGACGTGGAAGCGCTCCGTGCCGACCGCCGGCACGTCGTACGCCTCGGCGGTCGACACGCCGCAGGCCAGGTCGAGCCCCTCCATGATCGGATGCGCCTCGATGCGCGCCATCACCGCGTCGACCGGCTCGTCCGCGGGCGCGATCGCGCCGCGCATCGCTCCCCGGCTCCGGATGTGGCGGGTGAGCGCACGCGTGTCGATGTCCGCGATCCCGGTGACGCCGCTCGTGCGCAGGTAGTCGTCGAGCGAGCCCTCGGACCGCCAGCTCGAGGGGCGCCGGGCGGCCTCGCGAACGATGAAGCCGGCCACGCGCGGATCCGGCGACTCGCGATCCTCGCCGTTCACACCGTAGTTGCCGATCAGCGGGTACGTCATCGTCACGAGCTGTCCCGTGTACGACGGGTCGGTGAGCACCTCCTGGTACCCGGTCATGCAGGTGTTGAAGACCACTTCGCCCAGGGCGAGCCGGGGCGAGCCGAAGAACACGCCGTCGAAGCGGCGTCCGTCTTCCAGGAGGAGGTAGGCCCGATCTTCCAAGCGTGTGGCTCCATGTGGGTTCGGGTGCGTGGTGTCGGCGAAAGCTAGGAGGCCGGCCCGGCGACGCAATCCTCCCGACCGCCCCGTGGCGTCGTTACCTTGCGCGGTCCCCTTCCCCGAGCGCCGAGCCGCGATGCCGTCCCACACCGTCCACGTCCACGCCGACGAGTCGTGCCTGGGCAACCAGTTCCAGGACCGCGCCACGCCCGGCGGCGCCGGCGGCCTGGTCGAGGTGTGGCGCGGCGGGGCCTGGGAGCGCCGTGACTACTGGATCTCGGAGCCCGACACCACGAACAACAGGATGGCGCTGCGCTCGGCGATCGAGGGGCTGCGCGCCCTGAAGCGGCCGTGCGTGGTCCGGTTCGTCTCGGACAGCCAGTACCTGGTGAAGGGGATCGCCGAGTGGCTCCCCGGGTGGAAGCAGCGCGGCTGGCGGCGCAAGGCGGGGCCCATCGAGAACCTCGAGCTGTGGCAGGAGCTCGACCACCAGCTCGCCCGGCACCGGATGCGCCCCGAGTGGGTGCGCGGCCACGCCGCGCACCCGCGCAACGAGTACGCGAACCACCTCGCCACCACCGCCGCCCGGGAGCAGTCGTCGTCCGGCGGGATGGTCGCGTCGGGCTTCGAAGCGTGGCTCGAGGCGGAACGCGAGCGCGGCCGGTACCTGGAGTTCCAGGAGTTCCTGCCGCCGGGCTCCTGAATCGGGCACCCGCCGCCCGGTCGACGTCCGCCGCCGGGTCGGCACAGCCTGACGGTGGGTCGGCACCGCCCGAGCCCGCGGTCGGCACCCCATGCGGTAGGGTCGGCACCCCACAAAGTCGAAGCGGCCCGAACACCGAAGTGCCCGAGCCGCTTCTAGCTCGAAGGAGCTGCCGGCCGCTACACGCTGCGCCTGCATCCTCCCTGCTGCGCTGGCGGGTTTCATGGTCCTCGTTTGGGCCCGTCCACGTGCGGACGGCTGGACCTTCACCCTTCCTCCCCTCTTCGTGCCACGCGGTCCGTGGCGAGGGGCACCCCCCGAATTCGTCTGGGGGCCTGCCCGACAGGGCCAGCGACCTCCCTGCCGTGCTCCCCGGAGATCCCAAACCCCGGTTCGCTCGCCGCCGTGACGCCGTCGCGCCAGGCAACTGCCTTTCGGATTCGTCGGAGGGATGACCATCGTCATCGTCTTTCAACGAGCCGCATCCGAAACGCGATGTATATCTACCAGGCCACCCCCCGGGGTGCAAGGGTTTCGACGCGCAACCCGGCGCCGATCCGTCCGCAGAGCGTAACCGTATTCACTTCATCGTGTTACCAAGTCACGCGGAAGCGCCTTCGACGTCTCTTCGGGACCTCGCGTAAACAGACGAATTCGGAACATCTTTTCCCCAAACAAACGGCGTTATCCGGGCCCGAAGCTGGAAAAGGGTCGCGTAGCGCCGACGGGCCGGACGCCCCGATCCACCCACCGAACTGTTGTCTGCGCTACAAGAGCGTGGCTTCGAAGACGCTCAGGAAGGCCTCCACGACGGCCTCCTCCACGCTTTCCGGGTCCACCTCGCGCCCCAGCTCGCGCTCGAGCGAGGTCACGTCGCGGTCGGGGATGCCGCAGGGGACGATCCTGCGGAACCAGGCGAGGTCGGTGGAGACGTTCAGGGCGAAGCCGTGCGAGGTGATCCACCCGGACGAGACGCGCACGCCGATCGCGGCGAGCTTGCCCAGGTCGGTCCACACGCCGGTGAGGCCCTTCACGCGCCGCGCGGACACGCTGAACGACGCGGCGGTCCGGATCAGAACCTCCTCCAGGTCCCGCAGATAGCGGTGGAGGTCCTTCCGGTCGGGCTTGAGATCGAGGATCGGATACCCGACGAGCTGGCCGGGGCCGTGGTAGGTGACGTCGCCCCCCCGCCCCGTCTCGAAGAGGTCGAGGCCGAGTCGAGCGCGCTCCGACTCGTCCACGAGGACGTGCTCCGGGTGCGAGCCCGTCCCGAGCGTGATCACGTGGGGGTGCTCGAGGAGGAGGAGGAGGTCCCGGACCGAGCCGGCGCGACGCTCCTTCACGAGCCCGGCCTGGAGCTCCAGACCTTGGGCGTAGGCGATCCGCCCGGGGCGGCGCACCTCCAGGACGCGCCGGCCCGTCACGGTGAAGGTGGAGGTCGAGCCCTCAGGCGTCCTCGGGGAAATCGTCCAGCACCTCCTTGAGCCGCGCCAGGAAGCGCGCGGCGTCCGCACCGTCGACGATGCGGTGGTCGTACCCCAGGGAGAAGAGCGCACGCTTACGGATCGCCATCGCGTCCCCTCCCGTCGTCGGGTCCTCCACCACCACCACGCGCTTCTCGACCGCGCCGGTGCCGAGGATCGCGGACGTACCCTTCGGAATCACGGGCATCCCGACCATCGTGCCCAGGACGCCCGGGTTGGTGATCGAGAACGTCGCGCCCTGGATCTCGTCCGGGACGAGCTGGCGCGCGCGGGCGCGCTCGGCCAGGTCGTTGAGCTTGCGCGCGATGCCCACCAGGCTCAGATCGTCGGCGTCCTTGATCACCGGGACGATCAGGCCTGGGTTCAGGTCGACCGCCATCCCCAGGTTCACGTTCCCCCTGTAGATGACGTTGTTGCCCGACACGGTCGAGTTGACCATGGGGAACTCGCGCAGCACGCGGGAGACCCCCCAGGCCACGAAGGCCGTGTAGCTGACCTTCGCCCCCTGCTCCGCCCACTTCTTCTTCCCGGCCGCGCGTACGCGGTCGATCGCGGTGAAGTCGACCTCGATGAAGGAGTGCACGTGCGGCGCGATCCGCTTCGCCACCACCATGTGCTCCGCGGTCAGGCGGCGGATCTTGTCCATCCCCTCGACGCGGTCGGCCTCGCGCACCGGGAACTCCGGGTGCTGCACCTCGCCGTAGAAGCGCTTCCACAGGTCGGAGGGCGCAGCCGTGGGTGTCGGCGCCGCGGCGCGCGGCTCGGCGGGCTTCTCCGGCGCGGGCGCCGACTTCGGGGCCTCCGCCTTCGCGGGGGCGGCGGCGGGGGCCGGCGCTCCGGACTCGATGTAGTCGAGGATGTCCTGCTTCGTAACGCGCCCCGCGTGCCCCGTGCCCTGCACGGCCGCGATGTCGATGCCGTGCTCCTCCGCGATGCGCCGCACCACGGGCGTCGAGCGCGTGCGCAGGCGCTCCTCAGCGTCGAGGGGGCCGCTGGCTGCCGCGGTGGATGCTTCGGCGCGGGCGGGCTCCTCGCCTGCCGCCCGGTCGGGAGCCTCCGGGGTCCCCGCGGGCTCCGCGCCAGCGCCTTCTCCCGCGCTCGCACCCGCCGCGGCGGGGGCCTCGACCGCCGGCTTCCCGTTGGTGGCCGGCGGGCCCCCGTCCGGATCGATGTAGGCCACCACCGTCCCCACCTCGACGGTGGCGCCCTCCGACACCGCGATCTCGACCAGGGTGCCTCCCGAGGGCGCGGGGATCTCCGCGTCCACCTTGTCGGTCGAGATCTCCAGGATCGGCTCGTCGCGCTCGACGGTGTCGCCGACCTGCTTCAGCCACTTGGAGACGGTGCCCTCCGCGATGGACTCGCCCATCTGGGGCATGGGGACTTCGATGCGAGCCACGCTCGTCTGCTCCGCGGTCGTCGGGTTCAACGGGAACGGGTCGGCTTACCCGCCTGTCGCGCGATTCGATCCGCCGCCCGGACGGCGGAGTGGAACGATCGCCCGGGCGTCAGTACCGGGCAAGGTAGCGCGCGGCCTCGACGATGTCGGCGACCTGGGGGAGGAAGTAGTCCTCCAGCGGTGCCGCGTACGGCACGGGCGCGTCGATCGCGGTCACGCGGAGGATGGGCCCGTCGAGCCATTCGAACGCACGCTCGTTGGTGCGTATGGCGATCTCGCCGGCGATGCCGCCCGTGCGCGTGTCTTCGTGCACGACGAGCAACCTGCCCGTGCGCCGCACGCTCTCCACGATGGCGTCCTCGTCCAGGGGGAGGAGCGTGCGCAGGTCGAGGATCTCCACGGAGAGGCCGTCATCCTCCTGCAGGCGCGCGGCGGCCTCGACGCTGCGGTGGACCATGGCGCCGTACGTGACCACCGTCAGGTCGCTCCCCTCGCGCACTGTGCGCGCCTTCCCGAGCGCCACGACATAGTCTTCGTCCGGAAGGACCTCACGGAGCGCCGGCGCCCGGTAGAGCCCCTTGTGCTCCTCGAAGATCACGGGGTCGTCGTCGCGGATCGCGGCCTTGAGCAGCCCCTTCGCGTCGTACGCCGTGCTCGGGTAGACGATCTTGAGGCCGGGCGTGTGGAAGAACGCCATCTCCACGTTCTGCGAGTGGAAGGGCCCTCCGCGGTTCCCGCCTCCCACCGGCCCCCGGATCACCAGCGGCATGGGGCCGGCGCCCCTGTAGAGCGAGGTGGCGATATAGTTCGTGATGACGTCGTAGGCGGGGGAGACGAAGTCCATGAACTGCATCTCCACGACCGGGCGGAGCCCCATGTGGGCCGCGCCGGCCGCCGCGCCCGTGAACCCGCCCTCCGCGATGGGCGTGTCGATGACGCGGCGTTCCCCGAAGTGGTCCAGGAAGCCCCGCGTTACCTTGAACGCGCCCCCGTACACGCCGATGTCCTCGCCCATGAGGAAGACGCGGTCGTCGCGCTCCATCTCCTCGTACAGCGCCTCGGCGATCGCCTCGAGGAAGGTGACCGGCTCACGCCGCCGGGTGCGCGTCAGGTGGTCGGGCGCGGGAGCGCTCATGAGGCCTCGGCTCGCACGGCCCGGGGGTCGACGATGGAACGCCGCGTCCAGGGCACGGGCGCCGGGCCGTCCGTGACGACGCGATCGAGCGCTTCCGCGCCCTCGGGCTCGGGCTCGGCGAGGACGCGGTCGGCGGCCGCGGAGCACCGCGCCTCGGCGTCGCTTCGGATCCCGTCGAGCTCCTCCTTCGTGGCCGCTTCGAGCACGAGCAGGCGCCGCTCCGAGCGGTCGATCGGGTCGCGACGCTCCCACTCGGCGCGCAGCTCCGGATCCACGTACGCCGCGGGATCGTGCTGCGCGTGGCCCAGGCGCCGGAAGTATCGGAGCTCGAGCATCTGCACGCCCTCGCCGGACCGGGCCCGGTCGGCCGCCAGCTCCGTGGCGTCCTGGACCGCCACCACGTCCGTGCCGTCGACGGACTCCGCGCGGATCCCGTAGCCGGCGGCCTTCTGCGTGAAGCTCTCGAGGCGGGTCCCGCCGGCCAGCGGGGTGGAGAAGGCCCACTGGTTGTTCTCGACCACGAGGACCAGCGGAACGCGCAGCGCGGCCGCGAACGCGAGCCCCTCGTGCCAGGCGCCGGTGGACGTCGCCCCGTCGCCGTGGAAGACCGCCGCGACGCGGTCCTCGTCGCGCAGCTTGAAGGAGAGCGCGATCCCGGATGCGACCTCGACCATCATCCCCAATGGCCAGACCGGCCCGACGATGCCGCGGGCGTGGTCGACGCGGTGGACGTTGGCCTGCCGGCCCCCCGAAGGCGCGCCGGACCGGCCGAGATATTGGCGGAAGAAGTCCTCCAGCGTCTCGCCGAACACGAGCACGGCCCCGCTCGCGCGCACCGAGGGCATCAGGTAGTCGCCCCGGCCCGGGGGGCCCTGGCGCAGCCCGGCGGCCACACCGACCGCGCCGGCCTCCTGTCCCAGGGAGCGGTAGACGCTGGCGTGCAGCCGCGCCTGCTCGTGCAGGATGTCCAGGCGCTCCTCGGCGGCCCGGATGATGCACATCCAGCGGTGGAGCTCGACGAGCTCCGGCTGCCCGTCTGCGACGCCCTGTGCGGCGGAGGTCTCCTCGGTCGCGCCCACGGGCGACGGGGGTCGGGGGTCTAGTGCCCCGACGTGTCGGGCACCGCCGACGGCACGGCCGCGCCGCCGCCCGTGGCGCCCGGCAGAATCGGTTCGGGAGCCGGCGCGGTGGCCGGAGCGTTGATCTGGATGACGGACTCGGGCTGCCGGGCCCGCGACGAGAGGATCGAGAGCACGAATGCCAGCAACATGAAGATCGTGCCGGTCACCCAAGTCGCGCGCGTGAGCACCGTGGTGGCCTGGCGGCCGCCCAGGATGCCCTCCGTCATGGCCGCGCTCCCGCCCATCGCGGCGAGGCCGCCGCCCTTCCCCGACTGCAGGAGGATCACGATGGCGAGGAACACCCCGTCGAGTACAAGGAGCGCCAGCAGGAATCCGTACATCGTTTCGCCGATTGGTTTTGCGTAGAACAGACGATAAACGTCGGAGCGTGCCCGGGATGTGTCAACGTCTGGTCGGGGGACGCACGGATGCCCGGCCCGTCCGCGCATCCCCTCCGGAGCCTCAGCCCGCCGCGGCGACCAGCGCGGCGAACGACGCCGGATCGAGGCTCGCGCCGCCCACGAGCACGCCGTCGACCTCGGGCGCGTCCAACAGCTCAGCGGCGTTGTCCGGCTTCACGCTCCCGCCGTAGAGGATCGGCACGCGCGTCGCCCGCGCCGGGCCGATACGCTCGTCCAGGCGTGCCCGCAGCGTGCGGTGAGCCGCGGACGCGTCCGCCGGCGTGGCCGTCTCACCCGTGCCGATGGCCCACACCGGCTCGTACGCGAGGAGGAAGCGCTCCCGCGACGCCTCCAGCGCCCCCAGCGCCGCGTCGAGCTGACCGAGGATCACCTCGTCCACGCGTCCGGCCCGACGCTCGTCCAGCGTCTCGCCCACGCACACCACCGGGATCAGACGGTGACGGCGCGACGCGCGTATCTTGCGCGCCACGTCCTCGTCGGTCTCGCCGAAGAGGTGCCGCCGCTCCGAGTGGCCGATGAGCGCGAAGCCGGCACCGGCCTCCTGGGCCATCCCCGCCGAGATCTCGCCGGTGAACGCGCCGCTTTCCTCCCAGTGGATGTTCTGCACGCCGAGCTGGACCCGGCGGTCGCGATCCGGCGTGGAGACGGCCACGGCAAGCGAGAGCGCCGGCGGGAACACGAGGATCTCGTGCGCGCCGGCTCCCTCGGGGAGCCTCAGCCCCGCGAAGAACGCGCGCGTCCCGCTCGGGCCGTGGTTCATCTTCCAGTTGCCGGCGATCACCTTCATGACGCACCCCCTTCGTCGAGGGCGGCCACCCCGGGGAGCACGGCGCCCGCGAGGAACTCGAGCGACGCCCCGCCGCCCGTGGAGACGTGCGTGATCCGCTCCGCCACGCCGGCGCGCTCGACCGCCGAGGCCGAGTCCCCGCCCCCCAGGACGGCCGTGGCGCCCCGGTCGCACGCCGCGGCGACCGCGTGTGCCATCGCGACGGTGCCCTCGGCGAAGGCGTCGATCTCGAAGACGCCCATCGGGCCGTTCCACAGGATCGTGCCGGCCCTCGCGATCTCCCTCTCGTACGCCGCGCGCGTGGCCGGCCCGATGTCGCCGATGCGGTCCCCCGCTCCCACGGCCGAGCGCTCCACCACGCGGGTGGACGCCCCCTCCGAGATGTCCGGCGCGACCACGCAGTCGACCGGGAGGACCAGGCGGTCCCCCGCCGCCTCGAGCGTCTTGCGCGCCAGGTCGAGACGGTCGTCCTCGACCAGCGAGGCACCTACCTCGAGGCCGAGCGCCTTGAAGAAGGTGTTGGCCATCGCGCCGCCGATGAGGAGCCTGTCGACGCGGGGGAGGAGCGCGTCGATCACGTCGATCTTCCCGGAGATCTTCGCGCCGCCCAGGATGGCCACGAAGGGCCGCTCGGGCCTGTCGAGCGCATCTCCCAGGAAGCGCAGTTCACGCGCCATGAGGAGCCCGGACACCGCCTGGCCGCCCTTCGCCCGGACCGCTTCGGCCAGCCCGGAAGTGGAGGCGTGCGCACGGTGCGCGGCGCCGAACGCGTCGTTCACGAAGAGGTCGCCGAGCGCGGCCCACTGCGCCGCGAGGGCCGGATCGTTGTCCGTGTCCCCCGCGAGGAAACGGGTATTCTCGAGGAGCGCCACCTCACCGTCGGCGAGCGAGCGCGCCGCCGCCGCGGCCGCCTCGCCCGCCGGCTCGGGGACGAACTTCACCGGGTGCCCGAGGAGCTCGCCGAGGCGCGCGGCCACGGGGGCGAGCGAGTACTTCGGGTCGGGTGCGCCCTTCGGACGTCCGAGGTGGGAGAGGAGCACGACGCGGGCGCCCGCGCCGGTAAGGAGCTCGAGGGTGGGAAGGGACGCGCGAATGCGCCGGTCGTCCGAGATCCGCCCCCCGTCGAGGGGCACGTTGAGGTCCGCGCGAACGAGAACGGTGCGTCCCGCCAGCGCGGAGGGATCGAGGTCGGAGATGATCTTCTTGCTCATTGACGCGAGGCCGGTGAAGGGCGACGTACAGGACCGGCAGGAAGCTACAAACGATCGCCCGCTCGCGTCAGCGGCGGACGGGTCCGGGAGCTGACCCGCGAGCCCGTCCGCGACACGGGCTCAGGGTCGCTCGATCGTGCGCTCCGCGACGAGGGGCGCCCCCGCGTCCGGAAGGTCGGCCACGATGCGCAGCGTCCACCGCCCCGCCGGGAGGTCGTCGAGCCACAGGCTCAGGTACTCGGCCGTCGGGCCCTCGGGGTTCGGACGGCGCTCCCAGGTCGGGCGCAGTCGGTCCTCGCCGGCCGGCCGGATGCCCAGGGCGACCACCTCGCCCGTGCTCCGGTTCTCGGCCTCGGCACGCAATCTGTACCAGGGCGCGAGCGACGCCACGTCGTAGAGCTCGAAGAAGACGCCGACCTCGTGGCTGCCCACCGGGCGCGCGAGCGTCAGCGGCTGCATCCACGGCGCGTCGCGACGCACGGACTGCGGCGTCGGCGAGGCCGGCTCCGTGAGCAGGAGGTCGGACATCGTGGCGCCCGCGACCGACTCCGCCGCGTGGACCGAGTCGCGCAGCGCGGCCGCCTGGCCGGTGCGCCGGTTGAAGACCTCCACCACCACGTCGGAGACCTCGGGCGCGGCCGGGGCCTCGAGCGAGATCGGCGCGGGCTCGGCGCTCATGAGCCGCTGGACCATCTCCAGCTTCTCGCCCTCGGCGCCCAGGAGGAAGACGTTCAGGTCGAGCGTGTCGCGCGCGGCGGTGGCCGGCAGCGCGGGGACCTGCGTGTTGACCACGACGTCGGAGGCCCCGACGCCGACGCCGCGGAAGCGGGTCACCTGGCCGGGGAGCGAGAAGACGAGCCGCGAGCCGGTCCCGTAACGATGCGGGAACACCTGGCGGAGCTCGTCGACGTACGCCCGTCCCTCGGAGGTGAGGTCGAGGTTCTCCGACGCCGCCATGCGCCGGAAGGTGATGTCCGGACCGGAGCCGTAGTCCCAGAACTCGGTGCGGACGCCCGATCCCTCCGCCACGACACGCACGTGCGTCGGCCGGCCGTAGCGCACCCAGACCTCGCCCGGGTCCGAGAGCGCGGAGCCGAAGCGCAGGTGCGCGTAGGAGGCGCGCGCCAGGTGCTCGACACGGCGCTCGTTCACCGGCGTGGACAGGATCGGGTCCAGCCGGTCCCAGAACGAGCGCACCCAGCCGCCGCGCGCGTCGCCCGAGGCCTTCCAGTACTGGGCCGTCTGGGACGGGTCGAGGAGCTTGGACACGTCCTCGAGCTCCGCCACCTCGGCGGCCGGCAGCGAGCGGAAGGCGAGGCGGAACTGGTCCTCGGCCTCCTCGGTGCGCGACATCCGCTGGAGCGCGAGCCCGGTCATGAGGAGTCCGTAGGGATGGCCCTCCGACGCGCGGGTGAAGCGGCGCGCCCCCTCGAGGACCTCGTCCCAGCGCCCCTCGTCGGCCAGCTCGAGGAGCATCTCCAGGTTGGCCCCGGGGTGCGCCGGATAGGCCTCCACCGCCGAGCGGAAGGAGGCCATCATGACGGCCTTGTTGGCGTCCGCGTTGCCGGGAGACGGCTCGAACGCGCTCTCGAACGCGGCGCCCAGCGCCTCCGGGCACAGGTAGTTCCACGCGATCAGCCGGTCCACCGAGGCGAAGCCGGAGACGGCGCCCCCGGAGGAGCGCGCCTGCGGGCACGCGGCCGGGTCGAGCGCGTCGGCCGGGAGCCGGCCCGCGTTCCGCGACCCGAGCCAGCTCTCGCGCACGAGCATCCCGCGCTCGTAGTAGAGATCCGCGAGGATGATCGGGGGCACGGTCGACGGATCGTGCAGCGCCCGCTGCAGCCCCCGCTCGTAGAGCATGCGCGACTCGGTGCGCAGGCCCTGCTTGCGGCGGATGCGCGCGAGCGCGAGGAGCGGCGCCGGGTTGTCGGGTGCCCGCGCGATCGCGGCCTCGAGCGCCTCGGACACCTCGGAGCGCCACTGCGTAGGGGCGGCGCCCGCCGGCGGGTCGCCCTTCAGGATCGCGGCGATCGGCCCGAGCCGGTGCACGCTCGGGTCGTCACCGAGCGCGGCGCGGAGGACGTCGCCCGCCTCGCGCTGCCCCATGACCGGCGGAACGACGTCGTCGCGCCACTCGGGCGCGAGCGGCTCCGGTACGATCTCCGGGGAGATCTCCGGTACGGCCGGACGGTCGATCGCGTCGATCTCCAGGACGCCGGCCGAGTCCTCCGTGTCCGTCAGGGGCTGGAAGCGCACGTCGAACTCCACCCACGTGCCCACGGCCTTGCCCCTGCGGCGCGCCGGCGTGAAGTGGAAGTTCGGCGCGACCTGCACGGCCGCGCGATCGAGCTCGGGCACGCCCGAGCCGGTCGCCACGTTCGCCACGTCCACCGTGCCGGTCGAGTCCACCCACAGCCGCAGGCGCACCGTGCCGCCGACCCCGCGCCGCTGGAACGCCAGCGGGTAGTTGTCGCGGATCAGGTTCTCCGTCCCCGCCCGGTCGAGGAGCTCGGGGAAGGTCGCCTCCGGGCCCTCGTACCGAGGCACCACCGTCGATCGGGCCGGCGGAGGCGCGTCGATCAGCCTCGGCGGCACGACGTGGAACTCCTCCGTCCCGGTCGACGGCGCGTCGAAGGGGAGCAGGGGCACGGTGGGCGCGGTGGTCGGAGGCGCGACGCGGTCCTCGATCGGCGCGCGCACCACGTCCACGAGCCGCACGAGCGCGGCGCGGGCCGACGGGACGCCCAGCCCGACCATGAGGAGGCCGGCCAGGCCCGCGGCCATGAGCTCACGCACCGGCCAGTGCCGGCGTGCATCCGCACCCGAGCGCCATTCGCGGAGGAGCTCGGCCTTCAGCTCCGGTCCGAAGGAGGGCCGCTCCTCGTACCGGATCGAGGCGAGCTCCGCGTCGAGCGCCGCCAGGTCCTCCGGCAGCTCGACGCCATCGAAGTCGAACCTATCGTTCATGAGTCCGTATTCATCTCTAGCTGGTGCCGATCCACGGCCGACTTGAGGCGCTTGAGCGCCCGGTGCAGCCGAACCGCCACCGCGTTGTTGCTGATCCCCAGGTGGTCCGCGATCTCGCCGTTGTCGAGACCGGAGCCGTAGCGGAGGGAGAGGATCTCCTGGTCCGCCTTGCGCAGCGTCTGGCTTCCGTTCAGCAGGCGCTGGATGCGCTCCTCGCGCACGACCCGCTCCTCCTGCGAGGGAACGTCCGCCACCAGGTCCGGAACCCGGTCCAGCGAGACGTGAAGCGAGCCCCTGCGCTTGAGCGCACGCAGGTGGTCCGTCACGGCGTTGCGCGCGATGCGCAGGAGCCAGGTCCGCGCCGAAGCACGGTTTGCGTCGTACCGGTGGAGCGACCGGAGGGCCTTCATGAAGACCTCCGACGTGACGTCCTCGGCGACCTCGCGCGTGGCCACCCGGAAGCGGACGTACCGGTAGACGGCGCTACGGTGGTCCCTGAACCAGCCCTCGAAGTCCTGCGGAAGGTTCGAGGCCGTTCGGTCGGGAACGAGGCGCAAGCCCGGCTCGGGCATCTGGCGGTCCGTTTGCATCGCCTCGTTATACGCGGAGTCGTCTCCCGGCGTTACATGCGAAGGAGCCGGCGGAACCTCGTCCCGCCGGCCCTCGTCCGGGTCCCGTGTCGGGTCCCCGGGAATCATCGCCTGCGCCACCGTCGGGTGGCCACCTTCACCGCCGACTTCCCCTTCGTCATCATACCCCCTCCGGGCGCCGCGGGCGTCGCGAGCCCGAGGCCCACGACGCCCGCGTCACCCGAGGGTGGAGGCTGGAGGCGCCTCCCGTTTCGGGTCGGCCGTCCTTTCGGCTCAGCCGCCCACCGCGGCCGGGAGCCGCTCGCCCACGTAGGCGATCAGGTCCACGACGCGCTGGGAGTAGCCCCACTCGTTGTCGTACCACGACATGACCTTCACCATCCGGCCATCCAGGACGTTCGTCGAGAGCAGGTCGACGATGCTGCTGTTGTCGTTCCCCGTGAAGTCGATCGAGACGAGCGGCTCGTCGCTGACGCCCAGGATGCCCTTCATCGCACCCGACGCGGCCTTGCGGAAGGCGGCGTTCACCTCTTCCACCGTGGTGTCCTTCTCGACCTCGGCGACCAGGTCCACGATCGACACGTCGGGCGTGGGCACGCGGATCGCGGTGCCGTCGATCTTCCCCTTCACCTCGGGGATGACGAGGCCGGTGGCCTTCGCGGCGCCCGTGGTCGTCGGGATCATCGACATCCCGGCCGCGCGCGCGCGCCTCAGGTCCTTGTGCGGCAGGTCGAGGATGTTCTGGTCGTTCGTGTAGGCGTGCACGGTGGTCATGAGGCCGTGGCGGAACCCGAACGAGTCCATGATCACCTTCACCACCGGCGCGAGGCAGTTCGTCGTGCAGCTCGCGTTCGAGATGACGTGGTGCTTCTCGGGGTCGTAGGCCCCCTCGTTCACGCCGAGGACGATCGTGATGTCCTCGTTCTTCCCGGGCGCGGAGATGATGACCTTCTTCGCGCCGGCGTCCAGGTGGGCCGCCGCCTTCTCCCTGCTGCGGAACAGGCCGGTGGACTCCACCACGACGTCCACGCCGAGGTCGCCCCAGGGGAGCTTGGCGGGATCCTTCTCCGCCAGTACGAGCAGCTCGTCGCCGTCGACCAGGAGGCCGTTGTCCGTGACCTCGACGGTCCCCGGGTAATGGCCGTGCACCGAGTCGTGCTTGAGCAGGTGGGCGAGGGTCTTGTTGTCCGTCAGGTCGTTGACGGCGACGAAATCCAAGTCGCTGCGGCCGGCCTTCTTCGCGGCGCGAAGAACGAGGCGGCCGATGCGTCCGAATCCGTTGATCGCGACACGGATGGCCATCGTTGGGGTGGCTCCTGAAAGGTTCGAGGCGGTGGTGTCCGACGCCGGTGGACCGAGGTCAGCGCGCTCCGTCCGCGCGAAAGGGCAGCGCCCGGGCGAAGACGACGAGCGTGACCTCCGATGCCCCCTCCCGGACCAACTCCGACGCGGCTGCGCCGGCCGTGGATCCGGTGGTGAGCACGTCATCCACCAGGACGACGTGTGCGCCCTCGATCAGGGGCGCAGCTTCCCCCCGAGCCGCGAACGCACCCCTGACGTTAGCCCGACGCTGGGAGGGGGGCAAGGCGACCTGCGTGGGGCCCGCGCGCGTCCGGGCCAGCGCGTGCACGAGCTCCATGCCGAGGCTGTTCGCGAGGCTGCGTGCGAGGAGCTCCGCCTGGTTGTATCCGCGCTTGCGGACGCGCTCGCGGGTGGTCGGAACCGGCACCACGACGCGGCGCGTCCCGGCGGGGATCGGAGGGAGCCGGACCGCTGCCAGGATGCGTCCCATCTCGACCGCGAGCTCGGGCCAGCCTCCGTACTTGAGGGCGTGCACCAGCGCGTCCGCGGGTGGGGCCAGCACCGTCGCGTAGCGCGCGTGCCCGAGCGCGTCCGGCCAGTCGGCGCACTCCCTGCACGTCGACGCCTCGGGACGTCCCGTCCCCAGGGGTAGATGGCAGCGCGGGCATCGGGGCCAGGGTGCGCGAGGGAGGCGCGAGCGGCAGCGGCCGCACACCAGCGACGGGGCGTCGCCGCCGGAGATCCAGCTCCCGCACGCGACACAGCCGGCGGGGAGGAGGAGGTCGACGAGATCCCGGGCCCACGGACCCGCGCGACGTGCGGCCCACCCCGCGGCGCGCGCGGCGACCCTCACACCTTCGTGCTTTCGAGGAGCGCCTCGCGCATCTCCTCCACGGGTGCCGGCTGGCCCCACCACCGCTCGAACGAGGCCGCGCCCTGCTGCACGAGCATCTCGGACCCGTCCGCGGTGCGCACGCCATACGCCTCGGCCGCCGCCAGGAAGCCCGTCGTGCCCCTGCCGTAGATCAGGTCCATCGCGGCCCCGGCGCGCTCGAGGAGGTGGAAGTCCAGCGGCGAGGGGTCCTCGGGGGAGAGCCCGAGTCGTGTCGCGTTCACCACGAGGTCGAAGCTCTGACGACGGAGCTCCTCGGTGAAGGCGGCGACCCGCGCGCGCGACCCGCCGATCCGACGCGCGACGGCGCGCGCGCGCTCCGCGCTGCGGTTGTGCAGGACGACCTCGTCGACGCCGTCCTCGAGGAGCCCCATGAGCGTGGCCCTGGCCGCTCCGCCCGCGCCGAGGAGGAGCACGCGCATCCCCCGAGGGTCGCCGATGAAGGAGCGTACGGAGCGCCGCAGCCCGTCCACGTCCGTGTTGTCCCCGTGGACGCGTCCGTCCGGCCCGCCCCAGAAGGTGTTGCACGCGCCGGTGCGCCGCACCGACTCGGAGGGGACGTCGACCACCGAAGCCGCCCGTTCCTTGTGGGGGAGCGTGACGTTCCCTCCGCCGCGCGCCTTCGACAGAGCCCGGATGAAGCTGAAGAGGTCCTCGGCCGCGCAGCGGACCGCAACGTAGACGCCGTCCACGCCCGAATGGCGGAAGGCGGCGTTCTGGATGGCGGGGGACAGCGAGTGGCCGACCGGGTCTCCCAGGAGCGCGAGGAGTCGCGTGGACGAGGTGACGGTCATGGTGCCAGGATCGGTGCGAGTCGGTCGAGCGTGCGTGCGACGAGGCGCTCGAGGAGGACGAAGGTGGCCTCGTACTCGTCGTCGGATCCGCCGAACGGGTCGGGTACGGAGGCGGGCACCGAATCGGGTTCCTCACCGGCGGCGAAGGACCCGAGGAGCGTCGCCTTCTCGCCCGCGCCGAGCTCCGCCACGCGCATCAGGTGGCTCGGAGACATCACCAGGACCAGGTCCGCCCAGGCGAGCGCCAACTCGTCGAGCGGGGCGGAGCGGTGCCCGGAGAGGTCGAGCCCGTGCCGCTCGGCCGCGGCGAGGGATCCCTCCGACGCGGGGCCTCCCTCGGGCGCGCCCGCGCCCGCGGAGCGCACCTCGACGTGCCCCCACCCGCGCGTCGCCAGGTCCCGCCGCGTGATGACCTCGGCGAGAGGGCTCCGGCAGGTGTTGCCGGTGCAGACGTAGAGGAGCCGGAACGGCTCGGCGGGAGGGGTGTCAGCGTCCATGGATGTCCGGAAGGGCGCAACGCAGCCGGTGGAGGGGCACGGTACCCTCGCGCACCACCACCGGCCGCGTGCCGGTGCAATCTACGATCGTCGACGGTCCCGACTCGGGGAGCGTGCCTCCGTCGATCACGAGCATCTCCGCGCCGGCGGCGAGCGCGCGCGCGGCGGCGAGCGCCCCCTCACCGGAGCGGGCCGGAGCCGTGCCCGGCACGTTGGCGCTCGTGGACGTCAGCGGCGCTCCCCAGCCCTCGAGGAGGGCCCGTACGAAGGGGTGCGGGCTGACGCGCACGGCCACGCTCCCGGCCGGACTGCGGATCCCGGAGGGGAAGATACCCCCGGGATCGCCGAGCACCAGCGTCACGGCGCCCGGCCAGAAGACGTCCGCCAGCTCGCACGCCTCGTCCGTCCACGCGAGCGCCCCGACCGCGTCGGCGTCGGGCACCAGCACGAGGAGCGGCCTGTCCCCCACGCGACGCTTGAGGCCCGCCACGGCCGCGACGCCTTCCGGCGTGGCCGCGGCCCCGAAGCCGTAGACGGTCTCGGTCGGATAGGCGAGGAGCCCCCCCGCGCGCAGGTGGTCCACGACGGGCCGGAGCGCGAGGGAGAGCCCGGCGTGCTCGGCACCGCCCGCGGCCAGGTCGGCGCGCAGGTCCAGGACGCGCGGGATCCCGCTCATGCGCCCGCCCCGCGCTTCCCCCCGCCCCGGCGCGCCGCGAGGATCGTCTCGGCGATCGGCAGGTCCTCCGGCGTCGTCACCTTGAGGTTGCCGGGACCGGCGTCGACCATGCGCACGACGGCGCCCACCGCCTCGGCGAGCGCCGAGTCGTCGGTCGCGGACGCGAGCGCGCCTGCGTCCGCGGCATAGGCGCGCCGGGCGATCTCGGCCGGGAAGACCTGCGGCGTGTGCGCGTGCCAGAGGCGCGCGCGCACGGGTGTGGCCACGATGAGCCCCTCTCCGTCCACCTCCTTCATGGTGTCGACCGCGGGACATCCGGCCACGGCGCCCTCGCCCGCCGCGGCCAGGTCGATGCACCGACCCACCACGGCGTCGGACACGAGCGGGCGGGCGGCGTCGTGCACGGCGACGACGTCCACGTCGTCCGGGAGCGCCGCGAGCGCGTTCCGCACCGACTCGGCGCGGCTCGATCCTCCCGCCACCACGCGGATGCGGGCGTCGAGCGCCCGGAGCCACGCCGGGGGGGACGCCGCGTCGTCCGGCGCGAGGGCCACGGCGATCGCGACCACCCGTGCGTCGGCGAGGAAAGGCCGGAGCGCGTGGACCAGCACCGGCTCACCGGCCAACTCGAGGAACGGCTTGCGGGCACCGCCCATGCGGCGGCCCGAGCCGGCGGCGGGGACCGCCACCCCGACCCGCGTCGCACGCTCCGGTCGCGGAGCGGGCACGGTCACGGTCCGAAGCCGGGCCCGTCGTCGTCCGGCCGGCCGCCGTCGCGCGGGCCGCGGGCCACGGAGTCGAAGCGCGTGTACGCCTTCTGGAAGAAGAGCTCCACCACCCCGGTGGGGCCGTTGCGCTGCTTGCTCACGATCAGCTCCGCCTTTCCCTCGAGCTCCTCTCGCTTCTCGGGTGGAGCGTAGTACTCCGGGCGGTACAGGAACATGACCAGATCGGCATCCTGCTCGATCGAGCCCGACTCGCGCAGGTCGGACAACATGGGACGCTTGTCCGTGCGCTGCTCGGGACCGCGGCTGAGCTGCGAGAGCGCGATCACCGGCACGTCGAGCTCGCGCGCCAGCGCCTTCAGCCCGCGGGAGATCTCGCTCACCTCCTGCACGCGGTTCTCGGCGCGCGCCGTACCGGACATGAGCTGGAGGTAGTCGATCACCACGACGCCGAGGTCCTTACCGTCCGCACGCAGCTCGGACTGCAGCCTGCGCGCCTTCGCGCGGATCTCGAGCACGTTGGTCCCGGGCTGGTCGTCGATCCAGATCGGCGCGGTGTTGAGGTGGCCGGCCGAGGCGGCGAGGCGCTGGTGCTCCTCCTGGCTCAGCCGGCCCCTGCGCAGCTTCTGCGCATCGATGCGCCCCTCGGCGCACAGGAGACGTTGCACGAGCTGACCCGACGACATCTCGAGCGAGAAGATCGCGGAGGGCACGCTGTGCCCGATCGACGCGTTCGCGGCGACGTTCAGCACCCACGACGTCTTCCCCATGGAGGGGCGCGCCGCGACGATGACCAGGTCCCCCTTCTGGAAGCCCGTCGTCATGCGATCCAGGTCGGGGAAGCCGGTCGGCACGCCGGTGATCCCCCCGGCCGACTCCTGCAGCTTCTCGATGTGCTCGAAGGCGGACCAGAGGATCTCCTTGATCCAGACGAAGCCCTCGCGGTTGTGGCTCTCCGCGACGCGGAAGATCCGGGCCTCGGCCTCGTCGAGCAGCTCCTCGACCGAGCGCTCCCCCTGGTCGTACACGTCGCGGATGATCTGCGAGGCCTGCTCGACCAGGCGCCTGAGCAGCGCCTTGTCGCGAACGATGCGCGCGTGGTACTCGAGGTTGGCCGCGGTGGGCACCGCGTCGACGAGGGCGGCGAGGTAGTCGAAGCCGCCGGCGGCGTCCATCTCCGCGGTCTTCTTCAGCTCCTCGGAGACCGTGATCACGTCGATCACGTCGCCCCGCTCGTAGAGGCGGATCATCGCGCGGTAGAGCCGACGGTTCGCCTCCCGGTAGAACATCGACTCGTTCAGGTGCTCGACCGCGCGCGACACCGCCTCCCGATCGATGAGCATGCCGCCGAGCACGGCCGTCTCCGCCTCCAGGGAGAAAGGCGGCGTCCTGTCGAAGACGGCCTGCGCGAAGTCGGTCGTGGCTTCCATCTGGTGCGGTCTTGGACCGGGGGGGTGGACTCGGAACCGCAATCTAGTCGGGCGTCCCGACCCGCGCATGGAATGTCGTGTGGATAACGAGAGCCGCAGCTAGACTAGCAGCCCGGACGCAAATACGGTGGCATTCGAACGGCGCTGCATCGCGCCCAGCGTCGTTGGTCGTCGGCGAAATAGCGCTGCTATTCCTTCTCCTCGCGCCTAGCTGGATCGAGCGCATCGCCATTCTCGGTGCGTCACCGTACTTGTGTCCGGGCGCCCTAGTCCATGATCCCGCGCAGGAGCTGCAGATCGTCCCAGAAGTCGCGCGTCCATCCGGGGTTTCGCAGCAGCGCGGCCGGGTGGTACGTCACGACGAGCGGGATCCCCTGGTAGCCGTGGACCTCGCCGCGCAGTCGGCCGAGCGGCTTCTGCTCCCCGGTGAGCGCCTGCGCCGCGAAGGTGCCCACGGCGAGGAGCGCCCGGGGCGCGATGAGCTCGAGCTGCCGACGCAGGTACGGGGAGCAGGCCTCGATCTCGTCCGGCATCGGGTTGCGGTTCCCGGGCGGGCGGCACTTGAGGACGTTGCAGATATACACCGACTCGTTGCGCGACAGGTCGACGCTCGCGAGCAGGAGGTCGAGGTACTGCCCCGCCGCGCCGACGAAGGGGAGCCCGGTGGCGTCCTCGTTCGCGCCGGGCGCCTCGCCCACCACCACGAGGCGCGCGTCCACGACGCCGTCGCTGAAGACGACCTGGGTGCGGCTCTCGGACAGTCGGCAGAGCGTACATCCGAGCGCCTCGTCGCGGAGGGCCTCGTAGGAGGCCGGAAGGACGGGAAGCGCGCGCCCTCCCTCGACACCTGCACCCCCCACCACGGGCCGTTCAACCGGTGTGCCCGGGCGTCGGGGCGCCGCGGGCCGCGTCGGGGCCCGGGGCGGTGAGGGTGCGCGTTGCGCGTCCGCCACTTCCGAACCACTTCCTCCCGTCCTGCGCCCTCCGTTCGCCAGCTCGAGCAGGCCGGCGCGGGTGCCGTCGTCCAGGAAGAGCTCGGCGCCGCCCATCTCCCGCTGCTGGCGCAGCAGGCGTGCGACCTCCCGGGCGTCCGGGCGCTGCGGGCTCATGCCTTCACCAGTCGCGCGCCGATGCGGTCCAGCACGGTCTCCGCGACCTCGTGCTTGGACTGGAGCGGGAGCGCCTCGGGCTCGCCGTCGGAGGAGAGGAGCGTCACCCGGTTCGTGTCGACCTCGAAGCCCGCGCCCTCCTCGGTCGCGTCGTTCGCGACGATCAGGTCGAAGCCCTTCGCCGCGAGCTTGCGTCCCGCGTGGGCAACGAGGTCGTCGGTCTCGAGCGCGAAGCCCACCGCGACGCTCCCCGGCTTGCGTGCGTCGCGCGTGTCGCCGGCCACGTCCGGGTTGGCGATCAGCGCGAGGCGCAGCTCGTCGCCCTCCTCGTCGCGCTTCACCTTGCGGGCGCGCGGCTCCTCGGGCCGGAAGTCGGCCACGGCCGCGGCGAAGATCGACGCGTCCGCCTCGCGCAGCCTGGACGCCACCGCGGCCTTCATCTCGACGGCCGTCTCGACGCGCACGACCTCGACGCCTTCCGGGTCGGGGAGCGCGCTCGGTCCGCTCACGAGGACGACGTGCGCCCCCCGCCGCCAGGCGGCCTGCGCGAGTGCGTAGCCCATCCGCCCGGAGGAGCGGTTCCCCACGTAGCGCACCGGGTCGATCGGCTCGCGCGTCGGCCCGGCCGTCACCAGCACCGTGCGTCCCTCGAAGGCCGGGTCGTGCCCCAGCGCGCGCCCGACGTGCTCCTCGATCTGCCACGGCTCGAGCATGCGGCCCGGTCCCCGGCCCTCGCCGACCGCCAGCGGCCCTTCCGCCGGGCCGGCGATGCGGTAACCCAGCCTGTCACGAAGGTGCTCGAGGTTCATCCGCACCTGGGGGTGCGCGAACATCTGGTCGTTCATCGCGGGACAGACCACCACCGGGGCCTTGGTCGCCAGCAGGGTCGTGCACAGGAGGTCGTCCGCGCGCCCGTGCGCCGCGCGCGCCAGGAAGTCGGCGGTGGCCGGCGCCACGCACACCACGTCGGCGTCCCGCCCCAGGCGGATGTGCAGCGCCGCGCCCTCCGCGTCGAAGAGGTCCCAGAGCGCCCGTCGTCCGGTCACTCCCTGGAAGGAGAGCGGCGCGACGAAGCGCTGCGCGCTCGCCGTCAGCACCACGTCCACCAAGGCGCCCAGGAGCGTGAGGTCGCGCGCGACCTGCACGGACTTGTACGCCGCGATCCCCCCGGTCACGCCGAGGACGACGTGTCGGCCGACCCACGGTCGGCGCGCTTCCAGCGACCCGCTCACGGGCCCTCCGCGCGGCCCGCTACTCCTCGCGGCGCCGCTTCTTCACGAGCCGGTACTCGATGTTGCCGGAGGTCAGGGCCTCGAGCGACCGCGTCGTGAGCTTCTTCTCCTCCCCGATGGGCATGGCCTCACGGGGAAGGGAGTTGAGCTCGCGCGCATACTTCGCGGCCACGAGGACGCCGAGGTACTTGCTCTCGGTGCCCTTGGCCACCTCCGCGGGTGTGAACACTCGCATGTCGATCTCCTATCCGCTGACGTTCGCGTACTCGTCGTCGAGGATGCGCGCGATCTCCGCGCGCATCGCTTCCACTTCCTTGTCCAGCGTCCGGGCCCGGGCGGTCCTGCGCGACTCGGCGCGCACGATGCCTCGGATCTCGGCGAGACACTTCTCCAGCTCGTCGTTGACGACCACGTGGTCGAACTCCGGGACCGCGCGCAGCTCCTCGAGCGCCGTGCGCAGCCTGCGCGCCACCTGCGTACCGCTCTCGGTGCCCCGTCCCGTGAGCCGCTGCACGAGCGCGCGCACCGAAGGCGGGAGCACGAAGACGAGGAGCGCGTCCGGAACCGAGCGCCGGATCTGGCGCGCGCCCTGGACGTCGATGTCGAGCACCACGTGCTCGCCCTTCTCCGCCGCCTGCTCGAGCTCGACGCGCGGCGTGCCGTACGCCTCCCCGTGCACCTCCGCCCACTCTGCCAGCTCCCCACGGGCCACCATCTCGTCGAAGCGATCCCTCCCCACGAAGTGGTAGTCCACCCCGTCCCGCTCCCCGCCGCGCGGCGCGCGCGTCGTCGCGGACACCGAGAAGCAGTACCCCTGCGAGCGCTCCACGAGCGCGTGGGCCAGCGTCGTCTTCCCCGTGCCGCTCGGAGCCGCGAGCACGAGGGGGAACGGACGGTAGCCCAGTGGGCTCACTCGACGTTCTCCACCTGCTCGCGCAGCCGCTCGATCTCTTCCTTGAGGGCCATCGACGCCTCGGTGATCTCCTGGTCGTTGGCCTTCGAGCCGATCGTGTTCGCCTCGCGGTGCATCTCCTGGACGAGGAAGCCCAGCCGCTTCCCCACCGGCTCGGCGCTGTCGGAGTCGAGCGCCTCGCGGAAGAGCGCGATGTGCGACCGGAAGCGCACGATCTCCTCGTTGACGTCCCAGCGCTCGGCCATGTAGGCCACCTCGCGCGCGAGCCGATCTTCGTCGATCGTCACCTGCTCGGTCAACTCGCGGATCGCGGCGCCGAGCCGATCCCGCTCGCGAACCAGGCGCTCCGGTGCGCGCGCCGCCACGGCATCGAGGTGCCCGGCCATCGTGTCCAGGCGACCGGCGAGGTCGTCGTGCAGACGCGCACCCTCCGCCTCGCGCAGCGCGACAACGCCCAGGATCGCCTCCTCCGCCATCGCCCGTACCACCTCCGCGTCCACCTGCGGCGTGGACGTCGGATCCGGCGCGCGGAAGATCTCTCCGAAGCGTGCCAGCATCCCCAGGTCGACCACCCCCGGGATGTCCAGCTCCCTCTGGACGGCCTCGAGCGCGGCCTTGTAGCCCCGGGCACGCTCCAGGTCGACGCTCACCAGGCCCGCGATGTCGCTGCCGCGCCGGTCGATCGAGAGCGACGCGGCGACGTGTCCCCGGGACACGTGGGCCCGGAAGACCTCCGTCAGGTCGCGCTCGAAGCGGTCGAAGCCTGGGGGCGTCTTGATGTTGGCGTTGAAGAAGCGGTGGTTGACCGTCTTCACCTCGAGCCTGAGGCGGCCGGCGGGATCGTCCCGCTCGGCCTCCCCGAACCCGGTCATGCTCCGGATCATCCCGGCTCCGCGCCGTGGGGAGTTCTCTCGCCGTATGCGGCAGAGCCTGGTAACATAATGTCTCCGCGCCCGGGCCCGAAGGCGTGGCCGGAGCTCACCGGCCCGTCAATTGACCTGCGGCGGCCTTCGGCGGTCCTCAGTCACTTCGCGGTGGAACGCGAGGGGGTGTACAGGAGCATCATGGCCGCTCAGTTCCACATCGTCCAGCGGATGCCGTAGAAGGCGCGCGTGATTGGCAGGAGGCGGTCCGGGAAGTCCTGGAGGTCGCGGCGGATCGTGAAGTTGTCCCACCCCAGGAAGATCCGCACGGTCACGATGCGCAGCTGGAGGCGCCCGTACCAGCTCTGGTAGAACGGGACGGCTCCGTACACGAGGTCCCCCGTCCCGGTCCCGTCGTCCACGAGCTGGCGCACGGTCATCTCGTCGCGCCCGACCACTCCCATGTCGACCCACATCTCGAAGTTCCCCGACTCCATGAAGGTGCGGTGGTAGACGGCGGCACCCCGATAGATGCGGGCCGGCATGTAGGACCAGGGACGCGCCCATTCCTGGTAGGAGCCCTCCACGTGCAACCCCCGCAGGATCGGGAGGGGAAGGCTGGCCGCCGCCTCCCACCCCTGGTGTCCCCCGCCGGCCGCGATGGCCGGCCCGCCGCGATCCGGCTCGATGCCCACCGGGAGGAGCGAGTCGGCCTCCAGCCAGAGGCGGGCTCCGGAGAGCATCACGGCGCCGAGCGCCCACTGCACGCCGTAACGCGAGGTGGTCCGGTCGGTGACGCGGAAGATCGGGGGGGCGGGCTCCGGGAGGGGTGTCGCGGCCGAGTCCGTGCTCGGCGGAGGGACGACGTCGAGGAGGGGATGGGTCCTCCCCCCGTAGGTGCCCGACGCCCACGACCCGAACGCCGAGAACCCGAGGACCGGACGGGTCCATCCCCGCACCCCCCGCGCCGTCGTCGTCCCGCCTTCCCAGGTGGATCGGTCCACGTCCGCCACGAAGCCCCCCACCCGCGGCAGGTCGGCGCCGACCGTGGCGTCGATCCGGTCCGACGGCAGGTCCTGGTCGCCGCCGAAGTGCCGGTACGCGGCCTCCCCGAAGAACCCGTCCATCGCCCAGGCCGCGCGCACCCCGAGCTGCGAGCGGCGCCCCCCCTCCGTGAGGTAGGCGCTGTCCGTGTCCTCCACGTGGTGCGAGGAGCGCCCCCAGTACGCTTCCCCGGCGAAGCCGCCCGGAAGCGCCACCCGGCCGCGCACGACGAGGTCCGAGCGGGTCACCTTGGCGGCGTACGGGGCGGCCTCCGTCTGGCTGGTCATGCGCCGGTAGTCGACCGCGATCCCGGCCGCGTCGCCGCGGTGGAGCTGGTAGCGCAGCCAGGTGCCCTGGTCGTACCCCTGCTCGTTGCCGCGCGCCCCGCGCGAGTCGGTGCGCTCCAGCGCGAGCGCGAGATCGCCTCCGAGCGCGGTGGGGTTGGCGAACATCCCGCGCAGGATGTTGGTGTTGAGGTCGCCCGTGCCCGCCTCGACGAGCGAGTAGGCCCGCCCGTCGTCGAAGGTGAAGCTGTCCAGGTAGATGCGGATCTCGTCGGGGGAGCGCTCCAGCCGCACCCCGGTGATCCCCGCGAGGCCGACGCGCTGGAGGTCCACGCTTCCCCCGGCCAACGGGATGACCTCGAAGCCGTCCCGGAACACCCGGATGCGCCCGGCGCCGAGGCCGAACGCCGTGACGGTCCGGGGGGTGCCGAAGTCTCCGGCGCGCAGCGCCACCATCCCGGGGACCCTCTCGAGCAGGTCGACGAGCGTGGCGGCGCCCGACGCCAGGATCTCGTCGTGGCTCCAGCTCCACGCCCCGCTCTCCCATCCGTGCGCAGGACGGTGGTCCATCGTCGGGAGGTTGTAGAAGATCGTGTCCGGCTGGGTGGTATCGCTCCCGGGGAGCGAGTCCGCCATGGGGCGGAGGGGTGGGAGCACCGAGTCCGCGGCGAGCGTGTCGGCGCGCACGGTGTCCGGCTTCACCTGGGCCGCGAGGGGCGCTGGAGCGCAGGCCAGGAGGGCCGCGAGGAGGAGGCGGGATGGGGCGGCCGCGACCGGGAAGCGTCGCGGCGCGCTCGACGGCTGGACCACGTTCAGCCGACGCGGCTCCTGATCCACTCCGTCAACAGCCGCGTCGGAAAGCCGTAGCCGCCCTTGCGCTGGTACGGGAGCTTGCCGTCGCCATAGGCGGTGCCCGCGATGTCGAGATGCGCCCAACGCGTGTCTCCGACGAACTCCGAGAGGAAGCACGCCGCCGTGATGGACCCGGCGGGACGACCCCCGACATTCATCAGATCGGCGGTCTCGCTCTCCAGTTGCTTCTTGTACTCGTCCCAGAGCGGAAGGGGCCAACAGCGCTCTCCCGACCGGGTCCCGGCCCCCCGGAGCTCCTCGATCAGCCTCTCGTCGTTCCCGATCACCGCGGCCGCGTGGTGCCCGAGCCCGATCACCACCGCTCCGGTGAGCGTCGCGCAGTCCACCATCGCGGCCGGCTTCATGCGCGCGCCCCAGGTGAGGGCGTCCGCGAGGATCAGCCGTCCCTCCGCGTCCGTGTTGATCACCTCGACCGTCTTGCCCGCGAGCGTCTGGATCACGTCGCCCGGCTTGACCGCGCTCCCCGAGGGCAGGTTCTCCGAGGACGGGACGAGCCCGACCACGTTCGCGGCAACGGCCAGCTCCGCCACGATCCGCATGGTCGCGATCACCGCCGCGCCGCCGGACATGTCGTACTTCATGTCTTCCATCCCCGCGGCCGGCTTGATCGAGATGCCCCCGGCGTCGAAGGTCAGCCCCTTCCCCACCAGTACGAGCGGCGCGTCACCCTTCGCGCCCCCGCGATGCTCGAGCACGATGAGGCGGGCCTCCTCCGTCGAGCCGGCCGACACCGCGAGGATCGCGTGCATCCCCTCGCGCCGCATCGCCGCCTCGTCGAACACCGAGAAGCCGAGCCCGACCTCGCCCGCCATCCGCTCGGCTTCGGCGGCCAGGTGCGAAGGGGTCGCGACGTTGCCGGGCCGCGACTGCAGCGTCCGGGCGAAGTTCTCCCCGCGCGCCACGATCTCGCCCACGCGCGCACCCTCTGCCAGCGCCCCCGCGTCCCCCTCTCCGAAGAGGTCGACGGTCTCCACGGGCACCTGGGCATCGTCGGCCTGCGGCCGCTTCAGCTCCGTGAAGCGCCACGCGGCCAGCACCGCGCCCTCGGCGGCCGCCTGGCCCCGCTCGGCCTCGTCGGCCGGCCCCTCGGCCCCGAGGCGGAGCGAGAGCGCGTCCACGCCGAGCCGCTCCGCGAGCCGCACGGCCCGGCCGGCGAGGCGTCGCACCTGCTCGGCGTCGAACGACGGCGCCTTCCCGATCCCGAGGAGGGCCACCCGGCGCGGCCCGGCATCGTCACGCGCGAAGAGCACGACCTCGTCCTTGGCCTTCCCGCGCACGTCGCCCGAACGGAGCACGCGCGCGACCGCGCCACCGAGGTGCTCGTCGAGCCGGGCGAGGAACCCCTGCGGGGCGGCGACGCCTTCCGCGACCCCGACGACCAGGAGGGGCGCGTCGTGGGCGAGCGGGTCGGAGTCGTGGAAGCGGACCTGCATGGCGTGCTCGGGGGTTCGGAGGAGGCGGAACGCGCTCCCGCGCGACCCGCGATTCGTCCCGGGCGTGTCGTCCGGGGCCGTGTCGGGACCTTCGTGGCCCTCGCCCGGGGCGAGCGGGAGGCCGAAGAGCCCGGAAGTTATTCGGATTTCGAGGAGGGGGGCAAGCGCACATGAGCACGAGCGTGGCGGTCGTGACCGGAGGAGCAGGAGCGTTGGGAGGCGCGGTGGTCGGGGCGCTGCTCGCGGACGGATGGCGTGTGCACGTTCCGTGGCTGCTCGACGGCGAGGACGTCCGCCTGGGTGAGCGTATCGGAGCGGCGGAGGGGCTCGCGCTCCACCGCGTGGACCTGGTCGATGCGGACGCCGTGGACGCGCTCTTCGAGGGCGTGCGGGCCGGGGACGGTCGCCTCGACCTCCTCTGCAACCTCGTGGGCGGGTTCGCGATGGCCCCCGTGGACGGGACCGATCCCGCGACGTGGCGGCGCATGTGGGAGACGAACGCGACCGCCCCCTTCCTCGCCGTGCGCTCCGCCGTACCCCTGCTGCGGGCCTCCGGCGGCGGGCGCATCGTGAACGTGGCCGCCGCCGCCGCGCTCGGGGGTGCGGTGGGGGGGATGAGCGCCTACCTGGCCGCGAAGTCCGCGGTGGTGAGCCTGACGCGGAACCTCGCGAAGGAGCTGGGGCCGTCGGGCATCACCGTGAACGCCGTGGCGCCCACAACGATCGACACGCCGGCCAACCGGCGCGCCATGCCGGATGCCGACCGGTCCACCTGGCTCCAGCCGGAGGAGATCGCGGAGGTGATCCGCTTCCTGGCGGGGCCGGGCGGCTCGATCGTGTCCGGGAACGTCGTCGAGCTCAGGAAGGGGTGAGGAGCGCCCGCCGCATCCGGCGGATGGTGTCGGGACCGGTGCGGCAGCAACCGCCCAGAACCGACGCGCCCCGCTCCCTCCATCCCGGCGCCGCCACCGCGGGGTCGTCGACCGCGACGCCTCCCGCCCATCGCTTCGTCGCCGCGTCGTACGTCTCGCCGGAGTTCGGGTAGGCCGCGAGCGGCCTCGACGTCGCGGAGCGCGCCCGGGCGAGGAGCGCGGGAACGTGCGACGGGGGCACGCAGTTCACCCCCACGGCCGCGATCCGCTCCGCCGCGTCGCACAGGCGAACGGCCTCCTCGAGCGGCGTGCCGTCCGCGAGGTGCGCCTCGTCCCGGCACTGGAAGGAGATCCACGCCCAGCACCCCGGCGTCTCCGCCAGGAGCCTCAGGAGCACGCGGGTCTCCGCGAGCGACGGGATCGTCTCGCACGCGAGGAGGTCGGCCCGGGACCCGGCCAGGAGGTGCCAGCGGCCGCGGTGGAATCGATGGAGGGCGTCCTCGTCGAGGTCGTAGGCGCCCGTGTACTCCGAGCCGTCGGCGAGGTAGGCGCCGTAGGGGCCGATGCTCGCCGCGACGAGCGGCCTCGAGCGTCCCACCTGATGCCCGGGCACGTCCCAGAACGCGTCCCGCGCCTCGACGGCCAGTGCCACGGCGCCGTGGAAAGCCGCCGCGGCACGCTCCGTCGACATCCCGCGCGCGGCGAAGCCCTCGAACGTCGCCTGGTAGGTGACCGTCGCGACGCAGTCCGCGCCGGCCTCGAGGTACTCCCGGTGGACGGCCCGTACCACCTCCGGGGCATCGAGGAGCACGCGCGCCGACCAGAGCGGGTCGTCGAGGTCCTCGCCGTGCGCCTCGAGTGCGGTGGCGAGCCCCCCGTCGAGGAGCACGAAGCCCTGGGTGCGGATGAAGGGCGCGAACGGGTCCGGGATCATGCGGGAACGCTCACACGCCCGCCCCCGGCTGGCAACGTTTTGCAGGGCGCGCGCCGCCGTTGCCGCTTCCCGGAGGCCGGAAGGCGCGCCAGGACTGGAGGTTCGCCGGGGCACGGCCCTTGCGGCTCTGGAGGGGTCCCCAAGGGAGCGGAGCGACGCGCCATGGGCGTCCCCGGCACGCGACAAGACCCCCCGTTGCAGCCGTCCCGGGAGCGGGCCCTCGAAGGCCTCTTCCTGGGGAGTCCTCTCCCCATGCTCGTCGTCGACGCGCGCTCCCGGACGATCGCGCGCGCCAACACCGCCCTCGCCACGCTCATGGGATGGCCCGACGACGCGCTGAACGGACGACCGCTCCGCACGCTCGACCCCGCGGACGGGGGGGACATCGCCGAGTATCTCCTGCTGGCCCTGGCGTGCCGGGACTCGAGCCCCCGACCGCGCACGTGGCGGATGCGCTCGGGGGAGGACGTTCCGGTCGAGCTCCGCGCCGTGCGCCTGCACGGCGACCAGGGGACGCTCCTGGCCCTGTACGTGCGCGACCTGCGCGAGGAGGAGCAGGCGCGCCGGGAGCAGGAGGCGCTCCAGTCGCAACTGTGGAACGCGCAGCGGCAGGAGGCGGCCGGGCGCCTGGCCGCCGGGATCGCGCACGACTTCAACGAGCTGCTCGCCACGGTGGTGCTCAGCGCGGAGGCCATGCGCCGTCGGACGTCCGACGCACGGTCGCAGGCGGACCTCGACACGATCGCGAACGCCGCCCTGCACGCCCGCCACCTGACGGGGGAGCTCCTCGCCTTCACCATCCCGTCACCGCGGGAGCCGGCACCGATCCGCCTCGACGAGGTCCTCGTCGAGACGCGCGGACTGCTGCGCCATGCCCTTCCCGGCGACGTCCGGCTGGTGTTGCGGCCCTGTCGGGGCAACACGGTCGTGCGCGCCGACCCGGGCGCGGTGCAGCAGATCCTGGTCAACCTCGTGGTGAACGCGCGCGAGGCCATGCCCGGCGGTGGCTACCTGGTGGTGGCCACGCGGGAGGTCGACGTCGACGAGGCGTTCGCGGCCGAGCACCCCTCGCTGGAGCCCGGGCCGTACGTCCTCCTGAGCGTGACCGACACCGGCGAGGGGATGGACGACGAGACCTCGGCACGGCTCTTCGAGCCGTTCTTCACCACGCGGGACGGGGGTGAGACGCGCGGCCTGGGCCTCGCGACCGTCCAGGGGATGGTGCGGCGATCCGGCGGGGACGTGGGGGTGACCACGCAGGCCGGCGTCGGGACCACGCTCCAGGTGTACCTCCCCCGCCTGGCGCCCGAGGCCGGCACCCCGGCACCGGCGAGGCGGACGCGGGGCGCCGCGATCCCCGGTGGCAGCGAGCACATCCTCCTGGTGGACGACGACGAGGCCGTCCGCGAGGGGACGGCGAAGGCGCTCCGGGGGCTCGGCTACCGGGTGACCACGGCCGCGGATCCGGACGACGCGCTCCGCATCCACGAGGAGCTCTGGCCGCACCGAGGCCCCCACCCCATCGACCTCCTCCTCACGGACGTGGTCATGCCGGAGATGACCGGGCCGGAGCTGGTGCGCAGGCTGCGGACCAAGCGCGAGGATCTGCCCGTGCTGTACGTGTCGGGCTACCTGGGGCCGGAGCGCGAAGACCGCCGGGCGCCCGTGGGCACGATCGAGCACCTGGCCAAGCCGTTCACCCTCGAGGAGCTCGGCGAGCGGGTGCGGGGCTTCCTGGATCGGGTCGCCGGACCCGGGGAGGCTCCGGAGGGGGACGGCACCCCGCCGTCGTCTCGCGCATGAGGTGACGCACCACCGCCTCGAGGCTCTCCTCCTCGGCCCAGACCGCGAGCTGGCGGTCGGCGCTCGAGCCCTCCTCCAGGATCCGCTCCACGTACGCGACCTCCGCGCGTGAGCCCAGCTCGTCGAGCACGTCGTCGACGAACGCGACCAGCTCCCGGACCATCGCGCGCGTACCGACCTCCTCGCTCTTCCCCAGGTCGACGAGCTTGCCGTCCAGGCCGTAGCGCGCCGCCCGGAACCGGTTCTCCCGCAGGAGCTCTACGGAGTAAGAGCGGAAGGTGAGGTTGTCGCGCCGGAGCTTCCACATCTTCGCCACGAGCGCCTGCGTCAGCGCCGCCAGGCACACGACCTCGTCGACCTTCGTGGCCATGTCGCAGATGCGGAACTCGAGCGTGGGATAGAAGTGCGACGGCCGGATGTCCCACCAGAGCTTGGAGGGGTCCTCCATGGAGTTGGCCCGCACGAGCGTCGAGACCAGGTGCTCGTACTCGGCCCACGTCGCGAACGCGGGGGGCATGCCCGAGCGGGGGAACTCCCGCCACACGCGGGTGCGGTACGACTTGAGCCCGGTGTTGCGCCCCATCCAGAAGGGCGAGCTGGTGGAGAGGGCGAGGAGGTGCGGGAGGAAGTAGCGGACCGCCGCCATCGTGTCGATGAGCAACGCGCGATCGTCGATCCCGACGTGTACGTGCGTGCCGAAGATCAGGTTCCTGCGGGCGACGTCCTGGAGGTCGTTCTCGAGGCCGAGGTAGCGTTCCATCGGCGTGATGGGGGACTCGATCCACGAGGAGATCGGGTGGGTGCCCGAGGCCACGATGCACAGGCCGATCTGGCCCGCGAGCTCGGAGACGGCGGTACGCAGGCGCACGACCTCCGCGCGGATCTCGCGGGGGGTCGTGCAGACCTCGGTGCCGACCTCCACGGTGGACTGGTGGAGCTCGGGCTGGATCCCCTTCACCGTGATGCGGCCCTCCTCGAGGACCCGGGTGATGTAGGGGTGCAGGAGACAGGTGTCGGGATCGACGACCTGGTACTCTTCCTCGACGCCCAGCGTCAGCGATGGCGGCTTCATGGACCCCCCCACGGGGTGGAGCACGGCCCGGGCAGGGACCCCGATGTCGGGGGAGCTTTTTGTTTCTACAGGAAAGGCCGGTTGGAGGTCCCCCCTTCCCGATCGTCCTCCTTGCGACCGGGAAATCTTCGGCTTATCTTCGGCACGAGATTCGGTTTTTGTTCGGTATTGGCTCCCCGGGCCCGACGACCCGCCATGGGAAGGGATGTGGGGATGGGGCCGAGTGTCGTTTCCGGAAGCGGCGCGTGTTCGACGGCGAGGACGTCGGAGGCCCGGGGAGCCAAGCTTTTTCGTCCCCTCATGTCCCGTCCATCCATGTCCGAGCCCCGGCAGCGTGCCTATGGTGTTCCCGCCCACCCGGTCATCGGGTGGGATTCCAGGAGCCAGGGAACCACGAACCCCAGGGACGCCGCGCATGGATGGAGCCTCGCCAGGACCCCCGCCGGGAGCCCCACCGGGAGCCCCGTCGGGTGGAACGCCGAGGGGAGCGCCGTCGCGAGCGGAAGCCGCCAGGCGCTCTGCCTCTGGCTCCCCACCTTCGAGCTGCGCCTCGAGCTGGTGCGCTCCCCCGAGCTCGACAGCGCGTCCGTGGCGCTCCTCTCCGCCGGGGAGAGCGTCCGTCGCACCGTCTGGCAGGTCTCCGAGCGGGCGCACGACGCCGGGGTGCGCCCGGGGCAGCTCGTCTCCCAGGCGGTGTCGCTCTGTCCTTCCCTCACCCTCCTGGAGCCCGATCCCGCGCACTACGACGCCGCCACCGAGGCCATGCTCGAGGTGCTGTCCGAGCTCACCCCCGTGGTGGAGCCCGCCGGGCGCGGGCGCGTCTTCCTGGGAATGGACGGGCTGGGCCGGCTCTACGGCTCGCCCCCCCGACAGGCGGAGCGCGCGCTGCGCTCCCTCTTCCGCATCCTCCCCTCCCCGCTCGTGGCGGCCACCCGCGCCGGGATGGCGCCGGGGAAGTTCGGCGCATGGGTGGCAGCGGCCTCCGCGCGGCCGGGGGAGCCGACGATCGTCTCCGAGGAGGAGCTCTCCTCCTTCCTGGCCCCGTGCCCCGTGGCCGCCCTTCCCGTGGATCCGCTCGCCGTCCAGCGGCTCGAGCGCCTGGGCGTCGCCACGCTGGGCGCGCTCCGCCGCTTCCCGGAGCCCTCGCTCATCGCCCAGTTCGGCGAAGAGGGGCGGAGCGCCCTGGCCTGGGCCACCGGCCGGCGCATCGACCCGGTGCGTCCCTGGCACCGCCCCCGCCCCATACGGGTCTCCCTCGACTTCCCCACCCCCGTGGGGCTCGCCGAGACCCTCCACGGCGCTCTGGACCGCCTGGTGGAGCGCGCGCTGTCCCGCCCCGCCCGCCGGGGGCGCAGCGTGACGGCGGTGCGGCTGGGCGCCTACCTGGAGGGGGGCGGCTCCTGGTTCGTGGAGACCGTCCTGCGCGAGCCCACCGCCGAGCGGGACAGGATCGCCTTCCCCCTCCGCGGCAAGATGGCCATCTCTCCCCCTCCGCGGGCCGTGGAGACCCTCCTCGTGGAGCTCACCCGCTTCGGCGCCCCCTCCTCCCAGACCGACCTCTTCGATCGGAAGGAGGCGGGGGGCAGGGCGGCAGGCGGACGGGATCTCGCACGTGGTGAAGTTCCTTTCTCCCTTAAAGATGCGGTCAAAGAGCTCAAGTTGCGTCTAGGACATTCCCCGCTCTATCGCGTGGTGGAGGTCGACCCCTGGTCGAGGATCCCCGAGCGCCGCCACGCGCTGCTGAGCTTCGACCCGTGAGCGACGCCCCGCACCTCCGTCCGCTGGGAAGCCCCCGCCCCGTCGACGTGCGCACGGACGAGGCGGGCGAGCCGACGCACCTCCGCCTCGCCGGGAGGCCGGCCCGCCGGATCGAGGCCGTGCGCGAGCACTGGCGCATCGACGACGAGTGGTGGCGCGCCCCCATCTCCCGGGAGTACCGGGCCGTGGTCCTCGACGACGGCCGTCCGGTCACGCTCTACCACGACCTCCTGGACGGCCGCTGGTACGTCCAGAAGGGGGAGTGACGCCGATGCCGCCCTCCCGCGCACCCGCACCCACGATCGAGCGCGTCGAGCCCCTGCGCCCGCGCGGGCTCCGCGTCCGCATCCACCTCGACCGGGGCGAGCCGCTCGAGGTGGCGTTGGAGGCGCTCGAGCACCTGGCGCTCGGCGTCGGCGACGATCTCCCCGCCAACCGGCGCCACCATCTCCTCGACGCCGACGCGGATGTCCGCATCCGCGACGCTGCCCTCACGCTCCTCTCCCACTGCGCCCGCACCCGCTCCGACCTCCGCCGCAGGCTCATCGGCAAGGGATTCCAGCCGGCGCGCGTGGACCACGCGCTCGACCGTCTCGAGACGAGGGGGCTCCTCGACGACGCCGCCGTGGCCGAGGCCTTCGTCCGCGACCGCCTCCGGCACCGACCGCGCGGGCCCACGCGCCTCGCCCAGGAGCTGAGGGCGAAGGGCGTGCAGCCGGAGCTCGCCGAGCGTGTGGTGGGAGACGTCCTCGAGGACGAGGCCGTGAGCGAATCCGATCTCGCCCATCGGGTCGTGGACGGATGGCTCAGGCGTCAGGGTGCCGCCACGCTGAAGGCGCTCGCCGCCCCGAGGGGCGCTCCCGAGGCCGAGAAGGCGCGGCGCCGTCTGAACGGGTACCTGGCCCGCCGTGGCTTCCGGGGCGAGGCCCTCGCCCGCGCGATCGACGCCGCGGTCGCCCGGGCCCGCGAGCCGGACCGCAGCTGAGAGCCTGCAGGGCAGCGGGCGACCGCCCGGCTTCCCTCAGCCGCCGCGCATCGCGGAGAGGTCCACGGCGAGCCCCACCATGAGCTCCTGGAAGCGGTCGTCGCCGCAGAACGGCGTCGCGCCGGCCGTGGGCTCGGACGGGTCGCGACAGCCGCGGAAGCGCACCCAGTGCGCCTGGTAGGTGCCCACCAGCCGCACGGGGAGGCTGGGCACCGGGACCACCTCGAGCGAGACGAGCCCCAGGTACCCGAGCATGCCTTCGTTCGGCGTGTACACGAAGGCGCGCCGTCCGGAGACCCCGGTCGCCGTCACGGACAGCGCGCTGAAGCTCACGCCGGCCCCGCCGCCGACGATGAGGTGGGAGCCGAGGCGCAGGGCGCGCTCGGCGCCGAGGTGCAGGCTCCCCAGCGCCACGGAGCTGACCACCTCCTCGGGGCCGCAGCCGTACCCCGGAGCGTTGCACACGAGGCCGGGCTTCCGCGTGTGGTCCCGGAAGCGGACGTAGTCCACGCGCAGCAGCCAATCGCGCACGTCCACCTCTGCGGTCACCCCGAACCCGCCGGACTCGGGGAGCTCGACGTTGTGCGAGGACGCGTGGACCGCCTGCACGGCGACCCGCTGCGCCGCACACGGAGGCGCTCCCCACGCCTGCGCGGCGAGCGCGAGCGTGAGGAGTGCCGGGGATGGGGCCCGACCGCGCCGCCTCACCGTCGGGGCAGGACCCACGTCATACCCGCCGAGAGCTCGTCGAACCGCTGGTCGCCGCAGAACGGCACGTTCGAGCTGGCCGTCGGATCCTCCGGGTCGACGCACCCCCGGAACCGCACCAGGTGCGCGGCGTAGCTGCCGCGCAGGCGCAGGGGGAGGCCGGGAAGAGGCGCCACGTCCACCGACACCAGGCCCAGAACCCCGAGCTGTCCGGCGTTCGGGAGGTGGATGTCCGCTCGCCGGCCCGAGACGCCGTCGGCGGTGGCCGAGAGCGCGCTGAAGCTCACGCCGCCGCCGACGCCGACCCGGAGGGCCTGGGCGGGATGCCACGCCCTCATCACCTCGAGCCGCAGGCCCCCCAGGGCCGTGCTCGTCTCGACCTCCTCGGGGCCGCAGTCGATCCGCGGGGAGTAAACCCGGCACACAACCCCGGGCTTGAACGTCTCGTCCGTGTAGCGCGCGAAGGCCGCCTGGAGCAGCCAGCTCCGGACCTCGACCGTGCCGGCGAGCCCGAAGCCGGTCGGCGCGGACAGCTCGGCGTTCGGCGAGGCGGCGTGGACGAAGAGGAGCGCGACCTCCTGGGCACGGACGGGACGCGCGGTGGGAACGGCGAGGCAGAGGGCGACGGCCACCGCTCCCGTTGTTCGAGAAAGCATGCCGACGATCGAGGGTCGGAGGGGCTCCAGGTGCATCTCGCACCACTCAGAACAAGAGCGGAAGGCGGAGGGAGAGACAAGGCCCCGGAAGGGTTGACCGACCGATCGGTCAATGTTAGCGTCCCCGACATGGACGACGAGCCGAGCACGCGCACCCGCATCCTCCACGCCGCCGTGGCGCTCATGGGCCGGGAGGGCCCGGATCGCTTCACGGCATCCGCGCTGGCACGTGAGGTGGGGATGAGCAAGGCCACGCTGTTCCACCACTTCGATACGCTCGACGAGATCCCCCTGGCCGCGCTCGAGGAGATCTTCTTCGAGTTCCTCGGCGAGGTCGCGAGCGACGACCCCACGCTCGCCGACCTGCTCGGCCGCTTCGCCGCGGAGATGCACGCGCTGGTCGATCACGAGGCGTTCCTTCGGACCTACTTCGTCTTCTTCGTGAAGGGGATGTTCGACGAGCGCTTCCGCGACCGGCTGTCGCGCGGCGCCTTCGAGATGCACCGCCGAACGGTGCGGGCGATCGCCCCGCGGCTCCGTCCCGGAGAGGACGCCGAGGTCACCGCGCGCATGGTGGAGGTCATGCTGGACGGGCTCGCGCTCCACCATCTCGCGATGGGCGACCACGACCGCCTCGATCTCGTCTGGACCCGATTCACCGAGCTGCTTCTCGCGGCTCAGCATGCCCAGGAGTCCCCGTGATGTCCCTCCACTGCCCCGTCCCCACACGTCGCACCCCGGGCCCGATCGCCCTCGTCGCGGCGCTCCTCGCGACCGCGTTGGCCGCGGTGCCCGCCAGAGCCCAGACGGCCCAGGAGATCATCGACCGCGTCGACCGCCTCATGCGCGGGGAGTCCAGCCACGGCAAGATGGAGATGCGCATCAACACCGAGCACTGGTCGCGCAGCCTCGAGATGGAGGTGTGGTCGCTCGGCACGCAGTATTCGCTGGTGCGCGTCACCGCGCCGTCCCGCGAGGCGGGCACGGCCACGCTGAAGGCAGGCCAGGAGGTGTGGAACTACCTGCCTCGCGTCGACCGGACCATCAAGGTGCCCCCGTCCCTCATGATGGGCTCGTGGATGGGCTCGCACTTCACCAACGACGACCTCGTGAAGGAGAGCCGCATCATCGACGACTACGACATCGAGATCGCCTTCGAGGGCGCCCGCGACGGGACGAAGGTGTGGGAGTTCAACCTCACGCCGAAGCCGGAGGCCCCGGTGGTGTGGGGCCGCATCGAGGAGCAGGTGCGCAAGGAGGACCTCATGCCCACCTGGGTGCGCTACTACGACGAGGACGGCACCCTGGTGCGCACGATGACCTTCTCGAACTACACGCGCATGGGTGGCCGCCTGGTACCGGGCCAGATGCTCGTCGTGCCCCGGGACAAGCCCGACGAGAGCACCGCGCTCATCTACCACGACCTCGACTTCGACGTGGGGCTGAGCCCGGATTTCTTCAGCCTGCGCAACCTCCGGGCCCAGGGTCGTTGACGTGGTTGGGCGCGACGCCGTCTGGTGGCACGTCGCCTGGCGCAACCTGTGGCGCAATCGCGGCCGCACGCTCGTGACGGCGTCCGGGCTCGCCTTCGGCTACCTGGCCGCCGTGGTCATGGTGGGACTCGACGACGGCATGATCGCGGAGCTCATCGACAACGGCACCCGCCTGCTGAGCGGGCAGGTCCAGGTGCACGCGCCCGGGTACCTTCCGGATCGGAAGATGTACAGCACGATCGGAGGCGACGCCGGGACCGACGTCGACGGGATCCTGGCCCGCATCGACGCGGACCCCGCCGTGGTCGCGTCGGCTCCGCGCCTCTACGGCGGAGGGCTGGTATCCGCCGGCGACCGGACCGAGGCGGGACTCCTGCTGGGGATCGATCCGGAGCGTGAGCCCAAGGTCACGACCCTCCTCTCCACGCTCGACGGAGGACGCGTCCCCGACGCGGGCGCCCACGAGGTCGTGCTCGGGTCCGAGATGGCGCGCCAGCTCCAGGTGGAGCTCGGAGACGAGATCGTGCTGGTCGCGCCTGCCGTCGACGGGTCGCTCGGCAACGAGCTCTATACGCTCGTCGGGATCTTCCACTCGGGGACGCCGTCCGTCGACGCGTCCTACGCCGTCCTCCCGCTGCCGGACCTGCAACGGCTCCTGGCCATGGGCGCCGACCAGATCCACGAGGTCGCGCTGGACGTCGTGGACCCGCAGGCCATCGACGACGTCGCCCGCGATCTCGACGAACGGCTCCAGGGAGCCGGCCCGCCCCTGGACGTGCGCTCGTGGAGGCGGCTCCGCCCGGAGCTCGCACAGTCCGTGGACCTCATGCGCGCCTGGAACCTCCTCATCGTCCTCATCGTCTTCGGGATGGCGGTCTTCGGCGTGGCGAACACGATGATCATCGCCACCTTCGAGCGGAAGAAGGAGCTCGCCGTGGTACGCGCGCTGGGCACCACCGCCTTCGGCGTGGGGCGTGAGGTCGTGTACGAGGGGATCCTCCTCGGCGCGCTTGCGCTCGGCGCCGGCATGCTCATCACCGCCCCGGTCATGTGGTGGTGGCACAACGCACCTCCCGACCTGAGCGCGATCGTCGGGAGCTTCTCCTGGAGTGGCGCGCAGTGGCGGCCGCTCCTGCGCGTGGAGTACTCCGTGCAAGCGCCCGTGACGAGCGCGGTGGCGCTCTTCCTCACCTCGGTGCTCGCGGCCGTGTACCCGGCCTGGAAGTCCACGCGGGTGCCGCCCGCCGACGCCCTGGCGGACCGATGAAGGCGCGGGCGCTCCTCCTGCTCTCGCTCCGAAGCGTCGGCCGCAACGCCCGCCGGAGCATCCTCACCGCCACCGCCATGGCGCTGGGCCTCGCCCTCCTGATCTTCTTCCGCGCGATCGGCGACGGGTTGCACGAGCAGTGGATCGACTCCGCAGTCCGGCTCGGCAGCGGCCACGTGGCCATCCAGGCACCCGACTACCTGGAGACCGGAAGGCTCGAGCACCGCCTCGACTCGACCCGTGTCGACGCGGTGATGCGTGCCCTCCAGGAGCCGCAGGTGGCGGCGCAGGTCCGGGACTGGGCGCCGCACCTCACAGTGACCGGCCTCGCCAGCTCGGCCACGTCGGCGCTGCCGGTCAGCATCGAGGGCGTGGACCCCGCCCGGGAGAGGAGCTTCTCCATCCTCCCGGATCAGCTCCGCGACGGACGCTACCTCGACGCCGGCGATCGGCTGCGCGCCTTCGTGGGCGAGGAGCTCGCGGACCGGCTCGACCTGAAGGTCGGGGACCGCTTCGTCCTCACCGCGCAGGCGGCCTCGGGCGAGGTGGAAGGGCAGATGATGCGGGTGGCCGGCACCTTCCACACGGGCGTCCAGGAGCTCGACGAGGGACTCGTGCAGGTGCCGCTCCAGACCGCGCGCCGGTGGCTGGGCGTGCCGGGCGCGCTCACGACCGTGGCGGTGCTCGTGGACCGCTCCCAGGAGACCGACGCAGCGGTCGCGCAGCTGGATCGGGCGCTGAACGGCGACGACGGGATCCGGGTCCTGGGGTGGCGCCGCTCGTCCCCGGAGATGGACGCGGCGGTCCGCATCGACGACTACGGGGCCTACGTCTTCAACGTCGTCCTCTTCGCGATCATCGCGCTCGCCATCCTGAACGCCGTCATGATGTCGGTCCTCGGCCGCAAGCGCGAGTTCGGCATCCTCCAGGCGCTCGGGCTCACGGGCCGCGAGACCGGGCTCGTGGTGCTGGGCGAGGGGCTCTTCCTCACGGCCGCTGCCGGGCTCGTCGGCATGGTCATCGGTTTCGCCCTCACCTGGGGCCTCTTCCACGACGGGCTGAACCTTGGCGCGCTCACGCAGGGAATGACCGTGTCCGGCGGGATCATGAACCCGGTGGTCGTGCCCATCTTCCGTCTCCAACAGGTCGTGGTGTCCGTGGCGTCCATCGTCGTGATCGGGACGCTCTCCTCCCTCTATCCGGCGTTCCGTGCGACGCGTCTCGACGTCGCCGAAGCCATGAAGTTCGAGCAATGAGCGCAACGAACGGATCCCGCCCCGCCGTCCGCACCGAGGACGTCTGGAAGATCTACCCGCAGGAGCCAACCCCGGTCGAGGCGGTCCGGGGCCTCACGCTCGAGGTCGCCTCGGGTGATTTCGTCGCGATGGCCGGGCCGTCCGGCTCGGGGAAGACGACGGTCCTCAACCTCCTGGGCACCCTCACGCGGCCGACGCGCGGGCGCATCTGGATCGACGACCGCGAGCTCACCGCGATGGATGCAAGGGAGCTCGCGCGCCTGCGCCTCGAGCGGATCGGGTTCGTCTTCCAGGCCTACAACCTCCTCCCGGTCCTGTCCGCCCTGGAGAACGCGGAGTTCACGCTCCTCCTGCGCGGCGTCCCCGCCGAGGAGCGCCGCCGGCGCGTGCTGGCGCTCTTCGCCGAGATCGGGCTCGAGGGGTTGGAGGACCGCCGCCCCGCGAAGCTCTCGGGCGGCCAGCAGCAGCGCGTCGCCGTGGCGCGCGCCGTGATCGGGGACCCCGCCCTCGTGCTCGCCGACGAGCCCACCGCGAACCTCGACTCCGTGACCTCGAACGCGCTCCTCGACGTGATGGAGCGGCTCAACCGGGAGCATGGCACCACCTTCGTGTTCTCCACGCACGACCCTCGCGTCATGGAGCGGGCGCGCCGTCTCGTGCGCCTGGTGGACGGGCGCATCGAGTCCGACGAGCGGCGGGGGCCGCCTCCGGCCGCGCGATGACCGGGTGCGGCCACGGCCGTCCGCTGGGCCGGGCCCGCGCGCGCGGCCCGATCCTCGCGGCGGCGCTCGTCCTCGCGGCCGGCGCGGGCCCCGTCGCGGGCCAGCTCCAGGTGAAGGGCTACGCGCTGGGCGTGGGCACCTACGCGGGGGCGTCCGGCTTCGGCCCATCAGGCAGCAACCTCCTCGGCCGCGTCCGGATCATGCCCACGTGGACGTCCGGGCCGCTCACGGTGGACGTGGCCTACGAGCACCTCCTGACGCGCACCCCACCGGGCGGTGGGATCGGCGTGACCACGCCCGGCGGCGCGGCCGCGGGCACGCAGGACTGGCTCGGCACCGACTGGGAGATCCGGTCGACCTCGCGCGGCGCCTGGCGCCACCGCTTCGACCGGCTGAGCGTCGGCTTCGACGCGGGGCCGGTGTCCGTGGTGGTGGGGCGGCAGGCGATTTCCTGGGCGACCACGCTCTTCCTCACGCCCTCCGACCCGTTCGCCCCCTTCGATCCGTCCGACCCGTTCCGCGAGTACCGGGGGGGCGTGGACGCCGTGCGCGTCCGGGCCTTCCCCGGGCCGTTCACCGAGCTGGAGGGCGTGGTGCGCCCCACGAAGACGGCCGCCGGCACCACGCTCACTGCCGTGGCCCGCGCCCAGACGTCACGCGGGGGATGGGCGTTCGGCGGGTGGGGCGGCGTCGTGCACGACGACGCCGCGGGGGCGCTCTTCGCGACCGGCGCGGCAGGGGCCACGGCGCTCCGCGGCTCCGTCTCGATCCGCCGGGCGCAGGACGGGTTCGCCACGGCACGGGCCGCGGTGGGCGCGGACCGGCGCTTCTCGATCTCCGGCCGCGACCTCTACACCGTCGTGGAGGTGCAGTACGACGGCTTCGGGGCCGCGAGCGCCTCCGGCCTCCTCGACGCATCGACGTCGGAGCCGCACGTGCACGGCGAGATGCAGACGCTCGGCCGATGGACCGCGGCCGCCCAGGCGAGCTGGCAGATCCACCCGCTCGTGTCCACCGACGTGATGGCGCTGGTGAACCTGGTGGACGGGAGCGCGCTCCTGTCGCCCGGGGCGTCGTGGTCGGTGACGTCCTCGGCGTCGCTGCGCGCAGGCGTCTTCGTGGGGGCCGGAGCCGGCGCCGTCGACCCGGTCACGGGGCTCGCGTCCGAGTACGGGCCGGTGCCGTTCCTCGGCTACGTCGCGCTCTCGGTCTTCTTCTGAACCCTTCGCCACCCCAGCCGCGTACTAGAGGACAACGCAGCGCGGCGCAGGAGGACGAGCCATGGCCAAGAATCAACGACAGAACGCACCCAGGGACCGGAAGCAGCCGCTCAAGTTCCCGAAGCCGCCGTGCACGCCCGAGCCGCCCCGCGTCCCGCCGCCCCCGCAGCCGTCGCCGCCCTTCGACCCCGCGATTCCGGACTTCCGGAAGATCTTCAAGTCGAACCGTCGCGGGCGGCACTGAGCCGGGCGCTCAGGCCGTCGACCCGACGGTCCGGCCGTCCTTGCCGGCAGGCGCACCCCGCCCGCCCGGCATGACGTTGTAGCGGTAGCCGATCCAGATCAGCACCAGCCCGAGGAACTCCGTGATGTAGAGGATCTCGGTGTGGCCGAAGCGCGTGGCCGTTCCGCCGATCCCCGGAAGGAGCGCACCCACGGCGATGCAGACGTTGCCGATGAAGCGGTGACGCGCGGAGGCGTCCTTCCGGAAGCGCCACGCCGACACGATGGCGCCGCCGATCAGGAAGAACGCTGCGTAGCTGTTGATGAACGGGCTGAAGAGCCGCGCGGTGTGCCACTCCATGACGCGGCCGGTGAGCCGGTGCGGCTCCACGAGCGCGGGGTCGATGGGGCTCAGGAGCACGGCCACCGACGCGATGACGATGGCCGCCACGAGCGCCGCGGACAGCCGGTTGGCCAGCTTGCGCGAGAACATCAGGTAGACGGTGCCCTGCGCGAGCGGGGCGCCCCCGAGGATCGCCCCCGAGATGTACCACGCCCGGAACACCGCCTCGTGCCAGCCGAAGAGCGTGGTGAGCGACTCCGTGAGCGTCCCGATGCCGTACACGGCGATCCCCAGCGACCACCACAGCAGGTGCGGGCCCGAGCGGCGCTCGCGCCACCGGCGGAAGACGACGGGCGCGAAGAAGGCCGCGACGATCGTGGTCGCGATCGGGATGAACGAGACGAAGACAGGCATCCTTCCCGGCCCTGGTCTAGAAGGACACTGCCCAGGTGAGCGTCACGTTCCGCTTGGGCTCGGGCCGGAAGAACGACACGTTCGAGAACTCCGCGTAGAGCGCGTTCGTCAGGTTCGTCACCGCGACGCTCAGCCGGTGCACCTGCCCGCCCTCGGTGCGCAGCACCGTCACGCCGCCGCGCAGGTCCTGGACGGTGAACGCCGGGAGGACCTCCCCGATCGGGTTGTCCACGAGCGCGACGTCCTTGCGGTCGCCGTTGTGCCGGATCTCCCACGCGCCCCAGAAGCGGTCCGCGCGATCCTCCCAGCGCAGCGTGCCGGCGAGCTTCGAGCTGAACGACTCGCCCACCGGGTTCTCCGCGTTCAGCGCGTCCTTCGCGTCCATCCTCGAATAGTTGCCGCTCACGGACAGCCCGCCCGCAACCGCCACGCGCCCGTTCACCTCCACGCCGCGGAAGACGAGCTTCTCGACGTTCGTGTTCTGGTACGCGGCCTGGCCCTGCACCTCGTAGTCGAGCGGCGCGATGCGGATGCCGTCGTTGATCTTGTTGCGGAAGCCGAAGGCCTCCAGCGACACGCGGTCGTTCCGGTAGCGCATCCCGAGGTCGACGTTGAAGCTGGTCTCGGCCTTGAGGTCGGGATTGGCCACCTGGTAGCCCGAGCCCTCGGGCGTCGGCCCGTCGAAGAAGCGCTCGATCAGGTTCGGCGAGCGGAACGCCCGCCCCGCCGACGCGACGAGCGAGAGCCCGCCGCCCAGCTCGTAGAGCCCGTTGACGGCCGCGACGAACGTCCCGTCCGTGATCGTCGTGGGCTGGAGGTCCTCCAGTCCGGGCGTCGCGAACGTCTCTGCGTGCGCCGTCTGGTAGCGGCCCCCGGCCACGAAGGAGAGCCGGTCGGTGGCCTGGATCTCACCCTGCGCGAAGGCGCCCGCGGTGAGGAAGGTCGAGGTGGGGAGCTGCGGACGGTCGCTCGACTCCTCCTGCGTGGGCCCGAAGCCCACCACGGTGGTGCTGTTGTGGTCGGTGCCCTCGGCGCGCTCGCGCACGGCATCGACACCGTAGGTGAAGAGCAGCCCCGGGGTCGCGAGCTTCCTCGCCTCGGCGCGCATGCCGTAGGTGCGGATGTTCGTGTAGTTCTGCTGGAGGATCGAGAGGCTGGCGCCCGGGCCGAGCGCCTGGTCGAGCGCGAAGTCCAGGTTGCGCTCGTTGTCCTGCCCGTAGGCCTGGATGGACACCTGGTCGGCGAGCGGCGTGGCGAGGTCGCGGCCGAGGTAGCCGGCCGTGAGCTTCGACCAGCGCTGCTTCGGGTAGGTGATGCGGATGTCGGGCTGGTCCGGCGCGTAGGCCGCGGGGTCCACGCTCCCGAAGCCCGCGTCGTCGGCCGTGTACGTCTCGAACTTCGCGTACGTGGAGTGATGACCCTCCGGCTCCCAGCCGAGGCGCACGTCCATGGCGCGGTCGCGCACGCCCGTGCCCTGCACCAGCACCTCCCGGTCGAGCGTGATCGCGCCGAAGCTCCCCGCCGGGGCCTCGTAGGCGTCCGCGTCGCGCAGGGTGCCGCCCGCGCGCAGCGTGAACGCGCCCGAGCGCCCGAAGACGCGCGCCGAGCCGGCCTTCTGGCTCTCCACGCTCCCGTAGCGCAGCGAGCTGATCCCGTGGAAGCCCTCCGCCTGCGGCGTGCGCGTGATGATGTTCACCACCCCGCCGATGGCGTCCGATCCGTAGAGCACGGACGCCGGGCCGCGCACGACCTCGACGCGATCCACCCCGTTCACGTCCACCAGCGCGGGCAGCTCGCCGAAGTCCTGCTGGCGGCGGAAGTTGTTGAGGCGGAGCCCGTCCTCGAGGAGGAGGATGCGCTGGCCCCGCTGGCCGCGGATCTCCGGGCGGCCCTGGTTCACGCCGACGCCGGTCACGTCGAGGCCGGGGAGGGCCCGGAAGAGGTCGGTCACCGTGTTCGGGATCTGCTGGACGAGGTCACGCCGCTGCACCACCGACACGGGCTGCGGGATCTTCGAGACCTCGCGCGGCCCCCGCGTCGCCGTCACGACGAGCGGGTCCACCTGGAACACGAGGGTGTCGGGCCCGCGTCCGCTCCCGGCGGCTCGTCCGGGGGCCTGCGCGTGGAGCCCGCTCGGCGCGGCGAGCGCGCCCAGGGCGAGCGCGAGCGCGACGGCCCGCATCCCGGAGGCGGTGCGCCGCCTCCCGGGGCTGGAGGTCTCGGTGGTCATCGGGGTACGCTCTCCTCCCGGCCACCCGACCTCGGCGGCTTCGATGAGCGCAGGCAGGGCCCGCGGAATGGCTGACGTCGCACCGCGAAGGTAGACGTCGCGCTTTTTCCACGTAATTCGGAGATCCCCGAAGGCTCGGGTCCGGGGATGTACGTAGTCGGCGGCGCGCGCGAGGACGCCCGTCGGGACGAGCCGATCGGGCTGCTGCTACGTCTCGCCCTCCCCGAGACCGTTCTCGACCACGAAGCGCGTGAGCCCCGCGACCGTGCGGATCCGCAGCTTCGCCATGACACGCTCCCGGTGCGTCTCCACCGTGCGCGGGCTGATGCCGAACTCCTCGGCGATCTCGCGGTTCGTGCGGCCGCTCGCCACCCGCACCAGCACCTCGCGCTCACGCGCCGTGAGCTGGTCCAGCCGGGAGCGCTGACGCTCCCGCTCCAGCTCCTCCCGGAGCGCCACGCTGAGCTGGTGGGTCACCCGCTCCGTGAAGTACTCCTTCCCGCCGAACACCGTCTCCACGGCCTCGCGCAGCTCGGCGGGCCCGACGTCCTTGAGGACGTAGCCGTCCGCCCCGACGCGCACGGCCTCGAGGACGTACTCGGGGTTGTCGTGCATGGACAGGATGAGGATCCCCACGTCCGATCCGCCGCCGCGCAGCTCACGGGTCACCTCCAGGCCGGTCTTCTCGGGCATCGAGATGTCGAGGACAAGGAGGTCGGCCCGGTGGTCCTGCACCAGGCGCAGCACCTCGGCGCCGTCCGCGGCCTCGGCGACCACCTCGAGCCCCGGCATCTCCTCCAGGACGTGGCGGATGCCCTGCCGCACCACCGCGTGGTCGTCGGCGATGATCACCCGAATGCGCGCGTCGTTCACCTGGCTGCCCCCTCCCGGGTCTCCTTCGAGGGCACGCGCACCCAGACGTGCGCGCCGCCCTCGGCCACGTTCTCCAACCTGAAAGCACCCCCGACGCCCGTGATCCGCTCGCGGATCCCGGCAAGGCCGCCCCGCGTGCGGTTCAGCCCGCGCGGATCGTCCATCGGGAAGCCGACGCCGTCGTCCCGCACGTCCAGCACCACGTCGCCCTCCATCTCGGCCACCGACACCGAGACCTGCTTACATTGGCCGTGCCGGACCGCGTTCGCCAACGCCTCCTGCAGCGTGCGGTACAACGCCAGCTCCGCGTCGCCGCCGAGCGGGGGGAGCGTCGTCGGGGCCTCGAAGGCCACGCGCAGCGCCTCCTCGCTCCCGAAATCGCGCGCCAGCGCGCGGAGCGCGGAGAGCAGCCCGAGGTCGTCGAGGGCGATGGGGCGGAGATTGCGCGTCACGCTGCGGATGCTGCGGATCCCCTCCCCGACGAGAGAGCGGGCGCGGTCGAGCGCGGCCGCCATCCCCTCGTCGCCCTTCTCGCGCAGCAGGCCGAGCTGCATGTTCACGGCCGCCAGCACCTGCGCGGTCTCGTCGTGCAGCTCTCGGGAGAGGCGGTTCCGCTCCTCCTCGTGCTGGCGGATCATGCGGCTCTGCAGGCGCTCGAGCTCCGCCGTGCGGTCCTCGAGGCTCCGGTACAGGTCCTCGTTCTCGAGGGCGGCCCCCACCTGCTGCCCGAAGGCGAGGAGGAAGGGCGTGTCGAGGGCCGTGAACGGGTCGCGCGACTCCCCCACCACGACGAGCGCGCCGGCCACGGCGCTCCCGCGCAGGATCGGCAGCGCGGCGATGTACGGGTGCGCCCAGCGCGGGCGGTCCTCCTCCGCGCCGCGTCCCTTGATCACCTCGGGCTGGCCGTGGCGCCGCACCGCCGCCACCGCCCGCCACGCCATCGCGGGCGGCCTCTCGTAGGGCCAGAGCGCGCAGACGCCCGCGCCCTGGACGAACGCCCCGTCCCCGCCCGACGCCAGGTAGAGCGCCGAGCCGTGGACGCCGCGCAGCCCGAGCGCCCTGCGCAGCACCGCCTCGGGCACGCCCTCCCCGCTTCGTCCACGCTGCTGCAGCTCGCTGGAGAGCGCGGTGAGCGTGTGCAGCCCCTGGTCCAGGTCCTCGAGCACGAGCATGAGGATGCCGACCCCCATGCCGAGCTCGAACATGAGGTCCAGGTAGTAGCCCCATGGGCTCCACGCGCCCCGCGCGCGCAGGAACGGGTAGTCGAGGTGGTGCAGCGCCCAGAGCGCGAGCGTCACGGTCAGGACGCGCGCGGCCGGTGAGCCCACCTCCCGGTCGTAGCGGAAGAGCGCCCAGGCGGTCCACGCGGTCGCGGCGCTCAGGAAGAGCACCGCCGGCCCGGCCGCCAGGAGGAAGTTGTCGAGCCGGTAGATCGCCACGTACGACCAGGCGAGCGGGAAGAGCGCGAGGACGAGGTAGCCCCGCCGCCAGGGCAGCCCCTGCGAGAAGACGAGCGCCGCCCACAGGAGCGCGAGCGCCGTCCACCCGGTGGTCACCTGGTGCCAGTAGAGCCAGAGGTCGCGGCCCGTGTGCAGGAAGACGACGATGGCCGCGAGCCGCATCCCGTAGATGCCCCAGGCCAGGGCCCACGCGCCGAAATAGGGCTTGCGGTAACGGCGGTACAGGAGGGCGCACAGGAGCACCAGTCCCAGCGTCACGGCCCCCTGGAGATAGGCCGCCGCCAGCTCCGTCAACGTGGTCGGGGGCGCGGTGGGATCCATCGGCGGAAGATCTCCGCCCCTCGCGCGTCGAGCAACGCCTTGCCATGAGGGCTTTCCCCGACGATCCTCTTCGCCGAATCCCCACTTGGGGAGAATGGGCGGATTTCCTAGGTTTCGGGGATTCTTCCCGGGGTCCGCCCGCGGGGCCGTTACCCTCGATTCGGAGGTTCGTCCGCATGAGCGCAGCCCCCACTGCCGCGCCCCTGCCGTCGACGCTCTTCGCCGACCGGGTGAGCCGCATCGGCACGGAAGAGGCGTTCGCGCTCGGGGCCCTCATCCGCGAGGTCGAGGCGCGGGGTGAGCGGGTGATCCGCTGCAACCTCGGACAGCCCGACTTCCCGCTCCCGAAGCACATCGTGCGTGCGGTGCAGCGGGCCCTCGAGGACGGGCTCACCACGTACTGCGATCCGCAGGGGATCCCGGAGCTGCGTACGGCCGTCGCGCTCTCGATTGGCGCCAAGCACGGGCTGGACATCGACCCGGAGCGCGTGGTCGTCTACCCCGGCGGCCGGCCGCCGATCGGCTTCGCCCACATGGCCTACAGCGAGGCGGGAGCGGAGGTCATCTACCCGTCGCCCGGCTATCCGCTGTTCGAGTCGTTCATCCCGTACTTCCGTTGCACGCCCGTCCCGGTCCTGCTGCAGGAGGAGCACGGATTCGGGCTCACGCGCAAGGAGCTCGAGCCGCTGATCGGCCCCCGGGTGAAGCTCATCTTCCTGAACTTCCCCTCCAACCCGACGGGCGGGGTGGCCACGCGAGCCCAGCTCGCCGAGCTGTCCGAGCTGATCCTCGAGAAGACGGCTCCCGACGTACGCATCTACTCCGACGAGTCGTACGAGGCGATCACCTTCGACGGGGACGAGCACATCTCCATCGCCGCGATGCCCGGGATGGAGTCGCGCACGATCATCGCCTCGGGGGTGTCGAAGACCTACGCATGGACCGGGGGACGGGTGGGGTGGGCCGTGTACCCGACGGTCGAGGAGGCACGGGTGCACCGCCGGCTGGCGATCAACTTCTTCGCCTCGATCCCCCCCTACAACCAGTGGGGCGCCATCGAGGCGCTCGAGTCGCCCGAGAGCCCGCCCGCCATCCGCGCGATGGTCGAGGCCTTCCAGCGCCGCCGCGACGTGGTCGTGCCCGCGCTGAACGCCATCGAGGGCATCCGGTGCCAGAACCCGAAGGGCGCCTTCTACGCCTTCCCGAACATCGCCGGGGTGGTGGAGAGCCTGGGGATCCAGGAGGCCTTCGACCGGCTCCCCCAGAACATCCGTGAGCGCTCCAGCCCGGCCACCCTCTTCCAGCTCTTCCTCCTCTACCGCTACAGGGTGGCGACGATGGATCGCCGCTCCTTCAGCACGCTGGGGAGCGAGGGCCAACACTACCTGCGCCTGTCGATCGCCAACGCGGACGAGGAGCTCGAGGAGGCCGTGCGCCGCATCGCCATGGCGTCGTCGGATCACGCCGGCTTCCGGGACTTCATGACGTCGGGGGAGCGCTACACGCTGTAGCGCGCGCCCGCCAGCATGTCGCCCCCATCCACCAGGTCGCACATCGCCAGAAGGGAGAATCCATGAGCCGAGCGTTCGGCCCACGTCGCGCGGAATGGATCGAGGTCAAGGAGCCCGCGGACCTCGGGCTCTCCGCCGAGTCCATCGCCCATTTCGAGTCCTACGACCTCGTCTACAGGACGCTCACGGCGATCCTGTTCAACTACGCCCAGTCGGGGCACCCGGGAGGCTCGGTGTCGTCGGGCCACATCGTCACCGGCGCGCTCTTCGACGGGATGGACTACGACATCGGCGACCCCATCCGGCGCGACGCCGACGTCCTCTCGTACGCCGCGGGGCACAAGGCGACGGGCCTGTACGCGATGTGGGCGCTCCGTGACGAGGTGGCGCGCGTCGCCCGGCCGGAGCTCCTCCCGGGACAGGTGAACCATCGGCTGCGCCTCGAGGACCTCCTCGGCTTCCGGCGCAACCCCGCCACGCACACCCCGCTCTTCAAGCAGTTCGGCTCGAAACCGCTCGACGGCCATCCGACGCCGGCGACGCCCCACGTGCGCCTCGCGACCGGTCCTTCGGGCGTGGGCGTGGGCAGCTCCATCGGGCTCGCCTTCACGCTCGCCGACCACTACGGAAAGGCGAACGCCCCGCGGGTGCACATCATCGAGGGCGAGGGCGGGCTCACGCCGGGCCGCGTCTACGAGGCCGTGGCGAGTGCCTCGGCGTCGGGGCTGAGCAACGTCATCGTGCACCTGGACTGGAACCAGGCGTCCATCGACTCCGACCACGTCACGCGCGACGGCTCCGTGCCGGGCGACTACGTGCAGTGGGACCCGATGGAGTTCTTCTACCTCCACGACTGGAACATCGTGGAGGTCGCGGACGGCTTCGACTTCCCCATGGTGCTCACCGGGCAGCGCATCGCGCGTCGCCTCGACAACGGACAGCCGACGGCCGTCGTCTACCGCACCCAGAAGGGGTGGAGGTACGGCATCACCGGGAAGAAGTCGCACGGCGGCGGACACAAGCTGTGCAGCGACGCCTACTACGAGGCGGTGGCGCCCTTCTTCGGCCACGACGGCCCCGGGCTCCCGCACTGCGGGAGCGATGGACAGCGCTGCGCCGGCGCGAAGTTCAAGGACCAGGTCGAGCAGTGCTACTGGATGACGCTCCAGCGCGTGCGGGCGCTCCTCGAGGACCAGTATCGCTCCATGTGCGAGGAGATGGCCGGGCGGCTCGCGGACGCGCGCGAGCGCCTGGACGCGCGGGGGCGCGTGCCCCGCGAGGGCGCGCCGGAGATGGAGCGCATCTTCGCGGTCGCGAATCCGAAGGAGACGCCCGAGGCGGTCGCGCTCGAGCCGGGCGTCTCCGTGGCGCTGCGCAGCCAGCTCGGCAAGGTGCTCGGATATTTCAACGAGGCGAGCCGCGGCGCGATCCTCATCGCGGCCGCCGACCTCCTCGACTCGACCGCGGTGTCCGGGGCGGCCAAGGGCTTCCCCACCGGATACTTCCACTGGGACAAGAACCCCGGCGCCCGCTCGCTCTCGATCGGCGGGATCTGCGAGGACGGCATCTCCTGCGTGCTCACCGGTGTGTCGGCCCTCGGGCTGCACGTGGGGGCAGGCGCGTCCTACGGCGCCTTCATCGCGCCCCTGGGGCACATCCCGGCGCGCGTCCACGCCATCGCGAACCAGATGCGCCGCGAGGTGGAGGGCCACGACGCGCCCTACCGCCCGTTCATCCTCATCTGCGGGCACGCCGGCATGAAGACCGGCGAGGACGGACCCACGCACGCGGACCCGCAGGCGCTCCAGCTCCACCAGGAGAACTACGTCCCGGGTGTGACGATCACGCTCACGCCGTGGGAGCCGCAGGAGATCTGGCCGCTGATGGCGGCCGCCTTCCAGGCCCGGCCAGCCGTGATCGTCCCCTACGTCACGCGTCCCAACGAGCCCGTGCTGGACCGCGAGGAGATGGGGCTCGCCCCCGCGTCCGCGGCCGCGCAGGGGCTGTACCGGCTCCGGAGCGCCGAGGGCGAGCGCGACGGCTCGATCGTGCTGCAGGGCTCGGAGGTGACCTACGAGTTCGTGCAGTCCGTGCTGCCCATGCTCGACACCGAGGGCGTCAACCTCGACGTCTACCACGTCTCGAGCGCCGAGCTCTTCGACCGGCTGGAGACCGATCAGCAGGCGGCGATCTTCCCGGCCGAGACGGCCCACGAGGCGATGGGGATCACCGGGTTCACGCTCCCCACCATGTACCGGTGGATCCGCTCGGAGATCGGGCTGGCGCACACGATGTACCCCTTCCGCAAGGGGCACTACCTCGGCAGCGGCACGGGAGACATGGTGGTCTTCGAGGCCGGCCTGCACGGAGAGGGGCAGTTCCGCGAGATCAAGAAGTACCTCGACGCGCTCTCGCGCGAGCGGTCGAAGGGCTCCGTCCCGGTAGGGTAGACTCCCGGGACGTCGAAGGCCCGGGCGGGTCCCGATCGGGACCCGCCCTCCCCTCCTGCCCGTCCACCTGGCACGGGCGTTGCGTTGCACGGGCCCGGAGCTGCCCCGTTTCCCGCCCACCGGGCGGAGCGGTGCGCCACGCATCCAACGAAGGAGGACAGGACGATGCGCACCCTGCTCGTCGCCACGATTGTCGTCGCGGCCACCGGCGTCGCCCACCCGTCCCTGACCGCGGCTCAGGCCGTTTCCATCGAGCTGCGCGGAGGGCTCGACCGCTCCGTGTCCGACTTCCGGGACGCCGGCGGCATCGAGGCCCGCGGCGACGCCGGATTCGGCGGGGACGTGATCTTCAACGTCGCGCCCATGCTGTCGATCTACGGAGGGTACGGATGGGACCGTTTCGGCTGCGCGGGCTGCGGCGAGGGAGACTGGATCACGAGCCGCGGCTTCGAGGGGGGCGCGAAGATCCTCTTCGCGGCCGCGCCGCTCTCCGGCACGCTCTCCCCCTGGATCCGGGCGGGCGTCGTGGCCAACCAGGCCAAGGTCGAGTACTCCGGCTTCCACACCACCTCGGACACCGGCATCGGCTTCCAGGCCTCCGTCGGTGTGGATCTCCCGCTCGGGGAGGTGCTGTCCTTCTCCCCCGCCCTCCGCTACCAGCGCTTCCCGGCCGACTTCGCCACGATCGGGGACGCCCTCGTGGCGGAGGAGACCGTCTCCTACCTCTCCCTCGACTTCGGCCTGCACATCCATCCGCAGCTACGACGCTGACGGAGCGTCGGAGCGCCGGGGTGCGCGATATCGCGCATCATGCGCGGAAAACACCGCGCGGTATCGCGCACTCCGCGAGCTTTCCACATGACAATCCACATCATGTGGATTCCATAAGACAATGATCCACAACATGATATAACGGTAATCGACCGCCAGGCGCGGCGTTTGCACCTTCTCATAGGCGAACGGAGGCACGATGCCTCCACCAACACGGAGGAGGAAGGATGGACGCCGCGACCATGAACGCAACGGAAACCCACGGATCGGTCCCCCGCAGCATCGGGCTGCACGGCCGGACGGCGGTCCTGGGGGCGATGGCGGGTGGCGTGGCGATGGGCGGAGTGCTCGTCGGCGCGATGACGCTCGCCGGACGCCTGAGCGGCCACGGGGTCTTCGAGACCGCGTCGGCGCTCTTCATCATCGGTGCCTTCCTCGGCCTCCTCCACGGCACGGTCCTTGGCTACCTCGGCCGGCCGACCGGCGTGACGCGCCGCCAGGCCGGAAGCGACATGGCCCGCGCGATCCTCTTCGCGATCCCCGGCCTCTCCGTCGCGTGGCTGACGTCGATCTGGGTGGCCATGACGCTCATCGCCGCCTACACCGGTCGTCCCGCCGCCCTCGCGGGCGCCGCGGTGGGCTGGGTCGCGGCCGGCGCCATCCTCGCGGTCGCCACGGTCCACGCCTGGCGCGCCCTCAAGAACGCTTTCGCCCGCTGGCCCGAACGGCGGCCCGGCGCGGTCCTCGCGGCGGCCTCGTTCGCGGCGCTGCTCCTCACCTTCCTGGCCGACCGGCCGGCGATCTGGGGAATGCGCCTCCGCCTGACGGAGACGGGCGCGGTCCTGCTCGCGGCGATGCTGGCGATCTGGGTGGCCGGTCCGCTCGTCACGCTCGCGCTGCGGTTGGCGCGGTCGGTTCCCTTCCCTCGCCCGCTGGCCGGCCTCGGTGAGCGCCGCACGACGGGTGTCGACCTCCTGGTGGGCCTGACGGTCGGCGCGGTGGTGGGCCTCCTGGCGGTTCCCTTCGCAGCCCCGGCGGCGCCGACGGCCGCGGCCGGCGCGCTCGTGGCGGAGGCGAGCCAGGCGCTCGTCAACGAAGTGCTCCTCCGGCTCGTCCTGGTGACCGGGGCCGCGTGGATGATGCTCCGCTGGAACCGCCTGAACGCCAACGAGGCGCTCGCCGGCGCGGTCGTGATCTCGACGGTGGTGCAGGTTGCGCTCTACACGCCCGGCGCCCTGTCGATCGGCTTCGCGAGCTCCGCCGCGACGGCCGCCTTCCTGATCGCGGTGGTCGCGGTCCCCTCGGCGGTGTTCGGGATCCTCTTCTGGCGGCGTGGGTTCATGACCGCCCTGGTCGCCGACGTCGTCGCGCTGGCCGCTATCGCGCTGCTCGCGTGAAGCTGCGCACCATCGCCTCCTCCACGAGGGGGTCCGGGTTTCGACCCGGGCCCCCTCGCTCCGTTTTTCTACGGACGTCCTTGCGCGCCTTCGCGGGCCCGTCGCGGGCGCTCCGCCGACAGGCGCGCGTTTCGGGCCGGCGCGCGCGCGAAGCCGCGCACTCGGCTCTAGGACCCGGCGCGGGGCGCTGCTATCTTTTCCATGGATCTCATAGCACCACTTCTTCGCGTGGTCGTCGCTTCGGAGGCGACTCCACATGACCTGGGTCCGCAGAGTCCGGTCTCTGCCGGTCCGCGGAAAGGTGCTTCTCACCGTCCTCGGCGCGGCCGTTGCCGCGCTGGGCGCCTCTACGTATCTCTCCTTCCGCTACTGGGAGAACGAGGCGCTGGCCTCGGCCAAGCGCCAGGCGCTCCTGGCCGCCGCCTCGACACAGGCGACGCTGGAGTCGGCGATCCGCCTCGGGCGGCTCAGCCCCGCGCACCACGCCCTGACGCGGCTGCGCGAGGAGGGCGACGTGACGACCGCCCGGGTCTACGGCCCGGATGGGCGCATCCTGATCTCGGCCGACCCCTACGAGGAGGGCACGCGCGCCTCGTCCGTCTTCATCCCGGACGCCGCGGAGCTCCCCCGCGAGGGCATCACCAAGCCGGCCGGCAAGGGCTCGGCGGTGCGGGCCTATCTCCCCGTCTCGATCCCCGAGCCCGCGGTGCTCGAGGTCGAGTTCTCCGTGGCGCCCACGATGGCGGCGATGGAGCGCGGAGCGCGCCTGGGAATGGGGCTCATGGCGGTGTCCCTCCTGGCCGTCGGCATCGTGGTCGTCACGATGTTCGAGCGCGAGGTGGTCGCCCCCCTGCACCGCATGGACGTGCTGCTGCGCGCCCAGGGCCAGGGCGGGCCCCGCAACGAGCTGGTCCACCTCGAGCGCTCCGTGACCGAGCTGCTGGAGAAGGGTCGCGCCGTCGAGGCGCGCGCCGCCGACCAGGACCGCCGCCTCGCGGCACAGGAGGGCCTGGCCCAGGTGGGTGAGCTCGCCGCCGAGATGGCCCACGAGTTCAAGCGCCCCCTGGCGTCGATCCAGACCGCGGTCGGGCTCCTGCAGCAGGAGTACGAGCTGGACGAGGGGGGCCGCGAGATGCTCGGGGCCGTGCACCAGCAGCTCGACCGCTTGCACGAGACGATGCAGGACCTCTTTTCGCTGGCGAAGCCGCTGGTGACGCAGGACGCCCACGTAGACCTCGCGGACGTCCTCGACGACGCGCTCGCCGGGCTCGCCGGCATCCCCGGGATCGAGCACGTGGAGGTGCACCGCACCTACGGCCACGAGCGCATCCTCGTGCCAGGTGACGCCAGGCGGCTCGGCCAGGCGTTCCTGAACGTTCTCGGAAACGCGGTGGAGGCGATGCCCGACGGCGGGCACCTGACGCTGGCCACCACGCCCCGCGCGGACGGCTCGGTCGAGGTGTCCGTCACGGACACCGGGCACGGCCTGGACCCGGAGGCGGTGGAGCGCGCGCTCCGCCCGTTCTACTCGACGAAGCCCCTGGGCACGGGCCTCGGGCTCCCGCTGGTGGCACGGATCGTCTCGGCGCATCGGGGCGGGCTGGCGATCGAGAGCCGCCCGAAGCACGGAACCACCGTCCGGATCACCCTGCCCGTGGTCCCCGAACCCGCCACCACGGGAGCGTGACCATGGCCGAGAAGATCCTCCTGGTCGACGACGACGACCTCATCCGCACGGTGGTCGCCGAGCGCCTGCGGCGGCGCGGATACGAGGTGTCGGCGGCGCGGTCCCTGGCGGAGGCGCGGGCGGCGCTGCGCGTAAGCTACCCGGACGCGGCGCTCCTGGACATCCGGCTCCCCGACGGCAACGGTACCGAGCTCCTGGACGAGCTGACGGCGGAGGAGGAGGTACCTTGCGTGATGATCACGGCACACGCCACGATCGAGTCCGCGGTCGAGGCGCTCAAGAAGGGCGCCCAGGACTATCTGGAGAAGCCCTTCTCCCTGGACCGGCTGGAAGCCACGCTGGAGGCGACCCTCGAACGGACGCGGCTGCGGCGCGAGGTGCGCGCGCTCCGGCGCGCCGGCGGCGTGCGCGGTAACATCATCGGCTCGAGCCCGGCCATGCGGGAGGTGCTCAACCTGGTGGACCGGATCGCCCCGGCGGAGACCGCCACGGTGCTCCTCCTCGGCGAGACCGGGACCGGCAAGGGCGTGCTGGCGAGGCTGATCCACGACCTGAGCCCGCGCGCGGACCGGCCGTTCGTGAGCGTCACCTGCTCTGCCCTCGCCGAGTCGCTCATGGAGTCCGAGCTCTTCGGACACGAGAAGGGCGCCTTCACGGACGCGCGCACGCTCAAGCGGGGCCTGGTCGAGGTGGCGGCCGGCGGCACGCTCTTCCTCGACGAGATCGGCGAGCTGTCGCTCGGCCTGCAGAGCAAGCTCCTCGGGTTCATCGAGGACCGGGCCTTCCGCCGCGTGGGCGGCACGGCGGACATGAAGGTGGACGTCCGTGTGATCACCGCGACGAACCGCCACCTGGAGGAGGAGGTCGCGCAGGGCCGCTTCCGCCAGGATCTCTTCTACCGGCTCCGCGTGCTCCCCATCGAGCTCCCGCCCCTGCGGCACCGGCGCTCCGACATCCCGTCGCTGACGGCGGCGTTCCTGGACAGGTTCAACGGCGAGTTCGGCAAGCGCGTCCGCGGCACCACGCGCGAGGCCGCAGAGCTGCTCGAGCGCTACCCGTGGCCGGGCAACGTGCGCGAGCTGCACAATGTCGTGGAGCGTGCCGTCCTCCTCACCGAGGGAGAGGAGATCACGGTGGAGTCGCTCCCCCCGGAGGTGCGCAACTCCGGAGCGGACGACGGCGCCGCGGCGCCCTTCACGCTGGGACCGGGCGGCGTCGACATCGTGGAGCTCGAGCGCGAGCTGCTCATGGAGGCCCTGCGCAGGGCCGAGGGAAATCGCACCGAAGCGGGACGCCTGCTGGGGCTGAGCCGGCACCAGATCCGCAATCGCCTGAAGAAGTACGGAGTCGACTCTTGAGATCCACCTCGGATGTTCCTGCCCGGCCCGCGACCGTCGGGGCCTTCCTGGTGATCGCGGTGCTCGCGGCGCTGGTCGGGACACCGGCGCCCGGGGCCGCTCAGACCACGCGGCCGACGTGCGAGTCCTGCCACGGGGAGCTCGAGCTCCTCCGCCAGCACGTGTCCACGCTGGAGGAGGCGCAGAAGCTGCTGTCCCCGGAGGCCAGGCTGGCCGCATCCGCGCACGGTGCCATGACGTGCACGGACTGTCACGACGGCTTCCGTCGCTACCCGCACGCGGATTCGGCGACGACGAAGACCTGCCGCTCCTGCCACGACGTGGTCGGGCGGAGCTGGGACGACGGCGTGCACGCGCTCGACAGCGCCGCCACCTGCACGGCCTGTCACGGCGTGCACGACGTGAAGCCGCTCTCGGAGCTGCACACGCCCGAGGGGGCGCGCTCGATGCGGCAGGCGTGCGGCTCGTGTCACTTCGAGCCCGCGACCGCGACCCACGACCCGCACGCGGACTCGGTGTCGTGCGCGGGATGCCACGAGCCCCATCGCACGCTGCCGGTCGAGGACGACCGCGCGAACACGCACCCGCTGAACCAGGCTCGCACGTGCGGCGCCTGTCACGACACGATCGCGGCCGCCTGGACGGCCGACGTGCACGGCGGCGTGGTGCCGGAGCTGGCCACGCCGGGGGGCCGCGTCCCCGAGGGTGCCTCGCGCGCGGAGCCGCCCGCCTGCAGCGGCTGTCACGGCTCCCACGAGATGGTCGCGCCGTCGGAGCCCGACTTCCGCGCGAGGATGGTGCAGCGGTGCGCGCACTGCCACGAGTCGTACGCGGAGAGCTTCGCCGACTCGTACCACGGACAGGCCTCCACGCTCGGTTCGGAGATCGTCGCGACGTGCTCCGACTGCCACGGCTCGCACGGCATCCTGCCGGCCTCCGATCCCCGCTCGAGGGTGAGCGACACCCGCCGTCTGGAGACCTGTCGGACGTGCCATACGCAGGCCACCGCGGGCTTCGCGCTCTTCCAGCCGCACGCCGACCACAACGACCGGGAGCGTTACCCCTTCGTGTACTGGTCCTACCACCTCATGACCACCCTGCTCATCGGCGTCTTCCTGGTGTTCGGCACGCACACCGCGCTCTGGCTGGCCCGCCTCGGGTTCGACGCCCTGCGCGGCGTGTCGCGGACCGCCGGCCACGACGCCGGAGGCGGATCATGACCGCCCCGAACAACGAGACCCCCCTGCACATCGACTCCGCCCAGCGCGGCGAGGGCCCCTTCGTCTGGCGCTTCGAGGCGTATCACCGCTGGACGCACGCCGCGGTGATCGTCTCGTTCTTCCTGCTGGTGATCACCGGCCTGCCGCTCCGCTTCAGCCAGGCCTTCTGGGCCGGGCCGCTCATGAAGCTCCTGGGCGGCGTGGAGATGGCGGGCATCCTGCACCGGATCGGAGCCGGGATCACCTTCTGCTACTTCGGCGCGCACCTGGCCTACCTCGTCCGGAAGCTGGTGCGCGCCCCGGATCCCATGAAGCTCCTGTGGGGACCCGATTCCCTGGTCCCCCAGCCGCGCGACGTGGCCGACTTCGTCCGCCAGATCCTCTGGTACTTCGGTCGGGGGCCGCGCCCGCGCTTCGCGCGCTGGAGCTACATGGAGAAGTTCGACTACTTCGCCGTGTTCTGGGGCGTGGCGATCATCGGGGGCTCGGGGCTCCTGCTCTGGTTCCCCGAGTTCTTCGCCCGCTTCATCCCCGGTTGGGTGTTCAACGTGGCCACGATCGTTCACGGGGACGAGGCGCTCCTCGCGGCGGGCTTCATCTTCACGATCCACTTCTTCCACGTGCACTTCCGCCCCGAGAAGTTCCCCCTCGACGCCGTCATGTTCACGGGACGCGCGACCAAGGCCTACATGGAGGAGGAGCACCCGTTGGTCCTCGACCAGATCGAGCTCCACGCGAAGGAGGCGCCGTCCCTCGAACAGATCCCCGACCGTCCGGCCCCCCCGCCCACGCGCAGGGCCTCGCTCGTCGCGGCCGGGCTCGGCTTCGCTGCGGTGGCCATCGGTCTCGCCCTCACCGGAATGATCCTATGGGCCGTTATCCTCTACTGACGCTCCTCGCGCCCGCGCTGCTGCTGCTGGGCAGCGCCGCCTGCGCGCCGGAGGAGGCGCCTCAGCGGACGGCGGGAGACCCGCACGCCGACGTCGCGTGCGCCACGTGTCACGAAGGCGGGCTCGCCGACCGCGACATGGCCTCGGTGCCGAGCGGCGCGTGCACGCAGTCCGGATGCCATCACGACGCCGTGCCCGCGCAGGTGACGCTGCGGACCGTGACCTTCCAGCACCGGAACCACGGCTCCACCGAGACGATGACGCTCGGCTGCGCCGGGTGCCACGGGCACCAGGACGGCGGCCAGCCGCTGAGGGCCGGCGCCGAGACGTGCGGGCTGTGCCACGCCGACGAGCTCTCCGGGGCGAAGGGAGAGGACTGTCGGCTCTGCCACACGACGCTGACGCACGAGGGGATGACGAGCCAGGGCGTCGCGATCCCCCACGAGGGCCTCCCGTGGATCGAGGGCGGGTGCCTCAGGTGCCATTACGCCGTGTCCAAGCCGGTGCACGAGGTGTCCCTGACGCGCTGCTCGAGCTGCCACGAGGACGTCGACGCCGTCACCGCGGCCGGGATCGGTGAGGACCTCCATCCCCGGCACGAGGGGAACGCCTGCGGCTCCTGTCACGAGGAGGACAACCACCGTATCCAGGCCATGAGCTCGGCCGTCGACCTACAGTGCGCCGCGTGTCACACGGAGGAGCACGGCGTGCAGGTGGACCAGCCCTGGCTCGAAGCGTCCACGTGCGACGACTGCCACGCGACGGCCCACCAGGGCGAGCAGCGCCTCCTGCTCGGCATCCTCCCGGATGCCGAGGCCGCGGCGCCCTCCGACCACTTCATGGACGGGCTCACCTGCCGCTCCTGCCACCTCCCGCTCGGGCGCGCCACCGGCGGGCGCCGCGTCGGCAGCTCGATCGCGTGCGTGCAGTGCCACCGGCCCGAGTACGCGACGATCCTGCGCTGGTGGAACGACGGTATCGCCGAGCGCACACGGATGGTCGACGGCTACCTCGCCGGCGCGGAGGCGGCGGTGCGGGGCCGCGGCCCCGACGACGGCGCGGTGCAGGCCGTCGCCAGCGCCCGCGCCACGCTCGACCTGGTCCGGAGCTCGGGTGGGCAGCACAACCTCCCGCTCACGCACCGGATGTTCGAGGCCGCGGTCGCCGGTGCGCAGGAAGGGTACCGGCTGGTCGGCCGCAACGCGCCGCCCGCGCCACAGCTCGGGCGCGCCCCACGTCAGGGGATCTGCGCGTACTGCCACTACCGGCTCCCCGAGCCCGGGTTCTCGGAGCGCATGGACGACGCCTTCCACCGGGAGGTGCTGGGAAGGCGGTAACCGCGGGCGCTCAGGGAAGGAGCACGACCTTCGTCCAGCCCGGCTCGCGTGCCGCGAAGCGCCGGTACGCCTCGACGCCCTCGGCCAGCGGGAGGCGGTGCGAGACGAGCGTCGCGAGGAGTACCGCGTCGCGCGCCGCGATCTCCAGCGACGCCGGCAGGTAGTGGCGTGCGGGGCAGCGCCCGGAGGCGTAGCGGAGGTTCCGGTCGTAGATCTCCGCGGGCGTGAGCGCGAGGTGCGGCTCGGTGTGCACGCCCAGCGCCGCCAGCGATCCGCCCGGCCGCAGGAGGTCCGCAGCCAGACGCGTCGCCTCGGGCGTGCCCACCGCCTCGATGGCCGCGTCGGCACCCCGCCCCCCGGAGCGCTCGCGCACGAGCGCCAGGGGATCGTCGTGCACTCCGTCCACCGCCGTGGCACCGAAGGCCGCCGCCAACGCGAGGCGCGTCGGCACCCGGTCGACCGCCACCACCTCCCGGGCGCCGCGCGCCAGCGCCGCCCGCACGGCCAGCACGCCCACGGGGCCGCACCCGACCACGACCACGAGATCGCCCCCGGTGACCCCCGCGAGGTCCGCCCCGAAGGCCGCGGTGGAGAGGACGTCCCCGGCGAGGAGGGCGACGGCCTCGTCCACGCCGTCCGGCACACCGACGAGCGTACCGTCCGCCAGCGGGACGCGCACCAGCTCCGCCTGGGCGCCGTGGAGCCCACTCCCCTCCTGCACCCATCCGAAGAGGCGGCCCCGCGCGCACCGGGCCGTGAGGCCGATCGCACAGTAGAAGCAGTCGCCGCAGCTCGTGCTGAACGGCGCGACCACACGGTCCCCCACGCGCACGGTTCGCACCTCGCGCCCGGCCTCCACCACCTCGCCGAGCAGCTCGTGCCCCATCACGGTGCCGACGTCGAGCCCACGCTCGCGGCCGAAGTAGGGATGCAGGTCCGAGCCGCACACGCCGGCAACGCGCACGCGCACGATCACGTCGGTCGGCTCGAGGATCTCGGGGTCGGGCACCTGCTCGTAGGCGAGCCGCTCGACGCCCTGGAAGGTGATTGCGTTCAAACCGACGGTGGGTCGGCGGGACGCAGCGTGCGTCCCACGACGAGCGTGATGTTGTCGCTCCCCCCGCCGTCGAGCGCGTCCTGCAGGAGCTGCTCCACCACCTGGCGGGCGCTGGTCATGGCGGCCAGACGCCGCGCGATGTCCGCGTCGGGGACGTGCTTCGTCAGCCCGTCGCTGCACAGGAGCACGACCGTGCCCCAGTCGCGCACCACCCGGGTCACGACCGGCTCCGCCTGCTGACCGCCGACCGCGCTCGACAGCACGTCGGCCCAGCGGCTGTTCTCTGCCGCCGTCCGGGTCAGCACCCCCTGATCCACGAGGTCCTGCGCGAGGGTCTGGTCCCGGCTGATCTGGGTCAGCTCGCCGTCACGGAAGACGTAGCAGCGCGAGTCGCCGACCTGGAGGAGGTAGGCATGCGGCCACAGGCCGAGGAAGAGCGTGAGCGTCGTGGCGAAGCGGCGTCCTCCCCCCTCGCGCTCGGTCGTCTCGAGGAGGCTCCCGTGGACGGCGAGCGCGGCCTCGTGGAGGAGGCGGGAGAAGACCTCCGGATCCTCCGGCTCCTTGTGCACGGCCTCGTGGAAGAACGCCGACACGGAGCTGAGCAGCCCCTGGACGGCACGCCGCGCCGCCTCCTTGCCGCCGCTGGAGCCCCCGACCCCGTCGGCGACGATCCCGAGCGAGGCCATGCGCTCCAGGACCGGAAGGTCGGACACCGCCACGCTCGTGCGCTCCATCAGCACGCCACGGGCGAGCGCGCCGACAAAGAAGTGGTCCTGGTTGTCCGGGCGCATCTTACCCTGATGCGTCACGCCCCACGCGTCGATGTCGGCATAGCGCGGTCGCACGACGCCGTCGGTGGCCGCCGTGGTCGGCGACCCTGGTGCGGGAGGGATCCGGGACATGGGCGCCAAGATGCGCACCCGGTCGCGACCCTGCCAGCGTCACGTCCCGGCGTCACGCCCGCGCGTGTCACGTCCGCGTGCCTTTCCCGCTCCGCGGTCGGCGCCTACACTCCCCCGGCTCTGCCCCCGCTCCGACCCGAACCCACGGCGACGCCATGAACGCCCCACGTCCCTTCCGTGTGTCCCTGGCCCTCGCGTCCCTCCTGGCCTTCGCCGCGTGCGGCCCGGCCGGGTCCGACGCGCCGGAGTCCGAAGAGGCGCTGATCGCCCGCGCTCGCGGGATCCATGAGCGCGTGATCACGCTCGACACGCACAACGACATCAACCCGGCCAACTTCACGGCGGAGAAGAACTACACGATGGACCTGCCCACGCAGGTGAGCCTCCCGAAGATGGAGGCCGGCGGGACCGACGTGAGCTGGATGGTGGTGTACGTGGGCCAGGGCGACCTGACGCCCGCGGGCTTCGCGGAAGCCAACGCGGAGGCGCTGGAGAAGTTCGCGGCGATCCACCGGCTCACGGAGGAGATCGCGCCCGATCGCATCGGGCTGGCGCTGACTTCCGACGACGTCCGCCGCATCGTGGCGTCGGGGAAGAAGGTGGCGATGATCGGCGTCGAGAACGGCTACTCGATCGGCACCGACCTCTCCAACATCCAGAAGTTCCAGGAGATGGGCGCCCGCTACCTGTCCCTGGCGCACAACGGGCACAGCCAGCTCTCCGACTCGAACACGGGGGAGCGGGACGACGTCTGGCTCTACCACGGCCTCAGCGACCTCGGGAAGCAGGCGATCGCCGAGCTGAACCGGGTGGGGATCATGATCGACCTCTCCCATCCCTCGAAGGAGGCCAACCTCCAGGCCATCGCGCTTTCGAAGGCGCCGGTGATCGCGAGCCACTCCGCCGCGCGCGCGCTGAACGACGTGAGCCGCAACCTCTCCGACGAGGAGCTCGAGGCGATCGAGAAGAACGGCGGCGTGGTGCAGACCGTGGCCTTCGCCAGCTACGTGAACTCCGCGAAGAACACCGCCCACCAGGACGCCGTGCAGGCCCTCCAGAAGGAGGTCGCCGCGCAGATGGGTGTCACGACGGTGGACCGCCGGGAGCTCTTCCAGATGAGCGAGGCCGACCGCGAGGCCTACCGCGCGAGGTTCCAGCCCGTCCAGGACGCGGTGGACGCGCGCATGGACGAGGTGAACGCGAAGGCGCCGCCCGTGGACGTCTCCGACTTCGTGGACCACATCGACTACCTGGTGCAGAAGATCGGGATCGACCACGTCGGCATCAGCTCGGACTTCGATGGCGGGGGGGGCGTGGAGGGGTGGAACGACGCGTCGGAGTCCTTCAACGTCACGCTCGAGCTGGTACGCCGCGGCTACACCGAAGAGGAGATCGCGAAGCTGTGGAGCGGCAACCTCCTCCGCGTGCTCGACGAGGTGCAGGCGAAGGCGGCGGAGATCCAGGCGGAGGGCTGAGGGAGCGCCGTGGTCGGCGGCCCGGGAGAGGCGTCCACGCGGCGTGGCCCGCACACGGGCGTGGGGGGACCCGCCGTTTCGGGTCCGGATTGAATTTGAAATCAATGTTGTTAAATTCACCGATGGCCAACGTCGTCCGCGAGCCGCTGCAGGTCTATCTCACCCCCGACGAGCGGGCCGACCTCGACCGCGCGGCGCGGGAGTTGGGCGTGTCGCGCTCCGAGGCGCTGCGGCGCGGCATCCAGGCCCTGGAGGTCGCGGGCTACCGGGGCTCGTTGCGCGATCTGGCCCAGGGCGGGTTTCTGACACCGCCGCGGGCGGGGCCTGGCGAGCCTCCGCCGTCCCTCCCGGTCGCGCCGCTGCGGGAGGTGATGCGGGAGCTGGCCGCGGATCGCGACGCGTGATCATCTATCTGGACACCTCGGTGGCGCTGGCCCACCTGCTGGCCGAGGACCGGCGTCCCCCAGCGGAGCTCTGGGGTCTCGAGCTCGTGACGAGCCGGTTGACCGAATACGAGGTCTGGAACCGGATCCACGCGCGCGACCTGATGCGCACGCACGCCGACGCCACGCGGCTCCTCCTGGCGCGCGTCGCCTGGCTGGAGCTCCACCCCGAAGTGCTGGAGCGGGCCAGGCATCCGTTTCCTGTCCCGGTGCGCACCCTGGACGCGCTGCACCTCGCCTCGCTGACCTTCCTCCGGGAGAGGGGACGTCCGGTGACGCTGGCCACGTACGACCAGCGCATGGCCGAGACGGCCGCCGCGATGGGGATCCCGGTCTGGGAGGAATCTGCCGCGTAGCTCGAGCCAGGACGGCCGATTCCATCATTGCACGGGCCCGATCTTCGGTTTATGTTCGGGTCGTGAGCCCACCCCCGAACGCATGGGTGGGTGGGAATCACTGTTCCGCCGCGGGCCGTCATGCGCATCCCCTACGTCGAGCTCCACTGCCACTCCGGCTTCTCCTTCCTGGACGGCGCCTCGCACCCCGAGGAGCTGATCCTGCGTGCGAAGGAGCTCGGCTACCCCGCCCTCGCGCTCACCGACCACAACGGCCTCTACGGCTCCATGGAGTTCGCCCGCCTCTCCCACGAGGCCGGCATCCAGCCCGTCACGGGCGCCGAGCTCACGCTCCGCGACTGCTTCCCGGGCCGTGACGAGCCCGACGGCGGCCACCACGTCACGCTCCTCGCCGAGACCCCCGAGGGCTACGCCAACCTGTGCCGCCTCCTGACCCAGGCGCACATGGAGTCTCCACGGGAGGACCCGCGCCTCCCCCTCGCCTGCCTCCTCGCCCGCCCGCGCGGCCTCATCCTCCTGACCGGATGCCGGCGTAGCCCCGTGTGGGCCGCGCTCGAGTCCTCCGCGGCCGATGGCGAGGCGTTCCTCCGGGTCCTCGTCCAGGCGTTCGGGCCGGGGAACGTCTTCGTCGAGCTGCAGGACAACGCCGTGAAGGGCGACCTGCGCCGCAACCGCGCCCTCGCGCGCCTCGCGGGGCGCATGGGACTCGGTGTCGTCGCGACCGGGGACGTCCACTACCACCGCCCCGAGCGCTCCCGCCTCCAGGACGTGCTCGTCGCGATCAAGAACCGCGCGACGCTCGACGGGGCCCACGGCGCACGCCGGCCCAACCACCTCTTCCACCTCGCCGAGCCGTGGGAGATGCGTCACCGCTTCCGCTCCCGCCCCGAGGCGCTCACCAACTCCGTCCTCATCGCCGAGCGGTGCGCGGCCTTCGACCTCACGGAGGACCTGGGCTACGAGTTCCCCGACTTCGAAGGCTCGGAGCGCGGGGGCGCGCTCGAGACGCTGGCCGCCATCTGCCTCGCGGAGATCGGCCGGCGCTACGAGCCGGGGAGCACCGAGGAGCGCGACGCCGGGGAGCGCCTGCACAAGGAGCTCGCGCTCGTGGACCTGCACGGCCTCGCGGGCTTCTTCCTCGTCTACCGGGACATCATGGACCTCGCGCGCGACGTCGCGCGCGAGGTGCGCGCCGACAGCCCACGCGCGCGCGCGGGCCTCCCCCCTGGACGAGGGCGCGGCTCGTCGGTGTCGTCGATCATCTGCTATCTGATCGGGCTCTCGCACGTGGATCCCGTGAAGGGCAACCTCTTCCTGGGCCGCTTCCTCAACGAGGCGCTCCGCAGCGTCCCGGACATCGACCTCGACTTCCCGCGCGACATCCGCGAGCAGCTCATCCTGCGCGTCTACGAGAAGTACGGACACGAGCACACCGGCCTCGTGTGCACCTTCCCTACCTACCGGCTGCGCTCCGCGGTGCGCGAGATCGGCAAGGTGCTCGACCTGCCGATGGGCGAGCTGGAGAAGCTGGCCAAGCTGGGCGAGCACCGCTCGGCCTCGGGGCTCGCCGAGGAGATCGCCTCCCTCCCGGAGTTCAGGGAGCGCGCGGACGCCCCGCTCTGGAAGCTGCTCGGCGAGCTGGCCGGGGACGTGTCCGGGCTGCCGCGCCACATCTCCCAGCACGTGGGCGGGATGATCATCTCGAGCCGCCCGCTCGTGGAGATCGTCCCGCTGGAGCCGGCCGCCTGGGAGGGCCGCTTCCTCTGCCAGTGGGACAAGGACTCCTGCGACGACGCGGGCTTCATCAAGATCGACTTCCTCGCGCTCGGGATGCTCTCCCTCGTGGAGGAGGCGGCGGACCTGATCACGATCCGTCACGGCGCCACGCCCGACCTGTCGCGCATCGACCTCGAGGACGAGGTCGTCTACGACCGCATCTGCTCGGGGGACAACGTCGGGCTCTTCCAGGTGGAGAGCCGCGCGCAGATCCAGATGATCCGACGGACGCGCCCGCGGAACCTCGACGAGCTCGCCATCCAGGTGGCGATCGTGCGCCCGGGCCCGATCGTCGGGGGCGCGGTGAACCCGTACGTGCGCCGCCGCGAGATGCTGCGGGACAACCCCGACTACCGGATCCCCTACCCGCACCCGCTCCTCGAGGGCCCGCTGGCCGAGACGCTCGGCGTGATCATCTACCAGGACCAGGTGCTCACCGTGTGCCAGGCGCTCGCGGGCTTCACGGACGGCCAGGCCGAGAGCCTGCGCCGCGCGATGAGCCGCAAGCGCTCCAGGGAGGCGCTGGAGGCGCACTGGGAGGAGTTCCGAACGGGCGCCGCGGCGAACGGCGTGGACGAGACCACCGCGCGCGAGGTCTTCCAGCAGGTCACGGCGTTCAGCGAGTTCGGCTTCCCGAAGTCGCACGCCGCCGCCTTCGGGCTCCTGGCCTACCAGTCGGCGTGGCTGCGCCAGTACTACCCGCTCGAGTACTACGTCGCGCTCTTCAACAACCAGCCGATGGGCTTCTACTCCCTCGATGCGCTCGGCCGGGACGCGCGGCGCAACCGCATCCGCACGCTGCTGCCGGACGTGAACCGGAGCGGCGTGCAGTGCACCGCCGAGGGCGGCGACCTGCGCATCGGGCTCGGCTTCGTGCGCGGGTGGGGCGCGGAGATCGCGGAGCGCGTCGTGGCGGAGCGCGCCCGCCGTGGCGACTTCGGCTCGCTGGGCGACTTCCTCCGCCGCACGCCTGCCGCGCTCAAGCGGCCGGCCGTGGAGAACCTGATCTGGGTGGGCGGCTTCGAAGGACTGGGGCTGACCCGGCGCGAGCTGCTCTGGCAGGCGGGGCTGTGGCTCGGTCCCGAGTCGGACGACGAGCGCACGGGCGGGCGCGACGACCACGCCCAGACCGAGCTGGAGCTGCAGGACCCCTACGCCGGGCTCGCCTTCCCCGACCTCGGTCCCACGGACCGGATGGTCGCCGAGTACCGGATGCTCCACTTCTCGGCGGAGCTCCACCCGCTGTCCCTCCTGCGCCACCAGCTCCCCTCCGGCACGGTCACCACGGATCGGCTGCCGGACCTCCCCCAGCACGCCACCGTGCGGGTCGCGGGGCTCGTCACCGCCCGACAAAGACCTGGAACTGCAAAGGGCTATGTCTTTGTATTGATGGAAGATGAATCAGGTCCGGTGAACGTGATCGTGAAGCCGGACGTCTACGAGAAGTGCAAGAGCGTCGTGCGCATGGAGCCCTTCCTCGCGGTGCGGGGGCGCCTCCAGAAGGACGGCGCGACACTCAACGTGATCGCCATCGAGATCCACGCGCTCCGGGTGCCCGGCGCTCCGGTCCGGCGCTCCGGGCTCTCCCGCTCCGCCCCGGCGAACGGACACGCCAACGGGAACGGCCCGGGGGGCGACGCGAGGCCCGTGGACGTGGGCGGCCTCGACGCGGACGCGGAGGATCTGCACGCCGCCCTCCCCGGCACGCTCGAGTACTGGGCGGATCCCTCCGGGCCGGGGCCGAGCCCCTTCCGCTACCTCACGGCGCTCCGGCAGAGCCCCCCGGGGATCAAGAGCTTCGGGTGAGCGGGACCGGGCCGACGCGGCGTGCGCTCCGCCGGCGGCGCGCCGGTGCCGACGCCCTTGCGCGCCGGCATGGGCGGACCGAGTCATCGTCTCCACGATGATCTACCGTGAGCACGTTCCGCACCCGGCGCTTGCCCCCTACGTGGCCTGCTACTGGACGCTGCACGGAAACGTGGCCGCCGGCGACGAGCGGGACCGCGCCGTCGTCCCGGACGCGTGCATGGACATTCTCTTCAACCTCGCCCCCGAGGCGCCCGGCTCCCTCGCCAGCCGCGTGATCGGCACGATGACCCGGCCCCTCCCCGTCCGACGCGCCGGGACGCTCGACCTCCTGGGCGTGCGCTTCCGGGCCGGCGGTGCCGTGCCCTTCCTGCGTCTCCCCGCCTCGGAGGTCACCGACGGCACGCTGGCGCTGGAGGACGTGTGGAGCGGCGGGGCGGACGCCCTCACGGACCGGCTGCGCGAAGCGCGCGAGACCGGCTCCCGGCTCCGCGTCCTCGACGAAGCGCTGCAGGCGCGCCTGGACGCCGCGCACGCCGGGGCGGACACGGCCGTGCTCGCGGCCACCGGGCTCGCCGAGCGCGCGGGCGGCACCGTGGACGTCGACGCGCTGGCCCAGGCCACGGGCCTGGGTCGCCGTCAGCTCGAGCGCAGGTTCCTCGCCGTGGTGGGCATCCCCCCCAAGACGGCGTGCCGCGTCCTCCGCTTCCAGGCGGCGCTCGCCCGCCTGCACGCCCCGACGCCCACCTCCCTCTCGCGCGTCGCCCTCGAGTCGGGCTACCACGACCAGGCCCACTTCACGCGCGACTTCAGGGCCTTCGCCGGCGTGACCCCGGGCGCCTACCGGCGTGCGCTCTCTCCCGGGCCGGAAGACGCATTCCTACAAGACGGCGAGGAAGCGGGCGGGTAGCTTCCCCGGAGCGAGGCGGATCTTCCGCCGACGGACCGTCCCCCCCACCGGAGTCACCGTGAAGAAGCTCACCCCCATCATGACCGTCGACGAGATCGAGCCCTGCCTGCCCTTCTGGACGGACCGGCTCGGCTTCGACACCACCGCCACCGTGCCGCACGGCGACAAGATCGGCTTCGCCATGCTGCAGAAGGGCAACGTGGAGCTCATGTACCAGAGCCGCGCGTCGGTCGCCGAGGACCTGGGTCCGGCGAGCGCGGCGAGCGGCCACGACGGGCTCGTGGAGCGCATCGCCGGCAGCACCACGACGCTCTTCATCGAGGTCGAGTCGCTGGACGACGTGGTGGCAGCGCTCGACGGCGCCGACGTGGTGGTGCCGCGCCGCCAGACGTTCTACGGGATGGACGAGATCTTCGTGCGCGCGCCGTGCGGCACGCTGGTGGGGTTCGCGGCGCCGGTGGCGGCCGGCTGAGCTCCCGGGCTCATTCGTCCCGGAGGAGCTGCGACACCTCCAGTCGGGCCGCGCCGCGCGCGGGGATCCACACCGCCAGGACGGCCGTGGCGGTCACGAGCGTCGCCACGGCCGCGAGGGTGGCGGGGTCGTGGGCGTCCACGCCGTGGAGCTGCGCCCGGAGCGCCCCGCCGAGCGCGCGCGCGCCGGCCAGCCCGACCGCGAGGCCCGCGGCGACCGTGATGGCGGCGCCGCGCACGAAGAGCCACTCGACGGAGGCGGGCGTCGCACCCAGCGCGAGCCGCACGGCCAGGTCGCGCCGACGCTGTCGGGCCGCGTACGCGGCCACGCCGTAGAGTCCGGCGAGGGCGAGGCCGAGCGCGAAGAGCGCGAATCCGCCCAGGAGCCCGGCGAAGAAGCGCGCCGGCGCCCGCGCCGCGCGGACGGATGCCGCCACGTCCTGCGTCTCGTAGACGGGCGTGTTCTCGTCGAGATCGCGCACCAGGGCACGTACCTCCTGCGTGAGGGGCGGCCAGCCTGGCCGTCGGCGGATCAGGAGGTCCATCCAGGTGCTCGGCGCCTGCAGGTAGGGTACGTAGAGCGTAGGGTGTGCCCCGCCGATCTCGTCCGCCACGTCGGGCACCACGCCCACCACGGTCGTCCACGGGCCGGTGCGGAGCTCCATCTCGGGCATCGTCCAGGCGGTGAAGCGGATCCTCACGCCCACCGCCCCACCGGCCGGCGATCCAGGCGGCGCGATCGCCACCGCGAGCGAGGCGTCGACGACCGACACCGGCGTCGCGCCCGGTCCGTCGTCGGGGGTGAAGAGCCGGCCGTGCTCCGCCTCCAGCCCCAGCGTCTCGAACGCACCTGCCGAGGCGATCTGAGGGACGGCCTCCGGAAGCGCGTCGGCCGCGCCCCGCCCCTCGACCTCGATGGCCCGCGTGGTCAGCCCACCCGTGAGGGGGACCGCGCGGAGGAGGCCCGCGGAGGTGACGCCGGGGAGTGCTCGGGCACGCAGCCGCAGCTCCTCGAAGAAGGCGGTGCGACGCGGGACGTCGTCCGCCCTCTCCGTGGTGAGCCCGACCGTGTAGTCCTCGAGGCCGTCCGGATCGAAGCCGAGCTGCATCGCCTGGAGGTGCAGCGACGACCGCACGAGGAGCGCTCCACCCGCGAGCAGGGCGACGCACAGCGCCACCTGCGTGGCGACCAGGACACCCCGGAAGCGCGCGGCGCCCGCGGTGGTTGCCCCACCGCGCCCTCCGCCGGCCAGCCCGGTCGCCAGACTCCCGCGTGACGCGGTCGCCACCGAGACGGCACCGAGCACGAACGCCACCACCGTGCCCGCTGCCAACACCGCGAGGACCGCGGAGACATCGAGGTGCAGCGCCGCGGTGCCGCCGGGCACGCGGCGCCCCAGCCGCGCCTCGATCAGCGCGCCCAGCGCGCCGAGCCCGGCACGGCCGAGCGCCAACCCCACGGCGCCGGCGGCGAACGCGAGGAGGAGCGACTCGGCGAAGAGGTGCGTCGCGAGGCGGCCTCCCCCGGCCCCCAGCGCCCGCCGCACGCTCATCTCCCGCGTACGGCCGCTCGCGCGCACCAGCACGAGCAGTGCCGCACTCGCCGCGGCCGCGACGAGCACGAGGAGCGCCGCACCCTGCAGAGCGAGGAGGGGCGGACGCACCGAGGCCGTGTAAGCCTCCTGGAGGGGGCGGACCTGCACACCCTCCTGGTCGGAGCCCGGCATTCCCGCTTCACGGGCGCGGTCCGAGAGCACCGCGTGCGCGCGTTCGGGCGGGACGTCGGTGCGCAGGCGTCCGACGTACACGGGGCCCGGACCGCTCATCGGCGTGAGGATGTTGGTGTAGCCGTTCAGGTACCAGAATTCGCTCGGTAGAACCCCGACGATCGTGAGGCTCTCGAGCCCGTCGCGGTCGTCCGACGGGAACACGTGGATCGTCCGGCCGATCACGCCCGGATCGCCCCCGAAGCGGCTCGTCCACAGCGCGTGGCCGATGACCGCCACCCGGGCGCCTCCCTCACCGACGTCGTCGGGGCCGAACGCGCGCCCGAGCACCGGGCGCACGCCGTACACGTCGAAGAAGTCCGGCGTGACCCGCGCCCCCAGCACGATCTCGGGGCCGGGGTCGCCCACCAGCGTGAAGCCGTCCAGGTGCCAGGAGACGGCCTTCTCGAAGACGTCCGCGCTGTTCGTCCACCCCACCGCGGAGGTGGCCGGCCGCACCTCGACGAGGCGCTCCGCCTGCGGGTACGGGAGCGGGCGCAGGAGGTAGGCGTCCACGACCGAGAAGATCGTGGCGTTCAGCGCGATGCCGACACCGAGCACCCCGACGACGAGGAGCGTGAATCCCGGCCGCCGAGCCAGGGCGTGCCATCCCGCGCGCACGTCGGCGGCGAGCGCGCGCACCGGTCCTCGACGCTTCGGCGGGCGAGGCGACGGAACCGCCTCCCGGAGCGCGGGCGGGAGGGGACGGACGAGGTCTCGGGCGATGCGCCCGCAAACGCGGATCCATCCTCGGAGCCGCGTGCGTCGCACCTCCTCGGCCAGGAGCCGACCGAAATCGGCCCGCATGCGGGCACCGTAGCGCCGCCGGAACGTGGACGGGTAGCGCACGAGCGCCACGCCGTAGAGCGCGACCGAGGCGGCCACGAGCGCCCGCATCGGACGCGAGGGAGGCCGCTCCGGCGAAGCGTCGGCTCCCGGGCGAGAGCGTCGCCCGGGGACTCCTCCGGCATCCGCGCCGGGGTCTTCGGCCGGGCCCTCGCTGCGGTCGATCATCGTGCCGGATCCACGTCTGGATCGAGGGCGCGCACGCGCCGCGCGAGCTGTGCCAGCCGGGCGCCCTCGGCGCGCAGCGCAGCCCTCCCCGCCGCCGTGAGGGTGAAGGCGTTGCCGCGGCGCGCATCGCCGGGCGCCTGGCCCGCCTCGCCGATCCACCCCGCCTCCTCCAGCCGCTGGAGCGAGCCGTACACCGTGCCAGGTCCCATCGTCACGCCCGACTCCTCCTCGACGCGCTTCATGACGGCGTATCCGTGCAGGGGGCCGTCGGCGAGCGCGAGGAGGACGTGCAGCACGACGGGCGTGAGCGGTTGTGCGGACGTGCGGTCGGAGGTCATCGGACTTCCTCGGGGTTGGGCACCATCATTACGGCTCGCGTAATATTACCATCATCGTAGCATTTAGCCAACACGGGGGGCAAGACATCCGAGCGGAGCTCCGCCCTAGATCGAGTCCGGGAGGAGGTCGACGATGAAGGGACCGGCGGAGAGCCCCGCGGGCTCGCCCTCCACCCCTTCGCCGCCGGCGCGCTTCGCCGAGAACCCCGCGCCCTCGCGCACGGTCAGCACCCCTCCGGGCACCGCGAAGCTCGCCTCCGACCCGGACGTGCGGGCGAGCGTGGAGAGCAGGTGCAGGAAGGCCCAGCGCGCGAAGGGGTCCGACTGCCGATCCGTGACGCGGAGCGGCGCGCCGGCCTCGAGCCCACTCTTCCCCGGCGCGGGGACGACCTCGAAGGTGCGCAGGTCCACCTCGTCGCCCGCGCCGGCCAGCGTCAGGCGCACGCCGGAGCCGAAGCGGCCGTCGCGCGGGACGGCCGCGCGCGCGTCGACCACCACGACGCCGGAGGCACCCACGACGCGGGCCGCGTCGCCGACCACCACCAGCGCGGTGTTCTCGTCGATGCCGAGGCCCACCGGAAGCGAGTCGGTGACCAGCGTCGCCACGATCAGGCGCCCGATCCTCCCCCGCGCCAGGAAGTGCTGATCGAGGATGGCGCGCTCGAAGAAACCCATCCCCCGCCGGATCCACACGCCGTCCCCCTCCGCCGCCACGACGCCGTGCTCCACGGCGTCGGGGCTCGACCCGGAGGCGATCATGACGCCGCTCATCATCGCGGCCCCGGCGCTCGACCCCGACACGACCGCCCCCTCCATCCACCGCCGCCTGAGGGCGCGGAAGGCCGGCGTGGTGTCCCCCGCCGGGAGGAAGGTGTCGACCACGCGCGACTGGTCCCCGCCGGTGAAGAAGAACCCGGAGCACGCCTCGAGCTGGGCCACGAGCGCCGGGTCCGTCGCGCCCTCCGGATGCTCCGCGAGGAGCGGCACGCCGGAGACCGGACCGCCGTCGGTGTAGCGGCCCAGCGCCGACACGGCCGACGCCATGGAGCTTTCGGGAACGCCGCTCGCCGTCGGGACGACGCAGAGGGGTCCGTCGCCTTCACGCCCCTCGACGATGGCGCGGTAGACGTCGGCGTTCCCGTCGTCGAGCGCACCCCCCACGATGACGAGGCGTCCGGCTCCGGCCGGGGTCGCCGCGTCCGACGCGTCGGTGGAGCGGCCCGCTCCCTCGCCGACGCCGCACGCCGCGAGGGCGACGCACGCGACGAGGGAGATGGGCGAGCGCGCCGCCGACCTCATCCGCCGCGCGGCCAGAAGTTGTTGGAGCGGTCGACGTCCGGCACGATCCCCTCCGGGTCGATCTCGATGCGCGTGATCGAGCCCACGTCCGCGGGGAGGTCCACGTCCGCGCTGCGGTGCCCCGCGAGCCAGTACTCCAGCGGGATCTTCCGCTCCACGGAGCCCCCGCTCGTCGTCTGGATGCGCACGGTCACGGGGAAGGGCGCGTCGCCCCGGTTCGCGATGTGGACCACGCCGCCGCCGCCGGGGTGCGGGTCCACGGAGACCGCGTCGAAGTCCACGTTCCACGTCTCGTAGTAGAACGAGGTCCAGAACCAGTCGAGGTCCTTGCCCGCGTAGCGCTCGAAGGTGTTGAAGAAGTCCCAGGGCGTCGGGTGCTTGTACGCCCACTCCGAGATGAAGTCCCGGTAGGCCTCCGTCCACTTCTCCTCGCCCATGAGCGAGCGCAGCGTCACCATGAGCGTGGCCGGCTTGTAGTACGAGGCGATCGTGTATCCGGGCCCGGGCTCGTACCAGTCACCGTGGCGCATCATGCTCTGCTCGAGGCCGGCCGCCGCCACCTGCAGGTACTCCCGCGCCTCGAGCCGCTCGTGGTCGATCCCCGGCCAGTACTCCTTCTCGGCCTGGAGGTCGAGGTAGTCCGTCGAGCCCTCGTCGATCCACGCGTGCCTCCGCTCGTTGGCCCCGACGATCATCGGGATCCACTCGTGCGCGAGCTCGTGCGACGTGACGCTGAAGAGATTCTGCGCGTCGCTCCCCGCATAGGGGCCCATGAGCGTCATCATCGGGAACTCCATTCCGCCGCCGATGATGTCCGCGCCCTCGACCGAGGTCATGTGCGACCAGGGGTAGGAGTAGCCCGTGTAGCGGGAGTGGTGCTCGATCGACTCCTTGGCGTACTTCCACTCCTCCTCCCAGAGCGGCGCGCGGTCCTCCCGCCAGAACGAGTTGATCAGGACGCGGTCGTCCTGCCCGTCGCCGTCGCGGTCGGGCACGAGCGCCGAGGTGGCGTCCCAGCGCTGTGCGTTCGACGTCGTCCACGTGAAGTCACGCACGGAATCCGCGTGGAAGCGGAACGTCAGCGAGCCCCCTGCCCTCGCGGTGGTGACCTTGCCGGCGCGCAGCTCGTCCGGCGTGGCCACCTCGACCTTCTCGTCCGAGACGCGGGCCGAATCCAGCCGCGCGAGCGTCTGCGCCGTGTATACCTCCGTCGGGTTCTCGAGCTCGCCGGTGGCCCACAGCGTCCATCCGGCCGGAACGGTGAGCGCCGCGTCGTAGTCGCCGTAGTCCTCGTAGAACTCGGCCTGCGACATGTAGGGCTCCGCGTCCCATCCGCGCAGGTCGTCGAAGACCGCCATCTTCGGGAACCAATAGGCGACGAGGTACACCTCCTTCTCGGAGTAGCCCATGCGCCCGGCTCCGTTCTGCGGGAGCGTCACGCTCCAGTCGAACGCGAGGCTCACGCTGTCGCCCGCCTCCACGGACGCGGGCGGCCTGATCGTCATGACCGTGCCGTCCACGTGGTAGGACGGCCCCCGCCCCGGGTCGCCCTCCTCGAGCGGCTGGCCGGCGACCGTCACCTTCTGCAGATGGACGCCGCCGGTGATCTCGGCGGCGTCGTTCCGAACGACGCCCTCCTTGTGGAGGTTCTGGTAGAGGTTCACCACCAGGACGCGCAGCGACACGGGCGACCGGTTCAGGTACTGGATCGTCTCGCTTCCCTCGAGCAGCGCCGTGGTCGGGTTCAGGCGCGCGTCGAGATGGTACCGTGCCCAGTTCGTCCAGTACGATGGCCCGGGGCTGCCCGTAAGCGTCCGCGTGCTGCGACCGACGGCCTCGCTGAAGAAGCGGGGGGCCTCCACGGGGGCCGGGATCGGCGCGCCCAGGGTGTCGTCCTGGGCGACGAGCGCGCGGGGCGCGGCCAGCGAAGCGAGCGCGCCCATGGCCAGAGCCCAGCCACCGATACGACGTCGAGCCGATCCTGCGGTCATGCGTGCCCCTCCGTCATGGATTGCGTTCCAGGTAGAACCTCACGCCCGCCCAGTCCGTCGCGGCGCCGAACATGTCGAAATACCGATCGACGCGCTCGCGCCCCACGGAGGGGGCGAGCTCGTCGCGCACCTCCCGCTCGTAGCGGGCCGCGTCCTCCGCATCCCCCTCCGCGAGGGCGCGCCGCACCCTGGCTTCCACGGCTGCGAGCCGCTCGCCGAGCTGGCGCACGCGGGCCGGCACGTCGCCGTGCATCCCGAAGTGCGTCGCACCGAAACGCTCAGGAGCTACCACGGAAATCTCCCGTAGGGTCCGCTCCCAGGCCCGCAGATCGACGGAGGGGGGTGGTGTCGGAGGGTGCGTCGGAACGTCGTCGCCGAGGACGATCCCCATGGAGTCCCCCGCGAACAGGGTGCCGTCGCGCTCGTCCAGATACGCCACGTGGTGGGAGATGTGACCCGGCGTCGGGATGGGGCGGAGCCCCCTCCACGGTCCGCGCTCCCCCTGCGACCAGGGGCGGATGCGATCGGACGGCACGGGAAGAACCTCGCCCCACAAGCGGTCGTGGTTCTCCTTGAAGGTCCGGCGGGTGCTCGCGACCAGGCGCTCGGGATCGGCCATGTGCGGCGCCCCGTCCCCGTGCACGTGCACGGTGGCGCGTGGATAGGCCCGCACGACGTGGCCCGTGGAGCCGGCGTGGTCGAGGTGCACGTGGGTGAGCACGACGTGACGGAGGTCGGTCGGGCCGATGCCCATCTCGTGGAGGCCTGCCCGGAGCCGTTCCAGCGTGGTGGTCGGGCCCGGGTCGATCACCGTGGGCTCGTCCCCGTGGAGCACGTAGGCGGCGATCGCGCCCGCCAGGTCGAGGTGCATCAGGTCCAGGCAGTGCGTCATGCCCTCCCTCCGTGGAAACGAAGGGGGCGCCCCCGCAGGAGCGCCCCCGGATCGCGGTGCGTCACACCGGAACCCCCGTCCGGCTCAGCGATCGCCGATGGCCACGAAGTCGCGGGTGTCGGCACCCTCGTAGACCTGGCGCGGCCGGGCGATCTTCTGCTCGTCGTCCATGAGCATCTCCTCCCACTGCGAGAGCCAGCCCACGGTCCGCGGGATCGCGAACAGCACCGGGAAGAGCTCCACCGGGAAGCCCATCGCCTGGTAGATGATCCCGGAGTAGAAGTCCACGTTCGGGTAGAGGTTCCGCTCCACGAAGTAGTCCTCGCTCAGCGCGATCCTCTCCAGCTCGAGGGCGATGTCGAGGAGCGGGTTGCGCCCCGTGACCTCGAAGACCTCGTCGGCGGTCCGCTTGATGATGCTCGCGCGCGGGTCGTACGCCTTGTAGACCCGGTGCCCGAAGCCCATCAGCTTCTCCTCCCGGTTCTTCACCTTCTCGATGTAGTCCGGGATGTTCTTCACATTGCCGATGCGGCTGAGCATGCGCAGCACCGCCTCGTTGGCGCCGCCGTGCAGGGGGCCGTACAGAGCGGCCATCGCGCCCGCCAGCGCGGAGTAGGGATCGGCATGGGAGGAGCCGATCACGCGCATCGTCGTGGTGGAGCAGTTCTGCTCGTGGTCCGCGTGCAGGATGAACAGGACGTCGAGCGCGCGCTCGAGGACCGGGTTGGGCTTGTAGTCCCGGCTCCCGACGCGGTACAGCATGCTGAGGAAGTTGCCCGTGTACGAGAACTCGTTCTCCGGGTACACGTAGGGCAGCCCGCGGTGGTGACGGTACGCGAACGCTGCCAGCGTCGGCATCTTCGCGACCAGGCGCGTGATCTGGATCCAGCGCACCGCCGCGTCGTCGATCTGCTTGGCCTCGGGATAGAACGTCGACAGCGCCGCGACCGCGCTGATCATCATCCCCATGGCGTGCGCGTCGTAGCGGAACGCCTCCAGCAGCTTCGTCATGTTCTCGTGCACGTAGGTATGGAACGTGACGTCGTGCACGAACTCGTCGAGCTCGCTCTGCGTGGGGAGCTCGCCCTTGAGGATGAGGTAGGCCACCTCGAGGAAGGAGGAACGCTCGGCGAGCTGCTCGATCGGGTACCCGCGGTAGCGGAGGATGCCCTTGCCTCCGTCGATGTACGTGATCGTGCTCCGGGTGGAGGCGGTGTTCGTGTACGCCGGATCGTACGCCATCATCCCGAAGTCTTCGTCGTGGACCTTGATCTTGCGCAGGTCCATGGCCCGGATGACGTCACCCTCGAGGATGTCCACCTCGTAGTCGCGTCCGGTACGGTTGTCCCGAATGGAGAGGGAGTTGGCTCCCGTCTTCGCGTCGTCTCCCATGGTGTCTCCGTTGCGTCGAAAAAGGGCCGGCCCAGGCGGCCACTCGAGGGCCTGTCAATGCGGATGGAGCCCGTAATTATACCGATTCCCCGGGCGCCTCCCAAGGGTGGGTTCCCGCGGCACGCCGACCCGATTCCGGTCCCTACGGGTGGTGCCTCCCGGCGACGGTCTCCGGCGCCCAGGAGCCGTCCGCGTAGCGGCGCATCGGCACCACGGCCACGGCCCACGGCGTGCCGGATTCGGCCACGAACGGGTAATCATTCGTGAAGCCGGAGATCCCCCAGTCGGCGTTGGTCAGGCGCGGGACGTAGATCATCACGTGCGGGCGCCACGCGCCGAAGTCCGGCCCCAGGTCCTGCCCCGGCGACATCATGTACGCCATCGCTCCGGGCTCCGGCAGCGACAGCTTCTCGCCGATCTCCCCCGCGAGCTCCGCGTCCACGCGCTCGGCCTGAACGCCTTCCAGGAGGAGGCGCGTGCGCTCACGCTGCCACGGCATCACGGAGCGCGCCGCCTTCTCGTTCAGGCAGTGCGGTGCGCGCACCTTCACGTCGAAGACGTCGGGATGCAGCCGACGGCTCGCCTCCGGACCGACGACGATCGGGCCCGACCACCCCCGCCCCACGAAGCACGCGAAGCCATTGGAGCCCTCGGCGGCGACCTCGTACCCGCGCGGGGTGAGGACCCAGATGGTCGCGCGCTCGCCGAGGCCGTTCGGCGCCGCCGAGCGGGCCAGCGCGATCTCGGCGTCCCGGTCCATGAGGTAGGGGGTGACGTCCCCGAGGCGCGTACCCTGCGCCGCGAGCGTGGACGGGAGCGCGAGCGGAGCGAGGGAGAGGACGGCGGCTGCGGCAGCGATCCGGTACATCGGCACCTCCTTCGGCGGCGTTGACGATTGTATATGCACGTAGTACGCCGCGAGCGGAGGCTCGCTTTCAGTCGGATGAAATCACAGCGGAATGAGGGGGTTCACCGCGTGCGAGAGCTCGCGGATCGCCGTCGCCCCGTCGCCCCCGAAGAGCTCCTCGGCCCACCGGTGTGCGCGCTCCCACGCCGGTGCGGCCTCCGCGAGGAGGCGGAAGCCCTCGGGCGCGACGACCAGGTAGTGGCTGCGGCGGTCCTCGGCGGGAATCATCGCGAGCCACTGGCTCTCGATCATGCGCGCGACGTTCCTGGAGATGGTGGAGGCGTCCATCATGAGGTACGGCTGCATCTCGGTGGGCGACGTCTTCTCGAGCATCGCCACCACGGCGAGGATCGTCATCTGGTTCGCCGTCAGCCCGCTGTCCCGGAGCTCGGCGTCGTAGCGCCCGGTGACCACGCGGCTCAGGAGGCGGATGCGCCCCGCGAGGCACTCGTGGATCACCCGGCGTGCGGTCTCGATGCCTTCGCTGTGGGTGTCCGCGGCCATCGGGCTCCTCGGGGGCCGGGGTGTCGGGGTCCCCTGCCGAATCTGGACGGACCCCGGACGGATGACAAGCGTCGCCGGGTATCCGTCCCGCAGGGCGCCGGACCGCGCCGCGGCTTGCGCCCTCGCCCTCTCCCATCACTCGAGGGACGATGCATGTGTATCTACATGTTTCACGGGGCCGGTGTTCCGGGCGCAGGAGTTCGCGCCCTGGCTACTCGTGCCGCAGCGAGACCATGGGGTCGATGCGCGCGGCCCGGCGCGCCGGGACGAGGCTGGCGAGCGTCGCGGTCGACAGGAGAAGGACAGCGCCAGCGAGGAAGGCGATGGGATCCATCGGCCCGACGCCGACCAGCACGCCGCGGACGAGGCGTGCCGCCGGAATCAGGAGCACGAGCCCGGCGCCCAGCCCCGCGACCGCGTGCCACAGCCCGTGGCGCAGCATGGCGCCGACCACGCTCGCGCGATCCGCCCCCACCGCCCGCCGGATCGCGATCTCGCGCGTGCGCTGCGCGATCGTGAACGACACGAGCCCGTACACGCCGATGAGCGCGAGGAAGAGGCCGAACGCGCCGCCCCACCCGAGCACCCTGGACACGATCCGCAGGTGGATGAACTGGATGGACAACTGGCTCTCGTAGGTGGTGGGCGGCAGCACCGGGAGCTCGCCGGGGTCGAGTTCGACGCGCGCGCGGAGCTCGCGGGCCATCGCCTCCGCGCTGGATCCCTTGAGGACCACGGCGACGGTCCGCGACGGGTCCTGGAAGAGGGAGGTCCAGACGTACGGCGTCGGCGGGTCGTCGACGTCGATGTAGCGCCCGTCGGCGGCGATCCCGACCACCTCGACGACGCGCGGCTTCGGCTCCGCCCCCGGAGACCGGGCGATGAGCGTGAACGACCGGCCGAGCGCGTCCTCCCCCGGCCAGAACGCGCGCGCGAAGGCCTCGTCGACCACCGCGACCGGGGCGGCGGCGGGACCGTCCCGCTCCTCCAGGCTCCTGCCGCGCAGGATCGGCACGTGGAGGAGCTCGAGGTACCCGGGCGTCACCGCGTTCCGGAACGCGCTCCGCCCGCTCTCGGGCTCGTCGGGCGCCCCGCTGCGGATCGCCACCTCTCCGCCCATCTGGAGCAGCGTGAGCTCCAGGCCGCTCGACAGGGCGGCACCCGATGCGCCGGGCGCCGCCGCCACCCTGCTGCGCAGATCCTGGAGGAAGGGCGTCGCGTCCGCCAGCGGCAGGGCGTCGGGCACGGACTTCGTGGTCACCGCGATCCCGGACGGGTCCAACCCCAGGTCCAGGGTGGTGGCGTTCCGGAGCGACCGCAGGAAGAGCCCCGCACCGACGATCAGCACGAGGGAGGCCGCGAACTGGACGGTCACGAGGACGCTGCCGGGACGCAGTCGACCGGCGCGGCGTCTCCACCGGGTGGCACGTCCCTCCCGGAGCGCGGGGACGAGCGCCTGCGTCGAGACGCGCAGGGCCGGGATGACGCTGAAGACCACGCTCGTCGCGAGGGCCGCGGCGAACACGAAGAGGTGGCCGCGCCCGCCCGGCCTCAGGTCGAGTTGGATCGGCACGTTGATCGGCAGGCTGAACGAGCGCATCGCGCCGGCAGCCCACTCGGACGCCCCGAGACCCACGAGCGCCGCGGCCAGCCCGAGCAGGAGCCCCTCGGCGAAGAGCATGCGGACGATCTGGAAGCGCTTCGCGCCCAGGGCCAGCCGGAGGGCGACCTCCCGGCCACGGCGGATCGCCCGCACGAGGAAGAGGCTCGTCACGTTGGCGCACGCGATCAGGAGGACGAGCCCCGTCGCCCCGAAGAAGAAGACCGCGATGCCGGCGAGCGCCGTGCGGGCACCGGGGTTCATCCTCGACGCCCGCTCCGTCACGGCGGAGAACACGCGGCGCTGCCCGCGGTCGTCCGTCCACGCCGGGGGGTCCTGGCGCGCGAGCCGGTCACCGACGACGGCGAGCTGAGCGCGCAGCATCGGGAGGTCCGCTCCCTCGCGCAGACGAGCGAGAACGGCATAGTCGCGGTTCGTGCGGGCGCGAACCGCCTCGGGCGATCTCCGCACCTGGGGCGCTCCGAGCGGGACCCACAGATCGGGCCGTACCGGTACCGCCACCCGGCGACTCAGCACGCCCGGCGGTGCCACGCCGATCACGGTCAGGGGCCGCCCGTTCACGCGGATCGACCGGCCGACGATGCCCGGATCGGAGGCGAACCGGTCCTTCCACAGACCGTACGCGATGACGCCCACGGCGGCGTCCGCGTCCACGGCGCTCTCGTCGGGGGCGAAGGTGCGCCCGAGCATCGGACGGATGCCGGTGAGATCGAAGTAGTTCCCGGTCACCACCTCCGCGAGGAGCTGATCCGTGCGTCCGTCCTGGTCGAGGGACAGCAGCCTCACCGTGGCGGCGGCCGCGCCCTCCAGGGCGTCGGCGGCCCGGAGATCCTCGAAGTCGGCGAAGGAGGTGCTGCCGAAGGCGTCACCTTCCTCGTCGCTCGTGTACAGGGCCACGAGTCGGTCCGGGTCCCGCAACCAGGGAGCTGCCGGGTGCAGCACCCCGTCGGTCACGGTGAACACGGTGGTGACGGCCCCGAGCCCGACGCCCAGCGATACGACCGTGATGAGCACCGTGGTCGGCGAGCGAGCCAGCGTCCTCAGTGCGTAGCGGAGGTCGGCCGCGAAGTGCTGCATCCCCATGCCCCACCCTCCCCTGCCCTCCGGCCGCACGGCGCGCGCCTCCCGCCTCTCCCACGACCGTCGGCGCACGCGGCCGAGGACGGCGGCGGGAACCGACCGGAGCACCTGCCTTCGATACCAGCGCCGCGCTGCCGGCTCGCCGACGCGACGCGCCCGGGCCTCGAACTCCTCCTCGAGATCGGCGAGCGCGAAGCGCCGGTCGGCGGGAGGAAGGCACCTCGAGAGGAGCGCGCGCGCGATCCTCGGTGGGTGCGGTGGCAGCCGCGGGGTCACGGGCCGTCTTCCGCGGTCCGGGTCGCCCAGGGCACACCCTCCATCATGCGCTGGAGCATCCGGGACGAGTGCCGCGCCGCCTCCTGCCCCGCGCCCGTGAGCCGGCAGTACTTGCGCGGCCGACCGCGCCGTCCCGGCTCCGGGTCGGACGGCGTCACGGTCACCATCCCCTTCTGCTCGAGGCGGGCGAGGGTCGCATAGAGCGCCCCGATCGAGACGGGTCGGCCGGTTCGCGCCTCGATCTCCCGGAGGATCGCCGCACCGTAGGCGTCGTCGCCGAGCCTGGCGACGGCCAGCATCACATACAGCTCGAACTCCGCGAGGAAGTTGCCGGTCATGTGCCCCCTGATCCGCCCGATATTTTCTCTACATCCGAATGTAATGCCCCACTCCTCCGCGGGGAAGCCCGGAGACGACACCGCGTCCGTCGGGGGGTCGGGGCGTCTCGTCAGGCGGTCGGTTGCCCTCCCGTGCTCCGCGGTCGTACCCTGCGGCCCGTCAGCCTGCGTGCTGATCCTCCCCTCTCCAACGGCACCATCGGCAAGGACGGCGAAGCGATGAGCGAGAAGACGGTGAGGCTCACGGGGTTCAAGGCGTTGCTGGTCCTTGTGGTCATCCTCGGCGCGGTGGTCTTCCGCGTCGCGACCGCCCGCTCGAAGCTCGACACGCAGGGGCGCCTCGCGCTGGAGGCCTGGGTCAGGGGCGAGGTCATCCGCCCGATCCTGGCGGACACGACGCGGTCCATGCTGGAGCGTGGCGCCGCCGTGGTGCAGGCCGCCGGCGTGAAGATCCGGGAGATCGCCGTGCGCGGTCCCCTCGACGGGGCGGTGGCGCGGGTCGAGCTGGAGCCGAATCCGGCCTTTCCGCCCAACACGGAGCTCGTGCGCTACTACCGCGTCCGCTACTCGGAGATCACCGGGTGGACCCACGCCGGGCGCGCCAACGTCTTCGCGTGGTACCTCGCCGCCTTCTGAACGGGCCTCCCCCGGGAGGCCCCCCCGTCACCCGGCGTGTCCGAATCACATGTGTCCGGCGTCGCGGACCCGTTCGTGGTAGCGCACACGTCCGGCGCGTCCACCGTCCGGAAGTACCGAGCCATCGACCGGACGTACGGCTCCTGACGAGAAGACCCCGCGCGCGCGGCCGTCCGCGCTCCGTCATCCCCCTCCGGCGAGGAACGCTTCCACCTCGGGCCACACGAGCTCGGGCCGCTCGGCGTAGCTGAAGTGCGCCGCCCGCGGGACGCGGAAGAGCCGCGCCTCGGGGAGGGCGCTCACCCACGCCTCCACCATGTCCATCGGGATGGCGTCCTCCTCCCCGTGGACGACGAGCGTCGGCACGTGGAGCCCGCGAAGCCGATCGCGCAGATCCCACGCACCGTAGGAGCCCATGACCGCGCCGTTCGTGACCGTGAGGCCGAAGCGGATCCCCTCGGGATCGGAGGCGCACAGGTCGGAGCGGAGGAGCTTGCGCGTACGCTCGGGCTCGGCGAGCCGGGGGATCAGCCCGATCTCCCAGTAGTCGCGGCAGGCCTGGCGCGCGTCCTCGGCCGGATCGGCCAGGCGCCGCTGCGCGTCGGCCATGCGCGCCACCTGCGCGCTGTCCAGCCGCTGGGAGACCGTCGCTCCGAAGCGCGCCCAGAAGTCGCCGACCCAGGGAGGGACGGGGTTGAACAGGACCATGCGGCGGACGGCGTCCGGGTGGGCGAGCGCATAGGTCGCGGCCAGAAGAGGTCCATACGAGTGCGCGACGAGGGTGACCTTCGAGAGCCCGAAGTGCGTGCGCACCGCGTCGAGGTCCTCGATCTGCTGCTCGGCGTTCAGCGTGCTCCGGTCCTTCGGCAGGGTGGACCGGCCGGCGCCGCGCTGGTCGTAGAAGACCACCACGTGGCGCTCCGCCAGCGGGACGAAGTCCCCCGCGATGCTCTCCAGGTCCACGCCGGGCCCGCCGTGCACGGCGATGATCGTGTCCCCCGTGGACCCGACCACCCGGTAGAACAGACGGGCCCCGTCCGGCGTCGCGACGTAGCCTTCCTCCATGGGCGGCGCTCCTTTCCGTGCCTCCTCGGCGGTCTCCCCGGGACGACACGCCCAGGACAGCAGGACGAGCAGCGCGGCGCAGCGTGCGTGGGACCGGGAGGGATGCATGGCGTCTCCGTTCTGCCGGACAGGTCGATCGACCGGGACAAGATACGGCGTGCGTGTCGCCGTGCACCCGCTGGGCGCTCGGCCGGTGCGGCGCGCCGGGATGCGCTCCGTCGACCCCGGCGGGCACCCGTTCGTCCCCGCGGGGCATCCACCGGCCCCATCGCTCGCCACCCCGTGGCCCGCGGGGATACCCTCGGTGGGTCGAGCATCCGTCCCGGGCTCACGACCACGTCGAAGGGGAGGAGACAGGATGTCCAGGAGGATGATCGGAATCGTCGCGATCCTGACGAGCTGGTCGGCGGGGCCGGCCCGGGCGCAGGCCCGGGCGCAGGCCCCCGCGCCACCGTCCGGAACGGTCATCGTGGCCGGGATGGACGACGACTCGGTGTGGTTCGTCGACCTCCCGACCGGCGAGCGGCGCGGAGCGATCGCGACGCACATCGCGCCGCACGAGGTGGTGCTGTCCAGCGACGGGACGACCGGGGTCGTGACGAACTACGGCGACCAGCGCGGACCGGGGAACCTCATCCAGGTCATCGACGTCCGGACGGCATCGGTGGTCCGCGAGCTCGTGGTCGACGGCTACGAGCGCCTCCACGGCGCGGCGTTCCTCCCGGGCGACTCGCTCCTCGCCGTGACCTCCGAGCGGACCGGCGAGATCCTCGTCGTGGGCATGCGGGACGGCACGATCCGCCGCACGCTCTCCACGGGCGGCCGAACGCCCCACATGATCGCGCGCGCGGGACCGTGGCTCTACACGGCCAACATCCGCGACGGCACCCTCGCGCGCGTCGACCCCACGGGCGCCGAGGCGACCCGCACCTGGCCGGCGGGCACGCGCACGGAGGGCGTCGCCGCCTCTCCCGACGGGCGGGAGGGTTGGACGGGGAGCATGGAGGGAGGCGAGGTCGTCGGCATCGACGGTGAGACCGGCTCGGTGCGGGTGCGGGTCGAGGACCTCCAGGTGCCCTACCGGCTCGCCGTGACGTCCGACGGCGCGACCGTCGTGGTCTCGGACCCCGGGGCGGGGACGCTCGTGCTCATCGACCGCGACAGCGGGCGCATCCGGGCGCGGGTCGACGTCGTCGCGGCATCCCGGGAGGCCGGGCTCGGCGATGAGCCGTCGCCCCAGGGCTTCACGCTGTCGCCGGACGGCGGGTGGGCCTTCGTGTCCACGAAGGGGATCGACCGGGTCGCCGTCGTCGACCTGGCCGCGGCGCGTGTCGTGCGCTTCCTGCCGGCCGGGGCGGGACCGGACGGGATCGCGTTCACCCCCGTCCGCGTCTCCGCCGGGTCGTGACCTCGAGCCGGGAGGCGTTCGCTACTCGCTCCCCAGCGCCTTCAGCGGATCGAGGCGGCTGGCGCGCAGTGCCGGGAGATAGCTGGCGAGGAACGCGACCGAGGCGAGCGTCACGGCCACCGCGGCGAACGTCGCCGGATCGGCGGGGCCGATGCCGAAGAGGAAGCTGCGGATCACGCGCCCGAGCGCCAGCGACGCGAGGAGCCCCAGGGCGATCCCGCCGCCGGTGAGCGCCATGGCCTTGCGGACGACGAGTCCCTGGACGCTACCGCCGGACGCACCGAGCGCCATGCGCAGGCCGATCTCGGTGGTCCGCTCGCTCACGGTGTACGCCATCACGCCGTAGATCCCGACCCCCGCCAGCACGAGCGCCAACACGGCGAAGAGCGTCAGCATGGCGGAGTTGAACCTCGGCTGCGCGACCGACGTGCGCAGACGGTCCTCGAGCGTGCCGACACCCACGAGCGGGAGGTCCGAGTCCAGCGACCAGATCGCCTCCCGCACGGCGGGCACGAACGTGCTCGGGTCGGCGCCGGTGCGGACCGCGAGCGTCATCGTCGTCCCGAACATCGTCTGGCTGTAGGGCAGGTAGTCGGTGGGCTGCGCCTCGTTGCCGAGGCCGGTGTTGGCCACGTTGCCCACCACCCCCACGATCTCGCGCGGCTCGTCCTCGAGCGTCCGGATGCGCTTGCCGATGGGGTCTGCGTCCGGGAAGTGCTGCTTCACGAAGGCCTCGTCCACCACCACCACGCGCGCCCCGCCCGCCCGGTCGTCGCGCGTGAACGTGCGTCCGCGGACGAGCGGGATGCCCATCGCCTCGAAGTAGCCCGCGCTGACGGACCTCGAGCGCGCGACCGGCAGGTCCATGGTCCACGCGTCGTGGACGCCCTCGATGCGGACGTGGAACTGCCCGCCGCTGGTGGGCGGCGCCACGGAGGTCAGCGCCGCGGCGCGCACGCCCGGGATGGCGGAGGCCCGCTCGAGCAGCTGGTCGAGGAAGAGGACCTGGTCCTCGGAGCGCGGATAGGCCGCGGGAGGCAGCGTGAACTGCGCCAGGAGGACGTCGGAGGTGTCCACGCCCACGTCGACGCGCAACAGCGAGCGCACGCTCTGCAGCATGAGGCCTGCGCCGGTGACCAGCACCAGCGCCAGCGCGACCTCCGCCACCACCAGGAAGCTACGCAGGCGCTGGCCGCCTCCGCCGGCCTGACCGCGGCCTCCCTCCTTGAGGGCGCCCTGCAGGTCGGTGCGGAGCACGGCGAGGACCGGCGCGCTCCCGAAGACCACCCCGGTGAGCAGGGCACCGAGCGCGGTGGCGCCCAGGACGGTCGCGTCGATGTGGACCTCCCCACCGCCGGGGACCGTGATCGGGCTGACGGAGAGGAGGAGATCCAGGCCCAGATAGGCCAGCCCCAGCCCAATCAGCCCCCCGACGCCCGCGAGCAGCAGGCTCTCGGTGAGAAGCTGGCGGACGAGGCGGCCCTTCCCGGCCCCGAGCGCGGTCCGGACGGCGAGCTCGCGCGTCCGGCCCGAGGCGCGCACCAGGAGGAGGTTGGCCACGTTGGCGCACGCGATGAGGAGGACGAACCCCACCGCGCCGAGGAGCACGTAGAGAACGCCGCGCACCGAAGTGGTGAGCTCCTCGTGGAGCGGCAGCACGTCGGCGGTCCAGCCCGCGTCCGAATCCGGGAACTCGTCGCTCAGGCGCGCCGCGATCGTCTTCATCTCGGCGCGCGCGGCCTCGATGGACACGCCGTCCGCGAGACGGCCCACGGTCAGGAAGAAATGCCAGTTGCGGTCGTTGAGCTGATCCTCCGAGAAGACGATCGGCGTCCACATCTGCGCCGTGCTCGGGAAGTGGAATCCCGGCGGCATCACGGCGACCACCGTATAGCCCTCCCCGTCGACCTGGATCGTCAGGCCTACGATCTCCGGATCGGCGCCGTAGCGCCGCTTCCAGAGCCCGTCCGAGAGCACCGCGAGGCGATCCGCGCCCTCCACGTCGGCCTCCGGCCCGAAGGTGCTCCCCAGCGCCGGGCTCACGCCGAAGACGTGGAAGAAATCGGAGGTCACCCGGAAGCCCGGGACCTGCTCGGGGTCGCCGTCGCTCGTGAGCGAGTACGCCGCGTTCGAGCCGCCGCCCAGCACCAGCGCGCCCGACTGCTCCCGCCAGGCGAGGAAGTCCTGCGCGGAGGTGGGCACCCGGTCCCAGCCACGCGCCGGGTCCTGGGCCCACACCATCGCGAGCCGGTCCGGGTGGGGATAGGGAAGCGGCGTGAGGAGCACCGCGTTGACCACCGTGAAGATCGCGGTGTTCGCCCCGATCCCGAGGGCGATCGTGAGGAGCGCGAGGACCGTGAAGGCCGGGCGGCGGGCCAGCGCCCGCGCCGCGAACCGCAAGTCGTGAAGCAGCGTTCCCATGAGGTCCCCTCACCCCCTCCGCCGAACGTCGTGGCTCACCCGTCTCCCCCGACGGGCGGCATCGTATCGTTCGCCCGCTCCCGACTCCGGGGGGGCGCGCGTCCCGGCACGATCGGCCCCGCGGGCCGTAGGACGGCCGCGCCCGGGACCAGACGCGGTCCGACGACGCGAGGCGCGCCGCGCGCCCGTTCAGCCGCCGGTCGCGAGCGGGCGGGCGGAGCTACCCGTCCGTGCGCAGCGCCTCGACCGGCGGCACCATGGCCGCCCTCATCGCCGGGCGTACCGCCGCGAGCAGGGCCACCAGCACCAGGGTGCCCGCGGCCACGCCGAGCACCAGCGGATCCGTGGGCGAGGTGCGGAAGAGCAGGTCGCGCGCACGGCCGGAGAGCGCGGCGACGATGCCCAGACCCAGCCCGACGCCGACCGAGACGCGTGCGAGCACGGAGCGGAAGATCATCCCCACGATCCGGGGCCGCTCGGCCCCCAGCGCGGAGCGGATGCCGAACTCCCCGTGCCGCTGTGCGATCTCGAAGGCGACGACGGCGTGCAGCCCGAGCGCGGCGACGGCCAGCGCGAGGAGGCCGAACACCACCAGGAGGGTGGCGCCCAGCCTCCAGGAGCGGGACAGCTCGTCGATGCGCGTGGACAGCGGGCGCACCGATACGTACCGGACGCCCGGTGCGGCCTCCGCCACGGCCCGATGCACGAGCGGCAACGAGGCCCGCACGTCTCCCGAGACGCGCACGACCAGGACCTGGGGTGGGCTGGCGGCCGGATGTCCCACAGGGAGGTAGAAGATCGGCGAGAGGGCCTCCACCAGCCCCCGGCTCCGATGGTCCGCGACGATCCCCACGATGCGGGTGCATGGCGGCTGCTCCCCGCCCTGCTCCACGCGGAGGCACGCTCCCAGGGGGTCCGCCGCTCCGAAGATCCGGCCGGCGAGGTCCTCGGCGAGGAGCATCACCGGGGGCGCACCGGCGACCGTGTCGCCCGCAGCGAAGCCGCGGCCCCGCACCACGTGCATTCCCATCGTCCGGAAGTAGTCCGGCGACACCGTGTAGTAATACGGACCCTGAGGCACCTGGATCGAGTCCCCGTCCTCGCGGGCCAGGGAGAGGCCGTACCATCCCGAGAGCGGGGGAAGCGTGGTCACGGCGGCGGCCTCGACGACCCCCGCGCCCTGCAGCCGCTCCATCGCGGCCGTCACGATGCCCGCGGCCTCGTCGCCGTGGAAGCCGTCCGCCGACTCCGCGCTGGCGACGATCACGCCGTCCGCCGAGAAGCCGAGATCGAGCCGGTGCACACGGTCCAGGCTGCGCAGGAACACCCCCGCCCCCGAGAGCAGGACCACGGAGAGCGCCACCTGGAGCACCACGAGCGCCGCCCGCAGGCGGTGCGACGAGCGGCCCCGGCCCGCCTCCTTCAGGTCTCCCACCACGTCCGGCCGCGACGCGAGCGCGGACGGCACGACGCCGGTGAGCACCGCGGCGAGGGCAGCCGCGAGCGCCGCGAAGCCGAGGAGCCGCGGTGACCCGAGCACCGCGCCCGGCTCGAGGTCCGGCAGGAGGAGCCGGTACACCAGCGCGCCGCCCCATCGGGCCACCAGCACCGCGGCGGTCGCGGCTGCCGCGGCGAGGAGGGCGCTCTCCGCGAGGAGTTGCGTGAAGAGGGCGCCGCGCCCGATCCCCAGGGCGACGCGGATCGCCATCTCGCGACGCCGGCGCACGGCCCGAAGCAGGAGCAGGTTCGCCACGTTGGCGCACGCGATCAGCATGACGAGGACGGCGACCCCCGTGAGCCACCGCGACACGGCCACCTCCGCCCGCGCATCCGGAGCGCTGCCGGGCACGACGGAGGCGAGCACCACGCGCGCATCCGGGTCGTAGCGCCCGGCGGCGATCTGCTTCTCGTGGCCCGCGCGGTGTGCGGCGGTGGCCTCGGCCTCGGCAGCCTCGCGACTGACGCCGTCGCGGAGGCGGGCGACCGCTTCGAACCAGTACCAGCTCCGGCTCCGGCTCCACGCGTCCCCCACCTCCGCGGCCTGCGTCGTGAGCATCGGGATCCACACGTCCACGGCCTCGATCACGGCGCCCGTGAAGCCGCGCGGGGCCACACCGATCACCGTGTAGTCTGCCGGTCCGATGCGCAGCGACCTCCCCAGGGCACCCGGATCGCGCCCGAAGCGACGGGTCCAGAACGCGTCGCTGAGGACGACCACGTCGCTCCCGCCCGCGATGCGGTCCTCCTCGGCGGTGTAGAAGCGCCCCAGCTCGGGGCGGACCTCGAGCACGTCGAAGAGCGCGGCTTGCGCAAGCTGCGTCCGGATGCGCTCGGCGTCCGCGCCCCACCCGAGCGTCATCTCGGTGTTCGTGTAGCCCGCGATCCCCTTCAGGGTGCTCGCCTCGGCGAAGTCGAGCAGGTCCGGATACGTGAACGAGCGGTCGACCTGGTGCAGGTGCGTGAAGATGGAGACGCGGTCGAAGTAGATGCGCACGAGACGGTCGGGTCGGGCGAGGCCCTCCGGCGGCCTCAGGAGCAGCCTGTCCGCGACGCCGTACATCATCGTGGTGGCGCCGATGCCGAGCCCGAGGGTCGCCACGACGGCCAGCGTGAAGCCCGGCGAGCGGCGGGCGTTGCGGATGGCGAAGCGTCCGGCCTGCAACGCGGTGCCTCCACCCTGCCCCCGCCACGCCGGCCATGCGGCGAGCGCGGAAGCACGCTCCACGAGGGCGCACCGCGTCAGGTCGGCGAGCGTCGCCGCCGTACGGAGCGAGCGCCGGAGGGGCCCCGCCGCGGAGAGACCCGCCTGCTCGTGGTCGAAGGCCGCGAGGATCTCGGCGCCGTAACGCGCGCGGAACGCGCCAGGGAAGAGGCACAGCAGCCTTCGGAAGAGACGACGGGAGATCGGCTCCGGGCGGGGCGCACCCACGTCAGCTGTCCCCGCCGATCACGCCCAGACGCCGAGCGCGGTCCACGAGGCCGCCCAGGAGCGCCATCTCGTCGGCGAGGGCCGCTCGCCCCGCCCGTGTCAGGCGGTAGGTGCGGCGGCGCGGATCCCCATCCTCGGCGTCCACCTCCTGGATGAGGCCGCGCTCGAGGAGCTGGTGCAGGGCCCGGTAGAGCGAGCCCGGCCGGAGCGACACGGAGCTGTCCGTGTCGTGCTCGATCGTCGCGCTGATCGCGTAACCGTGGAGCGGCCCGTCGGAGAGGATGAGCAGGATGCGCAGATGGCGGACGGAGAGCGGGTCGGTAGGCACGGAGGACGCCCGGGTCGATAAGCACGGATCGTGTATACTCGATCCGAGAGTACACGACGTCGCGGGGGCTCGCAAGCGTCCTGTCCGACGTCGGGGGCGGGGCGGCGGGCCCCGCCCCGCTCCCCCGCCCCCACCCGGCGTCCTACTCCCGCGCGACGGCCTCGAGCGCGGACCAGGGCGACAGCGCGAGGTGCTCCGCCGCGAATCGCTCGGGGGTGATCCCAACCCGCCGGGCCGCCTGCCACACCTCGCTGGCGTACTGGGACGGCTCCTCGAGCGTCTGGACGAAGTCCGACGCCCACAGATACCGCTCCGCCGGAACGTGGACCATGAGCGCACCCTGACTGGCGGCGCCGTCGATCGGATAGATCCTCACGGCGCCGCCGGCGAGCGTGAGCGAGTCGGTGACCGCTTGCACGCGCAGCTCCGGTCCGCGGGGCGCCCCGCTCGCCTCGAGCGCGTCCGGCGCCCGCGTCCACCTGTGCGCGGTCACCTCACGCAGGAAGCCCACCGAGGCGCGGTGCGTCACGATACGCGCGCCCCGTGCCACCCAGAAGCGCACGCCGGACACGTGGGGCCATGCCACGTCCGTGACGACGACGGTGACCGGGTGTCGGCCCGGGAAGAGGCGGGCGATCAGGGTGGAGTCGGCGCGCGAGCGCGCCTCCCCGGTGGTGGCGTCCAGGAGGTAGACCGTGTCCTTCTGGAGGGTGACGGTCTCCGTGTAGGCGGGCGTCACGAGGAGGACGGTGCTCGGGCCCACGCGCACCGTATCCGGCAGGCTCTCGACGGACACGTAGCTCGTGCCGCTCTCCGGAGGACGGCGGAGGTCCGGCGCGTCGTCGGGGATCGCCAGCGCGGGGGCGTCCGCGCGCGCGACGAGCTCGATGGTCGGCCCCGAGACCGTACGCGTCACGGTGGTCACGCCGTCCTCCAGACGGTGAGCGGACGCGGGATACGCGCCGCCCCCCCTGGGCGTCACCCAGGTGGCCCACAGGTATTCGACACGGATCTGACCCCACAGGTAGTGCGTCTCGTCGTACTCGATCTTCAGCGGATAGCCCGAGCCCGGATCCAGGTACAGCCGCTCCGGTCCGGCCGGAGCGTCGCGCTCCAGCACCACCCGCCAGTAGTCCCGCGCCATGCACTCACCGGCGTACCGCACTCCCGCGTCCGCGCGCCACTCGAGAAGCACGGACCACGGATCCAGCTTGCGGTCCCGGCCCAGGAACGCGAACGCGGCCGGCGACGCAGCACGCAGGGCCGTGTCGCGCACCGCGTACAGGGTCGACGCGGAGACGAGGGAGGTGGACACACCGCCGCCGCCCGAACCCGGCCAGAACAGGTCGGAGACGTTCCGCTCCACGCCGGTGCGCGGATCCACCCACACCTCGCGCTCGCGCATGGCCTCGATGTACGGCGGATACCATCGATCCGACTGCTCCCGCGCCGCCGCGGACTCCCGCGAGCGGAAGTGGAGAACGCGGTCGGATGCGGCACGCACCCCCGTCACCTCCAGGGCCCGCTCGAGCGTGGTGCCGGGCTCGACCGGGGCTCCGGGCCGGCACACCGGCTCCTCGACCCTGCTCCCCATCGACTGCGCCGCGGCGGGCGCCGGGCCGAAGCACGCCGCGCACAGCGCCAGCGCCGCCAGCCATTCCCCCATCCCCGACGTCCGCACGGGACCCGGCCGCCACCTCGTTTCGCGCATCACATCCCCCTCCCCGATCGATGGACTCCGACCTCCAGGCGTCCATCGACACTGCGGGCGCCCCGCGGACGACGGTATCCTCCAAAAGGACGAGGCCCGCGGCGGTTGATCCTCCCTCGCCGGCCAGGGTACTGTTGCCGTCCACGACCGGGCGGGAGGCGCATGGCGGAAGGGCTCGATGTCGGAGGGGTGACGGCCCTCCTGGAGAGGGGGGATCGCGCGGCGGCGGCGACGGCATTGCGGGACGCCGGGGTGCGCGAGGGCGACGTCGGACCCGCGCTCGAGACGCTGGAGGCGTGCCGTGTGGCGGCGGACGACCTGCGCGCCGGTCGGGTGGTCGAGCTCGTCCCACGCGCGCGCGCCGCCGCGGCCGGCGCACCCTCGATCCCGGAGATCCGCTTCCGCGCGGCCTCCCTCCTCCAGGCCGCCTTCCGCTTCACGGGCGACGGCACGCTCCTGGGCGAGGCGGTCGGCGCGCTCACACGCCTCTCCGACGACGTCGCGCATCCGCGGGTGGCCGTGCTCGCGCGTGGGCTCCTCGGCAACGTGCACATGCTCGAGGGCGCGTATCACGCCGCCGTCGACCGCTGCGAGGCGGGCATCGCCCTGGCCGCGGCCACGGGGCTCGCGCAGACCGATGCGCCGGCGATGGCCCACCAGTTCCGCGGCTACGTGCTCCTCGAGTGGAACCGCCTCGCCGACGCCGAGGATGCGCTGACGACCGCCTGGCGCCTCGCCGGGGAGCGCGGAGCGGGCGTGCGGAGCGGCGTCGCCCGCATCATGGCGCGCATCGCGGCCGAGCGTGGCCTTCGCGCGGAGGCGCAGGCCTGGCTCGACCGGCTCGAGGAGATCGTCCACGAGCCCATGACCCTCCGCAACCGCGAGTGGCTCACCGCGGTGCGCATCGGCCACGTGCGCGGCACGGGGAACGTGCGCGCGGTCGAGGCGTGGCTGGGCACGTACGACTATCGCCCCGGCGCCTTCGCCGCCCTCGGCGACGCGGAGCTGGCCGCGCGCCTCCACGAGGTCGACCAGGTCCTCGCCATCCTCGAAGGGATGGAGCGGTGGCCGGAGGCGCGCGACAGCGCGGAGGCCCTCGCCCGCGGGGCCGGGGAGCACCGACGCTGGTTCGCGGCCCGGGCGCACGGCACGCGCGCCGTCGCGCTCGAGGCGCTCGGGCAGGTCGACGCGGCCGACGATGCGTGGGCGCGGGCGCTGGAGGTCGGCGCTGCCGGCTCGTTCGTGCGGGTCTACCTCGCGGGCAGCGCGCTGCGCGCGCGCCTCCTGGAGCGGGCGTCGGAGCGCCCGTCGACCCGGGCGGACGCGGTGCGCGTCCTCGCGGCCGCGGCCGACGAGCCCGGCTCCGGAGCCTCCGACGGGGTGCTCACGGCACGGCAGCGCGACGTGCTCCACCTCGTGGCACGCGGCGACTCGAACAAGGCCATCGCGCGCGAGCTCGGCCTCTCGGTCAGCACGGTGAAGACCCATCTGCGGAGCATCTTCGACACGCTCGGCACGGCCTCGCGCACGGGGGCGGTGGCGAGGGCGCGCGAGCGGGGGTGGGTCTGAGGCGGCGATCGCGTCCGATCATCCGGTGGCGTCGCGCCCGTGGATCCACCCCATCAGGACGCCGTACGCCAGGAAGTTCAGGAGGAAATACACCGCCTCCATGCCGATGAAGGTGCCGGGCGAGCCGACGTCGTGCTTGGCCACGTGCGCGACGGTGGCCGCGCTCCAGATGAACGCGGCCACGGCGAGCGCGAAGGTCATTCCACGGACGATCGGCCCGGCGGCGCTGCGGAAGCGCGGATATACCGCGGCGAGCAGGAAGCCCTGGAACGTGATGGTGAAGAAGCCGAGCGGCACGTTGGGCTCCGCCACCGTCACGAAGCCGAGGCGCCGGTAGAGGTCGGCGAAGAGGACGAGATGCCACCAGTACGCGAGCGGGAACGTGACGCCGGCGTACGCCAGCGTTCCGAACGCGATGGCGCGCGAAGGCTTCATGCGAGAGCCTCGGGAAGGCGGTCGAGGGTGGAGGACCAGCCCGCGTCGTGGCGGTCGCGGGACTCCTGATCGGGGAAGTGCTCGTGCCGCACGTGCAGGCGGGTGCCGCCGTCGATCGGCTCGAGCGTCATGGACACGACGGTCTCGATCCCCGCGTGCACGTCGGGTGGCTCCCAGGTCCACGTGAAGACCAGGCGGCGGTCGACCTCGACGCGCCGGAAGACACCCCGCACGCGGATCACGGCACCGTCCGGGAAACCGTAGGCGAAGCACCATCGCCCTCCGGGGGAGGGAGACCACTCCACCACGTCCACCGAGACATCCGGGTCGGGCGACCACCACCGACGCATCAGCGCGGGCTCGGTGAGCGCGCGGAAGACGCGCTCCGGCGGCGCGGCGTAGGTCCGGGCGCACATCACCACCTCGGAGGCGTCAGCCATCGTCGATCTCCGCGAGGGCCTCGCCGAGGCGATCGAGGGTCGCCTGCCAGTAGTCGCGGTGGCGCGCGATCCATGCGCGGGCCTCGTCGAGCGGCGTCGGGTCGAGTCGAAATCGATGCTCCCTCCCCTCGATCCGCCGGCGCACCAGCCCGGCGCGCTCCAGCACGGCGAGGTGCTTCGATGCCGTGGGCTGGGCGATGTCGAAGGGAGCGCCGAGCTCGCCCGCCGTGCACTCGCCGCGCCGGGTGAGCAGCCCCAGCATCCTCCGGCGCGTGCCGTCACCGAGCGCGTGGAAGGTGCGGTCCAGCGTGTCCGCGTATCGGATCGCCATGGCTGCCCCGCCTATCCCTTCGCCACGTGGAGGACGCCCTCGCGAAGCAGGCCGCGCCATGCGTCCGGGTCGGTCCGGGGCACGGAGACCCACTCCCTGAAGACCCGCCCGGCCGGCGCGAAGGCCCGCCCCTCGCCCGCCCCGATCAAAGCCGCCACCCGCGCCGCCGGCAGCTTCACGACCAGCCCCGAGCCCGCGTAGTCGACGAGCGCCAGGAACTCCTTCCCGACCCTGAGGCAGCGGCCGTTCATGATCGTCCCTTCCACGACGCGCGCGTCCTCGGCGCTCAACTCCGCGGCGAGCTCCCAGAACAGCTCCTCGGCATGCGTGCCCACCTGCCCTCCGGCCCCTGGTCGTATCGACATCTGGCTATATATTGTCGCGGACCGTCCGGGTCAAGGACGACATGTCGCTGCGAGCGCCCCAGGCCGCCCACAACGCGACCGCGATCCGCACATCGCGGACCACGCAACCCACCGGACCTCCCATGCCGGGGGCGGGAATCGAACCCGCATGCCCTTTCGGACAGCGGCTTTTGAGGCCGCCGCGTCTACCGTTCCGCCACCCCGGCCGTTCGAGCCAGGAAGCTAACGCGCGGGCGCCGACCGCCTCAACGCCTGCCGTCGGATCGACCGCGGCCGCGCGGCAGTCCGCGCGACATCGGGCACGCGGCGGCCCCGCCGTTGCCCCCCGACCGCCACCCCTCTACCGTCCTTGCAGACCCTCCGGACCGTTCGCTTCCCCCGACCGTCCCGGTACTCCCATGCGCCCCCGAACGCACCGTTCGCTTCCCTTCGTCCTCGCGCTCCTCGCGCTCCCACCCACCCTCTCCGCGCAGAGCCCCATCACGGCCCGGGACCTGTGGTCGATGGCCCGCGTGGGGAGCCCCGCGCTCAGCCCGGAGGGGCGCACCGTGCTGTACACGGTCACCACGTACGACCTGACGGCGTTCCGCTCGCGCACGGAGATCTGGACCGTTCCGGTCGCCGGCGGGGAGCCGCGTCCCTTCATCACGTCCGACAGCGGCTCCAACAGCGCCCCCGCCTGGTCCCCCGACGGCCGAAGCATCGCCTTCGTGTCGAGCCGGGGGGGCAACGGCACCCAGATCTACCTCATCGCGGCGGACGGCGGCGAAGCACGGGCCGTGACCGCTCTCGAGGGCGGCGCCTCGGGACCGGTGTGGTCGCGGGACGGCCGGCGGATCCTCTTCACGAGCTCCGTCACCCCGGCCGGTGACCCCACAGCCCGGCGACTGGCGGCCATCGCGGAGAGCGGGTCGGACGCCAAGGTCTACGACGACCTCCAGTACCGTCACTGGGACGAGTGGGAGGACGGGCTGCGCAGCCACGTCTTCGTGCTGGACGTGGCCACCGGCACGAGCCGCGACGTCACGCCCGGTCCCTACGACACGCCACCCCTCGCCCTGGGCGGATTCGCGGACTACGACATCAGCCCCGACGGCGAGGAGGTCGCGTTCGTACGCAATACCGACGTGCCCAGCATGGTCGGTACCGGGAACGACGTCTGGCTGGTGCCCGCAGCGGGCGGCGAGCCCCGGCTCCTCACGTCGAGCGACGCCAACGACGTGTCGCCCCAGTTCTCCCCGGACGGGCGGTTCATCGCCTACCTGGGCATGTCACGCCCGGGGTTCGAGTCCGACCGTACCCAGCTCCTGCTCCTCGATCGCAGCACCGGCCAGACCCGCAGCTTGACCGCAGCACTGGACCGGAGCGTGGACTTCTTCGCGTGGACCGCGGATTCGCGCACGCTCTGGTTCCAGGCGCAGGATCAGCTCTTCCACGCCACGTACCGTGTGGCGCTCGACGGTGGAGCTCCGGTGAAGGTCACCGAGGGGGCCTACGACGCCGCGCTCCAGGTCTCGGCGGACGGCCGCACCCTTGTGGTCGCCCGCCAGGCGACCGATCGCCCGACCGACCTCTTCGCCCTGGACGCGAGCGGCAGGGTCGTCCGGCAGCTCACGCGCCAGAACGGGGCGCTCCTGTCCAGGCTCGCGCTCCAGCCGGCGGAGGGCTTCTGGGCGACGGGGGCCGAGGGGACGCCGGTGCAGGGCTTCATCGTGCGGCCCCCGGACTTCGACCCGTCGCGGAAGTACCCCGCGGTCTTCCTCATCCACGGTGGACCGCAGGGCGCCTGGACGGACTCGTGGAGCTACCGGTGGAACCCCAACATGTTCGCCGCGCCCGGCTACGTGGTGGTGGCCGTGAACCCGCGGGGCAGCACGGGCTACGGACAGAGCTTCACGGACCAGATCTCGGGAGACTGGGGCGGGAAGGCGTACACGGACCTGATGGCCGCGCTGGACCACGCGCTGGCGACGTACCCGTTCATCGACGACACGCGCGTGGCGGCGGCGGGAGCCTCCTACGGCGGGTACATGATCAACTGGATCAACGGCCACACAGACCGCTTCCGTGCGCTCATCGTCCACGACGGCCTCTTCGACATCCCGAGCATGTACGGCGCCACCGAGGAGCTCTGGTTCCCCGAGTGGGAGTTCGGCGGCCAGCCGTGGACCAACCCGGAGGGGTTCGAGCGCTGGAATCCGGCCAATGCCGCCGCGAGCATGAAGACGCCCACCCTCGTCATCCATGGCGGGCAGGACTTCCGGGTTCCCCTCGGCCAGGGCCTGGCCACCTTCACCACCCTCCGGCGCCAGAACGTGCCGGCACGCTTCCTCTACTTCCCCGACGAGGGCCACTGGGTGCTCAAGCCGCAGAACGCCTTCGTCTGGTGGGACGAGATGCTGGGCTGGCTGAGCCGCTACCTCGGGCCGCAGGGCATCTCGGAGTAGCGAGGGCCGCCTTCGCGCCGCGGGCGGCGCCGCTCCGGCCACCCCTGCCACCGGCGCCGAGTTCCCTTATCCTTAGAGGCTCGTCGCCGTCCGTCCGCGCGGGCGGCGCGTTCCACCGGAACCCGACCGCTCAGGAGCCACCTTGGCCGAGCAGCGTACCGACCCGTTCGGCGCCCTCACTCCGATCGACCTCCCGGAGGGCCCCACCTCGTATTACAGCCTGTCGCGCCTCGAGAAGGATGGCGTGGTCTCCAGCCTCGACAGGTTGCCGTTCTCCATACGCGTCCTCCTCGAGAACGCGCTCCGCCACGCGGGCGGCGCCTACGTCTCGAAGGAGCACGTCGCCGCGGTGGCCTCGTGGAGCCCGACGAACGCGGGCGCGGACGTGCCGTTCATGCCGTCACGCGTCGTCCTCCAGGACTTCACGGGCGTGCCCGCGGTCGTCGATCTCGCGGCCATGCGCGACGGCATCGAGGCGCTCGGCGGCGACCCGTCGCGCATCAACCCGGTCGTTCCGGCGGACCTGGTCATCGACCACTCCGTCCAGGTCGACTACTTCGGCACGAGCGACGCGTTCCGGCTCAACGTGGAGCGCGAGTTCGAGCGGAACCGCGAGCGCTACGCCCTCCTGCGCTGGGCTCAGGAGGCCTTCGCCGGGTTCTCGGTCGTGCCTCCGGGCACGGGCATCGTGCACCAGGTGAACCTGGAGTACCTGGCCTCCGTCATGCACCGGCGCGACCAGAGCGGCACGATGGTCGCCTTCCCGGACACCCTCGTGGGCACCGACTCCCACACGACGATGATCAACGGTCTCGGCGTGGTCGGGTGGGGCGTCGGCGGCATCGAGGCCGAGGCGGTCATGCTCGGCCAGCCGTACTACATGCTCCTCCCGGAGGTGGTCGGGATGAAGCTCAGGGGCCTCCTCCCGGAGGGCGCCACCGCGACCGACCTCGTCCTGCGGGTCACGGAGCTCCTGCGCCGCCACGGCGTCGTGGGCCGCTTCGTCGAGTATTACGGAGCGGGGCTCTCCAGCCTCTCGCTGCCGGACAAGGCCACGCTGGCGAACATGTCGCCGGAGTACGGGGCCACCATCGGCTTCTTCCCCGTGGACGAGGAGGCGTTGCGCTACCTGCGCGGCACCGGCCGCTCCGCCGATCTCGTCGCCCGCGTCGAGCGCGTGAGCCGCGAGCTGGGGCTCTTCCGCACGGACGACACGCCGGATCCGCAATACACGTCCACCCTGGAGCTCGACCTCGCCACCGTCGAGCCGAGCCTCGCCGGCCCGAAGCGCCCGCAGGATCGGATCCGACTGGTGGACATGCGTGCCGCCTTCGCGCGCGACCTCCCCGCGCTGGTCCCGAAGGGCTTCTCGCTCCCGAGCCCGCAGAAGGCCGAGGGCGAGGGTCGGGAGCGGGTGGGCGAGAGCTGGGCGGGCGAGGGCGGCAACGAGCCCGTGCGCGTGGGTGCCGACGTGGTGTCCGCCAAGAGCGGCACCGTTGCCGCTCCCTCGGCCCCGGGGCGGGCGGTGCAGGTGGAGGCCGCGGGCGTTCCCTGCGAGATCGGCGATGGCACCGTCGTCATCGCGGCGATCACGAGCTGCACGAACACCTCCAACCCGTCGGTCATGGTGGGTGCCGGCCTCCTCGCGAAGAAGGCCGTGGAGCGGGGCCTCGAGGTGGCGCCCTGGGTGAAGACGAGCATGGCGCCGGGCTCGAAGGTCGTCACCGACTACCTCGACGCGGCCGGGCTCACGCACTACCTCGACCAGCTGGGCTTCCAGGTCGTGGGCTACGGGTGCACGACGTGCATCGGCAACAGTGGCCCTCTCCCGGAGAAGGTCCACGAGGCGGTCGAGAAGAACGGCCTGGTGGTGGCGGCCGTCCTGTCGGGAAACCGCAACTTCGAGGCGCGCATCCATCCGCTGGTCCGCGCGAACTACCTCGCCTCGCCCGTGCTGGTCGTGGCCTACGCGCTCGCGGGCCGCGTGGACATCGACCTCTACAACGAGCCGCTCGGTCGCGACCGCGACGGCAAGCCGGTCTTCCTGTCCGACCTCTGGCCGAGCCCGATGGAGGTGAAGGACACGATCGCCGCTTCGCTCAAGCCGGCGATGTACGAGTCCCGCTACGCCGAGGTGTTCGAGGGCGACGAGAACTGGCGCGCGCTCCCGCTCCCGGAGGAGGGTCACCTCTACGACTGGGACGCGTCGTCCACGTACATCCAGTGCCCGCCCTTCTTCGAGGGGATGTCCCCGGACGTCGCCGAGCCCGAAGACATCCGCGGCGCACGCGTGCTCGCGCTGCTCGGGCAGTCGGTCACCACCGACCACATCTCGCCGGCCGGCGCGATCCCGAAGAGCGAGCCCGCGGGCACCTACCTGCGCGAGCACGGAGTGGAGGTGCGCGACTTCAACACCTTCGGCGCGCGGCGCGGCAACCACGAGGTGATGATGCGTGGCACCTTCGGGAACGTGCGCATCAAGAACCTCCTGCTCGACGGACGCGAGGGCGGGTACACGATCCACTTCCCGACGGGCGAGGAGCTGTCGATCTACGACGCCTCCATGCGCTACCAGGAGGCCGGCACGCCGCTCGTCATCCTGGCCGGGAAGGAGTACGGCACCGGGAGCTCTCGCGACTGGGCCGCCAAGGGCACGCTCCTCCTCGGCGTGCACGCGGTCATCGCCGAGAGCTTCGAGCGGATCCACCGCAGCAACCTCGTCGGCATGGGCGTGCTGCCGCTCGAGTTCGTGGAAGGGGCTTCCGCCTCGAGCCTCGGGCTGACCGGCCACGAGGTTTTCGACCTGACCGGCATCGCCGGCGGCCTGCACGCGGGCTGCTCCGTCGAGGTGACCGCCACGGCCGCGGACGGCGCCGTGAAGCGCTTCACCACGCGCGCGCGCCTCGACTCCGAGGTCGACGTGGAGTACTACCGCAACGGCGGGATCCTGCAGACGGTCCTGCGGAAGATGGCCCGCGGCGAGATGTAGGACGGTTGCGAGGCCGCGCCGGCGCTAGCGCGCAGGCTCGTACGGGTCTCCCCGCAGCGCCGCGGGGGGACCCAGCACCTCCTCCAGGATGACGGCGCGCCGGAGGGCCTTGGCGCCCCCGCCGAGCATCCTCCGCACGTCGGTCACCTCCGGAGCGGGGCGATCCCGCACGGCCTCGTCCTCGGGGTTGTCCAGAGGCGAGAGCCGCTCCGCGAGCGGGCGCCCCATCTTCGGGTGCGTCCGGTGGACGGGATGCACCGGGGCGGCCGGGGCGGGCCTGGCCGCGGTCGCCACGGGCGTGAAGGCCCTGGGCGCGGGCGCGGGGAGGGCAGGCGCCCCGGGGCGCCTCGCGGGCTCCACACCCGGCACCTCGGCACCCCTGGCCCGCGCCAGCTTCCTGATCTCGTCCCAGAGCTCCGGGGCGAGCGCACCCGCGGACGGCGACGTCCGCCCCACACTCTCGCGTCTCGCCTCCGCCGCGCGCTGCGCGGCGTCGAGCAACGAGTCCCGGAGAGCGCCCCACCCGCTGCCCGGGGTCGAGCCCGACGGCGGCGTCCCGCTCCGGTCCCGGCCCCCTGCCGGCGCCCCGCCGCCGGTCCGGCGCTGCTTGCGCACGGCGGCGTCGAAGATCGAGAAGATCAGCACGGCGAGGATGACGACGAAGGCTTCCACGACGGCTCAGCCCTTCCGGCCGTCGCCGTCCGTCGCGCCGCCCCCCGAGTCCGGGCCCGCGATGGCTTTTCGCATCGCCGTGTCCGCCTCGACGTTGCGGTAGCGCACGTAGTCCATGACGCCGAGGTTGCCGGTCCTGAACGCCTCGGCGAGCGCGAGCGGCACCTGCGCCTCGGCCCGCACCACCTCGGCCTGCATCTCCGCGACCCGGGCGCGCATCTCCTGCTCGTGCGCGACCGCCATGGCCCGGCGCTCCTCGGCGCGCGCCTGGGCGACACGCTTGTCCGCCTCCGCCTGGTCGGTCTGCAGCTCCGCGCCGATGTTCTTCCCCACGTCCACGTCGGCGATGTCGATGGAGAGGATCTCGAAGGCGGTCCCCGAGTCGAGCCCCTTGGCCAGCACGGTCTTCGAGATCTTGTCGGGGTTCTCGAGCACGGCCTTGTGCGAGGCGGCGGAGCCGATCGTCGACACGATGCCCTCGCCCACCCGAGCCAGGATCGTCTCCTCCCCCGCCCCGCCGACCAGCCGGTTGATGTTGGCGCGCACGGTGACGCGCGCGATCGCGATGAGCTGGATGCCGTCCTTGGCCATCGCCGCCACCTTGGGCGTGTTGATGACCTTGGGGTTCACGGACACCTGGACGGCCTCGAAGACGTCACGCCCCGCCAGGTCGATCGCGGCCGCCTGCTTGAAGGTCAGCTCGATGTTGGCCTTGTCCGCGCTGATGAGCGCACCCACGACCCTGTCGACGCGGCCTCCGGCCAGGTAGTGCGCCTCGAGCAGGTTCGTGTCGAGCTCGAGCCCGGCCTTCGTCGCCGTGATGAGCGGGCGCACGATCGCGGCAGGCGACACCTTGCGCAGTCGCATGCCGACGAGCGAGCCGATGCCGACGTGGACGCCGGCCGAGATCGCCTCGATCCACAGCCGGACCGGGATCGCCCAGGCGACCACGAACACCACGATGAGCGCCAGCGCGAGGAAGATCGCGTTCGCGATCGCCACCTGATCTTGCATGATCCGAATCCTCTCGGATGAGGGAGTCGCTACTCCTCGCCCGCGACGCGCGCCACGGGACGCACCACGTGTCGGTAGCCCTCGGCGCTGACGACGCGGATGGGCGTGCCCGCCTGGATCCACTCGGCCTCGGACACGACGTCCACGCGCTCGTCGCCGATGAGGGCGGTCCCGGAGGGGCGCAGGTCGGTGATCGCCGTGCCCGTCTGCCCCACGAGCTCGACCCGCTGCGGGGCCGACTCCCACCCCGTATCCCGATCGGTGCGGGACATGAGGAAGATCCCGCTCCGCGCCAGCCGGGAATTTCCGGGGAGCGTGCGGATGAAGGTCCAGGCCAGGACCAGGATGATGAGGATCGTGCTGGACAGGACCATCCCCGCGCGCGTGAAATCCGGTGCGGTGGGGAGCCCGCCGAGCATCGCCATGTACAGCCCGGCCACCACGCCGGCGCCGCCCAGGATGCCGAAGATGCCGAAGCCGGGGATGACGAAGACCTCCACGCCCAGGAGCACCAGCCCGCCCGCGAAGAGGATCACGTCCTCCAGCCCGGCGAGCCCCACGATGAGGTGCGAGCCGAAAAAGAGCGCGAGCGCCAGGATGCCGGCTACTCCGGCCATCCCGAAGGTGGGGGTCTTGATCTCCGCGATGAGGCCCAGGAAGCCGAGCGCCAGGAGGAACGGCGCCACGACGGGATTCGAGAAGAACCGCACCATGCGCTCCGCCCAGTTAACGTGCACGTCCACCACGGTCGCGCCGCCGAGGCCGGCGTCGTCGAGGAGCCCGTCCACGTCGTCCACCTCGCGCGCGTAGTCGAGCTGCACGGCCTCCTCGGTCGTGAGCGTGAGGAGCTTGCCGGCCTCGACGATGCCGTCGATCGCCACGTCCTCGTCCACCATCGCCTCGGCGACCTGGGGGTCGAGACCGTGCTCCTCGGCGAGGGCGCGCATCTCGGAGCGCATCGCCGACACGATCTTCTCGGGCGCCTTGTGGCCCGTACCGTCGACCGGCGTGGCCGCCCCGAGCACGGATCCGGGCCGCATGTAGACGCGTCCGGTGGAGATGGCGATGAGCGCACCGGCCGAGAAGGCCCGACGGTTCACGAACGCGTACACGGGCAGGCCGGCATCGCCGATGGCGTCGCTGATCCGCTCGGCCGCGTCCACACGGCCCCCGGGGGTGTCGATGTCGAGGATCACGGCGCGGGCGCCGGCGGCCTTCGCCTCCTGGAGACCCCGCTCGATGAAGGGCGCGAGGCCCAGCTCGATCGTGCCGGTCACGGTGAGGCGGTAGACGGGGCCCCCCTCGGCGCCCTGGCGGGCGCCCTGCCGGGCTCCGGCGCCGACGTCGAAGACGGCGAGGAGGACCAGGGCGATCGCGGCCGACAGGCCGAACCTTCGGCAAATCATCGGGCTCCTCCCGGAGTGCACCGCGCCGCGTGGGCGCATCGGGCGGGGCTCCTCGGCACCCCTCGCGTCACCGCGGGTCGGACCGCGACGGGAGCGGTCGGGGGACCACCGACCGGCTACTCTTTTCCTTGCAGGAGGGCCCGCGCGTAGTAGGCCCTCCGGATGGCCAGGACCCAGGAGCCCTCCGCGAGCGCGTCCCGCGCACCGTGGACCAGGCGGGTGAGTCGCTCCATGTCCTTGTCCGAATACGCCGCTCCGTCCGAAACCCTTCCAAACGAAGTCTCGACCTCGGCATCGAGGGCGCGCGCCACGGCCTCCGGGCCCACCTCGCGCAGTGCGTCACCTCCACGCAGGATCCCCTCCAGCGCGCCCTCGGCGTCCCCACGTCTCCACGCGGCGACCGCCGCCTCCTGCAGCGCGGCCGCCTCCTCCACCCCCTCCGAGAGCCTCGGGGGGAGGTCCGCGGTGGCGATCGCCCGGGCGTGGCGCACGCCCTCCGACAGGCGCGTCAGCTCCTGGTCGACCCTCGCGGGAGCCAACGTGGGGGAGAGCGCCCGAGCCAGATGTGGATAGACCGCGTCGCGCGCGCCGTGTCCCTCTCCGGGCGCCATCGACCACGACACGTTCCACGCCTCGATCGCCTGCACGCCCTCCGACGAGAGGCCCTGGTCCGGAGCCAGCCGGCCCGGGTCGGGGAGTGACATGCCGAGCGCGAGGGCACCCTCCGACTCGCCCGCCACCAGGCCCACCATCGGGTCCGTGAGGGCGTCCTGGCACCCCGAAGCCGCGAGCGCGCCCACGAGGCATGCCGCCGCCCATGCCGCCGCGCCCCGCGGGCGGCGCACCGGACGAGGAACGACGAGCGGTTCGGGGGTACGCGAGGGAGCCATATCCTTGGACGATCGCCAGAACCGGGCTGCGGCGCCAGATCTGCTTGACCTCGCCGTGGCGCCCCGGGTAAGCTTTCGCCCGCCGTTCGCCCGCCGAACGCCCGAGAACACGCCCACCCGGGAGACCCGATGTCCGAGAAGGTCCTGGTCCGATACGAGGAGCGCGGAAAGGTCGCCATCCTCACCCTCGACGACCCCCCAGCGAACACGTACACGCACGAGATGATGGCCCAGCTCGACGCGGGCATCGTGCGCGCGCGCTTCGCCGATCACGTCGAGGTCATCGTGATCACGGGGGCTGGCGAGAAATTCTTCTGCGCCGGCGCCAACATCGGGATGCTCAACACGGTGACCCCCGGCTTCAAGTACTGCTTCTGCCTGCACGCGAACGAGACGCTGAACCGCCTGGAGCACACCCCGAAGCTCGTGATCGGCGCCCTGAACGGGCACACCGTGGGCGGTGGTCTCGAGATCGCGATGGCGACCGACCTGCGCATCGCGCGCAAGGACGCCGGCAAGGTGGGCCTTCCCGAGGTCTCCCTGGGCGTGCTCCCGGGCACGGGCGGGACGCAGCGGCTGGTTCGCATCGTCGGCAAGGCCCGCGCCATCGAGCTCATGGCCGAGGGACGGACCTTCGACTTCGAGACGGCGCTCGGGCTCGGTCTCGTGAACAGGGTGATCGAGGCCGACAGCCGGGACGACTTCCTCGAGAAGGTGCTCGAGTACGCCAACCAGTTCACGACCCCCGGAAAGGCGACGAAGGCCGTGGGTCTCATCAAGCGCTCGGTGCAGACGGGCTCCGAGATCCCGTTCGAGCTGGCGCTGACCCTGGAGCGGGAGCTGCAGCAGCAGCTCTTCGCGAGCGAGGACGCCAAGGAAGGGCTGGCAGCCTACATCGAGAAGCGGCCGGCGCAGTTCAAGGGGCGCTGAGCCCCGTGTGTGCGGTGAGGCGGGGTCCGGAGCGCTCCGGGCCCCGCCTCTTCGTCCGAAGATCCCCCGACCCGTGCCTCCGATGATCGACGCCCCCCACCGCCTCTGGATCGCGAACGCCTGGGCCGACGCCGAGGCCGGCACCACCTTCGCCACGAAGAACCCCGCGACGGGCGAGACCATCGCCGAGGTCGCCGAGGCGCGTGCGGCGGACGTGGGCCGCGCCGTCGACGCCGCGCGCGAGGCGGCCGCCGGGAAGGCGTGGCGGCAGATGAGCCCGCACAAGCGCGCGGAGCTGATGTGGAGGCTGGCCGACGCGCTCGCGGCGAACGCCGACGAGCTCGCCGAGCTGGAGACGGCCGACAACGGCAAGCCGTACTTCGAATCGCGGAAGGTCGACCTGCCCAGCGTGGTCGAGAACTTCCGCTACTTCGCCGGGATGGCGGACAAGGTGCAGGGGGAGACGATCCCCGTGGCCGGGCCGTTCTTCAACTACACGCGCCGGGAGCCGGTCGGCGTGGTGGGTGTCATCACGCCGTGGAACTTCCCCCTGTCGCTGGCGGCGTGGAAGGTCGCGCCGGCCCTGGCGTGCGGGAACTGCGTCGTGCTGAAGCCGGCCGAGCAGACACCGCTCACCGCCCTCCGCCTCGGGGAGCTCGCCGCCGAGGTGGGCTTCCCCGCGGGCGTCCTCAACGTCGTGCCCGGCTTCGGGCCGACGGCCGGCTCGGCGCTCGTGAGGCATCCCGGCGTGGACGCGATCGCCTTCACCGGCTCCACCGAGGTCGGGAGGGTCGTCATGCGCGAGGCGGCCGACACGCTCAAGAAGGTGTCGCTCGAGCTGGGCGGGAAGTCGCCCAACGTGGTCTTCGCGGACGCGGACCTGAAGAGCGCCGTGCGCGGGGCGTCGACCGGCATCTTCTACGGGAAGGGCGAGGTGTGCGCCGCGGGGTCGCGGGTGCTCGTGGAGAGGGCCGTCTACGACGACTTCGTCGAGCAGTTCGCAGGGCGCGCCCGGCAGATGACGGTGGGCGACCCGATGGACGAGAAGACGCGGCTGGGCGCGATCGTCACCGAGGAGCAGCTCGACAGGGTGATGGGCTACATCGAGTCCGGGAAGAGCGAGGGCGCGCGCCTCGTGACGGGCGGAGAGCGCACCTCCGTGAACGGCCGGGGGAACTTCGTGACCGCCACGGTCTTCGCGGACGTGGACCCCGCGATGCGGATCGCGCGGGAGGAGATCTTCGGACCGGTGGCCGCGGTCATCCCCTTCGACGACCTCGACGACGCGATCTCCAAGGCGAACCAGACCATCTACGGGCTGGCCGCCGGGATCTGGACGCGCGACGTGGGCAAGGCGCACCGGATGGCCGCCGAGATCCAGGCGGGCACCGTCTGGATCAACACCTACAACCAGTACGACTCGGCCTCCCCGTTCGGGGGCTACAAGCAGAGCGGCTTCGGCCGGGACCTGGGTTGGGCCGCCGCGCTCGAGAAGTACACGCAGGTGAAGAGCGTCTGGGTCGCCCTGGACCGCTAGCCCGAGAGGAGCCACGATGCGCGAGTCCTGGATCATCGACGGCGTCCGCACCCCGATCGGGCGGCACGGCGGTGCGCTGGCGCCGGTCCGTCCGGACGACCTCGCGGCGCTCGCGCTCACCGCGCTCGTGGAGCGCACGGGAATCGATCCGGCGACCATCGACGACGTCGTGCTCGGGTGCATCAACCAGGCCGGTGAGGACAACCGCAACGTGGCGCGCATGGCGCTCCTCAGGGCCGGCTTCCCGGTCGAGGTCCCGGGACAGACCGTCAACCGCCTGTGCGGGTCGGGGATGCAGGCGATCCTCACGGCCGCCCACGCGATCGCGGCGGGCGAGGGCGACGTCTTCGTGGTCGGGGGCGTGGAGAGCATGAGCCGGGCCCCCTGGGTGATGCTCAAGCCGGAGCGCGGCTACGCCTACGGCAACCCGGAGGTCGCCGACACCGTGATCGGCTGGCGCTTCCCGAACCCCGCCTTCACGCCCGAGTGGACGATCGGCCTCGGGGAGACGGCGGAGGTCGTGGCGGCGGACCACGCGATCACGCGCGAGGAGCAGGACGCCTTCGCGCTCGAGAGCCAGCGCCGCTGCGCCACCGCGCTGGCGGAGCGCCGCTTCGACGCCGAGATCGTCCCGGTGAACATCCCCCGGCGGAAGGGTGAGCCGATCGTCGTGGACGTGGACGAGTACCCGCGCCCGGACAGCACCGCGGAGGGGTTGGCGCGCCTGCGCCCGGCCTTCAGGAAGGACGGGACCGTCACGGCGGGCAACTCGTCCGGGATCAACGACGGAGCCGCCGCGCTCCTCGTCGTCAGCGCCGAGCGCGGGAGGGAGCTCGGCCTCGAGCCGATGGCCCGCATCGTCGGCGGGGCCGTCGCGGGCGTGGAGCCGCAGCGGATGGGGATCGGCCCCGTGCCGGCCACGCTCAAGGTGCTCGAGCGCACGGGGTGGCGCACGCCGGAGGTCGATCTGGTGGAGCTCAACGAGGCGTTCGCCGCCCAGGCGATCCCGTGCATCCGCCTGCTCGAGCTCGACCCCGGGCGGGTGAACGTGAACGGCGGCGCGATCGCGCTCGGCCACCCGGTCGGGTGCTCGGGCGCGCGCATCGTGGTGACGCTCCTGCACGAGATGGAGCGACGGGGCGCCCGGCGCGGCCTCGCCACCATGTGCATCGGCGTCGGACAGGGGATCGCGATGCTCGTGGAGGCCGCATGAGCGAGATCGCCAGGGTCGCGGTGCTCGGCGCCGGTACCATGGGGCACGGCATCGCGCAGGTGTGCGCCGCGGCGGGGTGCGCGGTGGCGATGCACGACGTCGACGAGGAAGCGGTCTCCCGGGGCGTGGCGCGCATCCGCGCCAACCTCGACAAGGGCGTCGAGCTGGGTAAGGTCGAAGCGGCCGGGCGCGATGCCGTGCTCTCCCGGGTGCGCACCACCACGTCGATCGCCGACGCCGCGGCCGCGGCCGACCTCGTGATCGAGGCCGCGCCCGAGTCGCTCGAGCTGAAGAGGCGCATCTTCGCGGAGGTGGACGCCGCCGCGCCCGGCCACGCGCTCCTGGCGACGAACACGTCGGCCCTGTCGATCGAGCTGCTGGCGCGCTCCGTCGCGGACCCGAGCCGCTTCCTCGGCCTCCACTTCTTCAATCCCGTCCACATCATGAAGCTGGTGGAGGTCGTCTGGGGGCCCGACACCTCCGACGCCTCCCGTCTCGCGGCGGTCGCGTTCGTCCGGCGCCTCGGGAAGGAACCGGTGGTGGTGAGGGACGCCCCCGGGTTCGCCTCCTCGCGGCTCGGCATCGTGCTGGGGATGGAGGCGATCCGCATGGTCGAGGAGGGCGTGGCCACGGCGGAGGACATCGACAAGGCGATGGAGCTCGGATACCGCCATCCGATGGGCCCCCTGAAGCTCACCGACGTGGTGGGCCTCGACGTTCGCCTCGGCGTCGCGGAGTACCTGCACGAGAAGCTGGGCAGCGAGGCCTTCCGGCCGCCGGAGCTCCTCCGCCGCATGGTGGCGGAGGGGAAGCTCGGCAGGAAGAGCGGTCGCGGATTCTACGACTGGAGCGAGTGAGCCGATGACCGCGTCCGCCTCCCCTGAGCCGCCGGAGTCCCCGGTCCTCGTCGACAGGCGCCCCGACTCGGTCGCCGTCGTCACGCTGAATCGGCCCGACAAGCTGAACGCGCTCAACGCCGAAGTGCGTGGCCTCCTCCTGGAGACGTTCGACGCGCTCGCCGGGGACGACTCCGTGAGGGTCGTCGTCGTGCACGGCGCCGGGGACAAGGCGTTCGTCGCGGGCGCCGACATCACGGAGTTCGCGGCGCGCACGCCGATGGAGCAGCGCGCGGTCTACGCGCGACGGCGGATCTACGAGGCGCTGTCGGAGTTTCCCAAGCCGGTCATCGCGGCCGTGCACGGCTTCTGCATCGGCGGCGGCTCCGAGCTCGCGCTCGCGTGCGACGTGCGCGTCGCGGACCGCACGGCCCGCTTCAGCCAGGCCGAGATCCGCATCGGGCTCATCCCGGGCGGGGGCGGCACGCAACGCCTCGCCCGACTGGTGGGGCGCGGCCAGGCGATGCTGATCGCGTGCACGGGCGACTTCGTCGAGGCCGAGGAGGCGCACAGGATCGGGCTGGTGGAGGTGCTCGTGGACGAAGGTCGGCACCTGGAGGCCGCGCTCGAGCTGGCCGGACGCATGGCGCGCTGGAGCCCGGTGGCGCTCCGCCTGGCCAAGCAGGCCGTGAACGCGGCCTTCGAGATGCCGCTGCGCGCCGGGATGGAGCACGAGAAGGAGCTGTTCCTGGCGGCCTTCGGGAGCGAGGACGGGCGGGAGGGTGTGCGCGCGTTCGTGGAGAAGAGGAAGCCGAAGTTCGAGGGACGCTGACGGCGGCGCGAGCGCACGGCGGCGGTCCCGCGCGAGGGCCCGTCACCTGCACGCCCCCTCGATCGTTCCCAGGGTGGGACCGACGTCCGGTCTCCGGCAGCCAAGGAGCGTGCGCATGAGCAGGAAGCGTCCCGTCATCGGCGCCGTCGCCCTCGTCGTGCTCGGCGCGGCGCTCGCGGCCGTGCCCGGATGCGACGACCCGGGCACCGTCCAGGGAATCCGCATCGACTCCACGGTCGTGCGCGCGAGCACGGTCCAGCCAGACCCGGCTCGCACGTGGGAGGCCGACCTGCCGGGGGCGCGGCCGGACAGCGTGCTCGCCGCCCTCTGGCACGCGGGCCTTCCACTCGACGTGGCGTGGCGGCCGATCGACTACCGGTGCGAGGACCCGCGGGGCCCGCGCCTCACCGTCCAGCTCTCGGAGCCGGACGCGCGCATGGCCGACCACGGCTTCGTCCCGGGCACCGGGCGTCTCGCGTGCTCCGAGGAGCTGATGCGCTACCTCGTCCTCCTCGTGGAGGGCTGAGCGCCGGACCCTCCTCCGCGGACGGAGGCTCGCGGGACACCGGCCACGCCTGCGCGGGGTGCGGCCTCGCCCGACGCGGGTCGGCGCTGTAGGATGCCCCGTCCCGGGCGGCCGGCCGCCCCCCTGCGCACCCCGAGCCCGACGGAGGACCGCACGCGATGAGCCTCGGGACCGCCCGCCTCCTCGCCGGCGCCTACTTCACCGCGATGACGATCGCGGTCACCTGGCCCGGCATGCTCCTCGCCTCGCGCATCCGCCCCATGGTGCTCGGCCTCCCCTTCGCCTTCTTCTGGGACGGCGCCTGGATCGCGCTCTCGGTGGTCGTGCTCTGGCTCCTGGACCGCGTCGAGCGCCGCCACCGCGGCGGGGGAGCCTCCTGATGGAGCGCTGGGAGCTCATCACGTGGATCATCGCCGCGTACCTGGTCGTGACGCTCGTGATCGGGCTCATGGCCGGGCGCAGGGCCACGCACTCCGTAGCCGGCTACGTCGCGGGCGACCGCAGCTTCGGCCTCCTCGTGATGTACTTCGTCACCGGCGCGACCGTCTTCTCCTCCTTCGCCTTCCTGGGCGGGCCGGGCTGGGCGTACTCCCGTGGCGCCGCGGCGTTCTACATCCTCGCGTACGGCGTGCTCGGCATGGCGCCCTTCTACTGGATGGGGCCGCGCATCGGCGCCGTGGGGCGGCGGCTGGGCCACGTCACGCAGGCGCAGCTCATCAGCGGACGCTTCCCGTCGCGCGGGCTGTCCGCGCTGATCGCGGTCATGAGCCTGATCGCCTTCGTGCCCTACATCACCATCCAGATCCGCGGCGCCGGCATCGTGATCGAGTCGGTCACCGACGGGCATGTCCCGCTCTGGCTGGGCGCGCTGGTGGCCTACGGCATCGTGATCGTGTACGTGCTCGTGTCGGGCGTGATGGCGGTGGGGTGGACCAACACGTTCCAGGGGATCTTCATGGTGGTGATCGCCTGGACGCTCGGGCTCTACCTCCCCCACCGCCTGTACGGCGGGATCGGCCCGATGTTCGAGCGCATCGCGGCGGCGCGCCCGGAGCTCCTGATCCCCCCGGGGCTGGACGCGGCGGGCGCGCCGTGGAGCTGGGGGTCGTACAGCACGTACATCCTCGTGAGCGCGATCGGCCTCATGATGTGGCCGCACCTCTTCATGAAGGCCTACACCGCGCGCGACGACGACACGCTCCGGCGCACGGTGATCCTCTTCCCGACCTTCCAGCTCTTCCTGATCCCGGTGTTCCTGATCGGCTTCGCGGGCGTGCTCTTCCCCGAGTCCCCGCCGGACCCGGACTCGATCCTCCCCTTCCTGATCCTGCGCACGCAGCTCCCTGCCGTGGTCGTCGGGCTCTTCTGCGCCGGCGCGCTCTCCGCGTCGATGTCGACCGGCGACGCCCTCCTGCACGCCTCGGCGTCGGTGCTGGTCGAGGACGGCGTGCTCCAGTTCGTCCGGCTCACCGACCGCGCGCAGCGCCTCCTCATGCGCGGCCTCGTCCTGCTCACCGGAGCCGTGGCCTACGCGCTGTCTCTCAACCCCGGGTCGTCGCTCGTGCAGCTGCTCGCGACGGCCTACGGGATCGTGTCGCAGCTCCTCCCACCCGTGCTGGCGGCGCTCTACTGGAGGCGCGCCACCACGGCCGGCGTGGTGGCCGGGCTGGTCTCAGGGTGGGCTACGGCGGGCATCTTCTGGCACTGGCCCGCGCTCAAGCCACTCGGCATGCACGAGGGCATCCTCGGGCTCCTCGTGCACGTGCCCGTGCTGATCCTCGTCAGCCTCGCGACGCGGCGTCAGTCCGACGCCCACCTCGCCGGCTTCTTCGAGGAGCCCACTCCCTCAGCCGCGCGTGCGCGATGACCGACGACGCCGAACGGCTCGAGGCGCTGCGGGCGCGCATCCGCGAGGTGGACGAGGCGCTGGTGCGCCTCGTGGGGGAGCGCCGCGACCTGGTGCTCGAGGTCGGGCGCGTGAAGGGGGCGCTCGGCCTCCCGGTGCTCGATCCGCCGCAGGAAGCGCGCGTCGTCCGTCGCGCGGCCGAGCTCGCGCGCGCGGCCGGTGTGGACGAGGAGGCCGTGCGCGACATCCTGTGGCGCATCATCGCGTCGGCGCGCGACGCGCAGGAGGGGCGCACCCGCTGGGGCCCGCCCCTCCCGGATCCTCGAGGCACCGCGGAGACCGACGGCTAGCGTCGGCTCCGGATTCCTTGGCTCGTCGGCGTTCGGCGCGACCCTTCCTTCCGGCGTCGTCGGACCTCAGTCGTCGGCGCGGCGCGCCCGCCCCGCCCTGCCGACCGACGCCACCACGATCGCGCCCGTTCCCACGGGCACGCGGATCGGATACGTCTCGTTGGGCGGCGTGATCCCCTGGATCAGGTGTGGGTTCAGCGTGAGGAGCAGCGACGGCTTCACATCCAGCGCGCGGGCTACACGCCACAGTGACGTCCCGCCCGGCACGAAGACGCGATCGTACCGGTAGGGGCCGGCACCCTCGACGTCGAAGCCCTCGCGCTCGGCGTCCTCGGCAAGCAGGGTAGCCGCCACGAGCCGGGGTACGTAGTCTCGGGTCTCACGCGGGAGGTACTCCAGCACCTCCCAGTAGAGGTCCTCGTCGCCCGTGCGCCCGTCGGCGTGGAGGTTCAGCACGCGGTCCACCGTGCCCGGCCCGGCGTTGTACGCCGCCGCGGCCAGGTACCACGAGCCGTAGCGGTTGTGCAGCCAGGAGATGTAGTCGAGGGCCGCGTTGGTGGCGCGCACCGGATCACGGCGCTCGTCGACCCATTCGTCCACGCGCAGGCCGTACTGCTGCGCCGTAGGCACCATGAACTGCCAGAGCCCGACGGCCGACGCCGACGACACCGCTCGCGGCGACAGCCCGGACTCCATCATCGCCATGTACAGGAGCTCCTCGGGCATGCCGCGGTCACGGAGCTTCTTGCGAATGATCGCATCGTATGCGCCCTGCCGCTGCAACAGCCTCTGGAAGGCCGAGCGCTGGTCGGTGCGGAAGTGCTTCATCCACCGGTCCACGCGCCCGTTCACGTGCAGGGGGAGCGAATTGCCGACCACCGTCGCCGCGAGCGGCTCGACGGGCGGGGCCTCGTCGGGAGCGCCATACGGTCCGTTGGCGTCCACCCATCCGAGTACGAGGAAGGGCACGACGAGGATGGGGAGTGCGCGGAGGGACTTCCGGCTCGGGCCGGTCGCCCCGACGCCGGCGGAGCCGGCGCTCGTCCAATTCGAACGGGCTCGGGGCCCGCCTGGTTCGAAGGTGCTCATGTCCACCTCCCTTTTTCGGCGCTTCCCACCGTACGGGCGAACCCCACCAGCGGATTCGTCGACGTGCTCTTGTCCCGTGCGGTTGGAAGCGGGGGTGAGGAGGAGGGGACGCCCTGTCACCTACCGGGCGCCCGAGGCCCCCTTGGGGGGCCCTCCGGGTCACGAGGGTCACTCGACGTTTCAGACACGCCGAGCGGTTCCCGTGTTCCCCGGACCGCCAGACAACAAAGAGGTCCGCCCCGCGGACTCAGCCGCGGGTGCGGACCCCTGGTACGGACGGAACTACTCGGCCGGGTAGACCGAAACCACCGGGCGGCGCCGCATACGCTCGAACTTCACGATGCCGTCCACCATTGCGAAAAGGGTGTCGTCACTACCGCGACCGACGTTACGGCCGGGGTGGAAGCGGGTGCCACGCTGACGCACGAGGATGCTGCCGGCGCTGACCGGCTGCCCCCCGTAGCGCTTCACGCCGAGGTACTGGGGATTGCTGTCCCGGCCGTTGCGGCTCGAGCCTACGCCTTTCTTGTGTGCCATCGCCGGTACCCGTCAGCTCGTGGGGAGTCGACCAGGGGCGCTCAAGCGAGCGCGACCTCGTCGATCCGGATCTCGGTGAATCCCTGCCGGTGCCCCTGCTTGCGCCGATGACCACCGCGGCGCTTGCGCTTGAACACGATGACCTTCTTCGTGCGACCGTGCCGGAGGACCTCGGCCGTGACGCTCGCGCCGTCCACGGTCGGCTTGCCCACCACGATGTCCTGACCCTCGACCCCCGTCAGAAGGACGTGGTCGAACGTCACCTTGTCGCCGGGCTCGGCCTCGAGGGTGGGGATGCGCAGCTTGGAGCCCGGCTCGGCCCGAAACTGCTTTCCACCGGTCTGGAACACCACGTACATGCTGGATTCCCGATCAGGGTCGAATCTCTCGGTACAGAGCCTGTAAATTTCGACGCACGGTGCGGATCGGTCAAGCCCGAAGCGTCCCGGGGCCCAGGCCCCGCCACCCATCCTCGAAGGTGGAACCTGGTGGGGCGCAGGGGCTACACCACCGCGTACTTGTCGGTGACGTCGTTCTCCGCCGGCCCGGACAGCAGCCTGAACTCGTCCTGGCGCATGAGCGGATCGTCCCTCAGGTCGAGCTCCAGGTGGGTACCCTTCTTGAGGCGGCGGATGAAGTCGGGCTCCTCCTCGATGACCTGCAGCGCGACTTCCGGGTGCACGCGCACCACGATCGAGCGCTCGTCGTTCGAGGCGGCGGCGCGGCGGAGGCTCCGCTCGATGCGGCGCACCACGGTCGCGGGCGTGTAGACCCGCCCGGCACCCCCGCACGAGGGGCAGACCTCGGTGAGCGTGTGGATGAGCGGCGGGCGCACGCGCTGGCGGGTCATCTCGACCAGCCCCAGGTGCGACACCTCGAACGCCTTCGTGCGCGCCCGGTCACGCCCCAGATTGCTGCGCAGCTCGTGCAGGACCTTGTCCCGGTTCTCCTGCGACTCCATGTCGATGAAGTCGACGACGATGATCCCACCCACGTCGCGGAGCCGTAGCTGGCGCGCGATCTCCCGGGCGGCGTCGAGGTTGGTCCTCAGGATCGTCTGCTCGGGGTCCTTCTTGCCCTTCCCCGTGAAGCGACCCGTGTTCACGTCGATCGAGACCAGCGCCTCGGTGGGCTCGATCACGACGTAACCGCCGGACTTCAGGTCGACGCGACGCTGGAAGATCTGCTGGATCTCATCGTCCACGTCGTACTCGTCGAAGAGCGGCACCGCGCCCGAGTGGAAGTGGACCCGGTCCATGAGGTCGGGATCGACGCTGCGGACGTACTCGACCACCTCGTTGTAGATCGCCTTGTTGTCGATCCTGAGGGCGTCGAAACGATCGCTGAAGAGGTCGCGGATCACGCCGCTCACCAGCTTGGCCTCCCGGTGCACGGCGGTCGGCGGCTTCGAGGAGTCCGCGCGCCGCTGGATCTTCTGCCACATCTCGTGCAGGCGCTGGAACTCGGCCTCGAGCGTCTTCTGCGTGACCTCCTCGCTCACCGTCCGCACGATGATGCCGCCCGAGTCCTTCGGCAGGACCTCACGGGCCATCTTGCGCAGCTTCGCCCTCTGGTCCCTCCCCTCGATCTTCCGGCTCACGCCGACGTGGGAGGATTGGGGCATGTAGACCAGGAAGCGCCCGGGGAGGGAGATCTGCGCGGTGAGGCGCGGTCCCTTGGTGCTGATCGGCTCCTTGGTGGCCTGCACCAGGATCTGCTGGCCCTTCTGCAGGTGGTCCTGGATGGGGGGGAGCTTCCGCTGCCGCCTCCTGCCGCGGCCACCTCCGACCCTGCCGTTCCCGTTGCCGGCGCCGTTCCCGTCGTCGTCGTCTTCGTCCAGGTCGTCGTCGTCGAGGTTCAGGTCCGAGACGTGCAGGAAGCCCGCCTTCTCGGTGCCGATGTCCACGAACGCCGCCTGGATCCCGGGGAGGACGGCCTCGACCCGCCCCAGGTAGATGTCGCCCACGATCCGGTCCTGATCGGGGCGATCGAACATGATCTCGGCGAGCTGCTTGTCTTCGAGGAGCGCCACCCACGATTCCTGGGGGGTGGCGCTCACAAGGATTTCTCTCCTCAAGTCCTCATTCTCCACGTGTGTCCGACCCGCCTTCCGTGCTCGCGGGCCCCGCGGCGCGTCCCGTTTCCGCCGTCCCGACCCGTTGTCGGTGACGCGGCGGAATCCGGCGACCCCCCGAGGCTCGCGCTTCCGGTGCGACGACGGCGGCGAGTCGGGACACCGTCCCGGACGACGCCGACGCCCGTCGCTGCGGATCGACTTCTACGAACTCATGGCCCCCACCGGCTCGAACGCCGGGGGAGCGGGTGATGGTACGGTCGGATCGGCCAGCACCTCTTCCAGCACGGCACGCCCGATCACGATTCTCTGGATCTCGTTGGTTCCCTCTCCGATCTCGCACACCTTGGCATCGCGCATCATGCGCTCGACGGGGTACTCGCTCGTGTACCCCGCCCCACCGAGGATCTGGATGGCGTCGAGGGTGGCCCGCATCGCGAGCTCCGAACAGAAGAGCTTCGCCATGGCGGCCTCTTTGGAAAAGGGCTTCCCGCGCCCCTTCAGCCAGGCGGCGTGGTACGTCAGGTGCCGGCCTGCCTCCAGGTCGGTCGCCGTGTCGGCGAGCCGGAACTGGATCTGCTGGAAGTCCCAGATCTTCTTCCCGAACTGCTCGCGGCGGGCCGCGTAGCGCACGGCCGCCTCGAAGGCGCCCTGTGCGAGCCCGAGGGACAGCGCGGCGACGCCGATGCGCCCGGCGTCCAGCGTCTTCATGAAGTTGACGAACCCCTCGCCCTCCTCGCCCAGGCGCTGCTCCATGGGCACCCAGGCGTCCTCGAGGAGGAGCTCCCGGGTGTCCGAGGCCCGCCAGCCCATCTTGTCCTCCTTCTTGCCCGCGCGGACGCCCTCCGTGAACGGGAGGTCGGGCTTGTGGCCGAAGGAGATCGCCCGCGCCCGGTCGAGGTCGACCGTGGGCTTGAACACCAGGAAGCTGGTGATGCCGCGCGAGCCCGCGTCGGGATCGGTCACCGCGGTCACCGTGAAGATCTCGCCCACGCCGGCGTGCGTGATGAAGATCTTCGAGCCGGCGATGCGGTAGCCGTCGCCGTCGCGAACGGCGCGTGTCCGGCTCCCCGAGGCGTCCGAGCCGGCCCCAGGCTCCGTGAGGCCGAAGCCCCCGATCACCTCGCCCGAAGCGAGCGGCGGCACGAAGCGGCGCTTCTGCTCGTCCGTGCCGAAGGCGAGGAGCGGCGACGTGCCGAGCGTCGTGTGCGCCGAAACCGTGATCGCGTGGCTCGCGTCGTGCTTCGCGAGCTCCTCCACGACGAGGATGTAGCTGAGGTCGTCCAGGCCCATCCCGCCGAGCTCCCGCGGCACCGGAACGCCCAGGAGCCCCATCTCCCCCATGGCCTTCACGTTCTCCCACGGGAACGTCGACGTCTCGTCCAGATCACGCGCGACGGGGACGATCGCGTCGAGTGCGAAGCGCCGTACCCGCTCCTGCAGGCGCACGTGCTGAGGCGTCAGATATCGATCCATGGAACAGGGCTGTCCTCCAAGAGGGGTTGCGAGGCGGATCCCCGCAGACACCGGTCGCACCCGCCGCAGCGCGGCGGGGCCTCCTCCCCGAAGTAGGCGAGGACGGCGCGCCTCCGGCATCCCCGGGTGCGCGCGTAGCCGCGAACCGCCTGCAGCTTGGTGTGCGACACCCGTCGCAGGCGAGCGGCCGGAGCCAGATCGACCCGGTTACGCACACCCACCCGAAACAGTAGAGACCCGTCAGAGGGTTCCCCGGTTCCATCCGCAGGCCCCGGCCCCCCGTCCAGCCACCGGACCGCGCCGCACCGCTCCAGGGCCATCATGCCCGCCCAGGCGTCCTCCGGAAGGGCGCCGCGCCCCAGCGCCGCGCTCGCCTCCCCGAGCGTGAGGCGCGCGACCCCGCGGGCGTCCGCGAGCCGCCTCAGGACGCCGTGGAGCCGAGCCAGCCTGCGCTCCGGAGGGTGGGCGCGGTCCAGGAAGGTGCGCCCCAGCGCCCCGTCCCGGCGCCCGTGGAAGGCCACGCACCAGGCCGGCGCCCCGTCGCGCCCGGCTCGGCCTGCCTCCTGGTAGTACGCCTCGAGCGTGGAGGGGAGCTGGATGTGCGCCACCATCCTCACGTCGGCCTTGTCGATCCCCATCCCGAACGCGTTGGTGGCGACCACCACCCGGCACGCCCCGTCCATGAAGGCGCCCTGCACCCGGGTCCGCTCGGACGCCGGCAGCCCCGCGTGGTAGGCCTCCGCCACGGTGCCGAAGGCCGCCAGGGCGTCGCGCACGTGGTCGACGGCCTTGCGCGTGGGTGCGTAGACCACGGCGGGTCCACGCACGCGCCTCAGGAGCCGGTGGACGGAGCGCGCGCGCTCGGACACGGGACCGCCGTGCCGCACCGCCCAGGCCAGGTTCGGTCGGTCGAACGACTTCACGACGCGGAGGGGGTCGCGCAGGCGCAGGCTCGCGGTGACGTCGTCGCGGACGCGTGGCGTGGCGGTGGCCGTGAGCGCGAGGAGCGGCGCGGCGAAGGCGTCGCGCAGGGCGCCGATCCGGCGGTACGCGGGGCGGAAGTCGTGCCCCCACTCGGAGATGCAGTGCGCCTCGTCGACGGCCAGGAGGCGGACGTCGGCGCCCGCCAGCGCCTCCCGGAAGGCGGGGATGCCCAATCGCTCCGGAGCCACGAAGAGCGCGCCCGCCCCGCGTGCGCGCGCCGCCTGGAGCACCGTGCGCCGTGTGGCGGCGTCCTGCCCGGCGCTCAGGAAGTCCGCGCGCAGCCCGGCCTCGCGGGCGCGGCGCACCTGGTCCTCCATGAGAGATACGAGCGGCGTGACCACCAGACAGAGGCCGCCGAGAGCCAGCGCCGGGACCTGGTAGCACACGCTCTTGCCGCCACCGGTGGGGAGCACGCCCAGGGCGTCGCGCCCGGCCAGGACGGCGCGCACGAGCTCCTCCTGCCCCGGCCTGAAGCCGGGGTATCCGAAGTGACGCCGGAGGAGGACGAGGGGGTCGGGCTCCATCCCGGGAAGGTCCCGGGGTGCTCGGGGCCGAGGGATGGCGGAACGGGCCGCGAAGGGGGGACCCGTAGGGTCGGCGCCGACCGGACTACCGGCGTCGGGCTGGGGTTCGCCGTCCTCCACGCCCTCCACGTTGCCCTCCGCGTCGCCCTCCATGTTGTCGTGCCCGGCGTCGCCCCTTCCCTCGTCGCCGTGATCGAGCGCGCCCCTTCGCTTCCCGTTCGCTTCGGCGCCCGCGTGCACCCGGGCGGCTGCATCGTCAGGGCGTCGTCTCGATAGCTCATGTCCGATTTCCTTTCGGGCCATCGTGAGCACCTGGGGGGCGGGTCCATCCTCGGGACCGGACGATAATCGATTCGCATCCTTCTCGATCGACAACGTGAAGTTCAGCTCCACACCGGAGCCGGCGACGGTCGTCCTGATCGCCACCGGCCTCCTGGGGCTCGCCACTGTGGGACGGCATGGCAGGCGCGAGGGCACAGATGGATCCAGCGCCGCCTGACCGACCGAGGCGTCGCAGATTGGTGATGGAAACCACATCCACGCGGGTGACCTCACTTCCCTCGGCCGGCTGATGGTTGGTCTTCCCGTCGCGGAGCCGTCAAGTTTCTCGGCTGCCGTGACGTGCACATGTTGTGAGCCCGCGCGCACGACACGCAGAACGGTTGGGCGAAGCATCCGATGCTTGACCCCTCAGGCCGCGGAGGACCCGGTGCGCTACTCCTTCCTCATTGTCACGGTCGCATTGGGCCTCACGCCTGCGACCGTCCCGGCGCAACAGAAAGTTGCCACATTCGACACGGAACCCATCGATAAGCTTTGATCCAGTCACCGGCGGGTTCTTCGGCCCGGTCAACGCACGGACCTACCTGGACAGATGAGCCCCGGCCGTGGGCGTCACCCGCCGGCGATCCGGCGATGATCCGACCGCCGATCCGAGACCTGGTGCGCCGCGCGATGGAGGGAGCGCGGCCAGATCGTCCTGCGACGGGCCACGCCATGCAGGACATTCGGATCGAGAGGTAGGGTCTGAAGACCGCTCGAGATGCTTCTCGCGGGCGCATCCCGCCGGCCCGAGGCTACTCTGTCACGCAGTCAAAGTTCTGGTAACTGGCAATCCGTGCACATATAGTGCTTCCGTCTTCCCTGCCTTACGGCGGCCCACCTTTGGCTTGCGAGGTGCACGCACGCTCCACCACAGCGGAGGCCTTCAGTGGTGCTGACGCGCGAAACGGAGCGCAAGTCCCGCCCCGCCCCCGCTCGAACAGATGGGCGTGGTACAGGGTGTATCACTCCTTGAGCAATGGAGGACCCAGTGCACTACTCCTTCCTCATTGTCACGGTTGCATTGGGCCTCATGCCAGCGACCGCCACAGCGCAGCAGAAGGTTGCGACATTCGACATCGACCCGTCGATCGGGTTCGATCCCTGCTGCGGCGGGTTCGGCAACGTTATCGGTCTCGACACATACGCAGGACTGCACTGGAATGGTTTCGGCGCATTCGACGCCGGCCTCGCGTGCCCATATCTCTGCTACGCATGGGCATTTGGTCCGCAGGTACCTTACGGACCCGACCCCTATGGAGGCATCGGCGTGGCGGCCGGCAATTCCGGCGCGGACATCTCCTCCGACGCGCCCTTCGATCTGCAAGAAGCCTATGCAATTCCTCAAGAGGATTTGCATTGCCCGCGCAAGGGTCGCGATAGACGAGCGGCGTGAGGAGAGCGGCCCGCGGGGGTATCACGGTCACGCAGCCATGAGCGCCCGAGGGAAAGAGGTCTCGCGATAGTCGACTGCTGCGATCATCAGGCGGAGCCCGTGCTGCGTGGGGCGATAGAGACGGCTGTTGCCCACCTTCCGGATGAGTCCGTGGCCGCGGAGCTTGGCGATCTTGCGCGAGGTGTGTTCACCCCTGCGCAGCCGTTCCTCCCTGGAGCGTGGTGGCGACGTGTACAGGTGCCGCTGGAGATCGCGGTTGCGGAAGCCGTGGATGGCGTGGTCTCCGTGGAGCACGGCCTGGAAGAGCGCACAGTCGTCGGCTGCGATGGGGTTGAAGCGCGCGTAGCGGGTGCCGCGGTGGACACGGGATCGGCACAGGCGGTCGAGCTCGCGGACCGCCTCGCCCTTCGGTTGTACGTACGCGAGCGCTTCGAGGTACCGCAGGTTGGCGTGCAGCGCGACTTGAGCAAAGCGCCACAGACCGGCCACGCCCTTGGTCATGGGCCACCACCGCCGCGAGCGACGCCCGTCGCGGGACGTCCGGATCCGCAGGATGCGGAACTCGCCCGGATTGTTGATCGTGGTCTCGATCCTGAGCACGCTGCCCCGTAGCTCGAGGCCGTGAGCCCCGCGCCTCGTGGAAGCGTCTGTCGAAACAAGGCAACCAGATGGCGGGTGGCGCTCACGGGCGCCTGCCGACCTTCCCGTTCACGTCGGTTGAGCGTTGAGGGATCGTCCAGCTTCGACGCCTGCGACATACGACCAGTCCCCGTCGCCTGAGGACTGCGAGTTGGGAAGACACGACGTCGAGTCCCGCGCCCAGGACGAGGGCGAGCTCCTCGGCTGTGAGGGGGTCGCTCGCGGCGCGGAGTGCTACAAGGATCTTGTCGCGCTCCTCTTGCTTACCCACGTCCGCCAGGCCTTCCCGCCGCCTGGGGGGTGCCGGTTCGGCTTCAGAGCTGCAGCGTCCCATCGTACCCATCAGCAGGGCAATCGAGCCCGCCCCACACTGACTCTTGCGCCGACGTGCCTCCGACCCCATCTAGGAGCCAGCCCTTGCCCCCCGGGTAATTCCGGAGGCCCATCATGCGCCCGCTCCCCCGCCTCCTGCCCCTTCTACTCGTCGGCCTCGGTCGCGCTCGCCGCCTCGGCATCTGTGGCCGTTCAGCTTCGCGCGTGATCTCCCGGTCGATACGAGCACTATTCATCCACTGGAGGTAGCCATGCCATCGAGCGCGCTGGCCACAGTTCAACTTGAGACGCGGGCCAAGCGGAACGGAGTCCACGTCAGGCTACGGGTGTGGAACCGTTCGTTTGACGACCCAGACGAGGAACGGAGGTCCACCCGGATCAGCGCCGTGTATTTGTGTGACCTGCCGCAGCAGCCTGGGTACAATGTCACGAACACGCACATCAGAGATCGGTCCGGAGTCGACCAGATATCGCTCTGGAGATCCATAGGTGGCCAGAATGAATTCGGCTTCGAGGGCTATCAAGAATGGGATGTGGCGGGGGAATGTGGCCCGGACCTTCCGAACGTGTTCTGGAGTGCGTTGTCCGGCATCTACGACGAACGCTGCTTGTGCCACCCAGCCTGCGACGCGCGCCGCCTGCAATCGTTCAGTCCGGACGCGATATCTTCCGTGATCTACCAGTATCTGGTGAGCCCCGTGACGTTCGAGTTCGATGTGAATCTCAAGCAGGCACCTCGCTGTGTCCGTCTGGAGATAACCTCGATAGGGGGGAACGGTGGCGACCCGGCGGTTAGAGGGGGAACCAACGCCATCGAGTCGTTCGTCGTGAGTTTCCCGACGGCACCCTGACCCGGCCCTACGGAGCGCTCCCGTCCGCGTCGTCTTCCCCGTCCCGCCGGACGCCGCCCGGGACGAGCCGCAGGACGATCCCGGACGCCAGCACGACGATCGCCGCGATGCGCAGCCAGGCCTCGTCGAGGAAGATCCCCGCGAGCCCGAGCACCGCGCCGGTCGCGAAGATGCGGACTTTCCACTCCAGCCAGCGTCCGGCCCGCCGGCGCCGATCGAGCAGGAGCGACATCAGCGCCTCCGGTCGAGGAAGCGGCGCACCCCCTCCCGACACGCCTCGGTGGCCCGCGCCTCCACGTTCACGCGGGCCCCGCGCTCGATCCCCTCCTCGAAGCCCAGGTCGCCGAGCTCGTAGAGGAGGCGCTTCGTCAGCGCGAGGGCGGAGGGGGGCGGGATGGTGAGCGCGCGAAGGAACGCGCGCACGTCCTCCTCGAACGCCGCCTCCGCGAACACGTGGTCGACGAGCCCGATCGCCCGGGCCTCGGCGGCGGAGACGCGGTGACCGCGCGCCACCAGGTCGAAGGCCCGGCCCTCCGTGACCTTCCTGCGCAGGATCGCCATGACCATCGCGGGCACGAAGCCGAGGTGGACCTCGGGGTAGCCGAGCTCGGCGTCCTCGTGCGCGAGGACGAGGTCGCACGCCGTGGCCAGGCCGCAACCGCCGGCGAGGGCGCGCCCGCGCACCACCGCCACCACGGGCTTGGCGAGAGCGCGCATCTGCACGAAGAGCGCGCCCAGGGAGCGGGCGTCCTCGAGGTTCTCCTCGTCGCTCATCGAGGAGATGCGCTCGAGCTCGGCCAGGTCCGCGCCCGCGCAGAAGTCGCGCCCCGAGCCGCGCAGCGCGACCACGCGCACGGCCTCGTCCGACCCGGCGCGGGCGAGCCCGTCCTTCAGGGCCTGCACGAGCGCGCCGTCGAGCGCGTTGCGCTTGTCCGGGCGGTTGAGCGTCAGCGTGGCGACCCCGTCGGCCACGTCGTGGAGGAGGACCGGCTCGCTCATGCGGCGCTCACGGCTCCGGGGGGCTCCACCCGGGCGGCACCCTCCCCTGTCCGCGCGTGCGCTCCGCCACCTCGTCCGGGACGTCGAGCTCGATGCGCAGGAGCGCGGCGCTCAGGACCTTCCCCTGGGCGTCCGTGCGGAGCGAGACGGTCCCGCCGCCGTCGAGCACGCCGCGCAGCACGAAGTTCAACGCCCACAGGTTCGGCAGCTCGTAGCGCGTCACCTCCCCGCGCACCCAGGCCGAGAAGTGCGCGCGAACCCGCTCGGCGGTGAGCTGCTCCGCGAGGATCGGGTACAGATCCGGCGCGTACGCCACCACCCCGATGTTCGCGGAGTCGCCCTTGTCGCCCGAGCGTGCGTGCGCGAGCTGGACGAGCGGGACGCGCGTCATACGTCCCGGACCTCGACGCGCAGGTACGGGTCCACCGCGCTCCGCGGGACGAGCGCGGGCCAGTACGCGACGACCTCCTGCACGTGCGCGCGGCCGCCGGCGTACCCGGTCACCGAGGGCGGCCCGGTGAGGACGAGCGGCGCCATCTCGCGCGAGAAGGCCTCCACGGACGCCCGGTCGGTCGAGCGCACCGCGACCCTGAGCTGCACCTCGGGGGCGTCGGCGGGCGGCGGCCCCGAGAGCGGCCCGTGGCCGGCGTTCCACCCGACGAGCTCGGTGTGCACCGCGTCCAGCCGGTAGCCGAGGCGCTCGAAGCGGCGCCGCAGCATCGCGTCGGCGGCGCGTGCCTTCTCGACGGCGTCCGGCCACGTGTACAGGAGCGTGCCCACGGCCGTCCACCCGGCCGAGTAGGCGATGGAGACCTTGTAACGGTCGTTGGGCGCCGACCCGCGGACCCCCTCCAGGCGCACGCGGTCGCCACCCTCGTCGGTGAGCCGGATCGTGGTGAAATCGGCCGACACGTCGGGCGTGCGCACGCAGCGCGGGTCGTCGATCTCGTAGACGATCTGCTCCGTCACGGAGGCGCGGTCGACGCGCCCGCCCGTCCCCGGGTGCTTCGTCACCGTGAAGGCGCCCGACTCCTCCACCTCCACGATCGGGAAGCCCACGACGTCCAGGTCGGGGATCGCCCACCATTCGGCCATGCAGTTCCCGCCCGTGGACTGCGCACCGCACTCGATGACGTGGCCGGCGAGGACCGCCGCGGCCAGGCGGTCGCGGTCGTCCAGCGTCCAGCCGAACTCGTGGACGAGGGGTGCGGCCGCCAGCGCGGGGTCGGCCACGCGCCCGGTGACGACCACGTCGGCGCCACGCCCGAGCGCGTCGACCACCGGCGCCACGCCCAGGTAGGCGTTGGCGCTGCGCACGCGGTCGCGCACCGTGGACAGGGGCGCACCGGTGTCCAGGTGCGTGAGCTCGTGGCCCTCGGCGATCAGCGCGTCCAGCCGGTCCAGGAGGTCGTCGCCGAGCACGAGGCCGACCCGAGCGCGCCCGGCCACGCCGGCCTTCCGGCCCGCCTCCACGAGCGCGTCCGCACAACCCTCGGGGTTCACGCCGCCCGCGTTCGCCACGACGCGGACCCCGCGCCGCGCGCACGTCGGCCAGATGCGCGTCATGAGCGCGACGAAGTCGCGCGCGTAGCCTGCGGACGGGTCCCGGTCCCGCAGCTTGCGCAGGATCGACATCGTGACCTCGGCGAGGTAGTCGAGCACGAGGTAGTCGAGCGGCCCGCCCTCCACCAGGCGTACCGGCGCGTCGAGGTCGTCGCCCCAGAAGCCCTGCCCGCCGCCGATCCGGACCGTGCGGCTCACACCACCCCTCCGGGGATGTGGAACGCCCCCAGGTGCGGACCGGGGTTGGTGCGCGCGGCGCGCAGGAGAAGGCCGAGCGCGGGCCTCAGCTCCTCGGGGAGGACGACCTCGTCCACGAAGCCGCGCGCGGCGGCGAAGCGGGCGTCGAGCTGGCGGTCGTAGTCGGCGCGCACCTCGTCCATGCGCGTGGTGAGGTCCTCGTCCGGGACCCTTCCCTCCGCCTTCAGCCGGTCGAGCTGGGCGCTGAAGAGCGCCATGATCGCGCTCTCACCCTCCATCACGCCCATGCGCCCCGTGGGGAGCGAGAGGATGAAGTCGGGGTCGAAGCCCTGGCCGGCCATCGCGTAGTAGCCGGCGCCGGAGGCGTGGTTGAGGGTGAGCACGAGCTTGGGGACGGTGGCCGTGGCCATCGCCTCGACGAACTCGGCGCCCGCCCGGATGATCCCGGAGTGCTCGGCAGCGGGCCCGACCATGAAGCCCGACACGTCCTGCACGAAGAGGAGGGGCGTGCGGTGCCGGTCCATCGTCTCGATGAAGAACGCCACCTTGCGCGCGCTCTCCGTGTAGACGATCCCGCCGAGTCGGGGAGGACCGCCCCCCGGCACCTTGATCATCCCCCGGGCGTTGGCGATCACGCCGACCGGGATGCCGTCCACGAAGCCGGTGCCGCAGATCATCTCCTTGGCGTGTCCGGGCTGGAACTCGTCCAGGCCGTCGCCATCGAGGATGCACTCGAGCACCGCGTGCGTGTCGTACGGCTGACGGTGGTCGTCCGGGAGGAGGTCGTACAGCTCGAACGCGCTGCGCCGCGGCGGTGTCGGCGGATCCTCCACGCCGTGCGCCTCGCGAGGCAGCTCGGCCACGAGCTGGCGCAGCCGCGCCAGGCACGCCTCGTCGCTCTCCAGCCGGTAGTGCGCGACCCCGCTCACCTCGGTGTGCACGCGGGCGCCACCCAGCTCCTCGGCCCCGACGGACTGGCCGGTGGCGCCCTTCACGAGGTTGGGGCCGCCGAGCCCCATGAACGACGTCCCCTCGACCATGAGGATCACGTCCGAGAGCGCGGGCAGGTACGCGCCACCCGCGATGCACGGGCCCATCACGGCGGCGAGCTGCGGGACGCGCAGGTAGCGGCGCATCACCGAGTTGTAATAGAAGATCCGGGCCGCCCCGTACTGCCCCGGGAACACGCCGCCCTGGTAGGGAAGGTTCACGCCGGCCGAGTCCACGAGGTAGACGATCGGGATGCGGCAGCGCATCGCGATCTCCTGCGCCCGGAGCATCTTCTTGATCGTCTCGGGCCACCACGACCCGGCCTTCACCGTGGCGTCGTTGGCCACCACGACCGCCTCGCGACCGTGGATCCGCCCCACCCCGGTCACCACTCCGGCGCCGGGCGCCTCCCCTCCGTAGAGGTCGTGCGCGACCAGGAGCCCGACCTCGACCCATGGCTCGTCCGCGTCCAGGAGGAGGGCCACGCGCTCGCGCGCGGTGAGCTTGCCCTGCGCGTGCTGCCGCTCGACGCGGGCCTCGCCGCCGCCCTCACGCACCCGTACGCGCAACTCCTGCAGCTCGGCGCACAGCTCGGCCAGCCGCCCGCGGGGAGCCGTGACCCGTCCGGGAGCGCTCAGACCGTCTCCCTCGACCCGAACCACGTGCGCACGTAGTCGATCGCCTCCGAGGTGGGCGTGCCGGGGCCGAAGAGCCGGCCGATCCCCCTGGCCTCCAGGGCCTTCGCGTCGTCCTCCGGGATGATGCCGCCACCCGTCAGGAGGACGTGGTCCACGCCCGCCTCGACGAGGAGATCCTTCACACGCGGGAAGAGCGTCATGTGCGCGCCCGAGAGGACGGACATGGCGACCACGTCCACGTCCTCCTGGACGGCGGCGTTCACGATCATCTCCGGGGTCTGGTGCAGCCCGGTGTAGATGACCTCGAATCCCGCGTCCCGGAAGGCGGCCGCGATGACCTTGGCGCCGCGGTCGTGGCCGTCGAGGCCGGGCTTGGCGACGAGGACGCGTATCTTGCGGTCTTCGGACATCTCGTCCGCTCCCGTTGCTCGGTGGTAGGCGACGTCGGGGAATCTACGCCCGGTCCGCCGGGGGAGGAACTCCGCCGCCGGGCGCGCGGGCGTCGCGCGCGGCCACGAAGGCCGGGAGCTCCGAGAGCGCCCGGATCACCGGGGCGCGCCCCTCGTGGAGCCCGAGCGGATCGAGGAGGACCGCGTCCATCCCCGCGCCGGTCGCACCGAGGTAGTCCACCGGATAGAGGTCGCCGACGTACAGGCAGGCCGCCGCCGCCACCCCGAGGAGACGGCGCGCCTCCTCGAAGATCCGCGGATCCGGCTTCTCGGCCCCGACCACCTCGGAGTCGAGGACGAACTCGAAGAGGTCGCCGAGCCCCACGCGCTCGATCACGCCCGCCACCCGTCCGTCCGCGTTCGAGATGACGCCCAGCCGGTAGCCGGCGCGCTGGAGGGCCTCGAGCGCCGGGCGCGCGTCCGCCTCGACCCAGGTCCACAGGTGCTCGCGGGCATGCGCGTCGCGCACGGAGCGCCCCACCTCGTCGATCCGCTCGACGGGAACGCCGGCGGCACGGAAGAGCGTGTCGAAGTAGTCCCGCCAGACCTCCGGCTCGGTGCCGACGTGCCCGTCGCCGATGCGGTCCTGGAGACGCCGGCGGGCACGGAGCTCCGCCGCCTGCACCGAAGCGACGTCCCCGGACCCTCCACCCGCGGCGAGCAGCTCCGCCATCCGGCGCGGGTCCACGTAGACGAGGGTGTTCCCGGCGTCGAAGAGAACGGCGCGCAGGGGGGTCCGCACCCGGCTCAATCGCCCGGCGGGGTCGGCCACACCACCACGACCGCGGTCCCGACGCCGGGCTCGCTGAGGACGCGGATGCGTCCGCCGTTCTGGATCACGATGCCGTGGACGGTCGCGAGGCCGAGGCCCGTGCCGTGGCCGCGTGCCTTGGTGGTGAAGAACGGCTCGAAGATGCGCGCCCGGATCTCGGGGTCCATCCCGCGCCCGTCGTCCTGGACCCACAGCTCCACCGTGCCCGCCTCGACCGTCCAGCTCGTACCGTCCACCCAGCCCCGCCCCGCCCCCTCCGTAGCGACGCCGACCGTCACGTTGCCGTCACCCTGGATGGCGTCCTTGGCGTTCAGGACGAGGTTCACGATGACCTGCTCGACCTGTGCGCGGTCGGCCATGACGTGCGGCGAGCCCTCGGCCAGGTCCAGGGTGAAGCGTACCCGCTCGGTCAGGAAGCGGCGCAGGAGCGCCTCCATGGCCGCCACCGTGTCGGTCAGGCACATGCGCCGCGGCTGGATGAGGTCCTTGCGGGCGAAGGAAAGGAGCTGCTTCGTCAGCGTCGCCCCCCGTCCCTTGGCCGCCACGATCTCGCGGGCCAGCTCCTGCACGTCCCCGTGCTCCTCCGCGGCCAGGAGCTCGGCCGCGCCCCCGACGATCGTGAGGATGTTGTTGAACTCGTGGGCCACGCCGCCCGCGAGGCGGCCCACCGCCTCGAGGCGCTGCGCGTGCTCGAGCTGCGAGCGCAGGAGCTGCTGCGCCTCCTCGGACTGGCGCCGCTCGGTGACGTCGCGCAGGACCACCTGCAGCCCCGAGGTTCCGTCGCCCCACGGCACGGCGCCCACCATGCACTCGACCCAGAGCAGGCTCCCCTCGGGGTTGAGCAGACGCAGCGCGTGCACCTGGTCGTCGGGCGCCCGACGGAGCAGCGTCTCGGCCCCCCACTCCGCGGCGTCCCCGACGCATGCCTCGCCCATCACCTCCTCCAGCGGCCTCCCCATGAGCTCCCTCTCGGGCCGGCCGATGATGGCCTCGGCCGCCGGGTTCAACCCGAGGATGCGCCCGCTCGCGTCGGCCGCGACCACGCCGTCCGGTGCGTACTGCAGCAGACCCTGCAGCCGCTGCTCGCTGGCACGGGCCGCCGTGAGCACCTTGCCCAGCGAGTCCAGCCCGAGCTGGACGAGCCCCGCCGCCGCGAACATCGAGGCGGACGTGACGATGACCAGGTACGCCGAGCGGCTGGTGCGCGCGCCGAGCTCCGGGTGCAGGGAGGCGGCGCTGAAGGCGAGGAGCGCGAGGCTCAGCGTGGTGAGCGCGGCGATGCCGTACCCCGCGCGGGCCCCGAGCAGGATGCCCGCGGCGAGCACCAGGACCGGGTACGCGATCAGCCCCGAGGTCTCGACGCCCGTGAAGGGGATGCTCGACTGCAGCTCGATCCAGATCGCGACGAGCGTGATGACGGCGGCGATGCCGCTCCGCCCGCGCAGCGCGAGGAAGAGCGCGACGGCGCTCGCCGCGATCGTGATCGTCTGGCTGGTGATGGCGAAGGGCCGGATCCCGGGCCCGAAGAGAACGATGTCGAAGAAGGTGACGAGCGAATAGCTCACCAGAGCGATCGTGATCGCGACGCGCACCCAGCGGCGGTACATCTCGTCGCCGAGGTAGTCCAGACCCCTCAACGCGCGCATCGGCATGGCGTCGTCGCGCCCGTCCGTGGCGAATCCCCCGGGCGTCGTCAGAAGAACACGGGCTCCTTGTAGGAACCGAAGACCTCCTCCATCGCGTGCCGGATCTCGAAGAGCGTGCAGTAGGCGCGCGCGCATTCGAGGATGCGTGGAACCAGGTTCTCGTGTCCGCGCGCCGCCTGGGTGAGCGCCGTGAGCGTGCGCGCCACCACCGCGTCGTCGCGGTCGGCCCGAAGGCGGGCGAGCCGCTCCCGCTGGCGCTCCTCCACCGAGTCGTCGATGCGCAGCGTGTCGATCTCGATGTCGCCCGACCCCTCGGTGAACTGGTTCACGCCCACCACCACGCGCGCGGCCGACTCCACCTCGCGCTGCTGGCGCATCGCCGACGAGGCGATCTCCTGCTGGAACCAGCCGTTCTCGATCCCGGGCACGACGCCTCCCATCGCGTCGATCTCGCTGAAGAGCGCGATCGCCTCCGCCTCGATCTCGTCGGTCATTGTCTCGACGAGGTACGAGCCGGCGAGCGGGTCGATCGAGTTCGTCACCCCAGACTCGTACGCGAGGATCTGCTGCGTCCTCAGCGCGATGCGCACGGCCTTCTCCGTGGGGAGCGCGAGGGTCTCGTCCATCGAGTTGGTGTGCAACGACTGCGTGCCGCCGAACGCCGCGGCCATCGCCTGGTAGGCGACGCGCACGATGTTGTTCTCCGGCTGCTGCGCCGTGAGGCTCACCCCCGCCGTCTGTGCGTGGGTGCGCAGCCGCCACGACTCGGGGTTCTTCGCGCGGTACTTCTCGCGCATACCCCGCGCCCAGATGCGGCGGGCTGCGCGGAGCTTGGCGATCTCCTCGAAGAAGTCGTTGTGCACGTCGAAGAAGAAGGACAGGCGGGGCGCGAAGGTGTCGACGTCCAGGCCGGCGGCGATCCCGCGCTCGACGTACTCGAAGCCGTTGCGCAGCGTGAACGCCAGCTCCTGCGCCGCGGTGGCGCCGGCCTCGCGGATGTGGTATCCGGAGATCGAGATCGGGTTGTACTTGGGCGCGTGCTCGCTGCACCAGCCGAACATGTCCACGATGCAGCGGAGCGCAGGCTCGGGCGGGAAGATCCAGGCGTGCTGGGCCTGGTACTCCTTGAGGATGTCGTTCTGGGCCGTGCCGCGCAGGATCTCGGCGGACACGCCCTGCTTCTCGGCCGCGGCCACGTAGAAGCAGAAGAGGATGATCGCGGGGCCGTTGATCGTCATCGACACCGAGACCTGGTCGAGCGGGATCCCGTCGAACAGCGTCTCCATGTCGGCGAGGCTCGAGATCGCGACCCCGCACACCCCGACCTCCCCGAGCGAGCGGGGGTGGTCCGAGTCGTAGCCCATGAGCGTGGGGAAGTCGAAGGCCACGCTCAGCCCGGTCTGACCGTGGTCGAGGAGATACTTGTAGCGCTGGTTGGTCTCCTCCGCCGTGGCGAAGCCCGCGAACTGGCGCATCGTCCACAGGCGCGTGCGGTACATCGTCGTGTACGGCCCGCGCGTGTAGGGGTACTCTCCCGGGAAGCCGACGTCCTTCTCGTACGATTCACCCTCGCGGTCGGCGGGCGTGTACAGGGGGCGCACCTCGTGTCCGGAGATCGTGCTGAAGAGCGCGTCCCGCTCCGGGACGTCTCCGTAGGCGGCCTCCCAGGCGGCCAGCCGTGCCTTCAGGCCGGCCAGCTCCTCCTCGCGGGCGCGCAGGAGCTCCGCGAGCTCCGCCGGGGACATCGCGTCTCTCTCGATCGTGGACATGTGGCGGGCGGTCCTGGCGCGAGGATCGATGATCGGGAAGTTACACCCGAGCCCGTAAGATGTCCCTCTCCGAGGACGGGGGTCAACGCGCCCGTCGGGGCGCCAGGAGGTCAGCCAGGATGCCGCGCGCCACCGAGTACGGCGTCGCCTCCCCCTCCTCGATGGCGTCGAGGCCGCGCTCCAGGGCCGCAGCGGACTCTGTCGAGCTCCAGGCGGCCTTGCGCAGGTCACGGTCCACGACGTCGTGGATCCGGCGCCGGGCGCGGGCCCGCCGCCGGCGCGCGAGCTCCCCGCTGTCCGCGAGCCAGGCGCGGTGCCGCTCCACGGCCTCCAGCAGCTCCGCGACGCCCTCACCCGTCTGGCCGAAGGTCTTGAGGACCGGGATCTCCCACCCCGCGTCCGCCGGCGGGGCGGGCCGCGCGGGTCCCTTCCCCTTCCCCGCGATGCGCGCGAGATCCACGCCGTGGTGCGCCGGCACGTCGCGCAGCGCGCTCCCGGCCCGCAGGTGGATCGCCTGGCGGATCTCCTTGAGAAGCCGATCCGCCCCCGGGCGGTCGGCCTTGTTCACGACGAAGACATCGGCGATCTCCATCAGCCCGGCCTTCATCGCCTGGATCGCGTCGCCCGACTCGGGCACGAGCACCACGATCACCGTGTCCGCGGCGGCCGTGATCTCGAGCTCGGTCTGCCCGACCCCGACCGTCTCCACCAGGACGCGCTCGAAGCCGAAGCCGTCCATGAGGTCGATGACCTCCTTGGTCGTCACCGCCAGGCCGCCGAGCGAGCCGCGGGTCGCCATGGACCGGATGAAGATCCCCGGGTCCATGGCGAGGTCGTTCATGCGGATGCGGTCGCCGAGCAGCGCGCCCCCGGAGTACGGGGAGGTCGGGTCGACCGCGACGATGCCGACGCGCTCGCCCCGCTCCCGGTACGCGCCGGCCAGCCACGAGACCAGGCTCGACTTGCCCGCTCCCGGCGGGCCGGTGAGGCCGACGCGGGCGGTGCGCGGCCCCTCCTCGAGCACGGCGTGCAGGAGGTCCTGGAAGCCGGCGCGCTCGTTCTCCACCGTGGTGATGGCGCGGGCCAGCGCGGGGATCTTCCCGTTGCGGAAGCGTTCGAGGAGGTCGTCGAGCGGTGGGTTCAGCGCCATTCGTCCGGTCGGATCCCGCGTGCGTGGCGCAGGGGGTTCTCCAGGAGGTGGGTGGGGAGGAAGAGCACCACGACGAACATGATGAGGGAGGCGAAGAGCCCCGCCCCCAGGAGCCACCAGCTGCGTAGCGCCAGGAAGAGGATCGCGCTGATCACGGCAGTAGCCGTCGCGAAGATGCTCAGGAGGAGACGGCGCGCCTGCAGGTGCAGGAAGCGCTCCATCGACTGCATGTCGCGCGGGTGGAGGCGGACGCGGAGCTCCTCGCGCTCGGCCCGGGTGACGACGTCGCGCACCTGCCGCACGGTGAGCTGCGCCTCGTCGATGAACGATCGGGCGATCTGCGCCGGCTGGTGGCCGGTCGTCTTGAGCAGGTCGGCCTGGTTCGCGCGTACGACGCCGCGGATGAAGGCGAGGCCGTCGAAGCGGTCGTCGTAGCGGAAGGCGAGCCCCTCGATGAGCGCCGACGCACGGAAGAAGTAGACCAGCTCCTGCGGGAGCAGGAGCGGCCAGGTGTAGAAGGTGTCGAGAACCGCGGTGAGGATCTCCTCGATGATGCGCTGGCGGTTGGTGGTCTTCGCCTTCTCGACGATGCGCAGGATCTCGGTCGCGGCCTCGCGGATCTCGCCGCGCGAGACCTCCGGGGAGATCATCCCCAGGTGGTACATCCCGTTGATCACGCCGTCGATGTCCTCGCGCCCCAGGGCGAGCGCGACGTCGAAGATCGCCTCGCGCGTCCAGCGCGGCACCTCGAGCACGGCGCCCCAGTCCAGCACGATCAGCGTGCCGTCGTCCTGCACCAGGAGGTTCCCCGGATGGGGATCGGCGTGCATGAAGCCGTCCACCATCATCATGCGCATGTAGACGCCCGTGAGCGTCTCCATGACCTGCCGGAAGGAGAGCCGCCCGGTCCGGAAGAGGTCGTGCAGGCGGTCGATCTTCGTCCCCTCGCAGTACTCCATGACGAGCACGCGACGCGTCGTGAAGCGGTCGAGGACGTCCGGCGCGCGCACCTTGCGCTCGGAGCGGAAGAACCGCTGGAAGCGGTCGATGTTCGCGGCCTCCTCGCGGAAGTCCATCTCCGCCCGGACGCGCACGCTGAACTCGCGCACCACGTTGGTGACCGCGCGCACGTGGTGGTTCGGGAAGAGGATGTTCAGCCAGAAGAGGAGCCGGAAGGAGATGTCCAGGTCGAGCGCGACCGCGGCCTCCACGCCGGGGCGCAGGACCTTGACCACGACGTCGCGCCCGTCCACGCGGGCGCGGTGCACCTGCCCGAGGCTCGCGGCGGCGATCGGCTCGAGCTGGAAGTCCTCGAAGAGCTGGTCCGCGGGAGCGTCGAGCTCGTCGCGGATGACCTTCAGGATCTCCTCGGCCTCGTCGGGCGGGACCTGGTCCTGGAGCCTGCCGATCTCCGACAGGTAGGGCTCGGGAAGGATGTCCGCGCGCGAGCTGAAGAGCTGGGCCAGCTTGATGAACGTCGGTCCCAGCCCGGCGAGGCGGGCCGACAGCCTCGCGGCGCGCCGGCGGTGCTGCTCCGCGGTATGGGGGATCGGGCGCCCGAAGAGGATCCATCGCTTGCGGTCGCGCAGGAACGCGATCACGAACGGGCTCAACCTGGTGATGACCGAGAAGCTGCGCAGCAGACGTTTCACGGCATCAGCAGCTTGGTCGCGAGACCGAGGATGAAGAGGAATCCGCACAGGTCGGTGCACGCCGTGACGAAGATCGACGACGCCACGGCGGGGTCGATCCCCAGTCGGTCGAGCACGGTGGGGACGAACGATCCCACGAAGCTCGCCACCATCTGGTTCCCCCACATCGCGAGGAAGACGACCAGGCCCAGCTTCGGGTTGCCCTCGACGAGGAAGGCGGCGAGGGCCACGATCGTGCCGAGGACCAGGCCGTTCACGAAGCCCACCAGCAGCTCCCTGCCCACGACCACGCCGTGCGCCCTTCCCGTGCCCCGCTCGATCGCGATGCTGCGCACGGTGACGGCGAGCGCCTGCGTGCCGGCGTTGCCGCCCATGCCGGCGACCATCCCCATCACCGCGGCGAGGACCAGGGTGTCCGCGATCGTGTGCGAGAAGTGGTACACGACGCTGGCCGAGAGGGAGGCGGTGAGGAGGTTGACGAAGAGCCACGGGAGACGCGCCCGCACCGACTCGAACCAGGTGTAGCGGACGGCTTCCTCGTCGCCGCCGACGCCGGCCAGTCGGAAGATGTCCTCCGTCTGCTCGGCCTCCATCACGTCGATGACGTCGTCGAAGGTGATGCGCCCGAGAAGCAACCCGAGCTCGTTCACCACCGGGATCGACGCGAGGTTGTAGCGGGAGATGAGTCGCCCCACCTCCTCCTGGTCGATGTCGGGGAGGACGGAGGCGACCGGAGGCTCCACCAGCGACTCGATCGTATCGCCGGGCTCCGCGATGACCAGGTCGTCGAGGCGGACGGTGCCCAGGAGCCGGTTGCGCTCGTCGACCACGAAGACCGTGTAGAAGTCCTCGACCTCGCGACCCTGCTTGCGGACCTCCTCGAGCGCCTCCACCGTCGTGAGGGAGACACGCACCGACACCAGGTCGGTGGTCATCAGCCCGCCGGCGGTCTCCTCGTGGTACTGGAGCAGGCCGCGGAGCTCCCCGGCGTCCTCCGATGGGAGCGCGGCGAGGATGCGCTGGCGCTCGTCGGGCTCCAGCTCGGCGATCAGGTCGACCGCGTCGTCGTCCGCCAGCTCCTGGAGAAGCTCGGCGCCCTTGTCCGGGTGCAGCGCGGCCAGGAGGTCGGCGCGGTCCTCGCCGCCCTCCATCTCGGCGAGGGCCTCCGAGGCCACCTCCTTCGGCAGCGCCGAGAGGAGGAGGACCTGGTGCTCCTCCTCGTCCAGCCCCTCCACGAGGTCGGCGATGTCCGAGGGGTGCATCTCCCCGACGGCCGCCTGGAGCGCGTCCACGTCACCGGACGCGACCAGCTCGGCCAGGCGCTCCTGCACCTTGTCGATGTCGTCGGCGGGAGTGCTCATCGGGGGGTCTTTCACCAGGTGGAGGACGCGCCATCCTAGCCGGAGATCGCCGCGCGCGGCCGGGGCGGGCCCTGCGTGCGGGCCCGGGGCGACCCCGGAAGATCCTCCCGCCGTGACGGGGGGGCAAGGTGGCGACGACGCCGGGTCGGGGAGCGCGCGCGCCCCTCCCGGTCACCCTCCCAGCACGCGCGCCACCAGGCGCTCCTGGAGCGCGAACATCGGCCCGTCCACGCGCTCCGGCCCCTCGGGATGGTCGTGCCCGAGGACGTGCAGCGTCCCGTGGATCGCCAGGCGCACGATCTCCTCCCTCGCGGAGACGCCAGCCTCCCGGGCCTGGCGCCGGGCCTGCTCCACCCCCACGTAGACGTCGCCGAGCGGCTCCTCGCCCGTGCCGAGCGCGAACGCGAGGACGTCGGTGGGGCGATCCCTCCCCAGCCAGCGGCGGTTGAGGTCCCGGATCGCGTCGTCGCCGAGCAGCGTGAGCGAGATCTCGGCGACGGGCACGCGCTCCTCGGTCAGCGTCGCGCGCACCGCCCGCTCGAGCAGGGCCCGTGCCACGCCGCGGAAGGCGCCGAGGCTCACCTGCACCTCCACGCCCCCGGCCGGCGTCACTCCTCGGAGTCTCCGGGCGTGGGGACGGCGCCGGCCCGCTCGGCGTCGGCCGGGGCGTCGGTGACCGGCGTCACTCCTCGGAGTCTCCGGGCGTGGGGACGGCGCCGGCCCGCTCGGCGTCGGCCGGGGCGTCGGTGAGGTGCTTGGTGGCCGGGTACTCGATGCGCCGGTGCAGCACGCCCGACAGGATCTTCGTGAACTGTTCCTCGATGATCGCGATCTCGCGCAGCGTCAGCGGCGCCTCGTCGAGCTGGCCGATGTCGATCTTCCCCTGCACGATCGTATGGATGAGGTCGTGCACGCGCTCGGGCGTGGGGTCCTTCATGGCCCGGGTGGCGGATTCGCACGAGTCGGCGAGCATGACCACGGCGGTCTCGCGCGACTGTGGCTTCGGCCCCGGGTAGGAGAATCGGTCCGGGTCGAGATCCTCGCCGCTCTCCTCCTGCGCCTTCTCGTAGAAGAAGCCGATGCGCTGCGTCCCGTGGTGCTCGAGGATGAAGCGCACCACCACGTCGGGCACCTTGGCGTCGCGCGCCAGGCGCGCGCCCTCGGTCACGTGCTCGCGCACGATCGCCGCCGACGTCTCGGGCTTGAGCTTGTCGTGCGGATTGCGCCCGTCCGGTTGGTTCTCCACGAAGTAATGGGGCTTGAGCATCTTCCCCACGTCGTGGTAGTAGACGCCGACGCGGCAGAGGAGCCCGTTCGCGCCAATGGCGTTGCAGGCGGCCTCGGAGAGGTTGGCCACGTTGATCGTGTGCGCGTACGTGCCCGGGGCCTCGAGCGAGAGGCGCTTGAGGAGCGGGCGCGTCGGGTCCGCCCACTCGAGGAGCGTCTGGTCGGTTGTGATGCCGGTGAAGAGCTCGAACACCCAGAGGAAGCCCATCGCCAGGAGCGCCGACACCGTGGCGTTCCCGCCCGCGTAGAGGCTGGCGCGCGCGATCTCCCCGGCCGGGTGGCCGGTGGCCAGCCCGTGCCCGAGGAGCACGAGGCCCGTCGCGGCCGCGATGATCGCGATCGAGACCCACGTCTCCGAGCGGCGCCGGACCGCGCGTACGCTGAGGGCCGCGGCCGCGCCGCCGACGGCCACCACCAGCATGATGCCGTCGTCGCCGAAGGGCGGCAGCGTCCCCGTGATGAGCGCGATCACGAACACCATGAAGAGCGCCAGGCGCGCGTCCCACAGCACGCCCACGGGGAGCGCGATGAATGCGATCGGCAACCACTCGGGTGCGAGCCCGTTGCGCGAGATCGCCGCCGCGGCCCCGAAGTACACGCCGATGAGGAGCGTCTGGAGGAGGAGCCAGCGGAACTGCGCGTACACCTCCACGCGGAAGAACACGAACAGGCCGTAGAGGAGGAGCAGGAGGGTGTTCACCAGCCAGGCGCCGAAGACCGGGCCGGGCCGCAGCCCCCTCCCCTCCAGGAGCCCCTGCTGGCGGAGCTGCTCCTCGTAGGCGTTCAGTCGCTCGAGCTCCGCCGGGCCGATCGGATCGGCGGCGCGCACGATCGCCTGGCCCTGGAGCACGCTGTCCTTGGTGGTCGGCACCGAGCGGGCTGCGGCGTCCCGGTCGAGCTCGGTGGCCACCACGTTGAGCACGTAGCTGAACTCGATGTGCCGGATCAGGATCAGGCGCAGGAGGTTGTTCATGTCCGGCGGCGTGCCGGGCGGCAGCATCCCGAGCGCGGTCTGGAAGAACTCGCGCTGCGTGACGAGCCGGTCGGCCGGGACGGAGCGCTCGGTCTCGCTCGCGCGCACGGTGATCGACGGCGTGGTCAGGTCGGCGGCCTGCCCGGCGTCCACGACCCCCTGCGGCACCAGGTCGCTGGCAGCGCCGAGCGCGACGCGCCGGAGCGTGCGTCGCGTGGCGTCGTTCATCAGGGCGTCCACCTGCGACGCCGTGGCGACGATCGAGCTCCCCCGCAGCGCCTGCTCTACGCCGGAGCGGTCACCCGCCGAGGCGGCCGAGTCGATGCGGTCGAAGAACGCGCGCAGGCGCGTGGCCATCGTGTCGGCCGCGTCCGCCACGTAGTCGAAGGTCGGCGGGACGGACTCCATCGTGAGCTTCTTGTCCGCCGCCATCTCCTCCGCGCTCTTCGGCACGCTGAAGGGAATGCGCGCGATGACGTCCTCCGGGGCGACCATCCCCACCTCGTAGCGGCCGACCGCGAGGCGGGCCGTGGGCGGGAAGAGCGCCGTGATGAGGGTCGCCAGGCCCAGCAGGAGCGCGAGCCGCGCGCCGTGATGCGCGATGCGGGCGCCCAGAGACGGCCCCGGTTCTCCGGAGAGGCGCCGGAGGACCGACTCTCCCCCGGCCCCTCGGTCGGCGCGGCTCACGCGGAGCTGCCCTCCGGACCGCTCCCCTCCGCCGCCTCCCCCTCGCTCAGCCGCTCGTACGCCCGGATGATGTCCTTCACCAGGCGGTGCCGGATCACGTCCTTGGCATCCAGGTAGATCAGCGAGATCCCGTCGATGTCGGCCAGGATCCGCTCCACCTCCAGGAGCCCCGAATCGCTCCTGTGCGGCAGGTCGATCTGCGTCTTGTCGCCGGTGATCACCACGCGCGAGTTCAGGCCCAGGCGCGTCAGGAACATCTTCATCTGCGCCGTGGTCGCGTTCTGCGCCTCGTCGAGGATGACGAACGCGTCCGAGAGCGTGCGTCCGCGCATGTAGGCCAGCGGCGCGATCTCGATCGTCGCGTCCTCGATGGCGCGCCGCACGCGGTCGTGCGGCATCATGTCCTCGAGCGCGTCGTAGAGCGGCCGCAGGTACGGATCCACCTTCTCCTGCAGGTCACCCGGGAGGAAGCCCAGGTTCTCACCCGCCTCCACGGCCGGGCGCGCGAGGATGATGCGGCGCACCCTCTTCTTGTAGAGCGCGTCCACGGCGCACGCGACCGCCAGGTAGGTCTTCCCCGTCCCGGCCGGGCCGATGCCAATCACGACGTCGTTGCCCTGGATCGACTCCAGGTAGCGGCGCTGGCCGTCCGACTTCGGCACGATGATCCGCCGCGAGCCCGGGAGCGCGATGCGCACGTCGTCGCCGGGGCGCACGACGCCCGCGGGCCCCAGCGCGTCCATCCCGTCCGCGAAGCGCGCGATGTCGGGCGTGTCGAAGGGGACGCGCAGGCGCGACAGCTCGATCAGGTGCTGCGTCACGGGCACGGCGCGCTCGACGCCCTCGAGCCCACCCGAGAGGATGAGGTGGTCGCCGCGCAGCACCGCACGCACTCCGAAAAGCCGGCTCAGCTCCTGGAAGTTGCGGTCGTTCACCCCGGCCAGCATGAGCTGATCGGCGCCCTCGGTGTCGAGTCGGTGCTCGACGACGGTATCGGTGTTGGCCACGGGCTAATCCTACCGGGAGCCTTCCGCGACCACCAGCCGGAGCCCCAGCTCGCGGAGGTCGTCGTCCACCACCGGGCTGGGCGAGCCCTCGAAGAGGGCGCGCGCGGCCGTGGTCTTCGGGAAGGCGATCACGTCCCGCAGGCTCCCGGCTCCGACGAAGCGCTGGACGATGCGGTCCATGCCGAGCGCGATGCCACCGTGCGGCGGCGCGCCGGCGGAGAGCGCCTCGAGGAGGAACCCGAACCTGCGGTCGATCTCGCGGTCGTCCATCCCCAGGAGGCGCAGGACGCGCCGCTGGAGCTCGGGCTCGTGCATGCGCAGGCTCCCCGAGCCGAACTCGGTCCCGTTGTACACGAGGTCGTACGCTTGGCCGCGCACCTTCGCGGGGTCGCTGTCGAGGAGCGCCATGTCGTCCGGGTGCGGCATCACGAAGGGGTGGTGCCCGGGCGTCAGGCCGCGCCCCTCCACCTCCTCGAAGAGCGGGAAGTCCAGGACCCAGAGCCAGGCGTGCTTCCGCACGTGCTCGACGCCGGCCGCGCGCGCGGCGGCCGCGCGCGTCGCGGAGAGCGCGGGCGACGTCACGCGATCGGCGCCCGCCGCCGCGAGCACGAGGTCGCCGACCCCGACGCCCATCGCCTCCAGGTGGTCCGCGTCGAGGAACTTCCCGAGCGGTCCGGAGGCTCCCTCCTCGGTGCGCTTCGCCCACACCAGCCCGGGCGCGCCGGCGGCCTTCGCCTCCGCCTCCACCGCCTCGATGTCCTTGCGGGACAGCCGCGCCCCGCCCGGCACGACGATGCCGCGTACCCGCCCGCCGGCCTCCACCGCGGAGCGCAGGATGCGGAAGTCCACGTCGGCCGTGGCGGCGGTCCAGTCGTGGATCTCGAGGCCGTAGCGGAGGTCCGGCCGGTCGGAGCCGTAGCGGTCCATCGCCTCGGCCCACGTCATGCGCGGGAAGGGAACGGGCGCCTCCACGTCGGCGACGGCGGCCATCGCCGCGGTCAGCCCCTCCACCCAGCGCAGGATGTCCTCGGGCGTGATGAACGACGCCTCGAGGTCGATCTGCGTGAACTCCGGCTGCCGATCGGCGCGCAGGTCCTCGTCGCGGAAGCAGCGGGCGATCTGGAAGTAGCGGTCGAAGCCCGCCACCATGAGGATCTGCTTGTAGATCTGCGGGCTCTGCGGGAGCGCGTAGAACTCCCCGTGGTGCACGCGGCTCGGCACGAGGTAGTCGCGCGCGCCCTCCGGCGTCGGCTTGGTCAGGATCGGGGTCTCGACCTCCACGAAGCCCATCCCGTCCATGGTGTTGCGCACCGCCAGGATGAGCTTGTGGCGCAGGGTGAGCGCGCGCTGCAGCTCCGGGCGGCGCAGGTCCAGCACCCGGTGGCGCAGGCGGAGCTCCTCCGAGGGGAGCTCCTCCTCCGGCCCGCGGTACACCGGGATCGCCGGCGTCTTCGCGCGGGACAGCCGCTCCAGGCGCACGGCGCGTAGCTCCACCTCGCCCGTGGCCATCTGCGGATTCGGGTCCGGGCGGCGCTCGACGCGGCCCTCCACGGAGATCACGTCCTCCGCGCCCAGCTCGGAGGAGAGCGTCATCCCGTCCGCGTCGGTCCAGTCCGGCCCGAAGGAGACCTGCAGGAGACCGCTCCGGTCGCGGAGATCCACGAAGAGCAGACCGCCGAGGTTCCTGCGGCGGTGGACCCACCCCGCGAGGCGAAGCGTCTCGCCGACGTTCTGGGCGGAGATCCCCCCGACCATGCGGGTGCGGATCGCGGTGCGCTCGGTCTCGTGCTCGTGCATGCGGTTGTGGTCCAGGGGGTGGCTCGATGGGTGCCCGCGCCCCCCACGACGGGGAGCCGATGGCGCTCGGAACACCCGAAGGCCATACCCCGGGAGGACCCCGAGGAGCCTGACCGGGTAGCTGGGCGGGCCGGTGGCAGGACGCAAAGCTAAGCGTCGCCGATACCCCCTTCAAGAAACCCGATGGCCGAAGACACCCGCCCCGATCTCCTGTCGCTGGAGCCGGATCCGCTTCGCCGCGCGCTCTCACGGCACTTCGCGGAGCGGGGCCAGCCGGCCTACCGCGCACGCCAGGTGGAGCGCTGGATCTTCGAGGGGCTCGCGCGCTCGTCGGACGAGATGACCGACCTCCCCGCGGACGAGCGGAGCGCGCTCGGGGCGGCCTTCCGCATCGACGAGCCCGTGGAGGACCGGGTGTCGCTGAGCGTGGACGGCACCGTGAAGCACCTCTGGCGGCTCTCGGACGGGCACCTGGTGGAGTCCGTCCTCATCCCGACCGACCGGCGCCTGACGCTGTGCATCTCCTCCCAGGCCGGGTGCGCCATGGGCTGCACCTTCTGCGCGACCGGGTGGGGGGGCTTCGACCGCCAGCTCACGGCGGGGGAGATCGTCGGCCAGTACCGCGCGTCACGGCGGTGGGCGGAGGCGAACGACCACGGCTCCATCAGCAACATCGTCTACATGGGGATGGGCGAGCCGCTCGCCAACCGGCCGGCCGTGCACGCGTCGCTCACCCTCCTCAACCACGGCTACGGCGTGGGCGCGCGTCGCATCACCGTGTCCACGGTGGGTGTGGTGCCGGGCATCCTCGAGCTCGCCGAGCGCGAGGAGCAGTTCCGCCTCGCCCTCTCCCTGCACGCCCCCGATCCGGAGCTGCGGGGCACGCTCATCCCGCTGGAGAAGCGCTACCCGCTCGGCGAGGTGCTGGAGGCGCTGGGCCGCTTCGAGGCCGCGGGCGGAAAGCGCATCACCTTCGAGTACACGATGATCCGCGGCGTGAACGACGACCTGTCGCTCGCGCCCACCCTCGCGGGGATCGCCGCCGAGGTGGGGGCGTTCGTGAACCTGATCCCCTACAACCCGATCCCGTGGCAGGCGTGGAAGCCCTCGACGCCGGAGCGGATCCGGGCCTTTGCACGGGTGCTCGAGGAGCGGGGCGTCTCCGCGGCCGTGCGCGAGACGCGCGGGCGGGACATCGACGCGGCGTGCGGGCAGCTGCGCGCGCACGCCCTCGCGCAGATCGGCGACCGGCGGGCACGCGCCGGCCGTGCGTCGCCGACGCCCTGACGTGGCACGCCGCTAGCGGCGCCTGATGAAGCGGAGGTCGCGGTTCCGCTCTCCGGCGTTCACGAGCAGCCCCACGACGCGGCCCCCCGCGTCGCGCTGGAACTGGACGGAGCCGATGAACCAGAGCGAGCCGACCCAGTCGTCCGTCCACGCCTGCGTCGGTCGGATCGTACCGTGCCGGTGGTGGCGCAGGACGAGGCCACCGTCCTCGATCTCCACGCGGTACGAGGTCTGCAGCTCGTCGCTCACGTAGTCGCCCAGGAGCTCAGCGAGGTCCGCGGGCGCCGGTGCCTCCTCCGCCCCGCCCACCCGCGGGGCGCGCCGTCCCCGGTAGTCGAAGGCGGTCACGCGGCCGTCCTCGTCTCGCACGAAGGCGATCGGGGCGCCGTACGCCTCGACCTGGAACTCCGTCGCGGAGCGCGGCGTCATCGGGAAATCGTCCTCCCCCGCCGAAGCGCCGGTCGGGAACGTACAGCACGTAGGACCGAAGCTCGCCCACGAGTCGCTGTGCGAGAGCGTGGCGAGGCCGCGGTGGTCCCCGTGGCTGATGCCGAAGGCGTAGGGGATCGTCGTGCCGTCATTCAGCACGCCGCGTGTGCGCGAGAGCGCCATGGCCTCGCGCCCGCCCACCGTGCCGTCGTCGAAGTTCACCACCCATCGGGCGAGGTCCTCGACGTTGCTGAACAGGGAGCTCGAGCCGAGCGCCACCAGGTTGTCGGGCGTGCGGCGGAACGAGCCACCCGCGGTGCGCTCGTAGCCGAACGCGCGGTGCGGGATCACCTCGGTGTGGTCGTCACGGAAGTGCGTGTCGGCCATCCCGAGCGGCCGGAAGATCCGCTCCTCCGTCCACCGGCGGAAGGACTGGCCGGTGACGCGCATCACCATCTCCGCCAGGAGGTTGTATCCCGTGTTGGAGTAGGGGTACTCGCTCCCCGGCACGAAGTTGAGCGCCCGCTGCGTGTACGCCATCCGGAGGATGTCGTCGAAGGTGATGACGTCGTCCACACAGGGCCGGGAGGAGTCGTGAACGTCGCCTCATGTCGCTCACTCCTCCTCGCCGCTGAGGTTCCCTAATGGATGCCGTGCGCGATCCGTCCCCAGCGGATCTCGCGCAGCCAGGGGAAGGGCCGGTACGACTCCTTGTCGTAGGAGAAGTAGATGACGACCGCACGGCCTTCCAGGCGCCACCCCTCCAGGAGCCCCCAGTAGCGGGAGTCGAGGCTGGTCTCCCGGTTGTCGCCCAGCATGAAGTAGCGGTCCTCGGGGATCACGATCGGGCCCCAGTTGTCGCGCGTCGGCGCGTAGGCACGCCGGTCCACGCCGGGCGCCAGGTGGTCGCGCTGCCACTCCATCCACGGGTGCGTCTCGTCCGCGGCGTCCGAGTGCTTCAGGTACGGCTCCTCCTGCGCGACGCCGTCGATGTAGAGCACCCGGTCGCGCATCTGCAGCGTGTCGCCCGGCATCCCGATGAGCCGCTTCACGAGCTTGAGCGACTCCTCGTGGGGCGGGTCGAAGACGATGACGTCGAAGCGCCGCGGCTTGGAGTAGCCCGGGATGCGGATCTGCGTCAGGGGGATGCGCGAGCCGATGGCGGCTCGGTTCACCACCAGCATGTCGCCGACGAGGAGCGTGTCCTCCATCGACCCCGACGTGATCACGAACGTCTGGACGAGGAAGGTGCGCAGGACTATGAAGAGCGCCAGCGCCACGAGGATCGACTTCGTCCATTCGACCGCAGTGCTCTGCTTGCGCTCCTCGGCACCGCCCGAGCCGGCACCCCCCGCCTTCGCCTCCTCCCTCCCCTCCGCTTTCCCCTCCGCTCGCTTGCTCATCGATCGCCCGTCAGCTCGTCCGCTCTGTGGAAGGCCGGCCCGGCGCGCTCAGCGACGGAGCCACCCCCTGGGGTCCCACCACGTTCGGTGGGGTGGTTCGCGCACCGGTGCCGCTTCCGGCGTCGGGGGCTTCCAGTCCGCGCCCAACACTACGGAGACGTCGAGGTACAGGTTCGAGTCCGGCTCGCTCCGGACGTTACGGATTCCGAGGGCGTCCGCAACGCCCCGCGCGGCCTCCATGGCGCCGACCCGATCGAGCACGACCGAGGAATCCCGCCCGAAGGACCCCGCGTTTCCGAAGAAGACGACGTCGAAGCCATGGTCGCGGAGCTGCTCCATGGCCTCGCGCGCCGCCCCGGCGCGCCCCCCTCCGTTCAGCACCTCCACGCGCACCCGCGGACCGGCGAACTTGGGGAGCGGGAGGGCCGGGAGCACCGGCCCCGGCCCTTCGTGCCACTGTGCGATGGCGGAGCCCGCGAGCACGCCGACCACGAGCACCACGAAGAGCGCGACGATCCCCCTCAGGCGTGCGATCATCAGCGCCGCTCGGCCAGCGCGTTCCAGAACCCGATCGTCTCGGGCCGGATGTGGCCGCTGCGCTCCACCAGGTGCACGATGCGCGCGCCCAGGATCTCGCGCACCACCGCGCGCAGGTCGACGGGGAGGCGGGTGCGCAGGTCCGCGCGCCACTCGTTGCGCAGGTCACGCCCGGGCTCGAGGAAGTCGGCCGCGTAGAGCGCCTGGCCGAGCCGGCCGAATGACGGGTGCCCGAGCGTGTGGTAGGCAACGGCGCGCAGCAAGGCCCCGTCCTCCACACCCTCGACGCGCAGGCGCTCCGCGACTGCGGGTCCGTGCAGGATCCGGTCCGGGAGGTCGCGCAGGGCCGGGGGAAGGCGGGGGCGTATCGACTCGGCCGGTGCGTCGCGGAGCGCGTCGTGCAGCCGGCCCACTGCCCTCCAGCGCGCCCCCTCCTCCTCGGGCAGGTCGAGCTCCTCGGCCCAGGCGCCGAGGACCGCCGCGACGCGCTCGATGTGCCGGCGTCGCTCGTCGGAGGCCACCGCCCATGCCGGGAGCTCGCCCGCCGCGGCCCGCTCGACCAGTGGATGCAACGTCATAGCACCACGTTGTCCGCGAGGCGGACCGTGCCGCAGAACGCCGCCAGCGCGACGACGGACCCGGGCACAGCCGTCTCGACCGAGGCGAGGGTCCCGGGATCCACGACGTCGGCATACTGCAGCTGGAGGAGCGGATGCCGGCCCACCACCGCGTGCACCACGTCGAGGAGGACCTCCGCGCGCCGCTCGCCGGCCCCGAAGTACCGCGTCGCCTCCACGAGCGCCTCGTTGAGCCCACGCGCCTCCCGCCGCTCCTCCGGGCTCAGCGCCTCGTTGCGTCGGCTCATCGCCACGCCGTCCGCCTCCCGCACGATCGGCGCGGTCTCGACGCGGACGCCGAGCCCGAGGTCGCGCACCATCCGCCGGACGAGGGCGACCCGTTGGAAGTCCTCGAGCCCGAACACGGCCACGTCCGGGCGGACGAGGCCGAACAGGAGTGCCACGGTGGTCAGGGTGCCGCGGAAGCGGCCCGGGAGGAAGGCGCCGTCGAGGCGGAGCGCCAGGGGTCCCGGCGCGATCGTCACCTGGGGCTCGCCGTCCGGGTACATCTCCTCCTCGGACGGCGCGAAGACCAGCGCGACGCCCGGCGCGCGCAGCCGCTCCTCGTCGCGCGCCTCCTGGAGAGCATGACGGAACGGGTCGTCTCCGGGCCCGAGCTGCAGTCGGCTCACGAAGAGCGACACGACGACATGGTCGGCCAGCTCGGCGGCACGGTCGACGATCGAGAGGTGGCCGTCGTGCAGGAGGCCCATGGTGGGCACGAGGGCGACGGTGGCTCCGTCGGCGCGCAGCAGGGCGAGCGCATCGGCCAGCTCCGCCCGCGTCCGGGTGACGATCATGCGAGCATCGCCGCCGTCAGCCGCCCGTGCCCGTCGCGGGGGCCGGGTACGTGCCGTCCCTGACCTCGCGGGAGAACGCTCTCACCCCTTCGAGCGCGACGTCGTGGAGGGAGGCGAAGCGCTTCGGGGTCTTGGCCGACGATCCCCGGCTCAGGCCGAGGGCGTCGTAGAGGACCTGCACCTGCCCGTCGCAGGAGGGCCCGCTCCCGATCCCGAAGGTCGGCACCGTGAGCGAGGCGGAGATCTCCGCAGCGAGCTCCGGCGGGAGCGTCTCGAGGACCATGCCGAAGGCGCCCGCCCGCTCGAGCGCCATCGCCTCGGCACGCACCCGCTCCCCCGCGGCCTCGGCGGAGCCCCGGTCACGGTCGGCCTCGAGCGCGTGGGTCGACTGCTGCGCGAGGGCGAGGTGCCCCATCGTCGGCACGCCCGCGTCCACGAGCCGGCGGATCGCGGCGCAGGTGCGCTCGTGTCCGCCCTCGACCTTCACCGCGTCGACGCCCGCCTCCTTGAACGCACGCCCGCCGTTGCGCAGCGCGTCCTCGTCGGAGAGCTGGTAGCTGAGGAAGGGCATGTCGAGCACGACCACGGTGGCGGGCGCTCCGCGCTTCACCGCCCGGGCGTGGTGGATCATCTCGTCCATGGTGACGGGCACGGTCGAGTCGTAGCCCAGCACCGCACGGCCGAGCGAGTCGCCCACCAGGATCAGGTCGACCCCCGCCTCCTCGAGCAGGCGCGCGAAGAGGACGTCGTACGCGGTCATCGCCACGATCGGACGACGCTCGCGCTTCATCTCGAGAAAGCGGAGGACGGATGGTGGGCCGCTCGGGCGAGGCGCGTCGGGAGGCATCGAAATCAGGTCGGGAGATTCATGGTAAACTATTGTCTATCCATCAGTTAACATAACTGACCATAGAGGACCTGGAGGCCAGAGAGAAACATCGGAAGAAGGGGTCGCGGGTGCCGCCCCCGTTCGCGTCCTCTACATCACGGGCTGCCAAACATGGGGGCTGCCGCCCTCCCGCGGGAGGGGCGTCACAGGGCGGGTCGGATTACCTTCGACCATGCCACTCCGTTGGGACCCTCTCCTGGTGCGCGCGCTCGCCCACGAGCTCCACGAGCGCCTCGCGGGGAGCCGCCTGCGCGCCGTCCGCATGGACGGCTCCACCCGCGACCTCGTGCTCCTCTTCCGCGACGCCACCCTGGCCTGGCCGCTGCACCCCGCGCGCGGCGCCCCGTTCCTCCTCCCCGCTGCCGAGCCCGCGCGCTCCGACCTCCCGCTCGCGGCGCGGGTACGGGCGGTCCGGGCCCCCGTGGACGAGCGGATCCTCGTGTTCGAGCTGCTGCCGACGCGGGGCCACGCGTCGCGCAACCTGATCGTGGAGCTCCTCGGCAACCAGTGGAACGCGCTCGTGACCGAAGGAGCCGACGCGCGCATCCGGCACGTCCTGGTGCGTCGGGAGGGAAAGCGGCCCGCCCGCGTGGGCGGCACGTACGATCCCCCACCCCCCTCCGATCGGGAGGGCGCGGAGGACCCTCTCCCCCTGGCGCGCTGGCTGGAGATCCTCGCTCCCGTCCTACCGCCCGGCCGCGCGCGCGAGCTCGTGCGCGCCGTCGCCTGGACGTCTCCCGTCAACGCACGCACGCTCGTCGACGCGGACGACGACCCGGAGGTCGCCCTCGAGCGCGGGTGGGCGACCTGGAGCGCCCTCGCGCACGAGGGACGGCCGGCCGAACCCTGCCTCCTCGAGGGGAACGGAGCGCCGCAGCCCTACCCCTGGCCCCTCGCGGGCCACGCGCGCACGCCCACCGGAACCCTCCTCGAGGCCTTCAGGCTCTGGGCCGAGCGGCAGTCGACCGAGGCCGGGCCGGCGGCGGGAGCGGCCGTCCTCCCGCCCGAGCGCGTCCAGGCCCTCGAACGGGCGGTCGACACGGCGCTCCGGCGCGCCACGAGCCTGCGGGTGGAGCTCGACGAGCTCGAGGATCCGGAGGTGCTCCGTGCGCAGGGCGACCTCCTGCTGGCGCGCTTCCGTGATGTGCCGAGCGGCGCGAGCACGGTCGCGCTCGAGGGCTTCACGGGGGAGACCGTCACGCTCACGCTCGACCCAGCCCTCGCGGTGCAGGAGAATGCCGCCGCGCTCTACGACCGGGCGGCGCGCACCGAGCGCGCCCGAGCACGCCTTCCCGGGCTCCTGGAGGAGGCGGACGAGGTGGCCGGAGCGCTGACCGGGCTCCTGGCGCGGGCGCGCGCGGGCGAGGCCAGGACGGAGGAGCTGGACGCCGCGCTCCCGGCGACGATGAAGGCGCCCGAGCGCCGCGGCCAGGAGGAGGCTGTCCTCCCCTACCGCGTGTTCCGCAGCTCGGGGGGGCTGGAGATCCGCGTGGGTCGGGGCGCGCGCGCGAACGACGACCTCACCTTCCACCACGCCGCGCCCGACGACGTGTGGCTCCACGCGCTCCAGGTGGGTGGCGCCCACGTGGTGCTGCGCTGGGGGAGGGCGGAGACGCCGCCGGCCCGCGACCTGCACGAGGCCGCCGTCCTGGCCGCCCTCCACTCCCGGGCGCGCACGTCGGGCACCGTCCCGGTGGGGTGGACGCTCCGCAAGTACGTGCGCAAGCCGCGGGGCGCACCCCCGGGCTCCGTGGTACCGGACCGGCTCCGGACGATCTTCGTCGAGCCGGATCCCGCGCTGGGCGAACGCCTGGGAGAGCGGTAGCGTCCGCGGCCGCGAGCCCGGCTCCGGCCGCGCCCGCCGCGCCTATCCCTGCGCGGCGTCCATCCCCGCGCGCAGGGCGCCGACGAACGACGCGCCGGCCGCCACGCCTCCGTCGCCGAGTCGCTGAACCAGGGCGCTCCCGACCACCACCCCGTCCGCGACCGACGCCACGGCGTGCGCCTGCTCCGGGGTCGAGATGCCGAAGCCGACGGCCACCGGCAGGGACACGGCAGAACGGATCCGGCGCACCTCTTCGCCGAGGGTGTCGCGCAGCGATGCACGCGTGCCCGTCACCCCGGTCCGGGAGATGTAGTACAGGAAGCCCGAGCCGCCCGCCGCCACCTGGGGAATCCGCTCGGGCAGGGTGGTGGGCGCCACCAGCCGGATCAGGTCGAGCGCGGAGGCGCGGATGCGATCCTCGAGCTCCGGGTCCGCGCCCCCGGGGAGGTCGGTCACGAGGAGCCCCTGCGCGCCCGCCTGGACCGCGTCGTCGAGGAAGCGGTCCACCCCGTAGCGCAGCACCGGGTTCAAGTAGGTGAAGAGCACGACCGGGGTCGGGCGCGTGGCGCGGAACGCCGCCAGGTCGTCGAGGACCTTGGCCACCGTGGTCCCCTGCGAGAGGGACAGGAAGGAGGAGCGCTGGATCGTCGGCCCGTCCGCGAGCGGGTCCGAGAAGGGTATGCCGAGCTCGAGGATATCGGCGCCGGCGTCCGCCACGGCCTGGAGGAGCTCCACGGTCACGTCGGCGCGGGGGTGGCCGGCGGTCACGTAGGGCACGAGGGCCGCCCTCCCCTCCGCGCGGCGGCGGGAGAAGGCCTCGGACAGGGTGGGTCCGCTCAAACCAGGTAGTCGCTCACCCGAATCCCGTACTTCTGGGGATCGGTGGTCTTGATGATCGAGCGCATGGCGGCGCCGGTGGCCGGATCGTCCTTCGCGAGGTCGAGCGTGACGGCGTCCGAGAGCGGCACCCCCAACGGGTCCGAGATGACCTTCACCTTCGGACGGTGCAGGAAGTCCGGGTCCTTGTTCACGTCGCACACCACCGCGAGCTCGTGCGTGTCGAGGATGACCAGCGTGCCGATCGGATAGACGCCGGTCGCGGTGATCAGCGCCTTCACGAGCAGGGGGTCGAAGCCGCGCTTCGGGTTGTCGCGCATCTCGCGGAGCACGGCGTCGGGCGGCCACGGATCGTACTGGTAGCTGCGCACGGAGGTGCCGGCGTCGAAGGCGTCGGCGACCGCAACGATGCGCGAGAAGAGCGTGGGGTCGCGCGGGTGATTGTTCGACGGGTAGCCGGTCAGGTCGACCTTCATGTGGTGCTCGTACGCCATGAGCATCTGGCGGTACGGCACGTCCGTGAACCCGTGCAGCTTGAAGAGGACGAGGAGCCCCTCGGTCGTGTGCTCCTTGAGCTTGGCCCACTCCACGTCCGTGAGCCCGCCGGGCTTGTTGATGATCTCGCGCTCGACGCGCTGCTTGCCGATGTCGTGCAGGAGCGCCCCGAGGCCGAGGTCGTAGAGGTGCAGCTTCTCCAACCCGAGCCGCTGGCCGATGATGACGCTGAAGATGCACACGTTCACGCAGTGGGTGAACGTGTACTCGTCGAAGTCGCGCAGCGTCGTCATCGTGACCATCGACGTCTCGCTGGACAGCACCTGGTCGACGATCCCCTGCACCGCGCGCTTCACCTTGCGGACGTTCACGGCCTTCCCGAGCCGGACGTCGCCCAGCGCGTCCTTCGCCACCTGCACGGACTGCGCGTAGGTGCGCTTGGCCGCGGTGAGCTCCTCCTCGGACTTCTCCGGCTCCGCCACCTCCTGCTCCGGCCGGAACCGGAGGCAGCGCACGGGCGTCGACTCGAGGCGCTGCATGAACGCCTCGAACGGGTCCTCGCCGCCGGGCTTGCGCAGGAGGATCGACAGGAAAGGCGCCCACTCGGCGCGGTTGATACCCTGCTCGATCTCGACCGCCCCGATGCCGTGGTCCTGGAGAGCGCGCGCGAACGATCCGAACGTGGAGAAGTTCGAGAGGTCGAGCCGCAGGCGCGTCTCGTTGAGGAAGAAGAAGTCCCCCACCACCCGCACCTCGGCGCCGCCCTCCAGCCCCACGATGTGGTCCACGAGCGCGTGCAGCTCGTCCAACGCCTGCTGGACCGCGGCGTTCTCCAGCGGATACAGCTTCAGCGCGGAGAGCGCGCCGTAGAACGCGGTGAGGACCTTGCGCCCCTCCTCCTGGAGGTTGAGCCGGGTGCCGTCGGTCATGGCGTCACCTCGCTCCGGAGCGCACGGTTCACGGCGGAGCGCACCACCGGGTCCTCCTCGCGGACCGCCCGGTTCAAGGACGCGCGCGCCTCCGGCCCCGGCACCTTCCCCAGGGCCAGCGCCGCCGCGGCCCGGATCTCCGGAGGCTCGCGCTTGCCGAGGAACCCCTTCCCGTTGAGGAGCTTGTCGAGCGAGCTCACGGCCTCGTCGCCCGCCACCATCCCGTAGGCCTCGAAGAAGGCCACCTTCTCCGAGATGTCCGCGGCGCGGATCTCCTTGCTCGCCAGCACCTCGGACAGCTTCTTCGCGGCGGGGGCGTAGCGCAGCGCGCCGAGCGCCCGCGCGGCGGCAATGCGCACGTCGCGCTCGGGGTCGTTGAGCGTGTGCTGGAGCGCGCCCGCGGCGGTGGACGCCTTCAGGCTCACCGCCGCCTCCACGGCGGCGAGGCGCACGGACGCGTCGGGGTGCGCGAGGAGGTGCGCGAGGGATGGGCCCGCCTCGACGATCTGGATGTCACCGGCGAGGCGGGCGGCGCCCGACGCGATGATCGGGTCGGCCTCCTCGAGGAGGCGGACCACGGCGCCGCGGTTGCGCTCCGCGATCCCGTGCACGGCCGCCCGCAGAACGGCCCGCAGCTCCTTGTGCTCCACCGTCTCGGCCGCGCGCAGGAGCGGAGAGAGGGCGCCCGCGCGCAGGAAGCGGAGGAAGACCGCGAGCTGCTGCGGCGTGGCGCGCACCGTGCCGTCGTAGAGCGCCTGGATGAGCTCCGAGATCGCCTCCGGCGCGCTGACCTCGTCGAGGAGGGCGCGGGAGCGGGTGAGGAGGCCCTCGTCGAAGACCCCCGGAGCCGACTCGAGCGTGCGCAGCTCCTCGAGCACGCGGGTCGCGGCGGTGAGCGCTCCCCGGCTGAGGAAGTTGGGGAGGAGCGTCTTGAGGATCCCCAGGATCTCGAGCTGCCGCTCGGGCCGCTCGGGCTCGCCGAGCCGGTCGAAGAGCGCCGACAGGACGTCGCCGCGCAGGTCCCGATGCAACTCCTTGTGGAGCTCGGACTTGAGCGTCTGCATCTCGCGCGGGTCGAGCGAGTAGAGCGTCGGGTTGAAATCGTCGCGGCTGATCGCCTGCTGCACGGGCGTGGTGGCCTGCCCGACCGCGGCGCTCTTCTGCTCCGCCTCCTCCGGCTCGAGCTCGGCGCTGAGGACGCCCTGCAGCTCCTGGGCGGTGGCACCGGCGCCCGGCGTCGGCAGCGAGACGCCCTCGGCCAGGAAGTCGACGTACTGGTACTGGAAATGATCGAGATCCTCCTCCCACAGGACGGTGAGGAGGTCGTCGCCCTCGGGAAGGAGCTTACGCGCCCGCTGGAGCACGCTCAGGAACGGCAGGATCTCGTCGGTCTCGATGCCGGGCAGGAAGGTGATCTCGCGCACGCCGTCCTTGTAGAAGAGGAAGGCCAGCGAATCGCCCCGCACCTCGGCCTTGTAGATCTCCTCGCCAAGAAGGAGGATCCGGTCCTCCTCCACGCTCAGCGTGAGCTTGTCCATCTCGGTCCACAGCCCGACGAAGGCCTGGCGCAGGCTCTCCACGAAGCGTTGCCGCACCGGGTTGTTCTCGTCGTAGAGCTGGTAGGCGCGGAAGGCCTTGCCGAGCACCACGAACAACTCGCGCACGCGCGCAAACGGAGCGTCCTCCACATCGCTCCATCCCACGGTCTCGTCCATCGAGCCGCCGGCTGTCGATTCGAGCTCGGTCATCCTTCCTCAGTCGCGTCGCGCCGGGCGCACTTCCTCGCGGCCTTCCAATCGGGACACGTGCTCCACGTCCTTGTCGCCCCGCCCCGAGAGGCAGACGAGAACCGGACCGGATGCGGCGTATCCTGCGGCCTCACGGAGGACCCACGCAACCGCATGGGCGGATTCGAGCGCGGGGATGATGCCCTCGAGCCTCGCCGTGCGATGGAACGCATCGAGGGCCTCCGCGTCGGTGACCGAGGTGTACGTCGCCCGCCCCGAGTCCTTCAGGTACGAGTGCTCGGGACCTACGCCCGGGTAGTCCAGCCCCGCGGAAACGGAGTGGGCGGGAGCCACCTGGCCGTCGGCGTCCTGGAGAAGATAGCTCAGCGAGCCGTGGAGGACACCGGGTCTGCCGGCCGCCAGCGAGGCGGAATGACGCCCGCTCTCCAGCCCCTCCCCGGCCGCCTCCACGCCCACCAGGCGCACGGCCTCGTCGGGAACGAACGCGTGGAAGATGCCCATCGCGTTGGACCCGCCCCCGACGCACGCGACGACCACGGCCGGGAGGCGCCCCACCACCTCCAGCATCTGGGCGCGCGCCTCGCGGCCGATCACGGACTGGAAGTCCCGGACCATGCGCGGGAAGGGGTCCGGCCCGACGACCGACCCGATCACGTAGTGGGTCGTCTCGACGTTCGTGACCCAGTCCCGGATCGCCTCGTTCGTGGCGTCCTTGAGCGTGCGTGTGCCGGAGCCGACGGGGCGCACCTCCGCGCCCAGGAGCTGCATGCGATAGACGTTGAGCGCCTGGCGCTCGACGTCCTCCTCCCCCATGTAGACCACGCACTCCATGTCGAAGAGGGCGCACGCCGTCGCGGTCGCCACGCCGTGCTGCCCGGCGCCGGTCTCCGCGATGATGCGGCGCTTCCCCATGCGTCGGGCGAGGAGCGCCTGGCCGATCGTGTTGTTGATCTTGTGGGCGCCGGTGTGGTTGAGGTCCTCGCGCTTCAGGAAGACGTTCGGGTGCCCGGCGGCCTCGCCGAGGCGCGCCGCCCGCTGGAGGGGTGTCGGGCGGCCCACGAAGTCGCGTAGAAGGGCCTCCAGCTCGGCCACGAACGCGGGGTCGGCCATCGCGTCGGCGAAGGACCGCTCCACCTCGTCGAGCGCGTGCACCAGCGTCTCGGGGACGTAGCGGCCGCCGAACGAGCCGAAGCGTCCGGGTCTCACGGCGCTCACGCTCACGATCGTCTCCTGCTCCGGATGGGATGGGAGGGGGGCGCGTGGGTCATCCCCGCCGACGCGCCTCCTCGATGAAGCGGCGCACCAGCTCGGGATCCTTCCCCCCACGGACCCGCTCGACGCCGGAACTTACGTCTACCACGTCCGGGGCGAACCGTGCCACCGCGTCCGCGACCGTCTCCGGCGTGAGACCGCCCGCAAGCACGACGTCGATCCCGTCCGGGATCCCGCCGCGGGCCCCGGCCACGGCGTCGAGGTCCAGACGCGCGCCGCCTCCGCCCACCACCCCCTCCCTGCGACCCTCCACGAGGATCCCGTCGACGAGCGCGCCGTAGCGCTCGACGGTGCGTAGCACGTCCGCGCCGCCTCGGGCACGAACGCTCTTCCAGATCCTCCACGGGCCCCGGTCGCGGATGGCCGAGACCACCTCGGGGGGCTCCTCGCCGTGGAGCTGGAGAACGTCCGCTCCGATCGCCTCGGCGAGGTGCGCCGCCGACCCCGGGTCCTCGTCGACCAGCACGGCCACCCGCGCCACCCGGACGCCCGACACGAGGCGGGCCGCGTCGTCGGGCTCCACGCTCCGCCCGAAGCCGGCCGAGAGGATGACGCCGACGTAGTCGGCCCCGGCCGCCTGTGCGGCGAGCGCGTCCTCGCGCCGCACGACGCCACAGATCTTCACGCGCACGGGCTCAACCATGCCGTGCGCCCCCGCGCGCGCTCCGCGGGTTCTTGGGGTGGCCGCAGAGCGACGCCGCGGCCGCGGACGGATCGGCGGCGCGCAGGAGCGTCTCGCCGACGAGGACCGCGTCGACCCCGGCACGCCCGAGCGCCTCCACGTCCGCGGGCGCGCGGATCCCGCTCTCCGAGACGACCACGACGTCGGGGGGCACGTCGGCCAGCAGCCCCACCGTGGTGTCGAGGTCGGTCCTGAAGGTGGCCAGGTCCCGGTTGTTGATGCCGAGCATCTTCGCGCCGGCGCCGAGCGCGCGCGCGACCTCCTCCGCGTCGTGCGCCTCGACCAGGGCGGCCATCCCCAGCGACGAGGCGACGTCCAGGAGCTCCCCGAGCGCGGCGTCGTCGAGGATGCGGACGATGAGCAGGACAGCGTCCGCGCCGGCCGCGCGGGCCTCCACGACCTGGACGGGCTCCAGCGTGAAGTCCTTGCGCAGCACCGGGATCCCCGTGGCCTCGCGCACGGCGGCGAGGTCCGCGAGGGAGCCGCCGAAGTACGTGCCGTCCGTCAGCACGCTCAGGGCGGACGCGCCGGCACGCTCGTAGCCGCGGGTGAGCCCGACCGGGTCGAGGTCGGGTCGGATGGGGCCGGCGCCCGGCGAGCGCCGCTTGCACTCCGCGATCAGCGAGACCGCGCCCCCGCCCCCGACGGCCGCAGCGAAGTCGCGGGGAGGCGCGGCGGCCGCGGCCCGTCTCTCCAGGTCACGGGCCACGCCCCGGAGCGTCCGGAGCTCCTCCCTCTTGGTGGCGACGATGGAGGCCAGGATCCCCGGAAGGTCGCGCGCTCCTTGCGTTTCGGGCAACGTTCGGGTATCCTTCTTTCGGTCGATGTTCGGGTACCTGTCACCGGAGGGCCGTCCGATGCCCCTGACGAAGCGCCAGAAGGAGATTCTGGACTACATCGACGGGTTCATCGCGGAGCGGGGATACGCACCGAGCTTCGAGGAGATCGCGGAGCAGTTCGGGTACTCCTCGCTGGCGACCGTGCACGAGCACCTGAGCAATCTGGAGCGCAAGGGCTACATAAGAAAGTCCTACAACGAGAGCCGCTCCATCGAGCTGGTGCGCCCCGGCGCCGGCGTGCCGGCGCTCGAGCTCCCGCTGCTCGGCGCCGTGGCCGCGGGCCTGCCGATCGAGGCGATCCAGGACACGGAGAGCGTGGTGGTGCCGCCCGACATGGTGCGGCGCCAGAAGGACAACTACGTGCTCCGCGTCGAGGGGAACTCGATGATCGAGGAGCAGATCCGCGACGGCGACTACATCGTGGTCCAGGCGCAGGAGAACGCCGAGGACGGGGAGATGGTCGTGGCGCTCGTGGGCGGGGACTCCGCCACGGTGAAGAAGCTCTACCGCGAGCCCGGCGGTCGCATCCGCCTCCAGCCGGCCAACCCGACGATGGAGCCCATCCTCGTGGACGCCAGCGACGTGCGCATCCAGGGCATCGTGGTGGGGGTGATCCGCAAGTACTAACGGTTGCTGGCCTCTCTCAGCCGGGTCAGCACGTCGCGCGCGGCGCCCGATCGGATCGACTCCACGGCCATGTCGGCCGCGGCGCGCAGCGTCTCCGCCTTCCCCGCCACGTAGATGGCGCCGGCCGCGTTGAGGATCGTCGCGTTGCGCGGGGCGCCGAGCTCACCGTCCAGGGCCTGCCGGATGAGCTTCGCGTTGTGCGCCGGGTCGCCGCCCCGCAGGCCCTCCAGGTAGGAGTGGTCCGCGCCCAGCTCCCCGGGCGTGATCTCGTACTCCCGGATGCCCGCGCCCGACAGCTCGGCCACGCGCGTGTGCCCGGCCGGACTGATCTCGTCCATTCCCGGCGCGCCGTGCACGACCAGCGCGCGCAGGTGCCCGAGCTCCGCGAGCGCCCGCACCACGAGGCCGAGGAGCTTCGGGTCGCTGACCCCCACGACCTGCCGGCGCGCGCCCGCCGGGTTGGTGAGCGGCCCGAGGATGTTCATCACCGTGGTGATCCCGAGCCCACGGCGCACGGGCCCCACGTGGCGCATCGCGGGGTGGAGGAGCGGCGCGAACATGAAGACGATGCCGACCTCCTCGAGGATCTCGCCCATGCGCTCCGGGGTGAGGTCGATCTTCACCCCCAGCGCCTCGAGGACGTCCGCGCTTCCGCTCCTCGACGTGAACGACCGGTTGCCGTGCTTCGCCATCTTCACGCCGGCGCCCGCGGCCACCAGCGCGGCCGCAGTCGAGATGTTGAAGGTGGTGATGCGCCCGCCCCCGGTCCCCGCCGTGTCGACGAGCGCCGACGGGTCGGTCGCGGGCACCGGCACCATCGCCTTGCGGAGCGCCCGGACCGCACCGGCCACCTCGGCGGGCGCGACCCCCTTGGCCCGCAGCCCCACGAGGAGCCCGGCCATCTGGATCTCGGTGGCGGTTCCGGTCATGAAGAGGTCGAAGGCGCCCTCCGCCTCGTCCGAGGCGAGGTCCTCCCCGTCCGCCACCTTGCCGATGAGGCGGGTCAGATCCACGGGGTCGGCCTGCGGTGTCGCGGGTGTCACGAGCGTCTCCGGGAACGGGTGGCGGGAGCCCGAAATGCTAATCCCCATGCGGTTTTCCGGTCAATGCACGGCCTCGCGGACGCATCGGCGCCCGAAGGCCATCGTATTCCGGGATCGGGCCACTTGGCCTACCTTTCCGCCGTGGAGACCCGGGACTCGATCCGACTGCAGCTCACCGTCCACTACGACGGGACCCACTTCCACGGGTGGCAGTTCCAACCCGATCAGCGCACGGTGCAGGGCGAGCTCGAGGCCGCCCTCTCCCGCCTGGCCGCCCGACCCCGCACCGTGGTGGGCTCCGGCCGCACGGACACCGGCGTCCACGCGATCGGCCAGGTCGCGTCGGTGGACATGCCGCCCCGCTGGGACCCCGCCGAGCTGCACCGCGCCCTCAACGCCGTCCTCCCGCCCGACGTCTGGGTGCAGGGGGTGCGGCCCGCGCGCGCCGACTTCCACCCCCGCTACGACGCGCTGGCCCGAACCTACGTCTACCGCGTCGGGACCGAGCCGGAGGCGCGCTCGCCCTTCCACCGCCCCTGGTGCTGGGCGCTCTGCGAGGAGATCGACGAGGCGGCCCTCTCGGACTGCGCCGCCGAGCTCCCCGGCGCGCACTCCTTCCGTGCCTTCGCGAAGGCGGGCCAGCCCGAACGGGGCGACCGCTGCACCGTCGCGAGCGCGGCGTGGAACCGATGGGCGCTGGGGGCCCGCTTCACGATCACCGCGGACCGCTACCTGCACCACATGGTGCGCTACCTCGTGGGGACGATGGTGGAGATCGCACGGGGCCACCGGCCCTCCGCCGACCTCCGCGCCCTGCTGGCCTCCGGCGACGCCTCCGACGCGTCGCTCGAGACCTCGCCTCCGGCCCCGCCGGAAGGGCTCTTCCTGGCCAGAGTGGAGTATCCAGACCACGTGCACGACGTGGATTCGACGACGCCCGGATCACGGAGCCGGACACCCGCATGAAGATCTTTCTCGACACGGCCGATCTCACGGAGATCCGGCGCGCCGCCGACGCCAACCTGATCGACGGGATCACGACGAACCCGTCGCTGATCGCGCAGGTGGCCGGAGACAGGGATCCGAAGGAGATCTACCGCGAGATCTGCGAGACCGTGGACGGTCCGATCAGCGCGGAGGTCGTGGCGAAGGACAAGGACACGATGCTCGTGGAGGGGCGGAAGCTCGCCGCGATCCACGACAACATCGTGGTGAAGGTGCCGCTCACCGAGGACGGGCTGAAGGCGTGCCGGACGCTGCGCGCGGAGGGGATCCGCACGAACGTCACGCTCTGCTTCTCCGTGTCGCAGGCGCTCCTGGCCGCGAAGGCGGGCGCCACCTTCGTGTCGCCGTTCGTCGGGCGCATCGACGACATCTCCGGCGAGGGGATGCAGCTGATCCACCAGATCCGCCAGGTGTACGACAACTACGGGTTCGATACCGAGATCCTGGCCGCGTCCCTGCGCCATCCGACGCACGTCGTCGAATCGATGCTGATCGGCGCGGACTGCGCCACGATGCCCCCGAAGGTGCTCTGGCAGCTCGCCAGGCATCCTCTGACCGACAAGGGCCTCGAGGCGTTCCTCGCGGACTGGAACAAGCTCGGCGCGCAGATCTGAGAAGGAAGCGGACGATGAAGACGTGGCGTCGACGGGTGGCGGCACTGGCGCTCCCCCTGTTGCTGGGAGGGTGCGGTGCGGACGGGCACGCGATGGCGCGGACGGCGGAGGCCGCCGAGTCGGATCCCGGCTCGGTGAGCCGGCTCGCCGCGCAGGAGCAGGCGCAGGTGAGCCCGCAGACCACGCCCGACGCACGGCAGGGCGCGACCGCATCGGTCGACGCCTCGCGGCGCACGGCGATCGTGCAGGCCGCCAACCGGGTCGCGCCGGCGGTCGTGAACGTGAGCGTGATCGCCCGTGAGACCGTGCGTCCCACCACGATGTGGGAGAGCTTCTTCCTCCCACCGGGGGGCCAGCGGCGCAGCGCCGGCTTCGGCTCGGGCGTGATCGTGCGCCCCGACGGCATCATCCTCACGAACGACCACGTCGTGCGGAACGCCGAGAAGATCAAGGTGACCCTCCCCGACGGCCGCGACTTCGACGCGGAGCTCGTCGGGACCGACCAGGTCGCGGACGTGGCCGTCCTGCGCATCCACGGGACGGACCTCCCGGTCGCACCGCTCGGCACCACCCAGGGGCTGATGATCGGCGAATGGGCCGTGGCCATCGGCAACCCGTTCGCCAACTACTTCTCCGACGCCGAGCCCACCGTCACGGCCGGAGTGATCTCCGCGGTCGACCGCAACATCGTCCCGTCCTCGGACGAAGAGGGCTTCTATCTGGGGATGATCCAGACGGACGCCTCCATCAACCCCGGGAACTCGGGCGGACCCCTGGTGAACGCCCTGGGGCAGGTCATCGGCATCAACGCCTCGATCTTCACGCGCTCGGGCGGCAGCGAGGGGATGGGCTTCGCGATCCCGATCGACCGGGCGCTGCGCGTCGCCGACGACCTGGTGGACCACGGCGGTGTGCGCCGCGCGTGGGTCGGGCTGGACGTCGCGCCGGTCGAGGCCGACGAGTGGGGACGCACGCGGGGCGTGCGCGTCGCCAACGTCGCGGCGGGCTCCCCGGCGGACGGGGCCGCCATCGCGGACGGCGACCGCCTCCTGCGCGCCAACGGACGGGCGCTCGCGGCACCGCTCGACTTCGAGGCGGTCATGCTGGACCTGCGCGCCGGTGACACCCTCTCGCTCACGATCGAGGGGCAGCCCCGCCCGGTGCTCATGACGGCCGCGGCGCTCCCGTCCGTGACCGCCGAGCGCGTGACCGTGCTGCAGGACATGCAGCTCATCACCGTGACGCCGCAGGTGCGCGCGGAGCGCGGCATCATGAGCGACCAGGGCGCGCTCATCGCCTCGATCTCGGACCGGCTGTCCACCCAGCTCGGTCTCGAGCGTGGCGACGTGCTCGTGGCGGTGAACCGTACCCGCGTAGAGAGCGCCGACCAGGTGAAGCAGATCTTCGAGCGGCTGCGCGGCCCGGGCACGGTGCGCATCTACGCGGAGCGCGACGGCAACTACATCGCCCGCGACCTCTACTGGCGCCGATGATGTCTCCATCGACGAAAGGAACGCCGTGACGGAAGGCCAGGACCGATACCTCCACCCGCTCTCGGACCGGTACGCGTCGAGGGAGATGCAGGCGATCTTCTCCCCGGCCCGGCGCTTCGGCACGTGGCGGCGTCTGTGGCTCGCGCTGGCCGAGTCCGAGCAGGAGCTGGGCCTGGCCATCCCGGGGCGGGCGCTCGAGGAGATGCGGGCCGCGCTCGACACGCTGGACCTGGAGCGCGCCGCGGAGTACGAGCGGCGCTTCCGCCACGACGTGATGGCGCACGTCCACCTCTTCGGAGACGACGCCCCAAGCGCGCGGCCGATCATCCACCTGGGGGCCACGAGCGCGTTCATCGGGGACAACACGGACCTGGTGCTCCATCGCGAGGCGCTCGGCCTGGTCCGGGACCGCCTGGTGCGCTGCATCGCCGCGCTGGCGGACTTCGCGCGCGAGCACGCCGCGCTCCCCACGCTCGGCTGGACCCACTTCCAGCCGGCGCAGCCCACCACGGTCGGAAAACGCGCGACGCTCTGGATCCAGGACTTCCTCCTCGACCTCGAGGAGATCGAGTTCCGCCTGGACACGCTCCGCTTCCGGGGCGTGAAGGGCACCACCGGGACGCAGGCGTCCTTCCTCGAGCTCTTCGGCGGGGACCACGAGAAGGTCGAGGCCCTCGACGCGGCGGTCGCCCGCCGCATGGGGTTCGACGAGAGCTACCCGGTCAGCGGGCAGACGTACACGCGCAAGGTCGACCACCAGATCCAGTCGACGCTCGCGGGGGTGGCCGTCTCGGCGTCCAAGCTCGGCCACGACCTCCGCCTGCTCGCGCACCTGCGCGAGGTCGAGGAGCCGTTCGAGGCCGAGCAGATCGGCTCGTCGGCCATGCCCTACAAGCGCAACCCGATGCGCGCCGAGCGGATCTGCGCGCTGACCCGGCACGTCATCACGCTCGTGCAGGACCCGGCCGTCACGGCCGCCACGCAGTGGCTCGAGCGCACGCTCGACGACTCCGCCAACCGGCGGCTCTCCATCCCCGACGCCTTCCTGTCGCTCGACGGCGCCCTGGTGCTCGTCGAGAACGTCGCCGCCGGCCTCCACGTCAACGAGCCGGTGGTACGCCGCAACCTCGAAGAGCACCTCCCCTTCATGGCCACCGAGAACATCCTCATGGACGCCACCACCCGCGGGGGCGACCGCCAGGAGCTGCACGAGCGGATCCGCCGCCACTCGATGGAAGCCGCGCGCCGCATGAAGGAGGAGGGGGTGAAGGCCGACCTCCTCGAGCGCATCGCCGCGGACGAGGCGTTCGGCCTGAGCACCACCGACCTGGACGCGCTCATGGATCCCCACCGCTACGTGGGGCGGGCCCCCGAGCAGGTCGCCCACCTCCTCGCCGCCTGGGTGGCGCCGGTGCTCGCGCGCTACGGCGCCGGAGCCGAACGGGTCGGGGAGCCCGAAGTCCGTGTCTGAGGCGCCGAGGGCCCCGGTGCTCCAGTCCGAGCTCGAGGGCCTCGAGCTCCTGCACCGCGGGAAGGTGCGGGACGTGTACGCGGTCGACGACGAGACGCTCCTCATGGTGGCGTCCGACCGGGTGAGCGCCTTCGACGTGGTGATGAGCCGGCCCGTGCCGAGGAAGGGCGAGGTGCTCACGCTCATCACGGCGTGGTGGCTGTCCCGCCTCGAGGGCCGCATCGACCATCACCTCCTGGCCGTGGACCCCGACGAGATCGTGGCGCGCCACCCCGCCCTGCAGGCGACGCGCGACGCGTGGGCGCGGCGCGCGATGCTGGTGCGGCGCACCCGCCCGGTGCTCGTGGAGTGCGTGGTGCGCGGCTACGTCTCCGGCTCCGCGTGGAAGGAGTACCGCGCGAGCGGCACGCTCGCCGGGGAGGCGCTCCCCAGGGGGCTGCGCGAGTCCGACAGGCTGGACCCGCCGATCTTCTCGCCGGCGACGAAGGCGCAGGAGGGCCACGACGAGAACATCACCTTCGCACGGACGGGCGAGATCCTGGGCGCCGACCTCGCCGATACGCTGCGGAGGCGCGCGCTCGAGGTGTACGCCTTCGGGCGGGACGTGGCCGCCGAGCACGACATCATCCTCGCGGACACGAAGTTCGAGTTCGGGCACGACCCCACGGGCCGGCTCCTCCTCATCGACGAGGTCATGACGCCGGACTCGTCGCGCTTCTGGCCGAAGGAGCACTATGCGCCGGGGCGCGGGCAGCCGTCGCTCGACAAGCAGCCCATCCGCGACTGGCTGGACGCGCTCGACGACTGGGACAAGACCCCGCCGCCGCCGCTGCTCCCGGACGAGGTGGTGGAGGCGGCCTCCGAGCGCTACCAGCACGTGTTCCGGCGGCTCACGGGCCGCTCGCTCGACGACTTCGATCTCCCGAGCTTCCCGTCGAACCGATGAGCTTCGCGCGCGAGGGCGTCCCGTTCATCGGCGTCGGCCTGGTGGTGGCGGCGGCCGCCTGGCTGGCCGTGATCGCCGGCGTGGGCGGCGTCTGGGTGCAGGCGCTGGCCGGACTCCTCACCGTACTCGCGCTCTTCACCGTCTGGTTCTTCCGCGACCCGCGGCGCGCGGTGCCGACGGCGCCGGGCCTCGTGCTCGCGCCCGGCGAGGGCCGCGTGATCCTGGTGGACGAGGCGGACGAGCCGAGCTTCTTCGGTGCGCGCGCGCGCAAGATCTCGATCTTCCTGAGCATCTTCGACGTCCACGTGCAGCGGAGCCCGCTCTCCGGGACGGTCACGCACCGTACATACAGGCCCGGCGCGTACGCGGTCGCCTGGCTCGACAAGGCGTCGGAGGACAACGAGCAGGCCTCGCTCGGCCTGGAGACGCCGCACGGGAAGGTGCTCGTGCGCCAGATCGCCGGGCTCGTGGCCCGGCGCATCGTCACCGACCCCGTGGAGGGGCAGAGCGTGGAGCGCGGGGAGCGCATCGGCCTGATCCGCTTCGGCTCCCGGGTCGACCTCTTCCTCCCGCTCCACTGGGAGGTGACGTGCGCGGTCGGCGACCGTGCGCGCGTGGGCGTCACCGTGCTTGCCCGCCAGCCTGCAGGAGCGACCCCATGAAGGCGCCCCGCCCTCCGCGGAAGGAGACGCTGCAGCGGGGCGTCATCATCCTCCCGTCGGCGTTCACGCTCGGTAACCTCTTCTTCGGCATCCACGCGATCGTGGCGGCCACGCGCGGGGACCTGAGCTGGGCCGGGTGGTCGATCATCTTCGCGGGCATCCTGGACATGCTCGACGGGCGCATCGCGCGCTTCACGCGCACCGGCTCGCGCTTCGGCGCAGAGCTCGACTCGCTCGTCGACGCGATCTCGTTCGGCGTAGCGCCCGGCTACATCCTGTACCAGCTGTACTTCTCGGACACGCAGTGGAGCTGGACGCTCTCGTACGTCTACATCACTGCGGTGGTGGTGCGCCTGGCCCGCTTCAACATCGAGCAGGGCGGCGAGGCGAAGCGGTACTTCCACGGCCTCCCGTCGCCGGCCGCGGGAATGCTGCTGGCGTCGTTCTATCCGTTCAGCCGCACCACCTTCTTCCAGACGTACCTCTCCGAGATGCCCTGGCCCAAGATCACGGGCGTGTCCGTGGTGCTCCTCGGCGTGCTGCTGGTGAGCCACATCCCCTATCCCAAGGTGCCGCGCATCGGGCTGCGCACGCCCCGTGGACTGGCGTCGACCGCGTTCGTGCTCGCGTGCATGTTCGCGGCGATCCTGATCCCCCAGTACTTCTTCTTCACCTTCCTCCTGCTCTACCTCGCATGGGGGCTGATGAAGTCGGTGCTCCTCGGCCTGCTCGAGCGGCTCCCCGGAGGGGACCCGCTCCTGGACGAGGAGGAGGACGACCACCCTTCCGAGGCGCGCGTGCTCGACTACGGCGCGCTCGGACCGCTCTCCCCCGCCCCCGACCATGGGCAGGACGACGACCACGAGGAGGAAAAGGCTTGAGCAACTTCCAGATGGAGATCCGTGTGAAGCCGCGGCCTGGGCTTCTCAACCCGGAGGGGAAGGCGATCCACCACGCGCTCAACGCGCTCGGGTGGGGCGAGGTGTCGGACGTGCGCGTCGGGAAGGCCATCTACGTCGAGCTCGAGGCGGCATCGGCCGTCGACGCCATGGAGGCCGCCGAGGCCATGTGCCGGAAGATCCTGGCGAACCCGGTCACGGAAGACTTCGAGGTCGCCTCGGTGGTCGAGATGCAGGAGGCCGCCCGATGAGGGTCGCCGTGGTGACGTTCCCGGGCTCCAACTGCGACTACGACCTCTACAAGGCCGTCCAGCAGGTGGGTGGCGAGCCCACCTTCGTCTGGCACCGCGAGCGCGGCCTCGAGGGCTACGACGCCGTGATGCTCCCAGGTGGGTTCTCGTACGGCGACTATCTGCGCGCCGGCGCGATCGCGCGCATGAGCCCGGTCATGGAGGACGTGGTCGCCTTCGCGGAGCGCGGCGGCCCGGTGCTCGGCGTGTGCAACGGCTTCCAGATCCTGTGCGAGGCGGGCCTCCTCCCCGGCGCGCTCGTGCGCAACGCCTCCCTCCGCTTCGAGAGCCGCGACGTGCTCCTGAAGGTCGAGCGGGCGGATTCGCTCTTCACCGCCGACTACCGCGTGGGCGACGTCCTGCGTATCCCGATCGCGCACGGCGAGGGGAACTACGAGGTCGACCACGCGACGCTCGAGCGCCTCGAGGGCGAGGGCCAGATCGTCTTCCGCTACGTGGACGCGTCCGGAGCCGCCACGCCGGAGGCGAACCCGAACGGCTCCCTGCGCAACATCGCCGGGATCGTCAACGAGCGCGGCAACGTCCTCGGCATGATGCCCCACCCCGAGCGCGCGATGGAGCCGCTGCTCGGGTCCTCGGACGGCGTGGGGCTGTTCACCTCGCTCGCCCGCAGCCTCGAGCCGGCCGGTACCTGAGCCCCCATCGAACCACCCGCCACACGGAAGAGCCGACCATCGTGAGCACGGCAGAGGGCACGACCACCGCGACGCACGTTCCACCCCGCGACGGCGATCCCGGGATCACCCCGGAGGTCGTGTCCGGCCACGGCCTCTCGGAGGACGAGTACGCGCGCATCGTCCGCATCCTCGGGCGCGAACCGACCTTCACGGAGCTCGGCGTGTTCAGCGCCATGTGGTCCGAGCACTGCGGGTACAAGAACTCCAGGCGGCTGCTGCGCCTCCTCCCGACCGAGGCCCCCTGGGTGATCCAGGGGCCGGGCGAGAACGCGGGGGTGATCGACATCGGCGACGGCTACGCGCTGGCGTTCAAGATCGAGTCGCACAACCACCCGTCCGCCGTCGAGCCCTACCAGGGCGCCGCGACCGGCGTGGGCGGCATCCTGCGCGACGTCTTCACGATGGGCGCCCGCCCGATCGCGGTGCTCGACTCGCTGCACTTCGGTGATCTCGACTCCCCGCGCGTGCGCTACCTCTTCTCGGGCGTGGTGGCGGGGATCGGCGACTACGGCAACTGCGTCGGGATCCCGAACATCGGCGGCGAGACCTTCTTCGACCGCGGCTACGAGGGCAACCCGGTCGTGAACGCGATGTGCCTGGGGCTGCTGAAGCGCGACGAGCTCATCACCGCGTCCGCCTCCGGGACCGGGAGCCCGCTCATGGCCGTGGGGGCACGCACCGGCCGCGACGGCATCCACGGCGCGACGTTCGCGTCCGAGGAGCTGAGCGTGGACTCGGACGAGGCGAGCCGCCCCCAGGTCCAGGTCGGCGATCCGTTCACGGAGAAGCTCCTCCTCGAGGCCAGCCTCGAGCTGATCGCGAGCGGCGCGATCACCGGCATCCAGGACATGGGAGCGGCGGGGATCACCTCGTCGGCCTCGGAGATGGCAGGGCGCGGGGGCAGCGGCGTCGAGATCGACACCGCGCTCGTGCCCGTGCGCGAGCCCGGGATGACACCCTACGAGATCCTCCTCTCCGAGTCGCAGGAGCGGATGCTCGTGGTCGCGGAGCCCGGCAAGGAGGACGAGGTGCGCCGCATCCTCGGGAAGTGGGAGCTCGAAGCGGCGGTCATCGGCCACGTGACCGACGACGGTCGCTTCAGGGTGCTCGAGGACGGCCGCACGGTCGCCGACATCCCCGCGCTCCCCCTCACGGAGGGGTGCCCCACGTACGAGCGCGAGGGCATCGAGGATCCGGAGGTCGCGGCGCTGCGCGCCCTCGACCTGAGCGGGCACGCCACGCCCACGGGCGACCTCACCGAGCTCTTCCTGCGCGTGGTGGGCTCGCCGAACGTCGCGTCCAAGCGGTGGGTCTTCGGCCAGTACGACACGACCGTGCGCACCTCGACGGCCGTGCGCCCAGGGGGCGATGCCGGCGTCGTGCGCATCCGTGGCACCCGTCGGGCCGTCGCGGCCACCACGGACTGCAACGGCCGCTTCGTCTATCTCGACCCGGGCACGGGCGCGCGCGCGGCGGTCGCGGAGGCCGCGCGCAACCTCGTGTGCGTGGGCGCGCTGCCGACGGCGATCACGAACAACCTGAACTTCGGCAACCCGCTGAAGCCGCACATCTACCACCAGTTCCGCGAGGCGGTGCTGGGGATGGCCGAGGCGTGCAAGGTCTTCGAGACGCCGGTCACCGGCGGCAACGTCTCCTTCTACAACGAGACGGACGGGAGGGCGATCCTCCCCACCCCGGTCATCGGCATGGTCGGGGTGGTCGAGGACGTCGACCACATCACGCGACCGGCCTTCCAGGCCGCGGGCGACGTGGTGATCCTACTCGGTCGGAACACCGACGAGCTGGGTGGGTCGGAGTACCTCTACGTCACGGCGGACCTGGTGGCCGGGACGGCCCCCGCCGTGGACCTCCTGGCCGAACGGAGCCTCCAGCGGGCGGTGCTCGCCATGATCCACGAGGGCACCCTCCGCTCCGCGCACGACTGCGCCGAGGGCGGCCTCGCGTGTGCCCTGGCCGAGTCCGCGCTCGGCTCCGGAGAGGAACCGGTGGGCGTGGACGTCGCGCTCGACGACGACCTCCCGCCGGTCGCGGCGCTCTTCGGCGAGGCCAACGGCCGCGTCGTGGTGTCCTGCACGCCCGAGCACGCCGACACAGTCCTGCGCATCGCGGAGCGCCACGGCGTTCCGGCGCGGCGTATCGGCACGGTTGGCGAGCCCGGCGGCCCGTTCCGCATGCACGTCGCGAACGCAACGGTGGAGGCCGACGCCGCGCGCGTCGCCGACGCCTTCTTCGGAGCCATCCCGAGGATCATGGATGCTCCGGCACCATCGGGAGCTTGAAGCCATGCCCCTGCCCCTTCCCGTCCTCCCCCGCGCGCCGATGCCGTCCGGGCCTCGCGCTCCGATGTACGACCTCGACGACCGACCGCACGAGGAGTGCGGCGTCGTCGCGGTGTCGGGCGTCGCGAACGCGGCGGAGCTCGCCTTCCTCGCGTTGTATGCCCTGCAGCACCGGGGCCAGGAGGCCGCGGGGATCGTGGCGATCGGCAAGGACGGCATCAGCCGGGCCCACAAGGGCGCCGGCCTCGTGTCGGAGGTGTTCGACGTCGCCACGCTGGCCCGCCTCGACGGCTCGACGGCGATCGGGCACGTGCGCTATTCGACGGCGGGCGGGAGCAGCGTCGAGAACGTGCAACCCATCACGGCCCGCTACTTCCGCGGCGATATGGCGCTCGCGCACAACGGCAACCTGACGAACCAGCGCGACCTGCGGAACCGGCTCGTGGAGGAGGGCGCGATCTTCCGGACCACGTCCGACTCCGAGATCCTCGTGCACCTCATCGCCAAGTCGCGGCACGATACGGTGGACGCCCAGATCGACGACGCGCTCACCCACCTCGAGGGCGCGTATTCCCTCGTGCTGTCCGTCGACGACACGGTGTACGCCGTGCGCGACCCGCGGGGATTCCGCCCGCTCGTGCTCGGCAAGCTCGACGGCGGACACGTCGTCACGAGCGAGACGTGCGCGCTCGACATCCTGGGCGCGGAGTACATCCGCGACGTCGAGCCGGGCGAGGTCCTCAAGATCCAGGGGAAGAAGGTGAAGAACCTCCGGTCGCTTCCTGCCGCGGACCGGCCGGCCCCGTGCATCTTCGAGCTCGTCTACTTCGCGCGCCCCGACTCCCGCATCTGGGGGCGGAGCGTGGACCGGGCGCGCAGGGCGTTCGGCCGGCGCCTCGCGCAGGAGCACCCGGTGGAGGCCGACGCCGTCATCGCGGTGCCGGACAGCGCCAACTCCGCGGCGCTCGGCTTCTCCGAGGAGAGCGGCATCCCCTTCGAGCTCGGGCTCCTGCGGAACCACTACGTGGGTCGCACCTTCATCCAGCCGTCGCAGAAGGACCGGGACTTCGGCGCGCGCATGAAGTACAACCCGGTCCGCGAGGTCCTGGACGGGAAGCGCATCGTCGTCGTCGACGACTCCCTGGTGCGGGGAACGACGAGCCGGAGCCTCGTGCGCATGCTGCGCGCGGCCGGAGCCGCCGAGGTGCACTTCCGCATCGCGAGCCCGCCCGTGCGCTTCCCCTGCTTCTACGGCATCGACATGCCCACGAAGAGCGAGCTGATGGGCTCGAAGCTCGAGATCCCCCAGATCGAGCGGAAGCTGGGCGTGGAGTCCCTCGGCTACCTCTCGCTCGAGGGCATGGTGCAGGCGGTGGAGGACGGCGCGCCCTACTGTACGGCGTGCTTCTCGGGCGACTACCCCTCCGCGCTCGTCGACGTCGAGCGCGGCCTCGCGTCGGTCGAGGGCCCCGCGGGTTGCTGAAGCCGTCCGACGAACGCCTCCGCGCGCTCCCGAAGGCGGAGCTGCACGTCCACCTGGACGGGAGCGTGCGCCCCCAGACCATGGTGGACCTCGCGCGCGCGCGGCGCGTGCCCCTGCCGAGCACGGACCCCGAGGTGCTCGCCCACCACATGCTCGTGGACGACGCGCACAGCCTCGAGGAGTACCTGGCCCGCTTCGTCCTCACGCTCTCCGTCATGCAGGACGCGGAGGCGCTCGAGCGGATCGCCTACGAGCTCGCCGAGGACCACGCCCGGGAGAACGTGCGCTACGCGGAGGTGCGCTTCTGCCCCGCGCTGAACACCGAGGGCGGGCTCACCCCGGACGAAGCGGTCGAGGCCGTCCTGGCCGGTCACGCCCGCGCGGAGGCGGACTTCGGGGTGCGCTCCCGCGTGATCGTGTGCGCGCTCCGCACGCTCGAGCCGACGATCTCGGTGGAGATGGCCGAGCTGGCCGTCGCCCTGCGTGACCGGGGGGTGGTCGCGTTCGACCTGGCGGGCGCCGAGGCGGGCAACCCCGTGCGCGAGCACCTGGCGGCCTTCGCGGTGGCGCACGACGCGGGACTCCCCGTCACCGTGCACGCGGGCGAGGGCTTCGGCTCGCCGTCGATCCGCGAGGCCGTGGACCTGGCCCGGGCCGACCGCATCGGCCACGGCACCCGCTTGTACGAGGATCCCGAGCTCGAGGCGCTCGTGCGGGCGCGCGGCATCCCGCTCGAGGTGTGCGTCACCTCCAACGTGCAGACCGGCGTGTCGCCCTCGTACGGGCAGCACCCCGTCCGACGCTACTTCGACGAGGGGATCCCCGTCGTGCTGTGCACGGACAACCGTCTCATGTCCGGCACGACGCTCACGGCCGAGTATGCGCACGCGCGCGACCATCTGGGCTTCGGTTGGGACGAGCTGAAGGCCGTGGCGCGCGCCGGCTTCGCGGCGGCCTGGATCCCCGACGAGGAGAAGAGGGCGCTGCTCGCGCGCGTCGAGGGCTAGGCGCCCAGGCCCGCCAAAGCGAGAGCCCCCGCCCGGCATGTCGCCGGACGGGGGCCTCGTGCTTCTCGAGCCGTCGACCCGCCGAAGCGGGTCTCAGGATCGGTCCATCAGCTGCCGTTCACCACCGTCACGTTCATGTTCGGATCCGACACCAGCAGCGTGCCGTTGGCTCCGTTCAGGCCCATCGCCACCAGCCCGATGTTCGTGCCGTCGGCGATCGCTGCCACGTCCGCGTCCGTCACCGTGAACGTCCACGTGTACGTACGCGTCGCCCCGTCGTCCGTGATCGCCGCGGAGGCCGCGCTGATGCTGCCGATCAGGTACCACGAGTTCGTGGCCGTGTAGAAGCCACCCGTCGGGATGTTCGCGTAGATGTAGATCACGCCCGTCGAGCCGAACGGGTTGTTGTACGAGCCCGTCACGCCCTCGGCCACGATCGTCATCGTCAGCGACTTCACATCCGTGCCGCCCGGCGCCACGTCGCACGCCGTTCCGCCCTGGCCGTTGCACAGGCTCGTCGCCGCGGCCGGACCCGACACTTCCCAGTTCGTCGTGTTCAGCGCCGGCGTCGCGCTCGCATAGCTCAAGCGCTTGCTCGGCGTCGGGTCCACGGTCCCCAGGATGAAGTTGTTCGCGAACGGCGCCGACTGGTTGCCCGCCGCGTCCGTCGTGATCGCACGCACGTTGCGCGCAACACCCACGTCTCCGGTCGGCGCGCCGCCCGTAGCCAGCTCGCGGGCCACGATCGACTTGCTCAGCGTCAGCACCGCCGTCGCGCTCGTCGGGAAGTTGTCGTCCCAACGGTTCCCGTCGCCCACCACCACGTTCTCGCCGAACGGCAGGTACACGCCGTCACCCACGCCCGAGCCGGCCACCGTCTCGAAGTCCGTCCCGAACGCCACGGCCCACAGCTCGTGGTTGTCCGTCACCGGCGCACTGTACGTCACCGACGAGCCCGCCACCACCTGCGGGGGCAGCGCCACGTTCTGCGTCGTCGGGGCCGTCCCGTCCACCAGCACCTGCCGCTGGAGGTGCGTCCCCGTCAGGTTGCCTGCCTGGTCCTGCGCCGCCGCGTCGAACATCCACAGCGCGTCTCCACCCGCCGTCGTGTTCGTCGGATAGCACGGCGCCACGCTCGTCGGAGCCGCGCCACCGCACGTCGCAAGGTTGAAGCCCAGGCTGATCGGGCCACCGTCGTCGATGTCCTGCGCGATCGGGTACGTCGTCCCCGACGGTCCCATCTTCGCCAGGTACCCCGAGATCGGCACCGACGAGAAGCCCGCCCGATCCTCCACCGCTCCGAAGTTCAGGCCAAGGCCCGGTCCCGGATTCGCGATGTTGTAGATGATCTGGTTCGGCTCCGAGCCCGCCGCCACCGCGAAGCTCGTCGGCATCGTGTTGTCGTAGCCGAACGTCGTCAGCGGGTTGTTGCTCCCGTTGCTCGACAGCCGCACCATCGTCTGGTTCCCCACGAGGTCCGTGTACACCGCGACCACCGTGTTCTCCGTGTTCACGAAGCTCAGGTCCAGACCCGCGTCCGCTCCGGTCTCCACCGCCGGATTCGCCGCGACCTCGGCATCCGTGTCACCAGGATCGCCGACGTGGAACGTCGTCGTCCCGATGCCCACGCCGCCCGCCGCGTCCACCGCCGGTCCACCGGCGATCCCGTCCTCGAACACGTAGTCCGGGCCCACCCAGTTGTTCGCGCAGCACGCCAGACCGTCCAGCGCATCGTCCACCTGGTCCGTCAGGTTCAGCGCCAGCGCTGGCGGCGCCACCTCGTCGATGTTGTGCGTCGAGCCGTTCGGGCCCGTCGCCGTCGTCCCCACCACCGGCGTCGCCGACGTTCCGTCCGTATACAGCGCCGCCGAGATGTTGAAGTGGTCCACGTCCATCGCCGGGCTCTGGTAGCCCGCCAGGTCGTCGTCGCCCGCGAACACCACCGAGCCCGGCAGCGTCGTCGCCGTCAGCGACGAGATCGCCGTGCCCGTCCCCGGGCCCTGGTAGAACGTCACTGCCGTCGACGCCAGTGACTTACCCGAGTACATCACCGGCAGCAGGTTCACCGTCTGGTCGCCACCGTAGAACAGACGCCCCGAGTTCGGCGCCAGCGTACCCACCGCCGACACCCCGGGCGCCACCGTCGCAACCACCACGTCCGGGTTCGCGAACGTCAGCGTCATGCTCGTCTCCACCGACGACTGCGCCGCGTTCGTCAGGTTCACCACCGCCGACAGCGTGTGGTTCGCGTCCAGCCACATCGGCTCGCCCGTCTCGCCGTCGAACGCGCCCGTCAGGATCGTGAACACCGGCTCGAACGTCGCCGCTGCCTCCGGTCCTCCCTCGGCGCCCGCCACCGCGCTGCTCAGCGTCTGGCAGCCGTTCGGCACCTCTGCGTCGTCCAGCAGCACGCACACCTTGCTCAGCTGGTTCGTCCCCGGCTCGATCGCAAGCGTCACGTCGATCTGGCCCACCACCGCCGACGGATTCACCGGCGTCGCCGTGTTCGTCTTCGTCACGCTCTTGATCAGCACCGACGCCGTCACCGCGTCCACGTCCTTCGTGCCCGTGAACTGCGCCTGCTCCGTCGCGCCCACGCCCACCGTCACCGTCTTCGTCGTCGTCGCGAACGTGTAGCCGTCCGGGATGTCCGTGATCACGACCGTGTAGCTACCGGCGCGGAGACCCGTCACCGTGTAGTTGCCGTTCGCGTCCGTCACCTTGTTCTGTGTCCCGCCGGGGCCCGTCGCCGCGACCGACACGCCGGCGATACCGCTCCCGCCCGCCGACACGTTGCCCACGATCGACGACGTCCGGATGAACGAGCCGCTGAAGTCCACCGGCACCGTCTGGCCGGCCGTCTGGATCGCCGCTGCCTTGGACGTCGACGAGAACGTCACGTCCGTCGGGAAGTCGCTGATCGTCACCGTGTACGCACCGGCCGCCACGTTCGCGAACGAGTAGTTGCCGGAGCCGTCCGTCGTCGCCGAGCCACCCGACGAGAGCGATACGGTGATACCGGAGGCGCCGCTGCCCTCGATCGTCACCGTGCCCGAGATCGTGCCGGACACCGGTTGCGGCTGCGTGCCGCTGTCGTCACAGGCCCAGACGCCTACTAGCGCAACCAGGGCCAGGTACTTGAGTCGCTTCATGTCATCGGTCCCCATGGAGAATGGATCGCCGTGCCTGGAGGAGCGTGGATCCAAACTCCCGAAAGCAAGTTCGGTGCCGGTGGGACTGCAACTCCAAGTTCAACTTTGACAATGAGTTACGCTATGATAGTGACGACGGCGACCCTCGAAAAACCGAAGGTCCTCAGATTTCCGAGCCCCGGGCTTCAAGACTCCCACGTTCCGGCGCTTCTTCCGGAGACGGCCTATGGACCGACCCTTGCAGGCCCTTCCGCCGTGCCCTCGACGCCGATGCCTCGCAAAGACCTCCCTGGTAGTTTCACCTAGGCCGGCCGGAGACGCACCGGCCGTCGACAGTCGACTCCATTCATCTGTGTTCCTGGAGGATGCATGAGACTCCGTGCGTGCGGGCCGACGATCCTCGCGTTCGCCCTCCTCTCGCCCCTGACCGCGACGGCCCAGCGGGTGAAACCGGCGGAGCGGGGGCCCTGGGAGATCACCGGTTTCGTCGGCACCTTCGACGACACACCCGAGTACCGGACCAAGCTCTTCGTCGATCCGGCCGGGAACCCGCTCTTCGGGGGTGGGCTCCGCTACCACTTCTCCCAGGGGTTCTTCCTGAGCGCCGAGGGGCGGTTCGCCGCGCTGGACATCGCGAGGACCTCCGGCGGCGTGTCCAACCTGAGCTCCCTCACCTACAGCGGTCTGCTCGGCTACACTCTCCCGCTGCATGAGCGCGTGGACCTCTACGCCATCGGCGGCGTCTCGGGCGTCTACTGGCACGCCACGGACGCCGGCGGGAAGGAGACGGACGTCGGCATCTCGTACGGCGGCGGGCTCCGGCTCTACCTGACCGAGAACATCTCCTTGGACGGTGACTACCGCATGCTCCAGATCCCCAAGGCGCTGGGCTCGCTGAGCCGGGGCGTCGGAGGCAAGACCGGGGACGAGACGTTCTGGGGTGGGTCGCTGACGGGCGGGATCTCCTACTTCTTCGGCCGGAAGGACGCGGACCACGACGGCGTGAGGGACGGGGACGACGCCTGCCCGGACACGCCGCGTGGCGTCCAGGTCGACGCGCGCGGCTGCCCGGTGGACACCGATCGCGACGGCGTGGCGGACTACCGGGACGCCTGCCCTGACACGCCGGCGGGTGCCACGGTCGACGGGCGCGGATGTCCGGTGGACTCGGACCGCGACGGCGTGTTCGACGGGCTCGATCGGTGCCCGAACACCCCCGCGGGCGCCACGGTCGACCAGGCCGGCTGCCCGGTCGATTCGGACCGCGACGGCGTGTTCGACGGGCTGGACCGCTGTCCCGACACATCTGCCGGGACGCGCGTGGACGCGGTGGGGTGCCCGCTGCCGGTGCCCGAGCCCCCACGCCCACAGCCGAGGGTCTTCACCTTCTCGGGCGGCGTGAACTTCGCGCTCAACTCGGCGACGCTGACGCCGCAGGGCCAGGCCAGGCTCCGCCAGATCGGTGACACCCTACGCGCCGCGGAGAACCTCGGAACGATCGCGGTGGAGGGTCACACCGACTCCACCGGGTCCGACACGTACAACATGGACCTGAGCCGGCGTCGGGCCCAGGCGGTGCGCGACTTCCTCGTGCGGACCTTCCCACAGCTCGCGAACACCACCTTCTCGGTGCAGGGCTTCGGGGAGACGCGGCCGGTCGCCAGCAACACCACGGCGGCAGGCCGGGCGCAGAACCGCCGCGTGGAGATCCGCGTGGGAGGCTGATTCGACGAGGTCGTCGACGTCGGCGCCGAGGCGACGGAACAAGCGGGGAGGGTCCTCGACGAGGACCCTCCCCGTCGTTCACGGTGCCACGATGTCGAGGGAGGGGAAGCAGGTCCGGTATCGCGAGGCGTCACGCGTGAGGAGCGTCATCCCGGCGACCGCGGCGTGCGCCCCGATGTAGAAGTCCGGGAGCGGTGAGCGCCGCGTGCCGCCGCGCCGGCGGTAGGACGTGAAGCACTTGCCGGCCAGGAACGCGGCCTCCCAGGGGAGGACATCACGCCGGAACACGCCGGCGGGGAGCGCCCCCTCGAGCTCCTCGATGCTCTCGAACCGGACGGACACCTCGGCGTACACGATCGGATTCACCACGAGGACCGCGTCCTCGGCGTGCTTCTCCAGAGCCCCGGCAGACCACTCGAACCAGACCGGATCCTCGGTGAAGACGTCCAGGAGCACGTTGCTGTCCACGAGCACCGTACTCACGACTCCTCCCCCCGGGTAAGGGCGAGGATCTCGTCGGTGCTCATCGACACCGAGCCTCTGCCGCGCATCCCTTCCACGATGCGCCTGCCACGGCGTCCGCCCTCCGCCTTCCTGACGACCAGAACCTCCCCACGGAGCTCGAAGTCGACCTCGGTGTGCGGCAGGAGGCCCAGCTTCTCTCGTATCTGCTGGGGAATCGTGACCTGTCCCTTGCTCGTAACCTTCATGGGTCGCCGCCTTCCTGAGTATTACTCTTACCGGCAAGAGTAATACCACCCTCCCCCGCCAACAAGCTGCGGGCGGCGGGTGCCCCCAAAGCGAGAGCCCCCGCCCGGCATGTCGCCGGACGGGGGCCTCGTGCTTCTCGAGCCGTCGACCCACCGAAGCGGGTCTCAGGACCGGTCCATCAGCTGCCGTTCACCACCGTCACGTTCATGTTCGGATCCGACACCAGCAGCGTGCCGTTGGCTCCGTTCAGGCCCATCGCGACCAGCCCGATGTTCGTGCCGTTGGCGATCGCTGCCACGTCCGCGTCCGTCACCGTGAACGTCCACGTGTACGTACGCGTCGCCCCGTCGTCCGTGATCGCCGCGGAGGCCGCGTTGATGCTGCCGATCAGGTACCACGAGTTCGTGGCCGTGTAGAAGCCACCCGTCGGGATGTTCGCGTAGATGTAGATCACGCCCGTCGAGCCGAACGGGTTGTTGTACGAGCCCGTCACGCCCTCGGCCACGATCGTCATCGTCAGCGACTTCACATCCGTGCCGCCCGGCGCCACGTCGCACGCCGTTCCGCCCTGGCCGTTGCACAGGCTCGTCGCCGCGGCCGGACCCGACACTTCCCAGTTCGTCGTGTTCAGCGCCGGCGTCGCGCTCGCGTAGCTCAAGCGCTTGCTCGGCGTCGGGTCCACGGTCCCCAGGATGAAGTTGTTCGCGAACGGCGCCGACTGGTTGCCCGCCGCGTCCGTCGTGATCGCACGCACGTTGCGCGCAACACCCACGTCTCCGGTCGGCGCGCCGCCCGTAGCCAGCTCGCGGGCCACGATCGACTTGCTCAGCGTCAGCACCGCCGTCGCGCTCGTCGGGAAGTTGTCGTCCCAACGGTTCCCGTCGCCCACCACCACGTTCTCGCCGAACGGCAGGTACACGCCGTCACCCACGCCCGAGCCGGCCACCGTCTCGAAGTCCGTCCCGAACGCCACGGCCCACAGCTCGTGGTTGTCCGTCACCGGCGCACTGTACGTCACCGACGAGCCCGCCACCACCTGCGGGGGCAGCGCCACGTTCTGCGTCGTCGGGGCCGTCCCGTCCACCAGCACCTGCCGCTGGAGGTGCGTCCCCGTCAGGTTGCCTGCCTGGTCCTGCGCCGCCGCGTCGAACATCCACAGCGCGTCTCCACCCGCCGTCGTGTTCGTCGGATAGCACGGCGCCACGCTCGTCGGAGCCGCGCCACCGCACGTCGCAAGGTTGAAGCCCAGGCTGATCGGGCCACCGTCGTCGATGTCCTGCGCGATCGGGTACGTCGTCCCCGACGGTCCCATCTTCGCCAAGTACCCCGAGATCGGCACCGACGAGAAGCCCGCCCGATCCTCCACCGCTCCGAAGTTCAGGCCAAGGCCCGGTCCCGGATTCGCGATGTTGTAGATGATCTGGTTCGGCTCCGAGCCCGCCGCCACCGCGAAGCTCGTCGGCATCGTGTTGTCGTAGCCGAACGTCGTCAGCGGGTTCGCACCCAGCCCCGACAGCCGCACCATCGTCTGGTTGCCCACCAGGTCCGTGTACACCGCGACCACGGTGTTCTCCGTGTTCACGAAGCTCAGGTCCAGCGCCGCGTCCCCTCCGGTCTCTACCGCCGGATTCGCCGCGACCTCGGCATCCGTGTCACCAGGATCGCCGATGTGGAACGTCGTCGTCCCGATGCCCACGCCGCCCGCCGCGTCCACCGCCGGTCCACCGGCGATCCCGTCCTCGAACACGTAGTCCGGGCCCACCCAGTTGTTCGCGCAGCATGCCAGTCCGTCCAGCGACGTCCAGAATCTGGTCCGTCAGGTTCAGCGCCAGCGCTGGCGGCGCCACCTCGTCGATGTTGTGCGTCGCGCCGTTCGGGCCCGTCGCCGTCGTCCCCACCACCGGCGTCGCCGACGTTCCGTCCGTATACAGCGCCGCCGAGATGTTGAAGTGGTCCACGTCCATCGCCGGGCTCTGGTAGCCGCACAGCGCCCCCGCAGGAGCGACGCAGCTCGCGCTGAGCACGACCGACCCCGGCAGGGTCGTCGCCGTCTTCGACCCGACTGCCGTGCCCGTCCCCGGGCCCTGGTAGAACGTCACCGACGTCGACGCCAAAGCCTTGCCCGAGTACAGCACGGGCAGCAGGTTCACCGTCTGGTCGCCGCCGTAGAACAGACGCCCCGAGTTCGGCGCCAGCGTACCCACCGCCGACACCCCGGGCGCCACCGTCGCAACCACCACGTCCGGGTTCGCGAACGTCAGCGTCATGCTCGTCTCCACCGACGACTGCGCCGCGTTCGTCAGGTTCACCACCGCCGACAGCGTGTGGTTCGCGTCCAGCCACATCGGCTCGCCCGTCTCGCCGTCGAACGCGCCCGTCAGGATCGTGAACACCGGCTCGAACGTCGCCGCTGCCTCCGGTCCTCCCTCGGCGCCCGCCACCGCGCTGCTCAGCGTCTGGCAGCCGTTCGGCACCTCTGCGTCGTCCAGCAGCACGCACACCCTGCTCAGCTGGTTCGTCCCCGGCTCGATCGCAAGCGTCACGTCGATCTGGCCCACCACCGCCGACGGATTCACCGGCGTCGCCGTGTTCGTCTTCGTCACGCTCTTGATCAGCACCGACGCCGTCACCGCGTCCACGTCCTTCGTGCCCGTGAACTGCGCCTGCTCCGTCGCGCCCACGCCCACCGTCACCGTCTTCGTCGTCGTCGCGAACGTGTAGCCGTCCGGGATGTCCGTGATCACGACCGTGTAGCTACCGGCGCGGAGACCCGTCACCGTGTAGTTGCCGTTCGCGTCCGTCACCTTGTTCTGTGTCCCGCCGGGGCCCGTCGCCGCGACCGACACGCCGGCGATACCGCTCCCGCCCGCCGACACGTTGCCCACGATCGACGACGTCCGGATGAACGAGCCGCTGAAGTCCACCGGCACCGTCTGGCCGGCCGTCTGGATCGCCGCTGCCTTGGACGTCGACGAGAACGTCACGTCCGTCGGGAAGTCGCTGATCGTCACCGTGTATGCACCGCCCGGCACGCTCGCGAACGAGTAGTTGCCGGAGCCGTCCGTCGTCGCCGAAGCGCCGGAGGAGAGCGATACGGTGATACCGGAAGCGCCGCTGCCCTCGATCGTCACCGTGCCCGAGATCGTACCAGTTACGGTCGGCTCGGTCGTGTCCGAGGAACAGGCCCAGGCGCCTACCAGCGCAACCAGGGCCAGGTACTTGAGTCGCTTCATGTCACCTGTTCCCATGAAGAGTGGATGGCTGCCCCCCCAACGGGGCGCAAAGAACCGGATACGTAGCATGCAATTTACATGCCGGATGGAACAAGTATCTAACTTCTTGTAGGACAATTACTTGGAATATGGACGCGGGCGGCAGGACCCTCGAAAAACCGAAGACCCTCAGATTTCCGAGTCCTCGGCGAGGAAGCGCTCCGCCATGTCCACGAACGCGGCGGACCCCACATAGACGGGCGTGCGCTCGTGGAGGCGCTCCGGGCGGATGTCCAGGAGGCGCCGGCGGCCGTCGCTCGCGCGCCCGCCGGCCTGCTCGACGACCATGGCCATGGGGGCGGCCTCGTACAGGAGGCGCAGCTTCCCCCGGGGGCTCTTGCTGTCCGCCGGGTACATGAAGAGCCCACCCTGGAGGAGCGTCCGGTGGATGTCGGCCACGAGCGAGCCGATGTAGCGGGACCCGAAGCCTCCCTCCCGCTTCATCCAGCTCACGAGGCGCTGCTGGCCCGCGGACCAACGGTGATAGTAGGCCTCGTTGATGGAGTAGGTCTTCGCCGGCGGCTCGGGGATGCGCAGGTCGGGGTGGCTGAGGATGAACTCCCCGATGGACGGATCGAGGGTGAATCCGTGCACCCCCGCGCCGGTCGTGTACACCAGCATGGTCGAGGAGCCGTAGACGACGTAGCCGGCCGCGAGTTGGCGGGAGCCCTCCTGGAGGCAGTCCGCCAGCGTCCCGCGCTCCCCTCTGGAGATCTTCCGGTGGATCGAGAAGATCGTCCCGATCGAGACGTTCACGTCGATGTTGGACGAGCCGTCCAGCGGATCGAACAGCACCACGTAGTCGCCGGCCGGGAACCGCTCCGGGATGGGGATGGGGTCCTCGCTCTCCTCGGAGGCCAGCACCGCGATGTGACCCGTGTGGTCGAGCGCCCGGAAGAGGACGTCGTGCGCGAACACGTCCAGCTTCTGGACCTGCTCCCCGTGGACGTTCTCGTCCCCGGTGCGCCCGAGGATGTCGACCAGCCCGGCCTTGTTCACCTCGCGGGAGATGATCTTCGCCGCGAGGGCGATGTCGTAGAGGATGTTCGTGAAGGCGCCGGTGGCCTCGGGGTAGTGGCGCTCCTGCTCGATCAGGAAGCGTGAGATCGTGACCACGTGCGTGTCGGGCATGGCTCGCGGGGAACGGGCGGCTGGGAGGAACCGGACGAGCTTAGGCCCTCGGGGTCACGGGGGTCAACGACCGCCCCGACAACCGCCCCGCCGTCGGTCACCGGGGCGCGTGCGCCCCCACGACCGTGAAGGATCCGTCGCGTCGCCCCAGGACGCGCAGGGTCCCCTCCCGGTCGGTGCGGTGGATCTCCACCCCGAACCGCTCCAGCCGGGCCAGCACCTGCGGCGCGGGGTGTCCGAAGCGGTTGCCCCGGCCCACGGAGACGAGCGCCACCCGCGGGTGCGTCCGGGCAAGGAGGAGCGTGTCCGTGGAGGTTGCGCTGCCGTGGTGGCCCACCTTGAGGATCTCGAGCGTCGATCCCACCTCGGGGGTCACCGCGCGCTCGACGGACATGGGCGCGTCGCCGGTGAGCAGCGCGTCCAGCTCCCCGTAGCGGACGGCGAGCACCACCGAGATCGCGTTCGATTCCGTGGCGTCCTCGGCGCGGGGCGCGTCGGGCCCCGGCGGGCTCAGCACCTCGAGCGTCACCCCGTCCACGGCGAAGCGCTGCCCGGCCTCGGCGCGCTTCCACGGCACCCCGCGGACGGCCGCCGCCTCCAGGAGGGACACGTAGGCGTCCTTCCCGGTCGGCCGCGACGGCTCGAGGATCGCGCCCACCTCGAAGGAGGAGAGCACCGCCTCGGCGCCGCCCACGTGATCCAGGTCGGGGTGCGTGAGCACGAGGAGCTCGAGGCGACGCACACCGCGCCGCCTGAGCTCCCGCACCACGGGAGCGCCTCCCGGATCGCCGGGCGGCGGCGGGCCCGCGTCCACGAGCATCCAGCGCCCACCGGGCGTACGCAGGGCGATGGCGTCCCCCTGCCCCACGTCGACCGCCACGACCTCGAGCGTCCCGTGCGCCTGGAGCGCGAGGAGCGCCGGCCACGCGGCCACCGCCGCGGCCGCTCCGAGCGCGGCCGCGCCCCGGCGCGCGCGGGCCCGGACCCTCGGCCCCCGTGCGACCAAGAGGGCGAGCATCGCCCCGCCCACGGCCACCGGGATCCACGTGCGCGGCACCCACACGCTCGACCACGACGGCGCCGCGAAGAGCCGCGTCACCCCTTCCAGCGCGGCGAGCCCCACGTCGACCCCGCCGGCGAGGAAGCGACCGGCGGCCGGGTGGATCCGATCGGCCAGGAGGGAGGCGAGGGCGCCCGGGAGGGACAGCGCCACGAGGGGCGAAGCCACGAGCGTGGCCGGGATCCCGACCAGGGAGACCCGCTCGAAGTGCCAGGCGACGAGGGGGAGCGTGGCCAGCGTCGCGGAGACGCCGGCCGCGACGCCCGAGGAGATCCACGTCGGGATGCGCGGCACCCTGCGCGTCAGGAAGGCCTGGATCCCCCGCGCCCAGGCCGCCAGCCCGGCCGCGCCGGCGAAGGAGAGCTGGAAGCCCGGCGAGGCGATCCGGCCCGGGTCGAGGGCGAGGAGGAGGAGGAGCGCGGTACCGAGCGGACCCCAGCGTGCGGGGGGACGCCCGCGCAGGCGGGAGGCCGCCACGGCCGTGACGATCACCGCGGCCCGACACGCGGCGTCCGGGAAGCCGAGCAACGCCACGTACGCCCAGGTGCCGAGGGCCGCGCCGACGGCGGCGCGGCGCGGACGCAGGCGCGATGCGCGCAGGAGGGTCAGGAGGAGGAGCGCCACCACCCCCACGTGGAAGCCCGAGATCGCCAGGAGGTGCGCGATCCCGCTGCGCGCGAAGGCCTCGCGCAGCTCCGGGTCGAGGCCCTCCTTCCGCGCGAGCGTGAGCGCCGCGACGAGCGGCGCCCGCGTGCCGTACATCGCCTCCAGGCGACGGGTCAGGTCCCCCCGCCAGCGCACGAGCGCCCGGTGGGGCGACGGCCGCGCCCCCTCGACCGGCGACACCGAGTCCGCCGCCACCCACGCGCCCCCCGGACCCTCGCGCCATCGGCCGCCCACCCGCACGACCACTCCGGGGCGCACGTGCGCGGGCGCGAGGACGGGGAGCGTCCGCCGGCAGCCCCGGCCCGACGCCTCGAACGGCGACGGCCGGTCGGGTGCCAGGGCCACGAAGGATCCGACGAGGTGCGCGGGCGCGCCGACGGGCCCAGCCCGGACGCACGAGCCCCCGTCGCCGGTGACCACGGATGCGATCCCTCCCGCCACGAGCGCGGCGACGAGCGCGCCGGGGGGGACGGTGGACGGGCGAAGCCATGCCCGGACGGGCGGGAGGGCGAGGAGGAGGAGGAAGGCGGGGGCGAGGCGCCCCAGGTGGGGGGTGAGGGCGGCGCCGGTGGCGAAGAGGAGGGCCAGGCGCGCCACCGGGGGGAGCGCGCCGATCAGGGTGGAGGCGCCTCCCGCCGGCGGGGGTCGGGGCTCATTCCGTGCGCTGCTCTCCCGGGAAGAGGTCCTGTTGGCTCTGGTCCACGAAGCGCTGGGTCTCCTGCAGGCTCTCCTCGGCGAGCCGCGCGCGCAGGATACGTCGCACCTTGAGGTCCGAGCGCACGCTCGCGCCGAGCATGATCACCATGCCCACGACCATCCCCCCGAACGCGACGACCGTGAGCGGCACGCCGTACAGCGTCGCGATGCCGAGCCGGAGCGTGACGCGCTGCCCCCCGTTCAGCGAGGCGAAGCCGACGGAAAGGCCCAGGACAGCCACCACGCCGGCCGCGCTCCCGAGGCGGCTCATGCGCGGCCCGCCGCGACCGCGTCCTCGACGCGCGCGCCCACGAAGGTGGCGCCGGTGGTGTGCTCCAGGACGACCGGGAGGTAGCGGCCCACGAGCTCGGGCCCGGCCGGGAAGGCCACGACCTTGTTGCGGCGCGTCCGCCCGACCATGTGGCCCTCGCTGCGCGCCTCCTTCTCGACGAGCACTTCGACCACGCGTCCCACCTCGTCGGCGTTGATCTCCGCCTGGATCCCCCGCGTCACGCCGATGAGCTCCTCGAGCCGCGCCTGCGCCACCTCGGCCGGGAGGAAGTCCCCGGCAGGGAGACGGGTCGCCGGCGTGCCGTCACGGGGCGAGTACTTGTAGGTGTAGGCGTCGTGGAAACGCACCGTACGCGCCAGCTCCAGCGTCTCGAGGAACTCGTCCCCGGTCTCCCCGGGGAAGCCGACGATGAGGTCGGTGGTGAGGGCGACGTCGGGGAGGGCCCGGCGCACGAGCTCGACCTTCTCGAGGTACGTCTCGACGGTGTAGCGACGCAGCATGCGCTTCAGCGTACGGTTCGAGCCCGACTGCGCCGGGAGGTGCAGCATCTCGCACACCGCCGGCTCGGTGGCCATGACCTCCACGAGGTCGGGGCCGACGTCGTTCGGATGGGGCGACGTGAACCAGACGCGGCGGATCCCGTCGACGCGCGCGACCGCCCGGAGCAGGCGGGGGAAGGTCCACGAGCCGGAAGCGTACGAGTTGACGGTCTGGCCGAGGAGCGTGACGTCGCTGACGCCTCCCTCGGCGAGCCCGCGCACCTCGGTGAGGATCTCCCCGGCGTCCCGGTTCTTCTCGGGGCCGCGCACGTACGGCACGATGCAGAACGTGCAGCGGTGGTCGCAGCCGCGCTGGATGGGGATCCACGCGGACGCCCCCGCCTCCCGACGCTGCTCGAGCCCCTGGTAGTTCTCGCCCAGGCTCAGGTCGAGGACGGCGAGCTGGCGACGGCCGCGGCGGCTCGTACGCGGCGGGCGCGCCGCTCCGTCGTCCGCGCACGCCGGCGCGCCCAGGCGCTCGAGCGCGTCGGGAAGGCCGCGGTAGCCGTCCGGCCCCATGACGAGGTCCACGCGCCCCGCGCCGTCCAGGAGCTCCGTGCCCAGGCGCTGCGCCATGCACCCGGTGACCCCCAGGACGAGATCGGGGCGCTCGCGCTTGAGCGCGCTCAGCTGCCCGACGCGACCGCGGACCCGCTGCTCCGCGTGCTCGCGGACCGCGCACGTGTTCACGAGCACCACGTCCGCCTCCTCGGGGGTGCCCACGATCTCGTAGCCCCGCGCGGCGAGCACACCCTCCATCAGCTCACCGTCGGAGATGTTCATCTGGCAGCCGTACGTCTCCACGTACGCGCGCCGGGGTCGTCCGGTCGGGCTCATACCACTCACATCGTAGGATTCGTCGGGGGCCATGCAATATACAGATGGTCCGCCGTGCCTCGCAGGGTACCCTCCAGCACCCCCCCGCGGGCGGGCGGCGCCTCCGGCGCCTCCACGCGCAGGTAGTCGCCGGTGAGCGCCGTGCCCCCCGGCCCCTCCAGCACCACCCCCGCGGCACCGCCCACGCGGCGCCCACGATAGGCCCGGCCCTTCTCCTGGGCGAGCGTGCGCAGCTCCCGGCTCCGTTCGCCCGCCACCCGCTGGGGCACGGGATCGGGGAGGCTCAACGCCGCCGTGCCGTCGCGCTGCGAGAAGGGGAAGACGTGCAGGTAGGTGAACGGGAGCTCCTCCACGAGGCGCAGCGTATCCGCGTGATCGGCCCCGGTCTCGCCGGGGAAGCCCGTGATGATGTCGGCGCCCAGGCCGAGCTCGCCCACCCGCTCGGCGATCTGCCACGCCCTGCGCCGGTACTGCTCGCGCGTGTGCCAGCGACGCATGCGGCGCAGCACCGCGTCCGCGCCGCTCTGCAGGGGCATGTGCAGGTGGGGCGCCAGGCGGCCTCCGGAAAAGGCCAGCAGGTCGAGCAGGTCGTCGTCCACCTCGGTGGCCTCGACGCTCCCGAGGCGCAGCCGAACGTCGGGCAACCTCTCGAGGAGGAGCGCGACCAGGCGCGCGAGCGTCCACGGCGGATCGAGGTCACGGCCGTAGTGGCCGATGTGGATCCCCGTCACCACGAGTTCGGGGTGCACGTCGGCGAGCAAGCGCGCCTCGTCGACCACCTCCGCGGGCGGTCTCGAGCGCGACGCCCCCCGCGCCAACCGGGTCGCGCAGAACGAGCACCTGCGGTCGCAGCCGTCCTGCACCTTCAGCCACCCGCGCGTCGCACCCGCGCGCCGTCGGAGCAGCTCCCCGCCCACCGGCTCCGTGTCCATCCGGTCGAGGGGGACCCGCAGCTCGATCCGCACCGGCGCGGCGGTCACGAGCGCACCCGCGACCGCGACCGGATCGTGTCCCTCCACCACCTCCGCCACCTCCGCCATGGCCCGGTACTCCGGGGCGCGCAGCGCGGCCGAGCACCCGGCGACCACGACCCGCAGCGACGGGCACTCGCGGGTCAGGCGACGCACGAAGCGTCGCGCCTCCGCGTCCGCCTGGTTCGTGACCGTGCACGTGTTGACCACGCACACGTCCGCGTCCTCCCGCGACGTGACCGTGCGTGCGCCGCGCGCCTCGGACTCCTGGCGCATGCGCTCCGTGTCGTACTGGTTGGCCTTGCAGCCGAACGTGTGGAAGTAGACCCGCACGCTGGCTAGAAGCCGGACACGCGGACCGACACCGTGCCGCGCCAGAAGGACTCGGAGATGAGGTCGTCCGCGCGCGTGCCGCGCTCGAGGGAGAGGTCGACGACGGCCCGCACGAACTCGCCGGTCTGGCTCAGGTGCAGCCCGAGGCCGCCCGCCCACACCTTCTCGGTGGGGTTGCCCCCCGCGCCCAGCACGAAGGGGAGATCGCGCTTCCGGTATCCGAAGCGCAGCGGCGCGCTGCGCCCGAGGATGCGGGCGCGCGCGAGCTCGATCCCCATGCCGAACGAGGTGGCCGTGCCCACGGACGTGCCCTCGGCGAGGTCGTTGTCGATCCCCGACCAGTCCGCCGAGGTGAAGCCGCCCGAGACGGCCAGCCCGGGAGCGAGCACGGCCGTGGCGCCCAGGCGCACCTGCAGAGGCAGGTCGAACGATCCCGCCGCGCCGTCCGTGTCGTCCGAGGGTTCGGCGGCCAGGCTCGACGACCACGTGACGCTCCCCGCCACCTGCGCGAAGGTGCCGAGCGCCACCGAGGCGCCGCCGGTGAGCGCGGTGCCCGAATACGTCCACAGGCCGCCGACCTGGTAGGACTCGACCGGCGCCTGGGTGCTGTCCTCCGGGAAGTCGCGCACCAGCCTGCGCACGACCGATCCCGTGTAGCGCCCGGCCGAGAGGCCGACGGCCACGCGCTTCGCGATCAGACGCGCCACGCCGAGGCGTACCTGGGCCACCCCACCCGTCGAGGTGAAGTGGTCGGTCGCCGCCACCTGCCCGTCGCCGAGGTCGAGCGTCACGTCCCGATCCGCCTCGTAGCGCTGGTCGAACACGGACTCGAAGCTCAGCGTCACGACGCCGACCTTCGGCGCCGGGTAGGCGATGCCGAGGCTCGGGAAGCGCGTCCCCCGGAAGGTCCCAGGCGTCCCGCTGCCGTCGGCGCTCAGGTCCACCCAGGACGGCTGCGCGCTGATCATGACGGACGGAAGGACGAAGCCGGCGGCAGCCGCCGGGTCCGTGCCCAGGAGCGCTGCGCCCTGGAGGCCGATGCCCACGCCGCCGAGCGCGCGCGTGCGCGCGTCGAGCGGATCGGACGGGAGCCCCAGCCCCGCCGCGTTCAGGAGCGACTGGGCCTCGAGGGAGGCGGGCGCGGCGAGCGCGAGGACGGCGAGCGCCGTGAGGAGACGTCGCATCATGGGAGCTCCACCGACCGGCCGGCCGTGACGACGAGCTTGAGCACCGGCGCCTGCAGGGTGGCCGGACCGTAGAACGACGCGAACGCGATCGACACCGGCTCGAAGGTGGACAGGAGCGCGAGGGTGTGGGGCGGCGGAAGCGCCGCGGTCGTGTCGGGGGCGAGCAGCGTGCGCACGAACGAGGTGATGGGGATCTCGACCTCGGTCTCGGTCTCCGACGAGAAGATCTCGGGCGCCAGGCGCTTCCCGATGCTGGTGGTGAAGAGCGAGGCTCCGAGCGGCGTCTTCGGCAGCGTCGAGCGGTCGAAGACGGGGCGCACGTCGATGTTCACGGTGTCCGTGGGCGCGAAGGCGCTCGGCGTCTGTTTCGAGCGCAGCACGATGGCCGCGTAGTTCAGGCTGCCCGCCGTCAGGTCGATCGGGCAGGTGACCCGGGCACACAGCTCCGCGGGCTCGGAGAGCGTCCGCGGGACGTCGATATCGAGCAGGGATCGCCACGACGGCGTGCCCCCGACGCGGATCTCGTCGTCGGGCGCCGACGCCGAGGGGGTGTACACGAACGTCATCTGCGCCCGGCCCGCCACGAGCACCACGGTCGTATCGGGGTTGAGCGAGGGCTTCGTGTCCACCTGCATGAGGACGGTCGTCACCTCGAGCCGCACGCCCGGAGTGAGCGCGTCCAGGCGCAGCCCCTGGTCGGAGGTCGTGTCGGCAAGCGCGTCCGCCCACACGGCCACCTGCGCCGAGTCGAGCTCGAAGACCGCCGAGTCGCCCGCGGTCGGATCCCACACCGTGGTCAGCACGTCGGAGAGGGGCCCCGCGCCCGGCTCCTCCCAGGACGTCGTCGACGCGCCGAGGCTGTCCACGGCGAGGTCCCAGGTGGCGGTGGGGGCGTCCCACGCCTGGCGGAACATGCCGACCTGGAGGCCGACGGGGCCGCCCGCCACGGTGCCGATCGAGTCCACCACGGCGATGATGCGTCCGCCGAGGATCTGCAGGAGCGTGTCCGTGCGCTGCGTCCCCGCCGTGTCCCGCACGCTCGCGCTCGTCGGCACGGTGAGGAGGCGGACCAGGGCGCGCGCCTCGAGCGAGTCGCCGTAGGCGTGGCTCACGACCCCGAGCCCCAGCTCGTCCGTGCTGCCGAACCCGCCGAAGACGGCGAGGTTCGACGCGAACGCGTCCCAGGGGAGCCGCACCTCCACGGTGACGGGCTCCTCCGGGAGCACGCTTTCGTCAACCCCGGTGGGCGCGATCTCGCTGCACGCGACGCTCCCGAGGACGACGAAGGCCAACAACGCGGCCGGTCGGTTCCGTATCACGCGGCACTCCAGTGGTTCGGCACGGGCCTCACGTCCTCGCGTCTTCGGTCGTCGTCGCTTCTCGTCGGGCCGGGAGCCCCCGGAAGGGCCCCGGCAACAGCTCGTCCAGCGTCCACTCCACGCGCTCGCCGCCCGCCTCGGACACGACGGGCAGCTCCGGGGCGAACTCGGCGAGCACCTGGCGGCAGGCGCCGCACGGCGTCACCGCCTCCTCCCCGTCCGTGGCGATGGCGATCGCACGGAAGCGGGTCTCGCCGGCCGCCACGGCCGCGCACACGGCGGCGCGCTCGGCGCACACGGTGAGACCGTACGAGGCGTTCTCCACGTTGCACCCGACGTACACACCGCCGCTCCGGCCGAGCAGCGCGGCGCCCACGTGGAAGCCGGAATAGGGCGCGTGCGCCCGGTCCCGCGTCTCGCGGGCCCGGATCAGCAGCGCGTCAATGTCGGGTTTCGTCATCGAGCCAGATGCGTGGCACCCTGGGCGTGAAGCCGGTCAGGACCTCGTAGCTGATCGTCCCGGCCAGCTCGGCCACCTCGTCCACCGTGATGTGCGCTCCGCCGTCGGCGCCCACGAGCGTCGCCACCTCGCCCGTCTCCACCCCCGGCACGTCGGTGATGTCTACCACCGTGACGTCCATGGAGATCCGTCCGACGATCGGGACCCTCCGGCCACGAAGCAGCGCCGAGCCTCGATTCCCGAGCGATCGGGGGAACCCGTCGCCGTAACCGATGGCCAGCGTCCCCCAGCGCTCGTCCCGGCCGCTCCGGTACGTCGCCCCGTACCCCACGGTGGTTCCGGCGGGAGCGTCGCGCACGTGCACCACCCGGGCGCGCACGGCCGCCACCTCCTCCGGGGCGGGGAGCTCCGCGCCGGCCCGCCCCCCGTAGAGGAAGATCCCCGGGCGCACGGCGCCGGCGGCGTAGCGTGGGCAGCGCAGCGCCCCGGCGCTGTTCAGCGCGTGCACGAAGGAGTCCTCCGGCGGGGCGGCCCGCTGGACGGCGGCCTGGAAGCGGCGCCACTGCTCCTCGATGGTGTCGCCGCCCTCGTCGGCCGAGTGCAGGTGCGTGAACGTGGCCTCCCAGCGGACGCCGCTCCGGTGCGCCTCGTGCGCCGCCTCCGCCCACCGATCCACGTCCCGCGGGTCGAAGCCGGCCCGCCCCATCCCGGTATCCACCTCGAGGTGGAACGCCGGGGCCGCTCCCGCCGCCGCCGCCCTCATGCGCGCAAGCGACGGGAGGTCGGAGATCGACGGCGTCAGCCGCGCCTCGACGGCCGCGCGCTCCGAGCCCGGCGGCGCCGGGCTCAGGACCCAGACGGGGCGGTCGACGCCGAGCCGCCGGAGGGCGATCCCCTCCTCCACGGCGGCCACGCCGAAGCCCCAGGGATCCTCCCGCTCCAGGGCCGCCACGGCCCCCGCCACGCCGGTCCCGTACGCGTCGGCCTTGACCATCGGCACGAGGCGGACCCCCGGACCCACGGAGGTGCGGATCCGGGCCAGGTTGCCGCGCAGGGCGGCGGCCCGGACCTCCATCCAGGCGCGGCTCCGAGGATCCGTTGACATAGCCGGTGAAAGATGCGAGAAAGGAGCGCCCGAGCAACCCGAAGTCGCCTCCGCAGAAGCCGGTACTGCACGCTCCATGACCGACGCCACGCCCCACCCGCGCTCCGAGCCTCCCCGCTTCGACGGGCCGGGCGAGCTCGACCGGGCCCTCGCGCTCGTGCGCTTCCTGCGCGTGCGCTGCCCGTGGGACCGGGCGCAGACGCCCGAGACGCTCGTCCCGCACCTGCTCGAGGAGACGCACGAGGTGGTCGACGCGATCCGCGAGGGCACCGACGCCGAGCTCGAGGGCGAGCTGGGGGACCTCCTCCTCAACCTGGCGTTCCAGGTGGTTCTGGGCGAGGAGTCCGGGCGGCTCGACGCCGCCGGCGTGTACGCGCGCCTCGAGCAGAAGATGGTGCGCCGCCATCCCCAGATCTTCGGGGAGGGCGAGCGCCAGGCGTGGGAGGCGCTCAAGGCGGCGGAGCGTCCCGCGGGCGAGGGCGTCCTGGACGGGCTCGCCAAGGGCCTCGACCCCCTCACGAAGGCGCACCGCATCCAGGAGCGCGTGGCCGGGGTGGGCTTCGACTGGGAGGACCACCGGGGCGCGTGGGACAAGGTCGCCGAGGAGACCGAGGAGGTGCGGGAGGCGCTCGCGTCGGGCGACGCGGACGCGATCGCGGAGGAGCTGGGCGACCTCCTCTTCGCGGTCGTGAACCTGACGCGCCTGGCCGGCGCGCACGCGACCACGGCGCTGGACAGGGCCAACCGGAAGTTCCATCGCCGCTTCGAGCGCCTGGAGGCGCTCGCGCGGGGGCGCGGCATCCGGATGGAGGAGGCCGGCCTCGAGGTGCTCGACCGGCTCTGGGACGAGCTGAAGGCCGAGGACCGGGAGGGCGGCGACGCGGCGGAGCCCGCGGGGGGCGGGCGGCCGACCGACGGAGGGTGAGCCCGACGACGCGCCCGCCGACGTCGGCTGCGGCGGGAGCCTGCTCAGGTGACTGCGAATTTCGCAAATTCGCAATTTCGCAGTCCATCGGAGGGCCTCGCCCGTCCGCGGGTGGAGGTCGCCGACGAGGCGATCCCCGCAGGCTCGCCGCCCCTCAGTAACCCGCCCTCTTGTCCACCACGTTGCGCAGCTCGCCGCCCGTGAACCAGCGCTCGAGGTTCTCCACGATCAACGCCGTCTCCCGCTCCCAGAACGACCGCGTCACCGCCGAGACGTGCGGCGTGATCAGCACGTTCGGCAGCGCCCACAGGGGGTGCCCCTCCGCGAGCGGCTCGTGCGCGAAGACGTCGAGCGCCGCGCCGCGAAGCCGACCCGTGCGCAGCTCGGCGACCAGGGCGTCCTCGTCGAGGAGCTTGCCGCGCGCGACGTTCACGAGGAGCGCACCGTCCTTCATGCGCGCGAGCGCGTCCGCGTCGATCATCCCCCGCGTCTCGTCGGTCTCCGGCGCGCACAGCACCACCACGTCCGCTTCGCGCAGCACCGCGTCCAGCCCGGCCGCTCCGTGCAGGACCTCGATGCGATCGACGAGCCTCCCGCCGCCGCATACCGGCTCGAGCTGACCCTCGTCACCGCGCGGCTTCGAGTGCTTCACGGCGATGACGCGCGAGCCGAGGCTGGCCACCCGCCGGGCGATCTCGCGCCCGATCCCGCCGAAGCCGACCAGCCCGACGATCGTGTGCCCCATCTCGCGGAGCTGCGCTCCCTGTGCGTAGAAGGGCTCCTTGTCCCACACCCCCCGCGCCTGGGCCGCGACCGCGTGGTCGAGCCCGCGGCCGTAGTGCAGGATCATCGCGAGCACGGTCTCGGCCATCGGCGGTGCGTGGATCCCCGCGGAGTTCGTGAAGAGCACCTCGCTGGCGAGCATCTCCGGGGTGAGCGAGCTGCCTACCCCGGCGGCGCCGGTATGCACCCACTTCAGCGCGGGACCCGCGCGCAGGAGCTCGGGCGCGATCCCGTACCCGAAGTAGATCTCCGCGTCGGCGACGGCCCGCCGCACCGACGGCGCCACGCGCCCGGCCCCGTCGCCGGAGCCGTCCGTGGCCTCCTCGATCACGACCAGCGCCCACTCGGGGGGGAGGGCGTCGCGGATCCGGTCCGGCACCCAGGTGGGCATGGCCCAGACGGGGCGCCGGTCCATCATGTCGAGGACGGCGCGTGGCATGGTGGTCCTGCCTTCTAGGGGAAGAGGCGGTTCATCAGGCGCGGGAAGGGGATGAACTCGCGGATGTGGTGCCGCCCGGTGATCCAGGCGACCGTGCGCTCCACGCCGAGCCCGAAGCCCGAGTGAGGGAAGGTGCCGTAGCGGCGCAGATCGAGGTACCAGGAGTACGCCTCCTCGGGGAGATTCTCCTCGCGGATGCGGGCCAGCAGCCGGTCGAAGTCGTCCTCGCGCTGGCTCCCGCCGATGATCTCCCCGTACCCCTCCGGTGCCAGGAGGTCGTCGCACAGCACGGTGCGCGTATCCTCCGGGTTCTCCTTCATGTAGAAGGCCTTCGCCTGCTTCGGGTAGTCGTGCACGAACACCGGCAGGTCGTAGCCTTCCGTGACGATCGCCTCGTCCGGCGCCCCGAGATCGGCGCCCCACTCGATGTCGGCGCCGCGCTCGTGCAGGCGCTCCACCGCCTGCGTGTAGCTGATGCGCGGGAAGGGCGGCTTCACGTGCTCGATCTTCGACGTGTCCCTCTCGAGCACCTTCAGCTCCTCCGGACAGCGCTCGAGCGCGCGCTCGACCAGGTAGGTGACGAAGTCCTCCTGGAGGCGCATGTTGTCGTTCGAGTCGGCGAACGCCACTTCGGGCTCGACCATCCAGAACTCGGTGAGGTGGCGACGCGTCTTCGACTTCTCGGCCCGGAAGGTGGGTCCGAAGCAGTACACCCTCCGGAACGCCGGGCAGGCCGCCTCGACGTAGAGCTGGCCGGTCTGCGCGAGGTACGCCTTCTCCCCGAAGTAGTCGGTGGAGAAGAGCGTGCCGGCGTGCTCGCCGATCGAGCCCGTGAGGATCGGCGTGTCGATGCGCGTGAACCCGCGGCCGTAGAAGAAGTCGTGGATCGCCTGCTCGACCTCGGCACGCACCTTGAGGCCGGCGCGCTGCTGCGAAGAGCGCAGCCACAGATGGCGGTGGTCGAGGAGGAAGTCGACGCCGTGCTCCTTCGGCTGGATCGGGTACTCCTGGGCGAGCGAGATCACGGACATCTCGGTGACGCCGATCTCGAAGCCGCCGGGGGCGCGGTCGTCCGCGCGCACCTCGCCGGTGATCGCGACCACGGACTCCTGCGTGAGGAGACCCTGGGCCTCCCAGGTGGGCCCGTCGACCTGCTTCTTCACCAGCACGCACTGGGCGATACCCGTCCCGTCGCGCAGCACGGTGAACGCGACCTTGCCGTGTCCGCGGGTGGTCTCCACCCACCCCTTCAGCGTCACCAGCTCGCCGACGTGTCCGCCCAGATCCTTGATCTCCACCATGACGCGCCGTCTCATCCGGTTCGTGTGGAAGGCCCGCGGCACGAGACGCGGGCGCCGAAGCGTATCACCCGACGCCGAACATCTCCAGACGCTCCGCGTAGCGTTTGTCGAGGTGCGCCTTCACCGCGGCGTTGTCGGCGAGCGCCAGGTCGGGATCCGCGTGCACGAGCTCCCGGGCGGCCTCCTGGGCGCGCACGAGCAGGTCCTCGTCCTCGAGCAGGTCCGCGAAGCGGAGCGTGGGGGTCCCGTGCTGCTGCGCGCCGAACAGGTCCCCCTGCCCCCGGATGCGCAGGTCGGCGCGCGCCACCGCGAAGCCGTCCGTGGTGTCGCGGAAGACCCCGAGGCGCTCGGCCGCCTCCTCTCCGGGGTCGGCGACGAGGATGCAGTGGCTCTCCGCGGCGCCGCGCCCGACCCGCCCGCGGAGCTGATGGAGCTGAGACAGCCCGAAGCGCTCGGCGTGCTCGATCACCATGACCGATGCGTTCGGCACGTCGATCCCGACCTCGATGACCGTGGTGGCCACCAGGAGGTCCAGCTCCCCCGCCAGGAAGGCACGCATGACGCGGTCCTTCTCCTCCGACGGGAGCTGGCCGTGCAGGAGGCCGAGGCGGCGCCCCGGGAAGACCGTCGTCTTCAGCCGCTCGAACTCCTCCGTCGCGGCGAGCAGGTCGACCTTCTCGGACTCGGCCACGAGCGGATAGACCACGTAGGCCTGGCGCCCGGCCTCCAGCTCCGCGTCCACGAAGGCGTACAGGGCGTCGCGGCGGTCGGGGGCGCGCAGCGCGGTCTTCACCGGCGTGCGCCCCGGCGGCAGCTCGTCGACGACGCTCAGGTCGAGGTCCCCGTAGAGCGCCATCGCCAGCGAGCGCGGAATCGGGGTGGCGGACATGACGAGCACGTCGGCCCGCCGGTCGCCGTGGTCGGCGAGGGCCATCCGCTGTCGCACCCCGAAGCGGTGCTGCTCGTCGACGACCACGAGCCCCAGGCGCGCGAAGGCGACGCCCTCCTGGATGAGCGCGTGCGTGCCGATCACGACCTTCGCCGCGCCCGTGCGGATCGCCTCGAGCGCCTGCCTGCGCTCGGCCGCGCCGAGCGCGCCCGTGAGGAGCACCACCTCGACGCCGAGCGGCGCGAGGAGCGCGGCGATCGTGCGCGCGTGTTGCTCCGCGAGGAGCTCCGTGGGCGCCATGAGCGCGGCCTGCGAGCCGCCCTCCACCGCCAGGAGCATCGCGAAGAGCGCCACCACGGTCTTCCCCGAGCCCACGTCGCCCTGGATCAGGCGGTTCATGCGCCGCTCGGACGCCATGTCGGCGTACACCTCCCGGAGCACGCGCACCTGGGCCGCGGTGAGCTCGAAGGAGAGGGCCTCGTGCAGCGGCCGGATCAGCTCGTTCGTGCGCACGTGCGCGATCCCCGGTGCCGCCTCCGTCTGCCGGTGGCGCACCTGCGCCTGCATCACCTGCAGGAAGAAGAGCTCGTCGAACGCCAGGCGCCTGCGGCCGACGCGCGCGTCGGCGGGCGACGACGGGCGGTGCAGGCGCGCGAGCGCCTCCGAGAGCCGCGGGAGGTCGAGCGCGGCCCGGGCCCGGTCGGTCAGGTACTCGTCGTCGTCGGCCCAGGAGAGGAGGGCGTCGAGGTTCCGGTCGAAGACGCTGCGCAGCACCCACTGCGGCACCTCCTCCGACGCCGGGTAGGTCACGAAGATCGTGCCCGAGCGGGCGGCCCGGTCTCCAGCGCGCGCGATCACCGTGTGCTCGCGCGGCTGGAGCTGGTGGCCGTGGAAGAAGCGCACGGGACCGGTCACGAGGAGGAGGTCGCCCTCCCGGATCTTGCGGTCGAGCCACGGCTGCCCCGGCCAGGCGACGGTGATCATCCCGGTGTCGTCTTGAAGCACCGCCTGGAAGATGCGCAGCCCCGTACGGGTCGGGATCACCCCCTTGGAGCGCACCCGCCCGACGGCGGTCGCGTCCTGCCCGACGCGCAGCTCCTTGATCGGCTGAACGGTGGACGCGTCGTCGTAGCGGCGCGGAACGTGGTAGAGGAGCTCGCGCGCCGTCGTGACGCCGAGCGACACGAAGGCGTCCGCACGCTTGGGGCCCACCCCCTTGAGGAACTGGATCGGCCGATCGAGGTGGGAGAAGCCGGCCACGGCTACGCGAAGATCCCGTCCACGAACGCGTCCGCGTCGAACGCCTCGAGGTCGTCGAGGCCCTCGCCGACGCCGACCAGCTTCACCGGCACCCCGAACTCCTCCTGGAGCGACACGACGATCCCGCCACGCGCGGTCGAATCCATCTTCGCGAGAACGATCCCGGTGACGTCCACGGCCTCCCGGAAGGCCTGGAGCTGGCGCACGGCGTTCTGCCCGACGGTGGCGTCGAGCACCAGGAGCGTCTCGTGCGGGGCGCCCTCGACCTTCTTCCGGACCACCCGGTCGATCTTGCGCAGCTCCTCCATGAGCCCACGGTTCGTGTGCAGCCTACCCGCCGTGTCGATGAGCAGGACGTCCGTGCCGCGCGCCCTGGCCGCCTCGATCGCGTCGAAGGCCACCGCGGCCGGGTCCCCGCCCTGCTGCCCGCGCACGAAGGCGGCGCCCACCCGCTCGGCCCACTGCCCGAGCTGCTCGACGGCGCCGGCGCGGAAGGTGTCCGCGGCGGCGACCATCACGCTCCTCCCCTCCTTGCGGAGGTGGTGGGCGAGCTTCGCGATCGACGTGGTCTTGCCGACGCCGTTCACCCCCACGATCAGGTAGACGGTGGGCGGCGCGTCCGCGGCGGCGAGCGGCGCCCGGGCGGCGGGCTCCAGGATGGCCCGGATCTCCGTGCGCAGCGCGTCGCGCAGGCTCTCGGCGCCTCGCACCTTCCCCCGGCGCGCGCCGTCCTCGACGCGGCCCACGAGCCGGAGCGTCGCCGGGACGCCGAAGTCCGCCTGCAGGAGGCGCTCCTCGAGCGTCTCCAGCGACTCGTGGTCCATCCCGCCGGCGAGGACGCGCACGTCCGTGAGGGCGAGGTCCACGACCCGCCGCCAGAGGCCCTTCTTGCGTTCCGGTGCTTTCTTGAAGAGTCGCGCCATGGCTCCGCGCGGTGATGGTCCGGGGATTCCCTCGTCGACTACCTGAGCCCTGCCCGCCGTCGTCCCACCCACTCCACACAGAGGAGGGCCAGGATCAGAAGATAAGGCCAGGGAGAGGTTCTGAGAGGGCGTCCCGGATCCCCGACCACGGCGGCCGCCCGGGTCGCCGCCGGCGCCTGGGGCGTCGTCGGCCGCGGGAGCATCTCCAGCGTGCGCGCCTCGACGTCGAAGCGGCCCTCCCCCATGGGCCCCTCGGCGCCGGACGCCGCGAAGCTGTAGGTGCCGGGCGCCAGCGTGCCGATCGAGCGCCCCGCGCCCGCCGTGAGGACCGTGTCCACCACCGTGCGGATCGAGTCGCGCACCTCCAGGTGGACGGAGTCCCCCTCCTCTCCGGGAACCCACCAGCGCACGGCGTCGCCCCTCGCCACGACCCACGACTCGGGGCGCACGTCCCCGGCCACGGTCGTCGGGTCCTGTGCGAGCAGCCAACCCGCCACGCCGGACCAGAGCCGGCGGTAGGCATCGTCCCCCTCGCCCCCGCGCGCGGCCCAGCGCCAGAAGCCCGATGCGAGGACGACGGCGCGGCGGCGCGTGCCCACGTGCTCGAGGAGGAGCGCGGGCTGGCCCGGGCCCGTGCCCCGGAAGCGGAGGACGAGCGGGGCATCGGCGGGACGGCCGTCGGTGAGCGGGAGCACCGGGCCGAGCGGCGGAAGATCCTGGAACCGGGCGCCGGCCATCTCTGCCGCGAGCGGCGACGCGGCGCTCTCCGCCACCGGGTACCACTCCCCGTCCGCGGGCGCCGCCGTGTGCACGTCCAGCGCCGCCGCGCCGGCGGCGTCGAGCGGCCAGAGCACGGCGCGCCCGTTGCGCCGGGCCAGGCGCCGCCCCCAGCCGTCCGTCTGGCGATCGAGGCCGTGCACGACGAGGAGGGAGGCGTCGCGCGCTGCGGCCGCGACCCGTGTGGAGTCCACCGGCAGCCCGCGCTGGAAGGCTCGCCCCATCGAGGCGAAACGGTCGGGCCCCACGCGCAGGTACCCGGTCGCGCGCAGGCCTGTCGTCTGGCCCAGCACCTCGAGGAGGGCGCGCGGCTCCCAGTCGGGTCGGAAGGACACGACGACGAGGCCACCGGCCTCGTGCCCCGCGGACATGTACGCGACGCCCTCGTCGTCCGAGGGGAAGACGTCGCCCGGGACGTGCACGGCGACGGTGTAGCGCAGCCGTCCCTCACCCCGCGGCGCCGGGAGCTCGAGCGCCAGGCGTGCGCGCGCCCCGGGCGCAGGTGCGGGCGTCGAGCGCGACAGCACGAGCCGGTCCTCCTCCCGGACCTCGACCGTGAGCGAGTCGGGCACGCCCTCGGCGAAGAGCTCCACCGAGGCCTCCACCGGCTCCCCGCGCTCGAGCTGGTCGGACACGCCGAAGGCGGCCACGCCCGCGTTCACCAGGTCGCCCCCGAACCGCTCGAACTCGGTGGTGACACGGGCGAGCGCGAGGGCGGAGGCGACCTCCACCGGATCGTCGAAGCGCAGGTCCGAGAGGACGCGCACGTCGGAGGCGCCCGCCTCGGCGGCCCTGGACATGGCCGGGGCCAGGGCGGTGCGGAGCTCCCCCGGCGCGCCCTCCGGGCCGGCGTCCGGCGACACGTGGTCGCCGAAGCGGACCACGGTCCACCCCTCGGATTCGAGCTGGCGGGCACGCTCGGCAGCGGCGCTCCACGCCGGGGAGGCCCCCGCGCCCATGCTCAGCGAGCCGTCGAGGAGCGCCCAGCGGGCGCGCGGGCCCGCGCCGCCGCCCCAGGGGAGGTGGAGATCGAGGAGGAGCGCGAGGAGGAGGAGGAGCGTCACGCTCCGCAGCGCAGCCAGTCGACGTCCGCTACCGACCGGCAGCTCGGCGCGCGTGTAGATCCAGAAGGTGTAGAGGGCGAGCGCGCCGGCGAGCAGCGGAAGGAGGAGGAGTCGGATCACCCTCCGGAGTCTTGTCCGTCGTTCCGGTCGCTGCGGTCCGGCTGTGCCTGGTCGACCTGGTCGTTCTCTGCGAAGGCCTCGGCGGTGCGCACCGGCCCGCCGCCGGGGATCGACTCGAGCAGCGCCGTGCGCGCGGTCATGTCCGCCCGCCAGCGGTCCATCGCGTCCGTCGGTACCGGGTCACCCGCGGGCAGCTTCACGGAGAGCGGATCGAACTGCTGGCCGTTGCGCAGCATCTCGTAGTGGAGGTGGGGCCCGGTGGCCAGGCCGGTCATCCCGACGTAGCCGATCACGTCGCCCTGGTGGACGCGCGTGCCGACGGCGATCCCGCGCTTGAAGCCCTGCATGTGTCCGTAGCGCGTGGTGATGCCGTTCGGGTGGCGGATGTCGATCGCGTTGCCGTAGGCCCCGTGCCAGCCGCGCGCGACCACCACGCCGTCGGCGGTGGCCATCACGGGCGTGCCCGCGTCGGCCGCGTAGTCGATGCCCTTGTGGGCCCGCCACTTCTTGAGGATCGGGTGGTAACGCCCGTTCGTGAAGCGCGACGAGATGCGCCGGTACTCGAGCGGCTTCATGAGGAAGGCGCGGCGCACGGACTTCCCGTACAGGTCGTAGTACGACCCCTCGCCGTCCCCGTTCGGGTCGAAGTAGACCGCGTAGTACGGGGTGCCGCTGTTGGTCAGCTCGGCCGCGAGGAGCCGGCCGCCCCGCATCGAGCCGTCCGGGCGCACCTCGCGCTCGAACACGAAGCGGTAGGTGTCGCCGATGCGGATCTGGCGGGAGAAGTCCACCTGCCACTGGAACACGCGATCGAGGTAGTCGATCATGCGGTTCCGGTCGTTGACCGGCATCCCCTCCAGCGCCGGATTGCGGATCACCGAGGTCCACAGGACGCTCTCGATCTCGCCCGAGGCGAAGATCGTGTCGACGAAGACCGGGGTCTCCACCATCTCGGAGGACCAGGCGGCGTCCTCGGAGCGGGAGAGGCGTACGGTCTGGTCGGAGCTGATCGCGATGTCCACACCCCGTAGCGCGTGGTCGTCCGTGCGGTAGCGGAGGGTGACCTCGCTGCCGGCGCGCATCCTGCGTGGGCTCGCGTGCTCGCGGAAGGCGAGGAGGAGGCTGGACTGCTCCGACGTGCCCACCACGCTCTGGAGGAGCTCGCCGAGGGTCTGGTTGCGCCCGAGGGTGAGGACCTCGGCCTCCTCGGCAGGGCGCGCGTACACCGGGTCGAGCGTGCCGACGTCGATCGGCGCCCCCATCGAGCAGGAGGACGCCGCGGCGGTCGCGAGGACCGCGATCAGGAGTCGTGAGCTGAGTCGGACGTCCAGTCGCACGTGAATGGGCACCTCCATGGGAGCCACGGGCCGTCCGGCGGGGGAGGGAGATCCCGCCGGACGACCTGCCGCGGATGGACGTCCTTTCGGACTAGTCCATCTGACGGCGGATGAACGTTGGTATGTCCAGCTCGGAGAACTGTTCCCGGGTCACCGTGCGCTCGGGGAAGCGATTCAGCGGCAGGACCGGCTCGGCGCGGCCGCCACCCACGGCTGCGACGCGAACTTCTTCCTGGACAACCTGACGATGCGAAGTCGGCTGCGCCATGGGCTCCTCTCTCGGCTGCGGACGGGCCTGGGGCTGCGCACGGGGGCGCTTGAAGTCCGGGCGGATCACCTTCTCCTCGTCGGCCGAGTCGAACCCGGTCGCGATGACCGTGACGCGGATGCGACCCTCGAGCTCCGGATCGTGCACCGCGCCGAAGATGATCTCGGCTTCCTCTCCGGCCTCTTCCTGGATGATGGACGAGATCTGCGTGACCTCGTCGATCGCAAGGTCCATGCCGCCCGTGATGTTGATCAGGACCCCGCGCGCGCCGGCGATCGAGATGTCGTCCAGGAGGGGGGAGGAGATGGCCTCCTGAGCAGCCTCCTGGGCACGGTTGTCACCCTCGCCGAAGCCCGTTCCCATGAGGGCCGGGCCCCTGCAGGCCATGATCGTGCGCACGTCCGCGAAGTCGACGTTCACCTCGCCCGTGACCCGGATCAGGTCGCTGATGCCCTGCGTGGCGTTCAGGAGCACCTCGTCGGCCTTTTTTAGCGCATCCCGGAACGAAGTGCCCTTCGGGACCACCGCCAGGAGCCGGTCGTTGGGTACCACGATCATCGTGTCCACGCACCGCCGGAGCTCCTGCAGGCCGAGCAGCGCCTGCCGCTCCCGCTTCTTCCCCTCGAAGGAGAACGGCCGGGTCACGACGCCGATGACGAGCGCCCCCATGTCCCGGGCGATCTCCGCCACCATCGGGGCCGCGCCGGTCCCGGTGCCGCCGCCCATCCCCGCGGTGACGAACACCAGGTCGGCGCCCTCGAGCGCGCCACGCACCTCGTCCTCGCTCTCGGAGAGCGCCTGGCGGCCGATCTCCGGGCGCGCGCCCGCCCCCAGGCCGCGGGTGAGCTTCTTGCCGATCTGGATCGTGACCTGGGAGCGCGCGCTCTTCAGGGCCTGCGCGTCGGTGTTCATCGAGATGAACTCCACGCCCTCCAGGTCCTCGTCGATCATCCGGTTGACGGCGTTGCCGCCCGCGCCCCCTACGCCCACGACCTTCATGCGGGCGTTCCGGATCGGGGCCTCCTCGAACTCGAAGATCATCATGGTGGCTACTCCCTCCTGAGTAGTGGGACTAAAAGAACTCTTTGAGCCAGGTGCCGAGCTTGGTGAGCACGCCCGACGTGATGGTCGAGGCGCCCTCCCCGGTCTCGGCGAAGCGGTCGGCGCCCCAGAGCGCGAGGCCCGCCGCGATGCTGAACTTCGGGCGCGCCACGGAGTCGGCGAGGCCGTAAAGCCCGTCGCGCGGGACGCCGTAGCGCACGGGCGCGGCGAAGATCTGCTGGGCCAACTCGACGATCCCCGGAAGCGCGACGGTGCCCCCCGTCAGGACGATCCCCGCGGCGAGCCGGTCGAGGAGGTCGGCGTCCTGCAGCTCCTGCTGCACGAGGCCGAACATCTCGTCCAGGCGCTGCTCGACGATGTGCGCGATGAGCTCGCGGGCGACGGCGCGCTTCTGGTTCGGGGACGGTCCGGGGAGCTCCACGGTCTCGCGCGGGTCCACGAGCTGCGCGTAGGCCGTGGCGTAGTGCTCCTTGGCCTTCCGCGCCTCGGCGTACGGGATGGACAGTCCGCGCACCAGGTCGGCGGTGAGCGTGGCGCCGCCGAACGGGAGGATCGAGACGTGGCGGATCTTCCCCTCGTAGTAGGCGGCGAGGTCCGTCGTGGAGGAGCCGATCTCCACCATGCACACGCCGACCTCCTTCTCGTCCTCGGTGAGCACGGCGCGCGCGCCGGCGAGCGGCTCGAGCACGAGCTCCTGCACGCGGTAGCCCGCGCGGTTCACGGCCTTGCGGATGTTGGTGGCCGCGGTGACGGCGGAGGTCACCAGGAAGACCTCGGCCTCGAGGCGCACGCCCGACATCCCGAGCGGATCCTTGATGCCGCGCTGGTGGTCCACGCGGTACTCCTGCGGGATCGCGTGCAGCATCTCCCGGTCGGGCGGGAGCGCGACGGCGCGGGCGACCACGTGCACGCGCTCCACGTCGTCGGCGCTCACCTCCTCCTCGGCGATCGCCACCACGCCCATCGACGTCGAGGCGCGGATGAGGTCACCTCCCATCCCGGCGTAGACGCGGTCGACGGTGGCGCCCGCCATCAACTCGGCCTCCTTGATGGACGAGCGGATGGAGTCCGTCATCTCCTCGATGTTCGTGACCATGTCGCCGCGAACCCCCCCGGTGCGCGCCTGGCCGACGCCGAGGATGGTGAGGCCGGGACGGCGCGGGTCCGCGACGATCTCGCCGATGACGGCGCACGTCTTCGTGGTTCCGATGTCCAGGCCGGCGATCAGGTTGGCGCGCATGGTTCCTCGGGGGGCGGCTAGCGTGTGCGGCGGACCACGACCTGGTCCGCGTATCTCAGGTCGATCTGCGTCGGCTTCTTCGACGATTCGCGTCCGAGCGCGTCGGCGAGCGCGGCGAGACCCTCGCGCAGGCGTGCGGGCGACGCGCCCGGCTCCATCAGGAAGTCCACCTGCGGGTCGGTCCACCGGGCGACCACCGAGCTCCCGTCCTGCCACGCGACCTCGGAGACGAGCTGCGCGAACGCGGTGTCCGCGTCCTGGAGCCGGGCCACCTCGGCAGCCAGCTCGCGACCGCGGGCCGGGAGGAGGCGCGTGCGCCGGGCGGGCGTCCGGTCGAGGACGAGCACCGGGAGGTCCAGGCGCCGCTCCGCGGGATCGATCGGGAGGCGGACGCCGCGGGCGTCGACGGGCTCGAGCGTCGGCGTGGGCACGAGCGCGACCGGCCGCCGCTCGGTGACGTGCACCAGAAGCGTCCCCGGCATGCGCCGGCGCACCCGGGCCGTCTCCACGAGCGGGCTCTCCTCCAGGCGACGCTCCCACCGGTCGGTGGCGCTCCAGATGCTCGCGTCCACGTCGAGGCGCAGCAGGTGCATCGCGTCCTCCCGCTCCAGGTAGTCCAGGCCGCTGAAGACGACCGAACGGACCCGGAAGAGCTCCATGGAGGGGAGCACGTCCGCCACCTCGGAGCCGGCCATCCACAGCCCGCCGAGGACCAGCGTCCAGGCGACGATCCGCACCTCCCTACGCATGGACCCTCTCCTCGAGGAGGCGGAGGACCGCGCCGCCCACCCGCTCCACCGAGCCGGCGCCGAGGGTGAGGAGGACGTCGCCGTCACGCAGCGTGGGCGCCAGGGCCGCCGGGAGCTCGTCGATGCCCGCCGCATGGTAGTGCACCTCGGGCGCTCCCGCGGCGCGGGCGGCGTCCGCGACCAGCGCGCCGGTCACGCCGGGGATGGGCGCCTCGCGCGCCGGGAAGACGTCGGTGATCCACGCGACGTCGGCCGCGGCGACGGCGTCGCCGAAGGCGCGGTGGAAGTCGCGCGTCCGCGAGAACAGGTGCGGCTGGAAGGCCACCACCAGGCGCGCGCCGGGGAAGGACGCGCGCGCGGCCTCCAGCGTCGCGGCGATCTCGGTCGGGTGGTGCGCGTAGTCGTCCACCACCCGCACGCCGTCGACGTCGCCCAGGCGCTCGAAGCGACGGCCGACGCCGCCGAACCCCTCCAGCGCGGAGCGGATGGCGTCCCACCCCGCGCCCACGGCGCGCGCCGCGGCGGCCGCTCCCAGGGCGTTGCGCAGGTTGTGCCGCCCACGCGCCGCCAGGCGCAGCCGGCCGCGGTCGGTGCCGTCCTCGACGACGCGGCATTCGGTGGCGTCCTGCCCGAGCGCGACGTCCACCGCGCGCAGCCGGCTCCCGGCGGAGAGCCCGTACGTGTACCCGCCGCGCGCGATGCCGGCGAGGAGCGCCGAGGCGCCGGTGTCGTCCGCGCACACCGCCACGCGCCCGCCACCGCGGACGCCCTGCAGGAACCTGCGGAAGCCCGCGCGCACGCCGTCGAGGTCGCCGTAGATGTCGAGGTGGTCGGCCTCCAGGTTGGTGACCACGGCGACGTCGGGGGTGAGCGTGTGGAAGGAGCGGTCGTACTCGTCGGCCTCGACGACGTACAGCTCCCCGCCCCCGAAGCGGAGGTTGCCTCCCCAAGCCGAGACGCGCCCACCGACCAGGCCGGTGGGCTCGAGCCCCGCGGCGGCCAGGATCTCCGTGGCCATCGCGGTGGTGGTGGTCTTGCCGTGCGTGCCCGCGATCGCCACCACGCGTGCCTGGTTGACCCAGGCGCCCAGCGCCTGCGCGCGCTTCAGCACCGGGATGCCGCGCTCGATGGCACGCAGGAGCTCGGGGTGGTCGACCGGCACCGCGGACGTGACCACGAGCGCGGACGCGTCCTCGACGTGGGAGGCCGCGTGCCCGAGGTGCACGGCGGCGCCCATGCGCTCCAGGTCGGACAGCGCGCGCGACTCCTTGAGGTCGCACCCGCTCACCCTCCCGCCGTGGCGCAGGAGGAGCTCGGCGAGCGCGCACATCCCCGCCCCGCCGGCGCCCATGAAGTGCACGGGCCCCTTCGCGGCGAGAGCGCGCAGGTCGACGTCGACGCCGGTCATGCCCGCGCTCCGGGAAGGAGCGCCGCGACGGCGGACGCGATCGCCGCGGCCGCCCCGGGGTGGGCGCGCCCTCGCGCCGCGGCCGCCATCCTGCGGCGGAGATCGGCGTCCTCCGCGAGGCGCGCGACGTGCGCCCACAGCGCCGCGCCGGTGAGCCCGGCCTCGGGCGCGACGACGGCGGCGCCCGCCGCCTCCAGGGCGCGCGCGTTGTGCGCCTGGTGGTCCGCGGCCGCGGTCGGGAGCGGCACCAGGATCGCGGGGAGGCCGCTCTCCAGGAACTCGGCGGTGGTCATCGCGCCCGCCCGGCCCACCGCGAGGTCCGCGGCGGCCAGCGCGCCCGGCACGTCCTCGATGTACGGGAGCGCGTGCACCCACGCGGGCGAGCCCGCCGCCGCCAGCGCCGCCCTGACGGCCTCGTGGTGGCGCGGACCCGTCGACCAGAGGAGGATGAGCCCCTCGGGTCGCTCGAGCGCGCCGTCCGCCACGCCGCGCACGGCCTCGACGAGCGCCCGGTTGATCCCGGCCGCCCCCTGGCTCCCCCCGCTCACGAGGACGACGCACCCCTGCTCGGGCAGCCCGAACGCGGCGCGCGCCTGGGCGCGTGGCAGCCCGGGGAGCGCGCGCACCGGGTTGCCCGAGACCCGCGCCCGCGTCCGGGCGCGGCCCGGGAGTCGCTCGACCGCCTCGGGGAAGGCGACGTGGATCTGGCACGCCCAGCGGCTCAGGAGCCGCGTGGTGACGCCGGGCACCGCGTTCTGCTCCTGGAGGACGAGCGGGATGCCGAGCACGCCCGCCACGATCCCCGCGGGCCCCCCCGCGTAGCCGCCGGTCACCACGACCGCCTCCGGGCGCAGGGTACGCGCGAGGTCGGCGACGCGCAGCAGCGAGCGGCCGAGCGCCGGGAGCGCACGCACGCCCGCGAGGCCGCTCCCCCGCGCGAAGCCTTCGACGGGGAGGAGGAGGTGAGCGACGCCGCGCTCGGGGAGGACCCGCGCCTCCAGGCCGCGCGTCGCGCCGACGAAGAACGGGCGCACGTCCGGACGCTGGCGCACGAGCGCGTCGGCCAGCGCGAGCGCCGGGTAGAGGTGGCCCCCGGTGCCTCCGCCGGAGAAGACGACCACGACGGGCCCCGGCTCATGCACGGGCCCCCTTCCCACCGGGCGCGGCCCGGGCGACCGAGATCAGGATCCCGAGCGCGGCGAGCGTCACGATCAGGTTGGAGCGCCCGTACGACACCAGCGGGAGGGCGAGGCCGGTCGGGGGGACGAGCCCGAGCCCCACGGCCATGTGCAGCACGGCCTGCAGGGCGATGAGGTTCGTCACGCCGATCGCCAGCAGCTCGCCGAAGAGGTCGGGCGCGCGCCCCGCGACGCGGAAGCCGATCATGATGATCGCGAGGTAGAGCGACACCAGGAACGCGACGCCCAGGAGCCCCCACTCCTCGCCCACCATCGCGAAGATGAAGTCGTTGTGGGCGTAGGGGAGGAAGCCGAACTTCTGCCGGCCCTCGCCGAAGCCGACGCCGGTGAGGCCGCCCGAGCCGAGCGCCACCAGCGACTGCCGCACCTGGAAGCCGGCGCCCGTCGGGTCGACGGTCGGGTGGAGGAAGGCGGCGATGCGCTGGGCGCGGAAGCCGACGCCGAGCTCGTACCAGAGCAGGGGCACGGCGGCCACCCCCAGGAAGACGAAGTGCGCGAAGCGCGCTCCGGCCGCGAACACCACCAGGACGCCGAGCAGCGCGATGAGCACCGCGGTGGAGAGGTCCGGCTCGAGCGCGACCGGGAGGAGGAGGATCCCCCACATCAGGAAGAACGGGCCGAGGCCCAGCGACAGGCTCCGGAAGTGCTCGCTCTTCGCCTTCTTCACCGCGATCGCCGCCGTCCACACGATGATCGAGATCTTCGCGAACTCCGACGGCTGGATCGTCACCCCCAGGCGCAGCCACCGGCGCGCGCCGTTGATCTCGGGCGCGATCCCGTGCGTCCACGGGAGCACGACCACGACGAGGAACGCGACCGACACCCAGTAGAGCGGCCACGCCAGCCGCGACCACGCCCGGTAGGGGATCGCGGCCATCAGGGCGAGCGCGACCAGGCCGACCGCGGCGCCGCCCGCCTGGCGCAGCACGTACCACGTATCCGGGCGGTGCTCGCGCAGCGCGAGGACGGACGAGGCGCTGTACAGGGTCACCAGCCCGAAGGAGAGGAGGAGGAGCGTGAGGATCACGATCGCCGTCGGCTCCCACCCCCGCCCCAGGCCGGAGTCCGGGAGCGTGATCGGGCGCTGCGGGGCCACGTCGACGGGGCGCGCCGGCATCAGGCCATCTTCCCGGCGAGCGCGGCGAACCGGCGCCCGCGCTCCTCGTAGTTCTGGAACATGTCGAAGCTCGAGCACGCGGGTGAGAGGAGCACGATGTCGCCCTCCACGGCGCGGTCGGCGGCCGCGGCGACCACCTCGGCGAACGGCCCCGTCTCGAGCGAGAGCGGCGCGGCGCCCTCGAGCTCCCGCGCGATGCGCTCGCCCGCGGCGCCGAAGGCGACCACCGCCCGCACGCGGCCGGCGAGCGCGGAGCGGAGCGTGCGGAAGTCCTCGCCCTTGTCCTTGCCGCCCAGGAGGAGGACCACGGGGCGGGAGAGGCTCTCGAGCGCGCTGCGTGTCGCGGCCACGTTCGTGGCCTTGGAGTCGTTCACCCACAGGACGCCGTGCGCTTCCGCGACGGGCTCGAGGCGGTGCGGGAGGGGGCGGGCGGTGCGCAGGCCGTCCGCGATCCCCACGGCGCCGGCGCCGGCCATGCGCGCCGTGAGCGCCGCGGCGAGCGCGTCGAGCTGGTTGTGGCGGCCCAGGAGCGGGAGGTCGGACACCGGGAGGAGGGTCTCCTCCCCGTGCAGCTCGAGGACCATCGCGCCGTCGCGCACGAACGCGTGCGTGCCACCGCGGTCCTCGGGTGCGAAGCGGTAGCGCGTGCCCGGCGCTTCGCCGACGAGCCTCTCCACCTCGGCGTCCGCCTCGGGGAGGACCCAGCGGCTGGAGGCGTCCGCGTTCTCGAAGAGGCGAGCCTTGTCGGCGTAGTAGGCCTGCACGCTCCCGTAGCGGTCCAGGTGGTCCGGGGAGAGGTTCGTCACCACCCCGATGTCGGCGCGGAAGCGCTCGATCCCGGCGAGCTGGTAGGAGCTCATCTCGAGGACGTACCAATCCGGCGGCTCGTCCAGGAGCGCGAGCTCCGACGCGGCCGGCGCGAGGCCTCCGCCCACGTTACCGCCCACCGCAGCACGGAGTCCGGCCGCCTCGAGCAGGTGCGCCACCAGCAGGGTCGTCGTCGTCTTTCCATTGGTCCCGGTGACTGCAATCAGTGGACCAGAGAAGAACCGAACGGCGAGCTCCGGCTCGGAGATCCAGCGTACGCCGCGCTCCCCGAGGGCGCGCAGCACCGGAGCGTCCGGGGGGATTCCGGGACTGACGACGACGAGGTCGGCTCGCGCCATGCGCTCGACGTCGTGTCCTCCGACCTCCACGTCGGCGCCCAGTCCTCGCAGCTCGGCTCCACCAGCTGCAGTCTGGGCATCAGCGCGCGAATCCGAGACATAGGCCTCACCTCCCTTTGCGAGAACCAACCGGGCCGCGGCCTTGCCGCTGGCCCCGAGTCCGACCACAGCTACCTTCGCGCCACGCACGTCGGCCATGTCGCATCCTATGCGCTAACGGATCTTCAGCGTGCTGAGCGCGAGCATCGCGAACAGGATGCCGAGGATCCAGAAGCGCACGACCACCTTCGTCTCGGGCCAGCCGAGCTTCTCGAAGTGGTGGTGGATGGGGGCCATCAGGAAGATTCGCCGCCCTTCTCCGTAGCGGCGCGACGTGTACTTGAACCACGACGTCTGCAGGATCACCGAGACGCCTTCCATCACGAACACGCCCCCCGCGATACACGAGGAGGAACTCGACCTTGAGCAGGATCGCCATCACGCCGATGGCGCCGCCCAGGGAGAGCGAGCCGGTGTCTCCCATGAAGACCTCGGCGGGGTGCGCGTTGAACCACAGGAAGCCGATCGCCGCGCCGCCGAGCGCGGCCGCGAAGATCGACAACTCCCCTGCCCCCGGGAGGTAGAAGAGCCCGAGGTAGCGGGAGGTGTCGACGCGGCCCTCGATGTAGGCCAGGATCCCGAAGGTCCCGACCACGATGGCGGTGAGCCCCGCAGCCAGCCCGTCGAGCCCGTCCGTGAGGTTGACGGTGTTCGAGGTGCCGGAGACGACGATCGCGATGAATACGACGAACGCCGGCGCCCAGAAGACCGCGGCGTAGTCGGAGAAGAAGGGGACGCTCGTGACCGTGCTCGGCAGGTTCGAGATCGGATGGGCCAGCAGGAGCACGCCCAGCGCTACGGCGAAGGTCACCTGCCCGATCATCTTGTAGCGCGCGATCAGGCCGCGGCTGTGCTTGCGCACGACCTTGAGGTAGTCGTCGAGGAACCCGATCCCGCCCATCCACAGGAGGGCGGCGAGCGACAGCATCGTGTACCAGTTCGTGAGCTTGGCCCACAGGAGCGTGGAGAGGGTGGCCGCGGCGATGATGATCACCCCGCCCATCGTGGGCGTGCCGGCCTTCTCCAGGTGGGTCTCGAGGCTGGTGGCGCGCACGATCTGCCCGACGTCGAGCGAGGCGAGCCAGCGGATGGCCCATGGCCCCACGAGGAAGGCGACCAGGAGCGACGTCACCACCGCCCCCGCAGCGCGGAAGGTGATGTAGCCGAAGAGGTTGAAGACGATGCTGATGTTCGCGAAGCGCGGGAGGAGGTGGTACAGCATCAGTCGCCAGCCTCCGCCGCCCTCGCGAAGTCCGCCTCGAGCAGCGCGAGGATCCCCTCCATCGCCACGCCGCGCGACGCCTTGAGCAAGACGGCCTCGTCGCCGCCGAGCCGGTCGCGCAGCGCGGGATACGCGCTTTGCCAGTCGGGCGCGGTGATCAGCCGGTCGTCGTCGCGCCCGCCGGCCTCGTCGGCCGCGTGCTCGAAGGCGCCGGTGGCGACCACCAGGTCGACCTCGCGTGCCATCGCGTCGGCGAGCACCTCGCGGTGGAGGCGCTCCGAGGCGTCGCCGAGCTCGAGCATCGTGCCCAGGACCACCACCTTGCGGCCGGCGGCGCGGGCCTCGAGCAGGTCGAGCGCGGCGCGCACGCTGGGCGGGTTCGCGTTGTAGCAGTCGACCACGACGGTCAGGTCCCCGATGCGCCGCACCTCGCCACGCATGCTCCCGGACGAGACCCCGGCGAGGCCGGCCACCGCGCGCTCGGGCGACACGCCCACGAGGTCGGCGACGGCCAGCGCGAGCAGGGCGTCCACGACGGCGTGCCGGCCCGCGACGTTCAGGCGCACCCTCTTCTTCCGCCACTGGAAGTCGTACGCGCCGAACGCGTCCACCTCTACGTCCGCGGGGCGCAGGTCCGCGTCCGCGTGCTCGCCCCACCCGGCCACGCGCACGGACGGGCAGATGGCGCGGGCCGCGGCGACGAGCGTCTCCGGGTCGTCACCCACCACGCAGCGTCCGCCCTCGGCGAGGCCGCGCAGGAGGTCCAGCTTCTCCTGGAGGACGCCCTCGAGGCTCCCGAGCTTTTCCAGGTGGGCCTCGCCGACCGTGATCACGACGCCGATGTCCGGACGGGCCACCTGGGCGAGCGCGGCGATCTCGCCGGGCTCGTTCGTGCCCAGCTCGAGCACGACCACCTCGGCGTCGGCCGGCGTGCTCAGGAGCGTGAGCGGAAGCCCGATGCGGTTGTTCAGGTTGCCGCGGGTCGCGTGCACGCGCAGCGCACCGGCGAGCGCGCCGCGGGTCAGCTCCTTGGTGGTGGTCTTCCCGGCCGAGCCGGTGATCCCGACGACCGGCGCGGAGAGCCCGGCCCGCCGGTACGAGGCCAGCGAGCCGAGCGCGACGAGGGTATCGGCCACCGGGTAGAGGGGCGTGGTGCCCTCGCCCTCGACGATGCGGGAGACGACGGCGCCGCGGGCACCCGCCGCGATCGCGTCCGCCACGAAGTCGTGCCCGTCGAAGCGGTCGCCCACGAGCGCCACGTACAGGTCGCCCGCCTCGAGCGCCCGCGAGTCCGTGGACACGCCCGTGTACTCGATCCCCTCGATGGCACGGTCCAGGCGCAGTCCCAGCGCCTCGCGCACGGTCGCGTCCGTCCAGGTGAACGCGCTCACGCGGCGCCGAGCTCCGCCAGGCACTCGCGCACGATCACGCGCTCGTCGAAGGGCCGCTTCTCGCGGCCGATCACCTGGTAGGTCTCGTGCCCCTTCCCGGCGAGCACCACGGTGTCCCCGGGGCGCGCGACGGAGAGCGCGTGGCGGATCGCCGCGCGCCGGTCCGCGATGCGCGTGTAGGCCGCGCCCTCGAGCCCCACGGCCAGGTCGTCGAGGATGCGCTCGGGGTCCTCGGTGCGCGGGTTGTCGGACGTCAGGACGACGACGTCCGCGAAGCGGCGCACGGCCTCGGCCATCGGCCGACGCTTCGCGCGGTCCCGGTCGCCACCGGCGCCGAAGAGCACGATCAGCCTTCCGTCGGTGAGAGGCCTCACGGCGCCGAGCGCGCCCTCGAGCGCGTCCGGGGTGTGCGCGAAGTCGATGAGCACCGAGAAGGGATCGGAGAGCACCGCCTCGAGCCGCCCGCTCACCTGCGGCGCCGAGGCCAGCCGCGCCGCGATCTCCTCCACGACCATCCCCGCGGCCGCTGCGATCGCCGCCGCGGCCAGCGCGTTCTCGACGTTGTACGCGCCGCGCAGAGGCAGCGACACCTCGGCGCGCGCGCCGTCCACCACGAGCGTGAAGCGGGCGCCGGCGGCGCTGAGGCGGACCTGCTCCGCCCGCACGTCCGCCTCGGCGTCCACCGAGAAGGTGCGCAGCACCCTGCCGCGCACGTCGAGCTCGTCCCACGCGCGGTCGTCGCGGTTCACGATGAGCGCGCCGCGCTCGGCCACGAGGTCCACGAGGCGGGCCTTCGCGCCGAAGTACGACGCCAGGTCCACGTGGTAGTCCAGGTGGTCCTGCGTGAGGTTCGTGAACACGCCCATCGCGAAGCGCACCCCGTCCAGGCGCCGCTGGTCGAGCGCGTGCGACGAGGCCTCCATGACCACGGCGCGCATCCCGTCGTTGGCCAGCTCCCACAGCCAGACCGCCACCTGCACCGGGCCCGGCGTGGTCAGACCCTCCGTCCCCGGACGCACGCCGCGGTCGTCCACCACGCCGAGCGTGCCCACAGCGGCGGCGGGGCCGAGCGCGCTCAGGAGGTGGCGCGCGATGATCGCGGTCGTCGTCTTCCCGTTCGTTCCGGTCACGCCGACCACGGTCATGCGCTCGGAGGGCGCGCCCATCACGTGGTGGGCGGCGATCGCGGCGGCGCGCCGGCCGTCCGAGACGACGAGCTGCGGGAGGTCGGCGTCGACCGGATGCTCGACGACAGCGGCCACGGCGCCGGCCGCGGCGGCCTGCGCGACGAAGTCGTGCGCGTCCGCCGCGGTGCCCTTCCACGCGAGGAAGAGGTCCCCGCGGCGCACCGAGCGGGAGTCCTGACTCACCCCCCATACGGCGACGTCCTCCGGGCCGCGCTCGCCCCGGAGGAGGCCGGCGGACCGGAGGACTCGGCTCACGGTTCCCAGGCTGACGCGCGCTTCAGCCATCCGACCTCCGTCGGACGCGAAGCCGCACCGTGTCGCCCGGCGCCACCCTCTCCCCGGCCGGCGGGAAGGTGCCGACGACGTCCCCCCGCTCCTCCTCCGCCACGCGCAGCCCGAGCGCGTGCAGGCGGCGCACCGCGGTGCGCGTGGGGAGGCCGCTCACGTCCGGCACCGGGACGCGGGAGGCCGTGGCGTCCCCGTCCTCCGCGGAGTCCGGGCCGCCATCGTCCGCCGGCGGCACCGGCGGGTCGAACGGTTGCGCCGCGAAGGTCACGGGCGTAGGCGCCGGCCGGCTGATCCCGGAGCGGGCGGCGCGCAGCAGCTTCTCCCGGTCCAGCGGCGTGCCGCGAGCCGCCAGGGCGGCCTCCATCGTGGCCCGCGTGACCGGCGCGGCCACGGCACCGCCGTAGTACGTGCCCTTCGGGTTCTCGAGCTTGACGAAGATGACGAGCTGCGGCGCCTCGGCGGGGAAGAAGCCGACGAAGGACGCGTAGTGCCCGGCGGCGTATCCGTTCTCCGGGTCGTACGCGCGCGACGTCCCGCTCTTGCCGGCCACCGCGAAGGCGCCGAGCCGGGCCCGCGTGCCGGTGCCGTCCTCGACGACGTCCACGAGCACGCGGCTCACCGAGCGGGCCACGTCGGCGTCCACGACCCGGCGCACGACCTGGGGCTCGCGCCGCTCCACCACGTCGCCGTCCGGGTCACGCACCTCGCGGATCAGGCGCGGCTCCATGAGCAGCCCTCCGTTGGCGAGCGCGCCGTACGCCATCGCCATCTGGATGGGCGTGACCCCGATCTCGTAGCCGATCGCGAGCGACGCGGGCGACTGCGCCGACCAGCGATCGGGGCGACGCAGCGTACCGCCGACCTCGCCCGGGAGCTCGATCCCGGTGGCCGCGCCGAAGCCGAAGTCGCGCAGGTTCTCGTACTGATCGCCCGGCGCGAGCACCTGGGCGGACTTGGCGATCCCCACGTTGGACGACACGCGCAGCGCGTCGGCGATCGTCATGTGCCCCTCGGCGTGCACGTCGTGCAGCGTGCGCCCCGCCACCGTCCAGGTGCCGTCCCCGACATCCACCGAGTCGGTCAGGCGGGCGAGGTGCCGGTCGAGCATCCCGGCGACCGTGAACGGCTTCAGCGTCGAGCCCGGCTCGTAGGGCGTGTTGATCGCGCCCAGCCCGGCGGTCTTGCCGTCGCGCATGGACACCAGCGCGAGGATCTCGCCGGTCATGGGGTCCGTGATGAGCACGTCGCCGCCGCGCGCCTGGCTCCCGTCGATCGCCTCCTGGAGCGCCTGGCGCGCGATCTCCTGGAGGTCCAGGTCGAGCGTGAGCACGACCTGTCCGCCCGCGCGGGGCGCGCGCACCAGGAGCGTCTCGCCCGGGATCGGCCTTCCCAGGTTGTCGCGCGCCACCACCTCGCGTCCGGAGCGGCCGCTCAGAACGTCGTCGAAGGCCTGCTCGATCCCCCCCTGCCCATCCCCGTCGAGGAAGGTGCCGATCACGCCCCGGGCCAGGTCGCCGTGCGGATGGAAGCGCTCGAGCTCGCGGTCGAGGTAGACGCCGCGCACGCCGGAGAGGCGATCGCGCACGGTCGGCGGATAGCGCCCGGGAGCCACGACCCAGCGCCGGCCCCGGTCCACCAGGCGGCGGGCGCCCTGCGGGGAGAGCTCCAGCGCATCGGCCAGGAGCGCGCGCGTGGAGTCGACGTCGAGGATCTCTCCAGGCGCCACGCTGACGCGGTAGACCTCGCGGGACACCGCGAGCTGTGCGCCGTCCCGATCGAGCACCGCACCGCGCGCCGCGACGACCTCTTTGTCCGTGGTGTGCTGGGACTCGGCCATATCCTGCCATTCCGCCCCCTCCAGCACCTGGACCTGGGCGGCGCGCACGCACAGCACGGCGGCGGCGGCCATCCAACCGGCCAGGACGAGGCGACGACGCCAGGCGGCGCGACTGTGGACGGGCTCTTTGCGGCTCACGGGTTCACGTCTCCCGGAAGGATGACCAGCTCCGACGTCGTCGCGGTGTGCATGCCCAGGCGCGCCCGGGCCGCCGGCACCACGTGCGTCCTGCTCTCCAGCACCTGGATGTGGCGCTCCAGCTCCACGTGCTCGGCCTCCGCTACGGAGATCTGCCTGCGGACGTCGTCCAGGCGGGCGGCGGCCTCGAAGGCGCGGCTCTGGCGCCAGGTGACGAGGCCCAGCGAGCCGAGGAGCACCGCCACGGTGACGGCCGCGCGCAGGAGGGAGGCCAGCCCCTTCATGCGGCCCTCCGCCAGGCGCGCAGCCGCGCGCTCCTCGAGCGGGGGTTGGCCGCGACCTCCGCGTCCCCGGGGCGGACCGGCTTGCGGGTCAGCGTCTCGCCCAACGGCTTGCCGCGGCAGGTGCACACGGGCGCCTCGGGCGGGCACACGCAGGCACGGCTCCAGTCCCGGAAGGCGTTCTTGACCAGCCGGTCCTCGAGCGAGTGGTAGGCGATCACGACGAGCACCCCGCCGTCCTTCAGCCGGTCGCGGATCGCCGGCAGCCCACGCTCGAGCGAGTCGAGCTCCGCGTTGATGGCGAGCCTCACGGACTGGAAGACCCTCGCCTTGTCCTGCGCCGTGGGCGAGCGCCCCATGGCGACGGTCAGCGCGGCCACGAGGTCGTCGCTCGTACGCAGGGGCTCGGTGGCCCGGCGCTTCACGATCTCACGCGCGAGCCGGCGAGCGCGCGGCTCCTCACCCAGCTCGCGGAAGACGCGCGTCAGACGCTCCTCGTCGGCCTCGGCGAGAAAGCGCGCGGCGTCCTCCTCCTGGGTGGGGTCCATGCGCATGTCCAGGACGACCCCGCGGCGGAAGGCGAACCCGCGGGACTCCTCGTCGAGCTGGTGCGAGCTGACGCCGAGGTCGAGGAGCGCCCCTTCCAGGCCGCGGTCGCGGATCTCCGCGTCGTCGAGGGCCTCGTCGTAGCGCCGGTTCAGGAAGCGGACGCGCTCCGTGAGCTCCCCGAGGGAGGCGCGGGCCTCGTCGATCGCCTCGGGATCCCGGTCCACCGCGATCACCCTGCACCCGCTGCACGCCTCGAGGATGCGGCGCGTATGCCCCCCACCGCCCACCGTCCCGTCGAGGAGGAGCCCCTCCCCGGACGGCGCGAGGAAGGCCACCGTCTCCTCGGCCAGGACGGGCGCGTGGTAGCCGGGCGCCGTCATCCGAACAGCCTGTGCGCGAACTGCGCGAAGTCGCCGGCCTGCTCGTGGACGACCTTGTCGTAGGTGGTCGGATCCCACAGCTCGACGCGGTCGCGCACGCCCAGGAGGAGGATCGTCCCCTTCAGCCCGCCGGCGTCCTGCAGCGGCGCCGGCACGAGGATGCGCCCCTGCTTGTCCGGTCCGACCTCCGCGAGCTTCTCGTAGATCAGGCGGACGTGGTTCATCGCCTCGGCGCCCGACTTCCGGTAGTCGTCCAGGCGGTCCTCGATCTCGGCCCACTTGCCCTCCGGGAAGAGCGTCAGGTACGGCTTCTCCCACTGGAGGAGCACGAAGCGCTCGTCGGACTCGCCCCGGCGGAACGCCGAGGGGAGGCTGACGCGCCCCTTCTCGTCCATCTGGTGCTCGTACCGCCCCCGAAAAGCGCCCAAGAAACGCTCCGCCGGACTCCGGAAGTGGGATGAGGTGGGTTGAGATGGGATACCGTGGAGCCATAATACGCGGAAGTGGACCGGGGCGTCAAGGGTCCTTTTTTGTGAATTCTTTGGGGGCGGCCCGGAGCCTATGGCCCTCCGAAAGTGCGCGTCACGGGCGGATTAACGCGGCACGATGGACTTTCGGTTTTCGTTCGGATTCCGACGGAATTGCCTCCGGCCGCGAGACGGCCTTCGGGACGTCGGTGGGATGGAGTGGCACGGCGACCCGGCACCAGGGCCTCGCGTCCGCGGGGGGTGCGCGCAGGGCTCCGACGAACGAAAGCGCCGCGGGACCCGGGGGCCCCGCGGCGCTCGTGCGTCAGCCGGCGTCTGCCGGCGTCTGCGACGCGTGCCGGAGTCGTCAGCCTCCGGTGCGCTTCAGGATCGCCTGCTGGATCTCGATGTAGGTGTTCGCGTTCTTGAGGAACTGCGACAGCGTGATCGAAGGCTGCGACGCCGCGTACTCCTCGCCCTTCTCGAAGAGCTTCACGGCCTCCTGGAACTTCGGGAGCGTCGACTTCGCCGTCTCGGGCGTCTGCGGCTCCTGCTCCTTCACGCCGCCCGTGTACAGCGCGTAGCCGTGCCAGAAGTTGAGCTGGCTGATCATCATCGAGCTGAGGTTCGGCAGCTGCTTGGCGGCCGTCAGCCCGTCCACCGCGTACTGGAACTTCTCCTTCTGGATGCCGTTCTGGTACGCGTCGGCGAAGATCAGGCGCGCCGCCACGTCGGCCTGGTCCTGGCTCCCCGCCACCGCCTCCTTGAGCACCGCCACGGCGTCGTCGATGCGGCCGGCCTGGATGAGCCAGTTGCCCTGTCGCAGGCTGACGTTGGGGTAGCTGGGGTTGATCCCCTTCACCCGGTCGAGGGCCGCGATCGCCTCGTCGAGCTTGCCGGCGCGCTGGAGCGCGTCCGCGTAGATCGACCAGAGCTGGTCCTCCTGGGGGTGCGTCTCGAGGGCGCGCGCCGCCATGGAGATCGCCTCGTCGAGCTCGTCGAGCTGGACGTACGCGGCGATGATGTTGCGCAGGTGCCCGACCGGCGTGTCGGGGCCCTTGGCCTCGAACACCTTCTGGTACGCCTGGATGGCCTTGCGGAAGTACTCCACCGCCTCGGGCGCCACCGTGCCGGAGTCGTCCTCCTGGCCGACCGAAGAGTCCTGGTTGATCTCCAGGGCCCTGGCGAAGGCGTACCCGCCGTACTGCTCCCAGAGATCGATGTTGTCCGGGTCGACGTCCAGACCCTCCTGGATGAGCTGCATCGCGCCGCCCGGATCGCCCGCCTGGGCCAGGTCGTACGCGATCTTCATGCGCACGTTCGCGTTGCCCGGGTTCAGCTCCAGGTACTTGGAGTAGTAGTCGAGCGCCTCGGCGTCGTCTCCCTGCTTGGCGGAGATGTAACCCGCGAGCTGGAGCGCGTCCTCGTGGAACTGGCTGAGCTGCAGGACCTTCTCGAGCTCGGTGAGCGCCTCGGGATAGCGGTCCGTCTCGTAGAGGATGCGGGCGCGCTGGTAGCGCGTCCCCACCGCGTCCGGGTTCAGCTCGAGCGCCTGGTCGCAGTTGCGCAGCGCGTTCTCCCACTGCTGGCTCTGGGCGTACTCACCGCAGAACTGCGCGAAGCGCACCTGCTGCACGTACCCGTCGAACTGGTCGAAGATGTGCTGCGCGGCCTTCTGGTCCTCCTTCGGTCCGACCGTGGTCGGGTCGACCTTGAACGACTCGCTCGACGCGATGTCCCAGAACTCCGCGTCGACGACGTACTGGCCGTTCTCCTGGGTGTAACTCGCGCACAGCGCCACCTGGGCGTTCATCTGGGAGGCGAGCTGGCGCGTCCGCACGCAGTCCAGCTCCTCCATCTTCATCTTGAAGCCCTTGAGGCTCTGCTCGATCTCCTTCTTCTCGATCGGCTGGTGCGTCGCCAGCCCGTTGACCAGCTCACGGAGATCTTTCGCCGCGTCCTCGCCGAAGTCGTTCTTCGCCCCCTGCAGGGGCTGGAAGTTCGGGATGAGGACGCGGTAGCGCCCCATGTCCTGGGCCTGCAACCGAGCGGCCGGCACCGCGACCGCCGCCGCCGCGAGGCAGCTCAGAATCAGCCTGGTACCTCGAACCATCGTCCTGATCTCCCTGGGGTCTCCCCCGCTCTGGTACCGCGCGGGCCGTCCGCGCCGACCGGACGTCGCCTACCCTGCATAAACCTCGGGCGCACCCCGAGGTCCGCCTCCGACGGGTCCGGGGGGCCGGAAACGTGCCAATGTACCCGGACGCAGACGCCGCGGGCAACCGAGTGCCGAGGGCCGGAACACTATGGTGCGGGCGGCCTTCCGCCGGCCCCGAAGGGACCGTCGAAGCCCTCGATGGCGGCGCGGACGTCGTCCGGGATCGAGGCCGTGCGGCCGGCCTCGTAGTCGTACATGATCTGCACCGTGCGGCCGGTCTGGAGCCGCGCCCCGTCCGCTCCGAGCACCTCGTACTCCATCTCGAAGTGCTTCTTCCCCAGGCGACTCACGCGCACCCCCACGGAGAGGGTCTGCGGCCAGAGCACGCGTCGGTGCCAGCGCACCTCCGCCTCCGCGAGGATGTAGTCGATGTCGTCCAGCCCGGCGCGCCCGGCCACCTCCCGCCAGTAGCTCGCCCGCGCCTCCTCGAAGTAGACGAAGGCGTGGGAGTGGTGGGCGTGGCCGCCGACGTCGATGTCCTTGAAGCGTACCTCGACCGGGTGGTGGAATCGGAACGGATCGGATGACACGTCTGGACCTCCGGAAATGCGGTGACGAAGCGCGCCGACAACCTGGCGGCGGACGCCCCGTCGAAAAAGCACCCGGCAGGAATGGCTGGTGGCGCGCGCGCGGAGACCCTTAGGTTGATGGCGGTGAACGGAACGCCCACGTTCTTCGCAGCCGGTGATGGGCCCCGCCAGATGCCCCCCAGCTCACCCTGGCTCCCGGAGGACGACCCCCACGGCGCCTCAAGTCGACAGCCCGGCATTTGACCGATGCCCCCTACCCCTCCGACCGCACGGCCGTGACTGACTCGCCCATCGTGCAGCGCGACACCGACAGTGTGGTGCGCCCCCACGGCGCGGGGATGCGCGTGCTCGTGGTCGAGGACGACGCGGGCGAGCGCTGGTTCTTCTCCGAGATCCTGCGCGCGCGCGGCTACGCCGTCACGTCGTGCGCCAACGGAGAGGCGGCGTGGGCCGCGTTCGAGGAGGCGCCCGCGCCGCTGATCCTGCTCGACCTCATGCTCCCCGGGATGGACGGCGTCGACCTCTGCAGGAAGCTCCGCCGACACCCGTGGGGCGAGGACCCCGTCATCGTCATCGTCACGGGGCGGGAGGATCCGGAAGCCGTACGCGAGGTGCTGATGGCCGGCGCGGACGACTTCGTGCGCAAGCCCGTAGCTCCGCGCCTCCTCGACGTGCGTCTCCAGATCGCCGAGCAGCGCGTGCGCGACCGGGTCGAGCGACGCCGGACGCTCGGGGCGCTCGAGGCCAAGACCCGCGAGCTCGAGCAGCTCTTCTCGAACCTGCGGGACGTCTTCTTCTCGGTGGACGTGACCGCACGCAGGCTGATCCAGGTGTCCCCGGCGAGCTCGACCGTGCTGGGCCACGACCCCACCACGCTCCTCACGGACCGCCACCTCTGGCCTCCTCTCCTCCTGAACATCGAGGACCGGGAGGCCGCGTGGGAGGACCTGGGGCGCCGCCGGGACGGGGACAGCTTCAAGCGGGAATACGAGGTGCGGCGACCCGACGGCTCCTCGGTGCAGATCCGAGCGAGCGTCACCGTCGTCCACGACCCGGACAACGGCCACGTGCGTGCCGACGGCTTCCTCGTCGACCGGACTCCGGAGCACCGGGCCCGGAGCTCCCTGGCCCAGCGCAACGAAGAGCTCGCCGCGCTCTACCGGGTCGCGGAGCTCACGCTCGCCAGCGAGTCGCTCGAGGAGGCCGCGGCTCCGGTCCTGGAAGCGGTGGCCCAGGCGATGGAGGCGCCCGTCGTCCTCCTGGAGCGCCTCGACCACGCGCGGGACAGGCTCGTCCTCACGGCGGCGCACGGCACGGACCTCGGCAGGACGGCGCGCTTCGAGGTCCCCGTGCACCAGACGCCAACCGGCTCGGCCGTGCAGACCGGGCGCTCGGTGGTCGTGCGGGACGTGGCCCACCGGCGCGAGTCCACGCACAAGGCGCTGCTCGCCCTCGACCCGTACCTGTGGGCGTCCTTCCCGCTCTCGACGTCCGGCGCCGTCTCCGGCGCGCTCACCGTGGTGGACACGGAGCCGCGCGAGGAGGAGGAGCGCTGGCTCCGGCTCGGCGCGAGCCTGGCCACGATCCTCTCCCAGTTCCTCGAGCGCCTCGAGGCGGAGGAGGCGCTGCGCGACAGCGAATCACGCTACCGCAGGCTGGCGCAGCAGTTCCAGCAGACGAACCAGGAGCTCGAATCGTTCGCCTACTCCGTCTCGCACGACCTGCGCGCTCCCCTGCGCACGATGCAGGGCTTCGCGCACGCGATGCTGCAGAACTACGGCGACCACATTCCGGAGGAGGCGCGCGACTACACGCGCCGCATCATCGGCTCCGGGCGTCAGGCCGAGCGCCTGATCACGGACCTGCTCGCGTACAGCCGCCTCACCTTCGAAAAGATGGAGATGCGCCCCGTGGAGCTGTCCACCGTGGTCGAGCACGCCCTCCAGCACGTCGACGCCGACGTGCGCGAGCGCGGCGCGCGCGTGCACGTGCCCCAGCGCCTGCCGCCCGTCCTCGGCAGCCAGACGGCGCTCGTCCAGGTGCTGGCCAACCTCCTGTCCAACGCGGTGAAGTTCGTGCCGCGCGACCGGAAGCCCGAGGTGATGCTACGCGTCGAGGAGCTCGACAACCGCGTGCGCGTGCACGTGGAGGACAACGGCATCGGCATCCCCGAGGGGCAGGAGGACCGGATCTTCCGCGTCTTCGAGCGCCTGGCGGAAGGCGGCGACCACCCCGGCACGGGGATCGGGCTCGCCATCGTGCGCCGTGGGATGCAGCGCATCCAGGGCTCGTGCGGCGTCGAGCACCTCGAGGGCGGAGGCAGCGACTTCTGGATCGAGGCCCTCAAGGAGCGGAGGAAGACCCCCCGCCCCTGGACCCGCCGCGCCCGCGGCTGAGCGCTCGCCGACCCCCCTGCTAGTGTCCTGTAACAGAAGTGTTCGCCATAAATCGCGGTGCCGTAGCAATGGCGCGGTAGGTTGGGGCAACCCCTGAACCAGGAGGCATATGCGCACGGGTCGCCCCAAGGCCGAGTTGATTCTGAGTGATGAGGAACGGCGTGAGCTGGAGTCGTTGGCGCGACGCCGTCGGAGCGCGTCGGCGCTGGCGCAACGGGCGCGCATGATCCTGGCCTGCGCGGCGGGTCAGGACAACACGACGGTGGCGCGGCGCGTGCGGGTGGCGCCGGCCACGGTCGGCAGGTGGCGACGCCGCTTCGTCGAGGACCGCGTGGCCGGCCTCATGGACGAACCCCGGCCCGGCGCCCCGCGCCAGGTCACGGACGACCACGTCGAGGACGTGATCGTGCGCACGCTCGAGAGCACCCCGGAAGGGGCGACGCACTGGAGCAGCCGGGACATGGCCAAGGCCACGGGCCTGAGTCACATGAGCGTCAGTCGGATTTGGCGTGCGTTCGGCCTCAAGCCGCACCTGGACGAGACGTTCAAGCTCTCCCCCGATCCGCTGCTCATCGAGAAGATCCGCGACATCGTCGGGCTCTACTTGAACCCGCCCGACCACGCCGTGGTCTTCTGCGTCGACGTCAAGCCGCAGATCCAGGCGCTCGACCGCACGGCGCCGCTCCTGCAACTGCAGCCCGGACAGGTCGAGCGGCGTACGCACGACTACAAGCGCTGCGGCACCACGTCTCTGTACGCGGCCCTGAACGTGAAGTCCGGCAAGGTGACGGCGCGGACCTTCTCTCGGCAGCGAGCCCGCGAGCTGCGCATCTTCCTCAACGAACTCGACACCAACGTGCCCGACGACCTCGAGGTCCACATCATCCTCGACAACGCCAGCGCCCACAAGAGCGCCCTCATCCGGCGCTGGCTCGAGCGTCATCCCCGCTTCCACTTCCACTACACCCCGACCTACTCCTCGTGGATGAACCTGGTGGAACGCTGGTTCTCGGCGCTCACCACAAAGAAGCTCCGCCGTGGCGTGCACCGCAGCGTGCGCGAGCTCGTCGACGCGATCCGCGAGTTCATCGACGTCCACAACAGGACCGGCAAGCCCTACGTCTGGGTCAAGACCGCTGACGAGATCCTCGCCAGCATCGCACGCTTCGCACAACGCACGCTCAAGGCTCACGGACCCTCGTGACTTATGTCCATAATCACTGTTACAGGACACTAGTTCTTCAGGAGCCGTACTGTTCCGGAGCCGGTGTCGATGCGGATCCGCCCCCGCCCGTCGCCGAGCGTGCCGGTGACGTGGTCCCGCCGCACGTGGCGCACCTCGACGGCGAAGTCGAGGTCGATCCCGCCGCTCCCGGTCTCGATGTCGACCTCGCCGCCCAGGTCGGCGGGCGCGTGGATCGTCACGGAGCCCGAGCCCGTGTCCACGTCGAGGCGATCCACGTCCGAGAGGAGCACCAGGTCCACGCCGCCGCTCCCCGTGTCGAGCATCACGTCGGCGGAGGTCACCTCGTCGAGGTCGATCGACCCGGAGCCCGTGTCCACGCGCAGCGAAGACGCCTGGATGCCGCCGCCCCGCACGCCCCCCGAACCGGTGTCGAGCTTGACGCTTCCGCCCGACAGGTCGCGGACCGTGACCGAGCCCGAGCCCGTGTCCACCCTCAGATCGCCACGCACGCTCGACGCGTGCGCCGAGCCCGAGCCGGTGTCGAGGTCGAGCGAGCCGGTGACGTCGGTGGCCTCCACGGAGCCGCTCCCCGTGTGCAGCTTGATGTCACCCTTGAGGCCGTGCGCCTCGGCGTCCCCCACCGCCGTGTACAGCGCGAAGTCCTTCCCCTCCGGCACCTCCACGACCAGGTCGGCCCACGCCTCGAGGCCGCGCCCCGATCCGACGATCTCCACGCGGCCGCCGCGTGAGCCGTCCCAGAAGGTGCCGTCGTCGCGCACGTTCACGGAGGTGCGCGAGCCCCGGCCCATCTCCGGGTAGACGATGCGGTCGTCCGGATAGACGATGCGCAGCGTCTGCCGCCCACGGATCTCCCCGGTCTCGACGTCCAGCCGCGCGGCGTCCGCGCCTCCGCGCGTGACCTTCACGACGACCTCCGACCCCGAGCCACGCACGATCTCCGCGTGCCCGGCGAGGTTGTAGACCGTGACCTGCGCGCCCGCGATCCGGTGCGCATCCTGCGCCCGCGCGCCCACGGCGCCGAGCGCCAGCGCCACGGCCAGGATCCCGACACCGCGGGAAGCCATCCCTGCTTTCCTCATCACTCCTCCTCGCACACGGCCCCGGCCCGAGGCCGGACCCTCTCGTTGTCGATCGCGCGGGGCTCCGTGCTCACGGACCCTCGCGTCGCTTGAATCGGATCTCACCGTCGAAGACCTTCACGTCCACCTTCGCCCGCCCCTCACCCAGCTTGAACTCGAACACCCCCCCGCCCTCGTAGCGGCGCAGCGTCACGGGGAAGTCCGAGGTGAGCTCCCCGTCGAACGTCGACACGCTCACGCTCGCGTCCGTGGTCGCCGGCAGCACGAGCGTCGCGTCGCCGTCGTGGACGGAGATGTCGTAGGTCCCGTCGCGCGCCAGGGTACCGCTGAAGAAGACGTCGCCGTCCAGCGTCTCCGCGTGCAGCGTGGACGCCGAGATGTTCTCCAGGTGCAGGTCCCCGTCGCCGGTGCCGACGTCGACGTCGCCGGTGACGTCCACGAGCGTGACGTCGTCGCCGCGCGAATGCGCCGTCACGGAGCCGTTCGCACCGTAGACGCCGATCTCGCCCTCCACGCTGGTGATCGACACGACGCCACCCACCCGGTCCATGCGCACGTCACCGGAGACGTTGCGGACGGAGACGCCTCCCTCCACGCCCTCCACGTGTACGTCGAGCGACCGTCCAGAGATCTCGAGCTCCACCCACGACGGCACGCGCAGCACGAGGTCGACGTCGTGGCCGCGCGCCTTGCGGTCCTCCGTGCGCACGGTCACCACGCTCCCCGAGCGGGTCGCACCCACGCCACGGATCTCGTCCAGGTCGCCCCCGATCGACAGCGTCGACCGGCTCCACGCCTGCACGGACAGCTCTCCGGTGAGGCGCTCCACGACCACGCGGTCGCCCCGGCGCAGCTCGATCGCGGTGTCGGCGGTGGCCACGCCGGTGCGCGCGGCCTCGCGTCCGGCCTCGCGTGCGGCGGTGCGCTGCGCCGCCGGCGCCGGCGCGCCGGCGGGCGCGGGCACCCACCCGCCCACCCCGGCCGCAAGCCAGCCCGCGATCCAGAGCGCGTGCATGCTCACCCCGTCCAGTCCGCGATCCCTGCGGCCTCACGCAGGTAGTCGAGCTTCTCGCGATACGTCTCGTCCAGATGCTCGCGCAGGAACCCGTTGTTGGGGTCGAGCGCCAGCGCCCGACGCGACTCGTCGATCGCGCGCTCGATCACGCCCAGGTTCTTCTCGAGGATGCGCACCGTGTTCGGCTCGAGATGGCCGCGCGCCGCGTCCAGCGTCCCCTCGAGCCGGCGCAGCTCCGCCGCGAGCTCGGGGGGTGGCCCCGCCACGTCGGCGGCGGGAAACACCGGGGAGGGCTGGGTCGTCGTCGCTGTCGCGTCGGGCGCTCCCGCGCCCGGCGAGCTGGCGAGGCCGGGACCCACCCACCAGGTGGCGGCGGCCGAGATCAGCGCGAGCGCCACGGAGGCCGCCGCGAGCTGCGGGACCGTGAGGAAGAGGCCCGACCTGGCCCGGCGGGGCCGCGTCGCGGTCGGCAACTCGATGACGCCGTCGGTCGCCCGCCGGGCGCCCGGCGTGCCGATCGCCTCGGCGATGCCTGGCCACAGGTCGCGCTCGGGCGGCACGTCGCCGAGGGCTCGCGCGCTCATGACGAGGGCACGCAGCTCCTCCAGGACCGACCGGCACTCCGGGCACGTCTCCAGATGTGCCTCCAGGGCGCCGCGGTCGACCTCGGAGAGGCTACCGTCCAGATAATCCGAAAGCTGGTCCAACCAGCTCGAGTGTGATGCGTTCATCATCCGTTCAAGTGGCCGCGCAGCAACATGCGGGCCCGGTGCAGCTGGGACTTCGACGTCCCCACCGAGATCCCCATCAGCCCCGCGATCTCCTCGTGCCCGTACCCCTCCACGTCGTAGAGGACGAAGATCTGACGCGCTCCGTCCGGCAGCTTCTTCAGCGCCACCTCCAGATCCAGCGCCACCCCCGGGCTCCGCTCCGGCGGCGCGACCAGGCGCTCCAGCACCCCTTCGGTCGGCACCGCCCGGGCCTCCCGCTTGCGCAGCGTCTCGCGCCGGGTGAGGAGGAGGTTCACCGCCAACCGGTGGAGCCACGTGCCGAAGCGCGCATCCCCCCGGAACGAGCCGAGCTTACGCCAGGCGCGAATGAACACCTCCTGCGTCAGATCCTCCGCCACATCGTCCCCGACCATGCGCCGGGCCAGGGCGTGGATGCGCCCCACGTGTCCTCGATACAGCCGCTCGAAGGCCGCGTGGTCGCCGTCCGCCGCCCGCCGCACGTCCGTCACGTCCACGGATGCTGGTACCAAGGCGGAGCCGGTCTGGGTCGGGTGGGAGTCCCCATCCTCTCTTCTTCGCACCGTTGGACGGGAAAGGGCGCGCGCGGGTTGGAAATCCGCCTTGCGTGGATCCCCGGCGCGCACGCACCATGGTTCGGCCGGGGACCCCCCACAAGGGCGCTCGCCCGCGACCGGACGGGCGCCACGAACCGAAGGAGCAGCGAAGCCATGCAGATCCTGCCGATCGACCTCACCGCGCTGGTCGCGGTCATCATGGGGGTCTCGATCGTCCTCGTCCCGGTCATCGGGCTGACGGCACGCTTCGCGCTCAAGCCCACCGTGGAGGCGCTGGGGCGCTTCTTCGATCACAAGGGCCTCGACGAGAGCGTGCACATCATGGAGCGGCGCATGGCGCTCATGGAGCAGCAGATCGAGTCGCTCGACGCGTCCGTGAAGCGGCTCACCGAAGTGACCGAGTTCCACGCCGCGCTCGGCGAGGGCGCGACGCAGGGACGAATCGGCCCCGGCGACGAGAAGGTGTAGGGGGTGCCCGAGCCCCCGTCCGCCGCGATCGAGATCATCGCCCACCGCGGGTTCAGCACCCGCGCGCCCGAGAACACCCTCGCGTCGATGCGCGCCGCGATCGAAGCGGGCGCCGACGCCGTCGAGTTCGATCTGCACACGGCCGCGTGCGGCACCCCCGTGCTCTTCCACGACGCGATGCTCAGCCGCACCACGAACGGCGTGGGCCCGCTGCGCCGCCGGACCTTCGCCCAGCTGCGCGCGCTGGACGCCGGGAGGTGGTTCTCGCCGGAGTTCGCCGGGGAGCGGATCCCGTCGTTCGCGGAGGCCCTGGCCCTGCTCGAGGGGAAGGTCGGGCGGGTGTACGCCGAGGTGAAGGGGTATCGCGAGCTGGAGGATCTCGACCGGATGATGGGGCTGGTGCGCGACGCGGGGATGCGCGAAGAGGTCGTCTTCATCTCGCTGAACTGGACGATCCTCGAGCGGCTGCGGGGGCGAGCGCGCGAGCTCGCGATCGGCTACGTGGTCGACGAGGAGGGCGAGGTCGAGGAAGCGCTGCGCCGGGCGCAGGGCGACCCGCGCGCGATCCTCGACTTCCGGCACGACCTCCTGACGGACGACCCAGCGCTCGCGGCGCGCTGCGCGGAGGCGGGGATCGACACCGCGGTCTGGACGGTCGACGATCCGGCCGAGGCCGCGCGCGTCCTGGCGGTGGGCACGCGCCGGATCACGACGAACCAGGTCGAAGCGCTCCTGGCGTGGAAGGCGGGCCTCTCCAGCGGCGGGGATCCGGCCGCGTCCTGACGCGATCCCCGGCTCAGCGCGCGGGCCCGGCCCGCAGCTCCCCGAGGCGCTCGCGCAGCGTCTTCTTGTCGAACTTCCCGGTCGCCGTGCGCGGAATCGCGTCGAGGAAGACGACCCGGTCGGGCACCCACCAGCTCGGGAAGCGGTCGGTGAGGGGCGCGAGGAGTGCCTCCGGTCCCTCCGCCTCGCCGGAGCGCAGGACGACGCACGCCCACGGGCGCTCCTGCCAGCGCGCGTCGGGGACCGCCACCACGGCCGCCTCGGCCACCGCCGGGTGGTCCATGAGCGCGTGCTCGAGCTGCACGGACGAGATCCACTCCCCGCCGCTGCGGATGAGGTCCTTGGTCCGGTCGACGAGGCGCAGGTAGCCGCGCGGGTCGATCGTGGCCACGTCCCCGGTGCGCAGCCACCCGTCCCGGTGCGCCTCGGCCGGGCCCGCCCGGAAGTACCCGGCGCACACCCAGGGCCCGCGCACCTCGAGCTCGCCCGGCGTGGTGCCGTCGTGCGGGACCGGCGCTCCGGCGTCGTCCACCAGGCGCGCCTCCACGAACGGGAGTGGCGTCCCCTGGCTCGTGCGGACGGGGAGGAGCGCCGAAGGCGTCCACCCCTCCATGTCGGCGCGCGGATGCGTGACCGCACCCACGGGGGTGAGCTCGGTCATCCCCCACCCGGCAAGGATCTCGATGCCCGGCCCGGTGCGGTATGCCTCCAGGAGCGCGGGGGCGGTGGGCGCCCCGCCCGAGTGGATGCGGAGCCCGTGGGCGAGCCCGTGCCCGCCGCGCCCGAGCGCGTCCAGGACACCCATCCACACGGTGGGCACGCCGGCCGCGAAGGTCACGGCCTCGTTCGCGAGGAGCCGAGCGAGGTGCTCGGGAGACGGCCGGGCGCCCGGGAGCACGAGCGTCGCGCCCGTCATCGCGGCCGCGTGCACGAGTCCCCACGCGTTCGCGTGGAACATCGGCACGGCCGGGAGGATCACGTCCCGCTCGCCCAGGCCGAACCCGTCGGGGAGGCAGATCGCGAGCGTGTGCAGGACGATCGCCCGGTGCGAGTAGAGCACGCCCTTCGGCTCCCCGGTCGTCCCGGACGTGTAGCAGAGCGCGGCCGCGTCCTCCTCGTCGAGCGACGCCGGCGCCAGATCCGGGTCGGCACTCGCCAGGAGGTCCTCGTAGGCCTCCCATCCGCCCGCGGCCGACTCCGCGAGCGCGACGCGGCGGAGCGGCCGCCCCAGCTCGCGTGCGACGGCGTCGACGAGCGGGACCAGCTCCGGATCGGCGAACACCACGTCCGCTTCGGCGTGGTCAAGGATGCGCGCGATCTGCCCCGGAGCCAGCCGGACGTTCACGGTGAGGAGCACCGCCCCGGCGGCAGGGACGCCGAAATAGAGCTCCACATGGCGATGTCCGTTCCACGCGAGGGAGGCCACGCGCGCACCGCGCGCCACGCCGAGCCCCGGGAGGGCAGCCGCGAGCCTGCGGGCACGCCCGTGCACGTCGCGCCACGAGCGGCGCACGGCGGGCCCGTCCTCGGGTGCCGTGAGCACCTCCTTGTCGCCGAAGAGGGACGCGGCCCGGTCGAGGAGCGCGGGGACGGTGAGCGGCATGGACATCATGCCGCCCTTCATACGCCGGCGACCTTCCCCGCGGGCGCGTCCGGGAGGCGGCCGGCGACCGAGCGCAGGTGCAGGCTGAACGTCGCGCCCTCACCCACGCGCGAGGACACCTCGACCCGGCCGCCGTGCGCCTCCGCGATGCCGCGCACGATCGCGAGCCCGAGGCCCGAGCCGGTGCGGTCGTGTCGGCTCGCCTGCCAGAAGCGGTCGAAGAGCCGGTCGCGGACGTCGTCGGGGATCCCCGGGCCGGTGTCCGAGACGGAGAGGACGATCCACCCGTCCACCTCATCGCGGCGCGCGCGCAGCGTGACCCTTCCCCCGGGGGGCGTGAACTTGAGCGCGTTCGCGACCAGGTTGGCCAGCGCCTGGTGGATGCGGTCCGCGTCCACGAGGGCCGACGGCACGTTCGGCGCGATGTCCAGGTCGAGCGTGACGGCGCGCTCCTCCGCCTGGGAGCCGAACGTCGCGTGGATCTCCTCCAGGAGGCCGCGCGGCCGCTCGACGGCAGGCCGGACCACGAGCGCGCCCGCCTCGATGCGCGCGATGTCGAGCAGGTCCTGGATGAGCCGGCCCATCCGCTGCGCCGAGCGCCGGATGATGAGCGCCTGCTTGCGCCGCTCCGCCTCTCCCAGGGGCAGGTCGAGGAGGAGGTCGGCGGCGCCGGCCACCACCCCGAGCGGGTTGCGCAGGTCGTGCGACACCACGGATACCACCTCTTCGCGCACGCGCACCGCACGGCGGAGCGCGTTCTCCTTCTCGCGGATCTGCGTCATGTCGGTGAAGGTCAGCACCGCGCCCCGGATCTCCAGCCCGTCCACGAGGGGGCGAAGCGACCACTGCACGGGGAGGAGGGACCCGTCGCGCCGGTGCAGGACGTCCTCCGCGGAGACGCGTCGCTCCCCGCCCTCCTCCAGCGCGCGCAGGATCGGCGACGCCCCACGTCGCCGCACGGAGCCGTCCGCCATCGCCTTGTGCACGACGTCGTGGAAGTCGCGTCCCGCCAGCTCGCGCTCCGAGTAGCCGAGGAGCTCGGCGCCGGCCCGGTTGAGCGTGATGATCCTCCCGTCCAGGTCGAGCCCCAGCACACCGTCGGCGGTCGCCTCCAGGAGCGCGTCGATCTCGCGGCGCGCGAGCACCGCGTCGCTCCTCCTCGACTCCGCCTCTGCGGTGAGCAGGTGCAGGTTCCACCCCACGAGCACCATGAGTAGCACCGCTCCGAGCGCGAGGCCGAGGAGCCTGTACGTGGCCTGGCGCTGGACCTTCTGACGGATCGCGATGAGCGCCCGCCCCTTCTCCACCTCGTGCTGGATCGTCTCCTCGAGCTCGATGGTCGCCTGCTGCAGCTCCATGTAGCGACGGTTCTCTTCGTAGAACGTATGAGTCGCCAGGGCGATGCGGGCGCTGTCCGACTGGAGGGCGTCGCGGTGGCCCAGGTGCCAGCGGTTCGCGATGTCCTGCAGGTCGACGAGCCGCTGGCGCACGTCGAGGCCCATCGAGCCGACCGCTTCCGAGAGGCGGTCGTAGAGGTCGCGCTCCGTGCTGAAGTTGTTCACGTAGCGCTGGCGGAAGACCTCGTTGCCCGTGAGCAGGAACGCCTGGATGGCGGACATCTCGCGGGCCTGCACGAGCGAGAGGCGCGTCCCGAGGAGGCGCGCCGGGTCCAGGACCTCGGAGATCTCGGACATCGACTGGCGCGCCTCTTCCCCGAAGTAGATGGGGACGAGCGCGAGGGCCACGACCGTGAGCACGACGAACGCCATCGCGAGGACGCTGCCGCCCCACGGGATGCGCCGGGCGAAGGGCCGGCGCCGGCCCGAACGGCTCACGGGCCGACCCCCGAGTCGGAGGTCGACCAGCCGTCAGTCGGCCCCGCCGGGCTCGTCCTCGAACTCCTCGTCCTTGAGGCGGAAGCCGTCGGCCAGCTCCGGCTCCGCGTCGCGGTCGATGACGCGCCCGGCGATGTACTCGCCCAGCACGGGCCCCTGCTTGAACGCCTCGGCCGATCCGCCTCCCGCGAGCCACGCATTGTCGAAGTCCGGATGGTGGTCGATGATGAAGTTGGAATCCACGCTCGATTCGTAGTGGCAGCAGCGCGTCTCGTTGAACGGCCGCTCCGCCAGGGCCGGAAAGTACTTCGCCAGGACCTCGCGGGGTCGGCTGTGATACTGCGGGTCGATCCAACGCACGCTCGTATCGGGATCGTCGTCACGATGTCCCCCCGTGCGGATGCGGAAGCCGCGGGCATCGTGCGGCAGCGCCGGCCACCCCGTCACCCCGGGGACGTTGTAGCTGGGCAGGTTCGGTACCCGGTACGACTCGTCTCCCGGCGGCGTCGAGACGTAGTACACGTGGCCCAGCGTTCGGATTCGCAGGCGCTTCCCCATGAGATCGGGGAAGAACTTCGGGAACCACGGGCCGAGCGCGAACACGAACGTGCCGCCGCTGATGCGCTGCGATTCGTCGACGGTGACGTCCGCGACCGTGCGCCCGTCGACGCGGCCCATCGCCACCTTGCCGATGACGATCTCGCCCCCTTCCTGCTTGAACCGCTTCGCGACCGACTCGATCGCGCGGCGGGCCCGCACCACGCCGGCCCCCGGGTCGTAGACGGCGACCTGGATGTCCGGCGTCGCGATCACCGGCCAGCGCCTGTGGACCTCGTCACCGTCGATGAGCTCGTACGTGTAGCCCATCGTATCCCAGTTCTTCATCGTCTGCTCGAGGAACGGCTCCATCTTCTCGCGCATGATGACGTCGCCGGTCTGGTCGAACACGTGCGGGAGGAGATCGTCGGCGTTCTCCTCGTCCCAGGCCTTCCACTTCGCGGCGGCGCGCAGGGCCCACCTCCCCCACTGCAGCCCGTGCGGGCGGTCGCCGTAGCTCGAGCGCACGCCGCGGGTCTCCCCGCCCGACGTGGCCCTCGAGTTGGCCGGGCCGTACTGGTCGACGACCTGCACGGTCGCGCCCATGCGCTGGAGGTTGAGCGCGGTCCACATCCCGAAGGCGCCCGCGCCGACCACGACCACGTCCGGTGCCCTCCCTGAGCGCACCAGCGGCGCGCGGCGCGTCTTCGCCTCGGCGTCGGTCGGGGTCGTGCCGGCGAGGGCGAGGCCCGCGCCGGCGGTGGCGACCTTCAGGAAATCGCGTCGATCGATACCCACTGCGTCCTCCTCGGGGGGTTCCAGGGATCCATCACGGGAGGGGTCCGCCGCGACCCGACGGGGTGTCGAGGGTGACGGTGCTCGTGGCCACGCCGTCGCCGCTCAGCTCGCTCGCTCCGGGAGCGAAGCCGTTGAGCTGCAGGATGTAGGTGACCACGTCCACGTACTGCTGCGGGGGAAGGCTCCCCGGAGCGTCCTCCGGCATGTTCTCGACGATGTTCCGGTAGAGCTCCGCGACCGTCCGCTTCCCCCACTTGAACTTGAACTGGGCGTCGCGGAACTCGCTCGAGTAGTGGCAGTCCGCGCACACGGCACGGAACGTCGCGCGCCCGCGCCCCGCCTGCTCGTCGGTGAAGAGGGCGGAGGAGGCGTCCGCGGAGCCGGCACCGCCGGGGGCGTGGGTCGTCGTGGGCACGGACGTCGTCGCGTCCGCGGGCGCCGGCGGGGTCGCCGCCGTGTCCGCGGGGCCCGAGGCGCACGCGGTGGCCGCGGCCGCGAGGGCCGCCAGGAGGAGGGTCGCCGGTCGGTTCATCGCTCGGGGTCTGGGATCGTGGACGCGTCAACTTGGGTTGGGGCCGGAGGAGCGGCAAGCGGGCGCGAAGCCGACCGCCGCTCACACCTTGATGAAGATCCGACGCCTGTAGAGGAGCCACATCGCGCCCAGCCAGAGCGCGACGTAGGCGAGCGCGAAGGCGAGAGACCCGTTGTAGTCCCCGGCCCACGAGCGGAAGAGCACCTGGTAGATCCACCCGTACAGGGACGGGCCGTCCGGGCCTCCGACGTGGACGAGCGTCATCGTCTTCGTGAGCAGCCCCGAGAGGACGAACACCGCGATCGCGTTGGTGCCGTACACCAGCATCGGCGTGAGCCACGGCCCGCGCCGGCCGCGCACGTCCACCAGGTGGAAGAGCGCGCCGAAGAGGAGGAGCGCGGTGCCGGCCGTGAACACCACGTAGGAGCTGGTCCACAGGTTCTTGTTGATCGGGAAGAGGAGGCCCCACGCCATCCCGAGCGGCGTGAGCAGCACGCCGGCCGCCAGCAGCCCCCGCGACAGCGCGGGCCGGGGGCGGCCGGAGAGGAGCCACTCGCCGGTGAAGATGCCGAGGAGCGTGGTCGCCACGGCCGGGAAGCTCGAAAGCAGACCCTCGGGGTCCCACGTCCCCTGGTAGAGGTGCCCGCCCATGAGCGCGCGGTCGACCCACGCCGCCAGGTTGCCTTCGGGGGACAGATCGCCCGCCGCGTGCCCCGGAACCGGCACCCATGACATCACCGCCCAGTAGCCGAGGAGGAGCACCGCGGTCCACGCGACCCGCCCCTTCCGGCCGACGCCCAGGTAGAGCCCGGCCGCCGCCAGGTAGACCACGCCGATCCGCTGGAGGACGCCCGGCCAGCGGATCCCCGAGAAGTGGAAGCCGGGGAAGACGCGCATGAAGGTTCCGAGCGCGACGATGATCAGCGCCCGGCGCACCACGTGCCCGAAGAGGCCCCCGCGCCCCGCGCCCTCCGCGAGCCGGCGGCGGAAGGAGAAGGGGATCGCGACACCGACGATGAAGAGGAAGTACGGGAAGATGAGGTCGGTCGGCGTCCACCCGTTCCACTCCGCGTGGTCGAGCGGCCAGTAGACGTAGCTCCAGCTCCCCGGGTTGTTGACCAGGATCATCCCGGCGATGGTCAGGCCGCGGAAGGCGTCGAGCGACAGGAGGCGCCCCTCCGGCGCGCGGGTGGGTGCCGCGGGCGCGGCCTCGACGGCAGGGGCGTCCAGCACCGGGGCTTTCGTCGCCATCGTCACCCTCCTCCGAAGAAGCGCTCCTCCACCATGTCGGCCAGGAGGAGGAATCTGAGGGGATCGTCCACGTCCAGCACGGGGACGTGCGCCGCAAAGTCGGGCACGTCCGTCAGGATCGCGAGGTACTGCTCGTCCGACGCGTCGCCGGATCCGTAGAGCGGGCGCTCGTGCGCGGCCCTGCGGAACACCTCGATCCTGGGGGCCGACGACGTCTTGAAGCCCTCGGCCACCACGATCTCCGCGTCGTGGAGGTAGCGCGCGACGAGCCCTTCGAGCGGGAGCTCGCCCCCCTCGCCCCACCGCCCCATGACCGCGATCTCGTCCGGTCCGGCCACCACCACGCGCTCGGCCCCGGCCTCGTGCCGGTGCCGCCAGGAGTCGGTGCCCTCGGTGTCGAGGCGGAAGTGGTGGCCGTGCTTGGCGGTCATCACCCGGCGCCCGCGTTGCGCGAGCTCCCGCACCAGGCCGACGGTCGTGAGCGTCTTGCCGGACTTCTTCTTCCCGATCACGCACACCGCCGGGGGGATGGTGCTCATCCTTCGCCCGTTCCCTTCCGCGCCAGGAGCGCCGCTTCCGCCCGGTCGCGGTCGCCGGGCGTGTTCACGTTGAGGAAGACGTCCTCCGTCGCGCCGGCGGGCGCCGCTTCGAGCGCCACGCCCCGCACGTCGCGGAAGAGCGCGTGCAGCGAGCGGTCGGGTGAAGCCAGGCGTGCGTGCGCCGCGTCGCGCACGGCGAGCGTCCAGGCGGAGCAGAGCGGCTCGATCCCGTCCCCGCCCCCGCCCCGCCGCGGCGCCGCCGCCGCGTGCTCCGCGAGCGCCGCGCGCACCCCACGGAGCGTCGCCACGTCCACCAGTGGGAGATCGCACGCCAGGAGCAGGACCCCGTCCAGCCCGCGCGCCGCCGCCGCATCGAGCGCGCTCGCCAGCCCGGCGAGCGGGCCCGCGCCCGCCACCGCGTCGTCGAGGACCTCCACGGGCGCGTCCGCCACCGGGCGGCTCGACACCACCACCACGTCGTCGACCACGCGGGCGACCACCTCCACCGCGCGGCGCACGAGCGAGACGCCCCCGACGACCGCGTCCGCCTTGGGCGCACCGAAGCGTCGGCCCTCGCCACCCGCGAGGACGGCGCCGAGCAGCCGCGCGGCCCCGCTCACGAGATACGCTCCTGCCCCGCGTAGGCGTTGAAGCCGCCGTCGCGCGCGAAACCCACCAGCGTCTGGTTGAAGCGCGTGGACAGATCGACCGCGAGGCTCGAGGGCGCTCCGACCGCCACGACCACCGGCACGCCGGCCGCCACGGCCTTCTGCACGATCTCGAAGGAGGCGCGCCCGCTGACCACCAGGATGCGCGCGCCGGCGGGGAGATCGCGGCGCAGGAAGGCCTGGCCGATCACCTTGTCGACCGCGTTGTGGCGGCCCACGTCCTCGCGCACGATGCGGCAGCGGCCGTCCACGTCGAAGAGCGCCGCGGCGTGCAGGCCACCGGTCCGCCGGAAGACCCCCTGCTCCTCACCGAGCAGGGAGGGCAGGCCCGCGAGGAGCGTGGCGGGAGCGCGGAAGCCGTCGGGGAGCGCGGCGCACCCCTGCGCCACCACCGCCTCCAGCGAAGCCTTGCCGCACACGCCGCAGCTCGACGTCGTGTAGAAGTTCCGACGGACGCGCTCCGCGTCGAACGTCACGCCGGGGCGGAGCCGGGCCTCGACGACGTTGTAGTGCTGCTCGCCCGTGGTGCAGTACGTCAGGTCGGACAGCTCCGCGGGCTCGTGCACCAGCCCCTCGCCGTGCAGGAAACCCGCCACCAGGTCGAAGTCGTCGCCGGGCGTGCGCATCGTGACCGCGAGCGTCTCCGTGGTGGGCGCAGCTCCAGCCGCATGCCACGAGACGCGGATCTCCAGGGGCTCCTCGATCGCGACCGCGTCCTTCTCCGAGCGGCCGGCCGCGTCGCGGTAGCGCCGGATCCGCACGGTGCGCGTCGCACCCCGCGGCCCCCTCATGGGCGGCTCATCTTCTAGTGTCCCGCAACGAGCTCGACCACGGCCGTGAAATCCGGGATGCCGCACTGCGGCTCCACCACGTCGCGGCGGATGAGCGGGTTGGCCTCGGGCCAGAAGAGCTGGAGGTTCCGCTCCTTGAGCGGCGCGATACGGCAGCGGCCGCGGAAGACGCCGACGGAGGAGCGCAGCGTCACGGGATCGCCCTCCGTGAGCCCCAGGCGGCGCGCGTCGACCTCCGCCATGAAGACGTGGTCGCGCAGCCCTCCGGTGAGCGGGTCGCGCTCGGCCTGCACCATCGAGTTGAACTGCTTCCCGCGCCGCGTGGTGACGTGGAAGCTCCCCTCCGGAATGCCAAGCTCCGGCGGCGCGACGGCGTACAGGCGCGCGCGTCCGTCCGGGAGGCCGAAGCGGCCTCCCTCGCAGAGACGGGGGCCGCCCCACTGAACCTGGTCGCCCTTGTGCGCGAGGCGCTGGATCCCGTCGTAGGCGGGCACGGCGCGCGCGATGTCGGCGCGCACCGCCGCGGCCGAGTCGAAGCCGATCCGGTCGGCGCGCTCCGGGTGGACGCGCGCCGCCACCTCGGTGAGCACCTGCCACTCGGTGCGCGCCTCGGGGATGCGTCGCCCGGGGATCTCCGGGCTGAAGAGGATGCGCCGCTCCGTGGAGGTCTCCGTGCCGCCGCCCGGCTGCTCGTAGCGCGTGGTGGCCGGGAGGAGGACCACCAGCTCCGCCGGCTCGATGAACATCTGCCGCGAGAGGACGATGTCCTGGTGGACGCGGAGCGGCACGCGCTCGAGCGCCTCCCGGCAGTACGCCGGATCCGGGAGGGTGCCCAGGTAGTCTCCCCCGATCGCCCAAAGCGCGTCGATCTCTCCGCGGTGCGCGGCGTGGACGGTCTCCACCGCCGACAGGCCCCGCCAGTCCGGGACGTCGAAGCCCCAGAGCGCGCCCATCGCCGCCGCCGACTCCGGGCCCACCGCGCGCCCGCCCGGGAAGGACCAGGGGACGGCGCCCACCTCCGCGCCCCCTTGCACCCCCGAGTGCCCGCGGATGGGCATGAGCCCGCACTTCTCGCGGCCCACGTAGCCCCGCGCCAGCGCGAGGTTCACGATCGCCTGGACGTTGTCCACGCCGAAGCGGTGTTGCGTGATCCCCATGCTCCACACGAAGACCGCGCGCTCCGCGCCGGCCACCAGCGCGGCGAAGCGGGCCATCTCCGCGCGGCCCACGCCGCTGAAGGCTTCCAGCTCCTCCCAGGTCTGGCCGGCCAGGGCGGCCTCCACGGCGTCGAAGCCCGTCGTGTGCGCCTCGACGAAGCCCCGCTTCACGCCGCCGTCCGCGACCAGGTGCTTGAGCACGCCGTTCAGGAACGCGACGTCGCCGCCCTGGTGCACCTGGAAGAAGTCGTCGGCGAGCTTCGTGCCGAAGAGCGCGGAGTCGAAGATGGACGGGATCCAGTAGCGCTCCATGGCCGGCTCGCGCAGCGAGTTCACCACCGCGATGCGCGTGCCCAGCTCCTTGGCCCGGTACATGTACTTGGTCGCGACCGGTTGGTTGTTCGCGACGTGCGAGCCGAAGAAGACGAGGAGGTCGGTGCCGAGCCAGTCGGTGTACGAGCACGTGGACGCGGCCACACCCAGCGAGCGCTTGAGCGTGGTGGTGCTGGGCGCGTGGCAGACGCGCGCCGAGTTGTCGACGTTGTTCGTGCCCAGGAAGCGGGCCGCCTTCTGCGTCGCGTAGTAGACCTCGTTCGTGATGCCGCGCGAGGTGAGGTAGAAGGCGAGGCGGTGCGGGTCCGTTGCGCGCAGCCTGTCCGCAAGGAGCGCGAGCGCGTCGTCCCACGTCACGCGACGGAAGGTGCGCTCGCCCCGGCGGCGGACCATCGGAAAGGGGACGCGCCCGAGCTTCCGGAGCGCGTCGCCCGAGAGGGCGTCGAGCTCGTCGAGCCGCGACAGTCGCGCGGGATCGAGCGGTCCCACCGTGTTCAGCCGCAGCAGTTCCAGGCGCACCGTGCACAGGTGCACGCCGTCGAGCGTGTGGTCCCGGAGCCCGATGGTGCCGAGCGCGCAGCCGTCGCACACGCCGTCGCGCAGGATGCGCATGGCGTACTCCAGCTCGTCCCGGTTCTCCCACCAGATCCGCGCCATGTCACGGAAGTGGTGGGGCTTGTCCTCACCCAGCCCGAAGGGCTTGAGCGAGACCCACGTCGACGGGTTCCAGCCGAACTCCATGACGTCGTCCGGGCGTGCGGGCAGCAGGGGCCGGCCCGCGGGGGCCGGCGGATCCCCCAAGCTCCGCGGCGGGGCGCGCGCGCGTCAAGGGAGGGCGGGGCCCGCGTCAGAAGACGACCGAGAGCACCGTGTAGACGAGCCAGCCGACCAGGACCGTGCCCAGCGTCTTCTCGTTCCCGAAGTCGAGCGCCTGGCGGATGGCGATGAACGCCGCCACCAGCATCCAGATCGCCACGACGACGTGGACGAGCCCCCCGAGGAGCGGGAAGAAGGTGAACACGAGCAGCACGCCGGGCGCCTGGGCGAAGCCGAGCGTGCGTAGGAGCTCGCCCCACGTCGCGCTCCCGCCGAAGAGCTTGGCGCCCACCAGGTAGGTGATGCCCGCCCAGGCCAGCCACCCCACCAGGGCGGCCACGGCGCCCTTCACGGCGCCGACGAGGCCGAGCGGCGAGGCGCCGATCGCGCTGGCCACGGCGACCATCGCGACCACCGCGGCCGCCTGCATCGTGGCGTCCGTGTCGTGCTCGACCTCCTCGAAGGTGTCGATGCTGAGCATCGCGGCACCCTTCATCCGCTCCACCAGCGAACCGGCCATCGTGCCCCTCCTCTAGCGTTCCAGATAGGATGCACCGTCCAGGGGCCGCGCGCTACGGACCACCCTGGAAGACTAGCGCGGAAGCGCCTCCGGGAGGTCCGCGATCACGTACGCCATCACCGCCATGGCCGCCACGCACCGCGCCACCTCGTCGGGGTCCAGCTTGTCGAGCGTGTCGCCGTCGGAGTGGTGGTACCAGAAGTAGCGCGTCCCGTCGACGGCGAGGCCCATCCCGGGCACGCCCGTCTCCATGAGCGGGCCTATGTCCGAGCCGCCTCCGCCCTTCGTCACCGCGCCGGCGTCGATGCGCTCCAGGAGCTTGCCCACGCGCGCCACGATGTCGAAGGCGCGGTCCGAGCCCGTGAAGCCGAACCCCTCCGGGGAGAACACCCCCTCGTCCGATTCGATCGCGAGGACGTGCCGCTCTCCGGCGTGGTCCGAGGCGTACTGCCGGCCCCCGGCGCCGCCGTTCTCCTCGTTCACCCAGCCGACGGCCCGGATCGTGCGCCGCGGCTTCAGCCCCAGCGCCTTGATGAGGCGCACCGCCTCCCAAGCCGCGACCACGCCGCCGCCGTCGTCCATGGCGCCCTGACCCACGTCCCACGAGTCGATGTGGCCACCGAGCACCACGACCTCCTCGGGGTGCTCGCTCCCGGTGACCTCTCCCATGACGTTGCGCGACGGGGAGTCCGGGAGCGTCTGCGCCTGCATCTTCAGGAGGACCTCGACGTGCTCGCCGCGATCCTGCATGCGGTGCAGCATCTGGGCGTCCTCGACGGTGATCGCGGCATGCGGGATCTTCGGCACGCCCTCCTCGTACGCCATCACGCCCGTGTGCGGGGACTGGATGGACGCCGGACCGACCGTGCGGATGAGGCTGGCCACGGCGCCCGCGCGCGCCGCGGCCACGGCGCCCTGCGTGCGGTACTGCACCGTCTCGCCGTAGTTCGTGAACGGCACGTCGAAGAGGACGATCCGGCCGCGCGCCTCGTCCGCGTGCGCGCTCAGGTCGTCGAAGCTGCCCACGACCAGCACCTGCGCCCGGATCCCGCCCGGCGGCGTGGCGACGCTCCCGCCCAGCCCGAGCATGGGCAGCTTCCGGTAGCGCGGGCGGAGCAGCTCGACCGACTCCTCCCCCCGCACCCAGTGCGGCACCATGGTGTCCTCCGCGCGCACGTTCTGCAGGCCGTCCGCGCGCATCTCGGCCAGGATCCAGTCGATCGCGTCCTCGAGCGCGGCGGATCCGGAGAGGCGGTTGCCGAACCCGTCGACCAGCTCGCCGAGGCGCGCGTAGGCGTCGTGGTTGGCCGTGGCGGCGTCGATGAGCCGGTTCGCGACGTCGCGGTAGGAGGCGACGTCCTGCGCGACGAGGGCGGACGGGAGGGATACGAGCAGGGTGAGGAATCCCGCGGCGAGCGGGAGAAGACGCGGGCGTGGCACGCTGGGGCTCCGGGGGGAGGTGGGGAACGGGCCGAGGAAGATCGAGGCACGCCCTCCCCCGAGCAAGCGGGTCGCGCCGCCCCTCAGCGCTCCGCCCCCGCCTCGAAATACGGCCGCACGGCGTCGTCGGGCGGGACGGGCGTGAGCAGGCTCACGCCCCACCACAGGAGGAGGGAGGCGAGGAAGCCCGGGAGGACCGGATCGATGGACGCGGGCCCCCAGGCCTTCCACAGGAAGACCGTCGCCACCCCGCCGACCATCGACACGGCGGCGCCTTCGCGGGTGGCGCGCCGCCAGAGGACGCCGCCGACCACGGGCACGGCGAAGCTCGCGGCCATGAGCGCCGTGAACAGGAGCACGATGAACTGCACGAGCTGCCCCTGCCCCACCCCGCTCAGCAGGAGCAGGACGGGCACCGAGCCCACCACGAGGATGCCGATGCGATCCACCCACATGCGCCGCGCCGGCGTGACGTCCGGGTGGAAGAGGTTCTGGTAGAGGTCCACGGAGAGCGCGGAGCCCGCCACGATCAGGAGGGAGTCGACCGTGGACATCATCGCGGCCGTGATCGCGGCGAGCATGATCGCCCCCAGCGCGGTCGGGAGGACGGCCGTGGCCACCATCGGCATCGCCAGGTCTCCGGTCGGGAGCTGCGGGAAGAGGACGATCGCCGCGAGCGCGATCAGGAAGACGGTCAGGTTGAGCGCCGTGATGACCACCACGGCGAAGAACACGCCCCGGCGGATCGTGCGCATGTCCTTCATCGCGTAGAGGCGCACGAGCTTCTCCGGCGTGGCGATCGAGCCGAGGAAGAAGGCGAGGCCCATGGTGACGAGGAGCGACGCGGGGAACGTCTCCCAGCGGAAGACCGTCGGCTGCGCGGCCTGCACGGTCGCGAGCAGCGAGCCCCACCCGTCCACCTGGCGGACGGCGAGCGGGAGGGCGAGCGCCGCGCCCAGGCACATGACGATGAGCTGGAAGGCGTCCGTGTACACCACCGCGATCATCCCGCCGATGACCGTGTAGGCGAGGAGGATCGCGGTGAATCCGACCATCCCCCACTGCGTCGGGATGCCGAACACGATGTTCGCGACGAGCCCGCCGGCGACGATCTGCGCCTGGATGTAGACGATCGTCGCGATCAGGACGACCACGGCCGAGAGCCCGCGCACGCCCCTGCTGTAGTAGCGCGCCTCCATGAACGCGGGGAGCGTCAGGCGCCGCACGCGCGTGAAGCGGGGCGCGAGCACCGCCGCCACGAACCAGTACGCGAGCGGGATCGACAGGAGCACCCAGCCGAACGACCACCCGCCCCTGTACATCACGCCGATCGTGCCGACGAAGGTGCCCGCGCTCGTGTGCGTCGCGGCGAGCGTCGCGCCTCCGGTGAACCATCCCAGCTTCCCGCCCGCGATCCAGTAGTCGGCCTCGTCCCTGGTGCGCCGCATGCTGATCCAGCCGATCGCGAACACGGCCACGAAGTAGGCCAGGAAGACCCCCGCCATCGGCGCGTTCATCGGCGGCGCTCCGTCCACCACATCCAGGCCGCGTACCCGACCAGCACGGCGGCGCACGCCACGAAGAGCCCCCAGAACACGAAGCCCGGCCCGCCCGCCCCGGCGCCCATCAGGCGGTGTCCCGCAGGTGGCGCCACCCGATCACGGACGAGCCCACGATCACGAGGACCGCGAGGGCGTCGAGGACCGCGGGGAGGCCGGGGCGCCAGCGCCCGTCCGAGCGCGCGCGGAAGCTCACCACCGCGGGCACGACCGCCAGCTCCACCGCGTAGACGCCGGGGGTGTCCGTGGCGCGGAGGCCGGTCGGGAAGCCCTCCGCCACGCGCCATCCCGGGGGAACGCGCACCTCCGCCCGGAAGAGGCCCGGGCTCGCGGCCTCCGGCGGGAGGTCCACGCTCAGCACGGGGACGTGGGCCCGGACGCGTGGGCCGTCCGCGCGCACCGCGCCGGTCACGGCGTAGGCGGCGACCACGCCGCGGGCCGTCGGATCGGGACCGGCGGTCACGGGAAGGCGCACCACGCCCGCGAGCGGGCGCGGACGGCCGATGGCGAGGGGCGCGCCGTCGCGCTCCAGGTGCACGTTCTCCATCCTCGCGCCGGCGAGCTCCAGCGCGGTGGCGCCCACCTCCCGGGCCGTATCGGGCGCCAGGACGTACTCGACGCGCACGCGCGCCCCGCCGTCGCCCCCGGTCAGGTCCGCCACCATGTGCACGGAGCGCACCGCCACCTGCGCGTGCGCCGAGCCGGGGGCGCACAGCGCAGCGCACCCGAGCCCGAGGACGAGCGTCCTCACCGCGCCGCCGCGGTCCGGCGCCTCCCTCCGCTCACGGCCACACCTGGCCGAGCACGCGCAGCACGTTGCCGCCCATGGCCTTCTCGATGTCCGCGTCGCCATAGCCGTGCTTCACGAGCCAGCGCACGATGTTCTTCGAGCCCTCCGTGGGGTTCTCGAGCCCCTTCACGTACTCCACCGGCTCGTACTGCTGGTCCGGCCGGCCCGCGCCGTGGGCCTCCTTCAGCGAGAGGTTCGCGACGTAGGTCCTGTGCAGCCCCACGTGGTCGCCGTACAGGGAGTCGGGGCCGAACGCGACGTGGTCGATCCCCACGAGCCCCACGATGTACTCGAAGTGCTCCATGAACGCCTCGAGGTCGTGCGTCCTGTGGTTGCGCGTCAGCGTGGTGTGCGGAGCCGCCTCCACGCCGATGACGCCGCCCTTCGCGGCGCACGCCTCGAGCACGTCGTCGGGTGCGAGCCGGTTCGATTCCCACAGCGCACGCGCGCCGATGTGCGACAGCACGATCGGCCGCTCGCTCGCCGCGATCGTGTCGAGCGTCGTCTGGTCGCCGCAGTGGGAGCAGTCGATGAGCATCCCGACCTTGTTCATGCGCTCGACGGCCTTGCGCCCGAAGGCGGTCAGCCCGCCGTCGCGCTTCTCCTTGAGGCCGTTGCCGAGCGCGTTCGACTCCGAGTACGTGATGCCGAGCGCGCGCACGCCGAAGCCGAAGAGGAGGTCGACGCGGTCCACCTCGTGCTCGATCATCGCCGCGCCCTCCATGGACGCCACGAGCGCGACCTTCCCCTCGTCGTGCGCGCGATGGATGTCGGCGACGCGCAGGCAGTGCAGCACGAAGTCCTGGTGGGCGAGGTCGCACAGGCGCATCCCCAGGTCGTGGAGCACGTCGTCCCACTGCCATCCCGAGTGCGAGCGGATCGTGCAGATGCCGTCCATGAGGTTGTCGAACACGCAGTCCCAGTGCGACGCGGCCAGCCCGCGGAAGGCCGTGGCCATCCGGCCGCCGCGCACGTAGGCGGGCGTCTCCCCGATACGCGCCGGGAAGACGCCCAGGTGCTCGTGCAGGGAGATGAAGACGGACCGCTCCGTGAGGGAGCGCACGCGCTCCTCCTCGGCGTCGTCCAGCGGGACCACCCAGGGCTCGACGCGCGCGAGCTCGTCGGTGAGCTCGAACGCGGGATAGTCGGTCCCGGCTTCGAGGTAGGAGAAGGAGGTGTAGCCGCCGTAGCGCTTCGACAAGCTCATGGGACGGTCCGCGTCTCGGGGTCCGCAAGGTCGGGTGGACCCACGATCTACGCGGCCGACCGCCCGATCACAAGGATCGACGCGGCCCGGCGACCGGGGTGTGCTTCAGTCCTCCTCGCCGGCGGACGTCAGCCTGAGATCGTAGCGGGCCGCCGTCAGCCCGACCTGCACCCGGTTGTTCAGCCCCATCTTCCCCATGAGGCGCGCGAGGTGGTTCTTCACGGTCTGCTCGCGGATACCGAGCTGGCGCGCGATCGACTTGTTGCCGAGCCCCTCCGCGACCAGCGCCATGACCTCCAGCTCGCGGGGCGTGATGGCCTTCTTCTCGCCGCCCGGGTTGCCGTTGATCCGCTGCCGGTGGGCTGCCGCGAGCCAGGGGGCCGCCACGATCTCACCGGCCGCCACCCCGCGCACCGCGCGCACGACTTCCTCGGGGGACGCCTCCGCCGGGACGCAGCCGTGCGCCTGCTCGCGCAGCGAGGTGAGGCAGCACTCGTCGACGAGGCAGATGGCGTCGTGCGAGAGCTGCGCCCGGCCGCCGGCGGCCAGCAGGTGGCGGACGACGCAATCGTCGGCCGTGTGCTCCACGAGGACGAGCACGCGCGCATCCGGGAACGAGGCGGCGATCCCCGGGACGAGGTCCGCGTGCGCCCGGCGGTAGCGGACGTCGAGGAGGACCACGGCGGAGCCGAAGCGCTCGAGGACGTCGTCCAGGCCGTCCACCCGGTCGAGGACGGCGACGACGCGCAGGTCCTCGGCACCCTGGACGGCGGCTTGCAGGCCGAGTCGGACGAGGGGCTCCTCCACTGCGATGACCACGTCCAGCATACGGGATCTCCTCCGGGAATGTCCGGATGGGACTCTTCGCGGCGGCCGTGAGGATCGGGGAGGGCCTCGACCCTAAAGATAGGTTACCCTCTGGTTCTTTCGTACCCCCCGCGGTGGTACGGACGGTGGATGGTTCCGATCGGTCACATCCGGGAAACTACGGAGGGCGTAGACGGGCCTGGGGCGCTCCGATCTCAACCCCCTCGACAAGCTCCCAGGAACCGTCAGCGGGCCCGGGCCGAAAGGCCCGGCCCGCCGCCCAATCGAGGGGGGAATCGAAACGGAGAGCGCCATGAGGAGGCGAGTACCCCTTTTGGCTGGAGCGGCCCTGCTGGCGTTCGTGCTGGCGGGCTGCGAGGGGCCGACGGGCCCCACCGGGCCGGCAGGCCCGGCGGGAACGGCAGGGCCGGCAGGCCCCGCGGGCCCCACAGGACCGGTTGGTCCTGCAGGCGAGGACGCGAATCAGAACTGCACGCAGTGCCACAAGGACGACACGGAGCTGTTCGCCAAGCAGATCCAATATCAGGCGTCCGGACACTACGTGAACGGGGATTTCGAGCGTAGCACGACCGACTGCGCGCCGTGCCACACGCACGAAGGGTTCATGGAGGTTCAGCAGACCGGTGCCTCGACCACGGCGGCCGACATCGAGAACCCGACGCCCCCGAACTGCCGCACGTGCCACCAGATCCACACGACGTACACCGACGCGGACTACGCGTTGACCACCACCGCACCCGTCGCCCTCCGGGCGAGCGGGAACGTCGTGGTGAACTTCGGCAACGGCAACCTGTGCGCCTCGTGCCACCAGGGTCGCCCCATCGACGAGGGCGCGCCCACCATCGACGGAGCGAACGTCCAGGTCGCGTCGACGCGGTACGGGATGCACCACAGCCCGGTCGGCCAGATCCTCGGCGGCAAGGGCCTCTACCAGTTCACGGGCAGCGCCACGATCCAGGGCGGCGCGGACATCCACGGCGGAAGCAGCGTCGGCTGCCCGACCTGCCACATGGCGAAGCCGTTCGGCGCCCAGGCGGGCGGACACACCTTCGCGATGACGTACGACTACCACGGCGCGACGCTGGACAACGTGGCCGGCTGCATGACCTCCGGCTGCCATTCGTCCGTCACGGATTTCGGGAAGGCCGGCGTGCAGGACGACGTGCAGGCCAAGCTCGACCAGCTCGCGGACCTGCTGCGGTCCATCGGCATCATGGCCGCGGCACCCAGCGTGTCGAGCGTGGCCGGAACGTGGCCCGCGAACGTCGCCGCAGCGTTCATCAACTGGCAGGTGATCACCGAGGACAAGAGCCTCGGGATCCACAACCCGTCGTACGTGCCGGCGGTCCTGCAGAACACGATCGAGAAGATGACGCCGCTGGCGCACTGAGCCGGGCGTCCGTCGGTTTCCACCCGACGTAGCAGGTAGCAGGAATCCGGGGCACCGCGGCCGTCAGGTTCGACCGCGGTGCTCTCGGCCTGAGAAGGGATCGACAGACACCGAGGGGGTGAATCCATGCGCACCCGCGCACTGCGCGTCCTCGCGGCGGTCGCCGCGATGGGCGCGTGCCAGCCCGCGCGCGGCATCGACGATGCCCGGCGGGCCGCCATCACCGAGGAGGTGGTGGCCACCGTGGACGACCTGTTCGCGGCGATGAACGCCCACGACGCCGACCGCGTGCTCGACCACTACCTGAAGTCCGACGAGCTGCTCTACGTCGGGGTCGGCGACACCATGCAGGGGTGGGACATGTTCGCCACCCTGACCCGGCCGTGGTACGCCAACCACGCGGACGTGACCTTCGAGCACGAGATCCTGCACGTGCAGGTGCTCTCCCCCGAGGTCGCGACCGTCACGGCGCGCGGCAGCTCCACGGAGTCGCCCTTCCTCATGTGGTCGCGCACGCTCGTCCTGCGCGACGGGCGTTGGCTCGTGGCCCTCGAGCACGAATCGTGGCCCGGAGCGGAGCCGCCCGCGGCGCAGCACCCCATGAGCTGAAGCACGAACCCCGCCTCGCGAGGCTTGCCTTCGCGCGAGCGCGCGCAGCACTATCCGTCGGCCGTGCGACCTTCCCCCCAGGGTGGTGAGCGGCGGAGGCTGCGATGGAGACCGATTCGAGCGACACGCCCCCGGACGACGCGGGCGGCGAAGGCGGGCAGCACGTCCTCGAGAACCTGACACCCCACCACATCGCCATCTCGGGGAAGGCACCGGACGCCGGCATCGTGGTGAGGATCGGGCCGTGGGGTCGTGTCACCCGCTCCACCAAGGACGTCGCCACCATCGACCTGAAGCCGTGGACGGACCGGAGCATCGTGCAGGTCCACGGCTGGGAGACCCCGCCCGTGTCCTGGGTGGTGTTCTCGATGGCCGGCGTCGTCCTCGTGGCCATGGGCGCCCTGGCCGTCCGCGTCGTGCTGGCTCTCCCCTTCTTCGGCGTCCCCGCGCACTACTGGGGTCGGACGCTCTGGCTCATGGTGATCGCGGCGGTCCTCGCGCCGGTCTTCGTCTTCGCCGATTGGTCGGAGAAGCGACCCCTGCGCCCGGGGATCCGCATGCCCGCACTGCGGCAGGCCGCGCTGGTCAGCGCAACGCTCGTCGTGGTGGTGCTCATCTCGATCGGCCTCCCGCTCGGCGTCATCATCTCGGACGGGAGCTGGCGGGCCGTGCCCTGCCACGCCCCGGTGACCGAGACCGGCACGGTGCCCACGCCCGTGGAGTCGCCCATCGGCCTCCTCCCCGGGGAGGCGAACCCGGCGGCCGCCGCGGCGAACGAGGCCGGGTGGGTGCACCTGCAGGATGTCGTGGCGTGCCCGTTCCGGTGGGTGGCGCACCAGAATCCCCACCGCCTGGTGGGGAGCGGGCTGCAGCTCATGTTCATCACGACGCTGGCGCTCCTTCCCGCGCTCTTCTACTTCGAGTTCAACCGCCAGAAGCTGACCACGCTGCGCAAGCGCTTCTTCCGCTCCGTGGTGGTCCTGGACCCCACCGTCCGCACGCTGAGGGACGCGGAGAGCGTGTACGGGGACCGCGCCGGGGACATCCTGGGCACGCCCTTCGGTCAGGGCGGGCGCGGCGGGAGCGGCGGCGCCCGGCTCGTGGTCCTCCTCACGGCCACGCTGCTGGTAACGCTCGGCTGGATCACCACGCTGAACCCGCTGAGCGTGAAGGTCTCGGACGGCGAGCCCAGCGTCCTCGCCTACTTCAGCCCGGAGGCGAGCCCGTTCGTGTACGCCTTCCTCGGCGCGTACGTCTTCGGGATCGGGATGCTCTTCCGCCGTTACGTCCGCTCGGACCTGACCCCCGAGGCCTACGCGCAGTTCGCGGTGCGCATGATCAGCGCCGTCCTCTTCGCCTGGGCGGTGCTCGCCCTGCCGTGGGGCGGCGTGACACGCGCCGCGGCGGCGATGGTGGGGCCGGGAACCACGACGGAGGTGGCGCAGGCCCCGCGCACGACGTCGCCGTCGGTCGCGTCGCCTCAGGCGACGAATGCGTCCGGGGCGAACGCGGACGTCCCCGGCGACAGCGGCGCGACGGCCGGAGTCGCCGGTGCGGGACAGGACCCCGCAGCGGGCGCGAACGGCGCACAGGATGCGGCCGCGGCGCAGGCGCAGGAGGCCGCCTCCGGGACCACGGAGCCCGCCGCGGGAGGCGGCGGAGAGTCGCAGGGCACGGGGTGGCTGGCGCTCGCCTTCCTGATCGGGTTCTTCCCGGAGACCGGGCTGTCGCTCCTCAAGCGGAGCGTGGCCACGTGGACGCGCGTGTGGGTGATGCAGGAGGAGAAGTCGATCCCGCTCGAGCGCCTCGAGGGGATCAACGTGTACCACCAGTCACGTCTGCTCGACGAGGGCGTGGAGAACGTGGAGAACCTCGCGCACGCGGACATCATCGAGCTGATGCTGGACACGCGGATCCCGCTGCCGACGCTGGTGGACTGGATCGACCAGGCGATCCTCCTCGTGCACGTCCCGGACCGGACCGACCAGGACGTCCTGCACGCAAGCGGCGTGCGTACGGCCACCGACCTCGAGGCCGCCTACGACGCCGCCCGCGCCCGGGATCCGGAGAACGCCGAGGGATTCCTCCAACTGCTCGCGAGCCCGGTCGCCGGCGCGCCGCCCAGGCTGCGCTCGGTGCTCGACGCGCTCGCCGACGACCAGTGGATGCGCTACCTGCGCCGCTGCCGCGAGGACGACGTGGTCAGCGGCGGGCCGCCCCTCGACGCGAGCATGCTGCCTGTCTGGGACCAGGGTGACGACGCACTCCAGCGCCACCTGCGCAACGCGAAGCGCGGGCTCTCGCCGTCGCAGGCGGCCCGGGTGGCCGTCTGAGGCGGCGAGAGCCGGACCCTCACCGCTGCAGACGCAGCTCCCGGAAGTCCTCCCAGGGCACCTTGCGGACGCCCGCGCCGGTGTCCACCACGATGCCGCGGTTGCCCTCGTTCACGTCGTTGGAGTCGGAGAGCTCGAAGAAGCGCCCGTCGCGCAGCGTCACAAGGGCGCCGCGACCGCTCTTCTCGATGCTCGCGATCTGCGCGAACTCGATCTCGAAGTCCACGCCGCGCGACTCGCCGTTCAGCATCTCCCAGGTGGACGCCTCGTCGTTGTCCCAGCGCACGGTGCCGGTGAGGCTCTCGCCGTCCTCGGTCACCACGGTGCCGGCGATCGGCGCGCCGCCGTCGAAGCGGACCTGGTCCGCGTCCGGGGGGGCCTCGGTGAACGTCACGTCCGCGAAGTCGTCCCACGACACCTTGACCTGGCCGAGGAGAGGATCGGAGACCGAGATCCCGCCATTCTCGTCGTTGACGTCGTTCGTGCCGGAGAGGGTCATCTCCTCGCCGGAGAAGAGCGTGACGCGCGCGGAGCCCGATCCGTTCCGCTCGATCCGCTCGATCGTGCCGAAGAGGATCTTCAGCCTGTGCCCGTCGCGGTCGCCGTCCAGGATGTCGCTCGTGTAGATCTCGTCCACGTCCCACGCGACGCGGCCGGTGAAGGTATCGCCCGAGCGCGTGGTGAGTGTGCCGTAGAGGCGGGCCTCGGAGGGGCGCTCCCCGTCGGGGACGGGCAGGAACTCGACGGCCTCGAGGTCGTCCCAGCCCATGCGCGAGTCCCCGTGGGCGGCGTCCCCGATGATGAAGGCACGCAGCCCCTCGCCGAGGTCCGTGGCGCGGGCGGTCATCTCCACCTCCTCGCCCGAGCGGAGCGTGAGGAGGGCCCGGTCGGGTCCCTCCACGCGGATCCGCTGGATCTGCCCGAAGCGGATCCCCGCCTGCGTCTCGCGCCCGTCGGCCACCTTGTCGGCGTCGAGGACGTCCGTCCAGCTCCCCTCGTTGCGGTCCCAGCGGATGAAGCCCTCGTACTCCCGCCCGTCGACGGTCCAGGCACGCCCGTAGAGCCGGTCGCTCCCGCTGAGCGGAGCCGTCGGGGTCGGGCGATGTCTCGTCGTCTCGGCCAGGGCCGGCCGTGGCGGACGCGGCATGTATTCGCGTCGCGTGACGGTGCGCGCCGCCATGATCCCGCCCGTGACGAGCACCCCCACCATCGCCGCCGCGCCGATCAGCGCCAGGTTCTTCGCGTCCTCCCTACGCTGCCATCTTCCCATGCCCCACCTCCCTGCGTTGACGTGACCGACGAGGTCCCTACGAATGGGGAACCGCGGAGGGATCCACCAGCCCTTCGTCTCCCCTTCGGGGTGCGACGCACCCCGCCTTCCTTCTGACGGCGACCGCCCCGGAATCGTTGCAGGGGTCGCGTGGACGCACCCTCCGCGCCCCGGCACGGGATCGAATGGGCGCTGACGGATTCGAACCGCCGACCCCCTGCTTGTAAGGCAGGTGCTCTGGACCAGCTGAGCTAAGCGCCCGATGGTGCCGAGGTCCGGATCCCGCGGGGAACCCGGCTTCCGCGACGACGCGTAACATAGTCCGGGCGCAGGTCCGGAGGTAGGCGGATCCGGGGCACGCCACGTCGCGTGAGCATTGCCCCGCGCTCGGCCGTCGGCGACCTTCGGAGGGATCCTTTCCCCGCTCCCTGGAGGGGTGACGCATGGCCGAATCCGACAACGACCGCGCCGAAGAGCTCCGCAGCCTCCTCACGGACGCCATCGAGGTGCAGCTCGCCGCCCTCAAGGCCGGGATCGGCTTCTGGAGCGAGTGGATCGAGGAGGCGTCGGACTTCGTGCAGTCGGCGACCGACAGCCTCTCGAACATCAACTCCGGCAGCAAGAAGACCGAGGACGCCCTGCTCGAGCTGCTCGACAAGGGGCGCGCCAGCGCGCGCTCGCTGACCGAGATCCCGCGCCACACCGCCACCCGCTTCATCGAGGAGCTCGACGCGGCGGAGGCCAAGCGCTCGGGGGCCAAGAAGTCGTCCGCGAAGAAGTCGTCCGCGAAGAAGGCCGCCAAGAAGGCGCCGGTGAAGAAGGCCGCGAGCACGGGGTCGACCAAGGGGAAGACGCGCCGCAAGCGGGCCGTCCGCGCCAAGGAATAGAAACGGGACCGGGTGGCTACGACGGTTTCGGGGGACGGGGTCCCGGCGGGCCTCGTCATGGCGGAGGGGTTCGACCGCGAGCTCGACCGCCTCAAGGCGTTCCTGGGCGCGTGGGTGGAGCGCTCCAGCCGTGAGATGAAGCCGCTCCTCGAGTGGCAGTTCCTCGGCCGCTCGAAGTACTTCCGACCGGTCACCGTGTTTGCCTGCCACGCCGCGGTGTCCGACGAGCCGGTGGACAACGCGATGGTGCGCTCCGCGGCCGCGATCGAGATGGTGCACAACGTCTCGCTCATCGTCGACGACGTCCTCGACCGCTCGCGCTTCCGCCGCGGCGTCCTCACGCTGCACTGCCGCTTCGGACTCCTCCCCGCCCTCATGGCCTCGGGCTACATCACGGCCGACGCCTACGAGCTCCTGAACAAGAACCCGTTCGCGGGGCGGCGCATCTCCGAGCTCTTCCGCCGCCTGGCCGCGGCGGAGACCTTGCAGTGGCGCCTGCGACGCCAGCCGCTGGGGCTGGAGGACTGGCGCATCCTCGCCGGGGAGGACACGGGGAGCATGTTCGAGGCGTGCGCCTGTCTGGGCACGGGCGACGAGACGCTCCGCCAGTATGGCCGCCTCCTGGGGATGCTCTACCACGGCTGCGACGACGTCGGAGACGTGAAGGGCGCCGTGGCGCTGGGCGGCGGCGGCGAGGAGGACCTGCGCGACGGCATCCTCACCCTGCCCGCGGCGATCGCGATCCAGGAGGCCGAGGCCGCGCTGCTCTTCCGCAACCCGACGCCGGAGGGGCTCCAGGAGCTGCTGAAGAAGATGGAGGCCGCGCTCCCTACGGCGGAGCGCTACCTCGACGACATCGCCGCTGCCGCCGAGGCCGAGGCCCGCCGCGCCGCGCCGAACCCGGACGTGCTCGTCACGCTCGTCCGCAACACGCGGCGCCTCTCGGCCTGAGCGGGCTCAGGCCGACGCGGTGAGCTTCAGCGCGCCGGGCCCCCGCGCCCGCGGGTCGCGCAGCCGCACCATCCCGGCGAGACGCAGCCACTTCCCCGCGACGTCCGCCGTCCAGCGCGCGTGCCAGGCGGGATCGTCGGCGAGCGAGGCCCACCACCCCATCTGCCAGCGCGCCATGTCCGCGATGGCCGGCGCGAACGGGACGCGTCCGGAGAGGAGATCGCCCGCCGCGCGGCTCCCCTGCCCCACGAAGTGGCCGAGCGTCTTCGCCCACATGCGCGAGACCATGTCGAGCGGGCGGATGTCCATCCCGCCGAAGCCCGCGCCGCCGGTGCGCGCGAACGTCATGTCCCTCATCGCCATCTCGCACCCCTGCGCCACCACGCTCAGCCAGAAGTCGCAGAAGTGGCGATTGCGCATCACGCACGCGACGAAGTCGAGGTACCCCATCGCGGGGTCGAAGTAGGCGCGGAAGCTGCGGGCGTACGCGGAGAGGAACGCCGCGTCCGTGCGGCCGCGCTCGAGCGCGTCGACGAGCACGTCGGCGCCGAGGAGCGACGACTCGGCCGCCGGGGTGATCCCCTCCCCCGTGATGGGGTCGACGAAGGAGCCGGCGTCGCCGACGAGGATCCCACCGTCGAAGTGATTGGGCCCATGCCCCCCGTACGTCTTCACGATCCCGCCGATGGGCTTCGAGGCCAGACGCATGGCGCCGCACCCCGGGTGCAGGCGGCGGAGCTTCTGCAGGAAGGTCTGCAGCAGCTTCGGCACGTTGATCCCGGTGCGGTCGCGCGTCTCGGCGAGGATCCCCACGCCCACGTTGGCCCTCCCTCCCGACATGGGGAAGAGCCAGCCGTAGCCCGGGAAGAGGTCGCGGTCGAACACGAACGCGGCCTCGCCCCCGGTGGTGTCCACGCCCTCCACGTACGCCCTCTGCGACACGGCGGTGTGGCGCGGGTCGTCCGCGAGGAGCCCCACGGAGCGCGCCACCACCGAGTGCGTGCCGTCCGCGCCCACCACGAGCGTGCAGCGGGTCAGGCGGTCGGAGGATCCGTCCGCGTAGCGCACCGCCATGAGCTCCCCGTCGCGCGCGACGTCCGTGACCTTGCACCCCTCGCGCACCTCGGCGCCCACCGCCGTCGCGGCCTCGAGGATGCGCCCGTCGAGGACCTCGCGCGGGATGATGTAGCCGTGCGGCGGAAGCTCGGGATGATCCGCGTAGAAGGGGATGCGCTGCCGGTAGGCGCTGCGCGCGCCGAGGAAGAGGTTGACGTGCGTGATCGCGAGGGGATCGTCGGCCTCGAGGGCATCGAGGCAGCCCATCGCCTGGAAGAGGCGGAGGCCACGCGGCTCGACGAAGTCGCCGCAGACCTTCTCGCGCGGGAAGCGCGCCCGGTCGAGGACCAGGACCCGCACCCCCCGGCGTGCCAGCGACCAGGCCATGACGGCGCCGGCCGGGCCGCCGCCCACCACGACGACGTCGAACCGGCGTCGCTCCGTTCGCGGTCGCGGCTCAGTCCCGCTCAAGACAGAAGTCGCAGACCACCCAGGGGAGTCCCTCCGGGGTCTCCGCGAGCCGGTCGAGCGTCAGCCGGTACGAGCCTCCGGCCATGAGGAAGCGGACGGAGTCGCCCAGATGCACCTCGCCCTGCCACTCGTGGCTGAGGCGTGGTGTCGGCGTGGGCGTGAGGCGCAGGTCGCTCGCGGGGGCGAGCTCGGCGCCGCACGCGGCCATCGGTGCGACCTCCACGGTCACGAAGTCGCGCGAGCGCGGCGTGCGCACCGCGAGGATCAGGTCGCCCACGACGGCGAACGGCTCGAAGCTCGGGGAGTCGACAACCGTGGCGTACCAGCGATCTCGCGCCATGGACGCTCCGGGGAGGGTGCGACGGGAGTTCCGCAACGGTGCGTCGGACCGGTGCCCCGCGCAAGAGCGGGGGCGCCCTTCCGGGCGTCCCGTCACCCTTGACCCTGCCACCTCCCGGGAATACATCATGTGCAACCCCGGACGCGGAGCGGCGCATGGCCTACAGCGTGCACGTCACGAGCATGGTACCGGTCAACGTCAACCCGGTCGACGTGGACGTGACCACCCTCCCACCGGTCGACGTGGACGTGAGCTCCCTCCCCGACCTGACCATCACGGAGATCGGCGCGGTGGGCCCGGTGACGCTCGCTGGCATCCCCGACCGCTACACGGTGGCGGTGAGCGAGCTGCCGGACCTCAACCTCCGCATCAAGGAGATCCCCAACATCCGGGCGCACGTCCCGGCCAACTTCCGGCTCGGCATCTCCGTGCTCGGGGTGGAGCTGGCGGCGCTGCACCTGTGCGGCGAGGCGCAGGTCATCACGGAGCCCTACGTGCCGAACCCGTGCGAACGGTGCGGAGCCCCGCGCACGGTGCCCGCTACGAACGTCGGGACGGTCTCGGCGGTCCTCCGGCTCACCGACGTGGGATGACGGCCGTTCGCCAGGGGGAGACGATCGAGCTCTCCGGCCCCCCGAGGAACGCCACGGCCACCCTGCGCCTCGACGACGCCACCGGGCGCGTGGTGCGCGTCGCCGTGAAGCTCGCCGACGGACCCTCGGTGCTGCGGGCGTACGTGCGCCCGTACGGGGGGGGCCTGGCGGAGATGCGGCTCCGGCTGCCCCCCGACACGCCTCCGGGCACGTACCGCGGCGAGGCGGTCCTGGGCGACCGCCAGCAGGCGATCGTCGTGACGATCACGCCCGAGCCGGGTGTGCGCGTGGATCCGCCGCAGACCGTCGTGCAGGCCGCGCCCGGGGCGCGGACGCCGTTCGAGATCCGGGTGACGAACGGGGGCAACGTCGCGCTGGACGTGCCGAAGGAGAGCCCCGTGGAGCTCGACGACGACCGCGACCAGGTGTTCGCCTTCGGACGTACGCTTCGGGCCGAGCTGGGCGAGGGCGAGCACCGGGTGGACCGCTTCTTCGAGGAGCTGCGGGAGAGCCACGGGGGCCAGGGCCTGGTCACCGTGACCGACGGTGCGGGCCCGCTCGAGCCGGGTGCGTCCAGTACGCTGCGCTGCACCCTGCACGTGCCGGAGATCGCCCGCCCGGGGCGTACGTACACAGGCTCGTGGGAGCCGGCGGGCGGAGGGCACCTGATCGTCCTGGAGGTGGTGGAGACGTACTCCGACGAGCCGCGCCTGCGCGCGAGGAGGAAACCGTGAGCCAGGCCGACAACCGGGTGGATACGCGCGCGCTCGGCGACGCGCTCGCGGGGCTGTTCGCCGCCCCCGCCCAGCTGATGGCCGGCCTCGTCGGCTCCCTCGCGAGCGTGCGCACGTCCGGCTGCGCCTCCGGATGCGCGATCCCGCCGCCGTGCTGGGAGCCCCAGCCCGCGGGGCGCTGCACCCTCACGCTCTCGCCCGGCGCGTCCGGGACGATCCGCGTCCACGTGTCCAACTGTGGATGGGACCGACACGTGGTCGTCCTCACCGCGCTGGGCAAGATCGCGGGGTGGATGACGTTCACGCCCACCACCCTCGTGCTCGACCCCCTGCAGCGCAGCACGTTCGAGGTCACCGTGAAGGTGCCCGACGGCGTGAAGGCGGGGGAGACGCTCGTGGGTCCGCTGCTCATCCGCGGGTGCATCGACCACTTCGTGCGCGTGGAGGTGCGGGTGGCCGAGTGCGGAGGGTGCGCCGGCTGTGATATCTCCGTGGACGATTGCCCCGACCAGGTGCACCACTGGTACGAGCACTTCTACTGCCCACGCCCGTGCAGGACCACCCGCATCCCGGACCCGAAGAATGGCTGACGCGCCCGACCTCTCCGAGCTGGTACGGCGCGCGATCGAGGCCAACACGCGCTTCTACCAGGGGTGGGTCAACCTCTCGCTCGAGTATTTCCGCGGCATCACGGAGATCTTCGGCGGGGTGCAGTCGAGCGTGTCCGAGGCGACGTCGCCGACCTCGACCGTCGGGTCCGACGCCGTGGTGCTCGAGGCCGCGGGGGGCGCCGCGGCGAGTGGGGCGTTCCTGGTCACGAACGACCTCGGGCGCTCCCTGAAGTGCGAGCTCGTGGCCTCGGGCTTCCAGGGCTCGGACGGCCAGGCGGCGGCGGGCGAGGTGGTTTTCGACCCCGCGAGCTTCGAGCTCGCGCCGGGCGAGCAGCGCGTGGTACGGGCGAGCGTCGTGGTCGACGGCCGCCTGTCCGCGGGCGCGGCCTATACCGGGACGTTCGGCATCAAGGGGATGCAGGGCTTCTCCGTGCCGGTCGTGCTGCGCAGGCAGCACGACGTCGACGTGTCCCCGATCGACCAGCTCGACGGGACCGGGGCGGCCCCGAAGGCCGCCACCGCGCGCACGAAGGCTCCGGGCGCGAAGACGACGACCAGCACGCGGACGGCCTCGGCCAAGGCCAAGGCGGCTCCGAAGAAGGCCGCGAAGAAGAAGGCCGCCGGCAAGGGCGCATCCCGCACGAAGGCATAGCGGCGCCGCGCCCCGCGTCCGTCTAGAGGATGATCGCGAGCGGGAGCAGGACCACGTACGCGAGGACGAGCAGGAGCGGGGCGGCGGTGATCGAGCCCTTGGCGAGCAGCCAGTAGCCCAGCGTGAGCGTCAACAGTCCGGCCGCACCCAGCACCGCGTTCACCGGGGTGTAGCGCAGCGCGGCCCGCTGCGCGGATTCCGTGGAGGTCGTCTTCTTCGTCGCCATGGCGGCCGAATGCTACCGGCCCGGGGGCCGACGGTCAACGCGTGGGGACCGCCTCACGCCTTCTCCATCTCCTGGAGGCGCTCGGCGAGCTGGTCGCCGCTGATCCCCAGGAGGCTCGCGGCGGCCGCCTCGTCGCCGCCGGTCCGCTCCAGGATACGCCGCACGTGCCGCTCCATGGCGGACGCCAGCGTGAGGTCCTCGACGTCTTCGACCTCGTCGCCGAGCACCAGATGGTCGGGCCCGATGATCGTACCGCGTGCCAGGATCGCGGCGCGCATGAGGGCGTTCTCCAGCTCGCGGACGTTGCCCGGCCACGCGTGGTCCTTGAGGATGCGCACCGCCTCGTCGGAGATGCGCCGGACGTTGCGGCCGGTCTCCTTGCGGATCCGTCCGAGGAGCGCCTCCGCGAGCACCTCGAGGTCGTCGATTCGGTTGCGCAGCGGGGGAACGTGGATCTCCACGACCTTGAGGCGGAAGTACAGGTCCTCGCGGAACCGACCCTCGCGCACCAGGTCCTCGAGCGGCTGGTGCGTGGCGGCGATCACGCGGGCCTCCGTGGTACGCGGCGCCTCGCCGCCCACGGGATAGAAGCGGCGCTCCTGGAGGACGCGCAGGAGCTTGGTCTGGAATTCCGGGCTGGTGTCGCCGATCTCGTCGAGGAAGATCGTCCCGCTCCCCGACAGCTCGAAGTATCCCTTCCGACCGCCGGTCGCGCCCGTGAAGGCGCCCTTCACGTGCCCGAAGAGCTCGGATTCGAGCAGCGTGTCGGTGAGCGCCGTGCAGTTCACGGCGATGAAGGGGTCCTCCGCGTGCGCCGAGTGCTGGTGGATCGCGCGCGCGATCAGCTCCTTGCCGGTCCCGGTCTCGCCGCGGACGAGGACGGTGGCGCGGTTGCGGCTGAGCACGCCGATCGTCTTGTAGATCTCGATCATCCGCGGGTTCTTGCCGACCAGCGGGCGGCTCGCGACGTGCTCCCCGTCCTCGTCCTCCTCGGGCTCGGGGCGATCGTCCTCCGCCTCCAGCCCGAGGGCACGCTCCCGGAAGCAGCGCTCCGCGAGCGCCTGCAGCGCCTTCGGATCGACCGGCTTCACGAGGAAGTCGAAGGCCCCCGCCTTCATGGCGGACACGGCCGTCTCCATGTCCTCGTGGCCGGTCATGACGACCACCTCGACGGCGTTCATCGCACCGCGCAGCTTCTCGAGGAGCTCGAGCCCGCTCATCCCCTCCATGCGGACGTCGGTGACCACGAGCTGCGGGTCGAAGGAGCCCACGCGCGCGAGCGCCTGCTCGGCGCTCTCGGCCGTCTCCACGTCGAACCCGCCGTGCACGAGCCGGGTGCGATAGACCTCCAGGGCGTCGGTATCGTCGTCGACGATCAGAATTCGCTCGCTCATGGTGGCCCTTCTACACCTCGGGGAGGGTTCTCGGTTTCCTTGGGGGGCTCCGGATCCTCCCACCAGGCGGGGGCGTCCGGTGCCTCGACCGCCCTGAGGCGCGCCAACCGCTCCCGGTTCCGGGCCTGCCGGCCTCTCGCCACGAAGAGCAAGACGAGTGCCAGCAACATCCAGAAGACCGCCGAGCGCGTCAATACGAAGAACCACCCGTAGTGGCGTCTCACCCAGCGCCTCCAATCCTCCTCCATCTGGCCCGACGTGACGCCGAAGGTGGCGCGCAGGGCGACCTCGAACGAGCCCCGGTCCCGCCACCGCTCGAAGAAGAGGCCGAGGGCGCGCTCGCCGCCCGATCGCAGGAGGTAGTCCACGGCGCTGGCGACGAGCAGGTAGGCGACCTCCGCGGAGGCCCGGTCGCGCGGCCAGTCGAGCGACAGCGAGTCGAGCGGGGGCGCATTGCCCAGCGCCAGGAGGATACGGAGCCGCCAGGCCTGGGTGGCGTCCCACCCGCCGGAGGCGTACTGCGCGTACCCCTCGTCGAACCAGCGCGGGACGCGCAGATCCCCCAGGAACTGGTGCAGGCCGAGATGGGCCCACTCGTGGCGCAGCACCCGCCGTCCCTCCTCGTCGAGGAGCGGGCGCCCCTCGAGCGGGATCACCAGGAGGTGGAGGTCGGGGATCGCGACGCCGGCGCGCCACTCGGGCACGCCGCCCCCGGTCAGCTCGTCGAAGGCTCGCGCGGAGTGGGCGAGAACGGCCGTGACGTTGCGCGGGAGCGTGTCCGGGAGCCCCGGCAACGCCCGCTGAAGCTCGAAGAAGGCGAGGACCCGGCGCCCGGCCAGGGAGTCGGCTCGCGCGTACGCTACGCGCACGCCCGGACCGACCGTCTCCGTGTAGGCCACGCCGTCCACCTCGCGCGGGAAGCCCGGGGCCTCCCGGGGTGCATCCTGGGCAGCGGCGGGCGCGGCGGCCAGGAGGATCGAGGCGAGGAGCGCGTGCGACCGGACGCTGCGTCGGCACATCGGGTGTGGACCGCTCTCGACAGGGATGCCGGACGCGTTCACGCGCCCTGGAGCATCTCCAGGTTCGTGCGTACGGTCTCGTTGTGCGGGTTCAGGTCGAGCGCACGGCGCCACAGGAGGACGGCGACGTCGCGGTCGTTGTCCTTGAAGGCGAGCGTGCCCAGCCGCAGGTAGACGTCGTCGCCCAGCCGCGGAGAGAGCTTCACGGCCTTCTCGTACTGGATGCGCGCGCCCTCGTGGTCGCCACGCGCCCACGCCTGGTCGCCGAGGTTCTTGTGCGCCTGTGGCGGCGTGGGCGTGACCGCCACCGCGCGCTTGTACAGGGCCTCCGCGGCCTCGATCTCGCCGCGCCGCTCGAGCACCGCGCCCGTGTTCACCAGGATCGGGCCCGACTCGGGGTAGTGCCCCAGGCCCTCGCGTCCGACCGCCACCGCATACTCCATGTCGCCGGCCACGGCGGAGGCGAGCACCGTATACGCGTAGTAGATCGGCGACGGCTTCTTCAGCTTGGGCGAAGTGCGGTAGGCGCGCAGGGCATCGAGCGCCTTGGCTGCGTCGCGCGACTTGAGGTGCACGATCCCCTTCAGGAGGTGGACGTCGTGGTCCTGCGGACGCGCGTCGTGCGCCCGGTCGAGGGCCGCCAGCGCCTCCGGATAGCGACCCATCAACTCGAGGGCGAGCGCGCGGTTCCGCTGCACGGAGTACGCGTCGCGCATCCCCTCGGGCATCGCGCCGAAGCGCTCCAGGGCGTCCTCGAGACGACCCGTGCGGAACGCCATCAGACCGAGCATGAAGTTCGCGCGCCCCTGCAGGGGGTCCATCTCGAGCGCGGCCTCGAACTCGCGCATGGCGTCTTCCATCATCCCCGAGCGGTAGAAGGCCACGCCCAGGTTGAGGTGCTCCTGCAGCCGGGCGTCTCCGCCCGTCTCCGCCGCGGTGGACTTCTCGCCCGAGCGGCTGACGAAGCCCCCTTGCATGAGGCCGTAGAGGGCCTTGCCGGTGTCGAACTCCACCAAGCCGGCCTCGTTCATGATCTCGGTGAAGGTGCGCACTCCGTCGATGAACGGGAGGACCTTGCGCTGGTCCTTCGACAGCTCGACCTCCTCGTCGCTCTCGTCGGGGTGCTTGTCGAGCTGCAGGACGATGTCGAACGAGGGGATCTTCTTCTCGATGAGGCTCCACTCGTCGACCCGCCGCGCCCCCTCCATGAGGAGCGACTCGATGTTGACGTTCACGAGGAAGAGGTCGTCCTCGTCGGGACGCTGGTCCGGGTCGAAGTGGAACGAGCCCTGGCTCCAGCCGAAGAGGTGGTAGACCGCCTCCTCGATCTGCATCTGCACGTACCGGTGCAGCCGCTCCTCGTCGATGCTCTCCATCTCGACGAGGATCTCGCCGAGGCGGCGCGCGCCCTTGGACTCCGCCTGACGCTCCATTGCCACCGACAGGTCCTTGCGCGTCACCACATGGTTGCGGACGAGCAACTCGCCGAGCCGATCCGGACGGTTGAGGACGGACGCGTAGATGACGCGGCCCTCCTCGAAGTAGATGTAGCCGAAGTTGGAGCGGTCCGTGATGCTCAGGCACCCGGTCTTCCGGCCCATGCCTAGGAGCTGGCAGATGTCTGCCAGGTTGACGTCCTGGAGGCTCCCTTCGATGGCCACTAGTCGAGGTCCTCCTGCAGAAGCTCTTCGACCCGGGGCCAGTGGAGGGTCACGTTCTCGGGCGACGGGAACCACGACCCGACGCGCCGCGGCGCGGTGGCCACCTTCGCGGCCGGGGCCGGCGCGTCCTCTTCGGGCCTCGCGTCGGCGGTCGGCAGATCCGACGGGTCGATGAAGAGCCCGGCGCGCTCGCCCACCTCGATCTCGTCCAGGGGCGGCACCACGCGGTCGACGCCGGACGCCTTGGGGTGCTCGTCCCAGAGGCCCGCCGCCGCGGCCGGCTCCTCGACCTCCACCAGCTCGAGCTCGCCCGAACCGGTGCCCACGTCGACCTCGAGGACGAGCCCGCCCTCGAACCGCGACCGCAGCCGCTCGTCGATGCGCGCGATGCCGGAGGGCGAGCGGTCCGCCGCCAGCATCACGCGCGCCCCCCGCCTCTTGAGCGCCTCGAAGAGGTGGAAGAACTCGTCCTGGGCGCGCTCGGTCTCGGAGAGCGCCTCCACACCGTGCACCAGGAGGAGGTCCACCGTCCACCACCGCTCGCGCCAGGCTCCGGCCACCCCGTCCCCCAGCGCGCGGATGAACTCCTCCGCGAACTCGTGCACGGAGACCACCGCCATGCGGGCTTCGGCGTCGGCGGAGGCCTGGAAGGAGCGCCCGGCCGCCCCCAGGAGCGTGCGCGCGCGTGCGGCGGGGTCGGACCAGAGGTAGAGGGGGTTGTACTGCGGCTTCTCCGCCGCCACGAGCTGCTGGGCGGCCTTCGCCGCCATCTTGGAGAAGCCCTCGATCGCGTCCAGATCCGGCCCGTCGCCCAGCCTCGGGAAGGGCCGCTGTCGCTCACGCACGGAGGCGAGCAGCGCCTCCGCCTCGTCCAGGCGGTCGGGGTCCTTGAGGAGCCCCACCGCGGCCTCGGGCCAGGGATTGCCCAGGCGGTCGAGCTCGTCGTCGATATCGCGGAGGCGCTGCACGGCCGCGCGGAAGCCCTGGACGATCTTCTGCCAGTCCGCCGGCTCGGCGCCGCCCTGGTAGCTGCGCAGCCGCTGCGTCGAAAAGCCCTCGCGCTCGGCGGCGTCGACGGCCTCGCGCAGCGTCTTGCGCCAGGGCTCCTCCTGCGCCTCGACGGTCTTGGCCACCACGCCGGTGAGGTCCTCGAGGAAGAGCCCGAACTCGTCGCGCGCGGCCACCGCGGGCGCCGGGGGCTCGCCGTCTCCGAGCAGACGCCGCACGTCGTCGGCCGAGACCTCGCGCTCCTCCAGGTCCTGCATCGCGAAGACCTTGTTCAGCGCTCCGCCGAGCTCGCGCACGTTCTTCACGGGATGGCGCGCCAGCGCCTCGGCGACACCCTGCGCGAGCTCGTGCCCGGCCTCGTCGGCCTTGCGGCGGATGATCGCCACGCGGGTCTCGTACTCGGGCACGCCGATGTCCACGATCAGCCCGCCGGAGAAGCGCGACAGGAGGCGCGCGTCGAGCCCGTCGATCTCGGCGGGCGGTCGGTCGGAGGCCAGCACGATCTGGCTCCCCGCCGACGAGAGGTGGTCGAGGGTGCGCAGGAGCATCTCCTGCGCCTCGTTCTGCCCGGCGAGGAACTGCACGTCGTCGAGGAGGAGGACGTCGAGGTCCTCGTACCGGTCGCGGAAGGCGTCGCGCGCGCCGCGCTCCAGGGCGCCCGTCAGCTCCTCCAGGTACCCCTCCAGGCCCATGTACTCGATCTTGCGGTCCGGGGCCACGCGCGTGGCGTGGTGGGCGATCGCGATCAGGATGTGCGACTTGCCCAGCCCGGATGCGGAGTACACGAACAGCGGGTTGTAGCTCGTTCCCGGCGAGTCCGCGGCGCGGCGCGCCGCCGCGCTGGCCAGCCGGTTGGCGGGGCCGACCACGAAGGAGTCGAACGTCAATTTCGGATCGAGATCCGTCATGAACGCCGAGGGCTCGGGGGCACGCGGAAGCGGGATTGGGTGAAGGCCGTTAAGTATCGGCCACGGGGTCCCGGAAGAAAAGCCCTGTAATCAAACACTTTAGGGCCGCGGTGGCGAGGTCGGTGCCCCGTCACCCCGTGGCCTCCCTGGCCCACGCCGCGGCGGCCTCCAGATCCGGAGGAAGGGGGGACCGGAAGCGCATGCGGACGCCCGTCACAGGGTGGTCGAACACCAGCTCGGCGGCGTGGAGGAACTGACGGGATGTCCTGCGCGACAGCTCGCGCACCCAGGCCCGGTCCGGCCCCCCGAGTCCCCGCTCCCACCCCTTCCCGTACGTGGGGTCCCCGACGACCGGATGGCCGACGTGCGCGAGGTGGACCCGGATCTGGTGCGTGCGGCCCGTCTGGAGGGCCACGTCGAGCAGGTCGGCACGCAGCCAGCGCTCCCGGACGCGCGCGTTCGTCACGGCGCGCCGCCCCCCCTCCACCACCGCCATCCGCTTCCGGTCGTGCGGGTCGCGGCCGATGGGCGCGTCCACCGTGACCGGCGTCTCGACCAGGTGGCCCCATGAGGCGGCGCGGTAGAGCCGCTTCACCCGTCGCGCACGCAGCGCGTCCGCGAGGCCCTGATGCGCACGGTCGCTCTTGGCGACCACCAGGAGCCCGGAGGTGTCCCGGTCCAGCCGGTGGACGATGCCGGGGCGGAGCCGTCCGCCCACGCCCGAGAGGTCGCGAACGTGGAAGAGGAGCGCGTTGACCAGCGTGCCCGTGCGATGCCCCGGGGCCGGGTGCACGACCATCCCGGCCGCCTTGTCCACGACCAGGAGGTCGTCGTCCTCGAAGACCCGGACGAGCGGAAGGTCCTCGGGCGGGATCTCCACCGGCGCAGCCGGGGGCACGTCCACGACCACGCGGCTTCCCTCCGCCACCCGCTCGGACTTCCGGGCGGGGCGCTCGTCCACGCGCACGCGCCCCTCCGAGATGAGCGCCTGGATCCGGGTGCGCGACAGCGTCAGCCGCTCCGCGAGGAAGCGGTCGAGCCGATCGGCCTCGCCCGCCGCCACGACCAGACGCTCCACCCGCCCCCCGGCGGCCCGCTCGACGTCACCCATGGGCGTGACGATCGACCCGCGCGCCTGCGCGTGCGCTCAGGCGGACGCGGGCCGCAGCGCGATGCGGGCCGGCGTTCCGTCGATGTCCACGTCGCGCCCGTGCGGGAAGCCCTCACAGACCTCGACGTCGCCGAGGGCGACCGACACCGCGAGCGTCTCCCCCGCGATGAAGTCGCGGAAGGCCTCGGCGGACGCCCGGACGCCGTCGGGACCGCCGAGCGCCAGCTCGATCCGGTCGGTGATCTGGAGCCCGGCGTCCTTGCGCAGCCGCTGGATGCGGTTGACGAGCTCGCGCGCGATCCCCTCCGTGCGCAGCTCGTCGTCCAGCGTCGGGTCGAGCGCGACCGTGAAGCCGCCCTCCCCCTTCACCACCAGCCCGCCCGAGGCCTCCTGCGCGACCTCGAGGTCCCCCACGAGGAGCGCGTGGCGCTCGCCGTCGAGCTCGATCTCCACCTCGCCGCCGGCCGTATACGTCGCGAGCGCTTCCTGCGGGAGCGCACGGATCGCGTCGGCCGCCTGCTGCGTGCCCTTCCCGAAGCGCGGGCCGAGCGCGCGGAAGTTCGGCCGCGCCACCAGCGTCACCAGCTTCTCCGCCGACGCGAGGAAGTCCACGCGCTTCACGTTCAGCTCGTCGCGCACGAGCGCGAGCACGGCCCCGTCCAGGGCCCTCCCGCCCGGCACGACCGCGTACAGGGTGCGCAGCGGCTGGCGGACCCGGATCGCCACGTCCTCGCGTGCCGCGCGCCCGAGCGACACCAGCGTGCGCGCGGCCGCCATGTCCGCCTCGAGCTCGGCGTCGCCTCCCTCCGGCCGCTCGGGATAGCGCTGGAGGTGCACGCTCTCTCCCGTGAGCGCGCGGTGGATCCAGTCGGACGAGAAGGGCGCGCACGGCGCCGCGAGGAGCGCGACCGTGCGCAGGGCATCCCAGAGCGTGCGGAACGCGGCGCGCGCGTCCGCCCGGTCGGTGTTTCCCCAGAAGCGGGGCCGGCACCGGCGCACGTACCAGTTGGACAGGTCCTCGACCACGAAGTCCCCGAGCGCGCGGTACGCGCGCGTGAGCTGGTAGCCGTCCAGCTCGCCCATGACCTCCTTCTCGAGGGTGTCCAGCCGGGAGAGGAGCCAGCGGTCGATGACCGGGCGCTCCGCCGGCGTGGGGTCGTCGTCGCCCGGCGCCCATTCCTCGACGCGCGCGTACAGCGAGAAGAAGCGGTACGTGTTGAAGAACGTGTCGAAGTACTTGCGCGCGGCCTCGCGCACCCCCTCCGGGTCGTAGCGCTTGGGCACCCACGGGCTCGACGACGTGATCAGGTACCAGCGGATGGCGTCGGCGCCGTGCTCGGCGAGCGCGTCCCAGGGGTTCACGACGTTCCCCTTGGACTTCGACATCTTCTGGCCCTCGGCGTCGAGGATCAGGTCGTTCACCACGACGTTCCGGTACGCCGGACCCCGCCCGAGCATCGTCGAGATGGCCAGGAGCGAGTAGAACCATCCGCGCGTCTGGTCGAGCCCCTCGCAGATGAAGTCGGCCGGGAAGTGCGCCTCGAACTCGTCCTGGTTCTCGAACGGGTAGTGCCACTGCGCGTAGGGCATGGCCCCCGAGTCGAACCAGACGTCGATCACCTCGGGCGTGCGCCGCATGGTGCCGCCGCACTGCGGGCATCCGACGGTGATCTCGTCGATGTACGGGCGGTGCGGATCGAAGCCCTCGGGGAGACCGCCCGCGGCCTCGGCCAGCTCGGCGAGCGAGCCGATCCAGAGCACGTGGTCACGGTCCTCCGGGCACACCCACGCGGGGAGGGGCGTCCCCCAGTAGCGGTCGCGCGACAGCGCCCAGTCCACGTTGCCGCGCAGCCATTCCGCGAAGCGCTTCTCCCCCACCTCGGGCGGGTACCAGGACACCTGGTCGTTGTTCGCCAGGAGCTGGTCCTTCAAGGAGGAGGTGGCCGCGAACCACGAGTCGCGCGCCACGTACAGGAGCGGCGAGCCGCACCGCCAGCAGTGCGGATAGCTGTGCACGAACGTGCCGATGTCGAAGAGGCGACCCACCTCCCGCAGCCGTTCGACCAGGAGCGGGTCCGCGTCCTTGACGAACATCCCTCCCACGAGGGGGATCCCGGCGCGGAAGTGCCCGGCCTCGTCCAGCGGGTTGAGCATCGGCAGGCCGTGGCGCTGTCCGGCGGCGTAGTCGTCCGCGCCGAAGGCCGGCGCCATGTGCACGATCCCCGTGCCGTCCTCGGCGCTCACGAACTCTTCGGCGACGACGGTCCAGGCGTTGCCCCGGTCGGCGGGCTCGGGAACCAGGTCGAGCGGCCTGCGATAGCGCAGCCCGGCGAGATCCTTGCCGCGGTGGCGGGCCACGACCTGGGCGCCCTCCCCGAAGATCCGCTCCACGAGCGCCTCGGCCACGATCAGCCGACGGCCGTCATGCGCCACCTCGACGTAGTCGAGGCCCGGGTTCACGGCGAGCCCCACGTTGGCGGGCACCGTCCACGGGGTGGTCGTCCACACCAGGAACGCCCGCCCGTCCGGGTCCGGCCCGCCGCGCTCGTCGACGATCTCCGCGACGAAGGTCAGCGACGGGTCCTCGACGTCCTGGTAGCCCTGGGCCACTTCGTGCGACGACAGCGCCGTGCCGCAGCGCGGGCAGTACGGCACGCTCTTGTGGCCGCGGTAGAGGAGCCCGCGGTCGGCGAGCGTCTTCAGGATCCACCACACGGACTCGATGTACCCGGTGTGGAAGGTCACGTACGGACGCCAGTACTCGAGCCAGTAGCCGATGCGCTCCGAGAGGCTTTCCCACTCCTCCTTGTACGTGAACACCGAGTCGCGGCACACCTGGTTGAACTTCTCGATGCCGACGGCCTCGATCTCCGGCTTCCCGCTGATACCGAGCTTCTTCTCGGCCTCGATCTCGACCGGGAGCCCGTGGGTGTCCCAGCCGGCGATCCGTGTCACGCTCCGCCCCTCCAGGGAGCGGTGCCGGCACACCAGGTCCTTGATGGTCCGGCTGATGATGTGGTGCAGACCCGGGCGGCCGTTCGCGGTGGGCGGGCCCTCGTAGAAGACGAAGGGCTCGCAGTCGGCGTTCGCCTCCAGCGCGCGGCGGAAGAGATCCTCCTCCCGCCAGCGGGCGAGGGTCTCCTCCTCCACCTCGAGGAGGGTCCTGGGTAGCTCGGGGTAGCGCATCGATCGCCTGTTCCGTGCGTCCGCGGTGATTTCGTCAGCCCCAGCGGGGGTCGTCCGGGCCTTCGCGGCGCTGCGGCGCGTAGGGGGCCCGCTCCTCGGACGTCGTCTCCGCGCCGGAGGCGGGCTCCCCCGCGGCGGGGTCGTCGTCCTGGCCGTGCCCATCCCCCCGGGAAGCCGTCTCGGTGGCGTCGGACGGCTCGACGGGCCCGCGCCCCCTGAGGATGCCGTAGCGCGCGGCGAGCGCGTCCAGAGGCTCCTCGAGCCCCTCGTAGAGGGCGGCGAGCTCGTCGACGGGCATGTCGAGCGGCGGACGCGGCTCCACGTCGGGCGTGAGCACCTGGATCACCTCCTCGGGCGTTCCGTAGGTATCGGACCGCTCCGGCGCGCGGGTCGCCTCGGCCAGAGGCGGCGCGGCCGGGGGCGGCGCGGCCGGGCGGGGCGTCCCGGTGGTCGTCTCCGCCGGCCGCGGTGCGGACGGTGGCGCCGCGGGGGCCGGCGTGTACGCGCCACCCGGTGCCGCCCCCGGGGACTCGAACAGCCGCCCGCCCACGAGGTCAAGCTCGATCGGCTTGTCCTCGAGCGGCTTGCGCTCCGCCTCCACCAGGACCACGTCCATCTCCCGCTCGAGGAGCTGGCGGTAGGCCTTCAGGAAGCGCAGGCGGCGGCGCTCCATCTCCTCGAGGCCCCCTTGCGCCTGCTCCAGCCTGCGCTCGGCGTCGCGCAGCATGCGTCGGATCTCGGCCTCCGCCTCGGCCCGCTGCCGACGCGCCTCGACCTGCACCTCCTTGAGGACGAGGTCGGCCTCCCGCTGGGCCTGGCCGCTGATCTCCTTGCGCAGCTCCTGCGCGCTGACGAGCGCCTCCTGAACGGCATGCTCGCGACCCGTCTGCGAGCTGACCTGCTCCTGGAGCGCCTCCGTCCGTTCGCGCAGATGCATCACCTCGCGGACGAGGTCCTCCAACCGGTCGGCGGCCAGCTCGAGGAAGATGTCGACTTCCTGCGGATCGTAGCCCCTGAGGATCCGCTTGAAGTCCCCGCGCTTGTTGCGTACGTCCAGCGGTGTGAGGTCGATCATGGCGTACCTGGCCTCTCCCCGAACAGTGCGGTACCGATCCGGACCATCGTGCTCCCCTCGCGGACAGCGATCTCGAGATCGTTGGTCATCCCCATGGAGAGCTCGGCGCCGATGCGTGGGTCGGCCCTCCGGACTTCCTCCAGCGTGTCCCTGAGGCGGCGGAAGGCGGTCGAGAGCACGCGCTTGTCGTCCACGAACGGCGCCATCGTCATGAGACCCTCCACGCGCAGTGCGGGCAGCTCCGCGATGCGCAGGACCCCCTCCACCGCCGCCGGTCCCTCGAGGCCGGTCTTGGCCTCTTCGCCCGAGGTGTTCACCTGGACGAGGACCGGCACCTCGCGACCGGCCTCCCCGGCCGCATGCGCGATCCGCTCCGCCAGGCGGAGCGAATCCACCGAGTGGATCAGGTCGGCCACGTCGACCGCCCGGCCCGCCTTCCGGCCCTGCAGGTGACCGATCATGTGCCACGTGGCCGTGTCCCGCCCCAGGGCGGCGACCTTCTCCTCGAGCTCGCCGACCCGGTTCTCCCCGAGGTCGTACAGACCCGCCGCGAGCGCGGCCTCGAGCGCCTCCCTGGGATGCCCCTTCGTCACGGCGACCAGGCGCACGCGCGCGGCGTCGCGCCCGGCGGCCGTGGCCGCCGCGGCGATCCGGTCGCGCACCCTTGGCAGCGTGTCGGCCAGACGTTCCCGGTACATGGCTGAGAATTCTACTAGGTCGGTGGTTCGCATCACAGGCGAAGACGGCTCGCACACAAACGAAGAGGACCCCGCCGGAGCTCCGGCGGGGTCCTCCTGACCAGCGTGGACTCCCGAGCCCCGGCTACCGGACCTGGAAGGTAATCGGGAACGACACCCACACCGGAACCTTCTTGTCCCGGTTGAGGGCCGGTGAGAACCGGTAGATGTTGGCGACCTTCAGGGCCGCCTCGTCCAGGGCCTGGTGTCCCGACGTCTGGTCGATCCGGGTGTCCTGGACCTGGCCGTTCTCGTCGATGAAGAAGTACACCTTGACCGTGCCGCCGATGCCGGCGTCGCGGAGCAGCGGCGGATACTCGCGCTCCATCGCGCGCACCACGTCGTCACGGTTCAAGATGGAGGGTGCCACCGTGAACGGCGTGAAGGTCGGGGCGGCGGAGATGTCCTGTGCCTTCTCCTCGGGCGGCGGCGGCAGGTCCTCGACCGGGTTTTCCTCGAACGTCGTGGGCGCGATCGTGATGTCCTCGTCGATGTTCGCCTCGGCGATCACCGGCACGGCGGGGCGCGCGATCGACTTCGGGGGCGGCGGGATCTTGATCTCCGGCGGGAGCTCGATGGCCTCCAGCTCATCCGCCGTGTACGAGATGTCCTCCGCCGTCAGCTCCGGCCAGAAGGCGAAGACCGCGAAATGCAACACCGTCGCCACGATCATGGAGCCCCAGAACCACGTGCTGAACGAGTCCTTGAGGCGATCGTTGGCGGTGCGCGTCGCGCTCCCGGGTGCGGGTACGGCTTCAGCTGCGCTCATCGTTTCTCCCTCTGCATCCGCTGCTCGAGCTTCGTAGCGAACACCACTCGTACGACGCCGGCCGTTACGAGTTCCTTCTGCAGCGCGTCCATGTAGTGGTACGGCGTGTCCCGATCGCCACGGATCGAGATCACCAGCGCGCGATCCGACCTGGCGTAGAGCGGCGCCACGACCTGCGAAACGTCGTCCATCGGGTATTGCTGGTCGTTGATGAAGATGTTGCCGTCCTGCTGGATCCAGACGTTCAGGATGTTCTTCTTCTTCTCGTCGGTCTTCTTGGCCGCGGCGGCCTCCGCCCAGTCGATGGGGCGCTCACGGTCGGACGGGAAGACCGTGGTGACCATGAAGAAGATCAGGAGCAGGAAGGCGATGTCGGCCAGCGACGAGGAGGGAATCTCCTCGGACGCCTTGGACCGCTTCTCGAATCCGCCTCTCTTGGCCATCCGTCAGTTCTCCAGGATCTGGAGGGAGATTCGATCCGCGTTGGCGGACTGCAGCGCGTCGAGGACGTCGATCATCATCCTGTAGGGCGCGTCGGGGTGCGTCTTCACCGCCGCGATCAGGTTGGGGTTCGCGGCGACCTCCTGTCGCCACACCCCCTCGATGTCGGCCGCCCGCAGGACCTGCTCCTGCTGGCTCTCGCCGCGCTTCACCCGCACCGTGCCGTTCGGCTCGATGATGAGGTGCAAGATGTTCTTCTGGCTGACCTGTGCCTCCTCGCCCGGCTCCGGGAGCACGATCGACAGCCCCTTGTCCTTCGGGAACACCGTCGTGACGAGGAAGAAGATCAGCAGCAGGAAGGCGATATCGGCCATCGACGAGGTCGGAATCTCCTCGCTGACCTTCGTCTTCTTCTTGTTCAGTACCGCCATGTTCGCTGGACCTCGGCTCTGATCAGAGGTACTTGGGCTTAGCCCCGAAGGTTCCTACTTCGCTGCCTTGATGACCTGGAGCGCGCCCCGCTTCTCGAGGTCCCACGCCAGGTTCAGGATCTTCTGCGCGCCGTGCTCCATGTCCATGATGAGCTGGTCGATGCGCGTCACGAAGAAGTTGTACGCGATGTTCACCGGGATCGCGATGATCAGGCCGGCCGCGGTGGTGAGAAGCGCCACCTTGATCCCGCCGGCCACCAGGCTCGGGTCCACGTCGCCGGCCCGCTCGATCGCGCCGAACGCCAGGATCATCCCAGCCACCGTCCCGAGGAAGCCCATCAGGGGCGCCACGTTCGCGATCGTCGCGAGGATCACGAGCCCGCGCTCGAGGAAGCCGAGCTCGATCGCGCCCGTGGTGGCGACCGCCTTCTCGATCTCGCCCTGCACCAGCTTCCGGTGCTGGATGCGCCGCAGGCCGACCAGGAGGATCGCGGCGGCCGGCCCCGGCGTCTCGGTGGCGATCGTGACCGCCTCCTCCACGTGCCCGGCCATCGCCTTGGCCTCCACCTCGTCGAGGAGGTGCGCGGTGCCGTGGTGCGCCTGCCAGAGCGTCCAGGCCTTGGCGATAATGACGCCCAGCGCGATGAGGGAGCAGAGGACGAGCGGATACATCATCCACCCACCGTCCGAGAAGAGCGTCAGCAAACGATACTGAGTGCCCACGAAAGGCCGCTCCTGTGGTTCGGGTCGCCCCGCAGGGTCTGTGGTCCGGGAACAAGCTCGCGGAATCTACGGGGCGTCCGAGCAGCGTGTCAACGCGCTCCGTCGACCTTCGGTACGTCGAGGCGGGACGCCGATTTCAGGCCTTGGCCGGGGCCGGAGCCAACGACGTGTCCGCGTCGGGAAGCGCCCCCGTGAGGATCTGACGAAGGCGATCCGGCTCCACGTCGCGCTCGAGCCGCCCGCCCACCGCGACGGACACGCGCGCCGTCTCCTCGCTGACCACGATCACCACCGCGTCGGTCTCCTCGCTGAGGCCCAGGGCGGCGCGGTGGCGCGTGCCGAGCGAGCGGTCCTGCACGGAGGACTGGGTGAGCGGGAGGATGGCGCCGGCCGTCTCGATCACGTCCCCGCTGATGAGGATCGCCCCGTCGTGCAGCGGGGAGTACGGCGTGAAGATCGTCGCGATCATCTCGGCCGAGACGCGCGCCTGCACCGGGCTGCCGGTCTCCGCGTACTCGTCGAGCCCCACGTCCTGCTCGACGGCGATGATGGCCCCTACGCGCGCGCGTGCCAGCCGTTCGACCGCGTCGACGATCTCGTCCGCGACGCGGCTCCCCTCCAGGCGCTGGAAGACGCGCATCATCCGGCTCTGGCCCAGGCGCGCGAGCGCCGCGCGAAGCTCGGGCTGGAACACCACGAGCGCTGCGATGGCGCCGTACTGGAAGAGGTACTCCATGAGGCGCGTGATGAGGACCAGGTCGAGGAGGCGCGCCAGCCCGTAGCCGACCACGAGGAGCACGAGGCCGAGCAGAATCTGCCGGGCCCGCGTCCGCTGCAGGACGAGGAGGATCCGGTAGAGCAGGAAGGCGACGACCAGGATCTCCAGGAGGTCGGTCCACCCCGGCCTCAGGATCTGGATCTGCTCCCACATCCTCACTGCCGCGCTCCCTCCCCTTCCCTCCGCCGGGTCGTGGCGATGGCCTCCGCGACGATCAACGCCCGACGCACGGGGCCCACTTCGTGGACGCGGAAGATCCGCGCCCCCTCAAGATAGGCGACGACGCAAGCCGCCAGCGTGCCGGGCAGACGCTCTTCCGGAGGGGCGTCCAGGAGCGTTCCGAGGAAGCTCTTCCGGGAGGGTCCGACGAGGACCGGAAACCCCAGGGCACGGATCGGGCCAAGGTCTCCCAGGAGGGCGATCGAATGCTCGGCCGACTTCGCGAAGCCGATCCCCGGGTCGACCACGACGGCTCCGTCCGGGATGCGCGCGGCGCGGGCGCGCGCCACCGCGGCGCGCAGCTCCTCGGCCACCTCGGCGCCGACGTTCCCGTAGTGGGCCCGCGCCGCCATGTCGGCGGGCGTGCCGCGCGAGTGCATGAGGACGACCCCCGCACCCGCCGCCGAAACGGTCGCCGCCATCTCCGGATCGTGGGCCAGGCCGGAGACGTCGTTGACCACCCGCGCGCCGGCCGCCAGCGCCGCGCGCGCGACCTCGGCCTTGCGCGTGTCGACCGAGAGCGGCACGTCGAGGCGCCCCGCCGCGTGCTCGAGGAACGGGAGGATGCGGCGGAGCTCCTCGTCGGCCGGCACCGGATGCGCGCCCGGGCGGGTGGACTCCCCGCCCACGTCGATCAGCCCCGCGCCGTCCTCGACCATCGCCTCCGCGTGCGCCAGCGCCCGCTCGGGGTCGAGGTGCAGCCCTCCGTCGGAGAAGGAGTCCGGCGTGAGGTTGAGGATGCCCATGACGACGGGCGACCCGAGGGGGATCTCCCCCTCCCGGATCCGCCACACCGGAGCCGCGACGGGTCGAGTCAGCCTTCGTCGACGGTGGTGAAGCCGGGTGCGGCGCCGGGGAGTGGGTCGTCGCCCGGAAGTCCCAGGGGCGGCGTCGGCGTCGGCACCGGCCGGTGCGCGACCTCGGGCGTCTTCGGCGCGGGAGCCGGAGGCACGGGCGGCGGCGGGAGCGGGTCGCCCCGCTCGAGCGTCTGGATCTGCGTGCGGTCCAGCGTCTCGCGCTCGAGGAGCGCGACCGCGATCCGCTCCAGCAGGTCGGCGTTCAGCTCGAGCACCTGGCGCGCCTTGTCGTGCGCCTCGTCCAGGATGCGCTTGACCTCCTGGTCGACCAGGCGGGCCGTGTGCTCCGAGACCTGTCGGCGCTGGATGAGCTCGCGGCCCAGGAAGACCTCGTGCTCGGCGTCGCCGATCGCCACCAGGCCGATCACCTCGCTCATCCCGAACTGGGTGACCATGCGGCGGGCCATCGCGGTGGCGCGCTCGATGTCGTTGCCGGCCCCAGTGGTGACGTCCTCCTCGCCAAAGATCATCTCCTCGGCGACGCGGCCGCCGAAGAGCATGGCGAGCTGTCCCTCGAGCCAGTCCTTCGTGTAGGAGTGCCGGTCCTCCTCGGGGAGGCTCGCCGTGATGCCGAGCGCGCGCCCACGGGGCACGATCGTCACCTTGTGGACCGGGTCGAGCCCGGGGATCTTGAGCCCCATGACGGCGTGGCCCGCCTCGTGGTAGGCGGTGAGCTTCCGCTCCCGCTCCGTGAGGACGAGGCTCCGCCGCTCGGTACCGAGCATGACCTTGTCCTTGGCCTGCTCGAAGTCGGTCATCGACACCTTGTCGGCGCCGCGCCGTGCCGCGAGCAGCGCGGCCTCGTTGCAGACGTTGGCCAGGTCGGCGCCGCTCATCCCGGGCGTGCCCCGCGCGATGAGGCCCAGCTCGACGTTGTCGGCGAGCGGCAGCTTCTTGGCGTGCACGCGCAAGATCCCCTCGCGGCCCTTCACGTCCGGCGCGTCCACCACCACCTGGCGGTCGAAGCGGCCCGGGCGCAGGAGCGCGGGGTCGAGCACGTCCGGACGGTTCGTCGCGGCCAGGAGGATCACGCCCTCGTTGGACTCGAAGCCGTCCATCTCCACCAGGAGCGCGTTCAGCGTCTGCTCGCGCTCGTCGTGGCCGCCGCCGAGACCGGCGCCGCGGTGGCGGCCCACCGCGTCGATCTCGTCGACGAAGATGATGCACGGCGCGTGCGCCTTGCCCTGCTCGAAGAGGTCGCGCACCCGCGAGGCGCCGACGCCGACGAACATCTCGACGAAGTCGGAGCCCGACATCTGGAAGAACGGTCGGCCGGCCTCACCCGCCACCGCGCGGGCGAGGAGCGTCTTGCCGGTTCCGGGCGGCCCCACGAGGAGCACGCCCTTGGGAAGTCGACCGCCCAGGCGGCTGAAGCGCGCCGGGTCCTTGAGGAACTCGATGATCTCCTGGAGCTCCTCCTTGGCCTCGTCGGCGCCCGCCACGTCCGCGAAGGTGACCTTGGGGGTGTCCGGGCTGATGAGCTTGGCCTTGGAGCGCCCGAACTGGAAGGCGCGGTTCCCGCCGCCCTGCATCGTGCGGAAGATCCAGAACCAGAACGCGATGAAGAGGAGCCAGGGGAGCGCGGTCAGCAGGAACGTGCCCCACCCCGCCTGCGGCTCCTCGGCCTCGATGATGACGTCCGCGGACTCGAGCTGGGGCACGAGCGAATCCTCGGCACCCGGCGGGATCGTGAGCGTGAAGTTGACGGTCTCCTGGCCCTCACGCTGTACCGGGGCGCGCAGCTCGCCCTCGATCTTCCTGCCCTTGAAGGTGACCCGGTGGACGTTGCCCGCGGCCACCTGCGCCTTGAACTCCGTGTAGTTGAAGTCCGCGGCGGTCTTGCGGTCCCCGCGCACCAGCTGGAGCGCGACCACGAACATGAGGACCATGAGGATCCAGAACGCAGCCGTCTTGGAGAGCCGGGCCCACCGGGAGCCGCCGTCGGGTCGGATGGGATCGTGATCAGGCATCGGCTTTCGTTCTCTTGCGTGCGCTCAGGCGTGCGGCGCGGGACGTCTTCCGGAGCATGGTCTACAGACTGGCAATATAAGGCAGATGACGGAAATCTTCCGCGTAATCTAGCCCATACCCCACGAGGAACTCATTGGGTGCATCGAAACCGACCCAGCGCGGCTCGGGGTCGAGCGCGGTGAGCCTCTTGTGGAGCAGCGCGCAGATGTCGATGCTCGCCGGGCCCCGCTCCCGCAGCCTGGGGATGAGGCGCTGGAGCGTCGCCCCGCTGTCCACGATGTCCTCTACGAGGATCACCGCCCGATCCGTCAGCGAGGCCTCCGGATCGTACAGCAGCTGGACGTCACCGGAGGAGACCTTGCCGCTCCCGTAGCTCGCCGCGACGAGGAAATCCACCTGGAGGGGAAGGTCGATGGCGCGGACCAGATCCGCCAGGAAGAGGAACGACCCCTTCAGCAGCCCCACGACGAGGAGCCTGTCGCTGGCCTGGAAGTCGCGGGAGATCTCCTCGCCCATCTCCAGCACCCGGGCCCGGAGCTCCGCTTCGGTATACACGATGCGCCGGAGCTTCTGGCCCCCGAGCTTCGTGTTCTCAGTCAGAATCGGCATGGGTGATCCGGATGTAGATGGCCCCCTCACCTTCCGAGGGGGACGCCTCCGCCGAGCGCACCACGTCGGGCACCCAGAGGACCGCGCCGGTCGCGTCGACGACCACCGGGATCCGGTGGCGCCGCCCGGGGGGCACACGGGCCTCCAGAAACAGCTTCTTCAGCTTCTTGGATCCGTACGGGAGCCGCGCCCGGTCACCGGGCAGCCACCCCCGCACCCCGAGGGGAAAGCGGAGCGTCGCGATCGCGAACGCTTCCCGCCACCCCTCCCCCCCCTCATCGGTCCCGGACCACCGGACGAGCCACGCGGTGCCTCCCAGGCGGATCCGCGCCGCCCCCGCGCCAGGGCCGTCGATCACGGCCGGCGCATCCGGACCGTCCACGCGGGCGCGCGCGACCACCAGCCGATCGAGCTCGCGGCGAAGCGTGAGCCCGCCACCCAGCGCGGCCCGGCCCCCGCTCTCGCCCGACCTACTAAACTCCACGGCCGACCGGGTTCCGGCCTCTCCCGGGCGCATTCCCAGTTGGTGGGCGACGGCCCGCAGGAGGCGCGCCCGCACGGCGGGGTGGAGCCGCGAGAAGGCCTCCCGATCGAGCGACGTCCCGCTCTCCTCCGTCCGCGCGTCCACGCGCGCGAGGAGCCCGGGAATCAGGCTCGACCACGCCTCCTCGTTCTCGCGCGCCCGGCGGGCCAGCCCGGCGAGCGCGCGCCGGGCCGAGGGCGCCACGAGCGCCTCGGCGTCCGGGAGGAGGCGGCCGCGGATCACGTTGCGCGCGAAGGGCTCGGCGTTCGTCGGATCCTCCCGCCAGGCCAGCCCGGACGCCGCGGCGTAGGCGGCGATCTCGCTGCGGGAGAACGGAAGCAGGGGGCGCCAGAGCGAGGGCCCGCACCACTCCCGGATCCCCCGCAGGCCGGCGATGCCCGTGCCCCGGAGCGCCCGGAAGAGAACCGTCTCGGCCTGGTCGTCGGCGTGGTGCGCGGTGAGGGTGAGCCGGCCCCCCACCTCCTCCCGCACCCGCTCCAGGAAGGCGTAGCGGCGGCGCCTGGCCTCGGCCTCGCCGGCGGGCGCCGGGGCCAGTCGGACGGTGCGCGACGCGACGCCCCAGGCCGCACACACCCCGCGCACCCACGCCGCGTCGGCCGCGCTCCCTACGCGCATGGCGTGATCCACGTGCGCGGCGACGAGGCGGAGCCGCGGGATCCCGGGGGCGAAGCGGAGGAGGTGCAGGAGGACGATCGAATCGACGCCCCCCGAGACGCCGACCACGACCGCGTCGCCGTCGTCGGGCAGATCGCGGCCTCGCGGCGCGCGCGCGAAGCGCTCCGCGAAACCCTCCGCGAGAGGCTCCGGCCGCACGCGCCTGGTCACGGCGCCGTGCCCCCCTGCCGCAGCCCGGGGGGCGCCGGGCGCCCCACCTCCTCGAGGAGGACGCGCGCCAGCAGGTCCGGTCGGTCGGTCTGGATCCCGTCGACACCCCACGACAGGAGGCGGCGCATGTCGTCCGGATCGTCGACGGTCCACACCTGGACGGGGAGGTTGCGACGGTGCGCCGCGCGCACCAGGGAGGGCGTGACGACCCGCATCCCCTTCCACCACTCCGGAATCTGCAGGATATCCGCTGCAGGCGTGTAGAGAGAGCTACCCGGGATGCGGTGGGTGAGCCAGAGGATCATGGCCTGGTAGCGGCTCGCGCCCCACGGCCCGCCGTAGCCGCGCGCGCCTGCCCGGCGACGCTCGAGCTCGGCGGCCACGAGCACGCGCTCCTCGGCCCCGTGCCGGCGGATGACCGCGGCGAGGGGCGCCGCCGCCTCGGCGACCTTCACCTCGACGTTGAGGCGGCTGTCGGGGAACTCCGTGAGCAGCTCCTCGAAGCGCGGAATGCGCACGCCCCGCCCGCGGAAGGTGGGACGGCCCTCCAGGTCGAGGAAGCGGTAGCCGGCGTCCAGGCGCGCCAGCTCGGCCATCGTGAGGGAGGCCACCGCGCCTGTGCCGTCGGTGGTCCGGTCCACGGTCGGGTCATGGATGACGACGACCTCGCCGTCCCGCGTGAGATGGACGTCCATCTCGAGCATGTCCGCTTCCCACACGTCCCGAGCCGTCCTGAAGGACGCGACCGTGTTCTCGGGGGCCAGGCGGGAGCCCCCTCGGTGTGCCACCAGGAGGGGCGCGCCGGCCATGTAGTTGCGCCCCGGTCGGGGCGTGGGAAGGGTCACACCGTGGTCGGGTGGGGAAAGGTCAGTTGCGTCGTCGGTTCTCGAGGCGCTCGATGTCGCCGCGGGCGAGGCCGTGGTATTGGTAGAGCACCAGGTCGATGAGGCGGCTGGTCATGTCCAGCTCGGTGCGCATGCGCTCTACGCTCTCCTCGCCGTCGGGGCCAGCCAGCCCGTCCTCCAGCTCCACGACGCGGGCGGCCAGGAAGCCGAGGATGTCCTCGACGACCTCGGGGCGTGGGCTCGCCGGCGCCTTCGCGTCGGGCATGACCTCGGTGAGGAGCAGGCCGCGCACGAACGCGAGGAAGCCCGGGAAGGCCAGCTCGGTGAGGGGACCCTCCTCGAGCGCCTCTTCGTCCGTGATGTTCTCCCACTCGAGCTCGTTCCAGTAGAGGTCCTCCGCCTCCTCGCGCAGGAAGGCCCGGATCTTCGGGGCGAGCGGAGCGCGGGGCCCCGTGCGCGGCTGGTCGACGTTGCGCCCGAGGTGGCGTTCCAGGCGCTCGCGGCGGCCACCCAGGAGCGTGCTGACGCGATCGGTCATGATGTCCTCGAAGTTGGAACGGTTCGCCCGGACCCTTCCGGGAGCAGGCAAGATAGGTGCCGCGCGACAGCCAGGGAACCGGTCGCGTGCAGCGCTGGCGCGATCCCCCGCAGGGTCCGACTTTGCTCCGTCCCACCGACTCCCACCGGCCACGGTCGACCCCATGAGACGCTCGCTCCTCCTCGCCGCCCTGGTCCTCCTGCCCTCGTCCGTTTCCGCGCAGCAGACGCTCGTCCTGAGGCCCGACCGGGTCTTCGACGGCGACGCGATGCACGAGGGGTGGTCCGTCCTCGTGCAGGACGGCCGAATCGCCGCGGCCGGGCCTTCCGTCCGGGCTCCCTCGGGCGGGCGGGAGATCGTCCTGCGCGGCACCACCCTCCTTCCCGGCATCATCGAGGGCCACAGCCACGTGCTCCTGCACCCGTACGACGAGACCCCCTGGAACGACCAGGTGCTCTTCGAGTCGCTCGCCGAGCGCGTGGCGCGCGCCACGGTCAGCATGCGCACCACGCTGATGGCCGGGATCACCACGGAGCGCGATCTCGGCACGGAGGGGGCCGGGTTCGCCGACGTCGGCCTCGAGACCGCCGTGCGCAAGGGGATCATTCCCGGGCCACGCATGCTCGTCGCGGGCCGGGCCATCGTGGCCACCGGGAGCTACGGGCCGAAGGGCGCGCCCGAGTGGGACCTGCCGAAGGGCGCGCAGGAGGCCGACGGCGTCGACGGGCTGATCGTGGCCGCACGCGAGCAGATCGGGCGAGGCGTCGACTGGGTGAAGGTCTACGCCGACTATCGGTGGGGGCCGCGCGGCACCGCGCAGCCGACCTTCACCGAGGAGGAGCTGGCCCGGCTCGTGGCGGTCGCCGAGACGTCGGGCCGGCACGTGGCCGCGCACGCCTCCACGGATGAGGGGATGCGCCGCGCGACGCTCGCCGGCGTGCGCACGATCGAGCACGGTGACGGGGGGACGCCGGAGACGTTCCGGCTCATGGCGGAGCACCACGTCGGGTTCTGTCCGACGCTCGCGGCCACCGACGCGACGTCCCAATACGCGGGGTGGCGGAAGGGCACGGACCCCGAGCCCCCGCAGGTGGGGGCCAAGCGCGCCATGTTCCAGCGCGCGCTCGCGTCCGGGGTGGCGATGTGCATGGGGGGCGACGTGGGCGTGTTCACCCACGGCGACAACGTGCGCGAGGCCGTGCTCATGGCCGAGTACGGGATGGAGCCGATCGCGGTGCTGCACGCGGCGACCGCCGGGAACGCCGACATCCTCGACGTCCCCGATCGTGGTCGCGTGAAGGAAGGGCTCCTCGCCGACCTCGTGGCCGTGCGCGGGGACCCGTCGCACGACATGTCCGCGCTGCGCGCGGTGGTGCTCGTGGTGAAGGGGGGCGAGGTGGTCCGGGACGAGACCGGGCGCTGACCCGGTCGTTCCGGGTGCGCGCCTGGATCGCGGAGCGCGTCGCGGCGTCCCCCTCGCGGCGGCGGTCTACCTGGGGGTGCGCCAGCGCGATCCGTTCGGTGCGGCGGTCTGCGTCTTCTGGCTCGGCACGGCCCTGGTGGAGGCCGGCCACTATGCCGCGGACGCGCGCGCCCAGGCGCTCGACCTCGTGTCCCCCTTCGGCGCGGTGGACGTCGACAGCCACGATTGGAACGTGATGCTCATGCGCGTCGGAAAGCTGTCGAAGGACCGCCAGATCGGCGCCTTCCTCGCGGGCGTGGGGCGGGTCGTGCTGACCGGCTCCATCGTGGCCGGCGCGTGGGTCCTGAGGATCATGGCAGCGACCCCGGCGCCGGAGCGCCCGGCGAGACCGTAGCGGCCCGCTCCCACCGAGGCCTGACCGACCCCGACTCCGGTGACCTCAACCCTGAGCCGTCCCATGGTCGAGTCCCCTCGATGTCAGGGCTCGCTTGACGGCTCCGGCGAGCTTCCGGATGTCGAACGGCTTCGAGAGTGTGATGATCGCGCCGAGGCCCTGGGCGTTCTCCAAAAGAAGCTCCTCAGGGAACAGCCCGCCACCGGAGATCGCGATGACCGGGAGGCCGGGAGACAGATCACGCAGCCCCATGATGACTTCGATCCCGTCCATCTCCGGCATGACGATGTCGGCCGGTTCGGAGCTTCACCGGGTCCGACCCTCATCACGGACCGACTCGAAGTCCTCCATCTTCCACAACTCGAGGAGGGTGCGGTTCACCTCTTTCGAGAGGTCGAACTGGCGCCGGTGCATCGCCTGGTTGGTATGGGGCGATTCGGCTGATGTCCTGCGGCTGGCAAAGCCCAACGAATAACCCAGAATCCCGGCCAGGATTGTCGCGCAGGCGAAGCACAGACGGAACCGCCGGGCGCGACGCGTATGGGCTCGGGCGAGCCTCGTCTCCGCGATCCGCTCCTCAAGCTCCTGGACGCTGTCCAGTCTCGGGCGTCGCCCGCGCGGGGCGCGCTTCGCCAGCGTGGTGGGGGCCACCCGGGCTGCCTCCGATTCGTTCGTCCTCCTGCGCCGCCACATCCCCGCCCCACCGATCGCCAGCAGTCCCGTGGCCAGGAGAAGAAGGGTGGAGGGTTCGCGGGACGACCGTGTGGGGGTGGCATGTTGCACCACCTGGCGGCCGGGCGCCGGAGGCCGGGCGCGTGGTAGAAGACTAGCAGCCCCGATTCGTGCGCGGAAGGAAAAAGTGCGGACATTGCGCCTGGGCGGTGGCCAGACGGACGAGGGGACGCAGGGGGGTCAACCACCCGACAAGAGAACCTCATCTCTCCATCTCCGATAAGAAAGGTCACGCGGGCCGCCCACAGGACCGGCTCGGACGACGTGTACTGCATGCGGACGTCCACGCGGGTGCCGCCCGACGCTACCGAATGCGTGCGGATCTGACTCTCGCCACACGGAGAACGAGATCCCGGGGAGGCTACTGTAGCTGCTGCACACGTAGTCCCACCCATACCAGGGGGACGCGTGCAGCGCCCCAGGAGGACAAGACACCCCGACCAGGGTCAAACGCGCCGTCGCTTCATCGTGGCCTGGACGGAGGCCTCCAACGGGGAGGCACGAGGCGAGTCCTCTCTCCGGTCTCCCGGAACGAAATCCGCGAGCAGAAATGGTCGGTTCCACGCATCCGGGCGGGAGGGGGCGCGACCCGGCATCGGGTGGGGCGCCGGCCCTCCCCGCACGAAAAGGCCCCTCGGGGCGGAAACCCGAAGGGCCGATTCTCATTCTCTCCCGTGGGGATGCCGGAGGAGGGACTCGAACCCCCGACACGCGGATTATGATTCCGCTGCTCTAACCGACTGAGCTACTCCGGCTCGGGTCGAAAAGCTCATCGGCGGGGATGGCGATGTCAACGGGCGATACGGGCCCCGCACGGAGCTTGCGCGCGGGCCGCGGGACCGCGACGCTCAGGTCATCCTCACCGATGGAGGAATCCATGGATCTCAACGCCTTGGTCGTGGCGGCGTCGGTCGTCGGCGGCCTCGGGCTTCTCACCAGCCTGCGCGTCCTCTTCGAGTACGAGCGCGGCGTGATCTTCCGCCTGGGCAAGCTGACGCGGGCCAAGGGCCCCGGGCTGATCTTCCTCGTCCCGTTCGGCGTGGAGCGGATGCGCAAGATGGACCTGCGCATCGTCGCGCTCGACATCGCTCCCCAGGACACGATCACCAAGGACAACGTCAGCGTGCGCGTCAACGCGGTCGTCTACTTCCGCGTGGCCGACCCCACCAAGGCGGTGATCGAGATCGAGGACTACTACTTCGCCACGAGCCAGCTCGCCCAGACCACCCTCCGCTCCGTGATCGGCCAGTCCGAGCTCGACGAGCTGCTCGCCCAGCGCGAGCGCATCAACGAGGTCGTGCGCGAGATCATCGACGAGGGCACGGACCCCTGGGGGATCGAGGTCACGGGCGTCGAGATCAAGGACATCGACCTCCCGCAGGAGATGAAGCGCGCGATGGCCCGCCAGGCCGAGGCCGAGCGTGAGCGGCGCGGGAAGGTCATCGCGGCCGAGGGCGAGTATCAGGCCTCGATGAAGCTGGTGGCGGCGGCCGAGATCATGGAGCGCTACCCGGTGGCGCTGCAGCTCCGCTTCCTGCAGACCGTGGTCGAGATCGCGGCGGAGAACAACTCGACGACGATCTTCCCGATCCCGATCGAGCTCTTCCGCCCGCTGATCGAGCGCGGCGTGGGTGAGGCCGACCGCGAGTCCACCGTCCGCGCGCTCAAGTTCGCGGCCGAGAAGATGGTGGAGGCGCTCCCGGAGGGCGGCGACCGCGCCGCCATCGAGGCCGCGGCACGCAGGATGATCGGCATGTCGAGCGCGGTGCGCGAGCCGACGGAGAAGGTCGTCGTCACGCCCTCGGACGAGGCCGACGGAGACGACGACCGCGAGGTCTGAGGCCGCGTGCCCGAGTCCCGCCGCCTCCCCGAGGACGAGGTCGCGCTGATCCTCAGGCGCGCGGCGGAGGTCGAGGTGCGACCCGACCTCCCGGTCTCCGGGGGCTCGACGCTCGCCGACGTGATGCGCGCCGCCGAGGAAGCCGGTCTGGACCCGGCCGAGGTGCGCCGCGCGGCGGCGATCCTGCCGGCCCCGCAGGGCGGCGCCGCCGCCGCGCTCCTCGGCGCGCCCGACAGGCGCGAGGTGCACGCCTTCCTGGAGGGCGCGCGCCTGCCCGGGGAGCGTCAGGATGTGGTGCGCGTGGCGGAGGCGGCGCTCGGTCGGAGCGGCGAGGTGCACGGGGGCGACCCGACGCGTTTCCGCTGGGAAGAGAGCCACGTGGGCGGACGCACGAGGCTCGAGCTCGAGGAGACCGGGGGCGGCGTGGCGGTTCGGGCCACCGCCCACCGCGGCGGGCACTACCTGGGCGGGTGGTTCTTGGGCCTCGCCGGCTGGGCCACCCTCTCGGCGCTCACCCACCTGTCCGCGGTCCTCGCCCCGCTGCTGGTGGTGCTCGGCTTCCTGCTCGTTCCCATCCTCGCCGTGCGCCCCTTCTGGACGAGGTCCGACGCCGCCACGCGCCGCCGGCTCGAGCGGCTGGTCATGGACACCCTGAGGGTCGTGGACCGAGAACCGCCCCCACCCCCCTAGCTCGCCGGTCGAGCCGGCGGTGGGCGAGCTTCGCTGCAGGGAGGCTCGGCCGCGCGTAGCGGCCGAGCGAGGCAAGCGGAAGATGCACGGGGAGTGCGATGATCCCGCGGCCGAGCGGCCGAGTCGCAGCGGAGCTCGCCCACCGCCGGCGCGCACCCTCGGTGCGCCCCCTCATCGCGTGTCCGAGGTGTCTCGCGCTGCGCTGTCCTCCGGCTCCGTGAACTGGTAGAGCGTCTCCCCCTCGCGGACCATCCCGAAGCGCTCGCGCGCGAGCCGCTCGAGCGTGGCCGGATCCAGCTCCAGTGAATCCGCCCACGCCCGGAGCGAGTCGATCTGACGGCGCCGCTCGGCGAGCACCGCCTGCTCGCGTGCCACGGCGTCCCTCGTGCGCCGCAGGGCGAAGTACGAGTACTCGCCCCCGAACACCGCGTAGTACACCGCCACGAGGAGGATCCCGGGGAGGACGATGCGCTTCAAGCGCGACACGACGAGGTCACCCGCGCGGGGTCGGGGTCAGCCAAAGAGGCCCTTTCCCGGGTAGCGCGCCTTCGCACCCAGCTCCTCCTCGATGCGCAGGAGCTGGTTGTACTTCGCGACGCGGTCCGTGCGGCTCGCGCTCCCCGTCTTGATCTGACCGGCCGCGGTGGCGACCGCGAGGTCCGCGATGAACGTGTCCTCGGTCTCGCCCGAGCGATGCGACACCACGTTCCTGAAGCCGGCCTGCGTGGCCAGCCGCATCGTGGCGAGCGTCTCCGTGAGCGTCCCGATCTGGTTGAGCTTGATCAGGATCGCGTTGGCGGAGCCGTCGCGGATGCCCTGGTCGAGCCGCTCCGTGTTGGTCACGAAGATGTCGTCGCCGACCACCTGCACGCGGCCGCCGAGCTCGCCGGTCAGCGCCTTCCATCCGTTCCAGTCGTTCTCGTCGAGCGGGTCCTCGAGCGACACGATCGGGTACTTGTCCAGGAGGTCCTTGAAGAACTCGATCATGCCGGCCGCGTCGCGGTGCTCGCCGCTCGACCAGCGGAAGACGTACTCGCCGTCCTGGTAGAACTCGCTGGCCGCGGCGTCGATCGCCAGCGACACGTCCTCACCGGGGCGATAGCCGGCCTGCTCGATCGCCTGGAGCACGACCTCGATGGCCTCCTCGTTGCTCGCGAGGTCGGGAGCGAAGCCGCCCTCGTCGCCGACCGCCGTGTTCTTCCCCTGGCTCGACAGGACCTTCTTGAGGTTGTGGAAGACCTCCACGCCCATGCGCAGCGCCTCCGAGAACGTCTCGGCCCCGAGCGGCATCACCATGAACTCCTGGATGTCGACGTTGTTGGGCGCGTGCGCCCCGCCGTTCAGGATGTTCATCTGCGGCACGGGGAGGAGCGCCGCCTTCCCCTCGTCCGCCAGGTAGCGCCAGAGCGGCATGTGGTGCTCGGCCGCGGCCGCGCGCGCGCACGCCATCGACACCGAGAGGATCGCGTTCGCGCCCAGCTTGCGCTTGTTGGGCGTGCCGTCGAGGTCGATCATCGTGCGGTCGATGTCCATCTGCTCGCGCGCCTCGAAGCCGCGCAGCGCGTTCGCGATCGTCTTGCCGACGTTCTCGACCGCCTTGCGCACCCCCTTCCCCATGTAGCGCTCCCGGTCCCCGTCGCGGAGCTCCACCGCCTCGTGCGCCCCGGTCGACGCCCCGGACGGCACGGCCGCCCGTCCGCGGACTCCGGTCTCGAGAATCACCTCCGCCTCGACCGTGGGGTTGCCCCGGGAATCGAGGATCTCACGCGCCCGCACATCGACGATCGCCGACACTATGGCCTCCTGTTGTCCGCAGCTGTTCGCAGGATCATCGCCCGCCGTCGGCGGGCTCGTCTTCGTCACCACGATCGATCCGGTCGGCCGCCAGGAGCGACGCCACCGCGTCCCGCGCCCGGCGCATCAGGCCGTCCCGGTCCTCCAGGCGCAGCCCCTCCACCGGGATCGGCTCCCCGAAGCGCAGGGTGATCGTGCGGCCCGTGCGGATCTTCCAGGAGCCCTTCGCCATCACCTCGCGACTCCCGAGGATGGCCGCCGGGACGACCTCGACGTTCGACTGGATCGCAAGGACGAACGCGCCTTTCTTGAAGCCGCGCAACTCCCCCGTCGGCGAGCGCGTGCCCTCGGGGAAGAGGATGACCGTCGGACCGTCTTCCACGAGCGTCTTCCGGGCCTCCGAAAGCGACTCGATCGCGCTCGTACGGTCTCCCCGGTCGATGGAGATGTGCCCGCACGCGAGCCACGCCGCGCCGAAGAGCGGGACCTTCTCGAGCTCGCTCTTGGCCACGAAGCGATACGGGCCGGGGAGCGCCGCGCACATCGCCAGAACGTCGAACCAGGAGACATGGTTGGACACCAGGACCTGTGGGCGCCCAGGGTCGATCGCCCCGGCGTTCTCGAGCTTCACGTCGACGCCCGCCGCGCGCAGGATGCGCGCCGCCCACGTGCGCGCGATGTACTCGCAGAGGCATTTCATCCCGGGACGCTTGCGACGCGCGGCCCAGACCACCCGGCTCGCGTACCAGATCGTCAGGGGGATGGCGGCGAGCGCGACGCGCAGGAAGCCGATCACGGCCGCTCCCCCTCGAAGTGGCTGAATCCGCCGCGACCCGCCGGGCGGATCGCACCGTCCTCGCCCAGGAGCCAGACTCCCTCGCCCTCCTCCACCCGACCCACGCGGGTCAGCGCGATCCCGGCGCGCACCCCCGTGTCGGCTGCATCGAGGGCGCCCGCGGCCGCAGCGAAGCAGAGCTCGTAGTCCTCGCCGCCGTGCAGCGCCACCTCGAGCGCGTCCGCATCGCCGAGCGCCTCGCGGGCCGCCGCGGCCACGGGGATCCGACCCATCTCCAGGACGACGCGCACGCCGGAGGCGGCCGCGAGGTGGCCTGCGTCCCCGGCGAGGCCGTCGGAGAGGTCGACCAGCGCGTGCACCGCACCCGTCCCGGCCAGCGCGCGCGCGGCGTCCACCCGCGGGGTCGGGTGCGCGAAGGCGGCGCGCAGCGCGGGCGCGGGGGTGTCGCCGCGCTCCCAGACGATCACGGCCGCCGCGCTGGCGCCGAGCGCCCCGGTCACCCAGAGCTCGTCTCCGGGGCGCGCGCCGCTCCTCAGGAGCGGGGCGTCCGTGCGGCCGAGCACAACCACGTCCAGCACGCACGGGCCCGGCGTGGAGGAGACGTCGCCTCCGAGCACGACGGCGCCCACCGAGCGGGCCGCGGCCCGCACCCCCGCCTGCAGCCGCTCCGCATCCACGCCCCGTCCGGTCGGGAGCCCCATCGACACCAGGACGGCCACGGGCCGCGCCGCCATGGCGGCCAGGTCGGAGAGCGCGGCGGCCGCCGCACGATACCCGATCTCCTCGTCTCCGAGCCAGGCGCGCCGGAAGTGCACGTCCTCCACGGAGAGGTCGGTGCTCACCACCCACCCCCCGTCCAGGACGGCCGCATCGTCCCCCGGTCCCACACGCACCTCGGCGGGCATGGCGTCGCCCGCAGCGAGGAAGCGGCGGATGAGGTCGAACTCGCCGCCGGGGCCGAGCGCGGTGACGGGGTGAGCGGGCCGGGAGGGAGGCGTGGGCACGCCTACCTCGCAGGATCCAGGTCGAGCGTGACGAAGGGGAGGCGCAGGCGGTCCTCGCCGGCGCCGCGCTCGGCCAGCGCGTCCGGGAGCCAGCGCACGACGTCCGACGGCGTCAGGCTGGCGCCCCGCCCCGCGAGAACGGCCGCGCGGCCGCTCAGGTGGAGCGCCACCGCCCCGGCGTCCCGCGGAGCGAGGCCCTGCGCGAGGAGGGCGCCGCACACCCCGGTGAGCACGTCCCCCAACCCCGCCGTCGCGAGGTCGGAGGAGCCCTGCGTGTCCACCTGCGTCGGCTCGCCCGGCGCGGCCACCAGCGAGGGCGCGCCCTTGAGGATCACCGCGCACCCGAGCTCCTCCGCCGCGCGGCGTACGACACCGACGCGGTCGGCGTGGATCTCCTCGGCCGACAGCCCCCGCAGCCGCCCCATCTCGCCGGGGTGCGGCGTCAGGAGGAGCGGGCGCCGCGCCGCCACCTCGCGTGCCGAGCCTCCGCGCGACGCGGCGAGGAGGTTGAGCCCGTCCGCGTCGACGACCACGGGCGCCACGCCGACGCGGAGCACGCGGGCGAGGAGCGCCTCACCGCGCTCGCCCGTGCCGAGCCCGGGGCCGACGGCCACGGCGGACGCCGCCCGGAGCGCCCCGTCGAGCGAGACGGCGTCGTCCGCGTCCACGAAGATCGCCTCGGGCACCGCGCCCTGGATCACCTCGCGGTTCTCCGGAGCGGAGCACACCTGCACGAGGCCGGCGCCGGAGCGCAGCCCGGCGCGCGCGCACAGGATGGCGGCGCCGGCCATCCCGGGCTGTCCGGCGACCACCAGCAGGCGGCCGACGGCGTTCTTGTGCGTGTCGAGCGCGCGCACCGGGAGGCGCGCCTGCGCCCAGGCCGGCGTGGTCACGGCGGCCGAAGCGGTGGCGGGCGGCATGGGCGGGAAGCCGATCTCGGCGGCGATCACCCGGCCCGCGTGGGCCCGTCCCGGGTGGAGGAGGCAGCCGAGCTTCGGCGCCCCGAAGGACACGGTGACGTCGGCGCGCGCCGCCTCGCCCGGCACGGCGCCGGTCGCCCCGTCCACGCCCGAGGGGATGTCGATGGCGAGCACCGGTCGCCCCGAGGCCCCGAGGTGCCGGAGGGCGCGTGCCTGCCGCTCACGCGGCGCCCCCTGGACGCCCGTGCCGAGCACTCCGTCCACGACCACGGTGGCCCGCCCCAGGGCCTCCCTCCACCCCACCTCGTCGAGGTCCCCGTCCCGGACGGTGGGCACCTCCCACGCGTGCAGCACCGCCTCCGGCCCCGCGCGGTCGGCCACGAGCACCGCACGGACCTCCCTGCCCCACGCCGCGAGGGTGCGCAGCGCCACCAGGGCGTCCCCCCCGTTGTTGCCCGCGCCGACCAGCGCGACCACCGGCCCGCCCGGATACAGGCGTTGCAGGAGGGTGGCGGCGGCGCGGCCCGCGTTCTCCATGAGCACGGGCTGGGGCACGCCGAGCTCGTCGATGGCGTGGCGGTCGAAGTCGGCCGACTCCCGCCCGGTGGGCGCAGGCACGTCGGCGCGGCCGAAGGGACGCAGGGGCGGATGGAGCCCGCTCACCGGATCCCCCGCTGCGCGCCGAGCGGGACGCACCGGGCTGCGGGAGCGGCCCGGCCGCTCCCGCGTGGGGAACATCGTGCTTGGAGGTTCACGAGGGGACCACGTCCTCGGATGGGGAGGGTCCCGTGGGGAGCTACTTGTAGCTCTGACCGATGGAGCGACCGAACGTCACTTCGCCGTTGTCGATCCGGATGTTGAAGCCGCAGTCGGGATTGGAGCAGACCCACGCCTTGTAGCGGATCGGTGCGCCGTCGCGCCCGTAGTCGGACAGCGGCAGCAGGATCCCGACCTCGCACTTCAAGCAGCGCGGGTACCCGCGGTCTTCCACCATGTGCATCCCCTCCCATCGGCGAGGCGTCCAGAACCGTCGCAGAGGCGCCCGGCCGCGCCGGGCATGTTCGTGATGGGCGCCCGGACGGGGTCCGGACGCAGGTCGTCAGGATCGAGCTTCCCAGGGATAGTTCAACTCGAAGGCTTCCTCGAAGTCGAACACGTCGGCGAAGTCCTCGAGGCGGTCCCCCTCCTGCTTCACGAGGACGCCCTGCTCCACCAACGCGAAGACCACACATCCCACATCCTCGGTGGCATGGATTCCCCAGTGCTCGAGCACCGTTCGCGCCATCGGCCCGAACCGCTCCAACGCGAGCTCGCGCATCCCTTCGGCCAGCTCCCGGCCCGTGATGTGCCGCGGCTCCTCCAACTTCTGGATGACGGAATGCAGCGCCGCAAGCACGAAGAAGTACGCCTTCGCGTGGAAGCGCGGGTTCCGCTCCTGGAGTTGGTCCAGGATCTCTTCGGCGAACTGGAGATCGGTCATGGGGCCAAATGTGGTCGCAGGGCCGTGCGTGCGCCAGGGGAGGCGGGCACGCGGGCACACACGCGGGGGGTGCCGTGGAAGTGCCCACGGGCGGGCCCGGGTGTGCCACGTCGTGACCCCCCGTTACGCCAGCTGCGCGAGCTCCCGGTAGAGGGGGAAGTCCGCACACATCGCGCGCACGTCCTCGCGGATCCCCGCGATGCGGCCTTCGTCGGCGGAGGCCGAGAGCACCTCGGAGATCCACCCGGCGATGCGGACCATCTCCGGCTCCTTCATCCCCCGGGTCGTGAGCGCGGGCGTGCCGATGCGCAGCCCGGACGTGACGAAGGGCGAGCGGGTCTCACCGGGCACCGTGTTCTTGTTGACGGTGATCCCGGCGCGCTCGAGCGCGGCCTCGGCCTCCTTCCCGGTCAACTCGGCGTGGCTCGGGCGCAGGTCGACGAGCATGAGGTGGTTGTCCGTGCCCCCGCTCACCAGGTGGAAGCCCCGCTCCATGAGGCCGTCGCCGAGCGCCCGCGCGTTCGCGACGACCTGCGCCGAGTAGTCCCTGAACTCGGGCTGCAGCGCCTCCAGGAGCGCGACCGCCTTGGCCGCGATCACGTGCATGAGCGGCCCGCCCTGCATGTAGGGGAAGACCGTCTTGTCGATCGCCTTGGCATGCTCCCCGCGGCACAGGATGAGGCCGCCGCGTGGGCCCCTGAGCGTCTTGTGCGTGGTCGTGGTCACCACGTCCGAGTGCGGCACGGGTGACGGGTGGTGGCCCGTCGCCACCAGCCCCGCGATGTGGGCCATGTCCACGAGGAGCTTCGCCTCCACCTCCCGGGCGATGCTCCCGAACGCCTCGAAGTCGATCACGCGCGGGTAGGCGCTCGCCCCCGCCACGATCATCTTGGGCCGCTCCGCGCGGGCCTGGTCGCGCAGCGCGTCGTAGTCGATGAGCCCGTCGTCGTCTCCGACGCCGTAGCTGACCACCTCGAAGAGACGCCCGCTGAAGTTCACCGGCGACCCGTGCGTGAGATGGCCGCCGTGGCTCAGGCTCATCCCGAGGATCTTGTCCCCCGGCTCCAGGAAGGCGAAGTACGCGGCCATGTTGGCCTGCGCGCCCGAGTGGGGCTGCACGTTGGCGTGTTCCGCAGAGAAGAGCTTCTTCGCGCGCTCCCTGGCCAGGTCCTCGGCCACGTCGACGAACTCGCACCCGCCGTAGTAGCGCTTGGAGGGGAGCCCCTCCGCGTACTTGTTCGTCATGACGGTGCCCATCGCCTCGAGCACCGCGTGCGACACGAAGTTCTCCGACGCGATCAGCTCCAGCCCCTCGGACTGGCGCCGCGCCTCGTCCACGATCGCCTGGAAGACCTGCGGGTCCGTCTCCTTCAGGTGGTCCATCATGAGAGGTCCCCCCCCTCTACAGGTACGTCTTCTGGAGCTGCCGGGCCTCCATGATGCGGCACTCGGCGACGCGGTCCGCCGCGACGCTCGTCGGGACTCCGTCCGACTTGGCGCGCGCGAAGATGCGCAGCAGCGTGTTGTAGATGTCCCCCGCCTTCCGCTTGCTGCGCTCCGGCGACCAGTCGTTGAGCTCGCCGTACACGTTGATGAGGCCGCCTGCGTTGATCACGTAGTCCGGCGCATACAGGATGTTCTTCTTCTCGAGGGCGTCGCCGTGGTGTGAGCGCGCGAGCTGGTTGTTCGCCGCGCCGGCCACGATGTCGAACTTGAACCCCTCGAGCGTGTCGTCGTTCACCACGGCACCGAGCGCGCACGGCGCGAAGATGTCGGCGTCGACCGCGTAGATCGCGTCGTGCTCCACCGCGGTGGCCCCGAAGTCCTCGACCACCCGCTGGACGCGGTCCTCGTCCAGGTCGGTGACGGTCAGCTTGGCGCCCTCGGCGGCCAGGTCCTCGCACAGGTAGTAGCCCACGTGGCCCACCCCCTGCACCGCGATGTGCTTCCCGGCCAGCGAGTCGCTGCCGTAGCGGAACGCCGCGCACGCCTTGATGCCGCGGTACACGCCGTAGGCCGTGACCGGCGACGGGTCCCCCGAGCCGCCCAGGACGCCGACCACGTGCTCGGTCTCCATGTGGACGAACTCCATGTCGTCCGGGGAGGTGCCCACGTCCTCGGCGGTGATGTAGCGACCCTTGAGCGAGTCGACCGCACGCCCGTGCGCGCGGAAGATCATCTCGCGGTCCTTGACCTTGTTGTCCCCGATGATGACGGACTTGCCGCCTCCCAGATTCAGCCCCGTGATCGCGGCCTTGTACGTCATCCCGCGCGACAGGCGCAGGGCGTCGACGACCGCGTCGGCCTCGCTCTCGTAGCTCCAGAACCGCGTGCCGCCCAGGGCGGGACCCATGGTGGTGTCATGGATCGCGATGATCCCCTTGTAGCCGAACATCGGCTCGTTCCAGAACACGAGCTGCTCGTGCTTCCTCTCGGACATCAACTCGAAGATTTCCATGTCGCTCACGCTCCGCGCCTTTCTACGTGTCGTGACGTGATCCCCGACTCCTGGCCCGAGGTGGCCTAGGAGCGCCGGGCCTCCCGCAGGATCTCGCGGGCGATCACGTGCCTCATGATCTCGCTGGTCCCTTCGTAGATCTCCGTGCCCTTGGCGTCCCGGAGGAGCTTCTCCACCGGATAGTCCCGCATGTAGCCGTAGCCCCCGAAGATCTGGACGGCCTCGTCGGCCACCCACGTCGCGGCTTCGCTGGCCGCGAGCTTGGCCACCGCCGCGCGGGCGGTGAGCCCGTCGGGGCCCGTGCGGACGCACGCGTCGCCGGCGGCCCCGTCCAGCGCGGCCGCGGCGTGATGCGCGAGCGCCCGCGCGCCCGCCAGGCGCCGATGCATCTCGGCCAGCTTCGCCTGCGTCGCGCCGAAGTCGGCCAGCACCGTTCCGAACTGCCGCCGCTCGAGCGCGTAGGCCATCGCATGCTCCATCGCGGCCCGGCCGATCCCGACGGCCTGCGCGGCGATGCCCATGCGCCCCACGTCGATCGCCTCCAGCGCGAGCGCGAGCCCCTCGCCCGCCTCCCCGAGGAGCGCGTCCCCGTCGAGGCGCATCCGGTCCAGGCGCACCGTGACCGTCTCCGAGGCGCGCAGGCCGAGCGTGCGCTCGGCCTCACCCGCCTCGTAGCCGTCGAGGCCGGGATGGGCGAGGAAGGCGCTCACGCCCTCGTCGGTGCGCGCGAAGAGGACGACGAGACCGGCCCTGCTCCCGTTCGTGACCCACCGCTTCACGCCCGAGACGCGCCATCCGTCCCCGTCGCGCTCCGCCTCGGTGCTGAGCGCCGCCGCGTCGCTCCCCGCGTCCGGCTCGGACAGCGCGAAGGCGCCCAGCACCTCGCCCGAGGCCAGCCGCGGGAGCCAGGCGGCCTTCTGGGCGTCGCTGCCGTGGGCCAGGAGCGAGCCGCACACGGGTCCGTTGTGGATCGCCACGGAGAGCGCGACGGCCGCGTCGCCGCGCGCCAGCTCCTCGAGGACGAGGAGGTACGTGGCGGCATCGAAACCCAGCCCACCGTGCACTTCGGCCACGCGCATCCCGAGGAAGCCCAGCTCGGCCAGCTTCCCGAAGACCGAGGGGTCGAGGGCGCGCTCCGCGTCCCACGCGGCGGCGTGCGGGCGGAGCTCGCCGTCGGCGAACTCCCGGGCCAGGGCCTGGAACTCGAGCTGTTCGGGGGTGCGCTCCACGGGCACGGCCTAGGCGTAGGGGTAGAAGCCGCGGCCGCTCTTGCGGCCGAGCCATCCCGCCGCCACGTACTTGCGGAGCAGCGGGGAGGGACGGTAGCGGTCGTCGCCCAGCTCGCGGTGCAGCACCTCGAGGATGTTCAGGCAGGTGTCCAGGCCGATGAGATCGGCGAGCGCGAGCGGGCCCATCGGGTGGTTCATCCCGAGCTTCATGACCGTGTCGATCGCCTCCGGTGCCGCCACGCCCTCCATGAGCGCGGTGATGGCCTCGTTGATCATCGGCATGAGCACCCGGTTCGACACGAAGCCCGGGAAGTCGTTGACCTCGACCGGCGTCTTGCCGAGCGCCTCGGCCAGCGCGAACACGGCGGCCGTGGTCTCGTCGCTGGTGGCCAGCCCGCGGATCACCTCCACGAGCTGCATCACCGGCACCGGGTTCATGAAGTGCATTCCGATCACGCGATCGGGGCGCCCCGTGGCGGCCGCGATCTCGGTGATCGAGATGGACGAGGTGTTCGTCGCCAGGATCGCGCCCGCCGGGGCCGCGGCGTCGAGCGCCCGGAAGACCGCGTGCTTGAGCTCGATCCGCTCGGGCACGGCCTCCACGACCAGGTCCACGTCCGCGGCGCCCGCCGACAGGTCGGTCCCGGTCTCGATGCGTCCCAGGATGTCCTGCTTGGCGGCCTCGTCGAGCGTGCCCTTCTTGATCTGGCGGTCGAGGTTCTTCGCGATCGTCGCCGTCGCACGCTCCAGGACGTCCGCCGAGACGTCGAGGAGGCGCACGGCCTTGCCGTGCTGCGCCGCCACGTGGGCGATGCCGTTGCCCATGGTCCCGCCGCCCACCACCGCGATCCTGTCGAAGCTCATCCTTCCTCCGCTCCTGTCCAGGCGGCGGCCCCTCGGCCGCCCCCACCGTCGTCTCGTCCGTTGCGTCCTTCGGTCGCGCGGAAGGCCAGCGGCCGGCGCGCGAGCGCCGCGGCCTCCGGCCGAAGCCAGGACCCCCACCAGAGCAGCGCCGCGGCGCCCAGGAACCCGAGCGTCGCGGCCACGCTACCCTCCGGCCCGAAGGCCCCACCGCTCCACCAGGCGGGGCCCCGTGCTACACCCTCGACCAGCGGCGCGTCCATCAGATCGAGCCCGCTGATCGGGAGATCGGCGAGCCAGCCGATTCCCCAGTTCCAGCCCAGGTGGGCCGCCGCGGCCCACCACAGGCTCCCCGTGCGCAGGTACACGACGCCCAGGAACACCCCGGCGGCGGCCGTGCTGGCCGCCCCGGGCACCGTCACGTCCGGGTTGGGCACGTGCAGCGCGCCGAACGCCAGCGCGGTGATCCCCAACCCCCACGCCGGCCCCCACGCCTCCGTCAGGGCCTGCAGCGGGTATCCGCGGAGGAGCGCCTCCTCCGAGGCGGCCGGGACCGCGAGCAGCGCGGCGGCGCCGAAGGCGCCTCCGATCCACCCCCGGACCGAGCCCATGTCCCCGCTCCAGGCGACGCCGCCGAAGAGCGCGATCGTCCCCACCACCACGACCGCGAGCGCGACCCCGACCGCGAGCCCCCGCGCCGACTCGCCGAGCGCCGAGGGCGCCAGGTGGAAGCCCAGCGCGCCCGGCCCACGTCCGTCCAACGCGAGGCAGGCGATCCCCGCGACCCACGCCCCGAGCAGGACGGCGAGCGACCCGCCCACCAGCCCGAAGGGCTCGAACAACGCTCCGGCAAGCGCCCCGATCGCCAGGGCGATGCCGAACCAGAGGAGGAGGCGCCAACCCAGGCGCACCCTTCCGTCCGCGGCGCGGAGGAGCCTCGTGCACCCACTAGCAGCGGGTCGCGACCCGCGAGCTCTGCCCACGCAACGAAAGAGCCCCGGGCGTCAACGCCCGAGGCTCGTCGAATCGACCGACCTGGCCAGAAGAGCCGCCGCGAGGATCTTGGCGACGTCTCCCGCCAGGAAGGGCAAGACGCCTACCTGGAGGAGCTCGCCGAGCCCCTGCCCCGTAAGGAGGAAGAGCCAGGAGAGGCCGCCCGCGTAGATCGTCACGAGCCCGAGGCCCGGCCCGGCGACCCGGCGCGCCCAGCCCACGTGGCCCGACGCGACCAGCCCGGTCACCCAGGCCGCGGCCGGCATGGCCACGAGGTAGCCGCCCGTGGGCCCTAGGAGCCAGCCGAGGCCGGCGCCGCCCAGCGCGAAGACCGGTGCGCCCGCCGCGCCGATCGCGAGGTAGAGGGCCATCGCCCCGGCCCCGGCGCGCGCGCCGAGCACGGCGCCCGCGAGCAGGACGAACAGCGGCTGGAGCGACATCGGAACGGCGGTCCCCGGGATGGGCACCGCGATGTAGGCGCTCAGCGCCGTGGCCAGCGCGAAGGCGACGATGCCGATCCCGCTGCGCGCGCGGCGACCCGACACCACCTCGCGTCCCGCGACCGTCCTCAGCGTCTGTGTCAGCGTGCTCATCGACCAGTCCCTTCCCTTGGTTGAATCAGACGCGCTCGACCGAGAGCGCCACCGCGTTCCCGCCGCCGAGGCACAGCGTCGCGAGGCCGGTCGCCGCGCCGCGCTGCTCCATGGCGTTGAGCAGGGTGATCAGGATCCGCGTGCCCGACGCGCCGATCGGGTGCCCGAGGGCGACCGCGCCGCCGTTCACGTTGACCCGGGCCTCGTCCATCCCCAGCGCGCGCATGTCCGCGATGGCCTGCACCGCGAACGCCTCGTTCACCTCGAAGAGCTCGTAGTCGCCGATCGCCTTCCCCTCGCGCTTCATGAGGCGCTGCACCGCGTCGATGGGCGCGAAGAACAGGTCCTTCGGCTCGGTGCCCCCGGAGGCGTACGCGCTCACGACCGCGTCGATTTCGAGCCCGTGCGCCTCCGCGTATTCCCGGGAGGCCACCACCACGGCCGCGGCGCCGTCGTTCAGCCCGGGCGCGTTGCCCGCCGTCACGACGTGCTGCGGCAGCCCGGCGGGCGCGTCCTTCACGAACGCCGGCTTGAGCTTCGCGAGCGCCTCCATGGAGGTGTCGGCGCGCGGGCCCTCGTCCGTGTCGATCACGGTGGCGCCCTTCCGCCCTCCGATCTCGACCGGCACGATCTCGTTGCGGAAGCGCCCGGCACGCATGGCCTCCACCGCCTTCTGGTGCGACCGGAGCGAGAACGCGTCCGCCTCGGCACGCGTCACGCCCGCCTTGTCGGCCGTGTACTCGGCGTGGCCGCCCATGTGGCAGTTCCCGAACGAGCACCAGAGCCCGTCGTAGACCAGCCCGTCCTGCACCGTCTGGTCGCCGAACTTCACCCCGCCCCGCATCCCACGCAGGTAGTACGGGACGTTGGACATCGACTCCATCCCGCCGGCCAGCACCAGGCGGGCGTCGCCCGCCCGGATCGCCTGGGCGGCGAGCATCACGGCCTTGAGGCCGGAGCCGCACACCTTGTTCACCGTGAGCGCGGGGATCGTCGCGGGCAGGCCGCCGTTCACCGCCGCCTGGCGCGCGGGCGCCTGTCCCTCCCCGGCCGCGACGACGTTGCCCATGATGACCTCGTCCACGTCGCCGGCGTCGATGCCCGCGCGGTCGACCGCGGCACGCACCACGATCGCCCCGAGCGCCGGGGCGGTGAGGGGGCTGAGGCCCCCGAGGAAGCGCCCGACCGGGGTGCGGGCCCCTCCCTTGAGGATCACGGCGGTCCTGGACTTGTCGGTCATGGCTCGGCTCTCGGATCGTTCCTGCAGGCGGGTGCTGGAAAGGCGCACGGGCGGGGAATTCCAGACCCTACAAGATAGGGAAAAAAGGGGGTCCGGTCACCCGAAAGAGGTCGCGCGGCCAAGCGGCCCGGGCGTCAGCGTCCTTCGAGCGCCGGGCGGTCGGAATCCGGGTCGAGGCGGCCCCACGCCACGAAGGCGTCGTGCTGGAAGACCAGGAGCCAGCGCTCGGCCCGCGCGCGCGCCCAGAGCGCCCGCTTGGATTCGAGCGTCACGAGCGGCTCGAGGTCGTAGCCCATGATCCACGGAAGGGGGAGATGGGCCGCGGTCGGGCACACGTCCGCGAGGAAGCACGCCGTCTCCCCGTCGCTCTCGACGAGGATCGAGTGGTGCCAGGGGGTGTGGCCCGGCGAGTGCACCACCCGGACGCCCTCGGTCACCGTGGCGTCCCCCTCCACGAAGTCCCAGAGCCCCGCCTCCGCGACCGGGTCGACGTTGTGCAGGAGGTAGCTCGCCCGGATGCGCTCGTTCGCCGAGTGCGCGAAGTCGAACTCCCCCCGCTGCACGACGTAGCGGGCCCGCGGGAAGGCGGGGACGACGGCGCCGTCCGGGAGGAGGAGGGTGTCGCCGCCGGCGTGGTCGAAATGGAGGTGCGTGTTCAGGACGATGTCGACGTCCGCGGGCTGGAAGCCCGCGGCGCGGACGGCGTCCTCCAGGCGGGTCGGGTCGCCCGCGTTGGCGACGCCGAAGATGTCGCGGAACCTCGCGTCCTCCTTGTTGCCGATCCCCGTGTCGACGAGGACGAGCGCGCCCGGCGCCTCCACGAGGAGGCAGCGTAGCGCCAGCGGGATGCGGTTGCGTTCGTCGGCCGGGATGCGCCGCTCCCAGAGCGGCTTGGGCACCACGCCGAACATCGCGCCGCCGTCCAGCCACTGCAGCCCCGCCTCGAGCGCGTGCACGAGGATCCTGCCCACGCGTTCGGTGCGGACGAGCGGGAGGTCGTCGATCGAGATCACGCGCTCCCCCGTCCCGGTGGCGGGGGTCCGTCCGCCGTGAGGTGCAGCGTCGTCTGGCGGGGGTCGCGACGCTCCCCTCGCCGGCTCCGTCGCCGGAGGTACCACTCGAGGGAGGCGACGTCGTCGAGACCCCGCCCGCGCGCCTCGTCCAGGAGGCGGAGGAGCACCCGCGCCGTCGCCAGCGCGTCGCCGTACGCCCGGTGGCGCGCGTGGACGTCGACGCCGAAGTGGCGGCTGACCACGTCCAGGTTCCGGTGGCGCAGTCCCGGCACGAAGCGGCGCACCATCCGCACCGTGCACATCCGCACCAGCTCCGGGGACTCGCCCAGGGCCCGCGCGAGCTCCATCGTCACGAAGCCCCAGTCGAACGCCACGTTGTGCGCGACGAAGACCCGGCCCTCCAGGCGCGCGAGCACGTCCTCCGCGATGTGGTCGAACCAGGGCGCCTGCGCCACCATCGCGTCCGTGATCCCCGTGAGCGCGACCACCCCCGGCGGGATGCGCCGCCCGGGGTTCACGAGCGTCTCGTACTCGTCGACGATGTGGCCGCCCCGGACCTCGACGATCGCGATCTCGACGATGCGGTGGCCCCAGTCCCGACCGCCGCCCGTGGTCTCGACGTCGACGACCGCGAAGCCGACCTCGTCGAGGGAGCGGCCCAGGGGCGCGAGCTCGGGATCGAGGCTCCACACGCCCTGCGCGTCGACGCGGAAGCGCCGGTCCGCCCCGAGGAGCTGGAAGACGGCGGCGGACGCGGCGCCGGCGTGCCCGCTCAGCCCGAGGACGTCACGCGCCAGGTCCAGCGTGTGGACGGGCCCGACGATGAGCCGCTTCTCCGCGGCCCGCACGAGGGAGCCGGAGCCGCTCCCCGTCACGCCCGGCACCCTCCCTACGGCTCCGCCTGCGTGATGGCGAAGGAGAGGGCCTCCAGCTCCATGACGAGGTTCACGTCGGCGACGGCGATGTCGCGAGGCACCCGCAGCTGCACGGCGGCGAAGTTCATCAGGCCGCGCGCGCCGGCCGCGACCGCACGGTCCGCGAGGCACTGCGCGGCCTCGGGCGGCACGGCCAGCACCACCAGGCTGACGTCGAGCGTCCGGATGACCTCTTCGAGGTCCTGCGAGGAGCGGATCGGCACCGACCCCCAGCAGGTTCCGATCTTCTCCGGATCCGCGTCGAGGATCGCGACGCAGTCGTAGCCGCGCGCGGCGAAGTTCGGATACTCGAAGAGCGCGGATCCGATGCGCCCCGCGCCGACGATGGCGACCCGCCACCGGGCGTCCACGCCCAGGATGTGGCGCAGGCTCCCGGCCAACTCGGGGACGCGGTAGCCGAGCCCCCGCTTCCCGAACGACCCGAACTGCGACAGGTCCTTGCGCACGTGTGCGGCCGTGGTGCCGCCACGCTCGGCCAGCTCCTCGCTCGAGACGGTCGGAACGCCGTCACGCTCGAGCTTCTCGAGCGCGCGCAGGTAGTGGGAGAGCCTTCGGATGGTGGATTCGGAGACGCGGCGAGGCAAGGCGGAGCTCGGACGTTCTGGTCGGGGATCCCCCCGTCGGTATGCTTGTGAAAAGCTTCACAATCATACGGAGGGCATCGGGCTACGGCAATGCGTCCGCGAGCCTGATGAAAGTGCCCGGGGCGAGACGCTCGGGACGGTCCGTCGGGTCCACGCCGGCGCGGCCCAGCACGTCGGCCACGGCCTCCGGCGGGACGCGTAGCTCGGGGTGGTCGCGCAGGATCTTCCCGAGCTGCTTGCGCCGCCACTGGAAGGCCGAGCGTACCAGTCGGCGCAGGCGCGCCTCCTCGGGCGGGGTGAGCGGCTCGGGGCGGATGGGCTCGACCCGCACGACCGCCGAATCGACGCGCGGCACCGGCCGGAAGGCCTTGCGGCCCACGCTGAAGAGCCGTTCGACGCGCGCCACGCTGCGCACGCCCACGGCAAGGGCGCCGTAGGCCGAGGTCCCCTCCGGCGCGACGATGCGATCGGCGACCTCCTCCTGGACCATGAGCACGATCGTCCGGGGCCGGGGCCGCTGGAGGAGCCGGAAGAGGATCGGCGTGGTGATGTTGTACGGGATGTTGCCCACGACGCGCACAGCCTCCGGATCGCGCACGTGCCGGGCGAGGTCCACGTCGAGGACGTCCCCGTGCACCACCACGACGTCGTCCCGTCCGGCGTACTCGGCCGCGAGCGCTGCCGCCAGCCCGTCGTCGAGCTCCACGACGACGAGCCGCCCGACGGTCCCGGCCAGGTGGCGGGTCAGCGCCCCGCGGCCCGGCCCCACCTCGAGCACCTCGTCGTCGGGCCCGGCTCCCACGGCCTCCGCGATCTTGCGCTGGAGGTTGGGGTCGACGAGGAAGTTCTGGCCGAGCGAGCGCTTGGCCCGTGGTAGGTCGGGAGCGCGCATTTCTCCCCTTCTACCGCGGGCTGCTAGGGGGTGCGCACGACGAGCGCGGTGCGGTCGTCGCCGCGGATCGGCGGATCGGCCGCGATCGTGAGGTCGAACAGCTCGTCCACGATGAGCCGGACCGGGCTGTGACGCAGCGCCTTCACGGTGTCGAGCACGCGCTCCTCGCCGTCGCCGCGCGTCGCGGAGGCCAGCACGTCGGAGAGGCCGTCCGTGAAAAGGAGGAGGAGGTCCCGGCCGGGCTCCCACGGCATCTCGACCTCGCCGAAGGCGGTCGGGCCGGCGAACCCCACCGGCGGATCCGTGGCGGTCAGGCGGTCGAGCCCGCCGTCGTGGTGGACGACGAACGCGTGCGGATGGCCGGCGTTCGAGTACAGCAGGCGCTTCCTGGCCGGGTCGAGCACGCCGTAGAAGACCGTGAGGAACATCTCCGTGGTCTCCAGCTCCTCGGCGAGCGCGTCGTCGAGGCCGCGGAGCACCTTGGCGGGGGAGTCGTCCTCCCGGGCGTAGATCCCCGCCGCGCTCATGGACAGCGTCATGATGAGCGCGGAGGGGAAGCCGTGCAGGGAGACGTCGCCGAGCATGACGCCCACCTTCCCCTCGGAGAGGCGGAAGAGCTGGTAGAAGTCGCCCCCCACCTGCTCGGCCGGAGAGACCCGCGCCGCGGCCTCCGCGCCGCTGAAGCGCTCGGCCACGGGAAGGAGCTTCTGCTGGAGGTCGTGGGCCAGCTCCATCTCGCGGCCCATCCGCTCCTTGGAGACGCTCTCCTCGTGCAGACGCTTGTTCTCGAGCGCCGAGCCCACCTGGGAGGCGATCGCGGACAGGAGCTTCTGGTCGGCCGCGCTGTAGCGCTCGTCGGCCCGCCGCCCAATCAGGTTCATCACGCCGAGCGTGCGCACGTCCCCGGAGGGGGGCGTGTAGCGGATCGGCACCGACAGGAAGGAATCCTCGCGCTGCCCGCGCTCACGCTCGTCGGCGGAGGGCGCGCGCGAAGCGATCACGGCGCGCTGCTCGCGGAAGACCATGGACGTGACGGCGTCCGGGTCGTCGACGGGGATCGGGCCGCCCAGCCCCTCACCGCCGACGGCAGCCGTGAGGTGCAGCGAGTCGTCGTCCTCGTGGTAGAGCCAGAGCGAGCCGCGCTTGGCGCCCATCACGTCGCACACCTCGCGCAGGATCACGCGCGCGGCGTCGTCCATGTGCAGGATGGAGCCGAGCGTCTCGCTGATCGAGTAGAGGAGGTGGATCTCCTCGTAACGCTCGGAGAGCTCGACCGTGAAGAAGCGCATCTCCCGCGCCGCTTCGTAGCCGCGCTCGATCGCACGGACCAGGACGGTCGCGACGGCCTCCAGCGAGTCCCCGTTCGCCGCGTAGAGCTCGAGGTCGAGCGGCTCCGTCGCGCGCGGCGTCACCGCGACGCGCTTGCAGGACTCGGGTTCCCCGTCGGCGCCGACGCCGTTGGTGTGGTAGAGGATCCGGGGGGCGGCACCCGGCTCGGAGGGAGGAGCGACGAGCCTGAGCTCGAGGTCGAACGCTTCCTCGAAGTCCCGCAGCGTCCGCTGAACCGGATCCGGCACCGTCCCGGGGACGAGCCGATCCGGGCTCATCATGCCTGCGCGCCACCTTCCAGTGCAGGGGGAGCCGTTTCCAGGCGGAGTACGAGCGTGACCTCGTTGCCACGGTCGTTGAACAACACCTCGTCGAGTAGCTGCCGCATGAGGAAGAGCCCCCGTCCACCCGTCTTGACGAGGTTCTCCGGCGTGGTGGGATCCGGGATCGACGCGGGGTCGAAGCCCGTCCCCTGGTCCGTGACGCGCGCCTTGAGCTCTCCCGGGGCGAGCGTCACCTCGACGCGCACGCGCTTGGTGGGGTCGTGCGCGTTGCCGTACATCATGGCGTTGGAGAGCGCCTCCGTGAGGCCGACCCGGAAGTTCAGGCGGAGGCGGTCGGCTTCGCGGTCACACCCCTGGCAGCGGCGCACCACGTATTCGACGGCATGCTCGATGGACCGCACGTCCGTCGGCAGCTCGAGGACGAGATCGTTCTCCATACGGCTCCCGAGGTTCACGAGACGCGTTTCGGGTTCGGGCGTTCGCAGGCTCAAAAGCCCTCGAGCGCCAGTTCCTTCGTATCCGTGATCCTGAACAGCGTATCGAGCTTCGTCAGCTCGAAGAGGGTTCTCAGGTCTTCGTTGAGGCTGGAGAGCCGCAACTCCCCACCCTGCTCCCGGATCTTCTTCGAGAGACTCACCAGGACCCCCAACCCGGACGAGTCGATGTAGCCCGTGTTGGAGAAGTCGATGACGAACTTGCGGTCGCCACCCTCCAGGTGTTCCAGCACCTTCTGCTTGAGCTCCTGCCGGTTGCCGACGATGAGCTGGCCCTCGACCTCGACGAGGGTGACGCCACCGTTGCGGGACACCTGAAAGCCCATGGATTCGTTGCTCCCGTGGATCGGATTCGGGTGCGGGTGCCACGCTCGATGGCGTGCGACATCCTGCCGGAGACAGCCCACCAATGATAAACGGGGAACAAATGTCGGTGCAAGCGCACGCCCCACCCCGCTCCAGCCCTGCTACCGCCCGAGCTTCTCGTCCAGCCTGGCTGAAACGGCCGGCGAGACGAAGCGGCTGACGTCCCCGCCCAGGCTCGCCACCTCACGCACGAGTGAGGAGGAGAGGAAGGAGAAGTCGACCTCGGGCGCCAGGAACACGGTCTCGAGGTCCGAGGAGAGCTCGCGGTTCATCTGCGCCATCTGGAGCTCGTACTCGAAGTCCGATACGGCGCGCAGGCCCCGGATGACGAGATGGGCGCCCCGGTCGTGGGCGAAGTCCACGAGCAGCCCCTCGAACGCCACCGCCTCCACGCGGGGCTCCCCGGAGAAGACGCGGCGGATCATGTCGACGCGCTCCTCGACCGCGAAGAGGCTCTTCTTCGCCTGCGAGGAGGTGTGGGCCACCGCGATGAGGAGCCTGTCGGCGATGCGCAGCGTGCGCCGGGCGATGTCCTCGTGGCCGAGGGTGATCGGGTCGAAGGAGCCCGGGTAGATGGCGACGAGGCTCTGCGAGGCCGTCATGTCCGCGCCAGGATGAGGGTGAGGGCGCTGTCCCCGTAGCGGCGCGTGCGATCGTCGGGCCCGGCGGGGAGCGGTTCCCGCGAAGGATGCTCCACCCACAGCTCCCGCGCAAACGGCCGCGCCAGAAAGGCTTCCACCAGGCGGGCGGCGTCGCCCGTCCCGTACGGCGGGTCCGCCAGCGCCAGGTCGTAGCCCTCCGGCTCCTCGTGACCGAGCCAGCGGAAGACGTCGGCGGCCACCACCCGGGAGACGTCGCCCGCACCGACCAGCGCGATGTTGGCCTCGAGGACCCTGAGGGAGCCCCGGGCGCGCTCCACGAACACCACGTGCTCCGCGCCGCGCGAGAGCGTCTCCAGGCCGAGGGCACCCGAGCCTGCGAAGAGGTCCAGGACGCGGAGCCCGTCCATGCGTCCGCCCATCGCGGACATCCACGCCTCGCGCACACGATCCGTCGTGGGGCGGATCCCCCCGCCCTTGACGGGCTTCAGGCGACGGCCCCGCCACGAGCCGCCGATGATCCTCACGACCCCGCTCCCTCCGAGGGGCGCAGGTCGAGGATGCGGGCCTGCGGGCGGGCCACGCCCCGCCACTCGTTGCGCTCGAGCTTGATCAGGACGTCGTGGAGGCTCCCGTCGAGCCCCTCGGGGGGGTGGCGGTCCGCCAGCCCGAATCCGATCCCGTCCAGCGTGCTCCCGCCCGCGCGCAGCTGCACCTTGAGGTGGACCTCCTTGAGCGCGCGGGCGCGCTCGAGGCGCACGCCGCGCGCCAGGAAGACGGGGCGCGGGTTGCCGATCCCGTGTGGACCCAGGTAGTCCAGCCAGTGCAGGAGGCCCAGGTCGATCTCGGCGAGGCCGATGTCGAGGTCGGCGCGGAGCACGGGCTGGAGGTCCCCGGGGCCGAGGCGTCGGTGCGCCTCCGCGTTGAAGGCCTCGCGCAGCGCGGGGATGGAGGCGCGCGCCACGTCCATCCCGGCCGCCTGGCTGTGCCCGCCGAAGCGGCCCATGTGCTCGCGGCACGCGGCGAGGGCGTCGTAGAGATGGAAGCCCGGGATCGAGCGGGCGCTCCCACGCCCCTTCTCCCCGTCGAGCGCCACCAGGACCGTCGGGCGATGGATGCGCTCGACCACCCGCGACGCCACGATCCCGATCACACCGGGATGCCACCCCTCGGCGGCGAGGACCACCCCCCGGTCGCGGTCCTCGTCGTACTCGCGCTCGAGGAGCTCCAGCGCCTCGGCCAGCGTGCGCCGGTCCTCGTCCTGCCGCGTCCGGTTGATCCCCTCGAGCTGTCCCGCCAGCCGGGCCGCCTCGTCGGGGTCGTCGGTGAGGAGGAGCTGGAGCGCGTCGGCCGACTCCCCGATCCGCCCCGCCGCGTTGATGCGCGGCGCGATCACGAAGCCGAGCTGGCCCGCCGTGACCGTGTCGGGCTCGACGGCGGCCGACGCGAGGAGCGCCCTCACGCCGGCGACGGTCGAGTCCGCGAAGCGCCGCAGCCCGAACTTCACGAGCACGCGGTTCTCGTCGCGCAGCGGCACCAGGTCGGCGACCGTGGCCAGGGCCACGAGGTCGAGGAGCGCGTGCACCCCGCCCGGGTCGGCACCGAGCTCGCGGGCCACCAGCTCGGCGAGCTTGAACGCCAGCCCCGTCCCGCACAGCCCCTTGTCCGGGTACGTGCAGTCGGGCCGGTGCGGGTTCACGAAGGCGAAGGCCGGCGGCAGGGTCGGCCCCACCGTGTGGTGGTCGGTGACCACCACGTCGATGCCGAGCTCCTTCGCGCGGGCGAGGGGCTCGAGCGCCACCGTGCCGCAGTCGGCCGTGACGACGAGGGAGGCGCGCGCATCGACCGCGGCCCGCAGCCCCGCGTCCGAGAGGTCGTAGCCGTCGCGCAGGCGGTGCGGGACGAAGGGGGTGACGTGGGCACCGTGGGCCCTGAGCGAGCGCGTCAGCAGCGCGGTGCCGCAGATCCCGTCGACGTCGTAGTCGCCGTGCACCAGGATCGACTCCCCCTCGCGCACGGCGCGCGCGACGCGCGCCGCCGCGCGGGGACCGTCGGCGAGGAGCGAGGGGTCGTGCAGGTGGGTCAGGAGTGGCCGCAGGAAGCGCTTGGCCGACTCGGGATCGGCGTGGCCGCGGCCCACCAGCACCGCGCAGACCGCGTCGGGGAGGCGGAGCGCCCCCGTGAGCGTGGCCACGAGCGCGGCGTCACGCGGCGGCGACGCCTCCCAGCGCGGCCGGAGCGGCTCGAGGGAGGAGGAAGGGCGTCCCGCGGCCTTCGCGGCCTTCACCCCTGCTCGGAAGCCTCCGCGCCCGCTTCCGGATCGGAGGGCGCGGCGAGGATCACGCCGCAGGCCTCGCAGCGGATGAGCGCCGTGCCGTGCCGCACCTCGTTCTGCACCTGGAGCGGCACCATCCCGTAGCAGTGGCCGCACGCGCCGTCGTGCGTGAGCTCGGCCACCGCGCGCCGGCGCCCGCCGGCGCGGATCCCGTCGTAGAGGCGCACCTCCTTCGGGTCCATCTCCTCCACGAAGCGCTCGCGCTCCTGCTCCAGGGACTGGAGGTCCGCCTTGGCGGCGTCGCGCTCGGCGACGAGGTCCTTCATGCGGGGCTCGACCACGTCGCGCGCATCCTTGAAGGCCGTCTCCAGCTCCGCCATCCGCTCGTCCAGCTTGCGGATCTGGTCGATGAGCGTGTACGCCTCCTGCTCGTCGCTTTGCAGCGCCCGGCGTACCATGTCGAGCTCCGCGCTCACCGCCGCCTCCTCACGGAGGTTGCGGACCGAGCCCAACCGCTCCTCGAGGCGCTTCACGCGCGCCCGCTTCTCCTCGGACGAGGTCTCGAGCTTGCGCTCCTCGAGCTTCATCTCCTGGAGGCGCTTGCGCGTGTTGGCGACTTCGGCTTCGAGCGCGAGGGCCGGCTCCTCGACCTCGGCGAAGAGGGGATCGTAGTCGCGGATGCGCTGGCGAGCCTCCTCGATCCGGTTGTCGAGAGCCTGGAGCTCCTTGAGTGCCGTACGGGTCTGCTCCGTCATCGGTCCTGCTGGTTCGAGTTCGGGTCCGCCCAGCGGCGCTGGGCCGTGGCCTTCCAATAGTACTCCGGGTCGACGGCCCGGAGCTCTCGGGCCAGCCGCTGCTTCTCGACCACGAGCGGCGCCTTCTCCTCGTCGGCCCGCGCGGCGACGATGCGCTGGTGGAGCTCCAACATGCGCCGATCGAGAGCGACGGCCCGGATCCTGTTCAGCGCGGCGGTGAACTCCTCGCGGGCGCCCGCCGAGTCGAACGACATGCCCAGGAGCTCCTCCAACCGCTGCCGCGCCACCACGTCCATTCCGGGCGGTGCGCTGCGCAGCTCGGGGTTGTCCAGAAGCGCTTCAAAGATGGCGCGGTAACAGGAATCGTCAAAGTCCGACGGCGCGAGCCACTCCGCCGCGAGGTCCACGTAGGTCGCATTCCGGATCATGAGGAGGAGGAGGTTCCGCTCCGCGCCCATCTTGGGGAGGAGGGGCGCGGTATGCACGGTCGGAGGCGCCTCCTGGCGCGGACGGGGCGGGCCCATGGGCGCCCTGCGCAGCTCCGCCTCGAGCGTCTCACGACGCACGCCGGTGCGGTCCGAGACCTTCTTCACGTAGATGTCGCGGAGCGCCGGATCCGCCGCCGCCCGCACGGTGGGAAGGAGCCGGTCCACCGCCTCGCGCGTCCGCTCGATGCTGGAGAAGAAGTCGCGCTCCTCGAGGATCCGCAGCTTGCGGTCGAGGACGTCCACGGCGTCGTCGAGGTAGCCGCGCAGCGCGTCGGGTCCCTCTCCGCGCACCAGCGTGTCCGGGTCCTCGCCGGGCGGCATCGTGACCACCGAGGGGTGCAGTCCCTCCTCGAGGAGGAGGTCGCCCGCCTTGAAGGTCGCCCGCAGCCCGGCGCTGTCACTGTCGAAGAGGAGGAAGATCCGCTGCGCGTACTTCCCCATGAGCTTCGCCTGCTCCGGCGTGAGCGCCGTGCCGAGCGGCGCCACCACGTTCTCGAAGCCGTGCGACGCGAGCGACACCACGTCCATGTAGCCCTCCACGACGAGCGCGGACTCCTCGCGCCGGATCGCGTGCCGGGCCCAGGACAGCCCGTACAGCATCTTCCCCTTGTGGTAGATCGGCGACTCCGGCGAGTTGAGGTACTTCGCCCCGCCCTTTCCCCCGGATTCGATCACGCGCCCGCCGAAGGCGACCACCCTGCCGGAGAGCGCCTCGATCGGGAAGACGACCCGCCCCCGGAAGCGGTCGTACGGCTCGGTGGAGCGCTCGCTCGTGGCGAGGAGCCCCACCTCGAGCATGAGCTTCTCGTCGAAGCCGTGCTTCGCGGCGGCGTCGCGCAGGGCGCGCCACTCGTCCGGGGCCCACCCCAGGCCGAAGCGCTCGGCCACCTCGGCCGTGATTCCGCGCCCCTTCAGGTACGTCTGAGCCGCCGCTCCAACGGCCGGGTCCAGGAGCTGGTCACGGAACCACTTCTGCGCGAACGCGTTCAGCTCGTAGAGCGGACGGTGCGGGTCCTCCTCCTCGCGCTGGCGCGACACCTCCTGCACCGCGATGCCGGAGCGGGCCGCCACGTGCTTCACGGCCTCCACGAAGTCCAGCCCGAGCTTCTCCATCACGAACGAGAACACGTCGCCCGACTTGTGGCACCCGAAGCAGGTGTAGAAGCCCTTGTCCGGGACGACGTAGAAGGACGGCGTGCGCTCCTCGTGGAAGGGACAGTTCGCCTTGTACTCGCGCCCCGCCTTCTTGAGCTGGACGAACTCGCCGATGACGTCGACGATGTCGGCGCGCGCCCGGACCTCCTCGACCTGGTCGTCGGGAATCATCGCAGGGAGGCGACCGTCACGCCGGCACCACCCTCCTCGGGCGTGCCCATGCGGAACCCCGTGACCCGGCCGTCGCCCTCGAGCAGCTCGCCGACACGCTGCCGGAGCGCGCCCGTCCCCTTCCCGTGGATGATGCGCAGGTCGGACAGGTCCTCGAGCACGGCCTGGTCGAGGGCCCGGAAGAGCTCCGCGTCCACCTCGTCGACACGCAGCCCGCGCAGGTCGACCTCCGTGCGCACTTGGCCCCCGGTCGGGCCGCTCCATCCGCCTGCGCTACGCCGGCGCGCGGCCTCGTCGTCGCCGCCTCCCTCCACCGGCTCCAGGTCGGCCACAGGCATCTCCAGGCGGACCGCACCCACCTCGACGAGCGCGCGCCCGTCCCGCATCTCGATGATCCGACCCTTCGCGCCGGTCGCGTGCACGCGCACCCGCTCCCCCTGCGCCAGCTCGGGGAGGGGCCCCGTGCGCGGCCTCGATCGGGCCCGCGCCTTACGCGCGCTGCGCGACGCCGCCTGCTCGACACGGCGCCGTGCGCGCGTCGCAGCCTCCTCGAGCTCGGCGCGCCCCTCCGCGGCCGAGCGTACCTCCGCGATCGCCTCCTCGACCTCGGAGCGCGCCTCCAGGAGCACCCGGCGCGCATCTTCGCGAGCGCGCTGCTCGGCCGTGCGCTCGGCGTCGCGCACCTTCCGCTCGCGCGCCTCCACCTCCTCCTGCAGACGCCGGGCGCGTGCCTGCGTGTCCTCGAGCTCGGCCAGACGCGTCTCCGTCTCCCGGTCCCGCCGCTCCAGGCGCGCCAGCACCTCCTCCATGCGGACCTCGTCGCCCTCGCGGTATCCCTCCGCCCGGTCGAGCACCTCGCCGGGGAAGCCGAGGCGGCGCGCGATCGCGAGGCCGTAGCTCCGCCCCGGGCGTCCCTTCAGGAGCTGGTAGGTGGGCTCCATCCGGTCGGGATCGAACTGGAGCGAGGCGTTGACGATCCCCGTCCCCTCGCCGTCCAGGCGCTTGAGCTGGCCCAGATGCGAGGAGACGACCGTGAAGGCGCCGCGCTCCACCAGCACCTCGAGCACGGCGCGGGCGAGCGCGGCGCCCTCGGCCGGGTCGGTGCCGGTGCCCATCTCGTCGATGAGGACGAGCGAGGTGCCGTCCGCGCCCTCGACCAGCTCCTTCAGGTTGGCCAGGTGGGCCGAGAAGGTGGACAGGCTGTGGGCGATCGACTGCTCGTCGCCGATGTCCGCGAAGAAGGAGCCGAACACGGGCAGCTTCGTGCCCGGCCCGACCGGCGGGACGATCCCGCTCTGCGCCATCGCCGACACCAGGCCCGTCGCCTTGAGGAAGACGCTCTTGCCGCCCGTGTTCGGGCCCGACACCACGATCGCCCGCTCCCCCTCCACGATGTCGAGGTCGTACGGCACGACCGGACGGTCCGACGTGTCCAGGAGAAGCGGATGGCGCGCCTGCACGAGGCGGAAGCCGGGTGCGCCCGCCTCCTCGATCCCGGGCACGGAAGCGCGCCACTCGAGCGCGGCGCGCGCGCGCGCGTGCAGCGTGTCGAAGTCCACGAGCGCGTCGAGGGCGCCCGCGAGCCCGTCGCGCATCGGCGCGAGGCGGGCGGTCAGATCTCCCAGGATGCGCCGGATCTCCCGGCTCTCGTCCCGCTCCAGGTCGCGGAGCTGGTTCATCAGCTCGATCGCGATCGGCGGCTCCACGAAGATCGTCGCGCCGGTGCCCGACTCGTCGTGCACGATGCCCCCGACCTCGCCCTTCCCCTCCCGGCGCAGCGGGATGACGTAGCGCCCCTCGCGGATGGACACCGAGGCGTCCGGCACCACGAAGCGCTCGGGGAGCGTGCGCAGGTACGCCTCGAGCTGCTTGACCACCCGCGCGTGCGCTCCGCGCAGCCGGTCACGGAGGCGCTTCAGCTCGCGCGAGGCCGTATCCAGCACCGACCCCTCGGCGTCGACCGCGCGCTCGAGCGCCTCCTGCGTCGCGCGGTCCTCGACGAGGAGGGCGCGCGCGGCGGCGAGCTCCGGGTACGCCTCCTCCCGTCCGTCGAGCTCCGTCGCCAGGAGGCGTGACGAGGTCAGGAGCACACCGATGCCGAAGAGCTCCACCGGCTCGAGCACGGCACCCTCCGCCCCGAGGCCACGCAGCGCGCGTCGCACGTCGGGGACGGTCGGCATCCCCCACCCCGGCTTCTCCTCGGCGAAGCGCATCGTCGCCCCGACGCGCGCCAGCTCGCGGCGGATCGTCTGGACGTCGGTGGACGGCGCGAGCGCGCGGATCCGCTCCTGCGCGAGGCCGCTGGCGCTCCGCGCTGCGATCCTCTCCAGGACCCGACCGAACTCGAGGACCTCCAGGGCGTGACCGCTCACCACGCCTCCGTCACGAGGCCATCTCCTCCCGGACGATCCGGTTCGCCTCCTTCCCGTCGAAGCGCCCCCGGATGCGCGGCATCAGCTCTCCCATCACCTGACCCATCTGCGCGGCGCCACCCGCCAGGATCTCCCGCACCAGGTCGCGGACGTCACCCTCCGTCATCGCGGCCGGGAGGTACGCCTGCAGGATATCCGCCTGCATCTCCTCCCTGACCGCGAGCTCGTCCCGTCCGCCGGCACGCATCTGCTGGGCGGCATCCCCGCGCTGCTTGACGGCCTTCGACAGGACCTGCACCACCCCCGCGTCGTCGAGCGCACCGCCCGTCTCGATCTCCTTGTTGCGCAAATCCGCGAGGATCGTGGAGAGCACGAGGGTCCGCTCCTTGTCGCGCTGCTTTCGCGACGCGTTCAGATCGGCCTGGATGCGTGCCTTGAGGTCGCTGGGCATGTCGGCAGCGGGTTGGCACGTCCCACGGAGGCTCCCGGTGGACGAGGGACGCGCGGAGTACGACGGCGCCACGATCGGGCGCCTGGTCGGGAGCGACCGAAGCTACCCCGCCCCGGGGGAAAGGGTCAACGCGCGTCGAGCGCCGGCGACCAGGCCAGAGAGGTCCGATCCGGCGCTCAGCCCGGAGGCCAGCCGAGCGAGCGCCCGCCGAGGAGATGGAGGTGCAGGTGGTGCACGGTCTGCCCGCCGTCCGCGCCCACGTTGACGACGGTGCGGTACCCGTCCTCGGCCATCCCCTCGGAGCGCGCGAGGTCGCGCGCGGTGAGGAGGAGGTCGCCGAGGAGCGCTCCGTGCTCGGCCTCCGCCGCGTCGAGGGAGGTGATGTGTCGGCGGGGGATGAGGAGGATGTGGACGGGCGCCTGGGGGTTGATGTCCCGGAAGGCGACGATCCGGTCGTCCTGGTGCACGAGCGTGGCCGGGATCTCGCCGCCGGCGATCTTGCAGAAGAGGCAGTCGGACGGGCTCAAAGGGGGCGGCCTCCGCGAGGTCGGGGATCGAGGGTCGGGTGTCCGGGAGGAGGGGGCGGGGCCGGGGTCGCGCAGGCGGTGCTCCCCTCCCACCCGATCATGATGGAGGGTGGGAGCAAGGTCAATGCGCACACCGGCCCCCGTCCACGTCCCCCCCGCCGCGCGCGCCCGTCCCCCCGGGCCATGGATGCGTCCCGGCGCGCGCGGCACCTTCCGCATCCCGCGTCCGCCCCGCCCACCCTCGACCCCGGAGGTCCGATGGATGCCCTGGTCCGCTCGGCCGAAACCGTCCTGCGCAGTCAAGCCGCCCCGGCGCTCCGCCTGACCGAGCTGCTTCGCTTCGTGCGACTGGATACCGGGGTGCGCACCCTCGACGCGGGGCGCCTGCGGGCGGCGCTGGAGGCACGCCCCGACCGCGTCCGTCTGCTCGACCCGTGGCGAGGGCCGTGGCGCTTCGTCCACGGCGGCCCGGAGCCGGTCCCGTCGTCCGAGCCGTGGGTGGTGGTCGTCGGCGACCCGGGCGACCAGGGAGCGGCGCAGGATACGCGCGCGAGCGTGGAGCGGCGTCTGAGCGCTTCGGTCCGATGGTTGGGGATGAGCGTCGACGCCCAATCCGGTCGAGCGCTCACCCGCTGGCACCGGATGGTGGTCGCCGAGAGCGCGGCGCGCGACGTGCTCGCGCGGAAGGCCGCGTGAGGGCGTTCGGAACGCCGGGGTGCGCGCCCGCTACGCGTCCACGCGCACGAACCACCCGGAACGCCAGTCCCCGTCGGCGTCCAGCGCCTGGAGCGCGAAGCCGGCCGCGGTGACGCTCGCCGAGAATGGGCCCCATTCGTCGGCGGGGATGCCGGAGAGCACGAGCCATCCCCCCTGTGGCAGCGCGTATGCGAAGCCGTGCAGGAGCGGGCCGAGCACGCCGGTCTCGATGTTGGCCACGATTCCGTCGCGGGGCCCGAGCGACGCCAGCAGGGGCGCGTCCGCCCACCTGGACCTCCAGCTCACACGGTCCGCGACGCCGTTGCGCTGCACGTTCTCGGCGAGCGCCTCCACGGCCAGCTCGTCCCCTTCGAGGGCCAGCACCTCGGAGGCCCCGAGCGCGGCCGCGGCGATCGACAGGATCCCCGTGCCTGCGCCGACGTCGAGCACGCGCGTCCCCGGGAACCACCACGCGGTCGAGCAGCCGCAGGCACCCCCGCGTGGTCCCGTGCTCCGCCGTGCCGAACGCCATCCCCGGGTCCACGACGATCACGTGCTCCCCGGGCCCGGGCTCCACGGGGGCCCAGCTCGTGGTCACCCAGAGGCGCTCGGTGATCCGCCTGGGCTCGAGCCCGCGCTTCCAGGTCTCGGCCCAGTCCTCGTGCGCGATCCACCGTGTACGCAGCTCCACCGGCCCGATCGTCCCGAGCCCGTCGAACCAGTCACGCGCCCGCTCGAGGAAGGCCTCCGGATCCTCGGGCTCCTCGAAGTGCGAGACGAACCAGCCGCCTTCCTCCTCGGCGACCGCCCGGCCCCCCAACACGACGAGCCCCTCGGCGAGGAGCGCCTCACGCTCTCCCGCCGAGGGGCTCCGCACACCGAGCTCCATCCAGCGACGCGCCGCGCGGCTCATCCCCCCGTGATCACCTCCTTCACGCGGGACCAGAAGCCCTTCTGCGTCTTCCGACCGACCTTGTCCGGCGCTGGCGACTCGACCTCCCGCAGCCGCCGCAGCGCCTCCTCCTGGGCCTGGGTGAGGTCGTCCGGCGTCCACACGACGACGCGGACGAGCTCGTCCCCGCGGCCGTGGCCGTTGAGATCGGGGAGGCCGAGCCCGCGCAGGCGGAGCATCTCGCCGCTCTGGATACCGGCGGGGATGGTCACCTTCGCGCTGCCGTCGACGGTGGGCACCTCGACGTCCGCGCCCAGGGCGGCCTGGGCGAAGGTGACCGGGTGTTCGTGGACCAGGTCGGATCCGTCGCGCACGAAGCGCGGATCCTCCTGGACCTCGAGGAGCACGACGAGATCGCCGCGCGGTCCGCCGCGCGGTCCCACGCTCCCCTGTCCGCGCAGCGTCAGGAAGTTCTCCGACGTCACGCCGGCCGGCACCTCGACCTCGATCTCCCGCTCGCGGCGTACGCGCCCATCGCCCCGGCAGGAGCCGCACGGCTTCTCGATCACCCGCCCCTCGCCCCGACAGGAACGGCACGGCTGCACCGAGACGAACTGGCCGAACACGGAGCGCTGGACGTGACGCTCCTCGCCGGAGCCCCCGCACAGCTGGCAGACCACAGGGCTCGATCCGGCCTCCGCGCCGCTGCCACCGCAGGCGCCGCAGGCGTCGAGGATCGACACGCGCAGCTTACGCTTTGCGCCGTTCGCCACGTCCTTCAGCGTGAGGGGAAGGCGTAGCCGCACCGTCTGGCCCTTGCGGCTGGCCGTGCGCTGCGTACGCGCGCCGCGCATCCCGAACAGGTCCTCGATCCCGGAGAAGCCGCCGAAGTCCCGCATGAAGACCTCGATGGCGTCCGCGAAGTCGAAGTGGTGGAACCCACCGGGCCCGCCCCGCCCCTTCAGACCCTGCTCGCCGTAGCGGTCGTAGACCGAGCGCTTCTCCGGGTCGCGGAGCACCTCGTAGGCCTCCGTGACCTCCTTGAACCGCTCTTCGGCATCCTTGGAGCCGTCGTTGCGATCGGGATGGTACTTCAAAGCCAGCTGGCGATAGGCCTTCTTGATCTCTTCGGTGTCCGCGGTGCGCGACACACCGAGCAGCTCGTAGTAATCCGCCATGGCAGGCTGGGTGGTCTTCAGGTGGCGAAGATGCGAGAGATCATCGACGACGTGTGGTCGACGATCGCCACCACCTTCTCGTAGGGCATGCGCGTGGGCCCGATGACGCCGATGACGCCTTTGAGTCCGCCCACGCGGTATTCGGCCGTCACCAGCGTGAAATCGGTGAGCGCGAGCGAGACGTTCTCACCGCCGATCGTGATCTGGAGCTGGCCCCGGTGCTCGCGACTACCCACCGCATGGGCGAGAAGGTCCCTGCGCTCGGTCAGCTCGATCAGGCTCTTGAGGCGCTCACCGCTCTCGAACTCGGGTTGCGACGCCAGGACGCTGGCGCTTCCCAGGTGGATGCGCGTGCCGTCCAGATCCTGCAGGCTGAAAAGCTCCGCGCCGGCCTGCACGAAGATGTTGAGCAGCTCGGACGCCCCCACCTCGCCGGGATGCGCGTCGCGCAGGCGCTCGGGGAGCGTGCGCCGGATCTCCGGGAGCGACAGGCCGGCCAGGCGCTCGTTGAGTGCGACGGTCAGCATGACGAGCGTCTCCCTGGGCACCTCGACCGGAAGGTCCACGTAGACGGTGCGCACCACGCCGCCGTGGATCGTGGCCACGAGGAGCACCTTGTCCGACGACACCTGGATCAGCTCGAGCCGCTCAAGGATCGCGCTCTCCACCCGCGGCGCGAGGGCGACGCCGAGCTCGCTCGAGATCAGGCTCAGGGCCCGCACGGCGTGGCGCACCAGGCGCTCGACCGCCGAGCTCCCTCCCATGTCCAGCTCCCGTGCCAGCTTGTCCTGCTCCGCCGTCGAGAGCGTGAACGGCTCCATGAGCCGGTCGACGAAGAAGCGATAGGCCAGGTCTGTGGGTACCCGTCCCGCGGAGGTATGGGGGTGGGTCAGGTAGCCCTTCTCCTCCAGGTCGCTCATGGTGTTGCGCACGGTAGCCGGGGACACGCCGAGGTCGTACCGACGCGACACCACGCGGCTTCCCGCAGGCTCGGCCGTGTCCACGTACGTGCGGATCACGGCTTCGAGCACCTGGCGCTCCCGATCGGTGAGATCACCGCCGGCGAGCATATGGGGGTCCAGTGCGGCCATGCGTTCGAAGATCGAAAGCCCTTCGGGACAGCGTCAAGCGCGCGCTTCGTCGAGCTCCACCGCCAGGCGGTCCAGGAGGAGCCATCCTTCGGCCGTGAGCCGCACCGCTCCGCCATCGACGACCGCGAGCCCCGCACGGGCCCACGCGGCCGCCCGAGCGGCGGCGGCGGCGTCCAGCTCGGCCAGGGCGAGGCCCCCGGAGGTACGCAGGCCCAGCCACGCGCGCTCCAGCCGGAAGGCGGCCGCGTCGAGCACCTCGCGCCCCTCCTCGGGGCTCCGGCCGGCGCTCGCCTTCCCGGCGTATTCGCCCCAATCGCGCAGGTTCCAGCGGCGCACCGGCGGCGCATAGCTGTGCGCGCCGTTTCCGAGCCCGAGGTACGGCACGCCGCTCCAGTACGCCCCGTTGTGCCGGGACGCCGCGCCCGGCCGCGCGAAGTTGGACACCTCGTAGTGCTCGTACCCGGCCGCCGTGAGCACGTCCGTCGCGACGAGGTACTCGTCCCGGTAGCGCTCCTCGTCGACCGCGGGCTCGCGCCCCTCGCGCACGGCTCGCCCGAGTGGCGTGCCCGCCTCGACGGTGAGCCCGTAGAGGCTCACGTGCGGCACGTCGAGCGCCAGCGCGCGCCCGAGATCGTCGCGCCAATCCCGCCCGAGGTGCGCGGGGAGGCCGAAGATGAGGTCGACCGAGAGGTTGTCGAAGCCGGCGTCGCGGGCCGCACGTACCGCCGCGACGGCCCCCTCCGGGCCGTGCATGCGGCCCATCCAGCGGAGCGTCGCCTCGTGGAAGGTCTGCACGCCGAGGCTCAGTCGGTTCACGCCGGCGGTGCGCCACGCGCGGGCGACCTCCGGGGTGAGGCTCTCCGGGTTGGCCTCGCAGGTCCACTCGAGCTCGGCCCCGCGCAGCCGCTCCGTGCCGAGCACCCTCGCGAGGCCCGCCATCGCTTCGGCCCCCAGGAGCGAAGGGGTGCCGCCCCCGACGTAGAGGGTCTCGAGGACCTCCAGCGGCGCCAGAAGCCCCTCCCCGGACACGACCCCCAGCTCGCCCTCGAGGGCGGCGAGCCACCCCGCCGTGTCCCCCGTGCGGCGCACCTGCACGGCGAAGTCGCAGTAGAAGCACCGCCGCACGCAGAAGGGCGCGTGCACGTACACCGAGGCGGCAGGCGTAGCGCCGGCCCGGGGCTCAGCCGGCACGGCGAAAGCGCATCCCGGGCTCTCGGGCCACTTCGCCACGGAGCTCCAGGTCGGCGAGGAGCGCCAGCGCGCCGCCCGCGCCCATCCCGATCCGGCGCGCGACCTCGTCGGCCGTGCGCGTACCCGCCGCCAGGTACTCGAGGAGGCGCACCTCGTCCGGGGAGCGCGACGTCGCGACCCGCGCCTCCCCCGGCTCGACGCCGAGCGCCAGGCGCACGAAGCCGTTCACGGTTACGAGGGGACGCGCGCCGTCCGCGAGGAGGGCGTTGCTCCCCTCGCAGAAGTCCTCGCCGAAGGGGCCGGGGACGGCCCAGACGTCCAGCCCGAGATCCAGCGCATGCTCCACCGTGATGAGCGCCCCGCTGCGCGCCCGCGCCTCGGTGACCACCACGGTGTGGCAGAGCGCGGCGAGCACGCGGTTGCGCCGCGGGAAGTGGTGCGGGAGCGCCGGCGTCCCCGGCAGGAACTCGCTCACGACGAGCCCGTGCGCGAGGATCCTGCGGAAGAGCCCCGCGTGCCGCCGCGGATAGGGGATGTCCGGCCCCGATCCGAGCACGGCCACCGTGGGTCCTCCCGCGTCCAGGGCCCCCTCGTGCGCTGCCCCGTCCACGCCCAGCGCCATCCCGCTCACGACCGGCACCCCGACCCGCGCGACCGCGGCCGCGATGCGGCGCGCCGCCGTGCGCGCCCGCTCCGTGGACCGCCGCGCCCCCACGACGCCGACGCCGGGCGTGTCGAGCAGGTCCACGCGGCCGCGCAGGAAGAGCACGGGCGGGGGATCGGCGAGGTGCAGGAGCCGCTCGGGGTAGCGGTCCCCCGCGAGCACGCGGGCCTCGATGCCGAGGCGCTCGGCGACGTCCAGCGCGCGTCGGATCTGCGCCAGGCGCTGCGGGTCCTCCGCCGCGTGCGCGGCTTCCTCGCCGACGACCCCCTTCAGCAGCGCCGGCATCGCGAGCGCCCGGGCCCCCGATCCGGCGAGCTCGACCAGGGCGCGCACCGCGGCCGGCCCGACGCGCGGGAGCCCGTCCAGCACGAGGAGCGCCTCGACCTCGCGGCGCCGCCCGGACGTCGAGCCACCCCTCAGGGCGTCCACCACTCCTCTTCGTCGTCCCCCTTCTCGGCACGCGCCACCGCGCGGCTCCGCTCCCAGAGCGCCTCGAGAAGGTCGGGAAGCCCCTGGCGCGCGATCGCCGACACCGCGAAGACGCCGAAGGCCCCGGGGGCGTCGACCGTGGGCCGGGGATCGTCGGGCGCCAGCAGGTCCGTCTTCGTCAGCACCACGCAGTGCGGCGTGCGCGCCAGGGCGTCGGAATAGGCGCGGAGCTCCGCGCGCAGCGCCTCGTACTCGCCCTGCGGGTCGGCGGCGTCGACCGGCACGAGGAGCGCCAGCGTACGCGTGCGCTCGATGTGGCGCAGGAACTGGTGTCCAAGGCCTCGTCCCTCGTGAGCGCCCTCGATGATCCCCGGCACGTCGGCGAGCACGAACGAGCGATAGCCGGAGAGCTGCACCACGCCCAGGTTGGGCGCGATCGTTGTGAACGGGTAGTCGGCCACCTTCGGCCGCGCGGCGGTCACCGTGGACAGGAGCGTGGACTTCCCCGCGTTGGGCTCGCCCACGAGCCCGACGTCGGCGATCAGCTTCAGCTCGAGCTTCACCCGCCGCTCCTCGCCCTCCTCCCCAGGCTCCCACCGGCGCGGGGCCTGGTTCGTCGACGTGGGGAAGTGCGCGTTGCCCCTCCCACCTCGCCCACCGCGCGCCACGACGAGCCGCTCCCCGTCGGCTAGGAGCTCCCCGAGCATCTCTCCGGTGTCGGCGTCCGAGACCACCGTGCCCGGCGGCACCTTGAGGAGGAGGTCCTCGCCGGAGCGCCCGGTACGGTTGCTCCCCTCACCGTGCCGCCCGCGCGGCGCGTGGTAGTGCGTCTGGTAGCTGTAGTCCAGCAACGTGGAGAGCTGGGCGTCCACCTCGAGGACCACGTCCCCACCCTTCCCGCCGTCGCCTCCGGACGGGCCGCCACGAGGCACGAACGTCTCCCGCCGCATCGCCTCGGAGCCGGACCCGCCGACGCCGCCCCGCACCTCGATCACCGCTCGGTCGACGAACATCAGGCCCCGCTCCCGATCCGCTCGCGGACCTCGCGCCAGGTGCGCGCCGCCCGGTCGCGCGCTTCGGGTCCGCTCACGCGAGCCGCGACGTCGAGCGCACGGCCCACCTCGGCCTCGGGCGCGCCGGCGTTGAGCGCGCCGCGGAGGTGCGCGTAGAGCTGGCGCGGCACGTCCTGCACCGCCAGGAGCGCAACGATGCACAGCTCGCGCGTCGCGAGATCGAGCCCGGGACGCCCCAGCACCCTTCCGTATCCGTCCTCCACCATCCATCGCTCCATGTCGGGGTGCAGGCGCCGAACGTTGGCGCGCAGCCCGTCGTACTGTCCGCCGTACACCACGCGACAGACCGCCTCGCCGCGCTCGCCCCACGCCGCGCGGTCCTCCGCGGCCGACCCACCCTCCGTTCCCGACAGCTCGCGCCACCGTGCGAGGCCGTTCAACGCCGCCGGGTAGCCGAGGAAGAGGTGGCTCTGCAGGAGCGCCTCCTCCACCGCCACCGGGTCCGCGGTTCGCGCCGCTGCCGCCAGCGCCGTGTCGACGCGCGCCGCCACACCCGTCGCGAGCGCCGCGCTGAGCGCCACCAGCGACTCCCTGGCCTCGTCCAGGGCGCTCATGCCCACGACAGCTCGAAGGCCGGACGGATCCGACCCACCACCTCGCCGCGCGTGTTGCGCACGTCGGGGAGCGCCCAGCCGGCGAGCGCCGTCACGTCCGCGTCGTCCAGCACCTCCAGGAGCCGCAGCACCCCGATCAGCGCCACCTCCGCGCCCCGACGCGCCCCGTCCGCGACCTTGATCGCGATGCCCAGGCCGCGCTCCGGCGCGCCCGCACCGTACACGCCTTCCGCGCCCACCTTCACGAAGACCCGCCCACCGGCCCGCTCCATGACCGCCGTGCACGCCCGACCGGTCCCGCCGATCATGAACGGATGGCCGGTCATGGCGGCCACGATGCGGGCGGGCGCCTCCCCATGCGCCGCAGCGGCGGCGAAGCGCGCGAACGACGCGGCCATCGCGCCGAGCGGCACCGCGAAGCACGGCACCCCGCACCCGTCCACGGCCGTCGCGACCTCGTCCTCCTCCACCCCCGACCAGCGTGCGATCTCCGACAGCATCCTCACCTGCACCGGGTGACCCGCCCGGTGGTAGCCGTCCGGGTCCCACCCGTGCGCCACCGCCAGAGCGAGCATCCCCGCGTGCTTTCCCGAGCAGTTGTTGTGGATCGCCAGCGCCCGCCCTCCGCCGCGCAGGACCGCGTGCGCCTCCTTCTCCGCGAACGGCAGGTGCGGCCCGCACGCCAGCGCCCCCTCGTCCAGCCCGGCCTTCGCCAGGATCGAGCGCGCCCCGGCCACGTGCTCGGGCTCACCCTCGTGCGAGGCACAGCAGAGCGCGAGCTCGGACTCGCTCAGCCCGAAGCGCTGCACCACGCCGTCCTCCACGAGCGGGAGGGCCTGCAGGGGCTTCGCGGCGGAGCGGTAGAACGCGCGCCCCTGCGGGTCGCCGACGGACGCCACGACGCGGCCCTCGGCGTCCGCCACGGCGACGTGCAGCGCGTGGCGCGCCTCGACGACGCCGCCGCGCAGGACCTCGATCCCACCCGACGAAAGGGACATCAGGCCGCGGGTCGCCGGAATGCCCGGAGCGGACGCATGCGCGCCCGGCCGTGCGGCGTCCTCAGGAACCTTCCGCCGCCGCGGCGTGCTGGAGCAGCTCGGCCTGGGAGCTGGCGTGCTGCAGCAGGTCGACGGCCTCCGCGAGCGGCTTGTCGAACCGTCGCTCCTGCAGGAACTGCCCCTGCGCGCCCCATGCCTGCGCCGCGATCTCGTCCTCGAGCTGATAGGCGATGAAGCGGCGCGCCGCCTGGAAGTCCGCGCGGTCCACGTCGACCTTCCACTCGGGGAGCCGAGCGTAGAACGCGTCGAACGCCGCGTCGTCGAGCTCGAAGCCCGGCTTCAGGTCCGGATGGTCCTGCACGTAGCGCACGGCGAAGTTGAAGACGGCCACGGTCATCGCGCCGTTCTGGCGGTAGAGCGTGCGCACGGCCTGCTCCTCTGCGTCGGTGAGGAGGTCCGGCACCACGAACACGTCGGGGGCGATGCCGCCTCCGCCGTAGAGCTGGCGCCCGGCCACGGACGCGTACGTGGGCCGACCGTCCAGATCCGGGCCCGAGACGAACTGGCCCCTGAGCGACAGCGAGCCGTGCCCGTCGGCCGAGAAGCGGGCCTTCGGGTCCTTGTTGATGGACCGTCCGACCGGCGTGTACCACCGCGCCGTGGTCAGGCGCAGCACGTTGCCGCCCGAGAGCTGGTAGAGGCTCTGGACGAGCCCCTTGCCGAACGTGCTGGCGCCGACGAGCACGGCGCGGTCGTTGTCCTGCAGCGCGCCCGCCACGATCTCGGAGGCCGACGCGCTGCCGCCGTCCACGAGGACGACCATCGGCACGCCGGCGTAGCGGTCGTCCTGGCGGGCCTTGTAGACGGCGTTCTGGTCGGAGGCGCGGCCGCGGGTTTCGACGATCGAGCGGCCCTTGTCGAGGAAGAGGTCGGAAACGGCGATCCCCTGGTCGAGGAGGCCGCCCGGGTTCCCGCGCAGGTCGACGATCAGCCGCTTCATCCCCTCGCCCTTCAGCGAGTCGAGGGCGGCCCGCATCTCGTCCGCGGAGGTACCCAGCACGCTCTGGAAGGGCACGTAGCCGATCCCCGGCGAGACCATGACCGCGAACGGCACGGCCTTCAGCTGGACGACCTCGCGGGTGAGCGTGAAGGGGATTGGGTCGTCGAGCCCCGGACGGCGCATCTTCACGTCGACCGACGTGCCCGGCTTGCCGCGCAGGAGCGCCACGGCCTCGTCCACCTTCATGGTGTCGGCCGGGGTCCCGCCGATCTCCCAGAACTGGTCGCCCGCCCGGATGCCCGCGCGCGCCCCCGGCGTGCCGGGGATCGGGCTCACGACCGTGACCAGGCCGTCCCGCTCGATGACCTCGAGCCCCACGCCGCCGTAGTCCCCCTCGATCCCCTGGATGCGCAGGTTCTCGAAGTCCGACGCCTCCATGAAGGAGGAATAGGGGTCGTGCAGATCGTCGATGAGGCCGTCGATCGCCGAATGGTAGAGGGCGCCCTGGTCGACCTCGTCCACGTAGCTGGACTCGACGCGGTCGACCACCTCCTGGAGGAGGTGGACCTTCATGTACACGTTCTCGGTGCGGTCCACGCCCCGCTGGAGGAGCCATCCCCCCGTCAGGACTGCGGCGGCCACGACGGCCACCGGTGCCACCACGCCTTTGCGCATGCTCCACCCTCTCCGGACGATATCGATGCGGGGCCCCGCACCCCCGAAGCGAAGTTAAACCCCCGAGGGGGCGAAGGTTTCCGGGATCTCGTGCTCCAGCACCCGCCGGATGCGCGCGTGCACCACCTCGGGCGGGCCCACGCCGTCGATCACCCGCACGCTCGGATCGCCGGCCGCGAGCTCGTGATAGCCCTGGCGAACCCTGCCCAGGAACGACGCCCCCTCGCGCTCGATCCTGTCCGGCGCCTTCCCCTCGTCGCGCTGCCTGGCGGCGCCCACCTCGACCGGGAGGTCGAGAAAGAGGTAGACGTCGGGCACGAGGCCGCCCGTGGCGAGCGAGATGGCCGCGCGCACGTCCGCGAGGCGCAGCCCCCGGCCGTAGCCCTGGTAGGCCATCGTCGAGAGGTCGAATCGGTCCGCGATCACCGTACGCCCCGCCTCGAGCGCGGGGCGCACGACGTCGCGCACGAACGCGGCGCGCGAAGCCAGGTAGAGGAAGAGCTCGCTCTCGGAAGGCATCGCGAGCTCCGTGCGCGCGAGCACGATGGAGCGGACCGCCTCACCGACCGGCGTCCCGCCCGGCTCCCGGGTCACGAGGTGCGGCACGCCCAGCTCGTCGAGCCGGGCGCCGAGGAGGGCGGCCTGGGTGCTCTTTCCCGCACCCTCGCCGCCCTCCAGCACGATGAAGCGTCCTCGGGCCGTCTCAGCCATGGCTTCGCCCGTCGGTGCCGCCGAGCTTGTGCTCGGGGGGGCCCCCCGAGCCGCGCCGGCCCACGCGCCCGCCCCTATCCGCGCCTACTCGTAGTATTCCACGCCCAGGTGCGTGATCTGCTCCTCCCCCATCAGCCAGCGCAGCGTGTTCTTGAGCTTCCAGTGCTGGATGAAGAGGTCGTGCTCCGGGTAGAGGCCCGGCGCGGTCTGCGGGCTCTTGAAGTAGAACGACAGCCACTCCTGGATCCCCCTGAGCCCGGCGCGCCCCGCCAGGTCCATGAAGAGCGCCAGGTCGAGCACGATCGGCGCGGCCAGGATGGAGTCCCGGCAGAGGAAGTCGACCTTGATCTGCATCGGGTAGCCCATCCACCCGAAGATGTCGATGTTGTCCCACCCCTCCTTGTTGTCCCCACGTGGCGGGTAGTAGTTGATCCGCACCTTGTGGTACATGTCGCCGTAGAGGTCGGGATACATCTTCGGCTGGAGGATGTGCTCGAGCACGCCGAGCTTCGAGACCTCTTTGGTCTTGAACGACTCGGGGTCGTCGAGCACCTCGCCGTCCCGGTTGCCGAGGATGTTCGTGCTGAACCACCCGTTCAGCCCGAGCATCCGGGTCTTGAAGCCGGGCGCGAGGATGGTCTTCATGAGGGTCTGGCCCGTCTTGAAGTCCTTCCCGCAGATCGGCACCCCCCGCTCGATGGCCAGGTTCTCCAGCGCCGCGAAGTCGGCCGACAGGTTCGGCGCCCCGTTGGCGTAGGGGATCCCCTCCGTGATGGCCGCCCAGGCGTAGAGCTGGCTCGGCGCGATCCCGGGATCGTTCGCCTCCATGGCCTTCTCGAACGCCTCCAGGTTCTCGTGCACCGCGCCGGCGCGCACGTAGATCTCCGTCGAGCCGCACCAGACCATGACGAGCCGGTCGCAGCCGTTCTCGTCCTTGAAGCGCCGGATGTCCTCGCGGATCTGCTCGGCGAGCTCCCTCTTGTTCGCCCCCTTCTTCGTGTTCGGACCGTTGAGCTTCTTCACGTACGCGGTGTCGAAGGCCGCCGGCATCGGCTTGATCGAGGACAGGAAGTCCTTGATCGGATCCAGGTGCTGCTCCTTGTGCAGCACGCCGGCCTTCAGCGCGCTCTGGTAGCCGTCGTCGGGGATGGGGTCCCAGGAGCCGAAGACCAGGTCGTCGAGCCCCGCGAGGGGCACGAAGTCCTTGATGAATGGCGACCTCCCCTCGGTGCGCTTGCCGAGGCGGACGGTCGCGAGCTGGGTCAGGCTGCCGATCGGCTTCGCCAGGCCGCGTCGCGCGGCCTCGACGCCGGCGACGAAGGTGGTCGCCACGGCGCCGAATCCCGGGAGGAGGACACCCAGCTTGCCGGAGGCGGGACGGATATCGGATGGCTGCTTCACGAATCTCCCTCGTGAGTCTGGTTCATAGGGTTCCGGGGCAGTGCGCCCCCACACGCTTCACGACGAGAGGATGATCCGGCTCTGGGCGTTCTCCTGCAGCCCCCGGGCCATCGTCTCGTTCACCTTGTACATCACCTTGTCGAAGTTGGTCTGGGCCGCGACCAGGCGCTGGAAGACGGGCTTCGCCTGGAGCTCGCCGGCCGTCTCCTCGTAGGCCTTCGCCACGTCGTCCTCGGGCTGCTGCCCGGCGCGCAGCGACGCCTCGATCCGCTCCTCGAGTGCCCGGAGCTGATTGCGCAGCTCGACCAGCTCACGGTCCTCGTCCACGGCGGCGCTCGCCCGCTTCAGCGCCTGGTATTCGTCCGTCCGGGCCAGGGCCCCGCCGAGCTCCCTCGCCATCTCGTAGATGCCTGCCATTCGGTCGCTCCCTTCCTCGCGTCAGCGTTCCTTCTCGGTCGTCGTGCCGGTGCGCCGGGCCATTACGACGCGCTGGCGCCCCGCCAGGTCCCGCCGCACCCGCACATCGTCGTACCCACCCTCCGCCTCCACCGCCGCCACCACCTGCCCGGCCTGGCTCGCCCCGACCTCGAGCGCGAGCAGCCCGCCCCCGTGCAGGAACGCCCACGCCCCGGCCACGATCGACCGGAGCACCGACAGCCCGTCGGGGCCACCGAAGAGCGCGCCTGCCGGCTCCCATGTGCCGACCTCGGGCTCCAGCGTCTCCGCCTCCGCCTCGGCGACGTACGGCGGGTTCGACACCACCACGTCGTAGCGGTCGCCGTGCGCAAGCGGCTCGAAGAGCGAGCCGTGCCTGAGCTCGATGTGCGCCTCCAGCCCCGCCTCACGGGCGTTGAGCGCCGCCACCGCGAGCGCCTCCTCGGAGGCGTCCGTGGCGACCACCCGCGCGAACGGACCTTCCCGGACGAGCGACAGCGCGATGGCGCCCGAGCCCGTCCCGAGGTCCACGGCGGTCAGGTCCGCACGGCCCCGACCCGCGGCCCACGCCAGCACCTCGTCCACCAGGATCTCGGTCTCGGGACGCGGCACCAGCACGCGCGGGTCCACCACCAGGTCGAGCTCCCGGAACGCGGCCCGCCCGAGAATGTACTGGAGCGGCTCCCGTTCCGCCCGTCGGCGGAGGAGCGGCCGGAAGCGATCCAGCTCGAACGGCTCGAGCGGACGGTCGAACTGGAGGTAGAGCTGCAGCCGGGGCATCCCCAGCGCGTGCGCGAGCAGATGCTCCGCGTCCAGGCGGCCTCGCTCCACGCCCTTCCCCTCCAGATACTCCCCGCTCCAGCGCATGAGGCGGAGGACGGTCCACGCCTCGCCGCTCCGGCCACTCCCGACCTCCGGGGTCTGCGCGGCGGTCGTCACGCGGGAGAGGTCTCCAGCCGTTCCTCCTCCTTCGCGAGCCTGAGCGCGGTGACCAGGTCGTCCAGGTCGCCTTCCAGCACGTCGCCCAGCGAGTACAGGGTGAGGCCGATGCGGTGGTCGGTCACGCGGTTCTGCGGGAAGTTGTACGTGCGGATCTTCGCGGAGCGGTCGCCCGTGCCCACCTGCGTCTTCCGCTCGCGCGCCCGGGCCGCCTCCTGCTCCGCGATCATGCGATCGAGCAGGCGGCTGCGCAGCACCTTGAGCGCCTTCGCCTTGTTCTTGTGCTGGGACTTCTCGTCCTGGCACGACACGACCAGGCCGGACGGGATGTGCGTGATGCGCACGGCCGAGTCGGTCGTGTTCACGGACTGGCCGCCCGGGCCGGAGGAGCGGAAGACGTCGATGCGCAGGTCGGACGGATCGATCTCCAGGTCGACCTCCTCGGCCTCGGGGAGCACCGCGACGGTGGCCGCGGACGTATGGATCCGCCCCTGGCTCTCCGTCTCGGGGACGCGCTGCACGCGGTGCACGCCCGACTCGTAGCGGAGCCGGCCGTAGGCGCCGCGCCCGCGCACGACGAAGATCGCCTCCTTGATCGAGCCCGGGATTCCCTCCGAGAGGCTGAGCAGCTCGGTGCTCCACCCCAGCCGCTCCGCCAGGCGCTGGTACATGCGCATGAGGTCCGCAGCGAACAGCCCGGCCTCGTCCCCGCCGGTGCCGGCACGCACCTCGACCACGGCCGCGCGGTCCTCGAGCGGGTCGTGGGGGATGAGGAGCTCCCGCGCCCTCGCCGCGAGCGACTCGATGCGCTCTCCGAGGCCGGTCACCTCCTCCTCCGCCATCGCACGCATCTCCTCGTCGTCGGTGTCCTCGAGGAGCTCCAGGGCGCCGCGGTGCTCGGCGAGCGCTGCACGCAGTTTATGCGCTACGGAGACGACGGGCTCGAGGTGCGCGCGCTCCTGGCCGAGCTCACGGAGCTGGTCGGGGCGGCCGAAGACCTCGGGACGGGCGAGCGCCTCGTCGAGCGCCGCGAAGCGGACCTCCGCGTCGTGCAGGCGCTGGTCGAGCCGGGGATCCAGTTCGGGGGTCTTCATCGCAGGACCGCGGCCGGGCCGGTCGCGGGGCGCTCGGGGGCGTGTACGGGCGGCCGGGCCGGAGCCCGGCCGCGCGCATCAGCTGCCGACCTTCCCGTACTTCTTCTTGAAGCGATCGACCCGCCCGGCGGTGTCGACGAGACGCTGTTTGCCGGTGTAGAAGGGATGGCACACCGAGCAGATCTCGACGTGAACCTCCTCCTGCGTCGACATCGTCTCGAAGCGGTTGCCGCAGGCGCAGATGACCGTCGCCGGCTTGTAGTCGGGATGGATGCCCTGCTTCATGTCCAACTCCACGTTGCCGAAGTGGAACGGGCCCGGCGCCCTCGGAAAGGGCCCCCGGCCCGGCGGTGACCACGGGTTGGAGGCGAACGTCCGCGGATCCACCGCCTCCATAGCCCGGAAAAGCTAATCGTGTACCCGCGTCGGGTCCAGGCGGTCCGGCAACGGGTACCGGCGGCCGAGGCGCCACGCGATCAGGACGAGGAGGAGCGCGGCGACCGCGGAGCCGTTGCCCAGGAGGTCGCCGTAGCGCGTGTAGAAGGTGATGACGTCGGTCGTGTAGACCCGGCTCACGCGTACGTCGGGTTGGAAGAGCGGGGTGGCGTCGTAGACGCGCCCGATCGGGTCCACGAACATCGAGATCCCGGTGTTGGCGGCACGCGCCACGCCCATCCGGTTCTCGATCGCGCGCATGACCATGTGCGCCGGGTGCTGCCAGAGCGCCGTCGTGCGGGCGTACCAGGGCTCGCGCCCGTACCAGGCGTCGTTCGTGATGTTCAGCAGCACGTCCGCGCCCTCGCGGCGGAAGGCGCGCGCGCCCTGGGGATACGTCGACTCGTAGCAGATGAGCGGCGCGTAGGCCGTCTCGTCGACGCGCGCGAGCGGCCACCCCTGCCCCACGCCGAAGCCACCGAGGTAACGAAAACGGCGGATCCAGCGCTCCGGAAGCCAGGGCACCCGCTCCACGAAGGGCACCAGGTAGCGCTTGTCGTACTGATAGTCGGCGAGTCCCTGGGGACGCATCAGGAACGCGGCGTTGAACGGGACGTAGCCGTCGTCCGCCGGCTCGGCCCCCAGCGAGCCGAAGAGGATCGGCGCGCCCACCTCGCGCGACCACGCCTGCACCCGCGCCTGTACCTCGCTCGAGCGCGGCCGCCACGGCAGCGTGATGAACTCCGGGAACGTCACCTCCGGCATGACGACGAGGTCCACCGAGCCGGGCGTGATACGCCGCATCTGCCGGTCGAGCGACGCGTACGTGCTGTCCATCGCGTCGTCGGTGTTCATCTTCAGGTCCTCGCGGATGTTCGGCTGGACCACCGCCACCCGCCCGGCCTCGCGCACCTCGAGCGTGCCCGCACGCCAGACGCCCCACCCCGCGGGGAGCACGACGACGAGGATGGTCGCGACCGCGAGGGGGACCCGTCTCCCCCCCTCGCGCGCGCGGAGCAGGAGCGTCGCCAGGAGGCCGTTGACGAGCGCGAGCCAGAAGGTGACGCCGCGCGACCCGACGATCTCGGCGATCCCCACCAGGCGCGGGAATCCGGTCAGCGACGAGCCGAGGCCGAGCCAGGGGAAGGCGATCGGCCCGGGGAGGTGGGCGCGGGACCACTCGATCGCCGTCCAGGCGACGGGGAGCGCGAGCCAGAGCGGCGCACGTACCTCGTGCACCGCCCGGTGCAGCATCCACCCGAGGAGCGCGGAGAAGGCCATGAGCGCGGCGATCGTCGCCACGTACGCGAGGATCGCGAGCGAGGTGAACCAGATCAGCGCGATCAGGATCCAGTAGAACACGATCCCGAAGTAGAGCATCCCGAACAGGACGCTCCCGCGCACCACCGACCGACGGCCCTCCCGATCGGCCGGCCGCGTCGCCACCCAGAAGGCGTACGGCGTGAGCCCCACGAAGGGGAGGAGGAGGGGGTGCAGCGGAGGGAAGGAGGCGGCCAGCAGCAGCGCGGACACGGCGGGAAGGGCCCGCTCGCCCGGTCGGGGCCAGAGCGTGCGGAGCAGGGCGCGACCCGGCGCGGCTATGACGACACCTCCCGACCCTCGCCCGCGGACCGGTAGGCCATCTCGATCAGGCGCATGAGCGCCACCTGCTCGACGGGCAGCTCGGCCCCGCCCCGCCCTGCGACCGCGCGCACGAAGTGGTCGATCTGGCGCCGGTAGGCGTTGGTGTAGGCGTTCTCGCCCCCACGCGGACGCGGCTGACGGGGCGTGACGTCGAGGGGGCGGCCGCCGAGCTGCTTGTAGATCTCGAGCGGCGGCAGGGAGGCGGAGCCCTCGGTCCCCATGACGCGGACGTAGTAGCGGTCGGTGCCGGCGAAGAGGCGCGAGCTCACCTCGAGGGTGACGGCGACGCCGCCCTCCGCCTCGAACATGAGGGTCGCCGCGTCCTCGACGGGAAAGTCGCCGCCCGTGGTCACGCACGTGACGCGGCTCACCTCCGGATAGCCGAGCATCCACAGGCACAGGTCCAGCGCGGGCACGCCGAGCTCCATGAGCGCGCCGCCCCCGGACTCGGTGCGGCTCTGTCGCCACGTCGGCCGCATGACCGGGACGCGGCGCGTGAGCCAGCTGCCGCGCACGGCGTAGACGTCGCCCATCTCGCCGCCGGCCACGAAGCTGTGCAGCGCGGTCACGTCGGCGCGGAAGCGCTGCGGCTGGCCCACGACGAGCACGCGTCCCGACGTCCGGGCCGCCTCGATCACGCGCTCGGCGCCCGCGGCGCTCGTGGCCATGGGCCGCTCGACGAAGACGTCCTTGCCCGCCTCGAGGGCCGCCACCGCCATCTCCTCGTGAACCCCGTTCGGTGTGCACAGGACGAGCGCGTCGACGTCGTCGCGCCGGAGCAGGGCCTCGAACGACAGAGCGTCCGGGGCTCCGATCCGGCCGGCGATGGTGCGGGCCTTCGCCAGATCGACGTCCGAGAGCACGGCCAGGTCGACGTCCTCCCGCTCGGCGAGGATCGGGATGTGCATCACCTGGCTGATGGCGCCGGTGCCCACCACCGCGAACTTCGGCGCAGCTCCCTCCCCGGTCATCGCGCGCGCTCCTCCCCCGGCACGGAGGGCCCGAGCATGAACTGGACGCCTGCGCGTACGCCGAAGTACTGGAGGTCGCCCATGACCTCGTAGCGGGCCTGCCCGTTGACGCGCACCTTCGGCCACACCGGGTACTCGAGGCCCGCGTGCATGTTGAAGCCCGCCGTCACCGAGTCGAGGAGGTCCTCCACGAAGGTGCCGTTGATCGCGGAGCCGTCTCCGTTCAGGAGGTGCACCGCGGCGCCCACACCCAGGAACGTCAACACGTCGTAGGGTACCCGCCACACGATCTGCCCGTCGAGCGAGAGGGCGATGTCGCTCCAGGAGATGCTCCCGAGGTCGACGGTCGGTGCCGGCCCGTCCGTCTGCGCGACGATCAGGGAGGCGACCCGGTCCTCGAGCTCGTGGATCTCGCTCGCCTTGAAGTCGGACTTCCAGTAGGTGAGGCCCGGCACGATGCGCAGTCCGGGGCCGAGGTAGCCCAGGTCCATGCGGATCCCGACCGTCTGCGTGGGCTCGACGCGGCTGGGCCAGATGTAGCCCCACTCCGGGCCGAAGCCGCGGAACGACAGGTTCTCGTAGTCGAAGTCGGCCAGGTCCTGCGCCGCCGTCGCGGACGGCGCGAGCGTGGCCGCGGCCAGGGCGATCGCCGCCGCAGCCGTCAGCACTCCCCTCCGACGATCCATCGCCATCCTCACCGTCGCACCTCCGCCACCAGGTCGTAGTCCAGCGCGTCCACGATCTCCACCTCCACCATCTGGCCCGGCGCCAACCCCTCGGCGCCGCGCACGTTCGTCACCCCGTCCACGTCGAGCGCCTGCCCCGCCGTGCGCGCCACCGCCCCGAACTCCGGGTCGTCGTCCACGAGCCGGTCCACCAGAGCGGTCGTCCGGCGTCCCACAAGGTCCAGGTTCCTGTCGAACGAGATGCCGCGCTGCAGCTCCATCAGGCGCTCGAGCCGCTCGGCCTTCTCGTCCTCGTCGAGGTGGCCCTCCATCCCCGCGGCGCGCGTACCCTCCTCGAGCGAGTAGGTGAAGCCGCCCACGCGGTCGAACTCGACCTCCTCGAGGAGGTCGAGCATCGCGCGGAAGTCCTCCTCGGTCTCGCCGGGGAAGCCCACGATCACCGTGGTGCGCAGCGTCAGGTCGGGAACCGCGTCCCGCAGCCACGCCACGCGGTCGAGGATCGTGCGGCGCCGCTCCGGACGGCGCATGCGACCGAGCATGCGGTCGCTCCCGTGCTGGATCGGCATGTCCAGGTACGGGAGGATGCGCGGCTCGCCGGCGATCAGCTCGACCATCTCGCGGGTGATCCCCGACGGATACATGTAGAAGAGCCGGTACCAGGGGACGTCGGTGCCGTCGAGGAGCGCGCGCAGCAGGTCGGGCAGGAGCGGCGCGGCGTTGCCGAGCGGGCCGCGGCGCAGGTCGCGCCCATACCACGTGGTGTCCTGGGAGACGATGTTGATCTCGCGCACACCCTGCGCGCCCAGGCCGGCCGCCTCGCGCACGAGGTCGGCGACCGGCTGCGAGCGGTGCAGCCCGCGCATGAGCGGGATCGCACAGAACGCGCAGGTGTGGTCGCACCCCTCGCTGATCTTCAGGTAGGAGGTGTGCGGCGTCTCGCTGGAGAGGATGCGCAGCGGCCGCTCCATCGTCGGGACCAGCTCGTCCTCGGCGGGGAGGAGGCCACGCTCGCGAAGCGCCGGCACGAGCCCCTGCAGCTCGGTGAGCCCCATGAAGAGGTCGACCTCGGGGATCTCCGCGCGCATCTCCGCGCCGTGCCGCTCCACCATGCACCCCACCGCGACCACGGCCTTGAGCGCACCCTCCTCCTTGAGCTGGCACGCCTCGAGGATCGTCTCGATCGACTGCTCCTTGGCCGCCTGGATGAAGCCGCAGGTGTTGACGATCACGACGTCGGCGCCGTCGACCTCGGACGACACGACGGCGCCGTGGCCGACGAGCGCGGCCATCATGCGCTCCGAGTCGACGGTGTTCTTGTCGCACCCGAGCGTGACGAGCGCGATGCGGGGCCCCCCGCCCCCGCCGGTCGGCTCGATGTGCAGGCGCACGGGCGCGACGTCCGCCGACACCTCCGGGCGCACCGGCCCGGAGGTGGACCACGGGTCCGTGGGGAAGACGGGAAGCTCGCGGATGCGCGCCATCAGCGGCCGGATTCCGCGGTCGCGACCGGCGTCATCGAGAGAGGATCTGCGCCCCCGGGGGCGGCGTGAAGGTGAACCAGCCGTCGGGGACCTTCGCGCCGAGGGAGATCCCGGAGAGGTCGAGCGTACGCACCGACTCGTTCTCCTCCTCGATCTTCACGCGCCGAAGGAGATGGTCGTCCCGGTCGATCCAGACCTCGGCGGCCGTGTACGACGTCGTCGCGCGCGGCACGAGCATGATACGGTGCGTCTCGTGCCCGTCGATCCGCTCGGGGCCCACGTAGGTGATGTGGTACTTCTCGGCCGGCGCATCGAGGAACTCTCGGTAGATGTCGAAGCCCCCCGGCGCCTCGGCCACGGGGAGCCTGAGCACCGTCATCGGGTCGGCGCTCTTGTAGTAGATCCACACGTAGGTGCCGTCCATGACCACGGCGTCGCCCGCCGGGTCGTCGAAGCGCATCGCGAAGCGGTCCGGCTGCGCCTGGCAGATCTTCCCCTTCCCGTGGTTCTCCTGGTTCAGGAGCGGCACCCTGAGCGCCTGCGAGAAGTCGGCGCACACGGTCGCCGCGCCCTCGTAGCGGGCCGACGCGGCCTCCAGGATCGGGAGCGCGCTCGTCGCCTGCCCCGAGGCCGTAGCGGGCACGGCGCACAGTGCCAGCGCCGCCAGCGTAGCCCCGGCGGATCGCCGACGGTGGCGCACGCTCACGGTCCCCCCCCGCTCAGCATCAGGTCCAGCTCCTCGAGTCCCATGAGCACTTCCCGTCCCTTCGCTCCCTCGGACGGGCCCAGCACGCCGGCGTCCTGGAGCTGGTCGACGATGCGGGCGGCGCGCCCGTACCCGATGCTCAAGCGGCGCTGCAGGAGCGAGGTCGAGCCGCCCTGGTTCTGGATGCACACCTCGGCCGCCGCTCGGAAGAGCTCGTCCCAGTCCCCGGAGATGGCCTCCACGGCCTCGTCCACGGACATGAGCTCCGCCGTGCGCACCTCCTCGAGGATGTCCGGCTCGAGCACGCCCTTCACGGGCGCGGGCTCCCCGACCTCCTCGTGCCGCTCCTGCAGCTCCCGGTACCAGTGCATGAGCCGTTCCGTGTCCTCCGTCGGGAGGAAGGCGCCCTGGATGCGCACCGGCTCGCTCTGCCCCGGCGGGAGGAAGAGCATGTCGCCGTTGCCGAGCAGCGCGTCGGCGCCGTTCTGGTCCAGGATCGTGCGCGAGTCGGTCTTGGACGCCACGCGGAAGGCCACGCGCGTCGGGAAGTTGGCCTTGATCAGCCCCGTGATGACGTTCACCGACGGCCGCTGCGTGGCCACGATGAGGTGGATGCCGATCGCGCGCGCCTTCTGGGCGAGCTGCGTGAGCGGCTTCTCCACCTCGCTCTGCACGGTCATCATCAGGTCGGCCAACTCGTCCACCACCACCACGATGTAGGGCATGACGCCGTCGCTGTAGATCCAGCGATCCTCGTCGCCTTCGGGACCCACGGGCTCGACGCGCCGGACCAGCACCTCGTCCTTGACCTTGCGGTTGAACTCCTGGATGGAGCGGACGTGGTTGGCCTTCAGGAGCCCGTAGCGGCGCTCCATCTCGAGCACGGCCCATTTGAGTACACCGGCCGCGTCACGAGGGTCGGTCACGACGTTGTGGCGCAGGTGGGGGAGCCTCGAGTACACGGACAGCTCGACCATCTTCGGGTCGATCATGAGGAGCCGCATCGTCTCCGGCGTGTGCTTGTAGACCAGGCTGGTGACGATCGTGTTCAGGCACACGGACTTCCCCGAGCCCGTGGCGCCCGCGATGAGCACGTGCGGCATCTTCGCGAGGTTGGCGACGTAGGGGCGCCCGTTCAGATCCTTGCCGAGCGCGAGGGGGAGCTCGCCCTTGGCATTCTGGAAGGCGGACGTCTCGAGGATCTCGCGCAGGTTGACGATCTCGGGCTGTGGGTTGGGGATCTCGACCCCCACCGCGCCCTTCCCCGGGATCGGCGCGACGATGCGCACGCTCGAAGCCTTCATGGCGAGCGCGAGGTCCGCGTCGAGGTTCGCGATGCGGTTCACCTTCACCCCGGCCGCCGGGACCACCTCGAACTGCGTGACCATGGGGCCCGTGGTGCGCCCACCCAGCTCGCACTGCACGTTGAACGTGCCGAGCTTCTCGACCAGGATGCGGCCCAGCTCGTCGAGCTGGCGCTCCATGCTGGCGCGGTCGACCTCCTGCGGCGCGTCGAGGAGCTCGAGGGGCGGCAGGCTCAGGTCCGTGTCCTCCCCCGGCCGGCGCGGGTCCGGGAGCCCCGAGCCGTCCTCGGCGAAGGCGGCGGGCGCTCCCGCGGCCGCCTCCACACCGGGCTCCGCGTCCTTCTTCCTCTTCCGCCCCTTCCTGCCGGAGGGCGGCGCGGAGGCGTCGTCGGGCTCCGGGGCGGGCGCCGCGGGGGCCTGCGCGGCCGGCTCGTCCACCGCCTCGACGAAGGGGGTCTCCTCGAGTTGCACGGACGGCTCCGCGGCGGCGCGGCGCTGGGCCCGCTCGATCGCGGCGAGCCTACGCTTCTCGTTGAGCGAGCGCGCGGTCCGCCCCGCCACCTCGCTCCCCGCCACCACGCCCCGCCCCACGGTCTTGAGCGGGTTCCAGCCGAGCGTGCCCACGGAGAGCGCCACGAACCCCACGAGGCTGATGAGCACGCCGCCCAGGACGCCCACCATCCCGACCAGCGGCTCGCCCAGGTGTACGCCGAGCCACCCCGCCGCGGCGTGCCGGGCGCTCACCACCTGGACCGTGACCGGGATCAGGATCAGGAGCCCCGCGGCGAGCAGGGCGAGCCGGAGCGAGCGCTCCCTGCCCATCCACCCGCCGATGCGCAGCCCCGCGAGCGCGAGGAGTGGAGGCACCAGGTAGGCCGCGGCGCCGAAGAAGGCGTCCAGGAGGGCGCGCAGCGTGCCGCCGACCACGCCCATCGCGTTGCCCGATGGGAACCATTCGAGGCCGCGCTCGCCGAGGATCGTGACCGGCACGAGCGACACCAGCACGAAGAGCGCGAGGGCCAGGAGGCCCACCGCGAGGATCTCACGCTGCTGCTCCCGCGTCACGGCCATCCTCCCGTCACTTCCTCGGAGCGACCAGCGCCCTGTCCCGCAACTCCGCTACGAGCGCGTGCCGGTCCACGTGCCCGCACACCTCGAGATCGGCGTCCAGGCCGATGGCCGCGAGCGCCCGACCGGCCTCCGTTCCCGCCAGGAACGCCGACCCCGGCTCGATCGCGCCGGCGAGGGCGAGCACGGCCCGCGTCGCGTCGTTGTGCGCCGAATCCGTGGCGTCGACGCCGAGGCGCTTGAGCAGGTGGCCGGCGCACACGGCGTCGTCGAGCGAGAAGCGTCCCATGCGTCCGGCGCACACCACCACGACCTCCTCCTCGTCGCGCACGGCATCCGCCACCGCGCCCAGGTTCGTGAACGCGCACGCGAGGACGCGGTCGGCCTCCTGCACGCCGGCCAGGGCCACCGTGCCGTTCGTCGTGCTCATGACGATCCGCTTGCCCTCGACCACCTTACGGGCGAACTCCGCGGGCGAGTTTCCGAGGTCGAAGCCCTCGACCTTCACGCCCTTGCGCTCCCCGCACAGGAGCGTGTCGTCGCGGCCGAGCGAGGCCAGGAGCTTCACGGCCTCCTCGGTGGAGGCCGTCGGATAGATCGCCCGGGCCCCGTTGGCCAGGGCCTCCACCATGGTCGTGGTGGCGCGTACGACGTCGATCACCACCACCGTCGCCTCGGCGAGGAGGGCCGGGTCCACCTCGGTCACGTTCAGATAGACGCGCGCTTTCACCCCCCCTCCTTGTTCTCCGACATCATGCGGGCGACGAAGCCCGTGTCGACGTCACCCGCCACGAATCGCTCGTCGTCCACGATCCTCCTCAGGAAGGGGATCGTGGTCGGCACACCCTCGATGATGAACTGGTCCAGCACATGTCGCGCGCGCACCACCGCCTCGTCCCGCGTGCCGCCGTGCACGATCAGCTTGGCGAGCAGGGAGTCGTAGTTCGGAGGCACCCGATAGCCGGTGTACACGTGCGTGTCCAGCCGCACGCCCGGCCCGCCGGGGGAGTGGAAGGTCGTGATCGTGCCCGGCCCGGGCGCGAAGTTGCGGTCCGGGTCCTCCGCGTTGATGCGGAACTCGATCGCGTGACCCCGGTGGCGCACCGGCTCCCCGTTGTCCGGAAATCCGAGATGCTCGCCGGCCGCCACGCGGATCTGCTCCTTGACCAGGTCGAAGCCCGTGGTGACCTCGGTCACGGGGTGTTCCACCTGGATGCGCGTGTTCATCTCCATGAAATAGAACGAGCGGTCCTGGTCGAGGAGGAACTCGATCGTCCCCGCGCCCACGTAGTCGATGGACTTGGCGGCGCGCACGGCCGCGGCGCCCATCTCGGCGCGCAGCTCCCGGGTCAGCGCGGGCGAGGGCGCCTCCTCGAGCAGCTTCTGGTGGCGGCGCTGGATCGAGCAGTCGCGCTCGCCCAGGTGCATGATCCGGCCGTGCTTGTCGCCGAAGATCTGGAACTCGATGTGGCGCGGCCTCAGGATGCAGCGCTCCAGGTACACGCCCGCGTCGCCGAACGCCGCTCTCGCCTCGTTCTGCGCGGCGGTGAGGAGCTTGGAGAACGTCTCCGGGTCCGGGGCGACGCGCATCCCCTTCCCGCCCCCGCCCGCCGAGGCCTTGATCATGATCGGGAAGCCGATCTCGCCCGCGACGCGCCGGGCCTCGTCCATGTCCTCGACGATCCCCTCGGAGCCCGGCACGGTCGGCACCCCGACCTCCATCATGGTGCGCCGCGCCGTGGCCTTGTCGCCCATGGCGCGGATCTGAGCGGGGGTCGGGCCGATGAAGACGATCCCCGAGCGCGCACAGATCTCGCTGAACTCGGCGTTCTCCGCGAGGAAGCCGTATCCGGGGTGGATGGCCTCCGCCCCCGTGACTTCCGCGGCCGCGATGATGCGAGGGATGTTGAGGTAGCTCTCCGACGCGGGCGGCCTGCCGATGCACACGTCCTCGTCCGCGAAGCGCACGTGGAGCGACTCGCGATCCGCCTCCGAATACACCGCTACCGTCCGGATGCCGAGCTCGTGGCAGGCGCGGATGATGCGCAGCGCGATCTCGCCGCGGTTGGCGATCAGGACCTTCTGGAACACGGATCGTTCTCCATCGTCGAAGCGCGCGGGACTCGCTGCGGCTCTGGCGCCTCCGGACGTACGCGCGGTCGGCTCGTCCAAGCGCCCCTCGGGGCCCCGGCTACGCCGGATCCACCCGGAAGAGCACCTGCCCGTACTCCACGGGGTGGGCGTTCTCGACGAGGATCTCGACGATCGTTCCGTCCACCTCGCACTCGAGCTCGTTCATGAGCTTCATCGCCTCGATGATGCAGAGGGTGTCGCCGACGGCGATCCGCTTGCCCTTCTCCACGTACGAGGGCGCGTCCGGTGCGGGCGCACGGTAGAACGTCCCGACCATCGGTGAGGTGATGTCGATCAGGTTCGAGTCCGTCGCTGCGGCCGCCAGCTCCGCGTCCGCGCCCTTCTCGCCCGCCGCCGGCGCGGCCCCCGGGGCGGCCGCGGGCGCGCCGGCCGGCGCCGCCACCACCGCGGGCATCATCGCCGCCGGTGGGGACTTCGCCAGGCGGACACGCGTGCCGCCCCGCTCGATCTCGATGGAGTCGAGGCTGCTGTTGTCGATGGCCTGGATGAGTCGTTCGATGAACTCGAGGTCGATCATCCGATCACACCCGTGTAAGGTATTTGTCCTCGCGGCGGTCCACGCGGATCACGTCCCCTTCCTCCACGAAGAGCGGCACCTGCACCACCGCCCCCGTCTCCAGCTTGGCAGGCTTGGTGCCACCCTGCGCCGTATCGCCCTTCAGGCCCGGCTCGGTCTCGGTGACCTCGAGCTCGACGAAGTTGGGCAGCTCCACGCTGATGACCTTCTCGTCGTGGACCAGGCCCTCGCACTCCATGTTCTCCTTCAGGTAGCGGAGCTGATCGTCCCCGATCACGTCGTGCTGGATCGGGATCATCTCGAAGGTCTGGGCGTCCATGAAGTAGTAGAGCTGCCCGTCCGTGTAGGAGTACGTGACGGGCCGGCGCTCGAGGCGCACGTCCGTGAGCTTCTCACCCGCCCGGTACGTCCGGTCGACGACCGCCCCGGTGAGGACGTTCTTGAGCTTCGTGCGCACGAACGCTCCGCCCTTGCCGGGCTTCACGTGCTGGAAGTAGGTGATGGCCCACAGATCGCCGTCGATCTGGAGGACCATTCCGTTGCGGAATTCCGCGGTGCTCGCCATGCAGCCTCGCGCCTGAGGTCGTTACGTCTTCTGGTTCCCGATCCGGGCTACCAGCCCCCGGAGCCCAAGAAGATAGCTCTGCACCCCGAATCCATAAACCGCGCCGGCCGCGACGTCCGCGAGGTAGGAATGCCGGCGGAAGGGCTCCCGGGCCGCGGTGTTGGACAGGTGGACCTCGACGAACGGGAGCGCCACCCCGAGCAGCGCGTCGCGCAGCGCGACCGAGGTGTGCGTGAGCGCGCCCGGGTTCACCAGGAACCCGTCGACGCGTGCGGACGCCTCCTCCACGAAGTCCAGGATCGCGCCCTCGTGGTTGGACTGGAACGACTCGACCTCCACCCCCAGCTCGGTGGCGACGGCCGCGATGCGGCGGTCGACATCGGCCAGGGTGTCCGACCCGTAGACCGCCGGCTCACGGCGCCCGAGGAGGCGGAGATTGGGTCCGTGGACGACCCCGATCCTCATACCTCGGGCCCATCGGGCCCGGCCCCGTCCGACTCCGCGTCGACGTCGCCTTCCTCGTCGTCCCAGTCGCCACCACCCGGCTCCCACGCGAGGAGTCGCTCGAAGTAGGCACCGATGGCCGGACCCGCCGCCTCCTCCTCGGTGTCCTCCTCGGTCCAGGCGAAGGGCGTGTCCACCTCGTGCAGGGCCTGCTGCGCCTCGGCGTCCCACGCGTGGCCGGTCACGCCCTCGTCCTCGTCGAAGCCCGGGGGCGGGGCCGCCGCGCGCGCCGCGGCTTCCTCGAGGGCCTCCGCGGCTTCCAGCTCCGCGATGCGCCGGCGGAGGCCCGGATCGCCCGGCGTCGCCTCGAGCAGCTGACGGAACGTCTCGAGCGCGCGGTCGGTGAAGCCCTGGCGGGCATAGAGCTCCGCCATCGTCCGCGTCACGAGGCGTGGCTCCTCGGTCAGCTCGTCCGAGGGGAGCGGGTCGTCCGGGAGGACGTCCGCGGCGGACACGCCCGCATCCGACGCGAAGATCACGATCCCGGAGTCCTCCTGGCTGAACCAGCCCGGGCTCGGTGCGAGCTCGTCCAGCTCCAGGAGCGGCTCGTCCGGGAAGAGGTCGGGCGTGTCCGGAGCCGCATCGAGGGTGGCGTCGGGGGCGAGCGCGGCGAGGTCGATCGGCTCTTCGTCCGGCGCCTCGTCGGGCGCCAGCGCTGCCAGGTCGATCGGCTCCTCGTCCTGCGCGGCCTCCGCGTCGGGTGCGAGGACGGCCAGGTCCATCACGACCTCGTCCTCCTCCTCGACCGCCTCGTCGGGAGCCAGCGCCGCGAGGTCCATCACCTCTTCGTCGGGCACCTCGTCGTCCGGCGCCAGGGCCGCCACGTCGAGCGGCTCCTCCTCCGGCTCCGCCTCCACGTCCGGCGCCAGGTCGGCAAGGTCCATCACGACCTCCTCCTCCTCGACCGCCTTGTCGGGAGCCAGCGCCGCGAGGTCCATCACCTCTTCGTCGGGCACCTCGTCGTCCGGCGCCAGGGCCGCCACGTCGAGCGGCTCCTCCTCCGGCTCGGCCTCCGCGTCCGGCGCCAGGTCGGCAAGGTCCATCACGACCTCCTCCTCCTCGACCGCCTCGTCGGGGGCCAGCGCCGCGAGGTCCATCACCTGTTCCTCGGCAACCTCCGGGGCCAGCGTCGCGACGTCCGCGACAGGCTCCTCCACGGGCTCCTCCACCGGAGCCGGGGGCGCGGACCGCGTCCCCGAGAGCGCCGCGAGGTGCGAGCGGACCGACGCGGCCTCCTCCGTGACCCCCCGGCGCTCGAGCGCGCCTGCGAGGAGCTCCAGGCCGAGGACGTTGTCCTCGTCGAGAGCGAGCACCTTCCGGGCCGCGATCTCCGCTTCCTCGACCAGCCCCTTCTCCAGGTAGAGCCGCGCCGCCACGGCGTGCGCGGACGCGAAGTCCGGGTGGCGTTCGATGCCCTCGTTGAGGAGCTCGACCGCCTGGCGGAACGAGCCGGAGCGCCGGTAGGCGTCCGCGAGCGGGACGAAGGCCCGGCCGTCGGGATCTCGGTCGGACCAGAAGAGGCTCCGGAGGATCCGGATCTCCTGATCGAGGGGAATCGACATTCGGGCTCGGGAGCGGAGGGGGCCCGGCGGCGACGCGCATCCGGGCCGACGCCCGTGACGCGGCAGCGCACCGAGAGGGCAACGGGGGCCAAGATACCGAGCCGCGCGAAAACGTGTCAACGACGCGGCGAAGGCGCTCCGCTGCCGGTCCTGGCCGCCGGGGCCGGGAGAGGGCCGTCCCACGCCGTCGCGGAAACATCTCGTTGCGAGGCCTGTATGTGATGCGGGACGCTCGCACGCGACCCGACCCTTCCGCTCGACCCCGTGGGCTCGTTGAGGGTGTGTGCGCGAGCCGTTATTCTTTCAGGTCTGTTCCGGAACGTTTTCATGCACACCTGTTCAGAGGTCGCGGGAGACGCTGTCCTATGATGCGTCAGATGCGAGAGGCCACGAAGCCGATCATGATCTTCACGGCGGCGTCGTTCGTGGCGCTCATGGTCTTCCAATGGGGCATGGACATCACCGGCCGCAGCTCGGGCGGCGCCGGTCAGATCGGCAGCGTCAACGGGGACGCCGTCTCCTACGACGCGTACATGGCGGCCTACCGGAACCTGTACGACCAGGTCCAGCAGTCCCAGCAGGAGCCCATCACCACCCAGCAGAACAAGCAGCTCGAGGACGCGGCGTTCGACCAGGTCGTGAACCAGCTCCTGATCCGGCAGGAGCTCCACCGGCGTGACATCTCCGTCACGAACCAGGAGATCCAGCAGGCCGCGCAGTACGCGCCGCCCGCCGAGCTGCGCCCACAGTTCACGGATTCGACCGGTCGGTTCGACATGCAGGCCTACCAGTCGTTCCTGGCCTCGCTCCCGCAGGAGCAGCTCCTCATGCTCGAGGGCTACTACCGCGACATCATCCCGCGCGGGAAGCTGCTGCGGCAGGTCTCCTCGGGGATCTACCTGTCCGACGCGGAGCTGTGGAGCCGGTACCGTGACGCGCACGAGGCGGTCCAGATCCGCTACGTGCCCCTGAACCCGTCGACGCGCTACAACGACGCCGACTTCCCGATCGGCGACGCCGAGGTCAAGGCCTACTACGACGCCCACCAGGACGAGTTCAAGGTCCCCGCACGCGCCACGGTGAAGGCCGTCGTGCTGAGCAAGACCCCGACCGCGGCCGACACGGCGGCGGCCCTGGAGCGCGCACGCCGGCTGCGCCAGGAGATCACCGACGGCACGGACTTCGCCGACGTCGCCCGCCGCGAGTCCGCGGACAGCACCTCCGCCCGTCAGGGCGGCGACCTCGGCACGTTCCCGAAGGGCCGCATGACGCCGCCCTTCGACTCGGCCGTGTTCGCGGCGCGGGTGGGCCGGCTGACGGAGCCCGTCAAGACCAGCTTCGGCTACCACCTCATCGAGGTCACGAAGCGCTGGGGCTCGGACAGCGCCCAGGCCCGGCACATCCTCGTGCCGATCGAGCGCACGGATTCGAGCGAGATCAACATGCTGACGCGGGCCGACTCGATCGAGAACCTGAGCGCCGATCGGGGCCTCGAGGAGGCCGCCCAGAGCGTCGGCCTCTCGGTCACCACGGTGGACATCACGTCGAACTTCCCCTTCCTCGTGGGCGCGGGGCAGATCGGCGAGGGTGCGGACTGGGCGTTCGAGGACGCCAGCCCGGGCGACGTCAGCCCGGTCTTCGAGAACGACCAGGCGTTCTACGCGCTCGAGCTGGTGAGCAGCGAGCCGGAAGGCGTGCTGCCGCTCGACCAGGCGAAGTCGTCCATCGAGACCACGCTGCGCTTCGACAAGAAGCTCGAGAAGGCGAAGAGCGAGGGACAGAAGCTGGTGGATCGGGTCCGGGCCGGGGCGGCGCTGCCGAACGTCGCCGCCGACATGGGGCTCGAGGTGCGTGACGCCGGGCCGTTCACGCGCAACGACTTCGTGCCGGGCGTCGGGCGCCAGAACGCGGCGATCGGTGCGGCCTTCGCGCTCCGGGCCGGCGAGGTGAGCGACGTGGTCACCACCCCGTCGAACGCCTTCGTCGTCCAGGCCATGCAGCGGACGCCCGCCGACTCCACGGCGTGGGCCGACCAGAAGGCGCAGCAGGAGGAGACCGTGGTGCAGGCGCTGCAGCAGCAGCGGATGCAGGAGTGGATGGCCGCGCTCCACACCGCGGCGGAGATCGTGGACCGCCGGGCCCAGGTGCTGAAGCCGGCCGACGAGGTCGACCAGGGGCTCCCCGCGCCGGGACGCGGGCGCTAGCGCGACCTATCGCCTCTCGCGGGCACGACGGCGCAAGGGCCGGGACGACTCGGCGTCCCGGCCCTCGTCGTCTCCGTCGGGGTCGTTCGTCTACCCACGTCCGCTCACCGGCACGCAGTCGTCCGGCGCGCGGCTTCCCGCGGAGCTCACTGGCCCGGCGTGACGCGCTCCGAGCCGTCGCTGAGCTTCTTGGGCTCCCGGTCCTCACCCGGAGGGGGCGTGGTCCGGTGCACCGGCTCTTCGGGCTTCTTGAGCTCGTGCTCGATCTCGCGCACGGAGCTCTTGAACTCCCGGATTCCCTTCCCGAGGGCGGAGCCGATCTCGGGAAGGCGCTTCGCTCCGAACAGGAGGAGCACGACGAGGAAGAGGAGGATCATCTCCCCCATTCCGAAGCTGCCGAATCCCATACTCCCCATCCTCCATGCGGAGCCTGCCGGCTCCGCGGGTTCGAGATCGCGTCAGATCCACGACCGCGCGACGAAGGCCACGATCCCCACACCGACCAACGTCAGCACGTTGAGCGTGACCGAGAGCGGGCCGATGCTGAAGGCCACAGCCACCAGGTCCACGCTCAGCGGACCGAACGCCGCGTGCACGGACGTCGTGAGGAAGTCGCGTGCAGCGCTGTCCGGCAGGAACGTCTCACAGAGCTTCGTGAGAAGCCCGCCGAGGAAGAGTCCGAGGACCAGCGTCCAGGCGAGCCTGACGATGCCCCGCCGCCGGGTGTCAACGAGCATACCGGTCCGGAAGGCCGAGGGTTCCAGGGATGTTTCGTGCCGTGCGCATGTCCGGGCTCAACGGCTTCGATCCACGGCGTAGGAAACGGAATCGCGGAGCGCCTCCACCGCCGCGCTCTCCTCGAGCCCGGACAAGGCCTCCTCGGCGAGGTCGGCGTACTGGCGGGCGCGGCCTCGCGCGTACTCGAGGCCCCCGCGGTCGGTCACGATGCGCACGATGCCGGCGATGTCCTCGTCCGTCGGATCGACGCGCGTGAAGAAGTCACGGATCTCCGCCTCCTCTGCGGGATCCGCGCTCGCCATCGCGCCCACCAGCGGGAGGGTCACCTTGCGCTCGCGCAGGTCGTGGCCGGTCGGCTTGCCCGTCACCGCCTCGGTGCCCGTGTAGTCGAGGAGATCGTCCGCGATCTGGAAGGCCATGCCCAGGTTGTGCCCGTAGCAGGAGAGCGCCCCGCGGTGCGCGGGGTCGCCGGCCAGCGCGCCCATCTCGCACGCCGCCGACATGAGCGACGCGGTCTTGGCCGCGATGAGCCGGTAGTAGTCCTTCTCCGTGAAGTCGAGCGCGTCGTACGAGGTGAGCTGGCGCATCTCCCCGACGCTCATCTCGTTGGCCGCCTGCGCCAGCACCACGAGCGCGTCCAGGTTGCCCAGGCGGGCCAGCTCCGTGACGCCGCGGCTGTACAGGTAGTCGCCCATGATGATCGCGACCTGGTGCGTCCAGAGCGCATTCACCGTGGGGAGCCCGCGGCGCAGCACGGAGTGGTCGACCGCGTCGTCGTGCACGAGCGTGGCCAGATGAACGAGCTCGACCACGGCGGCCAGCGTGAGGGCGTCTTCCGTGGGATCGCCGCCCACGCGGCTGGAGAGGAGGAGGAGCGTAGGTCGGAAGAGCTTCCCCTGCATGAAGAGGAGGTGGTCGTTCACCTCCTCGATCATCTGGAAGTCCGAGAGCACGATCCGCCGGATCTCCGCGCCCACGCGCTCGAGCTCGGCCTGCACGGGGGCCTGGATGGCCGAGAGCCGGGGAGGCCCGCCGCGCACGACCTGGCTCACGCCCGGGTCCATGGGTTCCTGCACGACGCGAGCGGCGGATGGAGGGAGGCCATGCGGGAGCTCACCGCAGCGTCCGCAGGCGCTCGGTGACGTCCGCGAAGTTGATGTCGAGCGAGAAGACCCGGTCGTAGAACTCGAGCGCGTCGTCCTTCTTGCCGACCTCCTCATACGCACGGGCGAGGTAGTAGTAGATGCCGATCAGCTCGTCCTCGATCTCGTAGTCGACGGCCAGGGCACGCTCGAGCGAGCGGATCGCCATGTCCGTCCTGCCCATCTCCATGAAGGTCTGCCCGAGGAGCTCGTACGTCGGCAGATGGGCGGCCGACGCGCGCAGTGCCGCCTGGAACTCGGAGACGGCCTCGTCGAGAAGACCCATCTCCTTGTAGGCCGTGCCGAGGTCGTAGTGCGCCCGCACGTCGTCGGCGTCCAGGTTCTGGGAGACCTTCTCCTTGAACTGCGAGAGCATTTTCGCGAAGTCGGCCTGCTCGTCGCCCGTCGGCTCCTGGTAGGCCACCGTGAAGCGCGTGGTCTTCTCGGCGTCGTCCTCCAGGACCAGCGCCCCCAGGTCGACGTACTCCTCGTGGGCGGCGACCTCCTTCACGGGCTCCGTGGCCGCGCCCGCGACCTGGCCCAGCGCGGTCTTCGCGGCCTGGTTGCCGGGATCGTGCTGGAGGCACTGCTGGAAGGCGGCCTTGGCGCGCGCGCTCTGCCCTGCCCGCTGCAGCGTCTCCCCGAGCCCGAGGTAGGCCTCGGCGAGCGCGGCCTCGTCCCCCGAGCGGTACGCCGTCTCCACCAGACGCTGCCGCAGATTGACGTCGTCGGGCTCCTCCTCGATGCGGGCGCGCAGCGATGCGAGCGTCGGCGCCTCCTCCTCGACCGCCTCCGCCGGCGCGGCGTCGCCGGCCGCCTCCTCCACCGCCTCCTCGCGCGCCTCCACCGAGGGCGCGGGCTCCGGCTCCACATCGTCCTCGGTGGCGAACACCATGATCGGGAGCTCGAAGGCCTTGTCCTCTTCCTCTTCCTCTTCCTCCTCCGCGGACGCGTCCTCGTCCTCGGTCACGCCGACCGCGCCTTCTTCCGTCTCGAACTCGATGAGCGGAAGCTCGAAGCCCTCGTCGTCCTCCTCCTCTTCCTGCTCCACCACCTGGCCGATCTCGTCCTCGTCGAACTCCATGAGCGGAAGCTCGAAGGCCTCGTCCTCCTGCTCGGCGTAGACCTCCTCGGCCCATTCCTCTTCGGAGATCGCCTCGCCGGGCTCCTCGAACCCCACGAAGGGCGCGGTCTCCACGACCTCCTTGAAGATGTCCTGGGTCGGCTCCTCCTCGGCCTCCGCCGCCCCTTCGTCGTGCGCGGCGTCCTCCGCGGCGCCCTCGAGCTCGAGCGGGGGCCCCACCCCCACCGGCTCCTCCTCCTCCTCCTCCTCAGACGACATCTCGAGGATGTGCCGCTCGATCTCGAGCCCGTCGTGCTCGTCGGCCGCGAGGGAGGCGCCGACCTCCATGTCGCCGAAGGTCCCGAGGATGTCGGCGTCCTCGAGGTCGCCGCCGCCGACGACGCCCAAGCCGGACACGAACTCGTCCGTGACGCTCGCCGGCTCCACCCGCACGGACAGGTCGGCATCGGGGTCGAGCGCGCGGATCTTCGTCTCGATGTCGAACGCCGACATCGTCTCGCCCTTGGCCATCAGCGTGTGGTAGGCGACGGAGAGCTGGGCGACCGCGTCGTTGACGCGGTCGTGCGAGGCCATCTGCTCGGCCACGGCGACGCGCACGTCGTAGTCGTCCGGCGCAAGGTCGCAGAACTCGACGAGCGCCCGGAACGACTCGTCCAGGTCCCCCATCTGCTGCATGCGCTCGGCGTACGTCAGGAAGTTCGTGCGCGCGTCCGGGAGGAAGCCCTGCTGCGCGCGGATCTGGCCGATGCGCAGGTAGGCCTCGTGACGGTCCGGGACGTTGCGGATGATCTTCTTGCAGACGGCGATGGCGTTGTTGGGGAGCTCGGACTCCATGTACAGGTCGACGGCCCGCCCGTAGTGCTCCACGGCCTCGTGCAGCCTGCCCACGCGCACGTACAGGTCCCCGACCCGGTTGTAGAGGCCGATGTCCGGCTGATCGTCCGCCTCGAGCCTGTGGATGGCCTTCTTGTACTGCTCCAGCGCCTTGAGCCATTCCTCCTTCTGCTCGTGGCGTCGGGCCTGTTCCTTGAGGGTCTCGATGCTCATGACTCGTCCGGATTCTCCGTTGCGCTCTCCGCTCCATGGGCGGAGCGCCGCCTGCCCTGCCCCCTCACTCGGTGCCGACGAGCCAGCCCGCTCCAGGACACGACGGAGCGTCTCCCCGTCCCTGGAGGAGCGCTCGCCGCGGTGTCGGCAACGCATGGCAAGGGGAAGCGGGCAGGACCGAGGTCGAGAAGGTCTAATCTGTCCTACGCAGCCCGAAGCACAAGGGCGTCGGGCACGTCCGCGCGCGTCGGGGTCGTCGACGTCCACGCTGCGGCCGTCCCGCCCCCGAACGCACCCGGGGGGTCGCCAGCTTCGTGACGACTCCCCCGGAGAACCATACGGCGGCGGTTGCGCCCGCCGCGAGCACGCAGGCTAGCGCATCCGGATACGGCCGAGCACGGGGGCGAGGTCCCGCTCTCCGGGCACGAGCTGGTAGGCCCAGTCGAACACGACGAGCGCGTTGTCGTCCTGGTCGTAGCCGAGCGTCACGACCCGGATCACGGCGTAGTGGGTCTGGCCGTCGTCGCCGCGGACGCGCATCACGTAGCTGGTCTGCGACGACAGCGCCACGTCCTGCGTCGAGTAGCCCGACCCGGGAGCGCTCACCACGTCCAGGCACGAGGCGTCGGCGCCCACGCCGCACTTCAGCGCGGTGGTCTCGAAGCCCGTCGGATAGACCTCGGTGCCGGGGCCCGGCACCAGCCACCAGCCCGTGTCGTCGACCTCGAGCCGGAAGTGCCGATCCGAGGAGTTGCCGTTGACGATCGGATTGGTGCTCTCGTCCGACTGGAAGCGGAAGCCGGACAGCGTGGGCTGGGTGAAGTGGTCGTAGAGCCATTCCCCGTGGTAGTCGGGTCGGGGCGTACCCGAGGCGAGCCCGCTCCCCGCGCTCTCGTGGCCCTGATCGTCCACGGACGAGACGTAGTAGCTGTACGTCTGGCCGTTCTGCGCGAGCTGGTCCAGGAAGCCCTCGGAGTCGGTCTCGCCGAGCAGGTACTGGTTCCCGCCGCCCGCGTCGAAGTACACGCGATAGAACGAGAAGTCCGCAGCGTCACGCGCGTTGCCCGACCAGCGCAGGTAGTTGGCGTGGTCGAGCGCCACGATCTGCAGGCCCGTGGGCACGGGCGGCGGCGTGGGCTGCGGCACGTCGACCTGGACGGTGTAGTCGCTCGGGGTCTCCACCCCGGAGTCGGGGTCCACCGCGGCGACGTAGTACTCGTAGCTCTGCCCGCCGAGGATGTTGCGGTCCTCGTAGGCGCACAGCCCGTTCGCGCAGCTCGACACCTCGGCGATCAGGAAGTAGTCCGCGTCCGTCACACGCTTCGAGTAGATCCGAAACGACTCCTGGTTCCAGTCGGGCGCGAGCTCCCACGTCACGCGCACGACGCCGGCGTAGTAGTAGGCGTCGAGGTTGCGGGGCGCCGCCGGATCACCCACGGGCACGAGTACCGTATTGTCGCAGCCCAGCAGGGCGGCGCTCATCAGAAGGCTGGCCATCACCGCACGTCTCATCTTCCCTCCCGGACCTGGTCGTCGCCGACCCCTCTCGAGGCCCTGGCATGGTTCCCCTCACCCATCTCCGTCAGCACGGGCCGTACCGTTCCCATAAACGTATTGTCCGCAATGAGTTACGTCACGCAGCGAAGAAGCCGGTCGTCCCCTGACGAGGACACATCGCAGGGTACGAAGGACACGGAGAGCGGCCCATCCGACCGCCCGGTAGCGCCGCGGGCGGGGGCCGTCCGGGAGCGTCGGGACGCGCTCGGGGGTCCGCTCCGGCCGGGGGGTCAGCGCGCCGTCGGGCGCGAGAAGCCGCCCGCGTCCAGGTTCCGCTGCTGGTAGTCGAACTTGAGGTCGCGGTTGTCCGTCAGCGACACCTCGAAGCGGAACTGCCAGTTCCCCGTCGCGGTCTTGAGGAAGTCGAAGTTGGCCTCCCACCGGTGCAGGTCGCGCGTCAGCCGGACCGTGTGGTCGTTGAACTGGTGCCGCTCCAGGTCGTAGGAGGTGCGCCAGCTCATGTCCCACTTCTCGGTGGGGTGCAGCGTCACCGCCGCCGTGACCATCTGGCTCGCCTGCGAGGCTGCGTTGCGCGGCCGACGCAGGGAGTACGAGAGGTTGGCGCTCCACGCGTTGCCGCCACCCATCCCCCGCGCGTCGTAGCCCGACTGCCGGCGCCGGCCGTCCGTGCTCGGGATGATCGACGACTCGTCCACGCTCGGCGACCCGTACGTCGGCGTGTTGACGGTGTCCGGCTCCTCCTCGTCCTGGTCACCCTTGTTCCCATTCCCGCCGCCGAAGCCGAGCAGGCGCAGGAGCTGGGAGCGGGGCGTCAGCGAGAAGCCGAGGTTGAGCTGCGACAGGTGCAGGGAGAAGCGGCGATCCACCAGCCGGCGCTCGCCGTCGACGAACTCGACGCTGTCCGCCCACAGCTCGTGGTCCATCGAGATCGACAGGCCCTGCAGGAAGTCCGACGTGATCTGGTTCGACAGCGTCGTGGTCTTGAACCCCGCGAGGGAGAAGCCCTGGTTGTCCGCCTCCACGAAGTCGTACTGCACCACGCTCGTGCGCAGGCCGAGGAGCTGGACGATCTGGGCGCGCTGCTGGCTACGCGGCTCGTTCCCGGTGCCCCCGGCGAGATCCCGGGAGGCCGCCGCCGTGGTATCGGCGCCGAGCGAGTCCGCCGCGAGCGAGTCCGCGGCGAGCGAGTCTGCGGCGGCGGCGGTCACGACCGAAGCCGTGTCCTCGGGGGCGGCGCGCTTGGCCTCGATCGTGTTGTTGATCGTGATGGAGAGTGCGTTCCGCGCCTGGAGCACCTGGGTGCGGAAGACCTGCTGCTGGAGCTCGTTCGGCTGCGTCTTCGGCGCCCACTCGTACTGCACCGACGGGCTGAACTTGTGGCGCACGGCCGTGAAGCCCGCGAAGCCCGGCCAGAAGCCGTAGATGTCGGACTTGAGGCTCGCGGACAGCGACACGCGCGCCGGCTCCGCCACATAGCCGCTCGTGACCGTGAGCGTGTCGGAGCGGATCGAGTGCCCGGAGAAGCTGATGCTCGGCGTCAGCGTGGTCGACCCGATCAGGTGCTGCTGGTAGTTGAGCGACGTGTTCCAGGTGACATCCTGGTTGTTGATGGTGCGCGCCGGCCCGCCGACCCGCACCGTGTCGGCCATTCCGCTGTCGGGCGGCGGGAGGAACCAGGCGTCCGGCACGCCCTGGGTGGTCTCCTCCTTCATGTTCACCGACTGGGAGAAGGAGAAGTTGCCCAGGCTGAGCGAGGACGAGGCGCCGCTCGACCGGTCCTCGGAGTCGGCCTGCGAGATGTCGAAGACCGAGCCCGTCGCGTGCTCCCGTGTGAGCGTCTTGCGGTCCCAGGACGCGCGGCCCGACCACGTCATGTTGTTCCAGAACTGCGCCCGGTTCTGCGGCGCCCGGAAGAGCGTGATCGTCGACAGGTTGAGGTTCACGGACGGGAGCGTCATCGAGACGCGCTTGTCCGACAGGTACTCCTGCCGGTTCGCGGACACGGACATCGTGCCCCAGTCGAAGCGCCGGTTGATGCCTCCCTGCGAGTTGATCGACTGCGTCACCTCGGCGGGGTTGAACGAGTTCTGCTGCAGGAAGTCCGTGCTCGTGACGTAGCGCGCCGAGGCCCGCAGCTGCGTGCGCTCGTCCATCTGCCAGGAGTGGTTCGTATCCAGCGCCCACTGCCGCGTCCCGGTCGCCTGCCAGTACTCGCGGAAGCCGACGTTGCCGTTCAGGAACTGGCGGTTCCAGCGGTAGTTGAGCTGGCCGGTGAGCGCCCTGTAGTTCCCGCTCCACCAGTCGAAGGCGACCACCGCGTCGGAGTAGTCGCTCATCGCCCAGTAGAAGCCGATGTTGCTGATGCGGCGCTGGTAGCCCGTCGAATTGCGGACGATGTCGTTGACGCTGAAGATGGGCTGGAGGAGGCCGCTCGCGCGGTCGCGCGACAGGCTCTGGGCGATGAAGGGGAGCCAAGCGACCGGGACGTCCGCGAAGTAGAGGCGCACGGGTCGAGCGATGAGCACCTTGCCGCCGACGATCTTGATCTCGTCGGTCTCGAAGTGGTAGTGCGGGACGGTGAGGTCGCACGAGGTGAAGCGCGCGTGCGACATGAAGCTCGAGTCCTGGGCGGCGAGGGGCATGTCGCCGCTGACGTACCAGTTCGCGCCGCCCTGGTCGTAGGCGGTCTTCGCGCCCAGCGCGGAGCCGACGCCGCCGTGCAGGTCGTAGACCAGCGTCTGCGACTCCACGGCCTCCCCGGCCGGCGGCGTGAAGGTGGACGCACCCACCGTACGGATCCGTCCGGACAGCTCGCTGTAGGTGATGCTCGAGTCCGCCTGGACGTCCATCCCCTCGCGGTTCACGTGCGCTTTCTTGGCCGAGTCCGCCTTGAGCACCAGCACGCGGTCCGACGCGTCGAAGTCCGCGCGGCCGCCCTCGTACTGCGTGACGCTGTAGCCGCGCATGTCGAGGAGCGCGGCCAGGATCGAGTCACCCTGCCCGCCGCCCCCCCTCCCGCGGTTCGCCTGGAGCTCCGCGCGCCGGAGCGAGTCCTGCAGGAAGAGGATGCTGTCGGTGCCGAGGCGCCGCCCCAGGCGCTGCAGGCGCTGCAAGGCGCGGAGCCGGGTCGAGTCGACCTGCTCCTCCTGCTTCTGCTGCTGTTGCTGCTGTTGCTGCTGGCCGCGCGCGGAGGCCGGGAGGACGAGCAGGCACGCCGCCATCACGCCCAGCGCCTCGCGCCCGCTCCACACCCCCACCGCCCGCGCGCTCATCCCGCTTCGACCGTGTTCTCCGGGGGCCCGATGCTCGGCTCGATCGCCTCCTTCTCCTCCTCGTGCGCCCGGCGCCTGCGGACGATGCCCGCCGAGAGGAAGATCGACAGCTCGTAGAGGAGCAGGAGGGGGATCAGCATCATGATCGTGAGCGTGACGACGTCGCCGGGCGTGATGAAGCTCGCCAGCGCGGTCATCGCCACGGCGTTGTGTCGGCGCTTGTCCCGCAGGAACTCGGGCGTCACCAGGCCGAGCGCGGTCAGCACCATGATGACCACGGGGAGCTCGAAGACCACCCCGAAGGCCAGGAGCATCTTCGTGATCATGGCCAGCGTCTTGGTGATCTCGAGCTGGCTCTTGCATCGCCGCACCCTCGAACTTCGCGAAGAACTCGAGCATCCCGGGCAACGCCAGGAAGTAGCCCATCGCGACGCCGGCGACGAAGAGCACGAGGCCCATGTACAGCGCCGGGACGATCGCCCGCTTCTCGTCCTTCTCCAGCGCCGGCGACAGGAACGACCAGACCTGGTAGACCACCACCGGGAAGGCGAGGATCACGCCCATGACCAGCGCGAGCTTCAGCTGGATCATGAACGGGTCCGAGGGGGACAGGTAGATCAGCTGGAAGTTCGGGTCGTTGCGCGCCCGGCGCACCGGAGCGATGAGCAGCTCCAGCACGTCGAAGTAGTAGACGATCGCGAACCCGACGATTGCGCCGATGGTGATCGCGAGCAGGCACCAGAAGATGCGCCAGCGCAGCTCCTCGAGGTGGTCGAGGAACGGCATTTCGCCCCTGGGGTTGCGGTGGCGGGTCATCGAGGTGGGAAGGCTCCGTGGAGGTACGTGGGGAGGAGACGGAGGCCGGCGCGAGCGGCTCGGCGGGAGGTCAGAACGGCAGCTCCTCCTGGATGCGGTGCAGGGCCTCCCGCTCCTGCCGCTGCTTCATCTCGTCCACGAACTCTTGGAACTCACCGGCGTCCTGGAAGTTCCGGTACACGGAGGCGTAGCGGACGAAGGCGACGCGGTCGAGCGCGCGCAGGCGATCCATGACCATCTCACCGAGCTTCCCGCTCGGCACCTCGACGCCGGCGTAGCGCGACAGCGCGTCCTCGATCTCGTCGGCCAGGCGCTCCATCGCGGACGCCGAGACGGGGCGCTTGGCGCACGCGATCTTCACGCTCGCAAGGAGCTTGGTGCGGTCGAAGTCCTCGACGGAGCCGGAGCGCTTGAGCACCTGGATGGGACGCTCCTCGACGTACTCGTACGTCGTGAAGCGCGCCCCGCACACGGTGCACTCCCGACGACGACGCACGGCGCGGCCGCCCCGGCTGGCCCGCGTGTCCACGACGCGGTTGTCGGTCGCGTCGCACTCTGGACAACGCATGTTACGCTACGCCTAACGACCGATCTCGCGGAGCTTGTCGGCCGCCAGCGTCGCGGCGTCCGAGTCCGGGTACGTGTTCACGACCCGCTGGAGCGTCGCGCGCGCCTCGGCCGTGTTCCCGAGCTCGTTCTGGATGCTGCCCATCCGGTAGAGCGCATCGGGGACCTTGACGGCCGTGGGGAAGAGCTGCGGGATCTCGTTGAACGCGTTGAGCGCGTCCTGCAGGCGGTTCTGCTGGTAGAGGATGTCCGCCAGGTAGTAGTGCGCGTCCGGGGACAGGTCGTGCGTGGGGTACGCCTGGAGGAAGCTCTCGAAGGCCTGGCGTGCCGAGGCGAGAGAGCCCCGGTTGAATTGGTTCACGCCGGCGTCGAACATCGCGCGCGGGTCTCCCCCGCCGGCGGGGTCGCCACCCGCCTCCGACCCACCCGGCTGCACGCCCCCTTCGGCCGGCGACGCACCCCCCGAGCCGCGACGCAGGTTCGCGAGCTGGTCGCGCATCCCGGCGATGCCCCGCTGGTTCTCGCCCGAGATGGCCTCGAGGCGCGTCAGGCTCTCGCTCATCGACCGCAGCATGCTCGACAGGTCGCCGCGGAAGTCGAAGAACTGGTTCGCCTGCTGGCGCACCGTGTCCTGCGTGGACCGCGTCTCGCGGCGCAGCTCGGTCATGAGCGAGTCCTGGCGCGCGGCCAGGGCCCGCAGCTCGAGCTGCACGCTGCGCATGTCGCCCTTGGTGGCACAGCCGGCCACCGCGATCACGGCGGCCATCGTCCAGAGGACGCGGACCGCCGCGTGCCGTTCTCTACGTCTCATCGCATGGACGGTACCCCTCCCGGACCGCATGGGGTCCGGGAGGGATGGCCGACTGGAAGGGTCGTCACATCGGCGGGTTGATGGCGTTCGCCCCCGCCGTGATCTGGAATTCCGCCCGCCGGTTCTGCGCCCAGGCGGACTCGTTGGACTGATTCACCAGGGGGCGCTCCTCGCCGAACGAGGTGATCGCGAAGCGGCTGGCGTCCAGACCGAATCCACTCAGGAACTGGCGCACGGACTCGGCGCGGCGCTGGCCGAGGGCCAGGTTGTACTCCGTGGAGCCGCGCTCGTCGGCGTGGCCCGCGATGCGGAGCTGGACCTGGGGGCTCGCGCGCAGCACGTCGACCTTGCGGCGGAGCGTCTCGGCCGCGTCGGAGCGGATGTCCGACTTGTCGTAGTCGAAGTGCACCATCTCCTCGAGCGTCGCGCGGGCCGCTGCGACGGCCCGCTCACGCGCTGCGGCCTCGGCGGTGCGCTGGGCCGCGGCGATCGAATCCGCCCGGCGCGCGGCCGCGATCGAGTCGGCTCGGCGCACGGCGGCGAGCGAGTCCGGGTTCGGGCCGGTCGGGGCCGGAGGCGGCGGCGGCGCCTTCTTGCAGGCTGCGACGACGAGCGTAGCGGCCAGGATGGGGGCGACAAAACGGCGGAGAATCATCCGTGCTACTCCAGGTTGGGCATCTGGCGTGCGAAGCGGCGTCGGGCGACGTCGCGTTGCGACGCAACGAAGCTAACGTGCTTTTGCGCGGGGGAAAGACCCCAGGCATATACCTAAAAAACGCTTCTGGCGCAACGTCTGCGTGCCAGCAGCCGGCCCCGCGGGAGCGCCCCCGCTCAGCCTCCGGTCTCGAGCGCCGGAGACCACGCCGGCACGCCGACCTGCCGGCTTCCGAGAAGCGTCCTCAGCTTGCCCGTGGCCACGTCCACCACCATGAGCCCCGTGCCCCAGCGCCGCTCCCCCACGAAGACCAGGTGGCGCCCGTCCGGCGCCCAGCTCGGGTCCTCGTTGTTGCCCTCCCAGGTGAGCTGCCGTATGCGACGGCCGCGGTCCTTGAGGTCGGCCACGAGGATGTGGTACGTGCCGCGGCGGACCGCCCCGTGGAACGCCACCAGGTCGTTCGTCGGCGACCAGTCGGGCGCCGAATAGTAGCCGCCCCGCCCGTACTGGTACGGCGAGATGGTCTCGGGATCCCCGCCGTCGGCAGGCATCACCATGATCTGCGGCACGTTCGTGCCGAAGCGGTTCGTGTTGAACGCCACCTGCCGCCCGTCGGGCGAGTAGGTGGGGGAGAGATCGTCGTAGCCCGGCCCGCCCGAGAGGTGGGTCAGGCAGCAGTCGCGGTCGATGTTGTACGTGAACAGCCCGGAGCGCGTCCCGCCGCTCACGGAGAAGGCGACCGTCTGGCCGTCGCGCGTGAAGGTCGGCGTGATATAGATCCCGTCCCGTGGCGCCGGCATCTCCTTCTCCTGGCCGGTGCGCAGGTCGAGCTCGTAGATGCGCCAGTCGTCTTCGTTCTTGTCCGAGGAGTACACGATCCTGGACGCGTCCGGGCTCCACGCGGGCGACATGCTCAGGGAGTGGTTGTTCGTCAGGCGCCGGAGGTTCTCCCCGTCGGAGTCGATGAGGTAGATCTCCTTGTTGCCGTCGGAGGTCGCCATCGTGAAGGCGATGCGGGTCGCGGCCATCCCGGGGTCGCCCGTGGCCCATTTCACCACCTGGTCGGACGCCTGGTGCACCGCCATCCGGAAGTCGTCGCTCGCCGGGTCGGGGACGCGGAAGCGACCGCGCTCCTTCACCTCCCCGTAGACCACGTCGTGCAGCTCGAGCAGGAGAACGTACCCCTCGCCGGCCCCCTCCACCTGGCCGGTCACGAGCCAGACCGCGCCCAGCTCGTCCCAGAGCTTGTAGTCGACCCCCTCGCCGAGGAGCGACGGGGGGAGGGAGTCCATGACCTCGAAGCGGTCGGAGTTGTGCAGGTCGCGACCCACGATGGCCTCGACCTGGGGGGCCACACCCGCGCCCCCGAAGCGGCCCGTGAACGGCTTGAGCGCGAGGGCGGGCGCGTACGCGGACTCGTAGACGAGCCCGAGCGTCACACCCGGGATGGAGTCGCGGCCCTGCGCCAGCGCGGGGAGCGCCCCGGCCGCCAGCGCCGTCACGGCGAGGAGGGCCCCCCGCCCCGCACCTCCCGTTCTCCGCCTGATCACGCTCATCGATTCGTCGCCGTCTCGTCGGTCGAAGGTGCGCCCAGCGCCGGCGGCGTGCCGCCGCCCGCGCTGGGCTTGAACTTGAACTGGATCGGGAGCTGGTCGTACGGGAGCTCCTCGGGGAGCGCGCCGAAGCGGCCCTTCCCCGCGCACTCCACCGCGCCGAGCGCCTCGAAGTCGAACTGCGCGTTGCCGGACTTGTCGACGAAGTCGAGACCCGTGACCGTCCCGTCACGTCGGATCACGAAGGTGACCGTGGTCTCCCAGTTGCCTCCGGTGTTCCAGCGGAAGCAGCGGTGGATCTGCCGGATGATGTTCTCGTAGTATGCCGGGTAGTCCCTGCGCAGCCCCTCGAGGCGGACGTTGATCCCCTCGCCGCTCTCCTTCTTGTCCTGGGACGGCTTCTCCGTGGTGGCCGCGGGCTTCTTCGCCTCCGCCTCCTTCGGCTGCTCCGTGCGCGGCGGCTGCTTCGGCTGGGGCTTGGGCTCCGGCGGCTTGGGCTTCGGCTTCTCCTCCACCACCGGCGTCGGCTTCTCCACCTCGGGCTCGGGGGGCGTCGGATCCGGCCGCTCGATCACCAGCTGTTGCTTCGGGGGCTCCGGCTCGGGCGCCTGCACGGCGGGGGGAGGGGAGACCAGGTCGATCTGGTAGGTCACGAACTCGAGGGGCGGGCGCGCCTGGAGGGAGCTCCACAGCGCGAGCACCAGCACGAGCACGTGCACGGCGACGGCTCCGAGGAGCGACCTGCCGTCGACACGTCCGCGCCGCCTCATCGTCGCCTACCGTGCGCCCGCGTAGGGCTCACCCACCATCGACCACTTCACGCCGCTGCGCGCGAGGGTGGCGACGACCTTGAGGACGGGCCCGTAGTAGGCGAGCGAGTCGGCGCGCAGGTACACGTGCTCCAGGTTTCCGGCCGCGGCGAGCTGGCCGAAGCTCTGCTCGAACTGCTGCACCGTGGTCGGCTTGTCCTCGATGTAGACCTGACCGGCGCGGTCGATCGTCACGTAGAACGGCTTGTCGCGCGCGGTGAGCGGCTGCACGTCCGCCTTGGGCACCGCGACCTCGATCCCGCCCTGCAGGATCGGCGCCGTGATGATGAAGATCACGAGCAGGGTGAAGGCTACGTCCACGAGGCTCGTGACGTTGATCTCGGCGTTGAGGGGCAGGTCGCCCCGCCGGGTCTTGCGACGGTTCATGACCCGATCATACGCGCCCTTCGCGGGCGAGGGTCCCGATGAACTCGCTGCTGAAGCCCTCCAGCTCGCCGGTCACGAGGTTGAGCTGGCCCACGAAGTGGTTGTAGCCGATCACGGCCGGGATCGCGACGAAGAGCCCCGCGACCGTGGTCACGAGCGCGTCCGCGACGCCCGGCGCCACCGCGCCGATGTTCGTGGAGCCGGCCGCCGTGATGCCGAGGAAGGCGTTCATGATGCCGATCACCGTGCCCAGGAGGCCCATGAGCGGCGACACCGAGCCGAACACGGCGAGCCACGTGAGGCCGCGCGCGAGCTCGTCGCGCTCCTCCGCCTCCTCCTTCTCGAGCACCATGCGCAGCGCCTCGAGCTGCGTGAGCGAGAGCCCCTGCACGGGCTGCGCTCCCTGGCGCAGCGCGCCGGGGCGGAGCTCGCTGAAGAAGTTCACCCCCTGCCGGAAGACCCGCCCGTAGGGCGACTCGGGGAGCGCCAGGATCGCCTTGTACGCGTCCTCCAGGCGCTGGGCCCGCTCCATCTGCTCGAGGAAGCGGTCGCCCTGGCGGCGCACGTGCCGGAACTGTCGCCACTTGTGGAAGATCAGCCACCAGGACGCAAGCGAGAAGACCGCCAGGAAGGCCATGACGATCTTCGTCGGCAGGGAGCCGCCGATGATCATGTCGATGGCGGTCTCGGGCGATCGAGCCTGCACCAGAAACGCGAGGGACGCCAACGTCATTCCGGATGAACTCCCCTCTGGGCTGCGATGTGCTCGTAGGTCTGGCGGAGGCCCTCGGCCAGCGTGTGGCCCGGACTCCACCCGTACGATCGGATCCTCGACGGGTCGAGGGTGCTCTTCAGAAGCTCTCCCGGCCGCGCCGGGCGGTTCTCCCGCCCTGGATGGCGGCCCACGGCGCGCTCCAGCGTGTCGGCCAGCTCGTTCACGCTCGTGCCGACGCCCGTGCCCACGTTGAACGCGAAGGCGTCGAGCCCGCGGTCGTCGGACAGCTCCAGGTCCGAGACCCTCATGTTCGCCGAGACCACGTCCTTCACGAAGACGTAGTCCCGGGTCTGCTCGCCGTCGCCGAAGATCGTGAGGGGTTCGTCGTCCAGGAGCCGGCTGCAGAAGATCGCTACTACACCCGCCTCCCCATGGGGATCCTGGCGCGGACCGTACACGTTCGAGTACCGGAGGGCCGCGTACTCGAGGCCCCGAACCTTGCTGTAGTAGTGCAGGTAGAACTCGCCCGCGAGCTTCGTCACCCCGTACGGCGAGAGCGGGAGCTTGGGCGCCGTCTCGGGCGTCGGGATCTCCTCCGGCTCGCCGTAGACCACGCCCCCGCTGCTCACGAAGATCATGCGGCGCGTGCCCACTTCGAGCGCGCCCTCGGCCACGTTCAGGAGCCCCAGCACGTTGATGCGGGCGTCGCGCGCCGGGTCAGACACCGAGACGCGCACGTCGATCTGCGCGGCGTGGTGGTTCACGAGGTCGAAGCGCACCTCGCGGAAGAGGTTGCGAAGGTCGGGGTCGCCCACGTCCATCTCCACGAACGTCGCGCCCTCCGGGACGTTCGCGCGCTTGCCGGACGACAGGTCGTCGACCACCCAGACGTCGTTGCCGGCCGCCAGGTACGCCTCGGCGACGTGACTGGCGATGAACCCCGCTCCGCCGGTCACCAGGATCCTGCGCTTCTGGTTTTTCATGGATATGAGGTGAAGGTACGTGTCGTGCCCGGTCCATGCACAAAGCAACCCCGCCGGCCCGGGACCGGACCGGCGGGGACGTTATCACGCTTCGTCGTCGAGAGCGAGGCGGTCGGCCCCGGCCTCGACCGTACGCTACCGCACTTTCCGCGCCAGGCGGACCACGATGCCTTGATGGAACACCGTATCGTCCATGGAGACGATCCGCGCCGCGGCCATCCCCGAGGTGAGCCCGACCACCTGGAGTCGGCCTTCCACCACGCCGGTTCCGGCCGCCGGGTTGACGTACTCGTACTCGTCCCCGATGGTGACGCCGTCGTCCGAGCCCTGATCCAGGAAGGCGATGTTGCCGAGGTCCTGGACGACGCTCGGACCGGCGAAGCCCATGACCATGGCCTCCCCACCGTCCGACACCGGCTGCGCGGTGTCCATGGTCGGCTCGTACTCGGGGACCGCGCGCACGTAGTTGCCGATCGTCATGCGGTCGAGCTCGCGGCTGACCACCGCCGCCGCCTCGTTGCCGTCCACCTCGCTGATCGTGATCACGCCGGTGGGGACCATCACCTGGCCGACCTTGTCGATGATCTTGTCGGGGCGGAACGCCTGCAGGCGCGTGCCGGCGGGGGGCGGCGTGCCCTCGAAGGAGAGGCGGATGCGGTCGTACTCGCGCACGGTCTCGGAGCTCGACGCGCCGCCGGCGAAGCCCGCGACCTCACCGAGGTACTCGGGATCGTTGCCGAGGCGCTCCACCCAGGGCGCGGCGAGGACCATCACGGGCGACACCGCGTAGCCCATGGTCGTCCTGCCGTCGACGATGTCGACCCCGCCGCGCGTCGTATCGCGCCGGAAGATCGTCGGCGCATTCGCGGCAGGAGGCGGACCCGGCGGCATCTGCGGGGCCCGTGCCGCCGCCGGCGGCGGCTGGGGGTTGGCCTGCGTCGGCTCGGTCGGCTGGGCGGCGGTCGGCTGGGCGGCGGCCGTCTCGACGGTGACGCCCGAGACCTCCGCCTCGCGCCCGGGGATGGCGAAGACCTGGTCGGGATAGATCAGGTTGGGATCGCTGATCTTGTCCCGGTTGGCCTCCCAGATGCGACGCCACTGGAACGGATCGTTGTAGTAGTGCTCGGCAAGGTCCCAGAGCGTGTCCCCGCGCACGACCGTGTGCGTGGCGACCTGCTGCATGGCGACGAAACCGGAGAGTATGAGGACAGCCAGGACCGCCGAGGCCGTTCGAACCATAGGGGCACCTTCGGCAAGCAGATACGGGGTTTTCCCACCCAGGACACTATTCGAAGATAGGAACCGCCGACTTCCGGGGTCAACGCGTTTTTTTCCATTTGAATTCAAATGTTTACGACGCCCTGGCCGCGCCGTAGCCGCCGCTCGGGTTCGCCTCAGTCCGCCGCGGAGCGCCACCCGCCATCGCCCACCACCACGTGGTCGAGCACGGGAATGCCGAGCGCCCGCCCCGCCTCGGCGAGCTGGCGGGTCACGGCGCGGTCCTCTGCCGACGGGGTCGGATCGCCCGAGGGGTGGTTGTGCACGAGGATGATCCCGGCGGCCCCCTCGACCACGGCCAGGCGGAAGACCTCGCGTGGGTGGATGAGCGAGGCGTCGAGGATCCCACGCGTAACCGCGACCTCGCGGATCACGCAGTGGCGGGTGTTGAGCAGGAGCGCGTGGAACTCCTCCTGGGCGAGGTCCCGCAGCCGCGGGCCCATGCGCCGGAACACGTCCGCGGGCCCGCGCACCGGGTCCTCGGGGAGCACGGTCTCGGCGGCGGCCCTCCGGCCCAGCTCGAGCGCCGCGAGGACGCGGGCGGCCGTGGCACCCCCGACGCCGGTCACCGCCTCGAGCGTGCGCGGGTCGGCCGTGCCGAGCCTGCGGAGCGATCCGTCGGCCGCGGCGAGGAGGCGCTCCGCGACCTGTAGCGCGCTCCCGCTCGAGCTCCCGCTCCCCACCAGGAGCGCGAGGAGCTCGCGCACGGACAGATGGCGCGACCCCACGGAGCGGAGGCGCTCGCGTGGGCGGTCGGAGGAGGAGGGGTCGGATACGGCGGCGGGCTTCGGCACCCGCCAGGATCGCCGCGCGGCGCAGCCCCGACCATGGCTCCGTGGGACGCTACAGGCGCAGGACCATGAGGAGCGCGTCCTCGCGGGGGTGGTCGTAGTAGTCGCGGCGCACGCCGATCTCCTTGAACCCGAAGGAGCGATACATGTCCGCGGCCCCGGTGTTGGAGACGCGCACCTCCAGGTAGAGGGACTCGACGCCGCGCTCGCGCACCACCTCGACCACGCGGGCGAGCATGTAGGCACCGTAGCCGCGTCGGCGGAAGCCCTCGCTGACCGCGATGTTGGCCAGCTCGCCCTGGTCGAGGATGCACCAGACCACCGCGTAGGCCACGACCCCGGCGTCCGGGTCCTCGAGCACCCACAGCTCGGCGCCCGGCCGCTCGATGAGCGTATGGAACGTCTCCGCCTTCCACGGGCTCGTGAACGCCTCCGCCTCGATCTCCGCGACGCGTGCCACGTCGTTGGGCGTCATGCGGCGTGCCCTGATGCGGGTCGGCGCGCTCAGGCGGTCCATGCGCGCTCCGCGCTCGAAGCCTTCACGTACGTCGGCTCCCACGTCTCCAGGGACGCCACGGGAGCAGCGTCCCTGTGCAGCGCCATGTAGCGGACGAGCGCCACCCCGGACGGCGTCCCGATCGGCTCCTCCAGGACCGGGAAGCCCGCCGCCTCGATCGCGCGTCGGTGGCGCTCGGCGCCGTCCCCCGCGAAGGCCGCGCCCACGGGCACCTCGGAGGCGAGCAGCGCCCTCAGCTCCGTGGCGAAGGGCGGCACCAGCGTCTCGATGCCGGCCACGCCCACGGCGTAGCACGCGGCGTAGACGCGGTCGGCGCGCGCGTCGAACAGCACGTAGCGCACGCCGTGGCCGCCCCCGGCCAGGGCCCCGGCCGCCAGGCTCGACACCGCCCACAGGGGAACCCCGCGCGCGCGGGCGATCCCCTTGGCGGTCGCGGCCGCGATGCGCACGCCCGTGAACGAACCCGGGCCCTCCCCCACCACCACGCCGCCGACCTCCTCCACGTCGACGCTCGCCTCGGCGAGCACCTCCTCCACCGCGGGCACGAGCGCGGACGCGTGCTCGCCCTTCCGCTCCAGGCGGCGGTGGGCCAGCACGTCCGCGCCGCGCGAGACGGCCACGTGCCCGACCGGGCCCGAGGTGTCCAGCGCCAGGTAGAAGCACACGTCCGAGAACGCGGGGGCGATCACTTGCGCCCACTCACCTGCATGGGAAAGCCGACGAGCTCCGGCGGCGCGCCGAGCCGGCGCACGGAGACGTCGCGGAGGAGCGGGGCGCCGGGCACGGGGGCCAGCTCGATCTCCCAGCGGTCCGCGGGCACCAGGCCTTCGGCCCGCTCGGGCCATTCCACGAGCATGATCTCGTTCGGCTGCCCGAGGTCGTCCCACCCCAGCTCCCGCAGGTCTTCCGGGTCGTCGATCCGGTACAGGTCCAGGTGCACGACCTCGAGCCCCTGCCGCGCCGGATAGCGGAAGAGGAGGTTGAAGGAGGGCGACGGCATCGGCCGCGACACGCCCGCGCCCATGCCGATCGCGCGCGCGAGCACCGACTTCCCCGCCCCGAGCGGGCCCCGCAGCCCCAGGAAGATCGGCGTGTCGACCGTGCGCCCGATGCGCTCGCCCCAACGCTCCACGCCCGGCTCGTCGAGCCTCATGACGCGGCTGCGCCCCCGATGCCGTCGGCCTCACGTTGCAGCCTCAGCCACGCCACGGTCCGGCGCAAGCCCTCGGCGAGCGGCACCCGCACCTCGTAGCCCAACCGCTCGCGGATCCTGCCCAGATCGGCGAGCGAGTCGCGCACCTCGCCCGCCCGCGCGGGCGCGTGCACCGCGTCGACGGAGGATCCGACGATCGCGCGGATCTCCTCCCAGACGCGCGCGATGCTGATGCGCTCCCCGCACCCCACGTTGAAGACCTCGCCCACGACGCCGTCGCCGGACGCGACGCAGGCCAGGAAATTCGCGTGGACGACGTTCTCCACGTACGTGAAGTCGCGCGTCTGGCCGCCGTCCCCGTGGATCGTCGGCGCGCGGCCGTCGAGCGCGGTGTCGGCGAAGAGGGGGATCGCCGCCGAGTACGGCGAGTGCGGGTCCTGGCGCGGCCCGAAGACGTTGAAGTAGCGGAGCACCACCGTCTCCAGCCCGAAGAGCGCGGGGAACACCTGCGCGTAGTGCTCCCCGGCGAGCTTCGCCACCGCGTAGGGGGAGCGCGGGAGGGTGGCCATCGCCTCGTGCTTGGGGAGCGTGGGCGTGTTGCCGTACGCCGACGACGAGCCCGCGTACACGAAGCGGCGCACCCCGGCCGCGGCTGCCGCGTGCAGCATGTTGAGCGTTCCGGTCGCGCTCACGTCGTGCGTGGGGCGCGGGTCGGTCACCGATCGCTGTACGGAGGGGAGCGAGGCCTGGTGCAGCACGTAGTCGACGTCCGCGCAGGCGGCCCGGCAGGCGTCGAGGTCCGTGACCGACGCCTCGTGCAGGTCGATGCGGTCGGCGAACGGGGCCAGATTCTGCCGGCGGCCTGTCGAGAAGTCGTCGAGGACGCGCACGCTCGCACCCTCCTCCAGGAGGTGCTCGACGAGGTGCGATCCGATGAACCCGGCGCCGCCGGTGACGAGGACGATCGTGGCTTCGAAGCTCATGGAGGGTCAATCTAACCGACGTACAACGCCTCGCGCAGGATGATCTCCAGGACCCCCTGCGGGAGCAGGGACGAGACGTCCTCGTGGGCCCGCAGGCGCGTCCGCACGTCGGAGGAGGAGAGGTCGATGCGCGTGACCCGGACGTGCACGGCGCGCTCCATCCCCGGAAGGTCGGGCGCCGCCTCCACGGCCGACGCCCCTTCCCGGTCCATGATCGCCAAGGTGGCCAGGCGGAGGATCTCCTCCGGCTCCCTCCACCCCGTATCGAAGGTGCGCAGCTGGTCCGCGCCCAGGATCAGGAAGAGGTCCGCTGCGGAGTGCCGGCCACGGAGCGTGCGCAGGGTGTCCACGGTCCACGACGGCCCCGGGCGCTCGAGCTCCACGTCGGAGACCTCGAAGCGGGGGTCGGAGCGGACCGCGGCGCGCACCATCTCCCGCCGGAGCCGGGCGTCCGTGACCGCGCGATCCGGCTTGTGCGGCGGCGTGCCCGCGGGGATCCACAGGACGGGATCGAGCGCGAGGGCGTCGGCCACGTCGCGGGCCACGGCGACGTGTCCTGCGTGGGGAGGGTCGAAGGTGCCGCCGAAGACGCCGATCCGACGCCCGCGCGCGTGGCTACCCTTCGTGTCCGTTGCCATCGGCGCGAACCTCGGACGCCGCCGGCGAATCCGGATACTGGTCCAGGAGCTTCGTGCGGGCGTCCTCGGCGAGGTCGTCGTAGCCGATGGCCTTGTTGGCCTGGTAGAGCCCGAGGAGCGCACGCGGCGCGAACTCCGTCTCGGGATAGAGCTGCACCACGAACTCGTAGTACTTGATCGCCGAGTCGTAGAGCTTGCGCCGGAAGTAGAAGTCCGCGTTCAGGAACTCCTTCTCGGCCAGCTTCACCCGCATGTCGTTGGCGAGCGTCCCGGCCTCCTGCGCCTGCGGGGTGCCGGCGTAGTCGGTCACCACGTTGCGGCAGGTGCTGATCGCCTCGTTGGTGTACTCCTGGTCGCGCGCGGCGACCGGGGAGAGCGACGACAGCGCCTTGCACATGCCCAGCGCCGCCTTCGGCGCGTCGTCGTCGCCCGGGTACCGGTCGATGAAGCGCTGGTACTCGGAGCGCGCGGTGAGGTAGTCCTCCTTGCCGAAGTACGAGTCGGCGAGGAGGAGGCGCGCATCCGGCGCGTAGTCCGAGGCGCCGAAGGAGACGAAGAAGCGGTCGAGCGCGTGGATGGCGTCGTCCCAGTCGTGGTCCTCGTACTTCTGGCGCGCGAGCGTGAAGAGCTGCTCGTCGGTCATCCCCTGGTACGGGTTGGCCGAGCCGCAGCCCGTGAGGGCCGCCGCGAGCGCGATGAGGGCGAGGCGTCGTGCGGTCGAGGACATCCGTGGGAAATACCCGCTGGAGAGGTGGGGGTTTCTGCCGCGGAAGGCCGGGAATCCCCGGTCTCGTGTCAGCGGCATCGGCCGCCGCGGAGGGACTCGAGGCCCCGGCCGAAGCGGATCTCGTCGAAGCGGGACTGGGCCCGGTCCACGAGGGATGCGGTGTTGTCCACCGCGCGGACGCGCGCATAGGCGTCCATCGCGGCCTGGCACTCGCCGAGCTCGGAGAGGATCTCCGCCTTGTCGAACCAGGCCTGCCCCAGGATGTTGCGGGGCGCTCCCACCTCGATGGCGCGGTTCACCCGCGACAGCGCCGACTCGAGCTCGGACTCGCTCTGGTCACGCTCGGCCCGGATCTCGCGCGCGAGCTTGAAGGAGCAGGTGCCGATGTACCAGTCGACTTCGTCGCGCTGCCAGGGCCGGACCATGCTGCGGTAACGCTCGAAGAAGATCAGCGCGTGCTCGCAGTCGCCGATCTCCTCGTAGGCCTTTCCCACCTCGTCGACGATCTCCGAGGTGGCGGAGTCCGCCATCTCCGCCAGCGCCAGCGTGTAGAAGGGGAGCGCCCGCCCGTACTCGCCCGCCGTGTAGTAGTGGCGCGCCAGATCGAGCGACATGTCGGCCACCCCGATGCCGGGCCGGATGCGCAGCGCCTCCTCCACCGCCGACGCCATGGCGAAGCGGTCCTTCCGCGCGCGCGCCTTGAGCGCCATGCGCATCAGGTCGGCCACGGCCTGGTTCTTCAGCGTGGAGTCCTTCTGCGCGGCCTCTGCATAGAAGGTGCCGGCGTCGTCCACGCGGTCCATCATCGCGTAGGTGTGCGCCACCCGGGCGAGCGTCGATGCGTCGTCGGCGCCCTGGCGCACAGCGAGGCGGTACTCCGCGAGCGCCTCGTCGTACTTCTCGGTCGCGAAGGCCTCGTCGCCACGTCGCACCGAGCTCTCCTCGCTCGACCCGGCCGCACAGGCGGAGGCGGCGAGGCAGAGGAGCGCGAGCAGGGCTCGGGTCTTCGGGGGGGCGGTCGATGGCATCGGGTTTCCGGTTCCGGGGTTCGGCGCCTCGGCGCCGAGCGGCATGCAATATAGTCGCGCCGTGGCGCCCCGGTTCCTCAGCTCGGCTCGGCGCCGTGCTCGACGCCCTGCGGCCAGCTGACGCCCACGGACGCCAGGTACGCGCGCGGACGCATGTCCTCCGGGGCGTCCTCGGCGCAGCGGATCCATTCGCGGATGGCTCCCTCGTCGTCCCCGAGACGGTGCAGGACCACCCCGAGGCGCACGCGCGCGCCCACGAAGGAAGGGCGGACCTCGAGGATCTCCTCCAGCTCCTCGCGCGCCTGGCCGAGGTCGCCCAGCTCGATGAGGGCCTCGGCGAACTTGCTCCGGATGTCGATGAAGCGCGGCCGGATGTCGAGCGCGGCCCGGTAGTGCTGCGAGGCCTCCCTGGGGTGGTCGGCCACCAGGTAGAGGTCGCCGAGCTGGGCGTGCGTCACCGCGATCCGGTTGCCGACCTCCGAGGGGAAGTCGCGCGAGTCGCGGGTGTCGAGCTCACCGGCGCGGCTGAACGCCGCGTGGGCCTCCTCGTGCCGCCCCAGCTCGTTGAGGACGATGCCGCGGTTCAGGTGCGCCTCGGCGTAGGAGCTGTTGAGCTCGAGCGCCGTGTCGAAGTGCACCAGCGCCTCATCCGGACGGCCCAGCATCGCGAGGCACAGGCCCGCCTTGTTGTGCACGTCGGCGAAGTACGGATGGTCGACCAGCACCTCCCGGAAGGTGATCAGGGCGGACTCGTAGTCCTCGCGCTCCCACGCGCTCAAACCCCGCGCGACGACCTCGCGGGCCTGGTGTGGGTTGTTGGCCATGAAGCCAAGTTCGGGGTTGGGGGGAACGCGGGAAAGGCCTTTCTAGAGGGTGCGCGCAACCGCCTCGTCGCGCTCGACCAGCTCACGGAAATAGTCGATCGTGCGGCGCAGTCCCTCGCGCAATCCCACCTCCGGCTCCCACCCCAACCGGGTCCTCGCGATCGTGATGTCCGGACGGCGTACCTTGGGGTCGTCCGCGGGGAGCGGGAGGCGACGCAGCTCGGAGGCGCTGCCCGTCTCCTCCAGCACCATCTGGGCGAGCTCGAGGATCGTGAACTCCTTCGGGTTGCCGATGTTCATCGGGTCCGTGTAGTCGGAGTGGAAGAGGCGGTAGATGCCGTCCACCTCGTCCGAAGCGTAGCAGAACGAGCGCGTCTGGTTGCCCTCCCCGTAGACCGACAGCGCCTCGCCGCGAAGCGCCTGCACGATGAAGTTCGACACCACGCGCCCGTCGGCCGGGCGCATGCGCGGGCCGTACGTGTTGAAGATCCGGACGATGCGCGTGTCCACCTGGTGGTAGCGGTGGTAGGCCATCGTCATGGCCTCCGCGAAGCGCTTGGCCTCGTCATACACGCCGCGCACGCCGATCGGGTTCACGTTTCCCCAGTAGGTCTCGACCTGCGGGTGCACGAGCGGGTCGCCGTACACCTCCGAGGTGGAGGCGAGCAGGAAGCGCGCGTTCTTCGCGAGGGCGATGCCGAGCGCGTTGTGCGTGCCCAGGCTGCCGACCTTGAGCGTCTGGATCGGCAACTCCAGGTAGTCGACCGGGCTCGCCGGGGAGGCGAAGTGCAGCACCCCGTCGAGGTGGCCGGCGATGAAGATCGGCTTCGAGATGTCGTGCTCGACGAGCTCGAAGCCCGCGCGCTCCGAGAGCCCAGCGGCATTCTCCCGTGAGCCGGTGATGAAGTTGTCGAGGCCGACGACCTGGTGGTCGTCGTCGAGGAAGCGGTCCGCGAGGTGAGAGCCCAGGAACCCGGCCGCACCGGTGATGAGCACGCGCACGTCAGCGCGCCCCCGTCCGGGCGGGCGTCGCGGCGGGAGGCACCGCCACGCGGCCGACGGAGAAGTACTCGAAGCCCCTCTTGGTCATCGAGTCGGGGGTCCACAGGTTGCGTCCGTCGAAGATCAGCGGAGACTTCATGGCTTCCTTCATGCGCGAGAAGTCGGGCCGACGGTACGGATGCCACTCGGTGTGGATCACCAGGGCGTCCGCGCCGTCCAGCGTGGCGTAGTTCGTGCTCGCGTACGAGATCCTGTCGCCCAGGTGCCGGCGCGCCTCCTCCATCGCCACCGGATCGTGCGCCACGACCTTCGCGCCCCGCTCCAGCAGCCCCTCGATCGTCACGAGGCTCGGGGCCTCGCGCATGTCGTCGGTGTTGGGCTTGAACGCCAGTCCCCACACCGCGATGGTGCGGTTCGACAGATCGCTGCCGAGCCGCTCGACGAGCCGATCGAGCAGGATTCCCTTCTGGCGCTCGTTCACGTCCTCGACGGCCTGCAGGATCGACGCGTCCGCGCCCAGATCCGTCATGGTGCGCATCAGCGCCTTCACGTCCTTGGGGAAGCAGCTTCCGCCGTAGCCCGCTCCCGGGTAGAGGAAGGCCGGGCCGATGCGCACGTCCGAGCCTACGCCCTTGCGCACGGCGTCGACGTCGGCGCCGGCCTTCTCGCAGAGCTGCGCGATCGCGTTCATGAACGAGATGCGGGTGGCCAGCATCGCGTTGGCGGCGTACTTGGTGATCTCCGCCGACGGCACGTCCATGGTCAGGATCTCGTTGCCACTGCGCACGAAGGGCGCGTACAGGTCCCTCAGCACCAAACGGGCGAGCTCCGAATCCACGCCCAGCACGACCCGGTCGGGCTTCATGAAGTCCTCGACGGCCGCCCCCTCCTTGAGGAACTCCGGGTTGGAGCACACGTGCACCGGAATGTCCGTGTGCTTCTCGATCTCCGCGCGCACGAGCTTGGCGGTACCCACCGGCACCGTGCTCTTCGTGATCACGATCTTCTCGCGGTCCATGCTCTGGCCGATGGTGCGCGCGACGGCCAGGACGTGCTGCAGGTCGGCCGAGCCGTCCTCACCCGGAGGGGTGCCCACGGCGATGAAGATGATGTCCGACTCACGGACGCAGTCCGCGACGTCCGTGGTGTACCGGATGCGGCCCGCCTCGAGGTTCGTGCGGATCAGATCCTCGAGACCCGGCTCGTAGATCGGCACCTCGCCCCGGTTCAGCCGCTCGACCTTGCTCTCGTCGATGTCGGCGGAGACAACGTCGTTGCCGGACTCCGCGAGGCAGGCGCCCAGGACGAGCCCTACGTAGCCGGATCCGATGACGGCGACCTTCATGCGTGCGTACCCCTGGATGTGGGTGGCTGGCGGTAGAAATCTCGAATGGTCTCGGCGACGAAAGCCTGCCGATCATCGCCCAACTCCGGGAAGATAGGAAGGCTCAGCACTTCGCCACAAAGCGCTTCGGTGACGGGCAGATCTCCCGGGCCGTAGCCCAGCGATGAGAAGCACGGTTGCAGGTGGAGCGGCACGGGGTAGTAGACGCCCGACCCGATTCCACACCCTCCGAGGTGGGCCTGGAGCTCGTCGCGACGCTCCGCGCGGATCGTGTACTGGTTGTAGATGTGGAAATTGCCTTCCGCCACCACCGGGGTGCGCACGCCGTCGACGCCGGCGAGCATCCCCTCGTAGCGGCAGGCGTTCTCGCGGCGGGCTGCGGTCCACCCGTCGAGGTGCCGGAGCTTCACGCGCAGGACCGCAGCCTGGAGCGCGTCCAGGCGGGAGTTCGTGCCCACCATCTCGTGGTGGTACATCTGGCGACCGCCGTGCACGCGCAGCTTCGCGACCCTCTCGGCGAGCGCCTGGTCGTCCGTGGTAACCAGCCCGCCGTCGCCGAAGGCGCCCAGGTTCTTCGTGGGGAAGAAGCTGAAGGCCGCAGCGTCGCCCGCCGAGCCCGCCACGCCGGCCGGGGACCTGGCGCCGATCGCCTGGGCCGCGTCCTCGAGCACGGACGCACCGCGCAACCCCGCCAGCGTGCGGATCTCGGCCATCGCCGCCATCTGCCCGAAGAGGTGGACCGGCACCACGGCCACGGTCCGGTCCGTCCAGACGGCGTCCATGCTCGCGGCGGTGACGTTGAAGGTGTCCGGGTCGACGTCGCAGAAGACAGGCCGGAGGCCCGCGTTCCACACCGCGCCCGCCGTGGCGAAGAAGGTGAAGCTCGGCACGATCACGTCCGAGCCCGGCTCGGCGTCGAGCGCCTTCAAGGCGAGCAGGAGAGCGTCGGTTCCGCTCGCGCACCCTACCGCGTGCTGCACGCCCAGGTAGTCGGCCAGCTCCGCCTCGAGCGCCTCCACCTCCGGGCCGAGCACGAAGCGCTGGCTCTCCAGGACCGCGAGCACGGCGGCATCGACCTCGTTCCGGATCGATCGGTACTGCGCGGTGAGGTCGAGGAGGGGGACGGATGGGCTCACGGTGGGAGGCTTCTTTCCGGGGGGCTCGTGTGCGGTCGAGTCCCGAAGATCGCCCTCCGGGGCGCCCAGCGGGAGAGCCGCCGCCCCGCGGTCCCCGTCAGGTCACCGGTTGGGCCTCGTCCATCGGGGCATCCGGCGGCGGCTCGGCGCTGTCCGCGCCCTTCGCGAGCGCCATGAGGCGTAGGATCGTCCGTGTATCGTAGAGATCGACTTCCTCGTCCGGTGGAAAGCCCTCGAAGAGCTGTGGAAAGTCGCCGTAACGCATCGGTCGCACGTCCTGCATCCCGCTCCTCTGACGATTGGGGAGTCCAGGGCATCTGACAACGCTACGCGAAGGGGTGGGGTGAGGTCCACGATTGGTTGTCCAGGCGACAACTTCGAGGCAAACCCGGTGGCCCCCCGGCCCTCAGCGCGCGGCCTTCAGCTCGAAGAGCTGATCGCGCAGGAGCGCCGCCCGCTCGAAGTCGAGGGCCTCGGCCGCCTCGGCCATCTCCTGCTCCAGGATCTTCACGTACTCCTCGCGGTTGACCTCGTCGGCGTAGGTGGCCGCCGCCTCGGCCACGCCGGCCGGCGCCATCCTCGCGTCGGCCACCCGCGTGCTGAACTCGATCTCCTCCACGCTCTTCCGGATGGTCTCCGGGGTGATGCCGTGCTCCAGGTTGTGGGCGATCTGGATGTCGCGGCGCCGGTTCGTCTCCTCCAGGCAGCGCGCCATCGAGGCCGTGACGCGATCCGCGTACATGATGGCCCGGCTGCCCACGTTGCGCGCCGCTCGCCCGATGGTCTGGATGAGCGAGCGGGCGTCGCGCAGGAAGCCCTCCTTGTCGGCGTCGAGGATCGCCACGAGCGACACCTCGGGGAGGTCGAGTCCCTCGCGCAGGAGGTTGATGCCGACCAGGACGTCGATCTTGCCGAGGCGGAGCTGCCGGATGATCGCCATGCGCTCGATCGTGTCGACCTCGGAGTGCATGTAACGCACGCGCACGCCCACGCTCTGCAGGTACTCGGAGAGGTCCTCGGCCATCCGCTTGGTGAGCGTGGTCACGAGCACGCGCTCGTTCTTCCGCTCCCGGTCGCGGATCTCGGCCAGCAGGTCGTCGACCTGGCCCTTCACCGGGCGCACCTCGACCTGCGGGTCGACGAGCCCGGTCGGGCGGATGATCTGCTCGACCACCACGCCGCCCGCCTGCCGGAGCTCCCATTCTCCCGGCGTGGCCGACAGGTAGATCACGTGGTCCAGCATGCCCTCCCACTCGTCGAACTTGAGCGGGCGGTTGTCGAGCGCGCTCGGCAGGCGGAAGCCGTGCTCGATGAGCGTGAGCTTGCGGGAGCGGTCGCCGTTGTACATCCCGTTGATCTGCGGGATCGAGGCGTGGCTCTCGTCCACGATCGCCAGGAAGTCGGCCGGGAAGTAGTCGAGGAGGCAGGCAGGCCGGTCCCCCGGACGGCGGTGGCTGGTGTAGAGCGAGTAGTTCTCGATGCCCGGGCAGGTGCCGATCTCGAGCATCATCTCCAGGTCGAAGTTCGTGCGCTGCTCGAGGCGCTGCGCCTCCAGGAGCTTGCCGTCCTCGCGGAAGCGCTCGAGCTGCTGCTTCAGCTCGACGCGGATGTGCGGGACCATCTCCTCGATCGTGCGCCGCCGCGTCACGTAGTGGCTGGCCGGATAGATCGCGGTGCGGTCGAGCGTGGTGATGATCTCGCCCGTGAGCGGATCGAAGCGGCTGATGCGCTCCACCTCGTCGCCCCACAGCTCGACCCGGATCGCCTGCTCGTCGTAGGCCGGGAAGATCTCGACCGTGTCACCGCGCACGCGGAAGGTGCCGCGCTCGAACAGGTAGTCGTTGCGCTTGTACTGGATGTCGACCAGGCCGCGCAGGATCTCCTTGCGCGGCTTCTCCTCCCCGACCTTGAGGTGGAGCATGAGGGCGCGGTAGTCGGCCGGGTTGCCCAGGCCGTAGATGCTCGACACGCTCGCCACGACGATCACGTCCTCGCGCTCGACCAGGCTCGACGTGGCGCGCAGGCGGAGCCGCTCGATGTCCTCGTTGATCGACGCGTCCTTCTCGATGTACGTGTCGGTCGCCGGGACGTACGCCTCCGGCTGGTAGTAGTCGTAGTACGAGATGAAGTACTCGACGGCGTTGTGCGGGAAGAGCGACTTCAGCTCGCCGTAGAGCTGCGCGGCGAGCGTCTTGTTGTGGCTCATGACCAGCGTCGGCCGGCCGTGGCGTGCGATCACGTGCGCCATCGTGAAGGTCTTGCCCGTGCCGGTGGCGCCGAGCAGGACCTGGCTCCGGTCGCCGCGCACGAGGCCTTCGGACAGCTCCTCGATCGCGCGCGGCTGGTCGCCGGAGGGCGTGTGCGGGGAGACGAGCTCGAAGGTGCTCATGAGCGGCGTGGCCTCCCTACACCCACCCCACGTCCTCGTCGTCGAAATGCTCGCGCCGCTCCACGGCCAGTACGCCCTTCACCCGCCCGATCGCGCGGCGCACCTTCTCGAGGTGCGTCAGGTCCTGCACCTCGACCACGAACTCCGCGCTCATCCCGCCCTCGCCCGTGCGCATATCGGCGTGCTGGATGTCGGTGCCCGTGTCGCTGATCGCCTTCGCCACGTCCGACAGGAGCCCGCGCCGGTCCGTCCCCCGCATGTAGAGGCGCACGAAGAAGCGGTCGCCCTTCTCGGCCGCCCACTCGATCTCGACGCGCCGTTCCGGGTCGCGCGACAGGGCGAGCACGTTGGGACAGTCCTGCCGGTGGATGCTCACCCCCCTGCCCCGCGTGATGTAGCCCACCACGGCGTCGCCGGGCACGGGCTGGCAGCAGCGCGAGTAGCGCACCATGAGGTTGTCCATCCCCTGGATGCGCACGCCGCGCCCCGAGATGCGCAGGCGCTCGGCGAGCTTCTCGAGCGCCGTGGGAGGGCGCTGCGCGACCTCGGCGGGGTCGTGGTCGGGGAAGAGCTGCTTGATCACGGCGGTCGGGCCCACGTCGCCCCGCCCGAGCGCGGCGTGCACGTGCTCGAAGTCCGGGTGGCCGAGCGCCAGGGCGGCCTCGAGCAGCTCGTGGTGGTCCGTGGGGAGCGTGCGCTTGGCCTTCTTCAGCTCCTTGTCCAGGAACTCCCGGCCGAGCTTGCGCGCCGAGTCGAACTCCTCCTTGCGGATCCACTGGCGGATGCGCTGGCGGGCGCGCGACGTCTTCACGAAGGCGAGCCAGTCGCGGTTGGGGCGCTGGCGCTGGTTCGTGATGATCTCGACGGTGTCGCCGTTGCGGAGCTCACGCGAGAGCGGGGCGATGCGCCCGTTCACCTTGGCGCCGGCGCAGTGCAGCCCCACCTCCGTGTGGACGCTGAAGGCGAAGTCGATGGGGGTCGAGCCCTGCGGCACGGACTTCACCTCCCCCTTGGGCGTGAACACGAAGATCTCGCCCTGGAAGAGGTCCATGCGGAGGAACTCCATGAACTCCTCCGGCTCGCGCGTGTCCTGCTGCCACTCGAGCACCTGGCGGAACCAGGTGAGCGCCTCGTCCACCTCGCTCTCGGACTTGTCCACCCCGACCGGCTGGCCGTCCTGACCCTCCTTGTAGCGCCAGTGCGCCGCGATCCCGTACTCCGCCGTGCGGTGCATCTCCTCCGTGCGGATCTGGATCTCGTAGCGGCGCCCTCCCGGCCCGAAGACCGTGGTGTGGAGGGAGCGGTACATGTTGGACTTGGGCGTGGCGATGTAGTCGTGGAAGCGCTCGGGGATCGGCGTCCAGCGACTGTGGATGACGCCGAGCGCCGCGTAGCAGTTCTGGACGGAGTCGGTGGTGACCCGCATGGCCATGAGGTCGTAGATCTCCTCGTAGGGCCGGTTGCGGTGCACCATCTTCTGGTGGATCGACCAGAGGTGCTTCGGGCGCCCGTGGACCTCGGCGGGGATCCCGGCCTCGGCGAGCGCCTCCTCGAGGGGACGCTGCAGCTCCAGGATCTGGCGCTCGCGCTCCTTGCGGCGCTGCTTGACCTTCTTGCTCAGGTCCTCGTAGGCGTCCGGCTCCAGGAACTTGAAGGACAGGTCCTCGAGCTCCCAGCGGATCGCGGCCATCCCCAGACGGTGCGCGAGCGGCGCGTAGATCTCGCGGGTCTCGAGGGCGATGCGCTTCCGCTTCGCGGCCGGCAGGTGCTCGAGCGTGCGCATGTTGTGCAGGCGGTCGGCCAGCTTGACCAGGATCACGCGCGCGTCCTCGGCCATGCTGAGCAGCATCTTGCGGTAGTTCTCCACCTGCTGCTCGGTGGCCGAGCTGAACTGCACGCGGCCCAGCTTGGTGACCCCGTCGACGATCGTGGCGATCTCCTTGCCGAAGCGCGCCTCGAGGTCGGCGATCGAGATGGCGGTGTCCTCGACCGTGTCGTGGATCAGCCCGGTGACGATGGAGGCCGTATCCAGGCGGAGCTGGGCCAGGATCGTGGCCACCTCCACCGTGTGCGTGACGTATTCCTCCCCCGACGCACGCCGCTGTCCGGCGTGCGCGTCCGCGGCGAGTTCGTACGCGTCGCGGATCCTGTCCACGTCCAGCCGATCCGCGTACGCCTCCATGGCACGTGCGAGGGGGCGAGGAAGACCGCGGATGGTGGGCGTCGGGCCTTGGGGCTTCGTGGCCGTCGCCATAGTCAGGACAAAGTAGGGACGCGGGTGCGCTTGGGGCGAGGGGAACGATACCCGCCTCCCGGCCCCCCGGATCCCGCTCAGCCCTCCAGCGGCGCCGCGACCTGCCCCACGAAGAGGATCGTGCCCGAGAGCCGTTCGCGCAGGACGAAGAGGAACGGACGGTCGACGCGCATGGAGAACCCCGACGGGCCGGCCGATGTGGCGCCCACCCCGACGGAGGTGGCCGCCGCGGCCTCCGTCCCCTCCTCGTTCACGTCCACCCAGCTCTTCTGGAGGACGTCGCTGATGAAGAGGCCCTCGACCGGTGACAGCGGTGTGAAGTCCGCGCGCAGGGCGTCGAAGGCGACCGTCATCCCGAGCGCTCGCAGGTCGTCGTTGAGCGTGCGCTCGTAGCTCATCCGGAAGCGCGGCAGGAAGAGCGTGCCCCGGGCCTCCCCGAAGCCGCCCGCGAGCGCCGTCCACGCGTCCCCGTCGAGGGAGGCGACCAGATCCTCGAGCGGGACGCCCTCGGCCGGGAGAAGCACCGTCATCGAGAACGCCTTGCCGCCGTAAGGGAGATCCACCGCCTGATAGCCCGGGCCGGCGTGGTACGGCATGTCGCCCTCGAGCTTCATCAGCTTCATCGTGCGCGTCGAACCGTCGGCGAAGTGGAAGGGCTCGTCACGCGTGTCCTTCGGATCGAAGGCGTAGGTCCACGTCCCCTTGAAGTAGATCGCGTTGATCAGGTACATGACCACTTCGGACGGGATCGGATCGGGGACGATCCGATCGATCCTCCCCTTCGTCGCGTCGCTCACCCAGCCGTTGATGCGGCCCGGGGCGGACGACTTCGAGAAGTCCAGCTCTTCGGCCTCGGCGTCGAAGTAGTCCTTGACCGTGCCCAGGAAGGTCGGGCGGACCGGGAAGCCCGCCCGCGACCACACCGAGTTCCCGACCGCCATCTCCACGGTCCGGTCGAGCCCGAGCAGGAGGTCGATGAGGCCGCGGTAGGACGCGTCGATCTCGTCGAGGCCCATGTCGCCGAAGCCGAGCGCGGTGCGCATCTGGGCGAGGGTCTCGCCCGCGGTCCCGTTCATGGTCATGCCGAGCGCCATGGACGCCGACACCGGCGAGAGGAAGAGGTTGGCATCCGGCGTGCTGGCCAGGTGCAGGAGGTCGAAGGCGAAGCCGTTGCTCGCGCCGATGACCGCGATCTCGTCGGCCGTGAGCGCCCTGGGCAGCTCGGTGATCTCGTCGACCGGCCCCGGACCCACGGGGCCCTCACCGCAGGCCGGGAGGGCGAGGAGGAGGGTGACGAGGGCTGCCGCGCGCGTCTTCATCGGTCGTTTCCCGGTCGTGGGTCCATGCGTCCGCCCCGTACCAACGAGCGGGGGGCCGCCGCCGTGACCGCGTGGGGGGCCTACCCGGGCTCGCCCCCGCCCGGGCGCTGCTCCAGGGCCTCGATCCTCCGGCTCCAGAACCCGATGCCGTCCCGCATCTCCTGCCGCACCGAGGCGAACTCCTCGTGCATCTCGTCGCGGAGGCGCTCGACCCTGGCGTCGAGGAAGTCGATCCGCTCGACGACGAGCGAGAGTCGCGTACGCGTGTCCTCGCCCACGACCTCCGCCCGCGCGGTCCGAGCTTCCAGGGCCTCGAGGCGCCGGTCGATCTGCTCGAAGCGTTGGTCGACCTGCTCGAAGCGCCGGTCGATCTGCTCGAAGCGCCGGTCGATCTGCTCGAAGCGCCGGTCGATCTGCTCGAAGCGTTGGTCGATCTGCTCGAAGCGTTGGTCGATCTGCTCGAAGCGTTGGTCGATCTGCTCGAAGCGCCGGTCGATCTGCTCGAAGCGCCGGTCGATCTGCTCGAAGCGTTGGGCGCTCTGGTCGAAGCGCGCCACGAACTCGGCGCGCTGCTTTCCGAACTGGGCGACGATGAACTCGGCCAGCTCCTGGTATTCGCTCGGTGTCATGCCGGAGATGCTCGGGTGGTCGGGGATCCCAACCTACCGGTGCGTCGGCGCCATCACCATGACCGGTTGGGACGACGACAAGAGACGCCGCAGGCTACTCAGGGGATGAGCGCGACCACGACCACTCCGTCGGCCTCCACGTCCCCCGGCACCAGGTCCCGTACGCCGGCGTCGAACGTCGCCAGACGCCCGCCACGTCGCATCGCGAGCGTGAGGAGGTGGGCGTCCGTCACCTGACGGTACCCGACCACGAGGGTGAGTGGCCCTCCGTCCTCGTTCGCCGCCGCCGTGTCGTCCGGCCAGAACTCGTGCCCGGGTAGCCTCACGATGCGTCGCAGGAGCGCCATCGCCTCCACCGGGGTGCGCGCTTCGGGAACGGCGCGCACGTTCGACGAGACACGCACGAAGCCGCTCTGGGTGAGGGGGCTCGTGGCCCACCCCGATGCACGCGCGTCGCGGAACCAGGCGTGCGCCCGCGCGTGGTGGACGTGGTTGGGCCATGCCAGCGCCACGAGGACGTTCACGTCGAGCAGGCTGACCTTCACTCCTCGTGCGCCTCGTCGACCATGTCGGGCGTGAGCGGCGGCGTGCCCTCGCGGACCTGGAAGACCGGGAAGTCGCCCGCGTAGCGGATCTCGTCGCGGGGCTGGAGACCTCGGCGCACGAGCTCCGACACGACGTCACCGAGGCTGCGGCCCTGCTCGCGCGCCAGGTGTCGGGTCACCCGCAGGACGTCCGGGTCCAGGTTCAGGGTCGTGCGCATGGCGCATCATGATGCGTGCGCATCACGATGTCAAAGTGTGGATGGAGAGCCGGCCCACCCCTACCAGATCGTACGGACCCCCGCGCGCTCGAACGACGGGTCTCCGGAGATGAGGAACGCCCGGTGCTGCAGGGCGGTCGCGGCGATCAGGCGGTCGGCCGGCTGCCGGAGGAACGGCATCTCCGAGGCCCGCTGCACCACGTCGGCCGTGAGGTCCGCGACCTCGAACCCCGGATGGGCGCGCAGCCGCGTCGTCCACGCCACGGGGCCGTCCTCGAGGCGGATCCGACCCCGTTCCGCCGCGCCGAGGACCTCCATGAGCGCCGTCACCGGGACGACGATCACCGCCTGGCCCGCGTCGGCCTGGTCGTAGGCGCGCAGCGCCGCGGCGCCCATCCCCTTGCGATCACCCGTCAGGTGCAGGAGAAAGGCGTGCGTGTCCGTGACGAGCGCGTCAGGCATCGACGTCGCGGCGCACGGCGGCGATCACCTGCTCGACCGTCGCGTCGCCGACCAGGACCGCGCTGCACACCAGGCTGCGCGGAGGCCCCGCCCTCGCCGCGCGACGCTCGAGGGATTCGAGCCGGGTCTCGGACGACGAGCGCGACCCGCTGCGCCCGGTCGCGGTGCTCGATGTAGACGGCCTCGTCCGGGTGGTCGAGGACCCGATCGACCAGCTCGAAGAGACGGCGCCGCGCCTCGGAAATGCCGGTGTGCTCGGACATGGGGACAACTTGTACAGTGGAGTTGTACAAGGCAAGGA
>CAVUEU010000002.1:0-244403 GCA_963740595.1 uncultured Gemmatimonadales bacterium
GCCTCAAGGAGCCGGTGACCTTGGACGAACTCAGGGCGATGTCCCCTGACTCCGCCTCCTCAGAGCTATCAGTACATCGCCGCAGGGTCTAGCCTCATGCCTGCGGTCCCTCTTCACGTCGTTGTGGAATCAGAGTCGAGTTGGGGCGACGGCCACATAGGGATCACAGCCCGACGTCCCGTGAGGTGTGTTGCGCCCGGGAGGTGCTTGGTGACCGGCACCAGAGCGAGAATCGGTGGGACTACCTTATCGCTCTGGACGATCAGTTGCTGTTAGGCAACGTTCTCGTGAGCGAATGGGCAGCCTTCGTTATTCGGGAAGCAGATATGGCTTTCGCTATGGGCGCCGATCTCGCCTCGATTCTCACGGCTGTGAGTGCCATCGAGACCCATCTCCGGGCTGAGTATGGGAATAACTCCGATCGCCTGGTGCAACTGATTGATCGAGCCGCGATTGACGAGGGGCTGAGAGGCGGACCTTCACGATCTCCGTCGGTATAGGAATCGTTGGGTGCATGTCGATTCCCCCCACGAAGACTCCGAGGTCCTAGAGCATCCGGAGGAGGCTGTGAGAAAACCGAGACTGGCCTCGAGAGCTACACTGGCGGCTCGAATCCTCAGGCGTACGCTATACCACGAGCAGGGGACTGAAAAGGTCGGCTGTCTTCACCGAATGCGGTCACCTGGTCGTCGAATGACAAGAGGCCTCTGCTGCGCCCGCGTACGCGGCGCATTGTTTTATAAGGGGAGCCCCGCCTGGGCTCGGAAGCGTCGTGCGGCGAGAGATAGTCGGACCTGGGCGGGGCGGGGACAGAGCAAATATAGGCGGCGGGCGTGAGAAGCCAAAGAACGTTGATATGGGAGAGGCTATGTCAAGGTTGATGAGAAGTCGGGGAGACCGGGGCGTCTTCGACGATGAATCCTGCTGATGCTGCAATGGTAAGCAAAGGCTAGGGAGCGGATTAAAGAGACGGTTGATTCGGGAGCTAGCCGGAGTCTATACACGGGGATTCGGCTGGTTGAGGTGCCGGACCCCGTAACGTTTTGGGGCGTTCTCCTATCGTGCCCCGGGACTCCCCTCAGGTCTCGGATTGAGCGTGGGTAGGAGCAGGGTGAGGCGCTCCACCTCCTGGAGCATGGAGGACGTGGACGTCGCGGAGCACGGCCCAGAGGAAGCCGACCATCTCGCGAGCGACGGCGGTGGCAGCGACCTGATTGGGCTTCTTGACGGCGAGCCGGTGAAAGAGGGTGAAGAGGCGGTGTTGGCATTTCCAGGCATGGCGAATGACGTCGGATCTTGCCCCTGCTGGCGACGCCTGAGCGGAGCTCCGACGGTTGGCCGCTTTCGGGTCCAGCACTGGGCGGCCTGAATGAGGACGTGACGCACGCGGGCGTTGCCGGCCTTGGTGATGGAGGCGAGCCTTTGACGGTCTCCGGAGGAGTGCTCACGGGGGACGAGGCCGACGTAGGCCATGAGCTGGCGAGGGTTCTGGAAGCGGCGCAGATCGCCGAGCTCGGAGGCGAGGACCATCGCCGCCTGGGTCTTGAAGCCGCGGAAGCAGCAAATGCGATCGACGAGGGGTTTGGAGCGGGGCGTGAGGGCGAGAGCGGCGATGCGGTCGTCGAGCTCGTCTCTGCGCTGGAGCTTGTCCTGGGGCGGGGCGGGGTGTTAGGAGAGGCGGCGCGCGTGATCCTCGACGGCGAGTATGCCGGGGGCGAGGACCTGACGGATCCAGGTGAAGTGGCGCACGGTCCAGTGCTGGCCCTCGCGGAAGATGAACCCGCGCCTGCGCATGAACTTGAGGATGTAGTGGCGGGACTTGACGATCTCGCGCTGGAAGCACTCGCGGCAGCGGACGAGGTCACGGACCCGCTCGTCGGCTTCGGTGGGGACGTGGATGAGCACGAGGCGCTAGTCGCGGAAGTCGCGGGCTAGCTTGATGGCGTCACGCCGGTGAGGATCTTGCCGGAATGCTCGCCGGGCCGCGCGGGATCAGCGAGGGCGCGGCGAGATGGCATTCGATGCCCCACTGGGGTCGAGGGAGCGCTGCAGGACGTAGCCCGCGCCGGAGGCCTCATAGCAGGTGCGCACCGTGCCCTCGGCTTGCAGGCGCTGGAAGTAGCGACGCAGCTTACGCAGGTCGTAGCCCAGGCGGTCGACGCGCATGGGCTCGGCATCGCGGTTGCGGAAGACGGCGGCGGTGATGGAGTCCTTGTGGACGTCGCGCAAGCCGACCCAGAAGTTGAGGGCGATGGTCCGGTGGAGGTCTCTGGCTGCGGTTCTGCGGACCCGAGGTCCGCATGTGGCGCTGGTGTTGCCTCTCACAAGCGACGCTAACCCACGCTTCGCGGGAGGCCAGCCCTTCCATCGTGTCTATCTACCATGCCCGAGCGTCGTGCTCGCGTCTATGCAGGAGGGAGAGAATAATGCCGACGCAGCTTCGAGAGAAACTCCAAGCGTACGCTGGCCACCTACTCGACGATGCCATCCTGCTTTCGTGAGAAATACGCAATGCTGAAGCCGATGCTGTTCGACCCCGTTGTCAATGCGACGTGGGGAGCGAAGAAGCGGGCACGCGGCTTTCAGGCCCTTCAGAAGGCGTTGTTCCTATCCTGCGCGCAGGACGTGGCTAAGATCATGGCGGGCGCAAGGACAATAGTGTGCCAGGTTTGCACAACATCCTCCAGCCTCTGGAGGCTGATGACCTGCGGCAACAACTGAGGGAGGCGTTCGCGGTGTGGAACATGCATATTGCGGAAGCTGACGATCCAGTCATTGCAGAAATACTGAAGCGCATGGAGTTGAAGGAGGAAGGCTGAACGGCGGGGGCAGTTCGACCGTCTCTACATGGAGCTACATGGCAGCTGGCAGGCCCTCCGTGACTCCCCGATGCTCGATGCCTTCAAGACATCGCGACAAGGTCAGCGCGCATACGGAGATTCGGTATCACGTCGATGAATACAAGAGAGTTGAGCTCGGTTCTTCGGGATAAGTGGGGCGACCTGGGCGAGGCGATTGCTCGGGTTCAAAAGATGGTCGAGCAAGCTGGCTTGATCGTTCGGGGGCTACTGCTTCGCTTGGAGCATGTTGGACGAACAACTCGCTCTGCCGCGGAAGCCTTTTGGAGCCCCGAAAGCGCTCACACATGATTCGGTGCTTCAGCCGCTCTTCTGGGAAGGCGGGCTCTACCCCGTTTCACGGACAGTTGAGCTAGGACACTCTCTCCCTTCAGGAGGGAGGTGAGCATACGAGCGCTCCGAGGGCAGCGCCACAGGCTTGGCGGGGGCGCCCCCCTTGGGTTGACGCCGAGGGCCGGTGCACGTGTGTCCGTGCGCTGTTCCTAGCGCTTCGATACGGGACCCGAGCCCGTCGCCATTCGATGCTACTGCCCGGTGGGATTCGGATCCTGAGGTAGTTCAGCCCCGCCCGGCGTCGTCCGGTGTGTTCCTCAGTGAGTTGGGCGGACACTGTAGCCTCGCGCACCCTGACGTTTCACAGGGGCGTAGGCGCCTTCCCCCGAAACGCGAGACATGCCTTGCATGCGAGTTCCCCTCACCATGTTGAGGGCCTCGCTGCGCCTTCGCGGATTTCTCGCCTCCTCCTCTCATCGGGTATCGGTGGATACGTCGACTGAGCGATGGAGGAATCCAATGCGGCCGCACCACAGATCATTCGATCACGACGCAACGTCCACGGGGGTCGGTCCATGGGCAGCCTCATGCTGCCGGGTCGCCTCCACGAGACACGCTCGGCCAGTGCTTGGATGCGGCCAGTGGAATCGGGTACGGTGCAAGAGCGGGCCCACGCGGCTTGCTCAGGTACTGACCCGGACCACGAGGCGGCCCATGGCCGAGATCATCGAATACTGCACCCATCCCAGCGAGGTAATCCTCGCCGGTCCCATCAAGGAGGCCCTCGACCAGACCGACGAGGAACTTCGAAACCTGCTGGACCTCATCCCGAGCTCCGACGCTGTCGCCGTGCTGCGGAGGTATCGAGACCGTCTTCAGACGGCCCTGACCCGCGCGCGAAAGCGTCGGATCTATGTCACCCCGGAAATCGCAGCGCGGTACCTGAGGATCGGTGTGCCGGCGGTGACCAGGCTCTGCCGGCTTGGGCACCTCGACGCCGACCACATCGGCACGCGTTGGTGGATCGGCCGAGACGCGCTCCTCCGGTACGGCCGACGCCCCAGGTAGTCTCGTCGTGGCCACCACCCCTTCCGCCGCTGCCACCGACCGCTGGGAGTACCAGGCGGGTCGAAAGCCGAACACGGTCACCGCCTTCGAGCGGTCCGACCGCGGCGGTGCGGTGACGGTCAGGTGGTGGGATGGGACGAAGCGCAGATTCCGGACACAGGCGCTTGGCGTGGAGATCCGAAATGCGGACGGTGCGCTGCTCGGCGACCGGACACGAGAAGCCGAGGCAAAGGTCGATCGCATTCACGCGCACCTGCTGCTCCACGGCACGCCGCCCCCACGGGATGGCAGCACCGCGGGGGAGTCGTCGACGCCGCTGGTCAGAGTGTCCCCGGCCCAGGCTTCCGCCCCCCTTTCGATCGAGGCGGGCTTGACCCGCGCGTTGCGCGTGCCGGAGGGTATGTATCCGGCTGAGACGGAGCACGTGCGGGAGTGTCGAAGGGCGAAGCGGGACATCGTGCGAGCCATAGCTCGTGCGAGTGCGGACGCTCGCAAGGCGGGAACGCAGCCCACCGTGGACCAGGCCACGCCCTGGGAATCGCTCCGTTTCCGGGCGATGCGAGACATCTGGCAGGCCATGGCGCGTCGCTACGAAGAAACGGGCGAAGGCGGCCTCGTGTGGACCGAGCGCTGCGTGGGGCTGCTGGTGCAGGTGTCCGTGTGGCTCCATCTCGAGGACGAGTCGACGACCAAGGCGGTGACGATGCCCAAGGCGTGGCGGCAGCGGCTCGCCAGGGACTGGGAGGCGATCACGAAGACCGCCCCGAAGCCCGAAGCGCGGCCAAGGCATCAGCTGGAGCGAGGCAAGAGAGATCGCATCCGCCCTCGATCACCCCGACGTGGACCCTCGCATGCGGCTGGCCGGCAAGGTCGGCTTCGACGCCAGGCTTGGGCAGGCTCGGCGCACGCTCCGGAGCAACCTCGTACTTGATCCGGTCGGCGCGTTCGGCCTGGGAACGGTGGAGATCCCAGGGCGGGGCAAGAAGAAGGGCGTGAAGCGGGACCTCACGCCGTCCGATCGCTCAGCCTTCGACGAGGCCTTGGCGACCTACCTGGCCCCGCTCGAGGAAGCGTTGGAGGCCGGTATGATCGCCGACTACGCCCTGTTCCCTGCCGGGCGCTTGAGGTTCAACATCGCTCCGAGCCGCCGCAAGAAGGACGACCCGCCCTCCGTCCGGCAGGTGCCACCGGAGGTCGTTCGGGATCCCGCTCGGGCGTTGATGCCCGCCGACGACCGGACCTTCAACGATTGGTTCCGAACCGTCGAGAAGATCGCGGGCGTGGAGCACCAGCCTGGGCGAGCCTGGTACGGGCTGAGGCGGTTGAACACCGATCTCGCAGAGGACCGGGAGCACGACGAGCGAGTTCTGAACGACATCACGGGGCACGTCGATTCCGCGACCCGGCGGCGGCACTACCAGGAGCGCGAGCGCCCGAGGATCCGGCGGCGAGCCGCTCGGCTTCGACACCGCCTGCAGACCGAGGTGCTGACCGATTCAGGATCCGGCGGCGACGACGAGGAGGCCGCATGATGCCGGGCGAAGGGAGCCCGGACCGGCGACGCGGAGGAGCACTGCGTCGACCGTCTGCATACTCCACCCGGGCCTTCTGCATACTCCACCCCCTCCCAGGACCGGCACAGGCCGCGCGCAGCTCGACGATACCGATCGGGCCGAGAAGCCGAAAAGCCTGGCCCGGCAACGCCTTCGGCCGGATTGAGCTGCGGTGGCCGCTGCGCGGCCATCCTCGCTCCCCTCGCGAACGAGCATGAGGGTCTTCGAGAGGTCAACGACGCATCGGGTCGAACCGGCGACATGCTCGCTGCGCTCGCGGTCGCCGGTTCTCACCGGACGGGCAACAAGAAGGGCCCGCGGCGAGGCCGCGGGCCCTATCATCGGGACGGCCGGATTCGAACCGGCGACCCCCTGAACCCCATTCAGGTGCGCTACCGGACTGCGCCACGTCCCGAGGGCCGGAAACATACCTTTGTAGGGAGCCGCTCTCAAGGCTGCAGGTTCCAGGGAACGCGGGGACTCGCGCCCTGCGTGACGGGTTGACGGCCTCGCATGGCGCCCTGTGCCGAGGGCTCGAGGGCGCGGTGCCCGGCCTTGCGCGACCCGCCTCACGCCCCCCTCCGGAACGGGTTGACCCCTCCAAACGCGGTGGGTATACTTGTGGCCTACTGCGGGGTGGAGCAGTCTGGTAGCTCGTCGGGCTCATAACCCGAAGGTCGCGGGTTCGAATCCCGCCCCCGCTATCGAGCCCTGAAGCGCCGCCTTTGGCGGCGTTTCCCACGTAGAGGGAGGCAGGAGAGGACATGCTGACGCCGAGGTCGTCCGAAGTGCGAGCGCGGTTCGCCCTCGCGAGGCTGGACGCTTCCCGTCGGCGGTCCTGGACGGTCGCCGATACGTGGAGCCCGCGGAAGCGGGCGGGAGCGGGGAGCCGGTAGCAGCGGTTCTCCCCGACGAGCTTCCCGCCCGCGCCTCCGGAGGCCGGGCGGTTTTTTTGTCGGGGCCAGGTAGCTCAGTTGGTAGAGCACGTGACTGAAAATCACGGTGTCGGCGGTTCGATTCCGTCCCTGGCCATAGCTCTCGACCGCCGGTGGCCGGGAGGTGGGTCCAGGGCATGCTGTTTAGAGGTCCGTAGCTCAATTGGTAGAGCACCGGTCTCCAAAACCGGCGGTTGAAGGTTCGAGTCCTTCCGGGCCTGTCGAGGGGAACGACAAGCCCCGATCGTCTAGCGGCTAGGACACCACTCTTTCAAGGTGGCGGCCGGGGTTCGATTCCCCGTCGGGGCGTGGGCGCAGGAGCAACGGACAGCAGGAAAAAGGGGGCTGTAGCTCAGTTGGTTAGAGTGCCGGTCTGTCACACCGGAGGTCGCGAGTTCGAGTCTCGTCAGCCCCGCTGAGCGTCGTGACGTTGATTGACATCGAGCAGGTGGTCCTCCGCCCGGACGGGCGGTGGGACGTGTGTGAGGGGGCCGTAGCTCAGTTGGGAGAGCGCTTGAATGGCATTCAAGAGGTCAGGGGTTCGATTCCCCTCGGCTCCACTGTTGGTCGGGTCACGACGCCCGGATCGAGAGGCACCGGGCTCGGGTGGCGGAATTGGCAGACGCGCAGGATTCAGGATCCTGTGGGGGCAACCCCGTGAGGGTTCGAGTCCCTCCCCGAGCATTTCGAGATTCCCAGCCCGCGTTCGTCCGTATCGAGCAAGCCGCCCGGTGCCGAGGAATCGACCAACAAGACCTGAGTCCGCCCACGTGCTGGAATTGGTAGACAGGCTGGTTTGAGGGACCAGTGCCGGAAACGGCGTACAGGTTCGAGTCCTGTCGTGGGCATTCTGGCCGGGGGGCCTGGACGCCATCGGTTGATTGGATGCGCGCGCGCCCGTAGCTCAATTGGATAGAGCGCTTGACTACGGATCAAGAGGTTGGGGGTTCAAGTCCTCCCGGGCGCATGCGGGCGCGTAGCTCAGTTGGTTAGAGCGCTACGTTGACATCGTAGAGGTCAGAGGTTCGAGTCCTCTCGCGCCCATGGCTGGACAACGAAGGACACCGGGGCCGTAGCTCAGTTGGGAGAGCGCTAGAATCGCACTCTAGAGGTCAGGGGTTCGACTCCCCTCGGCTCCACTGCGAAATGCCACCTTAGCTCAGCCGGTAGAGCACGTCATTCGTAATGACGGGGTCGTCGGTTCGAATCCGACAGGTGGCTCTCTTGCCCCGTGGTGTAACTGGCAACACGCCGGATTCTGGCTCCGGAGAGTCTAGGTTCGAGCCCTAGCGGGGCAACTGATGGGACGGCGGGCCCCGCGGTCCGGCGGTCCGCTTTGGAGGGATGGCCGAGTGGCTTAAGGCGGCGCCCTGCTAAGGCGTTGGTCCGAAAGGACCTCGTGGGTTCGAATCCCACTCCCTCCGTCGAAGAAAGGTGCTGTGAGGTTCTGGGATTTCGAACCCCACGCGAGCTTCGAAGAAGCTCGCCAGGTGGGTTTGGGCCGATGCGGCGAACGGGTGGTGCGCGATGCGCGCGGGACGTTCGTTCGTGAGGCCTCCTCGCGAAGCGAGGAGCATCCCACTCCCTCCTTTGGTCGTCGTTCAAACACCGTGCGCCGATCCGGCGCTCTCTGGACGGATGGCCGAGTGGCTTAAGGCGCACGATTGGAAATCGTGTGGGCGAAAGCCCGCGTGGGTTCGAATCCCACTCCGTCCGTTCTTGAAAACTCGTTGAGGTTCTGGGATTTCGAACCCACTCGAGCTTCGAAGAAGCTCGTCATGTGGGTTTGGCCGATGCGTCGGAAGGGTGGGGCGCGGTGCGCTCCGGTTGGGCGTTCGCGAGGCCTCCTCGCGAAGCGAGGAGCATCCCACTCCGTCCGTACAGGTTGTTCGAGGAGATGTTCGCAAGATGGTTCAGGTCCGGGGCGTGGCTCAGTCCGGTAGAGCGCTGCGTTCGGGTCGCAGAGGTCCCCGGTTCGAATCCGGGCGCCCCGATTTGAAGACCCGCGAATGCGGGCGGTTTGCAGGTCCGCCCGGGTGAGAACGGACGGTTCGAGCCGACGGCGGGGGGAAGCTCGATCCGCGGTGCGGGCTCGCCGCGGTTTCGCCGAGGATGTCGAGGCGACCGCAGACGCATCCCGACGACGCGATCGGAACCCCTCGTGCAGGGGATCCGCGGGTTACCCCGAAGCCCGGACGTCACGGCCTCGCCGTCGTCCGGGCTTCGTCGTTTGCAGGTTTTGGAGCGGTGGCAGAATGGTAATGCACTCGCCTCGAAAGCGAGCGCCCGAAAGGGCTTGGGGGTTCGAATCCCTCCCGCTCCGTTGAAGGCCCCCTCGATGTGGGCCGAGCCCTCGGGTCGTCTCGACCTGGGGGCTCTTCCCTTTCCGGGCGGACGGAGCGCGAGGGCTCCGAACCCCCCCGGCTTCGCCGAGTCCGCCTTGTGGGTCGAGCTGCGGCGCGCGCTGCGCGCTACCGCGCCCCTCCTACCTGTACCGCGCGCGGAACACGTCCGCGAAGAAGATCAGCGTCTCCTTCAGCGCGCGGTCCCATACCTCCCACGCGTGCGGCCCGTTCGTGATCCGCAGCTCGGCGGGCAGCTCGGCCTCGCGCAGCGCAGCGTAGAAATCCACGGCGCCTTCGATCAGGCGGGGGGAGTCGTCGTCGCCGACGGTGATGTAGATGGGCAGGCGCAGGCCGGACTGCTTCAGGCTCGGGATCCAGGTGAAGGGGTTCTCCGCCTGCCATCGCTCGGCGTCGAACGGGTCCCCGAACGCGGGGGCCAGGGACTGGGGACGCTCGGGCGGCATCCGCGACGTCGCTCCGGACAGGCTCGCGGCGGCCCCGAACAGGTCGGGGTGCTTCAGCGCCAGGTGCACCGCCCCGTAGCCGCCCATCGAGAGCCCGCCGATCATGCGTGCGCGGCGCAGGGGAATGGTCCGATAGGCCCGGTCCACCTCGGGGATGAGGTCCTGGATCAAGGCCGTCTCCACGGCGCCGAACCCGGTCTCGGGGTCCGAATCCACCCACCAGGAGTTCTGTCCGTCGGGCATCACCAGGATCACCGGCGGGATGACGTCCGCCGCGATGAGCGAGTCGGCCGTCATGGCGGCATCGCCGTAGCGGGTCCAGTTCGTGTCCTCGCCGCCGTACCCGTGCAGGAGGTAGAACGTGGGGTACGCGCGCTCCTCCTCCTGGTATCCGGGGGGCAGGTACACGGTGTAGTGCCACTCCCTTCCCAGGGCGGGACTTCGTAGACTCCGGCCCTCCAGGACGCGCCCGCGGAGCTCCTGGGCGGAGAGCGACGGTGCGGCCAGGAGGCCGGCGAGCGACGTGAGAGCGAGGACCGCGGACCTGATGTTGCTCATGACGGTTGCCGTGGCGGCTGCGGGGAGTCGGGGGAACGGGGTGTTCGATGCGCCGAGTCCGGCCGGGGAAACGGCCGGGGAGAGACCCATCATGGAAACGCGACAGTTCGGATCCACGGACCTCCGGGTCAGCGTGATCGGCTTCGGTGCGTGGGCCATCGGAGGCGCGGCCATGGCCGGCTCCACCCCCATCGGCTGGGGACCGAGCGACGACCGGACCTCCCTCGCCGCGCTGCGACGAGCCCTGGACCTGGGCATCGACTTCTATGATACCGCCGACTTCTACGGGCTGGGCAAGTCGGAGAGGCTCGTGGGTCGTGCGTTCGGCAACTCGGACCGGGTCGTGATCGCGACGAAGGTGGGCCACCGGATCGGGAAGGACGGCGGCGTGTTCGTGGACTACTCGGCGAGGCATATCCGCAAGTCGTGCGATGGCAGCCTGCGAAGGCTCCGGCGCGACTCCATCGACTACTACCAGCTCCACACGGCGCGGTTGGAGCACCTGGAGGCGGGGGACTGCATCGAGGAGATGGAGCGGCTTCGCGCCGCGGGCAAGATCCGCTACTGGGGCCTGTCCCTGAACACCTTCCATCCGGAGCCGGAAGCGGCGTTCCTCCTGGACCGGGGGCTGGGCAGCGGCTTCCAGCTCGTCCTGAACGTGCTGAACCGCCGCGCGCTGCCGGTGATCGAGCGCGCCCGCGCCGCCGGCATGGGCGTGATCGTGCGCATGCCGCTGCAGTTCGGCCTCCTCACCGGATCGGTCCGACGGGGACAGACGTTCCCGCCCGACGACCACCGGTCCTTCCGCCTCGACACGGAGATCATCGACCGATCGCTCGACCTGCTGGATCTCTTCTGGCGTGAGGTCGGAGCGCTGGGGCTCACCCCGACGCAGGCCGCGCTCAGCTACGTGGCCGCGGTGCCGGGCGTGTCCACGATCATCCCGGGGATCCGCACGCCGGAGCAGGCCGAGCTCGACGCGGCCGGCGTCACGCCGCTGCCGGGCCGGGTCAAGGTGCTGGCCGACGCCCTCCCGGCGAAGGCGTGCGAGGACATCGTGAAGCTGATGGAGGCCAGGGGCTGACGGATGTCCGGCGAACGCCTCTCACAACGCAAGATCGCCCTCTTCTGGGCGCCGCTCGCGGCCACGTGGCTGATGATGGGCGTCGAGGGGCCGTACCTGGCCGCGATCATCGCCCGGCTGCCGGACCCGAAGTACAACCTGGCCGCCCACGGCGTCGCGTACGCGTTCGCGCTCCTGATCGAAGCTCCGGTCATCATGCTGATGAGTGCCACCACCGCGCTCGTCACTGACGCCGCCAGCTTCCGCAAGCTCCGCAACTTCATGCGCGCCCTGGGCCTGGCGACCACCGCGCTCCTCCTGGTCGTCCTCATCCCGCCCGTCCACCGGTGGCTGATGATCGACCTGGTGGGGCTGCCCCACGAGGTGGCCGACCTCACGTACGGCGCGCTCTGGCTCTTCCTGCCGTGGCCGAGCTCGATCGGCTATCGGCGATTCCTCCAGGGCGTCCTCATCCGCGCGGGTCGGACGCGGCTCGTCGCGTACGGCACGGTGGTCCGCGTGCTCGCCATGTCCGCCGCCGCGCTGGTCGGCTTCCTCGTCCTGGACGTCCCGGGCGCGTGGGTGGGTGCGCTGGCCCTCTCGAGCGGCGTCATGGCCGAGGCGGCGGCGGCCCGCCTCATGGCGGGCTCGACCGTGCGCGACCTCCTGGCTGCGGAGGCCCACGCCGAGGTCTCGCCGAGCGGGCTCTCGTACCGCGAGATCGCGAGCTTCTACTACCCGCTCGCGCTCACCTCGCTGATCGGCCTCACGGTGCAGCCGATGCTCACCTTCTTCATGGGGCGCGCTGCGTCCCCGTTGGAGTCGCTCGCGGTCTTCCCGGTGGTCCAGTCGCTCTCCTTCATCTTCCGCTCCGTCGGCCTCGCGTTCCAGGACACGGCGATCGCCCTCATGGGTGACCGGCACGCCCACCTCCCGGAGCTCGAGCGCTTCGCGACCGGGCTCGGCCTCGCGGCCTCGGCGGGCATCTTCCTGGTCGCCTTCACGCCCCTGGCCTCCTTCTGGTTCCGCACGTTGTCCGGCCTGAGCCCCGAGCTGGCGACCTTCGCACTCGTTCCGTCCCGGGTCATCTTCGCGCTTCCCGCCCTCACCGTGCTCCTCGCCGTCCAGCGGGCGATCCTGGTCACGGCGCGCCGCACCCGGCCGATCACGGTCGCCACCGTCATCGAGGTGGTGTCGATCGGCGTGTCGTTCCTCGCGCTGGGGTGGGGCCTGGACGTGGTGGGCGTGAGCGCCGCCTTCATCGCGTTCGTGGTCGGGCGCGTGGGGGCCAACGGCTTCCTGGCGATCCGTTGCCGCCAGGTGCTCGCCGGGTCGGTGGCCTCGGCTACGGCGCGCTAGTCGTCCAGGCGGGCCAGTCCCTCGAAGTCGGGGTGGAGCGCGAAGCCGACACAGTCGGGATCGTTCGCGCCCGCGTCGAAGACCCGGCGCATGGCGTCGGCCACGGACTCGGCCAGGTCGGGCGGTGCCAGCGCGATGAGGCCGGAGCCGCTTCCCGAGATGGTCACCGCCCATGCGCCGGCGTCGTAGCCGGCCTCGATCGCATTGTAGGCGCCGGGGATCAGGGGGAGTCGGTGGGGCACGTGGAGCTCGTCCTGCACGCCGATGCGGATGAGCGCGGGGTCGCCGTCCGCGAGGCCACGCATCAAGGCCGCGAGTCGCCCGAGCTGAGCGACCGCCACGTCGCGCGCGACCTCGCGGGGGAGCGCGGCGCGCGCGGCCGCCGTGGAGACGCCGGCGGCGGGCGCGGCGTACGCGAAGCCGATGTCGTCCGACAGCGGGAGGAGAAGCGGACGGAGCCCCTCGGGCCCGGGCACGACGGCCCTGAGCCCGCCGAGCGCACAGGGCGCCGCATTGTCGCCGTGGGACTCGCGGCTGCACGCATAGCGGAACGCGGATTCCTGGTTGAGGGGCTGGCCGAGCGCCGCGCGGGCCAGGTCGTGCCCGGCCACCCTGGCGGCTGCCGAGGAGCCGAGGCCCCGGGCCACCGGGATCCCGGAATGGATGTGGAGCTCCCCGCGGGGCACGACGTCGGCACGCGCGAGCAGCTCCCGGAAGACCGCCACGAGGAAGTCGTCGTCCGGGGCCTCCTGGAGCGACTCGAGCGAGCCGGTGCGCTCGATCTCCAGGGCCACGTCGCCGGGCGTGAACACCGCCTCGACATAGCGGTCCAGCGCGAGGCCGATCGTGTCGAATCCCGCGCCGAGATTCGAGGTGGAGCAGGGTACGCGCACGCGCGCCGTTGCGAGCTGGGTCATGACGCGACCTCCGCGAGGAGAAGCTCCCGCAGCGCGGCACCGGCCGCGGGAAGGGGAACGACCTGCTCCACCCCCGCCACCCGCCGGGCGAGCGCATCCGGCAGCTCGGGCACGACGCCCGTCGCTTCCTCCACCACCTCGGGGAACTTCGCCGGGTGCGCCGTGGACAGCACCACCACGGGGCCGCGGCCTTCGCGCCCGGACCGGCGCATCGCCGACCAGGCCACGGCGGTGTGCGGATCCATGAGGTACCCACTGCGATCGTACGCCTGGGCGATGCAGGCACGCGTGTCCGCGTCGCCGGTCGACAGGGCCTGCACGTCCCGGCGCACCGCCGCGACGTCGTCGCTGTAGAGCCAACGGATACGCTCGAGGTTGCTGGGGTCACCGACGTCCATCGCGTTGGACACGGTGGGCCCGGACGGTCGGGGGCTCGCCACGCCGTCACGCAGGTAGTCCGCGAACATGCGGTTGGCGTTCAGCGCGGCCACGAAGCCCGCGGCGGGCATCCCGGCCCGTCGGGCCAGGAGGCCGGCGCACAGGTTACCGAGGTTGCCGGAAGGCACGACGAACGTCGGCGGGTGCGCATCCCACCCGAGGAGCCCCGCCGCATGCACGTAGTAGAACGTCTGAGGCAGGAGCCGCCCCACGTTGATCGAGTTCGCCGAGGTCAGGCCGCACGCCTCGCGCACCGCGGCGTCGGCGAACATCTCCTTGGCGAGCCGCTGGCAGTCGTCGAACGACCCGTCCACCGCGACGGCGGTGACGTTGTCGCCCAGCGTCGTCATCTGCCGGCGCTGCCACTCGCTGACGCCGTCGCGCGGGAAGAGCACGAAGACCCGGTACGGGTCCACCCCGTGGAACGCCGCGGCGACCGCCCCGCCCGTGTCGCCGGACGTGGCGACGAGCACGGTGGTCGGGCCGGACCCACCCGTGGCGAGCGCGGCCATGGCGCGCGCCATGAAGCGCGCGCCGACGTCCTTGAACGCGAGGCTCGGTCCGTGGAAGAGCTCGAGGACGTGGACGTCCTCGTCGACCTGCACCAGCGGGACGGGGAAGTCGAGCGCCGCGGCGACCACGCTGTCGAGCACGCCCGCCGGGAAGGCGTCCGCCAGGAGCCGGGAGGCCGTCCAGGCGGCGGATGTCGCGAAACCGTAGGGCGAAGGCGGACGTCCCTTGCCGAGCGGAGGGATCCAGACCGGCACGTAGAGGCCACCGTCGGGCGCGAGGCCCCTGCGCAGCGCCTCGGCGAACGACACCGCCGGCCCGCCGCGCGTACTCACGAACTCGTCCATGGCGCCGAATCTAGCGTGTGCGTGGGGGGCGGCGCGCCCGGCCCGGCGACAGTGCCTGCCAGCGTTTTGTCAAGCGTACCGGAACGGTCACGAATGTGTAACTTGCGGCGGCCCAATCGGAGACCCCTCCACAGGACCCGACCGTGTCCCAAGGCATCGAGAAGCTTGGGAGGGAGCGAGATCGGAAGCCGCTGCCGGGGATCGTCAAGGCGGCGTACTTCCTTCTCCTGCTGTACCTCTTCTTCTTCTCCATCGACCTGATGAGCGCGGCCTTCAAGATGGCCGGCCGCGGCTTCGCCGAGCATCTCGTGTCCACGGCCGCGGACCCGCTCGCGGGGCTCATCATCGGCTTTCTCGCCACCAGCCTCATCCAGAGCTCGTCGACCACGACGACGATCGTGGTGGGTCTGGTCGCGTCGGGAGCGCTCAGCATCACCGTCGCGATCCCGATCATCATGGGCGCGAACATCGGCACCACGATGACGAACACGATCGTGTCGATGGGCCACGTCACACGCTCCCACGAGTTCGAGCGCGCGTTCGCCGCGTCCACCGTGCACGACTTCTTCAACGTGCTCGCGGCGGCGACCCTCCTTCCGCTCGAGGTCGTCTTCCACCCGGTGCAACACACGGCGGAGTTCCTCGAGCACGCCTTCGAGGGTGCCGGCGGGATGCACCTGGCCAGCCCGTTGAAGCTGATCCTGGACCCGGTGGCGAACCTGGTGACGGCTCGCGTCACGCAGGAGATCCCGCTTCTCGTGATCGCGCTCGGGCTCCTCTTCCTCGCGCTGTCACAGATGATGCGGGTCATGCGCGGTGCGGTGCTGGAGCGCCTGGAAGGCCTGTTCAACCGCGTGCTGTTCCGCAACGACGCGGCGAGCTTCTCGCTGGGCCTCGTGACCACCGCGACGGTGCAGAGCAGCTCGGCGACCACCTCGCTGATCGTGCCGCTCGCGGGCACCGGCGTGCTGAACCTGCGCCAGATCTACCCGTACACGCTCGGAGCGAACGTCGGCACCACGGTCACCGCGATCCTCGCGTCCTTCTCGACCGGGAACGCCGCGGCCGTGACCGTCGCGCTCGCACATCTGTCGTTCAACCTGATGGGGATCGCGATCTTCTACCCGCTCAAGGCCGTGCCCATCTGGCTCGCCACGAAGACCGGTGCGATCGCCGGGAAGTCGAAGGGCAACTCGGCGCTCGTCATCGCGGTGTACCTCGCGCTGCACATCGTCCCCATCGTGTACGTCCTGCGTCGCTAGTGCGCACGGACACGAGTACGTGACGCACCAGTCGAACCTCGGAGGGCAACTGCCATGTGGAAGGACATACTCCAGCTTTTCAAAGGTGGGGGGCTGTGCGAGGAAGCGTTCGACGAGGCGATCCTCATGCTCCAGACCTGCGAGGGGATGTACAAGGACTCGATCCGGGCGCTGCACGAGAAGGGCACGCCCGTCGACGACCTGTACCAGCGCGACCGGCAGATCAACCGCTACGAGCGCAGCGTGCGCCGCAAGATCGTCACGCACATGTCGGTGTCGTCCAAGCCGGACATCAACATGGGGCTGGTCCTGACCTCGATCGTGATCGACATCGAGCGGATCGGCGACTACACGAAGAACATCCTGGAGCTGGCCATCGGGCTCGACGAGCCCTTCGACGGGCTGGAGCTGGACCAGGACGTGCGTGACATCGAGCGGGTGGTCGGCGAGATGCTCGCCGCCATCGTGCCCACGCTGCGCGGCAACGACGAGGCCCGCGCGCGTAGCCTCATCGAGGCGCATACGAAGCTCGCCGCCACCGTGGAGAAGGACATCCTCCTCCTGCGCGAGTCGAAGGTCCTCACCGGCCGCTCGGGGCACGCCGTCACCGTCGCGCTCCACCTCCGCTTCCTGAAGCGGGTGAGCGCCCACCTCAAGAACGTGGCGACGAGCGTGGTGAACCCGTACTACCGCATTGGCTTCCGCGAGAAGGAGAGCCCGCAGGAGGCGTCCGAGTAGGTCAGATCTCGACCTGGGCGCCGAGCCCCACCACGCGGTTGGGTGGGATGTTGAAGTAGGCGGACGCCCTCAGGGCGTTGCGCGTCATGCGCTCGAACAGCACGGCACGCCAGTGCGCCATGTCGGGGTGCTCCGAGACGATGACGGAGACCTCCCCGAGGAAGAAGCTGTCCGCCATCCCGCGGTACCTGTAGCCGGGGATCTCGACGCGCGCCAGGATCTCCGGCACGTCGGGCGTCTCCGTGAAGCCGAAACGCGCCACCACGCGGTGCACGCCCTGCCCCAGGTCGTCCACGCTCAGGCGCTCCGCCTCCGGCGTGACCGGCACGTCCTGGATCTCGATCGTCAGGATCAGCACCCGCTCGTGGAGCACCTTGTTGTGCTTCAGGTTGTGGAGCATGGCGGCTGGAACGCCGGTCGCACTGGACGTCATGAACACGGCGGTGCCGGGGACGCGCGGCGGGGGATGGTGCGCGATCGAGCGCAGGAACTCCTCCACGGGCAGCGGGCTTCCCTCGAACTTCTCCGCCAGGATCGCGCGGCCCCGCTTCCACGTCGTCATGAGCGTGAAGACGGTTCCGGCCACGAGCAGGGGGAACCATCCTCCGTGCGGGATCTTGGGGAGGTTCGCTCCCCAGAAGGAGAGGTCGACGGTGAGGAGCGCGATCGCCAGCAGCACGACCCAGTGGAGCTTCCAGCGGAAGCGCAGATAGGCCACCACCGCGAAGAGGATGGTCGTGAAGACCATGTCGGTCGTGACGGCCACCCCGTACGCGGCGGCCAGGTTGCCCGAGGTGCGGAAGCCGAGCACGAGCGCGATGCACGCCAGCATGAGCGCCCAGTTCACGGCGGGCATGTAGATCTGCCCCACGTGGCGGGTGGAGGTGTGGTCGACGCGCAGCCTGGGCAGGTAGCCGAGCTGGACGGCCTGACGCGTGAGCGAGAAGGCGCCGGAGATCACCGCCTGCGACGCGATGACGGTGGCGGCCGTCGCGAGCGCGACGAGCGGGAAGGCCGCCCAGTCGGGCGCCATGCTGAAGAAGGGGTGCTCGACCACGTCCGGCGACGCGATGATGAGGGCGCCCTGGCCGAAGTAGTTGAGCACGAGCGCCGGCAGCACGAGCACCATGAAGGTGAGGCGGATGGGCCCCTTCCCGAAGTGGCCCATGTCGGCGTAGAGCGCCTCGCCCCCCGTCACCACCAGGAAGACGGAGCCCAGCACCAGCATCCCACGGGCGCCGTTCTCGTGGAAGAAACGGACCGCGTGCCACGGGTTGACGGACGCGAGCACGGCGGGGTGCTTCACGATCTGCACGACGCCGAGGAGGGCGATCGTCACGAACCACACGAGCGTGACGGGCCCGAAGACCGCGCCTACGCTGCCCGTGCCCCGCCGCTGGAACGCGAAGAGCGCCACCAGGATGCCCACGGTCAGGGGGATGACCCACGGGGTCAGGCTGGGAAGCGCCACCCCCAGTCCCTCCACCGCGCTCAGCACCGAGATCGCGGGGGTGATCATGCTGTCGCCGTAGAGGAGCGCGGCCCCGAACAGACCGACCAGCACGAGCGTGTGCTGCGGGCTCCTCCCGCGCATCGACTGCTGGCGCGGCATGACCAGCGCGGTGAGGGCGATGATGCCGCCCTCCCCGCGGTTGTCCGCGCGCATGACCAGCACCAGGTACTTCAGCGCGATGACGACGATCAGCGACCAGAAGATGAGCGACAGGATCCCGTAGGTGTTGGCCTGGGTCGCGGCGATGCCGTGCGAGGTGTGGAACGACTCGCGGATCGCGTAGATGGGGCTCGTGCCGATGTCGCCGTACACCACGCCGAGCGCGGCGAGGCTGAGGGCCCAGAACTCGCGGCCCTGCGAAGAACCGTGCGTGGTGTCGCTCACGGCGGGAAGCCTACCCCGCCCGCCCCCCCCCCCACAACCCGGTCGGCATTGACGGCCGCGCCCGGCCCCGCCTAGCCTCCCCCCTCTCGCTCGAAGCTCTTCCCGGGGGGATCCCGTCCATGCTGCGCCCAACGTCGCTACCCGTCCTCACCGCGCTCGTCCTGGCCCTCGCTCCGCCTCCGCGGGTGGCGGCGCAGGCGCCGTTCGACACGCTGGCCTTCGCCGGGCTGCACTACCGGATGGTCGGGCCCTACCGCGGCGGTCGGTCCACGGCGGTCACGGGCTTCCCCGACGACCCCGACCGTTGGCTCATGGGCTCGACGGGCGGGGGGATCTGGCTGAGCACGGACGACGGCGGGAGCTGGTCGAACATCACCGACGGGTGGTTCGGAGGCTCGATCGGCGCCGTGACCGTGGCGCCGTCCGACCCGAACGTCATCTACGTCGGTACCGGCTCGGCCGACATCCGGGGCAACACCTCGGCGGGGCTGGGCGTGTGGAAGTCGATGGACGGAGGGAGGACGTGGACGTTCATCGGGCTCCGGGAGGCCGGGCAGGTGAGCCGGATCGTCGTGCATCCGAAGGACGCCGACCTGGTCTGGGTGGCGGCGCTCGGGCACGCGTTCGGGAAGAACCCGGACCGGGGGATCTTCCGCTCGAAGGACGGGGGCGCGACGTGGGAGCACGTGCTCGCCGTGAACGACTCGACGGGCGCGTCGGCGCTCAGCCTGAACCCGAAGAACCCGCGTGAGCTGTACGCGGGGATGTGGCGGGGCGAGCGCAAGCCGTGGGCCATCATCTCCGGCGGGGAGGAGGGCGGCGTCTACAAGTCGACGGACGGCGGCGACACCTGGACGAAGCTCGGCGGCGGGCTTCCCGAGGGCGTCGTGGGGAAGGTGGGCGTGACGGTCTCGCCCGCGAACCCCGACCGGGTGTGGGCGATCCTCGAGGCCGAGCCGGCAGGAGGCGTCTACCGCTCGGACGACCGCGGCGCGACGTGGACGCGCACGAACGGCGAGAACAAGCTGCGCCAGCGCGCCTGGTACTACACGCACGTGCTCGCCGATCCGCAGGACCCGAACACGGTCTACTTGATGAACACGAGCGTGTACCGCTCCGTGGACGGGGGGAAGACCTTCGACGAGATCCCGGTGCCGCACGGGGACACGCACGACCTGTGGATCCACCCGGACGACCCCGACCGCATGATCATCGCGGACGACGGTGGAGCGCAGGTCACGGTGAACGGCGGCGCCACCTGGTCGACCTACTACAACCAGCCGACGGCCGAGCTCTACGACGTGGTCGTGGACAACCAGTTCCCCTATCGGCTGTACGGTGCGCAGCAGGACAACACCACCGTCTCGGTGCCCGCGTGGATGTCGAGCAACACGCTCTACCCGAAGGAGCACTGGATGAACGTGGGCGGGTGCGAGACCGGCCCGGTGGCGCTGCACCCGGACCACCCGGAGATCACGTACGCCGGCTGCTACGGCGGCGTGATCGACCGCTACGACCACGTGAAGGACCAGGTGCGCAACATGAACCTCTACCCGCAGCTCCAGCTCGGGTCGGAGTCGAAGGACCTGAAGCACCGCTTCCAGTGGGTGTCGCCGATCGTGGTGTCGATGCACGACCCGAAGACCGTGTACCACGGCTCGCAGCACGTGAACCGGTCGCGGGACGAGGGGGTCACGTGGGAGACGATCAGCCCGGACCTGACCACGAACGACCCGCAGTACCAGGGCCGGTCGGGCGGACCGATCAACGCCGACGTGACCGGCGTCGAGATCTTCGAGGTGGTGTTCTCGCTCGCCGAGTCGCCGACCGACCCGCACGAGCTGTGGGCGGGCACGGACGACGGGCGCCTGCACATCACGCGGGACGACGGCGCCACCTGGCAGGAGATCACCCCGCCCGGGATGCCCAGGCTCGGCACCGTCGACGAGATCGAGCTGTCGCCGCACGCCCCGGGGCGCGCATACGTCGCGGTGCACGCCTACAGGCTCGACGACTTCCGGCCCTACATCTTCCGCACGGACGACCGGGGCCGCTCGTGGAAGCTCCTCACGGACGGCACGAACGGGATCCCCGCCCACGACCCGGTGCGCACGGTGCGCGAGGACCCCGAGCGTGAGGGCCTCCTGTACGCGGGCACCGAGCGCGGCATCTTCGCGTCCTTCGACGGCGGCGCGCACTGGCAGTCCATCCAGCGCGACCTCCCGGTCAGCCCGGTCACGGGCATCAAGGTCGCGCACGACGACCTGATCCTGTCCACGCAGGGCCGCTCGTTCTGGATCATGGACGACGTCACGCCGCTGCGCGCGCTGAGCGCACAGCTCGTCTCCGCGGACGCCCGCCTCCTCGCGCCCCGCGACGCCTATCGCGTGAACGCGGCCGGCGTCGGCGGAGGGCTGAGCGAGCTGGGGCCGGAGCCCCCGCCCCAGGGGGCCACGCTGCACTACTGGCTGAAGAGCGGGCCGGAGGGCGAGGTGCGCGTCGAGGTCGTGGACGCGAAGGGGCGCGTCGCGCACCTCTTCACGAGCGACTCGGCGAGCGCCGCGGACGCGCACGGCTCCCGCATCGACAGGACGGCTGGGATGCACCGGATCGTGTGGGATCTCTTCTACCCCGGCCCCGACCTCCCGCCGGACGCGGTGGTGTGGGGCTACACGGGCGGCGTGAAGGCGCCGCCCGGCACGTACACGGTGCGCATGAGCGTGGGCGGGGGCGCGCCGCAGGAGCAGACGCTGCGCGTGCTCGGCGATCCGCGCCTGACGGAGGTCACGCAGGCCGACTACGACGAGCAGCTCGAGGTCGGACTCGAGGTGCGCGACTCGATCAGCGCCGTGACGCACGCGATCGACAACCTGCGCGCGATCCGCGAGCAGGTGGAGCAGGTGGTCGACCGCGCCGAGGCGGTGGGCCAGGCGGCCACGCTCCAGCCGCTCGCAGACACGCTGAAGACGAAGGCGACCGACGTGCACGAGGAGATGCAGCAGACGAAGAACCAGTCGGGCCAGGATCCGATCCGCTTCCCGCCCCGCCTCGACAACCAGTTCATCGAGCTCTACAACTACGTGACCGGGGTGGACGGCTACATCGCCGGCGGCCCCGAGGGCCGCCCCACGCCCGGCGCGTACGAGCGCCTGGGCGACCTGAACGAGGACTGGGCCGCCGTGCGCGGGCGCTACCTGGGGATCCTGCAGGACGAGCTGGCCCGCTTCAACGAGGCCGTGGAGCGGCTCGGGCTCCCCGCGATCGTGCTGCCGCAGCAGAAGAAGATCATCTCCTGAGCGCGCCCTTCGCCCGGACGCGAAGCGGGGTCCCGGAGGGAATCCGGGACCCCGCCGCTCATCGGGCGCGCCGACCGCCCCGGCGCCTCACCTCGTCTTCGGGTGCTCCACCTGGAGCTGGGTGATGTCCGCGCTCCACCGCTCGTCGCCGAGCAGGTGCTTCACGAAGTACTCCGCGCGCAGCCAGAACCAGTAGTCGTTCATGTCCCCGTAGCCGTGGCGGGCGTCGGGGAAGGTGAAGAAGTCGAAGCGCTTGTTCGCCTTGATGAGCGCGTCCGCCATCCGGTAGGTGTTGGCCGGATGGACGTTGTTGTCGGCCGTGCCCGTCGTGAGCATGAGGTGGCCCTTCAGGTTCGCGGCCAGCTCGGGGTTGGTCGCGATCTTGTACTCGAACGAGACGTCCCCCGTGTCCCCCACGACCTCCTTCACGCCGTGGTGCGTCTCCGACCACCAGCGGTTGTAGACGTCGTTCGTGTGGTTGCCGGACGACGACACGGCCACCTTGAAGAAGTCCGGGTAGACGAGCATCGCGGCCGTGGACATGAAGCCGCCGCCGGAGTGCCCGTAGATCCCGACCCGGTCGACGTCGATGAAGTCGAAGCGGTCGGCGAGCTCCTCGGCCGCGACCTTCTTGTCGGCCAGGCCGTAGTCGCGGAGGTTTCCGTACCCATAGTTGTGGTACCACTTCGAGCGGTCGGGATGGCCGCCGCGGTTGCCCACGGTCACCACGATGAAGCCGAACTGCGCGAGCCCCTGCTCGAACGGTGCGAGCGAGAACGACTTCGCCACCGATTCGGTCTGCGGGCCGGGGTAGACGTACTCCACCAGCGGGTACTTCTTCGTGGGGTCGAAGTCGTAGGGCTTGTACATGACGCCGTACAGGTCGGTCACCCCGTCCGCGGCCTTCACCGTGTACGGCTCCGGGAAGGCGAAGCCCGCGTCCATGAGGAGCGACAGGTCCGCCTCCTCCAGGTCCATCACCTTCCGTCCGGCCGCGTCGTACAGCGCGGAGGTGGGCGTCGTGTTCACGCGCGAGTAGTTGTCGACCACGTAGTGGGCGGACTCGGACGCGTCGGCCTGATGGTCGAAGTCGCCGGGCGTGAGCATGGCCAACCCGGCCCCGTCGACACCGACGCGGTACACGTGCCGGTAGTACGGGTCCTCGCCGTCCTCGCGGTCGTTGGCGCTGAAGATCACCACGCCCCGGGTCTGGTCCACGCCCTCGATGCCGTCCACGTGCCAGGGTCCCTGCGTGAGGCGCGCACGCACGGTCCCGTCGGGGGCGATCCTGTAGAGGTGCGCCCAACCGTCCCGCTCCGACCACCAGATCAGGTCGCCGTTGGCGAGCCGCCACGGCGGCTGCTGCTCCTGATAGGTGTTCATCCGCTCCTCGATGACTGCGCGCACGGCGCCCGTCGTCGGGTTCGCGACCATCACGTCGATGCGGTGCAGGTCGCGGCTCGCGCGGAAGAAGTAGAGCTCGTCCGAGCTGGGCGAGAGCCACTTCGTGATCGGCACGTCGTCCGTGTTCGCGTTGGGACCGAAGCCGCGGCGCGGCCCGCTCGGGTCGCTGTAGACGCCCATGGTCTGATCCTTCCACGGGTCGTCGTCGATCTTCTTCATCGTCCGGCCCTGCATGTCGAACACGAGCAGCTCGGACTGCGTGACGTTCTTCTCGCCGGGCATGTCGTACTTGTAGGTCTCGAGCTGCGGGCGCTTGTTGCCGACCGAGTGGATCACCCACAGGTCGCCCACCTTGCGTCGGTCCTGGCGGGTGAGCGCGAAGTACCTCGAGTCGTGCGACCAGGAGATGCCCGCGCGCTGGCGCTTCTTGAACTCCTTCTCGGTCTCGTCGTCGTTCTCGCCCCGACCCTGGTTGCCGTAGCCGTAGTCCTTCTCCCCGTCCGTGGTGAGCTGGACCTCCTCCACGGTGACCTTGTCGTCCGCGCTGTCCGCGGCCTCGCCGGTCTTGCCGCGCCGGGCGTCGAGGATCTTCCGGTACTCCGCCCACGTCATCGCCCACAGGTTGAACCCGCGGCTGAACACCACCCAGGTCGTGTCGGGCGACACGCTGGCCCAACCGGGATGGTTGTCCGGGGCCTCGTAGTCGTCGAGCATCCTGACCGTGCGCGTGTTCACGTCGTACTCGAAGTGCAGCATCTGCTTCTTCGCGCGCCGGCTCGTCACGTCCTGCCTGTTGCGCCGATCCTGCTGCAGCGTGTCCTGCTGCATCGTGGTGTCCTTTTCGGCCTTCTCGTCCTGCGACGACTGCACGTCGAACTGGATGGTGTGGTCGTCGATGAAGCGGATGTTGCGGATGGGCAGGTGCTGCCCGTCCCACGGATCCCGGGTCAGGCGGGTGAGCTCGGCCGCGATGCGGTCGTTGTCGAAGATCTCGCGCTTCGTCCCGCGCGCGGGGTCCACCAGGTAGTAGTGGGTGCCCTTCGGCGTGTCCCACTGGTACCAGAAGCGATCGCCGTGATCGATCCACCGCGGCGACACCGTCGTGCTCTTGACGAGGTCGCGGATCCTGTACGGCGCGAAGCGCGCCGCGAGCTGGTAGTTGGCGGAGCCCGGGCCACCGACGGGGGTCGGGGCAGGGGTCTGGGATACGGCCGGCGTCCATGCCCCGACCCCTCCCGCCAGCACGACGGCGAGGAGGAGGGCGGTGGGCACGCGCGCGCGTCGAGCTCTTTCTGCCATGGAATCCCTCACGGAACGGTGGGACGTTGAGAACGCCAAGAGGCGGTGCCGGCCGGGCATAGGCAATAGGGGAGGCCCAGGTCCCCGCAGGAAGCGCGCGGCGGCGGAGCTAGTCCTCGCGCCCGGCGGTCGGAGCGGGCGGAAGGAGGAGGTCCTCCAGGAAGAACGCCGACAGCTCCGAGCGACCGGCGAGGCCGGACTTCCTGTAGACCGCGACGGCGTGCTGGCGCACCGTACGCTCGCTTCTTGCCGTGAGCTTGCCGATACGCTTGTGGCTGTACCCCTTGAGGAGCATGAGGGCGGTGTCGCGCTCCGCGGGAGTCAGCCCCCACCGCCCGAACTGGTCGGACATGGCCGCGGAGAGGCCGGCCAGGACCCTCCCCGCGCGCTCCCTCCAGGCGTCACGCTCGGCCCGGCGCTCGGCCACCTCCGCCTCGAGCGTTCGCACGTCCCGGAGCGCGGCGTACCACCCCGTCGCGAGGTAGGTCGCGGCCCCCAGGCTGAGCAGCACCAGGGTGGCTTCGGCGAGGACGTGGATGCTCCAGATGCTCGCCGGGCGATCCATCGCGAGGTCGGCCCCGGCAGCTACCACGATCAGGACGAAGAGCCCGGCGAGCGCGAGATGGAGCCGGGGAGGCGTGTCGTCGTGGACTCTTCTCATACCGCCTCCGTCGCTTGCCGGATGCCCCCGGGAGCGTCCGAGGGGAGTCTGGAGCATCTGCCGGATGGAGGGCGACCGAAAGATCGCCGAGGTTCGGGACATCTTTCAACCGGAGGCCCCGATGCCCAACCCCCTGCACCCCGCCGTCGTCCACTTCCCCCTCGTCCTGGCCGTCCTCTTCCCGTTCGTGGCCGGCGTCGCCCTCTACGCTTCCCGCAAGCCCGACGCCGGCCGGGGGAGCTGGGTCGCACTCGCCGTGATGGGCCTGCTCCTCGTCGGATCGGCCTGGCTGTCGATCGAGACCGGCCAGCGGCAGGAGGACGTGGTGGAGCGGGTCATCGCGGAGGGGCTCGTCCACGGGCACGAAGAGGCCGCGGAAGGACTGCTCCTGGGGTCCGTGGTCCTGCTGGGCGTGATCCTCGTGGGGCTTCTCCCGGGCAAGGTGGGCGGCGCGGCGCGCTGGCTCTCGGTCGTCGGCGGGCTGGCGGTGCTCGGCCTCGCGTTCCGTGTGGGCGGCTCCGGCGGCGCGCTCGTCTACGAGCACGGCGCCGCGGCGGCCTGGGTGGCCACCTCCTCGTCCGGCGCGCCGACGCGCGTGATCGGGCGTGACCGCGACGATGACGAACACGACGGCGATCATCGCTGATCGGGGCCCCGGGCGGCGCGACGGCGCGCGATACTCGCCTGGCGCCGCCCGGGCGGTACCTTTACGGCGCGCTCGTCGCTCGCCCCGCTGCCCCGCACTCGATGCCCGACCGGTCCCCGTCGCACGCACCCGATCCCGGGAACGACCTCGACGCCGCCATCCTCACCGAGGCGCACCCGGAGGACGTGTCGGCGCGCGTTGAGGCGGAGGTGCGCGAGGGGCTGTGCCGCCATCTCATGGGCGGGCGCTTCGCGGCCGACATCGCGCAGATCATCCTCGCGGCCCTCGCCGTGTTCGTCTTCTGGCGATCCACCTCACCCTGGCTGGACGCGGGGTGGATGTTGGCCTTCATCGCCACGACGATCGCGCGCGCCATCAACCGCAGCACGGCGTCCGCCGGCGCGGACGACCCCGACGACACGATCCGGCTGCTCCGTCGCGACGTCTGGCTGGCGGCTCTCCTGTGGTCCGCGTGGTCGCTCGTGCTCGCCGGCGCATCGTCGACGCAGCTCGCGTTCCTCCTCCTCGTCTGCTCGGGGCTGATCGCCGCGGCGACCTCCACGCTCGTGGCGGACCCGCCGTCGTTCATCGGATTCACCGCGCTGCTGGTCGCGCCGCTCTCGGCCGCGCTCCTCACCGGCGAGCTGACCCGCGAGCGCGTGTTCATGCTCCTGCTCGTCGTGCTTTTCGCCCCCTTCATGGCGGCGGTGCACCGCCGCGCACACCTGGTCCTGATGGAGCAGATGCGCAGCGCCGCCCGCCTGCGCCTCGCGGAGGAGGATACCGGCCGGCGCCGCGACATCCTGAACGCGCTGTTCGCCTCCGCCCCCACGTCGATCGTCGTGCTCGACGGTGACGGCCGCGTGCTGCGCGTGAACCCGACCTTCGAGAGCGTGATGTCCCGTCCGCAGTCCGACGTGCTCGACGAGTCGTTCGTCGAGCTGGTGACCGACGAGCGTGATCGCGCACCGCTCGTGACCTTCCTCGAGATGGTGCGCGAGGGGAGGAGGACCACCGCGGATCTCCCCGTGCGTCGTGGTGACGGGGCGGCGCGGTGGATGCGTTTCTCGGGCACGCTCGGACGCGGGAGCGTGGAGGGCACCGTGATCCTCGTGGGCGAGGACGTGACCGATCAGGTGGCCGCGCGCGAGGGACAGATGATGGCGCGCATCCACGCCGAGGAGGCCGCGCGCGCGAAGAGCTCGTTCCTGGCGAGCATGAGCCACGAGATCCGCACGCCCCTGAACGGCATCCTGGGGATGATCGAGATCCTGCTCGACTCGCCGCTGTCGGAGGATCAGCGCCAGGCGGCGCAGGTCATCCGGGACTCGGGACGGGGGCTGCTGCGCATCCTCAACGACATCCTCGACGTGTCGAAGATCGAGGCCGGGCAGCTCGACCTCGAGATCGTGGACTTCGCGCTGCACGACCTGGTGACCGACGTCGGTCGCATCTTCGCGGCGGTGGCGGCGGATCGGCGCGACGAGATGGCGATCGACGTCGCCCAGGACGTACCGGAGGCCGTGCGCGGCGATCCGCACCGCATTCGCCAGATCCTGACGAACCTGGTGGGCAACGCCGTCAAGTTCACCGAGGGGGGCGAGGTGGTCCTGGCCCTGCGCGGGATGGGGTCGACGGAGCGGGGGCACCGGATCCGCTTCAGCGTGTCCGACACCGGCGTCGGCATTCCGACCGAGAAGCAGGAGATGATCTTCCGCGCCTTCGAGCAGGCGGACTCGTCGACGGCGCGCACGCACGGCGGGACGGGGCTCGGGCTGAGCATCTCGCGGCGGCTGGTGGAGCTCATGGGCGGGAGGATCGAGCTCGACAGCGCGCCCGGAGAAGGGAGCGACTTCCACTTCGAGTTGGAGCTGCCGGCGGGGAAGAAGGACCGGGCGCACGACACGAGGGAGGCGCGCGCGGTAGAGCTCGGCGGACGGCGCTTCCTCGTCGTGGACGACAACGCGACGGCGCGACGCATCGTGCGCGAGGCGCTCGGTCCGGTGGGCGCCGAGGTCGTGGAGGCGGACGGAGCGGCCGCCGGGCTGGTCGAGCTGAGCGCGGCGGAGGCGCAGGGACAGCGGTTCGACGCCGTGATCCTCGACCACATGATGCCGGGTCAGGACGGGTTCGGGTTCGCGGAGCGCGTGCGCGACGACGGCGCGGAGGACTCGCCGCCCCTGTTGATGGTCACGTCCGCGGTGCCCGCGCACGGCGCCGAGCGCGCGCGTGCGGCCGGCATCGCCGGCTACCTCGCGAAGCCCGTTTCCCGCGCCGAGCTGTACCACGCGCTCGCCGCCCTCCTCGAGCCGGGCGCGGCACCCGGCTCGGAGCGCAGGCTGGTCACGCGCGAGAGCATCGGCCGCGCCACGACGCGGGCACGCATCCTGCTCGCCGAAGACAACGCGGTGAACCGGCAGGTGGCCGAAGGCCTGCTCCGTCGTCGCGGCCACGAGGTCGTGGCGGTCAGGAACGGCGTGGAGGCGGTGCGCGCCGCGACGGAGGAGCCGTTCGACCTCGTGCTCATGGACATCCAGATGCCCGAGATGGACGGGCTCGAGGCGTCGAGACGTATCCGCGACCGGCACGCGGCCGGCTCGCTACCGATCATCGCGCTCACCGCGCATGCGTTCGCGGAGGAGCGGGAGCGCTGCCGCGCGGCCGGGATGGACGACTTCGTCGCCAAGCCCTTCGATCCGGGCGAGTTGTACGCGGCGGTGGAGCGCTGGGTCGGGAGCGCGGTGGACGTCTCACGTGGAGAAGAGAGGTCTCCCATGCGCGAAGACCAGCACGACGGAACGCGGCCCCCGGTTGACCTGGAGGGCTTCCGCTCGGTGATGCGGGACGCCGGGGTGGAGGAGGTGGTGAACGTCACGCTCGACGTCTACCTGAGCGAGGCGCCGCAGCTCTTCGAGGGGCTGGAGGCGGCCGTCGACAAGGGAGCTGCCGAGGAGATCCGCCGTGCCGCGCACTCGCTGAAGTCGGCGTCCGGCAACATCCGGGCGAAGCGCCTCGCGGAGTTCCTGCAGCGGATGGAGGATCGGGGGAAGGGCGGGGAGGTCGACGGAGCGCGGGCCGCGCTCGGAGAGCTGCGCGCGGAGTACGACGCGGTGATCCTGTACGTGAAGGCCGACCGTGGTGTGTGAGGGAGACCGGGCCACCAAGCGAAGGCGCCGGCATCCGCTCGGGACGCCGGCGCCGCGGGACCTCGTGGGTCCGGCCGTCCCTACCTCTTCTTCTTCTTCGCTGCCTTCTTCGCCGCCTTCTTGGCGGGCTTCTTGGCGGCCTTCTTCGTCGCCTTCTTGGCAGCCTTCTTCGCAGCCTTCTTCTTGGCCGGCTTCTTCGCGGTCTTCTTCACCGGAGCCTTCTTCGCCGCCTTCTTGGCCGGACGCTTCTTCGCGCCGGCGGCCTTCTTCGTAGCCGGCTTCTTCCCGGCCTTCTTGGCCGCCTTCTTCGCGCCCTTCTTCGCCGCCTTCTTCTTGGCTGGCTTCTTGGCTGCGGTCTTCTTCGTGCTCTTCTTGGTCGCCACGGGTTGCCTCCGGAAGCAGGGTACGACCTGAACGCGTTCGCGAACGACTTCTATGTAGTGCAATTCTCCGCGCATGCGCAATAGGCGCGCGCGATGAACATACGAGATGTCGTGGTGCACTCTCCGCGAGAGCACCAGATGTGGTGGGTGAGCGAGCTCCCGAAGCGGGGTCTCGAGGGGTGTGCGCACGAGGGGTGTCGCGGTGGAATCCGTTTCATCATCATTCTGCGTCCACCGCGCGCCGACGTCCGTCGAACCGGGGAATTCCATGCGTGCCCGTTCCAGCGAAGACACGCTCCGCGAGCTCAGGAGCCGAGGGGCTCGTCGGCTCAAGCGCGTGAACTTCCGGGCGAATCGGAGCACCATCTGGTCGCTGACCCAGGAGGCCACCGTGCTCAACCTGCACGTGGCCTATCGACGCGCGCCGGCTTCGATCCTCGACGCGCTCGCGACGATCGTGCGTGGTCGCGGATGGCGCACCGAGGCCGTGCGCGACGCGTCGGAGCGCGTGGCGGCGTGGCCCGGGTTGACGCCGGTGCTCGAGGCGGTGCGCAAGTCGCACGCGCAGCGCATGCGTCGCGGCGGACGCTGCGGCGGCGACGAGGAGCCGACGCACTGCTGCGCCACGCCCGAGCAGCGCGCCTACCTGCGATCGCTCTACCGATACCTCAACAAGACGCGCTTCGACGGCCTTCTCCCCGACGACGTTCCCGTGCGCCTCAGCAACCGCATGAGCGCCTCGCTCGGGCACATGATCCCGGGCCAGGATCGTCGACGCGGTCGCTACGTGCTCGAGCTCGCGCTGAACGTCGACCTCATGCTCGAGGGCAATGGCGCCGAGCGCATGGACACGCTGCTGCACGAGATGGCGCACATCGCGGACTATCTCTTCGACGGCAACTACGGGCATGGGGCGTCGTGGAAGGTGTGGGCTCGCCACGCCGGCTGCCGCGCCGAGACGCGCTACGATCGCCCGGTGGTGCGCCGTCGCCGTCGGCAGCAGCGTGTCACGCGCGTGCCCCCGCTCCCGGCCGCGCTGCGTAGACGCGTGGCCTGAGGGCTCGCGTCCCACGCGCGCGATCGACGCCCGGGCTCGCGCGAGCCGGCGGATCCTGGTAGGCGACCGGTCCATGGACGCCTCGCTCCTGCAACGCGCGTGCCTGAAATCCGGAGGCACCGCCTCCGGCGTGCGTCGTGGTCAGTCGAGGAGCGCGCGCACGGCACCCACGACCGCGTCGGTGGTGATGCCGAGCTTCTCGTAGAGGACCTCGGCGGGCGCCGAGGCACCGAAGCGCTCGAGGCCGATCGCACGCCCCTCCGAGCCGATCCAACGCTCCCACCCGAACGTCGACGCGGCCTCCACCGAAACGCGTGTGCGCACGGCAGGAAGCAAGACACGGTGCCGATAAGCCACGCTCTGCTCGGTGAAGAGACGCCAGCTCGGCAGGCTCACGACGCGCGTCGGCACTCCGCTCTCTTCGAGGGTGTCGCGCGCCTCGAGCGCGAGCGACAGCTCGCTTCCCGAGGCGATGAGGATCGCCCGCGGCGTCTCGCCGCTCGCCTCCGCGACGACGTAGCCTCCGCGGCGCAGTCCGTCGGCCGAAGCCAGCCGGTCCCGGTCGAGCACGGGAACAGATTGCCGGGACAGGGCAAGGAAGGTCGGGCCGTCCGTGCGCTCGAGCGCGACCTGCCAGGCGACGGCGGTCTCGGCGGCGTCACCCGGTCGGATGTCGCACAGCCCCGGCACGGCGCGCAGCGACGCGAGTTGCTCGATGGGCTGATGGGTGGGCCCGTCCTCGCCCAGACCGATGGAGTCGTGCGTGAAGACGTACGTCACGCGCTGACGCATCAAAGCCGCCAGGCGGATGGCCGGGCGCATGTAGTCGGAGAAGATCAGGAAGGTGCCGCCGAACGGACGGACGCCGCCGTGCAGGGCCATCCCGTTCATCACCGCGGCCATCGCGTGCTCGCGTATGCCGAAGTGCATCACGCGCCCACCGGGGGTGGCGGCGAGCAGGTCCGTCGCGCCCTTGATGCCGGTCTTGTTCGAGGGTTCCAGGTCCGCCGATCCCCCCACGAGGTTCGGCACGCGCTTCGCGAGTCCCTGGATGATCTTCCCGGACCAGTTGCGGGTCGCGTCCGCCTTCTCCGGGTGCGTGAGGTCGGGCACGTCCGCCGCCCAGTCCGTCGGGAGCTGGCCGGTGATCGCGCGCTCGAGCTCCTCGGCGAGCTCGGGATGCTCGGCGCGGTACACCTGGTAGCGCGCGTTCCACGCCTCCTCGAGCCGCTCGCCCTTCCGCACGCAGGAGCGCCAGTGCTCGCGGGCGGCGTCGTCGACCCAGAAGGGCTCGAGCGACGGGTAGCCGAGCTGCTTCTTCGTGGCCTCGATCTCGTCCCACCCCAGTGGCGAGCCGTGCGCACCCGCGGTGTTGACCTTGTTCGGGCTGCCGTACGCGATCTCGGTGCGCAGGACGATCAGGCTGGGCCGCTCGGTCTCGCGCTTCGCCTCCTCGATCGCGAGGTCCATCGCCTCCAGGTCGTTGCCGTCGTGCACGTGGATCACGTGCCAGCCGTACGCCTCGAAGCGAAGCGCCTGGTCCGCGGAGCGCGCGAGGGAGGTGTTCCCCTCGATCGTGATGTGGTTGTCGTCCCAGATCCACGTGAGCTTGCCGAGCCGGAGATGGCCGGCGAGCTCGGCCGCCTCGTGGCTGATGCCCTCCATGAGGTCGCCGTCCGAGCACAGCGCGTAGGTCGCGTGGTCCACGACCTCGTGACCGGGACGGTTGTAGCGCTCGGCGAGCCACCGCTCGGTGAGCGCCATCCCGACCGACATGGCGATGCCCTGACCGAGCGGGCCCGTGGTGCACTCCACCCCGGGCGTGTGGCCGTGCTCCGGGTGACCGGGCGTTGCGGATCCCCACTGGCGGAAGTGCCGGAGATCGTCCTCGCTGACGTCGTATCCGCTCAGGTACAGGAGCGAGTACAGGAGCATGGAGGCGTGGCCCGCCGAGAGCACGAAGCGGTCGCGGTCCGGCCACCCCGGGTTCCTCGGGTTGTGGCGCAGGTGCCGATGGAAGAGCACGTACCCGATCGGCGCGAGCGCCATCGGCGTGCCGGGGTGTCCGGAATCGGCCTGCTGCACAGCGTCCATGGAGAGGACGCGCACCGCGTCGATGGCGAGTCGTTCGATGGGGTTCATGACACCACGAAGTTGACGAGTCGGTCCTTCACGAAGACGACCTTCCGTTCGGTCGTGCCGCTCAGGTGGCGCGCCACGTTCTCCTCCGCCCGGGCCGCGCCCACCACGTCCACCTGCTCCGCGCCCCGCGCCACCGCGATGGTGCCGCGCAGCTTGCCGTTCACCTGCACGGCCACGTTCACCGTATCCTCGACGGTCTTCGCTTCGTCCCAGGCGGGCCAGTTGGCCCCGTCGAAGATGCCCGCGTCGTGGCCCAGGCGCTCCCAGAGCTCCTCGGCCAGATGCGGCGCGAACGGCGCGACCAGCGCGACCAGCGGCTCCACCTCGGTGCGCACCGCCGCACGGCCGCCCGCGCGCACGGCGTTCAGGTACTCCATCATCGCGGCGATGGACGTGTTGTACTGGAGATCCGGGAGCTGCTGCGTGACCTGCTTGATGGTCTGGTGCAGCTTGCGCTCCACCGCGGGGTCGGGCTCGCCGTCGCCGGCGGCCACGACGGTGTCCCACAGCCGATGCAGGAAGCCGAACGGCCCCTGGATCCCCTCCTGCCTGTAGTCGCCGCCGCTCTCGAACGGACCCAGGAACATCAGGTACGTGCGGAACGTGTCCGCGCCGAACTCCTCGATGATGGGGTCCGGCACGACGACGTTCCCCTTGCTCTTCGACATCTTCGCGCCCTCGGCGATGATCAGCCCGTGCGCGCGGAAGACCGTGAACGGCTCCTCGAAGTCGAGGTAGCCGAGGTCGTGGAGCACCATGGTCAGGAAGCGCGAGTACAGGAGGTGCAGCACCGCGTGCTCGTTGCCCCCGATGTACGTGTCCACCGGGAGCCAGCGCTTCGTGATCACCTGGTCGAAGGGCTTGTCGTCGAAGTCCGTCGACGGGTAGCGCAGGAAGTACCACCCCGAGTCCAGGAACGTGTCGGAGACGTCGGTCTCGCGTCGCGCCTCGCCCCCGCACTCCGGGCAGGTGGTGCGGTACCACGCCTCGACGCGCGCCAGCGGGCTGACGCCCGTGTCGTCCGGCTTGAAGTCCTCGACGCGCGGGAGCACGACCGGGAGCTCGCTCTCGGGCACGCCCACGGGGCCGCACTTCCCGCAGTGCACGATCGGGATCGGCGGTCCCCAGTAGCGCTGCCGGGAGATGCACCAGTCGCGCAGCCTGAAGTTGATCGCCAGCTCGCCCCAACCCTGGCGCGCCGCCCACCCGGTGACGACGCGCACCGACTCGGAGACGTCGGTGCCGTCGAACTCGCCCGAGTTCACGAGGGCGCCCGGCCCGACGTACGCCTCGGAGAGCGGCGTGGCCGCGTCCGCGTCCGGGCCGGCCACGACGCGCACGATCGGCAGGCCGAACTGCGTGGCGAACTCGAAGTCGCGCGTGTCGTGCCCGGGCACCGCCATGATCGCGCCGGTGCCGTACTCCATCAGGACGTAGTCCGCGATCCACACGGGGATGGCCTCCCCGGTGGCCGGGTTGCGGCAGTGCCCGCCGGAGAACACGCCGGTCTTGGTCTTGTCCACCTTCTGGCGCGCGACCAGGTCCTTGCGCGTCGCCTCCTCGCGGTAGGCCTGCACCGCGTCACGGTGCGCGTCGTCCGTGAGGACGTCCACGAGCGGGTGCTCGGGCGCCAGCACCATGTAGGTGGCGCCGAACACGGTGTCCGGGCGCGTGGTGAAGACCTCGATCTCCTGGCCGGCGGCGTCGCCCCGGGCGTCCAGGACCGGGAAGCGCAGGCGCGCGCCTTCGCTGCGCCCGATCCAGTTGGTCTGCGCCGCGCGCGTCGTGTCCGACCAGTCCATCTTCGACAGGTTGTGGAGCAGCCGCTCGGCGTACTGCGTGATCTTGAAGAACCACTGCGCGATGCGCCGCTGCTCGACCGGCGTGCCGCAGCGCTCGCACGCGCCGGCGATCACCTGCTCGTTGGCGAGCACGGTCTTGCACGACGGACACCAGTTGACCGGAGCCTCCTTCCGCTCGGCCAGCCCGGCCTTGAAGAGCTGCAGGAAGATCCACTGCGTCCACTTGTAGTAGGACGGGTCCGTCGTGTTGACGGCGTGCTCCCAGTCGAACATCCCGCCGATGCGGCGGAGCTGGCGGGTGAAGTTCGCGACGTTCGACGGGATCAGGTCCATCGGATGGACGCCGCGCTTGAGCGCGAAATTCTCCGAGTGGATCCCGAACGCGTCGAAGCCGATCGGCTCGAAGACGGTCCGCCCGCGCATGCGCTGGTAGCGGCCGTGCACGTCGGCGCCCGTGAACGCGTAGATGTTGCCCACGTGGAGCCCCTCGGCCGAGGGGTAGGGGAACATCATGAGATTGTAGAACGGCCGCTCGGCCGTGGTCAGACCGTCCCGGGAGAACGTGTTCGTGCCACGCTCCTCCCACCGGCGCTGCCACTTCTCCTCCACGCGCGACGGGGTGTAGGCGTCTCTCTCTTCGCTGGACATGGTGGTGCGTGACTACGGAGGTCGAAAGCGCGCACCTGGTCCTCGTGCGGGCCCGCGCGCGGGAGCCCCCAAGCTACACGAGCCGGGGGTCGGGCCCAAGGCCGCCCGGCGGGCGGGACCTCACTCGGCGCGCAGGGTGTGGACGGGATCCACGGCGGCCGCGTTGCGTGCGGGAACGACGGCCGCGAGAAGGGCCGCCAGGAGCAGGGCCGTCGCGGCGAGAGCGAGGGTCGCCGGATCGAAGGCCGAGACGCCGAAGAGGAACCCCGCGAGCACGCGCCCGGTCAGCAGGGATCCCCCCAGCCCCAGGACGATGCCCATCGCGGTCGGGAGGAGCGCCCGGGCGAGCACGGAGCGCACGACTGCGGAGCGGGTGCTGCCGAGCGCCATGCGCACGCCGATCTCCCGGCGACGCTGGCTCACGAGCTGCAGGAGCAGGCCGGCGACGCCGAGCATCGCGACGAAGAGCCCGACGGCTCCCGCCCCGCCGAAGAGCAGCCCGCGGAAGCGGTGCGCCGACGCGGAGCCGCTCACGAGCTCCGCGAGGGTGCGCGCGTCCCTGACCGCGAGCTGCGGGTCGACCGACCACACCGCACCCGGCAGCGCCGAGGCGACGGCTCGAGGGTCGCGGGCACGCACGACCGCGGTGACGAGGCGGAAGGGCGCCTGGCGGAACGGCAGGTAGACCGCGGCGGGCACGTCGCCCGCCAGGTCCGCGAGCCGGCTGTCCTCCACCACGCCGACCACGCGCCAACGCTCACCCCGGCCGGCGACGATCCGTCCGAGCGCGTCGGCTTGCGGAAAGGCCAGGGCGGCCGCCGAGCGGCTGAGCACGGCCACGAGGGGCGCGTCCCCACCGTCCTCGGCATCGACGTCGCGCCCCTGGACCAGGGGGATCCCCATGGCGGCGAAATAGCCCGGTGTGACGGAGCGGTACTGGACGCAGTCCGATACCGGGTCCGCACCGTCCGGCCCGAACGCGTCGCACAGGCCGCCGCCGCCGAACGGCACCATGCTCACGGCGGCGACGCGCTCCACGCCGCCGAGCCCCGAGAGCGTCGCGACGAGCGCGTCCTGGAAGCCGAACAGATCCTCCGCGTGCGGATAGCGCGCGCGCTCCAGTCGCAGGCTCACCTCGGCCACGCGCGTCGCGTCGAACCCCGGATCCACCGCCGTGAGCTTCTCGAGGCTCCGGATCGTGAGCCCGGCGGCCGTGAGCAGGACGAGCGCCCCTGCCACCTGCGCCACCACGAGACCCTCGCGGGCGCGTAGCGCCGAGCGGGCCGGGGAGGATCCGCGCCCGCCGCCGAGCGAGGCGTGCAGGGTGCGGTCCACCACGCTCCAGGCGGGCGCGACGGACGCCAGGGCCGCGACGACGAGCGTGCCCACCACGGCGGAGAGGAGCACGAGTCCGTCGAGGCGCACCTCGGCGGCGCGGGGCACGGTCAGCGGCGCGTGCGCGAGCACGGCCGCGGGGAGCCAGCGGGCCATCGCGATCGCCGCGCCCCCTCCCGCGACGGCCAGGACGAGGCTCTCCAGGAGGAGTGGACGGAGCAGCCGGAGGCGCGACGCCCCCAGGGACACGAGCACGGCCAGCTCCGCGGAGCGCTCCTGCGCCCGGGCGAGGACGAGGCCCGCCACGTTGGCGGTCGCGAGCAGGAGGATCGCGAGCGTCGCGGCCAGGAGGAGGCGGAGGACGTGGGGGACCTCCGCGCCCATCATCTGCTCTGCCAGGGGACGGACCTGGGCGGAGAGGCCCTCGTCCGAGTCGGGGTACGCGGCCGCGAGGCCCGCCATGAGCGTCCGGATCTCGGCGCCCGCCTCCTCGAGTCCCCCCGCGCGGGCCAGCCGCCCGACCACCACGAGGTTGCGCGATCCCCGGCTCTGGTCAGCGGGGGCGTAGGGGAGCCAGAGCGCCACGTCGGCCGCAGGATAGAAGCGGGCCGCCGGCGGAAGCACCCCCACGATGCGCACGGGACGGTCGTCCACGGTCACGATGGCGCCGATCACGTCGGGGTCCGCGCCGAAGCGGGACACCCACGCCGCGTGCGAGATCAGCGCCACGTCCGCGGATTCCTGGTCGGCCGGCTGGAGCAGCCGGCCCCGCTCGGGGCGGAGCTGGAGCGTCTCGAAGAACCCGGGCGTGACCTCGATCACCGTGGCGAGCGAAGGCCGATCGCGTCCGGCGACGGCCGCGGTGGACGGCGTCGTGTGCCCTCCCATGGCGGCGAAGGTGGTCGCGCCCGCACGCAGGTCCATGAGGTCGAGCCAGCTCAGGTTGCCCCAGGGCGTGGGCGCTCCATTCCGCCCGCTCCACAAGCCCACCAGGCGGTCCCCCTCCGGGAAGGGGAGCGGCCGCAGCACCGTGGCCTCGATCACCGCGAACGCCGACACCGCGAGACCCAGCCCGAGCGCGAGCGTCGCGAACACCAGGAGGGAGAATCGGGGCCGGCGCACGAGGGAGCGGAGCGCGTAGCGCACGTCGAGCGTCCAGGAGCCGAGGCCCGGACCGCGCCCGGCCCGGTGGCGGGAGCGTGCGGCCACGCCTTGCCACGCGACGGAGGAGAGCTCGCGCGCCGCGCGCACGAGGCGTGCTCCGATGGATCCCCGCCGCTCGCGCAGACGGCTCTCGAGCATGGCGCGCATGCTCGGGCCGAACTCGGCGCGCTCGTCCGCGGGCCACAGGCGGATCAGGGCGTCGAAGGCGGCGAGGCACAGGCGCGCCAGCGGCCCGCTCGGAGGTCCGTCCACGTCCGGGCCGCTCATGCCGGTGTCACGACGCCGGACATCAGGAGAGGATCTCCGCTTCCCGGGCGAGCGTCACGAGCCTCTCCAGCCGCGCTGCCTCCAGGCCTGCCACGCGTCGTCCGAGCCCGCTCAGGCGGAAGTACAGGCGCGGTGGTCCACCCGAGCGCTCGCCCGCAGGCTCCGGCGCCGACTCGATCAGGCCCTCCTCGCGGAGACGCTTGAGCCCCTGGTACAGGCTCCCCGTGGTCGGGCTGAGCGCCCCGTTCGACGTCTCCTCGATGGACGCGCCGATCGCGTAGCCGTGCCGCGCGCCCCGGCGCAGGGCCACCAGGACGTGGAAGGAGAGGGGCGTGAGCGGCAGGAAGTCCTCGGGACGCGGCATACGAACTCCTCGAGTAGTATGGCGCCCACTATAGTGACTGACATACTAGACGGCAAGACCGATCTTCCGGACCCCGCATCGGTGCCGACGCGCTCCTCGCCGCTACGCCGTGGGGCGCCCCCGCAGCCAGGCCTCGCGCAGCGCGACCTGTGCCGGGGTCGCGTCCGGCGCGATCTCGAAGCGCGGGGGGGAGCCGTCCACGAAGCGGATGCCGAGCTTGGCGTAGTACTCGGCGATGGGCAGGGGCTCGGCCGCCTTCACGTAGCGGTCGAAGAAATCGCCGATCTGGGGGAACGTCATCTCGGTGACGACGTCGAAGAAGCGGTCCTCGGGGAAGGGCCGATCCTTCCCGTAACGGTCGGCCAGCTCGAGGATCAGCTCGCGCAGCCCCCGCCGCCCGCCCGACAGCTCCAGCAGCCTGATGTCGAGGAGCCCCGCGACGATCGCGCCCCGCTGGTAGATGTTGCCGTACTGCTGCTGGCCCGCGTCCGTGTACGAGGTGAGCGCGAGCCGGCGGAGCGAGTAGCTCGGGTCGAAGTACGTGCGGTCGGCGACGATCTTCTCGATCTGCTTGTCCAGGTAGACCGGAAGCTGCACCAGGTCCGAGCGGAGCTGCATGGCGTCCGAGGCCCATTCGGTCACGCCCTCGTACAGCCACAGGTGCTGCGACGGCGTCGGGTGCACGAAGTTGAAGTGCTCGATGATCTCGCTGTGGATGTTCAGCGGCGTCATCACGTGGAAGAACTCGTGCGCCGCGATGTCCGTGAGGTTCCGTCCCACCGCGGGCGTCCACATCTGCGGCTCGGCGAGCACGTAGTCCGACGAATGGCTGTGCTCCCAGGCACCCATGCTCGTGTCCTCGAAGTGCCAGAGGAACGCGTAGCGGTCCACGGGGAGGCCGTTCAGGAACTTCCCGGCCGACGTGAGCATGGCGCGCATGCTGCTCAGGAGGTTCGCGGCCCGGATCTTCCCGGTCTTCGAGTAGACCCACACCTCCACGGGAACGTCGCCCACGGAGAGGGTGGCCTCGGTGAGCGTGCTCCCCATGAGGAACGGGGAATCGACGAGCTGGTCGTAGTCGTCGGCGTGGTACCAACCGTCGGCGTCGGGCACCAGGGCGGAGCCGACCTTCCAGTCGTCGGGTCGCAGGAAGCGCACGCGCACGGGCCGGTCCTGGCGGCGTGCCGGATATCCGAGCACCGCGTGCGGGCTCAGGAACACGTTGTCGGCCTCGATGGACGTGCCGCACATGAGGTAGGGGACGTGCTCGGCGACCGGCGTGTCCCACGTCTCGGCGACCGCGTAGCGAACGGTGCGCACCCGTGCCGGGTCCGAGAGCCGCCACTGGTTCGTGGACACCTGCGCGGTCGCCACCTCGGCTCCGCTCACGTCGAGCGCCGTGAAGTGCTCGACGTAGCGGCCGATGTCCATGATCTGGTACGTGCCCGGTGCGGTGGCCGCGAACTGGAAGATCGAGTCCGCCGCGCCCAGCCCGTCCACGTCCACCTCGACCCGGAACCGGTCGTCGGCGCGGTGCTCGAGGTCCACCAGGTACGACGTCGTCTGCGCGCCGCCGCGAGCCGCCCCCACCGCCAGCGAGCAAAGCAGCCCGGCCGGCACCACCCATCCTCTCCCTCGACTCATCCTCCATCCTCCCCCGTCGGAAGCAGCTCGAACGGATCCTCCACCCCGCCCACGCCGGCCTTCAGGTCGGCCAGCACCTTCTTCAGGTCCCCGCCGTCCGCCGTGAGCAGCCGCTCGAAGTCGGGGAGGCGGTGGTAGTACCGGATGCGCGCGAGCAGGGTCGCGTTGTTCAGCGGCGTGTCGCGGAAGCCGCCGAAGCCGATGCTCTCGAAGGTCGGCGCCACGTTCGCGTCGAACGCGCGCAGGGCTTCGGCGAACACCGTCTCCCTCCCCTCGATCTTCTGCTCGCGCGTCAGGTCGGACCGTCCGTAGACGGCCTCGAGGTCGGCCACCAGCCCGTCCACGAAGACGCTGAAGCGCTGGAAGTCGCGCCAGCGCGCCTCGGCGCGCGCGCACTTCACGGTGTCCGGCCCGCCGCCGGGGCGCGTGCAGAAGAAGCGGATCGCCCCGACGCGGCCGATGAAGGTCGCGTAGCTCTCGTTGAAGTCCACGTGGCCCGGCACGAACAGGTGCCGGTGGGAGAGCTCGTGCAGGACGGTCTCCACCATCTCGACGTCGTCCGTGTGCAGCATGGACGAGAGCACCGGATCGTTGAACCACCCGAGCGTGCTGAACGCCGACGTCGGGCGCAGGTACGTGTCGAAGCCGTCCTTCTCGAGCTCCGCCTCCGCCGCGCGCGCGTCGCCCTCGTCGAAGTACCCCTTGTAGGGGACGGCGCCGACGATCGGGAACCACCAGGTCTTCGGGACGAGCCGGTCCTTCTCCGCCGCGGACAGGACCATCGACAGCGTGTCGCTGTCGAGCTCGGTGTACTGCGTGTACGCGTCGCCGACGTCGATGCCGAGCTCGTCCGCCGCGAAGGTCCGCGCCTGCCACAGCCAGGCCAGCTTGTCGCGCGTCGTGGCATCCGTGGTGGAGTCGGTCATCACCTCGGGGATCGGCCTGCGCGCGCGCAGGATCTTCGCCTCGGCGAGCCCGGCCTTCATCACGTAGATCGGCGAGCACGCCCAGCATCCGGCCGCGAGCCCCAGGCACACCACGACGACCGTCCAGCGGATCACGCGCCCGCGCCGGCCCTTCCCCCCCGCACCCGTCGTCATCCGGCCGCGCCCACCGTCTCCATCGGTGGAGCGAGGCCCAGCGCCTGCAGGGCGACGGTGGCCACCAGGAGCACGACGACCGCCAGCGTCACCTTCACGAAGAGCTTCCCCCGCGACATGCCGGCGTTGGCGGCGCCGAGCACCGCGCCGGCGAGCGCCAGCTCGGCCGCCTGCCCCAGCCACCAGCCGCCGAGGAGGGCCGCGGGGAAGCGGCTGATCGAGTAGAGCCCGAGCGTCCACGCCCCCCAGAGCACGAGGCCGGAGAAGAGCCCCGCGCGCGCGCCGTCGAGCGCTCCGCGCACGTCGAGGCGCCGAAGGAGCCACCAGAGCGCGAGGGTCAGCACGAGGAAGGAGGCGTAGCCCAGCGGGATGCGCGCGAACGCCTCGCCCGGAGGGAGGAGCGCGGGGCCCGGCCGCGCGTAGAGGCGCGCGAGCACCCCCGCGTGCAGGAAGACGTCGAACGCGAGGGACAGCAGCCAGGCCGCCGCGACCGCCCCCGCGGCGCCGGGGCGGGTCACGGGGGCGGTCGGGGTCGCGCTCGCCGAGGTGGCGGTCATGAAGGGATGGACGGCACCCGCGGGCTCAGCGGTTGCCTCCCAGGTTGATCTGACGCATGAGCGGCACGCCTCCCTCCGTCGGGACGTAGACCACGGAGCCGGCCGGCAGCTTCGCCAGCTCCTCGATGTAGTGATACGTCAGATACGCCTGCGTGAGCCCCTCGGAGATGATGTGCTGCGCCTCCGCGACGCCCTTCGCCTGCTCGATGGCCTGGCGCGCGCGCTCCTGGATGATCTCCGTCTGGAAGCGCTCGGCAGCCACGTTCTGCTCGCGCTGCTGCTTCTCCTCGATCGCCTCGCGCACCTTGGGCGGCGCCTGCACGTCGCGCACGAAGACCTCCAGCACCTCGATGCGGTCGCCGGCCTTCGCCTGGATGGCCGTCTTCATGTCCTGGGCGATCTCCCGCCGGTTCGGAGAGAAGATGTCGTTGATCGACTTGGTCGCCACCGCGTCGCGCACGCCGTTGCGCACCGCGTTCAGCACGATGCGCGACTTGATCTGGCTCTCCGAGCCGATGCGTCGGTAGAGGTCGGGCGCGTGCGCCGGATCGAGCCGGTAGAGGATCGACACCTCGAGCGCGACGTTGAGCTGCTCGCTGGTCTGCGCGTCGATCTGCTCGATGCCGCCGTCCTGCGGGAAGCTCTGCTCGCGGATCGACATCTTCTCGATGCTCGCCAGCGGGTTGATCACGTGGACGCCCGGCTCCAGCGCGGCCGTGGAGATGTTGCCGAGGAAGTGCTGGACGCCGACCTCCCCGACCGAGATCACGGCCACCGTGTTCGAGGCCGCCAGGAGGAGGCCGACGATCATGAAGCCGTACCCGGCCAGGCGGGCGGCGCCGGCCGACTTGCCGATGGACGGTCCGACCGAGCGGATCACCGCGCCCAGTACGATGGCGATGACGGCGAGGATGATAGGGGCCATGGGTGCGGTCCTCCGACGTGGGGGGAACGATTTGTCGTGGTTTCGTGTGTTCCGCGGGCAGGGTGTACGCACTACGGGCGAGCGGCGCGCCTTCTTCGGCCGCGCGCGGCTTCGAGGGCCTCAGCCGTCGCCGACGTACTCCCTTCGTTCGGGGTCGACCGCCACGCGCACCTCCACGAGGTCCGCTTCCGCCACGACCTCGTCGGGCATGGCCCGCGCCGCCCTGGCGAGGGCCTCGCGGGCGTCCGCGGCCTCGACCGTGTAGGTGTGGTAGCGCTGATGGCGCACGCCGTAGCGCACGGTGATCTGGAACGTCATGGCCTGAATCTATATCGTCCGCGCCATGAATCCCGCCTTCCTCCCGTATCGAGCGGCGCAGCGGATCCTCCGGGGCGTCGCGCCGATGCTGGCGGGCGGCGAGTCGAAGCTCGCGCGGGCGATCGCGGGGCGCCGGGACGCCGCGACCCGCCTCGTGGCGTGGGGCGCCGGCGCGCGGGAGCGGGGGCGGGCCGGCGCGTGGCTGCACGCGCCGTCGGTGGGCGAGGGGCTGCAGGCGCGCGCGGTGCTCGAGGCATGGCGTGGGCTGCGACCGGAGCTCCAGGTCGTCTACACGCACTTCTCCCCGTCGGCCGTGGATCTGGCGCGGCGGATGCCGGCCGACGTGGCGGGCTATCTGCCCTGGGACCTTCGCGACGAGATGGGGCGCGTGCTCGACGCGATCGCGCCGGACGTGCTGGTCTTCACCAAGACCGAGGCCTGGCCGGTCCTGGTGGACGAGGCCGGGCGCCGGGGCGTGCCGGTCGCGCTCGTCGGGGGAGCCGTGCCGCCGGGATCGGGGCGGGGCCGGTGGCCGGCGCGCGCGCTCCTCCGTCCGGTCTGGCGCGCCATGACGCTCGTGGGCGCGATCGACGAGGCCGACGCCGAGGGGTTCCGCGCGCTCGGCGTGCCCTCCGACGCGCTGCACGTGACCGGGGATCCGGGGATCGACTCGGCGGCCCAGCGCGCGCGGGCCGCCGATCCCGAGGCTCCGTGGCTAAGGCCCTTCCACGCGGATCGCCGCCCGACGGTGGTGGCCGGCTCCACGTGGCCCGCCGACGAGGCCGTGCTGCTCCCGGCCGCCGCCCGGGCGCGCGCGCGCGCCCCGGACGTGCGGGTCGTCCTCGCGCCGCACGAGCCCACCGTGCGCCACGTGCGCGACCTCCTGGATCGGCTCGAGCGCGACGGGTGGCGCGCCGCGACGCTGGGGGACTTCGAGGAGCGTGCCGACGCCCGAGGCGTGGACGCGGTGGTGGTGGACCGCGTCGGCGTCCTGGCCCAGCTCTACACGGTGGGGGACGTCGCGTACGTGGGCGGGGGCTTCCACGACGCGGGGCTGCATTCGGTGCTGGAACCGGCAGCGGCTGCCCTCCCCGTGGCCTTCGGACCCAGGCACCAGAACGCTCGAGCGGCGGGCCGGCTTCTTGCAGGAGGAGGGGCCAGGGAGGTCGACGGGTCGGACGCGCTGGCCGACGCGTTGACGCTCTGGCTCTCCCGCGAAACGGAACGGCGCGACGCGGGGGAGCGTAACTTCGGATACATTCAGTACCATCTCGGAGCCGCGCAGCGTTCGGCGACGCTGCTGGACGACCTCCTGCCGCACGCCCGACACCCTGGCCCATGATGCACGCGCCCCACATCCGCGAGAACGCTCCCATGACCGGGAGGCGGTCGACGTGAGATCGTCCTCCGGACGGACCGGCATCCTCGCGCTCCTCGCCCTGCTCGGTGCGTGCGAGGCGGGCCCCTCCGCCTTCGCGCGCAACGCCGGGGACGGCGGCCCCGTCGACACCGCGGACGCCGCCGCGCTCCCGCGGATGCCGGAGCCGGGTGACGTCGAGCGGGCCCCCGAGCCCGCTTCCGGGAGCTCGCATACGGCGAGCGCCGCGCCGGAAGAGGCCGCTCCGGGGACGCATCCCGCGGCTGCCGCGGGAGACGGGGACGACCGGGCCACGGGCGACTCTGCGGATGACCACGCGGCCGATGACCACGCCGTCGCGACGGATCCCGAAGAGAGGCGCGATGCGCAGGAGCCGCCCCACTTCGAGCGCCCCGACCACATCCGCGGCATCTACCTCAACGCGTGGGCCGCGGGCTCGAAGCGGCGCATCGAGGAGCTGGTGGATCTCGCACGGCGCACGGAGATCAACACGTTCGTCATCGACATCAAGGACGCGAGCGGCTACGTCAGCCACCGCACCGAGGTGCCGATGGCGCGCGAGATCGGAGCGACGGAGGAGCGGCGCATCGCCGACCTGCCGGGGCTCCTGCGCCGGCTGCACGACGAGGGGATCTACCCGATCGCGCGCATCGTGATCGTGAAGGACCCCCTCCTCACCGCCGCGCATCCGGAGATGGCCATCCAGAACGTGAACGGTGGCGTCTTCAAGGACGGGAAGGGGATCGTCTGGCTCAACCCGTACGACCACCGCGTCTGGGACTACCACGTCGCGCTCGCGCGCGAGGTGGTCGGGATGGGTTTCCCCGAGATCCAGTGGGACTACATACGTTTCCCCGACATCCCGGCCGCCGAGAAGGAGCTGGTGTCCTATCCGGGCGCCGGTGGGACGAGCAAGCCCGACGCCATCCGCGGGTTCCTCACCTACGCCCACGAGCAGCTCGCGCCGCTCGGGGTGCGCGTGACCGCGGACGTCTTCGGCGTGACGGCGTCGGCGTCGCGTGACGTCGGCATCGGCCAGGTGTGGGAGTCCTTCATCGGCGCGGTGGACGTGGCCCTCCCGATGGTGTATCCGAGCCACTACTGGGAGGGGAGCTTCGGCTTCCAGAAGCCGAATGCCTTCCCGTACGAGATCGTGCGCCGCGCGCTCGGCGACGCGCTCCGCCGCTCGGGAGAGGTGGAGGGGGCCGGCGCCACGCGCCCGTGGCTGCAGGACTTCACGCTGGGCAAGCCGGCGTACGGCGCCCCGGAGGTTCGGGCCCAGATCCAGGCCGCCTACGACGCCGGGGTCGACGAGTGGGTCCTCTGGAACCCGGGGAGCCACTATACGGAGGCCGCGCTCGAGCCGGTGGGCGGCTTCCGGACGGAGCCCACGATCCGCATCGCCAGCCGCATCGTGCCGGTCTCCGGGCGGAAGGCGGTCCTCGACTCGATCGAGGCGGTGCAGGCGGCGGCTGATTCGGCCAAGGCCGCGCGGCGTGCGGCGGCCGACAGCGCGAGGGTCGGGGCCCAGCGCGCGGCGGCGGACAGCGCGCGCGCACGCGCGGCTCGGACGGTGCCCGACACCGTGGGCGCACTTTCGCCGGGGATGCCGCCCGTCTAACCTGGCATCATGCCGGCCCTGCCCACACGACGCTCTCCCCTCGTGGCGGCAGCGCTCGCGCTACTGCTCGCCGTCCTTCCGGCTTCCGCGCAGCAGCGCCGGGCCCCGCGCGCGACTCGACGCCCGACACCGCCGCCGCGCGCCAGGTGCCACCGGGCCCGCCCCGTCCGGACAGCGCGGCCGTGGTGCTTCGCGGTGACACGCTGGCGTATCTCTACGGATCGCTGGGTCCGTTCTCCGCCGCGGACCGTGCCGCCGCCGTTAGCCAACGGCTGGCGAACCTGCGCCGACAGGGCGTCGACTCCGCCGAGGTGCGCGTGGTCACCGACGGCCCCCGGCCCGAGGTGTGGGTCGGTCAGCTCGCGCTCCTGACGGTCACCGCTCAGGACACCCTCGCGCACGGCTCCTCCGCGGCCGCGACCTCCGCGCTCGCCGCGATGGCGCGCACCGGGCTGCGACGCTCGCTCCTCACACGCAACATCCGGGATCTGCTCAAGGGGCTCCTCGAGACCATCGTCGCGCTCGCGCTGGAGCCGACCCGTGTCGCGCTCGCGGCGGTGGTGGGGTACCTGCCGAGCCTCTTCTACATCGCCGTCATCGTCGTCCTCACCTACTACGGGCTGAGGATCGTGCGGATGGTGTTCTCGGCGGTCGCCCAGAGCACGATCCGCATCCCGGGGTTCTACGCGGACTGGGCGATACCCACCTACAATCTGCTTCGCGTTCTCGTCGCGGCGTTCGCGGTCATCCTCATCTGGCCCTATCTGCCCAACAGCGGCTCCGACGCGTTCAAGGGCGTGGCGGCGTTCCTGGGGCTGCTGCTCACCTTCGGATCGGCGGGTGCCGTGTCGAACGTGGTGGGTGGGGTGGTGCTGATCTACATGCGTCCCTTCCAGATCGGGGACCGCGTGCGCATCTCGGACACCATGGGCGACGTTGTCGAGCGCGGGATGCTCGTGACGCGCATCCGCACGCCGAAGAAGGTCGAGATCACGATCCCGAACTCCATGGTGCTGGGGAGCCACATCGTCAACTACAGCACCACGGCGCGCGAGGGCGGCGTGATCCTGCACACGACGGTCACGATCGGCTACGACGCACCCTGGACGAAGGTGCACGAGGTCATGAAGGAGGCGGCCCGGCGCACCGACGGGGTGCTCGACACACCGGCCCCCTTCGTGCTCCAGACCGCGCTCGGCGACTACGCGGTGAGCTACGAGATCAACGCGTACACCGCGGTGCCCGAGCAGATGACCGGGATCTACTCCGCGCTGCACCAGAACCTGCAGGACACCTTCGCCGAGGCGGGGATCGAGATCATGTCGCCGGCCTACCACGCGCTGCGCGACGGGAACCCGTCGACGATCCCATCGCCCCACGGGCCGGCGGGCGACGGTGCTCGCGCGACCGTGAGGATGCCCGGCGTCGAGGGCTGAGGGCTCACTCCGCGCCGAGCGCCTCACGCGGGTCCACCCTCGTGGCGCGCCGAGCGGGGAGCCACGTCGCAAGCGCGGCCGTGAGCGCAACCGCGAGGGCTGCCGCGAGCAGCATGGGCACACGCGAGGCAGCCTCCCCGAACAGCAGCTCGTCCAGGTAGTGGGAGAGCGACAGGGAGAGGATCGCGCCGACCGCGACGCCCGCGGCGGTGATGGCCATCCCGCGCCGGAGGAGGAGGCCGATCACCTCGCCCGAGCGCGCTCCGAGCGCGAGGCGCACGCCGATCTCCCGCGTGCGCTGCCGCACTGCGAAGAGGATGAGGCCGTAGATGGCCATGACCGAGAGCACGAGCGCCACGACGCCGAGCGCGCCCATCACGAGGAGGTCGAAGCGGTCTCCCGCGACCGACGCGCTCACGCGGTCCGCGAGCCGTGCGACGGAGGGCACGGGGAGCGAGGGGTCCGCCGCCCACACGGCCGCGCGCACCGCGCTCGCCGACGCGAGCGGGGCGTCCGGGCGGAAGCGCACGAGGAAGACCGCCCAGCTCAGGTAGCCGCCCGACGGGAAGAAGAGCGCGGCGGGCGGCGTGCTCGCCAGCTCCAGATCCTCGAAGTCCGAGACGACGCCGACGATGCGGCGCCAGTTCGCGCCGTCCCACCCGAAGGCGACGCGCCGGCCCACGGCGGTCGCGGGGTCCCCGAAGAGCTGGCGGGCGAGCGTGCGCGTCACCACCACCACGGACTCGGCGTTCTCGTCGACATCGGCCGGCCGGAGCAGGCGACCATCGAGGAGCTCCAGGTCGGCCGCCGCGAACCACGACGGCGACACCGCCCGCCACCGTGCCCAGGGCGCGGTCTCGGCCGTGATCGCCCGCCCCTCGACGTTCAGGTTGATCACCGAGTTCGCGCCGCTGTACGGACGGATGTTCGAGCTCCCGGCCGCCTCGACGCCGGGGAGCGCCGCGAGGCGCTCGTGCACGCCGTCGAGCACGACCGAGCGCTGCTGTACGGAGTAGCGGTCGCCGGAGAGCATGAGGGGTACCACGAGCGTGTGGTCCACGTCCATCCCCGAGTCGACGCGTTGCAGGCGCAGGAAGCTCGCGCCGAGCACCGCGGTGCCGAAGAGCAGGCAGAGCGACACCGCGACCTGGGCCGCGACCAGCGCCGCGCGCAGCCGCTCGCCGCGCTCCCCGACCACGTGCCCCGCGGCGCGCGCGGAGTCGCCGCGGCTCCCGCCGAGCACGTGCACCACGGGCGCGAGCCCGAAGACGAGACCGGTGACGAGGGCCATGGCCACCGCGGCGGCGGCCACGACCGCGTCGATCGACGCCTCGTCGATGCGCGGCGTATCCGCGGGGCTGACGTGCTTGAGCACCGGGAGGAAGACGTGGGCGAGCAGGATCCCGACGAGCGCGCCGAAGCCCGCCAGCACGAGGCTCTCGGTGACGAGCTGCTGCACGAGGCGCGTGCGGCCCGCGCCCAGGGCGACGCGCAGGTCCATCTCGCGGCGGCGCCCGCCCGCGCGCGCCAGGAGGAGGTTCGACACGCTCGCGCACGCGAGCAGCAGGAGGAGCCCGACGGCGCCGAGGAGCACCCACCCCGCCTGGATGCGTGCCGGGCCGAGGAGGTCCTCGCGCAGGGAGCGGAGCTGGACGCTCCATCCCCGGTTCGTCTCCGGGTTCTCGCGGCCGAGCTCGGCCGCCACGTTCCGCGCGTCGGTGCGGGCGCTCTCCAGCGTGGCCCCGGCGGCCAGACGGCCGACGGCCGCCAGGGTGTGGTCGGTCCGATCGGGATCGGTGAAGGGGATCGGGATCCACACGTCGGCCCCGGCCAGGAGCGGCGACCACCCCCGCGGCGCGACGCCGACGATCTCGTACGGGGTGTCGTCGAGCACGAGGCTCCGGCCCACGACGTCCGGGTCGGCCGAGAGGTGCTCCTGCCAGAAGGCGTGGCTCACCACCACCAGGCTGCGCGCGTCGCGGCCGGACTCACGGTCGGTGAACGCGCGCCCGATCTCCGGTGTGCCGCCGAAGAGCGGGAAGAAGCTCCCGGACACGAGCGCGGCCACAACGTTCGTCGGGCGCCCGTCCGCGACGAGCGTGAGGTCGGATCTACTGAGGACGGCGAGGAGGTCGAGCGAGCGCACCCGGTCGCGGAAGTCCTCGAAGTCGGGCTCGGACACGGAGAAGCGCGCGCCGTCGGGCGTCTCCTCGTTGAAGACGACGATGCGGTCCGCCTGCGGATAGGGGAGCGGGTCGAGCACCACGGCCTTCACGAGCCCGAAGATCGCGGTCGCCGTGCCGATCCCGAGCCCGAGCGTGAGCACCGCGACGGCCGCGAACCCCGGCGCGCGCCGGAGCTGTCGCGCCGTGAACGCGAGGTCGTGCCCCAGCCGGTCGAGGAGGAGCGCGAGGCCGCTCCGCGCGGGCGCCTCGATCCGCTCGAGCTCGGAGCGCACCGCGCGCACGTCGCCGAACACGCGCTCGGCCTCGCGTCGTGCCTCCTCCGGGTCCATCCCGCCGGCGACCAGACGCTCGGTCCGCTCCTCGATGTGATGGCGGATCTCGTCGTCGAACCGCTTCCCGCGCACCGGGTTCATCTCGCCTCCTGGGGCCGCGCGATGCGCTCGACCGCGGTGACGTAGCGCGCCCAGCGCGCCTCCTCCTCGCTCAGCGCCGCGCGCCCCGCCGCCGTCAGGCGGTAGTACTTCGCGCGCCGTCCGCGCTCCGACGTGTCCCATCGCGCGGCGAGCCACCCCCGCTTCTCCATGCGGTGGAGGGCGGGGTAGAGCGCACCCTCCTCGACCTGCAGGTCCTCGCGCGTGGCGCGATGGATCCACTCGAGGATCTGGAAGCCGTGCATCTCCTGTCCCCCCGCGAGCGTGCGCAGGGTGAGGAACTCGAGCGTTCCCTTGATGACGGCGAGGGCGTCGTCGGGCATCTCCGGTCCTTTGGCCTAAGAATCTTAGAGCAATGCTAATGGTCTAAGGATTTTAGGTCAAGCACCCGGGTGTGGACACGGGCGGGGGTGCGCATGACCGGCGGAGCAGCGCCTCGCCGAGCGTCGCGCGGGTGGAGGTTGTCCGCCAATCTCCGCCCTGCCCCTGTCGCCGATCGACACGCGGACCGATCTTGCCCGTGAAGGCCCCTCCCGCGAGACCCGTACCTACCCATCAGATGGTCGCCTTCTACGTGTTCTCGCTCGTCCTCGGTGGCGGGTTCCTGGGACTCTCCCTCCTCGGAGATCTGTTCGGGGGACACGGCGACGTGGACCTGTCGACGGACGTCTCCCTCGATACCGACGTCGCCCTCGACACCGACATGCACTTCGAGGCCGACGCCGGGCACCTCGAGTTGGAAGCGGCGCCGGCCCACGCCGGCGACATCGGCCACGTCGACGCGGGGGGCGACGGCCCGCACGCCGGGGCGGTCGCCGCCAAGATCTTCTCGGTGCGGACGGTGACCTACTCCCTCTTCGGGTTCGGTGCGGTGGGCACGCTTCTCACCTGGGTGGTCCCCATCGCCTCGTCCGTGACGACCGCCGCGTTCGCGGTGGCCGGGGGCGTGCTCTCGGGCTCGCTCATCAACGCGGCGTTCGGGTGGGTGCGGCACTCCGAGTCGGGCGCGGTCGCCGGCGACGACGCCTTCGTCGGTCACGCCGCCCGGGTGACGCTCCCCCTCGCCGGCGCGGGCGGCAAGGTCGTAGTGGAGACGCTCGGGCACACGATCGAGCTGCGTGCCCTGCCGCATGCCTCGGCCGCCGACCAGGGCGATCCCGCGACGTGGCGATCCGTGGTCGTGGTGGAGATGCACAAAGGCGTCGCGCTCGTCGCGCCCCTGCCGAAGGAGCTCCTCGGCGCATGACGCCGTTCGCGGAATCGAAGGAAGGTCTTCTCGGAAGTGGATCTGGAGGGTCTGATGAATCCTGATTTTATCAACGGCGGATTCGCCATCGCGGTCGCGATCCTGGCAGCGGTGATCGTGGCGGTGACCACGATCCGGGCGCTCATCGTGATCGTGCCGCCGAACCGGGCCGCGGTGCTGACCGGCCGGGAGCGGAAGCTGATCTCGGGCGAGCGGGTCGGCTACCGCTCCGTGATCGGCGGGCGCACGTTGCGCGTGCCGATCTTGGAGTCCGTCCAGCACATCTCGCTCGAGACGTTCCCGGTCGAGATCTCGGTGGCCAACGCCTTCTCGAAGGGCAACATCCCGCTGAACATCGAGGCGATCGCGGCGGTGAAGATCGCGTCGCAGCCGGAGGCGATCTTCAACAACGCCGTCGAGCGGCTCCTGGGGAAGAGCGAGGACGAGATCTGGAGCCTGGCCAAGGACACGCTCATGGGGAACCTGCGCGGCGTGCTGGCCACCCTCACGCCCGAGGAGGTGAACGAGGATCGCCTCGGCTTCGCGCGCGCCCTCGCGGAGGACGCGGGCGAGGACCTGGCGGCGCTCGGCTTCCACCTCGACGTCCTCAAGATCCAGAACGTGAGCGACGAGCGTGGCTACCTCGAGGCCATCGGGCGCAAGCGTGCGGCCGAGGCGGTGCGCGACGCGGAGATCGCCGAGGCCGACGCCACGGCGGAGACGCGGCAGCGCCAGGCGGCCGCCCGGCAGATCGCGGAGATCAAGGAGGCCGAAGCGGCGGTCCGGATCTCGGAGGCGCAGAACCAGCTCCGCGTGCGCAAGGCCGAGCTCGACCGTGAAGCGCAGATCGTGGAGCGCACCGCGCAGGTGAAGGCCCAGGAAGCGGAGGTCGAGGCGCAGAAGGCGCTGGAGATCCGGCGCGTGGAGCGTGAGAAGCTGCGGCTGCAGGCGGACGTCGTGGAGCCCGCGAACGCCGAGCGCGCCGCGGCCAAGGCGCGCGCCGAAGGTGAGGCGGCGCCGGTGCTCGAGAAGGGGCGCGCGAGCGCGCAGGTCCTGCACATGCTTTACGAGCAGGTGCAGGCGGGTGGCGACCAGGCGTTCGCGGTCCTGCTCGCGGAGAAGCTCCCCGAGCTGCTCGCCACCTCGGTGGCGGCCGTGGAGGGGGTGGACATCGATCGCGTGGTGGTGATCGACGGGGGGAGCGGCCAGGGGGTCAGCAACGCGGTGAACCAGCGGGTGCACGGCGCGCTCGGTACCGTCGAGGCGATCTCCTCGGCCGTGGGCGTGGACATCCAGTCCGTGCTGCGCGGCGCGTCCGCGCGGTTGGCCGCGACCTCCGGGGACGGCTCCGAATAGCCGGACCGACGAGAGGGGTCGGGCGGCACCGGCCGCCCGACCCCCTCGTCCCGCCGATCGTGACGGACACCGTCTACCGGTTCAGCCAGTAGGCCACCTTCACCAGGAACGTGTTGTCGGGGTGCCGGTCGAGGAGGTCGCGGAAGTCCGCGTGCCACGTGCGGCGCGCCACGTCCTCGTCATACTGCTCGCGCCCGTGCGCCCACACCAGGAAGAGCGTGGAGCCCGGCCGGTACTCCCAGCGCACCACCGCGTTCGTGCGCAGCTGGCTGAACGAGAACGAAGTGGCCGCGTCGTCCGGCGCCGCAAAGGCGACGAAGCGGTCGTCGTAGGCGGCGGCGCGGGGCGTGGCGCTGACCTCGCGCACGTCCGTGTACGTGCCGGAGCTCGTGAAGGGCTGCCCGTAGAACTCGAAGGTGAGGTCGGGCGTGAGCGTGTAGTTGACCCGCAGGTTCAGCGACACCTGGCGCTGGTCGAGGTGCCCGAAGGTGTAGTGCGTGTCGCCGTCCTCGGTGAAGTTGCCGAACCACTGCGTGTTGTCGTGCGCGCGGTAGATGTCGGCGCCCAGACTGCCGCCCAGGCGTGTGGAGGCGCGGAAGTTCAGGTAGGGGCTGAGGGAGGCGTTGGAGCTCCTGCCGCCGTCCCAATAGCCCGCGTTGAGCCAGATGCCCGGCACGATCGCCTTGCGGCTGTCGCCGTTGACGCCGCCCCACGGGAAGAAGCCCACGTTCTGCCGCAGGAGCGGCCCGCCGCGCGTGCAGCGGTCGCAGAGCGACGCGCCCAGGTGGTCGAGCGTACCGCCGAGGTGGACGTTCCAGTTGTTGGGCAGCCCCATGTGGCCGTTGAGGTTCACGCCGGTCTCGAGGTGGTCGCCGGACGTGTTCCAGTGATGCCACATGTTCCCGTTCACCTGCGCCCACCGGTACACCTTCGTGGGTGACTGGAAGGAGAGCGCCGCCCAGGTGCTCCAATCCGTGATGTCCGCGCGCCGCAGGTAGCCGAGGTCGTTCACCTCGAAGCCCGCTGATTGCCGGACCAGGCTGGACTCGAAGCGCGTGATGCCGCCTCCTTGCTTGCCGACCTTTATCTGCGCGGCGTATCCGCCGAGGGAGGTTGCGGTGGAGTCGACCGCCGGGTCGTCGCCCGGCTGCTGGTAGTAGTGCACCGAGCTGCGCTGCGTGAGCGCGAGCGCCTCGGGTGAGCCGGCCACGCGCGACGCCGCGAACGAGCCCGCCACCTCGTAGTTCTTCCCGGCGAAGCGGTTGCGGAAGCTCGCCCCGCCCACGTAGGCGCTCCGGTGCAGCCACGGCTCGGTCCAGGGGTCGAGCTCCCGGTTCACCGCGGTGAAGATCACGCCGACGTCCGCCTCGCCGCCGCGCAGGTCCTGCTGCACGCGAAGCACCGCGAAGTTCGTGCGCGGCTCCACCGTCCGCTCCTCCGTTCCGTCCACCTTGCCGGTGAACGCGTCGAGCACGCCGTAGGAGAGCCCGCCGGCGCTCCGCCCCGTCAGCTTCGCGGCGGCGCGTATCGGCGTGGCGGTCGACGTGGTGGCGTCGCCGTACTCCCCGGCGAGCGCGGGCGCGCGGCCGATGCGGCGCGAGTAGAAGAGCCCCTCGTTGGTGTTGCAGTCGACGACGATGTAGCAGTTGAGCGAGAAGGTGTAGAGCCCGGTGCCCTCCACGAAGAAGGGCCGGCGCTCGGAGAAGAACGTCTCGAACGCACCGAGGTTGAGCACCGCCGGATCGGCCTCCACCTGGCCGAAGTCGGGGTTGACCGTGGCGTTCAGCGTGACGTTGGGCGTGATGCCGACCTTCAGGTCGGCGCCCATCGCCAGCTCACCCGGGTGGTCGAAGGCCCCCCCGCCGTCCGCGCGCGTCAGGTCCTTGGCCACCGCGTACGGCGTCATCTCGACGCGGTCGGCGGAGCCGAGCCCCTCCAGACCCTCCAGCGTCCCCAGTTGCGACATCAGCCCGGGGGTCGTCCGGCTGTACGCCGGCCACGCCTCCGACTCGGGGATCCGCTCCACCGTGCGGCGCACGCCGAAGCCCCACGCGTGGGTGTCCGAGGAGGCGTAGCGGAGCTGGGAGAGCGGGATGCGGAACTCCGCCGTCCATCCCAGCGAGTCGACCCGGGTCGCCACGTCCCACACGCCGTTCCACGAGGAGTCCTCGTTGGAGTCGTCGCTGACGGCGAAGTCACGCTTCACGCCGTCGGGGTTCACGTAGAAGGAGAAGCCGGTGCGCCGGTCGTGGTACGAGTCCACGTAGATGCCGATCTGGTCGGAGGGCCCGCGCACGTCCCGCCGGCTCAGCGCACGCATGATGCTGTCGGGCCGGGGATCCAGCGCGCGCACGAAGACGAAGAGGTTCTCGTCGTCGTACGCCACGCGGGCCTCGGTGGCGAATCTGGGCGCTGCGTCCGGCTGCGGGTCGTACTGGCGGAAGTCCCGGATCACGGGGGCCGTCGCCCACACCGCGTCGTCGGCGACACCGTCGATGTGCACGTCGGTCGTCGTGCGCGTCGCGGTCGCGGTCCGTACCGGACCCGGTCCGCCCCCGTCCGCCTTCGCGGGCTGCGCGGCCGCCCCGCGCGCCATGAGGAGCAGGACCCCGATCGCTGCCGCCATCCCCCGCATCCACACCTCCGTCCGGGCCCGCGCGTCTCCGAATCACCCCCTTGGATAGGCGCGGGGCCCGAAAGGTTTCAACGCGGCGAACCGCCCCGGATCAACCCACCGCGCTGGCGAACTGGAGCTCGTGGAGTCGTGCGTACAGGCCGCCCTGCTCGAGGAGCTGCTCGTGCGTGCCCTCCTCGCGCAGCTCCCCGTGGTGCAGCACGAGGATCCTGTCCGCGTTCTGGACGGTGGAGAGCCGGTGGGCGATCACGAGCGAGGTGCGGCCGCGCAGGAGCTCGTCCGTGGCCTGCTCGATCCGTTCCTCGATCTCCGAGTCGACCGAGCTGGTGGCCTCGTCGAGGATGAGGATCTCCGGGTCGAAGGCCAGCGCGCGCGCGAAGCTGACGAGCTGGCGCTCACCGACGGAGAGCGTGGAGCCGCGCTCGCCGAGCGACTGGGCGTACCCGTGCTCGAGGCGCTCGATGAAGGGCGCTGCGCCGAGGCGCTCCGCGGCCTCGCGCACACGGGCCTCGTCGATCTCCGGCGACCCGAGGCGGATGTTGTACGCCACGTCGCGGCTGAACAGGAAGACGTCCTGCAGCACCAGGCCGATGCGGGCGCGCAGGTCGTCCAGCCGGAGGCGGTCCACCGGAACGCCGTCCAGGAGGATCTGCCCGCGCGTCACGTCGTAGAAGCGCATGAGCAGGTTGATGATGGTCGTCTTGCCGGCTCCGGTGTGACCGACGATCGCCATCTTCTCGCCGGGCGCGGCGCGGAAGCTCACGCCCCGCAGAACCCAGTCCGGCTGCCCGTCGTCGCGCTCGCCGTACGCGAACCAGACGTCGCGGAACTCGATCTCCCCGCGCACCGGGTCCGCGAGCGTCACGGGCTCGGCCGGGTCGACGATCCCGATGTCCCGGTCGAGGAGCTTGAAGACGCGCTCGGACGACGCCATCGCGCCCTGCAGGAGGTTGTACTTCTCCGACAGGTCCTGGATGGGGCGGAAGAAGCGGCGCGCGTACTGGAGGAAGGCGGCGACCACGCCGACGGTCACGCCCGCCCCGAGGATCTGCACCCCGCCGTACCAGAGGATGAGCGCGAGCGCGATCGACGTGAAGAGCTCGATGACCGGGAAGAAGAGCGCGTAGTAGGTGATCGAGCGGAGGTGCGCCTCCAGGTAGTGAGCGTTCAGCTCGCCGTGACGGCGCGCGTCCGCCTCCTCGCGGTTGAAGAGCTGCACCACGCGGATCCCCGTGAAGCGCTCGTGCAGGAAGGCGTTCAGGCGGGCGAGGCGGACACGGATGTCGCGGTAGGCGTCGCGGATCCTGGCGCGGAAGACGAACGCCGCGATGAAGACGAGCGGCAGGACGCTGAACGCGACCAGCGCGAGGCGCCAGTCCATGCGCAGCATCGCGACGACGATGAAGAGGAGCGTGAAGACGTCGCCGAACACCGAGACGACCCCCGAGCTGAACAGCTCGTTCAGCGTCTCGACGTCGTTGGTGATGCGGGTCATGAGGCGCCCGACCGGGTTCCGGTCGAAGAAGCGGAGGTCGAGCCGCTGGAAGCGCTCGAAGATCTCCGTGCGCAGATCGTACATCACGCTCTGGCCGAGCCAGGTGGTCAGGATCCCCTGCCCGTACTGGAGGACCGCGCCGAGCGCGACCGCGCCCATGTAGGCCGCCGCGAGCTTGCCCAGCAGCGCGAAGTCGCGCGCCGGGAAGGCGCGGTCGATCGCGACCTGTGTCAGCCAGGGACCCACCACCTCCATCGCGGAGCCGAGCATGAGGAGCGCGACCGCGGCGACCACGGGAAGCCGGTACGGCCGGAGGTAGCGCAGCAGGCGACGCATGAGGCGCGCGTCGTAGGCCTTCCCCAGGGCCTCTTCTTCAACGTGGATGCCTGCGTCGGCCATGAGCTCGGAACGTGCGGTAGCGTGTCGCGGGGGGTGCCCGGTCGGGGCGGGCGGAAACGTACCCTCCGTGGCTGAGGGCCGTTCCCGATCGGGTGGGGATCAGCGCCCCTGCGCCGGGAGCGGGAGGAGGGGGTCGAGGTGGGCCCTGCCGTCGACGGCGGCGACCCAGTTGGTCGCGAGCGCGCTCGACGGCGCCGTGTACTCCCCGGCCATGTGGTCGAACCAGGCGATCTCGAAGTCGGAGAGCGGCGCCTCGGAGACCACCACGAAGCCGATGGTGAAGCTCGTGGGCGCATCGCCGAAGGCCGGCGACCGTGGTCCCTGGGCCGCCAGGAGCTGGTCGACCGTGTAGCCGGCCTGCGTCAGCGGATCGGCTACGGAGTCCGCCGGGAGGAGGCCCGAGAGGTAGAGCTCGAGGTCGTTGAAGACGCACCCCACCGCGTCGCCGAGCGCGGAGGTGGCGCGGTCGAGCGTGCCCGCATTCCAGTGCCCGCTGTCGTTGGCGAGGGGCGAGCCGACGTAGGCGACCCATCGGTGCGCGAGCTCGTGCGTCAGGAGGCAGAAGCTCCCGCGGCCGTCCTCGTGGAGCGTGTACACGTCCATGCGCGCGTGCACCAGGATCGAGAGTCGCTCGGCCGAGCCCGGCCGCCGCCAGCGCGCGCGCGGCAGCCCGATCCCGCCGATGTCGTTGAAGGTCTCGTAGGCTCGGGCGCTCCACTCCGCCCCCGCGGTGGGCGGGATGGACAGCACCACGAAGTCGCGGTCGTCCGGGAAGAGGGCGTAGTACCGACCCGCCAGCGCGTCCACGTCCTCCTCGTCCAGACCCCGGGCATCCGGGTCCGTGATCGCGACCACGCGGCCGGTCGCGCGCACGCCGTCGGCCACGTCCACCACCGCCGGCGACCCCACCACGGCCGGGTCCCCCGTGCGGAAGGACGCGCGCAGGCCGCCCACCGCGCCGCCGTGCGCGCCGCCCGGCTCGTGCAGGGACGTGAAGCCGCTGAGCGTGACCGCGGCCACGCCTTCGGGGGGGACAGGGAGGACCAGGCCGTCGGTCGTGAACCACCCGTCGCCCGCGACGTCGTCTCCCTGCGTGCCGTCGTCCCGGAAGAGGAGCGAATCCTGCACGACGCGGTCGCGCAGGAGGCCGAGCACCTCCACGGGGTGCCCGACGACGAGCGCGCCCGCCGCTCCGGTCACCTGCAGCGACAGGCGGAAGGGCTCGTCCGACCGGGTGACCGTCGGCTCGACGCGGAGGGCCACCACGCCGAGCGCCGGCTGCCCGTCCCCCGGGCCGTCGGGCGGCGCGGTGGGCTCGCCGCACGCGGCGAGGAGCAGGAGGGCCGCGATGGGGAGACCGCCACGCACGCTACCGTCCCGTCCCATCGCCCGTCGCGGGGATTCCCCGCTTCACCCGCTCTGCCCGGGCGTGCATCACCGAGTCGAGCGGCGTGCGCACGGGGCGCGCGAGCGCGGTGTCGATCTGCGCGCGCGCCTCCGCCCATCGGCCCAGCCCGTCCAGCACCTCCGCGTAGCGCGACCGGTAGAGGACGTCGTCCGGCGCGAGCTCGACGGCCCGCGCGAGATGGAGGCGCGCCTCGTCCCAGCTCGCCTTCCCCACCCAGTCGCCGCCCACGAGCACCTTCGCCCAGAAGCGCGCGAAGCCGTTCATCGTCACGATCTCGTTGTGCAGGACGCCGAGCGCATGGTGGGCCATCGCGTCGTCCGGACGCTCCGCCAGGATGCGGTGCGAGACGTCCCAGACCTCGCGTCCGGCGCGCGCCGACTCCCGCGGGCCCGTCTGCAGCGCGAGGTTGCCGTACGCCGCGAGCGCCCAGTCCAGCGCGTCCGCGTCGTCCGGCCGGAGCGCGCGTGCCGAGTCGGCCTCGGCGGCGGCGCGCCGGAACCAGGCGTTCCGTTCCTCGCGGTCGGGGGTGAGCAGCCCCACGACCACGGAGGCGCGCGCCTCCCGCCACCTGGCCTCGAAGTTGCGCGGGCTCCCGGCGAGCACGGATTCGAGGAGGTCGAGCGACGCGCGCGCGTCCCCGGCCTCGAGGAGCGCGTCCGCGCGCGTCAGGGGTGACGCGATGGGCGCCGGGATCGTGGCCGTCACCGACGGCTCCTGGGCGCGGCCCGCGACGGGCGCGAGCGCGCCGGCGAGAAGGAAGGGCAGGGTGAGCGGGCGGCGGCGGATCATCGACATCCGCTATACTGACGAGCGAGCCCGAAGATCCACGACGGTGCGAGGTGGGATGAAGGCTGGGAAGGGGACCGACACGGCGGCCGTGCGCCGGGTCCTGCGGCGCTACTGGAGCGTGGCCGAGGCGCGTCCGTGGCACCTCGTCCTCCCGCTCCTCCTCATCCTCGCGATCGGCGCGGTCGAGGGAGCCTCCTTCGGCATGCTGCTCCCGCTGTCGCGGGCGGTCGCCGACGACAGCTTCGCGTTCCTGCACGGCTCGGCGGCCTTCGGCTGGATCGAGCGGCTCGTGCCCGCGTCGCTCGCCGACTCGCCGGACCGGGACGCCTACCTCACGCTGCTGATCATCGGGCTGATCGTGGGCGGCCGGGTGGTGAAGATCTTCCTGGAGTACGCGCGCAAGGTGTTCCAGGACCTGCGCAACCAGCGCTACCAGGCCGCCGTGAAGCGGGAGACGTTCGGACGCGTGCTGCGTTTCGGGCGGCAGTACTTCGACCGGCAGGCGCTCGGCAAGATCGACACCGAGATCGGCTGGTCCACCGCCGTGGTGGGGCTCCTGGTGGCCGCCGAGGGCGTGGTGCTGAACGCGACCCGGCTCGTGGTGAAGGCGGCGCTCATGCTCGCGCTCTCCGTGCCGCTCTTCCTGGCGGTCGCGGTCGTCTTCCCGGTCGTGCAGATGATCATCCGCCGGATCACGAAGCTGGCCGTGCGCGTCTCGCGCGAGGCCGCCGGCGTGGAGCGGCGCATGCACGCCGAGGTGCTCGACCTCCTCGCGACGATCCCGCTCGTGAAGGCCTTCTCGCTGGAGGAGCGGGCGACGAGCTCCTACGGGGAGATCCTGAAGGAGTCGCTGGACATCGAGGTGCGGCGGCGCCGCCTGTACAACCTCGCCTACCCGGTGGAGGAGACCGTCATCCTCGTGGCCATCCTGATCGTCCAGGGGCTGACGCTCTGGTGGACGAAGAACTTCAGCCCGGGCGACCTCGCGCGCTTCGGCGCTTTCCTCCTCCTCGTGCAGCAGAGCCTGCCCGACTACAAGGCGATCAGCCAGCTCCGCCTGACGTTCACCGAGCAGATCCCGCAGCTCGAGGCGCTCGCCGGCCTCTTCGACGACGAAGGGAAGCACATCGTCCCGTCCGGTCCGCGCACCTTCGAGGGGGTGCGCGACGCGATCACGCTGCGCGGGCTGACCTTCGCCTACCACCCCGGGCTCCCGGTGCTGCGCGACGTCAGCGCGCGCATCCCGGCGGGCTCGGTCACCGCGCTGGTGGGCGAGAGCGGCGCGGGGAAGTCCTCCGTGGTGGACCTGGTCGCGCGCTTCTACGACTGCCCGCCCGGCACGCTCTTCTTCGACGACGTCGATGCGCGCGAGCTCTCCCTCCCGTCGCTGCACGCGCGCCTCGCGATGGTGAGCCAGGACGTGTGGCTGCTCAACCGGTCGTTGCGCGCCAACCTGACGTTCGGCCTCGACCGGAAGCCGTCCGACGACGAGCTCGTCGAGGCGCTGCGCGAGGTCGAGCTGGGCCCCCTCCTCGCCACGCTCGAGCGTGGCCTGGACACCGAGATCGGCGACCGCGGCGTCCAGCTCTCCGGCGGGCAGAAGCAGCGCCTCGCGCTCGCGCGGGCGCTCCTGCGCGATCCCGAGATCCTCGTGCTCGACGAGGCCACCTCCGCGCTGGACAGCGCGGTCGAGCGCCAGCTCGAGGAGGTGATCGAGCGGCGTACGCGCGGGCGCACGCTGATCGTGATCGCGCACCGGCTCTCCACGGTGCGCAACGCGGACCAGATCCTCGTCCTCCGCGACGGGAGGCTGGTCGAGCGGGGGACGTGGGAGGATCTCGTCGCGCGCGACGGGGAGTTCGCGCGCCTGCATCGCGCCCAGTTCGGGGAGCCGGTCACGGCACCGGAGGCCTGAGGGGCGCGCGGCGACCTACGCGAGCTACGCCCGTCGCTCGCGGCGCAGCCCCAGCACCCGCGCGAGCGGGAGGAGCGGCCGCACCAGCCTGTCGAGCCGCCGCATCCTGCGCACCCGGCGCTGCTCGATCCTCCAGTGCGGCCCCGCCGGGCCCGGCACGCCGGCCTCGCACCGGCGTCGGTCCGCCGCGGCGATGAGCCGGTGCAGCGTCGCCGCCTCGATCGGCGCGAGGAAGTGGAGCACGGGGTGCTTCGGGCGGTCGAGGTCGATGTCCGCGAACTCGCCCGGCCAGTACATGGGGCCCGGCGAGGGGAAGAGGGAGAGGCCCAGGCGCCCCCCGATCACGCCGAAGGCGAGCTCGTCACCCAGGAAGCCGCCGCGCAGCGAGGGGAGGATCTCGTCCCGATGGCAGGCGAGGCACGCGTCCATGATCGCGAGGGCGGGCTCGCGCCGAAAATAGAAGACGCCGCTGTTCGACTTGAGGTACCACGGCGGACCGAAGCGTGCGATCAGGTCGCGCGTGGCGAAGCCGTGGTGCACCACGTCGGCCTCGGGGCCGAGCCGCTCGCCGACCAGCGCGAAGTCCACGTCGGCCAGCGCCTCCCAGTACGCGTCGAGCGGGGCGAGCAGGAAGCAGTCCGCGTCGATGAAGATCGCGCGCTGCCACGGGGTCGCCTCAGGCACGCCGTACTTGCGGGCCCGGCCGTCGCGGAAGCGCTCGCCGAGCTCGCGCACCTCGGCGAAGACGCCCGAATAGCGCCCGAGCGCGCGGGCGGCGAGCGGCGGGTCGGCCACCAGGGCGAAGGGGAGCGGGGAGTGCTCGCGCGCGGAGAGGGCGAGGTCGACCGCCATCTCCAGGTAGCGCGCGTCGCCGGCCGCGAGGGTGACCAGGCCGCGCGGCCCGGCGTGCGTCCCGGCTCCGGCCGACGCGCAGGCCGCCCGGACGTTCACGCAGGCTGCGGGGCGACCTGGAGCTGGACCACGAGCCCCAGGCACGTGGCCCAGAAGACGAGCGGCAGGGACCACGCGGCCTGGCCGCGCGCGGCCAGCATGGCGGTGCCCGCGAGCGCGTAGGCGATCACGAGCAGCTCGATGAAGAAGGTCCAGTTGAGCGGCAGCGCGTACGGTCGCTCCGCACCCATCGCGCGCAGCGCGGCGTCCTGCGAGGGCCGTGCCCCCTTGGGGGTGCGCGCGAAGCCTCCGCGCGTCGACACGAGGCCGAGGACCTGCCCGACCGTGTTGTTCACCATGAGGCCGATGCCCACGCACAGCCCGGCGAGCAGCCGGGCGACGAAGCCGAGCGACCACCGGTCGCCGCGCTCGCGCAGGGTGATCACGAAGCTGATCGGCGCCACCGACAGAACCACGGTCATGATCGCCTGTGAGGCCAGGAAGAAGCCGCGGTCGACGTAGAGCACGGCCCACGGCCAGAGGAGGAGGTTCGCGAGCAGGATCGGGTGGATGGCGTATCCGGCGAGCAGGAACGCCTCCTCCCAGCGGTCGCGGAGCAGTCCCCTGGAGCCGAGGACGCGGCGGGTGAGCTTGCGGAAGCACTGCGCGTTGCCCCGCGCCCACCGGAGCTGCTGCACCTTGAACGCCCGCATGTGGCTCGGCAGCTCGCTCTCCACGGCGACGTGCTGCAGGTAGCGGGCCTTCCATCCACGCAGCGCGCACCGGAAGCTCAGGTCGAGGTCCTCGGTGAGCGTGTCGGCCGACCACCCCCCGGCGTCCACGATGGCCGAGCGCCGCCACACGCCGCCCGAGCCGTTGAAGGTGGTGACGTGGCCCATGAAGGCGCGGGTGGGCTTCTGCACGAAGAAGTGCCGGTCGAGGAGGAGCGCCAGCGCGGACCCCAGGATGCCCTCGCGCGGCGGATCGAAGGCCCAGCGCGTCTGCACGAACGCCACCTGGGGATCGTCGAAGACGCGCTCCTCGAGGAGCACGCGCGTCAGGAAGCCTGCATCGGGCGCGAAGTCCGCGTCGAAGACGGCCACGAAGTCCGCGTCCGTCCGCTCGAGGCCGGCCGCCAGCGCGCCCGCCTTGAACCCGCGTCGGTGCTCGCGGCAGAGGTGCTCGATGCGCACGCCGCCGGCCCCCAGGCACTGGACGACGCGGGCCACGATCGCGCTCGTCTCGTCCGTGGAGTCGTCGAGCACCTGCACGTCGAAGAACTCGCGCGGGTAGTCCTGCGCCGCCGCGGCGCGGACGATCCGTTCGACCGCGGTCCGCTCGTTGTAGACCGGGATCTGGATCGTGACGCGCGGTGGGGGCGGGGCCGTGGTGCCGCTCCTCGACGCGCGCGCCGCCAGGTCACGCGCGTGGTCCCGGATCGCCACCCGGTGGCGCACGAAGCGCCACAGGAGTCGCAGCTCCATCAGCGCGAAGGCCGCGCCCGAGCTTACGGCGACGATGTAGAGCGCGGAGATGAGCAGCGACATGCGCGGCGAGGCTCTGGCGTCGGCGGAGGGTTGGCTATGTCGAAACGTGCAAGCGCCGAGCGGGGGCCAGGCTACAGCGGCGTGCGCAAGGTAATGGAAGAGTCGTGCCAGTCGCGACTCGACGCGGCTCCGGGCCGTGTCGAGCCTCCGCGATGAAACTATCGCCGCATAGTATGCCGTAGTAGTTTGTGGCGCGCCGTCTCCCCGTGGACGAAGCGAGGTCGCCGTGAAGCCCCACTGGTTCTACATCCTCCTCTCCGTCTCCTCCGCACCCCGTTACGGGAGTGCGATCCAGGACGACGTGCGCGCGCTGAGCGACGGCGCCGTGCGCCTCTGGCCCGCCACGCTGTACGGATCGCTCGAGGAGCTCGCGACGCGGGGCTGGCTGGAGGAGATGGAGGGGGACGAGCGGCCGGAGGGGATCGCCGGACGGGAGCGTTTCTATCGCCTGACGCCCGCGGGCCGCGCCGCGCTCGAGGGCGAGGTCGGGCGGATGGAGGCCCTCGCCGGAGTGGCGCGGGCGCGCCTCCATCGACGGTCGGAGGCCGGTGCGTGAGCTGGATCTCCCTGTACCGCGCCGCGCTCCGGCTCCTTCCGGCGGAGTTGCGCGCCAAGCACGGGAGCGCGATGGAGGCGCTCTTCGTGATCGAGGTGCGGCGCGCGCGTGAGAAAGGCTTCGCGAGCGCCGGCCTCGCGGCGTGGACCGGAACGTGGGACGTGGTCCGTCGCGGGCTCTACGAGCGGTGGCGGGGACCGGGAAGCGGAAGGGCCGCCGGGCTGGGCGGCGCTCGTGGACGCGATGACGGGGGAGAGTGGACGATGGACACGCTGAAGCAGGACGTGGCGCAGGTCGCTAAGTCGTTGTGGAGGGCGCCGCGCTTCGCGGCGCTGGTCGTGCTGACGCTGGCTCTGGGGATCGGGGCGAACAGCGCGATCTTCAGCGTCGTCAGCGCGGTGGTGCTGCGCCCGCTCCCCTTCCCCGACGCCGCCCGCTTCGTGCACCTCGCGTGGCGGTTCTCGTACGCCTCGTCGAGCACGATGCAGCCGATCAAGTACGAGTACTGGCGCGACAACACCCGCTCGTTCGCGGCGATGGCGACCTGGCGGGGGTTCCTGGCCCAGGTCGACGCCGACGGCACCGTCGCGGGGGTGCCCGGGCTGCGCGTCTCGCACGGCTTCCTCTCCGTGTTGGGCTACACCCCCCGGCTGGGCCGGGACTTCGAGGCGGACGAGGACGTGCCCGACGGGCCCCGCGTCGCGCTCCTCGGCGACGGCCTGTGGAGGGCGCGGTTCGGCGGCGCCCCGGACGTGGTCGGGAAGACGCTGCAGCTCGACGGGGAGCCGTACACGATCGTCGGCGTCCTGCCCGAGACGTTCGCCTTCCCCGAGAGCCAGGAAGGCGCGGAGGTCATCGTCCCCATGGGGCTTCGTGCCGACCCGAAGGACGAGGGGGAGAACTACACGATCATCGCCCGCCTGAAGGACGGGGTCGATCAGGCCCAGGCGCAGGCCGACGTCGAGCGCCTCTTCGCACCGTTCGCGGCGCAGTACCCGAACCAGGTCTACGAAGGCGACCGGGGGATGACGCTCGCGACCTTCCAGGAGCTCTACGTGGGCGACCTGGCGAGGCCGCTCTGGATCGCGATGGGCGCGGTCGGCCTGGTGCTCCTCATCGCCTGCGCGAACGTGGCGAACCTCCTCCTCGCCCGGGCGGCGCGTCGCCGCCGCGAGGTCGCCCTGCGCGCCGCGCTCGGCGCTTCCCGCGGGCGCGTGGCGCGCTTCGTCCTCGTGGAGAGCGTCCTCCTCGCGCTCCTCGCGGGGGTGGTGGGGCTCGTCCTCGCCCGCTGGGGCGTGCGCGCCCTGGTCGGGCTGACACCGGTCGAGCTCCCGCGCATGGCCACGATCGGCGTGGACTGGAGGGTCATGGCGTTCACCTTCGGAGCGGCCCTCCTGACCGGTCTGGTCTTCGGGGCCGCCGCCGCGCTCCCTGCGGCCCGGACCCCCCTCGCGGACGTGCTCAAGGAGGGCGCGCGCGGCAGCGCGGGACGTTCGAGAGGTCGGCAGATCCTCCTGGCGGGACAGGCGGCGCTGTCGATGATGCTGCTCGTCGGCGCCGGCCTGCTCATCGCCACGCTCGTCGGGCTGCGGCGGGTCGATCCGGGCTTCGAGCCGGACGGGCTCGTGGCGGTGCGCTTCCCCTTCAGGCCCGCAGGCTACCGGACGGCCGAGGCGTTGTGGGAGCTGGAGCGGCGCGTCGTCGAGGAGCTGCGCGCGTCGCCGGGGATCGTGTCGGTCGCGGCGGCCACGAACCTCCCGCTGGAGCGGGGCGTCAACTTCCCGATGTCGATCGGAGGGCGGCCCGACGACTTCGAGGGGGCGGTGGAGTGGCGGGCCGTCACGCCGGGGTACTTCGGTACGCTCGGCATCGAGCTCGTCGCGGGACGTGCCTTCTCGCCGACGGACGAGCGGGGAGGCCCGCCGGTCGCGATCGTGAACGAGGCCTTCGTCCGTCGCTGGTTCCCGGACCGGAACCCCCTCGGTGAGCGGATCGACATCGGACGCTACCGCGGCGCCTACATCGACCCGTCGCTGGAAGGGCCGGGCGCGGAGATCGTGGGCGTGGCCCGGGACATCCGTGAGATCTCGCTGCGCACCGCCGCGCGCCGCACCGTCTACGTCCCCTCGGCGCAGGCACACACGGGCATCGCCACCGCGCTCGGTACGATGCCCGTGTTCCTCGCCCGGGCGCCGGCCCGGGGCGCGCTCGTCGAGCGCGAGCTGCGCGAGGCGCTCCGCACCGTGGATCCGGAGCTGCCCGCGCCGGACGTGATCCCTCTGCGCCGCGTCTTCGCCGAGTCGCTCGCGCGCGAGCGCTTCTCGGCCACGCTCTTGGGAGCGTTCGCGCTGCTCGCGCTCACGCTCACCGCCTTCGGCATCTACGGCGTGCTGTCCTATACGGTGCGCCAGCGGCGCAGGGAGATCGGCATCCGCATCGCGCTCGGGGCGGGCGGCGGCGCCGTCTCCCGGCTCGTGGCGGTCCAGGGGCTCGCGCCGGTGGCGGTCGGGCTCGCGCTCGGCACCGTCGGGGCGTTGGCGCTGTCGCGCGTGGTGGCCGGGTTCGTCTGGGGCGTCAGCCCCACCGACCCGACGAACGTCGCGGTGGTGGCGGCCATCCTGCTCGCGGTCGCGGTGGCGGCGGCGTGGCTGCCGACGCGCGAGGCCGTGCGCACGGACCCGGTGCGCTCCTTGAATCCGGACTGATGTCCGGAACGGGACACCAGCCCCCGAACGCCGTCAGCGTGTGCGGGCGCGCAGCACGGCGGCCACATCCGCGAGGTCGATGCCGCCGCCGCGCAGCGCGGCGAGCACGTGGTACAGGAGGTCGGCGGCCTCCTCCGCGCCGCGCTCGGCGTCGCCGCGGGCGAGCGCCGCGACCAGCTCCGCCGTCTCCTCGCCCAGCTTCTTGAGGCGCAGGTTCTCGTCCTCCAGGAGGCGCACCGTGTAGCTCCCCTCGGGCCTCGTGCGTGCGCGCTCCGCGAGCGTGGCGTCGAGCTGCGCGAGCACCACGCCGAGCCCCTCGGGGTCGGCGCCGGCGCCGAAGCAGGTGGCCTCGCCCGTGTGGCAGGCGGGGCCCGACGGGTGCACGCGCGCGAGGACCACGTCCGCGTCGCAGTCGGCGTGCAGCGAGACCAGCGCGAGCACGTTCCCGCTCGTCTCGCCCTTCCGCCACAGGCGTCCGCGCGAGCGCGACCAGAAGTGCATCTCGCGCGTGGCGAGGCTCCGCTCGAGCGCGTGCCGGTCCGCCCACGCCACCATGAGCACCCGTCCGTCGCGGGCGCCCTGGGCGACCACGGGGAGAAGCCCGTCCTCCCCCCAGGCGAGCGCGGCGAGGTCGTCCGCGCTGCCGAGCTTGCGGTCCGTCATGCGGCGACCCCCTCGCTCGAGCGTACCGGCAGGCCCCACCCGGCGAGCGCGCGCTTGAGCGCACCCACCGTCGTGACGCCGTCGTGCAGGATACCCGCGACGAGAGCCGCCGAGGCCCGACCCTCCACGAACGCGTCGCGCAGGTGCTCGGCCGTGCCGGCGCCTCCGGAGGCGACGACCGGCACCGGCACCGCGTCCGCCACCGCGCGCGTGAGCGCCAGATCGTACCCGGAGCGGGCGCCGTCGCGGTCGATCGAGGTGAGCAGCACCTCTCCCGCGCCGCGCGCGCGGCACACCGCCGCCCACTCCACCGCCTCCAGGTCGGTGGGTCGCGTGCCGCCGTGCGTGTAGCAGCGCCAACCCTCGCCGACGCGCGCGGCGTCGATGCTCACGACCATGCACTGGCTGCCGAAGCGCTCGGCGCCGACGGAGAGGAGGGCGGGGTCGCGCACGGCCGCCGTGTTCACGCTGACCTTGTCCGCTCCGGCCCGGAGCAGGGGGCCGATGTCCTCGGCCGAGCGGACGCCTCCGCCCACCGTCAGCGGGATGAAGAGCGTCTCGGCGGTGCGCCGGACCATGTCGAGGAGCGTGCCGCGTCCCTCCCGCGACGCCGACACGTCCAGGTAGACGATCTCGTCGGCCCCCTCCGCCTCGTAGCGGGCGGCCAGCTCCACGGGGTCGCCGACGTCGCGCAGCCCCTCGAAGCGCACGCCCTTCACCACCCGGCCGTCCTTCACGTCGAGACAGACGATCACGCGTGGGCGGAGCATCAGTCGAGCCGCTCCAGCCGCACCGAGCCCTTCGTGCTGAACACGCGGTCCCCCTCGGCCATCGCCTGCCGGAGCGCGAGGCCCACCGCCTTCACGGCGGCCTCCACCCGGTGGTGGCGGTCCTCGCCGCGCAGCACACGCACGTGCAGCGTCGCCCCCAGGTTCGTCGCCAGCGAGTGCAGGAAGTGCGTGTACAGCCTCGACGGGAGGCGCCCCACGTACCAGGGTCGCCCGCCCAGGTCGACCGCCGCCTCGGCCAGCGACTCGTCCATGGGCACCTGCGCCCAGCCGTAGCGGGCGGCCTTCTCCGGGACCTCGTCCCTGAGCGCCAGGCCGAGCGTGATCGCGACGTCCTCCACGAGGTGGTGCCGGAGGTCGCCGACGGCCTCGATGGAGACGTCCACGCCGGCGTAGCGCGCCAGCGTCTCCACCATGTGGCTCAGGAAGCGGTCCGCGATCTTCACGTCCGCATCGCCGGTGCCGCGGCGGACCTCGCACAGCACCCGCGTCTCCCGGGTCTCCCTGCGCAGCTTGCTCACGTGCCTCCTTCCCCTTCGGCCGTTTCGTCGATGGAGCCCTCCCACGCCGATCCCCACCGCTCCGCCACCCGCGCCGCGTCGACGGCACCGGTGTAGAGCGCCATCCCGAGCACCGCGCCCTCGGCGCCGGTCTCGTCCAGCCATTCCAGGTCGTCCTCGGAGGACACGCCGCCGGACACCCACACCGGGTGGCGGCTCCGAAGTAGCGTACGCGCCATCGCGTTCCGATCCATCCCCTCGAGGCGGCCCTCGCGTCCCACGTCGGTCGTGAGCACGCCGGCGAGCGGCAGCGGGGTCAGCCGTTGCAGGAAGTCGGCCACGCTCACCCCCGACCGCTCGGTCCATCCCTTGCGCAGCACCCACCCGTCGCGCGTGTCCGCGGCCACCAGGACCCGGCCCGGGTGCCGGTGGGCGAGCTCCGTCAGCCAAGGTGCATCGTCGAGCGCTCGGGTGCCGACGATCACGCGGTCGGCGCCGGCCTCGATGAGGGCGTCGGCGCGCGCCGAGTCGCGGATGCCGCCGCCCACCTGGGTGAGGGCGGGCGTCGCGGCCAGCACGTCGCGCAGGCGCTCCAGGTTGTCCCCGGAGCCGAGCGCGGCGTCCAGGTCGACGAGGTGCAGGGTGCGGAACCCCTGCGACCACCAGCGCTCGGCCACGGCCACCGGGTCCGGGAGCGATACGCGCTCGTCGTCGGGGCGGCCGCCGACGAGCTGCACGCACCGGCCTCCCTTCACGTCGATCGCCGGCGCGACGATCACCCCGCGCCTCCGGCCATCGCCACCCAGCGACCCACGAGCGCCCGCCCGGGCGCGGAGCTCTTCTCGGGGTGGAACTGCACGCCCCAGGTCCTCGCGCGGCGGACGGCGGCGACGAAGCGCGAACCCTCGCACACGCTCCACGCGATCGCGTCGTGCGCCTCCCCGGGCTCGCACACGTACGAGTTCGCGTAGTAGGCGACGAGCCCGCGCTCCGGTCCGAAGACGACGTCGTCGGACGCCTCTACGTCGTTCCATCCCATCTGCGGCACCACCGAGGCGCGCAGGCGCACCACGCGCCCCGGGAGGAGGCCGATGCCCTCGCCCGCCGACTCCTCGCTGTGCTCGAAGAGGAGCTGCATCCCGAGGCAGATGCCCAGGCACGGAAGCCCCTCCTCGAGCGCCCTCCGCACCGGGGCACGGTCCGGGGGGAGCGCGGCCGCCGCCGCGCCGAACGCCCCCACGCCCGGAAGGACGAGCCCGTCGAGCCCGAGCGCCTCGTCCCAGTGGGCGGTCACGTGCACGGTCGTACCTGCTCCCTCGAGCGCCTTGGCCAGCGAGTGCAGGTTGCCCGCGCCGTAGTCGAAGAGCGCGACCTTCACCGCGCGGCCACCCCGACGGCTGGGCCCCCACGCCCCGCCAGCTCCCGCCGGTAGTCGTCGAGCGCCTCGAAGAAGCGCCCGACCAGCGGCCAGGGCGCGACCGTCAGGCGCAGCGCGTCGCTCCCGTCGGGCATGTCTCCAGGGAAGGGACGCACGGCCACACCGCGCGCGCGGATCGCCAGAGCGTCGCGCGGGCCATCGCCCCCCGGTGCGCGGAAGAGGATGAAGTTGGCCGAGGACGGAACGGGCTCGAGCCCCCGCTCGCCGAGCATCGCCTCCGCCCGGGCGCGGTTCTCGACGCACTCCGCGACCGTGCGCGCGACCCATCCCTCCGCGTCCGTGAGCGCTGCGGCCCCCGCCTCCGCCGCGACGCGGCCCACCTTGTACGGCCCCCGCGCCTTCTCGACCTCGAGGGCGGTCTGCGGCGTGGCGATGGCGTAGCCTACGCGCAGCCCGGCGAGCCCGAACGCCTTGGACAGCGTGCGCGACACCAGGAGGCGCGGGTGCTCGGCGGCGCGCTTCGCGAACGGGTCGCCGCCGAAGTCGATGTAGGCCTCGTCGAGGAGGACGAGCGGCCCGGCCGTCCCGGCGGCCTCGAGCAGGGCCTCCACCCACGCGGTCGGCGCCAGCTCGCCCGTCGGGTTGTTCGGGCGGCACACGTACACGAGGGCGGGGCCGCCCGCGAGGAGGCGCTCGGGGTCGTCGAGGGCGTCGGGCCAGGGGGTGAGGCGCGCGTCCATCCCGTTCATGCGCGCCAGCGGTGGGGCCATCGAGAAGGTGGGCGCGGCGATCGACACGAAGTCGCCGGACCCGCCGCCGGACGCGCGGTACGTGCAGTCGAGCACGTCGTCCGAGCCGCACCCGGTGGCGATGCAGTCGTCCGGGACGCCCGCGCGTGCGGCCGCGGCGGCGCGCAGGTTGTCCGCGTAGAGGTCGGGGTAGCGGGCCAGCGCGTCGTCGTCCGCGCGGCGGAGCACCTCCAGCGCGGCCGGATGCGAGCCCCACTGGTTGGTGTTGTCGCTCAGGTCGAGCGCGACCGGCGTGCGGTCGAAGTGGTAGCGCTTCAGCACGCCGTAGTCGGAGCGGGGAAACGGGCTCATGGGCTCTCCGTGCGCGTGGCCGATGGCCGGCGCGTGCGCGCGAGGGCGGCGGCCGCGTGCGCGGGCAGCCCCTCGGCCTCGGCGAGCAGGGCGACGTCGCCGGCCAGCGACGCGGCGCCCCGCTCCGTGATCTCCTGGACCGTGAACGACCTCAGATAGTGCTGCGCGGAGAGGCCCGAGAAGCTCCGCGCCCGCCCCGCCGTAGGCAGCACGTGGTTCGCTCCGGTCATGTAGTCCCCGAAGGCCACCGAGGCCCACGGACCCACGAACGTGGTGCCCGCGGTGAGGATGCGCGAGGCCACGGCCGGGGCCTCGGCCGTCATGACCGAGAGGTGCTCGGGCGCGTACGCCTCGGCGAAGGCCACCGCGTCGTCGAGCGAGGCGGCCACGAGGAGCGCCCCCGCGCCGGCGAGCGCCGCAGCCGCCACCTCGCGGCGCGGGGCCCTCGCGAGCTGGGCGGCCAGCTCCGGGCGCACGGCGCGGGCGAGCGCCTCCGACGGGGTGACCAGCACGCACGCCGCCTCCGGGTCGTGCTCCGCCTGCGCCATGAGCTCCGCGGCGACGAGCGCCGGGTCGGCGCCGCCGTCCGCGAGCACCAGCACCTCGGACGGGCCCGCGGGTGCGTCGATGAGCACGCGCCCCGCGACCTGTCGCTTCGCCTCGGTGACCCACCGGTTCCCCGGGCCGACCACCGCGTCGGCCGCGGGCACGGTGTCGGTGCCGTACGCCATGGCCGCCACGGCGCCCGCCCCGCCGACGGCGAAGAGCCGGTCCGCGCCCGCGAGGGCGCAGGCGGCGAGCACCTCGGCGGGCGGCTCCCCCGACGGGCCCGGCGGCGAGCACACCACCACGCGGCGCACCCCGGCCGCGCGCGCCGGCACCACCCCCATGAGCACCGAGGACGGGTAGGCCGCGCGTCCGCCCGGCGCGTACACGCCGACGGTGTCGAGGGGGACCCAGCGGCGCGTGACCCGGACGCCCGGCTCGACCTCGAGCGCGACGTCGGCCGGGAGCTGTGCCGCGTGGAAGCGGCGCACGTTCTCGGCGGCGCGGACGAGCGCCGACCGCACGCCGGGCGGAAGCGCGTCGCGCGCGGGGTCCCAGCGCGCGCGCGGCACCTCGAGCGCCTCCAGGCGGACGCCGTCGAAGCGCTCGGCCATCTCCAGGAGCGCGGCGTCGCCGAGGGCGCGCACCTGCGCGAGGATCGCGCCGACCGCCGCGGACAGCCCGGGCTCGTCGGCGGGCGCGCGCTCGAGGAGGTGGCGGCGCGCGGCGGGCGCGAGGTCCGCGATGCGGCCTTCCGCGAAGAGGCGCAGGGCGTCGCGCGCGTCGGTGTCGGAGCGAATCGCGCTCATGGCATGAGCCTCTCGATGCGCGTCACCAGGATCCCCTCGGCGCCCAGCTCCTTGAGGCGTGCGATCGTCTGGTAGACCCGGTCCGCGTCGACGACCGCGTGGGCGGCCACCCACGCGTCGCCGTCCAGCACCTCCACGATGGTGGGGCCGTTGATCCCGGGGATCACCTGTCGCACCTCGTCGAGGCGGCCGCGCGGCACGTTCGCCATGAGGTAGCGCTTCGCCTCGGCGCGGAGCACGGACTCGAGGGCGGTGCCCAACTCGTGGACCGCGCGCGCCGAGCGCTCCCGCCCCAGCGCGGCCGCGTTGGCGACGAGGCGCGCCGTGGACGTCATGACCGTGCCGATCTCGCGCAGCTTGTTCATGCGCAGGGTGGAGCCCGTGGACACCAGGTCGACGATGACGTCGGCCACGCCCAGGTGCGGAGCGATCTCCGTGGCTCCCGTCACGGGCGCGATCTCGATCGGGATGCCGAGCCCCTCGAAGTGCCGGCGCGCGACCCGCGGAAACGACGTGGCCACGCGCGTCCCCGCCGGCAGGTCCGCCACCGACGCGACGGGCGAATCCTCGCGTACGGCCACGCACAGCCGACAGAAGCCGAAGCCCAGGTCGAGCACCTCGGTCACCTCGCGGCCGCTCTCCGCGATCAGGTCGGCACCCGTGATGCCCACCTCGGCGGCCCCGTCGGCCACGTACTCGGGAATGTCCGCCGCGCGCACGAAGAGCGCCTGGAAATCCTGGCCGAGGTCGGCTACCAGGGCGCGCTCCCCGCGCAGCGCGGTGCGCAGACCCGCCTGCTCGAGGAGCGCTACCGCTTTGTCCGCGAGACGCCCCTTGTTGGGGAGCGCCACGCGGACGCGCTCGCGCCCGGGTGCGTCCCCGCCCGTCTTCTCGCTCATGCCTCCACTCCTCGCCCGTCCCCGCGATGGGGACGAAAAAACCGCGGCCCGGTGCTGCGGGCCGCGGTGGGATGCTTCGCTGGACTCGCGTCCTAGGCGCGCACCGCCCCTCCGCCGCCCGCGGGGGCCGCGTGGTGATGGTGATGCCGGAAGCGGATCGTGGTGCTCATGGTCCGGGGAAGCTGGCCCCGGGGCGGGGGACGGGTCAAGGGGCGGCTCGGCGGCCGGGCGGGCTACGCGGCTCCCTCGGGGCGCTCCCCCCGCACGGTCACGCGGTACCCGGTGCGCGTGTGCGGGAAGTAGTCCCACACGGCGAAGTGCTGCGTGCACCGGTTGTCCCAGAAGGCGATGGAGTGGCGGGCCCAACGGAAGCGGCACTGGAAGGCGGGCGTCTTCACGTGGTCGAAGAGGAAGGCGAGCACGGCGTCGCTCTCCGCCGGCGGCACGCCGACGATGCGCGTGGTGAACATCGAGTTCACGAAGAGGCACCTCCGCCCCGACCACGGATGGCGCCGGACGACCGGATGCTCCGCGCGCGGGTAGGTGCGCCCGCCGTCGGCGCGGCCGAGGATCGCGTTCACCTGGCGGTAGTAGGGCCCGCCGTCGTGCACGGCCGTGAGGCCCTCGAGGTACGCCTTCATGCGGTCCGAGAGCGCGTCGTACGCCGCGTACATGCTCGCGAACAGCGTGTCGCCCCCGCTCTCCGGCACCTCGCGCATGTGCAGGATCGAGCCCATCGGGGGCTCCGGCGCGCACGACACGTCCGAGTGCCACATCTCGCCCGCCACACGCTTCGACGACGCGTCCGCGTGGATGATCATGACCTCGGGATGTCCCTCGAGGCCCGGATCGTTCGGGTGCACGTCCAGCGTGCCGAAGCGCGCGCCCAGCGCCTTGTGCGCCTCGATCGAGATGTCCTGGTCTCGGAAGAAGACCACCTGGTGCTCGGTGAGCGCTTCGCGCACGAGCGCGAAGGTCGCGTCGTCGAGGTGCTCGAGGTCGACGTCGAGGATCTCGGCGCCGATCGTGGGCGTCAGCGGCCTGACGGTCGGGGCGGGACGGCGGGGCGTCATGGAGCGCCTCCTCGGGGTCCGGCGGTGGCGGAGGGCCGGGCGGTGTCCCGGACGCGTGCGGTGTCGGGACGCGCTCCCGCCCTGCCCCAGGAGGCCACCGACCAGGGCCTTCGCCCAGAGGACGGGGTCCGGACCGTCGAGCGCGGCCTCGGCGAAGGTGCGCAGGCCAGCACCATAGTCGCGGTCCTGCAGGCGCTGGCGCCCGAGCTCGACGCGCGCGCGGGCGCGCCGGCCGTGCAGGCGCCGGCGCACGGCGGGGTCGCGCACCTCGGCGAGGAGCGCGTCGCAGAGCGCGGTCCATCGGGCCCAGCCGTCGTCACCCGCCGCGCTGCGGCCGTCGTGGCGGCGGACGCGCGCGAGCACCTGGTCCACGGCCACGGTGGGGGAGCGCGTCGCCAGGCGCACCACCAGGTGCAGGTCCTCGTGCATCGGCCACGGGGAGGTCGCGAATCCGCCCACCTCGCCGAAGAGCGACCGCTCGACCATGACGGTCGGGATGCTCACGGTGGCCTCGCCGGCCACGACGGCCTCCGCGATCCACCCGGAGCGTCCGGTCCACGCCCCGCCCGACCAGGGCGCGGGCCGCCCCGCGACGTCGACGTGGTCGTACGCGGTGTAGCTCCAGCGGACGCGCGCCGCGCGCATGCGCTCGACCTGGGCCGCGAGCTTGTCCGGCAGCCAGAGGTCGTCCGAGTCCAGGAACGCGAGCCAGTGGCCCCGTGCCGCCGCGGCGGCCTCGTTGCGGACGTGGGCGACGTTGCCGGTGTGGGCGAGCGCCACGGTGCGGACGCGCGGGTCCCCGATCGACCGGAGCCAACTCGCGGTCCCGTCGGTCGAGCCGTCGTCGGCAACGACAAGCTCCCAGGCGTCGAGGGTCTGCGCGCGCACGGACGCGACGGCCTCGCCGAGGAGCGCCAGGCGGTCGAAGGTCGGGACGACGACCGAGACCAGGGGCGCCGAGGTCACGACCGCGGCCGGCTCTTCATCCCCTCGACCGTCGGACGGCCGTCCGCGTTGGCGAGGTTCCAGCTCGTCCGGTGCACGAGTCGGACGATGCGCGTCATCTTCTCGTAGTTGATCCGATCAGCGACGTCGCGCGGCGTGTGGTAGTCGGGGTGCAGCCCCGTGTGGAACCAGACGGCGGGAACGCCGTTCTGGAGGAACGGCCAGTGGTCGCTGCGCCGGAGCAGGTTCGACTCGTTGTTGTCGTAGCGCATGCGCAGCGTGAGCGCGAGCGTCTCGTCGGCCGCCTGGACCGCGGCTGCCAGGTCGGGTGTGCGGCTGTAGCCCAGGATATTCACCGCGTTCGCGTTGGACTCCGCGGTCTGCGGCTCGAGCCCGCGGAAGCGCGCGCCGCCGTCGGCCGGCACCTCCTCGTTGCGCCCGATCATGTCCATGTTGAGCACGGCGACCGTGCCCGGGAGCGGGAAGAGCGGGCGCAGCGTGTAGAACCACGCGCCGAGCAGGCCCCGCTCCTCCGCGTCCCACACGGCGAACATCACGGAGCGCCGGGGTCGGTCGCCTTGCTCGGCGGCGCGCGCGTACGCCTCCGCGATCGCCATGACGCCGACCGTGCCCGACCCGTCGTCGTCCGCGCCGTTGTAGACGTCGACGCTGTCGGCGCCGTTGTGGTCGTAATGGCCGCTCACGATCACGACCTCGTCCGTGAGGTCGGGATCCGACCCCTCCATCATCGCCAGGATGTTCCGCCCCGGCGTGGCGTGCCGCTGGACCGCGGTCGTGAGCGCGACGCGCGCCCCGCGCAGCGCCACCACCCCCATCCCGCCGTTGGCGTCCTCCGCCGCCTGCGCCAGGTCGGCCAGCGTCCGACCGCTCCCTCCCACCAGCGTCTCTGCGAGCGGCGTGGAGACGCGAGCGCCGGGGATCGTGATGTCCTCCGCCCAGTCGCCGAGCGTGAACCGCTCGATGCGCCGGGGCGTGTCCGGCCAGGCGCCGTGGTGGATCCGGGCCCAGTCCTCCACGGAGGAGTCCGCGGGCGCCCCGCGCACCAGGAGCACGCCCGCCGCTCCCCGCTCCTGCGCGGCGAGCGCCTTCCGCCAGGGCCGGCTTGCCTCCGCGGTGACGACGCCGTCGAAGGGGCTCGCCGGATCGTCCGCGCCCGGCTCACCCTCGAGCATGAGGACGATGCGACCGCGCACGTCCTTCCCCTGGTAGTCGTCCCACCCGAGACGCGGCTCGACGATGCCGTAGCCGACGAAGACGACGCTGCCCGACGCCGTCGCCGTGCCGGCGAAGTCCGCCGGCGTCCAGCCGTTGCCCGGGTCCCTCGCCCCTCCGGCGCCCGAGACGGTCAGGCGGTTCCCGTCGCCGAGCGAGAACCACACGAGGTCGAAGCGTTGGTCGTAACCGCCGTTGTCTCCCGCGGGCTCGAGGCCGAGCGATTCGAAGCGCGCGCGGATCCAGTCGCCCGCCTCTTCGATCTCCGGCGTCCCCACCAGGCGGCCGCGCATGGAGTCGGCGGAGAGCGCGTGCAGGTCGGTGGAGAGGCGTGCCTCGGTGATCGTGGCGTCGCCGGGCGTACCGGAATCCGAGCAGGCGGCCGGCACGAGCACGAGCGCGAGGAGGACGATGGCGAGGTCGGGACGGCGCATGCAGGCGGTCTCCTGAAAGGGGCGCTGGGGTGGAACATGAGCGGCGCCCCGCGCGTGCGCGAGGCCGGCCCGGACCCCTCGCCGGGGGCCCGTCGCCCGGCGGGCCCGGTCGCGTCGGCCTTGGCCGCGCCCATCCCGGACGGTAGATAGGCGCCCATGATCCGCGTGCTCGTGGTGGTGCTCGCCCTCGTGGAAGCGGGGTGGATGACGTTCGACGGGACACGAGCGCTCGTGAAGGGTGACTACGTCACGCCCTCCACGGGCGCGCATGCGGGCGTGCTCGGACCGTGGTCGAAGGTGGTCGCGGCCGTCGGCATCCCGCCGCGCTCGACGGGGATGAAGGTCGCCTTCGTCGTGTGGGGCGTGGGGTGGCTGGCCGCGACGGGCGCCTATGTCGTCGGGGTCGGGCGGGCGCGTGCCGCCATGATCGCACTCGCCGCCGGGTCGCTCTGGTACGCCCCGGTGGGCACGGTGCTGGGGATCGCCCAGCTCGCGCTCCTGCTGTGGAAGGGCTGAGCGCTCGGCCCTCGCGGCTATCCGCCGCCCTTCACGACCACGCCGCCCTCCATCACCCAGCGCACCCGCTCGAGCTCCGTGATGTCGGCGAGAGGGTCGCCGGCCACCGCGATCAGGTCCGCCCAGCGCCCCGGCGCGACGGTGCCGACGCGGTCCTCCCAGCCGAGCACCTCGGCGGCCACGGTCGTGCCCCGGCGCGCGGCCTCCTCCACCGCCGCGCGCAGCTCCTGCTCCGAGTGGAGCTGGACGCCCGGCGGAGCCCCGCGCGAGAAGACCGCGCCGGTGGCCAGGATCTTGATGAAGTCCGCGCCGTTCTCGAGGTGCCGGCGCGCCATCAGGCGCACCGCGTCCTCGTCGTTCGCGAGGACGTCCGCGGGCGGCACCTGCACGTAGGGCGAGAACTGGAGCGCGTCGCCTGCGCCGCCCGTCGTCGAGATGGCGTCGGTAGGGTCGCGGCCGCCGTGCCGTCGATCAGGTGGGCGGCCCGCACGGCCACCGGAGGGGCGGGCCCCCGTGGCCTGGCGGGCGCCGAGCGGCAGCGTGGCCGCCCGCGAGCGCGCCGAGCGCGACGCAGGCCGCCAATCCCCGATGCACGAGCCCGCCGCGCACGGTCAGCCGCCCAGGATCCGCTGCGTCAGGGCGGGCACGACCCCCATCACGCGCGCGATCAGCGCGAGCTGGCCGCAGTGGTAGTACTCGTGGGCGACGCCGTGCTCGAACCAGGCCAACCGCGTCCCGGGAAGCCCGTCGAAGCGGCGGATGTGCTGGAGCATGTGCAGCTCGCCCACCTCCTCGAACGCCGCGGCGAGGTCCCGGTGCGTGTCCCGCAGGAGCGTGAGCTGCTCCTCCTTCGAGCGGCCGCGCTCGAGGTCCGCGGCGTGCTGGGCGATCAGGTCGGGGTAGGGGGCCCGCCGGAAGTCCCCGTCGTCGCGGAGGAGCTCCTTCATCAGGAGGCCGGACTCGAGGATGTGGTCCACGAGCTGGCGCACCGTGCGGAACCCCTCGGCGGGGCGGTCGTCGAAGCGAGCCTCCGGGAGGTTCTCGACCTCCGCGATCACCCCTGCGCGCACGCCCTCCCAACCCTCGAGGGCCTCCTCCATCAGGTCACGATAGCCGGGTCTGGTCATCGTCGCGCCTCCTCGCGCTCGGTCATCGTCATGGGGACGGTCGGCGCCGCTGCGCCCGACCGTGTCATCCTCGCGGGGGCGCCTCCCCTCGGTCGGGGGCGCCGGCCCACGTCAACGCCGGGAGCAGATCCGCCTGCAGGGCGACCATACGGTCCACCAGCTCGACCGCCTGCCGGTGCGAATGGCAGGTGGGGTCCAGGAGGAGGGCCTGCAGCAGCTTGTCCTTCGAGCCCTCGACGAACGCCTCCACGAGGAGCACCGAGATGCTCACCTGCGTGCGCAGGATCGCGGCGATCACCTCCGGAAGGGGTGTCATCTGCCTCGGGCGCAGCCCGTCGCCGTCCACGACCGCCGGTACCTCCACCACGGCCCCGTCGGGGAGGTTCGGGATCCACCCGGCGTTCGGGACGTTCACGGCAGGCAGGTCGTGGCGGACGCCCAGCGACACCCCCTCCATGATCGGGATGGCCAGCTCCCCGGACGGCCGGATCCGCTCGGCGGTCTGTCCCTCACGGTCCTCGCGGGCCGCGCGGATGCGCGTGGGGTGGTCGTCCCAGAACAGCTTCGCCCCGGTCGGGTCGTCCTGCAGGTTGTAGATCCACGTGGGGAGCTTGCCGCCCTCCCACGGATGCCCCTCGCGCGGGTCGTAGTAGAACTGGAGCTTGTCGCTGGCGAGGAATTCCTCGGCCCAGCGGATGTACTCGCCGGTGTGGTTCGCGCCCGGCGAGGGGTAGAGGCCGAAGCTGCGCAGGAGGGTGCGCTGCAGCGCGATGTCGTCCCAGTCGCTCAGCCAGTGCGCCTGCCGCTCGCGGGCGCGCAGCCTCGGATAGAGGTCCTCGCCGGTGGCGCGGCTGCGGATCTCCTGGAACCAGGTGATGTGGTTGAGCCCGCAGGCGTAGGCCTCGAGGTCCTCCTCGGGATGGCCGAGCAGCCTGCACACCTGCTCGCGCCCGTGCACGAAGCCGTGGCAGAGCCCGACCACCCTCGTCGAGGTGAGGCGCGTCTGCGCCTCGCACAGGCGCGTGAGCGGATTCGTGTAGTTGAGGAGCCACGCCTCGGGGCACGCGCGCTCCATCGCGCGCGCGATGTCGACCGAGGGGCCCATGTTGCGGAGCGCGTGGAAGAGGCCGCCGGGCCCGCCGTTCTCCCCGTAGATCTGCCGGAACCCGTAGGTGCGCGGGACGTGGAAGTCCTGGGCCCACCAGGGGTAGCGGTCGATCTCGATCGACACCACGACCCAGTCGGCGCCGTCGAGGGCGCGGTCGAGGTCGGTGGTGGTCTCGACCCGGTGCGTGCGGCCGAGCCGCTCGCCCAGTGCGGCCGCGTAGGCGCGGTTGCGCTCGAGCCCGTCGTCGAAGAGGTCCATGAGGACGACGTGCACGTCGGCTTCGCCGAGCGCGTCGCTCAGGTAGATGTCGCGGAGGGTGGCGGGGCCGAACTCCCTGCTGCCGGCGCCGACCAGAACGATCTTCAGGGCCATGGCGACAGTTTGCCGGTCGCGGTGGGCTGGCGTAAGGGGGCGGCGCTGGAGCCCCGCGTCCGAGGCCGGGCCGCGGAGGGCGGCGTCGCCCGCCCTGCAGGGGCGCCCGCCCGCACTTTCCAACCGGGCGGGGCGCGTCTATCCTCAGGAGCGGGTAGAGGGCCGCGTTGGAGGACACCATGAAGCGCGTCGTCGGCTTCGTCCTCAACGGGGATCCCGCCGCGCCCGACGTGGATCCGCGTCGAAGACTCCTCTGGGTGCTCAGGAGCGACCTCCAGCTCACCGGAACCAAGTACGGTTGCGGCGAGCAGCAGTGCGGAGCGTGTACCGTCCTGGTCGACGGTCGCCCCACCCTTTCCTGTGCCGTCCCGGTCTCGTCCGTCGAGGGGCGCGAGGTCGTCACCATCGAGGGGCTCGCGAAGGGCGACGTGCTGCACCCCGTGCAGCGCGCGTTCGCCGACAACGACGCCCTCCAGTGCGGCTTCTGCACGCCGGGGATGATCCTGGGATCGGTGGCGCTGCTGCGCCGCTACCCGGATCCCACGGACGGCCAGATCCGCACGGCGCTCGAGCGACATCTCTGTCGCTGCGGCACGCACGTGCGCGTCCTGCGCGCGGTCCACGACGCATCGCGTGCGATGAGGGAGGCGGTGCGATGACCACGCGGCGCGAGTTCCTCAGGATCGGCGGCGGCGGGATCGTCGTCCTCTTCTCCGTCGACCTCGCGGGCCTGGCGGAGCGCTTGGGGGCGCAGGAGTCCCCCTCGGACTTCAACGCCTACCTGCGCATCGGCGAGGACGGCCACGTCACGCTCTTCACGGGGAAGGTCGAGATGGGCCAGGGCGTGCACACGGCCCTCCCGCAGATGCTCGCCGACGAGCTGGACGTGCCGCTCGCGAGCGTCGACCCGATCCTGGGCGACACCGACCTGTGCCCGTGGGACGCGGGGACGAACGGGTCGCGGACGATCCGGTACTTCGGTCCGGCGCTCAGGCAGGCGGCCGCCACGGCCCGGCAGGTCCTGTTGGAGCTGGCCAGCGAGCGGTTCGACGTGCCCACGGACGACCTCGCGACCCACGACGGCGTCGTGTACGTCGCGGGTGGGCCCGGTCGCTCGGTGACCTACGGGGAGCTCGCGCGTGGGCGGAGCATCGAGCGCGTGGCGCGCGGCGACGTCGTCCTCGAGGGGCAGGGCTCCCGTACGGTGAGCGGAACCCCCGTGCCGCGCGCGGACGCGCGCTTCAAGGTGACCGGACGCGCCCACTACGCGGCGGACCTCCGCCTCCCCGGCATGCTGCACGCGAAGCTGCTCCGCCCCCCCGCCCACGGGAGCCGGCTCGTCGACGTGGACACGAGCGGGGCGGAGGCCGTGGAGGGTGCCAGGGTCGTGCGCGAGGGCGACCTGATCGCGGTGCTTCACGAGCACCCGGACGTTGCCCAGGAGGCGCTGGCGCGCGTGCGCGCCCGCTGGGACACGCCCACCGGAGGCGTCGACGACGATTCTCTGTACGCCCACCTGGAGGCGAGCGACGCGCAGCCGGGCGTGGTGAGCGAGCAGGGCAGCGTCGACGAGGGACGGGCGGGCTCGGCGCGGGTCGAGGAGCGCACCTATCGCGCCCGCTACGTGGCGCATGCCTCCCTGGAGACGCACGCGGCGATCGCGTCCGTGAAGGAGGACCGCGCGACGGTCTGGGCCTCGACGCAGACGCCCTTCCCGCTGCGCGACGAGGTCGCCCGGGCGCTGGGCTGGGACGCCGAGCGCGTGCGGGTCCTCACGCCCTTCGTGGGGGGCGCGTTCGGCGGGAAGAACTACAACGGCCAGGCCGTGGAGGCCGCCCGCCTGGCGCGGGCGGCGAAGGCGCCGGTGAGCGTGGCGTGGAGCCGGCGCGAGGAGTTCTTCCTCGACAACTTCCGCCAGGCCGCCGTGGTGCGGGTCGCGGCCGGGGTGGACGACCACGGGCGCCTGACGTTCTGGAGCTTCGCGAACGCCCAGGGCACGTCGCGCGGCGCCCGACCCGCGTACGACATCGCCGACCACCGCGTCACGCTGCGCGGACGCGCGCACGACCATCCGCTGGCCACCGGCGCCTGGCGCGCTCCGGGCGCGAACGTGAACCACTTCGCGATCGAGTCCCACGTGGACGTCATGGCCGCGGCGGCAGGGAGGAGTCCCCTCGACTTCCGCCTGGACAACCTTCGGGACGACCGGATGCGGCGCGTGCTGCGCGCCGCCGCCGACCGGTGCGGGAGGGAGCTGCGTGCCGCGCCCTCGGGGAGCGGCGTCGGGCTCGCGTGCGGGATCGACGCGGGGACGTACGTCGCCGCCACGGCCGAGGTGGAGGTCGACCGCGCGGACGGGACCGTGCGCGTGCATCGCATCGTATGCGCGCAGGACATGGGGGAGATCGTCAACCCCGAGGGCGCGACGCTCCAGGTCGAGGGCTGCCTTACGATGGGACTCGGCTACGCGCTCGCCGAGGAGGTGCACTTCGCCGGAGGTGCGATCCTCGACGAGAACTTCGACTCCTATCGCATCCCGCGCTTCTCCTGGGTTCCGGAGATCGAAGTCGAGCTGGTCGAGAACCCCGAGATCGGGCCGCAGGGTGGTGGGGAGCCGGCCATCGTGGTCGTGGGTGCGGTGATCGCGAACGCGATCCACGACGCGCTCGGGGTTCGGCTCTACGAGCTGCCGATGACGCCGGCGCGCGTCAGGAGCGCGATGGCGGAGGCTCGAGCGGGGGCTGGGCGTCGCTCGAGCTCAGGCGCAGCGTCGCCCATCCCGCCCCGGCACCGGCCACCAGAAGGGTGACGCCGGACGCGGGGCGGCCGGTCAGCAGGTGGCCGATGCCCACGAGCCATCCGTAGAGGAACGTCATCCCGGCGGCCCACCCGAGCCAGCGCACGCGCGCCGGGGCGAGGCCGTTGTCCACAGCACCGCAGCGCGCGGCCACCGGACCCCACCACCCGCCCGGGCGCACCGTCCGGTAGAACCGGTCGAGGCGCTCGTCCCGGTCGGGGCGCGTGAGGAGCGCCACGGCGACCCAGAGGACGCTGCACACGAGGAGGATGAAGAGCGCGCGCAGGAAGTCGTAGTCGGACCCGTAGAACGTCGCGAGACGCCCGGCGGCGCCGGCCGGAAGGAGACCGGAGGCCCGTCCCCACCCGACGAGCAGCCGGCCGTTGGCGAGCACGATGGAGCCGGCCATCGCGGCGATCTCGGCCCACGCGTTCACGCGCCACCAGTACCAGCGCAGGAGCCACACCAGCGCGACGCCCGAGGTGAGCTCGATCACGTAGATCCAGGCGCGCTCGATCGTGTCCATCTGCCAGGCGGTGAGCGCGGCGAGCACCACGAGGAGCACGACCGCGAAGCGGGATGCGAGCACGTAGTGGCGCTCGTCGGCGTCGCGCCGCAGGAAGCGCTTGTAGAGGTCGTTGACGAGGTACGACGCGCCCCAGCACAGGTGCGTGTCCATCGTGCTCATGAAGGCCGCCAGGAAGCTCGCGACCATGAGCCCGCGCAGGCCGGCGGGCATGAGGTTCGCGATCATCATGGGATAGGCGAGCTCCGGGTCCGCCGCGAGCGCGGGGGCGGCGGAGGCCACCGGGAGGACGAGGAGCGAGCCGAGCCCGACCACGACCCACGGCCAGGTCATGAGCACCGTGCCCGCCAGCGCGAACCACAGCGCCGACAGCACGGACTGGCGCTCGTCGCGCGCGGCGAAGAGGCGCTGGGCCAGGTAGCCGTCGCCCTGCCCGCTCCGCGTCCACAGGAGGAGGATCAGGCAGAGGAGCGAGGCGAACTCGAGCGGGCTCAGGTGCGAGGGATGCGGGACGACGTCGAGCGTCGCGACGCCCGCGTCGGGGAGCGCGCGGATGGCGTCCGCCATGGCGCGCGGGCCCCCGAGACGCGCGAGCACGACCCACGCGAGCACGAGCGAGCCCGTCATCCCGGCCGCGAACTGGAGGAGGTCGGTGACCACCACGCCCCACAGCCCCGACGCCACCGTGTACGTGAGCGCGAGCACCACGCATACGGCCAGCGTGGCCTCGGGGTTCCATCCCAGGAGCACCGAGCTGAACTTGACCATGGCGAGCATGACCCAGCCCATCACCACGCAGTTCTTCAGCAGTCCCGAGTAGACCGCGCTGAAGCCGCGGAGCGCCGAGGCCGGTCGGCCCGAGTAGCGCAGCTCGATGAACTCGGCGTCCGTGAGGATCGCCGCGCGTCGCCAGAGCTTCGCGTAGAAGAAGACGAGGAGCATGATCCCCGCGGCCTCGTACCACCACAGCCAGTTCGCGTAGATCCCGCGCTGGCGCACGAGCGAGGCGGTGGCGAGCGGTGCGTCGGTGGCGAACCAGGTCGCGGCGATCGAGGTGCCCGCGATCCACCAGGGGAGCGTGCGCCCGGCCACGAAGTACTCCTCCAGGCTCTGCCCCGCGCGCCGGCTGAACCAGAGTCCGAGCGTCATGGTCAGGGCGCCGTAGACCCCGACGACGATCCAGTCGCTCGCGACGAGCTGCACGCCTCAGCCGCCCTGCGCGACGAGGTTCGCCAGGATGCGGTACGCGCCCGCCACGCCCCAGGGGAGCTGGCGGTGCAGCGCGAGCGCCACGTACGTCCACCGACCGGCCCCGACCCTGGCGGTCAGCCAGACGCCGCGCTGCGGTGCCTGGCCGGTGTCGTGTGTCTCGACGAGCGGCGTGTAGGCCGCGTCCCAGGTCGCGAAGAACTTCGAGCCGCGCTGCTCGATCCACCCGTCGAAGTCGGCGGGCCCGATGCGGTTCGGGCGGGACAGGAGGGGATCGCCCGGCGCGAGGATCGCCACGGGCGCGTCCTCCTCGGAGGTCTCCTCGGCGTCGTCGGGGAGGGTGGCGGGGAGCGGCGCCTCCGTGGCGGGGTCGAACTCGGGCGTCTGGTAGAGGACCACCATGCGGCCGCCGGCGCGCACCCACGCCAGGAGGCGCGGCGTGGCCGCGACCAGGTCGGGGCGCACCGCATAGGCGCGCGTGCCCACGACGATCGCGTCGTACGCGGACAGGTCTCCCGAGGCGAGCGCCCCCTCGTCGAGGAGCGTGACGCGCGCGCCGAGCTCCTCGATGGCTTCGGGCACCGCGTCGCCGACGCCCATGACGTAGCCGACGGAGAGGTCGGGCTCGACGGTCACGTCGACCGGCACGACCCGGACGCGCGCGGGCGCGTAGAGCCGGGCGAGGCCCAGGTCGCGGTGACGGATGACCTCGTAGCCCTCGCGGTACGTGGTGGTGCCGTCGCCACCGGGGACGCGCGCGACCGCCTCGAGCGTCCACCCGCCCGGGGGCGCCGGGCCGGCCGGGGCCGTCCGCGCGGGTGTCACGGTGAACGCGACCGACGCGCGCTGGCCCTCCCCCTCGACGCGCACGGGCGCCGAGCCCGGCTCGGCCGACCACCCCTCCGGCAGCTCGAGGGACACCGCGGCGTCCACGGGTGCGGCGTCGGCGGACACGACCTCGACGTCCACGCGGAAAGGCCCGGGCAGCCCACGCGCGACGACGTGCACGGCGGGCCGGGCCCGCAGCGAGAGGCGCGGCACCACCGCGAGGCGACGTCGGAGCGTGCCGTACGGAGCGTCCAGCTCCAGCGTGCGCACCTCCCGCGTGAGCGTGATCGGCTCGCCGCCCGCCTCGACCGTCGCGGCCGCGACCAGAACGGGCGGGGCCTCGCCCAGACCCAGCGCGGACGAGTCGCGTACCTGGTAGCGGTTCTCGGCGATGCTCGTCCGGAAGAACCAGGGGCGTGACGGCGCGGCGTCCACCGGGACGTGGACGGTGAACGCGGCTTCCGCCGGGCTTCCCCCCGGAGTCACCCGGGTACCGGAGCTCTTCCGCTCCACCCCCCAGCCGCCGGGGGCGCGGAGCGCCATGTCCGACACGCGGACGGCGCGCGCGCCGCCGTCGACCAGGCGGACGCGCACGTCCACGTCGGCGCCCGGAACGACGGGGCCCATCGGCGCGTCGGGATCGGCACCCGGCCGCGTCGCGACCGCGTCGAGGCGGAGCCCGAGCGCAGCGGCCAGCGCGTCCGCGAGCTGCCGCTCCTTCACGGCCAGGTGGAAGGCGGCCTCGGCCCCGGCCGGCGTGGCCCGCTCGGCGGCGCGCAGGGCGCCGAGCGCCGCGACCAGGTGATCGGCCACCGAGCGCGTGTCGTCCATCCGCAAGGCCTCGACCGCCGCGCCGATCTCGGCCGCGGCCGTGACCAGATGCTCCCCGGCGCCGGCCGGCGGCATGTCCCCGAGGAGGTCGAAGATCCCCGGGAGGGAGACGTCGAGGCCGTCGAAGAGCCCGAGGCCCGCCTCCGGCCGTGGGTCGTCGCGCGGCGGGATCAGCCGCTGGTACGTCGAGGGCGCGCCCGTGCCGAAGGTGCGTACGCGGCCGGCCGTCTGCGACCGCTGCAGCGACAGCCCCTCCGCACCCACCTCGCGGTACGAGCGGCCGAGCCAGGGATCCGTACGCCCCGGATCGAGCATCGCGTCCATCGGCTCGCCCTCGAGGATCCGTCCACGGTAGAGCCTCTTCACCGTCCAGGGACGCAGGTGCTCGCGCGTGATCTGCTCGGGGAAGCGCGTCGGGTCGGCCGCCGCGCGCACCGCGAGCGGCGTGAGCACGCCGGCCGCCTGGTGGTGGCCGTGCCCGTCGCGCTCGCCGCCGTACCACCGGGAGATCACCACGAGCGGGCGGTTCGTGCGGATCACCCGCACCATGTCGCCGAGGATGGCGTCACGGTCCCAGCTCCGCATCGCCTCGTCGAGCGTCTTCGAGAAGCCGTAGTCCACGGCCGTGGTGAAGTACTGGTCGTCGAGGCCGTACCATCGCCCCGCCAGGCGGAGCTCCTCGGTGCGCACGAGCCCGAGCGCGTCGAAGAGCTCGGGGCCGAGCGCGTTCGCGCCGCCCTCGCCCCGGTTGAGCGTGAGGAGCGCGGTGCGCACCCCCATGCCGCGCGCGAGGAGCGTGAGCACGCCGGACTCCTCGTCGTCGGGGTGCGCGGTGGTATAGAGCACGCTCGCCGTGGTGCGGAGCTTCAGGAGCTTCTGCCAGAGACCCGCCGCGCCCTCGTCGAGCGCGAGCGGACCCGCCGGGCCCTCGTCGCCCGTGCGCATCAGCACGCGCTCGGGTGCCGTCTGGCCCGCCACCGACCCCGGGAGCGCGACGACCGACGCCAGCGCGAGGCCCGCGACGAGCCGCCGCGCCCTGCGGCCGCGATGCGTTTCCATGGGGGGCTCCCTGGCGGCGGGGAATCGGCCGGACGCCGTCCCCCGGGGGAGGGTCGGAGTCGCCCCACCGTACCGTTCCGCGCGGGCGACGGTCAAGCCGGAACGCGTTCCTCCCCCTTCCCGTGTCGTTTATCATCCACGCCATGACGGACGAGCCCATCCGCATCCGCGGCGCGCGGCAGCACAACCTCAAGAACCTGGACCTGGACCTCCCCCGGAGGCGCCTCACGGTCATCACGGGCCCGTCCGGCTCCGGGAAGAGCTCCCTCGCGCTCGACACGCTCTTCGCGGAGGGGCAGCGCCGCTACGTCGAGTCGCTCTCCACGTACGCGAAGCAGTTCCTGGAGCGGATGGAGAAGCCCGACGTCGATCGCGTCGACGGGATCTCCCCCGCGGTCGCCATCGAGCAGAAGAACCCGACGAAGACCAGCCGCTCCACGGTGGGCACGGCCACGGAGGTGCACGACTATCTCCGGCTGCTCTGGTCGCGCGTGGGCCATACGCATTGTCCGGAGTGCGGCCGCCGGGTGAAGCCGGACACGGTGTCGGGCGCCGTGGACCGCGTCCTCGAGCTCCCCGACGGGACGCGCGTACAGGTGACCTTCCCGCTGCCGATGAGCGAGGAGGTGACCCACCCGCTCGTGGTGTCGAACCTGCGCGCGATGGGCTTCGTGCGGGCGCTGGTCGCGGGGGAGATGATCGACCTCACCGACCCCGAGGCCGAGGACCCCGTCGCGCTCGGCCACGACCTCACGGCCGAGGAGGAGGTGCTCGTGGTGGTGGATCGGCTCAAGGTCGACGCGGAGGTGCGCGACCGACTGGCCGATTCGCTGGCGACCTGCTTCGAGGAGGGAGATGGCGAGGCCGTCGTCCTCGTCTCCGGCGGGAGCGGCGGGGCCGCCGACGCCGACGCGCCGGCCCTCCCGGACCGGCTCGCCTTCACGGAGCACTTCCGCTGCACGGAGCACCCCTGGATCGCCTTCCTCGACCCGACGCCGCAGCTCTTCAGCTTCAACAACCCGTACGGCACCTGCCCGCTGTGCACCGGGTTCGGCGCGACCCTCGAGTACGACGTCGACCTGATCGTCCCGAACCCTGCTCGCTCCATCGCCGACGGCGCGGTCGATCCCTGGGAGAAGCCGCGCTACCACAAGGAGAGGGAGCGGCTGCGCGCGTTCGCCGCGGAGCGGAAGGTGTCGCTCTACGCGCCCTGGGCGGACCTGCCGGAGGCCTTCCGCCAGGAGGTCCTGTACGGCGGCGACAAGCCCAGGGGGAGGGGGCGGAAGAAGGCCGCGGGCGCGTTCCGCGGGGTGATCCCCTTCCTCGTCTCGCGCGAGAAGAAGCGGTACAAGCAGTACATCCGCGTCTTCCTGAGGCAGTACCAGAGCCCGCGCGTGTGCCGTGCCTGCGGCGGAGCGCGCATCCGGCCGGAGGCGCTGTGGGTGCGCGTCGGCGGGCGCACCATCGCCGAGGTGGGCGACATGCCGCTCGAGGAGCTCGCGCTCTGGGAGAAGGCGCTCGAGCTCGGCGACATGGAGGCGCAGATCGCGGCGACGATCCTGCGCGAGGTGCGCGCGCGCCTCTCCTTCCTGGTGGACGTCGGGCTCGGCTACCTGACGCTGTCGCGCCAGACGCGCACGCTCTCCGGCGGCGAGGCGCAGCGCATCAACCTGGCGAACTCGCTGGGCTCGAGCCTGGTGGACACGCTCTACGTGCTCGACGAGCCCACCATCGGCCTGCACCCCCGGGACACGGGCGCGCTGCTCGACCTCCTCCTCAAGCTCCGGGACGCGGGGAACACGGTGGTGGTGGTGGAGCACGACACGCAGGCCATCCTGTCGGCGGACCATGTCGTGGAGCTGGGCCCCGCCTCGGGCGAGCGCGGAGGCGAGGTGGTGTTCGAGGGCGATCCGGACGCGCTGCGGGCGGCCGACACGGTCACGGGCCGCTACGTGTCCGGTCGCTCGGCGCTCGCGCCGCCCGCGAAGCGCCGCAGGGTCGCGGGCGCCTGTCTCTCGCTCAGGGGCGCGCGCCTGCACAACCTCAAGGGCGTGGACATCGAGATCCCGCTCGGCACGTTGACCGTGGTGACCGGGGTGTCGGGCTCGGGCAAGTCGACGCTCGTGCACGACGTGCTCTTCCGCGCCGCCGAGCGCGAGTTGCGCGGAGGCGAGACGAGCGCGAAGGAGCACCTGGGCGAGGAGGTCGGGGAGTACGAGGCGCTCGAGGGCCTCGCGCAGCTCGACGACGTCGTGCTCGTCGACCAGTCGCCGATCGGGCGGACGCCGCGCTCCAACCCCGTCACGTACATCAAGGCGTGGGACGAGGTGCGCCGCATCCTCGCCGAGCAGCCGGTGGCCCGCGAGCGCGGCTACAGCGCGGGGCACTTCTCGTTCAACGTCCCGGGTGGACGGTGCGAGGCGTGCAAGGGCGCGGGCCGGGTCGAGGTCGAGATGGTGTTCATGGCCGACGTCTACGTGCCGTGCGACGTGTGCGGGGGCACGCGCTACAAGCGCGAGGTGCTGGACGTGAAGTACCGCGGCAGGAACGTCGCGGCGATCCTCGACCTGACGGTGGACGAGGCGATCCGCTTCTTCATCCGCGAGGCCAAGCTCGGCAAGACGCTCTGGCAGCTCCAGCAGGTGGGGCTCGGCTACCTGCGCCTCGGCCAGCCCGCCACCACGCTCTCGGGCGGCGAGGCACAGCGCCTCAAGATCGCCCGCGAGCTCGCGGGTGTGGCGGGGACGAAGGGCAAGAAGCTCTACATCCTCGACGAGCCGACCACCGGCCTGTCGGGAGAGGACGTGAAGAAGCTCCTCGACGTGCTGTCGCGTCTGGTGGAGGCGGGGAGCACGGTGCTCGTGGTCGAGCACAACCTCGACGTGATGATCATGGCGGACTGGATCGTCGACCTCGGCCCGGGCGCGGGCGACAAGGGCGGGGAGGTCGTTGCGATGGGTCGCCCCGAGACCGTGGCGACGATCCCCGGAAGCGCGACGGGGCGCTACCTGAAGGCGCTGCTCGCGGGCCGCTGAAACCGTAGCGACGAAGCGGCGCTTTGCCGATCATTGTGCGTCGCTCGCGTCACGACACGCGCACGAGCCCCCCGTGTCGGGACATCGGCCCCCAGATCACGCTCCAGGACGCGCGATGCGCATCTGTCTGCTGACCGACCAGGATCTCGACTCGGACCATTTCGATCCCGAGGATTGGCCCTGCGACCCCCGCCCCCATCTGCCCGATGCGGAGTGGACGGTCCTGACGGTGAAGAAGGACGCGGCGGTCGGGCAGGTCATCGCGGCGTCGCGCGAGGGCTACGACGTCTTCTTCAACCTGTGCGACGGTGCCTGGGACGAGGGGCGCGTGGGCATCGAGGTCGTGCAGACCCTGGAATGGCTGGACCTGCCCTTCACCGGCGCCACGTCGGAGTTCTACGAGCCCACGCGGGAGGCCATGAAGCGCGTATGCCGCGCATGGGACATCGACACCCCCGCCTACGTCACCGCGCGCACGCCTGCGGACGTGGAGCGCGCGGCGGCCACGCTGCGCTTCCCGCTCTTCGTGAAGCACCCCAACAGCTACGCGAGCAGCGGGCTGACCAGGGCATCGCGCGTCGAGACCCCCGAGGCGCTCCGCGTCCAGGCCACCGAGATGATGCGCTGCTACGGCGCCGCGCTGGTGGAGGAGTACATCGAGGGGACCGAGTGCACCGTGCTGGTGGGTGAGAATCCCGACGACCCTTCCTGTCCCCACACCTATCAGCCGATCCGCTACACCTTTCCGCCCGGCGAGACCTTCAAGCACTACGAGCTGAAGTGGATCAAGTACGGCGGCCTGGAGGCACGCCCTGTCGAGGACCCGGTCCTCGAGCGGCGGCTTCGGGAGGCCGCGGCGACCTTCTTCCTCGGGATGCGCGGCGCGGGCTTCGGCCGTTGCGACATGCGCGTGGACGCCGAAGGGCGGCCGTTCATGCTCGAGATCAACCCGAACTGCGGCATCTACTATCCGCTCACCGACCCCGGGAGCGCGGACATCTGCCTGACGCACGACCCCGCGGGCCACGCCGGTTTCACGCGCAGGCTCGTGGAAGCCGCGTTCGCGCGCCACGCCCGCCGGCGGCGCACGTGGCAGGTACTTCCCCGGGCGGGCGGCGACTACGGAACGTTCGCCACACGCACGATGGCGGCGGGGGACCGGGTGATGGCCTTCGAGGAGCAGCCGCACCACCTCGTGTCCCGTTCCTTCGTGGAGCGCAGGTGGGACGAGCGCCACCGGGAGTGGTTCCACCGCTACGCCTGGCCGCTCACGGACGAAGTGTGGGTCACCTGGAGCGAGGACCCGGAGGAGTGGCGCCCGATCAACCACTCGTGCGACCCGTCGGCGTGGCTGGAGGGGCTGGACGTGGTGGCGCGTCGGGCGCTCGCAGCCGGCGACGAGATCACGCTCGACTACGCGACCTTCTACGACGAGCACATGGCCGACTTCGCGTGCGCGTGCGGCAGCGAGGCGTGTCGGGGAACCATCCGCGGCCGGGACTATCTGGGCGACTTCGTGGAACGGTACGGAACGCACGTCTCCGACCACATCATGCGGAAGCGGGCGGAGCGGCGCTGACGTAGATTCCCCGGATGTCGACGGCGCAAGCAGCTCCGAACGCCTCACCCTCCGCGCCCGGGGGTCCCGAGGTACGACTCAGCCGCGAGATGCGCCTCGTGGACATCACGATGATCGGCGTCGGCGCCATGATCGGCGCCGGGATCTTCGTGCTGACGGGGATCGCCGCCGGCGTGGCCGGACCCGCGCTCATCCTCGTCTTCGGCCTGAACGGGCTCGTCGCCCTCCTCACCGCGATGACCTACGCCGAGCTGGGGAGCGCCTTCCACGACGCCGGAGGTGGCTACCTCTGGGTCAAGACCTCCCTGCCCGATCCCAACGGCTTCCTGAGCGGGTGGATGTCGTGGTTCGCGCACGCGGTGGCGTGCTCGCTGTACGCCCTCGGCTTCGGGGCCTACTTCAGGCTCGTGCTCGAGGCCTCGGGGGTGCCCGCCTTCCACCTCGGCTTCATGACGCTGGAGAAGTGGCTGGCGGTCCTGACCTGCACGGTCTTCGCCACCATCAACTTCCGTGGCGCCTCGGAGGCCGGGAAGGCGGGCAACATCGTCACGGTGGGGAAGATCCTCATCATCGGCGCGTTCATCGCGGCGGGGCTGTGGGTCATGAACGGGCGCCCCCATTGGCAGGTGTCGTTCCAGCCGTTCCTGGGGAAGGGGTGGGCCGCCGTGCTCGCGGCGATGGGGCTCACCTTCATCGCCTTCGAGGGCTACGAGATCATCGCCCAGACGAGCGAGGAGGTGGAGAACCCCAAACGGAACGTGCCCCGCGCCATCTTCATCTCGCTCCTCGTGGTCGTGCCGATCTACCTCCTGGTGGCCACGGTGGCCATCGGCGCCACCACGCCCCCGGTCGGCACCGCAGTCGCCGACTACCTCGGGCAGGAGAAGGAGCTGGCGCTCGTGACCGCCGCGAACCAGTTCGTGGCGGGCGGAGGCATCCTCATCCTGATCGGCGGCCTCCTGTCCACGCTGTCGGCGCTGAACGCGACGATCTACTCGTCGTCGCGGGTGGCGTTCGCGATGGCCAGGGACGCCAACCTCCCGCCCTTCCTCGGCGCGGTGCATCCGCTGAGGGCGACGCCGCACTGGGCCATCGTGACGTCGACCGTGCTCATCGTGGGGATGGCGGTCCTCCTCCCCATCGAGCAGGTGGCCGCGGCGGCGGACATCATGTTCATGTTCCTCTTCATCCAGGTGAACGTGGCGCTCATCCGCCTCAGGCGGATCCGACCGGACCTGGACCGCGGCTTCCGCGTGCCCTTCGTGCCGCTGACGCCCGTGCTCGCGATGGCGAGCATGCTCGTCCTCTCCTTCTTCCTCCTGCGCGAGTACCCGCTCGGTACCGTCACCGCCCTGGCGTGGGTGGCCGTGGGTGCCGGCGTCTATCGTGGCTACGCCCGCCACCGTGAAGCGGCCTTCGAGGAGCGTGGGCTGTGGATGGAACGGCTCCACCGGCAGGAATACTCCGTGCTCGTGGCCCTGTCGAACCCGAAGTCCATGGCATCGCTCATGGAAGTCGGGATGGCGGTCGCGCGGGAGCACGCCGGAGAGCTGGTGGTGATGGCCGTGGCGGAGGTGCCGGAGGGCCAGGCCCTGCTCACGGGACGGCATCGTGTCCGCGAGCTGGCGCCGCTGCTCGAGGAGGCCACGGCGTACGCCGCCGAGCGGGGCGTTGCCGCGCACTCGGTGGTGAAGGTCTCGCGCCGGGTCAGCTTCGGCATCGTCGAGACGGTGCGCGAGGAGGAGTGCAACTTCCTGGTCATGGGCGCACCCGGCCTCGAGTCGTGGTTCGAGCGACTGGTGGCGACCTCGGCGGAGCGGGTCCTGCGGGACGCGCCGTGCGAGGTGGGCGTCCTGTACGGAGCCGTGCGGCCCGAGAAGGTCGGCCGCGTGCTCGTGGCCCTGGGGCCCAGCAGCAACGCCGGACTCGCGGCGCGCCTGGCGCGTGGCTTCACGGATTGGTTCGACGCGGAGCCGGCACCCGTGACGATCATCGTGGCCGACGCGAGCGACGCGGAGGCGCGCGACGTGGAGGAGGCGGCCACGCGGGCGTGGGAGGAAGCGGGGTGGGGCGGCGAGGTCGAGGTCCAGGCGCTCCGGCGCAAGGAGCTGGCGAGCGGGTTGGCGCAGGCGGTGCGCGCGGGGGACCTCGTCCTGATCGGCGCGCCCAGCGGCGGGCACTTCCCATTGCTGGGTGAGACGCTCCCCGCCTACGTGTCGAGGAAGCGTCGGAACCCCGTCGTGGCGGTGCGGCAGGTGGAGGAGCAGCGCGTGCGGCGCTTCGAGCGTGTCTTCTTCTCGAGGAAGTGATCCCCATGCAGAGTCAGGCCGCGGGCCCCCTGGCCCACGTCGCGGACAGGTTCTGGAGCTATCTCCCCACGCTCGCGGCCGGCCTGGTCGTGCTGGCCATCGGGGTCCTGCTCGGATGGGTGGCCAAGCGGGCCCTCGTGCGGGTGCTCGTGTGGCTGCGCCTGGACAGGCTCGGTGGGCGCGTCGGGTGGCGCACGGCCTTCGCGAAGGGAGACGTGCGCGCCGCGATCTACGACCTCGTCGGCGGCCTGGTGATGATGATCATCATCCTGGTCTTCCTGGACAACGCCTTCCAGATCTGGGGGCTCTCGGTCCTGTCGCGCCTCATCGACCGCACGGTCTTCTACCTCCCCAACCTGGGCGTGGTCGCGCTCATCGTCGGGATCGGTCTCCTGGTCACCAACGTCGCGTCCGTGCGCGCCGCGGCCGCGCTCGAGGAGGAGGGCTTCGAGTACGCGACGCTGGCGGCCAAGGCGCTGAAGGGCGCCCTGCTGGCGCTCGTGGGCGCGCTGGCACTGTGGCAGCTCAGCTTCGCGCGCCAGATCATCCTGGGAGCCTTCCTCATCGCCTTCGCCGCGGTCGGCCTCGGCTTCGCGCTCGCGGTCGGCATCGGCGGTGCCCGGGCCATCCAGAGTGGCATGCAGGGCCTCTTCCGGAAGGACGAGCGAGGATAGGCGCCCCGCCGCCCGTCTCGGTCCTCCTCCCCGTCAGGAACGGGGCGCAGCACCTGTCGGATGCCATCGTCTCGCTGGAGGCGCAGACCGACGGGGACTTCGAGGTGCTCGCGGTCGACGACGGCTCCACCGACGACACCTACGGGATCCTGGCGGCGTGGGCGTGGTCGGATCGACGCGTGCGTCCGCTGCACCAGGAGCCGGCCGGGATCGTCACGGCGCTCGAGCATGGGCGCGCCCTGGCCCGGGGCCGCTGGCTGGCGCGCATGGACGCCGACGACGTCAGCGAGCCGGAGCGCTTCACCCGACAGCGCGCGCTCATGGAGTCGGACCCCACGCTCGCCGTGTGCGGGACGCACGTCCGCTACTTCCCCGACGAGGACCTTCTGGCCGGCGCCCGCCGCTACGAGGCGTGGCTGAACGCCACCGCCGCGCCCGACGACGTCGCGCGCGAGCTCTTCGTCGAATGTCCCCTCGCGCATCCCACCTTCTTCCTCTCGGCCGAGGCGACGGCCGCCGTGGGAGGCTACCGCGACCGGGGATGGCCGGAGGACTACGACCTCCTCCTCCGGCTCTGGCGTGCCGGCGGGCGGCTGGCGAAGGTCCCGCTCCCCCTCCTGCACTGGCGCGAGAGCGCCGGTCGCCTGCAGCGCACCTCCCCGGTGTACGGGCCGGACGCGTTCGTGCGCTGCAAGGTGCACCACCTCGTGGCCTCGCTCCTCGCGGGCGGTCGCGACGCGGTGCTGTGGGGTGCGGGCCCGGTCGGCAAGGCCTTCGCGCGCGCCCTGGCCGAAGCGGGCACCACCGTGCGCGCGTTCGTCGAGGTCGACCCACGCAAGATCGGACAGGAGATCCACGGCGCGCCCGTCCTGGACACCGAGGGCGGGCTCACCCTCGAGGGCGTCCTGCACCTCGCGGCCGTCGGCCAGCCGGGGGCGCGCGACACCCTGCGCGGCTTGCTGTCGGGCGCCGGGTTGGAGGAGCTCGTCGACTGGGTCGCGGTGGCGTGAGCGTCAGCCGGCGCCGGGGAGGCGCAGCCGCGCGATGAGCGTGCGGAACCGGGGCTCGTCGCGCATGAAGTCGAAGATCGGGTCGACCGTCAGGTACGGGATGTTGGGGTCGTGCGCGTCGAAGGCGCGGTCGAGGTAGTCGAGCGCCTTCCCGGCTTCGTCCGCGCGCACGTAGAGCGTGCCGATCTGCCACGGCGTCACGTACGTGTGCCGCGAACGCTCCTCCATGGCGACCGCCGCGGCGTGCAGCGCACCCTCGTAGCCCCCCTCCTTCCACCCGCGGTCGAGCGCGGCCACCCCTTCGCTGTTGCCGAGGGCCTGGTACGAGGTCTTCCAGATGCGGAGTGCGTCCTCCCCGCGCCCCATCAGATGGTAGGCCGTCCGCAGGGTGGAGAGCGCGACGGGGTCGTTGGGGGAGGTCTTCAGCGTCGCCTGCAGGAGGGAGACCGCCTCCTCGAAGCGGTGCTCGTAGAGGAGCGTCATCCCGTAGAGGCCGCGCACCAGGGGGTCGAGCGGGTCCGCGTCGCGCGCGATCTCGCGCACCGGGGCGTCCGTGTCGCGGTATCGCATCACGGACGTCCGCCCGATGATGGTCGCGCCCGCCTGCTGGAGCTCCGAGATGAGGGCGTCGTGGATGCCCTCGACCAGGTACTCCTGCGCGGGGTCGTTGGTGAGGTTGCGGAGCGGGAGCACCGCGATGCGCTGGATGCGCGGAGCGCCGAGCCACGCGCGGGCGCGCCAGCCGCCGAGAGCCAGGAGGGCGACGAGCGCCAGCAGCGCCGCGGCGCGCGCGAGGCGGGCGCGTCCCGGCCTCCAGCAGCGCTGCCTCGCTCGTGGCCAGCGTGAGCGCGTCGGCCAGCTCGACCGCGGAGTCGTATCGATCCGCCGGGCTCGTGGCCAGCGCCCTGGCGAGCACGGCCTCCACCGTCGCAGGGAGGGGTCCGCGTCCTCCCGTCGGCTTCGGCGGGCCCTCGACGAGCTTGCGCGCCATCGCCGCACGCGGCGTGCTGCCCGCGTGCGGCGGCGCGCGCGACCGGCCGGCCGTGCTTCGGATCCTGTGCGAGGAAGACCACCGCGGTGCCGCCCTCGCGCTCGACGTCGTAGCGGTCCGCGAGCGCCCGCCGTACCCGCTCGAGCAGCTCCATGGCGGCAAGATGCCAAGGAGAGGTCGGAGGGGCCAGCGAGACGGCCCGGACATCCCGCGTTTTCGCCGCACCAAAATATCGCGAAAACCGTTGTGCGATGCGGGGTTTCGGCCTTGCCGCGAAGACTCGGTGAGGTTAGTTTTCCCTGTCTCGGAGCCATCGCTCGCAGGGCGCCCCGGCGGGGGCGCCCGAAACGTCTCCGGTCTCTCGCGCAGGGCGCGGTCTTCCCGATACGAAGGAGCGTGGGCGTGCCCGTCCTCCCCAGGGACATCCCGACCTGATGCGTCGCGGCCTCGCGTTCGTCTCGCTGGTGCTCCTCCTCATGGGGCTGGAGCTCTCCACCGAGGCGGTCACGCTGGTCGTCGAGCGGATCGCCGGCGGGGTGTCGGCGCTCCTGGGGGATGGGGAGCCCAGGGTGTCGACCTTCCGGTTCGTCGCCGGGCTGGCGGCGATGCTCGTGGGGCTGTCGATCTGGATCCTGCTGTTCTGGTCCGGACGCCGGCGCCGCAAGGTCGACGCGACGGGTGACGCGTGCCCGCAGTGCGGGGGGGACACGCGCCGCGTGCGGCGCAGGGGGTGGCAACGGCTGCTCGCCGCCCTGGTGGGTGAGCGCATGACGCGGCGCAGGTGCGAGACGTGCGGGTGGGTGGGGCTGAGCGTGAGGCGGTGACCTCCCGGCCGGCGGGGCCGGGGGGCGGACGAAGAACCCCGATCAGGACCGGACAAGCATGGCTGACGAGCTCGACCTCGCGGGAGACGGTGGCGGCGAGAAGGTGCTGACGCGTCTCCTCGAAGACGAGATGAGGGAGTCGTTCATCGACTATTCGATGAGCGTGATCGTGCAGCGGGCGCTGCCGGACGTGCGCGACGGGCTCAAGCCCGTGCACCGGCGCATCCTGTACGCGATGAGCGACCTGGGGCTCTCCCCGGGCCGGCCGTACAAGAAGAGCGCGACCGTGGTCGGTGAGGTGCTGGGCAAGTACCACCCGCACGGCGACGCGGCGGTCTACGACTCGATGGTGCGCATGGTGCAGACGTTCAGCCTGCGCTACCCGCTCGTCGACGGGCAGGGCAACTTCGGCTCCGTCGACGGCGACTCCGCGGCGGCCTACCGGTACACGGAGGCCCGGCTCACCGCGGCGGCGATGGAGATGCTCGCCGACATCGACAAGGAGACGGTCCGCTTCATCCCGAACTTCGACGGGCAGAAGCAGGAGCCGACCGTCCTCCCCTCGAAGATCCCCAACCTCCTCGTCAACGGCTCGTCGGGGATCGCCGTCGGCATGGCCACCAACATCCCTCCGCACAACCTGCGGGAGGTGGTGGCCGCGACGAAGGCGCTCGTGGACGACCCCGACCTCTCCCAGGAGAGGCTGGAGGGGATCATCCTCGGGCCGGACTTCCCGACCGGCGGCTTCGTCTGCGGGCGCGACGGCATCCAGGACGCCTACCGCACGGGCCGCGGGCGGGTGGTCATGCGCGCGCGCGCGGAGATCGAGCAGATCGACGCCAACTCGGAGCGGATCGTCGTCACCGAGATCCCCTTCATGGTGAACAAGTCCCGGCTCATCGAGCAGATCGCGCAACTCGCGCGGGACAAGAAGATCACGGACATCCGCGACCTCCGCGACGAGAGCGACCGCGACGGGATGCGCATCGTGATCGAGCTGAAGCGCGACGCGGTGCCACACATCGTGCTGAATCTGCTGTACAAGCACACGCAGATGCAGTCGACGTTCGGCACCATCCTCCTGGCGCTCGTGGACGGCGAGCCGAAGGTCATGACGCTGCGGGAGATCCTGCAGCACTTCGTCGACCACCGGCACCACGTCATCGTCAAGCGCAGCGAGTTCGACCTCGCGAAGGCGAAGGACCGCGAGCACATCCTCGAGGGCCTCAAGATCGCCGTCGACAACATCGACGAGGTCATCCGGATCATCCGCGCGGCGCCGGACACCGAGACCGCCTCCACAGAGCTCCAGGCGGCCTTCGAGCTGTCTCAGCGGCAGGCCGAGGCCATCCTGAACATGCGCCTGGCCCGCCTGACCGGGCTCGAGATCGAGAAGCTCGAGGAGGAGCTGGCGGAGGTGCGCGCCACGATCGCCGACCTGGAGGACATCCTCGCGTCGCGCACGCGCAGGATGACGATCCTCAAGGACGAGCTCCAGGAGATGGCCGACAAGTTCGGCGACGAGCGGCGCACCGAGATCACCCGCGCCGTGGGGTCCTTCGACATGGAGGACCTGATCGTCGAGGAGGACATGGTCATCACCGTGTCGCACTCGGGGTACGTGAAGCGTCTCCCGGTCGACACGTACAGGGCGCAGCGGCGCGGCGGCCGCGGGCTGCGCGGGATGGACACGAAGGAGGAGGACTGGGTCGAGCACCTCTTCGTGGCGTCCACGCACGACTACCTGATGATCTTCACGCGCCGGGGCCAGTGCTACTGGATCAAGGTGTGGGAGATCCCGGTGGGCGCGCGGGCGTCGCGAGGCAAGCCGATCGTGAACCTGCTGAACCTGTCGAGCGACGAGCAGATCGCGGCGGTGGTCCCGGTCCGCGAGTTCGCGGAGGACAAGTACCTCATGTTCTCGACGCGACGCGGCGTGGTGAAGAAGACCGCGCTGTCCGCGTACGGGAACGTGCGCGCGGTCGGTCTGAACGCGATCAACACGCGCGAGGGCGACGAGCTCATCGACGTGCAGATCACGGGAGGTGAGGACGAGATCATCCTCGCGACGCGCGGCGGGATGGCGATTCGCTTCAAGGAGGGTGACGCCCGCCCGATGGGGCGCGCCACCGAGGGCGTGCGCGGCATCGAGCTCTCGGGCGAGGACGTGGTGATCGGGATGGTCGTGGTGCGGGCGGAGTCGACCCTCCTGGTCGTGACCGAGAACGGGATGGGCAAGCGCACGGAGGTCGACGCCTACAGGTTGCAGAGGCGCGGCGGCAAGGGCGTCATCAACGTCAAGACGAACAAGAAGACCGGCCAGGTGGTGTCCATCAAGTCGGTCACCGAGGACGAGCAGATCATGGTCATCACGCGCAAGGGCGTGGTGAACCGCCAGCGGATCGACGAGATCCGCGTGATCGGCCGTGCCACGCAGGGGGTGCGCCTGGTGAACCTCGACGAGGGCGACGAGGTCATGGACGTGGCGCGCGTCATCGCCGACGACGAGGAGGAAGACCTCGAGGGCGAGGGGATCGAGGGTGAGGGCGCCGACGACGAGATGGACGTCGAGGCCGGGCTCGAGGAGGCCGACGAACCGGAGGGCGAGGTCGACGCCCCCGGACCGGAGGCCGAAGGAGACGAATGAGCGAGACCGTCCAGGGGCAGGGGCTCGTCGGGCTGACCGAGATCGAGTCCGCGGCTAGACGTCTGGCCGGCGTGGCCGTGCGCACGCCGCTCCTGCCGGCGGACGCCATCTCGGACGCCGTGGGGGCGGAGGTGCGCGTCAAGTGCGAGAACCTGCAGCGCGCCGGCGCCTTCAAGATCCGCGGGGCGTACAACTTCGTCTCCCAGCTCTCCGACGAGCAGGTGAAGAACGGGATCATCACCTACTCGTCGGGCAACCACGCGCAGGCGGTCGCGCTCACCGGGAAGCTCCGTGGGCTGCGGGCCGTGGTGGTGATGCCGACCACGGCGCCCAGGGTGAAGGTGGAGGGCACGAAGCGGCTGGGCGGGGAGGTCGTGATGGAGCGGACGACCTCGGTGGAGCGCAGGCTCCGCGCCGAGGCGATCGCCGAGGAGGAGGGGCTCGTCATCGTCCCGCCCTTCGACCACCGGCACATCATCGCCGGGCAGGGCACCGTGGGCCTCGAGATCGCGAAGGACTGGCCGGACGTCGACGTCGTCCTCGCGCCGATCGGCGGGGGCGGGTTGGCGAGCGGCGTGGCCGCCGCCGTGAAGCGCATGCTCCCGCACGCCCGCGTCATCGGCGTCGAGCCGGTGGGCGCGGCCTCCATGCGCGCCGCGCTCGACCACGAGGGCCCGACGCTCCTGACCGAGGTGAGCAGCATCGCGGACGGGCTCCTCCCGGTCATCACGGGCGAGCTCACCTACGAGCACGCGCGCGACCTGATGGACGACGTGGTCACCGTGAGCGACGACGCGATCCGCAGGGCGACCGCGATGCTCGTGCACCGTCAGAAGCTGGTGGTGGAGTTCAGCGGCGCGGCGACGACCGCGGCCCTCCTGGAGCACAAGGTCGAGGTACGAGGCGAGCGGGTCGCCGTGGTCATCAGCGGCGGGAACATCGACCCGTCCTTCCTGGCCGAGCTCGCCTGAGGGGCGGGGTGACGACGCCGCAGCCCTTCGTTCCGGGCCTCGAGGTCGGCCACGCCTTCGCGTACGGCGGGCGGAGCGGGTGCACGGTCGTGCTCGGTCCGTTCCGGGCGGCCGCGGAAGTGCGCGGGCTGGCGACGGGCTCCCGGGAGCTCGGCGTCCTCCGGCTCGAGCACCTGGTGCCGCGCGTCGACGGGATCCTCCTGACCGGCGGCTCCGTCTTCGGCCTCGCCGCGGCGGACGGCGTGGTGAGCTGGCTGGCCGAGGCGGGCCGCGGCTTCGACACCGGCGCGGTGCGCGTGCCGATCGTCCCGGCCGCCGTGATCTTCGACCTGCACCAGCATCACACGCGACCGGACGCCGAGACGGGCCGTGCCGCGTGCGTGGACGCCCGCCCGGGCCGGCCGGGAGAGGGTGTGGTGGGGGCGGGGGCGGGGGCCACCGTCGGGAAGATCGGGGGGCCGCAGGGAGCGATGGACGGTGGCGTGGGGGTGGCGTCATCCGAGGTGGACGGCTTCCGGGTCGGCGCGATCGCGGTGGTGAACGCGCTCGGGGACGTGCTCGACGCGGACGGGCGGATCGTCGCCGGCGCGCGCGGGCACGACGGGGCCTTCGTGGACACGGCGGCCCTCCTGCGAAGGGGCGGGCTGCGCGGCGGGATGGCCGACATCGCCGCCGGCACGAACACGACGCTGGCGGTCGTGGCTACGGATGCGCCCCTGACGCGGGTAGGGCTCGCCAGGCTGGCCCGCATGGCGGGCAGCGCGCTGGCGCGCAGGATCCACCCCGTGCACACGCCCTTCGACGGCGACGTGGTCTTCGCCGTGTCCACCGCGACGGAGGAGCGCGACACGGACGCGGCGGAGCTGCTGGCCCTGGGGGCGGCGGCCGAGCACGCGCTCGAGGAGGCGATCACGCGCGGGGTGACCGAGGGGCACCGGGAGCACCATCGATGAGACGCCTGATCCTCTTCGACATCGACGGAACGCTCGTGTGGGGAGGGCCCGCGAAGGACGCGTTCCACCGCGCGCTGGTGGAGACGTTCGGCACCGCCGGGGACATCGAGGTGCATTCCTTCGCCGGGAAGACCGATCCCCAGATCGCGCGGGAGCTCCTCACCGGCGCGGGCCTGTCCGCGGCGACGATCGACGACGGCTTCGCGATGCTGTGGGAGCGCTATCTCGGCCACCTCGAGGAGCTGCTCGTGGGGCGGCCGGTCACCGTGCTTCCGGGCGTGCCGGTCCTCCTGCGCGAGCTCGCCGGTCGGACCGACGTCGGCCTCGGACTCCTCACCGGCAACATCGTCGGCGGAGCGGAGCTGAAGCTCCGCTCGGCGGGGATCTTCGACCACTTCGGGGTGGGGAGCTACGGCTCCGACCACGAGGAGCGCGACGAGCTGACGCCGATCGCGCTCGCGCGCGCCGCCGAGCGGTGGGCCGTAAGCTTCGATCCGCAGGACGTATTCATCGTCGGCGACACGCCCCGCGACGTGCAGTGCGGGCGGGCCGGCGGTACGCGCACGCTGGGGGTCGCGACCGGCCACTACGGCGTCGGGGAGCTGGAGCGCTGCGGCGCCGACCACGTGCTCGCGGACCTGAGCGACACCGAGCGCGTGGTGGCGCTCCTCGCCGGCTAGCAGGCCCCGGCGGGACTCGCGCGGGAACCCCGTCGCTTGATCGGGGTGCGCGTGGGGAACATCTTGTCCGACCTGGACGAAGAAAGTCGGCAGGCGGGTCCAACGGCCGACATGGTCGGCCCCGGCAGAGGGTAGAGACGTGGCGAGCAGAGGTGAGCAGCGCAGGGAGGCCCGGAAGAAGGGCGGCTCCGAGATGACCCGGTTCTACTACATCCTGGGTATCGTCGCCGTGATCGGCGTTGGCATCGTGGCCTGGTCCGTGGGCTCCCAGGCGATGGGCACCGCGGCGACCAAGCCGATCGACGTCGAGGGCCTCGACGACATGGGCAAGCTGGTCGAGCTGGCCGAGGGCGTGACGCTGGGCGAGCCGAACGCGCCGATCACGATCATGGAGTTCGCCGACTACTCCTGCCCGGCCTGCGGCCAGTTCGCGCTCGTCACCAAGCCGCAGGTGCTCAAGCAGTACATCGAGACCGGGAAGGCCAGGTTCGTCTACCACGACTTCCCGCTCACCTCGATCCACCCGCACTCCTTCCTCGCCGCGCGTGCCGCGCGCTGCGCGGGCGACCAGGCCAAGTTCTGGGACTACCAGGACCTCCTCTTCCGCCACCAGTCGGAGTGGGCGACCAAGAACTCGGTGGACGCCGACCTGAAGAGCTTCGCGGAACAGGCCGGGCTGGACGTGGGTGACTTCGAGTCGTGCCTGAACAGCGACGCCCACGCGGACGTCGTCTCCGCCAACCTGCGCCTGGCGACCGAGCTGGGTCTCAACGGCACCCCGACCATCATGGTCAGCCCCGGCAAGGCGATGTCGCGCATCCTCGGCGGCTACGACTTCCGAGCGGTCCAGACCGAGGTGGACCGCCTGCTGCAGGAGATGGGGGACACGGGCTCGACGGGCGGCAACTGAGCGTGCGTCCGGCTGCGGAGGAGGCGGCCGGAGACCCGCCCCCGGCGCAGAACCGCATGGCGATCGCCGTGCTGTCGCTCGTCGGGCTGTTCGTGGCGTTCTACCTGACGGCGCACGCCTTCGGTTGGACGGGCCCGCTCCGCTGCGGCATCGGCGAGTGCGAGACCGTGCAGGCCAGCAAGTGGGCGAAGCTCGGACCCGTCCCGGTCGCGCTCATCGGCCTGATCGGGTACGTCGCGCTGTTGACACTCGCGTTCCTGGGGCTGCAGCCCGGGCGCCGGCGCTCGCGTCCGATCGGCGCCTTCCTCGTCCTCGGCGCCGCGATCGGCTTCGGCTTCTCCGCCTGGCTGACGTACCTGGAGGCGTTCGTCATCCACGCGTGGTGCCAGTGGTGCGTGACGTCGGCGATCCTGATGACGTTGATCTTCGCGGCGGCCCTCCCCGAGCTGGGACGGACGGGAGGCACCGAAGACGCATGAGCGCGAAGAACGCGACCGTGAAGGTGAGACTCCTCTTCGTGGACGAGGGCTCGTACCACCACGAGGAGATCGAGCTGCCCGCCGGCGCGTTCGGCGACTACGAGCGGCTGATCGACTTCGTGCGCGAGGATCCCGAGGTGGTCAGGCGGGTGCACGTCGACCTCGATCGCCTGTGCGCGGCCTGGCTGGTGGAGTAGCGGAGCGGGCGGTGCCCCGGTAGCGACCGGCTTCGACCGCGGCAGCCGTAGTCGTTGCGCCGCCGGCGCCGGCCACAGCATACATTCGCGCCATGCTCGCCTGGATCGCCGCTCTGGTCGCGACCGTCGTGACGCCCGTGGTCGGCTACCTCGCGGCGCGCCGCGAGGAGGGCGAGCGGGCGGCGCGGCGGGTTCCGCTCCTCGTCGTCGCGACCGCCGCCGCGGGGATCGGCCTCGCGCTCGTGGCAGCCACCACGCCGACGGAGTGGTGGAACTACGTGTTGATTCCGGGCACGGCGCTCGAATGGTACGGCGTGGTGCTCTGGAAGCGGCGGCGCGCCGAGATGGGCCCGGTGCTCCACCCCCTACGCCGCCTGCCCGGCAGGAGGCACCTGCTCGTTCTCGCCGGCCTGGCCGTCCTGGGGGCGGTCATGGAGCTGCGGGCGAACGGCCTGGGGCTGACGAACGTCGTCCTGGTGCTCTTCGGTATGTCCAACGTGGCCCTGTATCTGGGCGCGGAGCGGCACCGACCCGGCCTGACCGGAGAGGGGATCCTGCTCCTCGACGGCTTCGTGCGCTGGGAGGAGGTGGAGGCCTGGAGCCTCGATGGCGAGAACGTGGCCCGCCTGACGCTCCGCTTGACGAGGCCGCACCCGGGGGCCGGAACGACCCTGGACCTCGAGCCCAGTGGCACTCCCGACGCGGTGGGCGCGTTCGTGCGTGGGGTGAAGCTCCCGGTCCTCCTCGCGGCTCTGCTGCTGGGTGGGGGTGTGGCGCGGACGAGCGCGCAGGTGAGGCCGGATTCGGCGCTGCTCCGGGACATCGAAGCCATTCGGGCCATCGACGTGCACGCACATTCCCGACCGGCGGACGACGCCCGATTCGAGGAGGGAGTCCTCGAGGACTACCTGGAGTCGCTGGCGTCCACCGACCCGGCCATCCTGCGCATCGATCCGCGGCACCGCGACTACGTGCTCGCCTGGCAGGCGCTCTGGGGCTACGCCGCCGACGGCATCGAGTCCGACCGCGTCCGCGAGCTCGCCGCCACGAAGGCGGGCGTGGTCCGTAAGCAGGGAAGGGCGTATCCGGCATGGGTGCTGGACCGGGCCGGGATCGAGACCCAGTTCGTGTTCACGCCGGCGGACGGTCCGAACGCCATCCTGGGGCTCGGCCAGACCCCGCCGCGCTTCCGCTGGGCTCCCCAGGCCTCCCCGCTCGTCTACCCGTTCGACGCGGACGCGTCGGGATTCCGCCGGCTCCTCGACCGGGCGGGCGTCTCCATGCTTCCTCCGACGTTGGACGGCTACACGCGAGGCGTCGTCGTCCCGACGCTGGGCCGCTGGAGGGCCGGCGGCGCCGTGGGGCTCAAGTTCACCCTCGCCTACCAGCGACCGCTCTCGTTCGCGGACGTCTCCGAGGACACCGCCGGAGCGATCTACGCGAGGTACGTCGACGGGGGACGACCCACCGCCGCCGAGTACACGGCCGTGCAGGACCACCTGTTCCGCTTCATCGCCCGGGAGGCCGGCCGGGTAGGGCTGGCGGTGTTCATCCACACGGGCGTCGGTCACGACGACTGGTTCGATGTCAGTGGCTCCAATCCCGCCCTGCTCGAGCCCCTCTTCGACGAGCCGTCGATGCGTGCGACGCGGTTCGTCGTGGTCCACGGTGGGTGGCCGCACGACGCGGAGGCGGGCGTGATGCTGCAGAAGCCCAACGTGTACGCAGACTTCTCGGTGCAGCCGCTCCTGCGCTCTACGCGTGCGCTCGCCGCGACGTTGCGCGCCTGGCTGGAATGGGCGCCCGAGAAGGTGATGTTCGGTACCGACGCCTATTCGGAGGCGGGCACGCCGCTGTCGAACTGGGAGGAGAAGACCTGGGTGGCGACGCACGCCGCCCGGGAGGCGCTGGCCCTCGCCCTGACCGGCATGATGGACGACGGCGAGCTCACCCGGGACCAGGCGCGCCTGATCGCCACCATGGTGATGCGCGAGAACGCGGTACGCGTGTTCGGCCTGGGGGAGCCCCGGTGAGGACCCGCCCGATGGTCCACATCGTCGGCGCGTCGGTGTGGGCGGCGGCGTTCCTCGCGGCGACCACGGCTCCGCCGATCCCCGGCGCCGGCGTCGTCGCCGCGCAGGAGGCCTACAGCAGTGCCACCTACACGTACAAGCGGGTCGGGGCGTCCGACATCCAGGCCGACGTCTACCGCCCGCCCGGCGACGACGTGCTGCCGGTGGTCCTGTGGATCCATGGCGGTGCCCTGATCTTCGGGGACCGCGCGACGGTGAGGCCCGACCAGCTGCGGCGTTACGTGGGGGCCGGGTTCGCCGTGGTGTCGATCGACTACCGCCTCGCGCCCGAGACCGCGCTTCCGCAGATCCTCGAGGACGTCCGCGACGCCTATCGTTGGGTGCGCGACCAGGGCCCCGCCCTCCGCCTCGACGCGGACCGGATCGCCGTGGTCGGCAACTCGGCGGGAGCGTACCTGGCCCTCGTCGTGGGCTTCTCGGTGACACCGCGACCGAAAGCCCTCGTGTCGTTCTACGGATACGGGGACCTGCGGGGAGCGTGGGTGACGCGGCCGGACAGCAACTACGTCGCGCTCGAGCCCGTGGCGCGGTCGGACGCCTACGGGGCCGTGGGCCGCGACGTCCTCTCCGGTAGCCCGCTCTTCCCGCGGGTCCTCTTCTACAACTACCTCCGCCAACACGGCCTGTGGGTGGAGGAGGTCGCGAGGATGGATCCCGACCGGGAGTCCGGGAAGCTCGAGCGGTACATCCCGATCCTCCACGTCACCGCGGCGTATCCGCCGACGCTGCTCCTGCACGGCGACCGCGACACGGACGTGCCCTTCGAGGAGTCCGTGCGGATGGACGCCGAGCTCGAGCGTCGGGGCGTTCCCCACAGGCTCGTCCGGATGCGCGGCTACGATCACCTCTTCGACGTGTTCCCCACGGGGTGGACGGCCGCCGACGCCGAGCCGATCGGCCTGGCGGACCCCGTGGTCGATGCGGCCTACGACGACGTCGTGGCGTTCCTGAGGGAGCACGTGGGCCGCTGAGTGGGCTCCGGCGGGCGGTCGACCGGGCCGGGCTTGGGCTTTCCGACGCTCCCGCTGTACGTTGTCCCGACCGCGCGTGAGGCCGACCGCGCCTCGCCTCCACGGTGCTGCCCTCACCGGAGGTTGGTCATGAGCACGCATCGCCACTGGGTCCCGATCCTCGCGGTCACCCTGGCCGCCGTCCCCGCGAGCGCGCACGCGCAGCGACGAGGTAGACCCGTCGAGCTTCCGGACGGGAACGGGAAGGCCGTGGTCGAGGGGGTCTGCTCGGCGTGCCATGGGCTGGATCGCGTGGTGGGCGACGGGTACACGCGCGAAGGGTGGCTGCGGGTCTTCGGCACGATGGTCGACCTGCCGGCGGCCGACGCGGGCCTCGTCGCGGACTACCTCGCGAAGAACTTCCCGGAGAAGCCGAAGCTCGCCCCGGTTCTGAAAGCCGGTGCGTCGGCCGTCTCCTTCGAGGAGTGGCCCCTCCCGACGAAGGGATCGCGGCCGCACGACCCGCTGGCCACGCCCGACGGCGCCATCTGGTACACGGGGCAGTTCGCCAACAAGCTGGGCCGCGTCGACCCCGCGACCGGGAAGGTGCGCGAGTACTCCCTCCCCACCGAGGGCTCCGGTCCGCACGGCCTGACCGTCGACGCGGCCGGCGACATCTGGTTCACGGCGAACTCGAAGGGCTACCTGGGCAGGCTCGACCCGGAGAGCGGCGACGTCACCGAGTACCCGGTCGACGCCCGCGACCCGCACACCCCGGTCTTCGACCAGGAGGGGACGCTCTGGTTCACCGCGCAGGGCGCCAACAAGGTCGGGCGGCTCGACCCCGAGACGGGGAAGGCCGACGTGGTGGAGCTGCCCACGCCGCGCTCGAACCCGTACGGGATGGTGATCGACTCGAGGGGCGTGCCCTTCTTCGTGGAGTTCGGCGGGAACCGGATCGGGAGGCTCGACCCGCGCACGATGGCGCTCAGGGAGTGGGACCTCCCCGACGAGGGTGCGCGTCCGCGCCGCGTCGCGATCGACGAGGACGACATCCTGTGGTATTCGGACTATGCGCGCGGCTATCTCGGCCGCTTCGACCCGAAGACCGGGGACGTGCGTGAATGGCCGTCGCCGAGCGGTCCCGAGTCGCGCCCGTACGGGATCGCGTACATGCGGCACGCGGTGTGGTACGTGGAGACCGGCACCACGCCGAACGCCCTGGTGCGCTTCGATCCGGAGACCGGCTCCATGCAGTCGTGGGCCATCCCGGCCGGAGGCGGCGTGGTGCGCAACATGATGGCCACGGCGGACGGCGCCCACCTCGCGATCGCGGAGAGCGCATTCAACATCATCGGGCGGGTGACGGTCGTTCGGTAGGCGACCGTTCGCCGGATCGGCCGGCACCGCCTATGATCAGCGACGAAGGGACCCCGACTGCCCCGGGAGGCTCCATGTCCACCTTCACGCTCCGCGTGAACGGCAGTGCGCACGACGTCGACGTCGCTGCCGACACGCCCCTGCTCTGGGTGCTGCGCGACGCGCTCGGGCTCACCGGCACCAAGTTCGGCTGCGGCATCTCGCAGTGTGGTGCCTGCACCGTGCTCGTGAACGGCCAGGCGATGCGCTCGTGCAAGCTCCCCGTGTCGATCGCCACCGGCGCCGACATCACGACCATCGAGGGCCTGTCGTCCGACGGGACCCATGCGCTACAGAAGGCCTGGGTGGCCGAGGAGGTCCCCCAGTGCGGCTACTGCCAGTCGGGGATGATCATGTCCGCGGCCGGCCTGCTCGCGTCGACCCCGCACCCCGACGACGGGGACATCGACGAGGCGATGCGCGGCAACATCTGTCGCTGCGGCACCTACGACCGCATCCGCCGCGCCATCCACCGCGCCGCCGGTGCGCCCACGAAGGAGGGCTGACCCATGAGCGAAGTCTTCAAGCTCGATCGGCGCCAGTTCCTCAAGATCACAGGCGTGGCGGGGAGCGGCCTGCTGCTCGGCGTCTACATCCCGGACCGGCCGTTCAACCCCGATCCCTCGGCGCCCCTGCAGCCCAACGTGTTCGTGCGCGTCGATCCTGACGGCGGCGTGGCCATCTGGGTGGGGAAGGCCGACATGGGCCAGGGCGTGCGCACCTCCCTCCCGATGATCGTCGCCGACGAGCTCGACGCCGACTGGAGCAGGGTGGAGGTCATCCAGGCGGACGCGCACCCGAACAAGTACGGTCGGCAGATCACGGTGGGGAGCGGCTCGGTGCGCAGCGGCGGCTGGGACCCGCTGCGCCAGGCCGGCGCGAGCGCCCGCGCGATGCTGGTGGCCGCGGCGGCCGCGATGTGGGGCGTGCCCGCGTCGGAGTGCCGCACGGAGAAGAGCACGGTCCGCCACGACGCCTCGGGGAGGAGCGTCGGGTACGGCGCGCTCGCCGAGGCCGCAGCCGAGCTGGACGTGCCCCCCGAGCCGAGGCTCAAGACGCGGGCCGAGTTCCGCCTGATCGGCACGGACGTGCCCATGGTCGACCTGCACGAGAAGGTCACGGGGCGCACGAAGTACGGGATCGACGCGCGCGTGCCGGACATGCTCTTCGCCACCGTGCTGCACCCGCCCGTCTTCGGTGGCTCCCTGAAGGGCTTCGACGCGACGCGTGCCCGCCGTGTGGAAGGCGTGGTCGACGTCGTGGAGATCCCCACGGGCGTCGCGGTCGTGGCCAGGGGCACGTGGGCGGCCTTCCAGGGCGCGAAGGCGCTCGGCGTGCAGTGGGACGACGGCTCGTTCGCGATGGGCTCGGCGGACATCGCGGCGCACCTGGAGCGCGTGGCCGGCGGGAGCGCGGAGGCCGCGCGCAGCGACGGGGACGCCGAGCGCGCGCTCGCGGCGGCCGCGAAGCGCTTGGAGGCCGTGTACACGGCGCCCTACCTGGCGCACGCGACGATGGAGCCGATGAACTGCACCGCGTGGGTACACGACGGCGTGGCCGAGGTGTGGGCGCCGACGCAGAACCCGCAGGGGACGCAGGGCACGACCGCGCGTCTCACCGGGCTCCCCTCGGAGAAGGTGACCGTGCACGTCATGCACCTGGGGTGCGGGTGGGGTCGGCGCAGCCGGACCGACTTCGTCGAGGACGCGGTGCATACGGCGATGGCCGTGAAGGCTCCCGTGCAGGTGGTGTGGACGCGCGAGGAGGACATGCAGCACGACCAGTACCGCCCGGCCGCTCACGTGCATTTCCGCGGTGGGCTGGACGCCTCGGGGAAGGCGACGGCGGTGGCCGCGCGCGTCGCCGCCCAGCCGCTGAGCGCCACCGGGCGCGGGAACGGCGGGGGCGTGGACCGCAACGCCGTGGACGGCATCGCGACCACGACGTACGGCATCCCCGCCTTCCTCGTCGAGTACGCAGAGCCCGACGTGGGCGTGCCGACCGGCCACTGGCGGTCGGTGGGGCCGTCGCAGAACACGTTCTTCCTCGAGTCGTTCATCGACGAGATGGCGCACGCAGGGGGGCGTGACCCGGTCGCCTTCCGTCGTGAGCTCCTCGCGACCGACCCGCGCGGGAAGCGCGTCGTCGAGGCCGCCGCGGAGATGGCCGGATGGGACCAGCCTCCCCCCAGCGGGCGCGCGCGCGGCATCGCGCTCGTCGAGGACAAGGGGAGTGCGGTTGCGGAGGTCGCGGAAGTCTCCCTGGAGGCGGGCCGCGTGCGCGTGCACCGCGTGTGGTGCGCCGCCGACTGCGGCCAGGTGATCCACCCGCGCATCGTGAACCAACAGATGACGGGGTCGATCGTCACCGGATTGACGATGGCGCTCTACGGCGAGATCACGCTGTCCCGCGGACGGGTCGTGCAGGGCAATTTCGACGACTACAAGATGGTGCGCATCGACGAGATGCCCGAGGTCGAGGTGCGCATCCTGGAGAGCGACGAGCCGCCGGGCGGTGTGGGCGAGCCGGGCGTGCCGCCGATCGCGCCGGCGGTGACCAACGCGCTCTTCGCGCTCACGGGTGCCCGGGTGCGCTCCCTCCCGATCCGCGCGGAGACGCTGTCGGCGGAGGCGGCGACGAAGAGCGGATAGGCTCCCCGCGGGCGTTCCGCGCGAGCGGTCGGGCGACCACGAGCCTCAGCGCAGGTCCGGCCGCGCCACCATCTCGAGGTTCATGGCCTCCTGCATGTGCCCCGCCTCGACCACGCGGTCGAAGGCGTGGACGACGTTCGGGTCGAACTGGAGGCCCGAATTGCCGCGGATGAAGTCGAGCGCCGCGTCCGTGCTGATGGCGTTGCGATAGGGGCGGTTGTTCGTGAGGCTGTCGAACACGTCGGCCACGGCCACGATCCGGCCCGACTCGGGGATCGACTCGCCCTCGAGGCCACGCGGGTAGCCCGCGCCGTCCCACCATTCGTGGTGGGTGAGCGCGATCCGCTCGGCGGCCTGGAGGACCGGGTTGCGGCTCCCCGAGAGCAGCTCCGCGCCGATGGTCGTGTGGTTCTGCATGAGCTTGCGCTCGGCGGGCGTCAGCTCGCCCTCCTTCCTCAGGATGGCGTCCGGCACCGCGATCTTGCCCAGGTCGTGGAGCGGGGCGGCCTTCTCCAGCACCGCCTTGCGCGAAGGTGACCAACCCAGCTCGCGTGCGATGAGGCCGGAGAGGACGCCGACGCGCTCGGCGTGGCGACCCGTGAGGTCGTCGCGGTATTCCGCCGCCCACGCGAGCCGGCGAAGTACCTCTTCGCGCGCCTCCTCGAGCTCGGCGGATCGCGCCGCGATGCGGCTGCGGATCTGGTCCTCCGCGCTCCCGATCCACCGCTCGTAGGCACGCGTGCGCGCCAGGTTCGTCAGACGCGTGGCGAGCTCGAGGTTCGTGAACGGCTTGTTCACGAAGTCGACGAGCGGCAGCTCCGTGCACCGGTTGCGCAGGTGGTGGTTGTGCGCCCCGACCAGGAGGAGGAGCGCCGGTGCCGAGTGGGCGTGCTTCACCAGTCGGTCCACCAGGTCCTCCAGCCCCTCGCCCGGGAGGTCGAGGTCGAGCACCAGGATCTCGGCGCGCATGTGCGACAGCCCGTCCAGAAGCGAGGGGATGCCGTCGACGAGCTGGACGGTCTTGAAGCCGCGATCGCGCAGCGTACGCGCTATCATGCCGCCGCGATGCTGGTCCGAGTGCAGCACCAGGATGCGCGCCTCCGTGCCGATGCGGCCGTCGCCGACCGGCCTTTCCCCTCCCTGCTCCTCGGGCGCCAGGGGCGGCGGCGCGGAGCCCTCCGAGGGCTCCGCCACGAGCTTCCGGGTGCGTGCCGGCTGGTCCAGGATCCAGCGCACGCGGCGGGCGAGCGTGTAGATCGAGATCGGCTTGCTCAGGTAGTCGCGCACCGCGCCGGGCACCCCTCCCCAGTCCACGTCCTCCTGGGAGTAGCCGGACATGTACACGACGCGCACCTCGTCCTGGATCTCCTCGAGGATCTCCACCAGCCGGAAGCCGCCCATCTCCGGCATGACGATGTCGGTGAGCACCACCTCGGGCGGGTCGTCCAGGCCGCGCACGATCTCGACCGCTCGCGTGGGTGACGGCGACTCGAGCACGGTGTAGCCGAAGCGGCGGAGCGCGCGCGCGACGCTGCGCAGCGCGTCGACGTCGTCGTCCACCACGAGCACCAGCTCTCCCCTGCCGGGAGGTACGTCCTCCTCGTCGTGCTCCGACGGACGGGCCGCCACCTCCGGGCGCCGTCCGGCCCGGTCGAGCACCACCACGCGATCGCGCCCGGTGTCCTTGGCGCGGTAGAGCGCCTGGTCGGCCGCGGCGAGCAGCACGTCGGGCGAGGCCATCCCCGGCTCGTAGCCGGCGACCCCGGCGCTCACCGTGACCGGTCCGCACGGGAGGATCAGCTCGGCGAGGCGCTGGCGCACGCGCTCGGCATAGATGCGCGCGCCGCCATGGCCGACGCCCCGGAGCACGGCGACGAACTCCTCGCCGCCGAAGCGTGCGGTGACGTGCATCGCGCGCGTGACCGACTGCAGGATGTCGGCGAACTTCACGAGCACCCGGTCACCTTCGGCGTGGCCGTGCCGGTCGTTGACGCGCTTGAAGTGGTCGAGGTCGAACATGACCACGGCGAGCTCTGCGCCGCGCTGGGCCGCCGCGAACGCCTTCTCGAGCTCGAGGATCGCGTGCCGACGGTTCGGCATCCCGGTCCCAGCGTCGGTGAGCGCCATGCGCTCGGCCCGGTCGAGCAGCCGGTGGAAGAGCGTCGAGAGCACGCCGCTGCCGAGCGACACCGCCGTGAGCACGGCCACCAGGCCGACCAGGACCTCGGGGCGGGGCGCGGTCGCGTGCACGAGGAGGAGCACCACCTGCGCGATGGACAGCGCTGCCATGCCGCCCGCCAGCGCCAGCGACGCTCCCTGCCACCCCCGGTAGTAGGAGAGGAGGAAGCCCGGCACGAGCGCGAGCAGCCACACCAGCACGCCGATGTCCCCGCTCGTCCAGTCCGGTAGCATGGCCGAGGCCGCGACCGGCACCCACAGCGACAGAAGAGACAGGAGGAGCGCCTGCTGAGGGACGTTCCCCGCGCGTACCTCGGTTGTGGCCATCCACACCTTTCCAGGTTCAGCGGTGTCGGCGAGGGGGGCCGTCCCCATTCTACCTGATTGCGTCCCCCGGCGCTCGCCCCCCCATGCGCGCCGGCAGCCCGCATCGCACAACGGTCCTCGGGCAGTGACGCTTTCGTTACAGGAATGTGCCTTGTCGCGGCAACGGGTCCATGGAATTCTCCAGCATGATGATGGATCCGACGACGTATCTGGACTCGGTGTCCCTGAGGGACTTCGTGCATGCGGCCAGCGCCGAGCCGGTTCTCGGCGAAGAGGAGGAAGCCGCCCTCGCCGAAGCCGTGCGGAGCGGTGACGCGCAGGCCGCGGACAGGCTGATCCGCCTCCACCTGCGGGACGCGGTCGACGAGGCGATCCTGCACCGTGGAGACGTGGCCGTCCGTACGCTGATCCAACGTGGCGTACGCGGCCTGGTGCAGGCCGCCCACCGCTACCAGCCGGCGCGCGACGGTGCTTTCCGAAGCTACGCGCGTGCCTGGATGAAGCGCGAGATCAGGGACGCGGTGCTGCAGGACTGACCTCTCCGGGGCATGCCGCTCGTGCGCGGCGCGCGCGGGCCCGACCTCGCGGCGTTCGAAGCCGATCGGGGTCCCGCAATCTCCGTGCCCGCATCGGCGCTCGCAGGTCCCATCGTGACGGTCCCGGTAGCGGGACCCGCCCTCCGAGCCCGCGTCCAGGGCAGCTCTGCACAAGCAGGGTACCCGCGCACAGGGGGCCTATGCTGCTCAGAGTAGGAAGGACAACGAGTCGTAGCCCAAGCGACGGCGAGGAGGAGTGACGCACGATCAGCGGCGTAACCCCCCTGTGCCCATCACCTTGGCAGATATGACCCTACCCGATCGTGGGTTGGGGCGGCACGGCCCCGCCCCGGTCGTTGGATCCTTGATGTAGCTAGGGCCAGGCCTTCGGAGATCCGCCTACGGCTCGGGGCCGTGGCGCTCCGGGGGACCCGCGCGCAGCGCGGGTAGCGGGGTGCCCTGCTTGTGCAGAGCTCCCCTAGTCCGAGCGGAGCGCCACGATCGGGTCCACCCTCACCGCCCGCCAGGCGGGGGCGAGGCACGCCGCCACGGTCGCGACGGCGAAGACCACCGCGACCGCGACGAGCGTGAGCGGGTCCGTGGGCGCGACCTCCACGAGCACGCTCGTCATCGTGCGGGTGAGGAGGAGCGCTCCCGCCACCCCCGTGGCCACCCCCAGGCCGGCGAGCACGAGGCCCTGGCGCAGCACCATTCGGAAGATGCCCTCCCGCCCCGCGCCGAGCGCCATGCGCAGGCCGAGCTCCTCCGTGCGCGCGCGCACGAGGTAGGCGATCACGCCGTAGAGGCCGACCACGGCCAGCGCCAGGGCGAGCCCGGCGAAGAGCGACGCGAGCTGGAGCACGAGCTCCGTCGGCGCGCGGGCCTGGTCGACCACGTACGAGAGGGGCCGGATGTTCTCGACGAAGACCCGGTTGTCCACCTCCGCCACCGCCGACTTCACGGCCGTCGCGAGGCTCGTGGGGTCGCCTCGCCCCCGCACCTCCCAGGTCAGCGTGTTGCCGCTCCCCATGGCCCGATCCGTGAACCAGATCGTCTCCTGCGTCTCGTGGGCCAGCGACACCTGGCGCTGGTTGCGCACCACGCCGATGACGTCGACCCAGATCGGCGGGTTCGTGATCTTCACGTAGAGACGCTTGCCGATGGCCGACTCCCCAGGCCAGTTGGCCTGCGCCAGGCGCTCGTCGACCACCACGTGGGCGGTCGAGTCGTCCTGCTCCGCCTGCGTGAACGTGCGTCCCGCGACGAGCGGTGTACCCAGCGTCTCGAAGTAGCCGGGCATGGCGATGCGGAACCACGCCTGGCGGAAGTCGCTCTCATCGCCGTCCGTGGCGGTCACCTCGTTGCCGTAGGGCATCTGCGAGCGGTCGCTACGCAGCGGGAGCGAGGAGCCGGCGCCCACGGAGAGCACGCCGGGGATCGCGGCGAGGCGCTCCTGCAGGCGGGCCTTCGCCTGGGCGCGCTCGGCCGCGGAGCGATACACCCCGCCGGGGAGGGACGCTTCGAAGGTGAGGACACCCTCGGGGCGGAAGCCGGGATCGACGCGCCGCACCGCGAGGAAGCTGCGCACCATCAGGCCGGCGCCGACCACGAGCACGAACGAGAGCGCGACCTCCACGACCACGAGCCGCGAGCGGGCGCCGTGGCGTGGGTCGGGGCCACCCGTGCGGCCGCGGAGCGGCTCCATGAGGTTCGAGCGGGACGCCCGGAGCGCCGGGTAGAGCCCGAAGACGAGGGTCGCGAGGAGCGTCGCCGCCGCTGAGAACGCCAGGACGGTGCCGTCGAGCGCGAGCGTCCCGACGCGGGGCAGGTCGGGTGGCACCAGGCCGCCCAGGAGCGGGAGCGCGGCCCACGCCAGGAACAGGCCGGCGCCGCCGCCGAGCGCCGCGAGCACCACCGCCTCGGCGAGGAGCTGGCGGACGATGCGTGCCCGGCCGCCGCCGAGGGCCGCGCGGATCGCCACCTCGCGCGTCCGTCCCGACGCGCGGACGAGGAGGAGGTTGGACACGTTGACGCACGCGATGAGCAGCACGAACCCGACGGCGCCGAAGAGCGCCAGCAGCATCGGGCGCACCGACGCGCTCGCGTCGGCCTGGAAGGGCACCACGCTCGCGTGTGTGCCGGCGGCCTCGTAGTTGGCGAAGCGCTCCCGCTGGCGCGCGGTGATCGCTTCCATCTGCTCGGTCGCCTGCTCCACGCTCACGCCCGGCTTCAGGCGTCCGATCGTGTACAGGTAGAACGAGCCCCGGTACGGGTCGGAGGGGTCGATGGGCAACGCCGCCCACAAGTCGGGGGTGTCCGACGACAGCCGGCCGATGTCGGCGGCCACGAAGCGGAAGCCCTCCGGCAGCACGCCCACCACCGTCGTCGTCCCGGGCCCGAAGCGGAGCGTGCGTCCGAGCACGTCCGGGTCGCCGCCGAACCGCCGCACCCAGAACTCGTGGCTGAGGATCACCGGCGGGGAGAAGGTGGCCCGCTGGCTCGGGTCGGGGGGAAGCCCGTCCTGGGGCGTGAAGGCACGGCCGAGCGCGGGGGTCACGCCGAGCAGCGCGAAGAAGCCGGGCGTGACCTGCCCACCGCTCACGCGCTCCGGCTCGCCGTCGCCCTCCGTGAGGATGGGGTCGAACGCGGAGAGCGCCGCGATCGACTCGAACCCGTCGGCCTCGCGGTAGTCGATCACGTCGGCCGGGGACGCGGGGTAGTAGGGGACTCCCCGCTGCACGAGCGCCCGGCGGATGACGACGAGCCGGTCGAGGTGCGGGTAGGGAAGCGGCGCGAGCACGAGCGCGCGCAGCACGCTGAACACCGCCGCGTTGGCGCCGATGCCCAGCGCGAGCGTCAGCACCGCGACCAGGGTGAAGACCGGTGTACGCGCCAGCCCCCGGAAGGCCAGCCGGATGTCCCTCGCCACGTCGCCCATCGTCTCCCCCGCCTCCTCGCCGACTCCGGCGCTCCCGTTCCACCCCGACGGCCCCAGCCGCTCGAGGATCCCGCACCGGACCACGTCCAGGGCGGCGCTCGTGCACGCCAGCGACGCCCGTACCGCGCCCCCCTCCCTCCAGGCGTCCCGGTAGCGCTGCCTGAAGAACCCCACCATCTCGGCTCCGAGCTCCTCCCGCGCTCGCCGCGGGTAGGCGCGCAGGAGCACGCGGTAGACGCGGACCGCGGCCTCGATCCCGCGCGGATCGTCCGTCACGGGCGTCCCACCGTGGTCACCGGCCCGTGTCCTGCGGGATCAGGCGTCTGGCCTCCGCCTCGTCGACGAGCGCGCGCATGCGCCGCGCATCGAGCGCCACCACCCGGTGGCCCAGCTCCGTCAGCTCCCAGTAGCGCCGCCGCTCGTCGTCCTCGTCGGGATCCGGCCGCTCCTGCGAGGGAGACACGAGCCCCTGCCGCACCAGCTTGCGCAGCGTGCGGTGGAGGTTGCCGGCCTCCAGGCGGAGCTGCCCGTCCGTCTGCCCGAGGATCTCCCTCGCGATCGCGTAGCCGTGCAACGGACCGTCGAGGAGCGCGAAGAGGATGTGGAAGTCGTTCGGCTTCAGCGGGAGGTACGTCGAGGCGTCGATCGCCCGGGGCATGGTCGGTCCGATTAGGGTAAAATGATACCGATCATAATACCCTATCTCCGCGGCCGCCAGGATCTTCGCCCACGCGATCGTGAGGTCGGTTGTGCCGACGGCGCCGGTGCACTAGTCATTGAGGACCGTCGGATCCCCCTCCCGCGAGCGATGCCGGGCGCCCCCGCCTTCCGTCGGCATCCCCGGATCCGCCAGCCGGTCGAGTCCGACGCGGCCGGGCGCGTGCCGCGGTCGGCGAGCGAACCACCCCCGAGGGCCCAGTCATGAACCCGACCACCACCCGGTCGCCCGGTCGCATCGCCCCCGAGCGCTGGCCGACCGAGCGCCCGCTGTTCGCGCTCGTGGTCCTCGCGTCGCTCCTCGTGTGGGTCCTGCTGGCGGTGACGATCGTCGGCATCGTGTACGCCGTCGCCATCGGCCTCTTCTTCTTCGTGTCGCAGATGGCGTTCGTGGCCTACGTCCGCGGGTCCGGGGTGCGGCTTGGCCCGGATCAGTTTCCCGAGCTCCACCGGCGCGTGTCCGAGCTCGCACACGCGATGGACATGGAGCCCCCGGCCGCCTACCTGATGCAGGCCGGGGGAACGCTGAACGCCTTCGCGACCCGCTTCGCGCGCCGCGACCTGATCGTGCTGTACAGCGACCTCCTGGAGGCCTGCGGCGAGAACGAGGGCGCCCGGGACATGATCATCGCCCACGAGCTCGGGCACGTCCGCTGTGGGCACCTCCGCTGGCTGTGGCTCATCCTTCCCGGTTACTTCGTGCCCTTCCTCGGCGGTGCGTACTCGCGGGCGCGCGAGTACACGTGCGATCGGTTCGGGCTCCTCGGCGCGGGCAGCCCCCGGGACGCGGTGCTGGGCCTCACGATCCTGTCCGCCGGGCCCGAGCTCGCCCGCTCCGTGAACCTGCAGGCGTTCGTGCGGCAGCGGGAGGACCTCAACAGCGGCCTCATGACGCTCGGCGAGTGGTTCGGCTCCCACCCCCCGCTCTCCAAGCGGATCGCGGCGATCGACGCCTCCCTCGCGCCCGGGCGCTTCCACCCGACACGCGGCCGCGCGCTCGCGCTCGCGATTCTCGCGGTCACGTCCGTGGTCGGAGCGGGCGTCACGCTCGGCGCGGCCCGCTTCCTGTCGAGCGCCATGCGGGAGATGCGCACCCTCCAGAGCGACCTCGGAGCGGCGTCCACCGACGACTTCGAGCCTCCCGACCCCGCCCTGGCCACGCGGCAGGTCGGCGAGGACTTCGCGCACCTCGCCGCGTTCATCGCCGTCGAGTGGCCCGACGCCGTGCCGCCGTCGATCGACGAGGTGCGGGCGCGCTGGACCGAGCGACGCGACGAGGAGTTCCCCACCGACCCGTTCGACGGCTACGACTACGGATACGACCTGACCGACGCCGGCTACCGGCTCTGGAGCAGCGGTCCGGACGGGGCCCCCGGCACGGAGGACGACATCGCGCGGGAGGGAACGCCCGGAGGGGTGTGAGGTGGATGGGGCCGTGGCGCGGCGGGCCGGTGACCCGGTCGCGGCCCCGCTCCCGGATGTGACGGCCTCCGCCGGTCGCTATCTTCCGGAGACCACCGCCCCCTTCGTCGCATCCCCGGACCGCGAGGCCGCCATCCGGTGAACCTGCTGCGCATGGCCTGGCGCAACGTCTGGCGCAACCGCCGCCGGTCGCTGGTGACGATCGCCGCCACGACGCTGGCGTTCACGGTGATGATCCTCTACTCCAGCCTGGTCGAGGGGTACCTGCGCGCCATGGAGCGCAACCTCCTGGACGTGGAGCTCGGCGACGTGCAGGTGCACGCGCCGGCGTACCGGGACGACCCGTCGCTCTACTCGAGCATCGAGGACTCGGAGGCGCTTCTGCGCAGCTTCGACGAGCGGGGGTGGGCGGCCTCCGCGAGGCTCATGGGCTACGGGCTGGGCGCGGGGGACGAATCCTCCGCGGGCGTCCAGATCCACGGCGTCGACGTCGCGCGGGACGCACGGGTGAGCCGCATCGACGAGCGCGTGCGCGCGGGGGCGTGGCTCGATCCGTCGGATCCCGACGGCGTGGTGATCGGCGCCCAGCTCGCCCGCACCCTCGTGGTGAAGCCGGGCGACGAGCTCATCCTCCTCAGCCAGGCCTCGGACGGGAGCATGGCCAACGATCTGTACCGGGTGCGTGGCGTGCTCCAGGGTGTGAGCGAAGCGGTCGACCGCGCCGGGGTGTTCATGACCGAGGAGGCCTTCCGGCGCTTCTTCGCCTTCCCCGTCGGCGCGCACGAGATCATCCTGCGTCGGCCCGCCGGCACGGAGCTCGACGCCTTCGCCGCGCAGGTGCGCGCGATCGCTCCCGACCAGCGCACCGAGACGTGGCGGGAGCTGGTGCCCACGCTGGCCTCGCTCCTCGACTCGGCGCGCGCGCTCATGATCATGGTCTTCCTGATCGTCTACATCGCGATCGGGATCCTGATCCTGAACGCCATGCTCATGGCCGTCTTCGAGCGCATCCGCGAGTTCGGCGTGCTCAAGGCGATCGGCTACGCGCCCATGCAGGTGCTCGCGGTCATCTTCGGCGAATGCGCGGTCCAGGCGGTCCTCGCCGTGGTCGCCGGTCTCGCCCTCGCCTTCCCCGGCCTGCTGTACCTCACGCGCGTCGGGATCGACATGGGACGCCTCGGCGGGATGGCCATGATGGGCGTCGTGCTCGACCCCATCTGGCGCGGGGTCATGGAGCCGGGCGTGATCCTCGGACCGCTCGTCACCCTCCTCGTGATCGTGGCTTTGGCCGCGCTCTACCCGGCGGCCAAGGCGGCCTGGATCAGCCCGATCCGGGCGATCCAGCACCGTTGAGGACCCGACGCGCATGAGCCCCTCGCTGACGTTCCGGATGGGATGGCGCAACCTGTGGCGCAACCGGCGGCGCACGGTGCTCACCCTCGTGTCGATCTCGTTCGGGCTCCTGCTCGCCACCCTCATGACCGCGCTCCAGGACCGGAACTGGGCCGACATGATCGACCTGGCCGCGCGCCTGGGCGGCGGTCACGTCACCGTGCAGCACCCCGACCTCATCGACGCGCCCACGCTGGACAAGACGGTGCGCCGCGCCGAGACCGTCGCCGCGATGGCGCGCGCCGAGCCGGGGGTGACGCGGGTCGTCGTGCGCGTGGTCGGGCAAACGCTCCTCTCCACCGCGTCGAACAGCCGGGGCGCGGGCTTCGTCGGCATCGACCCCACGCGGGAGGACTCGACGACGCTCGCCGTCGTGACCGCCTTCTCGCAGGGGGCGATGTTCCCCGCGGCGGACGGCGACGGCATCGTGCTCGGCTCCCGGCTCGCCGAGAACCTGGGCGTGACGCTCGGCAAGAAGGTCGTCTACAACCTCACCGCCAAGGACGGCGAGATCGTGGCCGGGCTGGCCCACGTGTCGGGGATCGTGCACACGGGGGCTCCCGGCGTCGACGGCGGCCTCGCCCTCCTCCCGCTGAACACGCTGCGCGCCGCGCTCGGCTACGCGCCGGACGAGGCCACGCAGGTCGCGATCTTCATCGACGACCAGCGCCGGAGCGACGAGATGGCCGCACGGATCGGCGCCGGCCTCACGGGCGGCGCCGTCGCGGTGCCGTGGCACGAGAACCAGCCCGAGCTGGCCGGCTTCATCGCGATGAAGGTGGGTGGGGCGAACTTCATGAAGGTCCTCATCGCGGTGCTCATCGCCGCCGGGATCTTCAACACGCTCTTCGTGAGCGTCACGGAGCGGATGCGCGAGTTCGGGATCATGCTGGCGATCGGCTACGCGCCCCGCGACATCCACCTCCTCGTCATGGTCGAGAGCCTGTGGATGGGCCTGGTGGGCCTCCTCGTCGGCGCGCTCCTCACGGCGGGCCCGTACGTGTACCTGAACGCGCACGGGATCGACATGAGCGCGATGGTGGGCCAGGGCGGCTCGGAGATCGCCGGCGTGGCGGTCCCGTCCGTGATGAAGGTCGAGATCTTCCCGGGCAACGCGGTCTTCATCGCGGCGGCGGCGCTGCTGGCCACGCTGGTGGCGGGCCTCTATCCGGCGTGGAAGGCCGGTCGCGTCGCGCCGGTGGAGACGATCCGGCTCGTATGAGCGGCCCGAACGGAGCTTCGAGCGAGGTGGCGCGGATGAGCGAGTCCACACCCATCGTCCGGGTGGAGCGGGCGACCAAGGTGTACCAGCAGGGGCGCGTCGAGGTGCACGCCCTGCGCGGCCTCGACCTCGAGGTCGGACCGGGCGAGCTTACCGCGCTCTACGGACCCTCGGGCTCGGGGAAGACGACGCTCCTCAACCTGATCGGCGCGCTCGACCACCCCACCGCGGGGCGTGTGCTCATCGAGGGAAGGGACCTCGGCCAGCTCAGCCGCCGGGAGCTCAGCCACCTGCGTCGCGACCGCATCGGCTTCGTCTTCCAGGCCTACAACCTCATCCCCGTGCTCACGGCGTACGAGAACGCCGAGACCGTCATGGCGCTCCAGGGGATCGACGCCGGGGCGCGCCGCCGCAGGATCGGGGAGCTCTTCGCCGAGATGGGCCTGGACGGGTTGGCGGACCGTCGTCCGGACGAGCTTTCGGGGGGCCAGCAGCAGCGCGTGGCCATCGCGCGCGCGATCGCGGCGGACCCGGCCGTGGTGCTCGCCGACGAGCCGACGGCGAACGTCGACTCCGAGACCGCGGACCGCCTGCTCGGCATCATGGAGAAGCTCAACCGCGAGCGCGGGGTCACCTTCATCTTCTCGACCCACGATCCCCGCGTGATGGCGCGCGCACGCCGTCTGGTGCGGATCGTGGACGGGCGCGTGGACGGGGAGGAGCGCAGGACGCCCGCGGCGGGACCCGCCGAGTGAAGGCGATGGCACTCGAGGCGCCGACGGCGATACCTTGGAAGTGGAGCATGCAGGCGGGCCGGACGGAACGGATCGGCGCGCCCGCGCGCTCCGCCCGTATGTGGCGTCGGCGAAGGGGCGCGCCGGCCATCAGCGATGGGAGGCGCGATCGTGGTCGAGCAGGATGCGACGGCCCGGGTGAGGCAGGCCATCACCGGAGCCGAGGATCCGACCGTGCGTAGCCGCCTCATCGGGCTGCAGTCAGCCCGTGAGAGCCTCCGGCACGCAGTCGGGATGGTTCCGGCCGAGGCGCGTGGGAAGCGCCCCGCCGCCGACCGGTGGTCGGTAGCCGAGATCCTGGAGCACCTGGGTCTGGTCGAGGGGTCGGTGACGCGGCTGCTCGGGCGGCTCGGGGCGGACTCCGGCCCCACGGCGTTGCCCGGCGGGGCGAGCGGGCTCGACTTCGCCGCGCTCGTCGACCGCAGCCGGCCGATCCAGGCGACCGAGAGCGCGCAGCCGAGCGGCGGCCTGGACTGGCGTCAGGCCTGGGACGAGCTGACCGAGCGGCGCAAGGAGCTGATCCGGCTCCTCACCTCGACCGAAGGGATCGTCATCCATCGCGTGCGCGCGCCGCATTACGTCTTCGGGCTCCTCGACGGGGTGGACTGGGTTCGGTTCATCGAGGGCCACGAGGTCCGTCACACGGCGCAGATCATGGAGATCGCGGCGGCCGCCCGCACCCGTTAGCAGACGCGAAGCCGACGCGAGGGCCTAGCGCCCGAGCACGCTCCGGCAGCGTTCGAGCGTCCACTCCGCCACGACGGGGGGCGGCCATGTGCCGCCCTCCGCGCCCTCCACGAGGCTCCGCGCCTCGGCGCGCGCGCGCTCGGCGGTTCCGCGGTCCACCCACTCCCGTCCGAGCGCTTCGTCGAGCTCCTCCTCGTCGAGGAGGAGCGTCTTGCCGTCGCGTCCGACCCAGACGTCGAGGAAGAGGTCCGTGGTGTCCCAGCGCTCCCCGTCGAGCACGGGGGGCGTGAGGATGTTCGCGTAGCACCCCGTGAAGGTGCCGTCCGCGCGATGGAAGCGGCCGATGTCGTGCCACGCGCCCGGGAAGGTGAACCATACGACGTCGCTTCCGAGCTCGAGGACGATGCTCCCCTCGATGCGCATCGGCGGCTGGTAGGGCATGTTCTCCGCGAGCGTGACCTTCACGTCCTCGCGGTCCAGGACGAGCGTCTGCTCGAAGACCTGGAGTCCCTGGGGCGGCCGCCGGTAGTGGATGCGGATGAGGGGGTGCTCGCTCACGCGTCCTCCTCGGCGGACCGGGTGGCCGGGGACACGGCCTCCACGAAGACGTCCATGACACCGCCGCACACCGCGGGGCTCCAGGTGGTGAAGTCCTCCATCAGGTCGACGCGCACCCGCTCCGGACGTCCGCTCTCGATCACCCGTCGGGCGGCCTCGATCACCTCGGCCTCCCCGCACCCCCCGCCCACGGTTCCGGTCAGGCCGACCTCCGGGTCGACCACGAGTCGGGCCCCCACCTTCCGTGGTGTCGACCCGCGCGTGGCCACCACCGTCGCGAGGGCACAGCTCCGGCCGGCGCCCACCGCGGCCGCGAGCGCCTCCGTGACCCGGCGATCGTCCTGGTGCGTCATCCCTGCTCCGTCTCCTTGAAGAAGCGCTCGGCCACGCGCTCCGTGTCGCGCAGGGAGGCGCCCGAGCCCCCGCGCCTGGACTTCACGAGCTCGGCGGCCACGGAGACGGCGATCTCCTCGGGGGTCTCCGCGCCGATGTCGAGCCCGACCGGCGCGTGGATGGCGCCGAGCCGGTCGCGCCCGATCCCGTCCTGCAGAAGCTGCAAGAAGGTCGCGCGTACGCGACGCCGGCTCCCGATCATACCGATGTAGGCGGGAGGCGGGTCCACGCGCAGCGCGCGCACGAGGCAGTCGTAGTCGTAGCGGTGACCGCGCGTCACGAGCAGCACGTGGGTCGTCGCGCCGAGCGGGACGTCCCGGAAGGGGTCCGAGAAGTCGGCGCGCAGCACGCGGTGCGCATCGGGGAAGCGCTCGCGTGTCGCGAAGTCGGGGCGGTCGTCGAGCACCCAGACGCGGTAGCCGAGGTCCGCTCCGATGCGCGCCATCGGCCGGGCGATGTGCCCCGCCCCCACGATCACGAGGTCGAGGACGGGCCGGCGCACCTCGACGTAGGCCTCCACGCCCTCCTCCAGGCTGACGAGCCCGTCGCGGTGGCGCGGGTCGGCCAGCGACGCGCGGGCCTGCGCGAGCGCGCGCGCGCTGAGATCGGCCTCACCGAGCGCGCCGTGCACGCGCTCCCGACCGGCCGCGTCCACGACGAGGAGGAGCCGCGCCCCCGCGCCGGGGCCCGAGACGAGGACGAGGGCGGCCGTGCTCGCGCCCGCCCCCACGGCCTCCAGCGACAGCGTCGCGGCGGACGCGGCGTCCAGGCTTGGGCTCACGTGCCGCGCCGCCCCCGGAAGGCGGCCCGGTACGCCTCGGGCGTGTCGATGTCGGTCACCACGCCGACGTCGTCCACCTCGACGAGGGCCGCCCGATCGAGGTGGGCGTGGACGACGGAACGGGCGCCCTCCTCGAGATTCGGATCGGAGAGCGCAGCGAAGAGCGAGCGCCGGAAGAGCGCCGGATGACCGCGGCGCCCCTGGACCCTCGGGAGGACCAGCGGCGCGTCCCCGGCGAGGAGCGTGTCCACGAGCGTGGCCACCGTCTCCGGGGAGACGAGCGGGTGATCGATCGGGAGATACGCCACCGCCTCCACCTCGGCGCCGACCACCGCCAGGGCCAGCCGGAGCGAGGTGATCGGTCCGTCGCCGGGGTCCGGGTTCACCAGGACGAGCGCACCCGCGGCCTTCGCGCGCCGGGCTTCGTCCTCCTGGCCGGGCCCCACCACCACGACCACCGGATCGCATCCCCCGCCGACGAGCGTGCCCACGACCGCGGCGACGAAGGAGCGACCCCCGGCGTCGAGGAGCGCCTTGGACGTGCCCATCCGCTCCGAGCTCCCGGCACACGGCACCACGCCGGCGACGCGTGGCGGCGGAGGGGGCACCGGCTCCTTCGTCTTCCTGCGCCAGAACGCGGTCATGACCCGAACGCGTCGTAGAAGCCGCGATCGTCCCGGGCCAGCTCCTCGATCGGGGCGGCGGGCGCGAAGCGCCCACCCACCTCGGCCTCGAGCGTGCGCATGCGCCCGACCACGCCACGGGTGTGGAGGGCGTCCGCGAAGCGGAGGAGCCCGCCGCGGAAGGGAGGGAAGCCGGTGCCCATGATCATGGCCAGGTCGACCTCCCCGGCCGTGCGCACCCGTCCCTCCGCCAGGATGCGCGCCGCCTCGTTGACCATCGGCAGGACCAGGCGCCGCTGGATCACCTCCGCGGGGACGCGGGCCCGCGCACGGGTGACCCCGAGGGCGTCGTAGATGCTCGTGTCCACGCCCTTCTCCTTCCCGTCCTCGTACGTGTAGAAGCCGCTCCCGCCCTTGCGGCCCAGCCGCCCGCTCGCGCCCAGCGCCACGAGCGGCGGGGCGGGCTCGAGACGCTCGCCGAGCGCTTCGTGCATGATCGCGCCGGCGTGGGTCGACACGTCGATGCCGACCTCGTCGACGAGGCGCAGGGGGCCCATCGGCATCCCGAAGGCGTGCGCCGCCGCGTCGATCGCCTCGACGGACACGCCTTCCGCCAGGAGCCAGCCGGCCTCGTTGAGGTAGGGCGTGAGGATCCGGTTGACGAGGAAGCCGGGGCCGTCCGCGACGACGACCGGGACCTTCCCGAGCCGGAGCGAGAGCGCGTAGATCGTCGCGATCGTGTCGTCGGAGGTCGCCGCCCCGCGTACGACCTCGACGAGCGGCATCCGATGCACCGGGTTGAAGAAGTGCATGCCGCAGAAGCGCTGTGGGCGGCGGAGCGCTTCGGCCATGGCGTCGACGGAGAGCGCGCTCGTGTTCGTGGCCAGGATGCACGCTTCCGGGATCTCCTCCTCGGTCTCCGCGAGCACCGTGCGCTTCACGTCGAGGCGCTCGACCACCGCCTCCACCACCACGTCCGCCGCGGCGAAGCCGGCGTAGTCGAGCCCGCCGCCGATCAGCTCCATGCGCTGCGCGGCCTCACGAACGGTGAGCCTGTGCCTCTCGACGGCCTTGTCGAACAGGGCGCGCGCGTGCCTCAGCCCGCTGGACACGGCGTCGTGCCGGATATCCTTCATGCGCACGCGGATGGCATGGTCGGCGGCGAGCTGGGCGATCCCTCCGCCCATCACGCCCGCGCCGAGGACACCCAGGGTGCCGACCGCGGCGGCGCGCGCGTCGGGATCGGCCACCCCGGTGCCCTTGCGGGCCGCCTCGCGCAGGTGGAAGACGTGGATGAGGTTCTTGCTGACCGACCCGACCAGGAGCTCGGCCGCGGCGTGCGCCTCGGCCTCCAGGCTCTTCGCGACGCTCCCACCCATGCGCTTGCGCACGATCTCGAGGATCTTCAGCGGCGCGGGGTAGTGCCCGCCCGTTGTCGCCAGGACCCGCTTCTTCGCGGCGGCGACCACGGCGAGCCGCCCGGGTGCGGTGTCGTCCCGGAGTCTTGCCACCAGCCCCTTGCCGGGGCGAGACGCGCCCTCGGGGAGGTCCAGCGTGCGCAGCGCGAAGTCCGCCACCCGCTCGGCGAACTGCTCGGCCGGGAGCACGTCGCCGGCGAACCCGATGCGACGGGCCTTGCGAGCGTCCACGAGCTTGCCGGTCAGGAGGAGGTCGAGGGCGGCGGGGAGCCCGACGAGCCGGGGGAGGCGCGTGGTCCCTCCCCACGCCGGCAGGATGCCGAGCTGGACCTCGGGAAGGCCGATGCGGGTCTTCCGGGAGTCGGAGAGCACCCGGTGGCGGCAGGCGAGGGCCAGCTCCACGCCGCCCCCCACGCACGCGCCGTGGATCGCCGCCACGGTGGGGACCCGCAGGCGCTCGACCGCCACGAAGATCTCCTGCCCGCGGCGGACCTTCCGTTCGGCCTCGACGGGATCTTCGATCGACGCGATCGCGTCCACGTCCGCCCCGGCGATGCACGAATCGGCCTTGCCGCTCCACACCACCACCACCTTCACGCGCCCCGACTCCGCGGCCTGCCGCGTCTCCTCCACCACCTCGGCCAGCCGGGCCATGACCCCCTCGGTCAGGACGTTGACCTTGCGGTCGGGGTCGTCGAAGGTGATCCAGCCGATTCCCCGCTCGTCGATCCGCAGCGTCGGGCTCGGGGACGCGGGCTTGGCTTCATGCATTCTGTGCGGCTCCGGGCTTGCAGCCCGTGATGGAAATACAGCGGCCCGCGTTACGAGCGCCGTGCCGCCGTAACCCCCGAGCACTCGAGTCATTGTGATCATTCCGGTTGCGGGCGCACGGGGGTCGCGGGCTCATACGTCGTCGTTCCTCCTCGCCGTAGCCGACCACCGCCTGCGGCGGCGGTGCCCCTACGACTCGTCGTCTCTCCTGGTCTGAACCGCGCGAGCCCCCTGCGCGCGGGCCACTGTATTTCCACCACGGGCTGCCAGAGGCGGGAAGCCCTTCACAATACCCAACGACGGCTCCAACGAAAGCCGCCCCGGCACGTGAAGGTGCCGGGGCGGCTCGTGGCGATGCGGCCCCCGCGCGGCGGAGGGCGTCCGATCAGAGCTTGACCCGCTCCTCCGCGTTGTTGCGGGTGAGCGTCACCTGGTTGGGCTCCCCACGCTGCACGGTCACGGGCACGTTCCAGTACAGCTCCGTGTAGGGGAGCTCGTAGCGGGCGTACACCCAGTAGTCACCCGGCTTGACCTTGAGGTGGTTGCTCGCGACGCCCTGCGCGTTCGTGGTGTCCGCCGCGCCCTCGCGTCCCAGGGCCTTGGCGGCGAAGACCTCTCCCACATTCGCGAAGGCGTCGTCGGCCCAGTTCTCCTTGAGGACCTTGATCGAATCGGACTGGCGGATCGTCGACTTCTGGAGCTCGTCGAACTCCTTGAAGGCGTCGTTCATCTGGCGCTCGACCCGCCCGTACTGCGAGTCGAACTCCTGCCACTCCCGGAAGAGCGCGACGTAGCGTGCCTCGCCGCGCGAGTACTGCTTCATCGTGTCGTTCAGCTTCTGGAGGGTGTCGCGCAGGGTGTTCCAGCGATTCGTGGCCTGCTGCCAGCGCTGCTGGGCCTGGGCGACCTCCTCGCGGGCGTCGAGGAGCGCCTGGGGGATCTCCGGCTCGGGCGTCCCGTAGGCCTTTGCGAGCGAGTCGAAGACCTGGTCGCGGTCGAAGGGGAGGAGTTGCACCTCCATGTCCGGAATGGGATTCGTCACCATCCCTTCCCCGTCGGGGTTGTTCATCGACACCTCGGCGGTGACGACGACCTGTGCGGGTCCGCAGGCGGCTGCCGCGAGCAGCAACGCCATCGCCCAAGGAAGATTCCCTCGCCTCATCTCGCTCTCCGTCGCTCGGTCCGGAAAAGAAACGGCCCGAAGGTACCACCTCCCTCCGGGGGCATCAATGTTCTGGAAGCGGTCAATCTAAGGAGGGGAGGGGGGTTCCGCACCTCCCGACGCAGGTCGGCCCGGACGCGCGAAGGGCGCCCGAAGGCGCCCCCCGGATCCCGACCCGCCCGCTCCGCGGAGCCTCAGGGCACGATGTCGGGGAGGATGTAGTTCGTCGGGTTCTGGGGGATCCCGTTCAACGACACCTCGTAGTGGAGGTGCGAGGACGTGGCGATCCCCGTGCTCCCGACCTGCGCGATCACGTCGCCGCGCGAGACCGTCTGCCCCGGGCGCACCAGGAGCTTGGAGGCGTGGCCGTACAGCGTGGTGAAGCCGTGCCCGTGGTCGATCTGGACCGTGAGGCCGTAGCCGACCACCCAGCCGGCGCGGATCACGCGGCCCTTGGCCGCCGCGAAGATCGGCGTGCCCTTCGGGGCCGCGAGGTCGATTCCCTCGTGCGGAAGGGGTCGGTTGTGGATCGGGTGCATCCGGGACTTCGAGAAGCGGCTCGACAGGAGCCCGGAGGTGGGCAGGATGGAGGGCGTCGACTCGAGGAGGTCGCGGTGGGCCTGCAGGGAGTCGTTCGCTTCGTCCAGCGACGTCGCGAGGAGCCGTGCGCGGCGCTCGAGGGCGCTCAGGTCGTAGGAGAGCGCGAAGGCGTCCTTGGCCGCGGTCGAGTCCACGGCCCACAGCGGGTAGGACTCCAGGGACCCCAGCCCCGGTCCTCCCACGCCGGCCTGCAGCACCTCGGGGTCGATGGCGTCGAGGCCCGCGACCGTGCGGATGCGGCTGTCCTTCTCCGTGAGCTTGTCGACCGTCGTCTCGAGGTCGCCCACCCGGGAGCGGAAATGCTCCAGCTCGGCATTGAGCGCCTTGTTGCGCGCCGAGAGCTGCCGATTCCGCACCCGCGCCATCGTATCGAGCGAGGCGGAGAGCCCGAAGCCGCTCACCACCAGTGCCAGCAGGATGCCGACGCCGATGAGGATGCGCAGCCCACGCGCTGACAAGGTGTACTGCCGGACGGGGGTGTCCTCGCCGCGCACGACGAGGAAGGTCCACCGGTCTCCGGTCATGCGACGCCCTGGGTTTCCGTCGGCATGCGGCCCCCCCGAGCCAGCCAACGCGTCATCGTCCAGGAGGGGGAGGAGGTCGGCCACTCGGGCCTGGTGTACTTTTCCAAGGTAGGCCGCGCGCTTCCGGGCCGTCAAGCAGGAAGCCCCGTGTCGTGCGTGCCATCCGGGGATCCTGGATCGGTCCGGGACGGACGGCGCGAGGGGGTCATTCCGCGCCCGCCGACCAGGAAGGCTCCACGCGCGGGAAGAGGGGCTCGCCGCGGGTGACCGTCCGTCCGGCCATGGCCACGCCGCGCGCCTCGACGAGCGTGGGGACCCGTTCGAGCCCGAGCCAGGCGGCGAGATCGGCCATCCGCGAGGGCGTGACGGGCTCGAAGAGGGCGCACAGCGCCACCAGCGCGCGCGTCAGGGAAACGAGGGTCTCGTCCAGCGCGCCGGCGGCGTCCGGATCCTTGGCCTGCGCCCATGGCTGGCGCTCCTCGACGTACCCGTTCGCCGTGCGGGCGAGCTCCATGGCGGCCGCCAGGGCGTCGTGGATGCGGAAGCGCGCGATGTTGTCCCGCGCGGCCGCGAACGCCGCATCGATCGCCGCGTCCAGCCCGCCGCCCGGCACGTCCGGCACCACGCCGCCGCGATACTTGCCGATCATCGACACCACGCGGCTCGCGAGGTTGCCGAGGATGTTCGCGAGCTCCTCGTAGCGGACGAGGAAGCGCTCCGGTGTGTACGACGCGTCCGCGCCGGTGGGCATCTCGCGCATGAGGTACCAGCGCACTGCGTCCGTGCCGAACTCGTCGCGCAGCGCGAGGGGGTCCACCACGTTGCCGAGCGACTTGGACATCTTGGTGTCGCCCACCACCCACCAGCCGTGCGAGAGGATCTGGCGCTGCACGGGGAGGCCCACCGCCATGAGCAGCGTGGGCCAGTACACGGCGTGCGTCGTGATGATGTCCTTCCCCATCAGGTGCAGGTCAGCGGGCCACCACGAGCCCGACACGTCGTCGAAGCCCTGCTCGCCCGCGGGGCGGTCGGGGCGGATGGCGCCGGACGCGGTCAGGTAGTTGATGAGCGCGTCCACCCACACGTACGCGACGTGGTCCTCGTCGAACGGGAGCGGGATGCCCCACCGCACCCGCTTCTTCGGGCGCGAGATCGACAGGTCCTCGAGGGGCTTCTGCAGGAAGCCGAGGATCTCGTTGCGCCGGATGTCGGGGACGATCCAGTCGGGGGTTTCCTGGATGTGGCGGACCAATGCCTCCTGGTAGGCGCTCATGCGGAAGAAGTAGTTCGCCTCCTCCACGTGCTGGGTCGGGCGCCCGCAGATCGGGCAGGTGTGGTCCGGGCCGAGGTCCTTCTCCGTCCAATAGCGCTCGTCCGGTACGCAGTACCATCCGCTGTACGTGCTCTCGTAGATCTGGTCGCGGTCCCACAGGCGCTGCAGGAAGGCCTGCACCACCGCGATGTGCTCGGGCTCCGTGGTGCGGATGAAGCGGTCGTGGCTGATCCCGAGGCGCGCCCACGCGGCCTCGAAGCGCTCGGCCATCTGGTCGCACAGCGCGATCGGCTCGATCCCCCGGCGCGCGGCCTCCTCCTGGATCTTCTGGCCGTGCTCGTCCGTTCCGGTGAGGAAGAACACCTCTTCACCGTCCTGGCGATAGAAGCGCGCGAGGACGTCGGCGAGGATGGTCGTGTAGGCGTGCCCCAGGTGGGGCTCTCCCGACGCGTAGTAGATGGGCGTCGTGAGGTAGCGCCGGCGCCGTGGGCTCACGCGTCCGGGTCCTCCTTCCGGTCCTCGTGGGGATCGTCGCGTCGTCCCTGCGCCACCTCGCCCCTCAGGCCGTCGAGCGCGATCGTCCTGCGCTCGCCGTCGCGCGAGCGGAGCGTGACGGTGTCGCGCCAGATGTCGACGGCCACGACCTTCTCGTCGCCGCGCGCGGTGCGGAGCGCCTTCCCCTCGCGGGGGAAGCGCCGGCGGGCCTCGACGTACGTGCGGTGCTCGTACATCAGGCAGCACATGAGCCGCCCGCAGCATCCCGAGATCTGCGCGGGGTTCAGCGACAGGCGCTGGTCCTTCGCGAGCTGGAGCGACACGGGCTTGAGCTCGGGGAGCCAGGTGGAGCAGCAAAGCTCCCGCCCGCACCGCCCCACGCCCCCCAGGAGCGCCGCCTCGTCGCGCACGCCGATCTGGCGCAGCTCGATGCGCGTGCGGAAGGTGCGCGCCAGGTCGCGGACGAGCTCGCGGAAGTCCACGCGACGGTCGGCGGTGAAGTAGAGGAGGAGCTTGTTGCGGTCGAACTGCCACTCGGCCTCGGTCACCTTCATCTTCAGGCCGTGCCGCTCGACGATCTTGCGGGCCTCGCCGCGCACGCGCTCCTCGTCGTCGCGCAGCGTCTCGGAGCGCGACACCTCGTCGGAGCGCGCCACGCGCAGGACGCGCTTCTCGGGCGTGGGCGTGGCGCACCCGCCCGAGGACGAGCACTTCCGCTCGGCGATCACCCCGACGGCGGACACCTCCCCGAGATCCTCGCCCCGGTCCGCCTCCACCACCACGGAGAGGCCGGGACGCAGGTCCAGGTCTCCTCCGTAGGAGAAGTAGGCCTTACGCGTGCCCTTGAAACGGACCTCGGCGAAACCGGCCATGGGCGGCTACACTTCCCGCCACGCGCCGATCGAGCCGAACTTCTCCCACCGCTCCTCCAGGAGGCGCTCCGTGGAGAGGGCGCTGAGCTCGTCGATCGTGCGCACGAGCGCGCGCCTGAGGTTCACGGCCGCACCGTCCCAGTCGGCGTGGGCCCCGCCCGGAGGCTCCGGGATGATCTCGTCGCACACGCCCAGCTCGGACAGGTTGCCCGAGGTGAGCCGCAGCGCGTCCGCGGCCTTCTCCCGATGCTCGGCCGAGCGCCACAGGATGGCGGCGCACCCCTCCGGCGTGATCACCGAGTAGATGGCGTGCTCGAGCATGAGGATGCGGTCGGTCACGCCGAGCGCGAGCGCGCCGCCCGAGCCGCCCTCGCCGATGACGACGCTCACCATCGGCGTGCGCAGACGAGCCATCTCGCGGAGGTTCATCGCGATCGCCTCGGCCTGGCCCCGCTCCTCGGCGCCGATGCCCGGGTACGCCCCGGGCGTGTCGATGAGCGTCACCACCGGGCGGTGGAACTTCTCGGCCAGCCGCATCAGGCGCAGCGACTTCCGGTAGCCCTCCGGGTGGGGCATGCCGAAGTTGCGCCGGAGGTTCTCCTTCATGTCCCGGCCCTTCTGGTGGCCGATCACCATGATCGACCGTCCGTCCAGGTCGGCCCAGCCGCCTACGACGGCCTCGTCGTCCCGGAAGGCCCGGTCGCCGTGCAGCTCGATCCAGTCGGTGAAGATCCGCTCGATGTAGTCCAGCGAGTACGGACGCCGGGGGTGGCGCGCGACCTGCACCTGCTCCATCGGGCGCAGGTTGTCGTACGTCTGTTCCGTGAGGGACTGCAGCTTTTCGCGCAAGACGATCACCTCCGCCGAGACGTCGATGCCCTTGCGGTCCGCGAGGTCCAGGAGCCGGTCGATCTGGCCCTGGATCTCGATGATGTCACGCTCGAACTCGAGATGAGAGGCGGTGGCCACTAGCCTTCCTGGTCGATTTGGCGGGAGGTAGTAAACCTCGCCCGGGTCGCCCGCGGTCCGCAAGCGAGCCTGCCCATGGGATGGTGCTACCCCCGCACGACCTCGAAGGCCTCGACCTCCGCGAAGCTCTGCAGCCGGCCCCAGTAGCGCGCGTACGCCTGCGCCATGCGCGGCGCCAGGTCCAGGCGGGTGTCGCCGGCCCCCTGGAAGGCGGTGAGCGCCTCCATCTTGTCCACCAGATGCTCGCCGATGTCCTCCAGGCGGCCGGGCCTGAACTCCGCGCCCGTGGTGGCCGTCTGGTAGCCGAGCACGAGCGGGACGGAATCGAGCTCTGCCTTCCCGATCCGGAACGCCTCGCGCCGCGAGGGGTGATCGTCGTCCAGCGCCGGGAGGAACGCGACCTCCGGGGCGAACTGCTTGACCACGCGCCGCAGGAGCGCGGCGCGATGCTCCGTGTCCCCCATGGCGCCCTCGTCGAGGACGAGCCGGGCGCCCAGCCGCCGAGCCGCCTCGCGGGCGGCCGCCCCGCTGGAGGCATCCAGGTGGTCCCGGCAGAGCGGGAGGATGGTGACCTCCGAGCCCGCCTGCCGGTACTTCGCGAGCGTACCGCCACACCCCATCTCGGCGTCGCCGACCATCCCGCCGATCGCGAGCACGGCCGAACTGGACGGACCCGACGCCCCCACCGTGGTGGGCGTGGGCGCCATCGCCTTCCGGGTCAGCTCGGCGATCTTGCGGAGGAACTCCTCCTTCTCGAGCGGCTTGGTGAGCAGCTCGGTGGCGCCCGCGCGGTAGGCCTCCTCCTGGTAGTGCGAGCCCGTGTAGCCGGTGATCGCCAGGATCGGGAGGGTCGGGCGGACCGACCGCGCGATGCGGCACAGCTCGAAGCCGTCGATCCCCGGGAGGTTGAGGTCCGTGATGAGCAGCTCCCACTCCCGATCGCGGAGGAGCTGTGCCGCGTGGTCCCCGTCCTGCGAGTGGGTGACCTGGAACTCGCCGGGGGCGGCCTGGAGGAACGCCTTGACGACGAGCGCCTGATCGAAGGCGTCCTCTGCGAAGAGGACGCGGATGGTCCGATCCATGTTTGGGCTCACCGACACTCCTGGGGTCCGGAGGACAGGGACAGTGTAGCGGCTGAGCCACGGAAGGCCAGGGCGGGATGCAACCTATCGGCCCTTACGTCCGTCCAGGATGGAAAGCGTACATCGCGGGGGGACGGAAGAACGGAGGAATCGAATGCGGATCCGGTGGGGATGGACCATGGCCGCCGCCTGCCTGGCGGCGGCGCCGCTCCAGGGACAGGTGCGCTGGGAGCGGGGGGATCAGGGATGGTGCGACCAGGAGTGGGGGAACCGCGACCAGGACCGCTTCTGCGAGGTGCGCACGGCGACGATCCCGGCTACGGCGATGCTCGACGTGGACGGGGGCGCGAACGGCGGGGTGCACGTGGAGTCGTGGGACGGCGACCGCATCGAGATCCGGGCCCGGGTGTGGGCGAACGCGCGCTCGGAGGACCGGGCGAAGGAGATCGCGAACGACGTCGACATCCAGACGGATCACGCCAACATCCGGGCGGAAGGCCCGCGCACCGCGCGGCGTGAGGGGTGGGGCGTGAGCTACGAGCTCCGCGTGCCCCGCGACATCGATCTGCGGCTGAGCACGACCAACGGGGGCATCGAGGTCGTGGACGTGACCGGCGACATCGACTTCCGCGCCACGAACGGCGGCGTGACGCTGACGGGCGTGGCCGGCGACGTCCGCGGGCACACCACGAACGGCGGCCTGCACGTCGAGCTGGCGGGCGAGCGGTGGAGCGGTGCGGGGATGGACGTCGAGACGACGAACGGGGGGATCACGTTGCTGATCCCCGAAGACTACTCCGCCGAGCTCGTCGCGGGCACGACGAACGGGGGAATCGACGTCGGCTTCCCGGTCACCGTGCAGGGGCGGATCGGTCGCCAGCTCCACGCGACGCTCGGCCACGGCGGGCCGACGATCCGGGCGGTCACCACGAACGGCGGGGTGCACATCTCGCGTCGCTGAGCGCCGGGCGCCCGACCGGGCGCCTCAGCTCGGCCGCACCTCCGGTGCGGAGCCGGCCTCCGGGACGGGGGCCGGCACCTCCGCGGGCTCCGGCAGGTAGTGCCACACGATCAGCCCCATCGCGAGCACCGAGACGGCCCCGAGCGCCGTGTTGGAGCCGTAGCCGACGCGCGCGAAGAGCGGGCCCGCCAGCGCGCCCCCGGCGGCGAAGCCGACCTGGCCGAGCGCCACGGTGAGGCTCATGAGCGAGCCGCGCCGCTCGTCCCTGACGAGCGCGGTGAGGAGCGCCGAGAAGGGGCTCGTGCGCATCGCGATGAGCACCATCGTGAGGAAGAAGACCGGATACGCCATCCACACGTCCCGGACGACGTACGGGGTGGCGACCATCACGATCGACAGGCCCACGCACGCCATGAGGATGATGCCGCGCCGCCCCACCCGGTCGGAGAGGCGCCCGGCCTGCGGCCCGGTGAGGACGTTCGCGATGCCCCCCAGGAGGTACATGGTGGCGATCTGGGAAGGCGTGATGCCGCGCACGCGCTCGAGCCAGGTGGGCAGGTACACCGTGAAGAGCGAGATCCCGAGGAACATCACGAAGTACGCCGTGGCCGCCCACGCGACCTCCGGGCGGGCGAGCATCGCCAGGTAGTCGGCCGCGGCCTGGCGCGGGCTGAGCGGCCCGGTGGTCCGCTTCACCGGCGGCTGCGGGACGCGCAGGAAGAGGAGGAGCACGGTCCCGGCCATCGTCACGGCGAAGATCCAGAAGGGCGCCCTGAAGCCCCAGCGGCTCGAGAGCACGATGCCGAGCGGGATGCCCACGATCTGCCCGACCGCGGATCCGCTCATCACCCAGCCGGTCGCCCATCCCCGCCGGTGGTAGGGGAAGTAGTCGCCGATGTAGGAGACGGCGGCGCCGCTCAACACCCCGCCGGCCATCCCCGCGAAGAGGCGCACGGCCAGAAAGGTGGCGTAGCCCGTCACGAAGCCGTGCAGGACGAGCGCCACGGTCATCGTGCCGCATCCGAGGAGGAGGATGCGCCGGCGCCCGATCTTGTCGGACACGGGGCCCGCGAGGATCGCGAAGAGCCCGACCATGAGGGTGTACGCGGACACGAGCGTGCCGAGCGCCGCGTCGGGGATGCCGAGCTGGTCGCCGATCTGCGGGAGGATCGGCGCGATGATCATCGTCTGGCTCGCGCTGGAGAAGACCAGGAGCCAGAGCGTGAAGACGACGAGGTGGGGAGAGGGCCGAGCGGGTTCGTCGATGCGGCCCCTCATGGGATCGGCGCTCAGGCGCCGTCCCGGTGCAGCAGCATGGCGTGACGCTGGTCCGTCGGCATCAGCACCAGGTTGATCACGTCCACGTGGTCGGGTGCGTTCGCGACGTACACGACCGCGTCGGCGATGTCCTCGCCCTTCAGAGGCGTGGTGTGGGCGTAGACGGTCGCCGCGCGATCGGTGTCGCCGTGGAAGCGCACCTCGCTGAACTCGGTCTCGGTGAGGCCCGGGTCCACGCTGGACACGCGCACCTTCGTGTCCAGGAGGTCCATGTTCATCCCCTCGTTGAGCGCCCACACGGCGAATTTCGTGGCGTTGTAGACGGCGCCCTTCGGGTAGACCCAGCGGCCCGCGATGCTGCCGATGTTGATCACGTGGCCGGCGTTGCGCGCCACCATGTGCGGGAGGATCGCGCGGGACATGTAGAGCAGCCCCTTCACGTTCGTGTCGATCATGTCGTCCCAGTCGTCCGGGTCGCCCTCGTGCAGCTTGTCGAGGCCGCGGGCCTTCCCGGCGTTGTTGACCAGGATGTCGGGAAGGAGGCGCTCCTTCGCGAGCCGCTCCACGAACGAGAAGACCGCCGCGCGGTCGGCCACGTCGAGGGGGTAGCCGGCGGCCTGGACGCCGTGCTCGCCCGCGAGCTCGGAGGCCAGCTCGACGACGCGCTCCTCGCGCCGGGCCACGAGCACCAGGTCGGCTCCCTTCTCCGCGAAGAGCCGCGCGCACGCCTCCCCGATGCCCGCGGAGGCGCCCGTGACGAGCACCCTCTTTCCTGCGATCCGGTTCATTCCCTTCTCCTTTTTCCGGAGGATCACACGCGCGCTCAACCGGCGCAACAGGCGCCGAGGCACGCGCCGACGCGACTGGCGCGGCGCGGGGCGCCTACACTACCGTGGCGCGTCCCTTCGCCTCTTGGGAGCCCGTCATGGACCGCAGGCAGGTAGGCGCCTGGGCGCTCTTCGACTTCGCGAACTCGATCTACCCGGCCGTGGTGCAGACCACGGTCTTCGCGATCTACTACACGGGCGTGGTGGTCGGCAACGACACCGGGCGCGGGGACTTCATGCGGGGACTGGCGGTCTCCGCCTCCGCGCTGATCGTGGCCGTGTCCGCACCCCTCCTGGGCGCGATCGCGGACCGGGCGGGCGTGCGCAAGCGCCTCATGCTGCTCTTCACCGCGGCGTGCTTCGCGGGCGTGCTCCTCTTCACCACGCTCGGGCCGGGGATGGCGCTCCGGGGTGCCCTCTTCTACCTGATCGCGAACGTCGGCTTCGAGGGCGCGCTGGTCTTCTACAACGCGTACCTCCCCGACATCGCGCCGCGGGAGCGGCAGGGATGGGTGTCCGGCCTGGGGTTCGGCGTCGGCTACCTCGGCTCCGCGCTGGGGCTGGTGCTGGCGCTGCAGTTCGTCGAGACGAACATGGACCTGGTCTGGGTCACGACGGTCGTGTTCTTCGCCGCCTTCTCGATCCCGACCTTCCTCTACCTCCCGCGCGACCGGCCCGCGGAGATGCGGGTCGGCGAGGCCGCCTCCTGGGGGCTCACCCACTTCCGCACGATCGTGGGGGACGTGCTCGCGCTCGGGGACATGCGCCGCTTCCTCCTCGCCTACTTCTTCTTCATCGACGGCGTCAACACCGTGATCGTGGTCGCGGGCCCGTTCGCGGACCATACCTTCGGCTTCGGACAGAAGCAGGCGATCCAGCTCTTTCTCGTGGTGCAGATGTCCGCCCTGGCCGGCGCGTTCGCGATGGCGAAGCCCACGGACTCGTGGGGTCCGAGGAAGGTGCTCGTCGCCTCGCTGACCCTCTGGGTCCTGGTGGGGTGCATGGTCTTCTTCGTGAACAGCCCCACCTTCTTCTTCGTCCTCGCGGTGGTGGCGGGCTTCGGCCTGGGATCGACCCAGGCGGCGAGCCGGGCCTTCATGTCGGCGCTGATTCCGCAGGGACGCGAGGCCGAGATGTTCGGCTTCTACGCGTTCTGCGGGAAGTCGTCCTCGGTGATGGGGCCCACCATCTTCGGCGTGGTCGCCCTGCTGAGCGGCGGCAACCAGCGGCTCGGCGTGATCGCGCTCACGCTCCTCATGGTGATCGGCCTCCTCCTCCTGCGCCGGGTGCCGGATCCGCAGCGGTCGGGCCCCGTGCCCGCCGTCCGCGGATCTGGCGGATGACCAGCACGGTCAGCGTCAGCGCGGTGAGCGGCACGGCGAAGAAGAGGAGCATGCCCTGCACAAGGTCCTGCGCGCCATGCTGCGTGTGGGAGAGGACGAGGTAGAGCAGGTAGACGCCGTAGTAGGCGAGGAAGACCCACCCTTCCCAGCGGGAGATCATCCACCCCGTGAAGAAGATGGGGAGGCAGGCCACCGAGGCTGCGACCATGACGGGGAGGTCGAAGGTCAGCACGCCCACGGGCACCGGGATGCCGTCGCGCCCGGAGGCGACGCCCGCCGCGCCGAGCACCACCAGCGCGTTGAAGATGTTGCTCCCGATCACGTTGCCGACCGCGATGTCGCGCTGCCCGCGCAGCGCGGCCACGAACGAGGTCGCCAGCTCGGGGAGCGAGGTGCCGGCCGCGACCACGGTGAGGCCGATGACGAGCTCGCTGACGCCCATGGCGCGCGCCACCACCTCGGCGCTCGCCACCAGCAGGCGCGCCCCCACCATGAGGAGGACGAGCCCCGCCGCGATCCAGAGGATCTGGCGCGGGAGGGTGGGCGCCGCCCGGAAGTCGCCCGTGGAGCCCTCGCCTTCGCCGCGCAGCCCCGCCCGCACCAGGAGGATCGTGTAGACGAGGCCGAGACCGAGGAGGAAGCACCCCTCCCAGCGCCCGACCGATCCGTTCGCGCCCATCACGAACACCAGGATCGCGGTGAGCACCATGATGGGCACGTCGAGGCGCACAAGCCGCCGGTCCACGACGAGTGGCCGGATGACGGCGGCGCCGCCCAGCACGACCAGGACGTTGAAGATGTTGCTCCCGATCACGTTGCCGAGCGCGACGCCGCCGTCTCCGATGTACGCCGACCTGATCGAGACGGACACCTCGGGCATGCTGGTGCCGAACGCCACCACGGTCAGCCCGATCACGAGCGGGGAGAACCCTACGCGCTCGGCCAGACCCGCGGCGCCCCGCACCAGACAATCGGCTCCCAGCGTGAGCAGGCCGATCCCGACCACGAGCTGGAGGACCGGCATGACCGGGATCGGCATCAGGCCGGGGTCGCCTCGTCGTCCAGGGCCAGCAGGGTGTGGAGGAGGACGTCGGCGCCGTTCGTCACGTCGGTGGGCTCGGTGCGTTCGGCCGGGGCGTGGCTGATCCCACCGATCGATGGGACGAAGATCATGCCGACGGGCCCGAGGTGCGCCATGCTCTGGGCGTCGTGGCCCGCGCCGGAGGGCATCCGCAGGGTGCTCAGCCCGAGGCCCCTCGCGGACGCGTCCACCAGGTCCTGGATGCGCGGGGCGGTGGGGGCGGCCTCCGAGACGTAGAAGCGCGCGAAGGAGAAGGACGTGCCCATCTCCCGCCCGATCTCGGTCGCCCGCCCCTCGAGCTGGCGGAACACCTCCTCGATCTTGTCCATCGACAGGTCGCGCACCTCCAGGCTCAGCGTGACCTTCCCGGGGATGACGTTGGGCACCCCCGGCTCGGCCTCGAGCCTCCCGACCGTGGCCACCTGTGTGCCGGGCCAGCTCCGTACGGTCGTGTAGACCATGTCCACGAAGCGCGCGGCGGCCACCATGGCGTCGTGGCGCTCCGCCATCGGCGTGGTGCCCGCGTGGTTGGCCTCGCCCGCGACGCTGACGTTCCAGCGCTCGATCCCGACGATCCCCTGCACGACGCCGATGTCGAGGTCACGGCGGTCGAGCTCGGCCCCCTGCTCGACGTGCAGCTCCAGGAAGCCCGCGATGGAGCCGGCCCCGCGCGCGGCCTCGCCCAGCCGCTCGGGGGTGCCGCCGATGCGCGCGAGCCCCTCACCGATCGTGAATCCCGAAGCCGTCACGATGTCGAGCTCGGCGGGGAGCACCTCGCCCGCCAGCGCGCGGCTCCCGGTCTTCCCTCCCTCCTCGTTGGGGAAGACGACGAAGTGCACGGGATGGCGGGTGGCGTACCCCGCGTCGGCGAGCGTCCAGGCCACCTCGACCGCGCCCATCGAGCCGACCTGCCCGTCGTAGTTCCCGCCGTTCGGCACGGAGTCGATGTGCGAGCCCAGGACGAGCGGCGCGAGCCCCGGATCCGTCCCCGGGCGTCGTCCCCACAGGTTGCCCGCCACGTCCACCGAGACGTCGAGGCCCGCTCCGCGCATCAGCTCGGAGACCCAGGCCCGCGCCTCCACGTCCGCGTCCGAGAAGGCGACCCGGTCGAGGCCCCCGGCGTCGTTCGCGCCGAACCGGGCGAGCTCGGCCAGGCGGCCGTTCAGCCGCTCCCCGTCCACGCGTAGCGCGCGCGAGCCCCACGCGTGCGCGGTGGCCAGCCTCCTCCAGGAGGGAGGCACGGCCGCGCCCGCCAGCGCCGAGCCGGCGAGGCGGTTGAAGTCGCGTCGCTGCATGGGTTCCAGGATGGTCGAGTCCGCGTTCGTGATGACACAGCTTGGGGGTCGGGCGCGGGGGCGTCCAGGGGCGGTGCGGCACGGCCCTTGCCGGGGTACGAGGGTCCCATGACCCCCTTCGTCCGCCGATGGATCGTCTTTCCGGCCCTCCTGCTCGTCTGTCTGCCGGTGGTCGTGCTGGCCGGCCTCCCCTGGCCGTGGATCCTGCGCTGGGTGGATCCCCCGGCGACCTCGTTCATGCTCTACCGGGAGCGCGAGGCCGGGGCGGACGGGGAGGACCTGGCGATCGTGCAGGAATGGGTGCCGCTCGAGGAGATCCCCTCGGTCCTGGAGCGCGCCGTGCTCGTCTCCGAGGACGACCGCTTCCGTCAGCACCACGGCGTGGACTGGAGGGCGCTCGCCGAGGAGGTGCACTGGCAGGGCGATACGATCTTCTCCTGGTGGAGCGCGCAGGACCGCGCGGCCCTGCGTCGGGCCGTCGGGTACTACAGGCGCCATCGCTCCGAGATCAAGGGGCGGAGCACGCTGACGCAGCAGTTGGCCAAGAACCTCTACTTCACCCCCGAGCGCTCGCTGGTGCGCAAGGCGGGTGAGTACGTGGTGGCCCGCAGGCTCGAACGCTTCCTGAGCAAGGACCGGATCCTGGAGCTCTACCTGAACACCGCCGAGCTCGGACCGGGCGTCTTCGGCGTGGGCGCGGCCTCCCGCAGGTACTTCGACCTCCCGGTCCAGGGCGTCGGCCGGCTCGAGGCCGCGTCGCTGGCCGCCACCCTCCCCGACCCGCTCGGGTCGAACCCCGACCATCGCCCGGGACGCATGGCCTGGCGGCGCGACCTCATCCTCGACCGTCTGGCCGGGCGGGACGTCGTGATCCCCGCGGTGCCGCCGGACATCGACATCCCGTCCGTGGTGCCCGACCCGCGCGTGGACGTACGGATGGACACGATCCACCTGGACACGATCCACCTGGACACGATCCCCCCGGACACGATGCGCGGGGACACGATATCGCGCGGGGCGACGCCGTAGAGCCCGGACGCGAGCAGTCGGCTCGGGCGCGCCCAGCCGCGCGGATGGGCGAACGTCGGTGTACCTTCCGTGGAGGATCGCAGGAGCTCGACGCCCAGCGAGCGAGGCCGATTCCGCCATGGGATCGCCCCCCTGTGCGCTGCAACGTCCACCCGTGAGCGAGACGAACGCCATGGACCCGACTTCGACGCGGTACACCTGGACGTATGACGAGTACGCGCGCCTTCCCGACGACGGCAACCGCTACGAGGTCATCGACGGCGAGGTGCTGGTGACGCCCTCGCCCTCGCCGAATCACCAGCACATCCTCGCGACGCTGATCATCGCGCTGCGTGCCTACGTCGAGCGCGAGGGCATCGGCGTGGTTCTCCCCGACGTGGACCTCCTCTTCGTCGAGGGCCAGTTCCTGCGCCCCGACCTCCTCTTCGTACCCAACGCCGAGCGAGGCGGCATCACCAGCCGTGGTGTCGCGCGCACGCCCGGGCTCGTGGTGGAGATCCTGTCGCCGTCGTCGGGCTCGATCGACCGTGTGAGGAAGCCGCGCCGCTACCGGGACTTCGGCGTGCCCGAGTACTGGGTCGTGGACCCGGAGGAGCGGGCGGTGTGGGTGTGGCGCTTCGCCCACGGCGCCTCGGACGCGGAGCGGGTGGAAGGGACGCTCGCGTGGATGCCCGCGCACGCGAAGGCGGAGCTCGTCCTCTCGACGGGGGACCTCTTCCGACCGATGTAGGCGACGGCCGTGGTGGCGCGCCGGCGACCGCGTGCCACCACCGCGACCTCCCTCAATGCGCGGGCGTCACCCTCACCATGGCCACGCCGTGCGAGGGCACGGTCGCCTCGTAGCGGCGCCCGAACGTGCCCATGTCCTTCCTGGCCCACAGGTCGCGCACGCGCGCCGAGTCGGTGTAGATCCCCATGCGTCCGAAGTCCGCGGTGATCGTGGTCGGGACGGACGCCCGGTTCAGGAGCACCGCCGCGCGCGACCCGTCGGCCAGCGGCTTGACCCAGACCTGGAGCTCGGGCGGGAAGTTCTGCACGAGCCGCCCCTGCGCGCCGAGCGCGTCCTGGTCGACCGCGATCACCTCGGGGTTCGTGAGGATCTCCAGCGTGGACCGGGTGCGGCGGTCGTCGCCCATCAGCTCGCGCAGGTCGTTGCCCGCCATGAGCGGCGCGGCCATCACGGCCCACAGGCTGAAGTGCGCGCGGTACTCGTCCCGGGTCATCCCACCGTTGCCGACCTCGAGCATGTCCGGATCGTTCCAGTGGCCCGCCGACGCGGACGTCCAGTACTGCGACGAGCGGTCGAGGATGGACAGGACGCTCTCCCACCGGTCGAAGATGTCGCCGGTGGTCCGCCACAGGTTGCCGGTCTCCGGCCCCCACGTCCACGGCTCGTTCGTCCCCCACTCGCAGATCGAGAAGACGATGTCGCGTCCGGCGTCGCGGAGCGCGTCCCTGAAGACGGCGTACCGCTCGCGCGCGTCGAGGCCCTCCGCGTGGCACCAGTCCACCTTCACGTAGTCGACGCCCCACTCGGCGTAGGTGCGCGCGTCCATCGCCTCGTGGCCGTAGGACCCGGGCCGCCCCTGACACGTCTGGCGTCCGGCGTCCGTGTAGATCCCGAAGAGGAGGCCGCGCCCGTGCACGTAGTCCGCCAGCGCCTTCATCCCTTCGGGGAAGCGCTCCGCGTCCGGCACGATCCGTCCGTCCGGGGCGCGGTCCACCTGCCAGCAGTCGTCGATCACCACGTAGCGGTAGCCCGCGTCCTTCATCCCGCTCGCGACCATCGCGTCCGCGGTCTCGCGGATGAGCTGCGAGCTCACGTCGCAGCCAAAGTGGTTCCAGGAGTTCCAGCCCATGGGCGGCGTACGCGCGAGGCCGTTGTCGGAGCCCGGGCCGCGCGGGTCCGCGACGAGCGCGGTCAGGACGGGAACGGCGAGGAGGAGGAGGGCGAGCGTACCGACGCGGAGCTTCATGATGTCTCCCGGCTGGGTGCCGTCCCGCGCGGTGGAGGCCGGGCGCGCGCGGGGATCGGGGCTCACGCTAGGGCGACCCCCCGCGGGCGGCAAGCGCCGGCGCGGAGCGCGGGGGGGCGTCGCCGTGGACGCCGCTGCCGAGCCGGGATCAGTCCGTCTCGGCGGAGGCGGCCGCCTCGGTCACGGGGAGCCGAGTGCGCCGCGCGAGCAGCGGCGGCACCACGAGGCTGGCCACCGCGAGCACCCAGAGCACGATCGCGATCGGGGAGTCGAAGAGGATGCGCCAGTCGCCGGCCGACAGCGCCATCGCGCGGCGCAGGCTCTTCTCCATGATGGGGCCGAGCACGAGGCCGAGGATGACCGGCGCGAGCGGGAAGCCGGACCGCCGCATCACCCAGCCGACCACGCCGAACGCCGTCATGAGCACGAGGTCGAAGGGGCTCTGGTTCACCGCGTAGACGGCCACGAACGAGAGCGCCGCCACACCCGGGAGGAGGAACCAGCGTGGGAGGGTGAGCGCGCGCACGAACAGGCCCACCAGCGGGAGGTTGAGGAGGAGGAGGAAGACGTTGCCGACGTACATGGAGGCGACGAGCCCCCAGAAGAGGTCGGGCTGCTCCTGGATGAGGAGGGGGCCGGGCGTAACGCCGAGCCCGAGGAGCGCGCCCAGGAGGACGGCGGTGGTGCCGCTCCCCGGCACGCCGAGGGTGAGGAGCGGGATCATCGCGCCGTTGGCCGCGGCGTTGTTGGCCGACTCGGGCGCCGCCACGCCGCGGATGTCGCCCTTGCCGAAGGTGCCTTCGCGGTCCGAGATGCGCTGCTCGGTGCTGTAGGCGAGGAACGACGCGATCGTGCCGCCTGCCCCGGGGAGGACGCCGACGAGGAATCCGAGCACGCTCCCGCGGATCATCGTCCCGAGCGTGTGGAAGAACTCCTTCATGGTGATCATGACCCGCCCGTACGTCCCCGCCGCCGCCTGCCCGCGCTCGGTCTCCTCGAGGAGCTGGAGCACCTCGCTCACGGCGAAGAGCCCGATCGTGACGACCACGAAGTCCATCCCGTCCAGGAGCTTGATCTGCCCGAACGTGAAGCGGGGGATCGCGCTGTTCGGGTCCAGCCCCACGGTCGCGAGCAGGAGGCCGAACGCCGTCGAGGCCAGCCCGTGCACGAGGCTCCCGCCCGCCAGGCTCGACAGCGCCGCGAAGGCGAAGACCATGAGCGCGAAGTACTCGGCCGGGCCGAAGCGGATCGCCCACTCGGCCAGGAGCGGCGCGAAGAGGACGAGCCCGAAGATCGACACGGTGCCCCCGAAGAAGGACGCGATCGCCGACATCGCGAGGGCGGGGCCGCCCCGCCCGGCGCGCGTCATCGCGTGGCCGTCGAGCGCGGTCACCACGGCCGACGCGGTCCCCGGGACGTTGAGCAGGATCGTGCTGATCGAGTTGCCGTACTGCGACCCGTAGTAGATCCCGGCCATGAGGATGAGCGCCGACTCGGGCGGGATCCCGGCCGCGAAGGTGATCGGGATGAGGATCGCGATCGCGTTGATCGGCCCGATCCCCGGGAGCATCCCCACGAAGGTGCCGACGAAGACCCCACCGAAGGCGAGGCCCAGGTTGAGGGGGCGCAGCGCGACCGCGAAGCCGCCGACGAGGGAGGTCAGCGCATCCACAGGGCTTCCCAGACGGCGCCGAGGGGGAGGGGGAGGCCGAGCGCCCACACGAAGAGGTACCAGAGCACGACGGAGAGCGCGGTCGCCGCGCCCAGGCTCTTCCTCCACGGTCCCCCGAAGAGGAGGGAGAGCGCGCACACCGCCGCCGTGGTCGCGACCACGAAGCCGAGCGGGGCGAGCAGGAGCGCGTAGACCGCGAAGACCGCCGCGGCGGCGCCCATGCGCAGGAGGACGGGCCCGGACGGCCAGGGGCGCCGCCGCCCGCCGCGCGCCAGCAGGATGACGCCCGCCGCGAGGAAGATCACGGCCGACAGGAGCGGGAGCGCCTTGGGTCCCACCGGGTCCGTGAGGAACGCCACGTCGAAGGTGGAGGCATCGAGCGCGACGCCCACGCCGAGCGCAACGAGCACGGCGCCTGCGATGCGATCCCCGAGCCCCCCTTCGGGGTGCCCGCCCCCGGCGGCCGCTCCGTTCGCGGGGGCGGCGCTCATCGCAGCAGCCCGATCTCGTGCGACATCGCGCGGAAGTCCTCCACCTGGCGCTTCACGAAGGCCTCGAACTCGTCGCCGTAGAGGAAGAACGGCTCCAGGTTGTTCCGCTCGCGGGCCTCTGCCCACTCGGGGGAGGATCCCACCCGGCGCAGGATGTCGACCCACTCCTGGTAGCGCGTCTCGCCGATGCCCGCCGGCACGTAGAAGCCGCGCCACGTCACCCAGTCCACGTCGAGGCCCGACTCGTGGGCGGTGGGCACGTCGGCGAGGATGCCCCCCACACGCTCGGGAGCGAGCACCGTCAGCACGCGCATGCGACCGGCCGCGATCTGCCCTTCGACCTCGGACGCCTCGCCGGAGAACACCTGCACGAAGCCTCCGAGGAGGGCGGTCATGGCCTCGCCTCCCCCGTCGAAGGGAACGTAGCGGATCGCCCGCGGGTCGATTCCCGCCGCGTGCACGAGGAGGAGCACCTTCATGTGGTCCTGGCCGGCCACGGCGCTGCCGCCGCTCACGACGATCGACCCCGGCGCCGCGCGCCACGCCTCCAGGAGCCCGGTCAGGTCGTGCCAGGGCGCGTCCGCTGCCACCGCGAGCACGCCGTACTCCGCGCCCACCGCGCCCACCCAGCGGACGTCGTCCTCGGTGAGGCGTCCGTACTGTCCCTGCGCGAGGCGCAGCGTGGTGGACGGGCTGGCCGCGATGAGCACGGTCGGGTCCTCGCTGCGCTGGGCGACCGCGTTCGCGTACGCGACGCCTCCCCCGGCCCCCGGGAGGTTGGTCGTGCGCACGAGGCCCGGGGAGAGGCCGAGCGTGCGCAGTACGTCACCGACCGAGCGGCACGTGAGGTCCCACCCTCCGCCCGCGTTGGCCGGCGCGATGCATTCCCACCCCCGTCCACCGGCGTCGGGGACACACGCCCCGAGGGCAAGGACGGCGACCGCCGTGAGGAGGGTTCCGCGCATCGGGCAGCTTCGCTCGGGGGAAGCGAACGGACCGATCCCGGCCGTTCGGTGCGCGACAGGGTGGGGCGGGCGCGCACCCGGCCACAAGGGGTGGCGCGAAGGAGGAAAGCCCCGGAGGAGGGGCCCACGCGCCCCGCCAGGCTGCGCGCGGAACGCGTGGGCGGGCGGGTGGCCGGTCCCGGGAGGGGCCCGGCCCCCGTTCTTCAGTGCGTCACGATCCGCCTGCCGCGCCGGTCACGGCCGTCGGGGAGGGGGGCAGGGTAGGCTCGTTGACGTAGGTGTAGGGCACGGGGCCCGAGAGCGTCCTGAGCCAGGTCACGATGCCGGCGACCTGGGGTTCGGTGAGGGTCTTGCCGAGCTGGTGCCACGCCATGAGCGCGACGGCGTCCTCGAGGCGCTGGGCCGAGCCGTCGTGGAAGTAGGGCCAGGTCTCCTGGACGTTGCGCAGCGACGGGACCTTGAAGAACATCGCGTCCGCCGCGCTCCCCGTGACCTGGGCGCGTCCCGCGTCCGAGGTGTCGTACCAGGCGTTCACCAGGCCGGCCTTCTGGTAGAACGAGCCGCCGACGAACGCGCCGACGTGGCACTGCGTGCAGCCGGCCGCGGCGAACTCGTTGAAGCCGGCCTTCTCCTCGTCCGAGAGCGCGCCCGCGTCGCCCTCCAGGAACGCGTCCCAGCGGGAGGGCGTCACGAGCCCGCGCTCGAAGGCGGCGATGGCGCGCCCGAAGTTCTCGAACGACACCGGCTCGGGGTCGCTCGGGAAGGCGGCGGCGAAGGCGTCCACGTAGCCGGGGATCCGGTAGAGGACCTTCTCCACGGACTGCCCGTCCGGCATCCCCATCTCCACGGGGTTGAGGACCGGGCCGAGCGCCTGCGCCTCCACGTCGGGGGCGCGGCCGTCCCAGAACTGGGCGACGTGGCCGGCGGCGTTGTACACCGAGGGCTCGTTGCGGCCCCCGATCAGCCCGCCGTGCCCCACGCCCGTGCGCCGGTGGCTCGTGCCGTAGTCGTGGAGCGGGTGGCAGACGTAGCACGATACGTCGCCGGAGGTGGAGAAGCGCGTGTCGTAGTAGAGCATCCGGCCCAGGTCCACCTTCTCGGGAGTGATGGGGTTGTCGGCCGAGGCCATCACCGCGGGGAGCGGGGCGAACGTCTGGAGGGCCGCCGCGTTCACCTGGACCGGGCCGCCGTCCCGCGGAGGGGGAGCGTCGGTGCCGCAGGCGGCGGTGAGGACCAACAGGGTGAGCACAGCGTCTCGGCGCGTGACCATCGTGAACGCCTCGGAGAGTCGGGTGGACGACCGAGGGCGACGGAGGGGCCGGGCGGCCCGGGCGGGAGGTTCCGGGGCGGGGCGTCCGGCCGATTGATTCCGGGGCGCCCTCCTGGGAGCTTTATTGTGCTCTTCCTCCAGGGAGCCCGGTATCCGGCAAACGACAGTGGAGCGGGTGATGGCGAGGGAACACGCACCGGGCAGCCGCCTGGCGCTCATCGCGGTTCTCGTGTTGCTGGCGGCGAACGCCACCATGAACCTGGTGCTCGACGCGTGGGGACGCTGGCCGCGGGTCCACGTCGCGATCGAGGTCCTGACGGCCGCGGTGGGGATGGTGGCGGCCACGGCGCTCGGGTGGGGGTGGCGCAGGTCCGAGCGCGCGGAGGCGGAGGCGCACGAGGCGCTGAGGGTGCGGCGGGCCGAGCGCGACGAGTGGCGGGAGAGCGCGCGCAGGGCGCTGGAAGGGCTCGGGGCGGCGCTCGACACGCAGTTCCGCGCCTGGGCGCTGACACCGACCGAGCGCGAGATCGCGCTCCTCCTCCTCAAGGGCTACAGCCACAAGCGGATCGCCGACATGACCGGGCGGCGCGAGCGCACGGTGCGCCAGCACGGCGTCGTGGTCTATCAGAAGGCGGGGCTGTCGGGGCGGGCCGAGCTCGCCGCGTATTTCCTCGAGGACCTCATGCTGCCCGACGCGGAGCGCGATACCCTGCGCGCCGCCCGGACCGCGGAAGGCTGACGCGGGCCCGGCGCGAATCTATCTTGCGGGCGCCACACCCTCGGCCGGGAGCCTCCCGGTCGACGCCCCGCCCACCCCGCACCCCATGGAGCCGGCATGCTGGAGCCCATGGCCATCGTCGGGATGATCTTCACGCTCATCGTGCTGGTCATGATCGGCGGCTTCATCCTCCTCTTCCCGCTCTCCCGGCAGCTCGCCGCGCTCCTCCACCTCCGCCTCGAGCGGGGCGACGCGCCCGACCAGGACGCGCACATCGCCCAGCTCACCAAGGCCCTGTCGTCGCTCCAGGAGGAGATCGATCGGCTCGCGGAGCGCCAGGAGTTCACCGAGCGCCTCCTGGAGCGCCCGGCCCCGCGCGACGACGCGTGAGCGCCGCCCCGAAGCCCCGGCGGGCGCCGCGGCGCTGCTTCTGGGTGCGCGACGCGGACGACGACTACGTCCGCTACCACGACGAGGAGTGGGGCTACCCGGTGGCCGAGGACACGAGGCTCTTCGAGAAGATCTGCCTGGAGGGGTTCCAATCGGGCCTCTCCTGGCTGACGATCCTGCGCAAGCGGGAGAACTTCCGCCGGGCCTTCGCGGGCTTCGACTACCGGAAGCTGGCGCGCTTCGGCGCGCGCGACGTGGACCGCCTCCTGGGGGACGTGGGGATCGTGCGGCACCGCGGGAAGATCGAGGCCACGCTGAGCAACGCGAAGCGCGCCTGCGAGATGGCCGACGAGCTCGGCTCCGTGGCCGCGTTCGTGTGGCGCTTCGAGCCGGGCCGCGACGCGCGCCCGACCAGGCTGACCGAGGAGGCGCTGCGCGGGATGGCGACCACCCCCGCGTCGGTGGCGCTGTCGAAGGAGTTGAAGAAGCGGGGGTGGCGCTTCGTCGGCCCGACGACGGTCTACGCCTTCATGCAGGCGATGGGACTGGTCAACGACCACACGCACGACTGCGCGTTCCGGGCGAAGGCGACCGAGGCGCGCCGCCGCTTCACCGTCCCGGCCTGATCCTCGCCCGCCCCCGCACGGCTACCGGCTGCTGGTCGCGGCGCGCTCCGTCGGGCGCAGCACCAGGTTGTCGATGAAGAACTCCATCATGCGGTACGTGTTGGGCGCCGAGTGGCCGCGGTCGGGCCCCACCTGCACGTCGAAGCTCTTCTGCGCCTCCTGGAGCGCCTGGATGAGCTGCAGCGAGTTCGAGGGGTGCACGTTGTTGTCGGCCGTGCCGTAGTAGATCAACAGCCGGCCGGCGAGGCGATCGGCGTACGTCATCGCGGAGCCCGCGTCGTACCCGGCGGCGTTCTCCTGCGGCAGCCACATGTAGCGCTCGGTGTAGATCGAGTCGTAGTTGCGCCAGTCCGTCACCGGCGACCCGGCGGAGGCGGCGGCGAAGACGTCGGGGTGGCGCAGGATCGCCATCGCGGAGGCGTAACCGCCGTACGAGGTGCCGAAGATGCCGATGCGCGCCGCGTCCACGTACGGGCGCTGCGCCAGGGCGCGCGCGCCGGCAGCCTGGTCGTCGATCTCGACCGTGCCGAGCTTCTCGTAGATCGCGTCGAGGAAGCGCTTGCCGCGCCCGGCCGCGCTGCGCGCGTCGAGCGTCGCGACCAGGAAGCCGTACTCGGTGAGCGGGTTGGGTGCGGTGAACCGCTCGGACGCGCCGTTCGTCGCGGGCCCCGCGTAGACGCTCACCAGGAGCGGGTACTTCCGGTTCGGATCGAAGTTGGACGGCTTGTGCAGCATCCCCCAGAGCTGGGTCCGGCCGTCCGCCGCCGTGAAGGTGAAGAGCTCGACGCGCTGCAGGCCGAGCTGCTCGAAGCGGGTGAGGTCGCTCTTGGCGAGCTCGGCGACCGGCTTGCCCGAGCCGTCCATGAGGCGGGTGACGGGCGCCTGGTCGTGCGTCTCGGCGACGTCCACGAAGTGCTTCCCGTCCGGCGCCACCGCCACGTCGTGGGCGAACGCCGGATCGGTGAGGCGTCGGTCGTTCTTCCCGTCCAGACCCACGCGGTGGAGCTGGAGCTTCATCGGGTTGTCACCGTCGCGCGCGGTGTACCACACCACACCGGCCTTCTCGTCGACGTGCTCGATCGACTGCACCTCGAAGGGATGGTCGGTGAGCGTGCGCAGCAGCTTCCCGGCGAAGTCGTACAGGTAGAGGTTGGCGAAGCCCGTGCGCTCGGAGATCCACAGGAAGCGCTTCCCGTCGGCCAGCCACCGCATCGGGGGGTGGTTCTCCACCCACGAGTCGGGCCACTCCTCCCGCACCACCACGCGGCAGCTCCCCGTCGCGGGGTCGCACGCCGTGAACTCCAGCACGTTCTGGCGGCGGTTCGTGCGGTTGAAGGTGAGCTCCGAGCCGTCCGGGGACCACGCGACCTGGTAGACGTAGTGCCCGACGACGTCGTTCGTGAACGCCGCGCCGTCGCGCACGTCCATGCGCGTCGACCGGCCGGTCGCGAGGTCGTAGACGAAGAGGTCCACCACGGGGTTCGGCGCACCGGCCTTGGGGTACGCCTCGCGGTCGAGCGAGTCCTGCACCTCGGTCTGCTCGAGCTGGAGGTAGTAATCCGGGACGCGGCTCTCGTCGAAGCGGTAGTAGGCGAGCTTCTTCCCGTCCGGCGACCACCACATGGCCGTGACCTGGCCGAGCTCCTCGCCGTACACCCAGCTCGCGGTCCCGTACTTGATGCGGTCCTCCACGCTCCCGTCCGTGGTCACCGCCCGCTCCCCGCTCCCGTCGGCGGCGCTCACCCACAGGTTCCTGTCGCGGTAGAACGCCTTCGTGGTGCTGTCGGGGGACGCGGCCGACGCGAACTGCCGCCCGCGCTCGGGCCCGCCCCGGCGGAAGCCACGGGACTCCGGCGCCTCGCCGACGTCCGTGGCCCGGCCGCTCCCGACGTCGTAGCGGTACAACCGTCCGTCGCGCGCGTACTCCAGCGACTTGCCGTCGTCGGCCCAGGTGACGCGGAGCGCTCCCGAGACCACCGAGCCCGGGATCTGCCCGGCCATCTCCTGGAAGCGGGCGTAGCCGGGCATCTCCTTGATGCGCTGCTGCGCGGCGCTCCCGGAGGCGGAGAGGGCCGCGGCGAGCACGGTCGCGAGCGGGAGGAAGAGGCGGCGGGGGCGGCGGAGCATCGTGGACATGGCGCAGGTCCGTCGGGTGTGGCTGCGAGCGGCTTCGATGGCGCTGGAAGCTCGGCCCCGCCGGTGGCCGTCGCAAGCAGGATCTTGCCTTCGCACTGCGATGCAAAGTACTCTGTCATCCATGGACACCCTGCGCATCGACCTCCGCCACGCCGCCCGGGCCCTGGCCCGCAATCCGGTCTCCACCTTCGTCGCGGTCCTCTCGCTGGCGCTCGCGATCGGCGCGAACAGCGCGCTCTTCTCGCTGGTGAGCGCTGCGTTGCTCCGCCCGCTCCCCGTGGCCGATCCGGCGGCACTGGTGCGCATCGGCGCCGCGCAGCCGGGCGCCGACTTCACGACGCTCTCCTTCCCGGAGCTCGAGGCCGTGCAGGGTGCGCACACGCTCGCGGGCGCGCTCGGCCACCAGATGCACGGCGCCTTGATCGACTTCGGCGACGCACCCACCGAGGACATGGTCGAGGTGGTCACGGAGAGCTACTTCGACGTCCTCGGGGTCGCACCCGCCCTCGGCCGGACGTTCGCGGACGCCGCGCGCGACGGCCCGGGGGTGGTGCTGTCGGACCGGGTCTGGCGCGATCGTCTCGGACGGCGCAACGACGTGGTGGGGACCCCGGTGCGCATCAACGGGAGGCCCTTCACGGTCCTCGGTGTGATGCCCGCCGGGTTCGCCGGGACGTTCCCCGGGATGCGCATCTCGGCGTGGGTCCCCCTGCGCGACGCGGCCGGTGTGCTCGACGCGGGCATCGACCTCACGAGCAACCGCGACCGCGTCCTCATGGCGATGGGTCGACTGGCTCCCGGGGTGGCGCGGGAGAAGGCGCGTGACGAGCTCGCGTCGCTCGTCGCGGGCGCGGACGGCGGCGCGTTCCCGGAGCGGGGTGTCGCGCTGCGCTCCGCGAGCGGCGTGCATCCGCTCCTCAAGGGGCTGGTGGCGGGCTTCCTGGCCGCGCTCATGGGCGTGTCGGGCCTCGTGCTCCTCATCGCGTGCGCCAACGTGGCGAACCTCCTCCTGGCGCGCGGCGCCGCGCGGGCCGGGGAGCTGGCGGTGCGCGTCTCCGTCGGCGCGAGCCGGTGGCGCATCGTGCGCCAGCTCCTCGCGGAGTCCGCGCTCATCGGCCTCCTCGCGAGCGTCGGGGGGCTCCTGATCGCCGTGTGGACGTCGGGCCTCCTCACGCACCTCACCCCGCCGAGCACCGTGCCGCTCGGGCTCGACGTGGGCATCGACCGGGGGGTGCTCCTCTTCACGCTCGTGCTGGGCCTGGCCAGCACGCTCGTCTCCGGGATGGTCCCGGCCTTCCGCGTCTCGTCCGTGGATCCGGCGCGTATCCTGCGCCGCGAGGCGGGGCGGGGCGCGCGCGGCCGCGGCGCCGCGGCGCTCGTGGCCGCCCAGGTGGCGGTGTCCGCGGTGCTCCTCGTCGGGTCGGGACTGCTGGTGCGCGGCCTGGCCGCCAGCGGCCGCGTCGATCCCGGCTTCGACGCGCGCGGCGTCACCGTGCTCTCGGCGAGTCCGGAGCTCCGCTTCGGCGACGATCGCGCGAAGACCAACGCGTACTGGGACGAGCTGGAGGGGCGCGCCGCCGCCCTTCCGGAGGTGCGGTCCGTGGGGGTGGCGCTCTATGTCCCGCTCGGCGACCGCAGCGACCGCATGCGCATGTCGGCCGACGGGGACGGGGGCGAGGGTGGGCGGCAACGGCCCTTCGTCGGCTACAACGTGACGCGCCCCGGGTATTTCGGCGCGCTGGGCATCCCGCTCCTGGAGGGTCGGGACTTCACGGCGTCCGACCGGGCGGACGCCCCGCCGGTCGTCGTCGTGAACGAGGCGCTGGCCCGGAGCGCGTTCGGCGGTGAGGCGCTCGGGCGCACGCTGCACATCGAGGAGCGGACCGGCGTCGTCCGGGACGCGACCGTGGTGGGCGTGGTGGCCACGACCCAGGTCCGTGCCCTGGGCGAGGCCCCGACGCCCTTCGCCTACCTCCCCCACCCGCAGCTCGATCGCCCGGACATGGTGCTCTTCGTGCGCAGCGATGGTGGGACGAGCCTCGCGCCGCTCCTGCGCGACGCGGCACGCGCCGTCGAGCCCGACGTCGCGGTGCGCGTCCGCCCGATCACCGACGACATGGCCTTCTCGCTCACGCCCGCTCGGATCATGGGCTGGGTGCTCGGCGTCGCCGGCGCGCTCGGCCTCTTCCTCGCGGGCACCGGCGTGTTCGGCGTGGTCTCCCACGCCACCGCGCGGAGGCTGCCGGAGATGGGGGTGCGGATGGCGCTGGGCGCCGACCCCGGACGCGTGCGCGCGCTCGTGCTCGGGGGCGCGCTGCGCACCACGCTGGGCGGGCTGGTGGCCGGGCTCGCCGCGGCCGCGCTCCTCTCGGGTGCGCTCGGCCGATTCCTGTACGGCCTCAGCCCGTGGGACCCGGCCACCTTCGGCGCCACGGCCGCCGTGCTCGTGGGGGCGACGCTTCTCGCCGCCTTCTTCCCCGCCCGGTCCGCGGGGCGACTCGACCCCGCGACGATCCTTCGGCGGGAGTAGCGCCCGCCCCGGCGGCCCCTCACCTTGTCGTCCGCAATCGGGGGGCCGTGCCCACGGGGTGCGGCCGCCCCCGCAGCGGACCCCGACGAGGAGGATGCGATGAGCCCCGCTGGACACCATGCGAACGGTCGGCCACGCCGCTCTGGAGCGCGGCGGACGGGCGCGGGGATCGCGCGCGGCCTGCCGCTCGCCGCCCCGCTCCTGGCGGTGGCGGCCTGCACGATGGAGCCGCGCACCGACCAGAACGCCCAGCCGATGGCCGGCCAGGCGGCGCAGCAGGCGCACTACCGCGAGGTCGTCCAGCCGGAGGGCATCGCCCGCCTCCCGGTATTCAGCACGGCGATCCGCAACGGCGGCCTGCTCTTCCTCTCCGGCCAGATCGGCTCGATGCCCGGAGTGAGCCCTCCGAAGGTGGTGGACGGAGGCGTCGGGCCCGAGACGCGCCAGGTCTTCGAGAACATCAAGACCGTGCTGGCGGCCGCCGGCCTCACGCTCGACAACGTCGTCAAGTGCACCGTCTTCCTCGCGGACATCGCGGACTACGGCGCGATGAACGAGGTCTACCTGACCTATTTCCCGAACGTGCCGCCCGCGCGCTCGGCGATGGCCGGGAGCGGCCTCGCGCTGGGCGCCAGGGTCGAGATCGAATGCATCGCTGCCTATCCGCCGGGACGCTGAGCGTCCCGGCGGCCTCGGGCATCACCGTCCCGGCTCAGTAGATCGCGACGTCGTCCAGGCGGAGGGAGAAGTCGCCCGCCCGACCGCTCACCCCGAAGAACGCGGCCATGAGTCCCGAGGTGTCGACGCCGGGGAAATCGGCGAAGTCGAGCCGCACCCCACCCCAGGCGTCGGTCACCTCGAAGGTCTTCATCACGGGCCGCGCGCCCGTGCTGCGGGCGAAGAGCATCACCGTGTACGTGCCGGGCAGTCCGCGCGCCCGGAACGAGAGCCCGCGGGCCCGCGACAGGTCGGCGGGAGCCATCGGCTGCGCACCGGGGAAGAGCATCGCCCCCGCCCAGGCCGTCGGGCCGGAGGTCGTCACACGTCCCTCCACCAGGAGCGCGCCGTCCGTCGGGGTGAGCGTCGCGGTCGAGGTGCCTCCCGTCATCGCATCGGTCGACGTGATCCACCCGGCCCCGAAGCTCACGCCCAGGTCTCCCGCGTCGAAGTCGCTCACCGGCCCGGGGATGGGGAGGGGCGCGGCGGCGACCGCGGTCGCCTCGGCCACGCGGGCGCGCGCGTCCTCGCGGTCGACGGGCGCGCCGTTGCGCCACACCGCGACGATCGCGCGCGTAGACAGGATATCCGCGGTCGGATCGCCCTCCACCAGCACGAGGTCGGCGCGCAGCCCGGGCGCGATGCGCCCCCGGTCGTCCAGCCCGTAGGCCTCGGCCGGTGCCGCGGTCGCGGCGGTGAGCGCTTCCGCCGGTGTCAGGCCGGCGTTCACCAGGTTCTCCAGCTCGCGGTGCAGGGTGACGCCGTGCGCGGTTCCGGGATTCCCGGCGTCGGTTCCGGCGAGGATCGGCACGCCCGCGTCCCGGGCCAGGCGCGTGGCCCGCGCGCCGTACGTGAGGAGGTCCCGCGTGCGCTTGCGCAGCGGGAACGTCGACTCGAGCGTCGTGCGCATGTCCGGCGCGACGAACGCCGCCAGGCGCGCGTCGGCGAGCTGCGCCGCGCCCTCGCCCGTGCCGGCGATCGATCCGATGACCGTGAGCGTCGGCGCGACGAACGCGCCGTGGCGCGCCATGAGCGTCCCGAAGTCGTCGTCGGGCGGGCCGTCGTGCGGCGCGTGCGCGAGGCCGTCCACGCCCAGCGCCACGGCGGCGCGCGCGTCGTGGCGGGTCGCCACGTGCGCAACGGCCCTCATCCCCTGGTCGTGCGCCGCCCGCACGAGCGCCGCGACGGTGGCGGAGTCGAGCGTGGGGATCGTGCGGCCGTAGGTGCTCCCGTCCTCCCAGATGATCTTCAGCCAGTCGGAGCCGTCCGCCTTGCGCGCACGCACGAAGTCCGCGGCCTCCGCGGGCCGCGCGCCCCCCGCGGCGCGTTCCGTCGGATAGCGCTACAGATATATCGTACGATATAGCTCGCGCTCGTTCACCCTCCAACCTCCGGATCACGCGCCTTGTCGTACGGGTACGCGACTACGTAGGATCGTGCAGGGGCCTTCACGGCCCCATGCCCGCCCGGTGCGCGGGAAGCATGCGGGGTCGGGGCCGGAGAAGGGGAGCGGGTTGGGATGACCCTCGCCGCGGGGCGACCGTGTTCACACGCTGTCTATTCTGCCACAAGCCGTTCCCCGAGAACGGCCGCCTGGCCCACCTGCCGCACGGGCGCCGTATCGCCTACGACCCCGTCGAGGGGCGGCTGTGGACGGTGTGCGAGAGCTGCCACCGCTGGAACCTCTGCCCGATCGAGGACCGCGAGGCCGCGCTCTACGAGCTCGAGCGGCTCGCCCGCGACCAGGCCAGGCCCGTGGCGCACACCGCGCACGTGGCCCTGCTCACCGCCGGCCCCCTCCTCCTGATCCGCGTCGGCGGGGCTCCCCTCGTCGAGAAGGCGTGGTGGCGCTACGGACGCGAGCTGCGCAGGCGGAAGGCTTCGTACGAGAGCGTCCGCTCCAAGGTCACCGCCGCGACCTTCGGCACCGTCGCGTACGTGGGCGACCTGCTCGGCCTCACGGACTGGGACGTGTCGATCGACTGGGAGGACACGCCCGTCGCGGACATCCTGCGCTGGCGTCGATTCGGCTGGGCGGCATGGCACGGACGCGAGACCTGCCCATACTGCCACAGCACGCTGCGCGCCCTGCGCTACGAGCTGTCGTGGTGGGCGTATCCGCTGCGCGGCGAGGACGGGAGCCTGGGGATCGGCATCCCCTGCCAGCGCTGCGACCCGTGGACACCCGAGAAGATCTACGAGCTCAAGGGGGACGTGGCCGAGAACGTGCTGCGCCGCGTGCTCGCCTACCAGAACATCGCGGGGGCGTCCGAGCGCCGGATCACCGACGCCGCGCTCGCCATCGAGCATGCCGGCTCGGTGGGCGCCTTCGCGCTCGCCTCCACCGAGAAGCACGAGACGCTCTGGCGGATGGGCCCGACCCGCACGATCGCGCTCGAGATCGCGCTCAACGAGAGCGTGGAGCGGCGGATGCTCGATCTCGAGGTGCGCGCGCTCGAGTTCCTGTGGAAGCGGGAGGAGGAGCTCGCACGGATCATCGACACCGAGCTGACGCCGCGCCGCCAGCTCGAGGCGCACCTGCGGCGGCTGCCGATCCGCCTGCGGCCGCGCCCGGTGTCGGAGCTCCTGGCGGACGCGGAGGGGCTCCGGTAGGACGGACGGGGGCGGCGCCCCCGGCAAGGCCTTCCCGGCGCGCGACCTCCCCCCGATCAGCGCTGGGCGGTGGCCGACCCTCCGGGACCCTCGAGGTCCGGGTGGCCATACGCGGCGGAGCGGACGTCGTGGATCCGCTGCACGTACTCGGCGTCGCTCATCCCGTTCTGCCATGCCCCCGCGGCGCGCGCGCCGACGTAGCCGGTCAGGAAGAGCGCGACCACCGCCGCCGCGTAGACGATCGGGCCGAGACGGCGATGCGCCGTGCCCACCGCGAGCGCGTCCGTCTTCGGGCACACCGCCACGCAGTCCAGGCAGCCCGTGCACTCGGGGCTCGCCACGGCCGTCTTCGACGAGATCGCGAGCCGGGCCATGCACGCCTTGTCGCACAGGCCGCAGGAGACGCACAGGTCCGCGTTGCGGCGGACCTTCACGGGGGACGCCCAGGAGAAGAGCCCGAGGAGCGCCCCGTACGGGCACAGGTAGCGACACCACACGCCCTGCACGAAGACCGAGCCCACCGCGAGCACGCCCATGACGATGACGCCGACGCGCCCCATGTCGGTGAAGAAGAGCCCCATCTTCACGTCGGCCACGCGGTTGTAGGGCGAGTGCAGGAAGGCGGAGAGCGCCTGCGGCGACATCGCCAGGATCATGCCCAGGAAGAAGGCGAGCAGGACGTACTTGAGGCCGCGCAGGGGCACGTCCGCCCATCTCCAGAGCCGGAAGTTGCGGCCGAACGCCCAGCGGCCGAAGCGCGCGAGCGACTCCGACAGGAAGCCGATCGGGCACACCCACGAGCAGAACGACTTGCGCAGAAGCACGGCGAGCGCGAGCGCGATGAGCACGAGCACGGTGGCCGCGGGATGGATGGCGTTGAGCGCGCCCTGGTGGAGCCAGTCGATCAGGCCCATGAGCCCGCTGATCGGGAGGAACGCCTCGACGCCGGCCGGGCGGCGCGGGAGCGGGAGCGCTCCGGCCCGGGCGGCCGACACGAATCGTCCGAACTGGACGCCGACGAGGACGCACACCAGAGCGAACGCGGCCTGCACGATCCGGCGGATGCGGAAGCGCCGCTCGGCGCGTCGGCCACTGCGCCCGGCGAGCCACCCGGGCATCCCCCAGAGCCGTGGCAGGGTCTTCATGCCCTGAAAGATGCCGACCCGCGCGCGGTCGGGTCGTCGGGGGGAGCCCGGGAGCGGCGGAGGGAGAATCCCCTACGGCGACGCTACCAGCGCTGGTGCACTTCGGCGCGGACGTGCTCGTCGTAGATGCGCGCCACCCGCTCCATCACATCGGCCGACAGCGGCGGGAGCTCCGAAGCGGCCGCGTTGCTCCTGGCCTGTCGGGGGGTCTTGGCGCCCGGGATGACCACGCTCACCTCCGGGTGCATGAGGATCCAGCGCAGCGCGAATTGCGCCAACGTCGCGCCCGCGGGAACGAGCTCGCGCAGCTCCTCGACGGCGCGGAGCCCACGGTCGAAGTCGACCCCGGAGAAGGTCTCGCCCACGTCGAAGGCCTCCCCGTGCCGGTTGAAGCTGCGGTGGTCGTCGTCGGCGAACCGCGTGGTCCGCGTCATCTTCCCGGTGAGCAGCCCCGAGGCGAGCGGAACGCGCGCGAGGATGCCGACGCCCCGCTCCGCCGCCATCGCGAAGAAGCGCTCCTTCGGTCGCTGGCGGAAGATGTTGAAGATGATCTGCACCGTCTCGACCCCGGGATACTCGATCGCCTTGATCGCCTCCTCGACCCTCTCCACGCTCACGCCGTAGTGCGCGATCTTCCCCGCCTCCTTCAGGCGGTCGAGGCCGGCGAAGAGCGCCGGGTCGTAGTAGACCTCGGTGGGCGGGCAGTGGAGCTGGACGAGGTCGAGCGTGTCCTGCTGCAGGAGCTCGCGGCTCCGGTCCACGAACGCCTCGATGTTCGCCGGCGTGTAGCCCGCGGCCACGTGCGGCTGGAGACGGCGGCCCGCCTTCGTCGCGACGGTGGCGCGCGGTGTGCGCCCGGCGTTCACCCGGGCGACCAGGCGCTCGCTGCGCCCGTCTCCGTACGCGTCGGCGGTGTCGATGAGCGTCATCCCCGCGTCCAGGGCCGCCCCGAGCGTGTCGAGCGCCACGTCCTCCTCGACGTGGCCCCAGTCGGCTCCGATCGCCCATGCGCCGAAGCCCACCTCGGACACCTCGAATCCCGTGCTCCCCAGCGATCTCGTCTTCACGGGGGCGCCTACCGCCCGCCGGGCGGGAGGTGCTCCTCGAGGTAGCTCGTGAGCAGCGTGCGCAGGTGGAGCGTCGTGCCCGGCCCCTCGTAGATGCCGTGCGTGCGGTTCGGGTACGCCATCATCGTGAACGGCTTGTCGAGCTCCACGAGCCGGTTGATGAGGCGCTGCGTGCCCTGGTAGTGCACGTTGTCGTCGCCCGTGCCGTGCACGATGAGCAGGTCGCCCTGGAGCCCCTCCGCGAAGTTGATCGGCGAGCCCTTCCGGTACCCCTCCGCATACTGGGGCAGCGTGCCGGAGTAGCGCTCCTGGTAGATCGCGTCGTAGAGGCGCTGGTCGGGCACGGGCGCCACGGACATCCCCACCTTGTACAGCTCGGGGTGTCGGAACATCAGGTTGAGCGTCATCGAGCCGCCGCCGCTCCACCCCCACACGCCGATGCGGTCGCCGTCGACCCAGGGCAGGGCGCGCAGCGCCCGGTTCGCGGCGGCCTGGTCCTCGGAGGCGAGCACGCCGATGGCGCCGTGCACGCTCTTGCGCCACGCCCGGCCGCGCGGGTCCGGCTGACCGCGGTTGTCCACGCTCGCGACGACGTAGCCCTGCTGCGTGAGCATGAGGTGCCAGAGGTAGGTCGCCCCGCCCCACTGGTCCTCCACGGTCTGTCCGGCCGGCTCGCCGTAGACGTAGAAGAGCACCGGGTACTTCTTCGCGGGATCGAAGTCCGGCGGCTTCATGATCCACGCGTCCAGGTCCGGCCCGCCGTCGTCGCGATGGATGCGCATGAACTCGACGTCACCCTTGGCGAGCGCGGCGACGGCCTTCTTCAGGTCGGCGTTGTCCTCGAGCACGCGCACGGTGCGGTGGCGCGGAAGGTCCACGAGCGTCCACGCGGTCGGGAGGTCGAAGCGCGAGTACGTGTGGAAGGCCCACGCGCCGTCGGGGGACACGTCGTAGCCGTTCCACCCGTCCTGATCGTCCGGCGTGAGCCGCTCGGGGTCGCCCTTCCCGTTCAGGCGGCCGCGGTACAGGTAGCGCTGAGCGGGGCTGTCCGGGGACGCGATGAAGTAGATCCAACCGCCCTTCTCGTCCACGAGCTCGACCTCGATCACGTCCATGGGCCACGGCGTCAGGAGCTTCTCGCTCCCGTCGTCGCGCGCGATCGAGTAGACGTGCCGCCAGCCGTCCTTCTCGCTCACCCAGGTGAAGCGCTTCCCGCCGTCGAGCCAGAAGAGGTCGTCCACCACGTCGACCCATGCGGAGTCCCGGTCGACGTAGACCTCCCTCACCTTCCCCGTGGCCGCGTCGGCCATGAGCACGTGGTTCTCGTCCTGCGGGCGGTTCATGTGCTGGATGAGGAGGTGGCTCGAGTCGTCCGCCCACTCCACCCGCGGGATGTAGTTGTTGCGCGGATCGCCCGGCACGTCCATCCACACGGTCTCGCCCCCGTCGGCGGCGACCACCCCGACCCTGGCGGCCGACAGCACCTGCCCGACCTTGGGGTAGGGGATCGACTTGAACTGGGGGTAGAGGGAATCCGTGTAGTTCACGAGGACGAACTCGCGCACGCCCTCGCTGTCGAGCTGCCAGTACGCGATGTGCATCCCGTCCGGACTCCAGCGGAATCCGTCCTGGATGCTGAACTCCTCCTCGTACGCCCAGCTGAAGTTCCCGTTGATGAGCGTGTGCGAGCCGCCCGTGGTGAGCCTCGTGCGCGCCCCGTCCGACAGGCGCTCCACCCAGATGTCGTTCGCCTGGACGAACGCGACACGGTCACCCTGCGGAGAGAACTTCGCGAACATGAGCGTCGACGCGGGGAAGTCCGCGCCCACCTGCTGCAGCGTCCCGCTCCCCAGGTCGAGCACCCAGTAGTCGCCGCGCGTGTTCGTGCGCCACACCCGCTCGGTGTTCGTGAAGACCAGCAGCTTCCCGCCGTCGTCCGACCAGGCGTAGTCCTCGGGGATGAGCGGCTGCGACGACCCGCGCGGCACGAGCCGCGTGGCCGGCACCAGCACCGTGCGCGCGCCGCTCCTCGGGTCGTAGCGGACGATGTCGAGCCCCCGCACCGAGGGAGAGCGCTCCACCGTCGTGTACCCCGAGCCGTCCTCGAGCCAGCGTGCGGGGCCGAAGTACCCGGAGCCGAAATCGGGCGACGCGAAGATGCGCTCGACGGTGAGCGTCGACGGGTCCTGCTGGGCCGCGGCGGGCGCGGCGGGCGCGGCGAGGGCCAGGAGGAGGAGCGCAGCGAGGTGGAGGCCCGATCGTGGTCGTGCAGAAGGCGCTTTCATGGCTCCAGCTACACCCGCTCCCCGAACGCGGTCCCCGTCGCGAGATTCCGTGCACGATGATCGCGACGCTGGCCGCCAACCCGCTGCTGCTCCTCTTCCTCGTCGCGGCCGTCGGCTATCCGCTGGGCCGCATCCGCATCGCCGGCGCCCCGCTCGGCGTCGCCACCGTGCTCTTCGCCGGCCTCGCGGTCGGAGCGATCGACCCGCGCCTCCGCCTCCCCGAGATCGTCTACCTGCTCGGGCTGGTCCTCTTCATCTACCCGATCGGTCTGTCGAGCGGCCCCGGCTTCTTCGCCGCCTTCCGCCGCAAGGGGTTGCGCGACAACCTGCTCGTGGTGGGCGGCATCCTGTTCGCGGCGGCCACGACGGTGGCGCTCCACCGACTCCTGCGTCTCGAGGCTCCGCTCACGGCCGGCCTGTTCGCCGGCAGCCTCACCAACACACCCGCGCTCGCCGCGGCGCTCGAGACGATGCGCGAGGGCCCCTTCGACGACGCCGCGCGCGCGCTTCCCGTGGTGGGCTACTCGATCGCCTATCCCGTCGGGGTGCTGGGCATGCTCCTCGCGCTCCTCCTGGCGCGGCGGCTGTGGCGCGTGGACTTCGCCGCCGAGGCGCGGGGGCTGCGGGGGATGGGCGCGGCCCACGAGGACCTCGAGTCGCGCACGATCGAGGTCCTCGAGCAGTCGGCCACCGAGAAGCCGCTCGCGGAGCTGGCCGCGGAGCACGGACTGCGGGTGGTGTTCACGCGCATCGAGCGCCCGGAGGGCGTGGAGGTCCTGGGACCCGCGAGCATGGCGACGTGGGGGGAGCACGTGACCGCCGTCGGGACACGCGACGAGCTGGACCGTGCCGAGGCGCTCCTGGGCCGGCGCGGAGAGCGTCCCATGCACCTCGAGCGCGCCGAGATCGACTACAGGCGCATCTTCGTGTCGAGCCGGGAGGTGGCGGGCCGCACGCTGCGGGAGATCGGCCTGCCGGGCCGCTTCGGCGCGGTGATCACCCGTGTCCGGCGCGGGGACGTCGAGCTGCTCCCGCACGCGGGGATGGTCCTCGAGCTGGGTGACAGGGTCCGCGTCGTCGCACGGCGCGAGCGCATGGACGAGGTGTCGCACTACTTCGGCGACTCCTACAGGGCGCTCGCCGAGATCGACATGACGACGTTCGCGCTCGGCCTCTTCCTGGGGATGCTCGTCGGCCTCGCGCCGATCCCCCTCCCCGGCGGGATCACCGTGCGCATGGGCCTCGCCGGCGGCCCGCTCCTCGTCGGCCTGGTGCTGGGCGCGCGCGGCTTCACCGGGCGGATGGTGTGGACGCTCCCGTTCGCGGCCAACCTGACGATCCGCCAGATCGGGCTCGTCCTCTTCCTCGCGGGCGTCGGGACGCAGGCCGGGTATCCCTTCGCGCAGACGCTCGCGCGCCCCGAGGGCGCGCTCCTCTTCGGCGGCGGCGCGCTCGTCACCTGTGCGACGGCGCTCGTGTTCCTCTGGGTGGGCCACCGGGTGCTCCGCATCCCCTTCAGCCTGCTCTCCGGGATGCTGGCCGGGCTGCAGACCCAGCCCGCCGTGCTCGGCTTCGCCACCGAGCAGGCCGGCAACGACCTGCCGAACGTGGGTTACGCCACCGTCTACCCGACCGCCACGATCCTGAAGATCGTGATCGTCCAGATCCTCCTGGTGGCCTCCTAGCCTCCCGACGCGGGACGCCGGCCGCCCTCCCTCATCGCGATCCCGGTCGCGCCCACCAGGAGCGCGGCCGCGATGAGGAAGGGAAGACCCGGCAGATGCCACGCCTTCCACGGGCCGATCGCGGCCGCGAAGCTCTGCGTGAACATCACCGGGGCGATGATGCCGGCCACCCCCATGAGGCTCGCCACGGCGCCCTGCAGACGGCCCTGCTCCTTGTCGCCCACGCGGCTCGTCATGATGCTCTGCAGGTTCGGATAGGTGAGTCCGAAGAGCGCGGAGAAGGGGATCCCGGCGAGGAAGAGCGAGCCGGTGGGTGCGAGCGCGAAGACGAGGAAGCCGAGGGTGCCGAAGCCGAGGCCGGCCAACAGGGCCCGGCGCTCCCCGAAGATGCGGGTCACGCGGCCGACCAGCCCGGCCTGCACGATCATCGAGGCGACACCGACCCCCGCGAGCACCAGCCCCACGGTGCGCGGCGTCCACGCGTAGCGGTAGTCGCCGTACAGAACGAAGAGCGAGGGCATCGCGTCGTGCGCCATCCGGTAGAGGAAGGCCGCGGCGGCCAGCCCGAAGAGCGCCCGGTGTCCGCGCAGGAAGCTCAGGGAGCCGACGGGGTTGGCGTGGCGCAGGTCGAGGGGCGCGCGCCGCTCGGGCGGGAGCGACTCGGGGAGGATGAAGAAGCCGTACGCGGTGCCGGCCAGGCTGAGCGCGCCCGCCACCCAGAAGGGGAGGCGCAGGTCGATGCTCCCGAGCAGCCCGCCCACCGCCGGCCCGAGCACGAAGCCGACGCCGAAGGCCGCGCCCAGCATCCCGTAGTAGCCCGCGCGCTTCTCCTGCGTGGTGACGTCGGCGATGTAGGCGTAGCCCGTGGCGAAGCTCGCCGAGGTGATCCCGGACATGACGCGCCCGACGAAGAGCCAGCGCAGGGTAGGCGCAGCGGCCATGATGAAGTAGTCGACGGCGAGGCCGAGCGTGGAGATCAGGATGACGGGGCGCCGCCCGAACCGATCCGAGAGGGCGCCGATGAACGGCGCCGCGAGGAACTGCATCCCCGCCCAAACGGTGCCGAAGACGCCGTAGTAGAGCGCTGCGTTCGCGGTGTCGCCGCCCTCGAACCGGACGATGAGCGCGGGGAGCACGGGCACGATGATCCCCAGCGCGAGCATGTCCAGCAGGACGGTGATGAAGATGAAGACGAAGGCGGCGCGCGTGGGACCGTGGGGGCCGGTCTTGGGTTCGTTCATTCCTCAATCCGTCTCTTCGCGCAGAGAGGTGGCGGAGCCGAGCGCCGACGCCACCTCGGGGAGGATTCCGCGTTCCACGTAGATGGGACGCACCATCTCGCGCAACTCGGGGACGCGCCTTCCGAAGAGGATCGCGCCACCGACGCACACCACGCCGCCGCACACGAGCGTCCACGGCGCGCCGATGCGCGTGGCGACCGCGCCGGCCACGAGGCTGCCGAACGGCATCATGCCGATGAAGGCCATCGCGTAGAACGCCATGACCCGGCCGCGCATCTCCTCGCGCACGAGCGTCTGGATGACCGTGTTGCTGGAGGCCATCTGGATCATGAAGCCGAAGCCGACCGGCACCATGAGCACGAGCGAGAGCGGGAAGGACCGCGACAACCCGAACGCCGCGAGCGACACGCCGAAGAGCGCGGCGGCCCGCGGGATGAGGCGTCCCAGGCCGAGCACGGTCGTGCGCGACGCCAGGCGGAGCGCGCCCGTGACCGCGCCGATCCCCGTCGCGCCCATCAGGAAGCCGAGCGTGTGCGGCCCGCCCCCGAGCGTGCGCTCCGCGATGATCGGCATGAGCACCGTGTAGGGCATCCCCGCCACGCTCACCAGCGCGAGGAGGAGGAGGACGGCGCGGATGGGCGGAAAGCCGAAGGCGTAGCGGAAGCCGTCCGCCAGGTCGTGCAGCACCTTCTTGTCGTCGCCCCGCGGCGCGCGCTTCGGCAGGCGCATCGCGAGCAGCGACGCGATCACCGCGAAGTACGTGAAGCCGTCGAGGAGGAAGCACCACCCCTCGCCCACCCACGCGATGAGCAGGCCCGCGACGGACGGGCCGACGAGGCGCGCGCCGTTCACCATGGTCGAGTTCAGCGCGATCGCGTTGGAGAGGTCGGCCCGGTCCTCGATCATGTCGACGAGGAGCGCCTGGCGCGACGGCGTGTCGAACGCGTTGATGCACCCCTGGAGCGCCTGCAGAACGAGGATGTGCCACACCTGCACCACACCCGTGAGCGTGAGCGCCGCCAGCGCGAACGACTGCAGGCAGGCGAACGACTGCGCGGTGAGCAGCACGCGGTAACGGTCGAGGCGGTCGACCCACACGCCCGCGAAGGGCGCGAGGACGAAGGTCGGGATCGGGCCGACGAAGCCGACCAGGCCGAGCATCGCGGCGGAGTGCGTGAGCCTCCACACGAGCCAGCTCGTGGCGAGGCGCGTGATCCACGTCCCCACGAGGGAGACGCTCTGCCCCGAGAAGAAGAGCCTGTAGTTCCGATGCCGGAGCGCGCGGCCGATCGTCCGCCGCCAACCGGGGTGTGCGTCAGCCGTTGCCGAGCTCCTCGAAGCGCTGGTTACCGATGCGGTAGCGGCGCCAGTCCTGGTAGTCGAAGTGCCACCACTCCGCCTCATACACCGTGAAGCCCTGGGCCTCCATCGCCCGGCGCAGGAGCGCGCGCAGCCAGCGCTGTCGTGACGTCCCTCCCGGGTAGTCGGGGAAGGAGCGCGGCGACATCTCGTCGTAGCCGCCCGTCATCACGACGGGCTCGCCGGTCTCGAGGTCGTAGAGGGTGAGGTCGACCGCGCAGCCCCGGTTGTGCCGGGACCCGCTCGCCGGGTCCGCCACGAAGATACGCAGGGCTTCCGGCGTGGCCTCCCAGAACATCTTCGTGACGTACCAGGGGCGGTATCCGTCGTGGACGAGGAGGCCGTACCCCTGCGTCTTCAGCCAAGCGTGGGCGCGCACCAGCGCCTCGGCCGCCGGGCGCTGGAGGAACGCGCGCGCCTGCGTGTAGAAGACCTCGCCCATGAAGTTGTTCGTGGTCGCGTAGCGGATGTCGAGGTGGATCGTGGGGTCCAGCGTCACCAGCTCGACGAGGTCCGAGGGGAGGAAGTCCCCTTCCTCCGCGGGCGGCGTCGCGGCGAGCGCCTCCGTGCGCAGCTCGGCGGGCTCGCGGATCGGGGTGATCTTGAATTGTCCACCGTCCGCCGCGCCGAGCGAGAGCCGCGCGTACGTGCGGCCTTCGAGCGCCAGGGCGCCGACGCCGCCGTCCGTCGCGCGTCGGAAGGTGGCCGTCGCCTCCGAGCCACGCAGCGCGAAGGTCGAGTCGCTCGAGCGCGACATCTCGAGCGGCACGCCGTGCCAGCGCAGGAGGCGGAGCGTGCCTCCGTCCTCGAGGACGGAGATCGTGTCGCCGTTCGCATACTCGCCGATGTAGGGGCGCAGCGCCTCCGCGGGCGGCGGAGGCGGCCGATCGACCGCGGCCGTCGTGTGCGCGTCGGTGCGGGCTTCCCCGGCACAGCCGGCCAGGAGCGTGAGGAGGAGGAGGCCTTGGAGTCGTCGCCGGTTCATGGGGCGGATGGGCTCGGGTTCGTGGTGGGCGAGAGGGTCGCCGGCGGGCCGCTCGGAGGGCGGTGGAAGGGTCATGCGGGGCCGGCCTGCTCGATCTCCCGCAGTCGGGCCGCGGCGCGTGTCGGCTGCGCGCGCCGGCTCTCCCCGGCGCGCAGGAGGGCGAAGCGGAAGGCGGGCGGTCCCACGATCTGGTCGACCGCGATCATCGCCACGACGAGCGCCGCGACGTGCGTGCCCCACACCGGGAACCTGTCCCGTACGATGTTGGCCACGCCGAGCGTGACACCCGCCTGCGCGAGGAATCCCAGCCACGCGTGGCGACGCAGCGCGGGGGCGCCACCCACGACGGTGGCGCCCACCCAGGTGCTCGCGGCGAGCGCCAGGGTGCGCAGCCCGAGGATGAGGACGACGATGCCCCAGACGTCGGGAAGCACGTCCACGCGCAGGTCCGCGCCGGCGACCGCGAAGAAGAGCGCGTACATCGGCAGCGAGTTCTGCTCGAGCGCGCGCAGGAAGCGCGGGCCCTGCTTCGAGAAGTTCTGGATGTAGAAGCCGGCCGCCATCGCGATGAGGATGTACTCCAGGCCGAGCTGCTCGCTGAGGCTGACGAGCGAGAACGCCGTGAACAGGAGGATCAGCACCCGATTCGCGCCGCTGCGCCGCAGGTACTGGGTGAGGAGCCAGCCCACGGCGAAGCCCGCCGCCACGGAGGCCACGATGCCGAGCAGGACCTCGTCGAACGTGGAGAAGGAGAACGGACGGGTCGGGTCCGCGATCACGGCGGCCAGGGGGATGAGGAGCGCGATCAGCACGAGCACGATCACGTCCTTCACCACCGTGATGCCGAGCACCGTGTCGGTGAGCACCCCCTTCGCGCGCTCCTCCGTGATGATCGCGATCGTGGTGGCCGGTGAGTTGGCGACCGCCACCAGCCCGAAGATCAGGCCGACCGCGAGCGCGGCACGTGCCGGGGAGCCGTCGAGGAAGGGGATGAAGCCACGCCCCCAGTAGACGGCCCCGACGACGGCGAGGAAGACCACCAGGATCTGGAATCCCAGGATCGACAGGATGCCGGCCAGCCGTCGGCGCACGGCCTCGATGCGCAGCTCGCCGCCGGCGGCCAGCGCGATGAGCGCGAGCGCGCCGCCGTTGATGAGCCTGAAGTCGACCACGGCCTCGCGCGGGAGGATGCCGAGCGCGTGGGGGCCGACGGCGATCCCCAGGAGGAGGAAGCCGGTGATGCGCGGCAGCTCGACGGCGCGGCTCGCGAGCCCCGCGAGATACGCCGCGAGGAGGAGGAAGCCGAGGAGGAGCGCCTCGCCGCCCCGTCCGCCGTAGCCCTCGCCCGCGCTCAGGAGCGCGACGGTGATGCCGATCAGCACGACGAGGGTGAGGAAGCGCGTCATGTCGGATTGTGCCGGTGGGGCGGCGCCGCCGGCAAGGCGGTACCTTCCGGGATGGTACCGCCCCGCCGGAGATCTCCCATGCGATGGTCCGCCGCCACCGTCCTCCTCGCGCTCGCCGCCGGATGCGCGTCGCCCGGCTCCGCGCCTTCGTCGCGCGGGCCCGATCCGCGCACGCTCGTGCTCGATCCCGACCAGGTGGACGAGCCGCCCGAGCTCGTGCGCTGTGGCGACTGGCTCGACCACGGGCAGGCACGGCTGCGCTGGGCGGTGGTCCAGTTCGTGGTCACCGCCACCGGGGAGGTGCGCAACCCACGTGTGATCGAGGCGCCGGCGCGCATCCCCGAGGTGGGAACCGAGGCGCTGCGCATCGTGCGCACCTGCACCTTCCGCCCGGCGATGGCGGGCGGGAAGCCGGTGGCCGTGCGCTGGTCGAAGCGGTTCGACTTCCCGGAGGCCGCGTGAGCGGCGGGCGACGTGCGGCGACCCCGGTCGCGACCGGGGCGCTCCTCGTCACCCTGGGTCTCGGGGCCTTCACGGTCGGCCTCGCCGGCCAGAGCGCCCAGGGCCGGACGGGCACGCTGGTCGTCCTGAACAAGGAGCCGGCGACCGCGACGTTCGTGGACGTCGCTTCCGGCGAGACGGTCGCCACGCTGCCCACCGGCACCGGGCCGCACGAGCTGGCGATGACGAAGGACGGCCGCTGGGCCATCTCCACCGACTACGCGGGCGGCAACAGCCTCACCGTGTTCGACGTCACCGGTCCGCGCGTGGTGCGCACGATCGACTTGAGCGCGTATCCCCGCCCGCACGGTGCCTTCTTCCTCCCGGGCGACTCGATCCTCGTGGTCACGTCCGAGCAGTCGCAGCGGGTCGTGCTCGTGCAGCCCTTCCGCGGCGAGGTCCTGGGCGCGATCGCGACCGGGGCGGCCGGCTCGCACATGGTGGCGATCACGGGCGACGGGAGCACCCTCTTCACCGGGAACATCGGCGCGGGCACGGTCTCGAGGCTCGATGTGGCCTCGCGCGCGAAGACGGGCGAGTTCACGGTGCCGGGGCAGCCGGAGGCGATCACGGTCAGCCGGGACGGCACGCAGGTGTGGGTGGGAAGCAACGCCGAGGGCGTCGTGTCCGTCGTGCGCCCCTCCACGGGTGCCGTCGAGACCGCGCTCGACGGATTCGAGTGGCCGTACCGCATAAGGATCCTCGAGGACCGTGGCGTGGTGGTGATCCCGGACCTTTCGCTGCACGTGGTCCGCTTCGTCGACTACGCGACGCACCGGGAGGTGGGCAGGCTCGAGCTGCCGGAGGAGGGCCCCCAGGGGATCACCGTGACGCCGGACGGCGGGACGCTCTTCCTCTCGCTGAGCGCGTCCGGCCAGGTCGCGGTGATCGACCTGGCGTCGCGCGCGGTCGTGCGCCGCCTCGAGGCCGGACGCACGCCCGACGGCATCGGCTGGTCACCCCTGGTCCTGGGGCATTGAGGCACGTGGGCCGCGCGGCGCCCGGAACGGCCGAAGGATCAACCGGCGCTTGGCGTAGTACCACCATCCGACCCGAAGATCGCTCCACAGGAAGAAGTCGCTCGTGAGCACCCTCGCCCTGGCAGAACAGCAGTCCGACGTCCTCTCCGCCCTCCGTAGCCTGGGCGGGAAGGCGACGGTGGGAGACGTGGTCGCGGCCACCGGCCTTCCCGCCAACGACTCCCAGGCCGCGCTCAAGGAGCTCCTCGAGAGCCACCGCGGCCAGCTCGCCGTGTCCGACTCCGGGGAGCTGCTCTACCACTTCGACGAGGACCTGATCCGGCGCGGCACCGAGCCGGTGCTCGCCCGCCTCAAGCGCACCGCGTGGAGCCTGTTCTCCAGGGCGTTCAAGGCGTGGATCGTGATCATGCTGGTGGTCTACTTCGTGATCTTCGTGATCCTGGTCCTGGCCGCGCTCTTCGCGAACAACCGCGCCGGCGGTGACCGGCGCAGCGGAGGCTGGGGCGGCGGGCGCGGGCGCAGCCGGGGCGGTGGGCTGCCCATCGGCAACCTCTGGTTCTGGTACTGGATCTGGGGGCCGCGCTGGTACATCGGCCGTCCGTACTACGGGCGCCGCTGGGAGCGCACGCTCGCCAAGGGCGACAAGGTCCCCTTCTACAAGAAGGTCTTCGCGTTCGTCTTCGGACCGGATCGTCCGCACCCGACGGCCCAGCAGCTCGACCGCGGCACGCTGCGCCTGATCCGGGCGCGGAACGGCGTCATCACCACCGCCGAGCTCGTGGAGCACACGGGCCTGCCGGTGGAAGAGGCCGAGAGCGAGATGGGCAGGCTCGTGGGCGCCTACGACGGGGAGCCGATCGTGTCGCCGGCCGGCGAGCTGGCCTACTCCTTCCCGTCGCTGATGGTGAGCGCCCACGGCCGCGTCGCCACCCGCGAGCCCAACCCGTCGTGGATGCGTCTCGAGTATCCGATCGAGCTGACCGGCAACACCGTCGGCGCCAACCTGGCGGTGGGCGGGATGAACGCCTTCACGCTCGTGGCGGCCGCCACGTCGCCGTGGTTCATCTTCCCGCGCCTCGGCCTCGGCGGCCCCGCGGCCTTCGTGGGCCTCGTGGTCGTCCCCGTGATCTTCAGCCTGATGTTCTTCGCGGTGCCCGGGCTGCGTGTGTGGAGCGTGAAGCGCGAGAACGCGCGCCGCAGGAAGCGCAACGTGCGCCGGGTCACGCTCGGGCTCGTGTACGCGCGCTCGCTCGAGGGGCGCGACAGCGCCGGCCTGACGGTGGACGAGGCCCTCGCGCACGTCACCGCGCGCCTCGAGCACCAGGCCGTGGGTCGGTCCGAGGTCGAGAAGGTGCTGCACGCGCTCGCGGCCGAGTTCGACGCGGAGGTCGCGCCCGACGACCAGGGTCGGCTCGTCTTCCGCTTCCCCACGATCCGTCGCGAGGTGGCCGCCGGCGAGGTGGTGCGCCGCTCGCTCTCGCTCGAGGGCCGGGAGCTCGGCCCGATCGTCTACGACACGGGCGACTCCACGGCCGAGGCGGACGCGCGTGACCTCGCCGCGTTCGACCGGGAGCTGGGCAAGGTCGACGTGAGCGGGTACGTCCCCTCCCCGGACCGGGTCGGCTACGAGGCCGACTACGAGGTGGTGGCGTCCGACGAGGAGGTGCGCGCGGCGAGGCTGACGCGCGCGTAGGGCCGGGGCCGTCGCACGCGACGCCGGTGTGGCGCCGCCGGCAGGGTCGTCCCACCGGCGGCGCCGTGCCCGGCGCCTACTCCGTCGTGTCGAAGCGCGCGAAGCGGCGCACGCGGACGGCCTCGCCCAGCCGCCCGGCGGTCTCCTTCACGAGGTCGCCGATCGTGCGCCCGGGCTCGCGGATCCACGGCTGCGCCAGGAGCGCCTCGGTGCTCCCGGGCGCGGCCCCGGCCACGTGCTCGGCCACGAGCCGGGCCAGCGCGCGGAAATCCTCCGTGCGTGCCACGAAGTCCGTCTCGCAGTTGACCTCGACGAGCGCGCCCATCCGGCCCGTGTGGTGGATGTAGCTGACCACCAGCCCCTCGCCGGCCGCGCGCTCGGCGCGCTTCTCGGCCTCCTTGCGCGCCTTCTCCCTGAGCAGGGCCTCCGCGCGCTCCATGTCCCCCTCGGTCTCCTCCAGCGCCAGCCTGCATTGCATGACGCCGGCTCCGGTCCTCCCGCGGAGCTCCTTGAGCTCCGGCAACGTGACGTGCTTCATGGCCGCCTCCTCGACGGTCGATCGGTGGATGGCGGCCAGACGCACGAACGCCCCACCTGGCCGCCGGCACAGGTGGGGCGTTTCGCGCGCGTTCGCACACGTCCGGGGAGCGCTACCGCATGCGCGCTCCCTCGACGGACGACCTACCCATACCGAGATGCTCCCGCGGGTCTCGAGGACCTCGGGTATCTCGGTGCTCCGGGTTGCCGGTGCGCGGCGTCATCCGTCGTTCGATCCGTGCTACGCGTGGGATTTCGTGGTCGCCCAGGCTACCGGAAGCGTGGCGTGGTGTCAACGCTCCCGCGGGCTCCCGGGTCTACTCTGGACGGACCGTTCGGCCTCCCGCCATCCTGTACACGACTGGACCTCACCCATGGAAGGAGGGTGCACATGAACCTCCGGTTCGCCGTCTCCGACTGGCCCCGGCCGCTGCGCAGCGTGGCGGCATCGGTGACGCTGAGCCTGGTCGTCGCCTCGAGCGCCGTCGCGCAGGGACGACCCCGTCAGCAGGTCGTCATGGACTCGGCCCGCGCGCAGATGCTGTACGTGAGCGACGAGTGGGAGGACCATCCGGTCGCGGACTACGCCCGCGACATGGAGGGGAAGCGGATCACGGACAGCGTCTACGCGGCCGTCACGAAGGGCGTGGTCGACTACCGGAAGATCACGTACAGGAGCCGCGCCGACGGGATGGAGATCCCGGCGTACCTCTTCCAGCCGCTCGAGAAGCGTGGCCCGCGCGGACACGCGGCGATGGTGTGGGTGCACGGGGGGGTGCACGGGAACTGGGGGACCGGCATGTGGCCGTTCGTGCGCGAGGCGGTCGAGCGCGGCTACGTGATCATCTGCCCCGAGTACCGCGGAAGCACCGGGTACGGCGAGGCGTTCCATCGCGCGATCGACTACGGTGGCTACGAGGTCGACGACGTGATCACGGCCTACGACTGGATGAAGGAGAACCTGCCGCACGTCGATCCCGACCGGGTCGGCATCATGGGATGGAGCCACGGTGGCTACATCACGGTCATGTCGGTGACGCGCGCCGACCATCCGTTCCAGGCGGGCGCGGCGATCGTGCCCGTCACGAACCTGATCTTCCGGCTCTCCTTCAAGGGCCCCGGCTACCAGCGCGGGTTCTCGACGCAGCAGCGCATCGAGGGTCTCCCGTTCGAGAAGCGCGAGCTCTACGTCGAGCGCTCCCCTTACTACGCCGTCGACAACCTGAAGACGCCCCTCCTCGTGCACGTGGCCACGAACGACGAGGACGTGGACTTCGAGGAGGACGGCATGCTCGTCTACAAGCTGCGGGCCACCAAGCCCGACATCACGGAGACGAAGATCTACGTCGACCCGGCGCCCTGGGGCTCGAGCGTGGGGCACGCCTTCAGCCGGCGGGTGGACCCCCGCACGCTCGAGCGCGTGGATTCGCCCGCGCAGCGTGACTCGTGGAACCGCAGCTGGGCGTTCCTCGAGGAGCACCTGCGGCCCTACGAGGACCCGAACCACCCGGTGGACCTGGGCGACGGGATCCGTCCGAGGCGGACGGGGAGCTAGCGGGGGAAGGCTCGCCCGGCGGCACGACGCGGCGGGTCGGCGGTGCGCCGGCCCGCCGTTGACGTTGTGAGCCATGCTATGTAGAGTTCCACATAACTCTATGTAGAGTTTCATATAGGAGGATGCGTGGGCGACACGCGGATCACGTACCAGGGAGCATGCGTGCTGCAGGCGCTCGCGAGCGGCCTGGCGTGCGGGTTCGACATCATGGATTTCACGGGACTGGCGAGCGGGACGGTGTACCCGGTGCTGCGCCGCTTCGAGGAGCACGGCCTGGTGCGCTCCGAGTGGGAGGACGAGGAACGCGCGCACGCCGAGGGGCGGCCCCGGCGGCGCAACTACGAGCTGACGGGAGTAGGGCGGGCCGCGCTCTCCGGGGCGGCGGAGCGTCTGGCGCTCCACCGGCGCATCTTCCCCCTGCCGGAGGGCCAGGAGACTCGATGACGGGACGACGGGGCGGGGTGACGTACCGGGTGGTCAGCGCGGCGCTGGGGCTCGTCGCCAGGCTGGTGCCCGGCGCGCGGCGCGCGGCGTGGCTGGAGGAGTGGCGCGCGGAGGTGTGGCACGGCCTGGAGGGGCCTGGGCGCGGGCGGACGTCGCGGGTGCTCGTGCGCTCCGTCGGCGCCGTGCGCGACGCGTGGTCGCTGCGCGGCGGCCGACCCCTCCGCGGGTTGGGCGCGGACATCCGTGTCGCGTTCCGGGGCCTGGCCCGCTCCAAGCGCTTCGCCGCGCTCACGGTGGGGATCCTCGCCGTGGGCATCGGCACGAACGCCGCGGTCCTGGAGCTCGCGCGGGCCGCGCTCGCGGGACCGCTCCCGTACGCGCACGCGGACCGCCTCGTGATGGTGTGGGAGCGGCGTCCGGCGCAAGGTCGCGACCACAACCCGGCCTCTCTCCCCGACTTCGTGGACTGGCGCGCGCGCGCCACCTCCTTCGACGCGCTCACCGCCATGGAGGGGATCGGGAACAGCCTCACCGGTGTGGATCAACCGCGCCGGCTCTCCGGGTACGCGGTGTCGGAGGACTTCTTCCCGGCGGTGGGCATCGCGCCGCTTCGCGGTCGTGTGTTCGCGGCGGACGAGTTCGACGCCGGCGGCGCGCGCGTGACGGTGATCGCCCACGCGCTCTGGCTCGACGCCTTCGGCGGGGATCCGTCGGCGGTGGGCTCCACGATCAGCCTCGACCTGACGCCTTACCGCATCGTGGGGGTCATGCCCGCCGGCTTCGGCTTTCCGGGGGCGGCGGACTTCTGGGTGCCGCTCACCGAGGATCCGGCCGCAGCCAGCCGTGGCTCGCACCGGTATCTCGTCCTGGGCAGGCTGGCCCCGGGGGTCGAGATCGACGCGGCGCGCGCCGAGCTCGACCGCGTGGCGCACGCCCTCGAGGCCGAGTATCCGGACACGAACCACGGTCACTACACGGCGGTGTACGCGCTCCGCGACGAGATGCTCGGCGACACCCGCTCGGTCCTCTTCCTCCTGGCGGGGGCGGTCGGCGTGGTGCTCCTCATCGTGTGCGTCAACGTGGCGAACATGGAGCTCGTGCGCTCCACGGCCCGCGCCCGCGAGCTCGCCGTACGGGCCTCGCTCGGGGCCACCCGGACGCGCCTCGTGCGCCAGCTCCTGGTGGAGAGCTGCGTGCTCGCCGGCCTCGGCGCCGCCGCCGCGCTGCCGGTGGCGTGGCTCTCCGCGCGCCTGCTGCAGGCGTGGTCCTGGTCCCGGGTATCGTGGGCGCACGCCGCTCCGTTCGACCCCGCCGCCCTCGCGATCGCGGGCGGCCTCGCCCTGCTGGCGGCCGTCCTGTCCGGGCTCGCTCCCGCGCTGCGGGCCTCACGCATCGGGCTCGCACCCACCCTCCACGAGGACTCGGCCCGCGCCGGCTCGGGCCGCACCGGCCGGCGCTGGCAACGAGGGCTGGTGACCGCCCAGGTGGCGCTCGCGGTCGCGCTCCTCGCCGGCGCCGGGCTCCTCACGCGCGGCCTGATCGAGCTGCTCGGCGTGGACATCGGCTTCGACCCGCATGGGGTGGTCACCGCGGACGTGGCCCTCCCCGAGGCGCGCTACGAGGGTGGGCGCGCGCAGCTCGACTTCTTCGAGGCGTTGATCGCGCGGGTGGACGGATTGCCCGGCGTGGAGGCGGTGGGCACGGCGTGGATGCTGCCGATGTCGGATCGCGAGGCGGGTCGGGACTTCCTCATCGAGGGGCGCGAGCCGCCCCCCGACCCCGACGCCTGGAACGCGAGGCTGCGCGTCGTGGGCGGCGCCTACACGGAAGCGCTCCGGGTGCCGGTGCGTCGGGGCCGGGTCTTCGAGCCGTCGGACGCGACGGGCGCCCCACCCGTGGCGCTCGTGAACGAGACGGCGGCGCGCGACTACTGGCCGGACCAGGACGCGCTCGGGAAGCGCTTCACCTTCGACGAAGCCGAGCCGTGGATCACGATCGTCGGCGTCGTCGGCGACGTGCGCCACCAGGGCCCCGCCACGCCGGCGGATCCCGAGATCTACCTGCCGCTCGCGCAGAGCCCGCAGTCCTTCGAGACGGTGGTCGCGCGGGTGGCGCAGGGAGTCGATGCGTCCACGGTCATCGAGGCGGTGCGTGCGGAGGTGCGCGCCCTCGACCCCGACCTCCCCCTGGCGAACGTCGGCCCGTACGACACCCGCGTCCGGGCCGCGGGAGCGTCCTCGCGTGAGCTCGTGGGTGTGGTGTCCTTGTTCGCCCTGCTCGCGCTTCTGCTGGCGGCGACGGGCATCTACGCCGTGGTCTCCTTCGCCATCCTCCAGCGCGGCCGCGAGTACGGCATCCGCCTGGCCCTGGGCGGTACCGCCGGACGCGTGCAGCGCGGCGTGGTCGCGTCCGAGGTGCCGCTGGTGGTCGTCGGGGCCGTCGCCGGCCTCGCGCTCTTCGCGGCGGGCTCGCGCCTGGTCGCCGGCTTCCTCTTCGGTGTCCGGCCGTGGGACCCGGTGGCGCTGGGGACGTCCACCGCCGTGCTGCTCGTGGTCGCCGTGGCGGCGGTCTATCTGCCGGCGCGGCGCATCACGGCACTGGACCCGGCGCGGACGCTCAGGGAGTGAGGCCGGAGCCCGCGGCGGAGCCGCGTATCTCCTCGGCCTCGATGCGGGTGCGCAGCGAATCAGCCAGGGCGTTGTGGCCCTCGATGAGGGTGCGGCAGGCGGCTTCCGTCTCCCTCAGCTCGGCGGCCCGCGCGCGCCACACCGCGACCGAGTCGTTGTAGCCCTCGAAGTGCTCGAGGTACTCGTCGTAGCGCTCCTCGGGCACGCCGCGCTCGTCCATGCGCTCGAAGTCGCGCACCGCGCCGCGCAGCGAGTCGACCACCGCGTCGAAGCGGCGGAAGAGGCGCTCCTGGTAGGCGAGCTCGTTCCGGCAGGAGTCGGCGGAGACGCGCGCGCGGTAGACCCCGTCGCGCAGGTCGTGGATCTCGTTCACGCTGCGCCGCCGCTCGAGGAGGTCGCGGCCGCCGAGCGCCCCCACCACGACCAGGATCAGCACGCCGAGCGCGGCGAGGGCGCGGGCCGTGGGGGTGCGGGGCATGGGGACCGGCGAGCGCGCGTGGCTACGGCTCGACCGTGAAGTCGAACATCATCCCCGAGTGCAGGTGCTCGGCGATGTGGCAGTGCATCATCCACGTGCCGGGGTTCGACATCTCGACCAGGAGGTCGACCGTGCTGCCGACCGGCACGATCGTCGTATCCTTCCACACCAGGTCGGGGTTCGGCACCCCGTCCATCGACACGACCAGGAAGCGCTGGCCGTGGATGTGGATCGGGTGGTTCATCGGGTGGAACGACTTCGGCTGGTTGAAGATGCGGATCTTCACCACGTCGCCCACGTGGAACGACCAGCGGATGTCGCCGTTCTCGGCGCCGGTGTCGAGGTCGCGCAGGAGCCAGGTGACCTGCTCGGACGTCGACAGCCAGTTCATCATCGGCATCGCGTCGTTGAACTCGACGGGCGGCACGTAGAGTGTGTCCATCTCCATCGCCTGGACGATGGGGACGGGGAGCCCCGACACGCGCACCGTGGTCTCGAGGCGGTGGTCCGGCTCCTTGTCGAAGAGCGGCCGGTAGCGCTCCACGTCGTCCACGACCGACTGGTTCGTGCGCAGCGACTCGAAGGCCTCGCCGTAGTCGGGCGACGCGGGCTCGTCGCCCACCGTCACGAGCGCGAGGGTGTCCACGTGCGCGTAGAACTCGCCGCGGAAGTGGTTCACGGCCTGGATCGAGTTCGTGATCGCCACCACGCCCGGGTGGTCGAAGCGCACGTCCACCACGTAGCGCTCGGCGGGCGCGATGATCACGCTCGGCACCCACTGCTCGCGCTCGTAGCGCCCCACGTCGGAGGCGACCACCTTCACCTTCGCGTCGCCGAAGACGACGTTGAACGTGCGCGTGTTGGCCACGTCCGTGAGGTAGAAGCGCACCACCTCGCCCTTCTTCGCGGTGAGCCGGTAGCCTGTCCGGCCGTTCACCATCATGACGTTGCCGAAGCGGCCCATGAGCGCGTGCGTCGGCCCCTCCTTCCCCCACGGCAGCAGCCCCTGGCCGTCCATGAGGATGTCGTCGACCACGAAGATCTCGTCGCGGTTGGCGGGGCCGTAGTAGTTGGGGTCGGGCGAGGTGACGAGGAGGTTTCCGAAGAGCCCGAGATCCTGCTGCACGTCCTCGCGCACGTGCGGATGGTACCAGAACATCCCCGCGTCGGGGACGTGCACCCGGTAGGTGAAGCTCTCCCCCTGGGCGATCGGCTGCTGCGTCACGCCCGGCACGCCGTCGGAGCGGTTGTCGATGCGCACCCCGTGCCAGTGGATCGTGGTGGGCATCTGGATGCGGTTGGTGACGCGCACCACCACGGTGGCGTCCTTCGGCGCCTGGATGAGCGGTCCCGGGTACTGGCCGTTGTAGCCGTACATGACGAGCTCGTGGCCGTTGATCGTGCGCCGCACCATCGACACCGCGATGTCGAGCGTGTCGCCGTCGTGCATGGCCACGACCTCGGACGGGCGCGCCTCGGGCAGCATGGACGGGTCCATCCCCGGGTCGGGGAGGAACGGGCCGACCACGGGGAGCAGGTTCCCGATGCCCGGCAGCATCGGCATGTTCGGGTCCATCGGCACCATCCGCCACCCGCCCGCCATGTCCATGGTGTGACCCATGTGCATCGGGTGGTCCTGCGCCGAGAGAGGTGCCGCGAGAAGTAGGGAGGCGGCCGCCGCACACGTGGTGGCGACGATTGCGCGCCGGGCGGGTTCGCGACGTGCGGAACGCATGTCGCGCGAACCCGCCCGTGAGTTCGCGACGTGCCGCAGGCATGTGCGCGAACTCATCGGTAGCCGTACTTGGCGCAGAGTTCCTGCTGGAAGGGGCCGTGCCCGGCCATCGTGTGCATCGCCCCGCTGCGCGACATGCCCCGGAGGACGATGGGGCCCGTCCACGCCTGCGCGGAGGCATCGTCGGAGGGCTCCAGCGTGACCACCACGAGGAACTTGTTCCACGACACCTGCCCGCCCGTGCGCAGGTCGGCGTCGAAGGCGCCCAGCCGCTCGACCTCGTCGACCTGCGGGGTCGTGATCCACGCGACGAGGACGCCGCTCGCCGGCCGCTCGATGTCCGTGAGCCGGAGGGTCACGTCGTAGCGGTAGCTGCCGTCGGCGGCGAGCGCCACGCCGTAGGGGGACCTCGCGAAGTTGAGGTGGCCCATCCCGCGCGCCCGCGCCGTGCCCGGCAGCTTCTTCGTCGTCACCAGGTCGATCGCGTAGTACGCGGACGGGTCGACGGGGAGCGCGGCCGCCGCCCCGGTCGCCGTCCCGGTCGCCGCGTCCTCGCCCGCGGGCGCCGAGCACACCGCGGGCATCCGGGTCGGCCCGGCGGCCCCGAGGGCCGTGAGCGCGGCGAGCGTGGCGAGCGTCCCGATCTTCATGGCTCCTTCGCTCTCCCTGCGGCCTGGTACCCTGCTAGCTGATGGGCCGCTTCGGGCCCGCGTCCCACTTCTGGGCCGAGGAGATGTCCGGGTAGCCCCAGTCCTCCCCGTTCCACCCCTGGAAGCCCTCCATGCGGAAGGTCCAGAAGCCGGTGGACATGTCGCTGATGACGATGAGCCCGTCCGCGTTGCGCACGTCGATGCCGAAGGCGCCGTTGAACTGCGAGTAGCGGTCCGTGTTCGGCGGCCCGATGTACGTGTCGTAGTATCCGGCCGGCACCGGGTTCTCCGGGTCCTGCAGGTTGAAGATCTGCAGGCCGTCCAGATACCCCGAGACGAACACGTAGGGCCAGCGCACCTCGTGGTTGTGCACCAGGTGCGTCCAGTCGGCCGTGAACGCGGAGATCGGGTTGCGGATGTTCGTGACCTCGCCGTCGAGCGCGGGCTTCAGGTCGAAGATGCGCAGCGGCGCGTACTGGTACTCGGTCTCCGCGACCACGTAGCGCCCGTCGGGGCTGGGCGTGAAGGTGTGGCCGTACGAGACGCCGCTGATCCCCGTGAGGCTGATCCGGAGCTTGGGGTTCTGCAGGTCGGTGATGTCGTAGATGTAGTAGCCGCCGGTGCCGCCGCCGTAGAAGCGGTCCTCACCGGAGTCCGGGTGGTAGCCCACGTAGAAGTCGTGGTACCCGCGCGATCCGCCGCTCCCCATGGTCGACTCGGGGATCGGCACGCGGGCGACGCGCGCGTGGGCGACGTCGCCGCTCACGACCTTCTTCAGGTCGTACACGTTGGCGTACGGGCCGCTCACGGTCGTGAAGAGGTACACCCCGCCGTTCGAGTGCTTGTAGATGAAGATGTTGTGGAACCCGCCCGGGTTCTCCGGCTCCCGGATGCGCGCGACCTCCTTCACCGTGCCCGGGTCGGGCAGACCCGTCACGTCCAGGACGACGGCGCCGAGGTCGTTGTCCGGGCCTCCCTGGCCGAACTGGAGCGACTGCACCACGTAGTAGCGGTTGTCGACCTTGAAGTGCTTCACGTCCATGCCGCCGGTGCGCTGGTGCAGGTCCTGGTTCTCGATGCGCCAGCGGTACAGGACCTTGGGATGCGCCGGGTCCGCGATGCTGATGACGTCGGTGCCCTTGGGCCCCTCGTCCCCGTACACCATGCGCGCGACGTACGCGTACGGGCGCGACATCTCCTGCTCCATGTCCAGGTCGGCGACGCTGAGGCGCGGGCCGAGCGGCACGTGGCCGAGCACCTCGATGTTGTCGCTGCCCCGCTTGAGCGAGGTCCAGGGGTCCTGTTGCGCGGAAGCGGGGGCGGCGGAGGCCGTCAGGGCGAGGAGCGCGCCGAGCACGTGCGTGCGAGTCACCAGCATGGGGCAGACACCTGGTGCGGGAGGCGGAAGGGTCCAGTGCGGTGAACCCGAGTCACCGCACTCGTTCGAGCGCGAAAAGTGGGCCGGGGGGCCGTCGCCGGGCAAGGTCGGGCCGTGCGCCGGCGCGCGGATGTCCGGCGAGGGGGCTCCGGGCGATTGCGAAATTCGCAATTTCGCAGATTCGCATCGGTGGAGTGTGCCCGGCCCGATGCAGGCCCGACACTCCGCGCGCGCCACCCCGGCGTTCGCCGCGCCGCCGCCGACGCGGCACGCCTCGACCTCGCAACTCGTGGCCCGGTCCGGGGTTCCTCCTCCCGCGACGGAGCGACCGGGGGGAACGGAGGTGAGGATGCAGATCGCGGTGGTGTCGGACATCCACGGGAACAGGTGGGCGCTGGACGCGGTGCTCGACGAGATGAAGCGCATGCACGTCGACCGCGTCCTCAACCTCGGGGACTGCTTCTTCGGGCCGCTCGACCCGAAGGGGACCCACGAGCGCCTCCTCGGGCTGGGATGGCCCACCGTGCGAGGCAACCAGGACCGCGCGCTGCTCGACGGGGCCGACAACCCGAGCGCGCGCTTCACGCTCGCCGAGATCGGCGAGGACGGCGTGGCGTGGCTCACCTTCCAGACGCACCTCACGGTGGCGCAGGGGGCGATCCTCGCCTGCCACGGGAACCTCGAGCACGACGACGTGACGCTCATCGAGCGCGTGGAGCCCGACCGCGTGCGCACCGCCACCGACGGGGAGCTGTGCGAGGCGCTGCGCGCCGCCGACCCGAGCGTCGAGATCGTGCTGTGCGGCCACAGCCATCGGCCCGGCACGGTGCGCGTCTCCGACGGACGCCTCGTCGTGAACCCGGGGAGCGTGGGGCTTCCCGCGTACACCGCGAGCGCACCGCATCCCCACGAGATGGAGTCGGGCACGCCGCACGCGCGCTGGGCCGTGCTCGAGCGGAAGCGGCAGGGCGCGTGGCGCATCGAGCTTCGGGCCACGCCCTACGATGTGGAGGCCGCGGCGGCGGCGGCGCGCGCGCACGACCGGCCGGATTGGGCGGGTTGGATCGAGACCGGCCGGGCACGGGAACCCCGGGTGGGCCTGGAGGGTTAGCGAAGGACCATGACCCTCGCGCCCCGCAACCTCTGCGTCTGTTGTCGCTGTCGTCCGGCACTCCCTCCGGGGGAGACCGCGGGACGTCGGCGCGCATGGTCATCGCCATGATCGACGACTGACGAGTCGAGCCCGACTCGACACCCGCCCGGCCTCTCTCCTCGGAGGGAGGCCGGGCTTTTTCGTGCCCATGGCACGCCATGCAACCGCCACGGAAAGGAAGACCTGCCCATGTCCCCGACTTCCGGTCTGCCGATCGCGATCTACCACGAGCACCCGGACTGGTTTCGACCGCTCTTCGCCGAGCTCGATCGGCGCGGGACGCCGTACGTCACCCTGGACGCGCGGGAGCACACCTTCGACCCGGCCGAGGCGCGCATACCCTACGCGCTCGTCTTCAACCGCATGAGCCCGTCCGCGTACCTGCGCGGCGGGGCGCACACGATCTTCTACACGTCGCAGTACCTCGACTACCTCGAGCACCGCGGCGTCCGGGTCGTCAACGGGTGGATGTCCTGGCAGACCGAGATCTCGAAGGCGGCGCAGCTCTCCCTCCTCGACGGGCTCGGCCTTCCGTTCCCGGCGGCGCGCGTGATCCACGACCCGGCACGGGCGCCCGCGGCCGCCGAAGGGCTGCGCTTCCCGGTGGTGGTGAAGCCGAACATCGGCGGGAGCGGCGCGGGCGTGCGCCGCTTCGACGACCTGGGCGAGCTGGCCACGGCCGCCGCGGGGCTCGACCTCGGCATCGACCACACCGCGCTCGTGCAGGAGTTCATCCCGGCGGAGTCCGGGCGCATCGTGCGCGTGGAGGTGCTGGACGGGCGCTTCCTGTATGCGATCCGCGTCTACACGGACGGCGCGACCTTCAACCTCTGCCCCGCCGACGTCTGCCAGGGGGTGGACGGCACCGAGCTGGTGCGGTCGGCGTGCCCGGCGGACGCGCCGAAGAACGGCCTCCGGGTGGAGGGCTACACGCCGCCCCGGGAGATCGTGGAGCAGGTCGAGCGCATCGCCGAGGCCGCCGGGATGGAGATCGGCGGCGTGGAGTACCTGATCGACGAGCGCGACGGGCAGCTCTACTACTACGACGTCAACGCGTTGTCGAACTTCGTCGCGGACGCGGCGCGCGTGGTCGGCTTCGACCCCTTCGCGCGCCTGGCGGACTGGCTCGAGCGCGAAGCCGCGCGCGTGGCCGCGCGCGAAGAGGCGGCTTGATGCGCTTCGGGTTCCGGCTTCCGGTCTTCGGCGGGTGGCTGCGCAACGTCGAGGACGTGGGCGTGGACCTGCTCCTCCTCCGGCACTCGCCACAGCTCGAGGAGATGGAGCGCTTCGCCGAGGAGGTGATCCCCCTCGTGAACGGGCGCGGCTGGCCTACTTACGCCCCAGCTCCGACAGCAGCTCGATCTGGATCTCCTGGATCTGGGTGAGCCGCTCCCACTGCTGCATGAGCAGGTGATCGAGCTTCTCGTGCAGGTGCCGGATCTCGAGCTCGGCCTTGAGGTTGACCTTGTAGTCGTTCTGCGCGCGTATGCGGTCCTTCGCCGCCTGCCGGTTCTGGCTCATCATGATCACGGGCGCCTGGATGGAGGCGAGGCACGACAGGATCAGGTTGAGGAGGATGAAGGGATACGGGTCGGGGGGACGCCGGTACATCACGACGACGTTGATGACGATCCACGCCGCGAGGAAGGCGGCGAAGAGGCCGAGGAACGTCCAGCTTCCCCCCAACTCGGCGATCCGGTCCGCCAGACGCTCCCCGAAGGACCGCCCGGCCTCGAGGGAAGCCTCGAGGTCACGCGCGAGGATCTCTCCTTCACGCAGGCTCCGGACGACGTCGGACTCGAGCGCGGACAGCTCGCCGCGCTCCGACTCGATGAGGGCGGAGACGTATGCGTTGCGGAAGCGGTTCAGGTCTGGGTGGCAAACCCACCCGTCGGGCTTCCAGTCGGGGAGCTCGGCCTGGATCCGCTCGACGATCGCCTCGCGCAGCGCCGAGGCGGGGACGAGCGCCCGGACGGGAAACGTCTTCCCGCAGATCGAGCAGGTGTTGGTCGACGACGACTTGTGCATGCGCGTCTCCGGAAGGGAGTCCCGGCCGAGGAATGAGCCCGGGCCCCCCGACCGGTGGTCGGAGGGCCCGGCGGAACCATCGAGGTGGATCCGTACCGCGTCAGCGCCCCCCGGCGTCCGTGGTCGTTGCGGGCGTCTTCCCCGCGTCGAGGTCGTTCCAGTTCAGGATCGCGTTGAAGCCCAGGAAGAACGTCCCCTGCGTCTGCCACCGCCAGTAGGGACGGATCGCGAACATCACCACGTGACCCTGACCGACCGGCTCGTCGACCACCTGGGCCTTGCCGGCGAGCGTCTCCGCGCCGTCGAGCGTGCCCGAGAGGAGGATCTGCGAGGGGTTGTCCGGGAACTTCATGACCACTCGCGGACCGGACTCGTCCACGCTGATCCCGAACTGCCGGGCCATCTGGCGGAACTCGGCCAGCTGGTCCGGCTGACCCCCGCCGCCGCGGCCGCCGCGGGCCTGCGTGCTGTCGGCCTGCCACGGGCTCAGGCGCGGCTTCTCCGCCATCGGCGTCGTGTTCTGCCACGGGCTGTTGCCGCCCCCCCCGCCGAGGAACCCACGCGCCATACGCGCGAAGCCTCCGCCCGCCGTGAGGACCACGTCGCCGCGGTAGAAGACCGGGAGCTGGTCGCCCGAGTAGCCGTAGACGATCGGGCTCGCCTTGTCCGCGATGATCCCCCGGTGGATCGACCCGGGGGCGATGAGCCCGTCGGGGGTGTCGGCGCTCACGCCCGGGGCGAGGCCGTAGGAGGGGAAGATGTTCGACGTCGATCCCTCGACGATGAGCGTGCCGCCGTCCTGCACGAACTTCGCGAGCTGCGCGAGCCCCTCGAAGCCCATCCCGCCCCGGATGTCGTCGCTCTGGTCGAGCGCGCCCAGGTTGGGCGTCTTGTCCGTCTTGTGGTACGGGAGCGGCAGGTCGCCCGTCTTCGCGATGCCGTTCACCTGTGACTGGGCGTCGCCGCCCACCTGCGGGAAGACGATCACGTCGTACTTCGCGCGCAGGTCGCCCTCCTTGAGCTTCTGGTCGGCGAAGTAGGTGTAGGGCACGTGGTAGGTGTCGAGCGCCGCGCGCACCCACCCCTCGTCCTGCGTGCGCTGCCACGAGTGCACGTAGCCGATACGCGGGACGTCGAGCTCGTGCGTGGGCACGTCCGGCATCGAGCCCGCCCACGCGGACAGACCCAGCTCCGTCAGGCTCGACTCGATCGACGCCCGGTCCGCCTGCGGCAGGATGAACGCGCCGGCGCGGAACGGGTGGCCGCCCATCTCGAAGTCGCGCTCGGCGGCGAGCATGCGCACGTCGGGGTGCGTCATGCGGAACGTCATGAGGTTGTTGTCCGTGGTGTGGTCCACCACGATGACCGCACCCTTTCCGGAGATGCCGCCCGCCGCGTGCGCCGGGTACTCCACGCGCGTCATCGGCTGGTCGAGCACCGCCTTGTCCTTGACCTCCTCCAGGTCGACGTCGCGCGTCAGCTGCATCGTCCACCCGGTGTCGTCGTACGGCCGCGGGTTGTTCAGGCTGAACTGCTGCAGCGAGAAGTACATGTCCGCGAGCGTACGGAACGGCTGGTCGGCGCGCGCGATGAAGTCGCCCGCCTGCACCTTCACGCCGCCGGCCTCGAAGGCCTTGTCCGCACGGTGGATCTCGAGGCCCTGGCGGAGCAGCTCGTTGACCATGTCCACCGCGTCGGCCCGCCGGCGCTGGTTGGCCGGGATCACCCACGCGTTCACCGGGCCGTCGATCCCCTTCTGCACCGAGCGCTTGTTCTTGAGCCAGTAGTTCTCCAGGAACCAGTCCCTGTGGTCCGCCGCGTACTTCAGCGAGAAGAGGAGCGCGGACTCCTGGATGTTGGTGTTGTTGCGCGGGCCCCAGTTGATCGAGGGGAGCGGCGGGTTCGGCCGGAACCACTCGCGGCTCGTCGTCGTCTGGCCGAGACGAAGGTTCTCGCGGTTGTCCGGGCCGTAGCTCTGCACCTCGTAGAAGCGCCCGATCCCGTTGTGCGAGTGGGCGATCGTGAACATGTAGTTCGGCGTCCACCCGTCGTAGAAGTTGTACGTCCACACGCCGGGCACGCCGCGCTTCGTCATCTCGAGGATGTCGTTCTCGGCGAGCACCCACCACTCACCGATCGTGATCGGGTCGAACGCCTCGTTGTAGGGGCCCGTCCCGGTGGAGGTGTACAGGTACGACTGCGCCTCGTGCAGGTCGTGCATGACCGTGGGCGTCCACTCGAGCCACGTCTTGTTGACGTTGCGCGTCAGCGCGAGGAACTGCCCCATCCCGTCGCGGTTGTTGTCGTGCGCGACGTACTTCCCCCAATACATGAGCGGGAGGCGGCTCTCGCCCTCCGGACGGTCCTTGTTGAAGTAGTAGGTGTCGACCTCCTTCTCGCGCCCGTCCACCTCGATCACCGGGGTGATGAAGACGATCAGGTTGTTGCGGATCGCCTGGATGAACGGCGTCTCCTCGACCACCAGGCGGTACGCGAGCTCCTGGAGCATCTCGGGCCCGCCGGTCTCCGGCGAGTGCATCCCGGACGTGACCCAGTAGATCGGCTTGCCGGCACGCTCGATGATCTCCCGCGCGCGCTGCTCCGTGGTCGTGCGCGGATCGGTGAGCTCGTGCAGCATCCCCTTGTAGCGCTCGAGGTCGCGGATCGTGGCCTCGTCCGCGATCGCCATCACGATCTGCTCGCGCCCCTCCTCGGTCTGCCCGATCGACCACACCGTCGCCCGCGGTGAAGCGTCGGCGATCGCGCGCATGTAGCGGTGGATGTCGCGCGCGTATGTGAGCTCGCCGGGCGTGCCGACGATCCGGCCGTTGAATGCGAGCGGCGTCGGCACCACGTCGGAGGCCGGAAGGTGGTCCACGAGCTCGGTGGTGATGCGGTCGTCCTGGAGGTACTCCTTGATGAGCTTGGTGTACTCCTCGTCGTTGCGCTGCTGGGCGCGGGCCAGGCCCGGAGTCGCCAGCGAGGCGACGGCGAGGCCCCACACCAGACGTCGGAGCGTGGAGGTCCTGCGGGACATGATGGGCTCCCTGCGTGGGTTGGGTCGCGGAGCGGAGATCGACCGTTCCGTGTTGGGTGTATCGCCGCCGGCAGGGACGCGCAAGGGAGCCGGAATGCTGGCCGCGCGGGGGTCCGCGCCTACTTCTTCCGGCGCGGTTGCGCCGCCGCCTGCGGGAGGCGGATCCCGTCCGCCGAGACCTCGATCAGCTCCGCGAGCCGACGCAGGCGCGTCTCCTCGCGCTTGGCGCTCGTCACCCAGTGCGTGACGGTCCGGCGGTACCCCGGCGGCTGCGCCTGGAAGAACGCCCACGCGTCCCCGGCGGCCTGGAAGCGCCGGAGCAGCTCGGGCGGGAACACGGTGGCCCGGGCCTCGAAGGAATAGGGCGTGTGCTTCGCCGGATCGAAGCGCGCGAAGGCTTCCGCGCCCGGCGGCCGGACGCGCCCCGCCGCCTCGAGGCGCGCGTAGTGCGTCAGGTTCACCTCGCTCCACTTGCTCTTCGGCTTCCGCGGCGAGAAGCGGATCGAGTAGCTCTGGGCGTCGACGTTCCTGCGCACGCCGTCGATCCACCCCCAGCACAGCGCCTCGTCCAGCGCCTCGCCGTAGGTGATCCCTCCCCGCCCGGTGTCCTTCTTGTAGAAGCCGACGATCAGCTCGGGCGCCTCGGCGTGGTGCTTCTCGAGCCACGTGGCGAAGGCGGCGGCGGAGCGGAAGTGCCTGGGCGCGGGGGAGGCGCTCATCGCTCGACTCCGAGGGGGTGGACGCACCTCCACAATCGCGCAGTGCGGAGGATCTCGCACCCCCCGAACGCGCCCGTCAGGGTCTCCAGGCATACCCCGGCTTCACGAAGAACGAGCGGGCATCGGGCCCCAGCGGACCGACGATCCCGGCCGCGTCCGTGGCTCCGCGCCGATCCTCTCCGTAGCCGAGGAAGAGGACGGTCTGCGCGCCTGACGCCGGCGCGGGGGCGCACGCCGGTCACTCCGTTGGCGAGCCCTCGAGCAGCCCTTCGAGCGGCTCCTCGCGCGCGCCGTTCTCGTCGCACACCGCGTAGGTGCTCTCCTCGGTCCCGTACAGCGCGACGCCCGCGTGGCCACCGCCCTTGTTCAGGATGAAGAACCGCAGGTCGAAGCTCGGCAGCCCCCGCTCGTTGAGGAGTCGAGCCTCGATCGTGCTCGCCTGCACCCGCTTCAGCGCGGCCATTCCGGCGTCCTTCGGCGCCATTCCCGCGCGCATGTTCTCCACGATGAGGAAGGCGCACAGGTTGTAGAGGTTGGCCTCGCCCCGTCCGGTCGAGCCGCAGGCGCCGACGTCGTTGTCCACGTATTGCCCGGCGCCGAGGATCGGCGAGTCGCCGGCGCGCCCCGGGATCTTCCAGGCGAGCCCGCTCGTGGTCGTGATCCCGCAGATCTCTCCGCGGGGGCTCAGGGCCTCCAGGCTCGTCGTGCCCCAGAAGGAGTGCGCGGGGATGAGCCCGTCGCGCACCATCGACAGGCCCGCGTCGAGCGCCGCGCGCGCGAACGCCTGCGTGCGCTCGCGCATCTCGACACGCGCGCGCCGGATGCGGTCCGGGTCCGTCTCGGTGCGGCCGTGGGAGACGCCCTTCAGGCGCTCCTCGGGATCCAGCCAGTGGCTCGGGTCGACGCGCCGCCGCCACTCCATCCACAGCGCGCGCGAGCGCTCCGTATTGAGGTCGTCCTCGATCTCGAAGCCGATGTCGCGCGCGAACCTCGTAGCGCCCGCGCCCACGATCAGGTGATGGTCCGTGAGCTCCGCGACCGCCTGCGCCACCTTCGACGGGGTGCGCACGCCCTCGATGGCCGCCACCCCGCCGGCCCACTTCCGCGGGCCGTGCATGCAGCACGAGTCGAGCTGGACGACGCCGTCCGCATTGGGGAGCCCGCCATAGCCGATTCCCGTCTCCTCCGGGTCGAGCTCGGGGATATTCACGCCCGCCACCAGGGCGTCCAGGACGTCCTCGCCTTCCGTGATCCCCCGGAACGCGCGCTCGATCCCGCTCTCCGGACCCCCGTTCTTGAACCGTATGCTGCTCACGTCGGAGACGAGCAGGGGCCGGCCGGCGCGGCGGACGAGCACCTCCGGCGCTCGGCGCGCCGGAGCGGCGCCCAGGGAGGCGGGGACGGCCGCGGCGGCCAGCCCGGCGGCGGTGCTCTTCACGAAGTCTCGACGTTCCATGGTGGGGTCCCGGTGTGGGCTCGCGTCGGCGTGCGGAATGGAGACGGCCGGGCGGGGTCGCCCGGCGATCGCTCCCTGACAGAGTACAACGCGCCCGGGGAGGCGTCGACCACGCACGAACGTGTCGATGCTCGGCGCGGCGCGCCTAGTGCGCCCGGCCGCCGCGCGTCGGCTCCGCGCCCCGCCCGCGCTCGAGCGTAGGGTTGCGGTTGTACGCCTCCGAGCCACCCGGGGGGATGCTGAGGAAGCGCCATGCTTCGCCGCGGATGTTGCGGGCCAGGAGGATGATCTGCCCGACGTGGTAGCCCACGTGGGCCAGCCCCCGCGTCAGCGCGTCGGCCACCGTGAGCGGCACGCCGCGGATGCGCACCTCGCGCGAGAGGTCCGCATCCGTGAGCCCCGCGAGCGCCTCGTCGAGAACGGCCCATCCGCGGGCCCACTTCTCGAGGAGCTCCGCGCGTGTCACGGTGCGCGCACGGAACTCCTCCTCCCGCCGGCGCCACGGCTTCTCGCCGTCCGTGGTGAGGAACTCCGTGAAGCGCGACTCGAAGTTGCCCGACAGGTGCCAGACCAGGATCGCGATCGAGTTGCCTCCCGGTGCGGAGAGGAGGTTGAGCTCGCGGTCCTCGAGCTGGGCGAACGCGTCCTCCGCCTTCGACCGGTAGCGGTCGAACTCGATCTCGAAGGAGGAGAGGATGGCGCGCATGGTGCGTTCTCCTAACGCCCCCGTGGCGTGAGAGGTGGGGTGGTGGGCGGCGGCTTGCGGTGGTGCGTGGCCTGTTCGTACGCGTAGGCGATACGGATCAACGTCGGCTCGCTCCAGGCGTCACCGAAGAGCTGCAGACCGACCGGCAGCGTCTCGTCGCGGACGAACCCCATCGGCACCGTCATCGCCGGGAAGCCCGTGGGCGGCGAAAGGATCGGACTGTTGTTCCCGTGCGGTGTGCTGAGATCGCCCACGAGACGCGGAGGGTTGTTCCACGTCGGGTAGATCAGCGCCACCACGTCGGCCTTCACCATGGCGCGCCGGACGGCCCCGCGCAGGAGCTCCTCGCTCCGGTGCGCGTCGATGCAGCGCTCGTTCGTCTCCGGCGTGCCCTCGAACTCGAGGAAGGACTTCACCCGCGGCATCACGGTGACGTGGACCTTGCCGCCCGCCTCGATCTCCTGGAGCGAGTGCACCGGGGGGTCGGGGAGCGTGGCCAGGTAGCGGTCGATGTCGTAGCGGAAGCGCGGGCAGGACAGGTGCCGGCCGAGCGAGTCGTACTCCGGGATCGGCACGTCGTCGACGACGGTGGCGCCGAGGCGGCGCAGGTCCGCGACGGCGGCGTCGAAGCGTGCGACGACCTCGGAGTCAGCGGTCTCCGTGTAGACCATCCACCGGGGAATGCCGAGGCGCATCCCGTGGACGTCGGCGACGAGCGACGCCAGATACGACGGCGGGCGGCGCCGGTCGGCCTCGGCGGTGACGGGGTCGGCGGGGTCCGTGTGCGCGATCACGTCGAGCACGCGCGCCGCGTCCTCGACCGTGCGCATCATCGGACCGGCGACGTCGCGGTCCGCGAAGAGTGGCATGACCCCGTCGCGGCTGGTGAGCCCCATCGTCGAGCGGATCCCCACGAGCGACAGGTGGCTGGACGGCCCACGGATCGAGTTGCCGGTGTCGCTCCCCAGCCCGCCCAGCCCGAAGTTGGCCGCCACCGCGGCCGCCGTGCCCCCGCTGGAGCCCGCGGTCACGCGGTTGAGCTGGTACGGGTTGAACGTCCACCCGGGGAGCATCGAGCCCACGGTCTCCATCGCCGTGAAGGCGAACTCGGCCATGTTCGACTTGGCCAGCACGATCGCGCCTGCGTCGCGGATCGCCTTCACCTGATAGGCGTCGTCGGCCGGGATGCTCCCCTCGAGCGAGGCGGAGCCGCCCGTGGTGGGCATGTCGTGCGTGTCGAAGTTGTCCTTCACGATGAACGGGATGCCGTGCAGCGGCCCGGTGAGCCTCCCGGTCCGGGCGAGCGCCGCGTCGAGCGAGTCCGCGCGCTCGAGCGCGCGCGGGTTCAGCATGATGAGGCTGTTGACCGAGGGGCCGCGCTTGTCGTAGGCGTCGATGCGCGCCAGGTACGCCTCGACGAGCTGCCGGGCGGTGAGCGTGCCCGCCAGCATCGCCTTCTGGGCGTCGGCGATGGTCAGCTCCATGAGCTCTACGCCACCCACGCGCTGCGCCGAGGCGCACGCGGGTGCGAGGAGCGAGGCGGAGAGGAGGAGGACCGGGGCGAGCTTCATCGCGCGGGCTCCTGGGGGATGAGGTGGAGGGTGGCGAGGCGACGACCCTCGCCCGCCGGGAAGCGGACATGGAGCAGATGTGGCGACGACGGCCCGCCCTCGTCGAGGGTGAGCGACGCGACGGCGCCGTCGGCGGACACCAGCCGGGGGCGCTCCCCGTACAGGCGGACGTCGTAGGCCGACCCGGTCCGGCCCTCGAGCTCGAGGATCCAGCCGTCGCGCTCGGCCGTGAAGTCGACGACGCGCACGCCGGTGCTCTTCTGGCCGGGGACGAGCCGCCGGACAGGCGCCGCCACGGAGAGCCCGCCCTGCCAGAAGGCGCTCACCGTGTAGGTGCCGCCCTCCGCGATGCCCGTGAGCGCGTGCGTGAGCGTGCCGTCGTGCGCCCCCCAGACGACCTCGGGGGCGTCGCCCGCGCGGGCGACGGAGCGTCCGTCGGGAGCCGTGCCGCCCACGCCGGCGAAGACGGAGCGGGCGCCGAGCGGCACGGGAAGCGCGACCTCGAGGTCGACCGGCGGGCCGTGCGGCTCGACGCGCACGTCGACGCTGCCGAGCCCGCGCACGATCTCCACGTCCAGCCGGGTCGCGCCGACGCGCAGGTTGGCGACGCGCACCGTGTCCCAACCGGGCGGGAGCTGCGGCGCGAGCCTCGCCCTGTGGCCCGGCGCGTCCGGCTCCCACCCCAGCACACCGCGCAGGAGCGGCGTGACCAGCATCGACGTCGCGAAGAACTGGTGCGGGACGGTCTCGTCCATCGGGCGGTAGTAAGCGCCCGAATAGTTCTCCGGCCAGCGCCCGCGGCTCCAGTCGAAGGCGTGCTGCTTGACGGCGTCGACGAGGTTGTAGGCCGCCCACGGACGCCGGTAGCGATACTGTCCCCACGCCACGAACCCGGTCATGAAGTCCCAGACGGCGCCGTTGTTGTAGTGGAGCGGGTCGTACAGGTCGCTCCCCACGGAGAGGAGGCGCGCGCCCCAGTCGGCCGTGATCGAGTCGGTCGCGAGCTTCCTGAGGGTGCGCTCGGCGCGCTCCGGGTCGAGGAGGCCGAACGAGAGCGCCGTGCCCGGCCACGCGGTCAGGTTGTCGTTCGTGCCGCCGCCCTCGAGGATGCCGAAGGCGTGCTGGTCGTCATCCGGGCGCCAGTACCGCTCGTTGAGCGTGTGCATCGCCGTCTCGCGCAGCTTGTCCGCGCGCTCGGCCAGGCGCCGGTCGCCGAAGTGGCGCGCCAGCTCGTCCGTGGCCTCGAGCGCGGTGATCCACACGCCCGCCAGGTAGATGTCCTCGTGCAGGCCCTCGCCCAGGCCACCCACCTCGATCGCACCGTATCCGCCCACCGTGTTCTCGATGATGCCGTCCCCGTCCGTCTCGGCCGTGAGGCACCACGCCCACGCCTTCCTGTACGCGGGCCACAGCTCCTTCAGGACCGCGTCGTTCCCCGACGCCTTCCAGTACTTCCAGAGCGCGACCATCCAGTACGGGGTCGTGTCGGCGTGGTAGTACGGGTAGGGATATTCCTCGAACCACGGGATCCGCCCCGCCGCCTGGCTGATCTCGTGCGGAATCTTCCCGTCCTCGCGCTGATACCTCGCGAGGAAGCGCAGGTCCTCCGCGACCAGATCCCACTGCCCGGCCGCGTCCATCGCGAGCGAGTTGATCGCCGCGTCGCCGCCGAAGAACCAGCCGAAGCCCGGCCGCGTGCTGGCGCCGCTGGCGCCCCACCCGGCCACCAGCCCGCACCCGAGGTCCGGGTTGCACACGCGCTGCTCCTCCAGGTTGACCTCGGCCCACGAGAGGGCGAGTCCGAGCGCGGGGTCGGGGGCGTCGATCGAGGTGACGTTGGCGAGCGTGGAGTCGGCCCACGCCCGGCTCTCGCGGTACAGGGCGGGCGCGTCGCGCAGGAGCGCGTCGTACGCCGCGAAGACGGAGTCGCGCGACATCGTCCCGGCGGCGATCGCGATCGGGACGAGCTCGTGGCGCGCGCGCGCCGAGTCGATCGGGATGGCGAAGGTGGCCGGCGCCTCCGAGAGCATGTGTGCCGGATGCGCCTCTCCCTCCGCGGGCCACGACGTGCCGATGACCGCGTTGCGGCGCTGCAGGCTTTCGCTCAGCACGAAGGCGCCGTGGTCCGGGTCCCAGAAGGCGTACTGCCCCCCGAATGCCGCAGGCCAGGCGTACTGGAGCACGGGGTGGAACTGCACCAGCACCTCGAGCGGCTCGAAGGTGTCGATCTCGAGAAGGACGAGGAGCCCCGGCCGGTCGCGCGGCGCCAGGATGTGCTCCTTCACCGTGAACGCCATGTGGCTGTACGTGATCGTGGTGGCCTCGGGGCGCACCTCGATCCGCGTCGCGACGTTGGTGCCGCGCACCGGCTCGCGGTACTGCGGGATCCTGAAGGAGAGCTGGAAGTCCGTCGCGAGCTTGAGCGGGTGCACCCAGAGCTCGGCCTCTCCGGTCTCGCGCCCGAGCCACGCGCTCCTCGGGCCCGTGACGCCCAGGTACTGCCCCGGGCGCACGTCGTAGTCCAGCGAGATCGGCGAGGAGGCCACGTCGAAGCGCTCGATGGGCGGAGGGGCCGACGCCCCGGGGACGTCGGTGCGGCCGACCTGCGCGCCGAGCGGCCCGACCGCCACCAGCACGGCGAGGGGGACGGCGAGGAGAACGGCGAGCGCGCCGGCGGGTTTCGAGGAGCGGCGAGGTCGGTGGAGCCTCATGGCGTGTCCTTCGCGAGGACGACAACCCGGACGGGGCCGGCCTCGGCGGGGATGGCGTCGCGCACCGTCCAGGCGGTGTCGGCGAGCAGCGTGTCGAGCTCGTCGGCGGACGGGAGGAGGAGGCCGAACCAGGGGCTCGCCCACACCTTGTAGCGGATGCGGATGCGGAGCTCCCCGCCGAGCCTGCCGGCGTCACGGTTGGCCTGATGATAGCGGAGGTGGAGCGGATCGGAGGTCGCATACGGGTCGACGGCCTCCGCGTACAGGAGCGCATCCGGCGCGGTGACCGCCGCGAGGCGGTCGAGCCCCGAGCGCAGGCCCGCCGCATCGCCGAAGAGGCCGAAGTTGTTCCCCATCATCACGACGGTGTCGAAGGTCCCGAGCGAGGCGTCGATCTCCTCGAGCGCGACCGGCCGGACGTCGAGCACGCCCCGGCGCCGGCAGGCCTCCACCGCACCCGGCGACACGTCGATCCCCGTGACCGGGTGGCCGCGCTCCTGCAGCGCCAGGCAGAATCGCCCCGCGCCACACCCGATGTCGAGCACGCGTCCGCGCGCCCGGTCCACCACCGCGCGCTGGTGCGACGGCCACGCGTCGTAGGGCTGGATGTAGTGCGCGGCGAGCGCACCCGGGATGATGTAGCCGTCGTCGCGCTCGATGATCTCCGCGGCGGGGACGCCGGCGACCAGGTCCAGCAGCATGTGGCCATAGGCGTCCTCCTGCTCGGTCAGTGGCACCGGCGCCCTCCCTGGTGGTGGTGGCGGGTCATCGGAAGCCCTCCATCTGGATCCCCTGCACGAAGTAGCGCTGCGTGAAGAGGAAGAGGATCACGATCGGCAGGACCGCTGTCACCCCCGCCGCCATCTGGTAGGGCCAGTTCACCTCGTACGTGCCGTGGAAGGACGCGATGCCCACCTCCACCACGCGCATCGACATGGAGCGGGTGGCGAGGAGCGGCCAGAGCAGGTTCTTCCACGCGTCGATGAACGCGAACAGGCCGAGCGTGGCGAGCGCGGGGCGTGCCAGCGGCACGGCCACGCTCCAGAAGATGCGCCACGGGCCGGCGCCGTCGATGCGCGCCGCCTCCTCGAGCTCCGCCGGCACGGTGCGGAAGTACTGGCGCATGAGGAAGATCCCCCACACCGACACCAGCTCGGTGGAGACCAGCCCCTGGTAGGTGTCGACCCAGCCGAGCGCGTCGATGAGGAGGAAGCGCGGGATGAGGACGACGACCGCGGGGACCATCATCGTCGACAGGAAGAGGAGGAAGACGCGCTCCCGCCCCCGGAAGTCGAGGCGCGCGAAGGCGTAGCCCGCCGTGGCCGCCGTGAAGAGCTGCCCGGCCACCACGCCCAGGGCGAAGACGGTCGAGTTGAGGAAGAAGCGCCAGAAGGGCTGCGCGCTCAGCGCGGACGGGTAGTTCTCCCAGCGGGGGGTTTCGGGGAGGAGGTGCGGCGGGTAGCTGAACACCTCGAGCTGCCCCTGCAGGCTCGTGATCGCCATCCAGACGAAGGGCGCCGCCATGGTCAGGGCGGCCAGCGCGGTGGCGAGCCAGGCGAGGAGGGGCAGCGACGAGCTCCCTCTCCCTCTCCCTCTCCCCCGGGGGCCTCCGGCCCCCCCCGCCGAGAAGTTGCCGTGCTTCACGAGACGACTCCATGGCCCGTCGGGACGCCCGCGGCCGTGAGCGCGCCCGTGAGCGCGCCCGTCGCCGCCGCGTCCGCCGCCCGCCGGTCCGGTGCCCCCGCTCCGGCATTCCTGCCCCGCAGGGGCTCCTCGCTCGCGCGCCCCCGCTCCAGGAGGCGGAAGTGCATCCACGTCACCACGAAGATCACCGCGAACAGGACCCAGCTCTGCGCCGCCGCGCTGCCGAACCTCAGGAACTGCCACGCTTCCTTGTAGATGTGGTAGACCGCCACGTCGGTCGCGCCCAGCGGCCCGCCCTCCGTCATCACGTACACGGCGCCGAAGATCTGGAACGAGCCGATCACCGACGTCACCAGCACGAAGAAGAGCGTGTGCCGCAGCCCGGGCAGCGTGATGTGCCAGAAGCGCCGCCACACCCCCGCGCCGTCGATGCGCGCGGCCTCGTAGAGCTCGGCGGGGATCGCGGCCAGCCCGGCCTGGAAGAGCACCATCTGGTAGCCCACCACCAGCCACACCGAGAGCAGCATGATCGACAGCAGCGCGGTGCGCGGCGAGGTGAGCCAGCGCACGGGCCCGATGCCCACGAGCCCGAGCAGCCAGTTCAGGATCCCGTAGTCCGCGTTGAGGATCCACTGCCAGACGATCGCGATGGCCACCAGGCTCGTGATCGACGGCAGGAAGAGCGCCGCCCGCACGAACGCGAGCGTGCGCGTGCGCCGGTGCACCAGCAACGCGAAGCCGAGCGCGAGCCCCATCGCCACCGGCACGTGCAGCGTCAGCACGGCCGTGTTGGCGAGCGCGCGCCAGAACGACGCGTCGCCGAGGAGCGCGAGGTAGTTGCCCAGCCCCACGAACGGGCGCGCCACGTCGACCAGGTTCCACCGGTGGAGCGACAGCCACGCGGCGAACGCCAGCGGCCCGATCGTGAACACCGCGAGATGGATCGTGGCGGGCGCCAGGAAGCTCCACGCCCACAGGTTGCGCCGGAGCGACCTCGGCGCGTTCGCGAGCGGGACGAGGGACGCCGGCAGCCCGGCCAGGAGGATCCCGGCCAGCGCGATCGCCACCATGAGCGCGAAGGGGCTCTCGGTGTGCTCGAAGGGCACCATGCTCAGGCGGAAGGCCCCCTCGTCCCGGAGCGCGTACGGCACGGCGTCCACCGAGACGCGGCCGGGCGGCGGGGAGGTCTCGCGCGCGAGCGCGCCGGCGGTCTCGGGGAGGAGGGTCGTCGCAGCCACCGAGCCGACGAGGTCGCGCTGCAGGAGCGGGAGCCCCGTGAGGCGGGCGATCGTCCCGGGAGCGACGGCGCGCGCGTCGTCGTAGCCGCTCGCGCGCAGCGCCGCGGCGCCCTCGTCCAGGCGGAGGTCGGTGAGCTCGACGAGGCGCCGGTGCGCCCAGAGCTGGCAGGCGACGAGCGGGACCGCGAGCGCCCCGGCGGCGACCAGCGCGCCCGCGCGCCGCCTGCCCGGAGACGTCAGCAGCACGGCCGCGTACGCGAGCCCGCCCGACGCCGCCAGCCCGAGCAGGGCGAGCCAGAGCGGGAGGCCGGAGGAGGTCCCGGGGCGGCGTGCCAACGTCAGCGTCCCGACCACGCCCCACCCGTCCGCGTCGTAGCGCGCGGCCCGCGCCCGGTCCCCGTGGAGCACGGGGCGATCGAGCCCGGCCTCCACGCGCGTGTCCACCTCGAGGCGGTCGCCGAAGAGCGCGCCCGCCGTCGACACGTCGGTGAGGCTGACGAGCGCGACGGCCGAGGAGGCCCCGGCCTCGAGCAGCGCGTCCGACGCGGCACCCACGGACGCGACCGCCTGGCGCAACAAGAGGACCAGCGCGAGGGCGAGCGCGGCGAAGGCGCTCGCGCCCAGGGCGCGCCGCGTCCGGGAAGGGGCGGAGCTCATCGGGCGAGCACCTCGTCCACCTGCGCCGCCACCTCCGCGGCGGTCTCGTCGAGCGGATCGCCGCGCAGCAGGTGTCGGTCCATGATCTGGAAGGTCAGCTCCTCGACCTCGTAGAAGTCCCGCACCCGCGCGCCCCACGTCACCCTCCCGTCCGCGACCTGGCGGAGGAATTCGGCTTCGATCCCGGTGCGGTCGCTCGCCGCGACCTGCTCGGCGACGTCGCGGAAGGCGGGGATCCCGAGCCGCGTCGACGCGCGCATGCGCTGCGCCTCCTCCGAGCCGAGCCACGCGGCGAGCTCCACGGACAGGCGTCGGTGCGGCGCGTTGGCGGGTACGGCCCACCCCGACGCGTAGAGGACGGTGGCCGGCTCCGCGGAGGCCTCGTGCGGGATGGGCGCCACGCCCAGGCGGAGCTCGGCGGCGGCCATGTTCCCGGTCAGGAGCTGGAGCGTCCAGTGGCCGGAAAGGAGCATCGCCTGCCCGCCGGTGGCGAAGCGCGCCTCGCGCGCGGGGTCGCCGGTCTCGAGGAAGTGCACGCCCGGGGTGACGTGCGCGGCCGTGACCAGATCCGTCAGGAACGCGAACGTGCGCACGGTGGGCGCGGAGTCGAGGTAGCCGGTGGCGCGCCGCCCGTCGGGGCTCAGGATGTCGGCGCCGCCGGACCACACCCACGGGATCCACTGGTAGAGGTTCCGGGGAAAGTCGATCGCGTACACGTCCGTGCGGCCGTCGCCGTCCACGTCGCGGGTGAGCCGACGTGCCTTGGCCAGGAACTCGTCCCACGTCCACCCCTCCGCGGACGGCGGCGCCACGCCGAAGCGCTCGAAGACGCCCAGGTTGAGGTAGAGCACCATGGGCGTGAAGTCCTTGGGGAGCGCGAAGACCCTGCCGCCCCGCTCGAAGCCCTCCATCACCTGGGGGAAGACCCGGGCCGGATCGTACCCGGCGCGCGCGAGGTAGGGGGTCAGGTCGAGCGCGAGGCCGCGGTCGAGGATCGTCGGGATGTCGGGCCCGTCGAGGAGGAACACGTCGGGCGGGGAGCCCGACGCGATCGACGTGAGGAGCTTCTCGTCGTAGTTGGTGACCACCGACTCGACGACCACGCGCACGCCCGGGTGGTCGGCCGCGAAGCGATCCGCGATGGCCTGCTCGGTGGTGACCTCGTAGTCGCCCGCCCAGTGCAGCACGCGCAGCGTCACCGCCTCCTCGGCGCTCCCGGCGCACCCGGCCAGCGCCGCGGCCGTCGCCCAGGCGAAGAGCGCGCGGCCGCTCACGACGACGCCCGCCTTCCGAGCATGCCGAGTCGGCGGCCGCTCTCCGCGTCGAAGAGGTGCGCGTGCTCCACGCGGATGCGCAGCGACACGTGGTCGCCGACGCGCACCGGGTGGTCCGCGGGCGTGCGCGCGATCCACGGCACCTCCCCGGGCCCCGGGACGTGCACGAGGATCTCGCTGCCGAGCGCCTCGACGCGCTGGACCTCCGTGTCGAGGTGGCCGGCCGTGGTGCCCGGTGCCCCGACCTCGAGGTCCTCCGGGCGCACGCCCAGCACGACCGCGTGGCCGCGCTCGGAGTCCGTGGAGCCGATCTCGCTCACGCTGCAGGGCAGGGTGAGCCCCCACCCCACGAACGTCGCACCCGAGCCGTCGTCGCCGACGAACCCCTGCGCCGTGTTCATCGTGGGCGAGCCCACGAAGCGCGCCACGAAGAGGCTGGCTGGCTCGCGGTAGACGTCGAGGGGCGAGCCCACCTGCTGCAGGACGCCCTCGTCGAGGATCGCGATCCGCTGGCCCAGCGACATCGCCTCGACCTGGTCGTGCGTCACGAAGATCATCGTCGTGCCCAGGCGGCGGTGCAGCCCGGCGATCTCGTCGCGCATCTCGGCGCGCAGGCGCGCGTCGAGGTTGGAGAGCGGCTCGTCGAAGAGGAAGGCCGCCGGCTCGCGCACCATCGCCCGGCCCAGCGCGACGCGCTGCCGCTGGCCGCCGGAGAGCTGCCCCGGGCGGCGGTCGAGCAGCCGGTCCAGGCCGAGGAGCGAGGACGCCCACGCCACCTTGCGCGCGACCTCCTCCCGTGCGGTGCGCCGCATGCGCAGCCCGAACGAGAGGTTCTGGCGCACCGTCATGTGCGGGTAGAGCGCGTAGCTCTGGAAGACCATCGCGATGTCGCGGTCGGCCGGCTCGATGCCGTCCACGCAGCGGTCGCGGATCCACACCTCGCCCGCCGAGGGCTCGGCCACCCCCGCGATCATGCGCAGCACCGTGCTCTTCCCGCATCCGGACGGCCCGAGGAGGACGAGGAACTCGCCGTCCTCGACGTCGAGGTCGAGCGGGTGCACCGCGACCACCTCGCCGAAGCGCTTCGTCAGGCCGCGCAGCGAGACGCCTACCATGCCACCTCCAGCGGCGTGCCCACCGTGCCGCGCAGGAGCGAGCCGTCCACGCGCGCCTCCACCCCGTCGCCGCGCACCCGCACCGCCACGTCGCGGCCGCGCAGGCGCCCGCGGAAGCCCGCCTCCTCCAGCCCCATGGGCAGGGGATGGATCCGCAGCGTGTCCGCACCGGGCTCCACGCCGCACACCCCGCGGGCGAGCAGGTCGAGGACCCACGAGTGCTGGTAGTCGTCGATCCCGCGGAAGACGCACGCGTGGCCGGTGTACGGGTGGTAGTGCTCGTAGCAGTTCGGGCGCTCGAGGTCGCCGTCGTGGTACATCATGCGCACGAAACGGGAGAGGAGGTGGGCGGCGATCGGGCCCGTCGCGGCACGCCCCCGGTGCCACTGGCGGATCAGCCCCTCCACCACGTGGCTGTTCGTCATCGGCCAGACGCGCCCGTTCCACGGGCAGTTGTGCCGCTTTCCCTTCCACAGCCCCTCGGCGCTGAAGAGCGGGTCGTCCACGGAGGACGACGGAAGGGGGAACGCGGTCGCGAAGGTCGCGGGATCCGTGAGGTGCGCGAGGAGCCGTGCGACCCGCTCCTCGTCCAGGAGGTCGGTGAGGAGCGGGTAGAAGCAGACGGCCGCCTTCACGCCGGTGCGCGCGCCGGTAGCGCCGTCCACGTCGGAGAAGATCCCGGCGTCCGCGTTCCACATCGCGTCGAGGAGCGCGCGCCCGACGCGCTCGGCGCGCCCACCCCAGGCGCGCGCGTCGCGGGAGCGCCCGAGCCGGTCGGCCATCGACGCGAGGCCGCGCAGGAGCTGGTACGTGTACACGGTGACGTCCACGCCCTTGAGGCGCAGGCGTGGCTCCCACTCGGCGACGTCCGAGGCCGCGTCGACCGCGATGTAGCGCGACATGTACTCCTGGCCGGTCTCGTAGTGGTTCACCACCGTGACCATACCCGAGTCCTCCGGGTCGCGCTCGGCGCGCAGCCAATCCGCGTAGCGGCCGAGCCCCGCGTACACCGTCTCCAGGAAGGCCGCGTCGGGGTGGAGCGCGTCCACGGCGAGCGCCGCGTCCGCCCAGTCGGCGTGGTAGAAGTCCTCCCCGGTCTCGTGGTTCACGTAGAGGCGCCCCGGGAGGGAGCCGTCGGGACGCTGCGCGCCGAGGAAGTTGAGGATGGAGCCGCGCGCCGTGCCCGGGTCGGCCGCCCAGCGCGTCTCCATCATGTGGCACTGGGCGGAGTAGGTGATCGGCAGGTGGAAGTACTCCGGTCCCTCCGCCACGGCCGGCCAGGGGATGCGCCCGACCCCGCCCTCGATGCGGTTGAGCCGGAGCCCGTACACCCGGTAGTCGAAGTAGCGCTCGAGCCAGGGGTCCGAGCAGGAGAAGCGCGGATACGCCGCGATCGCCTCCGCCCACAGGGCGGTGGAGCGGGCGGGGAGCGGCGCGTCGGCTCGCCCGGCCCGCTCCGGCCCCGGCGCGTCGGCTCGCTCCGCCCGGTCGGACGCCGATGCGTCGAGACCCTGCGCCTCCACGGTGAGCACGAAGACCACGTCGGGCCCGTCGCCGCCGCGGCCCGGGTCCGGTGCCGCGACGGCCACGTGCACCCATCCACGCGCGGAGACGCCCTCGAGCGACAGCGAGCCGGGAGGCACGAAGCCCCCCCGCGCACCCACGAGCTCCACGAAGGGTGACGTCGACCACTCCGGGTCGGCCGCACCCTCGGAGCGGAGCGAGGCGCACCAGACGGGCGCGCCGCTCCCAGCGGCCGCGGCGCCCGGCGCGCCCTGGGCCACCGCCTCGAGCCGGACGGCGACGTCGAGCGTGCCGTCCTTCCGGTCGTGGAGCGTCGTCGTCCAGCCCACGCCCGCCCCGGACCGCAGGAGCGCGCGCACGCTGTCGCCCCGCACGGCGGTGAAGGCGACGAGACGCTGGATCGCCCCCTGCGCGCCGACGGCGTGGCCCAGGTCCACGTCCCATGCCGAGCAGAACCGCCCCCCAGGGAGCACGTAGCGCCGCTCCGTGGCCGTGGCGCCGGACGCGGCGCGCCAGACCACCTCGAGCCGGTCGGGGCGCCAATCGCTCGAGACGCGCTCGAGCGCGTCGGCGCGGCCGTCCGCGGCGACGAGCGCCACCGAGAAGAGCGGCCCGAGCGGATAGTGCCAGACGTGCGCGGGGTCCCAGAAGCCGGGGCGGTGCAGCCATCCCGGGAAGGGCGGGGCCCACAGGAAGCCCTCCCCGGCCGAGAGGAACCACTTGTCCGGTCGGGCCAGCGCGCGCAGACGCGCCTCCGGCTCCGAGCCGCCCGCGGCGGCACCCGTCGGCGTCCCCGCCGACCCGGCACGGGCGGCCGTCGCGCGCCTCACCGCGCGGGTCCGAAAGCGCCGACGAAGCGTGATCCGGCGAGCGCCGGCGACGCGGCCAGGCTCCGGGCCAGCGGCGCGACGCGCGCGCGGAAGCTCTCGGCGTCGAGGGTGTCGTCCTTCGGCAGGGGACCGGGCTGGCGCACGTCCCAGATCATGTTGTCCTCGATCGTGAAGCCGTCCGGCACGGCGTGGCGCGCGATCGGGCGCTGCATGCAGTAGGGCTCGCCCGAGTCGTAGCGCTCGTCCTCGCCGGTGCGCACGAAGGCGTTGCCCACCAGCGCGCCGGGGCCGTCCGTCGGGATGCCCTCGAGCGTCGCGTGCCCCGGCGCGTCCGCCTCCCAGGGCACGGCGCGGTCCACGATCGCCCCGCAGGCGCCCGTCCCGAAGACCGCGTTGTCCGTGATGCGCGCGACGGGCCTTCCGCCGTCGGGCCCCCAGTACGCCAGCCCCCAGGTGAGGACGTCCTCCACGACGTTGCCCGAGATCGCCGCGCGCGCGTCCACGAAGACGCCGATCCCCTTCCAGTAGCGCGTGACCAGGTTGCCCCGGATGTCCCCGTTGGCGTTCCACGTCAGGCCGATCCCCACGCCGCGCCCGCCCCCCATCTGCGCGCCGTGCGCCTCGTCCACCCCGTCCACCACGTTGTCGCGCGCGACGATGCGTGCATCCCGGTAGCCCGTGATCCCGTCCCACGAGTTGCGCTCGATCCGGCATCCGCGCACGGTCGCGTCGCCCCCCTCGCGCACCGCCACCCCCATGATGCCGACGACCACGGTGTGCACGGTCGCGGAGTCGCCCAGGTTGTCGCGGACCACGCAGTCCGACACCCTCACGCGGCCGTTGCGGACCACGATGCCCGCGTCCGTGGCGCGCCCGTCCGGATCGCGCACCCCGTCGGTCACGGTGACGCGCTCGAGCGCGCATGCGTCGCACCCGTCGAAGAGCACGCCGTATCCGGCGTGCGTGTGCAGCACGACCTCGGGCGCCGCGGTGCCGGCGAGCGTGATGCCGTCGCCGCTCAGGAGGAGACCGCGCGTGGCGGGCACGTCCTCGCTCGCGTCCTGGCAGTTGCCGCAGGTGGAGTCGGTGAAGGGGACCGCCTCGAGGTGGTAGTCGCCGGGCGCGAGGCGGATGGTGGCGGGGCCCCGCAGCGTGTCGAGGAGGGCCCGCAGATCGTCGCCGGGCGCGACGGCGATCGCGGGCGCTCCGGGCTCCCCCGCGCAGGCGGCGATGAGGAAGAGCGCGGCGAGGGTCGAGGGGGCTCGGCTTCGCATGCCGGCAAAGTACCGGGCCGGGATGGGCACCGCGAGGAGGGCTCAGCCGCGCGCGAGGGCCCGTGCCCGGGCCCAGATCGCGTCGAACATCTCCGCGGTGAGCGTGCCGGTGAAGGTGTTCTGCTGGCTGGGGTGGTACGAGGCGATCAGCATGGGGCCGGCCTCGAGCCGCACCTCCACGCCGTGGCCGAACTTCGGACGGGGCACGGGGACGGCCACGCCCCGTCCGGCGAGGATGCGCAGCGTCTGCGCCCACGCGAAGCTCCCGAGCGCGACGACGACCCGGACGCGCGCCAGGAGGTCCAGCTCGGCACCCAGCCAGGGGGCGCATGCGTCGCGCTCGGCGGGCGTGGGCTTGTTGGCCGGGGGCGCGCAGCGGACCGCGGCGGTGACGAAGCAGTCCTCGAGGCGGAGGCCGTCTCCGCGGTGGGCCGAACCGGGCTGGCTGGCGAAGCCGGCGCGGTGCAGCGCCCGATAGAGCCAGTCGCCCGAGCGGTCCCCCGTGAACATCCGCCCGGTCCTGTTGGCACCGTGCGCCGCGGGCGCGAGCCCCACCACGAGCACCCGGGCCCGGGGATCGCCGAAGCCCGGCACAGGTCGGCCCCAGTACTCCTCGTCCCGGAAGGACGCCCGCTTCTCGCGGGCGACCTGTTCGCGCCAGCGCACGAGGCGCGGGCAGCGGCGGCAGTCGGTGACGCGGGCCTCGAGCCGCCCGATGTCAGAGGCCGTTGGCGGCCTCCAGCGCGAGCCCGTTCGCGGCCTCCAGCGCCGCTTCCAGGATGGTGGAGATCCGACTGGCGAGGTCGGCCGGGAGCAGGTCCTCGTGCAGCGTCGCGGTCCGACGGGTGGCCGGGTTCGACGTCTTCCAGCAGGCGGCCCGGACGGAGAGCGCCCCGGAGGGCGCGGCCTCGATGAGGATCCCGCGCTCCAGGCCCTCCCGGTACCAGCCGAGGGTGCGCCTGGTGGGCTCCTTGACGAGGTCCATCCCGTTCGCCAACGCGTAGATGTTCAGCGTGGCGTCCAGGACCTCGAAGGGTCCCCCCGATCCTCCCACACCCCGTTGCCGCTGGTCGGCCGCCATCGCCGCCTCCGTCCGCCGAACCCCGTCTGCCCGATCCCCTACGGACCCGTCTCGCCCACAACTCCTATAGACGCGGGGCTCCTTGGCAAGGTTTCCGTGCCCGCGGCGCGTGCCCGCCGATCCGCCACGAAGGATCGGGACCCGCCATGCTCACGGGGCCGACGCGCTCTCCATCCACGCCGACCACCAGAGCGTGCGCAGCATGGACGCACCCGCGGCCAGTCGGTCCGCCACGAAGTCCCGCGTCTGCGGGCGCGCCCCCGCGTCCGGGTCGAACCCGTAGCGCTTCTCGAGCTGGTAGAGCGTCTCGACCTGGTCGTGCGAGGCGCGGATGTGCGCGAGGACGGCGGCGCGCGCCTCCACGGTGTTGGAGGCCTTCGGGACCCGACGGTCCACGTCGGCCTGGCGCACGTGCGCCTCCACGAACGAGGTCTCGAAGCGGTGGTGGAACTGCCGGTCCGTGGTGTAGGCGTTCGGGTTGGGCACGCCGTCGGCCCACCCGTTGTGATGGATGGTGGTGTGGTGCGGGTTCGCGGCGTCGGTCACGTAGTGGCCGAGGATGCCGGCGTCGTTGACGATGCGCGCCGCGATCCACTCCTTGCGCTGCGGATCGGCCTCCGCGCGCCAGAGCCGCCACTCCGTCGTCAGCCTCTGGTAGAGCTCGAGGATGCGGTACGGCAGGAAGCCGACGTCGCGCTCGGGCCGGTCGATCCCCGCCTGGTGCAGCCTCTGGATGAACGTGTAGCGGTCGGGCGCGTCCAGCGCGCCGGGCGGCACGTTCTCCCAGTCGATGTAATGGTCGTAGCTCCACGCCTGGTCCATCGTCGTGAGCTCGCGGCTCCGCCACCGGTCCGGCTCCGGATCGAGGTAGACGAGCTGCTCGCCCGCGGCGCGGAAGAAGTCGGGCATGCCGTCCGGGAGGGCGCGGACGGCCGCGCGCGCGGCCATCTCGTGGCCGGTGCTCCCCCACCTTCGTGGAGCCGGAGGCCCGTCCGGCGCGTGGACGACGAGGAGCAGGGCGGCGAGGAGGCTGATCGAGGGGAGCATGGTGCGAATCCCGGCGGGCGGCGACGGCGTCGAGCGTGCACGAAGATAAGGCGACGCCGCGCGCCGGGGAGATGGCGGGGCGGGCCGCTTCCCTGGGCCCTACCAGGCCTTCGCCCACGCGGGCGGAGGCTCGGGGGAGGGACGGTGCGGGCTCAGGGCGTGCGCGAAGGAGGGTGCGCCGCGCGCGCCGGGGTCGTCGTGGATCTCGAGGCGCGCGTCGACCGTGGCCAGGAGAAGGCGGCCGGTCGCGTCCCAATCCGCCCACTGCACGCCCTCGAGCACCTCGACGTCCGCGCCGCTCCACAGCGAGTACACGGCGGGCTCGCGCAGTCGCGGGGCGTCGCGGAACGCCGCGTACGAGCCCTCCACGCGGAGCGTCCACCCACCCCCCGGGCGGTCCTTCTCCATGCGCGCGCTCCGTCGCTCGTCCCACGCGTCGGACGGACGGCGCGGCTCCGAGTCCTCGCTCTCGGCCCAGCCGCGCCGCCGCTCGACCGCGAACTGCTCGGCGCGGTTGGGCGCTACCGCCCAGCGTTGCAGGAGGGGCGCGGCGTCGCCGACGTCCGGGGCACCCACGTCGACCCCCTCCCCGCGCGCGACGAAGCGCAGCCCGCGCGTGTACGTCGTGCCGGCGTTCCACGCCGCGAGCGCGTGCAGCCACGGAAGGCGCGACACCGCCTCGTAGATGGTGCCGGCGGCCCAGGTGGCTCCGCCGTCGAGCGCGGAGTAGAGGAGCCAGCGGCCGTCCGGGGACAGGTCGCACTTCTGGGGATAGAGCTGCCCGCGGAACCACGCGCCCGGCTCGAAGGAGGGCGGGTCGAGCGTCCACCGGCCGACGTGGAACCAGTCGCTCGGGCCGCGCCGCAGGACCGCGACCACCGGGGCGGCCGTCGCGGGGATGCAGAAGACGCGCGGCGCCGGGGCGCTCATCCGCGCCCGCTCATCCGCGCCCGCTCATCCGCGCCCGCTCATCCTGCGGGCGAGCTTGCCCCGGTCGACCTTCCCCAGGTGCGTGCGCGGGAGCTCGTCGAGGAAGTGCACGCCGCGCGGGTACTTGTAGGCCTCGAGGTGCTCCTTCGCCCACCCCTGCAGCTCCGCCTCGAGCGGGGCGCCGGCCTCGGCGTCCCGGGCGACGACCACGAAGGCGTGCGGCTTGACCAGCCCCTCCGCGTCGGCGATGCCCACCACCGCCACCTCGGCCACCGCGGCGTGGGTCAGCAGGCAGTCCTCCAGCTCGCGCGGGCTGAACCACTTCCCGCTCACCTTGAGCATGTCGTCCGCGCGGCCTCCGTACGTGACCCACCCCGCCTCGTCCATCGAGATCATGTCGCCCGACGCGTACCACTCGCCCTGGAAGGCCTCCAGCGTCTTCTCGTGGTGGCGCCAGTAGCCGATCGCGCGCGACCCGCCCCGTACCCACATGCGCCCGACCTCGCCGCGGGGAAGCTCGACGCCGTCCTCGTCCCTCACCTCGACCCGGTAGCCCGGCACCACCTTCCCGAGGGTGCCGGGACGTACGTCGCCGACGCGGTTGGAGATGAAGATGTGCCACATCTCCGACGTCCCCATCCCGTCCAGGAGCGGCACCCCGAACGTCTCGCCCCACCGTCGGTGGAGCTCCTCCGGGAGCGCCTCGCCCGCGGAGGTGGCGAGCCGGAGCGAGGAGACGTCCCGCGTCGCCGCGCCCGGCTCCGCGAGGAGCTTGCCGACCATCGTGGGGACGTTCACGAGCACGGTGGGCCGGAAGCGCTCGATCTTGTCGAAGAGCGTCGACGGGGTGCAGCGCTCCGGGAAGAGCGCCGCGGTGGCGCCGACGCTGAAGGGGAAGAGGAGGTTGATCCCGGTCGCGTAGCCGAAGAAGAGCTTCGGCACGGAGATCGTGACGTCGTCGGGCGCCATCGCCAGGATGCCGTGCCCGTACCGCACCGTGGTGTTCACGTACGAGCGGTGCGGCTGCACCACGCCCTTCGGGTTCCCGGTCGTCCCTCCGCTGAAGAGCCAGATGGCCGGGTCGTCGCGATGCGAGGGCCAGGGATCCAGCTCCTCGGAGGCCGCCTCCACCTCGCGCGTGAAGGTCGTGCTCCCGACCTCGAGGAGGCGGGGCGGGTGGCGCACCTCCCCGGCCGCTTCCCGGAACGCGTCCGCCGCGGCCGCGTCCACCAGGATCGCCCGCGCGCCCGTGTACTCGTAGAAGTACCGGACCTGCTCGCGGCCGAGCTCGGGGTTGAGCATGATCACCACGCCGCCCATGCGCAGCGCGCCGAAGAACGCACCCACGAAGTCGACGCCGTCGGGAAGCGCGAGGAGGACCCGCTCCTCCGGTCGCACCCCGGCAGCGAGGAGGGCGTTGCCGTAGCGGTTGGCCAGGCGCTGCACGTCGCCGTAGCTGTGCGCCCCCGCGTCGGTGAGGAGCGCGCGCCTCCCCTCCTGGCCGGAAGCGATGCGGTCGCCGAGGAAGTACTCCGCGACGTTGAGCCGTTCGGGAGGCGGGAGGGTCATGGTGCGTGAGGATAGGGCAGGGCTAGAATAGCGGTCAATTCGAGCACCGCGCACCCCACGAAGAGACGGATGCCGATCCACCGACTCGCCGACATGACCTGGGAGGAGGTGGACGCCCTCGATCGATCGCGGGTGATCGCCATCCTGCCCGTCGGGGCGATGGAGGCGCACGGACCCCACCTCCCGCTCGCGACCGACGTCATCATCGCCGAGGCGATGGCGCGCGCCTGCGCCCAGGAGCTGGCGGACGACGGGATGGGGGCCGCGCTCCTGCCGGCGCTGTGGACGACGCACGCCGGCTTCGCGGAGGCGTTTCCCGGGACGGTGAGCGTCTCCGCGACGACCGTCACCACCCTCGTCCGGGAGATCGCGTCGTCGCTCGCGGCCCAGGGCTTCGCGGCCCTGGCCGTCGCGAACGCGCACCTCGACCCCGGGCACCTCGCCTCGCTGCGCGCGGCGTGCGCCGAGCCCGTCGCCGGGATGCCGATCGCGTTCGCCGACCTGACGCGCCGGGCCCTGGCCGAGCGCCTCACCGAGGAGTTCCGCACGGGGGCCTGCCACGCCGGCCGCTTCGAGGGGAGCGTGGTGCTCGCCGAGGCGCCCGCGCGGGTGCGTGCCGAGGTCGCGGCGGGCCTCGCGCCGGTCCCGGCCTCGCTGTCGACGGCGATCCGCTCGGGCGCGCGCTCATTCGCCGAGGCCGGCGGGCCGCGGGCCTACTTCGGGTGGCCCGCAGACGCCACGGCGGAGGAGGGGAGGGAGACGGTACGCACCCTCGGCGCGCTCCTGGCGGAGGCGGTGCGCGGGGCGCTGGGGGCGCCGTGAAGGAGCTGACCGGTCGGGCGGCCCTCATCACGGGGGCCGGGCGGGGGATCGGTGCCGCGGCGGCGCTCGCGCTCGCGCGGGCGGGCGCGGCGGTCGCGCTGGCGGCGCGGAACATGGACCAGGTCGTCGAGGTCGCGGCCGACCTGCGCAAGGGTGGCTACGAGGCGTACGCTTTCCGCTGCGACGTGACGCGGCCGTACGACGTGCGCGACGTCGCGCTCGGCGCGCGCGAGGCGATGGGTCACGTCGACATCCTCGTCAACAACGCCGGGACCGCGACCTCCAACCCGCTCAAGCGCATCACGCTCGTCGAGTGGAACCACCTCATGGCCGTGAACGCCACCGGCACGTTCCTGTGCACCCAGGCGCTCGTGCCCGGGATGGTCGAGCGGAGCTGGGGACGCGTGGTCAACGTCGCGTCGGTGGCGGGCGTCGAGGGCGCGCGTTACGTCGCCGCGTATGCGGCCTCGAAGCACGCGGTCGTCGGCTTCACCCGCTCGGTGGCGGCCGAGGTCGCCGGCCGCGGCGTCACGGTCAACGCGGTCTGTCCCGGCTACGTGGACACGCCGCTCACGGACGAGTCGCTGCAGCGCATCATGAGGCGCGCGGAGGTGGGGCGTGACGAGGCGCTGCGCATGCTGCTCGAGGAGGCCGGCCAGCCGCGCCTGATCCGGGCGGCCGAGGTCGCCGAGCGGATCGTGGAGCTGTGCCTGGAGGGATCGCGCGACATCAACGGGGAGGCCATCGTGATCGACGGAAAGGGCGAAGCGACGTGACCTGGGACGCGATCAACCCCGAGGAGCTCGGGGAGCCGCGCGGCTGGACGAACGGCATGCTGGGGCCGGCGGACGGGCGCATCCTCTTCGTGGCCGGGCAGGACGCGTCGGCGCGCGAGGGCGCGGTGGACGAGGACGACTTCGTCGAGCAGTTCTCCGTGGCGCTGCACAAGGCCGTGACGGTCGTGCGCGAGGCGGGCGGCGGCCCCGAGGACATCGGACGCATCGTGGTCTACGTGACCGACGTGGCGGAGTACAGGGCGCGCCGCGCCGAGCTGCGCGACGCCTGGCGCGCGCACATGGGCCGTCACTATCCGGCCATGGCGCTCCTGCAGGTCCAGGCCCTCGTGGACCCACGCGCCAAGGTCGAGATCGAGGCGACCGCGATCATCCGCGACTTCAGCGCGTAGACCGCGCGGATCGCCCGCGCCAATCCACCATCGACGAGGGACGACGACGTGTTCGAGCCTGGATCCTTCCGCTGTGAGCTCGACGGCGACGCGGGCGTCGCGACGCTGACGCTCGACCGACCCGAGCGGCTCAACGCGCTCACCTTCGAGGTCTACGACGAGCTGCGCCGCGTCTTCCCGGCCCTCTCCGGGGAGAAGTCCGTGCGCGCGGTCGTGATCACCGGGGCCGGCCGGGCGTTCTGCTCGGGCGGCGACGTCGAGGACATCATCGGCGCGCTCTTCGCGCGCGACTTCCGCGGGCTCCTCGAGTTCACGCGCATGACGTGCGACGTCGTCCGGGAGATCCGCGCGTGCCGCAAGCCCGTGATCGGCGCGCTGAACGGGACCGTGGCGGGCGCGGGCGCGGTCATCGCGACCGCGTGCGACATGCGCGTGGCGGCCGAGTCGGCGAAGATCGCGTACCTGTTCACGCGCGTCGGCCTGTCCGGCGCCGACATGGGCGCCGCGTGGATGCTCCCGCGCATCGTCGGGCTCGCGAAGGCGTCCGAGCTCCTCATGACGGGCGACTTCGTCAGCGCCGCGGAGGCGCACCGCATCGGCCTCTACAACCGGGTGGTGCCGGACGGGGAGGCGTTGCCCGCCGCGCTGGAGCTGGCGCGCAAGCTGTCGAAGGGCCCGTCGTTCGCGATCGAGATCACGAAGGACGCGCTCGTGCGCGAGGCCGCCATGGATCTCCCGTCCGCGCTCGAGGCGGAGGCCCAGATCCAGGCCGCGCTCATGATGCACCCGGACTTCCGCGAGTCGTACGAGGCGTTCGTGGGCAAGCGCGAGGCGAAGTTCCTGTGAGGCCGGTGGATACGCACGGCGTGCGTGCCCTGCTCGACGAGCGGCACGCCGCGTGGGCCCGGGAGGTGTCGGCCTTCGCCCGGACGGAGCTGGCGCCGCGCGCCGAGCCCACGGGCGACGCCGCCGGGCGGACCGAGGCGCGCGACCTCCTCGCTGCGATGGGGAGGGACGGGCTCTACGCGCCCATCGGTGTGCGCGACCTGCGCGGCTGCTGCCTGGCCCGCGAGGCGGTGGCGGCCGCATCGCCCCTCGCGGACGCGGTGTGGGCGCTGCAGGGGCTCGGGATCACGCCGCTCCTCCTCGCCGGGACGGACGAGCAGAGGGACCGATGGGCGGCGCCCGGGCTGGCCGGCGAGGCGATGGGGGCGTTCGCGATCACGGAGGCCGAGGCCGGCTCCGACGCCGCGAGCCTGAGGACGCGCGCGACGCCCGACGGCGACGGGTGGGTGCTCGACGGGCGGAAGTGCCTCATCAGCAACGCCGGGATCGCGGACTGGTACGTGACCTTCGCGTCGACCGACCCCGAGCGCGGGAGCCGCGGGATCACCGCCTTCCTCGTGCCGGCCGAGACCCCAGGGCTCGCGTTCGCGGGCGCCCAGGTGATGAGCGCGGCGCACCCGCTCGGCGAGATCGTCTTCGAGGGGTGCCGGGTACCGGGCTCGGCGGTGATCGGCGAGGTCGGCGCCGGCTTCAAGCTCGCGATGGCCACGCTCGACCAGCTCCGCCCGACCGTGGGGGCGGCGGCGTGCGGGATGGCCCGCCGCGCGCTCGACGAGGCCCTCGACCACGCGCTGGCGCGGGAGCAGTTCGGCAAGCCGCTCGCCAACTTCCAGATCGTCCAGGAGAAGCTCGGGCGCATGGCGATCGAGCTCGACGCGGCGCGGCTGCTCGTCTACCGGGCGGCGTGGGAGAAGGACCACGGCGCCGAGCGCATCACGCTCGAGGCGGCCATGGCGAAGGCGTACGCGACGGAGGCCGCGCAGCGCGTGATCGACCAGGCGGTGCAGATCCTCGGGGGGAAGGGCGTGCTCGCGTCGAGCGTGGTCGACCGGCTGTACCGCTCGGTGCGGGCGCTGCGCATCTACGAGGGCACCACCGAGATCCAGCACCTCATCGTGGCCGGGCGGATCCTCGCGGACGCGAAGGAGGCACAGGCCGCGAGGGAGGCCGGCGCGTGAGGATCGTGTGCGTCGGCGGCGGGCCGGCCGGGCTGTACTTCGCGATCCTCATGAAGCGGGCGGATCCGGCCCACGAGGTCGTGGTGCTGGAGCGGAACCGCGCGGACGACACGTTCGGGTTCGGCGTGGTGTTCAGCGACGCCACGATCGCGCAGGTGGAGAGCGCCGACGAGGCGACGTATCGGGCGATCACCGACCACTTCGTGCATTGGGACGACATCGACGTGCACTACGGCGGAAAGGTGATCCGCTCGACCGGGCACGGCTTCGCGGGGATGGGCCGGCACACGCTCCTGCGCGTCCTGCAGGAGCAGGCGGCGCTGGTGGGCGTCGACGTGCGCTACCGGACCGAGCTGTCCGACCTGGGCGCGGCCGGCGACGCCGACCTGATCGTGGGCGCCGACGGCGTGAACTCGACCGTGCGCGCGCTCCTCGAGCACGACTTCCGCCCCACGGTCGACTGGCGCCCCAACCGCTTCGTGTGGCTGGGGACGACGAAGCCCTTCCCCGCGTTCACCTTCTACTTCCGCACGAACGAGCACGGGCTCTGGCGCGTGCACGCGTACCAGTACGAGCGGGGGGAGACGGGCGCGAGCACGTTCATCGTGGAGTGCACGGAGGAGACGTGGCGCGCGGCGGGGATGCACGAGGCGAGCGAGGAGGAGACGGCCGCCTACTGCGAGGCGCTCTTCGCCCGGGAGCTCGACGGCCACGCGCTGGTGCGGAACCGGTCGGTGTGGCGGAGCTTCCCGACCATCCGCTGCGAGCGGTGGTCGAGCGGGAAGGTGGTGCTCCTCGGGGACGCGGTGCACACGGCGCACTTCTCGGTGGGGTCGGGCACGAGGATGGCGATGATGGACGCGATCGCGCTGCGGGACGCCCTGATCGCGGAATGCGACGACCGGGGCGCCCCCCACCAACAGGGGTCGCACGAACCCGAGGGCGAGGCCATGCCCCGATCGGCCTCCCATCCCATCGCCCGCGCCCTCGCCGCCTACGAGGCCGGGCGCCGCCCCCAGGTCGAGTCCCTCCAGCGCGCGGCGCAGGCGAGCCTCGAGTGGTTCGAGGCCACCGAGCGCTACATGGACCTCGACCCCGTGCAGCTCACCTTCACGCTCCTGACCCGCAGCCTGCGCATCACGCACGCCGACCTGAAGGTGCGCGACCCCGCCTTCACCGCCGAGGTCGACGCCTGGGTCGCAGCGCGCGCCGAGGAGCAGAGCGGGGTGCCGGTGCCGCGCGACCCGCTCCCGCCCCCGATGTTCACGCCCTTCCGCCTCCGCGACCTCGTGATCCCCAATCGCGTCGTCGTCTCACCCATGTGCCAGTACTGCGCCGAGGACGGCACCGTCGGCGACTGGCACGTGCAGCACCTGGGGAGCCGGGCGGTGGGCGGCGCCGGGATGGTCTACGCGGAGATGACCGACGTCTCCCCCGAGGCGCGCATCAGCACCGGTTGCGCCGGGCTGTACGCCCCCGTGCACGCCGCCGCCTGGAAGCGCGTCGTCGACTTCGTGCACGGCTGGTCCGACGCGAAGATCGCCGTGCAGCTCGGGCACGCGGGCCGCAAGGCCGCGACGAGGTTCCTCTGGGAGGGTGACGCCGAGCCTCTCCCCGAGGAGGAGGCGTGGGAGGTCGTGTCGGCCTCCCCGATCCCCTACTTCGCGGACCGCAGCCAGACGCCGCGCGCGATGACGCGCCGCGACATGGACGAGGTCGTGGCGGATTACGTGCGCGCGACGGAGTACGCGATCGAGGCCGGCTTCGACCTCCTCGAGATCCACATGGCGCACGGCTACCTCCTCGCGTCGTTCATCTCGCCGCTCACGAACGAGCGCACGGACGAGCACGGCGGCCGCCTCGAGAACCGCATGCGCTTCCCGCTCGAGGTGTTCGACGCGTGCCGCGCCGTGTGGCCCGCCGAGCGGCCGATGAGCGTGCGCGTCAGCGCCGTGGACTGGGCGCCGGGCGGGATGCAGCCGGACGACACGGTCGAGGTCGCGCGCCTGCTCGCCGCGCACGGCTGCGACGCGATCGACGTGTCGGCCGGGCAGACCGTGCCCTTCCAGCGGCCCGTCTACGGCCGCCTCTTCCAGACGCCCTTCGCCGACCGGGTGCGCCACGAGGTGGGCATCGCCACCATGGCGGTCGGCAACGTGTCGAGCTGGATGGACGTCAACACGATCGTGGCGGCCGGCCGGGCGGACCTGTGCCTCCTCGCGCGTGCGCACATCTTCGACCCCTACTGGACGCGCCACGCCGCCGCCATGCAGGGGTGGGAGCTTCCCTGGCCGCCCCAGTACCGCTCGGTCGAGCGCTACACCCCGCGCTTCGAGTTCCACTTCGGCGGGGAGTAGCGTCTCCTCAGCGGCCGCTCCGCTCGGTGTGCCGGAACGTCCCCAGGTCCTCCACGTCCACCGCCGTGATGTGGGCGCGCTCGTCGAGCGCGAACGTCACGAACGAGCGGCCGTCGCCGGCGCGCCGCCACGTGCCGCGGAAGATGTCGTGGTGCCAGTGCTCGAGGTCCGCGACGAAGTCCGGCGAGTAGTGGATGACGAGGTGGTCTCCCTCCTGCGTCACCTCGAGCTCCCCCCAGAGGTCGCTCTCGTACGTCCCCGCGTACTCGTGGAGCGGCACGGACGGTGACGTCCCCTCGAGCCGGGACGCCTCCAGGAGCTGGGCGCGCTCCGCGCTCCGGGCGCGATTGCGCTTCGCCAGCTCCAGGTACCGGGCGCTCCAGTCCGTCGCCGGCGCGCCCAGGAGCGCGTCCAGCACCCGGTACATGAGCGCGAGCTGCAGGTCGCTGCTCGACAGGTTGGCGATCGCCACCACGCCGATCCCCTCCGAGGGGATGAAGCCCACCTGCGTGCGCGTGTAGTTGATCGACCCCGAGTGGTGGACGAGCGTGCGCCCGCGGTAGTCCTGCACGTCCCACCCGAACCCGTACGCCTCGAAGTGCGTGTCGGGGAACATGCGATGGTCGATCGAGTCGAGGCGGATGATCGTCTGCGGGGTGCGCATCTCGGCGACCACCGAGTCGGACAGGAGGCGGTGGCCGCCGTACGTCCCCCCGGCGATGTGCATGCGCAGCCACTGCGCCATGTCCCGCACGCTCGACCAGATCGCTCCGGCACCCCCGATGTTGTCGTAGTTCCGCCGCGGCACGACCTGGATCCCCCCGTCGATGTCGTCGTGCGAAGAGGACACGTTGTCCCGCTCCTCGACGACCGCGGCGCGCGACGTGCTCCGCGTCATCCCGAGCGGATCGAAGATCCGCTGCTGGACGAAGTCGTCCCAGCTCGTCCCGGAGGCCCGCCCCACGACCTCCCCCGCCGTGATGAACATCAGGTTGTTGTAGCCGTACCGGGAGCGGAAGCTCGACACCTGCGGCAGGTACCGGAGATGGCGGATGATCTGCTCGCGGTCGAAGGGCGCGGCGATCCACAGGTTGTCGTCGCGCGCGAGACCGGCGCGGTGCGTGAGCAGGTCGCGCACGCGCATCTCGCGGGTGACGTACGGGTCGGCGACCTCGAATTCGGGGATGTGCTTCGTCACGGGATCGTCCCACGAGACCTTCCCCTCGTCCACGAGCATCCCGAGCGCCGCGACCGTGAACGCCTTCGATGTCGAGGCGATGGCGAAGAGCGTGTTCGCGTCCACCGCGCCCGGCCTGCCCAGCTCCCGCACGCCGTACCCGCGCGCGAAGATCACCGAGTCGTCCTTCACGACGGCGATCGCCAGCCCCGGCACGCCCCAGTCCTTCATCGCCGACTCGATGTAGCCGTCGAGCCCGCGCAGCGGGGCGGTCTGCGCGGCCGCTCCCCCCGGCGCGAGCCCGCCGGCCAGAAGGGTCGCGACGACGAGACGGAGCGAGGGGAGGCGCAGAGGTCGGAGGGCGGCCATGGGATCTCCAGGCGGCGATGGTGCGCGGTGCGGGGACGCCCGCAAGGTAGGGCCCGGCCGGCGGGGGAGGCGACCGTTGGCCGTTGCGAAATTCGGAATTTCGCATTTTCGCAGCGCCGCACGATACCTCGCGGCCCGCGGGCGGACCCGACACGCTCCATCGGGGCGCGCTCGTGCGGCGCGCGCCTGAGCCCACACCCCATACCTTCCGGTATCTCTCATCGAGCGACACACACGGCGGGGAGGCGACGATGAGGGGACTCAAGCTGATGGCGGTGATGGCCCACGCCGACGAGGCGGCTCTGGCCGCGAACGGGCCGCTCGCGACGTACGCAGCGGATGGTGCGGAGACCACCCTGGTGCTCGCGAGGCTGGGGGAGGGGGAGATGGGTCGGGTGCGGCGTGCGACGCTCGACGCCGGGGTGCGCGAGACGTTCGTGCTCGGGTTCGGCGACCGGAGCCTGGACGAGGTCGATCCCCGACTGGTGGTGCAGCGCCTGGTCGAGCACATCCGCCTGGTTCGCCCCGAGATGGTCGTGGCCTCCGTGGCGCCGCAGATGCTCGCGGACCCCGACCAGGTGGACATCACGGAGCTCGTCGAGGCCGCGATCGCGGCGGCCGGCGACCCGGGCTACCAGGTGCCGAGCCTGCGTGCGCCGCATCGGGTCTGGTTCGTCGACACGCCGAGGCGGCCCGTGGCGCAGAGGGCGCGGGTGGCGTAGCGACGCGGCGCGGCTCCATCTTGGGCGATCACGATCCGGACCCACGATCCCCGGGAGGGAGCATGCCGCGTCCTCGAGCTCGCGTCCTCGCCGTCCTCGCGCTGCTCGCCGCTCCGGGGCCGACCGCAGCCCAGGTCGCGTCGAGCGACGCGTCCGGCCGCGTCACCGGCTACCGCCGGTTCGGCAACCTCTCGCGGCGTGTCCGCTGAGCACGCGCATGAAGGAAGCCCTCACCTACGCGTCCTACCTGAAGCTCGACGAGCTGCTCTCCCTCCAGTCGAGGCGGAGCGAGGGCGAGCACGACGAGGTGCTCTTCATCATCATCCACCAGGTCTACGAGCTCTGGTTCCGGGAGATCCTCCACGAGCTCGACTACTGCCGCCGCCTCCTCTCCGACGACGACGCGCACCGCGCGCAGCACACGCTCAAGCGCATCCTCACGATCCTGAAGGTGCTGGTCGCGCAGCTCGACATCCTCGAGACGATGACGCCCGCGGAGTTCCTCACCTTCCGGGAGCGCCTGGAGAGCGCGAGCGGCTTCCAGTCCGACCAGTTCCGTCAGCTCGAGTTCGTGCTGGGCCGGAAGGCGCGCGCGTCCGTGGAGCGCTTCCCCGAGGGCACGCGTGCCCGCACGGAGCTGGAGCGGCGCTGGCGTGAGCCGACGCTGTGGGACGCCTTCCTCCGCTACCTCGCGCGCGAGGGTCACGCCGTTCCGGCGGAGCAGCTCGGGCGCGATGTCACAGCGCCCATCGAGGCCTCCACGGCGGTGCAGGAGATCCTCGTGCGGATCTACCGCACGAACCCCGGGAGCTCCGAGCTGTGCGAGCGCCTGGTCGACCTGGACGAGGGGATCATGGAGTGGCGCTACCGGCACGTGAGGATGGTGGAGCGCACGATCGGAGCGAAGCGGGGTACGGGAGGCTCCGCGGGGTCGAAGTACCTCCATACGACCCTCGACCAGCCGGCCTTCCCCGACCTGTGGGAAATCCGGACCCAGCTTTGAAGCGTTCCGTCACGATGCCCACGGAAGCGACCGACCGCCTCGTGCCCGCGCGTCTGTACGGGCCCCGGAACGCCCTCGCGCCGCACTACTCCCGGTTCCGCGTCTCGGAGCGCGCCCTCCTCACCGGGCACTCCCATCAGGCGTGGCCCGACGTGGGCTTCGAGGCCCAGCAGCAGGCGTGGCTCGACGCCGCGGAGCTGGTCGACGACAAGTGGAGCGCGGCCTTCGAGAAGCACGCGCGCGTCTGCCGCGGCTTCGCGACCCTCCTCGGGGACGCTGACGGCTCGATCGCGCTCGCGTCGAGCACCCACGCCCTCGTGGTGCGCTTCCTCTCCGCGCTTCCGCTGCGGGAGCGCCCGCGCCTGGTCACCACGGACGCGGAGTTCCACACGATCCGCCGCCAGCTCGACCGGCTGGGCGAGGTCGCCGGCATCGAGGTGGTCAAGGTGCCGGGATACCCCGCGTGGGGGGCCGCGGAGCGTCTGGCGCGCGCGGTCGACGACCGCACGGCGGCAGTGCTGGCCTCGGCGGTGTTCTACGAGCGCGGCCACTGCGTTCCCGGCCTGTCCTGGGTGGCCGAGACCTGCGCACGTCACGGGGCCGAGCTCCTGGTGGACGCGTACCACGCGCTCGGGGCCATCCCCTTCCGGCTCGCGGACCACGGCCTCGAGGGCGCCTTCGTGGTCGGGGGCGGCTACAAGTACCTCCAGCTCGGCGAGGGCAACTGCTTCCTGCGCGCGCCCGCGGACTGCCGGATGCGTCCGGTCGTCACCGGGTGGTACAGCGAGTTCGCCCAGCGCTCGGAGGTCGCCAAGGACCACCATGTGGCGTACGGCGAGGGTGGCGCCCGCTTCGCGGGCGCCACCTACGACCCTGCGTCCAACTACCGCGCGGCCGCGGTCATGGACTTCTTCGAGGCGCAGGGCCTCGTCCCGTCCCTCCTGCGCGAGGTGTCCGAGCACCAGGTCGGGCTCCTCGCGGACACCTTCCGCTCCCTGGACCTGCGCTCCTCGATCGTCGCGCTGGACGAGACCGTGCGCATGGAGGATCGCGGGGGCTTCCTCGCGCTCAAGGCGCCGCGGGCCGGCAAGCTCTCCGCCGCGCTCCGCGAGCGCGGCGTGTACACGGACGCGCGCGGCGCCTACCTGCGCTTCGGTCCTGCCCCGTACCTCACCGACGCGCAGATCGTCGGCGCGATGGAAGCGCTCGAGGACGTGGCCCGGCGCCGCTGACCGTCACCTCCCGCTACGAGCTCTCGACCGCCGCCTCCTCCAGCTCGGCGATGCGCCGCTCGAGGTACGCGCGCACCGGCCCGCTCCGGCACGCCAGGAGCGCGCGCCGCACCTCCACGGCCGCTTCGGCCGGCCGGCCCGCCAGCGCGAGCAGGTGGCCGCGCGCCGCCGGGAGGAGGTGCGAGCCGGGGAGGGCGGACCGGTGGATCCCGTCCAGCGCGGCCAGCCCCGCGGTCGGACCGCGCGCCATGGCCAGCGCGACCGCGCGGTTGAGCGCGACCACGGGGGAGGGCGCGAGCTCGGCGAGCAGGTCGTAGAGGTCGAGGATGCGCGGCCAATCGGTGGCCTCCCACGACGACGCGGCCGCGTGTCCCGACGCGATGCCGGCCTCCAGGTGCCAGCGCGTCAGCCGGGTCGCGGAGGTCGCCCGCTCCAGGCGGCGGAACCCCTCCACGATCGCGCCCCGGTCCCACCGCGCCCGGTCCTGGTCCTGCAGGAGGGTGAGCGCGCCGTCGTCGCCGGCGCGCACGGCCAGGCGGCTCGCCTGGAAGAGCAGGAGCGCGAGGAACGCGTCGACCTCGGGGCCGCCCAGGTCGGGGTGGTCCGCGAGGAGCCGCGCGAGCCGGACGGCCTCGCCGCACAGCTCGGCGCGCACCAGCGCGTCGCCGTCGGTGGCCGCGTACCCCTCGTTGAACATCAGGTAGAGGACGGCGAGCACGCTCTCGCGGCGGTCGGCGGGGAGCCCGTCGGTGGGCAGGTCCAGCGACAGCCCGCGCTCGGCGATCGCGCGCTTGGCGCGTACGATGCGTTGCTGGATGGTCGCGCGGCTCGTCAGGAAGGCCGCAGCGATCTCGTCGGTGGAGAGCCCGCCCACGGTGCGCAGCGTGAGCGCGACGCGCGCGTCGAACGGGAGCGCGGGGTGGCAGCACATGAAGACCATCGCCAGCTCGTCGTCACCGGCGCCCGGGTCGCCCGCGACGGGGGGCGCGAGCGCGGCCAGGCGCTCGGGCGCCGTGCTCTCCTCGACGCGCCCGCGCCGGCGCAGCACGTCGAGCGCGCGGTTGCGCGCCACGCGGTAGAGCCAGCCCTCGGGATCGCGCGGGACGCCCCGGTACGGCCAGAGCTGGAGGGCACGCACCAGGGCGTCCTGCACCACCTCCTCGGCCAGGTCGAGCTCCCGGCTCCCGAGCGCCCGGGTCAGCGAGGACACCAGGCGTCCGGCGCACCGGCGGAAGAGGTGGTCGACGAGCGGCCCGACGCTCACAGGTCGTCGAGGTTCTCGATCTCGCGGATCTCGAGGCTGCCGCGGGCGAGGTGCGGGTGGCTCGCCACCGCCGCCACCGCGTCGTCGACGTCGTCGGCCTGGATGATCCAGAAGCCGCCGACCACCTCCTTCCCCTCGGCGAACGGCCCGTCGGTGACGCTCATCCCGCCGTCCGCGGTGCCGCGCACGACCTTCCCCACGTCGTCACGCAGCTTGCGGCCGAGCTCCATCCGCCCGCGCGCGGCGAGCTCCATCCCCCACGCGTGGTAGCTCTCGACCATGCGCTGGAGGTCTTCGGGGCCGGCGTCGTCGAGCCCGCCCGGGATGTCGCGGACCGTGATCAGGAACTGGGGCATCGGAGCATCCTCCGTCTCGAGGGACGGCGCGGCGCCCGCCGCGCTATGCCTCCGGACGAACGGGGGGCGCCTCGATCGACACCCGGTCGCCCACGCGCACGTCGCCGTCGTCGAGGACGCTGCCGAACGCGCCCCCGCCCCACCCTTCGCGGAGCGCGGCACGCAGCCCGGGGCACTGCTCGTCCATCCGTTCGCACGGGCGCGTCTCGCCGTGGAGGAGGATGCGGACGTCGCCGACCGTGAGGGTGTGGCCGCGCGCCCCCTCCAGGCGGATCCCGCTCACCATCAGGTTGGCGCGTCGCATGATCGGACGCGCGTCGGGGAGCGTCTCGGCGATGCGATCGAACACCTCGCGCTCGATGACCGTGACCTGCCGCTTCCCTCCCTGATCCGCGTTGCCGACGATCCCCCGATCCGCGACGACCGTCGCCGTCTCGGCCGGGTCCATCGGCCCGATCTTCATCCGCTTCACCCAGATCGCCTCCAGCCGCCCCGCTCCGCTCATCGTGCCCTCGCCTCCTCGGTGATCCCCCGCGCACCTCGACCCGCGCGCCCAAGGATAGGCGCGTGGCGCCCCGGTGTGCTATCCTCCGCGCGACACGCTGACTTCCGGAGCGGGAGGTCTCCCTGGCCCTGCGCCTGCACGTCGAGCTCGTCTACGACCCCGGCTGTCCCCACGTGGACAGGGCGAGGGCCACGCTGTCGCGCGCGCTCCAGGAGGTGGGCGCGCCTGCCGTGTGGACCGAGTGGAGCTCGGACGACCCGTCGTGCCCGGAGAACCGGCGCGGGTTGGGATCCCCCACCGTCCTCGTGAACGGGACGGACGTCGCGCCGGGCCCCCACCCGTGGGCGCGCTGGGAGGAGGAGAGCGGCCCGCGCTGCAGGATCTACCGGGAGGGGGAGCGCACGCTCAGCGCCCCTCCGCACGCGCAGGTCGTCTCGGCGCTCCTCGCGGTGCTGGGTCCCGAGGTGGGGTGAGAGAGACGCGTGGGTCCGCTCAGGTGACCGGCTTCTCCCCCTTCACCCACTTCCCGTACCACGCCAGGTAGCGCTCGTAGCGGTCCTTCTGGTAGGACGGTACCGCGATGCCGTGCCCCTGCCCCGGATACACGACCAGCTCGGTGGGCACGCCCCTGCGCCGCAGCACCTGGTAGAGCTGCTCGCCGTTCTGGATCGGGACGTTCCAGTCCTTCTCGCCGCCCATGACGAGCGTGGGCGTCGTGATCAGGTGCGCCTTGTTGAACGGGCTGATGCGCTCCCACGTGGCGCGGTTGTCGTCCTGCCAGGGGAGGCCCAGCTCGTGCTCCCAGTACCACTGGTAGTGGTCGTGCCCGTAGTTGGCGATGTAGAGCACCTCGCTCGCGCCGCTGATGGCGCCCTTGAAGCGGTGCGTCTGCGTGATCACGTAGTCGGTGAGGATCCCGCCGTACGACCACCCGCCCACGCCCATGTGGTCGGGGTCGCCCCACCCCTGGTCGACCACGTAGTCGACGCCCGCCATCACGTCCTGGAAGTCCTTGTTCCCCCAGTCCGCGAAGATCGCCTCGCTGAACGCCTGCCCGTAGCCCGAGGAGCCGCGCGGGTTCGAGTACACGACCACGTAGCCGTTCGCGGCGAAGAGCTGCATCTCGAAGTCGAACGCGTGGCTGAACTGGCTCACCGGACCGCCGTGGATGCGCAGGAGCACCGGCCGGCGCTCCCCGGCACGATAGTCGGGCGGGAAGCAGACGAAGCCCTCGATCTCCGTCCCGTCCGCGCTCGGGAAGTGCACGTTCTTCGTCGTGCCGAGGGCGACCTCGTCCATCCACGCGTCGTTCGCGTGCGTCAGGCGCACGAGCCTGCCCGGCGCGCCCGACGCGTCGATCCCGTCCACGCGGTGGATCTCCGCCGGGCGGTCCAGCGTGGCGACCTGCACGGCGAACGTCCCGCCCGCCCAGTCGAAGCCCCTCGCCGAGATCGGGCCCGACACCGGGCGCTGGAGGCCCGTACCGTCCGGCCGTACCCGTACCACGTGGTCCTCGGCCGAATCCTCGAGCCCGAACCAGATCCAGCGGCCGTCGTCGCTGAAGCGCGGGCTGGACGGATTGCGGTCGAGCGCCCGGGTGAGGAGGCGCGGGGGCGGAAGCGCTGCGGATGAGCCCGGCGCCGCTCCCGTGGGCCCGGCCGAAGCGGCGCCGCCGCCCCCGGCGCCCCCCCTGGCCGCCGGGACGTCGATCACCGCCAGATAGGACGTCGCGTACCAGATCGCCTTCACGTCCGTGGCGGTCACGTAGGCGATCGTGTGCCCGTCCGGGCTCCACGCCGGCTGTCCGTCGGCGCCCGGGTTGTCGGTGAGGCGCGTCGGCGCGTCGGTCGGCTCGCTCAGGCCGGCGTCCACCACCCAGATGTCGGAGTTCGGATCGGCGTCCGGGTCCTCCGTGCGCGTGGACGCGAACGCGACCCTTGTGCCGTCCGGGCTCCACGCCGCCTCTCCCTCGTCCCAGCGGCCGGTCGTGAGCTGGCGGAGCGCCCGGGTCGCGACGTCGAAGACGTACAGGTGCGTGTGCCGGTCGCCGGTGAGGTAGCCCACGCCGTCCCGCTTGAACTCGAGCCGGTCGATCACCCACGGGTCGTCGGGCGCGCTCTCCTTCTTCTCCGTCTTCTCCGCGCCCTCGTCCTCCTTCGGGTCGGGATCGCGGATGGAGAGGAGGAGCCGCGTGCCGTCCGGGCTCCAGTCGTACCCGTCGACGCCCTGCTTCACGTCCGTGAGCGGAAAGGCCTCGCCGCCGCGCCGGTCGAGCACCCACACCTGCGTCTCGCCGCCGTCGCGCGCGGCCAGGAAGGAGAGGTACTTCCCGTCCGGGCTCCAGTCCGGCGACGACGCCGACTTCTTCTCCGCCGTGAGCGGGATCGCGTCCCCGCCCGCGGCCGGCACCATCCAGATCCGGGTGTTCGACCGCTCGTCCTCGAGCGAGGTGCGCGAGACCGCGTAGGCGATCCACTTCCCGTCCGGGCTCACCCGCGGCGCGCCGACCCGCTCCACGCGGAACATGTCGTCCACGGTGAGGGTGCGACGGGCGGGCGCGGCGGCCTGCGCGGAGACGTGCACGCACGTCGCGGACATGGAGGCGGCCGCCGCGAGGAGCGCGGTGACGATCGGGAGCGGAATCGGGCGGTGGTTGCGCATGGGCTCGGCTCGTGGGCGGGGGACCCCGACAACGTGATCGCCCCCCGGGCCGTGGGCAATCGCGGGACACGCGCGCCCTCCCGTCGGCCCGCGCTCGGCCTAGATTGCGCGGACCTCGGGGGAGGGGGCCGGATGACATCGAAGGCGACGATCGTGCTGTCGAACCGCGGGGTGCGCGACGCCCTGCTCGCGGTGAACGGGCTGTCCCCGTCCCCTCCGGACGATCCGCTGCCGGCGCTCGACGCGCGCGCCGGGTCACGGTGGGTGCACCAGGCGCTCCTGCGCCTGGCGTACGTGCAGGTCGACAGCATCGCCGCCGTCGAGCGCGCGCACCACCACATCCTCTTCACGCGCAACGGCCGCTACCGGCACGACCACCTGAGGAAGGCGCTCGAGGTGGACCGCACGGCGTTCGAGAGCTGGTCGCACAGCGCGGCCATCCTGCCGATGGAGTCGTTCCCCTGGTGGCGGCACTACTTCGTGCGGGCGAAGACGTTCGAGGCGCACCCCGGCTACCGGCGCTACTTCGCGCCGGTCACGCCCGAGCTGCGCAGGCGCGTCCTCGACGCCGTCCGCGAGCGCGGGCCGCACCGGCCGCGCGACATCGAGACGCCGAAGGTCGGGTGGCACGACCCCTACTTCGCGAAGCCGTCGCTCGCGAAGCTCACCCTCGAGTACCTGTGGCGGACCGGCGTGCTGGCCGTCTCCGCTCGCGAAGGCCAGGAGAAGGTCTACGACCTCGTCGAGCGCGTCGTCCCGGAGGAGCTCCTCCGGAGCGAGGTGACCCGCAGCGCCTACGTCGACTGGATGTGCACGGAGGCGCTCGAGCGGCTCGTCGCGGCCAACCCGACGCAGATCGCCCGCTTCTTCGACGGGATCTCGGCGGCCGAGGCCCGGGCCTGGTGCCAGCGGAGCCGCGGTGGGCCCGTGCGCGAGGTCACGGTCGAAGCCGCCGACGGCACCCCGCTCCGCGGCTACTGGGCGCTCGCGTCCATGGTGGAGCGCCTCGACGCGTGGACGGCCCCGTCGCGGCGCCGCCTGCGCCTCCTCAACCCCTTCGACCCGATCCTGCACGACCGCGGCACGCGGCGCACGGAGCTGATCTTCGGCTTCGACTTCCGCATGGAGATCTGGGTTCCTCCCCAACGTCGCGTGTACGGCTACTACGTGCTGCCGATCCTCGAGGGCCGCCGCCTCACCGGGCGGGTCGACGTCAAGCTCGAGCGCTCCGACGGCGCGCTGCACACCCTCGGCGTGTGGTGGGAGCCCGGCGTCGCGGCCACCGCCGCGCGCACGGACGCGCTCCGGCGCGAGCTCGCGGCGCTCGCGCGCTTCGTGGGCGCGGAGCGCGTGGTGGGGATGTGAGGGGTGAAGGGCCGCGCACCTGGGCCCCGCCCGGGGGCCCTCCAACCATCGCCGCGCGCGCGGCGTCCCACCTTCCGGACGACGATGCGAAGACACGAGGTGCTTGCCTCTTCGTAGTATAAAAAGTAGACTTCGCTCCCACACCCCTGCCCTCGACCCGAGGTTCCCATGTCCAAGCTGGGTGAGTTCGAGCTCCTGGTCCTGATGGCGATCCTCCGACAGGACGACGCGCCCTACGCCAACCGCGTGCGCGAGGACCTCGAGGAGAACGCCGGGCGGAGCGTGACGCGCGGCGCGCTCTACCGCACGATCGACCGGCTGGAGGAGAAGGGCTTCCTGCGCTGGGAGATGGAGCCGAGCGAGGTGCCGGAGCGGGGAGGCCATCCGATGCGCCGCCTCCTCGTGACGGACGGCGGCCGCAACGCCGTACGCGATGCCCGCGACGTGCTCCTCGGCTTCTTCGACGGCGTGCGGACCCGCCTGGACCAGGCATGAGCCCCACCCCTCCCGCCCTGGCCCGCCGGCTCCTCGAGCGGGCCGTGCGCGGCGACCCGGCCGGCCCCGCCATCCTCGGGGACCTGCTCGAGGACTTCGCGCGCGTCGCGCGGGAGCGCGGCCCCGCGGCCGCCCGGCGCTGGTACCTGCGCCAGGCCGTCCCGCTCGCGCTCGTGCGTGCTGCGGGCCGCGGCGTCGGCGGCGCCCTCCACCTCGTTCGATCCACCTTCCTCGGAGACTCCGACATGACCGGCCCCTCCTGGCTCCGCGGCCTCGTCCAGGACGGCGTGTACGCCGCGCGCACGCTGCGGCGCACGCCTGCCTTCGCGCTCTTCACCGCGGCCGTGATCGGGCTGGGCGTAGGCGCAGCGACGGCGGTCTTCAGCGTGCTGCGGCCCCTGGTGATCGCGCCGCTCCCCTTCGGGGACCCCGACAGGCTCGTGTGGATCGCGAACCATGCTCCACCGGAGGCGCAGGCGTCGCTGTCCGCGGTGACGTCGCGCTCCGGCAACCTGCGCGATTTCCGCGCGCGCGCCCGCTCCTTCGACGGCATCACCGGGTTCAACGCCTTCTCCGGCGCCTATGCGCTGTCGGGCGACGGCAGCGAGCCCGAGCGGATCGGCGCGATCGAGGTCGCGCACGACTTTCTCCAGGTCCTGCGCGTGGACCCCCTCATGGGCCGGGGCTTCACCGAGAAGGAGGGCGCCTGGGGCGGGCCCCACGCGGTGGTCCTGTCCCACGGCTTCTGGGTGCGGCACTTCGCGTCCGAGCGGGATATCGTGGGCAGGACGATCACGCTGAACGAGGCGCCCTACGAGGTCGTGGGCGTGCTTCCGGCGAGCTTCGACTTCGCGTCGGTCTTCCGGCCCGGCAGGACGGTGGACGTCCTCCTCCCCTTCCCGGTCGCCGACGAGACCGACCGGTGGGGCAACACCATGTCGTTCATCGGACGGCTCCGTCCCGGCGTCTCGGCGCCTGCGGCGCAGGCCGAGCTGGACGCGCTCATCGCGGCGCTCGAGGAGGAGCAGCCCCGCCGCTGGGGGCTCGGCGCCGATCTTTCCCCCCTCCGTGAGCACGTCGCCGGGCCCTTCCGTCCGGCCCTCATGCTCCTCGCGGGCGCCGCGGCTACGCTGCTGCTCATCGTGTGCGTGAACGTGTCGAACCTCATCCTCGCCCGGGCGCCCGGGCGTGCGCGGGAGGTGGCCGTGCGCAAGGCGCTCGGGGCGTCACGCGGGAGGCTCGTGCGCCAGCTCGTGCTGGAGACCCTCGCCGTCGCGCTCGGTGGCGCGGCGCTGGGAGCCGTCCTGGCGTGGGGCGCGACACGCTTCGTCGCGCGCGGCGCGGCCATCGGGATCCCCCTTCTCGACGGCGTGCGGGTCGACGCCGGCGCGTTGCTGTTCGCGACGCTGGTGGCGGTCACGACCGGAGTGGTCGTCGGGCTCCTCCCGGCGGTGCAGGTGTCGGAGGGGACGGAGGCGGGCGCGCTGCGCCAGGGGGGGCGTGGCGCCAGCGCCAGCCGACGTGCCCGTCGCCTGCGCGAGGTGCTCGTGATCGCGGAGGTGACGCTGGCCTGCGTGCTGGTGGTCGCGGGCGGCCTGCTGGTGCGCAGCTTCCGTGCGGTGGCGAACGTCGACCTCGGATATCGCCCCGAGAATGTGGCGGTGTGGGCGGCCTCCACGAGCCGGAATCTGGATACGCAGGCGGACGTGGTGGGCTACTACACGGCGCTGACGGATCGCGTGAAGGCCGTGCCCGGCGTGGAGGCGGTCGGCCTGAGCGACGCCGTGCCCCTCCGGCACAACCGGACGTGGGGCTTCCAGGTGGTGGGTCGCCCGTCGACGGAGGACTCCGGGTACGAGTTCTTCCCGCACGTCGGCGACGAGGGCTACCGCGCGACGATGGGGATCGAGCTGCTCGAGGGCCGGGACCTCGACGCCCACGACACCCAGGACACGCAGCCCGTGGTGCTGATCAACGAGTCCGGCGCGCGCCAGGTCTTCCCCGGGGAGGACGCGGTCGGCCAGCACATCGCCCTGTGGGACCAGCGCCCCTGGGAGATCGTCGGCGTGGTCGGGGACGTGCGCCAGCTCGGGTCCGAGATCGTCCCCGGCGTCCAGGTCTACTTCAGCTACCGGCAGCAGTCGGACCTCGGGAGTCCCGACCTCGTGGTCCGCTCGCGCCGCCCGACCGCCGACCTCGCGACGGCCGTCGGGGTCGCACTCCACGAGGTCGACCCGACGCTGCCGACGCGGGAGTACCGGACGATGCAGTCTCTGGTCGACGAGTCGATGTCCGCGCGCCGCTTCACGCTCACGATCCTGGGCGCCTTCGGTGCGGCCGCGCTCCTCCTCGCCGGCCTCGGCATCTACGGCGTGCTCGCCTACTCCGTGGCCGAGCGCACGCCCGAGATCGGCATCAGGATGGCGCTCGGCGCCTCGGCGGGCGGGGTGGTGTGGAGCGTGCTCGGACGCACGCTCGCGCTCACCGCGGTCGGGATCGCGGTGGGAGCCGCGCTCTCGCTCGGAGGCGGGAGGCTGGTCGGCTCGCTCCTCTTCGGGGTGCGCGCGACAGACCCGATGACGTTCGTGGGGATGGGGCTCGTCCTCCTCGCCGTGGCGGGCTTGGCGGGCGCGATCCCGGCGCTGAGGGCCGCCCGGACGACGGGGGTGCGCGCGCTGCGCTCGGAGTAGGGCGGAAGAGGGGCGTCGCGGACGCGGGCCGGGGACGCGCCGGCGGCCCCCTCGCTGCGGACCCTCCGGACCCGGAGGACCGTTCCCCCGTCGCCTGCCCCGCGCCTGGAACCGCCGCACCCCCCCTACCACTGCGAATTTGCGAATTTCGCATCGGCGCAGGATCCGTTCCCGCTTCCCGCGGGGCGCGCGTGACTCTTGCCTCGCGCTCCCGCCCCGTCTACTATGTCGCTGTCCGACTGTCGGACGCCGACCTAGTTTGCGATGCCGCCCATGACCCCACGCTCGCGTGTCTTCCGCTGGCTCCTGCGCCTGTACCCACGGGCGTACCGCGAGCGCTACGGCCCCGAGATGGAGGCCTTCCACCGCGAGGAGCGGGCGGGCGGGGCTCGCGGGGCGGGCTACTGGGCCCGCCTCGTGGTCGACCACGCGCGGGCCGCCGCCGCCGTGCGGCGCGGGGAGGGGGACGGGACGATGCGCAACCTCGTGGGGGACCTCTCGGCCGGTGGGCGCGCGCTTCGCCGCGCGCCGGCGTTCACCACGTTCGCCGTGCTCACGCTGGCGCTCGGCGTCGGGGCCACCACGGCGGTCTTCAGCGTGCTCGACCGCGTCGTGCTGCGCCCGCTCCCCTATCCGGGCTCGGAGCGCATGGCGCTCGTCGGGATCGATCCCCGCTCCAGCCCGGGGAGCGTGGGTCCCCTCAGCGGCGCGCTCCTGCGCGCGTTCCAGGACGCTCCGGGCCCGGCGGAGGTCGTCGTGGGGGCGTCGGGGACCGGCGTCGTGCTCCAGGACGGCGGCGAGCCCGAGCGCCTCCAGGCCACGCGCGTGTCGTCCGGCTTCTTCGAGCTCTTCGGCGCCCACCCGTCGCTGGGCCGGCTCCCCGGCGAGGCCGACTTCGTGCCCGGTGCACCCGGCGTCGTGGTGCTCGGCGACGGCATCTGGCGCGACCGCTACGGCGCCGATCCGGGGGCGGTCGGCCGCACCCTCCGCCTCGACGACGACGTCTACACGATCGTGGGCGTGCTCTCCCGCGACTTCCTCCCGCCACCCGAGGTGGTGGAGGCGCACGACCTGTGGGTCCCGCTCCAGCTCGACGCCGAGGCCATGGAGAAGGGCACCTTCTTCCTCTCGGGCGTCGCCCGCCTGCGCCCGGGCGCGTCGCTGGCCGAGCTCGACGCGCACGCGGACCGCGTCGTCCGCGAGGTCTACCCGGAGGGCCAGGGCCCGAACTTCCTCATCGGCGGCTCGGTGGCGGACTACCGGACCCAGGTGGTCGGCACGATCGGCTCCGCGCTCGGCCGCGTCCTGGCCGCGGTCGCGCTCCTCCTCCTCATCGCCTGCGTCAACGTGGCGAGCCTCCTCCTGACGCGCGGGGCGCACCGCGCCCGCGAGCTGGCCGTACGGGTGGCGCTCGGCGCCGGCCGCCTGCGGCTCGTCCGCCAGCTCATGGCCGAGAGCCTCCTCATCGCCGCGGCGGGCGGCGCGCTGGGGAGCGCGCTCGCGTGGGGCTCCGTCGAGCTCTTCCGCCGCTACGCGCCGGCGGGGCTCCCCCGCCTGGGCGAGGTCGCGGTGGACGCGCGCGGCCTCGCCTTCTGCCTCGCGCTCGCGGTGGGCACGGTGCTGCTCTTCGGGCTCCTCCCCGCGCTCCGCAGCACGTCCGCGGCCGTGCCCGGCGCGGAGACGCTGACACGGCGCGCGAGCCCGGGGCGGCGGGAGGGGCGGCTGAGGGGTGCGCTCGTCGTCGTGGAGACCGCGCTCGCCGTCGTGCTCGCCGTGGGCTCCGCGCTCCTCGCGCACGACCTCGTCCGCCTCGGCCGTGAGGACCCCGGCTTCCGCCCTGACGGGCTCCTGACCGCCCGCCTGAACATCGCGCCCCGCTTCTCGCGCGACGAGTGGGTCGGCGTCTGGCAGCGGCTCGTGGAGGGCGCGCGGGCGATCCCCGGCGTGACCGCCGCGACCGTCGCCACGCAGGCGCCGTATGCCGGCACGCGCCTGGCGTCCACGTTCCGCCCGGAAGGCTGGGAGAACGAGGAGGGAGAGTTCGTCATCACGCTCAACGTCGGCGGCGACTACGTGCGCGCGCTCGGTACCCGCGTGGTGGAGGGACGCCCGCTCGGGCCGACGGACGACGGCTCCGAGCCGGTAGCGCTCGTGAACCAGGCGTTCGTGGACAAGTACTGGCCGGGCGAGTCCGGTGTCGGCAAGCACGTCCAGTCCGGGGGAAGGGGCGTCCACGACGAGGCGAACTACGCGGTGGTCGGAGTCCTCGCGGACGTGCGCACGCGGCCCGGCGAGGAGACGCCACCCGAGATCCTCCTCCCCCTCCAGGATTCACCCTGGCGGGACATGGAGATCATCCTGCGCACGGACGGGGACGCCGCGGCGCTCGGGCCGGCGGTGCGCGCCCTCGTGCACCACATCGACCCCACGCTCCCCGTGACCCGCATCGCCACGGTGGTGGGCCTCGCCACCGAGGGCCGCGCACGACCGCGCTTCTACACCGTGCTCTTCGGCGGCTTCGCGCTCGTCGCGCTCCTCCTGGCGGTGGTCGGCGTGTACGGCACCACGGCCTACGCGACCCGGTCGCGCACCCGTGAGATCGGGATCCGCATGGCGCTCGGCGCGCTGCGCCGGAGGGTGGTCGGGAGGGTGGTGGCGGGCACCGCGCTCACCGTGGGCATCGGGACGGCGCTCGGCCTGGCCGGGGCCGCGCTCGCGTCGCGCGCGATGACCGACGTCCTGACCTACGTGACGCCACGCGATCTCGCGTCCTACGTGGCCGTGGCGGCCATCGTGCTCCTCTCGGGCGTGGCGGCCGGGTGGATCCCGGCCGAGCGCGCCGGCCGCATCGATCCCGTCGAGACGCTCAGGGAGGAAGGGTGAGCGCATGACCACACGCACGCTGCAGATCCTCCTCGCCCTCGCCGAGGGTCCCGTGCACGGCTACGGGATCAAGCAGCGCGTCGAGGAGCGCACCGACGGCGAGGTGCGGCTCGGGTCCGGCACGCTCTACGAGGCGGTGCACCGGCTCGAGCAGCAGGCGTGGATCGAGGAGGTGCCGTCCCCCGAGGAGGAGGCCGCCTCCGGCGGCCCGCCGCGTCGCTTCTACGCGCTGACCGGGCGCGGGCGCGAGGCGCTCCGGGAGGAGCTGCGCCGCATGGACGCGGTGGTCCGCTACGCGCGCCGGTGCGACCTGATCGAAGACGCGCCCGCGGGCTGAGGCAGCCGTTCCACCGCGACCGCTCCTACATCCCGGCCTGCTCCTTCACGTAGCGCGCCGCCTGCTCCTCCGTCGCGAACCACGCGCCCCCCTTGGCCTGGATGTGGTCGATCAGCCCCTCCAGGGCGACGATGCGGGAGCGGTGGCCGCTGATGTGCGGGTGCATGGTGAGGAGGAACATCGTGCGCTCCTCCCACGCCTTGTCGAACTCGTCGATCCATACCTGCATCACGTCGCGCGGCGCGCTGTAGCTGTTGCCCTGCGGGTTGAAGAGCGGCGCGTCGTCGAGGATCCACTCGACCGGCAGCTCCACCACGCCGGTCGGCTCGCCGGCCTGCACCAGCTCGTAGGGACGGTCGTCCGCCATGAGCGAGCTCTCGTAGAGGAAGCCCAGGTCGCGCACCGTGGTGAGCGTGTTCGGGGAGAAGTTCCACGACGGGGCCCTGTACCCCACCGGCCGCGCGCCCGCGATGTCCGTCACCACGTCCACGGCCTGCTCCAGGAGCCTGCGCTCCGTGGGCCCGTCGAGCGCCGAGTTGCGCTCGTGGATCCACCCGTGCACCGCGATCTCGTGCATCCCCGAGGCGTGGATCATCTCCGCCTGCTCCGGAGCGATCTTGAGGCTCCACGCGGGGAAGAAGAAGGTGGCCGGCACGCCTTCGCGCTCGAGGAGACGCAGCACGCGCGGGAGCGCCGTCCGATGTCCATACTCCCCCTGCGAGAGCGGCCCCACGCTCACCGTGCCGTCGCGCAGCCCCTGCACGGTCTCGTTGTCGACGTCGAAGGAGAGCATGACCGCCACGCGCGCGCCGTTCGGCCACGACGCCGGCGTCAGGTCGCGACCCGCGCGCACCTGGTTCACCGCGGCGAAGACGGTCGAGTCCGACCAGTCCCACGGCGTGGCGGAGGCCTGCTCGGTGGCGGGAGCCGGTGGCGCGCACCCCGCGGCGAGCAGGGTGCAGAGCGCGGACGCGAGGGCGGCGGGGCGGGCGGCCGGAGACGAGCGGAGCATCGGGGATCTCCTGTGCGAGGTGCCTCACCCTACGCGCGCCGTGTTCGATCGGCCAGAAGGGCCGCGCGCTCCCGCCCGTCCCCGCGCCGCTACCGCCCCCGTCCCTGCCGCGTCCACATCAGCACGGCGCCGTGCCCACCGGGCGTGCCGTAGAACGTCGTCGCCTCCATGGGCTGCAGCACCGCGATCGCCTCCAGGCTCGCCGGGTCGATGTCGAGCGCCATGACCGAGTCGATGTGCACCCCGTTCAGGATGAGGAGCGCGCACGTGTCGGCCCCGCTCCCCGTGCGTGCCCGCTCGAAGCGCACGCACAACGTCTTCACCGTGGCGTACTTCTGGTTCTCCGGGTGGGAGACGTAGATCCCCGGGATCGCGCGCCGCTGCAGGACCGTGCCCACGTCGTTCTTCACCTGGATGGAGTCGATGAACGCGCGGCTCATCCACGCGGTCCCCAGCCGGGCCGGGGTGAGCCCCAGCGGCCCCAGCATCTCCCGGGCGCGCTCCTCGACCGTGACCTCGAGGCCCTCCAGGCCGACCGGTTGCGGCGTCATCATCAGGTCCAGCGGGACCGACCCGCCCTCGTGGAGCTGGAGGAGCGGGGAGCGGGTGCGCTCGTAGCCCAGGCGCACCGCCTCGAGCACGTAGTCGCCGGCCTTCGGGGGCGCGAGCGTGAAGCGGCCGGCCGAGTCCGCCATCGCGGTGGCGCGCTCGTGGTCGCCCCGGTCCAGCAGGCGTACGACGGCGCCCGCGACCGGGGAGCCGCGAGCGTCGTCCAGCACGCGGCCGACGATCGTCTGCGCGCAGAGGGCCGGAGGCGCCAGGGCGGCGACGGCGAGGAGCGCGGGCAGCGGGATGCCCGCCAGGTACGTCCTCACCGGGCCGTCAGTCCGGGAGGAACCGGTAGCACCACGCGTCCCCCGCCAGCACCTCCTCCTCCCCACCGTTCCCGTCGTCGCGCGCGACGCGCATGCGCAGCCGGCACACCGGCTTGGTGTCGTGCACGTCCACGACCTCGGCCGAGCCCGTGATCCGGTCGCCGATGTAGACCGGCGCGGTGAACTTCCAGTCCTGCGAGAGGAAGACCGTACCCGGTCCCGGCATGTCCTCGGCGACCAGGGCGTGCAGGATCCCGGTCGTGATCCCACCCTGCGCCACCAGCCGGCCGAACTTCGTGCGTGCCGCGAAGCCCTCGTCGAAGTGGAGCGGGTTGTGGTCCCCGGTGATCTCCCCGTAGAGGCGCACGTGCTCCGCGGTGACGGTCATCGTGCGCGACGCGCGCTGGCCCGGCGTCAGCCCCAGCTTGCCGCTCATGTGCGCTTCCTCCCTTCCGGCAGCTCCGTGGGCAACGTCTCCAGCAGCACGCGGATCGCGTTGCCTCCCATGATCTTGCGGATGTCCTCCTCCCCGAACCCCGCGTCGAGCAGGGCCTGGGTGAGATGGACGGTCTGCGAGGCGTCGATCATCGACGCGACCGCTCCGTCCCAGTCCGAGCCCAGCCCCACGTGGTCCACGCCCGCGACGTCGACCGCGTGGCGCACCGCGCGGGCCCAATCGGCCGGCGTCGTCCCGCACACCGCCGTGTCCCAGAGACCGATCCCCACCACCCCGCCCGTGGCCGCGATCGCGGCCAACCTGCCGTCATCCAGGTTACGCTGGTTGTCGCAGGTGCCTTTCACCCCCGTGTGCGAGACCACGACCGGGCGGGTGGCGACGGCCAGCACGTCGTCGATGAGCGCGGGGGAGGCGTGGGCCAGGTCGACCAGGATCCCCAGCTTCTCCATGCGCGCGACGACGTGGCGGCCGAAGTCCGTCAGCCCGCCCTTCTCGAGGCCGTGCGCGGAGCCCCCCACCTCGTTGTCGAAGAAGTGGGTGAGGCCGAACATGCGGAAGCCCGCGTCGAAGAGGCGGTCCACGTTCGGGAGGCTGCCCTCGAGGGCGTGGGCGCCCTCGATCCCCAGGAACCCCGCCGCGGTCTCCGGCTCGTCGTGGTGGAGCACGAGGTAGCTCTCCAGGTCGCGTCGGGTGCGGATGATCGCGAAGCGCCCGCCGCTGTTCGCGGCCACGCGCTCGAGCTTCTCGCCCTGGAAGAGCGCGCGCTGGAGGAGGCTCCTCCACGTGCGCGGCGGCCACGCCTCCAGCATGGCGAGGGGCGTGATGTTGTCCGAGCCGCCGGAGTTCGAGTCGATGTTCATCCCCCGGGGCGTCTTCGTCACCGTCGTGAACGACTGGAGCGCGACGTGCCCCTCGATCAGGCGCGGCACGTCGACGTGCCCCCAGCGGCCACGGCGGAGGAGGTTCCGCTTCCACAGGAGGGCATCGGCGTGCAGGTCGACGACGTCGAGCGTCTCCTGGATGCGGCGGGCCTCGTCGGAGACGGGAAGGTCCGCGGCGCCCGGGAGCGTGCGGTTCATCCCCCGCCCCGCGATCGACGGGGCGAAGGCGAGGGCGAGAACCAGGACGGCCACGAGCCCCGGCCCGAGCCAGAGCAGCATCCCCCTCCTCCTCCCGGCGCTCACAGCGGGACCGACATCGCGCCCCGGCTCACGAACACGGCCGCGCCTCCGACGCGCACGGCGGTGGTGGCGCCGCCCGAGCGGTCCGCCTCGACGTGCAGGATGGAGGGACGGCCGATCTCGAGGCCCTGCTCGACCGTCCAGCGCAGGGAGCCCGCCTCGCTGCCGTCGACCGCGGAGAGGTAGCCGCCCAGGGCCGCGCCGGCGGAGCCCGTGGCCGGATCCTCCGGGACGCCCGAGCCCGGGGCGAACATGCGGACGTGGACGTCCGCGTCGGCGCTCTCCGTCTCCAGGGTGATCACGTAGACGTGGTGGGCCCAGAGGTTGGAGAGCAGGCGCTGCCACAGGCCCGTGTCGAGCGCGCAGCGGCGGACCGCGTCGAGGGTGGCGACCGGGACGACGTGGTACGGGAGGCCGCAGGAGACCATCTCCGGGGTCAGGTCGGGGGAGAGGTCGGAGGGGTCGAGCCCGATCATGCGGGCGAGGTCGTCCGCAGGGACCGGGGAGCGGCGGTGCTCCGGGAGGAGGGCGGTGGTGAAGCGCGCGAAGGTCGGCTCGCCGTCCTCGAAGCGGATGTCGACCGGGACCGGCCCGACGTTCTCCTCGAGGACGAGCGTGCGCGTGCCCGAGTCCGGGGCGTCGTCGAGGAGGGAGGCCAGGTAGATCGCGGTGCCCACGGTCGGGTGGCCCGCGAAGGGGACCTCGACGCCCGGCGTGAAGATGCGGACGCGCGCGTCGCCGTCGGCCTCCGGGGGTCCGAGGAAGACCGACTCCGAGAGGTTCATCTCGCGCGCGACGCGCTGCATCAGGTCGGAGGGGAGGTCCGCGGCGTCCGGGAAGACCCCCAGCGGGTTCCCGCCGAAGGTGTGGTCGGTGAAGACGTCGAGCGTGACGAACGGAAGGTCCATGGCGGTCTCAGGGGGTGGCCGGAGGTGATGCAGGGTGCCCGTACACGTGGCGCGCGCGCGAGGCCGACGCGTCGATCAGGGCCGGCATGTCCGGATGGCAGCCGACGACGCGGTCGAGCGGGACGAGGTAGGCCGGGGAGGCGTCCACGCACGTGCCCGAGGAGGCGCCCGAGGCCGTCAGATGGTGCTGGATCGCGCCGACACCGCCGCCGATGTCGAGGAGGGAGCGGCCCGAGACGCCTCGCGCGGGGATCGCGTCGACCAGGCGGCGCGTGGTGCCCGTCGGGCCGCGGCGCTGGAAGCGACGCAGCTCACGCCCGGCGACGCGGCGGTCGAATTGCTCGGCGATGCCCTGGCATGGGGCGCACGACACGGAGACCTCGGGGTAGCGTAGGCGAGGAGGCTGCGCACAACCTGGCTGGGCGGTCAGGGGACGGGCAAGCCGATGAGAGGAGGGGAGCCGTGCGGACGATCGGGGTGATCTCGGATACCCACGGGTTGCTCAGGGAGGAGGCATTGAAGGCGCTGGAGGGGAGCGAGCTCATCCTCCACGCCGGGGACGTGGGGGACGAGGAGATCCTCGAGAGGCTCGGTGCGATCGCGCCCGTGCACGCCGTGCACGGCAACACGGATGGCGGGGACCTCAGGCGGCTCCTGCCTCCCAGCGCGCTCGTCGACCTCGGGGCGGAGGACGGGAGCGTCGGCACCGCCGGCGCGAAGGGGCCGCTCGCCTACGTGCTCCACGACCTCAACGACCTCGACCTCGATCCCGCAGCGTCCGACATCGCGATGGTGGTGACCGGCCACACCCACGAGCCCAGGGCCGAGGAGCGCGGGGGCGTGCTCTACCTCAACCCCGGGAGCGCCGGCCCCCGGCGGTTCAAGCTGCCCGTCACGGTCGCGAGGGTGGTCATCGGCGGAGGGAAGGTCGAGGCGGAGTTCCTGGAGATCGTCGGGTAGGGGGGAGCGCGGGGCCGCTCTCGACGGCACCGGCCAGCGCGCTCGCCCGACCATCCCTCGATCCGCGGGTCCCGGCTCGAGGCCCTGCTGCTCCCGGGCCCGGTGAGCACGCTCGCCCGACCATCCCTCGATCCGTGGGTCCCGGTTCGAGGCCCTGCTGCTCCCGGGCCCGGCGAGCACGCTCGCTCGACCATCCCTCGATCCGTGGGTCCCGGTTCGAGGCCCTGCTGCTCCCGGGCCCGGCGAGCACGCTCGCTCGACCATCCCTCGATCCGTGGGTCCCGGTTCGAGGCCCTGCTGCTCCCGGGCCCGGCGAGCACGCTCGCTCGGCCATCCCTCGATCCGTGGGTCCCGGTTCGAGGCCCCCGGCGCTCCCGTCCCCCCGTGGGCCCCCGAGCTGGCGCGTTCCCGCACCCCATCCGTCCATGGCTTCGTCCTGCCGCGCCCCGCAACGTCCGGGATGCCCGAGACACCCACCCTCTTCGACCGAGTGGTCCGCCGAACGCGGGAGCTCCTGCGCGGGAGGGGATACAGCGTGCGCACGGAGGGGGCGTACGTCGGGTGGATCCGTCGCTTCCTGCGCCACCACGAGGGGGTCCACCCCATGGCCTTCGACGCTGCGCACGCCGAGTCCTTCCTGGAGCACCTCGGCGAGGAGCTGCGTCTCGCCCCGAAGACCAGGAACCTGGCCGCGTCCGCCGTGGCGTTCCTGTACGCCGAGGTGCTGGGGAAGGACGCCATGGAGTCGGTGGCCCGTGCCAAGGGTGCGAAGCACGTGCCCGTCGTGCTGTCCAGGAGGGAGGTGCGGGCCCTGCTCGGGCAGCTCAAAGGCAGGTACAAGGTGGTGGCCAGCCTCATGTACGGGACCGGGATGCGGATCGGGGAGTGCCTCGGCCTGAGGCTGAAGGACCTCGACTTCGATCTCGCGCAGATCACGGTGCGGAACGGCAAGGGAAGCAAGGACCGCTACGCCATCTTCCCCGAACGCACCCAGCCCCATGTCAGACGGATCGTGGCCAAGGTGACCGAGCTCCACCGCTCCGATCGGGCGAGAGGGGGCGGTTGGGCCGCGCTGCCCGGTGCGTTGCACCTCAAGATGCCCGAGGCCGGATGGGAGCTCGGATGGCAGTTCGTGTTTCCCGCCAGGCGGACCACGACCGACCCCGCGACCGGCCGGACCGGCCGCCATCACCTGCACGAGACGGCGATGCAGCGGGCGATGAAGAAGGCCGTGAGGGCGAGCGGCCTCCTCAAACCCGCGACGTGCCACACGCTCAGGCACTCCTTCGCCAGCCAGCTGCTGAGGGACGGTTACGACATCCGGCAGGTGAAGGATCTGCTCGGCCACAAGGACGTGAGGACGACGATGATCTACCTGCACGCCGTGGACTACAGCGGGCTCGGGATCAGGAGCCCCCTCGACCGGAGCGACTTCGGAGGCCCAGTGGACCCCCAAGAGGAGGACTAAGCAGCCAAGAGCGGCCCCACCGGCCTCCGCGACTACCCTGCCGCCGAAGCGTGCTCGACGCAAGACATCTCCCGCCGCCAGAGCACACACACTCCCCGACGACCGTGGGCTGAGAGGGAGAAACCGAGAGCGTGCGCGATCGCCCCTCCGCCCCCTATCTTGCCCTCGTAACCAAGACAATCCGCTGCCCATGGGAAAGCCGGGGCAGTAGAGAGGATAGTTAGGACGCAGCTTGAATAGCCTTGAGCCCCATCCGGCAGAAGCATGCCCTTGCCCGGCGCTCCGCATGGGCAGCACGGGACTCCAACCGCGCCGACGCTTGCTGGCGCCCAGCGCGATCATAGACGACGCCCCTACGCAAGGGTACGTATTCTGCATCCTCGCGGATTGGGCGGCGCCACCATACCATTCATCCCTGGCATTCCACGGTTGCAGTCGTCTCGGCGTCCCACTCAATCCTGCGGGAGGTCCAGTATGCAAGGCATCATGGGTCGTGGCTCACTCGTCGTGACGATGGCCAGTCTCCTGACCGCTTGTCAGCCAGCCGCAGGGCGGCCGACAGGGCTGACCGAAGCCGATCGCGCGGCTATCAGGAAGGTGGCTGATGATGCGGCCGCAATAATGAATTCGCCTGCCAGAGACTTCGACGCCTACACCCAGGCGTACTACGCGCCTGACGCGATCGTATTGCCGCCCAATGCGCCGATAGTCACGGGTCACGAGGCCATCTCCGCCTTCTTCAAGTCCTTGCCGCCCGTCGCGGCGATACGGACGGTGGTGGAGCAGACGCAGGTGGAAGGGTGGGATGATACGGCATGGGTGCAGGGCAGCTACACGATGGCGGTAACTCTGCAGGACGGGACACCAATCAACGACACCGGTAAGTACATCGAGATATGGAGGAAGCAGGGGGATGGCAGTTGGAGGGTGATTCGCGACATTTCGAATTCCGATATCCCAGCCACGCCTCCTGGCGGGAGCGTGGGCGGTTAGGCGGCCCGCTCCTTTATGCGACTCGCAGGAACTCGTGCATACGTAGCTTCTCGGCGATGGCCAAAGATCGCCGGTGGCGGATTCGGGCGGGATTCACGGACCCCGATGCTGGATACGCGTTAACGTCAGATCCGGCGAGACAAGACGGGCGCGTCTGCGTCCTAACTAGCAATTCTTGCTGACGCAGGTTAGATCAGGGTCCGAGGCCGTTCGCCTGACAGCTCACGGCCTCGGGTCAGCGCCCAGCCTGCGCAGCAAAAATGCAAAGACGTTAGAACGCCCCGGGAGACCTGTGAAGCACCTTCTTGCATGCTACTGCGTGGTTCTGGTCGGCTGCGGTGGGCGCGATGCCCCCGCTGCCACGGGGCCTGTCGTCATCTCGGCCATTGACACGTTGATCGACACCGAGAGTGCCGCCCTCGCGTCCGTCGTCGACATGGACGTGGCTACGTCGGGCCGGCTGTACGTGGCGGACTTTCAGGCGAATCAGGTCCTCAGCCTCGATCCGCGGACTGGGGACATGGTGCGCCTGAGCCGGCCTGGCGAAGGGCCGGGCGAACTGGACGGACCGTGGGCGATCCGAGCGCTGGATGACGGCTTCCTGGTCGTGGACCGAGGGAACGGACGGATTCAAAGGCTCACAGGGTCTGGAGAGTTCGTGAGCAGCACACCGGTGACTCCGATGGTCATGAGGGGCTTCCCCTTCCTGGGTGTGGATGGAAGCGTCGTGATTGGTTCGGGAGGCCGGGATTCATGCCTGGCGATCGTCTTCGACTCGACTGCGGCTGAGATTCGCCGCGTCGGGACTCCGGTGGTCGTGCCTCCCGCGATCGCTCACTTCGGGGAGATCAAGTCGAAGATCCGAGCGGGCGAGATTCCCGCCGACTTGCGCAACGATGCGTTGGTCGCGGCCGATCGGCGTGGCGGGACGTGGATCGCACTCCGGACGGAAGCTGAGGTCCGGAGGTACGGCCCCGACGGCACGCTGGAATGGACGAGATCGATCGTCGAGCCAGAGATGGCATGGACGCGCGCGGAGTTCTTCAGGAGGAACGCAGCTGAGGAGAACCCCTCGCGGTTCTTCGACCTCAGCTACTTCCGCGATCTGGCGATGGTCGGTGACGAGTTGTGGATCTTGCTCGACACGCCGCCCGACGGTCCCGGAGTCGTCGTGGTCGTGGACCCGGAGGCCTCAACGCGGCGAATCGAGATCGCGGGAGCGGGGAGTGCCGTGTCCATGGCCGTGGACCAGGTTCGCCGAAGGGTGTTCCTGTACACGTACGATGACGCACAACTGCTCGCGGCTCAGTTGCCTTGAACTCGGCGCGCCGGGGCGTTCTAACTAGCATTTCTTGCTGACGCAGGTTAGATCAAAGTCCGAGGCCGTTCGCCTGACAGCTCACGGCCTCGGGTCAGCAGCCAGCCTGCGCAGCAAAAATGCAAAGACGTTAGACCGCCGCGGGCTGGCTTGGCGGTATGATCGGCAGGGGCCCCGCTGGCGTTCATGGGTTGCGTCCGTCGCGTCCGACACGTCGCCCGCACGGGACTCCCTGACGACACGGGGATGCGATGACGCCGCGCCCGACACGGCGCCCACCTGATGGCTCCGGGCATCGGGAACAGGCGACCCCGTCTGCGGCTGACGGTTCTCCCGAGCCCGCCTGGACTTGGTGATGGAGCGAGGCGTGGTGGTCCCGAGGCCGCGACATGTGTAAGCTCAGGCTACGTTGAGTCTGCGAAGCCGGAACCGAAACTCAGAGCCGTTCGAGTTTGGGGCCGAACGGTCTGTTGCGCCGGGACAGCCGTTGCCGGCAGTCGAAAGGACGTTCCCTCCACGGGTCACGAGGCGTGAACGCCAGCCAGCTACGTAGGGAGTTCGCGAGTGCCGCCAAGGCCACTGCGGCTGGCCCCGTGTTCGACGAGCAAGCTGCGCTGACACTGATTTCCCGTGCCGAGCAGGCGCGTGTGGCGATAGCGGGGATCGAAATGGTGCATCCCGGGGAACTCGACCGACACGAACCGCTGGCGAGCCGCATCGTCCAACGCTCGGCTCGCACAGCGTCGTGGAATCAGGCACGCTCGTACGTCGAGATGCTCGCTGGTCGCGACCTCTACTTCCAGGTGGCCCTCGAGTCGCGCTGGTCCACGAGACTGGCGAGAGTGCGCGAGTTCATGCGCCTCATGGGCCGCGACGCGACGAGTTCGCGCATTCCGCCTTGACCCGACCGGCCGGGCGAGGACTGTCGACGTCGGGGGTAGGTTCCACCTGACCGCTCGACGGCGG
>CAVUEU010000003.1:0-1625716 GCA_963740595.1 uncultured Gemmatimonadales bacterium
GATCACGGCGTGACGGGCGACGGTCGGCCTGGCGTCTCCCGGGCACCGAGCCTACTATCGGGGCGTGCCGGGTATCGGCGCGCCGTTGCCTGGAAGGCGCCGTAGCTCGATCCATCCGAGAGGATCACCGAGGACCACTCCTGTGGCCGGGACTCCAGGCTTGCGGGCGATTCGACGCCGATTCAGACACGTGAGAGCCCTGGCCGGCCTGTGGCCGGCCCTCCTCGCGCTCGTCGCCGGCTCCTGCGCGTTCGGTGACGACATCGTGCGGCCGTCGAACCGGGCGGTCATCGCGATCCACGTCGCGTTCGCGGCCGAATCCGCGCCCACGGTCGCCGAGCGCTCCAGGGTGGATCGGCTCCGCGTGCTCGTCATCCGACCCGCCATCCGCGAGACGCTCGGCCAGGACGAGGAAGATGCGCACCCGTGGTCTTCCCAGGTACGGTGAGGTGTTTGGCAAAACGCCACCATCGACCCGAGGACCCCGATGCGCATCACGACCTTCCTGAACCGCACCATCGGGCTACAAGGGCTGTGGGTCAAGGGCGTCCGCATCGAAGAGGCACGGGGCGCGGAACCCCGATCGTAGTGATTGAGATCTGGCGACGATTCCAGAAGCTGACCTGCCCATATTGCGGGACGCAAGTGCGGGGGCGGTTAGACGAGAGGAAGCGGTGATGGAGCCATCTGGGCATCCGAGGGCACCGGACCTACCTGGAGGGGCCGATCCGTCGGCTGCGCTGCCCCGAGTGCGATGCGGGCCGGACCAAGGAGGTTCCCTGGCCCGGCCCAGGAGTTGGTCCATGCGCTTCTTCGAGGACGCGGTCGGCCTGTTGGCCCAGCAACTGCGCCACACCGCCGTGGCCGAGTTGACCGGCACATCGTGGGCCACCGACGGCAGCTCGCCGAGCGGCTGGTCGAGGAGAAGCTTCACGAGGACCGCTTCCAGAACCTGCGCCGCATCGGGGTCGATGAGATCAGCCACCGCAAGCACTACCACTACCTCACCGTCGTCGTAGACCACGGCCGGAATCGCGTGAGCTGGGTCGGCGTGGGCAAGAGCGGCGAAACCCTGGCCGCGTCCTTCCACGAACTGGGCCCCGAACGCGCCGCGTCTCTGGAGTTGGCGAGCACCGACATGTCGGCCGGCTATGAGAAAGCCCGTGCGCAAGCATCTCGACGGTATCCTCGCCTTCATTGAGTACGGGCCGACCAACGCCCGCCTCGAGGGCATGAACAACAAGATCCGTCTCCTCAGCCACAGGGTTTAGGGCCCTCGGCTTCCGCTCCGCCGATCCCCTCGACCTCCGTCCCCGGCCACTCCGATGCTGACTGACGCGCTACGCCGACGTCGATCCGCGGCGTGATCTCCTGCTTCGACCGCCTCCTCCTGCAGGGCACGCTGCCCGACATCTGCCACGCTCAGGCGATGACGCGGGAGCTCACCAAGCGCCACATCCGGATCTTCGACTTCGCCGAGTTCGCCAGGCCGTTGCGCGAAGCGGATCCGCGAGCACGCAGAACGACTCGCTGGGGAGCATGGCCTCACGATCGAGTTCATCCGCCACATCAAGGCGTTCCGTAAGGAGGACCGCGTCCAGGCGATCGTGGCCGAGCGCGGCGCGCATCCGGGGTTGGTCCACATCTTCAGCGCGATGGAGACGTGCACGTCCTTCAAGCCGTGGCACGACAAGAAGACGGGCAAGACGTTCCTCAAGCCCGATACCGGCCGCTGTATCCACTACTACTTCTACTTCATCGATCCCGAGCTGGGGTTGTGCCACCTGCGCGTGCCCACCTGGGCGCCCTTCCGGCTCCAGTTCTGCCTCAACGGCCACAACTGGCTGGCCGCCCGGCTCAAGCGCGACGGCATCGGCTACCAGCTCCTCGACAACGCCTTCGTCGACATCGACGACTTCGCGCGCGCCCAGGAGCTCGCCGACGGGATGAGGGCCAAGACCCTGCACCACAGGCTCGAGCGCTACGTCCGCCAGTTCTGTCCCGTGGCGGCCGAGTTCGCCGCCGGCTACCACTGGAGCCTCGTGCAGGTCGAGTACGCCACCGACATCGTCTTCAAGAGCAAGGAGGACCTGGCCGCCCTGTACGATCTGCTCGTGCGCACCTCGGTGCATGCCGTGCGCGCCGAGGACGTGGCCACCTTCCTCGGCAAGAAGCTCGATCCCCGCTACACCGGCGAGGTCGGCAACGACTTCAGCACGCGCATCCAGGGCACGCGGATCCGGCATCAGATGGGCCGCTCCGCCCTCAAGATGTACGACAAGTTCGGTTACGTCCTGCGCATCGAGACCGTCACCAACGACGTCTCCGCCTTCAAGCACCACCGCACGGTGGAACACCGCGACGGCACCCATGAGACCGCCCTCGCTCCCGTCAAGAAGAGCCTCTACAGCCTCGGCGTCCTCGCCGAGCTCCTCGCCGCCTCCAACCGTCGCTACCTGGAGTTCCTGTCGAGCCTCGACGACGATAGCGAGGGCCGCCGCAAGCTGGAGCGCCTCTCTCGATCCGCCCGCGACAAGAACCGGAGCTACCGCGGCTTCAACTTCTTCGACGCCGTCGATCTCGAGTTGCTGCTCACGCTCGTGCGCGGCGAGTTCAACATCCGCGGCTTCCAGGTCCGAGACCTGCACCGCATCCTCACGCACTTCTCCGGTCCTCAGCTCTCTCGCATGGTCAAGCGCCTGCGCATGCATCGCCTCATCAAGAAGGTCCGCGGCACCTATCGCTACTACCCGACCCGCCTCGGACGCCGCGTCATCGCCGCCGCTCTCAGGCTCCGCGAGTTCTACATTCTTCCAGCCCTTGCCGCTCAACCCGCTTGAGCGTTTCATAGTCGTTTTGAGCGGGATCTGGGTGGAAAGGGACTAATCGCAACCATCAATCTCTGCTGCTCCGCGACAGTGCTCCTCAGCTACAGCTGACTTAGGAGGACCACTCGAATTCGATGGTAGCGAGTATCGGTGCTATATCGTAGTCCCAATCCCACACCACTGTTACTTGGCACGTGTTCCCGCTGGTTCCCGCGCAAGCGCCGCCCCAGCTCTTTATCCGGTACCCGACCTCCGGATACGCCGTGAGGGTGACCTTCTCGTCAATACGAAATGGCTCTGAACAGTCACCGCCACACGTTATCCCAGAGGGCGTCGAGAGCACGGTTCCGTCCGGTGACCCAACGATGTCGACCACGAGATCGCGATATAGGTAGTTCAGGTTGTATTTCGAGGACGACGCTGTGACGTTGTTCGTCTCATTTGCCTCCGTCACGGCGTCATCAGGGTCCGCGACGAGGAGAGCGAAGTAGGAGCCGGGCAACATCGATGAGGGGAAGAAGAACCCAGGGCCGGCCACCCAATCGGAACTGTTGGGGGGCGACCCGCACGGGACGTCCACCCGCGTCAAATAGTAATCTCCTGGATCGAGCGTCTTGTCCTTGGACGCGTATGCGTCGAAGGTGCAGTCTTCGCTGCTGGGCCACTGAGCCCACCCATAAGCCACGTAGAGTGCACCGAAGCCGCCGATTCCGTACCATTCATCGAAACCTATGTCGAGGGCGACTAAGTCGACCGCCCCAAACGTCGCCGTTACCGCGAGGTCCGACGATACGTCGACGTCACATTTCGCCGCCGTACCCGCAGAAGCGCATGCCCCACCCCACCCGACGAAGAGCCAGCCGGCGTCCGCTGTCGATGTGAGCCTCACCGTGGTCCCCGACGCGTACCACGCTTCGCAATCAGCGCCGCAACTAATCCCCCCTGGGCTCGACGTGACCGTGCCGTTGCCATTGCGCGACAGTGAGATCCGATAGCTCGGCACGACAGCGATGCTCGCCGATCCGTTTATCCCTTCGCTCGTTGCCGTGATAGTCGCACTGCCGACGCTGACGCCTCCTACTCGGCCGTCCACGCTGACCGACGCATTGTCCGGGCTACTCGAAGACCACGAGATCGGGCGGCCTGAAACCACGTTTCCGCCCTTGTCGCGCGTCGTCGCGGTGAGTTGCAGCTGCTGGCCGATTCCGATCGTGGCGCTATTCGGGCTCACTGTGACGGTAGCGACCGGTGGGGGCGCGACGTGGATCGAAAGTTGCGCACTGCCGCTCATTTCGGCGCTGGTGACCTCGACTCTGAACGTCCTGGTCTCAGTGGTTGTCGGCGTCCCGGAGATCCGGCCCGCACGGGACAACGACAGCCCAGCCGGCAGCGTTCCGGAGGAGAGACTCCAGTCGTACACGCCGTCGCCCCCCGAGGCCGCAAGGACGACATTGTAGGCGACGCCGACAATCGCGTCCGGCAGGGCAGACGTCGTTACGTGCGGAGGGACAACTGCCTCCGTGATGATGATCGTAAAGTCACGCGACTTGCTCTGTTCGCCGCTCCTCACCCACAACGTGAACGTGAAGCTACCTGACTCCGTGGGAGTGCCGACAAGGACGCCGGTGGAGTCATTCAGGGACACGCCGGGCGGCAAGGCCCCTTCGACCATCCATTGGAACGTACCGCTCCCGCCGGTTGCGCTGATACTCTGAGAATACGACACGCCGATGGTCCCGTCAGGGAGCGTCTCGGTGTTGAAGGCTAACTCTCCGTGAGTGGTGACTGTCGCTGAGCTGGCGGTACCGCTCTCACCCAGGTTCGGCACGCAACCGGCTTCGTTGCACGCCTGAACGGTATAGCTATACGTCGTGCTAGCCATGAGACCATCATCACGGAATGTCGTGTGGTCGGCCGCCACCTCGGTCACCTTCACGGGGGCGGCAGCGGGTGCGCCACCCGATGTCATCGTCTCTCGATAGATATCAAACCGTGCCTCATTCGACGAATTATCGCGCCAACCTACCTCGATAGACTGGTGAGACACGGCGACGGCGACGACTGAGGATGGGGCTTCAGGGGGGGGGAGGAGGATCATGGTGCCGGAACTGACGACACTCGGGGCCCCACGGGAGCCGAACCCAGTCCGCGCTGCTACGCGAAAATAGAGCAGCCCGCTGCTTGCCGGCGAAACCGTCGTCGATGTGCCGTCCACGGACTGCGACCCCGTGACTGCGGAGAAATCGGATGTTCCGCTCCACTCGAGATCATAGGAGACCGCCCCTTCGATCGGGGTCCAGGAAATGGCGACTCCACTTCCGACCGTGCCTTCTGTTGGAATGGCCGTGAAGGAGGGGACAAAGGTCTGCAGGGTGATGATGACGTTCGTCATCTGGCCGTCCACCACTGTGATGCCCGACCGGTCACCGAACCTCACAACCCGCCCGGCCGCGAGCCCTTCCAAGGCCACGTTGTAGCTGCCGGGAGGCACGGCGATGTCCTTGGTTTCGCCTGGGTTGATGGCTACGTCTCTGGTAGCATCGCCTCGGATGCGGATCATCCCGGCATCGGGCGCCGCCACCAGACTCGGCCCGAGCACGACCGAGAGTGAAAGGCCGGACGAGGCTGTCGGGCCCGTGGCCGGAGAATCACACGCCGTGGCATAAGTCAAGGCCAGGCAGTATGCGGCTGCCCACACCGCCCGCGACTCCTTCATATTCAACCTCCAGGGAACGTCACGCGAATCCCGGTGCGCGCGGTGGTTCCTTCGTTGCCCGGGGAACTACCCTTGGACCCGAGTACCGCTGCCGCTACACCCGCGACAGCGACGCCGGCGCCGACCCACAGTAGTCTTGATCTTCCCCTGCCCCGCGCGGAAGCGAGCTGTCGCGTCGTCCCCACGTCGGGACCTTCGTTCGTCTCCGCCACCGCCGTCGCGAGCAGCCGGTCAGCGTCCAGAACCGGTAGGGCGTGCTCGTTATCGACCAGGACTCCGACGAGTCTCCCATCGCGGTCCACCAAAGCGGCGCCTGCTTCGGCGCCTTGAACTGGTGTCTGCAGCGACACGAGTCCGAGGGGTTCAGCGGGCCATGGCCCGATCCTCGTCCGCGAAGAGAAGGTCAAGGAGCAGTCGTTCTGAGATATCGCCCATGCATAGACCTCGGAAGCCGGGAGTCTGCCGGAGAGAATCGCGCCTTCCAAGGCAGGACGAATCTGGAGGACAGCGACCCCCAGCTGGCCATCTGCCCCGATGACGATGGCGTCCCGGTCGACTCCATGGGCATCCAACACCCGAACGTTCTTGCCAGCGGGGAGTGCGTGCGAGGGTACCAAGACGCGGCCCCCACCGCGAGCGATTCCCGTTGCGCACTGCGTTCCACCGCCACGAGTCGAACGGATCCGGATGAGTCCGCCGCTCACTGCCTCTTCGATTTCCGGCGGAAGCAGCGGAGGGAGGTCGAAGATAAGTTGGGTTGTGACTCCGGGAAGGATCTCACGCGTGGTCTCGGCGGTCTCGAAACCCGGCGCCGCGGCGCTCAGCCGGTAGGTTCCGGGTTCCAGCGTCACCGAGTCGCCGGAGGCGACCGAAGTACCACCTTCGATCGATATTGTGAGGCCTGGGGTGGCCTCTCGGCCTTGAACCGACAGGACCCCCGGCGCTCCAGAGACCAGTCGTGCAGGCCATTTCCATGCCGTCGCCACTCGACCATCGGGTGCGTCTTGCCCCGCATCTATAGAGGCCTTTGCCTCGCCGTAGGCTGCCACCGCGTCCGGCAGGAACCACGCTGGGTCGATTGGCCACTGCGGTCCCGTGCGGACGGCCCACCGGAGCCAGAGGAGCGCCTCGACGCGGTCAGCTCTGTCCACGAGCAAGGTGCTTGCGAAGTCGTACACGCCAACCGCCCACACACTATCGAGCGGCGCGACCCCGGGGTCCATCGCCTCAAGCAACACCTGCATTCTCAGGGAGTCGCTGAACTCGGTCCGGGCTCTGTTGACGAGCTCCCGTCGGTCCTTCTGCGCAGATGCGGGCTCTGCGAGGGCCAGGAGTAGCCCGCATGCGGCCAGGGACACTGTCGTGGATTTCATCGCTGCGCCCCCCGCTTCATCTGAATAGTGTGTCGTACGGCGCGTCCCGCGGGTACGATGAGGGTAGTATCGATTGTACCGAAGTTGGGGTTCACCAGGCGCAGACGGTGAGGGCCGGGGGAAAGCGAAAGGCCCACAGTGGGTCTCCGGCGGACCAGCAGTTCTCCGTCGACGTAGACGTCCGCCCAGGGAACGATGACCAATTCGAGGCGTCCGTCGATCGCCGGTGCACCTCGGACGGGGCCGTCCTCGCCCGCTGGCCGAGCCGGTTTGGCGGGCCCGGTGCGTGAGGCTGTTACTGTTACCTCGATGTCTCGTTTGAGGCCGGCGGCCTCGGCGACTATTGTGGTTCGCCCAGGGGAGTATGCCAGCAAGTCTCCGGCACCAGAAATTCGAATAATGCTCGAATCTGAGGAACTCCATACCACGGGCTCACGCATGAGGGAGCCAGCGACGCCGCGGACCGCGGCAAGGAGCGAGATTGTGTCACGGTTGTCCACCGTGAGGCTTGATCTTACGGAATCACCCGAGGCGGTGGTGATTTCGAGACGAACCGCTCGGTCCACAACCGTAACCTCGATCTCGGCAGACCGCGCCACCACGGACGCTGTGACACGTGCCGATCCCGGGGCACGTGCGTGCAGCATCCCTGTTGGGCTGACCAAGCCGACCGCAGGGTCAGAGCTGCGCCAAGAGACGGATTCGCTCCCGCGGCCATCGTCCGCGTTACGGGTGTAGAGTTGGAGACTGTCGCCTACCATCAGAGGAAGCGCGTCTGTTACCGCGCGGTCTGAGCCCGCCTCGACGATTTCGAAGCGCGTAAGATCCCGCGCCGCTCGAAATGGCGGGTACCTCCAGAGAAGACTTAATGCCACTGCGAAGAAGCCCCCAATCACTAGCAAGCGAGCCCGCCGCGGGCGTTCGTTTGTCTCTCCCCTGGGAGAGACGGGCTCAAGCGTCTCTGTACCGGGCACGTGGACGCCGCAAGCCGCGCCCACACCTTCGCAGTGCGCGAGGATGATCGCGCTTCCCCGTGCATGGGCCTCGACCGTTCCTTGATCGGAAACTCGGGCAACGCTCGGGTTCGTAGACGACCACGAGACAGAGCGCTCCAGAAGATCGCCACGCTTGCCGCTGGTCTGCGCGCGGAGTGTGATGGACTCGCCCACGGCAAGGCCGACATTGTCGGGGGAGACCGTCATAGACGCCACCCGTGGCGCCGAAACGTGGATCGCAAGCGACTCCTCCAACTGGCCTGAACGTGCTCTGACGATTGTGGAGCCGGAACCTACCGCGACCAACTCGCCAGTTGTGGGGTCTACCCACGCGACGGCCGGGTCGGTCGACTCCCAGGATACGTCGGGACCATTCGCCTCCTCGCCATTGGCGAAGACCAAGCTGGCGCTGAGGCGTATCCGGTCCCCCGCCTCGAGCTCGCCCGGACCGGGTGCGATACGCATCCACGTAGGCGCCTCTTCGGTCCCGGGTGACGGGGGACCTCCCTCATACCTGGGAGGCTGCTTTCTTACCCGTTCGACATCTCGAATGAGCTCAACGACTTCGGACTTGGCCGGATCATTGATTGCCGGTGGATCGAGAGCCATCGCAAGCAAGGCTTCGGTGATACCAGGCCAACGGCCCGCCGGAGCCTTGGACAACATACGCTCTAGAGCATGCGCCATCGATGCGGGACAGTCGGGGCGAAGCTCGGCCAAGGAGGGTGGAGCGTCATTCTGGTGGGCCATCAGGACCTGATAGAAGGGCCCGGTGAAGGGCGGCGACCCGGTGAGCATAGCGTAGGCCACCACCCCGAGGGAGTACTGGTCCGACTCAGGGGTGACCACGTGTCCGCGGCACTGTTCAGGACTCATGTACTCAGGCGTCCCCATCAGGAGCCCGGTTCTGGTGAGGTCGCCGGACCTCTCCGACACCTTTGCAATGCCGAAGTCCATCACGACCGCTTTACCGTCGTGGTCGAGCATCACGTTGGAGGGCTTGACGTCTCGGTGCACGATGCCACGTCTGTGGGCGTAGCTAAGAGCGGATCCCACATCGAAGAGTATGCGCCGCGCTGCGGCGATCGAGAGACGGCCGTGGTGGCGAAGCACACTGCTCAATGATGAGCCCTCGATGTAGTCCATCACGAAGTAGGGCAGATCGTCCGCTCGGCCGACATCGTGGATGCTAACGATCGAGTCGTGCCGGACAGACGCGATGGTGCGGGCTTCGCGTTGAAACCGCTCGAGCATCGAGCCTTCGGTGACCCATGCGCGAGACAGCACCTTGATCGCTACCATCCGCCCTAGCACCAGGTCCCTAGCGAGGTACACGACCCCCATCCCGCCACGACCCAGCTCACCAAGGAACTCGTACTTCCCACGGCTCTGATCTACGAGTGCACGCGGGACCAACTCGAGCGGGTGGTCAGCAGGCTCAGCGGGGACCTCGTGGAGCCCGTAGCGTGCGCCGCAGGTCGAGCAGAAGAGGTCGGAGGATACGAGGGCGGTATTGCAGCTCCAGCAAACCCGGCGCTCCGAGGCGGGGTCCTCGACGGCGGCCAATGCCCTACGCGTGCTGCCTGTCGCTCCCTCTCGCGGACGAATGCCCGTGCCGCACCAACTGCAAAAGGCATCGTCGGCGAAGATGCCGCCCTGACACATTGGGCAAGCGAGAGTACGATCCATCGCGCACCACGTCGACGCAATGCCCGCGTACGCGCCGTGCTTGAGATTAGAAAGAGGTGACCTCCGGCTCCGCCGAGGATACGCTCTGACGGTGCGTAAGGCCAGTACCCTGTCTATTTGTCGAAAGGCATATGTTCCACGCTGGCCCTTTGCGGCCCGTTCTTACCTGGTGGTTCGCGGGCCTACTTCTTGGCCTAGCCCCCACTCCGGTCAAGAGTGGGAGGTGTCCGCGGCAAGCTACCCTTATGCGCTCTCCTAAGACGGGTGTAGCTCCTCCGCGCAGAAGGTCTACATGGGTCCTGTTCTGGGGTGGGCGAAGCTCGTGGGCGCCTCCCCCCGAGTCCCTGGTGGTGCTGACCCTGATGCCGAGTTCGACGCAAACGCCGGTTACGACGCCATGTCCCTTGGGTTGTACCGCAACGCCAAGAACCACTACGAGAAGTGCAGACGTGCCTTCTTCGACTACGTTCGGGCGAAGAACATCGACCTTCATAAGCAAAGGGCGATGGCGGCGATCTCCCACGCCGCCAACCTGCAGCTCCTGGGCGTAACCGAGGACGACCCACTTGAAGAGGCCAGGCGGGAAATCGATGCCTCCTGCCGAAACGCCTGGAGCCTCTATCAGAGCAGTCGCGACCCTAGGCCCAGGGCCGTGATCCTGCTGCTTCTCGAGACCTTCGCCGACGCCCAACTTGTGGGGCTCGAAAGCCCCATCACTCACCAGATGGATCAAGCGGTGAGCAACCTGATCCGAACCGGGGTGCTGGCAAGGGAGAAGTAGGCCGGGGTGGCCGACGCGCGAGCGACCCGGCCGGCTCAGCGACCGATCTCGAGCCGAGCGCCGATGCGGTACCCCGAAACGCCGACGCCGCTCGAGGCTGAGTCGAGCTCGCCGACCAGCGTGCCGACGAGGCCGTTCGCTTCGACAACCAGGGACGCCGTCCCTGCGAGTCGCTGCCGCAGGTCGAGCCCGAGCCTCAGCGTCGAGCCCAGCCTCTCGAGCATGTCACGATCCGATTGCGCCTGGTCGGTACGCCGGTACTCCACCCTCGGCAGCACCGTCGTGTACCGGGCGAGCGGGACTGTGATCTCCAGACCGCCCGCGATCGAGTTGGCCCTGGGGAGCAAGGCAGCCCCCTCGAGTCGGGCGCCCGCCCGGTAGAGGTCGTACGCGTACGCCAGCACCCTTGCGCTCCCGACTCGCCCATCGATCGAGAAGTACGTCGCGAACCGGCTGCTGGACCGCACCACCGCTTCGCCGTTGATCCGGTCTTCACCTCTGCGAGCGAAGATGCCCGCGAGCCGCAGATAGGCTCCGCTCCCCACGGGACCTTCCAGCCCTGCCCGGAGCCTGAGCTCTCCCGCAGGCTCGAGCCGGCGGCTCGTGCCGGCGACCGGCTCATAGGTGCCGAATTGTGTGTACGTGCCCGCGAGACCGAGCGCCAGGTTCCCCGCCTGCACGGCACCCGCCAACCCTCCCCCGAAATGGCCGCCGCTGCCGAGGCTCCGCGTCGAGAATCCCATGACGTCCCGCACGAGCAGGGTCAGGATCGCCGCCTGCTCGCTCGCCAGAGACTCCTGGCCCGTGGCGGCCGCGCCGTTGGCGATGACCAGGAGGCGGCCCGGAATGAGCTGCACTGCGAGTCGGAGCTCGGTGTCCGTGAGTCCGCTTACGGGCTCGATCCGATCCGTCCCGCCGGATGGGGTCAGCTCGACGCGCGTGAAGCCTCCCGCGACCGTCAGGTCCGCCCATCGTCCCAGCGGCGTGGTTACGGTAAACGGGAAGGACAGCTGGGAAACACCGGCGACCTGCGGTGTGCCGCCGATGGCGAATCCCCCGTCGAAGTCGTAGCTCTCGAACAGCGCTGCGCCGCTCACACGGGCCTGGGACCGAGCCTCCTCGGGCGAGAGCACGATCATCAGGAGCGCGAGACACACCCAGGCCGGCCGGGTCACGGTCCTCCCCCCCCGGGAATCGTCACCACGATGCGGATGATCGCGATCAGGGGTAGCAACGTGGGCCCGTCAGAGCGGTTGACGTCGTCGATTCTCTGCTGACCGCCGCCCCCCGTAGCCCGCTCCGCCTGCGTCCCGGCGACATCGAAGACGGAGCTGGTCAGTGCGCTGTTGATCGCTGAACCGGCGGCGGTCGAGCCGGCTTGGACTCCGGTCGCGGAAGCGACCTGCTCCCCGACGGTGGTGACGTCGCCAGGAGCGGAACCCGCCACGACCTCGACCGCCGAGACGGTGTGTCGCCTCGCCCGTGCATCGCCGAAGCTCGGGTCCGCGGTCGCGGCTTCGCCGTACCAGCGAGCCGCCTCGGCGAAGTCGCCCCGCTCCTCCGCCTCGAGTCCCCGCGAATACGCGAGGAACGCGGCGAGGCTCTGGGTTCCGTTCTCGAGTACGCGCTGCCGCTCGGCATCGGTCAGCACGTAGCCGAGGTCCGCCGCGATGTCGAGTACCAGCTCCTTCTCGAGACGGAGCAAGCTTTCGAGACCACCCGTTCGAACGCTCGGCTCCACGACGTCGCCCGTGCTCAAGGCGACGGCGGCGCCGAGGTCGACGGAGCCGCCCACGCCCTCCACCAACGAGCCCTGTACCAGCCGTCCCGCACGGACCAGGTGACCCACCCGGGCTGCCGTGGCGGAGTCGACACGACCGCTGGTCGTGAGCGCCAGCTCGTCCAGGATCGCCGAGAGGCGAACGCGTTCCACGAGCCGGAAGCGCCGGATCAGCGCGAGGTCCGTCGTGATCATGCTCGCTAGGCCCAGCGAGAGCGGTCGGAGATCATCGTCACCCGTCACCGCGAAGGGAAGGACGCCCGTGGCATCCGGCTCCACCTCCTCCGTGACCAGCCCGGCCTCCCGCTCGAGGGCTTCGCGCGCCAGCGCCCGGGCACGAGCCCGGGTGGCCAGGAACTCCCGGGCTCGGACGGCATCCACTCCCCGTTCGTCAGGGAAGGCTTCCCCGTACTTCCGGTAGGTGGCGATCGCGTCGTCGAAACGACCGTCCTGTTCGAGGCACTGACCGACCACCAGGGTGCCCACCTCGCTCCGCGGACGTGCCCGGAGTACCTGCTCGGCGCTGGGGCGCGCGTGCGCGCAGTCGCCAGCCGCGAAGAGGGCCGCCGAGTAGCGGAGGCGGGTCTCGACGTCCCCAGGATTCGCGCTCAGGCGCGCCTCGAGCGCAGGGATCTCGGACGGCGACACGGAAAGGGGGGCCGTCGCACACCCGTGGAGCGTCATCGTCACCGCGGCGAGGATGGCCAGCGGTGGGATCCTCTCGCAGCACCGGGGTCGGAACGAAGTGCGGACGCGAACCCTGCGAAGCACTGGAAGCCCCTTCAGCCCTCCGGCTGGAAGGGAGGGGAACAGCGCACGAACAGGTCATCATTACCCTCGACCCTCGGCAGGTCAAGATGAATCGACATCACATGTTGCGGGGCCTTCGGGTCCGCGGTGGAGGGTTGGGTTTGGGCGTTTGAACCGAAAGTCGTCGTTCTCCCGAGCCAGATAGATGTTCGCCCAGAAGCGGATTTGGTTCTTCCGGGCGATGACGGAGAGGCTCTCTCCCCTCTGCACCACGTGGCCCTTCATTTGTGTTCTTTCACGAAGATCGTGGTCTATTCGGGTCCCTGACCACCCAGCCTTCCATCAACGGCTCAGAACCAAGACGATTCCAACGACTATTGCTGCCGCAACTGATCGGTCAAATACTCGCCCTGTCCCATCAGCCTCTCTCCCCTTCGACGTGAACTGCTCGAAGCGCAGGGGTCTCGGGTCAGCATTCTCAGACTACCGGGCCGGCATGAATGCGGTGATCCTTCCCCTGTACAGGCCGATCGCACCGATGAAGATGTCATCGCCGTGCGTGGCCACTGAGCGGATCGAGAATCCGGTCCGGTCGGGAAATCTCTCCGCCCGGCCGGTCTGCCTGTCCACTGCCACCAGGCCGTCACCGCAGACCGCGGCAAGACCCAGCCGGTCGGTCAGGGCGACGGTAATCGGCCACGCGTCGGGATCCGCCGGCCGGTAGGCCAGGTCGAGCGTGCCCCGCTCGAACGAGTATAGATAGACACCGCCCCTGAACAGCCCGACGATGGCCTGCACGCCATCCTGCGCCATCGCGTTGATGGAAGGCTGCTGGATCTTCTGTTGAAGCTTCTCCTGGAGGCTGCTCCTCTGGTCGATCCAGGCGTGCGGACACTGCCTGACGCCGAGGTCTTCGCCGTAGCATCGGGCCAGGTCAGTATTGCCGTTGAGCACGACCCACAGATCCCCCCGCATCGCGTCCACGAGAAGATCCGTCACCTTGTCTTCGGGCCGCTTGTCCAGCTTCGCGGTGACGTCGGCGGGAGCACCGCCATCGAGGCCGGCGGTGAGCAGCCGGTCCCCGGTGGACACGTACAGGTTCCGGCCGCGGCTGGCGACCGCGACGACCGTGTCGTCATTGAATGCCTCCACGCGCTCGACGCGGTCCACCCAGTACGGTCCGGGCGCCCTTGCCCGCCCGCAGCCCGCCACGGCGAGCACGACGAAGGCCACCGCCTGCGCGGATGACGCGACCCGGGCTGACCGCCGTGTGAACCTGCGCGGCCGGCCCCTCCATGGGCCCGATCCCTCAGTGGCAGGCGAGGACATGGGCCACGTAGTGATTCGGTGGAGACGCGTGCCACTGGCTGTGAGTCTGGTCCCATTGCCAGTACGCGCCGCCGTTGTAGCGCTGAATCGTCTCGCGCAGCACGACATCGGCATCAATGAGTCCGGCATCGTTCGGGTAGTGCACCCCGACCCGGTGATGGTTCAGATGATGGGTGGCAGCCGTCTGTTTCTGGGCCAGCAGCGCCAACCCCGCCGCCACGTTCGCAGTCCAGTCCCATCGCTCGCCGCAGGTTGCCGCGGGATTGCACAATTGCATAATCCCGACATCTCCACCTGTGCCCAGCAAGGGCATGCCTGTGCCATCGAACTGGCGGCGGTGACTCTCGTTGCAGGCGATCCGGTCCGCGGCAGTACCGGCTCCACCCAGCCGGGCCGTGATCGCTGCGGGCGCCGGATTTGTCCCGCGAATCTGCACGTTCACGGTCGCAGTCAGTCTCGCCCCGCCCACCGTCGCGCTCACCGTAATCACCACCTCGCCGCCCTGGATCGATGGGAACGCCGGCGTCCAGCTGCCACCTCGAACAGCCGCGGCAGGCAGGGTCAGCTGGCACCTGCCGACGCGCGAGCTGGCGCAACCTCCGTGCGCCACGGTTTCAGTGATCACCGCGGACCAGCTGAAGTCCGTGGATGGCGTGGGATCCGGCGTCACGCCTGTAATGCCCGCACGGCAGAGAATACTCGGCATCCGGGGAGTGGCGTCGATATTGATCCGGGTGTTGCGAGCGGGACTGTTGATCACGATCGCTGCTGCCATGCTTCCTCCTCATCGATCATTCGGTGAATCGTATCCTACTGCCCCCGACTCTCACGTGCCACGCTGTCGCGGTTGCCCGCGCGGCGCGCCACGTAGAGGTGATCGCCGACGGTGGGCTATTTGCTTAACTCAAGTGGGTACGAGATGTAGTGGTGTGCGGGTTCTCACGATCGACGCCGGCGAGGAGGGCCGCGGCCGGTGCTGCGGTACAGGGTTGCGGTCGGCGAATGCGCTATCTGGCAGGCGTGCTCAAGGAGGCGGTAGAACAGGAGGCCGCGGGCGCGAGACGTTCGCCGGTTGAACCTGAACGTGAACTCGTCGAGGTAGTAGGGCAGATGTGCGACCGCGACGGCGCCCTGGTAGGTCCCCAGCAGCCAGCGCTTGACGAGCGAGATCACGCGGTGCGGTCCCAGCAGCGACACGTGGGCGGGGTCCGCCGAGGCGGCTTGGTTGAGGACAACGTGATCGTATCCGAGCGACTCCACGTCCGTGTATCCGCTCCAGGCGTCGGTGATGACCGTGGCCCCCGGCTCTATCGCGGACTTCACGAAGGGCCCCAGAGTGGCGGCACGTACATTGGGGATCACTTCCCATCCGGGCCCGCCCGAGCCGCTCCTCGTCAACGATCTCAACTGCAACGGCGACAATGGCTTTGGTCACGGTGTGGCGGCCACGTCCACCTTCTTCGACACCGCCGACATAGGCCTCGTCCACCTCGACGATGCCGTCCAGCCGATCACGACCCGGACAGATCATCGCCCTGCGGAACTTGTGCAGCCAGGCCCACGCCGTCTGGTAGCTCTTCAAGTCCAGCTCCCTTGGAGCCCCAGAGCGTTTGCGCCGTACTTCTGACTCGTGATCTGCCAGGCCGCCAGGAACCAGTTCCGAAGCGGACTGCGTGTACGGTGGAAGATCGTCCCCGACAGAACCGAGACTTGCCCCGGACACGCTCGGCACACGAGCAGGCCCCGAGACGACCGCCAAGGGGGGCCAATGGTCCGCAGCGCGGACACACGAACCCATCCGGCCAGCGAACCGCTCGAGGTAGGCAGGCAGCTCTCTTCGTCGGGGAAGAACTCGTCGAATTCAAGCCGATCGCGGGGGTAGTCCACCTTTGAGCTTCGACGCCGCGATTCCATGACCACAAGATGTAGTGGTCATTGAGTTAAGAAATAGACCGCCGACGATCACCATTCACTCGGTCTCTCGAACATCCGGGTGCTCCCCGACCCGACGTGGTCGCAGGGCTCGGAGATGTCGACGACCGCAAGCGGTCCTCCCCCAGCCCGGGGACTGGACTCGGCTCCAGGGCGTCGTTCAGCCGCGTGCCCTCCGCTACTTTCGCGCTCACGGGCTGCTCGACGAGTCCGATTCGGATCATCCCGGATGATCCCAAGCTCGGTGTCTCCCCTCCCGTGCGGGGAAGGACGACCATCAGCGACGGAGAGATTTGTCTCGTCCCTGCCTGTTCTTCTGGCTGGGAGACCCCCTCCAGCTTAGCTTAGGCTACTCGCGTTCACGGAATGCACGAGGGCGCCTCGTTCTCCTCTCCCGGGGTCTGGCGGGCGCCCTCTTTCGGGCGGGGGGATCCGAGGTTCGACCGCTCCGGGTGGACCGCCGGGGCTGGGGAATCTCTGCGAGCCTCCGAGTCCGGCCAGCCCAGCCAGGTGAGACCGATGAACGTGGACGCTCTCCTGCGGCAGCCCGTAATTCCTCCTTTGGGGCGGGCCCTCCTTGCGGTTCTCACCGCCGCACTGCTGACCTCGCAGGGCTGTGCAGACCGATGGGCTGGTCCCAGCGGTTCGTACACCACGCCCCTATCGCTGCGCCTCACCTTCTCGGCGGCACGCGACCCGGAGAGCCTCATCGATGCGTGGCGGGTGCAGGTCATCCGCCCTGGGGAGGGAGTGATCGCGGAGGATCGTGGAGCGGTGGACCCCGGGCAGGAGACGATCGAGGTATCCCGACTGTCCGTCACGCTCCAATCGGAGTGCGAGAGCCTGCAGCTGCGGCTCGAGCTGCTCTCCCAGGGGGTCCTTTGGTGGGAAGTGAACCGGACCCTGCAGATCTGCGCGGCGGGCGGCAACGAGATGGTGGTGGAGGAGGAGGATTGGGCGTGGGGGGGTCCCACGCAGCCGGTCCTGAGTCGTCGGGCACTCCAGTTCGTGGTTCCCCAGGGGGCCCGGGAGAGCGAGACATTGACCTTGGCCTATTCCGGGGCGGGGTCTCTCCCATGGACGCTCGGTGTCGAGGAGACGGATGCGCGTTGGCTCACCCTCGAGCCCTCCAGTGGCAGCGTAACGTCGACGAATCCACAGGCCATCGACGTTTCCGTGGACGCCGCCGATCTGGCGAGCGGGACGTACCACGCCAACCTGGTGCTCAGCGGATTCGCAGGACCGTTCCAGTTGGTCTCGGTGGAGATGACGGTCGTGCCGGGGCCGACCCTCGGAATCACGCCGGGCGAGCTTCTCTTCGAGGCTGACGAAGGCACGAGCCCGCCGGCGCAGACGTTCACCGTGAGGAACGAAGGTGCGGGCACCCTGGAGTGGACCGCGTCGCCCGACGTGGGCTGGCTGCACGTCTCGCCTGCGTCCGGAACCCTCTCCACCAGCCAGTCCAGGGTCGTGACCGTCTCGGTCTCCACTGCGAGTCTGAGTCCCGGGGAGTACCACGCGAACATCAATGTGGGCGCGCCAACTGCCCAGAACTCCCCCCAGACCCTTGCAGTCACTCTGGTGGTAACGCTGAGTCCTCCGGTGCTGGAGCGCAGCCCGGCGACGATGACGTTCAACGCGGTCGAGGGCGGCTCGAACCCGGCGACCCAGACGCTGTCGATCTCCAACGGTGGGGGCGGCACACTGAGCTGGAGTGTGAGCGAGGGTGCGAGCTGGCTCTCGCTGTCGCCCACAAGTGGGACGTCGACCGGCGAGCCGGACGACGTCACGGTCAGCGTCAACATCGCAGGGCTCGCGGCCGACACCTTCCACGCGACTATCACGGTGACCGGTGCAACCCCGGCCACCGGCTCGCCGCAGACCACTGCGGTCGAGTTGGTGGTGGCACCGCCGGCTCCCGTGCTGGTGCGGAGCCCGGCGACGATGACGTTCAACGCGGTCGAGGGCGGCTCGAACCCTGAGACCCAGACGCTGTCGATCTCCAACGGTGGGGGCGGCACGCTGAGCTGGAGTGTGAGCGACGGTGCGAGCTGGCTCTCGCTGTCGCCCACGAGTGGCACGTCGACGGGGGAAACCGACCACGTCACGGTCAGCGTCAACATCGCAGGGCTCGCGGCCGACACCTTCCACGCGACCATCACGGTGACCGGGGCTCCCCCGGCCACCGGCTCGCCCAAGACTACCGCCGTCACCCTCGTGGTCGTGCCGCCGGCTCCCGTGCTGCAGCGCAGCCCGGCGACGATGACGTTCAACGCGGTCCAGGGCGGTCCGAACCCAGGGGCTCAGACGCTGTCGATCTCCAACGGTGGGGGCGGCACGCTGAGCTGGAGCGTGAGCGAGGGTGCGAGCTGGCTCTCGCTGTCGCCCACGAGTGGGACCTCGACCGGCGAGCCGGACGACGTCACGGTCAGCGTCAACATCGCTGGGCTTGCGGCCGACACCTTCCACGCGACCATCACGGTGACCGGGGCTCCCCCGGCCACCGGCTCGCCCAAGACTACCGCCGTCACCCTCGTGGTCGTGCCGCCGGCTCCCGTGCTGCAGCGCAGCCCGGCGACGATGACGTTCAATGCGGTCCAGGGCGGTCCGAACCCTGAGACCCAGACGCTGTCGATCTCCAACGGGGGGGGTGGCACGCTGAGTTGGAGCGTGAGCGAGGGTGCGAGCTGGCTCTCGCTGTCGCCCACGAGTGGGACCTCGACCGGCGAGACGGACGACGTCACGGTCAGCGTCAACATCGCAGGGCTCGCGGCCGACACCTTCCACGCGACCATCACCGTGACCGGGGCGGCCCCGGCCACCGGCTCGCCGAAGACCACTGCGGTCACCCTCGTGGTGGCGCCGCCGGCTCCCGTGCTGGTGCGCAGCCCGGCAACGATGACGTTCGACGCGGTCGAGGGCGGTCCGAACCCTGAGACCCAGACGCTGTCGATCTCCAACGGTGGGGGCGGCACGCTGAGCTGGAGTGTGAGCGAGGCTGCGAGCTGGCTCTCGCTGTCGCCCACGATTGGGACCTCGACGGGGGAAACTGACCACGTCACGGTCAGCGTCAACATCGCAGGGCTCGCGGCTGACACCTTCCACGCCACCATCACGGTGACGGGAGCGGCCCCGGCCACCGGCTCGCCGCAGACCACTGCCGTCACCCTCGTGGTGGCGCCGCCGGCTCCCGTGCTGGTGCGGAGCCCGGCGGCCATGACGTTCAACGCCGTGCAGGGCGGCTCGAACCCACCGACCCAGACGCTGTCGATCTCCAACGGAGGGGGTGGCACGCTGAGCTGGAGTGTGAGCGAGGGCGCGAGCTGGCTCTCGCTGTCGCCGACGAGTGGCACGTCGACCGGCGAGACCGACCCCGTCACGGTCAGCGTCAACACCACAGGTCTCGCGGCCGACACCTTCCACGCCACCATCACGGTGACGGGAGCGGCCCCGGCCACCGGCTCGCCGAAGACCACTGCCGTCACCCTCGTAGTGGCGGAGACATCCACCCTCGAGGGCCACGTGCGGGTGGACGGCACGGGCGTCGCCGGCGTCACCGTCTTGCTGACGGGTCCGTCGTCCGTATCGACGACGACTAACGCCGCGGGCGCCTATTCAGCCTCGTACCTCGTCCCGGGGACCTACACGGTGAGCCTCTCGGGTGCACCTCCGTCCTGGGAGTTCCCAATCACCAGCAAGACGGTGACGGTGGCGCCAGGCGCAACTGCGGTGGTGGATTTCAGCGGGTCCGACCTCTGGGACTCGGCCGTGGACCCGGGCCCTGCAGATACGTGGACCGTGGGCGAGCCCACTTCGGCGACGACGCTATGCAACGGGCTGGGCTCGGCCTCCTGCGCTTCCGGTGGATCCACGGTCACCGTGACCGCCGTGGCGACCGGACTCAGCGGGTCGTTCAATAACCCGTGGGGGGTCAGCGGGAAGGTGTACTTCTACTATGTCCATCCCGACCTGGGCCCCTTCTTCATAGGGGTGGTCAACGCCGCCAGCGCCGCCATTACGGATGACGGCATTACGCGCTTCTACACGTGGTCCATCACCTTCGACGCGGAGGGGATTCCCGCGTCGACGAGCGCAGGCGGGTTCGTGGTGGTGGCGGTGGACGGCAGCCATGTCGCCCACGGAACCCCGGAGCACGGCAGCGTCCAGATCGTCGACGGGACGCTGGGCGGATAGGCCTGCCGCCGACCTGAGGCGGCGCGCTCGTCGGGACATCCGGACGGAACGGGGTGGGGCCAGGCTGGCCCCACCCCGATTTGCCGCCCCGTGCCTATCAGCCGGTACGAGTCCGCGGCTCGCGCGCCTACCTCGTCCGCGACGGGGTGGCCGTCCCGATGACGCAGGACCAGTCCTTCCGCACTGGCAGCCGATGCTGCGCGGCGATGCCGTGCTCCTGTGCTCGGACGGCCCCTCGGGGCTGGTCTCCTCGCAGGACAGAGGAGGCGGCGGGGGCGCCTTTTCGACCTCGACATCTACGTAGTGGACGACCGGCGCCTGCGTCGTCCTGCGTACAGGCCGAGGGGGCTCAGAACAGCACATTGGAGCCTCGCAGCGGAAGCCGTGACCCTACCAAGACACGACCCTCGGGAGGCCAACCATGCGCACGTCGACGCCCTCAATCCGGTTCTATTCCAGCCGTACGATCGCGACCAGACTCGTTCTCTCCACGCTGAGCCTCCTCGCAGCCATGGCAACGAGTGTCTCCGGCCTCACGGCACAGGATGTCGAGGGCTCCGCCGACCACCCCCTCGTCAGTCGCTTCGGGGGGAGCACGATCATCGGGTATCGCGCCGTCGAATTCGACGAATTCCGCCTCGCCGAAAAGCCCATCCACGGCTACCGCGGCGGCGATCGCTTGCTCGACGCAGCAGCGGCGCTGGACGACCAGAACAGCATCCGCCTCGAGGGGAAGGTCACGCGCATCACGTACGAGGCACCCGAAGATGCGTCCACGCTCCAGGTCTACCGAAGCTACGAGCGGGCCCTGCAGAAGGCCGGATTCGGCACGGTCTTCTCCTGCACCGATCTGGAATGCGCGGCGCCACTGCCGGAGGGCAGCTCTTGCGTATGCGGAAATCGTAAGAGCCTCTTCAGCGCCGCGATCATGCATGGCACCGGCTACCGGCTCTCGGGCCAGATCTACGAGGACCAGCGCTTCCTGGCCGCTAGGCTGTCGCGACCTGAAGGGGACGTGTTCGTCTCCCTCTTCGTCACGCAGTTGAAGAAGCCGTTGGTCCAGCTCGACGTCATCGAAGTGGAGCCCCTCGAGGAGGGGCTCGTGACGGTGGACGCGGCAGCCCTGGCCCGCGAGCTGGAGGCACGGGGAAGTGTGGATCTGTACGGGATCTACTTCGATACGGGTTTGTCGGTGGTCAAGCCCGAGTCGCAGCCGGCGCTGACCCAGATCGCCAAGTTGATGCGGAACGACCCGGCACTCCGGCTCTACGTGGTCGGTCATACGGACGACACCGGGGCGTTTGGGGACAACCTGGATCTGTCTCTCCAGCGGGCCGAAGCCGTGGTGGAGGCGCTCGTCTCCGAGCACGAGATCGAGCGCAGTCGGCTGCTCGCGAAGGGGGTGGGGCCGCTGGCTCCCGTGGCCTCGAACACGTCAGAGGAAGGTCGGGCACAGAACCGGCGCGTGGCGCTGGTCGCGGCGAGATAGGGACGAATTCGCCACGTAGGCGCTCCTCGACAGACTCGCGGCAACGCTCGCACTCCTCCGGTCGACGAACCCGCTGGGTGCGCTGGCGAGAGCCGGACGTTGGCTGCACCGGGCTCTGCAGGCTCTACCGTCGCGCGTACACCGTGCCGTCCACGCTGATCAGTCCCACCGGCGCCTGGGTGCTCGCGGCGAAGAGCGTGCGGCCCCGCACGTCGCCATCGGAAAAGGTCAGGGTCAGGGTCAGCCCAAGAATGCGGTATGTGCCGGTCAGCGCGTTCCGCCCATTGCCGAAGCTGAACCGGCCATCGCCATCGAAGGTGTAGACGTTCATGCCGCCCGCGCCGGGCTGGCCGTCGGACCATTGCCCCACGAGCGACTCCACGGGAACGGCACGCGCACGCCGGAACTCTCTCCCGTCGAGACGGATCTCGTCCGGCGTCGCGCTGAACGCCCATCGCTGCACGTGGCCGTCGTCCCAGCGCACCAACAGCTGCTCCGCGGTGATTTCGAACGTGCCGCAGGTGTCGGGGTTGCAGCGCGACGGATCGAACAGGCCGCTCCCGCCCAACGGGTGGAACCGGCTTACGCGATGGTCCGGCAAGAAGAGCCACGTGGTCGTCTCGGCACCTTGCCCGCCGGTGAGGTCCACCTCGACCCGATAGAAGAGCCCCGCCGGCCGACCGTCGACGATAGTCCCGGGTTCGATCGGAACGTCGGTGTCTCGGATCCCCGTGGGTGCGATTCCGCTTTCCCTGCCCGGAACCGGTGCGGCCGGCGTCTCCTCCGCGACAGCTGGTGTCGGCCGCAGGCTGTCGAAGAACGCCATGAGCTCCCGCAACGCATCGTCCGTGCGTGCTACGCCGACCACACCCAGCGTGCGGCCGCCACGCATGAAGGTGACGAGCGACATGGTGACAGTCCCGTCTCGGCGCCGACCTGTCGTGCACCACGGCGATGGTCACATCGCCGTCGCGTTCGATCTGCGGTTCGGGCGCCGCCACCGCGAAGGCCGGCTCGACCCGCGCGACACGGTCGCAAACGCGTCCGTGGGCGGGGTGGCATCGGGTCGGCTGGCGAAGAAGACGATGGCGCCGTTCCCCTCGAGCGACCGTAGCCTCGCCCTTCCGGCACGTCCTGGACGGCCCAGCCCGTCGGCGGAGCGTAGCTGATGAACTCGAACACCTCGGTGCGCCCGGCAAGAGATGTCGGAGCCAGCGTCACCAAGGTCGTCGCCAACAAGATCTCGCACATCGTGCCCTTCCTCCTGGCCACGGGTTGGCCACGCCACGCGCCCTTTTGCCGCCGCTCCGTGCGCCCACGCGAGCCGCGGGGTCCCTGCCGCTATTACCTACAAGGCGTGAACGCGGGTTGGCGATGGTCAGTGCCGGTCCCCCAGGGCGGTGGGCGAGGCCTGCTCGAGTCTCGCCCGATGTGCTCAGGATGCAGGCGGAGCTCCGGGGCGAGGAGGCGCTTCAGGACGAGGCCGCCTCCGGAGGAGCGGGCCGCCCCAGGGCGGCCTGTGCCGCCGCTTCAGCGCCCGCCGGCCAGTCCGCCCGCTCGAGGGCCGGGTTCGGGATTCGCTTGTCGAAGTCCAGCCAGACCCGTAGGTCCCGGCGGCAGTCGTAGGCCCGACAGGGGATGGGGCGCTGCGCGTAGACGCCGCACGTGCGCGTCTCGCCGTCGAGGTGGACGCAGCGCCCCTCCTCGGTGCGGGCGATCATGTACGGGCGCCCGAGGTCCCAGCGGACCGCGCCCTCCTCGACGTCCTCCTTGGAGAGCGCGAAGGACAGCCTGCAGCAGGCCGCCCCGCAGAGGGGGATGCGCGCCTCGCAGTCGATCTCCACGGACCCCTCGTGCTCGTACTTGCTCGTCGCGTGCTCCTGGATCGCGACCGCCATGCCCTTGTCGACGAACTCGGCCCGGAGGCGCTCCTCGACCGCTTCCCGCTGCTTCGCGTACGCCTCGCGGTCGATCACGCCCTGTTCGACCAAGATCTCCAGCAGCGCCTCCACGGCGGCCAGCGCGCGGTGCGCCTCGATGGTGTTGAGGTTCGCGCGCTGGTGCGTGTAGAGGAGGCCCTGGAGGAGGTCGGCGGGGGAAAGGGGCGGGTCGGCGTCCATGGGGCTTCTGCACCACTTCAGTTGTGGACCGGTGGGGGCGGAGTCCGAGTGCATGGGGACTTCCGGACCACCCACTTCAGTCGCGAACGGTAAGGAGGGCCATCCCGCCTCGACAAGGAGGGGGCTCTCGAGGTCTCTCGGGCTGAGCACAGCATCCATGCCTGCATCGGAACGTCGGACGTTGGGGGCAGTGCGCTCCGTACGCCCTATCCTCGCGCGTACACCGTGCCGTCCACGGTGATCAGTCCCTCCGGCACCTCCGTGCTCGCGGCAGGATGTCCGGTCGCCGCGGATTGATCGATGTCGAGCAGGAAACGCACAGACGTCTTGTTCGGATTGAAGGCGTCCTGGGCGAAGCGCACCATCGCGGGCAGCTGCCCACGGCTGGTCGTGATCGAGGCCGCCGTGAGATCGGGTGCCGCCGACGTGTCGAAACCATTGCGTTGACGGGTCCGGGTTGACGGCCAATACATGTGACTTCGGACGCCCCCCCGGCGATCAACGTCAGTGGTGACGGAGGTGTGTGAGATGACCGATCACTGGGGTGTCGACAGTTGGGTGTCCTCAAATCAGCCCGCGCCCGGAGGCAGGTTCTTCTTCGACTCCGTTGCCGCGGCCGTTGGGCGACAGCCGGCGTTCTGGGGGCGCTATCTGAACAACTACTCCTATGCACTGACGAAGGGCGAGAAGGAGTTCCTGCTGGGGAGGAACTGTCGCATCCTACTCGTCTTCAATGGGCCAGAGCGGCAGCCTCTGACGGGTCCTGGAGCCTATGACGCTGGAAGGAGATCCGCGATGGCTGCCTGTGGCCTTGCGCGGGCGATTGGCATCAGGGAGGGCGTGCGCATCTTTGCAGATCTCGAAGGCTGGCCGACGGATGCCGGATGGTTCCGCGGGTGGTGTGAGATCATGGTATCGTCGTCGTATGTCGGTGTTGGCGGTATCTACGGGAATGCGGCAGCCTCATGGTCCTGGGGGCGCAATGCGGGGATCGGAGCTACGGACGCGGTGGATCGGGACTTCGCGGACCTCATCGATGATATCATTGCGGGGCGGTCCACAAAGTCGCTCGATCTACATTACTGGTCGACCCGGCCGTGTCTTTCGCAGGGTCAACCTCTGCCGCCGCCCAGTCGAGTCGTTCCGGCTGCATTCAATCCGAGGCCGGCACCCCTCACTCCGTATCGCTTCACGTCGATAACGGTCTGGCAGTACCGACAGGGTGTCACGGGCATCCACGGTGGTACAGTGGATCTGGACCTTGCTACGGACGAGGGCCTCGGTGGGATGCTCTCGCCCTAGCGAGGGGCCCCGGATCGCCCGCATTTGCCGTCGTTGGCTGCCATCGGAGGGAGGAGGTCCGTCGGGGCATTCGGCGCGTCGGGGCGGATGGCGACGGAGGACGGAGTTGCCCCCCCTACCACGGTGTCCTGGCTCCGAATGCCAGGCTCAGGCCCCATGTAATGACGGTTGGTCGAGGACGTCGCGGGCGTCGAGCTTCTCCAGCAGCCCGTGGATGCGAAAGTATCGGAGGACGCGACCGGCGGTGTGGCAACCATCGGTGAGCCCATTTTCACCCGGTTTCCAGTGGGCGACTACTCGATCTCGTAGCCGAGGTTCGGGAACCCTCTACCCCAGAACACGGTCATGCGGGCCGGAACGGGCCAACGGCGGACACCCGGTGAACTCCCCTGGCACGTCCACTCCCTCTCGCTCCATGATGGCCAGAAGGGCAAGCGAGCTGCGGCGTCGGCAAAGGACCCGGTGCCGTGGAGATCGTGTTTCCGAGTGAGCGCCGACTGAACCAGATGCTGGAGGACAACCTGAACCTGTCCCTCGAGCGGGCCGAGGCCGTGGTCGAGGCGCTTGTCTCGGAGCACGAAATCGAGCGCAGCCGGCTGCTCGCGAAAGGCGTGGGACCGCTGGCCCCCGTGGCCTCCAACGCCTCCGAGGAAGGTCGCGCACAGAACCGGCGAGTGGCGCTGGTCGCGGGGAGTTGGGCCGAAGACGGGGGGGCGGCGGATAGGGGGGCCGGCCGGCCCCCCTATCCGCCCTCCAGGAAGCCCTCGGGGCAATCGGGCTCCACGTCGTAGCCCAGGTAGCGGTAGCCCCGCCACGACGCTTTCCCCGAATACGCTGCTCCGCTGAAGACGGCGAAGTGAAGGCCCTCGCTCGAAGCGCACACGGTGAAGGTCTCGGCGACGCCGTCGCCGTCCAGGTCGCCCGTGGCTCGTCCGTCCACGACCGGCATCGTGGTGGGCGGTCCCACCCAGGCGATGCCGGTGGCCCCGGGCTCCGTCGTCCACTCGGTCACGTCGTAGAGGGCAGCCGGCTGGTCCTCCACCGTGCTGGCCGCATTGCTCGCGACGTGAGCGCAACCGCCGTCCCTGGTGGCCCGCCCGATCACGCTGGACGGCCGTACGACCTGCTCGGTGCCCAGCTCGACCACGGTCACCGGCGTCCCTGCCGAGAGCGCCGAGTCGCCCGAAGCGAGGCAGGAGCCGGTCACCCAGCCGAGCCTCCGCGAGAGCGGCGGCGTCTCGGTTGCGGCCTCCCGGGGCGATCGATCTCCGCGCGCGCACGCGGCGGCTGCGACGACGACCGCCAGGACGATCGTACGGCCGACGGCGGGACGGCGGGCCCCGTCAGTGGCCATCGTCCGACCAGTGGGGGGCGTCCGTAACGAGCTTCCTCACCCCGTAGGAAGCGCCCACCTCGTGCAGCGCGGTGTTCTTGTTGACGTTGGGCACGAAGGGAACCGTGACGGTCTTGCCGTCCATCGTCTTCACCCGCAGGTCACCGCGCCAGGCGATCTCCATGTCGACGGCGCTTCCCGAGATGTGCTTGCTCCCGAGCGAGGGGGGGTTGGTGCTCGCCGGAGGGACGGCCAGCCCGAAGCCCGCGATCATCTCCCTCGCGCCCTCCCGGCTCGCCCCGTCGTCGCCGTGGTCCCACTGGATGTCGACGCCCCGCATGAGGCTCGCCGCGGAGGCCCCGGCCTTGCCCAGCCCGATCAGCCAGGACCAATGGAACAGGTACGCGCGTGCGGGGCTCCGCCTGGTGGTGCGAATCGCCACGGTGGCCCCGGCCGCCGTGAGGGCCGCGACGAAGGCCGCCACGTCGTCGCGGAAGGGAGGGGAGAGATCGGCGACTTGGTCGCTGTTCCTGGCGTGGGCGTCGGCCCACGTCGACCCAGAAGCTGCCGCTCCTTTCCGCCATCCCGCCGCTCCCGTCGATCGAGTCGCGTTGTTCAGCGGGGTTCAGCAGGCCAGGATCCGCCGTTGCACGGCACCGTGCGCCCGCGTCTCGAACAGCGGGCGGCCCGGAACCGCGAGGACGAGCTCCAGCGCCGCGGCCCTCCGCTGTCGCTGACGACCCGCCACGAGCACCTCAATGAGCGTAGGAGGCGCGATGGGCTTCCCTAGCAGATAGCGCGTGCCCGGCGCGAAAGCCCGGCCGTGCTCGGCCCACCATCGGCCCACGAGCTCGGGGTTCGGCCAGGGGAGGTCCTCGTCGTCGTCCATGGCCACGTCCTCGTCCTCCGGATTCTCGGTGGGGCCCGCCTCGAAGCCCTCCGGCCGGTCACGATCGAGGTCCTCGAAGGCGAGGTCCACCCCGGTGAGGGCGCTGAAGGCCTCCCCGGCGGGGCGCGCGAGCTCGTCGTCGGTCATGGCGTCGAGGAGCCAGGGTACGAGCGCGGGGTCGGCCGTGGCGCCGGCGACGCGGACGGCCAGACGACGATGCTCCCCCTCCGTGGCCAGATGGTGCACCCAGGCGTGCGCCTGGGCGAGGGGCATACGACGGGCCGCCAGGTCGGCGGCGAGCTCGGCGCGACGTCCACCACGGACGGCGAGGTGCGCCAGCGCATGCACGGATTCCACGTCGCCCAGGAGAGCCCCCGACCGTGCTGCCTGGAACCGCACGTCCGCGTCCTCGTCGGCGTAGCGCGCGCGACACCCGGGGAGGAGGTCGTGGCGGCCCAGCTCACCAGCGGCCTTCAGCGCGCGTTTCCGCGGAAACGCGTCTTCGGCACCGATGGCCTTCGCGAGCAGCGGCCCCGGGTCGTGGCGGTGGACCGCGGCGCCCCCGATGGCGATGCCGCGCAGCATCGCGTCCTCCGACCCCAGCAGGCGCGTGATCCAGGGGACGGCACGCTCGCGCTCGAGCCATCCCAGCGCGGAGATCGCGCCGCGCGCCAACTCCGCCGACGTCGCCGCGACCGCCAGCGCCTCGTCCAGACGCGTCTCGTCGCCCGCCTCCAACGCAAGCAGCGTCGCGGTGAAGGCCTCGCCCGGCTCCTTCCAGGAGAGTTCCTCGCGGACGCTCGCCCACCCCGCGTCACCCGAGATGCGCAGGCCGTCGAGATGCGCCTCGAGACGACCGTCCAGCTTGATGAGATCCTTCAGGTCGTAGTGGGGGGCTTGCGTGGCCGCATCGCGGAGGAGCCAGAGGAAGGCGGCTTCCTCGGCGTGCTGGGAGAGGACGAGGGGGATGGTAGTCATTGCGGGTTCCGTCAACCGTCGTACGGCGGGACAATCGCGGACCAACCGCTGGCGTCGAGTTGCAGCACGTCGTGGGTACCGATGGACCACAATACTCCATCCGCGGCGCTCAGGTGCAAGCAGCTGGCAGGTGGAGGGGCCGAGCCAAACACGACCGGCGCCAACGTGTTCTCGCCCAAGTCGAACAGAGAGTGCACGGTAGCCACGACGAGCCGGTCCTGGAACCACTCGCAGCCCCAGATGTCCAACTCCGTGCCCTCGTGCGGCACATCCACCCAACGATCACCACGACCGCGCAGAATCGTGCCGCGCTGTCCCACCGCGTACACGAAGCCATCGCCCGCACAGCAGACGCGATAGAGGGCAAGATTCGTTGGCGTTTCCTTTCGCGACCACGTCTCGCCGTCGAACCCCCAAATTTCGCCTTCCCACCCAGTAGCGTAGATCTCGGTCGCCGAGAACCCGTCGATGCTCATGAAGCCGAAATCGGCCGCCCCTCGACCAGTGGCGCGGCAGGTTTCGTCGATACGTTCCCACCGCCCAGGCGCCTGCCGGACGTAGCATTGCCGCAGTGTTCCAACGGCGAACGCACGCTTGCCTGCGATCTCCCTGATCTCCGTCAGCGGTCCCGGTATGTCGCTTCCGTCCGCGATGCGGGGTTCGACCACAACGTCGCCCCCGCCGAGCGCCAACACGTAGCCCTGCTCGGACATCGCGAGGAATCGTTCAGCCGGAGCGTGACATATCGTACAGGACCGAGCATTCCAGTTCAGATCGACGGGAGGGATCCATCGACCGCGGTCGCGCACGAAGACGCGGGACCGGGGCGTACCTTCGTCCACGGAGCGCGTGTCCGTCCCGAGCAGGTAAGCCAGATCGCGTGCCCGCACGGCACCGCTTGTCAGTGTGTACCCGGCGAACATCTCGTTCGGAGGTGGTTTGTCCTTCGTCATCATCTCATATCGAACCGTGCGTAGGCCTGATAGGTCGGATCTGCAGTCATATTGTTCTGCGCCACCGAGTTGATCGGGGGATCGGGAGCATTGGGATCGTCCTTGGCCTGGTCGTGGGACTGGTTGACTTGAGCCTCCAAGCATTTCTGAGAGCAGCCCGAACCGGGGAAGGTCTTCCGCACCGACTTAGCACCTGCGGAGGCCGCGGTTTTCCTGTTCCAGTTCCCCTGCGCGGCGAGTTCCTGGCACTGGACGCCGGTCCGTAGATGGATCTGGCCGTGCGTAACAGTCGTTTGGTTCGCCCCTCGCAACAGACGCATGATGCCGCGTCGTAGTTGGGCCTACCCCACCCAGGCCTCCCGCGTAAACGAAGCACTTGACGAATGAGCTCGTGGAATCGGTGGCGGTCTGGCCGGGACAGCATTCACCCTTCGGTCCGGACCTCTTCTTTTCCGCCTTACGGCACGAGCATGCATCGCCGTGCCCTGAGGCAGGGATTCGCCTCGACTTGACGCGCGAACGCGTATTGCAGCTGCTCATATTCATTGAGGAGCGCCTCATATGCGGGTCTATCCGGTGACCCTGGATCCGGGGCGCTACCTCCCGAGGCATGATGCGGGGCGGTCGGAGGTGTGCGGACAATTCTTCTTCCGATCCTTCTCGGGACTACAGGTTTCTGGATTTCTTGCTTTTTTTCTTGCAAGGGTCTTTGGTGCCCACAGCCGCTCCACGGCGTAAGGCCACGGCGGCGTCTGGCCTGTCTGCGACGCATGGTTGTGCGTCGTCAGATCCAGGTGCCGGACGACGTTCTCCCCCTCCACCTTGACGTCCATCGACCAGGCGTTGAAGAAGACCTTCCCCCGATTGACGCTGGTGATGACCCCCTTCTTCGCGGCCGACCCCGCCTCGTCGCCCGTGCTCTTCTTGAAGGACGACTTGTCCTTGAGCATGACCTCCTTGCCAGAGATCTTGACCTTCTTGCTGCCTCCGTCGGTGTCGCTCGCCATGCCCGTGTTGGGATACGGAATCGGCACGCCGGGAGGCGTCGCGGGATTCTCGGGCGGCGTCATGCACACGTCGGGGAACGCGCAGATCGACTTCCCCGCGCCCGCCTTGCAGGAGATCTCCCGCCCGTTCGCGTAGACCTCGTTTGACATCAGGCGACCGAGCTCGAGGCTTCGATCAGGAAGGCAGCCCGCTCGGCGCCATCCGCCGCCACGTGCGCGATGGCCCTCGGACCCGGCGCGTACTCCTTCTCGGCGGCGGCGCACGCAACGGCGAGCATCATGAGCGGGGCAGCGGCACCGGTCTCACCCACGCAATCCGCGGGATGCCAGATGTAGAAGGCCTCCTTGCGCGTCCGCAGCACCCGCGTCATCGCGAGCGCGGCCTCCTTGAAGCCGTACTGCTCGCCGCTCAGATCGGCGATTCGATAGTCTGCGCGTCCCAGATCCCACGAGGCATCGGCGAGCGCGGACTGGAACGCCTGCACCAGGCCGTCGGCGCGAGTGGGCTGACCGGACCCGCGCGGCGCGGGCTCGAGGCCGTACCCGAGCCCATGCAGCGGAGCATCCCCCCGGACCCGGCCGGACCGATCAGGGCCGCGCCCGCGCCTTCTCCCGGGATGAACCCGTCCGAGTTGTCTGCCGTGAGCAGCCGATGCTGCGCGTAGTAGCCGGCGAGGGACCGCGCGACGAGCAACGTGTCCACGCCCGGCGACCACACAGAACGGCACCCGCTCCGCGAGCACGCGTCGCGTGTAGTCGAGCGCCTGGACGGCACCGATGCGCCCGTTCGCGAAGACGCGCGACCACGGATGGAACCGGACGTCCAGCCGCCTCTCGATGTCGGCGATCAGCGAATCGTCCAGCCCGTCCAACCTGCCGGGCCGCGTCTCTTCGGCGAGGCCCAGGAACAGCGGAACGTCCGCGGGTCGCGTTCCTCCCAGCCCTTCCAGGCATTCCTGGATCGCGGGCACCACCATCCGCAGCAGCCGCTCCCGCCCCCGCCACGGCTCCTCGAGCGGCACCTCGCATCCGAGCAGCCACTCCCCGTCGAACATGAAGCGGGTCTCCTCGAACGCCGCGATGCCGGCGCGTATGGCGGCGCACGCCGCGGCGGCGTTCAGGCCGACGCCTGTCACCATCCCGATCCGCAGGACCTCGACCGCGCTCACTCCCCGGCCTCCTCGGCGTGCGCCGCCACGAGGGCGCCGAGCCCGGGGTAGTAGTCCTTGCCGAGCGCCCTCGCCCGGTACCACCCCCTCGGCATGCTGCCCCACCACGCACTGGTTGAGCTCGAAGATGTTCTCCACGAGCGGGCGCGAGGTCCGCCACAGGACCATGAAGCGGCCCAGGTCGCGGCTCGACGATGATCGTGTCGATCACCGCGTAGCTTCACCTCCCGCTCGAAGTCCCGGTCCGTGAACTCGACGGGCATGTCGGAGGCGGGGATCTGGAAGACGGTTCGGCCCTCCGGCGTCATCCCGATCACCTCGATCCACTCCCCGCCCCGCGGGTGGTCCATCTGCTGATCTGCGGGAGCGCTCTGGAAGTAGAGGGGGTCGAAGTCGGCCGGGAGGAACGGGAAGACGTTGTCGATCCAGTTCTGGTCGTACGTGCCACCGAGCGGGTAGCGCGCGGCGAATTGCCGGCCGACGACTCCGAGGGACATGGGCCTGTGCGAGCCGGTGTGCCCGTCGATGGACGTGCCGACCTCGGTCGTGTTCGGCAGCCGCTGACCCACCACGACGCCCCCGGACAGCGGGTAGTGCCCCACGCCGACGGGATTCGCCATGAAGGCGTCCACGCGCTCCGGATCTTCGGGGTCCGCGTCCACGCCGCCCCACGCACGATCGTACGTGATCGGCACGGCCGTGAAGGGCGCCGCCCGGCTGGGGCGCGGGCCGAGCGGCCCGTTCTCCCACACACGGTCGCCGACCACGTCGAAGAACTTCTGGATGGGACCGACCCGGAGGCCCACCGTGACCCGTTCCGTCGCCACGCCCCCGGGAGCATGGGCGCTGCCGTTGACGAGGACGTCGCAGCGGGGCTTGAAGGGTGCGTAGTCGGACTCGTAGGTCACGGCCGAAAGCCCCGGCTCGCCGGTGAACTCGTCCGCCATGACGAGGGGGACCTGCTCCGCGGCGAGTCGGGCCGGGTAGCCGGGCGGGGGGATCTCGAAGGTCCCCTTCACCACCACCACGACCCGCTCCCGCCCGTCCGGATCGAGCCCGAGCGTGTAGCCGGCCTCCATCCCGGTGGCGTTCAGCAGCTCCACGACGACGTCCCGGCATGGGCGACAGGAGGCGCATCAGTTGATCTGGACGGAGCCGCCCTTGAGGCGGTTCACGCCGGAGGAGCGGCTGAGCACGTAACGGCCCCGGATCAGCACCTTGCCGGCCTTCGTGAGCGTGAGGCTCGCCTTTCCGCACTTGAGGACGATCTCCCGGTCGGCGGTCAGGACCAGACGCTCGTCGTCCACCTTCGCTTCCACGCGCGGTGCCGCTCCACCGTCCGGCGAGGTATCGACGTCGTGCGCAGGCTGCGGGTGCTGGATGAGGCCCAGCACGATGGGACGCGTCGGGTCGCCGCGCTCGAAGGCGAGCGCGACCTCGCGGCCCACGTCCCGCTCCGACGTTTCGGCCGTCGATACCGCCGACAGGGGCCCGTCGGTGGGATTGCCCGGGTAGTCCACCAGCGCTTCGGATCGATCTCCGGCTCTGACCAGTCGCCCGATCACCACGCCGTCGATGTGCGCGGGCGCCTCCTCGGCGCGAAGACCGCTGCCCGCGAGGGTTCGGGTGTCTTCCATGTCGCGTCTCCGCTCAGTTCTGCAGGATCTTCTTGCCCTTCATGGTCATGTCCTTCGAGGCCTTCACGTCGATCTTCCCGGACCCCGTCACCGTCAGGTCCTTCCCGGAGATCTCGATCGTCCCGTCCTTCTTCATCGTGATGCTGGCCTTGCCGGTCTGGATCGTGATCTCGTCCCCGGCGTTGATGACCAGCTTCTTGCCGACGTCCAGTGAGTCGTTCTCGCCCACCTTGGTCGTGCGGTTCTTCCCCACGTCCACCGATTGCTCCGCTCCCACCTGGACGGTCTCGTCCTTGCCCACCTTCCGCGTCTGGGCGAGTCCGACCGCGACGGTGCGTTCTCCGACGACCGTCACCTCCTGGGCCGCGCCGACCATGGTCGAGTCGTTGATGCCGACCTTCCGGGAACGGTTCATGGTGACGACGATCGTCTCGTCTTTGCTCACGTTCTCCGTGCGGTTCCCGGCGATCGCGATCTTCTCGTCTTTCGCGACCTGCTCGGTCCGGTTCCCGCTGATCGTGATCTTCTCGTCGTTCCCCACCGTCTCGGTGCGGTCGTTTCCGATGTCGATGGTCTCGTCGTGACCCACGGACTCCGTCCGGTCGTTCTCGACCACGACCTGCTTGTCCTTCTGCGCATGGATGTAGAGCTGCTCGCTGCCCTTCTTGTCCTCCATGCGGATCTCGTTGAAGTCCTCGCCCGCCACCGCCCAGCGAGCTCCTGGACTTGATGCCGCTCTGGGTGCGGTTGGCCGGCAGCGCGTAAGGCACCGTCTGCTCGGCGTTGTAGACCCGGCCCGTGATGATGGGCGAGTCCGGGTCGCCCTCGAGGAACTCGACGATCACCTCCTGCCCGATGCGGGGGATGTGGACCGCCCCCCAACCCTTGCCCGCCCACGCGTAGGATACGCGCACCCAGCAGGAGCTGTCCTGGTCCTTGCTCGCCGAGCCGGTCCCAGAAGAACTGGACCTTCACGCGTCCGTGCTCGTCCGTGTAGATCTCCTCTCCGGCCGGCCCCACCACCACCGCCGTCTGCGAGCCGTGCACGCGGGGCCTTCGGCTGCGTCGCGGCGGCCGGTAGGGAGTGGCCGAAGGGATGCACACGAAGGTGTTGTTGTACTCCGCGCTCGCCGTTTCCCACGAGCGGTAGTCGCCCGCCTCGGCTCGATGCGATACGTGCAGGAGGAGGTACTCCTGGTTCGCGTCGGCGCGGTAGTGCTCCTCGAGCGTGAACTTGTGTCCGCTCACGAACGCGCGGCAGTTGCCTGCGCCGCGGATCACCTGCCCCCCCCGCGCGCCCTCTTCGAGCAGGAGCTGCGCGTAGCGCGCACCCTCGTCCAGCTCCAGGTACGCACCGGGATAGTCGTAGACCTCCTCCCACTCGTCGGCCTCCGCCGCCGTCTCGAGGTTCAGGGACGGCCGCGTGAAGTCGTAGTCACGAAGCGTGACCTTGCCGAGGTGCACGGCGGACTCCAGCGAGATCGAGGTCACCACGTCCTCGTCCTGCCAGGGACCCTCCTCGACCGCCATACGCGCGGCGTCCTGCCCCGGACAGGGCTGGCAGGTGCTATTCAGGTCCGCCAGAACGAGCGTGTGCGTGTCCTGCGTGTGCTCGAAGAAGTAGAAGATGCCCTCTTCCTCGAGCAGGCGGGACACGAAGTTGAAGTGCGTCTCCCGGTACTGCACGCAGTACTCACGCGGGGCGTAGGTCTGCGAGCATCGTAGCTCGTAGTCCGTGTAGCCCAGCCCGTCGAACACCTCCTGCACGATGTCCAGCACCGACTTGTTCTGGAACACCTTGCAGTCCTGCGACAGCGTCAGGAACCAGAGCCAGGGCACCATCTCGACGCTGTAGAAGGTGAGGTCCTCCTGCTGGCCCATCTGCGTGAAGCGCCGGACCAGACCGTGGATCTTCCGCTCCCCGCCGTCCTGCAGGTTCACGGTGACGGTCATCGGCTGGCGCAGCAGCGCCGTCGGATCGACCTCGTCCTCCTCCGAGAGAAGCTCGAGCGTGTAGCGGTAGGGGATGGACACACCCTCGTCCCCGTGGAAGCGCTGCAAGAGCAGGACGTCGGGGCCGAGCGGCGTGTCGACGCGGAAGGGCCGGTCCGCCTGCGTGAAGCTACCCATCGCGCCGCCTCCGTTCGGGCTCCGTGCGAAGGCGCCGGTGGCTCGTCATGACGCCCCCGACGAAGCGGTCTTGTCGGCCCCGGCGGACACCTCCGAGCTCGTCGCGCCGTTGTAGAGGAACGAGCCGTCCTCCGCGAGATCGATCCGGATCTCCCCCGGCTTCGTGCCGTCGACCATCGACCGCAGCAGGATGGTCGACAGGTCCGGCAGCAGGGTGTTCGTGAGGATGTTGTCGACGTTGCGCGCGCCGCTCTCCACTTCGGTGCAGCGCTGCGCGACCGCGTCCACCAGCGCGTCGCTGAGCGCCAGCTCGACGCGGTGCGTCTCGCGTGCATGCGGCGCTGCACCTTGCCGAGCTTGAGGCGGATGATCTGCTTGCAGCGCCTCGTCCCGGATCGGGTAGTAGGGCACGATGACCATGCGGCCGAGGAACGCCGGCTTGAACACCTTGTCCAGCTCGGGCTTGATCGCCTTCACCAGCCCTGCGGGACCGGGCATGGTCTCCGGATCCGCGCACAGCTTCATGAGCTCGTCCGTGCCGGCGTTCGTGGTGAGGATGATGATCGTGTTCTTGAAGTCGATCTCCCGGCCCTCGCCGTCTTCCATGCGGCCCTTGTCGAACACCTGGAAGAACAGCTCGATCACGTCCGGGTGCGCCTTCTCGACCTCGTCGAGCAGCACCACCGAGTAGGGCTTGCGGCGCACCGCCTCGGTCAGCACGCCGCCCTCGCCGTAGCCGACGTATCCGGGAGGCGAGCCCTTGAGCGTCGAGACCGTGTGCGCCTCCTGGAACTCCGACATGTTGATCGTGATCAGGTTGTGCTCGCCGCCGTAGAGCAGATCCGACGAGCGCGAGCGCGGTTTCGGTCTTGCCGACGCCGCTGGGGCCGACCAGCAGGAACACGCCGACGGGCTTGCGCGGGTCCTCGATGCGCGCCGCGCGACGTGCGGATCCGCTGGCTGATCACCTCGAGCGCGTGGTCCTGGCCGATGACGCGCTGCCCGAGGTGCTTCTCGAGCTCGAGCACCGTCGCGATCTCGTCGCGCATCATCTTGCCGACCGGGATGCCGGTCCAGCCGGAGATGACCTCGCCCGACCAGCTGGCCGTCCACGGAGACCTGCACGAGCGGGTCCTCGCCCTGGAGCGCCTCCAGCTCGCGTCAGTTGAGCTCGTCCGGAGCTCGGCGCGTCCAGGGCGGCTCGGCGGCGGGGCGGCCTCGGCGGCAGGCGCGGCCTCGCCTCCTCCGCGGCCACCGGCCTCACCCTGCGCGGTGGTCTCCGCGGCCGCACCTGCCCGTTCGCTTGCGCGCTCGTCGACTGGCCTCGAGCTGCGCGCGGTCCGCGGATCTTCGTGACCAGCGTCGCGCTCCTTGTCCCAGCGCTCCTCGAGCGCCGGCCAGCTCGGCCTGGATCGCCTCGCGGCGGGCGGCGAGCTCCGCGAGCCGCTCGGCGTGGTCGACGCCGAGTGCCTCCTCGCGCTCGAGCACGCGCATCTGCACGTCCACGTCCTCGAGGCGGCGCTGGCGTCCTCGAGCGGCGGCGGGCGTGGCGCTCTGGCCGAGCGCCAGCCGCGCGCACGCCGTGTCGAGCACGCTCACCGCCTTGTCCGGCAGCTGCCGCTCCGGCAGGTAGCGGTGCGAGAGCCGCACGGCCGCGTCGATCCCGTCGTCGAGGATCCGCACCTTGTGGTGCTTCTCCAGCGCCGGGTACGACGCCGCGCAGCATGACCTTGCACACCTCCTCGCTCGGGCTCCTCCACCTTCACGACCTGGAAGCGCCGCGTCAGAGCAGGGTCCTTCTCGAAGTACTTCTTGTACTCGGACCACGTGGTGGCGGCGATCGTGCGCAGCTCGCCGCGCGCCAGCGCGGGCTTGAGCAGGTTGGCGGCGTCGTTCTGCCCGGCCTGCGCCGCCGGCGCCGATCATCGTGTGCGCCTCGTCGATGAACAGGATGATCGGCGTCGGCGACCCCTTCACCTCCTCGATGAGCCCCTTGAGCCGGTTCTCGAACTCGCCCTTCACGCCGGCGCCCGCCTGCAGCAGCGCCGAGGTCGAGCGTGCGCACGGAGACGTTCCGGAGCGGCGGCGGCACGTCGCCCTGCGGCGACGCGCAGGGCGAATCCCTCGACGACCGCCGTCTTGCCGACGCCCGCCTCGCCGACGAGGATCGGGTTGTTCTGGCGCCGGCGCGTGAGGATGTCGACGACCTGGCGGATCTCGAAGTCGCGGCCGAGCACGGGGTCGATCTCGCCCTGCCGCGCGCTGCTCCGTCAGGTCGACGCGTGTACTGGTCGAGCTTGGCGGTCTTGCGCGCTTCCGGGTCGCGCCGCGCCGGCGGGTGCGCGGGCCTCCGCCGTCCGTCGACGAGCCTCCCGCTTCCTCCTCCGCCGACTCGGCGACGATGCTCGCGAACTCCTGCGCGGAGCTGGTCGGCGGGGATCTTGTCGAGCTCGCGGCTGGAGTCGCGACCACGCGCGGAGCGCAGGTCGGCGTGGCCCAGGAGCGCGAGCAGCGTGTGGCCGGTGCGGACTGCGGCGCGCGCCGTAGTCCACCGAGCCGAGGAGCCACGCCTCCTGGAGCATGCTCACGAGCTTCGGGCTCAGCGACGGCGGTCGCCGTTGCCCGTCTTCAGCCGGTCGAGGCTGACGGTCAGCTCCGCGGCGAGCCGCGAGCGGTTCACCCCGAAGTGCTTGAGGATGAACGCCACGTCACCGTCCGTGGCGTCGAGCAGCTTCATCAGGTAGTGGTCGATCTCCACGTCGTAGTGCGTGCGCGACATGCAGTAGCCCGCGGCCGCCTCCATCGCGCGCGCGGGTCTCGTCGTTCAGCTTCCCGATGAGGGATTTGAGATTCACCATGGCAGACTCCCGCTCAGAGCGAGAGGACGGTATCGGCGGCATCCTGCTGGAACGGTCGCCGAGCGCAGCCAGCTCGACCACCCCAACGGGGTGGCCTCGTCCGCGCCCAGCGCAATCGTCGGCACCTCGTTCTTCTCGAGGATCAAGCGCAGCTCGAACTCGATCTGGTCGTCCGAGAAGAAGCGTGTGATGGCCCGCATCTCCCGGTGCGCGGCCCCCGTCGGGAGGAAATCACGGTAGCGGCTCATCGGGACCGGGCCCACCACGATGCGCGCCCGCGCGTTCGGGTCCCATACCTCGTCGCCGAGGAGGGCGCCGAAGCCCAGGCGGGTGGAGCCGTCGCCCTCTTCGTCGTCGACCCGGCACTGCGCGACTCCGGTCATGTCGTACCAGGCGCCGACGAACTGCTCCACCTCGATCGGAACGCTCGAAGTAGTCCTCCAGGAGCTGCTCGCAACGCGCCCGCGCTGCGCTGGTGCGGTCCGAGGAGGCCGGCGTAGCCGAGGAGCGTCTCGGGCTCGATGTCGAGCGCCTCGCGACGCGGCGCCGTTGCCCAGGCCGATGAGGTCGAAGAGGTGCGCCGTGACCCTGTCCCGCTCGCCCCGCTCGCACGGCACGTAGAAGCGGTACCGCTCCCACGCCCGATAGAACAGCGCCAGCAGGCGGTGGTGGAAGAGGTCGAGGAAGTCCCGCAGCGCGAAGTCACGCGCGCGGTTGCGCGCGGATCACCTCCACGGAGTAGTGGTGCGGAAGCACGCCCATGTGCCCGACCAGCCCCATGAAGTTGACCGACATGTTCCAGCGCGGCGAATCCGGCGCGGACGGTCCAGATCCTGGATCTCGCCCGCCGGGAAGGCGAGGTCGGGGTTCGCGCCGAAGCGCACGACCTCGTCGGCGGGGTGGCCGAACAGCCCCACCGGCGCCCGCTCCGGAGAGGCGTGCTGCAGCAGGCGCACGGCCTGGAAGAAGCGGAAGGAGTGGATGTGCTCCTTCAGCTCCCCGAGGAGCGCTTCGCGGGCCGTCTGGTCGCTCACAGGAGCGGCTTCTGTCCTGCCCTCGGTGGCCATGCCTTCAGAATCTCCGGACGCTGTTTGGTTCTGGCAACAAGGCGCGAGAAGCTGTTGAGCGAGGCGTACTGGGCCAGGAAGCGCTCCAGCACCGACGCGAACAGGTACACGCTTCCCCCCGTGAAGGCCTCCTCGTCGAACTCGATCTCGACGCTTCGACCGCGAGCGAAGCTCAGCCCGTGCTCGCTCTGGACCGGCGCGTGCAGGGGCTCGCCCCGAATGCGGAGGATGCCGTCCACGTGCCGCTCGCCCGTCGGGGCGCCGCCGAAGTTGTACAGGCGGATCATCTCCCTGAACGCGTCGGCCCCGCGGTCCACGAGCGAGAGATGGTTCAGGGAGAGCATCGACACCAACCGCCACAGCTCCTCCCCACCCAGCGGCGGCCGCACCACGCGCGTAGGCGCCGTCAGCATGAAGATGCCCGTGAGCGGCGCGCTCTCCTCCTCGAGGTGCAGATCCGACTGCGCCGTCCCGAAGGGAAGCTCGTTGGGGAGGTTCCCGTTCGAGCACAGCACCCTCGCGCCCACCGACGGGAACTCCGGGTGCAGCGTCGCGCCGCTCAGGTCCACGAAGGAGATCGACACCTCGGAGGGGCTGTTTTCGCCCCAGGCGCGCGGCTGCCGCTTCGCGTACCAGAACAGGCTTTCGCCCCGCTCGGGCCTGCGGTGCTTGAGGGCGAAGAAGGGCAGGAACGGCACCTTGGTGGTGGTGCCCGGGGAGATCGCGAAAACGTCCTCGACCGAGAACACCTCCGCCTCGCCGTGCACCGTGACCGGGTACTCGCTCTTGCGCTGGTTCAGGTTGATCGGCCGCGTCTCGGCCGGAAAGAGGTTCACGACCGGCGTGCACGAGAGGCGCAGGCTGCGGTCCCCGACGCCATCCTGCAGGCGGGCGTGCCGCTCCGGGCGCTGGAACGTCGAGATGTAGAAGAGGAGTTGGAAGGACTCACCGAAGCCCCTCCCGGCCATCCCGTCGAGCCCCTTCACGTCGATGAAGAAGTACTTCTGTGGGAAGGCGAAGTACTCCTGGATCATGCCGAACGGATAGAACGAGCGCTGCGGCTGCGGCAGGAGCCCGCGCCGGGCTCGAAGCCGACGGGCTGCACCGCGGCACCCGGCTAGCACGAGGGGACGAGAGGTCGGACCCGCGTCCGGGTTCCACGCCACCACGCGCACGCAGTTGTTCAGCAGGAGCTCGTAGAGCGACCCGACGAGCCCCGGATCCGCGTCGAGGTAGAAGCGCAGCTCGGAGAGGCCGATCTCGTCCACGGGGATCTGTCCGAGCGTGTGGACGTCGACGCGTAGCACGGCGAACGCGGACGTGGCGGTCGGACCCTTCACCTCGTGCGCGGCGTGCCAACCCACCTTGCGGACCTCGAGTGGCCACAGCGTGGTGGGATAGCAGGTGCGGAAGCGGCAGCGCGTGCGCGAACTGGTCGGCGGTGTGACCAGGCGGGCGCCCTGCGGGATCTTCCACCCCGTGGCCAGCGTGGCCTGATCGGCGTCGAGCCTGAACTCCGCCAGCGACATCGAAGGCACCGGTCGGAGGTACTGCGGATAGACGACGTTCAGCAGCGCCTGCGAGATCTCCGGGAAGTCGTCGTCGATCTTGAGATGCACGCGCGCGGCCAGGAAGGCGAAGCCCTGGAGGAGGCGCTCGACGTGCGGATCTTCCGAGCGCGTGCTCTCGATGCGCAGCCGCGACGCCACCGCCTTGTAGCTGTCGGCGAACTCGGCCCCGAGCTGGCGGAGGAAGGTGAGCTCCCGTTCATAGTAGTCCAGCAGCCGCTCATCTCTCATGCCGTCAGTCCGCCACGGTGAACCGGCCGCTGTGCATCTCCAGCACCGTGTCGAAGCGCACGCGCTCCGGGTCGGGGTCGAGGCGCAGCGTGGCTTCGATCACGAACTTGAGGTCACGGCCCTTCTTCTCCGTCCCCTCGGCGCGCGAGATGCGGACGTCCGTCAGGCGGGGCTCGAACAGCTCGATCTCCCGCTCGATGGCGCGCAGCAGCCGGGCGGGTGTGGCCGACGAGTCCGCGCTCATCGAGGCGAAGTCGGGAAGGCCGTAGTTGTAGATCGACTGCTCCAGCTCCACATAGGGCGCTGCGGCGGGCGAGCCGGACTCACGCGTGTTGAGCAGGGACTCGAGGTCGCGCAGGAGGTTGACCTTCAACTGCTCGATCGAATCCTCCCACCCCGCCGGCTCACGCCAGGCCTTATCCACCAGTCGATCCAGGATCGACTGGCGTACCGTCCGGGGCGGGTTGCGCTGGTTCATCTCGGGCTCCGGCTTGGCCGGTGGAGGGTTCGCAGCCGGCGCCGGGCCCGCACCCGCCGAACCCTGCAGGGAGAAGGCGAGCACCGGATCGAGTCGGCAGAGCTGGTCGTAGAGCTGGGCGCGCCGCTTGTCGTTGGCCGGAAGGCAACGATACAGGAGGCCGACGGGCCTCGCCACGACCTCGGCCGCCTCCCAGTCACCCAGGTTCCGCTTGGTGGTCAGGTCGACGAGGTCCTCGAGCATCGGCCGGGCCACCGCCACCATCCCCGCGTCGACGAGCACGGAGGCGGCCAGCGACTCGGTGATGAACCGCGCTCGCTCGCTCTCCTCGCGCTCGGCGCGCTTCTTCAGCAGCTCCACGCCACGCATGGGGTTGCCCGAGGCCGCCCACTCGAGCGCCTTCTCGTGCGTGGCCTCGCTCAGGACGCGCTCCCGGTCGTAGTCGGGCGCGCCGCTCGGCGCGGCCGCGGCTGCCCTTCCCCTCTCCCGAGAGACCGATCAGCCCGAGCCACTCCAGCGTCTCCGCGTTCGCGGTGGGGGTGTCGTCCATCAGCGTGGCGTCGAGCAGCCCCGGGACGTCGCGCAGGAGCGCGGCGAGCTCGCCCTTGATGGCGTCGGAGGCCGTGCGGTACCCGCTCCCCAGGGCCTCCATCGCCGTGAGGACGTAGCGCTGCAGGTCGAGCCACCCGCGCCCCCACGTCCCCGCCATGACCTCCTCCGCGGCTTCGACCAGAGCGGCCCACTCAGCGTTGAGCACGGACGTCTTCAGGCGCTTGCGCAGCTCCGTGGGCGGCGCGTCCAGGAGGCGCACGTCGAGCGCGCCGCCGCCGCGGCGCAGCTCGCCCCAGCGCAGGCCGCGCAGGAGGAGGTAGGGAGAAGGGTCGGTGGGATCGGCGCGGCGGAGGAAGCGTGCCGCAGTCGCGATGCGCCGATGCGCGTCGTCCGCGTCCGTCGGTTCGGGGGCCAGCCCGGCGGGCGCCGCCGGTGCCGCAGGCATCGCGCCCGCCCCGCCCGCCGCCATCGCCGCACCGCCGGCCCCGGCCGCTTCGGGGGACGCCGCGGCGCCGGGTGCGGGTGTCTCCGCCACGGGATCGGGCTCGAGCTCGAGCTTCTTGTCCAGGAGCGACTGCACCGCGACAGTGGCCCGCCCCATCACCTCCTTGAGCTTGCCGAAGGTGGGCTTGGGGCCCTTGGGATCGGTGAAGTGCTCCCTGGACAGCCCCTCGAGGAGCGTCAGCGCCTCCGTGCAGCTCGCGAGCTGCGCCCGCATCTCCTTGTAGCGCGGCTTGGGCGTCTCCGCGAAGCCGCTCTCGAAGTTCTCCGAGGTGGGCGCGCGTGGGTTGTCGTCCGCCTCCGTCTTCTTCTTCGCCTGCTTGGCGGGCTCGGCGCCGGCGAACGAGTCCTTGCGCAGCCCCTTCCACTCCTCGAAGTGGTGGAGGTCGTGGCCCCAGTCGGTGAGCGGGATGAACTTGATGGGCTCGTACTTCTCGTCGCGCGCGGTGAAGCCCTCCCCCACGAACTCCAGCGTGAAGGCGCGGTCCTCCACCTCCTCGGGGAAGAGCCCGTCCCAGAACTTCTCGCACAGGCCGTGGATGAGCCGGAGCCCCGAGTCCAGGCCCTCGAAGCCGTCGAGGTTCATCCGCGCTTCGGTCAGCCAGATCGCCAGCGTGAGGTCCTTGGACTGCTCCGCGAGGATGCGCGTCGCGAGCTCCACGACCTCCTCGAAGTCGTGCTCCGGATTGCGCACGTCGCGCAGCGTCGCCACGCGCGAGTAGTCCGCCTCGTAGGTGACGTCCGTGCCTCCAGGGCGCTCCTCGGAGATCGGCGCCAGGAGTCCCTCGGGAAGGGGCATCGGCGGGTCAGCTCGAAGCTGTCGAAGGGCCTTCGATCTCGAGCTCGCGGAGCTCGAGGATCGGGAAGTCCTCGTCGTCCACGAGCAGCATCTTCTGGCCCATCGGCGCCTGCATGCCGTCCGGCAGGTCGATCCACCGGGTGACGCGGCCGAGCCGCACCAGCTCGTCCTCGTCCCGCGAGGCGGACGGCGTCAGCACGGGTAGGAGCGCCTCGCCCAGGTCGACGTCGGAGAGCGACGCGCCCGCCTGCAGGTGCACGGGCGACCAGAGCAGGTCGCGCAGCTTGCTGGGCGGCTCGACGGTCACCTGGGTCAGGTGCTCGAGCGCGATCCAGGAGTATTGGCCGCCGAGGAAGAGCTCGAGGCGCGCGCCGACGCGTGGGTCGGCGTCCTCGAGCCGCTCGAAGGGCTCGCCGTTGAGGCGGCCGCGCACCGGGCGCGCCTCCTGCGTCGACTCCGGGAAGGCGCCTTCGGCGAACATCTGCATCCGCTCCCGCTCGCACTCGAGGATGCGCCCGTACGCCATGATCCCGAGCGTGGCCTCGGGGTCCGAGCGCGCGAGCACGTCGAGCTGCTTCACGGCGCGATCGTAGTCACCCGCGAAGCAGAGGAGCTCGAAGAGGAACGTCCGACGCTGGACGTCGGTCGGCCGGTCCCGAACCTCCGCGTTGAGCGCCGCGATCGCCTCCGAGAGCTTGCCTTCCTGGTAGAGCGTCTTGGCGTCCAAAGCCCTCCCTCGGCAGGACGGTATCCGCCGCGGAGGCCGGGCCCGGGTGCCCCGGGTGCCTCCGCGGCGGGATCCGATTCTGGGTCTACGGGGTGCGGGTGCGGACGTCCCAGCTCCCGACCTTCGTCCCGGTGGCCGTGCCGTCCTCGCCCTGGATCTTGTAGGTGACGGTCACCTTCCCGAACGCGAACGACAGCGATTCGTGGGGCACGGGATCACCCCCGTCCGCGCCGGACCAGCTGATGTTGGTCACGTAGACCTCCTCGAAGTCGTACACGAGGTAGTCCAGGGGTCCCGCGCTTCCACCCGACTTGTACAGGGTGACCTTGGCCGTCGGATAGTGCTCGCCGGTGCACAGCTGCTGGAACAGGTCGGCGCTGGACGCGTCCGTCTTCTTCTGGACGATGAACTCCCCAAGCGACACGACGCCCGTGCCGCCGCCGCTTCCCTGGCCCACGCTGGAGATGTTCGACCCGCCGAACTGGAAGGCCAGGACCTCGATCTCACCTTCGTGGCCCTCCCGCTGCGACTCGCTCTCGACGCCCTCTACCGCCAGGTATGCATCCCATCCAGGCATGGTGTTCTCCTCTCGGGGGTTGGGTCCTCAGACGACGGCCGGCATCCGCGACCGCCTACGCCTCGGGTACATCCGCGACCAGCCGCAGCGAGAAGTCCACCGCGTCGAGCTGGAAGTGCGGCCGCAGATACGCCACGGCCTGGTATTGCCCCGGCGCCCTCGGGTTCTCCACCACGTCGATCCGGGCGTCACTGAGGGGCTTCTTCGCCTTCTGGTCCTCCGGAGCTCCCTCGCTCTTCAGGACGTACTCGCTGATCCAGTTCTGCAGCATCTTCTGCAGCTCGTTGCGCGTCTTGTAGCTGCCGATGTAGTCGCGCATCATGACCTTCAGGTAGTGCGCGAAGCGGGACACCGCGAAGATGTAGGGGAGCTGCGCCGAGATCGCGGCGTTGGCCGTCGCCGCGTCCCCGCCGGTGCCGATGTACTCCTTCGGCTTCTGCGCGGACTGCACGCTGAAGAAGACGGCGTTCGCGGAGTTCTTCTCGTTGGCCAGCGGCGCGAACCCCAGCTTGGCCATCTCCATCTCGTGGTCGTCCGGGATCACGGTCTCGGTCGGGCACTTCATGGCGATGTCGCCCGAGTCGGTCTCGAACGTGTGCACCGGGAGCCCCTCGAGCTTCCCGCCCGACGTCACCCCGCGGATGCGCGCACACCACCCGTGCTGCGCGAACGCGCTCGTCACGCGCGCGCCCAGCCCCCACGCGGCGTTCCCCCAGAGGTACCTGCCGTGCTCCCTGCCCGTGACGTCCTCCTCGAAGTCGAAGGCGTCGATCGGGTTCTGCGTGCCGAACGGCTCGCGCAGGAGCATGCGCGGCGCGGTCAGCGCGACGTAGCGCGAGTCCTCGCTGTCGCGGAAGGAGCGCCACTGCGCGTAGTCCGAGCCCTCGAACACCGACGAGAGCTGGTACATGTTGTTGAGCTCGGTGAAGCTCTCGAAGCCGAACATCTCCGGCGCCGTTCCCGTGAGGAAGGGGGCGTGCGCCGCGGCCGCGATCTTGGACATCGCCTCGAGCAGCTTGATGTCCTGACCGCTCTTGTCGAACTCGAAGTCCCCGAGCAGGGCCCCGTACGGGTTGCCGCCGAAGACGTTGTACTCCTCCTGGTAGATCTTCCGGAAGAGCTCGCTCCGGTCCACGCCCATCGCCGCGCGGCCCGCCGTGACGTCGCGCAGCAGCTCCTTCTTCGTGATCGGCAGCACGCGGACCTTGAGCATGGGCCCGGTCTCGGTGTTGGCGATCAGGTAGCGGAGCCCGGTCCAGGTGGCCTCGAGCTTCTGGAACTTCTCGTGGTGCATGATCTCGTTCAGCTGCGCCGAGACGAGTCGGTCGATCTCGGCGATCTGCTGATTGAGCATCGCCTCCGTATCCGCGCTGAACGTGACGGCGCCCTCGAGGACGTCCTTCACGAACGACTTGATCATGTCCCGGCCGCGTTGCTTGGCCTCCGACTCCTTGCCGAAGCGGCCCTCCTGCACGATCTGGTCGAGAAGACTCCCTTCGGTGGCCTCCGCCTCCGCGGAGGCTGCGGCTTTTTCCTGCTCGGAGCTAGCCATTCTCGCCTCCCTCGGCCTCGATCTCCGCCTTCAACCGACCCTTGCCCTCCTCGTCGGCGAGCGCCTTCTGGATGGCCTGGTCCAGCTTGTAGTTGCTGGCGAGCTTGCCCCGCAGGTCCGAGAGCTGCTTCCGCTTGTCGAGCAGTTGCTTGAGCGGCTCGACGCGCTCGGCCACCCGAGCCGGGGAGAAGTCGTCGAAGGACTCGAAGTCCAGGTCCACGCCCAGCTTCCCGCCGTCGTCCGACAGCTTGTTGTCGACCGAGAACGTGAGCTTCGGCTTGGTGGACTTGAGCACCTTGTCGAAGTTGTCGGGGCTGATCTCGATGAACTTCCGGTCCTTGAGGTCGGGAAGGTCACCCGCTCCGTCACCCGCGAGGTCGGCCATGACGCCCATGATGAAGGGCAGCTCTCTCTTGACGATCGCGTCCCCGACTTCGACGTCGTACGAGATGTTGACCCGCGTGGGTCGTTGGCGATTCCGCCGCTTCTGGAAGCTCTCCGCCATGTCTGGCTCCTGCGCGTGTTGATCGGCCCGCGCGAGTGGGGGGGAGGGAGACCCCGGACCTCCGCCGCGACGGACCCTGAGCTTGGGGTCTCCACAACTACGTCGCCTGGGGAATCCTGTCAAGCAAAGGAAGACCGCGCGATAGCGCGGCTCCCGGGGGTTTTCGAGCCTCGTGCGGAGTCGCGTCAGCGAGCGCTCCACCAGGCCTCGAGGGGGCCCCTCGGCGCGGCGATCGACCCGATCCAGGAGACCCTGACCCGGGCCTCACCCCGGTAGGTGACGAGCGGCATGACCCCACGCCCGCGCACGCGCTCGGCCGCGTCGGCCGTCCATGGGGCCTGGAGCGGATAGGCTCCGACGTCCCCGTCCGCGAGCGCGTGCAGGGGGCGCCCCCCGAAGTCCGCGGGACCTCCGACGCGCAGGCCCCAGGCGCGCTCCGCGAAGGACGCGGCGAGGGCCGCCGCGCACATGAAGGCCGCATCGCCCCATACGTACCGGTCCGCCGATGGAGGACCGTCCTCGGGGCGCACCTCCTCGAAGCCCTCCAGCTCGCAGGGGTCCGTGTCGGGCCCGTAGGGCATACGCGCGAGGAAGGGCGGCGCGGCGAGCCCCACCGCCGCGGCGGCCTCGGTCTCCCGCAGCGCCTGCCAGAGCTCGGAGGGGTCCTCCACGTCCGGGAAGGGATCGGAGAGATCGTCCCAGGCCCCCACGCCCAGGAGGTCGGGGGTCGCGGAGGAGAGCCACGCGGCACCCAGCGTGTGGGCGAGGATCGCGATGCGGTTGAGGAGCGCCACGTCGCGCACCCCGGCGCCGAACGCCCACGCTCCCACGATCAGCGCCGGCGCCGAGGCCCCGCACGGCCCGGAGAGCGGCTCCGCGAGCGCGCGCAGCACCGCGCTCCGCTCGAGCCCTCCGGCGAGGTCCGCCTCGAGCTCGGCGCGCGTGAGGTCCAGGACGTGGACGCGCACCCCCGTGGACGGGTCCGCGCTCGACAGGAGGAGGAGGAGCGAGCGCAGCAGCCCCTCGTAGGCGCGCACCTCGGGCGCATGCAACACGCGCAGCACCTGATCCGCGGCCTCGCGCCGCAGCGTCGCGCGCAGCGCCTCCTGGTCCGCGGTGTCCTGGCGCACGAGGTGCCCGGACACCACCGAGCGGATCCAGGGCTCCAGGTCGGGGAGCGCGCCGCCCGTGGGCCGGTCCGGAGCGCGCGGCGTGGACTCCACGATCTCGTCCAGGAGCCCGGCGGAGGGCGCGGACGCGCCCGCCGGCCGGCCCGCGGCGGACCCGCCCTGGCCGACTCCGGGGCCCGAGGCGCGATGGGCCGCCACCGCCGGCTCGATCGCCGCCACGAGGGCGCGCAGGTGCGGCAGCGTCTCGACGAGGCGGTCCGGGTGCAGGTCCTCGAGCTCGCGCACCTCGATCCGGACGCCTCCCGGTCCCTCCAGCTCGAGCTCCAGCGCGGGGTGCAGCCGCTCGAGCACGTCCTCCACGTTCCGCACGGGGAACGGCCGGCGGGCGGCGAGCGGGGTGGAGGCCGCGCGCGATCCGCTCCCCCGCCCCGAGAAGTCGCCGAGCACCACCACGCAGAAGGGGGGCGTCTCCGCCGGGGAGGCGCCGCCCTCGCGCGCCCTCGGATCGACGGAGAGGGAGACGCGCGCGCGCTCTGGGTTCTCGCTCATGCCGGGAAGCCGATGGGAGGGACGATGTCTGGCCACGACCGATCCCGGATGATATACGTCAGGTCGCCGTTCGAGGCCACGGGACGTGGTCCCGTCGCCCCCGCGCACCAGAAGGCCGCCGAGCCACGGACCGACCACGCATGAGACAGATGCAAAGCGTCCTCTGGACCAAGGGCGTGCTGCTCAACCCGCAGCACCTCCAGACCCAGGACCGCTACCTGGAGGACAAGCTCTCCTTCCACGTGTCGAGCCTGGTCTTCTGCCCGTGGGGCTTCTCCGAGGTCGAGGTGGATGCCGAGGCGGTGGAGGCCGGGGAGCTCAGGCTCGTGCGCGCGACCGGGATCTTCCCGGACGGCCTGGTCTTCGACATCCCGCACGCGGACGTGGCTCCCGCACCCCGCCCGATCGAGGGGCACTGGCGGCCCGACCAGCCCGCGATGACCGTCCACCTCGCCATCCCCGAGTTCCGGACCGGGGGAAGGAACTTCGGCTCGACCCGCGACGAGTCCGGCACGCGCTTCTCCCCGGAGGTCGTAGCCGTGCGGGACGAGAACACCGGGCGGAGCGAGAAGGAGATCCTGGTGGCCCGCAAGAACTTCCGGATCCTCTTCGAGAACGAGGCGTCCGAAGGCTCTACCACGATGCCCATCGCGCGTCTGCTGCGCACGCCCGCGGGCGAGGCGCGCATCGACCCCACGTTCGTGCCGGAGATCCTCGACATCTCGGGGAGCGACCACGTCATGGCGATCGCGCGCCGCCTCGTGGAGATCCTGTCCGCGAGGAGCGCCGAGCTGGGTGGGATCCGCCGGCAGCGCAGCAGCGGCCTGGCCGAGTTCGGGCGCCTCGACGTGGCGCACTTCTGGCTGCTGTACACGATCAACTCGTACCTCCCGCTCTTCCGCCACCTGCAGGCAGAGCGTCCGGGAGGCTCCGGTGCGCATACCCCACGCGCGCGCCGCGCGCACCCCGCCGAGCTGTACCGAACGATGGCGGAGCTCGCGGCGACGCTCATGACCTTCGCGCCTTCGCGCCATCCCCGCGACCTCCCGGCGTACGACCACGCCAACCTCTCGGAGTGCCTCACCGAGCTGGACGTGGTGCTGCGGGAGCTGCTCGACACCGCGATCCCCACGAACTGCGTAACGGTCAAGCTCGAGGAGAAGGAGCGCTCGATCTACGCGGCCTCACTGGACGAGGAGCGGTGGCGCTCGGCGGTGCAGGCGTACCTCGCCGTGACCAGCGAGATGGACCAGAGCCGTCTCATCCAGAAGGCGCCGGACTGGATCAAGGTGGCCTCGCGCGACCAGATCCGGGACCTGCTCAACCGCGCCGTGCCCGGCGTGACCATCCGGCACCAGCCGACGCCTCCGAGCGCCGTGCCGCTGAAGATGGGATGCCAGTACTTCCACCTGGAGACGACGGGGCCGCTCTGGTCCGCGATCCTGCAGTCGCGCACGGTGGCCGCCTGGGTGCCCTCCGAGATCCCGAAGCCGGAGATCGAGCTGGTGCTCCTCCTCCCGCCCGAGAAGTAGCGGGCGGCCCGCCCGGAACGGTCGGGAGAGTCCTCTACCCCCGCAGCGCGAAGAAGAGGATGAGGGCCACCAGGACCGCGACGATCACCACGAGCCCCACGACGATCGGCGTCTTCGACGGCGCGGGGGGCTTGCTCCCCGACGGCACGGGCGGCGGTGGCCCACCGTACGGCAACGGCGGCTCGGCACCCGGCCTGGCGCCCAGCGCCGGCGGACCGGCCCCGCGGATCACGCGCGTGTAGTCGCTCGGGCCCGCCGGCACGGGAGGCCGCGGAGGAAGCGGAGGCGGCGGCGGCGCCACGCCTCCGGGGCCGCGCGTCGCGGAGGTCTGGTCCCTCTGCTGGAGGCGGTCCAGGTAGCCCCCCGAGCCTCCGCCGTACCCCTCCATGCCGAGGCTGTCGGACGCCGGCGGCGGCGGGCTCGGGGGCGTCACGGGTTGGTCGGGCCCCCGGTAGGCGCGCATCGCCATCGTGTAGGGACCGGGCGCACCGCCTTCCTTCGCCGGAGAAGGTGGTGGGGGCGTGAAGGGTGCAGGCGGCGGAGCCGCCGGGGGCGGCTGGGGCGGCGGGGGTCGATCCCCCGGACGGGTGAGCGTCGGCCCCTGCGGCGGCGGGGGCGGCACGACCGGGGACTGCCATCCCCCCGGTGCGGGGGGAGGCGGAGGCGGCGGCGCCTGCCACGGGCGAGGGGTGGGCGGAGGCGGCGAGGCGGCGTGCCCGCACCGCCGGCGGGCGGACTCCCCGACGGGCCGCCGGGCGCGTGCAGCCCGCCCATGATGCGCGTGAACGTGCCCGTGCTCGACCCTCCGCCGGGCGCGGGAGGCGGCTCCGGCGCGGCGAGCGGAGGGGACGGCGGTGACGGTGGCGCCTGCGCGGGTGGCTCGCGCCGCGGGCGCGGGTGGATGGGCGGCCGCCGGGCGCACGAGCGTGGGTCCTGCGGCGCCGGCCGCCAGGTGGCGGCGGACGGAGGTGGGGTGGGCGTCACCGGCCCCCGGAGGGCACCGAAGAGGCGCGTGAACTCGCCGGCCTCGTGCGGGGCCTCCGCCGCGGCGGGGGAGGCGGCGGGCCGGGGTCCGGCCGGACGGCCCCGGGCGCGGGCTCCGGCCCGGCGACCTCGGCCTCGGGCGGCGACTCCGGCGGAGCGGCCTCGGCTTCGTCATCGGGCTCGGGCTGGATGCGGAAGATCCGCGTGAACGCGCCGTGCTCCTCGGCCTCGGGGCCACGCTGGCGATCCTCGTACCACGCCTCGAAGGTCGAGAACGGATCGACCACCTCCGTCACCACGACGCGGATCCCCTCGACCTCGAGGACCTCGCGCAGCTCCTCCTTGCCCCGGGGCCCGAGCGTCTCCTCGTCGAACTCGGGAACGTCCTGGCCCCGGAAGACGTGGACGAGGGCGTAGCCGCCCTTCCCGTCGGCGGCCCGGTAGCTCACGACCTCGCCGTCGTTGAGCTGCGCGCGGAGCCGGTATCTCGCGGTGAATTCGTCGCCGGTCATGGGCTGAAAAGGTACCCGAGGGGGCCGCGCGGTAGCAACCGCACCGCCGGTGCCCGCCATGCGCCGGGGAGCGGCGCCGCGCGGGGCTTCCCTTGCCAAGGAGGCGTGGGGTGCGGACTTTGCTCGGGGAGGGCCCGGAGCCGGTTCACGGCGGGCTCTCCTACGCCGAAGCCTCGTCTCACGCCGTGTCCTGACCTCCGTGGGTGTTCCAACACTCTCCCGCCTGGTGTGGACCGAGGGCATGCACCTCGCCCAGCACCATTTCCAGGCCCAATGCCGCTACTTCGAGAGCGCGATGCACTTCGCGCTCTCCTCCGTCATGCACGGGATCTACGGGTTCGTGGGCCTCGAGATGGACCCCGACGCCCTCTGGAACGGGAAGGTCTCGCTCGTGCACGCCGCCGGTGTCCTGCCGGACGGACTGTCCTTCGATCTGGGTGACGCGGACGCGCTCCCCGCTTCGCGCGACGTGTCGGAGCTGATGACTCCCGGGAGCGATGGCGCCACCGTGCACCTCGTCATCCCCCCGTACCGGCCCACGCACGCGAACTGCGGCGTGGACGGCTCCTCGAACGGCGAGCCGCGCCGCTTCCGGGCGGTCGACGTGGCGCTCTTCGACGAGACCACAGGCTCCGACGAGAGGACCATCCAGGTGGGTGGGCGCAACCTCGAGCTGGTGGGCGAGTCGGAGCTGCACGAGGACCACGTGGGCCTGCCGCTGGCGCGCCTGCGCGCGGAGGGCTCCGGGCACTTCGTCTTCGACCCGCTCTTCGTGCCGCCGGTGCTGCGCATCAGCGCGAGCCCGCGCCTGACGTCGATCGTCGAGGGGCTGATCGAGATCCTCGAGGCCAAGGGCGAGGCGCTGCGGCGGCAGCTTCCGGACGCCGAATCGATGTCCGAGAAGGCCGGCCACGAGCTGACGGGGCTCTGGCTCACCCACGCGATCTACTCGGGACTCGGACCGCTCCGGCACCACGCCCAGTTCGGGCGCGCCCACCCGCGAGACGTCTACCAGGACCTCGTGCGCCTGGCGGGCGCGCTGTGCACGTTCTCGCTCGAGTCCGAGGCGCGCGACCTCCCCCTGTACGACCACGATCACCCCGGCGAGACCTTCTCGGCGCTCGACAAGCACGTCCGCCGGGACCTGGAGGTCTGTTCCAGGAGAGCTACATTGCGGTCACCCCTGCATCGGACGCCGCCGAACCTCTACACGGGGACGCTCCACGACAAGCGGGCGCTCGACCGCTCCGAGTGGGTGCTGCGCATCCGCTCGAAGGTGCCCACGGGCACGGTGATCTCGGAGGTGCCGCGCAAGGTGAAGATCTGCTCGGCGGAGGACGTGATGCGCCTCGTCGGGAGCGCCGGCCTGCCGGCACTGGGGATCGAGCACATCGCCACCCTCCCCCAGGCGATCCCGGCCCGCGTCGGGAGCCTCTACTTCCGGCTGCTCGCGGAGGGGCCGCCATGGGAGCTGATCCGGGTGCGCAGCTCGGTGGGCGTGTACGTGCCCGACACGCTGGGCGACGCGGAGCTGGAGATGCTGGTCGTCCCCGAATGACCGCCGCCTACGCGCCCGCTCGAGGAGACGCGATGGCCGATTCCCGCATGACCGCCACGGTGACGACGCCGGCGGGGCTCGCCCCGGTGGGAAGGCTGGCCGTAGCCCTCCAGGAGGCGCTGACAGCGATCGTGCGCCTGCGCGAGTCCCGCCAGGTACCGAGCGATCCGGCCGCCTTCCGACGGCGCATGAAGGAACTCCTGGCGAACGCCGACCAGGAGGCCCGTCGCATGGGCTATCCGCCGGAGTTCGTGAAGGTCGCCGTGTACTGGGTGATCGCCTACCTGGACGAGACCGTGCTCGGCACGCCGGGGCCGCTCGCGACCGCGTGGGTGGGCCAGCCGCTCCAGGAGGAGGTCTTCGGCGATATCGTCGCCGGGGAGACGTTCTTCCGCCACCTGGAGGATCTCCTCACCCGTCAGGACTCCGCCTTCGTGGCGGACGTGCTCGAGGTCCCGCTCCTGTGCATGCTCCTCGGCTTCAAGCGGCCGCTACGGCTCGTCGGACGGGAGCGAGCTGCGTGGGTTCGTACGCGCCACCGTGGAGAAGATCCTGCGCATCCGCGGCGGGCAGCCGCCGCTGTCGCCCCGCGCGGTCCCGCCCACCGACGAGGGCGTCGTGCGGGGAGGGGATCCGTGGCTGCGGCGCCTGTCGCTCGGGCTCCTCGGCTCGGCTGTGATCGTCCTCCTCCTCTTCATCCTCCTCCGCTTCGTCTCGCTCCCGGGTGGTGTGAGCCGGGTCCGCGAGCTGGTCGGGTAGTCCCGGCAAGGAGACCCTGCGTTCGATGCCGCGCATGCCCAAGCTCCGCACCCTTGCCATCGGGTTCCCGTCTCTCCTCGTGGTGCGCCGTGCTCGGGTGGCTTACCGGCGGATGGCTGCACCTGTCGGGGTGGGTGCTGTGGGCGGTGCGCGGGTCCTGTGGGCGCTCGGTGGCGTCTGGTGTGGCTGGTGGTCAAGCTGCTGCCCGGATCCGCGTCGTCCCGACCGGCCACCTCGCCGCCCGACCCGCTCGTCCCCCTCCTCGACCAGGCACGCAAGAGCCTCAACGCGGCGGGCGTGCGCGGGCGGGGCGTGCTCGGAAAGCTCCCTGTGGTGCTCGTCCTGGGGCCGCGCGGCTCCGCCAAGACCACCATCGTGCAGCAGTCCGGGCTGGACGCGGAGCACCTGGCCGGGAACCTCTTCTCGAGCGGCATGATCGCGCCGACCGAGGTGGCGAATGTCTGGTATCACGAAGGGCACGTGATCGTGGAGGCGGGCGGTGCGCTCGCCGTGGAGCCGAGCCGCTGGGCGCGCCTCGTCGACAAGTTGCAGCCGAAGAAGTGGATACCCGCGCTCCTCGGTCGTCCGCAGGCCCCCCGGGTCGCGGTCGTCTGCTTCAGCACCGAGGACCTTGTGAGCGGCGCCGCCTCCGACGCGGTCGTCCCCGCGGCGCGCAACCTGCGCGACCGCCTCGCCGAGCTCTCTCACAGCCTCGGCATCCGACTCCCCGTGTACGTCGTGTTCACCAAGGCGGACACGATCCCGCACTTCACCGAGTTCGTGAAGAACCTCACGCTCGACGAGGCCCGCGAGCTCTTCGGTGTGACGCTGCGCGCGCTGGCCGAGCCGACCTCGGACGCCTCGTATGCGGATCGGGAGGGCGAGCGGATCGGCGGCGCGTTCGACGACCTCTTCCACGCGCTGGCGCTCCGACGTGTCACCGTGCTGGGGCGCGCCGGTAGCCTGGAAGGAAACGGCCCGGCCTACGAGTTCGCGCGCGAGTTCAGGAAGATCGCGAAGCCGGTGACGGACTTCCTCGTGGAGCTGTGCCGCCCGAGCCAGCTGCGGGTCAGCCCGTTCCTTCGCGGCTTCTACTTCACGGGCGTGCGCCCCGTCGTCGTCGAGGGACAGGCCGGCGGCCCGGCCCGCTCCGCCGCGCCCGCTGCGCCGGACGCGGTGGCCGGCGCCACGCAGGTGTTCGACCAGCGCGCGATGCAGGAGGCCGCGCGACGCGCCGCCGCGGTGGAGACGAGCGGCCAGCGCCGCGTCCCCCAGTGGGTGTTCCTCCCTCAGGTTCTGCGCCGCGTCGTGCTCGGCGACCAGGTCGCGATGGGGATCACGACGAGCGGGTTCGGGCTCGCGGTGCTGCGACGCTTGTCCATGGCGGTGGGGATCGCCGCGGTCCTCCTGCTGGGCCTGCTCCTCATGGTGTCCCACCACTCCGACCGGGCGCTCCAGAACGAGGTGCGCCGGGCATTGGCCGGCGTGCAGGATCTCACGCCGCCCTCCGTGGGCGTCATCGGGCCGACATCGCTCGAGCGCCTCGACGCGCTACGCCGGGCCACGGCCCGCCTCTCGCGCTACGAGCATGGGCTTCGGCCGCCACGAAACCTCCTCTTCATGTACACGGGGGGCAAGCTCTACCCCCTCGCGCGCCAAGCGTACTTCGAGAGGCTGCGCGCACTCATGTTCGGCCGCGCGTTCCAGAGCTTGAACGCCCGGCTCGGCTCCCTCCCCGCCAAGCCGACCCTGGACGAGTACCAGGACGTCTACCGCTCGCTGAAGGTCTACGTGGAGCTCACCGAGCGCCCCGACCTGGCCACGGGCCCCTTCTTCGGCGACGTGCTCGCGGGGCACTGGGCCGCGAGCGAAAACGTCGACAGCGTCTCCCTTGCGCTGGCGCGCCGGCAGTTCGAATTCCTCGGCTCGGAGCTGCCGTACGGCTACCCCTATCCCCAGGAGACCCAGAACGGGATGCTCGTCAACACGGCCCGGTCGTTCCTGGCGGACAATACGAACGAGGACTCCTTCTACGGCAGCCTGCTGGCGCAGTGGAACCGTCTCCCCCCCGCCGACCTCGGACGCGAACGGCCCGCTACACGCGGCTACCTCGCGGGCAGTCCGCAGGTGCCGGGATCGTTCACGCGCACGGGGTGGGATTCGGTGCAGAGCAGCCTCGAGACTACCGGCGAGGCCGCGAACCTCGAAGCGCACGTGGTCGGGACCGAGTTCTTCGACCGCTTGCGTCAGCGCGGCTTCGATCCGGAGACGGTGGCGCCGCACCTCGAGGAGCGCTACGAGCAGGACTACCGCGACCGATGGGTGGACTTCCTCGCGGCGACGCGTCTGGAGCCACGTGGCCTGCGGGAGGGCGGGCCGTGGCTCACCGAGCTCGGCGGGAATCGCTCCGCCATCTTCCAGATGCTGGCGTACGTCGACTCGCAGACGAGTGTCCATCGTCCCACGGTGGAGGAGCCCTTCACCGCCGTGCGTTCGCTGGTCGCGCCCGACAGCGCCAAGCAGCAGATCTTCAGCGACAAGCTGGGCCGTCCGTACCTCCTGAAGGTGCAGACGCTGGCCCAGAGCGTGACGCAGCTCGCGTCGCAGCCCGGCTCGCCCGAAATTTCGCAGGCCGTGCGGACCGCCTCCTCGGACGGCGTCTCGTTCGTGCGGGAGATCGAGGTCGACTTCCCGACGGAGCCGGCGCCGGCGCAACGCGCCAGCGGCGCGGTGACCGCGTTGCTCACCGGTCCCTTCCGTTGGGCCGACCAGCAGGCCGGTCAGGGGCCGCAGCTCGCCGCGAACCAGCTCGCGTCGCAGTTCTGCTCGCTCCAGGACGGTCGGGTGCTGAGCCGCGATCCCTTCGTGAGGGCATCGGAAGCCGACGTGCGGGACGTCGATGCGCTCCTCAATCCCCAAAGCGGCGCGCTGAGGTGCTTCTTCCAGGATGCGGAGGCCACCGGTGCGACGCTGAACGGCAGCTACGAGCGCTTCCGAAGCCAGGCGCACGACATCACAAACGCGTTTTACCGGTCCGGACGGAGCCATGGGCTTCGGGTTCCAGTTCCAGGTGAGGAGCTTCGAGGGGATCGACCGGGTGGAGCTGCGCGTGGACGCGTTGGCCCACACCTACATTCGACCGAGCAGCAACGCGAGACGTTCACGTGGGACGCCGCCCGCGCGTCCCAGGCCAGCCTGGTCGTCCGCACGGGCGGGAGGGACGGGAGGCCGTTCTGTACTCGGGCCCGTGGGCCGTCTTCCATCTCTTCCACCAGGGCGCGTGGGAGAACGAGCGACGGGAGGCATCGCGTGACCTGGACGATGCCGAGCGGCATGCGGGTGACCGCGGAGGTGGCGCTGCGGGGCGCCCCGATCCTGAACCCCCACTACCTGTCGACGTTCTCCTGCCCGAGGAGCATCGCCCGATGAACCCCGGCCACGCCGAATCCGCCCGCTTCCTCCGTCTCCTCCCGTCCGCGCTCCTGCTCTGGCCGCCCCGGGCTGCGGCGGCAGGCAAGGCACCGCCGCCGATCACCCCGAGCCGGCGTGTGGAGGCCGTCCAGGAGACCGACCGACTCTACCGCGACGACCGCACGGAGACCGATTCCGTGCGTGTCGTCATCTCCGACCCGGAGACGCTCCGTCTGTGGTGGACCCGCGCGACCGCCCAGACGCCGGACCCCAAGCCGCCGATCCCCTCGATCGACTTCCAGACCCACTCGGTGCTGCTCGTCGCCTCGGGGCGCAGCAACGCCGGGGACGCGATCCGCGTGGACAGCGTCGGCTTCGACATCCGGCCGTCGTCGGGTGGCGGTCGCGAGGAGGTGTGGTTCGCCGTCGTGCGCACGATCCCCGATTGCAACCCCTTCCCCGGCACCGCCTATCCGCTCGAGTTCGTGCAGGTGCCGAAGGTGACCGGGAGCTTCGAGTTCGTGGACCGCCGGGTGGCCTGTCCCGGACGCCAGGATCGGGTAGGGCGGCGGCCACTATGGCCGCCGCCGCCCTCCCACACCACCGGACGTACGGTTCCGTATCCGGCGGTTCATGAGTTGCACTTGAGTCTCGCTGTGCTGGCAAGGAGGCTCACGAGGCCCATGCTGGACGAAGCATACTGACGGGAACTGCCTGCGTTCATGTGGCTGCGCCCCCGCATTCCACCAGGGACCGAAGCCGTTGTACGCCGAGGTCGCGGCACGTCGCCTCGTCCAGGCCCCGCTTCCGGCAGCTTCGTTGAACCGGGTTCGTGGCCGCTTCCACTGGCGCCACAGCAACACGCGCAGCCTCCGTCGGATCCACTCGTCCAGCTCCTCGAAGACCCCTTCCACGTCCGCCAGCCGGAAGTAGTGACCCCACCCCCGTAGGATCGGGGTGAGCTCCCGGACGGTCCGCCGGCAGGCTGACCAACCGCGGCCTCGGCGGAACGAGCTCCTTCAGCTTCATCTTCAGCCCGTTTCACCGACTTCGGATCGCGGCTTCAGCTTCGGCTGTCCAGTTCGTGGTGACCGTGTACCCCAGGAACTTCCGCTTCCAGGGCCGGTCCACCGCACTCTTGTCCCGGTTCACCTTCAGCCGGAGACGCTCCTCGAGGAAGCGCTCCAGCGACGCCTTCACCCGCTCGCCCGCCGCTTTCGACTTCACGAACACCTGGAAGTCGTCCGCGTATCGTACGAAGCGGTGTCCCCTGCGCTCCAGCTCCTTGTCTAGATCGTCCAGGAGGATGTTACTCAGGAGCGGTGACAGCGGCCCACCTTGCGGCGTGCCCTCCGTCCGGGGCGACGTCAGCCCGCCCTCCATCATCCCGGCTCTCAGGTAGCGGCCGACCAGATGGAGCACCCGCTTGTCCTTCACCCGCCGGCTCACCCGACGCATCAGCACGTCGTGCTGCACCGTGTCGAAGAACTTCGCCAGGTCCAGGTCCACCACCCATCGGTAGCCCGCCGCCATGTGCTCGCGCGCACGCTCTACCGCTTGATGCGTGCTCCGTCCCGGTCGGAAGCCGTAGCTGTCCGTCGAGAACGTCGGGTCGAAGATGGGCGTCAGCGCTGGGACAGCGCCTGTTGGATCATCCGGTCCATCACTGTTGGGATACCAAGCATCCGCACGCCTCCCCCCGGCTTCGGGATCTCCACCTTCCGCACGGGCCTCGGCTCGTGGCTTCCGCTCAGCAACTGCTCCCGGATCTGCGGCCAGTCCGTCCTGATCTGGTGTTCGAGGTCGTCGACGCTCCTGCCGTCCACGCCTCCCGCACCCTTGTTCCGGACCACCCGCCGATACGCTTCCGTCAGGTTCTCGCGTCGCAGCACCTCCTCCATCAGTTCCGGAGCCCCTTCGCCGGCTTTCTCTCCAGACGCCGGGATCGCTTGACACGCGGTACCGGTACCTTCGGCGGTTCCGCCGCCTATCCTTCCGGTCCGCTCCGGCCTCTCGGCCTTCTTGCCTGCGTCTCTGCGATCCATTCGAGCCCTTCGTGCCGGTTCGGCTCCTCAGGTTCGGCCCTTCGCCGCCGTGCGAGGCGGCTACTATGGCCTCGGCTGACTTCTCGCTCCACCCGGCGTGCGGTCCAAGCGCAGTGCCGGATGTCGCTCTTTCGGGCGCAAGGCGAGATCTCCCAGGGTAAGGCGTGTGACCTTCACTCCATTCGCCCGCCGCATCTACGCCCGTCCGGTCCGGAGTGCCTTTGGTCTTTAGGTCGTCGTGCCCCCTCGCCCACCTCGCGGTCGCCTCTTATGCGGTTCGTGTTCCTCGGGCCAGAGCTTTGCTCTCAGTTTCCTTCCCGCGTCTCCTCACGAAGCTACGGTTGCTGTTCGGCTAGGGGTTCCCGGCACCCAGGGCCCCCAGAGGACTTTCACCTCCAAGTCACTTCCCGCTCGGCTTTCGCCTCACGGTTATCTCCCGTCTCCCGACGGGTCGCGCCATGCCTGGCGCACACGAAGGAGGGGGCCGGGCGACCCGCGTCGCCCGACCCCAGAACGCGCTGAACGAGGCCGCTGGCGCCCGTTCCCGGAGGCGCTAGCGCCCCTTCCCGCCGGGCGGCGCCGGCGCCACCGCGGCGCCGCCCGGACCTCCCGGCACGTTGGCGCCCGCCGGCTTCGGGACGTCCACGCTGAGCACGTTGCTCGACTTCCCGCTCATGTCGCTGATGCTCATCGCCAGCCCGATCGACGTGTTCGTGCCGAAGACGATGCAGTAGCTGCTCGTCACGTCCCCGGCGGAGGCCGATCCGTTACGCGCGAAGCTCTGGTCGATCATCCCGGTCAGGCCGCTCGGCTGGAACGTATAGACCGTGTGCACCGGCACGTCGGAGGCGATGTCCCCGGTCGCGTCGGCGTAGTTCATCTTCACGTCGATCTGCGACCCCGTGTTCATGCAGCCGTTGACCGACACGACCTTCGGCACGGGGTTCGAGATCGTGGGCGCGGCGGCGGGTGAGAACGCCGCCTGCACGCTCACGTCGGAGGTGCCGACCGTCACCGTGCAGTCCCCCGTGCCCGAGCACCCGGCGCCGCTCCACCCGTCGAACTGGTAGTTCGCCGACGGCGTCGCGCTGAGCGTGAGCGTCGCGCCCTCGGCCACGACCGTGGAGCAGGTGCCCGACCCCGACCCCCCCGTGAACGTGCAGTCGATGCCGCTCCCGGTGACCCGCCCGTTCCCCGTGCCCGTCACCGAGACCTTGTGCGTCGGGGCCACGAACCGGGCGGCCAGGCTCACGCCGCTGAATGCCTTGAAGCCGAGGAGGATCACCGTCCACGAACCGCCCTCCGGACCGTCGACGTCGCAGGATTGCTCGTTCGTCTCGGAGATCGCCGCGACGCACGGCCAGGTGGCGACCGTCGAGAAGCTGAACGGCGTGAGCCTCGGGGTGGCCAGCAGGTCGGCGTCGCCGTTGCCGCCGGAGGTCGCGAGGTGGAGCGTGCCCGCCGCAGCCGCGGCGTCCGGAGTCGAGCGGGCGCTCGCCGGGCGACGCACCGGCGCCGCTCCGGTCTTGGAGGTGCCGAGGAAGGCCGAGCCCGAGATCACGCGGGCACCGGCCGAGCCGGACGGCGGCGCGGCCGACGAGGGAACCTCCGCATTGAAGTAGAGCACGTCGCTCGTCCCACCCGAAAGGCCGGTGATCGACCCGCCGTCGGGGATCGTCTGGAGCGCCGTCACACGTGCGTCCAGCGTGACGCTCGAGTAGTTGGTAGCGCCCTGGAGCATCACGTGCCACGTCCCGGCCTGCGGGTCGAGGACGGAGCAGAAGTCCAGGCCGTTGTTGTTGTAGTCGTCCGGAGACGCGACCGAGCTGCAGTCGAACGTGTCGGTGGTCGGGTCCTGGCCGAACCGGAGGAAGAGGTCGGCGTCGCCGCTGCCGCCGAGGATGCGCAGCTGGAGGACGCGCTCCCCGGAGCCCTGTGGCACGTCGAACGTGTAGAACTCGAGGCTGCCGGACGCACCGGACTGATTCAGGAGCGGGACGCCGTTCTCCAGCTTGTTGGCCTGGGCCACCTGCAGCTGCGCGGCTGTCGCGGGCTCGCCACTCGAGCCGAAGCGGGTGCGGGCGAAGACACGCACGAAGAACGTGCCCGCCGTCGTGATCCCGAGCGTGACCGACGTGCCCGACGCGGTCTGGGACTGGGCGTTCGTGAACTGCGCGTTGTCCGCCCACTGCACCACGTAGCTCTCGGCGCCCTGCACTCCCTGGAAGGTGACCGTGAAGTCCTGCCCAACCGTCACCTGCGAGGGGACCGTGAGGCCCGTCGGCACGAAGGAGGTCGGCGTGATCGTGGCCGCCCTGTCCTGCCCGGCCACCACGGTCGCGGTGGTCTGGCCGAACCCGACGACCTGCGCGCCCGCGAAGGCCTCCAGCGACACCGTGTAGGTCCCCGGCTGCAGGCCGTCGACCTTGACGCTGGCACCGGGCGCCAGCGGCACGGTGCGGTTGGTCGGGCCCTCCACGTGCAGCGTCCCGGCGTCCGGGGCGGTCGCGAGCTCCGGTGAGAGGACGATCTGCAGCGCCAGCCCCGCATCCACGCTCGGCTCCACCGTGGTCCCGTCGCATGCGACCAGGGCGAGAGTGGCGAGGAGGGCGAGCCCCCGCCGGGGGCTCATGGACCCCCTCCGGGGAACGTCACCGTGATGCTCCCGGTGGTGGCGGGCGGATTGTTCCCCCCACCTCCGCCCCCGCCGAGCACCACCGCGGCGACGCCCACGGCGGCGGCGCCGGCGCCGATCCACAGCCACGGGAGCTTGCCGCCACCACCCACCTGGGCCTCGGCGACCGTGCCCTGCGTGGCCCGCGCCAGGAGCTCCTCCGCCAAGCGGATCGGCGCTACCTGGTCCGGCCCGGTGACCACGCCGATGAGGCCGCCGGCCCGGTCGAAGAGCGGACTCCCGGCGGCCGACGCCGGGAGGGCGGGCGAGAAGCCGACGGGCCCGGTCGGCCGGCCGGGCCAGTCCGCCAGGCGTGTGCGTGCCGTGGACGCGTTGTCGCATCCCGTCTGGAAGTGCGACCAGGCGAACGTGCCGTTCGCGACGCCGGACGCCTCGGAGAGCGTGGCCTGCTGCGTGGCGGCCACGCGCAGCACGGTCAGGCCGAGGCCCGCGTCGCTCGCCGCCACCGACGCGGTCTGGAAGGTCCCGCCCGCCGTGCGGATCTCGAGCGCGGTGCTCTGGCCGATCGCGCTCCCTGCGGTGAGCACCAGGCCGTTGGGCCGGGCCATGAGCCCGTTCGTGCACACCTGCCGCCCCCCCTGCGTGTAGCGGATCGTGACGAGCGCGGGGGTGACCCGCGCCTCCGACGTGGCGGGGAGGAGCGGCGGGAGGGTGAACTGGAGCACCGTGGTGGCGCCCGGGAGCACCTCGCGCGTCACGCGCACCGCCTCGTAGCCGGGCGCCTCGGCGACGAGCTGATAGGTCGCGGGCTCGAGGTCGAGCGACGCGCCGGGCGGGACCGTGCCGCGCCCCTCGACCGTCACCTGCACGGGCACGCCCTGGTTCGTCACGCCCACGGACACGGACCCGTTCGCCCTGGCAGCGAAGGCGCTCGGCCACCGCCAGCTCGTCGACACCCAGGCCGAGTCGGTCGCCTCCTCCGTCTCCACCGAGGGGACGGCCCGCTCGTAGGCCGCGACCGTGGAGGGGGAGTAGTACCCCCGGTCGATCGTCCACTGCGGGGCGTGGCGTGCCGCCCAGCGGAGCCAGAGAGCGCCCGCGGCGGGCTCGCCGCTGCCGATGAGGTTCTGCGCGATGTCGAAGACGCCGACGGCCCACAGGCTGTCGAGCGCCCCGGCCGTGGGATTGGCGGCACGCTCGAGCAGGTCGAGCCGCCGGGCCGCGTCGAACTCGTCGCGCGCCTGCTGGATCAGCTCCCCCCGCGCCTGCGCGGCGAGGGGCGCGGCGGCCGCGGCGCCCAGCAACGAAAGGGCGGCCAGGAGTCCCCCCGCACGGTTCAGCCTCATCGATCGTTCCTCGCTCGCATGCGGAAGTTCATCTCGACCCGGGCGCCGGGGCGGACCTCGAACGTCGTGTCGACCGGCATCATCGCCGGGTTCTCGAGCCGGAGACGATGGCGCCCGGCGGAGAGCGCCAGGTCCAGCGAGGTCCGCTCGCCACGCGCCACGCCGTCCACGAAGACGTTCGCCCAGGGTAGGATCTGCAACACGAGCTGACCGTCCGCAACGCGCGGCTGAGGCCGGCGCACGTCCACGGCCACCTCTCGGCTGATCCCGCCAGCGCTCGCCGTGATCACCGCCTGGCCCACGCCCTGCCCCGTCACCCGCCCGACCCGGTCCACCTCGGCCACCGCCGACGAAGAGGAGATCCAGCGCACCGGCTCGCTCGTGACGGGCCGCCCCCCCCGGTCCGTGACGGCCGCCTCGAGCGTCACCGCGTCGCCGAGCTCGAGCGTGATCCGGCTCAACGCCACGGTGTCGCCCCGCGCGTGCAGCGCCACGGCGGCGATGCCCGGCACCACGTCCACGGTCACCTCCCGGCTCACCTCCTCGACGCGCGCGACGATGCGCACCGTCCCGCCGGCGAGCCCGACGAGCATCCCCGCCGGGCTGACGGAGGCCACCGTCGGGTCGCTCGAGCTCCACGACGCGGGGCGATCGAGCTGGGTGCCCTCCGCGCCGAGCGCCGAGGCGCGCAGCGCGAAGCTTTCGCCCATCACGAGGTGGATGGGGTCGGACGCCGGGGAGCCGTCCGCGGCGAGGATGCGAACCTGCGCGACGGGCGGGGGGGAGGGCGTCCGGCGCGTGGCCCACCACCCGCCGACGGCGAGCACGAGCACGGCGGCGGGCACACCCACGAGGACGGAGCGCGGGAGGCGCCTCCCCACTCCTTCGGCCACCTGGCCCGTGAGCGCGCCGGTCGGTGGAGTCGACGCCCCGTACGACGGCGTGGGTCCGCCCGTCGGCTGGCGTCCGCCCGCGGGCGCGGCCGGGAGGCCTGCCAGGGACCCCGCCGGAGGCGCGGATCCACCCTGGGACACGGCCGATGCCCCCGTGGGTGCGCGGCCCGTGGTGGCCGCGGTCTCGCCCCGCGCGACCACGCGGACGACGCTCGCCGTGCCCACGCCCTCGCAGTGCGCGATGACGCTCACGCTCCCGCTCTTCTTCGCGGTCACCACCCCGTCCGCGGACACGCTGGCCGTGCGCGGGTCGCTCGACGACCAGCTCACCGGCCGGTCGAGCACCTGCCCCTTCTTGCTGCGCGCGTGTGCGGTCAGCCGGGTGGTCGACCCGACCTCGACCGCGAGGTCTCCCGGCACGATCGCGATCTGCACGACCTGCGGCGGCTTCACCTCGACCTGGACCATCTCGCTCAGGCCCACCCCCGCGGCCTTGATGAGCGCCGAGCCCGGCCCCACCGCCACGAGCTGCCCCGTCGTGGGGTCGACGCGCGCGATCGAGGGGTTCGTCGACTCCCAGGACACCTCCTTCCCGGCCTCCTCGACCCCGTCCGGGAAGAGGACGGTGGCCTTGAGGCTCAGCTCGTCCCCCACCTCCAGGTCCTCGGGCTGCGGGATGATGCGGATCGAGGTGGGCGTGCGCCGGGTGTCGGCGCGCCCGCTCGTGTCCACGGAGGAGGTCGAGCCCGCGCTCGCCTTCCGCACCAGCGCGCCGATCTCTTCGATGGCCGGGTCGTCCGGGGCCGGCGGCCGGAGGCCGAGCGCCTTGATCGCGTCCACGATGTCCGGCCACCGGTCGCCCGGGAGCTTTCCCAGCATCCGCTCGGCGGCGGCCGCGAGCCTGGGCGGACAGTCGGGACGCGCCGCCAGGATCGACGGCACCCGCTCCGTCTGGTGCGCCATCAGCACCTGGTAGAACGGCCCGGTGAACGGAGGCGCGCCCGTCAGCATCGCATAGAGCACGCACCCGAGCGAGTACTGGTCGGACTCGTGCGTCACGGTGGCCCCGCGACACTGCTCGGGGCTCATGTACTCCGGCGTCCCCATGACCAGCCCGGTCCGGGTCAGCCCGCTGGGCGTCTCGCTGACCTTCGAGATCCCGAAGTCCATGACGACCGCCAGGCCCTCGGTGTCGAGCATGATGTTCGAGGGCTTGATGTCGCGGTGCACGACCCCTCGCCCCGGGCGGTGCGCGTAGGAGAGCGCGACCCCGACGCGGTAGAGGATCGCCTCCACGGCGGGAATCGAGAGCGGGCCGTACAGCCGCAGGAGCCGGCTGAGCGACACGCCCTCGATGAAGTCCATCACGAAGTAGTGCAGCCCGCCCGAGCGCCCCACGTCGTAGACGCTGACGATCGACTCGTGCCGGAGCGACGCGATCGTGCGCGCCTCGCGCTGGAAGCGCTGCACCATCGCCTCGTCGGTCAGCCAGCTCGGCGACAGGACCTTGATCGCGACGTGGCGGTCGAGCTCCCGATCGCGCGCCATGAAGACGATGCCCATCCCTCCGCGTCCGAGCTCGCGCACGAACTCGTACTTCCCGCCGCTCCCCTCCGTGACGCGCAGGGGAAGCGAGGTCCACGTGTCGAAGGCCGCGGAGCCCGCGTCCTCCACGCCGTGACGGGCGCCGCAGGTGGAGCAGAAGGCGTCGCCGGGGAGGACCGGGCTGTTGCAGCTCCCGCAGGTGACGCGCTCTCCCGTGGGTATCGTCCGCCGCGCCAGGGCGCGCCGGGACTCGCCCGTCCGCGCGTCTCGGGTCTGGATTCCGGCGCCGCACGAGCTGCAGAAGGCGTCCTCTGCGAAGATCCCGCGCCCACACGACGGGCACGAGTCGGTGCGCTGCTCCATGAACCCCGGGGTAAAGGCGACGCCGAACACGCGCTCACGCGAGCGCGGGGAGGGCCGGAAGTCGCTTGAGACGAAAGGCCGTTGTCGGCAGAATAGGCCGTGCGCGTCGCACGGGTCAAGGATCGGGCGGGTGGTTCGCGGCCCCTCCGGAGGCGGCTCCCGGAGGCCTCCGCGACCCTGGGCACGGGGCCGGGCGAGGCGCCTCGGGTCGGCCACATCCACCCCTCCTCCGGCGCGCCCGGGGAGTTTCACCGCTGGAAGAGATCGTCCCCCTCTGGCTGGTCGCGGCGCTCGCGCCGCTCATCCTGGTCGTGGCCGGAGCGTACGCCTCAGTGGGGCTGGGCGGCGGGACCGGCTACCTCGCGATCCTGGCGCTGTTCGGCCTCCCCCCCGAGGTCCTCACGCCGACGGCGCTCCTCCTCAACATCCTCGTGACCGCCGTCGCGCTCGTGCGCTTCGGCGTCGCCGGCCGGCTGCGCTGGCCCCTCCTCCTCCCCTTCCTCCTCCCGGCGCTTCCGGCGGCCTTCGTGGGCGGCCTCGTCACGGTCGACCGCCGCGTCTTCATGGCCGTCCTCGCGGGCGCGCTCGCCCTCGCGGCGCTCGCGATGCTCCGCTCCGCCGGGCACGCCGTCGAGCGGGAGGACCTCCCCGGGCGGGCGTCCCTCTGGGCCGTGGGGATCTCCGCCGGCGTCGCGATCGGGTTCGTCTCCGGCCTCCTGGGGATCGGCGGCGGCGTCTTCCTCGGGCCCCTCGTGCTCCTCCTCGGCTGGGCGGGGCCCCGGCAGGTGGCCGCGATGAACGCCGTGCTCATCCTCCTCGTCTCGTGCGTGGCGCTCGCCGCGCACGGCGCACGGGGTGGGCTGGACGCGCACGTCGCGATCCCCCTGGGCGCGGCCGCCCTCGTGGGCGGGCTGATCGGGGCCACCCTCGCGGAGAAGAAGCTCTCCGCCGGGCAGCTCCAGCGGCTCTTCGCGGTGATCGTCCTGGTCGCGGCCGCGCGCGCCGCCTGGGAGGCGCTGTCGCGCTAGCTCCGGGCGCCGTACCGCCCCGGGTCACTCGCGGTTGAGCACCTCGATCGGGTCCACCGCCGCGGCGCGGCGCGCCGGCAGCCACGCGGCGAGCGCGCCGAGCGCGGGGAGGAGGACGGCCGCGGCCGCGTAGCTGAGCGGGTCGAGCGGCCGGACCTCGTAGAGCATCGACGCGAGCACCCGGGACGAAGCGAGGGCCACGCCCAGCCCCAGGATCGTGCCCACCCCCACCGTCCCGACGAACGAGCGCGTCACCCGCAGGGACTCGCCCGCCGGCCGCGCCCCGAGCGCGATGCGTACGCCGATCTCGCGGGTCCGCTCCTCGACCACGTGCGGAACCACGCCGAAGATGCCGACGGCGGCCAGCAGGAGCGCGAGCCCCGCCAGCGCGGCCAGGAGCACGGCCCGCACCTTGATGGGCGCAATCACCTCCCAGCTCGAGCCCTCGAGCGTGCCCGTGCGACCGAGCACGAGGTCGGGCTCCGCCGCGAGCACCGCCTCGCGCACCCCCGCGGCCGAGCTCCCTCCGCGGACCAGGACGCTCGCCGACCCCGACGTGAACTGCGCGAGGGGGAGGAAGAGGTGCTCGTCCGGCTCGACCGCGAGCGCCAGCAGGCGTGCGTCCGCCGCGACGCCGACGACCGTGGCGCGCCGCGCGTCGTCGCCCCTTCCCACCATGACCTCGCGTCCGAGCGCGTCCCCGTCGGGGACCAGCCGGCGCGCGAGCGTCTCGTCCACCACCACCACGGCCGGATCGTCCGGCCCGTCCGCGTCCGTGAAGCCCCGCCCCCGCAGGAGCGGCAGCCGGAAGACCTGGAAGAAGTCCGGTCCGATGCGGGTCGCCGTGACGTCCGAGGCGTCGGCGGCCTCCGGCGTCCGGATCGGCTCGACGTTCGACATCCCGGCGGCGGGGAGCGGGTCCGCGAGGGTGGTGGGCGCGCCGACGCGACGCGCGACCTCGGCGGCCACGGTCTCGTACAGGCGCAGCCGGTCCTCCTGGGTCGCGTAGCGGTCGGTGGACGGCTTCAACTCCACGAAGTCGAGCCCGGCGATCGTGAAGCCGGGATCCACGGCGGCCACCGCGGCCACGCTGCGCAGGAGGAGCGTCGCCCCCGCGAGCAGGACGAACGCGAGGGTGGACTCGGTCACGAGGAGGAGGCGCTGCGTCCGACGGGTGGCGCGCGAAGCGCCGGTACGCCGGCCCGCGCGCAGCGCAGCGGCCGGGCGCGAGCGCGAGGCGCCCCACGCGATCGGGAGGCCCGCCCCGAGCGCAGCCAGCACGGTCGTGCCGACCGCGAAGCCGAGCACGGCGAGATCGAGGCGTGCGTCCACGCCGCGCAGGAGGCCCACCGCGGCGAGAGCGGCCACGAACGGCCGCAGGAGGAGCGCCGCGGCCAGGACGCCGGCCCCGCCTCCGACCACGCACAGGAGGGCCACCTCGGCCATGACGGTCCAGGCGACGGCCACGCGGCCGCCACCCAGCGCCCGGCGCACCGCGAGCTCGCCTCGTCGATGGGACGCGCGCGCGAGCACGAGGTTGGCGAGGTTGACCGCGGCCAGCACCACCACGAGCACGACCGCGCCCATGAAGAGGGAGAGCCCGCGCCCCACCTGCCCGAGGGCCTCGTCCCGCCGCGACAGGGCCTGCATCCCCGAGCCCGCCCGGGCGCCGTCGGCCTCGCCGAGGCGCCGCGCGCCCGCGTCGACGGCCGCGCTCACGTCCTCGATCTTCGCGCCGTCGGCCACCCGCCCCACGCCGACGAGCACCGCGAGCGACCTCCCCTCCCGCTGCAGCCCCTCCGGGAGCGGGGCCCAGAGCTCCTGCTCGGGGGTCGGGAAGTAGAACGCCTCCGGCATCACGCCGATCACCGTGTACGGGGTGCCGTCCAGCGTGAGCGTCCGCCCCACCGCGGCGGGGTCGCGACCGAGCGCGTCGGTCCACAGGCGGTGGGAGACCACCACGACCGGGGTCGAGGCCGCGAGCTCCTCGGGCGAGGGGAGGCGCCCGAGACGAGGCGCCACGCCGAGCGCCTCGAAGACGCCCCCCGTCACGGAGGCCATGGCCACGCGGCGCGCCCCCGCGTCCGTGCGCAGCACCGCGTCGCCCGTGCCCGCCCCGCCCGCCGCGGCCATCCCGGGCGCGGCGCGCGCCGCCTCGATCTGCTCGAGGGACACCGGGTAGTGGTCCCAGAACTCGCGGAGCTTGGTGTTGTCACCGTCCCGCCAGGCCTCGTTGAGACCGTAGAGCGTGACCACCCGGTCCGCGTCCGGATAGGGGAGCGTGCGGGCCACCACGGCTTCCAGCGTGGAGAAGATCAGCGTCGCGGCGCCGATGCTCGACGCGAGCGTCGCGACCACCAGGAGCGCGAACCCCGGGCGCCTCGACAAGGTCCGCGCGCCGACCCTCAGCTCCTCCGTGAACCTGGCCATCCGCCCGCCTCCTTCCGCCATGGCACGTACGCCCCGCCGCCTCGACCGCCGCAGCTGACCGACCGCCCGGGCCAGGGCGCCGTAGGGGAGGCGGAGCACCTGTCCCCAGTACCAGATCCGCGCCCGCGCGCCGCCCCGCTCCCGCAGGCGCCGCGTGAAGCCCTCCTCGAGGTCGCCCGCCAGCGGCTGGGCGACCTCCTCCGGGAGGATGCGCCGCAGGAGCGCCTCGGCGAGGCGCGGGGGCCGTGTCACGCCCGCTCCGGCACCGTGTCCGCGTCCTCGACGCCGCGCCACATCCGCTCCAGCATCGCGCGCGTGCGCTCGAGCGCCTCCCTCCCCTCCGGCGTCACCCGGTACAGGCGCTTGGCCTTCCCGCCCCGCTGCGCGGTCGGCTCCCCGAGCTCCGAGGCCACGAGCCCGCGCTCCTCCAGCCGGACCATCGTCACGTAGATCGTGCCGAGGGACACGGTGCGATCCGCCGCCTCGACCAGGTCGTCGAGTATGGTCGCAGCGTATGCGCCGTCACCGACACGCAGCGTCGACAGGAGGAGGAGCTGCTCGAGGTCGGTGAGATGCTGCGCCGTCACTTCGCGTCCGACTCCGGTCACGGGCGCTCGCGGCGGGCTGGAGGAATTCGCCCGCCGGGGTCGCCGTCTTATTCTTGAATTTGAAGAATATACCGTGACGACGCGGTGCGGAAGGGCGCCGGGGAGCACCGCGCGTTCGAGGGCGGCGCCGGCCGGATCCTGGCGCCGCTCGGCGCCGTCGCTCCGGCCCGGGCGGCCGACCTTGCGGCCGGAGCCTGCTCGCCTCCCATTCCCGCGACGCCCGTCCTTCGCTCACGAGGAGTCCCCATGGTCCGCCGCCTCGCCCTCGCGGCCGCGCTGCTGTGGCTCGCCGCCGCTCCCGCCCTCGCGCAGTCTCCCGTCGACCAGGCCCTGAAGGGCCTGAAGCCCCGCGAGATCGGTCCCGCGATCACCGGCGGGCGCGTCGACGACATCGAGGGCGTGGAATCCGCTCCGTCCACGCTCTTCGTCGGGCTCGCGACGGGCGGGCTCTGGCGCACCTCGAACCACGGCCAGACGTGGACGCCGCTGTTCGACGACCAGCCGTGCACGACGATCGGCGACGTGGCCGTGTTCCAGGCCAACCCCAACGTGATCTGGGTGGGCACAGGGGAACCGCAGAACCGGCAAAGCTCGACGTACGGATGCGGCGTCTTCCGCAGCACGGACGGGGGGCGCACGTGGACGGACCTCGGGCTGAAGGAGACGCGCCACGTCGGTCGCATCCGCCTCGACCCGCGCGACCCCGACGTCGCGTACGTGGCGGCCGTCGGGCACCTCTTCGGGCCCAACGAGGAGCGCGGCGTCTACCGCACGCGCGACGGGGGGAAGAGCTGGCAGAAGGTCCTGTACGTGGACGAGAACACGGGCGCCATCGACCTGGCGATGGATCCCGGGGATCCGAACACGATCTTCGCCGCCACGTACCAGCGCAGGCGCACCGTCTTCGGCTTCAGCGCGAGCGGCGGGGGCGGCGGCATCTGGCGCACGCTCGACGGCGGCGATCACTGGACCGAGCTGACCGACGGACTGCCGAAGGGCGACAAGGGGCGCATCGGGCTCGACGTCTACCGGCGCGACGGCAACCTCGTGGTCGCGAGCGTGGAGGCCGCGGGGAGCGACGGAGGCCTGTACCGCTCGCGGGACCGGGGCGCGCACTGGGAGAAGGTGGGTGACCGCAACCCGCGGCCCATGTACTTCAGTCAGGTGCGTATCGACCCGAACAACCCCGACCGCATCTACATGGGGGGCGTGTCCTTCAACGTCTCGGACGACGGCGGCAGGACGTGGTGGGAGGGTGACGCCGCGGAGGGCGCCCACGTCGACCACCACGCCATCTGGATCGACCCGTCCAACTCCGACCACGTGGTGATCGGCAACGACGGCGGCGTGGCGGCGAGCTGGGACGGGTCGAAGAAGTGGCGACTCCTGAACAACTTCGCGATCGGCCAGTTCTACGAGGTCGGGTACGACATGAGCGAGCCGTACCGCGTGTGCGGCGGGCTGCAGGACAACAGCTCGTGGTGCGCCCCGAACCAGACGACCACCGCCTACGGGATCATGAACCGGGACTGGGTGGACGTCTGGGGCGGCGACGGCTTCTACAACCAGTTCGACCCGACCGACTCGAACCTCCTCTACTCCGAGTCGCAGGGCGGCAACGGCGGGTGGGTGAACCTCACCACGGGGGAGTCGAAGCGGTTCCGCCCCGTCGCCCGGCCCACCCCGGAGGAGCCGGACCGGGACTACCGCTTCAACTGGAACGCGCCGATCGCGCCCTCGAGGCACCACCCCGGGTGGGTGTACGTGGGCGCGAACCAGCTCATGCGCTCGCGTGACCGGGGCGCTACCTGGGAGGAGGCGAGCCCGGACCTGACGAAGCGCATCGACCGCGACACGCTCGACATCATGGGCGCGCGGGTCACGAACACCACGCTGTCCGGCAACGACGGCACGAGCAGCTACGGGAACATCACGGTGATCGCGGAGTCGCCGATCTCTGCTGACGAGATGTGGGTCGGCACGGACGACGGAAACCTGCAGGTTACACGCGACGGCGGCGCCACCTGGAAGAACGTGGCCCCGGCCGTCCAGGGGCTCGCGCCGCGCTCCTACGTGAGCCGCATCGAGGCCTCGTACGCCCAGCCGGGCCGCGTGTATGCCACGTTCGATCGGCACTACCAGGACGACTACCGCCCCTATGTCTACGTGAGCGAGGACTGGGGCGCCTCCTGGCGCTCGATCTCGGCGGGCCTTCCCGAGTGGTCGGTGAACGTCGTGCGCGAGCACCCCACCGAGGCGAGGCTCCTCTTCGTGGGCGACGAGATCGGCGTGTTCGTCTCGACCGATCGGGGCGCCTCGTGGCATCGGCTCGCCAACCTCCCGACCGTGAAGGTGAACGACATCGCCGTCCACCCGCGCGACGACGACCTGATCCTCGCCACGCACGGGCGCAGCATCTGGATCCTCGACGACCTGGCGCCGCTCGAGGCGATGGCGGACCCGGCGGCGCTCGCCCAGGCGGTGACGCTCTTCCCGGTCGCCCAGGCGACGGAGTGGTTCCGCGCGGGAGGATGGCCCTTCTGGGGCGACGCCTACCAGGGGCAGAACCCGCCCGACGGCGCGGTCGTGCGCTACTGGGTGAAGGCCGACCGCGAGGGAAAGGCGAAGTTGAGCGTGCGGACCGCCGCGGGCGAGACGATCCGCACGCTGGAGGGGCCCGCGGGGGCGGGCCTGCACGAGATCGTGTGGGACCTGCGCGAGAACGCGCCGGTGGAGGTCGACGCGACGCCCGGTGGCGGCGGTGGAGGTGGCGGAGGCGGAGGCGGCGGGGGCTTCGGCGGCGGTCCGGTGCAGGGGCCGCTCGTCCTGCCGGGCACGTTCGTCGTGCACCTGGAGGTCGGCGACGCGGTGGCCGAGCAGACCGTGACGGTCCGGCTCGATCCTCGCGTCGAGCCCGACCTCGTGGCGCTGCAGGCGCGGCACGACGCCGCGAAGAGCGCCGCCGCGATCGGAGCGACCGTCCGCAACGCGCAAGGCGCGATCCGCAGGCTGCGCGGCCAGCTCGACGACGCACGCAAGCTCGTAGGTCAGGCCGCGACCGGCGGCGCGCCGGCCGACAGCACCCTGCTCGCCGCCGGGGACTCGCTCGCCACACGGCTCGACTCGCTGGGCGCCCGCATCGGCCGGGCGAACCCGGGCCGCGCCGCGTCGGGGCTGGAGAGCTCCGCCACGGCGCCGAGCGCCGACGAGGCATGGGCGATCGACCGCGCCTGGAGCGACGTGCCCCCGCTCGTCGAGGAGCTGAACCGGATCATCACGGACCGGATGCCCGCGTTCAACCGGCGGCTGGACCAGGCGGGTGTGCGCCCCACGCCCGGAAAGCCGGTGGCGGTGCCCCGCAGGCCGGGTGGGAGATGACCGGCGCCGGCCGCGCGCTCCACGCTCGCCCGCTGATCGTCGGCCTCGTGCTCCCGGCGGTGCTCGCCGCCCCGCGCCCCGCACGCGCCCAGACGCCGGCTCCCGAGCTCCGCGCCGACTCCGTGTTCGCGGACGTGGACACACCCACCACGCCGGGGTGCGCGCTCGCGGTCGTCCGCGACGGGGCACCCGTCTACGAGCGCGGCTACGGCATGGCGAACCTCGAGTACGGCATCCCCATCACGCCGCACTCGGTCTTCCACGTCGCGTCGGTGTCGAAGGAGTTCACCGCGATGGCGGTCGAGCTGCTCGTGAACGACGGGAAGGTCTCCTGGAGCGACGACGTCCGGAAGTACGTGCCCGAGGTGCCCGACTTCGGCACGCCGATCACGCTCCGCCATCTTGTGCACCACGTGAGCGGGATCCGCGACCAGTGGGACCTGCTGTCGATGGCCGGCTGGCGCTGGGAGGCCGACGTGGTCACCGAGCGCGACGTGCTGGACATCACCTCCCGGCAGACCGCGCTCAACTTCCCGCCCGGCGAGCGCTACCTGTACTCGAACACGGGCTTCACCCTCCTCGCCGTGGTGGTCGAGCGCGTCTCTGGCGAGTCGCTCCGGGCGTTCACGACGAAGCGGATCTTCGCGCCCCTCGGCATGGACGAGACGCACTTCCACGACGACCACGAGATGATCGTGCGCAACCGGGCGTGGGCGTACGCGCCCGACCCGGACGGTCTGTACGGGCTCAAGAACTCGGTTCCCGACTTCGACGTGGTCGGGGCGACGAGCCTCTTCACCACCGTGCACGACATGGCGGCGTGGGACCGGAACTTCATCACCGGGAAGGTCGGGGGGCGGGCCGCGCTCGAGCGGATGCACGAGCGCTTCGTGCTGGATTCCGGCGACACGATCACGTACATGCACGGGCTGGTGGCGGGGAGGTATCGCGGGCTGCGCACGGTGAGCCACAGCGGCGCGGACGCCGGCTACCGGAGCGCGTTCCTGCGCTTCCCCGACCAGCGGCTCACGGTGGTGACGCTGTGCAACTTCCCCTCCGCCGACCCGATGGGCCGCTCCTACCGCGTCGCCGACGTCTACCTGGGCGACGTGATGGAGCCGCGCGCGGGGTCGGGCGCCACGCGCGTCGCGGACGAGAAGACCGTGCCGATGAGCGCCGCCGAGCTGCGCCCGCTGGCGGGCGCGTACCGGGGCGAGCTCCCCGACCAGGTGGTCGGGATCAGCCTGGACGGTGACACCCTGCGCGCGGGCTTCCACGGCGGACCCGCGCTGCGGCCGCTCGGGAACGGACGCTTCGAGGTGACGGGCGTGGGCGCGGTGGTGACGCTGCGTCCGCCCGCGGACGGCGCGCCCGCCACCCTCGTGGTGCCGGGAAGCGGTCCCGCGACCCGCGTGGACGCCTGGGTCCCGTCCGCCGACGAGCTGCGTGCGTTCGTGGGCACGTACGCGTCGGACGAGCTCGGCACGGACTACCGCGTCGCCCTGGAGGAGGGCGGCCTCGTGGTCCACCACCGCACGCTGGACGACCGGGAGCTCACGCCGACCTTCCGCGACGCCTTCCTGCTCGACGGCGCCTCGGCGGTGTTCACGCGTGACGCGGCGGGCGCCGTGGACGGCTTCTCGCTCTCGGACGGGCGCGTCTGGAACGTGCGCTTCCGCAGGGCCGCGGCCCCTCGCGACGGACGCATCGGCTACACGCCGACGGAGTGCGCGTCGTGCGCGGGGTGGAACGCGGCGCACGCGCCGGTGCGCGTCTTCGGGAGCACCTACTGGGTGGGCACCGCCGGGCTCGGCGCGGTGCTGATCACCTCGGAAGAGGGCCACGTCCTGATCGACGGCGCGCTCCCCGAGTCCGCGCCGCGCATCCTCGAGAGCATCCGATCGCTCGGCTTCCGCATCGAGGACGTGCGCGTGATCCTCAACTCGCACACGCACTACGACCACGCCGGCGGCATCGCCGCGCTCCAGCGGGCTTCGGGGGCGCGCGTCGTCGCGCGTGGGCCGTCGGCGGCGGTCCTCGAGCGGGGTGCGCCGGGCCCCGACGATCCCCAGTACCGGAGCGCGCTCCCCTTCCCTCCCGTGGCGCGGGTGGACGTCGTCGCGGACGGCGACACCGTACGCGTCGGCCCGCTCGCGCTCGTGGCGCACGCGACGCCCGGCCACACGCCCGGGGGCACCACGTGGTCGTGGCGGGCGTGCGAGGGCGGGCGCTGCCTCGACCTGGTGTACGCGGACAGCGAGACGCCGATCTCCGACGACGGGTTCCGCTTCACCGACGGAGCGGCCTATCCGGACGCCGTCGCGGACTTCGAGCGCGGCTTCCGCACGCTCGAGGCGCTCCCCTGCGACGTGCTCGTCACCCCGCACCCGGCCGTGTCCGGGTGGTGGGAGCGCGTCGCGGCACGCGACCGGGGCGACCCGAACGCGCTCGTCGACCCCGGCGCATGCCGCGCCTATGCCGCGCGCTCGCGCGCGCAGCTCGCTGCCCGCCTCGAGAGGGAGCGGGGCGGCTAGCTCCCCGCCACCGTCCCGGGCGCGAGGGCCGCCTCGCCACCAGGTTCTCGATCGTGAAGGCCGCCGCGTGGTCGATCCCGGGGCACGCCATGTTCTTGCGCGCGACCGTATACGCCTTGACCCGTGAAGCTAATTATATTAGCTATCTGGCTACTATTATGAGCCAAGGAGGTGAGACATGGACGCAACGACCGAAGCCCGCGGTGCCGCACGCCGCGGCGGGAAGCTCCCCGGACCCACGGAGACCCGCTACCTCCCGCGCCCCGGCGGGCGCATCGCATGGGACGTGACCGGGGAGGGGCCGCTCGTGGTTGGCGTGCCGGGGATGGGGGACCTGCGCTCCAACTTCCGGTACCTCGTGCCGGCGCTCGTCGCCGCCGGGTACCGCGTGGCGACGATGGACCTGAGGGGCCACGGGGAGAGCGACGCGACGTTCGACACCTACGACGACGTCGCGGCCGGCTCGGACGTGCTGGCGCTCGTCGAGCACCTGGGGGGGCCGGCGGTGATCGTGGGCAACTCGATGGGAGCCGCAGCCGCCGTGTGGGCCGCGGCCGAGGATCCCGACGCCGTCGCCGGCCTCGTGCTCGTCGGGCCGTTCGTCCGCAACGCGCCGGTCGGCAGGATCAAGACGCTCCTCTTCCGACTCGCGATGATGCGGCCGTGGGGGCGCAGGGTCTGGGACGCATACATCCCGAGCCTGTACCCCGGCCGCGCGCCGGACGACCTGGACGAGCACCGCGCCCGCATCCGCGCGAGCCTGCGCAGACCCGGCCGGTGGGCCGCATTCTCGGCCACCACGCACACGTCGCACGCGCCCGCGGAGGCGCGCCTCGCCGAGGTGCGCGCCCCCGCGCTCGTCGTCATGGGCGATGCCGACCCCGACTTCCCGGACCCCGCGGCCGAGGCCAGGTGGGTCGCCGAGCGGGTCGGGGGAGGGGAGCCGCTCCTCGTCCCCGGCGCGGGGCACTACCCGCACGCCGAGTACCCGGAGATCGTCGGTCCCGCCGTCGTCTCTTTCCTCCGCCGCGTCGCCCCGCATGCCTAGGGCGGGACTCACGCCGGAGCGCGTGGTGGCCGAGGCGTCCGACCTCGCCGACGAGGTCGGCTGGGACGGCCTCACACTGGCCGCCCTGGCCGGGCGTTGCGGCGTACGCGTGCCGAGCCTCTACAAGCACGTCGACGGCCTCGACGCCGTGCGCGGGCGCGTCGCCGTGCGCGCGGTGCGCGCGCTGGGGGAGGAGCTCCGTGGCGCCGCGGTGGGGCGAGCCCGAACGGACGCCCTGCGCGCGCTCGCCGACCGCTACCGGGCGTGGGCCAGGGAACACCCGGGCCGTTACGCGGCTACGCTGCGCGCGCCGGCGGCGGACGACGAGGAGCTGCGCGCCGCGGGTGCCGCGGTCCTGGACGTGGTCTTCGCCGTGCTCGCGGGCTTCGGGATCGAGGGCGACGACGCGGTGGACGCGACGCGCATCCTGCGGAGCGCGCTGCACGGCTTCGCCGCGCTCGAGGCGGTCGGCGGGTTCGGCATGCCCCGCGACGTCGATCGCAGCTTCGCGCGGCTCGTCGCAGGTCTCGACGCAGCGTTCACGGCGTGGACCGGCGCGCCCGACCAGCGCGTCGGCGCGACGCGCCCTCGACCCCCGGGGGACTAGTCCCGACGGCGCTCTCCGCCAGGCGGTCCTGCACTGCTCGGCCCACCGCCGTGAGGTAGAGCTCCGGAAGCGACGCGCGCCGCACCGCGGGCATCAGCAGCCCGATCGCGCCCGGCACGTGCCTGAGCCCGTCCTCGCTCAGCTCCCGGACGAACGCCCTCATGTCGTCCCGGGTCACACCTCGGACCACCTCCGTCGTGCACCGCCGAAAGGCGTCGTGGACCCACAGCACCCGCAGGTCCTGCAACGTGGTGGCCTCTGCCGCTATCACGCGAAGGCGCGGGTCGGCGAGGACGACCTCCGTGATCGCCCGCACCGCCTGCGCGGCGTTCTCCACACTCATGATCCCCCCTTCGGGAAGAAGACAGCCCGCCACGCTACGTCCGGTCCAACCACCGGGCAAGGAGATTCGCGCGAGGCTCGCGACGGGATTCGCAGGGGCGTCCGAAGAGGCAGCGATTTAACGATACACTTGCGTTCCGTAAGTGGGTTTCGTAGAATAGAAACGGAACGCAACTGTATCGTAATATGAGGGGAGGGACGATGGTCGCGCGCAGTGGAGCCGGCACGGCCACCCTGGGCCGCCCGCGCAGCCGGAAGGTGCACCGGGCGATCCTGTCCGCTACGCTCGCGCTCCTCGCCGAGGAGGGGTGGGCGGGCCTGACCATGGAGGGGATCGCGGAGCGGGCCGGCGTCGGGAAGGCGGCCATCTACCGGAGGTGGAGGAGCCTCGACGCGGTGCTCATCGACGCGGTCGACGGGATGGTCGGAGAGATCCGGATTCCGGACACCGGATCGATCCGCGCGGATCTCGAGGCGCTCATGCGCCAGGCGGTGGCCCTGTATCGTGGGCGCCCGGGACGGCTGATGCCGGGCCTGGTGTCCGCCATGGCCGGGCATGTGGAGGTCGCACGCGCCGTGCGCGACGGCTTCCTGGCCGTGCGTCGCCAGGCGCTCGCCGAGGTCCTGCGCCGCGCGGGCGCGCGCGGCGAGCTGCGCGAGGACGTGGACCTGGAGCTCACGCTCGACTTCCTCGCCGGGCCGATCTTCTACCGCCTTCTCGTGACCGGCGCTCAGATCGACGATCGCCTCGCCGAGGGCACCGTGGACATCCTGCTCCGCGGCCTCGCCCCCTGACACTTCCGACGCATCACACCAGAGGTACCGACATGCGTGTGCACGCCATCCGGACCGGGTCGGTCCAGGTCCATGAACGCCAGGTTCGCGGCGAAGGCGCCGGGCTGCGCCGCGCCCTGAACACGCTCCTGGACGGGGGCTGGAGCCCGCCCCTCCCCATCTGGGCGTGGGTGGTCGAGCATCCCGAGGGGATCCTCGTGGTGGACACCGGCGAGACGGCACGCACGGCCGAGCGGAGCTACTTCCCACGCTGGCACCCCTACTTCCGGATGGCGGTGCGCATGCACGTGCACCCCGGCGACGAGATCGGTCCGCGCATGCGCGCCCTCGGGCTCTCCCCCGACGACGTCCGCTGGGTGGTGCTCACGCACCTGCATACCGACCACGCCGGTGGGCTCCACCACTTCCCGAAGGCCGAGGTTCTCGTGTCCGCGGCAGAGCACGCCGCCGCCCGCGGCTTCGCCGGGAAGCTCCGCGGCTACCTCCCGCATCGCTGGCCGCGGTGGCTACGGCCCAAGCTCCTCGACTTCGGCTCCGGCGCGGGCCCGGCGAGCGGCGCGGGGCACGTGCTCACCCGCGCGGGCGACGTGCGCGTGGTCCCCACGGCCGGCCACACGGTCGGGCACGTTTCGGTGTGGGTGGACGACGGTCCCCGGACGCTCTTCTTCGCGGGCGACACGTCCTACGACGAGCGGAACATGGTCGACGGTCGCGTAGATGGCGTGTCGTCGATGGGAGGCGGCACCGACGTGGCGGCCGCCACGCTCGGGTGGATCCGCGCGGAGGCGCGCGCCCGCCCGATGGTCTATCTCCCCTCCCACGACCCGGAAGCCGGAGCACGGCTCGAAGAGCGCCGCGCCGTGGACTTCAGGAGCCTCTCGCCCGCGTAGACCAGGACGTGATGGACCACCGAAGGGACAGGACGACGCCGAGCTCCATGAGGGCCCGCAACCCGAGGTTGAGGGGTCGGCGACCGCCGCCCGAGCGCGACGCGCAGGAGGACGAGGCTCGCGCCGGGGATGCCAGGTTCGCGGCCATGCCGACGGCGACGACGTGCGGCGCCGTGCGCTCCTCCATCGCCTTCAGCCCGCGACCGGACCGGCGGACCGCCCACGAGGCCGCGAGCGCGAACGCCATGCACGCGAGCACGCCCGGCGCCACCCGGAGGACCGTTTGGCCAGGCGCTCATCCCCCGCCCCGCCGGTAGTCGGCGAAGCGCTCGAGCGCCTCGTCCATCTCGACCGGCGTGAGCAGCACGGGCTCGCCCACCTGGAGCGCACGCCAGTAGAGCTCGGCGAGGTGCTCCACCTCCCCGAGCAGATCGAGCGCCGCCGGCGGCGTGGCGCCGAGCGCCACCACGCCGTGGTTGGCCAGGAGGCACGCGCGCCGGCCCTCGAGCGCGGCGACGCAATGGACCGCGAGCTCCCCGGAGCCGAACGGCGCGTAGGGGGCGCACCGGATCGAGTCGCCGCCGGCGACGGCGACCATGTAGTGGAAGGCGGGCACGTCGCGGCGCAGGGTGGCCAGCGTGGTGCAGAAGGTGGCGTGCGCGTGGACGACCGCGCCGGCGTCCGGCCGCGCCCGGTACACCGCCGCGTGCAGCGGCCACTCCGACGTGGGCTTGCGGCCGCCGCGCACCACGCGCCCGTCGAGGTCGACGTGGACGAGGTCGACCTCCGCCATCTCGCCGTACGACACGGCGGAGGGCGTCACGACCATCCCGTCCGGAGAGCGCGCGCTGACGTTGCCGGACGTGCCCGGCGTGAGCCCGCGCCGGCTCATCTCGCGGGCCGCGTAGAGGACGGCCTCCCGGATGCGCGCGGCGCTCACGCGGCCCCCGCCCCCGGCGCCCGCTCGGGAAAGAGGCGCGCCAGTCCCTCCGCGCTCGCCTCGGTCACGCCGCGCTCCGTGACCAGCCCCGTGATCAGCCGGGCCGGCGTCACGTCGAACGCCGGGTTCGCCACGGGCGAGCCCGGCGCCACCACCCGGACCGTGCGCACGACGCCGTCCTCCGCCCTTCCGCTGACCAGCGCGACCTCGTCGGCGTCCCGCTCCTCGATGGGGACGTCGCGCCCGTGCACCAGCGTCCAGTCGATGGACGGCGACGGCACGGCCACCCAGAAGGGGACGCCGTTGTCGTGCGCGGCGAGCGCCTTGAGGTACGTGCCGATCTTGTTCGCCACGTCGCCCCTGGCGGTCGTGCGGTCCGTGCCCACCAGGCAGAGGTCGACGCGGCCCTGCTGCATGAGGTGCCCACCCGCGTTGTCCGCGACGACCGTGTGCGGAACGCCGTGCTGTCCGAGCTCCCATGCCGTCAGCCCGGCACCCTGGTTGCGGGGACGCGTCTCGTCCACCCACACGTGCACGGGGATCCCCGCGTCGTGCGCCATGTAGATGGGCGCCGTCGCCGTCCCCCAGTCGACCGTGGCCAGCCATCCGGCGTTGCAGTGCGTGAGGATCGAGATCGGGTGCCCGGGACGGCGCGCCGCCGCCTCGCGGATCAGCGCCAGCCCGTGCTCGCCGATGCGCCGGTTCCGCGCCACGTCGTCCTCCGCGATCTCCCCCGCCAGGCGGAACGCCTCGGCGGCCCGCCGGTCCGGCGGGAGCGCCCGGACCGACCCCGACACGCGCTCGATCGCCCAGCGCAGGTTGACCGCGGTGGGGCGGGTGGCGAGCAGCGTCTCGCCCGCTCGAGTCAGCGCTGCGTCGGAAGGATCCCGCAGGAGCGCGAGGGCGAGCCCGTACGCGGCGGTGGCGCCGATGAGCGGCGCGCCGCGCACCTGCATCGTGCGGATCGCGTGGGCCGCCTCCTCCAGGGTGGTGAGGCGCACCCGCCGGAACGCGTGCGGGAGGGCGGTCTGATCCACGATGTGGACCGAGCCCCCGTCTTCCCCGGGGGAGATGCTCCGATGCGGGATGCCTTCTACCTTCACGCCTTCGTGCCTCGGCTGCGAGGACGACGTCCGCGCCGGTGGGCCACGGCCGCCGGACCCCAACGATCGAAGGCCGCGCACCCCGCGCACAAGGCCGCGAGGACGACGGAGAGGAGAGGTAGGCGTGCAGGACGCGAGCGTGGACAGCGGCGGGACCGTGATCGACCTCCTCCTGCGGGGGGCCGTGGTCGACGGCCGGACCCGCGACATCGCGGTCGGAGGCAGGAGCATCGACTGGATCGCGGAGAGCGGCGCGCGCCCAGGGGCGGCGGAAGTCGCGGAGCGGGTGATCGACGCGCGCGGATTGCACGCCTTCCCCGGCCTGCGCAACGGCCACACGCACGCGGCGATGACGCTCTTCCGCGGCTACGGCGACGACCTCCCGCTCATGCAGTGGCTGCGTACGCGCATCTGGCCGGCCGAGGCGCTCCTCACCGAGGAGGACGTCTTCCACGGCACCCGTCTGGCGCTCGTGGAGATGATCCGCTCCGGCACGGTCTGGTTCAACGACATGTACTGGCACCGCGACGGCGTCGTGCGCGCCGTCCAGGAGCTCGGGCTCAAGGCCCACGTGGGATCCGTGTTCATCGACCACGGGGATCCGTCCGGCGTGCAGGCGGGCAGCATGCGCGACGCGGTGCTGCGACAGGTCGCCGAGCGCGAGGCGCTGGGCCCGCGCGTGCGTGTGGCGCTGGCGCCGCACGCCATCTACACGGTGGCGCCCGAGAGCCTCGCCTGGATCGGCGCGCTGGCGGCCGAGCACGATCTGGTCCTGCACATCCACCTCTCCGAGACGCGCGCGGAGGCCGAGGCGTGCATCGCGGAGCACGGCGTGCGTCCGGCGTTCTTCCTCGACCGGCTCGGCCTGCTCGGGCCGAACCTCGTCGCGGCACACGGCGTCTACCTCGACGCCGACGAGATGGCGCTGCTCGCGGAGGCCGGCGCGACCGTCGTGACCAACCCGACCGCGAACATGAAGCTCGCCACCGGCGGCATCTTCGACTATCCCGGCGCCGTCGCCGCAGGGCTGCGCGTGGTTCTCGGCACCGACGGCGCCGGCTCGAACAACAACCTCGACATGATCGAGGAGATGAAGACGTTGGCGCTCGTGCAGAAGCACCGGGCCGCCGACCCCACCGCCCTCACCGCGCACGACGCCCTGGCGCTGGCCACCACTGCCCCCGCGGAGTCCTTCCGCCTGGGGAGCGGGAGGCTCGAGGCTGGCGCCCCGGCGGACCTCATCCTCCTCGACCTGTCGCACCCGTCCATCCAGCCGGTGCACGACGCGACCTCCGCGCTGGTGTACGCGGCCAACGGGCGCGCCGTCCACACCACGATCTGCGACGGACGCGTGCTCCTCCACGCCGGCGTGCTCGAGGTCGGCGACGAGGCCGAGATCGTCGCGTCCGCGGTGGCGGCGGCGCGCGGGATCGCGGAGCGGGCAGGCTCGGCGTAGCCCACGCGGAGCAGCGACACCGCCGCCCGCATGCCCGCCGCTGGGCGTGGCGCTCCAGGTGGGCCGCGGATGCGGCCTGAGCGGCCGGCACCCAAGGGTGACGCCACCCTGGGCGGCCGCCGCCGACATCGTTGCCCAGCTCGGCGACGGGCCGTGGAGCCTCGTCGTCTACTTCGTGTCACCCACGTACGAGCAGGACGAGCTGGCCCAGGCGCTGCAAGCCCTGCTCCCCGGGGCCCGAACCCTCGGCTGCTCGACCAGCGGGGAGATCGCCAGCGGGTCGATGACCCAGGGCTCGGTGGTCGCGCTGGGCCTCGGTGAGGACGACGTGCAGGCGCTCGACGTCCAGGTCGTGGAGGACATCCGCGATCCGGCCGGGGTGCACGGCGCGCTCGACCGCCTGGAGGCACACTTCGACGACCTGCGTCGGCTCGACCTGTCGACGCACGTCGGCATCGTGCTCATGGACGGGCTTAGCGGCGCGGAGGAGTCCGTGATGGAGATCCTCGGCGACCGCTCCGACATCCTCTTCGTGGGCGGCTCGGCAGGAGACGACCTGGCCTTCCGGCGCACCTGGGTGCACGCCGACGGCAGGTCCCGGAGCGGAGCCGCCGTCCTCGCCGTGCTCCGCCCGACGCGCGGCTTCGAGGTGCTGAAGACGCAGAGCTTCGTGCAGCAGGGCCGCCACCTCACCGCCACGGCGGTCGACGAGGGGACCCGCACGGTCACGGAGTTCGACGGCCGCGACGCGGCCGCCGCCTACGCCGAGGGGCTCGGGGTCGAGGCCGACGACCTGGACGACCACTTCATGGAGCACCCCCTCGGCCTCATGGTCGGGCAGGAGCCGTACGTGCGCAGCCCCCAGCAGGTGGTGGGCGGCGCGGTGCGCTTCTACTGCGCGGTGCGGGAGGGGATGGAGCTCTCCGTGCTCATCTCCGGGGACATGGTCGGCGACAGGCGCCGGGTGCTCGACGCCGCCGCCACGGCCGAGCCGGCGGCGGGGCTCCTCAACTTCAACTGCATCCTGCGCACGCTCGACCTGGAGCGGCGTGGCCAGGCGGACGCGTACGGAGACGTGTTCACGGACATCCCGACGGCGGGCTTCTCGACGTACGGCGAGGCCTATCTGGGGCACGTGAACCAGACGGCGACCATGCTCCTCCTCCGCTGAGACCCCGAGGCGAGTCTGCTCGTCGACGGCCTCCGGCTCGGGTAGCCGCGCGACGCCGGCCGTTGACGCCCGCCCACACTCCACGTTAAAGTCACATCGTTGCTTTAATGGGAGGGGTGGGATGGGAAGGCGGAATCTCGGGGAATTCGAGCTGCTCGTGCTCCTCGCCGCGCTGCGTCTGGGTGACGACGGGGCGCACGCGGTCTCGATCGTGGACGACATCCGGGAGCGCACGGGCCGCGCCGTGCGGCGGAGCGCCGTCTACGTGACGCTCCAGCGCCTGGAGGAGAAGGGGCTGGTGTCGACCCGCATGGGCGACCCGACCCCGGAGCGCGGCGGCAAGGGGCGCCGGCTCGTCCGGGTCGAGCCGGCGGGCCTCGAGGACGTGCGCGCGGTGCGCGCCGCGCTGCGCAGCATGTGGGGCGGCCTCGATCCCCTCCTCTCGGACGGCCGATGAAGGCGCCGCGCTGGGCACGCTTCCTCCTGCGCGCCCTCGTCCCCCCCGAGCGGCTCGAGGACACGCTCGGCGACCTCGAGGAGGTCCATCGGCGCCGCCTCCGCCGCGGCGCCCTGTGGGCCTGGGTCGCGACGTCCGCGGAGGCGGTGGGGGTCGCGAGCACCTTCGTCGGCCTGCGCCTCCGCGCCCGCGGCTCCACGCCCCTCCTCCCTTCCCTGCCGGAGGTGCGCCTCGCGCTTCGACTCGTGCGCCGTCAGCCGGTGCTCAACGCCACCGCCGTCCTCGCGCTCGCCACCGGACTCGGGCTCGCCGGGGCGTCCTTCACGCTCGTCGACGCCTTCCTGTTCGGGCGCGTGCCGCTTCCCGGTGGCGCCCGCTTCGTGAAGGTGCAGGCGCTCGCCGACGAGGACGGTCGGCGGGTCGGGCTGGACCGGGAGCGCTTCGAGGCGCTGGCCCGCGACGCCTCGACGCTCGCCTATCTCGGCGCGATGGCGGACGGGACCGTGAACCTCCTCGATGCGGACGGCGTCGTCGAGCCGCTGAGAGGCGTTTCGCTCTCGGCGGACGCATTCCGCGTGCTCCCCTACCGGCCACTGACGGGCCGCACGCTCGTCGCGGCCGACGGGCTCCCCACCGCACCCCCGGTGGTCGCGATCGGGGAACGACTCTGGAAGCGGCGCTTCGGCGCCGATCCGGCCGTCCTCGGGCGCTCGGTGAACCTCGGCGGGACGCGGAGGGAGGTCGTGGGCGTCCTCCCCACCGGGGCCGGGTTCCCGAACGAGCCGGACCTGTGGACGGCCCTCTCCGACGACGCCCTCCTCGCCGGAGACGGGGAGAGCGGGACGGTATTCTGGGGCGTGCTGCGCGAGGGCGTTTCGCTCGAGGCGGCGAGCGCCCAGCTCCAGGCGCTCGGCGCCGGCCTCGACGACGCCCGTCCCGGGAGCCGGAAGGTACGCCTTCGTGCCGTTCCCTATACGCAGGTCCCGCAGGGCGGGCTCGCGCAGGCGCTCTTCGGAGGGATGCTCGCGGTGATCGTGGCCGTGCTTCTCGTCATCGCAGCGAACGTCGGCAACCTGGTCGCGGCGCGCACGGCCGCCCGTCGCGACGAGCTCGCGGTGCGCACCGCGCTGGGCGCCGCCCGCGGCCGCCTGGTGGCGCAGCTCTTCCTCGAGGTCCTCGTGATCGGGGTGGTCGCGGCCGCCCTCGCGTGGGTGGGCGTCGAGGCCGCCATGCGCTGGGTGGACGGCGTCGCCGACGAGCTCCCCTTCTGGGTGGACTTCACGCCGGGGCCCGCGACGCTCGCCTTCATGCTCGCCGTCACCCTCGCGACCTGCCTGGTGGCCGGGGTGCTGCCCGGGCTGCGAGCGACACGAACCGAGCCGGGAGTCTGCCTGCGCGCCGGCGCCCGGAGCGGAGGCGGCGCGCCCTTCGGCCGCGGCGGCGCGGTCATGTCGGTCTTCCAGGTCGCGGTGTCCGTGGCGCTCATGGGGACCGCGCTCGTCGCCGTGCGGGGCCTGGACGGGTATGCGCGTGCGCCCGTAGGCGTGGACGAGGCGCACGTCGTCACCGCGGCGTTCGCCGTGCCCGGGGCGGTCGGCGCGGATGCGGGGCGCGCGCTCCTCGAACGGGTGGAGGACGGGGTCTCCGGGATCCCCAGTGCCGGAGCGGTGGGGATCGCCACGGCCCTCCCGCGCATGGATCCGCCGGCCCCCGGCGTGCTCGTCGAGCCGCTCCCCGGGGAGGAGGCCGGTCAGCCGCGGCCGGCACCGCGCGTGCGAGCGCGACCGGGCTTCCTCGAAGCACTCGGTGCGGCCCCGATCGCGGGTAGGCTGCTCGAACGCGAGGATCTCGTCCCCGGCGCGATGCCGGTGGCCGTGGTCAACGCGTCGTTCGTGGCGAAGTTCTTCGGCGGGCGGAACGCCGTGGGGCGGCGGATCCGGGTGGAAGGCCCGGACGATGGCGACGGCGCGTGGCGAGAGATCGTCGGGGTCGTGCCCGACCTGGGGATGAGCGTGGGCGACCCGGCGCTCGCAGCGGGGTGGTACGAGCCCTTCGAGGACGCGTCGTGGGTCTACCTGGCGATGCAGGTAGCGGGCGAGCCGTCGACGTTCGTGGGGCCGCTCCGCCGGGCGGTGGCGGACGTCGACCCCGACATCATCCTGACGCGGGTGCGGACGCTCGACCGGGCCGCCTCGGACAACGTCACCGCGCTCGCGGCCATCGCCTCCGGACTCTCGGCCCTCGGCGGGATGGCGCTCCTCCTCTCCCTGGTGAGCACCTGGGCGCTCGTGGCGTTCACGGTCTCGCGACGCGTACGCGAGATCGGCGTGCGCGTCGCGCTCGGCGCGGGCGCCCTCGACGTGATCCGCTCCGTGGTGGGCCGCGCCATGCTCCACCTGGGCATCGGGGCGGCCCTCGGGCTCGGTCTCGGCGCCCTCCTCCTCCAGATGAAGGGGATGTTCGTCTTCCGCGTGCCGTCCGGCGAGCCGTGGGTGCTCCCCGCCGTGGCCGTCGCCATGGCCGCGGCGGGGACCCTGGCGAGCTGGCTCCCGGCGTCGAGGGCGCTCCGCATCCCGCCCACCGAGGCGCTCCGCTCCGAGTGAACCGCGGCGGCCTCAGCCTCCGTCGGCCCGCAGCGACAGGACGGGGTCCACGCTCGACGCCCGACGTGCCGGCACGTAGCTCGCCAGCAGGCCGACGCCCACCATGAGTGCCGCCATGCCCACGAACGTCGGCGCGTCCACGGCCCCGACGCCGAACAGCAGGCTGGCCAGCACGCGTGTGCTCGCCCGGGCGACCGCGGCGCCGATCACCGCGCCCGCGACCACCACCACGGCACCCTGTCCCACGACCATGCGTCGCACCCGCTTCGCCTCGGCGCCCAGCGCCATGCGCACGCCGATCTCCCGGGTGCGCTCGGCGACCAGGTACGACAGGACGCCGTACAGGCCGATGGTGCCCAGCAGGAGGGCCAGGACCGCCACGACCCCGAGCGTGAGCGTCGAGAACGACAGCAGGTCCATCGACTCCGCCGCGAGCGTCTCCATCGTGTACTCGCGGTACATCGGCGCCGATGGCGCGACCTCGCGCACGAGCGCGCGGATCTCGGGCGCGATCGTGGCGGCCCGCGCCGTCTTCACGACGTACGCCGGCGAGTCGATGACCCACGCCCGGGGCGTCGGCCCGACCAGCGGCAGGTAGACGAGGGGCTGCGGGGTGTCGCGGAAGCCGTACTGCATCACGTCCTCGACCACACCCACCACGGTGAACCACTCCCCCGGCTCGGCGTCCGCGCGGCGCATGCGCCGCCCGACGGGATCCTCGCCGGGCCAGAGCAGCCTGGCCGCGGTGCGGCTGAGGATGACGTTGCCGTGCACCGAGGTCTGGTCCGCGCGCGTGAAGGAGCGCCCTTCGAGCAGGTCGATACCCATCGTGCCGAAGTAGTCACCGGCGGTCCACGTGAAGTCGAGGAGCACGCCGCCGCCCGCCTCGTCCGCCGCACCCTCGCGCGCGAAGCGAGTGCTCGACGTGCCCTCGTCGAGGGGGACGTTGTCGACCACGCCCACGGAGGTCACGCCGGGGAGCGCGGCCAGGCGGTCCATGAAGTCCATGTGGAACTGCGCGTAGGTGGGGCCGTCCTTCAGGTCGTCACCCTCCGGCGCGATCTGGAAGGTGAACACGTCCTTCACGTCGTAGCCCGGATCCACGTGCCGGAGCGCGGTGAAGCTGCGCAGCAGGAGCGCCGACCCGATGAGGAGCACCAGCGCCAGCGCGCTCTGCCCGATGACCAGACCGTCGCGCGCCCAGTGGCGCCTGCGCGTGGCCCCGCGCCCCGACTCCCGCAGCCGTGCCAGGTTGGGGACGGACGCCCGCACCGCAGGCCCCAGCCCGCAGAGGAGCGCCACGAGCACGCACGTCCCGGCGGTGAAGAGCAGCGTGCCGACCGAGAGGCCCACGTCGCCCATGCGCGGGACGTACGCGGGAGCCGCGCGCAGGAAGACCGGAACGCCCACCCACGCGACCAGCATCGCGACGGCCCCTGCCAGGACGGCCACCACCGACGCCTCCGCCATCTGCGCCCGGATGAGCTGCCCCCGTGCGGCGCCCATGGCCCTGCGCACGGCGAGTTCCCGCTGCCGGCGCTCGCCCCGCACGATGAAGAGGTTCGCCACGTTGGCGCAGGCGATGAGGAGGACGACGGCGACGGCCCCGAAGAGCACCCAGAGCGCGCTCGACGTGTTGCCGAAGACCTGGTCGCGCAGCGTCCGCACCACCGGCCGGAAGCGCTCGATCGTGCGCGCGTAGGCCGGCGAGCCGCCGAAGCGCTCCGGGAGTCTCCGGGAGAGCCGGGTGAGCTCGTCCACGACCCCCGGGATCGTCGCCCCGGGCGCGAGGCGCGCGACGAAGGGCTGGCCGAAGCGCCCCGGCGTGAGATCCTCCGGGTCCTGCGGGTTCGCGCCCCAGAGGAGCACGTGGTCGTCGGGGAACCAGAAATCCTGTCCCATGACCCCGACGATCGTGCGGCTCTCCCCGAAGATCTCGCAGGTGCGCCCGACCACCTCGGGGTCCCGGTCGAACCACGTCGTCCACAGCGCGTAGCTCAGGAGCACGGCGTGGCTGTCGTCCTCCGCGGTCGGGAGTCGCCCGAGGATCGGCTCGACCCCGAGGATCCGGAAGGCGTTCGGGGTCGGCCAGGACATCCACACGCGCTCGACCCGGTCCCCCACGCGCAGCGTATTCGTGAACGTGTTGTACGTGGCCACGTCGTCCAGGAGCTCGGACGCCTCGCGGAACTGCACGTAGAACTCCGCGGACAGGCGGAACTCGTCGGGGAGGTCCGACCCCGGCGCGGTGCCTCCGATGTAGACGAGCCGGTCCGGGCTCGGGTACGGCAGCGGGTCGAGCAGCACCGTGTCGACCACGCTGAAGATCCCCGCGTTGGCGCCGATCGCGAGTCCGAGCGTCACCACCGCGACCGCCGTGAAGCCCGGGGTGCGCCGCAGCGAGCGGACCGCCAGCCTGAGGTCCTGCGCCCATGCCCTCATCCTCCCCTCCCCTCCTCTCTCGTCGTTCATCGACCCCCCGCGCCCGGCCGGCGGCCAGGTCGGGTTCAGGCGCTCCGCGACCGCCGAGACGACGAGGTCGGCCGCGGCGGCGAGCACGAAGCCGAGCACCGCCGGACGGCCGCGCGCCGCGGCGCGTGCGTGGTCGCGCTCCAGCTGCGCGAGGAGGTCCGCCCCGAACTGCTCCCTGAACGCCGCCGGGAAGAGCCGGACCAGCACCGCCAGGAGTGACCTCGTCACGGGCGGCCCTCCGCCACGCCCAGGCGTTCCTCCGCCAGGGCGGCCGCCTCCTTCAGACGGCGAGCCTCCGCCGCCAGCGTCGCGCGCCCGGCCGCCGCGAGCCCGTAGTACCTGCGCTCCCTCCCCGGATGCGGCGGCGTCGCCTGCGTGGGCTCCGTCTCCTCGACGAGCCCGCGCACCATGAGGCGCGCGAGCACGCGATAGAGCGAGCCGGCGCGGGGCGTGAGCGTCCCCCCCGACTCCGATTCCACGGCGTCCTTGATCGCGTAGCCGTACAGGGGACCCTTCGCCATCGCGAGGAGCACGTGGTACTCGAGCGTGCTGATGCCGCCCTCCGGGGTCGTGGTCATCGGTCGCGCCTCCGTCGAATACTCCGTCCGTATATATGCTACAAGAGTATTTATGCCGGGCTCCGGACGCAACCTTCCCGTGCCTCGGCGGGTTCGGGGACGTCGCGCACCGGTCGTGGGCGCGGCGCGCCTTGCCGGCCGCGCGCCCGCGGCCCACCCTCCCATCGTGGGGCGCCCCGCGCCTCCGCACCCAACCGAAAACGCCGCGAGGCCAACCTGCCCATGCCCCGCTCGTCCGTCCGGACCCGATCCTCCGCGCTCGTCTTCCCGCTCGCCCTCGTCCTGGCCGCACCCACGACGGCGAGCGGCCCCGTGCCCCCTCCCCTCACGGGCGCGCCGCCGGACGGGGGTGCCACCCGGGTGGTCGACGTGCGCGAGGGTGCCGCCGACCCGGCCGTGGCACCGGACGGGAGGAGCGTGGCGCTGAGCGTCCTGGGGAAGATCTGGCGCGTCCCCATCGCGGGCGGCGACGCCGAGCAGCTCACGCAGGGAAGAAGCTGGGACGGCGCGCCCGCGTGGTCGCCGGACGGCCGCTTCCTCGCCTACGCCGCGAGCCTGTCGGAGGGCTCGGATCTGGTCGTCCAGGATCTGGCGACCGGTACCTCGGCGACCGTGCAGCACGTGGACGGCACGATCCCGGCCGTCGCCTGGACGCCCGACGGCGGCGCGCTCTGGTACGTCGACCAGCGCGGCCAGTACGAGGCCCACCTCTGGCGCATCCGCGTCGACGGCTCGGACGCGAAGCAGCTCACCTTCACCACCGGGCGCCACGAGTGGTGGTTCGCCCCGAGCCCGGACGGGGCGACGCTCCTCGTCGCGTCGGGCCGGTACGGTGGCGCCGACCTCTACGCCATCGACGCCGACAGCCTCACCTCCACGCGGCTGACCGACACGCCCGCCGCCAACGAGTCGGCCGTGGCCTGGGCGCCGGACGGGAGGACCTTCTTCTTCGTGCGCACCGAGAACGGGGTGGACCGGGTGATGGCGAGGAGCGTGGCCGACGGCGCCGAGCGCGTGGTGTCCACGAGCGCCTTCGACCAGAAGCAACTCGCCGTGACGCCGGACGGGGGCGCGTTGATCGTGGCCGCCGGGCGTGCGCTCTGGCGCGTCGACCCGGCCACCGGCGCCCGCGCGCCGATCCCGTTTACGGCTCGCTTCGAGCTGCCCGAGCGGGCGCGTGCAGACCTGGTGGTGGTGCACGCCCGCGTGTGGGACGGGACGGGCGCGGCGGTGGTGCCCGACGCCATCGTGGTCGTGCGGGACGGCCGTGTGACCGCCGTCGGCCCCGCGGCCGGGGTCGACGTGCCCGCCGGCGTGCCCGTGATCGACGCGGCGGGGCGCACGCTCCTCCCCGGTCTGGTCGACAACCACTACCATTTCTGGTCGCCGTGGCAGGGCGCGCCGCTCCTGGCGCGGGGTGTGACCACCGTGCGGGATCCCGGCGCACCCGTGTCCACCAGCCTCGACTACCGCGAGGCGATCGCGCTCGGCATCGTGGCCGGGCCACGCATCTACACGGCCGGCCCGCTCATCGACGGCGTCGGGGGCTACCACCCGTGGGTGGACGTGGAGCTGAGCGACTCCATGGGCGCCGCCCCGCTCGTAGACGCGCTCCACGACCAGGGGGTCGACCTCCTCAAGGTGTACTTCCAGCTCGATCCGCCGATCCTCCGCGCGGTCGTCCGTGAGGCGCATCGGGTCGGCCTGCGGGTGACCGGGCACATCGGCGTCCGCACCGGCCTGCGCGAGGCCATGGAGGGAGGGATCGACGGCCTCAACCACGTCCGCGTCTGGCGCGACCTTCCGCCCGACCACGAGCAGCCGGACGGCCGCAACGACAGCCTCGACGGGAGCATCCACACGGTGGAGCGGATGCAGGCGGACTGGACGGGGATCGACCCGGACGGCCCCGAAGCCCGCGACCTCCTGCGCCTCATGGCCGACCGCCGGACGGCGCTCGACCCCACGCTCAGCGTGCAGCGCATCCCGGACAGCATGCGCGGAACGCTCGACTTCGAGGCGTTCCAGCGCGCGACGGAGAGCGTGCGCAGGATGGGGCGCTTCGTGCACGACGCCTGGGCGGCGGGAGTGCCGATCCTCGCGGGCACCGACGACGGCAACCTCTTCGACGAGATGGACGACTACGCCGCCGCCGGGCTCCCCGCTGACGCCATCCTGCGCGCCGCCACCGCCAACGGCGCGGCGTGGCTCGGCCAGGAGACGGAGTTCGGCACCGTGACGCCCGGTCGGCGCGCCGACTTCATCCTCGTCGACGGCGACCCCCTCGCGCGCATCCAGGACGTGCGCGACGTCCGCCTCGTGGTACAGGAGGGGCGGGTCGCGTTCCGCCGCTGATGGCGTCGTCGTTGACGGCCCGAGGGGCGCGCGCCAATCATCGGACGTCGCCTCCCGCACAGGATCGCTCGATGGTCACCCTCCCGACATCGTGCACCGACCTCGATGTCCGCTGACGCGGACGCCCTCGCGCCGTTTCTGGCCGATCGGTACGTGGTCGAAGGCGAGGTCGGACGTGGGGGGATGGCCACGGTCTTCCGCGCCCGCGACCTCAAGCACGAGCGCCCCGTCGCGCTGAAGGTGCTGCGCCCCGAGCTCACCGTGGGCCTCGCGGCGGAGCGCTTCCTCCGCGAGATCCGCATCGCGGCCAACCTGCAACACCCGCACATCGTCCCCTTGTACGACTCCGGAAGCGCGGGACCGTTCCTGTACTTCGTCATGCCCCTGGTGCGCGGAGAGTCGCTGCGCAGGCGCCTGGACCGCGACGGGCCGCTCACGATCGCGGACGTGCTGCGGATCGGCAGGGAGGTGGCCGAGGCGATCGCATGCGCGCACCGCGCGTCCATCGTGCACCGCGACATCAAGCCCGAGAACATCCTCCTCTCGGACGGCCACGCGCTCGTGAGCGACTTCGGGATCGCGACTGCGATCCACTCGGCCGGTCGATCCGGGCTGACGGGCACCGGTGTCATGGTGGGCACGCCCGCCTACATGAGTCCCGAACAGGCCGACGGAGGGCGTGTCGACGAGCGCGCGGACGTGTACAGCCTGGGCTGCGTCCTGTACGAGATGCTGGCCGGTCGCCCCCCGGTGGAGGGAGCCACACCCGTGAGCGTCCTGGTGGGGCACGCGCTCGGGAAGGTGCGTCCGCTCGCCGAGCGACGCCCCGACGTCCCGCCCGACCTGGAGAAGGTGGTGGCCAAGGCGCTCGCCACGCGGGCGGACGATCGATTCGCGGGCGCGACCGAGCTGCGCTCCGCGCTCGATCTCGCGGTGCCCGTCGCGGCGGGCGGCGCGCGGGGATCGCCGGCGCGCCGCGAGGTCGCCTCCATCGCGGTGCTCCCGTTCGTGGACCTGAGCCGCGAGGGCGATCAGCAGTACTTCGCGGACGGGATCGCCGAGGAGCTCATCCACGCTCTCGCGCGCGTCGACGGGCTCAGGGTCGCGGCACGCAGCTCGGCCTTCGCATTCGGCGGTGCGCCCCAGGACGTGCGCACCGTAGGCGCGAGGCTGGGGGTCGGCACCGTGCTGGAGGGAAGCGTTCGGCGGGCCGGGAGCCGGCTGCGGATCAGCGTCCAGCTCGTGGAGGCGGAGACCGGCTACCACGTGTGGTCGGACCGGTTCGAGCGCGAGATCTCGGACATCTTCGCGATCCAGGACGAGATCGCGGAGGCGATCGTCGGGACGATCGCGCCCAAGCTGCGACAGACCCAGGCGCCGCTGGTGCCCGCCCGACAGCCGGCGCACCGGCCGGACCCGGAGGCGTACGAGCTATTCCTCCAGGGCCGATACAACTGGTACAAGCGCTTCGAGGTGGGCCTGCAGACCGCCGTGCACCTCTTCGAGCGCTCTATCGAGAAGGACCCGCGCTTCGCCCCCCCGTACGCTGGCGTGGCGGACGCATTCCATTCACTCGGCATCTTCGGCTTCCTCCCGCCGGGCGCGGCACGCGCACGCGCGCTCCCCGCGGTGGAGCGAGCCCTCGCGCTCGACCCGGCGCTGGCCGCCGCACACTTCTCCCGTGGTGGCGGTCTCCTCTTCTTCGACTGGGACCTGGAGGGGGCCGAGGTGGCGCTGCGAAAGGCGGTGGAGCTCGAACCGACGCACGCGGAGGCGATCGCGTGGCTGTCGTTCGTTCCGACGCTTCTCGGGCGCCCCGAGGATGGCGTGGAGCTCGCCGTGCGTGCCCGGACCGTGGACCCGGATTCGGCGTATGTAGCCACGCTGGCCGCACTTACGCACACCTGGGTGGGCGACCGCGCCACCGCGGCCCGCATCCTCCGGTGGGTGGTGGAGCAGGATCCGGGATTGAGCACGGCGCACTTCCTCTACGGCGACGCGCTCGCGGCCACCGGGCACGCCCTCGATGCGGTCGCCTGGGTCGAGCGGGGCGCCGCGCTCACGAACCGTGCGCTGCTCTGGCTCTGTGGCCTCGGTTCGCGCTATGCGCGAGCGGGCCGTGCGTCGGCGGCCGCCAGCGTCCACGCCGAGATCGAGGAGCGCCGCGTCCGCGAATTCGTGCCCTCCACCGGCCTCGCCATGCTGGCCGCCAACGAGGGCCGCACCGACGCAGCGCTCGACCTGCTCGCTGCGGCGGTGGAGGAGCGCAACCCCACGCTCCTCCTCTCGGCGCTCATGCCGATCTTCGATCCCCTGCGTGGCGAGCCGCGCTTTGGCGACCTGCTGCGGCACATGGGCATCGACGTGGACGCGTTGGAGCGCCACGCCGTGCGCTACGTCTGACCGCGTCGGTGTACGCCGGCCTGCGCGCCCCCCGGATTAGGCCGGGCAACGGGCCCGGTAACCCTCCACGGCGGCACGCACGGTCGCGAGGAGGAAGGAGCGGGCCGTCGGCTTCTGCAGCACGTCGCAGCCGCCCAGCTCCTCGGGCAGGCCGCCGGGCACCACGACCGGGTGTCCGGACATGAGGATCACCGGCAGGTTGGGGCGGAGTGCGCGCACCTCGCGCGCGAGCGCCATCCCGGCCATCCCCGGCATGTCGTGGTCGGTGAGGAGGAGGTCGAAGCGCGTGGGCGCGGCCCGGAACTCCGCGAGTGCGGCGGCCGGGTCCGTGTGTCCGACGACGGTGTAGCCCTCGCCCCGCAGCGTGCGCTCGCCGAGACGCACCAGCGGCGGCTCGTCGTCGACGAGCAGCACGGTGCCCGCTCCCCGCCCCGCCTCCTCCACCGCGATGGCGTCCTCGAGTGCCTCCGCCTCGGTGACGGGGAGGAACACGGTGAAGGTCGTGCCGACGCCGGGCTCGCTCTCGACCGCGATCTCCCCGCCCTGCGCCATGACGATGTCGTGCACGACGGAGAGCCCGAGCCCCGTTCCCTTCCCAGGGCCCTTGGTGGTGAAGAACGGCTCGAAGACGTGCTCGAGCGTCTCCCCGGTCATCCCCTGCCCCGTATCCCGCACGCGGATCGCGACCCATGCCTTCGCATCGATCCCCACGATGCGGGAGGCGTTCGAGCGCTCCGGCTCCCCGCACGGGCCGACCTCGACCACGAGCGTCCCACCCCGACTCATGGCCTGGGCCGCGTTCGAGCACAGGTTCATCAGGATCTGCTGGATCTGCGTGGCGTCCGCCACCACGAGCGGCGTCTCGGGGGCCACCACGTTGTGGATGTCGATCGTGGTGGGCGTGACGGCGCGCAGGAGCTCCAGCGACTGCTGCACCGCGCCCCCCAGATCCAGGGGCCGGCGCTCCGCGGGACTCGGCCGCGAGAAGGCCAGGATGCGTCCCGCCAGGGCCTTGGCGCGCTGCGCGGCCTCCATCACCTGGGCCAGGTCCTCCCGGGAGCCCGGCGCGACCGACGGGTCCCCGAGCACGATCTCCGTGTACCCGATGATGACCGCGAGCAGGTTGTTGAAGTCGTGCGCGATGCCACCCGCGAGCGTGCCGACCATCTCCAGCTTCTGCGCCTGGAAGAGCTGCGCGACGAGCGCGCGCTCGTGCTCCTGCGCCTCCTCCCGCTGCCGGATCTCGTCGCTCAGCCGCCCGTTCGCCTCGGTCAGGCGGGCCGTGCGCTCGCGCACGCGGTCCTCCAGCTCGTCGCGCGCGTCCTCGAGCGCACGATTGAAGGCGACCTGCTCGGTCACGTCGTGGAGCACCAGGGCGGTGCCGAGCGGTGCGGGCGCATTGGCGTCGAGCGCGACGCGCGTGCACGCGTACGTCCGCGGCCCCCGGGACGTCTCCACCAGGTGCTCGGTCGTGGCGCCGAGCCCCGCGTCGAGCACCGGGCGCAGGGGTCCGAGCACCAGCTCGGCGTCCTGGCCGACCGCCGCCGCCGAGACGCGCAGCACCTTCGCCGCCACGCCGTTCAAGTCGGTGACCCGGCCCTCGGGATCCAGCACGACGACGCCGTCGGAGATGACGTCGAGCACCAGGTCCCGGGCCACGGGCGCCATGGTGAGGAAGCGGGGGTTGAGCGCGGCCACGCCCAGGGTCAGGCAGGTGATCGCGAAGAGGAAGACCGTCGGGTCGAGCGGCTGGAGCGGCGCGATGCCGAAGATGTGCAGGACGTTGCCCACGAACGGCGCCGAGGCCCCGATCGCGATGAGGATGCCCTGGCGGCGCCACAGCCCCTTCCTCCGCATGGCGCTGTCCACGACGAGCGCGAGGGCGGTGAGCAGGAGGAGGTAGGAATAGGCGACGTAGATCCAGAAGAACGGGCCGTACGAGACCTGCAGAAGCGACCATCCCCCGCCCCGGGTCACGCCGACCTCCCGCCAGATGAGGTGGTGCCACTCGTTCGTCCAGGCGAGGAGCGTGGTCGTGAGCGGCACCAGGTGCGCGAGGACGACGAAGCGGGGCCGCCGCCATCCCCAGCGGCCGTTGTAGGTCAGGGCGAGCCCGAGCGTGGTCACGGGCACCAGGGGGATCGCCAGGTACTGGACCTTGCCGGCCAGGAGCATGTTCGAAGCCGAGCCCGAGCCCAGCTCCCACATGTACGCGAGCGTCCAGACGAGGAGCGCGGAGGTCAGCGCCAGGTAAGGGCGGGCAGCGGGCGAGCGCCGGTGCCGCCAGCCCATCACCCACAACGAGGCGCAGAGCATGGCGACGACACCGAGCAGGAACATAGACCGGGCTATCGTCATCGAGACCTCCGTCGTCCCACCCCCAGCGCGGGACGTCGCGGCGCAAACCGACATCCGGGCACGGGGTAGGCGTGCCTCGGTGACCTTCTTCGAGTATCGGCACGTTGAGCGCCCCTTCGTTAGCGGAGCCGGCGCGGAGGGCTTCGCCCGCCCTGCGCGCGCCGCGCGGCGCGCCGGGAACGCCGCGCCGAAGCGGCGTGTATGGCGAGGATGGAAGCGCCCACCGCCGACGCCGATGCGCCCATGCTCCGAGGCCTCCTCCCCCTCCTCTGGATCCTGACGACCGCCCCGGCCCCGGTGGCGGCGGGAGCGGCGACGCTGCCCGAGCCGGACAGCATCCCGACCCTCCGCGTCGCCCCCAGGCCGCTCCCGTTCTTCTACGACCTGTACACGTTCCGCGGCGACGGCCGACGTACGGCCGTGATCGCGGCGTTCGCGGTGCCCACCGGGAAGCTCGAGCGGGAGGAGGCGAACGACGAGGTCCGCTACCGCTTCGACGTGACGCTCGTGATCGCGGACACGGCTACCCGCGCGGTGTACCGCACCGACGACACCGTCTTCGTCAGCGTGCCCCGCCCGCTGGGCGGCGAGCATCTGCTGGCCACGCACATCCAGGTCATGGCGCCGCCGTCGCCGACCACACTCCAGCGCGTGATCATGAACGACGAGACCACGCCGGGGATCGGCCAGCTCTACACCTCACCCTTCCCGGTGCCGGACTACAGCGGCTCGCGCCTGATGCTGAGCGATATCGCGATGGGGCTCCCCGACGCGAACGCCGGGTGGATGCGCGGGGACGTCCGCCTCGCGCTCCTGCCGACCAGTCAGTTCCCGGAGGGGTCGTTCGACCTGTACTACGAGGTCTACAACCTGCCGCGCGGGAACCGGTACGTGACGGAGATCGCGATCGAGCCCGTCGACGAGACGGGGATCCCCCGGACCGACGAAGGGAACGCCGTGCGGACGACGTTCAACGGGGAGGCCGCGACCGTCGCGGACGGCTCGCTCGCCGAGCTCCGGCGCGTGGACGCCACCCTCCCCAAGGGCCACTACCGGCTCACGGTGGTGGTCACCGACCAGGAGACCGGCGCGAGCGCGAGGCGCTCGCGCCTCTTCCACGTACAGGGTTGGGTCCCCGGGACGACGCTCGTGCCCGCCCTTCCCCGCAGGGGCAGAGCGAGCACGCCGTCGTAGCCGGGAGGCGGCTCAGGCCGCGACCTCGCGGGCGTGGCGGACGGGGGCCGTCTCCGCGCGGGCACCCGGAAACGCCCAGGCGCGACGACCCCGCGCCACCGTGACCAGCAGGACGCCGGTGACCGCCGGGAGGATGGCGGCGGCCGCCCCGAGCTGGACGGCCGAGATCACCGTGGCGCCCACCATGATGACGATCAGGCCCGCCGCGGCGAGCGGCGTGAGGTACCGCTTCACGCGGAACGCGCCTGGAAGGATGAGGCCGGACGCGCCGAGCAGCTCGGCCACCGCGATGAAACGCAGGAAGGCGACCGGGAGCGAGGCCTGCTGCGCGAGCGCCTCCGCGGGCATGAGGAGCTTCGCCGTCCCCGCCATGACGAAGAGGGCGGCGAGCAGGATCTGGGCGGTCCACAGCAGGGTGCTCCGGACGCGACCGCCGCGGACGTGGGTGTTCGGGGTGTGCGTGGCCATGGGTGTCTCCCGTCGGTTCGAGGCTCCGAGCCGACGGTCGGGGCGTTCCCCGTTCGAATCGTCGGCTTCTACCGGTGCGTCGAACGAGAGGTCGCGGATTCGACATCGGGGTTTCCGCGCGCGCCCACCACGCCCGGCCCCCCCGCCGCGGGCTTGCGCCCGTCCGGCCCGGGCCGTCGCTTGGGCTGCGCTCGCTCACCCCAGCGTGGAGCCCGTCATGGCCCGTCGTCGCTTCGCCCTCCCGCTCGCCGTCGCCGCCCTGGCGTACGGGTGCTCCGACCAGGTCTCCCTCCCGGCGGTGTCCCCCATCGACGGGCTCGCCTTCGCGCAGCTCCGCGACTTCCAGGCGTTCCGCTCGTCGAGCGACAACCCCGACTCCACGAGCAACGACGACAGCGCCCGCCCGATCCCCGGTGAGACCACCGTCCTGGCCGACCTGCAGGGCCCGGGCGTGATCAGCCACATCTGGCTCACCGTGGCGGGCAACGAGTACGGATGGCCGAGGCTCCTCCGACTGCGCATCTACTACGACGGGAGCGACGTCCCGAGCGTCGACGCCCCGGTCGGCGACTTCTTCGCGGTCGGGCACGGGATGGAGCGGCCGGTCAACTCGCTGGTGATCCGGAACTCCTCGAGTGGGCGCTCGCGCAACTCGTACTGGCCGATGCCCTTCCGCAAGTCGGCGAAGGTGACGATCACGAACGAAGGCACCCGGAGGCTCTACAACCTCTACTACCACGTGGACTGGCAGAAGCACGACCGCCTCCCACCCAGGACCGCGTACTTCCACGCGCGCTACCGTCAGGCGCTGCCGCCGCCGGCCGGGGACTGGTACGACTTCCTGCGCGTGCGTGGGCGCGGCTTCTACGTGGGCACGGTGCTCAACGCCGTGCAGGTCGCCCCGGGGTGGTTCGGCGAGGGGGACGACCTCTTCTACGTCGACGGGAACCCGAAGCCCGTCATCATGGGCACGGGCACCGAGGACTACGCCAACGACGCGTGGAGCTTCCGCGTCGGCGACGGCCCGTACGCCGGCGTGACCGTCGCGGACGGCACGGAGACCGGCGCCCGCATGACGGCCTACCGCTGGCACCTGAACGACCCGATCCCCTTCCGCACGTCGCTGCGGGCGTCGATCGAGCACGCCGGATGGACGTTCGACGCGGACGGCGCCGTCCGCTCGGCCTTCGAGGAGCGCCCCGACCTCTTCAGCTCGGTCGCGTACTGGTATCAGGACGGCATCGCCACCGACCAGCCGGAGCCCCCGTACGGCGCGGCGCGCCTCCCGCAGGGCAACGCGCTCCAGATCGAGATCGAGAAGCAGGTGGCGGACGCGCGCGCGACCGGGGGCACGCTCGAGGTGCAGCCGGAGGTATTCTGGGGGAAGGACCTCCTGTTCATGAGTGCGCGCGGCCCGGGCTCGCGCCTCGACGTGCCGCTCGACGTCCCGGAGGACGGCCGCTACGAGCTGATCGCGCAGACCGCGCAGGCGCCCGACTACGGGATCTACTCCGTGCTCGTCGACGGGGGCGTGGCGGGCGTGTCCGGGCAGGTGGAGCACGAGCCCGGCGCCAACGTGGGCTCGGGCTTCACGATCGACGGATACTTCACGGAGGTGTTCGTCGGCGAGGACCGCGTGCTGGCGTGGCCGACGCTCACGAAGGGACGCCACACCGTGACGTTCGTCTGCGTCGGCAAGAACCCGCAGTCGACCGGCTACAACATCGGGCTGGACGGCCTGGTGCTCGCGCGCGTCGCGGGCTCGCCCGGCAGCGCGCCGAAGGACTCGGCCACCATGTCGGACCCGGCCGATCGCCTGCGCCGCCTCGGCAACCGCGGCCCGCGCGCTGCGGACCAGATGGACACGGTCCTCGCGGGGCTGGGCGACGGGAGCCCCGACGTGCGGCGCGCGGCCGCCTGGGTGCTCACGCAGATGGGGGACGCGGCGGCCCCGGCGACCGACGCCCTGGGGAGCGCGCTCGACGACCAGGACCGCATCGTGCGCGGGCTGGTCGCCATCGCGCTGCGCCAGATCCCACGCATCGGCGACGCGGAGGGCGACGCGCTCCTCGCCCACCTGCGCGACGAGGACGAGAATGTGCGCATGGTGGTCGCAAACGCGATCGCCGCGCATCCGGACGTGGCCCGCCGCGGGATGGCGCAGCTGATCGCGGCAGCCCGGGTGCCGGGGGAGCATCGGCACGTGCTGCGCAGTGTCGCGACCGCGCTCGGCGCGATCGGCCCCGACGCGCAGGAGGCGGTACCGGCCCTGGAAGCGCTCGCGGCGGAGCCGCTCATCCGCTGGCAAGCCGCCGCAGCGCTCAGGGCGATCCGCGGGGAAGGCAAGCGCTAGTCCCGGGCTGTCGAGAGCCGAGACCACCCGCGCATCCGGCCGCCCGGCGCAGGGGGTCGCGGGTGGCCGAGTCCGATCCGGCTCGCCATCTTCTCCGCCTCGGCGGAATGTCCACGTCGGGGCCCATCCTTCGCCTCCAGGGGAGGACCCGGATCGTCGCGCCGGGCGTGACGGGGCCCGGTGCACGTCGGCACCCCGCCGGACGCCGCGCCCCCCCCGCCGACCCGGTCCGGGAGGCATGTATGGAGCCGAGCACGTGGGAGCGACTCGAAGCGGTCTTCTTCGAGGCGCTCGCCCTCGATCCGGAGGAGCGGAGCGCGTTCGTGGAGCGGGCGTGCGCCGGTGACGACGTCTTCCGCGCGGAGGTCGAGGCCGTGCTCGCGTCGCACCTCTCCATGGAGGGAGACGAGCCCCAGGATCCCTCCCCGGACAGCCGCGTCGGCTCCCGCGTCGGTGCCTACCGCCTCGAGGCCCTGGTCGGGCAGGGCGGGATGGGCGAGGTCTACCGGGCCCGCCGGGCGGACGAGATCTACGAGCAGGAGGTGGCGGTCAAGATCGTGCGCTCGGGGCTGCCGGCCTCCGAGATGGTGCGGCGCTTCCGGCTGGAGCGGCAGATCCTCGCGCGCCTGGAGCATCCCAACGTCGCGGCGCTCCTCGACGGCGGCGTCACCGAAGGCGGCCAGCCGTACCTGGTCATGCAGTACGTGCACGGGGCGCCGATCACCGAGTACGTGGACCGCCATCGCCTCCCGGTCGCGGCGCGCCTGCGACTCTTCGTCACCGCCTGCCGGGCCGTGCAGTTCGCGCACACGAACCTCGTCATCCATCGCGACATCAAGCCCTCGAACATCCTCGTCACCGACGACGGACGGGTCCGGCTCCTCGACTTCGGCATCGCCAAGCTGATCGATCCGGAGGGCACGGGCGGGGCCCTCCCGACGGAGAGCCTCCTCCTCCTGACCCCCGAGCACGCGGCGCCCGAGCAGTTCCTCGGCACACCGATCACGACCGCGACGGACGTCTACCAGCTCGGCGTCCTCCTCTACGAGCTGCTCACCGGGGTCCGGCCCTTCCGCGCGGGCTCGACCTTCGAGCTGCACCGCGCGATCTGCGAGCAGGAGCCCGCGCGCCCGAGCACCGTGCTCGGCCGCACCGGAACGGACGCCGACTCCGCGGGCGACACCGTCGCCATCGCCGACGCGGCGCGCGTGCGCGCCACCACGCCGAGCGCGCTGCGCCGCCAGATCCGCGGCGACCTCGACCGGATCGTGCTCAAGGCGCTGCGCAAGGAGCCGGACCGGCGCTACGGCTCCGCCGCAGAGCTCGCGGACGACGTGGAGCGGCACCTGGAGGGCTATCCGGTGGAGGCCCGGCCGGAGAGCTTCGGGTACGTCCTCGGGCGCTTCGTGCGGCGCCATCGCTTCGGCGTCGCGGCGGGCGCGGCACTGGCCGCGTCCATGGTCGCCCTGGTGGTGATGTCGCTCCGCTTCGCATCCGCCAAGGCGGAGCAGTCGACGGCGCTCTCGGCCGAGCGCGACGTGGCGGTCCAGGTGTCGGACTTCCTCCAGGGGCTCTTCGAGGCCACCGACCCGTACGCCGGCTCGGCCCAGCGACGCGACACGATGCGCATCCGCGACTTCTTCGACGAGGGCGTGCAGCGCGTGCGCGACGGCCTGGGTGGACAACCCCTGGTGCAGGCCCGCCTCTTCGGGACCTTCGGGAAGGCCTATCGCAACCTCGGGCGCTTCGATGCGGCCCGCCCGCTCCTCGAGGACGCGATCGCGATCCGCGTGCGCGAGATGGGACCCACGGCGCCCGAGGTAGCCTCCAGCCGGGTCGATCTCGCGCAGCTCGACATCATGCAGGGCGGGTACGACAGCGCGGAGCCTCTCCTCGACTCGGCGATCGCGACGTTCGCGCGCGACTCCGTGGCATACGCGCACCCCCTCGCCAGCGCGACGAGCGTGCTGGGGAACCTCCTCCAGGACCGGGGCCGCTTCCCGGAGGCCGAGACGGCCTATCGACGGTCGCTCGCGATCTCGGCGCTCGACACGACGAGCGAGAACCAGCGGACCGCGATCCTCTCCAACCTGGCCACGGCCCTCGCGCGGCAGGCGAAGCTCGAGGAGTCCGAGATCCTCCTGCGCGAGGCGGTCGACGCCGCGCGCGCCCGGTACGGGAACGACCACGCCACGACCGCGGTGATGCTCAACAACCTCGGCAACCTGCTCCTGGACGAGAACAAGCTCGACGACTCGGAGGCCGCGCTCCGCGAGGCCCTCGCCATCCGTCGGGCACGCTTCGAGCCGCCGGCTCCCGAGCTCGCCGTCTCCATCAACAACCTCGGCAACGTCGTCCTGCAGAAGGGCGACGCAGCGGGCGCGCTGGCGCTCTTCCAGGAGAGCCTGGAGATGCGCAGGGCGCTCTATGGCGAGAACCACCCCGCCGTCGCGACCGGTCTCATCAACGTCGCCAGCGCGCTCGGACGGATCGAGGGCCGCAAGGCCGAGGCGATCCCGATCTTCCGGGAGGCGCGGAGCGTCATCCTCGCCTCCGTGGGTCCGGACCACCCGCTCATGGCCTCGGTGGAGGGCCAGCTCGGACGCCTCGAGCACGACCTGGGGAATCACGAGGAGGCGCTCGCGCATCTGCGCGCCGCCTACGCCGTGCATCAGAAACGCTACGACGCCAAGCACCCTCTCCTGCTGGGCGGGCTCAGCGACATCGGCCGCTGCCTCACCGACCTGGGCCGCTACCCGGAGGCGGAGTCGACGCTCCTGAAGGTCTACGCGGGCCTCGAGCCGCAGCGCGACAAGCAGGCGCGGGTCTGGGACAACCTCCTCCTCCGCCTCGCCACGCTGTATCGCGCCATGGGCAGGGAGGACGAGGCGAAGCGCTACGAGGCCATGCGCGCCCCGGCAAGACCGTGACCGGGCCGGCACGCGCCCGCCCCCGGCCCACCGCTTGCGCTGGTCCGGAGTTTGCTGCATCCATGACCACCCGCCCCCGGGTGTCGGCCCTCTCGGAACGACCGATGTCCAACGACGGACTGACGGACTGGCTGACCCGCCTTCGCGATGGCGACGGCGATGCCCTCGATCGGCTCCTGCCCATCGTCTACGAGGAGCTACGCGCCCTGGCCCGGGCCCAGCTCCGGCACGAGAAGCCGGGGCACACGCTGGGTGCCACGGCGCTGGTGCACGAAGCGTATCTGCGCCTCTCACGCCGCCAGGAGATCGACCCCCGCGACCGGTCGCACTTCTTCGCGATCGCCGCGCAATCCATGCGCCGGGTGCTCATCGACCACGCCCGCATCCGCGGGGCGCAGAAGCGGGGCTCGGGAAAGGTCGCGCTCTCGCTGGAGCACGCCGCGGCGCTCCTCGAGGACGAGGGCTCCGAGGAGCTCCTCGCGATCGACGACGCGCTCGAGCGCCTCGCGCACGCCAACCCCCGCGCCGCCCAGGTCGTCGAGCATCGCTTCTTCGCCGGCCTCACGCTCGACGAGACCGCGGATACGCTCGGCGTCTCCAAGAAGACGGTGCAGCGCGACTGGCTGCTCGCCCGCGCCTGGCTGCAGAAGGAGATCGGCAGCCTCTCCTCCGAAGAGGCGTCGGCGCGCAGCTGACCTCCGCGCGCCAAGGCCTCCTGTACGGAGGTGGCGGCGCGCGATAGTCTTGCCCGCGACCACGCACGTCCCCTCGACAGGCACGCCCCATGAGCCGCATCCTCGCGTCGATCCTCCTCGCGTCGGCCCCGCTCCTGGGCGGCTGCGCCGGCGACACCCGCGAAGCTCCCGGCGCCGAGATCGCGAGCGGCGGGGACCTCGTGCGCGCGATGCACGATCGCTACGCGGACCGGTGGTACCGGACGCTCAGCTTCCGCCAGACCGTGGTGCGCACAGCGGCCGACGGGAGCCACCCCCCGGACGCGGTGTGGCTCGAGCACCTCGAGATCCCGGCGATGCTGCGGATCGACCAGGCGGCCGACTACGACGGCAACGGCGTCCTCTACGCGGGTGACAGCCTCTTCGTCTTCCACGAAGGAGCGCTCACGCGCAGGATCGCGCAGCGCAATCCCCTCCTCGTCCTCGGCTTCGACGTCTACCGCCAGCCGGTCGCGCGCACCGTGGCCGTCCTCGGCGAGGAGGGCTTCGACCTCTCTACCGTGCGCACCGACACCTGGCAGGGCCGCCCCGTGTACGTGGTCGGGGCCACCGCGGACGACCTGCACACACCCCAGTTCTGGGTGGATCGGGAACGCATGGTCTTCGTGCGGCTGCTGCGCCCCACCGGCCCGTCGGGAGCGAGCACGCAGGACGTCCGCTTCGACGAGTACCGGCCCCTGGCGGACGGCTGGATCTCCCCGCTCGTGCGCTTCCTCGTGGACGACGCGGAGGTCATGCGCGAGGAGTACTTCGACATCGAGGCGGACCCGGCGCTCCCCGACGGTCTCTTCGATCCGGAGCGCTGGAGCGCGGGCGCGAGCAGGTAGGCCACCGGCGCGACCGCTCCGCGCCTCACCCGGGAAAAGGCTCCGCCGCAAGGGTTCGTCCGCGCGCGCGTATGTCGGCGTACACCCGTTCCATCCGTGCGCTGCGAGGCCCCTGTGACGCGATCGTGGTCCCTTCCCCGCCCGCTCCTGGCCACCGCCGCCTCCCACGTCGACCGCCGGACGTCGACGCCACCCCGCGCGCTCGGCACCGTGGCCGTCGGGGACCCCGGCGACCTGGACCTCCGCGCCGCCGGGTGGGTCGCGGCCGCATACTGGGTGGTGGTGTTCGTGCTGGACGTGCTCAACGACGGCCCGATCGCGGCACTGGGCCTGGGGCCGCACCCGATGTCGAAGGCCCTCTTCGACTCGAGCGTGTGGTGGTCGTCGTGGATCCTCGCCACGCCGGCCCTCCTCCTGCTCTTCCGCAGGCTGGCTCCGCGCCGCCTGGGCTGGCGGCGCTGGGCCGCCGCGCACGTCGTCTTCGGCGGGGTCCTGTGCGTGGCGCACCAGTGGGCCGCGGCGTGGACGTTCCGTCAGCTCGACGGGAGCGGTCTCGGCGTCGTGGACCTGGCGCTGAGCTTCCTCGGCCAGTTCGCGCTCCCGGAGGTCTTCGCATACTGGGGGCTGGTGTGCAGCGTCCAGCTCGCCGCGGAGGCCCGGCGGGCGCGCGCGCGCGACGCCGAGCGCGCGGCCCTCCGCCAGCGCGCGGAGTTCCTCGAAGCCCGTCACCGGTGGGCGCGCCTGAGCGCGCTCCACCGCCAGCTCGACAGCCACTTCGTCCTGAACGCGCTTCACGGTGTGGGAGGGCTGGTCCGCCTCGGGAGGGGCGAGCGCGCCGTGACCGTCCTCGAGCGGATCGGCACGCTGGTCCGCACGAGCTCGGAAGCGGCGGAGCAGCCGGAGGTCCCGCTCACGCGCGAGCTCGAGATCCTCCAGCTCTACCTCGGCGTCGAGGAGGCGCGCCGCGACGGCGCGGTGTCCGTCCGCTACGACGTGGACGAAGCCGTGCGCGAGGCGGCCGTGCCGCCCTTCCTCCTGCAGCCGCTGGTGGAGAACGCGCTACGCCACGGGAAGGGGCCGGGCGCCGCGCACCTGGCCATCCGCGGACGCCGCGTCGGCGCGAGCCTGCGCATCGAGGTGCAGGACCGCGGCGGCCCGCCGTGCGGCCCCCTGCGCGAGGGGACGGGCCTCTGGGCCACCCGGGCGCGCCTCCGCCTCCTGCACGGAGGCGACGCCGACGTCGCGCTCTTCGGCACCGGCGACGGGATGACCGCGGAGGTCACCCTCCCGCTGCGCCGGAACGGCGCGTCGTGAGCGGCGGCGCCCCGGTCGGCAGGCCCTGGCGGGTCCTGGTCGCCGACGACGACCCCGGAGCGATCGCCGCCGTCCGCTCCGCCCTGGCCGACTGCGACGACGTGCGCATCGTCGCGGAGGCGACGACCGGCGCGGAGGCCGCGCGTCTCGTGTACTCCACGTCGCCCGACCTCGCGATCCTCGACGTGCACATGCCCGGCGGGAGCGGGCTCGACGTGGTCGCCGACCTCGGCCCGGCGCGGATGCCCCCCGTGGTGTTCGTGACGGCGTTCGACCGCCACGCCGTCGAGGCCTTCGACCTGCACGCCGTGGACTACGTGCTCAAGCCGTTCGACGACGAGCGGCTGCGCACCGCGGTCGGGCGCGCGGTCCGCCGGCTCTCGCTGGAGCGCACCGAGGAGATGACGCGCTCGCTCGTGGCCCTCGCCGCCACCCTCGGCGACCCGCTCGGCTCCGGGGAGGCGGCCTCGGCCCCGCTCCGCAGGTTCGCGGTCCGGGAGGCGGACCGGGTGCGCCTGGTCGGCGTCGACGACGTCGATTGGCTGGAGGCGGCCGGGAACTACGTGCGCCTGCACGCGGGCGACGAGACGTTCGACGTGCGGGCGACGCTCGCCGGCACCCTCCGGCGCCTCGACCCGGCCCGTTTCGTGCGCATCCATCGCTCCACGGCCGTGAACGTGGACCGCGTGGTCGAGGTGCAAAGCTGGTTCGGAGGGGACTCCATCGCTCTCCTCGAGGACGGGACGCAGCTGCGCGTGAGCCGCACCTTCAAGGACGCCCTCCTCGGCGGCTGACCCCTCGGCTCGTCCCGACGGGGGAACGGCTCCGCCCCCGCACGCACGGAACGTCCCACCCGCGTCATCGACGCGTCGCGCCCCGGTACCTTCCCCGCGATCCGGCCCGGTTCCGGGCTCGGCGCACGAACCCCGGGCGGGAGCTGCGGCGATGCGGCGAGGGAGTGCGACGTGGTGGCGGGCGGCGCGCGCCGTCGCCGCCTGGGCGGCGGTGGCGGCCGGTGTGGCCGCCTGCTCCGGCGACTTCGACCTCGCGGTCGCCGACACCGTGGTCGCGTCGCGCGCGGGGCGCGTCCTCGCGGCGCGCCACTCCTACCAGGACGGCAACCGTGTCTGCGGCGAGGAGAACTGGGTCTTCGTCGAGCACGAGGACGGCACGGTCATGGAGTACGTCCACCTGACGAGGCACGGCGCGCTCGTCGGGCCGGGGCAGGAGGTGACGGCGGGCGAGCCGATCGGCCTCGCCGGTGACACGGGGTGCTCGAGCGGCCCCCACCTGCACGTGGCGCTCTTCCGCGACCGCACCTCCTACGACGTCGAGAACAACATCCCGCTGAACTACCGCCGCGCCGCCGGGCCCCTGGACGTCCGCCAGGGGCTCGTCCAGGACCAGCTCTACACGGCGCTCCCCTGACAGGCACGAGGCCCATGATGCGAGACAAGACCCGGACCCTTCGATGCGCTTACGCTGCGACAACACTCTGCTCGCTCGGGCTCGCCGCCTGCGGGAGCGGCACGACGGACCCGGGCGGGAGGTCGACCCTCACGATCTCGCCGACGACGACGTCGCTCCGCCACCCCGGTGACACCGTCCGCCTTGCCCTCGGCGGATCCGCCGCCTCGGGATCGGCCACCTGGGCGACCTCGGACCCCTCGGTGCTCTCCGTGTCAGGCGGGTTGGTGGAGGCCACCGGATACGGCTTCGCCTCCGTGACCGCGAGGGTCGGGGAAGCGCAGGCGACCGCCACGGTCGCGGTGCTCGGGGAGACGTCGATGGCGTTCCTCGAGGGCACGTGGACCACCGACGACGAGCTCACGCCCGACGACGTGGTCGGCGGCGGGAAGCTGTTCGTGGTCAAGGACCAGGGGGCGTTGCGGGCGGTGTGGCGAGGGACGCTCGACGACGTGCCCGTGGAGGTGGTGTCGCTCCTCGTGCCGCGTGGCTCGGTGTGGTCGCTCGCGCGCGCGGACGGCGTGCGCGGCACCTACGCGGTCATGGACGGCACGGTGTCGCCCGGGCGCATCGAGCTCGACTCCGGCACGCGCCTCGGCGGCGGGTGGCGGGAGCGGTCCGTCTTCACGGACCTCACCTCCTCGAGCGTGCGCTGGACGGTGGAGGAATCGGAGGACGGAGGCACCACGTGGACCCCGCGCTGGGTCCAGCTCCTGCACAAGGCCGCGGCGCAGGCCGCACCCGCGGTCCTCGAGACGCTCAGCCCCGCGTGCACGGGCGGCGTGAGCCTGAACATGTACGACCCGCGCAGCGAACGCTGGGGCGAGCTCTACGTGGCGTCCGCCGGGGGCGTCATCGAGATCTACGGCGGCGTGAAGGGCGGGGCGATGGTGCTCGAGGGCACCACGGGCACGGTGCTCGACCGCGTCAGCTGGTCCACCCTCGAGGACGGTCGCGTCCGTCAGCTCTGGGAGGAGTCCACGTCGGGCGGCCCCCTCTCCACCGTCTTCGACGGGTACTACAAACGCCGCTGAGATCCGCTCCACGAAAGGTTTGACGCCGGCGCGCGCCGTCCGACATACTGCCGCATCCAACTTCTCGGGAGGTCGGCATGCCGGCGTTGAACGCGCAGATCATGACCACGACGGCGAAGGCACGCTTCGATCGCGCATCCGCCGCGGCGCCGCGGAAGATCAGTCCGACGCCGCACTTCGGCCCGGCCAGCACGGCGACGCCGAACAGGGCCCTTCGATCGTTCGCGCCTCCGCTTCCGGGGGCACCGGTCGGCGGGCCTCCGGCGCCGGACTTCGGCGCGCTCGTCGAGCCGACGTGCCGAGCGATCTGCGGCGCGCACGACCTGTGGCGTGTCCAGGCGTTCTTCCGCGGGATCATCATCAACGGGCCCGTGGCTTCCGGAGGCACCCTCGAGGGCCCGACGCTGGATCCGCTGGTCCGGACCCAGCTCGTCGCCCTGGTGGGGCAGTCGGCCACGCTCGGCCCGCTCGTCGCCGTGGCGGGCGCGCTCAGCGAAGCCTGGGAGCTCTTTCAGCGGTCGGTGTCGGTGCCGGGCCTGCCCTGGTACCCGTCCTTCGTGGCGATCCCCTCCTCGCAGGCACCCCCCACCCCGAACGTTCCCATGCCGCTTGCGGCGTTGACGTACAGTCCGGGGACGTTCACGTCCGCCTCGACCCTGGCCGGGATGAAGCGCCGGCTCTCAACAGCGACGGCCGACGCGACGCGCTTCTTCGAGGCGATCGCCGAGGGCTTCCAGCTCGCGGTATCCACCTGGATTCCCAGCCAGCCGGTCTCCAATGTCCTGGGGAAGGGTCCGGTCCCGATCTTCGCGCCCCCCTACGTGCCGACCGGCCCCGTGGTCATGGGTGACAACATCGCGGCGCCGGGACACCTCCAGGCCTGAGCCCGAATCCGGTGCCCCGCGTCCTCCTCGTCAACCCGCCCTCCCCCGAGCGGCTGGGAGCCCCGCTGCTCGGGCTCCAGTACGTCGCCGCGGCGCTCCTCGAGCGCGGCTGCGAGGTGCGCGTCGTCGACGCCGCCGCGCGCTACGTCGACAGGGATCCCGACCAGGTGCTGGCCGAGGCGTCGGCGTTCGCGCCGGACATGATCGGCGTGGGCCTCTTCACACGCTGGGTGTGGCACGCCTACCGCCTGGCGGAGGCGCTGCGTGGAAGCGGCCCGCTTCTGGTGGCGGGCGGCGCCCACACGACCGTGCGGCCGGACGAAGCCCTGGAGCACGGCTTCGACGTGGCGGTGATCGGCGAGGCCGAGCGCACGGTGGCGGCGCTGGCCGATCACCTCGCGGGGCGGAAGCGTCTCGACGAGGTGCCCGGCATCCGCTTCCGGGCCACGGACGGGAGCGTCCGCGGCACGGCGCCCACGCTCCCGGTCCAGGACCTCGACGTCCTCCCCATGCCGATGACGGCACAGCCGCTGTTCGACGCGCGCTGGTACGACCCGAGCGGCGCGGAGGTGATCCCGGGCGGGATGCTCACGAGCCGCGGATGCCCCGCGCGGTGCACCTTCTGCGCGAACTACGTCACCGGCCGCGGCTTCCGCTTCCATTCCGCCGCGCGCGTGGTCGAGGAGCTCAACCGCTACCACGCGCGCTACGGCGCGCGCTTCTTCCCCTTCTGGGACGACGCGCTCACCGCGCACCGTCCGCGCCTGGTCGAGCTGTGCGCCGCGATGGAGGCGGGCGTCGACTTCCCGGTGCGCTGGAGCGCGATCACCCGGGCGAACATGGTCACCCCGGAGCTGCTCGCCACCATGAAACGGGCTGGGCTGGTGGCCGTGAACTTCGGCGTGGAGAGCGGCGACGACGACATCCTCCGGGCCATCAAGAAGGGGATCACGACCGACCGCGTGGTCCGCGCGCTCGAATGGGCGAAGGAGGCGGAGCTGCACACCGCGTGCAACTTCATGCTCGGCTTCCCGCAGGAGTCGGAGGCCGCGCTCGAGCGTACGCTCCGCTTCATGGAGCGCATCGCCCCGCTCGTCGACAGCTTCAGCACGCTGGGCGTCGTGGTCCCCTTCCCCGGCACGCCGCTCTACGACGACTTCCACGCACGCTTCGGCTTCACCGACTGGTGGCTGCGCGAGGACCACAGCCACTACAGCGCGGCCCCACCGCTCACGGACTTCGACCGCTTCTACCGGCACTACATCGACGACGCGAACCTCGGGCTGGACTTCTTCCACTACACGCCCGGGCTGCGCACGCTCATCCGCTCCTGCCTGAAGTTCAAGGCCGAGCACAACCTCGCCCGCATGGGGCTGCTGGCCGACCCCGTCTTCCGGTCGGGCCCCACCGAGCTGTTCGACGCCCCGGTGCCCCCGCCGCGGGCGACGGCCGGACCCCGGCCGCTGGAGGAGCAGGAGAGCGGGGCGCGGGCGCACGCTTGAGCGCCCGGCCGATCGGCTGGGACCACCCCGACACCGCGCGCTACTACGCCCGGTTCCAACGCCGCTTCGCGCGCTACCGGCAGGCCAACCGCAGGTTGATCGTGCACGCGGCGCTGGCTCCGGGGATGCACGTCCTCGACGTGGCCGCGGGGGACGGCGACACCGCGACGCAGGCGCTCGCCCGCATCGGCGAGGGAGGGAGGATCGTCTGCTTCGAGCCGGCGCAGGCCATGCGCGCGCTCGGGGAGCGTACGCTGCGCGGTCCCAGGGTGCGCTGGACCCACGCGTGGCCCGGCGCGGGCGAGCGATTCGAGCGTGTGCTGTGCGGCGCCGCGATCTGGCAGATGCATCCTCTCTCCGCGACCCTGCGCACGATCTTCCGCCTCCTGCGCCCGGGAGGCTGCCTCTCCTTCGACGTCCCCGCGCTCTACCTGGGCGAGCCGGACGATCCGGGCGGCGGACGCGACCCCCTGCTCCTCGAGCTCCCCGCGGCTCTCGCGTCCACCCTGGGCGAGGCGCGCGACGTCCCCGCACCGCCCTCGCCCCCCGCCTCGGCGCCGCTCGACCCGGACGGCGTGGACGAGGCGCTCGCTGTCGCGGGCTTCCGTGCGGAGCGCTGGCGGTTCCGCGTCCGGCTGGGCCAGCGCGCCTACCGCGCCTGGCTGAAGATCCCACCCACGACGGACCTCCTCCTCCTGGGGCTCCCCGCGGACAGCCGCGCCGCGCTGATCGACCTCGCCTTCCGCTCGGTCGACCCGTCGTCCTGGCGGTGGGAGCGGTGGGTCGGATGGACGGCGTGGAAGCCCGCCACGTGACCGGCGGGGTGCGCGTCGGCCCACTCCGCGAGACGCCGTGCGGGAGCGCGCACCACGACGAGCTCCGCGGCGTCGCCGAGCAGGACGGCTGCCTCCTCCTGCGCGCGCTCCTTCCGAGCGGGTCGGTGCTGGAGGCGCGCGCCCGCGTGCTGGAGGCGTGCGCCGCGATCGGGTGGCTCGATCGCTCGGCGCCCGCGCCGCTGGGCGTGGCCGGCAGGGTCCCGCGCGACGGCGACTACGACGCGGGGTGGCTCGAGCTCCAGCGGCGTGTGGCGCCGCTCGCGGAGCTCGCGCGCCTGCGCGAGGACGCCACGCTCACCTCGGTCCTGGACGCGGTGCTCGGGGCTCCGCCCCGCGCAGGCCGCGGCGACGTATGCCGCGTCGTGCCCCCGGGGCGGCCCGACCTCACCACGATGCCGCACCAGGACCATTTCTACGTGGGGGGTGACGCCCCCCTGTGGACGGCCTGGATCCCCCTGGGCGACTGCCCCCCGGAGCTGGGCGGGCTCGTGGTGCTGCCGGGCTCGCACCGCGCGGGGCTCGTCCCCCACGCGAACGAGCCGTCGGGGAGGCGCGGCGCCGACGTCGCGCCCGACGTCATCTGGGCGGGGGGCGACTACCGGTGCGGCGACGTCCTCCTCTTCCACGGCCTCACGCTGCACCGGGCGCTGGAGAACCTCACGCCGGCCCGGCTCCGCCTGTCGGCGGACTTCCGCTACATCGCTCTGTCTCCGTCTGGGAGTCCGAACGGGCGGGCTCAGATTCCGAAGGTGTAGGAGATGTCGAGTCGGATCTCCGGGGAGCTCACGTCACTGGCGTGGAAGAGGTTGTTGAAGACGCCGTCGTCGGCCACCCCCGCCTCGTTGTCGCCACCGAAGTCCTTCGTCGCGATCGTCTCGGGGTTGCCGTACCGGTCCCACTGCACGTAGGGAGTGACCTCGCCGGCGTCGAGTCGGCGAAGACGTCGCCCTCGCCGTTGGGGTTGGACAGGGCGTAGCTGAACGTGCCCGGCCCGACGTCAGCGTCGCCGTGGACCATGACGGTGTAGGTCTTCCCGCGGCGGACCGCGAACAGACGGTCGAGCGTGACCTCGCCCCACATGTTGCTCACGTCGATCGTGTCGGCGTCTCCGGAGCGGACGATCGCTCGACCTGTCCCAGCATGACACGCAGCATATACGCTACACCTTGCACAGGGGCCAGCGGCCGGCGCGATTAATCCGCGCCCTTCGATCGGCCGACGCTCTGGGGTGGAGGGTCGCGACGACCCTCGCCGACCTGAGCCCTACGGTCGCCCCAGCGCTCCGCACGCCCAGATCGGTCTCGCACTCCCGACTCCTTCGAGCGAGACTGCCATGAACACCGCACTACGCCGCGCGACGCTCGGCCTCGTGCTCTTCACGGGGGCATGCGCCAGCGCTCGACCTGCAGCCGACTTCAGCGGTCAGGGCCGCTACGACCGGGCCCGCCAGACCGCCGAGACCTCCATCGTCTGGAACATCCGCAACGACAACTGGAACGCGTTCCGGGTGATGGCCGTCCTGGAGGGCACCACGACCGTGCCCCTCGGCGTCGTCGAGGGCCACAGCAGCATGAAGAAGCTCGAGCGCTCGATCTGGACGATCGGCCGCACCGTGTGCTTCGAGCTGGTCAACACGGTCACGGGAGAGACCCACGTCACCGAGGCGTACACGATCGCGCCCGGACAGCGGGTCGTGATGCATATCCAGCCGTCGGTGCGACTGACCACCGTCTTCCCGCACAACCTCTCGGCCGCGGAAGTGGCCGAGATCAGGAAGCGGAGCCGCTGAGCCCTCGCGGGACGCGGCGCCGGGTCAGCCCGACGCGGCGTCCCCGATCTCGGCGAGGATGTCGCGGAAGGCGGGGTCCGCCCGGAACGGCGCGTAGGCCTGGTTGACCACCAGGTACTCCTCCGCCCACGATCCGTCGGCAACGGCCTGGCGCAGCCAGCGGAGCATGCCGTCCCGCTCCCCCACCAGCGCGTGGATGGAGGCGAGCGTGCCGGACCCGATCGACGCCTCGTCCACGGCGAGCGCCGCGAGCGGACCGGCCACCTGGGCCGGCGCGCCCGTGCGATGGAAGTCCATCATCGCGTGCGCGAGGTCCCCCGCGACCGTCACCGGCACGCCGACCATCGCCGCCCATTGCGTGAGGGCCATCTGCAGGGGGAGCGCGCGCTCCTCCTGGAGCGCGACCAGCGCCGCGGCGAAATGGGCGGGCCGGTAGGAGAAGTCCAGCGCCAGCGCCCGGTCGAGCTCCGTGCGCGCCGCCGCGAGGTCGCCCGCCCACAGCAGGATCTTGCCGTGGTCCGTCGCGACAGGCGCCGAGAGCGGGTCCAGCAGCGCCGCGCGCGCCGCGTCCTCCCGGGCCGCGTCCAGCCGGCCCATCTCCGCGAGCACGTTCGCCCGCCAGTGGAAGGCGCGCGCGTAGGACGGGTTGAGCGCGATCGCCTTCCCGAAGGCCGCCAGCGCCCCGACGCGGTCGCGGCGCAGCGCCTTGACCAGGCCCAGCGACGCGTACGGGTCCGCGATGGTGCCGTCCATCTCGATCGCCTTCTCGGCCCACGTCTCGGCCTGGGCCAGCGCGTCAGCAAGCGAGGCGGAGGGCACGTAGATGGGAAGGAGCGCGTAGGCGTCCGCGAGCCCGGCGTAGGCCGCCGCATATTCCGGGTCGATCGCCACCGCCGTCTGGAAGAGGCGGATGGCCTCCGGCAGCCCCGTCGGGTCCCTCCGTCCCCACTGCGCGCGGCCCCGCCAGTAGGCGTCCTGCGCCTCCTGGGACGCCACGTGCCGGACCGCCGGGCGGCCTGGGATCTCCAGGTGGCCCAGGAGCTCTCCCACGATCGATGAGGCGATCTCGTCCTGAAGCGCGAAGAGGTCCTCCACGGTACGGTCGTATGTGCGTGACCAGACATGGAAGCCCGAGCGGGTGTCGATGAGCTGCGCGGTCACGCGCACCTTGTCCGCGCTGCGGCGCACGCTCCCCTCCAGGAGCGTTGCCACGTTGAGGCGCTCGCCGATCTCACGCGCGTCGTCGTGGGCGTCACGGAGGGAGAAGGCGGAGGTGCGCGCCGCCACCTGGAGCCCGTCGACGCTCGCGAGGACGTTGAGGATCTCCTCGGCGAGACCGTCCCCCAGGTACTGCTGGTCGCGGGCCTCGCTCAGGTCCGCGAAGGGGAGGACCGCGATCGACGACGCAGGCGTCCCCGCGGACTCCGCCTCGCGCACGAGCCACCATCCGGCACCCCCCATCGCGACGGCCGCGGCCACGACCGCGACGACGACCACGCCGGACGGGGCGCGCGGCGGCGCGTGCGCCGCCGCGTCCACGGCGCGGGTCCTGCGGATGCCGCCGAGCGTCACGTCGAAGACCCAGGAGAGCGCCGCGACGATCGGGAAGCCGGCGAGGAGGGCGGCGAGGAGGACGCGCAGCGCCGCGTCGCCGAGGCCGAAGGCCGGGAAGAGGATCTCCGCGAGCTGGAGGAGCGCGAAGCTGCCTGCGGCGTAGGCGGCGACGGTGCTGACCACGCGTCGTCGCTTCAACTCCCGCCACACGTCTCCGAGTCGTTCTCCCGCGCTCATCCGCCTCCCGTAGCCCACCTCCCCCCGCACCGTACCCACTTCGACAACGGCCGGGGGGCTTCGGTTGCCTCGTGAGATACGTGTCCGCGAGGGCGCGGTGTCCTGCCCGCTACACCCGCCCACCTGCCTGGCTTGCCGGCAGGCGCGTCGTCGCGTACGCTTGGTTGATCATTCAACTCAGACACCCCCGGAATGGGCCACGACACACGGGAACGCCTCGTCGACGCCGCCAGGGAGCTCTTCTGGAGGAAGGGCTACCACGGGACGAGCGTGGCCGAGATCCTGGAGCGGGCCGAGGCCAACAGCGGGAGCCTCTACCACTTCTTCCCCACGAAACAGGATCTGCTGGTCGCGGTGCTCGAGTGGTACGTGGCCAACCTCGAGCCGCAGATCATCGCGCCGGCACGCAGCCGCACCGACGACCCGGTGGGCCGCGTCTTCGCGGTCCTGGAGGGCTATCGCCATGCCCTGCTCGCCACGGACCTCACGTTCGGATGTCCGATCGGGAACCTCTCGCTCGAGTTCAAGGAGCCCGATCCACCCGTACGCGCTCTCCTGGCGCGGAACTTCGCGCAGTGGTGCGAGGCCGTGGAGGCGTGCCTGCGCGAGGCGGCGGACCGTTTCCCGCCCGATCTCGACCTCGCGGAGCTGTCCCAGTTCGTCCTCACGACGATGGAGGGGGGCGTGATGCAGGCCCGGACCCACCGGAGCATCGAGCCCTACGACGCGTCCGTGCGCCAGCTCGGACGCTACATCGAGACCCTTCAGGAGGCGGCGGGCCGGAGCCGGCCCGTACGCGACGACAAACCTCGAACCCAGGGAGGCACGACATGACGAAGTGGATCGTGGTGGGCACGGTGCTGCAGATCGCGATGGTGGTGGTGGGGCACTTCGTCTCGTCGGTGGCCATCCTCTTCGCGCCGCTGGGGATGGGCATCTCGCTCGTCGCCGGGCTCCTGTGGGCGCGCGCCCTCTCCACCGGATACGGCGGCGGGGCCGGTGGGGGTGCGGTGGTGGGCGGCATGTGCGCCCTGATCGGGATCCTCGTGTCCTACCTGCTCGGAGACGTGACGGCCTCCGTGCTGGGCTTCGGCACGGCGTCCTCCGCCGTCACCGGCGCCCTGGGCGGCCTTCTCGGCCACAAGCTCCGCCCGCGGGCAGCCGCGCGCGCCTAGTCCGGTGGGGCGCGGCGCGCCCCGGACGGTGCCGCTCGTCCCTCAAGGTCACCCCCAAGGGGGTCGAGACTACCCCCTGAGGGGCCCGTGTCGTGGCTCCGCCCTGCAACCGCCGATGCCTCGTCGACGGCCCGGATCCGGAGATCCGGGCGGCGCGACGGGACATGAGACCATGACGGAAGGAACCGACATCGGGAGACAGCTCGCGCCGGAGCATGCTGTGCTCGTCGCGATGTGGGGGCTGGCACAGAGGGTCCTGAGCTCCGCCGGGGACCCCGACGCCTTGTCCACGACGCTCGAGGCGATCGCTTCGGCCGTCGCCGCGGCGCGCGTGTGCTACGTGCGCGCCGCGCCCGAGCCCGTCGAGGGCGGCGCCTTCGAGCACGAGACGGGGTGCGTCGAGCACCAGGCCGACCTCGCACCACCTCCCGCGCGGATGCGCGGCGCGTGTGTGGCCCGCTGGGTGGCCGCCCTCGAGGGCGGGGACATGCTCCACGGCACCGTCGACGACCTCCCGGGCGAGAGGGAGACCTTCGAGGCGCTCGGCGCGACGCTGATCGCGATCGTCCCCGTCTTCGACGACGCGCGGCTCGACGGCCTGCTGGTATGTGCGGACGCGGCCCGCGGGCGCACGTGGTCGACGATCGAGCTGGAGACGCTGAATGCCGCGGCTCGGATCATGGGCACCGCGCTGGCGAGCCAGCGCACGCTGGCCCGGCTCAGGGCGAGCGAGCAGCGCCTCGAGGAGGCCCAGGAGATCGCCCACATCGGGCACTACGAGCGGGACCTGCGGGGCGGGATCGACACCTGGTCCGACGAGACCTTCCGCATCTACGGCCTGGAGCCGGGCTCCATCGACCCCACCGTCGACGAGTTCCTCGCGCGCATCCACCCGGACGACAGGGAGCGCGTCGCCCGACGGGTGCGCGGGGGGGCGCGCAGCGCGGGCCTGGACTGGATCGACCACAGGATCGTCCGGCCCGACGGCAGCGTCCGCCACCTGCGTACGCACGCGCGCATCCAGCGCGACGACGACGGGCGGCCCGTGCGCGTGATCGGCACGCACCAGGACGTGACCGAGCACGTGCGGGCGAGGGAGGAGCTCCACCGCGTCAGCGAGCAGCTCCGCCACATCACGGACCGCGTGCCGGCGATCGTCTTCCGGCGGGTCGTGCACCCGGACGGACGCGTGGACTACCCGCTGTCGGCCGGCTCGCTCTACCCGACGCTGGGGCTCGATCCGGAGCGGATGGCCAAGGACCCCACGTCGCTGATCAGCCACCTCCACCCCGACGACGTGGAGCTCTTCCGCGGTCGGATCCGCGACACGTCCCGGACCGCGGGCCAGCACGAGTTCCGCGTCCTCACGCCCCAGGGGCAGGTGCGCTGGCTGCGCAGCTCGTTCAGCGGGCGCGAGTGCGCGGATGGGACCTTCGTGGCGGAGGGCGTGGTCCTGGACGTCACGGAGGAGAAGGGGCTCGAGGAGCAGCTCCGCCAAGCGCAGAAGCTGGAGGCGGTCGGAAGGCTCACCGGCGGGATCGCGCACGACTTCAACAACCTCCTCTCCGTCATCCTGGTGAACGCCCGCCTCATCCGGTCGGCGATCGAGGAGGGGCGGCGCCCCCTCTCCGAGCTCGAGGATCTCGAGGAGGCCGCCCGGAGCGGCGCCGATCTCGTGAAGGGGCTGCTCGGGTTCAGCCGGCGCGCCGAGCTCGTGCTCCAGCCGATCGACCTGGCCGACTCGGTGGTGCACATGGCGCATCTGCTCAAGCGGCTGGTCCCGGAGACCATCGATTTCCATCTCGCGGCCTCGGTGGGCGCCGGCGTGGCGCGCGCGGACCTCGCCGCGGTCCAGCAGATCCTCATGAACCTCGTGACGAACGCGCGGGACGCCATGCCGGACGGCGGGCGCCTCCGGGTCGAGGTTGGGAGCGACGACTTCACCGGCGCGCATCCGGACACGGGCGAGCGCATCGTGGCGTGCCCCTATGCCACCATCGTGGTGGAGGACACGGGCACGGGGATCGAGCCCGAGACGCTCCGACGGATCTTCGAGCCCTTCTTCTCCACCAAGGAGCCCGGAAAGGGGAGCGGTCTGGGGATGGGGGTGGTGCACGGCCTCGTGCGCCAGCACGACGGCTTCGTGGAGATCGAGAGCCGCCCCGGGGCCGGGACGCGCGTGAAGGTCTACCTGCCGATGAGCCGCTCCGAGCCGACCGGGACCGGAGCGACGCGGCGGCCCCCGGAGCCGACGGCCGGCGAGGGCGAGCTGGTCCTCCTCGTGGAGGACCAGGAGGCGCTGCGCCGCACCACCGAGCGGACGCTGCAGCGTCTGGGCTACCGCGTGGTGGCGGCCTGCGACGGCGTGGAGGCGCTGGAGGTGTTCCGCACCCATCCCGAGCCCTTCGACCTGATCCTCACCGACGTGGTGATGCCCAGGATGGGCGGCCTGGAGCTGTGCGACGTGGTGCGCGGCACCCATCCGGACGCCCGCTTCCTCTTCGTCAGCGGGTACGCCGACCTGGAGGCCCACGACCGCCGCTTCCCCGAGAACGCCCGCTTCGCGCCCAAGCCGTGGACGCTCGAGGAGCTGTCCCGCGCCGTGCGCGAGACGATCGACCCGGTGCGCGCCGCCGAGATGCCCGCCGGCTGACCGCTCAGGCCACCTCGAACGGGTAGCCCTCCGCCTCGAGCACGGCCGCGGCCAGCGCCCTTCCCTCCGCTCGCACGTCGAACGGCTCGCGGCGCGTGAGCTTCCGGTGCATGGACAGCATGCTGCGCAGCTCCTCGCCCTCCGCGCTGGCCGTCAGCACCTGGCGCGCCGCCGCCTCCACCACGGGAAGCCCCGCCTCCAGGGCCAGGCGCGCGGCCGCCCGCCGGGCCGCGACGCCCCGGTCGTCGACGTACGCGCCGGCGTTCATCGCCCGCAGGACGGCGCTCTCCATCACGTACGTGTGGATGATCATGTCGGCCAGCCACGCCAGCACCTCCTGCTCCTCCTGGAGGGCCTGCATGTGCTTCTGCGCAGCCACGCCCGCGGCGAAGAGCGTCTGCTTGCGGGCGAGCTCCACCGCCGCCAGCTCGGCACCGAAATCACCCTCGGGAGCCTCCCGCCCGCCGCGGCTCATCAGCTCGTCCGTGACCGCCTTGATGGCCGGGAGGAGCGGGAGCTGGCCCTTCATCGTGCGCTCGAGCAGCGTCCCGGTGATGAGCATGCGGTTGATCTCGGACGTCCCCTCCCAGATCCGGTTGATGCGCGCGTCGCGGTAGTGGCGCTCGGCCGCGTACTCGGCGATGAAGCCGTAGCCGCCGTGCACCTGGAGCATCTCGTCGGCGACGAAGCAGACCACCTCGCTCGAGTAGACCTTGTTGATCGAGCATTCCACGCTCAGCTCCTTGAGCGCCGCCACGGCGGCGGCCGCCTTGTCCTCCGTGCCCGACCCCTCGATGTGGCGGTCCACGTCGTGGGCGGTGCGGTAGACGATCGTCTCCTGGCAGTAGATGCGGGAGCACGCCGCGGCCAGCTTCTGCTGGATGAGCGGGAAGGCCGCGATCGGCTTGCCGAACTGGTGGCGCTCGGCCGCATAGCGGGCGCCCTCGCCGAGGGAGATCTTCGCGCCGCCCAGGACCGCCGGGCTCAGCTTGAGGCGGCCGATGTTGAGCACGTTGAAGGCGATCTTGTGCCCCTGGCCGATCTCGCCGAGCACGTTCGCGGCCGGCACCGGTGTGTCGACGAACGAGAGCGGGCAGGTGGACGAGCCCTTGAGGCCCAGCTTCTTCTCCTCGGGGCCCACCGTGAAGCCGTCCGTGCCCCGCTCGACGATGAACGCCGTGAAGCGCTCGCCGTCGACCTTGGCGAAGACGATGAAGAGGTCCGCGAAGCCCGCGTTCGTGATGAACTGCTTCGAGCCGTTCAGGACGTAGACATCGCGCGCCTCGTCGTAGACCGCCGTGGTGCGCGCGCCGAGCGCATCGGAGCCGCTCCCGGCCTCGGTGAGCGCGTAGGCGGTGATGACCGTTCCCGACAGGATCCCGTCCACCCAGCGGGCGCGCTGCTCGTCCGTCCCGAAGTAGAGGATCGGCAGCCCGCCGATCCCGGTCTGGACCATGATGGCGGGCGCGAACGAGCCACCCATCCCGATCTTGTCGCCGATGAGCATCGCGGTGGTCTTCGCCGCGCCGAGCCCACCGAGCGCCTCGGGGACGTCCACCGCGAAGACGCCCAGCTCCCCCGTCTCGCGCACCAGCCCCTCGAGCAGCCCCGCCTCTTGGGCATCGAGCGCCTCCCAGCGGGGAAGCACCTTCTCCTTCACGAAGTCCTCCACGCTGCGTGCCAGCATGATGGACTCCTCGTCGAACTGCTCGGGGACGAAGACGTCCGCCGGTTCGGTCGGGCCCAGGAGGAACGTCCCGGTGGCGACGGACTTCACGGTCGTGGTGGTCATGGTGGTATCACCTGCCTCGGGGACGTTCGAAGAGGGCCGCGGCACCCATGCCGCCGCCGATGCACATCGACACCACGCCGTAGCGCGCGTCGCGGCGCCGCATCTCGTGGAGGAGCGTTGCCGTGAGCTTCGCGCCGGTGGCACCCAGGGGATGGCCGAGCGCGATGGCGCCGCCGTGCACGTTCACGCGCTCGGGGTCGAGGCCGAGCGTGCGCACGCAGTAGACCGACTGTGAGGCGAACGCCTCATTGAGCTCGATCAGGTCGACGTCGCCCTGCGCCACGCCGCAGTGCCTCAGGAGCTTCGGGATCGCCTCGATCGGTCCGATCCCCATGACGTCCGGGGGCACGCCCGCCACCTGGTAGCCACGCAGCACCCCGAGGATCTCGAGCCCGAGCTCCTCGGCCCGCGCCCGGCTCACGAGGAGCGCCGCCGCCGCGCCGTCGGACGTCTGGGAGGAGTTTCCCGCAGTCACGCTCCCGCCGAGCTTGAACGCCGGCTTGAGCTTGGCGAGCGCCTCCGGCGTGGTGTCGCGTCGCGGCCCCTCGTCCACATCGAAGACCGAGGTACGAACCTCGCTCCTCCCGCGGGGCCCGGGCGTCTTCGTGACGACCTCCACGGGCACGATCTCGTCGGCGAAGGAGCCGCCGTCGACCGCGGCCACGGCCCTACGCTGGCTCTCCAGCGCGAAGGCGTCCTGGTCCTCCCGCGTCACGCCGAAGCGGCTCGCGACCTCCTCGGCCGTGAGGCCCATCGAGATGTACGCCTCCGGCATGTCGCGCACGAGCTGCGGGTTCGGGGAGAAGTCCCCGCCCGACATCGGCACCATGCTCATCGACTCTGTGCCCCCGGCCAGCACGGCGGAGGCCTGGCCCGTCGCGATGCGGTCCGCGGCCATCGCGATCGCCTGCAGGCCGCTCGAGCAGAAGCGGTTCAGCGTCATCGCCGGCACCTGGTACGGGATGCCCGCGCGGAACTGGGAGAGGCGGGCCACGTTCAGCCCCTGCGGGCCCTCCGGCATCGCGCACCCGAGGATGATGTCGTCCACCGCGGCCGGGTCGAATCCGCCCGCCCGCTCGAGCGCGCCCGTGAGGCACGCGGCGGCGAGGTCGTCGGGCCGGGTCTCGCGCAGCGTCCCCCTGAAGGCGCGACCCACCGCGGTGCGCACCGCGCTGACGACGACCGGCTCGTTCTCTCTGCTCATGATCGTCCTCCCTCTGGTTCCGCTCAGTTTCGCAGCGGCTTGCCGGTCTTCAGCAGCGCTTCCATCCGCTCCAGCGTCTTCGGCTGCGCGCACAGCCGCATGAACGCCTCCTTCTCCAGCTCGAGCAGGTACTCCTCGGAGACGCGCGACGACGGGCTCACCTCCCCCCCGCACAGGACCCACGCCAGCGCGTCGCCCACGACCTTGTCGTAGGGGCTGATGTAGCCGGCGCGCTCCATCTGATCGAGCCCGACGCGGAGCGCCGCGAGACCCTCCTCGCCGACCACGCGGATGTCCGTGCGCGCGGGGGTCGGACGGTAGCCGGCCTCCGCCATCGCGAGGACGCGCATCTTCGCGTCGTGCAGGAGGCGGTCGCGGTTGGCGACCACCTGGTCGCTGGTGCGCAGGAAGCCCATCTCCTGCGCCTCGTGCGCGCTCGTCGCGACCTTCCCCATCCCCACGGTCTCGAAGATCCGGCGGATCCACGGGAAGAGGTCCGTGTCGGGGGCCCTCGGCGCGGCCTCGTCCGCGCGCCGCACCAGCTCCTTGCACCCGCCACCCGCAGGGACGACCCCCGCGCCCACCTCCACGAGCCCGATGTACGTCTCCAGCGACGCGACCACGGCGTCGGCACCGAGCACGACCTCGCAGCCACCCCCGAGGGTGAGCCCGGCCGGCGCGGCCACGACCGGACGGCTCGACATCCGGAGGCGCTGGTTCACCCGTTGGAAGCGCCCGAGGGTCCACTCCACGTCCTCGGCGTTGTCGTCGTCCAGCTCGTTCAGGATGAGGAGGAGGTTCGCGCCCGCGCTGAACTGCGGGGCGTCGTTGCCGATCACCAGCCCGCGCCAGCGCGCCTCCACCTCGTCGAGGGAGCGCTCCATCATGTCGAGGATGCCGGGCCCCACCGTGTTCATCTTCGTGTGGAACTCGAGGCACGCGACGCCGTCGCCCAGGTCGACCAGCGTGGCGTCGGGGCTCTCCAGCACCACGCCGCCGGCGGCTTTCAGGTCGGTGAGCACGAGGTGCTCCTCGCGGGTCGGCACCGGCGCGAAGTCCCCTCCGCCCACGAAGAAGGCATGCGTGCCCTTCTCCTCCCGGTAGAAGCCCTCGCCGCCCGCGTCGTACAGCTCCCGGGCCAGGGGAGGGAGCGCGTCTCCCTCGGCGAGCATGCGCTCGCACGCCCAGCGGAAGCCCATCGCGTCCCACAGCTCGAAGGGCCCGAGCTCCCATCCGAAGCCCCAGCGCATCGCGCGGTCCACGTTGACGATGTCGTCGGCGATCTCGGGGATGCACGCCGCGGCGTAGCGCAGCGTCGCGGAGAACGACTTCCACAGGAACGCGCCGGCGCGGTCCCCGGCGCGCACGAGGCCGTGGACGCGCTCGCCGAGGTCCTCGACGTTCCTGGCCATCTCCAGCGCGGCGAACGACACCTTCCCCTGCGGCACGTACTCCAGCGTGGCGGGGTCGAGCATGAGGATCTCGCTCTGCCCGTCGGCTCCCCGGACCTTCTCGTAGAAGCCGGCCCCGCTCTTCTCGCCGAGCCGGCCTTCGGCCACCAGGCGCTTCACGAAGTCGGGCGGATCGAAGAGATCCCGGTACGGATCGTCCGTCAGCCGTTCGTGCAGGTTGCCCGCCACGTGCGCGAGGGTGTCGAGCCCGACCAGGTCCGCGGTGCGGAAGGTGGCGCTCGCCGGCCGGCCGATCGCCTTGCCGGTGAGCTTGTCCACCTCGGCGACGGTGTAGCCGTCCTCGGTCATCGTCCGCATCACGTGGAAGATGCCGAAGCAGCCGACGCGGTTGGCGATGAAGTTCGGGGTGTCCTTGGCGTGGACGATCCCCTTCCCCAGGACGCGGTCCCCGAAGTCCTCGAAGAACGCCACCACGTCGTCCCGCGTGTCCGGCCCACGCACGAGCTCCAGCAGCTTCAGGTAGCGCGGGGGGTTGAAGAAGTGCGTGACCATGAAGCGCGGGCGGAGCGCCTCCGGAAGCGCCTCGGAGAGCGCGGCGGCCGACAGCCCCGAGGTGTTCGACGTCAGCAGCGCGTGCGGCGCCACGTGCGGCGCCACCTCGGCGTAGAGGGCGCGCTTGATGTCGAGGCTCTCCACGACCGCCTCGACGATCCAGTCACACCCGGCCAGGCGCGGCAGATCCTCCTCGAAGTTGCCGACGTCGACGAGCGTGGGGGCGCGCGACGACGAGAACGACGCCGGCTTGCTCTTCTTGGCGCGCTCGAGGCCCGCACGGACGAGCGCGTCCTTGTCGTCGCCGTCCCGGGGCGGGATGTCGAGGAGGAGCGTCGGGACGCCGACGTTGGCGAGGTGCGCGGCGATCGCGGCGCCCATGACGCCGGCGCCCAGCACGGCTGCCCGGCCCACGCGGTCGGGAGCGAGGGGGTCCTTCACGACGGATCTCCGGGTGGAAGGGCGCCGAACCCGCGGGCGAGCATCGCCACCACGGGGTCCAGCGTCGACATGAGGGCGTACCCGCGCTTCGAGCGGAGCCACCCCGTGACCACCTCGTCGAGCGCGCCGAAGAAGAGCTGGCGCGCCAGACGCACGTCCAGGCGGCGGTCGAACGCATCCGCCTGCACGCCGTCGCCGATGACCGTGCCGATCAGGTCGAAGTACTCGGCGACGCTCGGGCGGATGCCCTCGGCCAGGATCGGGTCGGGATCGCGGATGTGGATCTGGAACACCGTGGCGAGCTCGCGGTCCTCCGCGAAGAAGGCCAGGTGCAGCTCGGCCAGGAGGCGGAGCCGGTCCACGCCCGGCGACACGGCCGCGAGGAGCGGACGGCACCGCTCCATGTAGTCGGAGAGGTGGCGCTGGAAGAGCGTGATGAGCAGCTCCTGCTTGCGCTCGAAGTAGAGGTAGATCGTGCCCGTCGCGACGCCGGCCTCCGCGGCGACGGCCGCCATCGTGCTTCCGTGGTAGCCGTTCAGCGCGAAGACGCGCACGGCCGCGGCGAGGATGCGCGCCTCCTTGTCGCGGGTCACAGGGGGGCTGGCGAGCTTGGGCATGGACGTTCCTCCGTGGGGGCGGAAATGAATGAACGTTCATTCAGTATCTGGGGGGCGAGCCGCCACGTCAAGGCTCGGATCGTCTTCAGCGACCGGCTACCTGAGGTCCAGGTGCTCGGCCTTCCAGCGCATCGCCGAGAAGATGCGGGTGCGGCCGCTCGGGTGGTCGAAGAAGACGATCTCCTCGAGTCGGCCCGGCGCGAGCTTGCGGTAGTCGCCGAGCTTGAGCGAGACGGCGGCCATCCCGTCGGGTTGGCGCGCAGCGTTCAGGCCGAAGATGTCCGCCTCGTACTCCTGCGTCCGCACCCAGCTGTTCGTCACCGGCGTCAGCACGAACAGGATCAGCATGAGGAGGAGCGCGAGCAGCGGCAGCCCGGCCGGGTCGTCCACGCCACGCACGCGCCATGCGTCCCCCCAGCGCGCGAGCGCCCACGCCGACAGGCGGTACATGAGCGCGAACACCACGACGACGAGGACGCCGAAGAACAGGATCGTCTTGTAGACGTGGTTGAGCACGTAGTGCCCCATCTCGTGCCCCATCACCGCCTCGATCTCCGGGAGCGTGGCGCGGTTCAGCAGGTTGTCGTTCAGCGTGATCCGCTCCGTGCCCAGGAAGCCGCTCACGTTGGCGCTGACGCGCGTGGTCTGGCGCGAGGCGTCCATCACGTACACCTCCGAGGCGGGGATCCCGTTCGCGCGCGCCATGCTCAGGATCGGGTCCGCCACGCGCGGGGCGTCCAGCGTCGTGTACTTGTTGAAGATCGGCGCGATGTACACCGGGGCCACGAGCGCGCCGATCATGAGGAAGACGAGGGTCACCAGGCTTCCCCAGATCCACCAGCTCCGGGGGGCGCTGCGCAGGACCCGGTAGAGCGCCGCCACGAAGAGCCCGCCGAGCACCACTCCGAGGACGAGGCCCTTGAGCTGGTCGCCCATCCACGCGCCGAAGCCCTGGGTGGCCAGGCCGTAGTGGTGCTCGCGGAAGAAGCCCTGGTAGACCGTGAGCGGGAAGGAGAGCACGGAGGTCACGACCGTGAACTGCGCCCAGTACGCCATCACGTGCACGGCGCGCACCCTCGTGAAGCGCTCGCCCACGTCGCGCATGCGCGTGGACGCTCCCGACGCCAGGAGGAGGAGGTAGATCCCGCCCGACAGGGCCGCGTTCCAGAGGAGCAGCCAGTACCCGCCCTCGAAGTACGCGTCCGACCGGGCCATGTCGGCCGGCGGCACGGATGCGAGCCAGGCGTCCGTGGCCGTGATGGCGTCGAAATGCGCGGAGGGCCGCGCCGCCTCGGGGACGTGGAGCGCCGTGTCGGGCACTTGCGCCGACGACCGCGCCGGGGTGAGGCAGACGAGCAAGACGAGGGCCGTGCAGGCCGAGCGTAGGGTGCGCATGGGACGAACCTGACGCACGCCGCCGCCCCGCGCCATGAGCGGGCCGCCCGAGCGTTCTGTTCAAGGTCACGCCTCCGCCGGGAGGGGGCGTCCGCGTTTCAGACACGCGACGCGGATGCCGACACTCATGGATGCCCACTCGCGGGACCTCACGCTGCCGTCGATCGAAAGACGTTCCCCATGACCGGCCTCCTCCAGCGTACGTACGCCGCCCAGGCGGCGACCATCCTCGGGAAGCTCCGACTCCTCACGCTCGCCGGTGTGGCCGCAGGCGGATTGGTGGTGGTGATGGCGCTCGGCACCATCGCCCTGGAGCACCGGGGCTTCGGCGCCGAGCGCGTGGCCCTCCGCTCGACCGCGCAGATGGAGCAGGCCCGCCGGCACGACGTGGCCTTCCGGGCCTCGGGCGCCACGGCCGACGCCCGCCGCGCCGAGGACGCGGCCGTCCAGGTGTCGGCGCTCGCCCGCACGGGTGGCGCGAAGCTGGCCGCGGACGTGGACCGGGCGGTCGCCCGCTACCGCGAGGCGCTCGAGGCGCTCGTCGCCGGCTCCGGCGATCGGGAGGCCGCCTTCCGCGCCCTCGACGCGGCCGCGACCGACGCCGACACCGCGCTGACCCGCATGAACGACGAGCTGCTGCGCCGCAGCCACCGGGTCACCACGCTCGCGATCACGCTCTTCCTCCTCGCAATCGGCGGGCTCGGGCTTCCCTACCTGTGGGTCGGACGCAAGGCCGCCTTCGGCATCTCGCGGCCCGTGGAGCGGATCTCGGACGCGGCGCGCGCCGTGGCGGCCGGTGACCTCTCCCGTGAGCTCGACACCGCGCGCACCGACGAGATCGGCGCGATGGCGCGCTCGCTCGAGCTGGTGGCCACCACCCTGCGCGGCCTGACCCGGGAGATCGGCACGGTCGGCGACGCCGTGTGCCGCGGCGACCTCGCGGCGCGCGCGGACGAGGCGTCCTTCCAGGGCGAGTATGCCGCAGTGGTGCGCAGGGTCAACGAGCTGGTTTCCGGGCTCGACGAGGCCCACGCCAGCTCCGAGGCCGAGCACGCCGTCACCGAGCGGTTCCTCCGCAGCCTCAGCGCGGCGATCGGCCGCCTCGCGAGCCGCGACCTCGGCACCCGCGTGGACGGCGCGTTCCGCGACGACTACGACGACATCGCCCGCTCCTTCAACCACGCGGTCGAGGCGCTCGGCGAGGCCCTCGGCGAGGTGCACGGCGCGGCCGACCACGTGGCCACCGCCTCCGCCGAGACCGACCGCGGATCCGAGAGCCTGTCCCGCACCGCCTCCGAGCAGGCGACGATGCTCGACCGCATCCTCGGGTCGCTGCGCGAGGTCGCGGGGATGGCCGAGTGCGGCGCGGCCGGGGCCGCCAAGGGCCAGGGGATCGCGGCGTCCGCTCAGGTGGCCATGGACCGCGGCATCGGGGAGATGGGCCGGCTCGCCGAGGCCATGGAGCGCATCCAGCACCACTCCGAGCGTCAGGCCGAGATCGTGAGCGTGATCAGCCGGATCGCGGAGCAGACCAGCCTGCTGTCGCTCAACGCGACGATCGAGGCCGCGCGGGCCGGAGAGGCCGGACGTGGCTTCGCCGTCGTGGCCGAGGAGGTGCGCGCCCTGTCGAAGCAGGTGGCGGAGGCCGCTGCCGAGACCGACCAGCTCATCGGACGGAGCGCGGAGGCGACCACGGAGGGCAGCCGCATCAAGGACGTCGTGCTCGCCGACCTGACCGGGCTGGCGGAGCAGTTCACCGACGTCCGGCGCACGATGGACGACGTCACCGCCGCGTCGCAGCAGCAGAGCTCGGGCATCGAGGAGATCCGCTCCGCCGTGGAGCGCATGTCCGACGCCACGCAGCGGACCGCGGCCGCGGCCGAGGCGTCCGCCGTCACCGCGCGGGCGCTCGTGGAGCAGGCCGACCGGCTCGGCCAGCTCACGGACCGCTTCGCGCTCGTCGGCGAGGCGTCCGGGGCGTGACCTGCGGGCCGTAGGCGACCTCGACGACGTATCCCTTGCCTTCCAGGGGAACGAGGCCCACATTCCCCTAGCGTTCTATGGAACAAGCCTCGAGACGGGCGGACGGGAATGGGAAGGAACGAGGTCGCGCTCTCCGCGAGCACGCTCAACTACCTGGTGCTCAAGGCGCTGGTCGCCGGCGCCGATCACGGCTACGGCGTGGCCCGGTGGATCGAGCGCGTCACGGAGGACGCGCTGAGCGTCGAAGAGGGCTCCCTCTATCCGGCGCTGCACCGCCTCGAGCGGCAGGGGCTGCTCGAGAGCCGGTGGGGAACCTCCGAGCACAACCGGCGCGCGAAGTTCTACCGCCTCACGCGCGGCGGGCGGCGGCAGCTCGCCGCCGAGGAGGAGAACTGGGAGACGTTCGCGGCCGCCATGGCGAAGGTCGCCGCGGCCACGCCGGGGCGCGGCTGAGCCGGGAGGGTCGGGATGGGCGGGAGCGACGACGGGGAGTGGGGACGGCCGGATCGGCCGGTACATCGCCTGGAGCGTGACGTCGACGACGAGATCGCCTTCCACGTGGAGACGCGGACGCGCGAGAACATCGCGCGCGGAATGTCCCCGGAGTCCGCGCGGGCGGAGGCCGTGCGTCGCTTCGGCGACCTCGACGCGGTGCGCCGGGAGATGACGCGGGCCGGGCGCGAGCAGGGCCGGGCCGGGGCGCGCCGCGACCTTCCCGGCGATCTCCTCAGGGACCTCCGCCTCGCGACGCGGGCGCTCCGCCGGCGCCCGGTCTTCACCGCCGTCACCGCGCTGACGCTCGCGCTCGGCGTCGGCGCCTCCACGGCGGTCTACTCCGTGGCGAACTGGGTGCTGCTGCGCCCCGTCCCGGGCGTGTGGGCCCCCGACTCCCTCGTCACGATGACGATCGGCACCGAGGACGCACCCGACGCGGCGTTCGTCTTCGGGCACCCCGAGTACATCGAGCTCCGGCGGGCGGCGTCCTCCGTCACGGGGCTGGCCGCCTCCCAGGTGGTCGACGCCAACGTGTGGCTTCCCGGCACGGACGTGCCCGAGCGGATGTCGATCGAGTACGTGTCGGACGACTTCGCGCAGGTGCTCGGGCTGCGGGCTCTGGCCGGACGTCTCCTCGGGCCCGACGACGGGCTCGACCCGCACGTCGCCGTGGTCAGCGAGCACCTCGGGTCCACGCTCTTCGCGGACGCGCCCTCGGCTATCGGAGCCACGCTCTCGATCGACGGCACCGGCTTCACCGTGGTCGGCGTGGCCCCGCGCGGCTTCCGCGGCACGGGCCTGCTGGGCGACACCGAGCTGTGGGTGCCGGTGGAGGCGCACGAGGCGGTGATCCCGATGGCCGGCGAGGACGCCCTGGGGGCCGGGAACTACCCCATCTGGATGGAGCTCGTCGGTCGGCTCAGGCCGGGAGCCGCGCCCGGGCAGGTGGCGGCGCAGCTCGACGCCGTCGTCGCCCGCCTGCGGGTTGACCCGGCCCACGGCCTCCCCCGGACGGCCATCGCGCGCGTCCGCCCGGGGATCGGCCTGTCGCCCTGGGAGCGCGGCCAGCTCGCGTCGGTCTTCCGGGTGCTCGGGGTGGCGGTGGCCCTCCTCCTCGCCCTCGCGTGCGCGAACGCCGCCAACCTCCTCCTCGCCCGCACGGGCGCGCGCGCGATGGAGCTGGACGTCCGGCGCGCGATCGGCGCGGGGCGCGCTCGCGTGGCGCGCCTCCTGATCACCGAAGCCGCGGTGGTGGTCCTCCTCGCCGCCCTCGTGGGCGTCGCGCTCGCCGTGGGCGCGGTGCGTCTCTTCGAGGGCGAGCGGCTCCTGACCTTCATGCCCCCGATGGGCGGGATCGAGCTCGACGACCGGGTGCTCGTCTTCGCGCTCGGGGTAACGGTGGCGACCGGGCTCGTCTTCGGCGTCGCCCCTTCCCTGCTGGCGAGCGCGGACCGGCAGGGCGCGCTCCGTTCGGGAAGGCGGAGCGTGCGGCGCACCGGCCCCAGCGACCTCCTGGTGGTGGCGCAGGTGGCGCTCTCGGCCCTGCTCCTCGTCGGCTCGGGCCTCCTCGTGCGCACGATGCGTGCGCTCGGAGGGGCCGACCTGGGCTTCGACCCGGCTGGCGCGGTGGAGGCCTCGGTGGATCCGGGAGCGCAGGGCTACGACGGTCCGCGCCGCGAGGCGTTCTTCCGCGAGCTGGTGCGGAGCGCGGGAGACCTGCCGGGCGTGCGCGCCGCCGGGCTGTCGTGGATCCCCGTACAGGGCCGCGGCCGCGCCAGCGACGTCGTCCGCCCACAGGGCGCCGACGCCGAGGACCCCCGCGCCGTGACGGCCGGGACCAACCAGGTGAGCCCTGGCTTCCTCGCCGCGATCGGCGCCGAGCTGGTGGCGGGGCGCGACTTCCGATCCGTGGAGATGTACGCGCCCGCGTCGGGCGTCGTCATCCTCAGCGAGAGCGCCGCGCGCCACCTCTTTCCCGGTGGCCCCGCGGTCGGTCGGCGGATCGACGTCGGGCGGCGCGGGCCACGTACGCTGGAGGTGGTGGGTGTCGTCGGCGACGCGCGCATCGCCTCGGTGAAGGAGCCGGGTGGGCCGCTCTTCCTCGAGCCCCTCGGCCAGCCGTGGCCGCCGGACCACGCCACCCTCTACGTTCGCGGCCCGGGCGGCGCCATCCCGGACGCCGAGGCGCTGCGCGGCCTCCTGCGTGGGCTCGACCCGTCGCTCCCCTTCTACGACCAGCAGCCGCTCGCGCGGCGCGTCGCCGCGGGCGTGACGATGGAGCGCGTCCTCGCGCGGCTCACCTCGGCCTTCGCGCTCCTCGCGCTCGTCCTCGCCGCCGTCGGCCTGTACGGGATGATGGCCATGCTCGTGCAGGGCCAGAGCCGCGAGATGGGCGTCCGCCTCGCGCTGGGGGCCCATCCGGGGTCCGTGCGCGCGCTCGTGCTCCGACGTGGGATGCGACTGGCGGGGCTCGGGGTCGTCCTGGGGCTGCTCGTGGCGACGCAGGCCTCGAAGCTCCTCTCCGCCCGCCTCTGGGGCGTGGGCCCGCTCGACCCGGTCGCCTTCGCCTTCGCCGGGCTCGCCCTCGCCCTCACGGCGCTCGCCGCCTGCTGGGAGCCCGCGGCGCGCGCGACCCGCGTGGACCCGGTGGACGCGCTGTCCGCGGAATAGCGCGCCTCAACGCACGAAGACCCGGTATCCCCAGGGCTCGAGCTCGAGGCGCGTTCCCTCGCCGAAGGTCGCCGCCGACCCCGTGAAGTACTCCGTGTACGTGCCGTGATGCGGGCCGTCGCCGAACGTCACCGTCTGCCGCTGATCCGAGAAGTTGAGCACCGCGAAGACCTTCTCCCGGTCGTTCTCGCGCACGAACGACAGCACCTTCGTCTCGACGTCGTTGGGCACCTTGACCATGGTGGCGCCCCAGGGGGCGTTCCACAGCGCGCTGTTGGCGTGCTCGAGCGCGAACAGCTTCCGGTAGAGCTCGCCGATCGGATGCTCGCGCCACCGGATCGGGTCCTTCTCGAAGAACTCCAGGCGCTTCGTGTTGCCGGCCTCCTGCCCGTTGTAGATCAGCGGGATCCCGTCCCCCACCACCGACAGGACGATGGCGGCCGGCAGCGCGTCCCCGAACTTCTCGAACTGCGTGCCCTCCCAGGCGTTCTTGTCGTGGTTGGTCACGAACGTCATGCGCATCGCGCCCGGAGGATACGCGCCCTCGTTCCACGAGTAGTAGCCGAACAAGGCACCGAGGTCGGCGTTCCCCTTCGCGATCGACGCGAGCGCATCGTACCAGCTCCACGCGTACGTGGCGTCGAACGCGCTCGCGTACAGGTCGCGCGACTCCCACTCGGCGAGCATGAACACCGGCTTGATGGCGTCCAGCTCCCTGCGGACCTCGTTCCAGAAGTCGACGGGCACGAAGCCCGCGACGTCGCAGCGGAAGCCGTCCACGTCCGCCTCCGTCACCCAGTACTTCATCGCCTCGGTCATGTAGCGGCGCAGCCCCTCCTGCCCGTAGTCGAGGTCGATGATGTCGCTCCAGTCGAACCAGGGCGTCGGCGTGAGGTCGCCCTTCCAGTCGTGCACGTACCAGTCGGGGTGCTCCTTCACGAGCGGGTTGTCCCACGCGGTGTGGTTGGCCACCCAGTCGAGGATCACGTGCATCCCCAGGCCGTGCGCCGTGGCGACGAAGTGGCGGAGGTCGTCGAGCGTTCCGAACTCGGGGTTCACGCTCCGGTAGTCCTTCACCGAGTACGGGCTCCCGAGCGTCCCCTTCCGGTTGACCTCCCCGATCTCGTGGATCGGCATGAGCCACACGATGTCGACGCCGAGGTCGCGCAGGCGGGGGAGCTGCGCCTCGGCCGCGGCGAACGTCCCCTCCGGCGTGAACTGGCGCGTGTTGAGCTCGTAGAGCGTGGCGCTCCGGCTCCACTCGGGGTGCGTGATGTGGATGTACGGGGTCGGGCGGTAGGGATCGTCCTGCGCCGCGCGGGGAGCGTCGGCGGTGCAGGCCACCGCCAGGAGGACGGGGAGTGAGAGGAGGAAACGGATCGCGGTGCGCACGTCGGGACCTGGGGGTTGTCGGTGGGCGTCTGGGGTCACCCCTCGCCGGAAGAGATACGCGCGCGATGCCACGCGGGGAAATGCCCGGCGTCTTGTGAGGAACAAGACGCCCTTCGACCCGCCCGCCGTGTTCGCCGACTGGTGGCAGGTCACCGAGGCGTGCTCGGGGCTCCAGGGCGACATCGGGCGGGTGACGTGGTACCTGGCGACCGGGATCACGGGTGACGGGAAGGTGGCGAGCGGCCGCTGGTCGGCGCCGCACGACATCATCCTCGTGCGCGGCTACGAGGGCGAGGAGAAGATCGTCCGCCACGAGATGCTCCACGACCTGCTCGGCGGCGATCGCGAGCACGTGTCTCCGCGGTGGGAGACGTGCGGTCTCATCGTCGACCGCCCCCCCGGAGGGCCTCCTCTCGCCGCCGCCGACGCGCCAGGCAAGACCACGTCTTCGCGTCAGGCGACGGGAGGCGCGCCGAAGCACGTTGGATGCCGGGATCGCGCGCGCAGCCTCGCCAGCGACCCGGCCCTCCCGTCGATGGAGCCTCCGATGTCCCTCCCACGGCCTCTCCGCGTACCTGTCGCGAGGACGCTCGCGGCCACCCTCCTGACCCTCTCCGTCGCGGCGTGCGCCGCCGCGCCCGGTCCGGCCTGGGACGGAGGCCCGCCGCGGCCCTACCGCTACGCCGCGTGCAAGCCGCCGTTCCAGGCCCCCATCCTGCTCACCTCGGACGACCTCGGGACGCTGCAGCCCACCGACCTGTACGAGTCGGTCCGATGGTTCCGGCCCTCCTTCCTGCGGGGCCGCTCCCCCACGCACGAGGTGGTCGTGTACGTGGACGGCCTCGAGGTCGGCGGGGTCGCATCCCTCCACGACATCGCCGCATCGGACGTGGCGTACGTGGCGTTCCTCACCCCTGCCGACGCCACCACGCGCTTCGGCACCGGACACCCCGGGGGCGTCCTCTTCGTCCGCACGCATCGGGGTCTGCCGGACGCGGATTGCCCCGCGGGCTGACGGCCCGCGGGGCAATCCGTTCGTCGAGCCACCGCACCCTGGGGGGCGAAGGGGTGCGGGCGGACCGATGGACGGACGCCTGGGGGGAGACGCCGACCCCGCCCGCACCTCGCTGCGCGTCAGTCGAGGTGGCCCCGGTAGTCGAGCTTGCCCTCGCCGGGGTTCTGGATCCAGCCCTGGAAGAGCATGCCGGCCGCTCCGTTCTCGCCCCAGAAGTAGGCGCTCGTGCTCGACTCCATGAGCTCGAAGGCGGCGTTCGTGTGGTTGCCGTCCGCCATCGACCAGCTCACCGAGGCGTCACCGACCGTGGGGTTCACGATCTCGGTGGCCCCGAGGAGCACCCGCTTGTCGGCCGTGATCTCCAGGTTGCCGCTGGCGTGCCAGGTACCGCTGGCGCCTCCCCACTTCTGGGCGGTCGCGTAGGTGCCGGCCCAGGCGTAGCTCTGGGGCTCGGGCTCGGGCCCCATCGAGCTCTTGTCGCAACCGCCGAGGGCGGCCGATGCGAGCAGGAGGGAAAGAAGGCCGGCCTTCCTCGTCGTCGTGTTCATGGTGGTGTCTCCGCTCCGGTAGATGCCGGGGGTCGTCTCCTCACCCCCTCCATCTACCAGAGCGGCGCATCCCGGCGGATTCCCTCATCCGGGTTTTCCGGCCCCGGGAAGTCGCGCCGATTCAGGCCTACGTGTCCTCCCCATGCGCGCGCAACAGCGCACGGGCCGCCACGTCCTCCATCTGGCGCTCGCGCGTGCGCGCCCATCCCGGCAGCCGCGCGGCGGTGAGCCCCATCCAGCCGAGCCCCGACGCTCCCAGGAAGACCGCCGCGAGCAGCTTCTCGTCCAGGCGCCCCTGGAAGGCGAACACCACCACGAGCAGGACGGCGATGAGGATGGCGCCCGCCCCCATGGAGAGCGCCTGCTGGGCGCTCCCCTTCACGGTGCGCAGCCGGAGCCGGTGTCCGTCGTCCGTCGGCTCCACCAGGGCCTGCAGGTTCCCGTTGCTCCATTCGCGGAAGGCGCCCTCGACGCGGATGCGGCCCCGCGCGTCGAAGGTCTCGCGCAGGTCCACCACCAGGCGGTTCCAGTCGGCCTCGTCGAAGGTCGGCCCGAGGTCGACGGTGCGCCCCACGCCGATCGGCAGCCCCGCGACGCGGCGGGTGACGGCAGGCGCGGCCGGTGCCACGTCGAGGGAACGTGCGGCCTCGGCGATGAGACCGGGGTCGATCCCGGCTTCGGCGCCGATCTCCTGGAGCTCGGCGAGCGTGAACCCCGATGCACCCGCCGGTGGAGGACCGCCCTCGGGCAGGCTCGGCACGCGGGACGCGTGGTCGAAGATGCGGTGGGTCTCGTCCTCGTCGTAGCGGCGCTCGACCATGGCTCGTCGGATGGGTGGGAGGTGGCTGGGTGTCCCTACGTGCGTGGGGCGCGGATGCGTCACCGCGCCGCCTCGTGTACCCCGGGCCGGGCAGCGCGCGTCGGTCTGGCCGCGACCCGGGTCCCGAAGCAATGTTGACCCCGTGGCCTCCCCGGAGTTCGAGTGCCGCCCCGTCCCGGACGCCCCCGAACACCCGAGGAGGTCCGCATGAACCTCGAGCCCGGCACCCGCATCCGGGTGAAGCCCGTCGTCTTCTATCCCAGGGGCGTCGCCGAGGACGCGGTCTGGCACCAGCGCTGGCAGACGGCGCACGCCACGGCGCGCGAGAAGTACCGCCGCATGCTCGACGAGCGCGACACCTTCGAGCTGTCGCCCCTCCTGGTGGTGAAGGGCGTGCTCGGGGCCTCGACGTACAAGAGCCGCTGCTTCCTCCCGCGCGGCCTGGTGTCGCCGGAGCAGCTCGGGAGCTCGGAGGCGTGCTCGGAGGGGGTCGAGACGATCCTCGCCGAGATCCTCGCCAAGCCGTTCGACGGCGAGCGACCGTACACGCGCTACACCCTCCCCTACTGCCTGTCGGTGCTCATGGTGGACCCCGGGCAGGCGTGGGGAGCCGGCGGCGGCCGCGTCCTGAACGGCGAGGCCGACCTCGGCGGAGGGGTGCACGTGATCCCGTCCTGGCACTGGGACCAGGGGAAGCTCGTGTCGACGCTCGTGCACGAGTTGGGACACACGTTCGGCCTCGTCCACGTGTGGGACCGGATCCCGGCGGACAGCCGTCTGGCCGAGACGTCGCTCTTCTCCTGCTGGTATGCGCAGTACGCCAGCCCCTCGATCATGTCGTACCGGATCGCCAACCAGACGAACGAGACCGACCCCGCCGAGGTGCCCGGCTGCCTCCTGGGCGACGAGATCCATGCGCTCGCGAGCAACCGCCACGTCTTTCCCGCCCTCACGTTCCGGGGCACGCGGGACTTCGACTGTCCACCACCCACCGCGGGTTGTCCCCCGCACGACAAGAAGGTGCGGCAGGCGTGGATGGGCCCGATGGACCTGGTGTGGTGCACGAGCGGCTTCGAGTCGGGGATCGACGGCGGCGTGGCCTCGCGCCTGAACGACAACCCGAGCCGGTGGATCCTGGGCAGCCACCCCGGGATCGGCTTCGTCGGGGAGCACATGTGGCACTCGAGCACGGCCAACGAGGCCGGGTGGGTCTCGATCGACGTCACCTTCCCGATGGCGATCCGCATGAACCGGGTGATCGTCCACACGGAGCACAGCGGCGACACGCACCGCGCGCACGCGCTCAACGTCGAGCACGAGGTGGGCCCGGGCACCTACCAGCAGGACGTCCAGGTCGCCATGCCCGAGCGCGACGCCGACGTGTCCTTCCCGGCGAGCGAGGCGACACGGTGGCGGATCGCCTTCCGCGCCGGGCCGTCGGCGATGGTGGTGGTGCGCGGCATGCGCTTCTTCCTCGACGACGACGAGTGGTTCCCGCCCCTGGGTCCGCACGCGAAGACGGACTACGGCGAGACGTACGGCAGCCGCGTGACGAACCTCGTCGAGCTCCAGCGCGTCATCCGCGCCAACGGCCCTTCGGTGGGCTTCGACCCGCGGTCGATGTGGCACTCGGGGCCGGTCGACGAGCTGGGCTGGGTCTCGCTCGTCGTGGTGTTCCCCACCGAGGTGACGCTCGACCGTTCCGCGTCTACTCGCAGCACAGCGGCGCGTACCACAGGGCCAAGCGCGTGCAGGTCGAGGTGGCGGACGCCTCGGGGAGCTACGCCTTCGTCGCGGCCCGGACGCTCTCGAAGCCGAACGGGGACGTGTCGTTCCCCGACCGGAGCGGGAAGGCGTGGAAGCTGGCCTTCAGGGGCGACGAATACGTCGTCGTCCGCGGGCTCCGCTTCCTGGTCGACGACGCCGAGTTCTATCCTCCCGGGAAGATCGCGTAGGGCGCGCGCCGGGTTCCGCCGCCATCCGCGCGGCGCGGGGGCGCCGCCGCCCCGCCTCGGCACGACCCTTGACCTGCGGCCGCCCCGCCGCGAGTAAATTGCGAGGAGCCCGGACCCGGGCTCCTCCCCTCGGCGCCTGCGGAACCGGCCCCCTCCGACGATCTTCCACGTTCCCCGCAGGGCGTCGAACATGTCGGAGGGCGGATCGTCTCCGCGGCGCGCGCGACGGCAGGCGCAGCCCCTCGGCCCGGGAGCGTACCTCGGCATCGCCGCCGGGGGGATCGGTGTCGCCTTCGGGCTCCTGCTCTTCGTGTTCCTCAACGCCCGGGAGCTCGCGCTCCGGGGGCTCACGCAGCAGTTCTTCTTCGTCCTGCTGATCCCCCTCGCCCTGGGCACCGCCGCCTTCCTCTTCGGGGTGATGCGCGCCGTCGAAGACACGGACGCCGGTCGGCCCGTCGGCGGGGCGCTCGTGTCCCTGGAGGCGGGCAGCCTCGGCCTGGGCAGGCGGACGACCAGCGAGGACGGGATGGTGTCGTTTCCGGACCTTCCCGCGGAGGCGCTCGGCGGTCGGCTGGACGTGTTGGTGGAGGCCCGCGGGTACGACGCGACCCGCGTCTCGGTGGCCGCCTACGTCCCCGGTCGGCCCGTCGTGGTCGCCCTCCGTGCGCAGCGGCTTCGGCATACGCTCTCCGGCGTGGTCGTCGCCGAGGGCACCACCCGGGTGCTCTCCGGGGTCGTGCTGACGTTCGGAGCCGGGGTGGGCGTGGACACCACGGACGCCAACGGGAGCTGGCGCGTGGAGCTGGAAGGTCCGCTCCCCGACCTCCTGACGGTGACGGGCGTGCACGACGGCGTGCTCGGCATCCAGGTGGAGGTGCCGTCGTCGGCGAGCGCGCCGCTCACCCTGGGCTTTCGCGGCCGATGAGGGCCCTCGCCCCCCTGGCGGCGCTCGTGTGCGCCGGCTCCGCCCTCGCTCCGGGTCTGTCCGCCCGTCAGGGCCGCGTCCTCCGCGGCGAGGTGCTCTCCCGCGACGGGCAGCCGATGCCGGGCGTGCGCCTCGAGGTCGTCGACAATCCTCCCGAGGTGCACTTCCTGGACGGGGGGCGGTTCGTCCACAACCTCGTCGGATCGCCGAGCTTCGTGTCGCTGCGCGTGCTCTCCGATTCCCTCACCGTGCTCTTCCCGCCCGGGGGGAGGATCCTCCTGCCCGAGGACCCCAACGCGTACGTCCCCATCATGGTCGGGCCGCGCATCGACCGGAGCGTCCTGAACGAGGTCCAGTCGGAGATGGATCGCTTCCGCGCGGTACTGCTGGCGCGGAGGGCGCCGATGCCGAAGCGGTCGACCGGGCCGTCAGCCTCGACCTCCAGTACCTGCGCCAGGAGCTGGCCGACCGCGACGTCCGCATCGTGCAGATGGCGGTGACGACGGCGCAGCAGGGCGAGCGAGGTGCGCGACCGCATCTTCGAGGTCTTCGACGGCTACCAGCGCGATCTGGCGGACCTCGTCACCGGGCTGAGCCTCCTGTACGACGGGGACCGGCCGTCCGCGGCGCGCCTGAACGCGCTGCTCCGCACCATCGCCGGATACACCCGGAGCGTGGAGGAGCTGAAGCGGTACCGCTCCCAGATGGTCGACGGGGTCGCCCGCTACTGGCCCGAGGGGGAGCGCGAGGTCGCGGGGAACCGTCTGCAGGCGGTCCTCGCCCTCGTGCTCGAGATCGCGCACCCCACCGCGCTCGGGCTCAACGACGACATCGTGGCGATCCACGGCTCCCTGTCCGGGGAGCCCGTGTCGGACGAGCGGCTGCGCGCCGCGCGCATTTCGGTGCGGGAGGCCGTCGCGACCCTCGACGAGGCGCTTCCCCGGACGCGCAACGCCATCGAGGAGCTGTTCGCGAGCATCGGGTCCACCGACGGGAGGGAGTGATGAGAAGAGGCGCGCGCAGGAGACTGGTGGCCGTGGCCGTGGCCGGGATGCTCGTGGCGGGGTGCGGCAAGGTGGTGGAGTCGGGCGTGGACGCCCTTCTCCTGATCACCAACTCGTGGGCCGTGGAGGGGCAGGCGGGTCGAGCCTTCAACCTCGTATCGCAGGACGACGGCGGCGCCTCCGGGACGTTCACCGGAGAGGAGGACGACAACGGCGTCGTCACCTCCCTCACCGGATCGTGGAGCGCGGGGGCGATCACCTTCACGCTCGACGACGCAAACGGGACCACCTACCGAGGAACCTTCGCCACCGACAACCCCACCACGCTGTCGGTGTCCACGAGCGGCGAATCGATCCGGCTGGTCAGGGGCGGCTAGGTGCGCCGCGGGCCCGCCCGGCTCAGGTGAAGAAGACGTACGCGATCGCGATCCCGGCGACGACCGACACCAGGTCGGCGAGCAGGCCGCACGGGACGGCGTGGCGCGTGCGCTTCACACCCACCGACCCGAAGTACAGCGCGATGATGTAGAACGTCGTGTCGGTGGCGCCCTGGAAGGTGCACGCCAGCCGCCCCACGAACGAGTCGGCGCCGTACGTCTGCATGGCGTCGACCATCATCCCGCGCGAGCCGCTCCCGCTGAGCGGCTTCATGAGCGCCGTCGGCAGCGCCGGGATGAAGTCGGTGTTCAGCCCCGCGGCCGTGACGACCTTGCCGATCGCGGCCACCACGTAGTCCATCGCGCCCGACGCGCGGAACACGCCGATGCCGACCAGGATGGCCACGAGGTAGGGAATGATCTTGATGACGACCGCGAACCCCTCCTTCGCGCCGTCGATGAACGCCTCGTACACGTTCACCTTCCGGATCATCGCCAGCGTGATGAAGCCCGCGATCACGCCGAACAGGACGACGTTGGCGACGAGGTTCGACACCGTCTCCACCTGGCTCTGCGGGAGCCGGGAGAAGTAGACGATCGTGGCGCCCACGAGCGCGGTGAGCCCGATCAGGTAGGCCAGGACCGTCCGGTCCAAAAGGTTGATGCGCTGCACCACCGCAACGGCGATCAGCCCCGCCATCGTCGAGAAGAAGGTGGTGAGGAGGATCGGGAGGAAGATGTCGGACGGGTTGGCCGCGCCCATCTGCGCGCGGTAGACCATGATGCTCACCGGGATGACGGTCAGCCCCGAGGTGTTCAGCACCAGGAACATGATCTGCGCGTTCGAGGCGGTCTCGGGGTCCGGGTTGAGCTCCTGGAGCTCCTGCATGGCCTTGAGGCCCAGCGGCGTGGCGGCGTTGTCCAGACCGAGCATGTTCGCCGCGAAGTTCATGATGATGGAGCCGTGCACCGGGTGGTCCTCGGGCACCTCGGGGAAGAGCTTGTGGAAGAACGGCCGCACCACGCGCGCGAGCGCGCGCACCGCGCCGCCGCGCTCCCCCACCTTCATGAGCCCGAGCCAGAGCGTGAGCACGCCGATCAGCCCCAGGCAGATGTCCACCGCGGTCTTCGCCATGTCGAACGTGCTGTTTACCATCGCGGTGAAGATCCCGGTGTCGTGCAGGAACACCAGGCGCACGAGCCCCACCACGAACGAGACCAGGAAGAAGGCGATCCAGATGAGGTTCAGGACCATGGATCGACCCCCGCCAGCAACTCCACGAGCACGGGGACGTGGGCGCGCACGAGGGCGTCCTTGTCGGTCATCTCGAACTCGTACGTGACCACGCCGACCCCGCGCTCCCCGCCCCACGTGCCGAACGAGCCGGGCGTCGGGTAGCCCACGTCCGCGACCAGCGGGAGGCCCGTCCGCTCTGCGATCCACGTAGCCAGCGGCCCCCGCTTCGCGTCGTCGATGCACGCCAGCGGCGCGTGGAGCGCGACGACGGAGGCGGGCCCGAGCTCCTCGATGAGGCCCACCAGCGCCGCGACCTCGGGCTCCGAGCCCGGGGCCGAGCCGGGGGAGAGCACCACGTCGCGCGCGGCGTCGAGCGTGGAGCGGTGCATGACCGGGTCGGGGCCCCAGTCGGCCGTCGGGAAGTTCCGGTTGAGGTCCACGCCCCGGGCGTTGCCCCGCGTGCCGCGCGCGAGCCCGTCCGGATTCGCGGCGAGCACCACCGCGCAGTGCGGCGACGGCTCGGCGAGCGTGCGCAGCGCCCGGGACAGGGCCACGGTCGTCTCCCCCTCCTCTCCGTGGATCCCCGCGTGGATCAGCAGCTTGCACGCACTGGCGGGCCGCCACACCTCGAGCGGGACGCCGAGCACCGAGCGCCCGTACGTGTCGGGGGTCCGGGCGATGGTGCCGATGTCCTTCCGTTCGCGGAGCTTCATGGGAGCTTCATGGGAGCTTCATGGGAGAGGGCTTCCGGTGTTGACGACGAAGCGCTCGAAGATCTCGTCGAGATGCGCGAGCACGGTGTCCTTCAGGCGGAGGTCGGCGCCGCGCACGGCGTCGCGCAGCACCTCGCGGCTCAGCCCCGCGACGAAGTCGGCGGCGACCGGCGCGCAGCTCAGGTGCCATCGCTCGGGCGCCACGCCGCCGCGATCGCGGTCGTAGGGGCGGAAGAAGCCGTGCGCGGCGCCCGCGGCGATCTTCGCGTCCAGCCAGTCGTGCAGCGGACCGAACATCCCACCGGGGTCGACCTCCTGGGGGATCAGCTCCACCTCGTAGCCTTCCGGCCGGGCGGCCGCGTCGAAGACGTCCACCTCCGTGCCCCAGTGGTGGCGCGAGGCTCCCGGGAGCGCGGACCAGCGCAGGATCGCGAAGACGAGCTCGCGCTCGGTAAGCGCGCGGATGTCGAGCGGGACCGCCGCGCCGTCGAGCACCGCCAGGTCGCCCCCGACCTTCCGGTTCCAGATCGAGAGCTGCCGGTCGAAGGAGCGGAAGCCGCTGAGGATCTCGAGCGCGAAGCCCTCACCCGCCGCCTCTTCGCGGAGACGGCGGAAGGGCGCCACCACGTCGCGGTGCACGGGCACCCCGAGCGCTTCGGCGTCGGCCGGAGCGCACAGGTGGGCCTCCGTCCTCCCCGTGAGCATCGCAGCGTCCATGCGGCCGTCGTTCGAGCGCGGGAATCGGTCGGTGCCGGCACACCCACCGCTCGCCGGGAGGCGCCGGGCTCTCGTGGTCGGGCTCACTATAGGAGGGACGCCGCGCGCCGACTACCACACGGCGCTCGCGGTCGCTACCCGGATTCGGGTGTGGTGGCGAAGGCGCGCAGCGCCCGGATCCACTCGCGCGTCATGATCTCGACCACCTTCCGCCCCTTCTCCGCCGTCGCCAGCGTGGCGTCGCCGAAGATCCCGGTCGTGGTGTACTCGGGGCTCCCGGGCGTGCGGGAGAAGCCGCCGGGCCGGTAGCCGGGGCCGGCGTCGCCACCGGGCGGGCCGTAGTCGGTGGGCGCGAGCTCCATGTGCACGAGGTCCGGCCGCAGGTGGAGCACCACGGACGTCTCCAGCTCGTCGGCGTGGCCGCCCATGCGTTGCTGGGCGAGCGCCTCGACCTCCTCGGTCTCGAGGTCGTTCCAGGACACCAGAAGGGTCGGGACGCCCTCGCGCCGGTGCACCTCGCGGGCCGCCACGCCGATCGGCAGCCCGGTCGACAGCGTGATCCCGGTGTTGAGGAACACGATGCGGCGCGCACCGTGGCGCACCAGCGAGGTCGCGACCTCCTCGACGTAGCGGCGGAAGACGTCCGCGTCCTCGACCTCCGTGCCCGGGAAGTCCCGGAAGGCGGGGAACCATCCGTGCAGGATGGGCGGGGCCACCAGCACGGGAAGCGAGTCCACCGCCGCCTGCATGAGGTGCTCGAGCATGATGCGGTCGGTGCCCATCGGCAGATGCGGCCCGTGCTCCTTCGCGCCGGCGCCGAAGGGCACGACCACGAGCGGCGCCTCCTTCAGCCGGGCCTCGGCCTCCGGCCAGGTGAGGTCGCCGAGGTAGGCGCCGGGCGTCTGGGCGCCGGCGGGCCGGGTCGCGAGCGCGGCGAACATCGCGACCACGACGGCGGCCGCGCCGCCCCCCGGCCGGCGTACGGGTGGGCGGCGGGGTGACGTCGTGCGGCGGCCGACGCCGCGCTGCGGCAGGAGCGCCATGGTCTCAGCCCCTCGCCTCGGGGAACTCCGTGACGCGGATGTTCGTGCACCCGTACGGGATGAGCACCACCTCCTCGACGGGCTCGTCGGAGGCCTGCACGCCCGGCCGTACCTCCCCGGCCCAGCCGTGCTCGAGCTTCCACTCCGGGAGCTTGCGGGCACGTGCCCGCGCCTGCATCCCCGCGCCCTCCGGCGAGAAGGGGAGCGCTCCGACGGGGCGCTCCTCGAACGTCACCGAGCCCACGGGGTCGGCGGGGTCCGCGATCAGGCCGTAGTTCCACGCCGACGCCGGGCGCACCTCCCAGTCGCCGTGGGGAAGCTCCCGGTCGGGCTCTCCCTCGTGCACGCGCTTCCACGCCTCCTCCAGGCGCAGGCTGTAGACGAGCGGCCCGCGCTCCACGGCCAGGGCGCCGTGATAGCGGCGCTGGATGGACGGCCGCATCGGCAGGTGCACCTCCACTCCGGTCGGCCCCCTCCACGTGCGCTCGATCCTGTGGAAGGTCCCGGGCCTCATGTCGGCCGGGGCCGCGCCCGCCACGCGCACGGTGGCTCCCTCGGCCCACGCAGGTACGCGCAGGAGGAGGGGGAAGGACGCGGCGCGCCCAGGCGTCACCGTGATCGACAGCGACTCGCGGAAGGGGTAGTCCGTGTCGAGCGTGACCGTCACCGGCACGTCGCCGGAGGTGAAGCGCGCCTCGCTGGGCGCGTACGCCACCGCGGCGATCCCCTCGTCCGGCGTCTTCATCCACAGGTGGGCGGCCAGCTTCGGCCAACCCTGGTGCATGTTCGACGCGCAGCACCCGTACTCGGGCGCCAGGCCGTAGATGTTCGCCTCGGCGCCGTTCGTCGACCACATGAAATCCGGGTTGACCGTGCACTGCACCTGATTGACCTGCTGGTCGTACTGGTGGCCCCACATGTCCGGCTTGAAGGTGGCGGGCAGCGCGTTGTAGCCCACGCGCTCCAGGCGGTCGCCGAACGCCGGGTCCCCGAAGACCGAGAGCAGCACCTCCATCGAGTACATGAGCTCGACCACGGAGCAGAGCTCGGTCCCCTGCACAGGGTTCCTCCCGGCCAGACACTCGTCGCCGGCGAACATCCCGGTGACCTGGCCGTGGTACCGGTCGAGGATCGCCAGCATGCGCGCGGGGAACGCCCGGTCCTCGTCGCGCGCGTCCAGCCTCCACGAGAGCGCCGCGGCCTTGGGCGCCATCCCGGTGTTCACGACGTGCTTGTCCCACGTCCACAGCCCGCGCCGGGGGGTCGGCTCCGTGATCTCTTCGCCCGCGTAGATCGCGGGGTAGTCGGTACCCTGCGCACGCAGGGTACGCGCCAGATCGAGCAGCCACGGCTCGCCCGTGCGCTCGTACACGTAGAAGGCCGGGACCAGGCCCTCGAACCACCTGTACTTCCCCCACCCGAAGAGCGGCCGCTCGGCAGTGCTCGCCTGGAGCGCCTCCAGGCTCGCCGACACCGCGCGCAGCGTGCGCTCGTCTCCGGACACCTCGTGGTACTGCACCAGCGCCTTGTTCACGAGGAGGATCGCCCACACGTCGTACGGGTCGCCTGCGGGCGCGGCCGCCATGGGTCCGAAGGTGCCGTCCGCGCGTTGTCCGTCGAGGATCTGGCCGACGCGGCGCGCGACCCTCGCCTGGAGGCGCTCGTCGCCGAGGATCCAGGCGAGTGGGATGGCGCCGTCCAGCCAATAGGGCGCACGCTCCCAGCCCTCCGCGCCGCCTCCGAACCATTTGCTCGCGGCCACGTCCGGCCAGAACTCGTCCAGGTGCCCGGTGAGCCCCTCCGCCTGGGCGGTGAGCTGGCGTGCGAGCCACCCGCGCGGGCGGATGGCGCCGAGCGGGAGGCGCCGGAAGGCGGGATCGGCGAGCCCGGCCCGCCGGGGGGCGGGCGTCGGCGCGGCCGGGCCCGCTCCTCCGAGGAGCCCCGGGACGCCGACGGCGGCCATGGCGGAAGTCCCGGTGGCGACGCGGGTCAGGAACGTGCGGCGATCGAGCGGCTTCATGGGTGTCACCTCCGCGGCGTGCTGTCGGCCTCCGGTCGCTGAAGGTACGGAGCGGGCAGCGGCCCCGCACTCGCGGCGACGTGCTCCGGACCCTTGCGCGCGGTATGGTGGGGCGCCGAGCGCCCGGACCCGGCGGGCCCCCAAACCCCCGCTCTCCCGGAGAGCCACGTGAACGCCACCTCGAGCCAGACGCCGTCCATCGCCACGCGAGCGAGGGCCACGCTCCAACGCCCCGCGCTCGTCGCGGCCGCGCTCGTCGCGGCCGCGGCCGCGGGTGGGACCGCTCAGGCACAGACGCCGCCCGCCCGCATCGCGACGCGCTGGGCCGCGGACGTGGACCCCGCGGCACCGCTCCCCGAATACCCCCGCCCCCAGATGACCCGTGCGGCGTGGCAGAGCCTGAACGGGTGGTGGGACTACGCGGTGCGTGACAGCACCGCGGAGCGTCCGGATGCTTGGGACGGCCGCATCGTGGTGCCCTTCCCGATCGAGTCGCAGCTCAGCCGCGTGGGCCGGAGCGTCGGCCCGGATCAGCGGCTCTGGTACCGCCGGACGTTCCGGGTCCCGGCGAGGGGAGGCGGGCGGCTCCTCCTCCACTTCGGCGCCGTCGACTGGGCGGCGGCGGTGTGGGTGAATGGGCACCGGGTCGGCGAGCACCGGGGCGGGTACGATCCGTTCACGCTCGACGTCACCGACGCGCTCGGCGCCGGCCCGGAGCAGGAGCTCGTGGTGGCGGTCACGGACCCGACCGACGCGGGGGACCAGCCACGCGGGAAGCAGGTCGCCCGCCCCCACGGCATCTGGTACACGTCGGTGACCGGCATCTGGCAGACCGTGTGGCTCGAGCCCGTCCCCACCGCCCACGTGACCGCGCTCGACATCCGCCCGGACGTGGATTCCTCGCGCGTGTCGGTGCGCGTGGACGCGGCGGGCGCCCCCGCGGGCGCGCGGGTCGAGGTGGAGGCGCTCGCGGACGGCCGGAGCGTCGCCCGCGCGGTCGGCACCGCGGGTGCGCCGATCGCGCTGCCGATCCCGAGCCCGCACCTGTGGGCCCCCGGCGACCCCTTCCTCTACGACCTGCGTGTCCGTCTGCAGGGCGCCGACTCGGTGGGGAGCTACTTCGGGATGCGGAAGATCGCGGTGGCGCCGGACAGCACGGGCGTGCTGCGCCTCTTCCTGAACGGCCGTCCGCTCTTCGAGTACGGACTGCTCGACCAGGGGTGGTGGCCCGACGGGCTCTACACCGCGCCCACGGACGAGGCGCTGCGCTCCGACCTCGAGACCACGCTCGCCATGGGCTTCAACATGGCCCGCAAGCACGTGAAGGTGGAGCCGGCCCGCTGGTACTGGCACGCCGACCGGCTGGGCCTCCTCGTCTGGCAGGACATGCCGAGCGCGGACAACGAGACGGGGCCGTCCCGCGAGCAGTTCGCGATCGAGCTGCGGCGCGTGGTGGACGCGCTGCGCAACCACCCGTCGATCGTCATGTGGGTGCCGTTCAACGAGGGTTGGGGGCAGCACGACACGGAGCGATACACGACCTGGCTCTCCGCGTACGACCCGACCCGTCTGGTGAACAGTGCTACCGGCTGGACGGACGTGGGCGTGGGAGACGTCGTGGACGAGCACGCCTATCCCGGCCCGGCGATCCCGAACGACGACGGGCGGCGCGCGCGCGTCCTGGGCGAGTTCGGCGGGCTCGGCCTCCCGCTCGAAGGCCACACCTGGCTCCCCCGTGACAACTGGGGCTACCGCACGTTCGCCGACACCGCCGAGCTCGGCACCGCCTACCTCGACCTGCTGACGCAGCTGCGCTTCCTGGAGAGCGACGGCCTCGCGGCCGCGGTCTATACGCAGACCACCGACGTGGAGATCGAGGTGAACGGGATGATGACCTACGACCGCGCGGTCGTGAAGCTCCCGCAGGCGGGGCGCGAGGCGGCCCGGGCGCTGTACGGCCCCGGCCCGAGGCTCAGGTCACTCGTGCCGACGTCGCGTGGGGAGGGCGTGGGGTGGCGCTACACCACGGACGAGCCCGCCGCCGGATGGAGCCGGCCCGGCTTCGACGATGCGGCGTGGCGCGAGGGCCTCGGGGGGTTCGGGAGCACGCGCGACTCAGGCACGCGCGTGCGCACGCCCTGGACGACCTCCGACCTGTGGCTGCGCAGGAGCTTCCTGATCCCCGATCGCGCGCTCGTCGACCCGCACCTCCTCGTGCGCTACGACGAGGACGCCGAGATCTGGATCGACGGCCGGCAGGTGGCCACGCTTCCCGGCTACGACCGCGCCTACTCGGTCCTGCCCCTCGACGCGGCCACCCGTCGACTCCTCACGCCGGGGCCCCACACGCTCGCCGTGCACGTGAAGAACGCGCGCGGCGGCCAGTTCATCGACGTGGGGATCGCGGAGGTGCTCGGCGCGCGCTGAGGGACGACGTCGGACGTCCGACGCGGGATCGCCTGGCACCGTGCGCCTTGCTCCGCGCGAGCCCGAGCCGGATGTTGCCGCATCTCAAGCTGCCCAACCCACGGCGACGCGAACCCGTGCACGCTCACCAGCCCCTCCTCGCCCTCCTCCTGGCCCTAGCCGCGTGCGAGGGGCACGCGGGCGACGTCGCCACCGTCGGGGACCAGGCACTGACGCGGGAACAGCTCATGGGCTATCTCGCCCGGACCGGCCCCGCGAGCGCCTCGACGTTCGCGGTCACCGACGCGATCGCCGAGGGCTGGTTGGACCTCGCGCTCGTCGCTGCGGCCGCCGGAGCGGGGCTCACCCCCGGAGACACACTCCTGCAGAGGGAGGTCCTGGCGCCCCTGGTGCGCACCGAGCACCTCCGCCGCCTGCAGAACGCTCTCGCCGCGACCCGGCCCTCCATGCAGGACGAGGAGCTGCAGCGCCAGTTCGAGGGCGACAGCTTGAGGCTCTACCAGCGTGTTTTCGTGCGCGTCTCCGACTGGCGCGATTTCCGGCTCGTGGACGCGAAGCGCGCGAGGACCGACTCCATCCTGCGCCTCGCGCGTCAGGGCGCTCCCTTCGACCGCCTGGCCCGCGACCTGTCCGAGGGTCCGACTGCACCCACCGGGGGATACCTGGGGGTGGTAACCAAGGCGCAGGTCCCGCAGTCGTTCCGCGACTCGCTGTGGGCCCTGGAGCCAGGCGGCGTGTCTCCGGTCCTCAGGATCGACGAAGGGTTCCAGATCCTCCGGCGTCCTCCCTTCGAAGAGGTGCGTGCTCGCATCGCGATCGACCTCCTGCGCGTCGCCGGCGACCGTGCCGACTCGCTGCTGGCGGACAGCCTGAGCTCGGCACACCGGATGAAGCTCCTCCCGTCCACGGCTGATCGCCTGCGCGCCGTGCTCACCAACCCCGACAGCCTGGCGGCCGACTCCGTATGGGTCGTCGCCTTCGACGACGGCGGCGTGTCGCCCGCGGACGCATGGGCCTGGCTCGCCGCCCTCCCCGACGCTACGCGACTCTCGCTGGCCCGGAACTCCGACGTGGCGCTGGAGCAGGCCGCCCGCGCCCTCGCCCGCAACGAGCTCCTCTACCGGATGGCGAAGTCGATGGGCATCGAGGTGCGCGACGACGAGCTCGCCGACCTCCGGCGGGACTTCGTGACGAAGGCCGGCCCGGTCTTCGCGAGGTTCACTTCCGCCGACGCGCAGGCGCGCCAGCAGATGGTGGACTCCATCGTGGGCTCCGTTCTGTCCGGGAAGCCGACCGACCTCCTCCCCGCCGGTCTGGCCGCGGCGCTACGGCGGCGACTCCCCCACATGGTCGACCGGGACGCCCTCGCCGATGCCGCCCGGCGCGCGAGCGACGGGGCCCGCCTGGACAGCGTGGCCAACCGGAGCTGACACCAGCATGTGCGAAGGGGGGTGGGGCCGCGGGCCCACCCCCCTTTCTCCTTGCCGGTCCCGGCGGCGCTACGCCCTACTCGCCGTTCTCATCGCGCCGCCGACGTACCGCCACGATGCCGACGAGCCCGGTGAACATGAGCACCAGCGTCGCCGGCTCGGGCGCGATTTGTCCCCTGATCCACGCGGCGTGACGGGCGATGGAGGTGTACCCGCCGAACTCGCCGAAGCTCGAGTTGAGCGCCCCGTCCACGTCACCGACGATACCGCCGCCGAACGTCAGGCCGAAGGAAGCCACGGCGGCGAGGCGACCACCGACGAAGAGTGGGCCGCCCGAATCGCCGGGTGCGCTCAGCGCCTCGAGGTCACCGAGGCCGAGGTCGCAGTACGCCTGGTTGGACGCCGTGAAGTACGCCGTAAGCAGGCACGACGCGTCGTTGCCCGGCAATCCGCTGTCGAAGTCGGCGAAGAGGATGTCGAGGTCGTCCCAGAAGCCGCCCCAGACCGGGTCCGCACCGGTGAAGTCGAAGCGGTTGTAACCGTGACGCCGCAGGCCGGACGGGAGCGTCGCACCGGTCGCGCCCGTTCCGGAGACGCCGAATCCCACCTCGTCGTAGACCTGGCCGACCGCGTCCCCCGTGAACAGGTCGTAGCTTTCCACCTCGCCCACCCTGCTCCCGAGGTCGACGAGGGCGATGTCGTTCTCGTCGATCACGGCGCCGGTGTACCCGTTCTTGATCGTGTACGTCGTCGACGTCTTGATGAGGGTCCCGCCGGTCGGGGGAAAGAAGAAGGCGTCGACGCTGGTGGCGTCGAGCATGCAATGCCCGGCAGTGACCAGGTAGCGGTGGTGGATGCCCACCAACGAGCCGGTGCACAGGAACACGCCCGAGGGCTTCGTGATGAGGAGACCCGCAACCCCGTCGTATCCGACGCCGCGTGGGGCGGCGTAGATGGGGAGCGACGGGTCGGAGGCCGTCACGATCGTCGAGACGGCCGTGTACGACAAGTCGGGGTTGCCGGACGGCGCGGGACCGGCCGCGACGACCACGGCGAGGAGGGACAGGAGGGAGGACATGATCGGTGACCTCGGAGGCCTGGCGGGGGGTGGCCAGCACTGCTATCTGCGCCAGCCTAGCCTACGGGGCGCCATCATGCAAGCCTCCCGCGACACCCACCCCGTCAGAAGGTCATGCGCAGCCCCGCCACGCCGGTCACGTAGTCCTGGAGGTCGATGTCGATCGGCAGGCGGAACGACAGCTCGGGGCGGCCGGGCACGTGCACGAGCCTCAGAAAGAGGGCCAGGTCCTGCTGCGTGCGCTGGTCGAACCCCCCGCCCCCCGTCAGTCGGACCGTGCCCGCCAGCCTCCCGCCGGCCTGCACGGCGCGGCTGAATCCGAGGCCGAGAGCCGCCTCGTAGCGCGCGCGCACGTCGGCGTCAGAGCCCCGGTGCGCCGCGAGGGCGATCGCGCCGACGCGCAGGTCGCCGACCGACCCGTCCCGGAACGTCACGTGGGGGGCGAAGGCGAGGCTGACGCCCCAACGCCCGGGGAGGTACCGCTCCCGGTGGGCCAGGTCGGAGAGGAGCGCCATGTCCGTCGCGAAGTCGTCGTCGCCCAGCTCCCGTCCGAGCGGCAGCGACACCAGCAGCTCGAAGGGGGCCCCCTTCACGTGGGCCCACGCCCCGACGGCCGGATTCGCCAGCGTGAGGCTCCGCGTCCGTCCGGCCGTCGAGTAAGCCAGCCCGGCCTGCACGATCCACCCGCCCCCCGTCCACCGCGGCACACGCACCCCCGCCTCGAGGAGGCCCGACACGAGGTCGTAGTTCTCGCCCATGAGCGGCCGGGACACGCCCACCTCGAGCGCGGGCCTCGCTCCTGCTCCGCCGGGGGCGACCGGCGCCTGGGCCGAGGCCCTGCCCGCGACCACCAGACATGCCACCCCGCCGGTCACGAGCGTCGCCGCACGGCGCCACGCGCGCACCCTCATGGGGTCGCCCCGGCGAAGAGCGCGACGATCTCCGCGGTCGCGTCGAGGTTCCGGCTGAGCTTCCCCGTGCTCTTCGGCCACGGACCGGTCGGCCCCGGCCAGGTGTGGCCGCCGCCGTTCACACGGTCGAACCGCACGGGCCCGCCCACGCAGCCGTCGTAGCGGGTCACCGTCACGGAGGTGCCGTCGCCGTTGTCGTCGGGCAGGATCTCCTGCGCGGGCGCGTCCGCGCACCCTTCCATCTCCGACCAGAACGCGACCATCTCCGGGGCGGAGAGGACGTTCGCGGTCGTGGCGATGCCGTCGAAGCCGAAGACCGGGTCGGCGTCCCCGTGCACGAGGATCACGGGAAACGGGGAGGCCGGTGCGCACCTCTGCGCGACGAGCCGCAGGACGAGGCCGGCCACCGCAGCCACGCCCGCCGGCGGCCGCTCGCTCACGCATCCGTAGCGCTGGGCGAGCTGCGCGCCCTGCGAGTATCCCGCGACGTACACGCGCGACGTGTCGATCGGGAGCCCGTCCGCGAGCTGTCGGATCAGCGTGTTCAGGAAGGTGACGTCGTCCACGCCGGCGAGCTCCGCGTCCGTGCAGCCGCACCCCACCGCCCAGCTCGCCGAGACGCCGTCCGGGTAGACGGTCACGAAGCCCGCGGCGTCCGTGCGCGCGTCCGCCGCGATGCGCGCGCGGAAGCCGCGCCCCGTATCCCCGGCCCCGTGCAGGACGATCAGGAGGGGGCGGAGCGGCCCGGCCGTCGCGCCGTCGGGCACGTGCAGCTCGTACGTCCGGTCGTAGTAGCCCGAGTGCACCCAGCGCCCGAGCTCGCCCTCGCCCTCGGCCTTCGAGAAATCCCGTCCGGGCGCGGTCGCGGACTCCACGCACCCCCCCGTCCCGATCGCGACCGCAAGGGCGAGGATCCGCCCCACGGTCGTACCCTGCGCGCTGCGCGTCATCCCCCGAACGCTCCCTCCGCCGGCGCCGATTGCGTCGTTCCCGCCCGCCCTTACGCGGGGTCGCGGCGCGCCTTACCGGCGAGGCCCCGCCGGGGCGGGCGCCTCCCGGAGGCGGCCGACGCCCTCGCCCTCCCGCGCCACGGTCCCTTGGCGTCGCCCGCGCACAACGAGGTCGAGGTCGAAGGCCGGGACGGCCCCGCGATGGTCGCCGACTGGCTCGTCATGATGGTCTACGACTGAGCGACCTCGGGGGGTGGACGCGAGGGCGACGCTCCCGTGGAACGTCGCCTCGTACGGCGCAGGGATGACGTAGCCGTCCCCGCGTCCGCCGTCGCGCGGCGCGCTCAGAACACCCGGACCTGGAAGCGCAGGAGGCGTCCGGCCCGGGGAAGGCCACAGGAGTCGTAGAGCGCGGTGTTGGACAGGTTGAGCCCGGCCACGCTCGTCTCGAGGCTGCGCGTCGAGCCGCCCCGCGGCGAGAAGGACCACGCCTTCGAAAGGAAGGCGTTGAGCCAGGAGCCGCCCCCGAGGCGCACGTCCTCGCCGCTGTCCGGATCGATGCAGTACTGGGGGCCGGTGTACTCGGCCTCGAGCGTGCTCGACAGGCCCGCCGCGACCGGCAGCGTCAGGAAGGCGCTCCCGGCGCGCTCCGGCACGTTCTCGGGGTGCCTGTTGACGGCGTTGGCCGGATCGACGAGGTCCACCGACTGGAGCGTCATCTCGGCGCCGAGGTCGACGCGCCCGAGGGACTGCGAGAGGAGCACCTCCACCCCCAGGCTGGTCAGCTCGTCCGAGTTCACCCTCATGCGCATCCGATCCGGCAGCGAGATGCGTCGGATCGCGCCGTCGAGCGCGTGGCGGAACCCGACCACCTGGAACTCGCCGGTGCCGACGCGCGAGGTCAGGCCCGCCTCGACCGCGAAGAGGTGCTCGGGCTTCAGGTCGGGGTTGGGCACGAAGCGGTCGAGCGCCTCGGAGAAGCTCTCGCGCAGCGCGGGGAATCGGCCACGCCGGCTCGCTCCGGCGTGCAGCATCGTGCTCCCGCCGTTGACGAGCGCCGAGAGCCCCACGCGGGCGCCCCAGTCGTCGATCGTCGGCAGGGGATCGAGCCCGCCGGCGCGCGGCGTGGTGCCGCGATCGAACGCCCCGCCGAAGCTCAGGCGCAACCCGCTCACCCCACCACCGGGGCGGTCGACGAGCCGCCACACGGTCTCGCCCGCCACGCTGAAGAGCCTCTGCTGGAACTCGCGGTACTCGTCGTCGACCGTCTCGTCGTGACGGATGTCGGCCCAGGTGACGGCGGAGCGGAAGTCGCCGTGCGCGCCGAGCGTGTGGTCGCCGAGGACACGCATCGACAGCGTGCGGTCGTCCCCGTTCTCGTACCCGACGATCTCGTCGTACGCCCGCGACGCGTAGGAGCGGATGTCCGTCTTCCCCGCGTCGTAGCCGACGCTGGCCTCCACGTCGCCGCGCCCCGCGCCGGTCACGCGCGTGCCCGTGCCCACCGAGGCGGCCACGATCGTCCGCCGGATGTCCGGGTAGCGCCAGAAGCGGGGCTGGTCCGCGCCCAGCTCGGCCGCGATCCCGCGCTCACCCTTGTGGCTCGCCGCCGCGACGCTGGCCCACGCGCCCCCGTCCGCCGCGTAGCGGAAGCCGAGGAAGCCGTCGACGTTCGTGAAATCCGTGTTGAGGCGCAGGCCGTCGCCCGTGTCGATCGGCTCGGCCACGCCTCCCGGAAGCGTCACCCCCGGGCTGTCCCGGAAGCCCGCCCCGGCGAGGGCCACGCCACGCCCACCACCCGTGGTGAAGGGGAGCGCGGCGTCCGCGCCGGTCGCGTATCCGCCCACGTTGTCGAACGTCGCGGAGAACAAAAGGGAGCGGCCGGTCGGGAAGAAGCGGCTCCGCGCCGCGTTCATCTCGACGACCCCGCCCAGGACGTTGGGCCCGTGCAGGAGGGTGGAGAGCCCGCGCACGAAGGTGACCTCGCGGATCGCGCTCGCCGGGAGGACCGACACGTCCGTGCGCGCGTCGTAGCCGAGCGTGAGCGGGACGCCGTCGAAGAGGACGGCCACCTGGCGCGACTCGGAGCCGCGCACGGAGATCTCGTCCTGGCCCCGCGAGTTCGTGCGCAGGTGCAGCCCGGAGATCTCCCGCAGGAGCTCCCCTGTGGTCGCGGCCGACGGGAGTCCCAGCGCGCCCACCTCGAGCTCGAGGGCGCTGGCGCCGCCGATCGTGGTGACGGGCCGCTGGGAATGGATGGTGAGGCCCTCGATCCGGAAGACCGTGGTGTCCCTCTCCGGCTCCGACTGGGCGGCGGAGGGGCGGGGCGAGGCTACGAGGGCGAGGCACAGGAGGGCTGCAGGCCCGAGGATGCGCAGCATGACGGTCGTCCCGAGGCACAGGGGAGGGCCCGCGTTCATGAACAAATCATGAATGAAAGTTAGCCGGCCCCTGCGACGTCGCAAGGAACCGAGGTGCACTAGTGCGCCCGTGCCCCGGCCATCGGCTCCGACGCGAGCGGAAGGCGCACGCGGAACTCCGTGCGCCCCGGACGCGAGTCGGCCAGCTCGAGCGTCCCGCCGTGGATCTCGGCGATGCGTCGGCAGATCGAGAGGCCGAGCCCGGCGCCGCTGGTGAGCGTGCTCTCCGCGCGCGAGCGCGCGGCGTCCACGCGGAAGAACCGCTCGAAGACCCGCTCGCGGGCCTCATCCGGCACGCCCGGACCGGCGTCCACGATCGACACCTCGCAGGCCCCGCCGAGGGTGCGCATCCCCACCTCGATCGCGCCTCCCGCCGGCGAGTGCTTGATCGCGTTGTCCAGGAGGTTGAGGAGGAGCCGGTCGAGGAGATCCCCGTCCCCGACCATGGGGGCCTCCACCATCTGCCCGAGCTCGATCGAGATCCCCCGCCCTTCGGCGATGGGTGACACGGCGCGGGCCGTGTCGCGCACCAGCTCGTCCAGGTACAGGGGCGTGGGGTGCACGACGAGGTGGCCAGCGTCGGCGCGCGCGATCAGGAAGACGTCGTCGACGATCCGCGCGAGGCGGCGGGCCGCGTCCTGGACGATCGCCATCGAGGTCCGGTACTCCTCCTCGGTGCGCGTCGCGCGCGAGAGCGTGACGTCGGCCTCGGTGCGCACGATCGCGGTGGGCGTGCGCAGCTCGTGCGACGCGTCCGTCATGAACCGCCGCTGGTGCTCGAAGGACTGCTCGAGCCGGTCCAGCAGGTCGTTGAGGACGCCGGCCAGCGCGCCCAGCTCGTCGTCGGCCACGATGGGGAGGCGCTCGTGCAGCGTGCTCGCGCCGATCTCCGCGGCGCGCGTCGCCATGGCCGCCACCGGGCGGAAGCTCCGCCGGGCGAGGAAGAGGCCGCCCACGGCCGCGCACAGGATGATGAGCGGGATCGCGACGAGGAAGAGGCGCCGGATGCGGCGCAGCGTGGCCTCCACCTCCGCCAGCGGGTGGACGCCCGCCAGGCGCAGCGTGCGATCGCCCAGGGGCAACTCCCTGACCTGGACCCGGAAGGCCTGGCGGCCGCGTCGGACGGTTCCGGTCCAGGGCAATGCGAGCGCGGCGTCGCCCAGCCCGGCGACCAGCTCTCCCGGGGCCGCCGGCAGGATCGAGTCGTCGCGCTCCTCAGGCTCGCCGAGCGGGGCGCTCGCGCCCACCACCGCGCCGCGCTCGTCGAGGATGACGACGTCCACCCTGCGGAAGCGGACCTCGCGCAGCGTGCGGAGCAGGCCCTCGTCCGTGCCCGGGTCGGCGCGCCGCTCCGCGGCCAGCTCGCGGGCGAACACGGTGAGCGCATCCGCGAGGAACTCGTCGGTGCGCGTACGCTCCGTGCCGGCGAAGATCAGGTAGGAGGTGAAGGCGAACGCCACCAGCGGGAGCGCGAGCACCACGCTGTACCAGAGCGTGAGGCGGGTGCGGACCGAGGTCGGGAGCCACCGCATCGGATCACCCGCGGTGTGTGGCCGCTTCCTCCGGTTCATCCACGGAGTCCCCGGTGTCGGGCCCGTCGAGCATGTACCCGACGCCGCGGTGGGTGACGAACATCGCCACGTCCTCGCCCTCGTCGATCTTCTTGCGCAGGCGGCTGGCGTAGACGTCGATGACGTTCGACTGGGCCTGGCTGTCGTCCCAGACCGACTCCATGAGCTCGGCGCGCGTCACGATGCGCCCGGCGTTGCGAGCGAGGTGCACGAGGAACGCGAACTCGCGGGCCGTGAGCTCGATCCGGCGGGAGCCGCGCCGGACGACGCGGCGTCGCGTGTCGATGACCAGGTCGCCGACGCGGAGCTCGAGCGCGCGGCTCCCCGACCGCCGGCGCGTCAGGGCGCGCAGCCTCGCGAGCAGCTCGCCGAAGTCGAAGGGCTTCGGCAGGTAGTCGTCGGCACCGGCGTCCAGCCCCTCGATCCGGTGGTCGACACCGTCCAGGGCGGTGAGCATGAGCACGGGGACCCAGTCGTCGCGCGCGCGCAGCTCGCGACAGACGTCCATCCCGCTCCGGCCCGGTAGCAGGACGTCGAGCACGACGCACTGGAACTCGGCGCTCGCGGCCATGTCCAGCGCATGGTTGCCGTCGGCGGCTTCGTCCACCTGATAGCCGGCCTCGATCAGCCCACGCGCCACCGAGGTGCGGAGCTGACGGTCGTCTTCCACGAGGAGGATGCGCATGGCCTGAACGTACCCGGGAGGCACGGACCCTGCCACGTGGGCCTTCCCGTCCCCCACCCCGCGCGTCGCGTTGACGGCGCGGAACGCTCCCTCTAACCTGCCCAGCTTTCGTACCCCCCTGTGAAGCGAGCACCGAGATCGAGGCCGCATGGCATCGCCGATATCCGATCGAACCGATACCCCTCCGCGCCCACGTCGCTGGACCCGTACCTGGATGGTGCGGACCTTCCGCCAGTGGCACCGCTGGATCGGTGTCACCGCGGGGCTTTTACTCCTCTTCGCGTCCACGACGGGCGTCCTCGTGGCGTTCACCGAGTTCTTCGGGGAGGAGGAGCAGATCCGGGAAGCCACCCGGGACCTGGTCAGCCCGATGACGGTCGACGCGCCCGAGGAGGTGTGGCAGGTCCCCATGCTGAGGGCCCTCGCCGCGGTGAACGCCCGGGCGCCGGGCGCGCACGTGGACAAGGTGACGGTCGAGTTCAAGGGCGACGCCCCCAGGATCCTCGTCTTCACCGGAAAGCCGACCGGCGGCGAGGACCGGAAGTTCGTGATCGACGCGCCGAGCGGTCGCGTCGTGTCGGTGGAGGCCTACGCCGACAAGCCCTTCCTCTACCGTCTCCACAGCGGCGAGGCGTTCGGCGACGGCGGCCTTGTCGTCGCCATGTTTTGGGGCCTCGCGCTCCTGCTCATGAGCCTCTCGGGGCTGTGGATCTACTGGAGCATGCGCCGCGCAGCCGGGGAGGGCCTGCGGAAGGTGTTCTGGTAGCGGTGGGCACGGGCCGTCACTCGGCGCGCAGCACCTCCACCGGATCCACCCCCGTGGCGCGGAGCGCCGGTACGAGGCTGGCGGCCAGCGCGACGAGGAGGAGCACGCACGCGACCCCCGCGTAGGTCAGCGGGTCGTTGGGGCGGACCTCGAAGAGGAACCCGGAGAGGACGCGTGTGAGAGCCAGCGCCGCCGCCAGCCCGACCGCCAGCCCGGCGACTGCGATGCGCATACCCTGCGCTACGACCATTCGCAGGATCCCCGGCCGCGCGGCACCCAGCGCTGCGCGTACCCCGAGCTCGCGCCGGCGACGACCCACGGCGTGCGCCTGCGCGCCGTAGAGCCCGGACGCGGCCAGGAGGAGGGCGACGAGGGCGAGCGAGCCGATCAGCATCGTCTGGAAGCGGGGCGTGGTGCGCGTCGCCGACATGCGCGCCTCCATGGTGCGCAGGTCCTGGGGAGGCACGAAGGGGTTGACGCGCAACACCGCCTGCCGGAGCGCGGTCGCTACGTCGGCGGCCGGCTCATCGGAGCGGACCACCACCTGGATCAGCGGCCAGGGCGCCTGTCGATAGGGAAAGTAGATGGCCGGGCGCGCTCCCTCCTGCGCGCGCGTTTGCACCACATCCTCCACGACGCCAACGATCCGGATCTCGGTTCCCGCGTCGGCGCCCTCCCGCTCCCACACCGTCGTGCCGAGGGGGCTCGCGCCCCGCAGGGTCTCGCGCACGAAGGCCTCGTTCACGATCGCGACGCGGGTCGCGTCCGGGCCGTCGCCGACCTCGAGGTCACGCCCCCGCAGCAAGCGCGTGCCGACGGCGTCGAAATACCCGGGGGTCACCGCGTATCCCGCCACCCCCTCCCGACGCAGCTGCGGCGGGTCGCCGGGGACGGCGATCCACGGAGCCCAGAAGGGCGACTGGAAGGGTGGGTTCGTCGTCCCCGCGACCGCGGAGACGCCAGGCACCTTCGACACTTCGGCGAGCACCGCGTCCCACGCCTGCCACCCTGCCTCGTCCGGTGACCCCTGCGGCCGCTTGAGATCGACGCGAACGCTGGTCAGGCCCGTGGCGTCGAACCCTGGGTCGACGGTCACGAGGCGCGCGAAGGACGAGAGGAGCAGGCCCGCGCCGGAGACGAGCAGCACCGCGATGGCGAGCTGGCCGCCGACGAACCACGACCGGAGACGCGAATCCGCCGGGGCGATGGTACGGCCACCCCCGAGCAGGTGCTCCCAGGGCGCCCGGTGTGCTGTCCGGAGTGCGGGCAGAATACCCGCCGCCAGGCCGGTACCGACGGACAGGGACAGCGCGACGGTCAGGACCCATCCGTTCAAGGACACCATGTCCGTGCGCGGAATGGACCGGGGCGCGAAGCGCACGAAGACCTCGATCCCGCCCCAGGCGAGCGCGACACCGAGGCAGCCGCCGAGGAGAGCCAGTAGTCCGGCCTCCGTGAGCAGCATGCGGGCCACCCTGCCCCGCCTCGCCCCGAGAGCGATGCGGACGCCCAGCTCGCGGGTCCGATCGAGCGCGCGGGCCAGGAGCAGCATCGCAGCGTTCATCACCGCCAGAACGAGCAGAAGGGTGGAGGCTCCCAGGAAGATCAGGAGCGTGCGTCCGGTGCCGCCGACCGTGTCGTCGTGCAGGTCGTTCACGCCGATGCCGAACCACGTCCCGTTCGGGTACACGTTCCCGTCCGGGTGCTCCGCGGCGAGAGCCGCCGCGATGCGGGTGCCCTCCGCGCGCGCCTGCTCGAGGGTGGTTCCGATCCGGAGGCGCCCGAGGAGGGCGACGCTTCGCCGCCCCCGGTCGGCGTAGCGCGGGTGGGCGGTCTGGAGCGGCATCCAGAAGTCGGGAACCGTCGGGAAGAGCGCCTCGGGCGGGCGGAAGTCGCGCGGCAGCACGCCGACGATCGTGGCCGGGACGCCGACCTTCGTGAGCGCCGTGCCGATCACGGCCGGGTCGGCCCCGAAGCGTCGCTCCCAGGCACCCCAGCTCATCAGCATCACGACCCCGTCCGCGGCTCCGTCCGCGTACTCCTCCGGGAGGAACGTCCGTCCGAGAGCGGGGGTGACGCCGAGGAGGTCGAAGAAGCCCGTGGACACGCGCTGGGCGGACACGAGCTCAGGTCCCTCGCCCCTGTCGGGGAGCAGCAAGCCGGACGCCTCAGCTGCCACGAGATCCTGGTAGGAGCGGGCTCGCGCGCGCAGGTCCACGAAGTTGGCGACCGACATCCCCGCGAGGTGCATGAGCCCGTCCACGTCGTCGCGCCACTCCCGCCCGGGGAAGGTCGTGCCCAGGCTCACCAGCGTGCCCGGGTCGCGGAACGGGAGCGGGCGGAGCACGACCCCCTCGACGACGCTGAAGATCGTCGTGGTGGTGCCGATGCCCAGCGCGAGGGTGACGACCACCGCGAAGGCCAGGCCCGGATTTCGAGCGACCCCTCGCGTCGCGGCCCGCAGGTCCTGCGTGATTGCGCCCATCCCCATCCCCCTCCCTCCCTTGTCGACCACCGTTGCCGCCTGGCCGTCCTCCCACGCGCCGCCGTCGACGAGCCGGCGGGCCCGCACCGCCGACGGCTTCCACCAGTGCGCCATCGTGCGCAGCACGTTGCGGCGGAGCCGACGTCTCGCCTCCGCCGGGGCCACACCTCCACCCAGGTCGTCGGCCCAGCGTTCGACGAGGTCACCGACCAGAAACTCGGCACCCTCGCCGCGGATCAGAACGGACACCACGAACCGCTCCGGCCAGGGGAGCCTGGGCGGGCTCACGGGCGCTCGCCCTCCAGCGCTTCGAGCCGTGGCAGGAGGCCGTCCGACATGTTGCGGATCACGGCGATGGCCCGTCGCAGTGTACCCGCTCCCTCCGCCGTGAGCCGGTAGTACCTGCGGCGGCGACCACCGCGCTCCGGCGTGGGCTCGCCGACGCGGTCGGTCACCAGCCCCCGCCGCACAAGACGCTCGAGCGCCGTGTAGACGGCGCCGGCCGACACCTCCCGCCCGGTCCGATCCTCGATCGCGCGCCCCACCAAAGCGCCGTACGCGTCGTCCTCGATCTCCACCAGAGCGAGCATGACGAGCTGTTCGAACTCACCGAGCGCGCGGCCCATGCGATATCCCCTTCACTGTAGTAATCACGTCGAACCTAGATAACTGCGCAGCAGGGGATATCGCAAGCGCCACGACGTGCTACCGAATGAACCCCGAAAGGCATAGGTTCGGGGGCCATGAGCCTCCGCGTCCTCCTCCTCGCCGACTCGCACCTCGGCTACGACCTGCCCGTGGCACCCCGCGTCCGGCGGCGGCGGCGCGGCGTCGACTTCCTCGCCAACCATCGGCGCGCGCTCGAGCCGGCGCTCCGCGGCGAGGTGGACCTCGTCGTCCATGCCGGGGACGTCTTCGACCGCTCTCGCCCCCACCCCACGGTGGTCGCGCAGGCGTTCGAGCCCCTCCGGCGCGTGGCCGACGCGGGCGTGCCCGTCTTCGTGGTCCCGGGCAACCACGAGCGTGGCCGCATCCCGCATGCGCGCTTCGCGCGCCATCCGGGGATCCACCTCTTCGACCGACCCCGCACGTACCACGCACAGGTGCGCGGTCTCCGCGTCGCTCTCCTCGGCTTCCCCTACGAGCGCGGCGGGGTGCGCAGACGTTTCCCGGAGCTCCTCGAGGCCACCGGGTGGCGACCCGGTGAGGACGACGTCTCCCTCCTGTGCGTGCACCACTGCTTCGAAGGTGCCACCGTCGGGCCCGCCAACTTCACCTTCAGGCACGGCGCCGACGTGATCCGGTGCCGCGACATCCCCCCCGGAGTCACCGCCGTCCTCACCGGGCACGTCCACCGCCACCAGGTCCTGACCTTCGACCTGGCGGGCAGGCCGCTGCCGGCCCCCGTGATCTACCCCGGCTCGGTCGAGCGCACCGCCTTCGCCGAGATGAACGAGCCCAAGGGGTACGTGGTCCTCGACGTGGAGCCGGGGAGCCACCCCGGTCGGTGGCGCGTGCGCGCGGACCTCCGCGCTCTCCCGGCCCGACCGATGGTGATCGCCGAGGTGCATGCCACCGGGCTGGACGCCGCGGCCCTGCACGACCGGGTCGACGGCGCGCTGGCCGACGTGCCTTCCGACGCGGTGCTCCGCCTTCGCGTGGTCGGACCGGTAGCGCCCCAGGCCCGCTCCGCCCTCGGGGCGGCGCGCCTGCGTCGCCTCGCCCCCGACATGAACGTGGAGACGGCCTTCGTGGACGGGAGGGGACACCCGCGGATCCCTGCGCGCCGGCGCCGAGCCGGATCGCCACGGGGTCGCCGCGAGCCGCCCGATCCGGTGCTCGACCTCTTCGCCGCCCGCTGAGAAGGTGCCTCCGGGAGAAAATCCTGGCGCGCGCTCGCGCCGCATCTTATCCTCGGTCCGTCCTGCAAGGGAACGCCGTCGTTCCGGATTCCACGCGGAGAGTAGTATGCGCTGGCCGTGTGCTGCCGGGATTCTCGGTACGGGGAGGGGCATGGGTACCACTTCCCGCCGAGTCGCCCGCCCGTTCGTCCGCTCGCGAGGCGCGCTCGCCGTCCTCGGTCTCCTCGTCGTCGCCTCTGCCGCATGCTCGTCGGGACCATCGGTCGAGGAGCGCATCCGCACCCAGACCGCCGCCTGGTCGGGCACGCCCTACAAGTGGGGCGGCACGACCAAGGACGGGGTGGACTGCTCCGCGTTCACGCAGGCCGTATTCGCGAGCGCCTTCGAGGTCGAGCTTCCGCGCACCGCCGAGGAGCAGGAGCGCCTGGGCTCCGTCGTGGCCGTCGACTCACTCCAGGCGGGCGACCTCGTCTTCTTCAAGACGGGCGGGTTCCTCGGCCTCTTCAAGAAGCGCCACGTCGGCATCTACCTGAGCAACGGTGACTTCGCGCACGCGTCCGGGAAGGGCGTGGGCATCTCGTCGCTCAACGACGCGTTCTGGCACCGCGAGTACCGCACCGGGCGACGTGTGCTCGGCAAGCACGGGAGCGGATGGGCGATCGCGCAGACCGCCACCGCACCGTAGCGGCAGGTCGGGGTCGAGGTCGCGGTCGATCCCGCTGTGAGGAGCGCCTGCGGCTTCGCTCAGCGCTCGTAGAACGCGGGCGGCTCCACCCCGAGCGCCCGCAGGTAGACGTAGCCCTGCCCGCGATGGTGGATCTCGTTGTCGATCACGTAGAGGACCTGCCAGTGGCCCGGCCCGGTGTACTCGCCGAAGGAGGTCACGGTCTCGTAGAAGCGCTCGGAGGGGATCGCGCCCCAGAACTCGTCGATCTCCTTCGTGCTCGCGTCCCAGTGGTGCAGGAGGTCCTCGCGCGTGATGAAGGCCTCTGACGAGTACGGCTCCCAGTCGCCCGTCGCGAGGCCCTGCACCATCGGCGCCGCCATGGCGATCAGCTCGTTCGCCATCTCCCCGAAGGTGCGCATCCCGCCGAGGGAGAAGGTGAAGAGCCGATCGGCGGGGAACGCCTCGATCACGCGACGGGTCAGGCGCCGGTGCCCCTGCCAGTGGTCGAGGAGTGTCTCGGGAGAGATGAACGTTGCGGTCGGGGTGTCTTGCTTGCTGGACATTCCGAAACCTCCGTATCGGGCGGGTCGCAGGTGCGATATTCGGGTTTTGTTCGGTATGATGCGGCGCCGGCCGCGACTTCGCAAGATCTTCGTGGCGGCGTGACCTTCGGCGGGGCTGTAAACCCCATCGCGACTCGTGACACCTGGATTCGAGGCATGTGCGGACAGGTGTCTCTTGCGTTTCCACACCGGGGGGGCCCGGTTACTGTCCGTGTCTCCCCAGGCCCACCTCCCAGGGTCGCGTCGATCAGCCCCCGTCGGATCCCAGGTACGCCGCGCTCAGCCGGTCGTAGACCTGCATCAGGTCCGTCACGTTCCCCTCGCGGTCGAAGAGGCCGCTCCCGGGTCCGAGCGGCTCCCAGATCGCCGTGCCCCTCCCCATGTCGTCGGGGAGCGCGAAGACGATGTCGGCCACCTCGCGCTTGAAGTCCGAATACTCCGCGACGATCACCGGCTTGTGGTAGCGGGCGACCAGGTCGTGGAGGTTGCGGTCGAGGTCCTCGAGGGTGCCGTGCCAGCGTGGGTAGTACGAGAGGCCGATCACGTCGAACTCGACGCCGCGCGCGAGCATGTTGTCCAGCCAGAAGCGCGCCTCCTGGTTCTGCCCGCCGAGGGCGAGGTGCATCATGACGGGCATGTCCGGGGCGACGGCCCTCGCCCCCTCGACGCCGGCGCGCAGGAGCCCGGCGAGCTGGTCCGGGTGGCCGATGTGCCCGTCGGGCCAGAGCAGCCCGTGATTGACCTCGTTCCCGATCTGCACCATGTCGGGAAGCGTCCCCTGCGCCGCCAGCGCCCGCAGCACGGAGGCGGTGTAGCCGCGCACCGAGTCCTGCAGCGTCGCGTAGTCGAGGGAGGCCCACGCCTGCGGCTTGTTCTGCTGCTGCGGGTCGGCCCAGTAGTCGCTGTAGTGGAAGTCGAGGAGGAGGCCCATCCCGGCGCCCACGACCCGCCGCGCCATGCTCAGCGTGGAGTCCAGGCCGCAGAAGCCCTGCCCGGGGGAGTAGCCGTGCTCGTTCTCCGGGTGGTCGAAGATGCGCAGCCGGACGTAGTTGAAGCCGTGCTCCTTCAGGAGCGCGACGGCGTCCACGTCGTGGCCGTCCTCCACGAACCTCCCGGCCCCGCGGAAGAAGCGCCCCGCGCGGTTCTCGATCTGCGGCAGGAAGGAGATGTCCGCCCCGATCATCCGGCCCACGTGCCGCGTCGTGGCCGGAAGCTGCGCGACCGTCGGCGTCATGAGCCGGACGTCCGCGGGGATCGTGTGGATCTCGTGGGAGCCCGGCGCGAGCCCACCGGAGCGGGCCTCCACCTTCACGCGATCGGGCGACGTGCCGGCCCGGAACCACAGCTCGGCCACACCGTCGACCAGGCGCGTGGGCGTGTAGGGTGCGCCCGACGAGTCGGTGGCCACGGGCAGGCTCGCCCCGTCCGCCGAGGTGACCGTACCGTCCCCCGTCAGGTAGAGGCGGACCGAATCGCCGGCGCTCGTGATCTCCCTGCCTGCGCTGTCCGTCACCGCGATCCGCAGGCGCGCACGATCCTTCCCGTCGGCCAGGAGGGTCGTGCTGTAGGCGGTGAGCATGACCGTCACGGGGCGGCCCGAGTCGACCCGGCTGACCGCCGAGTAGTCGGGCGCGGCGTGCTCGGACCGACGGGGCTCCCCGACGCAACGGGCGAGCGCGGTGGCGGCCAGGACGACCGAGACGATCGGCGGAGTCTTCATGACGCTAGGGTCCCTCCTACCCCGTGGAATGCCGCGTGCCGGCGCCGCCCAACATATTCGGCACCGCGCTCGCCGGCCCGCCCGTCACCCGGCTTCAGCTCATCCCGCGCACCTGCGCGGCGGGGAGCACCACCCCCTGCCCCACCGTCGCACGCCGTCCGATGAGCGTGCCGATGTCGCTCCCCGAGTATGCCTCCTCCCCGTGCTCGCTGATGTCCACGCCCTGCACCTCGGCCTCGAGCGGCACGCGGATGCCCATGAACGCCCGCATCGCGACGAGCACCACCGCCGTCACGCCGCCCGCGAGCACCACCGTGACCACCACCGCGACCGCCTGCACGCCGAGCTGGCCCGCGTTGCCGGCCAGCAGCCCGTCCGCACCGCCCGGGTTCACGGTCCGCGTCGCGAAGACGCCGGTGAGGAGCGCGCCCACGATCCCCGCCACACCGTGACAGGAGAACACCTCGAGCGAGTCGTCCACAGGGAGGCGTCGGCGCACCTCCAGCGCCAGGTGGCTCGCGACCGCGGCGAGCGCGCCGATCCAGATCGCGGACAGCGGCGTCACGAAGCCGGCGGCGGGCGTGACAGCGACCAGCCCCACCACGATCCCGGTGGCCGCGCCCACCGCCGTGGCGCGTCCGGTGCGCCCGAGATCGAGCGCGATCCACGTCGTGAGCGCCGCCGCACCCGCCGCGAAGGTGTTCGTGAACGCGAGGGCGGCGAGACCGTCGGCGGCGAGCGCGGAGCCCGCGTTGAAGCCGAACCAGCCGAACCAGAGGAGCCCCGCGCCCAGCACGGTGATCGGGACGTTGTGCGGCACCAGGGGCGCCATGCGGTAGTCGCGCCGACGTCCGAGCAGGATGGCCGCCACCAGCGCCGAAGTGCCCGCGCTGATGTGCACGACCGTGCCCCCCGCGAAGTCGAGCGCGCCCAGCTCGCGCAGCCACCCGCCCGCCCCCCACACCCAGTGCGCCAGCGGGTCGTACACGATCGTCGTCCACACCAGGGCGAAGAGCAGGTACGCGCGGAAGCTCATGCGCTCGACCACCGCACCCGATATGAGCGCCACCGTGATCACGGCGAACATCGCCTGGAACATCACGAAGACCAGATGCGGGATGGTCGCGGCGTACGTCGCCTCCGGCGCGGCCCCCACCCCTCGGAGCCCCAGCCACTCCAACCCGCCGATCCAGGCCCCGCCGGGCTGGAAGGAGAGCGAGTAGCCGACGAGGATCCACTGGATCCCGACGACGCCGAGCGCGGCCATGCTCATCATCATCGTGTTGAGGGTGCTCTTGCTGCGCACCAGCCCCGCGTAGAAGAGCGCCAGCCCCGGGACCATGACGAGCACGAGAGCCGCCGAGGTCAGCACCCACGCCACGTCCCCGGCCGCCACCGTCGACTCGGCGGTCACGACTCCTCCTCCGCCAGGGCCGCCCGCTGCACCGCGTCCGCGGTGACGGGCGTCAGCGCCCCGACGTCCCGTTCGCCCGTGCGGATGCGGATCACGCGCTCCAGGTCCTGCACGAAGATCTTCCCGTCCCCGACCTGGCCGGTGCGCGCCGACATCACGATCGCGTCGATGGTCGGCTCCACGAACGGGTCGGACACCGCGATGTCGATCTTCACCTTCTCGTGGAACTCGAGGACGACGGTCTCGGACCTGTAGTGCTCGACCACCTCCCGCTCGCCTCCGTGACCGCTCACCCGCTCGAGGGTCATGCCGGTCACGCCGGCCCGGAAGAGCGCGGACTTGACCTCGGCGAGCCTCTCCATCCGAACGATCGCCGTGATCAGCTTCATGGGTGCCTCCTGGGAGGGGAGCGGGGGGTGGGCGGCGGGGCCCGGAAAAAACGAAGCCCCGGCCTTCGGGGGGCCGGGGCGGTTTCGCGACGCGGAACGAGCCGGGCCCTCACATGATCCGCTCCGGACGCTGTTGGAGGGGAAGTCGCTCGGCGTGTACGCGGCTCGAAAGCGTCGACATCGTCGTATCGTCCCCGGGGCGGTGGCGGCGTGGTGGCGGGCTGCGCGAAGCTGGCCCGGACGCGCCGCGCGTGTCAAGCCGTTCGGGGGTTACTCCCCGAGCCACCAGCCGAGGGCGGCCTCGGAGACGTCGGCCGGCACGCCGTGGTCGCCGTCGAAGGGGTGGAAGGTGACGTCGTACCCCGCGCTCTCCAGCGACGGCACCAGGTCCTGGCTCGTGTACAGGAACGAGAGGATGGGGTCCTGGCGCCCGTGCGAGATGAAGATCGGCGGCTTGCCGGTGAGCGGGTGCCCGGGGGCGATGAAGCCGGGCGAGTACGCCACCAGGTGCGTGAAGAGGTCGCCGTTGGCGACGCCGAGCGACAGCGCGTAGGAGGCGCCGTCCGAGAAGCCCCCGAGCACGATGTGCGAGGTATCGACGCGGCACTGCTCGAAGGTGTGCGCGAGCGCCTGGTCGAGGAAGCGCACGTCGGGGCCGAACAGCCCGCTGACGACGTCCCACGTCCGGCCGCGCGAATCCGGGGCGAGCACGATCATCCCGTGGGCCTCGGCGCGCGCCGGGTAGCTGGCCCAGTCACGCCCCTTCCCGCCCGCGCCGTGCATCGCGACGAAGAGCGGCATCGGCTCGTCGTCCGTGTAGCTCTCGGGGACGTAGAGGTAGCCGTCGCGCCCGCCCCCCAGCCCGAGGTCCCGGATCGTCCCCTTCACCGGCGCCCGCGTCGGGTCCGACGGGCGGGAGACGAGGCGGGGGCCGTCCTCGTATGCGGTCAGGTCCTTGAAGCATCCCGACATGCCTGTGACCGCGAGCGCGCCGATGGAGCCGCGCACGAAGTCACGCCGGGTGATCGGTGTCAGGATCGTCATGCCGTCATCGTACGAGGCATGGGGAGCCGGCTTTCAACGGCGGATCGCGACGCGTGGTTGCGCGTTCGGTGCCCGGCGCCCTTCTTCAGCGGGGAGCCGCGCCCCGAGACCTTCCCTCGCACCCGGGAGTGCGCCGTGGAGACCACCGGCCGACAGCGAGACGGCTCCGCTCCGCCAGGCCCGGCCGCGGACGGCTCGGGGGCCGACGCCGGTCGGGGGCGGACGCTCGCACTCGTCATGGTCGTGCTGGCGGCGAGCGCGGTGGTGGCGATCGCGACGAGGGACCTGCGTCTCCTGGGCGCGCCGACCACGCTCGCGCCCGGGTGGACATGGGCCGTCCGTGTGCTCGGCGCAGCCGCGGCCGCGGTGGGGCTGTCGAGCCTCCTCGCCCAGCGGCGCAGCCTCGGCGGCGCCGGCGTCCGGGGCGCCGACCCGACCGTGGTGGCCGTGCGCACCGCGGCGACGATCATGGGCGTGCTGGTGATGGCCGCGCTCTTCGCCCACCCGCCCGCCCGCCGGCACGCCGACGGCCGCGGCGGTCCCGTGTCCTCGCAGCGCGGCCCCCACGGACGCGGGAACGCGGGGGCGGAGGGCCCACCCCGTCCCGCGGGCTCGATCTCGGGGAGCTCCGTCCTTCCGGGCAGGCCCGCCCAGGGTGAGGAGGTGACGGGCGGGGCGATGACGCACCAGGCCGCCGACGGGTTCGTAGGCACGCCCCTCCAGCGCCTCGTGCGGAGCATCCTCCCCTTCCTCCTCCTCCTCGTGGCGGTGATGGCGTTCCGAGCCATGCGGCGGGGTCCACCGACCATGGCGGATTTCCAGCTTGGGCTCCCGCTCGACCGCGCCGAGGCGGAGGCGGGGCTCTCGGCCTCCCTGGACGAGATCGCGCGAGACGGCCTCGATCCCCGCACGCAGATCACCGGCGCGTACCGCCGGCTCCTCGCCGCGCTCGCCGCGGCCGGGGCGCAGCGCCGCCCCCAGGAGGCTCCGCACGAGCACCTGCACCGGGCGCTCGGACCGCTGGGCGTGCGTCCCGAGCCCCTGCACCGGCTGACCGACCTGTACGTCCTGGCACAGTTCAGCGAGCGCCCGATCACCGATGCGCACCGGGCCGCGGCCGCCCGGGCGCTCGACGCCAGCCTGGCGAGCCTGCGCGCCGGCGCCGGGCCGCAAGCGATGTATTCGCGGATACACGTGGACGCGGAGGCCGGGACGTGAACGAGCGCGGCCTCCGTCCCGCGAGCGTCGGCGCCGCCGCGCTCCTGATCGGCGGCGTCCTCCTCCTCGCCCTGCCGCGCTATGCGCTGGGCATCGTGCAGGTCGTCATCGTCACGGCGGCCGCGGCGGCCGCCCTGTACGCCCTCGCCACACGCGTGCCGCCGACCGGGTGGATGTCGCCGTACAGGTGGATGTCCCCCTTCGGCGGCGGCGATCGACACGAGCGAGCCGACGAGCCGGTGGACGAGGCGGACGTCCTCCACACGAAGCTCTCCGGGCGCCGGCAGCCTGTCGCGGACGGCCCTCCGATGCCCGCGGATATACTGCGTGCGCTTCGGCCGCTCATCGGTGCCGCGCTCGACCTCGATCCGGGTGGAGGGCCTCCGCCCCCTACCGCCCGGTCCCGGCTCTCTCCGCTCACCTGGTCCATCCTGACGACCGAGCCCCGCCCCGGGCAGGGCTGGCGTGGGACGTTCAGTCCCGACGTCCGCGAGGTCGCCGAGGTGGTCCACCACGTCCTCGACGAGCTCGAGCGCTTCGACCCCGGCGGCGTGCCCCCGCGCCCCGGCCACGTTCCCCGTGACCCGCACGCGCCATGACGATCTCTCCGAATCCCCCCGCCCCCCGTCCCGCCGGCCCCGGTGCAGACGAAACGACGGCGCTGCCGTTCGAGGAGGCGGCCCGCGTGGTCGAGGGCATCCTCGACGAGGTGTGCCGCGCCGTGATCGGCAAGCGGGAGGTGGTCCGCCTGATCCTGGCGGGCCTCCTCGCCGACGGGCACGTCCTCCTCGACGACGTTCCCGGCGTGGCCAAGACGCTCACCGCCCGCTCCATCGCCGCGGCCGCCGGCCTGGGCTTCTCGCGCGTGCAGTTCACGCCTGACGTGCTCCCGGCGGACATCACCGGGTCGCTCGTGCTCGACCTCGCCACCCACCTCCCCGAGTTCCGGCCCGGCCCGGTCTTCACCAACCTCCTCCTCGCGGACGAGGTGAACCGCGCACCCGCCAAGACCCAGGCGGCGCTCCTCGAGGCCATGCAGGAACACCAGGTAACGGCCGACGGTGTCACGCATCGGCTTCCGCGCCCCTTCCTCGTGATCGCCACCCAGAACCCCATCGAGTCCGAGGGCACCTACCCGCTCCCCGAGGCGCAGCTCGACCGCTTCCTCCTGCGCACGACGATGGGCTATCCGGGCGAGGACGACGAGGTCACGCTCCTGGCGGACCGGATCGACCGGCGCACCGACGAGGTCGAGCTCCATGCCGCGTGCGACGAGGCGACCTTCGCGGCCGTGCAGGGAGCGCTCGAGCACATCCACTTCGACCGGCGGCTCCTCGCGTACTGCGTCGCCCTGGTGCGCGCCACGCGCAACGAAGCCCACCTCGCCGTGGGGTCGAGCCCGCGCGGAACGCTCGCCCTGGTGAAGCTGACACGCGCCGCGGCGCTCCTGGCGGGCCGCGAGTACGTGGGGCCCGACGACATCCGCGAGATGGCGGTGCCCGCCCTGGCGCACCGGGTGGTCCTGAGCGACGGCGCCTGGGCCCGGCGCGTCGACCCCGAGGACGTCGTGCGCCGGGCGGTCGACAGCGTCCCGGTGCCGCAGGGGACGTGAGCGCCCCCGAAGGCGCGGCGAGGGTGGCGCCCGCGGTCGCGGAGGCCGGAGGGGAGGCTGTCCGCCGCCGGGCCGACCCACGGCTGCCCGCCTACCTCGTGGCGGGGCTGGGCGCGCTCATCGCGGCGATCGCCACCGGTCACCCCGAGCTCGCGGCGCTGGGCGCGCCCTTCGTCGTGCTCCTGGCTGCCGCCCTGGTTCCGCGGGAGCCGGGCGGCCTCATGGGCCAGGTGAGCGTCCACGCCGACCGCGCGATCGAGGGCGATCTGGTCGAGGGGGCGGTCGCCGTCGACTGGGAGGGCGAGGCCGAAGTGGACGTGCTCCTGTCCGGCTGGCGGGGCGTCGACCCGGTGGAGCCGGAGGGCGTGATCGGCTGGTCGCTGCCACTCGGCCGGGGGCCGGTCACGCTCCCCTTCACGCTGCGGGCGCGCTCGTGGGGCGCGCACGACCTGGGAGCGCTCTGGGTGAGGGCTCGGCGCCCGGGGAGCTTCCTGGTCACGGAGCGCGTGGTCGCGCGCGCCCCGACGCTGCGGGTGCTCCCCGGAGGGCTGAGGCTGGACCGCCTCCTCCGGCCGGCCGAGCCCCGCGCGATCGCGGGGATGCACATCTCCCGCTTCCGCGGCCAGGGCATCGACTTCGCGGAGCTGCGGCCCTATCGCCCCGGGGATCGCCTGCGCGACCTGTCGTGGGGCACGTCCGCGAGGCTGGGCACGCCCTGGGTCACGGTGCGCCACCCGGAGCGGACCGGCACCGTCCTCCTCTTCCTCGACGCGGTCTTCAGCGGAGAGCCACGGAGCATGGAGGCGCTGGCCCGCGTGGCGCGGGCCGCGTGGGCCCTGGCGTCCGTGCACCTGCGCGCGCAGGACCGCGTGGGGCTCCTCGCGCAGGGGAGGACCACCGCGTGGCTGCCGCCCCGCGGAGGACGGCGGGCCCGCTGGCTGCTCCTCGACGAGCTGCTGAGCGTGGGGCAGGCAGCCGAGGACCTGTCGCGTCGGAGGCGCCGCGGAAGCCGTTCGGTGGTGCCGAGCGACGCGCTCGTCGTGGGGGTGACGACGCTGCGCTCGCAGACCTTCGCGCCCGAGCTCATGCGCTACCGGAGGGCGGGCCACACGACCGTGGCGCTCGTCGTCGACACGACCGACCTCGTCGCGGCCTCGAGCGATCGCGTCGACGACGCCGTCCGTCGCATCCGCCTCGCCCAGCGCGAGGCCGAGCGCCACGCGCTGCACCGCGGCGGCGTGCCGACCGCGCTCGTGAGCGGCGCCGAGGGGGTGGGCGCGGCGGTGCTCACGCTCCGCCGGCGGATGGACGGGCTCCAGCAACCCACGCGGTCGAGGGCCGCGGCCCGATGAGCGGGGCCCGCGTCACGCGCGCGCCGGGGGGCACGTGGTGGCCCGCGCGCAGGCGCTTCGCTCTCCTCGCCCTCCTGACCGGGGCGCTCACCGCGGCCCTCGTGGCCCGCATGGGCGGACCCGACTGGCACGTCGATCTCGCCCTCGTCTACGTCTCGGTGGTCGGGCTCGCCCTCTTCTCCCCGGCGGCGATCGCGCTCCAGGTGATCGCTGGTCAGGTGGCGGTCGCGAGCGTCCTGGTCGGGCGAGACAGCGCGGTGGCGCTCCTCCTCGTACCGGCGCTCGCGGGCGTGGTGGCCACCGCCGAGCTGCTGGCTCTCGTCGCCCGCCTGGACTCCCCGGTGGAGCGCCGGCCCCGCGGCGAGCTGCGGCGCGCCAGCGTCGCCGTCGTCGTGGGATCGGGCGTCTACGCTGCCATCGCCCTCGCCGCGCCGGTGCCCGGACCGACCGGGCTGGTGGCGGTGGGCCTCGCGGCGGCGGCGTGCGCCCTCCTGGCAGCGCTCCTGCGGCCCGCCGCGTCAGGCTCCCCCGCCGGAAGACGTTGATCCCAACGCAGCCTGGCAGCCCGTCGTCCACGCTGCCCGAGCCGTCGACGTACGTGATCCGGATGTCGCAGATCGCGAGAAAAACGTCACAATCGCGCCACAAGCGCCAGCGAGGATGTCCGGTCGCCGAGGGGGGACGAAGCCGCGCGGGAAGTGGGCGGTTGGGCCCAGACTCGGGTGTGCCACCGGAGGAATGATTCTTGCAAAAAGCGAGGCGTCCGGCACCGATCCGGCCACCGACTCGTTACCCCCCTGAAAGAAAACGAGGCGCCCATGAGCCCACCGACTCGACACCCCAAGTTCCTCCCCCTGGTAGCCGCGCTGGCGCTCGCCATCGGAGCAGCCACGCCGGCGGTCGGGCAGACCACGATCGGCGCCGGTGGCGGCTCGTTCATCCAGTCGTGGGGGAAGGACGCAGGGACGCCCAACACCCAGACGTACGGGCAGACGATCACCGCCCTCACGAGCCGCATCCTGACGACCTTCTCCTTCTGGCTCGGCCGAACGTCCACGAACTTCCCCACCCCGTCGAACCCCAGCCTCTCGTTCAGGGCCTACGTGTACGAGTGGAATGCGGGCGCTTCGATGGCGACGGGCTCGGCGCTGTACACCAGCGGCGTGGTGACGCACAACGCGTCGCCGGCAACGCCGTTCACCGAGTATGCGTTCCTCACGGGCGGCCTGTCCTTGTCGCCCGGCAACACCTACGCGCTCTTCCTGAGCACGTCGGGGCTCGCCGGGGACGGCCACATCCAGTGGGAGGCCGCGCCCACCGACGAGTACAGCGGCGGCGGCTTCATCTTCCTCAACAACGGTGAGGACGCGTCCGCGTTCACGACCGACACGTGGAGCTCGGGGTTCACCTCCGATCTGCACTTCTCGGCGACGTTCGAGGGCGTGTCCTCCACGGTGCCCGAGCCGTCCACGTGGGTGATGATGATCACCGGTCTCCTCGCGCTCGGCGGGGTCGCGCTTCGTCGGCGCCGTGAGGGAGGCACGCTCACGGAGGCGTAGCGGCCGGGCGGGTCGATTCGTTCGATCCAAGGCCGGTGGCAGGTGCTTCGATCGGGTGGGAGGGGGGCTCACGCCCCCCGTCCCCCCACACCACCGGACGGGGGGCCCGGATGCCGGGCTCCCCGTTCTGCGTTCCCGGAACGCGGCGCGAGCCCACGGAGAGATCGCTCGCGACCACACCCCCCTCGCCTCAGGGCACGTCCATCGTCCGGAGCCGACGCGACGACAGCCACACGAAGAGCGCGCACACCACGGCAGGCACCACCACGGCCGTGACGAGGCCCACGTGCGCGTCCGCGACGAAGCGGCGCGGATCGAGCCCGTGCATCAGGGCGAGCGCGTAGTGGCGGATGCTCAGGAACCGGATGCCGGACACGTACCGCGAGAAGAAGCCCTCCCACAGCACGATGTAGAGCAGGCCGAAGCCGATGGCCTGGCGCGCGACGAGGCCGAGCCAGACGAACAACGCCGAGTACATGAGCAGGCCGGCGAGCGCCGCCACGGTGGTGGCGAGGGTGGCGACCGGATCGTGGTTGTAGGCGATCCAGCTCGTCAGGAACGCACTCGCCAGGATGAACGGACCGGCCACCGCGATCGCCGCGGCGAGCTTGGGGATCACGATCTGCCAGCGGGGGATCGGCGCGAGCGTGAGGTTCGCGAGCGTCCGGTCCTCGACCTCGTTGGCGAACGCGGCGGTGGCAATCGCGACCACGATGAGCGGCGCGATCGACCCCGCGAGCATGGTGCTCACCACGATGAGCTCGAACTCGTCGATGAAGGGCGCCGAGTCCGAGCGCAGCACCACGGCCGTGAAGAAGACGGGGAGCGCGGCGAGAACCGTCAGGACGATCAGCCTCCATCGTCCCGACAGCTGCCGCACCGTGAGCGAGAACACGGATCCCATCCTCAGCCCTCCACCAGGTATCCGAAGACGCTCTCGAGCGAGTCGTCCAGCGGCTCGATGCGGCGGAGCGTGATCCCGGCCTCCTTCGCGAGCCGGGGCAGCTCCACCTGCAGGTCGCGCACCTTGCTGCTCAGCACGATGATCGCTCCGTCCGGGTCCACGTTCACAGCGTCGACCGAATCGAGCCGCACGACGGCGGCGCCGAGCTCACGCGGACGGTCGGCCACCACACGGACGTGGTAGGGGCGCTTGTCCAGCGCCGCCCGGATCGCCCGGAAGCCGCCGGACGCTGCCAGCTTTCCGTTGATGATGAGGAGCACGGTCCCGGCGAGCTGCTCCACCTCCTCGAGGATGTGCGACGACAGCACGATCGTGCGCCCCTCGGCGGCGAGCTCGCGCAGCAGACCCTGGAAGTGGACGCGCTGGCGTGGGTCCGCGCCGTTGAGGGGCTCGTCCAGGATCAGCACCTCGGGATCGTGGACGAGCGTCGCCGCGAGGCGCATGCGCTGGCGCATCCCGCGCGAATACGTCCCCATCGGCAGGTCGGCCGCCGCCAGGAGGTCGACCAGCGCGATCGCGCGCTCGGTGGCGGCGCCGGGCTCGGGGACACCCCGGAGCCGCCCCATCATGCGCACGAACTCGCGGCCCGTCATGAACGGGTAGACCGTCTCGTGCTCCGACATCACGCCGATGCGGCCGTACAGCGGCGGATTGTCCCGCACCGGCTCGCCGAACATCGTGACCGTCCCGTCCGAGACGCCGGCGAGCCCGGTCATCACGCGCAGCAGCGTGGTCTTGCCCGCGCCGTTCGGACCGAGCAGGCCGGTGATGCCGGGCGCGATGTCGAAGGTGACGTCGCTCACCGCGACCACGCTGCCGAACCAGCGGGAGACGTGGTCCACCCGGATGACCGGGGCGCCATGGGCGCTCACGGCGTCAGCCTCCGGTAGCGCCCCCACAGCACCCCGCCGGGAACCACCACCCAGAGCCCGTACCAGGCCGCGAGCAGCCACGACGGCAGCTCGCGCGCCGGCGCGCTCCGCGTCACCGCGCTGGGCTCGCCGAAGATCAGGTCGTTCACGTGCACCGGGATGTTGCTGAGGTTGAACATCGAGATCCACCGGCCGGTGCTGCCGCCCACCTGCGAGGCGAGGCCGGTGGTGAACGGGGTCGTGATCACGAACAGGCCCACGAGGAACACGGACGCGTAGGCGCGCCGGGTCGTGAAGGCCGCGACGACCATGGCGAGCGTGGTCGTGTAAACGGCGAGCGCGGCCCCGGCCGCGAGGATCCTGGGAAGGTCCAGCCAGTGCGCCCGCAGGTACGCAACCGGGTCGGGGTTGCCCAGGAGCAACCCGGCCAGGAGCACGAGCTGCGGGAGCCACGCCACGCCGAGCGACACGGCGAGGAACGCGAGCCAGCGCGCGACGATGTAGTCCGACCCGGTGAGGGGCCGCACGAGGTAGAGGTTGATGACCCCGTCGCGCCGGTCGGGGCACAGCAGCTCGGGCGCGACGACCGCGGCGAAGACGAAGAAGAAGATCGACGCGATGCCGTAGAAGTCCGAGTGCGACGGGAGCTGATCGACCGCGTCCGGTCCGCCGAGACGGAGCGCGGCGCCCGCCACCAGGGCCATGATGAAACCGATCAGGACGAGGAGGAGGATGAAGGCCCATGGCAGCACCTTGGCCTTCGCGCCGCGGCCGAGGCCGAGCGCTGTGCGCACGCCGTCCTTGAACACCGCGAGCCGCACCCTGCCCCGCCCCTCGCGCGGGCCGCCGTAGCGCTGGTAGCCGATGTCGAAGACGGTCCCCGCCGGGCCGCCCCCCGGGGCCGACGCCTCCGGTGCGCGTGTGCTCATCGGCCGCCCCCGGTCAAGTCCTCGCCGTCATGGGCGAACAGCTCGGCGAGCGCCCGGCGGCGCGGCGCCATCCGCCGGAGCGGCGCCCGGGCAGCCACCACGGCGTCGCGCACGAGATCGTAGACCGACGCGTCGGCGCCGTCGATCTGGAGCCCGCTCCCGTCCCGGCGCACGGTCACGCCGGCCGCCTCCAGCTCCGCCATCACGCCGTCGCGGTTCGCGTCGACCTCGATGAAGACGCTCTCGGTCTCCGAGGTGAACGTGCTCACCTCCCCCGACTGGACGAGGCGGCCGCCCTGCAACACGAGGATCCGGTCGCAGGTGCGCTCCACGTCGGCCATGAGGTGCGACGAGAGCAGGATGCTGATGCCGAACTCGCGGTGCGTCTTCCGCACGAGGTCGAGCATCTCCTCGCGCCCGGCGGGGTCGAGCCCGGCCGTGGGCTCGTCGAGGAAGACGATGAGAGGGTCGTGGACGAGCGCCTGCGCCAGCTTGACCCGCTGCTTCATCCCCGTCGAGTAGCCTCCGATGGGGCGGTAGCGCTCCTCGAACAGCCCCGCGTGGCGCAGCGTGTCCGCAGCCCGCGTGCGCGCCCGCGACGGCGGCAGGCCGCTCGCCTCGGCCATGTGCGTGAGGAACTCCGCGGCGCTCACGGAGCCCGGGAGGCAGTCGTGCTCGGGCATGTACCCGAGCCGCGCGCGCGCCCCGGGGCTCCTCGCCGCCTCCTCGCCGAGCACGATCGCCGTGCCGGACGTCGGCTTCAGGAGGCCGAGGAAGATCTTGATCGCCGTGCTCTTGCCGGCGCCGTTCTCACCGAGGAGCCCGGTGATCCCGTCGTGGATGCCGAAGCTGACGCCGCCGAGCGCGACCACGTCGCCGTAGTGCTTGGTGAGCCTCTCGGCGGAGACGAGGGGTTCCATCGGGTGCCGCTCCGGGTGGGGGGAGGGTCGTTGTCACGAGCGCCTGCACGCTTCCTGGTATCCGAGCCGGCACGCGCGCCGGAAGTAGCTGCCGGCCCGGTAGACGTCGCGGTCCACGCCCGAGCCGTTGGCGTACATCTCGCCGAGCCTGAAGCAGCTCTCGGACACGGGTGGGGAGCCGTCGCCGTGCGCGAGCGTGCCGTCGCAGGCCTTGTCGAACAGCTCGACCGCGCGATCCGCCGACCCGCCGTCGCGCACGAGCAGCTCGGCGAGGCGGAAGCAGCCGATCATCTCGCTCGCGCACGCCTTCTCGAAGAGGTCGGCGGCGCGCCCGGGGTCGGCGTCCACGCCGGTGCCCGCGGCGTACGCCTCGCCGAGGCGCGCGCACCCGAGCGGCGCGCCCCCGTCGCACGCCCGCGTGTAGAGGGCCACGGCGCGCGCCGCGTCCCGCTCGACGCCCGTGCCGTCGCGGTACAGCACGCCGAGGCGCGCGCACCCGGGCAGCTCGCCGCCGTCGCACGCCCTGCCGTAGAGCGACGCCGCCCGGGAGAAGTCCTGGAGGACGCCCTTCGCCTGCACGTCGGGCACCACGCTGTCCGTCTCGGCGTACATGTCGCCGAGCTCCGTACAGCCCACCAGCATCCCCCGGTCGCACCCCTGCTCGAGGAGGCGGGCGGCGACCGTCGAGTCGAACGCCACGCCGCGCCGCTCGGCGGAGGCGTCCACGTGCAGGCGGGCGAGGCGCACGCACCCCTCGCCCTCGCCGCCGTCGCAGGCCGCCTGGAAGAGGTCCGCCGCACGACGCCAGTCCCTCAGCACGTGGTCGCCCCGGAAGTTCTGGTAGCCGAGGCGATCGCAGGCGGCCGCGTCCCCCGCCGAGCACGACGCGCGCAGCTCGCGGGCCTCGCGAGCGCGCGGGTCGCACGCGACGAGAAGGAGGAGGACGATGAGTGGAAGCAGTCTACGCGCCACGATGTCTACTCGGCCCTGAGCGAGCGCATGGGGTCCACCGCGGAGGCTCTCCGCGCGGGGATGTAGCTCGCCAGCAGCGCTACCGCGACCATCAGGGTCGACATGACCGCGAAGGTCGGCACGTCCAGCGTGCCCACGCCGAACACGAGCGAGCCCAGCAGGCGCGTGAGGAAGAAGGCGGCCACGAGGCCGACGACGACACCCGCCATCGTGATCCTCGCGCCCTGCAGGACGACCATGCGCAGGACCCGCCCGGCCCGCGCGCCCAGCGCCATGCGCACCGCGATCTCCTGCGCCCTGTTGGCGACCACGTACGAGAGCACGCCGTACAGCCCCACCGCGCCGAGCGTGAGCGCCAGCCCCGAGGCGAGCGCCAGCATGAGCATCGTGAAGGACAGCTTGGCCATGGACCGCTCCGCGAGCGCCTCCATCGTGAACACGCTGTACATCGGCGACTCGGGCACGTACTGCCGCATCAGCTCGCGGACCTCCGGGGCGATGTCGTCGGCGCGCGGCGTCTTCACCACGTAGGCGGGCGAGCCCACCGCCCATCGCCTCGGGTTCGGCCCCACCATGGGGAGGTAGACCATCGGGCTGGAAGCCTCCTGTGCCAGGTCGTCCACGAGGATGTCCTCGACCACGCCCACGACGGTGAGCCAGTTGGTCGTGTCGTTCCCGGACATCGCGAGCCGGCGCCCGAGCGGGTCCCGATCGGGCCACAGCTGATGCGCAGCCGAGGCGCTGACGACCACGTTGGTCGGCCCCACTACGTCGTCGCCAGGGTCCAGGATTCGACCGGCCAGCAGCGAGATCCCCATCGTCCCGAAATAGTCGCCCCCGATGGGCGTCAAGGATCGTGCGCGACGGCGCACCGGCTCGCGCCCGAAGCGACGATGTCCAGGTCCGCCGCTCGCCGACGCTGACCTGTCCGGAACCGTCGGTTCCGACATCGACTCTTCTGGGGAGGGATCCATGAACACGCAGCGCCCGTCGCACCCGTCACCCGTCGCCTCGAAGCCGATCGAGGTCCTGATGATCCACGCCAACGCCGACGCCCGGGTACAGGGCGCCACGAGCGACAACCTCGGCACGGGCGACCTGATGGTGGGTCTGCCCGACAAGGTCTCCTTCGTGCACTTCGACCTGAGTGAGCTCCCCGAATCCGCCGTCATCAACGCCGCTGAGCTCGTGCTCACCTTCCGGGACGACGACCTGGGCGCCAACGACGTCGAGGTCGGCGTCGTGCGGGAGTCGTGGAGGGAGGCGGAGCTGACCGCCGCGAACCAGCCGAGTGTCCATTGGCGCGGCTACACGCGGACCGTGACCGGTGGCGCCAGCGTCACCTGGGACGTCAAGAGCGTGGTCGCCGGCTGGGCGAGCGACGCCCGCGCCAACCACGGGTTCGCGTTCCGCGGTGACGGGCCGCTCAAGCGCGCCTACTCCCGCGAGTACTCGGGCTCGTCGGCGGCCGTGCCGACGCTCCGCATCCGCTACATCGAGCCCTGACCCGGAGACCGGCCATGCACCGCGGCTCCCGATTCCGGAGGAACGCTCCCGTCTCCCCCACCCGCGGCGGGCTCCCCGCCGGCCCGATCCCGGGCCGGCGGGACCCGGCGGGCGCGTCAGCGCAGCGTCTGGAGCACGGCGACGTCGGGCTCGATCTCCTTGCGCAGCCATGCCCGCGCGAGCAGCCAGTCACGCTGGACCGTCTTGAGGGAGACGCCCAGGCTCGCTGCGGTCTCCTCGAGCGTGAGGTCTCCGAAGAAGCGCCGCTCGACCACCAGGGCGGCGCGCTCGTGGACCGCGGCGAGCCTGGTGAGCGCATCGTCGAGGGCGAGGAGCTCGGTCGCCGACTCATCGGTCATCAGCGCTTCGATCTCCTCGAGCGGAACCGGGATGCGGCCCGAGCCGCGCTTGACCCTCCGGCGCGCGCGCGCGTGGTCGATGAGGATCCTGCGCATGGCCTGCGACGCGACCGCGAGGAACTCGCCGCGGTCCTCGGCCACGAGCCGCTCCCGGTCGGCGAGGCGGACGTAGGCCTCGTGGACGAGCGCGGTGGCGCCGAGCGTGTGGCCGGTCGCCTCCCGCGACAGCTGGGATCTGGCGACGACCTTCAGTTCGTCGTAGATGAAGGGGAACAGCTGGTCCAGGGCATCGCGCTCGCCGGCGCGGAGCCGGGCGAGACAGGTGGAGATCGGGCCGCTCGTCATCGATGGGTCCCCCGTTGATGCCTCGCTACAGGTACACGGCGCCTCCCGGGCAGGCAAGGTGACCATGCAGCGCGACACCTGGGATCGTCTCGAGGACGTCTTCTTCCGGGCCCTGGAGCTGCCGCCCGAGGACCGGCCGGGGTTCCTGGACCGCATCTGCGGGGGCGACCAGGCGTTCCGGCACGAGATCGACGCGGTGCTGTCGGGGCACTACCGCGCGGGCGGCACGAAGGAGCCCTTCGGCCTCCTTCCTTCGCTCGGGCCCGACGCGGCCGCCGACGCTCCCCCCGGCACGCGGGTCGGCGTCTACGAGCTCGAGGCGCTCGTGGGGCGCGGGGGGATGGGCGAGGTGTACCGGGCCCGCCGCGCCGACGCCCTGTACGAGCAGCAGGTGGCCATCAAGCTCATGCGCCCCGGACGGGACAGCGTCGAGCTGATGCGCCGCTTCCGCACCGAACGGCAGATCCTCGCGCGGCTCCAGCACCCGGGGATCGCCACCCTCCTGGACGGCGGCATCACCGAGCTGGGCCGCCCGTACCTCGTCATGCAGTACGTCGACGGTGCCGCGATCACGACCTGGGCGCGCGAGCGCGAGCTCGGCCTCGACGCCCGCCTGCGGCTGTTCCTGGCCGTCTGCGACGCCGTCCACTACGCGCACTCCAACCTCGTGATCCATCGCGACCTCAAGCCGAGCAACATCCTGGTCACCGAGAACGGCGACGTGCGCCTGCTCGACTTCGGGATCGCGAAGCTGGTCGACCACGATCCGCTCGGCGAGACGCCGACCGGCGACCTCCTTCTCCTCACCCCCGAGCACGCCGCACCCGAGCAGTTCCTCGGCACCACCGCCACCACCGCCACCGACGGCTATGCGCTCGGCGTCCTGCTGTACGAGCTCCTGTCGGGATCGAGGCCCTTCCATCTCGTGCCGGCCGGGGAGATGCACCGTGCGGTGTGCGGGGCGGAGCCCGATCGGCCGAGCGTGGCCGCAGGGGAGCGCGCGCGCCTCGCGGCGGTCGGCCTCGACCGCGCGCCCGTGGCGCCGGAGCGGATCGCCGGCGACCTGGACAGCATCGTCCTCAAGGCGCTCAGGAAGGAGCCGGAGCGACGGTTCCACTCGGTGGCCGACCTGGCCGACGACGTGCGGCGCCATCGCGACGGCTTCCCCGTGCGCGCGCGTCCCGAGTCGCTCACCTACGCGGCTTCCCGGTTCCTCAAGCGCCATCGGGTCGGGGTGACCGCCTCCGCGGCGCTCCTCCTCGCGCTGGTGGCGCTCGCGGCGGTGTCCGTCCGGTTCGGCGTGACCAGCCGGGCCCAGGCGCGCACCATCGCCGAGGAGCGGGACGTCGCGGTGGAGGTCTCCCGCTTCCTCGAGACGCTCTTCTCGTCGGCGGACCCGTTCGGCGCGGACGGGAGCCGCATGGACACGCTGCGCGTGCGCGACATCCTCGACGATGGCGCGCGCAAGGCGCGCGCGGAGCTCGCCGACCGTCCGGCCGTCCAGGCGCGCCTGCTGACCGTGATCGGGAAGGCGCAGGCGAACCTCGGTCGACTCGACGTCGCGACGCCGATCCTCGAGGAGGCGGTCCGGATCCGGTCGGACGACCCGGGCACCGCACCGCTCGACCTCGCCGCGTCCCGCCGCGCGTTGGGCGAGGTGCTCTGGCAGGACGGCCGGGCGCCCGCGGCCGAAGCGCTCTTCCGTGACGCCCTGGCGGCGCTTCCCGCGGACTCAGCCAACCGGAGCGAGCGCTCGAAGATCCTGAGCGCGCTCGGCAACGCCCTCCAGGCGCAGGGTCGCTTCGCGGACGCGGAGGCCGCGTACCGGGAGGCGCTCGACCTGGGCGAGGCGGTCTCGGGACCAGACGACCCGGAGCTCGCGCCCCTCGTCGGCAACCTCGCGATGGCGGCCGCTGCCCAGTCGAGGCGCGCCGAGGCCGATACGCTGCTCGAGCGCGCGATCGCCCTCGGGCGGAGCGGCGTGGCCGTGGACCACCCCCGCGTGGCCGGGCTGATCGGGGCGTTGGCCAACCTGAAGGCCGCGCAGGGCCAGCTCGACGCGTCGATCCGCCTCCACGAGGAGGCGCTGGCGATCCTGGAGGCGAACCTCCCGGTCCCGCACCAGCGCACGGCGGCCGCGCTCAACAACCTCGCCGCCGCGCACCAGCGTCGCGGCGACCTCGAGCTCGCGGAGAGCCTCTTCACCGAGGCGCTCGCGATGCACGCCGCGCTCCCCGGCGACCGGCGTCGCCCGGTGGCGGAGACGATGTTCAACCTCGCACAGGTCATGGGCGACCGCGGACGGGTGGACGAGGCGCTGGCGCGGAAGCGGGAGGCGGTGGATCTCCTCCGCGAGGTGATCGGCCCGGACCACCCGTCGGTGGCGACCATGGAGAACAGCATCGGTCGCTCCCTGCACCAGCTCGGCCGCCACCAGGAAGCGACGACGGTCTTCCGGGAGGCTCTCAGGATCCGGCTCGCGACGCTCGGCGACGCCCACCCGTGGACGGCGCAGGTGCGGCTCGCGCTGGGTGTCTGCCTCGTCGATCTGCGACGCTACGCCGAGGCGGAGCCGCCCCTGCTCGACGCCTACCGGTCGCTCGAGCCGCGCCGCGCCGAGGAGGCGCGCACCTGGAACGGCGTGCTCGAGCAGCTGGCCCGCCTCTACCGCGCCACGGGGCGCGCGGAGGAGGCAGGGCGCTACGAGGATCAGCGGGTGTCCGGCGACCCGGCGGAGGGGTAGGCGTCCGCGCCGCCGGTCCCGCGAGCCGATGTCCACCTTTTCGCGGAAACGACGCTGGGTTGATATCCGCACCAGAACGGAGCCAACCCATGTGGTCGATGATCCGGATGCCCCAGGCAAGGGTGTCGTCGTGAGCCAGGCGCTCGCCGCGTCCGCGTCCGCCCTGGTCCTCGCGCGCCCGATCGCGCTGGCCCTCGTCCTGTGCGTCCTGTCCGGGCTGGGCGACGCCGGCGGGTTCGTCCACGCGTCGCGGATCTGGCGGCACGACGTGCTCGTCTGGGGTGAGGTGGGCCGGTCCGCCTTCGGCTTCTCGGTCGGGACCACGCTCCAGTGGCTGGCGATCCGCTACCTGCGCCAGGTGGGGATCACCGTGGCCGAGCTGCAGACGCTGGTGATGTTCACGACGACGATGATCGGGATCGCCCTGCTCAGCCGGAGCTTCTTCGCGTGGGCCCCGGTCGATCGTGCGGTGGCCGGGGTCGTGGTGTTCGGGCTGGCCTGGCTGATCGTGCGCACCGGCGGCTGAACGAAGGCGCCGGGGCGCCCCTGGGCGCCCTTGTGGCGCGCTCCGCCCCGTCGCACCATGCGGCGCCCTCCAGCGAAGCGAGCCGCCCATGCGCCCCACATCGTCGCTCCTCCCCATCCTCCTCCTCGGCGTCGCGCCGCTGGCCCTGAGCGGCCAGGCGATCGACAGCACGTTCGCACGCCGGTTCGGGGAGCTCGCCCTGGCGTGCGTGCACCAGCAGTATCCCAACCAGATCAGCCACGTCATGCAGAGCGACGCCGACGCGCTCCCGCCGCGCGAGCTCACGCCCGCGTTCTACGGCTGCTACGACTGGCACTCGTCGGTGCACGGGCACTGGCTCCTCGCCCGCCTCGCGCGCCTCGCGCCCGGGACCGACCTGGCGCGACGTGCCCGCGCAGCCCTCGACGAGAGCCTGACGCCGGAGCACGTCGCCGGAGAGGTGCGCTACCTTCGGGGTGAGGGGCGGGAGCACTTCGAGCGGCCCTACGGACTGGCGTGGCTCCTCCAGCTCGGGGCGGAGCTGCGCGCCTGGGACGACCCCCAAGCGCGTCGGTGGAGCCGCGCGCTCGAGCCCCTGGAGCGGGCGGTCGTCGCCCGACTGAGCGACTGGATGCCGAAGCTCACCAACCCGATCCGCACCGGCGAGCACGCGCAGACTGCGTTCGCGTTCGGGCTCATCCGGGACCGGTCGGCCTCGGTGGGCGACAGCGCGATGCTCGGCCTCGTCGACGAGCGCGTCCGCACGCTGTATCTCCGCGACCGCGACTGCCCCCTCGCCTACGAACCGTCCGGGCAGGACTTCCTTTCGCCGTGCCTGGCGGAGGCCGACCTGGTCCGGCGCGTCCTCCCGCCGGCCGGGTTCGCCCGCTGGCTGGGCGCCTTCCTTCCGGGGCTGCCGCGCGTGGACGACGGGGGCGCGTGGCTCCCCACCGCCGTGGTGACGGACCGGGCCGACCCCAAGCTCGCCCACCTGGACGGGCTCAACCTGAGCCGCGCCTGGATGCTCGACGGGATCGCCTCCGGGCTCCCGGCAGACGATCCGCGCCTTCCGGCGCTACGCGCGGCCGCCCGCACCCACCGCACCGAGGGCCTCGCCGCCGTCACAGGGGAGCACTACGTCGGTGGGCATTGGCTGGGCACCTTCGCGATGTACCTCGTAACGGAGCGCGGCTTGCGGTAGCGCGGGGCGGGGCCGTCTCGGCCCCGCCCGATGCCCCGGCGACACCTCGTGTCGGCGTCCGCCGCCCGCAGGCCTCCTTGCATCCGCCCGGCGGAGCGGCGCCGTAGGGGGGGTGCGGGCCCAGACCCCCCCCGCGGGCCGTTGCCACCCGTAGCATGGAGGGCGATCTTGGCACTTCTCGTCACGCTCCCCTGCCCCGCCCGATGGTCCGCGATTCCTCCGCAGGATCCGACGATGTGCTCCTCGTGGACCGCATGGCGCGCGGCGACGAGACGGCTCTGGCGGAGCTCTACGACCGGCACGCGAGCAAGGTCTACGCGGTGGCGCGGGCGGTCGTAGGCGAGTCCGCGGACGCGGACGAGGTGACCACGGACGTCTTCGTCCACGCGTGGAGGTCCGCCGGCGCGTACGATGCGGGCCGTGGCGCGGTGGCGGCCTGGCTCTTCACGCTGGCGCGCAGCCGGTCTCTCGACCGGGTGCGCTCACGGTCGCGACGCTCCGCCAGGATCGAACGTGCAGCCGCGATGGACGGGGGCTCCTTCGCCGTTCCCGTGTCCGGCGCGGGGCCCGATCCCGAGCGCGGCCCGGAGATGTCGGAGCTGCGGGGTCGGGTGGGAGCGGCGCTGGCGGATCTCCCGGAGGCGCAGCGGCGGGCGATCGAGCTGGCCTACTTCGAGGGGTTGAGCCAGCGGGAGATCGCCGAGCGACTGGACGAACCGCTGGGCACGGTGAAGACCCGCATCCGATCGGCGATGCAGAAGCTGCGGGATGCGCTCGCGCCGCTGGCGCGCCGGGGGGAAGCATGAGCGGGACGATCCACGACGCCGTCGCGGCGTACGCCCTCGGCGCGCTCGACGCCGGCGAGGCGGTGGCCTTCGAGGCGCACCTGTCCGTGTGCCACGTGTGCCGGGAGGAGCTGGCGCGGTACCGCGAGACCGTCGCGGCGCTGGCTGAGGCGGTCCCCGAGGTCTCGCCCCCGCCCCACGTGCGGGAGCGCGTGCTGGAGCGGGCGCGCGCGGCGCGCGCGGACGGCCCCGCGGCGGCGGCGGCACCCTCGGCGCCCGCGGCGCGGCCGGCTCCGCGTCCGCGGCTGCGCTTCGCGCTCGCGGCGGCGGCGGCGATCGCGGCGGTGGGCCTCTTCGGGTGGTGGTCCAACCGCTCGCGCGTCGTGGAGCTCCGCGCGCGCGTCGCGACGCTGGAGGCGACGAACGGCCAGCAGGCCGCCGAGCTCGCCGCGCGCGACTCCCTCCTCGCGCTGGCGCTGGGCGTGGATGTGCGGGAGGCGCACCTGGTGTCCACCGACCGTCCGCCGTCGGCGCGCCTCATCTGGAGCCCGTCGCGCGCGCAGGTGGTGCTGTCCGTCGCGCAGCTCCCGCCCGCCCCCGAGGGACGGACCTATCAGCTCTGGGGGATCCCGAGCGGGGGTACGCCCGTGTCGCTCGGCGTCTTCGACACCGGCGCGGACGGGAGCGCGGTCGTGGCGCTCACCATCCCCGCCGAGCTCTCCTTCGACGTCACCGCGGTGAGCGAGGAGCCCACGGGCGGCTCGCCTGGCCCCACCACGCAGCCCTTCCTGGTCGGACGGATCTCCGACTGAGGCACGACGGCGCGCGTCAGGGCACGACGGGGCGGGCGAGGAGGGCGGCGACGGCGGTGACCGCGCAGATCGCCGCACACGCGAGCAGGGCCGTGCGCGTGCGCATCATCCCCCCGCGCGAGAGCTTGTAGACGCGGTCGGGCGGCGTGCGCGCGCCGAGCACGCCGAAGAAGCGCGGCGCCCACGAGCGCCACGACGGCGAGACCGACCAGCGGATCGTCCATGGGCGGCAAGCTCGGCGCGGCGCGCGGTGCCGGCAACCCCGCACCCCAGCGGCGCCGGCGGGAGGCGTGTCGAATCCCGCATCCCTCGTTCGACGACAGGGTGGAGCCGGGCCCGGGGGAACGCATCCCGGAACTGCGGCTCCCGACGCAACCCGAGCCAGCGAGCCTGCCCATGAGCACCGTGACGTCCCGCGACGGAACCGAGATCGCCTACGAGCTACGGGGCGACGGCCCTCCCCTGGTCCTGGTGGACGGGGCCCTCTGCCACCGGGGGATGGGCCCGATGCCCGACCTGGCCGGGCGGCTCCAGGACCGCTTCACCGTCGTGCTCTACGACCGGCGCGGCCGCGGCGCGAGCGGCGACACGCTCCCCTGGTCCGTCGAGCGCGAGGTGGAGGACGTGGCCGCGCTGATCGACGCGGTCGGAGGGTCCGCGCACCTGTTCGGCATCTCCTCCGGCGCCGTGCTGGCGCTCGAGGCGGCGGCGCGCGGGCTCCCGGTCTCGAGGGTGGCGCTCTACGAGCCGCCGCTCATCGTCGACGCGGCGCGCGACCCGGTCCCGGACGACTTCGTCCCGGGCCTGCAGCGTCTCCTCGCCGACGGGAATCGGGCCGAGGTGGTGCGTCGCTTCTTGCGCGTCGTGGGCGTGCCGGGGATCGTCGTCCTGCTCATGCGGCTCTTCCCGTCGTGGAAGCGGATGGCCGCGGTCGCCCACACCGTGCCGTACGATCTGTCCACGCTGCGCGGCCTGCAGTCCGGCCGGGCGCTCCCGTCCGGGCGCTGGCGCGGCCTCGCCGCTCCGTGCCTCGTGATGGACGGCGGCAAGAGCCCCGCGTGGATGCGCAACGGTGTGAGGGCGCTCGCCGACGCGCTCCCGGTGGCCGCCTACCGGACCCTTCCCGGCCAGACGCACATGGTGAAGTCCGCCGTGCTGGCCCCGGCCCTCACCGACTTCTTCGCACCCGCCGACCGGGAGACACCATGCGCGTCATGCTGATGCATGCCACGAACGCCGACAACGAGGCGGACAAGCGCCCGCCCGACACCCTCATCGCAGGGGTGCGCCGCTCGATCGAGGAGATGGGCGCCGCCGGCATCTTCCGCGACGGCACGGGGCTGCGCGCCAGCTCGCTCGGCGTGCGCGTGCGCTTCCGCGGCGGCGCGCGCACGGTCACGCCCGGGCCCTTCGCCGGCGGCAACGAGCTCACGGCCGCGTTGTGCGCGCTACGCGTGCGCTCGCGGGACGAGGTGGTGGCCTGGGCCACGCGCTTCGCCGCCATCGTCGGCGACGCGGAGGTGGACATCCGGCCGATCACCGAGCCATGGGACCTGGGCTTCGGCACCCGCCCCGCCGACGACCCGACGACGCGCTACATGGCGGTCGTGAAGGCGGACGCCGCGAGCGAGGCGGGCGTGCTCCCCGACGCGGAGGCACGCGCGGCCGTGGCCGCGCTGATCGACGACGCGAAGGCGGCGGGCGTCTTCCTGGGGGGCGAGGTGCTCCAGCCCGGGGCTCGCGCGAAGCGCATCGTGCGCGAGGGCGGGAAGGCGCGCGTCCTCGACGGCCCCTTCACCGAGTCGAAGGAGCTGATCGCGGGCTACGCCATGATCGAGGTGCCCACGATCGACGACGCGATGCCGTGGGCGATGCCCTACCAGGAGCTCCTCGCGTCCACGCTCGACGTCCGCCCCCTGTACGAGGCGGCCGACCTGCGCTGACGGACGGCGCCGCGACAGGAGCGCCCGGGCGGGGCACGCGACGCCGTGCCCCGCCCGTGCGGGTCAGCTCTTCTCCCGGTGCCCGGTGAAGGGGACGTCACCCATGGGGAAGCCGGTCACGGCCCCCTTGCAGGCGTCGCCCTCGATCGCCGTGGTCACCACCACGTGCATCTCCTGGCCGTGCATGTTCGCGGTGAAGTGCCCGCTCAGCGTGTCCCCCTTCAGCGCGACGTCCTGGAGGGGCGCGCGCCCCATGCCGCCCATCACGAGCGTCGCCGTGAGCGCCTCACCCTCGCCGGCCACCTCGAGCGCCCAGCTCTCGCTCGCGAAGGCGCCCTCCAGCGCGAGCGCCCAGGTGCCCTTCACCTGGGGTCCGCTCTGCGCGGCCAGGCCGTGAGGCGCCACCATCAGCGCCGCCGCCAGCGCCAGCACGAGCGCCCCCGTCCCCACGAGGCCCCTTCCACCCACCCGTCTCGCGTTCACCATGCACCACCTCTTCGCATCCCTCGTCCGTCCGCGCCCGATCGGGCCCTCCTCCTGTCATCCTTCTCTCAGCACCTGCGCCGGCGGCACCGTGGCCGCCCTCAGGGCGGGGACGGCGGCCGCGACGATCCCGACCAGGGCCAGCGCGACCGCTGTCACGCCGAACGAGGCGGGGTCGAGCGGCGACACCCCGACCAGGAGGCTGCGCACCAGCCCGCCCGCGAGCACGGCCAGTCCGCTCCCGAGCACGATGCCGGCCGCGGTGAGCGCGGCGCCGACGCCCACGACGCTGCGGAAGATCCGCTCCGGGCGCGCGCCCAGGGCCAGCCGCGTGCTCAGCTCGACGCGGTGGCGCGTCACGTAGCTGGCGAGGGAGCCGTACAGCCCAACCGCGCCGAGCAGCGTCGCGAGGAGTGCCAGAACACCCAGGAGCGCCATCATGATGCGCACCGCACCGTACGCGTCGGTGACGAGCCTGCCCACGTCGAGCGGCGCGCTCAGCGCCGCGCTCGCGTCGAGCGCCGCGACGGCGACCTTCACGGACGAGCCCGTCCCCCGCGCGTCCCCCGACCCGGCCACGACGGCGTACATCTCGCGCACGGGGTTCTGCGCGAAGGGCACGTAGTAGGCCGGCGGCGGAGCGAAGGTCAGATCCTGGAAGCGGACGTCGTCGACGACCCCCACGACCGTGTGCCACGCCTCGAACGCGTGGGGATCGACCGCGATCCGGCGGCCGATGGGATCCTCGCCCGGCCACAGCTGGCGCGCCATCGTCGCGTTCACGACCACCACCTGCTCGGAGCCGGCATCGTCCGTCCGCTCGATCCCCCGACCCTGCAGGACGCGGATGCGGAACGCGTCGAAGTACCCCTCGTCCACCACGTGCCGGAACGCGCGCGGAGCCGCCGCCACCTCGGTGGGCGCGTCCAGGCGGTTGATCGGCGAGATCGCGACGGGGTCCTTGAGCGGGAGCGTCCCCGCCAGCCCCACCGCACGGACGCCACGCCCCTCGCGGAGCGCGTCGCCCAGGGCGCGGTAGAACGCGGGAAGATCCTCCCCCCTCCCGGCCGGGGTCGGCGAGACCCTGAGCGCGACGGCATCGCGCCCGTCGAAGCCCACAGGGATGCGCGCCAGGTTGTCGACGCTCTTCATCAACAGGCCGGCGCCCACGAGCAGGGTGGTGGCGAGCGCCGCCTGCGTGACCACGAGCGCGCCCTGCGCGCGGTGCCCCGCGAACCGGTTGGGCACCAGCACACGCCGCGTCGTGCGCAGGAAATGCGCGATGGGCACGCCGGACATGAGCCCCCACACGAGCGCGCCGGTGCCGAGCGCGTACGCCGCCAGCCCGCGCCCCATGCCGAGGGACACGACCTGCGAGCCGACCGGGAACACGGCCGCCAGCCGCCCGGCCAGCGCGAGCCCGGCGCCCACGCCGACGGCCAGCCCGACGAGCGTCCAGAGCAGCCCCTCGACCAGGAGCTGGCCCACGATCCTCGCGCGGCTCGCGCCCAGCACGGAGCGTACGCGCAGCTCGTCCGCGCGTTCGAGCGACCGGCCCAGGAAGAGGTTGCCCAGGTCGATCGCGGCCACCACGAGGAGGAGGAGCGAGCCGGCGAGGAGGAGCGCCAGCGGGGTGCGCAGCGGCCTCCACACGGGCTCGTTGGCCGGCGCCGCCGTCGCGTCCAGGCCGAAGTCGGCCTGGTAGAAGAAGGAGAAGCGCTTCGCGAGGACCTGCATCACGCGCACCAGCTCCGCGCGCGCCTCGTCCACGGACACGCCGGCCGGGACGCGGGCCACCAGGTGGTAGTCCTGCTTCGGCCAGAAATCCGGATCGAACGCGTCCATGACGATCGGCGTCCAGATCTGCGTGCCGATGCCCGGCGCCGTGCCGCCGCGTCCCTGGACGCCAACGATGCGGCGGCGCACGCCGTCGACCGGGACGATCCTGTCCAGGACGGACGGGTCGCCGCCGAAGGCGCTCTGCCAGAGGTCCCAACCGATCACCACGACCGGCTCGGCCCCGATCGCCTCGTCCTCGGGGAGGAGGCCGCGGCCCAGCACGGGCTGGACGGAGAGGGCGGCGAAGACGTTCGGGGAGATGCGCGCTGCGGACACGCTGCGCGCGCCGTCCTCGTCGTCCTCGAGCGCGGAGGTCCCCGTGGTCCAGGCCCCGATCTCGCCGAGCGCCGGTGACTCCTGACGGAGCGTGAGCAGGTGTCCGAGCCCGAGCCGGACCTCGGGCCACAGCGAGACCGTGCGGGCCCCGTCGGCCCACCAGATCGCGGCCCGGTAGGTGCCCGCCGCCAGCGACACGGCCGCCGTGGTCGCGGCGACCGCCAGCGTGAGGATGAGCACGACCCCGAGGCCGAACCACGGCCGCCGGGCCATCCCACGCGCGGTCAGGGCGGCGTCCCGGCGGAACGGCTCGAAGCCCCCGTACGCGCCGCCGCCCCAATTGCGCACGCCGGCGCGGGCGCGGTGGACGAGCATCGAGACGGTCTGCCGGAGGTACCACACGTCGGCTCTGGCCGGCCCGTGACGCGCCGCGCGCGCCCGGTAGCCCTCCGCCAGGTCGCCGACGAGCGTCTCGCCCGCGGTCGTGCCGCGCGCCGCCAGCGACAGGACCCCCTCCAGCCAACGGGGCGGCACCCGGCGGATCATCGGGCGCCTCCCAGGTGGCCCTCGATCCCGGCCCACAGGGCGAGCATCGCCTCGCGTCCCGCCTCGAGCGCGGCGAGGCCGTCCGGCGTGACCTCGAGGTAGCGCCGGGGCCGCCCCCCGCGCTCGGGACGTGGATCCTCGACCCTGCCGTCGAGGAGGCCCTTCCGCTCCAGCCGGTCGAGCGTCGTGTACAGCGCTCCGCTCGACACCTTGCGGCCGACCACGCGCTCGAGCTCCTCGGCGACCGCCCAGCCGTACGCGTCGGGCCCGAGGCGCAGGACCGCCAGCAGGATCATCTGCTCGAGCTCTCCGAGATGCTCGCTCGCCATCACCACCTCCCGTCCCTGCGTCGCTCTCGTCCGCGCGAGCCGTCACGGAGCGCGGCGGCCGGATACAACTCTACATTGTGAGGTTGAAAGGGGGAAGGGGGCGGCCCAGACCACCATGGCCGTGGCCGGAGGGCGGGCCGACCCTGGTGGTCGGCCGTCATGGAGCTCGTGCACGGCCCTGATGCCCCCCGATCGACCCCACGAAGCGTCGGCGCGGACAGATGGGAATCGCGGGGGCCCCATTGCCCCCCGAGTCGACCCAAGCGTCGGCGGTGCACAACGATGGGTCGATCCGGGGCCAACGAAGGCGGTGGGGGACGCCACGCGGCCCGCCTTCGGGCCAGCCGATCGAGGAGGATCCATGCGACGGTACGGCTGGGGAGCGTGCGCGGCGGTCGCCGCATGCGCGCTCGGGCGGTGCTCGGCGCTCGATCCGCTGGAGGACCGGGGTCCGCCAGTCCTGTCCGAGGTCGCGGCGCCGCTCCAGGCGGCGCCGGACGCGTGGGCGCAGGAGCCGGGGCACCGAGGCGTGAGCGCCGCCGTGGTCCTCGCGGACGGAGGGGAATGGGTGGGGACCGCGGGCCCTGAGGCGGCGGGCGCCGGCGTGGTGCCGGAGGACCTCGTCGCGATCGCCAGCATCACCAAGACGATGACGGGGGCCGTCGTGCTCCAGCTCGCCCAGGAGGGTGTGGTGGGCCTCGACGTCCCGGTCGGCACCTGGCTCCCCGCGATCCCGAACGTCGACCCGGCGATCACCGTACGACAGCTCCTCAACCACACGGACGGGCTCGCCAACTACACGGCGAACCCGCCGCTGGGCCGGACGATCGACGCCGACCCGACGCACCGCTTCACCCCCGGGGAGCTCCTCGGCTACATCGGCCCGGCGTCCTTCGCGCCCGGCGCGCGCACCGAGTACACGAACACGGCCTTCCTCCTCCTGGGGATGGTCGCGAAGGCCGCCACCGGCCGGACGATCGTCGACCTGTGGAGCGAGCGTCTGTGGGCACCGCTCGGCCTGACGGAGGTCTTCCTCCCCGTGGAGCAGGAGGCGCCGGGACCCGTCGCGGCGGCCTGGGCCCGGCAGACGGCCGACGTGCCGGTCGAGCCGCTCGACGAGACGGCCTTGCTCACGATCGGCCAGAGCGCCTTCGGCCTCTTCGCCAACGCCCGCACGGTGGCTCGCTGGGGTCGCGCGCTCTTCGCCGGGTCCGTCCTCCAGCCCGCCACGAGGGCGGAGATGCTCGAGCTGGTCCCGGCCGCCGGCAACATCCCCGGCGAGTCGGGCGCGGGCCTGGGCGTCCGGAGCTACGGCTACCTCGGCAGCACGCAGTTCGGGCACAGCGGCGGCTCGTCGCTCGGCTCCAGCCTCCTCCTGTTCGACCCCGCGAGCGGCGTCACGGCAGCGGTGCTCATGAACCAGGGATCGGGCGCCGCGCACTTCGTCCTGGCGCCGCGCCTCCTCGCGATCGCGGCCGGCGGCTGAGGAGCCACCGCCCGCCCCCGCTCGTCAGATCGGGCGCAGGCGGCTCACATCCCCACCCACGACGCTGACTTTCCCGCCCGTCGCGGGAGCGTCATCGCGCTCCGCCACGGCCTGGTCGGGACCTCTTGCGCACAGTCCCCGTCATCCAACCCAGGAAGATCCGACGTCCGTCCTCCTTCGGGACGTTTCGACCACGTGACGCCGCCGCCGACGCCGAACCCGCTCGTGTCGCGCCAGTCCACCACGGCGCTCCCCGAGAAGACGTAGCCGAGGTCGCCGGGGCCAGCGTGATCGGGGCCAACTGGCCGTGCGAGCGCTTCGGCCGCAAGGTCGCGCGGTCAGGTCGTCCGGGTCGCGAGCGGCCCGAAGAGCGCGCCCTCCAGGAGCGAGGCCACGCGCTCCTGGAATCGCTCGCGGCTCCAGCCGCGCTCGATGACCAGGAGACGGAAGACGTCCGGTCCGCTCAGCGCCCACATCAGGTCGGACGCCTCCGCCGCCGACAGGTCCCGGGCCAGCGCGCCCGCCCGCTCCCACTCGGCGACGAGCGCGCTCACCGCCTTGTGCCGTCGTCCCTCGCCTTCGGTCCACATGTCGCGCAGATCGGGCTCGAGGCCCGACACGGTACGCGCGATCTCGATGACGTCGCCACCCGCGGCGAAGAAGCGGGTGGTGAAAGCGATCCGCGCCCGGAGCTGGCGTGGGGGATCGCCCGCCGCCTCGGCCATGGCGGCCCGCATCCCGGCGAAGTCGGCGTCCTCCGCCATCGCGTCGAGGAGCGCCAGGAGGATCCCCTTCTTGGAGCCGACGGCGGCGTAGACGGTCTGGACCGCGACCCCCGCCCCCTCCGCGATGGCCTCCATCGTGGCGCCGCCGTATCCGCGGGCCACGAAGAGGCCCCGCGCGGCGGCGAGGATCCTCCTCCGGGTCTCCTCGGCCTGCTCGCGCCGGCGCGGGGAACGGTACGGGCGCTTGACGTTCGCCATTTTAGTTATAGTGTACTCTAATAAATTTAAGTACCTTCCAAGTATCGCACGACAGACCCTCCAGCAGAAGAGACCCTCCCGTGAACGCCTACGCCATCGCCCTTTTCGTCCACCTGCTCTCCCTCCTCGTCGCCTGCGCCGCGGCGTCGCTGACCACCTTCTTCGGCCTGCGCCTGCGGGACGCGTCGAGCCAGGCGGAGGCGGGCACGTGGCTCGCGCTCACCCGCCGCGTCGTCCCGGCCTTCCCCGTCGCGGTGCTCGGACTGCTGGGCACCGGCATCTACCTGACCCGCCAGCGTTGGAGCTGGTCGATGCCGTGGATCGGAGCCGCGCTGATCGGCCTCGGGCTGATCGTGATGCTCGGCAGCGGCGTGGAGGCGGCACGTAGCCGCGCGCTCGACAGGGAGCTGACGGCCTCGGGCATGTCCCCGCGCGCGCGCCGGCTCCTTCGCGACCCGGTCTCGTGGACCGCGAAGCTGGTCACGCTCACGACCTTCCTCGCCGTCGTGTTCCTGATGACGGTGAAGCCGGCAGCGACGGAGTGCGTCGTCGTCCTCGTCGTCGCCGTGGCCGCGGGCGCGCTGGGAGCGGTCCCGCTCTGGCGGGGGCGGGTGGTGGAGGCGTCCGGCTCGCTCGGCCCCGCGTCGTCCTGAGCGCCGGTGGGACCGGTGCGCACGATGAAGACGATCCTGAAGACCCTCGCGGGGCTCGCCCTCCTCGCCGTCGTCGCCGGCGCGTGCTTCTACGCCTGGGCGGTGCACCGGGACGGCGTGCTCCTGTCGAGGAAGGTGGCGACGCACCACGTCGACTTCCCGATCCCCTTCCCCCTCGACGACGCGGCGCTCGATACGCTGTGCGCCGAGCGCCGCGCCGCCGGGGTGACGGGTGATGATCCCCTGACGGCGCTGGACGTCGACAGCGTCGCGCTCGCCCGGGCGGTCGCGCGGGGCGACCACCTCGTCCACTCGCGCTACGTCTGCACGGAGTGCCATGGCCAGGACTTCGGCGGCGGCGTGATGGTGGACAACCCGATGATCGGCCGGCTCCTGGGGCCGAACCTGACCACCGGAACGGGGAGCCGAACGCGCGACTTCGCGCCCTCCGACTGGGACCGCATCGTGCGGCACGGCGTCCGCCACGACGGCCTCCCCGCGGTGATGCCCTCGGCGGACTTCCGGGGGATGTCGGACCAGGAGCTGTCGGACCTCGTCGCCTACATCCGGTCCCTCCCCCCCGTGGACGACAGCGTGCCGCCGCGCCGCCTCGGCCCGCTGGGAAGGGTCCTCCTCGCCACCGGAGCCATCCAGCTCGCGGTGGACCTCGTCCCGGATCACCAGGCCCCGCACCCGAGCACCCCTCCCCCGGCCGGCGCCACGGCGGCCTACGGTGCGCACCTGGCCGGTGCGTGCCAGGGGTGCCACGGCGCGGACCTCTCCGGGGGCCCGATCCTGGGCGGCGATCCGAGCTGGCCTCCGGCCATGAACCTCACACCCCACGCCGACGGGCTGGCCGGGTGGACCTACGAGCAGTTCGCCTCCGTCCTGCGTACCGGAACGAGGCCCGACGGCACGGCGCTCCGGTCGCCCATGGCCGGGGTGATCTCCTACACGAGCGCGATGACGGAGGTGGAGACGCGCGCGCTCTGGGCCTACATCTCGTCACTGCCGCCCGTCCCGTCGAAGAGATAGACCGGGGAAGCGGGGCGCCGCGGGAGCGGCGCCCCGTGCGCTCCCGCGGTTGCGGACGAGGCGCACGCGTGTTGAAATGAACGCGCGGCCGCGTGCCGTGACTGCCTGCCCCGGTCCGACGAGGAGTCCATCCCGCGATGCTGACGAACGGCCTCGCGCACGACCTGCGCTTCGCCCTGCGCTCCCTCCGCCGCAGCCCCACCTACGCGATCACGGCGGTCCTCACGCTCGCGCTGGCCATCGGCGCGGCCGCCGCCGCGTTCAGCGTGCTCGACGCCATCCGCTTCCGGGCGCTCCCCTTCCCGGACGCCGACCGCCTCGTCGTGCTGGGCGAGCTCCCGGACGACCAGCCCGCCGAGCACTGCGGCGCCGACTGCCAGGTGGCGTACGAGACATACGCCGACGTCCTGGCCCGCGGCGAGGTGCGCGCGCTCGACGCCGTGGGCGCGTACGTCGCGGGCGGCAAGTCGCTCGACGTCGGCGACGACGCGGTGCTCGTCACCGGCGGGGTGATGTCGCCGAGCATGTTCGAGCTGCTGCACGCGCAGGCGGCGCTCGGGCGCGTGCTCACGGCCGAGGACGACCGGCTCGGCACCACGCTCACGACCGTGCTCTCCTGGGACCTGTGGACGAACCGCTTCGGCGCGGACCCGGACATCCTGGGGCGCGTCATCAAGCTGAGCGACAGCCGGTACACGGTCGTCGGGGTGATGCCCTCCGACTTCGACTTCGAGTCGAACGTCGACTTCTGGCTGGCGGCGGTCCCCACGCTCGACCCGAGCACGCTGCCGTCGATCCGCTCCGTGACGGCCTTCGGACGTCTCGCGCCGGGACGCACGCTCCCGCAGCTCCGCGACGAGTTGGCCTCCGTGCACCCCGCGCCCGCCGGGGACGGCGCGGCCCGGACCCGCCTGGAGGCGGTCCCGCTCCGTACGCGCTACGCCGACTCCACCGGGTCGCACGACCTCGTCTTCGCCGCGATCGTCGCCACCATCCTCCTCATCGCGTGCGCGAACCTCGCCAACCTCGCGCTCGTGCGGACGCTCGGGCAGCAGCGCGACTTCGCGGTGCGCGCCGCGCTCGGTGCCGGCGCCGACCGTCTGGCACGCTTCCTCCTCCTCCAGCAGCTCGTGGTGGTGGCGGCGGCCACCGCGCTCGGCCTGGTCTTCGCTTCGCGCTTCATCGACGTCCTCGCGTCGCTCCCCACCCTCGCGTCGATCCGCGCCACGGGGATGGCCTACAGGATCGATGTGCGCGTGGTGGCCTTCGCCGTGGGCGTCGCGCTCGTCGCCGCGGTCTTGCTCAGCGTGCTCCCCGCGCTCGTCGCGATGCGCATGGACGTGCAGCGCGTGCTCCGCAGCGGCTCGGCCTCCGCCGCGAGCGGGCGTGGCCTCGCGCGCACGCAGCGGATCTTCGTCGTCGCGCAGGTGGCCTCGGCCGCGGTGCTGCTCATCGGCGGCGGCCTCATGACGCGCACCGTGCTCCGGCTTGCGCACGTCGATCTCGGGTTCGACGCGGCCCACCTGCTCGAGGCGACGCCGAGCCTGCCGCATCCGTGGCGCGTCCCGGAGACGTACCTGCCGCTGTCGCAGCGGATCCTCGAGGAGATGGCGGCGATGCCGGGCGTGCGCTCGGTCGCGCTGCGCGCCGCGGTCCCGCTGCGCGGGCGCGGCGGAGCCACCACGCTCACGCTCCAGGGGCACGCGGAGCCCCTGCCGGGCGCGCTCGCGCCGCCGGCGACGATCTCCGTGAGCCCCGGCTACTTCGAGACCGTGGGCGTCGCCGTGGTGCGGGGACGGACGCTCGCCGCCTCCGACGACGAGAGCGGCGAGCCGGTCGCGCTCGTGAACGAGACCGCGGCGCGCGTCTGGTGGCAGGGCGAGGATCCCGTGGGGAGCTCGATCGAGCTCGCGAGCCCCGGCGCCGGCCCCGAGACCGTGCGCATCGTCGGCGTGGTCGCCGACAATCGCGCCGCGACCGGCGGCCTGGTCCTCAGCGACGTCGGACCGGAGCTGTACCGCCCGTACCGCCAGGCCTCTTCTCCCTTCCCGACCTTCCTCCTGCGCGCGGGCTCCTCGCCGGCCGCGCTCACGCGCGCGACGCGCGCGCTCCTGGTGCGCGAGGTCCCCGACCGCCCGCTCTTCACGTCCACGAGCACGGATCGCGTGGCCGGGCTGCTCGGCGGGGTGCGCACGAACGCGCTGCAGATCCTCGCGTTCGCGGCGGTCGGCCTCCTGCTGGCGCTCGTGGGCGTGTACGGCGTCCTCTCGTACGCCACCGGACGACGCACGGCCGAGCTCGCGCTGCGCGCCGCGGTGGGCGCTACTCGGGCGCGTAACCTGCGCACCGTGCTCCTGGACGCGCTCCGGCTCGCGGCGATCGCCCTCGCGGTCGGCGTGCCGGCGGCCGCGCTCGCCGCGCCGACGCTCACGAACCTCCTGCACGGCACGGACCCGCGCGACCCCGGAGTCTATGGGGCCGTCGCGGTCCTCGTGCTCGTGCTCTCGCTCCTCGCGAGCTGGGTGCCGGCGCTCCGCGCCTCGCGCGTGGACCCCGCGGCGGCACTCAGGGGGGAGTGATGCGGCCGGATCCGGCGACGGCCTATGCGGTCAGCTTCCGCACGTCGTACAGGTAGGCGACCTCGCTCCGCTCGAGGTCGGCCCGCTCGATCAGCTTCGTCCCGATCCAGGCGAGGGCGCCGGACGCCAGGGCCAACCCTCCCGCGGCCACAGCGAGGGGACTCGCCGTGATCGCCGACAGCGCGGTGGGCCCTGCCGCGAAGGACAGCACGGAGGTCGCGCCCGCGAGCGCGGTCTGGATTCCATGCTTCCTCAGCGCGTATCGGTAGTCGTCGAGCCGCTGCTCGAGGATGGCCCTCACCTCGCGCTCGTCCTTGCCGAGCAGGTCGGTCGTGAACCAGCGCCTCAGCCGGTTCAGCCTGGCCACGGCGTCCCGGTCGGCGCGCAGCTGTGCGACCTGCTCCCACGTGAGCTCGGCGTCGAGGACCGTGGGTACCGACGCGAGACATACCTCCAGGCCCAGCGTCTGGGAGCGTGTGACGCCGTCGTATTCGATCGGGTCGAGGTACACGGGCGTGAGCTCCACGCCCCGTCCGGCGTAAAGGCGCACGATGAAGGAGATCGCCTCGTTCCGCCGTTGCGTCGAGACGTAGATCTTCCAGGCCTCTCCGCCCACGTCCGCGGCCGGCGACGGTGGTACCAGACGACGCAGCCGGTCCCAGAGCGGCGTCCTCGTGTCTTCGAAGTGCTGCAGAGCCTCGACTTCGAAGATCGCGCGCCTGTCCCACGTCTCGAGCGTGAGACGCCGCAGGGCCTCCTCGGGATCGGTCTCGGTCTCCTCGCTCCACGCGCTCGCCAGGTAGATGCACTGCCGCTCGAAGCTGTCGTAGTACGCTCCCGCGCCCATGGGGTCCGGAACGCAGAGCTCCGGCGGGACGCGGTACGGCTCGAGTCGATCGGGAGCGAAGCCGCGGATCAGGGCGGGGTGGACCCACAGCTTGTCGAAGAAGAGTGCCGTCGTCTTCGGGCGGACCATGCCGGTGGCGAAGCTCTCGTGTGGCTGCAGGCGGGCCATGAACGGGCACCTCCGGCGTCCCCCGAGTCCGCGCAGCTCGGGCGCGCCCGGCATCCACGGTCGACGATCGTGGCCGGGAGGTTGGGGCCGGCACACGGTAGGATCGCGTCCACCTCACCGGCAAGCCCTCCCCCCGGCACCGCCCGGGCGCCAGGCGTCGATCGCCCGGACGAGCGTCGGCAACGGAGCAGCGCGTCCGTCGCGGCAGCGAACGTGTGCCGGTGCCAGGAGGGACATCGCGGCCTTCCCTCCCCGCTTGTGCCCGGTCACCGCGTCGGTCCAAGTTGCCGCGCTCAGGCGCCGGTGCGCCGCGTCAGCACCGCGAACCCGGCGCCCCTGGACTCCATCCGACCGGCCCCGCCGAAGGAGGCCCCGTGCGGCCCTTTCCCGTCCTCGTTCCGTCACTGCGCCGCGCCGCCGCAGCTTGTCGCCTCGCGCTCCTGGTCATGGCGCTCGGTACCCGACCCGCCGCGGCCCAGCTCGACCCCGGCATGTTCGAGGCCCTGTCCGCGCGCAACATCGGCCCGACGGGGATGAGCGGCCGGGTCGGCGCCATCGACGCGGTGGACGCGAACCCCGACATCCTCTATGTGGGGGCGGCGACGGGCGGGGTGTGGAAGTCGGTGAACGGAGGCGTCACCTGGAAGCCGCTCACGGACTCGCTGCCGGCGGCGTCCATCGGGGCGATCGCCATCGACCAGGCGAACCCGGACGTGGTGTGGATCGGCACCGGCGAGCGCAACCGGCGCAACTCCGCCGGCGTGGGCACGGGCGTGTACCGGTCGCTGGACGCCGGGAGGACGTGGAGAGCGATGGGGCTGGAGGAGACGGGGGCGATCGACGCCATCCTCGTCGATCCCCGGAACGCCGACGTGGTCTACGTGGGCGCGCTCGGCAACACGTGGAAGGACAGCGAGGAGCGAGGCGTCTACAAGACCACCGACGGCGGGAAGACGTGGCGGAAGATCCTCTACCTGAACCCGCGCACGGGCGCCGGCGACCTGGTGATGGACCCGTCGAACCCCAGCCACCTGATCGTCGGGATGTGGGAGCACCGGCGCTGGCCGTGGTTCTTCGAGTCGGGCGGGCCGGGGAGCGGCATCTACACGACGTACGACGGCGGTGAGATGTGGAAGCGCCTCGGCCCGAAGGACGGCCTCCCCGAGGGAGAGCTCGGCCGCACGGGGCTCGACTTCGCGCGCGGCGAGCCGGACGTGGTATACGCGCTCGTCGAGGCGAAGAAGAGCGCGCTCCTGCGCTCGGACGACGGCGGCGACACGTGGACCTCCGTCAACCAGACGAAGAACATCGACGGGCGCCCGTTCTACTACGGCCAGGTGCGCGTGGACCCGACGAACGAGAACCACGTGTGGATCGTGGAGAGCCCCGTCAACGAGAGCACGGACGGCGGGAAGACCTTCCACACCCTGTTGGGCTTCGACCAGGTGCACGTGGACCACCACGCCTTCTGGGTGAGCCCGGACGGGAAGGTGATCGCGGACGGCAACGACGGCGGCGTCTACATCTCGCGCGACGGCGGCAGCACCTTCCGCTTCGTGCAGAATCTCCCCTTCGCCCAGTTCTACCACGTCGCGGTGGACATGGACACGCCCTACCACGTGTACGGCGGCCTCCAGGACAACGGCTCGTTCATCGGGCCCGCGGTGACGTGGCACGGCGGCGGCATCCGCATGTACGACTGGGAGGAGGTCGCCTTCGGCGACGGGATGGCCACCTTCCCCGACCCGAAGGACTCCCGCTTCGGGTACTCGTCGACGCAGAACGGGGACATCCTGCGCTTCGACCGGGTGACCGGCGAGCGCAAGGTCATCAAGCCCGCGCCACCCGACACGGCCACCGAGCTGCGCTTCAACTGGAACGCCGGGATGACCTTCGACCCCTTCGACGGCTCCCTCTACATCGGGAGCCAGTTCGTGCACCGGAGCACGGACGAGGGCGACTCGTGGACGACGATCAGCCCCGACCTGACCACGGACGACTCCACGCACCAGACCTACCACCGCTCCGGCGGGCTCACCTACGACGTCTCCGGCGCCGAGTTCTACACGACGATCATCCAGATCGCGCCGAGCCCGGTGAAGCAGGGCGTGCTGTGGGTGGGCACCGACGACGGCAACGTGCAGCTCACCCGCGACGGCGGGCGGAGCTGGACGAACGTGGGCAAGACGATCCAGGGCGTGCCCGCCGGCACCTGGGTGCCCCACATCGAGCCATCGAAGTTCGACAGCGCCACGGCCTTCGTGGTCTTCGACGACCACCGGCGCGGCAACAACGCGCCGTATGCCTTCAAGACCACCGACTTCGGCAGGAGCTGGAAGAGCCTGGTGACGCCCGACCTGAAGTACTTCCTGCACACGATCGCGCAGGATCCCCTCAGCCCCGACCTGCTCTGGCTCGGCTCCGAGTTCGGGATGTACGCCTCCGTGAACGGCGGGCGGAGCTGGGCGCTCTGGCGGGGGCTGCCCCGCGTCCCGGTGCGCTCGATCGTGACGCACCCCCGCGAGAAGGACCTCGTGGTCGGTACGCACGGCCGCGGCGCCTGGGTCCTCGACGACGTGCGCCCGCTCGAGGCGCTGGCGTCCGACTCGAGCGTCACGAAGGAGGCGCTCCACCTCTTCCCGATCCCGCCTGCCGTCGAGTACCGCGAGGGCCAGGTCGCGGGCCCGCGCTTCACGGGCTTCGCCATGTTCCTGGGCCAGAACCGCCCGTACGGTGCGCTCCTGTCGTACTGGGTGGGGCGGAAGGGCGACGCCGCCGACAGCACGGCCGCGGCCGACACGACCGCGTGGATCTCCGTGCTCGAGGGCGACAGCGTCATCCGTACGTTCAAGGGGCCCGCGAAGCCGGGGCTCAACCGCACCGCCTGGGACCTGACCTTGGACGGCTTCCGCTCGCCGCGCGAGGCGGGTGCGAAGGAGCCCGAGGTACTCCCGTCCGGCGCGAACGTCCTCCCGGGCACGTACACCGTGCGCGTCGCCCTCGCCGGCGACACCGTCACGGGCACGGTGACCGTGGCCGCGGATCCGCGCGTGAGCGTGAGCGTCGCGGACCGGCGCGCCAACCTCGCCGCCACCCTGCGGGCGGGACAGGCCCAGAACGTGGCGACGGAGGCCGTCGATCGCCTGCGCGACGCCAAGCGCTCGGTCGACCAGGTGAACGAGGCGCTCGCGTCGCGTGACGACGACACCGCCAAGGCGCTGCGTGCCGCCGGCGACAGCCTGAAGGAGGAGCTCACCGCGGTCGAGGCGCTCTTCACCGGCGACGAGGACGTGCAGGGCTTCGCGGATGCGCCGAACGCCGTGCTCGGGCGGATCGGCGGCGCGCTGTACGCGCTCACCTCGACATGGGACGCCCCGACGCGCGATGCGAACATGCTGCTCGACCAGGCGGACCAGGTGCTCGGCTCGGCGCTGTCGCGCTTCAACGCCGTGGTGAGCGACGACCTCGCGGCCTATCGGCGTCGCCTGGACGCGGCCGCCGTGCAGATCTTCACGATGCCGGGCACGTTGACGATGGCGTGGAAGGGGCCCGGTACCTAGGGGAAGGCCCATCCGGCCCGACGCCTCACGACGTAGAATCGCTGGAACGCACCCTCGCCCTTCCTGCCCTGCCGCCAATGGGACGCTACGAGATCCTCCGCGAGATCGAGAGCCTCGATCCCGAGCGCGATCACCAGCGAATCGTGCACCTCTCGTTCGGATACGAGTTCTCCTGGGACTCGATCCGCGCGCTCGAGGTCGCACTCTACCGCACCTACTGCGTGCCGAGCATCTCCGGGCTCCTGCACCACACGCGAGAGTTCTACGACGAGACCCAGCGACGGTACGACGACACCGGCATCCTCGTCGCCGAGATCTGCGAGTGGGGCTACGAATCCGCCCGTGGCGAGCAGGCGATCCGGCGGATCAACTGGGCACACGGCCACTATCGGATCTCCAACGAGGACTCCCTGTACGTCCTGTCGACGTTCATCTACGAGCCGATCCGGTGGATCGACGCCTTCGGCTGGCGCCCGACGTGCCCCAACGAGAAGCTCGCGTACTACCGTTTCTGGCGTGAGGTCGGCGGGCGCATGGGCATCCGCGACGTCCCACCGTCCTACGAGGCCTTCGAGTCGTGGGCCGATGACTACGAGCGACGCCACTTCCGCTTCGCGGATACCAATCGCGGCATCGGGTCCGCCACCCGCGACCTGTTCGCGTCGTGGTTCCCGCGCGCGCTCGCCCCGATCGTCCGATACGGAATCTACGCCCTCCTCGACGATGCGATGCTCGCCGCCTTCGGCTTCCCGAAGCCGCTTCCCCTCTCGCGTCCGCTCGTGCGCGGCGCGCTCAAGCTGCGTGGCATGGTGGTGCGATGGCTGCCGCCGCGGCGGATACCCCATTTCTTCACCGACAGCCCGAGCCGCACGCACCGCGGAGGCTACGAGATCATGGAGCTCGGGCCGCGCCGGCTCGTGGCCGCGGAGGAACGACGCGCCCGACGAGGCTCGGCGAACGAGGCGTCGTCCGGGGGCGGCACGCCGGTCTGACGACCGCGTCGACGACACGGTTACGAACGTTCCCGACCGGATGAACCGCGGCGGGTCCGTGGCCGCCCGGTCACGCCGCCGGACCTCGAGCACCGCGGCGTTGCCGGGCGCCGAAGCGATTTCGATTGCCCACCCCTCCCGCCCGCTGTAGCTTCGCGCGGGTTCGGAGATGGGCAGCCCCCTCCAGTCATCCGGCCGGAGGCACGCATGTCCCACGTGGCCCGACGCATCTCCGCCTCGCTCCTCTTCCTCGTCCTCTTTGCGGTGTCGCCGGTCGCCGCCCACGCGCGGCCGGCCGCCCTCGCGAGCCCCGGCGTCCCACCCGCACCGGACAGCCTCACGGCCACCGTGCGCTACGTCCGCAACGGTGGCATCGACGTGATCACGGGGGTGCAGCTCGACCTCAAGCTCACGCACATCGCCGTCGAGCCGGGCGCGGTGATCCGCAAGCAGGGGCAGGCCCTCCCGCTCGAGGAGTTGCAGCCCGGCGACCTGGTGGCCATCGAGTACCGTGAGACGGGCCACGGGATGTTGGCCGAGAGCATCGTCGTCCTTCCGGCCGTCCGGGAGGACGGACCATGAGCGCCCCGGGGAGGGTGGTGCGCGGCGTGGCGGTCGTGGCCTCCGGCCTCGTGGTCGCGGTCGGGTGCGCGAAGCGACTCGAGCCCGGTGACCCCATTCCCGGTCTCACACGGGAACAGATGGACATGTTCACGCGTGGCCGTGCCGTGTTCGACAGCGTCTTCACGCAGGAAACGGGACTCGGGCCGCTCTTCAACGCGGACGCCTGCGCGGAGTGCCACGAGGAGCCGGTGATCGGGGGCGTCGGCGACGAGATCGAGGTGCACGCCACCCATCTCCTGGTGAACGGCTTCTGCGATCCGCTCATCGAGCTCGGCGGGCCGGTGTTCCAGCTCGAGGCGACCGACGCGCTCCAGGCGGCCCTGGGGATCGACGCCGAGCCGGTGCCCGACATCGCGGAGCGGGGGATGCGCTCGACGCCCGATCTCTTCGGCTTCGGGCTGCTGGACGCCGTGCCGGACGCGACGCTCCTCGCCCTCGCCGACCCCGACGACGCCGACGGGAACGGGATCTCCGGGCGCGTCGCGCGCGACTTCGGCGGCAACGTCGGCCGCTTCGGGCGCAAGGCGCTCACGCATTCACTGCTGGAGTTCAGCCAGGGCGCCTTCCCGACCGAGCAGGGCGTGACCGACCCCGCGTCCCCCGAGGAGGGGTCGGTCGGCGGGCAGCCGCTCCCGCCCGGCGTGGATCCGGCTCCGGACCCGGAGATCGACGCCCAGAGCGTGCGTCTGGCCGACGCGTTCGTCCGCTTCCTGGCGCCACCGACCCAGCTGAAGCTCTCCAAGGCCGGTCAGCGCGGACGGAAGGTGTTCACCGAGGTAGGCTGCGCCGGCTGCCACGTGCCCGCGCTGCGTACGGGAGCGAACCCTGTCGAGGCGCTGTCCTTCAAGGAGGTGAAGGCGTACAGCGACCTCCTGCTCCACGACATGGGCCCCGAGCTGGCCGACATCTGCTTCGGCCCCGTGGCGACGCGCTCGGAGTTCCGCACGGAGCCGCTGATGGGGCTCAGGCTGGCCGACCACTTCCTCCACGACGGACGGGCCGAGTCCATCGAGGAGGCGATCCTCGCGCACGGCGGCGAGGCCGCCGCGGCCCGGAGCGCCTTCGACGCCCTGAGCCCGGAGGACCGCCAGGCGCTCCTGGAGTTCCTCCGGTCGCTCTGAGCGGACCCGGTCCGAGCCCGGGCGGAGACGCGGGACGTGCGCGCCCGCCCGGGCCGTGTCATCTTCTCCCGGTTTCCCCGGGGGGCCCCGGCCGGGCCCTCCGCGCTCGTGCCCACGCACGCGGCTCCACGACGGACTCCCGAGGCTCGTATGTCGTACCACAATCCGTGGCTCATCAGGCGATCGATTCCGCTCCTCCTCCTCGCGGCCGTGGTCGGATCGAAGGGCGCCGCACAGACGCCCGCCCAGGCCGACGCTCGGCGCGCCATGACCTTCCTCGACGCCCGCGAGATGGCGCGCGCGGGGTCCTGGGCGCCCAGCCGGGACGGCAAGTGGGCGCTCTACACCGTCACCACGCCCGACTGGCAGGCCGACCGCACCGAGTCGGACATCCACCTCGTCTCCCTCACCGCGGGCCTTCCTTCGCATCGTCAGATGACGTTCACGAAGGAGAAGGACGAGACGTCGCCGAAGTGGTCGTACGACGGCTCCTTCTTCGTCTTCCTGTCGAACCGCGACGCCCCCTCCAACGGGAACGCGAACCAGCTCTACCTGATGCGTCCCGACGGCGGTGAGGCCCGCAAGATCACGGACGCGAAGGACGGCGTGACACGGTTCGCCTTCAGCCCGGACGGCCGCTGGCTCGTCTTCCGGGCCGGGAAGTCGGACGAGGGTCAGCTCTGGCGGCTCCCGGTCGACGGGATCGTCGACGCCAAGGCCGAGCAGATCACCCAGGGCCAGGACGGGGTCGAGGACTTCCAGTGGGCGCCGGACGGCAAGCGCATCTACTTCACCCGCCCCGACACGGTGGACACGGACAACAAGCTCCGCCGCGAGAAGAAGTTCACCGTGAACGTGCGCAACGAGATCACGCCGCTGTCGAGCCTCTGGGTCGTCGACCTGGACCCGATGACCACCACGCGCCTCACGCACGACTCCACGATCAGCGTGTCCGGCTTCACCCTGTCGCACGACGGGCGCTGGGTCGGCTTCACGGGTTCGTCCGCGGACCGCTACGAGCGCAACATCACGGAGGAGCGGCTGTACGCGGACCTCTTCCTGCTGGACACCGGCTCGGGCGCCATCGAGCGGCTGACGGACAACACCGAGGTGGGAGAGAGCGGCCTGAGCTTCTCGCCGGACTCGAAGTGGATCGCCTTCTCGGCGCCCCGCGACACCGCCGAGTACAGCATGACGGACAACCGCCTGTACCTGCGGGCCGTGGACGACAGGGGGGGCCACTTCCGCCGGCTGGGCGACAGCTTCGACGGGGACGTGTCGGTGGACTTCTGGTCGGCCGACGGCAAGACGATCTACTTCGGAACGGGCGTACGGGCCACGACGCAGCTCATGGCGCTGGACATCGCGAAGAACACGGTGCGCCAGGTCACCGACGTGAAGGCCGCGGTCTCGGTGGACCGCGACGACGACTCGGGAGCGATCCTCATCAACTACTCCGACCCGATGACGCCGCCGACGGAGTTCACGGTGGCGAGCCTCGACAAGGTCGCGGACCGGGCAAGCTGGAAGCAGCTCGACGACGTGAACCCGGAGGCGAAGCGCTTCCTGCTCGGCGAGGAGGAGGAGATCACCTGGACGTCCACGGACGGCAAGAAGGTGGGCGGGGTCCTGCGCAAGCCGGTGGGCTACCAGGCCGGCAAGCGCTACCCGCTCCTCGTGGCGATCCACGGCGGGCCCGCGGGCGCGGACGTCCTCCGCTTCAACGGCGGATACGGCACGCAGCCCTACGCCGGCGACGGCTGGGTGGTGCTCATGCCCAACTACCGGGGCTCCACGAACTACGGAAACGCGTTCCAGACGGCGATCGTGGGGAACTACTTCCCGCAGGGCTTCGACGACATCATGACCGGGGTGGACTACCTGATCGCCCAGGGGATCGCCGACCCGGACAAGATGGGCGTGCTCGGGTGGAGCGCCGGCGGGCACTGGTCGGACTGGATCCTCACGCACACGGACCGCTTCAAGGCGATCAGCACCGGAGCGGGCACGTCGAACTGGATCAGCATGTACGCGGAGAGCGACGTGCAGCGGAACCGCCAGTTCTACCTGGGCAACAAGCTCCCCTACGACGACTTCGACGCGTACTGGAACCAGTCACCGCTGAAGTACGTCAAGAACGCGAAGACGCCCACGATGATCCACGTGGTCGAGGGCGATCCCCGGGTGCCGAGCCCGCAGTCCATCGAGCTGCACATGGCGCTCAAGAAGCTGGGCGTCCCCACCGAGCTGTTCATGTATCCCGGGCACAGCCACGGCATCCCCGACTCGCGCAACCAGTACGTGAAGGCCGTGGCCGAGAAGGCGTGGATGGACTACTGGGTGCTGGGGATCGGCGAGCGCTTCCAGTGGCGGGACGTGCTCTCCTCGCTGGACGGCCCCGGGCCGCGCCCGCGCGTCTCCGACGAGGGCGACGGCGGCAGGAGCCGGTAGGGGTCGGGCGCGGCGACCGCCGGAGCGCCGACTCAGGTGCTCCGGCGGTTGACCGTGGCCTCGAGGGTCTCGAGCGCCTCGCGCGCCTCCGTGAGCTCGGCGACCTCGGCCTCGAGCTCGCGGCAGCGGGCCTCCAGGCGCGCGTAGTCCGCGGCGCCGGCCTCGAGGCGGCTCTCCATCTCGGAGAGCTGGGCGGCGCGCGCCTCCACGGTCTCGCGCAGGGCCTCCATCTCCTCGGCCGCCGCGGCCCGCTCCTCGTCGCGGCGCTCGAGCACGGCCTCGGCCTCGGCCAGCAACGACGCCTGCTCGTCGTCGAGCCGGCGCTGCTCGGCGAGCTCCGAGAGGACCTGGTCGCGCTCCGCGGCCAGCGCCTCCGCCTCGGCCACCGCGTCGGTCGCGATGCGCGCGCGCTCCTCGGCCTGGACCTCCACCGCGGCCCGGAGCTTCCGTTCCTTCTCCATGTCGGCGCGCGCACGGCCCAGCTCCGTGCGCGTACCCTCGAGCGTCGTCGCCATCTCCGCGCGCTCGCGGATCGCCTCGTCCAGGCGGTCGCGCAGGCCCTGCACCACCTCGAGCACGGCTGCGGCCGTGCGCCTGGGCTCGGCCGCCGTCAGGGGAGAGCGCGCCGCCTGGGCCAGGCGATCGCGCAGCGCGGCCACCCGCTCGCGCCCCGCCGCCAGGCGGGTGCCGTCGGAGACCGGAGCCGGGTGTGGCTTCTCGGGCGCCGGCGCCTTCGCGCGTTCGCGCACCACCGCCCCGGTGGCGGCCTCGCGCTCCTTCGTCGCCTCGGGCGGGGCCGCCTTCCGCTCGGCGCCGTTCGAGGTCTCGGGCGTCGGCTCCGCCCCGTTCGCGGCCTCCTCCGGCTCGGAGGTCAGCTCCGTGAGCACCTGGCCGATCCGTGTGCGCGGCTTGCGCGCCGGCACGTTCGCGTCGAAGCCACCCATCATGCCGTCTTCTCCTGGGCACGTTCGATCGGAGCGCTCATCACCTCGCGGATGAGCGCGTTCGTGTCCTTCGCTCCCTTGCTCCCGGGATTGTACGCGCAGATCGGCAGCCCCTCGCTGGACGCCTGGGCGAACTGGGTGCACTGGCGCACGATCGTCTTCACCAGGAACTCGGGATAGTGGTTCTGCAGCGCGCCCCGCGCCTCCCGCGCGATCCGGGTGGTCGGGTTGTACTGGTTCAGCACGATGAAGATCCGCTGCAAGGTGTGGTCCAGGTCGTCCTCCAGCCCGCTCAGCGTCTCGAAGAGGAGCTTGAGACCGTGGAAGGAGAGGAAGTCCGGGAGCACCGGCACGAAGAGATCGTCCGCGGCGATGAGCGCGTTCAGGTTCAGAAGGCCCAGGGAGGGCGGCGCGTCCATCACGATGAACTCGTAGCGGTCCGCGATGTCCTCGAGCGCCTTCTTGAGTCGGTACTCGCGGCCCGGGAGGGGCATGAGCGCGAGCTCCACGGTGCTCATCCCGAGGTTGGCCGGCACGAACTGGAACTCGGCGAGCGGCGTGTCCACGATCGCCTCGGCGAGGGGAAGGCGCTTCACGAGGACGTCGTAGAGGGTGCGATCGTACGTCTCGCCCTGGAAGCCGAGGTGCTGGGTGGCGTGCCCCTGCGAGTCGAGGTCGACGAGGAGGACCCGGTGGCCCATCTCGGCCAGCCGGTACGCGTAGGCCACGGAGAGGCTGGTCTTGCCCGTGCCGCCCTTGAAGTTGAGGAAGAGCTGGCGGCGGAGCGCCTGCCGCGGCGGCTGCCGGTCGAGCGCCTCGCGATACGCGGACAGGTGCGCCGGGCCGTAGTCGTCGGGCGCGCCCCCGAGCGAGGCGAGCTCGGGCCGGCGATCGGCCACGGCGAGGTTGTGCTCGGACACGCCGAGAAGTCGTGCGAAGTGTCTCCTCCGATATCGGATCTCCACCATCGAGCCCTCAGGAAACGGTGCGGGAGGGACGGGTCGCCAGCGGCCTCGACGGGTGGGCCCCCGGCGTCTCGGGCTCCGCGTGCTCGGTCTGCACACCCCTGAATCGGGCCTGCCCGAGGACCTGCCGCACCACCCGGCGCACCTGCGGATCGGGATCCTCGCGGAGGGGGTCGAGCAGGGTGTGTGCGGCGAGCCCCCGGGCCGTGGCCGTGGCCAGCGCGACGCGACGCCGGACCCGGGCGTCGGGGTCCCCGAGGCCGGCCCGGAGGTGCGCCTGGAGGGCGTCGGGCGAGCGCTCGAGGAGGCGGCCGAGCGCCTCGTACGTGGCCGCGCGCACCGAGGGCTCCGAGGACTCCGTCCACGGCCGGATCGCGGCGGCGGCGCCCGCGTCCCCGCTCCGCCCGAGGCGGAGGAGGAGGTCGGCCTGGAGCGCCGCCGCACCCGTTCCGCGGAGCTCGGCGATCAAGGCGGCGGTGCGGCTCGCCAGGGCGGGCCCCGACGTGTCGGGCGCGTGGGCCGCGGCCGGGTCGAGGTGCTCCCCGGGATCGGAGGCGCGCACGGGCTCGGCCGGCTCCTCGTCGTCGGCCGACTCGTCCTGGTGCGGGAAGTCGGCTTCGGCGGTGTGCGGTTCGATCCCGGCCTCCTCGAAAGCTGCGGCCGCGGCGCCGGGTGCGTCGATCTCCGCAGTGTCGGCGTCGTGCCCGTCGGCCTCCCCGGCCCCGGCCTCGACGACCTGCGTCACGGCGATGTCGGCGGTTTCGGCCTCGCCTTGCTCCGCCCCATCCTCCGGCTCCGGCGCGCCCACGGCGACGGGATCGATGCCGGCCCGGGCGAGCCGCTCGCGGAGCACGGCCTCGCGGGCGTCGCTCGTGACGTTGCGCCGCTCCAGGTCGAGGATCTCGCTGCGCAGCTCGGCCAGGAACTCGGAGAGGTCGGCCGCCTCCGGCTCTCCCTTCCGGATGAGCTGTTGCCACTCGGCGACGCGCGTGAGCAGGACCTCGCGGCTCGACACGAGCTCCTCGACCCTCGCGCGCAGACGGGCCACGGTGCGATCGGTCAGGACGGCCCGCTCGTCCTCGGCGAGCATCTTCTGCCGCAACCGGATCAGCTCCTCGGCGTCCTCGCGGGCCCCTCCCTCGAAGAGGTGCCCGGCGAGCTCCTCGCGAAGGGCCTCGGAGCGCTCCAGGCGCCGGTGCAGCTCGGCGATGTCGGCGCGCGCCTCGGCGAGCTCCTCGTGGACGAGACCGTAGCGGCGCACGTGGTCGGACTCACGCGCCGCGACGTCGGCCAGCGTGGTCCGCACGAGATCGGCTTCGTGACGAGCCGCGTCGAGCGCCGAGCGCATCTGCTCGAGTCGGCACTCGAGCAGGAGCACCCGCTCGCGATCCGACACCGGACCCGAACGCCTCACGCCGTTCGCCGCACCCGGGGAACGCCCGGATGCCTCGCGCCCGTCGGCCATGCTCGAATGGAATCCACGAGAGATCAGGGGAGGGAGGGGTCGAAACGCCCCGTCGACCGCGCGAAAGGTAGGCCGGGGCATTCGGCCGAGCAAGAAAGCGCGGCCCTTCCGGGCGCGCGGTTCGACGGCCGCGGCGGCCGCCCTACCGGCGACGTCGGACCACGTTCGGCTTCGCGAGATCGGGACGGAGGCTCTGCGTGCCTCCGTCCGGCCAGCGCACCTCCAGGCGCAGCGCACGCTCGCCGTCCGGGAGGCTGAACAGGAACGCGCTCGCGCTCTGACCGCGCCAGGTGGTCTGGCCCATGCTCTCCCGGAGCTGACTGCGCTCGCCCTCGGGACCGCGGGACACGAGCGTGACACGCGCTCCGATCGGGTCCGGCGCGCCGCTCCGGTCGCGGAGCTGAACGCGCACGGGGCGCCCGCACGGCACGCTCTCGTTCGTGAGCACCGTGGCGTACGCACCCCCCGGGCGCTCGCCCCGGTTGCCGAGGACCACGTCCACGTCGCCGTCGCCGTCGAGGTCGCCCGTCGCGATGCTCGAGTAGTCGTCCCGGCGCGCGCGCAGCGTCGTGTCCGCGACGGCGGTGTAACGCCCGTGCCCGTCGTCGACCCAGATGCCGATCCCCTCCCCCTCCGCGGTCGAGATCAGGTCCAGGTCGCCGTCGCCGTCGAGGTCCGCGAACGCCGCTCCGGTCGAGATGTCCAGCGCACCGTCCCCGACCCGGAGGTCGGAGGCGATCAGCCGGGGCTCGGCGCAGGCCGACGGCTCCCGGACGGACGGGGCGCACGCGGCGCCGAGGAGGAGCCCGGCGAGGAGCGCCGCGCGGGCCGGGCGCCGTGTTTCCGGGGGCGACGGAAGGGCTGGATGGGGCGTCATCGGATGGCGGACTCGTTGGGACGGAGCGACGCCCTCCACGAAGGCCCACGCGCGCACGGCGGCCGGGCACGCGGGACCCGACGCGCCTGCCCGGGACGAGGCGCGTCGGGGGTGTGACGGGCCTGGTGCAGGCCTCGGCTCCCGGTGCTTGCCCGGCCCTTCCCCCCGACCCACCTTCACCGCCCTCTCCCACGAGCGGGAGCGAGGCCACGAGGACCACGGGGCGGAGGCGGCATGGAGCGCGAGCACGATCGAGACGGCGGGGTTCCCGGACACGGCGTGGACCGACGCGAGTTCCTCCACGACGCCGTGGCCGGCGCCGCCGCCCTCGCGCTCGGGAGCCGCCTCCCGCTGGAGCGCCTCGCCGCGCAGGAGGACCCCGTGCTCGCCCAGATCACGGCGCAGCACGACGCCACGCTCCGGATGCTGCGCGAGTGGATCGCGCTGCCGTCGATCGCGGCCGAGGACAAAGGATATCCGCAGGGCCCGGAGCGCATGGCGCAGCTCGCGCGGGACGCCGGCTTCGACCACGTCGAGGTCGTGCCGACGAAGGGCAAGTCGGGCGTCTTCGCCACGCTGGACGCAGGTGCGGCCACTACCCTCGGGCTCTACTTCATGTACGACGTGAAGCAGTACGACCCCTCGGAGTGGAGCTCCCCGCCGCTCGAGGGGCGCCTCGTGGACCGGCCCGGGCTCGGGAAGGTGATCGTCGGGCGGGGCGCCACGAACACGAAGGGGCCGCAGGTCGCCTGCCTCGCGGCGCTGCACGCCTACAAGGCCGCGGGCCGCAAGCCGCCGGTGAACCTGGTTCTCGTCTGCGAGGGCGAGGAGGAGATCGGCTCGCCGAACTTCCGCGACATCGTCTTCAAGCCCGAGGTCGAAGCCGCGCTGCGTCGGTGCGTGGGCGTCGTCATCCCGCTCGGGAACCAGGACCCGGACGGCTCGGTCACGATCAACCTGGGCGCCAAGGGGATCGTGGAGCTCGAGCTGGTGTCCACGGGCGAGAAGTGGGGACGCGGCCCCCGCCTGGACGTGCACTCCAGCTACGAGGCGCAGATCGACTCGCCGGCCTGGCACCTGGTGCAGGCGCTGAGCACGCTGGTCGGACCCGACGGCCACACGCCGGTCGTCGAGGGCTTCTTCGACAAGGTGAAGCCGCTCACCCCCCGTCAGCGCCAGATCCTGGAGGCGTCGATCCCGAAGAAGGACGAGGCGGCCACGAAGAAGGCGCTCGGCGTCGACCACTGGTTCGGGGACGAGCCTTGGCACGACTCCCTGGTGCGCCTCGTGTCGCAGCCGACGATCAACATCGAGGGGCTCGTCGGGGGCTACACCGGCCCGGGCGGCAAGACGATCCTGCCGCACCGCGCGGTCGCCAAGATCGACATGCGCCTGGTGCCCGACATGACCGCCAGGGGCACGCTCGAGCTGCTGAAGGCGCACCTCGCGACGCACGGCTTCGGGGACATCGAGGTCAACATGACGGGCGGCTACGATCCGACCGAGACCGACCCCGACTCGAAGCTCGTCCAGGCGCAGATCGCCGCCTACCGCAAGCAGGGCGTCGAGCCCGTGCTCTGGCCGCGCCTCGCCGGATCGTGGCCCGGCGTGACGTTCACGGGGGCGCCCCTGAAGCTGGCGGCCGGCCAGTTCGGGATGGGGATCGGCGCGGGGGCGCACGCACCCGACGAGTGGTACCTGATCGAGTCGTCGAACCCGAAGGTCGCGGGGATGGACGGCGCGGTCCGCTCCTACGTGGAGCTGTTCAAGGCGCTGGCGTAGCCGGAAGCGGGAGCCCCTCCCGCTCAGCAGTCGCGGAGCGCGACGAGCGGGTCGACCCGGGTGGCCCGTCGGGCGGGCACGTAGCTCGCGGCGAGCGCCACGCCGACGAGGAGCGCGCACACGCCCGCGAGCGTCGCGGGATCGCGCGGGCTCACCCCGTACACGATGCTCTCGAGGAAGCGCGCGAGGCCGAGCGTCGCGAGCACGCCGACCGCGGCGCCGATCCCGCCGATGCGCAGGCCGTGGGCCAGCACGCGGCCCAGCAGCTCCGCGCGCGTGGCCCCGAGCACGACGCGCACCCCGAGCTCGTGGGTGCGCTGGACCGTGACGAACGCGATCACGCCGTAGAGGCCGATCGCGGCCATGAGCAGCGCCAGCCCCGAGAAGACCGCACCGACCAGGGCGAGGAAGCGCGTGAGCGCGGTCGCCACGCGCACGTAGTCGGCCATGGGCGCGACGGCCGCGGCGGCGAGGTCGGGATCCACGGCGCGGACGGCGGACTCCACGTCCGCGGCGAGCGCCGTCGGGTCGCCCGCGGCGCGCACGAAGAAGGTCAGCTCCCAGCGGGCGCTCTGCGCGAACGGCCAGAACACCTGGCCATCCGACGGGCGGGCGGGCGAGCGGTCGCGGATGTCGCGGATCACGCCCACGACCACGGCCCCTGCCGGCACGAAGGAGCCGCCGAAGAAGCGCACCGGCTCCATGCGGCGACCGACCGGATCGACGCCCGGGAAGACGCGCGCGGCCATCGTCTCGTCGAGGATCACCACGGGCTGGGACGCGTCGTCGTCACTCTCGTCGAAGAACCGTCCGGAGACGAGCGTCGCGCCCACCGCCGGGAGGTACGACGCCGTGACCGCGCGCAGGTCCGCCATCCACGTCGAGCGCTCGCCCTCGGGCGTCCCGGCCGGCGGGGCCTCGCCCCCCCAGTTCGCCCACGTCGCGAAGGGGAGATGCGACGTGGCGCCCACCGCGGTCACGGACGGGATCTCGCGCACGCGCCGCTCCACCTCGCGCGCGACGCCCGCGCGCTCCGCGTCCGTGCGGAAGCGACCCATGTTGATCGGCAGCTTGAACGTCAGCCCGCCCGACGGATCGAAGCCGATGCTCTCACGGTCGAGGCTCGTCACGCTCTGGATCATGAGCGCCGACCCCGCGACGAGCACGAGGCCGACGGCGACCTCGGCCGCCGTCATCACCTCGCGCAGGCGCCGCCCCATGCGGCTCGACATCCACCCCGCGCCGCGCAGTCCCAGCGCGGGGTCGAGGCCGCGCACGCCGACGAGCGAGATGACGGCGAACGCCACGGCCGTCGCGACCGAGAGCCCCGCCGTGAACAGGAGGACGCGCCCGTCGATGGGCACCGAGTCGACGCGCGACAGCCCCGCGGGCCGCAGCGACCAGAGCGTGGTCGCTCCCAGCCGGCCGAGCCAGGCCCCCAGCGCGGCGCCGATCAGCGTGACCGTGAGCGTCTCGGTGACGACGAGGCGCGCGAGCCTCGCCCCCGACGCGCCGATCGAGGAGCGGATCGCGAGCTCGCGGCCGCGCCCCATCGTCCGCGCGAGCACGAGGCTGGCCACGTTGGCGGAGGCGAGGAGGAGGAGGAGCACGACCGCGCCCAGGAGGGCGACGAGTGCCGGACGGGCGGCGCGGACGGTGTCCTCCTGCAGCGGGTGCACGGAGAGGCGGTCACCGGTCGCCTGCAGCTCGGGGTAGGTGCGCAGGGCCCGGTCGGCGGCGGCGAGCGCGCCCGCGTTCGCGCGTGCCAGGTCGACGCCCGGGCGCAGACGTCCGACGACGCGCAGGTACTGCTGCGCCGGCGGGAGGATGGAGAGGTCCCAGGGCACGGGGACGTACACGTCCAGCCGGGGCGGGATCGAGCCGTCCTCGGGGAGGAAGAGCTTGAAGCCGGGGGGGAGCACGCCGATCACGAGCGCGCCCCCACCGTTGAGCTGGATGGTGGAGCCCACCACGTCGGGGTCGGCGCCGAAGCGGGCACGCCAGAGCTCGTCGCCGAGGAGCACGCCGGACGGCGACCGCCCCTCCGAAGGGTCGTGCACCCAGCTCCGGCCGAGCGCCGGGGTCACCCCGAGCATCGTGAAGAAGTCGGGTGTGACGGTGCCCACCGAGACCTGGGCCACGTGCTGCTCCGCGTCCGCGACCGTGCCGGACGTCGCCCAGATCGCCTCCACCTCCTCGAAGAGGTCCGGCTCCTCGCGCAGCATCTGGACCTCCGGACCGGAGAGCGGGAGGCGGCTCATGTCGGAGCCCGGGAACGCGTTCCAGACGATGGCGAGCCGGTCCGCGCCGGCGTACGGCAGGGGCCGGAGGAGCACCGCGTCGAACACGCTGAAGGTCGCCGTGTTCGCCGCGACGCCCAGCGCCACGGAGAGGATGGCCGCCGCCGTGAAGGTGGGATGGCGACGGAGCGCGCGCACCGTCTGGCGGAGGTCGCCGCGCCAGCGGTCCCCGCCGCCGGCCTCGCCGCGCCGCCCCGACCTCACCGACGCCCACGCGGACGGAAGGGTCTTGAGGGTGTCCAGGAAGAGGACGGCGACGAGGCGCGCGCGCGGAAAACGCGCGCCCTGGAGGCTCCGGCCGTGCCAGTCGGCGATCTCGAGCCACTCGCGCCCGTAGCGGCTGCGGAAGCTCGGAGGGTAGAGGCGGAGCAGGAGGCCGGCGAGCGATCGCGTGGACATGGCCGCCTCATCGCTCCGCGAGGACGTGCTTCGCGCGCGCCGCGCGGACGAGCTGCTCCAGGCGCGACGCCTCCTCGGCGACCAGCGTCCGCCCCGTCCGCGTGATGCGATAATAGCGGCGCCTCGGGTCCAGCTCGTCCTCGCCCCCGGGCGACCACTCCTCGATCAGGCCGCCGTCGAGCATCTTCCTGATCGCGTTGTACAGCGTCCCGGGGCCGAGGCGCACCTCGCCGTCGGTGCGCGCGGCGACCTCCTCGACGATCCCCAGGCCGTAGCGGGGCTCGTCCGCAAGCGCGAGCAGGACGTAGAAGAAGGTCCCCGCGATGGGCCTGGTCGTTCCGCGCTCCGGCATCCTCTTCCTCCCCTCCACGCTGCCACGCCGCATGGACGCGCCGACGCGTCCGCATCGGCCAGGATATATCGTATTTACACATATCGCAAGCGGCACGTGCGCGCCGGGGCGTCGGCGTGGCCGTTTGCACCGCGCCGGATGCGCGCGCATCTTGACCGCACCCCCCCGGGGACCTCGACGCTCCAGCGAGGTCTCGTCCATGGACGGCGTCCTGACATCGCGATCCCGGCGAGGACCCTTCCCCCGGGATGCGCTGCAGCGGGCGGATACGCCGCGCGTCGCCGTACGGACCCCGGCGCGATGAACGACGGGTCGCGCCGCAACCTCACCGGCGTCATGGCCGCCGTCGTCACCGCCGGGCTCGCGCTCGGCGGCGGCATGTACCTGTGGACGGTACGCAACGGCGAGCAGCTCACCGACCGCAACCTGCGCGAGCTGGCGAGGATGGGTCGTGAGATCGAGGGCCGCCTGGCGAACCTGCATACCGTCCTGGGGAACCTCGCGAAGGCGACGGACACCACGGGTGTCAAGGATCGCGCCCTTCTCGTCCCCTATCTGTCTCCGGCGGTGCTGCGGCCGGACTCGACCGGTGTGTCCGGCACCCGCCTCGCGCTCTCCCGCGGCCTGGACTCGATGAGCCTGACCTACCGCGGCCCCCTGGGGACGGGTGATCGGCTGCCCTCGGTCGAGATCTCGGCGCGCTGGCCCCTCGCCCCGCTCCGGCCCGCGCTCCTCTCCGAGTACTTCCAGATGACGCTCCTCGCCGACTCGTCCGGCGAGGTCGTCCTCTCCGCGCCCGAGTCGACCGGGATCCGCGTCCACAACCTGTCGTCGCTCCTGGATTCGGTCCCACCGGATGGCCGTGAGGCTCCGGGCCCGGCCTCCGTCGGCCGCACGGTGACGCAGATCCGGCGCGCGACCATCGCCGGGCGTCCCTACCGCGTCTTCCTGCAACCGCTGCGCGTCCCCCTCGTCGCGGGCGCGGGCAGCGGCGACGGGGGCCCCGCCACGTGGATGATCGCGGGGCTGGTGCCGGAGAACCGCTTCCGGCAGGAGCGGCTGGCGCTGGGCCCGGCCGTCGTGCTCGTGCTCGGCCTCTTCCTCGCGATCGGCCTGCTGTCCTGGCCCTTCGTGCGCGCCGCGAGCATGGGGCCGCGGGAGCGTCTGGGCGTGCGCAATCTCCTGGCGCTCGTGGCCTCGCTCATCCTCGTCAGCGGAGGGGTCGGGCTGGGCCTGGCCGATCTGGCGTACTACGGCGGGCTGAGGCGGGCGACCTTCGAGGAGACCGGCCGCCTCGCCGACACGCTCGAAGCGAGGCTGCGCCTCGAGATCGAGGCCGCCGTGCACCAGGTGAACGACTGGACCGACACCCTGCGACTGAGGATCGGGCCGGTGCCGGTCGACTCGCTCTGGCCCGCGGCACGCACCAGGGCGGACTCGACCCGTCTGAGATCGATCCTCCTCAAGGAGGGCCTGCCGCGCGACTCCTTCACGGCGTACCCGATCCTGACCATGGCCTATTGGACGGACTCCTCCGGACGGCAGGTCGCCAAGTGGACGCCGCGTCCAGCGAACACATCGCTCGTCTCCGTGGTGAGCCGCGACTACTACAGGGCCATCCGTGACGGGCGCGGCTGGGCGCTGCACCCCGACTCGGCGGAGTCGCCCCCGTACTTCATCGAGTCCATCCGGACGTGGACCACGGACGAGAAGTCGGCGGCGATCTCGACGGACGTGGGCTGGGCGCCCGGAGCCGGCGTGGGCGAGGCCGGACGCGCGCCGTGGGTGGGCGTCGCGCTCACGAACCTGGCCTCCCTCGAGCGCCCCGTTCTCCCGTCCGGCATCTCGTTCTCGGTGGTCGACTCGGCGGGGCGTGCCCTCTTCCACGAGCGCAAGGAGCGGGCGCTCGAGGAGAACCTCGTCGACGAGACGGGCGACGACGAGCTCCTGCGCGCGACGCTCGCGGCGCACGCCCGTCGCGACCTCGACGTGGTGTACCGGGGCCGTCGGAACCGACTCTACGTCCGTCCGCTGCGCGGATCCCCGATCTCCCTCGTCGTCATGCTGGACATGGCGCACCTGGCGACCGTCCACTTCGAGACCGTGTTCGAGAGCGCGACGCTCTTCGCGGCGTTCTGCGTCCTCATGCTGGTCTGGTTCACCCTCGTCGAGCTGGTCGTCCCCAGGAAGATGCACTGGGTGTGGCCGGATCCCGCGCACGCCGGCAAGTACTTCGCCCTCGGCATCGTGCTCACGGTGTTCGTGGCCACGCTCTTCCTCCCGACCGGCTTCGCGGGCGTCTTCGGGACCCCGCTCGTGTGCCTCCTCATCCCCTTCCAGGGGCTGGGGCTCGGCCTCGTCGCCCTGTCGCTCGCGCAGTCGTACGACCTCACCATGCGCCGCGCCCGATACTTCGGCCTCGCGCTCGCCGTCGTCAGCACGCTCACCGTGGGCGCGGTGCTGCTGAAGGGAGCGATCGTAGCGGACGGACGGGAGGCGTGGATGCTGCTCGCCGTCGCTCTGGCGAGCGCCGTCGGGTTCGCAGTCGTTCGCCTGGAGTACCTCGTGGACCGGGGCCGACCGGTGTCCCGCCGGCAGGCGCTTCGGCGCCTCGAGCCGGCCTGGAAGGGGCTTCGCGCCTGGCTCGGGCGCGAGCGGCGCGCCGTACGGGCGTACGTGTACTCGATGGTCGCCGGCCTCCTGCTGGTGGGCGCCCTCCCCGGCTACCTCCTCTACCAGCTCGCCTTCCGCGACCGCATCGAGCTCCTTGCCCGCGACAACGAGGTGACGATCCTCGAGGGCCTCCAGGCGCGTAGGCTGCGGCAGGACTCCGTCATCCGCAGCTACCGGCTCCATGGCTTCGAGGACGCCTTCGACTCGATCCCCTACGACACGTTCTTCGGCAGCCTGCCGTTCGCGATCTGCAGGTTCCCGAGGGCCCTCTGCCTGAGCGATCCGACGGCCGTCGACGACGCGCCTTCACCGCTCCCCGAGGAGCTCGACGAGCTCGTGCCGTACCTGAGCGACGCCTCCCTCCACATGAGGGGGTTGAGGGATCCCCAGCCCGACCGCACGTGGGCCTGGGACGACTCCGTGCCCGGCCCGCGGCTCGTGGCAGGGCAGGACACCCTCCTCGCGAGCCTGCCCGGCCGCCAGGCCAGGGCCACGCCCTGGTGGTGGCTCGGGCTCGTCGCCGGCGTCGGACTCCTGTGGTGGATGGTGCGGTGGATGAGCCGCAGGGTGTTCCTCATCGACCTCTGGGCCGCGCCTCCGCAGCAGCTCGACGAGGTGTTCCGGGACCCTACGCACGAGCGCCACCTGCTGGTCGTGTGCACGCGCTCGACGGACCGCGGCGCGCTGCACCCGCCGCCGGAGGGGTGGGAGGTCATCGACCTCATGGACGACGCGGTCGACGCGGGCGACACGCCGAGGCTGGCGCGCGACGAGACGGCGTCGGTGCTGTGCATCGACCACGCGGACCACAGGGTCCGCGAGGGAACATGGGGCCGGGCGCTCCTCGCCTTCCTCGAGCGGCTGGTCTACGACCCCGCGCGCGCGACACGGGTCGTCCTCCTCACCAGCCAGGAGCCGGCCGACCTCCTCGATCCGGAGAAGCGCAGCTCTACGACCGACCGGTACGCCGAGCGCTGGACCCGGCTGCTGGGCCAGTTCTCGCGCGTGGCCGTGCGCGACGGGGCGCGCGAAGCCCTCTTCAAGAAGGAGCTCGTCGAGGTGATGCGCGGGAAGAAGAGCCCGGCCGCGAGAGCGGCCGCGCGCCGGGCGATCTCCGTTCTGCGCAGGGAGTGCCGGCGACCGCCGCTCGAGAGGATCGGGCGTCACATTCTGGAGACCCTCCCCGCGGACGGGATGGCGAAGAGCGACCTCGTCGCGCGCATCCGCTGGGAGGCCGATACCTACTACGAGGCGCTGTGGACGGTGCTCGGCGACCAGGAGAAGCTCGTGATCGCGCAGCTCTCGTCGGGAGCCGTCGTGAACCCGAGCCTCGGGGGGGCCGTGGCACGCCTCCTCGGCCGCGGCATCCTCGAGCGGGGGCCGGAGCTCCGCGTGATGAACGAGAGCTTCGAGAGCTTCGTGCGCGACCGCGCCCCGGAATCCGTGATCCGCGAGTGGGAGCGCGCGGGCTACTCCAGCACGTGGCAGCTCATCCGCCTGCCCTTCGTCCTCGGGTGGATCGGTCTGGCGATGTTCCTCTTCTGGACGCAGCGCGACCTGCTGGGCAACACGATCACGTTCCTGACCACGGCCGGCGTGGGGCTGGCGGCCATCGGGCGGATGGTGACGCTGTTCAGCTCGGGATTCACGTCGAGCGAGTCCAAGTCGTCGGGCTAGAAAGCGACGGCCTTCCGCCGCGCGGAGGCCGCCCGCGATCCCCCTCCGCAGGCTGTTGCCCGTCGGCCGACGGCCGCCGAGCTTTCCTGGCGGCTCCCTCGTCGGGCCTCCACCCTGGAACGCCACGGGAGCGATGTGCCGTGACCCCACCTCGATGCGTCGCGTGCGGCGTGGCCGCCCTGGCCTTCTTCCTGACGGGCGCCGTCGCCACGCTTGCCCAGGAGACCGAATTGCCACCGCGACTGCGCGCCGAGGTCCTCGGCCCGACGGGGATCCGCCTCGTCTTCACCGGCGTCGAGCCGCCCGCGGACCCTACGGCCTACACCCTGACCGACGGACGCGGGCGGACGCTCGAGGTCGCGGAGGTACGGCCGGACGGGGACGGCGGGGCCGTCCTCGTGCCCGCGACGGCCATGGACCCGCTGCGCGTCCACTACGTGGAGGTTCCCGGCCTGGGGCTGCGCGCCCTGGTTCGTCGCGATCCCCTCTTCCGCACGATGTACTCGGACAAGCCCCTCGGCGCCGTGGTGTCCGCCGACGGATCCACGACCACGTTCCGCGTCTTCTCGCCGAGGGCCGACAGCGTGGGGCTCTACCTCTATCGCGCGGCCGGCGACGAGCCCGCCGAGGCCTTGCGCGTGGTCGCCATGTCGAGGGACCGGGACGGCGTCTGGGAGGCGACGCAGGCGGGCGACCTCCAGGGAACCTGGTACGACTTCACGGTCCACGGCCCCGACGATCCCGGGAACTGGTTCTACGAGACCCGGCCGATCCACGTCTCCGACCCGTACGCCCGGGTGAACGACGACGCCCTGGGCAAGTCCCGCGTCTGGAAGGACGGCCCCCCACCACCCCCCGTCTCCGGCGGGCGCCCGGCGATGGAGGACGTGGTCGCCTACGAGGTCCACGTGCAGGACTTCACCGACCTGCTTCCCGTGCGCGACGCCGAGAAGGGGACGATGCCCGCCATGATGCGCGCGGGCCTGGTGAACGCGCACGGCGAGCCCGTGGGCTTCGACTACCTGGTGGACCTGGGCGTCAACGTGGTCCACCTCATGCCGATGCAGGAGTACCTCCACTACCCGGACGACGTGTGGCAGGCGGCCTTCGCGGACGATCCCTTCGCGCGCTCGATGGGGATCGACCGGGAGAACTACCAGTGGGGGTACCGCACGACGCACGCCTTCGCCGTGGAGAGCCGATACCGCTCCCGTGACGCCGTGCCCGGTGCAGAGCGGGAGCAGTTCAGGCGGCTCGTGCGCGCGTTCCACGAGCGGGGCATCTCCGTCGTCATCGATCTCGTCCCGAACCACACGGGCGAGAACATGGACGGCCGCCACCTGCTCCTGAACTTCAACGTGCTCGACCTCCCCTACACCTACCGGACGGACGACGAGCTCGAGCACATCGGCCCCTTCGGGAACGAGGTGAAGTCGGAGGAGCGGCCCATGGTCCAGCGCTGGATCCTGGACCAGATGCGCCACTGGGTCGACGTGCTCGGGGTGGACGGGTTCCGCATCGACCTGGCGGGGCAGATCGACAAGCAGACGCTCCTGCGCGTGAAGCGGGAGCTGCCCCGCGACCTGATCATCTACGGCGAGCCCTGGATCCCCCCGAGCGATCCGGACGTGCGCGCCAATCCCGAGTGGGCGTGGTACAAGGGAGACGCCCCCATCACCTTCTTCCAGGACGACGCCCGCAACGCCTTCCAGGGGTCGCCCTTCGACGTGAGCGACCGTGGCTGGGCGGGCGGGAACGCGGGGGCGCGGGGCGCGGCCATGGCGGCCCTGGCCAACGCCTACGCGGAGGAGCCGCTCACCACCAGGGGCATCTCCTACCTGGACATCCACGACAACTGGGCGCTGGCCGATCGCTACGCGCTGAAGGACCACAACGGCCTGGAGGGCGTGGACGTGGCGGCGGTGCGCATCGCGGCGGGGCTCCTCCTCACCTCCGCCGGGCCGGTGGTGATCCACGGCGGCACCGAGATGCTCCGCTCCAAGGGGCTCGCCCCGCTCGACGAGCGCGAGGTGCAGGTCGACGGGGAACCGATCCGGTTCAAGGGCAGGGACGACACGTACAACCTGCGCGCGCCGAATCGCTTCCTGTGGGACGCGCTCGCGCCGGGGTCCGCGCAGGAGGCCATGCGCGACTGGTGGAGGGGGCTGCTGGCGCTCCGGCGCTCCGCGTACGGGGAGGTCTTCCGCGTCGCCAAGGTCCCCGACGGGCACTACCGGTGGATCACGCCGGACGACGAGCACCTGCTCGGCTACGTGGTCGGCGACAGGGTCCTGGTCCTGGCCAACGACGGCGGCTCCGCCGGGGTGTTCCGCTTCGACCTGCCCTCCGGGGACTGGAGGCAGGTGGGGAGCCGGGAGCGCGTGGACCTCGCGGGCGTCGCGGGCGCGACCTCGCACCTGACCGGTGGCGCGCACGAGATCACCGTCGCGGGTGGGTCCTTCCTCGTCTGGGTGCGCGACGCGCGCGACTGACGGCCGGGGCGAGGACGGGCGCGCGCGCTACAGCATCAGCAGCGTGAACGCGAACGTGGACGCCAGTCCGAAGACCAGCACCAGCGAGTAGGACATGCCCAGCGCGAACGCCTTGAGCGAGGTGAGCAGCCACCCCTGCCCGTACACGCGCTTCATGGCCATCCACACGTACACGGCGATCGCGACGGCGAGCGCCGCCATCGCGGGCCACCACCGCACCACGACCATCAGCGTCAGGACGGCGAAGACCAGCGCGTGCACGTGGAGCGAGAAGACGAAGTGCTCGGCGTAGTACCGGCCGGAGCGGATGTACAGGATCTTCAGCATCGCCGCGAACACCGGAAGCAGCAGGAAGACCATGTCGGGGACGTAGCGGATGTACTCCGCCCCGAGCGCCCGCGTGGCCTGCCCGAACGGCATGTGCCCGAAGCGATCGATCACGTGCTGACGCACGCGCCGGTTGGTCTCCTCGCTTCCGAGCTTGACATCGAGGGTACGCGCCCACGGCTGCACGTCCCCGACGTCGCTCGCGCCGGCAGCGACCGGGACACCACCCACCGGGGAGCGGTCGGCGGCGCGCAGCCCCAGGACCGAGAAGACGAGGAAGAAGACGACGCTGCTCGCCAGGTACAGTCGGAACGGGGCGATGTAGCGGACGATCCTCCCCCGGACGTACTCCCGGGTGAGGAGGCCCGGGTGCAGGAAGAGCGCGGACAGGGTGCGGGGGAGCGCGCGGCTGAGCACGAGCTGGTCCTCGAGCACGTCCGCCACGAGCGCGCGCACCGACACCTCGATCCCACGCTTCGCCTGGCCGCACGTGGGGCAGTAGTTGCCGGGGGTGTCGTCGCCGCAGTTGCGGCACGGCTGCTCGGGAGTGAAGCGGGCGGAACGCGTGCGGGAGGGGCCGTCCATGATCGCAACCTACGAGCCCGACCTCCCCCCACAAGGGACCCGACGCGACGAGCCGCGCGGCAGCCGACACGCCGGCGCCGGCCCGCCGCACCGGCCCGGCTTGCTGCCGTGAATCGGGCGCCGTACGCTGCACCGCGGCGCCGGACGCGGGGCGATTCCCCGCGCCGGACGCCGATTTTCGCCCCCGAGCGACAGGCGAGGACGCCATGAGGACCGCATTCGCATCCCCGACAGGGCGCGCCGCATGCGCGACCGCCCTGCTCCTCATCGCCACCTCCGCGGACGCGCACGCGCAGCAGGCGCAACCGGTCTTCCGCGACGGCCAGGCGCAGGTCGTGCCCGCGTTCGCGGACTCGAGCGCGTGGATCCGGCAGGAGCTCTGGGTGGAGACGACGTTCGACACGGACGGCGACGGCCGGCCGGACCGCGTCCACGTGGACGTGACCCGCCCGGCGCAGACGGGCACCGGTGGGCTGAAGGTGCCGGTCGTCTACGAGTCGAGCCCCTACTTCTCCGGCACGGGGTCCGTCGCGCCCGAGTTCTTCTGGGACGTGCGCCAGGAGCTCGGCCAGCCCGCTCCGCCGCGGACGCCGATGCCGTCGATCGCCTTCCGCGGGCCGCGCCACCGGATCTCCAACTCGCTCGTGGACACCTGGGTGCCTCGGGGCTTCGGGGTCGTGCACTCGGAGGCGCCGGGGACCGGCGCGTCGCAGGGGTGCCCCACCGTGGGCGGCGACCCGGAGGCGCTCGCGCCGAAGGCGGTGATCGACTGGCTGAACGGCCGCGCCAGGGGGTTCACGGATCCGGAGGGGGGCCAGCCCGTCACGGCGGAGTGGAGCACCGGCAAGGTCGGCATGACCGGAACGTCGTACAACGGCACGATCCCGGTGGCGGCGGCCAGCACCGGCGTGGAGGGCCTCGAGGCGATCATCCCGGTGTCCCCGAACACGTCCTACTACCGGTACTACCGGTCCAACGGCCTGGTGCGCAGCCCGGGCGGCTACCTCGGCGAGGACACCGACGTCCTCTACTCGTTCATCGACAGCGGCGACCCCACTCGGCGTGTATACTGCGACCGCGTGATCCGCGACGGAGAGCTCGTGCCCGGCGAGGACCGGCGCACCGGTGACTACAACGACTTCTGGAAGAACCGCGACTTCATGCAGCGGCTCGGAGGGATCAAGGCCGCGACCTTCCTGGCCCACGGGCTGAACGACTGGAACGTGATGCCCGAGCACAGCATCCGCGTGTACGAGGCGCTGCGGAAGCGCGGCGTGCCCGCCGCCATGTACCTGCACCGCGGGGGGCACGGCGGTCCGCCGCCGCTCGAGCTGATGAACCGGTGGTTCACGCGTTGGCTCTACGGCGTGAAGAACGGCGTCGAAGACGGGCCGCGGGTCTGGATCGTGCCGGAGGGCGGCGACCGCGAGGAGCCCACCGCCTATCCCGACTACCCGGCGGCCGCCGCCGTCGAGGTGACGCTGCATCCCACCGCGGGCGGCGTGCGCACGGGCGGGCTGGCGACGAACGCGGCGGGGAGCCAGGGGCAGGAGACGCTCGTGGACAACTTCTCGTTCTCGGGAGCCACGCTCGCGCAGGCGGAGTGGACCGAGCATCGACTGCTCTACGCCACGCCCGTGCTCACCGACTCGGTGCGCATCAGCGGCACGCCCCGCGTGACCGTGCGTCTGGCCTCGAGCGAGCCCGCGGCCAACCTGTCGGTCTGGCTGGTGGCGCTCCCCTGGACGGAGGGCACGCGCCGCGCCCCGAACCCGTACGAGAGCCTGATCACGCGCGGCTGGGCCGACCCGCAGAACCACGCCTCGCTGGAGCACGGCGAGCCCCTGACGGCCGGCCGGTTCTACGACGTCACGTTCGACCTCCAGCCCGACGACCAGGTGGTGCCGGCGGGGAAGCGCATCGGCCTGATGATCTTCTCGAGCGACCGGGAGTTCACGCTCCGCCCCGACCCGGGAACCCGCCTGACGGTGGACCTCGACGGCACCACGCTGGTGCTGCCGATCGTGGGTGGGCTCCACGCGACCTGGTAGGGCCGGACAGCCCGCGCCCGGATTGACGCCACGTCGGGCATGCGGGTCGCTCCGGGGCGGACGGCGCTCACATGCGGAAGAGCCAGGACAGCTTCACGAAGAACGCGTCGTCGTGGCGCGCGAGGCCGCTGAAGCGGAAGGCGCGCTCCTCGTCCAGGCTCCCGCCGTAGCCCAGGAAGAGCACGGTGCCGGGGGTGGGTCGGTAGGAGACGAGCGCGTCGAAGCGCACGTCGTTGCTCTCGACCGCGGCAGTGGGGACGTACGCGCCCGTGGCGCGATCGAGCCGCAGGATGGGGCGGTTCGTGCGCCCGTCGTCCCTGAGCGCGTCCAGGCGGTCTGAGACGTACTGGCCAACGACGCGCACGAAGAGCGGCCGCGCGAGCTGGTACTCGAGCTTGAGGCGGGGCACCTGCGTGACGCTGATGCGGCTCCCATCGCTCGTGCGCAGCACGCGCGTCTCCGAGTAGCTCCCCTCGACGCGCACCCGCTCCGTGGGGCGCCACGTGCCGTTCAGCTCCGTCCACACGATCCATCCGGGCGCCCACTCGGCGAAGTTCTCGTCCCGCCCGAGCACCACGAAGCCGTTGGCCGAGAAGGTGGGGAACTGCGGCGTCCCGACGCTGAACACGAAGTCGTAGTTGTGGATGCTGGGCCGTCCCACGAAGGCGACCGTGTCCGCCCCGAGGTCGATCGCGTACCCGTCGTAAAGCCCCTGGGGGAGGAGGAAGCTCTCGAGGAGGAAGGAGGCGCCGACGTTCCATCCGCCACGCAGGACGATCGAGTTGTTGAAGTGCAGCTTGGCCTCGTCGGGGCTGCCGTGGCCGAACCGGTCGTAGAGCCACGTGTCGTTGAACGTGAGGCTGGTCGACCAGCTCTCCCAGCGCGCGCCCTCGCCACCGAAGCGCGTGATGCGCGGGGTGAAGTCGAGCACGGCGATCCCCGGCCGCGACTGGAATCCGCTCCCCGCGAGGAAGTCCGGGTCGCTCCCCGTGGAGGCCACGGACCACCCGAAGGTCCGGCCCGAGCGCCGCACGTTGAGTGCCCAGTACGGCGCCGTGACCCCGACGCCGCTCCGGCGCGTCCGGCTGGCGGCGCCCTGCACCGTCACCGTGTAGGCGCCCGAGACGAAGCGCCCGTCCAGCGAGCCGACGCGGTTGTAGTCGCTTCCCTCGACGCGGTCCGTCCAGGTGAGGCCCACCGTGCTCCGCTCCCCGACGGGCCGCCGCAGACGCAGCAGGTTGTAGACCGGCCGGTCCTCCCCCGAGCGCGACAGCGTGGCGTCGTCGACCGCCGTGAGGAGCCCCACGTCCATGCCGGCCACCTTCCCGGCCAGCTTCCCCGCAGCGACCGGATCGACGATGCGCCGCGTGTAGATCAGGTTCCCGGGCGCCGTGAACTGCTCGGCGCCCTCCAGGAAGAACGGCCGCTTCTCCGGGTACGACAGTGCCAGCCTCGGATCGAACGCGATCTGCGCCGCGTCCGACTCCACCTGGCTGAAGTCGGGGTTCACCGTGCCGTTCGCGGTCAGGTCGGTGGTGATCCCCCAGCGCACGTTCCCGCCCCACTGGGCCGACTGGCGCGCGTAACGCCAATCCCCGCCCGTGCCCGGAGCGCCGAGCACCTGGTTGGTGACCACCGGGTTCACGTCGAGCACCAGGCCGCGGCGCATCCCCGCGAGCCCCTCGAGCGTGCCGCTCTGCGCCAGGAAGGAGGTCTCCCCGCGCCGCACCGGGGTCCACGTCTGCACCTGGCCGGAGTGCTGCACCTGGCGCAGGACGTTGATCCCCCACGTCTGCGGCTCGCCCGCCGGGTAGCGCAGGCTCTTGAAGGGGATGCGGATCTCGACCTCGTACCCGCCCTCCGTCAGGCGTCCCTTCGAGTCGAACACGTAGTCCGGCGACAGGTCGATGCGCGCGCTCGCCTCCTCCGCGCTGAACATCCGGCTCGAGCGCTGCTCCTCGGTCTGCGTGCCGTCGGCCTGCACGCCGAGCGGGTTCACGGCGAAGAGGAGCGCACGCCGCCCGTCGTGGAAGGTGTCCAGGAGGATCTGCACGTAGTCGTCGCCGAACACGTGGTCCCTGTCCGCGAGCGTGGCGTTCACGGGCGCGTGCGGCTCCCGCGCGCGCACACCGACGTACAGGTCGTTCGCCGAGTACCAGACGAGCACCTCGGTCGAGTCCGCCGCCGGGAGTCCGTCCACCGGCAGGTACTGCGAGAAGGCGGTGAGGCGGGCGGCCTGGGCCCACGGCGCCTCGTCCAGTGCTCCGTCGATGTCGATGTCGCCCTCGAGGCGGGGCACGGCCACGGCCGTCTCCCCTTCCAGCCCCCGGTAGGTCTCCGGGGCCGCGCCGTGCCGCACGGTCCCGACCGCCGGCGCACGCAGCCCCGACGGCCCGTCGGCCCGCGGGATGGCGCCCGACGGCGAGGCCACCCACGGTGCGGCGGCCAGGCCCAGGCCCGCGACGAGCGCCGCGATCATCGGCCTCCCTCCGGAGATGTCATGCGCCGCCTGCCCTCTCTCCTCGTCCTCGCCCGCCCCGGCCGGAGCGGCGCGTCCCATCCGTGCTACGGCAGCAGCCGGTCCCTGAAGTTGCGACTCATCCGGTACGTGCGTCCGCCCTCGAGCGTCACCGTGAAGTCCCCGTGCACCTGCGGGCTCACCCTGTGCACGCGGTCCGCGTTGACGAGCGTCGAGCGATGGATGCGCACGAACCCCTCCGGATCGAGGCTCTTCTCGAACTCCGCGAGCGTCCCGCGCACGAGGTGCGACCGGCCTCCGCGCACGATGCGCACGTAGTTCCCCGCGGCCTCCAGCGCGTCGATGTCCGCGGTGCGGATGAGAAGGTAGTCGCCCTCGTCGCGCACCACGATCCGACGCACCGGCCGCCCCGGCTCACGCGGTGGGCCGGCGATCGGGGCGGTGCCCGAGCCGCGCGCCGCGGGGAGCCCCTCCTCCGCGTCGAGGAAGCCCGCCAGGCGACGGTGCACCTCGGTGAGCTCGCGCTGGGCATGGTTCGCGCGGACACGATCCAGCGTCTTGAGCAGGCGTGCCGGCGCGATCGGCTTCAGCAGGTAGTCGACGGCGTGCAGCTCGAAGGCGTGCAGCGCGTGCTCGTCGTACGCGGTCACGAAGACGACCTGAGGCAGCCACGTCTCCGCCACCTCGCGCAGGACGTCGAGACCGCTCTTGCGCGGCATGCGGATGTCGAGGAAGACCAGGTCGGGCCGGAGCGAGGTGATCATCTCCACCGCCTCGACGCCGTCGCCGGCCTCGCCGATGATCTCGATGTCCGGCACGAGCCCGAGCCGCGAGCGCAGCACGTCGCGACCCGGCTCCTCGTCGTCGACGATCAGCACGCGCATCAGGCTCTCCACGCCGGCCCCTCCGTTCCGGCGGACGCCGCGGGCGACGTGATCGGGCGCTCGTCCCGCGCCCCCCGGTCGGGGAGGTCGACGCGCACGCTCGTCCCTCCCCCGGCGCGCTCCCCCAGCACCAGGGTCGCGTCGTCGCCGTACAGCTCGCGCAGGCGCGCCCGCGTGTTCCCGAGCCCGATTCCCTCCCGGGCCCTACCGTCCTCCGCGCGCAGGCCGAGCCCGTCGTCCCAGATCTCGATCGCGATGCGGCCGGCGGCCGCGCGCACGCACACGCCCAGCCGGCCTCCTCCCGGCTTGTCCACCAGGCCGTGCCGGATCGCGTTCTCCGCGAGCGGCTGCAGGAGCAGGCTGGGCACGGGCCGGTCCAGGAGCACCTCCGGGACGTCGAGCACGACCTCGAGGCGGCCACCCATGCGCGCGCGCTCCAGCGACAGGAACGCCTCCAGGAACTCAATCTCCTCCTCCAGCGGCACCTCGGCCGCGGGATGACGGAGCGAGCGGCGCAGGAGCTGGCTGAGGTCCGAGATGAGCCCGGCCGTCCGCTCGGGGTCGCGCCGCAGGGCGGTCCCCGAGATCGCGTTGAGCGCGTTGAAGAGGAAGTGCGGGTCGAGCTGCGAGCGCAACGCCTGCACCTGCGCCTCCGCCAGCCGGACCTCGAGGCGAGAGGCAGCGGCCGTCCGCTCGCGGTACCGCTGCTGATAGTCGATCGCGTAGTAGAGCCCCACGATCCCCACGTACAGGGCGACGTCGAACACCAGGTAGTTCGAGAAGCCGTTCACGAGCAGCAGCGTGAAGCCCAGGTCGGCCGCGCGCGTCGAGAGCAGCACGTCCGAAAGCACGACGGCGGCGACGATGTGCACCACCGCGAGGCCGAGCGCGACCGGCAGGTGGACGAGCGCGGTGCGCGCGATGGGACGGTCGTGGAACGGGAAGCGCGCGGCCATCCGGAAGGCGATCGGGAGGAGGGCGGCGAGCGCGAGCCACGCCGGTACCGTCGCCGTCGCCATGAACCAGAACGTCCTCGGCCGGCCGAGCGCGGCCATGAGGAAGTAGTTGAAGACCGCGTCGACCAGTCCGGCGGCCGCCAGGAAGGCGGTGCAGACCTTCCACAGCGTCGCCATCCTGGGCCGCCGGAGCGGCCGATCGACGGGAGGGGTCGACGTGGGCATGCCGTGATCATCGCCCCGAGCCCGGGTCGCGTCGAGGGTCTCGCCGGCACGGAGCGGGAGGACGAGGGCCGCGCTCAAGGGCCGACGTCGCCACGGCGCCGCGCGGCCCCTCCCACGAGCGTCCCTGCGCTGCGGTGCATCCGTCCCCCGATCGAATGTCCGTCGTCCGCCCTCGCGGTGGGCGGGGCCTCCTCCCTGTCCGGGAAGTTGGCGGCAGCGGGGAGGCGCGGGGTCGGGTCAGGTGTCGGACGCCGCTCCCGGGGGCCAGGCGCGGCAACGACCGCGCGAGCCGCGGGCGCGCCTTCGCCGAGGGGCGCGAACATGGGTGTCGCGAGCCTGGGGGTGGCGCCCGGCCGGATGCAGGGTATATCTGGAGTCGGCACCTGTGCTGGCAGGTGACCGGAGGTCCGGGCGCTGACACCTCACCGAAAAGGCGGGTACCGCGGAATGGTTGGCGCAGACGAGTATCGGGCGGTGTTCGACAGCCTGCCCGACGGGATCCTCATTGTCGACAACGAGGGTCTCATCCGTGATATGAACGCGCAGACCGAGGCTCTCTTCGGCTACAGGCGCGAGGAGCTCCTGGGCGAGCCGGTCGAGCGGCTCCTTCCCCCCGGGCTGGCGGGCGTCCATCGCCACCACCGCGAACGCTTCGTCAAGCGTCCGCACGTGCGACCGATGGGTGCGGGGCTCGATCTGCGGGGGCGCCGTCGCGACGGCACCGAGTTCGACGTCGAGATCAGCCTGAGCCCGTGGGCGGGCGGCAAGGGGCCGCGCGTGATCTGCTCGGTCCGCGACATCACGGCCGTGAAGCGGCTGCGTGACTTCTCGGACGGTGCGATCCGCTCGGTCGAGGACGAGAGACGGCGCATCGCCCAGGATCTGCACGACGACACGGCTCAACGGCTCGCCACCTTCCTGCTGCACCTCCGTCTGCTCGGCATGCAGCTGGGGGAGGCCGCCCCCACGGAGACGCTCGCGGACATGCGCGAGGAGATCCACGACATCGCCGAGGGGGTGAAACGCGTCGCGCGTGGGCTCCGGCCGCCCGAGCTCGAGGAGGTTGGGCTCGCGGCCGCCATCCAGGCCCACGCGCGCAGGCTCCGTGAAAGCTCGGGCCTGGACGTGAGCACCGCGCTCGCCGACGTGGACCAGCGGCTCTCGCTGGACGCGAGGGTCGCGGTCTACCGCATGGTCCAGGAGACGCTGAGCAACGTCATGCGCCACTCGGGCTCCTCCACCGCGTCGGTCACGCTGGCGCTCGACGACGACGTGGTGACGCTCGTGGTCGAGGACCACGGCAACGGGTTCTCGCGCGAGCGGCGAGCGGGCGGGAGCACCGGGCTGGGGCTGATCGGCCTCCAGGAGCGGGCGCTCATGGCGGGGGGCGAGGTGGACATCGACAGCCGCCCCGGCCAGGGGACGCGGGTCGTGGTGCGCCTGCCGACGCTGATCCCGCCGCAGTCGGTCCAGCACTGAGGGCTGGGCTGCTGCGGGGAGGCCGCGGCGGCCTACCACAGCGACGTCCTGCGGACAGCAGTCCATACGCCGCACGTGGACCGAACGGCGCGGGGTCGGGCGGCGCCGGAAGACCCACCGCCGCCCGAGCCGTCGCCATGGCTCGAACTCCCCACCGAGTTCCTCGTAGGGCTGGCGGTCTCGTCGTACGGCTTCCTCTTTGCCCTGGGCCGCCCCTCCACGGGTGCCTCACGGAGCGCCGGGCCCCTGCAGGGCAGCGCGGATACCCTGCACGTCGACCACGCGGATGCGCGAGTCGGGAGGATGCTCCACCGCGGCGACGAGGGCCGCCGCCATCTGGCGGAGCGTCACCAATCCGAGCCGGCGGGCGCCGGCCCGCGTGGACGGGATCAGCTCGGCCAACGCGTAGAGCGGGCGGAGGATGTGCGGCCACCGATGGCCGGGGCCGAGCACGTACCAGGGGCGCAAGACCGTGGCCGGAAGCCTGCTGTCCGCGATCAGCGCTTCGGCCTCGGCGCGGACCCGCTGGTACTCCCTCATGACCGGCGCCGGACGCGCGACGCTCACGTAGACGAAGTGCTCGGCTTCGGCCCGGAGGGCCGCGACGAGCGCCTCGCGCGTCGACGCCAGGTCCACGGTGCGGAAGAGCGGCGCCTTCGCGGGGCTCGGATGCGGGACCCCCACCAGGTGGACGAACGTGGCGCCGTGCGGTACGGCTCCCGCGTAGGTTCCGCCGTCCAGTGCGTTCCCGACGACCTGATCGCTGCCAGGCGGCACCCTGCCCACGGAGCCGGGGCGCACCAGCGCGTGCACGCGGTGCCCACGCCCGAGCAGGTCGGGGATCAATCGCGCGCCCACGTAGCCGGTACCGCCCGCCACGAACACCTCGCGGCTCACGCGAAGCCTCCGGTGCAGGGCGCGGACGGCGGGTGGAGCCGTTCGACCCCTCGACCGACGCGTCGAAGAAGCCGAGCCCCGCAGGGCCCGCCGGGGCGCTGGGCCTCGGTCACGGAGAAGGGTGCGGCATCGTCCATGGAGGTCCGGGTGGTGGCCAGGGGAGTGACGTAGGCGATCCCCCCTGTTACGCCGCTCCCGGCCATCCGGATTCGCCGACCTCTTCGGCGGCCCCCGCCCGCTTGCCGCTCCGCGCACGCGCCCCTACCGTGCCCGCCGCGAGAGCCGCCCGCCCGGGGCTCGCCCGGGCGCGGACATGCCGCCGTCGAAGAGAGGACCGCCCCGATGAGAAGGCTCGCCGCCGTCCTGGCCGCAGGAACCCTGTTCACCCTCCCGCCCCGGGACGCCACCGCGCAGCGCCCCGGCGGCCCACCCGCGCCGGCCGAGCGGTCGGCGACCGCGCAGGCCGAGGCGCACCCGATGATGCCCGCGCAGGAGAGGTCGTCGGTCACGCACCACAGCGCGCGCGTCGGCGGCCAGGTCGTGAGCTACACCGCCACCGCCGCGACCTACGTCATCCAGGACGACGCCGGCAACCCCAAGGCGTCGTTCTTCTTCGTGGCGTACACGAAGGACGGGGTCACGGACCCGGCCACGCGCCCCATCGCGTTCGTGTACAACGGCGGGCCCGGGTCCGCGTCGCTCTTCACCCACATGGGGATGGGGCCGCGGCGCGTGGCGCTCACGCCCGACGGCCACGGCATGCCCGCGCCATACCAGGTGGAGGACAACCCCGACTCCTATCTCGACGCCACCGACCTGGTGTTCATCGACGCCGTGGGCACGGGATACAGCCGCCCGGTGCCCGGGCAGGACCGCGCGCAGTTCTTCGGCGTGGTCGAGGACGCGACGTGGTTCAGCGACTTCATCTACCAGTACGTCACGCGCAACGAGCGCTGGGCGTCGCCCAAGTTCCTCATCGGCGAGAGCTACGGCACCACCCGCTCGGCCGAGCTGTCGGGGATCCTGCAGAACCGTCACGAGATCTACCTGAACGGCATCGTCCTGGTGTCCTCGGTGGCGTTCTCGAGCTGGGGCGCGGACGACCGGGACATCTACTTCCTTCCCACCTACGTGATGTCCGCCTGGTACCACCACCTCCTCCCGGCGGACCTCCAGGCCATGAGCGCGGATCAGATGGCGCAGGCCGCCCGCGACTTCGCGCACGGCGAGTACGCGCAGGCGCTCGAGAAGGGCGACCGGATCTCGCCGGCCGAGAAGCAGAAGGTCATCGCGGACATCGCGCGCCTCACGGGCCTCGAGCCCGACTTCATCGACCAGGCGAACCTGCGGGTGAGCTCGTTCCGGTGGTTCAAGGAGCTCATGCGCGACAAGCGGCTCACGGTGGGCCGCCTGGACTCCCGCTTCACGGGGATGGACCGGGACGCCGCGGGCGAGCGCTACGAGTACGACCCGAGCGAGGCGTCGTACGAGGGCGCGTTCGTGGCCGCGTTCCAGGACTACGTGCGCCGGGAGCTCAAGTGGGACACCGACATGTACTACACGGTGTCCGGCAACGTCCGGCCGTGGGACCGGAGCGCGGGTGACGGCGCGGCGGAGGTGCTGCGCTCGGCCATGACCGAGCAGACGTACCTCAGGGTCCTGGTCGTGTGCGGATACTACGACCTCGCCACGCCCTTCAACGGCATCGAGGAGACCGTGTCGCACATGATGCTCGAGCCGGACGTGCGCAAGAACATCAGCTTCGCGTATTACGAGGCGGGGCACATGGTCTACATCGACCAGAAGGCCGACGACAAGCTCCACAAGGACATCGACGCCTTCATCGACGCGAGCTGGAAGCACTGAGCCCGCGGGACGATCGGGTCGCCGGGCTTCCCTTCCCGGCGACCCGATCCCGGAAGCTCCCACCGTCGGCCCGTCGGGCCCCGGTGGGTCAGCGCGCGCGGTGAGGGGTTGGGGTGGGGGAGGGAGAGGGAGAGAGAGAGAGAGAAAGAAGAGAGAGGAAGAGAGAGAGAGAGGAAAGAGAGGAAGAAGAGATAGAAAGAATGAATGAAGAAAGACTGAAAGAAGAAGAGAGGCGAGAACTCGCGACGAGAAAAGAGAGAAAAAAGAGGAGAAGAGGTAGAACTAGTAGATAGGCTAGACGAAAGTGTTGGCTGCGATAACTGCGGAGCGAGAAGCGACGCTGCGAGGGAGGCGAAGCTCCTGTGAGATGTATCCCGTGCTCTCGCTCGCTCCGACCTCCTCCTTCTGTTTTGCGCGAGCCGAGGCCTACGACAGCGCGCCTGAGACCTGCTGCTCCGAGGACAGCGACAGACCGAGCGCCGCCACGTACCGCTCCTCGAACTCCGGCACCTCGGCGACGCCGTCCTCGCTCTCCCACTCACCGCGCCCGCCGCCGCGGCTCGACTCGCTGCCGCTGTGGGGGTGTAGCGCGCGCCGATCTCCGCGATCGCCTCGCGGATGTCGTCCAGACAACGCTCCATGCGGTCCATGTGCGTGCGGAAGGAGAGCACGCAGATCCGGATCGAGAAGCGGTCCCCGACCCGGGTCGCGGTCAGGTAGACGTGGCGCTTCGCGTTGACCCGCGCGAGGAGCTCGCGGTTGAGGTCGTCCAGCTCGCGCTCGGTACGCCCGGCCGGCGCGAGCCGGAAGGCGGTCAGTGACAGACGGGGCTCCGCCACGATCTCCACGTCGGGGATCTCGCGAAGCCGCTCGGCGGCCCAGCGCGCGAGGTCCAGCTTCTCGTCGAGCGCGGCACGGAACGCGTCGATCCCGAAGAGCTTGATGGGGAGCCAGGCGCGCAGCCCGCGGAAGTCGCGCGACAGCTCCGGCGAGATGTCACAGAAGTCGACGAAGTCGCGGTCGTGCTGCATGACCGGCATGTAGTCCGCGAAGGTCGCGTGCGCACGGCGCAACGAGGTCTCGTCGCGCACGAGCAGGGCCCCCGTCCCGTACGGGAGGAAGAGCCCCTTGTGCGGGTCGAGCGTGACCGAGTCGCCGCGCGAGAGGCCCGCCATCGCCTCACGGCCACGCTCGGTGAGCATGAAGGACGCCCCGTACGCCCCGTCCACGTGGAGCCACATGCCCTCGCGCTCGGCCAGATCCGCGAGCTCGGTCAGCGGGTCCACCGCACCGGTGTTGGTGGTCCCCGCGCTCCCGACGACGAGGAACGGAGCGAGCCCGGCGGCGCGGTCCTCCGCGATGCTCCGCTCCAGCGCCTCCATGCGGATCTCGAACGCGTCGTTCGATGGGACCTCACGGACGTTGGCCTCCGGGAAGCCGGCCAGAACGGCGGCCTTCCGGACCGAGTGGTGCGCCTGGTCGGAGGTGTAGATCGTGCCCGACCAGAAGGCCTCCGGGAGGCGTTCCCGCCGGGCCGTGACGATCGCCGTGAAGTTCGCGAGCGACCCGCCGCTGGTGAGGATCCCTCCACTCCCCGCGCCGTAACCCAGGATCGAGCAGAACCACCGGACGACGTTGAGCTCGAGCTGTACCAGGGCGGGCGCCGCCACCCACACGCCCACGTAGCGGTTGACGGCGTTGGCGACGAGGTCCGCGATCGCGGACGGGAAGACGCCGCCCCCGGGGATGTAGGCGAGGTATCCGGGTCCGGCCGTGTTGAAGGAGGTCGGGACCGCGTCCTCGAAGATCACGCGCAGGAGGCTGTGGAAGTCCGTCCCCCGTTCGGGCAGGCCCTCGACGAGGGCGCGGGCCGCGTCCCGCCCGTCGGTGGCGTACGACGCGGGCTGCTCCGGCAGCGAGGCGACGTGCTCCACGACGCGGCGCGAGGCCTCGGCCAGCATGCGCCGCATCTCTTCGGGGGACGGTTCGAGGGGGTACGTCACGTGGGCCATGGCGGGGGGCTATCCGGAGATCGTTCTGCGCAGGGCGGGCAGCTCCTCCTCCTCGATCCTGCGCAGGCGCTCGAGCTGGACCTCGAGCTGGCGGTACAGCTCCTCGAAGACCCGCCGCTGCGCGTCGGTGGGCCGCGCGTCGCCGCGCTCCACGAGCGTACCGAGGCCCGTGAGCCGGTCGTTGAGGCGGATGGGGAACGCGATCTTGTCCTTCGGGCTCCGGTTGCGGACCTGGTAGAGCTCCCCTTCCACCTCCCCCAGCTCCCGGACGACCGCGTCGACACCGCGCCGCGCCCCGGCCTCCCCGGCGGGCGCGCCCGCACGCAGGCTGTCGCGCAGCGCCCGGATGCGCAGCACGCCCTCGTTCGCCGCGCTGACGGCGTCGCGGATGCGGATCGCCAGGTCGAACTGCGCGACGAGGTCGGCGTCGGTCACGTCCCGCACGCGCGGGTCGCGTCGGACGGTGAAGTCCGCGGTCCGCTGCGTCCCGTCGACCGTGAGCCGTACGCCGTAGCGGCCCGGCGGGGCGAGCGGGCCGCGCGAGGGATCCCCGCCCTCGAGGATCAGGTTCTCGAAGACCGTGGCGCCCGGGTAGCGCAGGTCCCAGGCGACTTGGTGCGCGCCGACGTCGAGGGACGCCCCGTCGAGGAGCGTGCGCACGGTGGCGCCGTCGCCGTCCACGATCTCGAGGGTGGCCGAGCGGGCGCCCGTGCGCGTCCGGAAGTGGATCGCGGCGGGATGGACGCCGCGCACGGGATCCGAGGGCGTGAAGAGGTGGACGGGCTCGTCCGCCATCGCGGGCCGCCACTGGCGCAGGGGCGCCACGTCGTCGAGCACCACGAAGGAGCGGCCGTGCGTGGCGGCCACCAGGTCGCGGTCCGTCACGACGAGGCTCGTCACCGCGACGTCGGGGAGACCGAGCGACAGCGAGCTCCACGCGCCTCCGTCGTCGAAGGACACGTACACGCCGTGCTCCGTCCCCGCGTACAGGAGACCCGGCCGCTCGGGGTCTTCGCGCACCGCGTGCACGAAGTCGCCGGGCACGATGCCGTCGACGATCCGGGCCCACGTGGCACCGAAGTCCCGGGTGCGCCAGGCGTAGGGGGCGCGGTCGTCCATCTCGTAGCGCCGCCCGGCGACGTACGCGGTACCGGCGTCGTGCGGCGACGCGTCGATCGACCCGAGGCGTGTATCATGCGGCATGTCGGGCGGCGTCACGTCCGTCCAGGTCGCGCCGCCGTCGCGCGTGAGGTGCACCAGGCCGTCGTCCGAGCCTACCCAGATCGTGCCGGCGTCGAAGCGCGAAGGCGCGATCGTGTAGATCGTCCCGTAGACCTCGGGCCCATCCTGGTCGAGGATGATCGGCCCACCGGTCTCGCCCAGCGTCGCCGGGTCGGCGCGCGTGAGGTCGGGGCTGATCCGCGCCCACGTGCGCCCCTGGTCGCGCGTGCGCCAGAGGTGCTGCGAGCCCGCGTACAGGGCGCTCGGGTCCACGGGCGAGAAGACGAGGGGATAGACCCAGTTCCACCGCTCCGGCATGACCGCGGCGGATTCGCCCATCACCGTGTAGGGGTTCGGCTGCACGTCGCGGGCCTCGCCCGTGCGCCGATCGAAGCGGTCGAGGGTGTTCGTGGCCCCCGCGTAGAAGACGTCCGGGTCGCGCGGGTCGGGCGCGATCGTCGCGCTCTCACCCCCGCCGACGGCGTAGAAGAAGTCCCCCGGCCGGGCGATCCCCGGAGAGGCTTCCGGGCCGCCGTCGCTCGGCACGCACACCGTCGTGTTGTCCTGCTGCGCGCCGCACACGTGGTAGGGGACGTCCGCCGTGACGGCGACGCGATAGATCTGCGCGGTGGGGTAGTCCTGGCGCGTCCAGGTTCGGCCACCGTTCGTCGACACGTTGGCGCCGCCGTCGTTCGCGTTGATCATGCGCATCGGGTCGGCGGGATCGATCCACAGGTCGTGGTGGTCGCCGTGCGGCTCCGGCACGGGGTGGAAGCTCCGCCCGCCGTCCATGGACTTCTCGAGCCGGAAGCTCATGACGTACAGCGTCTCCGGGTCGCGCGGGTCCGCCGTGAGGCGGAGGAAGTAGAAGGAGCGCTGCCAGAGGTTCCTGTCGTCGTTGACGTGCCTCCAGGTGGCGCCGCCGTCGTCGGAGCGGTAGATGCCGCCCGCCTCCGCTTCCACGTTGGCGTAGACCGTCCGCGAATCGGCCGCGACCGCGACCGTGATCTTGCCGAGCGGGCCCGTGGGCATCCCGGGATTGTGCGTGAGCTCGACCCAGTGGTCGCCGCCGTCGGTCGACTTGAAGATCCCGGAGCCCGGCCCGCCGCTCCACAGCTTCCATGGGCGGCGATAGACCTCCCACAGGGTCGCGTACACGACGTCCGGATCGCCCGGGTCGAGCACCAGGTCGACCGCGCCGGTGTGGTCGTCACGGTACAACACCTTCCGCCAGCTCCGCCCGCCGTCTCGGGTGCGGAAGACGCCGCGTTCCTGGTTGGGGCCGAACGGGTGGCCGAGCGCCGCGACCCACGCGACGTCCGGGTCGCGCGGGTGCACGCGGATGCGGCCGATCGCCTGGGTGTCCTCGAGGCCGACGTGGGTCCAGGTGCGCCCCCCGTCCGCCGAGCGGTACACGCCGTCGCCCTGCATGACGTTGCCGCGCAGCTCGGTCTCGCCCATGCCGAGGTACACGACGTCCGGGTCCGAGGGGGCCACGGCCACGGCACCCACCGAGGAGCTCGCGATCTGTCCGTCGGTGACGGGCGCCCACGTGGTGCCCCCGTCGGTCGTCTTCCACAGACCGCCGCCGGTGGCGCCGAACCAGTACTCGAGCGGGCGCTCCGTGCTGCCCGCGACCGCGATCGAGCGACCTCCCCGATTGGGCCCGATGGCGCGCCAGCGGAGCGCGGCGATGTCGGCGACGCTCAGGGGCGACGGAGCCAGGGCCGGGCTCTGGGCGGACGCGGGGGCGCCCGCCGCGCACAGCGCGAGGAGGGCCAGGGCGGCAAGGAGACGTGGCGCGAGGCCGGGATCGATCTTCATGAGCGTTGAAATGGGGGTGGCCAGCCCGGATCGCCAGGGCGGCGGGGTCTGGGCGCACGCGGGAAGCCTCCGTCACGGGAGCACGCTCCGAAAGCACTCCGAAGGGCTTGACGACGTTCGCCCCCCGCAGCATCACTGGCGACGCCTTTGCGCGTCGCGTGCGGGCCGCCCGATCGCACCCCCCCTCTGCCTTCCGCCTCACCACACTCCACGACGCTCACCTGCGAACGCGGGCCACCCTCCACGTCACGGAGTCAACATGGCGACGCAGAAGAGCAATTTCATCCAGAAGCTGGTGAAGGACCCGGCGAACCCGCCCGACCTGGTATTGATCTCCGGGTATGCGGGCCCGTCCGCGGAGGCCGACTCGGAGCGCGTCTACACGGACGCGTCGCTGTCGTCGTACGCGGACATCCCGAAGGCGGTGGTCCAGCACCAGCAGGAGGGTGCGGGCGGTGACTTCGGACCGGTCCAGCACTTCTGGGTCCGGCGCGACGCGATCGATCGCGTCCGCTTCGGCTCGGCGTCCGCCGGGCCGACGAGGCTGCAGCCGCAGTCCCCGCTCCCGGTCTGCAGCGGGCCGACACCGTTCACCGTCTGCCCGCCCACCCCGGGCCTCCCGTGTCCGCCTTCTCCGTTCGTCCGCTGCCCGCCCTCGCCGTTCACCTTCTGCCCGCCGTCGCCGCTCTGTCCGCCTACGCCCGCGACGTTCTGTCCACCGACGCCGCTGACGTTCTGTCCGCCGACGCCGTTCTGTCCGCCGCCGACGCCCCTGACGCACTGCCCACCGTCGGTCACCGTGGTGTGCCCGCCCTCGCCCGTGGTCGTCTGTCACGCGAGGACGCCGTTCCTGCCGTGTCTGGCGACGGTGGCCCAGCCCTGCTTCATCACGGCGACGTGTCCCGTGAGCGCGTCGATCGCGTGTCCGACCCTGGTCTGCCCGTCCGCCGTCGACGCGTGTCCGTCCGCGCCCGGCGGCTGCACCATCGACATGACGCCGCAGGTGCGGACGCCGTACGGTGGCGGCATGGCGAACCAGGCCGGTTTCGGCGCGATGGGGTACGGTTTCGGCGGTTGATGCCTACGCACGGGCGGCGGCACCCCGCGTGCCGCCGCCCGTGATCTCGCCCACGAAGGGCCGGTCGAGGCGGCCGGCACACCGATTCTTCGCCGCCGGTGAGCGGCACCCGGCACCTACCGCGAGGCGATGAGCGCATGAGTTTCTCGGCGAGCGAAGCGGTGCAGTTCCTGCTCGAGAAGGGACTGCTCGAGAGGGCCACGCTGGTCGACGATGACGTGATCGTCAGCGACGCCTCGCGTCGTAACAGCAATCTCAAGGTCACGCACCGCGGCGGCGACAGCTATTTCGTGAAGCAGGCCCAGGCCTCGACGCCGCAGGCCGCGGAGTCCTTCCGCCGCGAGGCGGCGTTCTACTGGCTGGTGGCGAACGATCCGGAGTTCGCCGTCCTCCGCGGCATCGTTCCGCGCGTGTACGGATACGAGGCGACGCGCGGCGCGCTGGTGCTCGAGCAGTTCGTGGGCGCCGTGTCCCTCATCGAGGCGATGACGCCGACCGGGACCTTCGCTCCCACGCTCGCCCAGGGGATCGGGCGCTCCCTCGCCGCCGCCCACGCGGACGCGGGCGCCTCCATGCGCGCGGGGAGGACACCGACGCCGTTCCCGCGCCAGGCGCACTGGGTGCTGTCCCTCGGGGACCTGCCCGAGCAGAGCCTGGTCTACGCCACGGCGGGCCAGTCCCGGCTGGTACAGCTCGCGCGTGCCGACCGCGACCTCCTCGACATGCTCGCCGCGGTTCGCGCCGAGTGGGTGTCGGCCTCGATCATCCACAGCGATCTCAAGCTCGACAACGTCCTGGTGCTGCAGGGCACGGACGTGGCCGGGGCGGGCCGGATCCGCATCATCGACTGGGAGCTCGCCGACATCGGCGATCCCGCGTGGGACGTCGGGACGGTGCTGCAGGCGTGCTGGCTGCAGCCCCTGCTGCGCGGGCAGTGGACGATGGCCGCGGCGGTCCAGCAGGCACCGCCCGGCGGGTATGGTGCGGCACCAGCCGCGGGTGCCTTCGGGAACGGGTGGGGGGCCCCCGCGCCCGGGGTTCCCCAGCCGCAAGGATGGCCACAGGCCGCTGCGTTTCCGGTGCAGCCGCAGGGATGGCCACAGGCCGCTGCGTTTCCGGTGCGGCCGCAGGGATGGCCACAGGCCGCCGCGTTTCCGGTGCAGCCGCAGGGGTGGCCACAGGCCGCGGCGTTTCCGGCGCAGCCTCAGGGGTGGCCACCGCCCCCGGCGTTTCCGGCGCAACCGCGACGATGGCCACAGCCCCCGCCGTTGCCGGCGCCTCCGCAGGGATGGCCACCGGCGCCCGCACCTCCCGCGCAGGGCGCGGGTTGGCCCCAGGCCGCGGCGTGGCCGGGACCGGCGGCCGCGCCCGCTCCCGCCCCGCAGCAGGCCGGGTCCGGCGGGTTCAGCGGCGATCCCGCCGTGTACGCCGAGATCGGCCGGACGCTCCGTGCCTTCTGGGACGCCTACGCCGAACGACAGGGGCTGCGCGGCGCCGATGCCTCGACGGCGCTGGAGCGATCGATCCGCTTCGCCGCCGCCCGTATGGTGCTCACCGCGTACGAGACGTTGTTCGATCAGCAGGACGTCCCGGCGTGGACGGGCCAGATCCTGACCATGGCGAAGGCCGTGTTCCGGAAGCCGGACAGCATCGGGCGCTGGATCGAGGCATCGTGAAGGCGGCGATCGGCGAGGACCCTACGGTCGGGGAGGTCGCCTCGGCGATCCGGCTCCTCGGGCCGGCACACGTCGAGGCGGGCGGGCTCGAGTTCCCCCTCCCGCCCGCGTCCGACCCCGCACAGTCCGTTCACCACCTCGTCCAGTTCCTCTATCCGCACGTCTATTCGAGATCGATCCGCCGCGTCGGGGACCCGTTCCCCGTTCCCGGCCGCCAGGACGATCTGGCCGAGGCTCTCGCCTCCGCGAGCCGGACGCGAGAGCGCTGGGACGACGGCTGGCACGTCGAGTCCCGTGACCCGAACGGCGGCGCCTGGATCCGGCGCGGACGCAGCCGCCGCTGGGCGTCGCCCGGAACGTGGCGGGCGAGCTACGCGCGCACCTCGGAGCCGACCGTCCAGGTCCTGGTGGCGCGCGCCTCCCGGACCGAGCAGCCGGGCTTCGTGCACTTCGCCGGCGAGACGCTGCCGGACGGCGACGAGACGCTGGGCCTGCTCCGCTTCTACTGGAACGTATCGGCCGACGGAGCGCCCACCCTCGCGGCGCGGCTGACCGGAACGCTGAACCGATTCCGGGTCCCGTTCCGCCTCAAGTGCCTCGAGAGCCGGAGCGCGTACTACCGCTCCGATTCCGCCGTTCTCTACATCAAGCGCGGGCAGTTCCAGCCCGTGATCCGGATGCTGGGGGACGTCCACGCGGCCGTCGCGGCCGAGATCGAAGACGACGTGCCGCTGTTCACGCGCAGGCTCGCGCCGGGCCTCGGGCTCGCCATGGACCCGGACACCGGCGAGAGCTTCGGCATGCACCGGTGCGCGATCCTGGCGCGCGGCCTGCACCATGCGTGGGCCACCGGGGCGCACGAGGCCAAGGAGCGCACCGAAGCGGTCGTGGCGCGCTTCCGCGCCGAGCGAATCGACGTCGACCGGCCGTATCTCAACCCGGGTGACCGTGACATCTACGAGCTGCCGCCGGACTGGCCATGAGCCCACCTGCCGAAGACGCCGGATGGCTCGAGGCCGCCGACCGGATCGGGGCGCAGCTCTGCCGAGACGCGATCTGGTCGGGCGACCGGTGCAACTGGATGGGGCCCGCCATGGAGTTCGTGGACGGCCGCTGGCAGGTCGTGCACCGGACGTCCGGTGCGGACCTCTACGGGGGCGCGAGCGGCATCGGCCTCTTCCTCGCCCACCTGCACGCCCGCACCGGCGAGCCGCTCTTCCGGCGAACCGCCCAGGGCGCGATGCGGCTGGCCTTCGTCCGCGCCGCCGAGCTGAGGGCGTCGCCGGCCCGCGCCGGCGTCTACAGCGGCGTGCTCGGCGTGGTCCTCGCGGCCGTCGAGGTGTCGCACGCCCTCGGCAGCGAAGCGCCTCCCGACGAGGTGGATTCGCTCCTCGAGGGACTTCGGCGTGAGGGGCCCGTGCCGGACGCGCTCGACGTGGTGGCCGGGAGCGCCGGCGCGATCCCCGCGCTCCTCCGCCTCCACGGGGCCCTCGACGATCCGTCGCTGTTCGATCTCGCGATCGCGCACGGCGAGGCCCTGCTCGGCTGCGCCCGGCCCGTCGGCGACGGGCTGGCGTGGGAGACGCTCCCGGGGCATTCGACCCGTCCGCTGACCGGGCTCGCACACGGGGCGGCGGGGATCGCGACCGCGCTGCTCGAGCTGCATCACGCCACGCGCGACGCACGGTTCCGCGAGGCGGGGCTCCGCGCCATCGCCTACGAGCAGAGCGTCTTCAGCTCCGTGCACGACAACTGGCCCGACTTCCGCGTCGATCCGACCGGGTGGGCCACACCCGGCCTCGGCACCGACGGACCGACGTTCGGCATCGCCTGGTGCCATGGGGCCGCGGGCATCGGTCTCTCGCGCACGCGGGCGTTCGAGCTGGAGCGCGACCCCCGGCTGCGCGAACAGGCCGAAGCGGCCCTGCGCACCACGAGGCGGCATCTCGAAGTCGCCGGGGCCGTCCCGGGGATGGACGCCAGCCTCTGCCACGGCCTGACCGGCTGCGCCGAGCTGCTGCTCGAGTCCGCCGACGCGCTCGGCACCGCCGACGACCGCGCGCGCGTCGTCGCGCTCGCCACCGAGCTGACCGGCCGCTACCGCGACCGACCGTGGCCCTGCGGCGTGAACGGCGGTGGGGAGACGCCCGGCCTCTTCCTCGGGCTCGCCGGCATCGGCTGGTTCATCCTGCGCCTCGCCCCGGACCCACCCCCTTCGATCCTCCTCGTGCGGCCGCACGCCGGAACGACCGTGGCGCCGGTCCCGCCGAGCGCGTCGGGCCCCGGGCCCTGACGTCCGCGGCGACCCCGACGCCTCACCGGCACTGCGGGTAGCCCGGATCCGGGCCGGCGATCGCGGGTCGGTCCTTCCGGTTCGCGACGGCGGTCATCGCCTCGTGGATGAAGTCGCCGATCACGGCCATGTGGTCGTAGTCCGCGTATTCCGGCTCGTCGGTGGGCTGGTGGTAGTCCTCGGCGTACCCGGTGGAGAAGTACGCGACCGGGACGTCGTGGTGCACGTAGTTCACCTGGTCGCTGCGGCAGAACCGGTTCATCGGGTTGGCCGGCACGTCCCACGAGCGGTCGATGGCCATCACGCGGGGACGCACCGCGTTCACCGAGTCGATGATGTCGCCGAACTGCCGGGACAGCCGGCGCGCCCCGAGGATCTGGATGGACGTCGGCCCGCCGAACATCACCTGGTCGACGCGCCCCTTGGCCTCCATGTCCATGTTGAAGGCCGCCGCGATCGAGTCGAGGGCGATGGTCGGGTGGTCGGTGAACCACCTCGAGCCGAGGAGCCCGCCCTCCTCGCCCTCGTGCGACACGAAGATGATCGACCGTGCCGGATGCTCGGTCGCGAACAGCTCGGCGATCTCCAGCATGATCACGGTGCCCGAGCCGTCGTCGTCGGCGCCGTTCATGATCGAATCCCGGCGCGGCGGCCGGATGCTGCGCGCCCGCGCGATGAGCGAATCGATCCGCTGCTGCTGGTCGGGCGTGGGGACGCACGAGGGATCGTTCGCTCCCTGACGCCGCGTCACCAGGTTCACGGCGCGCAGCGAGTCGTGGTCGAAGACCGTGCCGTTGATCCCCACGTGGTCGTTGTGCGCGCTCACCAGGACGTATTCATCCGCGCGCGCGGGATCCGATCCCGGCAGGACGGCGATCACGTTGCGCGCGGGCCACTGCGCCATGTGCCAGGCGTACGTCCAGTGGCCCGAAACCGCCTTCCCGGTGGCGCCGACGGTGAGCTGGTCGACCGGGCGACCGAAGAGCCGCTCGGCGGCCGCGCGTGTGATCGACGCGGCCGCGGGATCGCGGGCCGGCGTCGGGTCCGGGCGCATGACGCCCCGCGTGGCGAACGCGGACGCCGCGGCCGCCCGCTCGTCGTCGAGGTTCACGAAGAGGATCGCGGCCACACCCGCGTCCTGCGCCCGGGCGTCCCGCGCGCCACCGACCGCGCCGCGTGACGCGCGCGCGCTCCGCCCGGCGCTCGAGGTGTCGGCCACCACCGCGGCCTCCGCGCCGAAGCGGTTCGGCACCATGTCGCAGCGCGGCAGCTCCCCCCCGCCCCGGCCTCCCCTCCCCAGCGCCGGACCGCCGACGAAGACCGCGACCTTCCCGCGGAAGGCCGCCGGATCGAGCGCGGCCTCCTGGTCGCCCCAGGTGCCGGCGAACACCACCGGAACGTCGGTGAGGTCGGCCTCGCCGCCCACCCCGGTGAAGCCGGACGGCGCGAGCGGAATCCAGTCGCTCCCCGCGGCAGCCTTCTTCCCCGCGATCAGCAGCCTGGAGGCGGTGCTGTCGTAACCGATCGGGCCGAACGGCATCTCCTGGAAGTACGTGCCGTCATCGCCCGCGGGCTTCAGCCCCATTCGCTCGAACTCGGCGGCGATGTACGAGGTGCCCTTGAAGTTGCCAATCTCGCCGATGCGCCGCCCCTGCAGCGAGTCGTCGGCGAAGCCGTAGAGGCGGGTGCGCAGGTCGTTGGCCGTGATCGCCGCTGCGGTCGGCCGCGGCGCCCACACCGCCGGACCCTCGTCGGGCCACACCGGCTTCTGCTTGGCGCGTGCCGCGGACCCGCCCTGGGCGGCCAGGGGTGCGGCGAGGGCGAGCGAGAGCGCGAGGGCGGCGAGAACGGGGCGACGGCACATCGGGGCAATCCTCCGCAGGTGCGTGGGCGATCGCGAGCGAATGTGCGCGCTGGACCCGGGAATCGGCAACGCGCCTGCGGGGCCACGGGGCGCGCGGCGGACGAGCGAGGGGTGGGCGGCCCGCCCCGCCGGCGCGCCGCCCCCACCTGCTACGGGCCTTCGCCGAACCCGAGCACGTAGCCCGCCGGGTCACGCACGGCGAACTCCCTCGTGCCGTACGGCTGCAGCGTGGGCTCGTACACGACGGTCGCGCCGCCGGCACGCAGCTGCTCGAAGAGCGCGTCGAGCCCGCCCACCCAGCAGAACACGTCCCAGGTGCCGCCCTGCGCCTCGTTGGGCACGATCCTCGTGCCGTCCGCCACGCGGCGCAGCATGATCGATGCGGCGCCCCTGACGTAGATGGCGAACTCCGGGGGCTCGCCCGCGGAGTACTCGCGGCGGAATCCGAGCACCGTCTCGTAGTACGCACCCACGGCGGCGACGTCGGTCACCGGGAGATACGCCGCCGCTCGCTGGATCTCCGGGACTCCGGCTCCATTCATCTCACACCCCCTCCCTCACGCCGTACCGGCCTCCGCCACGCAGCGCAGGATATCCGCCAGAACCCCCGCACCGGTGACGTCCCTCCCTGCCCCCGCCCCCCGGATCACGAGGGGATTGAGGTACCGCTCGGTCGTCATGGCCACGAGGTTGTCCGTGCCACCGAGGCGGTAGCAGGGATGGTCGGGGCCCACCTGGCGGAGACCCACCGCGGCCCGGCCCTCCACGATGGACGCGACGTAGCACAGCCGCATCCCGTCCGCGGCGGCCCGTGCGCGCAGGTCCTCGAAGTGGCCGTCCACCTCGCCGACGCGCTCCATGAACGCCTCCACGCCGAGATCGGGCCAGCCGTCGCCGGGGAGCACCGGCTCGATGGTCACGTCGTCGGGCTCGATCGCCCGGCCCATCTCCCTGCCGAGGATGAGGAGCTTGCGCCCCACGTCCATCCCCGAGAGATCGTCCCTGGGGTCCGGCTCCGTGTACCCGCGCGCCCGCGCGTCCGCCAGCGCCTCGCTGAACGCCGTCCCCTCCATCACCCGGTCGAAGAGGAAGGTCAGCGTCCCGGACAGGGCGCCCTCGAGCGACACGATCCTGTCTCCCGTGGACCGGAGCACCTCGACCGTCCGCAGCAGCGGCAGCCCCGCGCCCACCGTGGCATCCAGGTAGGAGCGCGCCCTCCGGTGGGAGCGCACGCTGCGGTACTGGGCGAGGGTACCGGAGAAGCCGCGCTTGTTGGCGGCGACGACGTACGCGCCCGACGCCAGCAGCCGCGGATACACGTCCGTCAGCGCGTCGGAGGTGGTGCAGTCGACGAAGATGCGCAGCGTCGCGTCGTCGGCCAGCGCCTCGTCGGCCAGAGCGCCCCCTCCCCCCTCGACGCCGTCCGCCGCGAGACGCTCCACGGCGCGCTCGGGGTCGAGCGCGGTCGCACGACACAGCATCCGCCGCGACGTCGCGACGCCCGCGAGCTGCAGCTCCGGCTTGGCGGCGCGCGCCAGGTGGCCGAGGAGCGCTTGGCCGACTCCGCCCATCCCCGCGAGGTAGACCCGGGCCGCGCGTCCCTCCGGCGCGACCACGGCGTCGTGCAGGGCGCGCAGCGCGTCGGCGGCGTCGGCCTCGGCCACCACGAGCGAGACGTTGAGCTCGGACGAGCCCTGCGCGATCGCCCGGACGTTGATCCCCCTGCGCCCCAGGATGGAGAAGAGACGGCCCGCGATCCCCGGGGTGTCCCTCATCCCCGCGCCGACGGCGGCGATGATCGTGCAGTCGGCCTCCACGAACAGGTCGTCCACGAGACCCGCCCGTCGCTCCAGCCGGAACTCCTCCTCGACCTCCCGACGCGCCGCCGCGAGCCAGGCGGACCCCACCGCGAAGCAGATCGAGTGCTCGCTGGACGCCTGGCTGATGAGGATGACGTTCACGTCGCCGCGCGCGAGCGCCCGGAAGAGGCGCTCGGCGATGCCGGGGACGCCCACCATGCCGTCGCCCTCGAGCCGCAGCAGCGCGACGCGCGGGATCGAGGAGATGCCCCGGACCGGCCGCCCGCCCGCGCCGGACGCCTCGGTGGAGACGAGCGTCCCCGGGAAGTCCGGGTGGAGGGTGTTGCGGATCACCAGCGGGACGCCGTGCTCGCGCACCGGCCGCACCGAGGGCGCGTGCACGACCTTCGCGCCGAAGTGCGACAGCTCCAGGAGCTCGTCGTAGGTGAGCGAAGGGATCGAGAACGCGTTCGGCACGAGCCGCGGGTCCGCGCTCATCACGCCGTCCACGTCCGTCCAGATCTCGACGCGCTCGGCCTCGAGGATCGCGCCCACCAGCGACGCGGTGTAGTCCGAGCCACCGCGTCCGAGGGTGGTCGTCTCCCCCGCGGGGGTCGCGCCGATGAAGCCGGTCACGACCTGGAGCGGCGTGGCACCGCCGAAGTGCGCGCGCATGCGGTCCCGGCTCGCGTCGAAGTCCACCGCGGCGTTCCCGAAGCGGGTGTCGGTGACGACGAGGCGTCGCGCGTCGCAGGCCTCCGCATCCACCCCCGCGCGCCGCAGCGCGGCCGCGACCAGGATCGACGAGGTCAGCTCGCCCCGGGCGAGGATGCTGTCCAGCGTGCGCGGCGTGCACTCCCGCACGAGCGAGGCCCCGTGCAGCAGCTCGCCCAGGTCCCTCTCCAGCGCGGCGACGGCATCCAGGATGGCCGGCAGCTCCTCCGCACGGGACAGCTCTCGCGCCGCGTCCCGGTGTCGCTCCGCCACCTGGCCGAGAGGCGCGCGGTACCCCGGATCGGACGCGGCGGCGAGCGCGGCGGCCTCCGCGAGCGCGGTCGTGACGCCCGACATGGCGGAGACGACCACCACCAGCCGTGCTTCGGGAAGCGCCCCGCGGACGATCTCGACCACGCCGGCGATCCGGGTCGCGTCGCCTACGGAGGTGCCGCCGAACTTGAGGACGCGCAGGGGGAGGATCGCGGGAGACATGGCGATAAGGAGTAGCGCCATCCGTCTTCGCGATCCAGTGGGCTACCCCCGCTCGAAGAGCTCGACCATCACCGCCATGATGTCCCAGTCGGGCCACGCGTGGCCGAGGTTGGGATCGAGGACCTCGACGACCGTCAGCCCGCCCTGGGCGTAGCGCAGGCCGACGGCATCGGCCGGCGCCGTGGCCGCGAGGGAGACGAGGTCGATGGCCTGCGGCGTCACGGTCTCCGTGCCGGTCACGAGGCGCCAGAAGTCGACCTTGGTGCGGAACGACACGTGGGCCTCACGCCGGGTCTCGTCCAGCCCGCCGCCGGCTGGGAGCTTCGGGTCGAGGCCGCCCTGGGCCAGGAGCGCGCTGACCGGCGTGCCCTGGTCGATCGTGGCCACGGCGAAGCCTTCCTGCGGCCGATCGGCATGATAGAGGCCGAACGCCCCGGCGACGGTGGCGATCGAGTGGATCGCGTGCGGGAAGCCGGGGGTCCCGACGACCGTGTAGATGAGCTTCGCGCCTCCCGAGAACCCGATCAGGTGGACGCGGTCGTCGCGCACGTGGCCGCCGGCCTTCATCCGGCTGATCAGCTCGGCGATGAAGAACACGTTCTCGGGCTCGGCCCAGTTGTTGTCGAGGCACAGGCCCTGCCTTCCGCACCCCGTGCGCGGCAGCCCGTTCGGGAAGACCGCGATGTAGCCCTCGCTCTCGGCGTGCTCGATGATGTGACGAACGTCCTGCATCATCTGCGAGGCGTTGCCGTCCCCGCCGTGCAGCGCGATGACGAGGGGAGCCGTGCCGGCGCCGACACGCGTGGACGTGTAGGTGCAGTAGTACCGATCGATCCCGCCGTACGTGAGCGTGTCGGCCGTGATCGACCCGACCGCGGCCGTCATCGTCGCCCTGTGGCAGAGCTCGTCCACGGTGTGCTGCGCCGCCGCCCCGGTGGCCCCGAACGCGGCCAGGAGGATCAACGCCGCGCAGGTCCGTCCGGCCTGCGCGTGCAGCGCAGGGTACACGCACACCGGCCCACGCCGGTCCCGCAGCTCGATGTCCATGGTCCTCTCCCTCCCGGATACGTCCGCCGAATGGCAGCGAGCGTCCCTCGACCGCCTCGCACCCACAACGGCGACGTTCCCGCCCGGACCTGGACATCGGACGCGCGGGCGGTCACGGCCTTCGCCGTCGCGCACGGGAGCACGGACGCGTTGGGCTATCGGTTCGTGACGGGGGACCGGACGGTCGTGATCTCGGGCGACACCCCGCTCAGGGCACCCGCGCGCAGTAGGCGCTCCCGGCGCACCGCTCCGGCACGTAGGTCTCGGTCTCCACGCTCCACGCGCCGGCGATCTTGCGCCACTTGGCGAAGTAACGTCCGCCGACCGTGACCTTGCCGTCGGGCTCCGTCCACGACCCGGCCCAGGTGCCCGACTCGCTCGCCTGCCCCCACGCGTCGAAGACGCCGACGTCGTCGGGGGTGCGGCGGTACACCACGTCGGGACGGAAGCGGAACTGCCCCTCGAGGGCCGCGACGTACGCCTCCCGCCCCCTCGTCACCGCGGAGGTCGACGAGACCACCACGACGTCCGGCGCGAGCGTCGAGCGGATGCCCGAGAGGTCGTGCCGCGCGATGGCGTCGTTGAACGCCTCGCGCAGCGCCTTGATCGCGACCACGTCGGGCCCGCCCGCGGGGTCGTCCGCCGGCGACCAGAGCGGACCGGCGCCGGTGTGCAGGGGCACGCGCCGCTGCGGCCCGGGTGGCGCCTGGAACGAGGTGTGGCGATGGACCACGACCCAACGCCCGTCCCGCCGCTCGAACACCACCGTCTGCCGGCCCTCGTCCACGGTGGTGTCGCCCGCCGCCTCGACGACCTCGAGCCGGAAGTCGGCCGCGACCCACGCGACGTCACCGCGGGCCCCCACGTCGAGCACGTCGAACTTCGAGTGGACCTCGCCGCGCGCGGCGCTCGCGAACATCGCCTGGTAGAGCGAGTCCACCTGCGGCCAGCCGACGAGCTGTCGCCGCTCGAAGAAGAAGACGCCGTGGGGGTCGTGCGCGTAGTACGCGTCGATGAAGGCCGGGTCGCGCCGCTCCCACGCGGCGTTGAAGGCTTCGAAGAGCGCGCGCACCTCCTGGGCGGAGCGACGGTCGGCCTCGGCGTCGCGGCCCGCGTCAACGCCCGTTGCGCACGATGCGGCGACGAGCGCGAGGAGGAGGCCGGCGGCGCACGCCCCCGGGCGGAGAGAGGACGTTCGCGTTCGCATCGCGCCTCCGTGGGTGTGCACCCGGGTGCATGGAAGGGCCTTCCCCTCTCCGATCACCCTTCTACGAAGCCGGCCGGTGCTTCCGCACCTGGGCGTCCATCATCCTCACCAGCTCGGCGTTGGTGAAGGGCTGCCATCCGTGCGGCTTCATCGGCCGCCCGTACTCGAAGGTCCCCGCGTAGTGCGGGTTCGAGGTGCCCGCGAAGAACTCCTCGAGGCGGTACACCGCCAGGTTCAGGTAGAAGGTGTCCATGTCGCCCACGTAGACGTGGACCTTGTCCACCAGGTCGGGGCCGATCGTGGACCAGTTCTTCTGGAGGTAGGCGCGCAGGTCGTAGCCGTGGTCGCGCATGTAATCCGCGACGTCGTGGTCGATGTGGCCCGTGTGCTTGTCCCAGAGCTCCTTGGGGTAGCCGTCGTCGCCCACCGGTCCGTACACGGCGTCCCAGGCGTTCATCTGCTCGGCCGAGCGGCCGTGGCTGCCGAGCACCGCCTCGAGCTGGCTCATCTGCCGCATGGTGGTGTGGGGCTGCCCGTCGATGTCGCGCATCATGAAGCGCTCAGGCACCCACCACCCGCCCTCGTTGGGCACGAAGGCGCTCGTATCCGCGTAGGCGTCGGTGAGCTGGTAGCTGCGGAAGTCCACCGGGTCGGGGTAGAGCGTCCACGTTCCCCCGAAGAACTCCGGATGGAAGACCTGGAGCGCCAGCGACTCCCACCCGCCCGTCGACCCGCCCGTGAGGAGGCGCGCCCACGGCTGCCGCGTCATGCGGAAGTGCGACTCCAGGTACGGGATCAGCTCCTGGATGAGCGCGTCGCCGTACGGTCCGTTGTTGGCGGAGTTCACCGCGTAGGAGTCGTCGAAGTAGGGCGTGGGGTGCTGGAAGGTGACCGCGATCATCCGCGGCATGTCGTCGCCCATCCACGCCTGCGCGAACTCGTATCCCGGCTCACGCGCCGTGCGCTCCAGCCGTGCGGCCCGCGTCTCCGGCGCCTCCGGCCGCCCGTCCGGGTCGAAGCCGAAGGGCGGCCGGAGACCGAAGTGCCCCTGGATGTAGATCGTCGGATACGTCAGGGAAGGGTTGTCGTCGTAGCCCTTCGGGAGCAGGACCGTGGCGCCCAGGTACATCGGGTGCCCCCAGAACCTCGTGAGGAGGTCGCTCTGGATCTTGACGTGCTTCACCCACCTCGTGTCCGCCGGGACCTCCACGGGCGGGATCACCTGGTCCGCGGTGAGCTTCACGTCGAAGCCGGCCTCCGGATCGAGGCGTACGCGCTTCACCGCGCTGTAGAGGTTGCCCGGCGAGCGCGTGAAGTGCTGGCCCTCCCACTGGTCCATGTGCGCCCAGATCGCGTGCCCGTCGGCGCGATGGAACTGCGTGTACACGTTCACGAGCGCCTGCACCTGGTAGTCGCCGGCCGGGAGGTCGGAGAGCGACGCGAGCGGGAAGCCCGGCGTGCCCGCGTCGACCACCGCGGCCTTCCCCGGCGCGAGCGCGCTCACGTCCACGCCGAAGAAGGGGACGCTCGCGGAGTATCCTCCGGCCTGGAAGCGCGGCTCCGGGGTGTCGTCCCGCGAGATGAAGACGAACACACGACCCGTGATCGGCCCCTCGTGCGACGCCGCGGGGAACGACACCTCGAACCGCTGGGCGGAGAGCCGGGCGGCCGACACCGCCGCGCCCGCCACGGCGCCCGCCACCGCGATCGCGAGCCATCGCGGTGGGACGGGCGCCGACCGTCTCATGACCCCGATCCCCTCGACCCCTCGTTCGCGGCCACGCCCCGCCCCCGCCCCAGCCACTGGTCGAACCAGTCCAGGATGTGCGGCGTGACGCTCATGAGGAGCTTGGGCTCCTGCGGGCCGTGTGGCGTGCGCGGGAAGAGGATCATCTGCGTGGGCACGCCGCGCCTGCGCAGAGCGCGGTAGAACTCGAGGCCCTGCGCGGTGGGCACCCGCTCGTCCTGGGCACCGTGCAGCACCTGCGTGGGCGTGGTGACCTTCGCGATGGAGTAGATCGCCGAGTGCGCTTCGTACGTGTCGAAGTCTTCCCAGGGCTCCTTCCCACCCATGTGCGCCACGAGGTAGTCCTGGATGTCCGTCGTCATCGACATCGGGATGAGGTCGGGGAGGCCGGCGCCCATGCTCGCCGCCTTGAAACGGCCGGTGTGCGTGACGATCCACGACGTCATGTAGCCGCCGTAGCTCCACCCGGCCTCCACGAGCGAGTCCGGGACGGTGACGCCCATGGCCAGCACGTGGTCCACGCCGCGCATGAGGTCCTGGTAGTCACCCCCGCCCCAGTCCTTCACGTTGGCGTAGCGGAACTCCTTGCCGTAGCCGACGCTGCCGCGCGGGTTCGGGCGCAGCACGGCATATCCGCGCTGCGCGAACACCTGGATCATGTAGATGCTTCCGCCCCCCGTGAACGACTGCGTGAAGACGCCGGCCGGGCCGCCGTGCACGTTGAGCATGAGCGGCGCCTTCTGGCCCTCGCGGTAGCCCACCGGGTAGGTGAGCAGTCCCTCGATCGTGTAGGGGCCGGACTTCCACGACACGACCTCGGTGCGCCCCATCTCCGGGTGGGGGACGTCGGCGTTCGCGTCACTCACCTTCGTCCGGCGCAGCTCCCCCATCGGCGAGACGTACACGTCGCCCGGGGTGTCGGGATCCTGCCACACGAACGCCATCCTCGACCCGTCCTGCGCGAGCGCGACCCCGCCGAGCGTCCCGGTGGAGGGCGTCGCCACGGTGGGCGCCGAGCCGTCGGCCGGGACGCGCACGAGGGATCCCTGCGTGTGCACGGTCTCCTCGACCCACACGGCCGCGCCGTCCGACGACCAGCCCACCATGCCCGCGGCGCGGTCCGGCGTCTCGGCCAGCTGCCACGGCGCACCGCCCGCCGTGCGAACGAGCCACACGTCCGACAGGCTCACCGGCTCCGGCCGCCCGCCGTCGCTGGTGAACGCCACGGTCCGACCGTCCGGTGAGAAGCGCGGGTCGCCGTCCACGCCCGGCCGCGTCACCAGCGCTCGCACCGCTCCCCCGCGCGACGGCACCACGGAGATGTCCGCCTCGATCTGCCCGGTGTCGATCCTCGGATCCGGCTGGTGCGCGAAGACGAGCTGGCTCCCGTCCGGCGACCAGTCGAAGGTGCGGACCTGGAAGTCACCCGAGGTGAGCCGCGTCACGGGGCGCGTCGAGGCTTCGCCCTCCGACACCGGGACCACGTACAGGTGGTTGTAGTGGTACAGGCTGTCCATGAAGAACTCGTCGCGCTTCTCCTCCTTGCGCTTGTGCTCCTCCGTGGTGGTGGTGTCGTGCATGGTGTAGGCGATGCGGTCACCCTGCGGGGACCACGCGAACGAGCCCACCCCCTCCGGCGCGTCCGTGAGCTGCCACGCCTCGCCGCCCCCGAGCGGGAGGACCCACACCTGGGACTTCGCGTCGTCGCCACCGCGCGACGAGACGAACGCCAGGCGCGTGCCGTCGGGGCTGAAGGCCGGCGAGGAGGCCGACGCCGAGCCGCGCGTGTACTGGCGGTTCCCCGACCCGTCCGCGTTCGCGAGCCACACCTGCGAGACGTACTTCGACGTCTTCCCCTCCATCTCCGCGTGGCGGACGGTGTACGCCACGTGGCTTCCATCGGGCGAGATGGCGACGCCGCCCACCGTGCGGTAGCGCATGGCGAGGTCGGGCGTCCACCCCTCGGGGGCCGCCTGGGCGAGCGAGCCCGAAGGGAGCGAGAGCAGCAGGTAGACCGCTGCGAAGAAGGCGGCGGTTGCGGAGCGTACGAGGCGGCGCGACATGGCGGACCTCCGGGTTGGCAGGGAGGAGACATGGTACGGCGACGCGCCGCGGCGCGGCAACGGGGAGGTGCGGGGACGGGTCGTTGACGAAGGGCCTGCGCGCTTGCCCATCCTCCGGCTGCCAACTACAGTCTCCTGCTTACCCGCAAACAACGGACGTCGAACCCGCCGGCCAGGAGGGCCGGCCGCGCGGGTCTTGCTGAACCGGATGGGAGGGGACTCGACTCGACACGCCTCGCGCGCGGAGGCCGAGGTCCTCCGCTCTCGCGAAGCCATCGCGGCCATGCGCACACGGAGAACTCCGTATGAAGTACAGGGATTTCACCATCAGCATCCAGGCTGCGAGCGAGGGTGGGTACCAGGTCAGGGTGACGTCCCCCGCGGGCGAGGGAACGTCCAGGTTCGAGCTCCCGTTCGACGCCGACGAGGTCCTGCGCGTCCTCGCGGCCCTGGGGCAGACCGTCCGGAGCGCGGAGCGCGACGTGGTCGTGCAACCGTCGCCGCCGAGGCCGCCGACCGAGATCGGCCAGCAGCTCTTCGAGTCCCTCTTCACCGGAGCCGCCCGGGACCTCTTCCAGGCGAGCCTGGGGATGGTCGAGGCCGACAGGGACGACCCGCACGGGCTCCGCCTGAAGCTCCAGTTCGACCCGACGAATCCCGAGGTCGCCAAGCTGGCGAGCCTGCCGTGGGAGCTGATGTATCGTCCGGGCACCCAGGACTACCTCAACCTGTCCAGCTCCACGCCCCTGGTCCGGTACCTGGAGGTCGGCAAGCCGCACGATGCCACGCCCCAGTCCGACGTGCTCAGGGTCCTCGTCGTCATGGCGAGCCCGGAGGGCGAAGCCCCCCTCGACCTGCACAAGGAGGTGGAGCTGATCCGGACGAGCTGGGCCAGTCGGCCGGGGGTCGAGGTGGACTTCCTCGAGAACGCCACCAAGAAGTCGCTCCGGGGCAAGCTGGGCCAATCCGACCATCCCTACCACGTGCTCCACTTCATGGGTCACGGAGGGTTCGACCCGAAGACCGGCACGGGCGTACTCCTGCTGGAGGACGAGGAGGGCAAGGCCGTACACGTGGACGGGAAGACGCTCAGGGTGATCCTCGACGGCACCTCCATGCGTCTCGTCGTGCTCAACGCCTGCAACACGGCCCGGGTCACCGACCGTCCGGGCGCCGACCCCTTCGCCGGGGTGGCGACTTCGCTGGTGCAGGACGGGTTCACCGCCGTGGTGGCGATGCAGTTCCCGATCTCGGACGAGGCCGCGGTCGAGTTCGCCGGGGAGTTCTATCCCCGGCTGGCGCGCTCCGCGCCGATCGACGAGGCGGTCGCCGAGGGGCGGAAGGCCATCCTCATCGCCAGACCGTCCTCCCTGGAATGGGCGACGCCGGTCCTCTTCATGCGCTCGCGCGACGGGATCCTCATCAACATCGTCGCCAAGCCGGGTGAGGTCAGCCCCCCGATTCCACCCGTCATCGAGCCCAGGCCGGTGGACCTCCCGCCGGTGGCTCCCAAGCCGGGACCCGAGCCCGTAGCCCCTCCGGCGGCTCGCTCGGCCGCCCACCCGGCGACGCAGCCGCCAACTCAGCCGACAGGCGCACCGACGACGCGGGAGGCCGGACCGCCTCCCGCGGCGCCGGTGACCCCGCTGCCGCCCTCCGTCCCGCCCTCGCCCAGGCCCGCATGGCAGAAGGCGGCCCTGTTCGGCGGCGTGCCCGTCGCGGCGCTCCTGGCCTTCCTCTTCTGGCCGCATGCGTCCGCACCCGCATCGCTGCAGATGCTCCAGCTCGAGCCCTCCACCGCGGGCACCCTGGACACCGCGATGGCCGCCCTCGAGCTCAAGGACGACGCGGGCATCGTCATCGACGACGCGGACCGACTCGCCGCGTACGAGGCGACCTGGACCTCGAGTGACACGTCGGTGGCCACGGTCACGTCGTCCGGATCCACGCAGGAGGGGCACCTCACGGCCCAGGTCCTGGCCCTGCGGCCCGGCACGGCTCGCATCAGCGGATCCATCGGCGACCTGAAGGATTCCCGGATCCTGACGGTCGTGCTCTCGGACGCCTCGAGGGTGGCCGCGAGGAGGGCGTACGACGGCGTCAAGGCGCTGGCCGGCGATTCCACCGCCCAGGACACGGCCGTCGTCGCGGCCTACCGTACGCTCCTGCAGGAGCACGGGTTCGCGCTGGAGGGAGACAGGGACGGCGCACAGAAGGCCATGACGGACCTCGCCCTGGCCATCCAGGCGTTCTCGGTCGCCGACTCGACCGACGGGGCCGAACGGCCGTTCAGGGAGAGGCTCGCCACGTGGAGCGGTTTCGTGGACCGCTTCGGGTCCGGGAGGATGGGACCGACCCTCGGCACGGCCCGTGCACGCCTGGGCGGCCTGAACCAGATCCTCGTCTCGGAGGTGACCGCGGATACGGTGCGTACGTGCGCCGACGCCCAGCTCCGGACCGGCTCGGGGGGCTACAAGTACTGCACGACCAGCACGACGCATTTCAGCCGCGGCCCGAACGTCAACGTCTACGTGGTCTACAGCTCCCCGAAGGCGGGGCGCCTCGTCGGCAAGCGCGACGGCGCGCAGGTCTGGTCGTACCCTGTCAGCCGACGGACCAGTCCGGGCCACACCTACTTCGCCTTCGCGGCGTCGGACGAGGGCTGCCGGGAGATCACCGTCGAGAACGACAAGGGCGTCCTTCTGTGGCGTACCCACGTCGCTGTGGGAAGCGACGACGCCTGCCCCGCGGACTCGGGAGGTTCCTGAGGGGCGCGCAGGTCTGGGCGGGCATGACACCGTCCACGCAGTGCCGGAAGCACCTGGCTTCGCCCATCGACCGCTCGTATTGTCCTGGCTGAATCCACTCCGCGCCCCGGGTCGTCGGGGCCCGGGGGCCCCCCGAGCTTTGCCGAGCCGTGCCCAACGACCCGACCGCCCGTCTCGAGGCTCACCTCGCCGATCGATACAGGTTCGAGGGGCGCCTGGGTGAAGGAGGGATGGCCACGGTCTTCCTGGCCACGGATCTGAAGCACGACCGGCGGGTGGCGGTGAAGGTCCTCCGCCCCGAGGTCACCGCGCTGGTAGGCGCTCAGCGCTTCCTCACGGAGATCCGCGTCACCGCCAGCCTCCAGCACCCGCACATCCTCCCGCTCTTCGACTCGGGTGAGGTCGACGGCCTCCTCTACTACGTCATGCCCCACGCCACAGGGCAGACGCTGAGGGAGCGCCTGGAGCTGCAGCCTCCGCTCTCCGTCGAGGAATCGCTGGAGATCGCCCGCTCCATCGCGTCGGCCCTCGACTACGCCCACCGCCAGGGCGTGATCCACCGGGACATCAAGCCCGAGAACATCCTCCTCCAGGACGGCCAGGCGCTCCTCGCGGACTTCGGCATCTCGTTCTCCGTGGGCTCCACGGAGTCCGACCGCCTCACGCGTCTCGGCGGCGGGCTGGGCACCGCGCTCTACATGAGCCCGGAGCAGGCCTTCGGCGAGGCCGTCGGGCCCGAGAGCGACGTGTACAGCCTGGGGTGCGTTCTGTTCGAGATGCTGGTCGGCGCCCCGCCGTTCACGGGGTCCACGCCGCGCCTGGTCAGCGTCCGCCACTCCGCGGACCCCGTTCCGGAGCTGCGACGTCATCGCCCCGAGCTCGACCCCGCCCTGGCGGCCGTCGTCCGGAAGGCGATGGCCAAGGCGCCCGGAGACCGGTATCCGACGGCCGGCGCCTTCGCGCAGGCGCTCGCCTCGCCGCAGGCCCCGCGTCGCGCCCGGAGGCGCCACGTCGTCGTGGCCGCCGTCGCGGTGGTGGCGCTGTCCGCGCTGGGCTGGGCGCTCTCCACCCGGGAGCGCGCGGTGCTGGATCCCAACCGCGTCCTGGTCTTCCCCCTCGTGCTCCCGGCGGGCTTCGCGGGCCCCGCCACGCTCGGCGAGGACGTCGCCACCATGATCGGCCACGCCCTCGACGGCACGGGGCCCCTCCGCTGGCTCGACGGGTGGACGCTCCTCGACCCGGCTACCCGCGACGACATCCGCAAGCTGACGCTCGAGGAGGCACGCGACCTCGCCCGCGCCCGGGGAAGCGCGTTCTTCGTCACCGGCAGGCTGGTGGGGCGCGGTGACTCGGCGGACGTGTACCTGGACCTGCACGCCGTGGACAGCGACGACGTGGTGGCCCGCGGTCAGGCGACCGGCCCGCTGAGCGACGCGTGGAAGCCCGGGCTCACGGCGGTCAACGACCTCCTCCCCACCCTCATCCCGGGCGGCGGGCCCACCGACGTCTCCAGGGACTGGAAGGACCGCCACCCCTCCGCCATCGCCAACTTCCTCCTCGGCGAGGCGGCCTTCCGGCGCGTGCACCTCCAGGAGGCGCTCGAGCGCTACCGGGACGCCGTCGCGGTGGACTCCACCTTCGCGGTGGCCGCGATCCGGGGGGCGCAGGCCGCCACGTGGAACCACCGACCGCGCGAGGCCGAGTCGCTGCTCACCGTGGCCCTGAAGCGATCGCTCCCCACCCGCTATCGCCACTTCGCGCTCGGCTACGACCACTACCTGCGCGGGCAGGGCGACTCGGCGGCCCTGGAGCTGCGGCTGGCGCTCGCGGCGGATCCGGACATGGCCCCCGCCTGGATGCAGCTCGGCGAAGTGTACACGCACCTCCTCCCCCTGACGGGAAACCCGGACTCGCTGGCCGACGCCGCGTTCACCGAGGCGCGCGGTCGGGATCCCAATGCGGCGAATATCCTGCTGCACCCGATCGAGATCCGTCTGCGGCGCGGCGACGTCGACGGTGCTGCACCCATGATCCGCCAGTTCCTCGCGGCCCGACCCGACACGGCGGAGGCCGCCAAGGTCCGCCTCCTGGATGCGTGCGTGCGCGGGGGGCCGGCCTCCGTAGACTGGAAGGGGGAGGCGGCCGTCCGCCCGTTGGCGGTCCTGTACGCGGGCCGTGCGATGAGCGGCGTCGGAGCGAGGTTCGGGTGCGCGGACGCGGCCTACGAAGCCCTCCTCCAGGTGGACACGGCCCTGACGAACGAGGCCGACGGCCGCCGCGGCGGCGCGCTGGTGGGACGCTTCTCGACGGCCGTCGCGCACGGCGAGCTCGACGAGGCCACGGCGGTGTTGGACCACAACATGGAGCGCTGGGGATGGGGCTCGACCCTCTTCCTCCTGGGCTCGATCGTGGAGCCCGCCTTCGAGGAGCGCGCCCGGGCCGTGGCGCAGGGCGACGAGGCGACGTGGGGTCCGGCCTACGCGGGCTGCCCCTTCCCCCGACGACTGTGGGAGCTGGGCGTGGTGGAGGCGCGCGCGGGCCGCCTCGACGTGGCCGAATCGGTGGCCAGGAACCTCCATCGCTGGGAAGGGGACGGCGACACGACCTACGTCGAGGGCCTGGCCCGGTCGCTGGACGGCTTCGTCTCCCTCGCGCGCGGCGACACGGCCAGCGCCATGGAGACCCTTTCAGCCGTGGTCTCCGACGCCTTCGTCGCGGGGGACCTCCAGTGGGACGAGCTCGAGCCGCGCGGAGCCGAGCGTCTGACCCTGGCGAGGCTGTACCTTGCACGCGGCGACGCGCGGCGCGCGCTGGACGTCGCCTCGGTGTTCGACTCCTCGTGGCCCTTGATCTACATGTTGTATCTGCCTGCGAGCCTGGAGCTGAGGGCGGAGGCAGCCTCGAAGCTGGGAGACACGGTTCGTGCGAGCCTCTTCCGCGAACGCCTCCAGGCGCTCCGGGACGGCTCCCTTCCTTGACCCGGCGACAACCGTTCCACCAACCCAAGGAGTTCTCATGGCAAGCAGCGGCGGACCCGGCAAGGGACGCGAAGGCGCGACGCCCCCGAAGGGCGGCATGAAGGGGCGCGAGGGCGCGTCGCCCCCGAAGGGCGGGACGAAGGGTCGCGAGGGCGCTTCGCCGCCCAAGGGCGGTACCGCCGGGCGCGAGGGAGCGGCCCCTCCCAAGGGCTCGAAGGGACGCGAGGGTGCCACCCCCCCGCCCACGGACGGGGCGAAGGGACGCGAGGGCGCCGCGCCGCCGAAGCCTCGGGTACGCGGCAGTTGACGGATGGGCCGGGCGTCGCCTCCCCGAAGAACGGCGTCCGGCCGACTCCTCCCGGCAAGGTCACCCGAACCCACCAAGGCCTCATGAACACGCCTGCCTCCGCACAGAAGCGGCATGCCCTTCTCATCGGCATCGATGCCTACCCGAAGCTGAACCCCCTCGACGGGTGCGTGAACGACGTGCACCTGATGCGATCCGTGCTGCAGGACCAGTACGGGTTCACCGACGCCGACATCACGCAGCTGCTCGACGCCGAGGCGACCCGGGAGGCGATCCTGGCCGCGATGGACGCGCTCGTGGACCGTGTGGGCAAGGACGACCTCGTGGTCATCCACTACGCGGGCCACGGGTGCCAGATGACGGACCGGGAGGGTGACGAGCCCGACGGTCTCGACGAGACCATCATGCCCTGGGACAGCGAGGGCTGGCAGGGCGACAACCGCGACATCACCGACGACGAGATCAACCTCCGCCTCCAGGCGCTGGCGAAGAAGACGAGCTACACCACCCTCATCATCGACGCCTGCCACAGCGGGACCATCACCAGGGACGCCTTCGGGACGAAGGCCCGAACCATGCCGCCGGACCGCCGGCCCGTGGAACAGCTCCCGCCCTCACCGATCCCGCCCGAGATGCGGGAGGCCATGAAGGGACGGGGACCGAGCCGGTGGCTCCCGCTCACCGATTCCCACGTCCTCATGGCGGGGTGCCGGGACGACGAGGTCTCCTACGAGTACGCGGCCCCCGCGGGGGAGGAGACCGTCGCCCACGGCGCCCTCACCTATTTCCTCTCCGAGGAGCTGCGCAAGGCCCCGAAGGGGGCCACGTACCGCGACGTGTTCGAGCGCGCCGCGGCGAAGGTGAACGCGGCCAACAACCGCCAGCACCCCCAGATGGAGGGGCGCGTCGATCGCGAGGTCTTCGGCGTCCACGACCGTGTTCCCATGCCGTTCGCCAAGGTGCTCTCCCGCGAGGGCGACACCGTGACGCTCGCCGCCGGATCGGCGCACGGAGCCACCGTGGGATCCCGCTACGCGGTCTACGCGCAGGGCACGAAGGTCGTGAAGGGGGCGACGCCCGTGGGCTCCGTGGAGATCACCGCGGTACGCGTGGTCGACGCCGACGCCCGCATCGTCGAGGGTGGGGACGACCCCGAGCTGCAGCCCGGCGCCCGGGCCGTGGAGACCAACCACGTGCACGACACCTTCCGGCTCACCGTGGAATGGGCCGACCGCTCCGGAGACGAGGCCGCCGCCACGGCCGCGAAGGCCACGCTGGAGGCGGCCCCGCTCCTCCAGCTGGTCGCCGAGGGGAGCGGCGGGGCGGCCGCCCGTGTGTATCTCCTCGCACCCAGGGACGCGGCGGGAGCCGACGACCCGGTGCCCCAGCTCGGCGCGCTGTCGACGACCACGCTCGCCGTGGTGGACGGCACCGGCAGCCTCCTCATGCCGCCGCGCGGCGCCGGCGAGCACGCGGTCGTGCGCGACAACCTCGAGCGTGTCGCCCGCTACCGGCAGATCCTCTCGCTGGAGAACCCGGACCCGTACAGCGCGATGAAGGGTCGCTTCGCAGTGGACCTGCTGCGTCTCGGGGCCGATGGGTCCTGGATCGTCGCGGAGCCCGAGGAGTCCGGAGGGTTCGTGGTCTACGAGGAGGGCGACGCCATCGCCTTCCGCGTCACCAGCGACCACGACGCGGCCGTCTACATGAGCCTCCTGGACTTCGGCCTCACCGGGGGAGTCAGTCAGGTCTACCCCGCCCCGGGCACCACCGAGAAGCTCGACGGCGGCGTGTCGTTCGACGTCGGCACCCGGCCCGGCACGAAGCCCTACACGGTGGGCATCCCCCGCGAGCTGGCCGCCGACTTCACCGAGGCGGTGGAGACGCTGAAGCTGTTCGCCACCTCGACGCCCGCGGACCTCTCGGTGCTCTCGCAGGCGGGCGTCCGCGACGCGGGCATCGGCGCGCAGTCCCCGCTGGCCGGGCTCCTGCGGGCGGCGAGCCACGGGAGCACGCGCGACATCTCCCAGCCCGTGGGCGAGGACGACTGGACCACCGTGCTTCGCCCCTTCGTGGTGCGACGCAGGGGAGGCGCGGCCCTCGAACCCGACGGGAAGCCCCTCAACCTGGGTTCGGTGTCCCTGTCGACGCCCGGGATCGAAGGGCGGGTCGCCGCCCAGCCCGGGGCGAGCGGTCGCGCCGAAGCCGCGGCGCCGACGCCGGAGATCCTCGTCACGGCCCTCGACGCGTCGGCGATGACCGTCCAGGACACCGTGCTGCTCACGGCGCCGAAGCCGGCGCCCGGCGGCCGCGGAGCCGGCGTGGAGCCCGGCATCGAGATCGAGGCCAGGGCGCCGGCCCCCGGCTACGACCAGGTGGTCCTCGCCACCGACGAGATGGGGCTCCTGTCGTGGCACCTCCCCGAGCAGCCGACCGAAGGAACCCGCGGCGGCCGCGGCGAGGGGATGACCTACCGCATCCCGTACGGGGAAAAGGGGCGCGGGATCGTGGCATCCGCCGCGGTGATGGCGCTCAAGGTGCTGGTCTTCCCCCGCTTGGAGGCGGCGGTCGGCGCCGCCGCCCAGAGCGCCGTCGGGAAATGGGAGGCGACGCACCGGGCGTACAGGGTGCGCTGGTTCGGTGCGGCGGACCACACGCAGGAGGAGGCCCGGGTCGTGGACGCCGAGGGGTGGAAGTCGCTGGCCGCAGGCCGGTCCCTCCTCTTCGTCCACGGCACCACCAGCATGGCGCATTCGGCCTTCGGGGACCTCCCGGTGACGGTCATGGAGGAGCTCGGCCGCCGGTACGGCGGGCGCGTCTTCGCCCTGGACCACCCCACGGTCTCGGAGGACCCGCGCGACAACGTGCGCTGGTTCCTCCAGCAGATCCCCGACGGCACCCGGCTCGACGTGGACATCGTGTGCCACTCGAGGGGCGGCCTGGTGAGTCGGATCCTGGCCGAGCGGCTGAGCGAGTTCCCGATGGGCGAGCGGCGCGTCGACGTGGGGAACGTGGTGTTCGTGGGATCACCCAACGCGGGCACCCATCTCGCCGACGGCCGCTACATGAGCACGTTCCTGGACACCTACACGAACATGGTCTGCCGCCTGCCGGGCGGCATGGTGACCCAGACCCTCCAGGTCGTGCTGGCCATCGTGAAGCAGCTCGCCTCGGGTGCCGAGGCGGCGCTCGTAGGGCTCCAGTCCATGGTCCCCGGAGGCGACTTCAACGCGTGGCTCAACGACGGTGCGGACAGCACCACCGCCCGGTACCATGCGCTGGCCTCCGACTACAAGCCTTCCGATGCGGGCCTCGTGCGCCTGGCCAACTCGGCGCTCCTGGACAAGATCTTCCAGGCGCCGAACGACCTGGTCGTGCCCGTCCCGAGCGTCGTCGAGGCGAACGGGGGGACGGCCTTCCCCATCGAGGACCGTGTCGTTTTCCAGGGTCCCGATGCCGTTTCCCACGTCTCCTACTTCGGGAGCGCCGCGGTGCAGGAACGCCTCTTGACGTGGCTGAAGGGCACGGAGGATCGGGTCTCGCACGCGAGCGCGGGTTGAGGGAGGGGGCGGCACCGGAAGCCACCGGTGCCGCCCCTCCGCTTTGCGCGGACAGGCGCTATGCGAGCGCCCCCTCCAGCGCCTCGAGGATCGCCGCCCACCCCGCCGTGTGGTTCGTGACGGACTCCTCGGACGGCAGTCCCTCGTGGACGAGCGTCACCACCGTCCCGCCGTCGACGGCCTCGAAGTCGATGGTCACGCGCGTCGGGCGCTCGAAGTGCGCCGCCATCCACGTGAACGCGAGGCGCCGGGGGCGATCGACGACCGTGTACTCGCCGGTGTGGACGATGGAGCCCCCCGGGGAGATCATCTCGATCGTGTAGCTGCCCCCCACCCGGACGTCGAGCGCGGTCCGCACGCCGTCGATCGGCCCCGGACGCATCCACTGCCGCATCCCCACCTCGTCCGTCCACGCATCGAAGACGCGCTCCGGTGGATGGGTGTAGGTGTGTCGTACCTCCAGGCGTCCGTCGGTCGCGTTCGTCATCGTGCCGCCCCTCCTCGCTCGTGGGTGTCGTCGAGATAGCGTTCAAGGCCTGCCAGGGAATCCCGCCACAGGATCTCGTAGGCCTGCATCCAGCTGCGTGCGCCCATGAGTGCCCTGAGGTCGACGCTGCAGTGGTGCTCCCGTCCCTCCCGACGGCGCCGCAGGATACCCGCTTCCTCCAGCACCTTCAGGTGCTTCGAGATCTGGTTCAGCGAGACGTCGAAGCCCCGGGCCAGCTCCGTCACCCGCATCTCACCGCCCTCGGTCATCCGCTCGATGAGGGCGCGTCGGTGGGGGTGGGCCAGCGCCGCGAAGACGCGGTCGAGATCGTCTCCCGAAATATTCAACTTCATGGTTGAATATCTGCGCCCGGCTCCGTCCGCGCAAGGAGGCGAAACGGGGGATTTGCCGTGATCGCGCGCGGCCCCTCTTATTCGCCCCGCGACCTGGCAGTCCGTCTTCTCGGGGTGGTGCGATGATCGAGCGTGGAACGAGCCGTATCGGGGGGGTGTGGCCGATCCTCCCCTTCCTGTTGGTCGCCTGCGGCGAGGCGGCCCCGGATCCGAGCTTCGCTCCGGTCTTCCCGGCGGTCGAGGGCAAGCTGACGAGCTTCGCGACGCCGGGTCTCGCCGACCTGGACGGGGACGGCGTGCCCGACATCGTCTACGGCACCGGCATCGACCGTGTGAAGCCCCAGCCCGACTCGACCTGGGCCTTCACGAAGGAGCCCGAGATCCCGGGCTACGTGACGGCGGTCTCCGGGGCGACGAACGAGATCCTGTGGAGGGTACCGCACACCGGCGAGGTGTTCACGACCCCGCGCTTCGCGGACCTGGACCGCGACGGCGTGCCGGACGTGCTGATCGGCGGGCGGGAGGCCGCGATGGCGGCCTTCAGCGGCCGGGACGGGGCGGTCCTGTGGCGGGTCGACCCGAAGGCGATCGCGACCACGCCGGCGCCCTACAATTTCACCACGCCGGCACCGATCGGAGACGTGAACGGGGACTCGGTCGTCGACTTCCTGGCGACGTACGGCGGGAACGCGACCCGGCTTCCGGGCACGCCCCGCGATCCCGGCTTCCTCACGGTCCTCTCCGGAGCGGACGGATCGGTCCTCGCGGCCTACCCGACGCCCGACGGCGCCGAGTCGTACTGCTCGCCGGTCGTGTACGATCGCGCCGACGGCACCCCTTGGGTGATCCTGGGGACGGGCGGTGAGACCGCGGGCGGAGCCGCCTTCCGAGCGCCCGTGGCGTCGCTCCTGGACGGGACCTTCCCCGCCGCGGTCGAGCGGCTCATCCCCGCGGGGGAGAAGGGCGTGATCGCGCCCGCCACCGTGGTGGAGCTCACCGGCGACGCGGAGCCGGACATCGTCATCAGCACCTTCGACGGCCGGCTCGTCGTCCTGAACGGCGCCACGGGCGACGTGCTGTGGCAGAAGGCGGAGGAGGGCGAGGAGTCGTACCACCCGGCGGCCGTCGCACGCATCTCGCGTGACGGCAAGGTGGGCCTCCTCGTGTCACGCGGCGTGGGCACGTTCCCGATCTATTACCAGACCGTGCACAGGCTCTACGACGCGCGCGACGGCACGCTCCTCTACCGCCAGAGCGACAACGTCTTCCCCGCCGGCGCACCCCTCGCGGTCGACCTCACCGACGACGGCATCGAGGAGCTCGTCTTCTTCGCGGACCCCGGACACATCTACATCTACTACCCGCTGTCGAAGAAGCTCGTCACGCACGAGATCGGGGCCAGCCTCTCCGCGACGCCGATCATCGCCGACCCCCGGGGCACCGGGTCCCTCGAGCTGATCGGCGTCTCGTGGCGCGTCCTCCCGCACGGGAGCGAAGCGGCCACGGCGGCCGACGTGCGCTCGGAGCTGCTCCGGCTGAACCTCGACGCCAGGCCGCCGCGGTTCGTCGCGTGGGGCGGGTACATGGGGACGCGGGCCGACGGGCGGTACGATCGACCCGAGGCCGGGGGAGGAGGCTGAGTGGGGGCCCTGTCCGCGATCGGGGAGCCGCAGGTGTCACGTAGCGAGCGGGCCCCCGGGGGGGTCGACCTCCCCCGCCCTTCCGCGTAGCGGACATCCGCGCCGCCGGCTGCGGCGCTCGCTATCTTCTCCGGATGCTCGACGTCAACGCAGTCGCCGCCGAACTCGTGGCCATCCCCTCCGTCTCGGGAAAGGAGGGGCCCGTCGTGGACCGCGTCGCCCGCCTCCTCGTCGGGCTGGGGTGGAACGTGGGCGTCCACGAGGTCACGCCGGGGCGCGGCAACGTGTGGGCGTCCCGCCGCGGAGGGGGCGTCACGCTCTCCACGCACCTGGACACGGTGCCCCCCCACATCCCGCCGCGGATGGAGGACGGCCGCCTGTACGGGCGCGGCTCGTGCGACGCCAAGGGGATCGCCGCCGCGATGATCTGCGCGGCCGAGCGCCTGGCGGCGGCCGGTGAGGACCGCGTCGACCTGCTCTTCGTCGTGGGCGAGGAAGCCGGCTCGGACGGCGCGCGGGCGGCCGCCCAGCTCCCGGCGACGAGCCGCTTCCTGGTGAATGGCGAGCCCACCGAGGGCAAGCTGGCCACGGGAAGCAAGGGGTCCCAGCGCGTCCTGGTACGCACCCAGGGCCAGGCGGCTCATTCGGCGTATCCCGAGCTGGGCCGCTCGGCCATCACCCCGATGCTCCGGCTCCTCACCGAGCTGGAGGGGATCGAATGGCCCGACGATCCCTCCCTCGGTCGGACCACGGTGAACGTCGGCATGCTCCGTGGCGGGACCGCCGCCAACGTCATCCCGCCGGAGTGCGAGGCCGAGCTGCTGGTCCGCCTGGTAGGAGACGCGGCTCCCGTGAAGAAGGCGCTGGAGCGGTGGGCGCGCGGACGCGCCGAGATCTCCTTCGGATCGCACATCCCGCCGCAGCACTTCCGGGTGCTGGAAGGGTTCGAGACGGCGCCCGTCGCCTACACCAGCGACATCCCGCTCCTGTCGCCGCGGTGGGGCACGCCCCTCCTGTTCGGCCCCGGCTCCATCCACGTGGCCCACACGGCGCACGAGCACGTGGCCCTGGACGAGCTCGAGGACAGCGTCGACGCCTACGCGCGCATCGTACGCGCCCTCCTGGACCCCACCGAGGGATGATCGTCCTCAAGTTCGGGGGGACGTCGGTGCAGGACGCCGAGGCGATCGACCGTGTCGCCGCGATCGTCCGGAGCCGCATGAGCCGCGCCCCCGTGGTCGTGGTGAGCGCGCTGGGCGGCGTCACGAACGACCTGCTGCACGTGGCCGACCTCGCCTCGCAGGGGCAGCTCATCCCCGCGCTCCTCAACGTCGAGGCGCTCCGCGACCGGCATCTCGCGGCGTGCGAGTCCCTCCTGGCCGGGTCCGACGAGTGCGACGACGTGGCGACGGAGCTCTCCGCGGCGTTCGACGAGCTGGCCCACCTGGCCGAGGCGCTCTCGCGCCTGGCCCACCTCTCCCCGCGCATCCAGGACACGGTGGCCGCCCATGGGGAGCTGCTCTCGTCCCTCCTGGTGGGCGCGGCGTTCCGGGCCCGGGGGATCCCCTCGCGCACCCTCGACGCCCGCTCCGTGATGGTCACGGACGACCATCATGGGAAGGCCGCACCGCTTCCCGACGAGATCGCCGAGGGTTGCCGCACGCACGTCGTCCCGCTGGTCGCCGAGGGCACGGTCCCGGTCCTCGGCGGATACATCGGCGCCACCCGTCAGGGCGTGACCACGACGCTCGGGCGGGGCGGGTCCGACTATTCCGCCGCCCTCTTCGGGGCGGCCATGGGCGCCGAGGCCATCGAGATCTGGACCGACGTGGACGGCGTGCTCACCGCCGATCCACGCGTCGTGCCGGGGGCGCGCGTCATCGACGTCATCCGCTTCGACGAGGCGGCCGAGCTGGCGTCCTTCGGGGCCAAGGTGCTCCACCCCAGCACCATCGCCCCGGCCGTCCGCCTCGGCATCCCCGTGTACGTGCTCAACTCCCGACGCCCCGAAGCGGCCGGGACGCGCATCGCGTCCGACTCGCCCCCGCGGGCCGTGACGGCCGTGGCCGCGAAGCGCGACGTGACGCTGGTGCGCGTGCGCTCGCCGCGCATGCTCCTCGCCCACGGCTTCATGCGCGACATCTTCGACGTCTTCGAGCGCAACCGTACGTCGGTCGACGTGGTGGCCACGTCCGAGGTGTCGGTGTCGGTGACCGTGGACGACACCACGCACCTCGAGTCGGTCCTCATGGGCCTCGCGCCGCTCGGCGACGTGACCGTGGAGCGCGGGCGCGGCATCGTCGCGCTCGTGGGCTCGGGGATCACCGAGGGGGGCGAGACGATGGCGCGGGCGTTCGGCGTGCTCGGCAGCACCAAGGTGCACATGGCGTCGCTCAGCTCGAGCTCCATCAACCTCTCCCTCGTCCTCGACGACGAGGCGGTACACCCGGTCATGGTGCGCCTGCACCGGGAGTTCTTCGGCTCCTGAACGGGCGGCCCCGGTCGACCTGTCAGCGGCCCTTCTCGAGGCTCCAGAGCTGGCGGTCGGCGGTGACGAAGTCCTCCTGGACGAGCCCGGTGCCCGCGCCTGCTCCGTCCGGGAGGGCGAGGCTTCCCGCACGCTCGTTGGGCACGATCGCGTGGAGCGCGACGACCTCCCAGCGCTCACGCCCAACGGCGAGGACGTACCACGCCTGGTACAGCGGATCGCCGTCCGCCGCCTGGACGATGCGCGCGCCCGCGGCGCCGGAGCGCCCCGCGACCACGAGCAGCCCGCGCGTGGCCACGTTGCGGATCCGGTACGTCCCGTCGTCGCGACGCTCGAGCGTCCATCGCTGCGTGTCGGCGCCGGTCGGCGCGCTCGCCACCACCGGCACGCCGTCTGCCGGATCTCCCGTCGGAAGGTCGACCACCAGACCCGTCGCCGCGTTGACGATCGCGTACGACGCGCCGGGATCGAAGGCCGGGCCCACGTCGGCGAAGTAGCCGGCGTTGCGCTCGCTGCCGAGCATCGCGGACTCGAGCGCCTCCGGCAGGTCGGCGTCGGGGTAGGCGTACAGCGCCCCCGACATGATCGTGCCGTCGTCCCCATCGGCGTCGGGGAGGTCGAATGCGTGCCCCAGCTCGTGGGCCATGCCCCCCCAGAACCGGTTCACGTTCCTCTCGCCGGCCTCGATGCCGTCCACGTCGTGCTGCGGCACGACCACGCGCCCGACGCTCGACCCTCCGCCCCCTTCGGCGCTCATGTAGATCGCGACCTTGTAGCGCGGCGACCAGTCCTCGAGCGACAGCTTCGCCTTCACCTCCATGTCGACCCAGTAGTTCGCGTTCCAGACCGGGTCCCATCCGAACGGATTGGCGCGCTCCTCGTACCAGATGCGCGCGTGATCGCCGAACACCACCTCGACCGGGAAGGCCTCGTCGAACCGGAAGGTCGTGCCGTCCAGGAGCGCACGATACCAGCTCCTCGTGTTGTAGGCCGCACGCTCGATCGCCTCGACCGTCGCGTCGTCGTACGGCACGTCCGTGGGCACGAACCAGACGAAGCGCACGGACCGATCGAGCGGCGCCGGGTCGACGATGTCGTCGCGCCTGGAGGTCTCCTCCGTCGTGGAGGGAACGGCGCCGGAGTCGACGCACGCCGCCGCGGCCAGCAGCGCGAGCGTGAGGAGAGGAGCGGGCTTGCGGAGGAGCATGGGACGCCGGGTCCCCGGGGAGCCCGGAATGGGAGACGCGCCTGTTCGCCGGACCCGAAGCTACCCGGATCCCGACGGCGTGTCACCGCGCCGCGGTCGATCCGCCGACGCGGAACGAGATGCCTGGTCCCCGGGTCCGCCCGCCCGGATTGCGTGGCTCCCCACGCATCCTACCTTGCGAGAGCCAGGAGGCCGAGGGACGCCATTCCCGTCTCCACGGCCGCCTGGGGGGATGCACAACCCACCGGGAGATCGCATCGATGAAACCCCGACTCGCCGTGTTCGACATGATCGGGACGCTGGTCCGGGCCGGCGACGAGGTGCCGGTCGCCTTCCGGGTCGCCTTCGACGAGGCGGGGATCGAGCTGGACGAGGAGGACGTCGGCCGGATCCGGGGACGCTCGAAGCGGGAGGCCATCGCCCACCTCCTGTCGAGACACCTCGGGGGGACGTCGCCGGGGGAAGACCGGATCGACGCCGTCTACGCGCGGTTCCAGGACGCGCTGCGCGCCGCCTATCGCGAGTGCGCGTCCGCGATCCCGGGGGCGGAGGACGTCCTGCGGCTCCTCCGGGGATCGGGGATCGCCGTGGTGCTGAGCACCGGCCTCGACCGCGGGACCGCCGATCTGCTGATCGACGCGCTCCGCCTGGACCGGATCGACGTGACGGGCGTGGTCACCGGGGACGACGTGAGCCGGGGGCGGCCGGCCCCCGACCTCATCCACGCGGCCATGCGGCTCGCGGGAGTCGCCGAGCCCCACCACGTCCTCGTGGCCGGCGACACGGTCTCGGACCTCGAGGCCGCCGCCGCGGCGGGCGTGGGGTGGAGCGTCGGGGTGCTGAGCGGCGCGCACGGGCGGTCGCAGCTCGAGGCGTGCCCGCACACGGTCCTCCTGGAGTCGGTCGCGGAGCTGCCGGCCTGGCTGGAGGAGACCGGGGCGCTGTGAGACGCCCGGACCGACGTCGACCGCTCCTCGGCCCCCAACGCCCTGTCATCCTGCAGTAAGGTGCCCCGAGTAGCATCCTGGTGGCGTGGCCCGTCGCGTCGGCTGGACCCACCTGCCGTCGCGGGGCCCCTTCCGACGACGACCATGACACGACCGGTGCACCACCCGCTCGCAGCGCTCCTCGCCCTCGCGCTCTCCCTCGGCGCCGCCACCTCCGTACAGGCCCAGACGTTCAAGGTACAGAAGTGGAACATCGGTGGCGAAGGCGGCACGGACTACATCACCGCGGAGCCCGGCACGGGCCGCGTGTTCGTCTCGCGCAGCACGCACGTGATGGTGGTGGACGGACGCACCGGGAAGGTCCTGGGTGACATCCCGGATACGCCCCGCATGCACGGCGTGGCGCTCGTCGCCAAGCATGGACACGGCTTCACGAGCAACGCGGGCGACTCGACCGTCACGATGTTCGATCTGAAGACGCTGGCGCCGATCCGGAAGATCAAGGTCCCGAGCGGCGGGCTCGACGGCATCATGTACGACGCCTATTCGGACCGGGTCATCCTCACCAACCACAGCCGACCCATCGGCACGCTCACCGCCCTGGACGCGGCGTCGGGCGACGTGGTGGGCGAGGTACAGCTGGCGGACAACGCCCCCGAGGGAGCGGCGAGCGACGGCAAGGGCAAGCTGTTCGTGAACCTGGAGGGCACGAGCATGCTCGAGGTCGTCGACGAGACGGCGATGAAGTCCCTGGCCACCTGGCCTCTCGCTCCCTGCGAGGGGCCCACCGGGATCGCGTACGACGCCGCCAACGCCCGTGTGATCTCGGGGTGCAGCGGCACGACCACGGTGGTCGATCCGGCCAGCGGGAAGGTGACGGCGACGATCGCCAACGGCGACGGCGTCGACGCGCTGGGCTGGGATCCGGTCGAGAAGCTGGTCTACGTGCCGGCCGGCCGCGACGGAAACGTCACGGTGGCGCGGCAGGACGGGCCCGACCACTACACGGTGATCGCGACCCTGGAGACCGTCACACGCGCCAAGACCATCACGATCGATCCCGTGACGCACACGGCCTATCTCTTCCAGCCGGAGTACGGCCCGCCGCCGGCCGGCGCCACGCCCACGCCCGGACGACGCGGTCCGGTGGGCCCCATCGTCGCGGCCTGGTTCATCGCGATCACGCACTGAGCGGAAGGCGCGCGCCTCGGGCGCGCGACGGCCACGCCGCGCGGGGGGCTACCTCCGCGCGGTGTCGCCCTCCGCCGCCTCCTCGGCGGCCCCCTCGTGCTCGTGGGCGATCACCTTGCCGGTGAGGGCGTCCACGTGGATCTCCTCGATCCCCTCGCGGCCGTCGACCGCGATGTCGAACGACCAGATCAGCGCGCCGTCCTCCTCCTCCAGCTCGGCGCCCGACACCCGCCCGCCGGGGACCGCGGTCAGGGCGATGGCCCGCGCCGAGTCCGCCGTCACCCTGGCCCGCGCCAGGAGCTCGGCGGGCGCCTCCACGGCGCCGTTACCACTCTCCGCGGCCTCGTCGCCCTCGCCCCGCTCACCGCACGCGGTCACCCCGGCCAGGATCACCATCACCGTCAGGATCTCACGGGTCCTCATGGTCGTTCCCCCGGTCTCGGTTCAGCCGTCTCGATCCACCTACGTTGGAGGAAGGATCACGGCCAGGGCTCTCACCACGATTACATCCGGAGATGGACATGGCGGCGCGGGTGAAGAATTCCCGCGTCCGGGCCGACACTCCAGGACCGGTGGACTCGTTCTCCGGGGTCGCATGAATATCCTCCTGTCGCGCCAGCCCATCTTCGACCGTGATGAAGAGATCGCGGGCTACGAGATCTCCTACCGCACGCGGTCCGGGGCGGTGGGCACCGACGACCTGTCCGAGGAGCACCTCCTCGTGGACGCGTTCCTCGGCGTCGGCCTCGAGCGCGTCGCGGAGGGCTCGCAGGTGTTCCTGGGCACGTCGCGCGAGCTGTTGCTGAGCGGCGCGCTGGAGCTGTTGAGCCCCGGGAGCGTGGTGTTCTTCGTCCCCTCCGTGGCCAACGAGGACGCCGCGCAGCTCGACGCGTGCCGGCACCTGCGGCAGCTCGGCTTCCATCTCGCCACCGATGCCCTGGCGTTGCCCGAGAACGCGCGCCTCCTGGACGTCGTCGGCACGGCGCGCGTGGACGTCTCCCAGGCGAACGGCCAGCTCGCCGACGTGGCCGCCCGCCTCCGCGGGCGCGGCATCCGGCTGATGGCGGACCGGGTGAAGGGCCGCGAAGGTCGTGACGACCTGGTCGGCCTGGGCTTCGAGCTCTTCCACGGCTTCGGGTCCAGCCGCCCGGAGTCCGTCTCCCGCAAGGACCTCTCGGTGGACTACCTCAACACCGTGCGGCTCATGCAGGAGATCCGGGAGATGGACATCCCGGACCGACAGATCGAGGCGCGCTTCCGGGCCGACATCACGCTCTCCTACAAGCTCCTGCGCATTGTCAACTCGGCCGCCATCGGTGCGCGCGGTGTCGACTCCATCGGACAGGCGCTTCGGCTCCTCGGGCGCGGGCCGCTCTATCGGTGGCTGGCGTTGCTGCTCGTCTCGTCCGGCCTCGACGGCGGCGTCCAGGCGGAGGTCCTGCACGTGGCGCTGCTGCGCGCACGGCTCGCCGAGATGCTCGCCACCGGCGCCGGCCGGCCCGCCGCGGCCGACTCGCTCTACATGGTGGGCCTCCTGTCACCGCTCGACATCCTCATCGGCTCCACCATGGCCGAGCTCCTCCCCAACATGGGGCTGAGCGAGGAGGTGACGAACGCGCTGATGGATCGCTCCGGGTTCCACGGGACCGTCCTGCGCCTCGTGGAGGCCTACGACCTCGGCCACTTCGACGAGTTCGAGGCGCGCTGCCGGGAGGTCTCGATAGACCCGGCGGACGTGGCGAGCCTCTACCTGGACGCGCTGTCCTGGGCCAACGAGAACACGCCCGGCTTCGAGGCGTGAGGTAGGGCGGAAGACCTCGACCGGCGCGCCCGATCGCCTTGCCGCACGCCGCGTCGCCCCCTACGGTGTCGGACCCCACCCGAGGAGCGCGCCATGTCCGCACCCACCCCCCGTCCTCGCGCCCTCCCGGGCCTGGTCGTCACCCTGGCCGCGCTGTGCGCCATGCCGGAGGGTGCCGGTGCCCAGCGGGTCGCGAACCCCGCGGACGTGCGCGGCGCGGTGGACGCGGTCTTCGCCGCCTACGACCGGACCGACTCCCCGGGGTGCGCCCTCGGCGTGATCCACGACGGCGCGCTCGTGTACGCGCGTGGCTACGGGATGGCGAACCTCGACCTCGGGGTCGCGCTCGGGCCGACGAGCGTCTTCCGGATCGGCTCCACCTCGAAGCAGTTCACGGCCGCCGCGATGGTGCTCGCGGAGCAGGAGGGCGCGCTGTCGCTCGACGACGACATCCGGACGTACCTCCCCGAGCTTCCCGACTACGCGTCGTCGATCACGATCCGGATGCTCCTCCACCACACGAGCGGCATCCGCGACTACTTGACGCTGGCCTACCTCGCCGGGCTCCGCGACGACGACTGGTACACCGACGAGGAAGCGCTCGACCTCATCGCCCGCCAGCACACGACGAACTTCCCTCCCGGCACCGAGCACCTGTACTCCAACTCGGGATACTTCCTGCTCTCGCAGATCATCCGTCGAGCCACAGGGTCGTCGCTACGCGCGTACGCGGAGGCGCACATCTTCCGGCCGCTCGGCATGACGCACACGCACTTCCACGACGACCACACGGAGATCGTCCCGAACCGGGCGAGCGGCTACGCCCGCGACGGTGGCGGGTTCCGGATCAGCATGACCACGCTCGACATGGTCGGGGACGGCGGCGTGTTCACGTCCATCGAGGATCTGGTCGCGTGGGACCGGAACTTCTACGAGCCGCGCGTCGGCGGGCCCGCGTTCGTCGAGGCGATGCTGTCGCGCGGCGTCCTCGCCGACGGCGACACCCTCGACTACGCCCTGGGCCTCTCGCACGGCGTCTATCGTGGACTCCCGGTGGTCGAGCACGGGGGCGCGTTCGTGGGCTTCCGCGCGCAGTTGATGCGCTTCCCCGGCCAGCGCTTCTCGGTCGCGTGCCTGTGCAACCTCGCGTCGACGAACCCCACCGCCCTAGCCCACGCGGTCGCGGATGCCTTCCTGGCCGACTTCATGACGCCGGTCGAGGGCGCCGTCGCCGGGGGCCGTAGCGTAGCCGGCGCGCCGGCCTCGCCCGCGACGGAAGCCGCTCCGGCGACCGTGCTCACGCCCGAGCGGGCCCGAGCGTACGCGGGTCGCTACCATTCCGACGAGCTGGGCGTCGACTACGTGGTCGAGGCGGCGGGGGCCGAGCTGTCGGTTCGCCGCGGGCGGGGCCAGGTGATCCCACTGACGCCGACGGTGGAGCGCGCGTTCACGCTCGACGGGGACGCGGTGGTGTTCGACCCGTTCGGGGGCGGACAACCGGCCGCCTTCACCATCGACGCGGGTCGCGTCCGGGGGATCCGCTTCGTGCGCGTCGGGGCCGGCGGGGGCTGACCGAGGGGTCCGGCGCTCGGTACGGCGCGCGGGCTACGGCCCCGCGTGACTCACCACCCGGAGGCTCAGCGCGGCCTCCTCGCAGCGGAGCTCGAGCCGATCCACGCCGAGCCGGTCCCACGCACGCCGCCCGGAGGGAGCGCGCAGGGCCAGCGAGGCCCGCAGGAACGCCTCGCCGATCCGGGCCCGGGCCACCTCGACGCGCAGCGTCGTCTCCCCGGCGACGTCCTCGAACGTCCACTGGTCGGCCAGGCTGCCGACCATGAGCGCGACGAGCTCGGGGGCCCCCACCTGGATGGGCAAAACGACGACGTCGCCGGGCCCGTCCGCCGGAGCTCGGGTCCCGGCTCCGTGGGCGAGCCCGGGGGACCGGGCACCGCCCGATCCGCTCCTCGCGGTGCCGACCGGACCGAGCGCGCCGGGGATCAGCGCGAGGACGCCGATGCCCGCGAGGGCGAGCACCGCGGCGGCCGCGACCCACCCCAGGAGCTCCCATGCCTGTATGGACGCGGAGCGGCGGACCTGGCTCGTGGTGGCCTGCCGCCGCCGACGCTCGATCTCGACGAACGAGCGCGCACCGCGGTCGGGCAGGTCGAGGCGGGGCCGGCGCTCCAGCGCGAGCTGGCGGAGGCTCTTGGCGGGGCGGGGGATCGGCGCGCGACGGTCACGGCGGGAGGTGGAACCGGGACGAAACGAGGGATAGGCGTCGTAGCGCGACATGCTCGCGGGGATCGGGGGTAACGGCGGACCTCGCAGGGTCGCATTCCGCCGGCCGATGCCCAACAGTGTCGTCGGCTCGCGCAGGTGCTTGAGTCGCCCGGCGTGGGGCGAGGGGCGCGAGGTCGCTTCCCGTCAGTCCCGCCGCAGCACGGCCGACGGCGACACCGAGGTCGCGCGTCGGGCCGGGTGGAGCATCGCCGCCACGGCCGCGCCCGCCAGGAGCACGGTCACCCCGACGAACGCGATGGGGTCGAGGTAGGCGAAGCCGTACAGCTGACCGCGCACCACGCGTGCGACCCCTGCCGCGAGGAGCACTCCTCCAACGAGCCCGCCGGCCAGCGGGAACGCGCCCTGGCGCAGGACGAGGCGGCGGATGTCGCGTCGGTCGGCGCCGAGCGCGAACCGCACGCCGAACTCGTGGGAGCGCTGGCTGACGAGGAACGCGATGACGCCGTAGACGCCCACGATGGCGAGGAGGAGCGCGAGCAGCCCGAGGCCGCCCGCCGCGACCGCGGCCAATCGCGCCGGCTCGAGCTTGGATGCGAAGACGTCCTGGAGCGAGATGACGGACACCAGGACCCCGGAGTCCAGCTGGTGGGCCAGGCGGAGGACGTCGGCCGTCACCGGCAGCTCTCCACGGGTGTGCACCAGAAGCACTCCGGGACTCGCGTGCAGCGGAATCGCGGAGAAGAAGAACGGTCGCTCCGCCGAGTCGAGCCCGCCGACGAGGGCGTCGCGCACGACCCCCACCACCCGCCGGGCACGGCCGGTGGGTGCGGCGAAGATCCGGCCGACCGGATCGCGGTCCGGCCAGAATCGTCGGGCCATGGCTTCGCCGATCACCGCCGGCAGCGGCTCCCCCGCCTCGACCGGCCCGGCGGGCAGTCCGGTCCCGCGGAGGATCGGAATGTCCAGCGTGACGAAGTAGTCCGGGGACACGTTCACGTCATAGGCCAGACCTTCGTCGACGTCCGACATGGTCGCGTTCGGGTCGCGCATGAAGTTGCCGGATTCCTGGCCACGCAGGGGGAACTGCGACGAAAGGGCGACCGACTCCACGCCGGGCAGTCCCGCGACGCGCGTCTTCAGGTCGTCGTAGAACGACATTGCCCGGTCCGGTCCGTAGCCCTGGTCCTCGAGGCCGGCCATGAACCCGTAGACGTGGTCGACGCGGAAGCCGGGCGACGTATGCTGGGCGCGGACGAGGCCGCGACCGAAGAGCGCCGCCAGCACGAGCAGCAGGAGCGAGCCGGCCACCTGGGCGCCCACGAGCGCTTGCCTCAGCCGGAAGGTCCGCGGGCCGCGACCCCCGCCGGACGTGTCGCCCCGGAGCGCGGACGCCAGGTCGACCCGGGAGGTCTCGAACGACGGGGCGAGGCCGAAAGCGATGGCCGCGACGAAGGAAACGGCCAAGGCGTACCCCACGACGTGCAGGTCCGGCGTGAGCGGTACCTCCAGGCGCGCCGGCAGAAGTCGCGCGGCGATCACCGGGGGCAGCCAGAAGGAGAGCGCGAGACCCGACACGCCGCCCGCCAGGGCCAGGAGCGAGCTCTCCGCGAGAAGCTGCCCCATCACGTCGGCGCGCGACGCGCCCAACGCCCTGCGGATGCGCACGTCGCGCTGCCGCGCCGGAGCACGTGCGAGCATGAGGCTCGCCACGTTCAGGCAGGCGATGAGGAGGATCAGCGCCCCGAGTGCGAACGCGCCCACCTGGAGGATCCGCACGTAGGGTGCGTTCACAGGCCCCCCGACCCTCGTGGCGTCATAGGCGAGGATCGTGGTGTGCCGCCCCGGATACGAGGCGTCGCGCGAGCGCCCGATGGCCGTGAGCAACGCCGCAGCCCCCTCCCGGGTCGCTCCAGCCTCGAGCCGGCCCACCATGGCCAGCCAGCCCAGATCCGGGTCGCTCAGCCGGTCCGACCCGAGCGCCGGCTGCATCGTCACCGGAATCCACAGGTCGGGGCGCTCGGCATCCGTGCCCGTGAATCCCGGCGCTGCCACGCCCACCACGGTGAACGAGGTCCGGTTCAGGCGGATCGTCGTCCCGACCACGCCGGGGTCCCCACCGAGCTGGGTCTGCCAGAAGGCGTGGCCCAGCACCGCCACGGGAGACTCCCCCGGCGCCCGGCAGTCGGCGTCGTCGAAGCCGCGCCCCACGACCGGCGGCGCCCCCAGGATCCGGAAGTAGCCGCACGTCGACGCCACGACCGCGACCTGGCGTGCCGGCTCCCCCGCGAGCGTGGCGGTGATGCCGGCGAAGCCCGCCAGGTCGATCCGCGTGCCGGCGCCGTCCGCGTAGGCCTGGAATTCCGGCCACGAGACCCGGTCGGACGAACCGTAGGCGCGCCGGCTGCCCTCGCCCACGGTCATGCCCGCCTCGCCGAAGCGGCTCATGGGCATCCCCTCGAAGGCCTGGTGCACCGTCACGATGCGGTCCGCGTCCGGCAACGGCAGACCGCGCACCGTCAACGAATACATGAACGTGAAGATCGCGCTGTTCATCCCGATCCCCACCGTCAACGTGAGGATCGCGATCGCCGCGAACGCCGGCTCGCGCCGCAGCGTCCGGAACGCGTGGGTCACGTGCCGGCGCAGGCGCTCTGGCCAGCCCGATCCCGTCGGGGCGGCTCCCGGAGGCACGGCGCGGGTCACGTCACCGAAGCGCGCCCGTGCCGCCGCCATGGCCTCGGGACGCGTCAGGCCCCCGGCCTGGAGCGCGTCGGCCTCGTGGTCCAGGTGCGAGCGGATCTCCTCCTCGAAGTCCGCCACGGAACGACGACGTCGCCTTCCCATCATCTCATCCTCCCCCCGGCTCCATGCCCAGGACGCGCGAGACCGCCGCCGTCACCCGCTGCCACCGGCCCGTCTGCGCCGCCAGCTCGCGACGCCCCTTCGGGGTCAGCTCGTAGAACCGTGCTCGCCGGTTGTTCGACGACACGCCCCACTCCGCCTCGATCCAGCCGCGGCTCTCCAGACGCTGCAGCGCCGGGTAGAGGGAGCCGTGCTCGACGAGCAGGACGCCCGCCGAGCTGTCCTCGATGGCTCGGGCGATGCCCTGACCGTGCTCACGTCCCAGCTCCAGGGTGCGGAGAACGAGGAGATCGAGGGTTCCCTGCGGGACCGGGTCCCGCGGCTCTTGGGTAGACATTCTACCCGAGGATGGGTGCGGGCCGATCCCGTGTCAAGGATCTCGTTGGAGGCAGCACGTGGAACGACGTGGAAGGATCGGGTGGTCGGTGGTCGTCGGAGGCGGAGGCGGAGGTCGAGGGCATCGTCGAGCCGGGGATCGCGCTCGACTGGATCGCGACAGGAGGGGCGGAGACGATCGACGCGGCGCCGAAGGACCCGGCCGAACCCCTCCGTCCGGCACTCGTGGCATCTCCCGAGGTCGTCCGTCTCCGCTCAGACCGTGCGCAGGTACTCGTGGATGGCGCTGACCGTGGCCGACCCCTCCCCGACCGCGGCTGCCACGCGCTTGCCGGAGCCCCGACGGGCGTCACCGACGGCGAAGAGTCCGGGGACGCTCGTCTCGAACAGGAAGGGGTCGCGGTCCGGGGTCCAGCCCCTGGGCCTGCGGCCGTCGCGCATGACCTCCCGGCCGGTGAGGATGAACCCGTGCGGATCGCGCTCCACGAGATCCGCCACCATCGCGGTCCTGGGCGCCGAGCCGATGAAGATGAACATGGCCGCGGCCGACAGCGTCCGCGTCTCGCCGCTCGCGGTGTGCTGGACGTCGATGGACTCCAGGCGGCCGTTCCCGCCCACGCCGACCACGATGCTGTTGGGCAGGACGATGATGTTCGCGGTCTCGTTGATGCGGTCCACGAGGTACTGCGACATCGAGCGACGCAGGTCCGGTCCACGCATGAGCACGGTCACGGTGCGCGCGTAGCGGGAGAAGAACATCGCGGCCTGTCCCGCCGAGTTCGCGGCCCCGACCACGAAGACGTCCTTGTCCCGGTAGAGCATCGCCTCGCTGAGCGCCGAGCCGTAGTACACGCCCGCGCCCACCCACCCTTCCAGCCCCGGCACGTCCAGCTGCCGGACCTCCATGCCGCTCGCGATCACGACGGCGTAGCAGCTCAGCTCCGAGCCGTCCGCCAGCTCCAGCACGCGATAGGGGTCGTTGCGCCTCACGCGCACCACCTCCTGCGCCGCGAGCATCTCGGCGCCGAAGCGCCGGGCCTGCGCCGCGGCGCGGCGCGCGAGCTCCGCACCGGTCAGGCCGTCGGGAAAGCCGAGGTAATTCTCGATGAAGGAGCTCGTGCCCGCCTGCCCTCCCGGCGCGTCGCGCTCCACGAGCAGCGTGGTGAGGCCCTCGGACGCCCCGTAGACCGCGGCCGCGAGCCCGGCCGGGCCGCCGCCCACGATGACCAGGTCGTAGAAGCGCTGCTTCGGGCGGATGTCGAGGTTGGACTTTTCCGCCAGCTCGCGCGGGCCCGGCTGGATCAGGGTCGTGCCGTCCGGATAGAAGACGACCGGCAGCCGCGCCAGGCCCGGCTCGACGGCCTCGACCAGCGCCCGCATCGAGCCGTCGCTGTCGATGTCGCACCAGACATACGGAATCTGGTTGGCGGACAGGAAGCGCTTCACCGCGTAGGTCGACGCCGACAACGCCGTGCCGGCCACCCGGATGCCTTCCAGGAGCGGCCCCGCCTTGGCGCCCCACGCGTCCAGGAGCTCCTCGAGGTGGGGGTAGAGCAGCTCCTCGGGCGGCTCCCACGGCTTGACCAGGTACCGGTCGAGGCGGATCTGGTTGATCGCGGTGATGGCGCTCTGCGTGTCCGCGTAGGCCGTCAGCAGGACGCGCCGCGCGTCGGGGAACATCTCCAGGGCGCGGATCAGGAACTCCGTCCCCTTCATCTCGGGCATCCGCTCGTCCACGATGAACAGCGCCACCGGCACACCGCGCTGCTTGAGCTCCCGGGTGACCTGGAGCGCCTCGGCGCCCGAGCGGGCCTTCACCACCCGGTAGTCCCGTCCGAAGCGCGAGCGCAGGTCGCGGCCGATGGCGCTCAGCACCTCGGCGTCGTCGTCGACGGCCAGGAGGACCGGTCGGATCATGGAGTCTCGGCGACACCCGACGTCGGCGCGCCGGCGTCGGCAAGCGGAAGGGTCACCCGGAATTCGGTCCTCCCCGGACGGGTGTCGAAGTCGATGTCCCCACCGTACGCGCGGAGGAACCCACGCGCGATGTCGAGGCCGAGCCCGGTGCCCTGGCCCGGGGGCTTCGTCGTGAAGAAGGGGTCGAAGACCCGGCCCTGGTGCTCGGGCGCGATGCCGGGGCCGTCGTCGATGACGCGCACCACGAGCGCGCGCCCCTCCGGCTTGGCGGTGACCGACACGTGCCCACCCAGGTCGACGGCGTCCAGGGCGTTGTCGAGGACGTTCATCCACACCTGCTCCAGCTCGCCCCCCACCGCGTTCACCTGCGGGAGCCCCGGCGCGACGTCGATCTTCAGGCCCACCGACTTGTCGCGGGCCTTGTGGCCCAGGACCATCAGCGTGTCCCGCAGCCCCTGCTCCACGTCGATGGGCTCGGCCGCCGGAGCGCGATCCATGTGCGTGAGCCGCTTCATCGCGCTCACCAGGTCGGAGATCTTCGAGCCGGCCCGCTCGTTCTCCAGCGCCAGCGTGCGCACCGCGCAGCCGGCCGCCACCCAGTCCAGCGCCGCGTCGAGCGCCTGGCCCTCCAGGTGGAGCGCCAGCCCGTCGAGGGCCTCCGGCGTCACCGAGGTCTCCGCGAGCGCCTCCACCGCCGAGCCGTCGGCACCGTGCGCCTCCAGCCACTCGGCGATCTGGTCCTCGCGGTCGGCGCGCTCGAGGGGCGACAGGGACAGCGTAGGCGGTCTGCGCATGCAAGCCTCGCGGATCCGATCGATGGCCTCGAGCTGATCCGCCGTGAGCCCGACGCGCGCGAGCGCGCGCGCCGCCCGATCGGCCTCACCCATGCTGGCCTGGAGCAGGCGCGCGCTACGCGCCACGGCCGAGGCGGGGTTGTTCAGCTCGTGCGCGAGGCCGGCGGAGAGCTTCCCGAGCGAGACCATCTTCTCGTCCTGCAGGTCGCTGCTCTTGAACACGCGCGCCCGGTCGATCATCACGTGCACGCACACCGCCGTGATGTCGGGGCACTCACGGATGAGGTCGGGCAGGTACTTCGGGTGCAGCGACAGCGTTTCCAACGCGGTGTCCGCGATGCTGTCCCCCCGTGCGGTCTTCATGCGGGAGTACGGGAGCACTCCGGTCAGGTCGCCCCCCTGCCATTCCATGACCTTGCGCGGGCCCGCACCCCGGTCGACGTGGTGGGAGAGGCGTCCGCTCAGGATCACCTCGAGCCCGTAGGAACCCGAGCTCCAGCCCTGGCCCCTGCGAACGATGAGATCACCGGCTTCGAAGTGCCTAAGCTCGGCCCGGGCCGCGAGCCACGAGAGCTCGGACTCGGGCACCTCCGACAGGGCTCGGTGCCGCCGGAGGCGCTCGACCACGTCGGGGGGAGGGGGGTCGGCGGTCATGCGGACGGATTCTAGGAACGGCCCCGACCCGCGGCAACCGGAAGTCCGACCACGACGCGCACGCTCGCGTCCGGCGACCGCGGGCTGCAGCTTTGGCGCCTGCCCCACGCCCTCCAGATGGAGACGCCGATGTTCGCTCCCCTCGCCATCATCACCGCCCTGGCGACCGCGCCTGCGACCGTCGCGCAGGACCCGACCGACACGCGCATGCTGAGCCAGCCCGCCGTCAGCGCCACGCACGTCGCCTTCGTGTACGCCGGAGACCTCTGGTCGGCGAACCTCGACGGCAGCGACGTGATCCGGCTGACGACCGCGGACGGGGACGAGTCGTCTCCCGTGTTCTCGCCGGACGGGAGCATGATCGCCTTCTCCGGCAACTACGACGGCAACGTGGACGTGTACGTCGTCCCGGTTGGCGGCGGCCCTCCGCGCCGACTCACGTTCCACCCCGGCGTCGACGAGGCCCAGGCGTTCACGCCGGACGGCCGCCAGGTGCTCTTCGTGTCGGGGCGCAACGGAACGGTGACGCGGCGAGCGCAGCTCTTCACGGTGCCGGTCGCGGGGGGCGCCGAGGAGGCGCTGCCGATCCCGAGCGTCGCCGAGGCGACGATCGCGCCCGACGGCCGGCGGATCGCGTACAACCCCCTGCCGCGCGCGTTCGAGGAGTGGAAGCGCTACCGCGGCGGCCGCAACTCCGTGATCCTGCTGTACACGAGCCAGACCCGGGCCGTGGAGAAGGTCCCACAGCCCGCCACGCGCAGCAACGACGTCGACGCGATGTGGATCGGCAACACGGTCTACTTCCGCTCCGACCGCGACGGCGAGTTCAACCTCTACGCCTACGACACCGGCGCCGGGCAGGTCCGGGCGCTGACGAGCTTCACCGACTTCCCGGTGCTCGCCGCTTCCGCGGGCGGGGGCAGGATCGTCTACGAGCGCGCCGGCTGGCTGTACCTGCTCGACCCGGCGACCGCGGAGTCCCGCAAGCTCTCCATCGGCGTCCCCGCGGACCTGCGCGAGACGCGTCCGCGCTGGGTCGGCGGCAACCGCTACATACGGAACACGAGCCTATCCCCCACCGGTGCCCGTGTGGCGCTCGAGTTCCGGGGCGAGATCGTGACGGTGCCCGCGGAGAAGGGCGACGCCCGCAACCTGACCAACTCACCCGGTGCGAACGACCGGTCTCCGGCGTGGTCGCCCGACGGATCGCGCATCGCCTGGTTCTCCGACGAGGGGGGTGAGTACAAGCTGCACGTCGCGCCCCAGTCGGGCGGCGGGGAGCACAAGACCTACGCGCCGGGCGGCGCCGGCTTCTACACCACGCCGCGCTGGTCACCCGACGGCTCGCGCATCTCGTACGTCGACAACGCGCAGGCGATCTACGTCCTCGACCTCGCGAGCGGCCGGGCGACGCGCGTGGGCGGCAACGCAGTGTACGCGCCGATTCCGCTCGTGTACACGGCGTGGTCGCCCGACTCGAAGTGGCTCGCCTACTCGGTGGACGTGAGGGCCCTGGAGACCGCGCTGTTCGTCTACAACGTCGACGAAGGTCGCTCGACCCGGATCACCGACGGCCTGAGCGTCGTGAGCGAGCCCGCCTTCGACCGGAGCGGGAAGTACCTGTATCTCCTGGCGTCCACCGACGCCGGGCCGGCCCTCGACTGGTTCGCGCAGTCGACGACGAACCTCCCGTCGACGTCCGCCATCTACGCCATCGTGCTGCGCAGCGACCTGCCCAATCCCCTGGCGCGCGAGAGCGACGAGGAGAAGGGCACCACGCCCGCGGCCGCGACACCCGCGGCGCGCCCCGCCGGAGCCGGCGCGGCGGGGGAGCCCGCGGTCCCGGCCCCGACACGCATCGACTTCGACGGCATCGACCAGCGCATCGTCGCGTTGCCGGTCCACGAGGCCGCCATCTCGAACATCGAGGCCGGCGAGGCGGGGATGCTCTTCTACACGCGCACGGCCGACGGCGCCACCGCGCTGCACCGCTACGATCTGGGCAAGCGGAAGGACGAGCCGTTCCTCCCGGACTTCGGCGGCGGCTACGCGATCTCGGCCGACGGCAAGAAGCTGATGTACACCCAGGACGGGTCGATCTTCGTGGTCGGGGCGGACTCCCCGCCCAAGGCGGGGCAGGGGCGCGTCCCGACCGCGGACGTCCAGGTCCGGATCGATCCGCGCGCCGAGTGGGCGCAGATCTTCGACGAGGCGTGGCGCATCAACCGGGACTGGTTCTACGCGCCCAACATGCACGGCGTGGACTGGAACGCGGCGAAGCGGAAGTACGAGCCCTTCCTCGCGGACGCCGCGACCAAGGCGGACGTGAACCGCGTGATCCAGTGGATGATGAGCGAGCTCTCCGTCGGCCACCACCGCGGCGGCGGCGGCGACCGCCTCGAGACACCCCCGTCGGTGCCGGGCGGGCTGCTGGGAGCCGACTACGAGGTGGCGAACGGGCGCTACCGCTTCGCGCGCATCTACGGCGGTCTCAACTGGAACCCGGAGCTGCGCGCCCCGCTCACCGAGCCCGGCGTGGACGTCAGGGAGGGTGACTACCTCCTCGCGGTGCGCGGCGTGGACGTGAGGCCGTCGGCCAGCGTCTACTCGTACTTCGAGAACACCGCGGGCAAGACCGTGGAGATCACCGTCGGCCCCAACGCCGACGGCAGCGGCGGACGTACGGTCGACGTCGTGCCGATCGCCAACGAGGGTGCGCTGCGCAACCGGGCCTGGGTCGAGGAGAACGTGCGCAAGGTCGATTCGCTCTCCAGCGGACGGGTCGCCTACGTGTACGTGCCGAACACCGCGCAGCCCGGCTACGACTACTTCAAGCGCTACTTCTATCCGCAGACGCACAAGGAAGCCATCGTCGTCGACGAGCGCGACAACGGCGGCGGCCAGGTGGCCGACTACTACATCGACCTCCTGCGACGCCCGCTCATCAGCTGGTGGGCGATGCGGTACGGCGAGGACTACAAGACGCCGGCCGCCTCGATCCAGGGGCCGAAGACGTTGATCGTCAACGAGATGGCGGGCTCCGGCGGCGACCTGTTTCCATGGATGTGGCATAAGTTCGGACTGGGCCCGATCGTGGGGAAGCGCACCTGGGGCGGGCTGGTCGGCGTGCTCGGCTTCCCGATCCTGATGGACGGCGGGAGCATCACGGCTCCCAACCTCGCCATCTGGACCGCCGAGCAAGGGTGGGTCGTCGAGAACGAGGGCGTGCCCCCGGACATCGAGGTCGAGCAGACGCCGGCCGACGTCATCGCGGGGCACGACCCCCAGCTCGAGCGGGCGGTCGCGATCACGCTGGACTCGTTGGCCCAGCACCCGGTCACCACCCCCACGAGGCCGGCGTACAAGAGGAATCGGTGAGCGGACCGGGGTGGCGCCCGTCGTCTGCCTTGCAGGTCGCGATCCGTCCGCGACATCTTGGCCGAGCTGCGGAGCGCCACCACGCCGCCGGCCTGCCCCCCCATCTCTCCCCACCCCCGGGGCGATCGGTCGTGGTGGCAGGCCTTCCTCGAGGACCCTGCCATGAACGATCCGCAGACCCCGGTCGGGCCCACGCGCCGCGACTTCCTCTCCTCCTCCTCGCTGGCCGTGGCCGGGTGGGTGCTGTCGCCCTTCGGAGGCCGGCGCCCGGGCCTCCACCGGTGGGATTCCGGGGATCATCCCGACCCGCGGCCCGGCATCGACGCTTCCCTGGTCGTCTCGGCCGAGTCGCTCCGGGCGGGAGGGTTCGGAGACGACGTGGTGGAGGTGTTCGACATGATCCGCCAGATCCCCGAGGTGGCGGACGGCGTGGCGTGCTACTGCGGCTGCATGCTCATGGGGAACCGGTCCCTCCTGACGTGCTACCACGACGGCGGCATGGCCCGGGCGTGCGCCATCTGCCAGGGCGAGGGTCGCCTGACGTACCGGCGGTGGAAGGAGGGCCAGACGCTGGACCAGATCCGCCGGGCCATCGACGCGAGGTACAGGAAGTGACCCGACTCCACGGCATCCTCCGCACGACCGCTCGCGCGGTCGTCCTCGGCGCGGCGATGGCGGCGGCGGGGGCCCCGGCGCTCGACGCCCAGGTCATGGCCAGCGAGGAGGCCACGTTCAGCCAGACCATCGACGGGACGGTCATCTCCATGCGCTACGCCCGGCCCTCGCGCCGCGGGCGTGCCGTGCTCTTCGGCGAGCAGATGCCCTGGGGCGAGCGATGGACGCCGGGCGCGAACACGGCCACCACGCTCCGGACCGACCACGACATCACGCTCGACGGTCACGAGGTCCCTGCCGGGAGCTACTCGGTGTGGATGGACCTCCGGGAATCCGGACCGTGGCAGGTCGTCCTGGATCCCGACACGACGCTCTTCCACATGGCGCATCCCCCGGACTCCGACACCCAGCTCCGCTTCGAGGTCACGCCCACAACCGGACCCGAGCTCGAGACGCTGCTCTGGTCCGTGGACTCGGTTCGGGCCACGGGGGGCGTGCTGCGCATGCACTGGGGAACCACGGTGGTGTCCATGCCGCTGAAGGTGCCTTCCTCCCGGCGCCTCACCGCCACGCCCGAGGAAGCTGCGGCGGTGGTGGGAAGCTGGAGCGGCGCCGCGCAGGCCGATTCCACGACCGGCATGGAGGCGGGGAGCCTCACGTTCGACGTCACGTACGCGTCGCCGTCCGGCGTGCTCTCGGGCTCCATCCGGTTTCTCGATGGACCCATGGCGACCCAGCCCGCCTGGGAGATCCTCCTGCTTCCGGTCGCCGACGGCGTCTTCACCGCAGGGTGGGGGGAGGACGGCGAGCTCTGGGAGACCATCCCCTGGTTCCTGGAGTTCGCCCGCGGCGACGACGGCTCCTTCACCTCGCTGGAGGTGCGGGACCAGGACAGCGACGCGATCGTGATGACCGTCGGGAGGTCGGCGCCGGGGACTTCGTAGGGGGGTGGATCAACGCGATGCTCCGGGCAGGGGCCTGCTCGAGTTGAAGATGTCGGCCGCGACCTCCCACGCGTCACCACTCCTTCGCCACACGACCACGTACTTGCCCTCGTCTTCGATCCGTCCGCCCGGGCCATCCATGCCGAGCCGATACGATCCGATCTCGCAGGCCAGATCGCCCGCCTCCGCGACCTCGACGGAGTCGGTCGTCCAGACCAGCGTCAGTCCCGGAGCGGTGAGGAGCTGCTCCCAGACGGCGCGCACGGCGCCACGGCCTCGAGCGATGGGCGCGTTGGGCACCATGAACGCGCCGTCCCGGGCGTAGAAGCGCGCGATCCGCTCCGGATCGTGCGAGCCTGCGGCCTGCAGGAAGGCCATGCTCGCCGCGCGGACCTCCGCCGCCCGCGTCTCGGCGCTTCGTGGCGCGACGGACGACGTCATCGGACACCTCCCGCCAGCGTCCCGGCGTGCTCGTGGGAGGGGAGCGTCGCGAGCTCGCTCGTCTGCGGGATCCCCCGCAGCGCGTTGAGCACCATGTTCTTCGCCACGACGTGCGCGTGGATCCTCTCGAGGGCCGCGCGCGGCGCGGACGACACGGTCGTGGCACGAAGGTGCAGCGACTCATAGCAGTCCAGCGCGGGAGCCTCGAAGCCCGCCAGCCCGTCGAACGCACCGCGCGGATCGAACACTCCCTCGACGACGAGATCCACGCGTTCGAGCTGGACCCCGAAGTGCGCCGCGAGCATCGGGTAGTCCGAGCCGGCGCAGGTCGCCGCGGCGAGGAAGATCTGCTCCCACGGGAACACGACCTCGGGGGGGTTTCCCGCGAGGCTCGCCGGCCTCTCGAGCCGAGGCGCGCCGTACGGATCGCCACGGGTCGCGTCGTAGCGATAGAAGGCGCGGTAGGTGCCCCGCACACGGTCTCCATGCCGAGCGAACGCGTCCACGATGTCCTCGACGCTCGACGCCATCCTTCCAAAGACGATCGGCATCTCTCCTCCTCCTCTCACGTGTGATGGGGTGCGTCCCGCGGCGACCGGGTGCGGCCCCGCGAGGACGTGCGCACCAGGAGAGAGGCGCCGCCGAGGAGAAAAGTTCGACTACTCCTCCTCCGCGCGCGGAGGACGAGGCGACAGATGGAGACGGATGCGCGAGGCGGTGTCGGCTTCCTCGAAGACGACGAGCGCGATCCCCGGCGGGCAGTGATCCGGCGACTCGGGGGGATTCACGAAGCGCGCTTCCACCACGGCGACGCCGTCGTTGGGGATCACGCGCACGACGTCGAGGCGCACACCGGCTTCGAGATCACCGTCGATCTCCGAGGCCAGGTGCTCGCGGCCGCGCGCGACCTTACCGTTCGACCAGCCGACGTGCAGGTCGGGCGTGAAGCGCGACACGAAGCCGCCGCTGTCCCCCCGTCGGAGGATCTCCCCGAACGCTTCGGTCCAGAACCTCTCGCGCTCCGTCGCCCGGAGACGGCTGTCGTCGTCGACGAGACCCGCGCTCTGGAGCAGCGCATCGGCGAGCCTGGCCCTGGCTTCGGACAGCCGGCTGCGCACGGTGCCGACCGGGACCCCGAGGATCGCCGCCACCTCCTCGTAGGAGTCGTAGCTGCCGAAGTAGCGGAGCGTGGCGCTGAGTCTCAGCGGCTCTGGGAGTCGCTGCAGCGCCCCCCAGACCCAGTCCCTCAGCTCCAGCCGTTCGATCCGTTCCTCGGGGCCCGGCCGCTCGTCGACGACCTCCGGGAGGCGATCGGCGCGAAGCTCCGCTCCCGGCCGGCGCCGTCGATGGTGCAGGCAGCACCGGCGAACCACGGCCTGGAGCCACGCACCGACGGCATCGGGCTCCCGCACGGCCCCGAGATGCCGCACGGCGATGAGGAAGGCCTCCTGCACCGCGTCGTCGGCGTCCGCGCGGTAGCCGAGCAGACGGAGGGCGGTCGCGAGCAGGCGCGGTCGATGGCGCTCGAGAAGGAGGCCGAGCGACGCCACATCTCCGGTCCTGGCGGCGACCACCAGGGCGCCGTCGCTCAACGCGCGCTGGGCAGGCTGGGGTACTGGACGCATACTTCCATGATGCATCGGCGCGCCGAAAAGTTCGATCCCGGGCCCCAGCGCCCGCGCGCCGCCGCTCCCGCTCGTCCGGCGCGCGTGCCGGGCACCGAGCGCAGGTGCATGGACCGATGAAAGGGTGGAGGTGTGGCATGACGGGCATGCGGACCATCACGGGGTTCCGGTCTTCGTGGGCGCTCCTCCTCGCGGTGCCGCTGGGGCGACCCGCGGCCGCCGCCGGAGCACCCCCGCCGGACCCGTACGCCTACGAGACGATGGAGCTGTCGCGGGGCGTGTACGGCTTCTTCCAGCGCGAGATCACGCCGGTCGCCAGCGGCAACGTCGTCGCCGTCATCGGCGACAGCGCCGTCCTGGTCTTCGACAGCGGCCATCACCCACCGGTCACGCGCAGGATCGTGGCGGAGCTCCGCAAGCTCACCGACAAGCCGGTCGACTACCTGGTGGTCTCCCACTGGCACGACGACCACTGGGTGGGCAACGCCGAGTTCGCGGACGCGTGGCCCGGCGTCCACGTGGTCGCGCACCCCTTCACCGCGCGCATGATCGAGACGCGACGGGCCACGTTCGCGGGCGAGCCGTGCAGGTCGGAGATCGAGGGCCAGAACGCGTCCCTGAAGCAGCGGGTTGCCGCCGGCACGCGGGAGGACGGCACGCCCCTTCCGGAGGCGACGATGGACCGGCTGCGGACGTGGGTGGAGGCGAACGACGCCTACGCCGCCGAGTGCGCCGAGATGCGCTTCCGCGGCGTGGACACGACCGTGGACTCGACGCTCACCGTCGACCTGGGCGGGCGCTCGGTGGAGTTGAGGTACATGGGGCGCGGCAACACCGCCGGCGACCTGGTCGCCTGGCTCCCCGACGCGCGCACGCTCCTCACGGGTGACCTGGTCGTGGCACCCTTCCCTTTCGCCACGCAGTCCTACGTCAGCGAATGGGCGGCGGTCCTGCGCCGCATCGAAGCGCTCGACCCCGCGGTGATCGTCCCGGGGCACGGCGCCGTGATGCGCGACACCGCCTACGTGGACCGGCTCGCCGCGACCCTCGAGTCCATCACGACCCAGGCGAAGGCGGCGTATCGACCGGGGATGACCGCGGACGAGCTGCGCGAGCGGATCGACCTCGCCTCGTTCCACGACGCGTTCGCCCATGGCGACGCCCTGATCGGCGCCAACTTCGACTACATGATGAAGGGCCCGGCCATCGACCGGATGTGGCAGGAGCTGACGGGACAGTGGGAGCCGGAAGGGGGCTGATCGACCCCGCCCGGGACTCGACCCTCCACCGCGGGGGAGGCGATCGTCGAGCCGGCGCACAGGCTGGCAACCACCCACCACCGACGATATTGTGCTGCCCACCGTCCCCCACCCCCGCGTAGCCCGGGCGCAGAGGAACCCTCCCCCCAACGTGTCGATCTTCGGCGATCCGGCGGTGCCGCGCCACCGCCCGAAGTGGCCGGATGGATAGCGAAGCACCTCCGTTCCGGAGGAGCCTCGCCGTCGTCGTCGGCATCGACGCGTACGGCGACGGCATACCCCCGCTCCGCTCGGCGATGAACGATGCCCGCCGGCTCGGGGCGATCCTGGCCGACGAGCACGGCTACGAGGTGACGACGCTCCTGGACGCGGACGCCACCAAGGCGGCCATCGAGGACGTGCTCCTCCGCCGGCTTCCCGAGCAGCTGGACGACGAGGACCGGGCGCTCTTCTACTTCGCGGGACACGGCGTGGCCGTCGACGGGGACGAGGGCCCCAACGGCTTCATCCTCCCCCAGGACGCCAGGCCGGGCGACCCGTCGACCTACGTCGAGATGACCTGGTTGGCCGACAGCATATCCGCGCTGACGTGCCGACACATGCTGGTCGTGCTGGACAGCTGCTTCTCGGGCGCCTTCCGGTGGTCGTCCATGCGCGACCTGATCAGCCCGCCCGAGGTGGTCCACCAGGAGCGGTACGAGCGGTTCATCCACGACCCTGCGTGGCAGGTGATCACGTCGGCGGCGGCGGACCAGACCGCCTCGGACCAGCTCCTCACGGGGAACCTGGGCTCGCGGGGCGACCAGGGCGTGCATTCCCCCTTCGCGCTGGCGCTCTTCGACGCCCTCGCGGGGGGGGCGGACCTGGCTCCCGCGGGCGGCGACGGGATCGTCACCGCCACGGAGCTCTACCTCTACCTCGAGGAGACGCTCCAGCCCGAGACGATGGCGCGGGGCATCCGCCAGACGCCCGGCCTCTGGCCCCTGCGCAAGCACGGCAAAGGCGAGTTCATCTTCCGCGTGCCCGGCCGGGCGTTGGACCTCCCGCCGGCGCCGCCCCTCACCTTCGAGAACAACCCGTACCGGGGCCTGGCGGCCTACGAGAAGTCGGACGCGCCGGTCTTCTTCGGACGGGAGGCCGTGGTGGAGGAGTTGGGCCGGAAGGTGGCCGCGACTCCGCTCACGGTGGTGCTGGGGGCGTCCGGGACGGGCAAGTCCAGCGTGGTGAAGGCCGGGGTGCTCCCCGCGCTCGAGAAGGACGGCGCGTGGCGCGCGCTCCCGGTGGCCCGACCCGGGAGCACGCCCTTCGAGGCCCTGGCCGGCTCGCTGACCGGCGACGGCGACCCTGTCGACCCCTCCCCCGAGGGCATCCTCGAGGCGGTGCGGCACCTCGTGGAGGGCGACGGTCCCGGCGTGCTCCTGGTGCTCGATCAGCTCGAGGAGCTCATCACCCTCACCCGGACGCCGGACACCCGGGACGCCTTCCTGGCGCTGGTGGCACGGATGCTGGACCTGGGCGGAGCCCGCCTCAGGATCGTGCTGACGCTGCGCTCGGACTTCGAGGCGAACTTCGACCGCTCGGCCCTGGAGGACGCGTGGCGTGGCGGCCGCTACGTCGTCCCGCTCATGTCCCGTCAGGATTTCCGGGCGGTCATCGAGGGGCCGGCGTCGCTGAAGGTGCTCTACTTCGAGCCGTACGGCCTGGTCGAGACGCTGCTGGACGACGTGGTGGCCATGCCCGGCGGCCTCCCGCTCCTTTCGTTCACCCTCAGCGAGATGTACCGCCGGTACGTGGAGCGAGGCAGCGACGACCGCTCCATGACCCAGCAGGACTACGACGCCCTGGGTGGGGTGGCGGGGGCGCTGCGCTCCCGCGCCGACGCCGAGGTCGACGCGCTGGACGACGCGCACCAGGCCTCCCTGCGCCGGCTCATGCTGCGCATGGTGGTCATGGAGCAGGGGAAGCTCGCCCGTCAGCGCGTCACGCGCAGGGCGCTGGAGCACTGGGACCCCGAGGAGAGCGCCCGTCTCGAGACCGTGATCAGGCGGCTCACCGAGGCCCGTCTGGTCGTGGAGGACGTCACGCCCGACGGCAGCGCGTACGTGGAGCCCGCCCACGACGCCATGGTCAACTCGTGGAGCCGGCTCCTGGACTGGACCCACGAGGCCCAGAGCCAGGAGCCGGACCTCCAGTTCCTCCATGCGCTGGAGCGCGCCGCCGAGGACTGGGACCGCACCGACGGGGCGCTCGGCGGCGGGCTGCTCTGGCGGGACAAGATCCGGAGCCACCGCCTCTGGTCGCTGCGGAGGAAGGACCGGATCCAGCTCAACGCCGCCGAGGACCGGTTCTGCAAGGCCAGCGTCGCCCGACGCCGCTTCATCCGGAACGGCGTGGCCGCGCTGGTGAGCACGATCGCGGTGGCCGGCCTCGTCGCGATGGGGCTCGGCTTCGTGGCGGAGCAGCAGCGCGTGGAGGCCTTGGCCCAGCGGGACGAGGCGCTGCGGCAGACGCGGGCCGCCTGGTCCAACGAGCTGAGGTCCAGGGCGGTGTCCGCCATCGACGGCGCCGGCGACCCGACGGTGGGCTTCAAGCTGGCGGCCGCGGCATGGCGCGCCGACACGACGAACGCGGCGGCGGCCATGCTGCTGCGGAAGGCCCTGTACGGCCCGGGCCTGCTCTTCTATCAGGGGCGCGTCTTCGCGCAGCCCTTCTACCGGGAGATCGCCGGGGGGGACGGCGGTGCGACGCTCTCACCGGACGGTCGGCACGTGGCCACGCTCCGCTACGAAGCGGATGGAGGGCGAACCCTGATCGACATCGTGGGGGTGGATGGAGGCGAGCGGGTCACCGTGGAGTCCTACGACTACGTCGACGAGCCCACGTTCACCGCCGACGGCGCCTATGTGATCCTCGGCGAAGCGAGGGCCGTGGACCTCCGCGCCCGCACCGTCGCCGCGTCCCTCGCGAGGCAACTCGCGCCCGCCCCGGGTCCCACCCGCCAGATGGCCGACATCGACGGGGTCGAATACCACACCGCCATCTCGGCCGACGGGCGGCTCCGCGCCGGACACGGCCGCGGGTCGGGAGAGCCCGGCTACGACCCGTCCTTTCGGGTCACCCGGGACGGGGCCGTCGTCAACCGGGTCCCCGGAGACTGGGCGGAGGCGGCCCTGAGCTGGGACGGCCGCTACCTCGCCACGGGGGACATCCGGGGCACGGTGACGCTCTGGCAGATCGTGCCCGACGCAGCCGAGGCCACCCCCCTCGCCGAGCTCTGGAAGGGCACGGAGACCATCCTCGGTCTCCAGTTCTCCGCCGACGGATCGCGGCTCATGGTGGAGGACGTGTCGGGCCTGGTGCGCGTCTGGGAGCTCACCGGGTCCCCCATCGAGGTGACACCGACGCCGGAGAGCACCGCAGGGGCCGCTGATACGCTGCGCACGCCCGACGGCCGGTTCACGCTGAGGGTCGCCAGCGACGGAGGGACCCGCCACACCTACACCCTCCTCGACTCGGCCAGGGGACGCTCGTGGGAGCGCCAGGCCTACTCCTGGGACGCCGGGATGGCGCTCGGGCCCGACGGCCTGGTGGCGCTCACGAACAACAACCAGGTCGTCGTCGTGGACGCCGGCGGCACCGAGAGCGTGGACATCCCCACCTACGCGTCCGTGTGGGGCTTCAGCGGGGACGGCGCGGCCCTGCTCCTGCAGAACAACGCGGAGGAGCCGTTCGTCGACGCGGATGGGAAGCTGCAGACCGGCTGGAGGGGGATCGCCACCCTGCCCATCGAGCCGCGGCGGCTCCTCGAGGAGGCGCGGGCCAGGGGGTGGTTGACGCTGACGCCCCACCAGCGTGAGACGTCCGGCGCGGCCGCGGCCCTCGCCAGCCTGGACGCGCTCGAGGGTGAGCTGGAGTCGTCCCGGTCGCTCTTCGGCCTCCTCTTCCAGTCCGTGGGACGCCTTGCGGGCATCGAGCCTCACCCCGACGCGACGGCCGGCGACTCGACGGGTTTGGCGGCCGACGACACTCCCGACGTCACCGTCCCTGCCGCGTGGGCGGCGCTGATCCCGGACCCGTCCGACAGCACGGCGAAGCCGCCGGATTGGCCCTGGGTCTACTCCGCCGGCACCGAGCCCGAGTACCCCGCCCAGGTCCGCTACTTCCTCACCGACCTCAGGGAGGCGGGGGCCATCCGGGCTGCGCGGGCCATGGGAGCTCCCGACCCCTTCGTGTCGGGGCCCCAGGGGTGGGACGCCTGGGACACGTCCGCGGAGGACTTCGGCCACTACGACCCCGCCTTCGTGCGCTGGGGGGAGGACCACCTCGTCCCGGGCCGGGACGATGCGCTGCGGCGTCTCACGCAGCCGGTCTACGACAGGGGGATCTGGCGCCTGGCCCGCCTCCACGCGCTGGCGCTGGCCGCCCTGGAGCGGATCCCGGAGCTCCGCGCGCGCGTGGCCGCCACCTACGACACGGTCGGGACCGCGCGGGGCGCGTACCTGGAGCAGGCGCTGGACACGGTGTCGGCGCTCGTCGGACCCAGGGCGGAAGGAGAGCCGCGGGAGCTCGTCCATGCGGCCGGCTTCTGGATCCGGAGGGACCTGGACGGGACCAGGGCGGATTTCCAGCGGGCGCTCGGCAAGCTGCTGGCCGCGTACGATCCCGTCTTCCGCGTCACGCTCGCCGGAGACCCCGACCCGACGACCGAAGGCCTCCACGCCCGCCTCTTCTGGGAGACGATGGGCGGCGCGCCCCTCTGCTCCAGCTCGCGGGAGGGCTACGTCTTCGGCACGCGGGACGTCTACTGCCTCATGCGGCAGACCGGCGTGCTCCGCGGTCTCGAGGCCATGGCCGGCATCCCGATCTTCGTATCCGGACCTCACGACGGAACCGACCTCCGGCTCGACGCCGCGACCTTCGGTCACTACAACCCCGCCTTCGTGCGCTGGGCTGCCCGAACGCTCATTCCCCCGCCGGGGGATGCGGCGACGATCGCAGCGACGCAGGCGGCATACGACCGCCTGGTGCGTGACGCGGGCCGAGGCTATTGGCTGGCGCTGCAGACCTTCGACGCCCACCCGGAGATCTTCGGCGCGTTCGTGGCCCGCGTCGCGGCGGGCCGTGAGCCCCTGCTCCCGTCGACGATCGGGGGAAGCGCCGTTGGACTCCCGAGCACCGCCGGCCTCCCGAGCGAGGCCGTGGGCTGGCACTACGACACGGCGCTCGCCTTCTGGGTGCGGCGCACCGTGGACGGCACCCGCCCCGACTTCGAGGCAGGGCTGCGCAGGCTGCTGGAGGCATACGACCCGGAGTTCCTGGCGGCCCGGGGCCCGTAGGCCATCGCAGCCGGGGCTCGCGTCACCGATCCCTGCGGGGCGGTGAGGGGATCCGCGCGGTTTCTGCGCCCTCGTAGATGAAGGGTCCCGACGCGGACCCACCTGCGAGGGAGACGATACGATGAGGACGCATACGCTGGGTCGCGCTTTCGGGGCCATCCTGCTCACCGCGGCGATCGCCGCCTGTTCCGAATCCCCCTCCGCCCCGTCCGGGCCCTCGGTGGACGGCACCTGGGTCGGCACCTGGTCGAGCACCGACATCCGCCTGACCCTGCACCAGAGCGGCTCGTCGGTGTCCGGGGAGCTCGAGGTGGGCAGGGCGGTGTACGCGCTCACGGGCGACGTCGACGAAGGAGGGAGATTCTCCTGGAGCACCGAGCTCGATCAGGCGAGCTGCACGGCCTTCTCCAGCTCGCGGTTCCAGCTCCAGGACGGTGGGGACACGTTGGCGGGCCTGATGCTCCGCGGCAGGCGCGCCCTGCCCTGCGGCTCGGGGACGCGCACCGAGGTCACGCAGGGGATGGCGTCGGCCACCCGGAGGTTCTGACCGGGGTTGGTATACATAGAGCCTCCATGTATACTGGTTCTATGTATTCGCCGCTCCCGTCCCGCCGTCCGCCATGAACATCGGCAAGGATCTCGTCGCCGCTTCCGCCACGCCCCTGGTCCTGGCCATCCTGAGCGAGGGCGAGAGCTACGGCTACGCGATCATCAAGCGCGTCGACGAGCTGTCCGCCGGGGAGCTGCGGTGGACCGACGGCATGTTGTATCCCGTGCTCCACCGCCTCGAGCGCAACGGGTACGTGAAGGCCTCGTGGGGAAGCTCAGAGACCGGGAGGCGGCGGAAGTACTACCGGCTCACCGACCTGGGCTCCGACGAGCTGGGAAGTCAGCGACGCCAGTGGCAGGTGGTGAACGACACGCTGCGCGGGACTCCGTTCCAGCTGTTCCAACTCGCGCCGGAAGAGATCTGATGGCGCTGCCGAGGAGGCGTACAGGTGCTTGACGAACGGATCAGTGAGTGGCGGTCCTGGGTGGGTCGACGTCAGGCCATCGACGCCACGGACGTTGACGAGCTGGAGGATCACCTGCGGAGCCAGGTCGCGGAGCTGGAGGTGGCGGGCCTGGACGAGGAGGAGGCCTTCCTCATCGCCGTGAAGCGCCTGGGCGACCTCGACGCGCTGTCCAGGGAGTACGCGCGGGAGTACTCCGAGCGGCTGTGGAAGCGGCTGGTCGTGACACCGGGCGCGGGCGAAGGCGGCACCGGCCGGAGCCGTGAGGCCCTGGTGGCGGTGGCGCTGGCCGTGGCTGCGGGGGCGGCCATCAAGGCCCCCGAGCTCTTCGGCGTGCACATCGCCGCCCCCGACGGCCCCGCGTCGTTCTACGTCCGGAACCTCAGCCTCTTCGTGCTCCCCTTCCTCGCCGGCTTCTTCGCGTGGAAGCGGCGGTTGGAGCCCGCCGGCCGGGTCTGGCTGGCCGTGCCGTTCGTCGTGGCGGCCGTCGTCATGAACGTCACGCCCTTCGTGCCGGCCGGGAGCACGCAGCTTCTGGCCGCGCTGCACCTTCCCATGGCGCTGTGGCTCGCGGCGGGGATCGGCTATGCGGGTGGCGCCTGGCGGGACCACGACCAGCGCATGAACTACGTGCGCTTCTCCGGCGAGTGGTTCATCTACTACGCGCTCATCGCCCTGGGCGGCGGCGTCCTGATGATGTTCACCGCGTTCGTCTTCTCCGCGATCGGCCTCGACGCGGAGTCGCTCCTGCAGCAGTGGATCCTCCCGTGCGGGGCCACGGGCGCCGTCCTCATCGCCGCCTGGCTGGTGGAGGCGAAGCAGAGCGTCATCGAGAACATGGCGCCGGTGCTCACCCTCCTGTTCACGCCGCTCTTCACCCTCCTGCTCCTGTCGTTCCTGCTCACCATGGCGTGGACCGGGAGCGGGATCGACGTGAAGCGCGAGGTGCTCATCGGCTTCGACCTGCTCCTGGTCCTGGTGGTGGGTCTCATGCTGTACGCGATCTCGGCGAGGGATGCCAGGAGGGAGCCCGGCTTCTTCGACGGGCTGCAGCTCGTCCTGGTGGCCTGCGCCCTCGTGGTGGACGCCCTGGCGCTGTGGGCCATCCTGGCACGGATCTCGGAGTTCGGCTTCAGCCCGAACCGCGTCGCCGCCCTCGGGGAGAACGTCATCCTCGTGGTGAACCTGGGCTGGTCGGCCGTGCTCTACGCGCGGATCCTCCGCAGGCGCGGAGGGTTCGCCCCGCTGGAGCGGTGGCAGACGGCGTTCCTGCCCGTGTACGCGGCGTGGGCGTCGATCGTCGTGCTGATCTTCCCGGCGGTGTTCGGGTTCCGGTAGCGGCGAGCCGAACGGCGCGGGAGACGTCGCCGGGAGGCCGACGCCACCCTGGCGGGACGACCCGCGATCGGCCGATCAGCCGCCCACAGGCCCGCCCATCGGGCGCTCCGTATAGCCCGCCGGGACCTCGAACACGGACGGGTCGATCCCGCCGGTCTTCACGTTCTGGATCTCGGTGGTGATGCGCATGAAGGTCGCCTGGTGCGGCGTGGCCTCGGCCGCTTCGGCCTTGGGCTCCTCCTTCTTCTTGCCGAAGATCCCGCCGAGCGCCTTCCTGGCGACATCCGCCGCGCTCCCCTCCGCCGCCCCGGCCGCGCTCGAGCCCAGGCTCTTGTCCTTCTCCGCCAACGCCTCGTCACGGTCGAGAGGCACGTTGGGGGGCAGGGCCACGAAGAGCATGGTCGTGCGCATCGCGTAGCCCTGGACCTTCTCGAGCTCCTCGGCGTTCTTCTTCCACGCCTCCGAGAGCCCGGGCTCGGCCGACGAGAACGCCTGCATGGAGTTGGCCATGCTCTGGCGCGTGCTCTCACCGATGTGCTCGGCGACGTCGCTGCGCATCTGCTGCGTCAGCATGTACTCCGGGAAGTCCTGGCTCATCCACAGGTCCGAGACGATCGCCATCCCCGCCTGCTCCTGCTCCTCGCCCTCCTTCGGGACGTTCTTGGCGATCACCTCCGTGACGAGGACCACCTCCTCGGCGTCGTAGCCGGCGATCTTCTCCTTCTTCCCCGTCTTGTCGGTGTGGAAGTGGACCTCCCACTCGATCTGGGGCTGCTCGGCCGCTTGGCCGGTGGGGGTCTCCGTGGCCATCTGGGTGGACGCCTGTTTCGAGGCGTCGCTCATCGCCCCCGCCATCTGCTCCGCCATCTTGGCGAAGTCGATCACCGTGTAGGTCCGGGACTCGTGATCGAGCATCGTCATCGTGCCGGCCTTCGCGTCCACGATGTCCGAGGTCTTCTGCTCGTCGGTGCGGATGCGCGAGCCCTCGATGTACGTGGTCGTCTGCGTCTCGTCGCCGACCCCCGACATCATCGACATGATGCGACCGAGCGCACCGCCGAGCTCGGTCTTCGTGACCGACGTGTACTGGAGGGATTGAGCGGATAGGATCGGAGGTGCGGCCACCATGAAGAGGGCGGCGGCCAGCGCGGCATGACGACGCATGGTGTGCTCCCGGGATGTGGAGGGGGGGGGACTCCCTCGGCACGGACGACCTCCACGGGTACGGTGCTGCGTCCCGGGAAGCAAGGATGGACGAAGGCAGGCCATGGGTCCGTGGCGCTCGCGCCCTCGCCTTCCGCCCCGGCCTGGTCCTAACTTGCCGCTCCACGCAGGCGGGCCGGTGGTGGCTCTGGCCCGAGGGGTGGTGGTGATGTGCGCCGGCACCGGTCGCGATCGGACCGGCCGCCGAGGAGACCCCGCGATGCAGGTTCCCGACAGCCTACGGGCGAGCGTCCAGGCGCTCGTCGCGAACGACGACCTCCTCGGGGCGGTCGGCGCGCTGAAGAGCGCGCTCGGGAAGGAGCGGCACGACCTCGCGCAGGAGCTCGTCGCGCTCGAGTCGGGGGTGCGCCGCGACGAGAAGAACCACCGCCGCGGGGTCATGGACTACGCCGACTTCGAACGCGCGCGGAGGAAGGCCGCCTTCGCGATCCTCGGGGTCCTGGACGACGCCGAAGCGGCGGCGACGCCGTCAGCCGATGGCGAGCCCGCCGCGAACGAGGGGCGGCTCGCACCGGGCGGGACGGCTGGCGACGGGCCGAGGATCTTCCTGTCGTACAACCACGGCGACGCCGACGAGGCGCTCGCGCTCCGGGCTGCACTCGAGGAACGCGGGATCCGGATCCACATCGACCGGGAGGCGATGGAGGCGGGTGAGGGGATCCGGGCCTTCATCGAGTCCTCGATCCGCGAGACGTCCGCGACGGTCTGCCTCGTGTCGAACCGGAGCCTGCTCTCGGCGTGGGTCGCCATGGAGACCGTCGACGCGTTCTACGCCGAGCGCTCGGGTGGCGGCAGGCGGTTCATCGCCTGCTACATCGACGAAGACTTCTTCCGGCCCGGGTACCGGTTGGAGGCGACCGAGCGGATCGACGCCAAGATCGCCGAGATCGAGGCGCTGATCCCGCGATACGTCGAGAAGCGCATCGACACCAACGACCTCAACACCGAGAAGTCGCGGCTCTACGCGCTGCGCAACAACCTCGGAGACATCCTTCTGAGGCTTAAGGAGTCGCTCACGCTCGACCTGCGCGGGAACGCATTCGAGACGAGCGTGGACCGCGTCGCCCGGGCTCTCACCGAGGGTTAGGCTCCGCCTGTGCCGAGGCCGTGCTCGGCGTGCGGCCGGCTTCCGCGTCTCCGGTCGCTACGAGGCGGCGGGACCGTAGCGGTAGCGCAGCAGCGTTCGGAGGGGCGGCAGTACCAGGAGGAGCAGCAGGCCTGACCCGACGAGCACACCCGCCAGCGTGCCGACCCCTCCCGATCGGATGCCTGCTCCCGACACGATCGCGATGGAGGCGACGGTGGCCATCGCGGGCGCCAGCGTGACCCAGACGATCGCAGTGACGGCCTTCACGAACGATACGGGTCTGCCCCGACGGCGTCGGAGCGCCCACCCGACGAGAGGCACAGCCAGCGCCACGCCGACGATCGCCATCCTCCCGGCGGCGGACAGGAGCACCAACCCGATGAACGCCAGGTAGAGGAGTGTGGTCCCGCCGAGATAGCCGATCCCCACGGCGATCCAGAAGGTCTTCAGGCCGAACCGGAGACCGAACCTCCCCGTTACCACCGTGAGCGCCAGGGGCAGCAGGGCGCCGAGGGTGCCGAGCGATTCCCCCCACTTGTGCGAGACCAGCCCCGCGGTCAGACCGAGGAGGATACAGAGCATTCCCCACAGCCCCATGGCGCAGAGAAGCGCGACGTAGTTGCGCTTCGGATCCGCACCGGGGAGCGCGACCCCGAACTGGCTCACGCCCCAGAGACCCGCGAGGATCATCCCTCCGAGCGACACCAGCGCAGCCGGGTCCCGGGGGACGAACCCACCCACGACCGGAAGGAGCGCGAGCGCCACCGCACCACCGCAGATCACGCCGGCGTAGAAGAGCACCGACGGCGCACGGCTCGACCAGACCAGGGGGTTCGTGGTCAACAGGTGGCTCTCGATCCTGCGCACCCAGCGCGGGAGCGGCAGGCTGATCCTGGGGAGCGTCAGGAAACGCCCGCGATAGTGACCGAGCGAGCGTGTCGCCCTCTGCCGTCCGCACACGCCGAGGGTCAGGAGGACCGACAGCAGGAGGGCGAGCGGTGCGTAGTAGCGCAGCCCGGCTTCGCGGTTCGCGTACGACCACGCCCCGTTCCGGACGAAGACCTTGGCCTCCTGGACGCTGCCCACTCTCCCCTGGATGCCCGGAACATTGTCGTAGGCCGAGACGCCGGTTCGCGCCAGGACGTCCGCGCACCCGTACCCCAACCCCCGACCCCCGGGAGGTAGCTCGACCGACGGGTACCCGTAGACGGCCAGCGCGCGCTCGACCGTCTCGTGGTTGTCATAGAGCCAGTCCTGCTGAAGGCACGGGACGAAGACGTTCTGCTTCAGGAAGGCGTAGCTCTCCTCGTGCGCGTCGTCGGGAACCAGCGCGGCGATCCGGCCGACGACGGGGAGGGCGTAGGCGACCGGGTTCGCGAAGGCCGTGAGGAAGCAGAAGAAGTGGAGCGCCGTGAGTCGGGCGTACCTGCGGCGCTCCATCTCGTGGATCGGCCGACGGAGCTGCACATAGGCCCAGAGCGCGAGCACCCAGAAGCTCACGACGCGTAGCCACGCCTGTACCGACGCCACGTCCGGGATGGAGGCGAGTGCCACCGGAGTGCGGGAGCCCCAGAGGTAGAGCACGGCGTTCGCGACGACGGTCGAACCGACGAGGAAGAAGATGGCCTTCGTGCGCCAGACGAGGGGGAATCGCGTCACGAGGACCCGGTCGAGCCTCCACAGGAGCGGCGGCACGAGCCACCTCCGATACCACGGCCGTCGGGGGTAGCCGAAGGTCATCGAAGCGAATGGGCCCTCGCCGGCTCGCGAAGCCGGAAACACCGTGGCTCCTACCGGACGCACCGCCTCTCCTGGTCGAAGAGCTAGTTGAAGAGCTGCTTGATCGATCCGCTGATGTCGCGGAAATACCTGACCTCGATCCCGGCGTCGGTGAGGCACCGGAGCAGCGCGTTTCCGCTCACCTCGAGGGGAGTCGTGAGGACCCACGACAGCCCCGAGTGATAGAGCTGCGCGTACGGGACGTCCGCCAACGCGACCCGTAGCTGGCGCTCCGTGCCATGGCCCTCGAGCTCGTACGTGTTGTGCCTGCGCGCGTCGCCCAGCGCGTCGATCGAGCCGTTGTACACGACCTCGCCCTGGCGCAGGAAGAGGATGTTCGTCGCAACCGCCTCGATCTCGTGGAGGTGCTGTGAGCTGATCAGCACCGCCATCGGGTGGCGCAGGCTGCTCGCGAGGTCCCGCAGGTCCTTCAGGACGACGAGCTGCGCCTTGAAGTCGAGGTTGCCGAGGGGCTCGTCCAGGAGAAGGATCTTCGGCTTCCACACGAGCGCACGCGCGAGCGAGAAGCGGAGCTTGAAGCCCCCGGAGAGCTGTCCCCACGACTTTCCGAGGTGCTCCTGGAGGCCCATGCGCTCGATGATGAAGTCGACCTCCTCGCGGTTTTCCTCTCCGCGGATCCCGTGCAGCGCCGCCTCGTACTGGATGTTCTGCAGCAGGGAGCCGTACCACCTTGGCAGCTCCTGCGGGACGTACGCCATCTCCTCACGCACGGCCGCCCAGTCGATACCCCGACCGTTGGTGCCCATCGACGGGAACGAGAGTTGCCCACCGTCCTGCTGCAGCTCGCCCGCGATCACGCGGAGGAGCGTCGTCTTGCCGTTGGCGTTCTGGCCTACGACCCCGGTGATCTCCCCCCGCCTCAGCGTCAGGCTCACGTCGTGCAGCGTGAAGCCGCTCTTCTTGTAGGTCTTCCGCAGATCGGTGCACGCGAAGACGACTTCGTCGCGCAATTCCACGGAGCGGTAGTGCTCCTGGAGCCTCACCCGTGCCTCGAGCTTGCGCCGGACAGCGTCCGAGTCACCGTTGGCCCGGCCGTCCTCGATGATCCGGTCGAGGAGCCCCGACATCTCCTCCGCGAGCGCGCGCTTCTGCTGGTCGGTGTCGGCCCGCGTGCAGGTGAGGCGAAGGATGAGCGCGTTGTGCCTGAGCTCGGCGGTGACCGCATGCTCGTTCGCGAACTCGACGAGCTTCTTGGAGCCCTGGAGGGGATCCGACGCGAGGGCGGACTTCACCGCGGTCGCGGCGGCGGCGAGGCCTACCTCGTCCATCCCGCTCAGGCCGCCATGATCCCGAGTGCGAGCTCGTTACGGATCGCTTCGATGAGCCCCAGGATCTGGAAGAGGAGATGCCGGCGATGCTTGTCCGCCTGCTCGTAGTCCAACAGGCCCTGCCGCTCGCGGCGCTCCAGCCCCGAGTACGTGCTGCTGATGACGATGACCTCTTGCCGATACTCCCGGTTCTGCGAGAAATCGCTCACGAAGTCCATCAGCCGACGCGCCGCCTGACCGACGTTGTCCGCAGCGATGAGATTCTCGATCTCCTCGCTGCGCCCATCGATGTCGTTGGCGGCGATCATGGTCGTCCGGACCTCGGGCGGTACGCGCTTCGCGCGTAACACGCCATCGCTCGGGGAGGCGAGGAGAGCTCGCCCTACCCTAGTAGCCCACGAGCCCGAGGGTCAAGGAGATTCCTGCCCCCGCCCTGCTCGGCGCGCAGCGCCTCCATCGGGTCGATGCGCGTGGCGCGGCGGGCCGGTATGTAGACGGCGAGCCCGGTCCCCGCGTAATGCCGAGTCCCCGACGTCGTAGATGGCGGCCACACCCCCGCAAGGAGATGCACCGTGCCGAAGGCTCGTCTGTTCGCCCTGGCCGCAGGGCTCACCTTCGCGGTCGCGCTGTGCGCGCCGTCGTCCGGACGCGCGCAGGAGCAGACCTCCCCGCTCCAGCAGGAGGTCATCGACTCCGAGCGCGCCTTCGCCAGGACGATGGCGGACCGCGACGCCGACGCCTTCACGGCGTTCGTGTCCGAGGAGGCGGTCTTCTACGGGCGGGAGATCCTCCGTGGCCGCGCCCAGGTGGCCGACGGATGGAAGGGATTCTTCGAGGGGGCGAGCGCGCCGTTCTCGTGGGATCCGGATCACGTGGAGGTGCTTCCGTCGGGCACGCTCGCCCTGAGCAGCGGGCCGGTCTACGACCCCACGGGGAAGCGCGTCGGCACCTTCAACTCGGTCTGGCGCCTGGAGGCCGACGGCCACTGGCGGGTGGTCTTCGACAAGGGGTGTTCCTGCACGTCGTAGCGCCGCGCGACGCCCGCCCGGGGCCGGCCTCGTCCGGTTCCACCACGAGGGGCGGCGGGGACATCCCGCCGCCCCTCCGGCGTCTCAGCAGTGCACCCGCGGGTTCCAGGGTGAGAACAGACCGTTCGGGTTGGTGCGGTGCGTCCAGACGTGGAGCGCCCAGACCCCGAAGATCTCGTTCGGCGCGAAGGCCTGGCCGAACAGAACCGGCGGGGTCGACGTCTCGGGAAGGACGGCGAAAGGGACGATGAACTCCACCCCGACCAGGCTCATCTGGCCACCGGTGCCGGGCTCGTAGATGAGGACCTCCGGATGCATCGGGTCCACCACGCCGTCGATGAGGGACGGCTTGCCGTAGTGGACGCCCATGGCGCCCTCGTCGCCGTTCGACATGCAGTCGGTGATGGCCGTGTCGTACCCGTCCGCCGTGGCGAGCGCGAAGCTCGCGTAGGGGGCGAGGGACGCGCGCAGCTCCGCAACGCCCGACGGCGTGGGAGGCGTGGTGATCCCGGAGTCCTGACAGGCCGCCATGAGGGTCCCGATGATCAAGATCGTGGCGGACAAGCGCCGTGGATGCGTGAAGCTCATGTTCCAGATCCTCCGAATGGTCGATGGTGCTCCGACCGGGACCGCGCACGCCGGCGTGCGGCTGTCGGCCCCGGTCTCCGCGCCGTGGATCGGCGCGGTCGATCGAGTCGCCTTCGATCGTCGAGGGAACTCAAGCGCCCGGGCCAGCGGATGCGAATGACCGGGCGTTCGCGTCGCTTGACCGGCCGTCCGGCCACGATTCCGGCACGGGCGTGGATCCTCCTGCGCCGGACGCGCGGACAGAAAACGGGGACGGGCGGTCATGGGGAACGCGGCTACCCCGGCCTAGACTCCACACCGCGCTCGACTGGAGGGCGCGCTGACATTCCCCGACAAGAGAGGTAGCCATGTCGTCGCAAACCATCACCGCGCCGCGGACGGACCGGTCGGGTCCGGAGGCGGTCGTCGGCACGACGAGCCCGGAGCGTCCCGGCGTGCGCGCGAACGCGCTCGCCCTTCGCCTGGAGCTCGGCGCCAGCGCCCTCGCGGAGCTCGCCGTCCGCCTGACGCCGGAGCAGTGGGAGGCTCGCCTCCCGGGAGACGGCCGCAAGGTCGGCGTCGTCGTGCATCACGTCGCGAGCATGTATCCGATCGAGATGAGCCTGGCGGAGCTGCTGGCGAAAGGCACGCCGATCGCCGGCGTCACCTGGGACGCTGTCCACGAGATCAACGCCAAGCACGCCCTGGAGTTCGACGCGGTCCAGCCGGCGGTGGCCATCGACCTCCTCGGGGCCAACAGCGCCTCGGCGGCGGCGGCGATCCGGAGGCTATCCGACGAGCAGCTCGATCGGGCGGCGCCCGTGTCGTTGAACGACGACGCTCCGCTCACCTGTCAGTTCATCCTCGAGGACCACGCGGTGCGTCACGCCTATCACCACCTCGCCGGCATCCGGCGAGCGCTGTCGCTGTAGGCCGCCCTTCCGGCGGTGGTGGGTGAGGCCACCGCCGGACGGGCTGGCCCGCGCTACGACGCCCTCGCGCTCCGCCAGGCGGCGGGCGACAAGCCGGTCTCCCGCTTGAAGGCCCGGCTGAACGCGGCCTCCGACTCGTATCCGACCCTGAGACCGATCGTGGCCACCTTGGCCGACGTGCTCAGGAGCTGCTCGGCCGCCAGCTGCAATCGCCACCGGGTCAGGTACTGGATGGGGGGAACGCCGAGGAGCTGGGAGAACCGCTCGGCCAGCACGGTCCGCGACGAGGCGGTCGACTGCGCCAGCTCGGCCAGCGTCCAGCGGTAGGCTGGACGCTCGTGCAACCGCAACAGGGCGGGGCCCACCACCTCGTCCCGCACACCGGCCAGCCAGCCGACCTGTTGCGCCGGCAGCTGCTCGAGATGCCGGCGGACGACCTCGATGAACATGAGCTCGGCCATGCGTGTGAGCACGGTCTCGCTTCCCACGCGGACACGCCCGGACTCGGCGACCGCCTGGCGCGGGAACCAGGAGAGCCATCCCTCCGCGACGCCCGGCAGGTGCATGCATCGGGGGAGCGCGGCCAGCAGGGGATTGAACGGGCGCACGTCACACCCGAGGAAGCCACACACGAACGAGGCGTCGCGCGGGCCCTCCGGGCCGAGGACCAGCGTATCGGGGTACCGCTGGGCGGCCTCGTGTCGCCGCGCCACGGGACGGAAGACCTCCGCGCTCGACATCCGATGCGCGTCGCCGTGGGGAAAGACGATCACGTCGCCGCCCTTCAACCGGACGAGCGGCCCGTCCTCCAGCCCCCCCCAGCACGCCCCGTCGAGGAGGATGTGGTAGCAGATGAGGTGCTCGGACTCGGGCAGGACCCGCGGCACGAGCTTCCGCGCCGCTTCCGACAGGACGGACCAGGGTGCGGCGGCTTCCACCGAGTAGAAGTGTGCGCCGGTGAGCCTCACGGCTCGCAGCACGTCCGACAGCAGATCCAAGGCCGACCTCCCCGGGCACCACGGCCCCTGAACCGGCGCTGGGCGAACGGAGCCCCGCGACGTCGCACACTCCGCTCCACGGTCCCCAGCGACCGAGGGAGCGATGGTCGAAACGCCTGGACGGGTCCCGAGGTTCCAGGGTCGTGGGAGTGCCCGCGCCCCGTTCCCGGAAGACGCCGACGGCGGGGTGCTCCGTCAGGCCGTCGTGCGCGACACCGAAGATGCACCGCCGCCCCACGCTTCGCGATATCCCACCCAGCAGTGCCAGGCGGTCAGGAGGAGGACGCCGCCGGCGAAGACGGACATGAACGCGGTGCCCCATTGCGGCCAGGAGTGCGTGGTGAAGTTCGCCACCTGCCTGCTACCGACGACGACAGGCATGAACGGGGCGATGTTCACGGGCGCATGGGGGTCCAGGTCGTGACCGAAGACCCAGAGCTTGTAGACGAAGCGCGCCAGCGAGAACGCGCCGACGTACGCGGTCAGGACGCTGAGGTCGACGAGGGAGCGCACCTTGCCGATGGCCGCCGCACGCAGCGCCAGGATGGCCAGGAGGCCGAGTGCGAAGGGGATCCAGTCCAGATCCTCGAACTCGCTGCGCTCGATGCGGTGCATCCCGATGTAGTGGTTGAGCTCGTTGATCTCCTGGATGTCGTGGCCGTCGTGCCCGCCCCCGATCTTGTAGGCGTACACGTCCATCTGGAGGCCCTGGGGATACTGCGGGGCCTTCATGCTGATCCGCCACAGCGGCTGCGTGAAGCTGAAAAGCAGCGGGATCACCAGCAGCACGAGCACGAGCCGGCCGCGGAATCGGATGGGCTCGTCGAGGAACTCTTCGAAGCGGTCCACGAGGGGCTGCAGCTTCGTCTCAACCTTGGTCACGATCCAACCTCCACGGGCGGCTCGCCGCCCGTCCTTGCAAGCGTCAAACGAGGTCGCCGGCGAGCAGCCGGCGGCGCGCCAGGAGCCAGCCGGCCGCACCCAGCACGAGCGGCCAGAGGACGCCGGCGGCGAAGAGCCAAACCGGACCGAGGGCATCCGAAAGGAAGAAGCCCACCGGCCCGAGGGTCCCCAGCGTGGGCTCCGCGCCGGAGAGCAGCGCCAGGCGCGCCATCTCCACCGGGTTGAGGCCCGCCAGGACGAAGACCGCGGACGCGGGCAGGTCCCACTGGAGCATCAGGCCCACCAGCCCGAAGTCGAGCAGCGCGACGCCCAGCACCCAGGTCGCCAACACGGCCATGAGCGCGCGATCGGGCTCGTTCACCCTCGTCGAGATCGCGAGACCGATGCCCGTGAAGCTCCAGAGCAGCGCCGCGCTCACCGCGAGCGCGCGGGCCAGGAACCCCCAGGGCACGGCCTGTCCGAAGACCGCCGCGCCCAGGAGCGCGAGACCGGGCATGAGCACCAGCAACGGGGCGAGGAGCGCGCCGTAGCGAACGAGCGTCACCGCCCCGAGGTAGTCCGCCCGGGTCACCGGGTGGCTGAACAGCAGCTCGAGGGCGCCATCGCGCCGTGCCCTGCTCACCACCAGCCCCGTGCCGGTGAGGGCCAGCAACGGCAGCAGCACCACCAGCGCATGGCTCAGGGAGAGGAGCACGCGCGCCATGCCGGTGAAGCCCACGACGCCGGACTCCCGCAGTCCCACCACGATGAACAGCGCCGCGAGCGCGGCGTACAGCCCCGCGCTCAGCGCCATCCAGCGTGAGCGGAGCACCTCGCCCATCTCCAGGCGGGCCAGCGCGGCCACACGCGTGACGCTCCCGGGCAGGCGCTCCGAGACCCTCGCCCGGGCGCTCACGCGCACCCTCCGCAGGCGCACGGCTCGTCGCCCCGGACGTCGTGCCACCACCCGTCGCGGTGGAGCCGGTCGGCTACCCCGGGCGTGGACACCGGCGCGTCCTGCGCGACCCGCCCGTCCTCCAGCACCACCACCCGGTCCACCAGTCGACGTACCTCGTCGAGGCGGTGGGAGCTGAGCAGGAGCGTCGCCCGGTGGGCACGCTCCTCGAAGAGCCGGAAGAACGCCTCGCGGGCTTCGCCGTCCAGGCTCGCCGTGGGCTCGTCCATGATGAGCAGCGACATGGGCGCCGCGAACGCCAGCGCGATCAGCAGCTTCTGCTTCGTGCCGCCGGAGAGGGCGCGCACGGGCCGGCGGGAGAGCGCGTCGACGTCGAGCCCGATGCTTTCGGCCGCGCGGCCGATCTCCGTGACGTCCAGCCCACGCAGCGCGGCGACGGCACGCGCAACCTCGCCGACGGTGGAGCCGAGCTGCGGCGCCGCCTGCGGCACGTAGGCCATGCGGGCCGCGAGCCGCGTGCGATGCTGGTAGGGGTCCATGTCGTCCAGCCGGACGACGCCCTCGCAGTGCAGCATGCCCATGACCGTACGCACCAGCGTCGACTTGCCGGAGCCGTTGGGGCCCACCAGCGCGACCCGCTCCCCGGGAGCGACGTCCAGCGACACCCCGTCGAGCGCCTGCACGCCGTCGAAGCGCTTGCTCACGTTCCTCAGCACCACGCGCATCGCGTTCCTCTCGCCTCCGTTCACGTGGCCCCCGGCGGGGACATCATCGGTTCGGGATCGACCAGCAGGGTCTCCGGCTCCAGCACGGGGAAGACGCGCGCCGCGAGGTCGAGGAGCTCCAGCGCGATGGTCCCCCGGAAGAACGCGAGCTGCGGGTGGGTCGCCACCAGGCGCTCGGCGAGGCTGCGCATCTCGTAGGGGACGTCGCCCTTGCCGTCCCCGTCCAGGTCGTAGCCCTGGTAGTCGTCGAAGTAGTTCTCGCCCCACGTCACGTCGCGGGCGGTGCCCCGCCCTTCCACCGCGACCTGGGTGCGGTTGTCCTGGAACACGTTGCGCACGAAGCGGTTGTTCCGCTCGCTCGAGTGGAACGTGACCGCGGCGTTGCAACGCGTGAACGTGTTGCCGCGGACCGCCACGGTGTCACCCGTGCGGAAGGGCGACGTGTCCAGGTACAGGCAGTCGCGGTCGTGGACGAAGCGGTTGTCCTCGACCACGAGGTTGCCGGACTCCTTCACGCCCAGTCCCATCCCGTCGGCCACGGCGTTGTCGGCGATGGTGCTGCCCCGGAGCGTCACGCCGCGCGAATACATGACGAACACGCCCACGATGTTCTCGTGGTACTCCGCGTCCTCGACCACGCAGTCGTCGGAGTACATGAAGTGCGTCGCGTAGCGGCTGCGCACGACCGTGTTGCGCGCGATGCGGTTGCGCGGCGAGTACCACACGAGGATGTCCCGCGAGTCCTCCAGCCGGTTGTCCTCGACGACGGAGCGACGCACCTCCCACAGCCGGATGCCGTCCCCCCTCACCCCCACCGGCAGCTCGGCGAGGCCGGCCACCCGGTTGCGCACCACCATCACGCCCTCGGACTGCTCGACGATGATGCCGAAGAGCGCGTCGCGCACCGTGAGGTCGCGAACCACCACCCCTGCCCCGTGCACGTACACGGCAGCGTCCATCTTGTCGTAGCGCCGCCCGCTCCCCTCCACCGTGAAGCCCCCGAGCACCACGCCGTCGGCCAGGGCGCGCACCGTGGTGCCGGAGCCGTCCGAGTGGACCACCGCGTCGGCCGGTCCGACGAGCGTGAGGCGGGTGTGGATCTCCACCGGACCCTCGTAGCGACCCGACGCGAGACAGAGCGACGCACCGGTCGGGGCCGCGTCCACGACCTCCTGCAGCGCCGCGCCCGGAGCGACGGCCCGCCCGTCGGCGGGGCAGGACGCGCCGTGGGGTGCGTGCGTGAGGCGCGTACCGTCCTCCCGCACACCGCCGACGTCCCTGCCGCCGCCCGCGGCGACGGAGGCCAGGCCGGTCAGGATCGCCACGCCGATCCATGCCCTCCCGGGGGCGGGCTTCCGGCCACCGAACAGCCCGGTCATCGCTTCGTCTCCTACTTGACGAGCATGTAGCCCATCATCTCGAGGTGCAGCGCCGAGCAGAACTCGGTGCAGTAGTACGGGAAGACGCCTGCGTCGTCGGCCACGATGGTGACGTTGGCGGTCTTGCCCGGCTCGAGGCTCAGGTTGACGTCGTACTCGCCCAGGCCGAAGCCGTGCGTGGCGTCGGGCGTCTGCTCGAGGTTGGTGATGTGGAAGTGGACGGTGTCGCCACGGTTCACCTCGACGCGATCGGGCCTGAAGTGGCTGCGGATGGCGGTCATGTACACGTCGACGACGCGACCGTGACGCTCGACGCGAGCCTGGTCCTCGGACGTGACGCGGTACGGGTCCTCCGCGTGCGCGACCTGGTTCTCGCCCACCGGCGAATACATCTGCTGGGGGTTCAGCTTGTCGGCGCTGATGATCTGCGCGTAGTGAGGCTCGCCCAGACCGATCGGCATGTCGTAGAGGAGCTGCATCGGCGACGAGCGGGTGTCGATGAGCTGCATGTTCTGCGGCATGAGGGGCCCGACGTTGTTGAAGCGGTCGATGGACCACTTGTCCAGCGCGATCACGTACCGGCCCTTCGGGTGCTCGGTGTCGCCCTCGGGGGTGGCCAGGTGACCGATGTTGTAGTGGACCGGGATCTTCTCGATGACCTTCATGTCGGCCAGGGACCACTTGGCGATCTTCGACTCGATGAAGAGCGACGTGTAGCCGTTGCCCTGGTCGTCCCACTGCGTGTGCAGGGGCCCGAGGCCCATCTCCACCTGCCCGTGCAGCGCCGTCTGGAAGCCGATGATCGGCACCCCGTACGGGTCGGTGCCCTCGAAGTTCTTCGCGTCGATGGCCTGCTTGATCTTCGACCAGGCGTAGACGGTCTCGTGGGTGTCGAGCTTGCCCGAGATGGCCAGGTACGCCCCGTCGGGGGTGACGTCCACGCCGTGCGGGCTCTTGGGCTCCGGCACGAAGTAGAGCAGACCTTCCTGGACCGCCGTGGTGAGCGGGATCACCCGGATACCCTGGATGGTCCGGGTCTTCCCGGGCTGGCCTGCCACCTCCACCGCATGGCGCCAGTCGATGACGTGCAGGTAGTCCATGTCGTTCTGCGACGCGCCGGACTCGAGCGGCGGCTGGTTCTCCATGTTGCCGCCGTGGGAGCGTTCCGTGTCGAACGAGTTGATGAACATCCACCCGTCGCTGGCCAGCTTCCCGGCGTCGGACAGGTCCTGCATGTACGGCGGCAGCTCGATGGCGAAGGACTGCGACGCGTCGATGCGCCCCGCGTCACGGTCGAACTTCCAGAGCATCACCGCGCCGCGATATGCGTCGTCGAACTCCGAGATCGGGGCGTACTCGCCGTCGAGGGGGACGGGATACTGTCCGCCCTCGATCACGTACTCGGTGTTCGGCGTGACGAAGGAGCCGCCGTGGTCGGTGCCCAGGATCGGCGAGTGCACGATCTGGGTGGTGGCGAAGTCCGCGAGGCTGACGACGCCGATGCGGGCGTTGGCCTTGTCGTTGATGAAGAGGTACTGACCGTCGTAGTCACCGTTCGTCTCGGAGAGCGCCGGGTGGTGACTGTCGCCCCAGGTGAGGTGCTTTCCCTCGGGGGAGCTGTTCGCCATCAGCTCCTTCGTCTGGTCGTCGAAGCCGTAGCCCTGCCAGGGCTCCGGGGTGAAGACCGCGATGTACTTGAGGATCCGCATGGACGGGACACCGATGGCGATGACCTGACCGCTGTGGCCGCCCGAGGCGAACATCACGAACGGGTCGGTGCGTCCGGTGGGTGTGTAGGTCTTGAGCGCCGCCACCACGTCGGCCTCGCTCAGGCTGCGCTCGCGCATGAGGTCCTGCACGGAGGCGCCGCCGGCACCCCCTTCTCCGGCTCGACCACACGCCGCGAGCGTCGCGGCGACGGTCAGACCCAGCAACCGGCGTCCGGCGCCGGCCCCGACGATTCGTCCTCTCATGGCTCTCCCCCTTCGGTTCTGTTCGCCCAGCGCGGCACTCCCGTGTCCGCGTCTGCGGCCGGTCCTCGTTCCCAGCACCCCCCCTACCTCTGCTTGCCGAACGCGCGGATGATCTCCCGGAGCGCGGCGACGACGTCCGGCTTCGCCCCCAGATCGGGGTTGCCGACCATCATCGGACTCCGTCCCGCCGCGGCTCCGCCGTACACGATGACCGACTCGATCTCCGCGTCCGTGACGCTGTCCTGCCACGCCGTGTCGTGGTAATTGCGCGGCTTCGGGTCCAGGCCCGCCGCACCCGGACCGTCACCGTATCCCTGCGCGCCGTGGCATGCGGCGCAGCGGGTGGAGAAGATCTGCTGCGCCTCCTGGCGCGCGTCCGCGGTGACCTCCGCGGCAGGCGACCCTGCACCCGTCGCCTCCCCGGCGGCCTGCGGGCCCGAGTCCGCGTCCGCCTTTCCGCCGCCGCACCCTGCCACGGCGACCAGTCCGAAGAAGGCTCCGACCGCGAGGGCTCGTGCCGTCCTGTTCATTCCCGTTCCTCCGACGTTGGATGATCTTTATTCATCATTGCCATATGATGTTTATGGCCGGGCGACGCCCTGGAGCGCCAGGTCCTGCACCGTGGTCTCCTCGAAGAACGACCGCATCGAGGTGGAGGCCTCGCGCCACCGCGAGTGGACCGGACACGGCGCTCGCTCGTCGCACCGTTCCCGGCCCAGCAGGCATCCCGGTCCGGCCACGACCGCCCCGAAGGGATCCACCACCTGGGCGAGGGTGAGCTCCGCCGCGTCCACGGCGAGACGAAAGCCGCCGCGAGGTCCGCGGGTGGACGCCAGGAGTCCGGATCGGGCCAGCGTGTGCAGGATCTTCGAGAGGTAGTTCCGGGGAACGCCCAGCGCCCCCGCCACGTCGTCCACACGCACCATGACCTCTCCCTCGGCCTGGGCCAGGTGAAGCACCGCCTTGATGGCGTAGACGGCGGTCTGGGAGAGGAGCATTCCTGGGACCTCGGGTTCAATCATGTTTTCATCATGATAATATGATCAATACAACGCGCAAGGGTCTCGCCCGGTCGGGAGGTCCGGGGTCACGGAGGTCGGCCCTCGGGGGTAGCGGCCGCGGGTACCGCCAAACGGGACGGACGGCGTGGTACCTCGTCCAGCCGCGCGTATTGACAAGCAACCGTGCGGTTGCATATTTCCCCCCATGACCGATGCGTTCGTCGCCCTCGCGGACCCCACGCGGCGCTGGATCCTGGACCGACTCCAGGCGAACGGGCCGCAGTCCATCAAGAACCTCGCCGCACCGCTCGACATCACGCGCCAGGGCGTCACCAAGCACCTGGATGTCCTGGAGTCGGCAGGCCTCGTGGAGAGGGAGATGCGAGGGCGGGAGTCCGTGTGCACCCTGTGCGCGGGCCCGCTACGGGTGATCGACGCGTGGCTCGAACGCTACTCCGCGCAGTGGGACCGACGCCTCGACCGGCTGCGGCGACAGGTCGAGCGGCACAAGGACGAGGGGGACGAAGATGGCTGAGCGCGTGGTCGAAAAGTGGCTGGAGCTCGAAGCGCCCATCGTCGAGGTGTGGCGCGCCATCAGCGAACCGGAGGAGCTGTCACGGTGGTTCGGCCAGGCCGCCGAGCTGGAGCTCCGGCCCGGCGCCGAAGGCGCGTTCGTCTGGGACGAGCATGGCGCCTACGCCTGCCGCGTCGAGGAGGTGGAGCCTCCACATCGCCTCGTCTGGAGTTGGGTCCATCAGCCCGGCGTGCCGTTCGCGGCCGCGCCGGCGACCAGGGTGGTGTGGACCCTGGAGGAAATGGGACCCGGCCGAACGAGGCTGCACCTCGTCGAGTCCGGCTTCCTCACCGACGAGCACCACGGTCAGAACGACCATGGGTGGGACGAGGAGCTCGCCGAGCTTCAGGGGCTCCTCGAGCCGGCGACGGCACCTCGGCCACCGCGCGATGGATAGCCGACCGCGCGGAAGCCCGCGCCCGGGAGCCGTGGTGCGAGTACGCTGCGTGGGGCCGACTTCCCTCCCCCGTCACCTCCCCGGCGTCCACCGCGGAGGCGCGGGCCGTGGCTCGTGGCGTGGGATCGACACGGCGCCGTCCTTCACGACCACCCATCCGTCGCGGATCACGGTGGCGACCCGCGCAAGGTCGTCGAGGTTCTCGTCGGGGCGGCCGTCCACCACGAGGACGTCCGCGAGCTTTCCGGCCTCGAGGGTGCCGAGCTTGTCCCCCATGTCCAGCATCTCCGCGCCGGTCCGCGTGGCGGCCACCAGGGCCTCGGGCACGGTGTAGCCCGCGTCCACGAAATACTTCAGCTCGGCGATGTACGGCGTCGGGAGGTAGCGGAACCAGTCGAGGATGAGGTCGGTCCCGATCCCCATCACGATCCCCGCCCGCTTCATGCGCCGGAGCACCTCGAAGTTCAGGCTGTCGCTGAACATGAAGCGCCGGGAGGTGGATCCGTAGTAGCCACCCCCCGAGAGCGCGAACAGGATCGTGTAGACCTCCACGGTGGGGTCGGCCTGGACGCCCTTCTCCGCGATGCTCCCGATGGTCTCGTCGGTGCGCGGCAGCGGGTGCTCGATCATGTCCACGCCCGCGTCCACGGCCCACTGGATGTAGAAGGTCTCGCAGTCGCACGTGACCTTGAGCCCCAGCGCGTGAGCCTCCTCCACGGCCGCCCGTACCTCCTCCCTGGAGAAGTGGCTGGCGATCTTGATGACGTCGGCCCCGCGGTTGAACATGTCCCGCACCGCGCCGCGCCACGCGTCCGGCCCGTTCACCTGCAGGACCGACCCGCCTCTCACCAGCGGGCTCTCCCCCTCGGCGCCGTGCCCGCCGATCCCCGTGATGAGCTGGCCAGCAGCGAAGACGCGGGGACCCGCGATGCGGTTCTGCATCACCCAGTCCTTGAGCCGGAACGTGATGTCTCCGTCGGACGCCACGTCCCGCACGCTCGTGATGCCACTCTCCAGGAAGAAGCGCAGGCGCTCCACCGCGCGCAGCGTCGCGTCGGGGTCCCCCGGCGTCGTGATGTCGTTGCGCGGCGGCTCGCGGTAGGAGAGGTGCGTGTGCAGGTCGATCAGGCCCGGCATCACCGTCTTCCCGGTCACGTCCAGCACGGTGGCGTCCCGGGGCCAGTCGGTGGAACCTGCGGGAAGCACGGCGGCGATGTGGTTCCGCTCCAGGACCACCGTGGCCGCACGAGCGGGCGCGCCCGTTCCGTCGAAGACCCGCCCACCGCGCAGGACCGTGAAGCCCTCGGGTCCCCTGGCTGCCTCGGACGCCGGGATGGGTAGGCGACGCGGATCGTCCGTCGTGGTCTGGGTCGGCGACAGCCAGCGGCGCCGGTCCGAAGCCCGCTCCTGAGCGTGGGCGAGGGTCGGGAGCAGCACGAGAGCAGCGGTCGCCGCCACTCGGGCGACGACGCGCGTCGCGCACCGGAGGAGGGATCGGGTGGGCATGCTCTGGCTCTCCGTATAGGGTGGGGCGCGGGCCACGACGCGCGGTGCGCCACCGAGTCGACGGCGCAGCACGGTAGGTCCGGCGCACCCCGGGAGCCAGGGACCCCACCCGCCGCTGTGGGGAGTCCGTCGGGAACTCGCCGTTCCGGCGCATGGGTCGACGAGCTCCGGGCGCGCTTGCCGCCTTCTCACGCGCAGGCCTACCCTTGCTTCCTCGCCCGTCGACCATCGCCACTCCAGCCGAGGCGCCCCATCGTGTTCCTCTCGCTGACCCTCCTCGGCACACTCCTGGCTCCCCCGCCCGCGCACCCGGAGCGCGGCTCCTCCGCGGCCGATTCCGGCTCCGCGGCGTACGCAGCGGTGGATCCCTTCCTGGGGACGGGCGGGTCCGGACACACCTTCCCCGGAGCCACGGTGCCGTTCGGCATGGTCCAGCCGAGCCCCGACACCCGCATCGTGGAGTTCAGGAAGAGCTACCCGTGGGCGGCGGGCTACCGCTGGGACGACACGACGATCCGCGGGTTCAGCCAGACCCACTTCTCGGGCACCGGCCACTCCGATCTCGGCGACTTCCTCCTCATGCCGATCGCCGGAGACGTCGCGCTCGATCCGGGCACGGTCGAAGAGCCCGACTCCGGCTACCGCTCCCGCTTCGGCCACGCCAGCGAGACGGCGGAGCCGGGTTACTACGCCGTCACCCTGGACGACTACGGAATCCGTGTGGAGCTCACCGCCACGAAGCGCGTGGCCGTTCACCGCTACACCTTCCCCGAGGGCGAGCCCGCGCACGTCCTCCTCGATCTGCGCACGAGCATCTACGACTATCCGGGCAAGGTGTCCTGGTCGCGCGCGCGCGTCCGCTCCGACGGGACCGTGACGGGCTGCAGGATCACGCGGGGCTGGGCGCCGGGGCGGCACCTCTGCTTCGCGCTCCGGTTCTCGCGCCCGATGACCGGCCACGCCCTCGACAACCGCGAGACCGAGGTGACGTACCGCGGCTTCGCGCCTCCGGCGGCCCACGATCCCGGGGGGCGCGCCGAGGTCCAGGGTCGAGCGATCGTGGGCGTCTTCGACTTCGGGGCGCTCGCCGCTCCGCTCGTCGCCAAGATCGCGATCTCCCCCGTGAGCGAGGCGGGCGCCGTTGCCAACCTGGACGCCGAGATGCCGGGCTGGGACTTCGACGCCGCGCGGGCGGGCGCGCGCCGGCAGTGGGAAGAGGCGCTCTCGGCCGTCGCCGTGACAGCGCCCGACTCGATGCGGACGATCTTCTACACGGCGCTCTATCACACGCTCATCGCCCCGAACCTCGACATGGACGTCGACGGGGGCTACCGCGGCCCGGACGACGCCTCCCACGAGGCCGACGACTTCACCTTCTATTCGACCCTTTCGCTCTGGGACACGTACCGCGCGGAACACCCGCTGCTCACGCTCATCCAGCCGCCGGAGCGCACGAACGACTTCGTGAGGTCCCTGCTCGCGTTCCGGAAGGAGAGCCCGTACGGCATCCTGCCCATCTGGTCGTTCCAGGGGCTCGAGACCTGGTGCATGATCGGCTACCACGCCGTGCCGGTCATCGCGGACGCGTACATGAAGGGCATACGCGGCTACGATGCGGACGAAGCGCTCGACGCGATGGTCGCGAGCGCGACGTACGGCCCCTGGGGCGGGCTCGACAGGTACATGGAGCTCGGCTGGGTGCCGATCGACGAGGAGCCGGAGGGGGCGTCGAAGACGCTCGAGTACGCCTTCGACGACTGGACGATCGCGCGCATGGCCCAGGCGATGGGCCGTCGGGAAGTGGCCGACCGCTTCTTCCTGCGGGCCCGGAACTGGAGGAACGTCTTCGACCCCGAGACGGGATTCGTACGCGCGCGTCTGGCGGACGGAGGCTTCCGTGAGCCGTTCGACCCCGCGGCGGCCGGCTACAACGCCGACTACACCGAGGGCAACGCCTGGCAGTACTCCTGGTACGAGCCACAGGACATCGGCGGGCTCATCGGGGCGCTCGGAGGCGACCGGGCGCTCATCGACAAGCTCGACCGTGTCTTCGACGCGACGGTGGATCCCGCGGAGTTCGCGAACGTCGAGGACATCTCCGGGCTCATCGGCTACTACGCGCAGGGCAACGAGCCCAGCCACCACATCGCCTACCTCTACGACTACGCGGGTGCGCCATGGAAGGCGCAGCACCGCCTGACACAGATCGTCTCGACGCAGTACGGCACGGGTCCCACGGGGCTCTCCGGCAACGACGACGTGGGCCAGATGTCGGCCTGGCTCGTGTTCACCAGCCTGGGGTTCTACCCGGTGGCGCCCGCGAGCAACCAGTACGTGATCGGCCGTCCGTTCGTGGACCGGGCCGCGCTGCACCTTCCCAACGGAAGCACGTTCACGGTCGTGGCGGACCACCTCGACGCCGGGCATCCCTGGGTGGGCTCGGTGACGCTCGACGGGCAGCAGCTTTCCCGCACGTTCCTGACCCAGGAGGAGATCGAGCGCGGAGGCGAGCTCCGGTTCACGATGTCGGCCACGCCGAACGAGAAGTGGGGGACCGGGAAGGATGCGCGGCCGTATTCGATGACGGGGTACTAGATGTCCCGGGACCACGAGGTGCGCGGCCGCGCCACTTTGTTCGACCGGACCCCGGGACCCGGTCTCCTCAGAGGGCCCGGATCGCCCTCACGCGCCGCGGGAAGTCCTTGTCGTCTCCGTGCACCCGTCCCGAATCCGCGAAGTCGACGTGGGCTGCCATGTCCACGCTGCTCTGGGTGGAGGCCCAGTAGGTGAAGTTGTCCGCGATCCCCTGGTCCAGGAAACGGCCGAGCCCGCGGGCGCCCAGGTTCCGGTACATCAGGACGAGCTCGTCCCGCGACGGCAGGAACCAGCCCCGCACGCCGTTGACGACGAGGTTGGCGCACAGTTGGGCGGCCGCGGCCGGCTCGTCGCAGGCGGCCAGGATGTCCAGCGTGTTCTGCCTGCCCGTGCCGACCGCGGTGCCCTGCGCACCGGCCGTCTCCCGGCGGAAGCACCCCCACTTCGCCCCCCCGCTCTGGTCGAACGGCGCGGCTTCCAGGTAGCGCCAGCCGTCCCTGGCGTGGTTCGGGTTCTCGTAGAAGATCAGGCCGCCGGCGGGTCCCGTGTCGCCCAGGGCGTATTCCTCCCTCGACAGCCAGACGCTCATCTCGCCGGCTCCACGGTTGGACCACAGGTGGTAGGGCACGAGGGTCACCGGCCGGAACGGGGAGGACGGATCCGTGACGCTGCGCGCCGCGGCGTCCACGACCGTCACGCCGAACAGGTCCGGGTCGAAGCGGGCCCTGAGCTCCCGGGTGTCGTCGAACAGGAGCTCGAGGACCTTCCCGCCCTCCACTTCGGGCCATTCGCAGCAGTAGACGATCGGCCCGCGCTCGATCGCCATCCGCCCCCGATCCTCCGTCACCCGTGGATCGGCGACCACCTTCCTCACCTCCATCGGCAGGACCACCTCGATCGCGTCCCCGTCCCGCCACCGCCGGCCGAGGGAGACATAGCCCTTGTCGTCGGGCGCGGCGTCCACGGCGGCACCGTTCACCGAGATCGTGACGCCCTTCCCGCTCGGCTCCGTGTAGGAATAGAGCCCACCGGGAACCGGCTCGTTCCGCGCCCATCCCGGGATCCTCAGCCGGATCTCACCCTCGGCCTCCTCCGGAGCGGATACGGTGAGGGTCGAGCGCCCTCCCCAGGGCATCTCGGACTCCACACGGAGCCCGACGGACCTGCCACCCAGCTCGAACCCGGCCTCGCTGGACACGTACAGGTTGACGTAGATCGCGCCGTCGTCGCCCTGCGCGTAGACGTAGCCGGGCATGCGCGCGAGGAAGCGGACCAGGTTCGGGGGGCAGCACTCCAGAGAGGCGTGCTGCCAACGCAGGTCCCGGCCGTCTCCCGCGCTGGCCAGGCGGTTGACGTAGAAGTAGTGGTCGCCGGAGACGGACACGCCGTCGACGGCGTTGTTGTACATGCCCCGCTCCATCACGTCGATGTACCGGCCGTCCCCGGTGGCGAGGAAGAGCTGGTGATTGAGCGTGATGAACATCAGGACCGCGCACGTCTCCGAGTAGGCGTCGATGTTGGGCAGGACGTAAGGCTCGCCGAAGCCCTCGTTTCCCGTCGAGCCGACCCCGCCCGTGACGTACATCTTCCGCGTGACGGCATCGTGCCACATCCGGTGGGCCGCGTCGAAGTAGTCCTGGATCCCCGTCAGGACTCCGACGTCGGCCATGGACACGATGAGCGTCACGCAGTTCACGGCGTGACCCACCGCCTCGCTCTGCTCGAGGACCGGCTCGTACGACTGGTTGTGCCGGCTGCGCCCCACCGAGTCGTCACGCCCACGGATGTCGAGATAGTGCCTGGCCAACTCCAGGTGCTCCGGGTCCTTCGTGACCTTGTAGAGCTCGGCGCAGTTCATGGAATCACGCTCGCCGCCGTCGAACGGCGGGTCGTGGGCCTCGAAGTCCTCGTAGAGCATCCGCGCCGACCGGATCGCCTTGTCCAGAAGGTCGCGCTCTCCGGTGAGGACGTACCGCGTCGCGGCGAGCTCGAACTCGCGGTTCGTGGCCCTCGGCGCCGCCTGAGCCATGCGCTGGACGAGCGTCGTCACCTGCTCCTGCAGCCACGGGTCCGGGTGGGTCTGGACGGACAGCATACCCGCCTGCAGGACCCCGAATCGGAGGGCGTCCGACCCGTCGTCCCGCTTCCTGAACTCGAACGGGATCGTGACCTCGGCATTCGTCCGCACCTTGGGCGCCCAGAACGCGTCGCGGAGCGTCACGTCGGCGTACGACCTGGGGCGGATGGGATACGCGCCGGCCGGGGCCGGAAGCATGCGGGGCGGCGCGAGGGCGAGGCGATCGACGGCCTCGGGCGGGCGGTTCGCGGGCTCGCCCTCCGCGGTGGCGGCCCAGGCGAGCACACCGGCCGCTGGAACGGTCCTCAGGAACTGCCGCCGTGGGATGTTTCCGTCCATGAGCGCCTCTCCCCGGTCAACGGTCCGCTGGCAGGCTCTTCAACGAGCCGCTACGCGACCTGCCACTCGATCACCCCGAGCTCCCGCCACGCGACGTCCTCGTCGATGAACATGGCGGCCGGCGGGCCCACCTCCCCCGCCTTGTAGGAGACGGTCCGCGGCTCCACCACCAGCCTCACGGCGCGGGCCACGACCGGATCGAACGCCACCACGCTCCACGAATCCGGCTCGACCCGGTAATCGTTCCGGGCGGTCACCGGCTTCCAGCCCTCGCCGTCCTGCACTTCCACGCTCCACGACTCGGGCAGCCTGCAGAAGCGCTTGTCGTCGAAGAAGTAGACCTTGGCGGACGAGAGGCGCGTCGGCGCATCGAGCTCGTAGGCGATCCATGCCTGCTCGCCCACGGGCGGACGCATCCGGAAGAAGCGGTACGACTGGTCGGAAGAGCCGAGGGGCTCCCGTCCGTCGTGGACCGAGGCCAGATCGTCGTTCTGGTCGTTGTATCCGGTCCACCCCTTCTCGACGCCGCCGGACGTGGCCACGCTGGCGATGGGGGCGGGAAGCCGGGGAGGAAGCCAGGCCCTCCCCGGATCCCTGGCCATCCACACGGCCATCTCGCCCATGCCCCGATTGGCCCACGCGTGGTACGGGATGGCCACGAGCCGATGCGGGGCGGTCGGCGCGGTGGCGCCGCGGCTGTCCTCCTGGATCGCCTCCACCTGCGCCTCGACCACCTGCACGCCCCCGAGGAGGTCCGAGCGGAACCCGGAGCCGAGGGGCACGTCGTCGGGGACGACGAGGCTCAGCGCCCGGCCTCCGTTGTCCGGCCACTCCGCACAGTACACGAGGGGACCGCGCTGGAGCGCGACGCGGCCCCGGTCGTCCTGCACGGCCCCATGGGCCTCCACGCGCCGGACCGGCATCGGCAGATCGAGCTCCACCACGTCGCCCGGCTGCCAGGTGCGCTCCAGCGCCGCGTAGCCCCTGACGAGGTCGAGCGGCACGGCGCGTCCGTTGACGCGCAGCGTAGGCGCCTGGGGGTCGGCGTCCGCGAAGCGGTACAGCTCTCCGGGCATGACCTCGCCCCGGGACCACCCCGGAACCCTGATGTGGAGCGGGAACGGGACCGGCCGGTCCGGGTCGATGCGGAGGCGCACGGCGCCGTCCCAGGGATAGCGGGTCTCCTGGCGGACCCTGACGGGATTCCCGTCCAGGTCGAGCCGGGCGTCGCTCCCCACGAACAGGTTGACGTACAGCGCGCCGCCCGGGCCGGTGGCGTACACGTAGCTCTCCAGCGAGGCCACCATGCGCACCACGTTCGGCGGACAGCACGGCACGTTGATCCACTCGAAGCGGGAGTAGTCGCCGAACGACTTCAGGGCGTTCTGATAGAAGAAACGGTCGCCGCTCAGCGACACGCCCACGAGAAGACCGTTGTACAGGACCCGCTCCATCACGTCCACGTAGCGGGCGTCCCGGTCGAGCAGCGACATCCGGTGGCTCCAGACGGCGCTGCCGTAGGAGGCGCAGGTCTCGTGCCAGGCGGCGAGGTTGGGGAGCTCGTACGGCGCGCCGTACTGCTCGTGGAACCGGATCGATCCGATGCCTCCGGTGAGGTACGTCTTGTGCCGGGTCTGGTCCTCCCACAGGCGGTGGATCGCCCGGACGTACGCCTCGTCTCCGCTCAGGGCGGCGATGTCGGTCATCGCGATGTAGAGGAAGGTGGCCCGCACGCAGTGTCCGACGACCTCGAGCTGCTCCACGACCGGCTGGTGGTCCTGCGCGTAGGTGCGGTCCCTGGCGTACTCGCCGCTGCGGGGATAGTCGTCCCGGCCCCTCTGGTCCGCGAAGAACCTGGCCAGCTTCCAGTACCGCTCGTCACCCGTGCTCCGGTAGAGGGCGACGAGGCCGATCTTCTGGCCCTCGTGGCCGGAGATGTACGTCTCCCGGCCCGGGCCATAGACCGTATCCATCTGGTCGGCCAACGCGAGCGCCCCGTCCAGCATCTCCCGCTTCCCCGTCGCCGAGGCCCAGGCGACCGCCGCCTCGAGGAAGTGGCCCGACACGCGCACGGACTCCTCGGGTCGGCGGATGCGCCGCCGGAGGCCGTCGACGACGCGCCCGATCCGATCGTCGACGTACGCCTCCAGCTCCGGGTCGGGGCGCTTGCGCAGCATGTACGCCGCGCCCTCGACGAGCTTGGAGACGCCGAAGTCGCCGTCCCCCCCCATGCGATCGAAGCAGTGGCGCAGGGAGACCTCGCGGTTGGTCTCCATCCGGGGTCGCCAGAACGCGTCGGTGATGTCGACCCGGTCGAGGGGGACCGGTCGGAGCGGGTAGTCGAGGGCGGCGGGGAGCAGGGCGGGCTCCAGCAGGGCCGAGAGGGTGCCCTCCCCCCGTGCCGGATCGGCGATACCCTGCAGGGCGGCCGGCAGCGGGAGGAACCCCGCGCCGGCCGCAGCTCTCAGGAAGCTCCGACGATCGATCGAGCGCATGGGGCGGCCTCCCCCCCACGTGGTCTCCGCCCCGGCGAACCCTCGTCGGGGGACGGCAAGCAGGACGGGATCGTATGCGACGGCGGCTCGGGGCGTCAAGCCGCCGGGAGAGGCGGGGGGGACGGTCGCAGCACGCTCCGCAGGCTCGTCCTCGGGGCGGGCACCGGTGCGCTCCGTTTCCGCCTCGCGGCATTCCGCTGGCGCTTCGCTCCGGCCGGTTCGCACGGCCGTGGGGTCGCTTCGAGCGGGATCACTTACGCCGCCGCACGTCCTCCCAGAGGTTGATGCCATGGGTGCGAGGACTCGATGGTCCTCGACGTCTTCAGCCCACCGAGAGAGGACTGGCTGAGCCGGACCGACGGCTACCTGCGCCGCTGATCACCGGCTCGCGCGCAGGGAGACCGCCAGGAGGATGGGGGCGGTGAGCGGAACGCCGGGGCGCCGCGCGCCCCGCTCGTCGTACTTCTCCCACTGGCTGTTCGCCACGTAGACGAACGAGTCACCCACGATCGCGCCGATGGTCGGCTCGTCGGCCACCGACGTGTTCCGGTCCAGGACCTCCGCCCGGGCCACCCCGCCTCCCGTGGCGTCCAGGACGAAGCGCATGATCCGCGCGGGCGTCACGCCGTTCTGGACGGCGATGATGGCGCCGTGATCGAACACGATCCCGTCGCACCCCAGCGTGGTCGAGCCCTCGGCATCCCCGAGACGCGTCACCTCGCCGGTGGTCGGGTCCAGCCGCAACAGGCCATGGGAGTAGTCGGCCAGGTAGACGGTGCGGGCATCCGTGGTAGGAGCGACGCCCTGGAGAGAGCGGAACAGCTTGCTCGTGAACATGGCCAGCGTGTCCTCGCCCGCCTTCAGGCGGTACACCACGGGCTGATTCGAATCGGTGACGTAGACGTCCCCGTTCGGAGCGACGGCCAGGTCGCCGAGGACATGGCCTCCCGCCACGGGCGGCAGGTCCCAGCGCCGCTCGACGGAGCCGTCACGCAGGCTGATGCGCAGGAGGGCGGCGATGGCCGAGTCTCCGGGCTGGTAGCCCTCGCGCTGCGGGATGCCGGAGGTGGTCGCCCACAGCACCCTCCGCGCGGTATCCACACGCACGCCGAGCACGGCGCCGACGTCCGGGAGGTGGCGGGACAGGAGCTCGCGGGTGCGGCCATCCGGCTCGATCCCGAGGATCGTCCCGTGGCGGACGCTGGCGAGATAGAAGGCGCCGCCGAGCGGATCGTAGTCCATGCCCTCGGGCCAGAACGTCGAGTCGGGAGCCGTGGCCCGGACGGTGCTGCGCGACAGGTTCGCCCGGTTGGCCTCGTGCGCCGCGGAGATCGCCCGGAAGTCCGGCAGCGCGAGCAGAGCGGCGAAGGTGGAGTCGGCGCGCAGGTCGCGGCCGAGTCCCAGCGCGGCATAGGCGCGCAGCGCGTCACGGGCACCGACCGTGTCGGCCATGCGCGCCGAGACCACCGCGAGGCCCCACACGTACGCAGCCTGGGTGGGCCATGCCCCGGCCGCCCGCGCGATCCCGCGGCGGGCGCCCGCGAGGTCGGACGCGCCGAACGCCGCGACGCCGCGCGCCCAGGCCGCGCGGGCCACGGCGGCGGAATCCACCGCCGCCAGGTCCTCGCGCGTCTGCGCCGAGGTCGGCGCCCGCACCGTTCCGAGGAGCGCCAGGGGGACCACCACGAGCGACCAGGCCCTGCGTCCGCACCGCGAGAACGGCGCGAGGCGGGCCCGGGTCGGCGGGTCGGTCACCGCGACGCTCCCGCGAGCTCCGGCTCGATGCGCGCGACGGGGCCCGCCGGACCGAGGAGGTCCCATGGAATCAATCCGGGCGCTTCGTCGATGATCCACATGGTGCCGCGCAGCGCACCGTCGGGCCCCCGGTCGTCCACCGGCCACGCGGTCCGGGTCCTTCCGAAGACCTCGACGCCCTCGCGTGGCCGCACCACGAGCGCATGCGCCTCCTCTGCGGGCTGGCCGGGGGCGGCGGGGGACCAGAGGTACATGCGGTAGACCGCTCCCTCCGTCCTGGGAAGCTCCTCGACCACGAAGTCCGACCCGTCCCTGAAGAAGGACCGGTGGTCCAGGTGGATCGCCACTCGGCGGTCCGTCCCGTTGAGCTTCCGATGCCCCATCACGTCCCCCCGTCGGCCCGGTGCGAGACCTCGCCCCCCGGCTGTACCCCGTGCAGTCCGAGGAGAGCCAGGGTGGAGCCCTCGAACGTGAAGTGGATCTCGGGCCGGACGGCCCGGGGCGGCGAGGCGGGCGCCGCGAGGAGCGTCACGAACGCCGCGAGAAGCTGGATCGCGGACGTGTCGCCCTCCTTCGCTCACCGTCGGCGCCGCGCCCCGCGCGGAACCACGGTCCGTCGCCGTAGAGCTGCGCGAGCCTGCGCTCGATGTTCGCCAGGCCCACGCCCTTGGAAGGCACGGCCGCAAGGACGCTCGCGGCCGTCGCGTCGTCGCGGACCGGGAGGACGCCCCCCGGGCGTCCCCCTACTCGTTCCGCAGCGCCGCCATCTGGCTCACCCGCATGGCGCGGAGGGCTGGAATCCCCGTCGCCGCCGCGGCGACGAGCGCCATGAACGCGGCCGCGCCGAGGTACACCCGGGGGTCGCCGGGACGTACGCCGTAGAGGACCGACGACAGCAGGTGGGCGAGGGCCAGCGCCCCCACCACGCCGAGCACCAGGCCCACCGCGACGAGGGCACCCGCCTGCCGGGCCACCATGAGCCCGATGTCGCGGCGCGGCGCGCCCATGGCCAGCCGGATGGAGATCTCCTTGGTGCGCTGCAACACCGCATCGGCCATCACCCCGTGGAGCCCGATGGCGGCGAGAAGGAACGCGATGGCGGCGACGATGCTCAGCAGCTCCGTGGCCGACCTCACCTGGGCCAGGGGCGCCGAGATGTACTCGTCGAGGGTCATGGCGTCGAAGGCGGGGACGCCGGGGTCCGCGGTGCGGATGTCCCCCCCGATGGCGGCCACGGCCTCATCGAGCGGCCCCGCCGTGCGCACCAGGAAAGTGAAGGGGAACTCGGGGCGGTACACCTGGCGGATGGGCACGTAGAAGTAGGGCGCCGCCGGCTCGCTGAGCCGGTACACCTTCGAGTCCCGGGCCACCCCCACCACCGTGAACCAGCGTCCCCAGCCGTGCACCCGGCGGCCCACCGCGGAGCCGTCATCGAAGAAGTGCCGGACGAACGCCTCGTTGACGATCATCACCGGGTCGTGCGCCACGTCGTCCGTGGCCGTGAAGTCGCGGCCGATCAGCAGGCCGATCTTCATCACGTCGAAGTACCCTGGGGCCACCGCGGCGCGGTAGAGCTTCATGTTCTCGTTGGCGTCGGCGGCGTACCCCTCCACCTCGAGATCCTCCCACGAGCCGGCTCCCACGGCGAGGGGGACGTAGTCCGCGTAGCTGACGGCCGTCACGCCGGGCTCCTGCTCCAGCCGCCGGGTCACCTCGGTGAGGAACGCGTCCGCGCTGGAGGCGTCGAAGCCCGCCGCAGAGAGGCTCACGCTGCCGATGGCCACGCCGTCCGCGTCGAATCCGGGCTCCACCTGGCGCAGCTCCTGGAACGTGCGTACCAGGAGCCCCGCGCCGATGAGCGTGACCAGGGCCAGCGCCACCTCCGCGGTCACGAGCGTGCTGCGCAGCCGGCGGGACCGTGCTCCGTCGGTGGTCCCCCTGCCGACCTCGTTCAACGCGTCCGCCAGGTGCTCGCGGGCGCCGTGCACCGCGGGGGCGATCCCAGCCAGCAGGGTGACGCCGCACGCCAGGGCCAGCGTGAAGGCGAGGACGCCGCCGTCCAGGTGCGGCCGGAGGAGGTTCGGCGCGGAGAAGGACGGAACCAGAAGGCGGAGGGATCCGCTCAGCCATGCCGTCGCGAGAAGCCCCAGGGCGGAGCCGGCGAGGGTCAGCACCGCGGCCTCCGTGAGGAGTTGACGGGCCAGGCGCCGGCGCGGCGCCCCCAACGCCAGCCTCAGGCTCATCTCCTTGCGCCTGCCCGCCGCTCGCGTCAGGAGGAGGTTGGCCAGGTTCGCGCATACGATGAGGAGCATCATGGCGCACGCGGCCGTCAGGATGGCCAGCGGCGTCCGCAGGCCGTCTTGGATGCCGTAGTGCGACGCCCACAGGGGAAGCACCGTGGCGCTCATGCCGGCGTTGGTGGTCGCGTCCGCGACGGCCATGCGCTCGGCGAGGGCCTTCACGTCGGCACGGGCCTGATCGAGCGCGACGCCGGTCGCGAGGCGCGCCAGGACCCGGAACATGCGGGTCTTCCTGTCGAGCAGGAAACGCGCGCCGTTGGGGTCCAGGCGCCCGAGCATGGAGGACGGCACCCAGATCTCCCGATCGGTGCCCGGCAGGGACCCGTGGAACCCGCGGGGAGCGATGCCGATGACCGTGAAGGGGAACCGGTTGATGAGGATGGTCGTCCCCAGGATCCCGCGGTCGCCCTGGTAGCGGCTCATCCAGAGATCGTGGCCGAGGACCACCACGGGGTGCGCGTCGGGGGCCTCGTCCTGTTCGGACTCCGAGTACAGGCGTCCCATCTCCGGCTTCACGCCGAGGACGTCGAAGAAGCTCGCCGAGACGACCTCCCCGTACCGACGCTCGGCGGCGGTCTCGTCGCCCACCGAGAGCGTGGTGGGATAGGCCATGGCCATCGAGGCGAACGAGCGGCTGTCGTCGCGGAGGTCGCGGAAGTCGAGGGCCGACGTCGGCGTCCACTCGCCCGACGGCGTCAGCTCCTCGATGGCCACGACGCGGCCGGGGTCCGAGGCGCCCGGGAGAGGGTCGAGGAGCACGGCGCGGGTCCAGCTGAACACCGTCGTGTTCGCCGCCACGCCGATTCCGATGGTGAGCACGGCGGCGGCGGCGAGGCCCGGGTTGCGCCGCACCTGACGCAACGCGTAGCGCACGTCCTGCGCGAAGGAGTCGAGGGTCGGCCACGCCCACACCTCGCGGCTCGCCTCCTCCAGGCGGGGCACGTTGCCGAAGGCGCGCCGGGCGGCGGCCTCGGCCTCCTTGCGTGGCATGCCGCCGGCGACGAGCTCGTCCACCTTCTCGTCGAGGTGCGCCTGGATCTCCTCGGCCAGGTCGTCGGTGTAGCGGCGGCGCACGAAGAGCTCGCGGAACCAGTTCATGCGTCCCCCAGGGCGAGGACGAGGTTGATGCCCCGGAGCATGCGCTGGAAGCGCGACACCTCCACGGCGAGTCGTTGCGTGCCCTCGGAGGTGACGGTGTACACCCGCACGCGACGGTTCGTGGACGACACCCCCCACTTGGCGCTGACCAGGCCCTCCTTGAGGAGGCGCTGGAGGGCGGGATAGAGCGATCCCTCCTCGATCTGGAGGAGATCGTTGGAGACCTGCTGGATCCGCTGGACGAGCGCGTAGCCGTGCATCGGCTGCTGCTCGAGGAGGCGCAGGATCATCATCTCCAGGGCTCCGGGGAAAAGGTCCCGCGGCTTCGGGTGGATCACGGACGGGCTCCTCGCTCCCTGGATGACCTAGTCTGGTCTATGCCTAGAGTAAAATAGGATACAGCGGGTCCGTCAAGGCATCCGCGGACCGAGGACGCGGCTGCAGAGACTCCGCAGATCGTTCGATTGCCGGATCTGCAGACACCGAGACCCGTCGCGCAGACACCGCGGTCGCCTGGCCCCGATCCGGCCACGCCGGCATCTTGAGCCCACGAGGATCGCCGTCAGCACCGACGAACGCAGGCATCGGGTGGATGCCCTCCTCGATGAGCTCGAGAAACGGGGGCACCTCTTGAGTATCTCGGTCCGGCTGAGGGAGGCGACCCTGGAGGCCGTCGGACGCGTCCGGAGCGGGCAAGTCGACGAGGCGATGGTGATGTGCTGGACGGGGACGTGCTCGGTCGCAGCGAGCAAGGTCCGGAGCGTGGGGTCGCCCCGACGGTCAGGCCGGTCTCGTACTCGGACCGATTCCGCAGCCGATATCCGCGGCCGCATGAAGGCAGTCGACGCCGTGCCTGCGCCCTTCACCACCTCCGCCTGCTGACGTGTCGTCGCTACGGATCGAGGAACGGCTCGAGCTGGAGGCTCCGGCGGAGCGCGTGTGGGCGTACCTGGTCGACCCGGAGCGCGTGGTGTCGTGTCTCCCGGGCGCCGCCATCGACGCCGCCGTGGGAGAGCGGACCTACCGAGGCTCCATGAAGGTCAAGATCGGTCCGGTGTCGATGACCTACCAGGGCGTGGCGGAGTTCGTCGAGCTCGACGCGGATCGCCGCACCATGCGACTCGAGGGAAAGGGGAGCGACAAGGGTGGAGGCGGCCAGGTGCAGATGGTCATGGAGAGCAGGGTGGAATCCCTCGCCGCGTCCAGGACACGCCTCGTAGTGGACGTCGAGCTCAAGCTGGCGGGCAAGATGGTCCGATTCGGCCGCGGGATGATCGGCGTCGTGTCCGAACGGCTCTTTCAGGAATTCGCAGAGTGCCTCGCCGCGAGGCTCGGTGCGGATGCCGACACCGCGGTTCCCGGGGAACCCGACGGCGCGTCGGCGCGCGGGGACGTCGCCGCCGAATCCCGCACGCGGGAGAGCGAGCTGGGTGCCCTGGGCCTCCTACTCAGAGCGCTGTGGTCGCGGCTGGCCCGTCTCTTCGGCAGGAGCGGCTGAGCGCCCGAACGAGTTGCTCCAGGCTGCGCAGGTCGTGGACCGGCCGCATCTCGTGGACTTCCGGGAGAAGCGCGCGGACGCCCGCAGCCCGGGGCTCGAATCCCTCGTAACGGAGAAGGGGGTTCAGCCAGATCAGCCGCCGGCAGGAGAGCCGGAGCCGTCGGGCTTCCCTCCGAATGCCGATAGCCCCTTCCCTGTCGAGGCCGTCGGTGATGATCAGGACGATCGCGCCGTCGCCGAGCAGCCGACGGGACCAGAGACGGTTGAACGCCGCGAGCGAGGCGCCGATGCGCGTCCCGCCCGACCAGTCTCTCACCGCAGTCCCAACCCTGGCCAGTGCCTGGTCCGGATCCGCCCCCTCGAGATACCTCGTGACGTTGGTGAGGCGCGTCCCGAACAGGAACGTCGACACGCGCGTACGCTGACCCGTCAGCGTGTGGAGGAAGTGAAGCAGCAGGCGTGCGTAGCGATCCATGGAGCCCGAGACGTCGCACAGGACGACCAGGGCGGGGGTGCGGAGCACACGGGTCCTCCAGCGCAGCGGGATGTGTCCATGGCCCGAGCGCAGGCTCGCCCGCAGTGTCGCCCGCATGTCGACACGCCTGGCGGATCCCGCCCGCCACCTCCGCGTGACGATCTCCGGCACGTCGAGCCTCATGCGCGCGATGGCCCGTTTGGCAAGGCCGAGCTCGTCGACGGTCATCTGCTCGAAGTCCTTGCTGCGCAGCGCCTCCTGATCCGACCAGGCCTTGCTCAGGTCGACGTCGGTGTGCGGGGCATCGGGGCGCAGGGGGCCATGAGGAGGCTGCAGCGCCCCAGCCAGCCTTCGCGCGGCAGCGCGTGCGCGCTGCTCCTTCGGCCGCACCCGCAAGCCCGAAGCGGCGTGCGCGAGCGGCCCGGTCCCATCGGCCGGCCGCAGCCAGAAGAGATCGAAGGCGTGATCGAAGAGCTCGCGTTGGTCGGCCCGACTCACCAGCACCGCATGGAGCGCCCAGTAGAAGTCCTCGCGCCGTCCCGGTCCCACGGCCTCCACGGCGCGCACGGCTTCGGCGGCGCTCCCCGGGCCGACCGACAGCCCCGCGTCACGCAACAGTCGGACGAAGCGGAGGATGTTGGGGACGAGCGCGCCCGCATCGCCCCCGGGGGAAGGGGCCGCAGCGTCCGTCATGGCGGTGGGGCCGCAGCCAGCTCGCGATCCACCGCCGCCAACGTGCGGGCGGTGACTTCGCCGCGCACGCGCTCGACATCGTCCTGGTACTTGAGGAGCACGCCGAGGGTGTCCTCGACCGTCGCCAGGTCGAGCACCTGCTTGTCGAGCGCCAGGAGCGCCCGCGTCCAGTCGATGGACTCCGCGACCCCGGGCGCCTTGAAGAGATCCGCATCCCGGAGCCTGTGCACGAACGCGACGATCTGGCGGGTCAGCCTCTCCTCGCACCCCGGCACCTTCAGGCGCAGGATGGCCAGCTCCCGGTTCACGTCCGGATAGTCGATCCAGTGGTAGAAGCACCGACGCTTCAGCGCGTCGTGGACCTCTCTCGTGCGGTTGGAGGTGATGACCACCAGAGGGGGCTCATCCGCGCGCACCGTCCCGATCTCCGGGATCGTCACCTGGAAATCCGACAGGATCTCGAGCAGGAACGCCTCGAAGGGCGCGTCCGTGCGATCGAGCTCGTCGATGAGCAGGACGGGTGGCCCCCCGGGTTGCGGCTCCAGCGCTTCCAGCAACGGGCGGCGGATGAGGAACTCCCTCGAGAACACGTCGGCCGCGAGCTGTTCGCGGTCCGCACGATCCGAGGCCTCCGCGATCCGGATCTCGATCATCTGGCGGGCGTAGTTCCATTCGTAGACCGCCGTGGAGATGTCGAGCCCCTCGTAGCACTGGAGACGGATCAGGCGCCGGCCGAGCGTGCGCGCCAGGACCTTGCCGACCTCGGTCTTCCCCACCCCGGCCTCTCCCTCCAGGAAGATCGGCCGCCCCAGGCGGAGCGCGAGAAACAGCGCCGTGGCCAGGGCCCGGTCACCGACGTAGTCGCCGGATCCGAGCAACTCCAGGACGCCGTCGACCGAGTCCGGCAGTGTCACGCGCAGGCGGCCACCGCCCGACGGGCCATGACGGTGACCAGGTGGACCCTGTACTCCGCGCTGGCGTCCATGTCGCTCATGAGCCCGCCCGCATCCACGGCCACGTCGGCGATCGCGCGCTCCGTGAAGTCGGCGGCGAGAGCCGCCTCCATCTCCGGAACCCGGAAGACGCCATAGCCCGCCCCCGTGACCGCGACGCGCACCTCGCCTCCCGTCTTCGCGACCATCACCCCCACGACGGCGTACTTCGAGGCGCGGCTCGCGAACTTGGCGTAGGCGGCCTTGTCGGGCAGCGGAAAGCGGACGGAGACGATGACCTCGTCCTCTTCCAGAGACGTCTCGAAGCCGCCCCTCAAGAAGTCCTCCGCCGTGACCTCACGTCGATCCGTCACGACGGTGGCCCCGAGGGCGACGAGCGCCGCCGGATAGTCCGCGGCCGGATCGTTGTGGGCCACCGATCCTCCGATCGTGCCGCGGTTGCGCACCTGGGCGTCTCCGATGTGGGCGGCGAGGTCAGCCAGGGCGGGGATGCCCTTCCGCACGGCGTCCGAGGCGGCGACCTCCGCGTGCGTCGTGAGGGCTCCGATGGTGAGTGTCCCGCCCTCGAGGGCAACGCCTCCGAGGCCGGGCACGTCCGCGAGCGACACGAGCGCCGCGGGCGATGCGAGGTCGAGCTTCATCGCGGGGAGCAGGCTCTGCCCGCCGGCCAGGAACTTGCCGTCCGGAGCACCCTTCATCGCTGCGACGGCGTCGGCGAGGGACGAGGGCCGGGAGTATGCGAAGTCTTGCATGGTCCGTTCCCCTGCTAGGCGCGTGCCGCGTGGATCGCCCGCCACACGCGCTCGGACGTCGCGGGCATGTCGATGTGACGAACTCCCAGGTGGGCCAATGCGTCGACGACCGCGTTGATCACGGCCGGGGGAACACCGATCGAGCCGACCTCCCCGACGCCCTTCACCCCGAGCGGGTTGTGCGTGCAGTCGGTCTGGTGGGTGCGGAGCGTGAAGAACGGCAGATCGGCGGCCCTCGGCAGCGCATAGTTCATGAACGAGCCCGTGAGGAGCTGCCCGTCCTCGTCGTAGACGCAGTGCTCGAGCAACGCCTGCCCGATGCCATGGGCCAGTCCGCCGTGCATCTGGCCCTCGACGATCATGGGGTTGATCACGCGCCCCACGTCGTCCGCGCAGGTGACGGCCACGAGGTCGACCTTACCCGTGTCGGGATCGATCTCGACCTCGACGATGTGCGTTCCGGCGGGGAACGTGAAGTTCAGAGGATCGTAGAACGCCGTCTCGTCGAGGCCCGGCTCCAGGCCCTCCGGGTAGTTGTGGGGCACGTACGCCGTCAGGGCGACCTCATTGAGCGTCTTGGACTTGTCGGTGCCTGCGACCGTGAAGACGCCCTTCTCGAACTCCACGTCGTCCGCGGAAGCCTCCATGAGGTGCGCGGCGATCTTCTTGCCCTTGGCGATGATCTTGTCCATCGCCTTGTAGATGGCGGAGCCGCCGACGGCGATCGAGCGCGACCCGTACGTCCCCATGCCGAAGGGGACCTGGGCGGTATCGCCGTGGACGACCTCGATCTGGTCGACGTCCATACCCAGACGGTCCGACACCACCTGGGCGAACGTGGTCTCGTGGCCCTGACCGTGGCTGTGGGAGCCGGTAAAGACCGTGACGCTTCCCGTCGGGTGGATGCGCACCTGCCCCGACTCGAAGAGGCCCGCCCTCGCCCCCAACGAGCCGACCACCGCGGACGGCGCGATCCCGCACGCCTCGAGGAAGGTCGAGATGCCGATGCCACGGAGCTTGCCGCGCTCGCGTGCTTCGGCGCGGCGCTCTTCGAAGGTGTCGTAGTTAGCCAGCTCGAGCGCCTCGTCGAGGGTCGCGTCGTAGTCACCCGTGTCGTATTGGAGCGCGACCGGCGTCTGGTAGGGGAAGTCACGAATGAAGTTCTTGCGACGCAGCTCGACGGGGCTCACCCCCAGCTCGCGAGCCGCCGTGTCGACGAGCCGCTCGAGCACGAAGGCCGCCTCGGGTCGGCCCGCTCCCCGCGCCGCATCCACCGGAACCGTATTGGTGAACACGGCCTTGACCTCGCAGTAGATGGCGGGGGTCGTGTAGCACCCCGCGAACAGAATACCGTGAAGGTACGTCGGCACCACGGTGGAGAACGTGGACAGGTAGGCGCCGAGGTTGGCTGCGGTGTCGACACGAAGGCCGACGAACTTGCCGTCGGCGTCGAGTGCGAGCTCCGCATGGGTCACGTGATCGCGCCCCTGCGTGTCGCTCAGGAACGACTCCGAGCGCTCGGCAGTCCACTTCACCGGGCGGCCCACCTTCCGGGACGCCCACGTGACGAGCACCTCCTCGGCGTAATGGGGGATCTTCGAGCCGAACCCGCCGCCCACGTCGGGACTCACGACACGCAGCTTGTGCTCCGGGATGTGCATGACGAAGGCGCCCAGCAGGAGCCGGATCAGGTGAGGGTTCTGGCTGGTCGTGTAGAGCGTGTAGCCGTCGGCGGCGGCATCGTATTCGCCGATCGCAGCCCGTGGCTCCATCGCGTTCGTGACCATCCTCTGGTTCACGAGGTCGAGGGAAGTAACGTGCGCCGCAGACTCGAACGCCGCGTCCGTCGCCCCCTTGTCGCCGACTTCCCAGTCGAAACACAGGTTGCCGGGGGCCTCGTCCCACACCAGGGGTGCGCCGTCCGCGAGCGCCGAGCCGATCGATCCCACGGCGGGGAGCTCTTCGTATTCCACGTCGACGAGGTTAGCGGCCGCCTTCGCCTGCGCCCTGGTCTCGGCGACGACCACCGCCACGTGATCACCCACGTGCCGGACCCGATCCGCGACGAGCGACGGCCAGCCTGGCTCGACGGCCGGGGAGCCGTCCTTGCTCGTAATCCCCCAGCCGCACGGAAGGCCGCCGATGCCGTCGGCAGCGAAATCCGCACCGGTCAGGACCGCGTGTACCCCGGGTGCGCTCGCGGCCGCCGACGTGTCGACCGCGACGATCCGGGCGTGGGCGAGCGGCGATCGCACGATCGCCATGTGGAGCTGATCGGGCCGGTTGATGTCGTCCACGTACCGTCCACGCCCGGTCAGGAAGCGTGCATCCTCCTTGCGGCGCACGGCGGCGCCGATGCCGGTGTCGCTCATGACCCACCTCCCATGGCCTGCGCGCCGGCCCGCACGGCCTCGACGATGTTGTGGTAGCCGGTGCAACGGCAGAGGTTGCCTTCGAGCCAGTGCCGGATCTCGGTCTCCGAAGGAGTCGAGGTTCGGCTTGCGAGATCCACGGCGCTCATGATCATGCCGGGCGTGCAGAACCCGCACTGGAGCCCGTGGTGCTCCTTGAAGGCGGCCTGCATCGGATGAAGCTGCCCGTTGCTTGCCAGGCCTTCGATCGTGGTCACCCCGCTTCCGGCCACCTCGAGTGCCAGGACCGTGCAACTCTTCACCGAGCGACCATCGACGAGCACGCAGCACGCGCCGCACTGGCTCGTGTCGCAGCCCACATGGGTTCCCGTGAGACCCAGCCCTTCCCTCAGGAACTCTGCGAGCAGCGTGCGCGCCTCGACGTCGGCTGAACGCTCCGCCCCGTTCACGGTGATCGTCACTCTGGTCATGCAACCTCCCGCTCACGCGTATACACGGGGTAGCCGCAAGCGGGAGGCGAGGCTCCGGATCCCGCGCATCGGAAACGGACAGAGTGCGGGTCCTGTGGCGTCAGGGTCAAGGTGCACTGGATCTCCTGTCCTTCGTCCGGCCGGAAATGTGTCGTCGGGGCAGCGCCGCCTCCTTTGGGGTGATCCCGATCTGGACGCGCGACCTGTGAGGCGGACGTGACGGGAACCACCCTGGCGGCCGCCTCGCGCTGGTCGCGTCCGCCGGAGCCGGGCCGGTGGCCGGGGCGTTGGCGCGCCAGGCGCACCCGGACTTCTCCGGGTCGTGGACGCGTGCCTCCGATCCCGCGGGCCGACCTCCGGATCCGGGCAGCGGCTGGGGCGACGACATCACGCTCCGTCAGGACGCCGACAGCCTCGTCCTCGAACACGCGTTCTTCGTCCGGGGCGACATGCAGCCACCCCTCCGCTTCGCGTTCGCCCTGGACGGATCGCCCTCGACCGGCACGGTCATGATGGGCCGGGGGATCCAGCGCGAGGTCTCCCGGGTCCGCTGGGACGGCGACACGCTGGTGGTCACGACCACGTACCACTACCCCGACGCGGTGGTCGGCGAGCCGGACAGCAGCGAGGTCGTCCGGAGGCTCACGCTCGGCCCCCAACGGTCTCTCGTCGTGGAGACCCTGCGCGCCGGCGTCATGGGCGGGCCCTCGGCCACGACCCGCACGGAGTACCTCCGGAGTGCCCGACAGGGGATCCCGAACCACCTTCGAAGTCCTGCTGGGCGGGCTCCCGCTTGCCCCACCAATCGTAGCCGCCCATGACCACTTGCCGATGAGACCGGTGGCGTAGCCGAGAGGCTTCAGCCCTCCGCGATGGTGACCTCCCAGAGCGTGATCCCCGACGGCGGCGCGGCGCCGGCCCGGGATGGCGCAGCGCCGCGAACGGGGCGGCGAGCTCGCTCACGGACGCGTCGCCCGTGGCAAGCCGCGCGAGGATCGCGCGTCGGGTGGGGTCGGCGAGGGCGAAGAACCTGGCGTCGAGAGATGGATCAGGGTCGACGGGACACGCTATGATGGACCGTCCGCCGCCGTGACCCCGGGGGCGGGCTTTCTCGTTTCACGGCGACCCGTGGCAAGAGTACCCTCGATGCGCATTCGCTTGGACCCCCGGGAAACGGCTGCCCGCAGAGCGATCGACGGCGGCGATTGGGACACGGCGCGCGCTCTGTACGAAGAGCTGGCGAACGAGACGGACGCCCCGGAGGCGTGGGCAGGGCTCGCCGAGGCCGCATGGCTGCAGCAGGACTCACGCGTGATGATCGATGCCCGGCTGGTCGCCTACCGCCTGCACCGTGAGCGCCGCGACGACGTCGCGGCGGCACGCATGGCCATCGCGCTGGGAAACGACTTCCTCGACTTCCGTGGCGACCCACGCCGTCGCCAACGGGTGGTTCCAGCGGGCGCGCCGTCTGCTCGGAGCGCTACCCCCCTCCGCGGAGCACGCGTGGCTCGCCGTGTGGGAGGCGCGTCTCGCTTTGATCGGCCGGCAGGACGTCGCGGAGGGCGCACGCCTCGCCGAGGAATCGATGCGCCTGGCGCGCGGGACGGACCGTGCCGACGTGGAAGCACTGGCCACGGCGATGAGTGGGCTCGCGCTCGTATGGACGCACGCCCGGACGAGGGCCTCGCGCTCCTCGACCAGGCCGCGGCGGCCGCTCTGGGCGGTGACATCTCCGATCCCTACGCCGCAGGGCTGACGTGCTGCTACCTGATCAGCGCCTGTGACCGCATCCGCGACTACGGCCGCGCCGCACGGTGGTGCGCGCGGCTGCGCGAGTTCTCGTCGCGTCGGCGCTTCGCTATTCTCGTGACCACGTGCCGCCTGCAGTATGCCAGCGTGCTGATCTCACGCGGCGAATGGAGCGAGGCCGAGGGGGAGCTGCGGTCCGCGATCGCGGACCTGAGCGAGGCGCGCCCGGTCGTGCTGCCGGCGGCGTACGCGCGCCTGGGCGAGCTGCGTCGTCGCCAGGGCAGAACCGAGGAGGCGGTCGGGCTGTTCGAGCAGGCGGGCAGTCATCCGCTGGCCCTGCTCGGCGGCGCGTGGATCGACCTGGAGCGCGGCAACCCGACGCGCGCGCTCGAGCGAGCTCGTGCCAACGTGCGGCGCTTTCCCGAGGAAGCCCTGCTCGAGCGTGCCCCCGCCAACGAGCTGCTGGTCCGTATCGCCGCCGCGTCCGGCACGCCGGCAGACGCGGCAGCTCCCCTCGCCGAGCTGGAGGAGGCCGCCGCGAAGCACGAGCGGCCGTTGCTGCGCGCCGCCGTGGCGTCGGCCAGAGCGTCACTGGCCGCCGCTGCCGGCGACGTGGCGCGCGCCTCGGAGCTGGTGGAGGACGCTGCTGCCCTCTACGAGGACGCCGGAATGGCACACGAAGCAGCCACGGCTCGCCGCCAGTTGCGGCAGGGGGAGCGCGCCGCCGATCACGCTGTGCTCACGCGGCGCGAGATGGAGGTGCTGCGCCTGGTCGCCAACGGCATGAGCGAGCGAGCCGTGGCGGACAAGCTGTTCATCAGCCGTCACACCGCCCATCGCCACCTCTCCAACATCCGCCTGAAGCTCAACGTCGCCACCCAGGCGGCCGCCGTCGCGCACGCCCTGCGGGTCGGACTCATCTAGCAGGTCGCACGCGGAATGGCCCGATCGGGCCACCCCGCACCCCCGGAAGAAATGGCACGTCGGGGCGAAGCTGCGCCCCCGGGCGACGCCCTAGCTTCGGCTCGTCGATCCATTCTATCGAGCCGGGGGGAGCCATGAAGAAGTACGTCATCGAGCGCACGGTCCCGGGCATCGGCGCGCAGAGCCGGGACGAGCTGCACGCAGCCTCGCGGAGGTCCTGTTTCGCCCTGGACCAGCTCGGTCCCGACATCCAGTGGCTGAACAGCTACGTCACGTCGGACAAGATCTACTGCGTCTACCTCGCCGCGAACGAGGAGATGATCCGTGACCACGCGGGACGCACGGGCCTGCCCGCGGACCGCATCTCCGAGGTGCGCGCGCTGATCGATCCGACCATGGGACAGGTCCCCACGCCCGCCGCATGACCGTGCGGACGGGCTGACAACGAAATCCACAAGGGAACAGGGAGAGCATCCATGACACGCGCATCATGCTGCACGTCACCCTCGGAGCGGTCGTGCTCGTTGCCGCGCTGGGTGCCTGCGACCAACAGAACCCAGCGGCGGAGCCCGCGGACGCGGTCGTCGCCGCCGGGTCTGCGAACGAGGTCACCCCCATCAAGGACGCGGCACAGCTCGTCGCGCTGCGCAAGGTGACCGCCCGCTTCCAGAACCTGTCAACGGCGATGGAGGCGGGGTACTCGGCACAGATCACGCCGTGCTGGGCGCACCATTCGGCCGGGGCGATGGGCTATCACTACGGCAACACGAGCCTGTTCGACGCCACGGTCGATCTGTTGCAGCCGGAGCTGGTGATCTACGAGCCGCTGGCCGGCGGCCACATGCGGCTCGTTGGGATGGAGTACCTCGTACCGCTGGACGCATGGGCGGCCGCGGGCCACGACCTGAACGATCCGGCGGACGTACCAGTGCTCCTCGGACAGAAGTACACGCGGCACTCCTTCCTGCCGATCTTCAAGCTCCACATCTGGTTGTGGCAGAAGAACCCCTCCGGCACGTTCGCGGACTGGAATCCCGACGTCTCCTGCCAGTATGCCGATTCGACGGAGATCTTCTGACGGGTAGGCGGGAGCGGCGCGCGCGCCCGCCGCGCCGCTCCTGCCCAACCTGTCGTCACCCGGAAGGCCCCCTCCTCACCTCACGACCGGCGCGATCTGGTACTGCTCGATCCGGCCGTCCGGCCACTCGAACGTCCAGACGCGCAGCGTCCGGTCCTCCAACGCGACCTGGTACGTGCGCTCGATCATGCCGCCGCGATCCCCGCTGGAGGTCTGCTCGAACGACTTCGGCTCCCCGAGCGGCCCGAGTCCCGCCTTCAGGTCCTGGAGGCCCTGATCGGTGAAGTACGCGTTCGCGTTCTGGGTGAAGAGCGAGCGGTCGATGCGTCCCTGCTGGAGCTCCGCGAAGATCTGCCTGGCGCGCGCGGTCCGGCGCCCGGTGACGGGGTCCGCCGCCTGGAACATCTTCGCCGCGACGGCGCGCGCGATCGCGCCGGCCGCGGGTGACGCCATCTGGTTGGTCAGCACGACGACCGCCGCGCTGTCGTCCGGGAAGACGTAGTTGTACGACACGAACCCGGACACCTCGCCGCTGTGCGAGACCAGCCGGTGGCCGCCGATCGAGCCGACGTCGACAGCGAGGCCATAGCCGGTGGGCAGGCCGTTGGCGAGCTCCATGTCGCGCTCGAGCTCGTCGTACGAGGCCGGCGCGAGCAGGCTCTCGCGCATCAACGAGATGTCCCACTTCGCCAGGTCGCGCGGCGTCATGGCGAGCTCGGCGGCACCCTTCATCCAGCCGGAGCCCTCGGGCAACGCCGGGCGGAGCGGGCCGAGCCCGAAGCGTCGATACGGCTGCGCATCGGTCGCGGTCATCTCGCCCCGGTCGTAGTTCACGACCGAGCGCATGTCGAGCCGCTCGAAGATGTTCTCCTCGAGGAAGTCGAACAGCGGCTCGCCCGTGATCTTCTCGATGATGCGACCGGCCAGCACGAAGTTCGTGTTGCTGTACTCCCACCTGGTGCCGGGCTCGAAATCGAGCGGCGCGCCCGCCCAGCGCCGGATCACCGAATCCGGGTCGATGGACGTCTGCATCTCCGTCGGCACGTAGTCGTGCGGCCAGAAGTCGGAGTAGCCGGAGGTGTGCGTGAGCAGGTTGCGCACGGTGATGTCGCCGGCGCGCGTGAGGTCCGGGTACCACTTCGCGACGGGGTCGTCCAGCGAGATTCGCTCCCGCTGCTGGAGCAGCAGGACCGCAGCGGCCGTGAACTGCTTGCTGATCGAGCCGATGCCGTAGCGCATGTCTGTCGTCGCGGCCACGCGCGGGGCGAGCTGCGCCGCACCGTACGCGTTCGTGTACTCGATGCGCGCGCTCCGCACCAGGGCGACGGAGGCGCTCGGCACGCCGCTGGCATCGAGGATGGCGCGCACGATGGAGTCCACCGCCGACACCAGCTCCTGGTGCGACGGCCCGGCCCCTACGCCTCCGTCCTGCGCCGTGAGGGGTGGGGCGCCGATGGCGAGGGCGAGCAGCAGGATCGAGAGCTTGGGGCGAGATGGGCGCATGGTGGGGTCCCCGGTCGTGGTGTCCGCTCAACCTACGATCTACGATCCGCAACCGAGTGCAACGGACCATGGCCTCGTGGGCTGGCCGAAGACGTCGGGCTCGCGGGGGATCCACGTCGTCGCGCGCATCGAGCCGCAAATGGGAGTTCGGAGAGATCCGGCGCGCGTGGTTGCGTGACGGAACCGGCCCCCGTCACCATGACGCGCGCCCCCTCTTCCTTCCATTCCTCGCTGGTCGCCCACGTGCGCACCCCACGTCACCTCCATGCCGTGGGACCTGACCCGCCCGATGTGGCCGCGCGGCCGTCCTTTCCGGGCGCTCGGGAGCGAGGTCGTTGGATGTTCTGGCCTCGGCCAGTCCCCGGACGGCGCGCTCTTGAACATCTCCGCGCACGAGGGCCGGATGGTCCACGGCGAGCCCTCGTGGAGAACGAAATGGACCGCTTCATCGCGCGACGCTTCCCAGTGTCCGTCGTTGAGCGTCGCGTCCGCGTTGAACGCGTGGGCCACCGTCGCGTGGTCGTCGACGGTCAGCACCCGGTCACCGAACGAGCCCCACAGGTCGATCTTCGGCCTGGTGTCACCGCTCAGCTGTGCCCCCGTCGTGTATCGGAACATGTACAGATGCAACGGAACGCCGGCCAGGTCCCTGCCGGTGTTGCGTGGCATCGACCCTCCCATGTGGAGCGTGAAGCGTTCGCCACGTGGCGTGCACAGGTAGGCGTTGCCGTTGAGTGATGACTTCAGGTAGCCGGGCGTGGTCGGGTTGAACCGGAGCCACAGCACGTAGTCGCCCCCGGAGGTAACCGTGTGGAAACGCGCCAGCCCCTGCCATCCCGGTAGCCAGTGGAAGTGTCCCCCCATGTAGTAGTTGTACGGGGCGAGCAGGGCGTTGAGTCCCATCTCCAGGACGACGCCGAACGCCAGCGCGAGGACGACGGACCCGAGGCACCCGAGACACCCGTGTCGGCGTCGAGGTGGAAGTCCCACCAGTGAGCGGAGGTCTGGACGAGGTTCGCGCATCGTGCTCCGAGTATTGTGGCCCATGGCCGATCCCGCCATGGATGAATCGCGGAGCGCGATTTGCCGGGCGGGCCAGCGCCGTGGACGTCGCCCGCTCGCTGCGAAGCGGCGCGTGGCGAAGAGAGCGGGCCAGGCGCCACACACAGCCACCGAACAGGGGGAACGTACCATGGGCCGACCAGCTGGAATGACCGTGGGCGACATCGCCGAGCGCCTCGACGCCACGGTCGAAGGCGATCCACTGAGGGTGATCACCGCGGTATCCACGCTGGAGCAGGCGGGACCGAACGAGATCGCCTGGGTGGGCTCCGAGGCCTTCCTCCGGAAGGCGGCTGATTCCGCGGCGGGTGCGATCGTCCTGCCCGAGGCGGGATCTCTCTCGACGAAGGCCTCGCTCATCCGCGTGCCGGACCCCGACCTGGCGATCGTGAGCGTGCAGACGTGGTTGGCCCCGCCGACCCGTCGCGTGGAGGCGGGTGTGGATCCCACGGCCTCGGTCGGTGACGGTGCGGTCGTGACCGGAGCGAGCATCGGCCCCCACGTGTCGATCGGGAGGGACGCGGTGATCGGACCGGGGACGCAGTTGCACGCGGGCGTGAGAATCGGCGACGCCACGTCCGTCGGCGAAGACTGCGTGCTCGAGCCCAACGTCGTCGTGGGTGAGCGGATACGGATCGGCAACCGGGTGATCATCCATCCCAACAGCACCATCGGAGCCGACGGGTTCGGATTCCTGTTCCGAGCGGGCCGACACGTGAAGATCCCCCAGACGGGCTCGGTCGAGATCGGCGACGACGTGGAGATCGGCGCGAACAACACCATCGACCGCGCGCGGACCGGCGTGACCCGTCTGGGCGACGGCGTCAAGACGGACAACCTGGTCCACGTCGGCCACAACGTCGTGATCGGCGATCACAGCATGCTCATCGCCATGACCGCCATCGGCGGATCGTCGGTCCTCGGGCATCACGTCATCCTCTCCGGCCACTGCGGCGTCACGGACCACGTGCGCATCGGCAACGGCGTGCAGTGCGGCGCCTACAGCATCATCATGAACGACGTTCCCGATGGAGCGGTGCTCAAAGGGGATCCTGCGATCGATCTCAGGACGGAGCAGCGGCAGAAGGCCCTGGTTCGACGGCTGCCCATCATGCGCGAGACCCTCCGCTCGCTGGAACGCCGGGTCCGCGAGCTGGAGGTGGCGCGGCCCGATCGGTGAGCCCGACGGCCGGCCCGATGGCGATCGTATCATCCGCCTCATGGCCCTCCTGTCCTGTCGGACCCTCGGCGTCGCGTTCGGCGGCCGTCCCCCGCAGAGCCATGCACCGCTCGGTGCGGCGGGATCCCCGAGGCGTCGACCACGACCTGCGGAAGCGCCGTCATCGATACCATCGTCCAATGGAAGCGCCGTTCCGCTTCCGGTACGATCGTCTGCAACGGACGACCGTCGTCGTCGCATGCCGGGAGGTTCTCGGGCCCCTACGCGCACCGGCTCAACCGCGACGGCTTCGGGAACAACCTGCCGCAGGAGGCACCGCAGGCGTTGGCCGACGAGGTGCTGGCGGTGGCCGACCTTTTGACCGCGACCGCGCACGCCCGGAGGGCGCCATGACGTCGTTGATCTCCCGTGGGTTCCGGGGCCGTGGCCGCTCGGCGGCTTCCGATCGGCTACCACCCGGCCAGTACGAGACGCAGGACTTCCCCGTCCTCTCCGCCGGTCCGACCCCTCGTGTGCCGCTGGAGGCGTGGGACTTCTCCGTCCAGGGGCTCGCTTCCGATGTGGCCCGCTGGAGCTGGCAGGAGTTCCAGGCGCTGCCCCGCGAGACCGTCACGCTGGACATCCACTGCGTGACGGGGTGGTCCAAGCTCGACACGGTATGGGAAGGCGTGTCGGTGGACACGCTCATCGCGGAGGCCGGTGCGCGGGGCGTGGAGCCGGCACCCTACGCCATGGCGACGTCGGACGGAGGCTACACGACCAACGTCCCCCTCGCCGACCTGATGGGCGGCAAGGCCTGGGTGGCGGTACGGTACGCGGGCGAGCCGCTCGCGCCGGAGCACGGGGGGCCGGCCCGCCTCCTGGTACCCCACCTCTACTTCTGGAAGAGCGCGAAGTGGGTGCGGCGGCTCCGGTTCATGGAGCGGGACGACGCCGGGTTCTGGGAATCCCTCGGCTACCACCGGTACGGGGACCCGTGGCGCGAGCAGCGGTACGCCGGGGACGAATGAGTGGCGCGCCCACCTCATCGACCGAGCCTCCGCCGTCCGTGCGGAGGGTCGGGCCGGTCGTCTGGAGGGTGGCCACGGTCACAGGCCTGGTGAACGAGACCCCGGAGGCCCGCACGCTCAGGCTCGACGTGCGCGACTGGCCGGGGCATCGGCCGGGCCAGCACGTCGATCTACGGCTGACGGCCGAGGACGGATACCAGGCCGAGCGCACCTATTCGATCGCCTCGGCGCCGGAGGATCACGGGCTCGAGATCACGATCGAAAGGCTGCCGGACGGCGAGGTGTCGCCCTACCTGACGGACGAGGTGCGCGAGGGGGACCAGCTCGAGCTCCGCGGCCCCATCGGGGGTCACTTCGTCTGGGACGTCACGCGGGGCGGGCCCCTCTTTCTGGTGGCCGGGGGATCGGGCATCGTGCCGCTGATGGCGATGTTGCGCCACCGCGCCCACGCGCTCGCGTCGGCGGAGGCGCGGGCTCGGCACGCCGTGCCGGCACGACTCCTCTATTCGTCGAGACGGTGGGACGGGGTCATCTACCGCGAGGAGCTCGCCTCGCTGAGCGGAGACGATCCGACGCTCGAGGTCACCCACACCCTGACGCGGGAGGCCCCACCGGGCTGGGCGGGCTTCCGGCGTCGGATCGACAGGATGATGCTGGCGGAGGTCGCCTGGCCGCCCGCGGAGCGGCCGCACGTCTTCATCTGCGGCCCCACGCCGCTGGTGGAATCCGCCGCGGATGCCCTGCTCGCGCTGGGACACGACCCGACGAGCCTGAAGACCGAACGCTTCGGCCCCACGGGCGGGGTGCCGCCCGGGAGCCCTCCCTCCGACAACGACGGTGGAGACCATGGATGACGCGATGCAGGCGACCGGGATGGACCCGGCGAGCGGCGGGAGCGTGGCGGACGCGCTACGCCTCGACGGGAACGCCGCGGCCGGGGTCCTCAGCGAGATCTTCGCGCCCGATCTGACGTCGGCGCAGGCGACGTGTGCCGGCTGCGGCGCGACGTGGGCCGTGGGGGCTTTGCTGGTCTACGCCCACGGCATGGGCACCGTGGTGCGCTGTCCCGACTGCGACGGGGTGGTGATCGGCATCGGGCGCTCCCCGACCCGGCTCTGGCTCGATCTCTCGGGTGCCGTCCGCGTCGTGATCGCGAGGGTGGCGACATCCCCCTCGACGCCCGCCTAGATTCAGCCGATCCATGGAACGTTTGCCCCCGCATCCGGGAGGAACCTTGGAATCGCCGGGACTGGGCGCGCCGGCCGCGCTCGACGATCACGCTCGGCCGACGCTGACACCCGCGCAGATGCAGCGCGTCGAGGCGCGCGGGCGTCGCCGCTCGGTCGAGGAGGGCGAGGTGCTCCTGCGCGCGGGTGAGCGTCCCACGCACTTCTTCGTCGTCGTGAGCGGCCGCATCGACGGCCGCCCGACGTCGGCTGCCGCCGAGTCGCCGTTCATCAGCCTCGGGCCGGGCATGTTCACGGGCGAGGTGACGATGCTGTCGGGGGGACGGGGACTCGCCGAGCTCGACGTCGTCGAGTCCGGCGAGATCATCGAGGTGAGTCGGAGCGACCTGCTCGGTCTGATCCAGATGGACGGCGAGCTGAGCGACGTCGTGATGCGCGCCTTCGTCCTGCGCCGCGTCGGGCTGATCGCCAACCGCTCGGGCGACACCGTCGTCCTGGGCTCGAGCCATTGCCAGGGGACGCTGCGCGTCCGCGGCTTCCTCACACGCAACGGCTATCCGTACACGCTGGTGGACCTGGACCGGGACGCCAGCGTCCAGGAGCTGCTGGATCGCTTCGAGGTCGGGCCGGCCGACATCCCCGTGATCATCTGCCACGGCGAGCTGGTGTTGCGGAATCCCAGCAACCAGCAGATCGCGGACTGCCTGGGCCTCAACGACGTGATCGACCCCACGCGTACCCGGGATCTCGTGATCGTCGGCGCCGGGCCGGCCGGCCTCGCCGCGGCGGTGTACGGCGCCTCGGAGGGCCTCGACGTCCTCGTCCTGGAATCCACGGCATCGGGGGGGCAGGCCGGCGCCAGCTCCCGGATCGAGAACTACCTGGGGTTTCCGTCCGGGATCTCCGGCCAGGACCTCGCGGCCCGGGCCCACAGCCAGGCGCTCCGCTTCGGCGCGCAGCTCACGATCGCGTCGCGGGCCAGTCGGCTGGACTGCGCGCGACGTCCGTACGCGGTCGAATGCGGGGATGGGCGCCGGATCCTCGCGCGAACGGTGGTCGTCGCCACGGGCGCGGAGTACCGGCGCCTCCCGCTGGAGGGCCTCGGCCGGTTCGAGGGCGCCGGGGTGTACTACGCCGCGACGCCGATGGAAGCCCAGCTCTGCTCCGGCGAGGACGTGGTGGTGATCGGTGGAGGCAACTCGGCGGGACAGGCCGCGGTCTTCCTCGCCGGCGTCGCCCGACGGGTGCACATGGTCATCCGGTCGGCGGCGCTGAGGGAGACGATGTCCCGATACCTGATCCGGCGCATCGAGGACCATCCTGCGATCGTCCAGCATCCGTGCGCGGAGGTGGTCACGCTCGCCGGGGAGCAGCACGTGGAGCAGGTCACGTGGAGGCACAACCCGACCGGTCGGCTCGAGGTCCACCCCATCCGCCACGTGTTCTCCATGACCGGGGCGGTGCCGGGCACCGGATGGCTGGCCGACTGCCTCGCGCTCGATCCCGGGGGGTTCGTCAAGACCGGCGCGGACCTGTCCCCGGAGGATCTGGAGGCCGCGACGTGGCCGCTGGCGCGCAGGCCCCACCTTCTCGAGACGAGCCGGCCGGGGGTCTTCGCGGTCGGCGACGTTCGAGCGGGGAGCATCAAGCGGGTGGCTTCCGCGGTCGGGGAGGGGTCCGTCGCGATCGCGGCGGTGCACCAGGTCCTGGCGCAATGAGCGGCCGGAGCCGCCCCCTCATCGTTCGGGATCCACGCCTCGCCGTGTGGCCTCGAACAGGAACCACACCCTCCGCTCCGATTCGTCGATCCAGACCTCGATGAGGCTCGTGCTCGCCACGTCCCCGTGCTCCGAGCAGACGGCGTGGGTCTCCCGCAGCATGTCCGCGAGCTGGCGATTGTCGTCGCGAAGCTCGGCCAGCATGTCCAACGGGTTCACGTACTCGGCGTCGTTGTCGAGGATGCGTTGGAGGCGCGCGACGTGGCCGATCGAGCGGAGCGTCGTCCCGCCCACCTTGCGCGCGCGTTCGGCCATGGGATCGGCGATCGCGAGCAGCTCCGCCGCCTGCTCGTCGAGGAGCAGGTGGTAGTCCCGGAAATGGGGGCCCGACATGTGCCAGTGGAAGTTCTTCGTCTTGATGTAGAGGGCGTACACGTCCGCAAGCGTCTTGGTCAACGCCGCCGAGATGTCACGGGTGGCCGCGGCCCCGAGCCCGCTCGGTGTGTCCAGGGGCGCGCGGCGAATCGCTCTGGCGTGGTCGATCTCGCCGGGGCTCTTCCGTCCGTCCGGCGATTTCGTGGCGGTCTTTCGACTGGGCATGGGATCTCCTCGCGTTGTCGACACGCTGACGCTTCAGGCTATCAGCACCCGCAAAGAGCAGGCCATTGGACGATGGTGTCGGTGACGCCGGGTTCCCGCCGGTCGCCGGCCAGGGCGGACGCCGACGCCATCTCGCGGACGCTCGCCGGCCGCGGGGGCGGCGGCGACGCGAGGCCCCTGACGCGCGCGCCCGCTTCGGCGATCTTTCCCCGCCATGGCCCTCCTTTCCTGTCGGAACCTCCGCATCGCGTTCGGCGGCCGTCCCCTTCTCGACGACGCGTCGCTCCAGGTCGAGCGCGCCGAGCGGATCGGCCTGGTCGGGCGCAACGGTGAGGGCAAGTCCACCCTCCTGAAGATCCTCGCCGGACAGGTCACGCCCGACGCGGGCGACGTGGCGCGCGAGTCGGGCGTGCGCGTGTCGCTCCTCACGCAGGAGGTGCCGCCCGGCGTGACCGGCACGGTCGGGGACGTCGTCCGCTCGGGGCTGCCCCACACCACCGACGCCGATCATCCGGTGCAGCGGCTCTGCTCGCTGCTCGAGCTCGACCCGGACGACGTCTTCGGGATGCTCTCCGGCGGCCAGAAGCGGCGCGCCCTGCTCGGCCGCGCCCTCGCGCTGGAGCCGGACCTCCTGTTGCTCGACGAGCCGACGAACCACCTCGACCTCGAGAGCATCGATTGGCTGGAGCGATTCCTCCTGCGCTGGACGGGCAGCCTGCTCTTCGTCACCCACGACCGCGCCTTCCTGCAGCGGCTGGCGACGCGCATCGCCGAGCTGGACCGGGGCCGCCTCACCTCGTGGGCATGCGACTATCCGACCTACCTGCGCCGAAAGGAGGAGCTGCTCGCGGCCGAGGAGCGGGAGTGGGCGCTGCAGGACCGCAAGCTCGACGCCGAGGAGGCCTGGATCCGCCAGGGCATCAAGGCGCGCCGTACCCGCAACGAGGGCCGCGTCCGGGCGCTGAAGGCCATGCGCGCCGAGCGCGCGAATCGGCGCGAGCGCGTCGGCCAGGTGAAGATGACGATCCAGCAGGCCGAGAGGTCCGGCGCGCGGATCATCACGGCCCGCCATGTCGACTTCGCCTGGGGCGATCAGGTGGTGCTGAAGGACTTCTCGACCACGCTGCTGCGCGGCGACAAGGTCGGAATCATCGGGCCGAACGGATCGGGCAAGACCACCCTGCTCAACCTGCTGCTCCACCGCCTCGAGCCTTTGGCGGGCTCGATCGAGCACGGCGTCGCGCTGAAGGTCGGCTACTTCGACCAGCACCGCGCTCAGCTCGACGAAGCGCGCACCGTCGTCGAGAGCGTCGGCCACGGGGGCGACCACGTGACGATCGGCGGCGAGCGACGCCACGTCTTCTCCTACCTCGAGGACTTCCTCTTCTCGTCGGAGCGCGCGCGCCAGCCCGTCTCGGTCCTCTCCGGCGGCGAGCGCAATCGCCTGTTGCTGGCTCGGCTGTTCACGCAGCCGGCCAACGTCCTCGTGCTGGACGAGCCGACGAACGACCTGGACGCCGAGACCCTCGAGCTGCTGGAGGCGCGCCTGGTCGAGTTCGGCGGCACCGTGCTGGCGGTGAGCCACGACCGCGCGTTCCTCGACAACCTGTGCTCGAGCACGCTGGTGTTCGAGGGCGACGGGGGGGTCAAGGAGTACGTCGGCGGCTACTCCGACTGGCAGCGCACCCTGGCCCGGCAGGCGGATGCCGAGCCCCCCGCACCCAGGAGGACGAAGCCGGCGTCACGGCCCGTGACGTCCGCCACCCCCGGCAAGCCGAAGAGGCTGAGCTTCGCCGAGAAGAAGGAGTGGGAGGCGCTCCCCGGCCGCATCGAGGCGATGGAGCGCGCGCTGGAGGCGATCCATGCGCGCATGGCCGATCCGGACTTCTACCGCGGCCGAGCCGAGGGCATCCGCGAGGCGACCGAGCGCTCGCAGAGCCTCCCCGCCGAGATCGAGGCGGCGTACACCCGGTGGGCGGAGCTGGAGGAACGGGCCTGAGCCGTGCGGCCAGCTGCGCCATCCTCGACGGGTTCCCGGGTCGAGTGGGCGGCGGAACCGGCCTCCGCCTACGCTCCCCAGCGCCGCCGCGATCTTCTGGAACACTTCGGGGTATAGTGCAGGTTCATTCTGTCTCGGAGGGTCGAAAGTGCCTGGATCCAGGAACGGAAGTCGCGCGAAGCGGGTGAAGCCGGTCGAAGAGGATCCGGAGGTCCTGGAGCTCGGACGGAAGGTCGCCATGCTCGCGCTCGAGAGGACGCGACAGGACGGCAGCCTGAACGTGCGCCAGCGCGATCAGTTGCGACGTGCATTGGTCCGGACGGCGGAAGCCAGGGGCTGGATCCTCTTCCCGGAGGGCACGGCCGACCGCGTGACCAAGGCCTCGGAGGACCTGGCCATCGTCGCCGAGGCCGGAGCGCTCTCGCTGAAGAGCGACGTCGCGAACGAGGTCGCCGCGAAGAACAACGAGCTGAAGCAGCTCCAGGAGGTCGCGCGGGCCGTCCAGAAGATGGCCGCGTCCCCGCAGACCTCCTACCCGGCGGAGATCGAATACTCACATACCGCCCGGCAGGGATCGCAGAACCTCGTCACGAAGATCGAGACGCTCACGCTGAGCGACACCGCCGAAGCGCAGGTCGCCGCCGCGACGCTGGAAAAGAGCATGGAGAGCTGGGCCAAGCTCCGCGACCAGATGCTGGAAGAGCTCGAGCATCGCCAGCACCAGATCGAACAGACGCGGCGGAGCCTGTCGAGGTTCGTCGAGGCATCCCGGACGCTCGTCGGCGAGGTCCTCGCGGTCCTGGTCTGAGGGCAACCGCCCCACATTCTTCCCATGTGGGGCGGACTTCCGCGCCTACCTCTCCGCCGCGGCCTCCTCCCCCAGAGGTCGTGCGCGCTCGCTGCTGCAACCTTTGCGGCCATGGTGGCGTCTTAATACATGCAATGGGCATGTATGCGACGGCAGCGGGCGGCCCCCCCGCGCTTCCTCCCCGAAGCCCCCATGACCTCCAACGACGCCTCGGCACTCTCTCCCACGGACCTCCACGTACTCCTCGTCCTCAGCGGGGGCGCGCTCTACGGCTACGCCATCATGAAAGCGGTGGTGGAGGAGTCGGGGGGAGCCGTGAGCCCCGAGATCGGCTCCCTGTACCGTGTCCTCTCCCGCCTCATGGGCTCGGGTCTGGTCCGCGAGGCCCCGCCTCCGTCCGAGGCCGAGGATGTCCATCCCGGGCGTGAGCGGAAGTACTACGACCTTACGCGCGCGGGGCGGGCTGCCCTGGAGGCCGAGGCCGCCCGCCTGGATCGAGTCCTCGACCTGGCACGGGCCCGCCACCTCCTTCCGGAGCGGGGGAGGTCGTGAGCCGCCGACAGCCGGGGCCTCCCGACGCCCTGGTGGAGGCATGGGCGAGGGCACTCCCTCGACTCTTCCCACCCTCCTTCCGGCGGACCTTCGGCGCCGACATGGCCGAGGCCCTCCGCGACCGGGTAGCGGACGCCCGGAGGCGGAGCGGGATCCACGCCGCCCTGGTCCTGTTCCGCGCCACCCTGAACCTCCTCGGGATGGCGGTTCTGGAGTGGCTACGGCCCTCCAATCCGGTCCGGGGCGCGGCCGCCGGCGCGCCGCACGCCTCATCTGCCCCCTCCGACACAGGCAACCTCATGGATCGCCTCGTCCAGGACATCCGCTTCGCCCTCCGCTCCCTCCTCCGGCGGCCCGGCTTCGCCCTGGTGGCGATCCTGACCCTGGCCCTCGGGGTCGGCGCCACCACGGGTGTCTTCAGCGTCATCCACGGGGTGCTCCTCCAGCCCCTCCCCTACCCCGAGCCCACGAGGCTCTTCATGGTCTGGGCGTCGGACGGCGACGGCCCGCCAGCCCGCGGCTACCTGTCCCAGCCGGACATCGAGAGCGCCCGCGCCATGAAGACCCTCGTGGGGCTGGAAGGCGTGTCCCCGGGTGGCTTCACCCTCACGGGTGTGGATCATCCGGAGCGCGTGGAGGCGACGCGTGTCACCGGCGGCCTCCTCTCGGTCTTCGGACTGGCACCCGCCCTCGGTCGCGACCTCCGACACGAGGAGAACCAGGTGGGCGCCCCCCGGGTCGTCGTCGTGAGCCACGACTTCTGGCAGAGTCACCTGGGGGGGCGCCCCGACGTGGTGGGGAGCACCCTGGAGCTCTCCGAGGCGGCCTACGAGATCGTCGGGGTGACGCCCTCCGGTTTCGACTTCCCCGCAGGCACCCAGGTCTGGACGCCGTACCGACTGAATCCGGACGGGTGCGGTCGGGGGTGTCACACCTATCAGGGCGCGGTGGGGCGCCTGGCGCCCGGAACGACGCCCGTCCAGGCCGACGAGGAGCTGGCCGCGCTCTCCACTTCGCTGAGCACGGACTTCCCCGACTCGAACTTCGGGGAGATCCTGCGTTTCGAACGGCTCATCGACTACACCGTGGGTGACGTGAGGATGGGCCTCTGGATCGTCCTGGGCGCGGTCGCCCTGGTCCTCCTCATCGTGTGCGCCAACGTGGCCAACCTCCTCCTGGTCCGCGCCTCCACACGGGGCGGGGAGGTGGCCGTGCGCTCCGCCCTGGGCGCCTCCCGGGGGCGGCTGGTCGCCCAGGTGCTCACCGAGAGCGTGGTCCTCGCCGGTGTGGGCGGCCTCCTCGGCGTCCTGCTGGCGTATGGTCTGGTGGCGGCGCTCGGACGCATGGCCAACGACGCCATCCCACGCCTGGACCAGGTGGGCCTCGATGGCACCGTCCTGGCCTTCGCCGGCGGGCTGACCCTGGTGGTGGCCCTCCTCTTCGGCCTGAGTCCCGCGTTGCGGCTCGCCGGCGGAAGCATCTCCGGACATCTCTCGGCAGCGGGTCGGTCCGGCGACTCCCGTCGGGAGGGCCGTGCGCGCTCCTGGCTCCTGGCTACCGAGGTCGCGCTTTCCCTGGCCCTGTTGGCGGGTGCGGGGCTCCTCACGCGGAGCCTCGGACGTCTCTACGGGGTCGACAAGGGCTTCGACGGCCGCGACGTCTCGCGCTTCACCGTGAGTCTTCCCGGGGGTCGGTACGACAGCCTCCCGGCCATCACCACCTTCTTCGACGAGCTCGAGGTCCGTCTGGGCGCGCTGCCGGGCGTGGAGGCGGTGGGGTCCGCCTACGGCGCCCCCATGACGCGTGGCAACATCAACGGCGAGGTCCTCGTGGAGGGGAGACCCACCCCGGAGCGAGGCGAGGAGACCTATTCGGCCATCCACTCGGTGACGCCGGGCTACTTCGACGCCATGGGGCTCCGACTCCTCAGGGGACGAGCGTTGGCGGCCGCCGATCGGCTGGACACCCAGCCCGTGGCGGTGGTGAACGAGACCTTCGTCCGCGAGAACTTCCCCGGCGAGGACGTGATGGGCAGGCGGGTGTACATCACCGCGGCCTTCGGGTACGGGCAGCCTACCTGGACCGTGGTGGGTGTGGTCCACGACGTCCGCAGGAGTCTCGCCCGGGCCCCGGAGGCGGCCATCTACGTCCCGCTGGCCCAGTTCGGTCCGGGCTTCGCCACCGTTCACATCAAGTCCCGCCCGGGGATGGGCGGGTCCGCGCTGGCCAGCGCCCGGCGGGAGCTGGCGGCCCTGGATCCCAACGTGGTTCCCACCGACGTCCAGACCCTCCAGCAGGCCATGCGCGCCGACACGGCGCCGACCCGCTTCTATCTCATGTTGGTCGGGGTCTTCGCGGGTCTGGCGGTGCTTCTGGCTGGGGTCGGCCTCTATGGGGTGGTGGCGTACCTCGTGTCCCGGCGTACCCGTGAGATCGGTGTGCGCATCGCCCTCGGCGCCCGGCGGGCCGAGATCACGGGCCTGGTGTTCCGGCAAGCCGCGCTGCCCACGCTGGCCGGGGTGCTGGTGGGTCTCGGCGTCGCCCTGGAAGGTGGACGGGTCATGAAGAGCCTCCTCTTCCAGGTCGAGCCCACCGACCCGGCGGTCTTCGGCGGGGTGACCGCGCTCATCCTGGCGGTTTGCGCGCTGGCCGTGCTCATGCCGGCACGGAAGGCCACGCGTGTGGACCCGGTGAGCGCCCTGCGGTCGGAGTGACGGGCCGCTGGCCGGCCTACGGCACGCGCTCACCCTTGCTCCGTCGCCGACCCGACCCTACGGTGCGCTCGGCCTCGATCAGCGACGCACTAGGAGGCGGCGCGCGCCACCGACGGCGACGGGGAGGAGGTCGCCTGCTTCGGGAGGCGGACATGGAAGGCGGACCCCCTCCCCTCGGCGGTCTCGAACCAGAGGGATCCCCCGTGCTTGTCCACGACGATCGAGCGGGCGATCGCGAGCCCCTGGCCGGTGCCCTTGCCGACCGCCTTCGTCGTGAAGAACGGATCGAGGATCCGGGTCCTGATCTCCTCGGGGATACCGCGGCCGCTGTCCTCCACGGTCACGACCACGTCGTCTCCCTCGTCGCGCGTGCGTACGCGGATGACCCCCAGCCCGCCCGAGTCCGCCACCGCGTCCGCGACGGCATGCGCGGCGTTCACGATGAGGTTGAGGAAGACCTGGTTCATGTCCCCGATGTGACAGGGCACGAGGGGGATGCAGCCGAGCTCGGTCTCGACGGTGGCGACGTACTTGTACTCGTGGCGGGCTACGACGAGGGTGTTCTGCAGCGCCTCGTTCAGGTTCGCATGGTCCTTGGTGCGTCCGTCGGGATGGCCGAACTGCTTCATCGCCTTGACGATGTCGGCCACGCGTCGGACACCGTCGAGCGTGCGCTTGAACGCCTCGGGGATCTCCTCCCGGAGGTACTCCAGATCCGCGGCCTCCTCCGCCGGCTTGAGCGTCGCCTCGAGCCGCGCCCGTTCCTCGTCGCCGGTCGCGCCGACCGCCTGACTGTACGCGTCGAGGAGCCGGAGCAGGTCGTCGAACCCGCCGCGCAGGAATTGCGTGCTGTCCCCCACGAACTGAATGGGCGTGTTGATCTCGTGCGCGATCCCGGCCGCGAGCAGCCCGACCGCTTCGAGCTTCTGCGCGTGCCTGAGCTCGATCTCCATCCTCTCCCGGTCGGCGATCTGCTTCCGGAGCTCCTCGTTGAGGCACTCGAGGTCGGCGGTGCGTCGCCGTACCATGCCTTCCAGGTCCTGCAGGCGATCCTCGACCTCGCGTTGGAGCGCCCACTTCGTCACGAGCGCGCGCGCGGCCTGCTTCACCTCCAGCACGTCGAACGGCTTCTTGATGATCAGGAGCTTGTCGCTGTCGCCGAGCGTGTCGTGGATGTCCTGCCACGACCGATCGGAGTAGGCGGTGCAGATGACGATCTCGATGCGATCGTCCACCTGCCAGATGCGGCGGATCGTCTCGAGTCCGTCCCACCCCGGCGGCATGCGCATGTCGACGAAGGCGAGCGAGTAGGGAGCTCCCGCGCTCCGCGCCGCCTCGACCATGGCGAGCGCCTCCTGCCCCTGGTACGCGGAGTCGAGCGTGTAGGAGGTGCCGCCCTCCGTGGCCGATTCCGCCCCGAAGAGGTCGGCCTCCAACGCCTCCAGCTCCGTGTTGCGGCCCTCGTCGCGCGCGAGGATGCGTCGGAAGTCCTCGTGGATCGCCCGCGCGTCGTCCACCACGAGGATGCGCGCGTCGGAGGTCCGGGAGAGCACGGCAGGTCGGACTCGGTCAGGCCGGGAGGACGTCGCACGGCGAGATCTCACCGGCCGCTCCGGCCGGTGCCTCGTCGGAGCGCGAGGGCGGGTCCCTGGGCAGCGTCAACGTGAACACGGCCCCCTTGCCGGGGCCGTCGCTGTGCCCCACCAGGGATCCCTTCAGCTCCTTCGCCGCGAGGGCACCGCTGTGGAGCCCGAAGCCATGGCCTCCCCGGCGCGTGGTGAATCCGTGGCAGAAGATCCGCGTGAGGTTCTCCGCCTGGATGCCCACGCCCGTATCGGCGACCTCGAAGCAGACGCTGTCCTCGGTGCCGATGACGCGCAGCGTGACGAAGCGCTCCTGCCCGGCGGCCTCGTCGACGGCGTACTTGGCGTTGCGGATGAGGTTCACGAGGATCTGGAGCACCTTGTGCTTGTCGGTGACGATCTCCCCGACCTCCTCGATCTCGACCCGCGTCTGGATCCGGTGCCTCGTCAGGGCGGCGCCGTTCATGGCGAGCGCATCGTCGAGCAGCTGCCGCGGGCTGACCGATTCGAGGACACCGGCGACCTTCGCGTAGCTCTGCTGCATCTCCACGATCTGCTTGATGTGGTCGATGTGCTTCTGCAGCTGGTCCAGCCGGGCAGTGAGCGACGTGCGCTCCGCTCCGAGCTGCCCGGACAGCGCGGTCAGGTAGCCCGGAATGCGCGGGCCGCGCGGGTCGTTCGAGAAGAAGTCGCCCAGCCCCTCTCCCTGCGCGGCCAGGAGCTCCGCGAGCTTCGTGAGGCCGTCCGCCTTGGAGCCCTTGATCTGGTCCATCATGAGCGTGGACGAGACGTTCACGCTGTTGAGCACGTTGCCGACGTTGTGCAGGACGTCGGTGGCGACCTCGGCCATGCCGGCCAGACGCGAGGTCTCGACCAGGCGGTGGTGTGCGCTCTCGAGCCGCGACTCCGCCTCCTTGAGCTCGGTGACGTCCTTCGAGATGCCGAACGTGCCGACGATGGCCCCGTCCGCGTCCCGCCACGGGAGCTTCGACGTCAACGCCCACCCGACCCGCCCGCCGATGTAGGTCTCCTTCTCCAGCTTGCCCACGAGCGGCCGGCCGGTCTCGATGATCCGCTGCTCGTCCTCGTAGGCGGCGAGGGCGTGCTCGTCGGTGAAGAGGTCGAAGTCGCTCTTCCCCTTCAGCGCCTCGGGATCGGAGAGGCCAAGGAGCTGCACGAAGCGGTGGCTGTAGCGAACGAACCGTGACTTCATGTCCTTGAAATAGACGTAGTCGGGGGTGTTCGCGAGCAGCATGTCGAGGAGGCTGCTCGACTCCCTGAGCGCGGCTTCGGCGTCCTTCCGGTCGGTGACGTCCTCTTCGGTGCCGACCATCCCCACGAGGCGTCCCTCGTCGTCCAGGAGCGGGGTCCGCGTGCACCGAGCCCATCGGGCCGTGCCATCCGGCAGCGTGCGGCATTCCTCGCGATCGTCCGCATCCTCACCCGAGGCCAACGCCGCGAGGTCGTCGAGCCAAGCCGCATCGGACGTCGAGGGCGCGCCGGCAGCCGCGGCCGCGATCAGCGCGTCGGCGGTCGCGAAGCCGCGCGAGCCCGCGAACGCCCGGTTGCAGCCCTGAAGGACGCCATCCCCGTCGATCCAGAAGATGCGCTGGGGCAGAGCATCGAGCACGCGCCCAGGCACCTCCCGGAAAGAGGCGCTTCCGCCGAGGAGCGCTGTCGCCTTGGCCGTGTCGAGTCGCTGCATGGTGGTCCAGGATCGTGGTCCGGCCCCGCGGGCCGCACAGTGTGGGCCCGTGCAGGGTCTCGGTTACCGGATAGTTTCGGCTCCTGGGCCCGTCTTCCTGAGCGCGGCGACACGCCGGCCGACGGTCGATCGGCCCCCGTGTGTGCAAATCGGCCACGCTGATGCGTCGGATCCACGAACGCGGAGTCCCGACCAGCGAACACCGAAGGAGGCACCATGGACATCGCACCCACCTCGGCCGCAACGGCCCTCCCCCGGGCCGCGAACGAACGCCTGAAGACCTCGTTCAGATCCTGGTTCTGGGGTTCCATGGTACTGGCGACCGTGATCCACTTCGCGATCTTCGCCCTCTGGCCCGAGCTCAGCGCGCCAGGGATCGCGGTCACGGACCCGGGGCTCGTGGCGCTCGAGCTGCCGCCCGAGATCGAGATCCCGCCCGAGCCGGCCCGCCTCACCCGCCCCGCGTCGCCCGTCGCCGCGGAGACCGTCCTCGACGACGACTTCACGATCCCCCCCACGACATTCGAGCGGAACCCGGTCAACGAGCTGCCGCCACCCCCCGAGAACGTCACCGAGGACATGGCGCAGAGCCCTCGATTCACGCCCTTCACCGTCGCTCCGACGATCCTCAACATCGACGAGGTCGTGCGCGCCATGGGGCGCGCCTACCCACCGCTGCTCCGTGACGCCGGCATCGGCGGCACCGTGCGCGTGTACTTCTTCATCGACGAGAACGGCGTCGTGCGGGACGTGCGCGTCGATCAGAGCTCGGGGCACCGGGCTCTCGACGATGCCGCGCTCCAGGTGGCGGACGCGTACCGCTTCTCCCCGGCCCTGAACCGCGACACCCGGGTCCCCGTATGGGTGTCCTTCCCGATCACCTTCCAGGTGCGCTGACGTACCGTGGTGACGACACGCTCCTGTCCGTCCGGGGGTGCGGCATGTAGGGTAGTGGTCGACGGGGACGAAGTGCCTCCGATCGCGGGCCTCCTCCCCTTACGACGATCCTCGCCCTGCGACCCATGAGGCAGACGTGACCGGAAACACCCTGGCGGCGGCGCTCGCGCTGGTCGCGTCCGTCGGAGCCGGCCCCGTGGCCGCGGCGCTGGCGGCCCAGGCACACCCGGACTTCTCCGGGTCCTGGACCCGTGCCCCCGCTCCCGCGGACGAGCCGTCGGGCCTGGGCAGCGGTTGGGGCGACGACATCACGCTGGGTCAGGACGCCGACAGCCTGGTCCTCGAGTACGCGTTCTTCGTCCGGGGCGACATGCAGGCCCCCCTCCGATTCGCGTTCGCGCTGGACGGCTCGCCCACGACCGGCACGGTCATGATGGGCCGGGGGATCCAGCGTGAGGTCTCCCGGGTCCGTTGGGAGGGCGACACCCTGGTGGTGACGACCACGTACCACTACCCCGACGCGGTGGTCGGGGAGCCGGACAGCAGCCAGGTGGTCAGGAGGCTCGCGCTCGGCCCCGAAGGATCCCTCGTGGTGGAGGCCGTGCGCGCCGGCGTCCTGGGCGGGCCCTCGACCAGGGCCCACTCGGCGTACGTCCGGAAGTAGGCCGGCCGGGCCCCCCCCTCAGCGCTCCCGGCCCGGAGGCACGTACGGATCGGGCGCGGCCTGGGGCACGTTCGGGTAGCGCTCGGTGGTCGCCCAGAAGGCGGCCACCAGCGAGTCCATGACGCTGATCGCCCAGGGGTTCGCGTCCTTCACGTCCGACTCCTCCTTCGGATCCGAGCGCAGGTTGAACAGCCGCATGGCCGGCTCCTCGGTCCGGCGAGGCTCCGGCTGGTAGACGTAGTGGAACTTCCAGTCGTGCCACTTGACCGCGTGCGGGACCTCCTGGTCGTTGGCCGTGAAGAAGAGGACGCTCTCGCGGTTCGAGTGGGCCTGCTTCCCCTCCAGGAACGGGAGCTGGTCCACGCCGTCGATGGCGCGGTCGTGGGGCACGATGTCCGCCCCCACCGCGGCCGCGATGGTCGGGAAGAAGTCCACCTGGTGCACGATCTCGTTGGAGACCTGCCCCGCCGGGATGTGGCCGGGCCAGCGGACGATGCACGGCACCCGGATGCCGCCCTCCATGACGGTGTTGTAGAACCCGTTCCAGGGGCCGGACGACCCGCGCCAGGGGCGGCGCATCTCCGAGCCGTTGTCCGTGCACCAGAAGACGAGGGTGTTGTCGGCGATGCCCAGGCGCTCCAGGGCGTCCACGACCAGCCCGACGTTGTGGTCCAGGTCCGCCATGGCGTCGCCCAGGTCACCCGCGCCGGTCGTGCCGGCGAAGTCCGGGTGGGGGAGGGCGGGAAAATGGATCTGCGTCACCGGATAGTAGAAGAAGAACGGCCGGTGCGCGGCCACGGCCCGCTCCATGAAGGCGATGCCCCGCTCCGCCGCTTCCCGGTCCACCAGGGGGCGCGTCTCGACGTTGAACGGGCGGACCCGGGTGGCCGGCTGGCCGGCCTTCCCCTCCCAGATGTAGGGCTCCGCGTTCTCGGGGAGCGTGTTGGTCGTGCCCTGCGCTTCGTTGCTCGACAAGGGGATCCCGAACCACTCGTCGAAGCCCTGCTGGGTGGGCTCCCGCTTGCCCCACCAGTCGTAGCCGCCCAGGTGCCACTTGCCGAAGAGCCCGGTCGCGTACCCGAGGGGCTTGAGCGCCTCGGCGATGGTGACCTCCCAGAGCGTGATCCCCGACGGCTGCGCCGCCCCGGCACGGATGGCGTAGCGCCCCGTGAGCAGGGCCGTCCGGGACACCACGCAGGAGAACTCCACGTTGAAATTGTTCAGCCGGATCCCCTCGGCGGCGAGCTGGTCGATGCGGGGGGTGGGCACCCCGCGCACGCTGCCGTACGCCCCCACCTCGCCCCAGCCGAGGTTGTCGGGGAACATGAGGACGATGTTGGGAAGGGACGACTGCGCCACGGCTCCCGAGCGCCCGGCCCCGAGAAGCAGCGCGAGGAGGAGGGCGATGCGTGACGCCTGCGCCATGGGTTCACTCCGTGGGAGGGTTTTCGCCGTCGCGGGGGGCGGGGCCGCGGAGTCCAGGATAGGGCGGAAGGGGGGCGCGAGCCAGGCGCGCCGCAAGGGGTGACCCTACGCTCCGGCATGTTTCTTGTTGCTCACCAGGGCAAGAGACGAAGGCTGTCCCACGGACGTTCGCTCCAATGCGCAATCTCCTGATCCTGGGTGCCGCGCGAAGCGGCACGAGCATGCTGGCGGGGTGCCTGGCCGCGGGCGGCTACTTCATGGGCGGCGATCTGATCGAACGGGATGCCCACAATCCACGCGGCTACTTCGAGACCGTCCACATCAATCGGATCAACGAGCGACTGCTCGGACAGGCGGTCCCGTCCATTCCGCAGACGCCACGGGCCTTTCGTCGCCTCTACCGGTACCTGTACCGAGGGCGCTTCGCCCAGGGTGAGCGGTGGCTGGCGAGCGTGCCCGTGGGAGCGACCATCGTCGCTCCTCCGTCCGAAGAGCGCCATATCCGCGCCTTGACCCGGCAGGTCCCATACTGCCTCAAGGACCCGCGCCTCTCCTACACGCTGTCGGCCTGGCGCCCGTCGCTGCACCCGGATACGGCCTTTGTCTGCGTGTTCCGGGATCCGTCAGTGACGGCCCAGAGCATCCGGGCCTTCCGGCTATCGCACGTCGCGCGTCCGCGCCCGCCGCTCTCATTGCTGGGGATCATGGAGAGCTGGCGTCACACCTACGAGCACGTCCTGCAGGTCCATCGCCACGAAGGGGACTGGCTCTTCCTTCACTACGACCAGATCATGGACGGGTCCGCGCTGAGCGCGCTCGCGGCGTTCTCCGGCGCTCCGGTCGACGGCTCCTTTCCGGAACCCTCACTGCGGCGGTCGCGGGCGACAGTGGATGCTCCGGCCGAGGTCCTCGCGACGTACCGGGCCCTCGGCGATCTCGCGGGATACGATACCGTCGGTCGTACATCGTCCCCAGGCGGGAGTCCCATGCCACCGAGTCCGGCGGCTTCGCGTTCAGGCCGAGGCGCACGCGCCGCGAGGTTCCCAGGAGGTTGGGCGCCCCGATCTCGTGTGTGGCGAGCTGCACAACGCCTTGGACAACTCCGGAAGCCCGATCTCAGACGGGGGGAACGGGCAGCGTTCCCCTGGTCGTCGCGACCGAATACGGAAGCTGATCGCCCCTGAATCGGTCGGAGGGCACACCCTCGGCAGCGTTACCGTGGACCCCGTCGAGAACCGCCGGGCTCCAGCCGAGCTCGTCGAACCAACGCCCTCCGACCTCCCGGTTGATCGGAAGTGCCTGGTTCATCACCCCCCCGAAGAGGACGGACCGGTTCCGGGCCTCGATGTCGTCACCGAGGGCGTCCAGGGCGCTGGCTCGGGCACGGGGATCCTCCAAACAGTCCGCCTCGTGCACGACGTCGATGAACGCCAACGCGTCGTCGATGCGGTCGTTGTAGACGTTCACCATCGACCTGGGCAGGAATCCCGTGTCGCGCTTCGCCTCCATGAGCCTGCGCACGGCCGTGAAGCCCACGTGGACCAGGTCGCGCCGGGTCAGCGCGTCCGTTTCGTAGTTGATCCGGTTGATGATCGAGGCGCGCTCCATGCCGCGACGGTGTTCCTCCACCGTGCGGTGGAAGACGCGGTAGCCGTTTTCGCGTGGATAGGTGAAGAACGTCGATCCCGGGTCGAGGAAGGGGATCATCGGGCAGACCATGGGATTCACCGGGCTTCCCTTGAACTTCTCGAGGAGGTACCCGCAGTAGTCCACCATCTCCTGGACCGATCGTGCATCCTGCTCCGGCATCCCGATGAAGTACCAGATGTCGATCCCCGACACCCCCACCTCGAGGGCCAGCTCGAGCCACGCTTCCATCTGCTCGTTCGTGTAGACGCCTCTCCCCGCGAGCTTGGCCACGTGCGGGTCGTGGCTCTCGGGGGACAAGGTGATGATCGTGCGCTTGTTCGCGTCGACCATCCTCCTGAGAACGTCCTCCGGAGTGAGGTGATACTGTTCGTAGCTGATGGACTTGAAGCGTGACGCGGCGACACGATCGAGAAAGTGATCGAGCCCGGCCCGCGACTCGTTGTAGGACCCCACCGAGTAGAAGTGGTACCGGTCGATGTTCGACAGGCGCTCCATCGTCTCGAACTCGTACGCGATCTCCTCGAGCGGCTTCCTGGCCATGGCCTTCTTCCGGCCGAAGATGCGCCGGAACGCTTCCCGCGAGCCCCCGCACCATCCGCAGTTGTACGCACAGCCGGCGTTCTGGGCGGAGAGGAGCTCGAGGATCGGAAGGGACGACCGTCCGGGATCCTCGGGCTGGACGGACCAGTCGATGCCACAGCCGAACGAGTCCGGCTTGTGCGAGAACGGATTGTCCCGGACGACGCCGGTACGGTCCTTCCACAGGAGATTGGGAACGTGGCCATAGTCGTTCGCGCCCCGCGGTGTCTGGAGGAGGAGGTCCATGGGGACGTGGGTGTCGTAGCCCCTCATCACCATGTCGACGAAGCCGTACCGGATGAGCTCGTCGGCGTAGTACGTAGAGGAGATGCCGCCGAAGATGGTCGTGATGTCCGGACGCAGAGCCTTGATCTTCTCGGCGACGGCGAGGCTCCCCTGGACGTGTACCATCCAGTGAAGGTCGATGCCGATGAACCGCGTTTCGAGCGCGCCCACGACCTCCTCGAGGAGGAGCCAGGGATAGCGCAGGAAGAGTGAGCTCAGGTTGAGGAGCCGCACCGAGTGCTGCCGCTCGGTCAGGTACCGCTGGAGGGTCTTGAAACCCATCGGGAAGTATTCGTACAGGGGCGTGATGGGCACGTCCCCCGACGTCCCGAGGAAGGGGAAGTAGATGTCACGTCGCCGCCGGAACTCGAAGACAGCGGGCGCGTGGAGCAGGAGGAGGTCACTCTTCAGCGACGGTAGGGAACCGGCCGGCCGAGGCATGGGCACCTCCGAGGGGTGGGCCTCTCGCCAATGTCGGCGACCGAGCCCCCCCTTCCGTCCGGGGAGAGCCGACATCAGGAACCGCAGGATAGGTCGGACCGCGTGTGCGTGTCCAGAAACGCGTGCCCGCTCAGCGGAGGTCGGCAGCGACCTCCGAGCGAGACGAAGGGGAACATGGGCAGGGTCTCCGGCGGGAGGGATCCGTTCGACCGATCTACCCCCGAACGCCACGCACGGTCGCGCCCGGCCTCATCACGGCCTTTCGATGCGATACCAGATCCGCCACGACAGCATGGCCTCCGGATCGACAAGGTGCGCGTGTACTTCCCGATGTGTCGTCCGATACGGTCGCATGGGTGGCCGTCGTCGCGCCGAAGGCATGGTGCCTGCGGCTCGACGGAGGATAGCCCGGCGCGCCGCGACCGCGCGCTGGATCCGCCGACGCTTCGGCGAGTCGAGCTTCGAGGCGTTGGGCCTCCCGGGCGGCGAGGTCGTCGATGCCAGCCTGGCCGACACGGCGGCCGAACGCGTACCATGGCGAGTCTTGCGGTGTCCATTGCCGCACCTCGCCTCCGGCGGGAAGGAGTTCCCCTCGGGCCGGCTCTCGAGGACCCGGAGCGCCGACTCTTCGGGCTGTTGCAGGACGCCGAGGGAGATCTGGCGCACGCTCGCTACAATGCCCGGCTGGGCCAACTGGTCTCGTTCGCGGATGCCTGCCGCCTCGCTCGCGTCGATCGGGGGGCTCGTTGAGGCGAGAGCTCACCCGTGAGGCGCTGCGGGCCCTCATGTCCGAGCTGGCCCGCACCGCACCGCGCGAGGGGTCGTTTCGGGTCAATGTGGTGGGCGGCGGCACCGTCTCCGCCTGCACATCGAGTTCGCCCGCCCGGAGGACTTCGTCCCGGCCCTCCCAGGCTGAGCGGCTCCTGGGGAGTGGATGGGTGGACGCTCGACCGTTTCGAGATCTGGTCGAGGCGATTCCCGACTCGGCGTACGCCCGGTACCCGAACCTGAGTCGCGCATCCGTGCTCGACGCCGTCCGCGACTCGCCAGCCGCGCCCCGATGGGCCCTGGGGCCGCCAGGCGCTGGCGACCGAGCGCGTCGCGCGTCAGGGCGCAGCCGTGGCGGTCGTCGCCGGTCACGACTTCCGGCCTCGACGCCTCCGTCCGGGGGCGTCGGCCCGGTAGCGCTGTCCCCACCCAACCCGCCGCGGCTCGCTGCGAAGGCATCGACGGATCGGCCGGCGCCGCGGGGCCGTCCAGCGCGCGAACGCCGGCCGGGGGAGCGCTCCCCCGGCCGGACGGTATCGAGCCGCGCTACTGCAGCCGCGGGTTGAGCGGGGAGAAGACCCCATCCGGGTTGTCCATCCACACCCACGCGTGGAGCGTCCACAGCTGGAAGGTCTCGTTCCGGTCCCACACGTCGGCGGAGCCGGTGAAGCCCTCCGGCGGCTGGTCGGGCGACAGAGCCAGCCGTACCGCGTACTCCACGGCGACCAGGCGCATGCGACCATGGCCGGCCGGCCAGTACACGAGCAGCTCCGGGCGCGAAGGGTCGAAGCGATCGTCGAGTCGATCGGCCTTCAGGTAGTGGTTCCCCATCCCGGGAATGAACACGTCGATGTCGGCGTAGCCGTCCGCGAGGGCGTTCTCGATGCGCTGGTAGCGCGCCGTGGCACGCCGCGTTCCGCGCCCGTGGGGGTGGTCGCGGTCGTGGCCGTACCCGAAGCCGGTCTTGCCATTCGGCAACGCGCCCTCGTCGTCGACGTCGGGGGTTCCGGCTTCCTGGGGCACGCCGGTGGGTGCCTCGCCGCAAGCCGCGAGCACGAACGCGGTCGCGAGCTGGGCAAGGCGGTGGATGGGCAGGGTTCTACGCATGGCGAAGGTTCTCCTGATCACATGTAGAAGTAGGGGTCGAGGACTCGGACCTCGGTGATCCGGTCCACGGGGAGGTCGTTCAGCGCCGCCGCGCGGCGGATGGCCTCGGGCGTCGGTCCGTCGTAGACGCAGAACGTCTTCCGACGGTCGTCAGAGACGTAGGAATGCACCCACGTGACGCTCTCTTCGGCGTTGCGATCCACGACCTGCCGGCAGACGCCGGCGCCGTTGGAATCCATCGGAATCGCGAGGCCCGCGGGGAACGTGCGCTCGACGAGATAGCGCGGCATCGGAGGCTCCTTGGCTGGAGGGGATTCTTGCGAACGCCTCCACGATGCCACGCGGGAGCACCTCCTTCTTCGGGCGAGTCCCCCATCTTGGCCGCCCGCGCTCCCTATGTTGGGTGCGCCCCGCTACCCACCTTTCGCGCCGCCCCTGCCGCCGTTTCCCGTGACCCGGGGTCCCGTCACGTGCTCCCGAGCAGGCCGCGCCGGCGAGGTGGGCGGCGACCTCGGCCATGCGCCGGGTTTTGCACGAGGGGCAGATCCCGCGGCCCTTGCAGGAGAGGGCGATCAGGCGCTCGTGGCCGCATTCGTCCCTCCGTTACGGCCCCAGCCCGACGCGCCCACGCCACGCGACCGCATCTACAACGAGGTCGAGCGACACGAGAACATGGAAGATCGTCATGGAGGGCTTCGCCGCGGCCCGGTACGTCGGCGGCGGTTACCTCGTCTTCGCCGAGATGCTGGGCGGCGCCGCCGGGCCCGGCCTCGTTGCGGTGCCCTTCGACCTGAACGACGAGGAAACGCATGGCTCCGCCGCCTCCGTGCTCGGCGATCCCGGCCTTGCCGGGCCCAACTTCGGTGTGGCGGACGACGGCACGCTCGTGTATGTGGCGGGCGGCTCACCCCATGGGCGCGTCTGGAGCAGAGCTCCCTCGTCTGGCGATACCCCGACGGTCGCAGTGTACCGGCGATCGACGGGACCGGGTACTTCGAGGCCCCACGCCTGTCTCCGGAAGGTACCCGCCTGGCCGTGGCCAGCTACTCCGCGTCGGGGACGACGACCTGGAGCGGGGCTCGCGGACCCGGATCTCCCTGTCGGGCTCCAGGTACGCCTGGCGCAAGGGTGACGTGATCGACGTGGCAGCATAGTCGCGCGAGCGACGAGTGCTTGGGCTAGTGAGCGGGCTTCCCTCCCTGGAAGACGAAGCGGTAGGGCCCGGTCACCTCGGAGTGGGTCCATTCTCCGCCGTTGACCACGAGCTGATAGGTCCCGTCCTGCGGCACCTTCCAGTAGGTGCCGGTCCTGCAATCGGGGCCGAGGTAGTCGTGGCCGTCCGCGTCGATGATCGACGTGTGGAAGGGCAGTGTGCATCCCTCCCCGGAGAGCACGATCAGGTCACCGGCCGTGGCCGTCCATGCATACACGTCGTGGGCCGCCCACTGCTCGATCTCGCCCGAGACGATCTGTCCGTACGCGATTTCCTGATGGTGGTCTGGACGGGCGAAGCGGACCGGCACGTGGTACCGGATCGTGTCGCCCGCGTCCTTGAAGACGCCCTTGAAGGCGTAGGAGCCCGTGACAGGCAGCTCGAAGCGGCCGAAGTCGCATCCGGTGTGCCACACCAGGAGCTCGCCCGTCGGGTCCATCAGGTCGAGGACGATGGGGTTGCCCTGTTTCGAAGTGCCCTCGCAATCCGGATCGTAGCCCACCCAGACCACGTCGCCCTTGGCGGCCTCGAAGCGAACCTCCGGCTCGGACGCGGCATCGCGGATGTCGCCGTCGACCCAGAACGTCGACCGGATCGGCGCCGCCACAGCCGCCGTGGGGCTCGCGAGCGCGCCGCGGGCGGCGAGCACCCGCTGCGCGTGCGCGTATCGGCTGGCGAAGACGAAGCTGTTCGTCACGGCGAGGTCGAGGATGCAGTCCTCCAGCAGGCGCGGGTCGGTGATGCCGTGCGCCCGGCAGGTCTCCTCCGCCGTGGCGTAGTCGGTGAGCCGGGCGGCATCGGCGTCCCTGGCAGGGAAATCGGGATCGTAGAAGCTGTCGGGCGACTGTCCGGGCTGATAGTCGAAGAGCGACATCGGCGCGGTCAGCCTCCAGGCGCTCGCCAGCCTCTGGTCGATGTCCTCCCGGCTCTGGCCGAGCCTCGCGTCGTCCCGTCCGACCAGGTCGTTGTCGGGCGAGCCGTCGAAGTTTCCCAGGAGGCCGATCAGGGTCCCTCGTCGCGACTCGGCCGGTCTGACCCGCACGTTGATGGCGTAGCTGCCCAGCTGCTCCACCCGTAGCACCGTGCCGTCCGGCCAGGTGAGGATGTAGGTGCCGCCGTACGCCGTGACGGCCCCGAGGAGCGAGCCCGTCTTCAACCTGGGCGGAGCGCCCGTGACGACCTTCCCGTCGATGCGCAGCACCGGGGCACCGTTTTCCATCGTGAACGTCAGCCGCTGACCGCCGATCGTGGTCGCTACCGCCTGATTGACGCTCGCCAGCTTCGGCCCCAGGACGGGCACCTGTCGCACCTGGACGCTGAAATCGTCCACCGTCGAACGGATCAGGGTATACTCGCCGGTCACCTGGAAGTCGTAGCCCAGCCCATCGAACGTACCGATGTGGGTGTCGCCCCAATCGACGCCCTCCGGCGGTGGTCCAGGCGGAGGCGGATGGTCGGGGCCCTCGTCGCCACCTCCCCCTCCGCCTCCACCGCCGCCGGGAGGCGGAGGCGGCGGACTGTCCGGCTCCTTTTGCTTGCAATACTCGTCCAGAGAGCGGCCCTCGACCGTGAGCTGCGCCCCTTCGTCGCCTCCGTTGATGCCAACGGACAGGGGCGTGACGGCCTTCTTCGTGATCAGCGAGGCACCCGGCGAGCCGTCGGGGCACTTGCAGCCGCCCTCCTTGAGGCAGAGATGCAGCGGGCCCGACTCGTCGAGCACCACGTCGACGCCATAGTCCTTGTCGTGCAGCCTTCCGTATCCGGTGAGCAGCGAGACGATCGCGATGTCGGCGCTACCCGACAGCCGATATACCGCGCTCTCGTCGAGCCCCACGGGCACGAGCGCATCGCTGTAGCCGGTGCTGATCGTGACGGCGTTGGGCGTGGGGCCCGCGGAGGGTACGGGCCCCGGCCCGGCCATCGTCCACGTCGCGTGACCGGAGTCGACGAAATAGCTCGAGCCCCACGACGTCCAATACTCCGTATTGTGGCCCTGGATCAGGGCCAGGAATGCCTTCTTGTCGTTCCGGCCCACATCCATCTGCACGAGGGGCAGCAGCTTGAGCCACACTTCGGAGGAACCTGCCACGTCGCTCATGTGCCCAAACACGCCAACGCCGTCATAGGAGCGCAGCGAGTAGTTCGTCGAAGGTGTATTCCCGTACGGCTTCCACACGCCATCGATGAGATAGTCGCCCACATCCGCGCCCGGCACCACGGCGAACATCACCCAGGTGGCTTCGCCCTCGCTGACCCACTTGCCCACCGTGATCTCGGCGTCCGCGGACCCTGCGGCTCGCTGCTGGTAGCAGTGGAACATCTCGTGTGTGACGACGGCCTGGGCGTCCGTGAGGGGGAGTCCCACGAACTTCTGGTTGTGAATTCGGATCTCACAGCCGCCGTCGCGGTTCTTCCAGACGTCACCCCAGGGGTAGTGGACCTTGTACCAGGTCCACGTGCGAGCAAAATCGGCGCCCGTCGGCGGATCGTCGTCGACGGTGATGAAGAACGCGACGGGCGAAGCGCCGGGGATGCGAGACGCGAGGGCACCGTTCGCGTCGTTCGCCAGGCTCTGGTAGTCGAAGGCCCATGCACCGCCGCCGCGAGAGCCGGCCGGCATCAGCTCGGCGAAGCGCACCGCCTGGGAGGGAGACCCGCTCGAGGAGGATGGGCGGGTCGGGGGCTCCCGTTCGGGTCGATCGCCCGGCGGCTGAATCAGCGCTTCCGCGACGGCGCGCTGCTGGTCGGTCAGAGAGTCCCAGACCTCGTAGATGTAGCTGAGGGCCAGGGTACCGTCGAAGTCGTAGCGGCCGCCGTCCACCCGGGGCACACGGACCCCGGGAAGCGGGCCCACGACGAAGCTGAACAGCCGCTCGGCGCGCTCCGCGGTCAAGCCCTTCTGGAGGATCTCGGACACGAGCTGCATCTGGCCGTGGATCGGAGCTTCCGCGGCCTCCGGCGATCCTGCCGTGGGCGAGACGGTCTGGCTATCGGCTACGGCGGCGCCGGGCGAGGGTGGGCGTGGCCGCGCCCTGTGCCTGATGGCTACGAGTGCGAGAAGCACGAGCGCGACGAGTGCGCCGCCCGCGAGCCAGCGCGTTCGCATCGTCGGCCTCTATCGTCCGTCCGGGCCCATCCCTCCTATGTCCTTGAGCGGCGACGTCTCCTCGTAGCCCTTGGGGATCTCGAACCGGTCGGCCGGGATCGACTGCTCCTCGATGCTGGTAACGACGTCCTCGCTCAGCGGCTGGCCGCTCTCCATATGGCGCGTCATGACCGGAAAGCCGTGCGGATCGACGAACATCTTCGAGCGCTCGTCCATCTCCTTGGCGAGGCCCGGGAAAGGGACCTCGGAGATCATGTCCCTCATCGTCGCCATGACCTCCTTCCAGGCGGCCTCGGCCTGGTCGCCGCCGGGGACCGAGCTCCAAGGCACCACGCAGTACTGCGTCTCCGCCTCGTCCCCCAGGCGCATCTCCCAGATGTGGCACGTGTAGGAGCCACTCGTCTCGTCCTTGCCCGCGTCGACGAAGGTGATCGCGGACCCGGGCGCGGGCGCCGCCTTCCCCTCGTAGCGGTCCATCATCTGCTGCATCATGGCACGGCGCTCGGGGGGCATGTTGGCCATCCGCGTCTTCATCCCCTCCATCATCGCCTTGATCGTCGCGGCCGCCTGCTGCATGCTCGCCTTGTCGATCTTCTGGTAGGTGCGCGCCTCCGTGTCGACCATCCACATGACGCTGTTCCGGATGATCGAGAACCCGGTCACGTGCCCGCTGCCGTCCACGTCGTCCTCCCGCATGATCCCGCCCTGGATGTAGATGGTCCCCGACGGGGTCTCCTTACCCGACGGAAACTCCCTGGACGCCAACTGGATCACGACGCCCTGGGCCGAGGCGACCGTGGTGGACAGCGACAGCGTCAGCACGGCGGCGAGCAGCGACTTCATGACGACCTCCCACGTGTGGGCTGCGAGCGCCGCACGGTGGGTACCAAGCGGCCCACCGGACGGCGGCGGCCGGGTCCGGAGCCCGACGGCGCGCGAGCGGAACGCTAGGAGGAGAGCGTTACAGGTCCGTCACCGCGCGCCGGCCACCGGGTCGCAGCGGCGGTCCCCGGGGCTCAGGGGCGGGTGGCCAGGGGCTGTCCGCTGCGCGCGCCGAGCGCACCGGCACGCGCCGCTCGGGATTGGAGCGGCGGATCCGCCGACCGCCAGGCCCGGGCCACCCGGGCGTAGTAGGCCGTCGCGCTGTCCGGCTCGGCGGCCCGGTCGAAGGCCCGGGCTAGGAGCTCCTGGAGCTCCGTGCGGGTCGCGTAGTAGTTGCCGCCCTCGATGGAGCCGCTCAGCGCGTGACGCAGCAGGGTCACAGCCTCGTCCGGCCGGTCCAGCGCCAGGAGCGCGCTCGCCAGCTCGAGGTCGAGCCGAGAGAAGCCCTCCGTCTCCGACACGACGGCCCGACGGAAGGCCGCCACGGCCTCTTCCGGACGCTTGCGCGCCATCCAGAGCAGGCCGCGCAGGTACTCGTGCAGCCACCGGTCGCGCGCGAGCCCGCTCTGCCCCCCCCACGCCTGGACCGTGTCGGCCAGGGCGGCGAGCGAGACCGTGTCGCCGGCCGCCGCCAGCGCCGAGCCTGCCTGCGTCAGGAACCAGGCGAGCCGGCGGGCTCGATTCCCTACGCCCACCGGCTCCGGGCCGAGATCGGAGCGCGCCCGCGCCTCGAAGTCCGCCGCGGCCTCGGGGTAGTGGCCGAGCTCGAACAACACCTGTCCCTGGGCGACCAGCGCCGCACCCGACGCCAGCGTCGACTCGCGCTCGGCGGACAGGAGCGGACCCTTCGCCATGGCGAGCGCTTCGCGAAGCCGGCCCTGCTGCCTTAGGCTGATCACGAGCCACCAGAGCGCGTCCGCTCGACTGTCGGCCCGGCCGGTCAGGGCCACCGTCCTCAACAGCCCGTCCGCCACCGCAAAGTTGCCGGCCCGGATCTCGATCTGCGCGCGTCCGATCGGCTCGTCACGCTCTCCCGCCGCGTGGGCGGTGCTGCTGTCCAGCGCGGCCCGCGCCTCGTCGTACCTTCCCGATCCCGCGAGCGCGTTTGAGAGCTCGAGCCACGCGTTGCGGGAGTGCGGGCTCGCCCGAACCCAGGCCCGTGCGACCTCCACCGCCGTCGGCAGCGAGTCGGCCGCCTTGTAGAGGTTCACGAGGAGCCATTCCGCGGTGCACGCGGGACAGTCACCGCTCGCGGCGCCGGTCCGGGCCGAATCCGAGGAGATCACGCTCCGGAGGTGAAGAACCGCACCTATGTAGTCGCCCGCCATCCAGAGGGACTGGCCCAGCGCGAGCTGCGCCTCCGGCCACGGCCGGTACCGCACGGCGAGCGACTCGGCGATGGCGAGGCGGGTCGGGCTGTTGGCCGCGTCGGCCCAGCCGTAGTGGATGAACAGACGCTCCGGCTCCGAGACGGAACCCGCGAGGCTCATGGCCAGCCGAAGCATGCGCACGGCCGCCTTGTCGTCGTAGCGTGCATCGGCCAGGGAGGCGAAGTACGCGCACATCGCGCACGAGCCGTCCTCGGCCAGGGCGGCGTGGAGGAGCCGTCCGGCCTCGCGCTCGTCGCCGGCGTAATAGCGGCCGAGCCCCTCCTCGTAGAGCCGCCGCGCGACGGGCGAGGCGATGGTGACGGAAGGCGGCCCGGTGACCGCCGGAGCCGCGCCGCGGCCCGAGCGCGCGCCGAGGAGCAGGCCGCCTCCGACCGTCACGAGGCCGACGGCGATCACCGCGGCCGCCAGCGCCGGGCGGCGCCCCGCCGGGGGGCGGGCGGGACCGGCCGGCTTCGCAGCCACGGCGGTGGGTTCCGCCGCCGGTCGCCCGCCTGCCGCGATCGCGCCGCCCACCGAGACGGGCCGGGCCGACTCCGACGCTCCGAGCCCCTTCGGGCCGGGGGCGTCCGCTCGGTTCCCGCGCGACCGTATCTCGTCCACGAGCTTCCGCGTCTCGGCCGACGGGCGGGAGCCGAGCTCCCCGCCCATGCGTCGCGCGAGGTCGGCGGCGGCGCGCAGGGCGCCGGCCTGGTCCCCGCACCGGTCCAGGAGCTCGATCAGGCGCCGGACCACGATCTCGTCGTCGGGCTCGAGTGCAACGGCGCGGCGGGCCCACGTGGTCGCCGCGACGGGATCGTGACTCCGCTCGGCCTCCTCCGCGAGCGTCCAGCCGACGCGGAGCGCCCGGCGCTTGAGCCGTGCCCGCTCGCGCTCCATCCACGTCTCGAGCTCCCCGGACATGCCGTCGACGTAGAACCCCTCGAGCAGATCTCCCCGATAGAGCTCGAGGGCGGTGGCCGCGTCGCCCTCCGCGAGCGCCTGCTCGAACGCCACGACGTCGCACCGCAACGTCCCGGGTGCCAACGAGACGCTTTCCCGGTCGGTGCGCAGCGCCCCCGCGCCCAGGATCCGACGCACCCGAAACAACACCTGCCTCAGCGCCGCTCGCGCGCGGGCGTTGGGAAGCTCGGGCCAGAAGAGCGCAAGCAGGGTGTCGCGGCGCAGGGAGCGTCCGTCGGCGCCCGCCACGGCGAGGTAGGCGAGGAGCGCCATCGGCTTGGGTGGTACGGGAACGAGCCGCTCGGCGCCTCCGTCGTGTTCCGCGAGCTGGACGCCGCCGAGGAGCCGAAGGTGAATGCCGGACATGTCGGTCACTATCGGTCGGCGCCCGTCGCGGCGCCAGATTCCCGTCCGGTCGGTCTGTTTCCGCGTTGGCGGGGTGGCCGATCGACCGCTACGGTGCCCACCGTCGGGTCGGATGTTCCTCAAGGCGTAACCAGAGCGTGACCTCGCTCGGGGGAGCGCCTGCGCGAGGGTGTGTGTGATCACAGGATCGTGACCATCCTCGCGACCGCCCTGACGGTGTGCGGCTGTCGCCAATACGTGCCCACGCCGGTCCCGTCGCTCCCGGGGCGAGGAGCCACGCTCACCTTACCGTGGCGGGCGCCATCCGCGTGAACGAGGCGAGCGGCGAGCCTGGACGGAGGATCGAGGGCACCCTCGTGCGAGCCGACGGGGATACCCTATCGCTGGCCGTCCCCCGCTGGAAATCGAGCGGAGTCAGATGTGCTCCAGGTTTCCCACGGCCGACACCCTGGTGATCGCCGCTGGTGACGTGGAGGCGATGGACGAGGAGCGAATCTCGGCGGCCGCACCGTATTGCTCGCCGGCTCGATCGACGCCGTGTGGGGGCCGCCGTCGGGCAGGCGATCAAGCACGAGAGAGGCTCCAGCGGCCCCAACTCGCCCTCGGAGCGGAGCTCCGTCGTCGACAGACGCTGCGGAATGCATGGGACACGCGGTTCGGAGCAGCTCGCGTCCGATGATGCGCAAGATCGGCCGGATGCGACATCCACCGACGGCCACTGTCAGCAAGACCCTCGGTCCGAGGAGGAACGACGATGGATCGCTCAACGAGCGCGAAGCGCGGTCGCGAAACCAGGCTCTCCGGACTCCTCCCCGCCCGGACCGGCTCCACCAACCGGCGGCTGAACTCCGCCGGGTACGTCTTCCTTCCTCTGCCATGTGGACACCTCCGTTTCCTCACTTCTCGGATGTCCACCAAACCGGGGAACCTCAGTAGGCGGATCGAATCATCCCCGAGGCCCGGGGGCAGCGGTCAGCCCAGCCGCCTGTCGCAGATACACCTCGACAGAGATGACCGCGAGGGCGGCATGGGACCACCCTTTCGCGCTCGGGATGGTCTCCAGGTAGCCGGCCGCCCGTCCGCCGAGCGACTCGTCGACGAGCAGAGCGCCTTCGCGGTAGCGGCCCATGAGCTCCGAGGCCCCGACCAGGCGGTCGTAGTCTGCGAAGCTGCGGGACCTCGTAGCGCGACCGAGACGACGCAGGATACGGCGGTGCGCGCTTCGGACGACACGCGTCAGAGGGGTTTCCCGCAACCCCCTGCCGGTCTGCTGCCAGGGGATATCGCGGAAATAGGCAGGGTACTCCTGGGCCAGGAAGTCGGCGTAGAACTGCGACTTCATGAGATCCTGGTCGGTCAGGCGGCCCAGCATGAGTTCCAGGGTGGCGAGGTCCACGCCGGGAATCGCGACCTCGCAGTGGGCCTGGAGCGCCAAACAGCCGGTCAGCGTCCTTCGACGGAAGAACTGTGCGATAGAGAAGGCGATCGGGCTGGGTCCGACCATGCTCGCCGCGGTATCGGGCCTGGCCAGCTCGATGGCTTCACCGACCTCGACGAAGGGGTTTGGTGTGTAGCGGTGGGCCAGTTCCTGGTCGAGCCCGCCAGGCCATAGGGGTAGCGTGTCCTTCCGGATACCCCGACCTCCGAACAGGGCATTCGCCACCAGGTTCTTCACCGTGTAGCGCGTGCCGCTGCGCAGTTCGTCTCTGGCCCGCACCACGTGCAGATGGATGGCGCTCACCATCCCGTCGACCTGCCACAGGGCCTCTTCGCGCCCGTGCCACCAGCTCCTGTCGTCCAACACCAGGCGGCGGTGGGGCGCCCGCGCCAGTCGGGCGCAGCGGGCTGCGATCTCCATGTCCGGCGTGCCGGCTTCACCGAAGGTCAGGGTCAGGACATCCTGGCCCTGCCGACGCAGCTCGGCCAGGACCAATCGCGAGTCCAGGCCGCCGCTGAGGAGCAGCGGCATCACACCCGGTCGGCGTCGACGCGCGATCTCCCGGTGCCACAGACGGGCGAACGCGTGCCGGACCTCCACGGCGGGGACGGGATCGCGTCGGATCTCGGCGAAGCTCCAGTACGTCCGGTCCTGGCGCCCCCGCGGGCTGACCGTGCATACGGTCGCTGCAGGCAAGAGACGGATCCCTTCCCACAGGGTGCGCTCCCCGAGCACCGCCTCGAATCCGAGGAGCTGCCGGAGCGCGATCTGATCGACCTCGGGGAGGTGGTCGAGGACCGCCAGGAGCGCCTTCACTTCGGATGCGAACGCGAACCACCCCTTCTGCTGTGCGACGTAGAGGGGCCGGTACCCCAGCCGGTCAGTGGCGAGCGTCAACGTGCCCGTGTCCGGTTCCCAATTCGCGAGTGCGAAGCAGCCGTCCACCGCCCTCAATCCGGCTCCGTCGTCCTCGAGCCAGCCCCGCACCTTCGCCCGTGGTGGGCCGATGCTGTCCTCGGCGCCTGACTCGAACAGCTCGCCATCCATCCAAAGAAACGGCGTGGCCGACTCGTTCTCATTGGGATGCCCGGATGGGGGCGGGAGATCGAGATGGACCTGGCCGCCGCAGAAGCCCGGAGCCGTTCGTATTTCGACGCCGAGCCAGGGCCTCGTCTTCATTGCGAGGGCCATCCGCTGGCCCAACGACGTCAGGTGGTCGTCGCGCATACCGACCGTGCCCAATACCCCGAACAACCCTGGCATTTTCAGTCGACCTTTGGATGGGGTACGCCGGGACCTCGAAGACGCGGCCTGAGCACTTGGGGAAAGTCTGGGCCGCCACCTCGACCGATGGTTTGGCGGGAAGCGAGTAACGGTGCGGGACGCGGACCGCGACCGCAACCCGTCTGTGCCGCGAGGGTATGGCGGTGGATGCGCTGATGAGCCAAGGATCGCGCTCCACCCCCGACGGGGTCGATCATTCAAGCGATGCGGAGTGGCTAGTGGACGCTCGACGACTGTTGAAGGAAACCACTCCTCGCACCCAGGACCTCGACCCCTCCGACTGGGATGCCTTCGACGCTCTTGCCCACAAGATGGTGGACGAGATGGGAGAGTGGCTTCGGACCCGGGTGTCGCGCGACGAGCCCACCTGGCGCCCCGTTCCGAGCGGGATGCCGGGTCCGCCGGTCCCGGACGGCGTTCCGGCGGAGCGGATCTACGAGGACTTCAAGACGCATGTGCTCTCCTACGTTCTCGGTAACACCCACCCCGGTTTCTTCGGTTGGGTCCACGGTGGTGGGACACCGGTAGGAGCCCTGGCCGAGTTCCTGGCTGGCTGTGTCAACGCCAATGTCGGCGGCCGCGATCAGGCGCCGATCCACCTGGAGCGGCAGGTGGTCGCATGGTGCCGGGACCTCTTCGAGTTCCCCCAGGAGGCCGGAGGGATCCTCGTGAGCGGGACGTCCATGGCCAATCTTCTGGGTGTGGCGGTGGCCCGACATTGGGCCACGCGTGGCGCGGTTCGCGCGGCCGGGCTCGTGGGTGGTCCCGAGCTCGTAGGCTATGGATCGGTCGATGCCCACAACTCCGTCGTGAAGGCGTTCGAGTTGCTGGGCCTCGGGTCGACCGCGCTGCGCGCGGTACCCGTCGACGAGAATGGAGCCATGAGCGTCCCGGCCCTGAACGAAGCGATCGAGGCGGACCGGGAACGGGGTTCCGTTCCCTTCGTGGTGTTGGCCTCTGCCGGAACCATCGATCGGGGCGCGATCGATCCGATCACTGCCCTGAGGGAGGTTTGTGACCGGGCGGACCTCTGGCTGCATGTAGACGGAGCATTCGGAGCGTTGGCGATCCTCAGCTCGAAGATCGCCCCGCGCCTCGAGGGGATCCAAAAGGCGGATTCGCTGGCCTTCGACTTCCACAAATGGGCCCAGGTCCCCTACGACGCGGGGTGTGTGTTGGTCCGGGACGGATCAATCCAGCGCGCCGCCTTCGGGAATCGGCCCAACTACCTGGAAACGCTCGAGGGTTCCGCCTCCGGAGGCGTGGATTGGCCGTGCGACTTCGGACTCGAGCTGAGCCGGGGGTTTCGAGCGTTGAAGATCTGGTTCACGCTTCGGTACGCGGGGTGGGATCGGATCGGGGCCGTCGTCGACCGGAGCTGTCGGAACGCCAGCTACTTCTCTGACCGCGTCGATGCGGAGGAGGCGCTGGAGCTGGTGGTTCCAGCCACCCTCCACATCGTCTGCTTCCGCCACCGTGTTCCCGGCGCAACCCAGCAAGAGGAGGACGACTTCAACCTCCGACTCCTGCGGGAAGTCCAGCGATCCGGCGTCGCGGTTCCGTCTCACACGCGAATCGACGGCAGGATTGTCATCCGCGTCTGTGTGGGGAACCATCGGACGAGAAAGGAGGATCTCGACGCCCTGCTCGAATCCGTCCTTGCGATCGGCGCGGGCATGCTCGCCTAGGTCCCGGACGCCGAGCTCGCGCCGCTCGTCGCCGGTCGATGCAGTCGAATCCGGCGCGGACTCGCCTGCACCAGACGATGTTGGCCACGTCCAGGACGCGTCCGTCCTCCAGCACCGAGAGGCCGTCCGTCACGCCGGTCGTCCTGGGCCCGCGCTCCGCCCCCGGCAACCCGTCCTCCCTCGTCCCCGACCAGGACCGACGACAAGGCCAGCCGTCTGAGGTCCTACCGGCCCGAGCGCTTCGGCCTCGTGCGCGGCTGCCAGGGCGTCGCGCGCAATCCTCCACGCCCGGCGCTCGAACGCATGGCGGCCTATCCGGAGCTGCGCACGGCTTCGTGGCGCGGGATTCAGCGCGAGTGAGGAACCGACTGACCCGTGGCCCACGAGGAAGGAAGACATAACCGGCGGAGTTCAGGTGGCTCGGGGTCCGGTGTTCGTTGACTTGCGGCTAATTCGCCTCCAACTGGTCATTTTTCTGCCCAAAAGAACTCGTGCCGCCCTCACAAACGCCCACCCTACTCGCACACCGGTCTCCGCAACGATGGCAACGTCGCCCCCGCGCTCACGTCACGACGGCGGTGTGCGAGAGTGCTGTCGACCCCAAGGCTGTCTCTCTTCGTTTCGGAAGGATCCAAGGTTGAAGCGTTCGCGGTGAGACCGTCGATGGGCTTCTTCAGGGCGCCCAGCGTCTGGAGGGTGGAATCCCCTTGGGGACACCGCCTGCCGCGTCAACACCGAGAATGCTCCCGTCTCCGAACACCGGCGCAGCGCCCAGGGTAGCCCTCTGGCATCTTCGACCCTTGTCGCAGCGTAGGTCCCCACGAGCGGGTCCGCCTTCTGGCCAACGAGCTTGGAGAAGCGAGGCCGCGGGAACGCTGCCATCACGGCTCCGATATCGACCTCTCTGATCGCCACAACCACGTCCAAATCGTGGGTCGCTCGCATCGATCCGCGGATCGTCCTGGACGGGGAGTTCCCGAGGCTCATCGACGAATACCAGCTCGTGGAGGGTCTCTGGGAAGCCGTGCGCGGTCGCATCGACGACCTGCGCAGGAAGGGCCTGTTCCTGTTGGCGGGCTCGGCCACCCCCGAGGAGGGCCGCCGGCTCCACACGGGTGCCCGACGCATCGCGCCTGTGTCCATGCGCACCATGACCCTCCTGGAACGGGGGCTGTCGACCGGGGCCGTGTCCCTCGGCACGCTGCTCGATGGAGGCCCTGCCCCACAGGTCGGCGACCGAATCACGGTGACGCAGGTCACCGAGGCGCTCTCCATCGGGGGATGGCCGGACAACCTCGATCTGACCCCGCGGGAGGCACTGGAAGCCAACGTCGACTACCTGGACATGATCGTGCACACCGACATCCGGCGGATCGACGGGATCGACCGCAACCCGGACGGTGTGCGCCGCCTCATCGCGTCCTACGCGCGCAATGTGGCCACCGACGCCGCCCTACGCACCATCGGCCGGACTGCGGAGCGCCCGCTCAGTGAGGCCACCCTCCACGACTATCTGAACGCCCTGCGGCGCCTCTTTCTCATCGAAGATCAGGAGAGCTGGAGCCCTGAGCTGCGTTCCCGCATTCGGCTCGCGGCGACACCCAAGAGGCACCTCGCCGATCCCTCCCTGGCTGTCGCCGCGCTCGGGGCGACACCCGAGCGACTGCGGGGGCCGAGATCGAGTTGTTGGGGTTCCTCTTCGAGTCACAGGTCGTCCACGATCTGCGGGTCTATGGCGAGCCCCATCGGACCTCGGTTCGCTTCTACCGGGACAACAAGGGCCTCGAGGTGGATGCCGTCGTGGAATCCACGGACGGTCGCTGGGTCGGCGTGGAGGTGAAGCTCGGGCATCACCGGGTCGATGAAGCCTCCGACAACCTCCTGGCTCTGCGTGGCAAGCTCACCGACGCTGAGAGGGAACGCTGCGGGGCGCTGGTGGTGGTGGGCGCGGATACGCCTACCTACACCCGACCGGACGGGGTCGTGGTGACCTCGGTGGCGGCCCTGGGGCCGTGAGCCGAGCTCAGCACCGCGGTGCGGCAGTGACGCCGGCCCGCGGGCCCTGAGCTCGCGCGGTGCGGCCTGGAGGGTGGACGACTTGGCGTGTGCGACGGCGGGACGGGGAGCTTCGACGGGAGGATGGGTTACCCGGGAGGGCGTCGCAGGCGAGGGGGAGGTCGCGCCGCGGCTATCCCTCCGAAGCGAGCTCTTGTACGGGTCGAAGCGGCCTCAGGAACGGCCCGGAAAGCTCCGGCCGCCTCTCGCTCCTGGCCGAGCCGAGCGAGGAACAGGCGGAGACATCGTGCTTCCCGCTCACGCTCGGTCATCCCACCGGCTCGCCCTCGTCGCGCACGACGCGCTGAAGGGCGCCAGCGGCCGTCTCGAAGCGCACGAGATCGACCGAAGCCCCCTCGGCGAGGGCCTCCACGACGCCCCAGGCGGCCCAATACTCGGCCGGCGCCAGGCCTTCCACGTCCGAGATCGATGTCCGAGGCCCCGTGGAAGCGGTTGATGTCAGGGAACGCGCGACGGGAACGCGCGACACCCTCGAGGAGAGGGCCGCAAGCCCGCGTGCGTCAGCAGGCGCCTGCCGGGCGGCCGGTGGAAGGGTCCTCGGTAATTCCTTTCCCTGACCGAACAACAAATGCCGGACGAAGGCCACCTGGCAGGTCCACCTCACGGCCACGTAACACCTTAGAAAACATCAACTTACGAGCACACGCCCTCTCCCGTAGTGCAAGGCCTGGACCTTGAAGTCACTACCTCCCTGATCGGGGTGGGGGGCCAGGCTCCGGGAGAAGGCCTCGATCGGCGAGCTTCCCGGGCCGTCGGGGCCCGTGGACGCGAGATCGAGGAGCGGAAGGAGCGAAGCGACGCCCACGCCCTCGACCAGCCCAGAGAGCGCGAGCAGGATGACCATGGCGAAGCTCCTCGCCGGGTAGGCCCGCGAGAAGTATGCGATGAGGCCGCGCGCGTCGTGCTTTCCCTTCGTCATGTTCGGGCCTGCCGAAGGCCCGTGCCACCTTCCTCACCTTCGTGGGGTGGTGGCTCTCCGGCGTCCAGCCCCTGATGACGAAGACCATGGGGCAGAGCCACCTCGAGCCCTGTCATCTCGCGTCCCTCATCACGTCGGCTGCCCGCCTCACCAGGTCGGGGGGCCCAATGAACGCGCGGTGGCCCTGCCCGTCATCCGGACCGCGGGTCATGACCATGACCAGGAATCTCTCTGCCAGTTCGTCGAGGATGTCCTTCGCCTGTCCACCGGCCGACGCGCCCGGCTCGACCTCCCACGCCACGAACACCCCTCCGAGCGCCGAATCGGGCTGGTAGTCGAAGATCACGCCGCAGGAGTCCGGGCGCAGCGCGGTGTCGATGCTCCCATCGACCTCCAGCACGCCACGCAGCCACTGGCATTCGAAGGTGCGGCACGAGCGGGGCCGGTCCGCGTAGCTCCCGCAGCCCCCGGTACGAAGGTGCCCGCAGGGCTCGTACGTGCCCTTCCCCAGCTCGGGAACGCCGAGGACCGCGCAGCAGGCGGTGCAGGAACCGCACTCGCGGATGAGGTCACTCACGATGTCCGGCCCTCGGCCGCCCAGAACGGTGAGCCGTATTCATGTTGCGCAAGAATCAAGTCGCTAAGGCCCCCGCCCTGGGTCACGCTCGGGCACGCCTGGTGGATGGCGCGGATCCAACCTCGGGACAACATAGGCGGCTACCGCCAAAGCGCTCCCCCTGCGGCGGGCAACGCAAGGGGCGGCGCCGCATCTCGCGGTGCCGCCCCGCTGTGGCGCTAGGAGTGGCGACGGGGGGGCTCGTGCCCCATCCCGCCTACTGCCCCTTCTTGCACACTCAGCTATCCGATCGGGTGGGCGTGAAGGAATCCGCGTAGGTCGACGACATGTAGGATCGCACACTCGGGCATCCCCGTGTTGCCGGCGGTGTCGTTGCCGCGAACACAGATCGTGTGGTCGCCGGAGGCCGCGGGGGCCGCGAAGCTCGCGTTGACGTCCTCCATCGGCGCATCGAACGCGTGGTCCGTGGCGTCCATGGGCACCCACGCTCCACCATCGATACTGTATTCGGCGGACTCGATGTCCGAACCTCCCGTGGCGCGATCATCGATGAACGCGCTCAGGGCCACGGTGATTCCCACCTGGACGGGATTCGGGCTGAGGATGACCGAGCTGGTCAGCGGCCCGTCGTCGCCGGCCCCGAACCCGACGAGCTCGATGGAGTACGGCTGGCCGTTCAAGGCGAAGGTCGACGTCGATGTCGCGAGCCCGCTGGCGGTCGGCGAGAATCCGTACAGGACCTGGCAAGTGGCTCCCGGGCCGAGCGGCGCGTTCGTGCAGTTCTGCGCCACGCTGAAGGGGTCACCCGGGCTGCCGCCCGCGATGACCAGGTCCACGGTTCCGAGCCCCACGTTCGTCACCGTCACGGCCTGCGTGGGCGCGGTGCTCCCGATCGGCACGCTGCCGAAGCTCAGCGCCGTCGGCGTGACCAGGAGCTGCGGGCCCACGCCGGTGCCGGCGAAATCGTACGTGAACGGGACACTGTTCACGGACAACGTCGCCGTCTGGGCCGCCGGCCCGGTCACCGTCGGTCTGAACGCGTAGGAGATCGGACACGACGCTCCCGGAGCGAGCGTGGACCCGCAGCCGTTCACCCCGCCGAACACGCCCGCCCCCCCGCCCGCAAGGCTCACCGGCACGGGGGCCGTCCACACGTTCGTGAGCCTCACCGACTGGGACGACGCCGTCCGACCCACCTCCACCTCGCCGAACTCCAGGCGAATGGGCGACACCAACACCGGATCCACGCCGGTACCGGAGAACTCCAGCGAGTACGGCACGCCGTTGACGGACAACGTCGCCGTCGTCGCCGCAGGGCCCGTCGTCGTCGGTCTGAACGCGTAGGAGATCGGGCACGACGCTCCCGGAGCGAGCGTGGACCCGCAGCCGTTCACCCCGCCGAACACGCCCGCCCCCCCGCCCGCCAGGCTCACCGGCAGTGAGGTCGTCCCCACGTTCGTCAGCGTCACCGACTGCGACGGCGCCGTCCCACCCACCGGCACGCCGCCGAACTCCAGTCCCGTCGGTGTCACCAGGAGCTGCGTGGTCCGGGCGCCACCAGCGGGAATCCCCGTACCGGAGAACTCCAGCGAATACGGCACGCCGTTCACGGATAACGTCGCCGTCGTCGTCGCCGGGCCCGTCGTCGTCGGTCTGAACGCGTAGGAGATCGGGCACGACGCTCCCGGAGCGAGCGTGGACCCGCAGCCGTTCACGCCGCCGAACACGCCGGCGCCCCCACCTGCCAGGCTTACCGGCACGGGGGCCGTCCCGACGTTCGTCAGCCTCACCGACTGCGACGGCGCCGTCGCACCCACCTCCACCTCGCCGAACTCCAGATGCGTGGGCGACACCAGCACCGGATCCACGCCCGTGCCGGAGAACTCCAGCGAGTACGAGACGCCGTTCACGGACAACGTCGCCGTCGCCGCCGCCGCGCCCGTCGTCGTCGGTCTGAACGCGTAGGAGATCGGGCACGACGCTCCGGGCGCGAGCGTGGACCCGCAGCCGTTCACCCCGCCGAACACGCCCGCCCCCCCGCCCGCCAGGCTCACCGCCACGGGGGCCGTCCCCACGTTCGTCAGCGTCACCGACTGCGACGGCGGCGTCCCACCCACCGGCACTCTGCCGAACTCCAGGTGCGTGGGCGACACCAGCACCGGACCCACGCCCGTGCCGGAGAACGCCAGCGAGTACGGCACGCCGTTCACGGACAACGTCGCCGTCGTCGTCGCCGGGCCCGTCGTCGTCGGTCTGAACGCGTAGGAGATCGGGCACGACGCTCCTGGCGCGAGCGTGGCCCCGCAGCCGTTCACCCCGCCGAACACGCCCGCCCCACCTCCCGCCAGGGACAGGTCGAAATCCGTCGACCCGATGTTGGTCAGGATCACCGACTGAGCCGGTGACGTCTCTCCCACCCTGACCTTCCCGAATTCGAGGCCCGTCGGCGTGACCCTGAGCTGGGACGAGCCGGTCGCCGAAGGGGACGCGTTCACCGGCAGCCAGGAGGAGGCGTGCGGACCCATCGGTACCACGACCGGCGCCGAGTCGTCCGTCGCCGGTGCGGTGAGCGGCACGTCTTCGCAGCCGGCCACGAGGCCCGACACCAGAGCGATCGTGGCCAGGGCGCGGCGCCGCAGCGAGCCGGCGCTGCTCGGTGGCGGGAGCGTCTCCGGTCCGGAGGTTCCAGCGATCCCGCTCCATGCAGCCCCTTTCGTGCGTCGCATCTCTGCCTCCGGACCCTGGGAAACCCGGTGTCGATCGTCGGACCAACCCGTTTACGCGAGATCCGGCGGTGAAGGGTGCCACGCGTGACGGCGCGAGCTACAGGGCGGCGCGGAGACAGGCGGAGGTGGCTCTAGCCGCTGGGGGCGCTCAGGGAGTCTCGCATCGCGCGCGCTCGAGCGGCGCGAACGCTCGCCGGGCCGAACGCGTTCTCGAGCGCGGGCAGGGCCCGGGCGGCGGCCTCCCGCGCGCCTGCGGTGTCGCCGACAGCGAGGCGGGCGCGGGTCCGGATCACCTCGGCCCGGCCGACCCAGCCGCTGCGGGTGAGCGCGAGGGAATCGACCGCCGCGGCGGTGCGCGCGAGAGCGGCCAGCGAGTCGGCGGCGGCGGCGTCACCATCCTCGAGCCGCCATTCGGCCGCCGTGAGGAACGGAAGGGCGAGCGCGGGCCGGAGGCCGTCGGCGGAGATCGCACGCAGGCTGTCCTCGAGCGCGCGGGAAGCGAACGGATCCCGCTCCTCCCGGCGGATCCACGCCCCGAGCCAGGCGGCGTTGACCCGACGGCTGTACGTGCCGTAGGGAAGCGCCCCGAATGCCTGCTTCGCCTCGTCGAGCCGGTGCTGCTCGAGACGAAGCTGCGTCAGCGCGGGGGGGAGGTACCAGGCGATGCCGCCCGCGCCCTGCGTCGTGTCGCGCATCGCCCGGCCGATCCACAGGTCGGCGGAATCCAGCTGTCCGAGGCGGAGCTTGCCCCAGCCGTACAGGAAGGCCAGCGTGCTTCCTTCGCCGCCGGCGCCCACGATCTCCTGTCGCTCCAGCACCAGGTGGGCGATCAGCGAGTCCAGCGTGGCCAGCTCGCCCAGCTCGCCCAGCGAGGACGTCAGGAAGGTCGCGACGTTGGACAGGATCTCGGTGCCGCTGAACCCCGTCGAATCGAGCTCGGCGACGATACGTCGCTGATACGTCGCGGCCTCCCGTGTCCGATCGATGACGCGCAGCGAGCTGGCGAGGTCGTTCAGGACCTGGAGTCGGAGCGACGCGACCCGATCTCCCTCCGCCGTGGCGACGGCCCGCCGCAGAATCGCGACGCCGGAATCGGGCCGACCTTCGGCCACGAGCAGCATCCCCTCCGTATCCTGGCACTCGATGGCTGCTTCGGTCGCGTCGTCCGTCGCGCGATCGAGTCCGCGCCGAGCTTCGGCAAGCATCGTTCGCGCGGAATCGAGCTGGTCGTCGTAGGCCAGGCTGGCGCTGATCTGGCAATCCACGAGCGCGAGCCGGGATGGGAGCTCCGCGGCCACGGCCAGCGCCCTCGCATCGGTCAACATGCGCCGCTGCTCCTCGCGATCGCCGACCTCGTAGAGTCGCCCGGAGAGCTCCGTCAGTAGCTCTACGGCGAGCCCAGGCTCGCCGCGGAACCTGCGCATGATCATCCGCTGCGCCAGCCGGATCTGCTCGACCGCCGTGAGTGGGCGGCCGTCGGGTCCGCGCGTGTCGGACAGGACCACCGACTGGACATCGGCCGTGGCCTGGGACCGGCGCGCGTCGTACCGCGCGGCGTCCCGCTGACGCGTCGCCTCGCGCATCTGGGCCGTCGAGAATGCGGTCGCGGCGCCGAGCGCGACCAGCGCCACCGCTGCGGCGGCGACCGGAACGCGGTTCCGCCGCACGAACTTGCGCAGCCTGTACGCAGCGCTGTCCGGCCTCGCGAGCACCGGCCTTCCCTCGAGGAACCGCTGCAGGTCCTCCTGCAGCGCCGCGGGCGACGCGTAGCGCCGTTCCGGCTCCTTGCGCATGGCCTTGCGCACGATGAGATCGAGGTCGCCGCGCAGCCGGCGCCGCAGTCTGTCCGCCGTCGTGCCCCGGGCCCGGGCCCGCTCGTCCCGATCCGATTCCTCGCGCCCGGGGCCGAACGTCGCCGAGGGATCGGGCGGCTCGACGTGGCACACGACGCGCTCCACCTCCCCGGGCGAGCGGCCCCCGACCTCGTAGGGCCGTCGCCCCGCGAGCAGCCAGTACAACAGCACGCCCAACGCATAGACGTCCGCGGCGGTGCTGATGGGCAGGCCGCGAACCTGTTCGGGCGCGGCGAACTCCGGCGTCATCGGGTAGATCCCGGTACTCGTGAGCGGTCTCTCCTCGGGGCCGTCGAGCCGATCGAGCAGCTTCGCGATGCCGAAGTCGAGCAGCTTCAGGTTGCCGTCGTCGTCGACCAGGATGTTCGACGGCTTGAGGTCGCGGTGGACCACGAGGCGCTGGTGCGCGTACTGCACCCCTTCGCAGACGACGGAGAACAGCTCGAGGCGCTGCTCGACCGTGAGGTGATGGCGATCGCAGTGGCGGTCGATGGGCTCGCCTTCCACGTACTCCATCGCGAAGTACGGCATGCCGTCCGCGGTGACGCCGCCGTCGATCAGGCGTGCGATGAGCGGGCTCTCGAGCAGCGCGAGGATGCGGCGTTCCTCGAGGAACCGGCGCACGAGGTCCTCCCCGGCCCAGGCGTGTCGGATCCGCTTGAGCGCGACGCGCTGTCGGAACTGTCCGTCCTCGCGCTCGCCCAGGTAGACGGCGCCCATTCCGCCGCGCCCGATGAGCCGGACGACGCGGAAGGGACCGACTCGATCCGGCGCCGCGTCATCGGGTGGCAGCGACTCCGGGTTCTCGAGCAGCGACGCGTGCAGGCCCTGGGCGGCGACCTCGAGGAAGTCGGCGGATTCGCGGTGCGCCTCGAGCAGGTCGAGCACGGCGTCGCGGAGGTCCGCGTCACCGTCGCAGGCTCGATCGAGGAACACGCGTTGCTCCTCGGGCTCGACGTCGAGCGCCTTGTCGAAGAGCGCGTCGATGCGCCGGAACCGATCCGCCGGCGATTCGTTCATCTCGGTCTTTCGGCTGTTGAAAGGGTAGCGTAGGCGCGCCGCCGGTCAGGAGGCGGAGCCCCCCGTCATCTCCCGGTAGAGCCAGCTTTTCGCCTTCGCCCAGTCGCGCTTGGCGGTGCGCAGGCCGATGTCCAGCGCGTCCGCCGTCTCGTCCATGGTCATGCCACCGAAGAAGTGGCATTCGACGACCTTCGCCTGCCTCGCATCGAAGTCGCGGAGCCGGTCGAGCGCCCCATCGAGGGCGACCACCAGCTCCGCCCGCTCGGCCGTCGCGATGCCGGCGGCCTCGATCTGCACGCGCTGAAGCCCGCCACCGTGCTTCGCCGTCTGCCGGCGCCGGGCGTGATCCACCAGGATGCGGCGCATCGCGGTCGCAGCGACGGCCATGAAATGCGCGCGGCTCCTCCACTCCACACTGGTCTGGTCGCGCAGCTTCAGGTACGCCTCGTGGACGAGGTCCGTGGTGGCCAGGGTGTGCCCCGAAGGCTCCTTCTGCAGGTTGCGGCGGGCGAGCCGGCGCAGCTCCTCGTAGATGACGGGGAAGGCCTCGGTCAGCGCGATCGCGTTGGCCCGCCCGGGCGGGGCATCCGGTCCCGACTCGGGTTCGGCCGGCTCGCTCACTCGCAAACGCTCCAGGTTCGGGTGCGCGTCGGACCCGCATCGGGACGGGCTCGCGCGCGGTCCGTTCGTCGGTCCTCGCACCGCTCCGCCCGAAGATGCCGCTCGGCCCGCAACGCACGCAACGATCGGACGATGACTTTCGCTCGACCCGCCTCCACGTGCATAAACTGTCGACCTGACCGGAGCCCAAGTCGTACCCAGCCCTGGAAAGGAGCTTCGTTTTGCAGACCCGTGACACGGACGCCATTCCGCTCGCTCCCCACCCGGTTCTCGATCACTACCGCACGCTCGCGAAGGAACTGCTCTCGGCCTCGAAGACCGGGAGCGATGATGCCATCCGATCGTGGGCACACGACTGGATGGAGCGTCTCACGCGACTGAGAGCGGAGGCGAGGACGCCGGAGAACACCGGGCCGCGCAGGAGCGCCCGACGCGATGACGTTCGCGTGGAGCGCGAGGTCAACGACATCCTCCGCGATGTGCATGCTTCGCGATTGCTCGAGTCTGCGGGTGCGCGGGCACGGCCTGCGCTGACGGAAGCGCAGCTCGTTCTCGCGCGGCTCCACGGGTTCGACAGCTGGCAGAAGTTCTCGATGCACATCGAGGCGGGATCCCGTCCGGGATCACCCGTCTCGCAATTCGAACGGGCGGCCGATGCCATCGTGAGCGGCGACATCGGCACGCTGCGTGCCCTGCTGGCCTCCAACACTGATCTCGTGCATGCTCGTTCCACGCGCGAGCACGGTGCGACGTTGCTTCACTACGTGGCGGCCAACGGGCACGAGGGATTCCGCCAGCAAACCCCTCCCAACGCCGTCGCAATCGCCACGCTGCTTCTCGATGCCGGCGCCGATGCGGATGCGCAGGCGCACATGTACGGAACCGAATGCACGACGATCGAGATGCTCGTGTCGAGCGTGCATCCGCACAACGCGGGCGTCCAGAGCGCACTGGTCGAGACGCTCATCGATCATGGCGCGGCACCGGACGGCCCGGACGGGGAGGGGTCTCCTCTCCTGACGGCGCTCCGGTTCCACTACCCGGCTGCGGCCGAGACGCTGACACGCCGAGGCGCGCGGATCGACAACGTCATCGCCGCCGGCGCGCTCGGCCGGGTCGACCTGCTCGAGCAGTTCGTCGACGAGCAGGGTCGCCTGCGACCCGGCATTGCGATGCCTGATGTTCCGTGGCCACGACTGCCGCGCGATCCTGCCGTGCACCTGGCCTGGGCACTCACGTGGGCGTGCGCGTTCCGACACGACGATGCCGCACTGCTGCTGCTCGAGAGGGGTGTCGATCCTGGGGCCAGCGATTCCGACATGAGCGCGCTCCACTATGCCGCGGCATACGGACGCATGGACGTGGTGCGGGAGATCACGCGGCGGGAAGTGTCCCTCGAAACGCTGAACAGCTATGAAGGAACCGTGCTCGATGGCGTGCTGTGGTTCGCGTTCAACACGCCGGCCAGGGACGTCGACTACGCGGGTGTCGTGCGCGAGCTAGTCGACATGGGCGCGCGCACGGACTGCTACCCCGAGATGCAGGCGCACGTCGACGCCGTCCTCGCCGGGCGTCGCGGCTGAGCGAGCGCCATCACCTCATCCGCTCCCGCGACTCGCGCCACGCGCCTTCCACGCCGCCAGGATCGACGCCTCCCGCGCCATGAGCGCGTGCTCGCCGGAGACCAGGCGCTGGCGGCGCTCCTCCGTCACGCCGTCACCGTGCCACCACACGTGCGTGTCGTGCATGCTCTCGGCGAGCGGCCTGAACGTCAGCCCTGCGGCGATCGCCTTCCGGTTGTCGAAGTCCGCCCGCGCGTCGAACGGGGCGTCCGCGCCGTGCACGAAGCGCATCATCCCGGTGGGGGAGGCCGGACCCACGGCGTTGAACGTGCCGGCCCGGTGGTCCTCGATGAGGCGGATCATCCAGGAGGCCACGTCCCGCACGTCGACGTACTGGACGGGATCGTCGACGCGTCCGGGAACGAGGACCTCCCCGCCCCTCGATAGACGCTCCGGCCAGTAGGGGAAGCGGTCCGAGGTGTCCGCCGGTCCCATCATGTACGTGGGGCGCACGACGATGGTGCGGTCGTCGCCGAACGCGGCGCGGGCCTCGAGCTCGGAGTTCGCCTTCATCACCCCGTAGCGGTACTCCCCCGCGCGCTCCTCGTCGAGCCCCTCGGGCATCTCGAGCACCGGCGCGGTGTCCTCCGAGATGTCCGCCGTCAGGTACGGGTAGTAGACGCCGGTCGACGAGGTGTAGAGGTAGAGTTCGACGTGGTCCTTCAGGAGGGTGGCCGAGTCCCGCGTCCAGGCGACGCGTTGCCCCGAGTCGTCGATCACGGCGTCCCACGAACGCCCGCGCAGGGCCTCGAGATCGTTCTGCCGGTCGCCGATCAGCGACTCCACCTGGGCGTAGCGCTCGCGGTTCACGCTGGGGACGGTGCGACCCCGCGTGAACGTGGTGATCGTGTGCCCCCCGTCCAGCCCATAGGCGACCAGGTGCGGTCCGAGGAAGCCGGTTCCGCCCAGGATGAGGATCGACAGCGGCTTGCGCGCGTCCTTCCCGGCGCGGTCGGGCGCCACGGCGGCGAGGAGGTCGTGGCGTACGCCGGCCGCGACCAGGCCCGCGGCCCCGGCCGCGAGGAACTCACGTCGGCTCGGCATGGCGCGCTCGGGTCGAGGAGGAAGAGGGTCGGTGACCGGCGCGAGCGTACGACGCGCGCTGCCCGGGGGCACCCGTCTTCCCACGCGACCGAATCCGGTAGGCGGAGACCAGCAGGTCGAGAGCGACGGAAGCGGCTACGACGGCGAGGAGAACCGTCGCGGCGATCAGGGAGGGGGGACGTCCCCGGCTACCCACACGAGGAGTGTGGCCCCCGTGACGACCGCGACGATGGGCAGCGCGAGCGGGGCGAACCAGTCGATGCTCCCATCGAACGCATCGATGACGAAGAGGAAGCCCGCCGTCGCTGCGGCCTGGCCCACGATCACGAAGACCGGACGGCGAGCGAGCGTGACGACGAGCGTGATCAGAACCCAGACGACTCCGCTCCGGTCAGCGGGTAGGCGGACCAGGTGATGCCACCATTGAGCAGCAGGTCCAGGGTCAGGGAGCTGAACGCAACCGAGAGCAGGATCGCCGTCACCAGGACCCAGACGGCATATGTGAGGGGTCGGTTCGGGGACGGAGGCACCTCGGGGTAACGAGCCGGGGACGCCTCGGGCGCGTCGAGGCGCTGGATCGGCGCCTCGCAGAGCGGGCACCTCTCGGCACGTTCGCCGACCTCCACGCCACAGCGGGAGCGGTAGGTCACGTCCGGCCTCCCGTCGGAGGACATCAGTTGCTCTCCACACGCGCGACGATCCCCATCCGCCGGAGACGGGTGAAGAAGGCCCGCTCGAGGCCCGTGCCCGCGACGATGCTCGCGAAGGTGATGAACAGCTCCTTCCGGTATCCGAGGACGGCGCATCCGATCCCGTGGACGGCACTGGGGGTTGGGGATCACCTCGAACCGCTCGACGTACTCGTCGAGCTCCTCGGGCAACGCCACCCGACCCATGTTGGACATCACGGTCGTGAAGCGGGTTCCCCACCGCTGGGCATAGAGGCGTCGTTTTGCGGGCACCTTGAGCACGAGTGGGACGTTAGCGGATCAGGGTGTTCTGCTCCGCGCCGACGTTGCGTCGGATCTGCCGGCTGATGCTCTTGGCGCCGACCTGTGCTTGCACCGAGTGGTGCACGTTCTGGACGATCTCGTCGAACGAGTACGACCCCAGCCGGAGATCGATGGCAGCGGTCACCGAGAGGAAGAAGTTCCGCATGGTGCGCGACGGGTGGATCCCGTGGAGATCGACCGGGATCATCACGGCGATCGGCCTCCGTACCGGTCCTACGCAGTCCACCACAGATGCGAGCAGGATCGACGTGAGCAGCTCGGTGAGCGTGACGTCGTGCTGGCGGCTGAGCGCTTGCATCGGCGCGAGCGGCACAATGCCGTGCACCACATGGCAAGCGTCCCGCGGAAGCCGGATCCCGCGTAGGCGGAGGGCCCGTGCACCGAGGGGGGGACGGGGCACGCCCGGGTCGTAGAAGCGACGATATGCGTCCTCGGCCTCTTCCGGGTGGGGCTCCTCCCCCGCTCGCATGATCGATCCCTCGCTCGACAGCGCCACACCCACTCCACCAGGTACTCGGCGAGAAGGGCACGCAGGAAGGCCATCGCCCCGACCCCGTCGGTGAGGACATGCGAGCATTCCACGGCGATGCGCCGGTCGTAGATCAGTATGCGGAGTTGCCACGGACCGTCGTGGGCGCGGGTCATGAGCCGGCAGGGCGCCCGCTGCTCGATCCGAACCCCGGGGGCCCCCGGGATCTCCTCGAGGTAGTGCCAGAACAGCCCAGGACGCAGGCGGACGCGGAAGTACGGGAAGCGTGGCATGAGCCGCTCGAGAGCGGCCTGGAGCACCCCCTGGTCCACGGGCTCGTGCAGGACCACGGCCACCCTGTAGACCGTGGTGGTGCGTCCCGACGCCAGCGCGGCGAGGACGTGCCCCGCGTTGTCGAGTGGGTACCAGTTTCCGGGGGCAACGGTGATCCATGCCGGAGTTCGTCGGGTGCCGGAGGAGGTGACGTTGTGGGCTACGGCCGCGTCGAGACGATGTCCACGCGACAAGGGGATGCCGTGTCGCCCCCGCCCCGCGCGACTTCGATCAGGGTGCGCGGGGGCGTGCTCGAGAAGCCCCGTCCATACTGGAACGAGCCGCAGCCCTCGCACCGCTCATCGAGGAGCTTTGGGGCGGGACGAGGTGGCCGTTCTCCCCGGTCTCGCTTGCACCCGAAGAGGGCCAGCCCTCCCAACGTGCTCGACAGGACCAGCAGGTCGGACATCCGCTCGTCGCGACCTACGAGGCGAGGTCGGAGAAGTTGTCGATGGTGGCGCACGCACAGCTCCCCTGGAAGACCGACAATCGAGGGCGGCCGACACGAAGGTCGCCCGCGCGGGAGCCGTCGTCGGCCGGCCCGGGCCCCACGCCGACGAGACGCGATCGACGACCTCCTCCTACGCCAGCAACGCGACGAGCTCCGCGAGCTCCTCGTCCCACCCTTGCGTGTTCTGGCGATGATGGAGATCCGTGCGGAATCCGGATTCCCTCAGGTGCAGCGTGGTCCCACCATCGGCGCGGGACTCGAGCGTCCACTCGACCCGCGTGGCCGGTGCGTCCTCGAACGCCACGCCGGGCTCGTGCACCCAGTTCCATACGAGCCGTCGGGGGGCGTCGACGTCCACCACGCGCATCGCGTAGCGCCCGTGCTCCTCCCACGACATCGCGCCGTCCCCGCCCGGTCGCAGGTCCAGCTCGGCCTCGTCGCCGAACCAGATCGCGAGCTCGGCCGGATCGGTGATGGCCTTCCAGACCCTCTCGCGCGGCGCGTTCAGCTCCAGCGTCTTCTCGAGCACGCGCTCCGTCGTCGTCGTCCCGTCCGTGGCCTCGTTCGCCATGCTTCACCCCTCGTGTGGTGGGTCCGATTCAACGTGTGCACGCAGCCGCTCCAGGCGCTCGTCCCAGGCGGCCGAGTAGGGGGCCAACCAGTCGTCGACCTCGCGGAGCGGCTCGGCGCGCAGCTCGTGGAGCCTCTCCCGGCCCTCGACGCGCTTCTCGATCAGCCCGACTTCGGCCAGCAGGTCGAGGTGCTTGGTCACGGCCTGCCGGCTCATCGGCAGTCCTTCCGAGAGGTCGGTCACCGAGAGCGCCCCGGAGCGCCCCCGTGCCTTCCGTCCACACCTGGGCCTGGTGGAGGCCCTGGAGGGAGAGCGCATCCAGACGGGTCTCGGCCGCCTCCCGGCGGGATGGCCGGGACGGTAGCCCCGGTTCCCCCTCCCCGCCCTCCCGATCCCTCGCGAGAATCTGCGGCACCCGCCCAATATGCATCTTGCATATTTCTCGGATGTCGGTATTATATGCACATCGCATACTACAACGGCCCGGGGCCCATGGATGCCACGAAGCTCCTCCCGCTCAAGGCGGTCCACCATCTGACCCTCCTCCTCCTGGCGCAGGAGCCCACCTACGGCGTCCGGCTCCTGGAACAGCTGGAAGAGCGGTCGGGCGGTACGGTGCGTCTCAACGCCGGCTCCCTCTACCGCATGCTGGCCCAACTCGTGGACGACGGGCTGGTGACGCCGGGCGAGGAGGAGCCCAACCCCGGGGGCGTGGGCGCGCCCCGGAAAACCTACGAGGTCACGCTCCTGGGCCGTGAGGTTCTCCGGGCGGAGGCCCGCCGCCAGTCGGACCTCCTGGAGATGGCCCGCTCCCTGGGTCTCATCGGGGACGCATGAGCCGACCCCCGGCGTTCCTCCGGCTCCTCCTCTGGCTCTTCCCGGCCGTACATCGTCGGGCGTACGGCGATGAGATGTGGGACGTGGTGCGATATCGGTACGCCACGGCGCGGGGTGGGCGACCCGGGCGCGCGTGGCTGGCCCTGGTGACCGTGGCCGACCTGGTGGGGTCCGCCGTCACGATGCGGGTGGGGAACGTGAGGAGGACGAGTATGGCCATGAGAACGGGAATGGGACGGGGAATGAGCAGGGGATGGAGCCTCGACGTGCGCTTCGTGGGGAGGGCGCTTCGCAGGAACCCCGGCTACGCCCTTACTGCGGTACTCGTCCTGGCCGGCGCGGTGGCGGTAAACGCCACGGTGTTCAGCTACGTGCGGGGAACCCTCCTGGCCGACGCCACCTATCCCGGCGCCGACCGGGTGGTGGTCATCTGGGGGAGCGCTCCCTCGGGTGGGCAGCTCCGTGACGTGGTGTCGGGGCCCAACTATGTGGACTTCGCCCGGGAGACCACGTCGTTGGAGGCCATGTCGGCGCTCCACGCCGACGACGTGGTCTTGTCCGACGCGGATGGACGCCCTCTGGTCATGGACGCCATGTCCGTGTCGGCGTCGTTCTTCCGTGTGGTGCCCGTGCAGCCCGCCCTGGGGCGCACGTTCGGCCCCGCCGAGCGCAACTCCGGCGGCGCGTCCGCAGTGATGGTCTCCTGGAACTACTTCCAGAACCAACTGGGCGGCGACCCGTCGTGGGTCGGGCGTTCCCTGGACGTCAACTACGAGCCCCACACCATCGTGGGCGTTCTTCCCCAGGGCTTCGAGTTCATCTTCGACGCTCCCTTGTACTTGCCGCTGTACGACGACGTCCTGGCCGCCGACGACCGGTCGCGCATCTACTACAACATCATGGGACGACTGCGTCCCGAGACCACCGCCGCCGACGTGACCCTCGACCTCACCGGCGTCCTCGACCGCATTTCCGGCGAGACCGGGATGCACGAGTCGTGGAGCGTCCTGGCCGAGCCCCTCCACAGCGTGTCGGTGATGGCGGTGCGGCCAGTGCTCTGGACCGTTACCGCGGCCGTGTGGATCGTCCTGATCATCGCACTTGTGAACCTCACCACCCTCTTCCGCATCAGGACGTTGGGGCGCGGTGACGAGCTGGGTGTGCGTCTGGCGCTGGGTGCGGGGCCGGGAAGGGTCGGGCGTGTCCTGGCCCTGGAGGCCGGGGTCCTGGCCTTGATGGGCGCGGTCCTCGGCTTGGCCGCGGCGTCTCCCCTGCTGGCGCGCGTGCGCGACCTCCTGCCCCTCTGGATCGCCATCCCCGACTCGGCGGCCCGGGTGCCGGTCCTGCGCGCGGTCCTGGACCCGTGGGTGGCGGCGACCACCCTGGCCATGGCCGTGGTGGGCGCCCTGGCCCTGGTGACGCCGGCGCTGGTGTCGGCGGTGCGCAGCCGGGGGGCGGCATGGGGTGGCCGGAGAGGCAGCGCCCGAGGCATCCATTGGCTGGTGGCCATGGAACTGGCCCTGGCCACGGTGCTCTGCCTCGGAGCCGGCCTCACCGCGCGGAGCGCCGCGCTCCTCCTCACCACCGACGTGGGCGTGCGCGACGAAGGGCTCCTGACCCTCTACTTCGGCGACGTGTGGGAGCGGCCGTACCCGGACCAGGTCACCTACTTCCGTCGGAGCGTGGAGGCGGTGGAGGCGCTCCCCGGCGTGCGCTCGGCGGCGCTCATCGACTACATCCCGTTCCAGGGAGAGGACGATTTCGCGCGGGTCTACTTCCTGGACCGGTCCTTCCAGCCCGTGGAGGACCAGCGCGAGGAATGGCGCAGGATTTCGGTGAATCTCTTCGAGACCGCCGGGATGCGCATGGTGGCCGGACGGACCTTCCGGAGCGACGACTTCGAAGCGACGGTGCGTGCCGCGGTGGTGAACGCGGCCTTCGCCCGCAAGCACTATCCCGACGGCGACGCGGTGGGCCAGTTCATCAGCACGCACGACGGGAACTACCGGGACATGGAGATCGTTGGCGTGGTCTCCGACGTCCTGTCCAAGGGTCCCGCGGCGCCGCCCACTCCCATCCTGTATGTCCCCCTTACGGGGAGCCCACGGGGCACCACGGGGATGTACGTGAGTGTCGCCGCCGGCACACCCATGGCCATGGCGGAGCCCGTTCGTGAAGCCATCTGGTCGGTGGACTCGTCGCAGCCGGTGGACGCCCTCCTGCCCATGACCGAGCTGGTGTCGGCGTGGGTCGCCATCCCCCGGGCGGTGCGTGACCTGGTCTCGGGGCTGGCCGGGCTGTCCCTCCTGCTGTCCGCGGTGGGCGTCTTCGGCGTTGTGGCCTACGCGGTGCGAGCCGCTCGGCGGAGTTGGGCGTGCGCCTGGCGCTGGGGGCCTCGCCGCGGCGGTTGGCGCTGGACGTGGTGGCGTCGGCGGTGCCCATGCTCGTGTGGGGTGTCGGAGGCGGGCTCATAGCCGGGTACCTGGCCGTCCGGGGGGCCGACGCGGTGCTCTTCGGCGTGGGGCCCACGGACCCCCTGGCCGTGGGCGGGACCGTGGTGGCCATGTCGCTGGCAGTGCTGCTGGCCACGTACCTTCCGGCACGCCGCATCTCCCGCATCGACCCCACCCGGGCCATCCGCGCGGAGTGATCGCGAAACCCGATGCGCCCGCCCGACGTCCACCTCTGCGTGCCAGTCCTGCCACTTTCTGCGCTCGGTGGAGTCGAGTCGATACCGTTTCCCGAGGTTCAGCGGTGGTCCACGCCTCGGTCGGTGGGTGCGTCATCCCCGGGTCACCCGTTTGAGCGATACCTCCCGGCACCGATCCGCGGTACTCTCCGGATCGAGCAGGTGCGTCTTCTCGTCGCTCGTTCACCCGCGATTCGTCGAAGCACCGGTCGTTGGCACTCCGGCGTTGCCGACCGGCCTACCAGGACCCGCTCGACATCCGACTCGAAGGCAACCGGAGGACCGCCCCATGGGCAGCAAAGCCGCAACCCGCATCAAGCCGTTGGCCGATCGCGTCGCGATCAAGGCGCTGGACGAGGCCGAGCAGATGCGCGGCGGGCTGTACATCCCCGATACCGCGAAGGAGAAGCCGTCCCAGGGCAAGGTGGTGGCGGTGGGTCCGGGAAAGATCTCGGACGACGGCACGCGCCTCGACATGGACGTGAAGGTGGGGGACAGGATCCTCTACGGGAAGTACAGCGGTACGGACGTGACGCTCGACGGGGAGGAGCTCCTCATCCTCCGCGAGAGCGACGTCCTCGCGGTGATCAAGTAGGCCGACGCATTCGACGCATCGAGGGAGACAGGAAACCATGGCAGTCAAAGAGATCGGATTCGACGTCGAGGCGCGGGCGCGTCTCAAGATCGGTGTCGACAAGCTCGCCCGTGCGGTGAAGGTCACCCTCGGGCCGAAGGGCCGGAACGTGGTCCTGGACCGGAAGTTCGGTTCTCCGACGGTGACCAAGGACGGGGTGTCCGTGGCCAAGGAGATCGAGCTGGAGGACCCCATCGAGAACATGGGAGCGCAGATGGTGAAGGAGGTCGCCACCAAGACCTCCGACGTGGCGGGTGACGGGACCACGACGGCCACGGTGCTGGCGCAGGCGATCTTCGGCGAAGGTCTGAAGAACGTCACCGCCGGAACCAACCCCATGGGGATCCGTCGGGGCATCGATCAGGCCGTCGAGGTCGTGGTGGCGGAGCTGAAGAAGATGTCCACGCCGACCAAGGGGAAGAAGGAGATCGCGCAGGTCGGCGCCATCAGCTCCAACAACAACCTGGAGATCGGCAACCTCATCGCCGACGCCATGGAGAAGGTGGGCAAGGACGGCGTCATCACGGTGGAGGAGGCGAGAGGCCTCGAGACCACCCTGGAGACGGTGGACGGCATGCAGTTCGACCGCGGCTACCTGTCGCCCTACTTCGTCACGGATCCGGAGCGCATGGAGACCGTCCTCGAGGACGCCGTGATCCTGATCCACGACAAGAAGATCGGGTCGATGAAGGACCTGCTGCCCGTTCTGGAGAAGGTCGTGCAGGTGGGCAAGCCGCTCCTGATCGTGTCGGAGGACGTCGAGGGCGAGGCGTTGGCCACCCTCGTGGTCAACAAGCTCCGCGGCACGCTGAAGGTGGCCGCCGTGAAGGCGCCGGGCTTCGGCGATCGCCGCAAGGCCATGCTCCAGGACGTCGCCGTGTTGACGGGCGGGCAGGTGATCTCGGAGGAGGTGGGCTTCAAGCTCGAGAACACCGTGCTCACCGACCTCGGCACCGCCAAGCGCATCGTCATCGACAAGGACACCACGACGATCATCGACGGCGGCGGCGAGCGGGACAAGATCAAGGGCCGCATCGAAGAGATCCGCGTCGCCATCGACAAGAGCACCTCGGACTACGACAGCGAGAAGCTCCAGGAGCGGCTGGCGAAGCTCGCCGGTGGCGTGGCCGTGATCAACGTCGGCGCCCCGACCGAGACGGAGATGAAGGAGAAGAAGGCGCTGGTGGAGGACGCGCTGCACGCCACCCGCGCGGCCGTCGAGGAGGGCATCGTGCCCGGCGGCGGTGTCGCGCTGCTGCGGGCGCAGAAGGCGCTCGAGAAGATGAAGCTCGACCGCGAGGACGAGCAGATCGGCGTCGCGATCCTCATTCGCGCGCTCGAGCATCCCATCCGGCAGATCGCGACGAACGCGGGGGCCGAGGGGAGCATCGTGGTCGAGAAGGTGCGCGCCAACAAGTCGGCGAACTACGGCTACAACGCGCTCACCGACACCTACGAGGACCTGGTGGAGGCGGGCGTCATCGACCCGACCAAGGTCGTGCGCCACGCGCTGCAGAACGCCGCGTCCATCGCCGGGCTGCTGCTGACCACCGAGGCCGTGGTGGTGGAGAAGGCGGAGAAGGAGAAGGCCATGGCCATGCCGGGCGGCGGCATGGGTGGGATGTACTAGAAGCGCAGGCTCATTCCGCTCCCTCGAGAGCCGATCGCTCAGGCTCCGGCGTCCTGAACGCCGGGCTGCATGACGCCGGCGTTCACCGTCACGGGCGGCATCCCGTGGCGTGGCGCGCCTGGACCGAGGCCTCTCGCCTACGCCCTGGGCGAGAGGCCTCCGACCTGCGCCGGAGGTCCCTCCGGCGGTGCCCGCCCACCCGGAAGCGCGGGGAGCCAATCCCGGAACGCCTCTCCGTAGATGTGCCACGCCGTCACGAAGAGCGCCGCCACGATGGGGCCCACGATGAAGCCCACGGGACCGAAAAGGGCCAGCCCCCCCAGCGTGCTCAGCAGGATCAGGAGGTCCGACATCCGCGTGTCGCGACCCACCAGGCGCGGCCGCAGGAAGTTGTCGATGGTGCTCACCACCAGGGCGCTCCAGAGCAGGAGCCCGGCGCCCGCGCCCGTGTGGCCCGTCACGAGGAGGTAGATCACCATCGGCACCCACACGATCGCCGCGCCGATGGCGGGGATGATGGATACCACCGCCGTGATCGTCCCCCAGAAGGCCGCGCCCGGGATCCCCGAGAGCCAGAAGGCCACCCCCGCGAGCCCACCCTGGATGATCCCGATGAGCAGAGAGCCCTTCAACGTCGCCCGGGTCACCGAGACGAACTTCTCCAGCAGGCGCTCCTCGTCCGCGGACGAGAGGGGCACGTAGTAGAGGATGCGATCGAGGATCGATCGGCCGTCGACCAGGAAGTAGAACATCGCGTACAGCACGATGAAGAGCTGAAGGAAGAACCCGAGCGTTCCCCTCGTCAGATCGCCCAGGCTCCCGACCAGGAACTTCCCCGTCGCCGAGGCCACCTCGCCCGCCTTGGCGACGATCTCCTCGCCGGTGGGCAGCACGCTCCGGAGTCCCGGAAACCTCTCCAGAAGCGCGATGCCCTGGATTCGCTCGTCGAGCTCGCCCACCTGCCCGATCTGCTTTTCGATCCACGGGCCGGCCGCCTGGGACACCTCCACCGCCTGGCTCGCCACCAGGCCGAGCAACGCCAACAGCGGTATCCCGATGACCAACGAGATCACGGCGATGGTGCTCACCGAGGCCCACCCTCGCCGGCCCCTCCACCTCCGCAGGAACGCCCCGTAGAGGGGATGGGCCATGCCGGAGAAGATGGCCGCGAGCAGAACCGACAGGACGAACTGCCGGATCATCATCAGGAACAGCAAGGTGATCGCGCCGGTCAGAAAGAGCAGGAAGCTCTTCCTGAAGGGTTCCGGGGAGGGCTGCGTTTCGGTCATGGGCCTGCTGCCGGTTCGCCGATGGGGCGGAGCACGTGAGACAATCGCCCGCGCTAGTGCTCGCTCAACCTCGGTGCCGGCGAACGCCGGGGCCAGCGCCGCGCGCGGCCCCCGCTTCCGTGAGCTCATCCGACCCGTCCGCGACGGCCCCGGACATGACGACCTCGATGCGCCGTCTCATCCGACGACCGGCGTCGGTTGCGTGGGAGCCGCGGACGAATCGCCGCCGGAGACCGCCATCGGCTCTGTGACGACGTACCTCGCGCTCAGCGCCTTCAACGCCGCCTCGAGACTGCGGTTGACGGCCCGATCCTGGGCTGGGCTGTCGCTCACGACCAGGATGCGCGTGACCTGAGGCTCCACCACCACCCGTGCGGCCCAGGTGCGCGCGCCGGCCCTGGCCTCGGTGTGCTCCCGATCCAGCAGCTCCTGGATGCTCAGGAATCGGTCGTCGGACTCGGGAAGTGTGATGTCGTACGCATAGGCCCAGAGACCGCTCTTCGGCGGGCCGCGACTCTTCCTGGTCATGGTTCTCCTCCTTCCGGTGCTTCCGTGGTCATCCGGGTCCCAGGACACGCCACCCGTGCGGGCGAGGGAAAGCGCAGCGCCGCACGCCGCTCCCGGGAGGAAGAGCGACGTGGGCGCTGGCCCGCGCGGATGAACAGACGTCAGCGGGTGGGGGGCGCGAGATTGCCGCACGCCACGACGGTGCCCGCATTCGCCTGCGATGCCTGGACGACCACGAAGTAGTCGCCCGAGAGGGGAGTCTGCATGGCGATCGTCGCCCTCCCTTCGGCACGGCCATCGGAGTCGACCTTCACGGCCGAGTAGGCGTCGCTGGATCCGAACACGCCGTAGTCCGTCCCGACTCCGCATCGGCCACGGCGCAGCTCCCACGGGTGGAGCCCACCTGGAGACGCGTTCGCCAGATCCAGCGTGATGATCGTGCTGGTGCCCCTCGCGTCCGGAGCCATGGACGCCGAGCCGTTCATCTGCACGACGCCGGCCAGGGTCGCGGGAGAGGCGAGGTTCGCATGCCAGCGCGAGTTGAGCATCGCGTCTTCGGTGCTCACTTCGACGGCCTGCCCGCGATGGAACGGGTTGCAGGCGGCGGCGAGCAAGGTGAAGGCAATCGGCAGGAGCCGTGACGTGTTCATGGGACCTCCAGAGTTGGAACCCCCGCGCTCCTGGATGGTCGTCCCCAGGTGTACGACCGGTTCGGATGTTACCCTCGAAACCTACCGGCACCCCGCGCGGCCGGAATCGGTCGTTCGGCTGAATCGCGGTCTAGTCCGGAAGGACCAGGCTCGATCGGCGCGGGCCTCCCTTCAAAGGACGCGTCGCCCCTGGATGAGCCGTACCAGCAAGACGACGATGGCGATGACCAGGAGGACGTGGATCAGGCCGCCCATCGTGTACGACGTCATGAAGCCCAGCAGCCACAGCACGATCAGGATGATGGCGATGGTCATGAGCATGGTCGGTCCCTCCCTTGGCGTGGATCAGTTCAGATAGCGGAATAGACCGACAAGCCCGAGGACCCCACCGCCCGCGATCACGATGGTGCCCGTGTCTCCGCCGATGGCCGAGCCCACGATCATCGCCGCAGCGCCGACGATCATCATCGTCACGTTCCGACCCTGACGTTGCATCGCCGCGGGCAGCGCGGTCACGGACCGGGCCACCTCGTCATCGATGGCGGTCGTCGGCACGGTGGACGGCAGCGTGGGTGCAGGAGCCCGCAACGAGGAGGTGAGAAGAGGAAGACCCTGGTCCTGGTCGCCCGACGTGATCTGCTGCGCGGAGCACGGCAGGGTGACTGCGAGCGTCAACGCAGCGGCGGTGAGGGATCCTCGGACGGCGGACCACATGGCGAACTCCAGGGCTGAACCGGAGGGCGGGCACGACCGGTCTTCGGCGCGGACTCCCGACCCGATGCTGCAATCTCACGGTCGCCCCGGAGCGTTCGATATCCGGCATCGGGGTGAGAGGTGGACTACGTCTTTCGGGTGACCGGTGCGGGATCTCGTGCCCACGAGCGCGGGGCAGCTCCGGGGGCTACCCTCCCCGCGGCCGCCTGGACGCCCCGAGCTAGGCGGACCCCTCCGGCGACGGCGCCTCGGTGTCGCGGGCGTACACCGCCACCTGCAGCCGGCTGTGGAGCGCGAGCTTTTCGAGGATGTTGCGCACGTGGCTCTTGACCGTGTGGTGGGAGACGCGGAGCTGGCGGGCGATCGCCTTGTTGCTCATACCCTCCGAGATCAGATCGATGACCTGGTGCTCCCGCCGTGTCAGTCGGATGGACCGGCTCGCGCCGGCGGTGCGCCGCGCCACCGTCCGATCGGCGATGTAGGAGAATACGGTGCCCGTCAGGGCCGGCGGGAGCACCTCGCCCCCCGCGGCGACCTTCCGGATCGTGTCGACGAAGACGTCGATCGACGCGTCCTTCACCACGAACCCCGAAGCGCCGCGCCGGACGAACTCGAACACCTCCTCGGGGTCGGGGAGGATGTCCATCACGATCACGCGCGTGTCGGGAAACGCCCCGACGAGGTGCTCCACGAGGTCGTGGCTGTCGTGATCCCCCAGCCCCGCATCCACCAGAACCACCCTCGCCCGGGTCTCGGACACCTGTCGGGGCGCCGCGTCGACGTCGTCCGCGACCGCCACCACCTGCAGGTCGGGGTGCCGGTCCAGGATGGCCACGATGCCCTCGCGGAGCAGCCGATTGTCCTCGACGACCACGATGGGCACGACATGTGCGCTAGGGACTCTTCTGCCCATGGGCGTAGGCCGCGATCTGCAGACGCGTGTGCAGCGTCAGCTTCTCCATGATGTTGCGCACATGGCTCTTGACCGTGTGCGTCGCGATGTGGAGCCGCCTCGCGATCTCCTTGTTGCTCATTCCCTCCGCGATGAGGCCGATCACCTCGCGCTCGCGCGGGGTCATGCGCACCGAATCGAGGAGGAGGGGTCGGCCCTTCGCGACCGCCTCCCGGGCGATCTGGGAGAAGAGCGACCCCGTCATCTCGGGCGGCAGGACGTCGACCCCTCCGGCAACCGATCGGATGGTCGCGACGAGATCTTCCAGCGAGGCGTCCTTCATGATGAAGCCCGAGACGCCGGCGTGGACGTACTCCACGATCTCCTCGTGGATCGGCAGGAGGTCCATGACGACGACCTTCGCCTCCGGGAACTCCTTCTTCACGCGCTCGGCCATGCGCAGGCTGTCCCCGTTTCGCAGGCCGAGATCCAGAAGGACCACCTTGGGCATCACCTGCCGCAACAGCGTGGTGTCCGCGCCGGACCCGGAGGCGACCACCTTGAGATCGGGCAGCTGGTCGAGGAGGGCCGCGATGCCCTCGCGCACCAACCGATTGTCCTCGATCAGCGCCACGGCGATCACGTCTTCTTCGCTCATGGGCGTCGCCTCGGGCTCCCGCTCCGTCCGGTGAAGTGCCAGGTTAATTCTACCACGACGCACGCAGCCGCGCGATGTCGGGCGAGCACCCACGCCACCCCGCTGCCGGACGACCTTCCACGTCACCGACATGTGGGCCTCTCCCTCCCCCGGGCACCCGTGAGGCTGGCGACGAGGTCCCGCCCTCCCGCCGCGGCGCCACCCGTACGCGACCCGCGTCCCGCTCCTTCGGAGCTGGCTCCGAAGAGCTACTCCTCCTCTGTCCCCCATCGGTATTAGGCCGTGATTCACTCTTTCGAGCCATGTAGCGCAGCCACGCAGTCCCGTAACGTGATAGCAGTCCGTGGGAAGGCCCCGCCGATCGCCGGCGTCATCCGTGTCGATCCCCTGCACGCTGTCCGCCCGCGCGGCCATCCCGCGGGCCCGCGCACCCGCTCCACGCGGTGTGACGGCGGGCGCGGGCTTCTTTTGCCTCAGGCGAGACCAGGGTCACGATACGCACCACGTCCAGGACGTTGATGGGTGAACGACGCAACTCGACGACGAAGCAAATGGACGAGCCGATGGGTAGGCGCGGTCAACATTCGATAGAAGGGACCCATGAAGGCGACGCGACGACTGGAGGAACTCGGGCAGAGCCTCTGGCTCGACAACATCACTCGGGGTATCCTCAACGACGGCACGTTGCGGCGCTGCGTCGACGAGATGTCCGTGACCGGGCTGACCTCCGACCCCACGATCTTCGATCACGCGCTCGCGAACGGCGAATCCTACGATGAGGCCATCCGCCTGAAGACCGGCGAGGGTAGGTGGGGGGAGGCGCACCGTCGGGCGCGTCGTCCGAATCTCTTCATCGAGATCCCCGCGATGCCGGCGGCTCCGCCCGCCATCGAGGCGTCGATCTTCGCGGGCGTTCCGGTGAACATGGCGGCCCCGGCGGGGTGATCGACCGAGGTCATCCATGAGCCCGGCCATCCCACGCATCCTCACGGTCAACGGCGGCTCTTCGAGCATCCGATTCGCGGTGTTCGAGGCGGGCGAATCGCTCCAACGGATGCTGGAGGGCACCGTCGAGCGGATCGGGCTGCCGAACGCCACCCTGCGCGTGAAGGGCACGAGCCCGGGGGATGCCATGGAGCGTCCCGTGGCGGCGCCGGATCACACGGCGGCAGTGGGCGCGATCATGGATTGGATCGAGGAGTGCGGCGGGGCCGACGCGCTCACCGCCGTGGGGCATCGCGTGGTGCACGGCGGGCCCAGGTACATCCAGCCCGAGCGGATCACCCCGAAGATGGTCGAGGAGCTGCGCCGGCTCAGCCCGTTCGATCCCGAGCATCTACCGGAGGAGATCCTGATGACCGACGCGTTCCACGCCCGCTTCCCCGACCTCCCCCAGGTCGCGTGCTTCGACACGTCGTTCCACCACGACCTGCCACGCGTCGCTCGGCTGTTGCCGATCCCGCGCCGGTACGCGGCGCTGGGCGTGCGCAGGTACGGGTTCCACGGGTTGTCCTACGCGTTCCTCATGGGCGAGCTGGCCGAGGTCGCCGGAGAGGAAGCGGCGCGGGGCCGCGTGGTTCTCGCGCACCTCGGCAACGGCGCCAGCCTGGCGGCCGTGCGCGACGGGAGGCCCGTCGACACCAGCATGGGCTTCACGCCGGCCTCCGGGGTACCCATGGGCACCCGGTCGGGCGATCTCGATCCCGGCCTGGCCTGGTATCTGGCCCGTACGGAAGGCATGAGCGCGCAACAGTTCAACGAGATGGTCAACGCCCAGTCCGGGCTGCTCGGCATGTCGGAGACGAGCCCCGACATGCGCGACCTCCTCGACCGGGAGGGCCGGGACGTACGGGCCGCCGAAGCGATCTCGCTGTTCTGCTACCGGATCAAGAAGTGCATCGGCGCGTTCGCGGCCGCGTTGGGCGGGCTGGACACGCTCGTCTTCGCCGGCGGCATCGGCGAGCACGCCCCGAGCATCCGGACACGGATCTGCGACGGGCTCGAGTTCCTGCGCCTCGAGCTCGACGAGACACGCAACGCGGTCTCCGAGAAGGTGATCTCCGCCGCCATCAGCCGGGTCGAAGTCCGCGTCATGCACACCGACGAGGAACGGATGATCGCGCGCTCGGTGTGCCGCGTGCTCGGACTCGGCACACCCGTCGACGCGAAGGGTGAAGCGCGTGCCGGGCGATCGCCCGCGTGAGCGACGAACCGGTCCGACCACGGCGGCAGCCATCCGATCGCGCCGGGGACCCGTCCTCCGGGCCGTGGCATCACAAGACGACGATCATCGCGGCGCTCTCCCTGGCCGCCATCCTGCTCCACCTGCTGCTCCGTTTCGGCTTCCACGCCGCCCCGGGCACCGCCCGGATTCCACTGCTCGCCGCCCTCGGATTCGGCCTGCCGCTTCTCTGGGATCTGTTTCGAAAGCTGCTGAGGCGAGAGTTCGGCTCCGACCTGCTGGGCGGCATCTCCATCGTCACCGCCGTCCTGCTGGGCGAATACCTGGCCGGCGCGATCATCGTCCTGATGCTGTCGGGGGGCGAGGCGCTGGAGAGCTATGCCCTGGCCAACGCCTCTTCGGTGCTGGCCGCCCTCGCCAAGCGGATGCCCTCCATCGCGCACCGGAAGCGCGGGGCCGACATGGTCGACGTGGCGCTGGAGGAGATCGCGGTGGGTGACACCCTGGTGATCCATCCGCACGAGATCTGCCCGGTGGACGGCGTGGTGATCGACGGGCACGGCGCGATGGACGAGTCCTACCTGACGGGCGAGCCCTTCGAGATGACCAAGACCTCCGGCTCGCCCGTGATCTCGGGCGCGGTCAACGGAGCGTCGGCCCTGACCATCCACGCGACCAACCGCGCGGCGGACTCTCGCTACGCGAAGATCATGGAGGTCATGCGCGAGTCCGAAGCCAAGCGGCCGCAGCTGCGCCGCCTGGGGGACCGCCTGGGCGCCATCTACACCCCGGTTGCTCTGACGGTCGCCCTCGCAGCCTGGGCCGTCAGCGGAGCGTCGGTCCGCTTCCTCGCGGTGCTGGTGATCGCCACGCCGTGCCCCCTGCTCCTGGCCATTCCCATCGCCATCATCGGCTCGATCTCCCTGTGCGCACGTCGAGCCATCATCGTCAAGAGCCCCGTCGTGCTCGAGCAGATCGCGGAGTGCCGCACGGCGATCTTCGACAAGACCGGGACGCTGACCTATGGCGCACCGGAGTTGACCGAACGGCTCCTCGCGCCCGGCTTCGACCCCGGGGAGGTGCTCACCCTGGTGGCGAGCGTCGAGCGCTACTCCAAGCATCCCCTGGCGCGGGCGATCCTCGCGGCGGCGAAGAAGGACGGCCTGGAGCTTCCCGAGGCCACGGAGGTGAGCGAGGCACCGGGTCAGGGCCTGCGCGGAGCGGTCGCGGGCCACCGGGTGCGGATCACGAGCCGCGACGGGCTCGCGGCGCTGGGGCTGGCCCGCGGCGACGAGCCACCGCCGGAGGGGGACGGCCTCGAGTGCGTGGTGGCGATCGACGAGGCCTACGCGGCGACGCTGCGCTTCCGTGACGCGCCGCGTGCGGAGAGCCGTTCGTTCGTGAGCCACCTGGGTCCGAAGCATCGCATCGCGCGCGTGATGATCGTGTCCGGGGATCGCGAGTCCGAAGTGCGCTATCTCGCCGACCGGGTCGGCATCACCGAGATCCACGCCCAGAAGAGCCCGGAGGAGAAGCTCGCCATCGTCCGCCTCGAGACGGCCGCAGCCAAGACGCTGTACGTGGGTGACGGCATCAACGACGCCCCCGCCATGATGGCCGCCACGGTGGGTGTGGCCATCGGCGAGAACAGCGACGTGACCGCGGAGGCGGCCGGCGTCGTGATCATGGGCAACGCGCTCGAGAAGGTGGACGAGTTCATGCACATCAGCGACCGGATGCGAACCATCGCCCTCCAGAGCGCGGTGGGCGGCATGGCGCTGAGCGTCATCGGCATGGCCTTCGCCGCAACCGGCCACCTGAGCCCGGTGAGCGGCGCCATCGCCCAGGAAGTCATCGACGTCCTGGCGGTTCTGAACGCCCTGCGCGCCGCCCTGCCTCCCAGGGTGGCCCACGATCTGTGACGGCACTTCGAGGGTGCCCCATCCCCTACGGACCATGAAAGCAGACACGCCGGACCCGGAATCCCTGAGGAAGATCGACGCCTACTGGAGAGCGGCGAACTACCTCTCGGTCGGACAGATCTACCTCCGCGACAACCCATTGCTGAAGCGTCCGCTGGCGCCGGCGGACATCAAGCACATGCTGCTCGGGCACTGGGGCACGACGCCGGGGCAGAACTTCATCTACGCGCACCTGAACCGGGTGATCCGGAAGTACGACCTCGACATGATCTACGTCTCCGGCCCGGGGCACGGGGGGCCGGCCGTGGTGGCCAACACGTACCTCGAGGGCACGTACAGCGAAGTCTATCCAGACATCAGTCAGGATGAATCCGGGCTGCAGAAGCTCTTTCTCCAGTTCTCGTTTCCCGGCGGCATCCCGAGCCACGCGTCGCCGGAGTGCCCGGGCTCGATCCACGAGGGCGGCGAGCTGGGCTATTCGCTCAGCCACTCCTTCGGGGCGGTGTTCGACAATCCGGATCTCGTCGTGGCCTGCGTCGTCGGCGACGGCGAGGCGGAGACCGGTCCGCTGGCCACGGCGTGGCACTCGAACAAGTTCCTCGATCCCGTGACCGACGGCGCGGTGCTGCCCATCCTGCATCTGAACGGCTACAAGATCTCCAACCCGACCGTGCCGGCCCGCATCGAGCGCGAGGAGCTGGAGCAGTTGCTCCGCGGCTACGGATGGACGCCCTGGTTCGTGGAGGGTCACGAGCCCGGGCCGATGCACGAGGCCATGGCGACGACGCTCGACGGTGTGGTGGAGGAGATCCGGGACATCCAACGACACGCGCGCACGAACGACGACGCCACGCGCCCCCGCTGGCCCATGATCGTCCTCGTCTCGCCCAAGGGGTGGACGGGGCCGAAGGTGGTCGACGGGCTTCAGATCGAGGGCACGTTCCGGGCGCACCAGGTGCCGATCCGCGAAGTGGCCACACGTCCCGAGCACCTCGAACTCCTCGAGGAGTGGCTGAGGAGCTACCGGCCGGAGGAGCTCTTCGACGAGGAGGGCCGCCTCAGCCAGGAGCTCGCCGAGCTCGCACCGGAGGGCCGACGGCGCATGGGCGCGAACCCCCACGCCAACGGCGGCATGCTGCTCCGCGACCTGCGCATGCCGGACTTCCGCGACTACGCGGCGGACGTGCCCTCGCCGGGAGCACCCGGCATCGGCGACACGCACGTGCTCGGGCGCTTCCTGCGCGACGTGGCCAAGCTCAACGACAAGCCGCGGAACTTCCGGGTCTTCGGTCCGGACGAGACGCTCTCCAATGGGCTCGAGGCCCTCTTCGAGGTGACCCGACGCCAGTGGGACGCCGCGACGGTGCCGAACGACGAGTTCCTGGCCCCTGCCGGCCGCGTCGTGGAGATGCTCAGCGAGCACCAGTGCGAAGGCTGGCTCGAGGGCTACCTGCTCACCGGGCGACACGGGCTCTTCAACTGCTACGAAGCGTTCATCCACATCGTCGATTCGATGTTCAACCAGCACGCCAAGTGGCTGAAGGTCACCGCGCACCTGCCCTGGCGCCGCAAGATCGCTTCGTTGAACTACCTGCTGGCATCGCACGTCTGGCGGCAGGACCACAACGGCTTCACGCACCAGGATCCCGGCTTCATCGACCACGTCGTGAACAAGAAGGCCGAGATCGTGCGCGTCTACCTGCCGCCCGACGCGAACTGCCTGCTGTCGGTGATCGACCACTGCCTGCGCAGCCGCCACTACGTCAACGTCGTCGTCGCGGGCAAGCACCCGGCACCGCAGTGGCTGACGATGGACGCTGCCGTCAAGCACTGCACCGAGGGTATCGGCATCTGGCAGTGGGCGAGCAACGACCAGGGCGTCGCGCCGGACGTGGTCATGGCCTGCTGCGGCGACGTGCCCACGCTGGAGACGCTGGCCGCGGTCTCCATCCTGCGCGAGCACCTGCCCGACCTGAGGATCCGGGTGGTGAACGTCGTCGACCTGATGAAGCTGCAGCCGCAGAGCGAGCACCCCCACGGGCTGAGCGACGTGGACTTCGACGAGCTCTTCACGAAGGACAAGCCGGTCATCTTCGCCTATCACGCCTATCCGTGGCTGATCCACCGGCTCACCTACCGCCGCACCAACCACGACAACATCCACGTCCGCGGCTACAAGGAGGAGGGCACCATCACCACGCCCTTCGACATGACGGTGTTGAACGACCTGGACCGCTTCCACCTCGTGATGGACACCATCGACCGCGTGCCGAAGACCGGCGACCCGGGGGTGTACTTGAAGCAGCAGCTCAAGGACAAGCTGATCGAGCACAAGCAGTACATCGACGAGCATGGCCAGGACATGCCGGAAGTCCGCAACTGGACATGGAGCATTCCCGAATGAAGGCGTAGGCTCATGGACACCGTGACGAGCTCGGTCGCCGGCGGCCCGACGACGGATGCGAAGGACGACCTCGAGTCCCTTCCCATGGCGGAGCTGCAGGCGAAGCTGGCGTCGTCCCCGGACGGCCTCAGCCAGGCCGAGGCCGAGAAGCGACTGGCCCGGTATGGACCCAACGAGATCGAGGAAGAGAAGACCAATCTCTTCCTGAAGTTCCTCACCTACTTCTGGGGACCCATACCGTGGATGATCGAAGCGGCCGTGATCCTCTCGGCGGTCGCGCGGCACTGGCCGGACTTCTTCATCATCCTCCTCCTGCTCCTGGCCAACGCGGGGGTCGGATTCTGGGAGGAACGCGAGGCCGGTAACGCCATCGCCGCCCTGAAGGCCAAGCTGGCCATCAAGGCCCGGGTGAAGCGTGACGGCAAGTGGATCACGCCGGCGGCGCGTGAGCTGGTGCCTGGGGACGTCATCCGCGTGCGCCTGGGCGACATCGTGCCCGCGGACGCGCGCCTGCTGGAGGGCGACCCCGTCGAGGTGGATCAATCCGCGCTGACGGGCGAGTCGCTGCCGGCCACGCGCAAGCCCGGAGAAGCGGTGTATTCGGGGTCGATCATCCGCCAGGGAGAGATCGGCGCGCTGGTCTACGCCACGGGCGCGAACACCTACTTCGGCAAGACGGCGCAACTGGTCCAGGAGGCGCACACCGTCAGCCATTTCCAGCGCGCCGTGCTGAAGATCGGCAACTACCTGATCATCCTCGCGGTGTCCCTGGTGGCGGTGATCATCACGGTCGCCGTCCTCCGCGGCGATCCCATCCTCACCACGCTGCAGTTCGCGCTGGTCCTGACCGTGGCCGCGATTCCCGTGGCCATGCCGACGGTCCTGTCGGTGACCATGGCGGTGGGCGCGCGCCTCCTCGCCAGGAAGAAGGCCATCGTGAGCCGCCTGGTGGCCATCGAGGAGCTGGCCGGCGTGGACATGCTGTGCGCGGACAAGACCGGCACCCTGACCCAGAACAAGCTGACGCTGGGCGCTCCGTTCAGCGTGAACGACGTGCCCGCCGACCAGGTGATCCTCGCCGCAGCTCTGGCGTCCCGGGAGGACAACGACGACACCATCGACCTGGCCGTGCTCGGCGGCCTCCCGGACAAGGGCGCCCTGCAGGGTTACGACGTCGCCCATTTCCAACCGTTCGACGCGGTGCACAAGCGCACCGAGGCCACCGTCACGGCCGCGGACGGCAAGACGTTCAAGGTGTCCAAGGGCGCGCCTCAGGTGATCCTGGAGCTGTCGGCCAACGCGGGGCAGGTGAAGTCCGCCGTCGACGAGGCGGTGAACGGGTTCGCAGCGCGCGGCTTCCGTGCGCTCGGCGTGGCACGAGCCGAGGGAGACGGCCCGTGGCAGCTCGTCGGTGTGCTGCCCCTTTTCGATCCGCCGCGGGAGGACGCCGCGGCGACCATCGCGACGGCGCGCCAGATGGGCGTGCAGGTCAAGATGGTCACCGGGGATGCCCTGGCCATCGCCCAGGAAACCGCCAGGAAGCTCGACATGGGCACCGACATCCTCGATGCCGCCGGCCTGGGTGACGTGAAGGAGCAGGAATCGGCATCGATGGCCGAGTCCATCGAGAACGCCGACGGCTTCGCCCAGGTCTTTCCGGAGCACAAGTTCCACATCGTGGACGTCCTGCAGAGGCGCGGCCACATCGTCGGCATGACGGGCGACGGGGTGAACGACGCCCCCGCATTGAAGAAGGCCGACTGCGGCATCGCCGTGTCGGGCGCGACGGACGCGGCTCGTGCGGCTGCGGACATCGTGCTGACGACGCCCGGCCTGTCGGTCATCATCGACGCGATCAAGGAGAGCCGGAACATCTTCCAGCGGATGAACAGCTACGCGATCTACCGCATCGCCGAGACGCTGCGCGTGCTGTTCTTCATGACGCTGGCCATCCTGGCGTTCAACTTCTATCCGCTGACGGCGGTGATGATCGTGATGCTGGCGCTGCTCAACGACGGCGCGATCCTGTCCATCGCGTACGACAACGTGCGCTACAAGGATCGGCCCGAAGCGTGGAACATGCGCATGGTGCTGGGGATCTCCACGGTGCTGGGCGTCATCGGTGTCGTCTCGGCCTTCGCGCTGTTCTACCTCGGTGAGCGCGTCTTCCATCTCGACCGTCCGCACATCCAGACGCTGATGTACCTGAAGCTGTCCGTGGCGGGGCACCTGACGATCTTCCTCACGCGCACCCGCGGCCCCTTCTGGTCCATCCGTCCGGCGCGCGCCCTGTGGGCGGCCGTGGTCGGCACGCAGATCGTGGCGACGTTGATCGCGGTGTACGGCCTGTTCATGACACCGCTCGGCTGGGGTTGGGCCTTGTTCGTGTGGGGCTATGCGCTGGTGTGGTTTCTCCTCAACGACCGTCTGAAGCTGCTCGCCTATCGGATCTTCGATCCCGTCAAAGCCGCCATCCCGGCCGATGCCAGGACCCTCATCGCCGAGGAGGCCTACGCGCTGTACGAGCGGCGGGGCGGGCGTGAAGGCGACGCGGTCCAGGACTGGCTCCAGGCGGAGCGAAAGGTCGGGAAGGACGGGTCCCCCGAATGAACGGGCCGGATCGCGGCGGCCCCTGATGCGACGCGCCGAATGGCCGCTCGCTCCACTCGCCCTGGCCCTCGTCTGCCGGGCGCTGGCCGCTCAGGACGCGACCCGGGCGGACGTCCCGTGCGCCGGCGAGATCGTCTCGGCCATCCACGTCACGCCCCGCGATCCATCGTTCCTGGTCGTGCCGAAGAGCGTGCGCGCGCTCGCGCGTGCGGTGGGTGTGGCGCACACGACCACCAAGGCGGAGACGATCCGCAGCTTTCTGCTTCTGGAAGCAGGCCAGCGTTGCACGGAGCGGAACCGGGCGGAGTCGGAGCGCGTCCTGCGCCTGCAGCCCTTTCTCGCCGACGCGGCGGTGCGTGCCGTGCCGGACGGGATGGGCGGCGTGCGCATCGAGGTCGAGACGATCGACGAGATCCCCACCGTGTTCGCGATGCGGCTGCACGGCCTGAGCCCCTCGGCGCTCCGTTTCGGCAACGCCAACGTCGGTGGGCAAGGCCTGTACCTGGCCGCGAAGGTGGAGCGGGGCTTCGCGTATCGCGCGGGCGTGGGCGTGAACGCCGTCGCGCACCAGGTGCTCGGCCGACCTTACCGGGCCACGCTCGCTGCGGAGCGCGCGCCCCTGGGCAGCACGTTGACGCTCGCCCTCGGCCATCCCTTCTTCACCGACCTGCAGCGCACCGCCTGGCACGTGGGGTACGGCGCCGCGAACCGCTACGTGTCCTTCGATCGCCCGGAGGGTGACCCGCTTTCCCTCGCCGTGCGCCGTCGGTTCTGGGACCTGGGAGCCGTACGTCGCGTCGGCGGCGGCCGCCGAAGTGCCTTCGTCGGTGCCTTGCTCACCGAGGAGGACGTGACGGCGGCCGAGCCCGCCGTGGTCGTCTCCGACTCGGGACTCGTGGCGGACACGAGCTCGGCGTTGGGCGGCCCCATTCCCTCGTACCGCAACCTGCGACTGAATGCGGTCATCGGCGTGCGTGCGCTGTCGTTCGTGACGGTGCGCGGATTCGACGCGCTCGCGGCGGTGCAGGACGTGGCCACCGGCGTCCAGATCGGTACCCTGGTGGGGTGGGGCATCCCCCGGTTCGGATCCACCGGCGACAATCTCTTCGCCTCCGTCGACCTCTTCGCCGGCGTCGGCTCGGCCACGTCGTTCGCCGCGCTGCGCGTCGACGGCGAGGCACGCGAGGATCAGCGCACGAACCGCTGGGACTCCATGCTCGGCAGCGGACGCCTCGCCTGGTACGTGAAGCCCGCCGCCGAGCACACGTTCATCGGCAGCGTCGAGTTCGGCGGTGGATGGCAGCAGCGGATCCCCTTCCAGCTCCGGCTCGGCGACCTGCAAGGCGGGGTGCGGGGCTACTCCGCGTCGCGGGTCGCAGGCGCGGTACGAGGCGTGGTTCGCATCGAGGACCGCTGGACCTTCGGTACGCTCGGCCGGCGCGCCGCCCTCGGGCTCGCGACCTTCGCCGATGCCGGCCGGGTGTGGGCCGGGGATGCGCCCTTCGGGGTGGACAGCCGAACCAGGACAGGGGTGGGGGTGGGGCTGCTGGTGGCCATCCCACCCCGGTCGCGGCGGCTCTGGCGGTTGGATGTCGCCGTCCCCGTGAGCCCGGACCCGCACGCCCGCTGGGAGGTACGCCTCACGGGTGTCTGGACGCGGATCTTCTGGCGGGAACCGGACGACGTGACCCGCGGGCGCGCGGGTGCCGCGCCGTCGACGATCTTCGTCTGGCCGTGAAGCGCGCTATGGCGGGCCTACCTCCCAGGCTATCCTTCGTCCTCGTCATGGCGGTGCTCGCCACGTGGCGCAACTGTGGCCGTTGACATGAACGGCCGGGAGAGATGGGTGCGACCAACGGGGAACGTGCGCCAGCCGGCCGAGGAAGAGCCGCCCCTGCGCGCCGAGTTGTTCGGCGTCGCTCAGATGGAGCAGCACGGCGTCCGCCTCGCGTCCAGGCACCACCTCGTCTCCGCACCAGCCCGGGATCGAATGCTGCGGCGGCTCGCCGCGAACGAAGCCGTCCTGGTGGAAACCCGCGAGCGGCTGACGGAGGCGTTGGCGGCGGGCCACCGGATGACGCCGGCCGGGGAATGGCTCATCGACAACTTCTACCTCGTTGAAGAGCATATCCGCACGGCGAGGCGCCACCTGCCGAAGGGGTACAGCCGGGACCTTCCACGCCTCGCCGAAGGCCCTTCGGCGGGGCTGCCGCGCGTGTACGACATCGCCCTCGAGACCATCGCCCATGCCGACGGGCGTGTCGACCCGGAGGGCCTCAGTCGGTTCGTCGCCGCGTACCAGACGGTCACGCCCCTCCTGCTGGGTGAGCTGTGGGCCATCCCCATCATGCTGCGCCTGGCACTCATCGAGAACCTGCGCCGCGTGGCTGTGGGGATCGCGGCCGGCCGAAGGGACCGTGATCTGGCCGACGGCTGGGCGCACAAGATGACGGAGACCGCTCACCAGGATCCGAAGAACCTGATCCTGGTGCTCGCGGACATGGCGCGCGCGGATCCGCCCATGACCACGCCGTTCGTGTCGGAGCTGACGCGCCGCCTGCAGGGGCAGGGCCCCGCTCTGGCCATGCCGCTGACCTGGCTCGAGCAGCAGCTCGCCGCATCCGGCCTGAGCATCGAGCAACTGGTGCGCGCAGGGAACCAGCAGCAGGCCGCCGACCAGGTGTCCATCAGCAACAGCATCGGCAGCATGCGCTTCCTCGGGACCATGGACTGGCGCGACTTCGTCGAGACGATGAGCGTGGTCGAACAGACCCTGCGCACGGACCCGGCCCAGGCGCACGCGGCCATGGACTTCGCCACCCGTGACCGGTACCGCCATGTGGTGGAGAGAATCGCCAGGGCCAGCGCGCTCACGGAGGACGCGGTGGCCGGCCACGCCATCGGGATGGCGAAGGCGGCGGCGGCCCGCCTGGGGAGCGCCGACAGGACGTCGCACGTGGGGTTCTACCTGATCGACCGGGGCCTGTCCGACCTGGAGAAGGTCACGAGAACGCGCCTCCCCCTGGCCGCGGTGATTCGGCGCGCAGGGAGCCGGGCTCCCCTGCTCCTGTATCTGGGCGTGATCGGGCTGATCACCGTGTTCCTGGCCGGGGTCATGGTGGCGGAAGCCTGGGTGAGCGGTGCGGTCGGATGGGCAGTGGCACCCCTGGCCATCCTCGCACTCCTCGCCGGCAGTCAGCTCGCGGTTGCGCTGGCGAATTGGCTGGCCACCCTGCTGGCACCGCCAGATACGCTGCCGCGCATGGACTTCTCCGAGGGTGTCCCGCCGCAGTCGCGCACCCTGGTCGTGGTCCCGAGCATGCTCACCAGCCGGGGAGACATCGAGGGGCTCCTCGAATCGCTCGAGGTGGCGTTCCTGGGCAACCGCGACGCGAACGTGCGCTTCGGCCTGTTGACCGACCTGCGTGACGCGGCCGCGGAGACCCTGGCGGAGGACGCCGCGCTCCTCGATGTGGCCCGCGAGGGGATCGAGGCCCTGAACGCGAAGTACGGCGCCGGAGGGAGCGACACCTTCTTCCTGCTCCATCGCCCTCGTCGCTGGAACCCCCATGATCGGATCTGGATGGGCTACGAGCGCAAGCGCGGCAAGCTGGCGGACCTGAACCGGCTCCTCCGGGATGGCGACGGCGGGGGCTTCTCCCTGGTGGCGGGCGACACCTCGGCGCTCCCGGGCACGAAGTACGTGATCACGCTGGACACGGACACACAGCTGCCGCGCGACGCCGCCCGCGAGTTCGTCGGTACCATGGCGCACCCGCTGAACCGTCCGGTCTGGGACGCTGCCCTGGGGCGGGTCCGTGCGGGGTACGGCATCCTGCAGCCACGGGTGAGCGCGAGCCCCCTCGGCGCTCATCCGTCCCGCTACGGGCGCCTGCACGCCGGCGTGCCTGGCATCGACCCGTACACCCGCGCCGTCTCCGACGTCTACCAGGACGCGTTCCACGAGGGCTCGTTCATCGGCAAGGGGATCTACGACGTCGATGCCTTCGAGGAGGCGCTCCAGGGGCGCTTCCCCGAGAACCGCATCCTCAGCCACGATCTCCTGGAAGGCTGTTACGCCCGCGCCGGGTTGCTCAGCGACGTGCAGCTCTACGAAAAGTATCCGACCCGCTACGCCGCGGACGTCAAACGCCGGCGCCGCTGGATCCGCGGCGACTGGCAGCTCGCGCCCTGGCTGCTGCCCTGGGCGCCCGGCCCCGGCGGCTGGATCAGGAACACGGGGCTGTCCGCGCTGTCGCGCTGGAAGCTGTTCGACAACCTGCGCCGGAGCCTGGTGCCGGCGACGCTGACGCTCCTCCTGCTCCTGGGGTGGACGGTGTTCTCGGCGACGTGGTTCTGGACGCTGGCCGTGCTCACCGTCTTCCTGGCTCCGCCCGTGCTCGCCGTCCTGCAGGACATCGCGCACAAGCCCGACGACATGCGCCTGGGCCAGCATCTCGCCACCGTGACGCACGCCGCCGGCCGGCGCTTCCTGCAGGCGGGCTTCGCTCTTGTTTGCCTGCCCCACGAGGCGATCTACAGCCTGGACGCGGTCCTGCGCACGCTCGGGCGTCTGCTCGTGACGCACAGGCGCCTGCTGGAGTGGGATCTCTCCCTGGACCCGGAAGGCTCCAGCCGCGCCGGCCTCGCATCCTCGTTCCGCTCCATGGGGTTCGCACCCGCACTCGCCGCCGGCACGGCCTTCTGGCTGGCGGCGTTCCATGCGGCCGCCCTGGCCGTGGCGGGCCCCATCTTGATCCTGTGGCTGGCGTCTCCCGCCGTCGCCTGGTGGATCAGCGAGCCCCTCGTCCGCCGCCCGACCCGGCTGACGGCGGAGCAGACCCGATTCCTGGGCACGGTCGCCCGCAGGACGTGGGCATTCTTCGAGGCCTTCGTCGGCCAGGAGGGCCACTGGCTGCCACCGGACAACTACCAGGAGAGCCGCGATCCCCAACTCGCCCCTCGCACCTCCCCCACGAACATGGGGCTGGCGCTTCTTGCGAATCTGTCCGCCTGCGACTTCGGGTACATTCCCGCCGGCCAGCTGGTGGAGCGCACGGCCCACACGCTGGAGACGATGGCGGAGCTGGCGCGTTATCGCGGCCACTTCTACAACTGGTACGACACACAGTCGCTGCAGCCACTCCACCCGGCCTACGTCTCCACGGTGGACAGCGGTAACCTGGCGGGCCATCTGCTGACCCTGCGCCCGGGCCTCGTCGGGCTTCTCGATCGCCCGATCCTGGAGCCCCGTTGGCTGGACGGCCTGCACGACACCCTGGGGATCCTGGAGGAGGACGTGGAGCCTCCCCTACCGGCTCCACTGGTGCGCTTCCGGGAGGATCTCGAGGCCGTTGGCGGCGCTCCCCCGACCACCCTCCGCGCGGCGCGACTCGTGCTCGAGGGGTTGGTGCGCAGCGCCGAGGCAGTGGCGGAGAGCCGGGCGCGCGAACCCGGGACCGGGACCGGCTGGTGGGCCCGGGCGTTGGTCCGGCAATGCCGGTGCGCGTTCGACGAGATCGACCTCCTGGCGCCGTGGACCGCGCTGCCGACGCCGCCGGACGGGCGCGACCACCTCCCCGAAGCGCGCGGGATTCCGACCCTGCGCGCCCTGGCCGGACTCGACGTCGCGTCGTCGCAGCGCGTGGCCGACCCACCGCAGACAGGTGGGACCCCGGGGATGGGCGCCTGGCTGGCCGATCTGCACCGCAACGTCAGGCTGGGCAGCGAGCGCGCCCGGGCCCGTATCGCGACCATCCAACGGCTGGCGCTGCAGGTCGGCGAGATGGCGGATATGGAGTACGACTTCCTCTACGACCGGCCATCGCGACTGCTGAGCATCGGCTACAACGTGGACGCGCGCCGGCGGGACGCGAGCTCCTACGACCTGCTCGCCTCCGAGGCGCGCCTGTGCGTGTTCGTCGCCATCGCGCAGGGACGCCTCCCCCAGGAAAGCTGGTTCGCTCTCGGACGCCTGCTCACCATCGCCGGCGGTGCCCCGGTGCTGCTGTCGTGGAGCGGCTCCATGTTCGAGTACCTGATGCCGCAGCTGGTGATGCCGACCTACGAGCACACGCTCCTCGACCAGACCGTGCACGCGGCGGTGGCGCGACAGATCGAGTACGGCCGGCAGCGCAACGTGCCGTGGGGCATGTCCGAATCCGGCTACAACGCGCGCGACGCCCATCTCAACTACCAGTATCGCGCCTTCGGCGTGCCCGGCCTGGGGCTGAAGCGCGGGCTCGCCGAGGACCTGGTGGTCGCGCCGTACGCTTCGGTGCTGGCGCTGATGGTGGCGCCGGAGGCCGCCTGCCTCAATCTCCAACGGCTCGCGACGGCCGGGGCGGAAGGTCGGTTCGGCTTCCACGAAGCCGTCGACTACACGCCGGCCCGGCAGCGACGCGGCGAATCCCATGCCCTGGTCCGCACCTGGATGGCTCATCACCAGGGCATGAGCCTGCTTGCTCTGGCGTCGCTGCTCCTGGACCGCCGTATGCAGAGGCGCTTCGAGTCCGACCCGCTCTTCCGGGCCACGGTGCCCTTGCTGCAGGAGCGGATCCCGAGGGCCTCCGCGTTCTACGCCTACATCCCCGAGCCTACCGGCCTCCAGGCCGGCACGGACACCCCGCGGACGCCGATACGCGTGCTGGGCAGCCCCGACACGCCGAACCCGGAAGTGCAGTTGCTGTCGAACGGCCGATACCACGTCATGGTCACCAATGCCGGCGGCGGCTACACGCGCTGGAACGACCTCGCAGTGACGCGCTGGCGCGAGGACGGCACCCAGGACCCGTGGGGCTCGTTCTGCTACCTGCGGGACGTGCGCGGCGGCGCGACGTGGACCGCCGCGTACCAGCCCATGGCGCGGGCCCCGGGCAGCTACGAGGCCATCTTCTCCGAGGGACGGGCCGAGTTCCGCCGCCGCGACGGCGACTTCGAGACCCATACGGAGATCGCCGTGTCGCCGGAAGACGACATCGAGCTCCGCCGCGTGCACGTCACCAACCGCTCCCGTGAGCGCCGGACCGTGGAGGTCACGAGCTACGCGGAGGTGGTGCTGGCCCCGGCGGCCGCCGACGCGCTGCATCCTGCGTTCAGCAACCTCTTCGTGCAGACGGAGATCGTCGCGGCGCACCGCGCCATCCTGTGCACGCGCCGACCCCGCTCCCTCGACGACGAGACGCCGTGGATGTTCCACCTCATGGCGGTGCACGACGCGGATGTCGGTGAGCTCTCCTACGAGACCGACCGCGCGCGCTTCATCGGTCGGGGTCGCACCGCGGCCGCCCCCCGTGCGATGGAGGCCGGCGCGCCGCTGTCCGGAAGCCAGGGCTCCGTGCTGGACCCGGTGCTGGCCACCCGCGGGCGCATCACCCTCGAGCCCGAGCAAACGGCCATCGTCGACCTGGTCTACGGCATCGGTGCGAGCCGCGATGCGGCCCTGGGCCTGGTCGAGAAATACCGGGACCGGCGCCTCGCCGACCGCGTCTTCGAGCTGGCGTGGACCCACGCCCAGGTGGTGCTACGCCAGATCGACGCCACCGACGCGGACGCGCAGCTCTACGGGCGGCTGGCCGGCTCGGTGATCTACGCGCACGGCGCGCTGCGCGCCGACGGCAGCGTACTCACGAAGAACCGGCGCGGCCAATCCGGCCTGTGGGGCTATGCCATCTCCGGGGACCTGCCCATCGTGCTGCTGCGCATCGGCGACGGCAGCAACATCGAGCTGGCGCAGCGGCTCATCCAGGCCCACGCCTACTGGCGACTGAAGGGCCTGCCGGTGGATCTGGTGATCTGGAACGAGGACCGTGCCGGCTACCGGCAGGCGCTCCAGGAACAGATCCTGGGCCTGGTGGCGGCGGGCGCCGAGGCCCACGCGATCGATCGCCCGGGCGGTATCTTCATCCGCCCGGTGGACCAGATCCCGGAGGAGGACCGCACGCTGTTCCAGGCGGTCGCCCGCGTCATCCTCAGCGACGGACGGGGTACCCTGGAGGAACAGCTCGCCCGACCCGGACCGCTGCAAGCGCGCGTGCCGCGACTGGTTCCGCGAGCGGCCGCTACCTCGGAGTCCCGTCCCGGCCTCGAGCCGGCGGGACGGGATCTGATCCTGTCCAACGGAATCGGTGGGTTCACCCCGGACGGGCGCGAGTACGTCATCACCACCGCGCCCGGACAGCTCACCCCGGCACCCTGGTCGAACGTGCTGGCCAATCCGAGCTTCGGCAGCGTCATCTCGGAGAGCGGCCAGGCCTACACCTGGTGTGAGAACGCCCACGAGTTCCGGCTCACGCCCTGGCACGACGACCCGCTGACCGACGCCGCCGGGGAGGCCTTCTACCTGCGCGACGAGGACAGCGGCGCCTTCTGGTCGCCGACGCCCCTGCCCAGGCGCGGCGCGACGCCGTACGTCACGCGCCACGGATTCGGCTACAGCGTGTTCGAGCATACCGAGGCAGGAATCCGCTCCGAGCTGTGGGTCTACGTGGCGCATGATGCCGCGGTGAAGTTCTCCCTGCTCAAGGTCCGCAACCTGTCCGGAAGGCGACGCAGGCTCTCCGCCACGGGCTACGTGGAATGGGTCCTGGGCGACCTGCGCCCCAACTCGGCCATGTACGTGACCACGGAAGTCGATCCCATCAGCGGTGCGCTCTACGCACGCAACGCGTACAACACCGAGTTCTCCGACCGGGTCGCCTTCTTCGACGTGGACGACGCGAGCCGAACCGTCACCGGTGACCGCAGGGAGTTCATCGGCCGCAACGGCACCCTGGAGCGGCCTGCCGCGATGGCGCGAACGCACCTGTCCGGGAAGCTGGGCGCCGGCCTGGACCCCTGCGGCGCCATCCAGGTCGCCTTCGACCTGGCCGACGGAGAGGAGCGCGAGATCACCTTCCGCCTCGGCGTGGGGGGCAATCCCGGAGGCGAAGAGGTCCACCATCTGGTGCAGCGCTTCCGCGGCTCCCCGGCCGGGCGGCGTGCCCTCGAGGCCGTGTGGCATCAATGGAACCACACGCTGGGCGCCGTCCAGGTGGATACCCCCGACCAGTCGCTGAACGTGCTGACCAACGGCTGGCTCGTGTACCAGACCATGGCGTGCCGCCTGTGGGCGCGTAGCGGCTACTACCAGTCCGGTGGCGCCTTCGGCTTCCGGGACCAGTTGCAGGACACCATGGCGCTGGTGCACGCCGAGCCCCAGCTCGTGCGCGACCACCTCCTGCTTTGCGCGGGGCGCCAGTTCCTGGACGGGGACGTGCAGCACTGGTGGCATCCGCCCTCCGGGCGGGGTGTGCGCACGCACATATCCGATGACTACCTGTGGCTGGCGCTGGCCACCTGCCGGTACTCGCTCACCACCGGCGACACCGGCGTCCTGGACGAGCAGGTCCGGTACCTGGAGGGCCGGGCCCTCGATCCCGACGACGATTCCTACTACGACCTGCCCGGCCGGTCCGCGACCACGGAGACCCTCTACCAGCACTGCGTGCGAGCCATCCGCCACGGGCTCCGATCCGGCGCGCACGGCCTGCCCCTCATGGGCACCGGTGACTGGAACGACGGCATGAACCGGGTGGGCGCGGGGGGCAGGGGCGAGAGTGTGTGGCTGGCCTTCTTCCAGGTGGAGGTGCTCCGCCAGTTCGCCGAGCTGGCTCGACGCAAGAACGATCCCGCGTTCGCCGACGTGTGCGCCGCCGAAGGGGCGCGCCTGCGCGAGGCCATCGAGCTGCACGGCTGGGACGGCGCCTGGTACCGCCGCGCCTACTTCGACGACGGCACGCCCCTGGGGTCGGCGCAGAACGCCGAGTGCCAGATCGATGCCATCTCGCAGAGCTGGTCCGTGCTCTCCGGCGCCGGCGATCCCGAGCGCGCGCGCCGGGCCATGCAGGCGGTGGACGAGCGCCTCGTGCGCCGGGACCACGGGCTCATCCAGCTCCTCGATCCCCCCTTCGATCGATCGGACGTGGACCCCGGCTACATCAAGGGCTACGTCCCGGGCGTGCGCGAGAACGGGGGACAGTACACGCACAGCGCCGTCTGGGCGGCCATGGCGTTCGCGGCGCTGGGCGACGGTCCGCGCGCCTGGGAGCTGACGACCATGATCAACCCGGCGAACCACGCCGCCACCCCGGAGGACATCGAGACCTATGAGGTGGAACCGTACGTGGTCGCCGCCGACGTCTACGCGGTGGAGCCCCACACCGGGCGGGGCGGCTGGACCTGGTACACGGGGTCGGCGGGATGGATGTACCGGCTGATCCTCGAGTCCCTGCTGGGTCTACGCCTCGACGTGGACAAGTTGCACCTGGCGCCCTGTCTTCCCGCGCACTGGAACGGATTCAAGGTCCACTACCGCCACAGGGAAACGGTCTACCACATCACCGTCACCCAGGTCGGCGACCGCGTCGGGACGCGGGTGACGGTCGACGGCGTCGAGCAGGACGGCGCGTGGATCCCCCTGGTGGACGACCACGTGGAGCACTGGGTGGAGGCGAGCGTTTCGCCAGCGTTGGCCGCCGAGCTCTGACGGGCCCCGGACCTCAACCCTCCAGCTCACCCAGCCGCGCGTCCACGTCCCGGAGCACCGCCTCGAGCGCCTCCTGACTGATCACTCCGCGGTGGTAGGCGTCCAGCACGTGCTCCTTCTCCACCAACATCAGGTGTCGAGACGCGCGACGGGCTTCCTCCTCGCGGAGCACGCCGCGCTCCATCTGCATGCCACGCATCGCCTCCTCCGCCGCGTGCACGCGCCCCTCGTAGCGCTCCTGGAGCTGCGCGAGCACGTCCGGGTGGACGTGCCTCTTGTTACGCATCTCGGTGAGCTCTCCCAAGGCGGCGGCCGCAGCCTGCAAGCCACCGCGCGCCACCTCGTACTGTACGCGCTCCTCCTGGGGATTGCCGATGCCCAGTTTGCGAAGCAACGGCGCCATCGTGAGTCCGTTGACGAGGATGGTCAGAACGACCACGCCGAAGGTGATGGTCACGATCAGCTCGCGATGCGGCGCGTCGACGATGGAGAGGCTGAGGGCGAGCACCATGGAGATGCCGCCCCGCAGGCCCCCCCACGTGAGCGCCGCCGTCCACGCGATGGGGATGCGACGCTCTCCGCGAAGCACCAGGGCAGCCAGCAGCATCACGATCGCACGCGAGGCCATCACGGCCACGTAGGCCACCAGGATGGGGAGCCACGAAACGAACAGCGCCGTGATCCTCACCTCGAACCCGATGAGCAGGAAGACCACCGAGTTGAGACCGAAGGCGACGTACTCCCAGAAGCTCTCGACCGCCACGCGCGTGGACGGCGACATGCCCGTGCGGGCCGCGTAGTTTCCGCACAGCATCCCGGCCACGACGGTGGCGATGACGCCGGATGCGTGAACCTGCTCCGCGGCCACGAACGAGCCGTACGCGGCGATGGTCGTGAGCGTGATCTCGATCATCGGATCGTCGACGCGCTGGATCACGTGGCTCACCGCGAGGCCCACGACCCCGCCCACCAGCGCCCCCGCCCCCACGATGGCCACGAAGTCCAGGATCATCCCGGCGGGGGTGAGCACCTCTCCCGCCAGGAAGGCGAGCGTCATCGTGAAGAAGACGACGGCGGTGCCGTCGTTGAGGAGGCTCTCCCCCTCCACGAGCACGGCGAGCCGCCGCGGCACGCCCAGGCTCTTGAACAGCGCCACGACCGCGATGGGGTCGGTGGCGGCGATGAGCGCGCCGAACACCATGGCGTCGCGCCAACTGAACTCGCTCTGCAGATCCAGCACCGCCGTCGCGGGCACCAGTAGCAACACCGTGAGCGCGATGGCTGCCATCACGCCCGGCACCGCCAGCGCCGCGATGGGCACGCGGTTGCGCCAGAACTCCCGGAACTGGAGGTGGTAGGCCGCCTCGAACAGGAGGCCCGGGAGAAAGAGGGCGAAGAGCAGCTCCTTGGTCAGGTGCGGCGGGCTCAGCACCTCCAGCCAGCCCAGCACCAGCCCGGCGATGACCAGGGCTACCGTGTAGGGTATGCGCAACCGCCTCGCGGCGACGGCCACCGTGGTCGCGACCACGAAGAGAAGGATGAAGACGGTCTCGGTCTGCATGGCCGCGCTGCCTCACTTCGCTTCGGGATCCCGTTCCTCCACGGAGACGCGCACCCGCACGTGCCGCATCCGCTCGAGCCGACCTCTGACGTTGCGGACGCCCAGCCAACCGTATTCCACTGCCAGAGCCGCCGCGATGCCGAGCCCGAGCCACGCCACCGTGGCCAGGAGCAGGCCGCCGTAATGCACGGTGTACACTGACCAATAGCTGAGCGCGATCCACCCCGCCGCGACGAAGCCCACGGCAGCGAGGGGCAGGAGGTAGAGTGCGCCGGTCAACTGGTCTCGAAACGCCTCCTTGGCCCCCATGTCCGAAGGCCGGCCCCACATCCCGAGCGCTCCCGCGAGAAGGAACCCCAACACACCGCCCACGAGGTAGAGGCCGGCAACGGTCTCGATGAGCATGAAGTGATTGACCGACTCCTCGAACAGGCCGTAGGCCACCAGCCCTCCACCGCACAGTGTCGCGCCACTCACGAACCACGTGACGAGGAGCTTGCCGGGCAGGAGAATGGACTTGTTCATGGGTTGCGTCTCCCAGGATGTTCCGCTCCAGCCTCACCTGCCGGAACTCGTGCGCGACTGCTAAGTCGTCGGCGGTGAGGTCTTCTTCGCAGCGGGCGCCTTCCTCGCCCGGGCCTTCTTGGCGGGGGCTTCCTTTGCGGCGGGCTTCGTGGCAGGGACGTTCTTCTTCGCCGCGGACGCCTTCGCCGCAGGATGCGCCTTGGCAGCCTTGGCAGGCTTGGTTCCGGAAGCCGCGCTCCGATCCGTAATGGCCTTCTTCGCCCTCGCCATTCCGGCCTTCACCTGGTCGCCGGCGGCCTGGGCTGCCCCGATCGCGGCGCCGACGACGTCCTCGACCTTCCTGACGGCGGCCTTCCTTCCGGCGGCCCGGAGCTTGCCCTTCGCTTCCCTGGTCTTCGCACGCGCGGCCTTCAGCTTCGCGGCGTCCTTGGCTTTCAGGGCCTTCGCCTTCGCCGCTGCCTTCGCCTTCTCGGTCTTGGCCCTCTCCTTGGCTTTTGCGGCCTTCTCACGTTCGCGTGTGAGCTTCAGCTTCGCGGCCGCCTTGGCCTTCGCGGCTTTCGTGCGCTCGCGATCGAGCTTCTTCTTGGCGGCTGCCTTCGCCTTGGCCGCTTTTGCCTTCTCGGCCGCCTTGTTCTGCGCGGTTCTTTCCTTGTCTGCGTTGGTCGCCATGGGTGATTCTCCGGAAGGCTGGAAGTTGTGGAGGAAAGTTACCGCCGACCCGTCGCCCGGGCATGGGATGCGGCGGGTGTCCAACGCGATCCACGCGGGCGCAGCCTCACCGTGCCACGAGCTCGCTCCGCATCGTGACCTCCCGCGACTGCCGCAGATCGTCCAGGAACATCATCTCCGCATCCCGGGCGAGCGAATGATCCTGCACCAGTGCGTCCAGCTCGTAGTTGACCGCCGTGCCCAGAAAGTTGATGTCCGTGGATCCCACGCGCACCCAGCTTCCGTCGATCACGCTCGTCTTGGCGTGCATCATCTCGCCCTGCCATTCCCAGATGCGCACGCCGTTCGTCAGCAGCCGCCGGTAGTAACGGCGTGTCATCAGCGTCACCCATGCGTGGTCGTTCCGGCTCGGTACCAGAATCCGCACGTCCACGCCATCACGAGCCGCTCCCGTGAGCGCCTCCATCTCCGACCACGCCGGCACGAAATAGGCGCTCGCCAGCCAGATCGTTCGCTCGGCGCTGATCGCCTGCATCTGGAGGGCCCGCGCCGCGCGCATCCGCAGCGGCTCTCCTTGCACGATCCCCACCAACGCGCCCTGATGCGTGGCCGGATCGAGATGCGTGCTGCGGGCCGTCGGCCGCAGATGACGGACCTCCTTGACCGGCTCCCCGGTCGCCCGTCGCCACATCGTGTCGAACGCTCCGGCCATGTCGAGCGCCGCCGGCCCCTCGACGCGTAGCGCCGTGTCGCGCCATCGCGACCGGCCCCTCCGCTGCACCCCCGTCAGCCACTCGCGTCCGATCCCCACTCCCCCCGTCACCCCCACCGAACCGTCCACCACGATCAGCTTGCGGTGGTCGCGTGGGATCAACCCCATCCATCGTCGGAGTCCAGGCGGGTTGAACACCCGTATGTCGACACCGTGCCGCCGCGCATCACCCAGGAACGCCCGCCCGATACCGCGCGCGCCGACGCCGTCCACGATCACGCGCACGTTCACTCCCCGCGCCGCAGCGGCCTTGAGCGCCGTGGCGAACCGCATCCCCACCTCGTCCGACCGAAAGATGTAGCTCTCCAGAGCCACGGACTCCGCCGCCCCGTCTATGAGCGCGTTCATGGCGTCGAACGTCTCAGGGCCGTCGTGCAGCAGGTGTACCCGGTTGCCGCTCGAGACGCTGGCCGACGCGATCCGCCACAGGCCGCGCGAGAAGCGAGGCACGCCCACCTGGCCCGGCGCATGCGGCGCCTCCACGTGCGGGTCCCCCGGCGGACCGGCGTCAGGTTCCACCGATCCCGCCCCGCCGTGCTGCATTCCCACCCCGTCTTCTGCCATGTCAGGTGTCGTGCTCGAGGGTCAGGTCGGGGGTCGAAGCGCGAGCCCGGCTGGTCGGAACATCAGTGCAGCCCGGACCCGGCGGCCTGCTTCATGAAGTCCTCGGCCAGCATGAGCCCTCCCGGCCGGATCACGTGATTCAGCGCCGCAACGTCGAGACTCCGACGTTGCATCGAGGACGCGAGCGGAGACGGGCTCCCGAAGTGAGCCCCATCGGCGCGTGCGCCCGGTCGATCGCTCACGGTTCCCCGAACCCTCATGCTGCAATCTGGCGGAGGCCGCAGCGGGTCCGATATCCGGCATCGGGTTGAAAGGGGAGCTACATCTTTGGGGTGAATCGTGCGGAGCTCTCGCCCTCGGGCACGCTGCGCCTTCCGTGGAGGCCCCATGTCGGCCTCTCCGCGATGTTGCGTCCTCCCCGTGAGGTCGATCACCTCGCGCTCACGCCTCGCGCGGCTCCGGGACACGCCCATCCCCCATTCGAGCTACGCCGTGTTTCATCCCTTCGCGCCATGTAGCGCGAGCGCGCGGTCCGGTAATGTGATGGTACTCCCTGTGACGGGTCCCCCGATGGTCGGGAGACCATGGAGGCACCATGCTGGCCACATCCCCGACGTCGACATCCACCATCTTCGACCACGCCGTCGAGAACGGCGGCGTCTCCGACGACGCGATCCGCAGGAGGGCGGGAGAGGGCGACTCGGGAGAGACATCGGTCTCCGAGCCCACCGTCGAGGACCTGCACGTGGATGAGCAGGCAATTCGCCGGCAGCTTCGTCGCGGCCGCACGCGGTTCGAGAGACGAAGGCTGATCGCCAGGCTCCATCACCGGAGTCTGGCCGGCACGGCCGACAGTGATACGCAGGGGCCGCCCCGGAGCGGGTTCGTCGGCGACGGCGGGTCACTCGATCGCAGGGAGGGGCCATGATCGAGCCTATCGAGGGCTTGCCGAAGAACGTCCTCGGCTTCCGGGCGAGCGGAAGGGTCACGGAGCACGACTACGAATCCGTCATCATCCCGGCGGTGAAACGTGCGTCCCGGAGCCGCGTCGAGATCAGGCTCATGTACCAACTCGCGCCGGACTTCGAGGCCTTCGATCCGCATGCTTCGTGGAGCGACGCGGGAATGGGTCCGGCGCCTCGTACGGCGTGGGGCCGCGTCGCACTCGTCACCGATCTCGCCTGGCTGCGGCGTGCGGCTCGTGCACTCGGATTCACGATGCCCGCCGACATGCGGGTGTTCGAGAATCGCGCGTTCGATGAAGCGCGAGACTGGGTGAGTGCGTGACGAGACGCGGAGAGCGTCATCCGGTCTGGTTCCTCCCTCGTGGAACCTAGTCCTTTCGATCGGCGGGACGTCGGCATCCCTGGTTCTCCCGGCCTAGGCCCGTTTCCACCCCGTCGGGCGATGTCGGCAGACCGCACGAACCTCCACCCTGAAGGAGTCCTCCCACAACCAAGAGCCTCCGATGCCGCACCCGATGCTGGACGCCGTCAATCCGCGGACCCTGGACCGCCTCACGCGGCTCGCCGCGCGGGTGCTGGACGTTCCGGCCGTCTGCGTTTCGCTGGTCGATGGACATCTCCGTACGGTGGTGGGAGGCTACGGGCACCACGCGACCGGTGGACGAGGGTGGGCGAACGACGACATCGAGGTGCCGCTCGCGGCCTCCGACGGCCGCCGCGTGGGCACGCTGACGGTGATGGGTCGGGATCGTCGCCCCTGGAGCACGCCGCAGCTCGCGTTCCTGCGGGAGCTTACTCTCCGACTCGTGGGCCAGGTCGATATCGGGCCCGCGGACCGGATGATGTAGACGCGGGTTCCACGCCCGGTTCCGCCCTCGAATCCACGGCCGCCGCGGTAGCGGCGAGGGTGGGGAGTCGTTGAAGATCGAGGTCCATCCCGACGCGGACGCGGCATCCCTCCGTGCGGCTGCCTGGATCGCCCGGGCCGCTGGCGGGGCCATCCGTCACAGGGGCCGGTTCGTGCTGGGCCTCAGCGGTGGCCGCACACCCATGCAGATGCTCCGTATCCTCGCGGACGCGCCCGTGGAATGGCGAAGGGTCCACGTCGCACAGGTCGACGAGCGCGTGGCGCCCCTCGGAAGCTCCGACCGCAACCTCACGCATCTGCACCACGCCCTGTTCCGTCGCGTGGCCCTCCCGACCGCCCGGATCCACACGATGGAGGTGGAGGACGCGGACCTGGAAGCGGCGGCCGCACGCTATGGGCGGTCGCTGCAGCAGGTGGCAGGCTCGCCGCCGATCCTCGACGTCGTTCAGCTCGGGCTCGGAGCCGACGGGCACACGGCATCCCTCGTTGCCGGCGACCCGGCGCTCGACGTCGAGGATGCCGACGTGGCTCTCACCGGACCCGACCATGGATTGCAGCGCATGACCCTCACGATCCCGACCCTCAACCGGGCACGCCGCATCCTCTGGCTGGTCACGGGCGAGGACAAGGCCGACGCGGTCGCGGGCCTCGTTCGTGGAGACGCGGCGCTGCCGGCGAGCCGGATCAGCCAGGAGTCCGCGCTGCTGGTGGCCGATCGCGCCGCGGCCGCCCGACTGGAGCCACAGCCATGAAGACGAGCCCCCTCGCAGGAAAGACCGTGCCCCCCGGAATGTTGGTGGACGTGCCGCGCCTGGTTACCGCCTACTACACCGACGAGCCCGATCCCGACGTGCCGGCCCAGCGCGTCGCGTTCGGCACCTCCGGGCATCGTGGCTCCTCGTTCCAGCGGTCCTTCAACGAGGGGCACATCCTCGCCATCACCCAGGCGATCTGCCTGCGGCGCGCGCGCCAGGGGATCTCCGGACCTCTCTTCCTGGGCATCGACACGCACGCCCTCTCCGTGCCCGCTGCCGCGACCGCTCTCGAGGTGCTGGCGGCGAACGGCGTGGAGGTGATGCTCGCTCCGGAGGACGAATACACACCCACCCCCGTGATCTCCCACGCGATCCTGACGTACAATCGCGGCAGGAAGACGGGACTCGCCGACGGCATCGTCATCACACCCTCGCACAACCCGCCGCACGACGGCGGCTTCAAGTACAATCCGCCCAACGGCGGGCCGGCGGGGACCGAAGTCACCCGCTGGATCGAGACCAAGGCGAACGCCCTGCTCGAAGCCCGGCTCGCGGAGGTGAAGCGGATCCCCCACGAGCGGGCCCTGCGGGCGCCGACGACCCACCGCCACGATTACCTGAACAGCTACGTCGAGGATCTCGGTGCCGTCATCGACCTGGACGCGATTCGCGGCGCGGGGATCCGTCTCGGCGTCGATCCCCTGGGCGGCGCCGGCGTCCACTACTGGGCGCACATCGCCGAGCGCCACGACCTCGACCTCACCGTCGTCAGCGAGACGGTCGACCCCACCTTCCGGTTCATGACGGTGGACTGGGACGGTCAGGTCCGCATGGACCCTTCCTCGCCCTGGGCGATGGCGCGGCTCATCGGCATGAAGGACCGCTTCGACCTTTCGTTCGCCTGCGACACCGATCACGACCGGCACGGGATCGTGACCCGCAGCGCCGGACTCCTGCCGCCCAACCATTTCCTCGCGGTCGCGATCCTCCACCTCTTCCAGAATCGTCCTCGGTGGGGTCGGGACGCCGCGGTGGGAAAGACGTTGGTGAGCAGCGCGATGATCGATCGCGTCGCAACGAAGGTGGGCCGGAGGCTCCATGAAGTGCCGGTGGGCTTCAAGTGGTTCGTCGACGGCCTGCTCGACGGGTGGTTGGGGTTCGGCGGTGAGGAGAGCGCGGGAGCGTCCTTCCTCCGTCTGGACGGCACGGTGTGGACGACGGACAAGGACGGCTTCGTTCCCTGCCTGCTCGCCGCCGAGATCACGGCGCGGGCGGGCCGCGATCCCGGCGAGATCTACCACGAGCTCACGCGCGAGCTCGGGGAGCCCATCTACGATCGCGTCGAGGCGCCGGCCACTCCCGAGCAGAAGGACCGGTTGGCCGAGCTCTCACCCCGGCAGGTCACGCTCACCGAGCTGGCGGGCGAAGAGATCCAGGCCGTCCTCACCCGCGCGCCGGGCAACGACGCTCCCATCGGCGGGTTGAAGGTCGTGGCCAGGAACGGGTGGTTCGCGGCACGTCCCTCGGGCACCGAGGACATCTACAAGATCTACGCGGAGAGCTTCCGGGGAGGGGATCATCTGCGCCGCATCCTGGAAGAGGCGCGGACGATCGTCGCCGCAGCGCTGTCTGCGCCCCCGGCACAGGGCGACCTCTCCCCCGAACGGCCTAGCTCCTTCGACGGGTCCGGGGTGCGGCCGCCCACCCGGAAAGGCTAGTTCGTCTTTCACCCCGGCGATCGATGGCCCCGCACGGTCCCGAGCACGATGATTGGGGCTTGCAGTCCCATGCTCCGCAAGGGAGACACGACACGATGCCCGCCTCCGATCGGAGCAGGCCAACGGCTCCCCCCCTCATCGAGCCGTTCTCCACATCCGCTCCACCAGAGGGAGGGCGTTCCCAATGGCGTCGAGGAAGCCCCTCGTCGCTCCCCGCTCGAGCTCACGCAAGCCGAGGCTCACCGACGTGGATCGTCGATTCCTCAGCGTCATGGTGGCGGCGGTGGCCATCGTGGCCATGGCGCCCCTGATGCTGATCATCGCCGTACTCGTGCGCCTCGACTCACAGGGCCCGGTGATCTACCGACAGGCCAGGGTCGGCATCAACCGGCGAAGGCGCAGAGGCCTCGAGTCGAAGAACGGGCGACGGTCCGTAGACGGCGGCGGTCGGATTTTCATGATCCTGAAGTTTCGCACGATGCGAGTCGATGCCGAGGCTCGTCAGGTATGGGCGGTCAGAGACGATCCACGCGTCACGAAGGTCGGCCGGTTCCTTCGCGCCACCCGGCTGGACGAGCTCCCCCAGCTCCTCAACGTGTTGAAGGGGGACATGAACATCGTCGGTCCCCGCCCGGAGCAGCCGGCGATCTACGCGGAGCTTCGGGGCGAGTTGCCCTCCTATCACTGGCGGCAGCACGTGCTCCCCGGCATCACCGGCCTCGCGCAGGTGAGGGCGGGCCGCGACGAGTCGGTCGACGACGTGCGCCGCAAGATCGAGCACGACCTCGACTACATCGGTCGAAGGTCCGCCTTCCAGGATCTCATGATCATGGCCAGGACGATGCCGGTGATGATGCTCGGCCTGTGGGGTCAGCCTGGGCCGTAGCGATGAGCCGGAGATCGCTCACCGTCGGGTTGGCATCGAGCCTCGTGCTGTTCGCGCATGCGTGCACGATGCGGGAGATCACGGTGGTTCCGGTGGGTTCGATCGAGGTGCAGCCCTCCACCCTCGCCCTCCTGGAGGGAGAGACCCAACGCCTCACGGCCCAGGTCAAGGACGAGTTCGGGCACAGTCTGCCCGCTGGGACCGTGACCTGGTCCAGCGACGCGCCCGACGTCTTCCTCATCGACAGCACCGGAATGGGAGAGGCCCTCGCGCCGGGACAGGCGACGGTCTGGGCGACCTTGTCGGGGACCCGGGGCTCGGGACACGTATCGGTGCAGCCCGGTCCCAGCATCGTGGTCAGCGAGGCGTCGGTTCTCTTCGCGGGAACGGTGGGGGGGACGGCCCCCGATCCCGCTACCCTCGAGATCACCAACGGAGGGGGGGATCGGTGGGAGGGATCTCGGCATCCGTCCAATATTCCGAGGGTGGAGCGGTCGGATGGCTATCGTTGGCTCTGGCCGGCACTTCAGCTCCCACCACGCTCATCGTAACGAGCCTGCTCGCGATACTGGAGGAGGGAACCCACGAAGCGACCCTCGTGCTGGCGTCCAGGGATGACGGGATCTCACCGGTGACCGTCCCGGTCCAGGCGGTGGTCGTGCTGGACAAGCCCATCCTCGGGTTGAGCTCGAGGGCGCTGGCATTCCAGGCGAAGGGAGCAGGCGCCCTCCCGGCCCCGGAGACGGTTCAGGTCGTGAATCAGGGAGGCGGGGTCCTCTCTGGCCTCCAGGCGACGAGCCTGTACGCGGGTGTCGGCGGTTGGCTCTCGGCCAGCCTGACCGGGACGACGGCCCCGGCCGAGCTCCTGGTGCAGCCCGATCCCTCCGGCCTGAGCCCCGGCACCTACACGGCCGAGGTCAGGGTATCGGGCCCTGGAGCCCTCAACACCCCACTTCCCGTGGACGTGACCTTCACGCTCGAAGCGGGTGTTGTGAGTCCGGCCCACGCCACGGCCACCCTGCCCGACGGCAGGGCGGGCAACCCGACGCACATCGTCGTCCAGGCAAGGGACGCGAGGGGGTACGCATTGAGCTCCGGGGGCGCCACGGTGACCGTGACGGTGTCGGGGGCCAACGCGGCCGGTCCCGTCACAGCCACGGATGCGGGCAATGGTACCTACACTGCCAGCTATCTGCCCATCGCCGCAGGCACCGACCGCATCGCCATCACGATGAACGGCACGCCCATCAGCGGCAGCCCCTTCACCAGCACGGTCGCAGCGGGGAGCCCGAGCCCGGCCCATTCCACGGCCACGGTGCCGTCCGGCTCGGTCGGTTCAGCGACAGATGTCCTGGTCCGAGCACGCGACGCGTACCGCAACCCGGTGACCTCCGGGGGCGCAACGGTGGTCGTGACCGTGTCGGGGGCCAACAACCCTGGAGCCCTCACCATCACGGACCGGGACAACGGCACCTACACCGCCAGCTACACGCCCACCTCGGCCGGCACCGACCAGGTCGCCATCACGATGAACGGCACGCCCGTCAGCGGCAGCCCCTTCACCAGCACGGTCGCAGCAGGGAGCCCCAGCCCGACCCACTCCACGGCCACGGTGCGGGACGGGACCGCCGCTCTTCCGACGAACATCGTCGTCCAGGCCCGGGACGAGAGCGGCAAGCCGTTCAACTTCGGGGGCGCGACGGTGGTCGCGACCGTGTCGGGCGCCAACAAGGCCGGGGCCCTCACCGTCACGGACCGTAGCGACGGAACCTACACCGCCGGCTACACGCCCACCTCGGCCGGCACCGACCAGGTCACCATCACGATGAACGGCACGCCCATCAGCGGCAGCCCCTTCACCAGCACGGTCGCAGCGGGGAGCCCGAGCCCGGCCCATTCCACGGCCACGGTGCCGTCCGGCTCGGTCGGTTCAGCGACAGATGTCCTGGTCCGAGCACGCGACGCGTACCGCAACCCGGTGACCTCCGGGGGCGCAACGGTGGTCGTGACCGTGTCGGGGGCCAACAACCCTGGAGCCCTCACCATCACGGACCGGGACAACGGCACCTACACCGCCAGCTACACGCCCACCTCGGCCGGCACCGACCAGGTCGCCATCACGATGAACGGCACGCCCGTCAGCGGCAGCCCCTTCACCAGCACGGTCGCAGCAGGGAGCCCCAGCCCGACCCACTCCACGGCCACGGTGCGGGACGGGACCGCCGCTCTTCCGACGAACATCGTCGTCCAGGCCCGGGACGAGAGCGGCAAGCCGTTCAACTTCGGGGGCGCAACGGTGGTCGTGACCGTGTCGGGGGCCAACAAGGCCGGGGCCCTCACCGTCATGGACCGAAGCGACGGAACCTACACCGCCGGCTACACGCCCACCTCCGCCGGCACCGACCAGGTCGCCATCACGATGAACGGCACGCCCGTCAGCGGCAGCCCCTTCACCAGCGCGGTCGTTGCGGGCACCGTGAGCTCAGCCAACTCCACGGCCACGGTCCCGTCCGGCAAGGCGAAGAAGCCCACCACCATCGTGGTCCAGGCCCGGGACGCGTACGGGAATGCCCTGAGGGTGGGGGGCGCGAACGTGGTGGTCACCGTGTCGGGGAAGAACCACGCAGGGCCCATGACGGCCACCGACGTAGGTGACGGCACCTACACCGCCACCTACACGCCGCGTGACAAGGGTACCGACAGCGTAGCCATCACGATGAACGGCACGCCCATCAAGGGCAGTCCCTTCGCCAGCAAGGTCAGCCGGTAGCGGACGCCCGTCCGGCTGGCCGTCGACCTCCAGCTCTCGCCAGATAGTCCTACCGGACTAGGCAACAACTCAGCCGAACGAAGGATGGCCCTCACCACACGCTCCCGGCAGACTTTCCAGTCGAAGCCAAACCGGTCTTGCCCTCTGTCGGGGCCCGCTGCTGCCCGGTGTCGTCGATGAGCAGCCGACGCTCGATGGACGAGGACCGAACGGAGCAGAACCCATGAGGACCAGCACGAGGTTTTCGGCCGTCCTGTGCGCCTTGCCCTTTGCCCTTTCCGCCTGCTCTCCGACGGACAGCGCCGGCCGTCCAGGTGCGGCGGACGCGGCGGCCGCGCAGGCCCCCGATACGGCGAGGCTGAGGGCGGTCTACGCGCAGATCGAGGGTGCCTACGACTCCCTCCAGACGCGCTACGCGGCGACGGCCTCGGGGCTATCCGCCGACCAGCGCCAAGTCTTCCAGTCCATGCGTCAGATGTACGGGCAAGCGGCGGACATGCACCAGACGATGCTCTACGACAGCGTGCTGGTCCGCCGCGGGATGATGGGCCGCGGGGCCATGATGGGGCGTGGTGGCATGACGGGCGGCGGCATGCAGGGAGGAATGCGCATGGGCGGCGTCCGTGAGTGGGACGAACAGATGCTCGGCATGCACCAGGCCATGGCGGCGATGCACCGGCGTGCCGGTGAGCAGGACCTGGCCGCGATGAACGACCGGATGGCCCGACTCTACGAACAGGCGCTCCAGGACACGCCCTCCGATACGGCGGCACCGCCCGAACGGGACGGAGAACAGGCGAGTGGATCGGACACCTTCGCCCAGAATTGCGCGGCGTGCCACGGCGCCGGAGGGCGCGGGGTGGCCGGCGCCTTTCCACCCCTGGCGACATCGGACTGGGTGACCGGGGAAGCCCGAACGCCCGTCCGTATCGTGCTCTACGGACTGCAGGGATCCATGCAGGTAGGCGGCGCTGCGTTCGACGGAACCATGCCCGCCTTCGGCGCGCGTCTCTCCGACCAGGAAGTGTCCGCCGCGCTCTCCTACGTCCGGTCGTCCTGGGGGAATGACGCCCCTGCGATTGGACCGGACGACGTGAAGGCAGTACGGGAGGGCGAGGCCGGTCGAACCCGACCCTACACGCCGGGCGATGTACGCTGAGCGCGGGGGCCAGCTACCCGCTCCCGATCGGCGAGCTCCTCGACGGGGTCGCCGGGTCGATCGAGAAGTAGAACCCGAGAGGAGGTCGCCATCACCATGTCGCTGACAGCATTACTGGTTCTCATCGTGATCGCCGCGGTTTGCGGTGCCATCGGGAAGGCCATCGCGGGTGGCGTCCGCGGGGGCCTGATCGTATCGATCGCTCTCGGCTTCATCGGAGCCCTCCTGGGGCCATGGGTGGCACGGTCGCTCTCGCTCCCGGAGCCGTTCACGATCATCATCGGCGGCCGTCCCTTCCCCGTCCTGTGGTCGATCATCGGGGCCGCCCTCTTCGTGGCGCTCATCCACCTGTTCTCCCGACGACGGTGGTGAATCCGCGCGATGACCGCTGGAGGAGAGCGCGGTCGGGCGCCGGTGATTCCGCGTGGACGGGATGCAATCCTCCGTTCGGGCTCGGTCCTCCGGGTCCACCCCCCGAAGGGGTTACTGCTTTCGGTCCACGGCGATCCGCTCGTCGGTCGACACGGTCTAGGTCCTTTTTCACCCCGGCGCGGGATGTTCGTCGGTAGCATGAGAGGCGACTATCCTCCATGGGTCGCCGAGGATCGCCGGATGGAGCCGGAACAGGGGGGAAGCGCGGCGCTCGTGCGAGCGAACCACGGATGGCGCGCGTACGGGGCCTGGGCCGCCACCTTCGCGCCTCCGGCGCCTTCGTAGCCACACGCCTGCGGTCCGCATGGGCGAGCCGCACCGTGCGCATCGCGATCGTCGCGCTCCTCCTGCTCGCACTCCTGCCGCCGGCATGGGTGCTGCGACACGTCTACTTCGACGGCAGCGACCTTCCGAACATCGAGCCCTTCATCCGGTTCGAGTTGCCCACGACGGGAGAGGTCTACGACACGAGGGGCACGGTGCTCATCTCGGTGGCGCGGGAATACCGCCGTGTGGTCTCCTACGACGAGGTGCCCGTCATTCTGCGCGACGCCATCCTCGCGACGGAGGACAAGAACTTCTTCTCCCATTCCGGCGTGGACTACAGCGTGCTGCCGCGCGTGATCGAGAAGAGCATCGCCCGCTCCATATCCACGGCGTGGAGCAGCGACGGGAAGCTCCGTTTGCGGCTCCCCCAGGGGGGCTCGACGCTCACGCAACAGCTCGTTCGAGGCTACTTCCTGAAGGACCGGACCCGTGTCGAGGACGGCACCGAGCTCTTCCGTTCCGGCCGGGCTCCGCGGCTCATCTCCATGGCCCTGGGCGTGCCCACCACCAACAAGATCCTCCGGAAGCTCGAGGAGGTGCGCCTTACGCTCTGGGTCGAGCGGGAGATGGAACGGCGTTACGGATCGCGCGAAAGGGCCAAGCGCGAGATCTTCAGCCGCTATGCCAGCTTCATCTACCTCGGCAACGGTCGCTACGGTTTCGCCGCCGCCTCGGAGTACTACTTCGACAAGGCCCTGTCGAGCTACACGCCGGAGGACGCCGGCAAGGCAGCGCTCCTCGCGGGGATCGCCAAGTCACCCCGCGACTACGCTCCGGTCGCCGACGAGCCCGGACCCCTGCGCCGACGCAACGAGATTCTGGCCCTGATGGCCGGCGACGGCTACATCCCCGACGATCTCGCGAGGCGTGCCCAGGCCGAGCCGGTCAGCGTGGTGGCCGCCGACGCGGTCAAGACCCACGCCAGCGCCGCCATCGGGAGTGTCCTCGAGGAGCTCCAGCAGCGCGGCGGAGACCGCTTCGGCGTCGGGAAGCTGTTTCTTGGACGGGTCTCGGTCCGCACCACGGTGGACGAGCGCGTGCAGACCATCGTGAACGCGGCCCTGGAGAACGGTCTCGCCCTCTACGAGCATCGGCATCCGAAGGCGAAGGGGCGGATCCAGGGCTCGGTGGTGGTGCTGCGCAACCGGGACGCGGCGATCATGGCCGAGGCCGGCGGCCGCGAGGTGTACCAGGAGCGGCACAACACGTACTCCGACTACAATCGCGTCACGGAGTCGATGCGACAGCCAGGCTCGGCGTGGAAGCCGATCGTGTACCTGGCGGCGTTTCGCAGAGGTCTGGGCCTCGACAGCATCGTGCCGGACGAGCCCATCGCGGTGCCCACGGCCGTCGACAGCGTGGAGAAGTGGATCGCCAACTACGACAACCGGTTCAAGGGCCCGATGGCGGCCCGCCAGGCCCTGGCCGAGTCCCGCAACACCGTGCCCGTGTGGATCATGCGCGAGATCGGCGTGGACGACGTGGTCCGGACCGCCCGTGACCTGGGGATCCACTCGCCGGTCACGCGCTACCTGAGCATGGCGCTCGGAGCGTCGGAGGTGCGGCTCCTGGAGCTCGCGGGGGCTTATCGCGCGATCGCTTCCGGGGTCAGCGCGGAGCCCTACGTCGTCGCTCAGGTGACCGACGCTTCGGGTGAGGTGCTCTACCGGGCGGCCGGGCCCACCGGCGCGGTCGGTTCCGCCGGGCTGCGCGCGATCCAGGAAGGGCTGCGCGGCGTCGTACGCATTCCCGGGGGCACCGCCAACAGTCTCGATCGCCGGGACTTCCCGATCCCGGTGATGGGCAAGACCGGCACCACGAACGACTTTCGTGACGCCCTCTTCGTGGGGTCCACGTACGGGCCGCAAGGGATCACCGTCGCGGTCCGGATCGGCTTCGACGACAACCGCACGCTCGGTGCGCAGGAAACCGGGGGCCGCACCGCGCTGCCCGTCTTCCGCGAGATCATGCTCCGCGTCTACGGCGACAGCCTGGTGGGGCCCGTGCCGCACTTCCCGCGCGAGATCGAGGAGGGAATCGACGGATATCTCGCCGCCACACAGGAGGCGGAGCCGGCGACCGTGTCCCAGTCCATCCGCCGTTGAACCCGCACGCCGTGCGTGGCATTCGGCACGTCGGGGCATCGCGGGTCCCGACGAAGGTGGTGGATGCGCGTCTATGACCGCTGGAAGTGCAGCGGATCCCTGATACTCTGCAGCTCGCGGTAGTAGTAGAGCGCAGTCGGGCGACGGCCTCCGAAGCTCAGGCCCTTGAGAAACTCCAGCTCCTTCGCGGTGGCGTCGCCGCTCAGGGTGGAGTCCCGGGCAAACTGCAGAAACCCCGGCTCGTCGAATGGCTGTGCGGGCCCGCGCTCGACGAACTCGAATCTCCGCACGGGCTCGGCAGTCACCTGCCGGTTCAACACGATTTCGAGCCGGAACCTCGCCAGGTCCACTTCCCACGATGCGATCAGCGGATCCAGGAACGAGACGCAGTGGTCTTCCGACAGATGGAAGATGTCCGTATCCAGGAACTCGAGCACCATCACGCGCATCTCCTCGAAGGTGCGAGCGCCGAGCTTGGCCACCATGCGGAGCCAGTGGTCATTCTGCAGCTCGGCGCCGGCGATGCGCTTCACCACGTCCAGCAGCTTCTGGGTGACCAGGCGCTCGAGCTCGCCGAAGGGCTGCTTCTCGAACACCGCGCGGATCTCCGGTTCCTTCCCGGGATTGCACTTCCGCAGGATCAACGCGCGGACCTGGTGGAACAGGGGCGCGGATTCCTCGAGCTCCCGCTTCAGATGGCCTCTTCGCTGTGCGTCGGCGACCCTCGCCAGCTCGCCGGCGGGCAGCTTCAGGAGGTGGTCCATCCGCTCGTAGATGTCCGTCCTGTCCGGGGCGGGAGGTGCTTTCTTGCGCGTCAGCAGCTGCGAGATGTAGGACTCGGTGACCTGGGCGGCCCTCGCCAGGTCCTTCTGCTCCAATCCCAGCTGCTCGAGCCGCTGCCGGATCACGAACGACACGTCCACGGGGCCTCCTCACCGAGGCTGATTAACCAATCAAGCTAAGTATATGTAATTTGTACTTGACAAGAATAGTGAAGTACGCTAACCTTCGCCAGTGGAAAGAGCCACCAGTAGGTCATGCAGGTTCATGTTGGTTGTCGCGGGGAGTCGCAAATGACAATGACGCTCACGAAGCTCAGTCCCATGTGGCCGGTTATGGATGTGAACTATCCGAACCGCCTCGGCCGGCTCCTCGAACAGATGCTCGAGTCCCCCCGCCAGCGGGAGGAGAACGGCTCGCTGCTGGGGCAGTGGATCCCGCCGGTGGACGTGGTTGAGGAGGGCGACACGATCCGACTCGTGGCCGAGCTGCCCGGGGTGAGGGCGGAAGACGTCAAGATCTCGCTCGAGAACAACGTGCTGACGCTCCAGGGCGAGAAGAAGCGAGAGGAAGGGGGGGAGGACGACAAGGCGTATCGCTTCGAGCGCGCCTACGGGCTGTTCGAGCGGTCCTTCAACCTGCCGGCCACGATCGATGCGAAGAAGATCGTCGCGAAGTTCGACGCGGGTCTGTTGACCGTTCTGCTGCCGAAGGTCGAAGCCGCCAAGCCGCGGCTGATCACGGTCAAGATCGAGAAGTAGACCTCGCAGCCCGGAACGACGGCGGGCGGCCGGAACCTCGGCCGCCCGCCGTTGTCTTCGTCGGGTCACCGAGCCGGCCATCCGCCCAGGGTCGGGCGTGGCCGGCCCGCCGGATGGGCTAACTCAGGTAGCGATACAGCCCGATGAGGCCGATGACGCCCCCTGTGGTGGCGATGATGAGGCCGCCATCACCGCCGACGACGAGACCGATCACGAGCCCTGCGCCCCCTACGGCCATCATGGCGATGTCCTGCCCCACGTGCACCCGATCCTGCAGGGGCTCGGCGACGTCGAAGGGGTCCGGCGGCGTCCACCTGACGACGTCGGTCGAAGCGACGCGGGGACCGACGGGAGCGGGCGTCACGAGCGGGGTGGCCGCAGCGACCTCGATGCCCGGGTCCGCCGGTGCGCCTCGTTGGGCCGTGAGCGACGTCGGCAACAACGCTGCCCCCACGAGCGCGAGCGGGAAGAACCCGAACGAGGGGATCCGACGTTCGAACATGTCAGTCGCCTCCCGGGGCCGCTTCGCGGCCGCCGGTCTCGGGAGTGGTCGCCGTGGCGGCGAAGATCGCCACCTCGATGCGCCGGTTCGTCTGCCGGCCCTCTTCCGTGTCGTTGGACGCCACCGGCTCCATCTCGCCCTTGCCGGAAGTCCTCATGCGGTTCGTCTCCACGCCCTGCATGGCGAGATACCCGGCCGCAGCATCGGCACGCCGCGTCGACAGCCGATCGTTGTAGGCGTCGTCTCCGCTGGAATCCGTGTGGCCGACGATGAGGAGCTCGGTATCGGGATACTTCTCCAGACTCGCCGCGAGGTTCTGCAGGTTCCTGGCCGCCTCGGCTCGGATGGCGGAGGAATCGAAGTCGTACAGGAGGCCCGACGCGAACGTGACCACCATTCCCTCGCCGACCCGCTGGACGGTCGCGCCCGGGATCAGGTATTCCAGCTCCTTGGCCTGCTGATCCATCTGATGGCCGATGATCGCGCCGGCCGCGCCACCCACCACCGCGCCGAGGATGGCGCCGCGGGCGGTGGAGCCGGCCTGCTTGCCGATGACGCCGCCTGCGGCCGCACCGGCTGCCGTGCCGATCGCGGTCCCCTTCGACTTGTTGCTCCAGGCACAGGCGGTCGACGTGCTCGCCATGGCGACGACGAGCGCACCCCGCAGCATGCGGGTGGTTCTGGTGGATGATCTGTTGGTATGCATGGAACCCCTCGGGAGGGAGTTACCGCCGGATGCGATGCCGCACCGGCGTTCGACGCGGCGTTGGCCGACGGAGGCGGGCCCCCTATGCGCTGCTCTTCTTCAGAGGAAGAAGCAGGGCGGCGCCCAGGAGGATCGCTCCGACGCCGGCCCAGAGCGGGAGCTTGACGGTGCGGTGCTCCTGGATCGAGATCTCGATCGGGCCGACCGAGGCGTTTTGCGTTTGCCGGGTGTAGGTGAAACCGCCGTACAGCAGGCAGAGTGTGCCGGCGACGAGCAGAACGACTGCTCCGAGTCTCTTGGGGCTCATCTGGTCTTTCCTCCCTCCAGGGACCCGGGCTACTCCGGGAGAGCGGCCCACCGCACAGGCGTACCGTGGGCCGCTCGTCGCTCTGCGCTTCGCTCGATGTCGCACCCGGATGCCTCGCGTCTTCCTCTCGAGGCCCGCTGTGCCTTGTAAGGTGCTCGAGGAACCACCTGTCCGAACATCGGTCGAGTGGGTGAATGAGGGCCTAGGAGCTATGGGTGAGTGCGCCGCTGCCGGCCTCATCCGAAAGAGCTAGGCCTCGGTTCGGACCACCCCGGCGTCTCGCCCGAACGGCCTAAGCACATTCTCCCGCTACCGGCCGATGCCGGACGGCGGCTCGATTCGCCACGATTCATGGTCTGATTGCATTCGCCGTGGAATGGAGACTCGAGACGATGCCTGTCCTGTCGAAAGCGCGCGCGCTCGCCGTGGCGTCGCCCCTGGCTCTTCTCGCCGGCTTCGCCCTGAGCGGCTGCGCGATCAACCCGGCCACCGGAAAGAACCAGCTCATGCTGGTGAGCGAAGAACAGGGCATCGCGATGGGGCAGCAGGCCGACACGGCGATCATCGCCACCATCGGACTGTATCCGGACGCCGCCTGGCAGAGCTACATCCAGCAGTTCGGCGAGCGGCTCGCCGCCACCTCGGAGCGCCCCGACCTCCCCTGGACGTTCCGGGTGGTGGACGACCCGGCGGTGAACGCCTTCGCCGTGCCCGGCGGCTTCATCTACGTGACGCGTGGTCTGCTCGCCCATGTCACGTCGGAGGCGGAGCTGGCCTCCGTCGTCGGCCATGAGATCGGCCACGTCACCGCCCGGCACACGGCTGCCGAGATGAGCAAGCAGCAGCTCATCGGAGTGGGCCTCGCCGTCGGCAGCATCGCCAGCTCCCAGGTCGCGAAATATGCGGGCATGGCGAACCAGGCGCTCTCGGTCCTCTACCTCAAGTACTCGCGCGACGACGAGAGCCAGGCGGACGAGCTCGGCCTGCGCTACATGCGCCGCGCCAACTACGACCCCCGCGAGATGCCCGAGGTGTTCGTGATGCTCGAGCGCCTGAGCGAATCGGAGGGCGGTGGCAGCCTCCCCGAATGGCTCGCCACGCATCCCAGTCCCGGGAACCGCGTCGAAGCGATCACCCAGCAGATCGCCGCCCTGCCGCAGGACTTCTCCGGCACGGTGGTGAATCGCGACGCGTACCTGCGGCGGCTCGACGGCCAGATCTTCGGGGTCAACCCGCGTGAAGGCTTCTTCGAGGGCAGTCGGTTCTTCCATCCCGACATGCGCTTCCAGCTCGCCTTCCCCGAGGGGTGGACCACGCAGAACGGAAAGCAGGCGGTGATCGCCGTCAGCCCCGGGCAGGACGCGGTGGTCGAGCTGGCCGGGGCACAAGAAGCGAGCGCAGACGCGGCGGCGCGCGCGTTCCTCTCGCAGGAAGGGATCAAGGCCGGCGCCACGTCCCGAGCGAGCCTGAACGGGCTCACGACGGTGAGCGCGCCCTTCGGTGCGGAGACGGCCGACGGCTCGCTCCAGGGGATGGTGATGTTCGTCGAGCTCGGCGGAGCCGTGTTCGGGCTCATCGGCTACGCCCCGGACGCGCGTTGGCCCACGTATCGATCGGCGGTCGGAAGCGCGCTCGGGAGCTTCCAATCCCTGACCGACCCCGCGGCGCTGAACGTGCAGCCGCAGCACCTCGAGATCCTGACCCTCGACCGGCGCACGACCATCGACGCGCTGGCGCGCCAGCGGCCCTCACCGGCCTCGCCGGCCACGCTCGCCCTCATCAACCAGGTCGACCTCCAGACGTCCCTCGAATCGGGCAGGCTCGTGAAGTGGGTCGTAGGACCCGCCACGATCGCTACGCGGAATCCCCAGGCGGCCCGGAGTCAGCACCCCAACCACGCCCCCTCCGGGGGCTAGGAAGAACTCATCATGCTCATGACCATCGCGATCATCCTCATCGTACTGTGGGCCCTCGGGCTCTTCACGTCCTACGCGATGGGTGGCCTGATCCACGTCCTCCTCGTCATCGCCATCATCATGATCGTGGTGCGCCTCATCCAGGGACGTCAGGTCTAGACGAGACGAGAGGCCGGGGACGACACACACCCATCAAGGCGGTACCCATGACACGCGCCACATCTCATTGGACTCTCCTGTCCATGATCGTCCTCCTGGCTGCTTGCTCGCGGAGTGAGGCGGCGGACGCTACAGCCCGTCCCGCTCCCTCGGACCGGCCAGACGCTCCGCTCAGCTACACCCTCGCCGACGGAGCGCGGGTCGGCGCCGCGATCACCGACACCATCAGCTCCCGCGACGGGCGCAATGGTGACACGTTCACGGCCGTGGTCGTCGAGGACGTCGTGAACGCCCATGGCTCGGTCGTGATCCCGGCCGGATCGATGGTGCATGGGACCATCGTCGAGGTGCGCCCGGCTTCCAACGAAAGGGCGACGGGCACGCTTACGCTCGCCATCTCGGGCGTTACCGTGCGAGGCAGCCCCTATTCACTCGATGCCTCCATCGATTCCCTCATGACCGTCGATGGGACGCGGGGAATCGAGCGGGCGGACGTAGCCCGCGTCGCCGGGGGTGCCGCGGTCGGAGCGATCCTCGGTCAGGTGATCGGCAAGGACACGAAGGGCACCGTCATCGGCGCCGTGGCCGGCGCCGCCGCTGGGGTGGCCGTCTCGGCACTCGTGAAGGACGTGGATGTCGTGCTGCCCGCGGGTGCGCGGTTGATGCTGACCTTGCGGCAACCGCTGACGGTGGCGGTCAACTGAGGGTCATCATCGCGATCAGCGAGTGCCGCCGACTCCGTTCTCACCCGAACGGCCTAGTCCTTCAGGACGTCGACCTCTCGTAGGGCTACCTCTCCGAGGCTAGGTCGATTTCCGCCCCGTTCGGGCGATGGCCGCGGCAACCACGACTCGCGAGCATACAAGCCCGTCGTTCCAGGTTGAAGAAGGGGACGTACGGCGGAGCCGCACCCACTACCGCCCTGTCGCGGGGCAGGAGCTCGTGATGGCGCATGCGATGATGGCACGCACCGACTCGCTCGCCTTGGACCGCTTCACGCATTTGACGGCGCAGGTGCTGGACGTACCCGTCGTGTGCGTCTCCATGGTCGATGCGGATCGCCGACTGGTGACGAGCGCCTACGGCCTGTGCGTGCCCATCACCCTGCTGGTCTTCTGGTCGTTCATGAAGCAGATCATCGCCTCCGGCCGTCCGTTGCTGGTCACCTACCGGCGGACGGACGATGTGTTGGGCAGTGCTCCGGCCGATCTCGACGCGACGGTGACGGCGTATGCGGGCGTGCGGCTCGTGGCGTCGGATGGCCGCCCGGTGGGCACGCTGTCGGTGATGGACGAGAAGCCTCGCGTCTGGAGCACGCACCAGCTCGACTTCCTGAGAGAGCTTTCCGTCCGGATCGCGTACGAGGTGCAGGGAGCCGCTTGAGCGAAAGGCGTACCGGCTCCGAGCCGGAACCGCCGGAGGCGCCATGAACGACCACACCCGCGTCAGCCACCCGATCTACAACCTCCTTCCCACGGGAATCGAGGGGTTCGACTCCCTGGCCGAGCTGGCCCTGGACATGCGCTGGTCGTGGAAGCACGCCACCGACGACGTGTGGCGGCAGCTCGATCCCGAGCTGTGGGAGATCACGCACAACCCCTGGGTCGTTCTGCAGACGGCCTCGCGCGACCGGATCGAGAGCGCGTTGGCCGATCCCGCCTTCCGCGAGAACGTCGACGGCCTGGTGCGAACCAGGCGGCAGGCGGCGGCGGCGCCCGCGTGGTTTCAGCAGAATCACGCTCCGGCCGACCTGAGCTGCGTCGCGTACTTCAGCATGGAGTTCATGCTCAGCGAGGCTCTTCCCATCTACTCGGGAGGGCTGGGCAACGTGGCCGGCGATCAGCTCAAGGCGACCAGCGACCTCGGCGTGCCGGTGATCGGCGTGGGGCTTCTGTACCAGCAGGGCTACTTCCGCCAGGTGATCGACAAGGACGGAGTGCAGCAGGCTCTCTATCCGTACAACGACCCGGGACAGTTGCCGGTCACGCCGCTGCGCCAGGCGAACGGCGAGTGGCTGCGGTTGCAGATCGCCCTGCCGGGTTACTCGGTCTGGCTGCGCGCCTGGCAGGTGCAGGTGGGCAGGGTGAAGCTCTACCTGCTGGACAGCAACGACGCGGCGAACTTCCCCGTGCACCGGGGGATCACCAGCGAGCTGTACGGCGGAGGGCCGGAGCTGCGCCTCACGCAGGAGCTGTTCCTGGGCATCGGCGGATGGCGGCTCCTGGCCGCGCTGGGAATCCGGCCGGAGGTCTGTCACCTGAACGAGGGGCATGCGGCCTTCGCCGTGCTGGAGCGCGCGCGCGCCTTCATGGAAGAGACCGGGCAGCCCTTCGACGTCGCGCTGGCCGTCACGCGAGCGGGGAACCTCTTCACCACACACACGGCCGTGGCCGCCGGCTTCGATCGCTTCACTCCCGCCCTCATCGAGCAGTATCTCGGTGCCTACGCCGAACAGAAGCTCGGCATCGATCTCCGCGATCTCCTCGCCCTGGGCCGCCGGGACCCGGGCGACGCGTCGGAGAGCTTCAACATGGCCTATCTGGCCGTTCGCGGCAGCGGCGCGGTCAACGGGGTGAGTCGCCTGCACGGGCAGGTGAGCCGGCACCTCTTCGCGCCCCTCTTTCCGCGCTGGCCCGAGGACGAAGTGCCCGTCGGGCATGTGACCAACGGGGTCCACATGCCGAGCTGGGACTCGGTGGAGGCCGACATCCTCTGGACGGAGTCCTGCGGCAAGGACCGTTGGCTGGGCGCGACGGAAGGCCTCGGACACGAGCTTCGCCGCGTCCCCGACGCCGACCTGTGGAGGTTCCGCACGGCCGCCGGCGGCGCCCTCGTCGAGTACGCGCGAGAGCGCCTCGCACGGCAGCTCACCGCCTCCGGCGCGTCGCCCGACGCCGTCGCGGAGGTGCGACGCCTGTTCGATCCCAACGCGTTGACTCTGGGCTTCGCACGGCGTTTCGCGACCTACAAGAGACCGAATCTGCTGCTGCACGATCCCGAACGGCTCCTTCGCCTGCTCAGCGACCCCGAGCGTCCCGTGCAGCTCATGCTCGCGGGCAAGGCGCATCCGGCGGACGAGCCGGGGAAGGCGCTGATCCACGAGTGGATCAGCTTCATACGTCGGCCGGAGGTCCGCCCCCATGTCGTCTTCCTGAGCGACTACGACATGCGGCTGACGGAGCACCTGGTGGAGGGGGTGGACGTCTGGATCAACACACCGCGGCGACCCTGGGAGGCGAGCGGAACCAGCGGCATGAAGGTGCTCGTCAACGGAGGCCTCAATCTCTCCGAGCTGGACGGCTGGTGGGCCGAAGCCTACGCACCGGAGGTCGGGTGGGCGTTGGGGGACGGTGGGGAGCACGGCGACGATCCCGCATGGGACGCCGTCGAGGCCGACGCGCTCTACGACCTCCTGGAGAACCACGTGATTCCGGAGTTCTACACCCGCAACGACGACGGCATTCCCACGGCCTGGGTGGCGCGGATGCGGGAGAGCATGGCGCGCCTGACACCGCGTTTCTCCGCCAACCGCGCGGTTCGGGAATACACCGAGGCACACTACCTCCCCGCCGCGGCCGCCTATCGTGAACGAGCGGCGTCGGCCGGCGCGGAGGGGAGGCGCCTGACCGACTGGCGCCGCCGCCTGGACGAGGAATGGGACACGCTCCGCTTCGGCGAAACCAGGGTACGCTCGGATGACGAGCGGCACCTGTACGAGGTGGAGGTCCGTTTGAACGGCCTCGACCCCGACGCCGTGCGCGTCGAGCTCTATGCCGACGGAGTCGACGGCGGGGCCGCCGTTCGGCGGGAGATGAAGCGCGTTCCGCGCACCGACGGCACATCCGGAGCCACGCTCTACGCCGCGAGCGTGCCCGCGATCCGGCCGACCGCGCACTACACGGCGCGACTGATACCGAGGCGCGACGGCGTTGCCGTGCCCCTGGAGGACACGCATATCCTCTGGCAGCGATGACGTGCCGGACCGGCACGCCGCCCCACGCCTTCCCTTCCACTCCAGGAGCTCGACATGGGCAAGCCCGACCGTCCCTCACCATCCGACGCATTGGTGCTCTTCGGCGTGACGGGCGACCTGGCGCGCAAGATGATCTTCCCCGCGCTCTACGCGATGGTCGAGCGCGGAGTTCTCACTGTCCCCGTCGTGGGCGTGGCTTCCACGCCGTGGAGCGTGGCGCAGCTGCGCCAACGTGCCACTGAAAGCATCACCGAGTCCGGAGTCGTCGTGCGGCGCAGCGCGCTCAGGCGACTTCTCTCGCTCCTTCGATACGTGCCCGGCAACTACAACGACCCGAAGACGTTCGAGGGGCTGAAGTCCGCGTTGGGACCCGCGCGGCGCCCCGCCCACTACCTCGCCATCCCCCCTTCCCTGTTCGAGACCGTGATCCAGGGGCTCGGGGCCGCCGGTCTCGCCGATGGGGCGCGGGTCATCGTCGAAAAGCCGTTCGGACGCGACCTGGCATCCGCGCGCCGGCTCAACGCCATGGCCCGGGCGGTGTTCCCGGAGGAGTCGATCTTCAGGATCGACCACTTCCTCGGGAAGGAGGCGATCATGAACATCCTCTACTTCCGCTTCGCCAACACCTTCCTCGAGCCGATCTGGAACCGCAACTACGTGGCCAGCGTCCAGATCACGCTCGCCGAGAGGTTCGGGGTGAACAACCGCGGCGCGTTCTACGAGACGGCGGGTTGCCTGCGGGACGTCGTCGAGAACCATCTCTTCCAGATCGTCGCCCTGCTGGCCATGGAGCCGCCCCCCTACCGGGGATACGGGTCCGTGCAGACCGAGAAGGCCCAGGTCTTCCAGGCGATGCGGCCGCTGAAGGCGCGCGACCTGGTGCGTGGCCAGTACGTCGGCTACCGGAAGGAGCCCCGGGTGGCCCGCGACTCCGACGTCGAGACCTTCTGCGCCCTGCGACTCCTCATCGACTCGTGGCGGTGGGAGGGGGTGCCGTGGTACCTGCGCTCGGGGAAGTGCCTCCCGGAGACGGCGGCCGAAGTCGTGGTGGAGCTGAAGCCGCCACCGACGCGGTTGTTCGGGGACTCCGCGTCGTCGTCCGGGCCGGCGAACTATCTGCGCTTCCGGCTCTCGCCCAACGCCGCGGTGGCGCTCGCGGCCCGGGTGAAGCGCCCCGGCAAGGAGTTCGTGGGAGAGCAACGCGAGCTCTACCTGAGCGAGGAGCTGGTGGGGGCCGAGGCGCCCTACCAGCGACTGCTGAGCGACGCCATGATCGGCGACGGGGCCCTCTTCACCCGCGAGGATGCGGTGGAGGCCGCCTGGGCCGTGGTCGATCCCGTCCTCGAGAAGCACGCCCGGGCCCTTCCGTACGAGCGCGGCACGTGGGGCCCCGCCGAGGCCGACGCGCTCATCGCGAAGCACGGCGGTTGGCACAACCCCACGCCCGGCCCGTCGAACGACTGAGCGGCCGGCCGGGGCGGCACCTCACGCGGGCACGTCGCGTCTCACGAAGGCTCCCCTCCCTCGTTCTCCCATCGCGCGATCGCGCGATCTTCGTCCGTGCGGGCACGACGGACGCGCGCACGGCCCGCTGGATCGATCCGGAGGGTCGCGGTCAGGTTCCACGACTCGATCACGGGCACGTCCGGGTGGTGGGCGGCGCGACCGAGCACGCTGAGCGATGCCGTGTCCAGTTGAAGATGCTGGGCCTCGATCAACGGCAGCCCGATCCATCGGGCAGCGAGCGCGCAGCCGAACTGGCCGTGTGAGAAGAGCGCCACATCGCCGTCCAGCGAGACGAGGCGCGCGACGAGGAGATCGGCACGCCGGGTCACGTCCTCGGACGATTCCCCGTGCGGGCAACCGTCCCGAAAGAGGTTCCAGCCCGGGCGCGCGCTGCGAATGTCCGCGGAGCGCATGCCTTCGTAGTCGCCGTAATCCCATTCGACCAGGTCCGGCTCGACCTCCGCCACGCGTCCGGGCAGGGCCAGCTCGCAGGTGCGCCGTGCTCGTCGACTCGGGCTCGTGAGCACGTGCGTGAACTCGTGGCCCTGGAGAAGAGGTGCCAGAGTCCTGGCCTCGTGCTCGCCCCGTGACGTCAGCGGGATGTCCGTGCGACCGGTGTGTTGGCCCGAGATCGACCAGGCCGTTCCCCCGTGCCGGATGAGATGAAGCCGCAGCGCCGTCATGAGTCCGCCTCGCTCCGTCCGATCGTCGGGCCGGCTCGCCGGTCCGGTGGATGCGTGGGGGCGGACACCCGCCTCCGTCCGCCGATGTCCAGGATGACCCGGCCGCGTCCGCCGACGTACTCCTCGCGTTCGACGCACACCGTCTCGAGCCGCTGCCTCCAGAGCATCGTGGGACTCCTCTTGAAGTTCGGCGGTGGTGGGGGCACAACGGCTCGTAGGGTCGCCCTTCCGGAGGACCTCGTTCAGGATACGGCCCTGGCAGGCCGATTCACATCGCTCGAAGGAAGGAGGGACGGGGTAGGCCCACGGGAGCATGAGGAGCGTCGCGCACGCGGCCACCTCGACCCGTAGGGACTACGCGGCCGTAGCCGCACCGCGGCCACGACGGCGCGCTGATCCGGGTGAGACAGCTCGGCAGGAGGGCCGTCGGAGGCGGGGAGGTAGTCCTCGACGTCCGGAGGTGGCGCCGTCTCAGAACGTTCGAAGAAGCGCGATCAGGGCGCGCCGCTCCTGCGCGGAGAGCCACATGCCGAACGGGTGCCCCTTGAGCGCACGCGTCGTGACGCCAGCGCCCCGCCACCCGGTCGGCACATGGTCGTCGTTGGTGCGCCGTGGGTCGAACCAGTCCTCGAGCGCGGCCACCGATCCGTTGTGCGGGAAGGGCCCGCGATACCAGACGCCCTTGAGCGACGGACCGCCGCCTCGAGGCGATCTCCGGTCGACCGGACGCCTGGCTTCGACGTCGCCGTCGAAACACATTGCTCCACGCGGTGCGCCCTCATAGCGTGCTTTCCACCGATCGGTGTTGGACCTCCTGTCCGTCCGGTTCGCCGGGCAAGAACGAGGTCACGATGTTCATCGAGCTGCGCGTGCCGCTGGAAGCTTTCCTCGTCACCCTGCGGAACCGGTTCAAGCAGATCGTGTTCAGGCGCCTCGATGCCCTGCCGGACGGCACCGACCTCCTGCTCGGCAGTTGCGGCCCGGGGCCATTGTGGCTCGATCGCATCCAGGTCTGGGACGGCACGATCATCAACGCCACCAGCGACTCGACGCTCGAGCTGCTCCAACCGATCGACCTGCTCGTCGTGTCGCAGGCGGGGCTGGAGGCGCACGGCGTCGACCCGACTCCCGAGTGCTGGCGACGCACGGTCGAGGCCGCCTTCGAGATCTCGACCTACATCGACGGCGACGGCCCGAAGATGTGCATGTCGTTCGTGGAGTTCCGCCCAGGCACCGACGTTCCGCCCGAGGTGATCGCCTTGCTCAATGGCGTCGTCGCGTCGGACATCCCGGAGCTGCACGATCATTGCCAGCTGCTCGACATCGCGCTGCTCGACACGATGTTCGCCGGAGCTGCACCGGCCGTGAGCAACGTGGCGATCGCGATCAACGACGACCGCATCGCGCTACGGTTGGATTTCGACCTGCACGATTTCGCGCTGTCGAGCTGGCAGCGCGCGATCATGCAGGTGCAGCAATCGGCGCAGCGCGACAGCTTCGTCGCGGGCCATTTCGTCGAGGACGACGTCACGAAGTCCTGGACGATGCAGGTCCATTCGCTTCTGCTGCGGCAAGCGGCGAGCAGCCAGTTGCTGTGGGCCCTCGACGGCCAGGACAGCTTCGCGCTCGAGGAGGGGCCGACGACGGAGTTCCTGATCGGCTCGAGCGGCGTGGCCCGGATCGAGATCGACTTCTCGGGTGAGGCGATCGACGCGTGCCAGTGCCTGTGGGACATGATCGACCTCGACGTCGACGTCCACACCACGGTGTATTTCACGTTGACGGCGCCCGACGCGATCCACGGCGAGATGCAGATCGAGTTCGACCTCTCGAAGATCGAGGTAGTATGCTGCGCGATCACCGCCAGCCTCCTGTGGTTCATGGTCGCGCAGTCCTGGATCGACCACGACCACATGTCCGGTGAACAAGGCGTCGGCGCCACGATGGCGCAGATCTACTACGGGCCCATCGCGATCGCGATTCCGTTCCTGGCGATGGTCCATGGCCAGGCCGCGAGTCACTTCGATCCGGGTGGCCCCTGGACGAAGACCTCGCCCGGCGAGGACGACCCGTTGGTGTACGAGCGTGACTGGCAGGTGCATTTCGACGACCTCGGCTTCGGCGCGATGTCGATGACCGAGATGCACGGCGTCAACGACTCGTCGACGCAGGGCCTGTCGATGTCGGGCACGCTCGCGCAGGCGCGCGAGCACGACGACCCCCACCTGGCCGCGAGCGCCGACACCGAGTTCGCGGTGAGCTTCGGCGACCCCTGCGGTGTCGATCCGCAGCTGCAGGCCGAGTGGAACGCCTATTTCCAGTCCGCACCGGTCACGGACGGCCATCTCCCGACACCGATCCAGGTGTTCGGGGTCAGCGTGATCGAAAGCACCGACTCGGTGCACCAATTCGGGCCCTACCTGGAATACGACAACCAGTCGGCATGGATCTACGTGCCCCTGAGCGGGCTGAAGGCGAGCTACACCGGGTACTCGTCGAAGCTGTTGGTGGTGACCAGCGGCGGCGTGCGCATCATCACCATCCCGCCGCTGCCCCATTGGACGGCCCAGCAGGTCGCCGATGCTACCACGCTCCACGACTATTGGCGCGTCACCCATTGCACGGACTGGGGCTTCCTGGGCGATCCCTTCTGGGGCGGGGGCCACTACAACCCGAAATGGTCGGTCGATCCCGGGCCGGAGGACACTGTGCTGCAGGTGTGGGACGTCGGCATCCGCGGCCTGACAGCGGGCCGCGCGCTGCGCATCGAGACCGCGGCGGGCGCGGTGCTGCAGACGGTGCAGGTCACCGAGTCCGGCGGCGCGGCATGGAGCGGCGTGGTCGACGGCGGCACGAGCCTGTCCATGTACACGTTCGCAGCGGGGCATGCGGGCGGTCAGTCGGTGCCATCGATGCCGTCCGTGGCATCCGTGGCATCGTCCATGCCGTCCGTGGCGTCCATCCCGTCCATCCCGTCCATGCGGTCCGTAGCGCAGGCGCCCAGCGCCGCCAAGGGCGCCTATGCGCCGCCCCCGAAGCTCACCCTTGCCAACCTGGAGTCGACGCTGGCGCGGTTGAAGGCCGAGGCGGGGGGCAGAGTGATCGAGCAGCCGAAGCGCGACGAAGCGAAAGGCATCGACATCCGCCAGCGCGCACTGCATCCGCTCGTTCGGCTCGGCGCGCCATGGGGGGTCGAGGCACTGCTGCCCACGCGGTGGAACGACGCGCGGGCGCTGGTCGTCGCGGATGGTCGCGGCGCCACGCTATGGGCACTTGAGCGACCCGAGATGCCGCGTCGCATAGCGAGGCATGCGATGCATGATCTGCGGCGTGCCTTCGCGTGGCGAGGTCAGGCCTGGTTGGCTGGCGACGGGCGCGTCGTCCCACTGCACGGCGCGGCCCCCGCGACGCCCGGGTGTTGCGGCGAGGCCGTCGTCGATGCCGATGCCTCCGGCACGCACCGTTTCACGCTGACCTCCCGCGCGCTCTGGCACTCCGACGACCCTGACGCCCCCGACACGTGGGTGCTCGACGTGGCGCAGGCGACGCGGCTCGCGGTGCACCACGAATCGCTGGCGTTGGCGGACGAGGACGGCGTCATCATCTATCCGCGTCGCGCCGGCCGGCTCGCCGGGCCGTTGCAGCGCATCGCGCTCCGCGGCGTGACAAGGCTCGAGACGTGCGAGGGACCGGGCGACAGCTATTGGGCGCGCGATGCCGACGGCCGGCGCTGGCGAATCAGCATGAGCGACTCGCGCGTCTGGCTCAGCGCGCAAGCGGACCCACCCTCGTCGCGACAGCTGATGGTCCGTTGGGGTGCGCTGCTCGCGGTGGCCGACCAGGACGGACCGAGCGTGACGATGGGGCGGCTAGGCGGGACGCGGCTGCTACGCCGCTGAGGCCGCAGTCGCGCTTCCGTGCACCCGGAAAGGGTCCGGAATCGATGCAGGCGAGAACGGCCGGGGGGTGAGGATCCGCCACGGCGCCTCGTCGGGGACGGGTGTCGTCGCGCACGCAGGGGGGAGCGGCGCCCAGCGCGCTGAATTCCCTGGCCCTTTATGCTATGATAGCATACTATCAAACCATCGTAACCCCGGAGGCGTCCAACCGGGCGTCGCCGAGGTGGACTCCAGGGCCGGGGCAGGTGAGACGTGAAGCCGATCCGATATCACATCCTTCTGGCGTTGGCTGGCGGCGCGGCCCACGGCGCGGAGATCCGCCGCCGCGTGGAGGACGACAGCCGCGGCGAGGTGACCCTCTATCCAGCCATGCTGTACGGGACGTTGGACGAGCTTACCCGGGAAGGGTGGATCAGCGAGGTGCACCCCGGCGACGTCGATCGTGACCAGAGGCGCTGGCGCTTCTACGCGTTGGTCGCCGAGGGACGTCGTGCGCTCGAAGCCGAGACGAAGCGCCTTGAAGAAGTGGTGGGCAGGGCGCGGGGTGCCCTGGGGACCGCGGACGGGACATGACCCGAGTGTCGGGGGCGGTTCGCGTCTACGGTGCGCTCCTGCGGCTGTTGCCGGCGGACTTCCGCGCGCGGCACGCCGACGAGATGGAGCGCGTCTTCGCGGAGATGTGGCGTGAGCGCCGCGGCTTCGCCGCCGGTGCCCGAATCTGGGCGGCGGCGCTGCTGGACGTGGCGCGGGCACGGTGGGGTGGCGGCCTATCCGCGCCGGCGCCCGGTGACGGGAACGAGATCTGGGGAGGGGACCACATGGACGAGGTGATGCAGGATCTCAGGTACGCCCTTCGCCAGCTGGCCCGCCGACCGGGCTTCGCTGCCGTGCTGGTGCTCACGCTGGCGCTGGGGATCGGCGCGAACACCGCGGTGTTCAGCGTCGTGGACGGCGTGCTGCTGCGTCCCCTTCCGTATCCCGAGCCCGACCGGCTCGCCGTGGTCTGGACGCAATTCCCCACGCAGCACCTCATGGAGTTCCCGGCCTCGTGGCCCGAGTACACGGACTACCGCACCCAGTCCCGCTCCTTTTCGCAGCTCGCGGCCTGGGTGCGCGTCGAGCGCACCGTGACCGGTGACCAGGATCCGGAGCGCCTCGACGTCGTCGCTGCTTCCTGGGAGCTGTTTCCCGTGCTGGGCGTCCAGCCTACCCTGGGTCGCGTCTACGGAGAGCACGAGGACGTCCAGGGCAACGACGGCTTCGTGGTGTTGTCCCACGGGTTGTGGGAGCGCCGCTACGGCTCCGATCCGTCCGTCATCGGCAAGACCATCGAGATGGACGGGCATCCCCGGGAGGTGCTCGGTGTCATGCCCACGGGCTTCGCCTTCCCCGACGCCGGCGTCCAGGCCTGGATCCCCGTGGGCGTCGACCCGGCCGATCCGCCCTTCCGGGGCGACCACTTCGCCAGCCTCGTCGGGCGGCTGGCCACCGGCGTGACGATGGCGCAAGCCTCCGACGAGCTCGAGGCCCTGATGGCGAGCTGGGGTGAGAACGAGTCGCTCCACGTGTGGACCCGGGGCGAGGGGCAGAGGAACCACCCGGCGTTCCTGCGCTCTCTCGAGGACCAGACCGTGGGCAACGTCCGCCAGTCGCTCTACGTGATGCTCGGCGCGGTGGGACTGGTCCTGCTCATCGCGTGCGCGAACGTGGCGAACCTGCTCCTGGTGCGCGGCGAGGCTCGCCTCCGCGAGATCTCCATCCGGGCGGCCATCGGGGCCGGACGGGCCCGCATCGTCCGTCAGCTGGTCACCGAGAGCCTCCTCCTCGCGGTGGTGGGTGGGGTGGCCGGCCTCGCGCTGGCTCGCCTGGGGCTCTCCGGACTCCTGGCGCTGGCTCCGGCGGACCTCCCCGCTCCGACGCCATCCACCTCGACGCGTCGGTGCTGATCTTCTCCGCCGGCGTGGCCATCCTGTCCGGACTCCTCTTCGGGCTGGCTCCGGCGGTTCAGACCGTCCGCATGGACGTGCAGGGCGCCTTGAGGGACGAAGGCCGGAGCGGCACCGCGGGCCGGGGCCGCTTCCGCTACAGGCAGATCCTGGTAGTGAGTCAGACTTCCCTCGCCGTCATGCTCCTCGTGGGTGCGGGGCTCCTCGTGCGGAGCTTCTGGCGGCTGAGCGGCGTGGACCCGGGGTTCAGGCAGGCGGGGGTGCTGTCCGCGTCGGTGAGCCTGCCCGCCACCAGGTACCCCGAGTGGTCGGGGGTGACGGGGTTCGTGGATGAGCTCCTCCCGCGCGTCCGCGCCCTCCCCGGAGTGCGCGCCGCCGGGCTCGTGCGCGAGGCGCCTCTCACGGGGCCGCTTCCCCCCAACGACATCGAGTTCGAGAGTCGCCCTACCGACCCCGACGACCCGCCCCTGAACGTGGACATGCAGGTGGTCTCGGCCGGCTACTTCTCGGCCATGGGGATCCCGCTGCTGGGCGGGCGCACCTTCGACGGCACCGACGGCTCCACCTCGGAGCTGGTGTCGGTGGTGGACCAGTCCTTCGCGGGCGAGTTCTTCCCGAACCCCTCGGACGCCCTCGGTCAGCGCGTCCGGCAGTCGGGGTACGACGAGTACACGCGCATCGTCGGGATCGTGGGAGACGTGAGGCAGGAGGGCCTGAAGAAGGCGCCGAGGGCGCAGATGTACCTGCTGCACGCCCAGAGTCCGCGCACCTGGTACCCGCTGCGGGACGTGACCCTGGTGGTGCGCACCGACGGCGACCCGCTGGACCTGGTCTCCGCGTTGCGCGCGGACGTGAAGGCCCTGGACGCCAACCTGCCGGTCTATCGCGTGGGGACGGTCGCCCAGACCGTCTCCCGCTCCACTTCGAGGGAGCGGTTCAGCATGTCGCTCCAGGCGGTGTTCGCCGGCCTGGCCCTGGTCCTGGCCCTGATCGGCATCTACGGCGTGCTGTCCTACTCCGTGGCCCAGCGCACCCGGGAGATCGGAATCCGCATGGCCCTGGGGGCCGAGCGCCGATCCATCCTCGGCCTGGTGGTGGGACAGGGGATGTCGCTCGTGGTGGCCTCGGTGCTCCTTGGCCTGGCGGCAGCGCTGGCGGCCGCGAGGGTGATGTCGACGCTCCTCTTCGGTGTGTCCCCCTGGGACCCGGTGACGTACGGGGCCGTGGCGGCCGTCCTGACGACGGTGGCGGCGTTCGCATGCTGGATCCCGGCCCGTCGGGCCAGCGCGGTCACCCCGCAGAACGCACTGCGGATCGACTGAGCCGGCGCCGGGCCGGCGGTCAATCGGCGGGAGGCTAGCCGTTCCACGGCGAAAGAAACTCGAACGCCGAAGCGACGACGAAGAGCGGGATGGTGAGGGCAAACACCCAACCGAGGTCGACGAGGCTCTGGCGCGGAAGGCGGTAGCGCCACAAGCGCCAGCCGACATCTGCGTTGCGCCGATAGAGATCGACGCCACACCGGACGCCGGCTCCGATGGACAGCGAGAACGGAATGAACTGCAGGAGCAGGACGAGGATGTAGTAGCTCGCCCCTCGGGCTTTCGAAGGCGGCTGACGTGCGCGTTGTCGATGGACACGATCCCGCCGATCCAGCCCTGGTAGGCGACGGAGAAGTAGGGCAGCACGACGCCCAGCCCGGCCACCGTCTGCGGGATCGCCGCGTAGAACAGGTTGCCGGCGAAATCATGGAGCGCCGCCACGGCACGGTGTCCGGACGCGTACTCGATCGATGCCTTGTCGGAGGTCAGGGCCTTTTGCACGATCCTGTCGCGCTGCGCCAGCGCGACGCCGTTCCCGACATGCGCCATGACGACGCCAACGGCGCTGGACACGACGTACGTCAGGAAGATCGACAGGGCGAACCGCCTGCTGCGCCGGATGGCGTCCATGATGCGTTCGGCGCCGGCCAAACCCCGACTACTCCAGGACCGGCGTCTTGATGTCGATCACCACATTGCCCCGCTTGCGACGCGTCTCCACGTACCTGTGCGCCTCCACCACCTCGCTCAGGCCGTAGCTTCGATCGATGATGGGCCGGAGCACTCCGGACTCGGCGAGCTCCTTGACCTGCAGCAGGACCTCTCGATCCAGCTTGGGTCTGCCGACGTCCACGGCGGCATGGGCGCCCCCGGGAGACAGGACGGCATCGCATCGCTCCCGGGATGGCGGAGGTGGCCGCACGCGGAAGCCCACCGCAATCATGATCAGGTCGTAGCGACCCTCGAGCGTCGTGAAGTCCTCGCGGGTGTAGTCGATCACCTCGTCGGCACCCAGTGACCGGACCAGGTCGCGGTTCCGGGCGCTGCACACTCCGGTCACGTGGGCACCGAAATGCTTCGCGAGCTGCACCGCGGACGTTCCCGTCGCGCTCGACGCCCCGTAGACCAGCACCCGCTGCCGCGTCGCGATCCCCCCCGCCCCGAGGTAGTGCAGCGCCATGAAGCCGCCGTACGTGATCGCCGCCGTCTCCAGGTCGGTGAGGTTCGCCGGCCTCGCGGCCAGGGTGCCGTTCGCGCGCACGCACTTGTACTCGGCATAGGCGCCCATGCGGAAGGGATCGACGCCGAACACCGGCTCCCCCACCTCGAAGCCCCGGACCCCTGGGCCGACCCGGTCGATCTGTCCGGAGAACACCGATCCGAAGACCCGCCTTCTCGGCGTCCCGAATCCGAACATCGCCTGCGCGGCGAGTCGGAGGACGCCTCGAATGGCGAGCGCCCTGGCGAGGCAGTCGCTGGAGGTCACCGCCGCGGCCCCCACCCGGATCCGGACCTGGCCGCGCCTCGGCTCCGGCGTCGGGACTTCGCCGAGCCGCAGGACCTCCGGCGGACCGTACGCCGTCCAGAGGACACCTCTCACCGAGCCTCCACCCCCTTCACCAGAAGCCGGAGCAGCGACAGGATCTCCTCGAGGACACGGTGCGTGGCGACCACCAGCGAGCGAGCGTGCCGTCGGCTGGGCTCCGCGCCTTTCCCCTCGGTTACCGATGGGTAACCTACCGACACGGGGGATGGGGGGCAATGGCGTCCTCGTGAGAAGCGCGCACGTCTTGCCGCGTCCGGCTCAGCGTAGCGCGGTGACCGGATCCAACCGCGTCGCCCGCCGCGCCGGTAGCCAGCACGCCGCGAATGCGACGCCCATGAGCAGCGTAGCGGCAGCGGCCACGGCCCAGGGATCGACGTGGTCGAGGCCGAAGACCTTCGCCCGGAGCACGTGGATGGCCCCCAGGGCGAGGGCGATGCCGCCGGCCACGCCCCCTGCCGCGAGACCCAGGCCGCGCCGAGCCACGGCGACGAACACGTCGGCGCGGCTTGCGCCGAGGGCCATACGCACACCCATCTCCCGGGTGCGCTGGCCGACCAGCCAGGAGACGAGACCGTAGAGACCGACGGCGGCGAGGAGCAGGGTGAGCACCGCGAACAGCCCCACCGCGAAGCTGGGCGCGTTGCAGCGCCAGCCTATCCGCCATGACAACGTCCATGGGCTGCATGTCCTCGATCAGGATGTGGTCGTCGAGGGCGCGGACCGCCCCGCGTACGGCGCCGGCCAGGGCGGCGGGGTTCCCGGTGGTGCGCACCACCACGTCGGCCCAGAATGCCGCTGACCGGTTCAGGGGGACGTACAGGTCCGGGTCGGGGGTCGCGCCCATGCGGACGTCGCCCACGACGCCCACCACCACGGCGTCCCCCATGTCCGCCACCGGCCCGGCCTCGGGGATCGAGAAGTGCCGGCCCACGGCCTCCTTCTCCGGCCAGAGGCGCTTGGCCAACGCCTGGCTCATGACGACCTGCGTCGGGCCGGTGGCGCCGCCGCGGTCGTGGAAGGAACGGCCGGTCAGCACGGGGATGCCCATCACCCGGAAGTAGTCGGCGCTGGCCGCGCGCAGTGCCGCGAGGACGCGGGCGTCGGGGTCGGCCGGGTCGGCGTTCACGGACACGTTTCCGAGATAACCGAGGGAGCTGTCCGGGAATCCCGTGACCTCGGCGACCGCTTCCACGCCAGGGAGGGCAGCGATGGCGGCGAGCACGGCCCGGAAGCCCTGCGCGCGCGGCTCCTGCCCGTCGTAACGTCCGTCGAACGGCATCGTCACGTGCAGCGTCAGCACACCGTGCGGGTCGAAGCCATGGGTGCGGCCCAGGAGGGCCGACAGGCTCCGCACCATCAGCCCGCCGCCCACCAGGAGCACGATGGAGAGCGCGACCTCCGCCACCACCAGCCCACTCTGCAGTCGATGGCTGCGGGTACCGGCTACACTGCGACTCTGGGAACGGAGGGCGTCGCCGGGCCCGACCTCGGCGTCGCGCAGCGACGGGAACAGGCCGCAGAGCACGCCGCACAGCGCCGCAGCCAGCGCTGCGAAGACGAAGACCGGCAGGTCGACGCGCACCTCCGCGATGCGCGGCGTGTAGCGTGGCATCAGGGTGGAGAGGACGGATGTGCCCGCTCCTGCCAGGGCCAGGCCGGCGCCGCCGCCCATCACCGCGAGGAGCATGGACTCGCTCAGCCCCTGGGCGGCGACGCGCCAGCGCCCCGCGCCCAGGGCCGCCCGTACGGCGAGCTCGTGTCGCCGGGTGGCGTTCCGCGCCAGGAAGACGCCGGCGATGTTCACGCACGCGACGAGGAGCAGCACGCCCACGGCGGTGAGGAGCGCTCCGAAGGCCTCGCGGTACCCCCCCATGACCTGGTCCATGAGGGGGGTGACGGCCATGGTCCATCCGTCGTTCGTCGCCGGATACGTCGCCGCGAGACGGGTGGTGAGCGTCCCGACGTCGACGCGGGCGGCGTCCACGGACACGTCGGGCCTCAACCGCGCGATGGCCTGCACGTAGCGCTGGCTCCGGTCCTCGTACGAGGCCCCCCACCCGCGCAGAGGTTGCCACATGTCGCTGGGCGAGGTGATGGGAAAGGAGAAGTCCCGTGGCATCACGCCGACGATGGTGTAGCTCTGGCCGTTCATGTCGAACGACCGGCCCACGGCGCTCGGGTCTGCGTGGAGCCTCCTTCTCCAGAACGCGTCGCTCAGGATGATGACGGGTCCGTCACGGTTGTCGACGTCCCCCTGGTCGAAGCCCCGCCCGAGGGCGGGGGTCACCCCGAGCATGGTGAAGAGATTCGGCGGCACCTGGTACGCGGAGATCCTCACCGGCTCGCCGTCCAGGAACGTGATGCCGGCGCCGTAGGCGTAACCGGCGACGTCGCTGAACGAGCGGACGTCGCGGCGGAGGTCGTCGACCTCTGGTGCGGACACCCCCCCGCCGCCCGCGCCCCGGTACATGTCGTAGAGCCTCACGAGCTGCTCGGGGTGCTCGTAGGGCATGGGCTTCAGCCAGATGGCCCACGCCAGTCCGAAGATGGCCGTGCTCGCGCCGATCCCCAGCGCCAGCGTCGACACCGCAGTCACGGAGAAGGCGGGCGCCCGCCCGAGGGAGCGCGCCGCGTATCGCAGGTCCTGCAGCATCGTGTCCATGCTCGCCACCCGTCCCCTCCCGCCCCGTAGATGGGCCACACCCGCTTCCGCCAGCGCTGCCACCACCGTCCCGAGGCCGTACCGTGCCGCGGCGAGGCGTCCCCGTCGGCGCCTGCGCCGGTCCAACTCGACGGCGAACACGCCGAGCATGTCGGCGCCGAGGGTGCGCTGGAACTCCCGTGGGTACAGGGCGAGAACGAACCCCAGCGCCCGGACCCACCCCCCACTGCCCCCCTTCCGTCCCGGCCGCGTCACGCCCCTCGGCGACTCCGTCCGTCCAGGGCGAGCCTGGTGAAGACCTGGAGCTCCCGGGCGCGGACGGTGAGGGCGGCCTCACCCTCCCCGGTGATCCGGTAGCGCTGCGCCGGCCGGCCGGGCCCCTCGTCGGGCTGGCCCGTTCCCTCCACCGTTATCCAACCCTCCTCGATGCCTCGGCGCAGATGGCGGTAGAAGGCCGGCAGAGAAGGCGCCTTGCCCTCGGCAAGCTCGTCCAGGCGGGCGAGGAGGGAGGACGCGTCCGACGGCGTGGGCCGCAGGATCGACAGGATCTGGAAGAGTGCCATGTGCATGGGGCTATATTTATCATTTGTGACAAAAAAGGCAAGCAGCCAGGCCGGAGGCCGTCCCCTCGGCCCCGTTCCAACCACCCGCGGACGGGAGGCATCCGATACGACGGCCTCCATGCGGACGCCCCCTCCCTCGTCCGGCCATTCCCGTCCCATCCGCACGATCCGAAGGCGGTCGAGCCGCCGCAGGAGTGACCATGCCGCTCCGTTCAGCCGTCCGGCGAGCCCGTCTCGCCGCGACCCTCGCCATCGTCCTGCCCGCCGCCTGTGCGTCGGCCCTCGGCGCCCAGAGCGAGGATCTCGAAGTCGTTCGCTACGGCCTCACCGCCGACCTGGACCTCTCGCAGAAGGGGGCGTGGGCGCCCCTCAACACCATGAAGGCCACCGCGGCCATCCTCGTGCGCAACGCGTCGGCGGCGCCGGTGACCCGGATCCCCTTCGTCCTCAACCGACTCCTGAAGGCCGACTCGGCGCGAGGCCGGAACGGTCGCACGCTGGTGCTCTCCCAGCACCTCGCCGGCCTTGCGGGGTGGGAGAGCTACCAGGCCGACGTCGGCGAGATCGTCCTGGACGCCCCCCTCCAGCCGGGGGACACCACCACGCTCGTCATCACGTACGGCGGACAACTCTCCGACTACCGCGCCTCGGGGATGCTGTACGTCCAGGACGGGCTGAACCCCGCGTTCACCATCCTTCGTGCGGAGGCCGCCGCGTATCCGCTTCTTGCCGAGCCCGACCAGGACGCGGTCGAGTACGCCTTCGGCCGAGGGGACGGCTTCGATCAGCGCCTGGAGGTCACCGTCCCCGAGGGGCTGCGCGTCGCCAGCGGCCAGGAGCTCGTCTCCACCCGCCGGGGCGGGGGGAAGGTCACGTACGTCTACCGCAGCCGCGCGCCCCTTGCCCAGATCATCCTCCCCATCGCGGCCTACCGGACCCTCGACGTGGGCCCGGCGCACCTCTACTTCTTCCCCGAGGACAGCGCGGGAGCGGCCAGGGTGGCCGACGGGATTCGCCGCTCCCTCGACCTCTACACGGGGTGGTTCGGGCCCCTGCGCGACACCGCCTCCTTCGCCATCGCCGAGATCCCCGAGCTCTTCGGGTCGCAGGCGCTGCGGCCCACCATCATCCAGGAATCGACGGCGTTCAAGGACGCGTCGGGGATGACCGAGCTGTACCACGAGATCTCGCACCTCTGGAACGTCGACGACACCGACCCGCACCCTTCGCGCTGGAACGAGGGGCTCGCCATGTATCTCCAGGAGGTGGTGCAGGAGCGCATCGGCGACGAGCCCGGTCGACTCCAGCGGAAGGTGGACCGCGACATCGGGTCCCTCCGCACGTGGCTCGCCGCCCACCCGGAGGCCCAGGCCGTGCCCATCGACCAGGCGGGCGTGAGGGGGCTCACCAGCGTGATCTCCTACACCGCCGGGGAGATCTTCTTCGCCCTTCTGGACCGCCGGCTGGGTGGCGACCGCCTGCGGGCGCTCCTGGACGAGTACTCCCGCACCCGGGCGGTCCACGGCGGGGGCGCCGCCGACTTCGCCTCCTTCATGACGGGAAAGGCGCCGGAGGCGCGTCCCATCTTCGCCGACTGGTTCACCGGCGGGGCCTACTCGGCGCTGATCCTCCAGGGGATGGACCTCGGGGCGCTGGCCGCGCGCTACGCGCCGAACGGGACGCGGGGCCCGGCGAGCAGGATCTCGCCCGGGTGAGTCGGCGTCATCTTCGTTCCCTCCATGCTCGCTCTCCGTGGTCGTCGACGATCTGGGCCGCGCGAGCGTAGCCGTCCTTCGAGACGAAACAGATCCGCCATGGATCGTTCATCCGAATGTTGTGCTGGCCGATCGGTCCCCGACAGCTTCTCGAGCCGGTTGCCGGGAGGCACGGTGAGATCCCGGAGCTCCATGGCGCGAGCTCTCGCAGCGCGGCCCGCCGGCCCTGCTCCGGCTAGCGCCGCACCCGCTCTCGTTCGAATACACGACGAGTATCAGAATCGCGGAAGCTCGTGACGACTTCCAACGCCATGGCTATCCAGGGGGCGGGGGACAGATTGATGGCCTGAGCGTCAACCCGTCCACGAGAGCGGGACAGCTCCAGGCCTTCACCGAGGGCCTCCCCATCGAACTGGTGGGAGACTCGAACACCCCCGTCTATGGGACCCGCAGGGAACAACATCCCCAGCAATCACAACTAGCCGCAAGACGGACCGACGTGGCCACCTCATTCGAACGATTTCGTTCCGCTGTCTCCGAGCGCTACGATCTCGATCGCGAGCTCGGCGCTGGCGGAATGGCGACGGTCTACCTCGCAACCGACCGGAAGCATCACCGACGGGTCGCGCTGAAGGTCCTCCGGCCGGAGGTCGCAGAGTCCATCGGGATGGCACGCTTTCTACGCGAGATCGAGATCGCCGCCCGGCTCGCGCACCCGAACATCCTGAGCCTCCACGATTCGGGCGACGCGGACGGCCTGTTGTTCTATGTCATGCCGTACGTCGACGGGCGTTCGCTCCGCGACCGGCTGCGCACTGACGGCCCCCTTCCGCTCTTGGAAGCGGTGCGCGTGGTCGGCGAGATCGCAGACGCCCCCCAGTACGCGCACGCAAACGGCGTGCTTCACCGCGACATCAAGCCGGAGAATATCCTGCTCGAGTCCAATCACGCCGTCGTGACCGACTTCGGCATCGCGCGCGCGATTGCGGTGAGCGGCGACGACAGCATCACGACGACTGGTCTCGGCATCGGCACGACCGCGTACATGAGCCCCGAGCAGGTCGTCGGCGAACGCAACATCGACGCTCGATGCGACGTGTACGGGCTCGGGTGCGTCGCGTTCGAGATGTTGACCAATCGACGCGCCTTCGATGCGCCCACATCGCAGGGCGTGATCGCGGCGAAGCTCGTTGGCCCGTCGCCGAGAATGTGCGTCATCAACCCGCGGATCCCTGCTGCCGTCGATCGCGTGGTGCAGAAGGCGATCGCTCCCTCGCCCGACGACCGCTACTCGTCCGCAGAGCAGTTCGCTTCGGCGCTACGACAGGCGGTGGCGGGCGCGGCGCCGGCAAGGAATCCGGTGTCGAAGCGGCTCGCTCCGATCGCCACGTTGGGAGTCGTCGTCGCGCTGGTGGCAGCGGAGGTCGTATGGCGCAGCGCTCGGGCGATGCCTCCGGTCCGCGCGCTCGCCGTGCTGCCATTTACGGGCGCTCCCGCATCGCTGCCCGTCGAGATCGTCGACGGTCTTCACGACGAGATCATCGGTGAGCTCGGCAGGCTGCCATCGCTGCGCGTGATCTCGCGCACGTCGGTGATGCGCTTCCGCGACAGGACGATCACGATCCCGACCATCGCACGCGAGCTCGGCGTCGACGCGGTAGTCGAGGGTGCACTCTATGCGACGGCGGACAGCATTCGAATTCAGGTGCGCCTCGTGCGAGTAGCGCCGGAAGAGCGCCAGATATGGACGCAGAGCTACTCGCGTGACCGTCAGAGTCTCATGACGCTGCGGAGTGACGTCGCACGTGACATCGCAGGCCAGCTCCGGTCGGCCCTGAGCGGCGACGCTCGCGTCTCGACCGCGGTCGCGAGCGCGCCGCAACGCAGAACCGACCCTGCCGCGTTCGAGCTGTATCTCCGCGGTCGCTACTGGCTTAACCGCCGAACGGCGGAGGGCCTCACGAAGTCGCAGGCGGCGCTGCGCCAAGCCATCGGGCTCGACGACCAGTTCGCGGCAGCCCACGCCGCGCTCGCCGAGGAGCTCGCGATGGCGGTCGATTGGCACTATGACCGGCTCGATCCGATCGCGACATCGCGCGCGGCGATCGAGGAAGCCAACCGCGCGATCGCACTCGATTCGACGAACGCCGACGCATTCGCGGCGCGCGGGCGCGTGCTCTCGGCAACGCACGCGCCCGAGGCCGCGACCCGCGGCGACTTCGAGCGAGCGCTCCGGCTCGCGCCCCAACACGCGAACGCACATGGTTGGTTCGGGATGGACCTCGCCTGGCGCGGGCGGGTGGCCGAGTCGCGCGCCCAGAACGACACGGCGATCGACCTCGACGGTCTGGCGCCCGGCCGTCACATGGGCTTCGCGCTCAGTGCGTTGAACAACGACGAGCCGGAAGTCGCCCTGCAGCACGCGCGCGTGGCGCTTTCGTTCGAGCCCTCCCTCGAGGCGCCCCGCTCGGTCGAGGCGTTGGCCCTTCTGCTGCTCGGGCGAGCAAGCGAGTGCGTGCACCTCGCGCTCGAGCGATACGTGGCGATTCGGGCGCTCTGCCTGCACACGTTGGGCAGGAGAGACGAGGCTCGGCATCTCATCGACTCGATTGCCGCGCGGGTGGATGCCGCGAACCGGAACAACGGTCCGTACGCTGACCTGGTACTCGGGGAAAACCTCGCGCTCTATTACGCCTGGATCGGCGATGCGCGCGCGACGATCACTTGGCTGAGGCGCGCGGGGGAGATCACGACCGCGTCGGCGCCGTTCTTGTACATCAACTCAAAGGTTTTCGCCCCGGTTCGCGACGATCCCGCGTTCGTTTCGGGGGTTGAGCAATTGAAGCGGGAGACCTGGCAGCGGGTGAACACCCCGCCCATTCCCATCGACGCGCCGGACTCCGTGCGATCGCCGTGACGTTGGGGTGGTTCAGGGCGTACCCCGAGCGACGCTCTACCCGTAGCCTCGCAGCGCGATCGCCAGGTCGATCCGCATCGCGCGCCGCGCGGGGAGATATGCGCCGGCCAAGGCGTCCGACACGAGCACCGTGACCGCTTCGCCGAACGGTCGGTGCGACGCATCGAGGAGTTTGAGCCCGACCTCGTCCTCGACGCCCGGGTCGACACCGTGGTCGACATGGGCCATAACATGGTCGGCTGGGTCCGCCTCGAACGACCGACCTCACGCTCAACAGGTGCTGTCAGCGGTCTCCACGAGCGTCAGTGGCCGTCAAGAATGGCTCAGCTATGCGGTTTTTGCGTCTGCGGCGCGAGGTGAGAGCTGCTGACCTGGAGTGGTGACTCGCGTTGCGGAAGCACGGTCCCGGCCATAGCGTGCTTCTAGGCCGCCGCATGCGCTGCGGCTCGCTGGAGCTCCCGTGGTGCGAGGGCGCACCGCACCGGAGGTGGCCATGTCGGACAAGACGCTCGTGATTCCCGGCACTCAAGCGTCCAATCTCGACGATCAGAGCGATACCCAGGTCTGGAACGCGGTCAGCGTCAACGTGGGGTTGTCAAAGAAGAGCCTGGGCGGACGCCCGCCGAGTCAGTGGCGGCCGCTCCTGAGCATGACGCATACGCCAGGCACGTTTGCGCCGGCGCTGACCTCTCAGTTGCCGAACACCGAACTCAGGGCGACATCGATCGTCCACTCGCCGTACGATCGCCTCATGGCCATGTGCGACGACGAGTTCCCCTACGACTGGCGCGGGGACATCCGCTACAACGCCGAGTTGCTGATAGAGCACCTTCAGGAAAACCTCCCGAAGAAAGGCAGATGGAACCTCATCGGCCACTCCCAGGGCTGCTTGATCATCGTCGCGGCGAGCAAGCTGATGGCGACGCCGGCCGAGTTCGGCGAGCTCGTCGCCCGCGTCATTCTCGTCGCGGGGCCCCTCGCCGGCACCATGCGTGCCGCGGAGGCTCTCCTGTTCGGACGGCACGACCTCGGTGACGACGCGACCAACGACGTGCGCGCCGCGTCGCGAACATGGCCCGCGCTCTATCAGATGCTGCCGTCGTGGTCTGCGATCCTCGGACCCGACGATCACCCCCTGCCGCCGTCGCAGCAATTGCTGCAGCCGGGAGGTTGGGTCGACGACGGTCTGCCGCCGGGGGTACTGGAGGACATGTGCACCCGGGCGAGAGAGACTCAGGCCCTTTTCGAGGGCCCGTTCTCGTACATGGGACCCAAGGTCGGCAAGCTGGTGATCCTCGGGAAGGAGCAGGTGACGCCGATCACCGTGCTGCGCAACGGGGACACGATGGATCAGGAGCACGAGACTCTCGAGCTCGGCGACACGCTCGTGCCATACGCTCACACGATGAGTTGGGGCGGCAAACCATACGGCAACTGGGTGGCGGCGATCGTCGGCGGCGCCGATCACTCGATGTTGTGCGAGGAAAAGGAGACGCTGGATCTCGTAAAGCGCAAGCTCAAACAGACACAATCATGAAGACGCTTCGTCGGGTTGCGTTGGCCCTGTTCGCCCTGGCAACGGTAGCCGCTCCGCGCGCGGCCGCCGCGCAGTTCCTTTCAGGCCATGGCGGCGTCGCGTTTGTCAACGACATCCGCCCGTCCGCCTTGCTCGGTGTCGACCTCGAGTTCGCGCTCCACCACTGCCCCCTGCCCAACGGGACGGGGCCCGTCGTGTGCGAGGCGCCCAGCTGGTGGGTGTCGGTCAGCCCGTATTTCGGTGCGACCTTCTCGCACGCCGTCCAGGGATCGACTCCCGCGGGCACGGCGTCACTGGACGTCGGCATCGTCCATCGCGTCTGCAATACCCAGGCACTCGCTGTCCTGGGCGTGGCCAGCGCATCGCCGGACGGGATCGGCGTCGCCGTTCGCTACGAGCCGCTCACGCTGTTCGGCATCGAGTATGGCGTACTGCGTCTCCGGTCGCGCAGCAACGCCGTCTACGTCCGGGTCGACGTCGCCCTGCACCTGCTGGGCGACGTGACACGGGGGTGGACGAAGCACCCAGCGGTCTGATCGGCGTCCATCCGCTCGGGACGCTCCCGTTGGGTTCCGAAGCCCAGCCGAGGTCAAGCCGCCTGGTGGCTCCGCTCCCGGTGGTAATGCTCCACATAGTCGACAACGCCGGTTCGAACGTGCCTCTCTTCCAGCAAGACCCATCCCGTCCAGGCACTCCGACGTCATCGACAGGACGGGGCGCTCAGCATAGGCGTTGAGGTTGAGACCTCGTGCTAGGCAAGCGCGCTGCGTCGACGCTCCGCGCACGACACTCATTCTCTCCGGGTCAGATACGGTTGTTGATGTCATGCGCGTAGCCGTAGGGGCCACCCAGGGTGCCGAGGTCGGTAGGCGTGAGTGTCTTGACCGTGGCCGCGGTCAGGATCGACGACGTACGCACCTCGGGCAGTAGGGCGTTCGGCACATCCTGGCACACCGCCAAGACGATGGCCCCGAGGGCGAGGAGGCAGATCCGGACGGGCAACGTCACAAGGGTTTTCCGAGGCTACGTGGCCTACGTAGCGCGCGTTGGAGACGATGGCTGTGGGGAGACGGAGGAAGTGTGTGTCGGGAATACCTCGTCAAGGTGCCCCGCAGTCTGGAGCAAGAGGGGGGCAGGTGCGGGTCCTTTTGCTACCGAAACGCCTTCGTCCCCTCCTGCATCACAACCCTGACCTCGCCGGGGGCCTCCTCCGGATCTTCCTCGCCGACACGGCGGTTGACGTTCCCATCCGCCGTCCAGCGGAAGGAGTCGCCGGGGCCGAGCTGGCGGCGGAGGGTGGCGTCGACCTGGGTGGCGAGGGCGTCGGGCGTGAAGGGCTTGGCGATGAAGTCGCTGCCGGGGAGGCCGGCGTCCTCGGAGAACGGCTCCTCGTCGTAGCCGGACATGAGGACGACGGGGACGTGGGGGAACCGGCGGGCGAGCTCGGCCGTGAGCTCTCGGCCGCCCATGCGGGGCATGATGACGTCGCTCAGGACGAGGTCTATGGTGGCTTCGTCGTGGTCGAGGAGGTCGAGGGCGGCCTGCCCGTCGGCGGCGGCGAGGACGTGGTAGCCGCCGCGCTCGAGGACGCGGACGGCGAGCTTGCGGACGGCGCCCTCGTCCTCGACCACGAGGATGGTGCGGCCTTCCTGGGAGGCGGGGACCACGCGTGCCGGCGGCGGCTCGCGGGTGGCATCGATGGCGTCGTCGGCGAGGGGGAGGACCACGGAGAAGGTGCTGCCTTCGCCGCGCGTGCTCGCGGCGACGACGTGGCCTCCGCTCTGCTTGACGATACCGAAGACAGTGGCGAGACCGAGGCCCGTGCCCTTGCCGCGCTCCTTGGTCGTGAAGAAGGGCTCGAAGGCGCATTCGAGGGTGGCGGGGTCCATGCCGGTGCCGGTATCGCTGACCTCCAGACGGACATAGTGGCCGGGCTCGAGCTCCCAGCTGTCGACGCGCGGGTCATCGGGGAAGATGTCGAGGGCGGCGGTCTCGACGACGAGGACGCCGCCGTCGGGCATGGCGTCGCGGGCATTGACGACGAGGTTCATCAGCACCTGCTCGAGCTGGCCGCGGTCGACCCGCACGCGGTCGTCGGCGGCGCCGATGCGCGTGCGGAGCTGGATGTGCTCGCCGATGAGGCGGACGAGCATGGAGTGGAACTCGCCGACCACGACATTGAGCTCGAGGACCTGGGGCCGGAGCATCTGACGGCGGCTGAACGCGAGCAACTGCTGCGTGAGGCCAGCGGCTCGGATGCCGGCCCGCTCGATCTCCTCGAGGTCCGCCTGGAGCACGTGCCCGGCGGGCAGCTCTTCGAGGGCGAAGCGGGCGTGGCCGTTGATGACGGTGACGAGGTTGTTGAAGTCGTGTGCGATCCCGCCGGCGAGCTTGCCCACGGCCTCGAGCTTCTGGGCGTGCCGCAGCTCCTCCTCGCGCTCGCGCAGCTTCCGCTCGGCGTCCCTTCGATCGCCGATGTCACGAAAGATGGCGTACATCTGCGTGGGCTCGCCTGGCACCTGGATCTTGTGGGCCAGGAGCGACACCTCGACCTCGCCGCCGTCCTTGCGGCGGCGGACCACCTCGGCGCGCGCGACGCCGCCGGCGAGGGCCTGGGCGGTGAGGCTGGAGGCCTCGCTGCGCCCGGTGTCGGGCACGATGAGGGTGTCGAGGGATCTCCCCATCGCTTCCTCGCGGCTGTAGCCGAAGAGGCGGGTGAACTCCCCGTTCACCCGGCGCACCTCTCCACGTGGCCCCACGAGGACGATGGCTTCGGGGGCGCTCTCGAAGAGCTCGATGAAGTACTGGCGCTGGATGTCCAGCTCGTGCTTGGCCCGGTTCTCCTCCGTTACGTCGAGCGCGATGGAGAGGATGCCGACCACCGTGTCGCCGTCCCGCACGGGCACGGCCAGGCCGCGGATCGAGTGGCGGCCGTCGACGCGACTGTGCAGGGCGACCTCGTATTCCCGGGAGCGGCCTGCGAGCACGTCGTCGACCACGGCGTGGGCGCGGGCGTGGTCCCCGGCATCGATCATCTCCGCGTAGCCCGGGTTCCGGGCCACGGTCGCCTCGTCGAAGCCGAGGATCCGCCGTCCCGCGGGATTCAGGCGGACGAGGGATCCCCGCGTATCCAGCTCGAAGACGATGGCGGGGTTGTGCTCGAAGAGCGCCCGGTATCGGAGCTCGGCCGCCTGGAGCTGGCGCTCGCTGTGGATCCGGTCCCTCACGTCCCGCGCGACCACCACCGCGCCCACTGCCCGGGAGCCGAAGTAGATCGGCCGGGTGGATACGCTCACCTCGATGGAGCCACCGGAGCGGGGGCGAAGCACGAGGTCGAGGTCCGAGAGCTCGGCGCCGACCTCGGGGGCCCATCCCACCGCTTGCGCCCGCGGACTCGCCTGCGGGCGTGCGATGTAGTCCGAAACGTCCTGACCGAGCAGCCGGCTCTCGGAGTGCCCGAGGAGCGCGTGGGCCGCGGGGTTCGAGCCGCGGATCCGACCCACCCCGTCGCACACGAGCACGGCGTCGGCCATGGTGCGGAGCACCTCGTCCGTGGCGAAGGACTGGCCGGGAGCGAAGAGGCGGAACCGGATGGCGGAGTACGCGACGCAGCTCGAGCCTGTGACCAGGGCGAGCGGGCTGACCCACCCTGCCCGCCACGGGTCGGTGGCGAGGACATAGTCGAGAAGGGTGAGCGCCCCCAGCAGCGCCCCGCCCGTCATCAGGATCTTCTCTTGCGCGTCAGCGCCCGAGAGCGCGCCTCGACGGGAACCCAGGAGCCGGCGCGTGGTCAGAGCGATCGCGGCGGTCTCGAATCCGAGGTAGACGCCCCCGAGCCAGCCACCGCCCGCGAGCGTCCGACCGCGGGTCAGCTGCCGGAGCGCGTCGAGGAGCCAGGGGCCGCCGATGTTGAACGCGGCGAAACCGGTGGCCACGGCCCAGAGGACCAGGTTGACCCGGGAACGGCGCTCCGGAGCGAGGGAGACGGCCATCCAGTAGACGGAGGGGACCGTGAAGGGGATGAACACGTAGGCGACGCGCGTCCAGAAGGCGGCCGTCGCATCATCCGCCCCGGCCACGGCCATACCCAGCGGCACCAACCACGCGGCGGCGACGGCCGTGATGATGAAGAACCGGCGGCTGGAAGGCGTGAAGCGCTCGAAGAGCATCACGCCCGCGCCCAGCCCCGCGGTGAGAAACGCGCAGAGCAGGTACACGGGGACCAGGGGGTCCCAGGCGTACGTGCCTTGAATCATGCTGGTCTCGAACAGTGGGTTCGCCCTTCCTATGGAGAAAGTCTCGGCTGAGGAGCCCAGCGTCTTGAGCGGCCGCAGGCCGCGGCACGACGCCATGCGTCCGAGTACGGCCCCGCGCGCCACGAGCAGGTCGGGGGGGTCGGGTTGCCGCCCCGGTCCCTCGGCGAGCTCGGCGAGCGCGCGGTCGTAGGCGCGGACGGCGCCGTATTGGCAGAACCCCAACGCCAGCCGAGCCTCCGGCAGCCCCGGAGCGGAGTGGCCGCAGTTGGCGCCGGGAAGCGAGGTCTCGGCTGCCGATCTCACGGCGGCCAGGGTGGTGGCGACGATGGCGGCGACCATGGCGAGGTAGCCGGGGTTCTGGAGGGTGGCGAGGCTCTCCAACGCACCGATGCGTAGATCGGGATCGACGGCCTGCGCGATGGCGCGGAATCGAGGGGCGAAGGCCTGCGCCTTTCCGGAACGGATGCGCACGAGGAGATCGGCCGACTGCAGCTCCCCGGCCGAGAGCGCGGAGTACGCCGCGAGCGGCGCCAGGTCGGGGTCGAGGGCGCTCGCTTGCAGATTCTCCGGCCAAGCGACTGTTCCGCCTCCCACCCTCACCTGCCAGGCCATCGCGTCCGGCCACCTCGCCCACCTACCTACCGGGACGAGCGACTGCGACCCCGCTTTACCCGGTCGTCCAACACCACCTCGAGACCTTCCTCGCTCAGGCCACTGAGGCGGATTCCCTGGGCAATCGGAATCCCCTGGTGGGTGGAGGGGGACTTCCGAGCCTACCTCCGCTGCGGCCTCCTCGCCCCACGGGTTCGCCGCTTCTACCCACCTGTCCCTCCTTGCCCATCCCTGATCCGCACCCTACCGTGCTCCTCACCCCGACAGGGCGGTTGCACCCCCTACCCGTTCCTCGCGCAAACTGTGCCTTTCGCTGGCCGATACTCCCCTCCCACTCGCCGCACCGTCCGGCCGAGGAGCCCGCGTGCCCCGCTATTCCCTCACCGTCAACGGCCAGCGCCAGGAGGTCGACGCGCCGCCGGACATGCCGCTGCTCTGGGTCCTGCGCGACGTGCTGGGCCTCACCGGCACGAAGTTCGGGTGCGGCAGGAACCTGTGCGGTGCGTGCACCGTCCACATGGACGGATCCCCCGTACGCGCGTGCATGACGCGCCTGTCCCGGGCCGCCGACCATGAGATCACCACGATCGAGGGCCTCGCCCCCCAACTGACCGCGCTCCAGAAGGCGTGGATCGCGGAGGGTGTGCCTCAGTGCGGCTACTGTCAGTCCGGCCAGATCATGGCGGCTTCGGCGCTCCTTGCGGCGAACCCGGATCCGGACGACGAGGCGATCGACGCGGCGATGTCGCGCAACATCTGTCGCTGCGGCACCTACCAGAGGATCCGCAAGGCCATCCACCGCGCCGCGCGGGGGGGCTGACCCATGTCGATCCTCGTCACCAACGTCTCCCGCCGGAGCGTCATCAAGACCCTGGGACTCGCTACCGGCTTCGTCCTTTCGACGTCGGTCGTTCCCCGCGGACTCCGCGCGCTGGTCGGCGCGAGGGTGGGCGGTCCCCTTTCCCCCTCCGTGTACCTGGCCATCGACGAGGACGGCACGGTCCGCGTGTACGTCCACAGGGCCGAGATGGGCCAGGGGTCCCGCACCGGGCTGACCCAGATCATCGCCGACGAGCTCGAGGCGGATTGGGATCGTCTCCGGATCATGCCGGCCTATGGCGACACGAAGTTCGGCAGCCAGAACACGGACGGCTCCTCGTCGATCTCGCTGTTCTACGACGCCTTCCGTACGGCGGGCGCCACGGCGCGCACGATGCTCGAAGAGGCGGCGGCCGCCCACTGGGGGGTGGAGCGGAGCCAGGTGGAAGCGAGGAGCCACCAGGTCCATGATCGGAAGAGCGGCGAGGCCCTCGACTACCGGACGCTCGTCGCCGCGGCCCAGCTCCTGGACGTGCCGGATCCCGGATCCATCACGCTCAAGTCCCGCACCGAGCACCGCTTCATCGGGAAGCCCGTCGGCAACATCTACGGAGAGGACTTCGCGACGGGCAGAGCCGTCTTCGGCCAGGACGTGCGCCGCGAAGGGATGGTCTACGCGGTGGCTGCCCGACCCCCGGTGGTCGGTGGTCGCCTCGACACCTACGACCGGGCGGCCGCGATGGCCGTGCCCGGCGTGCTGGACGTGGTGGAGCTGCCGGTCTTCGAGTTCCCCATGCGATACCAGCCCCTCGGCGGCGTGGCGGTGGTCGCCACGAACACCTGGGCGGCCATCCAGGGGCGCGCGGCGCTCGGCGCCTCCTTCAGCGCCGGACCCAACGGAGACTACGACACCACGGCGTACGAAGCCTCCCTGTGGCGTGCGATCGAGTCCGGCGGAACGGTGACCTACGACCGCGGCGACGTAGGCGGCGCGCTGGCCTCCTCCGCCCGGCGCATCAAGTCCGACTACTTCGTGCCCCATCAGCACCACATTCCCATGGAGCCCCCCGCGGCGACGGCGGAGTGGGTGGGCGAGGACCTGAAGATCTGGACGTCGTCTCAGGATCCCCAGGTGGTCCAGACCACGGTGGCCCCCTACTTCGGCAAGAAGCCGGAGGACATCTACGTCGAAGTGACGCTCCTCGGTGGTGCCTTCGGCCGAAAGTCCAAGCCGGACTATGTCGTCGAGGCCGCGCTCCTCGCCCGGCACGTGGGCAGGCCGGTGAAGATGGTGTGGACCCGCGAGGACGACGTCCGCCACGGCTACTATCACGCGATCTCGGCCCAGAGGGTCGAGGTGGGCCTGGACGCCGCGGGCCGCGTCCAGGCCTGGGACCACCGCGCGGCGTACCCGTCCCTGATGGAGGTGTACTCCGGACAGCCGACGGACGCAGCGACCGACTTCGAGGTCGCCCCGGTGATGGAGCAGCCCCTGGCCGTCCCCTCGCTACGGATCTCGTCCGGCGAGGCGAAGGCACACGTCCGCGTCGGGTGGATGCGGTCGGTGACCAGCATCCAGCACAGCTTCGCGGTGGGGTCGATGGTGGACGAGATCGCCGAGGCCACCGGCAGGCGACCCGACGAGGTCTGGAACGACCTCTTCGGCTCGGTGCTGACGGGGGCGGAAGCCGACGCACGGCAACGGCCGGAGCCGAAGCCGGTGGACGCGGAGCGACTGCGGGCGGTGTTCCGGCGGGTCGTGGAGATGTCCAGCTACGGCCGGGCCCTTCCTCCACGCACGGGCATCGGCCTGGCCGCCTTCACCAGCTTCGGGAGCTTCACGGCCGCCGCCCTGGAGGTGACGGTGACGGAGCAGGGTGAGGTGAAGGTCCCCCGCGCCTGGACGGCCATCGACTGCGCCATGGCCGTCAACCCCGACCGGGTCACCGCGCAGATGGAAGGGGCCGTGGTCTTCGGGCTGTCCATCGCGCTGCACGGCGCGATCACCACGGAGGGCGGCGCCGTGGTCCAGGACAACTTCGGCACCTATCCGGTGTGTCGGATCGAGGAAGCGCCCCTGGTGGAGGTCGCCCTGATCGAGAACGACCACGCCCTGGGCGGCGCCGGAGAGCCCGGCGTTCCGCCTGTCGCCCCCGCCCTTTGCAACGGGATCTTCGCTGCGGTGGGGAAGCGGGTCCGTCGTCTGCCGATAGCGGATCAACTGCTTTCCTGAGGCCTGGCCACCGGCTCGGAACACCCGCGGGCGTCCTGTTCCAGGACCCTGCCGAGGATCAGGCCGCCTGCCTCTCGTAGTGATGCAGGAGGCCGCCCAGTCTCGGGTGGCAGGCAATGGGCCCGGAGCCCGATCCCATGCTCCTCGAGGATACGTCGCACGGTGGAACGCGACACACGGTGCCCCACCTTCGCCAAAACAACTCCCCCGACGATCCGAGCGTACCCCACCGCTCGTTGTCCGAGGCCAGGCTCACGACCAGCTCGCGGATCTCGCCGGCAACGGGCGGACGACCGGGACGCCGGGCGGCACTGCCGTCGTACTTCCTCGCAATCAACTCCCGATGCCCGCGGAGGATCGTGTCAGGCGTGACGAGCGTGCCACTGGCATCCCCGCATCATGTTCTACATTCCCGACCTGACCGCCGAAGCGACCGGGCGGTACGGGGACCAGCGTGATGTTCGTGGACGACCCGGGGACGCTGACGGCGCACTCGATCGTCGGGTACCCGACTTCGTCGACCCGCGTCCCAAGCCGTGTGGCACTGTGACCCAAGCCTCGGTGGCTCCGCTCCAGACGCCGTCCGTCAGCTCTTGGCCGCCTTGCGTGCGGCGGCCAACCGCTTGCGGAGGTCGGGGACGGCGCCCGCAGTGGCGGGATTCCTGGCGAGTGCGTCGATGGCGCGATCGATCGCATCGAGGCCGAGCGAGAGTCCGAGGCGGGTCGTGGTCTGTCGCAGGGCACTCTGGAATCCCGGGTCTGCCTGGAGCTCGGTCTCGCCGAGGGCTTCCGCCTTGCCGACGAGATCGGTGAGCACGGTGATCGCGCGCTGAGCGTTCGCCGGCGAGGTGAGGTCGCCCGACTTCGTGAACTGCTCCACTTCCGGCAGGCTCGTAGCGAAGGTACGGAGCGCCGCGGCCTGGGCGGCGTTTCTGGGGTGATCCTGGTGCATGATGGCCTGGGCCGCGCCCATGATGGCGAACGGTGCGAGCGCGGCGTGGGACAGGAGCGGTCCCCCTGAGACCACCCCCCCAGCCGTCAGTCCCACCACGGCGAGTCCGGCCACACCGTGCGCCAGATGGAGGAGTTTCCCCTCCAGAGCAAGGAACATGCGCAGCGGCCCCCGCAGGGGCATGAGTCCGAATCCCGCTGCCGCCACGAGGCTCGTCAACGATGCCCCGGACGAGCCCTGCAGCGCGAAGTGCTCGTGCGCGACATACGCGCCCACGCCGACCAGAAGAGAGCCGATGTGCAACCCGCCCCGGACGAGAATGGAGCGGACGGACCGGCGGCGTGCGACGGGCTTCTCGACGGTTGGTTCCTGGAGGTCCATGTGTGCGCCTTCACCCGGCGCCCGCGGAGGGTGGACGACGACTGTCGGTGGCGCTGCGGGTCCGGATCGAGGAAGTAATCGGCGGGGGCTGGTTCGGCAAGAAGAGGCGGGTCCCGGTGTTGCGGCGGGTCGCGCCTCGGTGCCAACGACGCCTCGTCGAATCGACGGGTGGAAGCACCTGTGGCTCAGCGATGACAACGAAGAAGAAGGTTCGCCGCGAAGGGCAAGGCGCTTGGTCGGCGGCTGCTGAGCGAAATCGGTTTGGTCGTGACCCACGATACCTATGCTGCACAGGCCTCCGCCGCCCTTCGCCCACTCCGCCGTGAGCCTCGCCTGGTAGTGGTCGCCTTCCCTCCTGTGGGTAGCGAAAACCTCATCAGATCCGAGATTACTGGGTTCTTGGGCACTCGGTGAAAGCGGGCAGAGATGGGGGATTGGATCACGATTGCGGTATGGCGCCTGGTGTCGGGGCTGAGGAGTCGCCGGAATCTGGCGCTTGAGAACATGGCCCTCCGACAGCAGCTGATGGTCCTTCAGCGACAGAAGGGGACGGTGCGCCTGAAGGCCCGCGATCGAGTCTTCTGGATCTGGCTCCGGTGCGCCTGGCCGGGTTGGCGCCGGGCCTTGATCCTCGTCCAACCGGCCACCGTCGTCGGCTGGCACCGCAGAGGCTTTCGGGCCTACTGGAGCTGGAAGAGCAGGCCCAAGGGAGGACGGCCACGGATTGATCCGTCGGTACGACGTCTAATTCGCCATATGTGGAGCTCGAACCCGACGTGGGGCGCGCCGCGCATCCAAGCCGAGCTACATAAGCTCGGGATCGATGTGAGCGACTCCACCGTTCGGCGGTATCGGCCGCCGCGGCCCAGGCAGCCATCCCAGAACTGGCGCTCATTCCTGGAGAACCACCTGGGCGACATCGTGGCCATGGACTTCTTCGTTGTCTCCACGGCCAACATGCCCCCTCTCCGACTCCTCGAGGGGGCTCGTGATCCCGCCCGCCACTCCACCGTAGTTGTCTCGAGGGCCCTCGGCCAGCCGTTGCCGCATTGCGATGGGCTCTTCGCTACACACACCCGCCCCATCGGACGTCAGAGTTCGCGAGTCAGGTAGGCCAGGTCGTCGAGGTCCTTGGGCCGCCCGCTAGCTCGCTTGTTCTTCACCAGCGCCTCGAGACCGATGAATGCGAGGCGCACATCCCCCTTCCCGGTCTCGATCAGCGCATCCACGCGGCCTGGCCACGCCTCGTCGAAGGTGACCCCATCGATGTCGTTGACGAGGTCGATTCGATTCGGCGGCTGCCCGAACTGGACGACGGTCCCACTGGGGCCGAGATCTTCCGGCGCTTCGACTCCGGGCACGTCACCCTCCCAGAACTCCTCCAGCGCGGAGAAAAGCCGCTCGAGGTTCTCCCGATCCCTCGCGAAGAAGAAGTCCACGTCGCCGGTGAGGCGGACGTGGCCGTGGAGGATCACGGCCTCCCCACCGACGATCAGGTACCGCACAGCCCTGGCGGCGAGCGCCTCCAGGAACGCGCGGGTGTCGGGAGAGAAATGGGAAGCGTCTACGCGGACCGGTGCCACGCGCGCACGTCCTTCGCATCCGAAGGGAAGGCACGCTCCTTCAACTCGCGCGCCGCGCGCAGGCGTTCCTCGGGGGTCATCGAGACCTGCTGCTCAATGTCCCACCGGCGCGCCTCTTCATGGCTTGCTGCCTTGTTGACCACGCGTTCCATGACACCTCCGATCAGACTTGAAATATAGCCCCTCGGCGCGGTGCCTTCACGGCTTGCGAACGCACGAGAGCCCCCCTGGTCCTCTCGACGGGCGGGGCTCCGCGTTACAACCTATGGGCCTGGGTAGACTCGAACTACCGACCTCACGCTTTATCAGGCCTGGGAAGCAGGGAGGGAAACGTGAAGAACGCGAAGGCGTTTCCTGTCTTGGCTCGGCCGGCTTTCACGTTCCTCGCGTTTCGGACTTGGCGGATTCACGCCATTCACGACTGGACCACACCCCAAACCGGACGCGCCTGAAACGAGAAGACCGACGCGAGTGGCTCAAGTCAGGTCGAGTCGGATCGCGCCCGGCTCACGGGCGGGTACGCCTCGGGCCGCTCGATGCTCTCCAGCGTCAAATCGACGTCCATATCGGGCCAGTACAGATGGTCGCACGTGGGCCGCTCGATTCGAGAGAGCTGTCCGATGGTCGCGTCACGGAACCAGGGAAACACGTCGAATGGGAGGTAATGCTCCCTGTCGTCGATCAAGAGCCAGAGCCCATGCGGAGACACGTTGGCGAGTTCAACGCCCGAAGTGCTCGTCCCAGGCTCTGCGGATCTCATCTTCCCGCTCCTTGATCAAGTCCAGGGCAGTCGCGAACGTCCTGCTACGGACTCACGCTGGATCCAACCCCTCCGCCGGTTGCAGGGATCCCCGCTCAAGATCCTCGCGAGGAAGCCGTACAGCAATGCCGCGATGAGTCAGACTGCTCGCGGGGGCAGTCCCGCGTTGCCCCGTGTGGGCGGCGAAAACCTCGTCCGGCGCGAGATTGCTGGCCTTTCACGGTCCACTGAGAGCAGGCGGCGATGGGGGACTGGGTACGTATCGTGGGGTGGAGCATCGTCTCCGCGCTGAGGAGCCAAGGGATCCCACGCTCGAGAACGTAGTGCTCCGGCATCAACTGATGGTGCTCCAACGTCAAGCCGGGAGGCCACCGTTCAAGGACCGTGGCCGGCTCTTCTGGGTCTGGATGCGCCGCGTCTGATCGGGCTGGCACCGAGCCCTTGCTCTCGTCCAGCCCGCCACCGTCGTGAAGTGGCACCGGAGAGGATTCCGAGCCTATTGGCGTCGGAAGAGCCGACCCAAGGGCGGCAGACCGAGAATCGACCAACAGGTCCAGAACCTGATCCGCGACATGTGGCGTGGAATCCGACCTGGGCCAGGCCGGTGCCGGCGCGACTCCTCTACTCGTCGCGCTCATGGGACGAGATCATCTATCGCGACGAACTGGCGCACCTCGTGGCCGGGGATCGCGAGCTCGAGGTGACGCACACGCTGATGCGCGCGGTGCCGCCGGGATGGACCGGGTACCGTCGAAGGATCGATCGCGGAATGCTCGGCGCGGTCGCCTGGCCGGCTGACGCTCGGCCCCGAATCTCCGTATGCGGGCCGACCGCGCGCTCGTCGAGATGGTGGCCGATGAACTGGTGGCAATGGGTCACGATCCGCGGATGGTGAAGACGGAGCGGTTCGGGCCGACCGGGTAGCTCGACGGCGGGCGGACTTGTTGCGCAAGCGTCCGCAGCGGCAGAGCGCCACCGACACATCCTCCTCACCGACCGGCACGCCTTCATCGCCCACTTCGGCATCGCGAAAGCGGTCCGCGATGCCGGCGCCGCGCAGGTCACCAGTGCGGGGCCACGGACCGACACCTTGGTCCGATTCCGCGCCCGACCAGCGGTCGGTATCTCTTCAGCGGGATCGAATCCACGGATCCCGACGAGGTCCACATCCGAGGGGAGGGGACTGGCCATGCGTGTCATCCATGCGGTCTTGCTAGCGCTGCTTTCGACGCCTATCGGTGTCGGGGCACTCTACGCACAGCGTCCGGAGCCGAAGCCGACGATCGTCCTGGTCCATGGCGCGTTCGCCGACGGCTCGGGCTGGGAAGCAGTGATCGAGCGCCTTCAAAAGGACGGCTATCCCGTCGTCGCCGTAGAGAACGCGCTGACATCGCTCGGGTCCGACGTGACGACGACCAAGCGGCTCGTCGATGCGCAGGCGGGTCCGGTGGTTCTGGTCGGTCACTCGTACGGCGGCGCGGTCATCACCGGCGCCGCGGCCGGAAACCCGAACGTGAAAGCGCTGGTCTATGTCGCGGCGTTCGCGCCTGAGCCGGGCGAATCGGTCGACGCCTTCCTGGCGAAATACCCGTCGGATCTCGACACGGCGGTCAAGCCGGACGCGGCGGGCTTCGTGTACGTCGACCCCGCACGGTTCCCTGCCGTGGTGGCGGGCGACCTCCCGCCTCGCCAGGCCCGTGCGATGGCGGTCGCACAGAAGCCGATCGCCGGCGCGATTTTCGGGCAATCGGTTCCGCAGGCCGCGTGGAAGTCGATTCCGAGCTGGTACGTCGTCACGACGCAGGATCACGCGATCAACCCGGATCTGGAGCGGCTCTACGCCAAGCGCATGAACGCCAGGGTCACCGAGGTCGCCTCGAGCCACCTGGTCTTTCTCTCGCACCCGGAGGCGGTTGTCCGGGTGATCGCCGAAGCCGCGGCCGGGACACGGAGCGTACCGTGAACGGGCGCCACTCCGTTGGTCGCGGCGTCGATCCGGGTCCCCCTGGGTCGGGGGGCCCTGAATCCATCGGCACGGATCGCCGCCAATTCCTCGGCACCGCGCTCATGACCCTCGCCGCGGCACAGCTCGGCATCGCGCGCGGCGCCGACGCCACCCCTGCTCGTACGAGACGACACATGGTCGAGTCATTCGACGACGTGAAACAGATCAACGCGGGGGTGTTGAACGTCGGTTACGTCGATGCTGGCCCAACCGCCGGTCCTCCCGTGCTCCTCCTGCACGGCTGGCCCTACGACATACACTGCTTCGCCGAGGCCACGTCGCTACTGACGGCCGCCGGATACCGGGTGATCGTGCCCTACTTGCGAGGGTACGGTTCGACCACCTTTCTGTCGGGTGCGACGCTCCGGAACGGCCAGCCGTCGGCCATTGCGCTCGACATCATCGCGTTGATGGATGCGCTCGAGATCGGCAGGGCGACCATCGCCGGGTGCGACTGGGGGGCACGCACGGCCAACATCATCGCGGCCCTCTGGCCTGAGCGCTGCAACGCACACGTCTCGGTGAGTGGATATCTCATTGGCAGTCAGGAGGCTGGCAAGGCGCCGTTGCCGCCGGCGGCCGAGCTGCAATGGTGGTATCAGTACTACTTCGCGACAGAGCGCGGCCGCGCGGGCTACGAGAAGTACCGTCGCGACTTCGCCAAGCTGATCTGGACCCTGGCCTCACCCAAATGGGCGTTCGACGTCGACACATTCGATCGCAGCGCCGCGGCGCTCGACAATCCCGATCACGTCGCCATAGTGATGCACAACTACCGCTGGCGCCTCGGCCTCGCCGAAGGCGAGGCGAGGCTGGACGGGTTCGAGAAGCGACTTGCGACCGCGCCGGTGATCACGGTGCCGACCATTACGCTCGAAGGTGACGCCAACGGCGCCCCCCACCCCGACGCCTCCGTCTACGCGAAGAAATTCTCCGGCAAGTACGCCATCGTGTGATCACGGGAGGAATCGGTCACAACCTGCCGCAGGAGGCGCCGCGTGCCTTTGCGGATGCGGTGATCGAGGCCGGCAAGTGAAACGCCCAGGTTGTAGACGCCGCACACAGGACTCACCCCCCGTGGTGGGGGTACTTCGCCGTGCGGCACACCTCGGTGGGTGCGCCGCCGCGTCCGCCCGCAATGCGCCACGGGGTACCGGTGCCACAGGAGCGGACTTCTGCCTCCTCCAGGATCCCCGCACCGCTCGCCGACTCTGGCGTGGATGAACACCTCGTAGCGCCCCACCTTGCTCACCCCAACGCCGCTGCCTACCGTCCCCCTCGGCACTTCCGTGCGGTTGGATTTCCTATCCGTCGTCGATACCCTATGTGTCATCGAGCCTCGGCCGGCGACTCGGTAGGGTGGCATTGCGCGAGAACGAAGGTGTTGGGATGAAGATCGACTTCGGCGGCGTCGTGGATACGCTCCCTGGACTGATCTGGACCACCCAAGCCGATGGCCGGTGCGACTTCGTCAATCGCAGTTGGCGCGACTTCACGGGGCTCGGTCCGGAGGAGGCGCGAGATCACGGCTGGCGGGCTGCAGTCCATCCCGAGGACCTCGGTTCGCTCCTGGAGACCTGGGAGGTCATCCAGCGAACCGGCGCCGACAGGGAAATCTACATCCGGCTGCGGCGGTTCGACGGCGAGTATCGGTGGTTCACGCTCCGGCCCGCCCTCGACCTGCAAGACGACGGCCCCGATCAGCGTTGGTGTTGGCTTGCAATGGATGCCGATGAGGGTCCCGTCATCGATGGCCGCTTGCGCCGGATCTTCGACATGCTGCCGATCCAGGCCGCATTCCTGAACCGGGCCGGCACATCGGAGTTCAGCAACCGCCAGGTCATCGAGGACTGCGGCATGACGCTGGAGCAGTTGGCGGCGTGGCAGACCTCTGGGGCCATCCATGCGAATGACCATCCCATCGTCTACGAGCAGCTCGAGCGCCTGATGACGACAGGCCAGCTGTACGATGCGACCATCCGCATGCGCTTCAAGGACGGCAATTATCGGTGGATGCGTTGCCGCTGCGTGCCCTGCCGGGACGCCCACGGCAATATCGCCCGCTACATCACCGTCCAGTCGGACGTCCACGACCTCAAACAGGCGGAGGACCTGCTCGCGGCCGAGGTGAGGCTGCTCGAGATGGTGGCTCGAGGCGAGCCGATTGGACAGGTGCTGGAGGCCCTCAGCCGGTGCGTCGAGCAACTGTGCCGCGGCGCGTCCCAGCCTGCCGGACGCCTGTAACGCGTTCTTCGACGGCATGGCCATCGATCGCGGCGACACGCCCTGTTCGCTGGCGGTGATGGGGAAAGCCCCGGTCGTCACCGCGGACCTGGCCAACGACTCCCGATGGGAGGGGTCGCCCTGGTTGCCGGTCATGAAGAGCGCCGGCTTCGGGTCCTGCCTCGCGATGCCCATCGCGTCCGCCTCGGGAGAAGCTTCCGGCGTCGTGGCGAACTATCGCGGTCCGGGCGCCCCGGGCGCCCACGAAGAAGAGCTCATCGATCGGCTCACCAAGATCGCGGGCATCGCGATTGACCGAGCCGAGGCCAGCGCCGTCCTCCAGTCGCGCGAACGGGAGCTCCGTGAAGCCCTTGCCCGGCTCTCCGAGGGCCAACGCCTCACCAAGACGGGTAGCTTCTTCTGGGCCACGGATACCGAGGTGTGGGAAGCCAGCGACGAGTTTCGTCGAATCTTCGCGATTGAGGAGAACGCGCCGGTCACCGTGGACCGCCTCTTGGGCCGGGTGCACCCGGACGACCTTCCTCTGGCAACCGGGCAGCTCGAAGCCGCGTTCCAGGGCCACCCCATCGATTTCGTGTGCCGGTTGACGATGCCAGATGGCTCACTCAAGTATCTGCGCAGCTTCAATCGGGGTGTCACCATCCAGAATGGTCGATCGGTGCTGACGGGCTCGGTTCTGGATGTCACGGATAGCAAGCTGGCGGAGGAAGCGCTGAACCGGGCGCGCGGCGAGCTCGCGCACGTGGCACGGGTCGCGACCCTCAACGCCATGACCGCCTCCATCGCCCACGAGGTCAGCCAACCGCTCTCCGGAATCCTGACCAACGCCAATACCTGTGTGCGGATGCTGGCGGCAGATCCCCCCAACCTGGAGGGCGCCGTCGAGACCGTCCGGCGGACGATCCGTGACGCCAATCGCGCCGCCGAAGTGATCGGGCGCCTGCGCGCGATGTTCTCCAAGAATGCGCCTCGCATCGAGAGGGTGGGCGTCAACGACGTGGCGCGCGAGGTGATCGCCCTGTCGACGGCGGAGTTGCGGCAGAGCGGCGCGCTCGTGCAGACGGATTTCGCGGATGACCTGCCTCCGGTCGCGGTCGACCGCGTCCAGCTGCAGCAGGTGATCCTGAATCTTCTGCTGAATGCCGCTGATGCCATGGTGGCCGTCGAGGACCGGCCGAGGACGCTCCTGGTCCAGACCAGCCTTCACGATCGCGGCGACGTCCAATTGACCGTCCGGGACTCCGGTATCGGCTTGACCCCAGAGGCCATCGAAAAGCTGTTCGACGCATTCTACACCACCAAGGCCCACGGCATGGGCGTCGGGCTGTCGATCAGTCGCTCCATCATCGAAGGCCACAATGGACGCCTGTGGGCGGCGGCCAACGACGGACCCGGCGCGACGTTCAGCTTCTGCATTCCGAGCGCCGCCTCCACCGAATCCACGGATGGCGCCTAGGCGTTGACGCCGGTGCGGCTCGTTGAGCCTCCTTGCGCGGGTCGTTCGCAGGACCTCCCGTCGCCTCCAGGGAAGCTCTGCACAAGGAGGAGTTCTGCTCGGGGGGCGCAGCGGCGGCCCTGGGCGCCCGTGTGGGACTAATCTGACGCCTACCGAGGCTATATCATTCGGCCTGGAGCGCGATGGCGGGGTCCACCGATGAGGACCGCCACGCCGGGGCGAGGGTCGCCAGTACGGAGGTCACAGCTACCACCGCCGCCACCACCAGGGGGACCGCCACGTCACGTGCGTCCAGCCCCACCACCAGCCCCGACAGCGAGGGGACCAGCAGGTACCGGGCGGCGACCAGACCCAGCGCCGCAACCACCGCGAGCTGAAGGGTGAGAGGCGCGAACCAGGCCGCCACGAGCTCGGTGAAGGGCACCGTGCGCTGCTTGGGCGCCGTGGGATCCACGCCGGCGAGGACGTCGTCCGCGATGGCGTCGACGTCGTCGAGCTCGGTGCGCATGAGCACGTGGGCAAACAGCGGCTGCCGATCCTGCCAGAGCGGCACGTAGACCTCGTCGGGCGGGTCTACGTCGGGTCCGTAGTGACGCGTGGACGCCACCACCCCGACGATTCGCCGATCGGTGTCCACCAGCCGGAGGATCTCCCCCAGGGCGCCGCTCGGGTACTCGCGGCGGGCCAACGCCTCGCTGATGACCACGACCTTCTCGCCCCCGGCACGGTCGGTGTCATCCACGCCGCGTCCTTCGAGGACATCGATACCCAGCGTCTCGAAGTACCCGCCGCTGACGGCATGATACCGGGCGTACCGCTCCTCCGTCGGGTTGGACGGGACCCGGTACCCGAATCGCACGGTGACTCCGGTGATGGGCGGGTTGGCGCCCACCGCGGCCTGGATGCCACGGCTCCTGAGACCTTGGAGGATCCCGTCCCACGCGGCGTAGGTGGCGTCGTCGGACGGGAACCGGCTCTCGCTGAGGACCACCATGCGGGTCTGCACGCCCCGGGGTTCGAAGCCGATGTCCACCGAGCGCAGTTCGGCGACGTACCGAAGCACGGCCACGCTTCCCGTGGCCAGGACCGTGGTGAGGGCCACCTGGCCCACGACCAGACTGCGCCGACCCCACGGACGTGGCGGTCCCCAGGATGCCCAGGGACAACGGCAGGTCCAGGCCCACCTCGTCGCTGGCGCCTCGCCGGCATATCGCACCGCGATCCACGCTCTGCCGCCGGTGAGACCGGCCGGCGGCAGGTTCATCGTCTAGCCACCGTCCGACTCAGCCACCACGTACGCCCCGGGCTCGACTCCCATCATCGCTGCTTCCGCCAGCACGAGGCGGCCCCTCGACAACCCCCGGCGATCGGCCATTGGACGATGGTATCGAGGTATCTACCTCCACCCCGGTCCGTCGCGCCGCTGACACCATCGTGCAATGGAGGCGCCCGACAAACACGCCTACAGGTGCGTCTCACATCACGGTCTGCATCCGTCGTCTCTTTTCGGGGGGCCATCATGAACAGCACCATGACCAGCGGTAGCAACACCATTACGGTCGGTGAGGAGAACTCGACCTCCATCGAAGTCTCCTACGAGGACCACGGTTCCGGCTCGCCGGTCGTGCTGATTCACGGTTGGCCGCTGAGCGCGGCGTCGTGGGAGAAGCAGATCGCCGCGCTACTGGCTGCCGGCCACCGGGTGATCACCTACGACCGGCGTGGCTTCGGCCGGTCGAGCCGGCCTGGCGTCGGATACGACTATGACACCTTCGCCGCCGATCTCGACGCGGTGTTGACCGCGCTCGACCTCCGGGAGGTGGACCTGGTGGGCTTTTCGATGGGGACCGGTGAGGTCACCCGCTACATCGGCAGGTACGGCACCGACCGCGTCAGGAAGGCGGTGCTGATCGGCACTCTCGGTCCCTATCTGGTCAAGGCCGCCGACAACCCGGAAGGGGTCGACCAGAGCGTGTTCGACGGCATCAAGGCGGCGATCCGGGCCGATCGGCCGGCCTTCCTCCTCGAGTTCCTCCACAATTTCTACAACTACGACGTGAACGGCGGGAAGCTGGTGAGTGAGCGGGTCGTGGAGGACAACTTCAACGTCGCGGCGGGCGCCTCGGCGATCGGTACCTTGGCATGCGTCGACGCCTGGATCGAGGACTTCCGGAACGACCTCCCGCGCAACGACGTGCCGACGCTCATCCTGCACGGCGACGCCGATCGGGTCCTGCCGCCCGACGCCACCTCGCGCCGTCAGGTGAAGCTGATCAAACAGGCCCGGCTCGTCGAGCTGAAGGACGGCCCGCATGGGGTGATCTGGACCCATGCGGACCAGATCAATCGGGAGCTGGTGGGCTTCCTCAGCTGATGGACACCCTCGCGCTGCGCTTGGCCCTCGAGCTTGGGGCCGGCAGGTGTCGATCCAATCAGGCCCGAGCTCGAAGCCCTCGTAGACGATCGCGTTCGTCCACCACCGATGCCTGGGGGCGGGCACCGCCCAGGCCGCTGCTCGGGTCGAACAGGTCGGCAACATCGGCCTGTAGCGGTGTCGCCTTGCAGGCCGCCGCGGCCTGCAGGGGCTCGGCCACCGCCCCTCCAGACCTTCGGGCTTCGATCGAGGTAGACGTCCAGCCGATCAATCGACCAGAAGCCGTAGACGCCATCGACAGCGCTCTCGGTGAGATGAGTCAGTTCCATCAAGACGCACGGCTTCTAGGTGCATGGCGTCTCGATAGATGCGGCCACTCTACCGGCTGGCTGGGAGGAGCGGACCATTGACGTAGCGGGCGAATATTGGACGAAGGGCAACGTCGGCCGTTGCCTTGAGACCCATGACCTCGCGGCGAGCAAGCTATACGCCTACCGGGACAAGAACCGGGCCGTCGTCCGCACGCTCCTGACTGAGGGCATGTTGGACGGCGATCGCCTCATTCAGCGACTCTCCGCCCTTCCGGTGGCACCGGCGGAGGTCGAACGTCTGACGACATGGGTGCGCGTGACCGAGGCGGACCTGTCCCGGTAGCGGCGACCGGTGGCCATCGCGAACGGCCTCGCCAGCTTCGCTACAGCCCCAGACGACGAAGCCCCGCCGGCGCCAAGGGCCGAGCAGGGCAATCGTGCTCTTCCATCCTATGGGCCTGGGAAGACTCGAACTTCCGACCTCACGCTTATCAGGCGCTGTCGGTGGCGTCCACGGGCGTCAGTGGCCGTCAAGACTGGCTTAACCATGCGATTTCTGCGTCAGCCGCGCCAGTGAGCGTCACCCGAAGAAAGGCCGTTTGTGTTACCGCTTGTGTTACCACTCGTTGGGTGCAGGATAGACGCACGGCGCAGGGGCGCAGGGTGTCGACCGACGAGACTGACTCGCCCCGGCGTCCCCTCAGACCTTCGCGGGCCGCCGTCCGCGTGAACGAGCACCGGCCCGGGTGACGCCGAGGCGCGCTGACTCTCGGCTCTTGGGCACCGGCTTCACGACGATGTCGACGTCCATGCCAAGGCATTCAGGAAACGATACAGGCGCTCCATGGAGAACCCGTCCAACCTGCCGTGCACGAGCTGGGAGACCTTCGGCTGATCGATGCCCATGATCTCCGCCGCGTCGGCCTGCTTGAGGCCACGTTCCTCCATGATCTGGATGATCTGGATGACCAGCTCGGCCTTGGCCTTGAGCTCCTCCACATCGGGGAATCCAAGCGTCTCGAAGATGTTGCCATCGGCCGGCGTGACCTTCATCCCTGTGCTCATTCTGCCGCCTCTTGCTCTCGGTAATCCCGCTCGGCCGTCTTCAATCGGCGCTTGACCAAGTCTCTGAGCTGAACGGAGGGCCCCAGGCGGGCGATCGGCCCATGGCGCCGCCCGGTGACCGATGCCACGCTCGGCCATGGCGACTCCGGCCAAGCGACTCTTCCGGCCCCCACTCTCACCTGCCAGGCCATCGCGTGCGGCCACCTCGCCCACGTATCGACCGCGACGGCCAACTGCCACGCCGCTCTATCCGGTCGTCCAGCACCACCTCGAGACCTTCCTCGCCCGGGCGGCCGAGACCGATCCCCTGGGCAACGGTGTGCCGTGGTGGGTCGAGAAGGACTTCCGAGCCTATCTGCGCTGCGCCATCCTTGCCCAGGGTTCGCACGCGCCCGCTGCGAGGACTGTGGTCACGAGCGACTGATCCCCCTCTCGTGCAAGGGTAGAGGGATCTGCCCCTCCTGCAACACCCGGCGCATGGCGGAGCTCGCCGCCCACCTCACGATCCCGTGCTGCCCCACCTCGCCACCAGGCAGTGGGTCCTCTCAGTCCCACAGCGCCTCCGGCCCTTCCTGCATCACAACCCTGACATCGCCGGGGCCGTCCTCGACGGCGTCTTCTCCCGAGGCGACGGCGGTGACGACGGTGAGGCTCGCTTCCATGAAGCGACGCTCCTCCAGCCCGAGCACTGGACACGGCTCCAGGGCGTCCTTCAGCGTCGCGTGCTCCGATACTTCCGCACCCACGGGCTCCTCGATGAGCTCGACGCCCTCGACATGCTCTCGTGGCAGGGATCCGGTGGCTTCAGCATCGACGCCTCCGTGCGCATCGAGGGCGACGACCGCACCGGCCTCGAGCGCCTCTTCCGCTACTGTGCCCGGCCACCCTTCGCGCTCGAGCGACTCCATGCCCTCGCCGGCGTCGCCTCCCTCGCCTCCCCCGACGCGCGCCTTCTGTATCGGTTTCCCAAACCAACTCCCGACGGGCGTACCGAGATCGTCCTCTCTCCTCTGCAGCTGCTCGAGCGGCTCGTCGCCTTTGTGCCACCGCCGCGCATGCACCGCCACCGCTACCACGGTGTCCTGGCGCCCCATGCCGGGCTGCACGCCGCCGTCGTCGCCATCGGTCGAGCCCCGGCCGAGAGGTCCTGCCACGCCGAGCCCGACTCAGAGCCTCTCGCCTCCCGCCGTCCGGACGAGTCTCCTCGGACCGCCGGGCCCCGGTTCGAGGTGCACGAGGATGGCGGAGACAACAGGCGGGTCGGTGAAGACTTTCAGTTCGACCGGTCTCTGCCCGGCGACTTCGACGACTGAGGACTCGATCTGCTCCGCTGGAGTCCTCAGTCTGCCCTGGGCTCCCCCCGCCCATTCTCCCATCGGCTCGGCCGCTACGCGCATCCTCGCCCGCTCGCCCCCACCTTGCGCCCCACGTTCCCCGCCTCTCCCCACCATCCTTGCGCCTTGCCACTCGTGGACCCGCAGCCTACCGTGCTTCTGAAGCCGACACGGCGGTTGAACTTCCTATCCGTCGAGCGCCAGGACGAAGGCGGTGGAACGCCTGATCGGGAGCGGCTTCATGATGGGACCTCCGGGTGGAAGTGTGTGTCGGCGCGAGGCGGCCACGGCCGGAAGGAGGCCCCCGCCTCCTCACGAGCCGGGGCGGGGCACAGCGCGGGTCGATCCTCGTCGGTCGTGCCCGCGGATCCGCCTCGCCCGAAGAGGGACGGGGTGATCTTGACCACGGGGGGCGCGACCGTGGCCGGACCGATGGACTGGCACCCGCCGCCCTCGAAATGGGCGGCGCCCCAGAGGGTCAGCGAGGGTGTCGCCCTCCCAGTCGCAGCACGGGAAGCGTGACCTCGGAACCGGTGGTGTATGCGGCCGAGAGGCGATACGGGCCCAGTTGCCCGCTCCTGTCGTCCGCCCCCTCGGGCGCCGTCGACGCGAAGACCTCGACGTATTCGAGGGCGCCTCCGAGGCGCTCGTCGAATGCGGGCAGGAGATTGCTGATCGTGACCTGCTCGATGAACTGCTGACCGTTCACGAGCCGCCGGCGCCAGCCCCATGTGTTGAGGAGGGCGGCCCCGAGGACCACCGCCAAGGGAGGTACCGCGGAGTGCGGGAGGCCAGGGGGACGGTCCTGGCGAGCTTCGCGACATCAGGTCGATCGACCGATTCCACGGCGACTTCTTGCTCGTTCTTGACGGGCGGCACCCTCGGGCGTCGGCGTTTGTCCAAGAGGGGCATTTCGCCCGCTCATTTTCTTGATGACCAGGAAATCGGTGCCGCGGCCTGCCTCGCCGCGACACGGCGTCAACGGACAGTTGCGGGACTCGGACGTGTTGCCTCCACCCCGAGATGCGGGTAGACTCGCGCAGAAGCCTCGCGCACGTTTCTACGTGCGGATCTTCTGCGCGGCCCCTGCCACGCGCGTCGTCCACCGCGGTGACGTTCACCTGGACATCGTTGGTTCGACGATAAGGAGATGGTCATGAGACTACCACGAGCAAGCGGCGGGCTGTGGCCCATGGCGCTGCTGATTCTCGCCAACACCGCGGGAACGACGCCCGCGACCGCGCAGGGAAAGGACCCGGCTCCTCCCGGCACGACCTGGACGATGGCCGCCGCCGGGGACGCGCTCATCACACGCCAGGTCGGGATGTTCGGGAACGATCCCGCGTTCATGGCGCTCGTCGAACCTATTCGGGCAGCCGACGCCGCCGTCGTCAACCTCGAGGTCAACCTCTTCCGCCTGTGGGAGTTCGAGGGGTACCCGCAGGCCGAGAATGGCGGCAACTACGAGCTCGGCCCGCCAGAAGCGGCGACCGACATGAAGTGGATGGGGTTCGACCTGTTCAACATGGCGAACAACCACACCACCGACTACGGCGTGGAGGGCATGTTCGCGACCATGCGGCTCCTCGACCAGCTCAATCTGGTCTACGCAGGCGTCGGCATGACCGCGGGGGAGGCGGCCCAGGCAAAATATTTCGAAACGCCGAACGGGAGAATCGCGCTGATCGGCATGGCGACGTCGTTCACGCCCATGTCGCGGGCGTCGGACCCTCGACCGGAGGTCAGGGGGAGACCCGGCCTCAACGCCCTGAGGACGAGCCATACCAACGTGCTCGTGCCGGCCCAGATGGCGGACCTGCGTAAGCTCGTGGAGGCGACCGGGGGAACGGTTCCCGAGTCGGAGACGCAACCGGTTCGGTTCGGGGACGCGACGTTCGTCCAGGGGCCCGAGAACGGGACGAGAGGCAGCGTGAACGCCATCGACGAGGACCGCATCCTGCGCTCGGTCCGCAACGGGGCGCGGCAGGCCGACCACGTCATCGTATACTCCCACTCGCACGACATCGGGCGGGAAACCGCACCCGCGGCCGAGCACTTGAGGGCGTTCATCAAGAAGTGCATGGACGCCGGGGCGGACGCGTTCGTCATCTCGGGGCCCCACACGTTGAGAGGCGTCGAGATCTACAACGGCAAGCCGATCTTCTACAGTCTCGGCGACTTCTTCATGCAGAACGAGACGATCGAGCCGGTGCCGACCGACATGATCGAGGGAGAGGGACTCGGGATCGAGGCGCTTGCCGCCGACTACTACGACTCGCGGTCCAAGCCCGACCCGGCAACGGGTTTCCCGACGGCCTATCACCCCGCGAATCCTGCCGTCTGGGAGAGCGTCGTTCCCGTGGCCACCTTCGAGGGACACACGGCGACCCGGATTGTGTTCTACCCGGTGGACATCGGGTTCAGGGTGCCGAGGCCCCACCAGGGCACGCCGCGTCTGGCCGAACCGGAGCTCGGGCGGAAGATCCTGGAGCGCTTCATTCAGATGTCGGAGATCTACGGCACGCGGATCGTGATCAGGGACGGCGTCGGTGTGTGGGAGGCGCGTTAGGACCTCTGCCCTCGATCAAGCAGAAAGCTCTTCGAGGCCCTTCCCTCTCGGGCGTCGAACCTGCGCTTCGGCGGCCTACGTACGGAGGGCGATCGTGCAGGTCGACCCGGACCTCCCGGTCTTCGAGCTGGCGGCCATGTCGGATCTGAGACGCCAGAACCTCTCGCAGGACCGGCTCAGTGCCGTCATGACCACGGTGTTCGCCGCCTTCGGGCTGCTTCTCGCCACGGTCGGCCTCTACAGCCTCATGGCGTACCTCTTGGGGCGGACGCGCGAGATCGGGACGCGCATCGCACTGGGCGCATCCGGGGCCGATGTCCTGCGCATGGTCCTGACCCAAGCCGGGAAGCTCGTGGTCCCTCGGCTCCGCCGCGGGCCCGGCGCTGGCCCTCGCGCTCAACCACGTCTTGCGGGTGATCGTGGTGGGCGTGCGCATGGCCGGCCCCGACCTCGTCGTTCCCCTCCTCGCGGTGCTTCTGGCCGCGGCGGGCGGCGCGGTGCTCGTGGCGGCGCTGCGGGCGGTCTGCGTGGATCCGGGGAGGGCGTTCCGCGCGGAGTAGGGGCCCCAGCCCCCACGGGAGCCCTCGTTACGGACGGATGATCCCCACGTTGCCGCGGATCTCCATGGCCGTGTTGAGCGCGCGCGTTCGTGTCTGGATGTCCTGCAGGAGCGCCGTCGCGTCCTCACCCTCGAGCAGGAGGGACTGGGACAGGTCGTTGGCTCGACCCGAGATCGGCAGGATCTCGACCTCGCGCACCCCATCTCGTGTCGGGTGCAGCCGCGCGAGGTAGTTGTCCATCACAGGTCGATGTCCCGTGTCCGGCCATCGACCCACCGAGATTTCCGACAGCATTTCCTCATCTACCGGGCAGTCCCCCACGCCTCAGTAGCTCCAGCGGGACCCTTGTTCCGTATTCCGTGGCGCCTGCCAGCCGGGAAAAGTAGCGATAGCATTCCGCCGCCACCCGCCGCTCCACCTCGAGAACGAGGTCGCTGTCCGAGTACGTCCCCATTACCGCCACCGAAAACGGGCGCCCAGGCAGGTCGACGAACGCCCATGTCGTTCGAACGCCGGTGAACCATCCATTCTTCTCGGCGACTGCGACCCCCGGCTCGGCAGCGTCCTGGAACGGCGACGCGTGCGGATGTCGGATCTGGAGAATCTCTCGCACGGCGCCGCAGCGTTCCTGCGTTAGGGGGAGGTCGCAACGCCCAATGCGTCTCATCAGCTCGGCCGCCTCCCCTGGAGTGGAGGTGTTCTCGTTGTTCCGCGCGCTTTCCTCCGTCCGCATCATCTTCCTACGCATCCGCGTCTGCCGGAGCCCTAGGCTATCGAGAAGGTCGTTGACACGGTTCATCCCGACGTGCTCCACCAGGATGTTGGTCGCCATGTTGTCCGAGACGACGATCATGAAAACCGCGAGGTCGTGGAGCGAGAGTTCGGAGCCCCCATCCGAGAAATAGCGCAGGAAGCCGCTTCCCCCTTCCCGGTTCTCGGCCTTCACCACGACAGGGTCGTTGATGCTCAGCCGCCCCGCTTCGTCCTCGCCGAAGAGCGCTAGGAGCAGGGGAACCTTGATTGCGCTCCCTTGAGGGAAGATAAGACCCTCGTTTATGCCGAAGGACCGCCCAGACGTGACGTCGATGACGTTCACGCCTATCACGCCGTCTCCCTCCTGCACGATCTCCCCAAGGCGCTGCTGGAAGTCCGCGGCCAGGATTTCAAGGAGCTGATCCTGTCCAGCGAGAGGGCGGACCGGACCGCCGACCGACAGCGACAAGGCGGCGGCCAGGAGCACGGCCCGGCGCAATGCGAATCGCGCCGGGCATCGCACTACTACATTCGACTTCATGAAGACGTGTCTCTACCGAATGTTGGGGTTGTTCGCCGTCTCGACCTGAGGGAGTGGGAAGCAATACACACTTCCATAGAACCCTCCTGCCTTCGGTGGGTAGGGTGTTCCGGCTGCCGGTGTGAACGCTAGTCCATACCGATGCTTGTCACCAAGGTGATGCGACTCCAAGAACAACTCCCGACTCCGTTCCTGGATGATGTGTTCGCGAATCAACGCCTCATCCGTGCTAGCGAACTGGGGCAGCCCAGCTCTCGCATGGAACGAGTTGATGATATCCACGGCAGTTTGCCCACCAGCTGCCTCCGCGATGATCAGTTGGGCCTCGTCCCCGCTCGCGATGGGAATCGGGGTCCCCAGGGCGAGGAACTTGTCTTGAACCCAGACCTCGGTGACGTGATCGGAGGTGGAGATCCCAGCATAGGTGACATGCACTCGTGGGTCGGGAACCCCCTCCCATTCGAGGCCGCGGAAGTCGTCTTCCACAGAGATCGTGCCGTCCCGGACGTTCCGCGTATAGATGTCGTTCTGCCTTCGCGGAGCACTTCCGGAGTATGTCGCATTGAACACGAAGCCCAGGGGGACCTGACGCGCGTCCTCAGCCGCACTCGCCGCCTGCCCCATGTCGAGGCGTGCTCTGGCTCTGCCGACGTTGGCGAGGTTGACGAAGTCCGAAAGGCCGGCGGCGGATGAATAACCGAGCGCCTGAGTGAAGCGATCTTCAGCGAGCGCGAAGACCTGGGATGGCGACAATTCCGGGCCATCGTCGAACGCGGCGCTACACATGCCTTCCCCCATAAGGACGTAGCTGTACCCTGCGAAGGCGGCAGCCTTGGCCATGAGAGCTGTACGGTCCGGAACCTCCGCGTCGGTCCAGGCTTCGAGCTTCGTCAGTGCGTTGTCGGCCTGCCAACGGGCTGTGGACAACGTAGTGTAGATCCCGATCGCCCCGTCGTCGCAGGTGGCCGTGGCGTAATCGCCGTTGGTGTCCGGATTCCATTGTCTCTGGTCGTACGGCCACATTGCCGATGCGAGCTGAGCATCCTGGAACTCGTCTCCGAGCAGGCCGGCACCCACGATGTATTCCGAGAGTGCGCACTCGAAGTCAGAGATCGCGCTGTTCACCAGCAATTCCGCATTGGACGATTGCTCCAGGGTCTCGGCCTCGATGCGGCTCGGCGCCTCTACATCGAGCAGGCTTGAGCAAGCGGCCGAACCGAGACCGCATAAAAGAACCAGGGCCAGGGATCCGAAGGCGGAGACCTGTCGCCCCAGGCCTGTACCATGACTTCGCTCGATCTTCATGAATAGTCCTCCAATGAAATGGTGCCCGGTATGCGTGTTCGACGAAACCTCCGCCACCCGGGTCATCAGAGGGTCAGGTTGATTCTGATCATGAACACGCTCATCGGGGGCGCGATGGCCTGATCGAAGCCTCCGATGAGGGCGAGCTTCGTACTCTCAGGATCGAACTGAGGCCAACTCGTCCATGTGTGGAGGTTCCGCCCAGCCACCGTTACCGTGCCGCTCTTCGCTCCAACGCGAGCCGCCAACTCGTCAGGCAGGTTGTAGCTGACGGAGAGCTCCCGCAGCTTCGCGAAGTTAGCGTTGAGGTAGTAGATCGATCGCTCGAGCGACGAGCCGGCGAGTTGGACCTCAGCGATGCGCTCAGGGCTGAACTCCATTGGTGCGACGTTCTCCCTGCAGATCCGATAGATGGAGCACCGTGCCCAGTTGTTCTCGGCGAAGTTGGTGCGCCCGCTCTGGAAATCGACCATTGCCCGGATCCGAACCCGGTCGAACAGAGTGACTTCGGGGGTAATCGAACCCTGCCACGTGGGATCGAGCTTCCCAACGTATACTGTCGGCGCGGATGCACAGGAGAGCGGCTCATGGTTGTTGTCCGGGCCGCCGTCGCACATGACGTTCGTCGTGGTCCCGTCCGCGTTGAATTGAGCACTGACCACCTTCTTCACGAAGAAGGACCACGGTGCGTAGCCCTCACGGTGCTCGGCGGTCGGCCCCCCGGGCGCGGTGCCCGTCGTCCCGATAGGGCCGAGTCCGTTCAGTGAGATGATCTTGCTGTCGTTCGTGGAGAGGTTCAACGTCAGATCCAACCCGCCTCTGCTCCACGACAGCGGCCGCGAGGTGACAAGCAGCTCCGCACCCTGGTTCCGGACCTCACCGGCATTGATGTACCTGCTGCCGGGGAAGCCCGTCGACGGCGCCACCGGAGCCAGGAGAATCGCGTCTTTGGTAACCTGGTGGTAGAACGTGAAGTCGATTCCCAGACGGTTCTCCAGGAAGCTGGCTTCGAATCCCGCCTCAAGTTCCTGACCGCGCTCCGGGCCTAGTTCGGAGTTTCCCAGCGATTGGGGGCTGGCTGCCGGCAGGTCGCTGGTCCCTGTGACAGGCTCGAAGGTGCGGATGGCTGCGAACGCATCCGGCTGCTGCCCCGAGGCACCGTACGCGGCTCTCAGCCGGAGGACGTCGAAGGCATCGATGGACCAGAAGGATTCTTCGCTGAGCACCCAACTCGCGCTCACCTTCGGGTAGATCTGCACGTCGAAGTCCTTGCCGAAGGCGCTGTTGTCGTCGGCACGGACGGCGGCCGTCAGGAACAGTCTGTTGTCCCGCGAGAACTCCTGCTGCAGGAAGGTTCCAACGGTTACGTTTTCAACGGAATCGTCGGACCCCAGCCGTATGGCGGCCGAGCCGACCGTCGTGACCCCAGGCGCCGGGAACTGCTCGCCCGACGCTGACACGAACCCCAACAGCTTCCGATAGTACTGGAGACCGACGGATGTCTTGGCGGACCAATGCGAGATGAACGGCCAAGTGGCCGTTGCACTGTAGTCCACTGTGGTGTTGGTGACGTTCCTGAGATTCACCGATTTGGAACCCTTTGCGGCCGTCGCACTGATAAACTGGGCAAGATCGGGGGTCAGGTTGGGCACCAAGACCGAATCGTCCTCCTTCACGAAGTCCACGCCGACCGAAAGGCGATGGCTGAGCCAGCTCCAGGGGTTGTGGGTTGCTTGCACGCTCCCGATAAAGCGATCCACATTCTGGTGCACGTAGAAGATCTCGTTGATCACCTCGGGGGGCATGGTGTAGAAGCCGCGACTGGGGGTGTCGAGGTAGCGCGGGTTCCCCCGTACTCCCGCCCCGTATATGGAATTGGTCGGCGATTCTTCACGGCCCAGGCGGGTCCGGATCGCGGTCAGTCCTAGTGAGGCATTCAGGTTCACCGCCTGGTGGGGTGACAGCGACAGGTTCGTTCGGCCCGAGTATCGGGTGGAGAGATTGGCCGGATCGTATCCTTCGGTCCGATCGAAGTCACCGGAGGCATAGTAGCCTGCTTGGGACGTCCCACCTTGGATGCTGAGCGAGTATCCCTGACCGTATCCGTTCCGGAATACGTTGCGCCCTTGATCCGTCTCATTCTGGACAACGTTGAGAGAGCGCAGCTCACCTCCCGTCTCTGGACCCTGGTACCAGTTCGTAGGAAAGGCCCTCTCCGGGTTCGGGAACCAATTGATACCTTGGCGAATGCCCAGACTGATGGACATGTCGCCGGGCCGACCCTTCTTCGTAATGATCTGGATCACCCCGCTCGAAGCCTCGGTGCCGTAGAGCGTCGCGGCCGCCGGCCCCTTGATGATCTCGATACTCTCGATGTCCTCAGGATTGAGATCGTTGAGCCGTGAGGTGACGCCGCCGCCCTGCAGATTGGGGCCCATCGCAACGCCGTTGTCGGCGCGAACACCATCGATGTAAACGAGCGGCTGCGTATCCAGGGTGAGGCTCGCGGTGCCCCGGATTTTCAGACGAGCTCCCACACCCGCTCCCCCGGCCGGTCTGACGATCAGGCTCGGCGTCTTGGCCGTGAGCAACTCGGAGACGCTCACCGCCGGGGCACTTCGCATCGTGCTGGCGGCGTCGAACGTCGCCACGGTGTTGCCGAGGGCTCTCTTCTGGACTGCCCCGGTCGTGCCTGTGACGACCAGCTCGTCGAGCTCGACGGCCCGTTCCGACATGACGATCTGGATATCGGCGCTGCCGGTCGAGACCGCCTGCGTCACGGTCTGATACCCGATCATCACTACTCGGAGCGTGACCTGCCCGACCTGAAGGCCCTCGATACGAAAGCGGCCCTGGGCGTTGGTAAGAACGCCGCGCTCCGTGCCCTCCACCACGACCTGTGCTCCCGCCAGTGCCTGCCCCGAGCGGGCCACCACAGTCCCCGCCACGAACGCGGTCTGCGCGGCCACAGGCCTGAGACCAGCCGCTGCTACGAGCGCGGCGGCCAACGATAGGCCAATTGCTGCTCGAAGGACCCCGTTCTTGAATCTCCGTCCCGAGCTGAAGTCGCGCTCGATCATGGGATGTCCCTCCTTCGCGAAGGTCAAGTGGTCCCCGCGTCCGTCCCCCCGCCGAACTCGTCGAGGCCGCCAGGCGGGAGGACGACGCAGGGTCGTTGGCTCAGGGCACGTTCGGGTTCGTGGCCGCCTCGTCCTGGCTGATCGGTATGCACTTGTCACGATTGCTCAGGAAGGGGTCGTTGAACCGCACGAGCTCAAACAGATGTCTTCCCTCCATCCAAAGCACGATGTTGCGCTCGGTGCGCAGAGCGGTCCAGGCGTCGTCCGTCGTGCTCGCGCTCACGGTAGGTACACCGGCAGTCGTCCGCACTTCGTTGATCTTGGCCACGGCGCCAGTCACGTCGTTCGAGCGCAGCAGCGCCTCCGCCTCGATGAGGCGCATCTCGTCGCCGGCGCTCAGGTCGATGTCGCTGTACCACTCCGGGTACTTGTCCTGACGATAGAACGGTGACGTGCCGTCTACGCCGTTCACGCCTTCATCCACCCAGGGCACACGCGGGTCGCCTACGATAGCCGCGGCCCAGGTTCCCCACACCGTGAAGTAGCGGCGCTTGTGCGACTCGTTCGCCAGCCAGTTCCACTCTCGGCTGGAGTTGTCCGAGAACTTCGCCTCGAAGTGGTAGTCGAGGGGAACCTTCGCTGCGTCCTCCGCCGCGCCCGCGTAGTTGCCATCATCCAGCCGGACTTGCGCCCTGCCGGCGTAGGCGGCCGTCAGCAGGTCCGTCTCGCCCTGAGACTGCGCCATGTTGATGGCGGTGGTGAAGTACTCCTCGGCGCGCTGGAAGTGGACCGATCGGTCCTGGGGCGCTCCTCCGTCGATGATGGCGAAGCACACATTCTCGCCCAGGACACGGTTGGAGTATCCGGCCCATACGTGTGCCTCGGTGGCCAGGGGGCTGCTGTTGAACCCGTCGCCCAGCACCTCCCTGATGCGGTCGATGCCGTGCTCCGCCACCCAGCGCGCGGTATGCATGTTGGACCAGAGGCCGTTCACGTGGCGAGGCTCGATGCTCCCTTCCTGCATGAAGAACTCCGGCTCGAAGGCCCCGCTGTGCCATATGTCGCGACTCGCGATGCCCATGAAGTACCCGATGTCGTCGACGACGCGCGACAGATCCGCACCCATCCCCACCACCAGCGTCGGGAGCGCTTGCTCGCTATTCAACGCATCGTCGTCGATACGGCCCGGATTCGTCACGCCGAAGTCGCATGCGCTCGTGGCCATGAGCCCGCCCGCGAGCACGAGCGTGACCGCCGCCTGGACCGTCGCGGTGTGCCGGGATCCGATCTGTTCTACTGCTGTTCTCTCAGGCATTGGATCCCCCGGTCAGAACGTGATGTAGAGCTTGGCGACGATGGACCGGTGTGGCGGCAGCGTGTAGTAGTCCACCCGGCGGAAGTTCTCCAGGCCGCTGGCGCCCCCTTCGATGACCTCGGGGTCGAGGCCGGTGTAGTCGGTGCTCTTGAAGAGGTCACGTCCCGAGACCGAGAGCGTGGCCGAGCTGACCCGGGGAATCCAGGCCTCGGGGATCGAGAAACTGACCGTGACGTCGCGCAGCTTGAAGAAGTCCGCCGACTCGATCCACTGGTCGTAGCCCCGCAGCCCGGCCAAGCAGCGCGCCCGGTCGATGGCCTTGATCTGGTCCCGCTGCCCGGCGGCAGCCTTGTCCTGCGCGTCTGTACACGCGGGCCAGATATCACGCGAGGCGTTCAGGTACGCGGTGGCGTTGACGATGTGGCCCCCGGTGCTGAGCTCGCCCAGCGCGCTCACCGAGACGCGGCGGTACCGTACGTCGGTGTGCAATCCCAGCCCGAACGTCGGAAACGTGCCACCGAGGTACGCATCGTTCTCGAATTCGGGCTCCGCGAGGGCATCGGGATTAAGGACCTTGCGTCCGAAGAAGGACGGTGGAGGGTACCCCTCCTTGATCCACTGCTCGTAGCCCTCGCTGAAGGGTGCCGCCCCCCCCATGTCGACGACCTCGCTGTGCGTCGTGGTGAGGGTGGTGCCCACAGTCCAACCCAGGTCCTCGGCCTGGACCAGCAGAGCGTTGGCCGTGAGCTCGACGCCGTGGCTCTGGACCTCACCGACGTTGCGCACCTGGGCACCCGGGAAGCCGTCACTGGGGATGCCGAGTACCGGGAAGAGCGCATCTTGCGTCTTGGCGTTGTAGTACGTGAGCTCGGCGGAGAGGCGTGACCCGAAGAGCGCCGCGTCGAATCCCAGCTCGATCTCGCGGGTTCGCTCAGGACCCAGGATAGCGTTGCCCAGATTCTGCGGCGACACGCCGGGCTGGGCTTCCATCCCCGCAATCGGCTCCCACGTCCGGACGGCGTCGAACGCGCCAGGTGCGCGGCCAGCCGCGCCCAACGCGGCCCGCAACCGCAAGCTGTTGACCCATCCTACCGACCAGAAGTCCTCGTCGGAGACCACGTACGACGCGCTGACCTTCGGATAGTACTGAAACCCGTAGCTCTCGCCGAAGGTGCTGCTCCCGTCCATGCGCAGGCCGCCGATCAGGAAGAGGCGATCGTTGAGCCCGACGGTCTCCTGGAGGAAGAAGCCTGCGTTCACCTCGCGGATGCGGCTCTCGGAGGCGTGGGTCTGCGCGGCGGAGCTCACGGTGGGCTCGCCCGGTCCAGAGAACTGGAGTCCGCCCGCGTTGATGTTCAGCCGACTCTCGTCGTAGAGCTGGCTCCCCCACGTGAGCGTGGAGCGCATGGACGACGTCAGCTCCTTCTCCCACGTGCCCGTGTACTCGGCCGTGAGGGACCGGTCCCGGAACCGCTGCACGCCGATCGTGCCGCCCGGGTCCAGGTAGTAGCCCCAGGGCAGCAGCCCCAGATTCTCCGCCTCGACCTGATGCAGCCCGAGCTGGACTCGGTTGCGCAGGTTCCCGGTGACGTAGTCGAAGCGGGCACCGCTGATGAAGTTGTCGGTGATGCCCCGGAGCTCCGTCGTCAGCACCCAGCTCTGGTCGCGGTTGCCCGGCCAGTACCCCTTGCCGACCCGCATCACGTTCAGGATGTAGCCGTGCCGGTTGTTGGAGTCCGGCACGTAGCGCGTGTTGCGGTGCGTGTAGGAGTTGTTCAACTCGACGGTCAGGCCTTCGTACAGCTTGACCGTGAAGTTGCCGGTGACACCCCAGTTCTTCGACTCCTGCGTGTCGACGATCCCCTGCGCGTCGCTGTAATCACCGGAGATGAAGTATTGCAGGCCCTGGTTGCCGCCCCGCACCGAGCCCGAGAGTCCCTGCACCGCGCCTGTGCGCTTCACGTCCACCAGGTCCAACTGCGTGGGATCCTGCTTGATGACGCTACTCACGTCGGGCCAGAAGTTGCCGCCACCCGTCACGGACATGGCCCACTGGGGCGCGCCCGCGCTGCCGCGCTTCGTAAAGACCTGGATCACGCCTGCGGATGCCTCGGTGCCGTACAGCGTCGTCGCGGCCGCGCCCTTGATGATCTCGATGCGCTCGATGTCCTGCGGGTTGATGTCGTCCAGGCTCATCCCGCTGGTTCGTGGGCCCCGGTCGTCCTCGAGATTCGCCGGAGGCACGCGGCTCGTGGACAGCCGCACTCCGTCCACGTAGATGAGCGGCTCGTTACCCTGGGACACCGACGTTACGCCCCGGAGCTGGATCGTGCCGCTGGCGCCCACCTGGCCGGAGACCGCGAGGCTGCTGACGCCGGCCACCGTCCCCCGGAGGATGGATTCGACGTTGGCGATCGGCTTGGCCTCCGTCGCGGACATGTCGATCTGAGCCAGCGAGTTCCCGATCGTGCGGCGGCGTGCCGCGGCCCCCACGCCGGTGACCACGATCTCGTCGAGCGTGACCGCCTGCTCGCCGACACGGAACTCCACTGACACCGTCCCGCCCGCCGGCACGGTCACGGTCTGGGTCTGCGACGCGAACCCGATGCTGGTGACCGTGATCTGATGCTGGCCGGCAGGGACGGAGAGGATGATGAACCGACCATCTTCGCGCGACAGCGCGCCCATGTTGAGGTCGGCGATCGAAACCTGAGCCGCCGAAACGGGGCCGTTGGTGGACGAGTTCGTGACCCGGCCCGTGATCGTGCCGGTCTGCTGTGCGGACGCGGGCGCCGGTGGCCCGAGAACGATCAGGGCGAGCGCGACGGCCGGAACTACCAGGCACCGTAGCCGGGGCTGCGCGCGCCGGCCGGCGATGTTCCATGACGTGGACGGGCGCATGTTCTTCCTCCGTGAACCCGTGGAACCGATGTCGCTTTCTATGGTCAACGGGGGGAGCCCCCCCGGCTGTTCGAGAAGGTCAGTCGGGTTGCCGGCCCGGTGGGCGGACGATTCCCACGCCATCCTCTTCGACGATGCTCGTGCCGAAGGGAGTGGACAGGCGGGTCAGTCGTTCGATGATCTTGCGACTCGACGCCGCGTCGGCCTGGATCGGGCGCCCTCCCTGCGGGCGCGGAGCACCGAAGCCGAGCGTCAGGGGAAGAAAGCGATCTCGGTGAGTCGGCCGCCCCGGAACGTCGGGAGGGCGATGACGCTCTCCCAGTAGATCGGATCCTGAGTGAAATAGCCGCCGGCCTTTCGCTGGCGGTCGTCGTAGTAGTCGGTCGTGCGCGCCTCGGGGCCGAGCTCGGTGCGCTGGTACTCCGCCGACGGGCGAAAACGCACGGTCTCGTTCTCGAAAGCGATTGCCCAGCGAGTAGAAGATCGGCCGGCCCTTGTAGATCTCGATGCCGCGAAGCACGTGCGGCCCGATGCCCACGAACGTCGGCGCCCGCATCGATGACCGCGTGTGCGTACGCCACGATGAGATCGGCCGGGACCGCCCGGTCCCCCGCCCCCTCGTGCGAGTGCGTCGCGACGATGACCCAGTCCGCCTCCGAGCGCGCCGAACGCACGCTCGCGAGGATGCGCTCGAGGTCCGCGCGGTCCGGCTCAGAGGCTACACCGGCGTGCTCACCCGCCTGGAACGTCCGTACGAACGCGGTGAACCGGTCCCCGTCGCCCCGGTTCTCTCCGGCCTCCTGCGCGATGCGCCTGAGCGCCTCGTGGCTGGGCCGGGGGAGGATCGTGATCTCACGGTGGCGCAGCGGATTCAGCCCGGGCGTGGCACGGATATCCCGTCTCTGAGGTCGGGCCAACTGGAAGTCCTCGAAGGTGGACGCCGTGGAGATCAGCGCCACACGTCCGGCGGCGACGTCCGCGACGGCGGCCCGGTCGGCCAGGGCGAGGTTCTCACCGACGCCCGCATGCGCGATCCCCACCTCGTCGAGGGCCCGGCTCGTCGCGCGCATGCCGTCCCACCCGTAGTCGAGCGAGTGGTTGTTGGCACGGCTCACCAGGTCGAAGCCCACCTCCCGCGGGTCCCGGGCGAGGGCGAAGTCGGCGAACATGTAGCTCCCGCGGTCCGACACCATGGGCGTCAGGTCCGATTCGGCCCGGAGGACGATCTCCAGGTTCGCGAATGCCACGTCCGCGCCACGGATCGCTTCCACCATCCTCTGGTGCCCTTCTTCCACGTTCACCGACAGGGGCCGGCTCACGATGGCATCTCCGACCAGCGCCAGCGTGACGTCGCCACTCGCCGCACGGTATGGAGCCTGGGCGCCGGCGGGCGGTGGGAGGAGCACACCGGCGGGAAAGAGAAGGGAACGGAGACTGAGCATGGCGGATGCCGCGAGCCTCCTCGCATAAGAAATGCAGTTCGATTTTGACGAACACAGTTGCATGAAATAGGACTCCCGCCTCGCTCAGGCAAGGGTCTTCTGGCGGGCTGTGGCGCCCCTGTTGTGCCTTGGACCGCCGGAGCGTGGCGCTTGCGAATGCACGGTCCACGCATAACCATGACGTTGCACCAGGCGAAACCATGTTCCGCAAGACGGACCTCTTCCCGAATGGCGAACGGCCCCGATGCTCGACAAAGCGATGGCGCTGCTGGAGCTCTTCCAACCCACTCGGACGGACCTCGGCGTGGTCGAAGCCGCCGAGCTCCTGGCGATGCCGAAGAGCACGGCGTCGCGGCGCCTCGCCGCGATGGAGGCGTCGGGGTTCCTGGATCGCGATCCGGTATCCCAGCGCTATCACCTGGGAATCCGGTTGGTGGCCTTGGGGCATCTGGCTCGCCAGGCGACTCCCCTGCAGCGTGCGGCACGCTCGTTCCTGGCGCGGCTCACCGAGGCTACAGGGGAGACGTCGGACCTGGTGCTGTTGCGAGGCCGTGAAGCCGTCAACGTGGAGGCGGTGGAGAGCCCGCGTCCTATGAAGCACGTGGGCTGGGCTGGCCGGCACATTCCCCTGCACGCGACCGCGGCCGGCAAGTCCCTGCTCGCATGGCTGCCCGAGGCCACGGCGGGCGCGCTCCTGGAACGGCCCTTGAGAAGCTACACGCCGCGAACGATCCGCTCGCTCGACGCGCTGCTGGCCGAGTTGGAGGAGGTGCGGCGCGCTGGCTACTCCACCTCGATCGGAGAGTTCGAGGAGGACCTGGTGGGTGTCGCGGCGCCGGTCATGAATCACCTGGGGGAGGTCGTGGCGTCCATCACCATCGGCGCACCCACGAGCCGGGCCGGGGCCACGGCCATGCCCCACCTGATCCGCTCCGTCGTGGACGCCGCCGAAGCCATGTCCGCCAAGCTGGGTTACCGAAAGAGGCTATCGACATCATGAAGCGAACCGTCCGAGCGTTGCTGGCCCTCACCGTTCTTCTGCTCCCCTCTCGACTGACGGCGCAGGAGCCTTTCGACCTGGTCATCCGACAGGGTCGTGTTCTCGACGGCACCGGAACCCCGTGGTACCTCGCGGACATCGGGATCCGGGGCGACCGCATCGTCGCGGTCGGGAGGTTGGGTGATGCGCCCGCACTCCGAACGATCGACGCCGCGGGCCGGTACGTGACCCCTGGCTTCGTCGACCTCCACTCCCACTCCGGCCCGGGCCTGGCCACACCGGAGCTCAGTGAAGGGCGCCCCCTCCTGGCCCAGGGCATCACCACGACGTTCGTGAACCCGGACGGCGGCGGCCCGGTCGATCTGGTCGAGCAGCGTCGACAGCTGCTGGCCGACGGCCTGGGGCCCAACGTGGCCCTCCTGGTCCCCCACGGATCCGTGCACGGCGCCGTCCTGGGCATGGAGGACAGGACTCCGACGGCCGCCGAGCTGGACCGCATGAAGGCCATGGTCCGTGCCGGCATGGAGGCAGGAGCCTTCGGCCTGTCCAGCGGGCTGTTCTATGCTCCGGGGAGCTACGCCAAGACCGAGGAGGTGGTGGAGCTCGCCAAGGTGGCCGCCCGGTACGGCGGGGTCTACACGAGCCACATCCGCGACGAGGCGGACTACAGCGTGGGCGTCGTCGCCGCCGTGGACGAGGTCATCCAGGTGGCGCGGGAGGGAGGGCTCCCCGGCATCGTCACGCACATCAAGGTTCTCGGCCCCCGGGTGTGGGGCTACTCCGCGGCTCTGGTCAAGCGCATCGACCGGGCGCGCGAGCAGGGGGTGCAGGTGTGGGCCGACCAGTATCCCTACACCGCCTCGCAGACCGGACTCACCGCGGCGTTGGTGCCGAGGTGGGCGGAGGTCGGAGGTCACGCGGCCCTTGCGCAGCGCCTCCGCGACCCGGAGGTGTGGCCGCGCCTCCGCGGGGAGATGGCCGAAAACCTCGACCGCCGCGGCGGGGCCGACCGCATCCAGTTCGTTCGCTTCGAGCCCGATCCTTCCATCGAGGGCAGGACGCTCGAGGACGTCGCGTCCGCGAAGGGAGTGGACGTGTTGGACGCGGCCAGGGACATCGTCGCTCAGGGGGAAGCGGGGATCGTGTCGTTCAACATGGACGCCGCCGACGTGGCGCTGCTCATGCGCCAGCCCTGGACCATGACGTGCACCGACGGTGACCTGGTCCGACCCGGAGAGGGCGTGCCGCACCCGCGCGCATATGGCGCCTTCGTGCGCAAGATCCAGCAGTACGTGGTGGAGGAAGGCGTACTCGATCTGGCGACCGCAGTGCGCACGATGACCCATACGCCCGCCACGGTTCTGGGGGTGGAGGACCGCGGGATGATCCGCGTCGGCGCCTTCGCCGACGTGCTGGTCTTCGACCCGAACCGTCTGAAGGACGTGGCCACATACACCAACCCCCACCAACTCGCACAGGGGATGGATTGGGTGGTGGTCAACGGTCGGGTGGCCCTCGACCAAGGGAACTTCACCGGCGCGATGTCGGGGACAGTCCTGACCCATATGTCGCGTTGACTCCGTGACCGACCGCTCGAGGCTCCCAATGAAATCGCGATCCGCGTTCCTGATGCTCGCCCTGGCGGCGACGGCCCTGCCGCGGCTGGCACACGCCCAGCCCATGTACGACGTCGTTCTGCGCAACGGCATGGTGCTCGACGGCACTGGGAACCCGTGGTACCGCGCGGACGTCGCCATTCAAGGGGACCGGATCGCGGCGGTGGGTGACCTCACGGACGCCCACGGGCGGAGGGAGGTGGACGCTTCACACCTGTTCGTGGCACCGGGCTTCATCGACGTGCACTCCCACTCGGGGCCCGGGCTCGCCACCCCGGGGCTCAGCGCCGCGGTCCCGCTCCTGGCGCAGGGGATCACCACGGTGTTCATCAACCCCGACGGAGGTGGCCCCATCGACCTCGTCGCCCAACGGGCCGCCCTCGAGAAGGATGGCCTCGGTGTGAACGCCGCCCAACTCGTGTCGCACGGAACGATCCACGAAGAGGTCGTTGGGATGGACGACCGTGATCCCACGCCGGCCGAGCTGCAGCGCATGAAAGACATGGTGCAGGCCGGCATGGAGGCGGGGGCGTTTGGGATGTCGAGCGGGTTGTTCTACACGCCGGCCGCGTTCTCGAAGACCTCCGAGGTGGTGGAGATGGCTAAGGTTGCCGCCCGGTACGGCGGCGTCTACACCAGCCACATCCGAGACGAATCCGACTATACCGTGGGTTTGATGGCCGCGGTGGACGAGGTGATAACCGTGGCCCGTGAGGCCGGGCTTCCGGGCGTCGTGAGCCACGTGAAGGCGCTGGGCCCGCACGTGTGGGGATTCTCGACCGCGATCGTCGAGCGCGTGGAAGGCGCCCGCAGCCGGGGAATCGAAGTATGGGCGGACCAGTATCCCTACGAAGCGTCGGGGAGCAGCGTGCAGAGCGCGCTGGTGCCCCGCTGGGCCCAGGACGGTGGCGAGAAGGCGATGATCGCGCGCCTCGACGATCCGTCCACGAGGAACCGGCTACGCGACGAGATGTGGGAGAACCTGGACCGCCGGGGCGGTGCCGACCGGCTCCAGATCCGCCGCTTCGAGCCGGATCCATCCATGGAGGGCAAGACGCTCCAGGCGCTCGCCGACGCGGCGGGTGTCGACCCCATCGAGATGGCCCAACGCCTGCTCCGCCGCGGCGGCGCGGCGTTCGTCTCGTTCAATATGAACTCAGGGGACGTCGAGACCCTGATGCGCCAGCCGTGGACGATGACGTCAACCGATGGCGACCTGGTGCCCATGGGGCAGGGCGTTCCCCATCCTCGGAGCTATGGCACGTACCCGCGCAAGCTCCGCCTCTACGTGAAGGAGAAGGGCGTCATCGATCTCGCCCACGCCGTCCGGAGCATGACGTCGCTCCCGGCCGCGGTGTTCCGAGTGAAGGACCGCGGGCAGATCCGGCCAGGCGCTTTCGCAGACGTGGTGGTGTTCGACCTCGATCGAGTACGTGACCTCGCCACGTTCCAGGAACCCCACCAACTCTCCGAAGGGATGGTGTACGTGTTGGTCAACGGCCGGCTCGCGGTGGACGGTGGGGAATTCACCGACATTCGCGCCGGTCGGGTCCTGAACCAACGTACCAACTAGGAGGCAACGACCATGCGCCACGCCGCAACTCTGGTCATCGGCCTGGTCGCGACAGCCACGTGCGGCGGTCAGACCTATGACGTCGTCCTCGAAGGTGGCACCGTGGTAGACGGGACCGGTGCGCCATCGCGGGTCGCCGACGTGGCCATCGCTAAAGGCCGCATCGCCAAAGTGGGGGACGCATCGGGGGACCGTGCGACCCGCCGGATCGATGCGAGCGGTCTGGTCGTGGCTCCCGGCTTCATCGACCCCCACACGCACACGCGTGCCCACATCCGGGACATGCCTACGGCCGGGCCCTGGATCCGCCAGGGCGTGACCACACTCGTCGAGGGCAACGACGGAAGCTCTCCCCTGCCCCTCGGGCCGTTCCTGGATAGTGTCGCGGCCGCCCGGCCGGTTCCCAACTTCGCCATGTTCATCGGCCATGGATCGGTGCGTGAGCAGGTGATGGGCACGGCGAACCGCGCGCCGACCCCGGCGGAGCTGGATAGCATGAAGGCGCTGGTCGCGCGCGGCATGGAGCAAGGTGCGCTGGGGCTCTCGACGGGACTCGCCTACGTCCCGGGCACGTATGCCACCACGGAGGAAGTCATTGAGCTGGCACGGGTCGCCGGGGAGTTCGGCGGCATCTACATCTCCCACATGCGCGACGAGGGGGTGGGGGTGCTCGCCTCGGTGCGCGAGACGATCCGCATCGGCGAGGAGGCAGGGATCCCCGTCCAGATGACCCACCACAAGGTCGGGGGCCACGCCCAATGGGGACAGAGCGAAGAGTCCATCCGGCTCATGCGCGAAGCGCGCGAGCGCGGCGTCGACGTCACGTTCGACCAGTATCCATATACCGCTTCGTCCACGGGGCTGTCGTTCCTGATCCCCAAATGGGCCATGGCCGGCGACTCCCTCGAGACCCGTCTGGCGCTGCCGGCCGAGCGCCGCCGCATCCTGCAGGACATGTTGGCCTTCATCGACGAGCGCTTCGGCAACGATCCGGATCGTATTCAACTCGTGAGCTGCGACTTCGATCCGTCGCTCGGCGGGCGCACCGTGGGTGAGATTCTCCGGGAGCGGCGCGAGGCCGATACTCCGACGGACATCGCGGAGCTCGCGCTGGAGTTCGAGGCGAAGGGGAAGTGCGGCGCGATCCTCCATTCCTATGACGAGGGCGACGTCGTGCGCTTCCTCCAGTCCGAGTATGGGATGGTAGGCTCGGACGGCAGCCTCGTGCCCCTCGGCGAAGGCTTCCCGCACCCGCGCGCCTACGGAACGTATGCCCGGGTCCTTGGGCGCTACGTACGCGAGCAAGGCGTGATCACGTTGGAGGAGGCCGTGCGGCGGATGACGTCCGCGCCCGCGCGCCGACTCGGCTTCGTGGAACGGGGGGAAGTTCGCGAGGGGATGGTGGCGGACCTGGCCGTCTTCGACGCGGACGAGATCTCCGACCGCGCCACCTTCCAGGATCCCCATCGGTACGCGGTGGGGGTGCACTATGTGTTCGTCGGCGGGGAGATCGTCCTCGATGACGGCACGATCACCGAGGCCCGGCCAGGGCGAATCCTATACGGGCCGGTTCGCAGCGCTCCCTGACCCGTTTCCCACCGGAGGGTCCATGGGGAACGGGTCCATGTACCATGCGGCGGCGCTTGGGGCGTTCGCGACCGCGTCGGGCCTACGCCCACCGCGCTTTCCAGGCCTACACGGCGGTTGGACCTCTTATCCTGACGACGTTTCCGACCCGGCCCTCAAGAAGCGGATCGAGAGCTCCAAGGACGGGGCGTACGACAGCAAGGGGAGTCAGTACTCGCCGCTCACCGTGGTGTCGACACGCGTGCTGCACCTCATCGTCGCCGAGGACGCGCTCGCACGCGGGGACATGGAGGGCTTCACCACGCATGTGAACCACGTGCGCGCGATGGACGGGCTCACCCCCTTCTCCGGACAGATCGCCGCGATGGACATGCTGCAGCACGAGCGGGTGAACGCCACGTTCATGGGATTGCGACTCGCCGACATGTACCGCTTCGGCATCGTGGACCCGCGCTGGCAGCCCAACGGCGACACGCGCACGGCGCCGGGCACGCTGTTGCCGATCACCCTCGTGGAGGTGCGGGCGAACTGCTACCTGAACGGGTTGGGGTGCTGAGGAGTCCCTCCCGCTGAGGCCACCGGGGGCATCCGCGCCGTTCGCGCGGGTGCCCCCATTCCTTCCTCCTCGCCGGACGCCGGCCGTCCTCCGCCCTTCTCCCCGGGGGCCGCTTCCCAAGGGGGCGTTCGCTGGTGGCTCCCATTGGTGGCGGCCGACGGCCGCGCTTGCGCCCGTGCGACGATTCATACAAACCAGAAAGCATTTCTACGATGTATAACGCGGAGCGCGGGCATGGGTGGGGATGCGGGCGTGCCGGGATCGTTCGAAGAGCAGGTCCTCCTCGCGGTGGCGCACCTCGGGGAGCGACCCTACGGGATGACGGTGCGCCGGGAGATCGAGGAGCGGACCGGCAGCGATGTATCCATCGGGGCCGTGTACGCCACGCTGGACCGCCTCGACGCGAAGGGGTGGATCGCCTCGGGATTCGAGACAGGGGACGACGCGCGGGGCGGGCGCGCGCAAGGTCGTCCGGACCACCGCCGAGGGTGCGCGGGTGCTGCGACGGGCGCGCGAGCTCCACCATCGCATGGTGGGAGGGGCTCGGTCTCGGCTCCCTTCCCGATGGGGAGCAGGCATGAAGCCCGGCGGCGGTGGCGTGAAGGGCCCAGGGCCTCCTCCAGTGGCGGGCCGCATCCTCCGACCTCGTCGACGCCGAAGACATGCGCCGCACCTTCTGCGCGCTCTGGACGGAGGAAGGACAGTCGGTCACCGCGGAGGAACTCGCGGCGATCCGCCTCGTGCGCTTGCGTGACTTCATGCTGGCGTGCGAGAACGTCGCGAACCTCATCCTGCGCCAGCCCGGACCCCATCGAGAATGTGGACGAGGCCTCCGTGGCCAGCTTCCGCGTCGTCCTGCCCGGGTATTTCGAGACGCTGCGAGTACGCCGCGTGGCCGGTCGGCTCTTCGACGACCGGGACGACGGCGCGATCCCGGTGGCGATCCTGAACGAGACGACGGCGCGGCAGTTCTTTCCGGCAGAGGACCCCGTGGGCCGTCGCCGCCCCTGCGTTCGCCGAGGTCGTGAGGGGCAACCTGCGGCTGCTCCTGAGTGGCCCGTCGAGCTCCGCCGGACAACCCATGGCCGACGGTGCGACGCCGGGCCCCGGTGGTTGGAACCGCATCCGCTTCATCGTCGAGGATCTCGCCGCGGAGGTGGCTCGGCTACGCCGCGCCGGGCTCGAGTTCCGGAACGACATCGTCCACGGCCCAGGGGGCTCCCAGATCCTGCTGTGCGATCCCTCCGGCAACCTGATCGAGCTCTTTCAGCCGTCCCCTCGAGACCGGCAGGCGTGACATGCCGGCCGGGAACGGGATAGGCTCCCCGAGCTGCCGTTCCGCACTCGCGAGCTGGCCGGTTCACCCGCTGGATCGTCCAGGAGACCCAAGAACGGCTTCGTGGCGCGCACGGCCGAGCCGAAACGTCACCCGACACACGACCGATCTCCGGCGCTCATGTCGATAGGACGTACGTCAGCCTCACATCGTCCTCACCGATCGCTTCCGCGCTGACGAGGCGGAGTGGCGGCCGAGGACCGGAGAAGTACGGCTTGCCACCCCCGAGGATGAACGGTCGGAAGTAGAGGCGATACTCGTCGATCAAGCCGAGCGTGGTGAGACTGCCGGCCAACTCCGGTCCGGCAACATCGATCTCACCGTCGAGCTTCGCCTTGAGCGCGCGCACAAACGCTCCGACGCCGTCGCGGACGAGTGTGGCATTCGGCCCGACCGATTTCCAGTGTGCGCGACACGACCCACTTCGGCTTCGCGCGCCAGGCTGCCGCGAACTCGCGTTCGACGGCATCCCAGTCCGGCCGGTCGTCATCCCAATACCGCATCACCTCGTACATGCGCCGGCCACAGAGGACGCCGCCCAACCCACGTACATAGTCGTTGAAATGGCGATGGAGCTGATCGCCGGGCGGCGGCAATTGCGGGCCGCCGGTAGCACCGGCGATGTAGCCATCGAGGGATTGCATCATGCCGAACACGAGCTTCCCCATGTGGTCGCGCCTCCTCACGCGGTGTGCGAACGGTCCCGGGATGCATGGAGCCGACCCCCTCGGCGACGGCGGCGGCAGAACGCAGCGCGCGTGCCGCCCGCCGCAACGTGCCTTGGACTATCTCATCGCCGTCACATGCGCCACGAACTGATCGAGGGCGATCTCGGTACCCTGCTGCCAACCCGTCGCCTTGTTCTTCTCGAAGTCCGCTTCATCCCGGTGCAGCGCAGTGAAGACGTAGCGGGTCCCGGTTCCCACGCTCTCCATCGTGACGATGGCCGTGATCGGAATGTCGTCGAAGACGGCCGGTCGATAGCCAGGGAACAACATGGAGGTCCAGACGAGTCGCTGCATCGGAACCACCTCCAGGAAACACCCGAGGTTGGGAACCTCCTGACCGTCTGCCGTTGCGATATCGACGCTGAAGATGCCGCCCGGCCGCACGTCCATTTCGGTTCGCGACACACGCCCCCAGGGCTTGGGCATGTACCACTCCTTGAGGTGCTCCGGTTTCGTCAATGCTTCCCAGACGAGCCGCGTGGGAGCGTCGATGAACCGCTCGAGAACGAAATCTACGTTCGGATCGATCGTGAATCGCCTGTTCATGATTCTGATTCCCTCTCCTCGAGTTGTTTGACGTAGTGGTCGAACCGGTCCAGTCGAGCTTCCCACAACCGACGACGGGCGGTCAGCCAATCGTCGACGACCTTGAACCGTTCGGGCGCGATCTCGTACGTCCGTACACGTCCGCGCTTCTTCGACTTCACCAAACGGCTCTGTTCGAGCACCGATAGGTGCTGCACGAACGACGGGAGTGTCATGTCAAACGGTGCCGCCAGCTCGCTGACGCTGGCCGGCCCGACGGACAGTCGCTCCAGGACCTTCCGCCGAGTCGTGTTGGCCAAGGCATGAAAGACGTCGTCGGCGACTGCGGACGGTACCATGTCACCACCGTTCGAGGAGTTGCGGGACGCTGTGTGACCGAGACATCATATCGCCGACCAATACTAAGGTCAATACCTAAGTATTGGACCCGAGTGAGGCCCCCGGGAGCGCGACGGAACCCGGCTTCCTGCTCTGCTCACGCGACCTGACGCATGGGGTGGAGCCCGTGACAGGTAGCTCTCGCGGTATCGGAGCTGCCATCGGGACGGCCATGGAGGAGACGGCCGAATGTCACGCGGCTCGACGCGCGGGAGGCGATGTGCGGGCCCGTGGTGGAGCGGTGGGGTGCCATCGACACCTTCCTGACCAGCAAGAGCGTCCTTCCCGACATGAAGCGGCGCCGAGCCGGGAATAGTCGGCCGCGTGGGCGGCGATATCCGCAGCCAGCGGATTGGCGATCTCGCTGTCGTGGATCATGACGGCGAAGCCGGGGTGGATCCGGTCATCCGTCATCCTCGCCTTGGGTGGATCCGTCGGGGGTTGGCTCGGGAGCATCATCGCGCGCCGGCAGCCGCCTGCCCCGTCATCTCCCTGGCCAGGGACGCTCACGTGACCTCCCGTCGAGGCGCCCGCGCGTGATTCCGTTCAGCGTCGTGCGCTCAGGCGAGGCCGTCCAAGAGGATCTCAAGGGTCGCGAGAAGGCCCTCCTCGAGGCAGAAGTGGTTGGGGTCGTCGCCGGCCCACCGGCAGAGCACGCCGAGGTACGCGTCGAAGAGCAGGTGCCCAGCACGGTCGGCGTCGATGTGAGCCGCGATGTCGCCGGCATCCTGACCGGAGCGGATGATGCGGGTGAACATGTGGGTCGTGTCGGATTCCGGCGTCAGCGTCGGACCGCCCGCTTGGAGCCAGGCGCGCACCATCGATCGCCCGGTGGCGTCGTCGTCCGCGAAGAAGCGCGCAATCGTCCGCAAAGCGTGCCTCAGGCGGCCCGAGGTGTCGGCCTCACCCCCGGCATCCTCGCCCAGAGCCGTCGCGAGGTCTGCCCGGCGACGGTCGAACCACGCCAGGATGAGATCCTCCTTACGGCCGAAGTAGTTGAAGACGGTTCCGCGTGCGACGTCGGCGCACTCGGCGATGTCCTCCATTGTCGTCGCGTCGTACCCCTTTTCGGTGAACAGCGCGGCGGCGCAGTCCACGAGGCGATCCCGGGTTCGGAGCTTCTTCCGTTCACGGCGGCCGAGCCTGCTTGACAAGTGTGTACTCCAGTCTAAAATTAAACCATAAGACAAACATACTCCGCGACGTTCCCTTGCGCACGGCCCCTGGGGGTCGACGCATCGGGCCGCCGGGAGGGTCTTACTGGTGGCCGGCCTGTTCGCCGGGCGAGCGAGCACGCTGAGCTGCGGGCCGAGTCCCACCCATCCGCAACGAACAGGAGGAAGAAATGAGTGGAAGAATCGTGGTCACGGAGTTCATCTCGGTCGACGGGGTCATGGAGGAGCCGGGCGGATCGGGGGACTTCCAGCACAGCGGCTGGACCTTCGAGTACGACCGCGGCGCCGAGGGCGACCGGTTCAAGTACGAGGAGCTGATGGACGCGGAGGTTCAGCTGCTCGGGCGGGTGACCTACGAGGTCTTCGCCGAGGCATGGCCGTCGCGGAAGGACGACCCTGAGATGGGTCACTTCGGCAAGAAGATCAACGAGGGCCGCAAGGTCCTGGTCTCCACGACCCTGACCGATCCCGGCTGGGAGAACACGGAGGTGATCTCCGACAACGTCGTAGACGAGCTCCGCAAGCTCCGCGAGGAGACGGACGGCAATATCCTGGTCGCCGGCAGCAACACCCTCGTCCACACGCTGCTGGAGAACGACCTGGTCGACGAGCTGCGGCTGATGGTCTTCCCGACGATCCTCGGCTCGGGAAAGAGGCTTTTCCCCGAGGGGATCGGCCGGATCAAGCTGAAGCTGGTCGAGGACCGCAGGGTCGGCCCGGACGGCGTCCAGGTACAAGTCTACCAACGCGCCTAGCCAGCTGGCCGACGTTCCTGATACGGCCGCCATCGCGCCCTCCGACGTGTCGCCGCACCGGCGCACCGTCGCTACTACCGAGGAGGACAACATCATGACCGCGACCTACACCTGGGATGTCTTCAGCACCGTCGACGGGTACGGCTCGTACGGCCCCGACGGCGACTGGGGTGGCTACTGGAGCAAGCAGGGCCCCGAGTTGCTCGAGCATCGCGCTTCGCTGTTCAACCGTGAGCAACGGATGGTGTTCGGTGCCACCACCTTCCGAGAAATGGCGCAGATCATGTCCTCGGGCACCGACCCCAACACGCTCGACGAGTGGACCGTCCGCACAATGCGCATGCCTGCGACCGTGATCTCGTCCACGTTGAAGGACACCCTCGGCTGGCCGAACGCAACGATCGTGAGCGGCGACGCCGTCGACATCGTCGCCCGACTCAAGAAACAGTCGAGCGTGCCCCTACGGTCACAGGCCAGCCTGTCGCTGAACTGGGCGTTGATGGCCGCCGGGCTCGTCGACCGCCTGCAGGTCACCATCTTCCCGGTCATCTCCGGACGCACCGGGGTCAGCCCGATCCTCCGCGGCGCCGACGACTTCGACCTCGAGCTCCTCGAAACCCGGACGCTCGACCGCCACATCCAGGAACTCGTCTACCGGCCAACACCTCACTGACGGAATCGCGAGCCCTGTCGCGCTCAGCTCCCTACTCCGGCCGGTAGCGCATCGCGCCCTCGACGTCGGCGCCTGCCCTCGTTGCGCCGCCGAGGTCCGAGCTGACGCGCCCCGTTCGCCTTCCCTTTGACAATCGAAAGGAGGGGCTCGAAGCTTCCTTTCGATCTTCGAAAGGATTGGGCGATGAAAGACCGTGGCAACGTCCTCCAAGGTACGCTCGACATGCTCGTGCTGAACGCGCTGCAACTCGAGCCGATGCACGGCTGGGGCATCACCGAGCGCATCGAGCAATGGTCCGAGCAGGTTCTGCAGTTGGGGCAGGGTACGCTGTACCCTGCCCTCTATCGTCTGGAGCGGCAGAGGCTCGTCCGATCCGAGTGGAAGCTGACTGAGAACCGCAGGCGCGCCAGGTACTACTCCTTGACGCCCCAGGGGCGCCGACAGCTCGAAGCGGAGTTGGCGCAATGGCGCCGCACGTCAAGAGCCGTCAACCAGGTGCTCGACGCAAGCGCACCGTAGCCGGAGACATCATGCGCTGGATTCGAGAGGGTTGGCTGTGGTTGCGGTCACTCATTCGGCCCGAGGAGCTCGACTGCGGTCTCGAGGAGGAGGTCCGCTTCCACATCGACTGTCAGGTCGAGAAGAACCTCCGAGCCGGCATGCCGCCAGACGAAGCGCGCCGGCGGGCCTACACCCAGTTCGGCGAGGTGGAGCATGTCAAGAGGAGAAGGCGCGCGGAGTTCCCGCTTGCCCTGGGTCAGGATTCACTGCTCGATCTACGTCATGCGGTTCGCGCGCTGAGGCGCGCGCCCGTCGTCGCTCTACGGCCACCATACCCGATCGAGCCCACCAACCCATGAGCGGTTGTGTTGTCCTTTCGCTACCGGGGTAACACAAAAGGCGTGGAGCCGCATAACTTCTTGCGGCCCCATGCTTTACCTATTGGCCTGGGTAGACTCGAACTACCGACCTCACGCTTGTCAGGCGTGCGAAACCGAAAGGGAAGCGTAGGTCTGTGATTCGCCGCATGCGGGAGGTGCGAGCGTTCGCAGCTTCTGAGACCGAGGTGCGTGACGGATGTAGCCCGGAGAATTCGAGCACGCCATCCGAGCAGCGGGAGCCGTCCTCGGAGTCAACGAAGTGCTCGTCATCGGCAGTCAGGCGCTGCATGCGAGCATCCGGGGTGGTCTTCCCGACGAGGCCGCCCGGTCCATCGAGGTCGACGTGGCCGTGCGCGGTGATGCTGAGGGCAAGATGGCCGACCTTCTGGACGGCTCCATCGGAGAGGCGTCGATGTTCCACGCCACCTTTGGCTACTACGCCCAGGGGGTGGTGGAGTCCACCGCCGTACTGCCAGAAGGCTGGGAAGGGCGGCTGCTCCGGTTCGAGACCCCGGCCACGAACGGTGTTGTCGCATGGTGCCTCGAGGTCCATGACCTGTGGATCTCCAAAGCGATCGCCGGCCGTCCGAAGCACATCGAGTTCTGCGCGGCACTGGCCCGGCATGGAATCGTGGACGGAAAGACGCTGGAACCAGACTCGCGATGGTCGGCGATCTGGCTCCCCGGGTGCGACACGCGGTTGAGGGCCGAATCGCTTCCTTCTGAGGGGTGGCGGACGACCCTCACCCCTCGTACGAAGAAGCCCCGCCCGGTCGCACGACCAAGCGGGGGATCTCTTCGCGGCGCATCCTGGCCCGCTCCAGCTTCTCCTTCCGCTCCTCCAGGCGCCTCTTCGGCTCCCCGGCCCAATACTCCCGTGGGGGCAGGTACTTGAGGGACGCGTGCAGCCGGCGCTCGTTGTAGAAGGCCACCCACCGGCCGATGATCTCGCGCGCCTTGCCCAGGTTCTTCAGCTCCACCTCACCCAGCTCATCCCGCGTGCTCCGGTGGAAGCGCTCCCGCCCCGCATGCATCGCCACCGTTCCCACGGCGTCCTCGCGCCCCATGCCGGCCTGCGTTCCGCCGTCGTCGCCATCTTCTCGCCCGGATCGATGAGGTCCTGCCGCTCCTCTGTCCGGCCTGCGGCGGCTCCATGAAGATCCTCGCCTTTCTCACCGACCCACCCGTCCTCTGCGCCATCCTCCTCCACCTCGAACCGGGGCCCCCGCGCAACGCACGTTGCGTGGGGTGAGGGCCCGGCGCAGCACCTTGCTCCTCGCCACGCCCCTCCCATACCGTGTCTCCCGGCCCCTTCGTGCGGTTGGATTCCTTCTATGGGGCTGGCTGTCAAGACGCGCGCTGCCTACACGCCGTCGGACCGAGTCTTGGCCGCCGGCGTCCGCGTTCGTTGAGATGCCGGATCCGTTGTCCAGCGCGGGATGGCTGATGCGCTGCTCGGGCTCCGCGTCACAGTCGGGAAGACGGTCACAGCCGCTGCGTTCTCCGCTCGGAGGCGGGAACCATCCTTCTATCAGGGGCTTCGTTCGGCTCTTCAGGGGCGCATAGCCTATCCTTGGGGACTCGGACCAGATGCCCAGCCCAGAAGTCCAGTGGATGCTCTCCCCTGTAACCGGTTCGCTTCCCCTTCGTCAGGCTCGTGGTTGCGTGCGCTACGCTCGACCCCACGCTTGCTGATCACGATCCCCAGTCCGCAGTAGGCCCAGAACCCGCTCCGGCTCCGGAATCTGTACGGTGTCACCACCACCGGCAGCAGCTCCGCCGTCCGGATCGGGCCCAGGCCCGGACACGTCTTCAGCAGCCGCCACTCCCGGTGCTTGCGCGCCTCGGCCAGCAGCGCCTTCTCGGCTCTCGCCTTCAGTGCCGCGAGCGCGTCGTGCTCTGAGTACAGCAGCTCGGCCAGTGGCCGCGTCGCCTCCGGGAGCTCCCCGAGCCACCGCTCCCGCTCTCGCTTCGCGTAGACCGACCGCCCCGCTCCGTAGACCACGCCTCGGGAGCGCAGCACGCTCTTCAGCCGGTTCTTCACCCGGGCCACATCGACCACCACGAGCCCGTACCTCGGGCCACATGACTCAGCCTCCCGAACTTCCCGCGCCCCTTGTAGACCTTCGTCTCCAGTGACCCGATCCGGAGCTGCTCGGCCAGCGCGAATGCGTCTCGCTTGTCGCTCTTCGGTCCCCGACTCTTGCGCACCCCCGCCACCACCAGCTCCTCGACATGAGGTTCGAGCACCTCGTGCAGCCACTCCGAGAGCGTCCCCTCCTCGATGCATACGTGTCGGTTCCGCGGATGATGCCCATACGTCGTTCAAGCGTCAGGCGTGCTGACGGATCTCGGAAAGGACCGTCGCTCCGCTGGCGCGGGCGTGGGCGACGTGGGCGTCCTGGTCGTCCACCCGACCCCACACCCGGCACGCTGGCGGCGACCCTTCCACTGGCTCGTCGGACCGGGAGAACAGGAGGATCGGCACCCGTCCCCACGCGGAACTCGAACCACCGGGGCTGCTCGGCTTCCGGGGGCAGCTGTTCCGTGACCGGCGTCAGACCGTAGCCTCCAGCCAGCAAGCGGGGCGGCGGCGCGGAGGAACGAGCGTTCGGGGTCGTCGTACTCTTCGAGGGCCCGCCCCTGAGCGGGGCCAAGGTCCGTCAGAACCGTACGGTTCGAGCCGAGCCGTCGTATCGGACGGCCACGGGGGCCCCGCTCTCACGCCGGCCACCGTTACCGTCGGCCAGGGTCACGTGGAAGACCCTCTCGGGCACCATCCCCCTGAAGCTGCCGCTCCGTTCGCCGATGTGGAGCTGCCGCGCGTCGTCGTCCCAGCGGAACTCGATCGTCGAGAACGCCCCGTTCTCGTAGTCGTAGTTGTCGTTCTCGTCCTCGTACAGCACGAAGCGCCCGTCGGCGCCCGGATAGACCTTCACGTCGAGCTCGGCCCACGACTTCTCCGTGGCGTACTGCACCTCCGGGCCCGCGGGGAGGATCGAGCCCGCCCGGACGTAGAGCGGCATGATGTCGAGCGGTACCTCCCGCTCGACCCGCCGTCCGCCCGCGAGCCGCTCCCCGGTCCAGAAGTCGTACCAATCGGTTCCCGCCGGCAGGTACACCTGGACGGACCCGACCCGGCCGAAGTCCTCGACGTGGGCGCTCTCCTCCCCGTCCGGGCCGACCCTGCTGTACATCGGCTCCGTCACGGGACGCACGAGCAGCGACCGGCCGAACATGTACTCGTCGTCGAGGTTCCTCACGGCCTCGTCCTGCGGGAAGTCCATCACGAGCGCGCGCATCATGCTGGACCGATGCCGCGTCACGTCCCAGGCCGTCGCGTAGAGGTACGGCAGCAGGCGATAGCGCAGGTCGATGAACTTCTCGATCGCGTCGTAGGTTCGCGTCCCCTTCTCCCCGAATTGATAGATCTCACGGGGGGCGTCGGTGCCGTGGGACCGCATCATCGGCGTGAAGGCCCCGAACTCGAGCCAGCGCGTGTACAGCTCACGGTACTCGGCGTCGTCGAGCTTGTGGGGATACCCCCACAGGAAGAACCCGCCGATGTCGCTGTTCCAATAAGGTAGGCCGCACAGGGAGAAGTTCAGGCCGGCCGAGATCTGGTTCCGGAGTGCCTTCCACGACGCCACCACGTCGCCGGACCAGGTGTTCGCACCGTACCGCTGCTGCCCCGCGAAGGCCGACCGCGTGAGGATGAACACGCGCTTGTCGGACTCCACCGCGCGCTGGTGCGTGTAGACGCCTCCGACGGTCATCAGCGGGTAGGCGTTCCGTACCCGCCGGAACGAACCCAGGTACGTCATGTTGTCCAGGTCGGCGGGTTTGGGATTCAGGTGATCCGGCTCCGTGGAGTCCATCCACCACCCGTCCACGCCGAGTGAGAACAGTCCCTTCTGCAGGTAGCGCCAGTAGATGTCGCGCGCCTTCGGATTGTAGGGGTCGTACACCTCGACCCCGGAGGGCACGCTCATGTCCGGGGGCCACGTGTCTCGCGCCGAGAGGGGCCAGGTGGGGAAGTCGAGCAGCGCGCCGATCTTCTCGAGCTCCGCGTACTGGGGCGTCTTCGGACCGAACGAGGACCAGATCGAGATGATCAGATGGGCGTTCATGCCGTGGATCTCGTCGATCATCCGGTGAGGATCGGGGAACGCCGGATTCAGGAATTCCATGGCGTTCCAGTGGTCGTTGTCGCCCCAGTACTGCCAATCCTGGATGATCCCATCCAGGGGAACGCCCAGCTCCCGATATCGCCGTACGACGCCGACCGTCTCGTCCTGGCTCTTGTATCGCTCCTTGCTCTGCCAGTAGCCGAACGTCCACAGTGGCAGCATCGGCACATCGCCGGTGAGGTCACGCATCTGCGCAACGACCCCATCGGCGTCGCCCCCGAACATGAAGTAGTAGTCGATCTCCTCCCCCACATCCGACTTGAAGGAGGTGTCGCCGGACTCGTCCGCGAACGTCGTCGGGGAGTAGTTGTCCCAGAACAGACCGTAGCCCTTGATCGACTGGAAGAAGGGGACGTAGTCGTCCGTGTTTCCCTGGATCATGCGCAGGGTCTGATGGCGCTGATCCATCCTCCCCGACTGCTGTTGCCCGAGGCCGTAGATGGCCTCGCCCGCGTCCAGCACGAAGCCCTGACCGACGCGGTAGGTCGGCTGCCCGACATCGAGCACGGGCTCGAAGCTGGCCGCTCCCTCTTGCTCGGCGAGCAACGGCGAGCCTTCGGCCGTCCGATAGCTCACGGTGCCCGACTTCAGATCAGCCGTCACCATGAGTCGGCTCGTCGAGAGGGTGACCCGTCCCTCGTCCCTGGCGACGTCGAAGTCGACGTCCTCGGGCGTCTTGATGACGGAGAGGCTCTTCCTGGTGGACGTCCTTCCCCTCGGCGTCTTCAGAACCCTGACCGTGCTCGCGCCGTAGAGCGAGATTCGCACGTTCATGGAGTCGGTCGTGAAGTCGACGCCTCGTCGGGTTCGGACGACCGAATCGGCGGGCACCGCGATCACCCGCGCCGGCGCGGGCGATCCGGGCCGAACCGAGACGAACCCGCTGGCGAGAGCTGCGAATACCAGACCCGGGACCGACCTTGTGCGCAGCGCCATCGGAAACCTCCGGCGGAGTTTCGGGCAGGTCCCATCACAGGTCGCGCCCGCCCCTGGATTCCGCAAGATGGCGATGGCCTTCCTGGATTCCGGGGTCCAGGGGTGGAGCGAGACCACGCATCCGCGGCGTGTGACAACCGATAGATATAATGATAAGATGACCCTTGCCAGGCGATCGGACAGGGTCCGCGCGCCCCCGGAGCGCCCTGGACAGCAGGCCCTTACTCCTTTCGCCACTTCGTCTTGTGTGCCCGGGCGCGGGAACCCCGCGATCGACCTTCGGCTCCTCGGAGGAAGCGAATGATGCGCTTCGACCCTCGCCGCTTCGGTTGGCGGAACCGACCCTCCCTGCCGCTCGCCCTGATCGCGCTTCTGTCCGCATGCTCCCACGCGGTGGCGCCGGAGGCGGCGCCCGCACCCGGGAAGGCCCCGTACCTCGATCCCACGCTGCCGGTCGAGCAGCGCGTGGCCGACCTGATCTCCCGCATGACGCTCGAGGAGAAGGTCTCGCAGATGCGTGACCGCGCGGCGGCCATCCCGCGGCTCGGCGTCCCCGCCTACTTCTGGTGGAGCGAGGCGGCCCACGGGGTGGCGGCCGCCGGGTACGCGACGGACTTCCCCCAGGTGATCGGGCTCGCGGCGACGTGGGACACCCCGCTGATCCACCGGATCGGCGAGACGATCTCGACGGAGGGGCGGGCCAAGTACCATGAGACCGTGCGGGACGACCGGCCGGAGTGGTTCTACGGCCTCACCTTCTGGGCCCCGAACATCAACATCTTCCGGGACCCGCGCTGGGGGCGCGGCCAGGAGACGTACGGCGAGGACCCGTTCCTGACCGGTCGCATGGCGGTCGCGTTCGTCACCGGCATGCAGGGGGACGACCCGAAGTACCTGAAGGTGGTCTCCACGCCCAAGCATTTCGCGGTGCACAGCGGACCCGAGCCGCTGCGCCATCGCTTCAACGTGGACGTCACCCCGCACGACCTGGAGGACACGTACCTGCCCGCCTTCCGCGCCGCTGTCACGGAGGGGCACGCCCAGTCGGTGATGTGCGCCTACAACGCCATCGACGGCGCGCCCGCGTGCGGAAGCGCCTTGCTGCTCCAGGATCACCTGCGGACCGCGTGGGGCTTCGACGGCTACCTCGTGTCCGACTGCGGGGCGGTGTCCGACGTCGCCACCGGCCACGCCTACGCGCCGGATCTCATGCACGCGGGCGCGGTCACCCTGAAGGCGGGCACCGACCTCGAGTGCGGCTTCGGCAACGCGACGCCGTACGCCAAGCTGACCGAGGCGGTGGGGGAGGGGCTCGTTACGGAGGCCGACATCGACCGCGCCCTCGATCGGCTGTTCACAGCGCGGTTCCGGCTGGGAATGTTCGATCCGCCGGACTCCTACGCCTACGGACGCATCCCCTTCTCGGAGAACAACTCCCCCGAGCATCGCCGTCTCGCGCTGGAGGCGGCGCGCGAGTCCATGGTGCTGCTCGCCAACGACGGCGTGCTACCGCTGGCGGGCACGAAGCGCATCGCCGTGATCGGTCCGACGGCCGAGCTGGTGCAGGCGCTCCAGGGCAACTACAACGCCACGCCGCCGGAGCCTGTGACGCCCATCGCGGGGATGGTGAAGCGCTTCGGCGCGGCGAACGTCGTGTACGCGCAGGGATCCGTCCTGGCCGAAGGGCTCGCGATCCCCATCTCCCGCGGCGCGCTGCGCTCGGGCGATGCCGAGGGCCTCCGGGGCGAGTATTTCGCGACGCCGGAGCCGACCGGCACGCCGGTGGCGGTTCGTGTGGACCCCTCCATCAACTTCAACTGGGACAAGGCGATCCCGCTGCCGGGCCTGCCACGCGACGACTTCTCCGTCCGGTGGACGGGCACGCTGACCCCGCCTGCCCCGGGCGACTACCGCATCGGAGCGAGGGTCAGAGGAGGGCCTCCGCAGAACCGCGAGGCCGTTCGGTTGTACCTGGACGGCGGGCTGGTGCTGGACAACGCTCAGCTCCAGGGACGTCGCGCGTCCGCCCCGGACACGCTGGTCCATTTCGCCGACACGAAGCCGCACGACCTTCGCCTGGAGTACGTGCACCACAACTCGGGCGCGGGCATCGACCTCACCTGGGAGCCCCCGGCGGGCGCGCTGGAGTCGGAAGCGATCGCCACCGCGAGACAGGCGGACGTGGTCGTCGCATTCCTGGGCATCTCGCCCCAGCTCGAGGGAGAGGAGATGTCGGTCGATCTGCCGGGCTTCGAGGGTGGCGACCGAACGGACATCGCGCTTCCCGGCCCGCAGCGGGAGCTGCTGGCCGCGCTGCACGCGGCGGGCAAGCCGATCGTGGCGGTGCTGACCAGCGGCAGCGCGCTCGCGCTGGACGCGCGCGAGGCCGACGCCGTCCTGGAGGCGTGGTACCCCGGCGAGGAGGGTGGCACGGCCATCGCCGAGACGCTGGCGGGGGACAACAACCCGGCGGGTCGGCTGCCGGTGACGTTCTACGCCTCCGTGGACCAGCTTCCGCCTTTCGAAGACTACTCGATGGCGAACCGGACCTATCGCTACTTCAGGGGCGAGCCCTGGCGCGGCTTCGGCTTCGGACTGAGCTACGCGACGTTCGCGTACAGTGGCCTGAAGCTGCCGGCGCGACCGGTGGCGGCGGGCGACTCGGCAGTGGTGGAGGTGGATGTGAGGAACGTGAGCGACCGCGCCGGCGACGAGGTCGTGGAGCTCTACCTGGTGCAGCCCGGGCAACCGCTTGCGCCGATCCGCACGCTGGCAGCGTTCCAACGGGTGCACCTGGAGCCGGGGAGAACCGCGCACGTTGTGCTCCCGGTCGCGCCGCGCACCCTCGGTCAGGTGAACGAGCAGGGCGAGCGCGTGATCGTCCCGGGCGAATACCAGGTGTTCGTGGGCGGCACGCAGCCCGGCGAGTCGGAGGGCGGCGTGCGCGGTGCGTTCACGGTGGCCGGGCCGGCGAAGACGCTGCCGCGGTAGGGCTCATCGGCGGCGCCCCGGGGGCGCCGGAGCGGTGCTCGCAGCGCCGGTCGGCTGGGCCCCGACGTCGGGACACGACGAGTGGATCAGGTCGGTCGGGCAGCGCAGTCGCTCGTGTCGTGCCGCCGCGCCACCCGCCTCGCGCGGCGGAAGGGGAATCCTCCTTGGGGAGAAACGATGCTCCAGCGAGTGCTGGCCGCGGTCATCGCGGCCATGGCCGTGTCCGGTACCGGAAGTGCCCAGACGATCGACGCGACGATCGCGGGGTCGCAACGAGGGGCCCCCATCCAGCCGGAGGTGTACGGCATGTTCGTCGAGCACATCGGCAATCTGCTCGAGAGCGGGTTTCGCGCCGAGATGCTCGACGACCGGAAGTTCTACTTCCCGGTGACCGACTCCGCGGCGCCCGCGCCGGCGGGCGGTCGGCGGGCGGCGCCGCGCCGTTGGCAACCCCTGGGTCCCGAGAGCGCGGTGCGGATGGACAGCGTCCGCGCTTACGCCGCTGCCCACGCGCCTGCCGTGACCGTGGCCGGGACGGAGCCGCGCGGCATCCAGCAGACGGGGCTCGCCGTCCGGGCGGGCAGGGAATACACGGGTCGCGTCGTGGTGACGGCCGATCCGGGCGTGGCGGTCTCGGTGGCGTTGGTGTGGGGACCGGCGTCCCGGCAGGCCGTCCGGCTCGACGGCGTCGGACCGGAATACGCCACGCGGCACTTCACCGTGACGCCCGGCGCATCCACGGATTCCGCGCGGCTGGAGGTCACCGGTACGGGGACCGGCACCTTCCGCGTGGGCGCGGTCTCGCTCATGCCGGCCGACAACGTCGAAGGGTATCGCCGTGAGGTCGTCACGGCGCTCGCGCGACTCCACTCGGGCGTGTATCGCTTCCCCGGCGGCAACTTCGTCTCCGGTTACGACTGGCGCGACGCGATCGGCGATCCCGATCAGCGCCCGCCCCGGTGGGACCCCGTGTGGCGCGCCGTTCAGTCCAACGACATGGGCCTGGACGAGTTCGTGACGCTCTGCCGCCTGCTGGGAGTCGAGCCGCACGTGGCGGTGAACGGTGGTTTCGGCGACGCCCGCTCGGCCGCGGATGAGGTCGAGTACGCCAACGGTGCCGTCACGACGCCCATGGGCCGGCTGCGCGCGGCGAACGGTCATCCCGACCCGTACGGCATCCGGTACTGGGCGATCGGCAACGAGATGTGGGGACAGTGGCAACTGGGCTACATGTCGCTCGACCAGTGGATCCTGAAGCACAACCGGTTCGCGCGTGCGATGAAGCGTGTCGATCCGTCGATCCTGCTCATCGGGTCGGGGGCGATGCCCGACGCGATGACCGGTTCGGGCGAGGCACGCCGGCTTACGGGCAAGGTGGTGCCGGAATACATGGGGCCGGCCGACTGGAGCGGACGGCTGCTGGCCGGCGCGCTCGAGAACATCGACCTGCTGAGCGAGCACTTCTACGTGTACGGCGGCACGCACTTCGACCTCGAGAAGGGCGAGCAGGTCCCGAACGAAGCCAACGAGCCGCTGGTGGACTGGATGCGACGCCCGGCCAACATGATCCGTGCGAAATACGAGCACTACCAGGAGTATCTGGAGCGGATTCCGGCCCTGAGGGAGAAGCGCGTGCCGATCAGCCTGGACGAATGGGCCTACGCCGGGGTGGACCCGAACTCGTTCAAGCCGGTGCCCGCCTACGCGTGGGCGCTGCAGGAGATGTTCCGGCACAGCGATCTCTACACGATGGGCGGCTTCACGTTCGCAGGGTCGACGCTCAGCGCGTCGCGCACCGACGCCGTGCTCAACCCGGTCGGCCTCATGTTCGAGCTGTACCGTGAGCGCTTCGGCACCGTCCCCGTGGCCGTGAGCGGGAGCTCGCCGCAACCCGAGCCGAAGGGACCGCCCGGCGGCGAGCAGCCGCACGTGAACGCCGGAAGCGACACGTATCCCCTGGATGTCGCGGCCGCGCTGACGGAGGACGGGAAGACCCTGACCGTCGCGGTCGTCAACCCGACCCTCGAGCCGCAGCGGCTCGACCTCCACGTCGAGGACCTGGCGGTGGCCGGCGACGGTCACGTGTGGCGCATGGCGCCCGGCCGCCTCGACGCGGTGAACCTCGTGGGTCAGCAGCCGCAGGTGGTGGTGGAGGAGTCGCGGGCGAGCGCGTCCGCGCCGCTGGAGGTGCCGCCCCTCAGCGTCGCGATCTACGCGTGGCCGGTGCGCTGAGCCCCGGCCTTGGGGCCGCCGCTCGGACCCTCCCGATGGAGCCCACCGCCCGGAAATCTCGTGGTACCCTTTCGTTACCGCGGTAACAAAAGAAGCGTGGAGCCGCATGACTTCTTGCGGCTCCACGCTTTACCTATGGGCCTGGGAAGACTCGAACTTCCGACCTCACGCTTATCAGGCGGCTCTGGTGGCGCCGACCGGCGCCGGCGGGCGCCAGATGGCGCTGAAACACTAGACTTTGGCGCTGGCTGGCGCCAGTTGTCGCCGCTTGGCGCTGGCGGGTCTGTTACCACTTGTGTTACCACAAGAACGATCCGGAGGCGGGCCCATGAGTCCATGGCAGCGCCCAGCTCGCCCACGCACGCTCCGCCATGGCGACCCCGGCAAAGCGTCTCTTCCGGCCCCCACAGCCCACTCACCGGCCAGCCGGGCTGGTCCACCTCGCGGCCCATCTACCGCCCGCGCCAGCCCACTGCCACACCGCTCTACCCCGTCGTCCAACATCACCTCGAGACCTTCCTCGCCCAGGCCGAGGTATCCGATTCCCTCGGCTACGGCGTCCCCGCCTGGGTCGAGAGGGACTTCCGGGCCTACCTCCGTTGCGGCATCCTCGCCCACGGGTTCGCCCGCGCCCGGTGCGGCGACTGCGGTCATGAGCGCCTGATCGCCTTCTCCTGCAAGGGCCGCGGAATCTGTCCCTCGTGCAACACCCGGCGCATGGCCGAGGTGGCCGCCCATCTCACCGACCACGTCCTGCCCCACCTGCCCGTCCGTCGTAGCGGTAGGGACCCCGGTTGCCCGGGGCCCCCCGCACAGAACCCGGCGTGCAGGATTACCGCACCGGGCTCCCACCTCGGGTCCTGGCATCGAAGCGGTCGGTCGGCCAGGGCTGCTGGATGCGGGCCTTGGGTAGCCAGCGTTCCGCGAGGCGTGCCATGCGTTGCCAGTCGGTGTGGTCTCTCTGGCTGCGACGCCGGAGCGCACGCCGCCAGTGACCTGTCACCTGTTTGCGGAACTGCTGGAGGGTTTGGACGTTCGTGGGAACCGCATGGTAGTGGAAGTAGCCCCCTACCACGCGCTGCAACCACAAGCCCTGTTTCTTGATGGAGAGGTGACGTCGGCGCATGAGCTCATCCGCGATCCATTGCAACTTGGCCGCCATCCGTTTCCGTGAAGTCCGCCGAACGAGGAGAAAGTCCCCCAATCGTGTCCTACCACAGATATGGGTGAGGCCCAGAAAGTCGAAGGTCTCGGGCTTGCCCACGCCCCTTTCGGCTCGTCGTTCGAGCCGCGTAGCGTCCGAACTCCAGGAGCCGCGTCTTCTCCGGATGAAGCTTGAGCCCGAACTTCGCAAACCGTGCATCGAGCTCGCTCCGGAAACGCGTGGCGTCGCTTCGATGCTGGAATCCGACCACGATGTCGTCCGCGTACCTCACGACGATGACCTTGCCGCGGGCGTGCCGACTTCGCCACCACTGGATCCACAGATCGAACACGTAATGCAGGTAGATGTTGGCAAGCAACGGTGAGACCGTCGCTCCCTGCGGCGAGCCGACCTCGCTCGCCCGCCACTCGTCCTCTTCCATCACCCCCGCCTTCAGCCACTTCCGGATCAGGCGGAGGACCCGACGGTCCCCGATCCGGTGCTCCACGAACTTCATCAGCCACTCGTGGTCGATGGTGTCGAAGTACCCACGGATGTCTGCGTCGAGCACCCAGTTCACCTTCTTACGCAGGATTCCGACCGCCAGCGCGTCCAGTGCTTGGTACTGGTTGCGTCCAGGGCGGAACCCGTACGAGAAGCCGAGGAAGTCTACCTCGTAGATGCTGTTCATGACCTCGACGACGGCGCGCTGGACGATCTTGTCCTCCAGCGCGGCAATACCGAGCGGTCGCTGCCGCCCGTCCGCCTTCGGGATGTACACCCTCCGAGATGGCTTCGCTCGATACGCCCCTCGGTGCACCCGCGCGTGGAGGTCCTGCAGATTCTCCTCCAGGTCTCGCGCGTAGTCCTCCCACGTCACGCCGTCCACACCTGCGGCTGCCCTTCTCTTCAGGTCGAGAAATGCCTCCCGCAGGAGGTCCAGCGTCACATGGTGAAGCAGCGCCGTGAACCTCGCTTCTTTCTGCCGCTCTGCCACTTCACGCACACGGTCCAGCGCACTGGGCACGCTTGTCCGGCTCTGTGTCCGGGGCGCGTTTTGCCGGCCCGTGTTCCCTTTGGCCGGACGCCTTCCCTCCACCGGCTCCCCGTCGGCGTCCGCCCTGGCTTCCTAGTCTCGGTGTGCATCGCCGCCGCGTTCGCCAGCTTCGCGGGTACTATGCGTCCGTCCGACTTCTCTCGACCGTGCATCATCGGCTACGGCTCAGCCTCCCCGATGCGGCCCGACACGCCATCTCGCGCGGGCGGCCTGAGAGATCTCCCGGTTCTCGCGCATGGAGCTTTTCGTGCATGCGGAGGGTCTTGGACCGCGCGGGACCGCCCAGGCACTCGCGATAGCGCGCCTGTTCGTGTTGCCTTCCGAGCCCATTACCTCGTCGGCGTCCCGGAGGGATGATTTCGCGGCTCGATGCCTCGCCTACACGAGCCCCTGTCAACGCTTCGCCGATGCCCTCACGGACATCCACGCATGACTCGGGGCCACCGTGAGTCGCTACCTCTTCGGTGTACGACTCTTCCATCCGCTGCTCCATGCCGGTTTATCCCGGCGCACAATGGGTGCTGTCCCTGCCCAAGCGTTTGCGCCCGTACCTCCACCACAACCCTGACGTCGCCGGCGCCGTCCTACGAATCTTCCTACGCGCCGTCCGCACAACCCTCCGCTCTGCCAGCCCCGGCGCTCCTCCCGACGCGCAGCTCGGCGCCGTCAGCTTCCTGCACCGCTTCGGATCATCCCTCAACCCACACTTCCACTTCCACGTCGTAGATCCTCGACGGCGTCTTCGCTCAGGTCCCCGACGGGACTGCCCGTTCCACGAGGCGACACTGCTCGACGAACGCCACTGGCTCGAGCTCCAGCGTGTCGTTCAGCGCCGCGTGCTCCGGTACTTCCGCACCCGCGGCCTTCTCGACGATGCCGATGCCGAGGGCATGCTCTCCTGGCAGGGGTCCGGCGGCTTCAGCATCGATGCCGCCGTCCGCATTCAGGGCAACGACCGTGTGGGCGTCGAGCGCCTCCTCCGCTACTGTGCCCGGCCGCCCTTCGCCCTCGAACGCCTCTACACTTCGGGGGGTACGCCCTCGCTCGCTTCGCCGGACGCTCGGCTCCTCTACCGATTCCCCAAGCCCATGCCCGACGGACGCACCGAGATCCTTCTCTCTCCCCTCCAACTCCTGGAGCGCCTCGCCAGGTTCGTTCCGCCGCCCCGGATGCACCGCCACCGGTACCACGGCGTCCTCGCTCCGAACGCTCGAGCCCGATCGGCTGTCGTCGCCATCGGCCGGCCCCAGGCGGAGCTACCACCGCCAGTGCACCCCGCGCCCGTCGAAGCCCTACGTGCCCCGCCCGATCCCGAACCCGCTCGGCGCGCCAGCCTCGCGCGGATCCGCTGGGCCGTCCTCCTCGCGCGCATCTACGAGGTCCTGCCGCTGCTCTGCCCCGCTTGCGGCGGACGGATGTCCATCCTCGCCTTTCTCACCGACCCGCCCGTCGTTTCGGCCATCCTCCTGCATCTGGGTCTCCCCCACCGACCCCCTCCCCTCTCTCCCGCGCGCGACCCGCCACAAGGTGACTTCCTGCTCGACCAGACGTCCGCCTTCGACCCCGCCGACGCCGAGCCCGACACCGCCTTCGAGCTCGACCAGTCGCCGCCCCCCGGCTTCGATGACTAACACCCCGCGCACCACCCGCGCCCATCGCCCCATCCCCATGGCCCGCCCGGCCATCCCTTCCCCAAAGCGCCCTCGCTCGCGCCTCTTCCCCGCCCCTCTTCCGCGGAGCGATCCACCTCGTTCACCATCCTGTCGCTCCGTACCATGCCTCTTGGCCCTTCCGTGCGGTTGAACTTCCTATCCGTTCTACCGGCGCTCCACGGGCCACTGGGCGTGGCGCGACAGCGCCATGGACCGCGTCGGGAACCGACGAGATCCGACTGGCGATCGATGCCGGCAAGGACGTGGACGAGATCATGGCCGGGTGGAATGACGGGCTCGCGGCCTTCGAGAGGATGCGCGCTCCCTACCTGCTGTACGGAGCCGAATCAGGGACCTGAGTGAGCACCGGGCGGCCCGGCCGGTCAGGCCCGGAAATCGGAGCTTCACGCCCGCGTGCCCGTTCACCCTTGCCCCTCTTCGACCCGCAGCCTACCCTGCGCTTCAGGCCAACAGGCCCTTCAATCTCCTCTACGTTCCCTTCTATCCGTGTCCGACGCGCCCCCCGCCATGCAACCGACCCGGGCCAACCGCTCCGCGCGGACGTGGGGACCCCGGCTGCGCTGGTTCGGAGCAGAGTTCCTGGTCGTCGTGAGCGGCGTGCTGGTCGCGATCGCGCTCAACGCCTGGTACCAGGGTCGCCGGGACACGGCCACCGAGGCGACCTACCTGGCGCTCCTGTCCCGGGACGTCGAGCACACCATGGCCGATCTCCGGGAGGCCGCGGCGTACGAACGGTCGCAGGAGCTGAACGGCCTCACGGCCTATCGGGCCTTGAGCTCGAGACGCGCCGGACCCGAGCCCGATTCGGTCCGCGTGGCGCTCACGGAGCTCATCGTTCGGCGCACGGCCACCCTCTCGAAGGCGACCTACGAGGACCTGCTCAGCACCGGGAACCTGGGTCTGATCGGCGACCGGGCCCTGCGCGACCGCATCGTCCGCTTCTACGACGCGTCCACGACCCTGACCGACATCCTCAACCGGAACAATGCCGCCTTCGTCGATGGACTCTTCAACCGGACGCTGGTGGCGAGCGGGCTCATCCTGCCGAAGGTGCTCGCCAACCCGCTCGGCGGTCGGGGCCTGAGCCTCGCCGACTCCCTCCTCCTCGCGGGGCTCCGGGGAGGCTACGACGACGAGCCCGATCCCCTGTGGAGCCTGCCCCGGGATGACCCGGCGTTGGCCCGGGCCCGCTCCGTCCTCCTGACGCGCACGACGACGGCGTCGGTGTCGCGCCAGTCCGACGAGTCCATGCTCGAGCAGGCCCGCGCCCTGAAGCGGGCGCTGGACGCGGAGCGTCGGCGCCTCGGAGCCCTCGCTCCGGACTCGACCGCGACGCCCGGTCGCGCCCCCGGCGGGACCAGCGGCCCGTGAACCGTGCTGCTCATGCCGACACGGGGGTTGAGCTCCCCGGCCTCAGCGGGTAGAAGCGGACGGGTGGCTGGCCGTACCGTCGCGGTCGGCACCTTGTTCGCGCTCTACGTTCGTCCGGCGATGACTCGCCCATGAGATCGGCATCCTGCGCCGACCGCGGTCCTGGCACAAAGCACGGTGGCGTCACATCTTGCCGACGCCAATGCCCGACCTGCCCCCCCGCCTGACATCCGCCCTCTCCGACCGCTACCGCATCGAGCGCGAGCTCGGCGCGGGCGGTATGGCCACGGTCTACCTGGCCGAGGACCTGAGACACCAGCGCCAAGTGGCCATCAAGGTGCTGAAGCCCGAGCTGGCCGCGGTGCTGGGCGCGGAGCGGTTCATCCAGGAGATCACCACCACCGCGCAGCTCCAGCACCCCCACATCCTCCCCCTCTTCGACTCGGGGACGGCCGACCGCTTCCTCTTCTACGTGATGCCCTACATCGAGGGGGAGACGCTCCGGGACAAGCTCGACCGGGAGACGCAGCTCGGCATCGAGGAGGCGGTGCGCATCGCCCGGGAGGTGGCCGACGCGCTCGACTATGCGCACCGGCACGGGGTGATCCACCGGGACATCAAGCCGGAGAACATCCTGCTCCACGACGGCCGGCCCATGGTGGCGGACTTCGGTATCGCCCTGGCGGTCTCGGCAGCGGCAGGCGGCCGCATGACGGAGACGGGGCTCTCCCTGGGCACGCCGCACTACATGAGCCCGGAGCAGGCCACGGCGGCGAAGGAGATCACCGGCCGCTCGGACGTCTACTCGCTGGCGAGCGTCCTGTACGAGATGCTCACGGGGGACCCACCCCACACGGGCAGTTCGGCGCAGCAGATCATCGTGAAGATCATCGCCGACGAGGCGCGGCCGGTGGGGGAGGTGCGCAAGTCGGTGCCGGCGAACGTGGCGGCCGCCGTGGGGAGGGCGCTGGAGAAGCTACCGGCGGACCGGTTCGAGAGCGCGAAGGCGTTCGCCCACGCGCTGTCGGACGTGCACTTCTCGGTGGCGGTCACGGCAGCCGACGCGACGACCTCGGGCGGGTCGGGGCGGTCCCGGATGTGGCAGCGGCGCGCCCTCGTCCTGGTCTCCGCCGTGGCCGTCCTCGCGACCGCCGCGGCTGTCGTTCTGGCTCTGCGAGGACCGGGCCGGACCGAGGGCCCCCTCGTCATCTCGTCGCTTCAACCCCCGCCGGGTGAGGACTTCAGCGAGCGTGCTTCTTTCGGGGCTCTGTCGTCCGACGGTCGAGCCTTCGCCTTCGTCGCCATCGCTTCGAACGGGGAGCGAAACCTCTGGGTGCGGCGGCTGGACACGCTCGCCGCCCAGATGGTCCGCGGCACCGAGGGTGCGGAGGCGCCGTTCTGGTCGCCGGACGGGCGGTCGGTGGGGTACTTCGCTCACGATGCCCTGATGCGGGTGGACGTGCCGGGAGGGACGCCGCGTACCTTGTGCCCGGCGACGCCGGAGGAGTCGGGCACGTGGGGCGCCAACGGTGTGATCGTCTTCGCCACGGGACGGGGCCTCGAGCGTGTGGACGCTGCTGGGGGCTCGTGTGCGGTCGTGATCCCCCTCGACTCGACCGCGACGGTCTACCGGCACCCTTCCTTCCTCCCGGGCGGTGGGAGGATCCTGTTCGAGCGTGGGAACGGGTTGGACGCAGAGGTCATGGTGGGGGACCTCGAGTCGGGTGCGTTGACCCCACTCATCCCGGGTGGGCGCGCCCCCACCTGGCTGCCGCCCGGGTACGTCGTGTACGGACGCTTCAACGCGGAAGGCAACTCGGCCCTGTACATCCAGCGCGTCCGCGCCGACGGCTCCGCAGCCGAGGGAGAAGCCACGACGCTCACCGGACCGGTGCGCACCTCCAGCCTCGTCTTCGCGTACGCGGCGTCGCAACGCGCGCTCCTGTACCTCCCCAGCCTCGGGGATGGGGAGAAGCCCATCGTGGACAGGACGGGTGAGGTCGTGGATACCGTGCGCGTCGGCAACACCTTCACGCACCGCTACGCCCACAGCCATCCCTGGGCCGCGCTCGGCAACGCGAACACCCTCTGGCTGTACGACCTCGAGCAGGGCCTGGCGACCCCTCTCGTTCCGCGGGATCTGGGCTCGGACGCCCTGCGCCCCTTTCCGGTGTGGGCGCCCACCGATTCGGCGGTGGCGTTCGGGTGGTGTCGTCTGTCCGTGGTGCGGGTCGCGGACCGCTCCATCCGCGGCATCGCCCCGCAATCGACGGAATGCCGCAGGGCGACGGACTGGTCGTCCGACGGACGCTACCTCATCGTCACCGACCTACCGTCCCCTGACCAGCGGGGGCGGCAGGACACGGTGGCCGCCACACAGGACCATACCTTCGTCGCCGCGCTCGATCTTCAGGAGGGACGCACCGTCCGGTTCAACGCCCCCGGGAACGCCAGCGAGGGCGCGCTCTCCCCGGACATGCGCCAGCTCGCCTACACGTCCGACGAGACCGGGAAGCCGGAGGTGTACGTCGAGCCCTTCCCCGGCGGGGGCCCACCCGTGCGGGTTTCACGCCAGGGGGGCAGGGCACCTCGTTGGACGAGCGATGGCCGTCACCTCCTCTTCGAGGCGCCGGACGGAGGCATCCTGGCGGCGAGCGTGACGCCCGGACCAGAGTTCCAGGCGGCCTCGCCACGGCTCCTCTTCCACGCGCCGGGTTGGACACGCTCCCTCTTCTTCGATGTCGGCACGCCGTACGACGTGAGCCCCGACGGCCAGCGGTTCATTGTCCGGCAGACAGCGTCGACGGAAGATGCGGTGCTGGTCCAGAACTGGCGGGCGAAGCTCGCGGCGCAGGGGGGCTCGTGAGCACACCCGCCGAGCGCCTCACCGCCGCCCTCTCGGGCCGCTACCGCATCGAGCGCGAGCTCGGCGCAGGGGGCATGGCCACGGTCTACCTGGCCGAGGATCTGAGGCATCAGCGCCAGGTCGCCATCAAGGTGCTCAAGCCCGAGCTGGCCGCCGTCCTGGGCGCCGAGCGCTTCATCCAGGAGATCACTACCACCGCGCAGCTCCAGCACCCCCATATCCTCCCCCTCTTCGACTCGGGGACGGCCGACGGCTTCCTCTTCTACGTGATGCCGTACGTGGAAGGAGAGACGCTCCGGAACAAGCTCGACCGGGAGACGCAGTTCGGCGTCGAGGAGGCGGTCCGCATCGCCCGTGAGGTGGCCGACGCCCTGGACTACGCGCACCGGCGGGGGGTCATCCACCGGGACATCAAGCCGGAGAACATCCTCCTGCACGACGGCCGCCCCATGGTGGCCGACTTCGGCATCGCGCTGGCGGTGAGCGCCGCCGCCGGCGGCCGCATGACCGAGACCGGGATGAGCCTGGGGACGCCCCACTACATGAGCCCGGAGCAGGCCACCGCCGACAAGGACCTGACGGGCCGCTCGGACGTCTACTCCCTGGCCAGCGTCCTGTACGAGATGCTGACGGGGGATCCGCCGCACACGGGCTCGTCGGCGCAGCAGATCATCGTGAGGATCATCGCCGACGAGGCGCGGCCGCTGGGCGAGGTGCGGAAGTCGGTACCGCCGAACGTCGCGGCGGCGGTCGGCAAGGCGCTGGAGAAGCTGCCCGCCGACCGCTTCGAGAGCGCCAAGGCGTTCGCGGATGCGCTGGCGGACCCGCACTTCTCGACCGGTGTGGCAGCGGGCGTGCCCTCGAGCGGTGCCGTGACCGTCCGCAGGCTGACCCGCCACCCGCTCGTGCTCGGCCTGGCAGCGGCGCTGGTGGCCACCGCCGGGCTCGCGGTGTCGCAGTGGCGTGCCGCCCGCCGCGAGGCGCCGCGTCCCGTGGTGCGGCTCGCGATCGGGCTGCCCTCGACGATGCTCGTCACCAACGCGGGCCTCGGCACCAACGTGGCCGTCTCGCCGGACGGAAGCGTGGTCGCCTACGCGCTTCCCGATTCGACGGGTACGTCGCGGCTGCACCTTCGGCCGCTCCGTGACAGCGGTGCCCACGTGATCGCCGGCACGGACGGAGCGCAGCAGCCCTGCTTTTCGCCCGACGGCCAGTGGATCGCCTACCTCGTCGGAACCATGGTCTGGAAGGTCCAGGCTTCGGGGGGCGCACCGGTACGGATCGGCGACGCCGGGACCGCCTCCGTCGGGATATCGTGGAGCGCCTCCGGCGTGATCATCGTCGCCGCCACGCCCGGCCTCGTCGTGTTTCCGGAGGACGGCGGCGCGTCGCGGTTGCTTGCCAGGGTGGACTCCGCCGCGGGCGAGCTGACCTTCGGTCAGCCGCTCGCCCTCCCGGACGGGAAGTCGGCGCTGTTCACCATCCAGCCGGCGGAGGGGCTGCCCCGGACGCATCTGGCCGAGGTGACCCTGCAGACCGGGGCGGTACGACGATTCGACCTGACGCTCCTGGACGTGCTCGGGTACGTGGACGGGACCCTCGTCTACGTCCTGCCCTCCGGCGCCCTCATGGGCGTTCCCTTCGACCTCGACGGCGGGAGGGCGACCGGCACGCCCGTGACGCTCGGGCCCATCGTCGTCACGACGCTGGCCGGAGCCACCACGTCGGTCCTGTCGCCCACGGGGACCTTGGTGTACGAGCCCGCAACCCGGGAAGGGGTGCTGGGTTGGGTCGAGCCCCGGGGTGGCTTCACGCCGGTCCTGTCCAAGCCCGAAGCGTATGGCTACCCCCGTCTCTCCCCGGACGGGAAGCGCATCGCCGTGGCGGTGGGGACCGAAGGACGCTCGGACGTCCTGGTCTACGACCTCGCGTCGGGCACGCCGACGCGGATCACCAACGCCGGCACCCAGAACGATCGCCCCGAGTGGACCCCCGATGGGCGTCGCGTGCTCTATCGCTCGGATCGCAGCGGCCGGACGTCGATCTGGTGGCAGCCCGCGGACCAGAGTGCGCCGGCGGTGCCGCTGCAGGCGGTCGAGTCGCACAACTTCTTCGAGGGCGTGATCACGCCGGACGGCAAGACGCTCGTCTACCAGCGGGACGACGGCGGGACGACCAAGGCCGACGTCATGTTCCGGGCCCTCGACGGCGACACGGCGTCCCACCCCGTTGCGGCGACGCGATCCGTGGAGGCGCAGGTGCGCATATCCCCGGATGGAGCGTGGGTGGCCTACGTCACCGACGCGTCAGGCGTGTCGCAGGTCGTGGTCCAGCCGTTTCCGGGCCCCGGCGGCCAGGTGCAGATCTCCGTCTCCGGCGGCACCGAGCCCGTGTGGGCGCGGGACGGAAAGCGGCTCTTCTACCGTGACGGTCGCCAGATCGTCGCCGCATCCGTGAGCACGGCCGGAGGATTCGCCGTGACCGGTCGCACCGACCTCTTCCCCGACACCTACGCCTTTGCCGCGGCCCCACACGCCAACTACGACGTGTCGCCGGACGGTACCCGGTTCCTGATGGTCCGGAGTACGCAGACCCCGGAGTACGACATCGTCTACGGATGGAGCGGCGAGCTGGCCGCCCGGATGCGCGGCTCCAGTGGTCGATGAGCCGATGCGGATGAGCACCCGTGGATAGCGTCGCCGAGCGACTGGCTCAGGCCCTCTCCGACCACTACCGCATCGAGCGCGAGCCGACGGCTTCCTCTTCTACGTGATGCCCCACGTCGAGGGCGAAACGCCCCGGGACAAGCTGAACCGCGAGACGCAACTCGGGGTGGAGGCGGCGGTGCGCATCACCCGAGAGGTGGCAGATGGGGTGAGGCGGAGACGCACCTGAGAGAAGCAGTCCAGTTGAACGAGAACGACCCGGACGCCAAGGCAGAACTCGCGGCACTTCCGCTTTCCATGGACCACGCGTCGGAAGGGGCGGAGTGGGCCAAAGCCGCGGGTTCCTCCCGTCACTTCGACGACAGCACGAACTGGTTCCCGTCCACGTCCTTGAAGATCGCCGCGCTGCGGTCGCACGTGATGGAGCCGTCTCCGCGCGGTGGACGTCCGCGCCGGTTCTACCGTCCGACGTCGGAAGGGATCCGGGCTCTTGGCGAGTTTCGCGCAATGTGGGGACGCGTGTGGCGAGGCCTCGAGCTTCCCGACCCTGAGAGTCTCACGTGAGCCTACCCGAACTGAAGCCACCCCGCGGGCCCCGTGCCCGTATGGCCTGGGCGGCTCGCCGCCTCGGAACGCCCGACCTTCCCGACGATGCCGAGACGTTGTTCCTGGAGCTGGCCCGAACGGACGGTGAGTACAGGGCGCGGCGTTGGTATCGAAGGTAGGCCCGCGCCGCGGTATGGCGGGCGCTATGGGCTCCCCATCGTGGTTGCGTGTCGAGTCGCTGGGACGCGTTCGCTCGCGATGTCCGCTATGCTGCGCGCGGCCTGCGTCGGTCGCCCGGGTTCACCGCCGTCGCTGTCGCCACGTTCGCGCTCGGCATTGGCGCCAACACCGCGATGTTCACCGTCGTGAACGGTGCCCTGCTCAGGCCGCTGCCGCGGCTGGGCTCGCACGTGGTGGAGACGAACGCGCGGGGTCACGGCTGCGGTGTCCGGCGCCGATCGGTTGCCGTTCTCACCCGCGGGGATGCGGATGCCGGTGCCAGAGCTCGATCACGGCTTGGCGTGTGCCTTGTCGGTGGCTTCCCCGTCTTCGATCAGCTTCTGGAAGCGCGGGTCCTTGCGCAGCGGGTCGAACACCGGGTCGAGCTTGAGGCGCTCGATGGACACGGCGGCGCCGGCGGGCATCTCCAGCAGTTGGCGGAGGGTCTTCAAGGCCACATCGGGCGCATCGGCCCACGCGGCGATCTGCGCGAGACCGACCAGTTGATAGGTGCCGAAGAAGCTGTCTTTGGAGATCGGCAACAGCGCCACCGCGCGCTGCGCCAACGCGATGGCCTCGGCGTTTCGGCCCAGACATACCTCCACCCAGCTCAACTGCTGCAACAGCGAGAGCGATTGCGGGTCCTGCGCCAGCGCCGCGCGGAGCGAGGGGGCCAGTTGCGCGCATTCGGGGCGCACCTGCATCCCGCGACCGGCGAGCAGACTGATCGCGATCCGTGCCGCCTGTCCGGTGCGCCGCTGTTCTTCCGTTTCGGTGGGTGCAGAATCCCAGGCGTGCAAGGCCACATCGAAGCGGCGCGCGAATACGTCGGCGTAGGTCCGCGTATTGGCCAGCCCTATGATGTCGCCGGCGGTGCTTGTGGCGTTGATCCGCCAACCCGGCAACGAGCTCACCGCGTTGTGGGTGGCGTCGGCGTCGCCAAACCCGAACAACTGGATCGTCAGCAGGTCGTCATAGGAACCCGCACTCTCCGGTGACAGGATCAAGGAACGCCGCACCTGGGCATCCGCGTCTGCATAGCGCCGGAGGATCATGAATGTCAGACCGTACTCCCTGCGAACCATGGGGTCGCGTGGAGAGACCGCCACCGCCTGCTTCAAGTAGGTCAACGCCTCCGTCATCTGCCCCGAGCGTCGCGCCACGAACGCCAGCCCGAGAAGCGCATCGACGTTGTTGGGTGCCAGCGCCAAAGCGCGCTTGAACTCGGTGCTGGCAGCGGCGTACTCGCGAAAGCCCCAGTAGTCGAAAAAGCCGAGCGCCAGGTGCGCTTCCGGCGAATTCGGCGCCAGGGCCAGCGCGCGGTCTGCGTAAGCCTTGGTGGTGGCCAGTTGCGAAGCCGTCAACGGGGTGGCAAACCAATGCCGGTTGAGCTGATTCAAGGCCAGTCGCGCATAGGCCAGGGCGAAGCCCGGATCGAGCGCGATCGCCTGCAGATAGTCGGCGTCGGCTGCCAGGTAGGTCGCCTGCGATTCCGACGCGTCCGCCTCTTGCGCCTGTTCTTCCGCCTGCAGGAACACATCGAAAGCCGCCGCGTTGCGGGTCGGCGCTTCGGCCACGTGGGCGGTTTCGTCTGGCGTGAGTCTGGCCTTCAGCGCGTCGGCCACCTTCTGCGCGACTTCGCCCTCCACGCCGAAGATGTTGTCGAGCCTTCGCGAATAGGCCTCCGCCCACAGATGGTTGTCACTGGCCGCATCGATCAACTGCACGTTGATCAACACCTGGTCGCCGGCCTTCTGCACGCTGCCCTCGAGAATCGTGGCCACGCCAAGCTCGGCGGCAACGGTCTTCAGGTTGTCCGGACGGCTCTGGTATTTCTGGGTGGAGGTGCGTGAGATGACTTTCAGATCGCCGATGCCGGCCAGCTTGGTCAGGATCATGTCCTGCATGCCGTCGGCGAAGTAGGCGTTACCCTTGTCTTCGCTGAGGTTCTCGAAGGGCAGGACCGCGATCGACTTCCGATCGACGGCCGATGGCGATTCGTCAGGCGTGGCCGGCCTGGCAGCCGAGTTGACGATACGCTCCTGAGAACTGCCGACGAACTGCCAAAGGAATCCGCCGCCCACTCCGAGCAACAACGCGAGAATCAGAAGCTCCACGCCGGTGACGCGCTGCGCCCCGCGTTCGCCGTGATACCAGGCCAGCACCAGCACGAAGAAGAAGCCGATGCACGACGCGACGATGAAGATGCGCTCGATCGAATCCGGCCAGGCGAAGCGCTGCGCGATGATGTCGATGCCCTGCAGGAGTGCGAAGGCCGCCGCGACATAAGCCAACGCCCATTGCACGAGCTTGCGTTGCCCGAGACGCCGGAAGAACTCGTTCACCGCGCCGCTAATCCCTCAGTACCGAGCAGGCACAGCGGCCTTTCTGAGCTGAAGATCTTGGCAGACGATTGCAGCCACTGTCGACCTGTCTTCCTCGTGGCAACGGATAGGAGGTCCAACCCCCGTGTAGGCGCGAGCGCCATGGTAGGCCGCGGGTTCAGGAGTGGCAAGCGGTGAAGAGTCTCTCCGGCGGTGACGAGGGTGAAGGGACGGGGAAGTGTGAGAACAGAAGGGCGTCGACGTCAGGCCGGCATGGGGTGCTTATGCATGTCGTGCCGCCGCGCCACCCGCCTCGCGCGGCGGAGGGGGAATCCTCCTTGGGGAGAAACGATGCTCCAGCGAGTGCTGGCCGCGGTCATCGCGGATCCATCCCTTGCGACGCATGCGCTGCAGCGCCGGGTACAGCGAGCCCTGCTTGACCGGGAAGACCTCCCCCGACAGGAGCCCGATGCGCTCCCCGATCCCCCAGCCGTGCATCGGTTCCAGGCTCAGTACCCGGAGCACGAGCAGGTCCAGCGTGCCTTGCAGCAGTTCGGAGCGATGGTCGGTCATCCCGGGCCTCGTGGTACGATTCAGCGTTCTCTAGACGGCCTACATGAACGTCTTTCCTCTAGACAGGCAAGAGGAGGAAAGGGTTTCGTCCCGCCCCTATACCCGCAGCGACTTGTCGTCATCTTCCGTGGAAGGGACGAGGTCGGGACAACCGGGAGGACGACATATGAACGGCATGAAGGATCGGGTCGCGCTGGTCACGGGCGCGGCCAGCGGCATCGGCCGGGCGACCGCGCTGGCCTATGCGCGTGAAGGCGCGGCGACGGTGGTCGCCGACGTCGATACCGAAGGGGGCGAGGAGACCGTCCGTCTGATCGGCCAAGCCGGTGGCGAGGCGCTCTTCGTCGAGACCGACGTGGCGGTCGCCGAGGCGTGCGAGGTACTGGTCGCCCGGGCCGTGGAGCGCTTCGGCCGCCTCGACTACGCCTGCAACAACGCGGGCATCGGCGGCGCACAGGCGCCCACGGCGGACTACCCGCTCGACGCCTGGCGACACGTCCTCGACGTGAACCTGTCGGGCCCGTTCTACTGCATGAAGTACGAGATCCCGGCCATGCTCGCCCACGGCGGCGGCGCTGTCGTGAACATGGCGTCGATCCTGGGGCGTGTCGGGTTCGCCGGGGCGCCGGCGTACGTCGCCGCGAAGCACGGCCTGGTGGGACTGACGCACAACACCGCCCTGGAGTACGCACAGCAGGGGATCCGCGTGAACGCGGTGGGTCCCGCGTTCATTTCGACGCCGCTCATCGCCGCCATGGAGAGCGACCCCACGGTGAACGAGACGCTGATCTCGCTGCACCCCATGGGCCGGCTCGGCCGCCCGGAGGAGGTCGCGGAGCTGGTGATCTTCCTGTGCTCCGAGCGAGCGTCGTTCATCACCGGTGCGTACTACGCGGTCGACGGCGGCTACCTGTCCCGCTAGGAAGCTCTGTTTCCTTGCTGCGTGGGACTTCCGGGCCTACCTCCGTTGCGGCATCCTCGCCCACGGGTTCGCCCGCGCCCGGTGCGGCGACTGCGGTCATGAGCGCCTGATCGCCTTCTCCTGCAAGGGCCGCGGAATCTGTCCCTCGTGCAACACCCGGCGCATGGCCGAGGTGGCCGCCCATCTCACCGACCACGTCCTGCCCCACCTGCCCGTCCGTCGTAGGGTGCTGTCCCTGCCCAAGCGTTTGCGCCCGTACCTCCACCACAACCCGGACGTCGCCGGCGCCGTCCTACGAATCTTCCTACGCGCCATCCGCACGACCCTCCGCTCTGCCAGCCCCGGCGCACCGCCTTCGAGTTCGACCAGTCGCCGCCCCCCGGCTTCGACGACCAACATCCCGCGCACCACCCGCGCCCATCGCCCCATCCCCATGGCCCGCCCGGCCATCCCTTCCCCAAAGCGCCCTCGCTCGCGCCTCTTCCCCGCCCCTCTTCCGCGGAGCGATCCACCTCGTTCACCATCCCTGTCGCTCCGTACCATGCCTCTTCGCCCTTCCGTGCGGTTGAACTTCCTATCCGTCGAGGTCGCGCTCCTCACCGAAGAAGTCCTCGAACGCCTCGAGGTGGACCTGGACGTTCCCCAGCCACCCTTCCCCGCCTTCCCCGAGTTTGGCCTTTCGGTTGAGGTGGTCGGAGATGATGGCCTTCAGGACCCGTTTCTCGGCGGGCCCCACGGGTCGCGCCGCCCGCTTCCCTTGGAGTTCCTCCAGCCGAGCCTGCGCGAGCCTCCCCGCCTCCGCTTCGTCCGTGGTGGCGTAGCTGCATCCGCTCGGCGCTAGCGGCTCCTGGCCACCGCCCACCTCAGCATGGTCGCGGAAGTCGCCGTAGTAGCGCGGGGGGCCGTCTCCGCGCTGGCGGGCGTAGATTCGAGATTCGATGGTGGTGTGGTTGCGGAGCTTAGGCATCGGTCGCCTTCCTTGGCTGTGTGGTGAACCGTCATCCCTCTACGGCCACCATACCCGATGGACCCCCCAAAACCATGAGCGGGTGTGGTACCCTTTCGCTACCGCGGTAACAAAAGAAGCGTGGAGCCGCATGACTTCTTGCGGCTCCACGCTTTACCTATGGGCCTGGGAAGACTCGAACTTCCGACCTCACGCTTATCAGGCGGCTCTGGTGGCGCGGACCGGCGCCGGTGGGCGCCAGATGGCGCTGAAACACTAGGGTTTGGCGCTGGCTGGCGCCAGTTGGCGCCGCCTGGCGCTGGTGGGTTTGTTACCGCTTGTGTTACCACGGGTGAGCAGAGCGGCGGACCGCTTGCCTTGTGCTTAGCCTGGTGTTGGCCCAGGACGATGTGGACAATAGCGCACATTTTGTGCAGTTTTGTCCACATCACCAACGAGAGGTCGCCATGCCGGGAAGCGGGTACGACAAGGTCATGGACATCGCCGCAGACCAGTTTGGCTACGTGTCCACGTCCCAGGCAGTGGCGGAGGGTGTCAGCGGCAACGCACTCAGAATGATGGCCACGCGCGGCGCCCTGGAGCGCGTGAGTCGGGGCGTCTACCGTGTCCCAACCTTCCCGGCCTCGCCCCTAGCCGAGTACATGGAGGCGAGCCTTTGGCCGGCGGGGGTACCCGGGGTGATCTCGCACGAATCGGCTCTCGCCATCCGCGACATCTCGGACGTAAGCCCATCCACGGTGCACATCACCGTGCCCAAGACCTTCCGTGTGCGCCGCGCCGTTCCCGGACACCTGGCGATCCATCGCGTGGACCTCCCACCAAACGATGTGACCCAGGTGGAGGGCATCCCAACGACCACCGTGCGCAGAACCATCGAGGACTGTCACCGCACACATCTGGGTCCCGCACTCCTCCGGCAGGCCATCGAGGATGGTGCACGCGAGGGGTACCTCAAGCCGGATGAAGCTCAGGAGCTCCGGAGGCTCGTTCTGCCATGAGCAGACCGAGGAAGGTTCCCCACTCGGCTCGTGTCCTCACACAGTGGGTGGACGCCTACGCCCGGGAGCGGGGACTGGGCCGGAAGCGCGTCAGGGACTGGGTGTCGTACATGGTGGTCGGTGGCCAACTCGAACGGGCGAGTTCTGCTGCGGAGGGACCACGGTTCACGATCAAGGGAGCCGTCGCCCTGGAGATGCGGCTCCCCACGAAGGCCCGGGCCACCAGGGACATCGACCTCGTCGTGGACGACGCAGAAGGACGGGATGTCGCCAGGATCCTCGACGATGCGCTCGCCGGGAGCTACCAGGACTTCACCTTCCGGGTGAAGGGGGAGCCCCATCTCATGCCCAACGGCTCGGTCCGCTTGGATGTCGTCCTTCACTACAGAGGCAAGAACTGGGGCACCATCCAAGTGGACGTGTCCCGGCGGGAAGGGGCGGCTACGGAAGTCGAACTCGTGCCGCCCTTGGCCCTCGAGCCGTTCGGCCTCGATACACCCCCTGCCCTCCCGTGTCTCTCGCTGCGCTACCACGTCGCTCAAAAGATCCACGGGATGACCCAGCCACCACGCGGAGACGACGTGCCGAACGAGCGCTTCCGGGATCTGGTCGACCTCCTTCTCATGCGTGAACTCGCCCACGACATGAGCGGAATTCGGGAGGCCTGTGTCGAGGTATTCGCGCTCCGAGGCACCCACACGTGGCCGCCCTCATTCGAGCCTCCGGCGTTCTGGGCGGAACCGTTCGGCAGGCTCGCCGCGGACGTGGGGCTGGCCGCCAAGACACTGGCCCAGGCCGCGGCCGAAGCCCAGGCGTTCATCAACAGAATCGACGCCGCACCATCCCCGTAGATCACCCCCGTACACGCCCCACTACCCGAAATGCAAAACGCGTCGCCTGATGGACCCCAAGAAGGTCCTACAGGGCAACGCGTTTTGGTATGGGCCTGGGTAGACTCGAACTACCGACCTCACGCTTATCAGGCGTGCGCTCTAACCACCTGAGCTACAGGCCCTTCCTACCGGACGTGCGCACTTCGCGCTCGGCCCGAGCAGGAAAAGCTAAAGCGGGACCGCGGCCGGTTCAACCGGGCCGGACGACGCCCCCGCGGAGGCGCGCGCGGGCGTGGGCGGGCGGGCCTCGCGTCGCCCCCTCGAGCACCGCGAAAACGCACCCGGTCACCGACTTGCGCCGGACCGGGCCGTCGGGGATTCTTCCACGCACCAGCGACGCCTCGGCGACGATCTGGACGCCCTCACCCTCCCCCCGTCGAGGTTGTGATGCTGCGCAGAATCGCAGCCATCGTGGCCGGACTCCTGGTCCTCGCGCTCGTGGTCTCGCTGGTGCAGAGGGCGGTGGGCGTGATGCATCCGCTTCCGGACGGGACCGATCCGGGGTCGGGCTCCGTCGACTTCCAGGCCTGGGTGGCACACCTCCCGCCGGCGGCGTGGGTGCTGGGCTTCTGCTCCGAGATCGGGGGAGCGCTCCTGGGCGCGTTCACCGCAGGCTTCATCGTGCGCGACGGCCGGCGCGGCGTGGCTTCCGTCGTCGTCGCGGCCTCGCTCGCGGCCAGCATGCTGAAGTGGAACACGTTCGCCCACCCGGCGTGGTTCATCGTCGGCCAGCTCGTCGCCTACCCCCTCGTCCTGCTCGCCGCTTTCGCCGCCCTGGGCGGGAAGCCCCGTCGGGAGCGGATCCCCGCTCCGATCCACTGACGGCTCGGCGACCCGTCTCCGCGCTTCCCCCCAGCACACCTCTGGCGGTTTCTATTACATTCACGTATGTATTAAAAATGATGGGGAGGTCCTGCACTCGTCCGCGCGACGCGGCGCGTCGGGGCCTTCGGCCTCCGGGGAGGAAGCGGCGCGTGAAAGGCGAGCGACTGGGTGAGTTCGAGGAGCTGGTGCTGCTCTCCGTCCGCCAGCTGGGTGAGGACGCGCACGGGTCGGCGATCCAGGAGGTGCTCGCCGAGCGCGCCGACCGGGAGGTGACGCTGGGCGCGATCTACGCGGCCCTGGACCGCGTGCAGCGCAAGGGACTCGCCGACTCGTGGCTGGGCGAGCCGACCTCCATGCGGGGAGGCCGCGCGAAGCGGCACTACGCCGTGACGCCGCACGGCCTCGAAGCGCTCGAGGAGAGCCGGCGCATCCGCGAGCGGCTCTGGGCCCGTCCGGAAGAGGCACGCTCGTGACCCCAGGAAGCGGCCTGCCGGGGCCGTTGCGCTGGATCCTCGCCCGCCTCGTGCCCCGCTCGCGCCGGGACGACGTGCTGGGCGACCTGGAGGCATCGCACCGACGCCGCGTCGAGCGGCTCGGGGCGGGCGCGGCGCGCAGGCTGCTCTGGCGCGAGCTGGGCGCGCTCGCCCTCTGGCGGCTCGGCGCCTCGCTCCGCCCGCCGCTGCACCCGGCCGGGAGAGCGCACGCACACGACATCGCGGAACCGTGGACCGGGAGGGCGACGACGATGGGAAGGGACCTGCTGCAGGATCTCCGCTTCGGCTTGCGTGCGCTCGCGCGCCGGCCGGGGTTCGCGCTCACGGCGGTCGTCGTGCTGGGGCTGGGCATCGGGGCTCCGACCACCGTTCTCACGCTCGTGAACCGGATCTTCTTCGATCGGCCGCCGGGCGTCACCGAGCCGCACCGGTTGGTCGGCGTCTGGCGCTCCTGGGCGCCGGGTCAGGGGGGCGGCTCGCTGATGCACCCGGACTACGCCTACTATCGCGAGAACGCGACCACGCTCGCCGGGTTGGCGGCCTGGGGAGGCACGCTCACCGCCTCGTACACACTCGACGGCACCCGCTCCGACCAGCTCGACGCGCTGTGCGTCTCCGACAACTACTTCGACGTCCTGGGGGTCGGGGCGGCGCGGGGACGATTCTTCCTCCGCGAGGAGAACCTGACACCCGGCGCCGATCCGGTGGCCGTCATCAGCGACGGGTTCTGGCGGCGCGCGCTCGGGGCCGACCCGGACGTGGTGGGGCGCACGATCTCGATGAACGGGATCACGTTCACGGTGATCGGCGTCGCGCCCCCCGGCTTCCGCGGTCTCAGCGCCTTCGCGGACGCCCCGGACGTCTGGGTGCCGCTCGCGATGTTCGGAGCGCTCACACGTACCACGGATCGCGCGTGGTGGGAGCGCGTCCCGCACGAGCGCAGCAGCTGGCTCTCCGTCGCCGGGCGCCTGGCCCCGGGCGCCACCTTCGAGGCGGCCGAGGCCAACCTGCACCAGATCTCCGACGCGCTCACCTATCCGGACCGCCCCGAGGGCGACGGGCTCCTCGTGACGCGCGAGGCCGTGTACAGCCCGGGTCAGGCGGCCTCCCTGGGCTCCCTCTCCACGATGCTCCTCGCGGTCGTGCTGATCGTGCTCGCCATCGCCACCGCGAACGTCGCCGTCCTGCTCCTCTCGCGCGCGACCGCGCGCACGCGTGAGATCGGCATCCGCACCGCCATGGGCGCCGGCCGGGGTCGGCTCTTCCGCCAGCTCCTCGCCGAGAGCCTCCTGCTGGGCGCGGCCGGTGGCCTCGTCGGCGTCGTGCTCGCGTACGCCTTCTCGAACACCGCGGCTTCGCTGCTTCCCTATGCGTTCGTCGGGAAGTTCGCGCCGGACCTGCGCGTCCTGTCCGCGGCCGTCGTCCTCTCGGTGATCGCGGCCACGCTGGCCGGGCTCGCCCCCGCGCTCCACGCCGCCCGCACCGACGTCGCCGCCTCGCTCGAGGGAGCCCGCTCGGCCGGGAGCCGGAGCCGTGCGCGCGACGTCCTCGTCATCGCGCAGGTCGCGCTCTCGCTGGTCCTCGTGGCCGGCGCCGTGCTCTTCACCCGCAGCTTCTGGAGCGCGCACACGCAGGACCTGGGCTTCGCGACCGACGACCGCCTGGTCCTCCAGGTGGACCTCCGCGCCCTGGGCTACGGCGACGACGAGGGGCTGGCCTTCATCCCGAGGGCGATCGAGCGGCTGAAGGCGGTGCCGGGCGTTCTCGAGGTGGCGAGCACGCGCATGATCCCGTTCCAGGGGGACTGGAGCAGCGACATCGACACGCCTCCGGGCGCGCGCTCCAATACCGAGGACGGCAAGATCTGGATCGGCCTGAACGCGGTGTCCCCCGGGTACTTCGACGTGATGGGCGTGCCCATCCTGCGCGGCCGCGCGCTGGGTCCGGAGGACGGTGCCACGGACCCTCCCGCCACCGTGGTGAACGAGACGCTGGAGAGCCTGCTCTGGCCCGACGAGGACGGCCTGGGGCGCACGATCACATTCGGCGGGGACCGGACCTTCACGGTGGTCGGGATCGCGCACGACGCCACGTACTACGAGCTGGGCGAGGAGCCGAAGACGCAGGCCTACGCCTCCGTGTACCAGATCTACCAGGCGGACGTGGACTTCCTGATCCACACCGCCGGGCCGCCCACCGACTGGGTGGCGCCGACCGAGGCGGCGCTGCGCGAGCTCGACGCGGGGCTGGCCTTCGCCTGGGTCAGCAGCATGGACGCCGTGTTCGACGACGTCACCGCGCGCTACCAGGTGTCCGCCGTCCTCGTCGGCCTCTTCGGAGCGCTCGCGCTCGTCCTCGCGGCCGCGGGGCTGTACGGCGTCGTCTCCTTCCTCGTGACCCAGCGCACCCGGGAGATCGGCGTGCGCATGGCGCTGGGGGCGGATCGCTCCCGGGTGGCGCGCGAGGTCCTCCGCGCCGGCCTCGCCCTCGCCGCGATCGGCGTCGTCATCGGGCTCGGCGGCACCTTCGCGCTGCGCCGCTTCACCGCGAGCCTGCTCTACGGCGTCGAGTGGGGAGACCCGTGGCCCGTCGTGACCGCGTGCGTCGTCCTCGTCGCCGTCGCCGCGCTGGCGTCGCTGGGGCCCGCGCGCCGGGCGACACGGGTCGATCCGATGGAGGCCATCCGCTCGGAGTGACCCCGAGCGCACCCACGGGGGGCGCGCTCCGACCGCCTCCCCGGGCGGCGCTACGCGTCGTCCTTGCGATCGCCCTTCCTGCTGCTGCGGCCCGCGAAGAAGAGGAGCACGGCGATGCCGCAGGTGATCGCGAGCGCGAAGATCGCGGCGGGGTCGTGCGGGAAGTACGCGAGGGAGATGATCATGGGGCCGTCCTCCTGAGGCTCCCTTGTGTCGGGAGCGGGTGCATGCGTCGCGGGCGCACAGCGTGCGCGCCCGCGTCCTGCCGGCGCCCGGGCCCGTGGACCCGGGTCGGATCAGGCGCGTGCGGGAGGAGCGTTGGCGGGATGGGCGAGCCGGTCCCGGAGGTGGAAGGGCTCCGGCGGGGCGGATTCCACCCGGGCGCACGAGGCGACGACGGTCGACCGCGCGCGGAGGCGCGTTCCGCGCGCTGCCGCGGGGAGGGGCCCCAGACCGGCCCCGCCCGCGTCGGCGTCCGCGGGATCGAGGGGACGACTCGAGCTCGTGATGCGATGGGACCCGGCGCACCCGGACAGCGACTCGCGCGCCACCATCGCGGCGACGTCCGGCACGACCGCCCGGCGGGGCGGCGCAGGCGTCGTCGCGAAGGCGGCGAGGAGAAGCAGGGTCGAGAGTCGGATCATGGTCGGGTCGCAGGTCACGGCCGGCACGCTTGCACGTCCGGCGACGCCCTACTAAACCACGACATGCACCGGAGTGCCCTCCTCGTCCCGCTCGCCGCGCTGTCGCTCGGATCCCCCCTGCCCCTGCGGGGCCAGACGCTCGCGGGGCTGACGGCCACACCCGAGTCCACCGCCGTCCTCTTCCTCCGTTCGGTGCGGGCCATCCGGTGGCGGGCCGCCGCGCAGTTCATGCACCCGAGCACGCTCGCGACCTTCCGCGACGTCGTGGGCTACATGGTCGACACGGACTCGACGGGCGGGCTCCGGCACGCGTACGTGGGGGCGGACGACCCGGCGTCCTTCCGCGCGCTCCCGCCCGCGACCGTCTTCGAGCGGGCCGTGGGCCGGATGGTCGACGACATGCCAGGGCTCATGCACGCGCTCTTCGACCACGACGACGAGGTGATCGGCCACGTCGTGGAAGGCGTCGACACGGCGCACGTCGTCTACCGGACGATCGAGCGCCTCCAGGGCGCCCAGCCGGAGGTGCGCGTGATCCAGATGGCGCACACCCCGGAGGGGTGGCGGGTCCTGTGGAGCGACGAGCTCGAGGTGCTCGACGCGGCCCTTCGAGGGATCCCGAGGAAGCCGCGGCCGCCCACCGGAGGGGACCCACCCGCCCCGGCCGGCGCGTCGCGCCCGCTCACATACCGGCGCCGTCCAGCGGCGGCACCGCCTCCATGAGCAGCCTCAGCCCACGGTTGAGCGCCTCGCCGCCCGCCCGCGCGCCCTTGTACTTCCCGAGGCGCACGACCACGAGCCCGTGGCTCGGGATCATGATCGTGTTCTGTCCGCCCGCACCCGCGAAGTAGGTCGCCTGCTTCGGGATCGGGAACGAGCCGGTGCCGTTGACCCACTGGAAGGCGCCCCCGTAGATCGGCCTCCCGTCGTCCACCCAGGCCGGCGCCAGCGTGCGCGCGTACGCCGCGTACCCCTCGGGGAGGAGCCGCTCGCCGTTCCACACGCCGTCCTGCAGCCACAGGTTGCCCACCCGCGCCCAGTCGCGCGCCGGCAGGAACTCGTAGCCCTGCGTGAGGAAGTCGCCGTACGGGTCGGTCTCCAGGACGGCGTCGCGCACGCCGATCTTGTCGAAGAGCGCGCGCTGCGGGAACGCGTGGTAGTCCTCGTGCAGCTTCCCCTCGACGCCCAGGCGGATGAGGTAGTTCGTGAGGACGGGATCGGTGTTGCGGTACCGGCCGACCGTGTTCGGCGGCCACTCCTGGGGCCGCGTCGCCGCGTAGTGGTAGGAGTTCACCGTCCCGGTGTAGAGGTACAGGTGGTCGGGGTAGCCGAGCGACGGGTCGAAGTCGGGGTCCTGCGGCGCCCGGATCCGGATCCCCGAGGACATGCGCATGATGTCGCCGATGCGGATCTGCTGCCGGGGATCGCCCTCCTTCTCGTACCACTCGGGCACGGGGGCCGGCTGCCAGAGCTCGTAGACGCCGCGCCGGATGAGGATCCCCATGAGCGTGCCGGTCAGGCTCTTCCCCATCGACCAGCTCTCGAGCGGGGTGTGCAGGTCGATGCCGTCGCCGTAGCGCTCCCCGATGATCCGCCCCTTGTAGGTGACCAGGAACGCCTCGGTCATCGCGCCGGGCGGGCCGAAGGCGGCGTCCACCGCCTCCGCGACCTTCGCCATGTCGAGCTCGGGCGGATAGGGGTCGCTGGGGAGGACGTCGCCCATCGGCCAGGGGGTGGTGGCGGCCGGAGGGAGGCGGGGCGTCACGGTGGTCGGCGTGAAGAACACGGAGTCCTCGCCGATGGGCCGCGTGACGCATCCCTGGCTCTTGTACTTCTTGGCCACGCGCACGACGCCGGACGGGAGCGTCAGGCGCACCTCCTGGCGGTCGTAGTCGACCACCGTGTCCGTCACCACGGCGCGCTCCTCGTACGGGCTGGTGAAGTAGCCCACGTTCTCGGCCGCGTCGGCGGGGTCGAGCCCGGTGATGAACACGGCCGAGCAGAGGATCTTCGCGAAGCCGGAGGTATGGTGGTCGATCGCCTCGCCGGGCGGGGCCACGTACGCGGTGGGAAGCTCGAACGACTTCGCGCGGGCGATGAGCGCGGCGGTCGCGGAGTCCGGGGCCTGTGCGGCCGGCCGCGCTTCCTCGGCGGGGGCGCACGCCTGCGCCACGACCACGGAGGCGACCAGGAGGACGACGGGCACGGGTGCGCGCATTCGGCTGGCTCCTTGGACGGGGAGGTCGACAAGCTAGGCTGGGCCTCCTCGTTGGCGACAGGGCGGAGGGGCCTTCCAGCCGGCGTCCCGGCGAGTGGCCCCTTTACCTTCCGGGGCGTATGATCGGGGACGTCCGGGCCTCGCCCCGCCCGCAGCATCCACCGCCACCCGTCGATTCCCATGATCTCGAGACGCGACTTCCTCGGAGCCACCTCGCTGGCCGCCGCCGGCACCGCCATCGACCCCGCCCACGTCCTCGGCGCCGAGCCGCGCCAGGAGCTGCCGCCCTCGATCGCCCGACTGAGCTCGTGGGCGGACCGCGCCCGACCCATCACGACGGCGGAGCGCGCGGCCCGCGTGGAGAAGGCGAAGAAGCTGATGAAGGACAACGGGCTGGACGCGCTCTACCTCACGGGCGGCACGTCCATGGTGTACTTCACGAACGTCCGCTGGGGCGGCGGCGAGCGCCTCTTCGCCGTGGTCATCCCGGTGGAGGGCGAGGCGTTCGTGGTGTGCCCGGCCTTCGAGGAGGACCGGGCGCGCGAGCAGCTCGCGCTCGGGCCCCTGAAGTCCGCCACGGTGCTCACCTGGCAGGAGCACGAGAGCCCCTACATGCGCGTGGCACAGGGGCTCAAGCAGTGCGGGATCTCCGCGGGGAAGGTGGGCGCCGAGGAGACCGTGCAGTTCCGTTTCGCCGACGGGGTGGCGCAGGTGGCGCCCGCCCTCCACGTCGTGAGCGGCACACCCGTGACCGCCGGGTGCCGCGGCGTGAAGGACGCGCACGAGATCGAGCTGATGACGCTCGCCAACGAGGCGACGCTCACCGCCTACAAGGCCGCCTACCTCGCGATGGACGAGGGGATGACGCAGCAGGACTTCGGCCGGCTGGTAAGCCTGGCGCACCAGCGCCTCGGCTTCGACGGCGGCGCGAGCGTCCAGACGGGCGAGTACTCCGCCCTGCCGCACGGGTCGATCACCCCGCAGGTCATCCGCGAGGGAACGATCCTGCTCATCGACGGCGGCTGCACCGCGGAGGGCTACGAGTCCGACATCAGCCGCACGTTCGTGCTCGGCAAGCCCACCGACAAGATGAAGAAGGTGTTCGACATCGAGCACCAGGCGCAGACCACGGCGTGGAAGACCGCCGGCCCGGGCGTGCCGGCCGAGAACGTGGACGCGGCCGCCCGCAAGGTCATCACGGACGCGGGCTACGGCCCCGACTACACGTACTTCACCCACCGGGTGGGGCACGGCATCGGCATGGACGGCCACGAGTGGCCGTACCTGGTGCGCGGCAACAAGGTGCCGCTCGTGGTGGGCAACTGCTTCAGCGACGAGCCCGGGATCTACATCCGCGGCGAGTTCGGCGTGCGTCTCGAGGACGACATGTACATCACGCCGGACGGCGCGAAGCTGTTCACACCGCAGAGCCCGTCGCTGGAGGAGCCGTTCGCGAACTGGCCGCACTGAGCGGCGTCGCGGCCGAGCGGCCGCGCAGCCAGTCCTCGAGCGTGGTGGTCGGCGCGCCCAGGAGGCGGTTCCCCGCCGTGGGATCGCCACGCTCGCCCACCTTCGCGAAGTAGGCCATCAGCGAGGCCGCGAAGCGGAGCTCCGCGTTGCGCGTGAGCACGCCCAGGGCCTGCGCCCGCCACAGCCGCATGACCTGGATCGGGGGCGCGCCCGGGTGCACCGCGGCACAGTAGCGCTCGAGGGCTGCCCGCAAGGTCATCGTCTCGGGCCCGTGCACGTAGACCAGCCGGTTGGCCGCGTCCGCACAGCGGTACGCCGCGGATACCATGCGTGCCATGTCGTCCGCCGCGAACCAGTGCCACGCGTGCGGCAGCTCACCGAGGAGGAACGGCTTGCCTCCGCGCGCGAAGCGCGGGAGCTGCTCGAACGGCCAGCTCGGCCGGAAGATCGTCCACGGTACCACGCCGCCCCTGACGAACCGCTCGGCCGCCAGCTTCTCCTCGATCATCGGGAACCATCGATGCTCGTCGGAGACGGTGGTGCCCGAGACGTAGCCGATGCGCTCGGCGCCCACCTCCGTCGCCGCGCGCAGCGCGAGCTCGGCGCTGATGCGGTCGGCGGGCGCGCCCACGGAGACGTGGACGATGTGACATCCCGTGGCGGCCGCGCGCACGTCCAGTCGGTCGGCGGCGTCCCCGCGTACGATCTCGACCTCCGCGGTCGGGCCGAGCCGGGAGCGGGCCTGGGGGGGATGGCGCGCGAGGATGCGCACATCGAAGCCGTCCTGCGCGAGACGGAGCGCCACCGGCGCGCCCAGCATGCCGGTACCGCCGAGCACCAGGACTCTCTTCACGAGGGCCTCCGGGTGACGGGGAAGACCTGACCTGTCACCTCGGCCCGCCACGAGACGAGGCCAGCTCCCTGATGGAAGCATGATCGCGGCGCCGCGGCAAGCCCGCGCTCAGCCGAGCTCCGCGACCGGCGCCTCCGGCGTGCACGCGGGCACCGGGGAGCCGTGGAAGTCGCGGAAGTCGCGGAAGTCGCGGAAGTCGTGGAAGTCGCGGAAGTCGCGGAAGTCGCGGACGATGCGCCCCCCTCACCCCTCCTCGACCGTCGCCTGGCCCCGTGTCACGTCCGCCAGCGCCCGACGGAACGCCTCGACGGAAGGCTCCGGAACGGCACAGCGGTAGCGCACATTCGCCCCGTACTCCTCACCCTCGACGAGCGACTCGGTCTCCTCGACCAGACGCTGCAGGGCGTCCACGTCCGCGTAGCCGACGGTGACCACGAGCGCCACGCGCTCGACCTTCACCTCGGTCGGGAGCGACGCCAGCGCCAGCTTCACGCCGCCCGCATACGCGCGGCTGAGGCCGCCGGTGCCGAGCTTCACGCCACCGTACCAGCGCGTGCACACCGCCACGACCTCCCCGACGCCGGAGTGCAGGAGCGTGGTGAGCATCGGCTTGCCGGCGGTGCCGTGCGGCTCGCCGTCGTCGCTCATCCCGATGTGCGTGGTGGTGCCGGGCGCGCCGGCCACGAACGCCCAGCAGTGGTGCGTGGCGTCGGGAGACTCGTCACGCACGCGCTGGACGAAGGCGTGCGCCGCGTCCGCGTCCGGGGCGTGCGCGAGGGTGGTGACGAAGCGGCTCCGCCGGATCGTCTCCTCCACGCGGTGCACGCGCGCGGGGACCGGGAAGGGCGCGCTCACGGGCGCCCGGGCTCCTCGCCGCCTTCGCGCACGACGCGGCCGAGCGCCTCCAGGTCCGACTCGCCCTTCGGCTTCCCGAAGCGCAGGACGAGCGCCATGAGGAGGCGCTCCTCGAGCTTCATCCCCGAGCCGTAGCTACCGGCTCAGCGCAGCCCGGGCGGACGCAGCCCCGCATCGAGCTCGCGCCCGAGCTCCACCGTGAGATCCGCGAGGTCGCGCACGTCCTCCATGCGGGTGCGGAAGTTCACGATGCACATGCGCAGGAGGTAGCGCTCCCGGACCACCGCGTTGGACACGAACGCCCGGCCGCCCTTCTCCATGCGGTTCTGCACCGCCTGGTTCAGCTCGTCGAGGTAGGCCGCCACCTCCGGCTCGGTCGTGCGCGCGCACAGGTCCGTCGGAACGTAGCGGTAGGTGGTGATGCTCAGCCCCTGGGTGACCGGATCGAGCTCGGGGTGCGCCGTGGCGATGGCGTGGAAGCGGCGCGCCAGCTCGATGTCCTCGGCGATCATTCGGGCGTAGCCCTTGCGGCCGACCTGGCGGAGCTGGAGCCAGACCTTCAGGGCCCGGAAGCCGCGCGAGTTCTGGATCCCGTGCTCGAAGTAGTTCGTCGCCTCGTCCTGGAAGTTGTAGTAGTCCGGGCGATACGCGAACGCGCCGACGAGCGAGGCAGGGTCGCGCACGAGCGTGCACCCGGCCTCGAGCGGCGCGTACAGCCACTTGTGCGGATCCACCGCGACGGAGTCGCCGAGCCGCAGGCCGAGGAGGTCCTCGGGCACCGCCTCGGGCGCCGCCACGGCGAAGCCGCCGTACGCGCCGTCCACGTGCAGCCACAGGTCGAGCTCGTCGCACAGGCGGCGCAGCTCGGGGAGCGGGTCGACCGCGCCCGTGCCGACCGACCCGGCCGTCCCCACGACCACGAAGGGACGGTCGCCGGCCAGGATGTCCGCCTCGATGCGGGCGCGCAGCTTCCCGACGTCCATGCGCTGCTGCGCGTCGGTATCGATCCAGCGCACGCCGTCCGTTCCGAGCCCCGAAAGGTCCGCCGCCTTCTGCAGCCAGGTGTGCGTGCCCTTCGCGGCATACGCGCGGAGCGGTGCGCTCCCCTCCCCGCGCAGCCCGGTCAGGCGCACGTCCCACCCGGCCTTCGCGGCGCGCGCGGCCCAGAAGCCGAGCATGTTCGCCACGTTGCCGCCGCTGACCATGATGCCGTCGCACGGCTCCGGATAGCCGAGGAGCTGCGCGATCCAGCGCACGGCCTGCGCCTCGATCTCCGAGGCCATCGGCGACAGGGCCCACCCCCCGGTGTTGGGATTGACCGCCGCGGCCAGCAGGTCGCCGAGCATGCCGATGGGTCCCGGCGCCGCCGTGATGTAGCCGAAGAAGCGGGGGTGCCCGTTGAAGAGCGAGTGCCGGAAGAGGAGGTCCGTCGTCTCCGCGAGCAGCGTGTCGGCGTCCATCCCGTCCTCGGGGAGGGGCGCGTCGGCGTGCAGCACCGCCCGTACCTCCTCGGGGTCCTCCCCGGACGTCAGCGGCCGGTCGGGCATCTCGCGCAGGATCCGAGCGACGTCGTCGACCAGCTTGTGGCCCATGCGCGCGAACGTGTCGGGGTCGATGTCGAGGGGTGCCTTCCGCCCCCACAGGGGGTCGCGCTCCATCCGGGTGTCCGCGGTCATCGGCCCGCCATGCGATCGAGGAATTCACGCTCCGCCGGCGTGAGGCTCCGCGACCCGGCGTCGTCGACCTTCGCCAGGAGGCGCTCGACCTCCTCCCGGTTGATCTCGTGCAAGCTCTCCGTGGAGATCCCCTTCCAGCGCGCCAGCGCCACGCGGTCCGGCACCCCGCTCGTGGACAGCGGGGCCATCCTCTTCTGGAAGGCGCGGCGGGGCGCCCCGCGCCGCCACTCCAGCAGCTTCAGGTAGCCGAAGCCGAACGCGATGCCGCCCAGGTGCGCGAAGTGCGCGGTCCCGGAGGCGGACCCGGTCACGCCCATGTACAGCGACGCGACGACGAGGAGCACCGCCAGGAGCCACGCCTCGACCGGGAGGATCATCCACAGGTAGATGCGCTCGCGGGGCCAGTAGAGCGCGAAGCCCATGAGCACGCCGAACACGGCCGCGGACGCGCCGATCACCGGGTAGCGCGGGGCGAAGATGAAGCTCGCGACCGCGCCGCCGATCCCCGACAGGAAGTACAGCCAGAGGAAGGATTTGCCGCCCAGCCGGTCCTCGAGCCGGGGCCCGAAGAAGTACAGCCCCAGCATGTTGAAGAAGATGTGCCCGATGCCCCCGTGCAGGAACATGTAGGTCACGAGCGTCCACGGATGTCGCAGCGCTTCGGGCCGGTACAGCCAGAGGCTGCGCACGAGCTGCTGGTCCGCCTGGGTGATCAGGAAGACCACGACGTTGGCGATGAGAAGCCGCTTCACCCACGGTGTCAAAGGCATCATGATGACGACCTACCCCCCTTCCCTTCCCGTCGGTCCCCTTGTCGAACCATGTCAGCGCATTCCCGCGCCGCCGCGGCGGCCGTTGGTGCGCGTGCTGTCCGCCGCCTCGCCGCCGGCGTCCGCGGGTGCGGTCCAGAAGAGTGCGTTGTCGGGCGCCCGTTCGGCCACCGCCCTGGTATACAGCGCGGCGTTGAAGAGGATCTTGAACGTGCCGAAGGGCTGGCCGCGCCACTGCGGCCGCATCCCGAGCAGGACCACGTGGCCGTCGCCGTGCGCGACGTCGAGCGCGGCCGCGTAGCCCTGGACGTGCTCCTCGCCGAGGAAGTACCCCGAGAGGAGCGGCGTGCCCTCCTTCGGGTACCGCGCGAGGACGTGCCCGTGGAACGCCTTCTCCGTGGTGAACACCGGGCTCCCGCCCACGAAGACCTTCGCGCGCTCGGGCATCCCGCTCATGACCGGCTGCGACGGGTCGGTGAGCAGCTCGACGATCGCCCCCGACGCGAAGAACTCCTCGCGCTTCAGGTCGGCGGTGACGTCCTTCACCGGGAGGTGGAGCCCGTCCACGGCGAACTGGCACGAGCCGTTGATCGCGACGAGCGTCCCGCCGCCGCGCACGAAGGCGTCCAGCTCGCGCACCCCCTCCTGGCCGATCCCGCCCGCGTAGCGGGGCGGCACCGAGCCGACCTCGAAGCCGTTCAGGATCGTGCGCGCCCCCATGTCGGCGAGGACGATGACGTCGTAGCGGTCCCCAAGGTCGCCGGCCAGCACGTCCGCGTTGCGCACGCTGGTGGGCGCGAGCCCGTACGTCTCCAGGAGCCAGCGCGTCCACCCCTCGTCGATGGAGGCGTTCCACGGCCGGTAGACCCCGATGCGCGGCTTCGTCACCCGCTCCGCCGGCATCGACCCCCCCACGGCCTGGAGGTGCAGGTCGCGGACCATCCCGTCGCGTGCGGCGCCGGCGAGCCCGGTCACCAGCCACCGCCCGCTGGTCCCGGCGGAGCCCGAGTCGGCGGCCGCGTGCCCGGCTGCGAAGGACACCTGCGCGCCCGCGGCCCACGCGCGGCCGAGCGCCCGGTACGTGTTGTTCTGCGCGGGATCGAGGATCAGCGCGCTCCCGCCTCCGGTCAGGCGCCCCGCCGGAGGCACGATCGCGTGCGCGACGGGGTTCGTGTCGAAGCCCACGTCGGGCGGCGAGTCCCACGCCGAGGCGTCGCCCGCGGCGTCGGCGGCGACCGGCTCGGAGGAGAGCTCGGCCATCGCCGCGCGCACGCTGTCGGAGAGCGGCGCGCGCGCCTCGACCACCCGCACGTCGAACTGGTAGGGGAGCGTCCAGCCGGAGACGTCGTAGGGCTGCTCCGGGGGGCCCTCCGGATACTGGCGCAGGTCCGGGTAGTCCTGCACGGCGAAGAGCTGGCGCACGAAGTTCGCGAAAGGCTGGTCCATGGGGATGACCCACGTCCCGGCCGGATGCTCCACGCCCTCCACGGTGACGGCGCGGCTGAGGCGCTCCACTTCGATCCCGTTGAACGCCAGGCGCCGGAGCATCTCGGCGGCCGCCGCCGGGTCGCGCTGTTCCTCGCCGACGAAGTAGGCGTACGGCGGACCGTCGCTGTAGCGGGCGATCACGTCGCGGCCCGCCTGGTAGCGGTTGTACAGCAGGTTCTCGCGGTACTTCGCGGCGACGTCGAGCACCGCGATCGAGGCGGTCTCCATGTACTCGACCGCGTCGCGCAGCCGCCACCAGCCGCCCGCCCAGGGGCTCGCGTAGAGCGACATGGGGCGCAGGTCGCGCGCGTCGCGCGGGAAGTCGTCGATCGTGTAGAAGTGCGGCGTCGCGTACCGGTAGAGCCCCGTCTCCGTGAGGAGCGAGGCGACGTTGTGGAAGCTGTTCGCGTGGTCGATGAAGCCCGGGTACCAGTCGTCGAAGCCGGTGCCCATGTGCACGGCGCCCTTCTGGCCGCGCTCTTCGAGCGCCTCGGCCATCGCCATGCCGAGCAGGTTCACCGTGCGCCACATCAGCGGGTGCACGTCGGGGCTCACCGGCTCGGCGAAGGGCGGGATCCAGATGCGCGCCGGGAAGGGCGCGGTCTGGTGGTGGTTGTAGACGATCTGCGGCTCCCAGTAGCGGTCCGTCCGGGTGACCGTCCGCGACTCGATCATGTTGAGCATGTAGCCGTCGCGGTTGTTGTCGTGCCCGATGTACTTCTGGTAGAGGAAGGGCGTCGGCGAGACCTCGTACGGCGTGCCCAGGTTGGACGTGTACCAGTCGGCCACCAGGGTCTGGCCGTCCGGGTTGATGCAGAACCAGAGCACGAGCACGACGTTGTCCAGGATCGCGCGGATCGTGGGGTCGTCGTCACCCGTCACCAGGTCGTAGGCGAGCTGGATGGTGTGCTGCGCCCCGGCCACCTCGGTCGCGTGCAGCCCGCCGTCGATGTGCACGATGGCCCTCCCGTCGCGGGCGAGCGCGCGCGCCTCCTCGTCCGTGAGCCCCTCCGGGTGCGCGAGGCGCTGCGCGATCCCACGCCAGTGGTCCACGTTGCGCAGGTTCTCGGCCGAGGAGATCAGCGCCACGTACCAGGGGCGCCCCTCCGAGGTGGTGCCCACCTGACGGAGCTCGAGACGGTCGGACGCGGCGTCGAGGCGGCGGAAGTACTCGAGGGACTGCTCGTAGGTGGCCAGGTGGAAGTCGGCACCGACGCGGAAGCCGAGGACCGACTCCGGGGTAGGAACCTGAGCGGCCAGGGGGAGGGCGGAGGTGATCGTGGCGATGCCGCAGAGGAGCGTGCCGAAGACGCGCATGGTGCAGATGGCCTCGGTTTTCCTTGGAAGGCGGGGGCCGGGAGCCGGATCCGAGCCTCGAAAAGTGAGGTACCGGAGGCACGGGTGCCAGGGCTCGCCGGGTGGTGGGCGCGCTCGGTCCGCGCTCCGGCGCGTGGCGACGCTGACGATGGCGACGGCGTTGGGGGGATGCGCGCTCTCCGACACGACCGCCGAGACGGTGACGCACACCCGCGCGGACGGGGAGGCCGTCGTGTGCAACCGGCCGCCCGAAGCCTGGCTCGACACCGAGCGCGCCGCCGCCCTCTCCGCGTCGTTCCCGGATCTGGTGCAGGCACTGCTCGACACCGGGAGCGCCGAGCGGAAGGTGCCCACCCTCCTGCGCGCGGCATCGACCCCGGAGCTGTTCGGGATCCTGACGTACCGGGTCTGCCTGGCTTACGGCGAGGGCGTGATCACGGGCCCCGCGTACGAGCAGTGGCTGCACGACGTGCGCCCCGTCCTCGCCCGCCACGTGCACGCCGACACCACGTAGCCGGCGCCCACCTCCCGCTCGGCCGGAGACCCCCCGGTGACGCGGCCGTCGGGGGCGGCTGCAACTTTCCTCCCGCTTCCACCGTCTATGTGGGTATCGACCTATGTAGATCCGCATACAGGTCGACCGCCAGAACACCGGAGGCAGGATGACGCCGAAGGGCGCAGCGGCCGAGGGCCCGCTCAGCTACAACGCCACGCTCGTGCTCCAGGCCATCGTGCAGGGACACCGCTACGGCTTCGAGATCATGCGCGCCGCACACCTGAAGAGCGGGACGGTCTATCCGCTCCTCCGGCGCCTGGAGGCCGCCGGGATGGTGGCGTCCGAGTGGGAGGAGCCGACCGACGCGCACGACGAGGGCCGGCCGCCCCGTCGCTACTACGCCGCCACGCGGGCCGGGCGCGCCGCGCTGGCGGACGCGCGGGAGCGGGTGTTCGCGCAACAGGCGCTCTTCGGGGCGCGCCCGGCGGACCGATGAGCGGCCGCAGGAACGGAGGGGCGGCCGACCGCGTCGCGCGAGGGCTCGTGCGCCTGGCGGCGCGCCTGGCACCGCCCTCCGATCGGGCCCGCTTCCGCCGCGAGTGGGAGGCCGAGCTCACGTCCGAGGCCGCGCGCGGCGGCGGCTGGCGCGTGGTGGGAGCGGCGTGGGGGGCCTTCGCCGATGCGTGGACCGTGCGCGCCCTGGGGCGCGCCAACTCGAGAGCCGAGCGTGCCGCGGGGCACGGCGGCAGGAGGTGGAGCATGGTGGAGTGGACGCGGGGGTGGCGGAACGACGTGGTCGTGGCGCTGCGCAGCATGATGCGTGCGCCCGGGTTCACGGTGGTGGCCGTGGTCACGCTGGCGCTCGGCATCGGCGGGAGCGCGGCGATATGGACGGTTCTCGACCGCGTGGTGCTCGACCCCCTCCCCTATCCGCAGCCCGACCGCCTCGTGCGCCTGGAGAACCAGGTGCCGGGCGTGGGACCGGACGAGGTGTGGAATCTGTCGACGGCCCAGTGGGTGTACTTCGGCGACCATGCCAGCACGCTGGAAGGCGTCGGCATCTACCGGGGGAGCGGAGGGACGGTCGTCACGACCTCCGGTGCCGAGCGGGTGCACGCGGTCGACGTCACCGCCAGCATGATGCCGCTGCTCGGCGCGCACGCCGAGCTCGGACGCGTCATCGGTCGCGACGACGACCAGCCGGACGCGCCGCACGTCGCCCTCATCTCGCACGCCTTCTGGGAGCGCGCGCTCGGCGGCGATCCCGACGTGGTGGGCCGGTCGCTCCGCTTCAACGACGAGCCCGTCGAGGTCGTCGGCGTCATGGAGGACGGGCTCGACCCGCCGGGGTGGTCGGCGGAGCAGCGTCCGGACCTCTGGGTGCCGATGCGCATCGACCGCAACGGCCAGTTCTGGAACAACCACGCCTTCCAGGGCATCGCGCGGCTCGCGTCGGGGGCGACCGCCGCCTCCGCTCAGGCCGAGCTGGTCGCGCTCACCGCCCGCCTCCCCGAGGCCTTCCCACAGGCCTACAGCCAGGCCTTCTTCGACCAGTACGGGTTCCGCACGCAGGTCGCGCCGCTCAAGGAGTGGGTGGTCGGCAGCCTGGCGCGTAACCTGTGGATCCTCTTCGGCGGCGTCCTCCTGGTGCTCCTCATCGCCGCCGCCAACGTCGCCAACCTCTTCCTCGTGCGCATGGAGGGACGGCGGCGCGAGGTCGCGATCCGCGCCGCGCTGGGCGCCGGGCGCTCCGCATTGGCCCGCTACGTCCTCGCGGAGGGGATGACCCTCGCGCTGTTCGGGGCGGCGGTCGGCCTTCTGGTCGGCTACTGGGCCGTACCCGCGCTCATCGCGCTCGCTCCGGCGGAGCTCCCCCGCATCCACGGTGCGGGGATGGACCTCGGGACCGTGGGCTTCACCCTGGGGATCTCGGTCCTCGTGGGGCTCGCGCTCGCGGCCTATCCGCTCTTCGCGCACGCCGCCCCGGACGCCTCCGCGGACCTGGGGGCCGGCGGACGCGGCTCGTCGTCCGGCACGGCCACGCGCCGCGTGCGTAGCGTCCTGGTGGCGGCGCAGGTGGCGCTGGCGCTCACGCTCATGGTCGGCGCCGGCCTCCTGGTGGAGACGCTCGCGAAGCTCCGCCAGGCGGATCCGGGGGTGGATCCCGACGGCGTGCTGGCGTTGGAGCTCTTCCTCTCCTACGAGCGCTATCCGGGCGACGCGCAGGTGTGGAACCTCTACCGCGACGTCCTCGACAAGGTGCGGGCGCTCCCCGGCGTGACCAGCGCCGGGATGAGCGAGGAGCTTCCCGTGTCCGGCGGATACGGGTGCACGATCCAGGGCTTCGAGGACGCGAACGTCTACCAGCGCATCAAGGACGCGGGGCTCACCACCTGCGCCGGCCAGGAGGCCACCACACCCGGATACTTCGAGACGATGCACATCCCCGTGGTCGAGGGACGCGCCTTCACGGACGGTGACAACACCGACGACTCCGGTGACGTCGCGGTGGTGAGCAAGGCGTTCGCCGAGCGCTTCTGGCCCGGGCTGGAGGCGCTCGGCCAGGGGGTCGCGCCGAACGGCCGGAGCATCGGGCCCTTCTACCGCGTGGTCGGCGTGGTGGACGACGTGGCGCGTGCCACCTCCGAGGGCGAGGTGCCGCTCAGCAAGCCGGCGATCGCGATCTACTACCCCATGCGGAAGCACCACGCCGAGACGGGACGCTGGAACTGGTGGCCGGGCTACGCCCAGCTGGTCGTGCGCACCGACCGGGAGGACCCGACCTCCCTGGTGCCGGAGGTGCGCCGGGTGATCGCCGCGCTCGACCCGGAGATCCCGCTCGCCAACGCGACCACGATGCGTGAGATCGTCGCCGGCGCCTTCGCCCAGATCGCGTTCGTGTCCGTGCTCATCGGCGTGGCCGCGGCGGTCGCGCTCCTCCTCGCGGCGGTCGGCCTCTACGGCGTGATCTCCTACGTCGTGACGCGGCGCACGCGCGAGATCGGCATGCGCATGGCGGTCGGCGCACGACCCGGCGAGGTGCAGCGCATGGTCGTGAGGGAGTCGCTCTCCGTGGTCGCGCTGGGCCTCGTGTCGGGCGTGGCCCTCGCGCTCGCGACCACGCGCATCCTGCGGGGGCTGCTCGTCGGCGTGGCCCCTACGGACCCGGGGGTGTACGCGACGGCGGCCGTGGTCCTCGCGCTCATCGCGCTCCTGGCGAGTTGGCTGCCGGCGCGGCGCGCGTCGCGGATCGATCCGCTCCAGGCGCTCCGCGACGACTGACGGATCCGGTCGGACGCGGGGGGCGCGGTGCCGTACGCGTCGCTCCCCCCGCGCCCGGACCCGCGCGCCTCTACTCGCGCAATCGCTCGCGCGGGCGCTCTTGTGATCCGGGGTCGTCTTCGAGAGAGTTGAGGCCGACCGCACCGGTCCCTTCACCCCGAGTCGCCCCGTCGATGAACGAAGCCGTACATCTCCGTTCCGAGATCGAGAGCTGGTCCGCGCGGGATTCCGCGGAGCTCTACAAGTTGGCCGATTGGGGCGGGGGTTACTTCGGCGTCTCCGACGAGGGAACGGTGCTGGTCTATCCCGACGCGGACCCGAGCCGCTCCATCGACCTCATGGAAGTGGTGGAGGGTCTCCAGGCGCGGGACCTGTGGCCACCCGTCGTCATCCGCTTCTCCGGGATCATGGCGCACCGGATGGCGCATCTGCGCCGCGCCTTCGACGACGCGATCGCCGAGGGCGACTACCAGGGCAAGTACACCTGCGTCTACCCCATCAAGGTCAACCAGCAGCGTCACATCTGCGAGGAGATCCGCGATGTGGGCCGCACGATGGGCTTCGGCCTCGAGGCGGGCTCCAAGCCGGAGCTGCTGGCCGGGCTGTCGCTCACCGAGGGGCTCCCGGAGATGCCTTTCATCTGCAACGGCTTCAAGGACGCCGAGTTCGTGGAGACCGCCGTCCTGGCGGCGAAGATGGGGCGCAACATCCTCCCGGTGATCGAGCAGACGCAGGAGCTCGAGATGCTGATCCGCTCCGCGCGCTCGCACAACGTGACGCCGCGCTTCGGCATCCGCGCGAAGCTCGCGTCCGGGGGTATCGGCCGTTGGGCCGACTCTGTCGGCTTCCGCGGCAAGTTCGGGCTCTCCGTCAGCCAGGTGCTCTCCTCCGTCGACTGGCTGCGTGAGGAGGGGCTGCTCGACGGGCTGCGCCTCCTGCACTGCCACGTGGGCTCGCAGATCTACGACATCCGCACCTTCAAGTACGCGGTCAGCGAGCTGACGCACATCTACGTCGAGCTGGCGAAGCTCGGCGCACCCATGGGGATGCTCGACCTCGGCGGCGGGCTCGGGATCGACTACGACGGCTCCGCCTCGGCGACGCAGTCGTCCATGAACTACACGGTCGAGCAGTACGCGACCGACATCGTCTACCGCGTCAAGTCGATCTGCGACGACGCGGGTGTGCCCCACCCCGATATCGTCACCGAGTCGGGCCGTGCGCTCGTCGCGCACTCGGGCGTGCTCGTCGTCCAGGTCCTCGGAAGCCGCGTCTTTCCCGAGGAGCCCGACGCCGAGCTGGTGGACCGCGCGCTCAACGAGCTCCCCGAGGAGGAGGTGCCGCAGCCGCTCCTCGACCTCGTGGACGCCTACCAGCGCCTGACGGGCGAGGGCGACCCGATCGAGATCTACCAGGACGCCGAGCATGCGCTCAACGAGGCGATGAGCCTCTTCAACCTCGGCTACATGAGCATCACGGCGCGCGCCGCCGCCGAGGAGCTGTACTGGGCGATCGGCAACTACGTGGCGCGCGAGCACCGCGAGGACCTCCCCGAGGACCTGTGGAACCTCCCCGACCGGCTCTGCGACATCTACTTCACGAACTTCAGCCTCTTCCAGTCGCTCATCGACGCCTGGGGGATCGACCAGGTCTTCCCGATCATGCCGATCCACCGGCTCCACGAGGAGCCGACCCGTCGGGGGATCCTCGCCGACGTGACGTGCGACTCCGACGGGCGCGTCGACCGCTTCCCGGGTGACGGGGAGCCGCGCGACACCCTGATGCTGCACCACCTGCGCGAGCACCCGGTGGCGGCCGCCGCGAGCGCCGAGGGCGAGACCAACGGCGGCACCCACGCCGGGACCGACGGCGGCACCAGCGGCAACGGCTCGAACGGGCTGGGCGTCGAGGTCGAGCCGTACTACCTGGGCATCTTCCTCACGGGCGCGTACCAGGAGACGCTCGGCGACCTGCACAACCTCTTCGGGGACACGCACGCCGTGCACGTGGTGCTGGGGCCGGACGGGCACTGGCACCTCGAGGAGGTCGTCGAGGGTGACACCGTGCGCGAGGTGCTCCAGTTCGTGCAGTACGATCCGGACGCGATGCGCCGCGCCTTCCGCAAGGAGATCGAAGCCGCCCTCACCGCGAAGCGGCTCACGCTCAACGAGGCCGTGAGCATGCGGAAGTTCCTCGACCAGGGGATCGACGGCTACACCTACCTCGAGTAGCCACCCCGAGCGACGGTCAACGCCGCGACGGCCCCGACACGAAGGGCAGGTCCCGGGAGCCCCAGTCCCGCCACGAGCCGTCGTAGAGCTTCACGTCGTAGCCGAGCAGGCGCGCGACGAGGTACGCGTAGCTCGCGCGCAGACCGACGAGACAGTAGGTGACGACCGTCGAGCCGTCGGCGGCGCCGGACTCCCGGAAGATGCGGCGGACCTCGTCGCGGTCCTTCAGGAGCGGCACGGCCCGGCTCTCCACGAGCTCCTCCCAGTACAGGGAGTAGGCACCTGGAACGTGTCCGGCGTGCAGCCGTCCGCCCATGCCGCCGTCCGCGCCGGTGTACTCCTCGTCGGGACGCGCGTCCACGAGCGTGATCGACGTGTCGTCGAGCTTCGACACCACCCAGTCGGCGTCGACGATCACCCCGGCCCGCGGGTGCAGCGTGAGCGCACCGGGCGCGAAGCGGGGCTCCTCGGTCGAGGTGGGCCGTCCGTCGCGCTTCCATCCGCCCAGGCCGCCGTCGAGGAAGGAGGTACGCGCTCCCAGGCCCATCGCGTCCAGCGTCATCCACGCCCGTGCGGCCAGGAGCGGGTTGTCCCCGTAGACCACGATGCGCCCGCGCTCGCCGACCCCCACGGCCTCGAGCGCCGCCTCGATCTCCACGGGCGTGCGCATCTCCGTGCCGACCGGCGGATCCCCGTCCCAGGCGAGGCCGCCGGGGTCGAGGAAGCGGGCGCCGGGGATGTGGCCCGCGTCGTAGCGCTCCCGGCGCGCGTCCACGTCCAGCACGACCACGTCGGGGTCCGTGAGGTGCGCCGCGAGCCATTCGGCGGAGACGAGCGCGTCGGGGAGCGGCGAGGGCGCCGGGCTCTGGCCCGCCGCCCCGGTCGCGGCGGCGAGCGCTGCGAGCGCGGCGAGCCACGCCCGCCGGGTCGCGCGCGCCGCGGGAGGTCGGGCACCGCGGGGTCGCAGGGTATCCATGCCGGGAAGATGCAGCCGCGGGTTCCGCCGCGCGAGCGCCGTCGGCGGACACGAGTGTCGGCGGGCGCGAGGCTTGTGCCCGCGGTCGTCGCGCATCGATTCTGTCTCCTCCGAGAAGACGCTTCGACCCTCCGACGCCATGCCCGACGCGACCCCTGCCAGCGATCCCCTCGCCGACTCCGCCGGCGAGCGCGCCTTCCTCCGCCATACCATCGCCACGCTCGCCTACCGCGGCGGGAAGGCCCTGCGCGCCGCCCCGGCCGGCTTCGGCGACTTCCCCGTGGGCGAGGGATCGAGGACGCCCGTCCGCATCCTCGCGCACATCGCCGACCTCGTCGAATGGGCGCTCACGCAGGCCCGGGGCGCCGAGAAGTGGCACGACTCCACCCCGGGGACGTGGGCCGACGAGGAGCGGCGCTTCTTCGCGGGGCTGGCCACGCTCGACGCCCACCTCGCCTCCGATGCGCCGCTCGGGCAGCCCGCGCCGCGCATCTTCCAGGGGGCGATCGCGGACGCGATCTGGCACGTCGGCCAGATCGCGATGATCCGGCGTCTCGCCGGCTCCCCGGTGCGCGGGGAGAACTACAACCGCGCGGACATCGTCGTCGGACGGGTGGGGCCGGACCAGGCGGCACCCGGGCGCGAGTTCGAATGAGCGGACGGACCACCGTGGACGGGGGACGACCCGGATGATCGACCTGATCGCGCTCGCCGCCGTCGCGCTCGTGGCGGCACGAGGTTGGAGCCGAGGCACGCGCGCGATGGCGCTGTGGGGGCTGAGCCTGGTGGTGGGCTCCGTGGCAGCGGCGCTCCTCGCCCGCCCCGTCGGCAACCTCGCGGCTTCGACGTTCTCGATGTCGGCGCTGCTCGCGTATCCGCTCGGCGGCGCGGTGGTCGCCGGCGTGGCGACGGCGGTGGTCCGCTCCCTCCTGCGCCGCACCGAGCGCGCGCGTCGGGCCCGCATCGGCGACGGGTGGTCGCCGTCCACCCAGGACCGCGTCGGCGGAGCGGTCCTGGGGACCGGCGTCGGCGTCGCGCTCGTGCTCTTCGTCGGGTGGGTGGCCGCGAGCCTCGGCGCGCTCTCCGGCCACCGGGAGGAGATGGCCGGGTCGTTCGTGGGGCGCACGTCGGGACGGATCGCGGAGCCCGTGGTGCGCGTCCTGGCGGGGCGCGCCACCGGCGACGTCGTGGTGGCGGCGTCCATGGCCTACGTGGTCTCCGACCCGCAGGAGGCGCGGGAGACCGCCGCGACACTCCTCTCGGACGCGCGGCTGCGCACGCTGGCCGCCGACGCCAAGGTGCGGGCCGCCCTCGCGTCCGGTGACTCCCTGGGCCTGGCCGCGAGCCCGCTCCTCGCCGCGCTCGCGGGAGACCAGTCCTTCGTGCGGGCGGCGCGACGCGTCCGGCTCCTCGACGCGGGCGACGGTCCCGCGTCGGCCGCCGAGCTGGCCGGCGCCGCGTCCCGTCACCTGGGCCCGCTGGTGCGCGCGGCCGACGAGCTGCGCCAGGACCCCAATGTGCGCCGCATCCTCGAGCGGTCGGACGTGGGGGCCGCCCTCGAGCGCGGGGACCTCGCGAAGGTGCTCACCGACCCGGGCTTCACGGAGCTGCTCAACCGCATCGGGGCGAAGCTGCGCGAAGCGCGCTGACCCGCCGGCGGGCGCGGACGCCCGGGGCTACGTCTCGCCGAGGTCGTACCTCATGATGCGCCCGTGCGGGCCGTGACGGTCGCGCTCGAGCGCGAAGACGTCGCCGCGCGGACCGGGCGCGACGTCGGTGTGCCCGCGGATGCGGGCATGGTCGGCCGCGTCCAGCCGGATGTCGAGCGCGCGCGCGGCGTCGCGCACGCGCGCGACCGTGCTGAAGCCCACGATCGCAGCGGCCACCCCCGGCTGGTCGAGAACGAAGCGCAGAGCGACCGCGGCCACGTCCACGGAGCGGGCCTGCGCGAGCGCCGCCAGCTCCGCGAGGAGCGTCTGGTACGCCGCCCACCCGCCGAACTCGTCGACGATGAGCCGGTACTTGGTCAGCGACCGGCTCGCGAACGGCCCGTCGGCGCGCGCGGCGCCCAGCCACCTGGAGGTCAGCAGCCCCCCGGCCAGCCCGCCGTAGGCGAGCATGCGGGTCGAGGAGCGCGCGCAGCGCGCGGCCAGCTCGCGCTCGGGGCGACGGTCGAGCACGGAGTACTGCACCTGGTCCGACACCACCGGCACGCCGGCCGCGTCCTCCAGGTCGCCGACCTCCCGGCCGGTGAGGTTCGTCGCGCCGAGGTGCCGGACCTTCCCGGCCCGCACCAGGTCGCCGAGCGCGCGCGCGGCAGCCAGCCAATCCCCCACCCCCCGGTCCCACCAGTAGAACTGCACGAGGTCGAGCGCCTCGACGCCGAGTCGGCGGAGCGACCTGTCGACGATGGCCTCCACGTGCGCGGCGTCCACCTCCGCGAGCCGGGACAGGTCGGGCACGAGCTTCGTGTGCACGCGGATCGGGCGCGCGCCCGCCGACGTGGTCCGCCACCGCTTCAGGAAGCGGCCGAAAAGCTCCTCGACGCCCGTGTAGATGTCGGCGCAGTCGAAGGTGTCGAGCCCCAGGTCGGCGAGAGCGACGAGCCGCTCGATCGCCTCCTCCTCCCCGACGGCCTCGGCGTGGTGGCCCGCGGAGAGCTGCCACCCGCCCACGACGATGCGCGCGACGTCGTAGCCCGGCGCGAGCTCCACCCTGCGGGCGCCCGCCTCCGGGTGCGCGGTCACGGGAGCGGCACCACGGTCACGTCGCCGTGGCGGAAGGTGCGCCGTGCGGTGCGCGTGATCCGGAAGATCGCCCCGCAGTTCGGGTCGGGGCACGCGACGTCGGTGTCGGTGCTCATCCAGTCGGCCGGATGCGTGTCGCGCTGCTTGGCCGGGAGGATCGGCAGGAGCGCCGCGAGCGGGTAGAGCGGGAAGGTCTGGCCTGCCGGGAAGACCAGGTTCTCGCCGTGGAGCTCGAACCAGCTCCCCGCGGGGTGGTTGCACACCATGGGGCGCGCACCCTGCACGACCTCGACCCTGAGGTCCCACAGCTCGAAGGTGTCGTCTGGCTCGCTCACGTCTCGCTCTCCGGCTCCGTGGAAACCGCGGGCGGCCCTTGCCATGGCTCCCGCTCCTCCCGCACCGTGCCCGTCTCCGTCGATCGACCCCCGGCCCTCGCCTCCCTTCGATGAACCCGGAGCCCGCGCGCATCGGACCCAACCACGCGCCCCCCGTCGCGCCGCTCCGCTTCCTGGGCGGCACGGCGGGCGCGGTGGCGCCGCTCGGTCTCTTCCTCGCGGGGGTGAGCTGGCTCGGCCTCTCGGGCGCGCCCGACGAGACCGGCTTCTGGCCGGTGCTCCTCGGGGCCCTGACGCTGGGCGTCCTCCTCGCGCGGGACAAGGGTTCCTACGCCGACGCGGTGGTGGACGGTATGAGCCGGCGCCTCGTCATGATCATGGTGCTGGCGTGGATGCTCGCCGGCGTGCTCGCCACGCTGCTGCGCGCCAGTGGCATGGTCGACGCGCTCGTGTGGGGCGCGCGCGCGGCCGGAGTGTCCGGTGGCGGATACGTCGCGGTGGCGTTCGTCGTCGCGGCGATCTTCAGCACGGCGACCGGGACGAGCCTCGGCACCCTCCTCGTGTGCATGCCGCTCCTCTACCCACCGGGACCGTCGCTCGGGGCCGACCCCGCCTTCCTCGCCGGAGCGCTCCTCGGCGGCGCGACGTTCGGCGACAACGTGTCGCCCATCTCCGACACCACGATCGCGTCGGCCGGCACGCAGGGTGCGGACCTGGCCGGCGTGGTGCGCTCGCGCATGCGCTACGCGCTCCCGGCCGCGGCCGCGGCGCTCGTCGCGGCGCTGGTGTTCGGGGGCGGCGCGGCACCCGGCGCACCGGCCGCGGATGCGGGCCTCGCGCCCTCGCCCACCGTGGCCGCATGGGCGATGCTCGCGGTGCCGCCCTTCGTGCTCGGCCTCCTCCTCGCGAAGCGCGGGCTGCTGGAGGCCCTGCTCTACGGGATCCTCGCCGCCGCCCTCCTCGGGCTCGCGCTGGGCGCGTTCGGCCCGGGCGACCTGATCGGGATCGACAGGGGGAACTTCGTGGCCACCGGGCTCCTCCTCGACGGGATGCGCCGCGCGGTCGGCATCTCGGTCTTCACCCTCCTGCTCATGGGGCTCGTGGGCGGCATCGAGGCGTCCGGCCTCGTGGACCGGCTGGTGGAGACCGCGCGCCGGCGCGCCACGGGCCCGACCAGCGCGGAGTGGTGGATCTTCGGGTCGGTGAGCGCCGCGGTGATCCTCACCACGCACTCGGTCGTCGCGATCCTCGCCGTGGGCGGCCTCACCCGGGAGGCCGGCGCCTCCTTCGGGCTCGGGCCCTACCGGCGGGCCAACCTCCTCGACGTGACCGTGTGCACCTACCCCTTCCTCCTCCCCTTCTTCATCCCCACGATCCTCGCCTCCAGCCTCACGGCCGGGTTCGACCCGGCGCCCCGGTTGTCGCCGTGGACCGCCGGGCTGCACAACGTGCACTCGTGGGCGCTCCTGGCCGTGGTGCTCTTCGCGATCGCCACGGGGTGGGGTCGGCGGGACCGTTCGGCGTGAGCGACGCGCGAGGCGTCGGTGCGCTCCCGGTGGCCGTGGTGGGCGCGGGGGCCGCGGGGCTCCTGGCCGCGCTGGCCGCAGCGCGCGCGGGCGCGCCGGTGGTGCTGATCGAGCGCACGGCGGACGGGGGCCGGAAGATCCTCATCAGCGGTGGGGGTCGCTGCAACATCCTCCCGTCGGTGGCGCAGCCCGAGCGCTACGTCACGGCGTCGTCCTCGAACACGCTGCGGAAGATCCTCCGCTCGTGGCCGCTCGACCGGCAGCGCGCGTTCTTCGAGCGGGAGCTCGGGATGGCGCTCGTGCTCGAGGAGGAGAGCGGCAAGCTCTTCCCCGCGAGCGACCGGGCCCGCGACGTGCGTGACGGCCTGCTCGCGCGCGTCCGCGAGGCGGGCGCGCGTGTCTGGCTGGGCGCGAGGGTGGTCGACGTCCGCCCCGGCTCGGAGGGCACGTGGCTCGTGGGCATCTACGGCGCGCCGCCCCTGGCGGCCCGGGCGGTGGTCCTCGCCACCGGAGGGCTTTCGGTCCCCGCGACCGGGAGCGACGGCTTCGGGCTCGACCTCGCGCGCGGGCTCGGCCACGAGGTCCACCCGACCTACCCGGCGCTCACGCCGCTCACCGCCCACCCGCACCCGCACGCGGAGCTCGCCGGCGTGTCGCTCCAGGTCACGCTGCGGGCGCCGGGCACGCGCCCCGCGTTCGAGACCACGGGCGGGTTCCTCTTCACCCACCGCGGTTGGAGCGGGCCCGCGGTGCTCGACGCCTCCCACCTCGCGGTGCGGCCGCTGGAGGACGGCGGCCGCCGGGAGCTGACCGTGCAGTGGACACCGCGCGACGACCGCGCGTGGGACGCGGCGCTCGCGGGAGGCGCGGGGACGGTGCAAAGCGCGCTGGCCGCCACGCTCCCGCGCCGCCTCGGCGAGCGACTGTGCGCCGAGGCGGGCGTCGACGGGGATACGCCGCTGGCCCAGCTCCGCCGGGAGGATCGCAGGAAGCTCGTCGTCGCACTCACGGCCTACCCTCTGCCGTGGACGGGGGACGAGGGCTACCGGAAGGCGGAGGTCACGGGCGGGGGCGTCGCGCTCGCCGAGATCGACCCGCGCACGATGGAGAGCCGGCGCTCACGGGGGCTCTTCCTGTGCGGGGAGATGCTCGACGCGTTCGGGCCGATCGGCGGGCACAACTTCCTGTGGGCCTGGGCAACGGGACGCGCGGCAGGGACCGGCGCGGCAGCGCGCGCCCTCGCGTCCGGATGACCCCTACGAGAAACCGCCCGGGATCGTCCGATCCAGGGCGGCTCTCTCATATCGGCAGGCGGGTTTCGGCCACTCAGTTCCAGTCGGGGTGGTGCGGACGCTTACGACCGAACATGTCGTCGTCGTCCTCCTCGTCTTCCCATTCCTCCCAGTCCTCGTCGTCGTCGTCATCGTCGTCGTCGAGGTCGTCGTCGTCCTCGTCCCAGTCGTCCTCGTCCCAGTCGTCGTCGTCGTCTGCCAAGTCCCCGAGGTCCTCGTCTTCCTCCTCTTCCTCGTCGAAGGCGAGTATCTGGGGATTGAGGGCTTCTTCTTCGAACCAGCCCGACCGGCTCATCTGTGTGATCTCCTTCTGGCTGAGTGCTCGAATCGCTCCGACCCGTTTCGGCGCGTCAGGGCACTTGGCGCGAAAGTAAGGGGGGGTTGGGGGATGTCAACAACTATTTCTCCGTCCCCGCCCTCCACGCACCACCGGGAAGCTGGTAGAGGGGGCGCAACTCGATCTGGAAGGTGACGTGCTCGATGCCACGCGCCTTCATGCGGCGTTGCACCTCGTCGAGGATCCTGGTGTGCTCGGTGGGGTCGTCGATCACCCCGTGCGCCGACAGCGCCACGAAGCCGCTGGTCAGCGTCCACACGTGCACGTCGTGGACCTGGTCGAGGCCTTCCACGTTTCGCAATTCCCGGACCACGTCCTCGACGTCGATGTGCGGGGGGGCCGCCTCGAGCAGGACGTCGGCGGCCTCGCGCACGAGGCGCCACGCGCTGAAGAGGATCAGCACCGCGATCACCACCGAGACGAGGGGGTCCGCGGGGGTCCACCCGGTGGTGAGGATCACCAGGCCCGCCACGATCGCACCGATCGAGCCGAGCAGGTCGCCGAGGACGTGCAGGTAGGCGCCACGCATGTTGAGGTTGTCGTGCGCGTGCCCGTGCAGCAGGAGCGCACCGGCGATGTTGACGCCGAGACCCACCACCGCGATGGCGAGCATGACGGACCCCTGCACCGCGACGGGGTCGCGGATGCGGTGCCACGCCTCGACCACGATGAACCCGGCGATGACGAGGAGGGCGGCGCCGTTCACCAGCGCCGCGAGGATCTCGAGGCGCACGTAGCCGTACGTCTTGGCGGCGTTGGCCGGGCGGCGCGCCATGCGGATCGCGAAGAGCGACAGCGCCAGCGATCCGGCGTCGGTGAGCATGTGTCCCGCGTCCGCCAGGAGGGCCAGGGAGCCGGAGAAGACGCCGCCCACGGCCTCCGCGACCATGAACGCGGACGTGATCGCGAGCACCCACTTGAGCCGCCCGCTCGACACCTCGCGCGCCAGCGTCGCCGCCGGATGCCCATGCGGATGCGCGGCGTGGTCGTGCGCACCGTGGTGGTCGTGGGGGCTCATCGCGCCTCGGCCTTGCGGGTCGCGGACAGCGCCCGGCCGAGGAGGACCGGTCCGCCGAGGATGTTGCCGATGATCACGGCCATGGCCAACGGGACCACGCCCGCTCCGACGGACGGGAAGCTCTCGCGGACCAGCAGGACGAGACCCAGCGAGACGCCGCCCTGGGACACGAGGCCCTGCCACAACCGGCTCCGGATCTCCTCGGACGCGCCGACCACGCGCGCGCTCCGCACGGCGGCGAGGCGGGTGAGGAAGATGCGCGCGGCGAAGAGCGCCAGCGCCGCGGGGCCGTAGCGCACCACCGCGCCCAGGTCGAGGCCGGCGCCCACCGTCGCGAAGAAGAACGCGAAGATCACCACGGCGACCGAGCGGATCCCCTGGATCATCTTGTCCCCGGCCGAAGAGAGGTTCTCGATCACGAACCCGGCGGCGACGCCCGCCAGCAGGAGCTCGACGCGCAGCTCCTCGGCAAGCACGACGAGGACGTACGCGAAGAGGAAGGTCGCCAGCGGCGGCCGCCGGCGCGTCGCGCCGCCCCCGAGGTACTGCGAGAACACCCATCCCCCGGCCGCGCCGAGCACGAGCGCCCCGCCCACCTCGCGGGCGAGGTCGACGAGGGCGTGGGTCGAGAAGGTACGGGCGGGGTCCACGAGCGGGGCGACCAGCGCGAGGGTGAGCGTGAAGAGCACGATCACCACCACGTCCTTGACGATCGTGACGCCGAGGATGACCTCGACCAGCGGGCCCCGGGCGTGCTTCTCCTCGATGACCGCCACGGTGAGGTCGGGCGAGGAGTTGGCCGCCCAGATGCCGAGGAGGAGCGCGACCCCCACGGCACCCGCGAGCGGGAGCGCGGCGAGGAACGGCACGAACGGACGCACCGCGAGCACGGCCGCGGCCATCCCGACCCACACAACCCCCGTGATCGCCAGCGTCGTGACCGCGATCGTGCGCGCCTGCGGACGGAGCGCGTGGATGCGCAGCTCCCCTCCCGCCAGCATCGCGATGAGCGCGAGGGCGAAGCGGTCGATCAGGCGCAGGTCGGCGACCGCGGACGCCGGGAGGAGCCCCGTCACCGACGGCCCGGCGGCAATCCCGACGAGGATGAACCCGGTGATGCGCGGCAGCCCGGCCTCGGCCGCGAGGGCGCCCGCCAGCGACGCGGCGAGGAGGACGAACCCCACCAGCACCGCGAGCCTGCCGTGCTCCAGCGTGTGCGGCGCACCCTGGAAGGAGAGCCACACCAGCCCGAACAGGAGGAGGAGCGTCACGGCGGGCCGGAGCACCCCGGCCGGTCCGGCGAATCGTGTCGCCGCGGATGTCGACGCGCTCATGCGGAACGGACCGGGCCTGGGAGGGTGGGCGCTACCCGCGCGGAGCGTCGCAACATAGTCGACCGCTGCCCCGACCCTCAACGGCCGTCGGGGCCCGGAAGAGGCCGCGCACCCTGTTTTCAGGGCGGTTAGGCTGTACCTTTCGACCCCGGAGACGGTTCGGTTCCCACCCACGTTCCGCACGATGAGTCCAGACGACAACCCACTCCTTTCCGGTGCGTTCCGCATCCCCTTCCACCACATCCGGGCGGAGCACGTGGAGCCGGGGATCCGAAAGGCCCTGGCGGACGCGCAGGCGGAGGTGGATGCCGTCGCCGGCGACCCGGCACCGCCCACGTGGGAGAACACGATCGCACGGCTGGACCGGACGACGGAGGTGCTCGCCCGCAGGGTGGCCCCCGCGGGGCACCTCGTGGCGGTGGCCGAGACCCCGGAGCTGCGGGAGGCCTACAATGCGGTCCTCTCCGAGATGTCCGCCTTCTGGTCGCGGCTCCCGCTCAACCAGGCGCTCTGGGGGCGCGTGCGCGCGTACGCCGAAACCGGGGATGCGAGGGCGCTGACCGGGTTGCGGCGCCGCCATCTCGACAAGACCGTCCAGGAGTTCCGCCGGGCGGGCGCCGACCTGCCGGAGGCGAGCCGCGCCCGGCTCGAGGCCCTGCGGGTCGAGCTGGCGCGGCTCCAGCAGAAGTTCAGCGAGAACGTGCTCGACGCCACGGCCGCGTACGAGCTCCTCGTCGAGGACGGCGCGCGCCTCTCGGGCGTTCCCGAGGCGGCCCGCCGGCGGGCGCGCCAGAAGGCGATGGACAAGGGGTCGAAGGGGTGGCTGCTGACGCTCGACTACCCCTCGGTGGAGCCGATCCTCAAGTACTGCGACGACCGGTCGCTGCGCGAGGAGATCCACCGGGCGTACTCGACGCGCTGCCGCGACGGGGAGTACGACAACCGCCCGCTCGTCGCCCGCATCCTGCGCCTGCGCAAGGAGCTGGCCGACCTCCTCGGGTACCGCTCCTTCCCGGACTACAAGCTCGAGGACCGGATGGCGCGCACCGGCGCGCGCGCGATCGCCTTCGAGCGGGACATGACCGAGCGCACGCGGCCCTACTGGGAGCACGACGTCGCGGACCTGCGTGCGCACGCCGCGACGCTCGGGCTGGGCGAGCTCGAGCCCTGGGACGTCGCCTACGTCACCGAGAAGCTGCGCAAGGAGCGCTACGACATCGACGACGAGGAGCTGCGCCCGTACTTCCGTCTGGACCGGGTGCTGGCGGGCCTCTTCGAGATCGTGCGGCGCACCTTCGGCTTCCGCGTCGAGGAGCGCCCGATCGAGGAGGTGTGGCACCCGGAGGTGCGCCACTACGCGATCTTCGCCGAGGACGGTACCCACGTCGGCTCCTTCTACACGGACTGGTATCCGCGCAAGGAGAAACGGCAGGGCGCCTGGATGAACGACTTCATCACGGGGGGCCCGGCCGGAGACGGGTTCTCACCGCATCTCGGCACGATCTGCGGGAACTTCACACCGCCCGACGGGGACGTCCCTCCGCTCCTCACGCACCGCGAGGTGGAGACGACCTTCCACGAGTTCGGCCACCTGCTCCACCACTGCACGTCGCGCGTCGAGATCTCCGCGCGCGCCGGGATCAACGTGGCCTGGGACTGGGTCGAGCTCCCCAGCCAGCTCATGGAGAACTGGTGCTGGGAGCGCGAGGCGCTCGACCTCTTCGCGCGCCACCACGAGACCGGGGAGCCGTTCCCGGACGCGCTCTTCCGCAAGCTCGTCGCGGCCCGCCGCTACATGGGCGGGTGGGCGCAGATGCGCCAGCTCTCCTTCGGCACGGTCGACCTGGCGCTGCACGACGAGCTCGCCCCGAAGCTCCGCGCCGAGGGGAACCCCGACGAGGCGCTCGACCGCGAGCAGGGCTCCCAGGTGATGGCCTTCGCGCGGGCGCACTTCCGGAGCTTCTCGCCGGCGGACCGCTTCGCGGACCTGCACGCGCTCACCTCCTTCACGCATCTCTTCGCCGGGGGCTACGCCTCGGGGTACTACAGCTACCTGTGGTCGGAGGTGCTCGACGCGGACGTGTTCACGCGCTTCCGGGAGGCGGGGATCTTCGACCGGGCCACGGGACGCAGGTACGTGGAGTGCATCCTGTCGCGCGGCGACTCCGAGGAGCCCGACGTCCTCTTCCGCGAGTTCATGGGGCGCGATCCGGACCCCACGGCGCTCCTCGAACGCAACCTCGGCGCCGCGCCGTCCTGAGGTCGACGAAGAAACCCCCGGCGGAGCCGCAGGTAAGAAGGAGAGACGCCGCCGATCCCCCTGGCCGGTCGATGCCATGCGCAAGCTCGCTCCCACCGCCGCCCTCGCCGTCCTCCTGATCGCCTCGACGGGGTGCACCGGTTCCAGGCCCGCCTACGGCGACTTCACGAGCGTCATCGCGGTGATGAGCCCCGACGTGTGGAACGACGTGGGCGAGGACGTCTACGACGCGCTCGAGCCGACGATCCGGACCGTGCGCACCGAGAAGACGTTCAACGTCACCTGGCAGGATCCGGGCGGGACGGAGTGGCGCAACCTCAAGCGCTTCCGTCAGCTCCTCCTGGTGGGCACCGGGGACGAGCCCTGGATGCAGGAGGCGTTGGCCAGGGTCCGCGGCGGCGCGTCGGGGCCCGGGCTCTACCACGCGTACGACGTCTGGGCGCGCGACCAACAGGCCACGATCATCGTCGCGGAGCACGGACAGGAGGCCGCGGCCGTCCGCGCGAACCTCGACGGCATCAACGCGACGCTCGACGACCAGTTCCGGGAGTATGCTCGCAACCGGATGTACATGTCGGGCACGGACTCGGCGCTGGCGGACTCCCTCGCGCGCATGGCCGGCTTCAGGCTGGTCCTCCCGTCGGTCTATCGCTGGAACGCGCAGGACTCGATCTACGTCTTCCGGAACGACAACCCCGACCCCTCCGAGCTCATCCGGCAGATCGCCGTCACCTGGCGGTCCCCGATCCCGATGGACTTCTCGCGGCAGGGTCTCCTCGACTGGCGGGCCCAGGTGGCCGCCACGTACAACGAGCCGCAGGACCTCGACCTGAGCCAGGCGGACACCACGTCGTTCGACTACGAGGGGCGCCCGGCCTACCAGATCCAGGCGCAGTGGAAGAACCCGCCCGAGCTGGACTGGCCCGCGGCCGGCCCGTTCATCACGCGCGCCGTGACGTGCCCGCGGCAGGATCGCATGTACCTGCTCGACGCGTGGCTGTATGCGCCGGGGAAGGACAAGTACGAGTACATGATCCAGCTGCAGACGATCCTCGACTCCTTCCGCTGCGGCGCCTCGTAGCGGACGGTCGGCCCACCTTCGCCGGTTGCTACCGCACCGCGAAGGTGGCGTGCACGGTGACCGTCATCTCCTTCGCGCGCGTCGACGTGCTGTAGACGCCGTAGCCCTGCACCTCGGTGGAGTACGGCTCGCGGATCTGGAAGACCCCCGCCTGGGCGTCCAGCACGTCCCCGAGCGCGTCGCCCGCGATCTCCTCCGCCCTCGCCTGGGCGTCCTCACGCGCCTGGCGCAGGAGCGATCGCTTCAGGTCGGCGATGCCGTCGAAGAAATACTCCAGGGCGGAGTTCTCCAGCCCCAGCCCGTCACGGATCAGGTCGCCGGGGTCGAGCGCCAGGCGCTCGACCGCGTCCACGTCGCGGCTCACGACCAGGAGGCTCTGGCGGAGCTGCACGCCGGTCTGGCGACCGTCGCGGTCCCAGACGCCGCCCGTCGTCACCGGCTGCACGGAGACGTCCCCGGCCGGCACGCCCCCGTCGGCGAGGCGGGCCAGGAAGCGCGTGCGATCCTCGGCGAGTCGGGCGTAGCCCGCCACCTCGCCACCCATCTCGACCTGGCGCATGAGCGTGACGCGCCACTTCACGACGTCGGACGTGAACGGCACGGTCGCCGAGCCCACCACGCTCACCGTGCCGGCCGGCCGCCGCCCCTTCACGAACGAGAAGCCCAGGATCGCCGCGGCCACCACGAGCGCGAGCGAAGGGAGCAGGAAGAAGGGTCCGGAGGCGCGCGCGCGGGGCTCGGCCGCGGCCATCCTCAGCCTCCGCTCACCGCTGGGAGGATCACCACCTCGCTCCCCTCGTCGAGCGGCGTGCCGAGGCCCCCGGACCAGCGGATGTCCTCCGCGCCGACGAAGACGTTGATGTGCGGGCGCAGCTCGCGTCGCTCGGTGACGACCCGATCGTAGACGCCGGGCAGCGTGGCGCGGAGCGCGTCCAGCGCCTCCTCCACGGTGCCCGGGCTTCCCTCCAGGTGCACGCTCGCCCGACCGCCGGCCAGCTCGCGGAGCTGGGCCGGAAGCACGACGCGAACGCTCACGACAGCACCGCGGCCTTGACGCACACGACCGGCGGAAGGCCGTCCACGACCTGAGACCACGAATCGCCCGCGTCCCCCGAGGCGTACACCTTCCCGCTGCGCGTCCCGAAGTACACGCCCCCCGCCTTCGTGGGGGCGGTGTCCATCGCGTCGCGGAGCACGGTCTCGAAGGCGCCCTCCTGCGGCAGGCCCTCCGTGAGGGGCTCCCAGGAAGCACCGGCGTCGCGGGTGCGGTACACCCTCAGCTTCGCCTCGGGCGTGCAGCGGAACATGTCCGACTCGAGCGGCACGATGTAGACGGTGTCGGGGTCGTGCGGATGCATCGCCATCGCGAAGCCGAAGTCGGAGGGCACGCCGTTGGCGATGTCCGTCCACTGGTCGCCCCAGTCGTCGCTCCGGTACAGCCCCCAGTGGTTCTGCAGGAAGAGGCGCTCCGGGCGCTCGGGGTGGTGCACCACCTTGTGCACGCACTGGCCGAACTCGGGGTGCTGGTCGGGGAGGAACTGGGCGCGCACGCCCACGTTGCGGGGCCGCCAGGAAGCGCCGCCGTCGTCGCTCCGGTACACGCCGCCCGTCGAGAACGCCACGAGGATGCGATCGCCCCCGTGGGGGTCGGGGAGGATCGTGTGCAGGCACAGCCCACCCGCGCCCGGCTGCCAGAACTGCCGGTGCTCGTGGTTCATGAAACCCTCCACGGGCGCCCAGCTCTCCCCGCCGTCCGTGCTCCGGAAGAGGCAGGAGGGCTCCACCCCCAGGTACATCTTCCCGGCCTCGTCCGCGCGACCGGGCCGGATCTGCCAGATCCGCTTCACCGAGAGCTCCGAATCCTCCGGGAACTTGACCGGGCGCTCGTCCTTCCCCGACCAGTTGGCCCCGAGGTCGTCCGAGCGGCGCAGCGTGGTCCCGAAGAACGGGTTCCCCGGGGCGGCCCACAGCGTGTTCCCGCCGCCGCGCGCGTCGAGCGCCATGGCGTAGACCTCCTCGCCCGGGAAATGCGGGCCGTCCACGTCCCAGGCGCCGTCCCCGCTCGAGTGGAAGAGGAAGGCGCCCTTCATCGTCCCCACCATGAGCAGGACGTCCCCCGCTCCCCCCTGATCCCCTGCGTCTGCTCGGGCATCGCTGCGCGCTCCTCTTCTTCGTCGTCGTCGTCGGAATCATCGCCCCCCGGCGCATCGGCGCGCCGGTCCGGCCAGTCTACCACACGGCCTCCGGGAGGTGCCAGCCTCGCGTTCGGAGGGCACCCCTGCGCGCCGCTGGCGGCATCGTCGCCCAGGAATCCGCGCCACCCGCGGGGTGTCGTCCGCGCGCGATTGATCGCGCGCCGCGCCCGCCGCTACAATGGTCCGTCCGCCGGCGCCCCTACCCCCATGTCGCGCGTCCGAAGTGAGCTTCGTCCACCTCCATACCCACTCCGAGTACTCGCTCCTCGACGGCGCCAACCGCATCCGCGACCTGGTGCGCAGGGCGCAGGAGCTCGAGATGCCCGCCCTGGCCCTCACGGACCACGGATGCATGTTCGGGGCCTGGAGCTTCCACAAGGCGGCGACGAAGGGGGGGATCAAGCCGATCATCGGGATGGAGGCGTACGTCGCCCCCGGCGACCGGCGCGACCGCTCGCGCTCGGGACAGGGGGAGCGCGCGTACTACCACCTGGTGCTGCTGGCCCGCGACCTCCAGGGGTACCGCAACCTGGTCAAGCTCTCCTCGATCGGATACACGGAGGGCTTCTACCACCGCCCGCGCATCGACCGGGAGGTCCTGGCCAGGCACCACGAGGGCATCATCGTCTCCAGCGCCTGCATGGCCGGCGAGGTCGCCCGCCACCTCCTGGCCGACGACCCGGACGCCGCGCGCGAGGCCGCCACGTGGTACGCCAACCTCTTCGACGGGCGCTACTACCTCGAGGTGCAGGCGCACGACACGCCGGGCCAGGAAGAGCTCAACCGCAGGGTCTTCGCCCTGGCCGACGAGCTCGGGCTCCCGGTGGTCGCCACGAACGACGCGCACTTCCTGACCGCCGCCGACCACGAGGCCCACGACGTCCTCCTGTGCATCGGCCTCGGCAAGGATCGGAACGATCCGGCCCGCATGCGCTACGACGGCGGGCTCTATTTCAAGAGCGCCCCGGAGATCGCCGAGCGCTTCGCCGACCGCCCGGACGTGCTGGAGAACACGCTGGCGATCGGCGACGCGGTCGACGTGGTCTTCGAGAAGTCGTACCACTTGCCGGCCTTTCCCCTCCCCGGGGGGCAGACCGACGAGAACGCCTTCCTGGAGCGCCTCGCGCTCGTCGGGGCGAAGGAGCGCTACGGCGACCCCCTCCCCGACGCGGCCGCGGAGCGCTTCGCGTACGAGATCGGCGTCATCAAGGGGACGGGCTACGCCGGCTACTTCCTCATCGTGCAGGACTTCATCCGCTGGGCGCGGGAGCGCGACATCCCCGTCGGCCCCGGGCGCGGCTCGGCGGCGGGCTCGCTCGTCGCCTACTCCCTCGGGATCACGAACCTCGACCCCATCGAGCACGACCTCCTCTTCGAGCGCTTCCTCAACCCCGAGCGGATCTCGATGCCGGACATCGACATCGACTTCTGCTTCGAGCGGCGTGGGGAGGTGATCGAGTACACGCGCCGGAAGTACGGGAAGGACGCGGTCGGGCAGATCATCACCTTCGGGACGATGAAGAGCCGGGCCGTGATCCGCGACGTGGGTCGCACGCTCGGCTTCGAGCCCGGCGAGACGGACCGGATCGCGAAGCTCATCCCGAACGCCCCTGGCCAGTCGTTCACGGTCGAGGAGGCGGTGAAGGGCCTCAAGGAGGTCAAGGACCTCTACAACCTGGACGAGCGGCACCGGCAGCTCTTCGACTACTCGATGACGCTCGAGGGGCTGTCGCGGCACGCGTCGGTGCACGCGGCGGGCGTGGTGATCGCGCCGGGCCCGCTGGACGAGTACGTGCCGGTGTGCATCCAGACCGGGAAGAACGGCAGCTCGGACGGGGACGACGCGATGGTCGTCACCCAGTACGACATGAACTGCCTGGACGAGGCCGGGATGCTCAAGATGGACTTCCTGGGCCTCAAGACGCTCACGGTCATCCACGACGCCGTGGACATGGTGAGGGCGCGCCACGGCGCGCTGCAGAACCCGGAGACCGGAGACGTCTACGAGACCATCGACGACCTCCCCCTCGACGACCCCGCGGTCTACCGCATGCTGGCGCGCGGCGGCACGGCAGGGGTGTTCCAGTTCGAGTCGAGCCTCGCGAACGACAAGCTGCGGTCGATGAAGTGCGACCGCTTCGACGACCTCGTCGCCACGAACGCGCTCATCCGCCCGGGCCCGCTCGACTCCGGCATGACGGACGTGTACATCCGCCGCAAGGTCGGGCGCGAGCCCGTGAGGTATCCGCACCCCGACCTCGAGAAGACGCTCGAGCCGACGTACGGCGTGATCGTGTACCAGGAGCAGGTGATGCGCATCGCCAACGTCCTCGCGGGCTACTCGCTCGGCGAGGCGGACGTGCTGCGCAAGGCCGTGGGGAAGAAGGACGCCGAGCTCATCCGGAAGGAGCTGACGAAGTTCGTGGCGCGCGTCGTCGAGCGCGGCATCGACAAGCGCCTGGCGGACGACCTCGCCGAGCAGATCGAGACGTTCGGAAGATATGGATTCAACAAGAGTCATTCCGCGGCCTACTCGCTCGTCTCCTATCACACCGCCTGGCTCAAGGCGCACTACCCGGCCGAGTTCATGGCCGCGCTCCTGTCGTCGGTGCTGGACAAGACCGACGACGTGGTGAAGTACATCGGCGAGTGCCGCGACCTGCCGCGCTTCGTGCCGAAGCTCGAGGACCCGGTCGAGGTGCTCGCGCCGGACGTGAACGAGTCCGGGTGGAAGTTCACGGTCACCGACGCCAACCAGATCCGCTTCGGCCTCGGGGCGGTGCGCGGCGTCGGCGCCGGGGCCGTCCACTCGGTGATCGAGGCCCGGACTGGGGGCGGGGCGTTCACCTCGCTCTTCGACTTCCTGGAGCGCATCGACACGCGCGCGCTCAACAAGCGCGCGTGCGAGGCGCTCATCGCCTCCGGGGCGCTCGACGCCTTCGGGATGCGCTCGCGCCTCCTCGCCGGGCTCGACACCGCGTACGCGGAGGTCCAGGCGCGCCACGCCGAGCAGGAGGCCGGGCAGGGCTCGCTCTTCGGCGACGCCTCCGCGCTACCGCGCACCGTGCCGCCGCTCCCCAACGTCCCCGACTGGCCCGAGCCGGAGCGCCTCGCGCGGGAGAAGGAGGCGCTCGGCTTCTTCATCTCGGGCCACCCGCTCGACCGCTACCGCGAGGTGGTGCGCGCCTTCGAGCCGGTCACCTCCGCCACGCTCGGCAGCTATCCGGGCCAGGCGGTGGAGCTGGCCTGCGTGGTGACGTCGGTGGCGCGCCAGATCTCGCGCAAGGACAACTCGGAGTGGGGGAAGATCACCGTCGAGGACTTCCATGGGACCGCGACGATCCTCGCCTTCCGCGACGCGTGGCAGAGCTACAAGGAGATCCTCGCCCAGGACGCCGTCGTGCTCGTGACCGGGAAGGTCAGCAGCCGGGAGCGCGACGAGGAGGACCCGCCCCTCTTCCTCGACGCCGCTCGCCCGCTGGACGAGCTCACCGGCTCGGGTGAGCTGTCGCTGCAGATCGAGCTCGAGCTCGGGTCGCGCTTCCCGGACTCGGCGTTCTCCGAGGCGAAGCGCATCCTGGCCGCCCACCCGGGCGCGGCGCCCGTCCTCCTCCAGGTCGGCTCCGACAACGGCGAGGCCGCGCCGAGGCTCCGCTCGCGCTCGCTGCGCGCGGCCGCCGACGCCGAGACGGTGCAGGCGCTCCAGAAGCTCTTCGGCCGCGGCAACGTGCGCCTCGTGCGCACCCGGTCGGCGCCGAAGGAGGGCAACGGCGGAAGCGGCTGGTAGCGCCCACGGCGCCCGCGCGACGCGCCCGCTCCCTCCCTATCCGCCCGGCCCGAACGACGGCGGCACGTCGTCGGCGCCGCGCCCCCAGAGGGTGTCCGGGTCCGCGGACAACGTGAAGCGGAGCGTGCCGCCCCTGCCGACGAAGTCCCCGGGAAGCCACGAGCGCGTCGAGGGGTCGCCGTCGACACGCAGGCCGCGCACGTACACGAGCGTGTCGGCGCCCGGCGCGTCCACGCGGATCACCGGCCCGCCGCGTCGGTGCACCTCCACCGCCGGGAAGAGCGGCGTCCCCACCACGAGCTCGGCGCGCCCGGGGATCGCCGGGTAGAGCCCCGTGGCCACCCACACGTACCACGAGGACATCTCGCCGAGGTCGTCGTTGCCGGGGATCCCGTGCGGGCGATCGCTCCACAGGTCGTCGAGCACGCGCCGCAGCGTCTCCTGGGCGCGGTCGGGACGACCGGCGAAAAGGTAGAGGAAGGGCGTCCCCACCGTGGGCTCGTTGTCCATCTCGGCGTGCATCCCCCCGAGCCCCGTCAACGCCCACCCCCCGTCCGGCATGCGGAAGAAGTCGTCCAGGCGCGTGAGCGCCGACGTGTCGCCGCCCATCGCGTCGAAGAGGCCGCGCACGTCGAAGGGCACCATCCAGGTGTACTGCGCGCTCGACCCCTCGGCGAAGCCCCGGCTCGACGCGGGGACGAGCTCCGTCCAGCTTCCGTCCGCGTTCCGGTCCTGGATGTAGCCGCGCCCGGGCGTGGCGGCGGCGTTGAACAGGTTCCGCCAGTATCCCGAGCGCTCGAGGAACTCGTGGTGTGCCTCGTCGTCGCCCAGGCGCGCGGCCATCTGCGACAGTCCGAAGTCGGCGATCGCGTCCTCGAGCGTCTCCCCCGCGCCGCCCCACGCGTTGGCCTGCGCCGGGATGTAGTGGAGCGTGAGCCAGGCGTCGAGCGACGGCCGCTGGCCGGGGCACATCACGCGGCACCCCACGTCGCTCGAGTCGAGCGCCGTCGGCACGCGCGCCGCGCGCGCGAGCGAGGCGAACGCCGCGGCCGCGTCGAAGGCCTCCGCGCCGAAGGCGTGCATCCCCGCGATCGCGGCGGCCGACGCGTCCCCCTCCATCACGTGCGTCGCCCCGCTGTTGTGCGTCCAGCGGTCCCACACGCCTCCGTTCTGGTCGGCCTGCGCCAGGAGCGACTGCGCGATGTCGCTCGCGACCTTGCGGTCGAGGAGGGCGACGAGCTGGAGCTGCGAGCGGTAGACGTCCCACCCGGAGAAGTTCGCGTACTGCGCGTCCTGCCCCTCGGCCAGCGGGTGCACCCGCCCGTCGAAGCCCGCGTACCTCCCGTCCGCGTCGCTGAACACGTTGGGGTGGAGCAGCGCGTGGTAGAGCGCCGTGTAGAAGGTGCGCAGGCGCGCCGGCGTCCCTCCGCCCACCCGGACCTGCAGGAGGCGGTCGTTCCACGCCGCGCGCGCGGCGGCGCGCACCGACTCGAACGCGGTCCCCTCCGGGTTCTCCGTCTCCAGGTTGGCGCGCGCCTCGGCCAGCCCGACGTAGGAGATGCCGACGCGCACGTTCACGGACGTGCCCTCCGCGGTGTCGAATCCGACCCACACGCCCGAGCCCCGCCCGCCCACCGGGTAGCCGTCGCGGCCGAACGTCGTGCCGCCGCGCGCCTCGAGCGCCCCCGGGTGAAGCGCCTTGTCCGTCCACGCGCCCGTCTCCGCGAAGGGTCGGTCGAACGCGGCGACGAAGTAGAGCGTGTAGTAGCTCTTGCGGGTTACCGGGTCGATGTAGCCACAGAAGTTCCCGCTCGACACCTGGCCGCTGACCGTGTGGGCGTCCACGTCGACCCGGGCCCTGGCGTCGCTCGAGCCCACCTCGGAGTCGGAGGTGCGGAGGAGGAGCCTGGAGGGCCCGTCGGGCGGGAAGGTGAAGCGACCCGAGCCGGTGCGCGTGGTCGCGGTCAGCTCGACGGAGACGCCCGAGGCGAGGCGCACGCCGTAGTAGCCCGGCTCCGCGTGCTCGTTGGGGTGGCTGAACCGCACCGCGTAGACGCGGTCCTCCGCGTCCGCGGAGGGGGACGCGCGCACGCTGTCCGTCCAGGGCAGGAAGGGGACGTCGCCCGAGGCGCCGCGGCACCCCGTCCCCGACAGGTGCGTGAGGCTGAAGCCGCGCACGCGGGTCGCGTCGTACTGGTAGCCGCCCGGAGCCGGACGGCGGGTGGCGTCACCCCGCGTGGTCTCGGGGCTCCACTGGACCATGCCGAACGGGACGACGGCGCCCGGCACGGTATTTCCCCCGTTGGCCGTGCCGATGAGCGGATCGACCCACCCCGCCGGGTCCTGCACGAGGACCGGTGCGCGCTCGCGGGTGCACCCCGCCCCCGCGGCGCAGAGGAGCGCCGCGACGATCCGCCTGCATCCGCGCGGGTGGTCGGCCATGCCGGACAGGATACGGCCGACCCGCGCGCCTGTCATGCAGCGGCACGCCGGCGATATGCGCCACGCCGACGAGCGACCCGCCGGCTCGCCACCGCGGCTTTCCCGGCCGTGGCGTCCCGACCCCGCATCGCTGCACGCGGACGACAGCTGTCGCCTGGCCGCCACGGTCCCTTCCCGGGACGGGTCGCTGGCACGGGCGTTGCACCTCGTGGGGATCCGAACGGGACGCATCCCGCACCGGGGTGAGCCCATCATGCCCGCAAAGAGCGGCGCAAGGAGGACCCTGACATGTTCCGCAAAACCGACTTCCGACCCCTCGCGGTGGCCCTGGCCGTCGGCCTCGGCGTCACCGCGTGCAACCCAGCCGAGTCGCGCAACGCCCCCGAGGACACCGAGGTCGCGAACGTCGCGGTGCCCGCCGGCACGTCGATGACGTTCACGGTGGACGACGACGTGGCCTCGGACAACTTCCGGCCGGGCGACAACTTCACCGCGACCCTCGGTACCGACGTGGCCGACGCGACGGGCGATGTCGTGCTCGAGGCGGGCACGAAGGCCCGGTGGACCGTCACCGAAGCGGTCTCCGGAGCCGAGGGCTCCCCCGCGCTCGTGGCCGCGCGCCTCGTGTCCGTGCAGGTGGACGACGACTGGCGCCCGGTGAACGGGACGATCACCGGCACGCAGCTCCAGCCCACGTCCAGCGACCAGGCCAACGCCGAGCCGGCGCAGACCGTGAAGACCGGCGCCGAGGCGGAGGCGCTCATCGCGCAGGCGAAGGGCACGGGTACGTCCGCGATGGCGATGGGCACGCCGGACACCGGCTCGAGCGCCACGATCGCCGTCGCGGCGACGAACGGCGCCGCGAAGATCCAGTCGGGCAGCCGCATCACGGTGCGCCTCACGGACACGCTGACGCTGCGCGGCGTGGACGACCGGGGCGCCGGCTACTGACGGATCGGCCGGTCCCACGAACGACGGGCTCCCGGGGCGGTCTTCCGCTCCGGGGGCTCGGTTCGTCCGCGCCTGTGCTCGACGACGGAGCGCCGCTCAGTTCTCCTCCTGGCCGCTCCTGAGCATGGGGCTCGTCTCCACCCAGTACGCCTCCACCTGGTCGCGCAGCTTGCGCAGCTCGGCCTCGCGCTTCTCGTCGCCACGCAGGTGGTAGCGCGCGGCCGCCAGCGCCCGGAACGCGCGCCAGAGCGCACGCGACGCGGGGCTGCGCTGCGAGTCGCGTCGATACTCGCCCTGGACCCTCGCGAGCACCCACTCCGCCAGGTCGTCCTTCAAGCGCAGCGACTCGGTGTCCTGCCCGAGCTCCTTCTGCAGATAGCTCTTGAGACGCCGATTGAACCCCTTGGGAGCACCGGCGACGACGAACACCGAGAGGTCGTCGCGCTCCAGCCATTCTCGCGCCATGTGTGGTCCTTTCGTCGGATCTCGCGGATATGGGCTCACGGGCATAACCGAGAATAAGCTGCGACGTTCCATCGCCGTCCCGGCAGGGGCGTGCGAACCCTTCCAATCCGCCTACTCCCGTGAGAGACTTCTTGGCTGGCCGGCATCCGGCCGTCCGGCAACTCCATCGACGTGACCGCGCCCCCCGGGCGCGCATTCCCGGAACCGAAGCATGAGCGAACAGATCCTCCGGTCCCTCGGTATCGACGACGTGAGCGCCGGCGGCTTCGCCGGCGCGTGGGTGGGCTCCGGCCCCGACCTCGACGTGTTCTCCCCCAGCGACGGGCGGCGGCTGGCAACGGTGCGCCAGGTGACCGAGGACGAGTACGACGACATCGTCGCGCGCGCCCACGCGGCGTTCCTCGAGTGGCGGAAGGCGCCGGCGCCGAGGCGCGGCGAGGTCGTCCGCCTGCTGGGGAACCGGCTGCGCGAGAAGAAGGACGACCTCGGCGCGCTCGTCACCCTCGAGATGGGGAAGATCCTCGCGGAGGGTCGGGGCGAGGTGCAGGAGATGATCGACATCTGCGACTTCGCCGTCGGCCTGTCGCGTCAGCTCTACGGGCTGACCATGCAGTCCGAGCGCCGGGACCACCACATGCGCGAGCAGTGGCACCCGCTCGGCGTGGTGGGCGTGATCAGCGCGTTCAACTTCCCCGTCGCGGTGTGGAGCTGGAACGCCACGCTGGCGGCCGTGTGCGGCGACGCGACGCTCTGGAAGCCCGCGTCGAAGACCCCGCTGACGGCCATCGCAGTCACCAAGATCGCGGCCGCCGTGTGCGAGGAGGCCGGCGTCGACCCCGCGATCTTCTCGCTGGTGGTCGGGAAGGGCTCGACGGTGGGCGACCGCCTCCTGCACGACGCGCGCGTCCCGCTCGTCTCCGCCACGGGGAGCACGCCTGTGGGCAGGCACGTCGCGCAGGTCGTGGGCGAGCGCCTCGGGCGCACGATCCTCGAGCTGGGCGGCAACAACGCGATCATCGTCACGCCGCACGCGCGCCTGGACCTGGTGCTCCCCGCGATCCTCTTCGGCGCGGTCGGCACGGCGGGCCAGCGCTGCACGAGCACGCGGCGCATCATCGTGCACGCCTCCGTCAAGGACGAGCTCGTGCGCAGGCTGGTCGCGGCGTACGGCACGATCCCCATCGGCGACCCGATGGACGCGAAGACGCTCATGGGCCCCGTCGTCAACGAGCAGGCCGTGAAGGACCTGCTCACCGCGAAGCGGCGCGTGGTCGAGGAAGGCGGTGTCATCCTCTACGGCGGCGACCGCCTGCACGACGACGCTCATCCCGGCGGGCTCTACGTCACGCCGTGCATCGCGGGCGCGCGCAACGAGTACGACATCGTCCAGGAGGAGACGTTCGCCCCGATCCTCTACATCCTGGAGTACGGCTCGCGCGACGCGTCGCCCGCGCAGGCGGTCGACGAGATCGGGGAGGCCCTGGAGATCCACAACGGCGTGCCGCAGGGGCTGTCGTCCGCGATCTTCACCGAGAACGTGCGCGAGGCGGAGCACTTCCTCTCGCACCGCGGCTCGGACTGCGGCATCGCGAACGTGAACATCGGCACCAGCGGCGCGGAGATCGGCGGCGCCTTCGGCGGCGAGAAGGAGACGGGCGGCGGCCGCGAGTCCGGATCCGACGCGTGGAAGGCGTACATGAGGCGTCAGACCAACACGGTCAACTGGAGCACGGAGCTCCCGCTGGCCCAGGGGATCCGCTTCGGCACCGACTGACGCGGCGGGGTGCCCCGGTCACGGGCGCACCGCCGCGCGCTCAGCCGCCCGGGACCACCTTGTCGCGGGTCGGCGCCAGGCGGTCGAGGCGCCACGCCGACATCGTGTAGACGATCGAGTCGCCGCGCGCGCGCACCCACCGGGTGCCGCTCCCTTCGCCGAAGGTGAGCGCCGCGAGCGTGTCCCCCGAGGCCGAGAGCGCGCGCAGCGCGACCTCCTGCGCGAGCCCGGCCACCGAGTCGCCCGCCGCCGCGAAGCCGTCGGCCCGTAGGTCCGCGAGGGCGGTGAGCATCGCCGAGACCGCGCTCGAGTCCGCCTTCGCGCCACCCTCGAGCGTCCACGAGCTGTCGGCGCGCACCACCGCGTACGGCGCATCGCCACGCTCCACCTCGATGCGCGCGACCGCGCCGGTGTCCACCGCGGCCAACCGCTTCCTGCGCCACTCGGCCAGGGAGCGGTCCATGCGCGCGCGCAGGTCACCCTCGGCCAGATAGACCGCGTCCTGCCCCGGCATCCGGACGTACGCGGTCCCGTAGCGCGGCCCGCGCCCACCCACCAGGAGGGTGCGCGACGCGCCGCCCACGTGGAACACGACCGTCCACGCGCTGTCCTCGCTCACGCCCATGCGCGCATGGTTGGCCGGATTCGTGGCGACCAGCTCGCCGATGTGCGTGTCGGCGAGCGTGGTGAAGAACCCCGCCACGGCCGCCGAGTCCGCGTCCCAGCCGTTCACCCGCCACGCGTCGCCGTCGCGCACCAGCGCGAGCGTGTCTCCGGGGCGCGCCATGTGCACCGCCACCACGGCGCTCTGCGTGAGTCCGTCCAGGACGCCGGCGATCTCCCCGGTGGGAGCCTTCGGCCCACCCTTTCCGGACAGCACGGAGACCCCACCCCAGAGCAGGACGACCACCACCAGCGCCAGCACCAGCTTCTTCAGCGTCGACGCGCTCATGCGACCACCTCCTTCCACCGCGCCTGCGCGCGCCTGCGCCGGCCACCCACCCACAGGAGTCCGGCGAGGACGAACAGGAGCGGCATGCCGACCAGGTTGCCCCACTTCAGAAGGCTCTTGCCGAGGTCCGACTCGAAGGAGAGCGCGGGGGGCGTCCTGTCCTTCGAGCGGATGCGGATGAGCGCCTCGTCCTGCGCGAGCCAGTCGATGGCGTTCGCCACGAACACCACGTTCTGCGGGTCCGATTGCACGAACTGACCCTGCAGGAAGGTGCCGTCGTCCACCACGACCATACGGCCCGTCTTCGCGTCCGCCCCCGGGTCCACCGCCACCGCGACCGTGCGCACCGCCAGGTCGTCGTCGGCCTGGCTCCCCCAGTCCTGGTCGGCCGCGATCGAGCCGCCCGCGGGCCGGACGCCCGCCGACTCCGTGGTGGTCAGGATGGGGGTCACGTGGGCGGTGTCCTTCACCACGAGCGGTCCCGCCCACGCGAGCGTGAGGGAGTTGAGCCCCTGCGTGATCGGGTGCGTCCGCGACGGCACCACGATCGGCCAGAGCGGATAGGGCGCGACGACGTTGAACAGCCCACGTCTGCCGAGCGAGACGTTCTGGCTGGAGGCGAGGTCGTACACGACGTCGCCGCTCACCGTGATGCCGTGTTGCCCGAGGAAGTCCTCGAGCCCGGAGCGCATGGGCATCGCCGACATGGACTGCCCGTCGATCTGGACCGGCTCGATCATGACGAGCACCGAGCCGCCCGCGTCCACGAAGTCGCGCACGCGCCGGACGGCCGCCGAATCGAGCGGCTGTTGCGGCGCCGCGACCACCAGCACGTCGGTCGAGTCGCGCGAGATCGCCGGGACCGAATCCCCTTCGATCCGTACCGCGCGGAGCTGGAACCGGTCCGAGAGGCTCTCGGACAGACCGGGGATCGCATACGGGCCCATCGCCTCGCCGTCGGTCACGAAGGCGACGCCACGCTTCTGGGTGGACGTCATTCCGGAGATCGTGGACGCCAACTTGAACTCGAGGTCGTCCGTGCTCTGGATGACCGGCATCACCTGGTGCTTGTCGGCGTAGACGATCGCGAGGCCGTAGTAGCCGCGCTTGACCTGGAACTCGTCGTTGCGCAGCACGTTGAACTCGATCGGAGAGATCCCGAACGACGACGCCTCCTGTGCGGCGTCGCTGTCCTTGTCCGGGTTCTGCTCCGTCACCACGAGCTTGCCGTCGGAGGCGCGCTGCATGTCGGAGAGCAGGTCGCGCACGTCCCTGAGCTGGAGCTGGACCTCCGGCGGAAGCTCGCTCGACGCGAACAGCTTCACCTGCACGATGTCGTCGAGGTCGCCCAGGAGCGAGCGCGTGCCGTCGGCGAGCGTGTAGAGGTTGCCGCGCGTCAGATCGAGGCGCCCGCGCACGTGGCTACCCAGCAGGTTGAGCGCGACCACGAGCGCCGCGGTCACCAGCGCGCCAAGGCGGAGCCGCCGGTAGTCGCCGCCCGCGTGGCTCAGCCGCTCGCGGCTCACCGCCGCGACGGCGAGGACGAGGAAGAGCGCCGCGGTGGAGAGGAAGTAGAGCACGTCGCGCAGGTCGATGACGCCGCGCGCCACGTTCTGGAAGTGGCTGAGCACAGAGAGGCGCGCCACCAGCCCGGAGAGGAGCGGGGGCAGCCCGATCTGCACGACCGGGTGGCCCATGAGGAAGAGCGCGAAGCTCAGCACCGCCGCGGTGATGAACGCGGTGATCTGGTTGCGCGTCACGCTCGAGGCCCACAGCCCCACCGCCACCAGCTGCGCCGCCAGGAGCGCGGCGCCCACGTACTGCGCGACGACGATGCCGCCGTCGGCATCGGACACGGCGAGGACGCCCAGCGCCGTCGGCACCGTCCCGGCCAGCACGACCAGGACGAAGATCCAGTCGCCGAGGAACTTCCCGAGGACGACCTCCATCTCGTCGACCGGCTGCGCAAGCAGCCAGTCGAGCGTGCGCCCGCGCCGCTCCTCGGCGAGGGAGCGCATCGTGGCCGCCGGCACGAACACCGCGAAGAGGATCGGGAGGAGGTCGAAGATCGGCCTCAGCGAGGCGACGCTCTGCGCGTACATGCTGCGGAAGGCCAGGAAGAGCGACACGGCCAGGAACGCCACGGCGAGCACGTACGCGGTCGGGTGGTCGAAGTAGCCGCGCAGCTCCCTGCGGGCCACGGTCCACGTCGAGCGGATCATCGGGCCACCTCCTCGTCGGCCGCGAGGCCGTCGCCGGAGCCGTTCGCGTGGCCGTCGTCCTGCGCTCCTCCCTCCGCCGCGGGCTGTCCCGTCGGCTCGGAGGTCAGGTCGCGGAAGAGCTGCTCGAGGCTCGCGCGCTCACGGTGCAGCTCCCAGAGCGTCCACCCGTGGTCGCGGGCCAGCCCGAAGATCGCCGGGCGCAGCTCGTCGTCGCCGGGCGCGTCCAGGCTTACGCGGGTCCGCCCGTCCACCTGCTGCGCCTCGTGCGCGCTCACGCCGGGAAGGCCGGCGAGCACCACGGCGACGCCGTCACCCTCCGCCTCCACCACGTAGCGTGCCGCGCCCTTCCCGCGCGCGAGCAGCTCCTGCACGCTCCCGTCGGCGGCCAGGCTCCCGCGCCGCAGGATGATCAGGCGCGAGCAGGTGGCCTCCACCTCCTGCATTACGTGCGTGCTGAGCAGGACCGTGCGCTCCCGCCCGAGCGCGCTCACCAACCGCCGGATCTCGACGCGCTGGTTCGGGTCGAGCCCCTCGGTGGGCTCGTCCAGGATCAGCACCTCGGGGCGGTGGAGGATCGCCGCGGCCAGGCCGATCCGCTGTCTGTAGCCCTTGGAGAGCTCGCCGACGGGCCTGTAGAAGACGTCCGCGATGTCGGTCTCGTCGACCGCATCGGACACCCCCGAGCGCAGCTCGGGCCCCGTGAGCCGCCGGAGCTCCGCGACGTACTCGAGATACTCCGCCACGAGCATCTCGTCGTACAGCGGGTTCGCCTCCGGCAGATACCCGACGCGCCGCTTCGCCGCGGTCAGGTCGCGACCGATCGGGGAGCCCTCGAAGAGCACCTCGCCCTCGTCCGGCTGCAACGTCCCGGTGAGCATGCGCATGGTGGTGGTCTTGCCCGCGCCGTTCGGCCCGAGGAACCCCACCACCTCCCCCCGGTCCACCTCGAACGTCAGACCGTCCACGGCGACCAGATCGCCGTAGCGCTTCGTCACCCCCTCGACAGAGATCATGCCGAATCCCCGGAAAAAGAATACACCGCGCCGGGCATGCCCGACGCGGTGTGCAGCCTGCGAACGGCAGGGTCGCGTTCCGCGCCCCGCCTGGATCGGGCAGCCAGCTCTCGACCCACCCTGGAGGCCGTCCCGACCTCCGTCCCCACCCAGTCGATGTTCGATGCGGAGCTCCCCTGGAGGGTTGCCCGCGCTCTCGTCCCCGTGGTCCCCGGAGGCTCCCCGCGGGCCTCGCGTCAGCGCCCGGCGACCTCCAGGAACTGCATCGCCATGCGCGGTCCCGCGCCCTCGTCCTCGTGCTTGAAGAAGACGAACGCCCGCTCCCACGGCTGCGCCTGCACCCGCTCGGCCCAGCGCACCAGATCCGGGGCCGCGTAGTCGGGCCTGCGAAGGCGCAGGTAGCCGAACGGGGCCGTCGCGACGATCGCCGCGTCCTCTTCGCCCTCGTCGGTGTCCGCGCAGCAGAGCGCGGCCCCGTGCCCGCGCAGCGCGTCGAGGACCTCGTCGTCCATCCAGCTCTCGTGGCGGAACTCGAAGGCCACCGGCAGGTCGGAGGGGAGGAGCGCCAGGAAGCTCCGCAGCCGCTCCACGTCCTTCTTCAGGTTGGGCGGGAGCTGGAAGAGGAGGACGCCGAGCTTGGCGCCGAGCGCGCGGACCGTGTCCACCAGGTAGCCGGTCTCGTCGGCGGCCTCCTTGAGGCGCTTCCGGTGCGTGATCTTCTGCGACGCCTTGATCGAGAAGCGGAAGCCGTCGCCGACCTGCTCGGCCCAGGACTCGAGCACGGAGGTCTTCGGCATCCGGTAGAACGTGTTGTTGATCTCGACGCTCCCGAGCCGCTCGCCGTAGTAACGGAGCATGTCCGCCGCGGCGAGGTCCTCCGGGTAGAAGGGCCCCTTCCACTCCTTGTAGCTGTAGCCGCTCGTGCCCACGTGGAGATCCACGCTCCCCCTCCCGTTCCGGTGCGCCGCGGACCTCCAAGCAAAAGCCCTGCGCCCGCGCGCGCCAGTGCGGTCGCCCTGCGCGCGCCTTGCGGGCGGCGCGCCCGGCGCTTACCCGGATGGGTACACGGGCGGACCCTCCCGCCCGACCGCCCCGCCCAGGAGGCATCATGTCCGTGCGCTCGACCGGCCGGTGCGCCGCCGCCCCGCTCGTCCTCGCGCTCGCGCTGTGCCGGGCCACGCCCGCGTCCGCCCAGGAGGCGCACCTGGGGACGATCGACTTCCCGAACTCGGGGGCGCCGGCCGCCCAGCACGCCTTCGTGCGGGGCGTCCTCCTCCTCCACTCCTTCGAGTTCGAGGACGCCGCCACCGAGTTCAGGGCCGCCCAGGAAGCCGATCCGACCTTTGCGCTCGCGTACTGGGGCGAGGCGATGACGTACAACCACCCGCTCTGGCGCCAGCAGGACGGCGACGCGGCGCGCTCCGCCCTCGCCCGTTACGCCCCCACGCCCGAGGCGCGCGCCGAGCGCGCCGCGAGCGAGCGTGAGCGCGGCTACCTCCAGGCCGTGGACGCGCTCTACGGGCCGGGCGACAAGAGCGAGCGGGATCGGCGCTACATGGAGGCCATGAAGCGGCTCTCCGACGCGTACCCGGACGACCTGGAGGCGCGCGCGTTCTACGCGCTGTCGATCCTGGGCAGCCGTGACGGCGAACGGGACTTCGCCACGTACATGCGGGCCGCCGCGGTCGCCCAGACCGTCTTCGACGCCAACCCGGACCATCCCGGCGCCGCGCACTACCTCATCCACTCGTTCGACGATCCCGTCCATGCCCCGCTGGGGCTGAAGGCCGCGCGCGCCTACGCCGGCATCGCGCCCGGCGCGGCGCACGCCCAGCACATGACCTCGCACATCTTCGTGGCCCTGGGGATGTGGGACGACGTCGTGGCCGCCAATGTCCGGGCGCGCGACGTCCAGAACGCCCGACTCGCCCAGCTGGGCCGCCCGCCGAACGTCTGCGGCCACTACACCTCGTGGCTGCACTACGGCTGGCTCATGCAGGGGCGGCCGGGTGACGCCACCGAGGGGATGAAGGCGTGCCTCGGGCGGGTGCGCGAGGGCGCCCGCCCGGACGAGGTCGCCTACTTCGTGGACATGCGGGCACGGCAGGTGATCGACACCGAGGAGTGGGACGAGGCGGACCGCTTCGCGGCCGACGTGGTGGAGGACTCGCCGTCACGCCACGCCTACGACTTCGTGACGGCGTACGCGGACGTGAAGCGCGGCGACCGCGACAGCGCCGCCTCGCTCCTCCAGGAGATGACCCGGCTACGGGAGGCGTCGGGGCAGGACGACCCGCGCGCGCGCATCCGCGAGATGGAGCTAACCGCGCTCCTCGCGGTGGAGGACGACAGGATCGACGAGGCGATCTCCCTCCTCCGCGACGCCTCCGAGCTGGAGGCGTCACTCCCCTTCGAGTTCGGGCCCCCGGCCAGCCTGAAGCCGCCGGACGAGCTCCTGGGCGAGGTGCTCCTCGAGGGCGGGCGGGCCGCCGACGCGATGGTGGCCTTCCGGACCGCGCTCGAGCTCACGCCCGGGCGCACCCTCGACCTGATGGGCCTCGCCATCGCCGCCGACCAGGCCGGAGAGGCGGCGGCCGCCGCCGACGCGGACGCGCGCCTGCACGAGATCTGGCGCTCCGCGGAGCCGGCGTTCCTCGAGCGGATCCGCTAGCGCACCGAAACTTCCCCCTCCCCCGCGTCGTCGGGGGAGGGAAGCCGGCCCCGGAGCGGGGGCCCGGCCCCCGGGAGAGGAGTGAAGGGCTTATGGGTCCGGAGTTCTGGGTCGGACTCGCGGCTGTCTTCGTGGCCGGCGGCGCCGTAGGTGCCGCCGGTACGCTGCTGTCCCAGTGGCTCGTCCGGAAGCTCGGAGGTGACGAGGAGTCGCCGAAGGGCGCGTTGCGTGACCGGGAGGTGGCGGCGCTGCGCGCCGAGGTCGCGGAGATGTCGCTCCAGCTCCACAACCTGGACGCGCGCCTCGACTTCCAGGAGCAGCTCCTGGGTGGTGCGACCCCGATCGGACAGCAGCCGCCGCGCCTGGGGCCGCCGGACGCCGACCCCGCGCCGCCGGTCGCCGAGGGCTAGCCCCGCAGGGCAGCTCAGTTCCGCGTGGACAGCGCCGCCACCCGGGGCTGCACGAGGCGCTCGTAGTCGGCGAACGCGAGCTTCACCAGCTCGGTGTGGCTCCCCGCGTTGAACATGATCGCCTCGTCGTCGCACAGCCTGGCGTCCGCGAACACGTCCATCCCCCACAGATTTCCGAAGGGGGGCATGGCCCCGACCTCGCAGGTCGGGAAGATCTCCGCGAACTCGCGCTCGGAGGCGAGCTCGACCACCATGGCGCCGCTGACCTCCTTGAGGCGGGCGGCACTCACCTTGTCCGGCGCCGGCAGCACGACCATGGCCATGCGCCCGTCGAGCTTGACCATGACGGTCTTGGCCACGTCCTTCCCCGGCACGTGCGCCCGGGCGGCGATCTCCTGGGCCGTGAAGGCCGGACAATGCGAGACCGTCACGTACTCGACGTGGTTCTTCTCGAGGTACTTCCGCAGTCGATCCACCGGCATGGCGCGCCTCCCGCTCGGAATGCCCAGCAGCACCCTGACACTGCCTTCCGGGAAGGCAGGGGAGCCATCGGGAATCGGCTGACGCCTATGTGGGGGAAAGCCCCGTCAGCGTGGCGGCGCGAATACGGCCCCACCCCGAAGGACGGGGCGGCCGGCCAGAGCGTCGGTCGCAACGCCGTCGCGGATCGCGAAGACGCCGTTGACGAGCACGTGCACCGTGCCCTCGGCGTACTGCTGGGGTCGCTCGTACGTGCCCTTGTCGCGCACCCGCGCCGGGTCGAGCACGGTGATGTCCGCGGCGTAGCCGACCTTCAGGTAGCCGCGGTCCGTCCAGCCGAGGAAGTCCACGGCGAGCCCGGTCATCGACCGGACGGCGAACGGGAGGGTGATGACCGTGTCGTCGATCGCGAAGTCCCGCAGCTTCTTGCTGAAGGCGCCGAAGACGCGCGGGTGCGTGACCGCCTGCCCGGGCGCGGGGTCGCGGCCGTCCGTGCACGTCATCATCCAGGTCTTACGCGCCAGGTAGCGCGTGTTCTCGATGTCGTACAGGTCGAGGTTCATCACCGCGGCGTTGCGCTCGCGCAGGATGCGGCGCGCCGCCTCCGGCGCGGACACGTGCCACCCGGCGGCCACCTGCGCGAGCGTGCGCCCGTTCAGCTCCGGGCGCGGGTCGGCGAAGAGGAGCTTATCCGCGCCCCCGCGGATCGCCAGCATCTCCCGCGTCTGCCGGTCGATGAGCGCCAGCGTGTCCGGCGTGTCGAAACGGCGCACCATCGCCGTGTCGCCCCCCGCCACCGCCCATCCGGGCACGGTGTACGAGCGCAGGTTGGACTGCGTGGCCGTGTACACGTGCTGTGCGGCCTGCACGTCCACGCCGCGCGCCTGCGCGGCTTCGATGAGCGCGGCGCCCTCGGAGGCGCGCCCGTAGTTCTGCGCGCCCTGCGGGTTGAAGTGGCTGAAGATGACCTTGGTGCCCGCCTCCTCCCCGATCCGGATGGCTTCGGCGACCGAGTTGAGGTAGCCGAACGAGGGGTAGGCAGCGCCCAGGTCCCGGTCGTGCGTGTCGTAGATCGCGCCCGGGTAGGCCGCCGCGACCCGGTCGAGCTCGATCACCTCCTCCGTGGTGGCGTAGTTGCCCGGGAGGTAGAAGAGCCCGGTCGAGAGCCCCTGCGCGCCCTCGTCCATGGCCTTGCGCACGCGCCCCTCCATCGCGTCCATCTCCGCGTCCGTGGGCGCGCGGTCGGCCATCCCCATGACGGAGCGGCGGATCGTGTTGTGCCCGACGTAGGTGAACGCGTTCAGGCCGATCCCGTCCCGCGTCCAGCGGGCCATGTGCTCGGCGACGTCGCTGTCGCCGTCCCCGTCCACACCCTCGGCCACGGTCGTGATCCCCTGGAAGAGGAAGGCCTTCCCGCCCTTCCCCCAGGGCTCGTCCAGCTCGGCGTGGGAGTGCATGTCGATGAAGCCCGGCGTGACGAGCAATCCGGTCACGTCGACGGTGTCACGGGCCTCCCGGTGCGCGGCCGCGGCGTCCCCGACGAAGCTCACGCGATCCCCCAGCACCGTCACGTCGCCGCGGGCCGCCGCGGTTCCCGTCCCGTCGAGCACGGACCCGCCCAGGAAGAGGACGTCCGCCGTCGCGGAGGTGGAGCGGGTGCAGCCGCCCACGGCGAGCGCGAGCGGAACGAGCGAGAGGAAGACGAGCGCGCGACGGTCCATGGGTCGATCCCTCCGGGGCACCGGATCAGGGTACCCGGACAATACGCGCGAAGCCCCGGTCCCACGAGGGACCGGGGCGTGCCGGCCCAGGAACGCGGCGGTGGAGCCTACTTCTTCTTGGCCTTCCGCTTCCGCTTCCTGGCCTTGCGTCCCTGGTTGGGATGCTCCAGGTGGGACCACGTCTCACCTCGACGGAGCATGTAGATCGTGGAGGGGGAGACCTTGAGCCGCCGAGCCCACTCGGCTCCCGGCGTCCCCCAGCGGTCGAGCTCGGCGTCCCAGTCGTCGAGCACCTTCCGGGCCTGGGCCTCCGTGAGCTGCGCGTGCGGGGAGTTCGGCCCGCGCAGCCATACGTTCGATCCGTACCAGCGGTCGACCCGCTGGACCGGCCCGGCGATGCCACGGCCGGTGTGTCCGAGGCAGTAGTGCCTGACCTGGTCGACCGAATAGCCCGGGTACCTGCGGGCGATCTCGGCGTACAGGTAGCCCTCTTCGGCCAGTTCTCGCCATTTCAGGACGAGGTTGCCCGGGGGCTTGGGCATAGCGTCACCTTCCAATCGGGGTGTGGTTCGCGTTTAAGGCATGCGGGTGTATCCCGTCGTTCGCCCGGAAGTTCCGTCCCCACGCGGTCCCTCCATCCGCACGCTCGTGTCCTTACGCGCACTCCATGCAGGACCGGTGCCACGCCGCGCGGCGCGCCGGCCCATTGCATGCGTCCGACCGTCCGGCGATGCTGCGGACGACCGGCGAGGGAGGCCGGGCGCATGGAACGACGTGACTACATCCTCAGGATGATCGAGCAGATGGGTGGCGCGCTGATCGCGCTCCGCAACAAGATCCTCGGCCGCGCGGGGACGCCGGCCCGGATCGAGGCGGACCTCACCGCCCTCGCCGGGCGTGGCGGGCTGGACATGGAGCTCCTGCGGGGCCTTTCCGGGGACACCCTGCACATGCTGGTCTCACCCAGCGGCGAGGTCGAGCCCGGGCGCTGCTGGCTCATCGCCGAGCTCCTCTACCTCGACGGCCTCGAGGCGGCGCTGGAGGAGCGGGTGGACGACGCCCGATCGAGCCTGGAAAAGGCGCGTACCCTCTACACGCTCGTCGCACCGGCGGGGGGGATGCTCGTGGGTCTGCCGGAGGCGGAGGACCGCTACCGCGACATCGATGCCCGCCTGGAGGCGCTCGCCCTGACCCCGGGGACGCAGTCCCCCTGACGGAGCCCCGGTCTGCCTTGGCCGGGAACCTACGCGTTCGCGCGCAGCCGATGCGCGAAGCGCTGCCGGAACTTCGCCACCTTGGGCGCGACCACCACCTGGCAGTACGACTGGTAGGGGTTCCGCCGGAAGTACTCCTGGTGGTAGTCCTCGGCCGGCCAGAACCGCTCGAGCGGCGTGATCTCCGTGACGATCGGGGCGTCCCACACGCCCTCGGCCTCCAGGTCGCGCACCACGGCCTCGGCCGTGGCCTTCTGCTCCTCCGAGTCGTGGAAGATCGCGGAGCGGTACTGCGTCCCGACGTCAGCGCCCTGCCGGTCCGGCGTGGTCGGGTCGTGGATGGCGAAGAAGATCTCGAGGATCTCCCGGTAGGGGATCACGTCCGGATCGAACCGGACCTCCACCACCTCCGCGTGCCCGGTCCGTCCCGAGCACACCTCCTCGTAGGACGGGTCCGGACGGTCGCCCCCGGCGTACCCCGAGCGCACACCCGTCACGCCCTCGACCCGCTCGTAGACGGCCTCGAGGCACCAGAAGCACCCTCCGCCCAGCGTGGCCACTTCGGACCGCGTCCCCTCGCTCATCCCTCGCCTCCCGTTGGTTCGGCTTTCGCGTCACAACCCCCGAGCGCGCCCGGCCGTTCCCAATCGCCGGGACGGCGCCCTCAACGAGCGGGTCGCAGCAGCCGCCGCACCTCCAGGCGCTCGACGTCGAGAGCGTCGCGCGTCACCCCGAGCACGCGGTCGTCGCCCACGGCGAGCAGCCGGAAGCGCTCGGGCATCGCGACCGTCCCGAGCCAGCGCCCCTGCGGGTCGAAGACGTCCCAGGAGGCCGGCTCCTCGCCCGGACGGGCGTACGCAGCCACCCAGAGCGGTCCGGCGGCGCCCACCACGAACGCGCCGTAGGCCGGACGCCGCTCCGGGAGGGGAACGTCCTCGAGCCAGGCGCGCACGGAGGCACGGTCGGCGGCGTCCGCGCCGGCGACCTGCGCCTCCTTCCAGGCCTCGACGTCCGGCGCGCCGATGTCGAGCGGCGCCCCCGTCCAGCGCACGCGGAGCGTCGCGCCCGCGGGGTCGACGACGGAGAGCTCCCGTCGCACCTCGTCTCCGACGACCAGGTCGTCGCCGAGGAGGGCGTGGGAGGAGACGCGTGCGAAGGGCGCCACCCCCATCGTCATGCGCGCCCCCTCCATGCGGTGCAGGACCTCGCGCCCGGGGAAGAGCCCCAGCGTGTCGGTCAGCGACCCGTCCGGCCCGTAGCGCGCGTACACCGCGGGGTCACGGACCAGCCCCTCCACCAACGGCGCGCCCGCGGCTCCCGACCCCCACAGCTGTCCTACCACGAACGAGCCGTCGTCGCGGCGCCCGACGAGCGTACCCGCCCCGAGCGGTGGCCGCAGGGTCACGGTTCCCACCACCCCCCGCGCCGGCGTGAGCAGCGAGACGCGCGCCGCACCGTAGTCGTACGCCCACACCGTGTCGGCGTGCGCGGGGCCGATCGAGGCCAGGAGGCGGAACTCGCCGGGGCCGTCCCCCTGCCCTCCCCAGGCGCCCCGGAGCGCCCCGCCCGCGTCGAAGAAGCGCACCTCGGACGATCCGCCCACGGCCACGGCGAATCCGCCGTCGGGCAGGAGCACGCCGCCGGCCACGTCGAACAGATCGTCGTCCGCGCCGCCGCCGAGGGTCAGGAGCACGTCACCCACGGACCAGGCGCTCTCCTCGTCCCAGGCGGGGCCCGTCGACCCGGCGATGCGCGCGCCGGCCGAATCGCGCACCTGGAAGCCCACGGACGCGTCGCTCCCTCCTCCGGCGCAGGCCGCGACGAGGAGGGCGAGGAGGAGCGTCGGGTACGGCCGCTCCGCGCCGATCGAGGTCTCCATGACCCTTCGACGTCCGGCGCCGGGCCCGCGTTCCCTCACGTCGGCCTCAGGAGACCACCTTCTCCTCCGCCTTCTTCTCCTCCTTCCGCTCCCACGGCGTCCAGTCGATTCCGCGCACGTACCTCTGGATCCAGCGGATCTCCTCGACGTCGCGGATCCGCTGGTGGTGCGGCTCGCGGAAGCCGTGCGGCTCGCGCGGGAAGCGGATGTAGCGCGTGGTCTTCCCCTGATCCTTCAACGCCTGGAAGAACATCATGCTCTGCGGCTCGGTGTCCGTGCGGTCGCTCATGCCGTGGAGGATCAGCGTCGGCGTTGTCACGCTGGACACGTGCGAGAGCGACGACTTCATCCGGTACGCGTCCGCGTTCTCCCAGGGCGTGCCGCCGATGTACCACTGGCGCACGTCGTAGTTGAAGCCCGGCCCGTACTCGGACGTCCAGTCGGTGACCATGGCGCCCACCGACGCCGCCTTGAACCGGTCCGTCTGGGTGACCGTCCACCCACCCAGGATCCCCCCGTAGCTCCATCCGCGCACCGCGAGCGAGTCCGGGGACACGATGCCGCGGTCCACGACCATGTCCACGCCGGTCATCAGGTCCTGGAAGTCGCCCCCGCCGATGTCGTGCAGGTTCCCCCGCAGAAGCGCGTCGGTGTAACCCGAGCTGCCGCGCACGTTCGGGAGGAGCTGGGCGTAGCCGAGGCCGGCCCAGACGTGGTAGGTGGCGCTGAAGCGATTGGCGAAGACCCCGGCGGGCCCACCGTGGATGTGCAGGAGGAGGGGTAGGCGCGTCCGCGCCGGCACGGAGTCCGGGAGGAGGAGGATCCCCTCGATCTCGGTGCCGTCCGTGCTCTTCCAGCGCACGACCTCGGACCTCGCCAGCGCGATGTCCCTGGCGATCCAGGGGTTCGCGTCGGTGAGCCTGCGGCCGGGCGAGCCGTCGGTCGGGCCGGCCCACACGTCGGTGGGGGTGGCGAGGTCCGAGCGCTCCCACGCCATGCGCGTCCGGTCGCGGGAGAAGGAGGAGGGTGCGAGCGTGCCCACGACATGCGTGACCTGCGTGACCGAGCCCGACGCGACGTCCAGGCGCCACAGGTTGGTGTCCGTGCGCTTCTGACCGCCGAAGAGGATCGCGCGCCCGTCGGGCGCCCACGCCCACGTGCCGAGGTTCCCCTCCCAGGCCCCGGACACGAGCCGGTGCCGGCCGGTCGAGGTGTCCAGGACCCAGAGCTTCTGGAGGCGAAGGTCCCACCCCGCGTCGCCCGCCGCCTCGTACGCGAGGCTGCGCCCGTCGGGAGCCCACCGCGGGTTCGACTCCGGCGACTGGTTGTCGGTCAGGCGGCGGACGTCGCCGCCCGCCGTGTCCAGGAGCCAGAGCTCCGACAGGTTCTCCTGGTTCCTCCGGTTCTCCGTGCGCGCCGTGAAGGCGACCCTCGAGCCGTCGGGGGTGACATCGAAGGCGCCGACCAGCCGGTTCCCATCGGTGAGTCGCTTCTCCGCGCCCGTGGCGGCGTCCACCCACCAGAGGTTGCTCCACCGATCGGCCTCCTGCCCGTTCGCGTCCTCGTCGACGAAGATGGCGTCGTCCCCGCCCTTCACCGCCTTCTCCTCCGCCTCGGGCCGCGGCTCGTCGGCCACGAACACGATCGCCGACGCGTCGTCGGTCCAGGCGAACCTCCCCACCGAGGTGGCGTGGCTCGTGAGCTTCACGGCCTCTCCGCCGGTGGTGCGCATGACGAAGACCTGGGCCTTTCCCTCCACCTCCCGCGTGAAGGCGAGCCGCGAGCCGTCCGGGGAGAACGCCGGCGAGCCTGCGCCGTCCTCGCCGATCCACCGGTACGGCTCGCCCCCGCCGACGTCGGCGCGCCACCAGGTGGTCTTGCGCTTGTTCTCCTTCCAGTCGAGCTCGGACTTCGAGAAGAGCACCCACGTCCCGTCCGGCGCGATCGTCGCGCCGCCCACCACCACCATGTCGAGCCCGTCGTCCGTGGTCATGGGTCGGCGCGCCGTGTCCTGGGCGGAGGCGGAGGCGACCAGGACGAGCGTTGCGAGGAGAGGGGCGAGCGTGCGCATGCGGGCTCCCGCGCGGAGGTGACGATCCCTGCGGTCCCCATCGTATCCGCCCCGGGCCCACGCACAAGACGTTGCCCCGCGAACACCCGTCGCTGTAATTTAGGCGAACCTAAAAATACGGAGGGTGACGAACGTGGGGATCGTCAGGTACGTCTTCGGCCTGTCCATCGTGGTGACGATGCCGCCCGCGATCGTCTGGTGGTTCCTCGTCCATCCGTTCGTGGGGTTCTGGCGCCGGATCGGCGTGCGCGGGACGCTATGGACGGTCGCCCTGCTCATGGTGGGCGCCATGGTGGGGCTCTGGTTCGTACGCGCCCCGCTCCTGGGGCGCGACCTGGGCGACGACTGGCTGCGCCTGGGCGCGGGCGTCGGGCTCGTGGTCGTCGCGTGGATCATCGCGATGAAGCGCCGGCGCTACCTGACCTTCCGCATCCTCGCCGGCGTGCCGGAGCTCGGCCCGGAGGCGCGCCAACCGCTCCTGACCGAAGGGCCCTACTCGGTGATCCGGCATCCGCGCTACGTCGAGGTGGCGATCGGGGTGTTCGGGTACGCGCTCATCGCCAACTACGTGGGCGTGTATCTCGTGGCGCTCCTCTGCCTCCCGGCGCTGCACGTCCTCGTCCTGATGGAGGAGCGTGAGCTGCTCGATCGCTACGCGGAGGAGTACGCGGCCTACCGCGCCCGGGTCCCGCGCTACCTCCCCGCCTGGACGCGGCGGGGCGGCGCCGCGGTGCCGCGCTGAAGGGACGCGGCCCTCACCTCGGGGGCGGGGTGATCCACACGTCCTCGACGTCGAGGATCGGCCGGTAGCCGACGCGCGCGTAGATCGCGTTGGAGGTGGGGTTCGAGAGGTCCGTGTACAGGACGCAGAACGCGAACCCCTCCTCGAGGAAGCGCGCGCTGAGCGCCGCGACGAGCGCCGAGGCGTATCCACGTCGCCGTCGCTCCGGGGGCGTGTACACGTAGCCTACGCGCATTCCGCGCCGCGTCGCACCGCTCCCCACCGCCATGGCGACCGGCGCGTCGTCCTCCCACAGCGCCAGGCGCCCGGCCTCGACCCAGCCCGCTCGGGCCTCCGCGGTCGTGCGGAACCCGATCCCGGCGTCGGCCGCGAAGCCGTCGGCCCACACGCCGAGGAGGGGCAGGTCCGCATCCGTGGCGGTGCGCATCCTCCCCCGGACGTCGCGCGGCGGCGTGACCTCGTCCAGTCGATAGATACGCTGCTTCATCCCCTCCCGCGCCTCCCCGCCCCGGAGCGCCACCCACGCACCGGCGGCCGCGCACGCCACGTCGCGGGGCCCCAGCGTGGCGGGCACCGCGTCCCAGCGAGCGGCGGCGGCCTGCGCGACCCGCTCCGCGCCCGCCACCGGCATCCGGGTGAGCACGAGCTTGTGGGGCGGCGTGCGGAAGGCGCAGCCGACCACCTCGCCCCCGTCCTCCACGGTGGCGAAGAAGGGGGCGTCCGGGCCCGAGGCCGTCGCGGGCCCCCCCGCGATCCGCGCCGCGATGCTCAGGACGAGGTTGTTCTCGTCCTCGGCGGCCTCCAGCCAGGGGCGCGCGCGCGCCAGGAAGGCCGCGGCGTCCGCGTGCACGACGACGTTCACCTCGACTCCGCCCGGGCGAGCGTGTCGGCGATCACCCCGAGGGCGGCGTCCACGTCCTCGTCGCCGATCCCCAGGTGCATGACCGCCCGCACCCCCACGTGGCCGCCCGGGAGCATGTGCACGCCGCGTGCGTGGCAGGCGTCGACGAAGGGGCCGGCACCCATGGTCGGCACCTCGAAGCGGACGATGTTGCTCTGCACCCGCGCCAGCTCGAGCGAGATCCCGTCGAGGGCGGCGAGCCTCTCGGCGAACCGACGGGCACGGCGCACGTCGTCCCCGAGACGCGCGCGGTGATGGTCGAGCGCGTGCAGCGCTCCGGCAGCGAGGATGCCCGCCTGGCGGAAGCCGCCGCCGTACATCTGCTTGAACCTGCGCGCGCGCCCGACGAGCGCGCGCGTCCCGGCCAGCGCCGAGCCGACGGGCGCGCCGAGCCCCTTGCTGAAGCACACGCTCACCGTGTCGAACGGCTCGGCGAAGTCACGCTCCGCGACGCCCGAGGCGGCCGACGCGTGCCAGAGCCGCGCACCGTCCATGTGGAGCGCGAGGCCGTTCCGGCGCGCGGCGTCCGCGACCGAGCGCACGGCCTCGAGCGGCCACACCACACCCCCGCCGCCGTTGTGCGTCTGCTCGACGCACACCAGGCGCGCGCGCGGCGGATGGTTCGGCGGGTTGAAGGGATGCGGCACCTCGAGGGCCGCCTCGACGTCTTCCGCGGAGAAGATCCCGCCGTGGCTCGCCCGCCAGATCGTGACGCCGGAGAGGGCGGCTGCGCCGCCGCCCTCGTTGATCGCCATGTGCGCGCCGGCGTCCATGATCGCCATGTCGCCCGGCTCCGTGTGGGCGCGCAGCGCGATCTGGTTCGACATCGTGCCCGACGGCACGTAGACGGCGTCCTCCTTCCCCAGGAGCGCCGCCACCCGCCGCTCGAGCTCCTTCACGGAGGGGTCCTCGCCGTACACGTCGTCGCCGACCGGCGCCCGGGCCATGGCCTCTCGCATGGCGTCGGTGGGGAGCGTGACGGTGTCGCTGCGCAGATCGATCACGGAACGTTCTCCGATGGGTCCGGGAAGCGCCTCCACACTGCCACGCGCGCGTCCCGGCGGCAACGCCGCAGCCCTACGCCCCGGGTGCCTCGAGCGGTCCACGGAGTCGCGCGCCACGGTGGCGGAGGGCAGCGTCGGATCGCGGCGAGCGTCGCCTGCGCCTACACGTGCATCCCCGGCGCGTCTCCCCCGGCCTCGACCTCACCGTCGGCCTGTCCCGGCTCTACCCCGGTATCCGCTGACGTGTCACGCATTTCGCGCGTCGAAAGCGCTTGACCGGAGGCCGTCCATGCACGACTTTCCCGGCGATGGCTCAGTGCCATTGGACCCGGCGCAGGGGTCACAAAGGCTGCGCAGCTGTCAGTAGTCGGTAAGTACGGATCGTCCGCACTCCGACGAACGACGCGCTACGGAGGAGTACGGATGCGTACCGTAGGAACCGTGAAGTGGTTCAACGACCAGAAGGGTTTCGGATTCATCACCCCGGACGGTGGCGGGAAGGACTGCTTCGTCCACCATTCGGCGATCCAGGCCGAGGGCTTCCGGACCCTCGCCGAGGGTGACCGCGTGGAGTTCGAGGTCGTGCAGGGCACGAAGGGCCCGGCGGCCGAGAACGTGACGAAGGTCTGACCCTTCCAGGTCGATGACCCAACGGGCCGTCCGTCCCCTCAGGGGCGGGCGGCCCATCTCTTTTCCGGAGGACCCGTGACCCGCCCCGGCCGGCTCCCGCCCCTCCTCCTCGCCGCCGCGCTCGCCCTGTCCGCCGCCTGCCGCGGAGGGGACGGCTCGGATGCGCCGCGCGCCGCCATCAACCCGCTCTACACGCCCAAGCGCCTCACCGAGACGGCGCCGCGCACCTTCCGCGCGCGCTTCGAGACCTCCGCGGGCGTCTTCGTCGTCGGGGTCCACCGCGACTGGGCGCCGCTCGGCGCCGACCGCTTCTACAACCTCGTGAAGAACGGCTTCTACGACGACACGCGCGTGTACCGCGTGCTCCCCGACTTCATGGCGCAGTTCGGCATGAACGGCGACCCGCACGTCAACATGGCGTGGAAGAACGCGATCCTCGTGGACGACCCGGTCGTCGAGTCCAACGGGCGCGGGCGTGTGGCCTTCGCGAAGGGCGGCGCGAACTCACGGACCACCGAGGTCTTCGTGAGCCTGCGCGACAACGCCTCGCTCGACGAGCGCGGCTTCGCGCCCTTCGGCGAGGTGGTGGAGGGGATGGACGTGGTGGACGCCTTCTACACGGGGTACGGCGACGGACCACCCCGGGGCGAGGGCCCGTACCAGGCGCAGGTCCAGGTGCAGGGGAACGCCTACCTGGACGCGAGCTTCCCCGAGCTGACGCGCATCGTGCGCGCGACCGTGGAGGCGGAAGGGAGCTGACGCGGGAGCCGGGCCTCCCGCCGGGGCCGCGGCCCCGGGCAACGACCCGGTTGCGGGTGGCTCGTGCGCGGGGAGATCCTTCTGCATGACGTGGTCGATCCAGCTCACCCTCTGGGCCCTGCCCCCCATCCTCGCGGTCCTGGTGGTCCTCCGGGATCTCGAGTACCTGTGGCCGCGTCGGCGCGAGGATGGAGCCGCGGCGCTCATGGCCGCGTCGCTGGGGGCCGGTCTGTGGGCGCTCCTCGCCCTCGTCGCCGTCATCAGCCCGCCCCTCGAGGTGAAGGCCGCCCTGGAGCGGGCGGAGTACGTGCCCGCCGCCCTCACCCCCGTGGCCTGGGTGGTCTTCGCCGAGATCTACACGCGGCACGGCAAGCTCACGAGGTGGCCGCACCTCCTGCTCTACGGCGCGTCCCTCGTCACGGTCGCACTCGCGATCCGTGGCGGGCGCCCGGGTCCGCTCGTGCGGGACGTCGCGCTCGCGGACGTGGCCGGCACGCTCGGGCTGAGCGTGGTGCAGGGACCGTGGCACTGGGCGCACCTCGGCATCCTGATCGTCGCCGTCGTCGCCGCGGTCGTCGTGCTCACGCGGCACCTGCTGCGCAAGGGCACGCCGGGGAAGATCGGCTGGGTCGCGCTGGCGGCCGCGGCCGCCCTCGTCCCCGCCATCGTCCAGGCGCTGAGCACGCCCGCTGCGGCGTGGCGGGACCAGACGCCGGCGGGCTTCGCGGTCGGCGCCACCGTGCTCGGGATCGGCCTCCTGCGTCAGCGCATGCTGGACCTCGGCCCGGTGGGCCGCACGCTCGTGGTGGACCGGCTCCCCGACCCGATCGTCGTGCTGGACGGCCGCGGCCGGATCGTGGACACGAACCACGCCGCCCAGGCGATGCTCGGGCTGCGTCTCTACGGCGACGTGCCGGTCGCGCTCGGCACGCTCTGGGCCTCCTCGCGCACGGAGCCGGTGCGCAAGGAGCCGCTCGCGCTCGACGTCCTGGAGGGAGGCCCGCAGCGCCTCTTCGAGGTCACGGTCACGCACCTGGGCGCGCACGGACGTCATGGACACTCGGCGCTGCTCATGCGCGACGTGACCGACCGGGACCGCATGGAGCGGGACCTCCTCCAGACCACCGAGGCCCTGCGCACGGCCAACGCGGATCTGAAGCGTCTGGCCAATACCGACGTGCTCACCGCGCTCGCGAACCGGCGCCGCTTCATGGAGGCGCTCGACAACGAGATCGAGCGCGCCGAACGCTACGACCGGCCGCTCTCGCTGGTGCTCGTGGACATGGACCACTTCAAGCAGGTGAACGACACGCACGGGCACGCCGGCGGCGACCAGGTGCTGCGCGCGGCCGCGGGGGTGCTCCGCTCCGTCTGTCGCGAGGTGGACCTGCCGGCGCGCGTGGGCGGAGAGGAGTTCGCGATCCTCCTCCCCGAGACCGACGCACCAGGGGCCGAGCAGGTGGCGGAGCGCGCGCGCGCCAGGATCGCGAAGGGGCACCACCGCGCGCCCTCGGGCGCGGGCTTCCGCGTCACCGCGAGCGCCGGGGTGGCGTCGTTGGGCCGCGACGTCACGTCCGCGGAGGCGCTGCTGCAGCACGCCGACGACGCGCTCTACCGGGCGAAGGCGGCGGGGCGCAACCGCGTGGTGGCGGCCGAGTAACCTCCCGGGTCAGATCCGCTCGAGCAGCGCGCTCCCCGAGAAGCGGTTCCACCCACGCTGGCGCTCCGCCGACGCGAAGCGGCCCAGGAGGCGCCACAGCCACGCGCCGCGCATCTGCCTGCGCAGGCGCCGCGCGTCCTCCCAGGTGGCGTGCCACTCGACCTCGCGCCACCCGTGCGGCTCGAAGAACCCCCCGCTCGCCGCCGGCGCGAAGCGGAAGGGTGCGCCGCCCCCCTCCACGGCGTGCCCCCACTGCTTGCGCATCATCTTCAGGAGCGCCGGGCTGGCCAGGTCCGTGAGCCACCAGCGCAGGCCGGCGCGCTCGTGCAGCGCCCGCGCCAACCCCGTCACGTCCTCCTCCGTGAGGTAGATGAGGAGGCCTTCGCTCAGGACGAGCGCGTTCGACGCGGCGTCGGCGCGCGCCAGGACGGCGGCGCGCTGCTCCGCGTCGGTCAGGTCCGCCCGCACGGCCTCGTAGCGGCAGCGCGGGGTCTCGTCCTGCATCACGGACATCTTGTAGTCGAGGATGGCCGGGAGGTCGACGTCCAGCCAGGTGAGGTCGGGCGGCAGCTCCATGCGCCACGCGCGCGTGTCCAGCCCGGCTGCCAGGTTGAGCACGAGGTCCGCGCCGCCGCCGCGCACCCGGTCCCTGACCACCTCGTCGAAGACCTGCGTGCGCACGATCATTGGCCAGGCCATGCCACGCCCCTGTGGCAGCGACGCCACGATGTTCTCGCCCTTCACCCCCGCCAGGCGCCGCGCCCACGGGTCCCGGAAGAGGGCGTCCGGGCGCTCCGTCTCCATCGCCCGGTAGACCGCCACCCAGCGAGCGGTGTCCGAGACGCTCTCGATCCCTGCCCTCATGCGACCTCCGCTGCGAAGAGCGTCGCGTCCAGGCGAGCGATCTCGCGTTGGACGGCGCGCTCCGACACGCCCGACGCCGTGAAGGAGAGCCATGGACGCTTCAACGCCACGATGCGCAGGGCACCCCAGAGCACGACCAGGAGTCCCGCCGACGTGGCGGTGGCGCGCTCCGGCGCGACCGTGATCTCGGACCAGACCGCGCCCCCTGCCATCCTGCTCCGGATCCTCAGCACGGCGCGCTCCCGCTCGTCGTCGAAGCCTTCCCACGGGCCGACGCTCCGGTCGACGCCCCGCACGAAGGTGAAGCCCGCCCCCTCCCGCGCGCGTGCCAGGCCACGGTGCAGGCTGCCCACGTACCCGAGGCGGATCACGTCGGCCTCGCCCGCGCTCAGGAGGGCACGTACCATCCAGGTACCGTGGACGTCCACGCGCCCGACCTCGTCCGGCGTCTCGACGCGGACCCCGCCGTCCGCCCAGGCGAGCTCGGCCAGCGCGACGTCGCCGAGCGTGATCACCCATCCGTCGGGTGGATCGGAAGACGACCGGAAGGCCAGGGTGCGACCGACGAGGCTCGCGCCGAGCATGCCGCTCAGCTGGGCGTCTAGCCTGCGCACGGACCGGGGCCGGTCGACTTCCGGAACACGCGCGCGGTGTTGGATCGAGACATGCAGGGTTCGGGAAGAGGATCGTCGGTCACGGATCGTGGCACGACACAAGCTTTCACCCGGGGACCCCCCGGGAAAGTCCCCCTCCAGACACGAGGCATCGATGGACCCGGGCGACACCCTACCCTCCCCACCCGGGGAGGCCGCCGCGCGGCGGCCTCCTCTTCTCGACCGCATCCGACGCTTCTGGGCCCGACATCGCACCCTGTTCTGGACGCTGCACACCGGGTGGGCGCTGACCGTGGGGCTGGGGATCACCCTCTTCGCGCGCGAGCGCTACGAGCTGGTGCTGTGGGTGGTGCTCTTCCTCGCGCTCACGTGGGCGTCCACGCTCTTCTTCGGACGCGGCGCCGTGGAGGCGTCGCGCCACGAGCACGACGAGGCGCGGGGCGCCGCGGGGCCGCCGGGGCTGGTGCACGAGGTGACCTCCTACCTCACCCGCATCATGTACCAGGAGACGCTCTTCTTCCTCCTCCCGTTCTACGCGTACTCCACGGTCGTACGCTCTCCCAACGTCGGGTTCCTCGTGCTCCTGGGGCTGCTCGCGCTCCTCTCCTGCATCGACCTGCTCTTCGATCGGATGCTGCGCACGCACGCGGCGTTCGCGCTCGCCTTCTTCGCCGTCGTGGCTTTCGCCGCCCTCAACCTCCTCCTCCCGCTCCTCTTCGGCCTGGGGCCACACACGGCGACGCCCGCGGCGGGGCTGGCCGCGGTCGCCGGAACGGTGCCGCTCACCCTCCGCGTGGCGCCGCGCACGGCGCGCGCCCGCATGGCGCTCGGGCTCGTCGCGGCGACGGTGCTGGCCGTGGCGATCGGCTTCCCCAGCCTGGTGCCGCCGGTGCCCATCCGCCTGGAGGACGCCACCTTCGCGCCCGACATCGACAGCGAGACGCTCGCGATCGCCGACACGCTCCCCTCCCCCGCGTCGGCCAGCGCGGCGGGCAGCTCGCTCGTCGTGCTCGTCGAGGTTTTCGCGCCGTCCGCGCTTCCCGCCAAGGTGAACCTGGAATGGCGGCGGGACGGAGCGACGCTGCGCGTCTCCCGCGAGATCGACATCGTCGCGCACGCGAGCGGCTTCCGCGTGTGGGACCGCTGGCGCTCCCCGACCGGGCGGGTACCGCCGGGGCTCTACCAGGTGGTGCTGCGCACCGAGGGGGACCGGCTCTTCGGCGTGGCGTCGATCCGGGTGCGCGCCACCCACTGAGGCCCCCCCGGCTCGGCCGCGGAAGCCGTGCAAACGCGCTAGCGAACGCCCTGGCGGACGCGCTCGTACACCGCGCGCGACACCCGCTCGCTGCCGTCGTCGGCGGTGCTGCGGTACTCGTTGTCGATGCGGTCGCCGTCCGCGGAGAGCGTGTTGACGATCACCTGCACGACCTTCCCGCCACGCCGGGTGGTGATGCGGTTCGTGTGGGCGTCCACCACTTCGACGGCCGTCTCCGAGCCCTCGCGCCCGTCGACGGGGCGGAACACCCCGTCGAAGAGCGTCACGTAGCCCCACGTGGTCTTCGCGCCCGATGCGTTCGTGGCCTCCACGGTCACGCGCATGCCGCCCTCACCCCACGGCTCGTACGTCATGATGTTGAGGGCCGGGAGCGGCGCGTCGGAGCGGAGCTTCCACACGCCGAAGCGCGGGTTGGCGGCCTGCGCCGACGCGCCGGCGGGAGCGAGGCCGAGCAGGAAGAGGGTGGCGACCATGCCGCCGACGTACACGGCGAGCCGTGCCGGACGCTGGGTGCGCGCACCCATCGTCAGCGCACCGTCGGGCCGGCGCCGATCCGGCCCAGGTCGACGTTCCCCATGTCGAACCGGACACCGTCGCGCGTCTGCGGGTGGGACTGCGCCGTCAGGCCCGCCGGGAGGGCGGACAGGACGGCAGCCCGGGCGAGCGTCGCGGTCGGGTGCTTCATCGTGGACCTCCGGATACGGTGAATTTCTGGACGCGGCGGCCGGTCGAGGCTTCCCCGACGTAGAGGTTTCCGTGGGAGTCGGCGGCCATCCCGTGGGGACGGAGGAAGTGGCCGAGCTGGTGGCCGCCCTTCCCGAAGGACCCCACGACCTCGAGCGTCGCCCGGCGCAGGATCCAGACCTTGTGGTTCGTGCCGTCGGCCATGTACAGCCACCGCTGCTCCGGGTCGGGGGAGAGCGCGAAGACGAAGGCCGACCCCGAGGCCTTCGTCAGCGGTGCGATGGTCTTCTCCTGGACGAAGGAGCCGTCGTGGCGGAACACCTGGATGCGGTTGCCCCGCCGGTCCGCCACGTAGAGGAGGCCGTCCGTCGTGCCGACGATCCCGTGGACGGTCGAGAACTGCCGGGGGGGTGGGGTGTCCTCGCCGCGGTCCGCGTAGTCGTACCGGTAGTCGTCGTGGGGCGGCTCGCCGTACGCGCCCCAGTGCCTCAGGTACGCTCCGGTCTCGCCGTCGAAGACGATCACCCGGCGGTTCCGGTACCCGTCCGCGACGTAGACCTCGTTCGTAGCAGGGTCCACCCAGATCCCCGCGGGTCCGCCGAGGAGCGTCGTGTCGGCGCTCCCACCGTTCTCGTCGTAGCGCCCGATCGTCAGCACGAGGTGCCCGTCGCGCGTGAACTTCATCACGCGGTGGTGCATGTACGTGCCCACCCACACGAAGTCGTTGTGATCGACGAAGATCCCGTGCGGGTTGCGCGGATAGACCGAGATGTCCTGTGTCGGCTCCCCCCACCCCTGCACCACGTTCCCCTCCGCGTCGAGCTCGATCACGGCGGGAGCGGGCCGGCAGCAGGTCCCGATGGGCGGATCCTGGACCTCGGCGATCTCCTCCGGCGTCAGCGTCTCGGGGAGGTGCGTCACCCAGACGTGGTCGCGGGCGTCCACGAACACGCCGGTGATCGACCCCAGGATCCAGTCGTCCGGCATCTCCTTCGGCCAGGTCGGGTCGACCGTGAACGATGGAACCGCGGAGCCTTCGGCCGTGGCCGTCTCCGCGCCGGACCCTCCCGGAGCCTTCGAGCCGCACGCGCCGCACACGACCGGGGTCGCCAGCAGCAGCGCGAGGGGCAGCCTCACGCTCGATCCCTGCATGCACTCTCCTCTCGGGCACCATGGGCTCCCCGGGGGTCGACGCCGGGAACCATGCCCCTCGAGGCCGCCGGCCGCAAGGAATCGGCGTCAGGGCGGGGCGCCGACGCCGTCGACACGGGAGGATCTATTCGAAAGCCGGCCCCAGGTAGTCGCGTCGGAACCGTCCGTGGGCGCGGGCCTCGGCGGGCGACCCCAGCCCGTGCGTGGTGCCCGCCGCGATCCAGATCACCTCGTCCGCCAGCTCGAGGAGGTCCTCCGCCTGGTGCCCGGTGACGAGGACCGCCGCGCCCCCGTCCGCGAGGGTCCGGATCGACTCCGTCACGAGCGGTCGGTCCCTGGGCTCGATCTCGTTGAGGGGCTCGTCCGCGATCAGGCAGCGCGGGCCGCGTGCCAGCGCCAGCGCCAGCTCGCACCGCCGCCGCTCGCCGCCGGACATGTCGCCGGGATAGGCGTCCAGCAGCCCGGTGACGCCCAGGTGCCCGACGAAGGGCGCCGGGTCCGTGCCGTCGAAGCGGCGGGCCAGCATCGTCAGGTGCTCGGCGAAGCGCATCCGGCGGGAAAGCAGCCCCCGATCGGGAAGGTAGAAGAGCCCGCGGGACGCCAGGTGACGGAGGCGAGGGCGCACGAAGGTCTCCTCTCCGAGGCGCACGGTGCCGGCATCCGCCCGGGTGAACCCGACCGCGCAGCGCAGGAGCGTCGACTTCCCGGATCCGTTCCGGCCGAGGACGACCGTGATCTGGCCCTCGCGGGCCCAGACGCCGGCGGTCTTCAGGACCTCCTTGCGGCCGAACCTCTTCGCGAAGGAGTCCGCGACGAAGAGCGCGTTCAGAAGGGCGGCTCCAGGGTCGTGGTCCCCGCCAGGGGGCCGAGCGCGAGGGTGGCCGCGACCTCGAGGGCGGTGGCGACCACGAGCGCGACGCCCACCAGCGAGCGCGGCCCGATCGCGAGGTCGCCGTACAGGACGCTCTCTTCGGAGGCGCGCACGTCCACGTACGCGAGGATCGGCACGAGCGCGACGACGAGCACGTGCGTGACGACCGAGAAGCCGCGCATCCCCATGAGGAAGAGGGCCACGTGGACCGCCCCCCACATGACCACGCCCGCGCGCGCGAAGCGCAGGAGGACCGGGCGGGGCAGGCTCACCGGGCCCCCGCCGCGGAGCGGGCGAGCCGGTGGCTCCCGAGCAGCATCTCGCGCAAGAGGAGGAGGCCGGACACGCCGACCACGGGCGCGGTGGCCAGTCCAGGGAAGTAGCGCCCGCGCGCGAGCGACAAGAGGGGGTGGGCGACGCCGTTCGCCACGAGCGCGCACGCGAGGAACCAGATCGGCCATTCTGCCGGCCGCCACCCCCGCCGCACACCCGCGAGCGAGAGCGCCCAGATGCCCAGCCATGCGACATTGAAGGCGACGAAGGCGCCCGAGCCCCAGGGTGGCAGCCCCAGCACGCGGGGGAATGCGTCGTAGAAACCGGTCATGTACTCCTCGACGAAGTGCGTGGCCTGGAACCCGATCGCCGCGATCCCGATCACGACGAGACGTCGCCGGCTTCGGTCGGCGAGCGGCACGAGCGGACGCGACGCGGTCAGGCCCGCGGCGACCATGAGGAGCAGGGTGAGCGCCGACGTCCCCATGAGCCAGCTGCGAAGCCCCGAAGCGTCCGGCAGAGCGGGAGCCTCGGCGGGGCGGGGCACGAAAGGGTAGCTCCGCACGCGCTCCACGCCCATCCCGTCCCTCCAGACGCCGACGAGCGCGTCCGCGGTCACGGTGCTCAGCACCAGCCCCGGGGGCCCCCTCACGCCCCCCGCGAAGCGCCCCTCGTGGTCGTACACGTCCCAGGCCGGGGGCGCGGCCGGGTCCGCCTCGTAGCGCTCGACCCAGACGTGGCCGTCCGAGGCCGGCGTCACGCTCCGGTACGCCGGCAGGGCGGAGGGAAGGGCGTCGTTGCGGAGCGCGGACAGGAATCCGGCCCGGCGCGGCTCCGGGACGTAGTCCTCGATGAACGCCCGGTAGGCCGCCACGTCCTCGTCGCCCACCGAGCGCGGGGCACGGTCCACACCGTAGACCGCGACGATGCGCCCCCGCTCGAAGACGCGCACGCGGAAGGCGGGGCCCGCCACGAGGTGCACGCTCCCGTCGATCACATCGAAGCCCGCGTTGACCGTGAACGGCATCGGCACCTGGTCCGTCCCCGTCCAGATCCAGAGCGGACCCTCCGCCTCCCCGACGGGAGCGCGCGCTCCGCCGGGCAGGTCGACGCGCACGAGCTGCACCGAGTCGACGAGGAGCTGGTCGGGCCGGAGGGCGTCCGCGCCGAGGATGCGCGGGACCTGGCCCAGCGCGGAGCCGTCCGGGAAGGCGGCGAAAAGCCTGGGCCAGGGCCCGTCTGCGCCGGACTCGCTCACCGACCGCGCGATCTCGCCCTCCGGATCGAAGACCGTGACCCGTCCGTTGGCGTCGTCGGCCACGAGCACGCTGTCCCCCGCGAACGCGCCGAGGAGCCGGATGCTGGTGAACTCGCCCGGGCCCTCGCCGACGCCTCCACGCGTCTTCCAGGGCGTGCCGTCCGGCAGGAAGATCCGCAGCTCCCCCGATCCGCCGTCCGCGACCCAGACGCGGCCGCGCCCATCGACCCGGACGTTCTGGATCCGGTAGAACCGCGAGGGCCCCGCGTCCTCGGCGCCCCCGATCGACAGCGCGGGGCTCGGGTCCACGTCGGCGAAGACGCGCGGCGCGTCCGCGGAGAGGGTGATGCGCACGCCCGCGCTGTCCGAGACGGTCACCGCGGGACGCACATCGGTGCCGCAGCCGACGAGTGCCGACGAGGCCACCCCGAGCGCACACGCGCACACGCGTCGCTGCGCCGCGAACGTCATGCCGAGCGCTCGCCGCGCCCGCCCGCGTTTCCTCTCATCCAACGTCGAAGCACTCTCCTCGCGAACCGGTAGCGGCTCGCCGTGTTGGCACCCGGATACGTCACGACGGTGTTCGTCCCGGTCCAGGAGAAGTGGCCCGGCTCGAGAAGCTCGGCCTCGGAGAGCGCCCTGGCCAGCCCAGGACGCGCTCGTCGTCGTGGCGAACTCTGCGCGGACCCGAGCCAGGGCGGCCAGCGGTCCTCGGGGATCTCCGCGAGCAGACGGCGCAGGGCGTCGCGCTCCCGCTCGATGTCCGCGAGGAGGTCCTCCTTCGAGCCGTAGCGCATGGCCGGCGGGTCAGCCGCGGAGCCGGGCGCGGAGGCAGGTCCCCGGCGCGAGGCCGGTGGGGCGGTAGAAGGAGAGGACACCGGCCGCGCCGTCGACCGTCGCGAGCGCAGGCACCCCCTGGAGCGCCGAGACCTCGTGCCCGTCGCGGTCGATGCGCAGCAGGGTGTTCACGAGCCCGTCGTCCGTGAGGCGGTGGAGGACGACCGCCCCACGACGACGGCGCTGGCGATGCCGGCCAGGAGCGCCCGGCGCCGGAAGTCGCATCCGTCTCACGAGGACCATGGAGCGCAACTTCGGACCCGTCGGGGCAGGTGGCAACCCGATGCCCGCGGGTACGATGCGCGGGGGGGGCGACGGCGTCGGGCGTGCCCGCCGCCCACCCCCTGGCACCGAGGTCGTGTCCGGCGCGGACCGGGAGGCCCACGCTACACTTCGTCGGTGCCGCGCGCGCGCACCGGTGTCCCCGCTTCGCGAACGTCGACCCTTCCACCCGAGGCCATCCCCATGAACGGACCCTCCCCCGAGCGCCGCCACCCGCTCGAAGGCATCGAGCGCGTCGGCTTCCTCAAGAACTTCGTCACCCGCCCGAACATCGAGATCGGCGACTACACCTACTACGACGACCCCCGCGGACCCGAGCGCTTCGAGGAGAACGTCCTCTACCACTTCGACTTCATCGGCGACCGCCTGATCGTGGGCCGCTTCTGCTCGATCGCTGCCGAGACGCGCTTCATCATGAACGGAGGGAACCACGCGACCACGTGGTTCACGACCTACCCCTTCCCGATCTTCGGAAACGGATGGGAGGCCGCGCAGCCGGACTCGTGGCCCAACAAGGGCGACACGGTGGTCGGGCACGACGTGTGGATCGGCTACGGGGTGACGGTCATGCCCGGGGTCACGATCGGGAGCGGTGCGATCGTGGCCACCGGCTCCATGGTCACGCGCGACGTGGAGCCCTTCGCGATCGTGGCCGGCAACCCGGCCGGGCTCGTGCGCCACCGCTTCGACGAGCCCACGCGCCACGCGCTCCTGGAGATCGCGTGGTGGGACTGGAGCGCGGACAAGATCACGCGCAATGTACGCGCCATCTGTTCGGGCGACCTCGCGGCGCTGCGCGCCGCGCGCTGAGCCGGGGGCGGCGCCTACCTTCCCGGGAGTCGCAGGCGCGCCGGTGCCTGCTCCGCCACCTGGCCCTCGCCCTGGGCGGCGACCATGAGGATGAGCGTCTCCAGACGGTCGGCCGCCGTCTTCACCCACCCCGTCCAGCGGCCCCTGCGCAGGACCACGCGGGACACGTAGACGCGGATCTCCGTCAGCCCGTTGGCCGACGTGACGGCGAAGCGCAGCCCCTTCCGGTCACGCCACACGACCTCGTGCTCCTCGAGCTTCACCTGCGGCGCGCCCTCGCGGTAGGGCTGGAAGAGGCGCACGGCCCGCATGAGCTGGTCCGAGCTCACCTCCACCGGGATCTCGCGGATGGCCGACAGATGCGTCACCACGAGCCCCCATCGCTGCACCGGCGGGCGGTGGGCCGTGCGCGTGCCGTCCCGGGCCTCGGCGATCGCGCGCTGCACGGCGTCCGCGCCGAAGCCGGCCTCCTCCGCGATGAGCCGCAGCTCCGCGACGGTGAGGTGCCGCCCGTCGTCCGCGCCCTCGATCTCGGCGGCCCGCCTGAGGATCCGGTCCGCGTCCAGCCTGGAGAAGGTCGGGGTGTCGTCCATGGTTCACCGTGTCTCGTCGCCGCGCCCGTGCACGGCTTCGCGTTCGTTCCGTCGGAAGAGGCCCCAGCTCTCGAGCTCGTCCGAGATGCGGGCGTGCCCGACCACCTCGTAGCCTACGTGGCGATAGAAGGGGAGGTTGCCCGCGTCCTCGGTGGTCAGCGAAACGCCCTCCGACCCGGGGGTCGCGCGCGACAGCTCCTGGGCCGCGTCGAGCAGCCGCCGCGCCAGCCCCTTCCGACGATGGGCGCGACGCACCCCCAGCATGTTGACGTGGAGGTGCGGGACGTCCACGTCGAGGGGTGCCCACGCCTCGCCGCACGCATCGTAACGCGCACGGGCATCCGCACCCAGGTCCCCCCACACGTCCTCACGCAGCACACCGAAGGCCGGGGGGCTCTCTCCCCTGCCCGGGAAGGAGCAGGTCACCGCCCCCTGCACCTCGGCGCCACGCACGGCGCCCATCATCGGCTCGCCGCGCAGCGCGCGTGCCATGACGAACAGCTCGATGAGGCGGCGCAGCCGGCGCTCGTGGTCCTCCGATCGGCCGCCGAGCACGAAGCGCATCACCGGGTAGTCGGCGAATGCGTCGCACATGACGTCGAGCACGCCGGTGACGTCCGCGGAGGGGATGCGGCGAATCTCCGGAGCACCGCCTCCAACGGGACCGCCGCGGGTCCGGACGGCCGTCTCATCCACGGGGGGACCCCTCGGCGAGCGCGTTGATGTCCGCGTTCTCGAGGATGCGCTTCCCGTACCCCTCGTCGGCGACGCGGATCATCGCGCGGCCGACGTTCACGGTGGTGGTCACGAAGCGGGGCGCCACGCGCTTCAACAGGGGATAGGCCGCGCCGGCGACCGAGTAGATCGCCTGGTAGAGCGGGGTGCGGGAGCGCACCCCCCTGAGGGGCTGGATGAAGCCGGGGCGGAACATGTAGGCGTCGGGGACCGTGGCGAGAAGGCGGTTCTCCGTGCGCCCCTTCACCCTCGCCCACATGAATCGCCCGCGCTCCGTGCTGTCCGTCCCCTGCCCGGACACGTAGCAGAAGGTGAGCGACGGGCTCGCCGCCAGGAGCGCCTGCGCGGCCGCGAGGGTGAGGTCGTGGGTGACGCGCGCGTACGCCTCCTCGCTCATCCCGGCCGCCGAGACGCCCAGGCAGAAGAAACAGGCGTCGTGCCCCTCGAGGTCGGGGGCCACGTCGCGCCAGTCGTAGAAGTCCTCGCGCACGAGCTCGCGCACCTTCGCGTGGCGCACGCCGCACGGGCGCCGGCCCACCACGAGGACGGACGCCACGCGTGCGTCCTCCAGGCACTCGAGCAGGACGCCCGCGCCGACCATCCCGGTCGCTCCGAACACCACGACGTTCATCCGCCCCCACCCGAGGCACCGTCAGGCGCGCGCCCGCCCCGTCCCGGCGGCGCGCAGGAACCCCCATACTACGCGTCGCGCGCGCTTCCGGCTCGGATCGGGGGTTGCGGGTGTAGCTAGACTGTTCGACGGACCCGGGTTCGGGTCCTCTCTCGTGCAAGGAAGCGGATGATGAAGGTCGGCGTCATCGGGTCCGGTCGGGTGGGTGAGGTGCTGTCCAACGGGTTCATCGCGCACGGGCATTCCGTCATGCGCGCTTCGCGCGATCCCTCGAAGCTCGAGGCGTGGCGCCGCGGCGCCGGCGGGGACGCGTCCGTGGGCTCGCTGGCCGCCACGGCGGAATGGGCTCAGACGCTGGTCCTCGCCGTGAAGGGGAGCGGCGCGGAGGAGGCCGTACGGCTCTGCGGCCTCGACGCGGTCGCCGGCAAGACGATCCTCGACGCGACGAACCCGATCGCCGAGGCCCCCCCCGAGCACGGGCTGATCCGCTTCTTCACCGGCCCGGACGAGTCCCTCATGGAGCGATTGCAGCGGCTTGCCCCCGAGGCGCACTTCGTGAAGTGCTTCTCCTCGGTAGGCGCCGCCCTCATGGTCGACCCCGACCTCCCGGGAGGCCGACCCTCCATGTTCATCTGCGGGGACGACGACGGGGCGAAGGCGGAGGCGCGGGCGATCCTCGACGACTTCGGGTGGGACACGGAGGACCTGGGCGTCGCGGCCGCCGCGCGCGCCATCGAGCCGCTGACGATCCTCTGGTGCATCCCCGGGTTCCTGCACGGCGACTGGGTGCACGCCTACAAGGTCCTGCGGCCCTGAGGCCCGTCGGGGCGCGGGCGCCGCACGCCGTGGCGCCCCGGCCCCTCAGGCGCTGATGCGCGCGATCAGCTCGGGCACGCGGGCCTGGCGCAGGAGGAGAAGCCCGAGGCGCTGGTCGGAGACGCCCTCCTTCAGGCGGTAGCTGTAGTGCGGCGTGCCGCGCACGATCTGCCCGTCGAAATAGCAGAAGCGGATCGCGGGGTCCGCCTCGAGCGCCTCGACGAGCTCGGAGAGGTGCGACGAGAAGACGAAGCCGCTCCGGCGCGCCCGCGCAAAGCCGAGGATGACCTCTGCGGACGCCTCGAGCGCGTCCTTCACGTTCGTGCCCTTGAACACCTCGTCGAAGAGGACGAGCGCGCGGCGCCCCTCCGCGAGGAGCGTGGCCGCCGCCTTCACGCGCAGCACCTCGGCCAGGAAGTAGCTGAGGCCGGCCTTCAGGTTGTCGGCCGGGTTCAGGCTCGTGAAGAGCGCCTCGACCGGCGTCAGCCTCGCGCGCGCTGCCGGCACGCCCATCCCCACCTGCGCGAGGAACACCACGAGCGCGACGCTGCGCAGGTAGGTGGTCTTGCCGGCCATGTTGGGCCCGGTGAGGAACACCATGGGCTCCCCGCCCGACAGGTGCGCAGGGTTGGCGACGGGCTCATCCACGAAGGGGTGCCAGACGCCGACCGCGTCGAGGAGGAAGGCGTCGGCGTCGACGATCTCGGGGAATGTCCAGCCGAGCTCCACGGTGGATCGGGCCATCGCGCTCAGCGCGTCGAGCTCCGCCGCAGCGCCCAGCGCCGCCTCGATCTCCGTGCGCAGGCGCCCGCGACACGCCCTGTCGGCGCCGAGGACGCTGTGCGCGCCCTCCTGCGCGTCCAGCACAGCGCGCGCGACGCGTCCGAGCCGCCCCGTCAGCGCCGCGATCGCCGCGGGCGGGTGCCGCGCCTCCACCTCGCGGGCGAGCGCCGCGAGGCTCCCGAAGAGGCGCGCCGTGTCGCGCACACCGTCCTTCAGCTCCTTGAGGACGTCGCGGTAGCGTAGCGCGACCCACACGACCTCCACGGACTCCGCCAGCGTCGAGCCCGACGCGATCTCGATGTTCGAGCGCAGGTAGCGCTCCACCGCCTCGAACGGGCGGCGCTCCAGGCGCACCAGCCCCGGGTGCGCGGCGAGGAAGCGCACGGCGTCCTGCGTGGCGCGGATCGCGCGCGCGTCGGACGAGGGCCGCTCGAGGCGCCGGCGCAGGCGGCGCCGGCCGGCGGCCGTATGCGTCCGATCGACGAGCTGCAGGATGCCCTCGCTCCCGTCGGGGGAGCGGAACACCTCGAGGTCCGACAGCGTGGTCGCGTCGATCTCCATGCAGCGCTCCTTCCGGGCGGCGTCAGGGCGCCCGCCCGTCCGGGTGGAGGGTGAAGAAGACGGTGCCGCCCGGCCCGTGGTCCGTCGTCTTCTCGAGCGTCATGCCGAGGCGCTCGAGCACGCGGATGGACGCCACGTTGGGACGGTCGGTCGCGGCGCGCACCTCGGTGACGCCGAGGTCGCGGAAGGCGTGGTCGCACAGGGCGCGCGCGGCCTCGGTAGCGAGGCCCATCCCCCACCACCCCGGGAGCAGCCCGTAGAGGATCTGCATCTCGGGTGGGTCGAAGAAGGGGCGGAAGCCCGCGAAGCCCACCACCGGCGCGCCCTCCCCCGGGACGATGGACCAGAGGCCCAGCCCGGAGCTCTCGAAGCGGGCGGTCGAGTCGCGGATCTCGTCCCGCATCCAATCCGCCGTGACGATCGTGTCGTCCAGGAGCCAGCGGCGCACGTCCGCGTCGCGGAAGAGCGCCAGCAGCTCTTCGGCGTCGGCGTCGGCGAAGGGCCGCAGGACGAGGCGCTCCGTACGGAGGACGGGCCCGCTCACGCCGACGGGACCCCGCTCGGCCAGGCCTCCTCCGCCTGCTCGAGGTGCCGGTGCTGGTGACGCGGCAGCATGACGAGGCAGGAGTAGAGATTGTAGCCGAGGCGTGGGTTGAACGGCGAGGGGATGCGCACGCGCTCGAGGGGGAGCCCGTCGCCGGAGCGCGTCAGCTCGATCTGCTCGATCTGCAGGCGGTCGAAGGTGTCCACGACGTCGTCGAGCGCGAGGTCCCCCGACGGCTCGAACGCGGGGGCCGTGCGTACCCGGCCGAAGCGCAGGCTCCCGACGCGGAGGAGCGGGCCGGTGGCCATGCCGAGGAGCCATCCCGTGGCGTCGCGTCGGTAGCGGTGGGGCGCCCGCGCGCCCACGTCCCCGGCCTCGGCGAGCGCGGCCCGCAGGATCGGGACGTACGCGCTCCCCGTGAGGTTCAGGTGGGCGATGCACTCGGCCGCGGACCAGCGACCCTCGCCCGGGCGGGCGGCCCACCCCTCGCGCGGACGTGCCTCCACGAGAGCATGGAGGCGATCCCGGGCCCGCTCGAAGTCGACGACGATCGCGCTGAGCTGCGGTCCCACGGGGCGTCCTCCGTCGTCCGGGTTCCGTGCCGAGTCGAGCGGCGAATATGGCGAGGCCGTTCCGCACGTGCGAGCGTGGTACCGGTCTGTCGGCGCGCGGGATCCGCCCGCACGGGACGTCGGACCCACCACGCTGAAGCGCGCGCCCGAGCTGTCGCACACGCAGGGCCTCATCGACATCTCGTCGGCCATCCTCCGGAAGAACGGGTGTCCGTGGAGGTTCTGCGTCCGGTGGACCATCCCATCGCCTACGGCGTGTGGCCGGACATGACCGAGCAGGGCTGGAGCGAGGACGCGTGGCCCGCGATCCTCTACGGGCGCGTGGCGGGGTGCCTGGTCACCGGCAACGAGGACGGCGCGAAGCACTGCGCGATGAACATCCTCTACTCGCTCCAGCACCTGGGCTACGTGATCCCGCCGCAGGCGGACGCAGCCTGGCTCGGCGAGGCGGGGCCCGGCCCCTCCTACCTCGACCCCGGCTCCGGGGGACCGGAGAACGACTCACGAACCGTGGGACGCCGGGTGCCGCTTCGACTTCCCGAACCCGGACTACCGCTGACCGCGGCCCGGGCGGCGGGCGGCGTGCCTCGCTTCAGGGCGAGGGCGCCGCGGACGCCGCGCGCGTCGCGGCGCCGATCGTCATCCCGAGCCGACACCAGCGGATCTCGCGCAGCGCCGGGAACGGCTTGTAGGAGTCGCGGTTGTACGAGAAGTAGATGACGACGACGCGGGCCTCCAGCCGCCACCCGGCCAGGAACCCCCAGTAGCGCGAGTCGAGGCTCGAGTCGCGGTGGTCGCCCATCATGAAGTACTGGCCCTCGGGGACCACCAGCGGCCCCCAGTTGTGCAGCGTGGGCGTGTAGGATGCGGCGTCTACGTCCGACGTGAGGTGGTCCCTCTGCCACTCGAAGTCGGGGGAGGCGCGGTCGGGCTCGCCGTCGTCCTTCACGTACGGCTCGTCGAGCTGGCGGCCGTCCACCCACATCCTCCCGTCGCGCATCTGCACGGTGTCGCCGGGCAGCCCGATCACGCGCTTGACCAGGCGCATCCCCTCGACGTGGTGGGGGAGGAAGACCATGACGTCGCCGCGCCGGGGCTTCGACCACCCGGGAACGTGCACCTGCGTGCCCGGGATGCGCGCCCCGATCGAGAGGCGGTTCGCGACGAGCATGTCTCCGACCAGGAGGGTGTCCTCCATCGACCCGGAGACGATCACGAAGGTCTGGAGGATGAACGTGCGCACGAAGAGGAAGAGGATCGCCGCCACGGCGATCGACTTCAGCCACTCGCGCGCGCTCGAGCGCTCCTCGCCTGCGGCGCGCCTCTTGTTCCGGCCCTTCTTCTCGCGTGCGGTCACGGCGTCCCCGATCTCCTCCCGCTCCGCCATACCAGCCGCCACGCCCACGCGGACAGCCCGGCCGCCAGGAGCGTGAGGATCACGAACGAGGGCTCGTGCACCAGATGGGGGCCCTCCGCCACCAGGCGCAGGACATGGGCGAGAACGACCAGCGCGAACACGACGCCGGTGGTGACGAGGTAGACCTTCATCGCGGACCTCCCTTCTCGATGGCTCACCTCAGCTCGACGATACCCCGCTCCGTCGTCAGGGTCGCGATCAGCGCAAAGTCGGCGGCGGCATCTACCCGGACGACGGCGCCGAGCGCCTCCAGCGCGGCCCGCACCGTCGGCGGATCCGGGTGCTCGATGCGCAGGCCCGCGAGCGTCCCGGCCGGCGGGGCCGATGACGACGGGTGGGGCGTGTCCCCCCAGTCGATCAGGAACGGCACGGCGCCTCCCAGTCGCGTCGCCCACGGGTCCGTGAGCCGCCACGTGAGCACGGTCCCGTCGGTCCGCGCCCGGCTTCCCGCCTCGACGGTCCCCAGCCCGTCCGCGGCCGCGGCGGCGCGCTCGATCGACGGGGTGCGCAGGGCCCACGTCGCCAGCCGCCAGCCGCGGGGCTCTCCCATGCCGAAGGGCAGGCCCCGCCCGGACGCGGCGGAGGCGGGGTCGGGGGCGATCACCTCCAGGTACGTGCCCGCGCCCAGGGAGGCCAGCGCGTTGTGCGTACCGTAGCGCGGGTGCCGCCCGCCCGGCGCGGGGCGCACGCCGAGCAGCGCCTCGACCCGCGCGATCCCCTCGTCGAGGTCCGGGCCGGCGTACACCAGGTGATCCACGTTCGCCGGCCCCTGGTCGCGGCTCATGGCGCCGCCGGGTCCGACGCGCGTCGCGCGGGTAGCCGGAGCACCGGGAGGCGCCGGTCCGTGCCCGCGACCGGGGCCGGGACGTCCTCGATCCAGACGCCTCCGAGCCGCTCGTAGAACGGGCGTGCGTGCGGGTCCGACTCGACCCGCACCGAATCCCACCCGCGCTCGGCGGCCTCGGCGAGCACGCGCTCCAGAAGGGCCCGCCCCACCCCGGCGCCGTGGTGCTCGGGGAGCACCCAGAGGTGGTCCACCTGCGCGCCCGACGGGCCCTCGACGAGCGCCGCGAAGCCGAGGCTCGAGCCCCCCTCCTCGGCCACCAGGACCCGATGCCCGCGCACGTACTCCGGCGAGATCGTGAGGATCGGCTCCCACTCCGCGAGCCAGGCCTCCGGATAGCCCCACGACGCCTTCGCGAGCCGCGCCACGCGCGTCAGCGCGCCTGCGTCACCGACCCCGGCCTCACGTATCCGCATCGTCACCCAGGAGGTCGAGCGCGGTCCGCGCGTAGATCTCGGCGCACTGGTCGAGACGGGCCAGGGAGACGCTCTCCGCGGGCCCGTGCGCGAGCTCGAGCTCGCCGGGCCCGTACGCCACCGCGGGCACGCCGACCTCCGCGTAGAAGCGCGTCTCCAGCAGCCCCGGACAGAGCCGGCACGACGCGGGGCTTCCCGTCACCGCCTCGATCGCGTCCGTGAGCGAGGCCACCAGCTCGTCCGCCCCCTCCACCGCGCTCGACGACGCCTCCTGCAGGACCTCGACGTCCACCTCCACCCCCGCAGGGGTGGAGGCCTCGATCGCCTCGAGCAGCCGGGCGCGCTCCGTCCCCATGTCCTCCTCGGGGTTGAAGCGCCGCTCCACCGTGAAGGCGAAGCGGTCGGGCACGACGTTGAACTGGTGACCACCCGCCACCTCGCCGCCGAGCATCAGGATGGACGTGCGCGCCGCCTCGGGCTCCACGGCGAAGGAGGTGCGCCGCGCCTCGACCTCGCGCTTCAGCGCCTCGAGGGCGGAGAGCACGGGAAGCGCGGCCTCGAAGGCGTTCACGCCCAGGAAGTGCAACCCGACGTGCGCGGGGCGGCCGCGCACGGTCACGCGCAGCGTGAGCGCACCGCGGCTCGCGTTCCACACCACGCCGGACGTGGGCTCCGCGAGGATCATGCCGATGCCGTCGCGCCCGAGACGCCCGAGCGCGCGCAGGCGTCGGCTCCCGCCCGCCCCGCCCGTCTCCTCGTCCGGGACGAGAACCAGCTCGACGCGACCCCGGAGATCGATCCCGCGCAGCGCCGCGGCGGCGCACGCCATGGCGGCGATCCCGCCCTTCATGTCGGTGCTGCCCCGTCCGACGAGGCGTCCGTCCTCGAGGCGCGGCGCGAACTGGCCCGGCCGGCTGGCGGGCACCACGTCGTAGTGCCCGTGGAGGTGGAGGGTGCGGCCGCTGCCCACGCCGGCGATCACGGCCGTGCGGTCCGCCGTCAGGGCCACGCGCTCGTACGGCAGAGCCAGGCGCTCGAGGTGCGCCGTGATGACGTCCACACACGCCGCGTAGGCGCTGCCCGGCGGGTTCTCCGTCGGCACCGACACGAGGTCGCGCGCGAAGTCGATGCGCTCCTGCGCGGTCGCCGCCAGGCTCGCGCGCACACGCTCCAGCTCGTCGCCCAAGTCCCCTCCGTTCGCTCGACCACGACGCCCCCGGACCCCGCCCGTCCGGGTCCGACCTCGACCGGGAGCGTCCGTGCCGCTCGCCCCGGGATCGCCCATCATGCCCGTGCCACCGCGGGCGGGCAATGCGCGCCACCGGGCGATCGGCCGTGGTGCGCGACAGCCGGGACATCCAGGTGGTGCCGGGCCGTGCCGGGACCACGCCGCGTTCCGCCGGTGTAGGGGAACCGCGGCGAGGGCGCCCCTCGCGGTCCCGCCGGCATCGACCTATCCCGTAGCGGAGACCCCCCATGCGGTACCCGACCGCACCGTGGAAGGCCGTGGGCCTCGTGGCCTGCGCAGCCCTCTCCACCCTCCTCGCGACGCCCGCCCGCGCGGCTGCCCAGTCGGACGAGCCGACCGATCCGAAGGCGATGGTCAAGGCGGCGCACGACCGCCAGCGCGACTTCGAGATGTTCCGCCAGAGCCGCATCCCCGTGGTAACCGAGCGGGGGACGCAGAGCTGCGACCAGCAGATCGGCCGCATGTGCATCTGGTTCGGCGGGCCCGAGGAGGACGACTTCCCGGCCGAGCGCCCGGAGGTGGAGATGGCGCGGCGGGAGCTGATCGGCGTCCTGTACAAGACGGCCGAAGCCGTGCCGGACGCGTGGGTGATCGGAGAGCTGGTCCGCTACCTGGTGGAGAGCGGGGACGTGGCACGGGCCGAGCAGGTCGCGCGCGGCTGCGGCGTTGCGGAGGCGTGGTGGTGCTCGGCGTTGCAGGGCTACGTCCTCCACATCGAGGGACGTTGGGTGGAGTCCGAGGCCGCGTTCCGGGAAGCCCTGGCCGGGATGCCGCAGAAGGACCGCGACCGCTGGGCGGGACCGCGCTACATCATTCCGAGGAACCGGGAGAAGGACTTCAACCGCGGAGACCCCCCTGAGCGGGAGGCGCGATGGGAGCTCTTCTGGCGCCTCTCCGACCCGCTCTACCTCGTCGAGGGCAACGACCGCCTCACGGATCACTTCGCGCGCTGGGTCGAGGCCGCGAACCAGCGGGACGTGGAGAGCCCCGACGGGATGTTCTGGGACGAGGACCTGGAGGAGACGCTGGTCCGCTACGGCAGGATCCGCGGGTACAGCCGGACGCACTCGCCCGCGTCGATGATGCGCGGCGGGCGCCTGAACCTCCAGGACACGCGCTCCGTGATCGGGCACCACGCCTCCATGAGCCGGGGCTACCTCTTCCCCGAGCAGTTCCTGAAGTCGCCCTCCGAGATCCCGCCCGAGAGCTGGATCACGGCGCCGCGCGAGGCCCGCACGTGGTACGCTCCGCCCTACGCCCCCGACTTCCGGGGGCTCGAGACGCAGGTGGGCCGCTTCAGGCGCGACGACGAGATGCTCGTGGTGGGCGCCTACGCGCCCAATCCGTATATGCACCCGGACATGGCGCCCGCTCCGGTGGCGGCGGGGCCCAGCTACGCGCGCGAAGCCGCGCATGGGCTGCGCTCCGGGCTCTTCCTCGTCCCCGAGGACGGGGGGCCGACGGTCGACGTGCAGGGCGCCGACTCGAGCGGGGTCTTCACGCTGCGCGCGACGCCCGGTCGCTACGTGAGCAGCGTCGAGGTGTGGGACAGCGCGGGGAAGCGCGCCTGGCGCGCGCGCCAGGGGGTGCGCCAGAACCCGCTCGTGCCCGGACTGGTTGCCGTGTCCGACCTCCTCGTCCTCGAGCCGGGCGCCGAGCTGCCGGCGTCGCTCGACGAGGCGATCCCGCATGTGCGCCGCGGGGTGCGTATCAAGCGCGGCGAGCGCTTCACGGTCGTGTGGGAGGTCTACGGCCTGCGTGTCCAGGAGACCGCGCAGGTGAGCCTCGGCTTCACCAAGGGGCGGCCGGGCTTCCTCGGAAAGGTCGGGGACTTCCTGGGCACGCTCCAGCCCGACCACCCGGTGCAGGTCGCCTTCCAGGACACGGGCACGGACGGCGTGCAGACGGTGTTCCGGTCGGTCTTCCTGGAGCTGCCGGCCGAGCTGGAGCCGGGCGACTACACGCTTCACCTGCGCCTCGACCTCCCGGGGCGCGAGCCGGCGATCGCGAGCCGGCCGATCGTGGTGGAGTAGTCTACCTCGCCACCCGGAAGCGCAGGTTGGTGATCGCGCCCGACCGGGTCAGCTCGGTCGGCTCGAGCCACACCGTGGCGTGGCCGGTCGCCTCGAACAGGCGCACCCCGCCGCCCGAGGAGCACCGGCGACAGGTGCACGAGGATGTCGTCCCATGGCGTCTGGGGCCGGGCGACGGCAAGGCGCCTCCCGCGCGGGGCCGGACGGCTTGTAGACCCCGTGCGCGGCCCCGAGATTTCCCGGTGGTCGCTCGACGCAGAACGAGGAGACCCCCATGCTCAAGCTCGGCGCTACCATCGTCGCGGCCGCGACGGTCACCCTTTCGTCACTTCCCCCCCGTCGCGCGGAGACGACCGCGCCGCAGGAATCCGTCGAGGCCGCGATCCGCGGCGTCCACGAGGAGATGCGTGCGGCGGCGGGCAGATTGGACGCGAACGCGCTGTATGCCTACGTCGCGGACACGGACACGCCCCCGATCATCGAGAACGGTCGGCTCGAGCCGACCCGGGCGAGCGCGCTGCAGAGCACCGCAGCGGGGTTCCGTGGCGTGACGCACATCGCGTACGCCTACACGCGCGAGGACATCACCGTGCTGTCTCCGGAGACGGCCCTCTGGGTCGGACAGGGGAGCGCCACGGCGACGTTGGCCGACGGTCGCGAGATCGTCGCCCCCTTCGCGGAGACCATCGTCTTCGTCCTGCGCGACGGAGCCTGGAAGGTCCTCCACGCCCACCGCTCCTCGCCGACGGTCGGCGGGTAGTGCGCGCGCTCCCCGACTCGACCGCGCCGACGCCCGGCCCGGACGGCCCGCGAAGGAAACGCTTGCCCCTCCGCGCCGACGGGCCCTATGTGGCGTTGGACGACGTCACGTGGACGCGAGCGAGGGGGCGCGATGACCACGAGATCGCAGCAGCTCCGCGCCCGGGGCCGCAGGGTATTCGCCTGGTCGCTCGTCGGCGCGGCGGCGATCCACGTTGCGGTGTTCCTGCTCGCGCCGGGATTTCGCACGGAGCTCCTCACCTCCCAGGAGATCCGCCTCGATCCGACCGGTGGCGGGCAGGGCGTCCCGACCCTCGTCGCGCTCTTCTTCGGACCGCCCACCCTGACGGCACCCGACGGCACGACCGGCACGGAGCCGCCCCGGCGGGTGCTGCGCGACGAGCGCCTCGTCGTCTTCCCCCCCGACTGCGCTCCCTTCACGGGCCGGGGAGACGTCACGCTGCACGGGAGCGTGCACCTGCACGTGAACCCCTCCGGGCGAACGAAGGTCGTCGAGGTCGCGCGCACCACCGGGAACGACTGCGGCGACGCGGTGATGACGATCGTCGCCGACGCCCTGTGGTACCACTGGCTCCCCAACGACCGCTTCCCCGCGCCGGTGGACGTGATCCAGCCGATCACGATGGGCGAAGCGCTCCCCTGACCCCGGCCGCTCCCGGCCACATTCCCCTGCCGCGTGCTACGGGTCGGGGCGCCAGGGGCGGAGCCGCGGCAGCAGCCTGGGGACGTGCGCCGCGTAGCGCTCGTACTCCTCCCCGAACCTCCGCCTGAGTCCGGGCTCCTCCAGGAGCGGCATGTAGATCGCATTGATCAGGAAGAACGTCGCCACCCACTCCAGGTGGGCCGCCGAACGGAGGAGGAGCGCCTCCCCGAGGAGCGCGAGAAGGACGCCCGAGATCATCGGATTGCGCACGTACGCGTAGGGACCGCGGACGACCAGGCGGCTCGGCGGATCCCACGGCGCGAGGGTGCCCCCGCCCTCCACGTCGAACCGGCGGAAGCAGGCGACGAAGAGGAGCGCCCCGAGCACCAGGAACGCGACGCCGGCGGCCGTCTCCGCGATCGCGGGAGCGGAGCCGGGGAGGGTGAGGGTGGTGCCGCGCGCCCGGGCGATCCACCAGGGGACGAGGACGAGCACGGTCCCGGGGAGGAGGACGACCGCGACGGCGTGTCGGATGCGCATCACGGCGTCGCCCCGGTCAGGTATTCCCGGAGGAGATCACGAACCGGAAGCCGTCCGGGTCGCGCAGACGGAAGATGCGAGCGCCCCACGGGGTGTCGGCGGGGGGCGCCTCGAGCGTGCCGCCGTGCTCCTCGATGCGGCGCGCGATCGCGTCGATGTCGTCCGCCGTCGTGATCTGCAGTGAGAACCCCTCGCCCTTGACCCGGTCCCGGCCCCGGGCGCCGTCGTCCTGGCCGATGAGGATGCGCACGTCGCCCGCCCTCAGAGACACTGCGCGAAGGCTCCCGTCGCGCTCGAACCTGCGGGCGACCGCGAAACCCACCACCCCGTGGTACCAGGCGAGGCTCCGCTCGATGTCGTTCACGGTGAGGGAGGCCGCGAGCTCGCGGCCGTGGAAGGCCTCGTGGTCGGCGGCATCCGGGGCGGGTGGATCGGTGGGTTCGGTCATGGTGTCCACAATCGGAAGGGTCGGACGGGTCGAGGGCACCCGATGGGGCGCCGTTCGACGAACGAGCAAGACCCGGGCCCGGTGTCCCGGCTTCGCGGCGTCCTAGCGGCGCTTCTCGTCGGCGCGCTCACGATTGCGCGTCGCCTGGTGGCGGACGATCCGCCGGATCAGGTCGACCGGAACCGGGCCCTCCAGCGGCAGGTGCATCGTACTCTTCTCGCCGCCGTACGCGGCGATCTCCTCCCGGAACCCGGCGACGGCCCGGGGCACGGGGTAGAGTCCGATGTGCGTCTTGTGGACGCCGAAGTGGACGAGGTTGCCGTCCTGCACGAACGTGGGCATCCCGTACTTGATGGCCTCCTCGGCCCGCGGTGCCGCACTCCTGATCGTCGCGCGCAGCTCCCGAAGCACGGCCTGCACCGGCGGCGGGTAGAGCGCGATGTACGCGTCGATGTCGCGGGGAGGCGGGGTCTCGGCCACGTTCGTCCACTCCGGCGTCATGGGATGTCCTCAGAACGACTCGCTCTCGTACACCTCGCCGTCGAGATCGTCCAGGCTCCGCTGCATGAACCCGCGCGCGTCCTGGACGGCCTGGTTGTACACCTGCGGGCCCAACGCCTGGAGGAAGAAGTCGAGGATCTGCTCCGAGCGGAAGGTGCTGAGCTCCTCGTCGAACTCCTCGCGGAAGAAGCCCCGGAGGCTCGCGGTCAGCCGCTCCCGGCGGGCGTCGTCCAGCTCGATGGCCATCGTCAGCTCCTCGGGTTCGGCCGGGCGCATACGCCGAACGCGGCGCCCTGCGGGTCCTCGCACACGGCCACGGCCCCGGTGTCCGGTGTCCGGATCGTCGGCAGCGCGGTACCACCCAGCGCGCGCACCGTTCCGACGGCGCGCTCCACGTCGTCGACGCCGAAGAGGAAGAGCCAGTGCGGGTGCACCCCGGCTCGGCGGGCGGTGTCGGCCACGCTCCCTACGCTCGGCCCGGACTGCGTCCAGGCGAAGAGGCGCCGGCGCCCTCCGGCGTCGCCGCCGGGCGCGGCCGGCCTCCCGCACCACCCGAACGTCGAGGCGTAGAGGTCGAAGGCACGATCGGGGTCTGCGACGTTGAGCACGTGCCGGAGCACGGCGCCCTCCGCAGGCGCGACCACCGCCTCCCCCCTCGACGCGACGGCGACGACCGCTCCGAACGGGTCGCGCAGCACCGCCCGGGTGAGGCCGGCCGGCCGCCGCGTCGGGGGCCCCAGGCGGGCGCCCCCGGCCGCCACGATCCGGTCGGCCACCGCCTCCACGTCCAGGACCGCCACGTGCCCCAGCCAGTGGGCGGGCGCCCCGCGTGCCCGGGCGTTCTCGGGAAGCGCCGCGAAGCCGAGGCTCGCGTCCGCGGCCCGTGCACCGAGGAGGGCGCCGTAGAACGAGCGGGCACCCTCCACGTCGGTCGTGCGTAGCTCGTAGCGGAAGAACGTCCCCGCCGCGGCACCCGCGGCGCCCTCCGCCGCCGCGCCCGGCTCAGCCATCGCGCGCCACCCGCCGCAGCGTGGCCACCCCGAGCGGGACGTGGCGCGCCTCCCCGGCGTCGGCGAGCGCGAGCCCGAGGTGCACGGCCCACCCCCGCGCACGCCGGAGGAGCGGCTCGGAGGGCGCGTAGGCGGCGAGAAGCTCACGTCGCGCGGAGGAGCCGTCGATCAGCGTCCACGCGCACGCCAGGTCGGTCGCGACGTCGCCGCCGTTCAAGTCGCCCCAGTCGATGAGCCCCACGAGGGTCCCGTCGCGCACCACCACGTTGCGCGGGTGCAGGTCGCCGTGCATCCACCGACGCTCCGGGCTCTCCGGCGCGTCGAGCGCGTCGCGCCAGACGGCAGCGAGGCGGTCTGCATCCACCTCCGGGTGCCCCGCGAGGCGTCCCAGCCGCACCTCGACGGCTTCGTTGCGCGTAGGGAGCGGTACGCCGCGGAAGGGGTTCACGGGTGCCTCGGCGGGCGCGGGCTCGTGCAGCGCAAGGAGCGTCTCGGCGATCAGGACCGCGTCCGACGCGTCGAAGCGGTGGCGCTCCGCGGTGACGCCGGGCACCCAGGTGACGACGCTCCAGGGCCAGTGGAAGGCCGTGCACGGCGCTCCGACGTGCACGGGCGACGGGACGGCCACGGGAAGGCGGGGCGCCAGCGTCGGGAGCCAGCGCTGCTCGTTGAGGAGCAGCGCGACGCCGGCCTCCCGGCGTGGGAGGCGGACCGCGTGCCGATCGCCCACCAGGAAGGTGACGTTGTCCCATCCCTCGTCGACGCGCGTGAGCGGCTTTCGGGCGAGCGCGGGGGACACGGGCTCGAGGAGCGCGCGCACCGTGGCCTCGTCGACGTCGACCTCCGCCGGCGGATGGCTCAAGCGGTGCGGACCCTCGTCACCGGTGCAGCACCGGGAGGTACGCGGCCCACGGACCGACGTCCTCGCGATACTGCTTCGCCATCACGCGCGCGATCTGCGCGATGTGCCCCAGGTCGTGCGCCACCCAGGTCGCGAGCAGCTGCTCGAGCGTGACGGCACCGAAATCGGGGTGCATCCCCTCGAGGCGCATCTCCTCCGGACCGAGATCGAGCGCAGCGAGATCGCGGAGGTTCGCGGCGCGCAGGGCCTCGAACCGATCCAGGAGCCCGCCGAGCGGCCGGCCCGCGTTCGCCCGCAGGTGCCGGAACCGGTCGAAGGGCTCGAAGGGGCGCTCGACGCCGTCCGTGAGAATGGTGCGGGCCCGTTCCATCCAGTCCCGCTCCTCGCCGTCGATCATGTGGCCGACGACGTCGAAGGGGCTCCACGTGTCCGGGCCCTCGTTCGCGTGCGTCCACGCTCCGGGGAGCTCGGACAGGAGCGTACGCAGCACCGCCGGCGTGCGCTCGAGCACCGCGACCGCGTCCTCGAGGTCGAAGCTCATCCTCCCTCCCGCATACGTACGTCCGCTCTCCGCGACCGGCGAGCGCCGACGCGCGCGCCTACAGGTAGGGATCCTCGCGCGAGGGCACCGGCTCCCACAACTCGACCTTCCTCCCCTCGGGATCGAGGATCCACGCGAACTTTCCGTTCCCCTCCTGGGCCATCTCACCGACGACCTCCACCCCTTCCGCCCGTAGCGCCTCGAGCAGCCCTTCGAGATCCGCCACCCGGAAGTTCACCATGAAGGCGTGCTCGCTCGGCGCGAAGTACTTCGTGTCCTCGGGGAACGCGCTCCACACCGTGTACCCCGTCTCCTCGGGCCGCTCCCGATCGAGCCAGCGGAACGCGAAGCCGCCCCAGGCGTCGGACTCGATCCCCAGGTGCTCCCGATACCACGCCAGCACGCCCTTCGGATCGCCGCTCCTGAAGAACATCCCCCCGAGTCCCGTCACGCGCTTCATCACACCCCTCCCTCGGTCGTGCGGGTCCCGTCGCGGACGACCGCGATCGCGAACCCGTCGTGGCCCTTGCTCCCCACCGTCTGCAGAACGATCGACTCCAGCGACGGCTCGGCCGCCAGGTGCGCGTTGAACGCGCGCGCACCCACCACCCGGGGATCCTCGCTCCCGTCGTGGAGCACCTCGCCCTGGCGCACGACGTTGTCCGCGACGATCATCGTGCCCACCCGGCAGAGCGGGAGCAGCGCGTCGAGGTAGCTGATGTAGCCCTCCTTCTCCGCGTCGACGAACACGAAGTCGAAGGGCGGCACACGCTCGCCCAGGAAGCGCTCGAGCGTCGCGTGGGCGTCGCCGTGCACGATGCGGACGCGCTCCGACACACCCGCCGCCTCGAGGTTCGCCCGAGCGACGGCCGCGTGGTGGGCGTCGATCTCGAGGGTCGTCACGACCCCCCCGGGTGGGAGCGCCCGCGCCAGGAAGATGGTGCTGAAGCCCCCGAGCGTGCCGATCTCCAGGACCCGTCGGGCCCCGAGGCCCCGAACCAGCAGCCCGAGGAAGGCCCCCTGCGCCGCCGACACCTGGATGTCCGGGAGCCCCTCCGCAGCGCTCCGCTCGACGGCACCGCGCAGCGCGTCGTCACGCCCCAGGAAGAGATCGACCACGTATTCGTCGACCTCCGTCCACACACCCTGCTCCTCCATGGCCCTCCCGCTGGTCGAGCACCGGAAATTCCTCCCGCAAGGTAGGCGGCGGGCTTTCGGGCCGACACCACCTGCCGGCCGCCGAAGAGGAGATCCGGCGAGGCAGCCGCGGCGGTCAGGCCGCGGCGGGGGTCGGTGCGCCTCGCACGCTCACGCCCTTGAGCAGCAGCCACAGGCAGAACGAGAGCTCGCCCACGAACGCGGGGATCAGGACGATCATCCCGAAGGTGGACTCGTAGCGGGCGTAGTCGCTCAGCAAGGTGCGCCCGAGGCTGTCGACGAGGTAGCCGAGGGAGGCCACCATGAGGAGGACGCCGAGGATCCCGGGCATGTAGCGCGAGCGGAGCACCAGCCAGCCCAGGATCATGCAGTGCAACGCGAAGAAGACCAGCCCGATCACGTAGCCGTAGCCGTGGGCGTCGAGGAAGAGGAGCGCCAGCGCCTGGCGCTGCGCGGGCTCGAACACGGTCAGGAACCTCGCGTCGCCGAGGAGGACGAGCGGCACGTACGTGTTGAGCAGGTTCACGCCCACGATCGACGCGTGCACCAGGCGGAAGAACGCCGCCAGGAGCGCGAGGCTCCGACTCACCTCCCGGAAGACCACGTACAGCGCGAGCGCGACGGCCACGTCGCACACGAGCATGAGGAGCTCGCCGGCGAGCCCCACGCGGTAGAGCGACTCCGACGCCAGGATGTTCCCCGCCGTGGCGGTCGCGTCGCCCGGCACGATCAGGTTGGAGCGGACGAAGAACTCGGCGAAGATCCCGGTGACGATGATGACGAGGTAGCCCACGCCCGCCAGGCGGGCGTGGACGAGGGGCGACCTGTCGACGATCTGCGCTGGCATGGGCTCCTCCCGTGCGTCGGCGGCTCGATGGGGGGCGCAACCTGCCCGCCATCGGCGCGGGGGGCAAGGCAGCGAGGTCAGAACGCCAGCCGGAGCCCCAGCGTGAACATGGTGAACCGCAGCGCCTCGCCCGTCGCGTCTTCGTAGTCGCTCCCGAAGACGCCCAGCCACCGCCCCCCGGGGGCGAGCGCCAGGTGGCCGCCGAGCCAGAGGTCGAGCGCAACCCCGAAGCCGGCCGCGGGCGCGCTGGAGCCGTACGAGGGGTCGTAACGGCCCGCGGAAGCGAAGAGACGCACGACCGCGGACCCCTCGAGCGGCGCGCGCGCGGAGACGCCCGCCAGGGTCGCGGTTCCCCCGATGTCGCAGGCGTGGCTCTCCGGGATGCAGTCGACACCCCAGTCGGACCAGCTCGAGAGCTCGCCGAGGATCTCGAGGTGCCTCCCCACCGCGTATCCGCCCTCCAGTCCGCCGACGAAGGCGCTCACGGGACCGCTCCCCCGCCCCACGAAGCCCCCGAGGCGCAACCCCGCGCCCGGGGCCTGAGCGGCCAGGGGCGCCGCGCCCCCACCGACCAGCAGGAGGACGACGGGGAGGTGGACGAGCGTCCGCGCGCGGCGGTGGATCCCGGTGTTCATGGCGACCCGTGGCGTTCGAGTCGGGCTCGGAGCGGGGCGTGGGGGCGTGCCGGATTGCGGGAGGATGGTCGAATCAAGCGGAGAGCGATTGACGCGTCAATGGATGCCCGGGGCGGGCACCATCAGCCGAAGATCATGAGCGTCCAGTGGATGACGAACCCGACCATCGCGACCAGGAGCACGACGAGGGCGACCGCCTCCACCGAGACGTCGATGCGGGCCGCGACGGCGCGCAGCGCGTCCATGACGCGGACCTCGCTGTTCCTCGCGCGCACGGTGTGACCGGCCGCCACCCGCGGCTTCGTGGAGCGGGTCGGGGCGTCCTCGGCGCCCTCGTCCCACACGGCCAGGACCCTTCCCAGCCTGCCGTGCGCGACGTGGGGTCCGCGGTGCCGCCGCGGGAGCGTGCAGGTGCGCGTCGACCCCGGGTACCGCGCGGCGCACGGCCGCGCGAGGCCGCGTGCGGCCCGGAGATGGTCGTAGCGTCGGACGGAGTGCGGATCGTCTTCGACGGTGAGCTTCACGTTCCTGAGCCGGCGTGAGAAGCGACCTCCGTCCGCAACATGGGCCGCGGCCGGCGAGCGCTCAAGGTCACCCCCGCTCGCCGCGCTCTGCGTCGGCCAGGAGGCGCTCGACCTCGTCCTCGGCCTCGAGCGTCGTCAGCAGGGCGCGCACGCTCTCCACCGCCCGCTCCGTCGCGCCCGCGTCGCGCAGCACCACGGTGCGGTGCAGCTCCGCGAGCTGCGCGAGGACGCTGGCGACCCGGGCGTCGAGCACGTCCTGCAGGTCGGAGATCGAGCGCGTGCCCAGGCTCCCCTGGAAGGAGGTGGTCCGACCGAGCCACTCGATGCGCCGGAGGTCGGTGAGGAGGACGCGGAGCCGCTCCACGAGCGCGTCGGCCGTCGTGCGCACGAGCGGGGACACCGTCGGATGGCGCACGATGCGGTGCGCCATCGCCTCGGCCACCTCGATGCGCGGATCGTCGCTGGCGCCCGCGCTCTCCAGGGCGCGCTGGACGCGGAGCTCGTCCCACCGGCGCAGCACCTCGCGCGCGAGCTTGGGCGCTCGCGTGACCGGCGACATGTAGAGGACGAGCATGAGGAGGAGGAAGGCGAGGAGGGCCACCAGGGGGATCGGCGTGCGCAGCCAGACACTGGCGATCCACACGATCGTGGCCAGCGCCGCGGTCACGCCGAGCTGCCGACCGTACGCCGCGAGGACCTCATCCGCCTCCTCCACGACGCGCGGACGATCCGGCGGCTCCTCCGGAAGCTCGAGATACCCGCTGTCGTCCTGCCCCATCGCCCCACCTCCCCCGCTCCGGCGTCCATCGCGCCGGTCCGCTCGGGATGATGCCGGTCGGAGAAGGCGCGCTGCAAGGCGCCGCACGCCGTCACGACCCCGACGCGCGCCCCGCTCCGTGTCCTTCCGGGTCGTCGCGGCGCTCTTCGACGAAGACCTCGTCCGCCACCGCCACCCTCCCCGGACGCAGGACGCGCGCGTACACCCCGGCGACCGCCTCCACCGGCGCGCCGGGAGCGAGCGTCAGGCTCGGCACGGTGTTCGAGCGCGCGGCCGCGCGCAGCACCGCCGGCTCCCGCGCGAGGCCGTCCTGCGCGAGCGTCGTCACCACGCAGCGCCCGCTCGGATCGAACACCTCGAGCACGGCGCTGCCGATCCGCAGGACCTTCCCGAGCCACGCGTTCTCGACGAAGCCCTCGCCGTCGACGTCGACCACCACGTTCGCGCGGAACCTGCGTCGGTCGAAGGTGGCCCCCGGCTCGACCCGCCCGAGCGCGCGCAGCGTGGCCGTCGTCAGGAGATGGAGCGGCGCGTAGTCGAAGTAGCGACCGGGAGGCGTGCCCGCGCCCATGTCCTCTACGCGGACGAAGTCCCCGTCGGTGGGATGGTCGAGCGGCGGGCGGTCGGACTCCCGCCTCAGCTCCGTCCCGCCGCCCCGGACCACCTCGACGTCGACGCCGAAGATCGCGCCCAGCCGGCGCGCCGCCCCGGCCTCCGCCGTGTGGATGGACCCCCCGGAAGGAAGCCGGACCACCACGTCGGGGAGCGGCGCACCGGGCGTCGGCTCGGCGACGTACTCCGCCGTGCACGTCAGCAGGCCCGCCCATTTCCGCGGGTGCTTCGCGCTCGCGATCGTCCCGGTCGCGACGTCACGGAGCGCCCGGGCCCGGTCGCCCGCGAGGCCGAGCGCGTCCACGTGTCCTCCCGGCACCGTCGTCCCCAGCATCGACTTGATCGGGTAGCGCCAGAGCTCGGCCACGCGCCCGACCGCTCGCGTCGAGCTCACGGCTCCCCCTCCGCCATGCGCGGCGTGGCCGTCCGGAGCGCGCCTGCCCTCACCGACCGACCTGCATCCGCGCGGGCGCCGTCGCGAGGTCGCGCACGAAGGCCACGACCTCCTCGGCGTCCCAGGCCGCGGCACCCACGTGGCGCAGCGCGATCCTGCCCCTCCGGTCGAGGACGAACGTCGCGGGGACGGCGCGGCTCTCGAAGCATGCCGGCGGCTCGCCCGCCAGCACGTAGATCGGGAGGTCGAGCGCGCGGGCCTGGGCGAAGCGCCGGGCGACGTCGCGCGGCTCGCGGGTCACGAGGGCGAAGCGCACGCCCAGGTCGGCGGTCGCGTCCCGGAGGCGCTGGAGGCCCGGCATCTCCGCGACGCACGGCGCACACTGCGTCGCCCAGAAGTTGAGGACGAGCACGCTTCCCGCCGCACCGCGAAGGTCCGCGGGCTCCCCGTCGAGATCCACCAGCTCCATCGCGTAGTCCCAGGAGGCGGTGGGGAGCGGCGGCGGATCGAGGCGGGCATCCAGTCGCCTCCGCACCCTCCTCGCGAGCAGGAAGACGAGGCCCACCAGCGCGAGCGGTCCGATCAGCAGGCCGAGAATGAGGCCGTGGCTGAAGGGGGCGGGCAGCAGGAACCAGGCGACGGACGCGACGACCGCCAGGACGCCGGGTCCGAGGAGCATGCGGGTTCTGGGTTTCACGCGGGGCCTGGCCATCCGGGTCCGGAGGATCCCGTCGCATCGCCGATCGGGACGGCGCGGTGCCGTCCCGTGCACCGACGCGGACACGGCATGTCCCGTGCCGCGGTACCCCACGATACCACGAGCCGGTCAGCTGCGGTACACGTCCGTGCCCAGATACTTGAGCCCCGAGTCCGCCATGAGCGTGACGACCGCGCCGCCCTTTCCCAGCTCCTTCGCCACCCGGATCGCCGCGACGACGTTGGCCCCCGACGAGGTCCCCGCGAAGAGCCCCTCCTCCCGCGCCAGGCGCCGGGCCATCTCCTTCGCGGCGTCCGTCTCGACCGCGCGGACGTCGTCCACGAGCGAGGCGTCCCAGAGGGGCGGCGTGTCGCCGATCCCCACGCCTTCGATCTTGTGCGGCCCCGCCGCACCGCCGGAGAGCACCGCCGACTCGGCCGGCTCGACCGCGACGATCCGGGTCCGCGGCGCGTGCCCCTTCAGGACCGTGGCGACGCCGCGCAGCGAGGCGGCCGTGCCCACGCAATGGACGAATGCGTCGACGTGCCCGTCACGCTGGATCCAGATCTCCTCGCCGAGCGGGTGGTAGCCGCCGATGCTGTCCCGGTTGTTGAGCTGGTCGGTCCAGTACGTGTGTGGCTCGGCGCTCAGGCGTCGCGCCTCCTCGATCATGTCGAGGATGAGCTTCCGCGTGGTGAGGCCGCCCTCGCTGGGCACGAGCGTGAGCTCGGCGCCCAGCGCCCGCATCTGGTCGAGCTTCTCCCGGCTGAACGCGTCCGAGCTGACGATGTGGATCGGATACCCCTTCGCCGCGCACACCAGCGCCAGCGACGCGCCCGTGCTCCCTCCGGTGTACTCCACGACCCTGTCGCCGGGCCCGAGCCTCCCGTCCTCCTCCGCGCGCCCGATGACCGCCAGCGCCATGCGGTCCTTCATGCTTCCCGTGGGGTTCTCCCACTCGAGCTTCACGAACACGTCGCCACAGTCGGGGGGGACGACGCGGCGCAGCCGGACCATCGAGGTGTCGCCGATCGCGCGCAGAAGGTCCATCGTCTCCTCGTCCGTGGGGGTGGTCGCGCCAAAACACGCGCCGGCCCGGGAGAGGTTCCAGGCCGGCGCTCAGTCGCGCCCGTTCGGGGGCTGGTGGGCGGGACCGGCCAGGAGCACGAAGGCGGCGCGGAACACCGTCGCCTCCTGCGTCCGCTCGAAGCGCGCGTGCTGGAACGCGAAGAGCGCGGCCAGGAGCGCGAAGACGGCGAGCGCGAGGAGGTCCCGCGCCACGCCCGCGAACACCGCGCAGACGAGGAGCGCCACGGCGGCGTTCCGGCAGAAGAGGGTGACGGCGAAGAGCCGGTCGATGCGGTCGCTCAGGGTGGTCGACCGCTCGGCCACGAGCTGACGGCTGAGGTGGTACTCCTCGGCCGCGCCGAGGTCGGCCCCGTAGGCGGCGTGGAGGCGCGCGCGGAGCGTGGGCCAGAAGGTCCAGCGCCGCGCACCGTGGCCCCGGATCTTCACGCGCGCCCACGTGAGCGATCGTGAGAGCGCGGTCAGGACGTGGCCCGTCACGTAGGCCGCGAGCAGGAAGACGACGGTCCGGCCGGCGCCGGCGCTCGCCGCCTCGAAGCGGAGCGCAGCCGAGGGGAGCAGCCACAGCGCGCACGCCAGCGTGGCGCCGCCCGGCACGAGGTACCCGATCACCTCGAGCAGGCCGACGGTGAAGCTCACGGCTTCCTCATCCGGAAGTTGTAGACCGAGTAGCCCAGCGCCTCGAAGAACCGGCGCGCCGATTCGTTGAAGGCCCAGGTGTCGAGCGCCACCTCGTCCGCGGACAGCTCCACGGCGAGCGCCTCGGCGCGCAGCATGAGCGCCCTGCCGATGCCCAGCCGTCGCCAGGACGGGTGGACGCCGACCTGGTGCACGTAGAGCCTCCGCTGCTCCCAGGCGAAGGTGTGCTCGCCCCGGTGCTGCAGCTCCGTCAGCGCGTAGCCCACGATCCGGGCGTCGGCCTCCGCGACGAGCGTGTAGCGGTCCCCCCCTCCGCAGCCTGGCGGTGGAACCGCTCGATGCCGGGGAGGTCGTCGCTCGGTCTGAACACGGAAGGCTCCGCCCGCGCGTGCACGTCCTGGACGACCCGGTTCAGCGCCACGAGCGCGGGGAGGTCGCGCGCGGGGTCCGCGAAGCGCACCGACACGGCTCCTTCCATGGGATCGACCACGTCCGTCCTCTCCCGGTGGGTCCGCCGCCCTTCTAGGGAAGCTCTGCACGAGTATGGCACCCCGCGACCCGCGCTGCGCGCGGGTCCCCCGGAGCGCCACGGCCCCGAGCCGTAGGCGGATCTCCGAAGGCATAGCCATAGCTACGTCGAGGAGATCCAACGACCGGGGCGGGGCCGTGCCGCCCCAACCCACGATCACGTAAGATCATATCTGACAATGTGATGGGCACAGGGTACCCTACTTGTGCAGAGCTTCCCTAGGGCTTGCTGCGCGACGCCGCGAACACCTTCGGCAGGTAGATATAAGCGACCAGGAAGCCCTGGAAGAACCCCATGAAGAGGTCGTGGATCAGGAGCGACGTGGCGATGACGCGCATCGCGGGCGCCGGGCCCATGGCCTGGCCCACCACCTGGCCGATCTGGTCGACCCACGCGATCACCTGACGGATCTCCACGAGCCCGACGCCCACGATGATCTTCGTGAGCCAGTCCGAGATCGTCTCGAGGTTGGTGTTGGGCACGTACGCCGGCTCCTTCTCCCCGTCCGCGTCGTCGTCGTGCGGGTGGTCCTTCGCCACCTTGGGCACGCCGAAGAGGAAGCCGAGCATGGAGCCCGTGGCGGTCGCGGCGCCGGCCAGGAACAGGCCGACGCCGAGGACGGTGAGCGCCTGCCGGTATTCTCCAGCGAGCACATGGACGGCGGCGGGGGCGAGCAGGGAGGCCAATCCGAGGAAGACCATCGCCCACACGAAGGCGAGGAGCCGGAGCACGAACTTGCCCGGACCGTCGTCGAGCCGACCGAACGCGAAGTCGGCGAGCCAGTCGAGCAAGGGTCGGCGTCGGGGCGGGTGGGCCTCCGGACGGCGCGTGTCCGCCTCGTGATCGTTGCCGCTCATGGAGGGCCTCCGGATCGGGAGAGGGCGGCCGGCCGCTGGGCACGGCATGGCGCGCGCATCATGGTCACCCCGGCCCCGCGCCGGCAAGGACCGGCGAACGCATCGGCGCGCCGTCACGCTGGATGTGCACGCCACGGCCTCTCATCTTGCACGCGCCTTGCGAACCCTCGTGCGGAGCAACCCGATGCGCGTCCTGACCGCCGTCCTGCTGGCCCTCACCCCGCTCCCCGGCCTCGCCCAGGAGCGCTTCCACGAGGCCGTGTCCATCGGGACGGTGGATTCGCTCTGGTCCGCGAAGCTCGACGAGTACCGACCGTACCTCGTCTACACGCCGCCGTCGTATGCGGACACGAGCAGCACGCCGCAGCGCTATCCGGTCCTCTACCTCCTCGACGGCGACGCGCACTTCCACTCGGTGAGCGGGCTCGTGCAGATCCTGGGCACCGGCGTGAACGGCACGTTCGTGATCCCGGAGATGATCGTCGTGGCGATCCCGAACACCGACCGCACCCGCGACCTCACGCCGACGCACACCACGGTCGGCTTCGACGGGCAGCCGACCCCCGCGTTCGAGCACAGCGGGGGGAACCCGGCGTTCTTCTCCTTCCTGCGGGAGGAGCTGATCCCGCGGATCGAGTCGCGCTATCGCACGATGCCGTACCGCGTCTTCGTCGGCCACTCGTTCGGCGGGATCACCACGCTCAACGCCCTCTACACGATCCCGGAGACGTTCGACGCCTACGTGGCGATCGACCCGAGCCTGTGGTGGGACCACGAGGTCCTGCTGCGCCGGGCGAAAGGCTATTTCGGCTCCGCCCGGCTCGAGCACAAGGCGCTCTACGTCGCGCAGGCGAACACCGTCCAGCCCGACGACACGCTGCCCAACCCGCACTTCTCCGCCATCACCAGCTTCGACGCGGTCATGCGCGCGTACGACCGCAGCGGCATCCGCTACGCGTTCCGCTACTATCCGGAGGACGACCACGGCTCCGTGCCGATGATCGCCGAGTACGACGCCCTGCGCTTCCTCTTCGAGGGATACAAGGTCCCGCTGCAGCGGGTCCTCGCGGAGCCCGCCGTCCTCACCGAGCACTTCCAGCATGTCTCCGAGCGCCTGGGCGCGAGCTTCCAGCCGTCGGAGCGGATGGTGCTCATGCTGGCGGGCTTCGCGCTCGCGCAGGACACGGCCAAGGCGGTCGAGCTCGGGGAGATGGGGATGCGCCTCTTCCCGGAGAGCCGCCGCCCGCCCGAGCTCCTCGGCGACATCTGGGCCGCCCGCGGGGAAGCGGGCCGGGCGCGGAGCTATTACGAGCAGGCGCTCGCCCGCAGCCCCGGCAACGAGGGCATCCGGGGGAAGCTCGAGAAGCTCGGCGGAGGCGGATAGGGAGCGAGCTTCGCCTACCCGTCGCGCCCCGCGAGGTCGTCGAGCGCGCCACGAACCGCCGCCGCCAGCGCGTCCACGTCGACCGGCCCATCCGTCCGGACGCGCAGCGTGGTGCCGAGGCCGACCGGGCCGTCGAACTCCGCCAGCAGCCCGGGCGACAGCTCCTTCAGCACGTGGGCGGCGTGGATGCCACGCCGCGCGCGCTCGGCGAAGCGGCGTGAGGCCTCGGCCGGTCCGCAGTCGCAGTGGACCTCCACCAGCGAGGCGTCGAGGTCGAGGATCCGCCCCCGCTCGTGCGCGCTGAGCGGGCGGAAGTTGGCCTCCAGCACGGCGCGCGGCGCGTGCGCCGCCACCGCCCACATCACCTCCATCGCCGCGGCGCCGACGCGGCGCGAAAAGTCCAGGTCGCCCGCGTTGCCCTGGAGCGCGTCGAAGATCGTCTCCTTCAGGAAGTCCTTGGAGACGAGCGGGAAGTCGAGGGCGCGCGCGAGCGGCACGGCGATCGTCGTCTTCCCCGAGCCGGGCGCACCCGACACGAGGACGATCTGTCGGCGTGGGCGAGGAGGATCGGTCACCGCGGGCTCGGCGAAGGAGGTGGGCAGGCGCCCCCGCGCCGAACTTGCCGCCCCCGCGGAAGGCGGGGCAAGCCGGCGGGGCGCGGTGCTGGAGCGTTCCTCGTGTTGGACTTTACAATGCAAAGTGCTCTGTACTATCTTGGATCGACGACGATCCCTGGTCCTGGAGGCGGCCATGCCGGACAACGAGCGTGCACCCCGTTGGTTCTCGCGCCCGATGGCGGGCGTCCTCGTCATCGTCGGGCTGGTGCTCGCGCTCCAGATCCCGATCGCGCTCGTTCGCGGGATCATCCAGGAGCGGATCGAGACGCGCGACCAGGCCGTGGCCGAGGTCGAGGGCACCTGGGGCGCCGCGCAGTCGATCCTGGGGCCGCGGCTGGTCGTCCCGCTGAAGCGAGCCGAAGGCGACCTCGCGCCCGACGACTTCATCAGCCTCCTCCCCGCGACGCTCTCCGTGCATGGGGACGTGAGCGCACGCCCCCTCCGGCGCGGGCTCTTCACCGTGCCGGTCTACGCGACCGACCTCACGCTGCGCGGCCGCTTCGACCCGGCCGAGCTGACCGCCGCCGGAGTCGACGAGGGGGGGCTCGCGTGGGAACGGGCGAGCCTCGTCGTCGAGGTGTCCGACCCGAGGGCGTTGGCAGCGGGGGCCTCCGCGTCGTGGGAGGGCGCGACGGTGAGCCTCCTCCCCGGCGTGGTGGGGAGCGTGGGGCGGCGGGGGATCCACGCCGACGTCACCCGACCCTCCCCGGACGGAGCGACCTTCGAGCTCCACCTCGCGCTCCAGGGCTCCGAGGCCCTCTGGTTCGTGCCGTTCGCGCGCGAGACCGAGGTGGGGCTCGAGTCGGACTGGCCGCACCCCGCCTTTGCGGGCGCGTGGCTGCCCACGGAGCGGAAGGTGGACGCCGCCGGCTTCTCGGCGACGTGGAAGGTGCCCTTCCTGGGGCGCGACTACCCGCAGACGTGGAGCCCCTCGACCGACCCCGGGAACGCCGTGCTCGCGTCCCGCTTCGGCGTGGACCTGGTCTCGCCCGTCGATCCCTACCGGATGTCCGAGCGGAGCACGAAGTACGCGCCGCTCTTCCTCGTCCTCACCTTCGGCGTGCTCTGGCTCTTCGACACGCTGACGGGGGTGCGCGTCCACGCGATGCAGTACCTCCTGGTGGGCGCGGGGATGTGCCTCTTCTACCTGCTCGAGCTCTCGCTGAGCGAGCACCTCGGCTTCCTGAGCGCCTACGTCACCGCGTCGGCCGGCGTGGTCGGACTGGTGGGCCTGTACGCCAAGGCCGTCCTCGGCTCCACGATGCGCGGCGCCGCGCTCGGCGGGTCCGTCGCCGCGCTGTACGCCTACCTCCTCGCGCTCCTCAGCCTGGAGAAGTACGCGCTGCTCGCCGGATCGCTCGGGCTCTTCGTCGCGCTCGCAGCCGTCATGTACCTGACGCGGTGGGTCGATTGGGACCGCATCGTGCAGGGAGCGGGCCCCCGCGACCTCACGTAGCGCATAGGATGCGCTCTTGCGGGCGCGGCCCACCGGACCCGGCGCCCGCGAGCGGCGACCTGTCGTCTCAGCGGCGCGGCACCCAGACCGCGTCCGGCCCGTCCTCGCTGGTCGGCGACGCCGTGAGGTTCGCCGGGACGCCGCCGTCCGCGTCGACCAGGTAGAGCTCCATGCCGCCCGTTCTGTCGCTGGCGAAGAGGATCTTCGTCCCATCCGGGCTCCAGCCCAGGAACTCGTCGTCGGCGGGGTCGAGGGACACGTCGACCAGCCCCGTGCCGTCGGAGCCCACCACAAAGACGTCCCGGTCGCCCGTCCGCCGGCTGGAGAACGCGATCCTCGATCCGTCGGGGGACCAGGCGCTCGAGCCCAGCCGGCCGGTGTCGTCCCAGGCCGGGCTCAGGCTCACGTCCAGCGCGGCGGTCCCGTCGGCGCTCATCACGTAGAGCTCCCGGGTGCCGTCGCCGTCGCGCGCCGCGAGCACCTTTCCTCCGTCGGGGGACCACTGGGGCGCGAGGTAGTCGCCGGTGCCGAAGAGGGGCTCGAGCCCCGAGCCGTCCGGGCGGACGAGATACGTCCGGGCCGTCCCGTCCCGGTCGCTGTCGAGCACGACGCGCCCATCGGGCGACCAACCGTCCACCAGGTCGTTGTAGGTGCCGAGCTCGGTGCTCGGATTGTCGCTCACGTTCACCGGCGCCGAGCCGTCCGCACGCATCACGAACGCATCCCAGCCCATCTCGGGACGCCTCGAGCTGTGGAAGGCGATCATCGAGCCGTCCGGCGACCACTCCGGCCCTTCGTTGCAGCGCTCGTAGGCGGTGACACCCGTGAGCTGCGTCATGCCCGATCCATCCAGGTTCATGACCCAGATGTCGTAGCAATGGCCCAGGTCCGCGTAGAACGCGAGTCGCGTCCCGTCCGGCGACAGGCGCAGGTACCGGTACGTGGCGCTCTCGGCCGTCAGGCGCTCGACCTCCGATCCGTCCACGTTCATCCGGTAGATGTCGCCCCGGGGCGCCCCGGAGTCGCTCAGGTTCCCCGCACGTGTGCTGACGAAGTAGATCTGGTCCTGGGGCTCGGCGATCTGGCCCGGTCCCACGGAATCCGCACACGCGGCGACGGCCAGGAGGACGACGGGCGGCACGAGACGCAGGACGCGGTGCGAGCGGACCGATGTGCCTGTCCAGGTCATGATTTCGCCTCCCCCGACTGGCGTGCCGGAGCCGAAGGGGGCAGACCCTCGCCACATTCCCAACTTCGGCCGCCCGGCCATCCCCGACAAGGCCGTGCCGCACCCGCGTCAGGTTGTCGGCCAGGGTTCCGCGGTCAGAACGCGCTCGAAGTAGACGAGGGGCACCGTGCGGTACACCACGCGTCCCACCTCGCGGAAGCCGCAACGGGCGTAGAACCCGGCCGCGCCCGCCTCGGCGTCGTAGGCGTCGAGGCGGAGCGCGTCACCGCCCGCCTCCCGCGCCGCCTCGACCGCCCGGTCGAGGATCCACCTTCCGACGCCCCTTCCCTGCCGGGAGGGCTTCACCGCCATGTCAGTCAGGTACAGGGGGCGGGTCGCCGGTGTGAAGTAGCTGGGATCGATCGCCCAGGGCTTGATCCGGGCCAGCACCAGGACCGCGACCAGCTCGCGACGGCGGAACGCCACGAGCACGATCCCGCGCCGCATTGCGTGGAGCGCCCCCCTCTCCGAGGCCCCGGAGGACCAGTGCCCCCGCCCGAAGCGCCGCGTGAGCCCGTCCGCCGCGGCAGTGCGAAGCGCCGCGATCGCGCGCGCGTTCCTGGTCGTCGCCACCCGCACGCTCAGCGGGATCTCCCCGCCCGTCATCGGGGCCCACCTCCGACCGACCGGCCGAGGCCCGCCACGAAGGCCTCGACGTCCGCGCGATTACGCAGCACCTCGACCCGCTTCCCACCCTCGAGCGCGTGGATGCGTGCGAGGATGCCCGGCCGGCGCCGCGCCGGGTACTCCCAGATCCATCTCAGGAAGTCGAGCGACAGTCGCTCCGGACATCCGGGCGCCATCGAGGGGCGCCGGCGCCCGCGGTAGCGCAGACGGCGCTTGACGACGCGCCACAGGCAGCCGATCCGCGGCCAGTCGAGGAAGACGATCGTATCGGCGGCCGCCAGCCGCGCGTTCAGGGTGCCCCCGTAGTTCCCGTCCATCACCCAGGCCGGTCGTGCGACCAGCTCCGCGACGACGGCCCTCCAGGCGTCCGGAGCGGTCGGAACCCATCCTGGGTGCCAGTAGAGCGCGTCGAGGTGGACGAGGGGGAGGCCGGTCGCCTCCGCGATGCGTGCGGCGAGCGTCGTCTTTCCCGCGCCCCCCGACCCGATCACGAGAACCCGGCGCAGCGGGGCCTCGAGGTGGGGGCGGGTGCTCGCCCGCATGTCCGCGAGGGGCATGTCCCCCGGATCCTCACCAGGGATAGAAGCAGTCGTAGTTCCGCTGCGAGGCGATCTTGCCGTCGCGGAACTGGAAGAATTGGGCGAAGCGCGCCCGCATGACGGTCCCCGCCGGCGTCTTCTCCCCGAGCGGTACCGCCAGCGTCCCGGACCACGCCGCCTCCACGACCACCGTGTCGCCGCTGGCGAACGCGGCCAGGATGTCGAACGTCTGGGAGGCCATGGCCTTCCTGCCGCGCGCCGCGGCCTCCCGGAGCTCGGCGAGGCCCCGCGTCGCGCCCTGCGGAAGGAAGGCGTTCGGGAATTCCTCCTGGATCACGTCGTCGCAGTAGAAGGCGGCCGTCTCGGCCGGCTCCGCGCGGTTGCGGAGCGCGGCGAAGAAGGCGCGGACCGCGGCGAGGTTGGTCTCTTCGACCGTCATGGGTCACCTCCTGGGAGAGAGGGCCGTCCGGAGGCGTGCCGGCCTCCGACCTCGAGGGGCGGCGATCGCGGGAGCTCCGCCGTGGGCGCGGCCTCGGCGTCGACGCCCGGGACGTCCGCGACGGCGGAGGCCTCACCCGCCCCGCCGGCCTCTCCGTCGCGCCCGAGCTGGGCTGCGTCCAGGGCCAATGCCCACGCGTGGCTCGCGTGCGCCATCGCGGCTTCCGCCGCCTCCTGCGCCATCCATTCGACCCGGTGATCCGGCTCCGACGAAGGAGCCGAGCCGATACGTTGCGCACGGAAGAACCGGCTGCGCTTGGCGAAGTGTTGCCGCTCCACGGGCGCAAAGACGTACTGGTCCGCCACGCCGATCTCGTCGGCCACGCATACCACGAAGCCGCACTCCTCGCGCGCCTCGCGCTCGGCCGCGTCACGCGCCGCTTCGCCGGGCTCCAGGCCGCCCCCGGGGAGAAAGACCCCGTTCGGCGTGCGTACCACCGCGATCCGCCCACGGGCGTCGCGGATCACGAGGTAGGCGCTCGGGCGTGGGACGTAGCCGTGCCGTGGATCGCGGTGGCCGAACGAAGGAACGGCGACCGCTTCCGGGCGCGGTACCCCGAGGGAGTCGCGAGCGGTGGAAGGGTCCATGGGCGGTGAGCTATCGGTGGCGGTCGGGGGGCGTCGCCCCCGCGCGGCCCGCGCCTCCAGGCACGAGCCGACGCGAAGGTGGCGCACGACGCGCGCCGGACGCAAGCGCGCAGAAGCGACCCGCCTTTCAGGTGATGTGGATGTCCGCGCCGAACGGTCGCAGGCCGAGACTCCTCGCGAGCGCCAGCGGGAGCTCAGCCCCCTCCACCGTACCCGATGGCGCGCAGCCAATCACGACGTAGCTCCTCGACCGTCGCGCCCGCGGCCTCCTCGAGCGGCGGAAGGGCGTCCACGTAGGAGAGCAACGAGACGACGGGCGCGATCCCCAGTCGCCCGACCAGGTACTTCGAGAAGGAGTTCGCGCACGCGTAGAACGCGGGTGCCACCTCGCGCCGCGCGGTGGTCATGAGCTGCGGCGGGCGTCCCCGGCCGGGGATGTAGGGCAGGATGCGGCTTCCCCACGGACCGCCGAGGCGTTCCCGGCACACGGCGTCCACCCCATGCGTCCCCCCCAGGTCGAAGACGTCCCCTTCACGCAGGCCGGTGCGCTCCGCGACCACCTCGGCCACGTGGTCGGGCAGCCCCTCGGACAGCCAGTGCGAGACCACGGACTCGAAGGCGCTGTCGCTGGCCTGGTCGATGGGCTCCAGGACCTCGTGGAGCGCCTCGTGCTTGAACGGCGCGGAGCCGCCCTCCACGCGCCACCACGAGATGAACACCGCGCCGCGGCCCGAGGCGTGCGACACGAAGGTGTCCGGCGGGAAGTAGTACGTCACCGCGCCCGCTCCGAGTCGTGCCCACGGGAGCGGAGCGCCGACGAACGCCTTCACGGCGATCACTCCCTCGTTCAGGGAGTCCGTCAGCGCCTGCGCGTAGGCCGGGTCGACGTCGCCCGGCGTCCACACGACGACGTCCGAGGCGGTGTAGCGGCTCCCTCCCGCTTCGAGGAGCGCGACGCGGGCGGAGTCCTGTCCCCACAGGCTGTCGACGATGCTCGTCTCCGCCCGCTCACCGCGCGCGCACCCGGCGAGCGCGACGACGAGCCCCGCGCCCGTGGCCCGCCGCATCGTGCGCGAGGCCCCGCTCACGACGTCCGCTCCAGCGTGTAGATCACCGTATCGCGCGTGTCGCCGCCGCGCACCTCGTCCGCAAGACGCGTCTCGGCGAGCCGGTACCCCAGCTTCTCGGGGATGCGCCGGCTCGCCAGGTTGTCGGGATCCGTGTGGATCTCGAGGCAGGTCACGCCCGCAACCCCGAAGCCGGCGTCGGCCACCGCGGAGGTGGCCTCGGTCGCGTAGCCCACGCCCGACGCGGTGCGACGCAGCCAGTAACCGACCTCCAGACGTCCCGCACCGACACGCGCGTAGAGGCCGATGCCGCCGACGAGCCGCCCACCCGCGCGCTCGAACATCGCGTAGATGAAGTTCTTCCCGGAGGCGCGCTGCTCGATCCAGCCCCCGAGCAGGCGTTCCGCCTCCTCGAGCGTCGGCGCGTGCGAGGTGGCCCAGGGGATCCACGGCAGCAGGTGCGCCACGCTCTCCCCGAGTGCCTCGTGCAGGGACTCGACGTCCTCCGTCCGCCACGGCCTCATGGCCAGGCGTTCCGTGTCCACCCGCGGCGGCAGAGGGATCGGCTCCACGGCTCACGAAGGGGTGGGGGTGGCGCTCGCCCGGGAGGACGAGCCGAGCCCGGATCATGGCGGTGACTCCCCGGATGCTGCAAGCCGGGCGGATGTCTAGTGCACCCGGACACAAATACGGTGGCATTCGAACGGCGCTGCATCTCGCCCTGCGTCGTTGCTCGTCGTCGAAATAGCCCTGCTATTCCTCCTCCTCGCGCCTAGCCGGGTCGAGCACATCGCCATTCTCGGTGCGTCACCGTACTTGTATCCAGGCGCACTAGCCTGCGGAACCGCCCTTCCCGAGCTCGTACAGGCGCACGTGCTCGACGCCGAGGTCGTCCACCTCCAGCCCGAGGATCCAGTCGTCGCCGATATCGTAGGGCGTGAACCGTCGGGGGAGCGCGATGCGGGCGCGCGCGGCGCCGTCCGGGCCGTAGACGGTCCATCGGTTCTCGTCGGAGACGGCCGCGTAGTCCTGGACCCAGAGGTCCCCGTCGCGATCCACCGCGATCGCGCCGTACGGGGGGACGTACTTGCCGATCGGAGCGGCCGCGGCCGCCTGACGGGCGGACTTGCGCTGCTCGTCGGGCAGATCGACGAAGGCGTGATCGAGGAACGCGTCCACGAGATCCGAGGTGACCGGCCGGAGAGCCACCCCGGTCCTGACGATCCTCCGGAGGGCACCGTCCGGGCCGTACACCTCGATCTGCGCGGCATCCTGCGTCGCCACGAAGAGCTCGTCGCCCGCGGCCACGACCGTGGTCGTCCTCGAGAACGGCGGCGTCGTGACGTTGATCGAGGTGATGGCGCCTCCCGAGCTCCCCACGTCGATGTAGCGCTCCGCGCCGATGAACTCCCCGACCGTGTCCGTCGGCGCCCCCGCCGCATCGAGCGCGACGTAGGCCATGTTCTGACGGATGAGCCCCTGTCGGATCTGGTTTCCGCCGAGCACCACGTTCTGCCGGGCGATCCACCTCCCGTCCGGCCGACGGCCGACGACCGTGAGGAAGGACCCCGCATCTCCCACGGGGATCTCGCGCGCGAACGCCCCGTCGGGGCCCAGCACGGTCAGCCGTCGGCCGAACGGGTCCACGACCGCGAGGCTGTCCCCGGGGAGCGGGATCAGGCTCGTGATCCTCTGGAACTCGCCGGGTCCTCCTCCTTCCCCGCCGGACGACAGGAGGTGTCGACCGTCCGGGCCGAAGTAGCGCACCTCCGCCGAGCCGGAGTTGGCCACCGCCACGCGCCCGTCCGAGAGCCGGAGGGCGCCCACCACGCGGAAGAGGGTCTCGTCCTCGCTCCCCTCCAGCTTGCCGATGTCGAGCGTCGGGGCGGACGACACGCCCCACGCCGTCATGCGCGCGGAGTCCGGCGCCTCGTTCTCGACGATGCGCACGCCGGCGCTGTCGCGCACGACCGCCCGTGACCCCGATCGCTCGGAGCCGCACGCCCCAACGGCCACGACGCCGACGGACGCAGCGACGAGGAGCGGAAGCGCGCGCCGGGGCAGCCGGGCCCCGCTTCCACGACGGCATGGTCCGACGATCCTCGACATCCGCACCCCCCTCCCGGCGGCCGCGCCGCAGCGATTTACGAAAGACTTCGTAGAATATCGGCGCCGGTCGCGTCGGGTCAACCGCGTCAGGCCACGCCGCCGGCCTCCCTGATCAGCTCCATCGCCGGCGCGCTCACGAAGATCTGCGCGTGGAAGCGCTCTCCCCACGCGAGCGGCGTCACGTCCCGGTACTCGTGGCGCTCGGGATTCCCGTGCCCGGGGTGCAGGCTTTTCCAGATCGAGGCGCGGACGTTCGGTTCGGCGCCCCGCTCCAGGAGCAGCTCCGTCAACGGAGCCACGAAGGGCCCCCGCCCGTGGTGGTTCATCCAGAAGTTCGGCTGGGACACGACCGTGTTGAACAGAGCCGTGTACCCCCCGAAGCCGCTCCGTCCGATCGCCGCGCGCGCGTCCACGTCCATCCCGCGGTCCAGCAGCCAATGCGCTATGTCGATCTCGTCGAACTCCACGGCCATGTGCAGCAGCGTGGTCCCGCCGAGCGGCGTGCCGACGGTGGCGTCGAGCGGATCGCCGCACCCCATCTCGGCCGGGTAGATATCGCGGTGGGTGAAGGTCCGGCGCAGCAGGTCGGGATCCCGGCGCAGGTGCTCCTCGAGCAGATCGATCCGGCCGCGGTGGAGGGCCATCGGGGCGGTGTCGGGGAGCTCGAGGCCGTGGCTCGCGTAGAGCTCGAGGATCGCGTGCTTCGAGGGGGGGCTCCGCCCATCCGTCTCCAGGACCACGTCGACCGGCGCGAGCCTGCGTCCCCCCTCGTCCGCGACGGGAGCGCCGAGCGCGAGGAGGAGCGCGGTGCCCGGGACGTTCAGCGTGTACGCGGGCCCGCCCAGCGCTCCCGAGCGGACGGGTGGCCGTCCGGCCATGTCGTGGAGCATCCTCGCCGTCTCGACCTGGCCCTGGAGCGCGGCGCGACCCGCCGCCGACTCGAGGTCGGTGGCGCCGAGGGCGTAGAGGAGCCGGATGATGCGATCGCGGCCCAGGTTGGCGGCGTAGCTCATCGGCGGCCCCCAGTTGCTGTCCGGCCGCACGAGCACGGGCTCGTGCACGAGGGACGGGTTGCGGCGGACCAACCCCCGCACTCCCTCGAGGTCGTCGCTCCAGATGGCGGCCGCGAGCCGCACCGCCTGCACGAGACGGGGCCAGCTCGACGCCTGGTAGCTGCGCGCGAGGGCGAGCTGCGCGTCCGCGAGCGTCGCCTTCGTGGGATCGATCGCCGCCGGATGGTGCTCCCTCAACTCGGCGACCGCGCCGGGCTCGCCCGCCCGGAGGGCGCGCAGGAGATCCTTGGCCTGACGCTTGAGCTGAGCCTCGTCCGGACGGACGGGAAGCGAACGGCTGGGCATTCGTAGCCTCCTCGTGGTGCCCGACGGTCCGCTGACGGGGGCAAGGAGGTTCGTGGAACCCGACCGTGACTCCGGATGGTGCTCAGGTGGACTCGGTCCTGCCCGCGGACGGGAGGCGCCCTGCACGCCGCGCGTAGCATCGCGCGGGGCGGCCGACGCACGCAAGGCGCGTCGCTACGGAGGCGGGCACCAGGCGGCGGCGGTCGGTCACGACGCCGCGTCCGGGCGGTCCGGGAGGGACTTCCGGAAGCACCGGATGCACTCGACCTCCTCGAAGCCGAGGCCGCGGTGCGCGTGCGCTGCGACCTCGTTGTCCAGGAGCGCGTCCGAGCCGAGCTCCGAGCACCCCTGCTCCACGGCCCAGCGCTCGGCCGCGGCGACGAGCGCCCGCCCCACGCCGCGGCGGCGCGCCTCCGGCCGGACGTACCACCCCTCGAGAAAGGCGACCCGATCCGTCGAGCACCCTTCCGCGTACGGGCGGATGGAGAGCTCCGCGAAGCCGAGGAGGTCGCCCGACGGCCCCTCCGCCACCAGCACCGCGAGCGGCCGCCTCGGCTCGCCGGCGAAGTAACGATCGATCTCCGCGGCGTGGCCCCCGTCCTCGTCCGGCCACAGGCCGAGTCGCATCGACAGCCAAGCCGCCGCGTCTCCGGCGTGGGCGCTGCGGACGCGGGTCATGCGCGCCCTCCCTCGTTCCTCACGGCGCGGGCTTCCGCCGTGGGCGCTGCTTGGCCGAGACGGAGCGGATGACGAGCTCGACGCCGCCGTCGGTCCGCATGGGGACGGGCGAGCGGGCGACGGCCGCCGCGATGAGGTCCCGCACCGCGGGGCGAGCGAGGTCCTCGGCCGCCTCGACGCGGATGAAGCGCGTCTGCTTCCCCTCCCCGACCAGGACCCCCTCGGGATCCGGAAGGGACGCGCCCTGGATGAAGCAGAGGCCCACACCGTTCGCGCCCGCGGCGATCGACAGGATCGCGTCGGAGGGGCGGGCGGTCGGCCCGTACCCGATCACGAAGAAGTTGTAGTTGTCGTAGACCAGCTCGTACGCCGTGGGGAAGAGCGCACGCAGCACCTTGCGGACCGCGCGGATCAGGGTCCGGTGCTTCGGCTCGAACTTGTCGACGAACCCCTTCACCTGCTGCTCGGCCTCCCTTTGAGACTGCGTCGCCTCCTCCCGTCTCGCCATGCCAGGCCCCCCTCCCTCGGCCGCCACGCGCCGTGTGGGTTCAACTCTGCCCGGGCTGGGACATGCCCCGGGCGTATCGCCAGCGGCCATCGCCCGAGCGCCGGATCACCAGCGTCACCCGCTGCCGCCGGGTCACGCGCTCGCCGGTCTCGCGCACCGTCGCGGCCTGCACGTCCCAACCGCGATCCACCGCCAGGTCACCGACGACGATGCACTCCTCCGACTCGTACGTCGGATCCATCTCCTGGTAGCGGGCCATGGCCGCCTGCAAGAGCGCGCGCACGGCATCACGACCCACGAGAGGAGCCGCACCCGGCGCCCACAGCACGTAGTCGTCGCTCACGAGGTCGAGCGCCGCCTCGAGGTCGCCCCGCCGCACGGCGTCGGACCACGTGGCGTGGAGGGCACGGATCTCGTCGTCCGAAGCGTCCATCGAGGCTCCCTGGGCATGGCTCGCGCTGCGTCGGACCCAGCGCGCTCACGGCGTCCCGGCACACGCATCGACCGGCGCGAGCAACATGCTCGGCTCGATCCGCGAGGTGCAAGGCGGGGCCGCTACCACTCCGCGTTTCGAGTGAACGACACCGCCGGTCGTCCGAGCCACCCGACGAGCCGCATCACCCTGGGGAAGCCGATCCGCCCACCCTTCGACAGGCTCGTGAGCATCCCCGACGTGAACCCCGGGAGCTCCCGCGCGACCTCCGCCCACGTCAGCCCGCGCTCGCGCCGGCGCTCGTCCATCGCGTCGTACAGCGCCCGTGTGTCCCACCTGAGGATCTGGCCCATGGCGAGCTCGGGGAGACGGCAGGCGTCCGTATCCTCACCACCCGGAACGAAGCTCTCCGGGCTGCGCCCGAGCCAGAGGAGCATCTGGAGCACGCCGTCGCCCTCGGCCTTCGGCTTGTCCCTCAGCCCCGTGATCGTCGAGGAGGCGATCGGCCGCAGGGTGGTGCGTGTGCGATTCACCTCGCGCGCGACGTCCGCCCAGGACAGGCCGCGGGCGAGGCGCCGCTCGTCCAGCGCGTCGTAGAGCGCGCGCAGATCGAAGGCGCCCTGGAGCATGAACCGGTTCTCGTTCGGGAGGAAGGCGCGCGGCCCGCCGGTACCACGTTCGCCGGCCGGCCAAGATGCCCGGCTCGCGACGCGGCCGGCAAGCCTCCGGCGCCACGGCGATCGATCAGCGCAGCCGAGGGTCCCAGAGCAGCACGGAGAGGCCGTCGCGGCGGGGCGAGAGCGAGAGGGTGGTGGTCCAGTCCCTCCACGGTCCGCGGCCGCCGGCGGAAGAGGACGGCCCCGGGCGGACGAGCACCTTCTCCAGGACGGTCGCCAGGGAATCCGCGCGGGTCGCCGCCGCGAAATCGAGGCGGATCTGACGCACCACGCCCGTGCGCGTCAGGACCACGTAGACGCCTCGCGCTCCGGCGAGCCTCCCCGCCGGCTCCGCCCGGACCCGGATCTCCTGCTCATCCTCGCGCCGGGTGACGGGGATCGAGGCGTCGAGGGGCTCCCCGAGCACCAGGGACTTGCCCGACGTCAGCGGGATGGACCTCGCCACCCGCTCGCTCGCGGCGGCGGGGTACTCCGGCGGGGCGTCGCACGCCACCGGCATCGCCGTCGCGTCCGAAACCGGGCGCCGTCCCTGCTCCGCGTCGGACATCGGCGAAGCGTGGCCGCGCAGGCTGTCGCCTTCCGGCCTCAGCGTCACCAGGACGCCGCCGACGCCGGTCCCCCAGACGGCCACGAGGGAGTCGCCGGAGAGCGTCCAGAACGCGTACCGGTGGGGCGAGGGCCGTGAGCCGGGTGCGGGGCGGACGAGGAGCCGGTCGGGACCCGGCGCGATCGTGTCGAACGGCGCGTCGATCAGCTCGATGCGCGGAGGCGGCAGGAAGGGCGCCATCTGGAGGGAGTCGATCGCCGCCAGACGGTCTCCCTGCCAGGGTGAGACGCGAAGGTCGTAGCATCCCACGAGTTCGGACACGGAGGGTGGCGGGGGCGCTTCGTGCCCGCAGGATACGAGCACCATCGCCAGGAGGCACCCACGCGACGCCGACGCTCTCATCGTCCCGTCACCTCGGCAGGCTCTCCACGGGGGACTCCCGGAGCAGGTAACGGAGGCCGATGCCGATGTCGGAGCGGCGGGATCCGGTGAAGGTTTCGTCGTCGTCGACGCCGACGGGAAGGTGCTCCGCGACGTCCGCGCGCATTCGGAATCGGGACGAGAGCGCTCCTTCGATCCCGAGCCCGAGAATCACGGTGGGGTGTCGCCCGCCCGGGTAGGAGCCCCCGCCGTCTGGAGAGCAGAAGGGCAGGTCGCACGGGCTGGACCCGGAGGCCGTGTAGTCGATGATCCCCACCCCGGCCATCCCGACGCCCGTCAGTCGACGGTCGATTCCCCCGGTGACGCTGAGCAGGGCGCCGGCCATCTGGATCCGTGGCGTCCTGCCTTCGTCGCGAGGCACGAAGGTGTAGAAGGCGGAAGCCTCGGTGGATCCGATCGCGTCGAGGGTGACGGCGATCTGGGCGGTCATGCCCAGCCCGGCGGTGCGGCCACGCGTGGCGTCGCCCGAGCCGAGCGGCACGTAGCTGCCCCGAAGCCCCGCCTCCACCTTCCCCTGCGCCCGAGCCATCGAAGCGGTCGCGCAGGCCACGCCGATCGCGGCCAGGGTCGCGAGGGTGCGGCGGGCGGATCGGGCCATGGTCGGCGAACCTCCCTCTCCGTCGGTGGGCCCCGCGGGGCCTTCCCGACGGGTCTCGTCAGAAGCCGCGGACGCCGAACTGGTCCGGGGCCACGAACAGCGTCGGTCGCAAGGCCGTGACCTGCGCCTCGCCCACCACCTCGTCGCCGTTCAGGAACTCCACGCGCATCGACACCTGCCCGACGTAGCCGGGCACGCTGACGGTGGCCTCGAAGTCGGGACGGTCGACGGGGATCACGGTGCCGCGGATGGCCGCGATGTCCGGAGCCCCCCGGCGCGACAGCACGCCGCGGCCGGACGGACGGATGTCCTCGATACGGATCGACGTGGCCGCAGGGAGGTCGGCGTGCGTCTCGAAGCGCCCTCCACGCCCTTCCCCTGGCCACTCGGGAAGGCGACGTGCAGTGAGCGCTCCGATCACGCCGGTGAGGATCGCGGCCACCGCCACGACGTCGTGCTTTCGTATCGGCATGGAACCTCCGTTGGCTCGAGCCCGGCTGAAAGGTACTTCGCGCCCGCGCGTCGCTGCAAATCCGCCGTGGAAGCGGATCGCCGCGGCTCCGCGCGACGTGCATCCTTCGTGCGAAACAGTGGTACGAGGGGGTCGTCGACGCGCCGGTCGCGGTGCAGAGCGAGGTCCCCGTCGAGCTGGTGTTGCGGCTGGTTCCCCGTCCGTTCGAGATGGACTCCCCGCTCGTCACGACCGAAGCCCGCAACACGCTCCTGGACGAGACCGGGTTCTATCGGCGTCGCCCGACGCCGGGGGGCTACTTCTTCGACGCCGAGGATCTCGCACCGTGGCGTCCCGTGTGGCTGACGGATCTGCTGCGGCAGGTGCCCGGCCTCCGCTTCCGCTCCACCTCCTCCATGGGCGCCGTGCCCTACTCGCTGGGCACCGCCGCCTCCTGCAGGGTGAAGGTCGTCCGCAACGGATCCACGCTCTTCCTGCCGAGCGACGAGTCGATCGACGGATGGGTGAATCCGGCCGACGTGATCGGCGTCGAGGTCTATCCCGGCGCCGGCGGGATCGGCGCGCCGGTCCAGTACCGCGGGCTCGACGCCCGCCGTGGCATCCTCATGGTCTGGACGGCTGACGGCGGCGGCGCCGGGGGATCCCCGTCAGGGCCGATCGTCCCACAGCCGCTTCGGAGCGCGTCGACGCCAGGCGACCTCGAGGGCCGCCCGGACGACGCGCGTCTCGGCCTTCGCGAGGGTCACCACCGTGCTGCCCCCCTTCCCCCACCCTCCCTTCGCCGGCGCGAAGGACGCGCCGTGCGCGTTGACGAAGTACGCCTGATCCTCCGGAGGGAGCATGACCACGCCGAACGCGTCGTCGGGGTAGCCCAGCGTGGCGAAGATCTTCCCTCCGACCCTGAAGTCGGGGTGGCCCATGTGCGACGACTCGACGGCCTCGGGGAGCGCGAGGGCGGCCTTGCGGAACGCGGCAGTCGTCACGGGCGGGCGTCCCCGATCCGATCGTCGGCCCGCCACGTGGCGTCCTCCTGCGGCAGCCACCACCTGGCAGAGCCGTCGCGCCGTGGGCCGGCCGCCGACGATCCCGTCAACTCGGCGGATTCCGACATTCCCCCTCCCGCGTTCCGACGGCCTTCATCTCCGGGTCCAGACGACGATCACCCCGCACAGCGAGCCGGGCCCGGAGAACTGGGCGGGGATCGACGAGGGCGACTCGTAGAGCTCGACCCCCTCGATGTCCGACGCGTTCGTGAGCTCGTCGAGCGTGGAGAAGCCCGCCGCCTCCGTGGCGTCGGACAGGCCCTGGCCCTGCCGCGCGAGGGCGCCGTCCACGTAGATCGCCGGCATGCAGCTGTAGCCCCGCCCCGAGCTCGCCATGGCGCGCCGGAACTGGATGAGCTGCCGCGTCGTGTTCCCCGTGCGCGACGACTGGTCGACGCGCCGCAGGGCCGGCTGACGAAGCAGCGCGTCGGTGAGTCGCCGGGCGGACGTCGTGCCCAGCTTCTCCCGATCCAGGAAGGTCCCCGCGACCCGCTCCATTCGCGTGTAGAAGCCGGCGGCGCTGAGCACGGTGCTGCGCCCTTCGACCGCGACGACCACGCCCGCGATCGCGTAGGTGTCCGCACGGGCGGTCAGGTCGATCCGCAGATCTGCGCGCCCATACGTGGACAGCGCGGTCCTGAGGCGGACCGTGTCCGACGCCGACCCGAGGAGCTCGGCGGTCAGCATGACCTCCCGACCGGTCGGAAGGTCGCAGGCCTGGTACGCGCCGTCGGCACCCGCCGACACCGAGGCGAGGGTCGGACCCTCCGCGTCGCGGATCGTGACCAGGGCGCGCGGGGCCGGGGTGGCTCCATCGGAGGTCGTCGTCCAGCCCACGACCGTCGCACCGAGCCCCTCGGGACACGTCTCGGCCAGGAGCGTCCAGCGGGAGGGGATGGCGAGCGCGACCCGGGCGGGTCGGAGCGAGTCGAGCTCGACGTCGAGGCCCCGCGGCGCGAGCCCCAGCGAGTCGAGTCGGGCGTGCTCGAACACCACCCGGTACCGCCCGTTCGGCAGGCCGGTCATCTCGAAGGCCCCCGATCCATCCGCCCGGGTCCGCCACCCGGTGCCCGCGAGTCGCACCGTCGCACCTCCGAGGGCCGCGGACGTCGTGCTGTCGTACACGCTCCCCATCAGCGTCGCGGTGCGAAGCTGCGGGGACCACTCGAAGCCGGGTCCCCGCACCGTCGTCACCTCGGCGCCGGACTCGTAGACCGCCTCGACCATCTGGCGACGCTGGATCGTCGATCGGACCAGCCGGAACCCGGGCGCACGCACGTACCAGTCGCGCACGATCCAGCGCCCGTTGGGGAGCTCGGAGTAGCGGATCAGGCCACCGGCGTCCTCCGCGCTCACCTGGTAGGAGAGGCCCACGTAGGAGAACGCGATGCGGTCGAGGCGCCCGGTCGTCGCATCCAGCCACATCACGCCCGCGACGTCCACCGTATCCCGGTCCGCCATGGGCTCGAACGCGAGGCCGACCATGCTCCGGGCGCCGTCGCGACCCTCCTGGACCTCGAAGCAATGGCGGGAGAGGAACGCGTCGGAGAGGATGGCCTGGGCGTCCGGGGCATAGTAGTCGATGCTCCCGTCCGCCGCCGTGCGCACGTATCCGCCGGCCGCCAGGTCCTCCGCGGGGAGCGAGCGCACGGAGTTCCCGCCCGTCGACCAGCGCGACGCGTAGGACTGCTCCACCACCGTCAGGTCACCGGGCTTGAGCCGCCGCTCCCGGCTGCGCACGCGGAAGCTCAGGTTCCCTTCCTGGCTGGTCCACGTCGCTGCGTCGAGCGCGTTCCGGATGCGACTCCAGACGCCCTGGGTGACGTCCGCCTCCTCCGTGGTGAGGTCGCAGCGGCGTTTGCTCCCCGCCACCGTCAGCCCCTGGAGCTCGATGGCCGTCTCCTCCAGGGTCACGTTGCGTTGCACGGTGCCCCCGGCCTCGAGGTCCACGGGCCCGACCCGAACGTCCAGGTATCCGATGCGCTCGACCACGAGGTAGTACGCACCCGGCGTCGCCGCCGAGAGGTGGAAGCGGCCGTCGCCCGCGGTGAGGAAGGTGCGCACGGGTCGTCCCCCGGCATCGACGAGGCGGACCAGCGCCCCCGTCACCGGGCTCCCCGTTCCGGTCTCGAGGACGGCTCCGGTCACGAGCTGTGCGTGGAGCCCGCTCGCGACGACCATCCAGGCGAGGAGGGCCAGCAGGCCCGCGCGGCCGTGCGTGCGATCGTCGGCCATGGTCAGCAGCCTACGTGCGGACCGCGTAGAGGAAGCGGCAATACCCGATCTCGGACGCGTTCTTCATGAGCTCGAGATTCAGCCAGGCGGCTAGCTGCGAGAACGGTTTCCCGGTGAACGGCCAGAGCGTCCGCCCGGGGTCGTCGAACGCCTCGTCCGGGAGGCGGGACAGCGCGCCTACCCACGCGTCGTGCACCGTGGCCAGCCAGCGCGTCGTCGCGACGGCCGTGCCCGGCCACAGGATCTCCTCGCGACGGACCGAGCCGTCCCCGAACGAGTGGCTCAGGACGCTCGACCACCAGAAGCCGATGTGCCAGGTGAGCCAGGCGATGCTCGGCGGACCCGCATCGTACGATTCGCTGTCCGGCCACTGCGCGCGCCACTCCCCGTCCTGCGCGACCACGTGCAGCCCGCGCGGCGCGGGGCGCCACAGGCACTCGGCATCGGTGAGGCCGGTCAGATGGAGCTCGAGCAGGCGCCAGGCGATGCCGAGCTGCCCGTCGAGGACCTGGCGCGTGCTCGTAGCGGGAGGCCGCATGTCGCTGTCGCTCCGCTGGGTTCGTTTCCGGTGGCGCTGGAAGGACGCATCGCCCGCCGTGACCCCGGCCGCGCGTCGCGCTCGCCGGGGCCGGCCGCGCGGTCAACATGACGCCCGCGCCGTGCCGACGCGAGCGCGCGCGGCATCATCGCGCGTCCGGCTCGTCGCGCGGGTCGCCCGCCGTGTCGAGCAGCCTCGCGACCACGTCGGACTTGGCGTCGGCGTACGCCTGTACGCTCGTCCACTCCCGTTCCGCGAGCTCCCGCTTCGTGAGCGCATAGGCCGCGCGAGCGTGGGCATCGCGCCGGAGGTGGTCCCTGAAGAGCACCATCCGATCGATCTCGGGGCAGCCGCTCGAGAACACGTGGATGTTGACCGCCGGCCTGCCGAGCTCGAAGAGCCGGTGCTCGTGCCACTCCGGCTCACGGTGACGGAGGCGGAACCCGCCCTCCTCGAGCCGTGTGGCGTACGCGGCCTCGTCCGACGAATCCGCCACCGCGAGGACGACGTCGATGACCGGCTTCGCGCACAACCCCGGTACGGACGTGCTGCCTACGTGCTCGACGGCCAGCGCCGCGTCCCCCAGGGCGCCGACGAGCCGCCGGTGCACGACGTCGAATCGCTCCGGCCACGCGGGATCGTAGTCCCTGAGCACGATGCGCACGATGACCCCGGGCTAACGCCCTCCGGCCGGATTCGCCTCGGCGCTCCCGGGTGATCCGAAGTACAGCACGTTCGGCGCGTCGGAGCGTGCCATCGCGATGTCGAGGAACCCGTCCTCGTCGACGTCGCCCACCGCGAACCCGTAGGCGACGCCCTGGGCGTCTCCGAACGGCACGGTGGTGAACGCGAAGCCGCCGCGGTTGAAATACGCGGCCGGCCGCGCTTCCACGTACCCGACGATCACGTCCGGGCGGCCGTCCCGATCCAGGTCTGCCACGTGGATCGCGTAGGGGGTCGGGTCGGCGCCACCCAGTGACACGGAGGCCCCGAAGGTGCCGTCCGCGCGTCCGGGGAAGATCATGGGGCCCTTGCGCTCGTCGATCGCCACGATGTCCAGCAGCCCGTCGCCGTCGAGGTCCGCGGCCTCGGCGGCCCGGATGGCCGCGTCAGCCGGACCGAAGGGGATCCGCCTGTCGAAGCCACCCGAGCCGTCGTTGAGGTAGATGTGGCTCTGCCCGCCTTCACGGTGGGGCACGGCCAGGTCGATGGAGCCGTCCCCGTCGAAGTCGGCCATCGTGATCGTCGTGGCGGACTCCCGTGCGAAGCCCTTGCACTCCGGCGAAAACCGGCCCTCGCCGACACCGAAGCAGACATGGTCGAAGCCGCTATCGTCCCCGGTCCGGTTCGCGAGCACCACGTCCGGGAGGGAATCCCCGTCGAGGTCGCCCACGCTGATGTGCCGGGTGGGCCATTCCGGGCGCCCGAACGTCGAGGCGACCTGGAAGTGCCCGCTGCCGTCGTTGAGGTACACGAGCTTGGGGTCCGGATTGTCGTTGCTGATGACGACGTCCAGATCGCCGTCGCGGTCCATGTCGACGAGGAGCCCCGAGTAGGACCGGTCCGGGACGTCGCCGAGGGGCCGGGCGGGAAGGAAGCCGCCACGGCCGTCGCCCACGAGCAGCTGGTCCAGCAGGGGCCAGTGCCGTCCCTTCACCAGGAGAACGTCCAGGTGCCCATCGCCATCCACGTCGCCGAGGCTCACGTTGGCCGAGGTCTCGGACGTCTCCTCGAGGAGGACGGCCCTTTCGAAGACGAGCGTCGTCGCCGCGCCCGCCCCGTCCGGGGAAGTGGAGGCGCAGCCCCGCGTGGCGAGCACGGCCACGGGTAGGATCATCCAACGACCCGCCCGCCGACCGCGCCCCGGCCGTCGCCCGCTCCCCATCATGGACCCACCTCCTCTCCGCGCCTCGTAGGCGGTCCGACACATGGCTCCCTCCGATCAGGAGCGACGGGGCTCGCGACGGAGCGTCGCGCTCCGGAGGATCGGGTCGCCCGGGTCGACGCCCGGCTCCGCGACCCCTTCGAGCCCCTCCACGGCGCCACCCTCGAGCCGGAAGAGCGCCTGAACGTGCCCCGGTGCCCGGACCCGCGTCAACGCGAGCCCCTCCTCGACGTGAAGGCCACCGGATCTTCCGCCCGCCGAGGCCGGGCGCGCAAGCATGCCCGGCCGGGCTCGCGGACGGCAAGCGAGAATCCGGCCGTACGCACCGAGCCGCGGGGTCGCCACTTCGACCTGCTGGGGAAGCTCTGCACAAGTAGGGTACCTGCGGGATCGCCCTCACCTCGCGGCTGTCGTCGGCGTACCAGCGACGCACGTAGCGGATCGTGACGAGCGCGCGCGGCTCGGGCGTCGTGTTCGGCGAGCCACGGTGCAGCGCCCACGGGTGCCGGATCAGGACGTCGCCGACCTCCAGCGTCAGCCGATCCAGTCCGATCTCGCCCGACTCGACCGCACGCAGCGCGTCCGCGCGGGGCATGACGTGCGTGCCCCGCGCGATCTCGATGGGACCGTCCGCGGCCGTGATCCGCCGGAGCCCGAAGCTGACGGCCAGGAAGCAGGGAGGCAGCACCAGGTCGGGGGCCTCCTGGAAGAGGGGCCGCGCGAAGTCCGCGTGCACCCCCTGGTGGGTCGACCCCTCGAGCGGCACGTCGCACCCCCACTGGTCGGCGACGACCCGGTCGTCCATGGCGCCCCGCACGATCCGCAGGACCTCGTCGTCGAAGAAGAACAGCGGCTGGAAGCTGGGCCTGTCGAACGGCATGGGCACGTGATGACGGTGCGGCCCGCGGTTCGGCTCGTTCCGGGCGATGTGCGCGAGGAGGACCGGCCAGGTCGCGACGCGGCACGCCTCGACGGCGGCGGTCGGAAAGTGCCCGGGCAGCACGCAGTATCCCGTCTCGAGAAGCTCCCCGACCAACCCGTCCGTGTCCCGCATCATACACGCCTCATCCGCTCGTCGAACGCCTCCGCGAAGCGGCGCGGGGCATGTGGGTCCATGCGCAGGTACATGGAGGGCTCGATCAGCTCCAGCTCCATCACGAAGAAGCCGTCCCCGTCGTCGGCCCGTACCAGGTCGACGCGCGCGTACAGCGGTACCTCCGGGAGGGCCGCGAGCGCCGCGTCTCCCGCCGCGACGAGGTCACCTGTGGGGACCACCGACCGGATCCGGCCACCGTGCTCCTCCTGGACCCGGAAGTCTCCGGGGGTCGGCGTCTTGAGGACGGCATGGCTGAACCGGCCGTCGAAGTAGAAGAGGGAGTACTCGCCATCCCGCAGAACGGACCCGAGGAACGGCTGGACGAAGAGGCTTCGGCCGGCGAAATACGCGCTCACCGCCTCGGCGCTCCCCACCCATTCCCGCGCCCGGAGGCGAAACACACCCTGCGCGTTGGCGCCCACCCGGGGCTTGAGCACGATGTCGTCGGTCCCCAGCTCGTCGAAGAGCGCCGCCACGTCGTCGAGGCGCAGCTCGTCACGCCAGAGCGTGGGCGGGATCGCGACGCCGTGCCGGGCGAGATCCAGGAGGTACGCCTTGGACGCGTTCCACGAGATCAGCTCGAGCGGGTTGAAGAGCGGGACGCCGTCCCGGACGATGCCGCGGAGCACGTCGTGGAAGCGGGCCAGGTGGTGCTGGTAGTCCCAGGTCGACCGGACCACGGCGGCGTCGAACGAGGTCCACGCGACTCCCGCCGTCCAGGGGACCGCGGTGACCGACCAACCCAGCTCCATGAACGCACCGTACGCGCAATCGTCGTCGATGACGAAGCCCGTCGGGTCGGAGAGCGTGAGGAACGCGCATCGCCTCATGGACGGATTCCGTGCCGCCCGGGGTCGTGGGCGCGTGGCCGTGGCCCGGCGCCGACGCTACCGGGAGCTACCGGCTGTCCTCCAGGAGACCATCGGCGGCGCAGGTCGAAGGCCCCCTCGGCGACGGTCCGATGGACGTGGCGCGGCACTGGTCGTCGTACAGCGAGCAGTAGCACAGCAGCACCCCCAGCGTACCGGTGGCATCCAGCAGGTCGGTGATCGACCCGGCGGCGCGCTGGCGCGCGACCACCACGTCGTAGTCCTGGCCCACGCGCAGCACCGACCCGACCGCGAGCGCGGTAGCGGTGAGGTCGAACCGATCGGACAGCTCGTCGAGGATCGGCTGCCAGGGGCCGGACGACGAGCCAGCAGACCGTCCGTTCCAGATCTCGCGCGCGTGCCAGTAGACGCGGAACTCCGTCACCACACCGGGGCCCAGGCCGGCGCTGGCGAAGCGGAACGACTGGGTCCACAGGCCTTCGGCGTTGGAGACGGCCGACGAGCCGTCGATCCGCGGCTGCACGGAGAGCCGGTTGTGGTGACGGTTCTCGAGACCCTCCCACACGGTCAGCAGGATCGCCGCTACGGCGAGCGATCCTGCCACGGCCCGGGCGAGCATCCCGAGCACGCCGCGCCCCGCGGGGCGCGGATCCCGTCCCTCGAGCTCCCCTGCGCTCACTTCCCCTCCCGCCCTGCCTGGGTCCCGTGGCTCGGCGAATGCACCGGCGGGCGCCGTGCGCGCCCCGCGGCGCGGGCAACATGCTCGGCCGGCGTCGCGCGTTGCAAGCCGCCGGCCCACGACCCGCGACGGATGCGCTCCGACCATCGCGTCGTCGACGCGGTTGCCGCGGCTCCCGCCCTACGGCGTCGGCTCCAACGCCGGCCCGGCGTTCGCGCCAGGGGTGGCGAGGAAGCGCTCGCGATGGAGATAGACCGACCAGAGGACGGCTGCGACCCCCACGAGGACCGTCACCTGGTGCGCACGCGGCGCGTGGGCCACCACGTCGAGGCCGATGCTGACCGCCGCGACGCACGCGTAGAGCACGACGGCCCACCGACGCCACAGCCACAGGCCGCAGACGGCCACGATCCCGGCCACGCCCGTAGCCAGCAGCGCCACGTACACCCCCGGGCGCGCCGATCCGGGGAACCCCATCTGGAACACCGGACGGTGCGCGGTGGCGTACCACAGACCGACGCTCGTGGAGACGAAAAGCGCCGCCAGCAGGACGCGGAACACCACGGGCGAACGCACGCGGCCCCTCGGGCGCTCCGCGCCGCCTCCAGCGTCAGATGGCACCGCGGTGATCGCTCGTGGCCGGGGAAGAGCCGCCATGGATGAAGAGCGTCACGATCGCCGATGTCACCAGGAGCATCGCGCTGGGCGCGTAGAAGAGGCCCACCGAGAATCCGGAGACGATGGAGAACCCCAGGAGGAGGAGGCCCGCGCTCCACGTCGTGGCGCCCTGACCGTCCGGATGCGCGAGCGCGACGCCGAGGGGCATCCCGGCGAGCAGGCTCACACCCACCAGGAGACCGACGACCCAGGGACCGTTCACGGCCACCAGCGAGGCGGTGATGCGCTGCCCCTCGCCTCCGCCCCCCGAGAGCGCGGAGCTGGTGCTGATACCCTCGTAGCCGGCGGTGGTCAGCAGGTAGACCGTCGCCGCGCATGCCCACAGAAACGCCAGCGCACCGAGCGCCGTTGCCAGTCGCCGCATGCCCGTCCCCCGTGCGTTTCCCATCGCCCCCGCCCCCCGTCGGAGGAGCGGGGCTCGGTGAAGATGCCTGGCAGGGGGCGGGCGGTGCAACCCGAGCCCCCGGGCGTTACCCGTCCCGTCTGAACTTCTGGTGGTACTTCAGCGTCTTCATGGCGGACTTGTGCTCCGCGACCGCGGCCTTCCGGGCCAGGGGGTCGTTCTTTCGAGCCTGCCAGGCGGCCTCGGCGCGCAGCTTCCGGTAGCTGGCGACGCGATCCGACGAGATCCGTCCCGCCGCTTCGGCCTCGAGGACCGCGCACCCCGGCTCGGAGTCGTGCGTGCAGTCGCCGAACCTACAGGCGCGAGCCAGCTCCTCGATCTCGGGGAACGCCCGATCGAGGCCGTCGTCGACGGCCCAGAGCCGGAGCTCCCGGATGCCGGGGGTGTCGAGGAGGAGCGCGCCTCCCTCGAGGCGATGGAGCTCACGCCTCGTGGTCGTGTGCCGGCCCTTGCGATCCTTCTCGCGCACCGCGCCCGTGGCGACCTCAGCGGCAGGGGCCAGGAGATTCACGAGCGTCGACTTCCCCGCGCCGGACGGCCCCACCAGCGCCACCGTGAGCCCCCGGCGCAACGTCGCACGCAGGCGCGCGACCGACTCCGCGTCGGCGCTGCTCACCACCCGCACCTCGATCCCCGGAGCCGCGTTCCGGGCCTCGGTCACGACCGCGGCGAGGTCGGCGGCGAGGTCCGCCTTGGTGAGCACGAGCTCGGGGACGGCCCCGCTCTCCCAGATCACGGCCAGGTATCGCTCGACGCGGCGCACGTTGAAGGGGGTATCGAGGCCGTGGACGATCCACACGACGTCGACGTTGGAAGCGAGCACCTGCTCGGCCGCGCCCGTCCCGGCGGCGCCCCGCGACAGCCGGGAGCTCCGGGGGACCACGCCGAGGAGGGACCACGGGTCGACAGGCGAGGGCCCGGGGCCGACGAGAACCCAGTCTCCGACCACGGGAGCGACCGACGGGCGCGCGCCGGAGGCGATGCGCGCGACGACCGCACCGTCCTCCGTCTGGATGGACCAGCGGTCGCGGTCCTGTGCCACGACACGGCCGGGCGCACCCCCGGCGCCGATCTCGGCAGCGCCGGCCGCCCATGCGTCGTTCCATCCCCACTCCTGAAGCGACATCCGATCCGGGGCTCCTGGGTCAGCGCCACGTCCTCGCTGCGAGGCGGCCGGCGCAAAATGCCGGGCCGGGGTCGTGGGCTGCAAGAAGGAGGCGGTTCGGCCTCCGGCGCACGTGCTGCTACACTAGAGAACGTCCACGAGCCCCCTGAGATCCGCGAGGCAGTGCGTGGCCCGGGCAGTCGGCGGTGCAACCCCATCGGGCGATGTGCACGGTCCGCAGTCCCAGCTCCGCTCCGGCCGCGATCTCGGACTCCAGTCGGTCCCCCACGACCACGACCCTCTCTGGAGCCACGCCCGCGCTCTCGAGGATCGCGGCGAACACGGCCCGCTTGCCCCTCCGCGGCGCAGCCTGTACGTCGTCGATGTGGACCGCCTCGATCCAGGAGCTCAGCCCCAGCGCCTCCACCTTCTGCCACTGCACGGGCGGCAGCCCCGTGGTCACGAGGATCTTGCGCACGGGGAGGTCGATGGGAGCGAGCCGGGGAGGGTCACCGCGGAAGCGGACCTCCAGCATGCGTCGCGCAGCTCCTCCGGCCAGCCGTACTTCTCGGCCAGGAGCGAGATCGGGCTTCCCATGAACTCGGCGATCGACGCCTCGAGGGCCTCCTCGCTGATGCCCCGGATCCGTCGGTTCGTGGCGCGGAGGTCCTCGAACACGGGCTCCACGACCGCGCGGGGAATGGATGCGGGATCGAAGAGCGTGTGGTCCAGATCGAGCAGGAGGACTTCGGCGCTCACGCGTTCCCCATGGCTCGAGACGCCGACGCTCACGGCCCCCCGGGCGACGCACGCCCGGTCCGGTCGGCCGCATCCATGGCCGCCTGGAGGCGGTTCGCCTTCCGACCGATGCGGTACGCCCAGGCCGCGATCACGATCCACGCGGCGATGAGGGCGACGTACACGAAGGCATCCGCGCGGTTCATGCTCGCACCTCCAGTCCGGTGTGGCGTTGCCACCGCCGCGTCAGTACCTCGACCGAGTACCTCAGCCAGTAGAGGCCGAGGAACACGAGCGTGAAGCCCGCGAGCGCGACGAAGAGCGTGATCAACATGCGGGGATCCGCCTGCGGGCCGTCGGGCCGGATGACGACCGGCTTCGGGTGCAACGAGCGGAACCAGTAAACGCTCATGTGGATCAACGGGATGTCCAGGGCGCCCACGATCGCCACCACGGCCGAGTACGTCTTCCCCTGCTCCGGGTTCTTCGCCGACCCCCTGACGGTGAAGTATCCGAGGTAGATGAAGACCAGTAGCAGCGTGAGCGTGAGGCGCGGCTCCCACGTCCAGTACGCACCCCAAGCGATCTTCGCCCACAGCGGGCCCGCGACGAGCAGGAGCGCGGCGAAGTAGAGGCCCCCTTCCGCCGCGGTGGCCGCCGCCGCGTCGGCGCGCTCGTCGCGCAGCCACAGGTAGACGGCGCTGGCGACCGCGGTGAGGCCGAAGGCCAGCTCGGTGATCCAGGCGGCCGGCACGTGGACGTAGAAGAGCCGCTGGATGACGCCCTGCGTCGCTTCCCTGGGCACCCACAGGAGGATCATCCCCTGAGCGACCAGGACGACGACGACGCCCACGGCGGTCACGGCGATGCCGAGATTCCCCGGTCGTGCGCGGTCGATCGCCACGTCTCCCCCCGCGTGAACGCTCCGTGACCTGCCGCCAGGGCAGCATTATACGCGCGCGACGCACCGCCGGCTTCCGCAGAACTACGGAGCGGGCGGTTCCGTTGAACACCGGATCAGCCAGCCGTGGCACCACCCATTCCACCGCGAGTGGCCCGCCCGTGGCTCCGCCCTGCTCCCCTCCGCGCGCACCCCCCGGGTCACATCCCTCCGCGCGCGATCGTTCTTCCGTCGAAGGAGAACGATCAACCGGTGAGGCCGACCATGCGAACCCCGACTGCCACGATCCTCGCGGCTTCCCTCGTCTGGGGCGCGTGCACCCTGGGCACCTCGCCCGATCAGCGCGGGGACGCCTACGCGCTCACGACCATCGGCGGCGCGCCCCTCCCCCTTCGGGTCGGCGACGAGACCTGGCTGGCCGACACCATCCGCCTCGAGACCACCGGAGAGTGGAACCGCGTCGCGGTGGTGATCCTGCACGGCGAGGGCACCTCGCCCGAGGTGATCCGCCGGGAGAGCCACGGGGTCGTCACGAGGCAGGGTGATCGCATCGTGCTCAACCTCGATTGTGGTCGGGGGGCTCTGTGCATCGCCCCGGACACCCTCCGTCCGGCGGGCCAGGGGTTCGTGCGACAGCCCAACCTGTACGGCGTGGATACGCAGCCGGCTCCGGAATTCCGCTACGATCCGATCGGGTAGCCGGGCCTGCTCGCGAAGGCGAAGACACGCCAGTCGCGCCCGTTGATTCCGCGGCGCGTCTCCGTGAACGTGCCCGACGTGTACCCGGCGACGACCGCCGCCCAGAAGGCCACCCCGGCGGGGTTGTCCTCGACGACGCGCACCACCCAGCTCCCCGGCGTCTCGTCCCACAGGCGGAATGCCGCCGCGCGGCCGACCCCCGCGCGGCGATGGGCGCGCAGGACGAAGAACTCCGTCACGTCGAGGGCCGCCGGGTTCCCGGTGACGGGCGATCCCACCGTCACGAGCACGAAGCCGGCTACGCGACCGTCGTGACGGACGAGGTAGGGACGACGCGTCGCCGGCTCCGACCAGTACAGGGGCAGCCTCTCGTACCCGAACCGGCCGTCCGGCCCGATCTCGAGGGAGAAGACGTCGCTCAGGTCGTGGGTGTACAGCTCCAGGAGGTTGGCGAGAAGGGGGGCCATCTCCGGCGTGGCCGCCTCCAGGGTCACTTCCCCGGTCTCCGACACACTCCCTCCTCTCGCGTCACGTCGGCGTCGTCTCCCGGCAGGAAGCTTGAGCCCCGCGCGCGGATGAGACAACGTGGAACAGGGCCGGCGACCCCCCGGCCGCCTCGCCGACCACCCCTCCCCGTACCCCGCGGGGACCCTCTTGGCGGCCGTGGGCGCGTGCGCTGCTGCCGGAACCTCGCGACGAAGATCAACCACTCGTGGTAGGCGGCCGGCCGGGGAGGGGCGCGATCCCCCCGCGCGACGAGGCGCCCGGTTCCGACGGAGAGGGCCGCGGCGCGAGCGCCGAAGGCGGCAGCACCCATTCGTCCAGTAGGTTCCCCAGATGGTGCATCCTGGACAGCAGTTCCGATCCCTCGAGACGCGCGAGCGCGAGCACGGGCGGGAGCTGGGCGAAGAGCTCCGGCAGGCCGAGCCACGTCGAGACCTGCTCCTCGATCCACTTGTTGTAGGCGATGGGATATACGCCCCTCGCGATGAACACGCCCTGGAGGAACTCCTGGAAGGCGTGGTGGAGTCGATCGACGCCGTAGAAGAGCAGGCCGCGAGCGACCGCCGCGCGAGCCCGTTCGAGGTTCAGCCGACACGCGCTCGCCACCATGTCGCGCCGCTCGACGCGCAGGGACTCCTCGTAGTAGGGGAGCCAGCGGGCACGTAACTCGTCGAAGGCGGACCCGTCCTCCCAGAGCGGGACGGCGTGCGCGATGCGGTTCCCGATCTCGATCTCGAAGGCATCCGGGCCCCCTCCCTCGTCCCACGTCTCCGGTCGGGGCGGTCCGTCGAACAGATCGAGGTGAATCGAGGAGAAGGGACCGCGACGCGCGAACCGCCGCAGCGTCTCGTCCTCACCGCGGAACCGGATCCACTCCGCCTCGATCGCGAGCCGCTGGGGATCCGGGAGGCCCGGGTCCACCAGGATCGCGAGGTCGAGATCGCTCTCGGGCGTCGCCACGCCGCGCGCGCAGGAGTTCACGAGCAGGACCGAGCGGACCGGCCCCCCCGAAGAACGCGACGACCGCACGGGCGGCGCGCTCGTGGTCCGACGTGGGAAACGTGGGCTGCCGCATGCTGGGGCACTCCCTTCCTGGGTTGAGCCCGATTCCCGCCCGGGCGGACGCGAACGTCAGCGCTCTCTCTCACTTCCGGGAACCAGGGTATGCGCACGACGCGCGGACGACCTACCCACCACCTTTGCCCCAGCGGGAGGAAGGTCGGCGCGGCTCCCACCGGCGGCAACGTCAGGGAAGCCCAGGCTCCGAGGCCCGCCCGATTTGCCAGCCGAGAAGCGCGGCGACCTCTGGGGCGGGAACGCACTCCCGGCCGCGGACTGCGCACCGGTGCTCATCGACGCGGCCGTGTACCGCGGGCGGCGAGGTCAACCTCGCCATGACCGAGCTGTTCGGGGGCTTCACCCCGCCGGGCGGCCACCGCGGCCAAGCGCGTGGTCTCGCGCCTATCCGGCTGACGCGACCCGCTCCGCGCGGCTCAGGCGCACGAAATCCGCCATGCGTCCGAGCGCGGTCTCGAGGTCGGCGTCCGACGCCGCGTAGCTCATGCGCGCCCAGCGATCGTCCCCGAAGGCGGCTCCCGGCACGAGCGCCACACCGGTGGTCTCGAGCAGTCGGCTGCACCACGAGGTCGCGTCGGCCACGGTGCCGTCGAAGAGGTGATCCACCCGGAAGTAGAGATAGAACGCGCCGTGCGGGTGCACGAAGGGGACGTCGGGGAGGAGCTCCCGCATGCGCTGCACCACGAGGTCACGACGACGACGGAAGGCCTGTTCCATCTCCCTCACCGAAGCGTGCGCCTCGTCGACCTTGCTGAAGGCCTCCAGCGTCGCCACCTGCGAGGGCGTGCTCGTGTTCGACGTGATCTGGCTCTGCAGGTCCGCGAACTTCTTCGCGAGCTCGGGGGCGCACCACGAGAACCCCGAGCGCCATCCTGTCATCGCGTAGCTCTTCGAGGCGCCGTCGATGAGCACGAAGTCGCCCAGGCTCTCCTCAGCGAGGTCGAGCAGCCCCGGCGCCCTGGTGCGGTCGTCCTCGTGGTAGATGTTCCCGTAGATCTCGTCGCAGATGAGCCAGACACCGTGGTCCCGCGCCCACTCGGCCAGGGCACGCAGCTCGTCCAGCGTGTATACGGCCCCGGTCGGGTTGCAGGGGGTGTTCAGGATCAGCCCGCGCGTGCGCGGGGTGAGCGCGGCGTCGAGGTGGGCCGGCGTCAGCTTGAACCCGGCCTCCTCGTCACCGAACACGGTGACCGGCTCGGCCCGGGCGATCTTCACCAGGTCCGGGTAGCTCGTCCAGAACGGCGCGGCGACGATCACCTCGTCCCCCGGGCCGAAGAGGCAGAACGTCGCGTTGAAGAGCGACTGCTTGGCGCCCGCCGTGACCACCACGCCCGTCCAGTCGAGCGTGCGCCGGGCCCGCTCCGAGAGACGGGCGGCGATGGCCTTGCGCAGGGGCGGGATCCCGGCCGGCGGCGTGTAGCGGGTCTTGCCGCCGCGGATGCCTGCCACCGCCGCATCGGCGATGAAGACCGGTGTGTCGAAGTCCGGCTCTCCGGCGCTGAGATTGATCACGTCTCGCCCTTCCTCCGCGAGGCGCTTGGCCAGGGTGCTCACGGCGATCGTGGCGGAGGGCTGCAGTCGCTCGATGTTCGCGCTTAGCCGCATGTGGGAACCTTTTCCTGTGTGGGCGGACGGCAGGACCCGGAATATCGAGGGGTGGCGCGGGCCGAGCAATTCCCGGGTTTGCGGGCCCCGGAGCGGCCCGCGAGCTTCCGGACGATGGAACACCGCGCCCCGCCCCGCTTCCACTTCGACTACGTCGACCCCCTGAGCTACCTCCTGGACCTGGAGCTCGCCGCGGTCCTGCCGGAGGAGGCAACGCCGGTGGTGCGCGTCCCCTGCGAGGTACGCCCGCCGCCGTACCCGCTCCTGGATCCCGACGGACCCTGGTGGCGGGAGCGCTGGCAGGCCGCCACGAGCGCGGCCGCCGACCTGGGCGGGCCTCCGTTGCGGGAGCCGCGCATCCTCCCCTGGACGCGGAAGGCCCACGAGTTCGTGGCCCACGCGGCGGCCTCCGGGGTGGGGGCCGAGGCGCACCGCGTGGTCTTCGACGCCTTCTTCGTGCACGGCGAGGACATCGGCCGTGTCGACGTGCTCGTGCGCTTGGGCCGGGCGCTCGATCTCGACCCGAGCGGCACCAAGGTCGTGCTCGACGTCGATCGCTACGCCGGGGAGATCGCGGCCCACGTCGACGAGCTCGACCCCGCGCTGGGCGGCCCCCCGCTCCTCGTGCGCGGCGACGAGGTGCTCCAGGGCTTCCACAAGCGCGACGCCGTGCGCACCTTTCTGCGTCGTTGAACGCCTTTCCCGAGGTTCACCACCCATGGCCGGATACCAGCGCAAGACCGCCCTCGCGCCGAGCGAGATCCTCGAGCGTGCGGACGACATCCTCCCCAAGCTCGTCGGGGTGTCGCGCACGAAGGGATCGTCGCACGGGGCCACCTTCGCGGGCGCCGAGGGGACCGTGACGGTCACCGTGCATCGCCACGGGCCCTACACGGACGTGGTGGCGTCCACCGACCGGCTGCGCACGTCGCGCCTCGACTACGAGGTCCAGAAATTCCTCAACCGGCTCCCCTACGAGCCGGGCGACCACGGCGGTCCCGGCTCCGCCGAGCCGAGCTGACCCGGGTGGAATCCTTCGAGGAGCTCGGCCTCACCCCCGAGATCGTGGAAGCGCTGGCGGCCGAGGGCATCGAGACGCCGACGCCGCTGCAGGAGGCGGCGATCCCCGTCCTCCGGCGAGGCAACAACCTCCTCCTCGCGGCCGGGCCGGGCGCCGGGCTGCTCGTTGCGTGGGGCACCGCCCTCCTGGAGCGCGTGGACGCCTCGGCGACGCAGCCGCGTGTGCTCGTGCTGACCTCCACGGCGGACGGGGCCCAGCGGCAGGCCGAGGCGCTCCAGCGGGTCGCGGGTGCCACGGGCCACACGGTCGCGGCGCTCGACTCCCCGTGGGTGCTCCCCGGACGCGCCTCCTTCCTCTTCGCCACCGCGGACGCGGCGCTCCGGGCCGTGCGCGGGGGCGAGGTGGACCTCGGCTCGGTGGAAGCGCTGGTGGTCGACCAGGCCGACCGCATCGATCGGCTGGGCGGTCTCGGCCAGGTCGAGGAGGTGCTCGGCTTCCTGCCCCGCGACGGCCAGCGGGTCGTCACGTCCCTTCCGGTGACGCCTGCCGTCGAGGATCTCGTCGAGCGCCACGCACGCCGTGCGGTGACGGTTCCGTCGCGCCCCGTCGAAGGCCGGGTGGGGGCCGGCTCTCCGGACCGGGGGAAGCTCCGCTACCGGATCCTCCCCGAGCCCAAGGAGGAGGGGATCCTCGAGACGGTGGCCGAGATCCTCGCGTCCGACGCACGCCACGCCCTCCTCTTCTGCCGGAGCGAGGACCGGGCCGCCGACCTGGGCGACTACCTCACCCTGCACGGCTTCGCCGCGGGGGCTCCGGGAGACGCGGACGCGCCGGTGTGGCTGGGTGTGCACGAGCTCTCCGCACGCTCGGCCGCCGAGGGCGTGGACGGGGTGGTCGTGGTGAGCTGCGACGTCCCGGCCGGTCCCGATTCGATGGACCGACGTCACGGCCTCGCTGGAGGCGGCTTCGTGATCGTCCTCGCGCGCGAGATGGCGCACCTGCGCGACGTGGCCCGACGCACGGGCTACAAGCTCGAGCCCGCCCCGCCCGCGCCGCGCAGGCAGGACGAGGGGGAGCGCTTCCGGGCTTCGATCGCGCGCGCCATCGAGGAGGAGGACGTCTCGCCCTACCTGCTGCTCCTCGAGCCGCTCTTCGAGCGCTTCGATCCCGCCGAGGTGGCGGCCGCCGCTGCCGCGCTCCTGCGCAGGAAGGCGCCCGCCGAGCCGCCGGTGGTCGAGGCCGGGGCCGAGCGCGGCGGACGGCCCGCGCCGCAGGCCTGGGTGAAGCTCTTCCTGAGCGTGGGCGAGCGGGACGGGCTCACGGCGAAGGACCTGCTCGGGGCGATCACGGGCGAGACGGACGTCTCGGGCGGTGAGGTCGGCAAGATCGACATCCGCGAGTCGCATACGGTCGTGGAGGTCCACGACGACGTGGCGCACAAGGTCATCAGCGCGCTCAACGGCACCACGATCCGCGGGAGGTCCGTGCGGGCCGACTTCGACCGCGGGCGCGGACGCCCCGCTCCGTCACGGAGCGGGCCACCCCGGAGCCGGGGGCCCAGGCGCAGCTGACCCCGGGCCGCCTCCACCGGGAAGACGAAGGGGCCGCGTCGCCCGAGCGACGCGGCCCCTCGATCTTTACGGAGCGGGGAGCGCGTGCGCGCCCCGCCCGGGAGTCTCCCTACTTGATGCCGTCCTTGAGGCCCTTCCCCGCCCGGAAGGCCGGCGTCTTCGTCGCGGCGATCCGGATCGTCTGGCCCGTGCGGGGATTCCGGCCGGTCCGGGCCTTCCTGTTCTTGGCCTCGAAGGTGCCGAAGCCCGTGATCTGCACGCGTCCGCCCCGCTTCAGCGTCTTGGCGATGATGCCGCCATCCGGGCTGAAGAGCGCATCCACGGCTCGACCGGCATCGGCCTTGGTCATGCCAGTGGCGTCGGCGAGGGCGTCCACGAGGTCGGACTTGTTCATCGGGCAACTCCTGTGACGAAGGTGTTGAGAGGTCGCGGCCTAGGCCGCCCACAGGCGCGGGCCTGGAACGCCCTCTCCGAGAGAGTCTCGGGAGCCCCGAAAACCATCGTGAATCAAGTGTTTCCGGGCCCGCAAGCAAGCAAGTAGAGCATACGGTAAGTCTCCCCTATCGGAGCGTCAAGGGAATAAGTGGCCGAAAATCCGCGTCCTGCCTAGCTTCTGAGCCTTCGGTACCTCTCGGGCGACGGGCCGAAGCAAAGCGTCCCAACGGCGAGGCGCATATTCTGCGCACGTGAATGGCGGCTTTCCTCTCCAGGCTACTCTGGTCACTCGCGTTCCTCCTGGTGCTCGTCGTAGGGGGCACCGTGGGCTACGTCCTGATCGAGGCACAACCGGTCCGCGACGCCCTGTACATGACGGTCATCACGCTCACGGCCGTCGGGTACGAGGAGGTGTGGCCCCTGTCCCGTGCGGGGCAGGTCTACACGATGGTGCTCCTCATCGGCGGACTCACCTGGATGGGGCTCTGGTTCGCCAACCTCACCTCGCTGTTCGTGGAGCTGGACCTCAAGGACGCCCTGCGTAGACGCCGCAACACCAGGGAGATCGCGCGCATGAAGGACCACGTCATCGTCTGCGGGTGCGGCCGAACGGGTCGACAGGTCGCGCAGGAGCTCGAGAGCATGGGGAGCGAATACGTGATCATCGAGCGCGACCCCAGACGCATCGAGCAGCTCCGGGAGTTCCTCCCGGACGCTCACGTCATCGAGGGCGACGCCACGCACGACCAGGTGCTCCTGGAGGCGGGCCTGCTCGCGGCCAAGGGGCTCGTCACCTGCCTCAGCCACGATACCGACAACCTCTTCGTGTGCCTGTCCGCGCGGGACCTCGCGGCCACGGTGAAGATCGTGGCGCGCGCCTACGAGGAGGAGACGATGGACAAGCTGTACCGCGCGGGCGCCGACCACGTGGTGAGCCCGAACGTGAGCAGCGCGATCCGCATGGCCTCGGTGCTGCTGCGGCCGTCCGCGGTGTCCTTCCTCGACATCGCGACGCGCTCGTCCGACCTGGCGCTGCGCATGGAGCAGGCCGTGATCGGCCAGAAGTCGCCGGTGGCGGGGCAGACGCTCATGGAGGCGAAGATCCCGCAGCGCACGGGTCTGATCGTGATCGCCCTGCGCAAGCGCACGGACGCCCACCAGGACTTCGTGTTCAACCCGGTGGGGGACACCCGTCTGGACGCCGGGGACGAGGTGATCGTCCTGGGGAAGGACGAACAGGTAGCCGCGCTACGCGCGCTGGTGGGCTGAGCCAGGCGGGCGCCGCGGCCGGGTTCCGCCGTGGAGACGCGAAGCCCCCGGGACCTGCGGTCCCGGGGGCCCTGCGTATCCGGACGGAGTCTGGTCGTCTCAGCCGACGTCGGCTTCCCGCCTCTTCTTGATCATCGAGTACACGAAGAAGATCACCGCGGCGATCAGCGCGAACTTCACGGTCATGGCCAGAATGCCTACGAAGACGCCGAGCAGCGGGAAGAGGAACGTCGCGAGGAGCTTGAAGAGCAGGAGCCCCACGACGCCCGATACGGTCAGCGCAGCGAATGTCCTCATGGTGATCCCTCCGGGAAAGCCTGATTCTCCATCCGTCCAGGGGCCCTACGGCGCGGCGCCGCAGCCGGTTTCACCGAGCGGCGGGTGCTACTTGTACCGGTACGTGACGCGGCCACGCGTCAGGTCGTACGGCGACAGCTCGACCTTCACGCGGTCGCCCTCCAGCACACGGATATAGTTCTGCCGCATCTTGCCCGACAGGTACGCCAGGATCTCGTGGCCGTTCTCCAGCTCGACGCGGAACGTCGCGTTGGGCAGCACCTCGCTCACGGTCCCCTCGATCTCGATTGCCTCTTTCGCCACCCGTTTCCTTCGCTCGAATGGGTAGTCTCCCCTGACCGCCTACCTTAACGAGAACGGCGACCGGGGTGCAACCGCGTTCCCCCTCAGAAGCGGAAGCGGTAGCTCACCTTGACGAACAGGCCCTCCGCCAGCGGGTGCACGTCCTGGAAGCGGAAGGCCTCGGCGTCCTCCATCTGGCGCGTGTACCCGACGTAGAAGACGGTTCCCGGAGACGGCTCGTAGCTGGCGAGCCCCTCGACATGGAAGTCGTAGCCGTTCGAGCCGGTCCGGTCCTCGCAGCCGTCGTCCCCACAGTACGTCAGGACGGCCCCCGACACCGGATCGACGAGCGCTCCCCGCTCCTGGGACTGGTACTCGAAGATGCCGCGCACGAAGAAGGCCCTGGAGAACTGATACTGCGCCTTCACGCGCGGAATCGTTGCCGACGAGTACTCGGACCCGTCGCGCCGACGCGTGATGGTCGTGTGCCGGAGCCCCAGCTCCGCCTTCAGCGAGCGCGTCGGGTAGAGGTTGAGGCTCACGTTCGACGACCACGACGTCGCCGGCTCCACGGCGGCGTTCGAGCCGCCGAAGATCGGCACCTCCTCCCACCCGAGGCGGAGGTTGCCGCCCACGCGCTCGAACGTGCTGACGAAGAGGTTCGCGTCGGCGCCCCGCAGGCCGTCGAACATCCCCTGGTCGGGATAGAACGGCGACCGGGCACCACCGGTGCCCGGGACGAAGAACCCCTCGTAGTCGCTCGGCAGGAACGAATAGGACTTGACCTTCGCGTTCGCGAAGAGGCTCACGTTCCCGCGGAACGAGATGCTGCCTCCGAGCTGCGCCGACACCTCTTGCGCGCCGCCTCCGCTCCAGAAGGCGTCGTGGTCCCAGTACCCGTGCATCTCCAGGCTCGGGCCGACCCGTTCGATCGCGCCGCCGGTGGCGCCGTACCAGTTGTAGCGCACGTTCGACTGGAGCTGGGTGTCCCCGGTGCGGCGGAAGAATCCGCTCGCCGCGTCGAAGTCGCTGTCCGAGTCCTCGATCTCCGCGGAGAACCCGAAGGCGCGCCCCGCCCGCTCGACGCGCCCCGACCAGAGCGCGCCGACCGTCGTCGCGGAGTCGGGCTGCGCCGAGAAGCTCGTGGAGCCGAGGAAGGTCAGCGTGTACCGCTGCCCCAGCACGAGCCGCGCGTCCGCGCCCGCCACCCGGTTGAAGTCGTCGGCGTGGCGTGTCCGGTCGGTGTAGACCATCCCCACCGTCGAGGCGGCCCCCAGGTCGCGCCGGGCGCGTAGGACGTTGGCGACCGTGTTGTCCACGCCTTCGTCGAAGGAGCGGTCCACGGCGCCCAGGTAGCCCACCTGCCAGGCCCCGACCTTCCCGGTCATCTTGGCCCCCGCCACGGGGTTGGCGATCGAGCGCGTGTAGACGAGCTGCTTGGGGAGGTTGAAGATCTCCGTCCCCTCGAGGAAGAACGGCCGCTTCTCGGGGAAGAAGAGCCCGAAGCGCTCGTTCACGGAGATCTGGCCCGCGTCCGCCTCGACCTGGCTGAAATCCGGGTTGTACGTCGCGTCGAGCGTCAGGTTCGACGTGAGCCCGTACGTCATGTTGAGCCCGAAGTCGCCCTCGGGGCTGTCGTGGCCGTAGATCCCGGTCTCGTCGTCCACGGTGCCGATGCGCTTACCGGTGAGGACCGGGTTGATCTCCATGAAGAGCCCGGCGTCGAGCTGGTGCAGGTCGGTGAGCTTCCCCGCCTGCGTGAGCTGGTTCGCCACGTTGCTGGAGATCGGGGCCCACGACTCCTCGTAGCCGTTCCGGGAGATCTTCCGGATCACCTGGAGGCCCCACGACTGCTCGGCCAGCTCGGGAAAGCGGAGGCTCTTCAGGGGGATGCGGAGCTCGACCTGGTAGCCCCAGTCGACCAGCTCCCCGGCCGACTCCCACAGGAAGTCGGGGTTGTCGTCGATGGGCGGGCCCATGTGGTGGCCGCCGCCACCGCCCTCGTTCCAGATGCCGTCGTGCTGGACGCCCAACGGGTTCACGCTGAAGACGTAGGCGCGCCGCTGGTCGTCGAAGGTGTCCAGCACGAAGCGCACGTAGTCGTCGGAGCGGTCGAACGCGTCACGCTCCGCCATCGTGGCGCGGATGCCGCCGGGCGAGTCGTCGAACGCCCGGACGCCGAAGTAGATCGCGTGCTGGTCCACCAGGACCAGCACCTCGGTCTTCTGCGACGCCGGCGCGCCCTCGACCGGGTCGTACTGCGTGAAGGAGCCGAGGAGCGCGGCCTGGTCCCACGCGGCGTCGTCCAGCCTCCCGTCGATGCGGATGCCGGCGTCCACCAGCGTCGGTGTGGCCACGGTGAGGTCGCCCGCGGCGCCGTCGTAGACGCGCGGAGTCGTGGAGCCTGGCCCGGTGATCGCCACCGCGGCGGCGACCGGCAGAAGGAGTGAACGCACCATCCTGGAATCTATGCCCTCCGGGGTCGGGATCCGCCCTGTTTCCGCTCGGGATGGAAACGGGGATGCCCAGCCCGCTAATATACCACCCTCAGACCCTCGAGACACACGAAGGACGCGTCCTGTTGAGCCTGGTGCCCCATTCGTTCACCGACGAGGAGACGAAGGAGCTGACCCGCGCCCTCCTGGGCGACCACGTGCTGCTCTGCCCGCGCTGCGGCGTGCCCCTCGACACCCGATCGGTCCCGCCACGGCGGGACGTGTCCTACGTGCGGGACCGGATGTGGCTCGTGTGTCCACGCTGCCGCCGCACCGCCGTGCTCGACCGGAGGGATCGGCCATGAGGGGCTCGGGGTGGCACCTCGCCTTCGCGGGACGCGACATCCTGCTCGCGCGGGGTGACGATGACGTGCTCCGCGTACCCACGGATTCCGAGCTGGCCGCCATCCTGGGCACCGATCCGGGCGGGCTGAGGGGGGCCGAGGTCCGGCTGCCGCCCGCGCTGGGGGCGCCCTGCCACGCCTACGACCTCCCGGAGGACTTCGCGCCTCCCGCGGGCGCGTCGCTCCTGGGGCTGCGCGCGCTGCACGGCATCGTCCCCGAAGAGCTGTTCCGCGCGGCCGGGGCCGCGCTGCAGAAGGTGGAGTGGTTGCGCACGCACGGCTTCTGCTCGCGCTGCGGCCACCCCACGGAGCGCCACGCCTCCGAGGAGGCGATGGTCTGCCCCGCGTGCGGCCACCTCCACTTCCCGCGCCTGTCACCCGCGGTGATCGTCCTCATCGAGCGTGGCCGCGAGATGCTCCTCGCCAGGTCTCCCGGGTTCCCGCCCGGGACGTACTCCACGGTGGCCGGATTCGTCGAGCCCGGCGAGTCGCTCGAGGACACCGTGCACCGCGAGATCCGCGAGGAGGTGGGCGTCGAGGTCCGCGACCTGCGCTACTTCGGGAGCCAGCCGTGGCCCTTCCCCCACTCGCTCATGGTCGGGTTCATCGCCCAGTGGGCTTCGGGCGAGATCCGCGTGGACGGCGACGAGATCGAGGACGCCGCGTGGTTCACACCGGAGCGGCTCCCGCCGAGGATGCCCACGTCGTTCTCGATCGCGCGCCGGCTGGTGGACGACTTCCTGGCCCGCATGCGGCGATGACCGCGGCCGTGATCCGCCCGGGGGAGGCGACTATTGCCCCGGAACGGAGGTCGGACCGAGCTTGGAAACGACAGCTCGAACGATGGTTCCGCCTGCCCCCTCGCGCTCGCATGCGTCCGTTTCTCCGCGTTCCGCTCCTCGCGCTTCTTCTGGCGCCGCGCCTGGCCTCGGCCCAGGCGGATGGGCGCCTGCCTCTCGTCCTGCAGCTCCCGGCCAGCACCCGCGCGATGGCGCTGGGGGACGCGTACATGATGAACGCGGGGTACGCCGACGCCCTCTTCTACCACCCCGCGCTCGTCGGCAACGCGTCCGGCTTCGGCCTGGACGTCGAGACGTGGAGCGGCGAGGCCACCTCGGCATCGGCGTCCGCCGCCACGTCCTGGCTCGGCGGCGGTGTGGCGATCGGCCTGCAGACGCTCCAGTACGGGGGCGCCGCGGGCGCGGCGCTCTTTCCCGGCGGCCAGGACCCGCTCTTCGACGCCGACACCCCGATCACGTCCGAGCGGGTGGCCTCCCTGGGCTACGGGCGCCGGCTCCTCGGGCTGCGCGTCGGCGCGGCCGCCAAGCTCGTCGAGGAGCGGGTGGTCGACGATCGCGACGCGACCGCCGCCCTGGACTTCGGCGTGGCCACGGACCTCGGACCCCTGGTGGTGGGCCTGACCGCCGCCAACCTCGGGCCGGACCTCGAGATGGCCTCCGGGAAAGTCCCGCTCCCGATGCGGATCACCCTGGGCGCGGGCGCCTACGGGCGTGAGGTCGGGCCCCTCGACATGGGCCTCTCCGGCGCCCTGACGCGGCGCGACGACGGGGAGCTCCTCGCCGGCGCGGGCCTCGAGGTCGGCTACTGGCCGGTGGTGGGGCGCACGTTCGTGGCGCGCGTCGGCGTCGAGCGCGTCCCGGAAGGCGCGGGGAGCCCGCTCACGCTGGGGTTCGCGTACTGGGGCGACGACCTCGTGCTCGAGTGGGCCTACCGCGACTTCGGGGACCTGGGCGAGGCGACGCATCGCTTCGCGATCCGGTGGCGCTGACCGAGCCCGTGAAGTCGGCCTGATCATGTCCGTGCGTCAACGCCTGTCGGCCCTGATCGGCATCCTCATCCTCGCCGTCATCACGATCTATGGCGGAGCTGCGTACCAGGGCGCGCGCAACTCCGCGGTCGCGGAGGCCGGAGCGCGCCTCTCCGGCGCGGCGCACCAGCTCGCCGGGACGCTCCGCGGCTCCACCGAGCGCCTGGTCGCCCAGATGCGCACGCACGCGGACGACCCGGATCTGCGGCGCTACCTCGTCGCGGAGTCGCCCGCGCCCGACGCCGCGGTGGCGGCCCTCCGCGGCGTCGGCGGCCCCGCCGGCCTCACGGAGCTCTGGGACGGGGCGGGCCGCCCCCTCCTGTCGGCGGACGGGAGCTTCGTCGCCGACGACCCGTCCACGCGTGCGCGGGTGGTCGACGCCGTGCAGGCAGGTGGAGGCGCGGGCGTGGGGCCGCTCTTCTCCACCCCCTCGGTCGTCTACATGCCGGCCGCGACCGCGATCCGGACCCCGAACGGGACGAAGGTGCTCGGCCATCTCGTGCGCTGGATCCCGGTCGCGGGTGACACCGCGGCCCGCTCGACGATCTCGGGGCTCATCGGCAACCCCTCGGCCTTCTTCCTCGCGAACGAGACCGGGGACGTGTGGACCGATCTCGCGACCTCCGTCGAGTCGGTGCCGATCGACCTGCGCACGCCCGAGGGCGAGCCTGCGGCGTACACGGCGAGGGACGGTCGGAGCTGGCTGGGCGCGGTCGCGCCCCTCGGTGGTCCCGCCTGGGTGGTGGTGGTGGGTTACCCGATGGACACCATCCTCGCGCCGGCGCGCCAGACCCTGAACCAGCTCATCGTGCTCGGCATCCTCCTCATCGCGCTCGCGTCGGCCCTCACCTGGTGGATGAGCGCGGGCCTGACCCGCCCCCTCTCCGAGCTCTCGGAGGCCGCGCGCGCGATCGGCGAGGGCGAGTTCGGACGGCGTGTGGCCGAGCCCCCCGGGCGGGAGCTCGGCACGCTGGCCCGCGCCTTCAACGCGATGACGGGCCGCGTGCAGGCCACGCACCAGGAGCTCGAGCAGAGGATCCACGAGATCACGGGCTCCGAAGCGCGCCACCGGTCCACGCAGGAGCGATTGCGCCGCGTGATCGGCTCGACGAGCGCGGTCATCTACGAGCTCAGACCCGCGGAGCCCGAGCCGACGCTCGAGTGGATCAGCGACAACGTGCTGCGCGTGCTGGGCTACCGGGTCGGGGAGGCGCTGGCGCCGGGTTGGTGGCGCGATCACGTGCACCCCGACGACATCGAGCGGCTCGGGACGTGGATCGCGGACGACGACGTGGGGACGACCACGCGTCAGTATCGCTTCCAGCACCACAACGGGTCGTACCGCTGGATCCGCGACGACCAGAGGCGGGTGGGCCGCTCGGGAGAGGGGCCGACCGAGGCGGTGGGCGCCTGGTTGGACGTCACCGAGGCCCACGACCTCGAGGTCCAGCTCCGCCAGGCGCAGAAGCTGGAGGCGGTGGGCCGCCTCGCCGGCGGCGTCGCGCACGACTTCAACAACCTCCTCACCGTGATCCTCACGGAGGCACAGATCGCACGCGCCGCCGTGGTGGACGACTCACCTTCCGCGCGCGCGCTCGATTCCCTCCGCGATGCGGCCAACAGCGCGGCCATGCTCACACGCCAGCTCCTCACGTTCTCGCGCAAGGAGATGGTCGAGCCGACGACGCTGGACATCAACGAGACCGTCCGCTCGCTGCACCGCATGTTGCGCCGGCTCGTCGGCGAGGACCTCACGCTCGACCTGTCCCTCGCCGACGACCTGTGGTCCGTGCGCGCGGACCGCGGGCAGCTCGAGCAGGTCGTGGCCAACCTGGTGGTCAACGCGCGCGACGCGATGCCGCACGGCGGCAAGATCGTGATCGAGACCGGCAACGTGACGCTCGAAGAGAGCCCCGTCGATGTCCAGCCCGGGGAGGCCGCCGGGGATTTCGTGCGCCTGTCGGTGCGCGACACGGGCACCGGGATGTCGGACGAGGTGAAGGCGCACCTCTTCGAGCCCTTCTTCACGACGAAGGGCGTCGGCAAGGGGAGCGGCCTGGGCCTCGCTACGTCGTACTCCATCGTGCAGCAGCTCGGCGGACGCATCGCCGTCGAGAGCGAGCTGCGGGTCGGCACCACCGTCACCCTCGAGCTTCCCCGCATCGAGGGAGCGCCGACGCCGATCGAGCCCGAGGGCCTCGAGCGTGGTCCGAAGGGCCACGAGACCGTGCTCGTCGTCGAGGACGAGCCTTCCGTGCGCCGCGTGGCCGCACGTATCCTGCGCTCGCACGGCTACACGGTGCTCGAGGCGGAGAACGGGGAGGCGGCCCTCGCCCTCCTCGAGCGCATCGCGCGGCCGGACCTGGTGCTCACGGACCTGGTCATGCCCAAGATGGGCGGTCGCGACCTGGCCAAGCACGCGATGGCCCGCCACGAGGGGCTCAAGGTCCTCTTCATGTCGGGCTACACCGACGACGCGGCGACCCGGCAGGACCTCCTCGCCCACGAGATCCCGTTCCTGCACAAGCCCTTCGACGTCGCCGAGCTCACCGCCCGCGTCCGGGAGGTCCTGGACGCCTCTTGAGGGAGCACCCGCGCAGGGCCGGCGGCGCTACCCGCGTCAGTGCTCGACGCGCGCGGTCAGGAAGGCCGGATCCAGGTCGCTGAGGCCGATCTCGTCGACCACGACCTCACCCGCCACCGAACGGTCGAAGACCAGCCTCACGACCGCCAGAGTCCCCAGGTCGAGCTCCCGGTTCGCCGCCACGAAGTCGCCGAGCGGGATCGAGTACGTCTGGAGGATCTGCTCCCAGTGGTCCGCGAAGCGCTGCTTCTCCTGGTCGCCGCGGCGCAGGACGTACGTCTCCAGGGGCCGGCGGATCGCGCCGTAGCGGCGCAGGTCCACGGAGGCCGCACGTCCGGCCGCGTCCTCGACCTCGACCGAGAGGTCGATCGGCGGCTTCTCCTCGTCCGGCTTCGCCCTGGGCGGGCGGGAGGACCGGTCGGGCCGGGCCTCCTTGCTGGTGCTGTCCGCCGCCGGGTCCTTCCGCGGGCCGGGCGTCGCGCGGGTCGCGCCCAGCATGAAGTCGAGGGTGGTCCCCTCGCCCACCCGCCAGCGGCGCGCGAGGCCGTCCGGGAGGCGCACGGTGAAGCGCGCGGCCGGCCCGGTGCGTGTCGTGTCGGGCCCGGCGATGCGGTTGTTCCACCCGAGCCAGACGGCCTGGTTCTCCTGCGACTGGCTCGTGTTGTTCCGGTTGGCCGAGCGCAGCTCGAGCGTCTCCTCCTTCCAGGTCGCCAGCGAGTCGCCCTGGAGCGTCACGCCCTCCTTCGTGCCGGTGGTGACGTCGATGTCCTCCTCGAAGTTCGCGAGCGGGCGGAAGGCGCTGGTCTCGAAGCGCGTGACGTACATCGTCTTCGGGAGCCACGATCCGATCACGCGGTGGTCCCGGAACATCGGCAGGTAGCGCTTGTCGCCCTTGAGCACCACGTCCAGGAAGGCCGAGACGTAGAGCTCGGCGAAGTGGCGCTGCTGCTCCTGGGGAAGGAGCGCGCGCAGGTCGAGGATACGGCCCGAGCGCGGTCCGTTGTCGTGGTTCTGCCAGACGGTGTTCCACTGCCCGTGGTTGGCCCGGTAGACGTAGATCGCGGACTTGAAGTGGAAGTCGCCGTCGGTGAAGCGCAGGCGGTCGTAGATGCGCAGCCCGTGGAAGGACGTCACGTCGCCGTCGTGCGAGCCATGGAAGGTCAGGTAGCTGACGTCGTCCATCTCGACCTTGCGACCCGTGGGCAGGTATTGCCCGTCCACCGGTGCGATCGAGACCACGCCGCGGATGTCGAAGCCGAAGTCGAAGACCAGGGACGCGTCGTCCGGATAGTGGGTGAGCCGGTTGAAGGCCGCGGCGTCCGCCACGGCCTCGCCTCCGCGGGAGTGGCCCATGAGCGCGATGCGCGCCATGTCGACCTTCCCCTCGAAGGGGTTCCCCGCCTCCTGGTTGAAGCGTTTGAAGAGCTTCAGGTGCTGCAGGAGGAACCAGCCGCGCGCGTCGTTCTCCCCGCGGATGCCGCCGTTCAGGAAGTTCTCGTCCACGCTGGCCAGGATGTAGCCGCGGCTCGCGAGGAGCTTGCCGAGGTAGTCGTACCCCGGGTCCGAGAAGTCCTTCATGTCGTGGTTGCCGTGCACCACGAGCACGAGCGGGAAGGGCCCGGGACCGTCGGGATACCAGACGCGCGCGTTGAGCGGCATCTCCTTCGGCGTGAAGCCCCAGTACCCGTTGCGCTCCTTCGCCGAGGAGCCGAGGTCCACGAGCTTGGAGGCGTCCACGGTGCCGGTACGGATCGAGACCGAGTCGCGGTACACGACGCGGCGCCGGTCCGTGCCACTCCCGTAGTAGAGCGTGAGCACGCCATGGGGTCCCGGGCGCGACGGGTCCGGCGCGTCGAGCGCCTGGTGCGCCAGGACCACGTCCGCGTCGCTGGGGGTGAGCTTCAGGGCCGGCGTGCACGAGGCGATGCCGACCAGGGCGGCGGCGACGAGGCGTCGAGTGGGGGTCGTCATGGCCGAACAGTACCCACGGGGCGCGCGAGGGGGCAATCGTCGGGTGTCACCGTGCCGCCGGCCGGCCCGATGCGCTATGTTGCGGGACGCGGAACACGCGCGGACCCCCCCTGGCGGAGGTGGAACATGGTCCGACGCAATCGAAACATCCCGGTGACGGCACTGGTCGCCATCCTCGCGGCCGCGCCGGCGCTCTCGGGGTGCGCGCAGACCGCCCGGGGCGGGTTGGGGCTCCGCGGCATCCACGCCAACGACCCGAAGGGCGCCCCGCCAACGAACCTCGACCGCACCGCCAGGCCCCTCGCGAAGTCGGAGCGTCCCGCCGCCAGGGTCGGCGGCTACGAGAGCGCCCCGAGCTACACGTGGGAGCGCTACGCGGTAGCGGGGCCCGCGAGCTTCCCACGGCTCTTCACGATGGGACCGGACGGGGAGTCGTGCACGCTCACGAGCCAGGGGCTCTCGCGTGTGCTCCCGATCGGCAACGGCGCACCGGCGTGGCCTGTGCAACGCCTCGGCCCCGTCACGGTGGGCGTGGCGGGTCAGGGCGTCGATGCCCTCGGCCAGGTCTGGCTGATGAACCGGGCGGGGTTCGCGCAGGCGGCGATGCACTACACCGCGCAGGCCGGCACCTGGGGAAGCTGCCAGCGCGGGCTCTTCGCCTTCGTGTCGCTGGGCAACAGCAGCGCGTGGGCGCCGGTGGTGGTGCGGTAGGCCGACCACTTCCTGGCACGCGCACATCCGGCCTGGACCCCGCTCCGCGGGTTGGGTACCGTACGCCTCCCGTACGGACATCCACACGGAGCGTAGCGTGGCCAATCCCACCGTCACCATCCAGACCAACCACGGGACCATCACCGCGGAGATGTTCGCGGACTCGGCCCCGAAAACCGCCGCCAACTTCATCGAGCTCGCGAAGAAGGGCTACTACGACGGCGTGATCTTCCACCGCGTCATCGAGGGGTTCATGATCCAGGGCGGCGACCCCACGGGCACCGGCCGCGGCGGACCGGGCTACTCGATCCCCGACGAGTTCGGCCCCGGCCTCGAGCACGACGTCGAGGGGATCTTCTCGATGGCCAACGCCGGACCCAACACCGGCGGCTCGCAGTTCTTCATCACGCTCGCGGCCACCCCATGGCTCGATCGCAAGCACGCGATCTTCGGCAAGGTCACCGACGGAATGGACGTGGTGAGGAAGATCGGGAGGTTGAAGACCGCCAGCGGTGATCGGCCGGTCGAGGACGTGGTCATGGAGAAGGTGACCGTCCAGGACAGCTGAGGGAGGCGCGGCGCCGGAGGGGCACCGGGCCCGCGCCGGCCCGGTGCCGACGATCCCTCCCATCCGGCAACCATCATGGGCCGCCGCCTGTCGAACCCCCTGAACCCACATCGAGGGGGATGAATGTCGGGATTGGGCCACGATCTCCGGTACGTCCTGCGGGTGCTGCGGCGCAGCCCCGCCTTCACGCTGGTGGCGGTCCTCTCGCTCGCGATCGGCATCGGCGCGAACACCGCGATGTTCGGGGTCGTGCGCACGCTCCTGCTCACCCCGCTCCCCGTCGCCAGGCCCCACGAGCTGAAGCTCCTGGCCTGGAACCGCGAGGGCGACTTCGACATCAGCCAGTACGGGTCCACGGACTACACCGATCCCGGGGGCGGCGCTCGCCTGCGCAGCAATTTCAGCTACCCGATCTACCAGGCCCTCCGGGCGGCAGCCCCACCCGACGTCGGCGTCTTCGCGTTCGCGTTCCTCCGCGGCGTGAGCGTCGCGGTGGGCGACCAGCCCGCCGTGTTCGCAGGCGGCGCCTTCGCGGACGCGTCCTACTTCTCGACGCTCGCACCGCCGATGCAGGTCGGGCGCGGCATCGGTCCCGACGACGACAGGCCGGACGCGCCGCTGGTGGCGGTGCTCAGCCACGCGCTCTGGATGCGCGCCTTCGGGGGCGAGCCTTCGGTGGTCGGCCGGGCGATCCGCGTGAACGGCGTCCCGGCCGAGGTGATCGGCGTGACCGCGGCCGGCTTCAAGGGGCTGTCGATGGGCGGCTTCTTCCCGCAGACCGAGATCACCGTGCCGGTCACGGCGCAGCCGCGCGTCTACGCGAGGATGTCGCCGGACGAGTCGCTCTTCACGTCCGACCGGATCTTCTGGCTCCGCCTGATGGCGCGGGTCCCCGCGGGCGCGGAGAGCACGAGCCTGCAGGCCCTCGCGGCCGCGATGCGCACGACGCCGTCCCCGCTCCTGGGCGGCGACGGACACCTCCCCGAGCTCCGCTTCGTGGACGGCGACCAGGGCGCGCAGCCCGTGGGCGCCGGCACCGCGCGCCTTCTCTACTTCCTGCTCGGCGTGGTGGGGATCGTGCTCCTGATCGCGTGCGTGAACCTGGCGAGCCTCATGCTCGCGAGGGGCGTCGCCAGGCAGCGTGAGATGGCCGTGCGCCGTGCGCTCGGCGGCGCACGCGGGCGCATCATGCGCCAGCTCCTCCTCGAGGCGCTGGTCCTGGCGGTGGCAGGGACCGCGACGGGGCTCGCGCTGACCTTCCTCGGGCGGGAAGGTCTTCGCGGCCTGCTCAGCGGGAGCCTCGGCACGGGGGCCTTCGGCGACGTGGACATGCAGGTGGGCCTCGACCCGACGTTGCTCGGCGTGAGCGCCGCGCTCGCCGTCGGCGCGACGCTCGCGTTCGGGCTCGTGCCCGCGCTCCGGCTCTCGGGGCTCGACCCCATCGGGTGGCTCAAGCAGCGGGGTGCCGGCGCCGCGAACCCGAAGCTCAACGCGGGCCGCGTCCTCATCGCCGTGCAGATCGCGGTGTCGGTCCCGCTGGTCGTGGGCGCGATCCTCTTCCTGCGCACGGTCGCGAACCTGGGGGCCGTCGAGCTCGGCTTCGATCCGCGTGGCGTGGTCTCCTTCCACGTGGACCCCGGCTACACGCGCCTCCCTCAGGACCGGTACTACCGCCTCTACCAGGAGCTGCTCTCCCGCATCCAGGACATCCCCGGGGTGCGCGCGGTCACGCTCGTGGAGAACGCGCCGCTCAGCGGGATCGTCTCGAACAGCTCCATGGAGGTCGACGGCGAGCGCGTAACGGTCTTTGCGAACGGGATCGGGCCAGCCTTCCTCGAGACGCTGGGCGCGCGCCTGATCTCCGGACGGATGCCGGGGCTGCAGGACGGGCCCGACGCGCCCCGGGTCGCGGTCGTCAACGAGAAGGCCGTGCAGGAGATCTACGGCGGCGCGTCCCCCATCGGGAACACCCTCCGCTGGGGCGGGCAGGACATGCAGATCGTCGGCGTGATCAACGACATGCCCTACCGCAACCAGCGCTCGGGCGTGCCTTCGACCGTCTACCCCTCCGCCCTGCAGCGCACGGCATACGGCGGCTACAACGTCTTCCTGCGCACCGACGTCCCGCTCGCCCGCCTCGAAGCGCTCCTGCGCGAGACCGTCGCGCAGGTGGATCCGGACATCCCGGTCCCGACCATCCGGTCCGAGACCGAGATCATCGCGCAGACCGGCGCGAAGGAGCGCGTCTTCATGCAGCTCCTCACGCTCTTCGGGGCCTTCGCGCTCCTGCTCGCGAGCATCGGCCTGCACGGCGTGACCTCGTACGCGGTGACCCGACGCACGAGCGAGATCGGCGTGCGTGTCGCGGTGGGAGCCCGTCCGGGTCAGATCCTCTGGCTCGTGCTCCGCCAGGTGATCGTGCTCGCGGCGATCGGATTGGTGGTGGGCGTCCCGGCCGCCGTGGCGGCCGCGCCGGTGGTCGCGAGCCTCCTCTACGGCGTGGCCCCGACGAGCCCGGGCGCGATCGCGGCGGCGGCGGCGGTGATGCTCGCCGTCGCCGGGACGGCCGGCCTGCTCCCCGCGCTGCGCGCGGCCCGGCTGGATGCGCTCGTGGCCCTGCGCACGGAGTAGCGGACCCGACGCCACGGAAGCGACGCGGGGGCGCGGAGCGATTGGCGGTGGCAAGGCGCCGACGGTAAGGTCCCGGAAGCGCGGCCGTGGTGGGCCCGCGCTCCGGACGCCGACCCGCTCCCCGACGACTCGCCATGCCCGCTCGACGCACACCCCGCCTCGGGGCGACGCTCTCCGCCCTCGTCCCGCTCCTCGCCGGCCCTGGCTCGCTCGCGGCGCAGCTCACGCCGGACCAGGCGCGCGGCTGGACCGACGCGCACCGGTGGGAGGCCGTGCAGCAGCTCGCCACCCTCGCCTCCTTTCACGCCATGGCGTCGGACCCGGCGGGTCTCGCCGCGGCCCGCGCCCACCTGCGCGAGCGCCTCGAGGGGCACGGCTTCACGACCCGCGAGCTGACGAGCACGGGCGTACCGGCGGTCTTCGCCGAGAGGGACGCGGGTGCGGGCCGTCCCACCCTGCTCCTGTACTTCCACTACGACGGTCAGGAGGTCGACCCGACGAGGTGGAAGAGCGACCCGTTCACGCCCACCGTGTTCGACGGGACCGGCAGGGAGCTCGGGGACGCACGCCGGCTCCCCCGGGGCACGGAGCTGGGCGACGACTTCCGCGCGTACGGGCGCGCGATCGCCGACGACCGCGGACCGCTCTCCGCCTTCCTGGTCGCGCTCGACCTCCTCGAGGCGCAGGGCGCGGGGATCTCCTTCAACGCGAAGCTGTTCCTGGAGGGCGAGGAGGAGAGCTCGTCACCGGGCCTCGCGGCCATGCTGGCCAAGCCCGAGTACCGACAGCTCCTCGCGGCGGACGCGGTCGTGATCTTCGACGCGCCGATGTTCCAGTCGGACGACCCGACCATCTACCTCGGCACGCGCGGGATCGTCACGGCCGACCTGACCGTGTACGGCGCCAGGGGCCCGCTGCACTCCGGGCACTACGGCAACTGGGCGGTGAACCCGGCCATCGAGCTGGGCAAGCTCCTCGCGTCGATGTTCGACGCGGATGGGCGCGTGGTGGTGGAGGGGTACTACGACGACCGCACGCCGCTCACCGCGGACGAGAAGGCCGCACTGGCGCGGCTGCCGCGCGTCGAGGAGGACATCCGGCGCGAGTTCGGCATCCCGGTCACGTACGGCGGGGGGATGCGCCTGAACGAGCTGCTCACGTACCCGTCGCTGAACGTGCGCGGGATGCAGTCGATGTACGTGGGCGAGCAGGCGCGCACGGTCGTGCCGGCGGAGGCGACCGCCGCGCTCGACATGCGCCTGGTACCCGGGCAGAGCGACGACGCGGCGCTCGACAAGGTCCGCCGGCACATCGAGCGGCAGGGATACCGGGTGCTCGACGGCCCGCCCACCGACGCGGACCGGGCGGCGGGCAAGCCGCTCGCGTCGCTCGTGCGCCGACCCGGCGGCTACCCATCGTACAGGACGCCGATCGACAACGAGACCGTGCGCAGGATGACCGCCATCGTCCAGCAGGCCGACGGCGCGCCGCCCGTGGTGCTCCCCACGATCGGCGGGAGCGGACCCCTCGTGCTCTTCCGCGACGTGCTCGGCCTGCCGCCGGTGGGCGTGGCCACATACAACCACGACTCGAACCAGCACTCCCCGAACGAGAACATCCGCCTGGGCGACTACTTCCGCGCCGTGCGCATCATCGCGATGACGCTCGCGACGTACGGGGGCGCGATCAGCTGACGGCCGCCCGGGGCGGCGCTACCGCGGGATGAGCGGCAGCGTCACGTGGGACGGGTGCGCCGCGTCGTGGAGCACCGTCTGGTGCGCCGCGACGTACCGTCGTGTCGCGCTCGTTGTCGCCGCCGGTGTTCAGGTTGCGGTCGTACTTGGGGAAGGCGGCCGAGGACACCACGACGCGCAGGCGATGCCCGGCGGGCACCACGAGCCCGGTGAACCAGAGGTCGATGTCGTACCGGTACACCTTGCCTGGCGAGAGCGGGGAGGGCCGGTCGAAGCCGTCGCGGAAGCGCGCGCGCATCACGCCGTCCTGGACGCGGAGCGCGCGCCCGTCCGGGAAGACGTGCAGGAGCATGACGTTCCAGTCCGTGTCGCGCGCGTCGGTGGCGGCCCACAGCGTGGCGGACATCGGCCCGGTGATCTCGGTGTCGTGCTCGAGCGGGGTCGTGGTGTAGGCGAGCACGTCCGAACGCGTCGCGTGCAGGTCCGCGTAGTCCTCGTTGAGGTTCAGCTCCAGCTCGCGCGCGTCCACGAGGTAGGGCGTCGGGTCGCCGGGGTCGTAGGTGTACGTGTCGGACGGCTCGCTCCCCGGGGCCGTCGTGTCGAGCGTGCCGTCGCCGCCCGTCGTGCTCGCGTCACCTCCCGAGTGCAGGTAGAAGTCCGTCCACTCCGTGCGCGCCAGGGGCCACGCGTCCTCGTGGCGCCAGGTGTCGTCGCCCATGATGAAGAGGTCCATCGTGGGCTCCGTGTCCACGCCGTTATGGATCCCCTTCAGCCAGCGGTCGAACCAGCGGAGCTGGAGCGCGCGGTGGTCGAGCCGCGCCTGCGGCCCGAAGTCGCCGTTCACGTAGTCGATCCCCTTGTGGGCGCCGGGGTCCATGACGATGCGCAGCGGCGGGTGGCGCGCAAGCTTCTCCATCACGGAGAAGTTGCGGATGGTGCCGCGCGCGTCGTCGTACCACCCCGCGATGCCCAGCACGGGCACCCGCACGCGGTCCAGGCGCGCCTCGATCGACAGGGCTCGCCAGTAGTCGTCGAGCTTCTGGTGGTCGAACCAGTCGTCCCAGAACTGCCGGCGCGGGCACCCGGCCATCTCGGCCGCGTCGATCACCGGGAGATGGTTGAACGCCTCCACCTCGTCGACCTGGCCGAGGTCCGAGAGCGTCTCCTTCACGGCCGTGTAGCAGAGCCACGGCACGATGGTCGGCGAGAACACCATGTCGATGTACGGAACCAGGCGGATCGGGTCGGCCGTCGCCACCACCGGGGCGATCGCTGCCAGGTGGGGCGGCCGCGCGATCGCAGCGTACCAGGTGTAGAGCCCGGGGTTGGAGCGGCCGATCATCCCGACCTTCCCGTTGCTCCCGGGGAGCGTCCCGGCCCATTCGACCGCGTCGTAGCCGTCCTGCTCCTGCATGGCGTTCATGTCGAGCACGCCGCCCGAGCCGCCACGGCCGCGCACGTCCTGCTTCACGTAGATGTAGCCGCGCGACGCCCAGAACACGGCGTTGGCCGTGTCGATGCGCAGGTAGGGCGTGCGCTCCATGACCACGCCGAACGGGCCGTCCCCGACGGGCCGCCCGACGAAGCCCATGAGCGTGGTACCGTCCCGCGCGGTCATGGGCACGGCCGGGTCGATCGTCACCGCGTACGTCGAGTCGGAGACGGGCCCGCCCCAGAGCGCGTAGTAGGGCTCCCACACGGGCGGCTCCGTCCGGCGGACAAGCCAGACCCGGTCGGTGGGCTCACCCCCGCGCACGAGGTGCCCCACGACGGTATCGCCGTGCATGGCGCCGTGGAGCGCCGCGCCGCTCGCGAAATCCACGAAGAGCGAGTCGCCCGCCACGCGCACGCTCCGTACGTCCTCGAGCGCGCCGCCCTGGCGGCGCCGCAGCCAGCTCCCCTCGGCGCCCGCGCCCTCGAAGTGCGCGTACCCGAAGCGCCGGCGAGCCTCGAAGCCACCGCTCGGCTCCGCGCCGAGCATGCGGTAGTAGTCCCAGTCGCCCGCGACGGCCGCAGCCGATCCGCCGGCGCCCGTGTCGCACGACGCGCACGCCGACGCGAGCGCGAGGAGGAGGGCGAGACGGGTGGCGACGGCCACCGGTGCGCGCCCGCGGAGAACGTCCATGTCAGTCCCGGTTGTGGTGTGCCTTGACCGCGGCGTCGTACAGGTCGAGATAGCGCTGCGCGGAGCGCTGCCAGCCGTAATCCCGGCCCATGGCCTCCCGCATGTGGCGCTCCCACGCCGTCCGGTTCGGATACAGCGCGAAGGAGCGCCGCAGGGCCACCTCCAGCGCGCTCGACGTGTACTCGTCGAACACGAAGCCCGTCACCTGGTCCTCGACGGTGTCGGCGAGCCCGCCCACGCGTCGCACCACCGGGAGCGCGCCGTAACGCTGTGCGCGCATCTGCGTCAGCCCGCACGGCTCGTACTGCGAGGGCATGAGCAGGATGTCCGCACCGAGCAGGAGCCGGTGCTCGCGTTTCTCCGTGAAGTCGAAGAAGGCGGCCACGCGGTCGGGCACGTTGCGCGCCACCTCGGCGAGCTGCCGCTGGTAGTACGGGTCGCCCTCGCCGAGGAAGATGAACTGCGCGCCGTCGAGCCTGTACAGGAGCCCGTCGCCGAGGATGAGGTCGAAACCCTTCTGCTTGGCCAGTCGGGCGGTCATGCACACGAGCGGCACCTCCGCCTTCACCGGCAGCCCCGCCAGGTCCTGGAGCCACGCCTTGCACGCCCGCTTCCCCTCGAGATCGTCACGCGAGTAGGGGCGCACCGCCTCCTCGTCCACGGACGGGTCCCAGAGCTCCTGGTCGATCCCGTTGAGGATCCCGACCAGGCGGTCGCCGATCGCGATGAAGAAGTCGTGCAGCCCGAAGCCACCTGCCGGCGTGCGCAGCTCGTGCGCGTGCGTGGGGCTCACCGTGGTGACCCAGTCTGCGTAGGCGAGCCCTCCCTTCAGCCAGTTGATCTGGCCGTAGTACTCCATCGCGCTCCAGTTGTACACCTCGGCCGGGAGGAGCAACGGCCCCAGGATCTCGGGGCCGTAGAGGCCCTGGTAGCCCGCGTTGTGCACCGACAGGATGCACGCGACGGCGTCGTAGAACGGCTGGCCCGCGTATACGGTGCGCAGGTAGACGGGGCCCAGCGCCGCGTGCCAGTCGTGCGGGTGAAGGACGATGTCGCCTTCCGGGACCAGCTTCGGCAGCGCCTCCAGCACCGCGCGCGAGAAGAGCGCGAAGCGCAGGTAGTTGTCGCCGTAGTCGCCGCCGTCCTCCCCGTAGATGCCGGCCCTGTCGAAGGCGCCGTCGTGCTCCACGAAGTAGACCGTCGCCGCTTCGCCGGCGTCGGGCGCGACCATGATGCGGCACGTCTGCGGGCCGATCCCCAGGGGGACCGTCACCTCGCACACCGGCTCGAGGCGGCCGGCCCGCTCCCGGGCGATCCGGTAGAGCGGCATGAAGACGAACGTGGGCGTGCCGGAGCGAGCCTGGTGCGTGGCGATGCCGCGTACGGCCTCGGCGAGCCCGCCGGTGCGGGCGTACGGCCAGTATTCCGCGACCAGGTGGACGATGTTCATGACGGGGTCTGGCATGCGGTATCCTGCCACGACGGAGGCCCGCCCGCCAGAAGGGGCGGAGGCCGATCGTCCGCTCCCCTGGCCGACGATCGCCCGATGTGCCCCTCTCCCTGGCCGCCGCCCCACCCGTCGAGCTCCACGTGGTCCAAGTCGGCGTGGATGGGGTAGCCTCCGATCCGCGGGGGCCCCCGCGCGTCAGCGTCCCGCCGGCTCCGGCCGCGTGCGCTCCGCCGTGGGAGCCTTACCTTGGGGTCACGTCGTGACCGCACCCCTCGCCAATCGGAGCCTGGACGCCATGCACGTGGTCTTCGTGGAGCCTGCCACGCCCACGGGCCAGAGGGAGTTCGTGCGTGCCCTGGTGCAAGCCGGCGCCCGTGTGTCGGGGGTCGGCACCCAATCCCCGGGTACGCTCGACGACGAGTTGAAGCGCTGGCTCCTGCGCTACGAGCAGGTCCCGTCCACGTCGGACCCCGACGTGCTGGGCGACGCCACGGCGCGCATCGCGAAGCACCTCGCGGTCGACCGCCTCGAGGCCACGCTCCAGGCGCACGTCCTCGCCGCCGCGCACGCCCGCGAGGAGCTCGGCATTCCCGGGACCTCGCCGCGTACCGCGCGGCTCTGTCACGACCGTCCCGCCATGAAGGAGGTCCTGCGCGCGGGGGGCGTTCCGTGCGCGGAGTCCCTGGGGAGCGACTCGGCCGAGGACATCCTCGCCTTCGCCGAGCGCGTGGGCTTCCCGGTTGCGGTCAAGCCGCGTGCGGCCGCGGGGGGGAGGGCACGGTGCGCGTGGACGACGCCGAGCAGCTCGCGAGCGCGCTCGCGCGCCTGGGCGTGGGCTCGGGGGGCGAGGCCGCGATCGAGTCCTTCTACGAGGGGCACGAGGCCTTCTACGACACGATCACGATCGGCGGGAGCGTGGCGCACGAGTTCATCACGCACTGCTATCCCACGGTGCTGGAGGGTCGGCGCACGCGCTGGATCTCCCCGCAGCTCATCACCACGAACCGCATCGAGACCGCGCCCGGGTACCAGCCGATACTGGAGATGGGGCGCAAGGTGAACCGCCTGCTCGGCGTGGACACCTCGGCCACGCACCTCGAGTGGTTCTTCGGACCCGAGGGGCACCGCTTCTCCGAGATCGCCTGCCGCCCGCCGCGTGTCCGCGCCTGGGAGCTCTACGCGATCGCGAACGACATCGACATCCACCTCGAGTGGGCGACGGCCGTGGTCTGGGGTCGCACGGTGCGGAAGTCGTCCCGCCGTTACTCCGCGGGGATCATCGCGCTGCGCCCCGACCGGGACGGCGTCATCGCCGGTTACGAGGGAGCGGACGAGGTCTGGCGCCGCTTCGGCCAGTGGGTCATCGACGCCCATCTTCCCCACGAGGGCACGCCCACGCGCGCCGTCGAGTCCGGGTACATGGCCAACGCCTGGATCCGCATGAAGCACCAGGACTACGACGCGCTGAAGTCCATGCTCGACACCGTGGGGGAGATCTTCCAGACGCGCGCCCGCTGACGTCGCGTCTCCGGATTGGACTCAACTCATTATACAACAACAGCTTACATCGCGCGTCGACTACACGAGCGTAGGCGCATCCGGCTCGAAGAGCGAGCGCGGCCTCCCCTGCGTCTCCGCCGAGGCCCCCGTGACCCGGTCGAGGATGGCGGCCGTGGAGCGGTACAGCCGCTCCGCCTCCTCGTGGCTGTTGCCGATCGCGGTGACACCCAGCTTCCCGTACTGGGAGAGCGCGCCGATCATGAAGAAGAGCACCCCGGTGAGGGTCTGGTGCTTGAACTGGAGCCCGTACTCGAGCATGAGGTCGAGCAGGTCCTCCGGGATCAGGCCGCGGTAGTCCGGCGACTTCAGGTTGTCGGACGCGTAGTAGTACTTGTGGCGCCCGTCCGCCGCGAGGTAGAGACCGCTGGCCGGGTCGAGCCCGCCGCCTCCGAGGAACTCGAGCGCCATGAACGGCGGCGTCGTGCCACCCATGCGCAGGTTGATCTCGACGGCACGGGCCTCCCAGGGCCCACCGTCCCTCCGTGTGGTCACGAAGTCGATGCCGAAGCGACCGACCGCGCCCCGGCGTGCGAGCACCTGGCCGATGCGTCGGCCCGCTTCGAGGATCAGGTCCCGGTAGCGGTCGTCCGCGGGGAAGCGGCACCCGACGTACGCCTGGCCCGTGGTGCCGCCCAGGACCTGGTCGTGCGTGGAGATCACCTCCAGCCCACCGTTGGGGTGCACGCGCAGCTGGACGCTCGGCGACTCGACCTCCTCGCCCTCCACCCACTCCTCCACGATCCCACCCATCTCGCCGAACTTGCGGAAGAAGGCCTCCGGCGTCTCCCTGTCGCCCGGCCACCGCATTTCCTCGAGCCCGCGGCCGATCGCCTCGCGACGCTCCCCCGTGCCGTCGGGAAGCGGGTCCGGGAAGGCGTACACGCCGTTGCCCTCCCCGGCGAAGCTCTCGTTCAGCTTGACCACGGCACGCCGGATCCCGGGGCGCTCCCGAGCGAGCACGTCGAGAGCCTCCCCCACCTCGGCGCGCGTGTGCAGGTCGTTCGTCCCGAGCGGATGCGCCACCCCCGCCTCCGCGAAGATCTTCCGGGACCCCGATTTCGTGCCCATCCACAGGAGCTCGGGATCGGTCGCGTTGAGCGGGATGCCCAGCTCGACCGCGAGCCGCCGCTCGAGGACGGTGGCGTTGTAGCACGTCAGGTAGGCCCTGCGCGGGTCGCCGATCCAGGCACGCATGCGCTCGATGAACCGGGGGCGCTCGAGGATCTTGCGCGTGAGCGCCTTCGGACTGGCATCGTAGAGGCAGAGCACCAGGAGCCGCTCGCGGGCTCGACCGAGCGGGACGCCCGGGAGGTGCTGCAGGTAGTACTCGAGGATCTCCGAGTGGACGGGCTGGCTCGTCACGTAGATCACCCGTGACAGCGGGTTCGTCAGCCGGATGAGCGTGAAGAGGAGGCGCTCCTCGTAGAAGGCGGAGCCCTCGATCTTGGCGAGCTCCTCCTGGTTCACGGAGATCGACGGCACCACGACCGACGTGTGCACCGCTTCCCGGTGCCGGTAGGCCCGGTAGATCTCGGGAAGGTGCTTCTTCAGCTCGGCGAACCGCTCCAGCTCGAGGTCCGAGCCGAGCGGTCCGTAGGGGGAATTCGCGTGCATGTCGGCGTCGCCTCAGCCGTAGCGCACGTCGATGCGGCCGAGGTAGTCGGCGATGCGGCCGACCACCTCGGAGGCGCCGGCTCGGTCGCCTGCCCGGGCGCGGGTCTCCAGCATCGCGCCCAGGTCGGTGAGCTCGTCGAAGCCGTAGCCGCCCGCCGTTCCCTTGAGCGCGTGACCGAGTGAGCGGAGCGTCTCGAGATCGCCCTGCTCCGCCGCGCTGCGGAGCACGTCGATCTCGGCGTGCCGCTTCTCGAGGAAGCGCGGCACGAGCGGCTCGAGCTCCTCCGGCACGACGACCACGAGGCGTCCTCCCCCCCATCGGGTCCGCTCATGAGGTGTTCCCTGGAACGAGGGCGGCCAGGTCGCGGGCGCGGAGCGCGTTCGCGACGCGCAGGAGCAGCACCTCCTTGCGCACCGGCTTGCGAATGTAGTCGAGCGCCCCGTGCGAGAGCACGTGCGCCTCGGTCTCGGCGTCCTCGGAGGCGGTGAGGAAGAGGGTCGGCACCTCGATCTGCTTCTGGCGCATGATCTCGATGAGCTTGAGCCCGTCGAGGTTCGGCATGTTCACGTCCGAAAGCACCAGCTCGACCTCCCCCTGCGCCAGGAGCATCAGGGCGTCGAAGCCGTCGGCCGCGCCTAGCACACGGTAGCCCGCACCCTGGAGGTGCAGCTCGACGAGAGCCCGCATGTCGACGTCGTCGTCCACCACCATGATCGTCCTCGGGGCTCCGGGGTCGCGCACCGCGGTCTTCGGCGCCGCACCACCCACCGGGGTCGCGGCGCTGGGGGCGTCCGCCGCGGGCCCGAGCCGGCGCGGGGGCACCGACTCCTCGAGGAGGACGTCGTCCACCACATCCTTCAGCGCGAACTTGTGCGCCCGGAGCTTCTCGAGGGCGTGGTCGCTCACCAGGTAGTCGCCGCGATCGGCGCAGAAGGCGCGGATCTCGGCGATCCCCCGCCCGTCGCGCACGAGGTCCCCGACCTCGCGATCGAAGACCAGGATCTCGTAGACGCCCTCCCGCCCCCGGAAGCCGGTGTCGCGGCAGGCGGGGCATCCCACCGGGTGCGCGAGCGCGTCCGGGATGTCGTTCGTGAAGCGGTTCAGCAGGTCCGCCTCGCGAATCGTGATCGGATCGACACGCTTGCACTCGGGGCAGAGCTTCTTGAGCAGCTTCTGCGCGACCACGGCGGCGATCGAATCGGCCATCGCGCCCCGCTCGATCCCCAGCCGCTCGAGGCGGAAGATCGCGGTGGTGGCGTTGGAGGAGTGCAGCGAGGAGATCGTCAGGTGGCCGGAGCTGGCGAACTCGAGCACGGCCCGCGCCGAGAACGGGTCGCGCACCTCGCCGAGGAAGAGGATGTCGGGATCCTGGCGCACGGCCGACTTGAGGAGCGCCTCGAACGTCACCCCGGCGCGCTGGTTCACCTGCTGCTGGTTGGCGTAGGGGATCCGGTACTCGACCGGGTCCTCCACCGACATGATGCTCCGCGTCTGCCCGTCGACGGTGGTCAGGAGCGTGAAGATGGTCGTCGACTTGCCGGACCCGGTGGGGCCCACCACGAGGATCGTGCCCTGGCTGCGGGAGGCGAGCTCACGCACGAGCCCGGACTGCCCGTCGGTCATGCCGAGCTCCTCGAGTGGACGCGGCTCGGCGTCCGGGTCGAGGATGCGGATCACCAGCGTCTCGCCGCCCGTGGTCGAGCTGGTGGCGAGGCGAAGCTTGTAGCGCCGGTCCTTCAGCGAGGCCATGAGCGCGCCGTCCTGGGGCTTGCGCCGCTCGGCGATGTCCATGCCCGCCAGCGCCTTGAGGCGGGACAGCATCTTGGCGACGTGCGCGGAGCCGAGCGTGCGGATGTCCTGCATGTCCCCGTCGATCCGGAAGCGGATGAGGGCGCCGTGCTCCTTGGGCTCGATGTGCACGTCGCTGGCGCGCTCCTGTACGGCCTCGCGGAGGACGTCGCCCACCAGCGTGAGCGCGTCGGCCTCACCCACGTCCTCCTGGCGCTCGGACTCCAGCGAGATCGTCCGGAACCCCACCCGGATCGGGCCCAGCATCCCGTCCGTCGGCTCCTCGAGGAGGAGGCGGATCCGCTCCGGCTCGGCCAGCGCGATCTTCGGCTCCGACGCGTGCCAGAGCGTCTGGTCGAGCGTGTGCATGAGGTCCCAGTCGAAGGGATTGGACAGCACGATCGTCCGGTCCCGGAGGGGGAGCACCAGGTTCGACTCGCAGAACGCCTTGGGCAGGACCCCGAGCCCCACGTCCTCGGCGTAGAAGCGGTTGGAGTAGGGGAGCCCGAGGAAATGGCTGATGTAGCGCGCGAGCTGGTCGTTCGGGATGCGGAGGATCGATCCCAGGTCGTAGACGTCGGCCGCCTGGACAGCGTCGCACGCCGCCGCCTGCGTCGAGGACGCGTTGCGCTGGGCCTCCAGGTACTGCTTGAACGCGACGTACGTGGAGGGGAGGAGCCAGGGCTTCGCCCGCCGCGCCGCGCGCAGCGAGCGCCATGTGCCGTGGGTCTCGAGGTGCCGCTCCACCTCGGCGACAATGGCCTCCCCCTCGAACGGCTTGTGGACGAAGGCGGCCCCGCCGACGTCGAACGCCTTCTTCCGGTCCTGCTCCGAGTCCAGGGAGGTCACGAACACCACCGGGATGTCGGCGAGGTCGTCCCGCGTCTGGATCCGGGCGCACAGCTCGTACCCGTCCATGCCGGGCATGCGGACATCCAGGAGGATGAGGTCCGGCCGGGTCAGGTCGCTGTCGAGGAGGCGGAGCGCCTCCTCCGCACCCTCGGCCTCAAGCACGTCGTACTTGCCGCCGAGAATACCGATAAGGGAACGACGAATCACCTTGTCGTCGTCAACGACGAGGAGCCGGGGACGAGCTCGCTGTGTTTCCATGGGCTGACGGCTCCAATCGTCCAGCGTCGTTCCATCGGTCAGACGACGCAAGTTCGAGCGCAATGGTTATGGACGCAATCGCCGTCACGGCGGCCCGGTTCGACGACACCGCGTCGCTGGCACCCTCCCGTCCCGCGGAAGGACCGTCTCTGGTTGACGTCATCCGGCGTCACGCCGGGTCGGCCGGCCTGGTCGCGGCGCACGCCCTGGAGGCCGCCTTCTTCGAGGAGCTCTTCGAGAGTTCGCTGGAAGCGCTCTGCCTCCTGGCCCGCGACGGCCGCATCCTGCGCGTCAACTGTGCTTTTGAGCGCATGTTCGGGTTCACGAACGAGGCCTGCAACGGTGCAGACATCGACGAGCTCATCCTCTCCCCGGTGGACGCCGAGGAAGGGCGCTCCCTCACCAGGGCCGTGGATCGCGGAGGGCTGGTGACCACGGAGGCCGTCCGCCTGACGAGGACGGGCGCCGCCATCGACGTGTCCATCCTCGCCCAGCCGGTGCGGGTGGAGGGCGTCCAGGTGGGCACCTACGTCATCTACCGGGAGATCACGGAGCGGAAGCGCGCCGAGGACGAGCTGCGCAAGGCCAAACAGGTGGCGGAGACCGCCAACACCGCCAAGTCCCAGTTCCTCGCGAACATGAGCCACGAGATCCGGACGCCGATGAACGCGATCATCGGCATGGCGGACCTCCTGGCGGAGACCCCGCTCAGCGACGAGCAGGGCCGCTACGTGGCGATCTTCCGGTCGGCGGGTCAGGCGCTCCTGACGCTCATCAACGACGTGCTCGACCTCTCCAAGATCGAGTCGGGTGAGATCGAGCTCGAGGAGGCGCCCTTCCGCCTCGACGAGCTGCTGCGCGACGTGGTGCAGGTCTTCGGCGTCGCCGCGCATCGGAAGGGTCTGGAGCTGGTGGCGCGCATCGACGAGAGGGTCCCCTCGGGGGCCCTCGGAGACCCGACCCGGCTGCGCCAGGTCCTCAACAACCTGCTCGGCAACGCCACGAAGTTCACCTCCGACGGCGAAGTGGGCCTGGACGTCCGGGTCCTCCCGGATCCCATCGGGCGCAGGGGGCGCTTCCTCCTGCAGGCACAGGTGTGGGACACCGGCTGCGGGATCCCGCCGGACAAGCTGGACGCGATCTTCGAGCGCTTCGTGCAGGCCGACGCGGCCACCACGCGCAAGCACGGAGGCTCCGGTCTGGGGCTCACGATCTCACGCCGTCTGGTGGAGGTGATGGGCGGAGAGCTCGTGGTGGAGAGCGTCCTCGACGAGGGGAGCCGGTTCACGTTCACGTTGCCCCTCCGTGCCGGCACGGTCCCCGCCACCACCGAGCTCGCCGAGCGCCCGGACCTCCGGGGCGTCCACGCGCTCGTCGTCGACGACCACGCGGCGAACCGCCTCATCCTCCGTGAGATCCTGGGTAGCTGGGGCGCGGAGGTGGCGGAGGCCGCCGACGGCGAGGAGGCGCTCTTCTACCTCGAGTCGGCGCTGCGCGACCATCGTCCCGTGGAGCTGGTCTTCCTGGACGGCCACATGCCGGGCATGGACGGCTTCCACGTCGCCCAGAGGATGATGGTCGACGACCGGCTCATCGCGACGCCCGTGCTCATGCTCACCTCGCTCGACCGCCCCGGCGACCTCGGTCTGTCGCGCGAGCTGAACATCCAGGCGTACATGGTGAAGCCGATCCAGCGCGACGGGCTGGCGCGCGCGGTCGCGAACGTCTGGCCCCCGAAGGGGGAGCCGGCGCCGTACGCGGAGCCCGCGCAGGGCGCGAGCGTGCCCAAGCTCGACCCGGAGACGTCCCTGGACGAGCCTTCGGGCGAGGAGACGTGGCCGGCCGTGACGGCAACCGGGGGGGAGATCCGCACCGCGGCGCCGCCGAAGGCACCCGCGCCCCACGACGCCCACGAAGCGCACCCGGCGACGCCCGCGTCCCCCCACTTCTTCGCGCTGGGCACGGCTCACGGGGAGGCGCGCACCCGCATCCTCCTCGCCGAGGACGTCGAGGAGAACCAGCTCCTCATCCGCCTGTACCTGAAGGATCACCCGGTCGACCTCACCATCGCGTCCACGGGCAGGGAGGCCGTCGAGGCCTTCTCCGAGGGTCCGGACTTCGACCTCGTCCTCATGGACATCCAGATGCCCGAGATGGACGGCTACGAAGCCACCCGCTTCATCCGGAGCATGGAGGCGCTGTCTGGGAGACCTTCCGTTCCGATCCTGGCGCTGACCGCGCACGCCCTGCAGAAGGAGTCCATGCTGATCATGGAGGCGGGCTGCGACGCCCACCTCACCAAGCCGATCCGCAAGGGCGACCTGCTCGAGGCCGTGGGGCAGTATGCGCGCAGGCCCGGCGCCTGAGGCTAGCCTTCCTTCCGCTTCCCCGTGAAGGGGTTCTCCCCGCGCTGGGTCGTGATCTTCCCCTCCATGGTGCTCTCCTTCACGGTGGCCGCGAAGGACTGCGAGAACGTCCGGTCGCCCCGGCCGAACTCGAGCACGAAGGTGAGCTGGTCGCCGTGGAGCATCCCGTTCTTCACGGGGACGTCGCCCATGCGCATCGTGGCCGTTCCGGTGACGTTCATGCCGTCCTGCTGGAACACCACGGTCACGGTCTGGGCGCCCCGCGGCGTGTCCCAGGACAGCTCCCAGGCTCCGGCGACCTTCACGTCCTGGGCGGCGGCGGGGGCGGAGGGGATGGCGAGCGCCGCGACGGCGAGCGCAGCGAGGAGGGAAGCACGACTCATGGCCGGACTCCGACTTGAGGTGGGTACGCCGGCCGCCACGCGGTCGGTGATTCCTATAGACCCCGGGACCGGCCGTTGTGTTAGCGGGCCCCCACCCCTCGGTGCGGGAGGCCGTGCACCAGCGTCTCGCCGTGCCGGAGGAGGTGGAGGTCGTCCGCGGGGAGCCCGGCCGCCGCCCAGGCCGCGCGGGCCCGCACGGGTGGCTCGAGGGGGTCCTCGAAGGTCAGGCGCCACGTTCCCCAGTGGATGCCGACGAAGCTCCCGCGCCCACCCGCGTCCATGAAGGCACGCACCGCCTCCTCGGGGTTCATGTGGGCCGCACCCATGAACCAGCGCGGCTCGTACGCGCCGATCGGCACGAGCGAGACGTCGAACGGCCCGAGGCGCTCGCCGATCTCCCCGAAAGCCGGGCAGAAGCCGGAGTCGCCGGCGAACCAGATGCGCGGCCCCGCCCCGTCCAACCCGCCGCCTGCCACATCCCCGCGCGGCCGGATCACCCAGCCGCACCAGAGACGGCTGTTCGTCACGAAGGGCCGGCGCCGCGTCCAGTGCCGCGCCGGCACGGCCACCGTCTCGTAGGTGCCACCCGGCAGCTCGGCGCCCTCCCACCAGTCGCGCTCGACCACCCGGCGCACCCCGAGCCCGGCGAACCACTTCCCGTAGCCGAGGGGCGTCAGCCAGAGGAGGTCATCCCCGTGGCGGGCGTGGAGGGCCGCGACGGTAGCGCGGTCCAGGTGGTCGTAGTGGTCGTGCGAGAGGAGCACGGCGTCGATGCGGGGGAGCACGTCGAGCTCGATCGGGGGCGGCACGAAGCGGTGCGGACCGGCGAAGCCCACCGGGGAGCAACGGTCGGACCAGACGGGGTCGGTGAGGAGGTTGAGCCCCGGGAGCTGGATCAGCACCGTGGCGTGCCCGATCCAGGTGAGGCGGACCTCGCCGTCGCCCGCGTGCGGGTCGGCGACGGCTGGCGTCGCCACCGGGAAGCTGCCCGGCCCCGGATCCGGAGGCCGCTCGGTCGTGCGCCATTCCCAGGCGACGCGCCAGAACCGGCGCCGGACGGCGTCGTCGTCGGCAGCGATGGGCCAGGGATTATGGAAGCGGCCGTCCGGGAGGTGATGGGAGGGTCGGTCGGCTGGCATGGTCCCCGGGCGTGGCTCGTGGCGTTCCGCGCGCTGCAACGGCCGATCCGCGCGACCACGAAGATAGGAGACACGCAGCCCTTGTGCTATACTATACAGTGTAGTATGTTTCCTTCCACAGGCGCTTCCAGCGCCTCGGCAGACTGACCGACACCGGCATGGGGCCCACCAGGGCCGAGGAGGCGGAGATGGACCGCAGGATCCGCGGACACATCGGAACGATCGGCCTCACCTCGATGTTCCTGGTGGCCACCCTGCCGACGGCGGCGCGCGCCCAGGACCCCCTCGCCCGTCCGTCCGCGGCACCCCTCGCGATCGGAGGAGCGGTGGGGTCGTTCGCCGGGCTCGTGGGCGGCGCCCTGCTCGGCGTCCACATGAGTGTCGCCGGTGACGACGGAGAGAGCCTCGACGGCCTCTTCCTGGGGGCCGGCGTCGGAGCGGTGATCGGGTCCGCCGTCGGTGTGGAGATCGCCTCCGGCGGGAAGGTGCCCGTGGGCGTCGCCGTGGGCTCGAGCCTCGTCGGCGTGGCGTGCGGCGTGGCGGCCACGTACGTCCTCTCCGGGGCCATGGGGGACGGAATGGGCATTCCGATCGCGTTCTCGGTGAGCCAGGGCGTGGTGGCAGGGCTCGTCGCACGGGCGTGGGATCGGCGGTGAGGCCGCCCCTGGCGTGCAGGGGGCGCAAACGATGAACATGGGGAAGGAGATGGAGCGTGGACCTCGCAGTGGTGGAGAGGAAGCCGTCGATGACGCGCGTCACCCGCGACGACTGGATCGAGGAGGGCTTCCGCGTCCTCGTGGAGGAGGGCGACGGCGGCCTGACCGTCGACGCGCTCTGTGCGCGTCTGGACCGGTCGAAGGGGTCGTTCTACCACCACTTCGAGGGACGGCCGGGATACGTGAAGGAGCTGCTCGAGACGTGGGAGGGTGCCGCGACGGATCGCCTCATCGAGACCGGGCACTCCGCCGCGCCGGTCGAGGACCGGCTGCGCGCCGTGAACCGCCAGGCGTCCGAGCTGAAGAACGCACGTCTGGAGCGGGCGATCCGCGGGTGGGCCGCGCGGGAGCCGGCCGCGCGCGAGGCGCAGGACCGCGTCGACCGGAGGCGCCTGGCCTTCCTCGAGGAGCTGTGCGCGGAGCGGATGGGCGAGGGGGACGCGGCGCGGCGCCTGGCGCGCGTCTTCCAGCTCACGTTCGTGGGCGCCCAGCACCTGGACCCGCCGCTCGAGGGCGAGGAGCTCTACCGGACCTTCCGCTTCCTCGATCCCCTTTTCGGCACGACGCGCGTGTAGGCTCCCCGGACCGCCGCCGCGGCGCCCGGACGCTCGCGGCGGGCCCCGGCGTTGTCTTCAAGGCCCTCTCGACCACGACCTGAGCGCGGGCCGTCGGAGGGCGCGCGGTACGCCCCTACCTCCCCGTGAGCGCCACCCTGCTGCCGTCCGGAAGGCTGAGCGTCACCCAGCGGTTGGTCGTGTTGCACAGCGTGCACAGCGCGAAGTTGTCGTCGAGCACCTCGAGGTCCGACACCTGGCCGCAGCCCTCGCAGCGCGCGTGGATCGTCTTGAAGCTCTCGTCGTTCAGATGGCTCTTCGCCAGGCGCACACCCATCACGATCCCGGGCCTGCCGGTCGACGGGCACTTCCCCGCCGAGCACCCTTCCTTGTAATCCAGGCAAACCACCTCGGCGCCGTCCCTCAGGTTCGCCTGCCCGTCGTGCGGCGGCGGATCCACGAACACGAGCCGGACCTGGTGGCCACACCCGGAGCAGAACGCGGTCTCGGTCTTCACGGGATCACCCCTCCGCGGCGCGCTCTTCGGCGTCGCGCTGGAACTCGGCCAGGTTCTCCTCCATCTGCTCGCTCGGGACGTCGAAGATCGGGCACACCGTCCCGCTCCCACAGGTCTGCCCGTGCTCCAGGCACACCACGTCTCCCGGGTCGAGGTCGTGCGGTGAAGGCCAGGCGGGAGCGTCCTTCTTCACGAGCACGCGGACCGGCCGGTCGCAGGTCGCGCAATAGGCGATGCGGGCTTCCATGGTGCTACTCCTGGTTGCGCTAGATGTGATGGACGACGCGGGCGCCCGGGGCGGCACGCCCCAGAACGCCACGAGCGGTCGCGTCCCCGGCGCCGAAGAGCGCGGTGGCCCCGGCGTCGGCCGCCATGCAGGTGGCGGCCTCGACCGTGATCGAGCGCATCCCGGTGCTGCGCGGCTCCCCGGTCGTCGGGTCGAGCAGGTGGTGGTAGCGTCGTCCACCGTACCGGAAGTACTGCAGGTAGTCGCCCGAGGTCGCCACGGCGCGATCGCTGACGCGCAGGACCTCTACGACCTGGTCGAGGTGATCCGGGGAGCGAACCCCGACGCGCCACGGCTCGTCGCTCTCGTCCACGCCCAGGGCGACGAGGTCGCCGCCGACGTTCACGAGCGCGTGGAAGATGCCCTGGTCGCGCAACGCCTGCGCGGCCAGGTCCACACCGTAGCCCTTGGCGATCCCCCCGAGGTCGATCGCTACGCTGCCGCGATCCAGCCAGGCACGGGCCACCGATCCGCCGCGGTCCACCTCGAGCGAGCGATAGTGATTCCCCGGCGCCGCCCTCTTCAGCTCCGCGGCGGTCGGGGGTACGTGGCGCGTGCCGACGTGCCAGAGCTCCGACACCCGGCCGAGGCACGGGTCGAAGCGCCCGTCGCTGGCCTCCGCCCACGCGAGGGCCGCCACCAGCACGGCGGCCGTGTCGTCCGAGATCGGCACCGCATGGCGCCCCGCGGCGCCGTTGGTGCGGCCGATGTCGGAGTCCGTGGTGAAGCGCGTCATCGTGCGGTCCACGCGGCGCAGCTCGGCGAGCGCGCCGTCGATCGCCTTCTGCGCCCAGCGCTCGTCGGAGTGGCGCACCGCGATCTCGGCGATCGTCCCCATCACGGGGATCTGGCGACGCACCAGGTGGTCCCGGCGGCGCAGCGCACGCGGCAGCGAGGCCACGGCGAGCGCGCCCACCCCCAGCGCGAGGAATTCACGGCGATCGACGTTCATGGAAGCCTCCCGGCTTCGATTTCACAGGCGATCTCACAATCGTGAGAGCAGGAATGGCAGTGGCCGCTTCCGCAGCCGCTCCCGTTTCCGAGGCGGAGCAGTCCGAAGACCACGAAGAGGATGGCCATCACCAGGACCGAGATCGCGGCGATCACGAGCTGAACAGCCCCGCGAAGCCCATGAAGGCCAGCGACAGGCTCCCCGCCAGGATCAGGACCAGCCCCATGTTGCGCGCCATCGCGGGCACGTCCGCCAGCTCGACGGTCTCGCGGATGGAGGCCATGAGGACGAGGGCGAGCGTCAGCCCGGCGCCACCCCCGATCGCGAAGAACAGCCCCTCGACGAACCCGTAGCCACGGTTCGTCTGGAAGATGGCCAGCCCCAGGATCGCGCAGTTCGTGGTGATGAGCGGAAGGAAGATCCCCAGCTCACGGAAGAGCGCCGGTGAGACCTTCTTGATCACCGTCTCGACGATCTGCACGAGCGACGCGATCACCACGATGAACGAGATGATCCGCAGGTAGGGCGCGTACGGGAGCACGAAGGCGTTGAGCAGGGAAGCCGCCATCGACGTGATGACGAGCACGAAGATGTTCGCCATCCCCATGCGCAGCGCCGTGGACACGCGCCCCGAGACCCCCAGGAAGGGACAGAGACCGAGGAAGAGCACCAGGGTGAAGTTGTTCACCAGCATGGCGCTGATCAGGATCCAGAAGAGCTCGCCCATCACGCGCCTCCCACGCCCGCTTCGGCGGGCTCGGCCTGTTCGGCTTCCACCGCGCTCAGCACGCCGTGCGGCCAGCGGCGCGGATGCACCGGCACCTTGCGGCGCTCCTTCCACCAGCCGAACGACAGCAGGATGATGCCCAGCGTGAAGAATCCACCGGGCGGCAGGATCATGATCACCCACGGCTCGAAGTGCGGCCCGAGCACCGGGTGGCCGAGCAGCGTCCCGTTGCCGAGCAGCTCGCGCACGGAGCCCATCATGAGCAGCGTGACGATGAAGCCGAGGCCGCTGCCGACGGCGTCCAGGATCGAGCGCCAGACGGTGTTCTTCGAGGCGAAGGCCTCCTGGCGGCCGAGGATGATGCAGTTCACGACGATGAGCGCGATGAACGCGCCGAGCGCCTTGTGGATCTCGGGGACAACGGCCTCCAGGACCATGTCAGCGAGCGTCACGAAGGTCGCGATCACGAGGATGTACGCGCTGATGCGCACCTCCTTCGGGATCCAGCGCTTCAGGCTCGACACCAGGACGCTGGAGCCGACGAGCACGAAGAAGGTGGCGAGGCCCATCGCAATGGAATTCTCCACGGTGTTCGTGACGGCCAGCGTGGGGCACAGCCCCAGCAGCTGCACGAGCACCGGGTTCTCCTTCCAGATGCCTCGGACGAGGTCCTCGCTCGGGGTGGTCTGCCTCATGAGCCACCTCCCCGCTGCGTCGAGGTCCCGCCCGCCGTCGCCGTGCCGGCGAGCGTCGCCCAGTAGCTGTCCACGGGTGCCTTCAACGCCTCCAGACGATGGTTGATGATGCCGATCACGGCCCGCGACGAGATCGTGGCGCCGGTGATCATGACCACCTCGTCGTGGCCGCCCGAGCCCTGGCCCTTCTTGACCCCGAGGAGCGGCGTGCCCACGTCCTCGAAGCCGCCGATGAACGCGGAGTCCTTCTGGATCTTGTCGCCGAGCCCGGGCGTCTCCTTGCTGTCGAGCACCTTCATGCCGAGGAGGTCGCCGCTCGAGGGGTCGTAGCCGAAGATCAGCGTGATGACGTCCTGGAAGCCGGCTTCTGCCGCCCTGATGGCCACGCCCTTCGGCTTCCCGCTCCCGTCGTAGCCGACGTAGACGCGATCGAGGCTCGCGGTGTCGGCCTGCGGCGTGAGGGTGAGCTTCCCGTTCTCGACGAAGACCGTCTCGTAGTGGTCGGGCCCGCCCAGCACCTCCGTGACCGCGGCCGCGAGCACCCCGGCCTTGTACGCCTCGATGCGCGGGTTGGCCCACTGGAAGGCGGTGACGATCCCCAGGCCGGCCAGCGCACCCGCGACGGCGAGCGTGCCGATGAGGCGGGCCGACGACGCCGACTCCTGCGGGGGCGGAGGCGGCGGGGCGCCGCCGGCGCCCGCCATGGGGAGCTTGGTCTCGCTCATCGGACCACCGCCTCCTTCCCCGTGCCGAAGAGCCTCGGCTGGGTGGCGCGGTTGATGAACGGAACGAAGGCGTTCATGAACAGGATCGCGTACATCACCCCCTCGGGGAGCCCGCCCCACAAGCGGATCAGCACGACCATCGCGCCGATGCCCACCCCGTAGATCCACGCGCCCTTCGGCGTGGTGGGCGAGGTCACCATGTCGGTCGCCATGAACACGGCGCCGAGCATGAGGCCGCCGCTGAAGAGCATGAAGAGAGCGTCCGGCTTCGCCGGGATGAAGACGTGGATGATCTGCGACAGCACCGCGACCGTGAGGAGGATGGAGGCCGGGATGCGCCAGTCCAGGTACTTCTTGAGCGCGAGGTAGGCGCCCGCCAGGAGGATCACGACGGCGGCCGTCTCGCCCAGGGATCCGCCGGTCGCGCCGATCATCAGGCGCGCCAGCTCCGTGTGCGTGCCCTCGAACTTCATGAGCCCGAGCGGCGTGGCGCCCGTGACCGTGGCCACCGGGTCCGCGCTCATGAGCGGGAGCGCGAAGTTGTCGCCGCGGAGCGCCTGCCAGGGACCCGACAGATCGGGCCAGGTGGTCAGGGCCTGCGGGAAGGCCGCCTGGAGGAAGGCGCGGCCGAGGAGCGCCGGGTTGAAGATGTTCTGGCCGAGCCCGCCGAAGATGAGCTTGCCGAACCCGATCGCGAAGCCGCCGCCGAGGAACGCCATCCAGATCGGGAGCCCCGGCGGGAGCGTCAGGCCGAGAAGCAGCCCGGTGATGGCCGCCGAGCCGTCGCGCAGCGATCCGCCCGGACCGAAGAGTCGCTCGGTCGCGACGCACCCGATCGTGGACGCGCCGATCACGAGGATCGCGCTGGGACCGAAGTACCAGATCGCGGCCAGGACGACGGGAACGAGGGCGCCGACGACCGACCACATGATGCGCGGCGTGCTGTCCGGCCCCTTGATGTGCGGCGCGGCAGTCAGCTCGAAGCGTGGCGTGTCCATCAGGCGACCTTGTCCCCTTCCTTCACGGCCTCGGCCTTCTTCGCGGCTTCCGTTGCGGCCGCCGTCTGCTGGCGCTTGCGCAGCGCGGTCTTGCTGAGCGCGAACATCTGCGACAGCGGGATGTTCGACGGGCATACGTACGAGCACGACCCGCACAGCATGCAGTCCTGGAGGTGGTAGCCCTCCTGCATGGCCTCGTAGCGGCCCGCCTGGGCGAGCTTGCCGAGCTGCGACGGGTTGAGGAACACCGGGCAGGCGTCGAGGCAGTGGCCGCAGCCGATGCACGGGTACGTCTTCTTCGGCTTCACCTCGCGCGTGGTCAGGACGGTGATGCCGGTGGTGCCCTTCGTGAGCGGCGTGCGCATGTCGGGCTGCGAGGAGCCCATCATGGGGCCGCCGAAGACGATCTCGGCCGCGTCGTCCGCGAGCCCGCCACAGAAGTCGAGCACGTCGCCGAGCATGGTGCCGACGGGGATGATCAGGTTCGACGGGCGCCGCACCCCGGGGCCCGTGACCGTGACCACGCGCTCGATGAGCGGGAGGCCCGTCTCGAAGATCTCCGCGATCGTCGCGATCGAGCCCACGTTCTGCACCACCGTGCCGACGTGCATCGGGAGCTTGCCCGAGGGCACCTCCCTGCCGGTCACGACGTTGATGAGCATCTTCTCGGCGCCCTGCGGATACTTCACGACCAGCGGGCGCACCGTGATGTCGATGTCGGTCGGCCGGGTGCGCTCCAGCGCCTCGATCGCGTCGGGCTTGTTCATCTCGACGCCGATCACGGCCCTCTGCACGCCGAGACACTGCATCATGATGCGGATGCCGAAGTGCACCCTCTCCGGATACTCGACCATCGTCCGGTGGTCGGTCGTCAGGTAGGGCTCGCACTCCGCGCCGTTCACCAGGAGCCACTCGATCGGCAGGTCCTTGGGCGGCTGCAGCTTGACGTGCGTGGGGAAGGCCGCGCCCCCCAGCCCCACCACCCCGCCGTCCTGGACGGCCCGGCGCACCTGGTCGGGGGTGAGGCCGTGCCAATCGGGCACGAGTCGGGGGCGCGGGATCTGCGGGCTGTGCCGCTCCACGTCGATGACGACGGTCTCGGCCATCGAGCCGTCCGGATGGGGCCACCAACCGATCTCCGCGACGGTCCCGGCGGCGGAGGCGTGGATCGGCACCGACACGTAGCCGTCGGCCTCCGCGATCTTGTCCCCCCGCTCGACGCGGTCGCCCTTCTTCACGAGGCAACGCGCCGGCCTGCCGGCGTGCTGGCGCAGCGGGAGCGCGATGCGCTCGGGGAACGGCATCCGGCGGATCGGCAGATGCTCCGTCAGACTCTTGGAGTCGGGCGGGTGCACGCCATGCCGGAACGTGACGCCGAAGAGGTTGAGCACGTCCATCTCCCTTGGTCCGCATGCATGCGGATCCGCCCGCGCGAGTAGCGACGCCGGCGGCCGGAGCTTCATCACCATTACCGATGGCCCAACGAGAAGCTACCTACGGCCCATTTCAGGGGGTGTCGGGAGGAGAAGGGCCGCTCGGGTGGGGATTGTCGCGGCGATGGAGTGGGGAGATTCCCTACCGTTGACGGATCCGGGCGTACCAGGGGCGTCGCCGCGCCCGGGAGCTACCTCCCCGGCCGCCGGAGCGCCACTCCGGGTGAGGGCCCCGTGGGTGGCGCACCCCCCGCTGGCCAACATCGGGAATCGGTCTTATTCTGGCATGTTGCGTGCTGGGGCTTCAGGGGAGGTGGGGTGCGTGCGGGTTGCGGGGCGCGGGCGCGCGTCCGGACCGGGCATCCGAGTCGCTGTTTGCCGAGGCGGGAAATGAACAGAGTCACGTCTGCGATGCTGGGCGCAGTCGTCCTGGCGGTCTCCCTGGCCGCCGTACCGACCCCTCCGTCACCCCGACCGCCGCCCGCGGCCGGCGGCCGCACGGCCGTGGACACGCTGACGGCCGACTCGGCGAACTCGGTGTTCGTCTACAACTGCCGCCGCTGTCACGGCACCACGGAGCAGCGCGGCAACATGTCGCTCGCCGAGTTCGACGTCGGCGAGCTTCCCCACAACGCCGAGCTCGCCGAGAAGATCATCCACAAGCTGCGCGCGGGGATGATGCCGCCGAGCGGCGCCAAGCGGCCTCCCGCCGAGGTCCTCGACGCGCTGGCCACCACGCTCGAGACGAAGCTCGACGCCGCCGCGGCCGCCGACCCGAACCCGGGCGGCCGCACCTTCCAGCGCCTCAACCGCGCCGAGTACGCCCGCTCGATCCACGACATGCTCGCGCTCGACGTGGACGTGGACGCGTTCCTCCCCGGTGAGACCCTCAGCGAGAACTTCGACAACATCGCCGACGTGCAGATGCTCTCTCCGACGCTCCTCGAGGGCTACCTGCGCGCCGCGAGCGAGATCAGCCGCCTGGCCGTGGGCGACCCGGCCGCCGGGACGAGCTCGACCACGTACAAGGTGCCGAAGACGGCCTCGCAGATGGTGCACGTCGAGGGCACGCCGCTCGGGACGCGCGGCGGGATCGCCGTGGTGCACAACTTCCCGGCGGACGGCGACTACGTCTTCGAGCTGGAGCTGCACCCGGAGCCGACCGGCAACCTCTACGGGCTGACCTCCATCGGCGAGAAGCTCGAGGTGTCGCTCAACGGCGAGCGCGTCGCGCTCCTCGACATCGACCGGTGGATGTCCGAGTCCGACCCCACCGGGATGCGCCTGGAGACGCCGGCCATCCACGTGGCCGCCGGCCCGCAGCGCATCGCGGCCGCCTTCATCAGGAAGAGCGACGGTCCGATCGACGACCTGATCACGCCGATCGACCACACCCTCGCGGACTCGCAGATCGGCACGGCGTACGGGATCACGACCGGCCCGCACCTGCGCGACCTCACGATCAGCGGCCCCTTCCGGACCACCGGCGTGTCGGACACGCCGTCCAGGCGCGCGATCTTCATCTGCCGGCCGACGTCGGCCGACGAGGAAGAGCCCTGCGCGCGCAGCATCCTGTCGCGCATCGCGGAGGAGGCGTACCGCCGCCCGCCCGCGGACGACGACCTCGACGCCCTCATGCGCTTCTACGCCCAGGGCGCGAAGGACGGGGGCTTCGAGACGGGCGTGCGCACCGCGCTCCAGGCGGTCCTGTCGAGCCCGCACTTCGTCTTCAGGCTCGAGGAGGTCCCGCAGGGCGCGAAGGCCGGCGAGATCTACCCGATCACCGACCTCGACCTGGCGTCGCGCCTCTCCTTCTTCCTGTGGGCCGAGCCGCCGGACGAGGAGTTGATCCGCCTGGCGCGCGCGAAGGAGCTGTCGAAGCCGGAGACGCTGCTCGCGCAGGCGCAGCGCATGCTCGCCGATCCGCGTGCCGACGCGCTGGGCACGCGCTTCGCCGCGCAGTGGCTGCGCCTCCAGGACCTCGAGAAGATCCATCCGGACGCGCAGCTCTACCCGTACTACGACGCGCGCCTCGCCGACGCGATGCACCAGGAGACCGTGCTGCTCTTCCTCGACCTGGTGAGGAACGACAGGAGCCTGCTCGACCTCGTCACCGCGGACTCCACCTGGGTCAACGAGCGGCTCGCCCGGCATTACGGCATCCCCGGCGTGGTCGGCGACGCCTTCCAGAAGGTCGCGCTCACCGATCCGAACCGGCGTGGCCTGCTGGGGAACGGCAGCGTGCTCGCGCTCACCTCGCACGCCGACCGCACGTCCCCGGTGCTACGCGGGAAGTGGGTCATGGAGGTGCTGCTCGGCAGCCCGCCGCCGCCCCCGCCCCCGGGCGTACCCGCGTTCGACCAGACGCCCAGCGCACACGGCGGGCGCGAGCTCACGACGCGCGAACGGATGGAGGAGCACCGCGCCAACCCGGTCTGCCAGTCGTGCCACAGGGTGATCGACCCGATCGGCCTCGCGCTCGACAACTTCGACGTGACCGGCGCCTGGCGCATCAAGGAGAACGAGATGCCCGTGGACGCGACCGGGCAGCTCTACGACGGCACGCCGCTCACCGGGCCGGCCGACCTGCGGGCGGCGCTCCTCGACCACAAGACCGTGTTCGTGCGCACGTTCATCCGGAACCTGATGGCGTACGGGCTCGGCCGGCGCGTCGAGTACTACGACATGCCCACGGTGCGCGCGATCGAGCGCGACGCCGCGGCGCACGACTACCGCATGTCCTCGTTCATCTTCGGCGTCATCCAGAGCCCGGCGTTCCGCATGAGCAAGGCGGCCGCAGTGGCGGACACCGACGCCAGCATGGACGGGATGGAGTAGAAGGACAGGAAGCGAAGGAGCAGGACGGACGACACCGAAGCAACTCGATCCAGGAGACGCAGGCGATGCACTTCCTTTCAGGGCGGCACATCCCCCGGCGCACGTTCCTCCGCGGCGTGGGCGCCACCGTTGCGCTCCCCTTCCTGGACGCCATGGTGCCGGCCCGGCTGTGGGCGCGCACCGGCTCCGAGATCGACAAGACGCGCCTGGTGTGCATCGAGATGGTGCACGGCGCCGCCGGCTCCAACGAGCTGGGCGCGTCCAGGCACCTCTGGTCGCCCGAGCAGGTGGGCCGCGACTTCGACTTCGGCTCGAGCAGCCTGAAGCCGCTCGAGCCCTTCCGCGACTATCTGACCATCGTCAGCAACACGGACGTGGCCGCGGCCGAGGCGACGGCGCCGCAGGAGATCGGCGGCGACCACTTCCGCTCCAGCGCGACCTTCCTGACGCAGCGCCACCCGAAGCAGACCGAGGGCTCGGACGTGCACGCGGGCACGTCGCTCGACCAGATCTACGCCAAGCACTACGGGCAGGAGACGCCGATCCCCTCGATGCAGCTCTGCATCGAGAACGTGGACCAGGCGGGCGGGTGCGCCTACGGCTACGCGTGCGTATACACGGACACGATCTCCTGGGCGTCGCCGACCGAGCCGCTGCCGATGATCCGCGACCCCCGCGTCGCCTTCGACCAGATCTTCGGCGCGGGCGGCACGCCGGAGGAGCGCGCCATGCGCCGGCGCACCGAGCAGAGCATCCTCGACTGGATCGTGGGCGAGGTCTCCGACCTCAAGCGCGACCTCGGGCCGACGGATCGCGTGCGCATGGACCGCTACCTCGACAACATCCGCGAGATCGAGCGGCGCATCCAGCGTGTCGAGGCGCGCAACACGAGCGGCGAGCCCCGCGAGCTCATGGGTGCCCCGGCCGGCGTGCCCGACGACTTCGAGGAGCACGTCAAGCTGATGTTCGACATCCAGACGCTCGCGTTCGCGGCGGACATGACGCGCGTGTTCACGTTCAAGATGGGCCGTGACGGCTCCGGCCGCGTCTACCCCGGGAGCGGCGTGGACGCCGCGTTCCACCCGGCCTCGCACCACGGTGGTCGCGAGGACAAGGTGCTCGACTTCGCGAAGATCAACACGTACCACGTGAGCATGGTGCCGTACTTCCTGCAGCGCCTCCAGGAGACGATGGAGGGCGACGCCAGCCTGCTCGACAAGACGATGATCGTCTACGGGTCGCCGATGGGCGACTCGAACCTGCACAACCACAAGCGCTGCCCGCTCTTCGTGGCGGGTGGCGCCGAACGGGCGCATGCAGGGCAACCAGCACCTCGTGGCGCCGGACGGCACGCCGATGGCCAACGTGATGCTGAGCCTGATGCACAAGCTCGGCCTCGAGGACGTCGAGACGTTCGGCGACAGCACCGGGGACTTCTCGCTTCTGGTATGAGCGGACGGGGGTGAGCACCATGCTGCAAGGATCCGGTGGTCGACTCGGCGTGAGCGCGTGGGGCGCGCTCGCCCTCACGGTGCTCCTGGCCGCCCCGCCGGGCGACACGCGCGTGGCGGACGCGGCGCAGGCCGATGACGTGGCGGCGGTACGGAGCCTCCTGCGGGACGGCGCCGACGTGAACGCGGCGCAGGCCGACGGCATGACCGCGCTCCACTGGGCGGCGCGCAACGCCGACCCCGCGATGGTGGGCGTGCTCGCCTATGCCGGCGCGAACCTGGAGGCCACGACCCGCCTCGGCGGATACACGGCCCTCCACCTCGCGGCCCGCAACGGCCACGAGGGCGTGGTGCGCGCCCTCCTGGAGGCAGGGAGCCACGTGGACGCGCGCACCGGCACGGGCGCGACCGCGCTCCACCTGGCGGCGGGGGCGGGCAACGCGGCCGCGATCCGGGCGCTCCTCGACCACGGCGCGGACGTGAACGCGAGGGAGAGCGCCGCGGAGCAGACGCCGCTGATCTTCGCGGTGGCCGAGAACCGCCTCGAGGCCGTGAAGGTCCTGCTCGAGCGTGGTGCGGACGCGTCCCTCGAGACGACCGTCGTCGACTATGCGGAGCGCGCCAAGGAGGACATCCCCCTCCAGGAGCGCCGCGAGAAGCTCATGCAGGCACAGAAGGAGGCCGCGGGGCTGATTCCGCCGGCGGACGAGGAGAAGGAGGGAGCCGCCCCGAAGCAGACGGTGGCGGACCGCTCGGCGGCGCAGCTCCAGAGCCGTGACCAGGAGCCGCCCGCCGTCGCGAAGGCCGCCGAGCCGGAGGCCGCGAAGACCGGAGAGAAGGTGGAGGGGGCGAAGAAGGAGGAGGCCAGGAAGGCCGACGCGAAGGCCGAGGACGCCAAGGCGGACGAGGCGCTCGACAAGGACGCGTCCTGGAAGCGCGAGCTCCCTGCCGGGAAGCCCGCCGACGACGAGAGCAAGGAGCCGGCGGAGCCGGCGCCGTTCGGCTACGCCGACCTGGTGGGCCGCCAGGGCGGGATGAGCGCGCTGCACTACGCGGCCCGCGACGGCCACCTCGAGGAGGCGAAGGCGCTCCTGGCCGCGGGCGCCGGCATCGACGAGGTGACGGCCGGAGACCACACCAGCCCGCTCCTCATCGCGTCGATCAACGGGAACTACGACCTGGCCATGTATCTCCTGGCGCAGGGCGCCGACCCGAACCTCGAGAGCGACGCCGGCGTCGGCCCGCTCTTCGCGGTGCTCAACAACCGCTGGGCGCCGAAGGCGTTCTACCCACAGCCGACGGCGTTCAAGCAGCAGGAGACGTCCTACCTGGACCTCATGGCCGCGCTCATCGACAAGGGCGCCGAGGTGAACGTCCGCCTCACGAAGCACCCCTGGTACACGTCCTACAACTTCGACCTCCTGGGCGTGGACTTCATGGGCGCCACGCCCTTCTGGCGGGCCGCCTACGCGCTCGACATCCCCGCGATGAAGCTGCTCGTGGCCCACGGCGCGGACCCGAACATCCCGACGATGAAGCCGCCGTCACGGCGTCGGGGCGGCGCGCGCGGGGGCGGCGGGTTCGGCAACCCGGACGGGGAGAAGGAGAAGGCGGACCCGTCGGGCCTCCCGCCCGTGCCCGTGTACGGCCCGGGTGTCTACCCCATCCACGCCGCCACCGGCGTGGGGTACGGCCAGGCGCGCGCCGGCAACTCCCATCGGCACGTCCCGGACGGGTGGCTCCCCGCCGTGCAGTACCTGGTCGAGGAGCTCGGCGCCGACGTGAACGCCCGCGACTTCCAGGGCTTCACACCCGCGCACCACGCGGCCGCTCGCGGCGACAACGAGGTGATCCAGTACCTCGTGGACCACGGCGCGGACGTCACGCTGGTGGCGCGCACCGGCCAGACGACGGTCGACATGGCGAACGGCCCGCAGCAGCGCGTGCAGCCCTTCCCCGAGACCATCGCCCTGCTGGAGAAGCTCGGTGCGAAGAACAACCACAAGTGCATGAGCTGCGACGACTGACGTCGCGCCGCACCCCGAACGCATCCGGCCCCGCCGACCGCCCCTGAGGGCGGATCCGGCGGGGCCGTGACGGTCCGCGCGGCGAGAGGCCGCGCTCCGCCTCCCGCGTCACATCCCGGAGGCGGGCTTCAGCTGACCGCGGATCTCACCGCGCGGGTTCGCCTTCGTGTGGACGTTCACGTATGCGTTCCCCGCACGGATCGCCTCGAGCACGTTGTCCTCCACGGTGGCGTGGCCGTCGCTGAGCACGCCGGAGAACTTCTCGCCCTTCTCCTCGCGGAAGAGGGGGACGAGCACGCCGCCGTTCTCGCCCGGCGCGGCGCCGTGGATGTGCCCCATGGTCGGGTTGTCGATCCCCGACACCTCCAGGTGCCAGGTGAGCTCGTGCCCGTCGATCGTGACGGTCGCGGTCCCGGTGGCGCCCGTCTGCACGGCGGGCACCTCGCTCGCCCCGTCGAGCGTAGCGGTGAACTGCTCCGCCGGGGGCCTGGAGCCCAGGGCCCAGAAGAGAGCGGGTACGAGGGCGAGCGGTAGCGAGCGTCTGGGCAGCTTGAACATGGTACCTCCCCTGGGATTACCCGGCACGCGCGCGCGTCCGGGGGGTTCGTGCCCCGCGGCGGCGGGTATCCGCCGCGGACGGGACGCACGGGATGCAAGAGCGAGGCCAATGGGCGCCGGCCGGCCCGGTCCGGTCGACTCATCGTGACGCCGCCGTCGCGCAGCGCACGCGCAGGAGCTTCCCCTGCCGCCCGCCGGAGGTCTCCGAGGTCAGGAGGAGGGTGGTGGCGTCCTCCCAGTCCACGGCCTCCCCGCCCGGCTCGAGGGCGCCGAGGAAGCACGTCGTGCCCATGCCCTCGAGATCGGCGGGAAGCGGCCACGGGTAGAAGTAGATCTCGGAGTAGGTGCGTACGGCCAGCATCGTGCCCGCGGGCGCGAACGCCGCGCCCGTGACCATGCGCCCGATCTGCCAGTTCGGCTCGATCGGCAGCCGGCGGCCCGCCGGGAGCTCCGTCACGGAGTCGGCGTGGATCCCCCCGGCTACGCCGGCGGCCGGCAGGTCGAAGAGCAGGACCTCGCTGGTGCGGCCCTTGGTGACGAGCACCAGGTCGCCCGCCGGACCCACCGCGACGCCCTCCACGTCGTGGGCGCCGTCCGGGTAGCGCAGGCGCAGCCGCCCAAGCAGCGGGACCTTCCGCGTGGCATCCCCGGGGTCGGGCTCCCGCACCACGTAGACGATCACCGAGGCGCGCTCCAGGCCTTTGTCGCCCGTGTCGGCCAGGAAGAGGCAGTCCCCGCGCCCCGGGTCGGCGGCCGCCGCACCCGGCGGGCACGGCGCCAACGCCATGTCCTCCCAGTCCAACGCCTCCGCGCCGGCCACGTCGTACGTGGCGAGGAGCCGCGCGCCCAGGTCGATGGCGTAGACGCGCGGGCGGTCGCCCGAGTCGTTGTGCGTCCAGAGGACCCCGGGATGGCTCCGGCTCACCGCGAGCCCCGAGCTCTCCACGAGCTCCCTGGGCAGCGCGCCCAGGTCCTCCACCGACAGCGGCGCGTGCATGGCCTGGGAGCGTGCGAAGCGGTCCCTCGCATGGCCGGCCAGCCACACGCGGGCGACGAGGAGCCCGGCTACCGCTGCCATGGGCAGCGCGGAGAGACGAAGTGCCTTCCTGATCACGGTCGGCTGATAGGCCGCCGCGATCCCCGGGTTCCAGCGACGCGGACCCGTGCGACGGCGCCCGTGGTGCGAACCCCGTCCGACCCGCACTACCTTGTCGGCGTCCCGTGCTGGCCCACGATCCGCTCCAACCGGAGGTGTGCATGAAGAAGGGCCCCGTCATCGTGTGGTCGGTCGTCGGAACGCTCGCGGCGATCTTGGCCCTCGCCCTCGTCTTCCTCTTCTCCGGGGTCTACGACGTGGCCGCCGACACGAGCCACACGGGTCTCACCCGCTGGGCGCTGCACACGCTCTCGGACCGCTCGGTCGAGACGCGCCTGGGTGCCGTCGACGGTACGCCGCCGTCGGACGCCGAGTCCCTGCAGCACGGCTTTCGCGAGTACGACGAGATGTGCGTGACCTGCCACGGCGCGCCCGGCGTCCAGCGCCCCGCGATCGGCAAGGGGCTCAACCCCGAGCCGCCCGACCTGGGCGAGCGCGACGCCGAGCGCACCGACGCGGAGGTGTACTGGGTGGTCGACCACGGCCTCAAGTTCACCGGGATGCCGGGCTTCGGGGCGACCCACCCGGAGGAGACGATCTGGGCGATCGTGGCGTTCGTGAAGCAGCTCCCCGACATGAGCCCCGAGCAATACGCGCAGTGGCGCGAGGACTACGGCGAGCACGAGGGAGGCGAGGACCACGATCACGCCGAGGAGGGCGCGCCCGAGGGGGACCACGAGCACGCGGAGGGCGAGCACGGGGAGCACGGCTAGGCCGGAGCGGATCGAGGACGCTTGACGCGCGTCACCCCGCGTGGCAAGGGTGGAAGAGGGAGAGTGACGGGGACCGCGTGCCCGGCCGACCGGCCGAGGCCAGGAGCCGAGCAACGGAGGTCCGCGATGATCATGCCCACGATCCGGGCGTCCTTCAACCGCCAGGAAGCCCAGCATCTGGTTCGGCTCCTGGGCCGGAACGACCCGGAGACCGAGCAGGCGGCCCGGCGCCGCCTCGACGAGGAGGGGATCGACGGCATCCTGGACGATCCGCGGGTGCTGAACGCGTTGATGACCGACCCGCAGGCCGCATCGTCGCCCGAGATCCTCGCCTACGTCCTGGTGCGCCACGCGCTCCTGGAGAGCGCCATCGACGACCGGAACATGGCGGACTACATCGCCACGCTCCTCGTCCGTTTCGGGTGTGGCTCGCGCGCGTACCGGATCTCGGACCGGTCGGAGGAGGAGTTCCACTACCTCGTCGACATCGTCGCCCGCACGGACGGGGAGGACGGGAAGAACGCCTTCCTCCTCCGTTGCCACCTCGGCAACTACTCCCTGTGGATCTCCGGCCTCTTCCCCGACTACCTGCAGCACCGGCTCGAGCGGAAGGGCGCGCCGCTGCTCTCGTACTACGAACGCATGGGTGCGACCGGGTACAGCCTCGCCGCCGACTCGCGCGAGGCGGAAGCGCTCGGCATGGAGAGCCTGTTCCGCGGCGTGGCGCGCCAGTTCCCGGGCGTCCGCCGGGCCCTCAACCGCATGTCCGACCGCTATCTCTTCCCCGAGTCCGCGAACGTCGTGAACAGGCTCCTCAGGGAGGTCGCGCTCCGCTATCCGATCCGCCCGTCGGGCGGGTAGCAGCGGCAGGCGTGGCGGGCCGAGTAGAGAAGGGGCCGGCCACCCGAGGTGACCGACCCCTGCTTCGCGCCAGGACGCGCGGTTCGTGCGCGCTCACGCGCGCCCGGTCATCAATTGAACGGCTCGGCCCTCTTCACCCACTTCTCGAGGTCCTTCTCCTTCGGGTTCGTCGGATCCCCGGGGTGGATGATGCCGGCCGGGCACTTCTCGGCGGCCTGGACGAGCTGCGCGAACGTTCCCGCGTGCACGTCCTTGATGTAGGCCTGCTTGTTGTCGTCGTAGCCGAACATGCGGCCATTGAGGTTGGTGCAGTCGTTGCACGACGTGCACCGCGGGGTCTCGATGTAGGCCTCCATCGACATCCCGCCGTCCTCCTCCTCGGGCTCGACGACGGCTACCGCCTCGTCCGCGGCAGGCGTCGCGGCAGCGGCCGCCACGCCGTTCGCGCCCGAGGGCGCCCTGTCCGCGACGGGCGCCTTCGCCGGGGCGGCGGCGCCGCCACCACCGAAGTCCACGCCCTCGACGGGCCCGATCGGCTCGAGGCCACGCACCGACTCGGCACGCGTCAGCAGGTCGGCCACGGTCATCTGGCCGTCGCCCATCTCGAGGAGGCGCTCCGCCATCCGCCGCGCGATCGCACGTGGGTACGTGGCCTTGAGATTCGCGAGCTTCGCCTCGTACTCCTGCTCGAGCGCCTTCACCTTCTTCTCGAACTCGGCCTCCATCTCGCCGGAGAGCGTGTCGTGCACCGCCTCCGGCACGTCCAGCCCGGCCAGCTCCTTGAGCTGGTGCCAGAACATGAGCCGGTCGTCGGCCAGCGCGATCATCTCGTTGCTCACCTGGAGACGCTTCAGCCTCCGGTCGCCCGTGAGCGTCCAGATGAACGCCTTCTTCCCCGCCCGCTCTTCGGCCGGCAGCAGCGCCAGCTCGTGGAAGGGCACGAAGGAGTCGTCCATCTTCTCGGGCGCGAGCTCGGAGAAGTTCTTCCGGAAGCGGACCTCGGTGGCCGCCCAGTCGGCGATCGTCAGGGGGAGCTCCATGGACGCTTCCTTGCCGTCGTCGTCCACGTACTTGAGCTCGTAGGTCGGCCACACCTGGTCGAGGCCGGGGTTGCCCTCGAGCGACAGGCAGTCGGCCAGGTCCTTCCCGCCGTCGGGGTCGTAGGTCAGGAAGGGGAACGCCCGGGACTCGAGCGCCAACCTGGCCGCCGTGGGAGCCCAGTCGTCCGCGAGGCCGTGCTCCACCGGGCACGGCGTGTAGACCACGAAGACGGAGGGGCGCCGGCTGTTCAGGCCCTTGATGACGCCCTGGATGAGGTGGGAAGCGGAGGCCTGAGAGGACTGGTGGACGAACACGCCTCTGTGGGCCATGGCGATGAAGGCCAGTTCCTTACGGACCTCCGACTTCCCGTGATGCGCTTTCCCCCACGCGGACATGTCCGCGACCTGCCCGGTGAACCCGGAGGTGCAGGCCTGACCGCCCGTGTTGGAGTACACCTGCGTGTCCAGCACCATGACCCGGATGGGCTTCCCGCTCGCCATGAGACGGGAGAGGTTCTGGAAGCCGATGTCCATCATCGCGCCGTCGCCCCCGATGCTCAGGATGGGCGGGCACAGATGGAACTCCTCGTCGGTGAACTGCTGCCAGTCGAACTCCTCGGCCACGCGCCGGAACGCGTCGGCGTCGTACGTGCCGTCCACGAGCTGGCGCGCCTTGCGCAGCGACAGGAAATGCGTCACCCATCTTCCGCATGTGCCCTTCGAACACGCCGATGGCGATCGACGGGGCGTCCTGGAAGAGGTGGTTCACCCAGGGGAAGGGATAGGGGTTGTACGGGTACGTGCTCCCCCACACGGAGGAGCAGCCCGTGGAATTCGTGATGCCCAGGTTGACCCGTCCACGGCCGCTCGGGCCCTGGACGTACAGCCACTTGAGGTGCTCGAGCTCCGCCTTCGACTTCTCGAGGAGCGCGAGCTGCGCCTTCTTGGCCGCGGGCAGCTTCACGCCCGACCTGGTCGGCGGACCCGGTCGCCGCCTTCGAGAGGTCGGCCTCGGAGCCCACGAGCTCGCGCGCCTGCCGATCCAGCTCCGCGACGAGGCGGTCGATCTCCTTCAGGAGCTCGTCGACGCGCGGCTGCATGAGCGCCTCGACGGTCGAGGTCACGAGGTGCACGGCGGTCTTCTCGCCGCACCCCATGCACGCGCCGTCACCGCCCGCCATCGAGCGGTAGTTGTCCTTCTTGAGGAGGAGCGACGACAGGACGCCGATGCCCTCGTCGATGTCGCGGACGTTGATGTAGCGGTCGTCGGTGTCGGGGAGCCGCTCCCAGAACTTCCAGTTGCGGCGCAGCTTGTCGACGATCTCTTCGTCCTGCTGGACGGTGACCAGAGCGTGCTCCGGGCAGACGTCCACGCAGATGTTGCACCCCTTGCAGGCCTCGGGGTTGATCGTGATCGCCAGCAGGCCGCCCGAGTCCTTCGCTTTCGAGTCGGGGAGATCGAAGAAGGGCGTGGTCTTGGCGAGCGGGAACTCGGCGAGGACGGGGAAGACCCTCGACCACTCCTCGTCGAGCTGCGCCCTGCGGTCCGCATCCCAGCCGAGCTTTCCGACCACGTTCGCGTAGGCGGACGAGGCCACCTCGCCGAACGTCTTGAAGGGCACGCCCTTCAGGATCTTGCGCGACTCCTTGGCCAGGTGCTTCGAGATCTGCTTGACGCGGTCGTTCGGCTTGCCGTTGGCGGTCGTGCGGATCGCGGTGTCGAGGAGGTCCTCCACCGAGAGCACGAGCCCCGGGATCGCGGCGTCCGGGCACTGCACCCAGCACTGGCTGCACCCCGTGCACTTCTCCGCGACGAAGTCCGGGACCTCGAAGCGGATGTTCGTCATGTCGCGCACGGTGCTCGTGGCGGCCGGGATCGCGGACAGCGCCGCGTACGGATCGGAGATCCCGTCCTGGCCCATCGAGCAAACCGCGCACACCTGCTCGAAGAAGCGGCCCTGGTTGCCGATGCCCATCTCGGCGTCGGGCGTGTCCATCATCGACGGGAGGTAGGATCCCGGCGCGGCCTTCGCCTCGTCCGCGTCGACGTCGGCGTCGGTCGGCACGGCCTTCACCTCGTCGAAGCCGCGACGGATGACGCGCATGTTGTCGTCGACGACGCGCTGGCCGAGCTTGCCGAACTTGGCCGTGATCTGGGCCTGGACGCCCTCGAAGACGCCGGCCTCGTCCAGCCCCTCGCTCTTCGCCAGCGGCGCGCACTTGAAGAAGGCGCCCAGGAAGGCGACGCCCTGCATGCGGTAGCGCAGCTCGGCGTCCGAGGCCTCGGCCGACGCGATGCCGAAGGCGTCGAGGCAGTAGACCTTCACCTTCTTCTCGCGGATGAAGCGGCGTGCCTCCGCGGGGAGCGACTTCCACAGCTCCTCGGGCGACTCGTGGCTCTGGATGACGAAGACGCCGCCCTCCTCCATCCCCGCGAGCGGGTCGGAGTGACGGAAGACGTTGCCGTCCGGCGACAGGACCACGTTCACGTGCTTCAGCTCGGCGTTGAGCTTGATGGGCTCGTGCGCGAGGACCGCGTAGAACGTGGTGGGCTGGCCCTTCTTCTCGGAGCCGTACTTGGGGTTGGCCTTCACGTTCATGCCGAACAGCTCGAACGCCGTCATCGCGATGTTCTTGCCCATCGTGATGGCACCCCAGCCGCCCACCGAGTGGATGCGCAGGGAAGTCGCACCCTCGGGCAGGAGGTTGAGGTCCCCCGCGGACTCGAGCGACGCGTCGCCGAGGTCCGGGTAGGCGTCGAGGAGCTGCTCCTGCCAGATCTGGAGCTTGGGCAGGCGCGTGCCCTTCCGGATGAAGTCGATGCCGAGGTAGAACTGCCGCGTGTGCTTCCCTTCCGGGAGCATGTTGTCCACGGCGGCGATCACGTCGCCGGGCTGCAGGTCGCGGCTGCCGAAGCCGAAGCCGGCCGAGAAGAAGTCCGGCATCGCGGCCGGCTCGATCGCGGTGAGCTTCGGGTAGGGGAGCACGGGGGCGGGCGCGTCGGACTTCTTGCGGCCGTTCCCGCTCGGGCGCATGACGCGCCAGTTCTCCATCCCCTGCGTCATCGCGGCGCGGATCTCGCGCAGCAGTGGCGGATCGACGGCGAGCGGCTGGTCGCAGCGCTCGAACACGGTCACGCCCTTCGCGCCGGAGACGATCTTCGTGATCAGGTCGGCCGGGAAGGGACGGAACATGCTCACGTTGAGCACGCCGACCTTCAGCCCCCGCGTCTTGCGCAGGTATTCCGCCACGACCTCGAGGTTCGGAACCACGGAGCCCTGCCCCGCCAGGATCCACTCGGCGTCGTCGGTCAGGTAGCCGACCGCGCGCGCGTAGGCACGGCCCGAGAGCGCGGCGAACTCCGCGAACGCCTGGTCGGCAAGGGGCGCGATGTGGTCGAAGTAGAACGGCCGCTGGGCCGCGACGCCCTGCGCGTAGGAGTCCTGGTTCTGCACCGTGCCGAGCATCGCCGGATAGTCGACGCTGAACAGCTCGGGGATGCGCCGGCGCTTCTCGCCGAAGGTGAGGCGCTGCGCGGGCGTGGGCGACACGATCATGTCGGCCGGGTCGCCCAGGTACTCGCGGATCATCTCGGGCTCGGCCAGCCGGGCCGTCTCGATCACGTGGCTGGTCAGGAAGCCGTCCTGTGCGTTCAGCCCCGGGTTGAGCGACAACTCGGCGATGCGGTGCGCGATGAGCGTGAAGTCGCCGCCCTCCTGCACGTCCTTCGCGAAGAGCTGGAAGAAGCCGGTGTCGTCCACGGCGTGGTAGTCGTCGTGGCCGGCGTGCACGTTCAGCGCGTGCTTGGTCATGGCGCGCGCCGCGACGTTGAGCACGTACGTGAGGCGCTTGCCGGTGGCCGCGTACAGCGACTCGTGCATGTACGCGACGCCCTGCCCGCTCGAGAAGTTCGTCGAGCGCAGCCCGGTCATGCTCATCCCGGCCGTGACCGCCGCCGCCGCGTGCTCACCCTCGGGCTCGAAGAAGAGCAGCCTGCGGCCGTTGACGTTCAGCTTGCCGGCAGCGTGCGCCGCCGCCCACCCCTCGCCCATCTGCGTGGAGGGGGTGATCGGGTAGGCGCCGGCGGCCTCGCTGGCGTTCGTCTCGGCATGCACCACCGCCCCGGTACCGTCCGTGGCGGTCAGGATGCCCGGGAACCTGGGGCCCTCGCCGGCCCCCTTCTCCTTACTCATGCGGCCTCACTCCCGGCGGGAACGAAGAGCTCGGGGAACTGCTGGCCCTCGATCCAGACGATGGCGCCGGTCGGGCACCGCTCGATGGCCTTCGGGTTCTGCAGCTCGATCTGATCGTAGTCGATGGTGGCCAGGCCGTCGATCATGCTGATCAGGCCCGGCTCGGCGTCCGCGACGCAGCGCCCGCAGGCGTTGCACACGACGGAGCAGACGGCCTCGGCCGCCTCTCCGGACAACAGGTTCTTGCACTGCACGACCAGCTTGTGGTCCTGGGGCATCAGCACGAACAGCCCCAGCGGGCAGGCCTCGACGCAATCGCCGCAGGCCGTGCACTTCTCGGGGTCCACCACGGGCAGTCCGTTGGGCCCCATCACGATGGCGTCGAAGTCGCACACCACCGCGCAGTCGGCGTAGCCCAGGCAGCCCCACGGGCACGCCTTGCCACCGCCGGTGACGGCCGCGGCCGCGGCGCAGCTCTCCACGCCGTGGTAGCGGCCCTTGTACGGCGCGACGTCGCGTCCGCCCGCGCACAGCAGGCGGGCCACGCGCTTGTCGGCCTTGCCGGCCTCCACGCCCAGGTACGCCGCCACGTCAGCCCGCGCGTCGGCGCTCATGACCGTGCAGCCCGCGGGGGGCTGGGTGCCGTTGACGACGGCCTCCGCGAAGGCGCGGCAGCCGGCCTGCCCGCAGGCGCCGCAGTCGGCGCCGGGGAGCAGGTCCCGCACGCCGTCGACGCGCGGGTCCTCCCAGACCTTGAACTTCGCGTTGGCCAGGGAGATGAAGGCACCGAAGACCGTCGCGACGCCCCCAAGGATCGCGACGGAACCGATGACCTCGCCGGGAGCGATCACGTCTTCCTCCTCACGCTCCCAGGTCGACCTGGCTCAGGAGGAACGCCGCCAGCTGGTCGGCGGGCGTCGCGGTCGCTCCGGCCTCCGGGGCCTCGCCCCCGCTCCCACCGACCGTCGCCAGAGCCGGCGCCTTCGCCAGCGCCTGGAGGTGCGTGAGCTCCTCCAGCCAGGTAGGAGCACGCCGCCCCCGCCCCACGTCCGGCTGCTCCGGCATGTGGCGCACCGTGAGGCGCTGCCAGGAGGCCTCGCCGGCGTCGGGGTCGTGGACGAAGCGGGCCTGGTCCGCGCGCTCCTCGTCGAAGAGGAGCGCCACGCCCGGGTGCGGGGAGCGGGCGAAGCCTGCGAGCTCCGCCGGGTCCGCCGCCTGCACGATGTACGTCCCGGGCGTGATCAGCCGCGCGAGCGGCGCGGGTGTGGTGGGGCCCTGCGTCACGAGCACGATCTTCACGAGGCCGTCGAGGAACTCGCCGAGGCCGGCGGGGAGGAGGTCTTCAGCCCCGACCTCCACCACGAGCGGCGGCGCGAGCTGGCGCTCCGCGCGGTTCCACTTGCGGAAGGTGAGCGCCGAGAGGTACCCGGCGTGCCGATCCGCGTCGAACATCCCCGAGCGCGCCAGCTCCACGGCGCGCGCGGCCCCGAACACCTGGCCCACGCGCTCGAGCGCGTCCTTCACCGTGTCGCGAAGGTCGCCGCCGGACTCGACCACCACGTGGTGGAAGTCCCTCCCCACCGAGAAGTCGGAGAGGATCTGCTCGGCCCGCTCCAGGACCCCCTCGCTCTCCGGCGGAAGCTCTTCGCCGTCGAGCACGAGCGCGGCGAACGCGTCGGGATCGATGCGCCCCGCCGCGAACGGCCCGAGCTCGGCCAGCGTCTGCTCCGCGCGGGACACGGAGGCGCCGCGGCGGTTGGTCACGAACGACCGGATCTCCTCCTCGGCGGTCGCCACGGCGGAATGGAACGCGTCCACCCGGGGCTCGAGGGCCGCCAGGGCCTTCAGCGCCAGCGCGCCGGCGCCTGCTGTCGACTTGGTCTCAGACGGCATAGCGGTCGAAATCCTGGTTGAGGAGGTCCATCTTCTCGCGCGCGGTGCGCTTGGCGAGCGTCCGCGTCTCCTCGTAGCGGGGGCGGGCCTCGTCGCGGAAGAAGAGGCCCAGGCGGACCACCGAGGCGTCCTCGGCGAGCTCCCGGGCCGCGTGGATGTCGGACGGGTCGTGACGGACCTGGTTCTTGTAGATCTTGTCGAGCCCGTCGACCCGGATCCCCTCGGGGTGGTCGAGGATCTCCACCACGTCCGGCTTCTTCACGGCTTCCGTGTAGAGGTCGGGCGTGAAGTGCGGGCAGCGCTGCAGGATGCGCACGAACGCGAAGCCGCGGTGCTCGTGCGCCGCCTTGAGCGTCGCGAAGAGGTGTGCCGGGACCCACTCGGCCGTCTGCGCCACGAACGACGCGTTGGTCACGCTCAGCGTGGTCACCAGCGGGTTCATGGGCGGCAGGTAGCTGCCGTAGGGCTGCGTGTTCGACTTGTAGCCCTGCGGCGTGGTCGGCGACGTCTGCTTCTTGGTCAGGCCGTAGATGTTGTTGTCCAGCAGCAGCGCGACCATGTCCAGGTTGTAGCGGATCGCGTGGATCCAGTGCCCCGCGCCGATGGACACGCAGTCGCCATCGCCCATGACCACGAAGACGTCCAGCTCCGGTCGGGCCAGCTTGACGCCGGTGGCGATGGGGAGCGCACGCCCGTGGATGCCGTGGAAGCCGTAGGTCTTCATGTAGTGCGGGAAGCGGCTGGAGCAGCCGATCCCCGACACGAAGACGGTGGTCTCGGGCTGGAGCTGCTGGTCCACCATGAGGCGCTGGGCGGCCGCGAGGACGGAGTGGTCACCGCAGCCGGAGCACCACCGGGCCACCGGGCCCTGGTAGTCGCCCATCTCGAAGACGCGGTCGTCCTCGTCCTGGCCGGCGTGGAGCAGCGAGCAGGAAGCTTCCATGATCATGCCACACCTCCGGGCATGTTCTTCTTGATGGCCTGGACGATCTGGGCCGGGCGCAGCGGCTCGCCGAGCACGCGCGTCCAGCAGTCCACGTCGACGAGGGTGGCGGAGCGGAGGAGGATGGAGAGCTGCCCGCGCCGGCGGTTGTACTCGTCGACGAACGGGTCGCCCTTCTTGTCCGAGTAATTGATCTCCACCGTCATGACCTTCTTGAAGCGCGCGAAGATCTCGGGGAGGCCGGGCTGCAGCGGGGACAGGAACGTCAGGTGGGTGCTCGAGACGCTCAGCCCCTGCGCGCGGGCGCGTGCCACGGCCTCTTCGATCGCGCCCTTCGTGCTCCCCCATCCGACGATCAGGAGATCGCCACCTTCGGGATCCCCGTTGACCTCGGGCGGGAGCAACGACTTCTGGAACGCGGCGATCTTGCGGCTGCGCGCCGTGTGTGAGCGCTCGACCGTCTCGGCGTCGTAGGCCACCTTGCTGCGCTCGTCGTGCGCGAGGCCGGTGAGCGTGTGCTCACCCCCGGCCTGTCCGGGAACGAAACGGCGGGAGATGCCCGTCCGCTCGTTCCAGTCGTACGGCTTCGAGCCGGCGGGCAGCGGCCTCAGGTCGGGCGGCGACGCCTGCCACGTTGGGGACAGCTGCGGGCGGGCGAACGGCGCCACGCCGGTGGCCAGGTTCGCGTCGGAGAGGACGATCACCACGGTGCGCAGGGTCTCGGCGATCCGCCGGGCCGTGGTCATGATGTGGAAGCACTCCTCGATCGTCGCCGGCGCCACGATCACGTGCGGCGCGTCGCCCGTCTGGCCGTAGAGCGCGGCCAGGAGGTCCGACTGCTCCACCTTGGTCGGCAGGCCGGTGCTGGGCCCGCCCCGCTGCACGTTGATGAGCACCAGCGGGATCTCGGTCATGATCGCCAGGCCGAGGAACTCGGTCTTCAGCGCCATCCCCGGTCCCGACGTGATCGTGAACGCGCACCGGCCCGCGTACGAGGCGCCGATGGCAACGCCGGCGGCGGCGATCTCGTCCTCCGCCTGGTGCAGCGTGCCGCCGTACTTCTCGAAGATCTCGCCCAGCATGTGCGACACGCTGGTGGCCGGGGTGATCGGGTACATCGCCGCCAACTCGAGCCCGGCGGCGACGGCGCCCAGCGCGGCGGCTTCGTTGCCGTTCATCACGACCATCGGAGCGCCCTCCGGCATGGTCGGGATCTCGTAGCGGATGTCGAGGTGCTCGCTGGCCCACGAGGCGCCCAGGTCGAGCAACGCGTGGTTCCGTTCCGTGATCTCCTTCTTCTTGGAGCGGAAGGCGTGGGCGATCTGCTCCTTGGCGCGCTCCACGTCACGACCGAACAGCTCGCACAGGATCCCCAGCGCGAACATGTTCTTCCCCTTGCGGGGGTTGTCCACCACGGTGAGGCACTGCTCCTCCATGGGGACTTCGATGATCGTGTAGTTGCACCCGGAGAGCTCCTCCAGGGCCTCCTCCCACTGCTTCCGGATCGCGGGATCCGGGTGGGTGGCCCACATGCTCTCCAGCAGGATGATCGCGTCGTTCGAGAGCGCGTGCAGCCGGTGGCGCCCCAGGAGCGCCTGCTCGTTGAACGCGATCACGACGTCGGTGTCGTCGCCCCAGTTCGTGACCTCCTTGGCGCCCAGCCGGATGCGGATGCCCGAGGCACCTGCCGGTTGGCGCGGGGGAGGCTCGACCTCGGCCGGAATGATCTCCACGGTCCACACGCCGTTGCCCATCTTGGCGGAGACCGCCCCGAAGATCTGGCCGCACTTCTGTGCGCCTTCACCGGAGTCGGAGACGACCTCGACGGCGAGGTCGGTCACGGTGCGTACGGATACTTCTCGGTCCGCCAGCGCCGCAGCGCCGACGGTCGGGAGCTTCATCGCCATCCTTCCCCCGCAGAGATGAGGGTCGGTTTGTCTGTGCAGCCCGGAGGCTGCTGGCCCACGACCAAGCTAGGGGCAAGGCTTTTCAGGGGGTGTCGGGAGGTAGAGGCGGCTCCCGGTGGGGATTCCCTTGGGGGCGGAGTGGGGGAAATCCCTACGGGTGGGCCGGCAAAGCCGGACGGGCCCCTCTCAATACCATGATTTACATCATGATATTATTGACAATACCCCAGCGACGGATCATCGTGGAGTCCACCCGGCGGCCATCCGGAGGACCGACGATGGAGTTTCCGATGGACGACAGCGCCCGACGCATCGTGGACCGGCTCAAGCGGCGAGGCGAGGCCAGCGTGCCGGAGCTGGCCCGCGATTTCGGCCTGAGCGTGGAGACCGTGCGCTCCCAGGTGAAGGCCCTCCTGGCGCGCGGCATGGTGCGGCGGGTCGGAACCCGGCGCGCCCCCGGGCCCGAGGGAGCGCGTCCCGGTCGCCCGGAGCAGGTCTTCGGGCTCACGGACGATGCCCAGGCGCTCTTCCCGAGCCGCGAGGCCGAGGTCCTGCGCGGGCTGGCGGCCTTCCTCGGGGAGGAGGGTCAGCACGAGCTGCTCGTCCGCTACCTCGACCGCTCCGCGAAGGTGCGGCGCCGCGTCGCGCTCGAGCGCCTCGACGGCCTGGAGGGAGCGGCGCGCCTCGAGGAGGCCGCCCGCATCCTCACGGAGGAGGGGTACATGGCGGAGGTGGTCCGCGGGGACGCCGACGAGCGCCCCCGTCTCCGACTCTGCCACTGCCCCCTCCGCGAGCTCGTCGACGTCACCAGGGCGCCGTGCAGGGCCGAGATCGCGTTCGTGCGCGCCCTCGTCGGCGAGAGGCTCGCGCGCGTCGAATACCTCCCGGACGGCGACGGCGCCTGCACCTACGCGGTCGCAGGGTCCGGCCGGGGGGACGCCGCGTGACGCCGCCGCCGATGGCCATGCCCGCCGACGCCCTCGGCACCGCCCCTCCCCCACCCTTCTCGCTCCCGGGTGCGCACTTCGCCGTGGCCACGGCCTTCCTCGTGCTCGGCGCGGCGGGGCTGGTCGTGGTCGCACCGGAGCTGGCCCTGGGCGCGTACCTCCTCCCACGGGTCACGGCGGTCACCCACCTCTTCACGCTCGGCTGGATCACCACGTCGATCATGGGCGCTCTCTACCAGTTCCTTCCCGTGGCGCTGGGTGAATCCATCCGCTGGGAGCGGCTCGCCCACGCGACCCTGTGGATCTTCGTGCCCGGGCTGGCCCTGTTCGTGGCCGGTCTCGTGCACTACGCGCCGGGCGCGATCGGCACCGGAGCCTCCCTCTTCGGCACCGCGCTCCTCCTCTTCGCCGTGAACCTCGCCGCGACGCTCCGCCGGGCACGCACACGCGACGTGACGTGGTGGGCGCTCGCCTCCGCCTGCTCGTTCCTGGTCCTGACGGTTCTGATCGGGGGGGCGCTCGCGGCGAACCTCCGCTGGGGCTTCCTGGGCGGCGACCGCTTCGTGGCGCTGGGCACGCACCTGCACGTCGCGCTGATCGGATGGGTCCTCATGGTGATGGTGGGCGTGGGCCACCGCCTCCTCCCCATGTTCCTCCTGAGCCACGGCGCGGACGAACGGATGGGGAAGGTGGCCGTCGCGCTCCTCGCCGCGGGCACCGCACTCCTCTTCGCGGTGCACCACGTGGCGGCCCCGGCCGCGCGCTGGTTCGCGGCCGCGCTGATCGTCGAGGGCCTGGCGGCCTTCCTCTTCCAGGCCCGGGCCTTCTACCGGACGCGGCGGCGGCGGGTGCTCGACCCGGGGATGCGCCTCGCGGGCGCCGCGCTCGTGCTGCTGGGGGCCGCGGCCGCGCTGGGCGTCCTCCTCCTCGCGACGGGGTTCACCCGCCCGCGGATCGCCACGGCCTACGTCCTCCTCCTGGTGCTGGCGATCAGCCTGTTCGTGGCCGCGCACCACTACAAGATCGTCCCGTTCCTGGTCTGGTATCACCGCTTCGGCCCGCTGGCCGGGCGTGCGCCCGTGCCCAGGGTCGCCGAGCTCTACTCGGCCCGGTGGGCCTCGGCCTCCGGCGGCTTCCTCGCGGCCGGCACGATCGGCCTGGCCATCGGTGTCGGCGCCGGCATGGAGCCGCTCACCCGCGGAGGCGCGGCCCTCTTCGCGGTCGGTGCGACGATCCTCGCCGCCCAGATGGGCGCGCTCGCACGCCGCCGGCCGGATCCGACATCCGCCGTGGCCGCCGCCCCACGGGGCGACGCACCCTCGATGCCGCAGGGAGCTGCCCCATGACCCCGACCCCACCCACCCCGGACCACGTCCGTGACGCACTCCGAGCAGTGGTCGACCCCGAGGTCGGCGTCGACATCGTCTCGCTCGGCCTCGTCTACGGCGTCGCCGTCGACGGCGCCGACGTGAGCGTGACCTTCACCCTCACGACGCCACGCTGTCCGTTGAACGGCGTCATCCGCCAGGGCGTCCTGGCCACCGTCTACGCCCTGCCGGGCGTGGAGCACGTGAACGCGAACCTGGTCTGGGAGCCGCGCTGGCATCCGGGCCTCATCGAGGAAGGTGTGCTGTGAGCGACCAAGGAATCCCCACGCTCCTCCGGGAGATGGACGAGGCGCGCATCCTGGACGTGGACGTCCGAGACGACCTCCGGTCGGGGCGCGAGCCGTTCGCCCGCATCATGTCCGCCAGACGGGAGCTCCCCCGTGACGGCGTGCTCCGGCTGCGCGCGATCTTCGAGCCCCGGCCGCTCTACGGCGTCATGGCGGCCCAGGGTCTCGACCACTGGACGGAGCGTCTGGCGGACGACGACTGGCGGATCTGGTTCTTCGCGGCCGACGGCGACGCGTCGAGCGCGGCCGGGCCCGCGGTCGAGCCGGAAGCGGGCGCGGAGGGGGACGACACATCCGGGGACGGTGTCGTCGTCCTCGACGTCCGCGGCCTCGAGCCGCCGGAGCCCATGGTACGCACGCTCGCGGCGCTGGAGGAGCTCGACGCGGGCGCGACCCTCGTCCACATCAACGAGCGCGTCCCCCGTTTCCTGCTCCCGAAGCTGGAGGAGCGGGGGTTCGCCTGGGAGGTGCGCCAACAGGCCTGCGACCTGGTGCGGGTCTTCATCCGGCGGGCGTCGCCGACCGAGCGCGTGCTGGACGTGAGGCCGATCCCTCCCCGCGAGAAGCACCCCGCCATCTTCGCCACATTCGACGCGCTCGCGCCGGGGGAATCGTTCGTCCTCGTCAACGACCACGACCCGGTGCCGCTCCAGTACCAGCTCGCCGCCGAGCGGGCGGGGAACTTCTCCTGGAGCTACCGTGAACGCGGCCCGGCCGTGTGGAAGGTCGCCATCTCCCGGACGATGGAGACATCGTGAGGCTCACACTCGCCTCGTCGGCGGCGCCGGACGCGCACCTCGACGAGCTGGTCCGGGCGTGCCGGCGCAAGGGCCTGGACGGGCTCGAGCTCGTCGACGGCGACGGCCATGGGGTGCGGCTCGACGCCGAGGCCTCCCGCACGCGCGCCTCTGCGGATGCCCGGGCCGGGGGCGTCGTGCTCACCAGCTTCAGGCTCGCCGATGCCGATGCCCTCCCCGATGTCCCGACCGGGAGCGTGCACGGCGCCTCGCCTCCGCTGCTCGTTCCCCTCGTCGCGGGCGCCCGGCTCCAGGATCTCCGGCGGGCCGCGGCCGCCTTCGCCGGCGCGCACCGACCCCTGGTCGTCTCATCCCCGGACGCCGCCCTGCTCGCCGAGGCGGCGACGGCCGCGCCGTCGGTGGAGGTGGCATGGGACTTCCTGCCGGGCGCCACCGACCCCGGCGACGTCGACGACCTGCTGCGGACCGTGGGTCGCCGGCTCACGCACGTACGCCTCTTCGGCGGCGGGCCCGAATCGGTCGGCCAGGGCGGGACCGGCATCGGGCGGATGGTGGCGGGGCTGGCGCAGCGTGGCTTCCCGGGGGCGTTGGTGATCACGCCCAGCTCCCTCCACTACCGGATCGCGTGGAGCACCTGGCTGGGCCGTCGGGGTGGATGGGGCTGCTCGGGGAAGGCGACGCCCGCGGAGCCGATCGCGCTTCACCGCTCCCCGGCCTGAGCGAGCGCCCCCACGAAGGACCGCAGCCGCTCCGGGATCAGCCTCCCCCCGGCGTCACGGAGGCCGGAGCAGACGTCGACCCCTCGGGGGCGCACGGCGCGCACCGCGTCGGCGACGTTGCCGGGGTGCATCCCGCCCGCCAGGAGGACCGGGATCGGCGCCGCCTCGACGATGCGGGCGCTGAGCGTCCAGTCGTGGACGCGGCCCGTGCCGCCGAGCTCCGCGACGGCCGCGGACGGACGGCCCGAGTCGAGGAGGAGCCAGTCCGCACCCTCGGCGGCCGCCACCGCCTCCTCCACGGCGTCCGGCCCCTGGACGTGGACCACCTGGAGGATCTCGAGGGCGGGAAGGGCGCGCTTGAGCGCGAGGCGGACCGGGGGCGCGACGGCGCGCACGATCTGGACGGCCGGCACGCCGGTGGCACGCACGTGCGCGGCGATGTCGTCGGCCGCGGTGCGCGCGGTGAGGAGCACGGGCGTGACCCCGGACGCGGACGCGGCCAGGCGCGCGATCTCGGCGTCGGGGATGGGCCCCGGGCCGCTCGGCATCGCGCCGACGAGCCCGACGAAGCGCGCGCCGGCCGCGGCCGCCAGGCCAAGCTCCGCCTCGTCCTGGATGCAGCAGATCTTGAAGACCGGACGCCCGGCGACGGGGGCTCCCGTCATCTCCCCTGGACGTGCGCCCCGGTCGGGGCCACCTCCTGCGTGCGGCCGTCGCCCTTCAGCACCCAGCCGTCGGGGTCGAGCGTGACGCCGGTGGGCCGCGTGGCCCCGGCGAAACGGAAGCGCTGCACGCGCCCGACCACCTCGGCGTCGTGCCGCTCGGACTCGCCCGCCCCGCGCTCGATCGCGATCTGGAGCGGGAGGCGGAAGACGGGCCAGGCGGCGTCCTGCGCCTGCTCGATGGTGACGATCACCTCCCGCGTCGTCGCGTCCCACGACCAGTCCGCGTTCAGGACCGGGTAGCCGGGCTGGCGCAGCCACTGTTCGAAGAACCAGGAGAGGTCCTGGCCCGCCACGGACTCCATGACCTCGCAGAAGTCGTCGGTGGTCGCGTTGCGCCCGCTGTAGCGCCGGTAGTACTGGCGGATCCCCTCGAAGAAGCCGTCGTCCCCCATGATGCCGCGCAGCATGTGCAGCACCCACGCGCCCTTCGGGTAGTTGTTCGCGTTGAGGAGCGCGAAGAGGTCCTGCTGGTCGGGGTCGATCACCGCCTGGCCGGTCACGCCCGAGGAGAGGTAGTCCCGACGGCTCTCCTCCATCCGCCGCCGGAACTCGGCGACTCCGTCCGCGTGCTCGAAGAAGAGGTGGCCGAAGTAGGTGGCGAACCCCTCGGAGAGCCACAGCTCGGGCCAGTCGGCCTCGGTGACCTCGTCCCCGAACCACTGGTGGGCCGTCTCGTGGGCGACGGTGCCCTCCATGTCGCGGTGCGAGGCGAGGCCGTCCTCCGTATAGAAGATGGCCGACGCGTTCTCCATACCGCCGAAGCGCGTGGCCGACTGCACGTGCGCGAGCTTCTCGAAGGCGAAGGGGCCGATGAGCTCGGAGAAGTAGTCGACCATCTGGGGCGCGCGCCGGAAGGACATGTGCGCCTGGGAAGTGTCCTCGCGCAGGAGCCACGCCGACACCTCGACGCACCCGTCGTCGCGCTGCGAGGCCGGCGCCCTCCCACAGGCCGCCGTGCCCAGCGGGATCTCCTCCATGTCTGCGGCGCCGATCACGAAGTTGTAGGGCGACGCGGCGGTGTCCATGGACCACCGCCAGGTGCGCCGGGGCGCGCCGCTGCGCGTGGCCGGTCCGTCCGTGGGTGTCCCCACCTCCGCACCGTTGGCCACCACGATCCACGACGCCGGCGCGTGGACCGTGAAGCTCACGGTGGCCTTGTCCGACGGGTCGTCGACGGAGGGGAACCAGAAGCGGGCGCGGTTCGGCCAGTTGTCGGCGAACACGGACGGGCGCCCGTGCACGTTGCGCCGGAAGATCAGCCCGTCGTCCGGTACGCCGCCGTAGCGGACCTCCACGCGAAAGGTGTCGGCCGGCGACGCGCCCGGCCCGAGCGGCACGGCGAGGCGGCCGTCGCTGTACCGGTACTCCCGCGGGGACCCGTCCACCGTCACGCTCGTGACCGCGAGGCCGGTGAGGTCGAGCACGGCCGCGTCGACGCCCGCGCGCGCCGGGGTGAGGAGGAGCGTGGCGGTTCCGTCGAAGGAGGTACCGCCCGGCGCGGGGAGACCGATCTCGATGTCGTAGTGGACGACGTCGATGGCACCGTACGTGCCCGGAGGCGACGCACGGCCCGCCGGGATCGGAGCGGGCTCCTGTGCCCCGGCCGGAACGCCTCCGCCCGACGCGGCCAGCACGACGACCGGGACCAGCACGATCCACCCGGTCGCGGGACGCCACCTCCGCATGTCGCCACCTCCTCACGCTCGTGCGGCACCGCCACCCGCGGCACCCGTCCCGGAAGGATGCGGGGGCGCGGGGAGGCTCGTCCACCCCCCCCGCGCCCCTGCTCGACCTCAGGCGTCCGGGGTGCCGCCCACGCCCCTCTCGGTGGTGACGATGATCACGCCGGCCTCCGTGTCCATCCCGAAGCGGGTCTGCGCGTCCTGGCCGCTCATGTAGCTGAGCTCGTGGACCTCGGTTCCGCGCAGCGAGCGCAGCACCTCCACCGCGCCCGGCTGCAGGCGGCCGTCGATCACGACGCGCACGGTCCGCGCCCCGCCCACCGGGGTCACCTGACCCCGACTCTGCAGCCAGTTCGGGCGGAGTTGCTGCACCACGCTGTACAGGTCGAGCGCGCCCCGGTCCCCGATCTCCTCACGCGTGATCGGGCTGTGACTGCTGAGGCTGGGCCCGGTGGCCCCGCGCTGCCCGGACCCGCACGCCGCCAGGACGGTGCACAGCGCCGCCACGCGTATCGGACGGGTCCGGGTCCAGCCGCCCCTCTTCTCCATCAACGCCTCCTGGTCACGGCTCCTCCGTGACCGCCGCCCCCCGTGCGTAACGCTTGAACCATGCCCGCAGATACAGCTGCGTGCGCAGGAAGTTCGACGGCGTGCTCGACGTCCCGTGCCACTCGTTGTTGAAGCGGATCATCGCGGTGGGCACGCCCTCGATCTTGAGCGCCTCGTAGAACTCCTCCGTCTGGGGGATCGGCGTGCGCAGGTCGTTCACGCCGGTCATGAGCATCGTGGGCGTCTTGACGTTGCCGACGTACATGAGCGACGAGCGCCGCAGGTGCTCGCTCGGATCCTCCCAGGGGAGCTTCTCGAAGTTCCGGTACCACCCCGGGCTGTCCGTGTTGCCCACGAAGGAGATCCAGTCGATCACCGGGCACATCGCCGCGGCCGCGGCGAAACGGTCCGTGTGGCCGACGGTCCACGACGTCAGCACGCCGCCGCCCGAGCAGCCGTAGACGAAGAGGTTGTTCCGGTCCACGTACCCGCGGCCCAGAACCTCGTCGACGCCCTTCATGAGGTCGTCGAAGTCCTTCCCCGGGTAGGCGTTCTTGATCGCGTTGGCGAAGGCGCTCCCGTATCCGGTGCTCCCCCGCGGGTTCAGGTAGAGCACGACGTACCCGTTCGCCGCGTGCTCCTGCCACCCGAAGTTGAAGCCCACCGTGTACATGCTGTGCGGGCCCCCGTGGATCGACAGCATGAGCGGGTACTTCTTCGACGGATCGAAGTCCGGAGGCTTCACGACCCAGCCCTGGATCTGGAAGCCGTCCACCGACGTGTAGCGGATCTCCTCGACGTCGCCGAGCTTCACGCCCGCGAGCACGTCGTCGTTGACGTGCGTGAGCTGATGGACCGTCCCGGGCCCCTTCACGTTCAGCGACACCACGTCACCGGGCTCGTGGAAGCTCGTGCGCGTGCCCACGAGCGTTCCGGAGGCGCTCAACGATCCGATGTCGAGGAGCTGGGTGCCCTCGGTGAGCTGGCGCGCACCGGACGACAGCGACAGGAACCACAGGTTCCGGCTGCCGGCGTCGTTCGCGGTGAAGTAGAGGCCGCTCCCGTCCGGCGCCCACGTGAAGTCGGACGCCTGACGGTCGAAGTCCCCCGAGATCATGCGGGGATTCGAGCCGTCGGGGTTCATCACGTAGACCTTGTTGTTGCGATAGGTGTCGTCGTTCCAGTCGTCACCCCTGTACGCGATGAGCTTCCCGTCGGGCGACGGCATCGGGTCGGTGTCCACGCCCTTCCGGTGCGTCAGCTGGCGGATCTGCCCGCTCGCCACGTCCACGGCGTAGATCTCGGACTCGCGCCACGCGAGCTCGGCGTCCTCGGTGCGCAGCGACGAGAAGAGCAGCGCCTTCCCGTCCGGCGACCACACGGGGGCGGAGTGGTTCCACTTCCCGTCCGTGAGCTGGCGCGGCGTGCCGCCCTCGGCGGGCACCACGAAGACGTGGCGCCACCCGGTGTCGGTGAAGCCCTGGCGATCCTGCCGGTAGTCGGCGCGCGTCACGATCTTCGGGTCCGCCGTCCACTTCGCGCCGTCCGGCTTCCCGGGGGGGTGGATCCCCCAGCTCTCCTCGTCGTCCACGGACATGGTGAAGGAGAGCCAGCGCCCGTCCGGCGACCAGCGGATGCCCGAGGGCCCGTTGTCGACGCGCGTGACCTGCGTGATCGCTCCCTCGTCGTCCATCCAGCGCACGAAGATCTGCGTCCCCGCCGGCTCGCCCCGCGCCGTGTAGGCGATGCGCGTGCCGTCCGGGGACCACACGGGCGAGGAGCCGTCCACCAGGAAGCGGTTCCGGCTGCCGTCCGCGTTCATGATCCAGATCGACGACTCGTGTCGGTCGTTCATCTTGTCGATCCACCCGCGCGCGTACACGATCGTCGCGCCGTCGGGCGAGATCTGCGGGCTCGATACCGACTCCATGTCGAGGTAGCTCTCCAACGAGAGCTTCTTCATGGGGGCCTGCGCGTCGACCCGACAGGGGACGGCGATCCCCAACAGCAGGAGGCAGTGCACCGCTCCGCGTGCCGCTTTGTTCATCGTCGTCCCCCTCGTGGTTGGTGGTGAAAGCCCTTCACGGACGCGCGGCCGATCATCGGCGCGCGCGGAAGAGTCGGTCGGCCAGCGTGGCGACCAGGGGCGTTCCCAGCACGACGAGCACGCTCCCGATCCTGCGCTCCCCGGCGAAGTCCGACGCCACGCCCTGCCGGTAGAGCGTGTATCCGACGGCCGCCGGCACCGCCGCCATCCCCAGGATCGGGAGGATGCGGCCACGCGACGCCCCCGTCCGCCCCTTCCAGCGCGCGCCCAGCGCCGAGCCCACGAGCGGCAGGACGAGCGCCCCCAGGGCGGTACCCGTGGCCACGTCGTGGACGCACGGTCCCGTGGGGTCGGCGGATCCGGGGAAGCAACCGACCGCCAGCAGGGCGACGCCCGTGCCCACGACGGAGCCCACCCCGGCTGCCGCCATGCTGCGCCAGGCGGGATGGTCCCCCGGCTCGCGCCGCCAGTCGTACGCGGGGAACCCGGAGGGGGCCTCGGGCTCCGGGGCCTGCACGATGCCGGAGCGGCGCGTCTCGATGACGAGCGCGCCGTAGGTGGCGTCGATCCCGTAGCGGGCCGCGCCCTGGCTCGCCGGGACGTACTCGATGCGCTCCAGGTCCTCGACGCGCAGGTCGCGGAGGAAGTGGTACGCGTCCGTGATCGGGAGCCCGTCCATCACCACCAGCGGGAAGTTGCATCCGGTGGTGCGCGCCCCCGAGGCGCCGCGGAACTCGAGGCAGAGGAAGCCGCCCCGCATCTCGGTCACGGTGGCGCCCGGGATGAAGGTGCGCACCACGTCCCCGATGTGGCGCGCGCGGCCCTGCACGCTCGCGATCTGCTCGCGCGTGATCACGTTGCTGCGCGTGCTCTGTGTCGGCGTGCGTCGGGCCACCTCCACGTTCAGCGGCTCGAGCTCGAGCGCCTGCCGGGACAGGCGGAGCTCCAGGTTCATGTCGAGACCTTCGGGTACCTCCACCTCGTGCTCGTGCGTGCCGTATGCGATGTGGCGTACCTGCAGCGTATACGCTCCCGGGGCCACGTCGGCCAGCCTGAACGCGCCGTGCGGGTCCGTCACCCCGCGCGCCGAGACACCCGCGAGCGACACCACCGCGCCCTCGATCGGCTGTCCGTCGTCCAGGTCGTACAGGTGCCCGACGACGGCCACCGGCGCGCGCTGCGCCTCCACCCCCGACGCGGTCATCCACGCCAGGAGCGCGACCCCCACCACCACACGACCCCTGATCCGAAAGCCCATGATGCGAAAAATGGGCGCGGCCCCCGGAGGACTTCGCCCCCGGGGGCCGCGCCGCCGTTCAGGTCACCCGAAGTTGGGATTGGTGCGCTTCTCGACGTCGGGCACCGGCCAGCACTGCTGGTTGCCGACGCTGCCGGCCCCGGACTTGTAGTACTCGCTGTTGTCCGGGAGGAAGTACGGCACCGCGGCCCCGTTGCGCCGATAGTCGCCCATCTTCTTCCCCTCGAGCCAGAAGTCCCGCACGCGCTGCTGCATGAGCTCGGCGAAGACAGCCGTCGGATCCGACGAGGTGAAGTCCCCCTCGCCGCCCACCGCCCGACGCTCGTTGATGAGCGCGAGCTGGTCGGCCATGCTCCCCGTGGCCTCGGCGGCGATGTAGCGCGCCTCGAGCCCCGAGGCGAGCCGGATCGGATCGCCGTACCCCAGGAACTTGCTCTGCTTGACGAACTCGAGCTCGGAGTCCTGGGCGAGCTTGCCCGCGTCCTCGTACGTGATGCGGGGGTCACCCGCGTCCGCCATCGCGATGTACTCCGGCGGAACCACCAGCGACGTCCGGGACGTCGTGAACGCCCACAGGTTGTTGCCGAGCCGGTTGCGGTTGGCCGCGTCGTCCACGTACCTGAGGTCGAACTCGAAATCGGCGGGCACCTGGGCGGCCGCGGCGGCCGCCTCCGACTTGTGGCCGGCCTGGAGCTGCGCTCGGGCGACACCCACCATCGCCGCCGTCGCGATCGCGTCGCCCTCGGCCGTGCCGGCCTTCTTGGCCTCCGTGTTCGCGAGCGTGAGCCGCTCGACCGCGAGCGACAGCATGTCGGCCGTGGACATCCTCGGACCCGGCTCGTCCGGGCTCGAGGCGACCGTGCCCTCGCAGAACGTCTCGGCCATCAGCACCAGCGCGTAGCCCTCGGAGAAGGCCGCGATGCCCGTCGGCAGGCCGCCGACCGACTGGAGCGTTCCCACCACCTGGTCGCCGGAGCTGGCCGCCAGGACGAGGGGGCTCCACGTCTCGTCGTTGAGCGTGCCGTTCGTGTCCGTGATGAAGCGCCGTCCGAACTCGTTGCGCGTCGGGAAGGTGTCTCCGACGCGGGCCTCGTACGCCCACCACGCCGAATACAGCGCGATGCCACCGAACGCCGTCGACAGGTTCTGGAACGCGGAGCGCGCCAGCGCCGGCCCGTCGGCCTCCGGATCGATGGCCGAGGCCTGCAGCTCGTCCGGATCGGTGATCTGGAAGAAGGAATCCGTGCAGCCCGTGACGGAGAGAAGGGCCGCGAACGTCGCGATCTGATGAATACGCCGTTTCATGATGCCTCCTCTCATCTCAGTAGGTGAGGCTCAAGCGGAACGAGAACCTCTTCTCCGCAGGAACCGTGAAGAACTCCTCGGCCTCGGTGAACGTCGTCTCCGGATCGAGGCCCGTGTAGCTCGTCCATGTCTTCAGGTTGCGCGCGGCGAAGGTGAACGTCGCGCTGTGTGCGCGCATCGCCGTGGCGAGGTTCTCCGGCGCGGTGACGCTCAGCGACACCTCGCGCAGACGCATGTAGCTCGCGTCCGTGATGTACCACTCGTTCACGTTGCTGAAGGAGATGTCGTCCCCGCTCTCCGTCTTGAACGGCCCGAAGCGGCCGAGGCGCTCCTCGGCGGAGAGATCGTCACGGTGCACGTAGGTGGGAGAGTTGCGGAACTGCCGGTCGCGGAAGTCGGCGGTGAAGTCCTGCTTCAGCACGTCGCCCCGCATGTCGAGCTGGGCGTACAGCGTGAAGTACTTCGCGAAGTTCACGGTCGAGGTGAGCGTGCTCTCCCAACCGGGGATCGTGTTGCCGAGGAACTCCAGCGTGTCGCCCACGATGGCGACGCCGGCGGCCTCGTCGATGCGCTTCACCTTGTAGGTGTGGAACGAGCCCACCGGAGCGCCCTCACGGGTGCGCTTGGTGGTGCCGAACGGCTCGATCCCACCCATGTCCACGACCTCGTTCTTGAGCGTGGCGAGCGTGCCGCGCAGCTCCCAGCCCACGTTGTCCATGGTCAGGATGCGCGCGGACGCCGCGACCTCGAGCCCCTTGTTCGTGAGCTTGCCGATGTTCACGTAGGGGTCCTGGTCGAAGCCCAGCGAGGGCGCGATCGGCTGACGCAGGATCGCGTCGGTCGTCGTCTTGTCGAAGTACGTCACCTCGAGGCTCACGCGCTCGTCCAGCAGCCCCGCCTCGAAGCCCAACTCGACCTCGGTGCCGCGCTCGGGCTTGAGGTTGACGTTGCCCGGATCGTGCGGCGTCACGCCCGGATGGACGCTGCCGTCGGCGTAGAGGACGTACGGCTCGGTGTTGTAGGTAGCGAGCGCGCCGCTCGTCGGAGAACGCCCCGTCGTGCCGTAGGCGCCGCGCACGCGGAACGTGCTGATGAGGTTGCCGAGCGCCGAGTTCTGCCAGAACGGCTCCTCCGACACCACGTACGAGAGGCCGGCCTTCGGGCTGAAGAAGTACTTCGACTCGATGCCGAACGCCGAGTTGCGGTCGAGGCGACCCGCGATCTGCATGAAGAGCTTGTCCTTCCAGCTCGTCTGGATCTGGCTGAAGACGCCGTTCGATCGGGCCTCGTTCACGAACTGCGAGCCGGTCTGCGTGGAGGCCGCGCCCACCGAGCGCGCGGCGTTGGCCACCAGCCCCTCACCGTGCGCGCGCACCTGGTCGGTCTTGGTGACGATGGTCTGCAGGCCCCACGAGATGTCCGTGCGCAGGTCCTGCGACAGGTCGACGGTCAGGTTCCCCAGGTAGTCGATGGTCCAGCGGTTCGCGCTCCGGCGCGCCTCGTCGATCGTGCCGGAGTTGGACGCGTCGGAGGCATACCAGCTGCCGTCGTTCTTGGGGAAGAACGACCACGCCGACGTGCGCGTCAGGTCGGCGCCCATGGTGAACTTGTTCGTCAGGCGCTGCGCCGGCGCCCAGTTCACGGCGACGCGCGGCTGGAAGCGGAAGGCGTCGTCGTAGTTCTCGATCTGCGCGCGCCCCTGGATCCCGCCGACGCCGGCGCCCGAATACAGGCCGTCCGCCACCGTGCCCACCGTGCGCGGGCTGCCGAGGAAGCCCGCGGCCACCATCCCGTACACGGAGTTGTCGGAGTACGGCAGACGCGTCTTCGTCTTGGAGATCCCCCAACCCGCCTCGACGCGCAGCTGAGGGTTGACGATGAAGTCGAAGTTCGAGCGGAAGCTCAGCCGCGTGAACTTGTTGTTCGGCAGCGAGCCCTGCTCGTCGTCCGCCGTCGCGGACAGGAACACGCCGTAGTCCGTGCCGCCGCCCCGGATCGAGTACGCGAGGTTGCGCGCATGTCCGGGCTGGAAGACGTCGAGGCGCGCGAGCGGGTTGTCCGTCACCAGCGTGCCCGCCGCCTTGCCAAAGCAGAGGACGCGGTCCGCGCTGGTCACGTCGGAGGCCGAGCACGCCGCCTCGTTGACGGGCGTATCGAAGTTCGTGTTGGTTCCGGTGTACTCGGCCGACACCGACTGCGTGAAGCCGCCGGACGCGCGGCCGCGCTTCGTGATGATGTTGATCACGCCGGCGGAGGCGTCGGCGCCGTAGAGCGTGGCCGCGGCCGGGCCCTTCACGACCTCGATCGACTCGATGTCCTCCGGTGCGAGGTCGTTCAGGCGGCTGACGCTCTGACCCGACACGCTGAACGCCTGGGCACCGTCGTCGCCCGTGCCCTGCGTCGCGTCCATGCGGATGCCATCGATGAAGACGAGCGGCTCGTTCGAGAGCGAGATCGACGACATCCCGCGGATACGCATCCGCCCGGCGGTGCCGACCGAGCCGGACCCGGCGTCGAGGTGCACGCCGGGAACACGCGCCTGCAGCAGGTTCTGGATGTTCGTGATGGGCGCCACCTCGGTGACGCGTGCGGCGTCGACCTTGTCGACCACGGCGGCCTGCGCCTTCCGCTCGAGCCGACCGGCCGTTCCGGTCACGACGACCTCCTGCAGCGAGATCGCCTGCTCCGTGAGCGTGAAGTCCTGCCGGATCGTCGTGCCCGGCGCGAGGTCCACCTCGACGCTCACCGAGCTGTACCCGATGCTCTGCGCCTCGAGCGTGACGCTTCCGGTCGCCTGGGCGGCCGAGACCGTCAGGCGGTAGTTGCCGGCGTCGTTGGTGAGCGTCCCCGCGCTGATCGACGAGATCAGCACGTAGGCGCCACGCACCGGCTCGCCCGTTCGGCTCTTCACCGTGCCCACGATCAGCGTCTCCTGCGCCGACAGCAGGCCCGGGAGCAACAGGCAGAGTGCCAGAATCAACATAAACGAACGACGTTGTGACATGCGGCCCCCCCTCTCTCCAGGGTGATGGTTCCCCTCCCAACCCGACCCGGTCGCACGACAGCCCCTGCTGCCGTTATCCGTTCACCGCCGGCCGTGCCCCCCGGCACAGCCGACCGATCCACGCTCGAGAGCGGGGTCGCCCGCCCACCACCTGGTCCGGCCACATGAGAAGCCGTTGGCCACGACGACAAGGGGGGGCCGAGCGCCGTGGCCTGATCCTTCAATCTTCCAGCAACCCCGAAGAAGTCACAGACTAAGCCGCGTGCGGTCCGCACGCCAGTGGCTCGGGGTCGCAGATACCTACGCTGTCGCCGGGAAGGATTGCACTCCGCGCGCGTCGGCCTTCTAGAAGGCCACCATCTGCGTCGCCTTGATCGTGAGCCCGCGGCCCGGGGGCACGTCCTCGCCCGTGGCGAAGCGCTGCTCGTTGAAGACGATGAAGAGGTCGCTCAGCGGGTGGTGGATGAGGTTGAAGCGGACGTTGGTGTTGATCAGCTCGGAGCCGGGGTCGTACTGGACGAGCGCGTCGATGAACATGTTCGTGTTGAACGAGTAGTTCGATCGGAACGTCCAGAACGTCTTGGTGAAGCGCGCGTCGGGGAGGTCCAGGTCCCCGTAGGTGCGCTGCAGCGCCGCGTCCAGGAAGAAGCGGAAGGACGGCCGGAGCGTGATGTTCGTATTGACCGTACGCTGGGTGCCGCTCCACAGCCCGCCGACGATGCCGGTCACGCCCACGGCGACCATCCGGCTCGGGTCCGTGCTCCCCTTGAACTGCCAGGTGGTCCACCCGTAGGAGCCCGCCGGGATCGCGTCGATGTCGGGGGAGATCCGGAACGGCGCCTCGATCCGCTCGAACGCGGGGTTCACGCTCAGCTCCCAGTACGCCCCGTCGCTCATGAAGAAGGTGTATCCGGAATGGAGGTTCTTCGCGACCATCCGCCCCGAGAGATCCTCGTAGTAGTTCCACACGATGTGCGGGTGCATCTCGCGCACGCCGTGTCTGCGCATGACGTCGAGACGGGGGCGCAGGCCGAAGTCGATGAGGTACTTCCGCACGCCAGTGCGTCGATAGAAGCCCAGGTCGTCGCGGAAGCCGTCGCCGAGCTGCATGGCGCCGACCTTGATGTGGACGAAGTTGGCCTCGCGGTTCAGCGACGTGCGCCAGGCGTACTGCCCGGCGTCGAGGCCCGGCGACTTCGTCCCGACCACGTAGGTGTTCCAGTCGACGTTGCCGAAGAAGCGGATGTTCGCGTCCGCACCGTACACGCGGTTGTAGTCGTCGCCCAGGTCGGGAATGGCGCGACGCGCGTCGCGCATCATGAAGATCGCCCCGACGTCCGAGCCCTCCAGGACGTTCTGCCGGACGCGGAGCACGGCGTAGTCGCTCCCCGGCGTCCCGCCCACGTCGTCCGTGCGCATGGCGATCGCGCCGATGTTCGTCCCTCCCACGCGACCGGTGAGCCGCCCGCCGGCGCGGATCGGGATCGCCCGCCCGTCGTCGGCCACACCGACGCGTCGCGAGAAGAAGAGGAGCAGGTCCTCGTCGGGCGTGGGCACGGCGTTCACCCGGTTGTTGCGCGCGGCGTCCCCCACGTAGAAGAGCCCGGAGTTCTCGAGGAAGAACTCGCGCTTCTCGGGGAAGAACTGGCTGAACTGCGTCAGGTTCACCTGCTGGACGTCCGCCTCGACCTGCGCGAAGTCCGGGTTCACGGTGAGGTCGAGCGTGAACGCATCCAGCACGCGCGCCTTCATGTCCACACCCACCTCGCGGCGCGTCTCGTAGTCCTTCACCCCGGTCGCGCGCACCTCCGCGCCCATCACGTACGGCTTCACCCGCAGGTCCCGACCGCCGGACGCGCGCGGGAGGCCGTACAGGTCCCCGGCCAGCGACACGCGCGTCAGCTCGTACGCACGCGGCACGGGCGACCAGTAGGCGATCTCGTTCTTCCTGCGGATTCGCCGACGGAAGTTGATCCCCCACGGCCGGTCCACGCCCTCGTCGAAGCGGAGCGCCCGGAAGGGGATCGCCATCTCGGTGGTCCAGCCGTCCTCCACGCGACGCGAGCGCACGCGCCAGATTGCGTCCCAGCTCTGGTTGATCTCACGCCCCTCGTTGGCGACCTGCTGGTCCGCGCGGGCGCCCTCGGGGTTCGTGCTGAAGAGGTATCCGTTCCGCCGGTCGTGGAAGGTGTCGAGGATCACCGAGAAGGCGTCCTGCTCGGTCTCCACGAAGTCCTTCTTGATGTCGGTGACGACGACGCCGTCCGGCGCCTCGTCGTGCAGGTAGGCCCCGATGTAGAGGTTCTCGGCGTCCCACGCGATGCGCACCTCGGTACGCTCCGTGGCGGGCTGCCCTTCGCGGGGCTCCGCCTGCACGAAGCCCGTGACCGGGCGCGCCCGGCTCCACACCTCGTCGTCGAGCACGCCGTCCACGCGCACGCCCGCCTCGGCCTCGACCGCGTCGATGCGCAGGCGGTCGCCCTCGCTACGGGTGGCCGCTACCTGGGCGAGCGCGGGGGTCGCCGCGATCAGGCAGACTGCGATGGAGAGCAGGGTCGGGCTGGAACGACGCAACGGCGGAGCCTCCTGGGAAGTGACGCAAAACGGCGCCAATCTGGAGGCCGCGCCTCGTGCGCGAAAGTAAGGAGAGCTTCGCGGCGTCGTGTCAGGACGGGTCGTGCTTTTCCGGGCCGACCTTCCCGGCCTGGCGCGACCTCGGGACGTCGCCGCCGCGCACGACCTTCTCGATCTGGCCGATCAGCGAATCCGCACCCGCGTCGCTCGCTCCGAAGAGCCCATCGTCCAGCTCCTCCTCCTCGAGGCGCTGCACGACCCCGTGCAGGTTGATCCACAGGTCGAACTTCTCGCTCATGCGCAGCACGGAGTAGAAGAGCCGCGGACGCCGGCCCCTGCCCGAGATGAAGTCGAGCAGGATCGCGCCGATCGACAGGAAGAACACGACCGTGTCCTTGCCGCCGTCGAGCAGGAGCTTGAGCTGGAAGATCATGAAGTCGCGGAGCGTGACGCTCCGCGTCGCCATCACCAGGGGCTGCCCTCGTTTTCGGCTCATGCTCGAAATCTGCGCTTTGGCGGCTGGAAGTACAGCGCACCCTACGTCCGAGCGGGCCGGAGGATTCAACGAGACCGGGCGCCCGGGGGTCGAAGGGGATGCGGCGCACGACCACGGCAGGGGGCCAGGAACCTTCCCCAAGCGGCAAAGTAGCAGAACGGGACCCGCCGCCCGCGCGACTCCAGCATACCAGGCCATGCGGTTACCCTCCCGAGCCAGCTCCACCCTGGCGGTCCTCGTCGTCTCGACGCTCGCCGGAGCGTGCGGCCCGGACGCGGGTCCGCGGCGCGAGCCGAAGGCGGCGCGCGACATCGGGCTCGGGTTCCTGGAGCAGCAGGTCGGACAGGACACCCTGCCCCGCATCCGGCGGCCTTCGCGCGCCGAGTCGGAGGATCTGCAGCTCCGCCTTCCGCCCGCCGACGAGCCGCCCGGGCGTCACGACTTCTACTGGACGCGCGCGATCTACAGCAGCGGCGGCAGCGGGAACGGGCGGGGCTGGGGCCGGCGCTTCAACTCCTGGAGCACGGACTTCCCCAAGGCGGACCGGCAGTTCCTCGTCGTGCTGCAGCGACTGATCCGGCTCGACGCCTACGACTTCGAGAACCCGGTCGACCTCGCCGACCCGAAGCTGCGCCACTTCCCGCTGCTCTACGCGGTGGAGGTGGGGCACATGGACCTCACCCCCGAGCAGGTCCACGGCCTGCGCGACTACCTCGCCGCCGGCGGGATCCTCGTGGTCGACGACTTCTGGGGCTCCTACGAGTGGGCCCAGTTCGAGTACAACATCCGCAAGGTGCTCCCCGGCCGGGCGATCGTGGAGCTCCCCATGAGCCACCCGCTCTTCTCGACCTTCTACCAGATCGACACCGTGCTCCAGGTCCCCAACGTGAGGAACGGGGAGGCCGTGACCCGCGGCTACGGCCACACCTGGGAGCAGGACGGCTACATCCCCCACGTGCGCGGCATCTTCGACGACGAGGGGGAGCTGATGGTCATCATCAACTGGAATACGGACCTGGGCGACGCGTGGGAGTGGGCGGAGGACCCGATGTATCCTCTTCCCATGTCGACGTACGCCTACGAGATGGGCACCAACATGATCGTCTACGCCATGAGCCATTGAACCCGCGCCGATGAACGGCCTCTTCGAGCTTCTCTTCAAGTACCGCCCTCTCGTCTTCGAGCAGGGCGATTTCGCCTTCACCAGCCCCACGAGCGTGCGGATCTGGGTGCTGGCCGGAGGACTGCTCGGCGCGGCGGCCGTGGCCACCTACACGCTCGCGCGCGGGCGGGCCGCGCGCCCCGAGCGCATCGCGATGGCGGGGCTCCGCGTCCTGCTCCTGGGCGTGCTGGTCGTCTGCCTGCTCCAGCCCTCGCTGATCCTGTCGACCGTGGTGCCCCAGCAGAACTTCGTGGGCATCCTGGTCGACGACTCGCGCAGCATGAGCATCGCGGACGCGGGCGGGCGGCCCCGGAGCGCGTTCGTCACCGACGCCTTCTCGCCCGAGCAGAGCGACCTGCTCCACCAGCTCTCGGAGCGCTTCACGCTGCGCTTCTTCCGTTTCTCGTCGGCCGCCACGCGCCTGGACGGCCCGAACGAGCTCACCTGGAACGGCACGCACACCGACCTGGGGACGGCACTGGACGGCGCGCGCGAAGAGCTCGCCGGGCTCCCGCTGGCCGGTCTGGTGATGATCACCGACGGAGCGGACAACGGTCACCGCCCGCTCACGGAGTCGCTCGTACCGCTGCAGGCGGCGGGCGTCCCGGTCTTCACCGTCGGGTTGGGCGAGGAGTCGCTCACCCCCGACATCGAGGTGGGGAGGGTGGAGCTGCCCCGCGCGGTGCTCGAGGGGAGCACGCTGCTCGTCGACGTGGTGGTGACGCAGACGGGGATGGGGCGGCGCAGCGTTCCCCTCATCGTCGAGGACGAGAACCGCCTCCTCGCCGAGCAGAACGTCACGCTCGGCCCGGACGGCGAGCCGGTGGTGGCGCACATCGGCTTCCAGCTCGACGAAGCGGGCGCGCACCGGGTGCGCTTCCGCATTCCCCTGCAGGACGGCGAGCGCGTCGATCGCAACAACGAGCGCGACGTCCAGGTCGAGGTGCGGGGCGACCGCGAGAAGATCCTCTATTTCGGGGGTGGGCTGAGCTGGGAGCTGAAGTTCATGCGCCAGGCCGTGCGCGACGACGAGAACCTCCAGCTCGTCGTCCTCCAGCGCAGCGCCGAGGGGAAGTACCTCCGCCTCGCGGTGGACGACGGCGACGAGCTCGTGGGCGGCTTCCCGCGGACGCGCGCCGAGCTCTTCCGCTACCGGGCGCTGATCCTGGGCAGCGTGGAGGCATCGTTCTTCTCGCACGACCAGCTCCAGATGATCGCCGACTTCGTCTCCGAGCGCGGCGGTGGCTTCCTGATGCTGGGCGGGCGGAGCTCGTTCGCCGAGGGCGGATGGGCGGGCACGCCCGTGGAGGAGGTCCTCCCCGTGATCCTGTCGGATGCGCCCGCGTCCCCGGCAGGATACCTCCAGGAGGTGAAGGTCGCACCGACGCCGGCGGGCGCGGCCAACGCGGCGATGCAGCTCGGCAACGACAGCGTGGACGTGCGCACGCGCTGGGCCGCGCTCCCGCCCGTCACGATCGTGAACCGAGTCACCGAGACCCGTCCCGGCGCGACCGTGCTGCTCCAGGGCACGAGCGACGCGCTGGACCCGCCGCAGGTGGTTCTGGCCCACCAGCGCTACGGCCGCGGGAAGGCGCTGGCGCTCACGATCCAGGACTCGTGGCTGTGGCAGATGAGCGCGGACGTGCCGCTCGAGGACCAGAGCCACGAGACGCTCTGGCGTCAGATGCTGCGCTGGCTCATCGACGACGTTCCCGAGTCGGTCGCGGTGACGCTCGACCACGAGCAGGTGGAGCGCGGCGAGGCGGTGAGGCTGAGCGCGAACGTCGCCGACTCGACCTACCTCGAGGTCAACGACGCCCTCGTGACCGTCAAGGTGACGGACCCGACCGGGGCGGTCACCGAGGAGCCGGCCGAGTGGACGGTGGAGCGCGACGGCGAATACGCCGCGCGCGTCGTCCCCACCGTGGAGGGCTCGTACGAGATCGAGGTCTCGGCGACGCGCGGGGACCGCCTCCTCGGCACCGACAGCACGCACCTCGTGGTCGCGCCGAGCGACGAGGAGTTCTTCGGCGCGGGGCAGCGCACGAGCCTCCTGCGCCGCATCGCGGACGAGACCGGGGGGCTCTACTACACGCCGTCCACGGTGGGCTCGCTCCCCGACGACATCACGGTGACGGGCGCGGGCGTCACGCTGGTCGAGCAGCGCGACCTGTGGGACATGCCCATCCTGTTCCTCGTCATCCTCGCGCTCATGGGCGCCGAGTGGGGCTACCGGCGCCTGCGGGGGCTCGCGTGAGGACCCGCCGCCGCGCCCGCCCCTGGGGCGGCCTGGCCGCCGCCGTCCTGCTGGCGGCGGGCGCCGGACCGATGGCCGCACAGGAGACGCGCGCGCTCGTGATCGTCGGGCTCGGCGGCACGGACGCCTACCGCCAGCAGTTCATCGGGTGGGCGAAGGAGCTGCGCACGACGCTCACCGACAAGGACGGCGTCCCGGCGGACCACATCACGGTCCTGGCGGAGCGCGTGGACCTCGCGCCGGATGTGGTGCAGGACCGCTCGACGAAGGAGAACGTGGTGCGCGTGATCGGCGAGATCGCGGCGCGCGCGGCCCCGGGTGACCAGATCCTCGTCGTGCTCATCGGCCACGGCACCGCGCAGGGAGGCGAGGACCGGTTCAACCTGCCCGGCCCCGACCTCTCCGCCGAGGAGCTGGCGACCGCGCTCGTCGCCTTCCCCACCCAGACGGTGGCCGTGGTGCACACCGGAAGCGCGGGTGGGGGATTCATCGCGCCGCTCTCCGGGCCGAACCGCATCGTGGTGAGCGCGACGCGCACCACGAGGGAGCGCAACGCCACGGAGTTCCCGGGCTATTTCGTGGAGGCGCTCGCGGGCTCGGGCGCGGACATGGACAAGGACGGCCGCGTCTCGCTCCTCGAGGCCTTCCTGTACGCTCGGGCCGAGGTGGCGCGCCACTACGAGGAGGAGAAGGAGCTGCTGGTGGAGCACGCCGTGCTCGACGACAACGGGGACGGCCAGGCGAGCCAGGACGCCAGCGCGACCGGCGCGGACGGCCGCCTCGCAGCGAGCTTCCGGCTGGGTCGGGTCGGCACCACCGCCGAGGCTCTGAACGACCCGGCGCTCGCGAGGCTCTACGAGGAGCGTCGGGAGATCATGACGCGCGTCGACGGGCTGCGCGCGTCGCGCGACACGATGACCCAGGAGAAGTACGACGAGGCGCTGGAAGCGCTCCTCGTCGAGCTGGCCCTCAAGAACCGGGAGATCAAGTCCCGGGAGGGGGGCGGCTCGTGACCGCGCGCACGACCTTCGCGCTCGCCGCTGCCTGGGCGCTCGTCGCTGCGCCTCCGGCCGCGCGCGCGCAGACGGACGCGGCGGCCGACGCCCGCGCCGCGCTCCGCTCGGGCGACTACGCCGCGGCGGTGCGCGCGTACCGGGCGTTGGTGCGGGCCGAGCCGGGCTCCGCGCCCGCGCGCCGCGGGCTGATCGAGGCCCTCGCCGTGCAGGGGCGCTACGACGACGCGGTGGCCGTGGCGGGCGAGGCGCCCGATCCGGGCCCGGTGGCGGCCACCCTCGGAGAGGTGCTGCAACGGCGCGGGGATCTCGACGGAGCCGAAGCGGCGTACCGCCGCGGCGCGGAGGCCGGCGGGGACGACCGGCTCACCGCCGAGGTCGACCTGGCGGAGCTCCTCTTCCGCAGGGGGAACGTCGAGGAGGCGATGCGGCGCTTCGACCGCTTCATCGACATCTACAACCAGGCGAACGGCACGCTGTCCGCCCGCGACCTGGTCGCCGTGGGGCGCGCGGTGCACCGCCTCGGGCGCAACGATCCGGACCTCTTCCAGGACGCGCTGCGGGCCTTCGACGAGGCCGCCCGGGCCGACCCCGGGTGGGCGGAGCCCTCCCTGCGCGCCGGTGCGCTCTTCCTCGAGAAGTACGACAGCCCGGAGGCGCAGAAGGAGTTCGGGAAGGTGCTCGCTGTGGACCCGCACGATCCGCGCGCGCTGCTCGGGATGGCGCGCGCCCTCGACTTCGACGGCACCGCCGGCGCGGACGCGCGCATCCAGGCCGCGCTCGAGGTCGACGGGAACGACCCGGACGCCCACACGCTCCTGGCGCGCCTCGACGTGACCCGGGAGGACTTCGAGGGCGGCGCCCGCGAAGCCGAGCGCGCGCTCGAGGTGGACCCCACCTCGCTCGAGGCGCTGTCGATGCTGGCCGCCGCGCGCTTCCTCGCTGACGACACGGCGGGCTTCCAGGAAGCGCGTGCGCGCGCGCTGCGCCTCGACCCGCGCTACGGCGACCTCGACGCGACGGTGGCCGAGCTGGCCGTGCAGGTGCGCCGCTACCAGGAGGCCGTGGACCGCGCGGCGACGGCCGTGGCGCTCGATTCCACCTCGTGGCGGGCGTGGGGGCTGCTGGGGATGAACCAGCTGCGCATGGGGCGGATCGAGGAGGGGCGGGCGAACCTGGAGCGGGCCTTCGCCGGGGATCCCTACAACCCCTGGTTCAAGAACAGCCTCGACCTCCTCGACACCTACGGGCGTTACGAGACGAGGGCGACGAAGCACTTCCGTCTCTTCCTGGCGACATCGGAGGCCGACCTCCTCGAGCCCTACGTGGCGAGCGTGGCCGAGGAAGCCTACGACTCGCTCTCGCGGCGTTACGGCGTCGAGCCGAAGCTCCCGGTGCGCGTCGAGCTGTACCCGAGCCACGCCGACTTCTCCGTGCGCACGCTGGGCGAGACCGGCCTCGGGGCGCTCGGCGTGAGCTTCGGAAGCGTGCTGGTCATGGACTCCCCGTCGGCGCGCGAGCGCGGCGAGTACAACTGGGCGTCGACGCTCTGGCACGAGCTGTCCCACGCCTTCCACCTGGCCATCTCGGAGAACCGCGTGCCCCGGTGGTTCTCCGAGGGGCTCGCCGTGCACGAGCAGCGCAGGGCGCGCGACGGATGGGGCTTCCAGGCGACCATCCCCTTCCTGCAGGCGCTCCAGGCGGGGCGGCTGAAGAAGGTCAGCGAGCTCAACGACGGCTTCATGCGCCCCGACTACCCGGAGCAGGTCGGCTTCTCCTACTACGAGGCGTCGCTGGTCTTCCAGCTCCTCGAGGACCGGCACGGCTTCCAGTCGATCCGCACGATGCTCGACGGCTACCGCGAGGGCCGTACCACGGAGGAGCTCTTCCGCTCCGTCCTGGGCACGACGCTCGGGGACTTCGACGAGGAGTTCGACGACTGGATGCGCACGCGCTTCGCCTCGCCGCTGCGCGGCCTCGCGCAGGTGGGTGAGCGTCCCTCCCCCGAGGCCGGCGCGGACGCCCTGGAGACGTTCGTGCGCGCGCACCCCGGCGACCTCGTCGCGCAGATGATCCTGGGCACGCTCCTGATGCACGACCACCGCTACGACGACGCCGAGCCCCACCTGCGCAAGGTGCTCGAGATCTTCCCGGACTACGGCGGACCGGACAGCCCGTACGCCTTCCTCGCGCGCATCCACCGGAGCCGCGGCGAGCTGGATCGCGCCGCCGCCGCGCTCGCACGCCTCACCCAGCTGTCGGAGTCGAGCTACGACGCGCTGATCGCGCGCGCCGAGGTGGAGGACTCGCTCGGCCACGCGTCGGCGTCCGCCGACGCGCTGCGCGCCGCGATCGACGTGTATCCGTACGACGTCGACCTGCACCGGCGTCTGGCCGAGCTGGACGGCGACAGCGGCGACCGCCTCGGCGCCGTGCGCGAGCGCGCCGCAGTGGTGGCGCTCGACCCGCCCGACCGCGCCGAGGCGCTCTACCACCTCGCGGTCGCGCAGATGGACGCGGGCTCGCGCGCCGACGCACGCCGCACGGTGCTGCGCGCGCTGGAGATCGCACCGGAGTACGAGGACGCCCTCGAGCTCCTCCTGGCGCTGCGCTCCGGGACCGGTGGGTCGCCATGAGCATCGTCCGCGTGATGCGTCCGTTGGCCGGCGCGCTCGTGGTGATCGTGGTGGTCGCCGCGGTCGCGGGCGGCGTTGCGCTGGGGCGCACGGCGCCGGCCCGCGCCCACCCGACCGTGGGCTCGCCCGCCGCGGCCTCGTACGCTGGCCCCGTGCCCGCGTCGGCAGTGGGCTCCGAGGTCACGGCGACTCCGCGCCTGGCGGGCCTCCCCGCCCCGCAGGACTGGGAGAGCCTGAACGCGCCCTACGACGGACGCTACCACTTCATGCGCGTCCGCTACACGCCGTGGCGTGAGGGGATGCGCTGCGTGCAGGGACGGGGCCCGCCGTGGGCACACGACTACCCGCGTGGCGAGCGCAACTTCGCGAAGCTCCTCGACGCGATGACGTACATCCACCCGCTCGTGGACGGATCGAACATCTACACGTTCGACGACCCGCACCTCTTCGAGAACCCGATCGCGTACATCATCGAGGTCGCAGCGTGGAACCCGACCGACGCGGAGGTGGCCGGCCTGCGCGAGTACCTCCTCAAGGGCGGGTTCCTGATCGTCGACGACTTCCGCTATGCATGCGCGCTCGACAACCTCGAGCTCCAGATGAAGCGCGTGCTTCCCGGGGTCCAGTTCATCCAGCTCGACGGCACCCACGAGATCTTCGACTCCTTCTTCCGCATCGACCCGGAGAAGGTGATCCCCCCTTACGGGCCGCGGGACCCCGTGTGGTACGGGATCTTCGAGGACAACGACCGTTCCAAGCGCCTGATGGCGATCATCAACTACGACAACGACATCTCCGAGTACTGGGAGTGGTCGGACCAGGGCTTCTACCCCGTGGACCTCTCCAACGAGGCCTACAAGCTCGGGGTGAACTACATCGTCTACGGCATGACGCACTGAGTCGCGGCAGGACCCTCGAACCCACGGGAGAACGACCCTTGGCGGACGACGTGATCGGAACGGTACAGCTCGAGGACCCGGGTGACGTGGCGCTGGCGGACCGGATGAAGAACGGGCGCGAGCAGATCATCCGCGAGCTGCGCAAGCTCATCGTGGGACAGGACGAGGTGATCGAGCAGATGCTGCTCACGCTCTTCGTGGGGGGAAACTCGCTCCTCATGGGCGTGCCCGGCCTCGCGAAGACGCTCCTCATCCACACGGTCGCGCAGGTGCTGGACCTGAAGTTCAGCCGCATCCAGTTCACGCCGGACCTCATGCCCTCGGACATCACGGGCACGGACATCATCCAGGAGGACCCCGACACGGGGCGCCGCGAGATGGTGTTCGCCGCGGGGCCGGTCTTCAGCAACATCGTGCTGGCCGACGAGATCAACCGCACGCCGCCCAAGACGCAGGCCGCGCTCCTCGAGGCGATGCAGGAGCACCGCGTCACCGTGCAGGGGCGCACGTACGTGCTCGACGAGCCCTTCTACGTCTTCGCCACGCAGAACCCGATCGAGCTCGAGGGGACGTATCCGCTCCCCGAGGCGCAGCTCGACCGCTTCATGTTCGAGATCATGATCGAGCACCTCTCCAAGGAAGAGGAGATGGAGGTGGTGCGCTCGACGACCGGGATCCTCGACCCGTCGTTCAGACACGCGGTGACGGGCCCGGACCTGGTGGCGTTCCAGAGGCTGGTGCGCCGCGTCCCCGTCTCCGAGGAGGTGCTCCACTACACGGTGGACCTGGTACGCACGAGCCGGCCCGGGAACGGCGCGCCCGACTTCGTGAAGAAGTGGATCGCCTACGGCGCCTCGGTGCGTGCCGCGCAGTACCTCGTGCTCGGCTCGAAGGCGCGCGCGGTGACGCGGGGCCGCGACCACGTGACGTTCGAGGACATCCGCTCGCTCGCGCAGCCGGTGCTGCGCCACCGCGTGCTCACGAACTTCCACGCCGAGTCCGAGGGGCACTCGGCGAGCGAGATGGTGGACCTCCTCCTCGACGCCGTCCCGCTTCCGCGCTCCGGGATGTAGGCCGTGGCCACGCACGCCCGCGCCCGCGCCGGATCGAAGGGGGCCCGCTTCCTCGACCCCGCCGTCCTGGCCAGGATCGACAACCTCGAGCTCCTGGCCCGCACGGTCGTGGACGGCTTCCTGAGCGGGCTGCACCGCTCGCCGTACCTGGGCTTCAGCCTGGACTTCGCCGAGCACCGGCCGTACATGCCGGGCGACGACATCCGGCGCATCGACTGGAGCCTCTTCGCGCGCACGGACCGCCACTACATCAAGCTCTTCGAGGCGGAGACCAACGCCAACTTCGTCGTCCTCCTCGACGTCTCCCGCTCGATGGGCTACGGGAGCCACGCGGTCTCGAAGCTGGACTACGCGCGCTTCCTTGCCGCGGCCCTCCTCTTCTTCTCCAACCGGCAGCGCGACCGCGTCGGCCTGGTGACCTTCGACCACGACATCGTCGAGTACGTGCCACCGTCCATGAAGCACATGGACACCGTGCTGCACGTACTCGACCGCGCCGACGCGGGGCGCGAGGGCTCGCTGCGGGAGCCGCTGATCACGATCACCGAGCGGCTCAGCCGTAAGGGGATCCTCGTGCTGATCTCCGACTTCTACGAGGACCCGGATGCCATCCTGGACGCCGTGGTTCCGCTCCGGTCGCGGGGCCACGACGTCATCGTCTTCCACCTCCTCGACCCGGCCGAGCTGGAGTTCCCCTTCCAGGACGCGTCCGGCTTCGAGGACCTGGAGACCGGGGAGCAGATCCCCGTCATCCCGGCCAAGCTGCGCGAGGAGTACCTCGTGCTGCTGCGCGAGCACCTGCGCACGCTCGAGGAGCGCTTCAACGCGAGCGGCGTGGACTACGAGCTGCTCGACACCTCCAAGCCGCTCGACCTGGCGCTCTTCCGCTACCTCTCCGCCCGCGAGCGCCTGAGCAGGGTCCGATGAGCCTGACCTTCCTCGTCCCGCTCTTCCTCCTGGGCCTGGCCGGGATCGCGATCCCGATCATCGTCCACCTGACGCGCCGTCAGCGGCGCAACGTGGTCGCGTTCCCCTCGCTGATGTTCCTGCAGAAGATCCCCTTCCAGGAGCAGCGTCGACGGCGCATCCAGCACTGGCTCCTCCTGGCCCTGCGCGCCCTCGCGCTCGCCGTGCTCGCGATCGCGTTCGCGCGCCCGTTCGTGGACCAGAGCGGCCTGGGCGCCACCGGGACGGGCGGCCCGCGCGAGCTCGTGGTGCTCGTGGACCAGTCCTACAGCATGGGCGTGGGGGACACCTGGGCGCGGGCGGTCGGAGCGGCGAAGCGGGTGTTCGGCGGCCTCGGTCCGCTCGACCGGGCCAGCGTGGTGCTCTTCGCGCAGACCCCCCGGGTGGCGGCCCGCTCCACCTCGGACCGGGCCCGGCTCGACGACGCGGTCGACACCGCCACGGTCTCCTCCGGCACCACGCGTTACGGCCCCGCGCTGAAGGTGGCACAGACGATCCTGGAGGAGTCCGAGCTGCCACGGGGTGAGGTCGTGCTCATCTCCGACTTCCAGAGGAGCGGCTGGACCGGGGACGAGGGCGTGCACCTCCGCGCCGGCACGGTGGTCACGCCGGTCGCCGTGCGCGAGGAGGTGCCGGAGAACGTGGAGGTCGCGGGCGTGTCGCTCCTGCGCCAGGCCGTGGAGGGGCGCGAGCGGGTGACGCCCAGCGTGCGCATCGCGCGCCAGGGTGGCGACGCGCCGCGCGACGTCCCGGTGTCGCTGGAGCTGGACGGGCAGGAGATCCAGCAGCGTACGGTGCGCCTCGACCCCGACGGCGCGGCGGTGGTGGCGTTCGCCCCGTTCACGCTCTCCCTCCCGCACACGCGCGGCACGGTGCGCGTGTCGGCGGACGCGCTCCCGGGCGACGACGCGCGCTACTTCGTCCTGTCGCCGGGGAGCTCCATCCCGGTGGCGGTGATCGAGGGCGGGCGGGCCCGTCGCGACGCCACCCTCTACCTGAGGCGCGCGCTGGAGACCTCCGAGGAGGGTCGCTTCGCCGTGCGCGTCCGCAGGGGCGACGGCGTGCGTCCGTCGGACCTGGAAGGGACGCGGGTCGTCGTGCTGAACGACGTGCGCGCAGACGGCGCGTCCGCGCAGCTCCTCGAGGGCTTCGTGCGCGGCGGGGGCGGGTTGCTCGTGGTGGCGGGCGAGTCGACGAGCTGGCCGGCTTCGGCCGAAGCCTTCCTCCCGGGCGTCCTGGGCCTCGTCCAGGACCGCGAGGAGGGTCGCGGGGGCCGTCTCGGGTTCCTCGACTACGGCCACGAGGTGTTCGAGATCTTCGCCGGCCCGCGCAGCGGGGATTTCAGCGGCGCCCGCTTCTTCCGGGCACGAGCCTTCGCCCCCGCGGACAGCGCGAGCATCCTGGCGCGCTTCGACGACGGCTCGGTGGCGATGGCGGAGGCGCGGCGTGGGGAGGGGAGCGTGGTGGTGTGGACGTCCACGCTGGACGCCTTCTGGAACGACCTGGCCCTCCAGCCCGTCTTCCTCCCCTTCGCGCACCGGCTGGTGGAGCACTTGAGCGGGCGGGCCGACGCCCTCCCCTGGGTGACGGCAGGCCAGGTCGTGGACCTGGCCGACCCCCGTGCGCTCGAGGCGGCCGGCCTGGCCTCCGCGCAGGCGGCCGGCTTCGCACCGGACGAGGACGAGGTGGCGCTCACCCCCTCGGGGACGAGCGTCGCGCTCCCCGCGGCGGAGGGGCCGCGCTACCTGCCCTTCGACGAGCGGGGCTTCTACGTGATCCGGCCGCCGGGCACCGAGCCCGAGCGTCCCTTCACGGTCGCCGTGAACGTAGACCTGGCGGAGTCGGCGCTCGCGCAGATGGACCCCGAGGAGCTGGTCGCGCAGCTCACCGGGCCGGCGTCCGGGCCGGCCGCCGGCCCGACCTTCGAGGCCGCGACGCTGGCGCGGGAGGAGCAGGAGCGCCGCCAGTCGCTGTGGCGCTACCTGCTCGTTGCGGGCTTCCTGCTCCTCCTCGCGGACACGGGCATCTCCAACTGGCTGTCGCGGCGGGGATCGCGGACCCCGCGGGTGGCGGTCGGTTAGAAGGACGGACGCGAGGGCGCGGGCACGGTGGTCGCGCGGGGCGACGACACGTACTATGGACGACGGGACGGGAGAGGTCGCATGAGCGCCATCCAGAGACACGAAGAGGTCGTCCGGCTCGTAGCTCGCGTGCGCCGCAGGTGGCGCACGCGCGTCGCGCTGCGCGGGCTCGCCATCACCGCGGCGCTCACCGTCGCCGTGCTCTTCCTGTCCGCCTCCGCGCTCGAGCGGCTCCGCTTCGCGCCGGCTGCCGTCCTCTGGCTGCGGGCCCTCACCTGGGGCACCCTCGTCGGCTCGTTCCTCTGGTTCCTGGTGCGCCCCCTGGCGCGCCGCGTCGGGAACCGGCAGGTGGCGCTCTACCTGGAGGAGCACGAGCCATCGCTGGATCACGCCGTGGTCAGCGCGCTCGAGGTCGACACCGCCAGGGGGGCCTCGGAGGCGCTCATGGAGCGCCTGGTGCGCACCGCGCTCGAGGGCGCGCACCGCGTGGGCGACGGGCGCCGCGTGGAGCAGCGCGGGCTGTACCGCGTGGGCGGGGCGCTCACCGCGGTCGCCGTGGCGACGCTGGCGCTCCTCATGCTCGGCCCGGCCCACCTGCGCAACGGGCTCGGCGCCCTGCTGAGGCCGACGCGTGATGCCGCCTCGGTGAACCCGTACGCCATCGGCGTGACCCCCGGCGACGCCACGATCGCCCGCGGCACCGACCAGATGGTCACGGCGAAGCTCACCGGCTTCGACGCCGCCGACGCCTCCGTGTTCACCCGCACCGGCCCCGACGCCTCCTTCCAGCGGCTGAGCATGCTCCCGGACGACGAGGGCGGCTTCGAGGTCCTCCTCATCGGCGTGTCCGACCGCACCCAGTACTTCGTCGAGTCGTCCGGAGTGCGCTCGCCCACGTTCACGATCGACGTCGCCGACCTCCCCTATGTCGACCGGCTCGACCTGACGTACCGCTTCCCCTCCTACACGGGGCTCGAGCCCAGGACCGTCGAGGACGGCGGCGACGTGGCGGCGCTCCCCGGCACGGTCGTCGAGGTGCGCGTCACGCCGACGATCCCGGCTCCCGGCGGGCGCCTCGTGCTCGGCGCGGACGACGCGGCCGAGCTGGGCCCGCAGGAGGACGGAACGCTCGTGGGCACGTTCACCGTCAGGGAGCGCGGTTTCTACTCGGTCCAGCTCGCGCGCGACAACGGGGAGCTGGTGGCCGCGTCCCCGGAGTACACGATCGACGTACTCGACGACCAGGAGCCGTCGATCCGCTTCACCAAGCCCGGGCGCGACGCGCCGGTCTCGCCGATCGAGGAGGTCTACCTCGAGGCGCAGGCCGACGACGACTACGGCATCGGGGATGTGCGCCTGGTCTACTCGGTGAACGGCGGACCCGAGGACACCGTCTCGCTCTTCGAGGCGAGCGGCGCGCCGCTGCCGCGCGTCTCCGCGGGACACACGCTCTTCCTCGAGGAGTGGGAGCTCGAGCCGGGTGATCTCGTGTCCTACTACGGGCTCGTGCGCGACAACCGCACCCGTGGCACCAAGACCGTGGCGAGCGACATCTACTTCCTCCAGATCCGGCCGTTCGACCGCACCTATCGCCAGGGCGAGTCGCAGGGAGGCGGGGGCGGCGGGGGGCAGATGGAGCAGACCGCGCTCTCCGAGCTCCAGCGCCAGATCATCGCGGCGACGTTCAACCTGATCCGCCAGCAGGACACCTACTCGGCCGGGGAGTTCAACGAGAACGTCGTGAGCGTGGCCCTCGCCCAGGAGAAGCTGCAGGGCCAGGTGAACACGCTGCTCGAGCGGATGGCCAATCGTGGCATCACGGGGAGCGACCCGGCCTTCCGGGACGTGTCGGCGGTGCTCCCTCTCGCCATCGAGGCGATGGGGCACGCCAAGGAGCAGCTCGACGACAAGGCGCTGCGCGACGCGCTCCCCCACGAGCAGACCGCGCTGCGTTACCTGCAGCAGGCCGAGGAGACCTACGAGCGCTACGTCGTGCAGCAGCAGCAGTCGGCGGGCGGCGGGGGTGGAGGCGGCCAGACGCCGGCCGCGGACGAGCTCGCGGACCTCTTCGAGCTGGAGCTCGACAAGCTCAAGAACCAGTACGAGACCGTGCAGCGCGGGCAGCAGCAGAGCTCCGACGACCAGGTGGACGAGACGCTGGAGAAGCTGAAGGAGCTGGCGCGCAGGCAGCAGCAGGAGGCCGAGCGCCAGCGGCGCCGCGCGCAGGCCGGTCAGTCGGGCGGCCAGGGCGGCTCGGACAACCAGCGCGATCTCGCCGAGGAGACGGCGGAGGCCGCGCGTCAGCTGCGCCGCCTCTCGCGGGAGACGAACGATGCGCAGCTCGAGGAGACCGCGCGCAGCCTCGAGCAGGCGGCGGACGCGATGCGGCGCGCGGCCTCCCAGTCCGGCAACGCGGCGTCGGCCGACGCCGCCTCCGCGCGCGAGCGCCTCGAGGACGCGCGCCGTCGGCTGGAACAGGCCCAGCAGGACCGTGCGCAGCGTGACGCCCAGGACGCGCTCGATCGCGTATCGGAGCTCCAGCGCCAGCAGCGGGACGTCCAGCGCGACGTGCGCGACCTCCCGGCGCAGGGCCAGGAGCGCGCGGACCGGATCTCCCGGCTGAGGGATCGCAAGGACGAGATGACCGAGAGCGTGGCCGGTCTCGAGCGCGACCTGGACCGGGCGGCGTCGGTGGCGCGCGGCGAGCAGCCCGAGGCGGCCGGCAAGCTGAAGGACGCGGCGGATCAGATCCGCGAGTCCAAGCTCAAGGAGAAGCTCCAGTACTCACGCGGTACCATCGAGCAGTGGGACAAGGAGTCCGCCACGACCCTCGAGCTGAACATCGAAGCGGACCTCCAGGGGCTGCACGATCGCCTGGCCGACGCCGCGAACGCGGCGGACAAGCGCGCCCAGCCGGATCCGATGAAGAAGGCGCTGGACGATACGCGCGAGCTGGTGCGTGGGATGGAGGCGATGGACCGGCGCTTGCGGGAGCCCACGGGGCAGCAGGGACAGGAAGGGCAGCAGGGCCAGCAGAGCGCCCAGGAGGGTCAGGAGGGCCAACAGGGCCAGCAAGGCCAGCAGAGCCAGCAGGGCCAGCAGGGCCAGCAGGGCCAGCAGGGCCAGCAGGGCCAGCAAGGCCAGCAGGGCCAGCAAGGTCAGCAGGGCCAACAGGGCCAACAGGGCCAGCAGGGCCAACAGGGCCAACAAGGGCAGCAGGGCCAGCAAGGCCAGAACCAGCAGGGCGGGCAGCAGGGCCAGCGGGGCGGCCAGCCGAACGGTGGCGGCTCCGACAACCCCTCCGACCCGGGCAACCGCATCTCCGACTTCTCGGGGAACGGCGCGACCCGAGGCGACCCGCGCCGGCTCTCGGACGCCGAGATCCGCCAGTTCCGGGGCGAGTTCGGCCAGCGCGAGGGCCAGGTGCGCGACCTGCGCAACCAGCTCAACCTGGCGGGCGTCGACGTCACGGAGCTGAACGCGGTGCTCGACGCGATGCGGCGTCTGCAGGCGCAGCCGATCTACGGCGACCCGCAGCAGGTGGCGGCGCTCCAGGCGGAGATCCTGGAGTCCCTCAAGCGGCTCGAGTTCGGCCTGCGACGGGAGGTCGAGGGCCCGGGCGAACGGAGGGCCGCGCTGAGCGGGTCGGACGACGTGCCGGACGCCTACCGGAAGCTCGTGGACGAGTACTACCGGAAGCTGGCGGGCGGCAACGGCCGGAACCCCGGCGGAGGCGGCTGAGCCCGACGCGCTCCCGGTGGGGACCGCCCGGAGTGCGACCTCGGAGCCCCGGCGCCGTGGCGGTCAGTCGGTCTGGCGGGCGATGACCCGGCGCACCTTCTCACGCAGCCCTTCGACGGTGAACGGCTTCGGGATGAAGTTCACGTCGGAGGTCTTGAGGCCGTCGAGGACGATCTCGTCGTCCGTGTAAGCGGACATGTACAGGACCTGGATGGCGGGAAAGCGCGCCACGATCGCCTCGGCCAGCTCACGGCCGCTCATGACCGGCATGACGAGGTCCGTGAGGAGGAGATCGAAACGCCCATCACGATCCTCCGCAATCTGCAGCGCCTGCGGTCCACCGGTGGCAGGAACGACGTCGTAGCCGCCGCGGTGCAGGACCTTGCACGCGACCTGAAGAACCGCCTCGTCGTCGTCGACGACGAGGATCGTGCCACCGTCCGTGGTCGTCACGGGCTCGAAGATCTCCCTGGGGTTCGGTTCATCCCAAGCCGCCGCGTTCACCGCTCTCTTTCTCCAATGTAACGCGCGGGGCACCCGATCGGCATGCTCGTACGGGCCCCTACCTCGAGAATCGCGCTACTGCAGCGCCGCCGCTCTCGCGAGGCTCTTGTCGCTTCCCGCGACGAGGAGCGCGTCCGAGTCCTTGAGGAGCGCGTCCGGGTCGGGGACCGGATAGATGGCGTCCATGAGGACGTCGTGCACCGCCACCACGGAGATGCCGTGCTTGCGGGGGAGCTGGAGGTCGCGCAGCGTGCGCCCGACCCAGTCCTGCGGCACGGCCATCTCCTGGATCCCGAAGTCCGGTCCGAGCTGCACGTAGTTCAGCAGCGAGGAGCTGGAGATGCGCTTCCCGAGCCGGATCCCCGACTCCCGCTCGGGGAAGATCGTCTCCGTGACGCCGATCTTCTCGATGAGCCGCGCGTGGTCGTGCGAGACCACCTTCACGTAGAGCTCCTCGATCCCGAGGTCGCGGAGCACGAGCGCGGTCAGCGCGCTGGCCGTGATGTTGTCTCCGGTGCTGATGACCGCGGCGTCGGCGTCCTCCGCGCCGATGCGACGCAGCGTGCGTACGTCCGTGCCGTCCCCCACGCCGGCCCGGCTCACGATGCGCGCCATCTGGTCGACGCGCTCGGCGTTCCGGTCGAGCGCGGCCACGTCGTGGCCGATCGCGTGGAGTGTCTCCGCGACACTCGCCCCGAAGTTGCCGAGACCCACGATCACGAAGCGTTTCACCGCGTTACTCCTCTCATCCGATGATCACGTCCTCGTAGGCGTACCTGAACTCCTCGCCCGCCACGTCGCGCCGCAGGGAGATCGCCGCCGCGACCGTGAGGGGGCCCACACGACCCATGTACATGAGGACGATCGTGATGACCTTCCCGAAGCTGGTCATCCCGCCGGTCGCTCCCATCGACAGCCCGACGGTGTTGAAGGCGCTCACGGCTTCGAACATGTAGCCGAGGAAGCCGCTCGACGATCCGATCCCCACGGGCGGCAACTCGGTGACGGCGAAGAGGAGGATCCCCGTCGTCACGACGATGAAGCCCACCACGAAGAGCCCGATCGCCCGCTGTACGGTCTCGTCCGGGATCGATCGCCCGAGAAGGCTCGTGGTGTGCCGCCCACGCAAGCGCGCGAGCGCCGTGAGACCGAGCACCGCGAAGGTGGTGGTCTTGAGCCCGCCGGCCGTAGAGCCGGGAGAGCCGCCCACGGACATCAGGAGGATGGTCAGGAAGTTGGTGCTGTCGGCGGTGGCGCCGTAGTTGACCGTGTTGAACCCGGCGGTGCGCGCCGTGGCGCTCATGAAGGTGGCGTTCACGAGGCGCTCGAAGATCGACATGTCGCCGAGCGTGTTCCGCCACTCCAGGATCGCGTAGAGCACGGCGCCCACGACGAGGAGGAGGAGCGTCACCACGAGCACCAGGCGCGAGTGCAGCGAGACGCGGACCTGGGTCTTCTCGCGGCGTCGCTTCCAGCGCAGGTGCATCTCCTCGAGCGTGAGGAAGCCCAGGCCGCCCAGGACGATCAGCCCGCCGATCGTGGTCAGGGCGATCGGCGAGTCCTGGAAGCCCGTGAGGGAGTCGGAGAAGGTGGAGAAGCCCGCGTTGCAGAACGCGCTCACCGACTGGAAGATCGCGTGCCACGCGGCCGTGGCGACCGGGAAGCGACGCAGCCACACGAGGAAGAGGACGAGCGCACCGACCGCCTCGAACGCGAGCGTGAAGCGTACGATGTTGCGGACCAGGTGCCGGAAGTCGACCTCGGGCGCCACCTCCGCAGCGCTCGCCGTGACCGCCTCGTGGTGGAGCGACAGGCGCCGGCCGAGCGCGAGGATCACGAGCGTCGTGAAGGTGAGGATCCCGAGCCCGCCGAGCTGGATGAGGAGGAGGACGAAGGCCTGCCCGGCGGTCGTGAAGTACGTCGCGGTGTCCACGACGATGAGCCCGGTGACGCACACGGCGCTCGTCGACGTGTAGAGCGCGTCCATCCAGCCGAGCCGCGGGCCCGTGTACAGCCCGGGGATCCACATCAGGCCGAACGTGCCCATGAGGATGAGCCCGACGAACGACAGCACGAGGAGCCGCGAGGGCGTCAGGAGGCGGCGAAGGTAGGACGTCCCGGTCCGGCGGGTGTGCCAGAGGTAGTCGCTCGAGGCGCTGGTCCCTCCCCAGTAGGACGTAGATCCTCCCGGTCCAGCCTCGCCAGCTTTCAGGTGCCGACTCCCGTCAAGGGCTTCGCATCGCGACCGCCGGATACGATAAGCCCCCGGGCGGGCGGCTCAAAGCGGGGGAGGCGGGGCGGGCTAACGGAGGCGGAGGGGACCGGAGGGGGCGGGGCGTCGGACGGATCGCGTCAGGTTGTCCCGGGCGGGCGCAAAGGCCCCGTCGACAAGGAGCGCCATGCGCCACCAGGTCTGGGCCGGGACGCGCGCGCCGCGCGCCTGGTCGAGGACGCCGAGGAGGTTGAGGGCCTCCGGACGGAGGACGTCGATCTCCAGGGCACGCATCAGCTGCGCTCTCGCCACGGCGAAGGTCCGCTCGAGGATCGAGAGGCGCGCCGCCTCCACGCGCGCCGCGTACTCCCGATCCGCGGCGGGACGGTCGCGGTCGAGGAGCCGCCGGACGATCTCCCCCATCCGCCCCGTGCCCACGGGCCATTCGACGACCTCTTCGGCACCGACCTTCATGGCGTCCACAGCCACGCTCGTCGCGCCGGCGGAGACGATCGCGACGACGGGGACGTCCGGTCGCTCCCGGTCCAGTCGCTCGAGCGCCGCGCGCGTGCCCGAGCGCAGATCCACGACGCCGAGCCGGAGGGCAGGGTCGGAGAGAGCGTCGCCGAGGCCCTCACCGGACTCCCGCAGGATCAGCCCGGCGTGAAGCCCGGCCAGGGCATCGCCGACCACCCCCTCTACGGTCCCGTCGCCCACGACCAGGACGGTGAGGACGGGCTTTCGGCCGTTCCCCTCCCTTCGGGCGGCAGGCTCGACGCAGGCCGCGGGTGCCCTCACGCCCACCATGGTGCACCCAGGATCGCGGACACGATGGAGAGCACGACGAGCACGACGACGAGCACGACGACGATCCACGGAGCCGACCGCTCCAGTGCGTCGAGCCCGCGCATGTCGTCGGGCGAGCGGGGTTCGGGGCGAGGTGCCGGCACGGGTCGTCTCCTTGGCGGGCGTCGTGCCGGAAGCTCACGCCGGCGCCGTGAAGGAGGCACGAAGAAACGGCCCGCGCCCGTGTCGACGGAGTCAAGGGAGCTCAGGCAGCTCCGCGGCCGGCAGCCTCAGCGTGAAGACGCTCCCTCCCCCTTCGCGCGCGCGCCACTCGACGTCGCCCCCCAGCGCGCGTGCCGTCCCGCGTGCAATCGCCAGCCCCAACCCGGCTCCCTGGCGCCCGATGGCGCCGCTTCCCCGCCGGAAGGGCTCGAAGAGCCGTTCGCGGTCCGCCTCGGCGACCCCGCTGCCGCGGTCCTTCACCTCGAAGAGGAGGACTCCTCCCCGGCGCGACACCTCGATCTCGACCGGCACGCCCTCGGGCGAGTGCCGGAGCGCGTTCTCCACGAGGTTCACGAGGGCGCGCAGCGCCTGGACGAAGTCGAACCGGCCCACGGGGACGTCGCTGCCCGGAGGCAGCTCCACCACGATCTGCTCCGCCCCCGGGAGCGCACCCACGCGCTCGAGGGCGGCGCCGACGAGGTCCTCCGCGGCGTTCAGGGCCGGCTCCACGGGGAGCGCGCCCGCCCGGATCCTCGACAGGTCGAGGAGGTCGGTGACGAAGCGGTTCAGACGCTCCGCCTCCTCCTCGATGATCGCCGCGGCCTCGCTCCCCTGAGCACGCATCTCCGCCGCCGCGGCCCGGATGGACGTGAGCGGCGTCCGCAGGTCGTGGGAGACGTTGGCGAGCATCGCGTCCTTGAGCCGATCCGCCTCGCGCAGCGCCTCGACGTGGCTGGCCTCCTCGGCCAGGCGCTCGATCTCGATGGCCCTGTGCTCGGCCAGCGCGACCGCGCGCTGCGCCCGGTGGAGCAGCTCCGCGGCGACCGCGCTCGTGATGAGGAACGACATCAGGACCCACCACTGCAGCGGGTCGGCGATGTTGAACGTGTAGAACGGCGGGAGGAGGAAGAAGTTGAAGAGGAGGAAGCAGAGGACCGCCATCACCAGGCCCACGAGGCGTCCCTCGCGCGCGCTTCCGCCGAGGACCACCAGCAGGTAGGCCAGGGCCATGTGCGCCTGGGCGAGGACGTCGTTGTAGATCCAGAGCGCCAGCGTCACGACGCCCGCGATGAGCGTCCACAGGAGGAGGCCGGGGAGCGGCCCCCGGAGGCGGCCCGAGTGCTGCTCAGTCACGGATCTCGAAGCGGTAGCCCACGCCCGGCTCGGTGACGATCAGGCGGGGTCGGACCGAGTCCGGCTCCAGCTTGCGGCGCAGGTTGGCCACGTAGACGCGCAGGTACTGCTGCGGGTCGCCCGAGGAAGCGGCCCACACGCCGGAGAAGAGCTGACGGTGCGTGAGCGTCTTCCCGACGTGGCGCAGGAAGACGCGCAGCAGGTCCCATTCGGTGGGCGTGAGATGGATCTCGTCGTCGCCGCGCCGGACCGTGCGCGCGCCTGGGTCGATGACGAGGTCGCCGATCCGGACCACTCCGTCCTCCCCCGCCAGCTCCCGCGACGTCCGCCGGAGCTGGACGCGCACCCGAGCCATGAGCTCCGCCGGGCTGAATGGCTTGGTCACGTAGTCGTCCGCACCCTCGTCGAGCAGACGGACCTTCTCGCTCTCGGCGTGGTGCGCCGACAGCACGATGATCGGCGCCGACGACCACTTCCGGATCTCGGCGCACACCCACTGGCCGGGCCGGTCTGGCAGACCCAGGTCGAGGACGATCAGGTCCGGACGGTACGCGGCCGCGAGGTCCACGGCCTCGGAGGCGGTGCCCGCCTCGACGATCTTCCCGAAGTCGTCGGCGAGCGCGTTGCGCAGGGCCCGTCGGATGTGGGGCTCGTCATCGACGATCAGCGCGGTGCCGCTCATGTGCGGGAAGTTAGCAGCCCGTGGTGGAAATACAGCGGACGCTCTACGAGCGGCACGGTGCGAGAAGGCATCAAGGCCGCGCCGCGGCCACGCCGGAGCGGTTTCCCGCGCGGGCGCCCGGAAGCGGGCGGCTCCGCGCGGTCCGTAGCGCGAAGCGTCCGTCCCGAGCCAGGCGAGCGATCCCGACGAAGACCGTGAAGAACTCGAGCCGACCGAGGAGCATGCCGAGCGTCTCCGTCCAGAGGAGGCCGCGCGGGGCCCCCGCCGCGGTCACGCCGATGCTGAGCCCCACCGTCCCCAGCGCGCTGGCGAACTCGAAGAGGCTCTCGCGCACCCCGTTGCCGTACGCCGCCAGGACGCCGGTCCCCAGGGCGAGCACCGTGAGGTAGAGGAAGAGGAAGGCGCCGATGCGGGCCACTTCCCCCTCCGACAGGAAGCGGCGGTCGGCCCCTTCGCGCAGGAAGGGCTCGGTGACGGCACGTCGGGGCCCCAGGCGTCGGCCCAGGTCGTGACACAGATACCGGAACAGCACGTGGACCCGGTACTGCTTCACGCCGCCCGCCGTCGAGCAGGTGCCGCCGCCCACGATCATGAGGACGATCAGCACGCACCAACCCACCGGCGGCCAGTGGGTGTACGCCACGGTGGAGAAGCCGGTGGTCGTGAGCGCTGTAACGGTCTCGAAGAGCGCGACCCTGAGCGCCTTGGCGGCGGACGGGAAGAGGAGGCGGGCCACGCCGGACCACACCACCAGGCCCCCGAGCGCGGCGAGCACGAGGGAGGTCCGTACCTCTCCGTTCGTCCACACCGTCCGCCACCGCCCCCTGAGCGCCGCCCACGCCGTCACGAAGCTGAGGTTCCCGAGCACCATGAGCGGGATGGTCACCGCCTCGATCGCCGGCGAATCCCAGGCGCCGATCGAATCGGCGCGTGTCGAGAACCCACCGGTGGAGACGGCCGTGAACGCGTGGTTGGCCGCGTCGAACCACGACATCCCGGCGAGGCGCAACCCCACCGTGCCCAGCACCGCGTAGGCGCCGTAGATGCGGACCACGAGCACGGCCGAGCGATCCACCACGGGCACCAGCAGATCCTCCTTCCCCTCCGCCGTCGCGATGCCCGTGCCGACAGGGCCCACGAGCGCGCTCAGCATGAGGATGGCCAGCCCCGCGCCCCCGGCGAGCTGGAGCACGCTCCGGAGCAGGAGGATCGTGCGGTGCGCGTCCGCGACGTCCACGACGGTGAGCCCGGTCGTGGTCCATCCGCTCGTCGACTCGAACACCGCGCCGGTGACGTCGAGCCCCCCCACCACGACGAACGGGACCGCGGCGAAGAGCACGGCGAGCGACCAGGAGAGCAGGACGATCACCGACCCGTCGGCGAGCCCGAGAGGACGGGGCGCCACGGCCGGGGCCAGCCGTCGCAACCCGAGCCCCAGGAGCGCGAGGGCCGCGCCCGGCAGGAGGAACGCGGGAAGGGTGGCGACCTCCGAGGGGAACGCGACCACCGCGAGCGCGGGGCTGGCGATCACCAGCCCGGAGACGACAGCGACGCTCCCGGTGTGGCGGAGGATCTCCCCGTACCGGCCGCCGAGGACGCGGAGCCTCCCGGAGTCGCGGGTGGTCAATCACGTCCCCAGCAGACGCTCGACGAGCGCGTCGTCGGCTCCGGGCACCGTGACCACGACGAGCTGGTCGCCGGCCTCGAGCCGCGTGTCGCCCCGGGGGACGAACACCCGGTCCCCACGGCGCACCGCCGCCACCAGCCCGTGCGACGACCCGATCTCGGACAGGTTCGAGCCCACTCCGGCGGCGCCCTCCGGAAGGCACAGGTCGGTGACCAGGATGCGGCCGCCCGCGAAAGCCGCGAGCCGGTGGATCTCGTCGAACACCGTCTCCCGCGCGACCATCCCGGCGAGGAGGTCGGTGACGGATACCGTCGCGTCCACGCCCAGGCGGCGGAAGACGTCCTCGTTGTCGGGGTCCTCGACCACGGCGATGGTCCGCCCCACGAAGAAGACCCGGCGAGCCACCTGGCACGCCACGAGGTTGCGGTGGTCGTCCGGCGTCGCCGCCACCAGTGCGTCGGCGTGCAGCGCGCCCGCGTCGTCGAGCACGTCCGGGCGCGCCCCGTCGCCATCGACCACGGTCACGCCCTCGAGCGCCCGCGCCAGGCGGCGCGCGTCGTCGGCATCGTCGACCACCAGCGTGACATGGTGCCCCAGGTCGAGGAAGCGCTTCGCCAGGAAATACGCCGGGCGGCCGGAGCCGACGAGGAGGATGCGCATCACCGCTCCGCGGGGCCCACGACGGCCTCGATGAACGCACGGACCGCGAGCGCGACCGGCGAGATCGTCCGGATGCCGAGCTCGCGGTAGGTCCCCTCCCATTCGGGGAGGAACACCCGCGCGACCACGGTCTCGACCCCGAATCGCTCCCTGGCCACCTGCGCCACCATGATGTTCAGCGTGTCACTCTGCGTCGCGGCGAACAGGACGTCGGCCTCGGCCGTGCCGGCGCGACGCAGCACGGCGAACTCCGACGCGTCCCCGACGACCTTGAAGCCGCTGAACTCCGGGCCCACCCCGTCGAGCGCGGCGGGATCACGGTCCACCACCACGACCTCTGCGCCTTCCGCGCTGAGGAGCCCGGCGGTGTGCGATCCCACGCGACCGCAGCCCACGACGACCACGCGGAGACGGGGGAATCGGGCCGGTCGCACGTCGACCGGGGAGCCGGGCGCGAGCCCGGGCAGGGAACCGCTTCCGTTGCGCATGGAAGGGAATCTCCCAGCGAGCCCGTGAGGATCGCACGAAGGACGGGACGGCCCCCGTGAAGGAACCGCGAAGGGCGCTCCCCGACGCGCACGGATCCTTCATGGGAACGGGCGGAGCCCTTGTGCCTCCTTCACGCCGCTGCGGTTACCCTGTCGCACATGGACGAGCAAGGGGGACCCGGCGATTCCCGGCACGACCGGGCGGCTGCCTGGATGGCGCTCGCGGTCTTCGCGGCGATGGGGCTGGTAGCGATCGTCTCGCTCGCGCGTCTGGACGCCACGCCCCCCGCGACGAGCCTGCTGGGGGGGACCTGGCTCGGCGACGACGGGAGCGGCGGCGAGGTGGTCTACCACTTCGGCCCCGACGACAGGGGCTACCGGGTCGTGGATCGCGAGCGGGAGGAGTTCGCATACACGCTCGTCGAGGGGTACCCCGACGAGCTCCGCCTCCGCATACGCCTCGGCGACGACTCCGTGACGTACCGCGGCCTGGTGCAGCTCGGCGACCCGCGCGAGCTGCGCCTCGAGGTCGGGGGGCGCGGGGAGCCCCCGCCCTACCGCATCACGGAGCGCGCGCTCCGCCTGCACCATCCCCCGGCGCGCTAGCGAAGCTCTCGTGGGCGTACACCCGGTCCGGACGTCCTGCTAGATTCTCCCCCCACCCGTCCCGAGCACCGTCCACCGCGAAGCCCGACCATGAGCGGACCCCAGTTCATCTACCACATGTACCGGCTCTCGAAGATCGTCCCGCCCAAGCGGGAGATCCTCAAGGGCATCAGCCTCTCCTTCTACCCGGGCGCGAAGATCGGCGTGGTCGGGCCGAACGGGGCGGGCAAGAGCTCGCTCCTCAAGATCATGGCCGGCATCGATACCGACTTCCTGGGCGAGGCGTGGGCCGCCAAGGGCACGCGTGTGGGCTACCTGCCGCAGGAGCCGGTGCTCGACACGTCGCTCGACGTGAAGGGCAACGTCGAGCTCGCGGTGCAGGAGACGCGCGACCTCCTCCGGCGCTTCGAGGAGGTGAACCTGAAGTTCGGCGAGGTCTCCACCGACGAGGAGATGAACGCCCTCCTCGAGGAGCAGGGGAAGCTCCAGGATCGCATCGACGCGGCGGGCGCGTGGGAGCTCGATCGGCAGCTCGAGATCGCGATGGATGCGCTGCGCCTCCCACCGGGCGACGCGGACGTGACCACGCTCTCCGGTGGTGAGCGCAGGCGCGTCGCGCTCTGCCGCGTGCTCCTCGAGCAGCCGGACATGCTCCTCCTCGACGAGCCGACGAACCACCTGGACGCCGAGTCCGTGGCGTGGCTCGAGCAGCACCTCAAGGCCTTCCCGGGCACGATCGTGGCGATCACCCACGACCGCTATTTCCTCGACAACGTGGCCGAGTGGATCCTCGAGCTCGACCGCGGCGAGGGGATCCCGTGGAAGGGCAACTACTCCTCGTGGCTGGAGCAGAAGCGCGAGCGGCTGCGCGTCGAGGAGAAGCAGGAGAGCGCGCGCCAGAAGACGCTCGAGCGCGAGCTCGAGTGGATCCACATGTCGCCGCGGGCCCGCCACGCCAAGGGGAAAGCCCGCGTCAGCGCGTACGAGGAGCTGGTGTCCGCGGACGAGCGCGAGCAGCTGCGCACGGCGGAGATCCTCATCCCCAAGGGGCCGCGCCTGGGCGACACGGTCATCCGCGCCGAGGGGGTGAGCAAGGGCTTCGGCGACACGCTGCTGATGGACGGCCTCTCCTTCGACGTGCCCGCGGGCGCGATCGTCGGGATCATCGGCGGCAACGGCGCCGGGAAGACGACGCTCTTCCGCATGATCACCGGCGAGGAGACGCCCGACGCGGGCACGCTCACGCTCGGCCAGACGGTGCAGCTCTCCTACGTCGATCAGTCGCGCGAGGCGCTCGACGGCGACAAGACCGTGTTCGACGAGGTGAGCGGTGGCGCGGATATCCTGTACTTCGGACGCGCCGAGGTGAACCCGCGCGCCTACCTGTCCTGGTTCGCCTTCCGCGGCGCCGACCAGCAGAAGAAGGTCGGCGTGCTCTCGGGCGGCGAGCGCAACCGCCTGCACCTGGCCAAGCTGCTCAAGTCCGGCGGGAACGTCATGATGCTCGACGAGCCCACGAACGACCTCGACGTGGACACGCTGCGCGCGCTCGAGAACGCGATCCTCGACTTCGCCGGCTGCGTGCTGGTGATCTCGCACGACCGCTGGTTCCTCGACCGCGTCGCCACGCACATCCTCGCGTTCGAGGGCGACTCCGAGTGCACCTGGTTCGAGGGCAATTACCACGAGTACGAGGAGGATCGGCACCGCCGGCTGGGTGCCGAGGCGGACCAGCCCCACCGCGTGCGCTACCGGAAGCTGGTGCGGGAGTAAGGCGGGTCGGCGGCGCGGGCCGCGGGAGTCTCGCGGACGCCTGCGGCCGGCCGCCCTTCTTTCCGACGAGGCGCCGGGGTAGCTTCAGGGCCGCTACGGTGGTTCGTCGCCTGCCCACGGAATCGACGCAGTCTCGTGCGAGATCGACGCTACGCGCTACCGCTCGACGCTCAGGAAGCCAACCGGGTGGTGAAGGTGGCTCGCGGAGGGGCCCGTCCTCGGGACGGAGCCGGCCGCACGCCCCGACACGGCTCGGGCCGGGGGACGATCGTCCTCCTCGTCTTCCTCGTGGCGCTGGGCGCCGCCGGCTGCAGGCCGGCCGCGCCCGCCCTGCCCGCCCCGCCGGGGCCCACCGCCGCCCACGGCGACGGCGCCGCCGGGCCCGCCGCGAAGGCGGCGCCCGACCGCGGCCCCTTCTTCTACCACGGCCAGGCCTACGGCACCGACGCGTACGCCGGCCCCCTGGACGTGCTCTTCAACAAGGGCTTCGCGATCGCGCAGTGGGAGGGTCGGGGCCGGAACCTGTTCACCTACCAGTACGGCTGGGGCGCGCTGCGGGGCACGCTCGAGCACCCCGGGCCGCTCGTGCAGCAGGCGGGCGGGTGGAAGGAGGTGCTGCGCTGGCAGGCCGTCCCCTTCGCCGAGGGGAACTTCAACGACGCGCAGTGGGTGCCGAACTACTTCGGGCACATCGTGGAGGGGGGAATCGTCTACCGGCGCCTCCGCGAGTGGAACGAAGCGCACGGGGTGCCGCTGCCGAGCGTCATGGCCGGGCTCGTCACCTACGCCTCCGCGCTCGTGAACGAGGCCTACGAGATGCCGCGCGGGGAACCGGGCGCGGAGAACGGGACCGCCGGATCGGTCGTGGACCTCTACATCTTCGACCCCCTGGGCGTGCTCTTCTTCCAGCAGGACTTCGTGGCCCGGTTCTTCGCCCATTGGCTCCACGGAGCGCTGTGGCCGACGCAGGCCTCGGTGACGCTCACCGACGGGCTCCTGATGAACAACGGCGAGAGCATCGTCTTCAAGCCGCCGATCCCGTTCACCGACAAGGCGCGGCTCTTCCTGCGCGCCGGCATGGGCGTCGAGGGCGGGCTCTCCGTGCGCAGGGGCGACGGGATCGACGTGAGCGTCGCCGTGGGCGAGCAGTCGCGGCAGCGCTGGCTCAACCCGTACACCGCGCTGGAGTACGCCCAGTTCGGACTGTCCGCGAGCGTTTGGCTGGACCGCGACGGGATCCTCCTCGCCGGGCTCACCTGGGACCAGGGGACGGACCGCCGTATCGGCCTCAACATCTACCCGGGCTTCGCGCGCGTGGGCGGCACCGAGCTGGGTGGGTGGTTCGTGCTGGATTCGACCGGCCGCCCCTACCTGGGCATCACCACGAGCCGGACGCTGGGGGCCGGGCTGGGCATCGGCTTCTGATGCCGGCTCGTCCCCGCACGCCTCGCGGGAACGGGCCGCGCCGTCGCCGCCGCGCTACATTTCCCGGTCCTCTCGGGAATCCGCTCTGGAGCTTCGATGGCTGACGGCACGCACGCGGCAGAACCCTGGGATTTCGCCGGGTGGGGGGAGTCGAGGAGGATCACCGACCTCGGCACCGGCCCCACCGCGGTCTCCCACCTCGACCAGGCGCACAAGCACACCCTCGGGACGTGGCGCGCGACGGCCATCTGCGGCAACGACATCACGTCGAGCGTCCTCTACGTCTCGGCGCTGTGCGCGGCGCAGGCCGGGGCGCTCGCGCCGATCGTCCTCCTCGTGGTCGCGATCGTCCTCTACCTCTTCCGCCGCATCTACGCGGAGGTCGGCAGCGCGCTCCCGCTGAACGGCGGGAGCTACACGGTCCTCCTCAACACGACCGGCAAGAAGCTGGCGGCCGGCGCCGCGGTGCTGACGCTCCTGTCGTACATCGCCACCGCGGTGATCAGCGCGAACGAGGCGATGCACTACACGCAGAACCTGTGGAGCGGGATCAACGTCATCTGGGCCACGGTGGGCGTGCTGGGCCTCTTCGCCGTCCTCAACATCGTCGGCATCACGGAGTCGGCGGCCGTCGCGCTCGGGATCTTCCTCCTGCACCTGGCCACCCTGACCGTGCTCGCGGTGGTGGCGGGGATCGCGGTGGCGCGCCACCCCGACACGCTCCTGCGCAACTGGACGATGCCCAGCCCGCGCGGGCTGGTCGGCTCGCTCTTCTACGGGTTCGCCGCGGCGATGCTCGGCATCAGCGGGTTCGAGAGCTCGGCGAACTTCATCGAGGAGCAGCGCGAGGGCGTCTTCCCGAAGACGCTGCGCAACATGTGGGCGGCCGTGGCCATCTTCAATCCGCTCATGGCGCTCCTGGCCCTCGGCCTCCTCCCGCTCGCGACGATCCAGGAGGTGCCGCGGGACCTCCTGGCGCAGATGGGCACGCTCTCCGCCGGGCGCTCGCTGGGTTGGTGGGTGAGCCTGGACGCGGTGCTCGTGCTCTCCGGCGCCGTGCTCACCAGCTACGTGGGCGTGACCGGCCTGGTGCGGCGGATGTCGCTCGACCGCTGCCTCCCGCAGTTCCTCCTCGCGGAGAACCGGTGGAGGAAGACCAACCACTGGATCATCCTCGGCTTCTTCGTGCTGTGCGGGTCGATCCTCTTCGTGACGCGGGGCGACATCGAGACGCTCGCCGGCGTCTACACGCTCTCCTTCCTGAGCGTGATGGCACTGTACGCGATCGGGAACATGCTCCTGAAGAAGACGCGCGGGCGCCTCCCCCGCGCGTTGCGCGCGAGCTGGCCCACGGCCATCGTCGCGCTCATCGCCGTCCTGATCGGCCTGCTGGGCAACATCCTCCTCGACCCGCTCAACGTGGAGGTGTTCGCCACGTACTACCTGTTCGGCCTCCTGGCCGTGATGGTGATGTTCCTGCGCGTGGAGATCCTGCGCGTCGTGCTCTTCTTCTCCCGCGCGCTGGTCGACCGGCTCACCGCGACCAACGAGTGGATCCGGCGCACGATCTACAGGAAGATCGAGGAGATCAGCAGCCGCGAGGTCGTCTACTTCACGAAGGGCGACGACATCTCCGTGCTGAACCGGGCCGCGCTCTACGTGCTCAAGAACGAGCAGACGAACCGCATGAAGGTGGTGAACGTCTACGAGGACGAGGGCCAGATCCCGACGGACCTGGCCAAGCAGCTCTCCACGGTCGACCACCTCTATCCACAGCTCAAGATCGACTTCCTCGCGGTACGCGGGACGTTCGGTCCCGAGCTCATCGAGCGCCTCTCCCACCGCCTGAGCGTCCCCAAGAACGCGATGTTCATCGGCACCCCGGGGGACCGCTTCCCGCACCGGGTCGAGGACCTGGGCGGGGTGCGCATCATCCTGTGAGCGCGACTCGGGTGCCGACCGCCGTCCGGATCGCGGCGCGCGCGCTCGGCGCGGCGCTGTGCGCGCTCGTCGCGGCCGCGCCGCTGGACGCCCAGACGCTCCCCTCACCCGCCGTCGATCCGGCGGCCGCCGCGCGCACGGACCGCCGCCCGATCCCCGGTCCGGTCTACGAGAGCGCGGACTTCACCCGGGCCGTCGCGCGGGGCACGCGCACGCGCACCGGCCGCCCCGGGCCTCGGGGGTGGGTCCAGCACCCTAGCTACGCCATCGAGGCCAGCCTCGACCCGGACGAGGGGCGGGTGCACGGGAGCGAGCGCGTCGTCTACCGGAACTTCTCGCCCGATACGCTCGACCGGATCGCCGTCCACCTGCGGCAGAACGTCTTCGCGCCGGGAAGCGCGCGCCTGAGCGCCGCGCCCGTGACGGGCGGGGTCACGCTCGGCCGCGTGGCCGTGGACGGCCGTGCATTCGAGGCCGAGCCGCCCGCCGACCCCGCGCTGAGCGCCAGCGAGTCCCCGCCGGGCGAGCCGGGCACGGGCCGCTACGCGGTCCAGGGCACGGTCATGTGGATCGCGCTCGCGCGGGCGCTCGCGCCGGGCGACAGCACCACGCTTGAGGTTGCGTGGTCGTACGCACCGGCGCCCGCGCCGGGGGACGGGCGCGAGGGCCACGACGGGCACGTCTGGTTCATGGGCTACTGGTACCCGCAGATCGCCGTCTACGACGACGTGCACGGGTGGGTGGCGGATCCCTACCTGCTGCAGGCGGAGTTCTACATGGACCCCGCCGACTACGACGTCCGCCTCACGGTCCCGCACGCCTGGGTGGTCGGCGCGACCGGTGAGCTGCAGAACGCCGCGGAGGTGCTGTCGCCGGCGGCGCGGGACAGCCTCGCCGCCGCCCACCGCAGCGGCCGGGTGGTGCGCGTCGAGGAGCCGGGCGCCCACGGGGCTGACGCCTTCGCCCCCGGAGGGCCGACCGCCACGTGGCGCTTCACCGCCCGCGACGTGCGCGACTTCTCGTGGGGGACTTCCGACGCGTACGTCTGGGACGCGACGCGCGCGCTGGTGCGCGACGGCCCGAGCACGGACACCGTCGCGATCCACAGCTTCTACCGCCGGAGCGCACCGGCCGCTGCGTGGGCCGTCGGCGGTGCGCGCTACACGCGTGACGCGATCGAGCAGCTCTCCGCGTACCTGTGGCCGTATCCGTGGTCGCACATGACGTCGATGGAGGGCGTGCTCGACGGCGGCGGGATGGAGTATCCCATGATGACGCTCATGCAGCCGTGGGCGGATACGCTGTCGCTCGCCGGCGACCTGATGCACGAGACCGGCCACATGTGGTTCCCCATGCAGGTCGGGTCGAACGAGAAGCGCCACCCGTGGATGGACGAGGGCTTCACGCAGTTCGACGTGGCGCAGGCGATGCGCGTCCTGTACGGGGAGCCACGCCAGGGCGGCCGCGCCAACGACTCGGAGCCCGGCCAGCGCCGCGTCTACCTCGCGGCCGCGCGCGGCGGCGACGACCTGGGGCTGATGCGCGAGGGCGACGAGTTCCCGTCGTCGCTCTACTTCGTGATGTACTACAACAAGACCGCGCAGGTGCTGGCCTCGCTCCGCGGGATCCTCGGCGAGGAGACCTTCCACCGCGCCTTCCGCGAGTACGGCCACCGGTGGCTCGGCCGCCACCCCGAGCCCGAGGACTTCTTCGACACGATCGAGGACGTGTCCGGCCGCGACCTGTCGTGGTTCTGGCGGACCTGGTTCTACGAGGGCTGGTCGCTCGACCAGGCCGTGTCCGCCGTGCAGACGCGGGGCGACTCCGTCGCGATCACCGTCGAGGACCGCGGGATGGCGCCCATGCCCGTGCTCCTGGCCGTGACCCGCGCGGACGGCTCCGTCCAGCGCCTCGACGTTCCGGTCGACGTCTGGCTCGCGGGTGCGCGTCGGCACGTGGTGAAGGTGGCCGCCGCGCCCGGCGGTCGTGAGCGTGGAGATCGATCCGGACGCGCTATTCCCGGACGTGGACCGGGACAACCAGACGTGGAGCGCGAAGGGCGCTACGCCATCCGGGCCATGAGCGCGGCGAAGCGCGGGTGCCCGCGCAGCGGATCCATGTCCGGGTCCTTCTCGATCCAGTCCCGGTGGAGCGCGCCCGCCCCGACGGCCTTCTCGAGCGCGCGCAGGGCGGGCTCCACCTCGTCGAGCCTGGCGTAGAGGCACGCCACGTTGTAGAGCACACCCGAGTCGTCCGGCTCCAACGCCTCGACCGCTTCGGCCGCCTCCCTCGCCCGGTCGCGCTCGCCGAGCTCCACGAACGCCTGCCCGCGGAGGTAGAGCGCGCGCACCTCGTGCGGGTTCAGCTCGAGGTGGCGCGTCGTGAGCCGCACGACCTCGCGGGCCGCCGCCAGCGCCTCGTCGTCGCGGCCCTGTATGCGCAGCATCATCGTGCTCAGGCTCGTCGCCTGATACTCGTCCGGCCGGGCCGCGTGCGCGCGTGCCATGAGTTCCGCGGCCTCCGCCATCTTCCCTTCCGCGAAGCGGGACCGCCCGAAGAGGTAGAGCGCCTCGTACAGCGTCGGATCGCGGGCCAGCGCCTTCTCGAACTGGGCCGTCGCCTCGTCGAAGCGCCGCATGAGCGACAACACCCACGCCGTCGACGTGTGCGTCTCCGCGAGCTGCGGGGCCAGCTCGACCGCGCGGGCGGCCGCCTGCTCCGCCTCCCGGAGATTCTCCCGGTCGTGGTCGATCCAGACGTAGATCACCGCGAGCGTGTCGGACAGGCCGCAGTGGGCCGGCGCGAAGCCCGGCTCCAGCTCGATGGCCCGGCGGAAGAGCTCGCACGCGTGCTCGAGCGCGGTGCGCGTCAGGCGGTTGAAGTTGTAGCGGCCGCGCAGGTAGAGGTCGTAGGCGCGCAGGTCGCCGACGGGCGTGGCCTGCAGGGCGCGCTCCGCCCGCTCGCCGAGCTGGAGCTCGAGGAAGTCCGCGATGCACGACGAGATCTCCGCCTGGATCGCGAAGACGTCGCGAGCCCCGCGATCGTAGACCGCCGACCAGAGATGGTAGCCGGTCGTCGCGTCCACGAGCTGCGCGGTGATGCGCAACTGGTCGCCCGCGCGCCGGACGCTCCCCTCCAGCACGGCGCGCACGCCGAGCCTGCGGCCGACCTCGCGGACGTCCACGCTCGCGTCCTTGAACGCGAACGACGACGTCCGTGACGAGACGCGCAGCCCGGGGACCTTCGCCAGGACGTTGAGGAGCTCCTCGGACAGGCCGTCGCTGAAGTACTCGTTCTCCTCGTTCGCGCTCATGTTGAGGAACGGCAGGACGGCGACGGAGCGCGGGGGCGCGGCGCTTTCCCCGGGGCCGCCCTCCGCGCGGGACGGCTCCACGCCCGTCACCGCGGGCGGAGCCGACCGCGTATCGGGCGTGGCGGAGGTGGGCACGACGTCGAAGGCCCAGCTCAGCGCGAGGGCCACCGGGAACCCCAGGATGACGAGGATCGCGAGGATCCGGAACGCCGTCTGGGGGAGGAGGAGGACGGGAAAGAGCAGGTCCGCCGTCTGGAGCACCGCGAACGCCGCGGCCACGTAGACCACCGCCACCCTCACGACGCGCCTGCGCCGGAGCTCGGAGAAGAGTTGGGACAGCCGCGACGGAGGGTTCGCCATGGAGAGGGTCGGAGGGCACGCTGGAGCCGGGACCGGGGCGAAAGCTACAGGTCCCGTCACGAGGGCGTAAGGCGCTCGCGAACCGCCCGTCGATGTCCTGCCGCGCGCCGTGCCCCAGGCGTGCACCCGCGCATCGAGCCCCGGACCCGTCCGCCCGTTCGGAGCGCCTCAGTCGGTCGCCATCGCCGAGACCGGGCTGACGCGCACGGCCCGCAGCGCCGGAACCAGCGAGCCGACGAGCGCCATCGCGAGCACGAGCGCCACCGCGGCCGAGATCGTGACGGGGTCCCAGGGCCGCACGCCCAGCAGGAGCGCCCCCATGGCCCGGCCCGCCAGGAGCGCCATCACCACGCCCGGCACGGTGCCGGCCACGGTCAGCGCCATTGCCTCGGCGAGGACGCCGCGCGCCACGCCCGCCGGTCGCGCCCCGAGCGCCAGGCGCACGCCGATCTCCCGCCGGCGCATCGACACGGTGAAGGCGAGCAGCCCGTGGATTCCGACCCCCGCGAGGAGGAGCGCGGTGGCGGCGAGCACGCCGAGCACGCGAAGCTGCGCCGCACGCGACGCCGACTCGCCCGCGACGACCTCGTCCATCGTGCGCACGTCCGAGACCGGCTGCTCGGGGTCCGCGTCGTGGACGATGCGGCGCAGCGCCGCGACGAGCGACTCGCGAGGCAGCGTCGACCGGACGACGAGGTCCTTGGGCGCGTAGTAGGTCAGCCAGCCGTCCTTCACCTGCCGGTACGGGAGGTAGACCTGGGGCTCGCTCGTGCGCTCCAGGCCGCGCACGCTGACGTCGCGCACGACGCCCACCACCTCGCGCTCGTCGAAGCCGATCTCGAAGCGCCTCCCGATCGGGTCCTGGTCGGGCCAGTACCGGCGCGCGAACGACTCGCTCACGACCGCGACCCAGGGCGTGTCCAGCCGATCCTCGTCGGCGACGTCGCGGCCGCTCACGACCCCGATGTCCATCGCGTCGAAGTACCCGGGCGACACGAAGCGCATGCTCGCCGAGTTCGACACGTCGCGGACCGCCTCCGCCCCTCCCATGACGACCGGCCAGATCCCTCCGCCCCAGACCATGGGGAGGCCTGAGATGTACGCCGCGCCCGACACGCCCGGGACGGCCCGCACGCCGTCGAGCACGCGCCGGTAGAACTCGTGCCTCGCCTCGGTGGGCTCGTAGCGGGGGAAGGGCAGCGCGGTGCGCAGCGTCGTGACGCCCTCGGCCCGGAAGCCCGGATCCTCCCCGCGCAGGCGCCACATCGCGCGCCCCAGCAGCCCGGACGAGACGAGCAGCACCACGGACGAAGCCACCTGCACGCTCACGAGCGCGGCGCGCACCCCCTGCCGCCGCCCACCCCCCCCGCGTGCGCCCTCGCGCAGCGCGCCCAGCCCCCGGCGGCCGCCGACGCGCAGCGCGGGGAGGAGCCCGAAGCCGAGCGCGGTGAGGACCGTGAAGGCCCCGGCGAGCGCGAGGACGCGCAGGTCGAGCGAAGGTCGCTCGGCGATGGGGAGCGTCGTGGGCACCAGGCGCGCGAAGAGGGGAACCGCCGCCGCGGCGACGCCCACCCCCGCCGCGCCACCGAGCACCGCGAGCACCGCGCCCTCCGTGACCATCTGCCGGACCAGGCGCTCGCGCCCGGCGCCGAGCGCGGCGCGGACCGCGACCTCGCGCCCGCGGCCGGCCGCGCGGGCGAGCTGCAGGTTCGTGAGGTTCGCGCAGGCGAGGAGCAGGATGCACAGCGCCGCGCCCTCGAGCGCGAGCAGCATGAGACGCGCCCGCGCCGGCACGTCGTCGCGCAGCGGGTACACGTTGGCGCCCGTGTCCCGGTTGGCCTCCGGGTACGCCTCGGCGAGGTGCGCGGCCACGCGCTCGAGGTCCGCGCGTGCCTGCTCCGCCGTGACGCCTGCCGCCAGGACCCCGACGACCTCGAAGGTGTTGTTGGTCCGATCGTCGTCGGCCAGGACGTCCAGCGGGAGGGGACGCCACAGGCGAGCGCCTCGCGACGGGAAGCGGAACGACTCGGGCATCACCCCCACGACCGCGTAGGGCTCGCCGTCCAGCTCGATGCTCCGGCCGATCACCCCCGCGTCCGCCCCGAAGCGCGTCCGCCAGAGCCCCTCGCTCAGGACCACCGCCCGCCGGTCCGCCCCGGTCGTGTCGGCGGGGTCGAAGGTGCGGCCCCGCAGCGGCGCGACGCCCATCACCTCGAAGAGGTTCGTCGTCACGTCCGCGGTCTCCACACGCTCGGGCTCGGCGCCCGCCACGACCAGGTTGGCGGCGTTCGACCAGTACGCGGCCATCTCCGGCACGGTGGAGGTCATCGCCTCCCAGTCACGGTAGTTGGCGGGCGACAGCTCCATCTGGTCGTAGCCCGGGGTGCGTTCCCAGATACGCACGAGCCGGTCGGCGTGCGGGTAGGGGAGCGGCCGCACGAGCACGAAGTCGGCCACGGAGAAGGCGGCGGTGTTCGCGCCGACGCCGAAGGCGACGATGAGCACGGAGGTCAGGACGAAGCCGGGCGCGCGCGCGAAGGTGCGCGCGGCATAGCGCAGGTCCTGCACGAGGATCTCGGCGTGCGCCGCGGCGGCGTTGGGCACGACGTCCGCCAACGCCTCCAGGAGCAGGCGGATGCGCCCGAGCGCACCGCGGGTGGCCCGGACCCGCTCGGCGAAGACCGCACACATCTCGTCCCCCCACGGCCCGCGGAACGAGGACGGGTAGAGGCGCAGGAGCGCCCGGTAGAGGCGGATCATGAAGCCTCCGGCGCCAGCCCGCTCTCACGCGCGAGGCGGACCAGGCGGGTGAGGCGCGCTGCCTCCGCGCGTGCCACCGCGGTGCCGAGCTCCGTGATGCGGTAGTAGCGCCGGCGCGGATCGTCCGCGGCCCCGGCGGGCCTCTGGAGCGACTCCACGATGAGGCCGCGATCGACGAGGCGCTGGATGGTCCGGTAGAGCGTGCCGGCGCTCAGGCGCAGGGCGCCGTCCGTGCGCTCCTCCACGTCCTGGATGATCCCGTAGCCGTGGCGCTCGGACTCCGCGAGCGCCATGAGGACGTGGAAGGTGGCCGGCGGGAGCGGCAGGTGCGCGTCGATCTGCTTCGGCGTGATGTCCATGGGGCAACTATATGCACCATGGATATATTGTCAATGGCTATAGTCCGCCCGGCTCGCGCTCCTCGCGCTCGTCGTCCGCCAGGTCCACCGACATCGGGAAGAAGAGCGCCCGGCGCACCCCCGGGAAGGGCGTGTCCCACCCGCGCGCGTCGTGCCAGAGGATGCGGTTGAGGAGGTCCGACGGCGCCGCGTCGGGAATGTCGAAGCGCATCCGCGCCGAGGCGAGCGCAGCCTCCCGCGCGTCGCCGCGCAGCGAAGGCGCTGCGGCGTTCACCTCCATGAGCGACTGCTTCGGGACGATCGCCGTGTAGGGCCTCGCGTCCGGCGCCTGCCCCGGGTCGATGAAGCTGGCGCGCATGTCCGTGGCCACCAGGTCGAACAAGCTGAGCGCCGGGAGGCCGAGCATGAGCTCGATCGTCTTCACCATGCTCGGCTGGCTGTAGAACGTGCTGTCGATCGCGTGCCGCCGCGCGTACGGCGAGATCGCGAGCGCCACCGTGCGGTGCCCGTCGATGTGGTCGACGCCGTTCTGCGCGTCGTCCTCCACCACGAGCACGGCCATCGACCTCCAGAACGACGAGTGCGTGAGCCCGTCCACGACGCGCCCGAGCGCGAGGTCGTTGTCCGCCACCGACGCCTTCGGCGTGCTCCAGCCGGGCGACGTCCCGCTCGTGTGGTCGCTGGGCAGGATGATCAGCACCAGGTTCGGCATCGAGCCGGCGGCCTCCCAGCGCTCGATCTGGTCGAGGACCACCTCCGCCTGCACAACGTCCGGCGTGCCCATCGTCCAGCCGGGGTAGTCGCGCACGAGCACGGCGTCGAGGGAGGGGATCTCCGAGCGGGTGTGATACGAGCGTGCCATCTGGTCCCGGAACCAGGCGTGGTCGTGCGTCCCGTCACGGAACTCGGCCAGCTGCCGTTGGCGCGTGGCCGCGTCGGACGTGGGGGGCTCCTCCGCGTACTCGCCGAAGACGGAGACCGTCCTTCCCGCCCATGCCGCCGCCTCCCATAGGAAACCGCCCGCCGAGTAGGTGAACGGGTCGACCCCGTTGTAGGGATAGCTGCGCCCCTGGTAGAGCGGCCACATCGGGTACTCGGTCTCGTTGGCCTGCGTGAGCCACTGGTGCCCGTCGGCCGAGTTCCCGCCCGAGGCGAAGAAGTGGTCGAGGAGGACGTACCGGTCGGCGAGCGCGTGCGCGTTGGGCGTCACGTCGCGCCCGTAGATCACGAGCGAGCTGTCGCCGGCGCCGCGGCCCATGTCGCCGAGCACCTGGTCGTACGTGCGGTTCTCGCGGATGACGAACACGACGTGGTCGATGAGGGACGGCTCCCCGGGCCGCTCCGGCACGGCGCGCGCGGCCACGCCCCGGCGCGGCTCGAGCGAGGGGGCTCCGGCGCTCCCCGCGAGCGTCAGCCGGTCGTTCTTCGCCACGGACGTGGTGTACGCGGCCAGCTCCGACCCGGTCGGGACCGGGATCACGTTCACGGAGCCGCGTACCGCGTGCACGTACCGTCCGGTCAGGCCGGGCGAGCCGGAGGTCTCCCCCTCCCCCGACCCCACGCCGAGGAGCGTGCCGACCGCGAGCGTGGTGCCGTCCCCGCTCACGTCGAGCGTCGACGGATACCACCCCGTGGGGATGAGCCCCTTCAGGATGCCGGCTCCGCCCGACACGTCGTACACGGCGACGGCGTTGGCGCCGCCGAGCGCGACGAAGAGCGTGCCGCCGTCCGGCGACAGCGCCACGGCGGTGGGCGCGAGGCCGACGCCGCGCTCGACGAAGGGTGCGATCTCGAGCGTGTCGACCCGGCGCGCGGCCCGCGTGTCCACCACGCTCACCGCGTCCGAGTTGCCGTCCGCGACGTAGAGGCGGCCGCGCGCCGTATCCCACGCCAGGCCGGTCGGGTGGCGGCCGACCTCGACGCTCGCCGTGACCCTCCCGGACACCGGGTCGATACGGGCCACGGTCCCGGTCTCGGCGAGGCCGCGCTCGTCGACGCGCACGGGCTCGGCGCGCGGATCGCAGCACTGCGCAGCGGCCCGGTCGCGGCTCGTGGGCTTCGCGCCGCCGAAGGTCGTGACCCACGCCTCGGTCCCGTCCGCCGAGACGACGGCCGCGACCGGGAGTACCCCCGTGTCCACGAGGTGGACGAGCGCGCCCGTGGCGGCATCGATCACCGCCACCCGGTCGTCGGCCGGGAGCGGAACGATCGCCACCCGATGGCCCCCGCGGTTGGTGCGGCGTGCCACCGCCGGGCCTCCCGCCATGTAGCCGCCGAGCGCGTTCGACGAGATGCTGGGCCGCACGTCCTCCCCCGCGGCGGCGGCGTCGAAGACGTTGAGCTGGGCGATGACGCGCGCGTCCTCCGGGAGGGGGACCTCCGGCGTGCGGCTCGTGGCCACCTCGTCCGGGAGCCGACCCACCGACGAGACGAACACCCTCCCGGTGGCGGGGTCGGTCGCCAGGCCGTGCACGCCCGGGGTGCCGTCGAAGCGGCCCACGGACAGGACGCGGTCGGCGCGCCAGTCCAGGTGGTACGCGCCTCCCGGCACGGCGACCCAGATCTCGCTCGCTCGCGCGCCGAAGCGGACGCCCGCGACACGACCCTGGAAGACGGCCTGGACGCCCGCGGGCGTGACCTCCTGGGCCGTCGCGATGACGCCCGGGTCGGGGACCGAGCGGCGGGGCTCGGGAGGAGGGACCTGCTGAAGCGCGGCGAAGAGGAGCACGGTGACCATGCGGCAACTTAGGGAACCCGGGCCCGCGCGCGAGGCCCGGACGGGTCACGATCCCGTTTCGGCCCGGCGCTTCGGCGAGCCGTCGCCGAGCTCGCCGGAGTCGCCTCCGGCCCCTCTAATCGGCCCCCGCCAGCCTCCGGACCCCCGCCAGCGTGAAGTCGATGATGTGCTCGACCCACGCGGCGATCTCCTCGGGGCCGGGGTCCTTCGCGCCCTCGATCGCGACCTTGCGGAAGTTGTTCGGCATGAGGAAGAGGCACTGGGCCTGCAGGCTCACGACGCTCCGTCCGACGCGCGGGTCGTCGGGCTCCGTGCCGAGGATCTCGGCCATCGCCCGCGCGAGGTACTCGATGCGCGGGACGATGATCCTGTCGGCGATGCGCGGTGCCAGGGGGGTGGGCTCGGTCATCTCGTGCCGCATGAGCTTCTGGAAGCGCATGCCGTCGCCGGAGGGCACCGCCAGCCGGGGGACGTACTCGCGCACGTAGTGGCGGATGCGCTCCTCCCCCGAGGCCCCTTCCGGAGCCGCGATCGTGGGATCGGCCCCCAGGCGCGCGAGCGCCGCCTCGACCACCTCGCCGTAGAGCTCGAGCTTCCCCCCGAAGTGGTAGTTCACGGACGCGAGGTTCGCGCGGGCCTCGCGACAGAGGTCGCGCACGGTGACGTGGTGGTAGCCGTGCTCCGAGAAGAGACGGAGCCCGGCGTCGAGGAGGCGCTGGCGCGTGACCGCGTCGCGCGTGGCCCGGCGCGCCTCCCGGGGGGGTCCTCGTCGCTCCTTCCCGCGCCGTCGCTCCATCACAGCTCCCGCTTGAACAGCAGCGTAGCCGCGAGCATGGTCACCGCCGCGAACGCCGACAGGTAGAGCAGGTCGAAGCCGATCGCGCCGAACCCCGCGTCCTTGAGCAGGACGCTCTTCAGGCCGTGCACCGCGTACGTGAACGGGTCCACGACCGCGATGGCGCGCATCCAGCCCGGGAAGGCCTGCTGCGGATAGACGGCTCCGCTCGGGAACCACAGCAGGGTGTTCAGCACGCCGAACAGGGCGCGGGGGAGGAGCGGGTCGGTGACGCGCACCATGAGCAGGAACATCATGCTGACGAGCGTCACCGCGGAGACCGCCACCATCGCCACCAGCTTGAGCATGCGGTCCGGGGCGAAGGCGTGCGGCACCCCCGCGATCACCGCCCCGAGCGTGATGACCATGACGCCCGAGAGCATCCCCTTGATCGCGCCCGACAGGTTGAAGCCCATGATGAGCTCCAGCCGCGTGACCGGCGTCACCAGGTAGCCCTCGTGAAGCCCTCGCGCCTTGTCGTCGATGAAGATGATGCCACCGCCGATCATCACCATCATGAAGATCGACATCACCGTGGTGCCCGGGAGCAGGTACTGGATGTAGGGCACGTACGGGTACATCTCGACCACGTCCAGCGTGGGCACACCCGCGATGCGCGTCGTCGTCGTGGGCCGGTCGTAGGCGCGCATCATCCCCGCGAAGGTCGCGGCGAGCGTGGCCGACACGAAGCCGTCGGTGTTGTCCTCGATGAGCGCCACGCGCGGCGCGTCGCCCACGAGCGTCCTGCGCGAGAACCCCGGCGGGATCGTGAGCACCCCGTTCACCCGCCCGTCACGCAGCGCCTGCAGCGCCTGGCCCTGGTCGGCGAAGGGCACCCACGTGAAGGTGTGCGCGTTCGCGACCACGGCGTTGCCCAGCTCCTGGAGCTTGAGCGCCGGGACGCCGTGGTCCTGGTCCACCAGCGCGACATCCAGGTGTCGCACCTGGCCGCCGAAGGCGTGCCCCAGCACCACGAGCTGTACCAGGGGCATGAAGAGCGACATGACGATCAGCATCGGGCTCTTCCGGAACCGCCTCAGGTCCCGCTCCACGATCGCCCACATCCTCTCCACGGTTCACCTCCCCCGCCGGAACATCGCGGTCCGCTCCGCCGGCGACATCTCCTGGAGCGCGTCGCGCAGCTCGTGTCCCGTGTAGTGCACGAACACGTCGTCGAGCGTCGTGCTCTGCACCGAGAGCGAGCGCACCACCACGCCCGCCGCGGCCGCCTCGGCCATGAGCGCGGTGGTGGTCGCCGGCCCGGACCCGCTCACGATGCGGAGCACCTCGCCCTCCCCGGTCACGCCCTCCACGCCCGGCAGACCCTCGACGCGCTCGTGCCAGTCGGGCGGCGGGTTCTCGAAGGCGACCTCGAGCGTGTTCTCCCCCGGGATCGCCGCCTTGAGTCGCAGCGGGGAGTCCAGCGCCTTCAGCTCCCCATGATCGACGATCGCGATCCGGTCGCACAGCCGGTCGGCCTCGTCCATGTAGTGCGTGGTGAGGAGGACCGTCAGGTCGTGCCCCTGCTTGAGGCGGTTGATCATCTCCCAGACGGCCGTGCGCGAGACCGGGTCGAGGCCCGTGGTCGGCTCGTCGAGGAAGAGGATGCGCGGCGAGTGCACGAGCCCGCGCGCGATCTCCACGCGGCGGCGCATCCCGCCGGAGAGGTTCTTCACGGGCGCGTGGGCCCACTTCGAGAGCTCGACGGCGTCGAGCAGGTCGGCGATGAGCTGCTTCCTCCGGTCGCGCGGCACGCCGTAGAGCTTGGCGAAGATGAGCAGGTTCTCGGTGGCGCTCAGCTCGAGGTCCGTCGTCATCGCCTGCGGGATGACGCCGATCGTGCGGCGCACGTCGTCCGCAGAGGTCGCGACGTCGAAGCCCCCCACGGTCGCCTGCCCGGACGTCGGCTTCAAGAGCGTGGTGAGCATGCGGATCAGCGTCGACTTCCCCGCCCCGTTGGGGCCGAGCAGCCCGAAGATCTCCCCGGCACGCACGTCGAAGGAGATCGCGTCCACCGCCGTGAAGTCGCCGAAGCGCTTCGTCAGCTCCCGCACCTCGATGGCGCTCAAGACGCGGCCTCCGGCGCGGGAAGGAGGACGTACGCCGTCATCCCCAGCGCGAGGCGTCGATCCTGGTTGTCGACGCGCAGGCGCACCTCGAAGGTCTTGATGTCCCGCTTGGTGCGGCTCACGTCCCGCTGCGTGGCGTAGTCCGCGTCCACGCCCCGGTAGAAGACCGTGCCGGTGCGCTCCTCGCCCGAGGGGAGGCGCACCGTGATCCGGTCGCCCATGCGGATGCGGTCCACGTACGTCTCCTCGACGTCGGCGCGAACCCAGAAGTCGTCCGGATCGACGAGCGTGACGATCGGCTGGCCCGCGCCCACCACCTCGCCCAGGCGGGCGGCGCGCACGTCCACCACGCCCGACACGGGGGCGCGTACCTCGGTGTAGCCGAGGCGCACGTCGGCCTTGGCCACCTGCGCCGCGGCAGCGTCGCGCTGCTGGCGGACGGCCGACAGGCCGCTACGTGCCGCCGCGACCCTGCGCGTCGCCGCCTCGGCGCGTGCGCGGGCGACGTCGACGGCCGTGCGTGCCTGGTCGAGCGCCTCCTTCGTGAGCCCGCCGGCGCTCGCAACCGCCTCGTTGCGCGCGAGCGTCTGCTCGGCCTGCTGCAGGCTGGCGTTCGTCTCGCTCTCCTGCGCCTCCGCGGTGGAGATGTCCGCCTCGGCCGCCGCGACCTGCGCGCCCAGCGCCTCGGCGCTGTGCGTGAAGTAGGACTTGTCCGCGGCCAGCTCCGCCGGCTGGATCACGGCCACCAGCTGGCCCCGCTCGACCGTGTCGCCCACGTCGACGCAGAGACTGTCGATCCGCCCCGCGACCTGCGGGCTCACCAGCACGTCGTCGGTCGTGACGATCCCCGTCAGCACCAGGTCCTGGTCGTCCGAGCGGCGCACGTTCCACACCACGGCCGCGACGATCGCGACGAGGAGGAGGATCGGGAGAACACGTCTCGCTTTCACGGGCTCGGCGCTCCTTGTCCGACGTTGCGCGCGCAGGAAGGAAAGGGGGCGCCGGGGCGCCCGTGTGAAACGCATGTATAAAACAGTTGTTTGAATCCATCAAGGCGGACGCGGCGATCGCGTCGCTGGCGTCGGGCAGCCCCCCCGGGGACCGGGGCCGGCCGCCCGCCCTCACGTCCACGCGCCCCGGTTCCCCTCGCCACGCGGCGCGGCGATATTTTCCGGCCGCGCGCCCGCGGGGGGGCCAACCCTTTCCCGTTCCCTCCGCGTCCGACCGGGTGCCACGTTTCTGCCCGACCGATGGACCGCCCTCCATGCCGACGATGCGACTCCCCTGGATCGCGCTCCTCCTCCTTCCGGCCGCCGCCGCCGCGCAGACCGCCTCGTCCACGCGCGACGGGGGGCGCCCGGTGGTGGAAGCCGCCCGCGCGGACGGCCCGATCCACGTGGACGGCGTGCTCGACGAGCCGGCCTGGCAGCGGGCCCAGCCGGTCGACGACTTCACGCAGGTGGACCCCGAGGAGGGCAAGCCGGTCAGCGAGCCGACCATCGCCCGCGTGCTCTACGACGACGAGGCGCTCTACATCGGCGTGCGGCTCGCGGACAGCCGGCCGCCCACGATGCGGCTCGGCCGTCGGGACATGGACCTGCAGGACTCGGACTGGCTCGGCGTGGTGATCGACTCCTACCACGACCATCGCACCGCCTTCTCCCTCGACCTCAACCCGGCCGGCGTGCAGCGGGACGCCGTGAAGTCGATGGGCTCGGGGGGCGACGAGCACGACGACCTCTCCTGGGACGCCGTGTGGGAGGCGAGGGCCACCGTCGACGACGGGGGATGGACGGCCGAGTACCGCATCCCCTTCAGCCAGCTCCGCTTCAGGAACGCCCCGGATCAGGTGTGGGGGATCCAGCTCGAGCGCATCATCGGGCGGCGGAAGGAGTACGCCGTCCTCTCCTTCACGCCCAAGAGCGAGCCCGGAGGCATCCCGACCTACGCGAACCTGGTCGGGCTCCGCGACATCCAGCCGGGCCACCGCCTCGAGGTGCTCCCGTACGGCGTGGCGCGCTCCGAGCACATCGATCCCGGCGCGAACCCCTTCCGGACGCGCTCGGAGACGTCGGGGTCCGGAGGTGTCGACCTCCTCTACAGGGTCACGTCGGACCTGACGCTGAACGCGAGCATCAACCCCGACTTCGGCCAGGTCGAGCAGGACCCCGCGGTCGTGAACCTCACCGTCTACGAGACGCGCTACGACGAGAAGCGGCCGTTCTTCGTCGAGGGCGGGGAGATCTTCGACTTCGGGCGCAACACCAGCGGTGGGCAGCTCTTCTACACGCGCCGCATCGGGCGCAGCCCGCAGCTCTTCCCGCCCACCGCGGCCGCGGACGTGCCCGACGTCACCACGATCCTCGGGGCGGCCAAGTTCAGCGGGAAGACCGCCTCCGGCTGGTCGCTCGGCGTGATCGAGGCGCTCACCGACCGCGAGGACGCGCGCACGATGACGCCCGACGGCCCCGAGGACTTCCGGGTCGAGCCGCTCACGAACTACCTGGTCACCCGGGTGCGCAAGGACTCGAACCAGGGGCGCACCTCGGTGGGCGGGATGCTGACCGCGGCCAGCCGCGACCTCACGACGGATCCGCTCCGCGCCGCGCTGCGGTCCTCGGCGTACGCCGGCGGCCTCGACTTCCGCCTGGAGTCCGGGAGCCGGGCGTGGGCGGTGCGTGGCTCCGCGGCCTACTCGCGGGTCGCGGGCTCTCCAGAGGCGATGGTCGCCGTGCAGACCGCCGGCAACCACTTCTTCCAGCGTCCCGACGCGAGCCACCTGGAGGTGGACCCGGACGCGACGAGCCTGACCGGCTATTCGGTCGGGGCGGCGGTCGAGCGCCAGGGGGGCGCGCACTGGCGAGGGTCGCTGGCCGTGGCGGCCACCTCGCCGGCCTTCGAGGTCAACGACCTCGGCTTCCAGACCCGCACCGACCGGCGCGACGTGGACGGCTCGCTCGTCTACCAGGAGAACCAGCCGGGGCCGTTCCTGCGCAACTACGCCCTGATCGGGGACGTCCGCTACGAGCACAACTACGACTGGCAGCGCATCCTCTCGATCTGGTCGCTCCAGCTCAACTTCCGCACGCTCGACTTCTGGGGCGGCGCGATCCGCCTCGCCCGCCAGGTCCGCGCTCTGGACGACCGCGCCACGCGCGGCGGCCCGCTCATGCAGCGGCCCGCGAACTGGAGCGGCCTCTTCCACGTGGGCTCCGACTCGCGCAAGGCGGTGTCGGTCTTCACCACGCTCGACGGGACGCGGGACGAGTACGGCGGATGGGAGGCGGGGGTGGACATCGCCGCCATCGTGCGCACCTCGGACCGGTGGAACCTCCAGATCGGCCCGTCCTTCTCGAAGGGCCTGACCAAGGCGCAGTACGTAGGCACGGTCACGGACGCGACGGCCACCGAGACGTACGGCGCCCGCTACCTCTTCGCGCCGCTTCGCCAGACCACCGTCGCGATGGAGACGCGCCTCGACTACACGTTCACGCCGAAGCTCTCCTTCCAGCTCTACGCGCAGCCGTTCATCTCGAGCGGGGACTACCTCGACGTCGGCTTCCTGGACACGCCGCGTGGCTACACCTTCACGCCCTGGCCCGGCGCGGCCCCCGGCGCCGACTTCAACTACCGGTCGCTGCGCGGCACGGCCGTCCTGCGCTGGGAGTACCGGCCGGGCTCGACGCTCTACCTGGCGTGGCAGCAGAGCCGCTCGGACTACGCGCAGGGCGTGGGGGACTTCCGCTTCGGCCGCGACCGGCAGGCCCTCTTCGACGCCCGCCCGGACAACGTCTTCGTGATCAAGGCCAGCTACTGGCTCACGCCCTGATCGGCTTATCTTGGGGGCGACCCCACCCGCAGGAAGCTCTGCACAGGTGCCTTCTTGAGGCTCGACGACCAGGACCTCCCCGTCCACCGCATCAGCCGGGTGGCAGATCGCAAGCGTCTCCTCGCCGAGGCGCTGGCGCACTCCGAGCAGCAGGACCGGCGCCACCGCATCCGCTTCCCCGACCCCCGCGGCGGTCGGTGGAAGACCCCCACCGCCCTGGCGATCCTCGTCGTCGCCGCCCTCCTCTCCGCCTTCCCGCCGGTGTGGACCCCCCTGGCGCTCCCGCCCTCGGCTCCCGGACCGGTCGATCGGGAGTGGGGGCTCCGTGTCGTGCTGTACCTGCAGGCCCGGCAGATCGAGGTGTTCCGGGCGCGCGAGGGCCGGCTCCCTGCCTCAATGGCGGAGGTACCGGTGCGCGCCGCGGGGCTGCGCTTCATCCGATCGAACGGGCGCGTCTACCAGCTCGTGGCGCAACGCTCCGACGGGAGCTCGCTCGTCTACGACTCGGCGCATCCCGCGCCCGGGCTCGAGCATGGGGTGCGAGCGTGGCTGGGCATCGGGGCGCCGTGAGCGATCGGGGTGGCGTCGGGGGCATCGCGACGGGGGACGTGCTCCTCGTCGTGGCGATCCTGTGCCTCGCCCTCGCGCTCGTGTACCCCTCGATCGAGCGGTCCCGCGTGCGCCGCGAGGTGGACGCCGCCGCCACCGACGTCGAAGCCGTCCGGGCTGCGGCCGAGCGCTACCGCGCGCGCCGCGGCGCGTGGCCCCCGACCGCCGGGAGGCACGCGCTCCCCGCGGAGCTGGCGGCCGCCGTGCCCGCGAAGGACTCCACGCGCCCGCCCCGGTACCGGCTCGGGTGGGAGGTGTGGGAGATGCTCGAGGAATGGGAGGAGCCCGCGCCCGTGGCGCCCTCCGGGACGCGCGCGTTGCCCGCGCCCCCCGACTCCGTCGCGCACCCGCCCCCCAGGGTCGGCGCCGTGGCGGCGATCGTGGTGCGCAGCGGTGACGCGCGCGTGCTCGCGGCGCTCCTCGCCCGCTACGCCTCCGGGCGCAGCTTCGTGCGCGATTCCACCTGGGCGCTGGTGATCGGGCAGGTGCGCGAAGGAGGCTGAATGCCTCCGCGCTATTCGGTCCGCATCGTGATCATCGGGTCGACCCGCGTGCCAGCCCGCGCGGGGAGCCAGCTCGCCAGGAGCGCCGCCCCGCCCAGGAGGAGCGTGGCCCCCACGAGCGCCAACGGGTCGGTGGGGCTCACGCCGTAGAGGAGGCTGCGCATGACCCGCGTCAAGGCGAGCGCGCCCCCCACCCCCACGATCAGACCGACCACCACCATGCGCATCGCGGCCGACATGACGAGGCGCAGCACGCGGCCCGGATCGGCGCCGAGCGCCATGCGGATGCCCATCTCGCGCGTGCGCCGCGCCACGCTGTAGGACACCACCCCGAAGATCCCGACGGCCGCGAGGATCAGCGCGGTCAGGGAGAAGCCGCCCAGCACCCACATCACGAAGCGCCGCTCCCCCACCGATTCGCTCACGGCGCTCGCCAGGGTGCGGATGCGCACCGGCACGTCCGGGTCGGCGACACGCAGCCGCTCGCGCAGCGCGGCCGTCAGCCCCGCGGCGTCGCCGTTGGCGGCCTCCACGACCACGTTGCTCTCGTACCGCAGCCGGAACGGACGCTGGCGGTAGGCGAAGTACACCGTGGGATAGGCCTCGCGCGTGAGTCCCAGGCTGCGGACGTTACCCACCACCCCGATCACGCGCACGAAGAGATGCTGATCGTAGAAGTTGTCCATCCCACCGCCGGTCACGGACTTCCCGACGGCGCTCTCCCCCGGCCAGTACCGATCGGCGAACGCCTCGTTGACGATCGCCACCTGCTCGTCGCCGGGACCGTCGCGCTCGTCGAAGAGCCGGCCGTCGACGAGGGGGATGTCGAGCGCCTCGAACGCGCCCCCGCTCGCGACCACGTATCCCCCGTCCGCCGTCTTCTGCAGGTTCCCGTCCAGCTCCATCCGACCGTTGGGGAGGCCGTTCTGAACCGGCACGACGCTCATGACGCCCGCGGCCGACACCCCCGGCAACGCCCGAAGCTCGGCGAGGAAGCGGTCGTAGAAGAGCGCGTCCTCCTCTGCCGACGGGTACTTGATCTGCGAGAGCGACATCGGCATCACCTCGACGTCCGAGGCGTCGAATCCGGCCTCCTGCGCCATCACCGAGCGGAAGGAGCGCACCAGGAGCGCGGAGCCCGCGAGGAGCACGAGCGCGAGCGCCACCTCCGTGCCGACGAGGAAGCGCCAGATGCCGCCGCGGGCCAGGTCCGCGTTGCCACGGCTTCCGCTGCGGAGCGCCTCCCCCGCGCCGACGCGGCTCAGCCTGCGCGCCGGAAGCACGCCGAACAGCAGCGCGGTCACCACGGCGATCACGGCGGTGAAGAGGAGGACCGTGCCATCGATCCCCACCTCGTCGAGGCGGGGGAGGAAGCCGGGCGCCGCCGAACGGATCGCACGCACGACGAGCGTTGCGAGCCCGACCCCGAGGGCCGCGCCCAGGAGTGAGAGGAGAAGGCTCTCGGTCAGGAGCTGCGTGACGATCCGGCCACGTCGTGCCCCGAGCGACGCGCGCACCGCCAGCTCCCGTGCGCGCGCCGAGCCCCGCGCCAGCAGCGTGCTCGCCAGGTTCGTGCAGGCGACCAGCAGGACGAGCGCCGCCGCCCCGAGCAGCAGGTACAGCGGCCCACGCACGTCGCCGATGACCTCCTCGGTGAGCGGGATCGTCCGCGCTCCCGTCGCCAGGTAGGCGGGGTCCTCGTCGGGGATGTCCACCACCCGCTTCGTGATCGCGTCGATCTCCTGGCGGGCGCGCTCGAGCCCCACGCCCGGAGCGATGCGGCCGACCACGCTCCAGTTGTGCGAGGTGCGGCTGTTCGACTGGTTCTGCGGCTCGGCGGGCGTCCACATCTGTCCGTCCCGCGGGTACACCGCGCCGTCGGGCAGCACCCCGACCACGCGCACGTGCGCGCCCTCCACCTCGAGCGAGTAGCTGTCGAGGTCCCGTCCTCCGAGCTCGTTCTGCCAGAAGGAATGGCTGACCACCACCACCGGCTGCGACCCGGGAACGTGGTCGTCGGGATTGGTCAGGCGTCCGCGCAGGGGCTGCACGGGGAAGATCTTCCAGAAGTCCTCGCCGACGAGCGCGATGGAGACGCGCATCGGTTCCTCCCCGCCGAGGACGGTCGTGGTGTAGTCGTTGACGGGCGACACCCCGGTGAAGCTCGTGCTCTCCCGGCGCCAGTCGACGAGGTTCGGCCACGCCACGGCCATGCTGTGGCCGCGCGTGTTGATCTCGCTGATCCAGACGAGCTGCTCCGGATGGTCCCAGGGGAGGGGGCGCAGGAGGATGCCGTCGACCACCGAGAAGATCGCCGCGTTCGCGCCGATCCCGAGCGCCAGCGTCAACAGCGCCACGATCGCGAACCCCGGGGTCCTGAGCAGCGTGCGTACCGCGTAGCGGACATCCTGCCACATCGCATCCAGCATCTTCGTCCTCCTCACCGCCCTGTGGTGGCTGATCGTGATGGTCCGGCACCGCCGGGCCACGTCCCGGGCATCCCCGAAGAGGCGACGCGCCTCCTCCCGGGCCGCGGTCGGCTCCCATCCCTCCGCTTCGAGCTCCTCCGCGCGCATCTCCAGGTGGATGCGGATCTCGCGATCCACGTCCTCGGAGACCGACAGGCGGGGGAAGATCCCGCCCGACCTCCTCCCCTCCCCTCCCGCGCTCATCCCGTGGCCGGCGACCCCAGGACGCGGTCCATCGCCTGCACGTAGCGCTGCCACGTGAGCACGCTCGTGCGCATCTCGGCACGTCCCGCGGGCGTGAGGCCGTAGAACTTCGCCTCGCGCCCGGTGTCGGTGACGCCCCACTCCGCCTCCACGAGCCCCCGCTTCTCCAGGCGGCGGAGCGCCGGATAGAGCGCTCCCTCCTCCACCCGGAGCTCCTCGCCCGTGGCGTCGCGGATCCATCGGGACACCCCGTATCCGTGCATCGCTCCCGCGCTCAGCGTCTTGAGGATCAGGACGTCCAGCGTCCCCTTCAGCAGCTCCAGCGACGGCTCGGCCATCGTGCACGCTCCTCGTTCCGGACCGGTACGAACCACCGAACCATAGCGTTCTTATGCATAAGACTACAAGGGGTCGTGAACGGTTGGAATCCGACCCGGACGACGCCTTTTCCCTGGGAAGGCGCGGACCCCGTCCGTACATTGGGACAGGCACCCGCCTCGTCCCCCCGAGCCCGCGTTTCCACGAGCACCCATGGTCGACACCGCCGACGACGTCGTCGATCCGACGCTGCGCGTCAGCGAGGAAGGTGAGCGCGCCCGCGCGCTCGCCGCCGTGCTGCGCGACCAGGCGGAGAGGGTCGAGCAGGCGCGCGAGGCCGACGAACGCCGCAGGCGCCGCAAGCGCGTGCGCCGCGTGGCCGCCGTCGTGCTCTGGATCGCCGCTGCATGGATCTGGCTCCTCCCGCCGTCCTGGACGCGCGTCCAGGCGCCCGAGCCGCCCCCGCTCGCCGAGGAGGCCGCGGCCCTGCGGCTGCGCGTGTACCTCCAGATCCAGGCGATCGAGGCCTACCGCCACGAGCACGGTCACCTTCCGGACGTGCTGCCGGCGGCCGGTCCGCCGTTCCCCGGCGTGGCGTACGAGCGCAGGGACAGCCACGCGTACACGCTGAGTGGGCGCAGCCCACGGGTGCTCATCCGCTACCGCTCGGAGGAGCCGCCGTCGACCTTCGGGCGGGGCGCGGTCGGGGTGATCGCTGCGCCCGGGCCGGAGGGCAGCTCGCCGTGAGGCCACGGACGCCCGGGGCGGGCCGAGCCGGCTTCACGGTGACGGAGGCCATCACCGCGGTCGTCGTGCTCGCGACGGTCGTGCGCGTGGCCTTCCCGCAGATCCAAGCGGCGCTGCTCCGGTGGCGCGCGCAGGACGTCGTCGAGGCCGTCGAGGCCGTGCGCTCCGCGGCGCGGCGCTTCGAGTCCGAGCGCGCGCGCTGGCCCGCGGATGGCGAAGCCGGGCAGGTGCCGGCGGAGCTGGTGGCGTACCTCCCACGGGGCTTCCGGTTCGAGGGAGCCGGTTACCGCCTCGACTGGGAACGGTGGTCGCTCCCCGACGGCCTTCCCGGCGCGCCGGCCACGCGTGGCCTGGTGGGCGTCTCCGTCGTCACACCGGACGTGGCCCTCGGGCGGGCGGTCACGCGGCTGCTGGCGGGACGCACGTCGTCGTGGGAGCTCGACGAAAGTCACACGCTGCTGTTCGCGACCCTCCCCTGAGGGGGGCGGCCCTCGCCTCGCCGGCTGCTGACGGGGCCTACGGGGCGGAGGTGACGGGAGGCCGCACGACCGAGGCCGGCGGGCATTGGCGCGCCACGTGGCGGCGTCTGCCGGACGGAGACTGGAAGATCGTCGAGGGCCGGATGCTCGCGCCCGGCGAGGCGCCGCCGCCGGCCCCTCCCGAATGCTCTGAGGTCGACGACGAGGTCGCCGCCTCGGCCCGCTTCACGGCCACCCTGCAGGGGGCGCCCTTCGGCGTCGACACCTTGGACCCCCATCGTGACCTGGAACACGCCGGAGGGTGGCCGGAGCGCACGATGTCGAGAGCGCGGCCGGGACTGGTGGTTTCCGCCGCGTACCGCACGACGTCCTGGCTCGCGATCGGCGGCACGGTGGGGAAGGAGCCTCGATTCCGCAGCCAATACCGCAGCATCCTCGGGCGAGGGGACTGGCTCGACTCCGATGTGCTGTTCGTGGCCGCCACCGGTAGGCGCGCCTCCGTTCGCCTCGCCTTCCCGGGAATTCAACCGACTGCCGTCCCGCGGCATCCAACACGTCGGGATCGGCCTTGCGGCCGAGAAGCTCGAGCGATGCCGGGGCGCGCAGGGCGCCCATGCCAGGGAGGGAAGGCGATGAAGACGACGATGCTCGCGGGACTCGTACTGTGCGCCATCGCGGGGGCCGCGCCCACGGCGGCGCAGAGCTCCCCGCAGGGCGCCGACGTGGAGGGTGCGTGGAGCGGCCGGTTCCGCACCGACGAGGACGGGCGGCCGGGGCGGGTCACCCTGACACGATGGGACGACGATCGCGACTGGAACTCGGGCATGGACCTCCCCGAGGACGTCGTACGCGACGTGCTCCGGCAGGCCGAGGGGAACGACGGCGTGGTGGCCTTCGCCCTGGAGCGCGAGGCGGGGACGATCCGGCTCGAGGGGCGCGTGCGGAGCGCGAGAGGCCAGGGGACGTTCGCCTTCACGGAACGCGCGGACTACCGTGACCGCATGGCGCGCGCCGGCTTCACCGGCATCGACGACGACGAGGTGTTCGCCGCGGCCGTGCACGACGTGGGTCCGGCCCGGGCGCAGGAGCTGGCGGGGATGGGCTTCCGGGGGCTCGACTTCGACGACCTGATGGCCGCGTCGGTCTTCCGCGTCGACACGACCTTCGTACAGGAGATGCGGGCGATCGGCTTCGACGGCCTCGACCTCGACGACCTGGTCGCGATGCGCATCCACGGTGTCGACCGTGCGTGGGTGGAGGGGCTCCGCGCCGAAGGCGTGGCGCTGCGCGACCCGGACGACGCGCTCGCGTTCCGCATCCACGGCGTCACCGCGGATTTCGTGCGCGAGGCCCGCTCGCTCGACCTCGGCACGCTCCACGAGGACGACCTCCTCGCGATGAAGATCCACGGCGTTGACGGCGACGCCGTGAGGGAGGCGCGCTCGCTCGGCGTCGGGGCGCTGGACTTCGACGACGTCATCGCCATGAAGATCCACGGCGTCACGCCGGCCTTCATCCGGGAGGCGGGAGAGATGGGCTTCGGCTCGCTCGGTGCCGACGACCTCGTCGCCATGCGGATCCACGGCGTGAGCGGCGACTGGATGCGCGCGATGGCCGCCGAGGGCTTCGCGCCACGCGACCTCGACGACGCGCTCGCGTTCCGCATCCACGGGATCACCCCGGAGTGGATCCGCGAGCTCAAGGCCGAAGGGTTCGAAGGGCTGGACGCGGACGACCTGCTGAAGATCCGCATCCACGGGCTCGACACGATCCTGCGCAAGCGCCGGCGCTGAGCCGGATCGCCGCGGCGACACGCCCCGGGCGCCTCCACTCTTGACCGCGCCGCGGCGGCGCCCGTAGCTTCCCTGAACGTTTGAGGGCTGACGAGCCCCGTTCCGCCAGCGGCGGGCGGGGCTCTCTCGGGGCGCTTCCCATCAACGTTTCAGGGAGCCCGGGCGTGGGTCCCGAGCCGGCCACGGAAGAGGGGGTCGCGTTGTCGCCGAAGCAGATGAGCCTCCTGCAGGGGACGTTGGACGTCCTCGTCCTCCAGGCCCTGGCCGCGGAGCCGAGCCACGGCTACGCCGTGGCCGAGTGGATCCGCCGCACCACGGACGGCACCCTCGAGATCGAGGACGGGGCGCTCTACACGTCGCTCCACCGCATGGAGCGGCGCGGGTGGATCGAGTCTACCTGGGGAACGTCCGAGAACAACCGCCGCGCGAAGTACTACGCGCTCACCGCCGAGGGGGTGCGCCGCCTCGACGACGCGAGCCGGGAGTGGTCCCGCTATGCGGCCGCCGTCTTCAAGGTGCTGGCGACCGGTCCGGCGGCGCGGGGCGGCCGGCGGGCCTGAGGTGAGGCTGCCGCGGGGGATCTGGCGCCTCTTCCGGCTCGGCGACGTCCGGCCGGACGTCGGGCGCGACGTGGAGGAGGAGCTCCGCTACCACGTGGACCGGGTGACGGAGGAGCTGGTCGCGCGCGGCGTCGATCCGACGGAGGCCCGACGCCGGGCGCGCGCGCGCTTCGGCGACCTGGCCGCGTATCGGCGGGCGCTGCGGCACATCGACGACGGGACGGTGCGGGAGAGGAGGAGGAGCGCGATGGTCGACGCCATGTGGAAGAGCACGACGATGGCGGTGCGCGGGATCCGGAGGTCTCCGGGGTTCGCCTTCGCGGTGATCACGATCCTGGCGCTCGGGCTGGGTGCGAACGTCGTCATGTTCGAGGTCGTGGACCGGCTCCTGCTGAGCCCTCCGGCACACGTCACGAACCCGCACGACGTCCGCCTCCTCTACCTGCGGCGCTCGTACGAGGGCGGGCACGTCGAGACGGGCCGCACGCTCACCTATCCCGACTACGACGATTTCAAGCGCGTGGCGGGCTTCGCTCGGGTGGCCGCGTACAGCCTGGACCAGAAGATGTTCGGCCGGGGCCAGGAGGCGCGGGAGGTCATGGCCGAGGCCGCGTCCGCCTCGCTCTTCCCGCTCCTGGGCGTGCACCCGGCGATCGGCCGCTTCTTCACGCCCGAGGAGGACGCGCCCGGGCGTGAACGCCGTGGCCGTGCTCTCGTGGGAGTTCTGGGCGACGGAGTATGGGAGGGACCCCGGCGTGCTGGGGCGTGAGGTGGACGTCGGCGAGGGCCGTTACACCGTGGTGGGCGTCGCGCCGGAGGGCTTCACCGGGGCGACGCTGTCGCACGTGGACATCTGGCTCCCCCTCGAGCGCGCGGCCGAGATCGACTCGGACGGAACCGGCTGGAAGGACAACCGCAACTGGTGGTGGCTGAACACGGTGGCCCGCCTCGCGCCCGGCGTTTCGCCCGAGGTGGCGCAGGACGAGGCGACGGCGGCGCACCGGGCGGGGCGCGCGGAGGCGATCGCCCAGCGACGGTACTCGGCCGACGCGACGATCCTCGCCGCACCGATCATCGTGGCGCAGGGCCCCGAGCCCTCCGCGGAGTCGCGGGTGGCCCGCTGGCTCGCGGCGGTCTCCGCGATCGTGCTCCTCATCGCGTGCTTCAACGTCGCCAACCTCCTCCTCGCCCGCGCGGCCCGCGCGAAGCGCGAGATCGCGGTGCGCGTCGCGCTCGGGGTGAGCCGCGCGCGCCTCCTCGGCGAGCTGCTCACGGAGAGCCTCGTGCTCGCCGCGCTCGGCGCCGGCGCCGCGCTCCTGGTGGCACGCCTCGGGGGCGGGGCCCTCCACCGCGCGCTGCTCCCGGACGTGGCGTTCCCGGCGAGCGGCCCGGGTGTGCGCATGATGGTGTTCCTCCTGATCGTGACCGTCCTGACCGCGCTCCTCGCCGGGGTCGTGCCGGCGCTGGAGGCGGGCCGTGCGGACGTGGCAGCCGTGCTCAAGAGCGGCTCGCCGGGGGGCGGCCATACCCGGTCACGCACCCGCACGCTGCTCCTGGTCGCCCAGGCCGCGCTCTCCGTCGTCCTCCTCGTGGGGGCCGGGCTCTTCGTACGCAGCCTCGGCCGGGCGCGGAACCTCGATCTGGGCTTCGAGCCGACGCGTGTCGCGGTCGTCCGCCTCGACTGGAACGACGCGCTCCCCGCGGACGACAGGACCGCGATCTACCGCGAGGCCATCGAGCGCGTGCGCCGCCTCCCGGGCGTGCGCGCGGCGGGGCTCACCTACACGGTGCCGTTCCAGTCCAGCGTATCCATCGGACGGCCGCGCGTGCCGGGCGTCGACTCGATCCCGCGCCCCTCCTCCGGTGGGCCGTACGTCAACAAGGTCTCGTCGGGATACTTCGAGGCGATGGGCCTCGACATCCTCGAGGGGAGGGCGTTCGAGCCCGACGACGACGCCGACGGCGCCCTGCCCGTCGCCGTGATCAGCCGTTCCATGGCGCGCGGGATCTGGACCGGCGACGACGCGCTCGGAGCGTGCATGTACTTCGGGGACGACGCCGACCACCCGCCGTGCACACGGGTCGTCGGGATCGTCGAGGACCATCGCCGGGAGGAGCTCGTGGAGTCCGAGCCGCACTGGCTCTACTACCTCAACGAGCACCACCCGTCCTTCCAGGGGCCGCCGCAGGGGATCATGGCCGGCACCTCCGGGGACGCCCGCGGCATGGTGCGGAGCCTGCGCACCGAGCTCGAAACGCTGGCGAGCGGGAGGATCCGCTTCGTCTCCGTGCGGTCCCTCCAGGACAACATCGACCCCCAGCTCCGATCCTGGACGCTGGGGGCCTCGATGTTCACGGTCTTCGGCCTGCTCGCGCTCGTGGTGGCCGCGTGGGGCCTGTACAGCGTGCTCGCCTTCGAGGTCGCGCTCCTGCGCCGCGAGATCGGCATCCGCTCCGCGCTCGGCGCGGGCCGGGCCCGACTGGTGGGCTCGGTGTTCCGGCGCGCACTCCGCCTCGTCGCCGCGGGCACGCTCATCGGCCTCGCCACCGCGGCCGGGGGCGCGGGCCTCGTGGCGCCGCTCCTCTTCCGGGAGTCGGCGCGCGATCCGGCCGTCTACGTGGCGGTGGCCGCGGTGCTCATGCTCACCGCCGCGCTCGCCGGGACGCTCCCGGCCTGGCGCGCCACCCGTGTGGATCCGCGGGAGGCGCTCCAGGCCGAATGAGGCGCCCGCGCCCAGGACCCGAGCAGCCTACACGCCCCCGCCGCCGAGCGCGTTCAGCCGCTGCTGCGCGCGTCGGTCCTCGGGGTCGATGGCCAGCGCCTTCTTGTAGTAGTCGATCGCGGCGGCGTTGTCGCCCGCGCGCTCGGCCATGCCCCCCAGCACGTCCAGGCTGGCCGCGGACTTCGGATTGAACTCGAGGTTCAGCTCCAGGATCTTCTTCGCGGCGTCCGGGTCGTTCGCGGCCATGCGCTGGGCCAGGCCCGCCAGGGGCCGGTCCGTGAAGTCGTAGGCCGCCGACCCGTAGTACTTCTCCCGGAGCTCCCGGTACTTCGAGATCGCGAAGTCCACGTCCTCGCTCTTCATGTCGTTCTCGACGATGAAGTCGATCGGCTCGGGCCGGGAGACACCCCGGTGGCAGGTGGAGCAGGTCACGGACACGTTCGGCTCGCGCCGCTGCGGGAGGTTGGCGAGGTACTCCCCGTTGATGGCCTGGACCATCTTCAGCATCGCGCGCGCCTTGAGCTTGGTCGGCTTGTCGTCCGAGGCGAAATCGTAGGTCGCCAGCGGGAGGCCCTCCTCTCCGACGTGGCAGGTGGAGCAGCGCACGCCCAGCGCCTCGGTGAAGCCCCGCATGATGCCGGTCAGGCGATCGCGCGTGATGTCCTGCGGCAGGACCTTCAGGTTCGTGTATTCGTCCGGGATCTGCGCCGCGAGGCGCGTCGCCGGCAGGAGCGCGAGCGCCGCCAGCAGCGAAGCGCGCATCACGGACGGACCGGAACGGCGGACGACGGTTCGGATCATGGGAGGGTCTCCATCACGTGTTCCTCGGCCTCGGGCTGGCTCCGCGCGGGACGCCCCAGGCATTATTCGGGCCCACCAGCTTAGCGACCGAGGCGATGATCCGCACGCAGCAGCGACCCGACATCGACGCAGCCACCGTGGAGGCGGCGCTCGCGCGCGGTTTCGACCTCCGCGGCACGCTCTCGCCGCTCCCGGGAGAGCGGGACGCCAACTTCCTGGTGGAGACGCGGTCCGGCGAGCGCTGGGTCGCGAAGGTGTCGTCCACGGACGAACCGGAGGCCCAGCTCGCGTTCGAATGCAGGATCCTCGCCTGGCTCGCCGGACACGACGACGCCCCCGTCCAGGCGGTCCGCACCACGGTGCTCGGGGAGCCCGTCCTGCACTGGCCGTCGGACGGCGGGGCGCCGTGGCGCATCCGGGTGCACGGGTACCTCCCCGGGCGGGTGCTCGCGGACGTCCGGCCGCGCTTCGCGGCCACGCTCGAGGACGTGGGTCGGCGCGCGGCGGCCCTCGCGCTCCGCCTCGCCGCGTACATGGAGGCGCACCCCGACGGGGAGCCTCCCACGCGCGACGGGTTCGTCTGGTCGCTGGCGAATGCCGGCTCCGTGATGGAGTCGGGCCTCATCCTGCACGAGCCCGACCGGCGGGCTCTCCTCACGGGCGTGCTCACGGACTTCCGCGGCGCGCGCGGCGCGCTCGCCGGGTCGGCCGCGACCCTCGTGCACGGAGACCTCAACGACCACAACGTCCTCGTGGGCGCGGACGGACGCGTCTCCGGCATCCTCGACTTCGGGGACGCCCACGTGGCGCCCCCGGTGTTCGACCTGGCCGTCGCGATCGCCTACGCGGCCCTCGACGCCCCGGACCCCCTCGAGGCGGCGGCGCGCGTCGCCGCGGGCTACCACGCCGTGCGGCCCCTGGCGGACGTGGAGCTCGAGACGCTCTTCCCGCTCGTGCGGTCCCGCCTGGGGGCGTCCGTGACGATCTCCGCGTCGCGCCGCGAGGGCGTCGGGGAGCCGGACGCGTACCTCGTGATCTCCGAGGCGCCGGCCTGGCGCCTCCTCGAGTCCACGGCGACGATCCACCCCCGCCTCGCCACCGCCGTGCTGCGCCAGGGCTGCGGCCTCGACCCGTCGCGCCGGGCGGCGGTCCTGGCCGCGTGGCTCCCCGAGCAGCGCGTCGAGTCCGTCATGGACGTGCCGTCCGACCCGCGGCGCGTCGCGGTGCTCGATCTGAGCGTGGCGAGCTCGCTCCTCACCGGGCGCGACACCGACGACACCCCCGCCTTCAGCCGCCGCATCTTCGAGGAGATGGCGCGGCGCGGGGCCACGCTGGGCGTGGGCCGCTACCGCGAGCCCCGCGGCTTCTACCTCACGGACGCGTTCGCGGGGCGCCCGGCCGAGATGCCCGAGCGGCGCACGGTGCACATGGGCATCGACCTGTTCGCGCCGGCGGGCGCGTGGGTGCGCACCCCGATCGACGCCCGGGTGCACAGCGTCCACGAGAACGCCGGCCGCCTGGACTACGGGCCCACCGTCATCCTCGAGCACGAGGGCCCGGACGGGCCCTTCTGGACGCTGTACGGACACCTGGAGCGCAGCTCCGTGGCGGAGCTCGCGGCGGGCGACCGGATCGCGGCCGGCACCGCGTTCGCGCGCATCGGGCCGTATCCGGAGAACGGGGACTGGCCGCCGCACCTGCACTTCCAGGTCGTCACCGACCTGCTCGGCAACGCACACGACTTCCCCGGCGTGGCCGCGCCGCGCGAGGCGGCGGTGTGGGCGTCCTTCTCGCCCGACCCGAACCTCCTCCTGCGCCTCCCGCACGACACGACCTGGGCACCGCCGACCGATCTCGGCGAGCGGCGTGCCCGCCTGCTGGCGCCCAGCCTGAGCCTCTCGTACCGCCAACCCATCCACGCGGTGCGCGGGCTCGGGTGCCACCTCTACGACGTGATGGGCCGCGCCTGGCTGGACGGCGTGAACAACGTCGCCCATGTCGGACACGAGCACCCGCGCGTGGTCGAGGCCGGGCGTCGGCAGATGGGCGTGCTCAACACCAACACGCGCTACCTGCACGAGGCTGTGCTCGACTACGCGGAGCGGCTCGGCGCGCTCCTCCCGGACCCCCTCTCCGTCTGCTTCTTCGTGAACTCCGGGAGCGAGGCGAACGAGCTCGCGCTGCGCATCGCGCGCACGTGCACCGGCGGCCGCGGCACGGTGGCGCTCGAGGGCGCCTACCACGGGAACACGCAGGGGGCCATCGACGTCTCGCACTACAAGTTCGCCCGCGCCGGCGGCTCCGGCGCGCCCGCCTGGGTGCGCGCCGCCGCGATGCCGGACGACTACCGCGGGCTCTACCGCCGCGACGACGCGGACCGGGCAGAGAAGTACGCCGCGCACGTGGAGCGCGCCTTCGCGGAGCTGTCCGCGGACGGGTTCACGCCGGCCGCCTTCCTGTGCGAGCCCATCCTCTCGTGCGGTGGGCAGGTGGAGCCGCCTCCGGGCTACCTGGCCGCGGCCTATGCGCATGCGAGGGCCGCGGGCGCGCTCTGCATCGCCGACGAGGTGCAGGTGGGGTTCGGGCGCGTCGGGTCGCAGATGTGGGGCTTCGAGACGCAGGGCGTCGTCCCGGACATCGTGACGCTGGGCAAGCCGATCGGGAACGGCCACCCGATGGGCGCGGTCGTCACGTCGCATGAGGTGGCGGAGCGCTTCGCCAACGGCATGGAGTTCTTCAGCACCTTCGGCGGCAACCCGGTGTCGGCGGCGATCGGCCTCGCCGTCCTGGACGTGCTGCGCGACGAGGCGCTCCCGGCGCACGCGCTGGACGTGGGCACCGTCCTCCTGCGGGACCTGCGTGCGGTCGCCACGCGCCATCCGGCGGTCGGCGACGTGCGCGGCAGGGGCCTCTTCCTCGGCGTCGAGATGGTATCCGATCCCGACGCGCGCACTCCGGATGCGCGCGTCGCGCGCCATGTCGTGGGGAGGATGAAGGAGCACGGCATCCTCCTCTCCACCGACGGCCCCGACGACAACGTCATCAAGCTCAAGCCGCCCCTCCCCTTTTCGCACGCCGACGCGACGCGCCTGGTCGAGACGCTCGACCGCGTGCTCGCCGAGGACGGGGCGCGACCCGGCGCGGCCTGACGCATCGCGCTGCGGGGTGTTGACCGCGCCCTTCCCCTCGATTAGTGTCGGATCGACATTAGTGTCAATGTGACACCACGCGCCCCGATCGATCGCCGGGGTGGTCCCGCACCCGCCGGAGCCGCATGAGCCCCGATCCCCGAGCCGACGTCGAGCGCCACCTCCCCCTCCATCCGGAGGCCTTCCGCATCCTCCTGGTGCTGCGCGGCCGGGAGTTGCACGGCTACGCGATCGTGAAGGAGCTGGAGCGCGATCCCGGACGACCGGGCCGCGTGCTCCCCGCCAACCTGTACCGCCGCATCCGCACGCTCTCGGAGCAGGAGCTCATCGAGGAGACCGACGGGCTCGGCGATGGCGACGACGAGCGCCGCCGCTACTTCCGCATCACCCGGCTGGGCGAGGCGGTGGCGCGCGCGGAGGCGCTGCGCCTGGAAGGGCTCCTGGCCGGCGCGCGCGACCTTCTGGGCTGACGAGGCGACGACGCGTGGCACCGGACGGCCGCTTCTACCGCAGGCTGCTGCGGCTCTTCCCCCGCTCCTTCCGCGAGCTCTACGGGGACGAGATGGTGCGCCTGTACGCGGACCGGTGGGCGGAGGTGCGCGGGCGGCCCGGGGCGGAGGTGCGCCTGCGCGTCGAGGTGACGCTGGACGCGCTCGTGCACGCGGCGCTGGAATGGAGCCGCGTGGCGCTGGAGGGTGCGAAGACGATCCTACGGGAGGGGACGAGCATGGACGGGTGGATCCAGGATCTCAGGTTCGGCGCGCGTAGCCTGCTGCGTCGACCGGGCTTCACGGCGGCGGCGGTCGCGACGCTCGCGCTGGGCATCGGCGCCGTCGTGGCGATCTTCAGCGTCGTGAACGGCGTGCTCCTGAAGCCGCTGCCCTACCCCGAGCCCGACCGGCTGGTGGTGCCCGTCCAGGTCGACGTGTCCGACGGGGACCGCTCGCACGGGGTCGACCATCCGGACGTGCGCTACTGGCAGGCGGAGGTGCCCGGCCTCGTGGTGGCGGGCTATTCGACGGACCGGCCGACGCTGACCGGGATGGGCGACCCGGAGGTCGTGAACGGCGCGCGCGTCACCGACGGCCTCCTGGACGTGTTCGGCCTCCGGCCCGAGCTCGGGCGCGACGTCAGGGGCGCCGAGGACGTGGTGGGCGGGCCGAACGTCGTGCTGGTCTCGCACGCGTTCTGGCGGAGCCGCCTCGCGGGCGACCCGGCGGCGGTCGGGCACACGGTCGAGCTGAGCGGTCAGGCGTGGGAGATCGTGGGGGTCGCCCCGGAGGGCTTCGACTTCCCGGACGGCACCGACCTGTGGGTGCCCTGGCACCACGATCCCGACGGGTGCGGGCACGGCTGCCGCATCATGAACGCGATCGGGCGCATCGAGCGGGGTGCGACGCCCGAAGAGGTGCAGGCCCGCATGGACGCGGCCTCCGCGCAGCTCCAGCAGGCGTTCCCCGACTCGCACCGCGACGTCGTGACGCGCTTCGAGCCCCTGCTGGACACGCAGGTCGCGGACGTCCGCACCGCCCTCTGGGTCCTGATGGGGTCGGTCACGATGGTCCTCCTCATCGCGTGCGCGAACGTCGCCAACCTCCTCCTCGTGCGCTCGTCCGAACGGGTCGGAGAGGTCGCCCTGCGCGCGACCCTCGGTGCGCCGCGCCTCCGCCTCGTCCGGCAGCTCCTCACGGAGAGCCTCCTCCTCTCCGTCGCCGGAGGCGCCATCGGCATCGCGCTCGCGGCCTGGGGCGTCACGGCGATGACGTCGTCCGCGCCCGACGGCATCCCGCGGCTGCACGCCGTGGGCATCGACGCACGCGTGCTCGGCTTCGCGCTCCTCGTCGTGCTCGCCGTCACGGCGTTGTTCGGCCTGGCGCCCGCGCTCAAGCTGGCCGGCCGGCCGCTCGTCGAGGCGATGGGCAACGCGCGGCGCTCGGCCGGTGGGCGGGGCTCGGGGATCTCTCGCTCCTTCCTGCTCTCCGGGGAGGTCGCACTCTCCCTCGTGCTCCTCCTCGGCGCAGGGCTCATGTTCGCCACGCTGCGCAGCATCGCGACGCAGGATCTGGGGTTCTCGACCGCACGCGTCGAGCGCTTCCGCCTCTCCCTGCCGGAGACCCGGTACGACTCGACGGCCACGATCCGCTTCTTCGACGAGCTCGAGCAGCGCGTGACCGCGCTTCCGCAGGTCGAGCGCGCGGGTACCGCCTTCGGCGTGCCCCTCGGGAGCGGCCGCTTCCACACGTCCACGGAGTTCATGGATCGTCCGCCGGTGCCGCCCGCCGATCAGCCGGACGTCGCCGTGCGACCGGCCAGCCCGGGATACCGCGAAGCCATTGGCCTTCCGCTCCTGCGCGGGCGCTGGCTGGAGGAGACCGACCGACACGGCACGGAGCCCGTGGTCGTGATCAACCAGGCCGCCGCGGACGAGTTCTATCCCGGCGTGGACCCGCTGGGTCGGCGCATCAAGATGAGCATCAGCGTCGCCTTCGACGACGACCCCGAGCGGACGATCGTCGGCGTGGTGGGCAACGCACGCTCGTACAGCGCCACCGAGCCCGACGACGCCGCCGCCTACATCCCGAACGCGCAGTTCGGGATGGACGTCATGTACGTCACGATGAAGCTCGCGCGGGGCGCCGCCACCGCGCTGCCGGCGACGCGCGCCGTCCTCAAGGAGATGGACCCGTCCCTCGCGATCACCAACGTCGAGCGCATCGAAGACGCCGTCGCGCGCCAGGCGGCGCCCACCCGCTTCTACCTCACGCTGATCGGCTCCTTCTCGGCGCTCGCCCTCATCCTCGCGGCGATCGGGCTGTACGGCGTGGTGGCGTACTCGGTGAGCCGACGAACGCGCGAGATCGGCATCCGCGTCGCGCTCGGCGCGCGCGCCGGCGAGGTGGTGGGTATGGCCGTGCGCGACGGCGTCGTGCCTGCCGCGGTGGGCGTCGCCGCCGGGCTGGTGGCCGCGCTCCTGGGCGGCCGGGCGCTGAAGAGCCTGCTCTACGGCGTCGAGCCGCAGGATCCGGCCACGATCGTGGTGGTCACGGCGATCCTGGTGATCGTGGTGCTCCTCGCGACCTTCCTCCCCGCGCGGCGGGCGTCGCGCATCCCTCCGGCGAGCGCGCTGCGCATCGAGTGAGCCCGAGGCCCCGGCGCGGCCGGGCCACGCTCGAGGTCGGCTTCTACCGGAAGCTCGTCCGCCTCTTCCCGGGCGCCTTCCACGATCGCTACGGGGACGAGCTGCGCCCCGCTTCCAACCTGCGCGCCCGACGCCCCGTATGATGCCTTGACTATCTAGGCAACGGGTAGCTATCCTCATTACCCAGAAAGTCTAGGCATCGACACCCTGGGGGACGCCGTGGGCACGAAGGACCGTCAGAAGCTCCTGCACGGGACGCTCGACACGCTCATCCTGAAGACGCTCTCCCACGGCCCGCGCCACGGGTACGCCATCGCCCGGTGGATCGAGGAGCGTACCGGCGAGGCGATCGCCGTGGAGGAGGGCTCCCTGTACCCGGCGCTGTACCGCCTCGAGAAGAGGGGGCTGCTGCGCGCGGCGTGGGGCGTCTCCGAGCTGGAGCGGCGCGCCAAGTTCTACCACCTGACCGAGCGCGGGCGCGCCCGTCTCGAGGCCGAGACCGACGAGTGGATGCGCTTCAGCAGCGCGGTGACGTCGGTCCTGAAGCCGAGCTGAGGTCGGCCGACGCATGAACGACCGGCTGCGGCGCCCACCCGTGGAGCGCGAGGTGGACGAGGAGATCGCCTTCCACCTCGAGATGCGCGTGCGCGAGCTGATGGCGGAGGGGATGGGGGAGGAGGAGGCCAGGTCCGAGGCGACGCGCCGGCTCGGCGACGTCGAGCGGATGAAGGCCAGGATGCGCAACCAGGGGCGGAGGAGGGACGGGCGGATGGGACGCAGACGCTGGTGGGACGAGATGCGGCAGGACCTGGCCTTCGCGGTGCGGCAGCTGCGCAGGGAGCCCGCCTTCGCGGCGGTGGCGATCGTGACGCTGGCGCTCGCCATCGGCGCCAACACGGCGGTGTTCAGCGTGGTGGACGGCGTGCTCCTCAGGCCGCTTCCCTACGAGCGCCCGGACGAGCTCGCCATGCTGTGGACGCGCTACCTCCCGATCTCGGGCTTCGACATTCCGAAGTTCCCGCTGTCGGGGCCGGAGTACCTCGACTACAAGGAGTCGACGCACGTCTTCCGCCAGGTCGGCTCCTACCGGTCGGGGGGCTCGCGCGCGCTGACAGGTGAAGGACAGGATGCGGAGCGCATCCCGGTGGCGTTCGTGAGCGCCGAGGTCGTGCCGCTCCTCGGCGTGCGCCCCTGGATCGGCCGCGCGTTCACGGCGGAGGAGGACGCCGCGGACGGGCCCGCCGTCACGGTGCTGGGGTGGGACCTGTGGACGTCGCGCTACGGAGCCGACTCCACGCTCGTCGGCCGCACCCTCGACATGAACGGCGTCCCCACCGAGGTGGTGGGCGTGATGCCGCGCGGCTTCGACTTCCCCGGGAGCGCGAAGGCGTGGCTGCCGATGCAGCTCGACCGGAGCAACGAGGGCGGCCGTGCCGGGCACGGCATCTACGGCATCGGCAGGCTCGCGCCCGGGAAGACGCTGGCGGACGCGGACGCCGAGCTCGAGGTCGTGAAGGCCCGCTGGGCCGCGGAGTACGAGCACAACGTCGGCCACTTCGTCTGGGCCGAGGACGCGATGCAGGCGGCGGTCGGGGACGCGCCCCGTACGCTCCTCGTGCTGCTGTCCGCCGTCGGGCTGGTCCTCCTCGTGGCGTGCGCCAACGTGGCCAACCTCCTGCTCGCGCGCGGCGAGCGGCGCCAGGTCGAGGTCGCCGTGCGCACCGCCCTCGGCGCGGGCCGAAGCCGCATCACGCGACAGCTCCTCACCGAGAGCCTGGTCCTGGCCGGGATCGCCGCCGCGCTCGGGCTCGGGCTCGCCCAGGTCGGCACCCGCGCGATGATCGCGATGGCTCCGACCGCCCTCCCGCGCCTCGACCAGGTGCGCGTCGACCCGAGCGTGCTCCTCTTCACCGCGGGGATCGCACTGCTCACCGCGGCGCTGTTCGGCGTGGTGCCCGGCCTCCTCGCCGGGCGGAAGGCCCTTTCCCGCGCGGCCTCCTCGGGCCGCGGCCGCGCGCACGGCAGAGGCATCCTCCGCCGCGGGCTCGTGGCCGGCGAGGTCGCGCTGAGCCTCGTGGTCGTGCTCCTGGCCGGACTGCTCGTGAAGAGCTGGATGGCGCTGGACCGCACCGACCGCGGCCTCGAAACGTCGAACCTCCTCCTCTTCTCGATCACGCTGCCGTCCTCGGCCTACCCGGAGGACCGGGTCGTGCCCGGCTCGTTCGACGCGCTCCTCGACCGCATCCGCCAGGTGCCCGGCGTGGCGGGCGTCACCGCCGGCACCACGCTCCCCTTCACGTCGGGCTGGTCCCGGTGGGACTTCGAGCTGGACGACCGGCCGCCGCGCAAGGAGGGCGATCGCGCCTGGAGCGCGGGGATCTCCGTGGTGACGCCCGGCTTCTTCGAGACGCTGGGCATCCCGGTGCTCGCCGGCCGCGGTTTCGAGGCCGACGACCGCGAGGACGCACCGCTGGTCGGCGTCGTGAGCGAGGCGATGGCCTCGACGTACTGGCCCGGCGAGAACCCGCTCGGAAAGCGATGGGGCTACGGCGCGAGCGCGGACTCCACCCGCGCGTGGATCACCGTGGTGGGCGTGGCACGGGACCCGGTGCGCGAGCGGCTGGACGAGGAGCCCTACCCCTTCGTCTGGGTCCCGGCCGCGCAGGCCGACCGGTCCGCGGGATACGCGCCCCGCACGCTGTCCGTCGCCGTACGCACCGGCGTCGATCCGGACGGGCTGGTGGCCCAGGTGAGGGACGCGGTGCGCGCCTTCGACCCGAACCTTCCCCTCTACGGCGTCCGCACGATGGACGACGCCGTCGCCACGACGCTCGCGCGCCCGAGGCTCACGACCAACCTCCTCGGCGGCTTCGCCTTCCTCGCGCTCCTCCTCGCGACGGTCGGCATCTACGGCGTCATCTCGTATTCGGTGGCCGGCCGCACGCGCGAGATCGGCATCCGCGTCGCGCTCGGGGCCCGCCGGGCCGCCGTGGTGCGCATGATCCTCGCGGAGGGCGCGCGCCCGGTCCTGCTCGGCATCGGGGTCGGCCTCGGGGGCGCCTGGTTCGCCACCCGCCTCCTCGGCGCGATGCTCTACCAGGTGGCGCCGAGGGATCCGACCACGTTCGTCGCGCTCCCGGCCGGCCTGTTGCTCGTCGCGCTCGTGGCCAGCGGGCTCCCCGCGCTCCGCGCCACGCGCATCCCGCCCACCCAGGCGCTCCGCCAGGACTAGCCCGTCGACGGCTCGGAGCGCGCACCGGCCGCGCTCCGAAACCCACATCAGTACGATCTCGTATGGATACGATATCGTACCGATGCTCCCCCGACCCGGTCGGCCGTCCCGACCGCCGCCACCCACCCGGAAGCCGCCATGGCCGACCCCGAGAGCCTGAAGCCGCAGTGGTTCCACATCCTCCTGTCGGTGGCCGACGGCCCGATGCACGGCACCGCGATCATGGAGGAGGTGCTCGATCGGACGGAGGGTACGGTCCGCCTCTGGCCGGGGATGCTGTACGGCTCGCTCAAGGACATGGCGGAGCGGGGCCTGGTCTCCGAGGTCGATCCGCCCCCCGACGCGCCCACCGAGGGCGGGAAGCGGCGGTTCTACGCGATCACCCGTGACGGCCGCCTCGCGCTGCACGCCGAGGTCGAGCGCATGGCCACGTTCGTGCGCGTGGCGCGCGCGAAGCGGGTGGGCGGGGCGCCGGGGAAGGCATGACGGCGGAAGGCGATCGCGCGCGGGATCCCGGAGGCGGGGCCGGGGAAGGCGAGCGCCGCGCGCGCCGTGTCTACCGCGCGCTCCTGCGCGCGTGGCCGGAGGAGCATCGCGAGCGCTACGGCACGGAGATGGAGGACGCGTTCCTCGCGCTCCGCCGCCGGGACGTCGCGCGCCGGGGTCGCGTGGGCGCGCTCCGGAGCTGGATCGGGGCCGTCGCCGACGCGCTCACGCACGGGTTGGCCCTTCGCTGGAGGGGCCCATCGAGTCATCGGGGAGGAGGAAGCGAGATGATGGGGACGGTCGTCGCCGATGTGCGCTTCGCGGTGCGGGGGTTCCTGAAGAGGCCGGTGTTCGCCGCCACGGCCATCCTGACGATGGCGCTCGGCATCGGCGCCAACGTCTCGGTGTTCACGGTCATGAAGGGGCTCGTGATCGCGCCCCTCCCGTACGCTTCCCCGGACCGGCTCGTCACGATCACGAGCGCGAACCGGGAGCTGGGCTACACCGACACCGACGTGGGCCCTGCCGACATCTGGGACGTGCGGGCCCGCGCCCGCACGCTGGCCGACGCGATCGTCTACTACAACGACGGCATGAACATGACCGGGGCAGGCGAGCCCGAGCTCGTCGAGGCGATCCGGACCTCGCCGAACGTGTTCGATCTCCTGGGGCGGACGCCGACCGTCGGGCGCGGCTTCACCGCGGACGAGTTCGGCGCCGACCACCGGGTGGCGGTGCTCACGGACGGCTTCTGGGAGCGCCGCTTCGGCCGGAGCGCCGACGTGCTGGGCTCGACGCTCACCCTGGACGGGAACGCCTTCACCGTCGTCGGCGTGCTCCCCGCGGACTTCCGCTTCCTCGACAGCCGACCCGACGTCTTCGTACCGCTCACCGAGCAGCCGGACCAGGCCGCGCGTGGCGGGCACTACGCGGAGGCCATCGGCCGGCTCGCCGACGGCGCCACGCTGGACGAGGCCCGCACCGAGCTCGACGGCGTCGCGGCGGCCCTCGGCGCGGAGCACCCCGACACCGATCGGGGGTGGAGCTTCGAGGTGGTGTCCACGCGCCGCGACCTCGTCGGCGACGTGGCGGCCCGGGCCTCCGCGGTGCTCATGGTATCCGTCCTCTTCGTCCTGCTCATGGCGTGCGTCAACGTGGCCAACCTCCTCCTCGCCCGCGGCGAGGCGCGCGCCCGCGAGCTGGCCGTGCGCACGGCGCTGGGCGCCGGGCGCGGGCGGGTGGTGCGCCAGCTCCTCACCGAGAGCTTCGTCCTGGCCGCGGTGGGCGGCGGGCTCGGCACGCTCTTCGCCGTCTGGGGCTACCGGGCCATCGTCGCGGCGCTGCCGAGCACCATGCCTCCGGTGTTCGCCTTCGGCATGGACGGCACCGTCCTCGCGTTCATCGCGGCGGTCACGGCCGCCTCGGCGCTCGTCTTCGGCCTGGTGCCGGCCCTGCGCGTCTCGGGGAGCGCCGCGCAGGTCATGCGCGAGGGTGGCCGGGCGGGCACGACCCGACGGGCCGGGCGGATCGGCGCGACGCTCGTGATCGCGCAGACCGCGCTCGCGGTCGTGCTCCTGGTGGGCGGCGGGCTCCTCATGAAGAGCCTGGCCGCCATGCGCAGCCAGGACTTCGGCTTCGACCCCGGGAACGTGCTCGTGGTGCGCATCGCGCCTCCGCACGCCGTCTACGGCACCGACGACCAGGTGCGCGCCTTCTGGGACGCGGTGGAGGCCAGGGTGCGCGCGCTTCCCGGCGTGGTGGCCGCGGGCACGACGCAGAGCCATCCGCTCATGGGGTCGAACTGGGCGGAGGAGGTGCGCATCCCCGGCGGCGACGAGGCGCCGCGGCGCGTCCGGCTCACCTACGCGTCCCCCGGCCTCTTCGAGGCGCTCCGCTTCCGCATGGTGCAGGGCCGTGCACTGCGCGCGACCGACGGCCCCGACGCTCCTCCCGTGGCGGTGGTCAACGAGACGTTCGTGCGCCAGTACCTCCCGCCGGCGGCGGACCCGCTGGACGCGTCGATCCTGGTGGGCGACGCCACCACCCCGATCCCCATCGTCGGGGTCGTCCACGACGTGATCGAGCGCGGCGTGGACCGCCCGCCCGAGCCGTCGCTGTACGCCTCGCTGTCGCAGCGGGTGGTCGCCACCCGCTCGCTGGTGGTGCGCACCGCCGGGACGCCCACGGCGATCGTGCCGGAGCTGCAGGCGGCCGTCTGGGCGGTGGACCCCGAGATCCCGCTCTACGGGATCGAGACGATGGACGCGGTCGTGCACCGCAGGCTCGGCGGATTCACCGTGATCGGCACGCTCATGGGCACCTTCGCGCTCCTCTCGCTCCTCCTCGGCGTGGTCGGCATCTACGGCGTGACCGCGTACGCCGCGGGGCGGCGGACCGGGGAGATCGGCGTACGCCTGGCGATGGGGGCCGAGCGCGGGGACGTCGTGCGCATGGTGGTAGCGCAGGGCGGGCGGCGCGCGGCCGTGGGTCTCGCGCTGGGCCTCGTGGCCGCGCTGGCGCTGGCGCGCCTGCTCGGGAGCATCCTGGTGGGCGTGAGCGCCCGCGACCCGATGGTCTTCGGCGTCGTGATCGTCGGCCTGGCGGGGGTCTCGCTCCTCGGCGTGTGGATCCCGGCGCGGCGCGCGGCACGCGTCGATCCGGTGAGGGCGTTGGCGTCGGAATAGCGAGCCGGGGAGCGGGCAGGGAACGCGATACGTCCGGTCGCGTCCCCGCGCGTCGCTATGCGATCACCTCGTCCGCCCACGCGGCGAAGCGAGCGGCGATATCGTCGAGCACCTGCGCGTCCGTGCGACCCGAGCGCTTGAGCACGTGGAAGCCGTGGTCGGCGCCCTCGACCACGTGCAGCGTGGGCGCGGGGCGGACGCCGTCGAGCAGCGGCCGCAGGAGCGAGAGGTCCGCGAGGCTGTCGCGCGTACCCTGCAGGAAGAGCATCGGCAGCCCGACGTCCCTCAGGTGGGCTCCCCGGTCGGCGGAGGGTCTCCCGGCGGCGTGCAGCGGGAAGCCGAAGAAGGCCAGCCCGCGCACCCCGGGGAGCGGCTCGGTCGAGGCCGCGTTGCTGGTCATGCGCCCGCCCATCGACTTTCCGCCCGCGAGGAGCGGGAGGCCCGGCGCGAGCCGGGCCGCCTCGGCCACCGCCGAGCGGACGGTCTTCACCAGGACCGGCGCGGGGTTCGGGCCACCGCGCCCCGCCTCCATGTACGGGAAGTTGTAGCGGAGCGTCGCGATTCCCCGCCCGGCCAGGGCGGCCGCGGCCGCCTCCATGAAGGCGTGGCGCATCCCGGCGCCCGCGCCGTGCCCGAAGACGTAGAGCGCCCGCGCGTCGTCCGGGCGCACGAGGATGGCGCCCACCTCACCGCTGGAGGTCGTCGCCGTGAAGCGGTGCTCGGTCGTGCCTGCCTCGCTCATGTCGCTCCCGGAGCTTTCGCCGCGTTGCGTCGGAGGTCAGTATTCATGATCCCGGCCCCCCACCCGTGAACCGGGAAGGCACCATGACGGCTGAGACGGAGTCCGTCCAGGTGCGCGGCCGCAAGCGGACCGTGCTCGTCCTGGACGACGATGACGGCGTGCGGGCATCCATCCGGCGCGCGCTCTCGCTCCACGACTTCAACGTCGTGGAGGCGGAGAACGCGATGCAGGCGCTCGACCTCCTGAAATCGCGGACGGACCCGATCCACCTCATCCTCTGTGACCTGGTGCTCCCCGGTCTCGGAGGGCGCGAGGCCGCGAACACGCTTCTCGCCCGACGCCCCGACACCCCCGTCCTGTACATGTCGGGCTACTCGAGCCCGGACTCCTTCCGCCGCGAGCTCGAGCGCGACGGCGTGCCCTTCCTCGCCAAGCCGTTCGAGATCCCCGAGCTCCTGGGCGCGGTCGCGCGCGTCCTCGAGGACTGACGCGCGGGGAAGCCGCGTCCGCGGCGCGGCCGGCCGCCGTGCGGTCAGCCGAGCCCGATGCGCAGCCCGATGCTCGCGATCGGCCAGTACTTCTTGGCCCAGGCGGGGAGGTCGCTGTTCAGGTTCTGCTCCTCCTGGCGGAGGTTCGCCTGGAACACCTCGCTCCCGATGACTTCTGTGTCGGGGCCTTTGGCCTGGAGCGAGACCTGCGAGTCGCCCATGAAGGCGACGCCCAGGTCGAGAAAGAGGCCGATGCCCGGGCTCGTGTGCTTCCCGAAGCCGAGGAGTACGTAGGGCGCGGAGTCCTTGGTCGAGAGCGAGCCCACGACCTCGGACACCTCCGTGGCCGTGTACGTCTGGCCGCCGATGTCGATCTCGCCCGTGGTCTGCAGCGTGGCCGTGATGCTCGGGTCGTCGGGTTTGTAGAGCATCCCGCCGCCGATGCGGAAGCTCCCGCCCAGGTACAGGTCGACGCCGATGTTGTACCACTTCCTGGGTAGCTTGAGCGTGGCGTCCACGTCCTGGCCGACGTCCCAGAAGCGGGTCGCGTCGGTCTCGATCGGGAAGAGGCCCAGCCCGCCGCGCACGACGACGAAATCGGTGAGGCCGACCGCGGCCTCCGCGCCGAGTCCCAGCGTGCCGGCCCGGGCCGCCACGCCGAAGCCCTGGGCCGAAACCGAGACGGGGAGCGCGAGCAGCAGCGCGCTCGACAGGACGAGAAGGCCCTTCTTCATGGGAGCTCCGTGTATCGCTGGGAAATCGCGGCGGCCCGCCGCGGAGCCATCGGGTGGATCCTTCAAGTATAGACCCGGCCCACGCTTAGGGAAAAGTGTGTCGTGTCGTGTCGTGGAGTCGCCGGCGCGGGGATTGCGTGTCCGGGGTCGCGCAGATATTCCGATCATCGTTATAGTGTCCATCGGAACATCACGATGCCCCACGACACCCCCCTCACGCCGCTGTCGATGGCGATCCTGGTCTCCCTGGGTCGCTACCCGCCCCGCGGCGCCCGCGCCCGCTTCAGCCAGCCTCCTGGAAGAGGTGCACGTCCCGCTGCGGATACGGGATCGAGCACCCCGCCGCCTCCAGATTCTCCTTGAGCGCGCGGGTGAGGTCCCAGCGGGTGGCCCAGTAGTCGGAGGCGCTCACCCACGGGCGCACGATCAGGTTGACCGAGGAGTCGCCCAGCTCGCTCACGGCCACGACGGGCGCCGGATCCGCGAGGATGCGCGCGTCCGCCGTGACGACGTCCAGGCAGGTGCGCACCGCGACGCCCAGGTCGTCGTCGTAGCCCACACCCACCACCATGTCGATGCGCCGTGTGGCGTTGGCCGAATAGTTCATGATGGTCTGGCCGAACACGTCCGAGTTGGGCACCAGGATCTGGACGTTGTCGGGGGTGACGAGGAGGCAGGTGAAGATGCCGATCTCCTTGACCGTGCCCGCCGTGCCGCCGACGTCCACGTAGTCGCCGGGCTTGAAGGGCCGGAAGGTGAGGAGCATCACGCCGGCGGCGAAGTTCGAGAAGGTGCCCTGGAACGCCAGGGCGATCGCGAGCCCGGCGGCGCCGAGCACGGCGACGAACGAGCCGACGGGCACCCCGAGCGTCGAGATCGCGGCGATCCCCACGAGCGCGATGAGGCCCACGTGGACGACGCTCGCGACGAACGGCACGAGCGTGGCGTCCACCTTCGTCCGCGTCATCGTCTTCCGTACGACGGCCTTGGCCCAGCTCGCCACGAGCCAGCCGACGACCAGGACGGCCAGGGCGCCGCCGATCCGTGGAAGCCATTGCGCCACGGTGGTGGTGACCAGGGTGGTCAGGGTGTCGAGATCGGGCATGACGGATCCGGGGATGTGGGTCGCGAATCGGGGGCCTCGCCCCCGCCTCCCGCCGCGGGAGAACGTTCAGCGCGTACGCCTCACCCTCCGCGAGGGTCCGCCATGCCCGCGCTCACTCGTCCCGCAGTGCGCGCACCGGGTCGAGCCTCGCCGCACGGAGCGCCGGTACCACGCACCCCACCGCCGCGGTGAGCGCGAGGAGCGGGGCGGTGAGCACGTAGCTCCAGGCATCGAGCGGAGACACGCCGAAGAGCAGCGAGCGCATGAGCCCCGAGAGCGCCACGCCCGCCACGAGCCCGACCGCGCACCCCACCGCCGCGAGGAGCGCGCCCTCGCGCAGCACCGAGCGCGCGATGGAGCCCCGATCCGCGCCGACCGCCATGCGCAGGCCGATCTCTCGGGTGCGCGCGGCCACCGCCCGCGCCACGACGCCGTAGACGCCGACGGCCGAGAGCAGCAGTGCGATCGCAGTGAACACGCCGAGCAGGAGGAGCGTGAAGCGCTCGCTCGCGAGCGCGGCGGACACCACCTCGTCCATCGGGCGCACGGAGCCGATCGGGACGTCCGGCCCGACCGCCCGGACGACGCCCCGGACCGCCGAGGCCAGGGATGCGGGGTCACCGTCGGTGCGCACCACCACGATCATCCGGTTGGGCGAGTAGTACCCGCTCCGGTAGCCCTGCAGGTGCGGGATGTAGAGCTTCGCGGGCGACTCGGCGCGGAGCCCGTGGTGCTTCACGTCGGCCACCACCCCGACCACCTCCATCCAGGGACTCCCGTCCGGGAACATCCGCAGGCGCTTGCCGAGGGCGCTCTCCCCCGGCCACAGCTCCTGCGCCAGGCGCTCGTTGACCACGGCCACCAGCGGCGCGTCTGCGCGGTCCGCCTCCGTGAAGATCCGGCCGCGCAGGAGCGCGATCCCGAGCGCCCCGAAGTAACCCGGGGTCGCCCACTGCATCCCGGCCACGGGCGCGTCCCCGACGGTCGCGGCGATCCGCCCCTCGACCTGGATCGAGTAGCCGTCGAGGCCGCCCACCAGCGGGAGGCGATAAGCGGAGCCCACCGCCGTCACCCCGGGGAGCGCCGCGATCCGTCCCTCCAGCGCCTGGTAGAACGCCACGGCCTGCGTGTCGATGGGCACGGTCGTGCGCGACGGCGACAGCGGCACGGTCAGGACGCCCCGCGGGTCGAAGCCCATCTCCACGGCGCGGAGCGACCGGAAGCTGCGGACGAGGAGGCCCGCACCCAGCGCCAGCATCGTCGCGAGCGCGAGCTGGGCGACCACGAGCGCGCGCCGGAACCTGCCGGCCCGGCGGCTCCCGATCGCGCCCCGGGCGCCGGCCGCCAGCACCTCGCGCACGTCGCTCCCCAGGGCCTGCAGCGCGGGGGCCAGGCCGAACAGGAGGCCCGTCGCCAGCGCGGTGGCGAGGCCGAACCCGAGGACGCGGACGTCGACCCGGATCGCTTCCAGCCGGGGGAGGCTGGCCGGCGCGAGCCCCCGCAAGGCGGCCACGCCGCCGATGGCGAGCGCCGACCCCACGGCGGCCGCCGCCAGCGCGACCATGAGGCTCTCGCCGAGGAGCTGGCCCACCACGCGCGCCTGGCCCGCGCCGAGCGCGGTGCGCACGGCGATCTCTCCGCGCCGCTCCTCGCCGCGCGCCAGGAAGATGGCGGCGGCGTTGGCGCTCGCGATGAGCAGCACGATCAGCACCGCGCCGAGCAGGAGGAGGAGCGGCGCACGGACGTCGCCGACCATCCGGTCGCGTAGCCCGTACGCGTGGAAGCTCACCGGCGTCGGGTAGAACTCGGGGTACGCGCGCGTGCTGCGCGCGGCGAGCGCCTCCAGCTCGGTGCGCGCGCCGTCCAGCCCGACGCCCGGGGCCAGCCGGGCGAGCACGCCCAGGTAGTGGTTGTTGCGCGCCCACGGGTTGACCGTGTCGAGTCCGAGCGGCATCCACGCCATCACCTCGGGATCCGGGAAGACGAAGCCCTCGGGCATCACGCCGACGACCGTGGTCGGCACGCCCTCGAGGAGGATCGACCGGCCCACCACGCCGGGGTCCGCCCCGAACGAGCGCACCCAGAGCGCGTGCGACAGCACGACGGTGGCCGGTGCTCCCGGCACGTCCTCCTCGGGCGTGAAGAACCTGCCGAGCCGGGGCTGGACGCCGAGCAGTGGCAGGAGCGCCGCCGTCGCGCGCACCGCGGGGATGCGCTCGGGCTCGTCCGTGGATCCGAGCGTGGGTGACGTCGTCGTCCACCCCGCCACCGCCGAGAACGACCGGACCTCGCGCTCGTAGTCGTGGAGCTCCGGCTCGGACTGGTTGTCCATCTCGCTGCCGTCGCGGGCGTGGCGCACCACCACGAGGGCGTCGGCGTCCGGGTACGGGAGCGAGCGGAGCATGACGCCGTAGACCACGGAGAAGATCGCCGTGGTCGCCCCGATCCCCACCGCGAGCGTCGCCACGGTGAGGAGGGAGAAGGACGGCGCGTGCACCAGGGACCGGATGGCCTGGCCGAGGTCGTGGGCCATGGAGCGCAGCATGGTTCGCTCTCCGGACGTGGGTGAAGGGTGGTCGGTGACGCGGAAGCGCAGGTAGCGCAGGGCGATGCCGACGGCCTGCCGGCCGTAGCGACGCCGGGCCGACGCGGCGGAGCCGCGCGACGCACGCTCCGCCAGCTCCTCCTCGAGGTCGCCGAGCAGCGCGTCGCGCGACAGCCCGGGCGCGAGCACGGCGCGGAGGAGGCGCACGGCCCAGCCCGGGGGGCGTACCGGCGGAGCGGAGCGGGGCGTCATGTCCCGAGCACGCCCTCGAGCCCGTCCTGCAGGCGGGAGCGCGCCTCGTGCGTGCGCCGCAACGCGGCGAGGCCGTCGTCGGTGAGAGCGACGAGGCGCCTGGCGCGCCCTCCCCGGCCGGGCGTCGCGTCGCCGACGCGGCTCCGGATCAGCCCCTTGGCCTCGAGCCGGTCGAGCGCCACGTACACCGAGCCGCGCGGCACCTCACGGCCGGCGCGCTCGTCCAGCTCGCGCAGGATGGACGCACCATACGCGCCGCCCCCAAGGCGGAGCGCGGCGAGCAGGACCATCTCCTCGAGCTCGCCGAGATACTCGCGTGGCGACACGGGGGCCTCCGGGCGTCGAAGTCAACTTTGTTGACTCTACGATCCCGGAGGAGTCCGGAAAGTTGGACGGCCCCATCACGAGGCGCCGCAGCGACGTGCGTCCTCCCGCGAACGACCGGGCGCAGCGCGCCGCCGTCCGCTATGCCGGGAACACCTCCGCCATGTGGGAGAGGCGCTCGTAGCGCTCGCGGCAGACGCGCCGCGTGGCGGCGAGGTCGATCTGGTCCGCGCGGAAGCGGCGCTGCCTGCTGAAGTACTCCGTCGGGTCCACCCAGTCCGGCTCCGCGTTGATCCGATAGCGCCGCCCGTCGAAGACCTCGTAGAGCGGGAAGAGCCCGGAGCGGACGGCCAGGCGCACGAGCTCGACCGAGTCCGCCGGCTCCGACTTCCACCCGGTCGGGCACGGCGAGTGGACCAGGAGGAACCTCATCCCGGGCGTCTCGAAGGCCGTCAGGAGCTTCCTGCGGAAGTCCATCGGGTGCGCGATCGACAGCGTCGCCGCGTACGGCACGCCGTGCGCCGCCATGATCGCCACCATGTCCTTCTTGGCTTCCCGTTTCCCGGAGGGCGTGGTGGTGGTGCGGGCCCCCGGCGGTGTCGCCGACGAGCGCTGTCCACCCGTGTTCCCGTAGATCTCGTTGTCGTAGCAGACGTAGATGATGTCCTCGTTGCGCTCGGCCGCCGCCGACAGGGTCGCCAGACCGATGTCGTACGTGCCGCCGTCGCCCGCCCAGCACACCACCTGGCCGCGCTCGTCGTTGAGGTCGCGGATGGCTGCCATCCCGGAGGCCACGGCCGCGGCGGACGCGAAGGTGGTCATCACCGTCGGCACGCCGTAGCTCGTGGTGGGGAACGCGCCGGCGGTCACGGCGCCGCAGCACGCCGGGATCGCGAGCGAGCAGGTATCGCCCGCCTCCGCGAGCGCGCGCGACAGCATCGTGAGCGCGATGCTCATCCCGCACCCGCCGCAGTTCGTGTTGCCCGCCCTGAGCAGGCACTCCTCCGAGCACGGGATCTCGGGCATGGTCGTGAAGACCCCGCCACCCGGACGCTTCTCCAGCACGGTGCTCATGCCCCCACCTCCTGCTCGACCGCGACGTCGTTCCAGACCGGTGCGCCCGCCTTCGCGCGGCCTTCCAGGTCCTCGAGGACGCGCTCGACCGACTCCGGCGTCACGTCGCCGCCCCCGATCCCCACCAGGTAGTCCTGCACGATCAGGTCGTCGCGATGGCCCTGGAACGCCGCCCGCGCGTCCTGCCACCAGACGCCTCCGGCGCCCGCGGCGTAGTCGCGATCGAGGACGCCGAGCCGTCCGGCCGCGGCGCAGGCGTCGCGCAGCGCGCCCTCCGGGAAGGGCCGGAACATGCGCATCTTCACCAGCCCGACCCTCTCCCCAGCGGCGCGGCGGCGGCGGACGACCTCGCGCGCCGTGGTGGCCACTGACGCGGAGGCGAGGAGCACCGAGTCCGCGTCCTCCGTGTCGAAGGCCGCGGTCGTGCCGCCCGGGTCCCTGCCGAACACGTCGATGAACGCGGCGCGGCACTCCTCGTAGACCTGCGGCACCCGCTCCATCGCCTCCTGGATCTCGATGCGGTGCGACGTCGTCTGGTCCGGCCACACCATCCCGCCCATCGTGCGCGGATGCGCCGGGTCGAGCCGGTGCGGAAGGTCCAGGTTGGGGAGGAAGCGGTCCACCTGCTCCTGCGTCGCCAGGTCGGTCTCGCCCTGCGTGTGCGAGACGATGAAGGCATCCATGCAGACGAGCACCGGCAGGAGGATCCGGTGATCTTCGGCCAGGCGGAACGCCAGCAGGGTGAGGTCGTGCACCTCCTGGTTGTCCGAGGCGTAGAGCTGCACCCAGGGGAAGTCGCGGAGCATGAGCGAGTCGCCCTGGTCGGCCCAGATGTTCCAGGGCGGGCCCAACGTCCGGTTCACGGCGACCATCACGATGGGCAGGCGGTAGAAGCCCGCCACCATGATGTTCTCGACCATGTAGGCCAGGCCGTTGGACGAGCTGGCCGTGAACGCGCGGGCGCCCGACAGCGACGCACCGATCGAGACGCCCATCGCGGAGTGCTCGCTCTCGACGGGCACGACCTTCCCCTTCGTGAACGGGAAGGCCGCCACGCGCTCCACGATCTCGGTCTGCGGCGTGATCGGATAGATGCCGCACGCGGCGCCGCGTGCGCCGCGATTGGCTTCGCCCGCGACGGACAGCGCGTGCCCGGCGGCGTGGTTCCCGGTGACGATCTCAAGAGGCATGATCCCCTCGCTGTCGGTCCTAAAGATGGCTCATGAAGACCACGTTGCGGGGGCACTCGCTCACGCAGATGCCGCACCCCTTGCAGTACGCGTAGTCGAAGACAAGGTCGTGACCCACACGCTTGAGCACCCCTTCCGGGCAGTAGGTCACGCAGATGTCGCACTCGTTGCAGACGCCGCAGGAGAGACAGCGCTTCGCCTCGGACGCGTCCGCGAGGCCCTTGTGGATCTCGTCGAACGACGTGACGCGCGCCCGGACGCCCATCGCGGTGCCACCTGTCGCCGGCCGGCGCTCGAACAGGTGCATGCGCAGCGCGTCCGCGCGGATCACCTCGTCGTGCCAGACGTCCACGTCGGAGCGCACGCGCGTGGCCTCGCCGACGTCGACCACCTCGCCCGTGAGGGTCTGGTGGATGTGCATCGCGGCACGCCGGCCGCTGCCGATCGCGGCGGCCACCGTGCCCTCGTTGTTCGCCAGGTCACCCACCGCGTAGACCGGCGTCTCCAGCAACCCGATCAGGTGCTCGCCCTCGCGCACCTCGGTCCCCTCGGGGAAGACCGAGAGGTCGGGCGACTGCCCGAGCGCGAGGATGATGCGGTGGCACGCGACCGCGAAGTCCGACCCCGACACCTCGACCGGGCTGCGTCGGCCCGACGCGTCCGGCTCGCCCAGCTCCATGCGCCGGCAGACGAGGTGCTGCTCGCCGAGGTCGCCGTCCGCCTGGGACATGCGCTGGATCTCGACGGGCTGCGTCAGGAAGTCGAAGACGATGCCCTCCTCGAGCGCCTCGTCGATCTCCTCGGCGATCGCGGGCATCTGCGCGCGCGTCCTGCGATAGACCACGCGCACTTCTCCGGCGCCCAGGCGGAGCGCCGAGCGCGCCGCGTCCATCGCGGTGTTGCCGCCGCCCACCACGACGACGCGCTCGCCGTCGAGGCGCGGCTGACTGCCGGAGCGGACGAGGTCGAGGAAGTCGATCCCCTGCACCACCATGTCGTCCTCGCCGACGCCGAGGCGCAGCGAGCGCAGCTCCTGGAGGCCCGTGGCCACCAGCACCGCGTCGTGGTTGCGCGCGATCGTGAGGAGGCGCGCACGGTTCACGAACACGCCGCTCACCACCTCGACGCCCAGGTCGAGGATGCGGTCGACCTCGCGGTCGAGGATCTCCTGCGGCAGCCGGAACTCCGGAATGCCGGTCCGCAGCAGCCCGCCGAGGTGCGCCCCGGCCTCGTAGATGGTGACGGCGTAGCCGTAGAGCGCCAGGTGGTACGCGGCGGTCAGGCCCGCCGGGCCGGACCCCACGATCGCCACGCGCTCCTCGCGCAGCTCGGAGGGGACGAGCTCGATCTCGCCACGGTCCCCGGCGAGGCGCTCGAGCTCGCGCACGTTCACCGCGCCGTCGAGCTGGACCCGGTTGCACGACGCCATGCACGGCGCCGGGCAAACCCGCCCGCAGGTGGCCGGGAAGGGTGTCGTGCGCAGGAGGATCTCCAGCGCGTCGTGGACGCGCTCCTCGGCGAGCGCGTGCAGGAAGCCCTGGACGTCGTTCCCGGCGGGGCAGATGTGGTTGCAGGGGGGCACGTACTGCTGCCGCTTCGGCTGTTCCGAGGCCCACTGGCCGGTCTTCACCAGCGGCTGCTTCCCGCCGGCGCCGTTCACGAAGCTCGGGCCCCGTCCGAACGTGGTCGGCCGCGGGTGGCCGTCCCCGTTCGTGGTCGGGCCGAGCGCCTCGCGCATCGCCACGGCCTCGTACGCGTCACGGGCCGCGCGAACGTTCCCGCCGCCGAAGCCGAGCTGCGCGAGCGCGGCCAGCATCTCGTCGATCGGGAAGCCCAGCATGCGGCCCACGGCCCCGGCCAGCGCCGTGTTCACGATCGGGACCGTGCGCGTGCCCAGGCCGTGCGTGCGCGCGATCGTCGTCGCATCCACCACGGCGACGCGGTTCTGCGGGAATCTGGTCGCCACCGCGTCCGGGTCCTCGTCGGTGTTCACCAGGATCCAGCCGCCGGGCTTCAGCCCGCCAAGGATCCCCGGGCCCACCAGCGTCGGGTCCAGCACCACGACGTGGTCCGGCTCGTAGATGAGGTTCCGGTTCGTGATGAGCGCGTCGTCCCAGCGGCAGAACGCCTGCACCGGAGCGCCCGAGCGCTCGGCGGCGTACAGGCCGAACGCCTGCACGGACTGGCCCCTGAGGAAGCGCGAGGTGGCCACGAGCTTGGCCAGGGTAACACCCCCCTGACCACCGCGCCCGTGGATGCGGATCTCGACCATGGGTAACCCTCCTGATCGGGCGAGGAGGGTCGGCCGCGGGCAGCGGCCGGGCAGGGCCCGGGCAGTTACGGACGGGAGGGTCTTCGTAAAGATGGCGAGAAGACGGGCCGGACGAAACGCCGGGACACGCCGGAGCGGAAGATCCTTGACATCGCGGACCAGGTATGCTAAAAAAGTAGCACATGCTAGTTTCGTAGCACCTCGAACCGCGACGAACGAATGGGCCGTAGATCCTACGTGGACCTGAGCCGCCGTGAGCGGCAGATCATGGACGCCGTCTTCCGTCGCGGCCGCGTCTCGGTCTCCGACGTCGTGGAGGACATCCCCGACCCACCCTCCTACTCGGCGGTCCGGGCGATGATGGGCAAGCTCGAGGAGAAGGGGCAGCTCGGGCACGAGAGGGACGGGGCCCGCTACGTGTACTTCCCGCTCCGCCCGCTCGAGGAGACCACCGAGACGGTGCTGCGCAGGATGTTGCGAACGTTCTTCGACGGATCGACGTCGAAGGCGGTGGCCGCCGTGCTGGACCTGGCGGAGGGGGATCTGTCGGACGAGGAGCTGGACGAGCTGGCGACACTGATCGAGGACGCGAGGGCGAGGGGGGAGTGATGACCGGATTCGTGGAAGGCGCCGATCGCTGGATGGGAACGCTCCTGGCCTGGGAGCTGAAGGGCTTCGCGTTGCTGGCGCTCGTCGCCGTCGGCGCGTTCGCCCTCCGGCGCGGCTCGGCCGCCGGACGTCACTGGGTGTGGCTGCTGGGTGTGACGGGCCTCCTCGCCCTCCCCTTCGTCCAGGCGGTCGCTCCGCGCTGGGCGGCTCCGCTCCCGGTCTGGGCGACGCCGCCGCCCGGCCACCGCCCGACATCGACGCCCGACACGCGGGCACCCCGCGCCGCGCGGGCGGGGAGCGCGGACCAGGCACCCGCGCCCGCCGCGGCGCCGTCTTCCGCCGACGCTCCCGGCCGTGCGACCTCGCCGGCGCCCGCCAGGATGCGGACCGGCGCGCGCTCGGCGGACGCCGTGGCGGTCGTGATGCCGACCCCGCGCCCCGGTGCGGCGGCGAGCGCGCGACCGGGGGACGTGGCACCCGCCCTCCCGGCGGAGAGCGGAGGTCCGCGCCTCGTCCTGCCGGCGGCCCTGGCGTCCATCCCGGTCGGTACGATCCTGCTGGGGATGTGGATGCTCGGCGCCCTCGCGCTCCTGGGGGGCGTGGCGGTGAGCCTCGCGTCCACGTGGCTCCTCGAGGCCCGCACCGAGCCCTTCCCGCCCGGGAAGGTGCGCACGCTCACCGCGCTCATGGTGCGCCACCTCGGGATTCGGCGGCCGGTCCGCCTGCTCCGGGGCGAGGCGGACGCCATGCCCGTGAGCTGGGGATGGCTCCGCCCCGTCGTCCTCCTCCCCGCCGGGGCCGAGACGTGGTCCCGCAACCGACTCGCCGCGGTCCTCCTGCACGAGATGGCGCACGTGCGCCGCTCCGACTGCCTCGCGCAGGTCCTCGCGGAGATCGCGGTCGCGCTGCACTGGATGAACCCGCTCGCCTGGCTGGCGGCCGCCCGCATGCGCGCGGAGCGGGAATACGCCTGCGACGACCTGGTCCTGCGCTCGGGAGCGCGCGCGTCCGACTACGCCGACGAGCTGCTCGCGCTGGCGCGATCGTTCCGCGCGGACCGCACCACCCCGCGCGCCGCGGTGGCCATGGCCCGACCCTCCAGTCTCGGCGGTCGCCTCCGCGCCGTGCTCGACGACACGCGGCGGCGCAGGCTCGGCCGCTTCCGGGCAGCCGCCGCCGGCCTCATGGCGGTGCTCCTGGTGACCGCGCTGGCCGCCCTGACCCCGACGACGCGCGTGCCGGTGGCGTTGGCGCCGCTGACGCCCGACGCACCCGGGATCGGCGTGCCCGTGGCCGTGTCCGTCGCGTCGGCCGACGCGAGCCCGGAGCCCGCGGCCATCACCCAGGTCGTCCCGACCCCGCAGGTACGGAGCTGCGGGATGGACACGGCCGGGTGGAAGAACGTCTCGAACCAGTCGAACGACGACCGACGCAAGCTGCAGTGGTCGAAGCCGGGGTGCGAGGTCGAGGTGCGCGTCGACGGCGACATCGAGTTCACGTCGGACTTCCGCGACGTCGCGCGGCTGGACCGCGACGCGCGCCTGCGCATCGAGGAGACGGAGGGACGCAGCACCCGGATGCTCGAGATCAGCGCGGGGGCCGGCGGACAGCCCAGCTACGAGTACCGCGTCGACCGCGACGAGCGGGCCTTCGACGCCGACGCCCGCGCCTGGTACGAGGGGATGCTCCTCCAGGTCTTCCGCCGGGCGGGCTTCATGGCGCACGAGCGCGTGGCCGCGCTCCTCCACGAGGGCGGCGTTCCCGCCGTGCTGACCGAGCTGGACGCGCTCCGCTCCGACTACGTGTTCGCGACCTACACGCAGGAGCTGCTCAAGCAGGCCACGGACATCAGCGACGCGCAGGCGCTCGACGTGGTGCGGCGCGCGCGCGACCGGGTCGACTCGGACTTCTACCTGTCGGAGATCCTGAAGGCGTTCGCCACCGGTCACCTGTCCTCGAACGCGATGCTCGACGAGTACCTCGGCGCGGCCGGCCGGATCGACTCGGACTTCTACAGGAGCGAGGTCCTGAAGGTGGCGCTCGACCGGGGCGGGCTGAGCACCGACCAGGTAGCCGCCACCGTCGCGGCGGCCTCGGGGATGGAGTCGGACTTCTACATCTCCGAGGTGCTCAAGGCCGTCGCGAAGAGCTATACCCTGTCCCCGGCGATCCGCGAGCGCTACCTGGGGGCCGTCTCCTCGATCGACTCCGACTACTATCGATCCGAGGTGCTCGGCGCGCTCATGGCGCGCAACGACCTCTCGTCGTCGGAGCTCGCGATCGTGTTGCGCGCGGCGGGCGACATGGAATCGGACTCGTACAAGGACGCGGTGCTCGAGCGCATCTCCGCGAAGGCGCTCGACTCCGACGAGCTGACGGGCGCCTACATCGACGTCGCGTCGGGGATCGGCTCGGACCACTACCGCGCGCAGGCGCTGGGGCGGCTCACGAGCCGCGACGATCTGCCGGACCCCCAGGTCGCCGCGGTGATCCGCGCGGCCGCGGGGATGGACAGCGACTTCTACAAGGCGCAGGTGCTGACGGAGGTGGCCCGGCGCTACCATCCGCAAGGCTCCACCCGGGAGGCGCTGGTGAGCGCGGTGGACTCGATCGAGTCCAGCTACTACCGCGGGCAGGTCGCCGAGCTGATGATCCGATAGGAGCCGCGACGGCGCCCGGCGCCCCCCCAGCGGGGGCGCCGGCGCCGCGTCCTACGCGATCCGCCTCCACACCTGGGCGGAGGAGGCACCGGACCCTGCATCCGAGGATATTTAGGATCAACTAATTTATTATCTTGAACCCTGTCTGGACAACGACGTTCCGCGGGAAGGGGAGGAGATGAGGCAGGTCCGCTGCAGACCCGGCCCGCTGATCGTCGCGCTGGGCGTCGCGCTCGCCGCATGCCGCGGCGGGGCCGCGCCGGATCCGGGCGCGGAGGGCGAGGAGCCGCTCCTGGTGATCGAGGACCGCGGCCCGGTGGTCGTCAGTGGGACCGACACGACGATGGTCCTGGCCCCCACGATGTTCGCGTGGTTCGCCGTCGACGCGAAACCGTCGACGAGCGCCGCGGCCGATGCGTTGCGGCACTTCCAGCAGTCCCTGCGCGGCGCGCAGCCCACCCTGGAGTCGCTCGGCGTCCGGGTGGTTCCCCAGGACCGGCCCCCGGTGGTGGTCGAGCTCCCCGCGGGGGCGCCCACCCCGGAGACGCCGAGCGGCGTCCCCGGGGCGTTCGGCTACCTCTTCGTCGACATGTCCGGCCGCATGGAGCGGCGCGACGGCATCCTGGAGGCCGGCACGCTCGTGTGCCTGGCCGCGAACACGTTCGACCTGCCCGGCGCTGGGTGCTAGCGGGCGCGGCCGGGGAGGGGCTAGCTAGCCCTCCGCGGCCAGCACCTCGCGCAGGGTCGACACCGACCGATCGGCTTCCTCCTCCGTGAAGACGAGCGGCGGGCGGAAGCGGATCGAGCGCTCCCCGCACGCCAGCACGGCGAGGCCGCGATCCCAGCATCCCTGACGCACGCGGGCCCGGGTGGCGCCGTCCGGGAGGTCCAGCGCCGCGAACAGCCCCTTGCCCCGCACGTTCGTGACGGCGGGCCGGTCGGCCGCCAGCTTCTCGAGGCCCTCGAGGAGCCTGGCACCCACGCACGCCGCGTTCTCGACGAGGCGGTCCTCGTCGATGATCTGCAGGTAACGCGCGCAGCGCACCATGTCCGTGAGGTTGCCGCCCCACGTGGAGTTGATCCGGCTCGACACGCGGAACACGTTCTTCTCCACCTCGTCGATGCGGGCCGTGCTCATCACGCCGCACACCTGCGTCTTCTTGCCGAAGGCGATCAGGTCGGGCGTCACGCCCGTGTGCTCGAAGCCCCACATCTTCCCGGTCGTGCCCAGGCCGGTCTGCACCTCGTCGAACACGAGCAGCGCCTCGTACCGGTCGGCGTACGCGCGCAGCTTCCGGAAGAACGCGGGGCGGAAGTGACGGTCGCCACCCTCGCCCTGGATCGGCTCGATGAGGATCGCCGCGATCCCGTGCGGGTCGTTCGCGAACGCCGCCTCGATCTCGGCGCAGGCGCGCGTCTCCTTCTCCTCCACGGCCTTCTCGTCCATGGGGAAGTCGATGTAGGGGTTCGAGATCCGTGGCCAGTCGAACTTCGGGAAATAGCGGGTCTTCGTCGGGTCGGTGTTCGTGACGGAGAGCGTGTAGCCGCTACGGCCGTGGAAGGCGTCCTTGAAGTGGAGGATCTTGTCGCCGCCTCCCTCGACGCCCGCCGCGATGTTCTTCTGCACCTTCCAGTCGAACGCCGCCTTCATGGCGTTCTCCACGGCGAGGGCGCCGCCGGCGACGAAGAAGAGGTGTCGGAAGGCGTCCGGGACCGCGATCTCCCGGAACGTCTTCACGAACGCCGCGAACTGCCGCGAGTAGATGTCGCTGTTGGCCGGGTTGGAGAGGGCGGCGGTCATGAGGGACCTGCGGAAGCCCTCGTCCTCCATCTTCGGGTGGTTGTGGCCGACGGGGAGCGTCGCGAAGTACCCGTAGCAGTCCAGGTACTCCTTTCCCGCCAGCGCGTCGACGATGGTCGATCCGTGCGACTTCTCGAGGTCGATGACCACGTGGAAGCCGTCGACGAGGAGGTTGTCCCTGAGGATGGGGAAGACCTGCTCGGCCGGTACCTTGATCTCGGACATGTGCGCTCCAGTGCGGTTGTCTCGCGGGCGTACGGAGGCGGGGGACAACCCGGGCGATCGGAAGCGCGAGGGATCGTTCCGGACCGGCGTCGTTCGACGCCGGTCGCCGGGCTCAGTCCCCGGGGGGATTCGGGGGCGCGAAGATACCCGGACGCGCTTCGACGGGGAGGAGCGGCATGCTCGAAATCTAGGAACAGATGACGGGCGTGTCTAACGGGCCGGGAGCTGCGCGCCGCCCTCGCCCGCCCTACCTGAGCGCCGCCTCGAGCACCTTCCGGAACTCCTCCACGGGGAGCGCCCCCTGGATCATCTGGCGTCCGACGAAGAAGGTCGGCGTGGAGCGCACCCCGCCCTGCCTGGCCAGCGCGTTGGCCGCCGTGGCCCGGTCGGCCGAGCGGGCGTCGTCGTAGCAGGCCGAGAAGGTGTCGGCGTCCGCCCCGGAGACGACCGCGTAGCTGCGGAAGATCTGGTCGGGGTCGCGGCTGGCCTTCCACACGTCCTGCTTCTCGAAGAGGAGGTCGTGCATCCGCCAGAACGCCTCGTCTCCCTGCTCGGCGACGCACGTCGAGGCGCGCATGGCCTCCAGCCCGTTGGGGAACATCCCGAGGACGAAGGGGACGAAGCGCCACCGCACGCGGCCGGTCTCGACGAACTCCCGGCGCAGCTCCGGGAAGGACTCACGCTCGAAGACGCCGCAGTAGGGGCATCCGAAGTCGCTGAACTCGACGACCGTGAGTCGCGGCCCTCCCGCGGCGTCCGCGACGGACAACTCGTGGTACAGCTCCTGGAGCGGCACGTTGGGCGGCGGCTCCTCGGCCGCAGGGGCGATCGGTGTGGGCGCCGCGCCCGTCCCGCCCGCCCGCCTCCCTGGACCGACGACCAGCAGCGCGAAGAGGAACGTCGGCAGCCCCAGCCTCACCACCGGATGCACGCTCACGGTGCCACCTCCTCCGCGAGGAGGTCGTCGACGAGCTTGCGCAGCGTCCCCTCGCTGAAGACCCCCGCCACCGTCTTGCGGACTCGGCCCTGCTTGTCGAGGAGGAAGGACTGGGGAAGCATGTCGACCCCGCCGTACAGACGGCGGACCTCGTCGGTGGCCATCGCCACGGGATAGGTGATGCCGCGGTCGCGCACGAACTCGGCCACCTGCCCCGAGCCTCCGAGGTCGGTGGCGAGCCCCACGACCGTGAAGCCGCGGTCGCGGTAGTCGTTCCACACGGACTCGAATCCCGGCATCTCGAGGCGGCAGGGCGGGCACCAGGTGGCCCAGAAGTTCACGAGCACGACCTGACCGCGCAGGTCGTGGAGACGGACCTTGTCTCCCGCGAAGGTCTTCACCGCGAAGTCGGGGGCGGCGCCCTCCTCGGTCGGGCGCCCGAGCGCCTCGGCGGGGAGGTAGCGATACGCGAAGGCTCCGGCCACGAGCACCCAGAGGGCGATCTCGAGGGTCCGGAACCAGGTGGGCAGCTTCGGCGCTTTCATGTCGTTCGTCCGGGCGTTCGGGCCCCGTGGGGCCGTACGTCCCGAGGCGTGGCGGTCGGCCGGGCAACGGCCGGGAGGGTCCGCCGGGGGTTCAATACATATGAATATATCTAAGTCTAGATGAATTGCCAGGGGCGAGGCGGCGGCCGCCGTGAGGTCACCCCGCCGGTCCGCCCATGTGCAAGGCGCGCCGGCTCGCGCGTCCCACCCAATTGGGTGGAAGGCGCCGAGACTCTGCTACCGAGGAGGGGAGATGACCGACGGGAACGTCCACGACGAGGCCCTTCGGCTCCGGGTCCTGCGGCTGGAGCGCACGCTTCGCCGGACGCGGCTGGTCCTGCACGGGCTCGTCGCCGTGCTGGTGCTCGGAGCGCTCGTCGCCTGGCGCGCGCAGGACGAGATGCGCACGCACAGGCTCGTGCTCACGAACGGCGTCGACTCGGCCGCCGTCGTGCTGCGCGCCGTGCCGCCCGGGTCCGAGCCGGGCGTGATCCTCGAGACCACGAGCGGTCGGCGGATCCTCGTCCTGGGCGGCGACGCCGCGCGTTGGGTGCGCTGACGCCGCCGCCGTCCCCTCAGGCCGTAGCGGCCGCGGCCTTCTCGCCGGTCTCGATGCGCGTGCCGAGGACGGCCAGGAACTGCGAGATCCAGGCGGGGTGCGCGGGCCACGCGGGCGCGGTCACCAGGTTGCCGTCCGTCACGGCGTCGTCGATGGCGATGTCCGCGTACTCGCCGCCCGCGAGCGTCACCTCGGGACCGACGGCCGGATAGGCGGACACCCTGCGGCCCTTCACGACCCCCGCGGCCGTGAGGATCTGGGCGCCGTGGCATATGGCCGCGGTCGGCTTGTCGTTGTCGAAGAAGTGGCGGACGGCGTCGAGCAGCGCGCCGTTCAGGCGCAGGTACTCGGGGGCGCGCCCGCCCGAGATCACCAGCGCGTCGTACTGCTCGGGGCGCACGTCCGCGAAGGTGGCGTTGAGCGCGAAGTCGTGGCCGCGCTTCTCGCTGTAGGTCTGGTCACCCTCGAAGTCGTGGATCGCGGTGCGCACCTTCTCCCCCGCCTTCTTGCCCGGACATACCGCGTGCACGGTGTGACCGACGGCCTGGAGCGCCTGGAAGGGCACCATCGCCTCGTAGTCCTCCACGAAGTCGCCGACCAGCATCAGGATCTTCTTCCCCATGGTCACCTCCAGCAGGGCCCGGAACGGAAACGTGTGCCCTGCTGGAACACCCGGCCTCGACGTGAGTGCCGATGCCGCGGTCACGATCCGGGCTCAGCCCCCGCACGCCCTCGCGCGCTCGAGCATGAGGTCGCGCTCGCGCTGGTTGGAGGTGAGCTCCGCCGCCCGTTCGAACTCCGCGCGCGCCTCGTCCGCGCGGCCCAGCTTGACCAGCAGATCGCCGCGCACCGCGGGAAGGAGGTGGTAACGCTCGAGCTCGGGCCCGCCGGCCAGCTCGTCGACGAGCTCGAGGCCCGCCGCCGGGCCGAACGCCATCGACACCGCCACGGCCCGGTTGAGCTCCACCACGGGCGACGGGACGAGCTGGGCGAGCGCGTCGTAGATCGCTACGATGCGAACCCACTCGGTGTCCTCCGGCGCGGCCGCTCGCGCATGGCACGCCGCGATGGCGGCCTGGAGCCCGTACGGGCCCAGCATCCCCCCGATCGCGCGCGCCCTGTCCAGCGCGCCGAGGCCGTGGCGGATGAGCAGGCGGTCCCAGCGGGACCGGTCCTGGTCGAAGAGCGTGACGATCTCGCCGCTCGGGCCCACGCGCGCATGCTGCCGCGAGGCCTGGAGCTCCATGAGCGCGACCAGGCCGTGCACCTCGGGCTCCCCGGGGAGCAGCTCCGCGAGGATACGCCCCAGACGCATGGCGTCGTCACAGAGCGCGGGGCGGAGCCAGTCTTCCCCGGAGGTCGCCGTGTACCCCTCGTTGAAGACCAGGTAGAGGACCTCGAGCACCGAGTCGAGGCGCTCCTCCAGCTCCTCGCCCCGCGGCACCTCGAAGGGCACGCCGGCCTCCGAGAGCGTCCGCTTCGCGCGCACGATCCGCTGCGCGAGCGTGGGCACCGGGACCAGGAAGGCGCGCGCGACCTCCTCGGTGGTGAGGCCCCCGAGCAGCTTGAGCGTGAGCGCCACGCGCGCCTCGGTCGTGAGGACCGGGTGGCAGCAGATGAACATGAGGCGAAGGAGGTCGTCACCCACGGGGTCGTCGATCTCCGCATCCAGGTCGGGCTCGGACATCTCCTGGTCGACCTCCAGCTCGGTGCCGAGCTCCGCGTGCTTGCGGTCGAGCATGGTCCGGCGGCGGAGCTGGTCGATCGCACGCCGCTTGGCGGTGGCCATGAGCCAGGCCCCGGGTCGGTCCGGGATCCCGATCTCCGGCCACCGCTCCAGCGCCACGACGAGCGCGTCCTGGGCGAGATCCTCCGCGAGGCCCACGTCGCGGACCATGCGGGTGATGCCCGCGATGACCCTTGCGGACTCGATCCGCCAGATGGCGTCGATCGAGCGGTGCACCTCGGCGGTGGCGTCGCCCATGGGACGGCCCTGCTAGCCCGCCCGGCCCGCTTCGATCTCCTTGAAGCGGTCGACGCCCGGGCCCGGCTGGAAGTCCTCGAGCTCGAAGAGCTGCCGCACCTCGATCTCGCACTCCTGGCCGAACGTCGGGTTGGGGTAGCGGCGCGTCCACTCCACCGCCTCCTCGCGCGACTTGACCTGGATGATCGTGTAGCCGGCGATGAGCTCCTTCGTCTCGGAGAAGGGCCCGTCCACGATCCTGCGCTCGCCGTCCGCGTACCTCACGCGCCACCCCTTCGACGTCGCCTGGAGACCGGAGGCGTCGAGGAGCACGCCCGCGCGCGCCAGCTCCTCGTGGAACGCGCCCATCTCCTGGAGCTGGTCGTCCGTGGGCATCACGCCCGCCTCGCTGTCCTTCGTCGCCTTCACGATGATCATGTACCGCATGGGTCTTCCCCCTCTGGCAGGTGATCCGGCGCCTTGGTCCCGCTCGGGAGCGCGGGCGGCCGGACGTCTCTCCAACCATGCGTCGAACGAGCCGAGGCGTTTTCGACATGGCCCTCCCCATGGAGCTCCATGACCTCGCGTTACGCCACCCCTGCCCTTGGTGTCGGGACGCCGGGTTCGGAAGAGAGCGGCAATATGGGCACGCGCTTGCCGGGAGCCAATCATCTGACTAGAGTCAGACAAATGTCCCCCGAGCAGATCGCGGCGGTGCGCCGCTTCAACAGGGTCGTCACGAAGCGTGCCGGAGCGCTCGAGGCCTCCTTCCTCGGACGCGACCGGCCGCTGGGCGAGTCGCGCGTGCTCTGGGAGGTAGGCGCGCGCGGGGCGGAGCTACGCGAGCTGCGCGACCGACTCGACCTCGACTCCGGCTACCTGAGCCGGCTGATCCACGCGCTCGCCGCGAAGGGTCTCGTGGAGGTGGAGCCCGGCCCCGACGACGAGCGCGTCCGCCGGGCATGCCTCACCGAGGGCGGCCTCGCCGAGGTCGCGGAGACCGATCGACGCGCCGACCGGGTGGCCGAGGGGATCCTCGAGCCGCTCACCCCGTCCCAGCGCGCGCGTCTCGTGGCGGCCATGGACGAGGTGCACCGCCTCCTCCGCTTCGCCGGCATGAAGATCGAGCGCGTGCACCCCGCCTCCCCGGCGGCACGCCACTGCGTCGCGCGCTATTTCGCCGAGCTGGACCGGCGCTTCGCGCAGGGCTTCGATCCGTCGGCGAGCCTCCCCGCCGACGACGACGCGCTGGTGCCGCCGCGCGGGTCGTTCCTCGTGGCGTTCACCGAGGGGGAGCCCATCGGTGGCGGCGCCCTCAAGGGCCTGGGGGACGGAGTCGTCTCGATCAAGCGCATGTGGGTCGACGACTCCGTGCGCGGCCTCGGGCTGGGCCGTCGACTCCTGGGCGCGCTCGAGGACGAGGCACGCGCGCTCGGGTTCACCCGCGTGCGCCTCGAGACCAACGGGACGCTCGCCGAGGCGATCCGCCTCTACCGCACCTCCGGCTACACCGAGGTGGAGGCCTTCAACGACGACCCCTACGCCGAGCACTGGTTCGAGAAGCCGCTGGGCGAGGGCCCTTCGGTCCCACCGGAGACACCGGGTGGGACCGGGGTGGACGTACCGGTGTAGCGTTCCTCGTGCCGCCCACGCCGGTTGCGCCTACCTCCGGCGCGGACCATGTATCCGGAGCCGTCGCGAACCGGATTCTCATCTGCCCCGAGGGCCGAAACGGTCTCGATGGAGTTCCTTCGCCGACTCTCGCTGCGCCAGAAACTCCCGCTCCTGGTGTGCTCCCTCACCAGCGGCGCGCTGATGGTGGCCGGGGGTCTCGCCTACTTCGAGGTCCGCTCCACCGCCAGGGCCGCCGCCCAGTCGCGGCTCCAGGCCGTGGCGCACCAGCTCTCCGAGATCAGCACGACGGGCGTCTCCACGCGCCGGCTCCTCGAGGAGGACGTCAGCCAGTCCGAGCCGGTGCAACGCGCGCTGATCCACCGGCACGTCGACTCCGTGGCGGTGGCGCAGGAGCTGAACCAGCTCCGGACCCAGGCATCGGACCGGAGGCTCCCCGTCCATCTGGTGGGCTCGAACGGGCGCGTGCTCTTCACCGTCGGCGTCCCGCCGGCGGTCGAGGACGGACTACCCAACCGCCCGCCACTCGACACCGTCCCCGTCGTCTCCGCCTTCGAGAAGGTGGGGAACATGGTGCTGTACTGGAACACGACGCCGGTACGGGACTCCTCCGACCGCCTGGTCGGGTGGATCGCACAGCGCCGGCGGGTGGGCAGCCCGGAGACGAAGGATCAGTTCGAGCGGCTCATCGGGAGCGGCATCAGCATCGGCGTGGGCTGGCGCAACGGGGTGTGGGTGGACCTCGCCGGGAACCCGTTCCGGCCGCCCCCCGCGGAGCTCGGCCAGTTCGTCCCCTTCTCCTTCACGGCGGCGGACGGCACCCTGGTGATCGGCACCACCGCGCAGATCTCGACACCCCCGATGGCCGGCCTCGTGTGGGTCGTCGAGATGCCGATGGAGCTGGTCCTGGCCCGGCCCCGCCTGTTCCTGGGGCGCGTCGTCGCGGTGGGCCTGATCCTCGTCTTCCTGGTGCTGATGGTGTCGTGGCTGTCGAGCCGCTTCGTGACGCGGCCGATCACCGACATGGCCGCCGCGGCCAACGCGATGGCGGCGGGGGACTACGGTCTCCGGGTCCCGGCCGAGCGCGGTGAGGACGAGCTCGCGTCGCTGGCGACCGCCTTCAACGCGATGGCCGAACAGGTCGCGCGCTCCGAGGACCAGCTCCGCCGGCGGTTGGAGGAGGCACGCGCACTCGCGGACAGCATGGAGCAGGCGAACGTCCTCGCGGAGCACGCCCGCGAGGAGGCCCAGGCGGCGAACCGCACCAAGTCGGAGTTCCTCGCCACCATGAGCCACGAGATCCGCACGCCGATCAACGCCGTGATCGGCTACACCGAGCTGCTCAATCTCGGGATCCCCGACCCTCCGACCGACCGGCAGCGGGAGTACATCGCTCGCATCGAGCGCTCGAGCCGCCTCCTCATGACGCTCGTCAACGACGTGCTGGACTTCGCGCGCATCGAGTCGGGACGCCTCGAGGTGAGCACCGCCGAGGGCTCGGCATCCGAGGCGATCGCCACGGGTGTGGCGACGCTCGAGCCGGAGGCGGCGCGGAAGGGTCAGTCCCTCCGCTGGGAGTGCCCGGGAGACGCGACCTTCCGCGGCGATCAGCAACGCGTCCAGCAGATCCTCCTGAACCTCCTGTCCAACGCGGTGAAGTTCACGCCCCCCGACGGGTCGATCACCGTCCGCTGCGTGCTCGACCCGAACGGGCCGGACGGCGTTCGCGGCGACACCGGCTGGCTGCGCATCGAAGTCGAGGACACGGGAATCGGCATCCACGCGGACCAGATCACGGAGGTCTTCGAGCCCTTCGTGCAGGTCGACCGGGGCTTCACCCGCGAGCATGGGGGTGCCGGGCTCGGCCTGGCCATCAGCCACCGCCTGGCCACGATGATGTCGGGCGACCTCACCGTGCGCAGCGAGCCGGGCGAAGGGACGTGCTTCACGCTCTGGCTGCGCAGCGCCCGCGCCGCGCGCGGGCGGAAGGCCGCGGCGGTCAGCTAGGCAACCAGGCGCACGACGGCCGACCCCGACGGTTCGTTTCGCGACCGATGCGATCCCGCTCCATTCCCGCGCCATGTGGTTCGGATATTGCAGGCATCGCCGCGTGCCCCCCCGCCGAGCCGGAGGAACATGACCGCCCCGTCCGACCAGCGGATACGGACGTCGAGCTCCTTTCCCGGGGGGCCGGAGGCGCCTATTCTGGACGTCCCCCGGGGGACACCCGAGCCGTGACCCACCATGGTCCATGACCCGTCCCCGGAGCCGCGCGCGCCGGAAAGCCGGTCGCCGCAGGCATCCCTCGAGGAGGAGCGGCTCGGGCTGGGCACGCGCGAGCGCGACGGGCCGTGGTGGAGCGAGCGCCACGCGGTCGACGCGGAGCCGGCCGCCACGAAGGCGCCTGCCGAGCCGGCGAGCCGCAGCAGGCTCCGCTTCCTCGCCCTCCTCACGCACGAGATGCGCACGCCCCTCAGCGCGATCCTCGGCTACGCGCACCTCCTCGTCGACGGCGTCCCCGAGCCCATCCCGGAGGGCGCCGCCGAGCAGGTGAGGCGCATCGCGGCCTGCGCTTCGCATCTCACGGGCGTGATCGACCAGGTGATGGAGTACTCGCGCCTCGAGGCGGGTGAGAACGGGGTTCGTCTCGCGCCGGTCGACGTCGCGGCCGTGGTGTCGGAGGCCGTCTCGATCGTGCAGCCCCTCGCCGACCGGAAGGGGCTGAGCCTGTGCACGGCGCTGGACGGCACGACGCCCACCTTCGCGTGCGACGTCGGGCGGCTGCGTCAGATCCTCCTGAACCTGCTGGGCAACGCGGTGAAGTTCTCGGACGAGGGCGAGGTCTCCCTCGTGGTCCGCCGCTCCTCGGACCACCTGACCTTTCACGTGCGGGATCGCGGGCCGGGCATCCCCTTCGAGGAGCAGGCGCGCATCTTCGAGCCGTTCGTCCAGGGAGAGGCGTCTGGCGGGGCGAAGGGTGCAGGGAGCGGCCTCGGGCTCGCGATCAGCCGCACGTTCGCGCGCTCGCTGGGAGGCGACGTGGTGGTGTGCTCCAGGCCCGGCGAGGGGAGCACCTTCACGCTCTGGCTCCCCATCCAGCCGGTGGCGACCGACTAGGCGACCGGCAGCACGATCGTGAAGGTCGAGCCGGCCCCCACCTCGCTTTGCACGGTGAGGCTCCCGCGCATCGCGCGCGCCAGGTCGCGGCTGATCGCGAGCCCCAGCCCCGAGCCCTCCTGCGGCGACGAGAGCGATCGGCCGACCTGCACGAACGGCTCGAAGATCCGTTCGAGACGCTCCCGCGGGATGCCCACGCCCGTGTCGGTCACGGCGATGCGCACGCCCCCCTCGTCCCCCGCGCACGCCACCACGATCCGTCCCCCGCGCGCCGTGAACTTCACGGCGTTGCCCAGGATGTTGACCAGGATCTGCTCGACCTTCGGCTCGTCGGCCAGGATCGTGAGCGCGTGCAGGGCGTCCGGCACGGGCCACTCGACCTCGATCTCCTTGATCGCCGCGGCCGGCTCCAGCATCGCGCGCACCGTATCGATCACCCGCGCAGTGTCCACCGGGCCGATGTCGTAGGCGATGCGCCCCGCCTCGATGCGGGAGAAGTTGATCAGGTCGTTGACGATCCCCAGCAGGTGCCGCTGGCTGCGACGGATACGCTCCAGGTCGTCGACCTGCTCGGCCGTGAGCGCACCGTGGATGCCCAGGGTGAGCACGTCGACGTAGCCCGCGATCGCGTTGAGCGGGGTGCGCAGCTCGTGCGACATCGCGGCCAGGAAGTCGCTCTTCGCCCGGTTCGCGGCCTCCACCTCGGCGAGCTGGCGCGCGTCCATCACGGCACGCTCCTCGGCGGCCCGGCGCTCGGTCAGGTCGCGGGTGACCTTGCCGAAGCCGAAGAGGCTGCCGTTCGGGCGGCGCAGGGCGGTGATGACCACGTTGGACCAGAAGCGCGACCCGTCCTTGCGCAGACGCCACCCCTCGTCCTCGAAGTGCCCCTCCGCCTCGGCGACGCGCAGCTCCGTCGCGGGCTTGCCGGCCACGAGGTCGGCCGCCGGGTAGAAGATCGAGAAGTGCCGGCCCAGGATCTCGCTCGTGGCATATCCGCTCTGCCGCTCGGCGCCCTCGTTCCAGCTCATCACGCGTCCCGCCGGGTCGAGGAGGACGATGCCGTAGTCCTGCACGCCGTCGACCAGGAGGCGGAACCGTTCCTCGCTCTCCCGGAGCGCCTGGTCCGCCAGCCGCCGCTCGGTGAGGTCGCGCGTGACCTTCGCGAAGCCCGAGAGCGCACCGCTGTCGTCGCGGAGGGCCGTGATCACGACGTTGGCCCAGAAGCGCGAGCCGTCCTTGCGCAACCGCCACCCCTCGTCCTCGACCCTCCCGTCCGACTCGGCCACCACGAGCTCGTAGTCGGGCTTCCCGGCCGCGACGTCCTCGGCCGGATAGAAGACGGAGAAGTGTCGCCCGACGATCTCCGCCGCGGTGTAGCCCTTGAGCCTGTGGGCGCCCGCGTTCCACGTGGTGACGTTGCCCCGGGGATCGAGCGCGAAGATCGCGTAGTCGCGGACGCTCTCCACGACGTGCTCGTAGATCGACCGCGGCCGATCCGGCGGTTCCTCGGGGCGCGTTCCGCCCCGCTCGTCCGGCGCGCCGGCTACCATACCCTCGTCCTGACGATCGCCTCGCCGTGGCCTGTGGAGCGACATATGGATCTCTACGATGTCCGCCTCCGCTCCACACCGCAAATCCCGCGCCGGTGTTCGGGGCGTGCCCATCGGGTGGGACACGGACCTGCTGCGCCACTAGACTACATGGATCGTCCAGGTACGAAGTGACGTCAGGAGAGACCGGTTCGTGGTGAGGCACGAGCGCGACAGGAAGGCGAAGAAGGGCGGCCCCCCCGCATCGAAGGCGTGGGGGTGCGGTCGTTGGCTCGTCCTCGGCCTGGTGCTCCTCGTGATCGCGCTCGTCGCGGCGCTCGCGGAGGCCCGGACGTCGCGCGTCCAGTCCTGGCTCTTCAGCCGCACCGCCATGGACATCGGCTTCCACCTGGGCCGCGGCGCGAGCGACAGCATCGTCTTCCCCACCTCCGGCCCCTACGACGTGCGCCTGGGCTACACCCGCATCCCGTCGCTGCGGACCCGTCTGGACACGCTGGGCTTCGATCTCACCGACCAGGCGCGCTTCAACGGGGCGCTGCTCGAGTCCACGCGCCTGGGGGCCTACCCCGTCTACCGGGCGAAGACCGCGGCGGGACTCGAGGTCCTGGACCACCAGGGACGGCGCGTACTGCGCGAGGTCTACCCGGCGCACGCCTACTCCTCCTTCGATTCGATCCCGCGCGTGCTCTGGCAGACGCTCCTCTTCGTGGAGAGCCGCGACTTCCTGGACCCCGATCAGCCCTGGCGCAATCCGGCCGTGGAGTGGGATCGGCTGGCGCGCAGCGTCGCGGAGCTCGGGCTCCGCATCGTCGGCGTGGACCGCAACGTCCCGGGAGGAAGCACGCTCGCGACGCAGATCGAGAAGTTCCGCCACTCCCCCGACGGGGTCACCCGCCGGCCGGTCGACAAGCTCCACCAGATGCTCACCGCGTCCCTGCGCGCCTACCGGCGCGGGCCCAACACGCTGGAGGAGCGGCGGAGGATCGTCACGGACTACCTGAACTCGGTGCCCCTGGCCGCGCAGGCCGGCCACGGCGAGGTGATCGGCACAGCCGACGGGCTGTGGGCGTGGTACGGCGAGGATCTCGCGCAGGTGAACAAGGTCCTCCGCAACGAGCCGACGGATTCGGCGGGCCGCGCGGTCAAGGCCCGCGCCTACCGGCAGGTCCTCTCGCTCCTGCTCGCGCACCGGCGGCCCAGCTACTACCTGGCGCGGAAGGAGGGCCGGGCGGATCTCGGCGACCTCACCGACGCCTATCTCGGTCTGCTCGTGGCCGACCGCGTCATCCCCCGCTGGCTCGCCGACGAGGCCCGCGCCGTACGACCGTCGGTGCGGCCCCTGGACCGGGCTCCGGAGCGCAGGCCCCCGCCCTTCGTCGCGCGCAAGGCGCAGAACCTCGTGCGCTCCCAACTGCTCGGCCTCACCGGGGTGCCGGGGCTCTACGACCTCGACCGGCTGGACCTGGTCGCGCACTCCGACCTGGACATCCAGTGGCACGAGGCCACCACGCGCGTGCTGCGCTCCCTGTCGGACCCCGGCTTCATCGCCTCGAACGGGCTCGGGGAGGCCCGCCTCCTGCAGAAGGGCGACCCCTCGAAGGTCCTCTATTCGGTCACGCTCATGGAGCGCACGCCGGACGGCAACGCCATCCGTGTGCAGACGGACAACTTCGAGGGCCCGCTCAGCCTCTCGGGCGCGTCACGCCTCGAGCTCGGCTCAACGGCCAAGCTGCGCACGCTCGTGACCTACCTCGAGATCGTGGAGGAGCTGCACGGCCGGCTCTCCGACCTCCCCCCCGACTCGCTGAGAGCGCTCCCCGTGCAGCCTTCCGATCGGCTCACACGCTGGGCGATCGACCTCCTTCTCGCGCACCCCGACGCGACGGTGCCGGAGATGCTCTCCGCCGCGCTCGACCGCCCCTACTCCGCCTCGCCCGCCGAGCGCTTCGTGACCGGGGGCGGGGTGCAGACCTTCGCCAACTTCGATCCCGCGTTCAACGGCCGGGTGCTTCCGATCCGGGAGGCATTCCAGCAGTCGGTCAACCTCCCGTTCGTGCGGCTCATGCGCGACCTGGTCGCGTATGAGATGGCACGGGCGGGCACCGCGAGCGTGCTCGAGAACGAGGCCGACTCGCTCCGCCAGGAGTACCTCACGCGCTTCGCCGACCAGGAGGGCACCTCGTTCATGCGGCAGTTCTTCCCCAAGTACCAGGGGAAGGCCGGGCCCGACGTATTCGACGCGCTCGTGCAGGAGCGGCACCTCGGCAGCCAGCGACTGGCGTGGGCGTTCCGGACCGTGGCCCCCGACGCCGACGAGACGCTCTTCGCGGAGCTCGTGCGCGACCACGCGCCCGACGACAGGCTCTCCGATGCCGCGATGGCGGAGCTCTATCGACGCACCGACCCCTCCGCCCAGACGCTCTCCGACCTGGGCTACCTCGCGCGGATCCACCCGCTCGAGCTGTGGGTCGCGTCCTGGGTCCTGCACCACCCCGGGACCACGCTCCGGGAGGTGCTGAGCGAAAGCCGGGACGCCCGCATCGAAGTCTACGGGTGGCTCTTCCGGACGCGGAGCCGTAACGCCCAGGACGAGCGCATCCGCACAATGCTCGAGATCGAGGCGTTCCAGGGCATCCTGCGGCGCTGGCGGCGCGTAGGCTACCCGTTCCCGAACATCGTGCCGTCCCTGGGCACAGCGATCGGGAGCTCCGGCGACCGTCCGGTGGCGCTCGCCGAGCTGGCGGGTATCATCCTGAACGGGGGGCTCCGATATCCGGTCGTGCGGGTGCACGCGCTGCGCTTCGCGCAGGGGACGCCGTACGAGACTCACTACGCGAAGCGTCGCAGCGCGCCGGAGCGCGTGTTGAGCGAGGACGTGGCGACCGCCGTGCGCAAGGCCATGATCGACGTGGTCGAGAACGGCACCGGGAGGCGGGCGCGCGGCGCGCTCACCGCGCCGGACGGCACCCGCCTCGTCATCGGCGGGAAGACGGGGACGGGCGACAATCGCTACCGCGTCTTTGCGCGCAGCGGGGCGCTGGTCGAGTCGCGCGTGGTCAACCGGACCTCGACGTTCGTCTTCTTCGCGGGGGACCGGTACTTCGGTGTGGTCGTGGCCTACGTGCCGGGAGAGGACGCAGGGACCTACGACTTCACGAGCGCGCTCCCCGCGCAGGTGCTGCGCGTCCTGGGCCCCCGTCTGGAGGGCGTCGTCGCGCCCGCACCGCCGACGCCGCGCGCGGATCCGTAGCAGGTCGGCCCGCTACGACCCGATCAGCGCCGCCAGGACCGCCCTCTGGAGCGGCCCGACGTCCGGATAGAGACCGAGCGCGTCGACCCCGCCGTTCTGGCGGTTGGTCAGGAGTACCACCGCGAGGCCGCGCGCGGGCACGCCGAGCACGTACGTCCCGGTGAAGCCCGTGTGCGAGAAGCTCCCGGCGGGCGCTCCGTCGGGCACCTGCCACCCGAGCGCCTGTCCGTCGCCGGCCGGCTCGAGGAAGGCATCGACGGTCGCGGCGCGCAGGTAGCGGCGTCCCGCGTGCTCCCCCCGGTCCAGCAGGAGCTGGACGAGGACGCGCAGGTCCGCCGCGTCCGAGAAGAGGCCGGCGTGGCCCGCCATCCCCTCGAAGGCGTGGAAGGCGTTGCCGTCGTTGACCTCGCCGACCAGCGTGCGCCTTCGCCACCCGGTCCAGGCGTCCGCGTCGCCGGCGATCCGGTAGCCGAAGGTGGAGTCGTGCACCATGCGGTACTCGTACGGGTTGCCGTGCGAGGTGGCGGCGAAGGCGCCGGCAACGGCCGTTGCGGAGCCGCGCGCGCCGCCCGCACCCCCGGCCGTCGCCGAGCGGAACCCGGTCGTCTCCAGCATCAGCGGTCCGTAGAGACGGGCGCGCAGGAACGCGTCGAGCGGGGCGCCCGCCACCTGCTCGACGATGCGGCCGAGGAGCATGAAGCCGAGGTCGGAGTAGTGACGGCCTTCGCCCACGCCCCACGCCAGGGGAAGATCGCGGATGTACCGGTACGCCGCGTCGGAGTCCGACGCGTGGTAATAGACCGGCTGCCACTGCGACAGGCCCGCGCGATGCGTGAGCAGGTGGCGGAGCGTGATCGCGTCCTTGCCGCCTCCGCGGAAGTCCGGGAGATAGGCGTGCACGGGCGCGTCCACGTCGAGCACTCCGTCGTCGACCAGCAGCATGACCGCGAAGGTGGTCGCCATCACCTTGGTCACCGACGCCAGGTCGAAGACGGTGGCGGGCGTCATGGGCACGGGGTCCTCGAGCGGGCGGATCCCGCCGGTCGGCCCGTCCGTCCTCCAGGCGCCGTACTGGCCGCTCCCGTAGGCGTAGCGCTGGGCCCAGCCGTACGCCCGATCCAGCACGACCCGGTCGTTCTCCGAGACGAGGAGCACCGCTCCGGGCACGCGTCCGGCGTCGACCCACGCCGCCACCAGCGAGTCCGCCTTCCGGACATCGAGGGGCGGCGCGGCGGTCTGGGCGGTCCCCGCCGTGGTTGCGGGGGCGTGCAGGAGGGCCGCCACCAGGAAGAGCAGCGGGGTCGGGAGGGAGATCGGCATTCCGCAGCGGGGGATCCCGGTCGCTACATCCCGCCCTGCCAGGGCGGCGGCACGCTCCACGGCGCCGTCGGCAGCTTGATCGACGGCGACTGGCCCGGCGGCGTCGTGCTGTTCGGGTCGAGCGTGAAGTCGGTGGTCTCGTTGTTCCCCCCCAACCACCGGCAGAGGACCGGGAAGTAGTCGCAGAACGTCATCATCGGCGGCCCGGACGTCTGGGCGGTGGCCGCGGGGGGCGCCGCGAAGGTGTAGATCACGGGCGCGGCGTACGTCGCTCCCCGCGCGATGCGGGCGAGGAAGCGGCGGCGCGACTCACGCTGCTCTTCGCTGGGCTCCATCAACGTGCGCGTCCCGACAGCGTTCGGTGAACGAGCTGCTCCGCCTGGGCACGCGTCCCGGCGAAACCCTCCTTCAACAATGTATGCACCATCTCGTCGAGGGAGCGAGAGCCGTCTGCGAGCGCCAACACACGCCGTGCGGCCAATCCCGGGGGGAGGAGCCGGGGGCTCCACTCGGGGGAGAGGCGACGCAGGTCGGTCGACGTGGCGAGGAAGGAGCGGAACTCGTGCCCCGCCCAGCCATGCCGCGGCCCGGTGATCTTCCACCGCATCCACCCCGGCTCCCCGTGGCGATCCGGATCGAATCCCACGTCCGCGCGCAGCGCCTCACCGGCGCGCACCGTGATCGCCCGGTCGGCAGGGAGGAAGAGGTGGCCCCACGATCCGGGCTCCCCGCCCGGCGCGTTCGTCAGCCAGGTGTCGATCCCGACCTCCAGCTCGAACCAGTAGACGAGGCCGTGTACCTCCACGGCCTCGTCGAAATGCCACTCGGCTTGGCCGCAGAGCGCCGCCGCCTTGGGTGGTGGGAGGAGCGGGAGGTCGGCGAGGAGACCCGGCGCCGCGATCACCTCGGTCGGCTCGATGGGGAGACGGAGCGGCGTGTTCGCAGCGTAGTCGCGCGACGATTCCCAGTCGAGGCCGTACATCTCGTCGGAGGTGTCGGCAAATGGGGCCACCACGGCGAGGTTGCGCGGGGAGTGCACGGGCGCGATCCACACGCGCGCCCGGTCCGGGAGAAGCCGGCCGCCCGGCGCGAGCGAGGCGCGGGCGATGTGGTCCAACACGGTCCAGCTCCGGCCGTCCATGAGGCGGGCGGAATAGTCCTCGTAGATCGCCAGCTCGACCGGCTCGGGCGGGACCACCTCGGGGAACCACCCTTCGATCAGCTCGACCACGCCGTCCAGGCCGTTGTCACGCACCACCTGGCGGGCGACCTGGAGGATGTCACCGCCCTCCACGCCCCATACCCGCCCGGCGCCGGAGCGCGCGGCGAACATCGCGTACGTGGCCATCCCGCTGCCCACCTCGAGCACGCGGTCGCCCGGGTCGACCGCGGCGCCGATGGCCTCGCGGAAAGCCTCCATGCGCATACGTTGCGCGAGCATCCCCCGATAGTGGTGTACGCTCATCGGAGCAGACCGCGCGCGGCGAACGTGGCGACCGCGTCGGTCACGTCCGCGTGGATGCGCTCGGAGTCCTGGACGGCGAAGGCGTTCGCGACCTCCGCGGCGATCCCGTCGAGGTCGAGGGTGCCGTCACAGAGCACCCAGACCGCGGCGGCGGTCGGATTCAGGACGTGCACCACCTGGCCCTCGGGATCGAGGATCGCGAACTCCTCGCCGAGACGGCGGAAGACCACGTCCTCACGGGTATGCGGAAGCGCGGGGAGGCTCGGACTCATGGATGGGATTCTGGAGGGGCGGGCACCGAGGCGCTACCATTGGAGCGGCCCCCCTGAAAATCCGAGCCCACGCCGAGCGGGCGTGCGGTCGTCCAGTGGAAACGCGGAGCGGACCCTGCGCGTCGTCTTCGGTAACCAGGGGCGGTCCCTGACCGTCCAGGCACCCACGGGACCGGTCGTCGAGGCCGTCCGCGGGATGTTCGCGGACGCGCAGATCCCCGTCGGCTCGGTCGGCCCGGCGGACCTGATGGTCGCCGAAACACCCGAGGGGTACGACCTGCGCGCACCGACCGACCCGGTCGCACAACGCTTCCGCACCGCGGCCGAGGTGGTCGGTGCGATCGAGTTCGGCGTCGCCCACTTCCTCCTGGGCGCCCATTCCGCCCACACCCATCTGCACGCCGCCGGCGCGGTGGCCGACCCCTTCCTCGGGGACGCTCCCGCCATCCTCGCGCTCGGCGCCTCGGGCTCGGGCAAGTCCAGCCTGGCGCTCGCCTGGTCGAGGAGCGGCTTCGCGCTCCTCGGCGACGACGTCGTGCTCCTGGGCGACGGGGGTCGCCTCACGCCCTTCCGCCGCCCGGTGCGGGTCGCCTGCGAGCGTCTGCACGAGCTCGGCGTCGCCGTCCACGAGCCTGCGCTCGTCGACGAGCAGACGCGCGAGGCCCGCTACGATCCCGAGGAAGGTGCGGGCTGGGCGGAGCCGGGCGCACGGGCGGCCGTGGTGGCGCGCGTCGCGTGGAGCGAGGGAGAGGCCGTCCGCGTCCGGCCGCTCACGTCGGCCGAGGGGCTCGAGCTGCTCATCGGCTCGGTCCTGGGCACCGGCGCGCCACCGCTCGAGTCCTTCGCGCGCTTCACCGACCTCCTGTCGGGTGGGCGCGTGGTGGACGTGCGCTTCGGGAACGCCGCGGAGGCCGCGGCCGCGCTCGCGGAGCTGCTTCGTTGACGAGCCTCGCGACGCTGGAGGTGCTCCGGACCTTCCTGGCCGGGCCGGCGACCCGCGCCCTGCCGGGAGCCACGCCCCCGTCCACCGTCGACGACCCATCGGCCGACCCGCCCGACTGGCACTACGTCGAGACGTTCCTCACGCACCACGGCCTGGCGGGGGCCGCCGTGGTCCGCCAGCGTCGGGCGGTCACGGCGGGCGAGCCGGCACCGCTCCCAGCGCGCGTGCGCGCCGCGCTCGAGCCCCACTACGTTCGCACCGCCCTCGAGAGCAGCGTGCGTCTCGAGACGCTGGAGCGGGCGCGGGGCACCCTGACCCGAGCAGGGGTGCCGTCCCTCGTCTTCAAGGGCGGCGCCCTCCTCCTGGACGGCACGTACCGCGACCCGGGCGAGCGCGTGCTCGAGGACGTGGACATCCTCGTGGCCCCGCATGATGCCGACGCCGCCGTGCGGGCGCTGAACGCGGCGGGGTTCGTCCCGTGGAGCCCGTGGGAGCCCGCACGCAAGGAGTGGGTGTCCGCGTTCACCATGGACGACGGCGCCGCTCCGGCGGGGGTCAGGGGGACGGTCGACCTGCACTGGAGCTCGATGTACGGAACGCTCCGCCTCACCGCACCGGTGGAGCCCGATCCCCTGTGGGACGGGGCGGACGTGGAGCCGGGCCTCCCCACCTCGGAGGCGCACTTCGTCGTGCTGGCTGACCACTTCTTCAAGCACGTGCGGGTGGTGCGCCACCTGCGCGGCCTGGGCGACCTGTGCAGGCTGGGTCCCCGCCTCATGGATCTGGACGCGCTCCGTCGCCACGCCCGCAGGCGCGGGGGCGAGCGCCGTCTGGCGACCATGGTGCGCGTGCTGGACCACCTCTACGGGGTCCGCTTCGCGGACGACGTGCGTACGGCCGTCGGCGCGACCGGACCACCCAGCCCGTCGGAGCGGCGCTACCTCGGGCCCGAGCGGCTCCTGGGCTCGATCGCCGAGACCCCGGGGCGTCTCCGGGGCCTGATCCTGCGCTGGCGCCTCGCCGGCGGCGCGTCGGCTGCGATCCGTGACATCGTGCACGTCGCCACGCCGCCCCCGGCCTGGCTGCGCGCCCGCTACCCGGGGTCGGACGATCGCCCGACCCTCGCGCTGCGCGTCCGCTTCGCCCTCGCGCTTGCCCGCTGGGCGGTCGGGCTCGGCCCATCTCCGCTCTCGCCCAACCAGGAGGAGCCCCCCACGTCGCGCACTTGAGACCAGCGCCTACGAGCGATGGGCGGGTGGGCGCCTGTGCCGAGCGCGCCCACCCGCCGTGTCCAGCCCGCTCTCTTCGCTCGTGTCTCCAGCCGCTCGTGTTGCGTGGGGGGACTGCCGGGCGGTTCAACCGCCCGGGTGATACTCTCGCTCGGTATGCCCCTCGAGCTGCGACCGGTAGTAGTAGACCGGCCGCAGGTCGCCGGACGCGTACCGCTGTGCCTCATCGTCGAAGTGCGGCGAGTCGGGATGACCGCTCTCGCCGCCCGCGGTGATCGCTCGAGCCCGCACGCTGTCGCCGAACTCGATGACCGCCACGAAGCTGTTGCCGCTGGTGCCGTACCACTTCTTCGTGCCCGGATAGGCGCGCGCGCCGAACGAGGCGAGCGAGCCCCAGCGCGACGAGGTGAAGGGCACGGGGATGCTCGGCCCGGCGTCGTCGAAGGGCTGCTCGATGTCACCCGTGAGCCGCTGGAACCGGTTGATGTCGCCCCACGGCGTGCGCCACGTGCCGAAGTCGGCTGCGAGCTGGTCGGAGGCGGCCTTCAGTGCCTCGATCATCGCCTTCGGTGGCGTGCGCTGCGCCGCGTAGTCGTAGATCGACACGTTGGCGCGGCGCGCGTCCGCGGCGACGCGCTCCATGAGCTCCGTACCCCAGAACACGGCCAGCGAGGTGGGCACGGACTCCGCGCTCCAGCGCAGGTCCCAACCGCGCAGCGCCGCGATCTGCTCGGAGAGCGCTGCCTTGAGCGGGTCGGACGCCGGCGTTCCGTCGTACGCGCGCAGGAGCGCCGGAACGAGCGGCTCGAACGCGGTGAGGTACGGATCGAAGGCCGCCTCGATCAGCGAGGCGAGCGTGAAGTCCTTCCTCCCCTGGAGCACGCGCATCGCGTGGATGCCGCGCGGGTTCTCCGTGCCCGACTCCACGTAGGCCGGGTAGTCGGACTTCTTCGGGCTGTTCGGCCCGGTCACCGACCAGGGCGCGTTGTTCGTGTTCTGGATCCACCCGTTCGGCGGGTCGAACGCGCCGGGCGTCTCGTCGATCGACAGCGGCTCGCCCCAGTCGGTCGCGGGGTCGCTCCCGTCCACGGGCTTCGTCCAGTCGAAGCGGGGATCGCGCTTCGGGATGAAGTTGGAGTGGAAGTACGCGATGTCGCCGTCCGCGTCGGCGAAGATCGTGTTGTTCGAGGAGTTCGTGTGCAGGTCCATCGACCTGCGGAACGAGGCGTAGTCGGTCGCCTTGGTGCGCGAGTACGACTGCGTGAGCGCGTCGACGGGGTCCTCCATGAGGCCGATGGCGACCCACTTCCCGTCCACCTCGCGCACGATGGGCCCATGCCGGCTCCGGTAGATCGTGAACGTCCGCTCCGCCGCGCCGCCGGCGTCGGTCCGGTAGCGGATCGTGACGTCGCGCTGCTCGAGCGGCAGGTCGTCGCTCCCGTGCCGGTACGTGTATCCGCCGTTCGTGGGCGTGACGGTCTCGAGGAACTCGTCGATGTTGTCCACACCGCTGGAGGTGTGCATCCACCCGGCCCTGTCGTTGAACCCCTGGTAGACGAAGAACTGCCCCCAGGTCACGGCGCCGTAGGCGTCGAGTCCCTCCTCGCTCGCCATCTGCAGCTCGGAGCGGAAGAAGAAGGACGTGTGCGGGTTGATGAGGAGGAGCGCGTGGCCGTCCTTCGTGTTCGAGGGCGCGATGGCGAATCCGTTGGAGCCGGTGGGCTCGTCGCGCCAGGACTCGCCCGCGAGGGCGAGGCGGTCCTCGAGCGCCTCGTCGGTCGCCTCGTCCGGGGGCACCGCGCCCGACGATGCCGACTCCGACGCCTGCTGGCCGCGGCTTCCGTAGAACGCCTCGAGGTCGCGCAGCGAGACCCGCTCGATGTCACCGCCGATGCTCCCCTCGCTGAACGTGAGCGCCATCCACGGCTCGAACCTGTCCAGGACGCGCGGGTGCGCGTCGGGATGCGTGTGCAGGTAGTAGTTCAACCCGTCCGCCCAGGCGTCCATGAGCGCGCGCAGCCACTCGGGGCTGGCAGCGTACTTCGCGCGCATGTCCTCCGGGTCGATGAAGAGCCGCATGCGCAGGTCCCGCCAGATCTCCCCCTCGCCCTCCGCCTCGGCCAGACGCCCCATCGAGTTCAGGTAGTTGACCTCGATGCGGTTGAAGTCGTCCTCGGCCTGCGCGTAGATCATGCCGAACACGGCGTCGGCGTCGGTCTTCCCGTGGACGTGGGCGATGCCCCAGTCGTCGCGGATGATGGTCACGTCCCGGGCGTGCTGCTCCTGCCGGGCGACTTCGGGGTCGGCGGACTCCCGGGCGGCGCAGCCGGCGAGCGCGAGCGCGAAGACGACGAGGAGCTTTCTCATGACCTGCCAACCTGGATGACGCGAAGCTCGGGGAGCGACGGAACCACAATCATACGGACGTCTTCGCGTCACGACCAGCAGGCAGCGGGCGCGCGCTTGCGGCTCGGGAGGCTCTGCCGCATGGTACCCCCCGCACGCGTCCCGCCCCTTCGCCGGGACAGACTCCCCGCTCGCGCCCCGCGGACGTCCCGACCTTCCGACCACTGATGCCCTACCCACCCGGCACACGTCTCGGCCACTACGTGGTGGAGGGCTTCCTGAGCGCGGGAGCCATGGGCGAGCTGCACCGGGCCTCCGACCCGCGGCTCGAGCGGGAGGTGGCGATCAAGTTCCTCCACCCGTCACTGGCGCTCCTTCCGGAGTTCCGTGAGCGCTTCGAGACCGAGATCCGCGCGATCTCGCGCCTGAGCCACAAGAACATCTGCACGGTCTACGACACGGGCACGTACGAGGGGCGGCCGTTCATCGTGATGGAGCTCCTCGACGGCCAGACGCTCGAGTCGCTCCTCGCGTCCGGGCCGATCGACGTGGAGCGCCTCCTGAGCATCGCGATCCAGGTGGCCGACGCGCTCGACGCCGCACACCGGCAGGGCGTGATCCACCGCGACATCAAGAGCGCCAACGTCTTCATCACCAAGCGCGGCGACGCCAAGGTGCTCGACTTCGGCATCGCGCGCCTCGCCGGTGGTGGCACCGACGCGGTGGAGAGCAGCCGCCTCACGACCGGGGCTCCCGTCGGCACGATGGCGTTCATGTCGCCGGAGCAGGCGCGCGGCGAGGAGGTGGACGCGCGCTCCGACATCTTCTCGCTCGGCGTGGTCCTCTACGAGATGGCGGTGGGCCGCACCCCCTACCAGGGGACGGCCTCGTCGATCGTCGCGAGCCTCCTCTCGCCCGAGCCCGTGCCCGGCGTGCGCACGGTGAGCCCCTCGCTCCCCCCCGCGCTCGAGCACGTCGTCGCGCGCGCCCTGGAGAAGGACCGGAGGACGCGTTACCAGACCGCCGCCGACCTCCTCGCCGCGCTGCGCGGGCTCAGCCGCGACCTGGCCGCCGGCCCAAAGGGTGGGGCACCGGCCACCTCGAAGCCGGCACGACCGCGTCGGCGCCGGCGGTGGGCACTCCTCGGGGTCCCCGTGCTCCTCGTGGCCGCGCTCGCCGTGTGGAAGCTCGCGGGGCCCTCGCTCTCCTCGCCGCGGCCGCTCCGCTCGATCGCCGTCCTCCCGTGCGCCGACCAGGACCAGGCGGTCGGCACGGTCTACCTGTGCGACCTGCTCGCGGAGCGCGTCATCGCCTCGCTCTACCAGATCCCGGGGCTCACCGTGCTCTCCTTCCAGGCGGTCGAGCCGTACGGGGGAGACGGCCGCGGCGCGATCCGGGTGGGCGAACAGCTCGGGGTCGACGCCGTGCTCACCACGCAGCTCCGCACGCAGGGCTCCAGCCTGAACGTGTCGGTCGAGGTGACGGACGTGCGCACGGGCGCCTACGTGTGGGGGAGCTACTACCAGAGCCCGACGGCTCAGGCCATGGAGCTCCCGGAGCGCATCGCGCTCGACGCCGCCGAGAGCCTCCAGCTCCGCCTGAGCACCACGGAGCGCGAGCGGCTGCGCATCGTGCAGATGTACCAGCAGGCGCAGTACCAGTGGAGCGAGCGCACCGCGACCAGCCTGGAGAAGGCGATCTCCCTCTTCAACGAGGTCATCGAGTCCGACTCGACCTTCGCGCGCGCCTACGTCGGCCTCGCCAGCTCCTACATCCTCCTGCACTACTACGGGAGCCTCACGCCCGCCGAGGCCTACCCCCGCGCACGCGCGGCCGCGGAGAAGGCGCTCGCGCTCGACGAGAGCCTGGCCGACGCCCACGCCTCCCTGGGGCTCACGCTGCGCGACTACGAGCGGGACTGGACGGGCGCGGAGCGCGAGTTCCAGCGCGCCCTCCAGCTCGACCCCTCCTCCGTGACGGCGCACCAGTGGTACGCGGAGATGCTCGCCATGCAGCGGCGCTTCGCGGAGGCGGAGGACCAGATCGTCCAGGCCGAGAAGATCTCGAGCCTCAACCTGGCGGTGCGTGCGGTGCACGGCTGGATCCTCACCTGTGCGGGCCGCGTGGACGACGCGCGCGAGGTGCTCGAGTCCACGGTGGCGCGCAAGCCGGACGACTCCCTGGCCAACTGGTTCCTCGGGCAGTTCCTCTTCTCGATCGGCGACTACGACCGGGCCGCCGGGGTGCTGGAGCACGCGATGGTCTTGTCGGGGCGCGCGAGCCGGCGCATCGCCGACTACGCTGCCGCGCTCGCGATGGGCGGGCACCCGGACCAGGCCCGCGACCTGCTGGACGAGCTCCGGCGCCAGTCGGAGGCGGGATCCAACGTCTCCCGCTACGAGTACGCCATCGTATACGGCGCGCTCGGCGAGAAGGACCGCGCCTTCGAGGAGCTGCGGGCCGCGCTGGACGAGCGCACCTGGCAGGTCGTGAACATGGGGGTCGATCCGATGCTCGGGCCGCTGCGCGGCGACGCGCGATTCCCGGCTCTCCTTCGACGGGTGGGACTCCAGTAGAAGGAGGGCGGAAGGATGGAACGGGAGGAGGCGCCGAACGGGCGCGTGACGTTCACGGTCGACCCGACGATGTACACGGCGATGAACTCCGTGCCGGGCGCCGTCTACGCCGACCTCACGCGCGCCGTACGCCCCGACCTGCGCTACCACTACGCCAACCCCATCTGCGCCCAGCGCTGGTTGGACGTCTGCAGCGACCCGGCCTACGGGCACGAGCGGCTGCTCGCGTCCCTCGACACGGTGCTCGGCGACCTGGTGGAGGCGCTCGGCGCGGGGGCACCCGTCACGGTCGTGAGCCTGGGGCCGGGCGACGGGAGCGTGGACGAGCGCCTGCTGCGGGGCGTGGCCGCCGGTCCGGGCGTCGCATGCTACTGCGGCGTGGACTTCAGCTTCGAGCTCCTCCGGCGCGCGGTGCACCGCATCGCCACGGCGGAGGCGATCCACGGGGCGTTCCCGATCCGGGCCGTGTGCGCGGACTTCACCGACGTGCAGGTGCGCGGCATCCCGGAGGCCGGGGCGGGGCCGCCCCGGCTCTTCACGCTCACGGGCTTCACCCTGGGCAACTACCACGAAGCCGACTTGCTGGGGAGCATCCGCGCGCTCATGCGCGCGGGCGACCACCTCCTCCTCGACGCGCGCCTCCACCCCTTCGAGTCCGTCCCGGCGGACCCGTCCGCGCTAGACCGGTCCGGCCTGTGCGAGAGCTACGACCTGCCGACCGTGCGCCGCTTCGTGTTCGGCCCGGCGGAGGTCGCCACGCTCGCCACCGCCGACGACGTGCGCATCGCCATCTCGGTCGACCGCTCGGTCACGGTGGTGCCCGACGCCGTCAACCTCGTGATCCGGTGCACCGGGCTCGACAGCCGGATGCGCCTCACGGGGGCGCCGGTGCAGCGCGACCGGCTCGACCTGGCGGTAACGACCCGCTATCGTCTCGCCGCGCTCGCGGCATGGGTCGAGAACGCCGCCTTCGACACGACGTGGCGGGCGGAGGCCGATGACGTGGCGTTCCTCATGTTGACGCGCCGTTAGGCCGACACTCTGGACAGCACATCGCCACCATGGCGCCTCCGTGGACCGTGGAGCCATATTTGAAATCCCACTACATCTGTTTACGTCTGACCTTCCCCCCATCAGACTAATCCACCGTGGAAGAACTCGGAGATCGTCTAGACATTCTCCTTTCCGGCTACGAGCGCCGGAAACAGGAGGAGACCCGACGCCAGGTGCAGCGTGCGATCCGCCTCGAGGATTCGCGCAAGCGTGGCGCCGATGTCCTGCGTCGATACGCCGTAGGGCCGGCCCGTGAGGTCGCTTCCCGCCTTCAGGAAGCTGGCCACAAGATCATCCATCAGGAGCTGCTGGACGCGTATCCACCCAGCGTGCGCATCCACTTCTGGCCGAAGTCGGGCCCGCTCGACGAGGTCGAGCCGGAGCGCTCCAGCCTGGAGCTGGTGTGGGGCGACCCCGACCCGGACGCCCTGTGCGCCAAGCGGTGGACGGCCGAGGGGCTCGACCGGATGCACGTCCAGGGCACGGCGCGCCACGGCGCGGTGGACGACATCTGGGTGAAGGAGCAGCTCATGCTGTTCGTGCGTGACTCGCTGGAGGGCGTGTAGCAGTGAGCCAGGATCGCCCCGAGGATCTCTTCGACGTCTTCGAGCCCTGGTCGGAACCAGGGGTCGAGGCCGCGGTGGGCCCCGGGGCGAAGGTGCCCGAGCCTCCCTCGATGCGGCGCCCCCGAAAGCGTATCGGACCACGGATCCCGGCACCGGCTCCGCCGGAGGAGACGCCCGATCCCACGGACGATCCCGGAGCGTTCATCCGGGCGGAGGGGATCCCCGAGATCGAGCGCATGGAGCGCCGCCTCGGCACCGCCGACCACCGGCTGCGGGTGCAGGACCTGCTCGACCTCCCCGATCCGGCGCTACGCGTCCTCTTCTGGCCGCAGCCGGGGCCGCTGAGGGTCGAGGAGGGACGCACGCGGGCCACGCTCGAGTTCCTGGTCAAGCACGGAGAGAACGCGCGCGTCGAGGCGGCGTACTGGCTCGCCGAGGACCCGCCGGTGCGCGTGGACCTGGGCGCCTGCCCGGTCGATCGCCTGGACGCCTCATGGCTCAGGGGCCGCCTGCTGGACTTCGTCGAAGTGATCCTCGGTCGCACCTGACCACCCCGCCCACCGCCTCCCCCGGTGTCACGTTTCCGTGGCGAATGGCTCGCACAGGCGGTGGTGGAGTCCGTCCTGGTCGTGGTCAGCATCCTCCTCGCGCTGGCCGTCGACGAGTGGCGTGAGGAGCGCGGATTCGCCGAGCTCGCCGACCAGTCGCTGGGCATCTTCGAGCGCGAGATCCGACAGAACCAGGCGCGCCTGGAAGACGCCGTGCCCTTCCACAACGGGATCCGCGATCTCCTCGGCCAGGCGATGGACCAGGAGGGCGCGTCCATGGACCTGCGCAGCATCATGGAGGGCGTCGAGATCCCGGTCATCCTCAACACCGCGTGGCAGACCGCGCTCGCCACGGGCGCGCTGACCCACATGGACGTGGAGACGGTCTCGGCCCTGTCGCTCACGTACAGCATCCAGGACCGCTTCATCGCCACGAGCGGGCGGGACCGGCCGCACCTCCTGAACGCGGACGACATGACCCGCACGGCGCTGCACGAAGGGATGCACGAGGCCTACGACTACATGACGGTGCTGACGCGGGGCGAGGCGGAGCTGCTCACCGTCTACGGGGAGGCGCTCGCGCTCATCCAGGATCGCCGCTTCCGGAACGCCGCGGGCACCGACGACACCACCGCGAGCCCCCGCGATCGCGCGCACCCCTGACGAGGGGCGCGCCTACCGCAGAGGGTAGCCCTCCTCGTTGGGCAGCTTCCCGTCGATGCGCACGACCTTGGTCTCCGAGCTCACGTCCTGGAGCGGCACGAAGGTGATGGCCCCGGGGATGACCGTGACCAGGTCGCGCGCCATGTCGGAGCTGTAGACGAGCTTCGGGCCGGCGGCCACCTCGGCGCGGAACATCTTCCCGATCCAGTACTCGCGGAATTCGGCCTCGTTCATCCCGTAGATCTTGTCGAGCACGAGGCGCCGCTCCGCGGCCACCGGGGCGCGCATCAGGAGCGTGACGCGGCGTCCGTCGTCCCAGAACTGACGCTCCCCGCGAAAGATCGCCTTGAGCTCCTGGAAGGTCAGGTTCTCGACCTTGGTGTCCGGATGGACCACGATCGCCACGGCGGGTCCGGGCGCCTGGGCGGAGACGCCCATCGCCGTCGCGGCCACCGCCACGAGGCAGAGGGCCACCGACCGCGCACGCGCGCCGATCCTTCGACGGGATTCCCGCATCATCGCGTCTCCCTGTGGCCTCATCCCGAGAAGAGCGGGATGGCGAAGCACCCCTGAACGAAGAACGAGCCGAGCCGGTCGGCCCCGCCGAACTTCTCGCCGCGGTACTCGAGCTTGAGCGCTGCCAGCTCCGAGAAGTCCCAGCGCACGCCGCCGAGGAGCGCCTCGTAGTCGGGCGGGTTCCCGCCGAACACGACATCGTCTGCGTCCATTCGCATCCGCTCCCAGCGCACGTACGGGGTCACCCTGCGCGCCTCGGCGCCCAGCTTCACGCCCAGGTGCACGTACTCGGCGTTCGACGTGGACGTCACCGCCCCGCTCCCGCCGTCGTGACGCACCTGGATGTACTCGGCGATCGCCTCCAGCCTGCCCCTGTCCCACACGGCGTGCGCGTTGAGGATCCGCTCGTCCACGCTGCTCCCCTGCTCCGCGGTCGGCACGTCGTCCAGGTAGATCCCGCCGCCCACGCGGAAGCCGAGGAGGCTCCCGGGCTGGAGGGCCGCCGAGGCGACGAGGGCGCGGGCGCCGTTCACGTCCCCGGCGTCCCCGGCGCGGGCGATGTTGGCGGCCCGGCCGTTCCCCACGCCCACCGCATAGGTGAGCGGGGAGCCCGGAACCCGTCCCTCGGCCATGGCGCCGACGAAGTGCACGGGGACGAAGCGGCTCCCGAACTTCACGGCTTCCGGTCGCGCCACCGAGCCCTGCAGCCAGAGTCCGTGGTGGTAGGCCGTGTTCCAGTACGAGATCGGGGTGTGGTAGCGCCCCGCGGACACCTTGAGGGCGTCGCTGAAGTCGTAGCGCAGGATGGCTCGCTCGACCTCGATACTGTACCCTGTGTCCCTCGCCGTCAGCGACACCTCGCCGAAGAACGCCACCCGGCTCGACAGCAGCACGTTCCCATGCGCCACCATCTGGCCGAGCTTGAAGCCGTCCGAGACGGAGCCCTCGGCCTCGCTGTACAGGATGTCGCCGAACAGGAAGGCCTGGACGGCCGGGCCGGTCGGGACCTCCTGCGCTCCGAGCGAGGAGCAGAGGAGAGCGGTCAGGCACGCACAGACGTGTCCCGCTCTCGGCATGGGGGGCTCCTTTCGCCTGTCGTGATTGCGGGGGGTCGGTCGGCGCTCCAACGTATTACGGTAGAAGTGCTTTCACCAGGAAGATCCTCCCATGGCCAAGATCGATACATTCCTGACGATCATGCGCGCGGAGGGGGCGTCCGACCTCCACCTGAGCGCCGGGTCACCGCCGGTCCTCAGGATCAACGGAGCCCTCCAGGCCGCCGAGCACCGTGAGCTGGCGGCCGACGAGGTCCGACTCCTCCTCTACGAGCTCCTCACCGAGGCGCAGATCCGGCACTTCGAGCACCACGGGGAGCTGGACTGCGCGCACACGATCGAGGGCGTAGCCCGCTTCCGCATCCACGCGTACAAGAAGCACCCGGGCCTGGCCGCGGCCTTCCGCGCCATCCCGCACGAGGTGCCCACGCTCGACGAGCTGGGCATGCCCGAGGTCCTCAAGAAGATGATCCAGAGCCGCTCCGGCCTGGTCCTCGTCACGGGGCCGACGAACTCGGGCAAGTCCACCACGCTCGCCGCGATGGTGGACCACCTGAACGAGAACATGAACCACCACATCATCACGCTGGAGGACCCCCTCGAGTTCATCCACGTGAACAAGAAGTGTCTGATCAACCAGCGGCAGATCGGGGAGCACAGCCTCAACTTCGCCGACGCGCTGCGGGGCGCGCTGCGCGCCGACCCGAACGTGATCCTGGTGGGCGAGATGCGCGACCTGGAGACGATCTCCCTCGCGCTCACCGCCGCCGAGCTGGGCCTCCTCGTCATGGCGACCCTGCACACCAAGTCCGCCGCGCAGACGATCAGCCGCATCGCGGACGCCTTCCCCGTGGAGCAACAGTCGGCCGTGCGCGTGGCGCTCTCCGAGGTGCTGGTCGGGATCTGCTCCCAGCAACTCGTGCGCCGGAAGGACGGCAAGGCACGTGTGGCCGCCCTGGAGGTCCTCGTTGGAACGCCTGCGGTGCGCACGATGATCCGCGACGCCAAGGGCCACCAGGTCAACAACGTGATCATGACGGGCAAGAAGGAGGGGATGAAGCTCCTCGACCAGAGCCTGAAGGACCTCATCGCCGACAAGGTGATCACGGGCGAGGAGGCGGCGCGTTACGCCGAGGATCCGTCGGCGATGCTGGCCTACGCGCGCACGGGCGGGCGCGAGCCGCCAGCCGGATCCACGCGGTAGACGCGCCCTGCGAATGAGGAAGACCGCAAGACTCGATCAGATCCTCTTCCGGCTCGGATACGCCGACCAGGAGCAGATCACGCGCGCCCTCCACCGCCAGCAGACGCACGGAGGGTGGCTGGGCAGGAACCTGGTGGAGCTCGGCGTGATCACCGAGCACCAGCTCTTCCAGGCGCTCGCCGAGCAGTTCCGCATCCCGACGCTCGAGCCCGACGAGAAGTCCATCTCGAAAGAACTGGTTGCGCGTATGCCGCCCGAGGTGGTGTCGGACGGGCTGGCCGTGCCGCTCTCCTGGAACGAGCACCAGCGCGTGCTCTCGCTGGCGGTCGCGAACCCGGCGGACGAGGAGACCATCCGGCGCGTCAAGGACGCCTTCGACGCGAAGGGGGTGCGGGTGGCGCTCGCGCCGGACCGACTCTTGAGGCGTCTGGGCGAGCGCCTCGCACCGTCGGCGCAGGGCATGCACAGGATCGTCCTCCCCGAGCTCTTCGCGACGGAGGCCCCGCCCGAGCACGACGAGGGCGAGGGAGGCGCCGAGGGGCAGACACCCCGCACGAACGTGCTCATGGTCACGGCGGCGGCGTCGCGCGGCAACTTCCTCCCCCCACTCTTCCACCGCGAGGGGCGGGAGCTGACCGTCGTGTCCAGCCTGGAGGACCTGAGGGAAGAGCTCGCCGCCACCGAGTACCAGACGCTGCTCCTGTCCAGCGAGATGGTCGAGACCTTCTCGGGGTGGCTGGCGCAGGGACGCATCCAGGCCCCGGGCGTGGAGGTGGTGGTGTTCTCGTCCGTGAGCGGGGCGCTCCTGGAGAACCCGCTCCCCTACGAGGCCACCAGCGCGAGCCTGCGCAGCGCCGTGCAGGCGCTGGCGGACTATCGGTGCGCACAGCTCGGGGCGTCGCCTCCCTACGGCCTGATCGCGGCGGACGTGCTCACGATGGCCGAGCGACACGGCATGCGCCGCGTCGCGGTGGACGGCCTCCACCTCGGCGTGCACCTCCTCCTGCCGGCCCAGATCCCCGCGTCGGTCGATCCGGTCGGAACGGTCGAGCCGTTCGCGGCGTTCGCGTCGTCGCTGGAGCTGGCGACCCGCATCCGCTTCCCCTGGAAGCTGGACGCGCTGCTCGCCGCATCCTATGCGCTCTTCAGTGGACGCGCCGACCCCTCCGACTGCGAGGACTGGCCGGACGAGACGATGCTCGCCGCGCAGATCCTGTCGATCGCGTGGTACCGGCACAACCACGTGCCGCCGCTGATCGGCACGGACGAGGAGCGGATGATCGGGCTGCGCACGAGGCTGCGTGAGAAGGGCGGCCGCCTCGCCACGCAGGAGCTCATCGAGGGATACCTCCGCCTGATCGCGGACCGGGGCGGCGTGGCCGACACGCAGGGGGACCGGCAGGTCCTCCTGGTGGGCGGAGACCGCATCGACCGGGCGCTCACCCCTGCGCTCGGACGCGTGGGGCGCGAGGTCATCACCACGGACGACCTGGCCGACGCGCAGACGATCGCGGAGCGGCGGCCGCCCGCGGCGATCGTCATCGACCACGAGGAGTTCCCCACCCAGGTCGACAAGTTCAGCCGCGTGACCAAGCTGGGCGGGGCGGCCCTGCTCTTCGTGCTCACCGACTCGACCGACCCCTCCCTCGTGCTCAACCTCCTCGACGTCGGGGTCGACGACGTGTTCGGCCCGCCGCACGACTTCGACCTCGTCGCCGCGCGCATCAACCGCGCCATCCGCTCCCGCTCGCGGGACCGCGCGGCGGAGGCTTCCCAGGCCGGCCAGTTCTCCGCGACGTTCGAGGTCTTCTCCTTCCTCGACCTGATCCAGATGCTGAGCCAGGGCCTCAAGACGGTGCGCATCGACCTGTCACGCCCGCAGTCCGAGCCCGCCGTGATCTACATGCAAAAGGGCCGCCTGGTGCACGCCAGGCTCGGCGACATCGAAGGGGAGCGTGCCGTGCACGAGGTCATCGCCTGGGAGGACGAGGGCGAGTTCACCGTGCGCCAGGAGACGCGCTTCCCCGAGGCCACCATCGACTACCCCACGGAGTCGGTGCTCATGGAGGGCCTCCGCCTCCTCGACGAATCGAAACGGTAGGCGGCCCCTTGAGTGACACGACCCGACCCGCCGGGGGCTTCCCGGCCTGGTGGCCGCGTGCCCTCCCCTTCGCCATCTACATCGCGCTCCTCGCGCTGGAGCCGTGGGTCGGCGACCTGCTGGGCCCGTCTTTCGACGCGCGCTGGCTGTATGCGATCCGCTCCGCGGTCACCGCCGTCGTCATCGTGCTCCTCTTCCGGCGCTACGAGGAGCTGCGCGGCGGCCCTGCCGTCGGGCCCGCGGGGTGGAGCGCCGCGCTCGGCATCGGGATCGCAGTGTTCGTGATCTGGATCCTCCTCGACTTCCCACCCTTCGTCCTCGGGGAAAGCGAAGGCTTCGACCCGCGCGTCGACGGCCGCATCCACATGGGTCTGGCGCTCTGCCGCCTGGGCGGCTCCGCGCTCGTCGTGCCGGTCATGGAGGAGCTCTTCTGGCGCTCGTTCATCCTGCGCTGGGTCGAGCGCACCCGCTTCCTCGACGTGGACCCGCGCGCCGTCGGATGGAAGGCGATCCTCCTCTCCTCCGTGGTCTTCGCGCTGGAGCACCGCCTCTGGCTCGCCGGGTTCCTGGCCGGCGTCGCCTTCGCGCTGATCTACCGGCGCACGGGGAGCCTGTGGGCGGCCATCGTCGCGCACGCGGTCACGAACGGGGTGCTCGGTGCGTGGGTGCTGCTCACCGGGGCCTGGGGATTCTGGTAGGCGCGGCGGAGCGGTCGCGCCCTACAGGCCCCACTCCATCGGCACCAGGATCACCACCAGGGCGATCAGCAGGATCGTGAGCGGCACCCCGAGCCGGGCGTAGTCGCTGAACCGATAGCCCGCCGGCCCGTACACCATCAGGTTCGTCTGGTAGGCGATGGGCGTGAGGAAGGACATCGACGCCGCCAGCGTGAGGGCCACCGTCACGGCGCGCACGCTCATGCCCGAGATCGTCGGCGGCGGAAAGGCCGAGCGGGAACATGAGAGCCGCGGCCGCGTTGTTGGTGATCGCCGAGGTCAGGGTGATCGTCGTCAGCATGAGAACGGTCAGCACCATGCGGGGCCCCAGTCCACCGATGATGCCATCCAATGCGACCGCGGTCGCATTGGCCAGCCCCGACACCTCCAGCGCCGACGCGAGCCCGAACGCCGTGGCGATCACGATGATCACCTCGAGATCCACGGCGTTCTTCGCCTCGCCGGGCGTGAGCACCCCGAACGCGACGAGCGACAGCGCGCCGAGGAGTGAGAGGTTCAGGATCGGGGCGAGTCCGAAGCCGGCGCCCAGCACGATGACCAGCCCGACCACCGCCACCACGCCCGCCTTCCGGGGCGCGGCGGGCGGCGTCCCACCGAGACGCGAAACGAGCACGAAATCGGTCCGGTCCCGCCACCGGTCCCGGAATCCCCGGTCGGCGATGAACAGGAGCGTGTCGCCTGGCCGCAGCGGAATCCGGCCGAGCTTGCCACGCACGAGCTCGCCCGCGCGGTGGATGGCGACCACCGCCGCCTGGTAGCGCTCACGGAAGTCGGACTGCTTGAGCGTCTGCCCGGCGAGGGGGGACGTCTCCCCGACCACGCCCTCGAAGAAGGTGTGGCGCGGGCTGTCGAACTCGATGAGGTGGGACTCCTCCGCTGAGGTCAGACCCGAGATGGACTGCAGATCCACCACGGTGTCGACCTGCCCCACGAAGATCAGGCGATCGCCCCCCTGGAGGACGGTGGTCGGTGCGACCGGCGCGATCGTGTCGCCGTCGCGCTCGAGCTCCACGAGGAACACGCCCTGGAGCTGGCGAAGCCCCGCCTCCGCGACCTGCTTGCCGTCGAGCGGGCCACCGCGCGCGACGTTCATCTGCACCGTGAAGGTGCGCGCGGCCTCCTCCGCCTGCTGGCGCGGCGGCCTCCGATCCGGAAGGAGGCGGGGCGCGAGGAGGACCAGGAGTGCGATCCCCGCCAGCGCGATCGGTAGCCCGACCCGGGTCAGCTCGAACATGCGCAGCGGCCCGTGCCCGCTGGCCTCCAGGAGGCCGGACATGACCAGGTTGGTCGAGGTCCCGATGAGCGTGACCATGCCTCCCAGGGTCGCAGCGAAGGAGAGTGGCATGAGGTAGCGCGACGGTGACTGCCGATTGCGGTCGGCCCAGTCCGTCACCTGGGGCACGAGCATGGCGACGATGGGCGTGTTGTTCAGGAACGCCGAGGCCGCGGCCACGGGCACGGAGAGGCGGGTGAGGACCGTCCGTTGCCCGGTGCCGCGTCCCAGCATCGTCTTCACCATCGGCTGGAGCGCGCCGCTCTTCTCCACGGCCCTCGCGAGGACGTACAGGGCGGCCACCGTGATCGGTGCGGCGTTCGCGAATCCCGCGAACGCCTGGCCGGGCGTGAGCACGCCCCCGACCAGCAGGATCGTGACCCCGGAGAAGAGGGCGGCGGCCGGTGATACCAGATCCTTCGCCATCACGGCGAAGACGGCGCCGATCACCAGCAGGGTGAGCCAGGCGTCGGCGCCCATGCGTCAGGCGGACACCCCGATGAAGTTCTCCTTTTCCAGATGCAGGATGATCTGGTGCGCGGCTTCCTCGGGGGAGATTCCCGTCGTGTCGATCGTGAGGTCCGGGTTCGCGGGCACCTCGTACGGGTCGCTGATGCCCGTGAACTCCTTGATGATCCCCTTGCGGGCCTTGGCGTAGAGCCCCTTGCGGTCGCGGCCCTCGCACACGTCCAGCGGGGTCGCCACGTGGATCAGGATGAAGCCCCCGAGCGGCTCGATCATGTCGCGCACCTCACGCCGCACCGCGTCGTACGGAGCGATGGGGGCGCAGATCGCGATCCCGCCGTTCTTCGTGATCTCCGAAGCCACGAAGCCGATGCGCCGGATGTTGATGTCGCGGTGCTCCTTGCTGAAGCCCAGCTCGCTGGAGAGGTGCTTGCGCACCAGGTCGCCGTCGAGGAGCGTGACGGGCCGACCGCCCATCTCGAGGAGCTTCACCATGAGCGCGTTGGCGATCGTGCTCTTCCCCGCTCCCGAGAGCCCCGTCAGGAAGACGGTGAGACCCTGGCGATGGCGAGGCGGAGAGGACTTCCGGAGCTCCGCCTCTACGGCCGGGAAGGTGAACCAGGACGGGAGCTCGATCCCGAGCTGGAGGCGACGGCGCTGCTCCGTGCCGGAGATGTTCACGGTCTCCACGCCCGCCGGCACCTCGTCCGCCGGGTAGTACGAGTCGTGGTCGGGCGCGTACACCATCAGCTTGAACGGCACCATGGCGATGCCGAGCTCCTCCCCGTGCTTCGTGAGCAGCTCCTGGGCGTCGTAGGGGCCGTAGAACGGCTTGCCGGCGGAGTCCGAGCCCGGGCCTGCGTGGTCGCGCCCCACGATCAGGTGCGTGCAGCCGTGGTTCTTGCGGATGATCGCGTGCCACACGGCCTCCCGAGGCCCACCCATGCGCATGGCGAGGGGAAGGAGGGAGAGCATGGCGGTGTTCTTCGGATAGCTGGGCAGGAGCGCCTGGTAGCAGCGTACGCGCGTATAGTGGTCCACGTCGCCGGGCTTGGTCATCCCCACCACGGGGTGGATGAGGAGGGAGGCCTCGACCTCCTTGGCCGCCCGCAGGGTGAGCTCCTGGTGGGCGCGGTGCATCGGGTTCCGCGTCTGGAACGCCACGACCTTCTGCCAGCCCAGCTTGGCGAAGCGGGCGCGCAGCTCGGCAGGCGTGAACCGAAGCGTCTGGAAGTCGTAGTGCGACGGGGGCTCCACGGCCTCGACCAGGCCACCCACGTAGACCGGGTTCGTCTGCTCGAGCACGTAGCGCGCGCCGGGATGCTCCTCGAGGGCGGCGCCCGTGTCGCTCCCGTAGACCGCCTCGGCCTCGTGCCGGAGATCCGGCCTCCAGATCTCCTCGACGTGCAGCGCGGCCACCATCACTCCCTCGGGGTCCCGCAGGGCGAGCATCCCGCCCTCGGAGAGCCGCTCGGCGATCGCCTCGGTGACGTCAAGGGTGATCGGCAGGGGCCAGAGCGTGCCGTCCGCGAGGCGCATCCCGTCGACCACGCCCTCGTAGTCGGCCCGACGCATGAAGCCGTCGAGGGGCGAGAATCCGCCGTGCATGAGAAGCTCGAGGTCGCAGAGCTGGCGCTCCGTGACGTCCCAGGAGGGCCAGTCACGGGAAGCTTCCTTGATCTCGGCGGCACGAGCGTCGTCGACGAGCAGATTCTTGAGGGCTCCCCCGTAGGGGGCGACGAGGTGGTTGGTCATGGGGCGTGTGGGTCCGTGTACAGGGGCAGGTGTCCGGGGGGGAAATCGGAACCACGGAAGATAAGGAAAAGCGCGGGGGAGACCAGCGCGTAGGCCCCCCGATGAGGCGGCCGGGACCCGGCGGCGGCGCTTGTCGTACGTTCCATGAATACGTGTGGCGGGATTGTCACGAATCCGGGGTACATCACACGCCGCGAAGCCGCGCAAGACGCCAGGTGGGGCCGGCCTGTGGTATAGCGCATCCTCTGACATGACAACTACTTACGATACATGGTCCCCCCCCGTGGACCACCACGTCCCACCAACCTGTCCGGATGGTCACCCGAGGCACGGGCCTTGCAAACCTGACTGATGAAGTGTTGTACCGTTGGCACCCCCCCCAAAACCGGACGTGAGTTTCATGAAGCGGTTCCTGTCGTACGCACTGACGCTGGCGGTCCTGGCTCTACCGGGGCACGTCCGCGCTCAGGACGACGTCACCTTCCACGACGGCGACCAGATCAAGCTCGCCAATATCGACGATGCCGTCGTCGCGGCGTGGGGTGGCGTCTACCTGGGACCGTACACGGGGCAACTCGTGTCGGACCCCACGAAGCCGATGTTCACGATGTACTGCGTCGACTACGCCCACGAGATCGACATGGGTCAGGTCTGGACGGTCAACGAGTCCGACCTCACCAGCGGCGACCTCGGCCAGACGCGGCTCGGTAACGCCGGTCTCGGCACCTACTCCCAGATGGCGTATCTCGCGTCGCTGTTCGACTCGTGGGACCTTCTCTCCACGGCCTCCTACGACGGCACGGCATCCCATACCTTCGCTTCCTACTTCGCGAGCCACGTGAGCGACAAGACCTACATCTGGTCCGGGATCCACGCGGCCATCTGGAAGCTGGCGAGCGGCGGTACGGCGCCGAACAACATGGTGGCCGCCGGGCTCGCGACGCCGTTCCTGAAGTACGCCCAGATGAAGAGCGTTTCCGGCTTCGATGGGATGGACATGTCCGGATGGACGATCCTGACCCCGGACAACAAGGACTACTGGAGGTCGGCGCAGGAGATGCTGGTCCACACCACCCCCACCACGGTGACGCCCGAGCCCGAGACCTATCTGCTGCTGGGAACGGGTATGCTCTTCCTGTTCGCCCTGTCGCGCAGGAAGCAGATCCGGGAGATCGCGGACGTCTGATCGCGCCCGAACGGGTCGGCGAGGTCCACGGACAAGGAGTGCGGGTCGGTTCGCCGGCCCGCACTTCTCGTTTTTCCTGATGACGCCGCGCGCGACCTTTGCCAGGGAGCGGGTACGGGCCACAAATTGTCTTCCATGAAATCGTCCACATCCGACATGTCCGGTTGGGTCGTCGGTGGCCTGTACCTGTTCGCGTTCATCCTCGTCTTCTGGCCCGCCGTCGACCTGCTGACCAATACCGCGCCGTTCCATCTGGGCGACGTGCGGTGGCGGTATGGCTTCGGCGGCCTCCTCGCGGGATTCCTGCACACACCGATCCTCGGGCTCGTGCTCGCGACGTTCGTCGCGTACGGGCGCAAGAGCCGCCTGGCCCTCCGCACCCTCTCCTCCATCGAGCTACTGGGGGCCGTGGCCCTCGTACTCGTCATGGGGATGTTCGCGCTCGACGTGGTGCAGATCCGTGCGATGCGACCGCCGGAGAGCCTGGCAGCGTTCATCACGGGAGCGGCGATCGCGGAGGCGAAGCACCTCACGGCGTTCCTGGTTCTGCTCGCCCTCGGGATCGGATCCTGGAAAACCGGCACGCTCGTCGGCGACACTCCGGTCCGCAGCGGGTCGGATGGCGGCCCCGGTATCGTGGCGGCATCCGGAGGCACCCGCCCTTGAGCGAGGGTTGGGCGGGCGCCCGCTCCGGCGCGAACCGGCAAACTCCCCGCGGGGCCATTCGCACGAGGGAAAGCAGGAACGACGACGAGTCGTGGCCGTAGCCACGGCCAGGAGGAGCGACGACCTATCAACCGCGCGGGCACCGTCGCGAAGCGGTGGTCGCCATGCGCCCAATACAATGACTGCTATCACCTTACATGACTGTGGGTTACGACGGCACCGCCCCGCCTCCGTCGTTGAATCTCCTCGACGTAGCGATGGCTATGCCTTCGGAGTTTCGCCTGTGATTCGGGGACGCGGCGCGCGTAGCGCGGGCCGCCGTACTTCCACCACGGGCTGCTAGGGTCCCTGGGGCCACATGGTTCTCCGTGGTGTCGGGCACGGGAGCGTCCCGTCGGCTCGTCGCATCCTCCACCCCCCGGAACGAATCCTCTTGCTTCGCATTGGCCTCGTCGGGCGCTCACGGGCGTGGCGTACCCTGGTCGACGTGTGGCGCTTCCGGATGCTCGTCGTCACCCTCGCCCGCCATCACCTCATCCTCAAGTACCGAAACTCCCTCCTCGGCTTCGTGTGGACGTTGCTCGGGCCGCTGGGCAACGTGATCGTCCTCGTGCTCGTGTTCAGCTTCGTGGTGAAGATCCCCATCGAGCGCTTCTGGGCGTTCCTCCTGAGCGGGTACTTCGTCTGGGTCTTCATCGAGCACGTGGTGAGTGCCAGCACCGAGCTCCTGCGGGACTACTCGGCGCTCCGGCGTAGCGTCGCCTTCCCGAACGAGGTGGTCGTGCTGGGGTCCGTCGGGGCGCGCCTGGTGGAGTTCGTGGCCGAGCTGGCGCTCATCGTCGTCGTGCTTTCTGTGTTCCACCACCACACGGTGCCCGCCGCGTACATCGTCCTCCCGGGGCTGGTGGCCATTCAGGCAGTGCTCGTCTTCGGCGCCGCCCTTCCGCTGGCGACCCTCGCGCTGCTCTATCAGGACGTCGAGCATGCGCTCCCCATCGGCCTTGGGCTCCTCTTCTACGCCTCGCCGATCTTCTACCCGGCGGCGATGGTTCCCGACGTCGTGAGGCCCCTCTACCTGCTCAACCCCGTGGCTGGCCTCCTGACGCTCTACCACGACGTCTTGTACTCCGGACGCTTCCCATCGCTGGGGCTCGCGGCGACGACCACGGCGACCTCGTCGATCCTCGTCCTGCTCGGCTACGGGTACTTCAACCGGCGCCGCGGCGTCCTGTCCGAGATTGCCTGAGCCGACCGAACAGCGGGTCTCCTGCCGGGATCTCTCGAAGCGCTTTCTGCACTTCGAGGGACGGATCACCTCGCTCCCGGAGCTCGTGGCCCGGCGCATCGCCCGCCACCCGCCGAGCTCCAACCGCCCGGTCTTCCACCTTCGGGACTTCAACCTGGACGTGGCCGCCGGCGAGGCCGTGACCCTGGTCGGCGGCAACGGCTCCGGGAAGACCACCGTGCTTCGCTTGCTGGCGGGCGTCTACCGGCCGACGACAGGTACCGTCACGATCCGCGGGAAGCTCACCGCGATCATCGAGCTCGGCGTCGGTTTCCACCCCGAGCTCTCCGGGGACGAGAACATCCGCCTGTACGCCGGCGTCATGGGGATGAGTCCGCGTGACCTGGCCGAGCGCTACGACCAGATCGTCGACTTCTCCGGCGTGGCCGCCTACTTGAAGGAGCAGCTCAAGTACTACTCCACGGGCATGCAGGCCCGGCTCGCCTTCTCCGTGGCGGTCGCGACCCGCCCGGAGATCCTCCTCGTCGACGAGGTGCTGGCCGTCGGGGACTACCGCTTCCGGGAGCAATGCATCGCCTATTTCCGCGAGTTCCTCGCCGAGGGCGGCACGCTCGTCGCGGTCTCGCACGACCTCGAGCTCGTGCGGGAGCTGTGCACGCGCGCGATCTGGCTCGACGGCGGTCGCGTGCGCATGGAGGAGGACGTCGAGTCCGTGGCACGCGCGTACGTGAGGGAGATGGGGCTCGACGACGAGGTGCTGGACGGGTGAGCCCTCCCCGGGTCTCGATCGTGGTCCCCGCGCGGAACGCAGAACGGACCCTCGCGGCGACGCTCGCCTCGGTCCGCGCGCAGACCCACGAGGCGTGGGAGGTCGTCGTCGTGGACGACGGCTCGACGGACCGGACCGCCGACATCGTCCGCGACCTCGCGGCCATCGACCCGCGCTTCCGGCTCTGCCCCGGCCCGGGCGTCGGCGTGGCGGCCGCGCGCAACGCCGGCATCGCGGCCGCCTCCCACCCATGGCTCCTCTTCCTGGACGCGGACGACACGATCCTCCCCGACATGCTGGAGCGGATCGCCCGCACGCTGGAGGCGCGTCCCTCCCTCGACCTCGTGGAGGTGGGGTGGGTGGCCCTCCTCCCGAGCGGCGCGGTCGTGGAGCAGGAGGTCCCCGGGCCGGGCGAGCCCCTCTTTCCACGCGCGGCCGTCTCCTGCCCGTTCACGATCCACAGCGTGGTGGTCCGCAAGGCGCTGGTGGAGTCGCTGGGCGGCTTCGACGTCCGTCTGCACTGGGGCGAGGACTGGGACCTGTGGATGCGGTGCGGTCGGGCCGGAGCGAGGACGGCCTACCTGGAGGGGGTGGGGGCGGTCTACGCCTGGCTGCCCCACTCGGGCGCGACCCGGATCGAGAACGTCCTCCGCGACGGGTTGGAGGTCACGCGGCGCGCCTACGCCGCGGACCCCCGCGTGCCCAATCCCCTCCCCGAGTACGCCCAGGGACAGCCCGCCTCGGAGCGGGCCGTGGGGGAGTACAGCATTCTCTCCTGGACGGCCGGCCTCGCCGTGGCGAGGGGACAGGACCCGATCCCCCTCGTCCAGGCAGTCGACGCGCCGTGCCCGACGTTGCACCCCTCGGACGTCGCCGCGCCGCTCTTCTACGCGGTCCTGCGCGCACGCGCCGTGGATGCCACGTCGTGGATCACCGCCTGGCCGGAGCTCCGGGCCCCGGTCGTGCGCTTCTTCGAGGCCGTCGAGGCCGCCTCCGGTGGTCCAGATCTGGCGGCGCGGGCGCGCAGGATCCTGGGCGGGCTGATCCTCGAGTCCTCCCCGGAATCGGACGGCGCGGCGTTCGAAGGGATCGGCGCGTGCGATCTCGAGCTGCGCAGCCCCGAGCGACTGGCGGTCCCGCCGGGCGCCGAGCGCATCCACGTGCACGTGAAGCTCGACGGGCACCCGGTCGGCCGGATCCTCGTGCCCGTGCTGGAGGACGCGGACGCGGACGCGCTCGCGCGGGAGGCGGCGTGCCGACTCCTCGCCTGGCCCCTGGTCCGCGCGCTGGACGGGGTAGCGGAAGGCCGCTCTCTCGAGCACGCCATGGGGCGCGTCCTCCCCGCCCGTGTCGCCGCCGCGATCGCCACGCGCCTGCGGCGGCTCGACGTGCGCGGCTTCGAGTGGATCGAGCGGTCGGTGTCGCGCCGTCGGCTGCTCCGCGAAACGTTATGCGACCGGCGCGGTCGCCCGCCCGAGCCGCGGAACGGATCGGTCGACCTGGACGTGGCGGCGGGGCTGCCGGCGGGGGCGACGGCGGCCGGGGCGGCCGTCGCCCTGCGCTTCGGCGCTGCTCCGATCGCCTGCGTCACCGTGCGCGCCGGAGCCCGTGCGCACCGCGGCGCCCTCCGGCGCACCATCGCGCGCGAGTTGACCGACGAGCTGGCCGCCGCGGTCGCGGAGACCCGCTGCTCCGCCCGGGGACCGGACGCCGACGCTGCTCGGCCGGTACCGATCACCGTGCCCCTCGCCTCCGACCGGCGCCACGCACGCGCCGCTGTGAGATTCGTGATCCAGCGCACCGTGCCGCCGGTCCGCCGCGCCCTCGGCCGCCACGCGTTGGCCGAGCGGCTCCCGGTGATCGCCTACCACCAGATCGCCGAGGGCGGCGGCGGATGGGCAGGGCGCTATCGGCTCGGGCCCGACGCCTTCGAAGCCCAGCTCGCGTCGCTCCGGGAGCACGGCTTCTACTCCGTGACGATCGAAGCGTGGGACGAGGCGCGACGCGGGCGCACGTCCCTCACGGGAAAGCCCCTGCTCATCACCTTCGACGACGGGTACGCCGACATCGCGGAGACCGCGTGGCCGCTGCTCCGCCGCTACGGCTACTCCGCGACGGTGTTCATCGTCACGGAGCTGGTGGGGAAGACGAGCGCCTGGGACCACCACCTCGCGATCGAGGCGCCCCTCCTGACGTGGGACGAGATCCGCGCCCTGGAGCGGGAGGGCTTGCGTTTCGGCTCGCACACGGCCGGCCACGCCCCGCTGGGGGCGCTCTCCGCCGGGGAGATCCGGCGCGAGCTCGAGGCCTCGCGACGGACGCTGCACGAGCGACTGGCCTACCCCTCCGAAACGATCGCGTATCCGTACGGCGACACGGACGAAGTGGTCGAGTTGCTGGCCCGCCGAGGCGGGTATCGCTTCGGCTTCACCACCGAGCCGCGGCTCGTCACGCGGTACGACCACCACCTGCACCTCCCCCGAATCGAGGTGGCTGGCTCCGACGACCCGGAGCTCCTCGCCCCGCGGCTGAGCGCGGAGTTGGCGCGTTGAGCGGGCGCCGCTTCCGCTGCCTGGACCGCTGGGTCGAGATCCGCCCCTACTGCCCCGAGGACGAGGCCGGGGTCCTCCGCCTCCAGCGGCAGGTCTTCGGGAGCGCCGGTGCCGCGGCGCGGCGCGATCGCGCGTGGCGGTACCGCGAGAACCCCGCCGGCGCCCACCGCACGATGGTGGCGACGCTGGATGGAGGCGACGTCATCGCGAGCGTGACGGGCGTGCCGCTTCGCGGGTGCCTCGCCGGGCGCCCGGCGACCGTCGCCGCCATCCAGGACGCGATGGTCCACCCGTCCTACCGGGCAGCGATCCTCGGCCGGCGGGGGTTGTTCGTATGCACCGCCGGCGAGTGGATCCGCACCTTCACGACCGGCCCCGATCCGATCGCGTTCGCCTTCGGCACGCCGCAGACGCGGCATGCGAAGCTCGGCAAGCTCGCCATCGGCTACGAGCTGTGGAGCGAGGTCCGATACCTGGTGCGGGAGGCGGAGGACACGTTGGTCAAGCGGATACGACGCCGGCTGCCCGATCCGCGCATCGTGGAGGTCCGGGCCTTCGGCGACGCTGCCGACGAGCTCTGGCAGCGCCTTGCGCCGGCCTACCCCTCCGCGGTCGTGCGGGACGCGCGTTACCTGAGGTGGCGCTACGACGAGGCACCGGAGCGAGAGTACCTCCGTCTGGCGCTCCGCGCGGGCAACGGTCGCTGGGCGGCCTGGATCGTGATGCGGGTGCAGGGGGAAACGGCCACGATCGTGGACGCGCTCCTCCCGCCCGGCCCCTTCCGGGCGGCCTCTGCGCTTCTCTACCGCGCGATCGGTATGGCGCTCCAACGGGAGGCCGACTTCATCCAGGCGTGGTCCCTGCCGGGAAGCCCGCTGGACGCACTCCTCGGGCGGAGCGGCTTCGCGAGGCGCCCGTGGGAGGGAGCGCACTTCGCGGCTCGGCTCCTCGATCGGTCGCTGGACAAGGCGCGGGTGCGAGGCGAGTGGTACTTCCAGCCCGGCGACGCCGACGAGCACTGAGACCGCCTGCTTCCGTGAAAGGAGCTCGTCGCGCTGCGACGGTGGCGCGCCACGCGAGACACGTCGCTACGTACGAAGGCGCGCCAACGACGGAGATGGGGCCGTGCCGCCCCAACCCACGATCATCCAAGTTCATATGCAGCATGGTGATGGGCGGTACTCCACTTTCCGACCACCCTTCCAGTCTAGGGAAGCCAGCCCGACAGCTCGGCACGGAAGGCCGCGGCGGTCCAGTCCCCCACGTCGAGGCGGGGGATCCGGAGGGGATCGGTCCCGCCGTGGACGGCGCCCGCCTCGGTCGTGACCGCAGCCGAGAAGCCGGCGCGGCGCACCGCCTCCACGGTGTCGTCGTCGTGGGCGCCGTACGGGTAGGCGAAGGTCCCGACCTCTCCCACGCCCAGCTCCCGGAGGCGCCGCCGGCTGGAGTCCACCTCCTCCCATAGGCGCGCGGGGTCGAGCGTGGTCAGCCATGGGTGGCTGAGCGTGTGCGCACCGATCGCTCGCGAGGCGGTCCCACCGAGGGCGGCCAGACCGTCGCTGGTGAGGGTCGCACCCCGCCCCTCGCGGCGAGCCGGCGAATGCCCTGCCCACGTGCGTATCCCGTCCACGAGGTGCCGTTGATCCGCGTCCGGCAGCCTCAGGAGCTCGCTCCACAGCAGCGTGAAGAGCCGCTGCCGGGGCGTGCGGGCATCTCCTCGCCACGCCCTCCAGTCGCGGTGGCGCCCACTCCGGTCCTCCTCCCCGCCATCGTCGTTCACCGCGGCGCTGAGACGGCGCCCGGCGACGTCGATGTCGAGGCGCGGGGGAAGTGCGTCCGCCCCGAACACCACCTCTTCCAGCTCGTCCCACCAGAAGGCGTCGGCGGCGTCCACGGCGCAGACGGGGATGAAGAAGGTCGCCGGGATCCCGAGGCGCTCCAGGACGGGCGCGACGAACGTGAGGTTCTCCAGGTAGCCGTCGTCGAAGGTGACGACGACGCTGCGGGTCCGCTCCGACGCCCTCCGTTCTCCCTCGACCAGGGACAGGAGCGGGGAAGGCACGGCCCAGCCAGCGAGGCTCTCCATCTGTTCGACGAAACGCTCGGGCGACACGGCCGTCCCCGAGGGATCGATCGGCACGTCGGCAATGCGGTGGTACATGAGGACGACCGCGCCGCGCCTGCGGATCCCGAGCTTGCGGGGGAGCATCCCGCGCCAACTCCGCGAAAGGAGCATCTTCACGCCGACCAGGGCGCCGTCGACCGTCCCGCTGATCGAACCGCGCGCCGCTCCCACCATCCACGAACGATCCACCACGTCTTGCGGACGGCCGCGACGGTAACGGACGGGGGGAGGGAGGTCAGCGTCAGCGACGGACCGACGAGGCGGATCAGGTCGGACGCCCATCCCTGCGCGACGCGGAAGCGCCCGCGCAGCAGTCCCTCCCGGAAGATCTGCCGCACGAGGCGCACTCCGTAGAAGAGCCTGAAGAAGCGCGCTCCCTCGTCGAAGGCACGGCGGGTCTCCCCGCCGGGCGTGGCGAGCGCGCGCTCGCGCTCGAGCACCTCGAGGACGTGCTGGAGCATTCTGGCGGCGTCCGCCGACACGCTCGAGGCGTACCGCCGGTACTCGGCCACCATCCCGTCGTGGCGCGCGATCGGGTAGAGGCGGGCGACCCGGAGGATCAGCTCGTAGTCCTCGCTGAACGCCAGACCGTACCGGAAGCCGCCGGCCGCACGGACGCTCTCGGTGCGGAAGAGGACCGTGGCCAGCATACCGATGTAGTTGCTACGTACGAGCTGGAGGTAGTCGCCCGGCTCGGGCCACTGCGCCGCCGGCATCCCGGCCGGGCTTCCGTCCTCGCGGATGAAGCGGTACCGCCCGTGCGCGAATCCGGCGTCGGGGTGGCGCTCGATGCACGCCAGGCCGGCCTCGAGCGCGCCGGGCAGGAGGTGGTCGTCCGCGTCGAGGAACGTCACGTAGCGTCCCCGGGACGCCGCGACGCCCGCGTTGCGGGCCGCCGAGACCCCATCGTGCGGACGCGCCAGGAACCGCACGTCCGGCCAGCCCCGCATCACCTCGCGGATCGCACCGTCGGGGGTGCCGTCGTCGACGACGATGACCTCGACGCGGACGGTCGTGTCGAGGGCCGAGGCGATCGCTTCCGAAAGGAAGGCGGCTTGCGCGTAGCACGGGATCACGATGCTCACGAGCGGCTCGTCCGCGGGCGCTCCGGCGTGGCCCGGCACCCCCGGTTCCTGGCCGCTCACGCCGCGCCCCCGGCCGACGAGACTCGTCTCCGCGCCAGGAAGCGCGCTCCGCCGACGGCCAAACCGATGCCGTACGCCACCCGGCTCGCCAGGATCGCCGGGGCCCACGCCACGGGTTCGAGCACGCCGGCCCTCGCCCACCGCCACACGATGTAAGCCGCCGTGGGAAACGCGAGGGGCACCCCGGCCAGCATCGCCAACCACGGATGCCGGTACAGCCACTCGAAGCGCGCCGCCCCCGAGCCCGCCTTGGCCGCGACCGCGCCGACGCCCCAACGGTACTGCCGGGCGAGGAGGTTACGGAAGCGGGGGCGGTTGTGATGGTACACCACCGCCGACGGCTCGAAATGGAGGGGCACGCCGGCGCGGCGCAGCTCGCCCTGGAGCCGCAGCTCCTCGTGCGAGTAGGCGACGTCGGGCGCCTCGTCGAAGCCACCGGTCCGGCGGAAGAGAGCGGCCTCGATGCAGAGGTTACCGGGGGGCGCGCTGATCGTGGACCCAGCCGCCACCGCCGGATGGAAGTGGTACCACCCCGCGTAGAAGTCGCAACGCGCCCAGGGTGACAGACCGCGCGGAAGCGCGAAAGCCCCTCCGACCACGGGGTGTCCGTCTGCGTGCGCGCGCAGGAGTGCCTTCAGCCAGTCCGGCGCCGGCTCGGAGTCGGCGTCCAGGAACACGAGGAGGTCGCCGCGGGCGGCGGCGGCCCCGCGATTCCTGAGCGCGGCAGGGTCCGAGGGGGCACCGGCCGGGTGGTCGAGCACCCGCGTGCCGTATGCCCGGGCCAGCGCCCGCGTGCCGTCGGCCGAACCGCCGTCGACCACCACCACCTCCACATCGACCGATTCCGGGAGCGCCCGGACGAGCGCCGGGAGCACGCGGCGCAGGTTGTGTTCCTCGTTCAGCGCAGGGATGACGACGGAGATCCGCTCACACACCTGCGAGCTCCTTCGCGGTCGGCTCGCCATGCAGCCCGCGCCGCGGCCCTGCGGCGCACACGGCCTCGACGGTATCCGACACGAAATCCACGAAACGGCTCCATCCGAACCGCTCCTGCGCGAGCCGGGCCGCGGCAGCGCCGATCGACGCCGCGCGTCGTGGATTGCGCAGGAGCCGCAGCATCCCGTCGGCCAGACCACCGGCGTTGGCCGCGACCAGCTCGGCGCACGTCTCGTCGAGAACGCTCGTGTGGGCGGGGATCCGGGTGGCGAGGATCGGCTTCCCCATGGCCATGTAGTCGAGGATCTTGAGCGGGAGGTTGTCGCCGTAGCAGCGGGCGGAGACGGCAACGTGCGCGATGGCCAGGTAGGTCCAGGCGCCCTCGCGCTTCGTGCGGGGCAAGACCGACACCCGCCCCTCGATGCCGTGCCGTCGAATCTGCTGCTGGAGCTGCTCTGCCGCCTCCCCCTCTCCGCCCACGAGGAGGAAGCGGCTACGTGGCTCGTCCTTCAGCACCTCGGCGGCCGCATCCACGAGGAGCGGCAGCCCCTGGTAGGGCTCGAAAGACCCCAAGTAGAGGAACAGGATGTCCTCGTCCGCGACCCCCATCTGCGCCCTCAACGCGCGCGCCTCGGTCTCATCCACGTAGGGCGCCACGCTGGGGTACGGCCACTCGCCGAAGGGCGTCGAGGGCGCGGCGCGGCGCACGCGACCGGCGAGCCCGTGGCTCGCCACGATGTGCGTGGCCCGGCGGAGCAGCCATCGCTCCGCCCCGCACAGCCCGCGCTGCGCGAGCCTCCAACGCCCCAGCCGGTACTGACCGAGCTGTTCGGCGAGGCTGGACTGCATGTCGTACAGGACGGGAATACCGCGAAGGCGTCCGAAGACCACCGCGGGGAACGCAGCTTCCTCGACCGCATGGATCCAGTCGTAACGCCGGCGGAGCACGCGACCGAGCTGGGAGGTCAGCACCGCGTCCAGCACGAGCTTCTGCCACGAAAGGCCGATCCGCACACGGCGGATGCCGAGCGGGTTCGCCACCCGGATGAGGCGCACGCCGGAGACCGGGAAGGTGCGTCCCACGGGATACGTGAGGATGTCGACGCCGTGACCCAACTCCAGGAGCGCTTGCACGACCTGGCGTACGGCGATCGGAGTCCCCCGATCCTCGTACATGGGTTGGGGCGCAATGATGAGGCCCGTCTTCAACGGTGCTGCACTGCCTTGGGGGGGGTGCCGCCGGAGCTGCGCACTACGGAGCCACAGCGCCAGTTGAACGATGGCGCGATCACCCCGTCCGGATCAAGAGGCACCGTCGTGCGTCCCGCGAAAGCCATTGTCGCGTCATGGTTTTCCGCCGGGCCGGGCCGGCCGGCACCGGATGCCGGTGTGGGGCATGTGCCGCGCCGGCCCACCCGCCGCTCCCACCCAAACGTCGCCAGCGGCCCGCCGACCACCCACGGCGGCACACCCCCTGGCGGCGCTGGTCGTCCTACGACGGGCTCGACTCGATGGGCCTTCGGCGGGCTTCACGGCCCTCCTCGGCGCGCGGCTCACACGCGCCTGCAGCCATCCGCCGCCCCGCGACTCCCTTTGCGGGGCATGCGTGGGCAACACAGATTGTCCCCATGACTCCTCCGAAGACCCGAGCAACGTCCCGGACCTCGGGGGGCGTGCGCCCGTTCGCGATCTCGGCCGCACCTCGGGGCGTCGTGCCGGGCGCGGGACGGTGGACGCCCGCCTCGCCTCCGCGGCGTGCCGAGCCGCCGGAGCAGCGCACCTCGTTCGGCATCGTCCCCTACCTGGAACGCACCTGCACATGACCGATCCTCAGTCCGTGGGAGGGGCGGCACGCCATCCGGTCGTCTTCTTCGTCGATGACGAGTCGGGCATTCGCAGCTCCTTCGCCACGCTCCTTCGCAGGCGTGGGTTCCAGGTCCTCGAGGCCGGGTCGGCCGATGAAGCCGGGCGGCTCATCGAGATCTTCCAGGAGCCCATCGACGTCCTCCTCATGGACATCAATCTCCCGGACGCCTGGGGCGCGACGCTGGCGCAGGCGCTGCTCGAGGAGCACCCCGAGATGGTCGTGGTCTACACCACGGGGTACGCGGACGAGGATCCCATTCTCTCCGGCGCGCTCAACGACGCCCGCTTCGTGCTGCGCAAGCCGTTCTCTTCCGAGGACCTGCTCAGCGTCCTCGCAGACGCGATGGAGCGCGGCAACGAAGACGACAACGGGGGCGGGAAGGGTTCCTGACGGGGTGACCGCGTCAGCGCGTCAACCGGATGATCAGGTAGGTGATGCTGACGAATACGCCGGAAAGCTGCAGGATCTTGGCACCTGTGCCGCCCGCCGTCTTCGCGGGCACCAGGAGCTGATCGCCCGCCTGTAGGCTCAGTTGGTCGAGCGTGCGGCCGTCGATCAGGGCTTCCTGCATCGCGGGCGCGTCGACCACCACCGCGGTCCCGCGCTGGATCTGCAGGTGCTCGAGGTCCGCCGCGGTCGTGGGTCCTCCCGCCTCCATGATCGCCTCGCTGACCAGCATGCTCGCCGGGACGAGGTAGAAGCCCGGCGTCCGCACACCACCCTGGATCGACAGCCGCATGAGAGCCGTGGCGCGCACCACCGGCTCGCGGATCACCTTGCCCAGCTCCTTCGTCAGGTACTCTGTGGTCTCCGAACGGAGGACGCCTGCGAGGGAGATGGCGCCGAAGAGCGGCAGGGTGATCTGCGGACCGGGCTCCACGACCACGGTGTCGGGGATGGCGTTCTCCCCCTCTACCGTGAGGGCGACGCGGTCTCCGACGCGGAAATCGCCCTCCTCGAGTCGGGTGCGGATGCGCGCCATGTTGGCCCGCGCGGCGTCCTTCACCCGGGAGGAGTAGGCGGGCGACGCGACGGCCTGCTCGTAGCTGGCGAGGAGTCGTTCCAGGTCCTTGCGCGTGAGCTCGGAGCTGCCCGGCGAGAACTCCACGGGAATCTGGGCGGACAGCCCGCCGGCCGACGCCGCGACGAGGAGCGCGAAGGCGGCAATGAAGGATCGAAGGGTCATGGTGTCCAACCTACCTCAACCATAGGGGGCCCGTACAGTCGTTCGCGGAAGGTTGCGCAATCGCTACACCAACCGCGCGCGTTCCGCGACACGAACCCGGCGGACGGGGACGGGGCGCGCCCACGTTGGATCCGCGAAAATCTCTGTGCCACTATGCTTTGCCATATCGGCTCCGGGGTCTTCGCATTGTCTTCGGTACCGTGCATGAATCTTGCACCGAGCGCTCCCGATCCCCCCCGCGATACCCGGAGAGTTGTCTTGCACAGTGGACACAGCGTTCCGATGACTCCAGCCGGACAGGGAAGGGTGGATCCGTCGTTCACACCTCTGGTCCTGCTCGTGGACGACCAGGAGTGGACGTCGCGCTCCATCGAGAGCATCCTGCGTCCGCGGGGCCACGTCGTTCTCAAGGCCTATACTGGTGGACAGGCGCTGGACCTCGTCCACAAGGTCAACCCCGACCTCATCATCGTGGACTTTCACCTCCCGGACGTGGACGGGGTGGATGTCGCACGGAGGCTGAGAGGGTGCCCGTCGGTCCACTCGGTCACGCCCCTCCTCATGATCTCGGCGTCGTCGATCGGACGGGCCGAGCGTCTGAACGCCCTGGCCGCCGGTGCGTGGGACATCCTCCGGCATCCGGTGGATCCGGAAGAGCTCATCGTGCGCGTGGAGACCCTCGTGCGCGCGAAGCAGGAGGCCGACCGCATTCGCGAAGACGGCCTCACCGACCCCCGCACGGGCTTCTACAACGCCAAGGGGCTCCTGCGCCGCACGCAGGAGGTCAGTGCCGACGCGCAACGCTCCGAACGCCCGCTCTCCTGTGTGGCGTTCGGGCCGGACTGGGTCGCCGCAAGCGAGACGCCGGAGCGTATTCCGGATCGGGAGCTCCTCGACGACGGCATCGCGCAGACGCTGCGCACCGGCACCAGGGTCTCCGACACCCTCGGGCGACTCGGCTCCGGCGAGTTCGTCGTGGTCGCGCCAGGGACGGATCAGGCGGGCGCAGTGCGCCTCGCGGATCGCCTGCTGGGGCTCCTCGAGTCCTCGACGGGCGGAAGCACGGCGGCGTGGCCCTCCGGCGCGCCGCACCTCCGCGCGGGCTGCTACGCCATCGGCGGCAGCGAACCCGTGAACCCCGAGGATCTGCTCTTCAGGGCCACGATGGCGCTCCGCCGGGCACAGTCCGACGACGACGGCCTCCCCGTCCGTTCCTACGGGGCCTGATCCCCGCCGCCCTCGACGGCATCTACGAGTTGGGGCACCGCCTCCAGCTCGGACTCCGCGCTGGGCTCGTAGCCCGGCAAGTAGGAGTAGTACCGGAAGTGCGGGCCCTTCAGCTCCACGTCGTTGAGGATCGCACCGAGGATCCGGATCGGCAGCCTCGCGAGAGGCTCCAGCTTCGCGATCGTCAACGGCTTCTCCGTCGACCCCGTGCGGATCACGAGCGCCATGTTTCCGGTCAGTGCAGAGAGCACGACGGCGTCGCCTCCGGCCGCCAGTGGCGGTGAATCCAGGATGATGACCTCGTAGCGCTGCTTCAGCTTCGCCAACAGCGCCACCATCCGCGACGAGGCGAGCAGCTCGGGGGTCGACCCACCGCGGGTTCCCGAGCCGATGAAGTGCAGGTTGTCGTACTCGGTCTCCTGGATGATCTCGTCCGACGCGTTCTCGCGGAGATAGTCGGTGATCCCGGGAGCCCGGTAACAATTCAGGAGCCGATGGGCGTCGCCCCGTCGCGTGTCCGCGTCGACGAGCAACGTCCTGCGACCCACCTCCGCGTAGGCCACCGCGAGGTTGGTCGAGATGAGCGACTTGCCTTCGCCCTGCGAAGGGCTCGTGATGACGAGGGTGACCGGACCGGCCGAACCGTAGGCGAAGCCGGTCGTCAGGCGCAGCTCGCGGAACGACTCCAGCACGTGGGCCGCGTTCTCCGCGCCCTTCGCGCCGTTGACGGTGCGGACGCGGGGAATGCTCCCGAGGATGTCCAGCCCGATATCCCGGCTGACCTGGTTCGGGTACCTGACGTGCGGATCGATAAGGTCGAGCAGGATCACGATGACCACCGCGGCGCCCATGACGCCGAGGAAGACCATCTCGGCCATCTGGATCCGGTTGTCGTTCGTCGGCTGCCGGGGCACGACCGCGCGGTCGAGGATGTCGATGTCCGGGATCGAGCTCAGCGAGGCGAGACGGGCGGTCTCGACGCTCTGCCGCAACTGATTGTAGAACCTCTCCTGGATCGCGACCTGGCGCCGGAGGCGCGCCTCCTCGATCGTTCGAGGAGGAATCGACGCGAGGTCGACGCTGGCCGAATCCAGCCTCGCGGACAGGTCCTTCTCCTGGATCCCCATCTCGCCGAGGATCCCCTGAACGACCCTCGGGGTGGCCTCCTGCTCGAGCGTCCTGATCCGGCTGAGCTGAACCTGGATGGGCGAATACTCGTCGGCGTAGCGGTCCCTGAGGGTGCGGAGCTGCGAGCGCGCGTCCACGAGCTCGCCGAGGATCTGCGTCAGCTCGAGGGACTGGGCCGCCGCGGGGATCGCCTGCAGCGCCTCGATCCGGACCTCCTTCTCCTCCCGGATGGTGTCCAGCGCGGCGCTCAGCCTTTGACGGTCCCGCTCTAGCTGGTCGAGCTGGACCCTCATGCCGAAGTAGGTGCCGAACACCGCCCCGCGCGTCTCCGCGAGGCCGGGAGAGATCGGTGCCGAGTTGTCCGACGGGAGCGTGATGGTCCGCACCCGGAACCCTTCGAGCTCCTCCTCCGCACGCTCCAGCTCGTCCTGGGCGTAGGTGAGCTGCTGCTGCAGGATGACGAGCTTCTGGTCCAGGTTCCCCTTCTTGACCTCCGCGGCCATCGCGACGAACCGCTCCAGGATCGCGTTCAACACCGACGCGATCTGCTGTGGGTCGTCGCCGCGGAGCGAGAGGGACATGAAGTTGCCGTTCTTGTCCATGCCGGCGCGCAGCGTGGAGGCCATGAGCTGGGCGGCGTCCCGGGGAGGAATGACCGAGAAACGCATCTCGGAGCCGGCCGGAACGTCCCCCGGATCCGGAGTCCACGCCCACCCCAGATCGGCCCCGATCGGACTCCCGAGCGTCCCCTGCTCGACCGTTTCGCCGTTGTCCCTGGTCAGGGTATAGCTCTTCCCGTCCTCCGAGACCGAAAGCCTGAACGCGCCGATCCGGTAGCGATCGGTGAGCTCGAAGGACTCGAAAGCCGGCCGGTCCTGCGCGCTCGTCCGGAGGTAGAGCTTCTCCCGGACGGCCACGGTGTCCAACACCGCGAAGGAGCGCAGGAGTTGGAGCCAGGCGTTCGAATCCAGCAGGCCGCTCTCGCGAATGGGCTCCACGTCGCCCGACGCCCTCGCGTTGCTCTCGACCTGGACCCAGATGTTGGCGTTCGTCGTGTACTCGACCGCACCGTACTTCCACGCCACCGATGCGCCCCCGGCCCCGATCAACGCGGCACCGAGGAGGAGCCACTTGCGTCGAACGAGCGCGAAGAGGTACCGCTTCAGGTCGAGGCCCCCCTCCTCCTCCTCCTCGCGGTCGGGCATCGGCTGGAATACGCTCGCCAGCCCCTCGTGCGTGGCGGGAACGAGGGGGGATCCGCCACCATGGGACGAATCGGGGGGAAGGAGCCTGTGGTCAGCCATCGGAAATCCTGCGGTGTTTAGCGCACAACCCGGTGGGCCGGAGTGTTGCACTCCCGGTACAGTCCCTTGCGTCGCAAGCGTTGTCCACCCTGACGAGAGACTTGCGTAGTCGCAACAGCCTGCCGAATCTTAGAGTCTCGCCTGGTGGGCAAAGTTCCGTTCATCCTTCCAACACTCAGGCAAAACCTTCCCGTCCACAAGAGGTCCGTTGATGACCGCCCCCCCAAGGACCCCCGGTCGCCTGGATCCCACCCGTCCTGGTCAGAACGGCCGCGGGAGTGGTCCTCACGGTATCCCCGATCGCGAGCTCATCGAGGTCGATGCCGCAGAGCGCGGGTCGATCGAGATCCTGATCGTGGACGACGAGCACTCGTTGCGCGAAAGCTGTGCATCGTTGCTGAAATCCGAAGGCTTCGCGGTCACCGTCTGCGGCCGCGGTGACGAGGCGCTCCGGATCGTCAGGCGTCAACGCTTCGACATCCTGCTCCTCGATCTGTACATGTCCCAGATGTCCGGTCTCGACATCATGCGCGCGGCCCTCGAAACGAGCCCGGACTCGCTCGCGATCATCATGACCGGCAATCCGAGCGTCTCCTCGAGCGTCACCGCACTCCGGGACGGCGCCTGGGACTACCTTCCGAAGCCGTTCTCGGCCACGCATTTCCAGATCCTGGTGGGCCGCGCTGCCCACGCCGTCGTGGTGGCCCGCGAAAGCGGCGATATCGTCAAGGAGGCCGGCGACGCCCCGGAGGGCGGGGCGGTACCGCTGATCGGCGACAGCGCCGCATTCCGTCAGGTGCTCGAGGTGGCGTCGAAGGTTGCCCGCACGGACGCCTCCGTCTTCATCACGGGCGAGAGTGGTACGGGCAAGGAGCTCATCGCCCAATACATCCACCGGCACAGCCGGCGCGCCAGCCGGGAGCTCGTACCCGTGAACTGCGCCGCCATCCCGGAGACGCTCCTCGAATCCGAGATGTTCGGGCACGTCGAGGGCGCGTTCACCGGGGCGGTGCACGAGAAGCAGGGCCTCCTCGAGGTCGCGAACGGAGGCACGCTGTTCCTCGACGAGCTGACCGAGCTTCCCCTTTCCACGCAGGCGAAGCTCCTGCGGGTGCTGCAGGACGGGGTCGTCCGGCGGGTCGGATCGGTCAAGACCGACGCGGTTGTGAACGTACGCTTCATCGCCGCGACGAATCGCGACCCTGCGGAGGCGATCGAAGAGGGCCAGCTTCGCAAGGACCTCCACTACCGCCTGCGGGTGGTGCCGATCCACATACCACCGCTCCGCGAGCGCGCCTCGGACATTCCGATCATGGCGCAGCGGTTCCTGAGCGAGTTCTGGGTAGCACATCGCGACCCGGGCACGGAGCCGCCGCGCTTCTCCTCGGAGGCGCTCGCCGCCCTCAAGCGCGCGCCGTGGCCCGGGAACGTGCGCGAACTGCGCAACGTCGTCGAGCACCTCACGGTGCTCGCCAAGGACAATGCCGAGATCCGGGCTTCGGAAATTCCCTTCATCGACGAGCGGCCGATGGCCGCGCGCGAGGAAACGCCGTTCTACGGCTCCGGCGTCATGGACCTGGACTACCGCTCAGCGCGCGAGAAGGTGGTGGGGGAATTCGAGACGGCCTACCTTCGGCACGTCGTCCGACAGGCCGGGGGCAACATATCCGACGCGGCCAGGCTGGCGGGCGTCGACCGCACCACCCTCTACAGGCTCATGGAGAAGCACGGCACGCGCCGGGTCACGCTGATCCACGAGGTCGAAGCCGCGGACGACTCCGAGGGGTGAGCCCGTGAAGGCGATCGAGGACACGCCGGCGCCGCCGACGCCCGACGCCATCCTGGATCGGGCTGGCAAGCACCTGATCGCCACGCTCCGGCCAGGGTTGGCCGGCTTGTCCGCGCCCGTAGGCGCGGGCATCGTCGACGGCCTGGAAGCCGTGGTCGCCGAGGTGCGCGCGCACCTCGGGGCCGGGTCGGATCCTGGCGCGACCAACGCCCGACTCCCCATGGTCGACGCGAGGCTGATCGCTGCTCTGAGAGGGGCGGTGCTGCAGCTCCCCCTCGCCGATGACGCGGCGGGCGCCACCGTCATCGTGCTGCGGGCGGTCGAGGCTGTCCTCCAGAGGATCATCGGCCCCGACCATGACAGCCTCGCGGCTCGCCTCGCGCGACCCGACGCGTTGCAGTTGCTGGTGGAGGTGGCGCACGACCTGCGCTCCCCGCTGACCTCCATCCTCTTTCTCTCCGAGACCCTTCGCACCGGGCACAGTGGAGAGGTCAACGTTCAGCAGCGGAGCCAGCTGGGGCTCATCTACAGCGCCGCCATGGGCCTGGCCGCGCTCGCGTCCAACGTGATCGACCTCGCCCGCGAGGGACGAGGGCTCATCGACGGCGAACCCGAGCTGTACTCGCTCTCCGAGATGGTGCAGGGCGTGGAGGAGATGGTGCGGCCGATGGCCGAAGAGAAGAGTGTGGAACTCAGGATCGCCGTGCCCGAGTTCGAGAAGACGTTCGGACATCCCATGGCAACGGGGCGTGTCCTGCTGAACCTGACCACGAACGCGCTGCGATTCACGGACGAGGGTTGGGTGGAGATCGGCGCCAGGCGCCTGTCGCACACGGTCGTCGCGTTCTACGTCCGCGACACGGGACGGGGCATCAGCCAGGATCGCCTGGCAGACCTCTTCAGCCCCTTCAAGCGCCGGCTGGGCGGCAGCGGGCACTTCTTCTCCGGGAGCGGCGTCGGCCTGTCCATAGCCCGCCGCCTGGTCCGGGCCATGGGCGCCCAACTGGAGGTCGACACCTCCATGGAGCGCGGCACCTGCTTCTCCTTCGAGCTCGAGTCCCGCCCGCTGAAGTAGTCGCTGGTCATGGATGCCCGCGTCGGCACGCGGCGCGTCAGGCCGCCGCGCCGACGAGGAACCGCGACGCCGTTCCACGACTTCGGCTCCCGTCCGGTACGTTGACGAGACCGAAGACCCTTGACGACCGGTGAGGGCTCCGGACCTTGTGACAAACCAGCCACAAACGTCGGCGGTGACCCACACAAGTATGGCGACGACCGAGCTCTCCGCAAGTTGGGCATATCGCCTAAGCTATTCACTGATAATGATTTCACGCAGATGGCAGCGAGTTCGGCCGGATGTGAACGACTCTTGCATGTAAGCGCCGTGCGACTACGGCCGGATCGTAGTCACCCGGACCGGGGGGCTCCGGGGATTCCAGTCACGTGAGCCACCAGGAGTCGGGTTTGAGCACACCCCAGGACAACGCGTGCGCGAGTGCCGACAGCACGGTTCTCGTCGCTCCCCGTCCCGCGTGGATTCCGTCCGTGCGCGTTCGCGCCCGAGACGCGTCACCCTCCCCAAGAGCTCGTGACTGGGCCTGCCGGGCCCTCAACCTCGCCGTCGCCAGCGTGGCCGTGATCATCACGGCGCCCCTCATGTTGGTGATCTGGGCGTTGATCCGCCTGAGCTCCCCGGGGCCCGCGATCTTCAAGCAGCCGCGTGTCGGGCTCGACCGCCGCCGCGATCGGGGCGCGCGCCTTGGCGACAGCCGCCGCCAGGTCGACAGTGGCGGGAAGATCTTCACGATCTACAAGTTCCGTACGATGCATGCCCACTCCGAGGGCGAGGTGTGGGCCAGCAAGGACGATCCGCGCATCACGGCCGTCGGCCGCCTCCTCCGGTCGTTCCGGCTGGACGAGCTACCGCAGATCTTCAATGTGCTGAAGGGCGACATGAACATCGTCGGGCCGCGGCCGGAGCAACCCAAGATCTTCGCCGACCTGAGCAAGGAGCTGGTGGAGTACCGCCACCGGCAGAAGGTGCTCCCCGGGATCACCGGGCTGGCGCAGGTGCGGCTCCCGTACGACCAGAGCCTCGACGACGTGAAGCGCAAGATGGACCTCGACCTCGAGTACATCCGCCGCCGCTCCGCCGTGGAGGATCTGTTGATCATGGCGCGGACGCCCGCCGTCATGGTGCTGCGCAAAGGGGCGATGTAGACTGGATAGATGACCGTCGACATCGCGACCGTTCGCGAAAGCCCGACATCCCGATTCAGGATCCAGGCCCCCGTCGTTCTGGGGGCCCTGGCTTTTGTGTGGCTGTATTGGGAGCCGTTCCTCACCCTCCTGCGTGATTGGTGGCACGACCCGGAGGCCGGGCACGGGCTCCTGCTCGGGCCGCTCTCCGCCTACCTCATGTACCGGTCGGGCCTCCTCGCGAACCGTCGCCCCCAGGTGGCCCTCGGCCTGCTGGTGCTCGCCGGGTCCGTCTTCCTGCGCATCCTGTCGGGCCTCGCTGCCGAGCAGTTCACGATGCGGCTGTCGCTCATCGGCGCCTTCGTCGGACTGATCCTCTACATGTGGGGCGTGCATCAGGTGATGCGCTGGTGGCTTCCCCTGGCGCTGCTGCTCCTCTCCGTCCCCCTTCCGCAGGTGATCCTCTCCACGCTGGCCTTCCCCCTCCAGCTCAAGGCGTCGGCCATCGGCGCGACGATGCTGCGGTGGCGGGACGTTCCCGTCCAGCTGGCGGGCAACGTGATCCACCTTCCCGGCCAATCGCTTTTCGTCACGGAGGCGTGCTCGGGGCTGCGCTCGCTCACGGCCCTCACTTCCCTGGGGCTCCTCATGGGGGGGCTCTGGCTCCGCCGCCCGACCCTGCGCGTGCTGCTGCTTCTCCTCACCCTTCCCGTGGCGGTCCTGGTCAACGGCGTGCGGGTCTTTTTGACGGGGTTCCTCGTGTTCTTCGTGAGCCCGAAGCTCGGCGAAGGCTTCATGCACCTCACGGAGGGGTGGGTGATGTTCGTCGGGGCATTCCTCATCCTGGGCGCCATCACGTGGCTTCTCGTCCAGGGCGAGGCCCGCCTGCACCGCGCGCCGCGGCCGGTGGAAGCCGTATGAGCCGCGCCGCCGGCGGCGCCTGGGCTCCCGCCGCGATCCTGGTGGGCGGGGTGTTCCTCCTTTCGTTCGTGCGGGCCCAGCGCGTCCCGGAGCTCCGAGCACCACTCGAGAGCGCCCTCCCGGCGTCGATCGGGGGGATGAGCGGGAAGCCGGTGGAGGTGTCGGAGGCCGAGGCAGACGTCGCGGGCTTCACCGACTACGCCCTGCGTGTCTACCAGCCGGCCGACTCCGCCGCTGCGAAGGCGGCCGGAGCCCCGTGGGTCTCGATCTATTTCGGGTTCTACGACCAGCAGCGCCGCGGGCGCACGATCCACTCTCCGAAGAACTGCCTCCCCGGGGCGGGGTGGGAGGCCGTCTCCTCCAGCCCGGCGACGCTGGGCGACGGCGACGGGACCTTCACGGTGAACCGCTATCTCCTCCAGCGTGGCCAGGAGCGCTCCCTGGTCCTCTATTGGTACCAGGGGCGCGGCCGCGTGGCATACAACGAGTACCTGGTGAAGTGGAACCTCCTTCGCGACGCCGCGATCCGCCGCAGGACCGACGAGGCGCTGGTCCGGATCGTGGTCCCGCTCGGGGACGAAGGAGAGGACGAGGCGTTCGACCTGGCCCGCCAGGTCGCGCTCGCGGTCAAGCCGGCCCTGGATCGCGCCCTTCCCCTGTGAGCACCGATGCGGCCACGTGCCGCAGCGCGTGCCCGATCACCAGGCCGAGCACGGCTCCAACGCCCTCGTACCAGGGTGGGAGGACAAGTCGGGTGAGGAGCACCGCCGCCACGCACCCGGCCAGCGCTGCGCCCCCTCGTGCGAGAAGGTTGCGGAAACGCGGGGACCAGAGCCCGACCGGGAGGAGGAGGAGGCCCATCCAGAGGGCGTCCATTGCCCGGAGCATTGCCTCCCGACCGTTCCCCGACGCGAAGAGGAGGCTCCAGGCACGGCCCGGCGTGAAGCCGGGGCAATCCTCGCGGTTGCCGATGGAGAGGCAGCGGCCGCGTCCACGTCGCTCGATGGCGAGGTGCATCGTGTCCCCGGGTGCGACCGTCGCCAGAGCACCCGCCACCCGCAGATCGGGAGCACCCAGCAGGAGCATACGAGCGCGGCTCCGCTCCCGGTAGACCATGTCCTCGTGGGCGACCCCCACCAGGAGGACCTCACGCTGCGCGCCGTCGAAGATGCTCACGACGGGCGCGAGGGAGCCCGGCGGCGGTCCCTTCGTGACCCTCACGCGGAGGACCCAGTCGCCGCTCAGGAGCCGGCGCGGGTCCAGGTCGTCGGGGAAACGGCCCGAGGGGAGGCGCAGGGTATCCAGACGGGCATCGAGTACGCGCCCCCGGTAGACCTCGAGGAAGCCGAGGTCCGGCGTCCATTGGCCCCAGTATTGCGCCCGCGGCCACGCGGGGGCCAGGAGCCAACCGAAGGCGGCGGTCACGACGAAGACGCCGCACGCCGCGGCGGCTCCGAGATGAGAGGCCTCGCGCGGGCCACCCGGGATCCATCGGCCCCGGAGGCGCCACGCCACCGCACCCAGCCAGGCGCCCGCGGTGTTCCACGTGATGTCGCCGAGGTTCGAATACCTGCCGGGGATGAAGTGCTGGGCCACTTCGATCGAAGCGGAGAGCGCGAGCCCCGTGAGGGCCGCCCGCACCAGCACCCCCCGCCCCCCGGGGAGGAGAAGGCGGAGTGGCGTGAAGAGGAGCACGTTGAGGAGCGCGTCCGCGAGGCCGAAGTCCCCGCACAGGAGGCACGCCGAGAGCTGAGCCATTCCGGGATCGAGGCGCGTCACCGGCTGGGGGAGGAGGGTGATCGCCGCCAGCGCCACCAGCCACGCGGTCGCGGCCACGCCTCGCAGCACCCTGCGCTCGGTGTCCTCCTGGGTCCGACGACCTCGGGTCTCCAAGGGGTTCCGTCTCCCTGGGTGGGGCTGAAGGCGGCGCGCGCGTGCAGGACAATCTCGCCCCGCCCGAGAGTCGGGCACCAGCCTCGCACGGCATTCGCCCCTCGACTAGCTTCGTAGCTGGATCGAGGGCCGGCGCCCCGCGCGAAGCACCGGAGCGAGCATCGATAGGATGGGTGAGATCAGGAGCGTGGCGAAGCGCATCCTGCAGGCGGTGACGCGACGCCTGCATCCGCTCCGTCGTGCCGTGACGCGCGGACGCCTGAGGAGGGCGAGACCCGTGGGGTCCGTACTGGTCGTCTGCCTCGGGAACGTCTGCCGCAGTCCGTACGCCGAGGCGGCACTTCGCCGCATGCTGCCAAGCCTCCGGGTCGCCTCGGCCGGCTTGATCGGCGCCGGCCGGAGCGTGCCCCCCGAGGCGCTCAAGATAGGGAGGGAGCGGGGTCTCGACCTCTCTCGCCACGTTTCGAGGATCGCGACGAAGGAGACCGCCGCAGGCTACGACCTGATCGTGGTGATGGAGCCCAGACAGACCTGGGAGCTGGAGCCCGCCATTCGAAAGGGGAAGCTCGTGATCGTTTTGGGAGACCTGGATCCTGTGGCCCAGGGCCGCCGGACCATCGCCGACCCATGGGGGAAGGAGCTGGACGAATTCCGGGCATCCTTCGACCGCATCGACCGGTGCCTCGCGTCGCTTGTCGAGGGGATGGTGGCCGGCCGTTTCCGTCGGGCGCACCAACGGAGTGGTCGACCGTGACCCCTGGCACACCGTTCCACCACTTCACCATCGACGTCGAGGAGTTCTTCCACCCCACGGCGATGGAGGCGCTCATCCCCACCGCCACGTGGGAACGGCTGCCGCGCCGCGCCCCCGCGCTCGTGCAGACGATCCTCGAGCACCTCGCCGAGCGGAAGGTACGCGCCACCTTCTTCGTGCTCGGGTGGCTCGCCGAGAAGGAGCCCGCGCTCGTGCGCGCGATCGCGGACGCCGGCCACGAGGTCGCCTCGCACGGATGGACCCATCGGCGCGTGACGCACCTCGCTCCGGAAGAGTTCCGCGACGAAGTCCGAAGGAGCCGCGCGACCCTCGAGGACCTGGCGCAACGGCCCGTCGTGGGGTTCCGGGCCCCGAGCTTCTCGATCAAGCCCGGCCTCGAGTGGGCGTTCGACGTCCTCGTGGAGGAGGGATACCGCTACGATTCCAGCCTCTTCCCGGTGCGGGTGCATCCGTCGTACGGCTACCCCGACGCCGATCCGGACCCACACGTGCTCCGGCGCGGACCGGGCCGCCTGGCGGAGATCCCGCTGGCGACCCTCCGCATCGGAGGACTCTCGCTTCCCGCGGCAGGCGGCGCGTACCTCCGCTTCTTCCCCGCGGCACTCGTGCACGCGGCGCTGAGGTCGGCCGGGCGTCGGGGCGCCCCCGCCACGCTCTACGTGCACCCCTGGGAGTTCGACCGCGAGATGCCGCCGCTCCCCGGGCCCTGGCTCACCCAGCTCCGGATGAGAGGCGGGATCCGCCACCTCTGGCGTCGCGTCGGCTCGGTGACCCGGCGATACCGGTTCCGCACCCTCGCGGAGACCGCGGATACCCTGCTCGCATCGGAAGTGGAGCGTCGGGTGTGACCGCCACGAAGGGGGGACCCGGGCTACGCGTCGATCCCTTCGAGGGTGGTGACGCCGACTGGGATGCCGGGGTGGCGGCCGACCCCGCCGGGACGGCCTGCCACCTGGCCGGATGGCGGCGGGTGATGGAGGATGCGCTCGGCCACGAGACCCTCTACTGGCAGGCCGTGGACGGGGAGGGGCGAGGCCAGGGCCTCCTCCCCCTCGTGCGCGTACGCAGCCGCCTCTTCGGCGACTACCTCCTGTCCATGCCCTTCCTGAACGACGGCGGTCCACTCGGCACCCCGGAGGCGCGGCGCGCGCTTTCGCTGCGGGCCATGGAGGAGGCCGGGCGACTCGGAGTGGATCTCCTCGAGCTCCGCGGCCGCGATCCGGTTCCCGCGGAGACGTTCAGCACGTCCGGCCGGAAGCTCACGGTGTTGCTCGAGCTCGGGGACTCCTCCGAAGCGCTGTGGGAGGTGCTCCGCTCCAAGGTACGGAGCCAGGTCAGGCGCCCCATGAAGGAGGGGATGATCCCGCGCTTCGGCCGGGAGCTCGTGGGCCCGTTCTACGAGGTGTTCTCCCGCACGATGCGCGACCTCGGCACGCCCGTGCTTCCCCGCTCCTTCTTCACATCCGTGGCGCGGCACCTCGCGGATCAGGTGACGTTCTGCACCGTAGAGCTCGAGGGGAAGACGGTGGCAGCGGGCTGCGGGTTCCTGTGGAACGGGGAGTTCGAGATCACCTGGGCGGGCGCGCTGCGCGCGTTCAGCCGGCAGGCGCCGAACATGCTCCTCTACTGGTCGCTCATGGAGGAGTCGATCCGTCAGGGGGCACGCACCTTCAACTTCGGGCGCTGCTCACCCGGCTCGGGCACGCACCGATTCAAGATGCAGTGGGGCGGGAGCGAGCTCCCCCTCCCCTGGAGCCAGTGGTCTCCCACGGGAGTGGTGTCGACGCCCAGCCCGGATTCCCCGAAGTATCGTCTGGCCACGGCGGTCTGGAGCCGCCTCCCCGTGGGCCTCACCAACCGGATCGGACCGCGCCTCTCCCGGCTCCTCCCGTGATCCGGCAGCAGCTCCCCGCCTACTCGCCCCTCGCCTCCGCCAAGCTGCTCTCGGCCGCCGTCCGCGCCGCCGCGTCTCCGGTCGCAGGGCGACGGGCGCTGATCCGCATACTGACCGAGCGCCTCGGAGCCGAGCAGGCGGTCCTCGTATCGAGCGGGACGCACGCCCTCCAGGCTGCCCTCCGGATCGCCACCTCCGCCGGCCCGTGGGCGGGGCGGCCCGTGGCGCTCCCGGCCTACACCTGCTACGACGTGGCCACGGCCGCGGTGGGCGCGGGCGTGCGCGTGGTCTTCTACGACGTGGATCCGGCGTCGCTGGCCCCGGACCCGACCGGTGTCGAGGCCGCGCTTCGGCTCGGAGCGGGGGTGGTCGTGGCGGGCAACGTCTACGGGTATCCGCTCGACTGGGGCGCCCTCCGAAGCGCGTGCGACCGCGCCGGCGCGCTCCTCGTGGAGGACGCGGCCCAGGGTCTCGGCAGCGCCTGGGAGGGCCGCGAAGGTGGCAGCTTCGGAGACCTGACGGTCCTCAGCCTCGGTCGGGGAAAGGGATGGACGGGTGGCGGCGGGGGGGCTCTCCTCCTGCGCGCGCGGCTCCTTGCCGAGCGGCCCGATGCAACCGAACACCTCGACCTCCCGGACCCCGGGCCGAGCGCGAGCCTCCGCGCCCTGGTCCTCTCGATGGCCCAGTGGGGTCTCGGACGTCCCTGGCTGTTCGGCCTGCCCTCCTCCATTCCCGCGCTCGCCCTCGGCGAGACCCACTACAAGGAGCCCTCGGCTCCGTCGGGGATGACCGCCTTCTCCGCGGCCGCGGCCGCGGCGCTCGACAGCGACGCGCGGTCGGAGATCGAGCCGAGACGGGCGTGGGCGGCCGCCTGGCGGGAGATCCTGGACGCCGGCGGGCGCGGCAGCCCGACCGCGTTCGGCGTACCTCGCCCGCTGGAGGGGGGAGCCTCATCCTACCTGCGCTTCCCTGTCCTGCTCACCGACCCCGGCCGCGGCCTGTCGTCGCTCCTGCGCATGGGCCGCCCATTCGGGGTGGCCGCAGGCTATCCGGAGCCCCTCCCGTCCCTCCCGGCGCTGAGACACGCCCTCGCCCGGCCGGACGCGCCCTCGCCTCCCGGCGCCACCGAGCTGGCGGCTCGCCTCTTCACCCTTCCCACACACAGCCGTGTGACACGGCGCGACGTCCGGGGCGTGACGCTCCTGTTGCGTCCCGACGCGGACTGAGCCGCCCGCGCGGCCGTCCCCGGAGCCACGGCGCCGCAGTGCAGCGAAGACGCGCCACTGTCGACCCTTGGCCTATCAAGCAATGGTGTAAGGCGTTGTAACGAAAGGATCGGCATGCCACTTGCACGGGTGTTGGCGATTCACGACAACCCCTGTCCCAAGCGTTGCACGTCCGTGCGCGCCAGCCCCCCGGAGCGATGCCTAGACTCCCCAGAGGCCTGTCCGAGCTGTGTCTGACCGCGATCCTTCTCCCCCTCCTTTCCAACTGCAGTTCGTCCGACGGACCTGGCCAGGCTCTGGGTGCCGACGCCGTCGGGCCCATCGAACGTCGGACCTCGCCCCCCATCGGCGTGAACCCCGTCATCTTCCACCTTCAGGAAGGCGACTCCCTCGCCCTCCAGGTCCAGGCGGGAAACGACCCCGTCCCGGCCTCCGAGATCTCGTGGAGCGTGAAGCCCGAGTCGGCGGCCACCGTGTCCGGTCGGGGGATGCTGCACGCCCTCGCGGCCACGAAGAACCTCGAGGTCACGGCGACGTGGGGCGCATCGAGCAGCACGACCGTCGGGTCGGTCGCCGGCGTGCCGGCTGAGCTGCAGAGGGTCGGCCCTTCGGGGGCGGCCGGCGTGGTCGGCAAGGCGTTCGGGGACAGCCTGGAGGTCAAGGTCCTGAACGCCGCCGGCAAAGCCGTCGAGAACGTCCAGGTACGGTTCGAGGTCACGGGCGGAAAGGGCTCGCTCTCGGCCGCAACGGCCTTCTCGGGCCCGGACGGCGTAGCCCGCACGGCCTGGACGCTCGGGACCAAGCCCGGAGCGCAGTCCGTACGCGCGTCGGTGGAGGACGCCGAGGGCGTGTCCCCGCTGGACATCTCCGCGGACGTCCTCGCCGACGCGGCCTCCGCCACCGCCCACCTCATGGGGGGCGCAGGGCAAACAGCCGCCGTGGGCGAGCTGCTCGACGAGCCGCTCACCGTCGAGGTGAAGGACACCTACGGCAATCCGCTGGCTGGGATGGAGCTGGCCTGGTCGTTCACTTCCGGTGGAGGCTACGAGGCCGCCGCAGGTAACGAGGAGCCGGCGGCCACCTTCACCTCGCTGACGGACGACGCGGGGCGCACCTCCGTCTACTGGCGCGTAGGTACGGTCGCAGGGCCTCAGGAGGCGAAGGTCGCGCTGACCGGGAGAACGGAGTCCGAGGCCGTCGATCTGTCCGCTACGGCGCGGCCCGGCGCGGTCGAGACGCTCGACCTGGCGCCGGCGAACGACACCGTTCAGGTGAACACCGCGAAGCAGTTCAACCTCGCCCCCAAGGACCGCTACGGGAACGCCGTGGCGGACCTGCCGGTGACGTGGACGACCAGCGAGGCCCTGGTGGCCCAGGTCGACGAGACCGGGGTGACCACCGGGGTCGCGGAGGGCACGGCGTTCATCAAGGTCCAGGCTGGCGCCAAGGCCGATTCCGTCGCGGTCACGGTGAGCTCTACGTCCGGGCTGGACTACGAGGCGGGGTCGACCGGCTCACCGGGCACAGTCACGAACCTCATGGTCGTCGACACGACGGAGACGAGCCTGAAGCTACGGTGGTCGCAGGTGAATGACGGCACGGGCAAACCGGCCACGTACGACCTGGCGTACGGCTCGCCGAAGGTGGACTGGAGCTCGCCCTCCGTGCGCATCAGCGGGAACGACGTCGGCACGAAGAAGTGGTACACGGTCCAAGACCTGAAGCCCGGGACGTCCTACCAGTTCCAGCTTCGAAGCGTTCAGGTCTCGGGCAGCTCCACCTCGTACGGTGGGCTTTCCAACATCGCCTACGGTACGACCACCGGCACGACCACCGGCACGGACACCGATTCGGGAAATGACCCGGCTAATGCTGAAAAGGACCCCTCTACCCCCAGTAGCATCGGGCTCTCGCGGGCGTCCCTCACGCTCAAGGTGGGTACGTCCGGTAGCGTGACGGCTACCGTGAAGGATCAATATGGAAATGCCATGAGCGGGACGACCGTGACGTGGTCGTCCGGGAACAGTGGCATCGCTTCGGTCACTTCGGACGGACGTGTCACCGCCCTTCGAGAAGGTGGAACGACGGTAACCGCTTCCGTGGGGAAGATCAGTGCGACCCTCGCGGTCACGGCTCAGGCGGACGACCCGCCGCCGCCGCCATTGTCCGGCTACGGGCATCCTCACCAGCCCGCTGGTTACTCGACGATCGCGGAGGATGCGTTCAACAGTCTCACGCCAAGTGGATGGGGGCTGTATCCGAAGGGTACGAGCAACCTCACCATCGTTTCGGACGGTGGTGCTCCGATCTCGGCGACCAAGGTCGGGATGTGCACCTTCCCGGCCGGTTTCAAGGGGGGAGGCGGCCCGATCACGTTCAGCTACCCCCGCTTCAATGGTGTCCGGAGCGTGTACGTCCACTTCGGGCTCAAGCTCAGCCCCAACTGGTTCAACCACTCGGCAGGCACGAAGGTGTTCTTCGTGACCGATCCGACCCTAGCGGCGGGCGCTCCCTTCTACGTGGTGCTTTTCGGGTACGGGAACGGGTCGATCCGCTTCCAGATCAACACGCAGTCCCCGGAGTCCGGGTCGCTGCCCGACGCCTCCGAAGCGTATCGGCTCAACCGCGGCTCGGGCGGCAGCGACCAGATCGTTCGAGGCCGCTGGTACAACATCGAGATGGTATTGACGTTGAACGACATCGGGTCGGCCAACGGAGAGATCCATGCGTGGATCAACGGAACGAAGATCCTCGAATACAAGGGGCTCCGGATCGTGTCCAACCAGTCCGACGGGACCCTCAACACCCTCAAGTGGAACCCAACATACGGCGGCAGCAGCTCTGAGCACGTGCCTGCCGAGCAGTACCAGTACATCGATCACATCTACCTCAGCGGCCGGCGATGAGCTGAGGCCCTCGAGGCCGACGCGGCACGAGAAGAGGAGAGGCCCCCTCCGAGCGATCGGAGGGGGCCTCTCGCGTTTTCTCCCCCCACCATCGCAGCGACCGGCGGGCAAGGGTTGACGGATCGAGGGACCCCGACCACGGCCTGCATTTCTTGCCGGCGGCCGGACCCATATGCCCGAATCCAACCTTCCCGAGAGTCCGTTCAAATCCAGTTAAATCATTGTCTGTGCACGACTTATAGCATACGCCCGAGGGTGGCATATCGCCTGCACAGGCCACGCCTGGGTTGAATCGGTGCCGCCGATCATCTCCATCGTGAGCTGCTCAGAGCAAAGCCGCTGAAAGGCGGTGACGCAGAGCCACGGGGCTAAGGCGATCATCTCGATCGCACGCTCGCCGGGCCGCCAGCGAAACCGGACCTCCGGTCCGGACCCTCTCTGGCGGCCCACTTCACTGCCCACCTGACCGAGGCCTCCCGCCGGGAGCCTCCTGACGAAGTGAAGCGAGCGAAGGGACCGACCATCCACCGGATGGCGTCCCCTGGAGACTAGACGATGATCGAGACGAACACGTCCTTCGGGACGACACTGGCCCCCCGTTGGAAGCGCCTTACCGGTCGACTCGGTGCCGGCCCCCTCCCGCGCCTCATCACCACCCTCGCCCTCGGCCTGGCCGCGATTTCCTGCGACACGAATTCGTTCATGCCGGGCGTCGACCAACCGGGGACTTCCGACGACGGCACCACGGTGCAGATACAGGCGGTCGCGGGTCAGGGCCAGACCGGGTCCGTCGCCGAGATGCTGCCCGCGCCGCTCACGGTGAAGGTGACGAGCACCGACGGCGCGCCCCTCGGCGGCGCGAGCGTGCGCTGGTCCTTCGCGGCCGGCGGCGGCTCGCGCAGCAAGGGCGACGCCAAGCAGGCCCAGCTCACCTCCGTCACCGGCGACGACGGTCTCACCTCCGTGTATTGGCAGGCAGGAACAAGCGCCGGCGACCAGCAGGCCTTGGCCACGCTGCCGTCCGTGTCCGGCGCACCGACCGCGAAGTTCGGCTCGCACGTGAAGCCCGGCCATCCCGACGTCGTGACGGTCTCGCCGGATGGCACGACACTGGGTGAGGGCGAATCGATGCTCCTCACCGCCACCGTGTCCGACAAGTGGGGCAACGACGTCCCCGACGCCGAGGTGAGTTGGACGTCCGACGCCACCTCCGTGGTCCAGATCACACCCGAGGGCGTGGCGACCGGCGTTTCCGCGGGCTCGGCCACGATCACGGCGATCGCGGAGAACGCCTCCCGCACCGTGACCCTCGTCGTAGAAGGCACGGCCGCCCCCGCACCGCACACCGTCAGCGACCTGACCGCTGTGGCGACCACGGCCGGCAGCGTCACGCTGAGCTGGACCCAGGTGGACGACGGGACCGGCGGCCCGGCGCGCTATGCGCTCCGCTACGGCACGCCGACCCTCGAGTGGGCCGGCGCCGCGGCCAGCGAGGTCACCCTCGCCGGCACCGGCGTCGGCTCCTCGTTGCAGCACACCGTATCCGGTCTCGAGGCGGGAACGGCGTACCAGTTCGCAGTCGCGGCGTATCGCGGCACGCCGGGCGTCGATGCGGTGACGGGTCCGGTCTCGAAGGTGGCATCGGCGACGACCGACGCGGCGGCGGCCACCGTGGCCGTCGTGCACGCGACGCCGGGATCCGCTTCCCTCGTCTCCCTGGGTGAGACGGCGACCTTCGCCGCCGTCGCCCTCGACGGGGCGGGCGCCGCGGTCAACGGGGTCTACCTCCAGTGGAAGAGCCTCGACGAGGCCGTCGCCACGGTGTCCGCCACGGGCACGGTGACCGCGGTCGCGAACGGCACTGCGCGCATCACGGTGTCCGCCGCCTGCTGCTCGGCTGCCGACACGGTGACAATCTCCGTGGCCCAGGTGGCCGCGACCGTCACGCTCACGCCCGCCTCGCTGAGCCTCCCCATGGGCGGGAGCTCGAGGCTCGCAGCCGCCGTCGCCGACGCACGGGGCCATACGGTGGCCGACGCGGACATCACCTGGACGTCCTCCGACGCGTCGGTCATCGGGGTCGACGGTAACGGCCTCGTGAGCGCGATCGGCGTCGGCGGGGCGACGATCACCGCGACCTCCGGTGCAGCCTCGGGCACGGCGTCGGTCGCGTCCCTCGCGCCCCCGCCGGCGCCCCTTCTCCCGGCCAGGGTCACCGACCTCGCGGTCGCGTCCGTCGAGAGGAACACCATGACCGTCTCGTGGACGCAGGTCGACGACGGCACGGGGATGCCGGCCAAGTACCTCGTCCGCTACGGCTCTCCCACGATCTCCTGGGCTTCGGCCTCGGCCACCGAGGTGTCCGTCACAGGAGCGGGGATCGGCACGCAGGCGCAGCACGCCTTCACGGGTCTGGCCGCCGCGACGCAGTACCAGGTCCAGGTGGTCGCCTATCGCGGCTCGGCAGGCGCGGACGCGGTATTGGGCCCGCTCTCGAACGTCGCCTCCGGCACGACCGAGGCCGAGCCTCTTCCCGTGACGTCGGTCACGGCAGCGCCGGCAACGCTTTCCCTCACCGCCCTGGGCGCGACCGGTCAACTCGGCGCCACCGCGAAGGACGGAGCGGGGCATGCCGTCTCCGGCGTCGCCCTCGAGTGGCACAGCCTCGACGAGGCCGTGGCCACGGTGGACGCCACCGGCGAGGTGACGGCGAACGCGAAGGGAACGGCGCGCATCACGGTGACAGCGACCTGCTGCGCCGCGGCGGACACCGTGACCGTGAGCGTGAGCCAGGTGGCCAGCAAGGTGACCGTGTCCCCGGCCGGTCTGAGTCTCACCGCCGGCGGGATCTCCCGACTGACGGCCTCGGTGTCGGACGCGAACGGCTTCTCGATCGCCGACGCTCCGATCAGCTGGTCGTCCACGGCCGCCACGGTGGCCACCGTGGACGCGACCGGCCTGGTCAAGGCCGTCGCGGAGGGCTCCGCGACGATCAAGGCCACGTCCGGATCGGTGACGGGCACGGCGGACGTGTCGGTGGCGGCTGCGCCGCTCACGGACCCCGCGTCGGTGACCGACCTGAGCGTCGTCGCCGTCACGGACAGCACCATCACGGTCCGTTGGACGCAGGTCGACGACGGAGCCGGCAATCCCGCGAAGTACGCGCTGCGGTACGGCTCGCCCACGATCAACTGGGGGCCCGCCTCCGTCACCGAGGTCTCGGTGGCGGGGAACGAGGTCGGTGCGACACGTCAGTATACCTTCGGCGGCCTGGCCGCCGGCACGGCCTACCAGTTCCGGCTCGTCGCCTACCGGGGCACGCTGATGGTCGACGCCGAGTTCGGCGCGCTGTCGAACGTGGCATCCGGCAACACGGAGCAGGCCGAGCCGCCCGTCGCGGCGGTGACGGTCTCGCCCTCGTCCCTCTCCTTCTCCGCGCTCGGCTCCACCGCGCAGCTCTCCGTGACGGCCGAGAGCTCGGCCGGTTCGGCGACAGCCGCCAGCGAGCTGGAGTGGCGTAGCCTCGACCCGACCGTCGCGACGGTCGACCAGAGCGGCCGGGTGACGGCCGTCGAGAACGGCAGCGCCGCGATCGTGGTGTCACCGACCTGCTGCACGGCCGCCGATACGGTGTCGGTGGAGGTAAGCCAGGTGGCCGACGAGATCACGATCTCGCCCTCCCAGCTCGAGCTCCAGGTGGGTGGGTCGACGCAGCTCAAGGCGCTGGTGGCCGACGCCAACGGGAACGCCATCGACAGCGCGTCGGTGAGCTGGCATTCCGACGGCGCCGCGATCGCCACCTGCGACGTGACCGGCCACGTGAGTGCACTCGCCGAGGGCGATGCGACGGTAACGGCGAGCTCGGATCAGGCGACGAGCACGGTGCCCGTGTCCGTGACCGCGCCGACCGAGGTCACGGATCCCGCCGCGGTGAGCGACCTCGTGGTGAAGGCCACGACGGACAACAGCGTCACCCTCACCTGGACGCAGGTGGACGACGGCGCGGGGAGCCCGGCGACGTACGCGCTACGGTACGGCTCGCCCACGATCAACTGGGGCCCTGCCTCCGACACCGAGGTGACGGTCGAGGGGACGCAGACTGGCAGCAAGATCGAGTACACCTTCAGCGGTCTCACGAGCGGAACGCAGTACCAGTTCATGATCGTCGCCTACCGGGGCACGCTCCGCGTGGACGCGACGTTCGGGACGATCTCCTCCGCTCTGACGGCGAGCACCACGGGCTCCGCGCCCAAGGTGCCGACGACGATCCAGCTCTCGCCCTCGTCGCTGTCGCTCCAGATCGGTGGTAGCGCGACGGCGTTGGCCACCGTCCGCGACCAGTTCGGTGCCGTGATGTCGGGGGTCGGCGTCACCTGGTCATCCGTGAACGCCGGCATCGCCACGGTCAACACCGCCGGCAAGGTCACCGCGGTCTCCGCCGGCAGCACGCAGATCAAGGCCACCGCCGAGGGCGCCACGAACCAGATCACGGTGTCGGTGACCGATCCCACCCCGCCGCCTTCGTCGAACGTGCATCATCCGCATGAGCCGACCGGCTACACCCCGGTGGCGGACAATCCCTTCGACCAGCTCGAGCCGAACGGCTGGCACCTATACCCAGCCGGTACCCCGAACCTGCGGATCGAGACCGACGCCGGTGCGAAGCTCTCCCCCAGCAACGTAGGTGCGGCGGTCTTCGACGCCGGCCGCAAGGGAGGCTCGGGACCGATGACGCTCAGCTATGCCAACTTCGCGGGCAAGCGGAGCGTCTACGTCCACTTCGGTTACAAGGTGAGCTCGAACTGGTACAACCACTCGGCGGGCACGAAGATCCTCTTCCTGACCGACCCGACCCTGGGCGCCAGCGCTCCCTTCTACCTCGTCATGTTCGGAGCCGGGGACGGTTCGCTCAGGTTCCAGGTCGACACGCAGTCGATCGAATCCGGCAGCCTTGACGACGCCTCCGGTGTCTACGGCCCGAATGCCGGGGGTGACGACACGATCTTGCGCGGCAAGTGGTACGACATCGAGCTGGTGTTCAGGCTCAACCACATCGGCAACGCGGACGGCGAGATCCACGGCTGGATCAACGGAAAGAAGGTCATCCAGTACACCGGCCTCGAGATCGTCGGAAGCAAGTCCGACGGCACCCTCAACACGGTGAAGTGGAACCCCACGTACGGCGGCGGTAGCTACGAGACCGTGCCGGCCACGCAGTACCAATACATGGACCACCTCTACATCAGCGGCAGCAACTGAGCCGAACGGCGTACACCGAGCTCCATGGTCGGGTCGAGGGGCGGGCGGGCCAGGGACGGCCCGCCCGCCTCGCACGTAGTCTGCAGCTCCCGCGCGTCCGCTGGGCTCGGCTCGCGCGCCCCTCGAGGCCTCGAACGGAGCAGTGACGATTCCGTTCCCCGAGGCGAGGCGTCGAAGCATGTACCTTGAGAGTCCCCGTCGAATCTCGCTATGCTGTGTAGATTGGCGTATCTTGCGTGTACCCATCGCCCCCGTGTCGGTACTGTCATAGTCCCGGCACGAGTGGGCGCTCAGTTCTTCTTACGCACTCGGACCGGCTGGTGAGCGACACCTGGCAGCGCCCAACCGGGCACCCACATCCGCGCACCAGCCACTACCCAACCTCGGTGGCCCTCCCCCGTCGGACCTGGAGAGACGTGGAGTCGCGATCACAGCTTCTCGCCAGGCTGGTGTCCTGGCGTCTCAAGGCGGTGCCCCTGGTCGTAGGTTTCGCGGCCTGCCTCGGCGCAAACGACACCGTCTCGGTGGCGTTGAGCCAGGTCCCGCACCGGTTGACGGTGTCGCCCGTGTCGATGGACATCGGGGTCGGCGAGTACGGGCGGTTCGAGGCGTCGGTGGCGGACGCGAACGGTCGTCCGATCTCGGGCGCGGCAGTGGAATGGTCCTCCAGCCTATCGACGGTGGCCAGCGTCGATGCCACCGGGTACGTGAACGCCCTCGCGGAGGGTGAGTCGACAATCACGGCCAAGGTGGGCTCGGTATCCGGAACGGCGTCGCTCACGGTGTCCGGCCCCCCCGAGCCCGGTATGATCCAAGACCTCGGGATCGTGTCGACCACCGACACCAGCGTCGTTCTACGCTGGACCCAGGTCGACGACGGACTGGGGGGCCCGGCGCTGTACCAACTGCGGTATGCCTCCCCGACGCTCGATGTCGACTCCACGGGGACCTCGGTCGTGATAGCGGGAACGGCCGTTGGGGCCATCCTCGAGCACACGGTGGCAGGACTCCGACGTGGAAGCCCGTACGAGTTCCAGCTCGCCGCCTTCCGGGGCGCGCAGGAGCAGGAGGTGGTCTTCGGGGCCGCGTCGAACACGGCTTCGGGCAGAACGACCGGGGAACCTCCTGTACCCACGATCATCCGCCTGTCGCCGGAGGCTCTCAGCCTCGAAGCGGGAACCAGCGCCACGGTGGCCGCGGTGGTCGAGGACCAGCTGGGGATCGAGATGACCGGCGAGCCGGTATCGTGGACGTCGGCGGACACCACGGTTGCGACCGTCGCCTCTTCGGGCGAGGTGACGGCTCGGTCGTCGGGCAGCACGTCGATCGTGGCGAAGGCCGGGACCGCGAGTGGGGTATTGTCCGTGGCGGTCCTCGACTCCGGGCCCCCTCCCTCGGATGGGCCGCACGCCCATGAGCCGACGGGATACGACGCAGTCGCCGAGAACTCCTTCGACCGTCTGGAGCCGCGAGGATGGAATCTCTATCCAGAGGGAACGTCGAACCTGCGGATCGAGGCCGACGACAAGGCGGCCCTCGCTCCGAACAACGTGGGGGTATGCGTCTTCGAGGCCGGGCGCAAGGGCGGCACGGGACCCATGACGTTGAGCTACTCCAACTTCGCAGGAATGCGCAGCGTCTACGTCACCTTCGACTACAAGGTAAGCGTCAACTGGTTCAACCACTCCGCCGGGACCAAGATCCTCTTCGTCACCGACCCGACCCTGGGCGCGAGCGCCCCGTTCTATCTCGTCATGTTCGGAGCCGGCAACGATCGCATGCGTTTCCAGGTCAACTCCCAGTCCGTGGAGTCACGCGCCCTCCCCGATGCCTCCAATGCATACCGCGCGAACGTAGGCTCACCGGGCGACGACACCATCGAGCGGGGTAAGTGGTACGAAATCGAGCTGATTCTCACGCTCAACCACGTCGGGTCGGAGGACGGGGAGATCCACGCCTGGATCAACGGAAGAAGGTCATCGAGTACGTCGGTCTGCAGCTGGTCGGGGCGAAGTCGGACGGCACATTCAACACGGTCAAGTGGAACCCGACCTTCGGCGGCGGAAATCACGAGACGGTCCCCACCACGCAGTTCCAGTACCTGGACAACCTCTACATCAGCGGACGGAACTGAGGGAACCGGACCGCCAAGGATGCCTGCAGCGTTGGACGGCCGGCACGAGTCTTCGCGATATACCCGTACCCGTCAGAGTTCTCGCAACCTCCCGTCGATCCGGGCTCGCGCACGTTTAGACCCGATTGGCCGAGGACCCGAAACGCCGGGAGGCATAGCCGAGGGTCATCAAGTGGTCCTCGACCTCCGGGGAATCACGCTGGACGATCGGTGTGGGGTGATCCACTGACAGGAGAGCCTGCATCCCGCGGAGCACGCGCATCGTGACCTTCGACGTCGATCCTGACCAGGGTCACGGGTTCGATCAGCCGAAGCGCGTCCACCTCGATGCACATCACGGACACGTCGGCACCCTGGTCGCTGATCGACGCCACGTAGACGTCCCTCAGCCGGGAGGGGAAGACCGAACGCTCATGGCACGCAGACCGCACTCGTCGGAGGCCGCCACGTGGGTGGGGGTGACATTCTTGTTGCGAAGACGAGCGGCATTCGCCTCGAGCAGTTCGAATGTATCCCGCGCGGGCTCCAGGGCGACGACCCTTCCTTCAGGGCCCACAAGCTCCGACATCTTGCGGGTGTAGCGCCCCACCGTCGCCCCGACGTCCCGGACGCAGTTGCCTTCCCGCACCCCACTCCCCGAGCATCCCGAACACGCTTCGTCCGTGCTGAAACGCCCCCGTTCGATCTGCCGAAGCGATTCGGTACCCCGAGCCCGCCTTCGGTCGACTCTCCGTCACGCCCGAGCGCAGTCCCCAACGATTCCCCCGTCTCGTGAACAAGGAAGTGTCCCGCACGATGCCACGACGAGCCGTATCGCACGAGAAGCCGGAGCTGCTGTTCCTGTGCCAGACGCTGCCCTTTCCACCCGACGGCGGCGCGAATATCCGCTCCTATCACCTCTGTCGCCTGCTCGCCCGGCATTTCGAGGTGACCGCGCTCTGCTTCTACCGAACGGCTAGTCGGCCGACTCTCGGCGACGTGTCCAGAAGCGTCGAGGGCATGTCGGAGCTGGGGGCGGTCGAAGCATTCTCGATTCCACAGGAACATAGTCGAGCCAGATGGTCCTGGGACCACGTGCGAAGCGTGTTGCGTGGGCGCGCCTACACCGTGTTCGCCTACGAGTCGCGCGATGTCGTACGACGAATCCGGGAGCTGTCGGAGACGCACGACTTCGCGGCCGCACACGTGGACAGCCTGGACTTGGCGTATTACCTGCCACTTCTGGAGGGGATTCCGGTGGTGTGCGGACACCACAACATCGAATCGCAGCTCCTCCGTCGGCGAGCCGACCTCCTTCCACGTGCCTACATGCGAGCCTACCTGAGGCTCCAGGCGGACCTCACCGAGCGGGAGGAAAGGCGCTGGAGTCCGCAAGCGCGGCTCAACATCACCTGTTCTCCGGTCGATTCCCGACGCCTGAGGGAGCTCGCCCCTTCCTCGAACGTCGCGACGATCCCCAACGGCGTCGACACAAAGGCGTTCCAACCGCGCTACGACGGCGACGACGGCATCATCTTCGTCGGAGGACACAGCTGGTTCCCCAACCGGGACGGCATGCTGTGGTTCCTCGAGAGCATCCTTCCACTGGTTCGCAACAGGGATCCGCGTGTGAAGGTCACCTGGATTGGACACATCCCCGCGACCACGGCGGCGGAGGTCGGCGACCGCTTCGACATCGAGGTGACCGGCCACGTACCGGACATCCGGCCCTACGTGGATCGGGCCGCCTGCATGATCGCCCCCCTCCGGGTCGGCGGCGGCACGCGACTCAAGATCCTCGACGGCTGGTCGATGGGGAAGGCTATTGTCAGCACCTCGATCGGGTGCGAGGGCCTCGAGGCCCGACACGACGACAACATAGTCGTCGCCGACGCGGAGGAGGATTTCGCCGACGCGGTCCATCTCTTGCTGACCGATGAAGGCGCCCGGGGAAAGATAGGGCGGGCCGCACGCTCGACCGCGGAAGCGCGCTACGACTGGGACGTGATCGATGCCGACCTCCGGGCCCAGTACGCGAAGTTCGTGCTCCGGTGATCCGGCCCCGAGCGTTCAGCGCAGCCGTCGCAGCGGGTTCTTTCGCGGGTCGCGTTCGACCCTCTCTTGCCGCGCCCGTGAGCGCCGGCTTAACCTTAAAGATTGGAGTTGGCGTTGCCACGCCGGAGGACCGGCGGCGGCCAAGGCACGGCGGCTCCATGTGCCCACCCTCGCCGCATTGCCGCGGGTGGCCATCTCCGATCCGCCAACCTACCGCCGCGTAGGAGCATCTTCCATGGCAGTTGGGCCCGGCGCGTCGCCTGTCGAGACGGGTGGTCCGTCGAACTTTGCAGTCATCATTGGAGCGATGAAGTCCGGAACGACGAGCCTCTTCGATGTGTTGGCCCAGCATCCGCAGGTCTGTGGATCAAGTGTGAAGGAGCCGGACTTCTTCACCAGGACCCGGAGGATAGCGGGACCGCCTGGCGCTCGTACCTCGACCTGTGGGATTGGGATCCACGCCGCCATCGCGTCGCACTCGAGGCCTCGACGGCGTACGCCAAACATCCGTGGGTGAAGGGGGTGCCGGAGCGGATCGCGGCGAGCCCCGGGGAGCAGTTCAGGTTTCTCTACATGCTCCGGGATCCAGTCAAGCGAATCGCCTCTCAGGTCCGCCACAGCCTGTACGACGGCTGGGGAAAGTCCCTCGACGACGGACTCACCGAGGACCTGATCGACTTCTCTCTCTATGCAATGCAGATCGATCGCTTTCTCGAGGTATTTCCGCGGGACAGCCTTCTGATCCTGACTCTCGAGGAGTTCCAGGCGGACCCGTACCCGGTCATGCAGCGCGTGTGCGACTTCCTCGGGATTCCTCCTCACCGGTTCGTCGGTGCGGAAGAACGGCGGAATACGGGAGACTTCTACACGATCCCGCCGATCATCGCCGCCGTGGCGCGCAATCCTCTGGCCAGATCCGTCGTGAACCGGTTCCTCCCGCGCGACTCGCGGCACAAGCTCCGCGAGCGCATGGCGCGCCTCGGACGGCGTGCTCCGGAACCGGTCGGAAGGTGGCAGCTCAACGAAGAGGAGACCGCCCTGGTGCGGGAGCGCCTGGCCGATGACATGGCCCGACTGCGCGACCACTACGGCGTCTCCGCGGCCTGGCTCCGCTCGTAGCGCGAAGTCATCCGCCCGATAACATGCAGACCCCCTCCCTTCCCCGCGGCAAGAGATTCGCGTTCACGATCATCGACGACACCGACGTCGCCACCGAAGCCAATGTGAGGCCGATCTATGGCTTGCTGCAGGACCTGGGGATGCTCACCACCAAGACGGTCTGGCCCGTGCGTTGCCCGGAAGGGAGTGCGAACTACTGGGAGTCGGAGACCCTCGAGGACGCGCACTACCGGGAGTTCGTTCTGGAGCTTCAGGCATGTGGCTTCGAGATCGCGTTCCACGGCGCGACAATGGAATCGAGCTCGCGGGCGCGCACGCTTCGCGCCCTGGAGAGGTTCCGAGAAATCTTCGGGCACGATCCGCGCGTCCATGCCAATCACGCCCACAATCGCGAAAACCTGTATTGGGGCGTCGATCGACTCGACGACCCGATCCTGCGGCGGGCCTACGCCGCCTGGCTCCACCAACCTGCCGACTACTACGACGGCCACGTGGAGGGCTCGGACCACTGGTGGGGCGACCTCGCACGAGAACGCATCCAGTACGTCCGGAACCTGACCTTCCGCGAGCTCAACCTCTCGCGCATCAATCCGACTCTTCCCTACCGGGACCCACGACGCCCGCTCGTGCGCTGGTGGTTCTCGGCTACGGACGTCGAGAACGCAGCCGAGTTCAAACAGCTGTTTGCTCCGCGGCGCAGGACAGGCTGGAAAGAGAGGGCGGGGTCTGCATGTGGCCACCCACCTCGGCAAAGGGTTCGTCAAGGCCGGCGAGGTCGACCCCGTCATACGGTTGCAGCTCGAGCGATTGGCGGAACGCGACGGTTGGTTCGTCCCCGTGGGCGAACTGCTCGACTGGCTGCGCGAACACAAGGCCCGGGAGGAACTGCCGCCCGGTGAGTGGCGCCGCATGCAATGGACCTGGATGAGAGACCTCGTGGCACGGAAGGTCCGATGGCGGGCGGCCAGGGCGGCCCGCCGCTCACAGCCGCGCTGACCTTCGTCGGCTAGGACGTCGCTGCCCTTCGCTTGCGGCCCCGTGGGGGTGAGGATGAAACCGCGGCGCCCGGAGCGCGGTCGCGGCTTTCGCGCGCTGTGACTTCACGCGAAACGGCGCGCGAGGGCGCGAGCGAAGTGCTGGCTGCCACGCCGCGCCAGGTCCCAAGGCCTCTTCGCCCGGTTTCCGGCCTGGCGAATCCTTATGGCAAGACGCCGTCCAGCCGGCTGGCGGTGCTCCGAGACCTCGTAGCCCAAGGAGGTCAGGAGCGTGGCCGCACATACGTCGAACGCGGCTCGCTCATGGTCGTCCAGTCGGTCCTTCCATTTGCACGTGTTGGCCGCGTCGATGGCGCGGTCGACCTTGGGCCAGCCGACCAACGCCGGGTTGCCGGGTCCACCGCGGTCGGGCTCGATCATGGCCGATACGTACGGCTCCCCGAGGAAGGCCGAGATCCTGCGTGTCTCCTCTTCCGGGTGTGTGACCAGCCTCTCGTACTGGACCTCGATGTATCGCTCCGCCAGATGCCTCCGCGCGTACCGGCGGGCCCACGTGACGCTGCGTGACCAGTCACTCGCGACCTTCACGGCGTCGGTCTCCCATCCGAGCTTCTTGAGGGAGAGCCATACATCACGGCCATCGCGGACGATGTGGACGAACCGCGCGTCGGGAAACATGCGCTGCAATACGCGAAAGCGCGTGATGTAACCGGGGCTCTTGTCGGCCCATCGCTGTTTTCCTCGCGCGTGTGCCCAATGTCCAAGGAGCGTGTCCACCAATCCCGGGAGGGTGCGGCTCCCGGAGGCCAACACGCGCTCCCGCGCCACCTGAAGCTGATTGGCCTTCGCGGATACCTCGTCGCCAATGGACTCTGCTAGCCTCAGGAAATTCCGATCGTTTTCGAGCGGCCAGAACATGACCTGGGTGTAGTAGTACCTCGGAATGAAGAACGACTCCACGAATACCGCGATGGACGGGTGCCGATCGATGATGTTCCCGAGTAGGGTCGTACCGGAGCGTTTGTAGCCCGTCACGAAGATCGGTCCTGATGCCAAGATACCGTGCTCCAGATGGAGAGGGCCCCGCGTCACAGGACGCGCGTCGTACGAATCTAAGACCCCGCACTCGAACCGGTCTACGTGGCACGGGGCCCGTGCCCTTCCCTCAGGCAGGACCGACACGGCCTCCGTCGTGGCCGTGACTTTTTGTCGACCGGGTATGAGAATTGAGCGTCGCTTTCGCCCGAGGACCACGGCCGAGCACCCGATTGCCGCACCTCCACGAACACCGAAGTGGGGCTTCGGGTCACGGGGATTGCATGTTCGTCGATATCGCAGAGCGGGTGCTGGAACGGCTTCACCGGCTCAGGATGAAACGCAGGTGGTCGCACCTCCGACGCATGGGGATGAGCATCGCCGACGGCGTCCGCCTACCAGACTCGACATCGGTCGATGCGTCGCACTGCTATCTGATCTCGATCGAGAAAGGGTGCACCTTCGGTGAGGAGTGCTTCCTACTGGCCCACGACGCCCAGATGGACGAGTTCCTCGACGCCGGAAGGCTGGGGCGAATCGTGATCCGCGAGGGGAGCCACCTCGGCCATCGCACGATGGTGCTGCCCGGTGTCGAGGTCGGCCCGCGCACCATCGTGTTGCCGAATTCCCTGGTGACCAAGGCCCTGCCGCCCGAGACGTTGTGCGGAGGCTCGCCAGCTAAGGTAATCTGCACTCTGGACGAGTATCGCGAGGAACATCGAGAAGATCGGATCGGCGTCCCTACACTCTCGCCCGAGGATCTGGAGTACAAGGCGAAGACCCCCGAGGGACGTGACGCGCTGCGTGAGGAATTGCGAGACGGCGGGTACGTTTGGAGCCGGCGCCGGTGATCCGTCCCCTTCTCCGGTCGCTCGCCACACTCAAGAGGCGCACGTCGTTCGCACTCGACGAGCGGCGGCTAGAACGTTTGAAGGAGCGGGGGCTTCAGCTAGGCGACGACGTTTACTTCCCGCCGTCGACCTACGTGGACGGGGAGTACTGCTATCTCATCTCGATCGGTGAGGGGTGCGGCTTCGGCCAGCAGGTGATGCTCTTCGCGCACGATCTCGCCCCCGCTAACTCCACCGGGCGGGTCCGCGTCGGTCGCGTCCTCGTGCACCCGTCCTGTCACATCGGTTCGCGAACAATCGTCATGCCAGGCGTGGAGATCGGACCGAGAACGATCGTCGCCGCCCGCTCGGTGATCTCCACGGACCTCCCTCCCGACACCGTCTGTGCAGGAGACCCGGCGAGGCCTCGTGCGACGCTGGAGGAATACCTGGAGAAGCATCGAGCGAAGCTGGCCACCGCTAAACGCTTCCCGTACGACGAGTACGACATTCGCAGCCTCACTCCATCACGGAAGGACGAGTTGGTGAGCGCGGCGACGAGCGGAAACGCCTACATCGTGGGTGGCCGCACCGCAGAGCTCGAGGGACGTGGCGGTACCCGGCGCACGCCGCTCACGGGAGATCAGCGCTCGACCAGCCCCCGCGAACCCGCTCCTTCAGATACGTGAATCCACTCAGAATCTGACCCATGTCGTCCGGATCTTCTCGGTACGAGAAACGGGGAACGCGGAAGCGATAGGAAGGCTCGGTCTCGAAATCCCTTCCGGCCGCATAGGTTTGAGACCCGGAAACGGCGCCGAGCATGTCCAGATCTCGAATCACATCGTACTCACGCTTTCCGAAGTCACCTGGTCCCCCATTGGGATAGCAGAATACGGGATCGGGATTGGCCGCCTGTCCGGAAAGCCTGGTCCAGGAATCCTGGATCTCCGCCCGCGATTCCGCCTCGGAGCAACGCCCGAGGATCGGGTGATGCACCGTATGGGGTCCGAACGTCATGCCCCTCCGCTCACATCTCCGCAAGTCGTCCCAGGACATCGGCGCGTAACGCCCCGGCGCGCAATCAGGTAGCTCGACCTCGAGGACCCTTGCCAGCTCTCCTATGAGCTCGTCGCGCTCGCGAGGGGGGAGCGCCTTGCAGTGCTCGATCACCTGGTTGATCGCTCGCCGGCGGTCGCCGGCGGTGGCCGAGATCAGCCGGATGGAGCCGAGGCCGGTCTCCAACGTGGCCTGCGCCCGAGCCGTGCTCTCGACAACGTATTCGATCCTGTCCCACCAGTACCAGAGCAGGCCATCGAGGAAGCCGGTCGCCACGAAGGTCGTCACCGGACAGTCGAACTCGGCGAAGACAGGGCCAGCCACCTCGGCGTGATCGGCATAGCCGTCGTCGATGGTGAAGCAGACGGCACCGTCCAGCGAGGCCCCCTCGTGCAAGCGCATGAAGAGGCCTCGGAGGCCCAACACCTCGATCCCCTGTGCTCGAATTCCCCCCAAGGTACGATGGAGGACCTGCGGATCGTGCCCGGAGACCCCTCGATCCGGGCAATCGAAGCGATGGAGCATGAAGACCGCGCACCGGTCGCGCAGTCCGTTCCGCAACAGCCGCGTCACCGACCGCTGGTTCAGCGACAACGTGACCGCTCGTTTGGCGATCGACTTCACGAGCTGGAGCATCGTTTCCCGCTCACTCCCCATCATGGCGTTCGACGGCCGTGCGAGGTGTCACATGGCCAGAGGCGAGCAGGCCGTCCGGGACCCGGGCGAAAAAGGCCGTCCTGTCGGGCAAGCGGACCGCAGGCGCTCTAGGGATCCCGGCCCGGCACGAGGCGCACCGGACAGCCCACCGAACGGTGCTACCTCGCCGCTGTCGGCTGCCTTTTGCGCGCCGCGGCGCGGCGTAGCTCTTTTTCCTTGATGCGGGCCAGCTTCTCCACCGCGAGGGTCAGCCCGAACGGCAGCCACAGAAGGCTGGAATAAGCTCGGGACAAGAACGTCCCGGCGACGAAGGCTCCGACCAGGACACCTATGAGCGGTCGCCCGAGCTCCGCCAGCGGTTCGAGCTCCGGAGCGAGACTGGACCTCCCCGCAGGTCGCGAAGCGGCGCCGATGGTGGCGAGGGCCTTTCCGGACATGGCGAAGACACCCAGGAGGATCAGAACCCCGGGGATCCCGAGCTCCGCACCAGTCTGCACCCAGATCGAGTGTGCGGTGGAAAACTTCACTCCCTTGCCACGTGCGAGCATCGCCTGCGCGTCCGGATGGCGACCCTCTGCCACGCTGAAGTTGTCGATGCCCACGCCATAGAGTGGGCGATCCATCATGTACCCCACCCCCCGTGTCCATACCTGCTTGCGCCCGGTGTAGCTCGTGTAGTTGTAGTCGTTCTCGTCTCCGATCGTCTGCATCCTCGCCCAGAAATCACCCGTGGCGCTGAACGCGATCACGCCCACGGAGAGCGCCACGACCGCCAACCGGAACGACTTCTTGATCCCCTTGAGGAAGAACAACGAGTAGCCGAGAACGGCGACGAAAGCGAGGAAGCCACCCCTCGATCCCGACAGGACGATCGCCGACCCGGCCGCCGCGAGGCCGACGCCGAAGAAAGCCTTACCCAAGCCCTTCCGTGCCCTGACGAGGAAGTAGAAGATGATCGGCATCCCGGACACGATGAACATCGCCGAATCGTTCGCGTCGTAGCCGCCCCCACCGACGTGTCGGCTACCCGTGCCGGCGGCCAACACCGAGAAGGCGATGACCCCGAAACCGTACACACGCAGGAGACGTTCGAGGTCGAGCACATTGCGTACAGACGCAGCTACGACCAAGATGACGACCGCCTCTCGAAGGAACTGGTCCAGCAGGTAGGACACCGATCTCCCGATGTAGATTCCGAACGGAGCGGTTATCACCGCCCAGACCACGAACGCCGCCATCCAGCGCCCAAGTGGTGTGCCCAGATGCTGGACCCTACGGGCGCCCTGCTGGGATCCCAGGAGGGCGACGACCGCCACCGCGGTGGTGATGAGAGCGGGGCGGATCGCAGCCAGCAATGGGAAGAATGCGTGCAGGCGCGCTACCGAAATCAAAATGAGCGCGGCGGCGCTGCCGAGGAGAAAGTCCCACGGTAGCCGCCGCTCACCGGTCATCTTCGCCGCCGGCACGGTCATGCCTGAGTACCGGTGTTCGCCCATCGCTCGCGTCGGAATGGTCTGAGTGATCGCAGACTAGAAGGGTGGCGACTGCGTTGGAGACGTGTCAACACTTGATGTACGGTGCCGACTTGGCCTGGTGCGGTGCCGCAGTATGTTTCACGGGCTCCGCGACCAGACCTCCGACTACCCCATCCAACCATGAGTACCCTGCGCCATCTCGCCCGCAACCTCCGGGAGCACCTCGGGTCGGCCCTGCGCGAGGTGAAGGTGGCCCTCACCGCGCCGCCGCGCCCGGACGCGTGGCTCTTCCTGATCGGCTGCTACAACTCCGGGACGACGCTCCTCTCCAGCCTCCTCTCCTCACACCCCGACGTCGGCGCACTCCCAACCGAGGGCCAGTTTCTCACGGACCAGCTCCGGAAGGACTTCCTCACGGGCCTCCCCCGCATGTGGCACAAGCGCGAGGACCTCTTCCGGATGACCGAGACGGATGCGGGCCCCGACCCCCAACGCATCAAGAAGGAGTGGGGGCTGCGCCTCGATCGGTCGCGCCCCGTCCTCCTCGAGAAGTCGCCGCCGAACACCGCGCGGACCCGCTGGCTGCAGGCGAACTTCGAGAACGCCCACTTCATTTTCCTGGTCCGGAACGGGTATGCGGTCGCCGAGGGCATCGTGCGCAAAGGGCGGCCCCATCATCGCTCCGAGGGGTGGACGATCGCGGACGCGGCGCAGCAGTGGCGTCGCTCCATCGAGGTGGTGGACGAGGACGGCCCCCACCTCCGCAAGCTGATGTGGATCCGCTACGAGGACGTGGCGGCCCATGCGGTCGAGTCCCTGAACGAGATTACGCGCTTCCTGGGCATCCGCCCCTACCTCGAGTCCTATCTGCCGAAGGCCCTGGAGGTGCACGAGCGGAACCAGCGCGTGTCCGATCTCAACGCGGAGAGCATCGACCGGCTGAGCCCGGACGAGATCGAGGTGATCAACGGCATCGCGGCGGAGCAGCTCCGTCGCTTCGACTACCCCCTCCTCGGGACGTCGCGTCCGGAGAGGGCCGAGCCGTCGGCCTGAGAACCGCCCCTGGCGCCCACGGGCACCGCGGTACCCCGCGGACGCGGGTCGCGCCGTCCCTCCGGGTCCGCCCGTGAGGATCCTCAAGATCTGGGACGCCGAGTACCCCTGGGACGTCCGTGTGGAGAAGGTTCTGGGCTCCCTCGTAGCGGCCGGCCACGAGGTCCACCTCGCGGCCCGCAACCGCGACCGCCGCCCTCTGGTGGAGCCCGTCGACGGGGCCACCGTCCACCGGCTCCCGCCCTGGCGGTGGCTGGGACGGTCGCTCGACGCCGCCAGCCAGTTCCCGGCCTTCGTGAACCCCCGCTGGCTCCGGCTCCTCCGTAGCGTGGCCCGCCGGGTGGACGCCGAGCTGGTGCTGGTGCGGGACCTCCCGCTCGCCCCGGTGGCGGTGGAGGTCGCACGCCGGCGTGGCATCCCGGTCGTGCTCGACATGGCCGAGAACTACCCCGCGATGCTCCGCGCCATCTGGGACCACGGACGCCAGAAGCGCTTCGACCGGCTCGTGCGCAACCCCGAGCTGGCCCAACGAGTGGAGCGGTGGGTCCTGGACAGGGTGGACCACGTCCTCGTCGTCGTCGAGGAGTCCAAGGAGCGCTTGGTCGGCCTGGGAGTGGACGAGGACCGCGTCACCGTCGTGAGCAACACGCCGCTACGGCGCCGCATCGGCGCGCCGTCGGCCCGGGGCTCCGCCGACGCGACGTCCCTCCGCGCCGCCTACCTCGGGCTCATGGAAGCGCCCAGGGGCGTGCAGGTCCTCGTCGAGGCCGTCCGCATTCTGCGGGACCGCGGCGTCGAGGCTTCCGCCGACCTCGTGGGGGCGGGGCGTGACCTGGACGACTTCGTCGAGCAGGCACGCGGTGCGGGCCTGCTCGGGGGCCCGGTGCGCTTCCACGGGTACATCCCCTACGACGAGGCTCTCGCCGTGGTGGCCCGCGCGGACGTCGGCGTGATCCCGCACGTGCCGGACGAGCTATGGCACACCACGATCCCGAACAAGCTGTTCGACTACATGGCGCTGGGGCTCCCGGTCGTCACCTCCGACGCCCGTCCCGCCGCGCGCATCGTCCGCGAGACGGGATGCGGCATCGTGGCCGCCGGGGGCTCGCCAGGCGCCATGGCGGACGCGATCGCCCACCTGCGCGACCCGGAGGCCCGGCGTGCGGCGGGGCGGGCCGGCCACGCCGCCGTCCTCGCGCGCTACAACTGGGAGCACGACGAGCGCCGGCTCCTCGCCGCCCTGGAGCGAGTCGCAGGACAACGGGGGAGGAAGCGTTGAACGAGCCGCCGCGCCTCGGCCCGCTCGGGCATCTGCTGCTCGCCCTCTCCCGCTCGCCGGAGGACTCCGGGGCGACGGAGCCCGCCGAAGGTCCCGTCGGGCCCCTCGACCCATCCGCCCTGGACGAGCTCCTGGAGGTCCACCCCGGGCTTCTCGACGAGGTGCGGGGCACGCGCGTGCTGGACTTCGGCTGTGGCGACGGCCACCAGGCGGTCGCCATCGCCCGACGGGCGGACGCCCGCGTGGTGGGCCTCGACGTGCAGCCGGACTGCATCGCCCGGGCGCGCAGGCTCGCCCGGGCGATGGGGGTCGAGGAACGGGCCACCTTCACGACCAGGCTCGCCGAGGACGAGCGCTACGACCGGGTGATCTCGCTGAACAGCATGGAGCATTTCGCGAATCCCGGAAGCGTGCTCCGGAGCATGCGTGACGTGCTCGCGCCCGGCGGGAGCATCCTGGTTTCGTTCTGCCCGACCTGGCTCGCCCCCTACGGCGCGCACATGCACTTCTTCACCCGCGTGCCCTGGGTCCACGTCCTCTTCCCGGAGCGCACGGTGATGGCGGTGCGCGCGCGCTTTCGCGACGACGGCGCCCGGCGCTACGAGGAGGTGCCCGGCGGCCTCAACCGCATGACCGTACGACGCTTCCGGAGGCTGGTCCGCGAGGCGGGTCTGGAGGCGCGCAGCGAGCGGGTGGACTACGTCAAGGACCTCGCGGTGCTGGGCCGCTTCCCGCCGACCGCCGAGTTCTTCTCGAACCGTGTGGCCGCGGTGCTGGTCCCGGCGGGGCCGCGGCTCAGCGGCGGCGAGGCGGCTACCCCCCCAGCTTCAACCACTCCGCCGCCTCCGTGACTCCCGGTCGGGGGTCCGACCAACGGAACACCTCGTTGCGGATCCCGGGACGGAAGGCCCAGAGGAAGTCCACGACGGCCCGGGCCCTCCCAGGCGCGGAGGGCGGGAGCCCGAGCTTCTCCTTCGAGTGGCGCAGGCGAGCGATCAGGTGGTCGAGGTCGCCGAGCACCCATCGCGTCCGGACGCCTTCGACGTAACGCGTGACGGGCGCGCGCCGTCGCCCCGTCGCGAGGTCCATGTGGATCGCCGGGAAGTCCACGCCCGCGTCGATCGCGAGCTGCAGGGAGCCCCAGTACCGCCCGTTGATCTCCATGATGTGCGGCGTGCCGGTGCGGGCGTCGACCTTGTACTCGACCATGGCGGGTCCCCGCCAGTCGAAGGCGCGCAGAAGCGCCGTGGAGCGCTCCACGAGCGCGGCGTCGATGGGCGCGCTCTCCCGGAGCACGCTCACGCCTCCGGAGGGGGGCTTCTCCCGAAGCCGCCGGTGTCCGAAGGCGGCGGCCACCTTCCCGCCCCAGAGGAGGAGGAACACGCCGACCCCGGGGCCGACGATCCGCTCCTGGAGGAGGACGGGGTACGCTGCGGCGGGCGTCTCGAGCAGCCGCCCCCGCAGCTCGTCGGGGTCGCCGGCGTAGGTCACCTTCGTCTTGCGCCGCTCCGACCCGGTGCCCACCACCGACCGCGAGGGCTTCACCACGACCGGGAAGGGCAGCGCCTCCAGGTCGGCCGCCGGCGCGGCCTCCAGGCATTCCACGACCACCTGGGCCGGCCCGGCGATGCCGAGCCGGGCCGCCTCGTCGAGGACGCGGCGCTTGTCGGAGATGCCCTGGTACGCCTCGCGCTCCGCGAACGGGAGGAGAACGCCCCGCTCCTCGAGCACTCCCCGCACCGAGAGGGCGACGCCGAGGGAGGCGTCCGTGATGGGGAAGAGTGCCTGCGCGCCCTCGGTTCCGGCCGCCGTGACCAGCGCCTCCGCGAAGGCCTCCGGGCGCGCGAGCGGATCGGGCACCACCACCGAGGCGCACGCGTATCTCGACGAGCCGGCCAGCGAGCGCGGCGTCGGCGCGGCCACGACCACCTCGTGGCCGGCCCGCCCCAGGGAGCGCACCGTCGCCAGCGACGCGCGCTGCTCCCCGTCCGTCACCAGGATCCTCACCGCGCGGGCCCTCCGCCGTCGAGCTCGCGCCGCACATTCGGGTCGCCGAGGCACTCCCGGTAGAGCGCCTCGTAGGCGGTGGCGGTCCGCTCGAGGGCGAAACGCGCCCGCACGGTCTCGAGGGCCCCGGCGCCCAGGCGGGCGCGCAGCGCCGCGTCGTCGGCCATCCGCTGCAGCCCGTCCGCCAGCGCCTCCGGGTCCGCCGCCGCCACGAGAAGCGCGTCCCGCTCGTGGGTGAGGATCTCCTGCGGACCGCCGCACTTCGTGGCGACGATCGGCAGCCCCACCGCCATGGCCTGGAGCACCGCCAAGGGCAGCCCCTCCCGCGTCGAGCTCATCACGTACACGTCGAGGTTGTTGAGCGCCGCAGCGGCGTCGTCCCGGAAGCCCGCGAAGACGACACGATCCTCGAGACCGAGGTCCCTCCGCTCCGCGACGAGATGCTCGTAGAGCTCGGGCTCCCCGGCCGTGTCACCCACCACGACGAAACGGCAGCGGGGCGCCCGCTCCCGGAGCAGGGCGGCCGCACGCAGGAGGATCGAATAACCCTTTGGCCTGCGGACGTTGCCGACCGCGCCGACCACGAGCTCCCCGTTGGTCCAACCGAGCTCCTCGCGCAGCGCCCGCGCCGGCTTCGGGGCGAAGCGGTCCACGTCCACACCGTTGGTGATCACGCGGATCCTCGCGGGCGGGATCCCGAGCCGTTCCACGAGCTCCCGGCGCAACGCCTCGGTGACCGCCACGAAACGGCTCCGTCCGCCGCGCATCAGCCGGTTCTTCATGCCGAACCACTTGTGCGCCACCGCGAGGTCGACGGCGCCGTGGATCGTCGACACGACGGGGACGCGCAGGATCCGGCCCGTCACGCCGCCGTACAGCGCGGGGCCGAAGAGGTGCGTGTGGATGAGGTCCACGCCGTGCGAACGGACCACCGAGACGAGGCGGCCGAGCATACGCACGTCGAACGGACCGGAATTGGGCACGATCACGGCTTCCGCGCCCGTCCGTTCGAGCTGGGAGAGGAGCCACCCCTCCCCGGGCACGCCCGCGACCGACCGCCAGGCCTCTGGGTCGAGATGCTCCACGAGCTGCAGGACGACCGTCTCCGCGCCGCCCGCGCCGCCGGTGTGGATCAGGTGGAGTACGGTCCTGCGGGTCACGCGCGCTCCACGCCGAGCAGCCCGGCCACGCGGTCGGCCACGTGCCGATAGTCGAAGCGCTCGGCAGGCTCCGGCCGAAGCGGAATCCGACCCTCGGCCATGTCCACGAGAAGGTCGCGGATCCCCTCCACGTCGTCCGGCTCCTTCCACATGGCCCCGATGCGCGCCGCCTCCGACGCTGCCGCGGTGCCCGGCTCGGAGAGGACGAGCGTCTGGACGCCCATTCCCATGGACTCATACAGCTTCGCGGGCACCTGCAGGGGCTGCCCTTGCGCGAGCACGACCGACAGGTGGCTCTCCTGGACGACCTGCCTCGCCCGCGCCTGCGGGACCATCCCGAGCCGTTCGACCAGCTCCGCTCCCACCCCCGCCTCGCGCATCTGCCGCTCGAGCGCGGCGGCGTGCTCGGGGTCGGCGTGGCCCGCGAAGCGCAGGCGGATCTCCCGCCCTCCCGGCCGCGCAGCCCGGTACGCCTCCATCGCGCGGATCACCGGCCCGAGGTCGCGGTTGAAGTACAGCGTGCCCACGTAGGCCAGCGTCAGCGGACCCTCCGAGGCCGGAACGGGGCCGGGGAGCGCCTCGAGGTCGATTCCGTTCGGGATCCAATGCACGTGGGCGTCCGGCCGGCGGCGACGGAGATCCTCGGCGAACTGGCGCGTGTTGCAGATGATGGCGTCGGCGCGCGAGAACGCCGCGCTCTCGAGGTGCCGCGCGATCCAGTGGAAGATCTCCGACGGCTCTTCCACCATCTCGAGCCAGGGGTCGCGCATGTCGATGAGCCAGCGCACGCCCGTCCCCCTCGTGGCGAGCATCGCGGCCAGGTGGGCGGGGTGGGGCGGCCCGCTGCTCACCACCACGTCGATCCCGTCACGGGCGATCATGCGTCGGGCCTCGCGGCTGGCCCTGAGCACCCACCCCCTGGAGTAGTCCGGGAAGCGGAGGCTCGCCGCCAGCGTTCGGCGGGCCTGCTGCAGGAGGGAATCCCGGCCGCGCGGGCCCCCGGTCTCCGCCGACGGCCCCACCCCGCCCCCCCCACCGCCACCCTTCCCGCCCCCTCCACCCTTCGAGAGCCTGCGGTACAGGTCGTTGAGCGTCGTGGCCCTCCGCACGGTCCTCACCAGAACGCCCTCGACGGCGTCGGGGCGCTGAGCCTCACCCCCGGCCAGCACGTGGATCCGCCATCCGTCCCTCACGAGGTACTTCCCGATTCCGGCCCAGCGGAGGCCGCCCACGGAGCCGTCCGGGGGGAAGAGATAGCTGACGACCAGCACGCGCGGGGGGCGGGCGCCGGACCGGGAAGCGGCCACGGCGGCCGGGCGCTCGGTGGCGTGGGTCTCCGTCGCCGCCTCGCCGGGCGTGGGCCGCGTCGGCTGGGTGTGGGTCTCGCTCATGACGACAAGGGATTCCGGGGGGCAGGCATCGAAAGCGACCCGCTGGACTCCCAATCTGTCCGAGATCCTCCCCTTCCGCTATCTTCGCGGGCCGTTCTCCCGAACTCCTCCGGCGCCCGCCGAGGCGTCCGCCACCCCGATCGGTATGCCCCCCGACGCTCCCGATTCGCCGAGGCAGCAACCGCGAGGCGGCGGCGCCGGATCCCCCGCCCCGGACGGCCCTGCCGGTGGCACCGTCCTCCTCGTGGCCAACTACGAGCCGGACGTCGGCTTCGCGTGGTGGCTCATGGAGAACTTCTGGGTGCGATTCGCCGAGGTGGCCCGCGCGCGCGGGCTCTCTCCGCTGATCGCCTACCCGGTGGGCGGCGAAATCCCCGGGTCCATCCTCGCGGCCGGAATCGAGACGGTGGTCGTCCCCTTCCCCGGCGAGGGGAGGGAGGGCCTCGGCCGCGCGCTCGCGCTGATCCGCGAGCGCCGCGTGCGCTGCATCTACTTCACCGACCGGACCTTCACGCGCTTCGCGTACCTCCTCTTCCGCCTGTCCGGCGTGCGCCTGATCCTGAACCACGACCACGTTCCGGGGGATCACCCGCCCGCCCGCGGAGCGAAGCGGCTCGCGAAGACCGTCCTGCGCCGGCTCCCCCTCGTGAACTGCGACCTCCAGCTCTGCGTCTCGCCCCTCATCCGCGACCGTGCCGTGGCCACGGCCCGCATCCCGCGCGGGCGCGCCGTGGTGGTCCAGAACGGCATCGAGCCCTTCGAGTGCGGCGATGCCTCCGGCTACGCGAGCCACGCGCTCGGCATTCCCGAGGGCGCGCGGATCTGCATGACGGTCGGGCGCGCCCATCCGAACAAGCGGATCGAGTTCGTGGTCGAGGTGGCCCGCCGATGCATCGTCGAGGCGGGGGTCGCGGGCCTCTGGTTCGTCCACTGCGGGGACGGCCCCGAGCTGGACCGCCTGCGTGCGCTGGCGGAGCGGGCCGGACTGGGGGAGCGGTTCATCTTCGCGGGACGCCGATCGGACGTGCGCGCGCTGCTGTGCTCGGCCGACCTCGCGCTGCACGCCGCCCGGGGTGAAGCCTTCTCCCTGGCCATCCTGGAGTACATGAGCGCCGGCCTGGCCGTGCTGGTCCCGGACATCCCCACGGTGTGCCAGGCCGTCCGCCACGGAGAGACGGGCATCGTGTTCCGGGACGGGGACCCGGAGGGCGCGGCCGCCGAGCTCGCCGCCCTCTGCGCCGACGACGGGCGGCGGGCCCGGCTGGGACGGGCCGCGGCGGCAGAAGTGCGGGAGTGCTACTCCCTGGAGCGCATGAACCACACGTTCCGGGTGGTCGCGGGCGGCGCCCTCGACGCGGCCTCGGTCGGGAGCGGCCATCGCTGAGCGAAGGACGCGCCCCGCCGGGGTTCGCGCGCGATCGAGGCCGTTGCGTCGCCGCCCGTGGTTTGGACACCTTGGTAGGGAGTCGATGCCATCGATTTCCCCCCCGGCCCGCCGTCCCCGCGGGCACTACGATTCCGTCGCGGATACGCGGAGGACCCATGACCAGCGGAGGACCGCCGCGTCGTCCGGACGTCGGGCTGATCGGCCTGCCGTTCCATCAGTGGAGCCCGCGGCGGATGGGCGTGCACCAACTCATGCTCCGCCTGGCCGACCACTTCCAGGTCGTCTACATGGACCAGCCGGTGGGATGGCGCAAGGCGCTGCGACCCCGCCCCAGCCCGGACCTGTCCGAGGAGCGGGCGCGCTGGCCGGGCTTCCAGCTCTACCAGCCGGATCCCTGGCTCCCCCTCTTCCACCGACCGGCGTGGCTGGCCGAGCTGACGTTCCGGGGACGCCTGCGGCGGGCCCGGGCGATGCTGACGGCCCGCGGCTGCCGCAGGATCGTGGTCTACGTCTTCCACCCACGGTACGGCGGGGCGCTCGATCTCCTACCCCACGACGTGAGCTGCTATCACCTCGAGGACGACTACAGCTACTCGGAGGTGGACGTCCCCACCAGCCCGGAGGAGTCCCGCCTGATCGACCGCGTCGACCAGGTGGTGGTGCACTCCCCGGCACTCTTCGAGAAGAAGTGCGTGGCGAAGGAGCACGCGCTGCTGGTGCCCAACGGGGTCGACTACGCGGCCTACGCCACGCCGCGGCCCGAGCCGGCGGACCTGGCTGACATCCCGAAACCCCGCATCGGCTACACCGGGTGGGTCAAGCGCCAGCTCGACTTCGACCTGATCGGAGCGCTGGCCGAGCGGCGTCCGGAATGGTCGTTCGTGCTCGTCGGCGCCGTGCAGCGTCACCCGGAGATCATGCCTAGGATCGAGGCCCTGCGGGAGCGCGACAACGTGCATTTCCTCGGCGCCAAGCCCACGCAGGAGCTCGCCGCCTACCCCCAGCACTTCGACGTGTGCACGATGCCGTACGTGGTGAACGACTACACGCGCTACATCTATCCGCTCAAGCTGCACGAGTACCTCGCGTCCGGCCGTCCGGTGGTGGGATCGCCGATCCACACCCTCGAGGAGTTCAGCCGTGTGGTCCGCCTGGCCTCGACGCCCGACGAGTGGGAGACCGCGCTCGGCGCGGCCCTGGCGGATGGCGAAGACGAGGATGCGCGTGCGAGCCGCCGGAGCGTGGCGCGGAAATTCGACTGGGACGCCCTCACCGCGCGCATCGCCGGAGCCATCGAGGATCGGCTCGACGAGCGGAGTGGGCGACGCGGCGGGAGCCCGGCCAGGCCTGGGCGCCCGGCCCGCCACGTGGGCGCTTGAAGCTGCCGGAAAGCCTGGTGCGGCACGCCGGAGGACCACGGTGACGGGCAGGGGTCGGTCTCCCGACTTCATCATCGGCGGCGCGATGAAGAGCGGCACGTCGTCCGTGCATCGCCACCTGGCCAACCGGCCCGACGTCTTCATCCCGCACGGCGAGATCCACTTCTTCGATCTGGACGACGCCGAGCAGCACCCCGACTACCACGAGCCGGGCCGCCCCCTCCTGGACTACGACCAGAACCGGGAGGAGTACCTCGCCTGGTATCGCGGCCACTTCGCGGAGGCCGAGGAGGGTCGCCTCGTCGGTGAGGACTCGACGACCTACCTGGCGTCGCTGAAGGCTCCCGACCGCATCCGTGCGCTCCTCCCGGACGTGCGGCTCGTCTTCTGCCTGCGCGACCCGGTGGCCCGCGCATACTCCCACTACTGGCACATGGTGCGCGTGCACCGCCTGGGTTGTTCCTTCGAGAAGGCGCTGCGGCGCGACGCGACGATCCTGCAGCGGGGCTTCTATCGGCCCCAGCTGGAGCGCTACCTCGCGCGCTTCCCGGCGGAGCACATCCTGGTGATCCAGTTCGAGCGCCTGGTGAGGGAGCCCGAGAGCGAGCTGCGGCGCCTCTGGAAATTCCTGGGACTGCCGGCCCTGTCGGAGGGCGACGCCCGACTGCCGCACGACAACCGCTCGGTGGGCTACCGCTCAGCGTCCTTGGCGCTCCTCTACAACCGGGTCACCGCGCCCCTGCGACCGGGGTCCTACCTCGGGCACTTTCCCGGCTTCGAGGGTCGCCCGGACCAGCATCGCACCGTGCGGCTCCTCGATCGGCTCGAGCGCCGGGTCAACCGTCGCCCCGGCGGCTCCTACACCCGTATGGACCCCGCGACCGAAGCCTGGCTGCGCGACCTCTTCCGCCGCGAGAACCGCGGCATGGAGACGCTGGTGGACTTCGACGCGGGACTGTGGAAGTGGTAGCCGCCGACTCCCGCACGGGACAGCCCTCAGGGTGCGGTGCGGCCCCCGCCGGCGGACCAGCGCTGGCGCAGCCGGCCCCACGCCACCGCTGCGTCCATGGCCGCGTCGAAGGCACCCCGTCGGTCCCCGCCGATACGGCGAGCCGCGGACGCGAGTGCGTGTCCCGCGGCGCGCCGCAGGAGCCAGGGAGGAACGCGGCCGCCGCCCTTGCCGTTCGAGCCCACGTACTCCACCGCACGCCCATAACGCACCCCGCGGGAGAGCAGCCAGGCGAGCTCGACCTGTTCGGGGCGGACGCGGTGACGGACATGGCTCCCGGGCAGGAACACGGGCTCCTGCCCCGCCGCGGTGATCCGGCGGACGAGGTCCGTCTCGTTGCCCATGATGTAGGCGCCCGACGACGGACCCACCTCGGTGTTGTACCGAAGCCCCTGGTCGAAGAGCTCCCGGCGAACGGCCATGTTCGGCCCGAACGGCCGGAAGCCCTCGAGCGGACCCTCCGGGGCGTCCGGATCCAGGAGCGTGAAGCAGACGCCCAGGTAGCGACTCCCCTCCAGGAAGGACGGGAGCCCGCCGGGCCAGGCGGGGAGCACCCTGCCCCCGAAGAGGACGTGGTCCGGCCACCGCTCCGCACCTTGCCGCAGGGACGGCAGCCAGTCGGGCGGCGCAAGGATGTCGTCGTCCGTGAAGACGAAGAGCGCGCCCGACGCCTCCTCGATCGCCCGGTTGAGCGCGTGGCTCTTGCCGCGCCGCGTCTCCACCAGATAGCGCAACGTCATCGCGCCGGCGTGCGCCTCGCACACCGCGCGCGTCGCCGCGTCGCCGGCATTGTCGCAGACCACCACCTCGAACCGGTCCCGCCCCAGCTCGGAGCGGGCGATCCCGGCCAGCGTCGCATCGAGGAAGTCCGGGCGTCCGTACGTGGCCAGGATCACCGAGACGTTCAGTTCGGAGCTCATGTCGTCGAACCTAGAAGGACGGCGCCCCCGGCGCGCGCCGGTCATAGGGCCGTGGGAACGCAGATGCTATTTTACCGCCGCCGCGGTGGGCTTGTCACAGCCTCCCCGGCCGTGGGGACGAGCGCCGCCAAGCACCGGAGCCATACCGCGTGATGCAGAACACCGACGAACTCGCCACACGGGGCCGGAACGAGGTCGCGCCTTCCCCCGTGGCCACCGCCGCGAAGCCCTCCCCGCGCGCCCACGTATTCAAGCCGTCCAGGGCCTGGCCGGGGATCAACTTCCGGGAGCTGTGGCGCTTCCGGGAGCTCTTCTTCTTCGTGGTCTGGAGGGACATCAAGGTCCGCTACGCCCAGACGGTCCTGGGGGCCGGCTGGGCGATCCTGCAGCCCGTCCTGAACATGGTGGTGTTCACCCTCGTGTTCGGGAACTTCGCGAAGGTCCCCTCCGAGGGCGTGCCCTACCCGATCTTCTCGCTGACGGCGCTCGTCATCTGGACGTACTTCTCGACCGCGCTCAACCAGGCCGGGCAGAGCCTGGTCGGCAACCCGGCGCTCATCACCAAGATCTACTTCCCGCGCCTGGTCATCCCCTTCGCGCCGGTCCTGGCCGGGCTGGTGGACCTCGCCATCGCGTTCGTCATCCTGATCGTGATGATGGCGGGCTACTCGCTGATGCCCTCGCTCCAGGTCGTGTTCGTGCTCCCGCTGTTCATCATCGTCGCCCTGATGTCGGCGGCGGGCGCCGGATGCTGGCTGGCGGCGCTCAACATCCAGTACCGCGACATCAAGTACGTGAGCCCGTTCCTCGTGCAGGTCTGGATGTACATGTCCCCTGTGGTCTATCCGATGTCCTCCGTCCCGGAGCGCTTCCGCGTCTACTACGCGCTCAATCCGATGTCCGGGGTGATCGAGGCGTTCAGGAGTGTCCTGCTCCGAGCTCGTCCGCTCGATTGGGGGTTGGCCGGCATCTCCATCGCGGCGAGCGTGGTGCTGTTCGCCACCGGCACCCTGTACTTCCGCCATACCGAGAAGGTCTTCGCCGATGTCGCCTGATCGGAACACCCCGGACCGCTCGAGAAGACTCCCATGAGCGACACCGCGATCCACGCCGAGGACCTCGGCAAGCGCTACAGGATCGGACTCGCCGAAGAACGGCACGACACGCTTCGCGACGCGATCACCTGGGCCGCCAAGTCCCCCCTGCGCAACCTGCAGCGCCTCCGGCGCCTGACGACCTTCAGCGATACGGACACCGGAGCCGACGTGGTGTGGGCGCTGCGCGACGTTTCCTTCGACGTGCCGCGCGGTCAGGTGCTCGGCATCATCGGCAGGAACGGCGCCGGGAAGAGCACGCTGCTGAAGATCATGTCGGGCGTCACGGAGCCCAGCGCGGGACGGGCGGTCCTCGAGGGGGAGACGGGAGCCCTGCTGGAAGTGGGCACCGGCTTCCATCCCGAGCTCTCCGGGCGGGACAACATCTACCTGAACGGCGCGATCCTCGGGATGAACCGGGCACACATCGAGCGCCACCTCGAGGAGATCATCGACTTCGCCGATCTCCACCAGTTCATCGATACGCCCATCAAGCGCTACTCGAGCGGGATGAAGGTGCGGCTCGCCTTCGCGGTCGCGGCCCACCTCGACCCCGAGATCCTCATCATCGACGAAGTCCTGGCGGTGGGCGATGTGGGCTTCCAGAAGAAGTGCCTCGGGAAGATGGAGAACGTCGCGCGCAGCGGTCGCACGATCCTCTTCGTGAGCCACGACATGGGCGCGGTGACGGCCCTCTGCGAGCGGTGCCTCCTGATCGAGGGCGGGCTCCTGACCGACGACGGCCCCGCCGACGAGGTGGTGGACAAGTACGTCCAGCGCTTCGAGTCGACGCTGCAGGATGACGGGCCCGGCCGCGTCGCGGCGGACGAGGACTCGAGCGTGCGGGGCGGCTCCGAGGGCTTTTTCCTCTTCTCGGAAGGACCGCTGCACCGCTCCGTCTACTGCGGTGACCCGTTGGTGTGGGAGTTCGGCCTGGAGCTGCCCGAGGAGCAGGACCGCGTCACGGTCGGCCTCACCTTCGCGCTGGCCGCGGGCGGGAAGATCGTGAGCATGAGCAGCAAGGTGCAGAACGTACCCAGCGAGCCGGGAAGCTCGCGCCTGTGGCGGGTCCGGTGCGATCTCGGCGAGATCCCGATCAACGCGGGCCAGTACACCGTCACCGTGCACGTGGGCAACGCGGAGCGCGACGTGGCGCGCTTCACCGACGCGCTCCATCTCGAGGTCCTTCCACGGGATGTATGGGGATGGGGCAACCGGCTTCCGCACCGCCGAGCGTGGGGCGCCATGTACTGGGCCCCGCACTGGAGCATCCGGCCCGACCAGCAATCCCGTTGACGCGGCGCGCATGCGGATCGCCGTAGTCGTCCGGTCCTTCCCGGCCGTTTCCGAGACCTTCATCCTCCGTCAGATCACGGGCCTCCTCGACCTGGGCGAGGACGTGCGCGTGGTCTCGGACCGCCACCCCGGAGGGGAGCCCGTGCACGAGTCGTTCCGCGCCTACGGGCTTGGGCGCCGTGTGCGCTACGTGCACCCGCCCGGCGGCCGGCCGCCGGCCTCGTCGGAGGCGCTGCGCGCCGCGCGCACGGTGGGCCGGCTGGCACTCCGGACCCCGTCCGCGCTGGGGTACCTCTCGGGAGGGCGGAGCGCGCCTTACGGGGGGCGACGCAAGCTGTTGCCGCGCCTCGCCGCACTCGAATCTCCTTTCGACGTGGCGCACTGCCACTTCGGGGACGTGGGGCTCGACTACGCCTTCATGGGCGAGGCCAGGGGGGTCCCGCTCGTGGTGAGCTTCCACGGCTACGACTACTCGCGCTTCCCCCTGCAACGGGGGCCGGAGGTCTACCACCGGCTTTTCGCAGCCACCCGCCGCGTCCTCGTGAACAGCGAGGTCGCGCGCGAGCGCCTCCAGAAGCTGGGGTGTCCCGCCGACCAGCTCCGCGTCCTGCACTACGGGCTCGATCCCGAGACCTTCCGCTTCCGCGAGCGCGGTACGGGCCGGAAGCCCGGGCCCGTGCGCCTCTTCACCGTGGCCCGACTGGTCGAGAAGAAGGGGATCGAGTACGCCCTGCGCGCCGTCGCGCGCATCCGCGCCGAGCACCCCGACCTCGTCTACGAGATCATCGGCGACGGTCCGCTACGGGAGCCGCTGGAGCGCCTCGCGGGGGAGCTCGGTGTAGCCGACGTGGTGGCGTTCCGGGGCGCCCAGCCGCAAGACGTCGTGCGCCAGGCATTCCACGACGCGGACCTCTTCCTCCTGCCGAGCGTGGTGGCGGGGGACGGCGATCAGGAGGGCCTGCCCAACGTCCTCATGGAGGCCTCGAGCAGCGGGCTGCCGATCCTGAGCACCTGGCACAGCGGGATCCCCGAGATCGTCCTCGACGGGGAGAGTGGCTTCCTCGTGCCCGAGCGGGACGCCGAGGCACTCGCCGCCCGCCTCGTCGAGCTGCTGTGCGCCCCGGAGTCGTGGTCGAGGATGGGCCGCGCCGGGAGGCGCCACGTGGAGGCGGAGTTCGACATACGCGCCCTGAACCGGCGCCTCCGGGAGATCTACCGGGAGATCGGCCCGCCCTCCGCCGACGGTTCCGCGCGCCGGTAGACCATCACGGGAAAGCGTGACCCGGGCACCGTCTCGAGCAGCTCGTAGTCCGTCGCGATGGCGTCCGTGATGCTCTGCAGGTGGCGGAGGTAGGTGCGCTCCGTGTAGCCGTCGAGCACGATGAACGCCGGCGGGTGCTCGTGGAACGCGGCCCCGACGGCCTCCTGGTCCTCCTCGTCCATCTCGTCGGCGAACGCGAGCGGGTGCGAGATGTCGTCGAAGGGATCGAGATCGGACTGGAGCGCCCAGATCACCGCACCCGACAGGACCTCGTCGTGGGGACGGGCCCGGGCGCGCAGGATCGACGACACCCTCTGGACGGTCTCGGGCGACCACACGCCGTCGTAGCGGACGCTCAGGATGCGGCGGTCCGCCACCAGCGTCAGGAGGAGGCCGGTGAGGAGGACCGGATACAGCGCCAGGGCGAGCACCGGTCGGCCTCCGGGACGCTCCGTGGGCTCCGTGGAGGGGGCGGCCGCCAGGACCGCCCCGAGGGCGACCGCCCACAGCACCAGGTAGAGCGGGGCGCGCAGGAGCCCCGGGAGAGACGGAGCCACGAGCACCGTGACCATGGTGGCGCCCGCCACGACCGCCACGCTCACGCCCCACACCCGCCCACGCCCCGGGCGCCACAGGTAGGTGACACCCACGGCCAGCAGGGTGGCGGTGATGTAGACCGGCCCGTTCAGCTCGCGGATCCCCGCCAGCGTCGGTGCCACCCACAGCACGAGGACGACCCCCGCCACCACGAGGAGGTCCGTCCACCCCTCGCGCCTCCCCCGGAGCGAGCGGATCGAATCCAGAGCCACCCACGCCGCCAGGAGCGCCATCGACGGGAGCAGCTCCAGGTAGTAGGCCTGGAAGAAGCCCCGGCGTACCGCCCAGAAGCCGTAGGCGAGCCCCACGCCCACGATCCACGCGAAGGGGACCAGGAACGCGTGCGGCCCCGGCGCCCCCTCCGCGCGCGGCGCGTTGCGCCCCAGGAACGCGCGCACCGCAGGGACGACCGCCAGCGTCGCCCCGACCGCGAGGACGAGCACGAGGCGCACCGCCTCCGCGATGTTGCGTGCGGTGTGGACCGGTGCCAGGTAGGTCTGGGCGGTCTCCACGACGGGGGCGGTCGACTCGTTCCCGCCGAGCATCGCGGACGGGTTGAGCGCCCCGAGGTTGTGGAGCACGAAGGCGAGGGGGTTGAAGCTCGGGTTGTCCAGCATCGGCGTCCCGACCACGATCCAGTAGATCCCCATGACCGCCACGCACACCGCGGCGAAGCCGACGGCCGTCCATGCCGCGGCACGCGCCAGCTTTCCCCAGCGCATCCAGTACCCGAAGAGGAGGACGAGGCCGCACGCGAGCACCACGCCCAACGCCGACTCGCGGGTGTAGAACGCGGCGGCCAGGAGCACCCCCGCCAGCACGCCGGCCCACCGCACCGCGTCGGCCCGGCGCAGTCCCGCGATCGTGGCCCAGATGGCGCCCGCCGCGAAGAGGATCGAGGGAGGCTCCGTCTTCGCGTTCATCGACAGGAGGAACGGGAAGGGGAGAAGGAGGTAGAGCGCGGCGGCCAGGAGTCCCACGTTGCGGTCGAAGAGCGTCCGCCCGATCAGGTAGAGGAGCACGCCGGTCGCCAACGTGCAGCCAACCGCGAGAAGCCGCGCGTGGACGTAGTCGAGCCCGAACAGCTTCAGGGCCAGCGCATTGAGGTACACGTACAGCACCTGCCTGGAACCGAAGTCGAAGCCGGGAATCAGCCCCTGGAGCGCCAACCGGCCGTCCATGAGGTGGGCGCCCTCGTCGGGGTTGACCCAGCGCGCCCCGAGCAGCCACCAGCGGCCGACGAAGGCGACGACGAGCAGGGTGGCGAGCGCGAAGCGCTCGAAACGACGATCGCCGGCGTTTTCCATGCGGTGATGGCTCGGGCTCTGTACGAGGCCGGCGCCGACCGGAGGGGGCCGGTCGCGCCAGGGGGGTACGGTGGAACCGGTTGGCGGTGCGCCCCGACGAGGAGCTGGTCGGAGCCGCGAACCCGGGGCGCGCGACCACCCTGCGGTGGACGAGGGCCTGAAAGCACGGTAGATCGCCCACTCGACCGACGCAAGAAAGCCGTTCCACCGGCATGTGCCACCGGGCGTCCGCAAGGGTTGACCGGAAACGGACCCCACGCAATCGTTGCGGCAGGTTCCCGCTGGGGCGGGCCTTCCCCGATCGCCCCGATCCCGCGCACCGCTGCCCAACGTGTCCGATTCCGAGTCCACGCGTCGCTCCGTGATGCGCGCCCCCTTCGCGGGTCCATCCGACGGCGGGGGCCGTCTCCGTTGACCATGGCCGCGACATCCCTCCCGCTCCGCGCGCGAGGGGCACTCCGACGTGCCGCCCGGGGCGCCGTCGAGGTGGCGGGGACGGCGTCCGGCCTCGCGGCCCTCCTGCGCCGACTCCACCGGGGTCGTGTGGCGATCCTGGCCTACCACAACGTGGTCGAGCCCGGGGAGGTGGGCCGGGGGGACGCGAGCCTGCACCTCCCCCTCCCGGACTTCCTCGCGCAGATCGAGTGGGTGGCGTCCAGCCATCGCGTGACGACGCTCGACGAGGCGCTGTCGGCCGGCGGCGATGGGCCGCGCGCGGTCATCACCTTCGACGACGCGTACCGCGGCGCGGTGACGCTCGCTTTTCCCGAGCTACGCGCGCGCGGCCTCCCGGCCACCGTCTTCGTGTCGCCCGGACTCCTGGGCGCGAGTGGCACCTGGTGGGACCGGATGGCCGAGGCCGGCCGGCTCACCCCCGAAGCACGCGCCTTCGCCCTGGAGGAGCTGGGTGGCCGCGGCGAGGCGGTCCGCCGGTGGGCCTTCCCCGACGGCCCGGCGCCCGACCTTCCTCCGAGCTACGGCATCGCCACACGCGGAGAGCTGGAGACGCACCGCGGAGACGGCATCGAGGTCGGGTCGCACGCGTGGGAGCACGAGCACCTCCCCAGCCTGAGCGAGGAGGAGCTGCGAGTGAATCTCGAGCGCACACGCGCCTGGATCGAGGGCTTCGGGCGAAGCGCCCCCCCGTGGCTGGCGCTTCCCTACGGCTGCGGATCGGCCGCGACCCGCCGCCTGGCTCTCGAGGTCGGCCACGCCGGCGTCCTTCGCATCGAGGGCGGGCCCTGGACCGCCCCCCACGACCGGGGGCGGGTGCCGCGCATCAACCTCCCCGCCGGGGTGACGGTTCGCGGCCTCCAGCTGCGCGTGACCGGGCTGCTGGGCAAGGGCACACCCCTCGACGAGGAAGACGCTTGACGCCCGCAGGCGGGCGCGTGCTCATGATCGGCCTCGACGCGGCCGACCCGAGCCTCGTGGAGCGTTGGAGCGACGAGGGGCACCTGCCGAACCTGGCGTCCCTGCGCGCTCGCGGCGCCTGGGGCCGGCTCGACCCGGTCGACGGGGTCGGAGTCGGACCGCCGTGGCCCTCGTTCTACACGGGCTCGCCGGTTTCCGCGCACGGGCTGTACTCGTACCTGATCTGGTCCGGGGAGCGGATGACCGAGGTGCGGCCGGACCCGCGGACCCTCCCGCTCGAGCCGTTCTGGCGGCATCTCGGGCCGGACGGCCCGCGCGTGGTGGCCTTCGACGTCCCGCTCGTCTACGCGCCGGGGCCCTTCAACGGGGTCGAGCTGAGCGGCTGGGCGACCCACGAGCACTTCGGCCCCGCCGCGTCCTACCCCCCGGATCTCCTGGGCAGCGTGGAGGCCCGGTTCGGCAAGGCCCCGCTCCTGGACGAGGTCCACGCCCGCGTGGAGGTGCGCCGACTCCTGGAGGAGAGGGACTCGCTCGTCGCGACGTCGGGGCGGGTGGCCGCCGTGGGCACGCACCTGCTGGAGGACGAGCCGTGGGACCTGGGCATCGTCTGCCTCTCCACCGCGCACCGGGCCGGGCACAAGCTCTGGAGTGCCGCTGGGAGCACGGGGCGCGGCGGCGCACACGAGCACGCTGAGCTGAAGACCGCCCTCGGCGCGGTCTACGAGGCGGTCGACCGCGCCGTGGGCACGCTCGTCGCCAGCGCGGGACCTGAGACGACCGTCGTGGTCTTCGCCTTGCACGGGATGGGGCCGAACACCTCCCTGGTAGACGCCCTCCCCACGATGGTGGCCCGGATCCTGGGAGCCGACACCGACCATGTGGTCGCGGACCCGTTGCTCCGCCGCATCCGGCGGTCGGTGCCGCGCCGGTGGCGGGACGCCGTCAAGCGCAGCCTCCCCCTCCCGGTGCAGGACCGTCTCAGCGCCTTCTGGCGGACGTCACGACTGGACTGGACGCGGACGCCGGCCTTCTGCCTCACCGGCGACCTGCACGGGTTCGTGCGGATCAACCTGCGCGGCCGCGAGGCCGAGGGCATCGTGGAGCCGGGGGCGGAGTATGACGCGCTGGTCCGGCGCCTGACCGAGGGGCTGCTCACCTTCGTCGACGTGGAGACCGGAACGCCCGTCGTCCGACGCGTGGTGCGACCCGAGGAGCTGCCGGTGCCGGAGGGGCGGAGGGCCGACCTTCCCGATCTCACGGTCGTCTGGGACGACCGCCCCGCCTCCGCCCGACGTGAGATCCGCTCCGACTGCTTCGGATCGATCTTCCGCGACCTCCCCGGGGGCTATCCCGACGGCCGCAGCGGGAACCACTGTGCCCAGGGCTTCGCGATCGTCGTCGGCCCCACGGTCGAAGGCGGGACTCTCCGGTCCGGTGCCACGATCCTCGACCTCGCCCCCACGGCCCTGGCGGCGCTCGGGGTCGCGCAGCCCCGCGCCATGTCCGGGCGTCCGCTGACGGGTGCTCCCCGACGGTTCCGGTGAGGCGGCTCCGGGCTTCCTTGGCTCCTCTCCCCTCGCGGCTTTATCGTTCGGACCGCCGACGCCACGCAACACGACCCGAAGAGCCCCTCCCATGGCACCGACTCGATCTCCCGCTCTCAGGCGGACGATCCGTCTCCTCGCCGGCGTGACCCTCCTCGCGGCGTTGGCGATCCTGGGCGAAGCGGCGGCCCGGGTGGGCACGGATCCCGATCGCGTCCGCGTGCTGGCCGGCGCCGCGGACCCCGGCGCACGTGCCTTCCAGGAGCTCGTCAAGGCCCAGACGAGTCTCGGAAGGCTGACCTACGCCCCGGACCCCGAGCTCGGTGCGCTCCTGGCGCCCTCGCTGCACGACTCCATCGAGACCGAGGAGTACCGCTGGACGCTCGTGACCGACCACGCGGGCTTCCCGAACCCGGAGCCCTGGCCCGATCGGGTGGACGTGGCCGTGCTCGGGAACTCGCTCCTGATCGGCCCAGGGTTGGGAATGGCGGGGCAGTTCACGACCCTGCTGGGGGAGATGCTGGGCGGGCGCACCGTCCTGAATCTGGGACTTCCGGGAGGGGGACCCGAGCACGAGCTCCTCACCTGGCGGCGCTATGCCGCTCCCCGTACCCCCCGGCTCGTCGTCGCCACGATCTGGGCCGTCTGGGACATCGACAACGCGCAGAAGCTCGAGCAATGGAAGCGCGAGGGCCGCCCCGATGCCGACTACACGCACTATCGTATGGCCTTCGGGGATACCCATCTCGACCACCCGACGCGGGTGCCCGCTGGAAAGGCCGAGGCCTCGACGGCGGACCGCACCGTCCGGTTCCTGCGACGCCAGCTCGGTCGGTCGCGACTGCTCACCGTCCTCCGCCACGCGGTGCGTCCCCTCGCCGACGACGAGGGGAGGGCCGTGCTGGTGCGCTTCCCCGACGGCGACGACATGGTCCTCTCCAACCAGGACCAGGATCGGCTGGCCCAGGGGATGTCACGCCCTGGAATGCCCGACCTCGAGGACGTCTTCTTCACCCCTCTGGAGCGGCTGCGGGCGGAGGTCGAGGCGGCGGGAGCCCGGTTCGTCGTGGCGCTGATCCCCTGCAAGGAGGAGCTGTACGGCGCGGAGGCCGCACCCGAGATCCTGCGGTCGATCGAGGCCGTCCGATCGGGGCTCGAGCAGCGGGGCCTCCCCACCCTCGACCTGTATCCGGCGTTCGCCGGGCGGAAGGGGCCCCCCTTCTACTTCGCCGACATGCACCTCAACGCGCTCGGCAACCGGATAGCGGCGGAGACGATCGCCGCCTGGGTCCGGCAGGAGGGGGTTCTTCCCCCTCCGGTGGACGCGTCCGGCAACCCTGGCTCGTGACCCCCCACACCCCACCGCTCCTCGGCCCCGCGAGCGGCCTGGCGCCAGGCCGCGATGCTTGACACGGAGCCGGGGCGGGCGCGAAACTCGCTCTCATCCACGATGCGCGCGTGACGGGGCCGACCCCTCGAGGCTCGAGCCGGACGTCGCGGCAACCTGCCCCGCGGTTCCCCCCGAACGACCCCGCGGGAGCTCGCGGACGGCGGGCGCCGTGACACCTCGATCCAACCGAGAGAACATGCCCTCGCGAATCCGGTCCCTGGCGACGAACGCGGCGCTCGGAGTGGCGACCGTGGTCATCGCCATCGTTGCGGTGGAGGGCATCCTGAGGCTGTTCCCCCACCTCATGCCGCCCGCCCCGCGCCTGCGAGCCCACTGGGTGCACCAGCACGATTTGCTCTCGCGGGCGGATCCCTACATCGGCTTTCTCTATCCGGAGAACTACGCCGGCGAGGGCGGCACGGGTGAGGCGCTCTTCCGCTATCGCACGGACGAGCACGGCTTCCGCAATCCCTCACCCTGGCCCGACACGGCCCAGGTCGTGGCCGTCGGAGACTCGGAGGTCTTCGGCTTCGGCGTTCCGGACGACTCGACGTGGAGCGCGCGGGTCGCCCGTGCGCTGCCGAACAGCCGTCTGATCAACCTCGGCCTCCCCGGGATGGCCCCGCAGCAGTATTTCCGGATCTACGAGCGCATCGGCGCGCCGCTGCACCCACGCGTGGTCCTGTTCGGGCTCTTCCCGGGCAACGACTTCCAGGACCAGGACGAGTTCGACGCCTGGCTTTCGGCGGGATCGCCCGGCGACTTCAGCACGTGGAAGTTCAACCACGGCCACAAGCCGGGCACGCTGTCGACCCTCCTGCAGCGCACCTACCTCTACTGGCTCGTGCGCGAGACGGCGAGTCACGCCTCGCCGGACAAGGAAGACCCCGCGATCTTCTCCGACGGGGGCCGGATACGCTTCACGCCGTCCCTCCTGGAGGGTCAGGCCAAGCTCGGCGCCCCCGGCACGAAGGAGTTCACGCGCGTGCTCGAGCTCACCGAGCAGGCGAGAGCCCTGGCGGCGCAGAACAACACGGCCTTCCTCGTGCTCCTCTTCCCCACGAAGGAGGGCGTGTACCTGCCGCTGCGCGACGAGGTGCCTCCCCAGGTCCTGGCGCCCATCGCCCAGGCACTCCGGGAGCGCGGCGTCCCTGTCCTCGACCTCACGGTCCCGCTGCAGGACGAGGCGAGGAAGGGCAGGAAGCTCTTCTTCGAGGTGGACGGTCACCCGAACGCGGCCGGCTACCGGGTGATCGCCGAAGCAGTCCTGAGCCATCTCCAGCAACATGCGCAAGAGTACGGGCTCACGGACTGGCAGTGACCGGACGGGCCGGGGCCGACAGCCCAGGCCCCGTAGCTACCGCTTCCCCCGGGACTTCCTGTGGGGCGCGGCCACGGCGAGCCATCAGGTCGAAGGCGGAAACCGCTGGAACGACTGGTGGGCGTTCGAGGAGGCCGGCCGGCTGCCTCACGCGTCGGGCGACGCGTGCCGGCACTGGGACCTCTACGAGGCCGACTTCGACAGGGCCCGCCACGCCGCGCACAACGCGCACCGCTTCTCGATCGAGTGGAGCCGGGTGCAGCCCACGCCCGGGGAGTGGAGCACCGAGGCCGTGGAGCACTATCGCGACGTGATCCACGCGCTCCGGTCCCGCGGGATCGAGCCGGTGGTCACGCTCCAGCATTTCACCCTCCCCACCTGGGTCGCCGAACGTGGCGGCTGGAGCGACCGACGGAGCGTCGAGTGCTTCGCTCGCTATGCCGAGCTCGTCGCCCGTGAGCTCGGCGAGGACGTCCGGTACTGGCTGACGGTGAACGAGCCGACCGTCTACGTGAAGCACGCCTGGATCGTGGGTGACTGGCCACCTTGCCGGCGCAGGGCGTGGGTGGCCGCCGCGCGCTCGTTCCGCAACATGGCTCGGGCGCACCGCGCGGCGCGCGACAGGATCCGTGCGGCACGCCCGGACGCGAGCGTGGGCTTCGCGCACAGCGCCCCCCTCCTCCAGCCGTGCGACCCCACCCGCGCCCTCGACCGCTTCGCGGCCTGGCTGCGGGATCTGGTGCTCAACCGGTCGTTCTTCCTCCTCCTGGGCAGGGAGCGGGGCGGACGTCCCTTCGACTTCATCGGCATCAACTACTACACGAGGACCGTGGTCCGTGGAGGCAGCTCCGGGATCATCCCCTTCGCCGGGACCGAGTGCCGCTCCGACCACCACGCCGACCGGGGACCCTTCAGCGACGTGGGGTGGGAGGTGTACCCGGACGGCCTGACGGAGACGTTGCGGCGCTTCTCGCGCTACGGCGTGCCGCTCCTGGTCACGGAGAACGGGATCGCCACCGACGACGAGAGCCTGCGCACTTCCTTCCTGGTCGAGCACCTCGCGCGCGTCGGTGAGGCGCTGGAGGAGGGCGTCGACGTCCGTGGCTACCTGCACTGGACGCTGATGGACAACTTCGAATGGGCCCTGGGGACCACCGCGCGCTTCGGGCTCTTCGGGGTCGATTTCGCTACGCAGGAGCGTACCGCCCGACCCGCGCTCGACCGCTACCGGGACGTGTGCGAGACGGGTCTGCTGAGCCTCGACGGGGTGGGATCCGTCCCGTCGGACGCCGACGGGCACCACGGAGGCCATGCCCCGATGCCGGAGCTCCCTTGAGCATCCTCGACGCCCGCCAGCTCGAGGACGGCACCGTGCTCACGGCTGACGTGTGCGTGGTGGGCGCGGGCGCGGCCGGCCTGACCCTGGCCGGCGAGCTGGACGGCTCCGGCCTGGACGTCTGCCTCGTCGAGGCCGGTGGCGAGGCTCCGGAGGAGGACACCCAGTCGCTCTACGACCTGGACAACCGGGGCTATCCGATCCGCGAGCATTTCATGTCCCGGGCCCGCTACTACGGGGGGAGCTGCAATCTGTGGGCGGGACGGAGCATGAAGATGACGCCCGCCGACTTCGACGCCCGGCCCTGGGTGGCCGATTCGGGGTGGCCGCTTCCCTACCGGGAGCTGGATCGCTTCCATGCGCGCGCCGCCCGGATCCTCGGTCTCCCGGACATGGGGATGTTCGACGCCGAGCGCTACGACCGACACCTCTCCGACAGTGAGCGCGGCGTCTACGGGCACGACGATCTCGAGCCCACCGTCTCCCTCTGGGCGAAGCGCCCGAAGCGCTTCGGGGCCGCGTACCGGGGCGCCATGCGGCGATCGCGCAACGTGCGCCTCATCCTGCACGGCAACGCCACGCACGTGTCGCTCGACGAAGCCGGCGGCCGGGTCGAGGCCGTGGACTTCGCCACCCTCACGCGGGGCCGCTTCCGCGTGCGGGCAGGCGCGGTGGTGCTCGCATGCGGCGGGCTGGAGACCGCCCGGCTCCTCCTCGTGTCCCGGGACCGGCACGCCAACGGGATCGGCAACGCGCACGACCTCGTGGGGCGCTACTTCATGGACCACCCACGCGCAGTGTACGGCCGGGTCCGGCTCAACCCCGACGCCCCACTCTCCATGCTGAACGGCCGCCCGCTACCGGACGGGAAAGTGCAGCTCGGCATCGGCCTCTCCCCCGAGATACGGCGACGGGAGGGGCTCCTCGACCACTACGCGACGCTCGAGGTCGAGCACTCCGACTACACCGCGAAGCAGTACCACTCGTTCATCCAGACCATGAAGGTGCTGCTGCGGAAGGGCTATGCCGGCAGCCGCTGGAAGGTGGGCCGTGGCGAGCTCGGCGACATCGCGGGGCTGATGTACCTCCTGACGCCCAAGGAGTTGATGCCCCACTTCGTGTACCGGGCGTACTGGCGCGCGAAGCGGATGCTGCGGCGGGACCGGGGAGGCGGCAGCCGCGTGGTCGTCTACTTCTGCGAGCAGCCGCCAGATCCAGAGAGCAGGGTCAAGCTCGGAAGGGAGAAGGATCCCCTGGGTCTCAACCGCCTCGTGCTGAACTGGAAGGTGGGCGACGACGTACGCGCCTCCGTGTACCGTCTGCAGACGCTGCTCGAGAAGTCGCTGGCGGATTCCGGGGTGGGCACCCTCGAACGCGGCGGAGACGAGATGCGCTTCACCGACGCCTCCCACCACATGGGCACCACGCGCATGAGCGCCGACCCGCGCGGCGGGGTGGTCGACACCGACGCCCAGGTGCACGGCGTGCGCGGTCTGTACGCGGCCAGCAGCTCCGTCTTCCCGTCGGTCAGCCACAAGAATCCGACGCTGACGATCGTCGCCCTCGCCGTGCGGCTGGCGGACCACCTGCGCGCGCGGGGCACGCCTCCAGCGTCCGGAGGGCGAGGCTAGCAGACGCGCGAGGTGTCGGCGGTACACGCCTATGGGATCCGGCGGATCCGGATAGGACCACGGCGCCGGAGTGGGTTCGCCTCGCTCCACTCGATCGGCCGGCCCGCGAGCCGGTCTCCGAGGTCGTCGCGCAGGCACGCGGATGCGCCGCTCCTTCGTCTCCGCGAGGTAGTCGGGCGGATCGAACCGACGGTCCCGGACGATCCGCTCCGTGGACGCGATCAGGGACGCGGCGGAGGTGGAGACGCGTACTCGATCGCCCTCTCGCAGGTAGTAGCACGGATAGACGCCCGCACCGACGTCGACCAACCGCTCCGTGCCGAAGACGGCGGAGGGCCGACCCCCGAGATACAGCTCGAGGCTGGTGAGCTCGGCGCTCCCGGCTACTGGATGCCCCAGAAGCCGAGGTCCCGCTCCAGGAGGTCGGCGACTCGCGCGACGTCCTCCTGGAAGAGCTCCCGGAGCCGCTCCCGGGAATCCGGGTCCATCTCCGCCTTCTCGCGTACGTTCGCGCGGGACAGCGCCTGCTTCGCCGTTCGAACCAGCGGCTCGGGGAGCGCGCGCACGATACGCTTCACCACGGGGCCCGGGCGCGTTGCGAACGCAGCCAGCAGGCGCGACCTCGGCCGGCCCGAACGGTTGTGGACCGCGGTCGACTCGAACCGCCAGCCGGGGTCCACCTCGAGGAAGCCGCACAGGTCCGACAGCGTCTCCTCGGGCTGCTGGATGAAGTCCCTGAAGAGGATCACCTTGGTGCGCTCGCTACCGAACGTGTCCAGGTACGTCTGCAGGGGGTCTGCGAAGAAGGAATTGGACGTGTAGTGCCAGATGTTCCCCCAGCCGTCCTCGACGCGCTCCGGCTCGGCGTCGAGCGCCTCGCAGAACGTCAGGGTCTCGCGGGTGTCGCGCACGAGGTGCATGTACTGCGAATAGGTCCGCTCGATGGGGTTGCGCAGGAGGATGACGACGCGCGGGTCGTCGAGCTCGTCGCGGATGCGGGTCGCCACCTCCGGGTGCTCGAAGTACGAGGGCGAGACGTCGCCCAGAGCGGGCTCGGTCGTGGCCGGTTCGAAGGCCCGCTCGTACTCGGCTCGGGTGGCGCAAGCGTAGCGCACGACATGGTCGTCGCCCGGGCCGGCGACCCTGGAGACGAGGATATCGTACGTGAAGTAGTGGAGCTCCTTCTGGCGGGGAAGGAAGATCCCGGGGTGCTGCCCCAGGTAGTGGAAGAGGGACGTCGTCCCGCACTTCGGGGCGCCGACCACCGAGAATGTCGGGAGCGGGCTCACCGCGCGCCGGCCCCCGCAAAATCGACCACGCTGGAGCCGCCGTGGGCCCCCGACCGACCGGCTTCGTGCACCCAGGGCATCGACGCGCCTCCGCGTTTGAGGTAGTTTGATTTTCGCAGCAAGATACGGGCCGGTCGGCGCCGATGTCGAGGCCGCTTTGCGGCGACCGGCGGTTGGCGCTTTTCCCGCTCATTTGCCCGCCGACCGTCCCCCCGGTCCCCCGTTCAGCCGGGCCCTGCCCACACGAGAAGACCATGTGCGGAATCGCCGGCCTGATCTCCGACGCGGCGGTCGCGCCCGACGGAGTCGCCGACCTCGTCCGCGGAATGTGCGACGGTCAGCGCCACCGCGGCCCCGACGACATCGGCGTCGTCGTCAACGAGAACGCCTGCCTGGGCTCGATCCGGCTGAGCATCATCGACCTGTCGGACGCGGGCCACATGCCCATGGGCGACGCGGCCGGACGGTGGTGGATCACCTACAACGGGGAGGTCTACAACTTCCGGGAGCTGAGGGAAGAGCTGGTCGCACTCGGCCACGCGTTCACGTCCCAGACCGACACGGAGGTCGTGCTCCACGCCTTCATGGAGTGGGGCGAGCAGAGCCTCCACAGGTTCGTCGGGATGTTCGCCTTCGCGATCCACGACCGCGACGGAGGGCGGGTCCACCTCGTGCGCGACCGTTACGGGATCAAGCCGCTGTACTACCGGCGGCACGGTGACGGCATCGCCTTCGCGTCGGAGATCAAGGGCGTCCGCCTGCCCGACCCGGAGCTCGAGGTCGACCGCCGGTCCCTGATCGAGTGGTCGCTTCACCGGAACGTGGACATCCTGACCCCCGACACCCTCCTGGTGGGGATCCACTCGGTTCTGCCGGGCGAGATCGTGACGATCGAGGGGGGCGAGATCGAGCGCCACCCGTTTTACCGGCCGACCGACTTCGTGGACCCGGAGACATACGCGCGCTACCGGCAGGCCTCCCCCGACGACGTGGTCGCGGAGATCCGGGCGTCGCTCGATCGCGCGGTCGAGCAGCGGCTGATCGCGGACGTGCCCGTGGGCACGCTGTGCAGCGGTGGGCTCGACTCCAGCCTCGTGACGGCCATCGCCGCCGAGCATACCAGGGACCTCACCGTCTTCAACGTCGCCATCGAAGGCAACAGCGAGCTCGACGAGAGCGTCTTCGCGCGCCAGCTCGCCGAGCACCTCGGCCTGCGGTTCATCTCCTTCCCGCTGAACGGCGAGATCTTCCGCCGGGAGCTTCCCAGGGTCGTGCTCCAGTGCGACCTCCCGCTCACCCACCCGAACTCCGTCGCCTATCACCTGATCTCCCGGGTGGCGCGGGAGAACGGGATCATCGTCCTCCTCTCCGGAGAGGGTGCCGACGAGCTCTTCGGAGGCTACGACCGCTACGCCAAGACCGCCCGCGTCCTGCGGGTCAAGCCTCTGCTCGAGCTCCTTCCGGACCGCTGGCGCTCACGCTTCGAGCTGTTGGCGTTCGCCTCGGCGGGCATCCCTCTGACCATGCATGCACGGGAGCTGGTTCCGTTCACGGCCAAGCTCACCGACGGCTTCGCGCGGCAGGAATGGCAGGCGACGTGCGAGCGGGCGTACGGGTTCGTGCGGCGCGACGCGGATCGCGTCCTGCTCGGCAGCATGCTCGCGGACCTGAGCGACTTCCTCACGCCGCTCCTGCGCCGGCTCGACCGGACGAGCATGGCGAACTCGATCGAGTGCCGCGTTCCATTCCTGGACCATCGACTCGTCCACCAGGCCATCAACCTCCCCCTGGACTACCGGATCGGGAAGCGGGCCAACAAATGGGTGCTGAGGAAGATCGCAGCGGACTACCTGCCCCCCACCATCTGGAAACGCAAGAAGACGGGGTTCCCCCTACCGCTTGCGGACTATCTCGAGCCGCTCGTCTCCGTCGAGGTCTTCCGGGGCGGATTCTGCGAGGGTGAGATCGGCCTGCGCAGGGACGTGCTGCGGGACTTCCTCGACGAATGGAGGCGGAACGTCCAGGGGTTCTTCAGCATCCTCTGCCTGGAGATCTGGGGCCGTCTGATCGTGCACGGGGAGCCCCTCGAGGACGTGGAGGCCCTCCTGGACCGCGTGTCGGGGGCGGGCACGGTGTCGCAGGCCGCCACCGTAGCCGGCTGAGCCCCCCGGCGCGCCGGACGCCCACGGGGAGGACCTCGGGGTCCGACCTGCCTACGCGCGCTTCTTGCGCAGCAGGGCCAGGTCGTCCGCTCCGACCACGCCGAGCTTCGCCAGGACGGCCAGGTAGACGACGGCCAGGACCAGGATCTCCGGCACGATGAGCCGGGGTCCGGCTGGAATGGCCGCACCGGCTGCCGCGACCCCCAGGGAGGCCACGACCACGGTGACGAGCCCCCTGGGAGCCTCGACCCGCAGGACCTGCCGATGCACCGCGGCCACGGCCGCCACGGCCGCCGCCCCGAAGCTCAGCAGCGCGCCGACGGCCGCTCCGGTCGCACCGAAAAGGGAGGTCAGGGTGACGTCGGCGACGAGGGCGACCGGAATGCCGAGCAGCGTGACCCTCGCCGCCGTGCCCGACCGATCCGCGGCGATGAGCATGGACGAGGCGGTGATCATGACCGGGTAGAGGAGGCCGTGCGCGAAGATGAGGATCCCCAGCAGCCCGCTTCCCGCCGCATAGGATTCGGAGAAGGTCAGCTCCAGGATGGGCCGGGCGGCGACGGCGACGAGCGCGCTGGCGGGGAGGAGCCCGACCGCGAGGAAGCGCGCGGTCCCGTTCATCGCCTTGTGCGCCGTCTCCCGATCCCCTGCCGTGAGGGCGCGCGCCAGTGTGGGGATCAGGACCGCCATCATGACCATGTGGACCACGTAGGGCATCTTGGCCAGGCTCGTCGCCGCCACGTACAGCCCTTTCGTCGCCTCCGGCACGGTGTGGCCGACCGCGTTCAGGACCCAGAGGTCCAGGTTGCTGAGCACCTGCGTGCCGATGCCGAACATCCCGATCGGCACCGCGGCCAATGCCAGCTCGCGCATCCGGACGCGCGTGAGGGCGAGCCGCGGAAGGCCGGCGAAGGAGAAGACGTAGGTCAACCCCACCACCGAGGTTGCGACGTTGACCAGGAGCGCGGCCTCCACCGAGAGCCCGAGCCAGAAGAAGAGCAGCAGGATCCCGGCGGTCCGGACGGCGCTGTATGCGAGGATGCCCCCGGCCTCCGCGGCGAAACGCCGGCGTCCGTTGAGGATGTGGGCCCCCACGACGTAGAGCCCGTAGAACGGGATGTCGAGCGAGGCGATCCGGAAGAGGTGCGCACCGTCCTCGACCCCGAAGAGGCGGGCCAGGGCGGGCGAGGAGAGCCAGAATGCCGCGAAGATCACGAGGTTCACCAGCCCCGAGATCGCGACCCCGGCGCTCTCGAGATCGCGGGAAGACCCCTGCGTCGAGGCGATGCGCTGGCTGAGCGCCTGCGGCACCCCAAGCCGTCCGATCAGCTCCACGCTCATGAGGACCGAGTAGATCAGGCCGTACACGCCGTAGAAGGCGGGCCCCAGCCCGCGACCCAGGACGACGGCGACGACGTACCCCGAGACCGTCAGTGCGGCGTTCGCCGCCATGTAGAGCGCGGCCCCGCGCGCGGCGGACGTGAACTCCGGTGGACCCGGCTGCATCGCTGAGGTGGTGGAGCGCGTGTGCGTGGACGACCACCCGGCCCGCCGCTCGGTATCGGGCGTCAAGGGATCAGCTCCGGAAGCGCCCTTCCCTCGAAGTGCGGCGGTGCGTCCACGCCCAGGAGGGCGAGGACGGAGGGGGCGATGTCGAGGATGTGGGCGCCACCCTCCGGCTTCGCGCCGGCCGACACACCGGGGCCGCGGGCGAGGACGAAGGCGTTGGGACGGTGGTTCCCGGTGTAGAAGGGTGAGATCTCGTACCCGGCCGATCCCACGTCGATGTGCCCCAACTCCGGCGTGTCCAGCTCGCCGGCGATGCGGGCGCTCGCCTCCCAGGAGATCGACGCGTCCGGAAGGTCCTCCCTGCGCACGCCGCAGAAGACGTCGTCGACGAGTGTGATGCGCTCGGCGGCACGCACGCCGTTCCGCGGGTTGGTCAGCCCCTCGAGCTGCTCGCGGATCCGCCCGAGCACCTCGTCGTACTCCGCGCCGGGTTCCACAAGCCCCATCGGCTCGCGCCCGCGCAGGTTGACACGGAAGTACCCCTCGTTCGAGTTGGGGATGCAGAAGGCGCGGGAGCGGCTCCAGTCGATCCCGCTGTTCATCCACTTGAGGCTGAGGCGGTAGCGGGCGCTGCGCGGGAGGCAGCGGCTCACCGCCTGCCGCCACTCGATGGGGATGGCCTGCCTCATCGCCGAGAGCAGGCCCTTCTTCTTCGGGGGCGGGCCGTCGGAGCGGGACCGTCCCACGCTCTCGGAGTGGAAGAGGTCCATCCGGTGCAGGAGCTCTGGCATCATGTGGCAGCCCGAGTAGTTGGGCCCCATCCCGTCGCCCGACGTGACGATCACGGTCGTGTCGTCGTCGGAGGCCTCGACGATCGCGCCGACCGCACGGTCGATGGCCGCGTACACCTCCCGCATCGGGTGCGACCCCTCGAAGGAGGGGTGCACCATGTGGATCGGATAGTCCTCGTCGCCGAAGTGCCAGAGGTAGTGCCCTGCCCCGTGCGGCTCCCCGAACGTCACGAAGAGCATGTCCCAGCTCTGCTCGCGCATGAGGTCGCGGACGATGCGCGCCTTGACCTCCGTGCCGGCGACGAGCTGGTCGAGGAAGCGACGGGGCTGGTCCGGGACGCGCACCTGGTCGGTGTGCTCGGGCGCCGGATAGGGACCGTAGCGCCGCTGGATCTCCTTCAACATCCCCCGCGGCGTCGATCCGGGCTCACCGAACCACGTCCACGTACCGTATTCCAGGATCTGGATGCCGCGGAAGCCCTCGAGGCGGTAGTCCATGAAGGCGTCCATCACGATGGCGCGCCGGCCTGCCTCGTCCAGGTTCTTCCAGAACGGCGGGACCGGCGAGCGCGAGGGCACGGCCCGACCGATGGTCTGGCGGCCCGCCGCGACCTGATAGGCGTGGTAGAGGCCGTGGTGCCCCGGCGTGGTTCCCGTGTAGATCGTGGGCCACGCCGAGACGTGCATGATCTCTGCGGTGGTGCCCACGCGGGTCCACATGCCGTCCCGGCGAAGGCGGTCGAAGTGGGGCATGACGCCCTCCTCCATCCACCCTTCGATCAGCTCCGCGTCAGCGGAGTCGAGCCCGATGAGGAGGACGCGCACCGCGTCAGCGCCCGGCCCGGGGCGTCGTGCGGCCGCCCGCCGCGGTGGAGGCGCCGGCGGCGCCGGGCCAGACCTCCTCGATCCGGACGGTCCTCCCCTCCCGGTCCGACAGCTTCGCGGCCTGGAGCATCGCCACGTTCCAGATGTTGTCCGCCCCGCTCGTCTCGGCCGGCGTGCCGGCCACGACCGCATCCCGCAGGGCGTCGAGGAGCGAGGTCGTGCCACCCTTCGGGTAGGGCGCCTCGTCGCCGGGCGGCACGGAGATCCGACGGACCGGCCTGAAGATACGGCTCCCCGGCTTCCGCCAGGCGACGTACTTCCGGTTCGTCCAGATCACGCCCTTCTCCCCCTCGATCCAGAGGGAGAAGCCGTAGCGGTGCGAGGTCATCGTGGCCAGGTACTGGGTCCGGATGCCCTCGAAGTCCAGCAGCGCCTCGCTGCTGGAGCCGTGACCGTAGTCGCTCCACGGCGGATTCCACACACGCGCGGTCACGTCGGTCGGCCGGCGATCGAAGAGCGCTCGCAGGCTGTCGAAGTGGTGAACCGCGATCTCCTGGAGCTGCGGGTACTCGATCGAGGCGAGCCAGGGCCCCTCCGTGTGGCTGGGCATGCGGCGCCGATCCACGAGCATCGCCGAGTCCACGGTGCCGATGCGGCCCTCGCGGAGCATCTGGCGCACCGTGCGCTCCGAGGGCCAGTAGCGGTAGTTCTCGGCGACGACCACGGGACGGCCGGTCCTGCGCGACGTCTCGAGCACCCGCTCGGCCTCCTCCACGGAGGTGGACAGCGGCTTCTCCACCAGGACCGCGAGCCCGGCCTCCAGCGCGCGGCACGCGTGGTCGGCGTGCAGACGTGAAGGGCTGGCGATCAGCACCGCCTCGGCCTCGACCTGCTCGAGCGCGGCATCGAGGTCCTCGAAGTAGGCCCGCCCGTCGCCGGGAGCCTTCTTCCGCATGGCGGAAAGCGCCTCGGTGTTGGCGTCGACGTACCCCACGCACCGGGTGTCCGGGTGCCCGTCCACGAATCCGGCCCACTGACCCCCACGGATGCCGACCCCCACCTGAAGGATGCGGATACTCACCTCGTCATTCTCCTATCTCTTGGACGGCGCGTGCGGACCGGACAGCGGGACGCCCCGCATGTGGTCGGGCCGCTCCACGCCGAAGTGCGCCAGGATCGTCGGTGCCAGGTCCCGGACGTGCGCGTCGTCGGGGAGGGATCCGGGAGCGATTCCCGGCCCCCGGGCGATGAGAAACCCCGGCGGGACGTGCGTCCCGGTCCGTCCGTCCGGGCTGGGACCGGTGACAGAGCCCACCCTCGGCGAGCGGAGCGCCTCGATCGGCGCCTCCCGCGACCAGTTGACGACCAGGTCGGGAAGGAAGGCGCGTCGGGAGCCGGCAAGGTCCCGGTCGGCCCGGATCACTCGCTGGACCGCCGGCGCGCCGGTGGCCGGGTTCTCGAGCTCCTCCAGGGCCTCGGTCAGCTCGTCGAGCAGGCGCTCGTACTCCTCGCCCGGCTGGACGATCCCGAAGGGCTCCCGACCGGCGAGGTTGATACGCACGCACCCCTCCAGATCGGTGGGGAGCGTGTAGGCCCGCGTCCGGCTCCAGTCGATGGCGGCGGTGTCCACACGGCGGGCCAGGGCGTCACGCAGCTTGGTCGGCAGCTTGCGCGCGATCGCCTTGCGCAGGTCCTTCGGCATCAGGTCGCGCAGCGCCTTGACGGGGTCCCACCGGGGCCGGCCGGATCCGGCGTCTTCACCCTCCGGCTCCGGGGCTGTCTCCGGCGCCGCCTCCCCTCCGCCGCGCGCCGGCTCGGTCAGGAGCTCGAGGCGTCGGAGCACGTCCGGAAGCAGATGCCAGCCGGAGTGGTTGGGGCCGACCGCGTCCCCGGTGACGACGAAGACGGTGGTCACCGGCGGGAGGGCGGCGAGGATCCGGCCGAGGCCGCGGTCGATCTCCTGATAGAGCTCCAGGAGGAGACCCAGGTCATCCCGAGGACCGGCACCGTCGGGCGCGGGCCACCAGAGGTAGTGCGCGCCGGGGTGCGTCTCCCCGTAGGCCGTGACGAAGCATTCCCAGGGCTCCTCGTCCATGACCCTCAGGATCGCCTCGGTCTTGGCCCGAGCGCCCGCCAGGAGCCGCGGGTGCATGTCCTGGGGGTCCTGCCCCACCAGACCGAGGTCGTGCGCCTCCAGGCCGAGCGGGTAGCGACCGGGCCGTCGGTTCAGGCTGCCGAGGAGACCCCGCGGCGTGGACTCGGGCCGCCAGTAGTGCGCCCACGTCCCCCAATCGAAGACCTGCACCACCCCGGCTCCCGGCTCGGGGTGTGTGTACGGCGCATCGAGCACCGTGCATCGCAGGCCCGCGTCCGCCAGGAGTCGCCAGAAGGTAGCGACGCCGTATTGGTCCCCGCCGAACCTGCGGTAGCCCTGGAGCCCGGGCGCGGGCTGGAACGTGTAGTAGACCCCGTGCTCCCCGACCTCCGCTCCGGTGTAGAGCGTGGGCCAGGCGGACACGTGCAGCGCCTCGGCTGTCGTGCCGAGGTCCACCACCGCTCCGCCCTCGATCAGCGCCGCGAAGGCGGGCAGCGCCCCCCGCGACGCCCACGCGCGGATCAGGGGGCCGTCGCCGAGGTCCAGGCCTATGACCAGGACCTTGCGGCCGTCAGTGGAGGGCATGCTCAGCCCCTCGGCACACGGGATTCCATGGGATCACCTCGATTCGTTGGTCACGGGACGCCCGCCGGCCCGGTGGCCGACGCCAGCGCCGCTCGTTCGCAGCCACAGCTTCCGGAAGGCCGCCGAGATGTCGTCCCAGCTCTCGAGCTCCGTGGCGGCCGCGGCAGCGTCCATGCTGCGCAACCGATCGCGCGGGGGAAGCCTCTCGAGGAAGGCCGTCCAATCCTCCACGCGGTTCTCCACGAAGAAGCCCGATGCGCCGTGCCGGACCAGGTCCTTCAGCGACCCGCTGGGCATGGTCACCACCGGCCGCCCGGCGCTCAGGTACTCGCGGACCTTGAGCGTGGAGTACGCCACCTCGCCGCCGGCGAAGGCCGCGGGGTCGTACGGCGCCACGCACAGGTCGGCCGCGGCGATGTAGTCGGGCACCTCCTCGTGCGGTACCCGACCGTGGAGCACCACCGCACCCCCGCTCGTGGCCGCGAGGCTCTCGTACTCCTCTCGCCGGGGACCGTCGCCGATCGCGTGGAGCCGGACGCCCGCCGGCGCTACCCTCGTCAGCGCGCGCAGGGCGGGCTCGAGGTCGTGCGTGCGGTCGAGGATGCCCGAGTAGAGCAGGACGGTCGCCTCGAGCGGGATCCCGATCCGCTCCCGCGCGCGGTCCGGGTCCGCCGGGTGGAAGAGCTCCCGATCGATACCCAGCCCCACGACCTCCACGCGTTCGGGAGCCAGGTGCCACCGATCCACCATCGCGCGCTTGAGGAAGTCCGTCTCGGCGACCACGCAGGGAAGCCGCCGCAGCATGCGCCCTTCGACCCAGGCTCCGAGGGCGTGGCGAGCCGCCTTGGGCCCGAACCCACCGGCCGTGGGGCCGCCGCCGGCGATCCAGTTCTTCACCGGGATCGAGGTGACGCCCCGATCGAGGCATTGCCCGCTCACGAGGCCCGTGAGCATCCAGTCCTTCTCGAGGATCATGTCGACCCCGCTCGCCTCGGACGCGACGAAGTGACGGATCGCCCGCAGGTACCGCGCGAACCCCACGTAGCTCATGCCCGTGGTTCCCGCGTCCTCGACCGAGGCGGCGTCTGCCCGCGAGCGCGGCTCGATCTCCACGACCGGGGGATCGGACGGACCAGGCGTCGCCGCCATGCGCCGGAAGGCCAGACGCACGTCGGCCCAGGCCGTCATCGCGCGGGCCTGGTTGAGGACGTTGCGAGTGGGGCCCGCGGTGGGGAGGAAGTCGTGGCCCGGAACCACATACAGGACCGAGGGCCGGCGCCGATCGGTCACGGCTCCTCCCGCAGGCTGTAGCGCGAGGGGCTCCCGTTCGTCGCATCGGGCCCGCTCTGCCGCCCGGCGCGCGGCTGCTCAGGCTGGGGCGGACTCGGCCTACCGAGCAGTCTGCGGAACACACCGTCGACCTCGGCCGACATCGCCGACCACGAATGATGGACCTCGACGCGCCGCCGCGCCCGCATCCCGATCGACCGCGCGAGCGCGGGATCGTTCAGGAGCTCGACGATCCCGCTCGCGAATCCGGGTACGTCGGCCCGGTCCACCAGCCACCCCGTGTCGCGGTGCTCCACGCCCGGCGCGGATCCACGGAAGGACACCGCCGGCTTTGCGGCGGCCATGTAGTTCAGCAGCTTGAGCGGAATGCCGTCACAGTCCAGGCGGGGGTTCACGGCCACGTCGGAGGCGGCGAGGAGCGCCGGGACCTGGTCGAACCCGGCCTTCACGACGTCGATCCCGCCCCGGACGCCGAGATCCCGGGCGCGCGCCTCGTAGGGCTCGAACGGCGACTCGGTCACGATCCTGAGCCGTGCGTCGGGCCTGGCTGCCAGCACGGCCCGGAAGGCCTGCAGGAGAAGGTCGATCCCCTGGTAGGCCGCGAGGTTGCCCGCGAACACCACGATCGGGGCGCGGCCCGGCGGCCCGGAGGGGTCCGCGACGGGGAAGAGCCGGTAGTTGACCCCGTTCGATACCGTGGTGACGCGGTCCTCGGTCAGCCGCGTGTGCGCGACGAGCCGCTGATGGATGGTTTCCGACACCGCGATCACGTGGTCCGCCCTCGGCGGCAGCCAGCGATCCAGGCGCACCGCCAGGCCCTTCTTGACCCATGCGGGCACCTGCGGAGCATAGGTGGGGAGCTCGGACTCGAGCAGCGTATGGGCGTCGTAGACCAGGGGCGTCGACGTGCCGAACCGCCCCGCCAGCCCTACGAGGAGCCCCTCGTAGTGGTGGGCGTAGATCACCTCGATCCGGTGCTCCGCGACGACCCGACGGAGGCCGCGCACCAGGAGGGGATCGAGCACGAGGAGCTTGCCCGGAGACGGCCCGGGGGCCGTCCGGTGCCTGCCGCCCATCGAGGACACGCGATGAAGCACGACCTCCGCGGCGAGGTCGCCGCCGCCGTGCGGGTAGGTGACCACGTGGACCTCGTTGCCGCGGGCGGCCAGACCCTCGGCCAGACGCTGGATGCGCACGGGCGTGCCCCGCCGCTCGGGGAAGGGGCACGCGGCCACCACGGCGATGCGGAGCGGGGAGGCGGGGGGCCCGCTCATACCCAGCCTCGAACGAGGCGCCAGTAGCGGTCCGCCATGGCGTCGAGCACCCGCCGCACGGCCTTCTCCAGCGAGCTCGTGGTCGCCTCTTGCCTGAGGGGCACCGGCCCACCGCGCAGCAGCGCGCCGTCACGCACGCGCCGCATCCCCTGCACCATGCGTCGCTTCCGGAGGAGACTCCGCGGCCGTTTCATCACCCAGAAGGTGGCCCACAGCCATTCCCTGAACCATCCCTTCTTGATGACGCCCCCGAGCTGGATGGCCTCGTACAGCACCAACATGGGGGCCAGCACGACGAGCGTGCGCACCGAGTAGTTCTTCAACAGGAACAGCCAGCGGTTCCGGATGACGAAGAAGACCCGTCGGCGTGAGTAGGAGCCCGTCGCCCGGATGGAAAGCTCCGGCGTACCGACTCCATGGTAGCAGAAGGCGGCGGGCACAGCGAGGACGTCCCGCCCCGATGCACGGGTGCGGTACCCGAAGTCGTGGTCCTCGAAGTAGATGAAGAAGTCCTCGTCGAAGGCTGGCGGCGCGCTGCGCCCATCGGCGGGAGCCGGAAAGCGGGAGCGGTCCACGAGGATGCACGCGCTCACCACCGAATCCAGGACCCGCTCCTCGAGCGGCGCCGCCCCGTAGGTCGCGCCCTCGTGGTCGAGCCCCTGCTGTCCGAGGAAGTGGGCGTTGGCTCCATCGTACTGTACCGTCGATTCGTCGCCGCCGAACAGGATGCTCGGCATGATGACCGCAGCGTCCGGGTGTTCGCACAGGGCATCGATCATCCGCTGCAACGACCCCGGGGTGATGACCACGTCGTTGTCGATCAGAACGACCAGCGCGGTGGAGGCCTCCCGGAGCGCGACGTTGCGCGCGGCGGCAGCCCCCTTGTTCTCCGACATCGCGACGAGCCGGACCTGCGGGAACCGCTCCCGCACCAGCTCCCTGCTGCGGTCCGTGGAAGCGTCGTCCACGATGATGATCTCCGCCAGCGGCACGGCCTCGGCGAGGAGCGCCTCGATGGATCGCTCCAGGTAGGCCTCGCCGTTGTGGTTGATCATGCAGACCGTCGGCGACGAAGCTGTCACGTCCCCTCCCGCACCCACTCGCCCAGCGCGTCGGCCACGAGTCGATTGCCGGCTGCGTTGAAGTGGATGTCCCGCCGGTAGAAGAGGGGTCTCGCCGACCCCACGTCCGCAAAGGCGCCATAGAGGTCCAGGAGGGGGAGGGCGGCGGCGTCGAGCGCCTCGCGCACCTCCGAGATGGTGTTCCGGACCTGGGGGAAGGAGCGCGCGCCGTAGATCTCCTCCTTGCTGGGGAGGAGCGCGACGACGAAGCGCCCGCCTTCCGCCTCGACCTCGTCCTGCAGGCGCTGGAGGGGGGGGACGAAGTCCGCCCGGAGATCGAACCCAGGTCGCTCGGCCCCGCCCGCGAGGTGTCGCTGCGCGCGGAGCGACAGATAGACCTCCTCCCCGTCCTGGAAGCGCACCCGACCCTCGGCCCCATCACGGGCGGCCATCTCTTCCACTCCGTAGAACACCGCCCGCAGGAGGTACGAACGGCTCAGCGCGTCCCTCGCGAGCTTGACGGGAGCCAGCCCTCCGTGCGTCGTGCCGAAGCTCTTCCGGTAGCTCGTGAAGTCCTGGGGGGTATCCTCCGCCAGCCAGTGCCGGAAGTGGTCGGCGTTGTCGACGTCGCTCGCCACCCAGAGCGTGGCGATCACCACCCGCGGGCGAAGCGACCGGGCGTACTTCGTGAAGATGCGCAGCTCCTGCTCGGGGGATCCGCCCGGGAGCCCGAGGTTCAGGACGCGTCCTCCGTCCAGGGACTCCTCCAGCAGCGTGGTGAACTGCCCGGCGGTGCCCACGCCGGGACCGGTGGCCAGGGAGTTGCCCAGAACGACCACGTAGGGGGTCGTCGGCCAGGGCATCGCGTTCGGGAAGCCGACGGAGTCGGTGGTCGCCTCGTACTCGTAGTCGAACGTGCGCACGACCTCGTGCGCGTCCGCCGCCAGTCGCGCGCCCAGCTCGGGATCGTCCACGAACGGCACGCCTCCCACGGTGGTGGCGAGCTTCAACTGCTGCTGCACGGGACAGATCGCCGGGAACGCGCGGAGAAGCCCCTCGCCGCCCACGGCGAGGAGCACCGCGGTGAACACGATCCACAGAAGGCGTGAACCGCGCGCGCTTCGCCCACCTCCCCGGGCGAGCCTCTCTTCGGCCGCCGCGATTACCAGGGGGACCTGACCCGGAGGATCGACAGGACGATCACCATCAGCGCCGCCATCATGTTGAGGTAGATGAGCTTCGGCGCCGGCTTGTGACCGACCCTCCACTGGTACAGGACCATCCCCCCGACGATGGTGAGCTTGAGCGCCATCACGCGACCGATCGGCTCGTACATGAACTCGCCGGCGAGCACGTGGTGGAGGGTGATGCCGCTCATCCAGATCAGCCCGATGCCCGTCAGGATCAGGACGGAAAGCGAAGGCCAGCCGAATCCGCCCCACGCGAGCCCGAGCTCCCGGACGAGCCCGCTCGTCTCGGGAGGCTCGATCGCCTTCGTCGTGAAGCCCGCCACGAGGGACCAGAAGAACATGTGCCCGAACCAGACGAGCGCGGCGGTCACGTGGAGGACGACGAGGACCAGGTACCAGTTCATGGCGTGACCACCCGTGCCAGGGCAGCGGAGAGGATGATGAGGGCCAGCGCCGCCCCGGCCGTCGTGTACACGGCTGTGCGGCCCGGGCGCCGACCCAGCCGGAGCTGGAGCACGGCGACGACGGCGACCACCGCGAGCTTGGGGCCGAGGACCCGGCCGAACGCCGTCCCGAAGATGGCCCCCGTGGCGAGATCCCCGAAGGAGAAGCCACGGTGCAGGATCATGACGACGCCGGTCGCCGCCAGCACGAGAAAGAGCATCCAGGGGACCTGGGAGAAAGCGATGCGCACGGGGCTCGGGATCTTGTGCGGCGGCCAGGGTGCCGCGTTCACCTTCGCGAGGACGCGCGCCGCCTCGGCGCCGCCGACGCGCCGCTCCAACGGCCCCACCAGGATGATCCAGAACAGGACGTCGCCGATCCACAGGATCGCGCACATGATGTGCACGAAGACGTTCGCGAGATACCAGGTCATGTGCGAGCCACCCGCCCTGTCGGTCCTCGGACCTCCAGGACGAACACCGTCAGAAGATGGTGTAGATGAAGGGCGCCAACGCCGAGGTATGGGCGAACACGAGCAGCGCGCCTACGACGAAGAGGACCAGGAGAAGAGGCGTGAGCCACCACTTCTTCCGGACACGCATGAAGTCCAAGAGCTCGCGCACGAGACCACGTCTGGCCATGATGCTCGTTTCCTTCTCGGTCGAGGGGGCCGCGCCGCGCTCGGCGGCTCCGGATCAGAACTGTCGCTCGAGGTCCCCGCGCGTCGTGGAGCGCGGAACCCAGTGGCCTTCCCCGCGGACGGGGTGGCGGAGCGGATCGCGCCCGATGGTCCTCCGCAGGAATCCCATGGGTGTCATGACGAGGTAGTAGACGAGCCCCATGAAGATGGGCGTCGTCACCTTGGAGATCGCGTGCGCCATCCCCATCCAGGCGGCCTGGACGGGGCCCATGCGCGTGGGCAGGATCAGCCCGCCCGCGAGGAACAGACCGCCCAGCGACCCGAGGACGCGCCAGCTGATCGGGTGATGGCGCCAGAAGGCGATGCCGGCAAGGACGAGGAAGGCCGTCCCGACCGTGACGCCGAACTTCCGACCTTCCCGCGCCGTCAATCGAGTGGAACTTCGGTTCGCCAATCTACCTCCTCGTGCCACTCGGGCTGTTGCCGCTTGTCGAGCAGATACGGCCACAGCACGAGGTAGTCGATGTGCGTGCGCATGAAGCAACGGTAGGCGTCCTCCGGCGTGCACACGATGGGCTCGCCGCGCACGTTGAACGACGTGTTCACCACCAGGCCGCACCCGGTGCGCTCGTCGAACGCCTTGATCAGGTCGTAGTAGTCGGGATTGTCCTCCGCATCCACGGTCTGGACCCGGGCGGAGTAGTCGACGTGCGTGACGGCGGGGATCTCGGAACGCTTCAGGTTCAGCAGATCGAGCCCCCACAGCTTGCTCTGCTCCTCGGTGAGCGTGTGGCGCAGCGATTCCCGGACCGGCGCCACCAGCAACATGTAGGGTGATTCCGCGTCGAGCTCGAAGTAGTCCGAGGCTCGTTCGCGCAGCACGCTCGGCGCGAACGGTCGGAAGCTCTCGCGGAACTTGATCTTGAGGTTCATCTCGGCCTGCATCTTGGGATCCCTCGGGTCCCCGATGATGCTGCGGCAGCCCAGCGCCCGCGGGCCGAACTCCATGCGGCCACGGAACCACCCGAGCACCTTGCGCTCGGCCAGGAGCTGGGCGGCCCGATCGATCAGCGTCGGCCGATCCAGTCGCTCGTACTTCGCGCCGACGGAATCGAGGTACGCCTCGATCTCCTCGGGCGTGAAGTCGGGGCCGAGTAGCGAGCCCTGCATGCCGTCGCGGCAACCGACGGTGCGCTCTCCCTCGAGCTGCCGGTGCCAGATGAGCTTGGCCACGCCGAGCGCTCCGCCCGCGTCACCCGACGCCGGCTGGATCCAGATCCGCTCGAACGGGCCCTCGCGCAGGATGCGGCCGTTGCCCACGCAGTTGAGCGCCACGCCGCCGGCCAGGCACAGGTTCGGCAGGCCGGTGATCTCCCGCGTCGTCCTGGCCATACGGAGCATGACCTCCTCGCACACGTCCTGCACCGAGCGGGCCAGGTCCATCTCACGCTGGGTGAGGAGCGTCTCGGGCTTGCGCGGAGGCGCGCCGAACAGCTGGTCGAAGGCCCGGTTCGTCATCGTCAGGCCGGTGAGGTAGTCGAAGTACTCCTGGTTCAGCGTGAAGGAGCCGTCCTCCCGCAGGTCCATCAGCTCGTTCAGGATCGTCTGCACGTACTTCGGCTCCCCGTAGGGCGCCAGGCCCATCACCTTGTACTCGCCGGAGTTGACCTTGAAGCCGATGTAGTACGTGAAGGCCGAGTACAGGAGCCCCAGGGAGTCCGGCCAGTGGAGCTCCTTCAGGAGCTCGATGTCCGCACCGCTACCCCGTCCGATCGACGCCGTGGCCCACTCGCCGACGCCGTCCATCGTGAGGATGGCCGCCTCCTCGAAGGGAGAGGGGTAGAAGGCGCTGGCGGCGTGGGACTCGTGATGCTCGGAGTAGAAGACGTCGCCCTCGTAGCCGAGCTCCTTCCGGAGCTGGCGGTCCATGAAGAGCTTGTCCTTGATCCACAGCGGCCCGGCCATCAGGAACGATCGGATCCCGCGCGGCGCGACGCTCAGGTACGTCTCGAGGATGCGCTCGAACTTCAGGAGCGGCTTGTCGTAGAAGCCGACGCAGTCGAGGTCGCTCGTCTGGATCCCCGCGCGCTGCAGGCAGAATGCAACGGAGTGCGCGGGAAAGGAGGCGTCCCCCTTCTTTCTCGTGAACCGCTCCTCCTGCGCGGCCGCGACGATCTCTCCTCCGTGCAGGAGGCATGCGGCACTATCGTGGTAGTAAGCGGAGATGCCGAGGATGTATGGCAGGGAACGTCCCATAACCCATGATGAGCTTGGTGCCCCTGAAGCTGCGTCAGGCTCGGCAGCCGCGGCGGGCCACCGGAATGGCGCCTGACGGGGGCTGGGATCCTGGGGGGGAACCGGAGCTGGCTGTTGGTCGCTGCAGGATCTGCGGCCGTCCCGGGGCCGTCGTTACCGCCAATGTTGGCCAGACCGCGAGTGGAGGTCAATACCTTTGACCTTGGTACTGCGGCCCCAGGGGCCCGGAGCGACCCTATGGACGACGCTCCGTCGACGGTTGATATTGGCAGTCTTGCATTGCGACCTGACCGCCCCCCTTCGCAGGTCGGGTCCTTTCCCATGCCCGCCGCCGAATGGCCTCTCCGCAGGTCTCCATCGTCGTTCCGATGCTGAACGAGGAGGAAAACGCCGCCCTCCTCGTGGAAGCCGTGCGCGAGGCGATGGAGGGCGCGCCGGCGTGGGAGCTGATCCTCGTGGACGACGGCAGCACCGACCGAACCGCCGCCATCGTGCACGAGATGTCCGCGAAGGACGGCAGGATCCGCCTCGTACGGCTCGCCCGCCGGTACGGGCAGTCGACCGCCATGCAGGCCGGCTTCGACCACGCCCGGGCCGACGTGGTCGTGACGATGGACGGCGATCTGCAGAACGACCCCCGGGACATCCCGGAGCTCGTGCGCACGCTCCAGGGGGGGTACGACCTGGTCGCCGGCTACCGGCAGCGGCGTCAGGACCGCCTCATCACGCGGAAGGTGCCGTCCTGGATCGCCAACCGGATCATTGCCTGGATCACCGGCGTGCCGATCCGGGACAACGGCTGCTCGCTCAAGGCCTATCGGGCGGACCTGCTCCGGCAGGTGCGGCTGTACTCGGAGTTCCACCGCTTCATCCCCGCGATGTCCGCCGGCGTGGCGGGCGCGCGGATCTCGGAGATCCCGGTGCGCCACCACCCCCGGACGCGGGGAACCAGCAAGTACGGGCTGTCGCGCGTCTTCCGGGTCGTCGCGGATCTGCTCACGATCAAGATGATCCGCAGCTTCCGGCTCCGCCCCCTGCTGCTCTTCTCCCTCCCGGCGGGCTGCGCGGCGCTCTTCGGCCTGTTCTTCGTGGCCGCGAGCGCCATCGCCCACTACAGCTTCGTGACCTACAAGGCGTACTCGTTCGTCTTCCCGGGTATCGCCCTTCTCTTCCTGTCGCTGGCGGCGTTCCTGCTCCTCCTCGGGCTCGTGGGCGAGACGGTCCTGCGTGAGGCACGAACCGCCACGAAAGTCGCGCCACCGCTGGCGCGGGAGCTTCAGCTTGATTGAGTCGGACAACGTCCGCGACGACGCGCCCCCCCCCGAGGTCTCGGTGATCGTTCCGGTCCACGAGCGGGCCGAGCCCCTGGACCGGATCTACTCGGAGTTCGCGGAAGGGCTCGCCGCAGCCGGCGTCTCGGCCGAGTTCATCTTCGTGCTCGAGCCGTGGCGGCGTGAGCTGGTCGACGCGCTCACGCCGCTCATCAAGCGGGGCGCGCCCATCAAGGTTCTCATCCCGTCGCAGACGGTCGGCGAGTCCGCGCTCCTGCACATCGCCGTCAGCCGCGTCCGTGCGCCGATCGTCATCACGCTCCCCGCTTACCGTCGCGTGGTTCCCGAGGCGCTCCTCGAGCTGAAGCGCCACGTCGACGCGGGTGCGGACATGGCCACGGCCCGCCGCGAGGGGGCGTCGACCTCCCTCCTCAACCGCGCCCAGAACCGGGTCTTCCACTTCCTGCTGGGCAAGACGGTCGGCGGCGGCTTCCGTGACATCGCCTCCGGCGTTCGGGTCATGCGTCGGGAAGTGCTCGAGGACGTCCCGCTGTACGGCGACTTCTTCCGTTTCCTCCCGGTCCTCGCATACCGCGAGGGCTTTCGCGTCGAGGAGGTCGCGGTGCCCCGACACGAGCACGACCGGCGGCCTCGGATCTACTCCCCCGGCGTGTACCTGAGGCGCCTCATCGACGTGCTGGGCCTCATGTTCCTGGTCCGGTTCACGCAGAAGCCGCTCCGCTTCTTCGGGCTCGTCGGGAGCGTCTTCTCCCTCGTGGGCGTCGCGATCCTGGCCATGCTCTTCGTGCAGCGCATGCGGGGTACCGGGATCGCGGACCGCCCCGCCCTCCTCCTCGGCGTGCTCCTCCTGGTGATGGGCGTCCAGTCGCTCGCCATGGGGCTGATCGGCGAGATCGTGGTGCACTTCAGCGCCTCCCGCCGCAGGCTCTACCGCCTCCACGGAGATCAGCTCGACGGGACGCCGATGTCGGAGACGGAGACGGAGACGGAGGGGGAGGGGCTGGCCCGAAGCTGAGGCTTCGCCCACGAAGCCGCCCGGGCGGGTCGTCACCCGATACTTGATTCGCGGCAGGACGGCGTGCTACTGTGTCGTGTGCCCCCCCGGGCCCAGCGGACCGCCGAACCGGTCCGTCACCCCGGGCCCCCCGGGGCAGTTGGCCCCGACTGGCGAAGGACCACCGTGTCCACCCCCCGCGACGTGCGCCTGTCCCTCGGCCTCGCCCTCGTCACCATGGGAACGCTGGCATCAGAGGTCCTGATGATCCGGGTGTTCGAGGTCATCCTGATGCCGCACATCGGCTACGCGATCATCACCTGCGCGATGTTCGGGTTCGGTGTGGCGGGCGCGGTCGCGACGCTGTGGCCCGCCCCGGCCGAGGAGCGGCTGCGCCCCCGCCTGGCGTTCCTGGCGGTGCTGTTCGCGGTGGCCCTGGTCCTCGTTCGGCCGGCGCTCAACGCCCAGCCGCACCTCTATCGCCCGTTCGGTGCGCACAAGCTGCTGCAGTACGCCGTGGCGGGCGGCTCGATGTACCTCATCGTCCTCCTGCCGTTCTTCTTCTCCGGCCTGCTGTTGGCCTACCTCTTCTCCGGATATCCGGGGCGGATACGATCGCTGTATTTCTGGGACCTCGTCGGCGCGGCCGTCGGGTGTGTGATCTACCTGCCGTTCGAGCGCTCCCTGGGGCCCGGCGGGCTCATGTTCTTCGCTGCCGCCGGCGCGATGGTCGCGGCGGCGCTCTTCGGGGGCACCCGTCGTTGGGCGTGGGGTGCGGGCCTGGTCGCCCTCACCCTCGCCGCCATCCCGGTCCTGCGGACACAGGGTTATTACGAGTTCGACCAGATCCAGGACAAGCGGGGCGTGCTGTCGGCCCGCCGGAACAATGTCGTGGAGTTCAGCGAGTGGGACCCCGTCTCGAAGATCGACGTCGTGGACGCGCTTCCCTACTCCAAGCGGGTCCAGTACGACGGCGGCTCCCAGACGAGCGACATGTTCCCCTTCGACGGGGACTACGAGGCCCTGCGCCGCGACGTGCTCGCGGGCGTCCGACCGATCCAGGGCACCTTCTGGCACCCGAACGTGATGGCCGCGCACTACCTCCGAAGAGACCAGGGCTCGGAGGTGCTGATCATCGGAAGCGCCGCCGGTCAGGAGACCAAGGCCGCTCTGATGTTCAACGCGCGTCACGTGGACGGGATCGAGCTCGTCGGCAGCGTGGTCCGCCTGGGCAAGGGCCCGTATGCCGATCTCATCGGCGGGGTCTTCAACGACCCTCGCGTCGACAACCGGGTCGGTGAGGGGAGGAGCTGGCTGCACGCCACCGACAAGCTCTACGACATCATCCAGATCTACAGCAATCACACGACGACCGTCATCCTCTCCGGGATGGGCGCGAGCAGCCCGGTCTACCTCGAGACGGTGGAGGCGTACGAGCAGTATTTCACCCACCTGAAGCCCGGCGGGGTGCTCCAGGTGAACATGCACTACTACCCGCGCATGCTGACGACGGCGGCGCGCGCCTGGGCGGAGCTGGGCTTCGACGACTTCGCCCGCCACGTGCTGGTGTACCAGGACACATCGGTGGTGGATTTCCTCCCGACGATGCTGATCAAGCGTTCGCCGTGGACCGCGGACGAGGTGAGCCAGGTCGACGAGCTGTTCGAGCGGGTCGAGGGCGGGCATCCCGTCGACATGCGCGTGATCGATCCGCTCGACCCCTCCCGGAGCTTCCTCCCTCCCGCCTTTTTCACGGGGGACGTTCCGGACACCCTTCGGGCGCGCATGCCCTACAACGTCTTTCCGCTCACGGACGACCGTCCTTTCTACAACCACATCCAGCGCGGCTTCCTCGCGCAGTCGGTGCGTCCGGACCCGGCCACCTTCACGGACCGGTCCATGGCCTACGCGGTCAACCACCCGTTCACGATCTTCAAGGCGAACGATGAGGCGAGGTTCCCCCTCGGCTCGTACACGCTCCCGGTCGGGATGGGCGCCATCGGCCTGCTGTTCGGCCTGCTGCTCGTCGTCCTGCCCCTCCGCTACGCCCGCGCCGGGCGCGCGCACTGGCCGTCGAAGTACCTGTCCCTGACGTACTTCGCGCTGCTGGGGGCCGGCTTCATCGTGGTCGAGCTCGTCATGATCCAGCTCTTCACCGAGCTGATCGGGTACCCGCTGTACGCCTACACGGCGGTGATCTTCGCGATGCTCGCGTCCGCGGGCTTCGGCAGCCTCGCGGCGCACGGGATGGACGTGAGCCCGCTCCGGCGCTGGGGCATCCCCTTCGTCGGCACGGTCTGTGTCGGCCTTCTCCTCGTCGTGGCGAGGGCGACCCTCTTCGACGTGCTGCTCGCCGCCCCGACGTGGGCCCGGATCGGAGCGTCGATCGTGCTGCTCTTCCCCCTCGGGTTCTTCATGGGCATGCCCTTTCCGCTCGGGATCCTCTGGCTCGAGCCGTACCCGCGTGGCGCGGTGGCCTGGGCGTGGGGCGTCAATGGCCTCTTCACGGTGCTCGGAGGGGTGGGCGCCGGCGTGCTGGCGCTGCAGGCGGGTTTCCGCGTGACCCTCGTGGTCGCCCTGGGACTCTACGCCCTGGCGGGCCTCGTCTTCCGGGCGATGCGCGCGACGGCGGTCCCGGAGGCTGAAGCCCTCCACGCGCCCGTCCCCGCGGGTCGCGGCACTCCGACGGCGGCGACCGTCTGACCGAAGCATGTGCCCCCGTCCGCGGGGGCACGATGCGTGCGCAGAGCTCCCCTCGGGACCGTCATCTCCGCGTCGGCTCCCACGTGGCGTCCGAATGGCCCCACAACGCCCGCACGAGCGCGTGGGCCGCGGCGACGTTCGCCGCGAGCACGAAGGCGGGGAGCGTGAGGAGGGAGCGGCTGGCGCCCCTGGCCTCGATGACCCACCCGACCCAGGCCACCAGAAGGCCGACCACGCCGGGCAGGAAGAGCACGAGCGCCCACGTCGCCCCGCCGAGCGCGAGCACACCCAGCGCGAGGAAGGCGGCCAGGGCGGCCCAGGGCAGCAGCCACCGGCAGACCTTGTGGCTGAAGAGCTTGAAGGCGAACACCGGGTGCCGGAACGGGTTCAGGAGGGCGCGCTCGTGCCACAGCGTCTCCATCCCCCGCATGATCGTGCGAACCTTCCGGCGGTACTCGCGGCGCAGCGATCCGGTGCGCGGCACCAGGCACACGGCATCCGGCACGGAGACGGCACGGTAGCCGGTCGCATGCGTGCGTAGCGCGGAGGCGAAGTCCCGGGAGAGTGCGTCCGGCAAGGGAATGCGGTGGATATCGGCGCGGATCGCGTAGAAGCAGCCCGAGGCGCCGATGATGCCCCCCGCGCCCGTCTCGAGGTCCCTGATCGCCATCTCGTAGCCGACGTAGCCCGACTCCGAGAGATTGGCCGTCCGTTGACCGGGCGCCACGCTCACGTCCCGACCCGATGCCAGGCCGATGCGCTCGTCCGCGAAGACCGAGACGAGGCGCTTGAGCGAGTCCGGCTCGATCCGGATCGACGCGTCCGTATTGACGATGATCTCTCCGCGCAGCAGCTCGCTCGCGGCGTTCTCCGCGCGGGTCTTGCCTCCGCGTTCCGGCATGCGCAGCAGCTCGATGCCACGATCCGCGTACTCGCGGACGATGTCGTCCGTGCCGTCCGAAGAGGCATCCGACACGACGAGGAGCTGGAGGCGGTCCCTCGGGTAGTCCAGGGCGAGAAGGCTTGCCAGCAGGTCCCGCATCTGGGGACCCTCGTTGTACGCCGGCACGGTGATCGAGACCGTGGGCCACGCGCTCGGATGGCCGTCGGGGAGGCTCGTCCGCCGCATCCGACCGACGAGCCAGAGCAGCGCCGGATAGCCCGCATAGGTGTAGAGCGCCAACGCCAGGGCGCCCCAGACGACGAAGGTGGCGAAGGTTGTGGTCATGCGGAATCCGCTAACGCCTCAGGGCCTCGACGATCCTCTCCGCCGCTCTCCCGTCCCAACCTTCGGGCGCGGCTTCGCCCACGCCCAGCCGCTCCCGACGCGCCACCTCCTCGTACGCCTTCTCGATCCGTTCGGACGTCGGGGGCCAGTCGATCATACGGTTGGTGCCCTGCTCCACCGTGATCGGCCGCTCGGTGGTCTCCCTCAACGTGACGCAGGGGACGCCGAGCACGGTGGTCTCCTCCTGCACGCCGCCCGAGTCGGTGAACACGACGGCCGCACCGTCCATGAGGCCGAGCATGTCGTGATAGCCGAGCGGCTCCGTGACGATCAGGCGGTCGAGTGTCGACCGGAGCCCAAAGGACTCGATCCGATCCCGCGTGCGGGGATGGAGCGGGAGGACCACCGGCACCGACGCCGCTACGCGCGCGAGGCCCTCGAGGATCTCGCCAAGCTGGTCGCGAACATCCACGTTGGATGGCCGATGGAGGGTGACCACGACGTACGGTGTACCCTCCACGCCGATCCGGCTCGCGGCGCCGGACGCGCGCGCACGGGGGAGCTCCCGAAGGAGGGTGTCGATCATCACGTTCCCGGCGAACGTGACCCGGCTGGGGTCGATCCCCTCTGCGGTGAGGTTCTCCACAGCCTCCGGCGAGGTGGTCAACAGGAGATCCGAGAGGCGATCGGTCACCACGCGGTTGATCTCCTCCGGCATGTTCCAGTCCCGACTGCGCAGGCCCGCCTCCACATGCGCGATGCGGCAGCCGAGCTCCGCCTTCAGCTTCACCGCCACGAGCGCGCAGGCCAACGTCGAGTTGACGTCGCCGACCAACACGAGCCAATCGGGCCGGCTCTCGCACAGGACGGGCTCGAAGGTCTGCATGATCCGGGCAGTCTGGGTGGCGTGCGAGCCGGACCCCACGCCCAGGTGGAAGTCGGGCTCCTGGATCCCCAGCTGCTCGAAGAACGCGGCGGACATCTGGAAGTCGTAGTGCTGCCCGGTGTGCACGAGCAGGCCTTCCTCGCCGACCTCACGCATCTTCCGCAGGATGGGCGCGACCTTCATGAAATTGGGGCGCGCACCGGCGACAACGAGAGATCTCATTCGAATTCGAAGGTCGGCGAGGGGGGTGCTCGAACGGTCCGACGAGGCGTCGGAGTGGGCAGGAAACCCTCCGTCCAACCTGTCTCCGGCGGGCAGACGCGTCAATCGACACGTGCTCCCCTTCGCGTTCGGCGCGCCGCCTGGGATTCGGGGCCCTGTCGCTCGTCAACACAGGCCGCTGGATTTTCGATGGCGGGCTGCTGGTGTCCTAGGCATGAAGCCACGTTCCGCCTATCTTGAGAGGATCCCCCTCTCGAGCATCCGACGGTCCCCTCCCATATCTCTTTCTCTTCCGGAACCTTGAGCACAGCCCTAGAACGATTCACCCCGATCGCGCTCGTCGTGTTGGGGTTGAGCGGCGCTGCACGCGTCGAGGCCCAGAGCATCGTGTCCGGCTCCCTCTCGGGAACGGTGAGGCGAGCCGAAGGCGGCGCCGTGGCCCAGGTTCTGCTCACCCTGCGCGACGTGGATCGCGGCGTCGCAGGGGAGGCGCTGTCCGACGTGGCCGGGCGGTTCTCGTTCGGGCTCGTCGAGCCGGGCGGCTACGAGATCCAGGCGGAGGCGCTCGGTTTCCGTCCGGTCGTGGCGACCGGGATCTACGTCACCGGTGGGCAGGCCACGTCGGTGCCGATCACCATCGAGGCGTCCGCTCCTCCGGTCTCCGCGGTGGACACGATCGCGATCATGACGGCGGGGCCCTCCGCGCTGAGCGCCCGGGGCATGCAGGTCGAGTCGCGCAGGATCTCGCTCCTTCCAGACCCGCTGGATCGCCTTTCCGCCGTCGTCGCCCTCTCCTCCAGCTCCGACACCCACCTGGGCTCGGAGGGGCTTCCCGGCAACCAGTCCCTCGTGGTCGTAGACGGCGTTCCGTTCTACCTGGCGACGCACCCCGCGTCGCGGGGCGAGGCACTCCCGGTCGCCGGGCTCTCCCGCGCCGCGTTCTCCGAGCTGACGGTGTTCGACAATCCGCCCGACGTGGAGTGGACCGGGGCGGCAGGCAGCTTCCTGGCGCTCACGACCCGCTCCTCCGTCGGCCCGGCCGGTACGGCGTTGGGCGGCGGATGGAGCAGTGATCCGCTCTGGTCCTCGTCGGTGCTCGCCTACGATGCTCCGGCGCTCACCTCGTTCTGGGGCTCGGCCGCGGCCTCCCTCCCGCTCTCACCGGACACCTCGCGCGTGTTCGTGGCGGCCGAGGGGCTTCAGGTCGAGACGCCGCTCGGGCCTCGACTCACAGCCGATGCGGCTGGTGCGCTCAGCGGCCTCGATCCGGGCGCCGCGGCCGCGCTCGCGCAGCCGGCGGTCGAACGCACGCGTCGCGGCTCGGGCCTCGCGCGGCTGGATTGGTCGCTCGGCTCCGGCCGACACCTCATGATGAGCGCGAACGTCGGGCATTTCCAGCGGGAGTTCGAGGGGTTCGGGCCGTCGGGGCTGGTCTACGGCGGCGCCCCACCCGAGACCGCCACCGATTTCGCCATCACGGGCGGGTTCGTCAGCACCTACGCGCAGGGACTCGCCCTGGAGCTCCGTGGCGGGATCACGGGAAGCAGCCGCACCTTCGATCCCGTGCTCGCCGACCTGCCCTCGACGACGCTGGTCCAGAACGGCCTCTCCTTCGGAGGGCCGGGGACGGACGCGGCCGACGTGTCTCGCCTCGACATCCACCTGTCGCCGGTGGTCCACCATCCGTTGGGCGCGGGGAACATCAAGGGCGGCGCCTCGATCCACACCACCCAGCACGATATCAGCTACGCTCCCTGGGCGCGGGGCCAGTACTTCTTCACGGACGCGGCCGCCGCGGGCGCCGGGTCGGGAGCCCTCGTCCGGTCTACCGGGGTCTCGAAGTCCTCATTCTCGACCACGAAGGTGGGCCTGTTCGTCCAGTACGGGTGGGAGGCGGCTCCGAGGCTGCACGTGACGCTGGGCGGCCGGTTCGACTACGAGCTGCTCCCGAAGTCCCAGATTCGCCAGAACTCCTCGTGGGTCCTGGCGTCCGGCGTCGTCAACGACCTGACGGCGACGGGGCTGGCCCAGGTCAGCGGCGTCGGCGCGCTCTCCTGGGACATGCAGGGCGACGGGGCGACCGTGATGACGGCGAACATCTCCATCATCCAGGGGAACCTCGATCCATCTCTCCTCCACGACGCCTATTCCCACGCGCGGGCGGAGGTGTCGCGGTACATCGGATCGAGCCTGTCCTGGCCCGGCGCCACGCCCTCCTCGGCCACCTCCGCGATCCCCCTCACGATCCTCGGGCCGGACAGCCACGCTCCTCGCTCGACCCACGCGAGCGTGGGCCTCCGGCAGCGAGTGGCCGACGGCCTCGACATCTTCATGGGCGCGACCGCGCGCCGCACGGACTTCCTCCCGCGCCGCAGGGACCTCAACCTGGCTCCCTTCCCCCTGGCCGTCGATCCGTACGGACGGGACGTATCGGGAGACCTCCGAAAGGTGGGCTCGGTCGTCGTTGCGGATCCGCAAAGCAATCGGCGCTTCAGCGACTTCGACGCCGTGTGGGCGATCGACACCGACGGGTGGTCGGACTACCGCGGCGTGACCGTGGGGCTCCAGTACCGCGCCGAGCCCATCGATTTCTTCGCTTCCTATACCCGATCGCATACCCGCGACAACTGGGTCGGCGCCGCCGCCGGTACCCCCGAGGCGCAGCTCGACCCGGGGCTGCCGGACCTCGCGGCATGGGACGAAGGCACGTCCGACTTCGACGTGCCCGACCGGCTCGTCGCCGGCGGCACGCTGACGGTCGGCCCGGACCGGATGTTGTCCGCCACGGGCGTCGTGCGCTACGAGTCGGGGCTGCCGTTCACGCCGGGCTACAGGGCGGGCGTGGACATCAACGGAGACGGCTCCGCGTTCAACGATGTCGCGTGGGTCCCGGAGGGGGGGAGCTGTCCGGCCTCCTTTCCGCATGGCCCTGCCTCGAGCCGCAGATCGGGTCGTTCGCCGAGCGGAACAGTTGCCGTGGACCCGCTCGCAAGGGCCTGGACGTGGAGGTCCGGGCGCGCCTGGCGCGGGTCGGCGGGCGCGCGGTGGAGGCGGTGGTGGACGTCTTCAATCTGATCGAGCGGGAGGATGGCATCCGGGACACCGCGCTCCTGCTCGTAGATCCGGCCGCATCGATTTCGACGTCGTCCGACGGCGGCACCGTGACGGTGCCCGTCACCGTGAATCCCGATTTCGGCAAGCTCGTCGTACCGATGAGCCGCGGCCGTATGCTCCGTATCGGATTCCGGATCGGAGGTGGCTCATGAAGAGGTTCGGCCGGGTCCGCGCCCTGATCGCCCTCACGGGGGTGGCGCTCGCGGGTACCTCCTGCAAGGCCTCGTCGGGTGTGGATCTGGTGCAGGTCAGCGCCACGGGAAACGTGGACGGTGTCACCTTCCTCGACGCGAACGGGAACGGCATCAGCGACGGCCAGGACCAGCCCCTCCCCCAGGTCGAAGTCGTTCTGACGGCGACCCGCGGCGGCGCACCGGTCGCCGCCGACCGCGCCGACGGGCAGGGTTTCTTCGAGATGACCGGCATCCCCGTCGGATCCTACCGCCTGAGCCTCAACGCAGCGTCCGCGGGTGATTCCCTGAGCGTGTCAGGCGGCGGCGCCAGCGTCCTGGTGCGCAACGACTCGACGAGCCACGTGGGCCTGCCGATCTCCTTCCCCGCGCTCACCTTCGAGGAGGTCCTCCAGGCCGACCCGGGCCAGCGGGTGTTCACGAGCGGGATCGCCCTCAACCCGAGGCCCAACTTCGGCGACGGCGTCGTGCACCTGCAGTCGGACACGCTGTACCTGCGTATGACCAACGTCGCGCGCACGACCATCGCCACGGGAGACTCCCTGCGCGTGCTCGGGCGCGTCGCGAGGAACAACGGCCAGACCATTCTCGACGAGGTGACGCCGTTCGTGCTCGTCAACCTCGCGACCATTCCGGTTCCGCTGGAGCGCGGGACGGGAGCTGCCGCGTCCGCCCAGGGCGGCAAGATCGACGCGGCGCTCCTGCGCGTGCGTGCGGCCCTGATCTCGGACACCTCTACGGTGGACGGCAACTTCCACTTCTTCGTGGACGATGGCACGGGTGCCCTCGAGGTCGTCGTCCGCACGTTCCTCCAGGTCGATCCTTCACCGATCCGACCCGATACGATCGTGCGCGCACAGTCCATCACGGGGCTGCTCGTGCCTCACGCGGAACCGACGGGTGGCGTCCGCTGGCAACTCCAGCCGCGCGCCGGCAGCGAGGTCGTGCTCGAAGTCAAGCAGGCCAATCTCGGCATCCAGCTGCAGGCCGACACGCTGATCGCCCAGCAGGGCGACACGATCCTCTTCACGTCGGTCCTGTCGAACCAGGGCCCGTTGGGCGCGTCCGGCATCCAGGTCTTCGATTCCGTGCCGGTCGGGCTCACGTTCGTGTCGGCCTCGGCGACGCACGGGACCTACGCGGACACCACGGGAATCTGGGCGCTCGACACGTTGGCGTTGGGCAAGCAGGACACGCTCGAGGTCAGGGCGACGGTGTCCACCCCCCTCGTGGGCACCACGCCCGCCCGGGCTATCGTCCGGCCACCGCTCTGGCAGGTCGATCCCGTGACGTCGAACAACACGGCCACGCTCGTGATCACCCTGCAGCCGCCGACGAATGCTCCGGGCCACGCACCCTCGGCCCACCGCCAACCCGCCCGGGGAGCGGAGCCGCCCGGAAGGGAGCCCGCCGGGGCCAGGTGACCTTGGCCGGGGGGAGCGATCCCGAGGCGTGCCTCGTCGTCCTCGGCGCCGAAGGCCTGCCCGCGACGTCCTCAGCCCTGATCGTCGAACCAGTCGAGGAAACGCCGGATCCCCTCGCGGAACTCCGTCGTCGGCCGGTAGCCGAACAGCTCCCTCGCCCGACTGACGTCCGCGAAGGTGCGCGGCACGTCCCCCGGCTGCTCGGGAAGCTCCCGGATGGTCGGCTCGATCCCCATCTCTTCGGAGAGCGTGCCGATCATCTCCCGCAGGGACACCGTGCGGCTCTCACCGAGGTTGACGATCTCGTAGACCGGGGAGGGAGCACGTACGTACCTCAGTGCGCCGGTGACGCCTTCGAGGATATCGTCGATGTACGTGTAGTCGCGCTCCGTGCTTCCGTCCCCGAATCGAGGGATCGGCTCGTGGTCCCGGAGCAGCCGCGCGAATTTGTGGATGGCCAGGTCAGGACGCTGGCGCGGGCCGTACACCGTGAAGAAGCGCAGCGCGACGATCGACATCCCGAAGAGGTGGTGCCAGGTGTGACAGAGGAGCTCACCCGCTCGCTTGGTGGCGGCGTAGGGCGAGATGGGCCGATCCACGGGATCACGCTCCGAGAACGGCACCTCCGCCCGATTGCCGTAGACCGACGAGGAGGACGCGAAGACGAGGTTGCGGATACCGCGCGTCCTCATCCACTCCAGAAGCGCCACGGTGCCGCCGAGGTTCACGCTGGTGTACAGCTCCGGATCCTCGATGGAAGGGCGTACGCCGGCACGCGCCGCGAGATGCACGACGGCATCGACGGACCCGGGCAGGGTCCTCAGGGCGTCCGGATCCCTCAGCTCCAGGCGCGCTTCCGTGAAGGCGTCGTGACGCCTGGCTCGTTCGAGGTTGCGCTCCTTCACCGACGGATCGTAGAAGTCGTCGAAGCAGTCGAGCCCGACGACCTCCTCGCCGTCCGCGAGGAGCCGTTCGACGAGATGGGAGCCGATGAAGCCCGCGGCACCTGTGACGAGTACGGACATGCCGTGACGTTCGCCTTTCCCATGGGTCTTCGCTCGCCGCGTGACCCGACATGTCGCCGGAGATCACGCGGGCGTGTGTCGCGCGCGACGCGCACTCACGCTTCCGGTTCCGAATCTCGTATCCCGAGCCGTCCACGGGAACCGGGGGGACCTCCCCGGGCGAATACCACCACCGCGCCCCGTCCGCCGATCACCACCGCTCCACCATCTGCGTGAAGGAGGGACGGGCGAACTTCCGCTCCGCCTCCGCCACGGCCCTGCGCACGTCGAGCACCGTGTCGGCCGTGACCGAGATGGAGGAGATCCCGCATTCGACCAGGAAGGACGGCACCTCGTCCGGGTAGTCCGACGGCGCCTGCCCGCAGATGCCGATCTCCAGGCCGCGCGCGCGGAACGCCCGCACGGCGCGGCCTATCAACACCCTCACGGCCGGCGAGCGCGCGTCCACCGCCGGCTCGTAGCGCTCCAGGTCGTCGCGCGACACCGCGTAGACCGTCTGCACCAGGTCGTTGGAGCCGATCGATCCGCCGGAGAGGTGCATCGCATCGATGAACCGGTCCGCCTCGATGACGTTCGACGGCAGCTCCACCATGAGGTAGAGCGGCACGCCGGCCTGCGGTGAGATCCCGTGCTGGTCGAGCCGGCGTACCACGCGCGCGCCCTCTTCGGGCGTGCGGCAGAAAGGCACCATGAGCTGGAGGTTGTCGAGCCCGAGGCGCTGGCGCACCACGCGCAGCGCGTCGCACTCCATCTCGAAGGCCGCGGCGAAGCGCTCGTCCACGTACCGGGACGCGCCGCGCCAGGCGATCATGGGGTTCTCCTCCCGGGGCTCGAAGATCCGGCCGCCGAGGAGCTCCCGGTACTCGTTGGACTTGAGGTCGGAGAGGCGCACGAGCACGGGCCGCGGGTGGAACGCGGCGCAGATGAGCGCCACGCCATAGCCGACCTGGTCGACGAAGAACTGCCTCGGGTCGCCGTATCCCGGCGTGCGCCGCTCGATGGCGCCGAGGAGCGTGCGCAGCTCCTGCCGGTCCTCGGCCTCCAGCCGCTCGTGGAAGGGCTCGAGCTCCGGCGCGAGCGTGCCGTCCTCCGCGTACGCCCACAGCTCCTCGAAGTACGCGAGCGCGAGGGGGTGGATGCCGACCTGCGCCGTGAGAATGAACTCGAGGCGTGCCAGCCCCACTCCGTCGGACGGGAGCATGGCGTCGTGCAACGCCTTCCCCGGGAAGCCCACGTTGAGCTTCACGCCCGTGTGGGTGGCCGGCGTCTCGTTCGCGGCGATCTCCTCGACATCGAAGGGCTGGATGCCGCGGTACACCACCCCCTCGTCGCCCGCGGCGCAGGAGCCCGTGACCTCCATGAGCGGCTCGAGCACGGTGGTGGCCTCCGGGCAGCCCACGATGGCGGGGATCCCGAACTCGCGAGCCACGATCGCCGCATGCGAGGTGCGCCCTCCCTTTTCGGTCACGATCAGGGAGGCCTCCTTCATCATGGGCTCCCAGTCGGGCGTCGTCAGCTCGGTGACCAGCACGTCGCCCGGGTCGAACACGCGCTCCTCCGCGGGCACGTCCTCCAGGCGCTCCCCGGCGGCGAGGCGGCCGCGCAACTCGCGCTTGCGCACGATCACCTCGCCGTAGTCGCGGTATACGCGCACGCGGCCCGCGCCGATACGATTCCCGACGGCGTGCCCCCTCAACAGGACGCCGCCGGTGGCCTCGAGCTCACGCACGAGGCTCGGATCCATGCGATAACGGCGCAGGGTCGCCGAAGCGGTCCGATGGACCGTCTCCGGCCTCGCCTGCACCACGAAGAGCTCACCCGAGTAGCCGTCCTTGGCCCACTCGATGTCCACGGGTCCGCCGTAGTGGTCCTCGATGGTCAGGGCCATGCAGGCCAGCTCGATCGCCTCGTCGTTCGTGATCGACCACTGCCGCTGGTGGCTGGCGTGGACATCCACGCTCTCGGTGGCCGTGCCGCCCTGCATCGAATAGACCAGCTTGCGGTCCTTGGCGCCCATCGTCCGGTACACCACGGCCGGGCGTCCCCGGCGGATCCCCTCCTTCCACACCAGGATCGTGTCAGGCGACACGCTCCCCTGGACCACCAGCTCACCCAGCCCGTATGCGGAAGTCAGGTGGATCACGTTCGGGTTTCCCGAGTCCGGGTCGAGCGTGAACATCACGCCCGACGACGCCAGGTCCGAGCGCACCATCTTCATGATCACGACGCCCAGGCCCGAGGCAAGCGGGTCCATGCCTCGCCGGATCTGGTAGCCGAGCGCGCGCTCGGTGAACGCCGATGCGCAGCATTTCCGCCAGGCCTCCAGCACGGCGTCCAATCCACGGACGTTCAGGTACGACTCGTACTGGCCCGCGAAGGAGGCGACCTCGGAGTCCTCGCAGGTGGCGGAGGAGCGGACGGCCAGGTCCACGTCGGTGCCGTACATCTCCGTGAGGAGTCGATGCGCCTCGCGGATCGAGCCGGCCACCGGTGCGGGCACGGGCGTGCATCCCACGAGCGTCCTGCCGAGCGCGGCGCGGGCGTGGAGCTCGAGCTGGTCCGAGGCGTCGACGTCGCGGAAGATCGTGTGGAGCGCTTCGCGCAGCGTATCCGCGGCAAGCGCGTCGGGCGCGCACGCGCGCTCCTCCACGGGAACCGCGTCCCACGCGCCCGCGGGTACGGGTGCGTCGAGGAATGCGGTGTAGGCGTCGACCGTGGTCGCGAAGCCGTTCGGGACGCGCACGCCGCGGTCCGCGAGCGAGCGGAACATCTCCCCGAGGGAGGCGGCCTTGCCACCCACGCGGGGCACATCGCCGTTGCCGAGGTGCTCGAACCAGGAAACGAGGAGCTCAGGGCCCTCGGAATCACGGCGAGAGAAGATCACCGACTCGGAGACCCTCACCGGTGCAGGCGGGGTCTCGGCGTCGGACCTGGGGTCGGACCTGGAAGGAGCGGAGGACGTCCAGAGAAGCATCCGGGCTCTCCGATGCGGATGTGGCACAAGTTGTGGCTGTTCCACCACACGAAGCGCACACAGCCGTGGCGGACCGCGCCTGCCCCCCGGTGGGCGCCGACCCGGGGATCCCGGCGCACGCCCCGCGCTCGGGCGTTTCTTCGGGTCTCCCACACCGCGGCCGCACTCTCCGGGGACGCACGATCCGTGCCCCTCCCGGGGGGTCACTCCAGCCGATCGACCCTGCGCAGCGTCGGGAAGAGACGGGCCCAGACGCCCGTCACGCACAGGGAGGCGACGCCGCCGAAGACGGCCGCCGCCACCGGTCCGAGGAGGCGTGCCGTCACCCCGCTCTCGAACTCCCCGAGCTCGTTGGAGGCGCCGATGAAGAGGAAGGACACGGAGGCCACGCGCCCGCGCATCGCGTCGGGCGTGACGATCTGGATGAGCGTCTGGCGGACGTACACGGAGACCATGTCCGCGCCACCGAGCGTCGCGAGCGCGCCGAGCGAGAGCCAGAAGGACTTCGAGAGGGCGAAGACGACCGTCGCGAGACCGAAGACGGCCACGCCGGCGAACATGGCGAAGCCCGCCCGCCGGTACACCGGGCGGCTGGCGAGGACCAGCGCCACCGCGGCCGCGCCGACCGCGGGGGCCGAGCGCAGCAGCCCGAAGCCCTGGGCCCCGACCTGCAGGATGTCGCGCGCGAAGACCGGGAGGAGCGCGGTGGCGCCGCCGAGCAGGACGGCGAACAGGTCGAGGGAGATGGCGCCGAGCACGATCTTGTTGTCGCGGATGTACGCGATGCCCTCCCGCATGCGCTCGAGGCGCGAGCCCGTGACGACCTGCGGGGTGGTCGGCCGCGAGATGAACGAGAGGCCCACGATCGGCACGAGATAGAGCGCGAGGCTCACGCCGTACGCGATGGTCGGCGACCAGTGGCCCACGAGGAAGCCGGCCAGCGCCGGTCCGGTGATCGTGCCGATCTGGAAGGCCAGTGAGTTCCACGCGATCGCCCGCGGCAGCAGCTCCTTGGGCACGAGCATCGGCGCCAGCGCCACCCCGGCGGGCGCCCGGAAGGCGCGCGCCATCCCGAAGGCGAACGCGATCCCGATCAGCGCGTGCACGGTGAGCGTGCCGGTGTACGCCGTGAGCACGAGCGCGCCCGCGCACAGGGCCTCGGCCGCGAAGCAGAGGGAGAGCAGGTTCCTGCGAGCGTACCTGTCCGCGACCACGCCCGCCGGGAGCGCGAGGAAGAAGAGGGGGAGGAAGGTCGCGAGCCCGAGGAGCCCCACGTAGAGCGCGGACTCCGCGACACCCCGGTCCGCCCGGGCGAGGTCGTAGACCTGCCAGCCCATGACGACGCTCTGTGCGACCGTCCCCAGGACGCCGAAGGCCCGGGTGACGAGGTACACGATGTAGTCGCGCTCGCGCAGGAGCGCACGGGCGCTGCTGTCGGGGCGGCTCCTTCCGACGGCTTCGGTCAAGGGGACTCCGTTCTCGTGGGCACCGGGCGGGATGCGGCAGGACAAGGTGGCGAGGCCGGGCTCGGCGGTCGAGGCTGGGGGCGCGCTCCGGGTGCGCCGGCGACTGGCGTGGCCTTCGCGATATCGCCACCCTTCCACGTCCGGTCGGACTGGTCGAACCCTCGTCCGTGGGGAGCGGAAAAGTGGCGAAGAAGAAGGTGGTTCTCGCATACAGCGGCGGCCTGGACACGGCGTGCATCCTGAAGACGCTGCTGCAGCGCGACTACGACGTCATCGCGTACGTCGCCGACGTGGGCCAGCGGGAGGACTTCGACGTCGTGGCGGAGCGCGCGCGCAAGACCGGCGCGAGCAAGGTGTACGTCGAGGACCTGAAGCGGCCGTTCGTCACCGACTTCATCTTCCCCGCGATCGCCGGGAACGCCGTCTACGAGAACCGCTACCTGCTCGGCACCTCCCTCGCGCGCCCGGTGATCGCCCGCCGCCAGGTCGAGATCGCGCTCGACGAGGACGCGGACGCCGTCGCCCACGGGGCCACCGGCAAGGGGAACGACCAGGTGCGCTTCGAGCTCGCCTTCGCGGCGCTGGCCCCCCAGCTCGAGATCATCGCGCCGTGGAAGGAGCGCGAGTTCCTGAACCGCTTCCGCGGGCGTCGCGACCTCCTCGAGTTCGCGCGCGAGAACGGCATCCCGGTGGAGGCCACCGCGGAGAAGCCTTTCTCGAGCGACGAGAACCTCATGCACCGCTCCTACGAGGCGGGGATCCTCGAGGACCCGGGCCTGCCGCCCCCGGACGACATGTACAAGCTGGTGCGGCCGCTCGACCAGACGCCCGACGAGCCCACCGACGTGGCCATCCACTTCCAGGACGCGCTGCCGGTGCGTGTCGAGAGCCCCTCGAACCACGTGGAGCACACGGATCCGGTCGAGCTGTTCACGTACCTCAACGAGGTGGCCGGGCTCCAGGGCGTCGGGCGCGTCGACATGGTCGAGAACCGCTTCGTGGGCATCAAGTCGCGCGGCGTCTACGAGACGCCGGGCGGCACCGTCCTGCACCAGGCGCTCCGCGACCTGGAGGGCCTCGCGATGGATCGCGAGGTGCTCCGCCTGCGCGACATGCTCTCGCCGCGCTTCGCCGAGATCATCTACAACGGCTTCTGGTTCAGCCCGGAGATGGACTTCATCCAGGCCGCCTTCCGGCAGTCCGAGAAGCTCATCACCGGCACCGTGAACGTGCGCCTCTTCAAGGGGAACGTGATCTCGATGGGGCGCACCTCCTCGAGCGCGCTCTACGACAAGGAGCAGTCGTCCATGGACGTGGCGGGCGGCTACGACCAGGAGGACGCGCGCGGCTTCATCCGCATCAACGGCCTCCGGCTGCGCGCGCACAAGCTCATCCTGCGCAAGACGGGGGAGGACGAGGCGTAGGTATCGCCGGGCCCACGCCGGCCACCCTCATCCACGGAGCGTGACGTGCTTGTCGCGGTGCTCGCCGCAGTCGGCATCTCGCTGGGGCCTCCGGCGCCCGTCCGGGAGGACTCCCTGGACGCGATCCGGCACGTCGAGCGGCTCTTCCGCCAGCGCTACGGGGGCAACGACCCCCGCTTCTGGGCGCCCGGAGCGGGTCGGCGCACCGACGCCCTGGGACGGGCGTTCGAGCGGCGTTGCGACGGCGACCGCGACGACCGCTGCTACGCGGACGACGCCGACGCCGGGAAGTGCCCGAACTTCGTGCAGTGCCACCCGTCGCCGAATCGCCTCATCCAGGTGCTGACGGAGGGCACGGAGCGCTATCCGGCATCCGGATACCTGGCCGGGCAGGCCGTCTACCTGCTCGTGAAGCTCGACTTCCTCCCCGACGCCATGGGGGTGGTGGACGGCTGCCGGGCAGCCGCCTGGTGGTGCGACGCGCTGCGCGCCTACGTCCTGCACGCTCGAGGCGAGGACGGCGAGGGCGAGGTCGTGCTCGACCGCGCGCTGGCCGCGGCCCCCGACTCGATCGTGTGCCGGTACGACGACGCCACCTGGCTCCTCGGGCGCTGGAGCCAGCGCAGCGCGCGCCTGTCCGTGCCCGACGCACACGAGGAGGCCGGGAAGTGGGACTGTCGGCGCCGCCGCGCGGTGTCGGACACGATCTGGTGGCTGGCGGACCCGCTCTACACCCTGCCGGGCAACAGCCGCCGCCTCGAGCACTTCGCCCGCTCCCTGTCGGCGCGCTTCTACGACGAGATCCGGCGCTCTCTCCCCCAGTCGCCCGGGCCGTCCGGCTACCTCGACCACCTGTGGGCCGGGCGCGTGCGTCGGGGCGCCGTGGACTCCTACGACTCGCAGATGGGCACCGAGTGGACGAGCGGTTTCGCCGCGCGCTACCACTTCGTGCCGGACCTGGGGCCGGAGGGCACGTCCGCCCCCGTGTGGCGACTTCATGCCGACCTGGACGACGAGGGCTACACCCCCGACCACGGCCCCTTCGTGCCCATCCCCTGGCAGCTCGCGCGTTTCCGCGCCGCCGATTCGCTGCGCTTCGCCGTGGCCACGCGCACGGCGGTCTCCCCGCTGCGGGGCGCGCTCGACGCGAGTGTCGCGTTCGTCCTCACCGACGCCCCGGGCGGCGCGCCCCTCGTCATGGCGGCCGACGTCGACGGCCCCCTCACGCGCTTCCTCGGCCAGGTGCCCGCCCACGACTACGTGGCCGGCGTGGAGGTCGTGACGTCCAAGGGCGTCGGCTGGGCCCGCCGACTCGTCGCGCCCCTGCGCCCCGTCGGTCCGGAGCTCTCCGACCTGCTGCTCTACGAGCCGCCCGACTCCGACGCGCCGATGGACCATCTCGCCGCCACCGCCGCGATGCTCGGCACGACGACCGTCGCGACCCACTCGACCGTAGGGGTGTACTGGGAGACGTACGACGCCCCCGTCGGCGCCCCGCTCCAGATCGAGCTGACGATCGAGCGCGCGTCGGGGGGGCTCGTCGACCGCCTTCGCCGCCTCCTTCCCGGTGGACCCGAGGAGGGGCGCGGTCGAATCACCTGGACCGACGAGGCGACGGCGCCCACCCACCCCGGCTCCGTGGTCGTCGACCTGAGCGACCTCGGCGACGGCGACTACACCCTGGTCCTGCGCGTGGGCTGGCCCGGCCAGCCCCCCATCGAACGGAGAAGGGAGCTGACGCTTGCCTCGGACTGAGCCTGCGAAGGGCGGGAGGTCGGGGTTCCTCGACTGGAAGTCCGTGGTCGGCTTGCTCGTCAGCGCCGGCCTCCTCTACTGGGTGTTCCGGGGACAGGACCCCCGCGCGATCCTGGGAAACATCGCGAAGGCCCGTCCGCTGCCGTTCTTCCTCGCGACGGTGGCGGCGACGTTCGTCTTCGCGATCCGCGCCTGGCGCTGGCGGGTGATCCTGAAGCCGACCGGCGTGCCCACCTCCTTCCGATCGCGCTTCGCCGCCACGGCGATCGGATTCATGGGCAACAACCTCATCCCGCTGCGCGTCGGGGAGTTCATGCGCGCCTTCGCGCTGGCGCGGGTCGAGCCCGTGCCGGTGGCGGCGGCCTTCTCGTCGCTGGTGATCGAGCGGCTCCTCGACGGCGCCTGCGTGGTGGGGCTGCTCTTCGTGTCGATGTCGCTCCCCGGCTTCCCGGGGCTGTTCGCCGAGGGTGAGATCTACACCTCCGTCGCGCGCGGCCTCGCGATCGGCGTGGCCGGGGCCTTCGCGCTCCTCTTCGCGTTCGTGGTGTGGCCGAAGCCGGCCGTCCGGCTCACGGAGCGCCTCGTGCTCTTCCTGCCGCGCGACGTGCGCCGCCCGATCGTCGACGCGCTGGAGGCGTTCCTGGCGGGAGCCGGGATCCTGCGCAACCCGCTGGTGCTCCTGCTCTCGGTGGCCTGGTCGATCGGGCACTGGATGGTCAATGCGCTGGGCTTCTGGTTCGCCTTCCGCGCCTTCGGGATGGACCTGAACTACACGGCCGCGCTCTTCTTCCAGTCGGTGATCGCGATCGCCGTGTCCGTGCCCTCGGCGCCCGGCTTCTTCGGTCCGTTCGAGGCGGCCGCCACGCTCGTGCTGTCGCGCATGTGGGGCGAGCCCGTGGACCACGCCACCGCGCTTGCGATCGGCTTCCACGTGGCGGCCTTCATCCCGATCACGCTGATCGGGCTCTACTACGCGCGCGCGATCGGCTTCACCCTCCGGGACGTGGGGGGGAGCGGGGAGACGGTCGAGTCCGCCGTCGAGGAGGCGACCGGGGCGCAGGTGCCGGGCGCCGGGGGATCCCCGTAGGGTAGGACTCGCCTACGGTTGTGGACCCGGGCGCGGTACCTTTTCGTACGGTCCGCCCCCATCCCCCGGACGATCACGTCATCGCGAGCGACGAGCATGAGCCCCTCCGACCGCAGCCGCTTCCCGGCCGCACGAATCCCCTACGGGACGTGGGGGAGCAGCTACTTCCCCGCCTGGCAGACCTCGGCGCTGGCCGAGGTGAACATCGGCCAGTTCGCGGGCGAGGCGATGGCGCGGATCCTCGGCCTGAGGGGGGTGCCGATCAGCGAGCTCGAGTACCTGATCCTGGGCTCCACCATCCCGTGGCACTGGAAGTTCTGGACGGCGCCGCTCGTCGCGAGCTGCATGGGGCACCGCATCCCCGGCTACCACGTCGAGCAGGCGTGCGCGACCGGCCTGCAGGCGGTGCTCGCGGGGAGCGCGGAGGTGGAGTCGGGTTCGAACGACGTCGTGGGCGTGCTGACGTTCGATCGCACGAGCGACTCGCCCGTGGGCGTCTTCCCCGAGCGGAGGGCCCACGAGCGCACGCAGGCCATCGCCGACGTGTGGGACAACTTCGGCTTCGACCCGGCCACCGGGAACGCGATGATCACGGCCGCCGGGATCACGGCGCGCAAGTACAAGGTGGAGCGTCAGGAGGTGGACGATGTCGCCTACCTCCGGCACCAGCAGTACTTCGAGGCGAAGGCGTCCGGCTTCCTCGACCGGGTGCTCGTCCCGCTCGACATCCTCGATGTGCAGGGGCGGCCGCTCGGGCGCGTGGACGACGACCTGGGCGTGCGCCGGCTCACGCACGCGACGCTGCGCGCCCAGCGCGAGCTCGACACCTGCGTCACGAGCGGCACGCAGACGCACGCGTCCGACGGGATGGCCGCGCTCCTGGTCACGACGGAGGAGAAGGCGAAGGAGCTGTCGCCCCGGCCCGAGATCGACATCCGCATCGTGGGGAAGGCCGAGGCCCGCACGCAGCCGAGCCTCATGCCGGAGGCTCCGGCGCTCGCGGTGCGCAAGCTCCTCGACCGCGTGGGCGTGCCGCTCGACGACGTCGCCGTGATCAAGAACCACAACCCGTTCGCCGTGAACGACGTGGTCTTCTCGCGCGTGACCGGCTACGACTGGCGCGAGATGAACCGCACGGGCTGCTCCCTGGTGTGGGGCCACCCCCAGGGGCCGACGCTGACCCGCCTCCTCATCGAGGCGCTCGAGGAGACCGTCGACCGCGGCGGCGGCTACGCGCTCGTGTTCGGGTGCGCGGCCGGGGACGTGGGGATCGCTTCGCTGTTCAAGGTGAATTGAGGAGTCGCCGAACATGAGCCCGACGATGGAGAAGCCGTCCTCCGTGGCGACGCCCGTGACCGCGATGCGCCAGCCGACCCTCGCCACGATCGGCCTCGGCAGCGTCCTCGACATCTTCCGGAACGGGGCGCTCCCCGCCGACGCGTCCGCGCTGGTCGACGAGGTCTTCGGCCCGCCGGAAGCGCGCGGGTCGATGGTCATCTCCGGGGCCGCCGGGATCGTCGGCGCGGGCAAGACCATGCAGTTCGCGTCGCGCCTCGCGCCGTACGGCGTTCCGATCGTCGCGCTCGACTTCCCGGGCGCGCCGGACGGGATCGGGCGCCAGTATCCCGGTCTGGTGCGCGCATTCGGCAAGGAGGGCGCGGACCGGATCATGGGCTCGATCGTCCGCCTCACCTACGACGGGCGCACGCTCCCCGCCGAGCTCGGGGCGCTGCGCCCGCGCTTCCTGCTCGAGGCGATCCCCGAGATCCTCGAGGTGAAGCGGAAGCACTACGAGATCTTCCGCGCCGCGTACCCGGACATCGAGATCCGCTCGGTCACCTCCGGCTTCCCGAGCTCCGAGCTCGGCGTCGGCGTCGCGCACCCCGCGTTCCCGCACGAGATCAACAAGGTGTGGGAGATCGTGGAGCCCGAGCCCTCGGCGATCACGAAGCTGATGTGGGCGCTCGGCCTGATCCCGCTCACGGTGGGCGACCGCTGGTCGTTCGTCCTCGACGTGCTCTTCTGCGGCGTGACGCTGGCGGCGCTGCGCTACCACCGTGCCACGAACATGCCCTTCTGGAAGGTGGACAAGCTCGTGCGCAAGCTGGTGGGGCCCAACCCCTTCCGCGCGCACGACGCGATCGGCGCCAAGGGTGCGGACTTCCTCACCTGGTCGTGCCTGCACCACCTGGCCGGAACCTACGGCGAGCTGTTCACGCCTACGCCCGAGCTGGTCGAGCGGAAGGACACGGGCCAGGACTGGTATCCGCCCAACCACTTCCGGCCGCTCGTGGACTGGAAGCTCACCGACGAGGAGGAGGAGACGTTCCGGAGCTGGATCCTCGGGCCGCTCTTCCAGATGACGAGCCTCATGCTGCACGAGGAGCGCGGGCACCTCGCGCACCTGAACGCGATCGGCGAGCTGTGCGCGCAGTTCCGCCGGGGGATCCTCGCGCTCATGCGGGAGGTCGGCACCGAGGGCGTGATCGCCACGGTCGAGGCGTACCACCGGCTGGACCCGGGCTCCGCGGACGCGGCCTCCTGGTTCCCCGAGGCCGTGCGCCCGATGGACACGCCGGAATGGACGCAGCTCTACGTGAACGCGGAGCACGACGGCGACGTCGGCGTGGTGACGCTCGGGCGCGAGAGCTACGGATGGGACGTGGACCACGAGCTGAACCGCGCCCTCGACTGGCTCGTGGCGGAGGGGATCCGGCGCGTGATCGTCACGGGCGACTTCCACATCTCGACGCAGATGGTCGGCGCCGACACGAGCGATTTCTTTCCCGCGCTCGAGGACGTGGAGCGCGGCCTGGCGATCACGTACGGGTGGTCGGGCACGGCGCGCCGACTCGCCGACGACTTCGACGTGTCCGTGGCGATGATCCCGGGCAAGCGCTGCCTCGGCGGGATGCTCGAGCTGCTCGCCCACTGCCACTGGATCGTGAGCGTCGCGGACGCCCGCCTCGGCTGGCCCGAGGTCACGCTCCCCGTCGTGCCCGGGATGGAGGGTTGCCACTGGCCGCTCCGACGCGCCCCTGCGGACGCACGCGCCCGCATCCTCGACATGCTCCTGACGGGCCGCCCCGTGAAGGCCGCCGACGCGGTCGGCTGGCTGATCGACGCGGCCGGCCCGCTCGAGGCGGCCGTGCGCACGGCGTGGAGCCTGGCGAGCGGCGCGGACCACGGCCTCGTCGCGCGCCCGATGGAGGAGGGCCCGATCGAGGTGTCCGCCGGGCCGTCGGCACTCCCCGAGGCGGACGGCGCGGGGATGGAGGCAGCCCGCGAGGCGATCCTCGCCTGCGCCCGCGCCGCCGGGGGTGCGCGGCGCGACGAGGCGCTCGGCATCCAGGCCAGGCTGGCGGCGGAGTTCCTCGCCGGCCCGGCGTGCATGGCCGGCGCCGTGGGCGGCGAGTACCTGAAGACGACGCGCGTCTAGGCGCGCGTCGAGCAGCCTAGGGGACCGTGCTCGGTTGCGGCTCCGCGTCGGGCTGCGGCCGGGCGTCGAGCTCGGCGCGGATCGCGCGGTAGCGCAGGTACATCCAGACGCGCCAGCGCAGGATCATGCCGAACGCGAGGACGAAGAAGATCGCGGCAGTCTGGCGGGGCGGGAGGAGGTTGCCCACGTACTCGTGCAGGATGAGGCGGAGCGCGAGCAGCCCGAGGAGGATGAGGAGGAATCCGTTCGAGCGGCGCATCATGACCACGTCGCCCTGACGCTCGAGCGACGACGTGCGCGCGAGCGGCCAGGAGAGCACGATCGCGCCGAAGAGGAACGCGACGATCGCCCAGGTGAGCGGCACGCGCATCTCCGGGACCAGGAACATCCCGAACCCCGTGCTCATTCCCAGAGGCGGAATCACGATCTTGCGCGCGGTCACCGGCGTTCGCGTCTCGCGGACCCGCCAGATCAGCACGGCGGCTCCGCCGGCGATGGGCGCCAGCGCGGGGAGGATCTTCCAGGCGACGGGGATCATCCGGCTCCGACCGGGGTGGTTCGCTCTCACGTGGGGCGAGCGTCCCGGCCGTCTCCGATCGGGCGCACGAAGTGGACCGTACACTCGGGAAAGTCGAGGGATCCGACGGGATGGCACCCGCGCTCTTCACCCCGCTGAAGCTCCGCGACGTGGAGCTGCGCAACCGCATCGGCACGTCGTCGATGTGCCAGTACTCGAGCCGCGACGGCTTCGCCCACGACTGGCACCTCGTGCACCTCGGCGCCTTCGCCACCGGAGGCTCCGGCGTCGTCTTCACGGAGGCGACCGCCGTCCTCGCGAACGGCCGGATCAGCCCGCACGACCTGGGGATCTGGGACGACGCCCACGTCGAGATGCTGGCGCGCATCACCCGGTTCGTGCGCGAGCAGGGCGCCGTCCCCGGGATGCAGCTCGCGCACGCGGGCCGCAAGGCGAGCACGCGCCGTCCGTGGGAGGAGGGCACCCGCACGGTGCCGGACGTGGAGGGCGGCTGGCCCGACGACGTCTGGGCGCCCAGCGCGGTGCCCTTCTCCGAGGCGTACCCGCGCCCGAACGCGCTCTCCACGGAGGGGATCCGGGCGGTCGTGGCGGCGTTCGGCGCGGCGGCCGAGCGGGCGCTGGAGGCCGGCTTCGAGATCCTCGAGGTGCACGCCGCGCACGGCTACCTGGTGCACGAGTTCCTCTCGCCGCTCTCCAACGTGCGCGAGGACGCGTACGGCGGCTCGTTCGAGAACCGCACCCGCTTCGCGCTCGAGGTCGTGGACGAGGTCCGCGGGCGGTGGCCCGAGCGGCTCCCGCTCTCCGTGCGCATCTCCGCGACCGACTGGGTCGACGGCGGATGGGACGTCGACCAGTCGGTGGAGCTGGCGCGTGCCCTGCGCGAGCACGGCGTCGACCTCGTCGACGTGTCGTCGGGTGGGCTCCACCCCGCGCAGCGGATCCCCGCCGCGCCCGGCTACCACGTCCCGTTCGCGGCGCGCATCCGCCGGGAGGCCGGGATCGCCACCGCCGTGGTCGGGCTCATCACCGACGCGACGCAGGCCGACGCGATCGTCCGCACCGGCGAGGCCGACCTGGTGCTCCTCGCCCGCGAGATGCTGCGCCAGCCGCACTGGCCGCTCCTCGCCGCGCACGCGCTCGGGGAGCCGGGGCCGTGGCCGCCCCAGTACCTGCGCGCGCGACCCGGCTGAGACCCTCGCCCGGAGACCGGAGCGCCCGGCGTCAGGGCCCGACGTGCACCACGCAGCGCCGGCGATGGGGCGCGCGCCGGTGCTCCCACAGGTAGATGCCCTGCCACGTCCCGAGGGCGAGCGCCCCCTCCACGACGGGGATCGACAGCGTGGTCGAGGTCAGCGCCGCGCGGATGTGCGAGGGCATGTCGTCGGGCCCTTCCAGCGTGTGCGTGAAGTGCGGGTCGTCCTCGCGGACGAGTCGGCCCAGCCACGCTTCCAGGTCGCGTCGGGCCGACGGGTCCGCGTTCTCCTGGATCGTCAGGCTCGCGGAGGTGTGCTGGATCATCACCGTGCACAGCCCCTCGTCGATCCCGGACGCCGCGACCACCCGTGCCACGAGGTCCGTGATCGGGTGGAGACCCTGCCCCCTCGTCCCGATCTCGATGCGCTCGACCATGTGCCGTCCCGGCATGCCGACGCGGGCAGGGGCGTCCGGGCCAGTCGGAGGGCCCGGCCGCCTTCCCGTCAGGTGCCCTGCGCGCTGTGGTGCACGGCGAACATCCCTCCCTGCGGGTCCATGCACTGGGCGATCATGTCCCCGCCCGGCACTTCCATCGGGCCGTTCAGGAGCTGCCCGCCCGCCTTCTTCACCCGCTCGACGGCCGCCGCCACGTCGGGGACGCGCACGTACACGAGCCAGTTCGGCACCGGGACCTGGGGCGGGCGCGGGAAAATCGCTCCCAGCGGATGCGCGCCCCGCCCGAAGATCTGGTAGGTGCCCATCTCACCCATGTCCATCGCGTCGGTCTTCACCCAGTCGAAGAGATCCGAGTAGAAGTCCCACGCCTTCTCCCAACCGTCCGTGGCCAACTCGTGCCAGGAAGCCTCTCCGGGGTGGGCCGGCTCGTCGTGGCCCGGCGCGTCGCCGTCCGGCTGGAAGACCGCGAAGTGGGCGCCCTGCGGATCGCTGAGTCCCGCCATCCTCCCGACGGTGGGCGTCTCCATCGGCCCCCACACCAGGTTCCCTCCGAGCTCCTGCGCCCGCGCCACGGTCGCGTCCAGGTCCGGCGTGCTGACGTAGGTCACCCAGTGCGTCGGCGCCCCCGCGTCCCGCGCCGGCGGCGGGAGCTCCATCAGGCCGCCGATCGGCCCCTCGGCCGTCGTCCACATCGTGTAGGGCTGCCCGCCCTCCCACTCCTGCGTCGACCACCCGATGACCTCGGTGTAGAACGCCCGCGCCGCCTCGGGATCGGTCGTGAGAAGCTCGTGCCAGCAGAAGCGCCCTCTCGGAACAGCGGCCATTGCATCCTCCCCTCGCTCCAGGTCCACGCAATCTCCTCCAGCGAACCGCGAAGATAGCGCCCAGAACGATCGCTCCGCGACGGCATTCCGCTTGACCCACCCAAGTCGATACGCGAGCTTGTGCGCCGAAGCAGTGCACGAAGGAAGTCCGAACGAAGATGGATGCCGGGAAGCCTGTTGCGTACGGGCTTCCCGTTTTTCACAGGGCGGCATGCAGGCCGCACACCCTGCGCGGGGGTTTGGGCCGCGCGGGTCGGCAGTCGGCGGTACGGGTCATCCGGATACTCCGACCGTGGACCAGACACAGCAGGAGTAGACCGATGCGTACCGTAGGAACCGTGAAGTGGTTCAACGACCAGAAGGGTTTCGGGTTCATCACCCCCGAGGACGGCGGCAAGGATTGCTTCGTCCACCACTCCGCCATCCAGGCGCAGGGCTTCCGCAGCCTGAGCGAGGGTGACAAGGTCGAGTTCGAGGTGGCGCAGGGCCCCAAGGGTCCGGCGGCCGAGAACGTGATGAAGCTGTAGACCTTCGCCACTTCCCGAAGCACCCGGAGCCCCGGGGCGCCCGCGCGGCGCTCCGGGGCTTCGTGCGTCGCGCGCAATCCTCCCGGAGAGCCTCCGTTCTTCCTGCTCCCACCGGGGGTTTCGGCCGCGCGGCCCGGAACCTGCAACCCCGTCGCCTGGAGCGCGGCGTCCGAAGGCAGGGGCGTCGGGGTATCACGCTCGTCGCATCAGACCCGAGGACGAGGAGGGAACATGACGAGGAATAGAGGGTGGCTCCTGGGTGCCGCAGCGCTCGCCGCAACCGTGGCCGTGGCGCCGCTGAGCGCGCAGGTCGGTATCAAGGGAGGGGTGTCGCACGGCAACATCTCGAACGTGGGCGTGCTCCCCGGAGACCTGGGGGCGCGGACCGGCTTCGCGATCGGGCTCTCCGTGGCGTCCAGACCCACCACGCTGTTCGGCATGGGAGTCGAGGGGCTCTACGCCCAGCGTGGCGCCCACTCCGCGAACAACGCCAGCTCCTTCGAGCTGGACTACGTCGACGTCCCCGTATACCTGCGCGTTCTGGCGCCGGCGCCCGGGTTGCAGCCCTTCGCCTACGCGGGCCCCCAGGTCTCCTTCGAGGTCCGCTGTCGCACCGGCACCGCGGACTGCCCCGACTCCGACCGGCCGTCCGTGACCTACGCCGGCGTGATCGGCGCAGGCGTGCGCCTCGGACAGGGGAGCGGCGTCTCGATCGAGGGACGCTACGTATACGGGCTCAGGGACCTCAAACTCGGCACCGTCACGAGCGGCGAGAGCTATCGGAACCGTTCGTTCCAGATCCTGGTGGGCCTCACGTTCTTCGACGCCAACGGGAGGCGCTGACCTCCCGGATCGGACCCCGGGGGGTCGGTCGGCCCCCGGGGACGGGGCGGGGCGGACGCGGGTAGGGGAAAAGCTGGCGGGCCCCACATCCCGAGGGTAGGCTGGGACGATGCCGGCGCCCGCCGGCACGTCGACCCTCCATCGGGAGCACGAGCATGAAGAGAGCATCGTTGGCGTTCGCCGCCCTCCTCCTGGCCACGCCGCTGTCCGCCCAGATGGGCCAGGGCGACGGCTCGGTCGCCGGCGTGCGCGGACTCTACGAGACCGTGCGCGGCTATATCACGGCCGCGGCCGAGCAGATGCCGGAGGACAAATACTCGTACCGCCCCACCGACCAGGTGCGCACGTTCGGCCAGATCGTCGGACACGTGTCGAACTCGGGGTACATGTTCTGCGCGCCGGTGCGCGGGCAGCAGGCGCCGAGCATGCCCGATGCCGAGAAGTTGAAGACCAAGGCCGAGCTCGTCGCGGCCCTCGAGGCCTCCTTCGCATACTGCGACGCGGCGTACCAGCTCGGCACGGCCGACGCCGCCGCCCCGCTGCAGTTCTTCGGCCAGCCGCACACGAAGCTGTCGGTCCTGGCCTTCAACATGGGCCACGACTTCGAGCACTACGGCAACCTCGTGACCTACATGCGCCTCAACGGGATGGTGCCGCCGTCGAGCCAGGGATCCGGGATGTAGCGGCGAGGCGGGAGGGACGTTTGCGGAACACGACGGACCCCAATCGGTTCACCAAGTAGCAACGCAAACGACCCTCCACCCCGACGTCCGTGGTATCGACCCCGTCCAACCTCCGCAAGGGCCGCTCGGCCTTCGAGCGCCGCGCCTGGACCGAGGCGCGCGCGGCGCTGTCCGCCGAGAGGGAAGCGAACGGCCTGGTCCCCGACGACCTCAGGCTCCTCGCGGTCGCCTCCTTCCTGGTCGGTGACGAGGAGGGGTTCAGCGACGCCCTACAGGCCGCGCACCAGGCGAGCGCGGACGCCGAGGAGCCCGCGGCGGCCGCCCGCTATGCGTTCTGGCTGGGCTTCCATCTGATCAATCGCGGGGAGGTGGCCCGCGCCAACGGCTGGTTCGCGCGCGCCTCGCGCTGGGTGCAGCGCGTGGGTGCGGAGTGCGCGGAAGCCGGCTACCTCCTCCTGCCCGTGGCGTTCGGGAAGCTCGGCGCGCGCGACTTCGAGGGGGCGAAGCGGACGGCGGCGGAAGCCGCCGCGATCGGCGAGCGCTTCTCCGACCCGGACCTGCTCGCCCTGGCGCTCCACATCCAGGGGCGGGCTCTCCTCCGCCTGGAGCGCGTGGAGGAGGGGCTGACCTTCCTCGACGAGGCGATGGTGAGCGTCGCGACGGGCGAGCTGTCGCCCCAGGTCACGGGCCTGCTCTACTGCAGCGTGATCGGCGCCTGCCGCGAGGTGTGGGCGCTGCGCCGGGCGCACGAGTGGACGTCCGCCCTGGCCGCGTGGTGCGAGGGCCAGCCGGACATGATCCCCTACGCGGGCGAGTGTCGTGTCTACCGCGCGGAGATCCTCCAGCTCCGCGGCGCGTGGGAGGAGTCCATGGAGGAGGCGCGCCGCGCCTCGGAGGTCTTCGCGCTCGGCCACGAGCCGCGTGCGGTGGGGCTCGCGCTCTATCAGCAGGCGGAGGTGCATCGGTTGCGCGGTGAGCGCACGGAGGCCGAGGACGCCTACCGGGCGGCCAGCCGGTCCGGGCGCGAGCCGCAGCCCGGCCTCGCGCTCCTGCGCCTCGCCCAGGGCGAGGGGGACGCGGGCGCGGCGTCCCTCCGGCGGGCGCTCGCCGAGACCGGGGATCCGCTGCGCCGGGCTCGCCTCCTTCCTGCGTACTCCGAGATCCTCCTCGAGGTCGGCGAGGTCGAGGAAGCCCGCGAGGCGTGCGCCGAGCTCGCCGGAATCGCCGCCCGCTTCGGCGCCGGGACGCTGGACACGGTCGTCGCTCAGACCGAGGGGGCGATCGCTCTGGCCGCGGGCGACGCGAGGTCGGCCCTCGGCACCCTGCGCCGCGCCTGGGAGGCGTGGCGACAGGCCGACGCGCCGTACGAAGCGGCCCGGGTGCGCACGCTCCTCGGGCTCGCCTGTCGCGAGCTCGGCGACGGGGAGGGTGCCTCCCTCGAGCTGGACGCCGCCCGGGCGGAGTTCGAGCGCATCGGGGCGGCCCCCGACGTCGCGAGGGTGGACGCCCTCACGCGGGCGACGCCGCGCCGGGACCCGCATGGTCTCACGCCGAGGGAGCTCGAGGTGCTCGAGCTGGTCGCGACGGGGCGAACCAACCGCGCCATCGGCGAGCGCCTGTTCATCAGCGAGAAGACCGTCGCCCGGCACGTCGCCAACATCTTCACGAAGGTGGGCGTGTCGTCCCGAGCCGCTGCCACGGCCTTCGCGTACGAGCACGACCTCTCCGGGCCGCCGTCTACATAGGATGACCCACACCCCCGCCCCGACGGATTTGGTCGATTCGCCCGAAGCGGCCACCCCTCCGCCTCCCCTACCCTGGGGTGGCGCCCGGACCCGCGGCGCCCGGCGACGGACCGGAACGCGACCCCAGGAGGAGGAGGGACCATGCACGGCGGAGCGGCGGAGCGTTTCGAGACCCTGATCATCGGCGCGGGACAAGCCGGGCTCTCGGTGGGCTACCACCTGGCACGGCGCGGCCGTCCCTTCCTGATCCTCGAGGCCCGAGCGCGCGTCGGCGACGCGTGGCGCGAGCGCTGGGACTCGCTGCGCCTCTTCACACCGGCGCTCTACGACGGGCTGGACGGGATGCCCTTCCCCGCACCGCCCTACTCCTTCCCCACGAAGGACGAGATGGCCGACTACCTGGAGGCGTACGCGGCACGCTTCCGTCTCCCGGTATGCAACGACGTCCGCGTCGAGCGCCTTACACGCGGCGAGGACGGCCGGTTCGTCGCGATCGCCGGGGACCGGCGCTTCGAGGCGGACAACGTCGTGGTGGCCATGTCGGACTACCAGGAGCCGAAGCGTCCGGCGTTCGCCTCCGAGTTCGCGCCGGACATTGTTCAGCTCCATTCCTTCGACTACCGGCAACCGGGGCAGCTGCGCGACGGCCCTGTCCTCCTGGTCGGGGCGGGCAATTCGGCCGCCGAGATCGCGAAGGAGCTGGCGCCGCGCCACCGGGTGTGGATGTCGGGTCGCGACGTGGGGGCCATCCCCTTCCGGATCGGTGGGCTCGCGTCTCGGCTGCTCATGGGGCGGATGGTGCTCCGCGTGCTCTATCATCGAATCCTGACGGTCCGGACGCCGATCGGCAGGAAGGTGCGCTCGAAGTTCCTGCACAAGGGCGGGCCGCTCATCCGGGTCAAGCCGAAGGACCTCGACCGCGCCGGCGTGCAGCGCGTGCCGAAGACGACGGGGGTGAGCGGCGGGAAGCCGGTGCTGGAGGACGGGCGGGTCCTCGACGTCGCCAACGTGATCTGGTGCACCGGTTTCCATCCCGGGTTCGACTGGATCGATCTGCCCGTGCTGGGCGAGTTGGAGCCGATGCACGAGAGCGGAATCGTGGAGCGCGAGCCCGGGCTCTACTTCGTCGGGCTCTTCTTCCTGCACTCCATGTCGTCGTCGATGATCCATGGGGTCGGGAGGGACGCCGAGCGCGTCGCCGCCGCGATCGCCCGCGGAGGCCCGCACGCCCGGTCGGAGGAACGCTCCGACCGGGCGGGGCCGCGCCCCGCTACTGGAGTCGCGGGTTGAAGGGAGCGAACACGCCGTCCGGGTTGTCGAGCCATACCCAGGCGTGGAGCGTCCAGAGCTGGAAGGTCTCGTTCCGGTCCCAGACGTCCGCCGAGCCGGTGAAGCCCTCCGGCGGATGGTCGGGCGAGAGCGCCAGCGGCACGGCGTACTCGACCGCCACCAGGTGCATGCGGCCGTGCCGGTCGGGCCAGTACACGAGGAGCTCGGGGCGCGACGGGTTGAAGGTGTCGTCGAGGACGTCGGCCTTCAGGTAGTGGTAGCCCATCTGGGGGATGAAGACGTCGATGTCGGCGTAGCCGTCCGCCAGGGCGTTGTCCAGCCGCTGGTAACGTGCGGTGGCCTCGCGTGCGCTCTCGAGCTCACGGACGGTGGCGCGGCGCATCCCGTGGTTTCCGTGATGGTCTCCCTTCCCGTGCTCCATCTTCACGCGCCCGTTGGCCGAGGTGTCGAGGTCGGCGAGCGCGGCGAGGTCGGCGGCGGCCGGGTCCTCGGGGATGTCGATGGACGCGTCGCCGCAGGCCGCGAGCAGGACGGCGGCGGCGAGGACGGAGAGGGGGCGGGTGGGCAGGAACGGGCGCATGGGTGTCCTCCTGTTCACATGTAGAAGTAGGGGTCGAGAACGCGGACCTCGGTGATGCGGTCCACGGGCAGGTCGTTCCGGTTGGCGGCGCGGCGGATCGCCTCGGGCGTGGGCCCGTCGTAGACGCAGAACGTGGTGCGGCGGTCGTCCGACACGTAGGAGTGCACCCAGGTGACGCTCTCCTCGAGGTTGCGGTCCACGACCTGGCGGCAGACGCCCTGACCGCTGGAGTCCATCGGGATGAGGAGGCCATCGGGGAAGGTGCGTTCGACCATGTAGCGCGGCATCGGATGCTCCTGGGGTGGAGGGGAGGCGGTTCGAACGCCTCCACGATGCCGCCCGGTGGACCCTTCCGGCTTCGGGCGATCCCCCCATCTTGGGCGTGGGCGCCCCCTAGATTGCGCCCACGCCTTCCCCCCGTCCGCGACCGGCCGAGCGGATCAGGAGGTCGGGAGGACCCCGAGGTCGCGCGCCCGCGTCACGGCGGCGAGCCGCGTCGGGGCGCCGAGCTTGTCGAGGATGGCGGAGACATGGTGCTCCGCGGTCTTGGGCGCGATGAAGAGGCGCGCCGCGATCTCCGCGTTGCTGAGCCCCTCCGCGAGGAGCCCGAGCACCTGGAGCTGACGGGTCGTGAGCCCGGCCGAGTTGCCGCGCGTGGTCGCCCTCGGCCCTCGAGGAAGGCCGCGGTGTCCCCGGTCGCGGAGCTCGGCCGCGACGACGTCGGCGGTCCGTCGGGCGCCCAGCTCGTGGAGGATGTTGAGCGCGTCGCGGGCGGGCGCCTCCGCGTCCGCCTCGGCCAGGGCGAGCGCGCGCTCGTACGGGAAGCCGAGCACCTCCCAGGCCGCGGCGGCCGCGCGCCACGCCCCTCGCATCGTCGCTGCGTAAGGCGGCGCGCACCCCGCCACGACGTCCTCGGGCACGGGCTCGCCCGCACGCCACAGCCAGGCGGCCAGCTCGCCCAGCGCCCAGGGGTTCGTGCGTCGGAGCGCGAGCTCGTAGCCGAAGCGGGCCTCGTGCGCCGCGGCGTTCGGGTCGCCCGCGAGCCACTCGATCTCGGCGCGCGCGGCCGCCACGGGGGCGATGCGGTGGAGCTCCCCGGTGGGGCGCGCCAGCTCGAGGGCCTCGTCCAGGAGCGGCCGCGCACCGGGATCACCCCGCCGGGCGCGCAGGCGCGCGAGCACGACGAGCGCGGGGATCCGGTCGACGCGCGGAACGCGCGGGTGGCCCAGGACCAGCTCGGCCTCCCGGGAGGCTTCCTCCCAGGCGCCGCGCCAGAGGCGCCAGAGCGCGCGGGCACCCATCACGCACAGGGCGTAGGGATCCAGGTCGCGCTCGACGCAGAAGCGGATGGCCTCGTCCAGGTAGGCCTCCGCGTGCTCCCGGTCGCGCCAGTCCACGGCGATCTCCGAGAGGTTGAGCCGGCCGCGCGCCACGTCGTCCTGGAGGCCGCGGTCGGTGGCGATCGCCAGGCTCCGCTCGAGCTGCGCGCGCCCCGTCTCTTCGCCACGGTTCAGGCGCGCGCACCCCACGTTGTTGAGCGCGTGGGCCATGGTGGCCTCGTCGCCGAGCCGCTCTGCGAGCGCGATGGCCCGCTCCCCCCACGCGATCGCCTCGTGGTTCTCCTCGGCGCACATGCACATCTGCGAGCGCGTGCTGTACGCCATCGCCAGCTCGGGGCACGGCCCCTCCGGCTCGGCCACCTCGATGGCGGCGCGCGCCTGCCTGTGCACCTCCTCCTCGTCACCACGAAACCACGCGAGGCGAGCCAGCCAGCGCAGCGCGATGCTCTGCCTGCGCCGGTCGCCGAGCCGCCGCCGCACCTCGAGCGCCTCCTCGAAGGCCCGCTGCGCACGGCCCCCCTCGCCGGTCAGGTAGCACTCGAGGGCGAGCGCCTCCAGCAGGTCGGCCCTCTCCCCCTCGGGCAGGCCGTCGGCGACCTCGATCGCCGTCGCGTAGTGCGCGGCGGCCTCCCGGTGCGCCCCGACGCGCGCCGCCTCGCGCGCCGCCTCCGGCGCGACGCGCAGGAGCGTGTCACGATCCGACGCGCGCGCCGCGTGGTGCACCAGGCGCGCCCTCGGCACGTCCGTGCCCCCCTCCTCGCCGAGCGCCGCGAGGATGCGCGCGTGCAGGCTACGCGCGGCCTCCCCGCCCACCGTGTCTTCCCAGGCACGGCGCGCCAGCTCGTGGCGGAAGGCCAGGCCCTCCCCTCGCGCTTCCAGGATCCCCGCGGCCAGGCAGTCCTCCACCGCCTGCGGGGAGGGATCCAGCAGGGCTACGAGGAGGCGGCGCTCCAGCCGGCCGGGCGCGAGCGACACCGCGTCGAGCACCGCGCGCGCCTCACCGTCCAGCCGCCCCGCACGGGCGAATACGGCGTCGCGCACGGACGCGGGCACCGCACCGTCGCTGGCCAGGACCTCGGTCACGAAGAAGGGGTTGCCGCTCGTGAGGGCGAAGAGCCCCTTCGCGGAGCGCCCGGCACGCACCGCCAGCTCCGCAACGGCGGCCTCGGAGAGGCGCGCGAGCGTCAGGCGGCGCACGGAGGCGCGCGGGAGGTCGGCCATCACGCCGCGGAGCGGATGCCGGGGCGGCAGCTCGTCGTCGCGGAAGGTGGCGACCAGGAGCGTGGAGGTGTCCCGGATGCGCCGGCCCAGGAACTTGAGGAGGTCGAGCGTCGCCTCGTCCGCCCAGTGCACGTCCTCGAAGACGAGAAGCGTGCCCCGGGTGCGCCCGAGCTCGTCGAGGAGGGCCCCGAACAGCTCCTCGCGTCGCGTGTCCCCGAGCGCGAGGGCACGGAGCCTTCCACCCACGGCGTGCGCGACGTCGTGGAGGGGGCCCAGCGGTCGGGGCGTGAAGAGGGCGTCGCACGAGCCGCGCAGGCAGCGGGTGCCGGGCGCCCCGGTGCGCGCCACGAAGGCGTCCACGAGCGAGGTCTTCCCGATGCCCGCTTCTCCGGACACGAGCGCGACCGAGCCGGCTCCGCCGACGGCGTCGGCCAGTGCCGTCTCCAGCGCCTCCAGGTGGGTCGCGCGTTCGAGGAGCTCCATCGGGCGCAACTCTTCAGCGTCGCCCCCGGGGACGCAAGCGCCGCGCTCCGGGCGCGAGCCCGGAGGTCGGTAGGCTCGTCGTCCAGGGTGGACCGGATCCAGCGGAGCGCGTAGGCTCAACGGTGGCCGCCGCCCCGGTCGGCGTGGGTCCCGGAGGCCGCAAGCGTTCCGCGCCCACCTGCCCCACGGAGAAGCCATGCGCCCGTTCCCCCTGTCCCTCGTCCTGCTCGTCACCGTCGCCGGAGCCGCCCGGGAGCGCGGTGGGACGGCACCGCCGAGGCAGGAGGTGCCGGCGCGGGTGGACTACCTGACCCTCGCCCAGGGCGCGCTCCCGCTGCGCGTCGGGGGCGCGGGCGCGGCGAAGGGCGCGACGCTCACGCACGCGACAGGGATCGTCGACGGCGACCCCAGGGGCTTCCCGATCGTGAACCGGGCCGACGCCTCCACGGACACCGAGTTCGTGTACGCGCTCCCGTCGCCCACGACGTTCGACCGCCTTGCCGTGCCGGAGGTGCTCGAGACGCCGAGCCCCGCGCAGACCTTCACGAAGGAGGTCGAGGTGTACGGCTCGGCGGACGGGCCGGACGGCCCGTGGACGCTCCTCGCGTCGGGGACGCTCGCCACGCACGAGCGGCCCGGGCAGGTCACCGACCTCGACATGCGGGCGACCCTGCCCGTCCGTTGGGTGCGCCTGCGCCTCGTGGGCGGGATCGAGATGCTCAGCGACGCGATGTTCCTCGAGTTCGGCGAGATCATCGGCAACGGCACGCAGGAGCCTCCCGCGCTCTCCGACGCGTTCACCGGGGCGTGGCGCGATCGCGGCGTGCGGCTCCGCCTCGAGCAGAGTGGAGCCCTCGTGGCAGGGTGCTACGACGATGACTCGAGGCTCGAGGGCACGGTGACCGGGAACATCCTGCGGGCGACCGGGACGGGCCGCTCCGACGGGGTGACCAGCCTCTTCGTCCTGGGCGTCGCGGACGACGGCTCGATCCGTGGGGTGCGCTCCACCAACGGCGCGCCCTTCGCGCTGTACACGGGCGCCCCTGCGGACGCCGATCCGGTGCCCGGGTGCGGCCGGCCGGAGGCGCCGACGCTGGGGTGCGGATCGGTGATCCAGGGGATCGACTTCGACTTCGACTCCGCGGTGATCCTCCCCGGTTCCGAACCGGTGCTCGCCGAGCTGGCCCGGGGCCTCTCGGCCGACGCCTCCGCCGGGGTCCTCATCGAGGGGCACACGTCGAGCGAGGGCGCGGAGGACTACAACCAGGCGCTCTCCGAGCGGCGGGCCGCCTCGGTCGTGGACGACCTCGTCCGGCGCGGGGTGGACCGTGCACGGCTGTCCGCCGCCGGGGCCGGCGAGGCGCGACCGATCGCGCCCAACGGCGACGAGAGCGGACGCGCGATGAACCGCCGCGTGGAGGTCCACTGCCGATAGCGCCGGATGCGGCCGCACCGCGGGTCGCGACGAGACCCGCGGGTGGAGACCCCGCGGCGCGGCTCAGCTCGACGCCGCCGCGAGCCTCCCCGCTCCGCCCACGCGCAGCCCGTCGGTCCGGTCGCCGAACCAGCGCGCGTTGATCTCGTCGGCGCCCAGGTCCTCGATCACCGTGAAGCCGTGGCCCCTGAGGCGCTCGGCGAGGACCGCGGGCCCGAAGGTGGTCCGCCACGGCTCGCCCGCGGCGGCCACCCGGTCCGCCATGGCCTCGAACACGCGCCGCTGCGCACCGCTCATCGCGCTCGGCGGGATCGAGTAGTCGAAGACGATGCCTCCTCCGCGCGGGCGGGCCGCGACGAACGACCAGACCTCGTCGAGCGCCTCGAGCGTGAGGTACGGCACGACGCCGAGCATCGCGAAGAGCGTCGGCGCCCGCAGGTCGAGCCCGGCGGACGCGAGGGTGTCGCCGAGCGTACCGGACTCGAAGTCGGTCGACACGAAGGTGACCGAGCCGGGGACCGCGACGCCCCCGCGCGCGAGGCTCTCGCGCTTCCACCGCTGCGTGGCGGGGTGGTCCACCTCGAAGACGCGCACGCCCTCGTGCGGGTTGCGGTATGCGAAGGTGTCGAGGCCGGCGCCCAGGAGGACGTACTGGCGCACGCCGCGCGCGACCCGCTCGGCGAGCGCGTCCTCGGCGAAGCGGGAGCGCGCCACCATGAAGGCCCGCAGGTACGGATCGATCCGCGAGCGCTCGAAGGCGCCCGGATCGCGTCGGAGCGTCGCCGCGTGCTCCGGGTCGACGACCCTCAGCGCCAAGGGATCGTCGAGCACGCGGGGCTCGTCGAGCACCTGGTGGACCGCCCGGCGCATCGCGACCCGGTAGGCCGTCCGGCTGGGCTCCCCCTCGAGCATGCGCGGCGCTGCCTGTCGGCTCAGCCGCCCCCGGAGACGGGCGAGCCCTCCACGTCCAGGTGCACGATCGGCGCGATGCCCGTGGCCGCGAGCGGCCGCTCGATCACGGAGCGATCCCCCACGATCACGATGTCCAGGTGGTCGAGGTCGATGTATGCGCGCGCCACGCGCACCAGGTCCTCCTTCGTGACCGCCTCCACGTGGTCGGCCATCTTCTGGTAGTAGTCCTGCGGAAGGTCCTCGAGGTACAGGTCCGAGATCGCGCTCGCCGTGGCGTTCACGGAGGCGAAGAGCTGGGGGAGACCCTGGATGAGCGCGGCCTTCCCCTGGGCGATCTCGTCATCGGTGAAGGGCACGCTTCCCTGCACGCCGCGCAGGTGCGCCATGAACGCGACGAGCGCGCTGTCCGACTTGGCCGTCACGATCGAGCCGCCCGCCTCGAAGGCGCCCGGCCCCTTCCCGTAGTCGAAGCCCGAGCGCACCCCGTAGCTGTAGCCCTTCACCTCGCGGATGTCGTGGTTGAGGCGCGACTGGAAGAGCCCGCCGAGGATCGTGTTCATGACCTCGATCGCGTAGTAGTCGGGCGTGTCGCGCGTCGGCCCGGGAAGGCCGATCGCGAACACCGACTGCGGCGCTCCGGGCTTGTCCACCAGGTAGATCGTGGTGGGGCCGGGCGCCGGGACCGGCGGATAGTCGAAGGCCGGCGGCTCGCCGCCGCGCGCCCACCCCGAGAGCGACTTCTCGACGGTGGCGCGGACCGCGGCGGGGTCGACGTCGCCGACCACGGTGATGATCGCCCGACCCGGCCGGAAGTAGCGGTCGTGGAAGGCCACGACGTCGTCGCGGCCGACGGCCTGCACGCTCCCCTCGGTCATGAAACGCCCGTACGGATGGTCCTCACCGTACAGGACGCGCGCGAAGACGTTCTGCGCGATCGCCGTGGGCTGGTCCTTCGCCTGCGTGAGGCTCACGAGGATGCGCGCGCGCAGCCGCTCGAGCGCGTCGGCGGGGAACGAGGGGTGCTCGATCATGTCCGCGACGATGTCGAGCACCTTCGGGAAGTTGTCCGTGGTGGACAGGAAGCGGATCGATCCGCTCTCGCCGCCCACACGCACCCCGACCGACGTGCCCAACAGGTCGAGCGCGTCGGAGAGCTGGTCGCCGGTGAGGGAGGCGGTCCCCTCGCTCATCATGGCGGCGGTCATCGCGCCCAGCCCGGTCTCGTCCGCGGGCTCGTACTGATCCGAGCCCCCGACGAAGTCGATCGAGAACGACACGAGCGGCAGGTCGCGCTTCTGCGACACGACGAGCTTCGCGCCGTTGGGGAGCGCCCGCTCCGTCCAGCTCGGCACGTGCAGCGCGGGCGACGCGCCCGGCTCGGGCGCCCGCGTCCGGTCGAAGCCGCTCGGGCCGGCCTGCGCCCGCACCGTACCCGCCGTCGCGAGCACACCCATCGCGGCCGCGAGCACGGCGGCACCGCCGCGGGTCCGGATCCCACGCCCGGCGCTCATCGGCCACCTCCCGACTGCGCGTCGGAGGCGACCGGCGTGCTCTGCTCCGGCTTGGAGGCCAGCTCCTTCTTCCCCATCGGCACGATGCTCAGGACGACCCGCCCGGCCGTGAGGTAGCGGTCGACGACGCGCTTCACGTCCGCGGCCGTGACCGCGCGCGTCGCGGCCAGGTCCTCGCGGAAGTGCCCGGGGTCGTCGTGGAAGGTGCTTCCCTCGTCGAGCATGTCGGCCTTGGCGAGGTTCGACTGCAGCGCCGCGATCGTGCGCAGCTCAAGGCCCGCCTTCGCCTTCTGCAGCTCGTCCGCCGTCGGGCCTTCGCTCCGGAAGCGGTCGAGGATCGAGTCGGTCGTGAGCTCGAGGCCCGTGAGCGTGTTTCCGGGCCTCGGGGTGATCGTGACCGCGAACTCGCCCACCGCCTCCGACTCGTTCTGGCGAGCCGACACGTTGGCGGCGCTCTGTCGGTCGTACACGAGCCCCTTGGTCAGCCGCGACGTACGCGACCCGGAGAGGATGTCGCCCAGGAGGTCGAGCGCGTACTGGTCCGGGCTGTCCACGCCCACCGTCGGCCACGTCAGGTACAGGCGAGGCACCTGGACGCGATCCTCGTAGACGAGTCGCTTCTCCGTGTCGAGCGTCACGGGCGGGGCGTGAGGGCGCGTGATCGCGACGCCGCGCGGGATCTCACCGAAGTACTTCGTCACCCAGGCCTTCGTCTGCGCGGGGTCGATGTCGCCGACGATCGAGACCGTCGCGTTGTTGGGCGCGTAGTAGAGCCGGAAGAAGCTCTTCACGTCGTCGGCCGACGCGGCGCTCAGGTCGGCCATGCTCCCGATCACGGGCCAGTGGTAGGGATGTGCGTCCGGGTAGAGGGCGCCGCTGATGATCTCGCTCGCGCGCCCGTACGGCCGGTTGTCGTAGCTCTGGCGCCGCTCGTTCTTCACGATGTCGCGCTGCGCGTTCAGCTTGTCGATGTCGAGCGCGTCGAGGAGCCAGCCCATCCGGTCGGACTCCAGCCAGAGCACGTCCTCGAGGTAGTTGGACGGCACGGTCTCGTAGTAGTTCGTCCGGTCGTTCGTCGTGGAGCCGTTGTTGCCGCCGCCGACCCCCTCCGTGTAGCGGTCGTGCACGCCGTACGGCACGTGCCCCGAGCCGGTGAACATCACGTGCTCGAAGAGATGGGCGAAGCCCGTCCGTCCGGGCTGCTCGTTCTTCGACCCCACGTGGTACCACACGTCCACCGCCACCGTGGGCGTCGAGTGGTCCTCGGAGAGGATGACCGTGAGGCCGTTGGGGAGCGCGGTGCGTTCGAAGGGGATGTGGATCCCGGCAGCGTCGCCGTGGCTCTGCGCCTGGAGCGCGGGCGCTCCCGCCGCAGCGGCCAGGAGCGCGAGCGCCGCGGCGACGAGGGCCGGGCGGAGGGATGCGGTTCGCATGATGAGCGCGTCCGTGGGGAATCTGACTTCCTGTCGGGTCCGCCGCCGACGGCCGGACCGCCACGCGCGGCGGGACCGACTGAACGGTCAGCGCAACCCATCGTGGGGTCAAGCCGTGATGCTGGACGAAACCCTCCGCCCCGTCGCATGGTATGGAGATGATGACGAGGAGGATGGCGATGACGACGTTGACGCGGTTGTTCCGATCCCGGGCGGGGCTCGTCGCCGCGCTCCTGGGAGACATCCTGCTGCGCGCGGGACCCCACGATTGGCGCGCCGGCCCCGACCTGACGGCCGCGCTCGCCGCGCAGGAGGAGGTCACCGCGGAGTGGATCGACCTCGACGGCGTGGTCGGCACCGCCGTCGGCCTCGACTACTCGGGCACGCCCGTGGTGAAGGTGTACCTCACCGCCCCCGGGGTCGCGGCCCTCCCGGCGTCCGTGGACGGCGTGGCCGTGGTCCCCGAGGTCACCGGCCCCATCGTCGCGTATGCCGACGACGCCGCCGACCCCAAGCGCGGCTTTCCACGCCCGGTCCCGATCGGCGTGAGCGCCGGCCACCCCTCCATCACCGCCGGGACGCTCGGCGCGCGCGTCACGGACGGGAAGCGGGTCTTCGCGCTGAGCAACAACCACGTCCTGGCGGCCGTCAACCAGGGGCGCGAGGGAGACCGGCTCCTGCAGCCGGGCGTCGTGGACGGCGGGCGCGACCCCGAGGACGCGCTCGGCACGCTGTCCGCCTTCGAGCCGATCCGCTTCTGCTCGGTCGCGTGCCCCGAGAACCGGATCGACGCCGCGATCGCGCTCACCACGCCCGAGGACGTGGGCAACGCCACGCCGGACGGGGGCTACGGCACGCCCCGGAGCCGTACGGTGGCGGCCGAGCTGGGGATGACCGTGCAGAAGTACGGCCGCACCACCGGCCAGACGGCCGGCCGGATCACGGGGATCCACGCGACGATCGACGTGGGCTACCGCGGTTCGAATGCCCGCTTCGTGGACCAGATCGTCGTCTCGGACGGCTCCTTCAGCAACCCGGGTGACTCGGGCTCGCTGATCGTCACGAAGGGGACGCTCCTGGGAGATCGTCGACCCGTGGCGCTCCTCTTCGCCGGGAGCAACATGAACACGATCGCGAATCCCATCGACCTCGTGCTCGACCGCTTCGGCGTGCGGGTGGACGGGAGCGCGCCGTGAGCGGAGACGTGAAGGCGGCGCTGTCCGAGCTGAACCACAAGGTGCTCGGCCGGCCCGGGGTGGGCGGCACCGCCGTGGGGGAGTCCGGCGGTGCCCCCTGCCTCCTGGTCTACGTGAACGACGCCGGCGCGCGAAAGGGCATCCCGTCACAGGTGGGGGGCGTGCCTGTCAGGGTGGAGGTCACGGGCCCCTTCCGCCGGCACTGAGCCGGAACAGCCGGTCGGCGGCCTCCGATCAGGTGCCGGGCGGCCTGCCGATGTCGAACACCCCGTTCGTGACCGTGAGCGTGCCCGTCGTCGACGTGCCCGGGGCGGGTCCGAGCGTGGCGGAGAACGTCCCCTTGATGCGCGTGGCCGTGATGCTCGTCACGCTCACCGAGCCGCTCGCGCCGGCGCCGCTCGAGCTCCACGCCGTGGTGAGCGGGCTCGTCACGCCCGAAACGCCCATCGTGCGCGTCGGTTGTCCCGTGCCCAGCGCGTAGGTGCCGGGTCCCGTCATGCCCGAGAGGGTGAAGCTCAGCAGGCGCTCGTTGGTCGACCCGCTCACGACCAGGATGTCGAAGGCGCCGGTGAGCTGCCCGGCGACCGTGGCGGCCGTGAACGAAGAGCTCCCGAGGGTCGCGGTCACGGTGCTCCCGGCGTAGTCCGGGAGCGGGCCCACGGTGCCGGTCGGCTTCACCTCGAGGTCGAAGCTTCCGCCGGTCACCGAGAGCGTGCCCGTCGCCGATCCGGTGAGGGGCTCCGCATCGAAGCTGAACGTGCCGGCTATCCGCGAATCGCTGATCGCGGTGACCGTGAGCGTGCCCGCCTGGCCGGACAGCGGCGTCGACCACCCACCGGTCAGGTTCGAGACGATCGCGCTTCCCCCCACGGCCGTGAGGCCCACCCCCATGGGGTAGGTGCCGGTCGCGTCGATGTTGTAGAGCGAGAGGACCAGGGTGTAGCCGCCGCCGAGCTTCGTCCCCGTCATCACGTAGAGGCCCGGAAGGGTGAGCGGGACTCCGACGCTCTCGACGCCCGCATCGCTCGACCAGGCCGCGCCGGCGATCGTCGCCTTGAAGAAGCTCGAGCCGCTGCCGCCGTCGCCGGGGCCGGTCGAGTCGCCGCCGCAAGCGAAGAGCGCGAGGGTGAGGGCGACCGCCGGGACGCGGGCCAACCGGGGGGGGTTCAAGGGATGGTCTCCGGGTACGCTGTGGGGGGGACCGCGCACGCGCACGGCCCGCTGCTCATGCATTGCGCGTTCCGGGCGCCCGGACGGTCATGGGTTGGCGCCCACCCCCGTGTACCGCTATCTCGAAAGGAGGTGGCGACCGAGGGTCGCCGTGACGGTGACGGATCGGGCTCCTCGCCAGAGGAGCGGGAGGGGACATGCACACACAGCGACTCCCGTCGGCGTTCGAGGAGGACACGATCCCCACGTCCGCGGGCGACCTGACGATCACCTGCGTCGGGCACGGCACGCTCATGTTCCGGATCGGCGGGAGGGTCGTCCACGTCGATCCCGTTCGGCGCGAGGCGGACTACGCCCGGATGCCCGACGCCGACGCGATCCTGGTCACGCACGAGCACGGCGACCACCTGGACCCGGAGGCGATCGGCGAGATCAGGAAGGGCGACACGCGCATCGTGGCCCCCGGCTGCTGCGCCGAGCGGCTCCCCGCGGGCTCCACGCTGATCGGCAACGGCGAGCGCGCCGAGGTGCTCGGCTTCACCGTGGACGCGGTCCCTGCCTACAACGTCGAGCACCGCCGCCCGACCGGCGAGCCGTTCCATCCGCCGGGCCGTGGCAACGGCTACGTCCTCACGTTCGGCGACACCCGCGTCTACGTCGCGGGCGACACCGAGAACACGCCCGAGATGAAGGCGCTCGAGGACATCGACGTGGCGTTCCTCCCCATGAACCTCCCCTACACGATGACGCCGGCGATGGTGGCCGACGCCGCCCGCGCCTTCCGGCCTCGCATCCTCTACCCCTACCACTACGGAGAGACGGACCCGCAGGAGCTGGTGCGCCTCCTGGCGGAGGAGGAGGGCATCGAGGTGCGCGTGCGCAGGCTGCGCTGATCACGAGAAACTTGCCCGACCTGGCGGCCGTACATAGCATGACAGGATCGGACGCCCCGGGCCGTGCCCGGTTCCGCCCGACCAAGACTCAGGAGAGCACGACTCTGATGCGATTCCCCTGCGACACCCTCTGGATGCCGGCGCTCCGCCGCTCGGACATCTCCGCCTTCATGGGGCGGAGTGTGTCCATCGGCCGCGCGCGCGTCGTCGACGGGGTGCAGCCCATGGCGATAGCGCTCAAGGAGGGAGAGACCTGAGCAAGGCGTAGTGTCCGCTTTTCTCGATCGGCCAACCGGCCTTCCGGTCCCCCACCACGGGCGACAGGAAGGCCGGTTTTGTTTGGTACGTCACCGCGGCCGATCGAGCCGCACAGGGAGAGGGGAGAGGGGCCATGTCGGAGAGCGGTTTGAGACAGGACCAGGGGATCATCGACAGGTACCTGGGCCAGCCCTCGCAGCTGCCGGACGACGTCCGCGCCCGCGGTGAGGAGGCGCTGGGCGGGCCGGTGCGCCTGTATGCGATGGTCGACCTGGACGAGGCGCTCTCGCTGACGGAGCGGTGGGTGCTCCTCGGCGACGAGCGGGTGGCCCTCGTCGGGGGCGGCGTCACCGCCCGCGTCTTCGACCGCTCGGCCGTGCGTGCCGTGCGCGAGGAGCCCGGGCTGTCGGCGACGCTGCTCCACGTGCTCGGCACGGAGGGAGAGGCGCCACTGGCCGAGCTGCGCTACACGCATCGGCAGCGTCGGGCGGTCGAGAACATCCGCTTCGTGCTCCAGCAGCAGGTCGAGGGGCGCGCCGTCGATCCGGGCGCGGCCGACGTGGAGTACGCGCGGGCGGTCGCGGCACCGGTGCGCGAGGCGCAGGCGCTCGTGGCGGGCAACAAGCGCGCGGTGCTGTGGCGGCTGCTCGGATACCTGGCGCCCTACCGGAGGCGGCTGGGGTGGGGCTTCGCCGCGGCCGCGGTGATCACGCTGGTGAGCCTCGTGCCGCCGTGGCTGGCCGGATACCTGATCGACAAGGTCGTCCGGCCGGTGCAGGACGGGACCGTCCCGGCCGACAAGGGTGCGACGGTCGCGTGGCTGGCCGTGGTCACGATGGCGCTCGTGTACGTCGTGCGCCAGGCGGCGGCGCTCGTCCGGCTTCGGCTGATGGCGGTGGTCGGCGAGTACGTCGCGCGCGACCTGCGGGGCGAGGTGTACGCGCACATGCAGAAGCTGAGCATGGGCTTCTTCAGCCGGAAGAAGACCGGGAGCCTGATCACGCGGGTGACGTCCGACACGGACCGGCTGTGGGAGTTCCTGGCCTTCGGCGTGGTGGACGTGTCGCTGTCCCTCGTGATGCTGGTGGGGCTGGCCGGGGTGCTGCTGACGCTGGACTGGAAGCTCGGGCTGGTGATGGTGCTGCCGGTGCCGGCCTTCTGCTGGACGATCTTCTGGCACGGGGAGCGCATGGAGCGGCTCTTCCTGCGCACGTGGCGGAAGTGGAGCAGCATGACCGACGTGCTCGGCGACACGCTGCCGGGGATCAAGGTCGTGAAGGCGTTCAGCCAGGAGGCGCACGAGACCGGGCGCTTCAGCGCGCGCAGCTCGGACGTGACGGAGGAGGCGAACCGGCTGCACGCGGCGTGGACGACGTTCTGGCCGACGCTGATGCTCGCGATCCAGGGAACGATCGTGCTGGTGTGGGCGTTCGCGGTGCCGAGGCTTCTCGGTCTGGGCAGCGGCGCCCCGACGCTGTCGGCGGGGACGTTCGTCTCGTTCCTGCTCTATACGACGATGTTCATCGCGCCGATCGAGGTGATCGGTCAGATGACGCGGACGATGAACCGCGCGACGAGCTCGGCGCACCGCGTGTTCGAGGTGCTGGATACGGAGCCCGAGATCGTGGACGTGCAGGAGCCCGTGCGCCTGGCGCCCGTGGAGGGGAGGGTCGCGTTCGAGGACGTGACCTTCGCCTACGACGGGGTCCGGCAGGTGCTGCGGGGGGTGAGCTTCGTCGTGGAGCCGGGGGAGATGATCGGCCTGGTCGGCCCTTCGGGCGGCGGGAAGACCACGGTGGTGAACCTCATCGCACGGTTCTACGACGTGACCGGCGGCCGGGTGACGATCGACGGAGTGGACCTGCGCGCGCTGGACTCCGCGCACTACCGGAGGCAGCTCGGGATGGTGCTCCAGGATCCGTACCTGTTCCACGGGACGGTGCTGGAGAACATCCGCTACGGGCATCCGGAGGCGAGCCCGGAGCGGGTGATCGAGGCGGCGCGGGCGGCCAACGCGCACGACTTCATCGTAAAGCTGCCGCACGGCTACGACACGGTGGTGGGGGAGCGGGGACAGACGCTCTCGGGCGGGGAGAGGCAGCGGGTGAGCATCGCGCGCGCGATCCTGCACGACCCGAGGATCCTGATCCTCGACGAGGCGACGAGCGCGGTGGACACGGAGACGGAGCGCGAGATCCAGGAGGCGATGGACCGGCTGATCGCGGGGCGGACGGTGTTCGCGATCGCGCACCGGCTGTCGACGCTGGTGAACGCGTCGCGGCTCTTCGTGATGAAGGACGGGAAGCTGGCGGAGAGCGGGACGCACGCCGAGCTGCTCGACCGGGACGGAGGGACCTACCGGAGGCTGTACATGCTGCAGCGGGAGATGGCGAAGGCCATCTGACACGAAACGAAGGGAAAGAAAGGAGGGGGACATGGTCCGGATCAGCGAAACCGGGCTGAGGCTGGAACGGAGGACGGACGGACAGCTCTGGGCGGTCCGGGACGGGGAGGAGCGGCCGGTGCGGGTGCACCGGCTCTTCCCCTGGTCCGAGAACGGCAGGCACGTCTCGCTGCGCGACGGGGGCAACCGCGAGTTCGCCCTCGTGGGCCCCGATGCGCGGCTCGACGAGGCCTCCAGCCTCGTGCTCGACGAGGCGATGGTGGCCGCGGGCTTCGTGCTCGAGGTCACGGCCGTGATCGACATCGACGAGGAGATCGAGATCCGCGTGTGGAAGGTCGTGACGCGGCAGGGGCCGCGCACGTTCCAGACCCACCTGGACGACTGGCCGCGGGAGACGCCGGGCGGCGGACTCCTGATCCGCGACGTGGCGGGCGACCTGTACTTCGTGCCCGACCCGGGCGCGCTGGACGCGGCCAGCCGGGAGTGGCTGTGGGCGTTCGTGGACTGAGGGCCGGTGTCCTAGTAGGGCCGGGCGTCCGGGTTCGCCTTCCAGTCGCGGAGGAGGGCCCGGGCCTCGGGAAGGGCGAGGTGCACGCTCTGCATGCTGCGCCCCTCCCAGGAGGAGGCCACCTCGTGGCGGATGTCCGCGTCGTCGAAGCCGGCGGCGCGGGCATCCTCCTCGGTGGCCGCGTACACCACGCGCGCGATGCGCGCCCAGTAGATCGCCGCCAGGCACATCGGGCACGGCTCGCACGTGCAGTAGATCGTGCAGCCGTCCAGCACGTGCGTCCCCAGCGTCGCGCACGCCTCGCGGATGGCCGCCACCTCCGCGTGGGCGGTCGGGTCGCGATCGGCCACCACGCGGTTCCAGCCACGCCCCACCACCCGACCCTCGCGCACGACCACGGCCCCGAAGGGGCCGTGCAGCCCGTCGCGCGCGTGCTCGCGCGCGAGAGCCACGGCGTCGCGCAGGTGCAGCTCGTCGCTCATTCGATCGTGAGGGTACGGGTGACGAGGGAGGGCCCCCCATGATGCGGAATCGCCCGGCCCGCGGCCATGGGCGGCATGAATCCCGTCATCGCGTGAGGTGAGACCCCGTGGGCACGCGACGCGCTCTGCGCCGGCCCGGAGTAGACTCCTTGCGGTTGAACGAACCGGCACCCCCCCAAGGGCCCACCGAGTGGAAGAGCAGCCATGGGATTCGAGCGGCGGTCCAGGCTCGACGTGAACGTGCCCCCCACACACGTCCCGTTCTGGCCGTCCGGGGGAGGGCGCCCCGAGGTGGGGCGCCCTCCTCGCCCGTTTGCAGAACGCCCCCGCCGGCCCGGGGTAGCCGCGACCCGGAGGCCTGGCGACGAGAGCCACGACCCCGGAGGAGCCATGCGGACCGAGCCCCGCCTGCGCCTGGACGACCGCTTCACCCACGTGGTCGAGGCCGCCGGAACGGTCGTGCTCGTCGAGGACGAGGACGCCCTCGCGCTGGACGATCCGCTCACGTCGGGCGTGGCGCGCCTGATCGATGGACGGCGGACCGCGGTGGACATCGCCGCCCTGCTCGCCGACGAGCACCCGGCGACGGACGTGCACTACGCGCTGCTCCGGCTCCTCGAAGCCGGCGTGATCCACGAGGAGGACGCCGCCTCCGGTCCCGGCCGCGCGGCGGACGCCCGCGGGCGTCGCGGCGGCCTCGCCGGCACGCTCCAGGCGCTGTGGACGGCGCGGGACGAGCCCGTGCTGGTCGTCCGCGAGGACGTGTGGATCGGTCCCGACGGGGCGCGCCTCGTGCTCACGGACGACTACCTCCGGCCGGAGATGGAGGCCGTGGTCGGCGGGGAGACCGCCGGCTCGCACACGGTGCTCCTCGCCCGGCTCGCGACCCGCAACCTGTGGCTCGGCCCCGGTCTCGGGCCCGACGCGAGCTGCCTCGCCTGCCTGCAGGATCGACTCCGGCTCAACCTCTCGGGGCGGACCCTCGTGCACGGCGGGACGTCGTCCGACGGTACGCCCCGGAACGTCCGATCGCTTCCGCGCCGGACGCCCGACGCGGCCTTCGACCGGCTCGCCTCGCTCCTGGGCGGCGCGGCGACCCCGGAGATCCTGGCGCACCACCTCCTCACCTTCTCGCTCGCGGACGGCGACCGTCCGGGGCGCCACCGCGTTCCCCGACTCCCCCACTGCCCCGGGTGCGGCGACCCGAGGCTCACCGTGCCCGGCGCCGACCTCGCGCTCGCGCCGCGGCGGCGCCGACCGGTGTCTTCGGTCGGATACCGCACCGTACCTCCCGACGCGACGCTCGCGCGCCACGCCGACCTGGTGAGCCCGCTGGTGGGGGTGGTGCGCCGCGTCGAGAACGTCCCGGTTCCGGGGACGGACCTGGTGCACGCCTATACCGCGAGCCACGCCCATCACTACGGGGTCGGCGGCGTGCGCGCGGTGAAGGACGCCCGCAGGGACCACAGCGGCGGCAAGGGCCGCTCGGACACCGAGGCCCACGCCAGCGCCCTGTGCGAGTCGCTGGAGCGCTTCTCGAGCGTGCATCGCGGCGACGAGCCCGTGCGCGTCGCGCGCCGCTCACAGCTGGGCGCCCGCGCCCTGGCGCCCAACGACCTCATGCACTTCAGCGCGGCGCAATACGCGGAGCGCGACGCGTGGAACGCCGGCGTGGGGCATGGCTTCCAGGCCGTGCCCGAGCCCTACGTGGACGCACCGATCGCGTGGTCGACCGTGCGCAACCTGGGCGACGGCAGCCTCTGGCAGGTGCCGTCCGCGTTCCTCTTCTACGGCTTCCGGGGCGAGGGCGCCCGCTTCTGCGACGGCGACTCCAACGGCCTGGCCGGCGGGAACTGTGTGGAGGAGGCGGTCCTCCAGGGCTTCCTGGAGCTGGTGGAGCGGGACGCCGTGGCGCTCTGGTGGTACAACCGGGCGCCGCGCCCCGCGGTCGCGCTCGAGGCCGACGACCCGTGGATCCGGGAGGTCGTGGCGCTCTACGGGCGCCTCGGCCGCGACGTGTGGGCGCTCGACCTGACGACGGATCTCGGCATCCCGACCTATGCCGCCGTGTCGGCGCTGCGTCGGGACACCTGCCAGGACATCATCTTCGGGTTCGGAGCCCACCTCGATCCGCGCATCGCCCTCACCCGCGCGCTCGCGGAGCTGAACCAGATGCTCCCCACCGTGCTCGGCACCGACGAGGAGCGCCGCGCCCGCCTGCTCCCCGACTTCGCGGACGCCGTGCGCTGGTGGGACGAGGCGACGCTGGTCGCCGAGCCGTACCTCCTCCCGGCGCCGGGCGCCGCGCGCTGGCCGGTGCCGCCGCCCAGCCGCGAACCGGTCGGCGACCTGCGGGCGGACCTGGCCCGCTGCATCGACCGCGCCGCCGCCGTGGGGTGCGAGGTGCTGGCCTACGACCTCACGCGCCCCGACGTCGGGTTTCCCGTGGTCAAGGTCATCGTTCCCGGGCTCCGGCACTTCTGGCGGCGCCTCGGGCCGGGTCGGCTCTACGACGTGCCGGCGCGGCTCCGGTGGGTCCCGCGTCCGCTCGCGGAGGACGAGCTGAACCCGCGTTCCGTCTTCGTCTGAGCGCGGGACGAAGATCGTTGTTGGGCGCGTTCCGCGCCTCTATCTTGCCGCCGGATCCTGCCCGAACGGCGGGGCGTGAGGTGGGGTCCGCAGGGGGGGCACACATGCAGCCGGATCATCGAGCGGCGGGTCAGACCGCCACCGTCTGGATCGTCGAGGACAACGACGAGTACCGCAGGACCGTCCAGGACCTCGTCGATCTCACCGACGGGTTCGGCGCGCCGCAAGCGTTCTCCTCGGGCGAGGAGCTGTTCGAGCATCTGAACCAGCACCTCGCGCCGGACGCCCTCCTCGTGGACATCGGCCTCCCCGAGATGGACGGCCTCGAGGTCGCGCGGCGGATGAACCGCCTCGCACCCGACACGCGGGTGGTGATGCTCACCATCCACGAGGACAACGACCTCATCTTCCAGGCCATCTGCAACGGCGCGTCCGGCTACCTCCTCAAGACCGCCGATTCCACCGCGATCGTACAGGCCCTGCGCGAGGCGCTCCAGGGCGGGGCACCCATGACGCCCCAGATCGCGCGGCGTGTCCTGAACTTCTTCACGCAGATGCGCGCCCCCGCGTGGGACTACCAGCTCACCGACCGCGAGCGCGACGTGCTCCGCGAGCTGATCGAGGGCAAGACGAAGAGGCAGATGGGCAAGTCGCTCTTCCTCAGCGAGCACACGGTGGACAGCCACCTGCGCAACATCTACACGAAGCTGCACGTGCATTCCCGCACCGAGGCGGTGGTGAAGGCCATCAAGGAGAACCTCGTCTCGCTCGATGGCGAGGGCTGAGGCCGACCCGGACGACGAAGGAGAGAGGCATGAGCGGCGACCCCTGCGCGCCAGCGAACTGTGATTGGCGGACCCGGCCCCTGGCCTGGAGCATCCCCGCGGGTGTGCTCAACTCGCTGTGGGGCGACTTCTTCCCGCGCCTGGTGGCGATCGCGTGGCACGACGCGATCGTCCCCGCGCCCGCGCGGTACCTCCAGGCAGGGGATCCCCCGCCGCTCCAGGGTGGCACCACCGGGACGGGCCTCCTCGACCTGCTGGTCTGGCTGCGGGGGCGGGTGACCGCGAACCTGGACCCGGCCGTCGACACGCCGGGGTCGATCCGGCGCAAGCTGGACGCGGTCATCAAGTTCTTCTGGGCGCACCAGAGCGCCACGGGTCGCCCCTTCCCCATCGTGGTGGCGGGCACGGGAGGCTACGACTTCCTCCTGAGCGACTGGGGCATCGAGATGTTCATGCCCGACCCGCCGCCCGACGCCGGGGAGCTGCTCCGGTACTACTCGTTCCGCCAGACCGGGCGCCCCTCCCTGGGGATCCCCTCGTACCTGACGCCCAGCGCGCTCTCGCTCATCTCGATCGACGCGCCCACCGGCCCCAGCCAGATCGAGGTGGACGCGGGCGCGCTCGCGCTCGTGCTCCCCCCGGACTGCCATCCTCCGAAGCACCTGCTGGAAGGGTGGAGCATGACGGCGGACGACTGGGACGAGATGAAGCAGCGGGTGAAGCGGTGGCCCACGGACGCGCCGGCGCTCCCCAACCCGGAGGACACGCCGATCGAGACGCTGCACATCCACTGGCACCGCGACCACCATTGGCACGTGTGCGTGTTGAGGAAGGAGCCGAAGCGCCCTCTCCGGAAGGACGAGCCACCGCTCCGCGTCAACTTCGACGAGTACGTCTGCCTCGTGCGCAAGTCGCGCTGCTGGCAGGTCGAGGGCTCCGTGTACCGCGGGTTCGCGACCGAGCTTCCGCGCATCGTCGCCACGGCCTGGATGGAGCCGGGCGGCGCGGGGCCGTACACGACGGCGTTCCACGACCCCGGTGAGCAGGGCCTGCGGGAGCTGCTCCGCGAGCGCCTCGAGACGATGCTCCCGCGCTTCCAGCAGATGGCCTTCCAGGAGATCGTGGGCTCGCCGCCGACGCTCCCGAACGGAGCGGCGGTGCCCGGGGCGCCCCGGTGGAACGAAGGCGACGTCATGATCACCGACCAGGGCTTCTACTTCCCCGAGCTGTCCGCGCCGCCCGACCTGGAGAGCATGATCGTGGAGATCGCGAGCGGACGGGCCGGGAATCCCGTCTTCACGGACAGCAAGCGGCCGGATCGCGGCGGGACCTGATGCGTCGCCGTTCGCGCGGACCGGCCGTCGGGCTCCTCCTGACGGCCGGTCTCGTATTGGGGGCGCCCGCTCCGGCTGCCGCGCAGAGGGCGGAGGCCGCCTTCACCCTCTACGGCGTGGCCGACGGGCTGTCGCAGGCGTCCGCGAACGCACTGCTCCAGGACTCCGCCGGCTTCATCTGGGTGGGGACGCAGGACGGCCTGAATCGCTTCGACGGCATCGGCTTCCGTGCGTTCCGCACGCGCTCCGACGACACGACTTCGTTGCGGGACGACGACGTCGCGTCTCTCGCCCTGGCGGACAGCGGGCGGATCTGGGTCGGGGGTCGTACGGGCGGCCTCCAGCGCTTCGACCCCCTGACCGAGACGGCGACGAGCTACCCGCTCACGGACGTGGGGCCGCAGCGCGCGGACGACGCGCACGGCCCCGGCCGTCAGGTGGCCCGCATCGTGACGCGCCCAGGGGGAGACCTGCTCCTGCGGACCAACGTCGGCCTGGTGCGCTTCCAGCCGAAGACCGGCGAGGCGGTCACGCTCGTCCCTACCGACAACGGGCCGGCGCCCCACGTCAAAGCGCTCGGCTCCGAGCGGGACGGCGAGGCCATCGTGGGTCTCTCCGACGGGAGCTGGGCGAAGGTCGGCCGGGACGACGACCTGAAGCGCGCGGGCCCTGTCCTCCCCGACTCCGCCACGGAGGTGGCAGTGACGGCCGGCGGCCTCGTCACCGTCACCTTCGACGGCGTGATCTACGAGTTCGACCTGGACCACACGTCGTATCGCGAAGTGGCTCGCCTGCCGCGTGACGACGGCGCGAGCCCCGTGACCCGGGACCTCCTCGTGGACACCGACGGAATGCTCTGGCTGGCTACACAGGTCGGCGCGTTCACGGTCGATCTGCGCTCCGGCGCGGTCTCCGCGGTCGGGTCGGGCGAGAGCGCGCGCGGGCTCCCCGACCCCGACGTCGGCGCCCTCCTCGTCGACCGCACCGGCATCCTCTGGGTCGGGACGTGGAACGGACTGGCCAGCCTCAACCCCCTGGCCACGCGGATCGGGCGAAGGCTGGCCCCGCGCGACATCGACGCCGGGGGCGTCATCGCCATGGCGGAGGCTCCGGGTGGCGGCCTGTGGCTGGGAACCTACGGTGGTGGCCTCCAGCTCCTCCGGCGAGGTCACAGGGGAGGCGTGGTCCACCCACCCTCGACCGCCCCGTTGGCGGGCGCGGACATCTTCGGGCTGGCCGCAGGGGGCGGAGACACGCTGTACGTGGCCGCGTACTCGGCAGGGGTGTGGCGCGTGGTCGGCGACGCTCCCGCCGAGCGGATCACGACCGTCGGCGCGGACGGGTCCGAGGCCTCCCCGACCGCCTACTCCGTCCTCCGGGACCACGCCGGACAGGTGTGGGCGGGCACCCTCGAGCTCGGACTCGTGCGCCTGGACCGGGCGACGGACCGGTTCATCCCGTTTCGAGGTGAAGGACGAGGATGGGGCCTCGGACCCGATTGGGTCTGGCCGCTGGCCGAGGACTCCCATGGGCGCCTGTGGATGGGCGCACGCGCGCCCAGCGGCGGCAACGGCGGCCTCTCCATGGTGTCCGCGGACCGCAGGACGACCCGGCTCTACCAGGCGGGGCCCGGGGGGCTCAGCGGCAACGTGATCCTGACGGTCTACGTCGACTCCCGGGACCGTGTGTGGGTCGGCACCCAGGGCGACGGGCTGGACCGCCTCGACCCCGAGACCGGGAACGTCGTGTCGTGGACCACCGAAAACGGGCTCCCCCACGACCACGTCGAGGGGATCGTCGAAGACGCCCACGGTGAGATGTGGATCACGACCAACGACGGGTTGGCACGGCTGGACCCCGAGACCGGGAAGATCCGCGTCTTCCACCGCGCGGCCGGGCTCGCGGGTGACCGATTCTTCGCCAACGGTGCCCACCGCAGCCCGAACGGCACCCTCTACTTCGGGGGTCCGGACGGCCTGACGATCCTCGACCCGGACGTGATCACCGAATCGGGCGCCCCGCCCCGCGCAGCCCTCACGGCCTTCCGCATCCAGGGTCGCGAGGTCCACCTCGACCGGGCCGAGCGCACCGACGAGCTCGTCCTCCAGCCCGACGAGAACTTCTTCGCCTTCGAGTTCGCTGCGATGGACTTCGCGGACGTCTCCCGGAACCGCTACCGCTACAGGCTGGAGGGACTCGACCCCGATTGGGTGGACGCGGGGAGCACCCCGGTTGCGAACTACACGTCCGTTCCCCCGGCCCACTACGTCTTCCGCGTGGCCGCGCGCAACAGCGAAGGGGTGTGGAACGACGATGCCCTCGTGGTGCCCATCCGGGTGCGCGCGCACTACTACAAGACGGCCTGGTTCCGCTCGCTCGTGCTCGTGGGTGTGCTCGCGATGGTGGCCGGCCTGTACACCTACCGCCTCCGCCAGCTCGAGGCCCGGCAGCGGCTGCGCCTCGAGATCGCGGGCAAGCTGCACGACGACATCGGTGCGAACCTGTCGAACATCGCGCTCAAGGCGGACATGGTGCGCAGCACCTCGTCGCTCGACGATCGCAGGGCGGCGATCCTCGGCGACGTGGGCCGCCTGGCGCGCGACACGGCCCACAAGGTGCGCGAGACCGTCTGGGTGGTGAACACGCGCTACGACACGCTGCCGAAGCTGGTGGGGCACATGCACGATACGGCGGATACACTGCTCTCTGGACACGTGGAGTACAGCTTCGCCGACCCTTCGGAGTGCCCCGACCTGCGCGTGTCGATGGAGTTCAGGCAGAACGTCTACCTGCTCTTCAAGGAAGCCGTCAACAACGTGGTGAAGCACGCGCAGGCGACCCGCGTGGACATCGCGGTGTCGGTCGACCAGAGGATGCTGACGTTCCGCGTGAAGGACGACGGCGTGGGGTTCGAGCCCGCAGGGGCCGGGAACGGCAACGGACAGGATCTCATGCGGCGCCGCGCGTCCCAGGCGCACGGCCGGCTCGACGTCAGGAGCGCCCCCCGGCACGGGACGAGCGTCGAGTTCTCCGCGAGAATACGCTGAGGAGTCGCGCGGAGAAGGCCCCCGCCACCTGACGGCAGATGGACCACACGGCGAGGGCAACGCCCACCACCGCGCCGAGCGAGAGGGGAATCTGGGCCGGCAGGAGCGCGCGGCGCCCCCTCCCGCCCTGCAGCCACGCCACCACGAGCAGCGGCTTGATCGTGAAGGCGAGCGCGAGCGCCACGGCGTCCTGGAGGAGGACGGACCAGCTCCAGACCTCGCCGAGCACGTCCGTGAGCTCGAGGACGACCCATACGATCGCGAGGTAGGCCGCGGTCCACGTCACGAGCCTCCCCAGCCGTCGGCGCGCGTCGTTGCGCGACGGGGCCCGAGCCCCGTCGCTGTCGCGTGGGGTCGCGGCGTCCACCGACGGGACGCCGCCGCTGTCCGATCCCAAGAGGTGCCCTCCTTTTCCCGGGGTATGCAAACCTCGGGAGAAGGAGGCCGTCGCGCGTGACGCGTCGACGGGATTCGGGATCGCGTGGAAGCGGGATCGTCCGTGCGACCCCGCGAGGTCGTCGGGCCGGGACCTACTCCGTGAGCCGCACCCCGCTCCGGCGCAGCACCGCCCGCACGCGCGCCTCGAGTCGGTCCGCGACGATGGGCTTGAGCAGGTAGTCGTCCGCGCCGGCCTCGAGCAGCTCGATCTCGTCCCTGGGGTTGGGGGACGCCGTGAGCACGATGACGGGAAGGGCCTGCGTGGCCAGCGACCTGCGGATGCGCTTGAGCACCTCGTCGCCGCGCATCACGGGCATGAAGAGGTCGAGGATGACGAGGCAGAAGTCGTGCTCCCCACCCTCCAGCAGCGCGAGCGCGGGCGGGCCGTCCTCGGCCTCGACCACGTGGAAGCCCACGTCCTGGAGCACGGCCCGGATGAGGAGCCGGTCGTCCGGCTCGTCCTCCACGATGAGGACGGGACCGACCGAGTCCGCCGAGGCCTCGCGCTGCGGGATGAGCCCCACCACGCGCTCGACCTCCTGCAGGGTGGTCTGGCCGCGCGCCACGCGCTCGAGCGCGACGTCCAGGAACGTCTTCATCCCGTGCGCCCGCGCGGCCTGGTCGAGCTCGGGGCCGGTGGCGACCTCCGCGATCGCCGCCAGGAGCGAGGGCTCAAGGACGAGCACCTCCGCGAGGGGGAGCTGGCCGCGGAAGCCCGTTCCGCCGCACTCGGGACAGCCCACCGCCCGGCGCGCGGGGAGCGTGCCGACGGCCTGGGAGAGCTGGCGCTCGCGCGACGGGAGGTCCCCGGCCTCGGTCACCTCCCTCGAGCAGGTCGTGCACAGGCGGCGCAGGAGCCGCACCGACACCACGCCGCGCAGGGACTCGGCCAGGCGGCCGGGGGCCAGCCCCATGTCGAGCAGCCGGCGCACGCCCGCCACCGCGTCCGAGGTGTGCACGGTCGCCAGCACGCGCCGCCCGGTGACGGCCGCGCGCAGCACCGTGCGCGCGGTCGCGAGGTCGCGGATCTCGCCGGCGTGGATGAGGTCGGGGTCGAGCCCGAGGAGTTGCTGCAGCGCCTCGGCGTACGAGCCCGACGAGGGGTCGTACTGCACCTGGGTGACCCCGGGGATCTGGACCTCGACCGGGTTCTCGAGCGAGACGACGTTGAGCCCGCTCCCCTCGGTGAGTGCCGCGTAGACGAGGGAGGTCTTCCCGGACCGCGCCGGCGCGGCCACGAGGATGAAGCCGTCCCGCTGGCCGAGGAGCTCGCGGAGCTTCTTCCCCTCCGGGCCGTCGAAGCCGAGCTCGTCGAGGGTGGGGCGCGCCTTCGGATCGCTGATGCGGATCGTCACCCGCTCGCCGTCGGGCGTGGCCGTGCTCTGGAGCTGTGCGTCCAGCTCGCCGCCCTTCGCCGGGAGCGAGAAGGTCCCCGCCGGCCCGTCCGTGGTCGCGGACGGGCGCAGCGCCATGCTCTTCAGGCGCGCCACGATGCGGTTGTGCGCCTGCACCGGGAGGTCGAGGAACTGCTGGAGCACGCCGTCGATGCGGTAGCGCACGCGCCCGGTCTCACGACCGGGCTCGAGGTGGATCTCGCTGGCGCGGTAGCGCCCGGCCTGCTGAAGGATGATGTCGGTCAGCTTGACCACCGCGGGCGCCTCGAGCTCGAAGCGCGTGATCGCGCCGGTCCCCGTCCCCTGCGACGTGACGAGCTGGAAGTCGTTCGAGGCCGCCTCGGTCACGAGCGTCTGCAGCGTGCTGCGTACCGAGCGCACGGGCGAGTAGGCCCGGTCGATCGCCTGGGAGATCGCCGGCGGGCTGGCCATCAGGAACACGGGCTGCCGACCGGCATGGGAGACGATGTCCTGGCGCGCGTCGCGGTTCGCCGGGTCCGACGTCGCCACCACCACGTTCGAGTTGTCCAGGCTCAGCGGCAGGATGCCGTGCGCGCGCGCGACCTTCTCGGGGATGAGGGCGACGGCCTGCGGGTCCCAGGTGGAGAGGTCCGCGACGCCCAGCCGGAAGTGCCTGGCCACCCGTTGCGCGAGCTGGTCGTCGCTGGCCTTGCAGGCCGTCGCGACCACCCGCCACGCCTTGCGCAGCGTGGACAGGTCGGGGAACTGGGGCAGCCTCAGCTCGAGCCCGGCGTGCGCGGCCACGTCGGTGAGCCAATGCGAGCTGGACGGTTGGGTCATCTGGACATGCTCTTCGGTTCGGTGACCATACCGCCTCGGCGCAGTCTGGAGGAAGCCGAGCACGGAACGCTCTGCTGCAAAGTAACCCCTGTGCGTGGCCGGACGCACGGATCGAGCCACGCGGTATCCCCGCGCCCTCGGGCTTACCTTGGAAGTGGAGCCCGATGGTCCCGCATCCACGGAGGAGTGCCATGAACCGTGCGAGGACGAGCCGCTTCGCCGCGCTCGCGCTGTCGCTCGCGCCCGTCGTGGCCTGCAGCGCGAGCCATGACGCGACGGGGCCCGAGCAGGGCGAGGCGCGCACCTACGACATGGGGTGGGCACCGATCGCTCCCATCTCCGACGTCGCGCTCGTCCTGGCGGTGATGGACTCCATGTCGAAGGTCTCCGACATCGCGATCCTGCAGCAGCCGGTCCCCTGGCCGGAGCTGCTGGCGGGCGCCCCCATGGACAGCCTCGTCGAGGACCGCGCGTCGGTGGCCGCCTACCTGCGGTCGCTCGGCATGCAGGTCATCTTCCTCGTGGATCCGCTGGACGGCCTCGATCGGCGGAAGGAGGACCCGGGCCTGGTCGAGGCGGGGCGCAGCATTCTCGAGCCGTCGATCCGTGCCATGCACGACGAGTGGGTCCTGCGCATCGCGGAGCGCATCGAGCCACCGTGGTTCGGCCTCGCCTCGGAGATCAACACGCTGGCCGCGCGCGGCGACCCGACGCTCTACGCCGCCGTGAAGGACATGATCAACGACCTGGCCCCGCAGGTGCGCCAGCGCAGCCCGGGCTCGAAGGTGTTCGTGTCCTTCCAGGCGGACGAGGCGAACGGACGCCTGGGCGCCGAGCCGATCGACAACTTCGCGCTGATCGACGACTTCGACATCGACGCGCTGGGCCTGTCGTCCTACCCGGTCTTCGCGTTCGACTCCCCCGCGGACATCCCGGACGACTACTTCCAGAAGTTCCGGGACGCCACGGACCTCCCCCTCCTCCTGGTGGAGGGAGGGTGGAGCTCGGCGGACGTCCCCTGGGCGCACGGCACCCCCGAGCAGCAGGTCGAGTTCATGGACCGCTTCGAGACGCTGCTCGACGGCGTGCAGGCGAAGGCTTGGGTCATGCTCACCTTCACGGACATCGACGTGAACGCCATCGGGCTCGATCCGGACCGCGCGGCGGGGCTGTCCAACTTCGCGCACATGGGGATCCTCGACGCGGAGCTGCACCGCAAGCCGGCGTACGCCGCCTGGAAGCGGATCTTCGACCGGCCGCTCCTGCGCTGAGAGGGGCTACCCGGCCGCCAGCCTGCGCCGCCGCGAGGACGCGACCGCCAGGAGGCTGATCCAGAGGAGCCAGGAGAGGCGCTCGAGACGGCTCCGCGCCGCGACGAAGTCCGCCACGGCCATCACCGGCATCGCGGCGACGCCCACGCCCTCCAGGTGCCTCGCGGGGCGGCGGACCGTGGCGATCTGCACGGCGTCGCGCCCGCCCTCACGCAGGGTCCCTTCGATGCGTGCGCCAAGCACGTCGGGCGACATGGCGCGCCAGCCGGGGACGCGGAGCAGGTTCCACGCCACGGCGGTGCGCCCCCATCCGTGCAGGTTCGAGGCGGCGACCGGGGTGAGGCGAAGGCTGTCCGCGAGCTGGAAGATCCACGCCCGGTCCCGTTCTCCCTGCGCCAGGCCACGCGGATCGCCGTCCACGAGCTCGATCGCGCGCATGCCTCCGCCCGCCTGCGTGCACGCGGCCGGCGCCACGTTCCCGAGGTTGTTGGGGATCGTCTGGATGAGCACGGGCCAGCCGGCGCAGGGTCGGGCCGGGTCCACGAGGCCGCCGTTCCCCACGCCCGGGCCCAGCCGGGGATCGAGGTCCCCGAGCACCACCACGTGCTGCCCCGCGTAGATGACCTCGCGCCCGGAGAGGACCACGGTGCCGTCGCCCGCGCGAAGCGGATTCCGCGACCCCGCGTCGATCGCGGCGCGGATGCTGTCATGGTCGGTGATGTACGCCACGTCGTAGCCGGCGCCGCGGTGCCAGGCGCGGTTCCGCTCCGCCGTGAAGTTCCAGCGACCGTCGTGGGAGGAGAGGGTGTGGCTGTGGAAGTCCACCACGACCACGTCCGGGTCGTCCACCGAGAGCGCCGCCATGGGGTGCGGCCCGAGGGCGCCGAACGCGTAGAAGCCGAGCACCGCGGCCAGGAAGCCGACCGCGGCGCCGACCTCGACCGCGACCCGGCCGAGGAAGCCCCTCCTTCTCCTCCGCCGGCGCAGCACGCGCCAGACGACGAAGATCAGCAGCGTGGTCACGAGGACGGCGAGGTGCTGCGGGATGGTCGACACCGTCAGGTAGTCCACGACGCCGCACAGGGGAGCCAGGAGGAGGTACGTCACGGGGAGGTGCAGGCCCACGCCGGGAAGGGGCTGCCCCGTGAGCGCCGAGACCACGGAGGCCCGCGGGGGAAGGATCAGCAGAGCCACGAGGACGAGCCCACCCACGAGACGGGCCCTGGTGATCACACGCACGGAATCCTGGTCCTGGGGTAGTCGCCGCGCCGTCCCACCGCCGTGGCGATCAAGCAAAGTTCGGGGAGCCCGGTGCCCCCCGCAAGAACGACTGTCTTGTCCCGCCTCCGGGGGTACGACAACTTGGCGCCTGCTTCATGACGAACCGGTAACCCCCGACTCCATGCGCTCGTACCGCATCCTCGCCCTCTACGTGGGCGGCGTGCTCCTCGGAGGGGCGCTTCTCGCCCCATGGCTCTATTGGGCTGCCCAGGGACTCGCCCACCTGACTCCGCTCGCGGCCCGCCTGGCCCGCCACCCCTTCCACAGGTACGAGCACCGCGCGCTTCTCCTCGTTGCGGTAGTGGGGCTCTGGCCCTTCATGCGCGCGGTCGGCGTACGCACCTGGCGGGACCTGGGGGTCTCCGCCCGGCCGGGGCGCGGCAACCGGCTCCTCGGCGGCGTCGCGCTAAGCATCGGCGCCCTGGGCCTGGCCGCCGTCGTCGTCCTCCTGGCGGGTGCCCGGGCCATCGACACGGCCGTCGCGCCGGCCGCGCTGGCGAGGACGCTCGGCCGCGCGGCGCTGACCGCCTCGGTCGTGGCCGTCCTCGAGGAGGTCCTCTTCCGCGGCGGCCTCTTCGGCGGCCTGCGCCGCAACGACGACTGGTGGCGGGCGCTGATCGTGAGCAGCCTCCTCTACGCCATCCTGCACTTCTTCGGCGCCCCCGAAGGGCCGGACACCGTCACCTGGTGGTCGGGGCTCGCGCTCCTTCCCGGGATGCTCGGCGGCTTCACCGACGTGCAGCGCCTGGTGCCCGACTTCTTCAACATCTTCGCGGTCGGCATCGTCCTCTCGCTGGCCTACCACCGCACCGGCGACCTGTACACCTCCATGGGGATGCACGCGGGGTGGATCTTCGGCGCCGCGGCGTACGGAGCCCTCACGGTGCGCACCTCCGGGGTCGGGCTCGAGTACTGGGGCAGCGCGAACCTCATCGACGGCTGGATGGCGCTCCTCGTGCTGTCGCTGACGCTCGTCGCGCTCCTGATCTGGCTCCCCTACGCCGTGCCCGAGGAGGCGCGCGTCGAGGAGCCGTCGGCGTAGGAGGCCGATCCGGCGGTCAAGGCACCACGAGCCCCTCGATCTTCACGACCTCGAAGGCCGAGCTCGGCACCGTCTTGAGGCTTCCCAGGCGGTCGTCGTCCCAGCGGGAGTCGGGGGCGCCGCTCACGTACCACCCGCTCCCGTTGTCGGCGAGGAGCATCCCGTAGCGCTTCATGGCGTCGAGGATCACCCGCACCTCGTCCGGGAAGCCCGAGGTGTCGAAGTCCGCCTTCAGCCGCACGCGCATCCCCATGGGCGGAAGCGAGGCGTCGGTCGAGCTGCTGGCCCAGTGCCGGGCCGGCGGCATGTACGCCTTGCGCGTGCGAGGACAGGTGAAGCGCAGCGCGTGCCGGATCTCCCCCTGCTCGACGGCCTCGTCCCAGCGCACCAGCCCCGGGAAGATCGGGAGCCCGGCCGCGTCCGCGGACGTCCATCCGGCCGGTCGCAGCCCGTTGGAGGAGAGGTCGAAGACCGCCCCCGACCCCGCGCTCCAGGACGCCCCTCCGTTCACCGGGTGCGCGTCGAAGAGCTCGTACAGCGTCCACGTCTCCCGGTCGATCACCAGCACGTGTCGGTCGCCGTCGGCGTCCGCTCCTCCCTCGACCGGCGCGTCCGCGGGGATCGGGTAGGGGCCGGGATCGCTCTCGTCGTCGTAGTAGAAGCTCACGGGCACGCGCGCCTGGCCGCCGTCCACGACCACGTACGGGATCCCGATCGGTGCCCCCTCCCAGACGGTGCCGAAGTCCGGGTGCAGGTTGCGCACGCCGCAGGCGGCGATGAGCGTCGCGGAGGCAGGGTCGACGGGCGCACCCGAGACGTCGGTGTTCCAGGGATTGTCGTCCGGGAAGGGACGCCGGCCCTCGAGGCTGGCACCCGCACCCAGGCCGGGAACGGCGGCGGCGTCCTGATCCGGACCGGTGGGCTCGCCGCTCGTGCAAGCGGTGAGCGCCACCGCGAGCATCATCGCGAAGATCGGGCCCGGCGCGGTGCCGGGCGCACGCGGGCGGCGGGGTCGCAGCGGGGGTCGGATTCGGGGCACGTGGGCGCTCCGCGCAGGTCTCCGGGGGGGGTATTCCTACCGTACCACCGCCGCGGGCGCCGTGCCAAGGGAACTCACTCCCTGGCGCCGATCCACGCCTCCCAGCGCTGCCGATAGGCGCGCTTGTAGTCGTCCACGGCCCGGTCGTAGCTCATGGCGGGGACCCCGGCGCGGCGCGTCCAGGACAGGCGCAGCGAGCGGGCGCCGGCCGGGAGGCGGAGCGCCCCCTCCGACGCGGAGACCTCGCGCCCGTCGACCACGGCCCGCCGGAGCTGCACGAACCAGGGGACGTGGACCACCAGCGCGGCCGGCCGTCGCGTGAAGCGCGACGCGATCGTGAGCACGGCGCCCGTGTCCGTGGGGGTCTCCAGGCGCAGGTCGACGGGCCCGAAGTCCGTGGGGGCGCCGCGCACGACGACGCTGTCCCCGGCCGCCAGCCAGGCCGGCGACAGCACCGAGAGGAGGTGCAGCTCGTCGGCCTCCTCCCGCACGAGCATGTCGCGGAGGAGCGTGCGGTACTTGGCCGCGAACCACCCGTGCGGCGCCAGGTTGCCGAAGAAGTCGCGGGTCCCCCAGGGGCGCACCGTGTACTCGAAGCCCGCGTGGGTGGAGCTCGTGTGCACCAGGACCCCGTACAGCTCGGCGAGCGCCGTCTCCTGGTCGCCGCGCACGACCTCGGTCTCGGTGTTCTTCATCGTCAGGTAGTCGTGGAGCCAGTAGCCGTCGCCGTACGTCATGATCCCTTCCTGGTACCTGGCGCGGGTGCTGTCCAGCGTGGCCGTGACCATCGGGTCGTGGGGCGGGAGCACCTGCTCGGGATAGACGGCCATCATGTTGCCCCAGTCCTGGCCGCCGGGGCCGTCGAGCCCCGGCGGGATGTAGCCCCCGCGCCCGGCCGTGGTGCGGCGGAGCTGGACGAGCAGGGCGTCCTTCAGCGAGGCGTACTCCCGGCGGAAGGCCGCCGCGTCCTGCTTGCGCCCGAGCCCGTCCGCGATGTCGACGACGCCGTGCAGGCCGGCCAGCGCCCAGAAGTCGTGCCCCGTCACGTGCCCCGTGATCTCCTCGTTGTCGCCCGGCGTGGAGGCCGGCACCAGGTGCATCGGGTCGGCTTCGCGCGCGGCATGAAGCCAGTCCACGGCGCGTCGCACGGCGGGGAGCACCTTCTCCGCGAAGGCGCGGTCACGTGTGAGCCGGTAGTGCTGGCCGTAGGCCCACAGCGTCTGGCCCCACCCGTCGTACTGCCCGCCCTGGCTCAGGAAGTTGCCGTCGGGCTCCTGCCAACCGGCGAAGAAGTCCAGCACCTGGGCGGCGAGGTCGGGATAGCCGGTGGCGTCGTAGGCGCGCGCGATGTACGAGGCGTCGCGCAGCCAGAAGGCGTGATAGTGGAACTCGTTGACCGTCTGCACGTAGTCGTCGCCGATCTTATCGCGGGCGAGGAGGTCGTAGACGAGGTTCGCGCGGAAGGCGTCGGCCACCTTGCGCTCGGCAACGTCGATCCGCGTCCCACGGCCCACGATCTCCCGCCAGAACGCCTCGGTGCGCGCGAGCTGCTCGTCGAAGTCCGCCGCGCGCAGCTCGCCCAGCCACGGGTCGCCGGGGGCGGTCGGCAGGTAGGGGAGCTTCACGACCAGCTCGCGGGAGGCGCCCGGCGCGAGCGTGACATCGTAGACGGTCTCGCCGACCGGGGTCGTCTCCTGCACGCGCTGGCGCGCGGGCTCGATCGACGCGACGCGGTACCCGGGCGTCTGGGGCGTGACGCGCAGCTCCGGCGCCGGGTCCGTCGGGTAGAGGTAGACCGCGCGCCCGCCGCGCAGGAAGGCGCCGTCGGCGAAGCCGTAGGTCCACGCCGTGTCGAAGGCCACGCCCGGCTGGTCGTACTGGCCCTTCCGGCGGGCGGTGACCGGGCGGCGGAAGCGGTTGTCGGCCACGCCCCGCCCGCTCGTCGACGGAGCCGTGTAGCGGACCGCGAACGCGAAGCGCGCCCGCCGCGCCGCGCCCCCGGCGTTGGTCATCGTGACGCGCACGAAATCAGCAACCGGGCTCTCCGGCATCCCGTCCAGCGTCGCCGCGAACATGGTGAGGTGATAGCCGACGCCGCCCTCGGTGACGTCGTACTCGACCACCGGGAGCCACCCGTCGCGCAGCGTGCGGATCCGCTGCTGCACCGGCTCGAGCGTGGGGCCGGCCATGAACACGAGCTCGCCCGCACCCGTGTAGAGGTAGCCCTCGGGCGTCACCTCGGTGCCGCGGCCGTCCATGACGCCGATGACGTCCGTCGGGCGGCTGTAGTAGGAGAAGGGCCCGGTCCCGTCGTCGATCGCGGGGTCGACCATGTCGGGCGGCTCGGCCCCCTCGGGCTCCTGCGCCACCAGGCGGGCGGGGAGGAGCGTGAGGAGGGCGAGGGCGACGGTCGCGAGGTGCATGGGGACCCCCGTGGGGATGCGGAGCGTTCGGGGCGGGTCGGAGGACAATGTGGAGGGCCGGAGCGGCCGATGCGAGCCAGGCCTTTGGGCGCGCCGGGGCCGATCCGAGCTAGTGCGGCAGGCTCGATCGGCCTGGCTCACCGTCGGGAGGGAGGTTCATGAAGCCGCGGCAGCCCGGGCTGCCGCAGCGGCATTCGAGCCAGGGAACGTCGCCGGTGATCCGGTAGTCGAGCAGGAGCTCCTCGCCGGGCTCGATCGCGCGCAGGCTCACGAGCATCACCCGTCCGCCGTGCACACGCGCCACCAGGTTCGGCTCGCACGAGTGGTTGATGAACTCCGCGCCGCTCCCGCCGATCGCACCGTCGATCGCGCGCCGGGGGCCGATCCGGAAGAGGTAGATGTGCGGGCGGATGCGCCGTCGGTACGCCTCCGCGCGGCCGATCCTCTCCCCCGTGTACTCGATGACCCGCCGGCGCCGCCCGATCCGCTCGTCCGCGAAGATCCCCCACCGGTGGATCGGCGAGGGGCCCCAGCTCAGCCGGAACCGGCACGCACCCGGGTCGATCCGGGGCACCGCGTCCGGCCCCCCGGGAACGACCACCTCGCGCACGAAGGCCGTGATCTCCTCCGGCGCCCGGGCGGCGAGCACCACCGCGGGCGCCTCACCCACCCCACTTCCCGCCGCCGAACCCGCCGGATCCCGGCTGCTTCCAGCCCGGCTGCTTGCCGAAGGGCGAGGAGGGCGAGCCCATCTTCCCCGGGGCCTGTCCCGACGACCCGGGCGCCGGGGGCATCGGCATCTTGAAGACGCCGGCCGTCTGCACGGTCTGGTTCGGGTAGGGGTCGAAAGACTGGAGCGCGTGCAGCGTCTTGCCGTTGGGATCCACCCGACCGTCCGCCCGTCCGAAGTTGAACGTCTGGAACCGCCGGATGGCCCCGAGCGTCATCGGGCCGACGATCCCGTCCACCGCCAGCTCCGTGCCCGGCCCACCGCGGTTGGCCGGAACGCAGTTGAGGAGGTACTGCACCGTCATCACATGGGCCGCCATGTTCCTGCCGCTGTAGCCGACCGAGCCCTCGATGTTCTTCGCCATGGGACCTCCCTGAGCGCGGAGAGCGTCGAATCTACGTTCCGACACGAGGCTGGCGCACGTCGCGCGCCAGCGCTCGTACCGGGCCCTCCGGGAAGGATGCCATGCCGTCGACCGAGCTCGTCGTCTACGTCAACGGACCGACGCCCCCCGACCTCCGCCCCGCCCCGTCGCGGCGCCCCTGGATGGACGAGACCGCCGAGGCACATGCGTACCGCTGCGTCCCCCTCGCGGTCGCGAACGCGCACGGATGGGAGGTGCTGTCACCTGCGACCTTCGAGGCCTGGTGGGACGGCTCTGCCGGCGTGGACGGCGTGCGCGTCGCGTCGGACGCGCCCGCGCATCTCCTCCCCACCAGCCACTTCGGGAGCGGCATCCTGACCTTCGATCTCCAGCTCGTCTTCCGCACCAGCCCGAGTTGGAACCTCTGGGTCACCGGACCCGTCAACGCGGCCAAGGACGCCATCGCACCGTTGAGCGCCCTGGTCGAGACCGACTGGCTCCCCTACGGATTCGCGATGAGCTGGCGCTTCACCCGCGCGGAGCACCGCGTGCGCTTCGAGCGGGGCGAGCCCTTCTGCCACTTCTTCCCCGTTCCGCGCGGCTACCTCGAGGCCATCCGCCCCGAGCTGCGCGCGCTCTCCGACGAGCCGGCCCTGGAGGCGGAGGCGCGCGACTGGGCCGCCACCCGCGCGGAGGCGGAGCACCGCGCGGACGCCGCCCCGGGGCTCGACACCAGGGCCCGCTGGCACGGGAGGTACCGAAGGGGCATCGACGCCGATGGACGTCCCGCGGTCTCCGACCACCAGGCGAAGCTGAGGCTCCACCCGTTCGTCACGCGCGGGAGGTGACGAGACGAGCCTCCGTCGCGGACGTCGGACGGCGGCCGGCTGGGCCCCGGCGTCGGCGGCCGGAGCCCACCACGGGCTGCTAAATCGCGTCGAGGATCGCGTTCAACGTGGCGCTCGGCCGCAGCGCCGCGTTCGCCTTCGCCGTGACCGGCATGTAGTAGCCGCCGAGGTCCTGCGGCGAGCCCTGCGCACCGTTCAGCTCCCCGACGATCTTCTCCTCGCTCGCGGTGAGCGCCGCTGCGACTGGGGCGAAGCGCTCCGCGAGCGCGGCGTCCTCCGTCTGCTCGGCGAGGGTCTGCGCCCAGTAGAGCGTCAGGTAGAAGGTGCTGCCGCGGTTGTCGAGCTCGTGCACCTTCCGGGACGGAGAGCGGGCGTGGTCGAGGTAGCGCGCGGTGGCCGCGTCGAGCGTGGTGGCCAGCACGCGCGCCCCGGCGTTGTCGAACCTCTCGCCGAGGTGCTGCAGGGAAGCGGCCAGGGCGAGATACTCGCCGAGCGAATCCCAGCGCAGATGCCCCTCCTTCTCGAACTGCTGCACGTGCTTGGGCGCCGACCCGCCGGCGCCGGTCTCGAAGAGGCCGCCCCCCTGGAGGAGCGGAACGATCGACAGCATACGCGCACTCGTGCCGATCTCGAGGATGGGGAAGAGATCGGTGAGGAAGTCGCGCAGCACGTTGCCGGTGACGGAGATCGTGTCCACGCCCCGGCGGATGCGCTCGAGCGAGAGGCGCATGGCGTCGGTGGGCGCCAGGATCTCGATGCGGAGGCCGGAGGTGTCGTGCTCGGGCAGATACGCCTCGACCTTGCGGATCATCTCCGCGTCGTGTGCCCGGGTCCGGTCCAGCCAGAACACCGCGGGCGCGCCAGTGGCGCGCGCGCGCTCCACGGCGAGCCTCACCCAGTCGCGGATCGCGGCGTCCTTGGCCTGGCACCCCCGCCAGATGTCCCCCGCCTCCACGGCCTGCTCGATGAGCACGCGGCCGTCGGCGTCCACGACGCGCACCTTGCCATCGGCCGCGATCTCGAAGGTCTTGTCGTGCGAGCCGTACTCCTCGGCCTTCTGTGCCATGAGACCGACGTTCGGGACGGTCCCCATGGTGGACGGGTCGAACTGGCCGTGCTCCTTGCAGTCCTCGACCACCGCGTCGTAGATGCCGGCGTAGCTCGAGTCCGGGATCACGGCCTTGCAGTCCTGGAGCTCGCCCTTCGCGTTCCACATCCGCCCCGAGTCGCGGATCATCGGCGGCATCGACGCGTCGATGATGATGTCGCTGGGCACGTGCAGGTTCGTGATCCCGCGATCGGCGTCCACCATCGCGAGCGCCGGCCCGTTCTCGTAGGCGGCGCGGATGTCGGCCTCGATCGCGGCGCGCTTCTCCCCGGGCAGCTCCTGGATCTTAGCGACCAGGTCGCCGAAGCCGTTGTTCGGATCGACGCCGAGCTCGGTGAGGGTCGCGGCGTGCTTCTCGAACACGTTCGCGAAATAGACGCGTACCGCGTGGCCGAACATGATGGGGTCGGAGACCTTCATCATCGTGGCCTTCAGGTGCAGCGAGAAGAGCACCCCGCGCGCCTTCGCGTCGCGCACCTGCTCCCTCAGGAAGGCCACGAGCGCACGCTTGCTCATGAACGTGGCGTCGAGCACCTCGCCCGCCAGCAGGGGGAGCGATTCCTTGAGCACGGTCACGGTCCCGTCGGCCGCCACGTGCTCGATCCGCGCGGTGGTCGGGGCGTCCATCGTGATCGCGGCCTCGTTGTGGCGGAAGTCGCCCGCGACCATCGTCGACACGTGCGTCTTCGAGTCCTCGGGCCAGGGGCGCATCCGCGGCGGGTTCCTGCGCGCGAAGGCCTTCACGGATTTCGGCGCCCGCCGGTCCGAGTTGCCCTGGCGCAGCACCGGGTTCACGGCGCTCCCCTTCACCTTGTCGTAGCGCGCCCTGATGCGGGCCTCGTCGTCGTTCGCCGGCTCGTCGGGATAGGCCGGCAGCGCGTATCCCTTCTCCGTCAGCTCGGCGACGCACGCCTTGAGCTGCGGGATCGAGGCGCTGACGTTCGGCAACTTGATGACGTTGGCCTCCGGCGTATCCACGAGCCGGCCCAGCTCGGCCAGGTCGTCGGGAACCCGCTGGTCCTCCTTCAGCACGTCGTTGAAGACGGCGAGGATGCGCGCAGCCAGGGAGATGTCGCGCGTCTCCACCGGTACGCCGGCGGCCCCCGCGAACGCGCGGATGACCGGGAGGAACGCGTACGTCGCCAGCGCCGGGGCTTCGTCGGTCCAGGTATAGATGATCGGGGGTGACTTGCTCATGGAGGTCGCTGAGGTGCGTGGCTCGGACGTGTGGCGTGGGAGGGAGGCGCCACCGGACGGGATAATATAGGCAATCCGTCCGTGTCCTAGACCGTCGCAGTCCCCAGCAACCGGGCGAGCGGTCCGTGGTGGAGCCCCGGTCGGGAGGCTCCTTCACCCGTCCACCATCGGGTCGGCAAGAAAAACGCTGAAACCCGCACGGAACGGTCCTATATTTCAAGAGTTGCGGATTCGCGGTCGAAACTGTCCTCTGGAACGCCACTGCCCGTCCTCCCGCGCGGCACCAACCATGCGTGCGTCATGACGAGACCGGATGCGGCCGCCGCCACGGCGTCGCGCCCAGCCAGCACCCTCGAGGGTCCCCGCCCGCGACAGCGCGGCCGGCGGCTCGGCTTCACCCTGATCGAGCTGCTCATCGGCATGGTGATCGTCGGCGTGCTCGCCGCGATCGCCCTCCCCAATTACTCGCGTCTGCGTGAGCGCGCGTATGTCGCGCGCGCGATCGGCGACATCAAGGCGATGAGCCAGAACATCGGCGACTACCAGATCGAGACCGGCAGCCTGCCCGCCGCCCTGACGGACGTGGGCTCCTCGATCGTCGACCCCTGGGGCCACCCCTACCAGTACCTCCCGATCACCGGGCCGGGGACGGGCTTCCGCAAGGACCGTTTCCTGGTGCCGATCAACACCGACTACGACCTCTACAGCATGGGCCCGGACGGGGCGTCGGTGGGCCCGACGACGACAGCGCCGGGCCAGGACGACATCGTGCGGGCGAACGACGGCGGATTCGTCGGGCTCGCGTCCGAGTTCTGATGGCGCTGTCGCCAGGCCGCCTCGTGACCAGGGCCGCGCGTCGGCTCCTCGGTCTCTTCACACTCGGCCCCTACCGGCACGCCGCGAGCCCCGAGGCAGGCCTGCGCGCCATCCGTGAGGGCGCGGGCACCCAATTCGATCCCGAAGTCGCCGAGGCGTTCGCCGACCGGATGGTGGGCCACAGCCTCGCTACCGCGATGCCGCAGGAAGCCCCATGAGCCGCACCACGTACAGCAAGACCCGTGTCGGGCGAGCCCGAAATCGCGCCACCTCCACGCCCGCCGAGGCGACGTCGGGACCCGTCGGCGCCCCGCTGGTCCTCGTGATCCTCTTCGTGATCATGGTGGTCGTCGACCAGAGCCGTGGCGGCGGCGGTGCGAAGGCCGTCACCCCCCTCCCAGGGAACGTCGTCGGCACGTGGGTCGCTCGCGATCCCCGATACGCGGGGCGCTCCATGCAGATCGACCAGGATCTGGTCGTGCTGCGGCGCGGGGACCAGGAGCCGGCGGTGGTGGGAGTCGTCACGGACGTCCGGCGCACGCGTCCGGGCGGCGAGGAGGTGGTCCACATCGACTACCGCACGGACGACGGGCCTACCTTCATCGAGGTGATGCCGGACGGCAAGGGGCTGCGGCTACGCCACCCGTCCGACGTGCTCTGGGTGCGCCGATAGCTTCCTGCCTCACTCCTCCCAGATCGCCATGCGCAGGACGTCGTAGTACCGCCCGTCCAGCAGCACCTCGTCGTGGAGGATGCCCTCCACGCGGAAGCCCAGGTCCTCGTTGAGCTGGACGTTGTGCAAGTTCGTGTTGAGCGTGTTCAGGTAGATCTTGTGCAGCCGTAGACCGCGGAAGCCGTAGCCGATCCAGAGCCGGCTCGCCGCCTTGGCGTACCCCCGCCCGCGCATCGACGGCTCCCCCACGAGCTTCCTCAGCTCGGCCATGCGCTGGTCGATGTCGAGGTTCAGGTACGCCGTCGCGCCGATCGGCAGCCCGTCGGGAAGCGTGATGATCCCCAAAAGGCTCGACGGGTCGTCCACCACGCGCTCGAGCGCCAGCATGCCGGATCTCGTGCGCGCCATCAGGAAATACCGCCCGAACTCATCGGTCATCCACCGCGAGAGCAGGTCGATGTCCCTCGCGCGGTCGAACGCGCGGATGCGGACCTGGTCGCCGCGGAGCGGGAGCGAGTAGAGCTCGTCGACCGGGGGCGCGTCCAGCCGCAGGGCGTGCGGCACCGGATCGCCGTCCGCCGACATCGAGAGCTCGAGCAGCCGGTTCATGAAGCGCAGGTAGTCGCCCTGCGCGAAACCGTAGGTCGAGGCCTCCCGGAAGAAACCCCGGGCGAGCGTCTCGATGGTGCGGTCAGGGAGCTTCGCGCCCCTGACGTCGACTGGCTGCTCGCTCATCTGTGCTCCCCTGGGGTGGATCACGCACTATTCCAAGATCCTCCGCAGGGAAGCTGGTGTCCAGCAAGAAACTACGGCGCCGCCCGGCGACGGCGGCCGGGCGCGCCCGCCGACGACCCCGCGTCGGGCCGCGCTCACATGGGAAGGGTGACCTTCAGGCCACGGCACGGTGTCCCGTCGCTCACCAGGGTGAAGCCGAGCTGGGGCCCCCCGCCGGCGGCCGACCATCCCTCGGCCTGGTTGAAGAGGTCGACGGATCGCTTGACGTGGCCCTTCGCCACGAGGGCCGACACCACGGTCACGGCGCCGAAGCCCGCGAGGAGCCCGATGTCCGTCCAGCTCGTCGTGCCGGTGCCGGCGTCGATGTTCCCGGACTGGACGTCCTTGGCGTCGTTGATGGTCCCGACCAGCATCTTGATCGAGACGGCCACGATCCCCGCCGAGCCGATCACCCCGGTCACGAAGAGCGGCTTGGCCTTGTTCGCCTCCTCGAGCGCGGCCGGATGCGTACCGAGCAGATCGGTGAAGTCGGAGCTGTATCCGAACCAGCCGTGCACCTTCCGGGGCTCCGCGCCGTGGTAGACGAACTTCGCCGACTTCATGAAGCCGGCGCGGATCTCGAGCGGCGCCTGCGCGCTCGACGTGCCCTGCGCGGCGCACGGCCCCGCGGGTGCGAGCACGGTGCCGACGCCGAGGAGCAGGCCGAGCGCCAGGGCCCGGAGGTCGGATCGGGGGACGAGCCCCCGGTGAAGCGTCGTGCGGAAGCTCATCGCGCACCTCGTCTCGGGTTGGGCAGTGGGGAGGGAAGGGCGTCATGGACGGAGCTCCCCCAGGAGCGTCCTTCAGGTAGGAAACGAGAAAGCCCCGTGGAGGGGGCCATCCCGTGCCGGGGCTGGAGGCGGCCGGGGGCTCAGCGCTTCCCGGCGGCCTCGCCGCCCTGCTCGGAGCGGTCGCGCCAGAGGGCGGCGTCGGCGTCGCGGCCCAGCGCCGCGTACGTGCGCGCGAGGGCATTGGCCGCGCGCCGGCTCGCGTCCTTCCCCTCCCAGGCACGCCACGCCTCAAGGAGGAGGGGCTCCGCCTCCGCGGCGTGGTCCAGGTCCAGGAGGCACGACCCGAGCGTCATGCGCGCTTCGGCCGCCGAGCCCGGGATGATCTCGGATGTGCCCGTAGCGAGCGCGCCGACGGCCTCGCGCAGCGGCGTTAGCGCCGAGTCGCAGCGCGCGGTCTCCGCCAGGAAGCGGCGGTACCCGAGGGCGAAGGTGGCGCCGAGCGGGTGGCCCTCGGGCCAGGCGCGGCGCGCCACGCCCATGGCCTCGACGAAGAGGGGCTCCGCCTCCTCCGTACGCTTCTCCTGCGCGAGCGTCGAGGCGAGGTTCTGCATCGCCACCGCGGTGTTGGGATGGTCCTGCCGAGCTGGGCCGTGAAGACCTCCAGGACCTCGCGGAACTGGGTCTCGGCGCCCTGCAGATCGCCCGTCTCGCGGAGCACGGCCGCGAGGTTGTTCCGGGTGGTGAGGGCGTTGGGGTGCTCCGCGCCGCCGCGGCGCTCCCAACCGGCGAGGACCTCCGGAAGATCTGGCGGCGCGCTCCAGCTCGCCCAGGTCGCGGTGGAGCGACGCGAGGTTGTTGAGCGTGCTCAGCGTGAGCGGGTGGTCGTCGCCGTAGCGCGCGCGCTGGCGGGCGAGCAGGTCCTCGAGGATGGCCTTCGCCTCCTCGCGCCTCCCGTGCTCGCGCAGCCAGAGCGCAGGTTGCCCTGCGTGACGAGCGCTCCGGGTGGTCGGGGCCCTGGAGGCGCCGGCGCATCTCGAGCGCTTCGCGGAAGAGCGCCTCGGCGTCACCCTCCGAGGCCGTCTGGCGAACGATCACGCCGAGGTTGTTCAGCGAGGTGGCGACGTCCACGTGATCGCCGAGCGTCCGCCGACGGATCCCGAGCGCCTCGCGCGCCAGCGTCTCGGCTTCGGCGTATACGCCCCGCACGCGCAGCACCTCGGCGAGGTTGTCGATGGACTGCGCGAGCTCGGCAGCGCCCGTGGCCCGGAGCCTCCGCCGCAAGGCGACCACGTCGCGCAGCGTGCCCTCGGCAGCCTCCCAGTCACCACCAGATACTGCAGCCATCCGCGCTCGTTGAGCGCCGCGGCCACGGGCTCGGAGCGCCGCCGTGCAGCCCGGTGCGGATCGTCACGGCCTCGTCCACCAGCGGCACGGCCTCGGCGTACATGCCGAGGTTCCTGTACACCTGCGCGACCGTGAGCAGCATCTCCGACTGGATGTCGGGCTGCCGCTCAGCTCCACGCGCACGCGCTCGGCGCCGCGCGCCAGGAGCTCGTCCGCGGTGAGCGCGTTCGCCTCCGTCCGCTGCGGATCGGCGTCCGCGAACACCCCCACCAGGTAGTCCTTCACCTGCTCGGCCTTGAGCGCCTCGCGGCGGGCCTTGCGCGCCTGCCACGCAGTTCCGGCCATGCCACCCACGAGCGCGAGCGCGACCGCGGAGGCCGCGGCCACGCCCACTCGTGGCGCCGTACGAGCTTGCGCAGCCTGTACGCGGATGCGCGGGGCGGGCGCTCACCGGCACGTCGGCGAGCCAGGCGCCGAGATCCGTGGTCAGGGCGGCGACGTGAGATAGCGCCTGTCCGGTCGTTCTCGACGCTTCTGACCACGGCGTCGAGGTCCCGCGACCGTCGGCGCGTCGACGCGCGGCGGGTCGGCGCCCCGCTTCCGCGGCCCACGCTCGGGGGGGGCCCGGGCGTCGCCGCCGGCGCTCACCGCCCCTGCGAGCGGCGCGAAGGGGCCGCCGGCGAGGAGCTCGTAGAGGATCGTCCGAGCGCCAGGTGTCGGTTGTCACCGTGACCGGCTCCCCGCGCAGGAGCTCGGTGCGGCGTACTCGGGCGTGAGCGCGCGCGGGCCGGAGGCGCCGTCCTCTCGGCGTCCGGGTCCTGGCGGATGAGCCGCGAGATCCGAAGTCCAGCAGCTTCACCTGGCCGGCGGCGTCACCAGGATGTTGGCGGGCTTGAGGTCGAGGTGCAGCACGAGGTTGCGGTGCGCGTCGGCGACCGCGTCGCATACTCGAGGAAGAGCGCGAGCCGCGCCGCACGTCGAGGGCGTGCTCGTCGCCCAGCGGGTGAGCGGCACGCCGTCCACGAACTCCATGGCGAACCACGGCCGACCGTCGTCGAGCACGCCCCGTCGATCAAGCGCGCGATCCGGGTGGTCGAGGCGCGCAGGATCCGCCGCTCCGCAGGAACTGGGCGCGCAGCGCCTCGTCCGAGAGACCGACCTGCACCACCTTGAGCGCCACCTGCTGTCGACTGGCGTCGGCCGCTCGCGAGATAGACCCCCCCATCCCGCCGTGCCCACTCGTGCGTGGCGCGGCGGGCCGACGAGCCTCCCGACCAGCTCGGCCCGCGCCGGGGCTCCGACGTCGAGGAGGAGGACGGACCACCGTTCCACCGCGGCGTCGAGCACGAGCCGCCGTCCCGCTCCGCGCAGGAGCTCGTCGACGGCCGCCGCAGGGGCGGGTCGTCCGCGCACAGGCGGTCGAGCGCGGCCGCGCGCTCGCCGGCCGGAAGGTCGACGACCGCATCCAGGACGGCCTCGATCCGCGCCATTCCCCGGGTGTCCACCGGGAGCTGGTCACGGCCGCCCCCGCCGGTGACGGCGGGGGATCATGGGCTGTCCCCCGCCATCGCCCGGTTGAGGAACAAGCGCGCCTTCTGCCAGTCCCGCTTCACGGTCCGGGGGGCGACGCCCAGCGCCTCGCTCGCCTCCTCCACGCTCAGGTCGGCGAAGAAGCGCAGCTCCACCACCTCGGCGAGCCTCGGATCGAGCGCGGCCAGCTCCCCGAGCGCGGCATCCAGGGCCACCATCTCGGCCGCGCGCGTCTCCACGGCGAGGAGGCTCGGGTCGAGGTCCACGCGCACCCAGCTCCCTCCGCGCTTCTGCGTGAGGTGGGCGCGCGCGTGGTCGACCAGGATCTGGCGCATCGCCTTCGCGGCCACGCGGAAGAAGTGCCCGCGGTCGGCGGCGTCCAGCCCCGCCGTCCGCGCCAGCTTCATGTAGGTCTCGTGGACGAGCGCGGTGGTGTTGAGCGTCCTTCCCGGCCCTGCGACGCCAGCTCGCGGTGGGCGGCCACGCGCAGGCGGTCGTACACGAGCGTGAACAGCTCGTCGACGCGTCGCGGTCTCCTTCCGGAGGGCGGCGACAAGCTCACGGAAATCACGACGATCCGCTCTCGAAGGTCCGACTCCGGAACCGGAGAGGTGCCACCGACCGGGCACGGGCGGATGAGGGTAGGGTAGGCGCATCGCCGATTCAAGGTGAGCCCGGGCGGCGCGCGACGGTGCGGGTCCCGGGCGCTCGAGGCCCTACGAGGAGAGGCGCGTGCGGGCCTTCGCCTGGCTACTCGTCGCGCAGCGTGCGCACGGGGTCGACCGCCGCGGCGCGGGCCGCGGGCGCCCAACTCGCCAGCGCGGTGACGCCGGCCAGGAGGGCGACGACGGCCACGTAGGTGAGCGGATCGAGCCGCGACACCCCGAAGAGGAGCGCGGACACGACCCCGGTCGCGCCGGCCGCCGCCGCCAACCCCACCACCGCGCCTAGCCCCGCGAGGGCCATCCCCTCGCCCACCACCAGCCGGACGATCCGCTCGCGGGACGCGCCCAGGGCGGCGCGCACGCCGATCTCGCGGGTGCGCTCGCCGACGCTCCCCGCCAGGACGCCGTACACCCCGATCCCCGCGAGGAGGAGGGCCACGACGGCGAACGCCTCCAGCAGGGCGAGCGCGAAGCTCCGCTGCGCCTCCGAGCGGCCGACCAGCTCGCGCAGCGGCAGGGCGCGCACGATCGGCTGGTCGGCGTCCACCGACCACACCGCGCGCTCGAGGGCCGGCAGCGCGCTGCGTGCGTCGCCCTGTGTCCGCACCACCAGCCAGAGCGCCCGGTCGGCGAAGTACCACTGCTCGGGCGTGACGTAGACCGCGTGGGCCTCGCCGGCAGCCAGCGACTCCTGCTTCACGTCGCCCACCACCCCCACGATCGTGTACCAGGGCAGATCCGTCCGGCCTACGTGCACCCGGCGGCCGATCGGGTCGCGTCCCGGGAACGCGCTCTTCGCGTACGACTCGTCCACGACCACCGCGGGAGGCGCGCCGGCCACGTCGCCGCGGTCGAGCGCCCGGCCGCGGATCAGCGGAATGCCCAGGGTGGCGAAGTAGCCGGGGCTCACGGCGTAGCGGTAGGCCGAGCGGTCGTCGCCCTCGTCGGCGAAGTCGTCCTCGGCGTTCACCCCGTACACGGAGACGTCGCCGCTCAGCGGCAACTGGCTCGTCACGTCGGCCGACGCCACGCCGGGCACGCTGCCCACGGCATCGAGCGCCCGGGAGAAGAAGCGGTGCGTCACGTCGTCGTCCTGGTCGAAGCGCTGGCCGACGGTCTGGACCTGCATGACCACGACCTGGTCGGGATCGAAGCCGGGGGAGACGGCGAAGAGCCGCCGCATGCTGCGCAGCATCAGGCCGGCGCCGACCAGCACGACGAGCGCCAGCGCTACCTCGGCGACCACGAGCCCACGACGGATCGCCAGGTGGGAGCCGGCCGTACGGGCCGACGCCCCCCGCAGCCCGCCGTGCACGTCGGCACGCGCCGGTGCGAACGCGGGCACGAGCCCCACAACCACGCCGACCAGGAGCGTTACGCCCAGCGCGAACGCGTAGGCGCCCCCGTTCATCGCGACGGCGCCCATCCTGGGCAGGCTGGGCGCACCGAGGCGCACGAGCGCCCCCACGCCCAGCGATGCCACCACGATCCCCACGCCGCCCCCGGCGCCCACGAGGAGGAGACTCTCGACGAGGAGATGGCGGGCGATGCGTCCGCGTGCCGCGCCCAGCGCCGTGCGCATCGCCAGCTCTCCGCGCCGGCGTACGCCGCGCGCGATCAGGAGGTTGGCCACGTTCAGGCACGCGATGGCCAGCAGCATACCAGCTGCCCCCAGGAGGGTGAGCAGCAGTGGACGCGCACCCGCGGTGACGGCCTCACGAAGAGGGCGCACGGACAGCCCCAGCCCGAGCGACGCCCACGGCGGCCGGGCGATCTCGGAGACAGGTCGGGCGGCGATCTCGCTCAACTCGCTGGCGGCCACATCCTTCGGCACGCCCTCCCGGAGCCGCGCCAGCATCTCCAGGTGGTGGCCCCACTCGCGGCCGTCGAGGCGCGGGAGTGACGCGTCGTATTGCAGGAGCGCCCACACCTCCGCCGCATGTCCCGGGACGTTCTCGAAGCCGCGCGGCATCACGCCGACCACGGTGAACGGCCGATCGTCCAGTCGGACGGCGCGGCCGACGATCGCGCTGTCCGCACCGAACCGGCGCCGCCACAGGCCGTCGGAGAGCACCACGACGTCCGGTCCGCCGGCCCGGTCGTCGCCTGCGTCGAAGCCCCGCCCCAGCGCCGGCGATACGCCGAGAGCCGGCAGGTACCCGGCGCTCACACGCTGCCCCTCGAGACGCTCCGGATCCCCGTTCCCGGTGACGGTCGGCTGCCAGGGCTTGAAAGCCGCGAGCACCTCCAGGGCGCGGGCGCGCGCCGACAACTCGACGAAGGTGCCGAAGGTGATCGGCTGGGGAGAGCCGTCCGCGGTCCGGTCCGCGATCTGCACCAGGCGCTCGGCGTGTGGATACGCGAGCGGGTCGAAGAGCGCCGGGCGCACCGCGCTGAAGATCGCGGTCGCGGCGCCGATCCCCAGCCCGAGCGTCGACACCGCCACGAGGGTGAAAGCGGCGCTCCTGCGCAGCCGCCGCGCGCCGTAGCGCACGTCGGAGGCGAGCGTCTCGACGGCGTGCTCCCACCCGGACGCCAGGACGTTCTCCCGGGCGGTCGTCGGGTCACCGTAGGCGAGCCGGACCGACCGGCGGGCCTCCTCGGGCGAGAGGCCGTCGGCCACGCCGTCGGCCTCCGCCTCCTCGAGCCAGTGGCTCACTTCGTCCGCGACGTCCCGCTCCTCGTCGCCGCGGCGCAGGAGCGCCCGCAGGCCGTGCGCGATGCCGCGCCAGCCCATCGAAGTCCTAACCCTCGGCGCCGAGCAGGCGCCCGACCGCCGCCGTGCGCCGGCGCCAGTCCGACGTCTCGGCCTCGAGCTTCCTCTCCCCGGCGCGCGTCAGCCTGTAGAACCTCGCCCTGCGCGCGTTCTCGGTCCGCCGCCACTCCGAGTCCAGCAACCCGGCGCGCTCGAGCCGGCGGAGCGCGGTGAGGAGCGAGCCGGGGTTCACCTTGAAGACGCCGCGCGACACCTGCTCGATCCGGCGCGCGATCCCGTAGCCGTGCATCGGCGCGAGGCTGAGCGTCTTGAGGATCAGCATGTCCAGCGTCCCCTGGATCACGTCGGTGTTGGGCCCGTCCATCCCATCGCTCCGGAAGCGGGAAGCGTCCAGGATGACCCCCTTCATCTTGATTGTCAAGATGTGATGCTCAAGATGACGCAGCCCCGGAGCGCCGCGCCGTGCGGGAGGGGACGCGGCCGGCCCGTCGACGGGGTCGACGAGGCCCCTCGCTTGACGGGCCGGGACCGGAGCATCGACAATCGAGGGCGAGTCCGCTCCCGCCGCCACGACCGGCTGGACCCCTGGTCCTGGCACCCGCCCCGAGGGGGTATGTCCATGCGTTCCGAGACCGAAGGCGAATCCCCGGGTGGGGAGCTCCAACGCGAGGCGAACGAGCTCCTCGCCAACCTCTCCGACCGCGTGGTCGGGCAGCACTCGGCGCTCGAAGCCATCGTACCCAGCCTCCAGCTCCACCTGAGCGGGCTGGCGCCCGAGGGGCGGCCCGTGGGGGTATTCCTCCTGCTCGGCCCGACCGGTACCGGGAAGACGCGCACCGTGGAGGCGATCGCGGACGTCCTGCACGGGGACCTCCACCGCCTGCTGCGCGTCGACTGCGGTGAGTTCCAGGGCGACCACGAGGTGGCCAAGCTCATCGGTGCGCCTCCCGGATACGTCGGCCATGCCGACACCAAGCCCCGCCTCACGCAGGACAGCCTCGCCGAGGTGACCAGCCCGTCCAGCGACCTGGCGCTCGTGCTCTTCGACGAGATCGAGAAGGCGGCGCCGGCGCTCATGCAGCTCCTCCTGGGCGTCCTGGATCGCGCCACCCTCCGGCTCGGGGACGGGAGCGAGGTCGACTTCTCCAAGACGCTGATCTTCCTCACGAGCAACCTGGGTGCCCGCGAGATGATGGAGGAGATGCGTCCCGGGCTCGGCTTCGACACCGGGAGGACGATCGATCCCACGGACCTCTCGGAGCGCCTCGAGCGGATCGGCATCCGCGCGGTCAAGAAGTTCTTCTCGCCGGAGTTCGTGAACCGGGTCGACGCGGTGGTCACCTACCGCCCGCTCGACGCCACCTCCGTGGTGGCGATCTGCGACCAGCAGATCCGCGACCTGCAGCACCACGTGCACACGCGGCTCGGCGACAGCTCGTTCCAGATCGAGATCGAGCCGGCCGCACGCTACTTCCTCATCGACAAGGGCACGAGCCTCGAGTACGGCGCGCGCGAGTTGAAGCGGATCATCCACCGACACCTCACGCAGCCGCTGGCTGCGATGGTCGTCAACGAGAAGATCCCGCCCGGGACGCGCGTCCATGTGGAGATGACGGAGAGCGGCGAATCGCTCGTCCTGCGCTCCGAGCCCGCGCCGGAGGAGGAGTCCACGGACGTCGTCCGCACCGTCCTGACCGTCGACGACAACGCGGACCTCCTCCTGTGGATGGAGCGCGTCCTCAGCCAGTCCGGCTTCCGGGTGATCACGGCGGAATCCGTGCGCGACGCCGCCTCGAAGGCGGCAGCGGAGCGGCCCGACGTGGCGGTCCTCGACTACCTGCTCCCGGACGGCGACGGGGTATTCCTGGCCACCGAGCTCCTCCACGACCACCCCGGCATCGGGATCGTCATCGTGAGCGGCACCGACCTGGACGCGGAGTCCCGGGCGATCACCCGCCGCCACGACATCCGCTTCCTGCGCAAGCCGTTCCTGGTCGGCGAGTTCGTCGCCGCGGTCCGCGCCGCCGGCCCACGGGCGCGACAGGCGGCCTCGGGAGGAGGCTCCTGACGGCGCAGGCGGGGTGCGGCCGGGGGATGCGCGTGCTCGCACTGTCGGCGAAGACCGGCTACGGGATGGACGACCTCATGGATCTCCTGCGCACCTCCCGCTACCAGGCCCTGGTGGTCGGGGCGCCCGCATGAGCGGCCTCGCCACGATCGCCGTGCTGGCCTTCCTCCTCGGCGTGCGGCACGCGACCGACGCGGACCACGTGATCGCGGTCACCACGATCCTCACGCGACACCGGAGCATGGCGGGAGCCGTCGCCATCGGCGCCGCCTGGGGCGTCGGGCACACGCTCACGATCCTCGTGGTGGGGGGCGGGATCGTGCTCCTCGGGTGGGCCGTGCCGGTCCGCCTGGAGCTGTCCATGGAGCTCGCCGTCGCCATCATGCTCATCGCGCTGGGGATGGCGAACCTCGACGGCCTCCTCGCCCGGCTGCGCGCCCGCTTCACGCGCGCCGGCCGGCACCACGACTGGCCGGTCCGTCCACACCACCACGGCGACTACGTGCACACCCACGCCCATGGGCCGGCGCCGGCCGACCATCCGCACGCCGCCGACCACAACCCGGTGGCGCGGCTCGACCGGTGGCTGGGCGGCCTGCGCGGGTACCAGCTCCTGAGGCCGGTCCTCGTCGGCGTGGTGCACGGCCTCGCCGGGTCGGCCGCCGTGGCGCTCCTGGTCCTCGCGACGATCTCGGGGCCCGCCCTGTCGATGCTCTACCTCCTGGTCTTCGGCCTCGGCACGATCCTCGGCATGATGCTCATCACGATGGCGATCGCCCTCCCGCTCCTGCGGCCCCGCGTGGCGGCGGAGAAGCTCACGGCCCGCCTACGCGCCGCGGCCGGGGTGCTCAGCCTCGGGTTCGGCCTCTTCCTGGTCTACGACATCGGGCTGGTGCGGGGCCTCTTCACGCTCCCCTGACCCGTCGGCCTCCTCCAGCCTGGCGGCCCGGGTCACCAGGTAGGCGCGCTCGGGCAGGTTCGCCGTGAGCCTGGCGGCCTCGCGGTAGAGCCCGATCGCCGCCGCATGGTCGCCGGCCAGTTCGAGCAGGTGGGCCCGCACCGCGGGGAGGCGGTGGCGCCCCGCCAGGCGCGCGTCGTCGTCGAGCGCGTCGAGGAGCGCGAGCCCGGCGGCGGGGCCCTCCACCATGGCGGTCGCGATCGCCCGGTTCAGCGCCACCACGGGGCCCCCGGACATGCGCTCGAGGAGCCCGTACAGCGCGAGGATCTGCGGCCAGTCGGTGTCCTCGGCGCGCGGAGCCTCGTCGTGCACGGCGGCGATCGCCGCCTGGAGCTGGTAGGGTCCGACCATCCCCCTCCCCAGCGCCTCGGTCACCAGCGCGACGCCCTCCGCGATGTCGTCGCGGTCCCACAGCGAGCGGTCCTGCCGGGTGAGCGGGATCAGCTCCCCCCCGGGTGCCGTGCGGGCGGCGCGGCGCGCGTCGGTGAGGACCATGAGCGCGAGCAGCCCCGTGACCTCGGGGTCGTCGGGCAGCGCCGCGTGTACCTCGCGCGTCAGTCGGATCGCCTCGCGCGCGAGCTCGGTGCGGTGCAGCTCGCTGCCGAAGCTGCTGGTGTAGCCCTCGTTGAAGATCAGATAGAGCACGTGCAGGACGGCGATCAGCCGCTGCCCGCGCTCGTCCCGTCCCGGCATGTCGAAGGGGACGCCGGACGCCCTGACGGTCTGCTTGGCCCGGCTGATGCGCTGCGCCATGGTCGACTCCGGGACGAGGAAGGCGTTGGCGATCTCCGCCGTCGTGAGGCCGCCTACGGCCCGCAGCGTGAGCGCAATCGCCGAGGACGTGGTCAGCGAGGGGTGGCAGCACATGAAGAGGAGCACGAGCGAGTCGTCGTCGGCCGCCTCGTCGGCGGGGCGCGCCGCACGGCCGCCGGCTTCGCGCGCCACCGCGCCCTCCCGCTCGCGCCGGGCCGTCTCGCCCCGCAGGTGATCCACCATCCGCCGCGAGGCGACGCGGATCAGCCAGTTGAGCGGCTGGTCGGGCACACCGTCGGCCGGCCACTGCGTGGCCGCCGCCACCAGGGCCTCCTGCACGGCGTCCTCCGCCGCGGCGAAGTCGTCGAACCTGCGCATGACGGCACCGAGCACCTGCGGCGCCAGCGCGCGTAGCAGGTGCTCGGTCCCGGGCCGCTCCGGGGGTGGGGTCAAACCCAGTCGTCGGGCGGTCCGCCCATGACCTGACGCACCTCGATCGGCATGTTCAGCGGCGCGCCGCCGGGGCCCGGCGCGGCGGAGGCCTGCGCCGCCACCTCGTAGGCACGCTCGGGCGACTCGACGTCGACGATCCAGTAGCCGGCCAGGAACTCCTTCGACTCCGGGAAGACGCCGTCCGTGATCGGCGCCCCGTCCTTCCCGGCCCGCACCAGCTTCGCCTGGTCGGGCCCGGCCAGACCCTCGTTGGCCACCAGCTCGCCCGCGTCGGCGAGCTGCTTGCTGAACCGCATCATGAAGGCGATGTGGGCCTTGATGTCCTCCTGCGGCCACTCCGCGATCTGGTAGGCCTGCTGGCCGCGCGCGTTCATCATGAGCATGTACTTCACGGTCGGTCCTCCCGTCGGTTTCGGCGCCCCTTCATGGTGCGCTCACACCCAGGTCGGAGCCGGGCGGGGATTCTCGACATGGGCGCTACGCGCGTTCCAGCGCCGCACGGTCCCATCCCGCCGCGTCGGCCGCATGGTCGTAGGTGCTCTCGAGGAAGACCGTGAGCTCCTGCGCGGGCGAGGGCGCGGTGCGGACCGCCTCCCAGGGGAGCACGAAGAGCTTCATCTCCTCCACGTAGCGCGCCCCGGCCGGGCGGATCGGGGCCTTCGCGAACCCCTCGGGCTCGGGAGCGGCGTAGGCGTAGAACGCCGCCTCCTGGACCGCCCCGCTCCCCGGCCAGAAGCCGTGGCTGATCACCTCGTGCGAGTATGCCTCGCGCGTCACCGCGTCCGCGTCGGGGCGCTCCGGGGCGCGCCGACCCGAGAAGCGCGTCGACGCGAGGTCGAAGCTTCCCCAGAAGAAGTGCACCGGACTGCTCTTCCCGAGAAAGCGTCCGCGGAACGCCTCGAAGACCGGGCGCATCGCAACGGTCGCCCGCCAGAACGCCGACACGGAGGCCGGGTCGTAGGCGCCGTGCACGGTGTCCTGGTCGAAGGGGATCGGATCCGGGATCTCGACCGGGGTCGCCCAGATCGGGGTGTGCGCGCCCAGGCGGTCGAGCGTGTCCATCACCCGCGCGTAGAACTCCGCGACGGTCATCGGTCGGAGCTGGATCTCCGCCGCGTTGCCGTCCGACAGCTCGAAGCGCAGCTCGTGCGCCACGAAGTCGAAGAGGATCACCATCTCGCGCGCGCCGGCGTCGAGGCACCGCGTCGCGAGGCCCCGCGACGTCGGTTGGAGCGCCGCGTTCCAGTAGTGGTTGAGCATCGGCGTACGCGCGAGCGCGACCTTCCCCACCACCTGCGTCCACATGTGGAGCGTCGCATACGTGTCGCGCCACGCGTCGAGGGGAAGGGGCGGCCACGCCTCCGCCGCCCCGGCTCCCCGGAGCGGGGCTCCGGGATCCTGGCGCGCGGCACCACCGCTCGTCCTGGGAGCCATGCTAGTGTCCTGTAACAGAAGTGTTCGCCATAAATCGCGGTGCCGTAGCAATGGCGCGGTAGGTTGGGGCAACCCCTGAACCAGGAGGCATATGCGCACGGGTCGCCCCAAGGCCGAGTTGATTCTGAGTGATGAGGAACGGCGTGAGCTGGAGTCGTTGGCGCGACGCCGTCGGAGCGCGTCGGCGCTGGCGCAACGGGCGCGCATGATCCTGGCCTGCGCGGCGGGTCAGGACAACACGACGGTGGCGCGGCGCGTGCGGGTGGCGCCGGCCACGGTCGGCAGGTGGCGACGCCGCTTCGTCGAGGACCGCGTGGCCGGCCTCATGGACGAACCCCGGCCCGGCGCCCCGCGCCAGGTCACGGACGACCACGTCGAGGACGTGATCGTGCGCACGCTCGAGAGCACCCCGGAAGGGGCGACGCACTGGAGCAGCCGGGACATGGCCAAGGCCACGGGCCTGAGTCACATGACCGTCAGTCGGATTTGGCGTGCGTTCGGCCTCAAGCCGCACCTGGACGAGACGTTCAAGCTCTCCCCCGATCCGCTGCTCATCGAGAAGATCCGCGACATCGTCGGGCTCTACTTGAACCCGCCCGACCACGCCGTGGTCTTCTGCGTCGACGTCAAGCCGCAGATCCAGGCGCTCGACCGCACGGCGCCGCTCCTGCAACTGCAGCCCGGACAGGTCGAGCGGCGTACGCACGACTACAAGCGCTGCGGCACCACGTCTCTGTACGCGGCCCTGAACGTGAAGTCCGGCAAGGTGACGGCGCGGACCTTCTCTCGGCAGCGAGCCCGCGAGCTGCGCATCTTCCTCAACGAACTCGACACCAACGTGCCCGACGACCTCGAGGTCCACATCATCCTCGACAACGCCAGCGCCCACAAGAGCGCCCTCATCCGGCGCTGGCTCGAGCGTCATCCCCGCTTCCACTTCCACTACACCCCGACCTACTCCTCGTGGATGAACCTGGTGGAACGCTGGTTCTCGGCGCTCACCACAAAGAAGCTCCGCCGTGGCGTGCACCGCAGCGTGCGCGAGCTCGTCGACGCGATCCGCGAGTTCATCGACGTCCACAACAGGACCGGCAAGCCCTACGTCTGGGTCAAGACCGCTGACGAGATCCTCGCCAGCATCGCACGCTTCGCACAACGCACGCTCAAGGCTCACGGACCCTCGTGACTTATGTCCATAATCACTGTTACAGGACACTAGTACTCCGCGAATGAGTCGTCGGGATAGCAGTAGAGCCAGCGCTCGCCGGGCTCCGCGGACGCGATCACCGGGTGCCCGGCGGCGCGGGCATGGGCCGATGCGTGCCGGTTGGGCGAGCTGTCGCAGCACAGCGTCGCGCCGCACTCCTGGCACGTGCGCAGGTGCACCCAGCGGGCGTGGATCTTCTCGCATTCCTCGCACACCCGCCGCTGCGGCCCCCTGATCGAGGCCACCGCGAGGATGTGTGGGCAGGGTCCTCCACTCATGTCGTGTCTCCGGGGTCACGGCCGCCGACGCTGCGCATGCGCGGGAGCTCGCCCGCCACCCGCTGGTGCGCCACGGCCCAGTCCAGCGCGTAGTCGGCCACCTCCTCCCACCCGGGCTCGGCGCACAGGAAGTGCGAGCGGCCCGGGAAGGACTTGAGCTCCGTGGTCGACGGCGCGCGCCTCTGCATGCGATAGGTGGCGCGCACCATCGCGGGCACGATCGTGCGGTCCGCCTCTCCGGCCACGAGGAGCAGCGGCGCGCGGTCCGGGTTGCCGACGTGGATGCCCGTGCCGATGCCGAGGGCGCCCTGCCAATAGATGCGGCCGGGCGTCCCGACCACGTGGCGCTCGTACGCCGGTCGCTTCGCGTCCTCGGGGAGCGTCTGCGCGAAGTTCGTGGCGAACTGCTCCAGCGTCATCGGCACGACACGGCTCCAGCTCCGCCAGGTCAGGAACACCGGAAGCGCGGAGAGGAGCGTGCGCGGCCGCGGGACGACGCCGCGGATGGGAGCCGGATCGAAGGCCACCCCCGCCACCCCGAGCCCCCGGTCGAGCAGGAGCTGCGTGAAGAGGCCGCCGTATGAGTGCCCCATGACGATCGGCGCCTCGGGGAGGGCGCGGATCACGCCATCGTAGTGGTCCACGATGTCGCCGATCGTGAGCTTCGCGAGCGCCGCGGGAGGGGACCGCCTGAGCTGCTCGGCTGGCTGGTCCTCGAGGGGCCAGGGGGGCGCCACGGTGCTGAATCCCCTCGCCTCGAAGCGCTTGCGGAAGGGATCCCAGGACGCGGGCGTCAGCCACGCTCCGTGGATCAGCAGGATGGTCCTCGACACGGGCGGCCTCCCTCGGGCAGGTACAGGGACGTTCGACCGGCGCTGCGAGGATACCTCCGCGCGGGTGCTCCCGCACCTCCCCCCTTCGCCGCGCTACTGTGTGTCCAGGTCCCCGCGCACCATCTGTGCGACCGTCGCCGCCACGCCGGCGACGAAGGTGACGCCCACCACGACGAGGCTCCCCGGGGAGAGCGTCTCGACGCGCGGGCCGGCCACGCCCGCGAAGAGCGGCACGATCGACCAGGGGAACCACCGTCCCCAGCCGGTGGCCCCGAAGACGTTGCCGAGCACGCTCATCACCATGGCGAAGCCGAGCGGGGGCAGATACCCCCGCCCCAGGGTGGCCATCCAGGCGACCGCCGGGGTGAGGAGGAAGCCGACCGCCGCCGCGAGCGACACCGTGGCCACGCCCGAGGCCAGAACGGCGGTGGAGAAGCCGGGGAGGCGGAGGGCCGCCGCCACGCCCGCCCCTTCGAGGAGGACCGCGGCCACGAGCCCTAGCCACCAGACCGCCGTGACCACGAGCTTGCCGAAGACGAACCAGGGGCGCGGCACGGGGAGGGCGAGCATGTTCTTCGCCGTCCCTTCCGTATACTCGCGCCCGAAGACGTACGTCGCGGCCACGGCGAGGACGAGGCCGCCCCCGATCCCGATCATCTGCGTGAGCAGCAGGAAGTATCCGGCCCAGGTCGCGTCCAGGCCGAGCAGGTCGGCCTTCGTGCCCAGGAGCCCCATCTGCCGGGCCCGCTCCGGATCGAGCGCGATCCACATGAAGAAGCCGCCCCCCAGCGGACCCAGCCCCAGGGCCAGGAGGGAGAGCGTGGGCACCTTGCTGTGACGCAGCTTGCGCGCCTCGGTCGCAACCACGTCCACGAAGGTCATGCGGGGCCTCCCGTGCGTCGGAGGAAGTACGACTCCAGGTCCTCCTGCGCGGGGACGAGCGCGGCCAGCTCCACGCCTCCGTGCACCAGGAGGCGCGCGACGTCGGGCGCGCGATCCACGTCGCCGAAGAGGCGCAGCCCGGCCCCACCCTCCTCGATCGCGGTGAATCCCGCCTCGTAAAGCAGCCTACGCGCAGCGACGTCGTCGGAGGTACGGATCTCGACGTAGGGGCGGGCCCGCGCCCTCAGCTCGTCGCGGTCCAGCTCCTCGACCAGCCTGCCTGCGTGGACGATCCCGATCCGGTCGGCGAGGTGGGCCACCTCCGCGAGGATGTGGCTCGACATGAAGATCGTGACCCCGTCGCGCGCGGCGAGCGACAGGAGCAGCTCGCGCACCTCGACGATCCCGGCCGGGTCGAGCGCGTTGGCCGGCTCGTCCAGGAGGACGACCGACGGTCGGTGGAGGAGGGCGCGGGCGAGCGAGAGGCGCTGCTTGTTCCCCAGCGAGAGGACGCCCGCGCGCCGGTCGGCGTAGGCTGTCAGCCCGATCTGCTCGATGGCCTCGCCGACAGCGCCCGGGGGCGCGCCGGTCAGACGCCGCTGGATGTCGAGGTTCTCGCGCACCGTGAGGTTCCCGTACGCCGTGGCGCTCTCCACCAGGAAGCCGACGCGCCGCAGCACCTCGTTCGACCACGGCGTCACCGCGGTACCGAGGATGCGTACCTCCCCGGCGGTCGGGCGCACGAGACCGAGGAGCATCCGGATCGTCGTGGTCTTCCCGGCGCCGTTCCGGCCGAGGAACCCGTAGATCTCGCCCGCGCGCACGTCCAGGTCGAGCGCGTCCACCGCGACCACGTCGCGGTAGCGCTTCGTGAGGCCGCGCGTCGTGACGACGCCGCTCCCGCCCGTCACGCCGTGCCCCGATGGCCGAGCGCGCGCAGCGCAAGCCCGGTGGCGGCCGCGAGCGCCTCCGGCATCCGCCCGGTCGGCGTACCGGCGAGCTCGGCGCCGCGCAGCCCCCCCAGCACGAACCACGCGGCGGTCTTCGGGTCGGGGACGTCGAACACGCCCTCGGCCACGCCCCGGCGAACGATCCCCTCCATGAGGGGCACGAGCCTGGGGACGATCCGCTCCTCGAGCCTGTGGTGGAGCGGACGGTTCCCCGGTCGATGCAGGAGCTCGGCCAGCTCCGAGTTGTCCTCCTGCGCGGCCGCGCCCGCCATCGCGCCCATGAAGGCCCGGAGCTGCGCCTCCGCCGAGTCCCCGCCGTCGAGCGCGGCCTCCGCCACGTCGATCACGGCGCCGACCAGGCGCTCGGCGACCGCGACGAGGACGTCGTCCTTGGACTCGAAGTAGAGGTAGAAGGTCCCCTGGGCCACGCCCGCGCGCGCGACGATGTCGGAGACGGCCGTGCCGGCCACGCCCCGCTCCGCGAAGACCGCGGCGGCCGCGTCGGCCAGCTCGGCCCGGCGGGCGTCCTTGTCCACCCTCTTCGGCATGTGGTCCCCGGTCGATCCACGCTCGGCAGGTTCGATGACTGACTGTCAGTCACACTACTGCGCGGTGGCGGGGCGTGCAAGGGCGTCGCGGGGTGCGCGGCGGGCGCACGCGGGGCCGAGCGCGTCGGCGCGAATCCCTCTATCGTGTCAACGCGGGCGCGCCCAGGCGTGTCCTCGGCGGTAACGCGTCGTCATCGAAGAGGGATCCCCCATGACCCAGCATGCACCGCGCGCCCTGGCCCTCCTGGCCGGCGCCTTCCTGGCCGTTTCCCCCGCGCTCCACGCGCAGACCGGCACGTCCTCCACGATGCAGGGCTCCGCGGCCCTTCCCGACCGCGCGATCCGTCGCACGCTCCCGATGACGGACATGATCCGCCGCGCGTGGGCGGCCGGAACGCGCGACGCGAGCGGCCGGCCGGGGCCCCACTACTGGCAGCTCCGCATGGAGTACACGATCCACGCGCGCTTCGACCCGGCCAGCGCGCGCGTCTCCGGCAGTGAGACCGCCGTGATCCACAACACGAGCGACTCGGCCATGACGAGCATCCGGGTGCGGCTGGACCAGAACATCTTCGCGCCCAACGTGCCGCGCCTGGAGACCGTGCCCGAGATCACCGACGGCATGCCGGTCACGCGCATGGCGTTCGACGGGCAGGAGGTCGACCTGAGCCCGCCCCCGCGGAGGCGCTTCCGCGGGCCGGGCGGCGGGGCGCAGCCTGTCACGCTCGCGGCGTACGGCATCGACCAGACGAGCGCGCAGATCACGCTGCCCACGCCCATCCCCGCGCACGGGCAGGGCACGCTCGAGGCCGAGTGGAGCTTCAAGGTGCCGCGCTCGGACAACGGACGCGGGCTGCGCATGGGGAGCTGGGCGGACTCGCTCTTCCAGGTCGCGCAGTGGTACCCCCGTGTCGCGGTCTTCGACGACCTGCGTGACGGCGGGTGGGACACCGATCCCTACCTCGGGCCCTCCGAGTTCTACAACAACTTCGGCACCTTCGACGTGAGGATCGACGTCCCGGCCGGGTGGATCGTGGGCGCGACCGGCGTCCTGCAGAACCCCGGCGAGGTGCTCACCCCGACCGCGCGCGAGCGGCTCTCGCAGGCGCTCGCGGCCGACACGACGCTGACCGTCGTCGGCGCGTCCGAGCGCGGGGCCGGGCACGCCACGGCCGCGGGCGACCGTCTTCAGTGGCACTTCGTCGCGGACAGCGTGGCCGACTTCGCGTGGGCCACCTCGGACCGCTTCGTCTGGGACGTGAGCCGGGCGACCATCCCCGGGAAGGGCCCGATCCCGATCCAGATCCTCTACGAGCCGGGCAACGCCGAGCGTTACGCCGAGGCAGGTCCCGTGGTGCGGCACGCGCTCGAGTTCTACTCGAGGCTGTGGATGCCGTACGCCTTCCCGCAGATGACGATCGTCGACGGCCCCGAGGGGGGGATGGAGTACCCTTCGTTCATCATGTCGAGCGTGGGCGCCTCCGACCACGAGACCGGGCACCAGTGGTGGCCGATGATGGTGGGCGTGAACGAGACGTGGTACGGCTTCATGGACGAGGGCTTCAACCAGTACATGAACATCCTCTCCCGCGACGACCGCACCGGCCAGCCTGCGGACCTCGACGGGCTCGGCCAGCGCTACGGCCGCACCGCGGGCGACGAGCGCGAGGCGCCGCTCATGTGGGACGCCAACTACGGCGGCCCGATGTACTCGTTCCAGGCCTACTCGAAGGCGCCCCTGATGCTCTCCATGCTCGGGGGCATCGTGGGCGACACCGCGGTGTGGGAGGCGATGAGCGACTATGCGAAGGCGTGGCGCTTCAAGCACCCGTCGCCCTGGGACTACGCGCTCTTCATGGACAACGCGCTCCACCGCGACCTCGCCTGGTTCTGGAACGCGTGGCTCTTCGAGACCAGCTCGGTGGACGGGGGCATCCAGAGGGTCGTGACGTCCGGGACGCGCACGACCGTCACCGTGAAGCAGGACGGGGAGATGCCGTCGCCCGTGGTGCTCGAGGTGCGGCTCGCGCCGGGGGCGTCGAAGGGCGCGTCGATGCCCAACGTGACGATGGTCGACGACACCACGGCGGTGGCGACCTGGCCGGTGGACGTGTGGTTCGGCGGGAGCCGGACCTTCGACGCGGTGCTGGACTTCGGCGGGCGGGCCGTGAAGAAGATCACGCTCGACCCAGGGTGCCGATTCCCCGACCGCGACGTCACGGACAACGTGTGGCCGCCCGACCCGAGCCTCGCGGAGGAGTCGGGGGGAAGCCCCTTCGGCCCCGCGACCTGCTACGGGCGCTGAGGGGCCGGGTGTGGCGGATGGACTGAGGTTGATGGCGGTGCTCGCCCATCCCGACGACGAGACGCTCGGGATGGGCGGGACGCTGGCGCGCTACGCGGACGAGGGAGTCGAGACGCACGTGCTGACCGCCACGCGCGGGCAGAGCGGACGCCACGGGTCCGGAGAGCATCCGGGTCGGGAGGCGCTCGGGAGGATCCGCGAGGCCGAGGAGCGCGAGGCCGCGCGCGAGCTGGGCGTCACCGACGTCCGCTTCCTCGACTACGTCGACAGCGAGCTGGACCGCGCCGACCCGCGCGAGGCCGCGGCCGCCATCGCGGGGCACCTCCGGCGCGTCCGTCCGCAGGTGGTCGCGACCTTCGCGCACGAGGGCGCGTACGGGCATCCCGACCACATCGCCGTGTCGCAGCTCACCGCGGCGGCCGTGGTCCGCGCCGCCGACGGCCGTCTCGAGGACGGGTTCGACCCGCACGCGGTGTCCAAGCTCTACCACATTGCGTGGGGGAGCGCGACATGGGAGGCCTACCAGAGGGCCTTCAAGACGCTGGTCAGCCGGGTGGACGGCGTGGAGCGGAGCGTGGAGCCATGGCCCGAGTGGGCGATCACCACGCGTCTCGACTGCAGGCGCTGGTGGCCGCGCGTGTGGCGGGCCGTCCAGTGCCACCGCACCCAGATCTCGATCTACGGGGCGCTCGCCGGGCTGGGCGACGAGGACCACGAGACGCTCTGGGGAAGGCCCACGTTCTACCGCGCGCTCAGCACCGTGAACGGCGGTCGCGCGGTGGAGACCGATCTCTTCGAGGGGCTGCGCGACGCGTCGGTGGGCTGATCGGGGGGACGCCTCGGCGTCGTGGGCACGCGGGCATCACCGGCGGACGGCCCACGTGCCGACCAGACGGTCCGGGATGCCGCGCTCGGGGCTGTACACGCTGTAGGCCGCGCCGACGGCGAGGACCAGGAGGGCCGCCCAAGCCGCGGCCGCGCTCCACCCGGGCGGCTCCGCGGCCAGGCGCGGAACGAGCGCGACACAGGGACACCACGCCACGAGCGCGCGCACGACGCACCGCGCACGTCCGACCCGGCGGCCCCGCTCGTCCACCAGGCGGATGCCGAGGAGCGAGTACGATACACCGCCGCGCAGGGCGAAGGCCGCCAGCAGCGCGGAGAGCGCGACGAGCGCCAGCCACGTCGTCGTCGGGGCGAGCACGACGTCGCGCAGCGCGCCGTCCTCCCCTGTCCACAGCCCCGGGTTGCCGAGCCGTGCGCGTGCCGCGCGCAGGACGGACGGCTCGACGGGACCCCGGCCGGCCGCGGCATCGGACATCGCCGCGCGCGCCCCCGGAGCCACGCGCACCCAGGACGCGGCCCGCCCCTCCTCGAAGACCTCGTGGTACAGGTTGGCCAGGACCACGCGCGCCGCTTCCCGGCGCCCGGTCGCGTCCGTGTCCCGCGCCCACTCCGTGAACGTGCTCAGGAAGAACGTGTCCACCCACCGCGGCCTCACCTCGTAGAGCGCGGTCGCGCCCGCGGCGAGGAGGACGAGGAGGAGCGGACCCAGGTTGATCCACACCAGGGTCGCGACCCGCGTGCCCCGATCGAGCACCTCCGAGCGTCCGCGCGAGCCGGCGAGCTCCATGAAGACACCCGCGGTCGCGCGCCGGTCGGGCGCCTCCGCCACCGCGGCGAGGACCTCGCGCGCGTGCACGGGGAGGCGGAGGCCGTCGAGCTCGTCGCCCCCGGCGGAGGCCTCCTCCCCGGTGATGCCGAAGCGGAGCATCCGGAGGAGGAGATCGCCACCCGTCCCCCCGCCGTTCACTCCGGGAGCGGCCTCGACCGCGCCGGCGGGCGGCATCGACCCCGATCCCGCCGTGGGGATCGGAAAGCCCAGGAGCTTCACGTGCCCGCTCCCGTCGACCCACACGGCGTCGAGGGAGTCGGCGACCACGAGGCCTCGCGCCGCGCTCGCCTCGATCTCGCGTGCCACGTCGACGAGGATCGGGCGCAGGCGCGCCCACGGCACCGGGCCCCGCTCCGCGATCCAGGCACGGAAACCGGTCCCGCCCGGCGCCCCGTAGGCATCCCATCCGCCCTGCTCGCGACGATCTCCCTGCAGCCAGCGCAGGCGACCCACCCGCACCTCGGCCGACTCCGACGTCGGAGGGGCCCGGCCCGGCTCCGCGTAGCTGTGGATCCACACGTCGCGGTCGAGGCGATCATCGCGCGCAGCGTACACGCGCTCGCCATGTGTGGCCCACAGCACGCCCGTCGTGCGGTACGGCCCGAACGTCGGCAGCGGGATGTCGGCACGCACGAGGCTCGGCGGCGGCCGATCCGGCACGTGCGACGTGTCCCCCGCGTGACGCTGGCGCACCACGCGCGTGCCGCTCACGATCTCGTGCAACCCGCGGAACCCGTTCCGGCGGCGCGCGGTCACGAAGAGCGCCGCCTGCAGGAGGAGCGGGTACAGCCATTGCGACACCGTGAGGAAGAGCGTCACCGGCACGACCCAGAAGACGAGGGCGCGCAGCGTCACCCGCGCGAGCGACGCCCGCGAGCCCGCCCACCCCGCCACACGGATGCTCCGGAGCACCTTCCCGGGCGTGCGCCCCCAGATCCCCTCGCAGACGACGTAGTACGCCAGCCCCGCGAGCACCTTCGCCGCGACGTCGGCGGTCGAGAGCCCGAAGGGCCCCACGCCCGGCACCATCAGCGCCATGCACACGGCGAAGTCGACCACCCCGGCGGCGACGCGCCTGCGCAGGCCGGCCGGCTCGGGCCCGAGCGACGAGTACGGGACGAGGGCGGCGCGCAGCGCCGCGTAGCCCCGGGGACGCTTGTCGCGCTCCTTCTCGAGGAGCCGCATGACGACGTCGCTCAGGCCCCTGGGGATGTCACGCCCGATCGCCGACGGCGGCACGGGGGTGCTCGTGAGGATGTTCGCGACCGCCTGGAGCGGCTCACCCTGGAACGGGCGGACGCCCGTGAGCAACTCGTAGAGGAGGGCGCCCAGGGAGTACAGGTCGGTGCCGACGTCGAGGGTCTCGCCGCGGATCTGCTCCGGGGAGGCATAGTGCGGCGTGCCGAAGAAGAGGCCGGTCCGGCTCAGGTCGCTCGGTCCCCCGAGCAGCGTGGACACGCCGAAGTCCCCGATCTTTACCGCCGCGCCGCCCGCGTCGAGGAAGCAGTTCGACGGCTTCACGTCCCGGTGCAGGATGCCCCTCGCGTACGCCGCCTCCAGCCCGTCGACGAGCTGGAGCGCGTAGTCCACGGACACCGCCGGCGGCACCGCCCCCTCGGCCAGGCGGTCGTCGAGCGTCCCGCCGCGCATGAGCTCCATGCTGATGACCGGGCGGCCCTCGACCTCCTCGGCGCCGAAGACGTACACGCACGCCGGGTGGCTCAACGACGCCGCGAGGCGACCCTCCCGCTCGAACCGCGCGCGCGCTTCGGGGGCGTCGTGCTCGACCTCGGTCAGCACCTTGAGCGCGACCCGCCTGCCCGTGCGCCGGTCCTCCGCCTCCCAGACCGAGCCGGCTCCTCCCTTCCCGAGCAAACGGACGAGATCGAAGGGGCCGAACGATCGGCCCGGCTCCAGGAGTGTCGCGCTCATGCGCGCCAACATCCGCCGCCGTTTCCGGCGGGCGCAACCCTGGTGTTCCACGGCGTGTTCCACGGCGCGTCCCGTCGCCCGCTCGCGCCCTCCGGAACCGGAGATCCTCCCCGGCGCGTAGGGACGATCGTGGACGCGGGGCCCTGGTGGCGTTCCGACCTGCTTGTCCTGCGGGTCCACAATGTGTACCGTGATGGGTCTACAATGTCGACCTGACGACCCCGCACGGGCCTCGATGCCCGGAGCCCGCATGGCCACGAACGCGTTCCTCGGCGAGTTCGAGCAGATGGTGCTCCTCGCGATCCTCCAGTGCCGCGAGAGGGCGAACGGGCTCGAGATCCGCCGCGAGCTGGAGGAGTCCGCGGGGCGGAGCGTCTCCAAGGGCGCGTTCTACACGACGCTGGATCGCCTGGAGGCGAAGGGCTACGTGACGTGGGAGACCCGGGAGCCCGAGGAGGGGCCGTCACGGCTGCCGCAGCGGCACTTCGCCGTGACGCCCGCGGGCGTCGACGAGCTGCGTCGTTCGCGCGACGCGCTCCGGAACCTGTGGCGGGGCCTGGACGACGTGCTGGAGACGGCGTGAGCCGGGGACTCGACCCCCCGGAGCGGGCCGACCGGCTGCTCGCGTGGATCCTCCCCGCGGGCGACCGGGGCCTGAGCATCATCGCGGACCTCCACATCGAGTTCGCGGAGGTCCGGGCTCGGCGGGGCCGCGCGTGGGCGTGGTCGTGGTACTGGCGGGAGGCGGTGGCGCTGGCCGCCCACTACGGGTGGGCCGGCGTGAGGGCGGACGAGAATCGTGGAGGCGAGCCGATGGCGACGCTGATGGCGGACCTGCGGTACGGGATGCGGATGCTCGTGAAGACACCCCTGCTCTCGCTCGTGGCGGTGCTCACGATCGCGCTCGGGGTCGGGCTGACGACGCACACGTACAGCTCCCTGGACGGCACGGTGCTCCGCGGCGTGCCGGTGCCGGACAACGACCGCCTCGTGCTCGTCGACGAGCGCATCCCGCGGCTGGGCATCGAGCAGAACAGCACGCCGCTCCTCGACTTCCTCGACCTGCAGGAGCGCCAGACGGTCTTCGAGGGCGTGGCCGCCTACACCTGGACCTCGCTCAACCTGGCCGGAGAGGAGGCGCCACCGGAGCGGGTCCAGGGCGCCCGCGTGTCCGCGAATGCGCTCCAGCTGCTCGGCGTTCCACCTCTGCTCGGGCGCGTCTTTCGCCCGGGCGAGGATGCGCCGGACGCGTCCCCGCGGATCGTCCTCTCCTATGCGCTGTGGAAGAACCGCTTCGATGCGGACCCGACCATCCTCGGGCGAACGATCCGCGTGAACGGCCAGGCCACAGAGGTCGTGGGTGTGATGCCGGAGGGCTTCGCCTTTCCCTTCATGCAGGCGGCGTGGATGCCGTACGACTTCGATCCCGCCACCACGCCACGACGCGCGGCATTCCTCGACGTGTTCGCGCGCACGAAGCCGGGGATGTCCGCGGAGGCGGTCGACGGCGAGCTCGCGCGCATATCCCGCGACATCGAGGCGATCCACCCCGAGGAGAACGAGGACGTCCGCCTCTGGTCCGCGCCGTTCAGCGAGCGCTACATGCCTCCGCAGATCACCGCGGTCATGTTCCTCATGCTCGGGGCGACGTTCGGTGTGCTCCTCATCGCGTGCGCCAACGTCGCCAACCTCCTCCTCGCACGCACCTCGGTGCGCGGGCGCGAGGTGGCGATCCGTACGGCGCTCGGCGCCAGCCGCCTGCGCATCATGCGCCAGCTCATGGCCGAGGCCTTCGCGCTCGCGCTCGTGGGCGGCGCGCTGGGCGTGCTGATCGCGTGGCTCGGCATCGAGGCCTTCAGCGCTTCGATCGTGGACATCCAGAAGCCCTACTGGATCGACATCCGCATGGACGGCCCGGCGCTCGCCTTCGCGCTCGGCGTCACCCTCCTGGCCACGCTGGTCGCCGGCACCGTCCCCGCCCTGCGGGCTTCCGGCCGGAAGGTCGGCGACACCCTCCGGGACGAGGCCCGCTCCGCGTCGCGTCGCCTGGGCCGGCTCACCTCCGTGCTCGTGGTGGGAGAGATCATGGTGTCGTGCGGGCTCCTCATCGCGTCGGGCGTGATGATCCGTAGCATCGTGAACCTCAAGAACGTGGACCTGGGCTTCGACGCCACGCCGGTCATGAAGGGGCAGGTGGTGCTGCAGAGCGCGGAGTACGCTACGCGTGAGGAACGGGCCGCCTTCTTCCGCACGCTGGAGGAGCGGCTGGAGGCGGAGCCGGGCGTGCGCAGCGCGGCGCTCGCGACGAGCCTGCCCGCGCTCGGCGCGTCCACGTGGTGGGTGCGCGTCGACGGCGAGTCGTATCCGACCGACCGCGACGTCCCGCAGACGAACGGCAGCGTGGTCACGCGCGGCTTCTTCGAGACGATGGGGATGCGCTTCGAGCAGGGGCGCGACTTCGAGGGCGCGGAGGTGTGGGATCCGTCCAACCCGGTCGCGATCGTGAGCGACAGCTTCGTCCGCCGCTTCCTCGGCGGGCGCGACCCCATCGGCGCGCGCGTGCACATCGGGCGGACCGCCGACGCCGGCCCGTGGATACCCATCGTCGGCGTGGTACCCGACGTCCACGTGGGCGGAGGGGTCGGCGGGATCGGGGACGACCTCCGCCCCACCGAGTACATGTGGGTCACGCCCGCCACCTTCGACGTCTCCTCGATGGCCGCCGTGGCCAGGACGGAGGGTGACCCCGCCGCGATGACCGGGCGCCTGCGCTCGATCGTCACCGACATGGACGGTGACCTGCCCGTGTTCGACCTGGAGACCATGTCCGAGGCGATCGAGAGCTCCACCTGGGCCTTCGGGCTCTTCGGCTCGCTCTTCACGATCTTCGGGCTCGCGGCGCTCTTCCTGGCTGCGGTCGGGCTCTACGGGGTCATGGCGTTCTCGGTGGCGCAGCGCCGCCAGGAGATCGGCGTGCGCATGGCGCTCGGGGCCGCGGGGCCCACGATCCTGCGCATGGTGTTGAGGGAGGGCACCGGCCGGCTGGCCCTGGGGACGGGGCTCGGCCTCGTCCTGGGTTACGCGATGGTCAAGCCGATGAGCATCGTCACGTACGGCGTGAAGCTCACGGACCCCTTCCTGTTCGTCTTCATCCTCGTGACGCTGGGCAGCGCGGGGCTTCTGGCGTGCGTCCTCCCGGCCCGCTCCGCGACACGGGCCGACCCCGTGGAGGCCATGCGACCGCGCTGATCGCGCCCTCCCGCCGGACCACGAACGCCGAGCGGCGCCGCGGGCCACCGGCCCCGGCGCCGCTCCGCTTTGCAACTTTCTTGACTCCGCGGGCATCCAACTGCTAGAATCCCAGCATATGGTGGTTTTTCAGCAGCAGGGAGCGGACGAGATGACGAGCGGTCCCCTGAAGGACCTGAGCCGACGGGAGCGTCAGGTGATGAGCGCGCTCTACGCAGGAGGGTCCGCGACGGTGAACGAGGTGCTGGAGCTCATGGCGGATCCACCGAGCTACTCCTCGGTGCGCGCGACGCTCCGCGTCCTGGAGGAGAAGGGGCACGTCACGCACGACGTGGACGGACGCCGCTACCTCTACCGGCCCACGGTCGCGCCGGAAGCGGCGCGGCACGCCGCCCTCGCGGAGGTCGTGCGCACCTACTTCGACGGATCGGCGGAGAGCGCGGCGGCGGCGTTGCTGCGCATGTCGGACAGCACCATCCCCCAGTCCGCTGTCGAGCGGCTGGCGGCGGAGATCGAGCGCGCACGGCGCGAAGGGAGATGACGACGATGACGACGGTGATGCGGTCCGTGCTGGACCTTCTCGCGACGGCCGTTTCCGCGGACATCCTGCGGACCGGTGCCGTGCTCGCACTGAAGGCCTCGGTGCTCCTCGGGGTCGCGGCGGCGGCCACGCTCGTGCTGACGCGGCGCACCGCCGCCCTGCGGCACTTCATCTGGTCGCTGGCGCTGGGCGGAACGCTCGCCCTGCCACTGGTGGTGGGCGTGCTCCCCTGGTCGTGGGAGGTGCTCCCGGCCCGCGTGGCCGGCCCCGCCGCGATCGCCTCCAGGCTCGTGACGCCGAGTGCGGACGAGGGCGTCCGCGCCGTGGCGCCCGTGAAGGCTCCGACGCGGTGGGCGCGTGGCGTGGTGGCGTCCTTGTCGACACCGGCGACGACTCCCGGGACCCCGGTGGCCACACGCGGCGGCGGCACCGCGACGGCCCGCGCGGCCAGCGCGCTCCCGGTCGGCTGGATCGCGCTCGGCGTGTGGGCCGTGGTCGCGGACATCCTCCTCCTCCACCTGGTGCTCGGACGGGTCGCGCTCGCGCTGATGGCGTACCGCGCCACCCCCGTGATCGACGACACCTTCCTCGACGAGATGGATCGCGCCACGCGGGCCTCGGGGCTGCGTCGCAGGGTGCGCCTCCTGTGGAGCCCGCGCGCGCGTGTGCCGATGACGTGGGGCATCCGCCGCCCGGTCGTGCTCCTCCCGGAGGACGCCCGCTCGTGGAGCCGCGAGCGCATCGGTCTCGTCCTGCGCCACGAGCTCGCGCACGTCCGCCGCGTCGACGACCTGACGCAGATCCTCGCGCGCGTCGCCTGCGCCGTGCACTGGTTCAACCCGCTCGTGTGGTGGGCCGCGGCGCGGCTCAGGGACGAGAGCGAGCTCGCCTGTGACGACCTCGTGCTGCGCACGGGCGCCCGCGCGTCCGATTACGCGGGCCACCTGCTCGAGCTCGTGTCGACGATGGGCGTGCGCGCCGCCCCCGCGGGAGCCCTGCCCCTCGCGCAGCGCTCCCGCTTCGAGGGTCGGCTGCTCGCGATCCTCGACCCGGCCCGTCGCCGGAGCGGCCTCGAGCGCGGCGGCGCCGTGGCGCTCTTCTCGGCGGCGCTGGGACTCGTGATCCTCCTCGGCGCTGCCGTGCCCATCCCGGCCGACGCGGCGCCCGCGGGGCACGCGCCGGCCAGGCACGCATCTCCAGCACCCAGCACGCCGAGGCCGGTGGAGTGGGCGTCGGAGACGGCGAAGCGGAAGCCGTCCGAGGTGCTCGTCGGTGCGGACGCACGGGCGACGTGGACCGCCGCACGGGACGTCACGGCAGGAGGGACCGACGACATCGACGCGAGCCCCGGGCTCGGCGCCGAGGTCAGGCCGGACGCGCCGGACGCGGCGGACGCGGACGCTGCGCTCGCCCTCGCGGACTCGGCGTCCGTGCAGGCGCTCATGCGCGCCCTCACGAGCGACCAGGACGAGGGCGTCCGGAAGGCTGCCGCCTGGGCGCTGGGCCAGCTCGAGGACCGGGCCGCGACCTCCGCGCTCTCCGGCGCGCTCGAGGGCGACGCCTCGATCGACGTGCGGCGCACGGCCGCGTGGGCCCTCGGCCAGATCGAGGATCCGGCCTCGGTGTCCGCGCTCGGCGACGCGCTGGGCGACACGGATGCGGAGGTCCGCCACACCGCGCTCTGGGCGCTGGGGCAGATCGAGTCGCCCGCGGCCATCCCCGCGCTGACGCGCGCCCTGAACGACTCCGAGGCCGAGGTACGCAAGACCGCCGCCTGGGCGCTCGGACAGATCGAGAGCCCGCAGGCGGTGGCCCCGCTGTCGTCGCTCGTGAACGACCCGGACGAGGGCGTCAGGGAGCAGGCCGTCTGGGCGCTCGGGCAGATCGAGAGCTCAGACGCCGTGGCCCCGGTCCAGAAGGCGCTCGCGGACGAGTCGCCGCGGGTGCGCAAGCAGGCGGCGTGGGCGCTCGGTCAGATCGAGTCGGACGCGGCGCTCCCCGCGCTCGCCAAGGCACTCTCCGACACGAACACGGAGGTGGCGGCCACGGCAGCGTGGGCCATCGGGCAGATCGAGCCCTCCGCCGCGCCCCCCGAGCTGCTGCAGGCGGTGCGCTCGGGGAGCGGTGAGCTCCGCGCCAACGCGCTGTGGGCGGTCGTGCAGATCGAGGACCCGGCCGCCGTGCCGGTGCTGACCGAGGCGCTGCGCGACACGAACCCCGACGTGCGGGCGACCGCGCTGCGCGGGCTCGCGGAGATCCGCGACGAGAGCGCGATCAAGGCGATCACGGGGCTGCTGGAGGACCCGGACCCGGAGGTCCGGGCGGCCGCGGTCCGGGCGCTCGCGGGGCGAGGGGGCGGATGGGGAAAGAGCCCGCGACCGCGGCCGAAGCCCCAGCCGCGGCCGCGGCCCCGTCCGAACGGCGGATGAGCGACGATGAGCGCGAAGACGGGTGGTGCGGTGACGCTGGGTGCGGTGATGGCGCTCTCGGGCGTGGTCGCGCTCGGGGCGGTACGGGATGACGCGGTCCAGGCCACCCTCCCGCGCGGCGTGGCGGCGGCCGAGGACGCCGCCGGGCTGCTCGCCGCGGTGACGGGCACGCCACCGGTCGCCTGCGACCTGGTGGTGCGGACGCTCGGCAACCGCTGGGGAGGCGGGATGGTGCGGCCCCGGGTCCACGAGCCCCTCGGTCCGACCGACGACGAGCGGGCACTCGCCCGATGGGCCTGGACGGAGAGCCCCGTCGCCGCGGACGCGCCCCGCCTGCTCGACGGCCTGGGCTCGGCCGACACGTGCGTGCGCAGGGTGGCCGCGGCGATGCTCACCCGCGTGGAGGACGACGCCCTGCGCGCGACGCTCCGCCAGCGCGCGGAGCGGGGCACCGGCCAGGAGCGCCTGGCGGCGATCACGGCGCTCGCCGGTCGCAAGGAAGCCGCCTCCGAGCGAACCCTCCAGGGGCTCCTCGCGGAGTCCGACGCGACGGTGCGCGCCGCGGCCGCCTGGGCGCTCGGAGAGAGCGAGGCGGCCGGCGCCGTCCAGGCGCTCGGGCGCGCGGTGCGCGACCAGGACACGGCCGTGCGCGAGAACGCGGCCTGGGCGCTGGGCCGCATCGAGCGCGAGGAGGGTGTGGACCCGCTCCTCGGCGCGCTCCGCGACACGAGCCCGGGCGTGCGTATCAACGCGGCGTGGGCGCTCGGCGCCATCGAGAGCACGCGGGCGATCCCCGCGCTCACCGGCGTCCTCGCGTCCGACGCGGACCCGGAGGTGCGGATCGCGGCGGCCTGGGCGCTCGGTCACATCGACGACTGAGGGCCGACCGCGGGTGGCGGCCCGGCACGGATGCCGGGCCGCGCCGACTCAGGGTCCGACGTAACGCGCGCGCGGACGCAACAGGTAGCCCTGGCGCCGTTGCTCGTACGCGTGCGCGATCCACCCCGCCATCCTCCCCACCGCGAAGAGCGTGACCGCCGCCTCGTCCGCGAGGCCGACCGCACGCGCCACGAGCACCACCCCCATGTCGGTGGTCGGGGCGCCGAGCTCCATCTCCTCCGCGACCGCGAGGATCTCGTCCACGGCGCCCGGGCGACGGCCCGGCCCGAGGTCGTCCACGATCCCGGAGAGCGTCGCGAAGCGGGGATCGCCGTCGGGGTAGAGGCGGTGGCCGAAGCCGGGCGGGGTCTCGCCGCGCTGCATCCTGCGGGAGAGCACCGTACGCGCCGAGCCCGTGGCCTCGACCTCGGCCACCAGCGCCGCGCACCGGTCGCACGCTCCTCCGTGCAGCGCCCCGGTGAAGGTGGCGAGCGCCGCTTCCACGCAGGCGTACACATCGGCGCCGGTGGAGGCCGCTACCCGGGCCGCGAAGGTCGAGGCGTTCAGCTCGTGGTCGGCCATGGTCACCAGCGCGCCGTCCACGGCCCGACGCACGGCGGCGGAGGCCGGCGCTCCGAAGGCCGCGGCCAGCACCCCGGCCACGCTCGATTCCTCCTCGGCCGCGTTCCCCCGTGACGCGGCCAGCGCCCGCACGACGCGGGCCACCAGCCGTCGGGCCACCTGCAGCTCCACCTCCGGGGCATCGCCGAAGCGCGCGGGGTCGTCGAGCCCGGCGAGCAGGGTGGCCACGCGCAGGGCATCGATCGGCCACGCGTCCGCGGTGACGATCCCGCGCAGGTCGAGGGGCGGCCCGGTCCGCTCGAGCCAGCGCGGCACGGACGGTGGGAGCGCTCCGGTCCACAGGAACTCGGCGACGCTCTCGAACGGCACCCGCGCCCGCACGAGCTCCGCGGCCGGACGCCCCCGGTACGCCGGCCCCTCCGCCGTGATGTGGCTCAGCGCGGTGTCCAGCGAGGGCGCCCCCCAGTCGAGGGCCGCGGCTGCGGCCGCGCCCTCCCCCGCGTGCGCCTCGCTCCTCCGCTTGAGGCGGTCGAGGTCGCCGCGGCGGTAGCGACGCCGGCGCGTGTCCCCGGTGTCCGCGACGCTCCGGAGGAGGCCCCGACTCACGTACGCGTAGAGCGTCGCCCGCTTGATCCCGAGGTAGTCCGCCGCCTCGGCGGCCGTCAGGGAAGCCTTCATCGGCGTACTTTCTCCGGCTTTCATATTGATTCGTGCATCAATGTTGATCTATCTATATTGAGGGCACGAACTCCTGATGTCGAGCCTCACCTGCCCGAGGTTACCATGGAAGCCACCATCCTTGGCCGCGCGCGCGGCCTCGCGGACGTCGTCGCCGTCCACACCCGCCTCAGCCGTGTCGACGGCCAGGCCGGGGAGCTGATCATCGCGGGCCACCGCGTCGAAGAGCTGGCGCAGCGGCACACGTTCGAGGAGGTCTGTCTCCTTCTCTGGCACGGGGAGCTCCCGGACCGTGCGTCCCTGGCCTCCTTTCGCGACGAGCTCGGCCGGCGGCGCGGCGCGATGTACGAGCGCCTGCGCGCCGAGGACCTCCCCTGCGCCGCGGACCCGATGGACGCGCTCCGCGGGATCCTGGGGCGCCTGGCGTCGGGCACCGGCCTCGTCGACGACGCCACCACGCTCGTCGCCGCCGTCCCCGTCGCGAACGCGTGGTGGTGGAGCCGGACGAACGGGCGCACGCCCACGGCGCCGCGCGCGGAGCTGTCCACGGCCGCGGATTACCTCCGCGCCGTGACCGGGGCCGTCCCCTCGGAGACGGCCGAGCGCGCGATGGACCGCTACCTCGTCACGGTCGCGGACCACGGGATGAACGCCTCCACCTTCACCGCGCGCGTCATCGCCTCGACGCGCTCGGACATGGTGTCGGCGCTGGTGGGGGCGGTCGGCGCGCTCAAGGGCCCACTGCACGGCGGCGCGCCCGGCCCGGTGCTGGAGATGCTCGACGAGATCGGGGCACCGGAGCGGGCGGAGGCGTGGCTGCGGCGCGAGCTCGACGCAGGCCGCCGCATCATGGGGATGGGCCACCGCATCTACCGCGTGCGCGACCCGCGTGCGGCGGTCTTCGAGCGCGCGGTCTCGGAGCTGGCCTCGGAGGACGGCGCCAACCCCCGTCTCGCGCTCGCCCGCGCGGTCGAGGAGACGGCGACGTCCCTGTTGGCCGCGCGCCACCCCGAGCGCAGCCTGCGCGCCAACGTGGAGTTCTACACCGCGGTCCTGCTCGACGCGCTCGGCCTTCCGCGCGCGCTCTTCTCGCCGACGTTCGCGGCGGGGCGGGTGGCCGGCTGGGCGGCCCACGTCATGGAGCAGCGCGCGGAGGACACGCTCATCCGCCCCCGCTCCGAGTACGTGGGTCCGCTGCCGGCGTAGGCGCGGGCCGGCCGCTCCTGCGAGCCGCCACATCGCGCGGGATCGTCAGCCCCGACGCTCCTTCCAGGCGCGTACGAGCGACAGCACCCGGTCGATGTCCGCCTCGTCGTTGTACACGCCGACCGACATGCGCAGCACGCCGTTGCGCACGGAAAGGCGCACGCGGTGCGCGCGCAGATGGGCGTACAGGTCGTTCATCGCGGGATCGTCGGCGGTGTCGTGCTGGCCGCCCCCGCTCTCTCCCACCGCGACGATGTGCACGAGGTGGGGGCCGGGGGGGCCGCCCATGACGGGGAGGCCCAGGTCGAGGAGCCCGGACGCCAGCCGGGCCGCGAGGCCGCGCACGTGCGCCTCGATCCGGGCCACGCCGATGTCGCCGATCAGCGTGAGCGCGGCCTCGGCGGCGCGGGCTCCGAGGTAGTTGTAGTTCCCCAGGTCGAAACGGCGTGCACCCCGCGCGAACGGGAGATCCCCCTCGCCGCGCGCGGTCTCTCCCGCGTCGGTGCCCAGGTCCATCCCGTAGCGCGCGACGTGGCTGGGCGTCATCGCCTCGGCCACCGCCCGGCGCACGTACAGGAAGCCGAAGCCGTACAGCGCGAGGAGGCACTTCTGCGTCGCGACCGCGAGCGCGTCCGCACCGAGGTCGCGGACGTCCACCGCGATCGCCCCGACGGACTGGGCGGCGTCCACCAGGACGAGCGCGCCGTGGGCGTGCGCTGCGTCCGCCACCGTGCGCACGTCGGAGCGGAAGCCGGGCGAGAACGTCACGTGCGGCACGCTCACCACGCGGGTGCGCCCGTCCACGGCGGCCGCCATGTCCGCCGCCGGCACGTGCCCGTCCACCGGCGCGACGCTGCGCACCCGGACGCCCCGGCGCCGGAGGTTGTACCAGAGGAAGACGTTGTTGGGGTGCTCCAGCTCCGGGCACAGGACGACGTTGTCGCCCTCGATCCACGGGAGGCTCGAGGCGAAGAGGTTCACCCCCTCGGACACGTTCTTCGTGATCGCGACCTCGTCGGCCTCCGCCCCGACGAGCGCCGCAAGGCGACCCCTCGCCCCCTCCACGGACGCCTGGAAGCCGGCCTTCTCGCCGGTGCCCATGAGCCGCGCGCGCAGGTGCGCCTCCGCGGCCTCCACCACCGACGTGGGCACCAGGCCGCGGAGCGACACGTCCAGGTACACCTGGTCGCGCGTGCCGGGAAAGAGCGCGCGCACGCCTTCCGCGAGGGGTTCCGTTCCCATGCGCCTCCCGTCCGGCCGGATCCCGGAGACGCGCGTCCGACGTTCCCCGACGTCGCGTCCCCGCGGTCTCCGGGCGGGAGGGTAGGCGCCACCCGCCAGGTCCGCCAGCCGGTCCGCCCCTCCAGCTTGACAGCGGTTCCGGCCGCCGGGAGCTTGACGCTACGCATTCGGAGACCGGAGCCGGCCTCCCTGGCGCGCTCGATCCGGTCCGGTCCCGCCCAAGACCTGCGCGACCCCGTGCGGCACCGGGCCTCCACCGACGGGAGGCACACCATGTCCGGCCTTTTCGACCTGATCTCAGGTGCCCTGCAGGGACATACGGACACGGTCGCCAGCAGCATCGGCACCGACCCGTCGACGGCCCAGAAGGCGATGACCGCGGCGCTTCCCGTTCTCCTCGGAGCGCTCACGCGCAACGCCTCGCAGCCCGGCGGCGCCGAGAAGCTGCGCGCGGCCCTCGAGCGCGACCACGACGGCAGCGTCCTCCAGAACGCGGGCCAGGTGCTGCAGAACCCCGACGCCTTCGCGGGGGCCGGCATCCTGAAGCACCTCCTCGGCGACAGGAAGGACCACGTCGCCGCGAGCCTCGGAGGCCACTCCGGCCTCGACGCGGGCCAGATGCAGAAGGTCCTCGCGATGCTCGCGCCCCTCGTGCTCGGAGGCCTCGGCAAGCTGCATCAGGCGAAGAGCGCGGACGCCTCCGCCCTGACGCAGATGCTCCAGGGCGAGGCCGGGGCCCTCGAGGCGCGCCAGCCCGACCTCGGCGGCCTCCTCGGCCTCCTCGACGCGGACCACGACGGCAGCATCCTCGACGACGCCGCGAGGCTCGGGAAGGGGACTCTGGGCTCGCTGTTCAAGCAGGTCGGTGAATAGGGGCCGGGGCTGACCGGACCCACCATGCGTTGGCAACAGAGCCGCCAGAGCCGGAACATCGAGGACCGCCGCGGGATGCGCGTCCCGGGCGGCGCCAAGCTCGGGGGTGGCGCGAGCCTCCTCGTCATCGTCGTCGTGGTGCTCCTGGGTGGCGACCCCCGCCAGGTGCTCCAGCTGCTGGGCGGCGGGGGCGGTGGCCCGGTGTCGGCGCCGTCGTCGGTGCCCCTGGGCTCGCCCAGCGACGAGACCGGCCGCTTCCTGGGCGCCGTGCTCGGGATGACCGAGGACGTGTGGACGGAGATCTTCGCGAGCGCCGGCGCGCGCTACTCGCCCCCGACGATGGTGCTGTTCTCGGAGTCCGTGGAATCGGCCTGCGGCTTCAACACCGCCGCCACGGGGCCGTTCTACTGCCCGCCCGACCAGAAGCTCTACCTCGACACGAGCTTCTTCGAGCAGCTCGCCGAGCTCGGTGGGCCCGGCGACTTCGCCGAGGCGTACGTGATCGGACACGAGGTCGGGCACCACATCCAGAACCTCACCGGGACGGACGACTGGGTGCGCGGGCTGCAGAAGCGCGGCGACCAGGCCTCGGCCAACCGCCTCCAGGTCCTGATGGAGCTCCAGGCGGACTGCTACGCGGGGGTGTGGGCGTACCACGCCAACCGTCGCGAACACGTGCTCGAGCCCGGCGACGTCGAGGAAGGGCTGGCCGCGGCCGCGTCGATCGGGGACGACCGCCTGCAACGGCGGGCCGGGCGCGAGGTCGCGCCCGAGTCGTTCACGCACGGCACGTCGGCCCAACGCCAGCGCTGGCTGCGGACAGGGCTCCAGACGGGCAGCCTGGACCGCTGCGACACCTTCCGGGACGCGGGCCTCGTCAGGGACCGCTGACGCCCGTCGCCACCCCGCGCCGTGGGCGCTTGTCCCGCCTCACGCCTCCTCCGAGCGGGCGAGCACGGCCGCACCCACCAGGTCGCCCATGACGTTCACCGTGGTGTTGCCCATGTCGACGAGTCGGTAGATCCCTCCCACCACGGCCGCCAGCTCCAGCGGGAGGCCGAACGCCTGGACGAGCACGAGCGCCACGACGAACCCGCCGCCCGGGATCCCGCCCGAGCCCGCCGAGAGGATCAGGCCCATCAGGAGGCCGGTGGCGAGCGCGCCGGATCCCAGGGGGACGCCGGCGGCCTGCGCCGTGAAGAGGAGCACGCCCATCAGCATGATGGCCGTCCCGTCCTTGTTGATCTGCGCGCCGAGCGGGAGCGCGAGGCTGTAGAGGGGACGTGGGAGGCGCATCGTCTCGGCGACCTCCATCGACACGGTGAGCGAGGCGAGGCTCGACGCGGTGGAGAGCGTGGTGGCCCACACCGGCCAGCTCTCCCGCAGGAACGCGAGCGGGCGTCGGTCCGAGAGCGTGCGCAGGAGGCCCATGTAGACCCCGACCATGACGAGCTGCGCGCCCCACACCCCCACGAGGAAGCGCGCCATCGGCCCGACGAGGAGCCCCCCGTAGCGCCCGACCGCGACAGCGGCCAGCGCCCCGATGCCGAACGGCGCCACCACGAGGATCATGTCCACGAGGCGTCGGAAGAGCGCCGCCATGTCGCCGAAGAAGGTGGCGAGGAGCGCGCGTGGCCGCCCGGGGAGGTGCAGGGCGGCCACGCCCACCAGGACGGAGGCGACCACGACCTGGACCACGTCCCCACTCGCGAGCGCCGCGAAGGGGTTGGCGGGGATCAGGCCGACCAGGATCCCGCTCACCGTCGGGGGTGGACCGACGTCCCGGGCCACGGTGCCGGTGGCGGCCATCCCCGCGCCGGGCTCGAGGACCGCCATCGCCGCGACACCGAGGAGGAGCGCCACCACCGTCGTGACGAGGAACCAGCCGAGGAGCTTCCCGGCCAGGCGTCCGAAGGCGCGTACGTCGTCCATCGTCGTCACGGCGGCGAGCAGGTTGAACGCCACGAGCGGTATGGCGACCATCGTCAGGAGACGGATGAACACGTCTCCCACCGGCTGCACCACCGCGACGCGCTCCCCGAGCGCCGCGCCCGCAGCGGCGCCCACCGCCATCCCGAGCAGGATACGCGCACCGACGCTCATGGTCCCGGCCCGCGCGCCGGCCGTCAACGACCCGCGAGCGCGCCCCCGGCGGGCCGCTCCTCGTCGGTCGCGACGAAGCGCACGGTCCACGACGCCGTGGTGTCCGCCGACGCCCGCATCCGCACCACGCGTCCGAGCCCGTTCACGGTGCTCGCCTCCACCTGGGCCCCCCGGGCCTCCGCTCCGACGAAGCGGAAGCCCGGCGGCTCGGTGACCCAGAGGTCGTACGGGTCGCCGCGGACGAGCCGGCTGACGCCCGAGAGCGCGGCGCCGCTCCACGAGACGTCCTCCAGGTCGGGCCCGCCGCAGCTCACGTGCCGGCTCGTCGCCACCACCTGCGGATGGTCCGTCCGCTCGCGGATGCAGAAGACCTGCACCCGCACCCGGGGATCGACCGGGCCCGGGACGAACCCCGTCCGGAACGCTCCCAGCGTAGTCTTCGACCAGAACTCGAAGACGAGGTACTCTCCGGCCGGGTCCAGGCCGAGGTCCTCGAAGCGCAGGCTATCCGCGGCCGCGCCGCCCGCGCGGGCCAGCACGGACCAGCGCCCCCAGGGCCGACTCACGTCGAGGAGGTAGAGGGGCACGCTCAGCCGCTGGTCGGCGTCGAAGGCGCGTGGACCGGAGCCTGAGACCTCGGTCGCGGCACGCGCGATGAGGGACGAGCGGGACGCGTCCACGTCGTAGACCTGCTGGGGCAGCGTGAAGAGCACGGGCGCCGTGCGCCGGGCGATCTCCGCCCGCTCACCGCGGTAGACCGTGGGCGGGTCGGTGAGCATGAGCAGCGAGCCCGTGAGCGACGCCAGCGTCGCGGCCCGGTACGCGTCGGGCGCCGTCAGCTCGATGTGGTCCGGGTCGTTGCGCCACACGACGTTGTTGAACGAGTTGTACTGCGCGAGCCCGCCGTACCCGAAGCCGTCGTTGCCGACGCGCACGGCGTCCGCGATCCCGATCAGCTCGGGCCGGATCCCCCAGCACGCCAGGAGGAAGGCGTCGGGCCCGATCGCGTCGCGCACGGTGCGGGCGAAGCGGCGGAACACCTGCTCGCGGTCGAGGCCGCGCGCGCGGAAGAAGTCGGCGTGGCTGTTGTACCCCTCGTACCGGAGGTGGCGCAGCGCGTCCAGCTTGTAGTAGCGCCACCCCATGAGCGCGAGCGAGTCGTACACGGGTCGTACCAGGCGCTCGAGCGTGGCCGGGTTGGACGCGTCCATCACCCAGCCCACCCAGTTGCCGTAGGCGGGTGTCCCGTCGGCCGTGGCCACGAACTCGTCCGGGTGGGCGGACACGTACGCGCTGTCGGCGAAGCTCGCGTTGGTCCAGATGCCGGGGCGCAGCCCACGGTCGGCGATCCCGCGCGCCAGCGCCTCGAGGCCCGACGGGAACTTCCCGTTCGGATGCAGCCAGTGCTCCGGCGTGCCGATCGGTAGCTGCTGGTAGCCGTCGTCGATCTGGAGGTAGTCGTAGCCGAAGCGCGCGAGCTCCGCGCCGAGCACCTCCGCGGTCTCGCGCACGTCCCGCTCGGTGACCGCGTCGCGGAACGCGTACCAGGAGGTCCAGCCCGCCACGGAGGGACGCCACACGTCGTACGTCCAGGGCCGGTACTCCTCGAGACCGCGGTGCCGCTGGTAGTAGCGCGGCCGGAAGCGCAGGGTGATCTCCGAGCCGCGCGCCTCGAGCGCGAAGTCGGTCGTGTCGCCGGTCCCACCCTCGGGGGCGAGCGCGGCCACGGTGACGGCCGCGGGCTGCTCCACCGAGAGCACCCAGTCCGCGCCACGGTCGTACACGGCCCGGTTGAGCCGGCTCGCGCTCGGTCCGGCCGCGTTGCGCACCATCGACAGGGCGTTGGGCGCGGGCTCCACCTCGCAGGCGAACGCCTGCCCGCCCCCGTGCACCGTCCCGGTCAGCGTCATGCGGGCGCCCCCGCGCACGGTCCACTTCAGCACCTGGGTGACGGCGCGGCCCGCCGTGTCCACGAGCATCCGCGCCTCGGGGCGGGGCCCCGTGCTGGAGAGCGTCGCTGAGAGGATCGTCCGCCCGCCCCAGGCGAGCGTCACCCGGTCCCCGGCGACGCTCAGCGACGCCGGTCCGTCGGGCGGCTCCGCGCCCGCCTGCGCGACCACCGGGGCGCAGCGGAGCCCTGCGGCCAGGAAACCGAGGGCGAGGAGCCGGCGATGCACGGTCACGTCCCCGGCTCAGTTCACCGTCACGTAGCCCCGCCCCTTCAACACGGCGATGGCCGTCATCGCGGAGAGCGCGACCCGCACGTATGGCTGGAGTCCGTCCAGCGGCAGGTCGCGCGACATCGCGCTCTGACCGCACAGGTAGAGCTCCACGCCCGCCTCCGAGAGCTGCCGCAGGAGGTCCTCGTTGCGGTTCTCCACGCCGTAGCGGCTCCTGAAGAGCGTGCCGTCGAGCGCGTCCTTCGCCGCCTCACCGTGCATCACCACCGCCACGTGCACGCGCTCCCGCGGCACGCCGGCGCGCGCGTGCATGTTCAGGAAGCGCGCGACCGTGTTCAGCGCCGTATTCACGTCGCCCGGCCGCTCCGACGACTGCGCCACCTCGAAGACGACGCGGAGATCCTGGTCGAGCGGGGTGGCGAGGTCCGGGTGGGGGATGTCCCACACCGCTCCGTACCCCCGGACGACCGGGCCATCCGAGGCGGCGGGCTTCTCCTGGGCGCGGGACGGCGAGGCGAGGGCGGCGAGGGCCGCCAGGGCGAGCGGGAGCGGGGAGCGGAGCGCCGCCGCGGGGCGGAGGGAGGAGATCATGGGTCGTTCCGGCGTGTCGCGCTTCGAGGGGTGCGGCCGCGGGCGGGCGCGCGATGCGGCGGGAGCCGCACGCGGACACCCCGCGGTGGGGCCGCTACACTGCGCCCGGTCGCGGGCGACCCGCAAGGCGACGACCGGCCGGGCGCACGGCCCGGACCTCCCCCCGGTCAAGTTTTTCCGGACACCGTCGAGGCTCAGGAGGAGTTGACCCTGCCGAGGAGGTGGTGCATGCCGAAGACGAACTGCTGGGAATTCACGAAGTGCGGGCGACAGCCCCACGGGCCCAAGGTGGGCGAGATGGGCGTCTGTCCCGCCTCGATCGAGGCGCGGGCGGACGGCATGAACCACGGCCGCAACGGAGGTCGCGCGTGCTGGGCGTTGGCCGGCACGCTTTGTCGCGGGGAGGTTCAAGGCACGTTCGCGACCAAGCTCGCGAACTGCATGCAGTGCGCGTTCTACCTGCAGGTGGCCGAAGAGGAGGGCAGCGACCTCCTCACCTCGCGCGCGATCCTCTCCGCGCTCACCGACGTCTGAGGGAGCGTCACGGGCCGGCAGCCCCGGCTTCGCCGGTCCGTGACGCGCCCGCCGCGCCGGGCGCCGCCTCGACGCGGCCGTCCCAGCGCGCATACCACGTGCCACCGTGCGCCCCCGGCGCACCCACGTGTCCGCGCCCCTCCCCCCAGGCGACGTGGAGCGTGCCCTCGTCGTCGATGCCGAGCCCGCCATACTCGCCGTAGATCCCGGCCAGGCCCGCGTCGTCGGAGAGCCGCACGTCCGGGCTCCACGAGCCCGCGCCGCCGGGAGCGACACGGGCGCGCCCCACACAGCCCCGGCGCCTCCGCTCCGCATGAAGCGCAGCGCGTGGGGGCGGCCGGCCTCGCCTCCGAGTAGACCAGGTACGCCCTTCCGCGCCCGTCCACCGCTACGCTCCCCGAGGCGATCTGCACCGGGCGCGGAGTGCCGTGCACGCACGCGTCGATCCTCCGGTCGCGCGTCGCGGTCGCGCGCTGTCGAAGCGGCGACCGCCGTCCGTGGAGTGCCAGGTGACGATGCGCGGGTCACCCATCGCCGAGGGCGCGTCCCCTCCCGCGACCGGCGGTACGTGGCGCCCGCTGATGACGACCACCTCGCCTCCGGCTCCCACCGCGAGCGACGGCTCCCAGTCGTCGGCGTCTCCGGAAAGGAAGGTCCGTGCGACCGCGGGTCCGCCCAGCGGCGTACCGCCCTCGCAGGCTACGAGGAGCGCGAGGCATCCCGACAGGACCGACCCGGCCGCCGCCGCGCGTCGGGGGCGCCTCCGACCCGACGCGTCAGCCGGCAGGGTGCGCCCCCGTCGCCGCGTGCACCGCGCGGGAGCGTCCGCGCCGGAAGCGCTCGCCGCCGTAGGCCGCGCCCGTGAGGACGCCCAGGAGCAGCGGCGCCAGGAGCCAGGCGGGCCCACGCAGGACGCCCGCGCCGACCAGCGCGGTGCCGGCCCCCGCGAGGCCGATCCCCACGGCCATGCCGTGCACCCGCGGTGCCGCGCCGGCCAGGGCGGCCGCGAGCCATCCCCCGGCGATCGCCAGGAGGAGCGCCGCGGCCGCGGCGATCGCGAGCCCCGACCGCCCCAGCGGCCCGGCCAGGATCGCCGGTGCGAGGAAGAGGCCGCACCCGGCCAGCACCGCGGGGAGCGAGCGCAGGACGATGCGCGCCCACCCGCGCTCCACGAGCGCGGCCCCGGCGAGCCCGGGGAGCGAGCGGAGGAGGTCGAGGGCCAGGAGGAGGACCGCCTCGCCCCACCCGCGCCGCCGGCGCCACGCGGCGAACGCCTCCGCCCAGTCCCCCAGGAGCGCGTCGCCACGCTCGTCGTCGGGAACCACCCACCGGGCCCAGCGGAGGAGCGGGGGGTCGCTCACGCGGACCTCCAGGTCGGGGAGAGCGCGGCGGCCCGTCGGGCGCTCTCGTGGCGCGCGGCCTCCAGGGCGCCGAGGCCGGCGGGGCTGAGCGAGAAGAGCCGCTTGGCGCGCCCTCCGCGCACCGGGGTCGGATCGCCCATCCGCACCTCGACGAGCTTCTTGCGCTCGAGGCGCGTGAGCACCCGGTGGATCGTCCCTGTGCTGGGCGGGGTCCCGCCCAGCATCTCGCCCACCCGCTCGCGCACGCTGACGCCGTACGCGTCGGGGGCGAGCTGCGCGACGGCCGCGAGCACCGCGGCCCCCAGATCACGGATCATATCTTTCAATTCTGGAAACAAAAGAGCGAAGTCAAGGGGTTGCCAGGAGCGGAGCGTGCGCGCAGGCCGCGGCCAGGGAGAGGCCGGCCCGGGCGATCGCGCGTCGGGGGAACGGTGCGCGGAGCGCATGGGCTCCTCCGGGGTCACGCCCGGGCTCCGGGCGACGTATAGTTGATCGTGCCGGCCGAGCGCGCCGGTTCCAACCCGAGGCACGAAGTCCACCATGAAGCGTACGCGCCTGTGCCCGACCGTCCTGCTGGCGCTGGCCTGCGCCCTCGCTACGCCCCTCCAGGGGCAGCGGACGAGGGACCTGCCCGGCCAGGTGGTGGACGTGGCCACCCGTCAGGGCGTGTCCGGCGCCGTCCTCCGCATCCTGGGCACGAGCGTCACGGCCGTGACACGGGAGGATGGGCGATTCGTCCTGCTGGCCGCTCCCGAGGGCCACTGGACGCTTCGGGTCGAGCACCTCGCGTACGGCGTGCACGACCACGATGTCACGCTCCCGGCCGATCAGGCCATGGAGCTGGAGATACGCATCGCCTCCGAGGCCATCGAGCTGGAGCCGATCGTCGTGGAGACCGAGACGCAGCGGGAGCGCATGGAGCGCGGCCAGGGCTCGAGCCGCCATGTGGTTGAACGCGCGCAGATCGAGCGCGCGCTGGGCACGAGCAAGCATCTCGGAGACCTCATCGTGCAGACGGTGCCGGGCGTGAAGATGCGGCAGGCCAACAACCTCGCGGGGACGGAGGTGTGCCTGGAGTTCCGCGGTGCGGCGAGCATCTCGCTCCTGCAGACGCACGCGTGCAGCAGCCCGATGGTCCTGCTGGACGGGGTGCCCGTCTCGGATCCCCGCTACCTGTATGGCACCTTCGGGCTGCAGAACATCGAGCGCATCCAGGTCATCCCGCCGGGCGAGGCCGGCGCCCGCTACGGCACGGGCTCGCTCTACGGCGTCATCCTCATCGACACGAGGCCACCGGGGAACTCCACCACCACGCGGGCGCCCGGCGACCTGCCGATGACCTCGCTCCCCGCCCCGCGGCTCGCGTTCGACTGGAGCCAGGATCCCGCGGGACACGACACCTTCCGCACCGTGGCCGGGGCCTTCGTCGGCAACGCCCTCGGCCTCGTGGCCGGGCTGGCGGTCGCGCGTCGGTGCATCGACATCGACGAGAAGGCCGAGATCGTGACCAGCTGCGGCGGCGTCGGCATCGCCGGGTCCGGGGCCGCGGCCTTCGTCCTCCCCGCGCTCGGCGGGGCGATGGGGGCCCGATGGGGCGGCGGGACGTCCACGTCGGTGGGGCGCATGCTCCCCGCGGTGATCGGCGCCGGGATGATGCTCTTCCCCGGCTACGCCTTCTCGATGTCCACCGTGGGCGGGGGCTCGGAGGCGGAGAACGCCGTGGGGCACGCCTTCCTCGTCGTCGGGGCGCCGCTCGTCGTCACGATCGCCGACAAGCTCTTCCGCTCGCTGCGCATCGCACCGGGGCGCTGAGCCGGGCCGCAGGCCCGCCCGCCCTCCCGTTCTTCAGCGACCTGCCAGCGGATCGGTGAACGTGTAGATGTACACGAGCTCACCGCCGTCCGAGAGCGTCGCCGTCTGGTCGTACCCCTGTCCGTTGTCCAGGCTGATCCGCAACCTTACCGAGGCCACCTCCACCACGGGGTTCTTCAGCCGCACCACGATGTCGCCGAACTGGGAGAGATCGACCATGCGATCGAGGGGTGGCTGGACGGCGAAGGTGTCGGCCGCGTTGAAGTGCTGGACGATCTCGAAGGTCACAGGGTCCTGCGACTCCGTGAAGTCGGTCGAGATCACCAGCTCGAGCGGTGAGGGCGCGGTCCCCTCGATCGTGATGTGCGCGCTCGTGGGCCGCGTGTGGGGCCCGGTGGGGACGGAGCAGGCGGTGGCGCCCACCGCTACGAACGCCACCAGGGCCAGCGGAGGGCGCGCGCCCTTCCAACCTGAACGGACGAGGTCCATGTCGTGATTCGGCTCCTGTCAGTGGCCCGCCGAGGCTATACGGCCGGGGTGATCGTGGCTTTCTCGTGTCTCCTCGGCGCCTGCGGCACCGGCGCGGTCGAGCCGGCAGCGTCCGCACAGATCGGGGACCCGATACCGGGCCTCGGCGCCGCCGAGGCCGCCCGCTTCGCCGCGGGCCGGGCCGGCTTCGACCGCCGCTTCACGCCGGGCGACGGCCTGGGTCCGAGGTTCAACGAGAACTCCTGCAACGCCTGCCACACGCAGCCGGCAGACGGGGGAACCGGCGAGACGGTCGTGACGAAGGCCACGCGGGTCGTCGCCGACGGACGGTGCGATCTGCTCGTACCCCAGGGAGGCGAAAACGTCCGCCTCCGTGTCACGCCCGAGGCCGCCGCGGCCGGCGCGGCCCGACCGCCCGTCCCCGCCGAGGCGACGGAGACCATGCGCCTGACGATCCCCTTCCTCTACGGGATGGGGCTGGTGGATGCGATCGATCAGGGCGACCTCGACCGGCGCGCCGATCCGGACGACCGCGACGGGGACGGCATCTCCGGACGCGTCGGGACCGACCCCGACGCACGGCCGGCGCGCTTCGGAAGGAAGGCGGACTCGGCCACGCTGAAGGACTTCGTCGCGGGAGCCTTCCGCCTGGAGATGGGCGTGACGTCGCCCGCGCATCCCGACGAGGCGATGGCCGGTGGGCTGCCTCCGGTGGGGGAGGGCCTCGACCCCGCGACGGACCCCGAGGTGGACCAGGCCACGGTCGAAGCGGTGACGGACTTCGTGCGCCTCCTCGCCCCGCCCGCCGGCACGGAGCCCAGGGACACGGAGGACGCGGCGGCCGTCGCCCGCGGGCGTGTGCTCTTCAGCGAGCTCGGATGCACCTCCTGCCACGTCCCGGAGCAGGTCACCGGCGCGAGCCCGATCCGAGCCCTCGCGCACAAGCGCTTCGAGCTCTACTCGGACCTCCTCCTCCACGACATGGGCCCGGGGCTCGCCGGAACGTGCAGCGCGGGCGCGAGCCCGACGGAATACCGTACCGAGCCCCTCCTCGCGCTCCGTCACCGGCAGGTGTTCCTGCACGACGGCCGGGCCGGACGCGTCATCGACGCGATCCTCTTGCACGGGGGCGAGGCGGAGACCGCGCGCGCGGCGTTCGCCGCGCTCGACCGCGTCACGCAGGAAGATCTCATCCGCTTCCTCGACACGCTCTGAACGGGGCTCCGCAGCCGGTCGCTCCGGGTCGCCCGGGCGCCCGCTCCCTGTGAGAAGGGGCGGGGCGCACAGCGCCCCGCCCCCGAGCCTCTCGCGTGACCTCCTCCGGAGAGGTGGCCCCGCGCTACGAGATCAACCGTTCGGGTTCGTGATGTTCGGGTTGCCCTCGTACTCCTCCTTCGGGAGCGGGTAGCACGTCGCCGTGCCGTAGTCGCCCCACTCCGCCGTCGGATGCGGCCCCGACGGGAAGAGGTCCATCCCGTCGAGGCGCTTCCACCGCCGGAGGTCGCCCAGCCGGTAGCCGCCCATGTAGAGGTCCTTGCCGCGCTGCTCGCGCAGCTCGGCCATGAGCGCGTCGCCCGACAGGTCCACAGGGTCCTGGTTGCCGAAGGCCCTGCGCGCGTTCACGAACTCGAGCGTGGTGCCGAGCGGCCCCGTGCCGGTGGGCCCGGCCGCCTCGTAGTAGTTCTCCATCGCCTCGACGTACGACGCCATGGCGATGTCGGCCTCACGCGTGTAGGGCTCCGGCGTGCCGCCGGTCGCGAAGGTCTCGCCGTTGTACTCCGACCACATCAGCCCCTGCTTGGGCTTGTAGAGCTTGGTCAGGGCGTTGTGGCCCGTGCTCCAGCTCGGCTCGTGCTGGACGCGCGGATCGGTCAGGAACGCCTGCAGGTTCTGCACGCCGAAGTTCTGCGGCCCGCCCGCGATGAAGTGCGGGTGCACGCCGACGGCGTGGTTCGCGCCCGTCGTGTAACCCTCCATCGGGTCGTACACGCGGTCGTCCGTGTCGTTGTACTCGACCCACCAGTAGAAGCCCTCGGGCACCTTCGTCGCGGCGGCCATCGCCTGGGCGTTCTGCCCCAGGTTCAGGTATGCGCGCGACAGCCCGACGTTGATCATGCTGACGAGATCCGTCGCCTTCCGCTTGTTCGGCAGCGTCGCGTTGCCCGCCGCCGTGGCGATGGGCAGCGCCTCCTCGAAACGGTCGACCGCGAACTGGTACAGGTCGGCCGGCTGGTAGATCGACGAGCCCACGTTGACCGTGGCCTCGCACATGGCGTCCGCGAGGATGATGTAGCTGTAGCCCGCGTACGCGAGCGTGAGCGCCAGGTTCGGATCGGAGGCCGGGTTGCTCGACAGGCCCCCCTTCAGGCGTCCGGAGATCGAGTCCGCCTGGGCGCGGGCACGGCTGATGCGCGAGAACATCAGATCCGCGTCACCCTCGTCGTACTTCACGATCCGCTGGCTCAGACGCGCCGTCTGCTCCCAGTTGATCCCCGTGATCTGCTCGTCCGTGAACATGCTTCCACGCCACAGGAACGGATCCGCGTACATGTCCTGGAAGTCGCCGACCACACCACCCACGAGCACCTTCACCAGCGTCGAGTCCTGGAGGAGCGACTCGTCGAGCTGCGCCGGGTTGCTCACGTCCAGGAGCTGGTCGGCGACGTTGCATGACGCCACCACTCCCATCGTCAATCCCAGAAGGCCGACCGAAGCCGCCTTCCGGAGCGAGATGATCTTGCTCATCGTCTCAGGTCCTTTCCGGTCAGCCGGTCAGAAGGAGAACCGCACGCTCAGGGAGAACGTCCGCAGCATCGGGATCGATGCGTAGTCCGTCATCCTGAACGGGTCCGTGGAGTCGAAGTTCACTTCCGGGTCGGGCGAGCCCAGCCCATCCTGACCAAGATCGTACTTGGTCCACATCCACAGGTTGCGCCCGGACACGGTCACCGCGGCCGCGTCGAAGCGCAGGTTCTGCGCAAACTGGCTGGGGAGCTGATACGTAACCGACAGCTCCCGCAGCTTGATGAAGTCCGCATGCTGGATCCACGTCTTCGTCTGCAGGCTCTTCGCCACCAGAACGTCGACCGGGTCCGCGTCCGGATCGTTCACCAGCTTCGTGTTCAGGTCGATGCGGCTCCGCACGGAGCAGATCGCGCACCACTGGTAGTGGCCGCCCTTGTAGTCGAAGTTCGCGAACAGGCGGAAGTTGTCGAACAGCGTGAACGTGTTGGTGAAGCCGATCTCACGCGTGGGCAGCGACGGCCCGATGTACTCGTAGTCCGACTTCACGGTGACGTCGCCGTTGGTCACGATCGGCGCGCCGCTCGCGTCACGCTCCACGTCCTGGGCCCAGAAGCCTCCCATGGGATAGCCCGGGAGGTGCCGCTGTACGGTCGCGAACGCGCCGAAGTCCACCGAGGTGAGCGGAGCGCTTCCCCACGACACGAGCTCGTTGTGCGTCTTGGCGAGCGCCACGGTCGCGTCCCACTGCACGTTGCGCGTGTAGAGCGGCGTAGCCGTGAGCAGCACCTCGAGACCCGTGTTCTTGATCTCGCCCACGTTCACGAAGTGGGTGCCGCTGAACCCGCTGGAGCGCGGGTCGGGCACCGGCACCAGGGCGTCCTTCGTGCTCTGGTTGTAGTACGTGAAGTCGAGGCCCATCCGGCCGCCCCACATGGACGACTCGAAGCCGAGCTCGGCCTCCGAGCCCGTCTCGGCCTTCAGGTCCGGGTTGCCGTACGACGAGGGCCGCAGCGCGTTGACCACCACGTCGCCCGCCGTCGTCACCGATGCCGTGTACGTCCTGTCGGCCGTGAACGGATCGGGCGGATTGCCCGCCTTCCCCCACGCGGCACGCAGCTTGAGCTGGTCGATGAAGCCGTAGTCGAACCAGTCCTCGTCGCTGATCACGTACGAGAGCTGCGCCTTCGGATAGACCACCAGCGAGAAGTTGTCACCGAACGCGCTGTTGTCGTCCACGCGAACGGCGGCCGTCGCGAACAGGCGGTTCTTGAAGCCGACCATCTCCTGGACGTAGAAGCCCAGCGACGTCTGCTCCTCGAAGTCCTGGTCACCGCGGTTCACGGCGGCCGAGCGCACCAGGTTGAGGTTGTTGGCTACCAGACCCTCACCGGTCGCCCCGTAGAGGTTGTACTTCCTGGCGTTGAGCTGCATCCCGCCGCTGAACGCCGAGTTGTAGTCCTCGTTGATGTCGGTGTTGATCGTTCCGGAGTAGTCCACCGTCCAGATGTGCGTGTCACGCAGCTGGAGGTCCGTGTAGCCGGTCGAGCGCGTGGTGCCCCAGGGCTGCAGCCCCGTCTGATCGATCCCCGTGAAGTCGGAGACCTTCCGGTTCTGGTTGTCCAAGCCGAGGACGAGCCGGTTCGTGAACCACTTGAAGGGCGTGTAGTTGACCGTGGCGCCCATCGTGTAGCGCTCGCCGAACGACTCCAGGTCCCACTGGTTGGCGAGGGTGGGGCCGAAGTTCCTGAAGCCCACCTCGTACTGGTAGTTCGCGTCCGCCTTCCCGCGGTAACCGTTGCGTAGGATCGAGTTGGACGAGTTGTTGGAGAGGGGAGCCCGCACCTTCGTACGCGAGTACCCCATGTTCACGTTGAAGCTGAGCTTCTCGGACGGCGTGAAACCGAAGTTCGCCCGTCCGCCCGTGCGCTGCGAGTAGTTGTTCAGGAAGATGCCCTGCTCGTCTCCCCGCTCCGCGCTCACGTAGAAGTTGAAGAGCTCACCGCCGCCGCGAGCCGAGAGGTTCCAGTCCCACTGCCCCGCACCGTTCGGATCGTCCGATCCGGTGTTGCCGCGCATGGCGTTGGGGTTCTCGTCCATCGGGTGGTAGACCTTCACCGTCCCGGGCGCGAGGCCCGCGCATCCAGGGTAGGAGCTCGACGTCACGTTGGAAGCGGAGCACGTCCAGTAGGTCGTGGGCGTCGCGAGGGCCCAATCGGACGAACCCGCATTCAGCGCCGCCGTCCACTGGACGCCAGCGCCCGCGCGGCCCTTCTTCGTGATGATCTGGATCACGCCGGCCGCCGCCTCGGCGCCGTACAGCGTCGACGCCGCCGGGCCCTTGATGACCTCGATCGACTCGATGTCGTTCGGGTTGAGCGCGTCGAGGGCGTTCGTGCAGTGCGTGACGTTGCCGCAGTTTCCGCCCTGGTTCCCGCTGATGATGCGCACGCCGTCCACGTAGATCACCGGCTCCGTACGGCCTTCGATCGAGCCCGTGCCGCGCAGGCGGATCTGCGAGCCGTCACCGGCCCCGCCGCCGTTGGAGACCAGCGTGAGGCCCGGGGTCCGGGCCTGCAGGAGGTTCTGCACCGACGGCATCGGCACCTGGTCCGTGACCGCCGCCGCCTCGAACTGCGACACCGAGTTGCCGATGGCGCGCCGCTGCGTCTGGCCCGGCGTGCCGGTCACGACGATCGCGTCGAGCTCCAGCGCCGCCTGGCTCATGCGGAAGTCCGCCTCGGCCACCTGGCCGGCGACGACCGAGACCTGCTGCTCCACCGTCCCGTAGCCGATGATCTCGGCCTTCACAGTGACCGTTCCCGGCGGGACGTTGAGAATGAGGAACTGCCCGCTGGCATTGGCCAGCGCCCCGCGCCCGGTCCCGGGCACGGAGATCTGCACCCCCGACAGCGGGCGCATGGTCACCGCGTCGGTGACCTGACCACGTATTGTGCCCGTGGCTCCTTGCTGTGCCGCGACGGGGACCGCGAGCCCGAGGCTCAGTGTCACCGCCGCTGTGAGCCGCCGTGCGGCTCTGCAGACGAATCGTACGTCCATACCGCCTCCTGGATCTCTCTTGGAATGAGTACCCGTGACGAACTGTGCTTCGTCCTCCCCGGAGGTCTGGGGCTCGCCGGACTCTACGAGCCGTTGGGGCTCGGGCGCCGCGGTCACGGCTACCCTGCTGCGTACACGCCGACCCCCGGAGCGCATAACGCATGAAACTTCATGCTTCAGCAATCCTTCAAATGGCTCGGTATGTTCCCTTACGCAAGGGGGGCCGTCGGCTTTCGCCCAACGGTGCGGCCTTCCGGCGACCCGGAGGCCCGCACCCGCGGCCACGAGGCGAGCGCTCCGCGCAGCGGGGCCCTCCCCACGTCGCGCTGTCCCCCGGCACGCCGCGGCAGAATATTGCCCGCGCACGTCCGGTTTCGCACGGGAACGGGTTGGGGGGGTCTCCTCATGGGTCGTCCGCGCTCGTCGCGCACGCGGTACCACGATTTCGTCCAGGAGTACAAGGAGCGCCGCCTGGACGACTCGCGCGACGGGGCCAGGAAGCACCCGGGGGCGGAGTCGCCCGACGGCGCCGGGCCGGCCGAGCCCGAGCGCGCGGACGGACGCAAGCGCTGGTGGCGCATCGGCACGGGGCGCGCGTACCTCCGCGAGTACGTCGTGTGGCTGCGCCCCCATCGCTACGCGGTCGGGTTCGTCTTCCTCCTGGCCCTGATCGCCGCGGGGCTGCAGATGGTGAACCCGCTCTTCATGCGCTTCATCGTCGACCACGTCCTCCTCGGCACGGGCCTCACCCCCCTGCAGCGGCTCGCGCACCTGCACGTGGCGGGGCTCGTGTTCCTGGCGGTGGTGGTGGCGTCCAACCTCGTCGAAGCGCTCCGCGACTACCGACAGCGCCTCCTGAACGTGCGCGTACGGCTCACCCTGCGGCGCTCGCTCTACGAGCGGCTCCTGCACCTGCCGCTGCCGAAACTGCAGGACATGAAGACCGGCGGTATCCTGTCCCGCCTTACCGGCGACGTGGACACCACCACCGGGCTTCTGCAGCTCGCGCTGATGTCACCCGCGATCTCGGTGATCCGCCTGCTCATCGCGGTGGTGATCCTGACCCGGCTCAACTGGCGCCTCGCGCTGACCGCGCTCGCGATCGTGCCTGGGATCACGCTCATGAGCTTCATCTTCGCGCGCCGCATCCGGCCGATCTACCGGTCCGTGCGCAAGGACGTGGAGGCGCTCGACGGCCGGGTGGGGGAGACCTTCTCGGGGATCCGCGTGGTGCGCGCGTTCCGGCGCGAGATGCTCGAGCTGCTCGACTACATGGTCGGCCGGCACACGGTGCTCAGGAAGGAGATGTTCGCGCACCGCCGGGAGATGGTGGTGTGGACGGCGTGGGGGCTGCTCCTCGGGGTCATCAACGTGGTGATCGTCTGGTACGGCGGATGGCTCAACCTGCGCGGGGGCGCTTCGGTCGGCGACATCATGGCGTTCCAGTGGTACACCTTTCTCCTCCTCAACCCGGTCTGGAACATCGTCAACTCCTTCTCCGAGCTGCAGCGCTCGCTGGCCGCCATGGAGCGCGTCTTCGAGGTGCTCGGGATGGAGAACGACAAACCCGACCGGCCACACGCGATCGACGCGCCCCGCGCCGTGCGCGAGATCACCTTCGATGGGGTCGAGTTCGAGTACCGCGAGGGTCATCCCGTCGTGCAGGCCTTCGACGTCGTGGTGCCCGGCGGCACCATGCTCGCCCTCGTCGGACGGAGCGGCGCGGGCAAGACCACCGTGACCGACCTGGTGGCGCGCTTCCACGATCCGACGCGTGGCCGCCTCCTGCTGAACGGCGTCGACATCCGGGACTTCAAGCTCTGCTCGTACCGCGACCTGCTCGCGGTCGTGCAGCAGGACGTCTTCCTCTTCGACGGCTCCGTGCGCGACAACGTCGCGTACGGCCGCCCAGAGGCCACGGACGCGGAGGTCGAGGACGCGGCGCGCCGCGCCAACGCGCACGAGTTCATCGAGCTGCTCCCCGAGCGCTACGACACCTTCGTCGGCGAGCGCGGCGTGAAGCTCTCCGGCGGGCAGCAGCAGCGCCTCGCGATCGCGCGCGCGATCCTGGCCGACCCGCAGATCCTCATCCTGGACGAGGCGACCAGCAACCTGGACACGGAGAGCGAGCAGCTCATCCAGGCGTCCATGTCCACCCTCCTGGCCGGGCGCACCACGTTCGTGATCGCCCACCGCCTCTCCACCATCCGGCGGGCCGACCTCATCCTCCTGATGGAGGAGGGACGCGTCACCGAGCGGGGGCGCCACGAGGATTTGATGGCGGCCCGGGGCGTCTACCACGCCATGGTGATGCGCCAGATGGAGACCTCGGGCCAGAACGTCGCCGAAGCGTGGAAGTGAGGGGGCCGTGTCGTGCGGCCTGAGGCCTGGCGGGCGACAACGTTCTCCCGTGCGGTCCGCTCCGCGGGGAGCGTCGCCCGGCTCTCGACGCGAGCAGCCACCAGCTCAGCGCCGCGTGTATGTTGAGGTGCCCACGTGGAGGAGGGTCATGGCCGGCTGGGACGCCTTCATCTCGTACAGCTCCGCGGACGCGGTCGTGGCGGCGCGGGTGCAACGTGCGCTCGAGCGCTACCGCCTGCCCGACGGCCGGCGACTGCGCGTCTATCGCGACGAGACCGACATCGCCGGTGGCGAGCTGCCCGGTCAGCTGCGCCGCGCGCTCGCCGAGTCGCGTGCGCTGGTGGTGTGCTGCTCGGGGGCGGCCGCCGCGTCGCGCTGGGTCGACCTCGAGATCGGGGCGTTCCGCGAGCTCGCCCCCGACCGCCCGGTCCTCTCCGTCCTGGTGGCGGAGGAGCCCCCCGACAACCTCCCCCGGGCGCTCGGCGGCGACGCCTCCACGCGCTGGGCGGATCTGCGCGCCGGATGGCGCCTCGGCGTCCCGCGGTCCCGCACGCGCGTCGAGCTGGTGCGCGTGGTGGCCGGCGTGGCGGGCATCGACTTCCGCGAGCTCCTCCCGCTCGATCGGCGCCGCAGGCGCCGGCGCCTGCTCACCACGGCGGCCACCGTCGCGACGGCGCTCGTGGCGGCCGCCTGGATCCCCGTGCGGACCTGGATCGACGTCACGCCGACGCGGACGCAGGCGTTCCAGTGCGACCAGCTCGACGACGACATCGCCTGGCTCGTCCTGAACGAGCCGTATGCGATCAAGAACATCGTGACGCTCGAGCCGGCCGGTCTGTCGGGCGCGAGTGCCACCGGCCGGAGGCGGATCGAGCTTGCGGAGTTCGTCCCCCGCGGCCGACTCCTCCCACCGTTTGTTGCGGATACCCTGCGTGCGCATTGCGGGAGCGACGCGGCGTGGATCGGGGAGCCGGAGGCCGGACTGTGCGTCGGGGTGCGCGAGTCGGAGGAGACCGGGTTCTTCGCCGACCCGATGGGGGGCTTCGACGCGCCGGTCACCGACGTCGTGGTCGGAGACGGTCCGCCCTCCACGCTCCAGTCCATCTGGCGACGCGTCGACATGGACGCCTGGCGGGAGCAGTACGGCATCCGCACGACGCCCTCGGCCGGGCTTCCGGTCGCGGCCGCCGGCGACGACGTCTGGCTCGGCTTCGCGCAGGACCAGCTCACGCCGGGAGGGCTCTGGCACACCGCCGACCGCGGCCGGAGCTGGGACCAGCTGCCGCACATCACGGACGTGCGCTCCATCCGTCGCCTCGACGTCGGGCTCCTCGTCGCCGCGCGCCGGAACCGTGAGCTCGGCTTCTACCGCCTGGACGATACGACGGCCACCCCGTTCGACGTCCCGGGGAAGGGCGACGACCTGGAGGTGTGCGGCCAGGTCGACGGGCAGCCGGTCATCCGCGCCGACCGCTCCGCGTACCGGCGCGCCCGGCGTCCCTGGTGGCGCACGGTGCTGCGCTGAGGGCCGATCCCTCAAACGGGCCCCCCCATCTGCCGATACTGGAGTCATGCACGCCGGATCACCCTCCCGACCGGCGTTCCGGCACCCGGACGCTCCTCGTTCCCGCTACGGACCCCGTGGACAAGGCTTCCATCTTCGGCGTCGTGGTCGGGTCGGGTCTCGTGGTCGGCTCGATCCTCCTGGGCTCCAGGACGCTCGTCCTGCACGGCCAGGACCCGAAGCGCATCCGCGCCGAGTCGTACGGGGAGTACCGCCCGATCGCCGACAACGCGACGCCCGGGGGGCGGGCGCTGAACCGACGCGTCGAGCTCATGTACGCACGCTCCGACATCCTCGCCGCCGTGCGCTCCTGGGCGGGTGCCGACGCCCCCGCCGCCGACACCACGGCGGCCGCTCGCTGACCGCGGAGCGCTACCCCTCCTAACGCAGGCGCGGGCTCGTCGTCCTGGGCGCCTTCTCGCACTCCGGCCACCGCGCACCACCGCCGCGCCCGCCGAAGGGCGACGGCTGCGAGGCCAGGTCCACCCGATCGAGCGGGATGCGCGCCGGGTCCTCGGAGGCGAGGTACACGAGCATCGCGGTGAGCGTCGCGTTGTAGCGCAGGTCGTCGAACACGACCTTGTCGTACGTGTCGCGCTCGGTGTGCCAGGTCACGTTCCCGTAGTCCCAGGAGAGCGCGCCCAGCCCGAAGGCGGGGAGCCCCCGGCAGCCGAACGGGAAGTCGTCGCTCCCGCCCCCGGCCGGGCGCCCGGGCACAACGGGGGCGCCGTCGTTGATCCGCTGCCGCCACTCCATGGGGATCTTCGCGAGCCAGTCGTTGAGGTGCTCGGGCGCGTGCACCAGCCCGGCGCCGCCGATGCGGATCACGCGTCCCGTGCCGTTGTCCTGGTTGAAGAGCGCCTCGAGCCCGCTCAGCACCTCGGGGTGGTCCTCCGTGAACGCCTTCGAGCCGACCTCCCCCTCCTCCTCCCCGCTCCAGTGGCCCACGAGGATCGTGCGCTTCGGGCGCGGATAGACCTTCTTCAGGATGCGCATCGCCTCGAGCATCGTCAGCGTGCCCGTGCCGTTGTCCGTGGCGCCCGACGAGCCGTCCCACGAGTCGAAGTGCGCCGACAGCATGACGTACTCGTCCGGGTGCTGGGTCCCGGGGATCGTGGCGATCACGTTGTAGACCGGCTGCTCGCCGAGCAGCTTCCCCTCCAGGTTGAGCCGCACCTTCGGATGGTCGCCCTGCTCGGTGAGGCGGTACACGAGCCCGTAGTCCTCGCAGTCGAGCGCGATCGCCGGCGTCTTCGTGTTGTACGTCTCGAAGACCTCCATCGCGCCCCACCCGGTGTTCAGCGCGCCGGCGAAGCCCCCGAACCCACCCCCCCGTCCCTGGGGATCCAGCTCGGCCGCCACCACCTGCTCCGGCGTCCGGCCGCCGTCCAGGCGCCACGACAGCTTGGGCCTCGAGCTGACGATCCCCGCCGCGCCTCCTGCCTCGAGGCGCACGCCCAGATCACCGCCGCCGAGCGCCGGATAGTACCCGGTGCCGCGCAGCCCCGCGCTCGCGCCGTCCACGCCCTGGCCGGGCCGCACCGGGGACCAGGCGCGCTGCGTCTCGACCATGAGCGTGTCCATGCGCGCCTTCGACTCCGCCGTCGCGTTCATCGCCCAATCGTCCTGGGGCCGGCACGTCGGCAGCGCCGCCGAGATCATGACGAGCTTCCCCCTGGCCTGGGGGAGCCACTTCACGAACTCCGTGCTGTCCCGGAAGGTCGGCAGGACGACCGTCTCCAGGTCGACGTCCTTCCCACCCGTGCCCGGGCTGTAGCCGACCATCTGCCCCTGCAGCGTGCGCCGGCGCGGCGCGATCAGGTCGATGTGCGAGTGGCCGCGCTCCCACCCCCGCCAGGTGCCGTACTGCTCCTCCTTCGCGTCGATGCCCCAGGAGCCGTAGAGCCCGACCAGCCAGTCCTGCGCCCGCTTGAGGTCCGGGCTCCCCATGAGCCTCGGACCGAGCGAGTCGAAGAGCTCATGCGCCTGGACCTCGAGACGCGAGCTGTCCATCCCGACCGCGTAGATCCTGCGGACGACCGGGTCGGGGGTGGCGAAGGTCTGCGCGCCCAGGGGCGCGGCGAAGGCGGCGCCGAGCGTGGCGAGCAGGGCGAGGGTCGTGGAGCGCGGGGATCGGGTGCTCATCTCTCGGATGCCGTGAAGGGAGTGCGCATGGATCGTGGTCGCCGTGTCTACCGGATTCCCGCGGCCGTGTGCGGCTCCGGCTCGTGCCACAGCAGGGCCGGCAGCTTGCGTGTGCGCGGGTAGATCTCGTCCAGGGTGTCGCCCTCGTAGAGGCGGCCGTTCTTCATGACGTATCGGATCGTGTTCGTGTTGTGGATGTCGTCGAGCGGGTTGGCGTCCAGCACGAGGAGGTCGGCGAGCTTGCCCGCCTCGAGGGAGCCGACGTCCTGCTCCATGCCGATGGCCCACGCACCCGACATCGTGGCCGCGCGCAGCACCTGCATCGGCGTCATCCCCCCGGTCGCCATCATCCACATCTCCCAGTGCATGCCGAGCCCCTGGAGCTGCCCGTGGCTGCCGACGCCGACGCGACCGCCGGCGTCCACGACCTGCTTGGCGAACGCCGCGTGCATCGGGAAGACGTACTCGTCGTCCATGAACCAGCCGCCGGGGCCGGGAGAGCCGCCGCTCCCGCTGCCCCGCCGGCGGGTCTTGTCGTCGAGCTCCTGGTGCGGCGTGAAGCGCGCCAGCTTCGCGTCGTCGTGCACCCCGCCCTTCGTGTAGAAGTAGTTCTCGCCGAACGGCCCCCCGTACGACACGATGAGCGTGGGCGAGTTGACCGTCTGCGACTGCGCGAGGAGCTGGACGGCGTCCTTGTACTTCGGCTCGATCGGGATCGCGTGCTCCACCCCGGCGTAGCCGTCGAGGATGTGCGTCATGTCGAGCTTGTAGTCGAGGCCACCCTCCGTGGTCGGGGAGAGCCCGAGCTCGTGCGCCGCCATGATGACCCACTGACGCTGCTCGCGGTTGCCGGTCATGTACATCTTGAGCGTCTTCGTGTCGTAGTACTTCGAGTAGCGCTCGAGCACGTGCCGGGCGTCGTCCAGGCTCGAGATCATCTCGCTCGAGAACACCCCCGGCCCGGTCGAGTAGATGCGCGGCCCCAGCATCTCGCCGTCCGAGACCTTGTCCTCGTAGGTGAGCACGTCGGTGGTGGAGGTCTGCGGGTCACGCGTGGTCGTCGTGCCGTACGCCAGCTCGGCCAGGTACTGCCACGCCTGCGAGCTGTGGATGTCGGGGATGAGCCACTGCGGGTGGTAGTGCGTGTCCACGAAGCCCGGCATGATCGTCTTGCCGGAGACGTCGATCATGCGCGCGTCCGCCGGCACGTCGACGGATCCGCGTGCTCCCACGCCGACGATCCGGTCGTTGCGCACGACGATGTCGCCGTTCTCGATGACCTGGTCGCCGTTCATCGTCACGATGCGCGCGCCGCGCAGCACCGCCACGCCGGTCGGGATGTCGCGCGGCACCGAGATGTCGATCTCGTGGGACACGCCCTCGTAGCGCGGCGGCTTCTTCCCCGCGCTGTCCGCGGGCGCCCCCGCGGGCCTCGCGGCCGCGGCGGCCTTCACGCTGTCGTCGAACGCCTGCGCCCGGTCGAGGTCGTAGGAGAAGTGCGTGTTGCCGATCGACCAGTGCGCGGTGCGCCCGTCCGCGCTCCACGCGGGGAACTCCCCGCCGACCACGGAGAGCTGGCGGGCCGGGAACGCGGCGTTCTCCGGGTTCGCCACCGAGATCGTGAGCGAGTCGCCGCCGAACATCGGCACGGTGACCGCGTACAGCTCGTGCTCCATGAGCACGAGCGCCTGGTCACCCTTCGGCGCCATGAGGACCTCGTCGGCGCGCATCGGCTGCCTGCCGCCGGGCTGCGTCTTCCCCGTCACCTTCACGATCGTCCGGTCGTCGGTGCCGTCCCAGCGGAAGGAGACGAGCCCGTCCTGCGGCGAGTAGGCGAAGATGCGGTCCGGGTCGCTCGTGAAGTGCGGGTACTCGCGCCCGCCGGTCGGGGCGATCACGTGCACCTCGCCACCCGCCGCCGGCATCCACACGAACTGCGCGCCCAGCCCTCCGCCGAACCCGCCCAGCGCCTCGTGCAGGTCGCGCGCGGCCACGCGCACCGCGACCACACGCGCGCCGTCGGGCGACCACGCCGGCTCGCGGAAGAGCGCACCGTCGGGCGTGAGCTTCTGGGGAGCGCCGCCTCCGGTGGCGGCCACCTTCCACACGTACCCGGCGTCCTGGTCCGCCCACGAGACGTACGCGAGCTGGCGGCCGTCGGGCGACCAGGCCGGCTGCGCCTCCACCACGCCGGTCTCCGTGCTCGAGATCCTGCGTGGCGTGCCGCCGGGGTAGTCCATGACGTACAGCTTGTCCATCGACGTGAAGGCGAGCCGTCGCCCGTCGGGCGACGGCACCGCATCGCGGATCTGGTGCGCGGTGAACGTGGGCGCGGTGTCGACGCGGTACTCGAAGCGTGACAGCGGCCCGAGCTCGACGGCGACGTCCGCCGTGAACGGGATCTCGGCCGGCGCGCTGCCGTCCACCGGGATCTTCCACAGCTTGCCGCCGTACGACGCGACCACGCTCGTGCCGTCCGGCGTGAAGCTCATCCCCGGCAGCACGTCGAGCGGCGCCACCGACTCCTGGTCGTCGCGCTGCACCGGGTACGCCAGCCACCGCTCGGCCCCGGTCTCCTGGTTGCGCAGCAGCAGCCCCGTCTTCGCGTCCAGGCGCGTGCCGTACACCATCCACTTCCCGTCCGGGGAGAGCGTGGGCCGGAAGCCCGACCCGACCCGGTCGGTCATGACCGTGCGCTTCCCGTTCAGCCGGTCGAACACCGCGATCTCGTACTGCGGGTAGATCGCGTTGTACTCCCAGTCACCCTGCCGCTCGGCGAACCAGACGTAGCGCGGATCGCTCCCGAACGCGGCCCCCAGCGTCTTCAGGTTCTCGGGCTGCTTGATGAGCGCGGCCCCACCTCCGCCGTCGCGGTGGTAGAGCCAGAGCTGCTCGATGCGCGTCCCCTTCGAGGCCACCACGTACTCGCCGTCGGGCGTCCACTCGGGGGAGGCGTACTCGAAGTCCTTTCCCTTGGTGACCTGCGTGGTGTCCTTCCCGTCGAGGGACATGATCCAGACGTTGTTGCCCCCGTCCCGGTCCGAGACGAAGACCACCGACTTGCCGTCGGGGCTGTAGCGCGGCTGGGCGTCGTAGGCCATCCCGCTCGTCAGGCGCGTGGCGCGTCCGCCCGCGATCGGCACGGTGTAGAGGTCGCCGAGCAGGTCGAACACGAGCGTGCGCCCGTCGGGCGACACGTCCACCGACATCCAGGTGCCCTGGTCGGTCGTGAACGAGATCGTGCGCGCCGGCTTCAGGGGAAGCCCCTTCGCGTCCTTCCCCGCGGAATCGGACGCCGCCGGTCCGCCGCGCTGCCGCGCGGCGGCGGGGGACGCCAGGGCGACGGCCAGGAGGAGGACGACGAACGGGAGGGTGAGACGACGGATCGCGCGCATGGGTGTCTCCCGGGAGGTTCGAACCGACCGGACGTCTGCACGCGTGCGCGGCGCCCGGCCTCGGGCAGGTGCCGGGTGAAGCCGCCAAGATCGACGTCCGGCCCCAGGGGGGCAACTGGACCCGTCCGCGACTGGACCCGTCCGCGGGTCCCTCGGCGGGCCTACGGCTACGAGGACTCGGCGCCGTCCGGACCGAGGCGCTCGATGCGGCCGTCGGTGGTCTGGATGCGCAGGACCTCACCGCCCTCCTCGACGAGACCAGCGAGCCCGAAGCGCTGGCGGGGCCGGTCCCAGGGCGTCAGGCGAACCGTGCGCACGCCGACACGGGGCGAACGGATCCACCACCGCCGAACGATCCAGGGCCCGGCCTCCAGCTGGTGGAAGTCGATACGGCCTCCGGCGTCGTCCGTATCGACGCTCCACGGGAGCGCCGTGTAGCGAAACTCGAGACGGCGGGGACCCAGCGTGCGGGCGTCGATCCAGAGCGTCCCTTCCACGTCCATCCCGCCGTCGAAGCGCGGGCGGAAGGTGAGGCCGACCCACCCGGCCTCGGGCCCCTCCACGGCGTAACCGAGACAGTGGGTGCTCGCGAAGACGGGGGAGAGGAGCGTGCGCGCGTCCGGCGCCAGGAAGGTGTATCCCTCGCTCTCCCCACCCTGGATGTACCCGAACTGGGCGAGCTCCTCGGCCGGCGGGCTACGGAACGGGCTGCCCACGACGAACGCCGCCGCGGGACGCACCTGCTCGTCGACCGTGTGGAGGTCCGCGGGGTCCAGGCGCCGGGTCCAGGTTCTGAGCTCGTGGCCGAGCATGCCGCCGTCTTCGGCCAGGACCATGGCCTCGAACGCCTTGCGCACCTCGGCCCAGAGGGCGGCCACACGCTCCGCTCCGTCGCCGGGAAGCCTGCAGCGTCGGTCGGGCGTGAGCCGGCCACCCGGCAGGTCGAGGGAGAGGGCCTGCGTCACCAGCTCGACGAGGATCGCGTCGGCCCCGACGGTCGCCGGCCGCTCGGCGTCCCGGAACCCGGGCGCCGCGGCAAAGAGCGTGTAGGTGCCTCCGCCCGGAGCGTCGAGCGAGAAGGCCCCGGCGGCGTCCGTGAGCGTCGCGTCCACGACGACGCCACGGGCGTCGCGCAGCTGCACGACGGCCGCGCTCGGCCCCGCGCCTCCGGACTCGGCACGCAGCCGTCCCCGGACGGCCTGCGCCTCGAGCCTGCCCGCCGCGATCGAGCACGCGATCGCGGCCCACATCAGGAGGCGGCTGGCCTCCCCGGTCCTCGTCAACGAGCACCCCTGTTCCGGTGGAGCGTCGGGCCGTCGGGCCCACCACCAATGTAGCGCCCCGTGAGGCGAGGGTGGCCGCCCGTTCTTGCGTCCCACGCCCGGCCGCGTCCGCTACCTCCCCATCAGCTCCTTCACGGCCGCCTCGATCTGCTGATCGCGACCGGCCGTCATGACCCCCGGATCCATCGGCACCCGGATGTCCGGCTCCAGCTGCGTCCCCTCCCCGAACTTCCCGTCCGGCATCCGCCACCCGCCCATCGGGATGCCGAAGACGAGCGTCGGGTCGATCTGCGACTCCCACCACACGAACGTCCCCGTTCCCGGCACCGGCATCCCCAGCGTCTTGCCGATGCCCTTCAGCTCGTACGCCAGCGGGAAGAGGTGGGCGTCCGAATAGTCGCTCTCGTTGATGATCACGATGGACGGCTTCGTCCACTTGTCGAGCGGCTCCACCCCGATGTGCTGGCCGTGCGGCACGATGTCGAAGTAGACCTTCCCGCTCAGGAAGTCCGAGAGCTGCTCGTGGATGTTGCCGCCGCCGTTGAAGCGCGTGTCGACGATGATCGCCTTCTTCCCCCACCCCATCCCCATCGCCTCGTCGAACACCGTGCGCATGCTCGCGTCGTTCATCGAGCGCACGTGCACGTAGGCGATCGTGCCGCCGGAGAGCGAATCCACCTCGGCGCGTCGCTGCCGCACCCAGCGCTGGTACAGGAGCTGGCTCTCGGCACCCCCGGAGATCGGCTTCACCGACTCGTCCCAGCGGGTGTTCGTGCGCGGGTCGAGGACGGAGAGGAGCGTGAGCTTGCCGACCTTGCGGTTGAGGAGCGCGTAGAAGTCGATCTGCGGCGTGATCGCCTGGCCGTCGATCCGCTCGATCACGTCGCCGGCCGCGACCTTCGACGCCGCCTTGTCCACCGGCCCGCCCGCGACCACCTCCGCGACCTTCACGCCGTTCCCTGTCCAGGTGAAGTCGTAGAGGAGGCCGAGCGCCGCGGTCTCGTCGGTGTTCGGCCGCGAAGCGTTGAAGCGCCCACCCGTGTGCGACGCGTTCACCTCGCCGAGCATCTCGCTGAGCAGCTCCGCGAAGTCGTAGTTGTTGTCGATGTAGGGGAGGAAGCGCGCGTATTCGTCGTGGTAGTACGGCCAATCCGCGCTGGTGATCTCCGGGAGGTAGAACTTCTCCTTGAACTGACGCCAGGCGTGGTCGAAGATGTACGCCCGCTCGTCCGCCCTCTTGAGGAGCATCTCGCCCCGCGTGGCGATCGGCGTGACCTTCCCGTCGTCCGTGCCGATCTTGACCGGCTTCCCGTCCGCCAGCACGAAGATGAACTTGCCGTCCGGCGACATCTCCATGCGCGCGTTGTCCGCACCGAGCTTCGCGAGCTGCTTCGTCTCCCGGGTGCGCGGCTCGGTCACCCAGAGGTCGTTGCCCTCGTCGAACACGGTGAGGTAGAAGAGCTTCTCGCCGTCCTTCGACAGGAGCCAGTCGCCGGTGGGCGAGGTGTGCACGGTGAGACGCGCCTTCCGCTCCGTGAGGCCGGCCCAGTCGATCGCGATGTCCTTCTTCGCCGAGTCGGCGGACGCCTTCGCCGCGTCGGCCTTCGAGCCCGCGGCGGACGCACCCGTGGAGTCCTTCGCCTCCTTCTCCTTGGCGAGCTCCAGCTCCTCCTTGGTGAGGTGGAAGCGGTCCCACGCCGCCTGCGAGAAGAACATCGCGTACACGTCGCCGCTCACCAGGCCGCCACCCTGCTGGCGCGTGCCCTCGCGGTCCGAGCCCCAGATCATCGCCTTCCCGTCCATCACCCACTTGGGCTGGGCGTCGTCGTAGCCGCTGCGCGTAAGGTCGTGCAGCTCGCCGTCGCCCGCCGCCGACACCAGGCCGACCTGCGGGGTGAAGAGCCGGTCGTGGTAGCCGTACTGCACCAGGAACCACTTCCCGTCGGGCGACCACTGGTAGTACTGGTCGCCGTCGGCGTACGAGTAGTTGTGGTCGCCGGTCAGGACCGTGCGCGTGCGCCCGCTGCCCAGGTTGGCCACCTTGAGCACCACGCGGTTCTCCAGGTAGGCGACCTCCTTCCCGTCGGGGGAGAAGGCGGGCTGGTACTCCTCCGCCGCGGTCGCCACCACCGGCTTCTCCTCCAGGACGGTGGAGGCGTAGAAGTAGGGCTCCTCCTTCCGCGAGATGGTGGTGGTGTAGACGTTCCAGCTCCCGTCGCGCTCGGCGGCGTACACGAGCGAGCGGCCGTCCGGGCTGAAGCCGACGCTCCGCTCCTGCCACGGCGTGTTCGTGACGCGCTTCGTGATGCCGCCCTCCATCGCGGTCACGAAGATCTCCCCGCGGAACACGTAGGCGAACTCCTTCCCGTTCGGCGACAGCGTGGCCTCGGTGAAGTGCTCGTTCACCGGCACGATCTCGTCGATCGCGCCCCGTCCGTCGGCCGCGATGCGCACCGCCACCTTCGCGGGCTCGGAGCCCGGCGTCATCGTGTAGATCTCGCCGCGGAACCCGAAGCAGAGCGCCCCGGTGCTCGCGCGCGTCAGGAAGCGGACCGGGTTCCTGTCGAAGTGCGTGACCGCCGCGCTGGTGGCGGGGTCGGAGAGGGAGCTGCGGTAGACGTTGAGCGACCCGCTCTGCTCGCTCAGGTAGAAGAAGTGGTCGCCGTCCGCGTCGAAGACCGGGTTACGGTTCTCCCCGGCGAACTGCGAGAGCTGCCTGTATCCCTTCGAGGCCACGTCGTAGACCCACACGTCGCGCGTGACCGCGGAAGTGTGATGCTTCCGCCAGGCGTCCTCGTAGCCCTTCACGTCCTCGTAGATCACCTTGCCGCCCGACCGTCGAGCGTGGCGTTGACGGCCGGGACCGGGAGCACCAGGCCGACGCGTCCGCCGCCCACCGGCACGGACCAGAGCTGCGTCATGAGGCCGATGGGGAACTGCGCGTTGGTCGCCAGCTCCTGGCGGTAGGCCGAGAAGAGGACCGACCGGTCGTCGGCCGTGAAGGAGCTCGGGATCTCCCCGGTCGAGTGGAAGGTGAGGCGCGTGGCCTCGCCGCCCGTGGCCGGCATCACGAACACGTCGAAGTTGCCGTAGCGGTCGGAGGCGAAGGCGATGGAGCGGCCGTCGTGGCTCCACACCGGCGCGAACTCGTGGGACTCGCCGAGCGTGAGCGGCCTGGCGTCGCCGCCGGACGCGGGAACCGTGTAGATGTCGCCCTTGAACGCGAAGGCGATCGTGCGCCCGTCCGGGGAGATCGCGGGGTAGCGGGAGACCTTGGTGGAGGAGGTGCTCTCCCTTCTCGAGGCGGACGCCCGGCGGGGTGCCGACATCGAGGCGGCCCTCGGGGAGATGCCGCCCCTGACGGAGGTGGCCAGCGGGTTGCGCGATCGCATCGCAGGGGAGGAGCTGACCGGCCGCCGGCTCGGCCACTACGAGGTGCTCGAGCGTCTCGGAGAAGGAGGCATGGGGGTCGTCTTCAAGGCCCGCGACACCCGCCTCGACCGCATCGTCGCGCTGAAGGTCCTGCCCCGGGCGCTGCGGGCCGCACCGCGCGAGCGGGAGCAGTTCCTCCAGGAGGCCCGGGCGGCCTCCGCCCTCGATCACCCCGGCATCTGCACGATCCACGAGATCCACGACGCGGACGAGGAACGTCCCTTCATCGTCATGGCGTACGTGGAGGGAGAGACGCTCCGGGAGCGGATCGCACGTCGGCCGCTTCCCATTCCCGAAGCGATCGACGTCGCGATCCAGGTCGCCAACGCGCTCGCGGTTGCGCATCGTCGCGGCATCGTGCACCGCGACGTGAAGGCGTCCAATGTGATGGTGACGCGTGCCGGCCAGGTGAAGGTGCTCGACTTCGGGTTGGCCAAGGTGCCCGATGTGAGCCTCACGCGGACCGGCACGGTGCTGGGAACGGTCTCGGCTATGAGCCCGGAGCAGGTCCAGCGGCATGAGGTCGACCCGCGCACCGACATCTGGGCCCTGGGCGTGCTGCTGTACGAGATGGTCGCGGGCCGACTCCCTTTCCGGGGGGACCGTGCCGAGGCCGTGGTTCACGCGATCCTCCACTCCGACCCACCCCCGCTGACGTCGCTCCGGACCGACGTGCCGCTCGCGCTGGACGCGATCGCGGCCAAAGCGATGGCCAAGGATCCAGCCGACCGTTATCAGCACATCGAGGAGCTGCCCGTCGATCTCCGGTCCGTGGCATCCCACCCGATCGGGATCGGGGCCGCTCCTGCCGCAGTCGCCGTCGCACCCTCCTCGTCGGGCCCGGGGCGGCGAGCGGCCGCGGTGTTCGGACTGACGGGTGTCACCCTCGTCGTCTTCGGGATCCTGATCGGCCACGCCCTGCGGGGGCGCCCGTCGCCGCCCGACTCCGCGGTCCGCTTCTCCGTCACGCTTCCCGCGGGGTACGAGCCGAGCTCGTGGTATCAGCCGATCGCCGTCTCGCCGGATGGCCGCCGACTCGTATACGGCGCCAGGAAGGGAGACGACGTCCGGCTCTTCCTGCGGGACCTGAACCGGCTCGACGCCACCCCGCTCCCGGGCACCGAGGGTGCCCGCGATCCGTTCTTCTCTCCGGACGGTCGCCGAATCGCGTTCTTCGCCGGCGGCAAGCTCCTGACGCTGGAGATCGACGGCGGGATCCCGCAGACCGTGTGCGACGCCGTCCAGGCCAGTCGGGGCGCGAGCTGGGGACCTGACGGCTCGATCGTCTTCACGAGCGGCGAGACCTCGGGGCTGCTTCGGGTACCGTCAGCGGGCGGGAAGCCCGACACCCTGACCGCTCCGGATCCGGCCTCGGGCGAGATCGGTCACCTCTGGCCCCAGTATCTGCCCGGGGGTCGCGACGTCCTCTTCTCCATCTGGAGCGCGGACGGTTGGCACACCGCGGTCTGGTCGGGTGACACCGGCACGTGGACGGACGTCATGGAAGGCGTCGCCGCGGCGCGGTATGTCGGCAGGGGTTACCTCGTGTTCGCCCAGATGCTGGGGGGCGCGGCAGGACCGGCCCTCCTCGCGGTGCCGTTCGATCCGCGCACCCGGGTGGTTCGTGGCTCCGCGATCTCGGTGCTCGACGACCCCGGACTGGGTGGCCCCAACTTCGTGGTCGCGGACGACGGCACGCTCGTCTACGTGGCCGGCGGCTCCCCTGCCTGGGCCGGGCTCGAAGAGAGCTCGCTGGTCTGGCGGTACCCCGACGGCCGCAGTGCCCCGGCCGTCGGCGGGCCGGGATACTACGAGGCGCCCCGACTCTCGCCGGACGGTGCGCGTCTCGCCGTGGGCAGCTACTCCCCCTCCGGCACGATGGACACGTGGGTGTACGACCTGCAGCGGGACACGAGCACACGGATCTCGCTGGTGGGCTCGATCAACAACTACGCGATCTGGAAACCGGACGGCGGCGCGCTCAGGTTCAACTCGTCGCGGCTGCCGGCAGGGGTGTACGAGAAGCCCGCCGACGGTTCCGGGGTGCCGGTCGAGCTCGTGGCCCGGCACCGACGGCCGCAGCTCCCCGGAGCCTGGTCGAAGGACGGGACGATGGTCTACACCGTCGTCGATGATGCGGGCCGCGGCGACCTGTGGACGTTCGACGCCACCGACGGGGCGGCGCCGCTGCTCGCGACATGGGCCGACGAGAAGGCGCCAGCCCTCTCACCCGACGGAAACCACCTCGCGTACGTCTCCGACGTTTCGGGACGCGACGACGTGTACGTGCGCGGGTTTCCCACCGTGGGAACGACCATTCCGGTCTCGACCGACGGGGGTGAGGAGCCGGTCTGGTCACGCGACGGCCACACGCTCTTCTACCGAGCCGGCACGGCCATGATGGCGGTGGAGATCGGGGCGGCCCCGCGCGTCGGAGCCAGTCGCCCGCGCGATCTGTTCGAGGGACGCTTCGCTCCCAACACGTTCCACCTGGCCAACTACGACGTCGCGCCGGACGGGAGGTTCCTGATCGTACAGGCACCCGACGACACGAAGACCACACGCCTCAACGTCGTGCTCCACTGGGTGCCCACCCTGGATCGCACGTTCGTGGGTCGGCGCTGAACCGGCGCGCGGGCTGCGTGGATCCGGGCGGCGAGAATTCCCTCACCCGAGCGTCACGTCCTCCACGTCCAGCTCCCCGACGAAGTAGCCGAGCAGGAGCCGCTGGAAGAGCAGCCCGTAGCGCGCGCCCACGAGCTGTGCGGCGGTCTGCACCTGCGTCGCGCGCGCCTGCGTCACCTCGACGAGCGTGGCCGCGCCGGCGTCGTAGCGCTCCCGCGCGGCTTCCAGCGCGAGGGCCGCGGCGTCCGCCCCGGCCTGGGCCGCGTCGAGCTGCGCGCCGGCCGAACGCCAGCCCTGCCAGGCCCGTACCACCTGCACGCCGATCGCCTGCCTCGTGTCCTCGATGGCCAGCTCCGCGTCGTCCACCGCGAGGCGCGCGCGCTCCGTGGCGGTCGAGGTGGCTCCGCGATCGAAGAGCGGAACCGACACGTTCAGGGAGACCTGCCCGCTCCGCCGCTGGTCGAGCTGGTCGGCCAACGCCGCGAGCCCCAGGCTCGAGTACGCGCTGCTGTACCCGGCGCTCAACGACACGGTCGGCCAGCGCGACGACGCGGACAGCGCCACCCCCTGCTCGGACGCGCTCCGGCATGCCTCCTGCGCGGCGAAGTCCGTCCGCGCGGCGTAGGCGCGCCCGAGGAGCACCCGCAGCTCCTCCTCCTCGTCGGCCGCGGCCGCGGTGGCCTCGAGCGCCGGCGCCTCGAAGACGTACGCCCCCCCCGGCTCGAGCTGCAGCGTCTGCACCAGATCGACCTCCGCGAGCTGCACCGCCCGCTCGGCGGTCACCACGTCGTAGCGCGCCGAAGCCACGGCGGCCTGCTGCTGGCAGAGGTCTGCCACGGTCCTGCGGTCGGCGTCCACATACTCCCGGACCTGCGCCTCGAGCGCCTCCGCGGATGCCAGGTTCTCGCGCTGCACGCGCAGCTGCTCCCGCTGCTCCACGAGCGCGAGGAAGTTCGACGCCACCGTGAAGACGACGGTCTGCCGCGTGCGCACCGCCACCTCCCCCACGTCGCGTATCTGAACGAGCCGCGCTGGATGTGGTCGTCGTGCTACCCGAGCTACGACATCTGGTCGAAGCACGCCCGCGTCGGCGGGGTGCGCTGGCCATGACCGACGACGATTTCTCGCAGGCGGCCAGCGATCGCCTCCGGCGGCTCTTCGTGGCCGAGGTCGCGATCGGCAGGGCCGCCCGGCTGCTCGACAAGACACCCATCAACAGCTTCCGGCTCTCCTTCGTCCACGCCAACTTCGCCGACGCACGGTTCGTGCACATCGTGAGGCACGGCGTCCAGGTCGCCAACTCCATGGCGAGCTATCGGCCCCGGGTACGGTGGCACGGCTTCGGCGACTACAAGTGGCGCCAGATCGAGGCGCACGCCATGCGGTCGGACCGGTACCGGGATCTCTTGCCGCTCTGCACGGGGCAGTACGACCGCGGTATGCTCGAGTGGCGTATGAGCCTCGACGCGGCCTTCGAGTTCTTCGAGGACTTCCCCCGGGACCGACACCTGACCGTGTCCTACGACGATCTGATGCACAATCCCCCCGCGGTCACCTCCACAGTCGAGAAGTGGATGGGGCTCGAGCCGAGCCGCGAGGTGCGCCGCTTCGCCGTCGACAGGGTCCGACGGCGGACCCCCGAGGCCGACCGGAGTGCCGTCCCGGCCACGGCGAGAGCGATCGCGGGTGACCTGCTCGATCGCCTGGATCTTCTGTGAGGGCGCCGGTGCTCAGGCCGCCCAGCACCAGGCGTGGCACGGGTCATGCATCCAAGTCTACAAAGAAGAAAAAGCGGCGCCACCCGCACTCGCTCGCGAGGTGTGAGCGGTCCCGCAGGGTGGGGCCGCCGCAGTCCGGGAATGGGCCCGCGCTCATCACGAGCCGTGGGCCGCAAGCATCAATCTGCTCTCCGGTCTCCCTGCCCACAAACATAGAGGGTCGCCAGGAGCTCGCACCTGCCGAAGGTACATCCTGAAACCGGTCCACTCCGTGCCCACACCTGAATCCGAGCGCCGCGACGTCGCGTCCCGGGTCGGTGGGTTACCCGCATGACTATCGACCGCGAACGCGCCCCGCCGCCGTCCCACCCGGACGGGCATGACGTCCCCGCGCACCTCGGCGGCGCGCGCGGCCACGGTCACGTCGCGAGATCGGGGGGGGTCGATCCCAGCCGCCTCCGTGCCTTCCTCCGGCGGCGGGCATGGACCATCGTCGCGATGTTCGCCCTCGTCATGACGGGCGTGGTCGTCATGACGCTCCTGATGCACCCCCGCTACGAGTCGACGGCCAGCTTCCTGGTCGGCCAGGAGAGGCCCACGAACACGGAGGTGCCCTCGCTCGACGTGCTTCAGCGGATGGGCCAACTCGCGAATCGCGAGACCGAGGTGTCGCTCATCGGCAGCAGGCGGGTCGTGGAGCCGGTCGTGGACGCTGGAGATCTGCACGTGACCGTCCTCACGTCCGACGGTCCCAGGCGCCCGCGGGACGTCTTCAGCACCTTTGCCGCAGGGCCCGACGCGGTTCCGGGCACGTACGAGGTGCTCCGCACGGCCGACGACAGTGTACGCGTGGTGGATCCGGAGTCCGGCGACGTCCTGGCCACGGCTGCCGCCGGTGACCGGCTGACCTTCGCCAACGTCACGGCAGGGCCGCTTCTCGGGCCCGAGGCGGACGCATCCGGCGACGCCACGTTCGAGGTCTCCATCATCCCCTTCGGGCTCGCGATAGCCCAGACGCAGGGGCAGATCGAGGTCGGGTCGGGACAGCGCGACGCCGGTCTCATCCAGCTGACTTGCTCCGCGCGGACGGCCGAGGACGCGCGTTGGCTGTGCTCGGCGATCTCGGACAGCTATCTCGCGATGCGCTCGGACCTCCAGCGCCAGGAGGCCTCGGCGGCGGCCGACTTCCTCGCCGACCAGGCCAAGGAGGTCAGAGGCAGGTTGTCCGCAGCGGAAGACAGCCTGAAGGACTTCAGCGAGCGCAATCAGGCCGTGGCCCTCGACACCAAGTCGTCGGAAGAGATCCGGCGCAACGCCGAGATCCGGGCCGAACGCGAACAGCTCATCGCGGAGCGGGACGCCCTGGACGCCCTGATCCGCCAGATCGACAGCGATCCCACTCCGGACGCCCGCAAGTTCCGGCAATTCGCGGCGTTTCCCACGTTCCTGAACGGGCAGAACCAGGCTGTCGGGCAGCTGCTCGCGAACCTGGTGGAGCTGGACAATCGCCGGAACGAGCTGGCCGTCCATCGCACGGAGAAGGACCCCGAGCTGGCGGCGCTGGACCAGCGGATCCAGGACGTCGAGGAGCAGATCCGGGGCATCGCCGTGGGGTACGCCGAGGCCCTGACCGAACGGATCCGGACCCAGCAGGAGACCCTCACGAACTCCCGTCGGGTCCTGGCCTCGATCCCGGCCCAGCAGGTCGAATCCGCGCGCCTCGAGCGGCAGGTCAGCCTTCTGGAGGACCTCTACAAGTTCCTCGAGAGCCGCCTCCAGGAAGCGCAGATCGCACGGACGGTGGAGCTGCCCAGCGTCCGCGTGGTGGATCGTGCCTCCCTCCCCTTCGAGCCTTCCAGCCCCAGGAAGACGCTGAACCTCGCCGTGGGAGCCGTCCTCGCCACCATGCTCGGGCTGATGCTCGCGCTGTGGCAGGAGTATACCGACACGCGAATCCGTGAGCGGGAGGCCGTCGAATTCGAGACCGGGCTGCCCGTACTCGGCCTGGTTCCGGCTCTCAAGCACCCCGGGCCGGTGATCTCCCTGAAGCACACGTCACCCAACGGGGGGATCCCCAACGCCCTCGTGCCCGCGTGGACCGCCGAGCGAGCGCTGGCCCTGGAAGCCTTCCGTACGCTCTCCTCCGACCTCGGCTACGTGGGGGGGCACCTCATCGAGGGCGGCTTCCGGTCGGTGGCGGTGACGAGCTCAACCAGGGGCGAGGGCAAGACGTTCACGGCGTGCAACCTGGCGATCGCACGCGCGAGTCACGGCATCCGGACCCTTCTCGTCGACGCCGACCTCAGGGGCCGCGGGCTGTCCCGCTTCCTCGATCTGCCGCGGGACCTGCGCGGTCTCACCGAGATGCTGGAGTCGGACGACTACAGGGAAGAGCCGATCCACACCTTCGAGGTCGGGGGCGGCAAGGCGCTGTCGGTCGTTCCCGCGGGCGCGGGCACACCACGCGGAGCCGAGCTCCTCGAGGGTGACCGCTTCCGGAACTTCCTTCGACAGATGGAGGAGCACTTCGACCTGGTCGTGTGCGACACACCACCCCTGAACGTGGTCACCGACGCCGCGGCGGTGAGCGCCCAGGTGGACGGCGTGGTGGTGGTGGTGCGCCGCGGGGTCACCGAGCGGGAGGCCCTGGAATTGACGCTGACCCGCCTCGATCGGGCCGGCGGCAGGGTCGCCGGGATCGTCTTCAACGATGCGCTCATGCCTCCGAGCTACACCACGTACAGCCATGCCGAATAACGCGCGCGTCCCCCACGTCGAACGCGGCGGACGCGGCCTCCTGGTCCTGGCCTGCCTCCTCCTCGGAGCCTGCATGCGCGTATCGGGAGTGACGCCCCACGGACCGACCGCCTCCGACGGCGTGGCAGCCGCCGCGGAGCAGCCGCTCGCGCCCGGCGACGCGCTGCGGCTGTCGTTCTCGGCCGAGCCGCAGTTCAACGGGGAGTATGCCATCGACGAGACCGGCACCGCCGCGCTCCCCCTCCTCGGTGCACGGGTGGTCACGGGAAGTCCGGCACCGCGCATAAAGCAGGACCTCGTCGCGGAGTACGCCGAACGCACGCGCAACGAAGACGTCCAGGTCGTCTATCTGCGTCGGGTGCGTGTCTTGGGCCAGGTGCGGAATCCCGGCCTCTATCGCGTAGACCCCACCATGAGCTTCGGCGACGCCGTCGCTCTGGCGGGCGGTGCGGCTGACGACGGCGACCTCGAGAAGGTCAGTCTCTTCCGGGACGGCACGGAGGTCGCCGAAGGCCTCGACGTGCGCGAGCAGTTGGCGGTGCATTCCGGAGACCAGATCTACGTCCCCAAGACCCGGTGGCTGTCGAGATACGGCTCGGTGCTGGTCGGCGCCACCATATCGGCGATGGCCACGATCATCGCGTTTTCACTGCGGTAGAAGCGCCCACCGAACCAAGCACACCGGACGATGATGAATTTGCCTGGGAACGAATTCATGAGGCGGATCACCAACGGTTTTCTTGGCGCTCGGAAGCTCCCGCCGGAGGTCGTAGACGCGGCGCAGGCGCGCGCGCTTCTCGACATCGAGCGCGCCAGGGCGTCGCGGAGTCGCCTGCCGTTGTCGGTGATCGTCTTCGACACGCCGCGTCTCGACCAGCAGCCCGCGCATGCGCATTACCTCGTGCGGACCCTCGCCGCCCGCATCCGGACCGTGGACCGGCTCGCGTCCTTCGACCGCGTGCGCATCAGCGCCATGCTGCCGGATACGCCGACGAACGGTGCCACGGCGATGGGCGAACGGATTGCCCGTGAGCTCGGCGCCGAGTCGATCGACGTGACGTTTCGCGTCCATGGCGAACATCCTGGCGACGAGCCGAGCCCCGGCGACGGGCGGGACATGGTGGGACGGGGGAGCCTGGCACGCCTGCTGGAGCGGGACATGCCGATCAGCAAGCGCATGCTCGACATCGTCGGCGCGCTGGCGGGACTCGTGTTCCTCGCTCCCCTCCTGCTGCTGATCGCCGTGGTCATCCGGTGGGTATCGCCGGGCCCGATCCTGTTCCGGCAGGAGCGGATCGGGTACATGGGCGGGCGCTTCACCATGCTCAAGTTCCGCACCATGAATCTGGGCGCCGACTCGGCGATCCACGAAGCCCACGTGACCGAGCTCATCAAGGGTGGCCTGCCGCTGGAGAAGCTGGACTCACGGAGCGACCGGCGCATGATCCCCTTCGGCCGCTTCATGCGCATGACCAGCCTGGACGAGCTTCCGCAGCTGATCAACGTGCTCCGGGGCGAGATGAGCCTGGTCGGTCCTCGACCCGAGGTGCCCTACGCAGCCAAAGCGTACCGGCCCTGGCACAGGCTGCGCTTCGCGGCGGTCCCCGGCATGACGGGTCTGTGGCAGGTCAGCGGCAAGGAACGGACGACCTTCGAGGAGATGGTCCGTCTCGACATCGCCTACACCTCGCGTTGGTCCGGCATGCTCGACCTCAACATCCTCTTACGGACACTGCCCGTGGTCCTGCTCGGCAAGAACGGGGGCGGCCGGGCGGCCTCCCCTTCCAACTGATCCCGCGAGGGCTCCCGGACGGGCACGAACACCCACCTGCGAACCCATACGGACGAGGCGGCAGACCCACATGGATACACCTGGAGGAACACTCGGGATCGAAGAGGTCCCCGTAGCCGGGCCCGGATACGCCACACCCCTTCGCATCGGGGTGGTCGGTGTCGGCTACTGGGGACCCAATCTCGTCCGGAACTTCGCTGCGCTTTCCGGCTGCCGGGTCACCGGCGTGGGCGACCTCAGCGAGGGGCGCCTCGAGCACATGCGCGAGCTCTACCCCAACATGCACATCAGCCTCGACCCGGACACCGTGATCGAGGACGAGGAAGGGGACGCGGTGGTGATCGCCACACCGGTGCGATACCACTACGATCTCGCGCGCCGGAGCCTCCTGGCGAACAAGCACGTCCTGATCGAGAAGCCCATGGCCTCCTCGAGCGCGGAGTGCGAGGAGCTCATGGCGCTGGCGGAAGCGCGGGGGCTCACGCTCATGGTCGGCCACACGTTCATCTATTCCCCGTTCGTACGCCGGATCAAGAAGATCGTGGACACGGGAGAACTCGGCGAGATCCTCTACATCAGCTCCCGCCGGCTGAACCTCGGCCTCTTCCAGAACGACATCAACGTCGCGTGGGACCTGGCGCCGCACGACCTGTCGATCATCCTCTACCTCCTGGATCGGACGCCCGCCATGGTCCACTGTCATGGCCGGACGCTGAGCGGCCACGACGTGGAGGTCATGACGAACATGTCGCTCCACTTCGAGGAGGGAGGCTTCGCCACCATCCAGAGCAGCTGGATCGATCCGGTGAAGGTCCGCGAGCTCACCGTCGTGGGTGACCGCAAGATGGTGGTCTACGACGATACGGCTCAAAACGAGAAGGTCCGGGTCTACGACAAGCGGGTCGAGGTTCCCCCGCACTACGACAGCTTCGCCGAATGGCAGTTCTCGTACCACTACGGCGGGATGCACGCCCCCTTCATCAAGCAGGTGGAGCCGCTGCGCACCGAGTGCCAGCATTTCCTGGACTGCATACGCACCCGCGCGAGGCCCGCGAGCGGCGGCCAGGAGGGCACGGAGGTCGTCCGGATCCTCGAGGCCGCATCCGAGTCGCTGGCTCGGGGCGGAGTCGGGGTCGAGTTGCGCCGATGACGCAGGGTGGGGCCCTGCGGCGCCCGTGATCGCGATCGATCCCGGAGGCCTGGCGAAGGGAGCCGTGGCCATGGTGGGGGGCGGAGCCGTCGCCATGGGCGGCTTCGCCGTGGTCGTGTGGGTCGGTGCGCACCGGCGGGTCGTGTACGGCGCGGTCCTGGTGCTGGCGGGGCTGTCCCCGCTCGTGGGTGGCCTGTCTCGCGGCGTACCCATCCCACTCCTGCGTGCGCAGGAGGCGCTGGTTCTTCTCGTGTTCCTCGCCGTGGTCGGCGAGCTCATCGTCGAGCGGCGCGCGCCGCGGTGGACCGCGGTCGACATCGGCTACGGGGTGCTCGTGGCGACCGGCACGATCGTCCCCGTCCTGGTCGCGATGCTGCGGGGCCATCGGACGAGTGTGGACGGCCTCATGACCCTGGCCGGGCCCTTGAAGTTCTATCTGGTCTACCGGATCGCCATCGACGGGATCCGTTCGAGGGAGGAGCTTCGACGCGTGCTCCAGGTCCTCGCGCTGAGCAGCGTCGTCGTCGCCGCCGTGGGCGTGCTCGAGTACTACGACGTCTCAGGCGTCCGGCGCATCCTCGAGCAGCACTTCACCGAGATCCCGATGACGGGTCCGACGGCCCCCTGGGGTCAGCGGAACCCCGAGACACGCAGGATCATGTCGACGATCGGCGCGTGGAACGTGCTCGGCTCCTTCTTCGCGTTCACCGCAGTGGTGGTCGGCGCCTTCGCGCTCGCGAAAGAACGCCTGCTACCCGGCACGATACAGGCGGTCGTGGTCGCGGCGTGCGTGGTCGGGCTCCTCCTCACCGGATCGCTCGCGAGCACCATCGGGCTCGTGCTGGGCGTCACCATCCTGACGATGCTCCGGCGTCGCATCGTTCCGGTGCTGGTCGGGGGCGCGATCGCCGTCGCCATCAGCGTGCCGTTCGTCCACTTCCTGACCGACCGGCTCTACACGCAGTACCCGCCGGGATACGACGGCATCGTGCCGCAGTCCGTCCAGTTCCGGCTCGATCTCTGGGCGCAGCAGCTGTTGCCCGCGCTCCATGGACACTGGCTGTTCGGCATCGGAGGAGACCTCCCCGCATCCGTCGCCTGGATGACCGAGGAGAGCTACTACATGTTCACGCTCTTCAAGGGCGGCCTTCTCTATCTCGCCGGCGCTTTCGTCCTGTTCGGCATGCTCCTGTGGAGCCTGTGGCGACGCATGCGCGAGCTCGACGGCGCCCAGCGCGCGTGCGCCGAGGCGGGGCTCGCCCTCTGCGGCGCGTTGATCGTGATGGATCTGAACAACGCGTATTCGACGTACGCGATCCCGGCTCAGACGTTCTGGATCGTGACCGGTCTCGCACTCACCAGATTGGATGTCCGGGGAAAGAATGCCCATTCGTCTCGTTCAGGCAGATCGTCCAGCACCCATCCTGTTCGTGAACTGGCATCACAATCTGCGACGCAGTGAAACGCTCGCGAGCCAGCTGCAATGCACCGTGGCCTACGTCCGCGCTTCGTATCCGAAGCTGCCGGGCGTCCTTCGCCTGCCCCTCCGATACCTGGTGCAGGGCTGGTGGACCTGGCGGCTCCTGGAGCAGCAGCGCCCCAAGGTGGTGCTGGTCACGAATCCGCCGATCTTCGCGCCCCTGGTCGTCTGGTCGTGGTCCCGCCTGCGGGGTGCGCGCTTCGTCATCGACAATCACTCGGGAACGTTCCTCGATCGCCGGTGGCTGTGGGCGATCCCGCTCCAGCGCTGGCTCTCCCGGAGGGCGCTCTTCTCCTGGGTCCTGAACCCGGACGAGTACGCTCTGGCGGCTGGGGGCGGCCCGGGTGTGATGCAGCTGCCGGACGGCGTGCCCGAGTTCTCGCCCCCGAAGGAGGGCACCGAGGCCGCCGATCCGTTCACGGTGGTCGTGGTGTGTGGCGGTTGGGACAACGAACCGACGGAGGAGATCCTGGACGCATGCGCGCGCCTGCCGGACGTCCGATTCCTGCTCACGGGCGACGCGAGCGGGGCGGGCCGAGAGCTGCTCGCGCACGCGAGCCGGAATGTGGAGCTCACGGGATATCTTCGCGGCGACGCGTACACGCGGTGCCTGCGCGAAAGCGATGCCGCCATCGTGCTCAGCCTGCGCAACGACCTCTCGGCGGGCGCCTTCGAATGCCTGGGGATGGGCCTGCCCATGGTCCTGGCGGACTGGCCCAACCCGCGGCAGCACTTCGGCGGGGCCGCCGTCTTCGTCCATCCGAGCGGCCCCGCCATCGCCGAAGCCGTCGAGGCCATTCGCGAGAACTACGCGGACATGAGGAGGTCGGTCGAGGCGGTGCGCGAACGGAGACGACAGGAGTGGCGCGAGGGGTTCTCGGGGATGAGCGCTGTCATCCACGACTTGGCCGGAGCGGGGGCGTAGGCCGGATCATGGTCTTCCTCGACAACGGCTGGTGGCTGCTCTCCTTCGTGCCGCACCCCATCCGGATGTCTCTCCTCGGGGCGTTCAGGCCCTCCACGCTGCGCCGCTATCGGGAGATGCGTGGGTCGGTGACCGACGAAGGATACAGCTACCGACCGTTCGACGAGCATCGCTGCATCTTCGTGCACGTTCCCAAGGCCGCGGGCGTGTCGGTGTGCAGGAGCTTGTTCGGGAACCTCGCAGGCGGGCACGCGACGGTGTCCAAGTACAGTGGGCTGTTTTCCCGCAGGGATTTCGCGGAGTACTTCAAGTTCACCTTTGTGCGCAATCCGTGGGATCGGCTGTACTCCGCGTATCGGTTTCTCCGCGCGGAAGGACTCAATCCCCGCGACCGGGCGTGGGCGCGGACGCACCTGCAGCCCTACGACAACTTCGACGCCTTCGTGAAGCGAGGGCTCGCACGGAGGGACGTGGCAAGGAAATGGCACTTCCGCCCGCAAAATACCCTCCTGCGCTTTCCCTGGCATCGCGACGTGGCCGTGGATTTCGTGGGCTACTACGAGAACCTCGAGGAAGACTTCCGGTACGTGGCCGGACGCGTGTTCGGAGCGGCCGCCCCCACCCTGGTCCACGCCAACAGGACCAGGTCTCCCGAGAGCATGCCACCCTACACGGAGGTGTATTCCGAGGTCGCGGCGAGCATCGCCGCAGACGTTTACGGTGAGGATATCGAGCTGTTCGGCTACACGTTCGACAACGCGTCCATCGAGCGCCACGCTGCGCGCCGAACCGAGTGAATGGCCAGAGCGCCGGTCGATGGATCGCGCCCGAAGACCCGACATTTGAGGAGCATCGAATGAAGCGTATTGCGGACGACGTCGTCCTCGGCAGGGACGTGATCGTGAGCGATTTCGTCAACCTGTACGGCTGTGAGATCGGCGACGAGACCAGGATCGGCCCGTTCGTGGAGATCCAACGAGGCGCGAGGGTGGGCCGCCGGTGCAAAGTCTCCAGCCACACGTTCATCTGCGAGGGTGTCGACATCCACGATCGCGTGTTCGTCGGGCACGGCGTGATGTTCACGAACGACCTCTTCCCGCGCGCGACCCGAAGCGACGGAGAGATCCAGGGCGCCGACGACTGGACGTGCATGAAGACGGTCGTGGAGGAAGGCGCCTCCATCGGGTCGGGGTCCACCCTCCTCTGCTCGATCACCGTGGGGCGGGGATCGCTCGTGGGCGCCGGGAGCGTGGTGACCCGGGACGTACCACCGTATTCGGTGGTCGCGGGGAACCCCGCTCGGGTCTTGCGGGAAGTGAGTCAGATGGAGGTGTCGGGATGAGCACGACTGCCAACACGGTGCCGTTCCTGGATCTCCGGGCCCAGATCGAGCCCTTGCGAGCCGAGATCATGGAGGCGGTGGGAGGCGTGATCGATCAGTGTGCTTTCGCGGGGGGGCCGGCCGTCGACCGGTTCGAGCGGGACTTCGCGAACGCCTTCGGGCACGCCCACGTCGTCGGCGTGGGCAGCGGTACGGAGGCGATCTGGGTCGCCCTGCTCGCGCTCGGGATCGGGCCGGACGATGAAGTGATCACCGTGCCCAACTCCTTCATCGCCACGGCCGAAGCGATCTCCTTCTGTGGTGCGACGCCGGTCTTCGTGGACGTCGACGAGCGCACCTACACGATGGACCCGGCGCTGCTGGAGCGAGCGATCACCCCCCGTACCCGCGCGATCGTCCCCGTCCACCTTTTCGGGCAGATGGCTGACATGGACCCCATCCTCGCAATCGCCGAACGCCACGGTATCCCGGTGGTCGAGGATGCGGCGCAGGCGCAGGGCGCGGAGTATCGGGGGTCTCCTGCCGGCTCCATGGGACGCGCCGGGTGCTTCAGCTTCTACCCGGGAAAGAACCTCGGGGCGTGGGGCGAGGCCGGAGCCGTGACGACGTCGGACGAGGCGCTGGCCGGGTGGATCCGGAGCTTCCGCGATCATGGGCAGACCGAGAAGCACCGGCACGACCTCGTCGGCTGGAACGCACGGATGGACGGCATCCAGGGGGCCGTGCTCTCGGTCAAGCTGCCCCACTTGGAGGCCTGGACGGAAGCACGCAGGAGAAACGCCGCCCTCTATTCGGAGCTCCTCGCGGACGTCCCGGGCGTCATCGCTCCGACAGAGGCGCCACATCGGAAGCATGTGTACCACCTCTATGTGATCCGCGTGCCGGACCGCGACGGCATGCTCGCCGCCCTCCGCGAGCGGGGGGTCCACGGGGGCATGCACTACCCGACCTCGATCCACCTGCAGAAGGCGTATCGGGACCTTCCCTACGGCCCCGGCTCCTTCCCTGTCGCCGCGGCTCTCGCGCGGGACGGGCTCTCTCTCCCGATGTATCCCGAGCTCCCGGAGGAGCAGGTGCGCTACGTGGCCGACGCCGTGGCCGAAGTGCTGGGCGAGCCTTGACGCGAGTGTCGACCTCGCGGCGCCTGAGCGGCTTCCGCGACCGCTCAGGCGCCGGCCGCGCCCTCGATCTCGTTGCAGATCTTCTCGACGAGGGGAGCGTTGTCGGGAGCCGCCACGCCGCTCTCTCGACGGCGCAAGTCGAGCTTCATGGCGACGTCTTCGAGCGACCCGAGGGACACGAGCCTGCCGGCGCGCTCCAGACTCTCGTCCACCTTGCCCGACCGACCCCGGAAGTACGTGTAGGACGGCACGCCCAGAATCGCCGCCTCCCGCGTCATGGTGCCGCCGCCGCTGACGACCACGTCCATCGCAGCCACGAGGCTCGGACCGTCGTAGACGGAACGCGGCACGACGAGCCTGTCCGCCGGGAACCCCTCCAGGAGGCTCGCAGGCGTCCCCTCCCGCGGGAGGAAGACGAGCTCGACGTCCCCGCGGGCGCGTATCTGCGACAGGATACCGGCCAGAATCGTCTCCGCCTCGGGGTTGTGGTAGTGCGCATGGACGGCCGGAGGGCGCAACAGCACCAAGACGGAATCGTCATGGAGCCCGAGATCCTGCCGGATGGGATGTGGCGCCAGGGGCCTGCCGGCGAGGTACAGCTGCTCCTTGTAACCGGGATATCGGCGCACGCGACGAACCCGGATGCCCGCCTCCCGGCAGCGCGGCTCGTCGATCGCCTCAGGCAGGAGGATGGTGCGACAGGCGGCGTTGAAGATCCGCGGGTTCACCCACTCGTAGTCGTACATGGTCACGGTCGGCACGCCCAGGAGCCGGGAGGCGATCGGGAGCGAGCGCGAGCCGTGGCCGAAGGAGACGTCGGCGCGCCAGGCCCGCATCGCCCTGGCGAGCGCGGCGGCCCGCGCCACCGTGCCGCCCACCTTCTTCCAGAGGGCGGCGCCGTACTCCTTTCCCACGACCGTGTGGGGAAGTGCGTAGAGATGCAGCAGTTCACAGGTGCCGCTGCGATCTCGCGCCGTGAATCGCACGTCGTGTCCCCGCCGAGCGAATTCCTCGGCGAGGGGGCGCAGGATCAGGACGTGGGGGGCGTTGTCGGCGTCCAGCCAGATCTTCACCCTGCTCTCCGCGCGTCGGTCGATGGCTGGGGGCAGGGCCGGCGCGATCGTGCCGAGCCCTCCTCGGACTTGTCCGCCCGTCCCCTTCGGGCGAGGAAGCTCGCCTACTCCGGCGTCACAGGGAAGGCCGCTCGAAATGCCCGCGGCGCGCCCTTCATATCCACCTTCGCCAGGCAAGAACCATGATCGTGATCGACCGAGAGCTCGCGAAGCGAGAAGCCAATCACACCCCCATTCGCGTCGGGCTGGTCGGTGCCGGCTTCATGGCCAGGGGCATCGCCCGACAGATCGCACGGGCCGTCCCGGGCATGCGGATCGCGGCGATCTGCAATCGCCACGCCGATCGCGCGGTGGCGCTGCTCGAGGAAGCCGGCCTGGAGAGGAGTCGATCCGTCGGATCGGTCACCGGCCTCGAGTCCGCCGTGGACGATGGTGTGGTGGCCGTGACCGACGCACCCGAAGTCCTCTGCGGGGCGCAGAACCTCGACGTGGTGTTCGAGGTCACCGGGGACGTGGAGTTCGGAGCCCGTCTCGCTCTGATGGCTTTCGAAAGCGGAACGCACTACGTGACGATGAGCGCCGAGCTCGATGCGACGGTCGGTCCGATCCTGCGGCACCGGGCCGACCGTGCTGGGGTGGTCTACACGCAGGCCGACGGCGACCAACCGGGCGTGATCCTGAACCTCCATCGCTTCGTGCAGGGGATCGGGATCCGGCCGGTGCTGTGCGGCAACGTCAAGGGTTACCTCGATCGGCACAGCAATCCCCCGATGCTGCAACCCTGGGCGGACAAGTGGGGGGAGGACCCGCGCATGCTCACTTCCTTTACCGACGGGACCAAGCTCTCCTGCGAGCAGGCGAGCGTGGCGAACGCCACGGGCATGCGGGTCGTGCAGCGCGGCATGCTGGGCCCCCAGGTGCCGGCGGGCTCGCCCCTCGAAGCGGCGCCGACGTGGTACCCGGAGGCGGTGCTGCGCGACGAGAAGGGCGTGGTCGAGTTCGTGGTAGGGGCGGCCCCCTCCCCCGGCATCTTCGTGATCGGTCTCGAGGAGGACGGCGCTCACCGGCGCTATCTCGAGGTCTACAAGATGGGTACCGGCCCCTTCTACGTGTTCTACACACCCTATCACCTATGCCATCTCGAGGCGCACAACGCCGTTGCCCGCGCCGTCCTGTTCGATGACGCGACCGTGGCGCCTCTGGGCGGTCCCTGCGTCGAGGTGGTGGCCACGGCGAAGACCGACCTCGCGGCCGGTACCACCCTGGACGGCATAGGCGGATATCATCTCTATGGTCTGTGCGAGAATGCGTCCACCGTCCGCTCGGAAGGGCTCCTTCCCATCGGCCTCGCGGCCGGTGCCCGGCTGGTTCGTGCCGTACCCGCCGATCAGGTATTGACCGTCGCCGACGTCACGGTGCCGGCCGGCCGGGTGATCGACGAGCTCTGGAGCGAGCAGAACGAGCGGTTCTTCGGTGAGGCCCGTGTGGCCGCCAGTCCGCCTCGGGCGCCGGAGGTCATGAAGGCGGCGCGGTGACGCCCTCGCCCCGCAGGCGCGCAACGAGGCGGCGCAAGGTCCCGCCCGGGTCGCGCAACTTCGTGCGCCAGTGATACTTCTTCCGCCACATCACCTTGTCCCGCTCGAGCACGCGCTTGAACTGGGGCGCGGTGACGCTGGTGGAGGGCTCGGTGGCGACCGACGTGCGGATGCTGTACGCCGGACGCGCTCGGGCGGCGACCCAGTTGTCGCCGTACCAGATGCGGAGATCCTCCGGAATCGGTGGATAGTCGCGCGTCTTCATAAAGAGGACGCAGGCCCATCGCTGACGGATGTGCATGCCCCGCTCGAGCGACGGCGGCCGTTCGTGGAGCGGCGTGTCGAAGCTGGAGGGATGTACCCCGAAGCTCCCGAGCCGCGCCCGGTTGGCCCAGACGAAGCCCAACAGCTCGTCGACATCGAACGTCACGTCGTCGTTGCTGATGCACAGGAGGGGTCTCGACGCGATGCGGACTCCCAGGTTCCAGGCAGGGTTGACGTATACGTTCCGCGGCGGTTGAAGGATCGTTAGGGTGGACAGGGGAGGCACGGGTGGCCGGTCTTTCGCCTGGTTGTCCACCAGGATGATCTGGCCCACGAGGGGCGAACGATCGAGCTCCTCGAGAAGCGGCACGGTGCGAGGCGACCGCCATATCGTGGGGATGACGACCGAAAACGGCCCGACCGAGGCATCTCGCCGCCGTTCGGGATCGTCGGGGGAATCCGCCCCCTCGGGGGGCCCCTGCGCCGCCGCTTCCATCACCCTATTTTCGTCGCTGTCCGATTGGACGCTCTCACGAGAATGGGCGCTCCTGCCGCGCCCCGAAGGAGGATGCACGCTAGAGCCCGGTCGTAGTGGAGGCAAGGGGGCCGATCACCACGACGCCTGGCGAGTTTCGGCCTCTCTGCCGTGTGGGTTGGAGAACCCCTGATGCAAACCCGGGAAGGGGCCTGCCTCGTCACGGTCGCTACGAACGACCACCTGGTCCACACCAAGCAGCTCTTCGCGAGCGCCTCGTTCGTGGGCGGGTGGCGTGGCGACTTCGCGATCATCAAGCACGGCCGGAGCCCCGAGGACGCCTGGTTCACCGATCGGGGCGTCTTCGTACACTACGCTTCCGCATTCGACCACCGGGCGTCGCCCAGGCAGAACCTCCTCCTGTCCAAGCTCGAGATGTTCAGGGACACCTTCGGGCGGTGGAAGAAGCTCCTCTACCTCGACACCGACGTGATCGTACGAGGCAGCCTCGCGGGCGCTCTCCGTTTCGGCGGTATCGCGGCGGTGCAGGGCTTCACCTGGCCGCTCCAGCGCGATCGGCTCCGAAAGCCCGATTGGTTCGAGCGAGACGCCCGGCGACGCTACCGCGAGCTGGCCCGACGATATGGCGTCGACGGGTACGGCGTGAACGGAGGGGTCTACGTCGTCGACACGAGCGTCATCCAGCCGGACCTCTTCACGAGCCTGACCACATTTCACGCCCGGTACCGGGACATCCTGCGCTTCGCGGACGAAGGGGTGGTCTCCACCTTCTTCAAAGACGCCCTGGTATCGCTCCCCCCCTGCTACAACATGGGTGTGGACTGGTACGGGCTCAGGGATCCGGATCGCGACGATGGGATCGTGCTGCACTTCGTCGGTCCGATGAAGCCGTGGAATCCTGGATGCCCCTATCACGGCGAATATCTGCGGAACCTCGCGCTGGCCGACGACCTCGGCCGACGGCCGGCGGAAGAGCTCGCGCCGCTCGATGCGATCGAAGAGAAGGCGTGCGAGGAGCGCCTCGCTGCCCACCACCGGCGAGGCCGCCGTCGCTATTACGTCAGATCGGCCTTCCGGCGCGGTCGCAACGCACTCCTCTCGACCGCTCGTCTGCTCGTGTTCGTCGGGAAGGGGTCCCTCTTCCGCGCAACCGGATTGTAAGGGCGGGAATCAGCGCCCCCGCGCGTGACCGGGGGCGAAGATCGACGGGTAGATCCGCAGTCTCTTGTAGACCCAGAAGCCGAGCAGCACGTTCCACACCGCCATGCTGCTGGCGGTGGCGACGGCAGCTCCGACCATGCCGAAGCGCGGCACCAGGACCAGGTTGAGGACGATGTTGAGGACGGCTCCGACCAGGAAACCCTTGGCGCTGTCGGCTTCGTGGCCGGTCATGTTGAGCAGGAAGCCGACCGACCCCATCCCCGCGTTCACGATCTGGGCGAGGCTCAGAATCGTGAGTGCGGGCGCGCCGGCTCCGAATCCGGGGCCGAAGATCGTCTCCAGAGCCCAGCGCCCCAGGAAGACCATCGCCGCCGCGGTCGGCACGGTGAACGCCAGGATGGCCCGCGTGCTCACGGTCACGATGCGCTGCAGCCGCTCCATACGGCCCTGCGCGAAGAGGCGCGCGAACTCGGGGGCGACCGCCGTGTTCACCGCCATGAGGGCGAAGCCCACCAGGCTCGATCCCCGCCCCACCACCTGGTAGATGCCGACCTGGGCGGGCCCCTCGAAGATCCCCAGGATGACGATGTCCGTCCGCTGATTGACGATCTGCATGCCGCCGAGCGCGAGAAGGGGCAGCGCGGCGCGGAACCAGATGCGGAGCTCGGTCTCGCGTGGCGCGCGCCTCACCTCCTGTGGGATCCGGCCGAGCAGGAGCAGCCAGCCGACCCCGAAGGCCGTCAGCGTGGCGGCCACCTGCAGCCACACGACCGTGGTCGCGCCCAGCTCCACGCTGGTCAGCAGCCAGACCACCAGCACCAGCACGATGAGCATCGCCGGTCGGACGAGGTCCTCCGGAAGCTGACCGAGCACGACGTGGTGCAGCCCGCGCAGCGACGCGCCGCGGAGGGCGTTCAGGGCCGCGAGAGGCAGCAGCAGGAGCGAGACGAGGAAGGTCGGGGGATCCAGCGCGGGAAGGGCGTTTCGCTGCGGCCAGATCACCGCCAGCGCAAGCAGCGCCACCACGACGGAAACGGCCAGCACCGCCTGGTTGGTGCGGACGAGCAGCCCGTGCATCAGGCCCCAGCGTCCCTCCGCCCGGTACGCCGCGAGGAAGCGGATCAGCAGGTTGGGCAGCCCCAGCGAGGTCGGGACCGTGAGCAGGCTCACGAGGGAGACGGAGTAGGTGAAGTAGCCGAACTGCACGGCCCCCATGATCCGCACCAGCAGGACGCTGGTGAGCAGCGCCGCCGTGGTGGAGCCGATCTTGAGGAAGAAGCTCGCCGTCGCACCACGCACGAGGCGCTCCCGCACCGGGACGGGACCCTCGGGGCGCGCTTCGAGCAGGCGTGCGGATCGGGACCTCAAATAGGGCGGGGGTTGAGGCGATGCTTCGCGCTCCGCGATCGAGATGCTCCCCGACGACGCCGGAAGCGCGTCTTCGACCTGGGCGACGTGGATTCTCGACGCGGTGGTCGACGCTGTCAAGCAAGCCGGCCGATCAGGCCCGCCCGCGGACGAGGAAGCGCGCCGCCCAGGGTTCGGGGCCGTGCCGCCCCAACCCGCGAGCGCCCAAGCTCATGTCTGCGAACGTGATGGCACAGGGGGATTACGCCGCTCATAGGTCGTCACTCCCCCTCGCCGTAGCTACGGCCACGACTCGTCGCCCTCTCCCCACGAAAACTCCGATTTCGCGGGGGCCCCGAGTCGTTCCTACTCTGAGCAGCGTAAGCCCCATGTGCGCGGGGTGCCATACCTGTGCAGAGCTTCCCTCAGGGAAGGTACCCCGGAGAGACGTAGCCCAGTCCCACCGAGGCCGCGGTTACGAAATCGCCCCCGGCGGGGTTGCCCATCCATACGATCCCGCCGCCGGTCTTCTGCCAGTTGCGCACCGCCGGCGTGCCCCACGCTCCGACGGCGTCGTTCGTCCATGTCAGATGCGTGCCGTTCGAGTCGTGCGTCACGACGGGCCGGTACAGGGGGTTCGCGTCGTAGATGCTCGGCCAGACCGCCGAGCCGAGGTCGCGCCCTTCGGCCGGGGAGACGTAGAACTGATCGAGGTAGATCTCGCTGTTCTGGCCCGCGGTCCACCAGAACTGCTTGTGCGAAGACGCGGACCCGCGGTCGCGAATGTTCGTGCGCCGGATGTAGATCGGCCCGGTGGGGGCTTTCAGCGCCGACGAGGTGGCGTCGAGTTGGAGGCCCTGATAGGTGGAGATGCCGGTCAGTCGGTCGATTCGGGCCTCGCCCACGCCACCCCACGCCTGGATCACGTCCGGGTGGACGCTGTTGGAGTAGGGAAGAACCGGCTCCGCCCGGACGTTCTGGATCTGCACGACGGAGCGGGGCGCGTTGAGCTGGATCCCGTCCGCCAGATACCTGCCGGTGATCAGCAGCCCCTCGACGTGGATGATCCGCCCCGCCTCCGAGCCGTTGCTGTCGTAGAGGCGCAGCCCCGACTGGATCCACTCCGCGGCCTCGTGGAAGGTGTCGATCCGGATCTCGCCGCCGATCCAGACGACGTTGCGTCCTCCGATGAGCGTCAGCGTCCCCGAGATGACCCCGCCGTTCGTCGTGGGATTCGCGAGCAGGTAGTCCGTGTCGTTGTCCAGGCGCACGTCTCCGCCGTTGGCAGGCAGCGCGTAGGTCTTGTAGCCCTCCCATCCCGACGGCGGATGCCAGGTCAGAGGGTCACCCGAGACGTCGACGCCGACCGCGCCGGAGCCCTCGCCACTGTAGGCGTAGATCGTAACCGAGCCCGCGGCTCGGCCCGTCACCACGCCGTTCGCGTCCACCGCGGCGACGCTCGTATCGGTGCTCTGCCACGTCACCGGCCGGTCGAGCGCGTTGCCGTCGGCATCCTTCGGCGTCGCCGTCAGGACCGCCGTCGCCCCCACGGGGAGAGCGACGGATCCCGGAGTGATCTGCACGGAGGCCACGGAAGGCCGGACAACGGCCACCGGGACCGAGGCGGACACGCTTCCGCTCGTCGCGGTGATCGTGGCGGTGCCGACCGCGAGCGCGGTCACCGTGCCCGCACCGTCCACCTTGGCCACGGACGCGTCGGAGCTCGCCCAGCTCAGGGCCTCGTCCAGGGCGTTGCCATCGGCGTCCTTCGGTGTCGCCGTCAGGACCGCCGTGGAGCCGACGGAGAGGGACAGCGACCCCGGCGTGATCTGCACGAAGGCCACGGAAGGACCGGAGATGGACACCGGGACCGAGGCGGACACGCTTCCGCTCGTCGCGGTGATCGTGGCGGTGCCGACCGCGAGCGCGGTCACCGTGCCCGCACCGTCCACCTTGGCCACGGACGCGTCGGAGCTCGCCCAGCTCAGGGCCTCGTCCAGCGCGTTGCCGTTGGCGTCCTTCGGTGTCGCCGTCAGGACCGCCGTGGAACCGACGGAGAGGGACAGCGACCCCGGCGTGATCTGCACGAAGGCCACGGAAGGACCGGAGATGGACACCGGGACCGAGGCGGACACGTCTTCGCTCGTCGCGGTGATCGTCGTGGTGCCGGCGGCGAGGGCGGTCACGGTGCCCGCACCGTCCACCGTGGCCACGGACGCGTCGGCGCTCACCCAGCCGACCGACCGGTCCCGCGCGTTGCCCTCCGCATCCAGAGGCGTCGCCGTCAGGGTCGCCGACCCACCAACCTCCAGATGCAACGATGCAGGAGACATCTGAAGGGTGGCAACCGGCTCGCGGGCCACCGTCACGAAGCCCCTACCGGTCACCTGCTCGCTCGTGGCCGCGACCTCGACCGTGCCCATGCTCACCGCCGTGACGGTTCCGTCGCTCGCTACGGTCGCGACCGCGGGGTCGGACGTGGTCCAGGCGAGCGGACGCTCGAGCGCGCCACCCTCGGCGTCCCGCAGCACGGCGTAGAGCGTTTGATGCTCACCGGCGATCAGGCTCATCTCGTCGGGAACGATCTCGACCGAGGAAACCGCCGCCATCGCGATGACCGCATACGCGCTGAAGTGGTAGATGGGTGCGCTCACTGTCCGGGTCGTCGTGTCGACTGCGCTGGGCGAGAGGGGCTCCCAACCAAACGGCTCGAGCTGGTGGATGGCAAGGCGCGACATCGCCACCGTCTCGTCCACGTCACCCTCGTGGTATGCCAGACGCAGGTTGGCGGGCTCGGAGAACGAGGCACCTTCGGGAACGAAGTCGTACGCCGAGCCGGCGAGTGCGGGATCCGTGCCCGCGTCGTCCCGACGGAGGATCGTGACGAGGATCTCGTGGTCGAGCGCACCGGCCGGGATATCGAGGCGCGCCTCGCCGTCGCGGCTGTGCACGGCGCCGCCCGCTCCCCCTACGCGTTGGCCCACGCGGAGGTCCACCGAGTCCCGAACCTCCCCGGCACGGGCAAAGACGCGGGTCACGCCCATGTCGAACGCCGCCAAGCGTCCGTCGACGTCGACCTCGCCCACGCTCGGGTCGGCCACGGACCATGTGACGTCGGAGCTCAGGCTCGATCCGTCCTCGGCGAGAACGGCAGCATGGAGGTCGTGGGTCTCCCCCGACGCCATCTCGATGGCGCTGGCATCGATGTCGAGCGAGGCCGGCTCGGCCTCCGCTCCACCAGACCCGTGACCTTCGGGCCACCACATCGCCGAGGTGGTGTCACACGACGTCGCGGTCAGGAGGACACTCACTAGCGCCAACCCACGACGCCGGCGCCTTGGGCCGAGTCGCGCTACGATCTCTGTGCTCCGCTTCGACACGTCCCGAGACTCCCCCGGCGCTTCGCCGATCCTCCGATGAGCGCGGCATGGCGCCGCACAAACGGTGGCGACTAACCTCAAGGGGCGTGCCTCCGTGGGCGACGGAACGGTCTAAGTCACAACCTCCTGTATAACAATGGGTTACGCACGGCGCGGCGTGTGAAGGCACCTGCGGGACCAGGGGCGGATTCAGGAATTTGCTGCCGGGCCGGGAAATAGATGTCGAAGATCGCGGCCCTACGGCGATCGGCCAGGCCGGAGGTCGGGCTACCTCACCCCAGCGTCACGTCCCCCACGTCCAGCTCCCCGACGTAGTAGCCGAGCAGGAGCCGCTGGAAGAGCAGGCCGTAGCGCGCGCTCACGAGCTGCGCGGCGGCCTGCACCTGCATCGTGCGCGACTGCGTCACCTCGACGAGCGTGGCCGCCCCGGCGTCGTAGCGCTCCCGCGCGGCTTCCAGGGCGAGGGCCGCCGCGTCCGCCCCGGCCCGGGCCGCGTCGAGCTGCGCGCCGGCCGAGCGCCGGTCCTGCCAGGCCCGTGCCACCTGCACGCCGATCGCCTGCCTCGTGTCCTCGATCGCCAGGTCGGCGTCGTCCACGGCGAGGCGCGCGCGCTCCGTCGCGCCCGAGGTGGCTCCGCGATCGAAGAGCGGGACCGACACGCTGAGCGCGACCTGCCCGCTCCGGCGCTGGTCGAGCTGGTCGGAGAAGGCCGCGAGCCCCAGGCTCGAGTACGCGCTGCTGTACCCGGCGCTCAGCGACACCGTCGGCCAGCGCGACGACGCGGACAGGGAAACCCCCTGCTCGGCGGCGCGCCGGCGCGCCTCCTGCGCGGCGAAATCCGTGCGCGCGGCGTAGGCGCGCTCGAGGAGCACCTGCAGCTCCTCCTCGTCACCCGCGGCCGCGACGGTGTCGAGCGTCGGCGCCTCGAAGGCGTACGCCCCGCCCGGGTCGAGCTGCAGCGTCTGCACGACGTCGACCCCGGCGAGCTGCACCGCGCGCTCGGCGCTCACGACGTCGTAGCGCGCCGACGCCACCGCGGCCTGCTGCTGGTAGAGGTCGGCCATCGTCCTCCGCCCCGCGTCCACGTACTCCCGGATCTCGGCCTCGAGCGCTTCCGCGGATGCGAGGTTCTCGCGCTGGACCCGGAGCTGCTCCCGCTGTTCCACGAGCGCGAGGAAGTTCGTGGCCACCGTGAACACGACGGTCTGCCGCGTGCGCTCGAGGTCGAGGGTGCCCGCGTCGTACGCGCGCGAGGCCTGCCTGAGGGATGCCACCCCAGAGAGCCCGTCGAAGAGCGTCACGCTCGTCGAGATCCCCGTGCTGAGCGAGCGCGCCGTCTGGTCGACGATCTGCCCCTCGTTCTGGTCGAACGTGCGGCCGAAGGTCTGGCCGCTCGACAGGCTCAGCCTGAGGTCGGGAAGGAAGTCCATCTTCGCCTGGCGCACGGAGGACGCGCTCGCGGCCACCGTGTTCTCGGCGTGGCGCACCGTCGTGTTCTGCTCGAGCGCGATCTCCACGGCCTGCTGGAACGTGATCGTGCGCGGCGCGCTGCCGACCTCCTGGCCCCCGAGCCCGGCGACGGGTGCGAGCACCGCCACGAAGAGGAGGACGAGCGCCGCGCTTCCGGCGGGCGGGCTCGGGGGGGTTGAGGTGCGTCCACGGGTGATCATCTATGCCTCCACCGACGCCGAAGCGTCGAAGAATCGTCATTCGTAGCGAAGCGCTTCGATCGGATTGAGCGCCGCGGCCTTGCGCGCGGGGTAGAAGCCGAAGAAGACGCCTACGGTCGCCGAGAAGCCGACGGCCACCACGGCCGCGAAGGGGGGCGTGGCCATGCTCCATCCGGTGAAGTGCGCGAGCAGGCCGGCCGCGAGGGTGCCGACCACCAGGCCGGCGAGTCCGCCCGCGGAGCTCATCACGACGCTCTCGACGAGGAACTGCGTCAGCACGTCCCCGCCGCGGGCGCCCGCGGCCATGCGGATGCCGATCTCGCGCGTCCGCTCGGTCACCGACACGAGCATGATGTTCATGATCCCGATCCCGCCCACGAGGAGGGAGATCGAGGCGATCGCGCCCAGCAGCCAGGACATCACCTCGGTGGTCCCCTTGGCCGCTTGCGCGATCTCCGTCTGGTCGCGGACCGTGAAGTCGTCGTCCTCGTTGCCGCCGAGCCCGTGGGCCTCGCGCATGATCGCGGTCAGCTCCTCGATCGCCGGCGCGATGTCCTCGGACGACGCGGTGGTCGCGATGATCTGGCCGATGAAGCTGAAGCCGGCCAGGCGGTTCTGCGCCGTGGTGTAGGGCACGAGCACCACGTCGTCCTGGTCGCCGCCGGACGAGGTCTGGCCCTTGGGCGCGAGCACGCCCACGATCGTGAACGGGACGTTGCGGATCTGCAGGCTCGCGCCGGTCGGGTCGACGTCGGGGAAGAGGCTCGCCGCCACCGTGGAGCCGAGCACCGCCACCTTCCGCATCGAGCGCACGTCGGCCTCGTCGAAGAACGCGCCGTACGTGAGCGGCCAGTTGCGGATGGAGGCGTAGGCGTCCGACACACCGTTGATCTCGGTGCGCCAGTTGCCCTCGCCGCCGATCACCTGGGCACGCGTGAACACCACCGGCGTGACGCCGCTCGCGAGCGTGGCCTCGCGCGCGATCTTGTCGGCATCCTCGACCGTGAGGCGGTTGAACGTCCCGGCGCCCTGGCTGACCCCGCCCTGCCGGCTCGAGCCGGGCGTGACGACGATCAGGTTGGTGCCCAGGTTGTCGATCTGCGCCTGGATGCGGCTCTGCGCGCCGTAGATGATCGCCACCATGACGATCACCGCCCCGACGCCGATGACGATGCCGAGCATGGTGAGCGAGGAGCGCATCTTGTTCTTGAGGATGCTGTCCGTCGCGACGCGCACCAGCGTCATGGTCTTCACACGGCCTCCAGGGCTTCCTCGTAGGGCCGCGCCTCGAGGTCCGCGACCGCGGACCGGCGGCCGAGGACCGGCGCGTCGTGCACGATGTGCCCGTCGCGGAGCTCGACGATGCGCTTTCCGTACTGCGCGATGTCGGGCTCGTGGGTCACGAGCAGGATGGTCATCCCCTGCGCGTTCAACGCCTGGAAGAGCGCCATCACCTCGAGCGAGGTGCGCGTGTCCAGGTTGCCCGTGGGCTCGTCCGCCAGCAGGAGGGTCGGCTCCATCACCAGGGCGCGCGCGATCGCCACGCGCTGCTGCTGGCCGCCGGACAGCTCGTTGGGAGCGTGGTCCAGCCGGTCGCCCAGGCCGACCCGCGCGAGCGCGGCGGCGGCGAGGGCGCGCGTGTTCTTCCGCGTGCCGGTGCGGTCGTAGAGCAGGGGGAGCTCGACGTTGTCGAGCGCCGAGGTGCGCGGGAGCAGGTTGAAGCCCTGGAAGACGAAGCCGAGCTTCTGGTTGCGCAGGTCCGCGAGGCGGTTGCGGCTCATCCCGTCCACCAGGACGCCGTCGAGCAGGTAGCTCCCGGACGTGGGCGTGTCGAGACACCCGATGATGTTCATCATCGTCGACTTCCCGGAGCCCGAGGCGCCCATGATGCTCACCATCTCGCCGCGCCCGATCGAGAGGTCGATGCCGCGCAGCGCGCGCACCACGTTCCTCCCGCTCCTGTAGCTCTTCACGATCCGGCCGAGCCGGATGACCCTCGCGTCCGTCATGGTCGTTTCCTCAGAAGCCGGCGCGCGGCGGCCCGTTCTGCCGCGCGCTCTGGAAGGGGCTCGACACGGCGTTGGTCGAGGTCGACGCTCCGCCGGTCCCGACGATCACGCGCAAGCCGGCCCGCAGCGTCTCGCCGCTCACCGCCGTGCGGCGACCGTCCGAGACGCCCACCGCCACGCTCAGCGCGTCGAGGTGGCCGCTCTCGTCCACGGTCCAGAGCGTTCCCCGATCTTCCTGCCGGGACGGGATCGTGCTGCGCTCGGCCGCGGAGCTGGGCGCCAGGTTCGAGCTCGCCAGCACGGCCTCGCTCGGCTGGTAGCGGAGCGCGGAGTTGGGCACGAGCAGCGCGTCGGTGGCCGAGCCGGTGAGGAAGGACACCGTGGCCGTCATGCCGGGGAGGAGCTTCCCCGTGGAGTTGGCCACCTGCACCACGGCGGTGTAGTTGACGACGTTCTCCGTGGTCGTCGACTGCAGGCGCACCTGGCGGACCGTTCCGGAGAAGGTCGTGTCGGGATAGGCCTGCACCGTGAAGGTCGCGGCCTGCCCGGCGCGGATCTCGCCGATGTCGCTCTCGTCCACCGCCGCCAGGATCTCCATCTCGCCGAGGTCCTTCGCGATGAGGAAGAGCTGCGGCGCCGAGAAGTTGGCGGCGACCGTCTGCCCCACGTCGACGTTGCGCTCCACCACCACGCCGTCGATGGGCGCGTAGATGCGCGTGTAGGAGAGGTTCTTGCGCGCGCGGTCCAGCGCGACCTGCGCCGACTTCGCGTCGGCCTCCGCGACGGAGCGCGTATACTCTGCGTCGTTGAACTCGCTCTCGGTGAGCACCTTCTTGTCGAAGAGCTGCTTGCTGCGGTCGTACTCTTGCCGGGCCTTCAGCAGCGCGGCCTGGCTGCGCTCGAGCCCCGCCTCCGCGTCGGTCACCGACTGCTCCAGGAGCGTGGGGTCGATGCGCGCGATGAGCTGGCCGGCCTTCACGTGGTCGTTGAAGTCGGCGTAGATCGCGGAGATCTGACCCGACACCTGCGTGCCCACCTGGATCTGCGTGACCGCGTTCAGCGTGCCGGTCGCGGTCACGCTCGACGTCACGCTCCCGCGCGCCACCGCCTCCGTGCGGTAGGCGGGAGCGGCGTCGTCCCCGGCTCGCTCGTACCACACGGCGCCGGCGGCGAGCACCGCCACGCCCGCCAGCACCGCCACCCAGCGTGCCCGGCGCAGGCCGAGTCCGGCGTGTGCGTCGAGGTGCGTCGCGTCCTCGAAGGGCGGGGCGAGCGTCGCGCCCAGCGTGTGATCGTTTGCAACGGGATTCAGCGATGACATGGCTCGAAGGCCTCCGTGCGTCCGTGTGTCGTTCACCCTGGAGAGAGGCAACTGCCGTGCCTCGACGGAAAGCCGCGCGGTTGGCGGCTTTTCGGGGGAGGGGTGGTCGCGGGATCCTGCGGATTCCGCAGGATCCTTGCGGATTCCGCAGGCGGCCGTGGACGTCGCGGCGGGCCGGAGCCGTTGTCCCACATGGAGGTCGGGAGGTGGCACGTCCCCTGCCCTCAGTAGCCGGCGCATGCGTTCTCCTCCCTCCCGCCGATCCGCGGAGCCGTTCATGAGCAGCAAGCCCATTCCCGAGGAGCGGCCGACGGGCTCGGTGCTCGTCGTCGACGACGAGGAGGGGATCCGCGAGTTTGCGCGCGACTGCCTGGCGGGGGAGGGCCACCGCGTGCACGTGGCCGTGGACGGAGCGGGGGCGCTGGCGCTCCTGCGCGAGCGGCCGTTCGACGTGGTGCTCCTCGACCTGGCGATGCCCGGCGAGCACGGAGGGATGGAGGTGCTGCGCCGGGCGCGGGCCGCGTATCCGTTCACGCAGATCGTGCTCATCACGGCGCAGGGATCCGTCCCGGAGGCGGTGGAGGCCATGAAGCTCGGCGCCTTCGACTTCGTGCAGAAGCCGCTGGCGGGGCCGGAGACGCTGCGCGGCCTCGTGCGCAGGGCGCTACGCTGGCGCGGGGAGCCGCCCCTGGCGCCGGTGCGCGATCCCCTCGTCGCGGGCCCCGCGGTCCCGCGCCACGGGGCCTCGGCCTTCGGCCGGCTCCACCGCGAGCTCCGGCGGAGACGCGTCTACCGCACGGCCGCGGCGTACGCCGCCGGCGGCTTCGCCGTGCTGCAGGGCGCCGAGCTGATCCTGCCGGCCCTGCCGCGCTCGGACTGGACCTATCCTTTCCTGGTGGCCACGGTCGTCACCGGCTTTCCCGTGGCTCTGTGCCTGGGCTGGATCTACGATATAGGGTGGCGGGGCGTGAGGCGGACGGGAACCCTCGACGAGAACGAGACATGACGAGGCACGAAGAGCCGAAGGCACCGGCCCGCCTGGGATGGATGATCACGACCGTGGCGATGGCCGCGATCCTCGTCATCGGCTCGTGGCTGAACTACCGCGTCGTACGCGCGGCGGTCGACACGCTCAACCTCGGGCAGGCGGAGGCGCTCGGGAACGCGATGCGCTCCCGCCGGCCCCAGAGCGAGGTCGATGCCGCGACGCTCCAGGAGATCCTGGAGGCCCACGCGGCCTCCGGCCTACGCTACCTGGCGGTGATCGGCCCGGGCGACTCGATCCTGGCCGAGGCGGGCACGAGGAGCACGCCGATCGTGCGGCCCACCTCGTACCGGCCGGACCAGGCCTCGGCGATGTTCCCGGTGGGCGACCGCATGCGCGCGTTCCAGCCCCGGCCACCGATACGCTCGGCATCCGAGGGAGCCGAGCGGCCCGAGCTGCCCTCGCGCGAGGAGCGTGCCGACCGGCGGGGCGTCTTCCGCGACGCGTACTGGAACGTCATCGAGTTCGACCCCGTCGCGACGGAGGTCCTCGCGGGGGGACGACGCAACCTCGGGCTCAGCGCCCTGGCCGCGGCGCTCCTCCTCTCCCTCGCGGTGCTGAGCTGGCGCGCCTGGGAGCGCTACGAGGCCGCGCGCCACACCATGGAGGAGCAGCAGCGCCTGGCGGTCCTCGGCCAGATGTCGGCGGTGCTGGCGCACGAGATCCGCAACCCGCTCGCCTCGCTCAAGGGGAACGCGCAGCTCGTGGCGGAGAAGCTGCCGGAGGACTCGCCGGACAGGAAGCGCGTCGCACGCGTGGTCTCCGAGGCGAACCGCCTGGAGGCGCTCACGGCCGACCTGCTCGACTTCGCGCGCACGGCACCGATGCAGCTCACCGAGGCCGACCCCCTCGAGATGGCCAAGCAGCTCATCGAGGACGTGGACGGGGGGCCCTTCGACCTCGAGGCGCGCGGGCCCGGGCGCACATGGGCCTTCGACGCCGCGCGCGTCCGCCAGGCGCTCCTCAACGTGCTCATGAACGCTCGACAGGCGTCGGGCGAGGGCGCGGTGAGCGTCCTCGTCGACCAGAGCGGGGGCGAGCTCGTCTTCGAGGTGGCGGACACGGGGAACGGCCTCCCCCCCGGGGACGAGGGTCGGATCTTCGATCCGTTCTTCACGACGCGGACGAACGGGACCGGACTGGGGCTCGCCGTCGCGCGCGCCGCGGTCGAGAGGCACGGAGGGCGCATCGAGGCGAGGAACCGCGAGCGCGGCGGCGCGCTGTTCCGCATCGCCATCCCCGAACGGAAGGTCGTGTAGATGGCGAACATCCTCGTCGTCGAGGACGAGCCCGGCATCCGGGAGTTCCTCGCCGGGGCGCTGGAGGACCAGGGGCACGACGTCTCCACCGCCGGCCACGTGATGGAGGCGCTCGCGCTCCTGAATGCGCGCGCGTTCGACCTCATGATCACGGACCTGCGCATGCCTGGTGCGCTCGACGGGATGGACCTGGTACGGCGCGTGCGCGCGGAGACACCCGAGATGGAGGTGGTGGTCCTCACCGCGCACGGCACGATCGAGTCGGCGGTGGAGGCGACGCGGCTCGGCGCGTTCGACTACCTGCAGAAGCCGCTGTCGGGCCCGGCCGAGATCCGCCTGGTGGCGAGCCGGGCGCTCGAGCGCAGGAGCCTGCTCACGCATCGCGACGCGGTGAAGCGCGACACCACGGCGGGACTACCGCCGCTCAGCTACGGCGATCCCTCCATGGCCCCGGTGCTGAAGGCGGTCGAGAGGGTCGCGCCCACCAACGCGACCGTGCTCCTCCTGGGCGAGAGCGGCAGCGGCAAGGAGGTGGTGGCCCGCACGATCCACGCGCGCAGCGCGAAGGCGGACGGCCCGCTCGTGGTCGTGAACTGCGCCGCGATCTCCGAGAACCTCATGGAGAGCGAGATCTTCGGGCACGAGAAGGGCGCGTTCACGGGCGCCACCGCAGCACGCCGCGGGCGCCTGGAGCTGGCGGACGGCGGCTCGCTCTTCCTCGACGAGATCGGCGAGCTCAAGTCCGAGCTGCAGGCCAAGCTGCTGCGCGTGCTCCAGGACCGGACCTTCGAGCGCGTGGGCGGCACGCGCACGCTCACCGTGGACGTGCGCTGGATCGCCGCCACGAACCAGGACCTCGAGGCGATGGTGCGCGCAGGCACCTTCCGCGAGGATCTCTACCACCGCCTGGCGGTGTTCCCCATCCGGCTCCCCGCGCTGCGCCAGCGGAGCGGCGACATCCTGCCGCTGGCCGAGACGCTCCTGTCGCGGATCGCGGCCGACCTGGGGCGCCCCGGCCTCACGCTCTCCGACGGCGCCCGTGCCCTCATCGCCGCCGCACCCTGGCCGGGGAACATCCGCGAGCTCGCCAACACCCTGGAGCGCGCCGCCATCCTCGCGGAGACCAACCGGATCGAGGGGCGCGACGTCGCGCCCTCCGCGCCCTCGGCCGGAGCCACGGCGCCCACCACGATGGAGGACATCGAGCGCGAGGCCATCCGCTCGGCGCTCGCGAGCGTGGGCGGCAACCGCCGGCTGGCGGCCGAGCGCCTCGGGATCGGTGAGCGGACGCTCTACGACAAGCTGAAGCGCTACGACCTGATGTGACGCGGCGGCGCGCCGCCCGCTCGGCCCGCGCGCCTCCCTCGTCGACGTGCCCCGGGGATCCGCCGCCCTGCGGAATCCGCATGCCGCCTGCGGAATCCGCACGCACAACGGGCGGCGATGTCGCCCGGAACCCGTTGCGCCCCAACGAATCCACGCGAGGCACGCCCCCTGCGCAGGGGTGAGGCAGACTGCCGCCGCGTCGGCGGCGGCCGGTGCGCACGGAGGGTTCGGCGGAGGTGACCGGGATGTCGGGTTCCGACGGGCAGGTCGTGGGTTGCGTACGACGGGGCGACGTGGAGGCCTTCGGTGTGCTCGTACGTCGACACGTCCGCAACGCCTATGGGGTCGCGCTCGCCTGTACCGGGGAGCACGACGAGGCCGAGGACGTCTGCCAGGACGCGTTCATCGTGGCGCTCCGTCGGATCGGTGACTGCCGCGATCCGGAGCGCTTCGGCAAGTGGCTGCTCGCGATCGTCCGCAACCGTGCCTTCGACCTGCGGCGCCGGGCCGCCCGCCATCCCATGGCTCCGCTCCACGACGCGCTGGCGGCGGGGGAGCGCGTCGACCCGAGCCGGGAGGCCGAGCGGGCCGAGCTGTCGGCCGACCTGGACGCGGCCATGGCGTCGCTGAGTGCAACCCAACGGGCCGTCGTCCGACTCTACGATATCGATGGGCTCAGTCATCGTGAGGTCGCGAAGCGGCTGTCGCTCACGGAAGGTTCGGCGCGCGTCATCCTCTGCCACGCTCGCCGGACGCTGCGCGGGAGGCTCGCACCCGGGCACGGAGGCTTCGCATGAGCGGCGCGGCGGTGGCCCGGGGCGTCGGGGCGCGCGTCGGCCTCGTGCTTCTGGGCGCGTTCGCGCTCGGAGCCAGCGCCGGCCTGGCGTGCCGGCAACGCTCGAATCAATGAGACCCTGACCCGCGGTCGTTCCGCCACAGGTACATGGAGCCGAAGTCGTCCCAGGCGATCCCCACCAGGTCCGGATCCCCGTCCCCGTCCAGATCGAAGGCACGCGCGCCGAGGTGGGTCTCCACCCCCGCGTCCACCAGGTGGGCCCGCCACCTCGAGGCCTCCTGGACGTTCTCCCACCACACCACGCGGTCGGCGCCGCGGTGCTCGCCGGTGACGACGTCCAGGTCTCCGTCCCCGTCCATGTCAACCAAATCCATCGAATTCGTGCTGCCCTGGATCGCGATGGTGTGCCGGATCCACGCGGGTGCCCTCCCCCCCGTCCCCGGCCCGGGGAGATCCTGCTCGAACCAGAAGGTCCGCGCCCCCGTGGCCTCGCCGTTCTCCTCGGTCGCGACCACGTCCGTGAGTCCGTCCCCGTCCACGTCGCCGGCCGCCACGCGGTCGATCCAGTTCTCCATCACGCCCACGCGTGAGTAGACCCAGCCGCCTGGCCGCCCCCCCGGGTTCGACCACCACCCCAGCTCGTGGCCGTTCGGCGCCCCGACGACGTCCACGTCACCGTCCCCGTCCACGTCCGCCACGCCGAGCGCGTCCTCGGTGGCCGAATCCGTCACCTGGACCTTCGGCCACGGACCCTCGCGGGGGCGCTCCGGAATCTTCAGATACCAGATTCCCCGGCCGGTGGTGAACACGACCTCGGGACGGCCGCCGCGCTCCACGTCCGCCACCGCGTAGCCCTGACTGTTCTGGTGGTTCGTGGGAGGAAGGTCGGCGACCTCGGTGACCGTCCAGCCCCCGCCGGACTCGTCGGCGGGGTCGACCAGGTACACCGAGGGAAGCGCTTGTCCGATGGCGTCCACGCGTCCGTCCCCGTCGACGTCCGTCGCCAACATGAGGTCCACGTCCCGGGGGAGGGTCGAGCGCGTCCATGGCTGCGACAGGTCCCCGGCGGGGTTGTAGTAGACGTACTTCCCGGAGAGGACGTCGACGGCTTCGTCCCCGTTCACGTCCCCCGCGGCCAGCCCGAGAAAGGCCACGCCGCCGGCGAAGCGCTCCCGGGTGCTGTCGACCCGAATCCGGCTCCAGCTCGTGGACTCGTCGACCACCTCCGCCCACGCGTTCTCCCAATATTCCACTGCCTTGGGGCCGTCGAAGTTCTTTCCGATGATGTCGGGATCGCCGTCCCCGTCGATGTCGGCCACACTGGCGTTGTGTGTCCCCGTGGACGCCACCGGAATGGGAAGCCACGATCTGCCCCTCCCGGCGTTCCGATAGACGACCAGGCTCTTCCGCTGACTGGTGTGCATCTGTCCGGCGAACACGTCCGGCGAGCCGTCGGCGTCGAAGTCGGCGACCTCCAGACTGTGCACGCCCTCCAACCTCCTTTCGTCGATGGCGTGCTCCACCCATCGCGGGTTCTCGAACCACGAGACGCGGCCGGCTCCCTCCGCGACCGCCATGACCACGTCCAGGTCCCCGTCCCCGTCGAGGTCGCCCAGGGCCAGGCGCGCCTCGTCGTTCCACCTCGACGCCGGCACGATCTCGTGGCGACGCCACTTCGTGCCGTCGTGCTCGTACCAGGAACGAGCCGCGACGATGTCGACGTCGCCGTCGCCGTCGAGGTCGCCGAGCGCCAACCCCTCCCCCATCGGCTCGTCGATCGTGTGGCGGGTCCATGCGCCCCGGGCATCGGATGGGGCCTCGAACCACGCGAGCTCGTGCTCGGGGTCCTTCCGGAACATCACCACGTCGATCTTGCCGTCGCCGTTGAGGTCAGAGGTGGCGAGGTCGTGCGCGTAGTGGTCGCCGATGGTATGCCGTACCCACCCCGCGGAGGCCATCGGCTCCCCGTTGTTCTCCCACCACTCGATTCGAGCCGGGGAGTACGAGCTAAGGAGCACGTCCTCGTCGCCGTCGCCGTCGAGATCGACCACCTCGCCGTCCGTCGTGAACTCCCCCGCAGTGATGTGGTAGCGCTTCCAGAGCGGCGCCCGGTACCAGTAGGCACCCTCGCCCCGCTGCCCGGCGACCATCACGTCGGATCGTCCGTCTCCGTCGATATCGCCCACGGCGAGGATGTCCAGGCAGCACGAATCCGCGGGCGACGGCAGGGAGTCGATGATCCCGTGGGCGAAGGCAGGAATGTCGAAGGGGCGTCCCTCCGACCGGCTCTGCGCCCCCGAGTCGCCGCTGCGGCCACACGCCAGCGCGCAGATCAGGAGGGGACCGGGTCCGAGGAGGGCCCTCCACCACGATCCGGTCGTGGTCCAGCTCGTGCCTTCCGTCGCGCTCACTCCGCAGGGCCCGGTCGTTCCGCGGACGCCGAAGGCGGGAGCGCCCGATCCCCGTCTCCGCTCGGGCGACCTTCCGGAGATCCGCCGAAACGGCGCGCGAGAACCCGGGCCAACAGCCGGTATTGCCTTCCGGCCGAGTGCCGAAACCGGATCTCGCCCTCTTCACGGAAGAGCGCCCTCTCCTCCCGCTTGAAGGACCGCCAGGCCACGAACTCCCGAAGCGCCTGTGCCATCAGCGCGGGGACCCCCGCACGCCTCGGCGAGGCAGGCGCGTAGCCGTAGTGCCGCATCAAGGGCGCCGCGATGATCTCGATCAGCCCGACCTGGGCATCGTCGAGCTCGTGACGCCACGCCTCGATCGAGTCGGAGAAGACCGGCCTGAACACTCCCGTCCGGTAGGGCTGGTCGCGGAACATCACGCTCGTGGATCGCTGAAACGCCAGCATCCCCGTGTCGAACGGCTCCCCGATGAAGTCGCAGATCGAACGCAGCACCCCCTCTGGATCCTGGACCAGGTCCTCGTACCGTACCTCGAGAACGTGCTCCCGGCTCCACGGGTTCTCGCGGAGGAAGCCCCGCGCCGACTCCACGTCGAGAAGCCATTTGACCGCGTTGGTCACCACGTCCCTGGACGACCGCGGCATGGCTCGGCGCGACGCCACCACCGCGCGCGGGTCGCGCACGATGTGCAGGATCCGGCACCGCGGGAACATGGTCAGGAGCTCTTCGAGGTGCCGCACGTTCCAGGGGGTCTTCTCGCCGAACCGACGAGCGCCCGAACGCTCCGCCCACGCCTCCATGAAATACAGATAGAAACGACTGTAGCTCGTCGGCGCTTCGGCGACGAGGCGCTCTCTCACCCGCGCGAGCACCCCGTCGACGTTGCTCCAGTAACGCACGTGGTCCATGGAGGGCAGCAGGGAGAAGAACCGGTCGATGTCCGAAAGCGAATCCAGCCGCGGCACGATTTCCTTTGCCATCGAGATGATGTCGAAGTAGATGATCTCGTCGGCGATCGCGACGTCGGGATGAGCGTCCAGCATGCGGGCCAGGAGCGTCGTACCGGACCGCCCGGCGCCGAGAACGAACACGGGAGAACGGTCTTCGAAGACCTCCTCACTCACGCGCGTGTCCCCCTCGGCGTCCCATCGTCACGCTTGCTCCGGACGGCGCGACGATGGTATTCATTCAGGTATCGGGCACCGCCGGCGCGCCCCCGAAACCGCGCCACGGACACCCGGCCCCCTCTGGTCTCGCAATGCTTCCTCCTCCCGGGATGTCTGGCGCGGCAAATCGCGTGGCGCCCCTGCGACGGCGCCCCGTGAGGGGGCGATGCGAGGCGCCGACGCGCCCTTCGCACGACCCCCGGACGCCCTCGGTGGGGACCCAACGTAGCCCGGTGCGGGAGGTATGTCGACGGGCGCCGGAGGGTTGGCACTCCGGAGGGCACGGCCGCGCCGGCGAGCGTATTCCCCAGCCCACAGAGCGCACATGAACGTCGCCATCCTCGCGGGTGGCCTGGGCACCCGTTTGGCCGAAGAGACGGAAGTTCGACCCAAGCCCATGGTGGAGATCGGGGGAAGGCCGATCCTCTGGCACATCATGATGCACTTCTCCAGCTACGGGCATTCCCGATTTGTCATCGCCCTGGGATACAAGGGCGAGTACATCAAGAAGTGGATGATGGAATACCCCCTCCTCGAGAGGGACATCACGGTGAAGATGAAGACCCGGGAGGTCGAGTACGGGGCCAACGAGCGGATTCCCGACTGGACCGTGGACCTGGTCGAGACGGGACTGAAGACCCAGACCGGAGGCCGGGTCAAGCGCCTCCAGCCCTGGGTGGGTGAGAGCACCTTCATGCTCACCTGGGGAGACGGGGTGGCCGACATCGACCTCGACGAGCTCCTGAAGTTCCATCGGGCGCACGGGCGCATCGCCACCGTGACGGCCGTGCGCCCGCCGGCCCGGTTCGGACACCTGGAGTTCGAGGGCGATCGCGTCGCGACCTTCTCGGAGAAGCCGCAAGCGGCGGAGGGGTGGATCAACGGCGCCTTCTTCGTCCTCGAGCCGGAGGTCTTCGACTACATCGAGGGGGACAACACCCACTTCGAGTACGAGCCCCTGAGCGCCCTGGCGGCCGACGGTCAGCTGATGGCCTACCGCCACCACAAGTTCTGGCAGTGCATGGACACGCTCCGCGACAAGGTTCGCCTGGAACGGCTGTGGAACGAGGGGGAGGCGCCGTGGAAGACCTGGAGTTGAGCCCGGCTCCGTCGCAGGGGTACGGACCCCGGCGCCGGGGACCGTCGCGAACGGGTCGGGGATGATGCGCGTCCTGGTCACGGGGCACAAAGGGTACATCGGCTCGGTCCTCGTACCGATGCTGCTGGAGCGGGATCATGGCGTCGTTGGGCTCGACTCCGACCTCTTCCGCGAGTGCACCTTCGCCGGGGATCTGGCGGACGTGCAGGAGCACGTGGAAGACGTCCGGGACGTTCCCGCGGACCTCCTGGCGGGGTTCGACGCCGTCATCCATCTCGCCGGCCTCTCCAACGACCCCCTCGGGGACTACGACCCCGCGCTGACGGAGGAGATCAACGAGAGAGCCGCGATCCGGCTCGCGACGCTCGCGCGAGAGGCCGGCGTGCCGCGCTTCCTGTTCGCCTCCTCCTGCAGCACGTACGGGGCTTCGGGGGATGCCTTCCTGGACGAGGGCGCGGCGTTCAATCCGGTGACGCCGTATGGCCGGTCGAAGGTGAACGTCGAAGGGGCCCTGCGGGACCTCGCCTCGGAGTCGTTCTCGCCCACCTTCATCCGGGCCTCGACCGCCTACGGCGCGTCGCCCAGGATGCGCTTCGACCTCGTCCTGAACAACCTCACCGCCTGGGCCTTCACCACGGGAGAGGTGTACCTGAAGAGCGATGGGTCGCCCTGGCGACCCATCGTCCACGTCGAGGATATCGCACGAGCCTACGTGGCGGCGTTGGAGGCCCCGCGGGAGGCGGTCCACGACCGGGCCTTCAACGTCGGGACCACCACGGAGAACTACCAGGTGCGCGAGCTCGCCGAGATCGTGTGCGACGTCGTGCCCGACAGCCGCATCACGTTCGCGCCGGACGCGGGACCGGATCTCCGGTGCTATCGCGTGGACTGCAACCGGATCGCGCGTACGCTCCACGGCTTCAAGCCCATGTGGACGGCACGTCGCGGCGTGGAACAGCTCTACGGCTTGTTCTGCCGGGTGGGCCTTTCCGTGGAGGACTTCGAGGGGCCGCGGTTCATGCGTATCGCGCATCTCAAGAGGTTGGTCGCGCGAGGGAAGGTGGACGCCTCCCTCCGATGGGCCGGACGGGAGAGGGCCCCGGCCGGAGCCGAAGTCGACGGCTGATGATGGATTCCCGGCTCTATACGACCATGGCCGTGTGCCGGTCCTGCGGCTCGGGACCTCTCGGGGCGGTCCTCGATTTCGGTCCTACGCCGCTGGCCGACCGGCTGGTGAGTGTAGAGGCGCTCGCCGAGGACGATCCTCTGTGCCCGCTGACCGTCGTGGCCTGCCCAGCCTGCGGCCTCATGCAGATCGCCGAGACGGTGCGGCCCGACGTCCTCTTCGGCGCCGACTACCCCTACTACTCGTCGGTTTCCGGGGCGCTCCTCTCCCACTTCCGGACCTCCGTGGAGGAGCTGCTCGCGTGGCGTCCACTCGGCGAGCGGAGCCTCGTCGTGGAGATCGCCTCGAACGACGGGTATCTGCTTCGCAACTACCGAGACCGCGGGATCCCGGTCCTCGGGATCGATCCCGCGCCGGGCCCCGCCCGTAGGGCCCAGGCCCTGGGGATCGACACGCGTATCGCCTTCTTCACACGCGACATGGCCGACGAGCTGGTCGCGGACGGCGTCGCCGCCGACGTCGTCCACGCGAACAACGTTCTCGCCCACGTAGCGGATACGAACGGCTTCGTCGCGGGGATCGCGCGTATGCTGAAGGACGACGGAGTCGCGGTGATTGAATTCCCCTACGTGCGCGACCTCGTCGACCGACTGGAGTTCGACACGATCTACCACCAGCACCTTTGCTATTTCTCGCTGTCGGCGGCCCGCGCCCTCTTCGCGAGGCACGGGCTGGTCCTGACGCGGGTGGTGCGGACGCCTATCCACGGAGGGTCCCTCCGCGTCTTCCTCTCCAGGGGCGGGGAGGGGGACGACTCCGTGGATACGCTCCTGGAGACGGAAGCGAAGCTGGGCCTCGACGCGACGGCCTACTACCAGGGATTCGCCGATCGGGTCAGGGCGCTGCTCGCGTCTCTGCGCACCCTCCTCGACGACTTGAGGGCGTCGGGCGCCCGACTGGCGGGGTACGGGGCGGCAGCGAAGGCGTGTACGCTGCTGAGTGCGGCCCGGATCGACGGATCCGACCTGGAGGTGATCGTGGACCGGAATCCGCACAAGCACGGTCGCTTCATGCCGGGCAGCCGCATCCCGATTCGCGCACCGGAGTGGCTGAAGGAGCACCGCCCAGACGTCACGCTGCTGCTGGCCTGGAACTTCGCCGAGGAAATCCTGGCCCAGCAGGGCGACTACCTCGCTGGGGGTGGGCGCTTTCTGCTTCCCCTCCCCGAGCCCTCCATCCTCTGAGACCAAGGCATACCGAGCCATGGGGCGCGAGGGACGTGGTGCGGCGGGCGTGGGAGACGCGACCTGCACGACCTGCGGGAGTCGGATGCAGCCGTTCTTCGACCTCACGGACGTGCCTGTGAGCAGTTGCATCCTCGTGGACACGGAGGACGACGCACGGGGCTATCCGCGGGGCGACATCGTCCTCGCCTCCTGTCGCGAATGCGGGTTCATCCGGAACGTGGCGTTCAACCCCGGATTGGTCCGGTATTCGTCCAGGTACGAGGAGACCCAGGGATTCTCGCCCACGTTTCGACGTTTCCAGGCAGACCTCGCCAACGAGCTGATCGAGAGGCACGATCTCCGGGGAAAGCACGTCCTGGAGGTCGGGTGCGGAAAGGGAGAGTTCCTCGGATTACTCTGCGGGTCGGGGCCCAACCAGGGCGTGGGCTACGACCCGAGCTTCGACCCGAGTCGAGGGGTGTTGGACGACGTTCCTTCGGCCACGGTGAAGCGGGAGTTCTTCTCGGAATCGTACGACGGGCCGGCGGCGGACCTGATCTGTTCGCTCATGACGTTGGAGCACGTCCACGATCCGATCGGGTTCGCCCGTGCCATGGCCAGGGCCGCGCGGGCCGACGGGTCCTCCGTGGGGTACCTCCAGGTGCCGGAGTCCATACGGATCCTCGAGCGATGCGCGTTCGAGGACATCTACTACGAGCACTGCTCCTACTTCACTCCGCGGTCCCTGACCGGACTTGTGCGGAGACAGGGATTCGAGGTTACGCGCGTTCGGGCGCTGTATGAGGGCCAGTATCTCGGTGTCGAGTTCCGATTCTCCTCTGGGCGCGGAGGCGAACGGCCCTCGGCGGAGGAGGCTGAGGTCGCGCATGTCGACGCGCTCGTCTCGTCGTTCTCTCGAAGATTCACGCTGCGGGTCGCGGATTGGAGCCGGACGCTCGACGAGGCGACGGCCGCGGGCCGGATCGTGCTGTGGGGCTCGGGGTCGAAGGCCGTGGCCTTCCTCAGTGCGGTTGACTCGGGCCGAAGGGTATCGGGGGTCGTGGACGTGAATCCCCATAAACGAGGGCATTTCATGCCCGGGTCGGGGCACGAGATCATGGCGCCCGGGGATCTGAGGCGCGAGCCCCCCGGAACGGTGGTCGTCATGAATCCCGTGTATCGGGAGGAGATCGCGCGGAACCTCGAGGACCTGGGCCTTCATCCGAAGGTGGTCGCTCTATGACGGCGCGCCCCGGAAAGGTCGACGCGATGGATCGCGAAGCCGCAGGAAGGGGGCAATCCAGGCGCGCGGCGCCGCTGGTGTCGATCGGAATGCCCGTGTTCAATGGCGCGGCGTACATCGGCGAGGCCATCGAGTCGATCCTCGCGCAGAGCCTGGACGATCTGGAGCTGGTGATCTGTGACAACGCTTCCACCGATGCGACACCGTGCATCTGCGAAGGATTCGCACGCGCGGACTCGCGGGTCCGCTTCCTGCGAAACCCGCGAAACCTGGGGGCGCACCCGAACTACAACCGGACCTTCCACGAATCGAAGGGCAGGTACTTCAAGTGGGCCCCTCACGACGACGTCCTCCACCGCGAATACCTGGCCGCTTGCGTGGGCGCCCTCGAGGCGGCTCCGGACGCGGTACTGTGCCAGACGCTCCTGGAGTACATCGACGCCGACGGTCACCCGCTCGCGGTGTACGACAGCGCGCTGGAGGGGACCGGGTCGGAGGACCCCGTACGGCGCTTCGCGCCCGTCGTGCTCCGGCCCCACCCATCCTACGAGGTGATGGGGCTCGTGAGGCGCTCCGCCCTGGAGCGGTCCGTACTGCTTCAGAGCTTCCACGGCGCCGACAAGGCGCTCGTGGCCGAGCTCGCGCTACGCGGGCCGTTCCTCAAGGTCCGGCGGCCGCTGCTGCAAGTGCGGGATCACAAGGATCGGTACACCCGGGCCAAGACCTTGCCGAAGGAGCGTTCGACCTGGCATGACACCACCCTGGATGGGCGGATCAGCCTCCCCGTGTGGAACCTCTATCGCGGATACTGGTCCATGCTTCGGCGGAACCTCACCCGCGGCTGGTGCCGGTGGCGCGCTCGGGCGGTGCTCGTGGCCTGGTGGTTCAGGAACTACAACGGCGTCCGGATGGTGGTCGACCTCGCCGCGATTCCCTTCCCGTCCCTGTTGCAGTGGGCCGAACACGTGAAACACGCGCTCATCTCGCCGGCGCCGGGATCGGACTCGGCACAGCGACCCGGCAGGCGGACCCCGCCCTGATGGAGTCCCGCGCCTTCGGTCCGTGGCCCGCTTCCTGATCCTCGAGGGTCCCGAGGAGATCGCTCCCTGGCAGCGCCGGGCCGTCGACCTTCTGCTGGAGGACGGCCACCACCTGTCCGGCGTCCGTCGAGAGGTCGGCGGCGCCGCGTCGCGGCACACCTCGTACGATATCGCCGCCGCATCGGCTGTGGATTTCGCCCTCTCTCTCGGTCGGTCCTCGCCAGCCTCCTTCGCAGAGGTGTCCTGTCGCTGGGGTGGGTGGTCCTGGAACCTGGACGGCCCCGCGCCGGGCTCGACGGCTGAGGCGGCGCGGTGGGCCGTGGGAAGACGCATGCCGGCGGTGGCGGGTCGGCTGCTGGCGTGGGACCCCGCCGACGGCCGGAGGAGGATCCTCGCGGTGGGTCGAGTTCCCACGGCGCTCCACTCGGTGTCCACGACGCGGACCCGCCTGGAAGGATGCTGCGCGTCCTGGCTCCGGCGCGGCGCTCGGGAGCTCGCGGACGGGGGGCGCGGCCTGGAAGCCTTCCCCATGTGGCAGGAGGAGGCTCCGACGCCACGGAGGCCCGGTGCCCTCGAGCTCCTGGCGTCCCTGACGGTGGGGTTCCTTCGAAAGGTCCGGCAGGAGCTCTTCCTCGAGGAGAAGTGGACCGTGGGCATCCTCGATCGACCGGTCGCCACCCTCCTCATCGATCCAGACCTCCGTGACGTGCGCTGGCTGTCCGAGCTGGCCGGAGAAGACTACCTGGCGGATCCCATGGGCCTCGACGAGGCGACCTCACCCCTGTTGGCCGAGCGGTTCCTCGCCCGTGCGAACAGGGGGGTCATCGTCTCCGTGCGGCTCGAGGACCCGGGGTCCTCCCCGGTCGTCCTCGAGCGGAATCACCACCTCAGCTACCCGATCCTGCTGAGCCGTGGCGGGCAGCGGTGGTGCGTGCCGGAGATGGCCGCAGGCGGTGCGGTGAAGCTCTTCTCCGCCGACACCGGCTCCACCCGATTCGAGGAGGCCGGCGACATGCTTCCGGAGACGCCCGGAGTCGACTGCACGCCCTTCTTCCACCGGGGGACGTGGTGGCTCTTCGGGGGCGACGCGAGGGATGCGACCCACGCCGAGCTGCACTGCTGGCTCAGCGAGGATCCGCTGGGGCCGTGGCGCGCCCACCCCCTCAATCCGATCAAGACCGACCCGCTCGGCGCGCGGTCCGCCGGGCCCGTGTTCGAGCACGAGGGCCGTCTGTATCGGCCGGGGCAGGACTGCACCGGGTCCTACGGCAGGGCCGTCCTCCTCTTCGAGATCCGTGAGCTATCCCCCACGACGTTCAGGGAGGAGCCTGTGGGACGCATCGACGCGGATCCTTCCGGTCCGTATCCGCACGGCGTCCACACCGTCTCCGCGTGGGCGGGAAGGACGGTGATCGACGGGAAGAGGCACTACCTCTCCCTTCGGAAACCGGTGCGCCGGCTGTCCCGGAGGCCCGGGGGGCCGAGCGCGGGGGCCTGAATGCGGATCGCGTTCGCCCTTCAGCCGAGGGACCGGCTCGGCCCCGGAGGCATGTCCGGCGTCACCCTGGCGACGTGGCAATACGCGCGGGGCCTCGCCGCGCGGGGGCACGACGTCTCCCTCCACGCCCGGCGAGGCAAGGGTGAAGCCCCCGAGGAGCTGCGCGAGGGCGTCCGCGTGGTCCGATTGGAGGGAGATCCCCGATGGCAGGAAAGCGCGCGCGAGATCCTGGGCGGCGTGACCGCGCGCGCCGGAGTGCCCCGATTCCTCGCCGCGGGCTACTACCGCCGCTTCCTCGCGGCGCTGCTCGCGCGGCTGCGGGAAACGAAGCCCGCGGTGGTTCATCTGTCCACGCAGGCTCAGTACCTGCCCTCGATCCGGCAGGCGCTCCCCGGTGCCCTGCTGGTGCTCCACCTCCACGACGAGTTGATCACCCACCTGCCCCCGTCGTGGGTGATCGACGGGCTCCAGGCCGCGGACCTGATCGTCTGCGTACGCGACCAGATCAGGGACCGGCTCGCCGATCGCTTCCCCTCCCTCGAAGATCGCGCCCGAACGCTGCTCCACGGGGTGGACGTGGAGCGGTTCCGCCCCGCGAGCGCCACCGGCGCGGCCGGCGCCGGGGGCCTCGACAGCGAGCTGCTCTACGTCGGACGCCTGTCCCCGGAGAAGGGCCTCCATGTAATGGCCGAGGCCTTCGTCAGACTCCGCCGGCGCCATCCGGGCATTCGTCTCCGCGTCGTCGGCTCTCCCGGCCTGATGCCTTGGCAATGGGTTCAAGGGGTTTCGGACGACCCCCACGTAGCGGCCCTCGAGACGTTCTACGGACGGACCCGGTTGGGCCGGATCCATCGGGAGGTCCTCCAGCGTGGACGGGGCTACATCCGCACGGTCGAGGGGATTCTGGGGGCCGACCGCGAGGGGGTGGCGTTCCTCCCCTTCCACACGCACGACCGGCTCCCCGAGGTCTATCGGGGCTCGAGCGTGCTCCTTGCAGCCTCCGTCTGTCTGGAGCTTCCGCTCCCGGTCTTCGAGGCCATGGCCTCGGGGGTGGTCCCGGTCGTTTCCTACGAGACCGAGGGAGAGGGGGTCGTCCGCCCCGGAGCAACCGCCGTTCGGGTCCGTCGAAGCGATCCGGGAGATCTGGCCCGCGCGGTCGACACGCTCCTCGTCGAGCCGGCGCGGCGGGCCTCTCTCGGACGCGCCGCGCGGGACGCCGTGGTCGCGGAGGGAACGTGGGACCGGAAGACGCGCGAGCTCGAGGCTCTCTACGTGTCCTTTCTCGCCGGCCGGGCTTCCCGATAGAGGTCGAGGAGCCGCCCCACGATCGATTCCCACGTGAAGTGCCGCTCGGCCCTCGCCCGGCCCGCGGCCCCCATGCCGGCTCTCGACGTGGGGTCGGAGAGAAGCGCGTCGAGGGCCGCGGCCAGCCCCGGCGGATCGCCCGGGGGGACCAGGAGACCCGTCTCTCCGTCGACCACGGTCTCCGGAAAGGCGCCGACCCGGGTCGCCACCACGGGGAGCCCGGCCGCCATCGCCTCCACCACCGGCATCCCGAACGGCTCGTCCCAGATCGAGGGAAAGGCGAAGACGGTGGCTCCTCGATAGAGGTCGGGAAGCCTCGCGTTGGCGATGGCGCCCAGGAACCGCACTCGGCGCCCGAGCCCCTCCGGGATCATCCTCCTCAAGTGGTGCGCGTAGGCTCCCCTGTGCGTGTACCATCCCTCGAGGGACGTCAGACGCGGATCCTTGCCGAAGGGGTCCACGAACTGGAACGGCGCGATCTCCGCCGGACCCACCAGGTCGAGGGTGGCCTCCGGGTGGCGATCGGCGATCGCCGCGAAGGCCTCGATCAGCGAGTGCACCCCCTTCTCCGGAGACAATCGGCCCACGAAGAGGATCCGGAGCGCGTCGGGGCCGGGAGCGCGGGGGTGCTCGCTCCCGGCGAAGAACGCCTCGTCGGCTCCGTTGTGGAGCACGGAGCAGCGAGGCTCCAGGTCCGGAAACCGATCGGAGATGGCTCGCGATACGAACCCGCTGCACGACAGGACGTGGTCGGCGTGCGCCAGGAGGTCCCGCATTCGCCGGGGGTCGAAGTCCGCGATCCGATGATCGTGCGCGTGGAAGACGATCCGGGCGTTCGGGAGGGTACTCCGGATGCCGGGCAGCAGGTTCGGGACGGCGTGCACGTGGACGACGTCGAGCTCGGCTCTCCTCAGCTCCCCTCGCAGCTTCCGGCCGAAATCCCAACAATACAGCTTCGTCGTCCTGAACGGCCGGAGCGGGTCCCGGAAGACGACGCCGTCCAGACGCTTCATCTGTCCCAGCACGCGGTCCGTCCAGGGGAGGTAGCGGCGGAGGGTCATCCCCTCGAAGGTCTCGAGCCCGGGACGACCCGGCTCCCTCCTCCCGAAAGCGGTGACGCGCTCCGTGCGCGCCAGCCGGCGCCCCGTCTCGAGCACGACGACGGCCAGGGCGTCCTTCGGAGGGCTGTCCGGCCCGAGATCCATGTGGGGATAGACCAATCCGATGCGCATCAGGGTTCCACCTTCCAGGAGGACCCGGCGTCGTTCGCCACCACGGCCCCGGCTCCGCCCTCCCCGGTCTCGTGGGCCAATCCGCGGATCCCCGCCCGGAAGCCCGGCACGCCCACCAGCAATGCCGCATAGACGACGAGCGCGGCCGCGCTCTTCAGGAGCCACGAGCCGCCGGTCCCCTCGAGCGCCAGGAGGACACCGACCATGGCGATCCCACCCGCCAGAGTCGAGGGGATCACCCGTGCGGCCGACACGAACACCCTTTGGTCTCCAGCGAGAAGGAAGCCTCCCACGAGCATGACCGAATCCGCGGCCAGCTTCCCGAACGCCGCCCCGACGTAGGATCGGCCCGGGATGGTCAGGGTCCAGGTGAGGACTCCGATCGACACGGCCACGAAGTCGACGCGCAGCATGGCCGCCTGTCGCTCGCCGGCGACCGTCGCGAAGCGAAGCACGTGTGCAAGGCCTCCGATGCCCATGGCGAGGCCGAGGATCCGGATCGGGTGGACGGCGGCCCTGAACGCCTCACCGCCGATCAGGACGGCCGCGTTCTCGCCGAAGAAGACGAGGAGGATGACGCCCGGCGTGAAAGCTGCGATCACGACCCCCAACGCACCGCCCAACCGCTCGACGTAGCGTCGGCCGCCCGCGAGGAGATCCCGGGAGAGCAGGGGCAGCAGCAGTCCTCCGAACAGATAGGCGAAGGAGGTGCCGAGCTCGTAGATCTTCACGCTCACGTCGTAGATGCCGACGTCCGAAGCCGAGTGGACGGACGCGAGCCCCAGGACGTCGCCGCGGAGCTGGATCAGCAGAAGTACCGAGGACAGGGACACGGGAAGACCGGCCCGGGCCAATCTGGACCAGTAGGCGAAGTCGAACTCGAGCTTGAACGGGATCAGGCGGCGCGCCAGGCGGGCCCTCAGCAGGAACCCGACGATGAAGCCGAGCGACGCCGCCCCGAGCATGGCGATGGGTCCGCCCGCCAGGGCCGACACCGCGACGACCGCGGCCAGCGTGACCGCGCCGGTGACCACCTCCGCGAGGGCCGAGTACTCCTGGCGGAGCTTCTCCTGGAAGACCCCTGTCAGAAGCCCGGTCGCATGAGCGGCCACGCGACCGACCCCCGCGACGAGCAGCCCCAGCACGAATGCCCGACGCGCTCCGGTCGCCGCGGACAGGCCAACGGCGATGAGGATGGGCGTCGTCGTGAGGACCAGGCGGGCGCAGAGCGCGTTCCCGAGGATGCGTCCCTGGGAGTCCGGGAACTGCGAGATCTCCCGGAGCGCCACGGCATAGAGCCCGAAGTCCCCCACCATCGAAATGAACGCGACGGCGGTGAGGGCCACCCGGTACTCCCCCAGGCCCTCCGTTCCCAGGGCCCGGGCGAGGACGGTGAAGGAGAGCAGGCCGAGCGCGGCGGCGGCGATCCTGCCCGCTGCGCCGGACGCCATGTTTCCCGCCAGCTTGAAACCCAGCACGCCGAGCTCCCGAGGATGCGATGCGTCCGAAGTGTCGGCGTCGCGAGGGGGACAGCCGCGGGACCGCCGCCACCAATGTGGAAGGGAAACCGGTGACCGTCTATGGTCGGGTCGTCGGGCGCCAACTCGAGCCGAGCAGCCCCTCCCTGCCCTCACGGAAAGGAGATTGAACCGCCGAGTAGGTCGGAAGGCAGCGTAGGCTGTGGGGGGATGAGGGGGGCAAGGGGTGGAAGGCGGGTGTCTGCCCGAGGATTGGGTCGCCGGGGTGGAGCCTCCCGAAGGGGCTTTCTCGTCGAGGTCTTCGGCACCACTGGCCGTCACGCGCGGACCGCGGCCTGAGTCGCAGGCCTGCCCCTCGGCTTCACCGCCTCGGTTACCTCATCGCCGACCTGCTAGCTGCCTTCCCGGATCGTACCGTGCGGCTCAGTCATCCCGGGGCCCGCGGGAGGCCGCTTCACCCGTCTGATCGGAGGGTGGCGTGAGCGGGCGCTCGGCGGGGTGCATCGCGCTCCCGCCGCGCCGCGCCATCCACAGGAAGACGAGGCCGAACGCGAGGAGCGCGAGACCCCACCACAGGTTGACGTTGATGCCGAAGCTGCGCGCGTAGATGGAACGGTCCGCGACCAGGCCATAGCCGGTCACCATCGCACCGAGGACGGTGAACATGAGACCGATCGGGGTGCGGATGTCGAGACCCTGCGGGTTGGCCATGGGAAGCTCCTTTTCGGGTGCGACGCCGCTACCAGAAGACGACGTTGAGCACGACGGCGAGCACGATCACGATCGCGCCGAGCGCCTCGGGGCGCTTGATCCAGCTCACGGCCTCGCGTTCGGGCCGCTCGGTCAGCGAGTAGACCAGGCCCACCATCTCGCTGTCCGGGCGCGGTCGGGTGAGGAGGCTCACCACGATCGTGATGACGAAGCAGGCGCTCCACGCCCAGATCGCGGTCCAGAAGCTCTGCGCCATCTCGCTCGGGTAGGTGTGGATCACGGTGCCCAGCCAACCGCCCTTGATCCCGGCCGTGTTCCCCACGGACAGCGTGAGCCCGTGGTGGACCGCGGCGGCCAACGTGCCCCCGAGCAGTCCGGTGAAGGCTCCGTGGCCGGTCGAGCGCTTCCAGAACATCCCCAGCAGGAAGGTCGCGAAGAGCGGCGCGTTCACGAACGCGAACACCAGCTGGAGCATGTCCATGATGTTGTTGAACGCGGACGCCAGGTACGCGGTGGCGACCGACAGCGCGATGCCCACCACCGTGGTCACGCGCCCCATCCACAGGTAATGCGCATCCGTGCCGCCCTTGTGGATGTACGACTGGTAGAGGTCATACGTCCACACGGTGTTGAAGGCCGTCACGTTGCCCGCCATTCCGCTCATGAACGACGCCATCAGGGCGGTCAGGCCGATGCCGAGCAGCCCGGACGGGAAGTAGTGGATGAGCATCGACGGGATGGCCATGTTGTAGTCGTAGCCCGTCCCGGCGGTGTTCATGGGGAGCTGGTAGCCGGACGTTCCGCCACCCGAGGTGAGCGCGATGGCGACGATCCCCGGGAGGATGACGAGGAACGGGAAGAACATCTTCGGGACCGCCGCGATCAGCGGCGTGCGGCGGGCGGCGCTCATCGAATCCGCGGCCATCGCCCGCTGGATCACGAGGAAGTCCGTGCACCAGTACCCGAACGAGAGCACGAACCCGAGACCGAACACGAGCCCGAACCACTCCACGCCCATGGGGTTGGCCGCCGCCGAGCCCATCTCGCTCCACGAGTGCGTCATGGCGGGCTGCAACCGGGCAACGATGCCGTCCCATCCGCCCACGTCCCTCAGCCCGAGGTACACCAGCGGGATGAAGCCGAGCACGATCAGGAAGAACTGCAGCACCTCGTTGTAGATCGCGGAGGTCAGGCCGCCCAGGAAGATGTAGAAGAGCACGATGAGCGCCGACACGACGATGCTGAAGGTGTAGTTCCACCCCAGGAGCAGCTTCAGCAGCTCGGCCATCACGTGCATCGAGATCCCGGACGAGAAGAGCGTCATGATCGCGAACGAGCCGGCGTTGAACGCCCGCGTCTTCTCGTCGAAGCGCAGCTTGAGGTACTCGGGCACGCTGCGCGCGCGCGAGCCGTAGTAGAACGGCATCATGAACAGGCCGACGAAGACCATCGCCGGAATCGCGCCCACCCAGTAGAAGTGGCTGGTCGCGATGCCGTACTTGGCCCCCGACGCGCCCATCCCGATCACCTCCTGGGCGCCCAGGTTCGCCGAGAGGAACGCCAGCCCCGCCACCCACGCGGGGATGCTCCGCCCCGACAGGAAGAAGTCGGTGGACGAGCGCATGTAGCGGCGCAGCGCCCAGCCGATCCCCAGAACGAAGGCGAAGTAGGTCGCGAGGATCGCGTAGTCGATGAACGTGAGGTGGGCGCTCATGCGGTCCGCAGGGCTCGGGAGAACGTGTGCGCAGTCTGGGGCGGGAGGGCCCTCGGGGCCATGGGGCTCAGGGGACCGGGACGCGCGGCGGGGGCGGGCGCTCGCCGGGCGCCACCTCCAGGCGCACCGTCGCCTCCGGCAGCCCCTGCGCGCGGACGGTCACCGTGACCGACCCGGTCCGGTCGGTCGACTGGATCATCGCCAGCGCCAGCCCGTGGAAGGAGGCGCGCCGCGGAATCCCGTAGGGGGTGTGGTCGGTGGGGTCGCCGTTGCCGACCGCCAGCACGCGCGCGGGCCCGGAAGCGGAGACCTCGAGCATCGGGCTCGCGTCGGGCACCACGGTGCCGTTCGCGTCCACCACCTCGATCGTCACGTGCGCCACGTCGCGCACGCCCGCCCGGATCGAGCTACGGTCCACGCTCAGGCGGAGCGCGGCCGGCTCCCCGGCCGTGCGGATCTCCTCGGTGGCCACCACCTCCCCGCCCCGCTTCCCGAAGGCCCGCAGCACCCCCGGCTCGTAGGGAACGTCCCAGGAGAGGTGCAGGTCCGCGGTGGTCGGGAAGATCGGCGGACGGTCGTAGTGGTTCCAGCTCTCCGACGTCCCCTCCATCGGGAACTCGACGCGCTTCTCCCCCAGGGAGCGGCCGTTGAGGTAGAGCTCGACCGCGTCGCAGCTCGTGTACGCGAGCACGGGGATCGTCTGGCCCTCGCGCCCGGGCCACGTCCAGTGCGGGAAGAGGTGGACCATGGGCGCGTCGGTCCACCGGCTCTGGTAGAAGAAGTACCCGTCGTCGGGGAAGCCCACGAGGTCGAGCACGCCGGACGTCGAGCTCTTCGAGGGCCAGCGCGCCTCACCCAGGTAGTCGACGCCCGTCCACATGAAGTCGCCCGCGAACCAGTCGTCGGTCGCGACGAAGCGCCAGAGCCTCTCCGCGCGGATCATCCCGGCCGTGTAGTCCGCCTGGACGTGTCCGGGATCGTCCCCGAGGGAGTACTCGCCGCGAGTGCCGCGCACCGAGACGCTCTCCGTGCCCACACGCTTCCACTCCGGGTGCGCGAGCTCGTCGGGCCAGGCATAGACCTCGCGCCGCTCGTGCCAGCGGTCCACGTAGTTGTAGCCGACCACGTCCAGGAGCCGCATGAAGTCGTCGGTGGTCGCGCCGTCGTCCGCGGCGATGTGGTCGTTGCCGGTCGTGACGGGGCGGGTCGGGTCCTCGTCGTGGGCTACGTCGCGCAGCGCGCGCAACACCGCCGCGCCGCCCTCCGCGTGCTGCTCGCCGATCTCGTTGCCGAGGCTCCACAGCACCACCGAGGGGTGGTTGCGGTCGCGGTGGATGAAGTCGGTCAGGTCGCGCTCGCCCCATTCGTCGAAGTACTCGTGGTAGCCGTGCGGGACCTTCCCGTGCGTCCACTCGTCGAACGCCTCGTCCATCACCAGGAGCCCGAGGCGGTCGCAGAGGTCGAGGAACTCGGGGGCCGGCGGGTTGTGCGAGGTGCGGATCGCGTTCACGCCCATCTGCTTCAGGAGCTGGAGTCGGCGCTCCCAGACGGCCTCGGGGACCGCCGCGCCCACCGGTCCGCCGTCGTGGTGCAGGTTGACGCCGAGCAGCTTCACCGGCTCCCCGTTCAGGAGGAAGCCGCGCTCGGCGTCGAAGAGGGCCGTGCGGATCCCGAAGGGCGTCCGCGTCGTGTCGACGGGTCGGCCGCCCCCGTCCGTCACCTCGGTGACGAGCGTGTAGAGCACGGGGGTGTCCACGGACCAGAGCGACGGACCGGGCACCCGCAGGCTCCGGCTCACCTCCGTGTACGAGGCGGCGGTCAGGTCGAAGGGCGACTCGGCGCTCGCGACCTCGCGCCCCGACGCGTCCACGACCGTCGTGCGCAGCTTTCCCGCGCGGGCGCTCCCGTCGTCGTTCACGAGCGTGGTGGTCACGGCGACCGTGGCGGACGCGCTGTCCACCTCGGGCGTGGTCACGTACGTGCCCCACTGGCCCACGTGCAGGCGGTCGGTCACGACCAGCCACGTGTGCCGATAGATCCCGCTGCCCGAGTACCACCGGGAGTTGGGCTGCCTGGAGTTGTCGACGCGCACCGCGATCACGTTGGTGCCGGAGCCCAGCCAGGGGGTGAGGTCGTAGGCGAAGCTCACGTACCCGTTCGGGCGGTGCCCCAGATGGTGTCCGTTGATCCAGACGTCGGAGTTCTGGTAGACGCCGTCCAGCTCGATCGACACGCTGCGACCGACCCACGCCCCGTCGCGCTCGAAGGAGCGCCGATACCACCCCACGCCGGTCGGGAGATAGCCTCCCCCGCCGCCGGTCGGCGCGTTCTCGTCGTAGGGCCCCTCGATGCTCCAGTCGTGCGGCACGTCGACGGTTCTCCACGCCGAGTCGTCGAAGGCAGGCGTCTCCGCGCCGGTCGCGTCGCCGCGCGTGAAGCGCCAGCCGTAGTCGAGGGAGAGCCGGCGGGACTCCGGCGCGCCGGTGCCCTGCGCGCCCGCCCCCGTGCCGGCGAGGACCAGCCCCAGGAGAACCAGGGCCGACGCGAACCCCGTCCCGCGCCTCATCGTGCTTCCTCCGGTGCCTTGCTTCCGGGAATCCGGGACTTCGGGGCGTCGCTGTCCGCCGCCACGACGCGCTTCCCTCCCGCGAAGAGCGCCGCGCGGACGCGCCCGGGCGCCTCCACGGGCTCCCGGTAGACCGGTCCGTCCCCGCGCACGGCGCCTCCGTCCGTGCTCACGCGCACCTCCCAGGGCTGGACGTCTCCGCCCACCGGGGTCGCCCCGCTCAGGACGCGCGCGCGCCCTCCCTCGCGCACCACCGCCAGCGCGTACACCGCCGCGCGTGGCCTGCGCACCTCGGTCTGTACGAGCACGCTGGCGACGCCCGCCTCCGAGGAGAACGGGTCCGCACCCACCAGCTCGACGTCACCGGTCGCGCCGAAGTAGACGTTCTCCCAGGCACCCGCGACGGGTGTTCCCCACGCGTCCACGAGCGTCGCGCGCAGGAAGGCGACGTCCTTGCCGTCCATCGCGAACTGGCGCCCGCCCTCCTCGAGGCTCACCTCGAGGCGCACCGGCGCGCCCGGCGTGCGCACGGCGTGCCGGGCCACGGCCCGGCCGTCCACGTAGCCGACCGCCTCGAGCGTACCCGGACGGAAGGAGCCGAGGTGGAAGGTGAACGGCGGATGGGGCAGATGCGTGGAGATCCGGTCGGAGTCGGGAGCGCGCCGCTCCACGACCTCGCCGTCGCGCCGCAGCTCCACCTCCTCGCAGTTGGTGAAGACGCGCACGTCGGGCGTCGACTCCGGCGTCCAGAAGCTCGCGACGTACACCATGGGTCCGGACGTCGCGCCCTCGACCCGCTCGTCCGGGTCGCGCTGGCTGCGGAAGAAGTGGTAGGACGGCTTGGGGATGCGGAAGAGGTCCGCGCACCCCGACGACTCGATGTCCGGAGCGTATCCGCGGTTGTAGTCGAACATGACCCACAGGCCGTCGGCGAAGGCGATCGTCGCCAGGTTGTCGTTGTGCGCCTCCTGGAAGTTCGTGGCCTGCTGGAGGAGGCCGGCCTCGCCCTCCCAACGCATCTGGCGGCTGTTGGCGGCGTCCGGCGCGAGGTTCGCCCACGCCTGCTGGTTGAAGCCGGCGTTCTGCGCGTAGTACTCCCAGTCGCCGTACTCGCTCACCATGCAGGCGCGCCCGACCACCTGGGTGCAGCCGCCGTGCTGGCGCGCCTGGATGAAGACGTCGTAGCCCTCCGTCCAGCCGCAGGTGAAGCACTGGTCGCCCGGGTACTCCTCGTGCGCGACCTCGTGCGTGCGCCGGATGAAGTCCGGAGGCATCGCGGTCTCGTTGAGCGAGACCTCCCAGAGCGCCACGCAGGGATGGTTGCGGTCCCGGCGCACGAGCTGCCGGCAGTTGGCGACCTGCACCTCCGCGAACGCCGGGTCCTCGGCGTTGAAGTACTGCCACCCCGGGATGCAGTCCATGACGACCAGCCCGAGCTCGTCGCACGCGTCCATGAACGCAGGAGCGTGCGCGTAGTGCGAGAGGCGCACGAAGTCGAAGCCGGCCTCCTTGATCAGGCGTGCGTCGCGGTGCTGCGCCGCGTCCGACAGCGCGTATCCCACCCACGGATACTCCTGGTGCCGGTTCGTGCCCCGCAGGAACATGCGCTCGTCGTTGATGCGGAAGCCGTCCGCCGAGATGTCGATGCGCCGGATGCCGACGCGCGTGGCCTCCTCGTCGACGACGACGCCGTCCTCGACGAGCTCGGTGCGGAGCGTGTGCAGCGTGGGCCGTCGCGGGCTCCACAGGGCCGGCGACGCGACGCGCAGCTCCTCCACTACGTTCGTGGCGGCGCCCGCCTCCAGCCGCACCGGATCGGACCACGCCTCGGCCACGGTGCTCCCCCGTGCGTCGACCAGGCGATGGTGCACCCGGAAGGCGCGTGCGGCACGATCGTCGTTCCGGACGTGGACGCGGGCACGCACGGTGGCCCGTTCGGCGGTCGCCTCCGGGTACGTCACGAACACGCCGCCGCCGGCGGGCTCGTCCGCGAGGATGGGATCCGTGATGTACAGCCGCTCCTTCACGACCAGCCGGACGCTCCGGTAGAGCCCGTGGTACGGGTCGAAGTCGAGCTGCGCGAGCGGCTTGGGGCCGGTGACCGGGTCGTCGCGGTTGTCGAGGCGCACGGCCACGACGTTGTCGCCCCCGATCACGACCCGGTCGGAGATGTCGAACGCGAACGGGAGCCACCCGCCCAGGTGACGCCCGAGGTGCGCGCCGTTCACCCACACGTCCGCCACGTTCATGGCGGCCTCGAACCTCAGGAAGACCTTCCGGCCGCGGCTCTCCGCGGCGAGGGCGAACCGCTTCCGGTACCAGCAGATCCCCTGCCACTGCGCGGTGTCGGTCCCCGGCTCGCCGGTGACCACGCTCTCGATGCGGGCGGTGTGCGGGAGCGTGGCCGCGCGCCAGGCGCCGTCGTCGTACACGGTGTCCGACGCCCCTGTCGCTTCGCCGAGATGGAAGCACCACCCGGGGTCGAAGTCCTGCCGGACCACGGCGGGGGGCCGCCCCGCCCCGAGCCTGGCCGGGAGGGACGGGTCGATGGCGAGGGCCGCGCCGGCGACGGTGGTGCGTCGGACGAACTCGCGTCTCTTCATGGGCCCCCCGGGCCTGGCTCGAGGACGACGGACTCGACCTCGAACCCGTGCGCACCCGGCGCTCCGCCGTCGAAGAGCTCCGGCCCCACGAGGAGCTGGATCCCGTCGAGGCGAGCGGGGTCGGGCGCGACGCCCTTCGTGTCGGCCGTCAGCGTGTAGGGAAGGAACTGGGGATAGGGCCGCGGCAACAGGGCCAGCGGCGTGCGCCGCAACGAGGAGAGCGGCACGGACACGTCCCGCCACGCGACGGTCAGGTCGACGGTCGCGCCCCACGCCGTGCCGTCCCGCTCGATGAGCGCGACCTGCACGCGCTCCGCGGAGCGCCCCGTCGAGCGCGCACGCACGCGCAGCGTCCACCCCGGGCCGGCCCGATCGAGGCGTGCCCGCTCGCCCTGCGGCAGGAAGGTGCGCACCGCGGCGTGGTGGGGCTCGGGCGTGAAGTCCGCGGCGTCCACCCGGAGCGCCGAGCGCCCCGGCGCGCTGCCCGGCACGATCCCGGTGCGGACGGGCACGTACGCGAACGGCGACGGGACCAGGAGGTGGTCGAGGTCGCGCCGCGCGTCGTAGAGCAGGATCGGGGCTCCCCCCGGAACGACCGCCACGCGCCAGGCGTCGCGGCCGGTGAAGTCCCAGCGATGCGGATCGCCGCGGTCGCCCCCCGGGAAGGTGCCTGCGCCCCCGTCGGCGTAGACCGTCACGGCGTACTCGATCAGCCCGTCGAGCACGGACGCGGACGGCACCTCCGCGCGGTAGCCGTATCCGCTCGCCGGGGACATCGGCACGCGCACCGTGCGCCCCGGGCGGCCCACGGGTCGGGCGAAGAGCGCCACGGAGTCGGGCGGCGCCGGGGATACGACCTCGACCGCGACGGCCAGTGGCTCCCCGGCGGTCGCCTCGTCGGGAGGCTCGTGCAGCACCACCATGCTCGTGTCGTCGGAGGGCGGGGGCGCGACGAACGCGCCCAGCCGACGGCCGGAGACGAGCGCGTCGGCGGCCGACACCGGGGGCTCCTCGCCCGCGCGGGCGAGGAGGTACACGCCGGGGCGGACGTCGAGGGTGCGCTCACGCACGGCCGGGTGGTGTCGGTTGCCCTCGTCGAGCGCGCGCACGGTGAAGCCGGCACCGAGGTCCGGGAGCCCGATCGTCATCGGCCAGGTCCGCCACAGGACGCGCACGGCGTGGCGCTCGAGGCTCGGACGGGTGAACGGATCGACGACCGGGACGGCGTCGGGGTACACCTCGAGGCGCCACACACCGTCGGCGACGCGATCGAGGAAGTAGGAGCCCGTGCCCGGATAGGACACGACGGGCGAGCTGCCGACCCCCGCCACGTGCCGGAGCGCGGCGGGCTCGGGTGGGCGCGTATCCGTGTCGTTCGAGTGGAAGAAGACCGTGTCCGACACCATCTCGCTCAGGTCCTCGGCGTAGCTGACCCGGAAGGGGCCGAAGCGCTCGCTCGCGGGATAGACGCCGTACGACCCGCCCCGCGGGAGCGTCCGGAAGGCCACCCCCGCGATCATGAAGCTCACCGCCTTGTGCGGCGTGTAGACGAGGTTCAGGAAGTGGGTCTGGTACTCGGTGTTCGACCAGGCGATGGCGAGCGGGTCGTAGGCGAACTGCGTCGCCCACTGGAAGCCGGCGGCGCGGAAGCTGCGCGCCATCGCCGGATACATGAACGAGCCCGCCTCGTCCGCGGCGTCGAACTCGTAGACCATGCGCGCCTTGTCGGCACACCCGGGGAAGTCCGCGTACGGGATCGGGTAGCGGTCCACGTTGGGGAGCATGTTCCCGCCCACCGCCGCGTTCCGCACCAGCCCCGTGGGGTACCACTGGTGGCTGACGCCCTGGATGTCCGCCGCGCACACCGCACGCCCGTGCGCGTCCGTGTAGCCCTCGCTGATGTTGTAGAAGATGGGCTTGCGGAAGCCCGCCCCCCTCAGCGCCTGCACCATCGCGTCGATGAAGGCCGTGGTCTCGGCCGGCCCGCCGGGGTGGCGCGGCTCGTTGAAGACCTCGACGGCGAGCACGCTCGGGTCGTCGCGCCAGGCGCGCCTCGTGTACGGGTTCACGTGGGCCACGAACTGACCCAGGTAGCGCGCCTCCGCACGCCGTGCCTCCGGGTCGACGGTCATCTGGCCCTTCTCCCGGCCGTCGGAGAGCCCGTCGGTGGCAGGGTCGGGCTCGGGATAGCCGGTACCCCACCAGGCGATCGGCGTGAGGATCGTGCGGATACCGTGCTCCCCGAGGCGCGCCACCAGGTAGTCGAGGAGGTCAAGGTGGTCGTTCGGAACGAGGTTGCCGTCGTGGTCGCTCACCTCGCGGTCCCAGACATGGACGCGGAAGGCGTCGAGTCCCAGGCGGGCGAGGTGCGCGACGTCCGCGTCGATCGCCCGCTTCCGGTCCACGCCCAGGCGGCCCATGGCGCGGTACGCGTACGCGAACGGTGCCGTGTAGTTGACCCCGAAGAGCGCGACCTCGTCGCCGGTCGCGGCCCACCGCATCACGCCCCGGGCGTCGACGACGACCGGCACGTCGCCGCCGGCGCGCTGGCGGCCCGCGAGGGGTTGGACGAGCGCGCACAGGAGGGCCGCGAGCGCGAGGCCGACACGCGTCGCCGAACCGGGGGAACCCCATCGTCCGGGCCCAGCGGCGCGGCGCCCCGCCCTCCCCGGCATGCGACCTCCTGATCCGTGTGGGCCCGGTGTGCACGCGGACGTCCCACGTACACGCGGATACGATTTGTCGATAGTATTGACAAAAGCGGCCGTCGTCGAGAACACTCGCGCCGGACGTCCTCCTGCAAACGAAGCCGTCGCGATGCGCAAGATCGATACGAGAAGCTTCCGCCGTGCCACGCGCGGCACCACCCGTCAGATCAACCGACAGATCGTGCTGAACCTGGTGCACGAGCACCAGCCGATCTCACGGGCGGAGCTCGCCAGGAAGATGAACGTGGCGCGGGGCTCGGTGACCCCGATCGTGAAGGATCTCCTCGAGGACGGCCTGGTCTACGAGGGCGCGAGCGGCACGCCGGCGCGGGGCCGTCCGGCCAAGCTGCTGTACGTGCGTACCGGAGACCGCCTGGCCATCGGCGTCGACATCCGGTACAGCGGCACGTCGATCCTCCTGGGTGACTTCGCCGGGCGCGAGCTCAACGTGCAGCGCTTCGACACCCCGCTCGACCCCGACGACATGGTCGGGGAGCTGGCGCGGCGCATCAACTGCCTGGTGACCAAGTTCTCGGACGTGGGCGTGTGCGAGGGCATCGGCCTGGTGGTGCCCGGCATGGTGGACCGTCCGAGCGGGGTGGTCCTGCACGCCCCGACGCTGCACTGGCGCGACGTGGATCTGCGGGCCGCGCTCGCCGAGACCGTCGACGTGCCCGTGCACATCGAGCGGGACGCCGTGGCGTGCGCCATGGCGCGCATGTGGCTGGGGCACCAGACGGGCGAGGCCAGCAACAACTTCGTCTACCTGACCGTCTCGGACGGCGTGGGCACCGGCCTGGTCGTGAACGGCGGCGTGCTCCGCGGAGCGTGGAGCACCGCCGGAGAGTTCGGCCACGTCCCGCTGAACCTCGAGGGGCCGCTCTGCTCCTGCGGAGCGCGCGGGTGCCTGGAGGCGTACGCGTCGAATCCGGCCACCGTCGCCCGGTACATGGGGCGGGAGCTGGCCACCCCCGAGGCCTACGTGGAGCTGCGCGAGAGCGGGATGGTGATCGGCGACGTCATCGAGCGCGCCCGCACCGGAGACGCGGCCGCGACGTGGTCGCTCTGGGAGACGGGGCGCTGCCTGGGGATCGGGATCGCCAACCTCATCAACTCCGTCAGCCCGGCGCTCGTCGTCGTGGGCGGCGAGATCACGGCGGCGTGGGACCTCATCGAGCCGGCGGTGCGTGAGGCCGTGCGCGGCCGCTCCCTGACGACCGTCTCGGCGGAGACCCCGCTCACCATCGAGGCCGAGGAGGATCGGCTGCGCCTGAAGGGCGGCACCTGCCTGGTCATCGCGCCCGTGCTGGTCGCCCCCGAGGTCGCCTGATCGGGCGCTCCGCCATCCTCCCGTCGGCCGCGGCTCCTCCGTCCGGGCCCTCCGTTACCCGATAAAGTAAATTCTATTGACAAAATCAAATCCGCATCTTAATTGGAGTCACGCAAAAGCGGGTTCGGGTCGAGCCGACCGGTTCCTCCTTCCCCCCTCCGACCCGCATTCGGCCGGGGGCCCACCGGCCCCCACAGCTCGAGGAAACGGTATGGGACGTCGACTACAGTACCTGACCGGTGCGCTCCTCGCGGTCCTCTGTTGGGCACCGCTCGGCGCACAGCAAACGACCGGCACCATCGTAGGACACATCACCGATGGTGCCACGCAGCAAGGGCTCTCGGGTGTCACCGTCCAGGTCGGCAACCGCGGGGCGCTGACCCAGAACGACGGTCGCTACATCATCCCGGGTGTGCCCGCCGGGACGTACTCGCTGCGGGCCAGCATGATCGGCTACGCCGAGGCGACCAACGAGGTGACGGTGCAGGCCGGCCAGACGGTGACCGTCGACGTGGCGATGGCCTCCCAGGCGCTGAACCTGTCGGAGATCGTGGTGATCGCGTACGGCCAGCAGCGCGCGGGCAACCTGACCGGGGCGGTGAAGCAGGTCACCCCCGACCAGTTCCAGCAGGGCCGCATCACCACGCCACAGCAGCTCATCCAGAGCAAGGTCTCCGGCGTGCAGATCGTGGACAACAACGAGCCCGGCGGCGGCAGCGCGATCCGCATCCGCGGCGCGACCTCGATCAACGCGAGCAGCGACCCCCTGGTGGTGATCGACGGCATGCCGATCGGCACGGGCGCCGGCGGCGGCCTCTCGGACGGGCGTGACGCGCTCAACTTCCTGAACCCGAACGAGATCGAGAGCATCACGGTCCTCAAGGACGCCTCGGCCGCGGCGCTGTATGGCGCGAACGCCGCCAACGGCGTCGTGATCATCACGACCAAGAAGGGCGCCGAGCGGCCGCAACTCGAGTACTCCGGCACGGTGTCGGCCTCGAAGGTCTCACGCCTGCCCGACATGCTGACCGCGGACCAGTTTCGTACGGCCGTCCAGCAGTACGCGCCCCAGAACGTGAGCCAGCTCGGCTCGGCGAACACGAACTGGTTCGACCTCGTGGACCGCACGGGCGTCGGCCAGGAGCACAACATGGCGGTGTCCGGGCGCGGCACGGCGATGGACTACCGCTTCTCCGTCGGCTACCTCGACCAGCGCGGCATCATGGACGACACCAAGCTGCAGCGGCTGTCGGTCGGGATGAACTACGACCAGCGCCTCCTGGACGACCGGCTCGACATCCGCGCGAACCTGAAGGCTTCGCGCGAGGACAACCGGTACACGCCGGGTGGCGTGATCTCCAACGCCGCGCAGATGGGCCCGACGCAGCCGGTTGCGGACGCGAGCAACCCCACCGGTTACTACGAGTGGCCCAACAACACGCTCCAGTCCGCGGACAACCCGGTCGCGGTGCTGAACATGGCGACCGACCGCGGCACCACCGAGCGGAGCATCGGCAACCTGCAGGCCGAGTACGAGATGCCGTTCCTGACTGCGCTGAAGGCGCACGTGAACCTCGGCTACGACGTCACGCAGGCCGAGCGCGAGACCTTCAGCCCGAGCAACCTGCACAGCCAGCTCAAGTCGGGCGGCGGCGGCACGCTCTATCGTCGCAACCCCTCGGTCGCGAACACGGTGCTGGAGACCTACCTCAACTACACGTCGCCCCTGAGCGTCGCCCCGGGCCGGGTCGACCTGACGGGGGGCTACTCGTACTCGCAGTCGCACGCGAAGAATCCGTGGTTCCAGGCCTCCGGCCTCAGCACCAACCTCCTCGGAGACAACGGGATCCCCGGTGCGAAGACGATCCAGAACCAGCAGGACATCCAGGACAGCCGGCTGATCTCCTTCTTCGGCCGGCTGAACTACAATCTGAACGACGAGTACCTGGTGGCGCTCAGCGTCCGGCGTGACGGGTCCTCCCGCTTCGGCCCGAACAACGCGTGGGGCGTCTTCCCCGCCGTGGCCGTCGCGTGGCGCATCTCGCAGGAGCCCTTCCTGGAGAGCATCGACGCCCTCTCGGACCTCAAGCTGCGCGCCTCCTGGGGCAAGACCGGCAACCAGGCCTTCGCCAACTACCAACAGTACTCCACCTACCTCGTGGGCGACGCCCAGTCACAGGCCCAGTTCGGGAACGAATACGTCAACACGATCCGCCCGAGCGCGTCCGACCCCGACATCAAGTGGGAGGAGACGAAGTCCTGGGACTTCGGCCTCGACTACGGGTTCATGGACCAGCGTTTCAGCGGCGCGATCGACTGGTACAGCAAGAAGACCAAGGACCTGATCTTCACGGTGCCCGTGGCCGCCGGCACGAACCTGTCGAACTACCTGACGACCAACATCGGCAGCATGAAGAACAACGGCCTCGAGATCAGCTTGAGCGCCGACATGGTCCGCGGCGGCGACGACGGGCTGAGCTGGACGAACACGTTCAACGCCTCACACAACACGAACGAGCTGGAGACCATCAACCCGTACGCGGGTGCCTCGCAGCAGATCCCGACCGGGCTGGTGTCGGGCGGCGTCGGCACCTACATCCAGGTGTTCCAGCCGGGCGTCCCGATCAACTCGTTCTACGTGTACGAGCACAAGATGAGGAACGGGAAGCCCATCTATGAGGACAACAACGGGCTCGACTCGTCGGGGCACTTCACAGGCACGCCGGACGGTACGATCAACGAGCAGGACCTCTACGTGGACCTGAACAACGACGGCGTCATCAACGTCTCGGACCGTCGTACGCTCCACGACCCGGCGCCGAAGTGGATCCTGGGCTCCACGTCCAACCTGAGCTACGGGCACTTCGACTTCAGCTTCACCCTGCGCGCGTACCTCGGGAACTGGGTCTACAACAACGTGGCTTCGAACCTGGGCACCTACCAAGAGGTGTCGCGCGCCTCCCCGTACAACCTCCACGCCTCGGTGCTGGATACCGGCTTCCAGACTCCGCAGTACCTGTCGGACTACTACGTGGAGGACGCGTCCTTCCTCCGGATGGACAACATCACGGTTGGATATGCCTTCGACTACCAGGGCCGCCCGCTGCGCCTCTTCGGCACCGTGCAGAGCGCGTTCACCCTGACCGGCTACAGCGGCGTCGATCCGACCGCGGGGCTCAACGGCCTCGACAACAACATCTACCCGCGCTCGCGCACCTTCACGGGTGGGCTGAGCATCCGCTTCTGAGCGCGGCCATGGATTCGACCATTCGAGAAGGGACGGGGACATGAACAACATGATGCGCAAAGCGCTAGGCGCCGCCGTCGGCCTCCTGCTCGTAGCCACGGCCGCCTGCACCGACACGGTGGTGGAGCCGAAGAGCACCATCACCGACGCGAACGTCTTCAACGATGCGAGCTCCTACAAGTCGTTCATCGCGAAGGTCTACGCTGGGCTCGCGGTGAGCGGACAGCAGGGTCCGGCCGGACAGGCGGACATCCAGGGGATCGACGAAGGGTTCTCGCAGTACCTGCGACTCCTCTGGGAGGCGGAGGAGCTTCCCACGGACGAGGCAGTGATCGCGTGGAACGACATCGGCCTGCCCGAGATGAACACGCAGCTCTGGGCGGCGGACAACTCGTTCGTGGTCGCGATGTACTACCGGATCTTCTTCCAGGTGGGGATGGCGAACGAGTTCCTGCGCCAGACCACCGATGCCAAGCTCGACGAGCGGGGAGCCGGCTCCGCGCTCAAGGGCCAGGTCCAGCAGTACCGTGCGGAGGCGCGCTTCCTGCGCGCCCTCAGCTACTGGCACGCGATCGACCTCTTCGGGAACGTCCCGCTGGTCACCGAAGCGGACCAGCTCGGCTCGACCCCGCCGGCGCAGGCGTCGCGGGCGGACATCTACAACTTCGTCGTGAGCGAGCTGCAGGACATCAAGGGTGAGCTGCCGGCCCCCGGCGCGTCCACGTACGGTCGTGCGACCGGTCCGGCGGCGTCCATGCTGCTGGCCAAGCTGTACATGAACGCGGCCGTCTACACGGGCACCGCGGACTGGAGCGACGCGCTCACGGCGACCCAGGACGTGATCAACTCCGGAGCCTACTCCCTGGATCCGAACTATCGGCACATCTTCATGGCCGACAACAACACGTCGCCGGAGATCGTCTTCCCGATCACGCAGGACGGCCTGAAGACCCAGACGTGGGGCGGGGTGACGTTCATCATCCACGCGTCGTGCGGCGGCAGCATGAGCAACTCCACCTACGGCATCGACGGATGCTGGTGGGGCGTGCGCCTGAAGCAGCAGGCCTACAACCTCTTCAGCGCCGACGATCCGCGCCGGTCGTACTTCTTCACGACCGACCAGTCGGTCGCGGTGTCGAGCATCGGGAATTTCCAGGCTGGCATCGCGGCGCCGAAGTTCACGAACGTGACGTCCGCCGGTCAGCCCGGCTCGCACGCCACGCACGTGGACACCGACTTCCCGTTGTTCCGCCTCGGCGACGCGTACCTGATGTACGCCGAGGCCGTGCTTCGCGGCGGCGGCGGCAACATGGCGCAGGCCGTCACCTACGTGAACGCGCTCCGCGAGCGCGCGTGGGGCGACGCGAGCGCCGACATCACGGAGGCGGACCTGACCCTGCCGTTCATCCTGGACGAGCGCGGGCGGGAGCTGCTGTGGGAGGGCCATCGCCGCACCGACCTGGTGCGCTTCGGCAAGTTCACGGGCGGTGACTACGTCTGGGCGTGGAAGGGCGGCGCCGAGGCGGGGAACGCCACGCAGGCGTTCCGGGATCTGTACCCGCTCCCGGCCTCGGAGCTCGTGACCAACCCCAACCTGGTGCAGAACCCGGGCTACTGAGGACGAACCGACGCGGATGGGTGACAGCCCCCGACGCGGCAGCACGAGGATGAAGACCGTTGAACAAGCATTCGGCTCGCTGGACCACCCGCCTGGCTGTCGCGTGGACGGCATGGACGCTCGCCACGACGGCGGCGTGTGCCCAGCAGCCCCTGCAGGTCGCTTCACCGGACGGTCGCACCGTCGTGAAGGTGGAGACGATCGACGGAGCCCTCGCGTACAGCGTGGACCGGGACGGGAGGAAGCTTCTCCTCCCGTCCCGCCTCGGCTTCGAGTTCCGGGGCGCCCCTGCGCTCCGCGACGGCCTGCGCATCACCGGCTCCCGGCGGGCGTCGGCCGACACGACATGGACGCAGCCGTGGGGTGAGGTCGCCCAGGTCCGCGACCATCACAACGAGCTGCAGGTCGACGTGGCGGAGTCCGGCGCGCCGCGCCGTCACTTCCAGGTGGTCTTCCGGGTGTTCGACGACGGGCTCGGCTTCCGCTACGTGCTTCCGGAGCAGCCCGCGCTCGACACCTTCGCGATCCAGGAGGAGCTGACCGAGTTCTCCTTCGCGGGGAACCCGAAGGCGTGGTGGATCCCCTCCGACAAGCCGCGGATGGACCGCTCCGAGATGCTCTTCTCGGAGTCGCCGCTGAGCGTGCTGGACAGCGTCCAGACCCCCCTCACGCTGGAGGCGTTGGACGAGCACACGTTCATGGTGGTCCACGAGGCCGACCTGGTCGACTATCCCCGCATGTTCCTCGCGGGCACGGAGCTCGAGGGCCGGCGCCTGAAGGCGGCCCTGGCACCCATGCACGACGGCGTGAAGGCACGGGGGCACACACCCTTCTCCACGCCCTGGCGGACGATCCAGATCGCGGACCGAGCGGAGGACCTGGCGCCTTCGGTGCTCGGCCTGAACCTCAACCCCCCGAACGCGATCGGGAGCACCGACTGGATCCACCCGATGAAGTACGTCGGCATCTGGTGGGGGATGCACATCAACAAGTGGACGTGGGCCTCGGGGCCCAAGCACGGCGCCACCACGGCCAACACCCGCGCCTACATCGACTTCGCCGCGGCCAACGGCCTCGACGGCGTGCTCGTCGAGGGGTGGAACATCGGGTGGGACGGGGACTGGATCGCGAACGGCGGCCTCTTCTCCTTCACGAAGCCCTATCCCGACTACGACCTCCAGGGGCTGGCGGCCTACGCCCGCCAGAAGGGCGTGCAGCTCATCGCGCACAACGAGACGTCCGGCGGGCTCCAGAACTACGAGAGCCAGCTCGACTCGGCGTTCTCGCTGTACGAGTCGCTCGGGATCCACGCCGTGAAGTCCGGCTACGTCACCGACACGCTGCGCAACGGCGACTCGCACTACTCGCAGACGATGGTCCGCCACCATCGCAAGGTTCTCGAGACCGCCGCGAAGTACCACATCATGATGGACGTGCACGAGGCGGTGCACGACACCGGCGAGCGGCGCACGTATCCCAACATGCTGAGCCGCGAGGGCGCCCGCGGGCAGGAGTACAACGCGTGGTCGGGAGACGGCGGCAACCCGCCCGAGCACGAGACGATCCTCTTCTTCACGCGCCTGCTCGACGGCCCGATGGACTTCACCCCGGGGATCTTCGACATCCTCGAGAGGTCGGCCGGATCGCCGCGCACCCCCGACCAGGCGCGCGTGCGCACCACGCTCGCCAAGCAGCTCGCGCTCTACGTGGTGATCTGGTCGCCCGTGCAGATGGCGGCCGATCTGATCGAGAACTACGCGGATCAGCCCGCCTTCCAGTTCATCCGCGACGTGCCGGTGGACTGGGAGCGGACGAAGGTGCTCCAGGGCCGCATCGGCGACTACGTGATCGTGGCCCGCCAGGAGCGCGGCGGCGAGGACTGGTACCTCGGCGCGATCACCGACGAGGAGGGTCGGACCTTCCAGGTGCCGCTCGATTTCCTGACGCCGGGGAAGCACTACTCGGCCGAGATCTACGCGGACGGCGCGGACGCCGACTGGCTGACCGATCCCTTCCCGGTCGACATCTCGAAGCGTGACGTGGATTCCTCCACCACGCTGACGATCCGGCTCGCTCCCGGGGGAGGCCAGGCCATCCGCCTCCGGGCGACCGGATGACCCCTGCCGAGCGGTCGCCCTTGACCCGCAGACGCACCCGAGCCACCTCGACGTCCGAGAAGACGCCCGAGAAGAAGATCGACGGCGCGCGCGTGGTGGCCGACGTGGGAGGGACCCATGCGCGCTTCGCGATGTTGACGCCTGCAGGGGGCCTGGAGGGCGTCGAGGTCATGTCGTGCGCGGACTTCCCCACGATCGAGGACGCGATCGACGCCTACTTCCGGAGCCACGCCGTCGAACGGCCGGCCGAGGTCTGCCTGGCGGTGGCCGGCCCCGTGGACCAGGACCCGGTGGACCTGCCCAACAATCACTGGGCGTTCAGCCGACACGAGCTGGAGAAGCGGCTCGGGGCACCGCTCACGCTCATCAACGACTTCACGGCGCAGGCGCTCAGCGTGGACCTGCTCGCCGAGGGGGACGTGACCTGGATCGGCACGCCCCGCCCCCACGAGCGAGGCACGCGCGTCGTGGTCGGCCCCGGCACCGGCCTCGGGGTGGCCATCCAGGTGGCGGACGGTGAGGTGCTCTCCTCGGAGGGCGGCCACGTGGGCTTCGCGCCGAGCAGCGACCACGAGATCGAGATCTTGCGCGCGCTGCGTACGCGCTTCCGACGCCTGTCGGCCGAGCGCCTCCTCTCTGGCCCCGGGCTCGAGAACCTCTACTGGGCGAACTGGCACCTGAGGCGCGGGCAGGACGAGGCCGCGTGGACGCCGGTCACCGCGCGCGAGGTCGCCGGGCTCGCCGCGCGTGGCGAGCCGCTGGCGCTGCAGACGATCGAAGACTTCCTGGACATCCTCGCCTCGTTCGCGGGCGACCTGGCGCTCACCGCGTGGGCGACGGGAGGGGTCTTCCTCTCCGGGGGGATCCTCCCCAAGCTCGCGGCCCTCTTCGACCTGCAGCGCTTCCGCGACCGCTTCGAGGACAAGGGACGCTTCACGCGCTTCTGCGAGACCGTCCCGATCGGCTGGATCCGCTTCGAGCACCCCGGCCTCCTGGGCTGCTCGGCCGCGCTCCAGAGCAAGAGCAGCGCGGCGCCTGGGCACGGGGGTGCGTCGCCCTGCCCCGGCGAGGCCGGATGAGGCGGCCGGCGCGGGCGCGCCTCCTGGCCCTCGCGCTCGCGGTCGGACCGGCCGCTCCGTTGGCGGCCCAGGGAGCTTCGTTGCCGGACGGCGACTGGCGGGACGGCGGCGTCTGCTACGAGATCTTCGTGCGCTCGTTCTACGACAGCGACGGGGACGGCATCGGCGACCTGAAGGGCCTGGCCGAGAAGCTCGACTACGTGAACGACGGCGACGACGCGACGGGGAGCGACCTCGGCGCCCGCTGCATCTGGCTCATGCCCATCGACCCGTCACCGAGCTACCACGGATACGACGTCACCGACTACTACGGCGTGAATCCGGTCTACGGGACCGAGCAGGACTTCAGGGACCTGATGGCCGCGGCGCACCGCCGCGGCATCCACGTGCTGGTGGACCTGGTGCTGAACCACACGTCGAGCCAGCACCCCTGGTTCAAGGACGCGCTCCTGCACCCGGACTCCCCCTATCGGAGCTGGTACCTCTGGTCCGACTCGCAGGGCGCGCCCAACGAGTGGGGCGGCTACAACTGGCACCGCTCCCCCGTGCGCGACGAGTACTACTACGGCTTCTTCTCCTCGGAGATGCCGGACCTGAACTGGGCGTCGCCGGACGTGATGCGCGAGATGGAGCACGTGGCCGACTTCTGGCTCCGTGACATGGGCGTGGACGGCTTCCGCCTGGACGCGGTGCGCCACCTCATGGAGGAGGACGGCCGCACGGCGAACGTGCCGGGGACGCACCGTGTGCTGCGCGAGTACGAGGCCCACGTGCGCGAGGTGTCGCCGCGCTCGTTCACGATCGGCGAGGTGTTCGACAGCACCGACGTCCTCCTGTCGTACTACCCCGACCAGCTCGACGCGTACTTCGCCTTCCAGGTGGCCAACGCGCTCATCGCGGCGGTGAACGGGGGGCGGGCGGGGAACCTGACGGCCTCGGTGATGGATCTGCAGCGCAACATCCCCGACGACCGGTGGGCGCCTTTCCTGCGCAATCACGATCAGACGCGCACGATGACCGAGCTGCACGGCGACGCGGCGCGCGCCAAGCTGGCCGCGAGCCTCCTGCTCACCCTCCCCGGCGTGCCGTTCGTATACTACGGAGAGGAGATCGGGATGACCGGCGACAAGCCCGATCCACGGCTGCGCACACCCATGCACTGGAGCCGCGACCGCGCCGCCGGCTTCACGAGCGGCATGCCCTGGGAGCCCCTCCAGCCCGACTCCCTCACGGCGAACGTCTCCGTGATGGACCCCGATCCCGGCTCACTCCTCAACCACTACCGCCGGCTCATCCACCTGCGCACGGCCACCCCGGCGCTCGGCTCGGGGGAGATGGTCCCGCTGGTCACGGGCACCGAGCAGGTCGTGGCATGGCTGCGCACGACCGACGCGGACGTCGCGCTGGTGGTGGCCAACCTCGGCGACACGGAGGCGCGCGGCGTCGAGCTCACTTCCGCGGACGGGGCCCTTCCCCGCGGCCGCTACGCCGCCACGATGCTCCTCGGGACCGGCACGCCCCCGCGGCTGTCGGTCGGAGGGAACGGGCGCGTGCAGGGCTACGCGCCGCTGTCGTCGCTGGCGCCGCGGGAGGCGTACGTGGTGCGGCTGTCCGCGGGGGGTCAGGCCCCCGGTCGGGGGTCACGTCGGAGAACGACCGGTCGGGCGCGCCCCTCATCACGGTCAGCGCCTCCTCCAGCCGTCCGGCCGCAAGGAACGGATCGGCGACGCCCGCTCCGAGCTCCGCGTGGTCGACCCCGAGGGAGTCGGCCAGAGCGAGCGCTTCCCGGGCGAGCGTCACGGACCGGTCGATCTCGCCGGCCGCGAGCGCCAGGTCCGCGAGCCGGGCCAGATCCGCGGGCGTCGTGTCCGCCTTCGCGGCGAGCGCGTCGGACCAGCGATCGAGCGCGAGCTGTCCGAGGCTGTCGGCGGCACTCCAGCGGTCGGGAGGGAGCCGCCTGCGCTCCTCGACGTGCCAGAGCGCCATCTCCTCGGGAGCGCGCGGGCTCTGCGGCATGAACCGTCGCCACCGGTCGAGCTGGGCGAAGGCGCGTTGGCGGTACCGCTCGGCCCCGCGCGTGACCGCCTCCACCTCCAATCCGCTCGCTTCGGCGGGTGAGACCCACAGCAGGGTGTCGAGAGCCACGGCGCACAAGAACGTGAGTCGATTCGGGTCCGACTGGTCGTCGGGAAGCTCTGCGGCGCCCGGAAGCCTGAAGCCGCGGTACGAGCAACGATCCGGGTCCTCGGCCAGCCCCCGGTATTGGTCGAAGAGGAAGCCGAACCCGAGCGCGAACTGCGGTGAGAAGTGCACGGCCTGCAGGAATGCGTCCGCCGCGGCGTTCGGGCTGCTGCGCGGCGTGAGGGATCCGTCGGGGCGCCGGACCGCCATCGGATCGGTGAATTCTGTCGCTCCGAGCAACAGCAGTGCATAGCTGTCCGCGGAGTCCGACCGCACCAGCCCTTCGTACTGTCGTCGGGCGCCGTCGAAGTCGCCGAGGGCAAGCGCGGCGAAGGCCTCCGCGTGCACGCTGTCCCTGTAAGTCATCCGCTGCGAATACCTCACCGCGGCGACCGCTTCCTCGGCGATCGCCGGATCCTGGGCGGCGTCTTCGACCCTCGCCCTGGCCCCCTCCCAGTACCGCGCCAGCGCGAGGTAGTAGTGGGCCCGCCCGACTGTCGAATCCTGCACCAGCGCCGCGCGGAAGTGCGACTCCGCGCCGGCCAGATCCCCCAGCTCGAGGAGCACCTGTCCGGCGCGCAGCTCCTGGATGGCCGCAACGACGGAGGACTCCCGTCGGATCAGCAGGCTGGGTGGGGCACCGGCGAGCTCCAGGATCTGGAGCGCGATGGGCGCCACCAGGCCCTGGATGTCCTCCCTGGCGCCGGTCGACCGGATGGGATCTCCGACCTGCCTGCGTGTCGCCACGTCGAAGCGCACCGCCTCGATCGCCGCGGAGTCCCCTCGAACCTGCGCCGTCACGGTCACCAGCGTGCCCACCGGATAGGCGCGCGCGAGCCGCAGGGACTCGGCCAGGTCGGACCGTATCGATCCGGCCACACCGACCGAGAACCCGACCGAGGCCTGGGAGACCTCCGGCACCGCCGTCACCTCGCGCCATCCGGTGAGGAACCGCGTGAGGGCCGCCGCGGCCTCGACCGCGGTCTCCTCCTCTTCGGTCGACATCGACGCCACCCGGTACGCCTGCACCAGATACGACTTCCGGGGGTCGGTCACGGCGGCCCCCCCTCGGAAGGCCCTCAAGCCCACGCCCAGACCGATCACCCCGACAAGGACCACCGTGGCCGCGGCCATCCAACGGGTGCCCGACCGTGTCCCGTGCGCTTCCGTGGAAGCCTCGTTCAGCGCGCGGGCCAGCTCCTCCCCGTCGGCGAACCGCTCCTCCGGAGCCATCGCCACGCAGCGACCGATGACGTCGCGCAGGGCGGACGGGATGCCCCGGTTCCGTCGCTCCCTCGGCTGGAACACCTTGCCGCGCAGGTGGCGCGCGACGATCGCCTCCGGCCGCCTGCCACGGACGAGCGGCTCCCCCGTGGTCATCTCGTACAGCACGCACCCGAGCGCGTAGATGTCGGACCGGGCATCGACCTCGGGTCCCGAGCCCAGTTGCTCCGGGCTCATGTAGCTCGGCGTGCCCACGAACCCGGCGAGCGACGTGGTCGCTCGACCGTCGGGGCTCAGGAGTCGGGCGATCCCGAAGTCCGCGACGAAGGCGTGGTCGTCGGCGAGCAGGATGTTTCCCGGTTTGATGTCCCGATGGATCACGCCGTGTCGATGGGCGTAGCCCAGCGCGCTGGCGACCTCGGCGCCCACACGACACGCCATCGGAACGGGGAGGGGACCCTCGGCCCTCAACACCTCCGCCAGGCTGCGCCCTTCGATGGCGGGCATGACGAAATAGAGGAGCCCGTCCGACTCCCCGGAATCGTGCAACGGCAGGATGTGAGGGTGGATGAGCGACGACTCGATCTCGATCTCGCGGCGGAACCGTCGCGGACCGATGGCCGACGCGACCTCCGGTCTGAGCACCTTGATCGCGACCTTGCGGGGGTGGCGAAGGTCGGTCGCCAGGAAGACGACGGAGCTGCCACCTCGCCCGATCTCACGTTCCACGGCGTATCGATCCCCGAAGGCCGTGGTGACACGCGCATTGAAGTCCATTCTCGCGCGGGGAGGGGGACCCGGGGGGGTGCCGCCGCTCAATATTCCGAGCGGCATGTGACAAAGCCAGGATATTCGCTCTTCGCCCGCGTCAGCCTTCTGGATGGTCGCCGCGAAGAAGGCCGCTCGCGTCCACGCCCCACCACGTCGTCACGGGACACGCGCGAACGACGACGCTATTCCTCCGCGGTCACCTCGACGCGGTAGCGGCAGCGCTCCCCGCCACGCAGGATCGACTCGACCACCTGCGTGCGGACGGGCCCGCCCGTGACGGCGGCGAACATCCGCTCGGCGAACCCCTCCGAGCACGAGCACAGCGCGCCCAGGCCGTCCGGGTGGTCCTCGGCCACGAGCGGACAGACGCAGTGGTCCTTGTTCTCGTTGGCCATGACCACGCCCGTGCCGGCGTCGTAGTCGACGATCCACCCCCACTCCGAGCGCAGGAACCCGAGGAAGGCGGGGAGGTCGCCGCGGAAGGGGGCCAGGGTGGCGGCCATCCCCAGGTCGTCGAAGTGGGCCTGCGCACACTGCCGAAGGACGCCCCGCGCCTGCTCGGCCTCCAGAATGGCCAGCGCGGGGAGCAGCGCGCCGATCCATCGCCTGGCCAGCTCGGGCGGCGCTCCGGAGTCCGTGCGTCCGTCCTGGATCGACGTCACGGCGGCGGCGGCGGCGGGGACGCGCGCGCACGCGCAGATCCCGGCGAAGCACGCCGTCCTCAGAAAGGCCCGGCGCCCTGCGCCGGGCTCGCGGTCGGCCTCCATGGGCCCTCCTCGCGTGGGTGGCCCGGGGCGGGCGGAGGTGCCGGGCGGCACCGCTCCGCTCCGCCCCGTCCCGTGTCATCGGACCGCCTGGAAGATCCCGAAACGGCGGTCGGGACGCCAGGCGGGCCAGGCCGTTCAGGTGACCTGCGGCGCCCTTTGCGGGGCGTCCTCAGTTGGACACGACGCCCACCCGCTTCGTCGACGTGATGAAGTCCACGATCTCCTGCTTGAGCTTCTTCGCGGACGCCTGGTTGAGGTACGCCATGTGGCCGCTCTCGAAGTAGGCGAACTTCACGCGGTCCTTGTAGGTGTCGTCGAAGCCGAGGTGGCGGAAGGTGTACTCGGCGTTGGCGAACGGGGTGGCCATGTCGTAGTAGCCGGCGCCGACCCAGACGTGCAGGTACGGGTCCTTCGCCATCGCGAGGCGGAGCTGCTCGCTCTCCGTGGGATAGCCGTACCCGGCGCCGTCGTAGCTCCAGCCCCCGGTGTGCCCGCCCATGTAGTACTGCAGGTCCGACGTGTAGTCGAGATCGTTGTGCAGGTACTGCATGAAGGCCGACATGAACGCGCCGGAGGGCGCCACGTCGGACGGGTCGTAGTCCTGCCGCTGGTTGGCCGCGTTCCCGTTCAGGCCGATCATGCGGCTGTCGTAGCGGCCCACGGTCTCCCGGTCGCCGCGGAGCAGCTCGGTGCGGTACGTGCCGGCGTCGATGCGCAGGTTGGTGGCGAGCGCGAAGTCCTTCGAGATGCCCGTGAAGCGAGCGAGCTGCGTCGCCACCTGCTCCCGCTCGGCCTGCGACAGCTCGTTGCCCGCCGCGAGCGCGGTCATGTAGTCGCCGAACGCGTAGTCGCGCGACTGCTGCACCACCTGCTCGAGGCTCTCACCCTGGAGGTCGGAGGGGAGCTTCTTGTGGTACCAGGCCGTGGCCGTGTACGTGGGCAGGAAGGTGGAGTAGGCGATGTCGTTCGTCGGCGCCTGGCGGATGTACTGGAGGTCGAGGACGGTACCGAGGAGCATGATGCCGTTCAGCTCGATCCCCTCGCTGTCCTGGAGCTCGGACGCGAGGCCCGCCGAGCGGAAGGTGCCGTAGCTCTCACCGAAGAGGTACTTCGGCGACGACCAGCGGTCGTACTTGTCGAGGTAGTCGCGGACGAACTCCGCGAACATCTGGATGTCGTTGCGCGCGCCGGTGTATTCCGACGCCTGCACGTCCTCGCCCGGCCGCGAGTACCCGGTCATCATGGCGTCGACCTGCACGAGGTCGGTCACATCGAGCGGGGAATCGGGGTTGTCGACGAGCGCGTACGGGGGCGCGGGCTGGGAGCCGTTCGGACCCATGGCGGGGTGCTTGGGGCTCATGATCCCCATGTCGAGCCAGATCGATGCCGAGCCCGGGCCCCCGTTGAAGAAGAAGGTTACCGGGCGCTTGCCCGCGTCCTCGCCGTCCTTCGTGTAGGCGATGTAGAACACCGTGGCCCGCGCCTTCCCGTCCGCGCCGTGCAGCACCATCGTGCCGGCGTTGGCCGTGTAGGCGATCTCCTTGCCGCCGATGCCGATCGTGTGCCTGGTGGTGGAGACCTTCTCGACGGCGGGCACGCCGTCCGATCCGCTGCCGCCCCCGCCCCCGCCGGCTCCGGGCGCACGGCCCCCGGGGTTCGGGCGCTGGGCGGACAGGGGCCCGGCCGTGAGGAAGAGGGTGGCGAGGCTCAGCGACAGAAGCCGATTACGCATGTCTGGACGCTCCGACCGAGAACGGTACCTGGGGTTTCGCCGATGGCGCGGTGGCGATCGCCCGATCCGTCCGGCGAACGCCCACGCCACGCCTAGGTCGCATGAGGCCGGAGGAGTGTTGGGGGCCGGACCGGATGTGTACATCTTCGATCATGCTCCGACCCCCCTTCGCCCGCGCCGTCGTGGCCGCCACGCTCGGGCTGGTCCTCGTCGGCTGCGGCGAGTCCTCGACCGCGCCGCCCGGAGGCGGAGGCCTCCCACCGGAGGGCCGGCCGACGCTCTTCCCCACGTACCGGCCCAGCGGCCACATGGCCGCCGGCGACGTGTTCGTCCACCTCTTCGAGTGGAAGTGGACGGACATCGCCGGGGAGTGCGAGCAGGTCCTGGCGCCCGCCGGCTACCGGGCGGTGCAGGTATCGCCACCCGAGGAGCACAGCATCACGCCCAACCAGGACTGGAGCGAGCGCTACCAGCCGGTGAGCTACAGCCTGGCGAAGAGCCGCTCGGGCACGGAGGCCGAGTTCGTCGACATGGTGGATCGGTGCGCGGCGGTGGGTGTCGACATCTACGTGGACGCGGTCATCAACCACATGACCAACTTCCCCAGCCCGGGCGTGGGAAGCGCCGGCACCGCCTACTCCAAGTACAGCTATCCGGGGCTGTACGGGCCCGGGGACTTCCACCCGCCCTGCGTCGTCGACGACTACAGGGACGCGGCCAACGTGCAGGACTGCGAGCTCCTGAGCCTGCCGGACCTGAACACGGGCCTCGCGACGGTGCGCGGGAAGATCGCCGGCTACCTCGTGAAGCTTGCACGCCTCGGCGTCGCCGGGTTCCGCATCGACGCGGCGAAGCACATCCAGCAGGTCGAGCTCGACGACATCCTCGCGCTCGTCGACTCCACGATGACCGCCGAGGGGCGCCCGATTCCGTACTGGTTCCTGGAGGTGGTGGGCGGGGGGGGCGAGGCGCTCGCCCCCCGCGACTACTACGGGGAGGCGTACCGGAGCGGGGGCGCCGCCGACATCACGGAGTTCACCTTCTCCGGCGTGCAGGACAAGTTCCTCGGCCGCGGCGGCCAGCACATCTCAGAGCTCGACCCGAACGGTCCGCCCGGCGCCCGCTTCTCCGAGAGCGCGTGGGGGCTCATGCCGTCGGACAAGGCGGTCGTCTTCCTCGAGAACCACGACACGCAGCACGAGAGCGGCACGATCGGCTACAGGGACGGCCAGGTCTTCCGGCTCGCCAGCGTCTGGATGCTCGCCCAGCCGTACGGCTATCCGAAGATCCTGTCGAGCTACGCCTTCGAGCGGCCCGTGCAGAACTCCATGGGTCCCCCCTCGGACGGGAGCGGCGCGACGAAGGACGTCGTGTGCGCGTCGAGCCTGGAGAGCGCCACGGTCGGCGCCTGGGTGTGCGAGCACCGCGACCCGATGATCGCGTCGATGGTCGCCTTCCGCAGGGCCGTGGCCGGCACGGCCGTCGACAACTGGTGGGACGACGGCGCGAACGCGATCGCGTTCTCCAGGGGCGACCGCGGATTCGTCGCGATCAATCGGGAAGCCGACAGCGTGGCCGTCACCGTCGCGTCGGGGATGGCGCCCGGCACGTACTGCGACGTGCTGAGCGGTGGCCGCTCGCCCTCGGGATCGGCGTGCGTCGGGACGTCGCTCGTGGTGGACGCGAGCGGAACGGTCGCGCTCGACCTCGCGGCCAACTCGGCCGTCGCGATCCTGGTCGGCAGCCTGCTCCCGTCCTCGCGCGCGACGACGGCGCGCAGGTAGGGCCGGGCGTCGCCGCGCCCCGGCCCCGCGAGCTACGGCGCCAGCGCCGGGCGGCGCTCCGCCGTTTCCTCGGGCAGCGACCGCGCGCGCATCCACAGCCCCGACCCCACCACCGCGAACGAGGTCAGCCAGGCGTAATATCCCACGAAGAGCTCGGAGGGATCGTCCATCAGCACGAACCAGCAGAGGTTCAGCACGGCACCCAGCGTCATCAGCCAGGCGAACAGGCGGACGCGCGAGCGGCCCGCGTCGGAGATCCGCCAGAAGGTCACGAGCACGAAGAGGTTCGTGAGGCCGCTCGACACGCCGAGGGCGCCACCCGAGCCGCCCAGCGCGAGGAGGAGCGCCTGGATCCCCGGAAGAAAGCCTTCCTGGAAGTTCCCCTGCCCCAGGGTGATGCCGTAGCGCGCCACGGGGAGGAAGAACGACGTGGCGAAGACCAGCCACCCGGCCGTCAGCACCTTCCGCCAGCCCCGCCCACCGACCTTGGCGAACTCCTCGGAGATCGCGTCCGGGGCGCCGAGCGTCTCGCAGGCGTACCCGAACGCGCGCTCGGGCGCGAGGGCCGGATCCAGGGTCAGCTCCACCTCGTACGCGGCGCGCAGGTGGTCCTCCAGCTCGTCGATGTCGTACCGCGAGAAGGAGCGCTCCTTCGTGAACGTACGCCGCCAGTCGGCGACCGCCCTGTCGAGCTCGAACATGCCGCTACCCCCACGTCTCGCTGAGCGCCGCGTGCACGGCCATCCAGCCGTCGCGATCGGCCGCGAGCTGTCGTCGTCCCTTGTCGGCGAGACGGTAGTACCTGCGCCGCCTTCCGGTCTCCATCGTGCGCCAGTCCCCCTCGATGAGCCCTTCCTTCTCGAGGCGCCGCAGCACGGGATAGAGCATCCCGTCCGACCACTGCACCCGCCCGCGCGACAGCATCGTCACGCGCTGGAGGATCTCGTAGCCGTAGCTCTCGCCGCCCTTGAGGATGGACAGCACCATGGGCCGCGAGGACGCGGCCACCAGTTCCTTCGACAGGGAGATCGGTTCGGTTTTCATACCTTGAGGTACAAGGTATAAAACGGGGGGCGCGGAGTCCAGAGCCATGTGCGACGCCCAGGCCGCCCCTCACCAGGTGAGCTTCTTCGAGGCGATCGAGCCGCCACGGATCACGACGAGCGTGCAGCCGTGAAGGTCGACGTCCAGCGCGAGGAGTCGACGCCATGGGCCTCGGCGACCGGGCGTTTCAGCCACCCGCCGGTGGGACCTCCCCGAAGAACCGATGCAGCGTGGCCTCCGACGCCGGCGCGGTCGCGAGGCTCACCACGCCCATGAGCACCCCGCTGGCCAGGACGCCCGCCTCCGCAGGATCGAGGCCGAGGAAGTACGGGTCGCCGAAGTGCGACCAGACGAGGCAGGTCGCCATCCCGCCGAGCATGGACGCGATCGCGCCCGAGCGCGTCGCCCGCTTCCAGTTCAGGCCGACGACCACCGGCACGAAGAGGAAGCTCACCATGAGCTTCGCGGCCCAGATGACGATGAAGTTCACCAGGTCGAACTGGCGGAAGGCGAGCGCCACGGGGATGGCGCTGAAGGTGAGCACGGCCAGCCTACCCGCCCGCACCTTCGCGCGGTCGGAGGCGCCGGGACGGAGGAGTTTCCCGTAGATGTCGTGCGACACGGCCGATGCTACCGTGAGGAGGATGGCGCCGCCCGTGCGCGTGAACGTGACGACGGCCGCGAGGAGCACGAGCAGGCCGATCCACGGCGGGAGCACGCTCATCCCCAGCACCGGTGTCGCCAGGTCGGGGGCGGGCAGCTCGGGCATCGCCACGCGCATCGACAGCCCGAACAGGAGGACGCCGATGCCGATGCACGCCTGGAAGAGGAAGGAGTAGCCGATCGCGAGGCGCGTGGCGCGCTTGCTCTGGATCGAGTAGATGGCCGAGATCTCGTAGGGCGAGGCCGCGAGCCCGAGCCCGATGGCCATCGAGATGGCGAGGAGCTGGCGCCACCCGAACCAGTTGCCGCTCAGGCGCGGGTCGAGCGCGGTGAGCGCCTCGCCGATGCGCGGAACCGAGCCGACGTGTGCGAGCAGGTACGGCACGGCCAGGGCGTAGCTCGCCAGCAGCAGGACCGCCTTCACCATCCCGACGTAGGCGTTGCCGTACATCCCGCCCAGCACCGTATACGCGGTCGTGATAACCGCGACGAGCAGGACGGCGCGCGCGTACTCCATCCCGCCCACCAGCCCGAAGAGAAGCCCACCAGCCTGGTACTGGGCGGAGAGCATGACCGCGTACACGACGAGGATGAACGTCGCGGCGACCGCACGTGCTCCCCGGCTCTCGAAGCGCGCCGCGAAGAAGTCCGGGAGCGTGAGCCCGGCGAAGCGCCGGATGCGCGGCGCGACGAAGAGCGCGGCCACCACCCACCCGATCCAGACGAGCGGCCACGACCACGCGTAGCTGATCCCGGAGAAGTAGTGGAAGCCCACCATCCCGATGGTCGCGCCCGCGCTCACCTGGTTGGCCATGAGCGTGGCGCCGCCGATGATCGGGCCGAGGCTGCGTCCGGCCGCGAGGAAGCCCTCCTCGGTGGACGCGCGCCGGTACGTGTACGCGCCGATCCCGCACACCACGAGAAGGTAGCCTCCCACGACCACCCAGAAGGCGGTCAGGTGCGCTCCGGTCACGCGCCGCCCTCCGTGGAGCGCCTGGCCCATGCGAGGTACGTCGGCACCCACGCGACCATGATCCCCACCAGGAGGAGGAAGCGCCACGTCAGCCCGCCGTCGTCTCCGCGCGCGGGGCCGGACCGGCAGTCCGGCGCCGTCCCCTCCGCTCCGGCGGGCCGCGCGATCTCGACGAAGGAGGGGACCGCCACGTAGCGCGCACCCCACGTCCCGGGCCCCTCGCGCGCCATGAGCGGGAAGCGCACGCCCCCGGCCGCGTCCGGGAGGCGTACCACGACGCGTACCGTGCCCTCGCGCTCGCCGTCGCGCTGGGGGATCGGCTCGGTCAGGTAGAGGAGCGGCACGCCGACGTCCGCGGCGCTCGTGCGCACCTCGTAGCGCACGGTCGCACGCAGCGTATCAGCCGGATTCGTACCCGACGCGCTCCCGAAGACGATCCACGGACCGTCGCGCCCCTCGGCGAGCGCCGCCTCGACCCCGTTCCTCTCGACCCGCACGTCGAGCACCTCCGCGCACGGGCGCGCGAGCGTCCGGAGCTCGAAGGTCGGCGGCGCCGGCGTGACCAGGTACCGCTCCTCGATGCGCACTGTACCCGCCGCGTCGACCGTCACCGCGACGTCCACCGTACCGAACGGCACCTGGGCCGCGACGACGCCTGCGGCCACGCCCGTGGCCAGCGCCGCGAGCGCCGACGAGAGCAGGCCGCCCACCGGCATCAGTCGTCGTAGCGCGTGGCCGCGGCGCCGTTGCCGACCATGAAGCCGTAGTCGCCGGGATGGATGCGGGTGGCGTAGTTCCGGCAGAGCACGACGATGCTCTCGTCGAAGGGCGCGACCATCGTCTCGAGGGTGTCGAAGGTGTAGGGGCTGACGATGTCCGCGAGCGCCGTGCCGCCCGCGAGGACCTGGCCGGGCGCGAGGGTGGCCCGAGGCACGCAGATCCCGCCGTGGCGCGGGCGCATGACCTTCATCTCGCGCATGAGGACCTGCCCGCCTCGGCGCTCCACCTCCCCGTCGAGCACGCCCGCGTAGCGGAGCTGGTTGAGCACGCCGCGCACGCCGTTCGCCACGTGCAGCGGCTGGTCGTGATAGCCGCCGCCGATCTCCACGACCATGCAGCGCACGCCCCGCTCCTGGGCGTACGTGGCCGTGGTGCCCGGATAGGGGGCGGCGGGCTCGTACAGGAGGGCGGGAAGGAACGCACGGGAGAGTCCCTCGTCGTTGACGACGTAGCAGTAGTCGACCCAGGGGAAGGTGCCCCCGCAGTGGAGGTCGACGAGGAAGTCCAGGTGGTCGATGAACCCGTGCGCGATCGCGTGGGCCTGCTGCTCGCTGAGCCACCCGTCCGGCGATCCCGGGAAGAGCCGGTTCATGTCGAGCATGTCGATCGGCGTGTTGCGCCAGGCGCCTTCCATCGCCAGCGGGTTGGCGACGCCGAGGATCCACACCGAGCCCTTCAGCGTGGCCGGGTCCAGCGTGCGCACGAGCTCGCGCGCGATCAGCAGCCCGTCCAGCTCGTCCCCGTGGACCATCGCCGAGATCCCCACCGTGGGACCCGGGCGGCCTCCCTCGAGGACGTGGATCGTCAGGCCGAGCTCGAAGCCGCTCGCCAGCGTGGTGATGGGCGCGAACCGGCGGGAGCGGCCCGCGCCCAGGTCGACGACGGTGGGGGAGGAGGGGGTCATGGTCGGGTCGGAGGAGGGGGTGGCGGGTCGCGAGGCGTCGTCGAAGCTACGGCGCACGCGATCGTTCGGCACCACGCCCCCGCGCGCCGTGCGGCCGCCTCCTGACGTCGCGCATCGACGATCACGCCGTGCCCACCACGGGTGCGTCGGTACTTCACGTTGAGCGACCACGGCCTGGACCGCTTGCGCGAGACCCGGAGCCGCTGGTTCGCCTCTGGGAAGGCCTGACCTCCTAGCTCGACGAAGCCTGATGCGGCCTCCCTCTCCCAACGCCTGCTCCTCGCCTGCCTGAGCCGCCTTCGGCCGCCGGGCGAGCTCAACGCCTTCGTCAGCGAGCTGGACGAGCTGGCGTCCAAACGCGGCGAGGGCTCGCAGGGCCGGCGCCCGACGCACCCTCGAGCTGGGGCGGGGGCTCCTCTCCCTCCTGCTCGAGGGAGCGCTCGACGCGCCCCGACTTCTCCGGCGTCGCCCCGGCGGGCGCAACCCACCCGCCGACCGCGGAGACACGGCCATGTCCACCCTCCTGCAGGATCTCCGGCACGGCGCCAGGCGGCTCCTCCGCGCCCCGCTCTTCGCGTCGACTGGTCGTCCTGACCGTGGGGCTCGGTGTCGGCGGAGCCGCGGCGGCATTCGCCGTCGTGCACGCCGTTCTGATTCACCCCCTCCCGTACCCCGACCCGGACGATCTCGTCGAGATCTCCACCCTCCGGGGTTCCGATCGATGGGGCTTCTCCATGGCGGACTCTCTCACGCTCGCCGAGCGGCAGACGCGCTTCGCCGGCGTCGCGGGATTCGATCCGAACGGGATGACGCTGAGCACCGCGGAAGGGGCGGAGCGCATCCAGGCGCACGCCGTGACCCCGGGATTCCTCCCGCTTCTCGGCGTGGGCCCGGCCTGGGCCGCGGCTTCGCGGAAGGAGAGTCCCTCCCGTCGGCTCCCGACGTGACCGTGTTGAGCTGGGGCCTGTGGATGACCCGCTTCGGAGGCGACCCGTCTCTGATCGGCCGCACCGTCACCCTGGATGATCGCAGCTTCGAGGTCATCGGCATCCTGCCGAGGAACGCGGATCCCCTCACCCGGGGTCGGGATGCACTGGTCAACCTGCGGCTGGCCCCACCCTCGAGGAAGGGGCCGTTCTTCCTCAGGGTACTCGCCCGCCTTCCAGGGGAGGGAGACCGCGATGCGGCCGCGGCCGAGCTCCGAGCCATCAACGAACGGATCTTCCCGGTCTGGCGGGATTCCTGGCCGGACCGCGGCACCACCTGGGGATGGAGTCCCTCCGCGCCGCTGTGCTGGGGAACGCGGGACGGACCCTCTGGATCGTGCTGGTCGCGGTCACGGTGTTGCTCCTCCTCGCCTCGACGAACGCGGCGAACCTCCTGGTGGCGCGGGCCGTGGAGCAGAGCCGCGAGCTCGCGGTGCGTTTCGCGCTCGGGGCGTCCCGCGGTCGGCTCCTGAGGCACCTCCTCACCGAGAGCGCGCTCCTGGCCACCGGGAGCGCGGCACTCGGCGCCGGGCTGGCCGTCGCGGCGCTCCACGCGGTGAGGGTGCTGGGGGTCGAGTTCATCCCGCGTGCGTCCGAGATCTCCTTCACCGCCCCGGTGAAGGACGTCCGCGTTTCACGATCCCGTCTTCGGAGAGAAATTCATCCTCGAGGACGAGCCGCTCGCAGCCGGGGCGACGCAGCCGAGCCTGCCGATGACGATCGCGGACGCGGGCTACTTCCGGGCGCTCGGCATTCCGCTGCTCGCGGGCCACCTGTTCGAGCCCACGGACCCGCCACGGACGGGTCTGGTCGACGAGCCATGGGCCACGCACTCCTTCGGTAGTCCGGAGGGCGCCGTGGGCCGTCGGATCCTCCACGGAGGATGCACCACACCCGAACGGTGTGACCGGTGGACGGTTCAGGGTGCGGTCGGAGACGTGCCCTATGCCGGCGTCTCGAGCGAAGCCCTGGGCGCTGTGTACCTGGACGCGCACACCTTTCCGCAGCGAGGCGCCTACCTGGTCGTGCGCGTGGCAAGAGGGGATCCCGCAGCCGTCCTCGGGGGCATCCGGCGCATCGTACACTACGCCGAGCCGAGGCCCCCGGTCACCTCGGCGGCCACCGGAGGGGAGCTCCTTCGGGAGTCGCTCAGGAGCCGAGGTACCTGATCGCTCTCGTCGCCGCCTTCGGCGCCGTCTCCCTCCTCCTCGTCCTCGTCGGGATCTACGGGGTCATGGCATACTTCGTCGATTGGCCACCGACGGGAGATCGGCATCCGGCTCGCACTCGGCGGCTCACCGCGCTCGATCTCATCCCCGCCGCCCTGGCCGCCGTGGCGATGGGCGCGTGCTGGGGCCCCGCACGCCGGGCGGCGCGGATGGATCCGGCCCGCTCACTCTCGGACGCATGAGGCGCGTTCCCACGACCCCTCATCGCTTCCCCTCCTCCAGCTTGCGCCTCTGCTCGAGCGCCTCCTCGCGCACGGCCTGGTCCATGGCCGACGTCACCGGAAGCGCCAGCACGTGCTCGATCTCCACGAGGGCCAGCTCGGGACGGTGCGTGTCGCGATACAGGTTGGCGAGCTGCAGGTGGTGGTCCGGGACCTCCGGCGCCCGCTGCTCGGCGAACGCCAGGTTGCGCTCCGCCTCCTCCCAGCTCGCGTCCCTCAGCGCATCGCCGCCGAGGAGCTTGGTCGCGACCCAGCGCACCACGGAGCTCATCCGGCACACCCCTGCGTGCAGACGGCCCAGCATGTGGCGGGCGCGTGCGTGCTCGGGATCCTGCTCCAGGATGCGCACGAGCTGACGATGCAGCTCGTCGGCGGCCCTCACCTTCGTCTTCCCCCCCTCGAGATTCGCCCGGAGCCCGAGCACGACCGCGAGCGCGAAGCGGCGTCCGACGTCGTCAGGCTCGGCGTCGGACGCCTCGCGCGCACGCACTTCCGCCTCCCGCAGGAGCTTCTTGGCCCGGTCGCCGTCCGCCTCGGCCGTGGCGACCTCGACGAGCGCCCGCACCGTGTCGGGCACCCCCTCCACCGCCCACGCGGGCCGGGGCGCCGGGAGCGACTGCGTGGTGTCGACCTGCGCGGAGACGGCTCCCGGCAAGGACAGGGTCAGGGCGAAGATCAGCGCGGCTCGCATGGTGCGTCTCCCGGTCGGAGGGCGAGCATGCCGGCCAACACCGCGCCGACGCGAATGGCCAGGTTGCCGAGCTGCGTGCCCAGGCTGGCGCGCACGTCACCGGGGAGCGCCGCGGCCAGGTCCGGCCCCCAGACCCGCTCCTGGAAGGCACGTACCACGCCCGCGTCACGCGTCACGACGACGATCTCCTCGAGGATGTGGTAGCTCATGAAGTCGAAGTTGCTCGAGCCGGCGACCAGCAGCTCCCCGTCCACCAGCATCGCCTTGACGTGACTCATCCCCCCTGCGTACCGCCCGACCTCGAAACCGTGCCGATGCGCCACGTGCAGGACGTGGCGTGCGAGGTTGCTCTTGTTGTTCCGCGAGGGGGTGAGCACGCGGACCCGGACGCCGCGCCGTCGTGCCGCAGCAAGGTGCCGGGTGAAGGGGTGGGAGAGGTAGGCGCTCGCCACGTCGATGGTGCGGCGGGCGCCCCGCACCGCGTCGACCACGGGCCGCATCCGCACCGCGTTGTCGCGGCCGTTCAGCGTCACGACGCGCAGGGGACCGACCTGCCGGTCGAGCGCCGCCGGCTGTCCCTCCCAGCTCGCGCGTAAGTCCGCGGCCAGGATGCGGCCGAGCTCCGGGTCCTCGACCCGTAGCATCATGTCGTGCCACGCGAAGTTGTGATCGCTGAAGTTGATGCCGCCGAGGTAGACCACGCGCTCGTCCACCACGGCCAGCTTCTTGTGGCTGCGTCGGAGGAGCCGCACGGGCCACGGGCCGAGCGGGTTGCCGAAGCGCACCCCGACGCCCCGGGCCCTCAGCCGACGCACCCACCGGTGCGTCAGGAGCACCTCCCTGCGGAACGGCCGCTCGAGCCATGCGGGCCCGGGGATCAGACGGTCGTTGTGGTAGAGCAGGCTGAAGCCGTCGACCAGCAGACGCCGGTCGCGGGCCGGTGAGGCCTCCAGGGCCCGGGCGAGCGAGGTGCCGACCCGGTCGCCTTCGAACGAGAAAGTCTGGACGTACGCCGCGCTGCGCGCGGTGCGCAGATCCTCACGGAGCCGGCTCCAGAAGGCCGGCGCGTCGACGAGGAGCTCGATGTGCATGATTTCAGCCTCCCAGGAGGGCGGTGGCCACGCGGTGCGCGAAGATCGAGGCGCCCGTGTCTGCGACGAGTCGGGCCGTCCAGGCCACCACGCCGAAGCGCACGGCCCGCCCAGCCGCTCCGGCGAGCACGAACGTCCAGGGGCGTACCTTCAGCGCGCCGCAGGCGAGCGCCACGCCGTAGAAAGGCGGCAGCCCCACGGCGGCGCTCGAGAAGATGAGCGGCCCCGCGGCCCGGCCGCGAGAGGACGCCGCCGAGGCGGCGCGCTCGAGGGCGCTCCGGGCCCGCGCGGGCAGTCGCGCGGGCGCCCAGCGCGCCAGCCCGTACAGCAGGGACTTCGTGGACATCTGGCCCACGGTCGAAACGAGCGCGACCGCGGGCAGGCACGCTGCGGGCAACGCCAGCGCCGCTGCCGCGACCAGCACCTCGGCGTTCACGAGCGGCACGATGCCGCTCACCGCGGTCCCGATCAGCAGTCCTCCCAGGATCTCCCACATCTCCACGCCTCCGCTTCCGGGGTCCGTCGATGCTTCTTACATACTATACCGCCTAGTCTGTTCAGGCAGCTCACGGCGCGAGCCAGGTCATGCGCTTCGGCGGCGGAGCTCGAGGACGACCGCGAAGGCGATCGCGGACGCGACGATCCCGAGAAGCGTCGGGTCGAGGAGTCGTGACGCGTGGCTCAGCCCCGAGAGGCGCACGGCGAAGAGCACCGCGACGCCGGCGCCGATGGCCGCGAGCGCCTCCGGCGCGCCGCCGCGGCGCGCGTGCAGTCCGGCGACGATCGGCACGAAGAGGCTGACCGAGAGGAGGGCGTAGAACACGCGCAGCGAGTCGATGACCGTGGGGATGACGACGGCCAGGAGCACCCCGGCGATGCCGCCCGCCACGGCGGCGCCCCGCGCGACCCGCAGGACGCGTGCGTCGGAGGCGTCGGGCGCGACGAAGCGCTTGTACAGGTCCTTGGAGAGCGAGGTCGACAGCATGAAGAGGATGGCGTCCGCGGAGCTCACCTCCGCCGAGAAGATCGCCGCGAGCCCCAGCGCGCCCAGCGCCGTCGGGAGCCCGGTCGTGAGCACCACCGGGATCGCATACTCGGCGTTCGCGAGGGCGGGATCGTAGACGCGCGCGATCATCCCCATGAGCGGGGGGACGAACGCGAAGAGCATGAGCACGACGCCCTGAAGCCCCACGCCCAGGCGGAGCGCGCGCTCGTCGCGCGCCCCGAACCCCTTCTGCAGGAGCCCGGGCGAGACGATGAACGCGGGCACGAGCAGCGCGACGAGCACCACCCCCGAGCCCGGGCCCACCCAGAAGTCGCCGAAGGAGGGATCCGGCGGCGCCGCCGCCGCGACCGCTCCCCATCCCCCCGCCCGCGACAGCGCGAACGGCAGGCCGATTCCGAAGCCGGCGAAGAGCACCCCGATCTGCGCGAGGTTCACCCACGCGGACGAGAGCAGGCCGCCGGCTCCGAAGTACACCGTCATGACGACACCGCCGATCACCGCCCCCGCCCACCTGGGCGCCCCTGCCACCCACTCCAGGATCTGCGACATGGCGATGAACTGCGCGGCGAGGATGACGAGCGTGAGGAACCAGAGCAGGATTGCGATCGTCGCGCGCACGGAGCTCCCGTAGCGATGCTCGAGGTAGTCGCCGGCCGTGTACAGACCGTTCCGCGTCGCGACCCGCCAGATGCGCGGTCCGATCCACACGGCGAGCAGGATCGAGCCGATCCCGGCGGAGCCCACCCACCACCACGCGGAGATCCCGTCCCGGTAGCCCAGGCCCGAGGCGCCGATCACGGACCCCGCACCGATGTTGGCCGCGAGGAAGGTGGAGAAGGTGAGCCCGGCACCCAGCCGGCGGTCCGCGACGAAGAAGGTCCCGCTCCCCTCCACGCGTCGGGACACGAAGAGGCCCAGGGCCACGAGCAGGACGGAGTACGCGAGGAGCGAGCCGAGGTACACGCCGGCCGAGGCGAGGGGGCCGGGTGTCACGTGGCCGGCCCGATTCCGTCCGTCGTCATCGTGCCGTCACTCGCGTGGATGTTGGAGGTCACCTGCCGCACACCCGCCCGTCCGGCCTGGAGAGGGCGCCTCCAGGCAGCGTAGGAGGGAGGGAAATGCCCCGCAAGCCGACGCCACGGCCCGACACGACGCCACGGCCCCGACACGCGCCGCGCGTCACCAGCAGGGCACCTCCCACGACCCATCCAGGTCGTGGGGGAAGACCACGGTGCGCAACCCCATCGAGGCCGAGGCCGCGCAGATGCTCGACGCGAGACCCGCAGCGGCCGACGGTGAGTCGGCGTACTCCGCCTCGAGCACGGCCTTCCCGGCGTCGACGAACGGGCCCCACACGTCGCACTCGTCGTACGCGTGGCACTCCTCGGAGAGCGCGAAGTCGTAGTAGTCCACGAGGAGCTCGGCCTGATCGCCGTCGTTCTTCAGCGCGACGCCGAGCCCCAGGCGGTGCGCGGCGTTGGAGAGCCGCCGGTTGAAGACGAGCTGGTCGGTGGCAGTGAGCGGGAAGCCGGTGTCGTTCGTGTAGCCGTCGACGTTGTCGGGCTCCACGGCGTCGCATCCCCGTTCCTGCGCCAGGTGGAGGCGCGCCTCGAGCGCCGCGTAGACCGCCTCGGAGCGGATGTCGAGCCACTGCTCGGGCCAGTTGTCGAGCTTCTTCCCGCGCGTCGCGTGGGGGAACGCCTGCGCGTCCGGCCGCACCTCCTCCCACGAGCCCGCCGAGAAGTAGCACACCACGGCGACGCCGCGTGCCCGGAGCGTCGACAGCAGCGCATCCGGCGCCTCGAAGAGGTCCACGTCGTAGAGCGCGACGGCCCGACCCGCGGGGACCGTGCCCGTGAGCTGCCAGGTCCAGGTCACGCCGGCGGGGGGACGGTACCACGACCCGCCCGTAACCGGGGCCTCGCCGGCCCCCGGCTCGCCCGCGTCCGTGACGTCGAACGGGTCGTCGGAGCCGCCGCCACAAGCGAGCGCACCGATCACGAGCGCCGGGGCGGTCCACCGGCCGATCCTCTCGAGGAGCTTCATCACGACCTCTCCCTCCTGGGATAGTGGGCGGGCGGAGCGTGCCGCCCCCCGGAAGCGCCTCTGGCTGCGCCTTCCATGGAGGAGAGCGTCGAAGGCGCCCGGATTCCATCATCGCCGCTCGCGACGAGTATCCGCGTCGCTCGCCGACCGCGTGCCGCGCGTGCCGCGGCGGTCCTCGCGCCGTCGATCGCCGATCTGGCGGGCGTGGACGGGGTAGACGATCCGGCCCGGTGAGCGCAGCGGGCCTTCCCGGGTATCAGACGCATCCGCCTCGGAGGAACCCACCCGTCGGGCGACGACCGGAGTCCAGCCGCATGACCAGCATCCCGCCGCACCGTGCCGCACGCTTCGCCGATCGCCCCGGTCGGGTCGCGGGCGTCCTCGCGTCGGCCCTCGTGCTCCTCCCCGCGGCGCTCGGCGCCCAGAAGCCCGGGCCCACCAACACGCTCACGGACGTGCCGGGCATCAAGGTCGGGCACTACGAGCGGGTGGGGGACGGCTACCGGACCGGGACCACCGTGGTGCGCACCGAGCAGGGCGCGACCGCGAGCATCGACGTGCAGGGCGGCGCGCCCGGGACGCGCGAGACGGACCTGCTCGTCCCCGGCGGGCTGGTCACCAAGGTGAACGCGGTCGTCCTGAGTGGCGGGAGCGCCTACGGGCTGGACGCCGCCACCGGCGTGATGCGCTGGATGGAGGAGCACGGATACGGGTTCCCCGTGCAGGGGGGCGTGGTGCCGATCGTGCCCGAGGCGATCCTCTTCGACCTGGGTCGCGGGGGCGACTTCGCGAAGCGCCCGGACGCGGCGTTCGGCTACGAGGCCGCCGGCGCGGCCACGACCGGCGCGGTCGCCATGGGGCGGAAGGGTGCCGGGACGGGGGCGCGCTACGGGCTGGGATCGGCCAGCGTCGTGCTCGAGAACGGCTACACGGTGGGGGCGATCGTGGGGCTCAACTCGGCCGGCTCGCCGGTGAATCCGGCCACGTGCCTGCCGTACGGCGCCTTCCTGGAGCTCGACGGGGAGTTCGACCTGGTGGCGCCGGCGGAGTCCGAGTGCGAGGCCGCGCGCCGGGGCGCGACCACGAGCGGGGAGAGCTTCAACACGACGATCGCGCTCGTCGCCACCGACGCGCCCCTCGACCAGACGCAGGTCCACCGGATGGCCATGGTCGCGAACAGCGGCCTGGCCCGCTCGATCCGCCCGATCCACGACCTGGTCGACGGGGACGCGGTCTTCGGCATGGCCACCACCGACCCGCAGCCGGGCTCGAGCGTGTCGCTCCAGGACCTCCAGGCCATCTACGCAGCCGCCTCCGACGCGCTCGGGCGGGCGGTCGTCCACGCGCTTCTGGAGGGGGGAGCTACTGCACGCAGCTCCCGAGCGCGTGCGCGAACCGACGCCCCTGACGGCGGTGACCGCCGGCATCGGGGGCCGCCCTCACCACCGTGAGATCACCACCCGCTGGTCGGTGAAGAAGGTGATCCCGTCCCTGCCCTGGGCGCGCAGGTCCCCGTAGAACGACGCGCGCGACCCGCCGAAGGGGAAGAACGCCATCGGCGCCGCCACGCCGATGTTGATCCCGATCATGCTGATCCCGGCCTGGTAGCGGAACTCGCGCGCGGCGCGTCCGCTCGTGGTGAAGATCGAGCAGGCGTTCCCGTACGCGACGCGGTGCATGAGCTCCACGGCCTCCTCGAGCGAGCCCACCTCGGTCAGGCCGGCCACGGGCCCGAAGATCTCCTCGCGTCCGACGGACATGTCCGGGCTCACGTTCTCCAGGATGGTCGGGCCCACCCAGTGCCCGTGGGGGAGGCCCTCCACCCGGTAGCCGCGCCCGTCGAGGAGGACCCGCGCGCCCTCGCGCTCACCCTCGTCGATGAAGCCCTCGACCCGCTCGCGATGCCGGGACGAGATGACCGGTCCCATGAACGTGTCCGGGTCGAGCCCACGGCCGACCCTGAGCGAGCCCGCACGCTCGTGGACGCGCGCGCGCACCGCCGCGTACGCCTCGCCGACGCCCACGATCTGGCTCCCCGCGAGGCAGCGTTGGCCCGCCGAGCCATACACGGAGCCGATCACGGCCTCGGTCGTCACGTCGAGGTCCGCGTCGGGGAGGACGATCATGTGGTTCTTCGCGCCGCCGAGCGCCTGCACGCGCTTGCCCGACGCGGCCGCCCGCGCGTAGACGGCGCGCGCGATCCGGCTCGAGCCCACGAAGGAGATCCCCTTCACGTCCGGGTGGTCGAGGAGCGCCTCGGTCACCACCCGGTCGCCGTGCACGACGTTGAGCACGCCCGCGGGGAGCCCGGCCTGCATCGCGAGATCGACGATCTTCTGGTGCGTGAGCGGGTCCTGCTCGCTCGGCTTCAGGACGAAGGTGTTCCCGGTCGCGACCGCGTACGGCCAGAACCAGAGCGGGATCATGACCGGGAAGTTGTACGGGGTGATCCCCGCGAAGACGCCGATCGGCTGGCGGATCGTCTCGCAGTCGATCCCGCGGGCCACGTCCTCGAGCGTGTCGCCCATCATGAGCGTGGGCACGCCGCACGCGTGCTCGACGTTCTCGATGCCGCGCTGGATCTCCCCGAGCGTCTCGGCGACGTTCTTCCCGTGCTCCCGGCTCAGGTCGTGCGCCAGGTCGTGCTTGCGCTCGTCCAGGAGCGCCTTGAGGCGGAAGAGCACGCGCGCCCGCTCCACGGCCGGCGTGGTCCGCCAGGAGGGGAAGGCCTCCTGCGCGGCGCGCACCGCGGCGTCCACGTCCTGCGCGGTCGACAGCGGGACGTGGCCCAGCGTCTCGCCCGTCGCGGGATCGGTGACGTCGAGCGTCCCCGTCGCGGAGGAAGGGACCCACGCCCCGCCGATGAAGTTGGGGATGGGCGTGCCGGGTCCCCCGGTGGCGCTCGTGGTGGCAGGGCTCATGGCGAAGCGTCGCTCCTTGGGCGGTTCGGCTCGCGGCGGCTCGCGGTCGGAGGGGGCCACCGTGTCCCGGGAAGATACGACGTCGCTCGGCATCGGGCGCGGACCTGCGCGGGCGGTGGGGCCGTGCAACCCCGCGCCGACGTCCCGCCTTCGCGCGCCCGATGAAGGAATCCTCCGACGCCCGTCGCCAGGAGGGTGTCGGGCATCACGATTCCAGAGCGGGCATCCTCGCGGAGGCACCCATGAACGCACGCAGCAGAAGGCTCCTGGCGACGTACCTCCTGATGGCCGCGGCGCTGGCAGCGTGCTCCGGATCGGGGATGGAGCCAGCCCCGTCCGTCACCGGCACGTGGACGGGGCGGGTCACCGTGAACGCGGAGCTCGCGCCCACCGTCACGCTGAACCTCGTCGAGGCGGCGGACGGCGGGATCTCCGGCTCGGGACACCTCGCCACCGACGACGGCTCGTACTCCGTCGAGGTCACGATCGGCGCGGGGACGAACAACTTCCCCGCGATCAACTTCGCGATCCTCAACCCGACCCGCGGAGACATCTTCTTCGGCGGCACGATGGACCAGGCGGGCACGAGCATCCGGGGCACCCTCAACGGGACCGGCATGGAGAACCTCCCCCTCGACCTCCTCCGGCGATGAGCGCCGCGGGCTCCGGCCCTCACGACGGTGGGCCCCCGCCTCGCGGCCGCCCGACCTTCACCATCACCGCGCCGTGGCGCGGGACCTCCACCGTGTAGCCGTCCGTGAACGTGCCCAGGTCGCGATGGAGCCAGAGGTCGCGCACCGGCTGGCTGCCCGAGAGCCCCAGGTCCGAGAAGCGCGCGGTCATGCGGTACGGCACCAGCCCACGATTGAAGAGGCCGACCGCGCGGGTCCCGTCCTGGAGCGGGCGCGCCCACACCTCCAGGCGACCGTCCTTCCACACGCGCCCCCCGGCCGTGCCGAGGGTGTCCATCGTGACCGCCAGGACCTCGTCGTTGGTGAGGAGGTCGACCGTCCAGGGGTCGAGCTTCGCGAGGTCCGCGCCGATCATGAGCGGCGCCGCCTGGAGCGCCCACAGCGTGAGGTGCAGGATCTGCTCGTTGCGCGTGAGCTTCGTCGGCACGGGCTCGCCGCGTCCCCAGCTCAGCGTGCCCACGATGAGCATGTCCGTGTCGTTCCAGTGGCCCGGCCCCGCATACGCCTCGCGCCCCGCCTGGCGGAATCCGACGCTCTCCAGGTTGGCCCACGAGTTCTCCAGGTCGCCCGTGGTCCGCCACAGGTTCCCCCCGGCGCTCTCGCCCCATTCCCACACGTCGCCCCAGCCGTACTCGCCGATGCTGTAGACCACGTCCCGATCGATCCCGGCGAGGACGTCCCGCATCACGTCGTACGGCTTGCGCAGCTCCGCCACGCTCCGGTCCGCCGCCACCCTGTCGTAGCCGCAGTAGTCGTGCTTGAGGTAGTCGACGCCCCAGGCCGCCCACATCTCGGCGTCGGTGCGCTCGTGCTGCCAGCTCCCGGGGAGCCCCTGGCAGGTCGTGGGCCCCGGCGACGAGTAGATGCCGAGCTTGAGGCCGCGCGCGTGCAGGTAATCCGCCAGAGCCTTCATGTCGGGGAACTTCGCGTTGGGATGCAGCACGCCGTCCGCATCGCGCTCGCCCTCCCAGCCGTCGTCGATCACCAGGTACTCGTACCCGTGGTCCGCCAGCCCGCTGGCCACCATCGCGTCCGCGGCCGCGCGCACCTTGGCGTCGTCCACTCCCGCGCCCCACGCGTTCCACGAGTTCCACCCCATGGGAGGCGTGAGGGCGAGCGCGTGGTCCGCCCCGACGATCGTCAGCTCGCGCGACGCCGATCCGGTCGGCCCGGTCACCTTCAGCGTCGCCACGGTCCTCCCCGGACCGCGCAGGGCGCCGGTGATGATCCCCGTCGCGGGGTCGACCCCGAGCCCGTCCGGTAGGCCCTCCGCCGCGTAGCGGAGCGGGCCCCTGCCGGTCACCGGGATGCGATGGAGGAAGGGCCGTCCCGGCGTCGCCCCCACGATCGCGGGGCCGTGGACGGCCGGAGCCGCCGGCTCCTCCCGGGAGATGTCGGGCGCAGGATCGACGGGGACCTGGTACGGCTCGGGCCCGGGGGCGGAGCGGTCCGCCATCACCACGGCGGCGCCCGCCCACACGCCCAGGTCGCCGTTGCTCGTATCCTGCGCATCATCGAGGAGCAGGGTGAGCACGCGCACGTCGGTGAGGTCGACCGCGACGAGGCGCGGGGGATCCCCCGGGCGGATCGTGTCCGTTGCGAAGAGGAGCCTGTCGTCCCCCCACACCTCGAAGTTCACGCTCGCCTCGGGCGCGACGGCCGAGTCGTCCAGGCCGACCATGGAGACGAAGCGCTTCGCCCTCCCCTTCACGTCCAGCACGAACTCGCTGATCGACTGCGTGCCGATGCCGTGCCGGTACGCGACCCCGCCGAGCGTGATCGGCTGGACGGCACCGCGGCGACCGGGCACCCCCGCGGCGACCGGGCGGCCGCGGCGCTGGAACATCGCGTCCAGCCCCAGCGTCTCGACCCACACGCCGCCGGACGGCGGGTCCCCCCCGCGGATGCCGAGCGCGTCCTGCCCGCCGGGGGCGTTCAGCGCCCTGAGGCGGGTGGCCTGCTCGGGCGTCGCGCCCGGGCGCACCTCGAGCGTCCAGCTCCCGTCGTCGGAGAAGCGGAGGCCGAACCTGTCCAGCGCCTCCGCGTAGTCCAGCTCCTCGGTGGAGGCCAGCGCCTTCCGGAACCACGCCGACAGGTCCATGCCCGCCACCTCGCTCGCGACCGTGCGGAACTCCTCCGGGGTGTAGCCGCGGGCGCCGCCGTAGCGCTCGTAGGCGACGTGCATGACGTCGTCCAGGGAGCGGCGACCGTCCGTGGCCGCCCGCACCCGGGCGTCGAGGAGGAAGCCGAGCACCTGTCCCTTCACGTAGTAGCTCACCGTCGAGGCGGCGGCGGACTCCCCGGAGTTGCTGTTCGTCCACACGTCGAGCGACGACTCCTCGACCGTCTGCAGGAGACGTCCCGGTGACTCCTGCAGCTCGCGGATCGCGCCGGACATCGAGCGCAGGAACCCGTCGCCGCCGGCCAGGCCCGCGCGCGCGACCGCGAGGTCCGCCAGGTAGGACGTGACGCCCTCGGCGAGCCACAGGCTCGACGTCCGCGGCGCCGCCTCGTAGTCGAAGGGCCCCAGCTCGACGGGTCGCAGCCGCTTCACGTTGAGCGCGTGCACGTACTCGTGGGCGGCGAAGGAGAGCCAGGAGCGGTAGCCGTTCCCGGTGAGCACGCGGTCCGGGTTGGTCGTGAGCAGCGTCGAGCCCGAGTGCTCCAGCCCACCGCCCCCGCGCCAGAAGACGTTCAGGAAGACGTACTTCCGGTAGGGAAGCTCGCCCCAGAGCGGGAGCGTCTGCTGCACGATCCTGCGCAGGTGACGCGCCACCCTCTCGCCGTCCCACCCGTCCGGGGCCCCGGCGTCCACGAGGTAGTGCGGCACGCCCCCGACCTCGAACGCGTGCGTGTCGAGGTCGCCGGCGACGATCGGCGCGTCGAGGAGCGCGTCGTAGTCCGGCGCGCGGAAGTGATGGGGTGTCCCGTCCGCGACGTCCTCCAGGCCGGTGGCCACGACCGGCCACGAGGCCGGGGGCTCGACCACGACCTCCTGCGGACGCTTCGCGTCCCCGACCACGGTGATGAACGTCGCCGGCCCGTTCATCGAGCCGAGCTCCGGCGACACCCAGTTCGTCGTCACGAAGTACCGCGTGCACAGGAGGCCGTAGGTGAGCGTGATGCGCGAGGCCCCGCCCGTGTCGATGCGCCACCGGTTGGGGGGGACGCGCTCGACGTGCAGGGTCCGACCGTCCGGTCCACGCGCCGCGAGGTCGCGCACCTGGGCGGCGTAGTCCTCCACCCGGTAGTAGCCCGGCGACCAGATCGGGAGCATCACCTCGACGCTCGGCGTCGCCGGTGTCGGGAGCGAGGCCTCGACGGCCGCGAGGTGGTCGGCGGGCGAGGGGAAGCGGAGGGTGTAGACGGCCGGGTCGTCCGCTCGGCCCGGGGAGCTCGCGGAGGCGGAGCCGGAGAGCGCGACGAGCAGGAGCGTGAAGGTCCTTCGTGTCATGCCGCCAAGATGCAAGCACCCCTGGGCGGGGGCCAGGAAGGCCGCGGGCCCCCGCGTCGTCAGCGGATCCGCGTGAAGACCTCGTCGGTGACCACCCGCCACGTGGTCTCGTCGCCCGAGCGGATGGAGGTGACGTTCCGCCACGCGTCGGCGCCCACGATCTCGAAGGCGTCGCGGACCTCGGTGGTCACGCCGTTCGCGTCCCGCGAGCGTGCCCGCGTCACGCGCCGGTGCGTGGTGCGGTCGAACTCGCCCACGGTGCCGAAGCCGGTCTCGCCCCAGGTGAAGGCGGCGAGGGTGTAGATGCGCTCGTGGAAGGGATCGTACCCGTAGAAGCCCTCAGTGAGGGGCGTCGCCGCACCGTCACGATCGCGCACCCTCGCGACCGTCAGCTTCACGATGGTACGCACGGCGTCGAACCACGCGTACTCGACCTCGAAGTGGATCGTGTCCCCGGAGGCGTCCTCGGCGAAAGGCGCCGCCGCGAACCTCCCGATATACGGGTCGAAGACGTGCATGTCCTCCGGTGTCGCGTGCTGCGAGCCGACGCTCTCCCACGCCGGAGAGCCGGCCGCCGTGGCGTCGCTGCCGGCCGCGGCGCGCGGAGGGGTCGGCCCGCAGGAGGATGCCGCGTGGGCGCAGAGGAGCGGAAGGACGAGGCGGGCGCGGCTGAATGCCTGACCGGACATGGGACGCTCCTTCGAGATGGGTGCATGACGCACACCCGGTCGATCACTCGGGCTGCATCGCGACCCCGTTCACCCGGCCGTCGGCGTCGAAGAACACGGTCACCGCCAGCAGGACCTTCCCGAAGCGCACCGGGACCTTCACGAAGCTCCGGCCGTCCTGGCCGGTGCCGGGCTGGGGCGCCCGGACTTCGGTGACCTCACCGAGCTGGGCGACCACGCCCGTCCAGGCCTGGCCGAGCGCCGCCGGGGGAAGGCGCTCCAGGAGCGCGCCCGACCAGTACGGCTTCATCTCGTCGTACGACCCGGCCCGCAGGAGCCTTACGACCTCGAGCGCCACCCGGGTCGGATCGGGCGCCGCGCCGGGTTCCCGCCGTTCCCGCGCGGCGGCCGCGGTGTCGGGGCCGGCCGCGGTGCCGGCGGAGGCCCGCGCCACCGCGGCGGCTCCGTCGCCCTCCACGACGAGCCGCATGGCCTCGAAGTCCAGCGTCACGCGCTGTCCGGTGAAGAAGCCGTGCGAGACGAGGCCGCCGATGCGCGGCCCGAAGCGGCGCTCGAGCACGGGGGGAAACGCGCCCGCGACCGCGAGCACGTCGCTGCGCTCGAGCGGGCCCGCCGACAGCCGACCCAGCGTGAAGGGCGTCACCTGCACGGGCCCACCCCCGCCCACTCCGGTCATCGGCGCGCCGTCAGGGTGCACGCCGGCCGCATCGAGGACCCAGGCCGCGGGCACGAACCCGCCGCCGGGCATGGCGAGGCCCGTGTCGAAGACCACGAGCGTCTCCACCGACCCCGCCACGGTCGCGTGGAGCGTGACGAAGTGATCGCCCAGGAGCCAGAACGGGAGCGAGACGCCGTCCGTCGCGGACGCCTCCCCGCCACGCCCGCGGAGCTCCAGCACCTCCCGCCCGAAGTCGATCGTCGCGCGGAAGCGGGAGAGCAGGCCCGTTCCGAGGATTCCGCCCACCGCCCGCCCCCCGGCCGCCGGCGCATAGGCTGCCGTGCTCTGGACGACCACAGGGACCTCCCGCACGGTCGCTCCGCCCAGAGAGAGGGAATCCAGGATCCCGTGCTCGAAGGAGCCCACGCGGCCCGCGGCGAAGGTAGCGCTGTCGGTGCCGAAGGTGCGGACACCGACCTCGCTCGCCAGCGCCGGATCGATGATCGTCTCCCCCGCGCCGGTATCGAGGAGGAACGAGACGCTCCTGCCGTTCACCCGCACGTCGAGGACCGGGAGCACCGCGCCGGACGCGAACGCGAGCCGGACGCCTTCCGCCGGGAGGGTGAGCGCGTACGCGTCGCCGAGCGCGCCGAACTCGTCCGCCTTCGCGGTCCGGCCCAGCTCCCGGAGGAGCGGCGCCGCCTCGGCGAAGCGCCCCTCGCGCGCATACGTCTCCGCGAGGCCCTCCAGCGCGGTCCGGTCCCCGGGATCGGCGCGGAGCGCGCTCGAGAGGAGGCTGTCCGCCGCCGCGGTCCGGTTGGACCAGAGCGCGAGCAGACCCGACCGCAGGCGTGCGATCGGGTCCGTGGGGTCCGCGCGGAGGCGACCCGCGTACGCGGCCGTCGCCTCCGCGAGCCGCCCCGCGGCGAACAGCGCGTCGGCGTCGGGCGCCTGCGCCAGGGCCGTCTCCGGCATCACGGCGAAGGCGAGGAGGAGGACGCCCGGCCACCGGCACACGCCGGTCACCGGGACGCCTCCGCGTCCGTGGCGGTCCCTGGGAACGGCTCCATCGCCGTTCCGGCCGACCCCTCCACACCCTGTCCGGCGACCGCCAGGAGCACGAGCAGCGGGATGAAGTGGTGCGGGGCGATGCGGTAGACACCACGGCGCACCTGGAGGACGATCCCGGCCGCCTGCAGCTCCTTGAGATGATGGTAGACCTGCCCGGTCGAGGCGCCGTCCAGCGCAGCCGCCAGCTCGGGACTGGTGCGGTCGCTCCCGAAGAGCTCGAGGAGGAGCATGACCCGCTGCGGGCTGGCGATGGCGGCGATCCACCGCGCGACCTCGCCCGGATCGAGGTCCGCCACCTCCGGGACCGGCGTCTCCCGCGTCCACGCGTAGCGACGCTCCCCGACCTGCACCCATCCCGCGTATCCGAGGGCCCCGGCCGTGTCGCCCCGCGTCCAGCGCCCACCGCCACGACGGCTCAGGGCGTCGAGGAACTGCATCGACGCGCGCTCGTCGTCCACGGCCCCGGAATCCCCCGCGGTCGCGGTCGGCTGCGCGGCCGCGCCACCGGATCCCCCTCTCTCCAGTCGGTCGAGCCGCGCCTCGAGGGCGGCGACGCGCGCGCCCAGGGAAGGACGAGCCGCACTCTTTTGTCCAATCATACGTTATTCTAGAATATCAGAATAACGAGGGCAAGAGGGTTGTGGGTCAACCGGCCCGCCCCGTCACCTCACCACCGGAACCGACGGATCACCCCACCCCCGACCGACCATCCCGCGTCGGCCGACGCGAACGAAACGGACCAGGCGTTCTCCGCGTCCACGCGCGACCACGTCCGGCCACCGTCCGTCGAGATCGCGGATCCTCCGGGCGACACCGCCACCAGCGTCGGTGTGGGCGCGCCGGGGACCCAGGCGATGCCGTAGACCGCGCCGCCCAACCCCGTGCGTCCGCCGCGGCGCCAGGTGCGGCCGCCGTCGTCGGTGAGGATGACGTCGTCGAACGTGGTCTCCTTGCGGCTGTCGTCCCCGCCCGCGGCGGCACCGGTCCGGTCGTCCAGGAAGGCGACCGTGAAGATCCCGGAGGCGCTCCCGAAGCTCTCCAGGGGGGTGGGCGCCGCCTCCCACGTCGCGCCGTAGTCGGCGGTCCGCATCACGCGCGTGTCGACGCCGGAGGCCCCGGTCCCGAACCACCCCAGGCCCCCCGGGCGCGAGGTCACGCACGTCCCCGACGACGCGAAGGCCCCTTCGCCCTCGTGGGCGTCCGGCACGCGCGCCGGATCGACGCGGCTCCACGTCGCGCCGCCGTCGTCGGTGCGCACGAGCGTGAACTCCCCGTCGTGGCTGTCGCTGAACGCGAACCCCCGCCTCCGGTCCCAGAAGGAGAGGCAGTCGAAGAACCCCTTCGGATCCTCGTTCCGGAAGGAGAGCGTCCACGACGCCCCACCGTCGCGCGTCACGTAGATCCGGGACTCGTCGCCGTTGCCGATCGAAAGCACGAACGCCTCGTCGGCCGAGAAGGCCTGCACGTCCCTGAACTGGAGCGCCTCGGCGCCGGGGACCCGCCCGAGACGCCAGCTCCGACCGCCGTCCGTGGAGCGCGCCACGTGCCCTCCGCTCCCCGCCGCCCAGACGGTGTTCGCGTCCACGGCCTGCAGGCCGATGAAGCGGACCGACGTGTCCTGGTACTGGACCTCCCACCGGGGTGGCGCGGACCGCTCCGCCTGCGAGGCGGCGGGCCGGGGAACGAGGCCCCCGATCAGGACGACAGCCACCACCGACGCGCTACGACATGCCATGGACCTCCCCCGGTCGCGGAGTCGACGCCCCGGGCGGGGCGCCGCGCGGCAAGGTAGAGGTCCCGGCGGGCGTGGGACATACGGGCGCCACCGCGCGCCCGGCCCCGGGATCCGACCCATCGTCCGGGCCCCTCCAGCGCTCAGGCTCCTTCCAGCAGCCTCTCGAACGAGAAGGCGGCCACGGCGAGCGCCCCCATGCGCGCGCCGGCGCGCAGCGCGTCCAGCATCCCGCCGGCGGAGGCGCCGCCGCCCGCCAGCGACGCCACCAGGCCCCCGGCGAACGCGTCGCCCGCGCCCGTCGGGTCCACGACCCGCTCGACGCGCACCGCCTCCACCTCGACCGCTCCCTCCGGTCCCCACGCGCACGCCCCACCCGCCCCACGCTTCACGATCACCCAGGACGGCCCGAGGGCGCGCACCGCCTCCGCGGCCGCCGCCTCGTCCGCGGCGCCCCCCAGCATGCGGACCTCCTCCTCGTTCGCGAGCAGCACGTCGACGCGGGGGAGGAGCGCGTCCAGCTCCGCCCGCCGGTCGCGGATCCAGTGGGGCAGGGAGTCGAGCACCACGCGTCCGGGCGTCCCCGCCGCGCGGAGGACGCGCCCCTGCACGGCCGGATCCGTGCTCCCCAGGAAGAGGATCTCCGGGTCGCGCAGCGCCGCGGGCACGTCGGGCACCTCCCGCACGATCCCGCCGCGGTGGACGGAGAGGATCTCCCGCGCGCCCGTCCCGTCGTAGCGCGCGTGCCAGCGGAACGTCGGGTGGGGACGGCGCTCGATCCCGGACACGTCCACGCCGCGCGCCGCGAGCCGGGCGAGCGGCTCGTCGGGGAAGTCCTCGCCGGTCACCCCGACCACGGCCACCGGGCGCAGACGGGCCGCCGCGGCCGCGAAGTAGAGCGCCGAGCCGCCCGGCACGTCACGAGCCGCTCCGGCCGGCGTCTCCACCGTGTCCAGCGCGACCGTGCCGGCGCCGACGATCACGGTGTCACGCACCTCAGACCAGGAGGCCCGCGACGGCCGCGGTGAGGAGGGTGGCGAGGAGCCCGGCCAGCATTGCCTTGAGCCCCAGGCGCGCGAGGTCGTGGCGGCGCGAGGGCGCCATCTCCCCGAGGCCCGCGATCGTCATGGCGACCGAGCCGAAGTTGGCGAACGACGTGAGCGCGTAGATGGTGATCACGAGCGAGCGGGGATCGAGGGCGGTGCCGTCCGCGAGGAGCGCCTGGAGCCGCGCGAACGCGACGAACTCGTTGAGCACGGCCTCGAGGCCGATGAGCTGCCCCACCACCTGCGCGTCCGTCCAGGGGATGCCGAGCACCCAAGCGACCGGCACCAGCAGCCTGCCCAGGATCCCCTCCAGGCTCAGCCCGTCCATCCCGACCAGATGTCCGGCCCACCCGAGCCCGCCGTCCACGAGGGACACGAGCGCGATGAAGGCGACGAGCATGGCGCCCACCACGAGCGCGAGGCGGAGGCCGTCCGCCGCGCCGCGCGCGGCCGCGTCGATGACGTTCACGTCGGGGGGCTCGACGCTCACCGTGCCCAGTGACCCCGCCGTGACGGGCGAGCCCGTCTCCGGCACGAGGAGCTTCGCCAGCACGAACGCCGCCGGGGCCGACATGACGGAGGCGGCGATGAGGTGCCCGGCCGCGTCCGGCTCGTACGGCAGCAGCATACCCGCGTAGGCCGCGAGCACGCCGCCGCTGATCGTCGCCATCCCCGCGGTCATGATGGCCATGAGCTCGGACTCGGTCATCCCCTCGACGAAGGGCCGGACGGCCAGGGGCGACTCCATCATCCCCACGAAGATGTTCGAGGCCACGTCGAGCGTCTCCGCGCCCGAGGTGCGGAGCGTCCGCTGCATGACCCACGCGATCGACCGTACCACGCGCTGCATCACGCCCAGGTGGTAGAGCACGGTGACCAGGCAGGAGACGAAGATGATGTTGGGGAGCACCTGGAACGCGAAGAACGCGCCGGTGTGCGCCACCACCCCCGGCGTCGCGACGAACGCGCCGTTACCCGGGTCGCCGGCACCCACGGGCACGTCGTCGGATACGAGGTTGCCGACCACGAAGCGGGCGCCCTCGGCCGCGTAGCCCAGCACGGCGCTCACCACCGCGTTGACGTTCTGGAAGAACGCCACGCCCACGGGGGTGCGCAGGACGACCACCGCGAACGCGAGCTGGAGGCCGAGTCCCCAGAGCACGATGCGCCAGGACACCGACCGGCGATCGCTCGACAGGAGCCACGCGAGCGCGAGGATCACCACCACGCCGAGGAGCGCCTGCAGACGGAGGAGCGGCCCGGTGGCCGACGGCGTCTGGAGTGCGGCGAGGAGGTGCGGCGACACGGAGGCCTCGGGCAGGGGGCGGGTGGCGCACAACCTGCCGGGTGGATCAGCCTCGCGCCAGAATCCCCCTCAGCCTCTCGATGTACGCCCGGCCCTCCGCGTCGTCGCTCACCAGCTCGATCTCCGCGGGCCCGCGGACGCCCAGGCCCGCCTCGACCGCGCGCGCGATCTGCTCCTGGCGGAAGATCGGCGTGCCCATGATCGCGTCGTTCGAGCCCAGGTCCTTCAGGATGGCCAGACCGACGGCGTCCACGGCCACACGGTCCGTGCCCGCGACGAATACGTCGGCACGCTTCAGCGTCCCCTCGGACGGCCCCCCGTCGGTGAACGCCTCCACCCCGTCCATGACGATGAGGTCGGGCGCGTAGCCCTGGTTCAGCTCGGCGATCATCCGGCGCATGTCGGGCGAGCGGTGCATGTCGCGCCGGATGGCGCGCGGGGTGAGACCTACGGCGAGCTTGAGCGACATCGTGAAGACGCCGCCGAAGCCGTGCGTCTTCAGGCAGCAGGTGCTCACCAGGTACTCGGCCCCCGTGACCATGCGCGGGAGGTGGTAGCCGTCGGGCCAGTGCGTGCCGGCCGGATCGAAGCGCACCCAGTCCCCATCGGGGAGCCGGTCGAAGTCGACCACGGCGAAGCCGTGGTCGCGCGCCAGGTCCAGCGTCCCCTTCGCGGCGAGCACGGAGGTCGTCCCCTGGGGACCGCTCGACTCCCCCACCGTGACGTCGCGGGCGTCGCGCTCCATGAGCTCGTGGACGAGCTGGGTGAGCGTGTCGTCGTGCGTGCCCGCGGGCCCGCCGTCCGCGCTGTTGAAGTTCGGCTTGAGCACCACCCGCTTGCCGGCCATCCCAATCGGGTCGAGGAGGGCCATGGCTCGCGTCACCCCGTCCCGGCGGCTCGACGTGCGGATCAGGGCCACGGTGGCGGCGCCCCGGCGGGGCACCGGCGCGAGCCTCGCCACGTCGATCCACGGGAGGGCGAGGAGGCCGGCGGCGCTCCCCTTCAGGAAGTTCCTGCGATCCATGCCACGGGCGCTCAGGTTGGCCACGGCGGCCTCCTGGTACGGGAGCGGGCAGGCTCACGGGAAAGATACGGCATCGGCGGGCGGGCCGCCGCCTCGAGGCCCCTGTCTCCCACGGTCCACCCCCCTTATCTTGGCGTCCCCGCCCCGTGAAACGGGCGGCGACCCTCCCGACCGAGAAGCATGCAGGTGAAACGACTCTCCCGCCCCGGTGTGGCGGCGCTCCTCGCGCTGGCCCTCGCGGCCTGCGGAGGTGCGGCGTCCCCGGGGCCGCAACCCGCGTCCTCTCCTGCGCCCGGCGGCTCGTCCGACGCGGAGATCGAGGCCCTCTACCGGGCCCGCACCGACAGCGCGCGGATGCACTTCACGCCCGCCGACGTCCACTTCATGACGATGATGATCGGCCACCACGCGCAGGCGCTGATCATGTCCCGGATGGCGCCGAGCCACGGCGCGAGCGACGCGGTGCAGCGCCTGACGTCACGCATCATCAACGCGCAGAACGACGAGATCGCCACCATGCAGCGCTGGCTCGCCGATCGGGGCCAGCACGTGCCGCAGGTGCACCTCGACGGGCTGAAGGTCATGGTCGACGACAACCCACGTCCGGTCTACATGCACGGGATGCTGGACGACGAGCAGATGCGCGCTCTGGACGCCGCGCGCGGAAAGGACTTCGACCGGCTGTTCCTGTCCGGGATGATCATGCACCACAGCGGCGCGGTCGACATGGTGCACGATCTCTTCGCCACCGACGGCGCCGCGCAGGACGAGCTGGCCTTCAAGCTCGCCAACGACATCCAGGTCGATCAGACCACCGAGATCGCGCGCATGAAGCGCATGCTCGACGCCGTCACCGGGAAGGGCGGCGGATCGTAGGATCGCCCCGCCCGTCCGACGCCGTACTGCCGCCAACAGGAGAAGTGCCCATGAGATCCGAAGCCGCCCTCCGTCGTCCCCAGGCTCGACGTGCCTTCCCCCGCATCGGCCCGCTGGCCGCGGTCGCCGCCACGATCGCCGTGGCCGGCTGCGCCTCGTCCGGGGCCACCCAGGGAGCGTCGTCGATGGGGGATGCCTCGATGGGAGCGGCCGCGATGCAGGCGATGCCGATCCGCGCGGCGGCCACGGCGGCACCCAGCCCCGACCCGCGCGTCGGCCTGGCCGCGGGGCTCCTGGACGCCGGCGTGGCGGCCTGGAACCTGCGCCTGGTCTCGGCGACGCCGCCTGCGAAGGACTTCGTCGGGGTCACCAACTCCGACCTCGCCTTCACGGGCAGGTACGCGATCCAGGGCAACTACAACGGCTATCAGGTGTGGGACATCTCGAACCCCGCCCAACCGACGCTCGCGGAGGGCTTCGTCTGCCCCGCCTCGCAGAGCGACGTCTCGGTCTACAAGAACCTGCTCTTCGTCTCCGGAGAGGGCTTCGGCGGCCGGCTCGACTGCGGCAACGAGGGCGTGAAGGCGCAGGTCAGCCCGGAGCGGCTGCGGGGCATCCGCATCTTCGACATCAGCGACATCCACAACCCGAAGTACATCGCGAACGTGCAGACCTGCCGCGGGTCGCACACCCACTCGCTCCTGGTGGACCCGAAGGACCCGGCCAACGTCTACGTGTACGTCTCCGGCTCCGCGCCGGTCCGGCCGGCCGAGGAGTTGCCCGGCTGCTCGGGCGCCACGCCCGACGAGGACCCCAACTCGGCGCTCTTCCGCATCGAGGTGATCCGCGTGCCCCTCGCGCATCCGGAGCAGGCCGCGATCGTGAGCTCGCCGCGCATCTTCAACGACCTGATCGCGCCGCCCACGCACGGCATGTCCCAGGCGGACATCCAGGCCATCGCGGAGGCACGCGCCCGCGGCGCGTTCGTCGTGGACGTCATGGGCGAGTCGTTCGTCCTTCCGAACCAGATGACCGTCCCGATGCTCGACAGCATCGTGAAGGCGCGGGGCGGATCGGGCGGGCCGACCGCGGCCGACAGCGCGACGCTGCGCAACGCGCTTCCCGAGATGATCGCGCGCATGATCGGCAACCGCGACGAGGACAAGCCCGGCCCCAAGCCCGGCCCCACCCAGTGCCACGACATCACGCTCGATCCGGCGCTCGGCCTGGCGGGTGGCGCGTGCGAGGGGTACGGCATGCTCCTCGACATCCGCGACCCGGTGCACCCGGTGCGCATGACCGCCGTGTCCGACTCGAACTTCTCGTACTGGCACTCCGCGACGTTCAACAACGACGGCACCAAGGTCCTCTTCAGCGACGAGTGGGGCGGCGGCGGTCAGCCGAAGTGCCGCGCGACGGACCCGAAGCAGTGGGGTGCGGACGCGATCTTCGCGATCGAGGGCGGCAAGCTCCACTTCAAGAGCTACTACAAGATGTCCGCGCCGCAGACCCCGCAGGAGAACTGCGTGGCGCACAACGGCTCGCTCATCCCGATCCCGGGCCGTGACGTGATGGTGCAGTCGTGGTACCAGGGCGGCATCTCCGTCTTCGACTGGACCGACGCGTCCAACCCGACCGAGATCGCGTACTTCGATCGCGGACCCGTGAACGCCGACCAGATGGCGATGGGCGGCTCGTGGTCGGCCTACTGGTACAACGGCGTGATCGTCAGCTCGGAGATCGCGCGCGGGCTGGACATCTTCGAGCTGACGCCGAGCGGATTCGTCACGCAGAACGAGATCGACGCGGCGAAGACCGTGAAGCTCGACTACCTGAACACGCAGGGGCAGCCGCAGTTCGTCTGGCCCGCCACCTTCGCCCTCGCACGAGCGTACGCGGACCAGCTCGAGCGTTCCCGCGGCCTCTCCGCCGCGCGGCTCGCGGAGGTGCGCAAGGATCTCGCCGGCGCCGAGCACGCGAGCGGCGGCTCGCGTCGCGACGCGCTCGGAAAGCTCGCCTCGGCGCTCGACGGCGACGCCGCCGGCTCCGCCGATGCGGGCAAGGTGCGGATGCTCGCGCACACGGTGCGCGAGCTGGCGGGCATGTAGCGACGCCCGCGTCGTGGATCGCGGTCGCGACACCCCGGATCCGGTACGCCCGTCCGTCCGCTCGATGAGCAGGCCGTCGCGCACGGGCGCGTGCGCGGCGGCCGTCGCCGTCGTCGCTCTCTGCGCTCCGCGCCCCATCCCCGCACAGGTCGCTCCGCCCGACCGGATCAACCCGCTCATCACGCTCCACGAGCAGGGCCTCCCCGTGTTCGGGCTGTACGCGCCCCGGCCGGGCGGCGGGCGCGGGCGGGACGGAGCACCCCCGCCCCCGGTGAAGGGCCCCGGCCAGCGCGCGTCGGAGACCGTCGGCTACGCCCTGAGCGACTTCGTGTTCGACGGGAGCATGGAGGGTGGGGTGGCGCGCGCGCTCCCGGCCTTCCTCGACTTCGTGGAGGCGCTGCGCGCGGTGGGCGCGACCGCGCGCACGCATCCGCTCGTGGTGAAGACGGCGCGCATCGCCGACGACCCGGAGCTGGCCGCGCGGGAGATCGCCCGTCAGCTCGACACGGGCGTGAGCGGCCTGATGTTCGTGGAGGTGGAGAGCGCGCAGGAGGTGCGCACCGGGCTCGCCGCCATGCGCTTCCGCTCCCACGGGGGGACGCGCCCGGACGACGTCGGGGACGCGCCCGCCTACTGGGGCGTGAGCGAGGAGGAGTACCGCGCGCGCGCCGACCTGTGGCCGCTCGACCCGGACGGGGAGCTGATCAACTGGACGATCGTGGAGAGCCGGGAGGGCCTGGCCCACGTGCGCGAGATCGCGGCGGTGCCGGGGATCGGCGTGCTCTGGCCGGGGGCCGGCACGCTGCGCGGCGTCTTCACGACGACCGACGCCGCGGGCGAGCGGGTCTTCGACGCCGAGGGGTGGGAGAACGCCATCCAGACCGTCCTGGCGGCGTGCAAGGAGTTCCACGTGCCGTGCGGCTTCCCCGCCACCGCCGACGACCTCGAGATGCGCATGCGGCAGGGCTTCAGCGTGTTCGTCATGGGCTGGGGCGACGACGGCTTCAGGACCGTGGAGATGGGCCGCCGCCTCTCCGGGCGCTGAGGCCCGCGCACCCGCGCCGAGCGCCCCACGCGGCTCGATCCTCGCGGCCTGTCGATCGACGCGCCCCGACCTCGTCATGGGGCGTAGGCATCCCGAGCATCCCCAACGAGAGGGCACCACCATGCGTTACACACTGCTTCTCCACTACCGCGAGGCCACGGCCGACGACATCGGCCAGGACGCCATCGAGGAGGGCCAGGCCGCGTTCCACGCGTACGCCAGCGCGCTCGACGAGGCGGGCGTGCTCGTCTCCGCGGAGGTGCTGCAGCCGGTCCGGAACACCACCACCGTGACGATGGGCGATTCCGGGCTGCGCGTGCAGGACGGCCCCTTCGCCGACACGAAGGAACAGCTCGGCGGCACCTTCGTGCTCGACGTGCCCGATCTTGACGCCGCGCTGGCGTGGGCCGAGAAGTGCCCGGCCGTGCAGTGGGGAGCCGTCGAGATCCGACCCTCGGCGGTCCGCTTCGCGCAGGGGAGATGGATCCCCTCCTCGTGACGGAGAGACATGCGTCCCGTGCGTGGTCGCGGGCCGAGCAAGTGGCCCGCGCCTCGTACGGGCGCCTCCTGGCGATCCTCGCCGAGCCCTCGGGCGACATCGAGCTCGCCGAGGACTGCCTGGCCGAGGCCTTCGCGCGGGCGCTGGAGAGCTGGCCGGTCTCGGGGATCCCGGAGAACCCGGAGGGGTGGCTCGTGACCGTCGCGCGCAACCGCCGGCGCGACGTGCTCAAGTCGGCCGGCCACAGGACGAACGTCCCTCTCGACGAGGCGCCCGACGCGCGCACGGCCGTCCTCCTCGAGCTCGACCCCGACGCGATCCCGGACCGGCGCCTGGCGCTCCTCTTCGTCTGCGCGCACCCGGCGATCGACGCGTCGGTGCGCGCGCCGCTGATGCTCCAGGCCGTGCTCGGCTTCGAGGCGAAGGACGTGGCACGGGCCTTCACCGTGCCCGCCTCGACCATGGCCCAGAGGCTCGTGAGGGCGAAGCGCCGCATCAAGGAGGCGCGCATCCCCTTCACGGTGCCCGACCGCTCCCGCATGCCGGACCGCCTGAACGCGGTGGTCGAGGCGATCTACGGCGCGTATGCGATCGACTGGACGCTGGTCTCGGGCACCACGGTGCGGGCGTCGCTGGCGGCCGAAGCGCACTACCTCGCGACCACGCTGGCCGACCTCCTGCCGGAGGAGCCCGAGGTGCTGGGGCTCGCGGCGCTCCTCTCGCTCTCGCTGGCCAGGGCGGGCGCGCGCGCCGCGGGCGACGCGTTCGTTCCGCTCGACGAGCAGGACACGTCGCTCTGGGACGCGGATCTCGTCGACCGGGGCGAGCGATACCTGCTCCGCGCCCGTCCGCTCGGCAGCATCGGACGCTTCCAGCTCGAGGCGGCCATCCAGTCCGCCCACTGCGCGCGGGCGCGCTCCGGCGCGGTGGACTGGAGCGCGATCCGCCGCCTCTACGAGGCGCTCCTGGTCGTGGCGCCGACGCTCGGCGCCCGCGTCGCCCACGCCGCGGCGACGGGACGGGTGGAGGGGCCGGCCGCGGGGCTCGCCGCGCTCGACGCGATCGTGGACCCGGCGGTGCGGCGCTTCCAGCCCGCGTGGGCGACGCGCGCCCACCTGCTGGGCGCGGACGGACGCCGGCCGGAGGCGGCCTCCGCGTACGACCGGGCGATCGCCCTCACGACGGAGCCGGGCGTCCGGGCCTACCTGGCGCGACGACGGGCGGAGCTTCCCGTCTGAGCGGCGTGCGACGCCCGCCCGGGTGCTTTCGGGCGCGTCGGCCGCGCCGCACTCTTGGGGGGCCGCCGACCCGACGGGCGGCCACGACCGAGCCTCCCGGACGGAGCATCCGCCATGTCGAGAACACCTTCCCACGCGTGGGCCGCTCTGACTGTCACCCTCCTCCTGCCTGCGTGCGGGCAGGGAGCCGGCAACGCGCCGATGGCCGGGGGCCCCGAGGCCGGCGCGCGTGGCGGCCACGGGCTCTGGGCCGTCTGGGAGGACGCGCTGAAGAGCGCGCGCTACGTCGATCTCACGCACGTGCTCACCCCGCACATCCCGGTGTGGCGGGGCTTCGCGCCCTCCACCTTCGGCCCCGCGCTCAACCCCGCGACCGGCCAGCCGTACACGTACGAGGCGGACGGCTTCGCGGCGACGCGCTACGAGCTGGGCACGGACCAGTTCGGCACCCAGCTCGATCCGCCGGCGCACTGGGCCCCCGAGTTCCCCTCCATCGACGAGCTCCCCCCCACCTACGCCGTGCGGCCGCTGGCCGTCATCTCGATCGTCGACCAGCTCGCCACCCATCCGGGATACCACCTCCAGGTCTCCGACATCGAGGCGTGGGAGGCGCGCAACGGCCGCATCCCGGCCGGGTCGGTCGTGATGGTGCGCTCCGACTGGTCGAAGGACTGGCCGGACCCCGCCCTCGCCACCCGTACGGTCTTCCCGGGCGTGGCCCTCGACGCCCTGAAGTTCCTGCACGAGCAGCGCCACATCCTCTTCCACGGCCACGAGCCGCTCGACACCGACACGACGTCGACGCTGGAGGGCGAGGACTGGCTCATGCACCACGGCTACGTCCAGGCGGAAGGCGTGGCCAACCTCGACCAGGTGCCCGAGACCGGCTGCCTGGTCACGATCGGCTACCCGGAGTTCGCCGGTGGCGTGGGCGGCTACGCCCGCTACGTCGCGATCTGCCCCGCGGACTGGACGTTCGGCGTGACGGTGGGCCAGGTGCCGGAAGCGCCGCTGGCGAAGAGCGACCGGCCGCTCCGCTGGGACCCCGACCAGGGGATGCGCGTGCGTAGGTAGCCGCGGCGCGGCGGCCCGAGGCGTGTCCGCAGCTTGTACGCCTTCGTACGTTTTCCTTGCCGTTCGCGTCGCGTTCGGCAATACATTCGCGACGCTCGATGGAACGGCCGCCACCCCCCTGCGGCCGTTCGCGCCGCGGCGACGATGGAGTCCCAGGAAGCGGGTCCCCGGCCGCCGGCCTACGGAGGTGCGTCATGCCCGAACGTTCCTCGCTCGTCCTGGTTCGACGACGGCTCGCGGCCGTCCTCCTCGTTCTCCTGGTCCTCCCGGCCGTGGCCCCGCGCGGGGCCGCCGCGCAACGGGTGCCGCCGGGGGTCGACACGCTCTTCGCGCGCGCCGCCAACGAGGTCGTCTCGGCGCTCGCCAGCGCGCTCACGCAGCGGGACCTCATGGCCGGCGCGTCGCCCCAGGCGCTGATATCGGCCATGAGGGAGGCCATGCAGGAGACGCAATCCGGGATCATGCGCACGGCCTCCCAGCTCGTCGACTCCACGAGCCTCGCGCGGCTCGTCGCCCCGGCGGCGGTCCGCTACATCGGGTCGAGCGGCGGGCGCTACGTGCTGGACGTGGTCGTGACGGAGGTGGTCGCCGGCCAGACGCGCGTGCGGGTCGCGCCCCTCCTCATCGCCCTGGTGCCGAACTCCGATTCGCCTCTGGGGGGCAGGCCGCTCCCCTCGTCGGGAGTGGTCGAGCGCGAGACCCTGGCCACCCTCGCTGCCTCGCTCCCGGGCAACCCGGGGGGAGGACGGCCATGAGCCGCCGAGTGCGCCACCGGGTCGCCGTCCTGGCGGCGGCCGGCGTGATCGTGGGCTGCGCGTCGAGCGCGACACGGGGCCTGCTCGTGAACAACCCCTCGGTGGACTCGGGCGACGTGACCACGCAGAGCGAGTCGTCGCTCGCCCGGTCCGGGTCCGTGGTGGTGGTGGGCTACAACGACTCGGGTGGCTTTGCGGCCACCGGGAGCTTCACCGGATACGCCTACTCGCAGGACGACGGCGCGTCCTTCGTCGACGCGGGCGTGCTGGCGCCCGTCGCGGGCGGGAACAACATCGGCGATCCCTCGGTGGTCGCGTGGAATGGCGTCTTCTTCTTCGCGACGCTCGCCACCGACGCCGCGGGGACGTCGTTCATCGGGGTGTCGCGCTCGGTCTCGATCTCGCCGTCGGTCACGTTCGCGGCGCCCGTCCTGATCCCGGGTCTCGACCCGGGCGGCTTCCAGGACAAGGAGCTCATCGCCGTCGACACCACCGGTAGTGCGTTCGACGGGCACGTGTACGTCGTCTGGACCGAGTTCACGACCGCCGGCGGGACCCGCATCCTCTTCTCGCGCTCCACCGACGGAGGCGCGACGTACTCCACCGCGTCGCAGATCTCGTCGGGGAACTCGGACGTGAGCGGAGCCGCGCCGTACGTCGGACCGAACGGCCGCCTCGACGTGGCGTGGGAGGACCGCGCCGCCGGACGCATCCGCTTCCGTTCCTCGGCGGACGGGGGGACCACGTGGGGCACGGAGGTGACCGCCGCGAACCTGACCCCGATCCGCAACCCGGCAGCGTCGTCGGCCTGCGGCCGGAACGCGGTCAACGGCAACATCCGCGTGAACGAGTTCCCGTCGATGGCCGTGGACATGGGCTCCGGCGCCACGCGCGGCAACGTCTACATCGCGTACGGGGCCGATCCGGACGGGAACCAGAGCTCCGGCGACGCAGCCGACGTGTTCGTGGTGCGCTCGACGGACGGAGGCACCACGTGGAGCGCGCCCATGTCGGTCCACGGGCCCGGCACGACCGGTGCCGACGGAACGCTGAACGACAACTTCATGCCGAGCCTGGCGGTCGACGGCACCGGCCTGGTCGGCGTGTCCTACTTCGATCGCCGGGGAGATTCAGGGAATCGACGCACGCAACTGTACCGCGCGACCTCGTCGGACGGGGGGGTCTCGTGGACCAACGAGGCGGTGTCCGACGCGTTCGACATCCCGCGTCTCTCGCCGAACTTCGATCCGGCGGTGGCGGTGTGCTACATGGGCGACTACAACGGCTCCTCGGGCGACCCGACCGGGATCGCCGTGACGTGGGGCGGCAACGAGCGGAGGATCGTGACCCCTGGCTTCCCATCCGGGCGCGCCGATCCGGACGTGCGCTTCATCGGCAGGTGAGGGACGGGGTCGCAACCCTTGGACGAGGTCGGATCCCATGACGAGAGCGATGCGATGCAGGGGCGCCGGCAGGCGCGCCGCGGCGGTGGTGCTCCTGGCCGCGGCCGCGCTGGCTGCATGCTCGGGACCCGTCCCCGGCCAGGTCGGCTCGATGGATCCGCAGGGCGGTGAGGTGGGGCGGACCTTCGGGCAGGCACCGGCCACCGTGCTGGCGCGCACGCTCGATCTCCTGAGCCGGCGCGGCGAGATGGCCGCCGCCGCCGCCGCGGAATGGTCCTCCCGGGGGGCGCGCGAGCTCGCGGACCGGGGGCGGGTCGAGCTGACCAGCGAATCGGTCACCCCGCCCGCGGATACGCTCCGCGCGTGGGTCGTGGCCGACCAGCGGCACTTCGTGGGCGACGCCGGCGGACGCTACTACCTGACCATCCGTATCCTGCGCGAGGCCGGGGACTCCACCACGGTGCAGGTGATCTCCACCATCGTCGCGACCACGCCCGGCCCGGGCCCGCTCGGGGGCCGTCCGGTCACCTCGAACGGCACCCTCGAGCGCACCTTCCTCGACGAGCTCCAGGCCTCGCTCGCGCCGCCGGGCTGATCACCCCTCCCGCCGGCCCCGACCCGTCAGCCTCCCACCATCACGAAGAGGCGGAGCTGCCGCGGCTCCGTCGGGTGGAAATGGACGTCCTCCAGGCCGCCAGCCGGCTCACCCTCCAGGCGCGACCGGTAATAGTAGGCGATGTCCGCGCTCCGGGCGTCGAGCGCGTTGAGGAGCGCCACGCCCACGCGGACGTTCCTCTGGAGCCAGCCGACGTCCAGGTTGACGAGCGAGCTCCCCGCGGCACGATGCGCGTCGTCCTCGGTGAGGGCGTAGGGGCCCAGATGACGGAGCCTGAGCGCCCCGAACAGGCCCGCCTCCTGCGGCTCCCACGTGAGCCCCGCCGCGATCACGTTCTCGACGGCGCCGGGGACGCGATCCCCACCCTGCTCGACGTCGAAGAAACGCGCGCGCGTGAAGGAGAGGTCCAGGTCGGCGGTGAGGCGTGGGGACAGTCGGTAGAAGTTCGCCATCGTGACTCCGACCCTTCGTGAGGCGTCGCCGGGCTCGGTGGTCCCCGCGTCTCCGACGAAGAGCAGCTCGCTCCCGGTCTGCACCGTCCAGAGGGCGGCGGTCGCCCTCCACCCCGATCGCGGCGTGGAGCGCACCCCGATCTCCGCGCCTCGCGACGGCACCAGCGCGTCCACCGGGTGGGTGGGGTCGCCCGTGGAGGGATCCACGGTCTTGACCGTGCCGCGCGCGTCGTTGCTGTGGAAGCCGAAGCCCGCGCTCGCGTAGAGCTCGGTCCCCGACCACGGCGTCACGACGAGCGATGCCTTCGGGCTGACCCGCGCCGCCCGGCGGGAGCCCGCGTTCTCCGGTCGGTCGCTCGCCACGTCGAATTCATACAGGTCGCCCCGCACGCCGACGATCGTCCGTACCGACGGCGTCCAGTACGTGGTCAGCTCCCCGTATAGCCCGCCGCTCCACTGCCGCACCCGGTCCTCGCGCACGAGACTCACGAACGCGCGCTCGTGCGTGTGGGAGAGTGCCACGTCCGAGCCGGTCGACTGGACCTGCGCCCCGAAGCGCATCTGGTTCCTCAGTCCGAGCAGCGGCAGGGACAGCACCTCGGCGAGATGGGCGCCGGCCATCCATCGGCCGCGATCCTGCTGCCGGATCTGGTCGCCGTCCTGGGGGTCGTCGAGGTGGTAGGTGAAGTCGGAGAAGAGGTCGAGCGCGTAACGGATCGCGTACGCGTCCAACGTCACGGACGACCCACCTCCCGAGCGCTCCCAGCTTCCGCTCAGGCTGTAGCGCGAGGTGCTGCCACCCAGCGTCCGGTCGATCTGCCCGAACCGATCGAGCGTACCCGACTCGACGGCGCGGCGGGGGATCTGGTCCGACGCCGCCCAGCGGTTCGCGTAGCCGAGCGCGAGCACGGAGAAGAGGCTCCGCTCGTCCCCCCACGAGTAGCGCAGGGCACCGCTCGCCTTCTGCAGGTCCTCGGGCCGCGCCCACGGACCGTCGTACCCCTTCAGCTCGCCGCCGGCCAGGAGCGTGCCCCCGCCCACTTCGGGGGAGGCCGCCACGACCACCCGCCGGAAGCCGTCCTGCCCGTAGCCCACGCCGGCCATCGGCCGTGGCACCGACCGGCGGAGGCGGACCCTCGCGGACCCGGCGCCGCTGAAGTCGCCGACGTCCGCGTAGTACGGCCCGAGCTCGTACTCCACGTTCTCGACGAGCTCGGGGACGATGAAGTTCAGGTCGGTATAGCCCTGGCCGTGCGCGTGCGACGGGATGTTGACGGGCATCCCCTCGACGAACGTCGCGAAGTCCGTGCCGTGGTCGAGGTTGAAGCCGCGCACGAACATCTGGTTGGCCTTCCCGTCCCCGCTGTGCTGGGTGAGGATCATCCCCGGGACGGCCTCGAGAAGCTCCGCCTCGCGCAGCCTGGGTCGGAGCCCGAGGTCGCGATGCCCGATCCACCCGACCGACGCGGACGGCGCCGTGCTCGTCAGGTCGTCGGCACGCCCCTCCACGACGAGCGGCTCCAGCGTGTACGTACGCACCGTGTCGGGCTTGGCCTGTCCCGCGAGGGGACGGCCGGAGCCCAGGATACCTGCACACAGCCCACACGCGATCAGCACTGTCGTCGTCGTACGCACGCTCGCCTCCTCGCCTCCAACGGGCAGCCACCCTGCGGTTACCTTCCTACGTCGGTGACGGCGAACGCGGATTGCCTCCCGTCGTTCCCTGCCCTGTAGCGGCTACCGGGTGCGCGGCCTCGACAGCACCTTGCGGAAGCACCAGATCGCCCCCGACCACACCAGGCCGAGCGACAGGACCATCGTGATCCATCCGCCGATGCTCATGCTACCCTCCCTTCGGCTCGCGCCGGATCGTCGTCCTCGATGTCGGCCCCGCTCATGCGGCTGGCGCCCATGCGCACGATCACGAAGAGGAGCGCGAGGGTGGCCACGATCACCAGGACCGCGACCCTCGATCCGGTGCTCGACCAGGCCGAGCGGAGGGACGCGCCGAGGTCCTGAACGCAGAAGCCGGTGAACACCACGATCAGGTAGGTCGGCGCCACGTACTTCATGATGAAGCGGAAGATCGTCGGGATGCGGATCGACGCGCCCAGGTGGATCTCCCTCCACCCCCTGTCGATGCCGAACACCCACCCGAACGCGATGATCTGCACGCCGGCCATGACGAAGATCAGGAAGGTGCCCACCCAGAAGTCCAGCGTGCTCCAGAACGCGCCGTTCTCCGTGAACCAGAGCGTGAGCAGGGAGCCGATCGTGCCCAGGACCGCGACACCGGCGGTGGCGCGCCCGTGCGGCATGGCGAGCGCCTCCTTCAGGAGCGCGACGGCGGGCTGGTACATGGAGAGCGAGCTGGTGATCGCCGCGAGGAAGAGCATCAGGAACCAGGTGGCCCCGATGAGGTTGCCGAGCGGCCCCATGTGCGCGAAGACGATCGGGAGCGTCGCGAAGCCCAGGCTGAACGAGCCGTTCGCGACGGCCGCCGTCGTGCCGGACAGGCCGAGGAAGATGAAGGCGGCGGTGAGCGTGATCATCCCGCCGAAGCCGACCTCGAAGAGCTCGTTGGTGGAGGCCGCGGTGAGCCCGGAGAGCGCGACGTCGTCGCGGGGCCGCATGTAGGAGGCGTAGTTGATGATGATGCCGAAGCCGACCGAGAGCGTGAAGAAGACCTGCCCGGCGGCCGCGAGCCACGTGCTGAAGTCCGCGAGCTTGGAGAAGTTGGGGTTCCACATGTAGCCGAGCCCGGTGAGCACGTTCTGGTCGGGCGCGCCCGGGTCGGGTGTGCCGAGCGTGAGCACGCGCACGAGCACGACGAGCGCGCACACGGCCATGGCCGGCATCGCCCACGAGCAGAACTTCTCGATCCCCTTCGAGAGCCCGCGGTTCACGAAGTAGAGGTTCACCCCGAAGACGAAGACCCACGACGCCACAGGGAGCCAGGTGTCCCCGCTGAAGAGGCTGCCGTCCGCGCCCGCGCCGGTGAAGCGGTTGAAGAACGCCCCGGCCGCGGCCCCCTGCGCCGCGATCGACGTGCTGGGGTCCACGCCGATCCCGCCCGTCACGTATTTCAGGAAGTAGCCGAACGTCCACGCCTCGATGAAGACGTAGTAGAAGGAGACGCCCAGCGGGATCAGCACGCCGATGACGCCCAGGTAGCGCCCCCACGAGCCGCCGCCGATGAGCCCCAGGATCCCCGGGGCCGAGTGGAGCCCCCGCCGGCCGCCATAGCGGCCTGTGGCCCACTCGGCCCATCCGATCGGGATGCCCAGGAGGAGGAGCGCCGCGAAGTAGGGGATGAGGAAGGCCCCTCCCCCGTGCTGGGCGGCCTGGCCGGGGAAGCGCAGGAAGTTGCCGAGCCCGACGGCCGAGCCCGACACCGCGAGGATCACGCCGAGCTGCGTGCCCCACTGCTCACGATGGTCGTTGGTCATTCCGTTCGCTCCTGCGCGCGGGCGCGCTGCCGAAGGCGGTCACGGGCCCACCAGACGGGCAGGCCGGAGAGGATCACGAGCGCACCCACCGTGGTCGCGATGGGCTCCTGGATCGCGCTGTTGCCGAGCATGAGGAGGCTGGCCACCAGGAAGAGGAGGGGCGTGAGGGGGTAGCCCCACGTCCGGTAGGGGCGGTGGGCGTCGGGGTCACGGCGCCGGAGGACGTACACGGCCAGGACCGCGAGCGCGTAGAAGGGCCAGATGCCCAGGATGAACGCGTCCGCGAGCTGCTCGAACGAGCGCAGCGAGACGTAGACGATCCCCAGGCCGGTGGCGAGCGCGATCGCCACGTAGGGCGTGCCCCAGCGCGGGTGCACGGCCGCGACGCGGCGGAAGAAGAGGCCGTCGTCGGCCATCGCCCAGAAGATGCGCGGCCCGGTCATCGTCGAGCCGTTGAGCGCGCCGAACGCCGAGAGCATCACCATCCCGGCGACGACGGCGGCGCCGGCGCGCCCCATCACGCGCGACGCCGCATCCGCCGCGACGAGCTTCGAGGCGGCGATCTCCGGCAGGGTCAGCGCGACGTAGTAGCCCGCGATCACCGCCAGGTAGACGACGGCGATGAGCGCCGTGCCGAGGAGGAGCGCGCGGGGAAGCGCGCGGCCCGGGTCGCGCACCTCGCCCGCCATGAAGGTGAGGTCCGCCCAGCCGTCGTAGGCCCACATCACGCCCACCAGCGCCAGGCCGAAGCCGGCCCACGAGGACGGCGCCAGGGCGAGGGGCCCGTGGAAGGCGCCGCGCGCCGGCTCGCCCAGCACCAGCGCGGCGCCGGTCAGCGCGACGAGTGCCAGCACCTTGGCGCCCGTCGTCACGTTCTGGATGGCCGCGGCCCAGCGCACCGAGCGCATGTTCGCCGCCCCGAGGACCGCGATGAGCAGGGCCGCCAGCGCGTGCGTGCCCACCTCGCCGAGCGGCACGAAGGTCCCCGCGTAGCTCGCGAAGATCAGCGCGATCGCGCCCAGCGCCGCCGGCCTGATCACGAGGAGCTGCGTCCAGCCGAAGAGGAACGCGGGCACCGGACCGAAGGCCATGCGCACGTAGACGTAGATCCCCCCCGAGCGCGGGTCCATCGCGGCGAGCTCGGCCAGGGTGAGCGCCCCGCAGAACGCGAGCACCGCGCCGAGGATCCAGAGCGCCAGGCTCGCGCCCACCGTGCCGACCTGGTCGACCACCGTGCTCGGCACGCGGAAGATCCCGCTGCCGATGGTGGAGCCCACGAGCACGGCGGCCGCGCTGAGCGTGCCCAGCCGGCGGGGAAGCTGGCCCGGAACGGCGTCTCCCGAGAGGGCTCCGGGGGCGGCTCCGACCGCCGCCGGAGGCGTGGGTGACATGGGCGTCAGGGTCAGGCCGGCCGGCTGGGCGTACGCGGCGTGCGGTTGGGTCCCGACCAGAGGGCGACGGCCACGAAGGCCACACGGAGAACGAGGGCGAAGATCGCGCCTGCGGACATGGCTGCTCCCTCCATCCACGGGGCCGCCGAAGCGGCCACCGTCACGCTGAATCCCGGTGCGCGCGGAAGTGCGCGGACCGTTCGCCGACGCCGGGGGGGCGTGGCGCGTCGAGGATCAAAGCGGACCGGTGGGAGGAGCCGTGCTGGGCGCCGACCACCGGCCGGAGAAGGCCGCGTGCCGGAGGGCCGGGAGCGCGCCGAGGCGTGGGGCGCGCGCTGGCGCGGCGGCGGCGAGCGTCGTCACGCCCCGCTCGTGGAGGAGGGCGATACGGATCGCCGCCCTCGTGCCCGAGCGGAGTCGAGCGCGGTCCGGAGCGGTCGGGGAGGACAGCGACGCGCCCACCGTGACGAGCTGCGTCTCCATGGGCTTGCCCTGGACGGTGCCCCAGGCGGCTTCCACGCTCGCGTTCGCCGTCGGGTAGGCGGCCACGGTGCCGACGTCGGCGCGACGCGCCGCCGTGACGAGCCCCACCGCGACGAGGAGCGTCGCGGCGCGCGCGAGAAACAGGCCGGGCAGGCGGTACGGCGACATGGGCCTCCAGGGTCCGGACCCTTCCGGACCGGCTCCATCATCGTGCGTGGTCGGCGTGGCGGCAACGTCGCGACCCGCGCCGATCCGCATCTACAATGCCGACATGACGAAGGGTCCGAGCCGATCGTCGATCCCGTCGCTCGCGCGCGCCTCCCTTGCGAGGCCCTGCCCCGGATGTGAGAGTGGCGGGCCCTCGAAGCTCCCCACCGTGCAGGATTCGATGCGACCCCTCCGGATCGACGCGGCATGACCATGACGGGCGCCTGGGCGCCGTGCTGGGCGCCATCCTCGTGCTGGAGCTGATCAGCTACGGCGTCATCGGCATTTCCGGCTGGATTCTCGGGAAGAGGATTCCCCGACGCCGGACGCTCCTCGAGGACCAGACGCGGAAGATCGACCGTCTGATCAACGAGCCCGGGATCCGGCCGCGCATCCACCCGCTTCTCGGATGGGATTTCCGGCCCAACTTCTCGAACGACACGGACACGGTGAACGCCATGGGCCTGCGCAGCGTCCGGGAGTACGCCCCCGAGCCGCCGCCCGGGGTGCGGCGGATCTCCGCCTTCGGGGACTCCTTCACCTATGCGGGCGAGGTCCCGGACGAGGCGTGCTGGCCCGCGCGCATCGAGTCGGGGTGGGGCGTCGAGGTCCTGAACTACGGCACCGGGGGCTACGGACCCGACCAGGTGTACCTGCGCTATCTCGACGAGGGACATCTCGATGAAGCCCGAGATCGTCCTCATCGGCTTCATCTCCCTCATGGCCACCCGGGTGGTGAGCCGCTACCGGCCTGCCAGACTCCGCGGGCGGTCGTGGTTCAAGCCCCGCTACGTGCTCGACGGAGACGACCTCCGGCTCCTGCCGCCCCCGGTGGCGTCCCGAGAGGACGCTCTGCGCCTCCTCGAGAAGCCGGGCCTGGTCGCCGAGATCTGCGCGCCGGACTTCTGGTACGTGCCCGCGGTCTACGAGCACCGCCTGTACGACTGGTCGGCCACGTACCGGCTGCTCGTGTATCACTTCGCGCGCTTCCGGCGCAGGTACCTGCGCCGGAACCGGATCTACAGGGGGCGCTTCCTCAACCCCGACGCGGAGGCCTACCGGATCCTCGCGATCCTCTACAGGAAGTTCGGGGAGGCCGTGCGCGCCAACGGCGCGGAGCCGCTCGTGACGATGTTCCCCACGCGCGGGGACCTGGAGGAATACGCCAGGTCGGGTCGCACCAGCTACGAGGGCCTCACGGCAGACTTCGAGCGCGCGGGGCTTCCCGTCCTCGACCTCGCAGCGCCCCTCGTGGGAGCGGGCGTGCCGATACCGGAGCTGTTCGCACCGGGAGGTCACCTTTCCCCGAGGGGGAACGAGCTGGTGGCATGCCGCGATCGCCACGGCGCTGGACCTTTCTCCCGTGGACTAGGTACTGAGCGGCCCCTCCGTGGTCCCGCCACGGATCCGAGCGGAAGATTGCGGAACGTGCCACGGCTTGCCACTTTGGGAAACCAGCCATCGGTCCCGGAACGGCCGCGTCGGACCAACCTCCCCGTACCATCACCCATGTCCATCGTCCGCTCCGAGTTGAACTGCCTGGGGCTCGCTTTCTCCTTCGACGACGGTGACGCGTCGCAGGGGCCGCGGGTCACGACTCTGGGTCGGCGCAGGGTCTACTACCTCCTCGTGAACGTGGAGGAGCACCCGGAGGTCCTCCCGCTGGCGCACGACCACCTCCTGGAGCGCCTCGAGCACGCCTGGACGGCCGACACGGACCTCACGGCCTCCCTGGCCGCGCTGGTCGACGACCCGGGGTCGCTCGCGAAAGGTGGAGGCCGCTCCTGGCCTCGTGGCGCCCGAAGTTCGCGCGGCCGTGGCGTCAGGACACGGAGGACCGGACGCGCCGGCAGGTGCTGCACTACTTCGTGCAGTACATGCCCACCGCCTTCGTGGACGGATGCTGGCTCCAGAGCGGACTCAGGGTGGCGAGCGCACACGAGCCGGCCGGGGCGTCGCTGACCGGGCTGTACGCGCACCAGGTGCGCGCCTTCAACGCCGATCCGGGCCGGCACTTCGTGGCCGACTACCGCTCGGTCTACCAGCGCCTGGGATCACGAGCTCGAGGAGGTCTCCTCCAGCGCGTTCTCGGAGCGGCGCGACCTCCTCGAGACGAGCCTCGGCCTCCCGATCGTGCTCCTGAGCCTCGCGCAGTTCCCGCGCGCGCACGTCGCGGAGCTGCTCGGGCTGAACCTGAGCTGGCACCACCTCGACCTGTCCGCCTTCGGCCCGGAGCTGATCCGCGACATCTGCGAGGCCTACGCCCTCCGAAGTACGGAGACGACCTCGCGGGCGCGGAGTACCTGGAGCGCGGCCGCGAGATGGCTTCGGAGGCGGTCGCCGGGTTCATCGCCCGATCGGAGCCGGCCGCCCTCGCAGAGGCGTGGCGGGGCGTGCTGCACGGGATCTGCCTCGGTGCCGCCACCTGGTCGGAGTGGTTCGACGTGACGAGCGCGGCCGCGCCCAAGGGTCCGCCCGACCCGCGCCAGGAGATGATCGACCTCGTGTGGCGCAAGGCACCGCACGCGCACGGCTACCACGCGGAGAAGAAGATCGGCTCGCGCAAGATCGACGACCATCTGGACCAGACGAACTTCGACGGCTCCGCGATCCTCGCGGACTGGCGCGGTCGCCCTGGGTGAGGCCGGGGGCGTCCGACCGCAGCCAGCTCCTCAAGGGCCTGGTGGAGTTCGGCGGGCCGATGCTCGCGGTGTTCTCGCCGGTGGAGCTGCAGATCATGCACGCGTGGATCGACAGCCTCTCGCCGAGGGACGCGTCGAACGGCACGGAGGAACCCGACGCTCCCTCGTGGGGACCGATGGGGCCGTCCATGCCGAACGAGATCACCGTCACCGGGAGGGCGTGGACGCGCGACGACCTGCGGCGCCGCAGCGAGGCCCGCTTCGCCGACCTGAGCGTCCGCGAGCTCTACCATCACCTGATCAACGTGGAGTTCTTCCCGGACATCCTCCCGGTGGCCGAGCGCTTCGCCCGCGATCGGCTCGAGCGCTCCATGGCCATGCTGTGGAAGGGCGATCGGCCGATCCCGTCACGCCGCTACGACCCGGAAGCGCTCGAGCGGTGGGTGTACAGGAAGCACCGCGAGCAGGTGGACTCGTACCGTCCGCCGGGCGTCCGGCCGACGCGCCGAAGGACCCGTTCATCGAGTCCACCGTGCAGCTCGCCCCGCTGATCCTGATCGACGGAGGCTGGCTCCAGGGGATGGCATCCCCCTCGCTCATCCACACGACGGTCGGACGGATGCTCTTCCACGTCCTCGTGGAGGAGATCGGCGAGGGCAACCCGCACGAGCACCACGCCAACATCTACCGGGACCTCCTCGCGGCCATGGGTGAGGACGCGCCCCGGTGGACACGCTGGACTTCCGCTCACTGCCAGCGCGCTGGGCGACGCTTCCTACGAGGCCGACGTGGCTGAGCATCTCGTGCTTCCAGCGTCACTTCGCCCGGAGATCTCGGGATGAGCATGTCCCTCGAGTTCGAGGATCGGCGTGCCCTGCATCGAGCCGCGACACCCTGAAGCGCTTCGGGTATCCGACGCTCTTCGTCGAGGTCCACAACGCCGCGGACAACGTCTCCGTCGGGCACGCGGCCTGGGCGATGAACGCGATCAAGCGCTACATCGACGAGGTATCGGATCGGGAGGGGCCCCACAGCATCGACCACGCGTGGCACCGGGTGTGGTCCGGCGTCCGCGCGACGCTTCCGCAGATCGGGAGGGTGCGCCTCCTGGCCCACCGCATCGCGAGGCGTCTGTTCGCCGAGGACCCGCGCCTGGTCCCGCTCATCTTCCCGTCCTGAGGACGCGCCGTGTCGACGAACATCCTCGGGATCTCCGCCTTCTACCACGACAGCGCCGCCGCGCCTGCTCCGGGACGGCGAGATCGTCGCGGCCGCCCAGGAGGAGCGCTTCACGCGCGAGAAGGGCACGACGCATCGCTTCCCGATCCACGCGATCGATTACTGCCTGCGACGAGGCCGGCATCCGCAGCGCCGACGTCTCGACTACGTCGGCTTCTACGACAAGCCGTTCCTCAAGTTCGAGCGCATCCTCGAGACGTACCTGGCGTGCGCGCCCGCGCGGCTTCGCGTCCTTCCTGACGGCGCATGCCGCTGTGGCTCAAGCGAGAAGCTCTTCATCGACGGGCAGCATCAGCGAAAGCGCTGCGGCTACGACGGGCGAGATCGCTCTTCGCCGAGCACCACGAGTCGCACGCGGCGAGCGCGTTCTTCCCGTCGCCCGTTCGAGCGAGGCCGCGATCCTGACGATCGACGGCGTCGGCGAGTGGGCGACGACGACGTTGGGCGTCGGCCGCGGCAGCGGACATCCGAGCTCCTGCAGCGAGATGCGCTTCCCGCACTCGCTCGGCCTGCTCTACTCGGCGTTCACGTACTACACCGGGCTTCAAGGTCAACTCGGGCGAATACAAGGTGATGGGGCTCGCGCCGTACGGCGAGCCGAAGTACGTCCAGACGATCCTGCGACGCACCTGATCGACCTGCAGGAGGACGGCTCGCTTCCGGCTGAACCATGAAGTACTTCGACTACCTGCACCGGCCTGACGCATGACGAACGGGGCGTTCGACCGATCTGTTCGGCGGACCGCCGCGCGCAGCCGGAGAGCAGCTCACGCAGCGGGAGATGGACCTCGCGCGCTCGATCCAGGACGTGACCGAGGAGATCATGCTGCGCATGGCGCGGCACGTCCACCGCGAGACCGGCATCGACAGACCTGTGTCTGGCGGGCGGCGTGGCGCTCAACTGCGTGGGCAACGGCAGGATCCTGCGCGAAGGGCCCTTCGAGCACCTCTGGATCCAGCCTGCCGCGGGCGACGCGGGCGGCGCGCTGGGCGTCGCGCTAGCTCGTCTGGCATCGCTACCTCGAAGCAAGCCGCGCGACGCGTCGACGGCGCGGCGACGCGCATGCGCGGCGCGCTACCTCGGCCCCGCGCTTCGCGCCAGCCGAGATCGAGCGCGTTCCTCGCAGGCGGCGGGCGCCGGGTACGAGCGCGCTGGAGCGACGCCGACCTCGCGCGAGCGGCGTGGCCGGACTCGCTGGCCGACGAGAAGGTCGTCGGCTGGTTCCAGGGCCGGATGGAGTTCGGGCCGCGCGCCCTGGGCGCCGCGCAGCATCATCGGGCGATCGCGCGCAGTCCGCGGATGCAGGCGCAGATGAACCTGAAGATCAAGTTCCGCGAGAGCGTTCCGCCCGTTCGCGCCCACCGTCCTGCGCGAGCGCGTCGCCGACGTACTTCGAGCTGGACGTGGAGTCGCCGTACATGCTGCTCGTCGCGCCGCGTCCGCGAGGAGCGGCGCATGCCGATGCCCGAGGCGCCGAGGCAGCTCTGGGGCATCGACGAAGCTGAACGTGCCCCGCTCCGACATCCCGGCGGTCACGCACGTGGACTACTCGGCGCGCGTGCAGACGGTGACGCGCGAGCACGAATCCGCGCTACTACGCGCTGATCGAGGCGTTCGAGGAGCGGACGGGCTGCCCGCGTGGTCGTCAACACGTCGTTCAACGTGCGCGGCGAGCCGATCGTGTGCACGCCCGACGACGCCTACCGGTGCTTCATGCGCACGCACATGGACTACCTGGTGCTCGGCGAGTTCCTCCTCGCCAAGGACGGCAGCCGGAGTGGAAGGAGGCGGGGGATTGGCGCACGGAATTCGAGCTCGACTGAACGAAGGGCGGGTGACCCCGGCCGAGACCTCCCGATCGGAGCATGCGAACGTGGTTCTGAGAGTGATCGGCCGCTTGGCGCTCCTGGCGCTCTTCTACGTCGTCCTGACACCCGTCGCGCTGGTGCGCAGGGCCGTGGCCGGCGACCCCCTCCGTCACCCGCTGGGGCAACGGGGCTATTGGGTCCCGGTGCGGTCCCCGCGCGGGGACGGTAGCGACATGCGCCGTCCGTCCTGACCGGTACCGTTCTTGCAAACGGTGCGTGGAACGAGTCATTCGGGCGGTGCACCCCGGCCCGCCCTCCGGGAGAGCTTCCGACCATGAATACCGACGCCTGCCGCGAGACGGCCCCCGCCCCGGGATTCTTCGCCAGGCTGATCGGCGGTCTGCGTAGCCGCCTGCGCAAGATGTTCGGCAAGAACGACGACTGAACATCTACCCCTTCTTCTAGACCCCTCTTCTCGACCTCCGGCGCGCGCCCCCGATCCGGGGCGCGCACCTGTCAGGGCTCCCTCTCACAACGGTGCGATGTGTAGCGCTGTTGTGAGTTTGTTGGTATCGTGACGCTTTTCGCCGCGAGCACCCGGTCGGAATCGTCGCCCGCCTGAGACGACCCTCCGAGGGACCGGGACGATGATGACGATGCGGACCTCCCTGCTCGCCGGCGTCGCGCTGGCGCTCCTCCTCCAACTCACGCCCCATCCCGCGCTCGCCCAGGACCAGGGAGCCGCCGCGGACACCGCCGCGGCCCGCGAGAAGCGGGGGCGGTCTCGCTTCCGCTCGAGGGATCGCGCAGCGTGCACCTCGCGACCGACGAAGGCACCTGGATGTCGGTCGACGTCAGCCCGGACGGGAAGACCCCTCGTCTTCGACCTGCTCGGCGACCTCTCCACGCTCCCGCTGTCGGGCGGCACCGCCACACGCATCACCAGCGGGCTCGCCCTCGACGGGCAGCCGCGCTTCAGCCCGGACGGGGAGAAAGTCCTCTTCGTCTCGGACCGCAGCGGCGGGGAGAACCTGTGGACGCTCGATCTCGCCAGCGGCGACACGGCCGAGATCACGAAGGGGAACAGCGACAGCTGGATGTCGCCCGACTGGACGCCCGACGGCAGGTACGTGGTGGCGTTGAAGTCCGAGACGCGGCTCGGCGTGCACCGCCTGTGGATGGGCCACGCTGTCGCCGGACGGGAAGTGGCTCGTGTACGGCACCCGCCACGAGAACCAGACGGGGCTGCGCATCCGCGACCTGGGCACGGGGAGCGAGCGGTGGCTCGCGTACCCCGTCACGCGCGACGAGCAGGAGTCCATCGCCGACCGGGACGTCTATCCGGGGATGGACTTCACGCCCGACTCACGCGAGGTGGTAGCGTCGTACGGCGGCAGGATCTGGCGCATCCCGGTGGACGGCTCCGCCGCGATCGCCGTGCCGATGCGCGTCGAGGCGGACGTGGCCGTCCGTCCCGAGCTGCTCTACGACTATCCGATCGAGGACACGCCGCAGTTCACGGTCCGCCAGATCGAGGGGGCGATGCCGTCGCCGGACGGCTCGAAGCTCGCGTTCACCGCGCTCGACGAGCTGTACGTGATGGACTTCCCGGACGGCACGCCCCGGCGCATCGCCCCGCAGGACGGGATGGTGCAGGCCGAGCCTGCGTGGTCGCCCGACGGCCAGTGGCTCGCGTGGGTGACGTGGAACGAGGAGGGCGGTCAGATCTTCAAGGCGCGCGCGGACGGCCGCGGCGACGCCCAGCAGCTCACGCGCCGCGCCGCGCAGTACCAGCAGCCCGCGTGGAGCAACGGGGGCGACCGCATCGTGGCGCTTCGCAACCCGGCCCGCGCCTTCGAGGAGTCGGTCGGGCCCGGCTTCGCGGGCGCCGAGATGGACATCGTCCAGGTGCCCGCGGCGGGCGGTGAGGCCACGCTGGTCGCGCCGGCCGAGGGTCGCGAGCATCCGCACTTCGTGCACGGGTCGGACCGGATCCATGCCTATCATGGCCAGAAGGGGGCTCGTCTCGATCCGCTTCGACGGCACGGACGAGAAGGCCCTCGTGAAGGTCACCGGGGCCACCCGCCCCGGCCAGAAGCAGCCCGACCCCGCCGACCTGGTGATCATGGCGCCCGAGGGCGACCAGGCGTTCGCCCAGGTGCACAACGACCTGTACGTGGTGACGGTGCCCAAGCTCGGCGGCGAGGCGCCGACGATCTCCGTGGCGAACCCCGAGAACGCGGCCTTCCCGGCGCGCCGGCTGACGGACATCGGCGGCCAGTTCCCCGCTTGGTCCGGGAACGCGCGCCGCGTGCATTGGTCGGTGGGCAACGGCCACTTCGTCTACGATCTCGACGCGGCGAAGGCGCACGACGACAGCGTGGCTGCGGCGCGCAAGGCAGCGGGCCAGCGGTCGGATTCGGCGGCCGCGACGAAGGACGCCGAGGCGCGTTACCAGCCGCTCGAGCGGCGCATCCGCGTGCAGGCGACGCGTGACATCCCCAAGGGCACGGTGGTGCTCCGCGGCGCGCGCGTCGTGACGATGAACGGCGACCGGGTCATCGAGAACGCGGACGTCGTGATCAGGGACAACCGCATCGCGGCGGTGGGCGCCCGCGGCTCGGTGAGCGCGCCGTCGGACGCGCAGATCGTGGACGTGGCCGGTAAGACGATCATCCCCGGCTTCGTCGACACGCACAGCCACATGTGGCCCGCGTGGGGGATCCACAAGACGCAGGAGTGGATCTACCTGGCCAACCTGGCCTACGGCGTGACGACCACGCGCGACCCGCAGACGTCCACGACCGACGTGCTCACCTACTCGGACCTCGTGACCGCGGGCAGGATGCTCGGGCCTCGCGTGTACTCGACCGGCCCGGGGATCTTCGGCGACTACGTCGAGGACGAGATCAAGAGCCTGGACCAGGCCCGCGACATCGTGCGTCGCATCGTCGAGGCCGGCGGCAGGATAGGGATCGGCAGCCACGGCCAGCTCCAGGGCCTCGGCTACCACTGGGAGCTCTGGTCGATGCAGTCCGGTGGCATGAGCACGATGGACGCGCTGCGCACGGCCACCATCCTCGGCGCCCAGGGGCTCGGGCTCGAGAAGAACGTCGGCTCCGTCGAGGAAGGGAAGCTCGCCGACCTCCTCGTGCTCGACGCCAACCCGCTCGAGAACATCCGCAACACGAACACGATCCGGTACGTGATGAAGAACGGGCGGCTCTACGAGGGCGACACGCTCGACGAGGTGTGGCCGCGGAAGCTGCCGCTCGAGCGGACGGACTGGGTGGTGGCGGAGCCCGACACGCGGGCGGGGATGGGGCGGCGGGAGTAGCCGGGCGCCGGACGCCTCAGTTCACCGTCGGATCGAACGGCATGCGGGAGAGCCGCCGGTAGCTCGGGCCCTTCCGCTCCAGCACCCGGCTCCACAGCGTCTCGGGGGCGTCGGTGAACACGTCGTCCGCGAGCGCCGGCTCGACGATCCACGCCTTCTGGGCCATCTCCGCCTCGAGCTGTCCCGGCCCCCAGCCCGAGTACCCGGCGAAGATGCGCGCCCTGCGGACGCTCGGCGCGAGGTCGGTGGAGACGTCGCCGATCAGGAAGCCGATGGAGTCCAGGACGAGGAGGTCCGCGAGGCCGGGGTCCGCGAGATCGGCGAGCAGGACCGGGCGCGACGGCTCCACCGGGCCGCCCTGGAAGAGCATCTCGCCGGGGGGCACGAGCGGGCACAGCACGGGCACCGCTTTCTCGACCGTCACGTCGAGCGGTCGGTTCAGGACGACGCCCAGCGCCCCCTCGGCGTTGTGCTCGCCGATCAGCACCACCGTGTGACGGAAGTTCGGGTCGAAGAGGCCCCCGCCGGAGATCAGCAGGTGGCCCTTCAGGCTCTCCATGATGTCGCCGCATCCCGCTGGACGAAGTTCACCGCGCGTCCCGAGCCAACGTAGACGGCGTCCGCAGGATGACAAGGGCGGACGCCCCCACGGAAGGGAGGGGCGTCCGCGATCCGCCGACCACCCCGTGCGGAACGGGCGGGGCGCACCCGTCCGCACCCGCCGCCACGGGCTCAGTGTATGCGCACCACGATGATCCTCCCGGGCGGCGCCATGTCCACCTGGATCCGCGCACCGGTCCCGGTTCCGTTGGAGACGAAGTCGTGGATTCGGATGCCGGTGGCACCGATGGGGCCGGAGTACGTGGCCGACGCGAAGCTCTTGGTGATCACCGAAGACGTCGACGTCCCCGTCGTCGTCACAGGCCAGGGATACATCCCCGGCGGTGGGTCCTGGAGGACGTCGGTGGCCGAGCGAAAGTCATAGCTCGTGAAGGCTCGCTCGGGCCGCGGCGCCTCCGTCCCTTCGAGGCACACGGCGGCCACGAACTCCTCGAAGAGCTCGGAGAAGGGCTTGCCCGTCGCCTCCTGGAGACCCGCGGTGCCCTTTGCCGCCAGGGAGTCGTTCATCGCGTGGAAGAGGGCGGTGTCCGCCATCGACGTCGCGGCGTCGCCGTAGGCGTCTCCCAGCCAGCGCTCGAAGTTCCATCCACTGCCGTACACGCTGCTGCCCCTGCCGGCGCCGTCGGGCGAAACGATGAGTCCGTTGGGCTGGCTGGACAGGTAGTCGATGGTCCGGGCCATCCGGATGAGTACGCCGTAGTCCTCCGGTGTCACCCCCGACTTCACGAAATCGTCGCGCGTCACGCGCGCGCCGACGGGCGGGCCGCCCTTCGCGGCCCACGCGATGCGCGAGGACATGTTCCCCGACACCTCGGCGGTGCCCTCCTCGATCCAAAGGGGGTGGTAGGGTTGGCTGTCGAAGTTGCGCAGTCCCGCGGCGATGCGGTTGTACAGGGACACGATGTGCTTCGACTCGTGGGACACGGTCTCCAACGCCTGCCAGCTCGGCTGCGCGTCGTCCATCGCCCGGATCAGGTCCGTATTGAAGTAGATCATGTCGCGCTCGTTGGATGCGGGGCAGGACGTCTTCGAGAAGTAGTTCCCGCTCCACACCCAGGCCGCGTAGTTCCCCGTGACCACCGGCGATGCGAACACGATCTCCTTCCCGTTGTCGTCGATGTCCGGGTTCTCGCCGAAATATGCCTCTACCATGCTCTTCGCATAGGTGGAGAAGTAGTCCGTCATGCGCTTGGCATCGGCCTCGGAGATGGGCTCGGTCACGCGCTGCGTCGAGTCCTGATAGATGGCCATGTCGTCGTTCTGGTAGAGCAGGATTCCAGTGACCGTGCTGATGCCGGTCGTGCAGTCCGACGGCGTCGCGGGCTGGAACGGGAGCTTGTCAGGGAGCGCCTGGGCCGACGACGCGCCGACCAGGTCTGCCGTTCTCACGAGTGTGCGGGAGGAGCGGGCCGGCAGGAGGTCGCTCGCCGACATTCTGCGGATGAGCGGCTCCTCCTGCGCGCGCAGCTCCCCCTCGAACGCCTCCGTCGCCTGCGCCACGGCCAGAGACTTGCGCAGGGTGGCGAGAGAGAGGCCGGGGATGGGCGTGAGGGGGCCGCGCGACGGTTGCAGTGGCGTCACGATGTCCGCCGAAGGCGCGGCGGCCACGCCCAATCCGGTGAGCGTGAGCTTCACGTCCGTGACGTCGGCGGCGTTCTCGACCTCGGTCGGCCGGATCACCGCCACCCGATACCGGTCACCGTTCGATCCGGAGGGAAGAATGAGGCACGTGGTGATGGGATACGACTGATAGTCGCCGACGGCCAGCGAGACCGTGGACGGCGGGTCGCACGGCGCCGAATTGATGGTCACGGCGAGAACGCCCGCGCTGGCGACGCCATCGACGGTGGCCGTGACGGCGGCGGTGCCCGTCGCCAAAGCCGTGGCGAGACCGGCCGGGGAGACGGTCGCGACGGAAGGACTCGAGACCGTCCAGGTCACCGGCTCGCCGGTGACCTCCTTGCCGCTGGCGTCGAGGGCTCTGGCGGAGAACTGCACCGTCCCGCCGACGACGTCCAGCGTCGCGGCGGAGGGAGTCACCACCACGGATGAGACGGTGGGTCCCGTGGCGTCCCCGCCGCCGCAGGCCGCGAAGGCTGCGACGACGAGGATGACCGGGAGCGAGCGGTGGGTCTTCATGGCACGCTACTCCTCGCGGCCAGGCCGCGTGGGGCGAGTATCCGATACCGGTACCACGTCAGAAGCCCATGGTGAACCTCAGCATCAGGCTCCTCCCCATCCCCGGGTTGGGGGCGTTCGTCTTGAGATGGCTCAGGAAGTCGGCCCACGTCGTGTTGAGGGCGTTGCGCAGCCCGAGATCGACGCGCAGGGTGCTGCCCGAGCCTGTGTCCAACCCGAAACCCGCGCCGAGATTGATCAGCGTGTAGGCGCTCGGCCGGTACCCGGCGCCGTCGAAGGCCGAGGCGAAGAACGCGGCCTCGTCCGGGTTCAGGCGATTCTGGCGGGCGTTGGACTCACCGCCCACCGAGAGATACGGACTCGACAGCGTGCCGACCGACCTCCCCTCGAACCGGATCTCGTAGGTGGCGCGCAGGGGCGGCATGGAAGGGAGCGGGTCGTCGATGTCGGTGTTCCGTCCGCGCACGTAGTCGGCGGTACCCTGCAGGTGAACCACGGCCGTCGGGTGATACTCCACCTGGGCCTCGAAGCCGGACAGCACCGCGTTGCCCTGGGTCACGTTGTAGATCTCGAAGCCGCTCTCGGGATCGATCTCGTTGGACGGCACCGTGTAGACGAAGTTCTGGATGCGGTTCACGAAGCCGCCGATCTCGGCTCGCGCCGACGCCGATTGCACCCGGAGTGCCAGGTCCGCGTTGAGGGACGTCTCCGTCTTCAGATCGGGATTGCCGTGCTCGAAGGTGGACGTCGCTTCGTGCAGGCCGTTGGCGAAGAGGTCGAAGACCGACGGAGCGCGAAAGCCGCGACCCAGGTTGAGGACCACCGCCACCGGCTCCGACACGTGATAGAGCAGGCCCAGGTTCCCCGTGACGGCGTTCCACGAGATGTCCGCCGCCGCGTTCCCCAGGTCGGGGTCTGCGACGGCGCTCAGGTGGCGGTGGTCGAAGCGCGCGCCGAACGAGAGGTCCCAGCGACCCACCTCCGTCTGCTCGAAGTCGTAGACTCCGAAGAAGCCGGACCTGGAGTCGGGAGCCAGGTGCTCCTCACCGTGATTCGCGTCGTCGGAGTGTTCGAGGGCAGAGCCGAGGACGCCGCTGAAGCGACCCGCCGTGTGATGGAGGCGGGCCTCCGTGTTGAACGTCTTCTGCTCCATGAAGAACGAGGGATCCGTGGCCGTGGCCTCCTCGAACTCCTTGCGCCGGTTCACCTCGTAGCCCGCGTTCCAGGTCAGGCGGGCGTCGCCGACGGGGACGTCGAGGTCGAGGTGGCCCCGGTCGTCGTCGGAGCGAGCGAAGCCGTCGGCGACCGGGTCCTCGTCGGTGAGCTGCAGGCGGTCGCGACGCATCGTGTACGTGCCTTTCAGCGAGCCCCAGGCCCCCCGGTAACCGAGGGCGCCCTCGCCTCCGGCGTTGTGGTATCCGCTGTTCCAGAGCGTGTAGTCGGGCGTCTGCACGTCCTTGGCCGTGCGTCCGGTGGCCGATACCCGGTAGCCGAAGCCACCGTTGGCTCCTTCGAGGTCCAGGGTCCCATCGGGCTCGCGGTTGTTGGTCACGAAACCACCCGACACGGAGCCGTGGGTGAACGGGTCACGGCCGATCGCATCCGGAAGGTCGGGCTCGATGATGTTGATGACCCCGCCCAGGGCGTCGGAGCCGTAGAGGACGCTGGCCGGTCCGCGGATCACCTCGATGTGGGAAGCCGCTGCCGGCTCCACGCTGGTGAAGTGGTCGTCGCCCCATTGGTTGTGCTCGAGGCGCTGCCCGTCGTCCACCACCAGCACACGGCTGTTCGTCAGGCCCCGGATGACGGGCTTTCCCGCCGCCGGACCACTGGAGTTGTTGTGGACGCCAGGAATGTCGGCGAGGGCCGCGCCCAGGTTGGTGGCCCTCGTCTTGGCGAGGTCGTCCTGGCTCACGATGCTCACGGGCTGCGGGGAGTTCAGCGCGCTCGTGGCCACCGCGGACGCCGAGACCTGCAGCCCCGGGACCTCGATGGCCGACGTCGTCAGCGTCGTGTTGACCGTGACGTCGGCGTTGTCCACGGTGAGGCGCTGCACCTGCGGCTTGTAGCCCAGAGCCTCGAAGGAGATCGTGTAGGTACCCGGCGGGACCTGCGCGATGCTGTAACGCCCGGCGTCATCGGTGAGGATGGAGCGCCCGATCTCCACGAGGCGCACTTCGACTTGCGGAACGCCGCGGCCGCCGGGCTCGGTGACGCGCCCGCTGACCAGGACGGGGTCGCTACCTCCGGCGATCGGATGCCTCGCCGCGGAGGTGGGCGGAGCCACGGCGGCGTGGCCTGCGGCCGGCCATGCCAGGAGCAGCAGCGACGCGGCGAGCGCGCGGCTGCGCACATTCGTATGGGACATGATCTGACGATCTCCCGATCGGAATTGAACGCACGCACCACCCGCACGGGGGACCGTGGGGGCGATGACGCCTATTTGAGTGTGTGGGTGCGTCCGCGCGGATCGGCGCGGTCGATCAGGCGAGCGGTGGAGCCCGGGAATCGGGGAGGTGAAGTGGGACCTCGCGACACGGGCAGTCGGGGTCCGTGGGGACGATGCGGGTCAGCCAGACGAGGGCGCGAGCGGCGTCACCGCCGGAATACGCGACGGCGTGGTGCCCCAGGAACTGGCAGAAGATGCAGTCGTCCTGGTGGGGCGGATGGTCGTGCCGGCGGCGGCCGTGGCTCTCGATATGGAGGCCGACCCACTCCGAGTCGCGCGCGTACGCGGCATCCGCCAACGCCGCCGCGGGGGGCGCGGCGACCTGCACCGTTGCGAGGACGGCGAAGAGAAGACGGAAACGCTGGGCAGGCCGTCTCATTGCGCCAAGAATGACACGCCTTTCCCCCCATGGCAAGGCGCATTGGGAGGAGGTTCCGTAACAACGTCTGGCACGCCGGTGACGCTGTACGCCCCCTGCCCGATCGCCTCGCAGACCAGGGAGGGGAAGGCCTTTCGGGGGGAGACAGAAGCGGCCCGAACAGGTCGCTCCGCCCCAGCGCACCGCGGCTCGCGAAGCGCCACCTGCCGCTCCGCGAGCCGGGTGTCCAGCGACGTCAGTCCGCGGCGGCGGACACCTGCTGCTTCACCGCCTGGACGCCGAGCTGGATCTTCACGTCGTGGCCGACGAGCACGCCCCCGGTCTCGAGCCCCTGGTTCCACACGAGGCCGAAATCGCGGCGGTCGATGGTGGCCTCGGCGCTGAACCCCGCCCGCGTGTTCCCCCAGGGATCCGCACCCGTGCCGTCGAACGTCGCGTTGAGCACGACCTCGCGCGTCACGCCGTGCAGCGTCAGGTCCCCGACGATCGTGAACCGGTCGCCGGGCTCGCTCAGGCTTCCCTCGACCCGCCGGCTGCGGAAGGTGAGGGCCGGGTGCTTCTCCACGTCCAGGAAGTCCGCCGAGCGCAGGTGCTGGTCGCGGCCGTCCACCTGCGTGTCGATGCTGTCCGCGCGGATCGCCACCTCCACCGAAGACCGCTCCGGCGCGTCCGCGTCGAGCTTCACGCTTCCCTCCAGCTCCGCGAAGCGTCCGCGCACCGTCGTGAACATCATGTGCTTGACCGCGAAACCCACCTGGGAGTGCGTCTTGTCGATGGTCCATGTCGTCGTGTTCATCTCGTGTCTCCCGTCACCTCGTCCGTATCGCGCCCGCTGGCTTCGGGGGCGGGCCCTCCCCAATCGTGTCCTATCAATGACTCAGTAATGAGATATCGGCTCAAAAAAAGCCCCACGTCGCCTGTCCGCGCCGCCGCGTCTCACGTCATCTCCGCGGCATGCAGCCCGAGCTTCCTCAGCAGGCCCACGGCGCTGTCCTTCTCCTCTGCGCTCAGCCCCGCGAGCGCCCGGGTCAGCCGCCGGGCGTGCTCCGGGAAGACGTTGGCCATCCACTTCCGCCCCTCGTCGGTGAGCGCCGCGTAGCGCGCCCGCCGGTCGTTCGGGCAATCCTGCCGCTCGACAAGGCCCTTCTCCTCCAGCCGATCCACGAGGTAGGTCACCCCACCGCTCGAGACCAGGATCTTTCGCTGGACCTCGCCCAGGAGGAGCGGTCCCTTGTGGTAGAGCGCTTCCATGACCCCGAACTCCCCGGGCGTCACCCCGCACTCCGCGACGTGGGCTCGAACGTGCCCCTCCACCGCCTCCCGGGCGCGGCTGAGCACGACCCAGAGCTTCAAGGCCAGCTCCTCATCGGTCATCGCTCACCCTCCCGGAAGACAATTTAAGTATCAACAACTCAATACTAAGATAGTTTGGCGGGATGTCAACCCCCCACGCGACGCCGCCATGGGCCGGGCGTGGGTGGGTGGAGCCCGGCGATCCGCCTCAGCGACCCGAGGTGGTGTCACCGAGCGTCGTGCGCGCGCTCCGATAGGGCTGGAAGTCGCGACCCCAGTCGACACCGACCACCTCCAGCCAGACCGAGGGGCCGTCCACGTGCACGACGACGTAGTGGTAGGGGTTGTCTCCGGGCTTCGGGCCCGGGACCACCAGATGGCTCACGCGGACGTTGGCGTCGGCCGCCTGCGCCTCGTACGGCGCAAGGTCGGGCTCACCGCTGTGGGCGTACAGGGGCGCGCCACCTCCCCCGGTCACGATCTGGTCGATGCGCCGGGGCGTGCCGTCCGCGTCCTGGTACGTCTCCACCCAGTGCTCGTACAGGTGCTCGTGTCCTGCGAAGAGGAGCTGCACGTGGTGACGTCGGAAGAGCGGCATCCACAGGCTCCGTACCTCGGACGCCTGCAGCTCCAGGCGCGCGCCGCCGTGCGGACCCGACGAGAACGCCGGATGGTGGAAGAAGGCGACCACGTGCTGGTAGCGGTCACGATCGAGCCCGTCGAGCTGCGACTCCGCCCACGCGAGCTGGGTCGAGTCGTCCGGGATGTTGGAGTCCAGCGCGAGAACGAAGGTGTTCCCGTAGCCGAACGCATAGGTCGGGTGGCCGGTGAGGCGCCGCGGCGAGCCGTCGGGGGGGATGAGGTTCGACACCGCCGACAGGAAGTTCCGCAGGCCATCCTCCCTCGCCGACGCGGGGAGGTCGTGGTTGCCCGGGGCGAGGAAATACGGGATTCCGGCCTCTCCCGTCAGGCGATCGATGAGCGGCACGAAGCTCACGTTCCATTGTCCCGCGTAGCGGCCGTTGACCACCGCATCGCCGCTCTGCAGGACGAACCGGATCGGGTCCGGGCCCGACGCCATCGACCGGATGCGGGCGATCATGGACTCCACGATCAGCCAGTGTTCGTATTGGATGTCCGTACCGTCCCGCCGCCCCCGCGTATCGCCGTAGACCAGGAACGAGAAGCGCGTCACCCCGGCGCTGGCCGCTTCGGCGGGGAGCGGCACGGCGGGCGCGCGGATCGGCACGACCGAGTCGGGGGACGGCGAGACCCGTGTCGGTACCTGCCCCGTCAGGTGGGCTGCGGTCAGCAGCGGCAGCCCGGCGAGGAGCAGCGCGGCTCGGAGGGGGTCCGAGCACATCAAGCGTGGCCGCATCGCGTCTCTCCGTCGGGGGTCGGCCTGGGATCGCACCTCGGGAGGGCGCTCCTACCCGCACAGACACCGATGGTGTCCGGGGGTCATCGAGGGATCCGCTCAGATGACCTCGAACGCCGAGGTGGGGATCCATCCGACCTTGCCGTCGTCCAGCACGATCTCGGCCCACGTGTCCGAGGTCTGGTCGACCCGGACCGTGGTTCCCTCGTGCACCTCGAAGAGGGTCAGGTCGTCGTCGTCGCTGGGCGCCGAGCGGACGGGCACCACGGTCGCGAGGATCACCGCGCGCTCGTGCCGTCCGATCCCGAGCTCGCGCACGGCCAGGTTCGTCCCGAGGACGAGGACGACCACCGCGCCCGCGATCGCGAGCCAGCGCCCCACCGCGCCCGCGCGCGCCGGCGCGAGGATCCGCACGGCCAGGCCCGCCATGAGCGCGAGCCACGCCAGGCCGACCGCGCCGATGAGGGCGGTCCGGGGGATCAGGTCGACCCACCACGACACGACCGAGAGGAGCCAGAAGCGCGGCATGGGGTGGACGTCGTCCGCGGTGAGCGACCGCGCCAGCTCGAGGTTGGCGGCCACGTCCGCATCGTGCGGCCGCAGCGCCCGTGCCCGCTCCCAGGCGAGGATCGCGCGCCCGAGATCGCCGGACTTGAACCAGGCATTCCCCAGGTTGTAGTAGAGGTCCGCGCTCTCGAAGCCGCCCTGGATCACCCCCTGGTAGGCCTGCACGGCAGCAGCGTAATCGCCATCCTGGTAGCGCTGGTTGCCCTGCGCGAGGAGTTCCTGCTGCGCGCCGACCGGGCCCGCGAGCCCGAGGACGAGCGCGAGCGCGAGGACCGCCGCCCTCACGACCGGATCCTCCTGTCGAGGGTGGTCATGAGCGCACCCGCACGCTCGAGGAAGCGGGCCTTCTCGCCGGCGTCCGGCGCCGGCGGGGCGAAGCGCATCCGGTCGCAGTGCTCGAGGCAAGCGACCACCTCGCCGGCCGTGCCCTCGTCCACGCTCGCACGAGCCAACCGCGTGCTCATCTCAGCGGTCTGCATGCCCGCCTCCGCGACGTTCAGCTTGTCCGCGACGAAGCCGCGGAGCGCACGAGCGACCTCCGCGTAGAACGGCCGCGGGTCCTCGGCCGTGGAGAGCCGCCGCGCCTCGGCGAGCCGCCTGCGGGCGACCCGGCTCGCGCGCCTCCCGCGTGCGTAGGCGACGTCCCCCTCGAGCCGGTCACGGTGTCGGCGGAGCGCCAGGGCACCCGCGACCGCGCCCATCGGGAGGAGCGCGAACATCCAGAAGCCGGGCCCCTCGAACAGTGGGCGTCCCGTGCGCCGCAGCGAAGGCGCTCCCAGGTGGATGAAGCGGATGTCCTCGCGCAGCTCGGCGACGCTCCCGCGGGCGCCCGGAGCGGGCGCGGCGGCCGCCGTGCCCGACACGGTGAGCGGAATCGGGGTGCTCGTGGCGGTCCCCCACCTGCCGGCGGCCAGGTCGTAGTAGCCCATCGAGATCGCGGGCACCTCGCGGCTTCCCGGCGCGCGGGGGATCAGGACGTACTCGAACGTCTTCGTCCCCCCGGGGCCACGCCCGTCCGGCGCGGCCGACTGCGACACGTCCGGAGGGAACACCTCGAAGTCGGCGGGGAGCTGCAACTCCGGAGCGGGCACGCTCCGGATGTTGCCGTCGCCGGAGGCGCGCACGGTCAGCGTCACCGCCTCGTTCACGGCGACGGAGTCACGATCGAGCGACGCGGACACCTCGAGCGAGCCGACCACCCCCGAGAACGGCTGCGGCCTTCCGGGCGGCAGCGGCACGACATCGATCTCCAGCGGGTTCGACATGACCGTCGTGGGAACCGGAGGGGCGCCGAACAGGGACGCCCCACCGAAGAACCGGTCGAACGGATCGTCGGCGCGCCGCACGCGCACGTCCGCCTGCACGCCGACCGGGTCGAGCTTCTTCTTCCCCGTGCCGGTGGGTACCAGCGCCACCCGGCGGATCACCGCGCTGGCGTACGTCGTGCCGTTCCTCGTGCGCTGCTCGATCTGCGGCTGTCCCTCCGGCCCGAGGTCCTGCACGAGGAACCCCGCCGGCTCGGGAAGGCTCGTGAAGGAGTAGGACGTCACGTCGACGTGCGTCCAGATCCGATACTCCACCACGAAGGGCTCGCCCTCGAGGACCCGCGCCTTCGACGCCTCGGCCGTCACGAAGAGGTCGTCCGGGGAGACCTCCCCTCCGGCCGCCGCCCGGCCGCCGCCGGTGCTTCCCGTACCTCCGGTGGCAGGCGGCGGGGACGCGGAGACCGTGAGGTGGATGGGGTCGGTCCGGTGGGCTGAGCCGCCCGTGCGGACCTCGATCGCGGGAATGTCGAACGTCCCTTCCCGGGTGGCCTGGAAACGATACTGGATGGTGACCGAGACCGAGGAGCGGCCGTTCACCACCTGCATCGAGGTGCTCGATCCGCTTCCCAGGTACTGCGCGAAGGCACCCAGGTCCGGGACCTCCGGGTCCCGGTCCAGCGACTGCGTGCCGTCGATCTCCAGGTTGAGCACGAAGGATCGACCCACGCCGACCGTGGGGCCGGGCGTCACGTAGGCGCGCACGGTCACTGCCTGAGCGCGCGCGCACGACGGGACCGCGAGCGCCGCGAGCAGAGCGCCCAGGGCCAACCGGCGGAAGGGGGCGAGGGGTCGCACGCGCGCTACCAGGCCTTGCGCGGCTTGCGGCCGAGCGGTGGGAGCGCCGGCTTCCGGTTCACGTCGCCCGGGTCCTCGGAGAGCGCGTCGAGGAGGCGCTTCGCCTCCTCCGGGCTCATCGCGCCCTGTTGCGGCCGGGCCTGACCGGCCGCGTCGCGGTCGCCCGGCGAGCCCTGCGGCTGCTCCTGGCCCTGCTGGTCCTGCTGTCCCTGTTTCTGGTCCTGCTGGCCCTGATGACCCTGCTGGCTCTGTTGTTGCTTCTGCTGCTGGTTCTGCCGCCCCGGTTGACCCTGCTGGTTCTGCTGGTCCTGCTGGTCCTGCTGGTCCTGCTGGCCCTGTTGGTTCTGTTGGTTCTGCGGGTTCTGCGGGTTCTGCTGGTTCTGGCCCTGCTGCTGTTGCTGCTGTTGCTTCATCCGCTCGAGGACGCGCTCGAGGTTGTGCTTGGCGTCCTGGTCGCCCGGGTTCAGCCGCAGCGCCTGCTCGTACGCCTCGGCGCTCTGCTGGAGCTGCTGCGACCGGAAGAAGGCGTTGCCGAGGTTGTACCACGCGGCCGAGGCCAGCCGCGGGTCCGGGCTCTCCAGCGCGTGTCGGTACGCCTCGGCGGCCGCCTTGAAGTCCTTCCCCTGATAGAGCGCGTTGCCGTCGTCGAAGCGGACGAGCGGGGACCCCGGATTCCGCTGCAGCGCCTCGAGGTACTTCCGGTGCGCGGCGTCGTAGCTCCCGTCCCGATAGAGCTTGTTGCCTTCCTGCACCTCTCCCCGGCCGGCCTGCGCGGCAGCGTTCCCGGCCGCCACGCCCAGCGCGACGGCCGCGAGCAGCCATCCCACGCCCCACGTTCTCGTCGACATCACACGAGCCTCCCCTGCAACGTTCTCGTCTCCCTCCGTCTCTCCGGGAGAAGCATCTCGGCCACGAGCAGCGCCAATGCGAGCCCCAGGAAGATCTGGTACTGCTCCTCGAACTGCGTCACCTGCCGCGCGTCGATCGCCTCGCCCTTCCCACCCGCGATCCGGTCCATGAGGTCGTCGAAGGCCGAGCCTCCGGCGCCGGCGTGCACGTACGTCCCTCCCGTCTGGTCCGCGATGTGGCGGAGCGTCGCCTCGTCGAGCCGGGTCGTGATCACGTTGCCGTCCGCGTCCCGCGCGAAGCCCGTCCGGTTCCCCTGGGCGTCCAGCACGGGGATCGGCACGCCCTCGGTGGACCCGATCCCGACGGTGTGGATCACCACCCCGTCCTTCACCGCGCGCTCGAGCTGCGCGTCGACGTTGCCCTCGTGGTCCTCGCCGTCGGTGACGACGACGAGCACGCGGTCCTCGCGCGCGCCGTGCTCCAGCGCGTCGAGCGATACCCGCAGCGCCTCGCCGAGGTCGGTGCCCTGCACGGGCATGAGGTCCGGCGTCATCGCGTCGAGGAACATCGTCGCCGCGGTGTAGTCGATCGTGAGCGGGCTCTGCACGTATGCCTGCGCGGCGAACGCCACCAGCCCGATGCGGTCGCCGTCCAGCTTCCCGATCAGGCGCAGGATCGCCAGCTTGGCGCGCTCGAGCCTGCTCGGCGCGACATCCTCCGCGAGCATCGACCGCGAGAGGTCGACCGCGACGAGCACGTCCTGGCCGACGCTCCGCACGGTCTCGACGCGGGTGCCGAACTGGGGCCGGGCGAGCGCCAGCGCCATCAGCCCCACGGCCGCGAGCCGGAACCCGACCTTCGTGCGCCGCGCCGGGACGCTCACGGTCGCCGTGAGTCGGCGGACCAGCTCCGGGTCCCCGAACCGCGCCAGGGCCCGCCGCCGCGCCCGCGACGCCAGCCAGTACGCGACGATCGCCACGGGCACGAGCAGGAGGGCGGGAAGCCAGTGCGGCGCTCCGAAGCGGAACATCGTCAACGACCTCCGGCACGGGGGCTCACGGGAGCCTCCGCAGCACGGTCCAGGAGAGCGCCGACTCCGCGACGAGCAGCACGAGCGCGGCGGCGAGGATCGGCCCGAAGCGCTCCGCGTAGCGCGTGTAGTTCTTCACCTCCACCTCGGTGCGCTCGAGCTGGTCGATCTCCTCGTAGATCCTGGTCAGGCTCTCCCGGTCGGTCGCGCGGAAGTACCGTCCGCCGGTCAGGTCGGCGACCTGCTTCAGCGTGGCCTCGTCCACGTCGACGCGCATGGTGGCGTACACGCGGCCGCGCAGGGGATCGTCGACGGGCACGCGCGCCGTCCCGCGCGATCCGGCGCCGATCGTGTAGACGCGCACCCCGAGCGCCTGCGCCATCTGCGCGGCCGTGACGGGGCCGATCTCTCCGCGGTTGTTGCGCCCGTCGGTGAGCAAGATCACCACCTTCGACTTCGCGTCGGACGCTTCGAGGCGCTTCACGGCCGTCGCGAGCCCCATCCCCACGGCGGTTCCGTCCTCGATCATCCCGGTCTTCAGCTCTCCGAGGAGCTCGGTCACCACCCCGTAGTCGAGCGTCAGCGGTGCCTGCGTGAACGCCTCGCCCGCGAAGGCCACCAGCCCGATGCGGTCGTCGCGACGGCCGGCGACGAAGTCCGCGGCCACCGTCTTCGCGGCCTCGAGCCGGTTGGGCTCCAGGTCCTCGGCGAGCATCGAGCTCGAGACGTCCAGCGCGAGGACGATGTCGATCGCCTCGGTGCTGACGCTCTCGGAGCTGATGCCGGTCTGCGGCCGAGCGAGCGCCACGACCACGAGGGCCGACGCCAGCAGCACGAGCGCCCCAGGGACCCTGTGCGCCCACCTGACCCGCCCCTCGTTCGAGGCACGCACGGTGTCGACGGCAGAATACCGGAGCGCGCCCGAGTAGCGGCGTGCGGAGCGCCGGCGGATCCACGCCACCAGCGGCACGAGCGCCAGGAGGGCGAGCACCCAGGGACTCTCGAGGCGGAGCATCAGGCGACCTCCACCTCGTCCGGAGCCGGCCCGGGCGCGGCCGCGGCCTCCGCGTCCTTCCCGCCCGGCGCCTCCTGCGCTCCGGCGGGTGCGGGGATCGTGCTCTCGACCAGGGTGCGGCCGAGCGCGAGGGTGGCCCGGGACGCGTCCGGCGTCGGTCGGACCTTGGCGAACTTCACCATGTCGCAGGGGTCGAGGAAGCGCCGCAGCCCGTCGCGCACCTCGCGCTCCACCCCCGCGCGCCGGAGACCCTCGAGCACCTCGTCGGTCGTCATCTCGGGGGCGCCCACGCCGAAGCGGCCCTGGACCCAGGTGCGGAGGATGTCGGACGCCTCGATGTGGTACTCCTTCACCTGGCCCCGCTCGAGGAGCGGCGAGGCCTCCAGGCGCGCGAGCGCCTCGAGCGCGACCTCGTGGGGAGGCCGGGCGGGCGCGGCGGGAGCCGCCACGGACGCGGACGGGCGGCGGCCGCCGCGTCTACGACGCGCGGCCCACCACCCCGCGAGCACGAGCGCGAGCCCGGCCAGGATCCACAGGGCGACGCGCAGGATGCTCAACGGGATCGACATCGGACCGCGGATGTCGCGGATGTCGCCGCTCTCGTCGGTGCCCACGCTCACCACGCGCACGCCGAACGCGTCGGTCGCGAGCGTGTCGACGCCGTCGCCCGGGCCGACGACCGCGACGTCGAAGCTCGGGATCTCGATGTCGCCGAGCTGGAAGGGCGCCACCGTGATCGTGGCCGTGCTGCGGAGCGTGTCGCCGTGCTGCTCGTCGGGCGCGGTGCGCGCCTGGATCACGTCGAAGGGCTTCAGGTCCAGCGAGTCCGGCCACGCGACCTTCGAGCCCGCGGGGTGGTCGACGGTGACGGTGAGCGTGATCCGGTCCCCTAGCGTCGCCTGCGTGGTGTCCACCGCCGCGCGGATCCGGCTCTGGGCAGCCGCGCGCGTCGGCGTGGCGAAGCCGAGGAGCGTGATGAGCGCGAGGAACGCCGCGGGTGCGGCCAGCCTGCCGACGCCGCGCCGCGCGCTCATCGCCGCCTCCTCATGCGCTCCTTGAAGAAGCGCTGGAGCGGCAGGACGTACGGGCTCCCGGTGTCGATGTCGATCACGTCGACCCTGCTGCGCCGCAACGTGCGGTCGAGACGCAGGCGCGCGTCGCGCGCGGCGGCGCCGAACGCCTCGCGGAAGCGCGCGTTCCCGGTGTCCACCACCAGGCGCTCACCGGTCTCGGGGTCCTCGAGCTCGACGAGGCCGAGCGGCGGCAGGTCGCGCTCGCGCGCGTCGCCCATGCGGACGGCCACCACGTCGTGGCGCCGCCCGGCCACGGCGAGCGCCTTCTCGAAGCCCTCGTCCCGGAAGTCCGACACCAGGAAGGTCACCGCGCGCCGGCGCTGCACGCGACTCAGGTATTCCAGGGCCCCCGCGATGTCGGTGCCGCGGCCGAGCGGCCGGTGGAAGAGCAGCTCCCTGAGGACGCGCAGGCCGTGCCCGCGCCCCTTCCTCGGGGGCACGAACTTCTCGATGTGATCGCTGAAGACGATCAGGCCGACCTTGTCGTTGTTCTTGATCGCGCTGAAGGCGAGCAGCGCGCAGATCTCGACGGCGACCTCGCCCTTGAGCCGCTCGCGGGTGCCGAACTCGCCCGACGCGCTCACGTCCACAACGAGCATGACCGTGAGCTCGCGCTCCTCCTCCAGGATCTTCACGAACGGCGCCCCGGCGCGCGCCGTCACGTTCCAGTCGATCGAGCGGATGTCGTCACCGTACTGGTACTCGCGCACCTCGGCGAAGTCCATACCACGACCCTTGAACACCGAGTGGTACTCCCCGGAGAAGACCTCGTCGACGAGACCCCGCGTGGAGATCTCGATGCGGCGGACCTTCTTCAGGATCTCGCGCGGAACCGTGTCGGTGCGCTGGCCGTCCATGCGGGTACCGTTGGCCTACGGGACCTCGACGTGATCGAGGATGCGCCGGACCACGTCCTCCGGGGATACCTCCTCCGCCTCGGCCTCGTACGTGAGCAGCACCCGGTGGCGGAGCACGTCCATGCTCATCGCGCGCACGTCGTCGGGCGTGACGAATCCACGGCGGCGCAGGAAGGCGTGGGCCCGCGCGGTCCGGGCCAGGCAGATCGTGGCGCGGGGCGACGCGCCGAACGCGATCAGCTCCTCGAGGTCGTCGAGCCCGTAGCGCGCGGGCTCGCGGGTCGCGAGCACCAGGCTGACGATGTAGCGCTCCACCTGCTGGTCCATGTAGATGGTCTCGGCGGCCCGGCGCGCGCGGACGATCTCCTCGGGCGTCGCGACCGCCTGCACGTCCGGGCCCTCGCCCGTCGACATCCGGCGCATGATCTCCAGCTCCTCGTCGCCATCGGGATACTCGACGGAGAGCTTGAGCATGAAGCGGTCGACCTGCGCCTCCGGGAGCGGGTAGGTGCCCTCGTGCTCGATCGGGTTCTGCGTCGCGAGCACGAGGAACGGATCGTCGAGCGGGTACGTGGTGTCGCCGATCGTGACCGTGTGCTCCTGCATGGCCTCGAGGAGCGCCGACTGCACCTTGGCCGGCGAGCGGTTGATCTCGTCCGCCAGGATGATGTTGGCGAAGATCGGGCCCTTCCTGGTCTTGAACTCCTGGTCCCTGGGGTCGTAGACGAGCGTCCCGACCAGGTCGGCCGGCAGGAGGTCCGGGGTGAACTGGATCCGCTGGAACCTCGTGTGGATCGCCCGGGCGAGCGTGCGCACCGTGAGCGTCTTGGCCAGCCCGGGCACCCCTTCGATCAGGATGTGGCCGTTGGCGAGCAGCCCGATGAGCAGGCGCTCGACCATCGCCTTCTGACCCACGATGACCCGCCCGACCTCCGCGAGCAGGCGCTCGAGGAACGCGCTCTCCTGCTGGATCTTCTGTTGGATGACCTCGATGTCGAGGCTCGGCGTTTCGATCATCTCTTCCGTCCCGGACGAAACACGGACGCGTAGCCACGCCACGGCCGGCGGGCCGCCGCAATGGTAATGGATGCGGGCGGTCGCGGAAGGGTTGGCTGGGAGGGGCCCCGGGTTCCCTCAGAACGGGAGGTCGTCGTCCTCGTCGTCGTCCGCCGGCGGCTCCGGGATCGGCTCGCCGGGGGGCATCGGCGGCGGCCCGTCCCGACCATCCCCCTCGCGCTCGACCTTCCACGCCTTCACGTCCGTGTACCAGCGCCCGTTGTACTCACGGCTGGCGATGTCGATGTGGGCCGTCAGCCGCTCGTCCACCTGCACGGCGAACTCGTCGATGTTGTCGCCCCACATGACCATGCAGACGGACTTCGGGTACTTGCCGTCCGTCTCCAGGATGAACTCCTGCTTGCGCCAGGGACCGTTGCGGCTCTCGCCGGACTGTTCCTCGAGCACCTGCTTCACGGTTCCGGTGATCTTCAGTTCCATGGTCGTCGGAGGGTCTGTGGAATCGCCAAATGGGCCCTGAAGCTGCAAGAATCGGCCTCCGACCACCACCACGATCGGGCGAAAGGCCTCGCGGGCGCGCTCGCGCGCGGGCGTTCCGGGGGAGCTCGCAGGAGGGCGAGACGGAGGGGGAAGCGCGGGCCGACGGCCGCCTCCGACTGTCCGCACGTGGGACGGGCGGTCCCACGAACGCGCTCCCGGGGGGGCCGCGCCGGGAGACCACCGTCCTCTCCAACTCCCTGTGGGACAACGCGATTCCCGTTCTCGGCGCGGGCGGCACGCTCCTTGATCCGTGGAAGGGCGTGTAGTAGCGTCTTACCACACACCCGTGACATCGGAACGGGCCACCTGCCGGGCCTCCCCGATGGGAGACGACCATGGTGCGTTCCCTCCGCGGCGCGGCGGCGAACCTCTGGCAGGACACGCGTTACGGCGCCCGCCTCCTGGCGAAGCAGCCCGGATTCACCCTCGTCGCGGTGCTGACCCTGGCCCTGGGCGTCGGCGCCAACACGACGATCTTCACGTGGATCCGCGCCACCCTCCTCACGCCGATCCCCGGGGTCGCCGACACCGGCGACCTGGTCGCTTTCGCGAAGGCGGGCACGGGCGAGGTGACCCCGCCCTCCTCCTCCTACCTCGACCTCCAGGACCTGCGGGACCAGGCACGCGGCTTCACCGGCCTCGCGGGTTATCACGACGACTGGGTCACGCTCACCGGCGACGGGATGGCGGAGCGCGCCTACGCCACCCTCGCGACGACCGACTACTTCGACGTCCTGGGCGTGAAGGCGATCCTGGGACGTACCTTCGTGCCGGAGGAGGACCTGCAGCCGGGTGGCTCCCCCGTGGTCGTCATCAGCTACGGACTCTGGACGAGCCGATACGAGGGGAGCGCCAGGGTCCTCGGACGCACCCTCGAGATCAACCACCACCCCTACGCCATCGTGGGCGTGACCCCTCGCGGCTTCCAGGGCGCGAAGACGGGGCTGCGCACGGACCTGTGGGTCCCCGTCGTCATGGCCGAGGCGGTGTGGGGCTTCGAACCGCTCGCCCAGAGGGACAACACGTGGCTCAACGTCCTCGGTCGCCTCGCGCCGGGCGTCGGCCGCACGGAGGCCCAGGCCGAGGTGGACGCCGTGATGGAGGACCTCACCCGTCGCTATCCGGAAGCGCACCGGGACGGCAACATGCGCGTGCTGTATCCGCTCTGGTCGTCCCCCGTCGGTGCCAACGCGAGCCTGCACCTCTTCCTGCCGATGCTCCTGGCAATCGCCGGCGTGGTGTTGCTCCTGACCTGCATCAACGTGGCCAACCTCGTGCTCGTGCGCTCCGTGGATCGGGAGCAGGAGATCGCCATCCGTCGCTCGTTCGGCGCGGGCGGCGCGCACCTGCTGCGCCAGCTCATCGTCGAGGGGCTGCTCCTGGGCATCCTCGGAGCCACCGCCGCCCTGGTCCTCACGACATGGACCGTCGGTGGGCTCACCTACTTCCTGCCGCCCCTGTCGCTTCCCCTCGCCCTGCCTTCCCGCGTGGACGGAAGCGTGCTGGTCGTCGCGTTCGCCCTGGCCCTGTCGACGGGGCTCGCCGTGAGCCTCCTCCCCGCGGTGCGCGCCGCGCGGATCGGCACCGCGCTGGCTGTGCGGGGGGGCGGACCCGGACAGACCGGTGGGCGCCGTCGGTCACGGGTCGGGCGCACGCTCGTGGCGTCGCAGGTGGCCCTTGCCATGCTTCTCCTCACGTGCGCCGGGCTGTTCATCCGGAGCAGCCGTCTCGCCGAGCGTGAGGATCCGGGCTTCGACCGCGACGGCGTGCTGCTCGCCACCTTCGACCTCCTGCCCACGGGGTGCTCCACATCGGAGGGAGTCGAGTTCGATCGTTTGCTCCTCGCCAGGGTGGAGGCGTTGCCGGGAATCGAGGCTGCCACGCTGGCCGACTGGGTTCCCCTCACCTTCCAGGGTCACAGCTCCATCGTCGAGCCCGAGGGCTACGCGCCGCGGCCGCACGAGGCGATGGAGGTGGGAAGGACGTACGCGGGTCCCGGGTACCTGCGAGCCATGCGCATCGGCCTCGTGGAGGGCCGCGACCTGGAGCCTTCGGACGACGCCGACGCGGAGCCGGTGGCGGTGGTGAACGAGGCATTCGCGGAGCGCTACTGGCCCGGCCAGGGCGCCGTGGGCAGGCGCGTGCGCGTCGACCGACGGTGGTACACGGTGGTGGGCGTCGCCCGCCAGGCCACGTATCAGGATCCGCGGGAGGGGCGCGTTCCCTTCCTCTATCTGCCGATCCTGCAAGCCTACTACCCGCAGGCCACCCTGCACGTCAGGGTCGCGGGTGACCCGCTGGCGTACGCGCCGGTGGTGGCCGAGGCCGTGCACGCGCTCAACGCCGAGCTGCCCCTCTTCGACGTCACCACGCTGAAGGAGGCGACGCGGGCTGCCGGATTCCGCGAGCGCATCGCCGCGTCCGTGGTCACGCTCTTCGGGGCACTCGCCCTCCTCCTCGCCACCGTCGGCATCTACGGGGTCGTGGCATCGGCCACCCGGCAGCGCACCAGGGAGGTGGGGGTTCGCGTCGCGCTCGGAGGCACCCCCGGCGAGGTGGTCCGCCTGGTCCTGGCGCAGGGTATCCGCGTGGGCGCGGTGGGCCTCCTGGCCGGGCTGGCCCTCTCCCTGTCCCTGACGCCCCTGTTGCGCAGCCATCTCTTCGCGACGAGCCCGGCGGACCCGGTGACGTACCTGGCCGTGGTGCTCGTGTTGTCCGCGGTGGTGGCGCTGGCCTGCTACGCGCCCGCGCGACGTGCCGCCCGGGTGGATCCCGTGAGGGCCCTGCGCGCGGACTGAGCCCCCGCCTTCGGGATGGCGCGGGGCGCCCGGCACACCCGCAGGGTGCTCCCCTTTTGCAGCGACCTGCTAGGTTGGAGACCCGCGACCCCGCTCCTCCCGAAGCACGCGAGCCGACACCGATGGACGTATCCGAGGCCATCCGCACGCGCCGTTCCATCAAGCAGTTCACCGACCGCCCCGTCGGCCGCGAGGAGATCGAGCGGCTCCTCGAGCTGGCCGTCCAGGCACCCAACCACCGCCTGACCCAACCCTGGCGCTTCCGGGTGCTCGGCCCGGGGGCGCGACGGGCGTACGGCGAGGTGCTGGGCTCCCGAAAGGCGAAGCGGGTCGACGACCCCGAGGCGGCGAAGGCCGTCGTCGAGAAGGTCGCAGCCACGGAGGCGGCCGTGCCCGCCATGATCGCCGTGAGCATGACCCTCGACGAGAACCCGGAGATCCGGGAGGAGGACTACGCCGCGGCGATGATGGCGGTGCAGAACATCTGCCTGGGTGCGCACGCGATGGGTCTCGGCACGCACATCAAGTCCGGGGCGGTCATGGACGACCCGCGCTCGCGATCGGCGCTCGGCGTTCCCGAGGGCGAGCGCATCGTCGCGACCGTGCACCTCGGCGAGCCCGCCGACGCCCCCGAGCCGAAGCCCCGGCGGTCCGCCGAGGAGGTCACAAGCTGGTTGCCGTGAGCGTGCCCCGGCGCGACGCCCGACCACCAGGAGGAGGAGCCACGGAACTCGCCAGACAGCTCGATCGGAGTCGCCTCCCTGTGCGGGGGGCGTACCTCGCGCTCCTCCTCTTCGCCACGCTCTCATCCCTCCGCCTGGGCGGGCCGGGGCTGGAGGGGCTCGGCCCCGCGCTGCATCCGTCCCTCTCCCCGAGCGACGTAGTCGACGGCGCGCAAGACCTGGCGCTCCTCGCCGGGTGGGGCCTGGTGTGGATGATCACCGCGCCTCCGGGACGCAGCGTCAGCTCCCTGCGCAACGCGGTCCTGTCCGGCGCGTGCGTGAGCGCGCTCGTCGAAGGGGTGCAGCTCTTCTCCACCACGCGCACCGCCAGCGTGCTCGACATCCTCACGAACACCGCGGGCGCCCTATTGGGCGCCGTCGCGCTGGTCGTCCTCGTCGTCGCCGTGGCGCAGCGGCGGGAAGCCCGCTCGTTCGTGGGTCTCCCCGCGCTGGTATTCGCGGGCGGCTACGGCACGGCAACCTTCGCCGAGGCGTTCGTTCCGCTCTTCCGCCAGACGGTCTACCCGAACGTATACGGCGGGCCGCTCGGCCGCTTCCGCCTGGCTTCGAGCATGTTCGCGTGGAGCTCCCTGGGACACATCCCCTTCCCCGATATCGTGCTGTTCGCCCCTGCCGGGGCGCTCGCGGTGGCCACCCTGGTCGAGGCCGGCCGCGGGTATCGATGGGCGGTCTCCGTGACCGCCGCGGCCGGCCTGGCCCTCTCCGTCGTCGCCGAAGTCGGACACGGGTTCCTGGGGCTGCCGATGGAGGCCGGCGCCGTGCTGGCGCACGCGCTGGGCGTGGCGACGGGCGCGCTCGCCACGGCCTGGGGGCTGCCACGGCTCACGCGGACCCTCCGCGGGCGCGCCCGCCCCGCCGCGCTGCTCCTGGCCTACGGGGGCATGCTCCTGCTCTGGGCCCTGCGCCCCTACGTGGCGGAGCCCTCCCTGGACGCGATACGCGCCAAGCTCGTGAACAGCTGGTGGATCCCGCTGCGCTTCCTGGGCGCGCGCATGGACATGCTCAGCGTGGTCGACGTGATGTCGCCGTTCCTCCTCTACCTGCCGCTGGGCGGCCTCCTCGCGGTGTGGCCACTCGCGCGCCGCGGGGCGCTGGCGCGCTTCTGGCCGGCGGTCTACTTCGCGATCGCCACGGAGGTCGCGCAGGTCGTGGTGCAGGGCAGGCTCCTCGACTCCACGGACATCCTGGTGCAGGTCTCCAGCGTGGTCGTGGGCTGGGTGGTGCTCCGGCGCGCGGGCTTCGCGCCGCACGGAACCGTGATCCCCTCGCGGGGCTAGTGCGGGAGGACATGGCGTAGCCTATCCGCGATCGCGGGTCCGCACGGCGCGCTTGACAGCGCGCCGTGCCGCGGGGATGCTGCGTGCTCCTGCTGCGCCGACCGCGACCCGGACTCACCATGCACCCGTCCGCTCCGACCGCGCGCGCGGTCCTGATCACCGCGCTCGCACTCCTGCCCGCGTGCACGGCGCCGGACTCCGCGGAGCTCGCGGTACCGCCGATCTCCGCCGACAGCGGCGCCATCCGCCTCCACTACCTCGAGCACGCTATCGGCAGCGAGACGTACACGCTGCGCCGCCGGGGTGACACGCTGGTTCTCGCCGACACGTTCCAATTCCTCGACCGGGGCGGCGAGGTGTCGCTGGAGACCAGCCTGACGCTCACGGACGAGCTGCGTCCGCTCCACTTCCGCACGCTGGGCAAGACGTACCGGTTCACGTCGCTGGACGACGACATCGTGGTCGACGACGGCGTCGCGCACCTCCGGACGGCCGGCGACAGCACCACCCTGCCCGTGGACCGCGGAACCTTCGCCGTGCACGGCTACGCGCCCTTCATGGTGCAGGCCCTGCTCGTGCAGCGCTGGGAGCACTCGGGCAGGCCCGCGCGGATGACGACGATCCCCGGGGAGCCGACCGCCCTGGTCACCATCGAGCTCCGGGGCGTGGACACGCTGCGCGCCGGCGGCAGCGTGCTTCGGCTGCGGCGCTACTCCGTCGAGAACGTCGCGTGGGGCCGGGAGGCGCTATGGCTGGACGAGGCCGGCAGGTTCGCCGCGGTGTTGTCGCGTGCGAGCCTGCTCCCCTTCGAGGGCGTGCGCGAGGACCTCGCGGAGCTGCTTCCCGCGCTCCAGCGCAGCTCGATCCGCGATCGCATGGCGGATCTCGCCAACATGGCCGATTCGGTTCCGCCCGTCCTCGCTGGCTCGTTCGCGATCACGGGCGCGACGCTCGTCGACGGCACGGGAGCGCCGCCCGTGCCCGCCGCGACGATCCTGGTGCGCGACGGGTCGATCGCCGCCGTGGGCCCGGGCGCGGAGGTGCGGATCCCGAGCGGCGTGCCGAAGCTCGGCGTAGGGGGCCGCACGGTCGTGCCCGGCCTCTGGGACATGCACGGCCACCTCGCGCAGATCGAGTTCGGGCCCGCGCTCCTGGCCGCGGGCGTCACGACCGGCCGCGACATGGGCGGGGAGACGGCGTTCCTCACCGCGTTCCGGGATGCGCTCCGGGAGGGCCGTGGCATCGGTCCGCAGCTCCTGCTCGCCGGCCTCGTGGACGGCGGCGGTCCGGACGCGTTCGGCGCCACCTGGGCGGACACCCCGGAGGAAGGCGTCGCGGTCGTGGACCGCTACCACGATGCCGGCTTCGTGCAGATGAAGCTCTACACGCTGCTGCAGCCCGACGTCGTACGGGCGATCATCGACCGAGCCCACGCGCTGGGCATGACCGTGACCGGCCACATCCCGCGCAGCCTCACGCTCGAGCGGGCCGTCGAGATGGGGATGGACCACGTCGCGCACCAGCCCATCTCCGGCGCGCCCGACGATCCCGAGGTGCGCCGCATCATCGCGCTCCTCGCGGCGCACGGCACCGTCATCGATCCGACGCAGTCGTGGAACGAGCTCCTCTCGCGCTCGCACGAGACGCCCATCGAGAGCTTCCTGCCCGGCTTCACCGGAGCGCCCTGGCCGATCCGTGCCGTCTACGGGAGCGTGCGCAACGACGCGACGCCCGACGCCGTCGCCGCCCGCAGGGGTCGTGGCCTCGCCATCGTCGAGGCGATGCACGAGGCGGGCGTCCCGATCGTGGCCGGCACGGACGACGGCGTGCCCGGCCAGAGCCTCCTCCGCGAGATCGAGCTCTACGTGGAGGCGGGCTTCACGCCGATGGAGGCGCTGCGCGCGGCGACGGCCGTGCCCGCAGCCGCCATGCGCATGGCCGACCGGGTCGGAACGATCGAGGCCGGCAAGCGCGCCGACCTGCTCGTCCTCGACGGCGACCCGCTCCAGGACATCTCGAACATCCGGACGGGCCACTGGGTGGTGGCGAACGGCAGGATGTACGAGACCGCCAGGCTGTGGAGGCTGGCGGGATTCCGCTGAGGCGCTCGTGCCTGGCGGACATCCCTTGTATCCAGCGCGACGCCTTCTGCAACTTGCGTCTTCACGCAAAGCCGGTGGACCCGGCGAAGGGTGTCGATGGCTGTGACCCCACGGCACGCTCGGGGCTCTCGCGGACCGACGCTGTCCGCGGTCCTCGTGCCCATCACCCTGGCGCTCCTCGCGCCCGGGACGCTCGCGGCGCAGTCGAAGGTCGACTCGCTCCTCGCCCGCCTGCAGCAGGTGAAGGACTCGGCTCGGGTCGACGTCCTCGCCGATCTGGCCGGTGCGCTCGCCAGGAGCGATCCCGACAGGGCCCTCGAGTATGGGGCGATGGCCCGGGACGAGGCCGCGTCCATGGGGTACGCAAGGGGCCGAGGCGTCGCCCTGTACCAGATGGGGCTGGCCTACTACACCCGGCAGGACTTCGAGAGAGCCGAGGCCAGCCAGCGAGGAGCCGTGGACCTCCTCCTCCCCATCGGGGCCACCGACATCCTGGGGTACGCGTACAATCACCTCGGGAACGCCGCCGCCCGCCTCGGGAAGCAGCGAGAGGCCGTGGAGGCGTACGAGAGCGCGATCCACTGGCAAGGCGTGGCGGGGGACTCGGCGGGTCTGGCCTTCGCCCACAACAACCTGGGCCTCCTCTACTGGCAGACCAGCCGGTACGACAGCGCGCTCGTGCACTACCGGGCGGTCCTCGAGCTTCGGGAGGCCCTGGGGGACTCGGCAGGCGTCGCCTCCATCGTCAACAGCATCGGGGTCATCCATTACCGGTGGGGCAACTACGAGGAGGCGCTGCGTCAGTACCTGCGCTCCCTGGAGCTGCGTCGGCGGCTGGGTGACCGCAAGGGCACGGCGCTGGTTCTGAGCAACATCGGGAAGACCTACCAGGACTGGGGTCAGTTGGACCGGGCGGAGGAGTCGTTCCGCGAGGGCCTGTCCATCAGCGAGGCCCTCGGCGATCCCATGGCGCTCGGTTACTCGCTGAACAACCTGGGCGCGTTGCTGGAGGCGCAGGGGCACCTCACGGAGGCGGAGGCCATGTATGCGCGTTCGCTCCGGGCCTACCGGGACGGCGGCCTCGTCGACGGCACCGTCCTCGACCTCACCTCGCTGGGGCACCTGAAGGAGCTGGAGGGGAAGCCCGACACCGCGCTGGCGCTTCTCGGGGAGGCGGTGACGCTCGCGAGGGGAACCACGAACCGGGAACAGGAGGCGCGGGCCCTGGCGTTCAGGGGATTGGCCCACCAGGGCCGCGGGGACCTCGGCCAGGCCGTGCGGGACCTCACTGCGGCGTTGTCCATCTCTCGCGAGATCCGTCAGCGACAGCTCTCCCAGGCGGTTCTGGGATACCTCGGCGACGTGCTCGCCGCACGAGGAGACTATCGGCTGGCCCTGGAGTACATCCGCTCCGGAGCGGCACTCAAGGACTCCCTCTTCGACGAGAGCTCCGGCCGCCGCATCGCCACCATGCAGGCGGACCTCGAGATCGCCCGGCGCGCGAGGGAGAACGTCGTGCTGCGGAGCGAGCAGGAGGCTCAGACCGCCGTGATCGCCCGCCAGAGGCAGGGCTTCCTCCTGGGCGGCATCCTCCTCGTCACGCTCGGGACCCTGGCGCTGGTGCTCCTGCGGGCCGACCGCGCGAGCCGGCGCGCGAACCTCGCGCTCGAGGAGAAGAACCACGCCCTCAACGAGGCCATGGAGAGCATCAGGACCCTCAAGGGCTTCATCCCCATCTGCAGTCACTGCAAGAAGATCCGGGACGACGACGGCTTCTGGGAGCAGGTGGAGACGTACATCACGAAGCACTCCGAGGCCCTCTTCAGCCACGGAATATGCCCGGACTGCCTCGAGGCCTTCTATCCGGACCTGGGTGGCACCGATGCGAGCGAAGCGACCGTGGACCTCGAGCATCCGTGAGATCGTCGAGGTGCCGAGCTTCCGCGCCCGTGAGGCCGATTCGGTTCGGCCCGTCCTCGCTGGAACGAGCTGCTCGCGCGCGCACGCGAGACGCCCATCGAGAGCTTCCTGCCCGGCTTCATCGCCCGAGACGGGGCTGTGCGTTTCAGCTAGCTTGAACGGGTTGTGGACCCACCCAGGTCGACACTTCCTGCATCCGACTCCGCCTCACCCCCCCGTGACAAGCGTCAGAAGGCTGCTCCGCTCTGGGGCACTGAACGCACACGGGAGGCATCATGCCAGTAGACGTCCGCTCCATCATCAGGGAATCGATCCGGGAGGCGATGCTCGAGTCGGCGGTACGCGTGATCCGGCTCGACATCGACGGCGTGGAAGTGACGCAGGCGATCCGTACTACCATGCCGACCAGCATCTCACCGACCCCCATGATCGCGGCCCCGACAACTCCGTAGCGCTCGTCGTCGACAAGCCGGCCTACGTGCGCGTGTACGTGCGGGGGGTGGTCGGCAGGGTCAGGGACGTGTTGGGAACGGTCATGCTTCAGCGCAGGCGATACGGCGCCTGGCGAGACGACGTACCGCTGAAGCAGGCATGGCCCTTCGGCGTCGACGCGGAGGTCGCGCCGAAATACGACACCGAGCGGGGCGCCGTCGTGAACACGCTGAACTTCGTCATCCCCGGAGCCGCCATGCGTGGCCACATGCGGCTCCACGTCCGGGTCGCCGTGGCCGGCACCGGCGAGTTCGCGACCGAGACCGACGTCGAGTTCCACGCCCTGCTGCTGCAGACGCTGCGCATTCGCGGCATCCCGGTGCAATACAGCGGCGACGACGGGGCGGGCAACCTCCTGAGCCTGCCGGCTCCCACGCTCGCCGAGTTCCAGCGTACGGTGGCAACGACCTTGAAGTTGTATCCGGTCTCGCAGACGCCGGACATCAGCCTGGCCGCGATGACCACCATCGGGACCCCCCTGCTCGGGGCCATCGCGAACGGCGCCTGTCCTGCGAGCTGGGGCGAGCTGCTCACTTGGCTGTCGATCGCCAAGTACTTCGACGGCAACCGGACGGATCGGCTCTACTTCGCGCTCCTTCCGAACGGGATCCCGACCGGTGGCGCAGGTGGATGCGGGGGTGGCGGGGGCCTCGGGTCGACGTTCGTCGATTCGGGCCTGGCGATGGCACACGAGCTCGGCCACGTGCTCGGGCTGTCGCACGCGCCGGGTTGTCTGCCGAAGGACGATCTGACCTTCGACCGCAACTATCCGAGGTACGAGCCGTACGACCGGTTCCTCACGCGCATGGCCCTGATCGGCGAGTACGGCACCGACGCGACCAGCGGCACCATCTATCCCCCGCGCTTCACCAGCGACTTCATGTCGTACTGCAGCAGCCTCTGGGTCTCCCTCTACAACTACCAGAAGCTGCTCATGAACCCGGGCCTCGACCCTCAGTGGGTGTCGGACCCCTACAGCAAGTTCCCGTCGTACCTCGATGACAGCGTGCGGGACCCCTTCCGGCCCAAGAGCCCGGAAGGGACTCCGCCGTGGATGGGCCGGCGGGTCCACCAGCCGACGGAGCCCGACCCGGTGCCGCTCATCGTCCTGTTGGGGCGGATCGACGACGGCCGGATCGAGATGCAGCGTGTCCTCCGCCTCGAGACCCGACCGACGACGCTGGGACAGCGGGTGGACGGGGCAATGGCGGAGGCGATCGACGCCGACGGCCGGATCGTGGCGCGCGCGCCTGTCCGGTGGCGCGACACGCAGGCATGCGGAACATGCGGTTGCGGCGGATCCGCGACGGACGGTCCCCCCACCGGCTTCGTCGAGGCCATCCTTCCCGATTCCGGCGACTGCAGCCTGATCCGCGTCGTGCGGGACGGTGATTCCATCTGGTCCCGAGAGGCCACCGCCTTCACACCCACCGTGTCCATCGTCCTCGCGGAGATCGTCGGCGACGAGCTGACGGTCCGTTGGGACGCGGCGACGTCGGGAGAACACCAGGTCGAAAGCGTCCTGCGCTGGTCGAATGACGATGCGCGGACGTGGCAGGTCCTGGCGGTATCGCTCGTGCAGAACGAAGCCACCGTCCCCGTGGCCATGCTGTCCCCGGGCGCCGTGCTCCTGCAGGTTCACGTGTCGGATGGCTTCTACGGCGTCGCATCCGAGCCCGTCCAGCTCGACGTTCCCGCTCGGGATCCGCAGGGCGTGATCCTCTTCCCGCGCGAGCGTGGCGCCGTGCGGAGCGGCTCGCTCCTGCGGCTGCGGGGCACGGCCACGGGCAGCGATGGCCAGGCCCTCCCGGCATCGGCCTCGCAGTGGACGCTCGACGGCCAGCCGGTCGGCGAGGGACCCGAAGCGTGGACCGAGCTCCCCGAGTGGGACGGCGAGCATCGAGCGACCCTGCGGGTCACGGAGGGTGACCGATCCGCCAGCACCTCGGTCGTCTTCCTGGCGACGTGCAGCGGAACGATGCCCTACCGTCTGCCGAGGGACGAGCCGACGACGTGACGCGACGGGAGGGCGAGGGCCAGCGGACGGCCCCAGGTTTCCTTCCCGGGCCCGATTCCGTTAGTGTCCAGGTCTGGAAGTCATTCATTCGAGTGGGGTTACGTGGCAAAGAAAGACGCGATCGAACTAGAAGGGCGGGTGAACGAAGTTCTTCCGAATGCCAACTTCCGCGTGGAGCTGGAGAACGGGCACCAGATCCTGGCCTATCTCTCCGGCAAGATGCGCAAGCACTACATCCGGGTGCTCGAGGGGGACGCCGTCACGGTGGAGATGTCCCCCTACGACATGACGCGGGGCCGGGTCACCTATCGCTACAAGTAGGTCGCGCGCGGGACGACCGCACGCCCATCCCGACCCGGTCGACATGCCGCTCGACGGTGGGGGTGCTCCACGGCATGGATGAAGGCGGGTCGGCCTGCGAGGTGTGCGGCGCGGAGGTCGGCCCCGCGGACGTCGTGCTGGGCCGGCGCCAGGGCCGCCTCGTCTGTCGCAAGGCCGATTGCCAACTCCTGATCGCGCAGCTCGCGGGCATCCCCGCGGCGGCGCGTGAATCCCATTTCGCCACCCAGCGCGACCTGATCCTGGAGCGGAGGGCACGCGAAGCCCGGGCCGAGCGGCACGCCTCCGCGATCGCGCAGGAGGAGGCCCGGGTGGACCGGCAGATCCTCGATGCCGTCCGGCGGGAGTCGACGGCGGCCGGACGGGTCGTGGTCCTACCGATTCCCACTGGCCTGACGGCCGTCGCTCCGCTGCCGGTCGAACGGCGGGAACGGTACCGCAGACACCTCGAGCGCACGATCGAGGCGGCCCTCGGGGCCTCCGAGGGCGGCGTGTCGCGGGACCGTGACCACCTCACGCGCAGGCAAGCGGTCGAGGCCGAGCGATTCCTCGACGAGCGTCCCACGCTGAAGGCCCGCAGCGCTCAGGCCTGCGACCTGTGCAAGGGAGGATGCTGCTCCACGGGGGGCGAGCACGCGTTCATCTCGACCGTCACGATCCGCCGCCTCGTTGACGCCGACCCGTCGCTCGGCGGCGAGGACATCCTGCGGACGTACCTGTCCCGTCTCCCCGAGCGGAGCATCGCAGGTGCCTGCGTGAACCAGACCGCCACCGGCTGTGCCCTGCCCAGGGCGTGGCGCTCCGACGCGTGCAACGCCTACTTCTGCGATGCGCTCGAGGCGTTCCAGGAGGATTGGGACGAAGCGACGCAGCCGGATGCGGTGCTCGTGATCCGACGTGCGCACACCGACGGGAATCGCTTCAGCGCGGCCGCCGCCCATCCGGTGGAGGAGGTGGTCTGGGTGGACGGGGACGGAGCGCGGCCGGTCGGCAGCTTGCGCTGATCGTCAGGCGGGTTCGGGATCGCCTTCTCGACGCTGAGCGTGGCCGTGTGCGTCCCCGACGCGAAGCTCTCCTCGCGGAAGGGCAACAGGATCCCGCCGACCTGCTGGAAGTCCCCATAGTCGCTGGCGAATACCATGCTCATCGAGGCCATCGCCATCTCCGACTCGGTACGGAGGACGCGATGAGAGCTCGCGTCCACGAAGAACCGGAGGTGGAGCCCCCGCTTCAGATCGGCGCCGAGGACGGTGACCGTGTCGTCGCTCCGTTCGACCTGGAGCCGGTCGCGCAGGTCGACGAGGATCCACGGAACCCAGGAGCGCGCCGCCTGGAGCTGCATCGCGGCGAGCATCGGACCCTGGGCCGGCGCCAGCGAGGTCGGTGACGAGCCGTGCCATCCCTCGTCGCCGTCGACGACCCGAATCTCGGCATGGTCCGGATAGTGGAGCAGCACCTTGAGACCCGAGCCGCCCTCGTCGATGCGCACGAAGCTCCCGTGAACCTCCGCACCGGCGTGGGTGACGATCGAGCCCTCGAGACGAAGCGCGTGGGTGGCCCGGAGCGCGTCCGCGCCTCCGTACGCAGCCAGCACCTGGTCCACCACGGACCCGGCGTCCGGGTCCTGCGCGAGCGCGGGCGCCGCGGCGAGCAGGGTCGCCATCGCCGTGGAGCCCGCGGCCACGAAGCTCCGGAACCAGCAGCGGCGCAGGGAGGCCGCGGGAAGCGAGCGTCGCACGTTCGTCCTCCGGTACGGTGCAAGAAGTGCCGACGGACACTACACCCGCCCCGTGCCGGTGCGCCACGGCCGGCGCGCACGGTCAGCCCGGACCGCGTACGAGCTCGATGCGCGTCGGGCCGGACGTCATGGACAGCTCCGCCCGCCAGGGGTAGTCCCAGCTCGTGTTCCGCTCGAGCGGAACAGGCCTCCCATCCTGCGTGAGCACGTACACGGTGCCGTACGGCATCGAGATCGAGAGCTCGGTGGAGTGCGCGGTGCCGGTCCGGTTCTCGAGCGTGAGCGCGACGCGGTCGAGGCCCTTGTCCACCTGGATGGGCTGGCCCTCGGCGAAGCCGTCCCGGTCGACCTCGAGCCCGAGCCGCTCACCTCGGCGCCACGGCACGCGCGGGTCGGGGAGGACGGCGTCGAAGCGCATGCGCACGCCGTCGCGCGGGATCACCGAGAGGGTGCCGCCGGCGTCCGTCCAGGTCGCGCCGTAGGCGATCCACCCGAACGTGGGATCGTTCGTCACGACCGTCCGCGCCATGCGCAGCGCGGCCCCGAAGCCGAGGTCGATCTCTCCGTCGTAGTACCACGGGCCGCGTGGCACCGTCACGCCGCCCGGGTAGCTGGACCCCATCCAGGCGCTTCCCGCCTGCGCCGACATGAACTGCCATCCGGCGGCGCCGTCGTTCTCCTCGCCGGGATACCAGTACCCGTAGTCCGAGCCGGGCGTCCCGGTGTTCATCAGCGACCAGGAGCTCAGGTACGAGGCGTAGCCGAGCTGGAGCCAGTCGGCCGGATCGGGCGCGAAGTCGAGCGCGTAGTCCAGCACGCTCCAGCCGCCCATGGCCGCCATGTAGCTGAGCGACGGGTCCGCTCCGAGCTGGTAGTAGCTCGCCTCGAGCCAACCGCGCACGACCAGGTTCGCTGCGAGCTGACGGTCCATGAAAGCCCGTGCGTCCTCACGGCGCACGACCGGATGCGAGTACCACTTCCGCTTCTGGACGTCCCACCAGAGGTGGTCGTCCGGGGCCATGTCGTGCGTCGCCCCGTACTTGGCGAGCGCGTAGCTCGACTCGAAGGCGGTTCGGTCGAAGGCGTACTCCGAGCGGAACGGGTACTCGTCGTCGTAGACGAAGTACTTGACCTTCTTCTCCCACTCGGAGCGCAGGTAATCCGCCTGATCCTGGAAGCCCTCACGCTCCAGCGCGTCGACGAGCTTCAGGACCACGAGCTCGTTGTACAGCCCCCACTTGTACGTCTCGTAGTAGTCCGGATAGATCGCGTACGGGTACGTGAAGAACGCCTTGGCGGTCCCGAACGCGCGCTGCAGGTACCCCGCCGCGTCTAGGTACGTCGACATGTCGGGGTACATCTTCGCGATCTGGTACATGTGGTAGTACAGCATGATCACGTGCGGGTAGTCGTAGGACCGCCACACGTGCTCCCGGTCCAGATCCCGATCCGTGTACTGCGCGCGCCGCTCGGGTGAGCGGTCGACGTACCAGTCGGGGGTTCCGTACACGCCGTAGGGGTAGGGCTCCTCCGCGTCCGTGCGCTGGAGCTTCCCCCACACGAAGTGCTCCAGGTAGTACTCGAGCGCGCGGATCTCCCTCCGGTCCGGGTAGATCACGTTCTTCTCGGCCAGGAACGGCGCCTTGCCGAGGCCCGGGTCGTCGCAGGTGAGCACGTAAACCATCCGCCCCACGAAGATGTCCGGGTCGTCGATCGTGCGCGTCACCCGGTCCTTCATGTCGTACGGCCCGAACACGCCGTCCCACCACTTCGTGGTGTCGCGGATCTGCTGCTTGTCGACGAGGAACGCCGCGCGCTTGTGGATCAGCGTCTCCAGCGGCTCGGTGGAGAAGAACTCCAGGTACGTCTCCCGCCCGCCGTCGTGGTGGATCGTCAGCCGGTTCTCGCCGAGCTTCGCGAACGACACCTCCCAGACGTGGACGTCGGGGCGAACCTCCCCGAGATAGCGGAGCGCGGTGCGGTCGCCGAACTCGGCGGTGATCGAGTCGACCTGCGCACGGGTGTGCAGCGAGAACCGCGCGCTCAGCCCCTGCGGCACGCTCATCCCGGGCACCACACGGACGTCGAAGAGGCCTTCCTCGTAGAGGATGCGGCGCATGTCGTCGTAGGAATCCGCCCAGCGGAAGCGGAAGCCGTAGCGGACGTGGTCCGTGGCCGAGCCCCCGGGGCCGAGCGTGACCGACGAGTTCTCCTGGCGCCACGTGCCCATGGGCGCCTGCGCGGCCACGTGCGCCGAGTGCACGAAGAGCGGGCCACCGCGCCGACCCCCGCTGGTGAAGTACTCGAGCCGGGTGCCCGGGAGCGTGGTGACGAGGAGGTAGGGCGGCGCCCCGGACGCGCGCGTGTAGAAGAAGAAGGACCCCGCCCCCTCGACGAACTGGTGGCGGAGGAACCCCTGCTCGAAGATCACCTGGGGCGTAGGGCCGGCCGGCCCCGGCGCCGGCACGTCGATGCCGACGTCCCCCACCGTCACGGGCGTGGGCCCGGTGGAGGCCAGATCGATCGTCCAGTCCAGGACCCTGCCGTCGGTCCGGAACGTCTCCGTCGCGAGGAGCGGTAGGTCGCCACCCCCGCTCCGGTAGGTGACGGAGCCGCCCTCGGGATCCGCCGACCACCCCGCCGCACGTGCCGGAAGGTCACGCCATTCCGAGCCCTTCGTCCGGTAGGTGAGGGTGAGGGCGAGCGTGCGTGGGCCGGGCGAGCCGCCCGGTCGCGCGCCAGCGGTATCCTCCCCCGGAGGCGGCGCGGCGCGCACCACCAGGGCACCCCAGGGATCGGCGGTGCTCCCGAGACCGGAGATGCCGCGCTCGTCGTACGAGAAGCGGAAGGCGCCCCGCTCGATGGTCCCCGCGGCCCCCTGGGCCGCGACGGCCCGCGGGACACCCGCCCCGCCGAGTGACGCCGCGAAGAGGAGCGCGCAGGCCCGCGCCCGGCGGGAGGCTCGTGCGTCGCCCTGTGGTGCACGCCTCGACATCGGCTCGCGTAGCTCCCTCGAGAGTGGATCGCGAACGGGCCGGAGAAGCTAGTGTCCCGGCCCCGTTCGTGCAGAGGATCCGCCGATGTCGATCCTGGGCGCGTTCGTTCGACGCAGCAATGTGGGGACGCGGTCGACGCACCCCGAGACGACACCAACCACCCGAGGAGAGAAGACCATGCGATACCTGTCGATGATCCGGATCGACGAGGGCGCCGGCCAGGTGCCCAGCGAGCAGCTCATGAACGACATGGGCAAGCTCATGGACGAGATGACGCGGGAGGGCAAGCTCATCCGGACCGGAGGTCTGCGCCCCACCTCCGAGGGCTTCCGGGTGCGGCTGCGGCGCGGCAAGACGACGATCGTGGACGGGCCGTTCACGGAAGCCAAGGAGGTCATCGGCGGCTACGCGATCCTCGAAGCGAAGTCCAGGGAGGAGGCGCTCGAGCTCACCGAGCGATTCCTCCGGATCCACGGGGACGAGTGGGACATCGAGTGCGAGGTGCGCCAGCTCGACGGGCCCGAGTTCGGCGTGGAGGGGTGACGCCGGACGGCCGGGGGGCCCGCCTCGGCGGGCCCCCGGGCGACACGAGCCCCGTCCCCGCTGGCACTCGGCGCCGCGAGGGCCCAGAATGGCCTGTCCCCTCGATCGGAGGAGCCTTGAAGATCACCGAGTTGTCGTGGGCCGGAGCGGCGCTCGCCGCGCTGGCCCTGTCACCCGCGCCGGCGCGCGCGCAGGCCGACGAGATCCAGGTCTACGACGGCGGCCTCGCCCCTCCGGGGGTGTTCAACCTCACGCTGCACAACAACTTCACGCCGTCCGGGCTGAAGGAGCCGGCCTTCCCGGGCGCGGTCGTGTCCCACCACGCCTGGGTGGGGGTGCCGGAGTGGGCCTACGGCGTCACCGACTGGTTCGAGGCGGGTCTCTACCTCCCGCTCTACAGCTACGACCAGGACCTGGGGGTGACGCTCAACGGCTTCAAGCTCCGCACGCTGTTCGCGGTCCCGCACGCCGACGAGCGCACGTTCTTCTACGGCGTCAACTTCGAGTTCAGCTACAACGCGAAGCACTGGGACACGAAGCACTTCACCTCGGAGATCCGGCCGATCGTGGGCTGGCACCTCCGCCCGATCGACGTCGTGTTCAACCCCATCCTGGACACGTCGTGGGACGGCGTCGGGAAGCTCGAGTTCGTACCCTCGACGCGCGTGGCGTGGAACGTGTCGCCGACGTTCGCGGTGGCGCTGGAGGAGTACGCCGACTTCGGGCACCTCGACGGCTTCCTCCCGTCCGCGCAGCAGGCGCACCAGCTCTTCGGCGTGGTGGACTTCAGCGCCGGCTCGGTGGACGTGGAGCTCGGCGCCGGCGTCGGCCTCTCGGACGGAGCCGACAACGCGACGCTCAAGCTCATCCTCTCCCGCGACCTCCACACGCCGAGCAGCGGGTCTCCGTAACCGTCCTCGCCGGCATGGGGATGCAACCGGCCCGTCGCCAGGGTGGCAAGGCCAGCCTGCAGGTCGCGAAGTGGTGCGGACGCTTCACCGGCGCGACGGTCCCTCGGGGAGCCGCCGTCCGGGTGCCGGCTACGGGCCCCGGGGTCAGCCTCGCGTGGTGATCACGATGGCGCCGGTCACGACACCGTCCAGATAGACGATCACGTCCGTGTCCTGCGTGAACGAGCGCCTCGCGGGTGGTCGTCCCCCGTAGCCTGGGCCGACGCGCGACGGTCGAGTACCTTCTCGTCCGGAACCGAAGCGCCGCCCGCACGACCACCTCCACAGGAGCACGCGTGGACGCGCAACCCGACAGCTCCGTCACGTCACCCGCCGAGCTGACTCTCCGCGGACTCGTCCTCGGTGTCTTGATCACGCTGATCTTCACGGCGGCGAACGTCTATTTCGGCCTCAAGGCGGGGATCACGTTCTCCACCTCGATCCCGGCGGCCGTGATCTCGATGGCGATCCTGCGCGCCTTCCAGAACGCGACGATCCAGGAGAACAACATCGTGCAGACGGTGGCCTCGGCCGCCGGCACGCTCTCCGCGATCATCTTCGTGCTGCCCGGGCTCGTCATCGTCGGCTGGTGGACGGGCTTTCCGTTCTGGACCTCCTTCGCGATCTGCGCGGCCGGCGGCGTCCTGGGCGTGATGTACACGATCCCGCTGCGCCGGGCGCTCGTCACCGACTCCGACCTTCCCTATCCGGAAGGGGTGGCCTGCGCCGAGGTGCTCAAGGTGGGCGCCGGGCAGGGGGGACACGACGCGAGCGAAGCCGTCGAGACCAGCGGCGCCGGGCTGAAGGCCGTCGTCTGGGGCAGCGTGGTGTCGGCGGGCTTCTACGTAGTGGTGCAGACGAGGATCTTCGCGAGCGACGTCGCCCAGTACTTCTTCGTCGGTCGCTCCAGGACGTCCGCGACCGGCTTCGACTTCGCGCTGTCCTTCGCGCTCCTCGCGATCGGCCACCTGGTGGGGCTCTCGGTCGGTATCGCCATGCTCGTGGGCGCGCTGATCGGCTGGGGGTGGGGGGTGCCGCACTTCACGATGTTGCACCCGGCGGCGGGCGCGGCCGCGGACCTGGCGCAGCAGGGATGGAGCGGCTCCGTGCGCTACGTGGGCGCCGGCGCGATCGCGGTGGCGGCGATCTGGACGCTGGCCACGCTCGTCAAGCCGGTGATCGCGGGGCTCGCAGGGGCGCGGGCCGCGTCCCGCGTGCGCAAGGCCGGCCAGGCGGACACGCTTCCACGCAACGAGCGCGACATCCCGATCGGGATGGTGGGGATCGTCTCCCTGGTCTGCCTCCTTCCGGTCGCCTGGCTGTTCTGGCACTTCGCCACCACCAGCGGGCTGGGCTCCCATGCCCTGTTGCTGACAGTCGGCGGCGTGGTGTTCGTCGCGATCATGGGCTTCCTCGTCTCGACCGTGTGCGGCTACATGGCGGGCCTCATCGGCTCCTCCAACAGCCCGCTGTCGGGGATCGGCATCCTGGTCGTGGTGGTGGCGGCGCTCCTCCTGGTGGTGAGCGTGAAGACGGTGATGGACGCCTCCGCCGGTCAGGCGCTCGTGGCCTTCGCGCTCTTCGTGACCGCGGTGGTGTTCGCCGTGGCGTCCATCGCCAACAACAACCTGCAGGACCTGAAGACGGGCCAGCTCGTCGACGCCACGCCCTCCGCCCAGCAGTGGGCGCTGGTGATCGGCGTCGTAGCGGGGGCGCTCATCATCCCGCCGGTGCTCGACCTCCTGCAGAACGCCTACGGCTTCCTGGGCGCGCCGGGCGTCGATCCGTCACGCGCGCTGCCGGCCCCGCAGGCTGGACTGATCTCCGCGCTCGCCCAGGGCGTGATCCAGAACAACATCGACTGGAGCCTCATCCGGCTGGGTGCGGCCATCGGGGTCACGACCATCATCGTGGACCAGCTCCTACGGGTGAGCACGAAATCCGCGCGTATCCCCCCGCTGGCCGTGGGACTCGGCATCTACCTGCCGACCTCGACGACGCTGATGGTGGTGGTCGGGGCCGTCATCGGCTGGTGGTTCAACCGCCGTGCGGACCGTGCGCCGAAGCCCGAGGCCACGAAGCAGCTCGGCGTCCTGCTCGCGTCGGGGCTCATCGTGGGGGAGAGCTTGCTCGGAGTGGTGTTCGCGGCGGTGGTCGCGTTCTCTGGCAACGCCGCCCCGATCGCGCTCGTCGGAGAGGGCTTCGGCGCCGCCTCCATCTGGATCGGGGGCGTCGTCTTCGCCGCGACGACGGTGGTCCTGTACCGCTGGATCGAGGGACTCGGAAGGAACTGAGCGGGGGGGTGGCGTCTCGCGGCACCACGCACCGGCGCGATGCCGCGAGGGCCCTCACGAGATGACCTTGGGCTTCTCCTTCACCACCACCCACGCCACGCCCAGACGCCGGGCCAGGTCGTTCACCCGCGCCAGGTCCACGTCGATGAGCTGCTGGAAGCGGTCCGTGTACCCCTGCAGCTCCACCTGCTGCTCCGCCCACACCTCCTTCATCCCCTGCGTCGGCGCGCCGTCGCCCTCGCCGGCCCAGTTGTAGAGGGGCGTGAGGCGCGAGTAGAGGCGCGTTCCCCTGGCCAGGACGTCGTAGGTCACCTCGGCGTCGGGGCTGTACATCTTCTGGGACAGGGAGTCGAAGCGGGACGTCAGCGAATCCACCGCGGCGCGCAGCTCGGCCGCGTCCGGCCGGTCGGCGACGAGACGGCGGCGCTCCCCGAGCTGCGTGCTCAGCGCGCGGGCCTGGCCCGATGCGTCGCTCAGGCGTTGGAGGGCGGTGCCCACCTCGGCGACGAAGGCCTGTTGCGCGACGCGGTCCGCGTCGGGTACCCGCACCCGTGGGTCGGGACCGACCTCCAGGGGAGCGCGCACGGTGTCGCCCCCCACCGCCAGGCACAGCGTGTACATTCCCGCGGGCGCCCAGGGGCCCGACGCCGGATCGCCCAGATCGATCATGGCGCCTTTGATGCGCTGTACGCCCTCCGTGTGCAGGTCCCACACCACGCGCTGGACCCGGGCCGAGTCGGTGGTGAGGTCGGGCTTCGGCTCCTCCTCGTACTCGCTGTAGTGGTCGCGCTCGCGGGCCACGCTGCTCAGCGTGCGCACCACGATCCCGCGCGCGTCCACCACCTGGAGGGTCACGGCCGTGCCGCTGTCCGGCTTCGTCGCGAGCCAGTAGCTCACGACGGCACCCGCAGGCGGGTTGGTGCCGTGCACGCCCCGGCCGCGGCTTGAGCCCCGCCGCCACGCGACCACGGGGCGCGGCGCGAACAGATGCACCTTCCGCGACGCGATGGAGTCCGCCCACGCGCGCACCGGCCCGAGGTCGTCCAGGATCCAGATGCCGCGGCCGTGCGTGCCCAGGACCAGGTCGTCGTCCTTCACCACCAGGTCGTGCACCGCCACCGTCGGCAGGTCGAGCTTCAGCGAGGACCAGGTGCGGCCGTCGTCCGACGAGAACATCACGCCGCGCTCGGTGCCCAGGTACAACTGGCCACGCTTCTTCGGGTCCGCGCGCACGGCGTGCAGGTAGACGTCCCGGGGCAGCGGACCGTCCAGGCGCCTCCACGACTTCCCGAAGTCCGCGGTCTCGTAGAGGTAGGGCCGCATGTCGTCCAGGCGGTGGGCGTCCACCACCACGTACGCCGTGCCTGCGTCGAAGGGTGAGGGCTCGATGACGCTCACAGTTCCCCACTCCGGGAAGCCCGGCATGGCCTTCGTCACGTCCGTCCAGTGGGCGCCGCCGTCGCGGGTGACGTGCACCAGGCCGTCGTCGCTGCCGGCCCAGATGAGGCCCGCCTGGACCGGGGACTCCGCCACGGCGAAGACGGTGCAGTAGTACTCGACGCCGGTGTTGTCGCCGGTGATCGGGCCCCCGCTCCACTGCTGCTTGTCGGGATCGTTGCGGGTGAGGTCCGGGCTGATGGCCGTCCACGTCTGGCCCCCGTCGCTGCTCCTGAAGAGCACCTGCGCGCCGTGGTAGACGACGTTCGGGTCGTGCGGAGACGCGGCGATGGGCGCCGTCCACTGGAAGCGGTACTTCGCGTCGACGTCGCCGTGGCCCGAGGGGTCCTCCGGCCAGGCGCTGATGTTGCGCGAGGTGCCGGTGGCCGCGTCCCAGCGCGTGATGATGCCCAGGTACTCCCCGGCGTAGACGATGTCCGGGTCGTCCGGCTTCGAGACCACGTAGCCCGCCTCGCCGCCTCCCACGTCGCGCCAATCGTCCGGAGTGATTCCTCCGCTGCGCAGGTTGTCGCTCGGGCCCTGCGCCGAGCCGATGTCCTGCTGCGCGCCCTGCACGCTGTAGGGCACCCGCGAGTCCGCGGCCACATGGTAGAGCTGGCCCAGGGGCAGCTGCGGCCACTGCCACGTCCTGCCCCCGTCGGTCGTGATGGCCACGCCGCCGTCGTGCCCCACGATGAGACGCCCGGGGTCCTCGGGGTCGATCCACACGTCGTGGTTGTCCCCGTGGGGGGCGTCCTCCACGATGTTCAGCGTCGCGCCGCCGTCGATCGTGTGCACGAGCGCCACCTGCGGGAACCACACCTCGTTCTCGTTGAACGGGTCCACGGTGAGCGTGGCGTAGTACCAGGCCCGCTGCGTGAGGAGGTGCGACGGGCTCACCCTCTCCCAGGTGTCCCCGCCATCGTCGGATCGGAAGAGCCCACCCTTCCCGGCCTCGATGATCGCGTACACGCGCTCCCCGTCCGACGGCGCGACGGCCACGCCGGCGCGCCCCCAGATGCCGTCCGGCAGACCGTGGCCGGTGAGCTGCTTCCAGGTGTCGCCCCCGTCCCGCGACATCCACAGGCCGCTTCCCGGTCCCCCCGACGTGAACGACCAGGGCGTGCGACGGGCCTGCCAGAGCGTGGCGAAGATCACGTGGGGATTCGAGGGATCCATGGCCAGGTCCACGGCCCCCGTGCTCTCGTCCCTCTTCAGAACCTGCTGCCACGTCCGGCCCCCGTCCGTGGAGCGGTAGACGCCCCGCTCCGGGTTCGGTCCGAAGGCGTGGCCCAGCACCGCGGCGAAGACGACGTCCGGGTCCGTCGGGTCGATGACGATGTCCCCGATCTGGCCCTCCTGCGTCCAGACGTGCGTCCACGTCTTTCCGCCGTCCAGCGACCGGTAGATACCGTCGCCAGCAGCCACGTTCCCGCGGATGTTCGCCTCACCCGAGCCCACGTAGACCGCGTTCGGGTCCGACGCGGCGACCGCGATGGCACCCGTGGACGAGATGGGCTGGTCGTCGAAGATCGGCTTCCACCCCACCCCACCGTCGGTGGACTTCCACACGCCTCCCGACGCGGTCGCCATGTAGTAGGTCGAGGGATCTCCCGGGATGCCCGCGACCCGGCTCACCCGGCCTCCGTCGAACGGACCGACCAGGCGGTACTTCAGCCTGGAGAGCGGCGGGAAGGAGCCCGTATCAGGTGCGGCCACGACGGGGACCGGCGCCTGGGCGGCGGCCGGCAGCGGGAACGCGGCCAGCAGGAGCGAGAGAGCCAATCGGCCGGCGGCGATGGGGTGCGGGGGCATCCGGGACATCGGAGGGGCCTCAACGGGGGAGTGTCGGTGCCACCACCGACGTGGCGCGCCGACAAGATGCTCGGGGCGCGAGGAGGGCGCCAATCAATCCGGGGTGACGGCGCCGGGTGCGAGCACCACGAGCTGGCCCCACATGGCGGGGAGATGCGCCGGGATCGCACAGACGATCGTGAAGATCCCGGTGCGATCCGCGACGAGCGTCGTGTCCGTCTCGGCCTGCGGCGTCATGGTCAGGTCCACGCCCAGGTCGGGGATCACGAAGGAGTGCTCGTCGTCCTCGGGATTCAGCAGGTGGAGGTGGATCGTGTCGCCCTGGACGACGGTGATCGTGCTCGGCGAGAAGGCGTAGACCTCCTGACCCGCCATGACACCGCCCTCTCCGAAGGATTCGCGAAGGAACGGGTAGACCGCCTCGAGCTCCTTCGTGAGGAGGGGCACGGCGGTCACGGTCACGTCGCGCGCCCGCGGTGTGTACGTCGGAGCGGAAGCGCCGCCGTCGGCGCACGCCCCGGCCGGCAGGAGCACCGCGAGCCACGTCGCCGCGCGGGCGAGATCGAAGACCTTCCAGTTCATCGGCCAGCTCCGGTGTGGTCGGGCGCCACCGTGGTGCCGGCCCCGACCTCGAGGGTGTCCCGCCACCGCCGCGCCGGGTCCGCGCTCCACGCGTCGAGCTCGTAGGTCCCCGGCGGGACGTCGGGGATCCTCCAGGAGCCGTCGCGCTCGCTCACGGCCGTGTAGGCCGCCTCGTGCACCAGGACGATGCCGGCCATCCCGGGGTGCATGCTGCACGACACCTCGTACGTCCCCGGCGCGTCGAGGGTGAGCTCGAACCGCGTTCCCACGTCGATGGCCTCGTCGAGGAGCGTCGAGCGGCTCGCCTCCGAGCGGACGGTGACGATGTGGGGCGTGTCGTCGCTGTTCGTGAAGACGACCGGCTGTCCCGGGCGTGCGAGCACGACCTCGGGCACGAACTGCATCCCGTACTGGTCCATCACCACGGTGTCGGCCGCCGGGGGCGGAGCCGGGTCGCCCCCCGGGTCCAGGCGACGCAGGAGCACGACGGAGGGGAAGGCTCGCGCCTCGGGCGGCGCCCGGCCGACGACCTCGTTGCCCGGAACGGCCGCCGGAGCGTCTTCGCCACCTCCCGCGCACGCCCCGAGAAGGAGCGCCACGAAGACCGTGACCCGACCCGACCTCGCTCCCCCCTTCGACACCGCCATCCTCCGGTGATGGGAATCGGCTCCTCCCGAACGAAGCTGGGGCCGCGGCGTCGTCGCGCGGCCGTAATCTCCGTGATAGCCGACAGGTGCGATGATCGTGCCGGTCGTCGGCATGCCTGCGCTCGCCATGGAGTCCATGATCCTACGTCGCACCCCCGGAAGTCCGATCCACGCGGCCGCCCTCGCCCCCGGGCGGCGCCGCGAGGTGGCGACCTGCGGCCCGGGACTCCTGCCCGCGCCTTGACCCGGCGTCGAGGGAGGCGAGTGCCCCCAGGATCGCATCGACCGACCCGATCTCCCGAAGGCCCCCCGTGGGCAGGGCGCCCACCACGCGGTGGCGCCCCAACGGGGCCGACTGCGAGGCGCACAGGAGGGTGGAGGCGACGTCCCCGTGCGTACACAGAACCACCGTCGCACCCCGCCCGTCCCGGCTCAGCTCGTCGACGAGCGCACCGACGCGGCGAAGGACGTCCGCGACGCTCTCCACCCCCCAGCACCTGTGGGTCGGGTCGCCCGCATCCGCTTCCCAGACCTGGTCGTAGAGCCGGTCCGGACCCAGCTCGAGCTCGCCGAAGTCGCGCTCGGTCAGCCGCTCGTCGACGTTCGGACCCACGCCGAGGACCTCGCCTGCCACCTCCGCCGACTCCCGAGCGCGGAGGAGCGGGGAGGAGAGGAGGCGGAGGGGCTGGACCAGGGTGCCCGCCGAGACCGCGCGCGCCACGGTCCGCCGCACCTGATCGCGCCCGCGCGGGGTCAGCCCGTAGGCGGCTCGTGCGTGCACGGCGTGGCTCACGATCAATCCCCGATCATTCGCCAGGCTCCGGCCGTGCCGGAGCAGGAGGAGATGCCCCATGCCACAGCTTCGCCTCCGGGAGGGCATCGCGCCAGCCGCGCCGGCGCACCCCCCTGCAGGTTCGGGGGAGGCCCCGATGAGCGGGCACGCTCCGCTCCTGCAGGTCGTGCAGAGGACCAGGGCGAGCTTTCTCAACCTGTTCTGGCACAACGACAAGGCCCGCTGGGACAGGAGCTACCAGCGGGGCCACTGGTCCTATCTGGATTCCGCCCAGCAGGGTCCACGGCACCACGTCATCGGAGACCTCCTCCGTGGGCTGGGGGACGATGCGTCGAGCGTCCTCGACGTGGGTTGCGGCACCGGGGCCCTGGTACCGTACCTGCCCGAGACCGTGTCCCGATACGTAGGGATCGACATCTCCGGCGAGGCGGTGCGTCTGTGCCGGGAGCGTGTGGACACCGGCCCGGACGTGGCCTTCCTGGCGACCTCCTTCGACGAGTACGTGCCGGTCGGGGACTTCCGGGTGGTCGTCTTCAACGAGATGCTCTACTACTACCCGCTCCGGCGTATCTCCGGGGTGATCGATCGGGCGCTCGGGTTGCTGCCCCGCCGAGGAGGAACGATCATCGTATCGATTCACGATCGCAGCCTGAAGAGGCGGGCCCTGTGGCGCCGACTGCGAGCGCGCCTGTCACCGACGAAGAGTCTGAGAGCGGCGGGCCCGGGTACACGAACCTCCTGGCGAATCGAGCAGTACAACGTTACCGGTATCGGGCGCGATTGGGCCGGGGATCCCCAGGCAATGAAGGAGGGCAGGTCGTAGATCGATGAACCCCCATCCCGCCCGTCCGCCCCGCGTCCAGACGGAGGTGCCGGGCCCTCGCAGCCGACTCCTGCGCGAGCGCGAATCCAGGCACATCGCCCCAGGCTTCCAGGCCATCGCCGCGTACGCGGGCATCGCCGTGGACCGGGGCCAGGGTTGCGACCTCATCGACGTCGACGGGAACCGCTTCCTCGACCTGTCGGCGAGCATCTGCGTCGCTGCGCTGGGATACGGCCATCCCGCCTACCTGAAAGCCCTTCACGAGCAGCTGGAGCGCTCGCACGCCGGATCCTTCACCACCGAAGCACGGGTGCGTGCGCTCGAGCAGGTGACGGACGTCGCCCCCGCCGGGCTCACGAGGCTACAGCTCTACTCCGGTGGGTCCGAGGCGGTGGAGAGCGCCATGCGCGTGGCGCGCGCGTTCACGGGAAAGCACGAGACCCTCTCGTTCTGGGGCGGCTTCCACGGCAAGACGACCGGGTCGCTGGCCCAGATGGGCAGCGACTTCAAGCGCGGCCTCGGCCCGCTCCCCGGCGGAGCCTACCTCACCCCCTACGCGGACTGTGCCCACTGTGCGTTCGGCGCCACCTATCCCGAATGCGGGCTGCTGTGCGTCGAGTTCGCGCGCGAGAAGATCCAGCGCGAGACCACGGGCAGCCTGGCGGCGATCCTGGTGGAGCCCATGCAGGGGACGGCCGGCAACGTCGTGCCGCCCACCGACTTCCTTCCCGCCGTCGCGGAGGTGGCGCGCGAGCACGACGCGCTCCTCATCGCCGACGAGATGATCACCGGCTTCGGCCGGACCGGGAGGATGTTCGGCGTCGAGCACAGCGGGGTCGCCCCCGACATCATGACCGTGGGCAAGTCCCTCGGTGGTGGCTTCCCCGTCAGCGGCGTCCTCGCCCGGGACGACATCACCCGTGCCCACCCCTGGTCCAAGCCCAGCTTCTCGAGCTCCAGCTACGGGGGCCATCCGCTCGCCGCCGCGGCGGTCGCCGCCTCCGTCTCGATCATCCGGGACGAGGAGCTGACCGATCGTGCGGCGCGGGTCGGCGACCACCTGCGCCGTGGCCTCGAAACCCTCGCCGAGCGACATCCCAGCCTGGCCAACGTCCGCGGAGCAGGGCTCTTCATCGGCTTCGACCTGGTCGACGAGTCGGGCGCGCTCTGGCCCGCCGCGCGCTGCCAGGCACTGTTCCAGGCCCTCCTCCGCCGCGGGGTGATCTCCATGGCGTATGCCCCCCGCGTCCGCATCAACCCTCCTCTGACCTTCTCCGTGGACGAGGCCGACGAGGCCGTCGAGGTCCTCGATCTCGCCCTCGGCGACGTGTGACACCCACCACCCACCGATGGCCGGCGATGCCGGAACTGTGAGACTGCGAAGGGAATGGAACGCTCAACCAACGGGCGTCGGCTGAAGGGCGCCCTCGTCGGATACGGGTTCATCGGATCTCGTGGCCACATGCCCGCGTTCATGAAGCGGACGGACGTGGACATCGTGGCGGTGGTGGACGGTTGCGCCCCCCGCCGGGCCCTGGCTTCCGAGCTCGAGTCCCGCCCCCGCACCTACGCGTCGGTCGAGGAGCTCTTCCGCTCGGGGATCGACCTCGACTTCGTCGACATCGCCACCCCCCCGAGCGAGCATTTCGCGATCGCCGACCTCGCGCTCCGGCGCGGCGTCCACGTGCTGTGCGAGAAGCCCCTCACCACCCGTGCCACCGACGCGGACATCCTCGTGGAGCGGGCCGCCGCCGCTCGACGCGTCGTCTTCCCCTGCCACAACTACAGGTTCGCCCCCACCATCCGGACCATCGGCGAGATCATCTCGTCCGGCCGGATCGGTCGGGTCCGCTCCGTCACGCTGGCGACGCTCCGTCCGACGCACGCCCGAGGGGTGCCCGAATGGAACCCCGACTGGAGGCGCCAGCGGTGCTGGTCGGGCGGCGGGATCGCCATGGACCACGGCAGCCACACGTTCTATCTCGCCTTCGACTGGATGAACGCGTGGCCCACGGCGCTGACGGCGAAGATGGTCAACCGGGAGCCGGAGCGCTGGGACACCGAGGACGACTTCTCCGCGACCCTCACCTTCCCCGGCGAGCGGACCGCGCACGTGCACATGAGCTGGACCGCCGGCGCCCGTGCCGTCATCTACACCATCCACGGAGAGCGGGGCGCCATCATCGCGCGCGACGACGACATCGAGGTCCTGACCCAGGTCGCCTCCGGGGCCAGGGGTGAGGTGACGTGGGACGTCGACCACCGGGTCACCTCCTCCAGTTGGATGGACGCCAGCCACACGGAGTGGTTCAACGCGATGTTCGACCGGTTCGTCGCCGCCATCGAGAGCCACGACCACGTGGGCGAGGACATGCGCGACGCCTGCCGGTGCGTCGCCGTCATCAACGAGGCGTACGCTTCGTCCTCCGCATCCTGCCTCGAGCGTCACCTGAGCACCCCGCCCGGCTTCGAGCGAAGGGACTGCAGGCCCGATCGCCGCGCCCCGACACCCCACCGTGCCGAGGCCCTACGCGTCTCCGCAGACTGATACCCGGCCCCAGAGTCCTCGTAGGCGTCGCGGTTTCGGGTATCCTGCTGTGGTGGGTCTTCCACGGCGCGGACCTGGGCGCCATCGCCCGTCGGCTCGTCGCCGCGGATCCGGCGCTGCTCATCGCCACCGCCGCCCTCACCACGAGCGGCGGGCTCATTCGCGCGGTCCGGTGGCGCCTTCTGCTCGAGCCCGTCGGCGTCCGCGCCACCCTGCGCGCGCGGTGGGCCGCGTTGAACATCGGGTTCATGGTCACGAACCTGTTCCCGGCGCGGCTCGGGGAGCTCGTCCGGCCGCTCGCCCTGAGCCGGATGGCGCCGGTATCCATGTCGGCGGCCCTGGGCACCGTGGTCCTCGAGCGCATCCTGGACGCGGTCGCCATCCTGCTGCTCGCCGGCCTCACCATGGCGTCCCCCTCCTTTCCCGCGGGCGCCACCGTATTCGGGAAGCCGGTCGGGGACACGGTCCTGGTGGCCGCGCTCGTGGCGGCGGCGGCACTCGGGCTCGTGACCCTCGCGGCCTTCAGCCCCGATCGCGTGGCGCGGATCGGCCACGCCTGGTCGAGGCGGCTCCCCGGACGCTGGGGTGAGGCGACGCTCCGGCGGCTCGAGGCGCTTCTCTCGGGCCTTCGGTTGATGCGGCGCCCGGCCGCGCTGCTCGGGGCGCTCCTCTGGTCGCTTCTCCTCTGGGTGTGGATGGCGGCGGCCTTCTGGACGGCGTTCCGGGCGTTCGGGATCCACCTCGGATTCACGGCCGCCATGTTCACCGAGTGCGCGCTCTCTCTCTTCGAGGCGCTCCCCGCCGCGCCGGGGTTCATCGGCACGATGCAGGCGGGAGTCCTGGCCAGCGTCCACGGAGTGTTCGGCGTCGACACCGAGGCGACGCTCTCCATGGCGCTGGGCTACTACGTCGCGGGCTTCGTCCCGGTGACCCTCCTCGGCCTGCACTACGCCTGGGCGCTCGGCCTACGCCTCCGCTCCCTCGGCGCGACGGCGGAGACCACGCTGGATCCCACCGCCGGTCGTGCGCCCGATCCCGGCCATGAAACATCACGCGCGCGTACGCTGTAGGGGGTAGCGGTTCGAAACGACGGATCCGTTTGTGGACTTGTGCCGGCCCGCGAATTTCGGTGCCGACCCAGCTCGGACTCTGCATCGTCCTGCTGGTGGGCGCGGCGCTCATGATCCGGACCTCGCTCGCCATCGCGCGCGTCGACCCCGGGTTCTCGACGAGGAACGTGCTGACCATGCGCACATCGCTCAGCGGTCAGCGTTTCGGGACCTCCGCCGGCGCTGCGGAGGCGGCGCGAGGCGCCCTCGAGCGCATCCGTTCGATCCCGGGGGTGGCGGCCGCGGTGGCGACGTGCTGCGTCCCGCTCCAGGGTGGATACGGGCTGCCCTTCAACATCGTGGGACGGGAGAACGAGGGGCCCTTCACGGGCGGTGGGAGCATCGTAGTCACGACCGCGGGCTACTTCGACACGTTCGAGATGCCGATCGTGCGCGGGAGGGACTTCAACGAGCTGGACGACGAGAGCGGGCCTCCGGTGGTCGTCATCAACCAGGCCATGGTGGACCAGTTCTGGGAAGACGGGTCCGATCCGCTGGCGGATCGACTCCTGATCGGCGGCGGCGCGGGCAACATGAAGGAGCTCGCCGAGGAGCCCATCCGTCAGATCGTCGGCGTCGTGGCCAACGTGCGGGCACAGGGCATCACCAACGATCCGGCGCCCACGATGTATCTGCCCCAGGCCCAGATACCCAATGCGCTGAACGCCCTCATGCAGGGCGCCGGCCCCCTGGGCTGGGTCGTTCGGACCGATGTGAATCCGGGCACGGTCTCGACGGCGATCCAGGAAGAGCTCCGGAGCGCGACCGGGGTGCCGGTGACCGACATCCAGTCCATGGACGACGTGGTGTCGATCTCGACGTCACGGCAGCGGGTCAACTTGCTCCTGATGATGGTCTTCGGAGGGTCCGCGCTCCTGCTCGCGGCGATCGGCGTCTACGGCCTCATGGCGTACTCCGTTCAGCAGCGCACACAGGAGATCGGGATCCGCATGGCCATGGGCGCAGACGGCGGAGCGGTGCGGACCATGGTCGTCCGGCAGGGGATGTCGCTGGTGGTGATCGGCCTTGTCGTCGGACTCGTCACCGCGTTCTTCCTCGCAAACGTCCTGGCGTCGTTCCTCTTCGAGGTGCAGCCGAGGGACCCCATCGTGTTCGGCGCCGTTTCGGTAGTCCTGGCACTGGTGGGCCTGGCGGCCGTCATGATCCCGGCGCTTCGCGCCAGCCGGGTGCAGCCGCTCAACGCCCTCCGCTACGACTGAGGCGCGTGGGCCCTGGGTCCGGGCGGCGTCAGTCCGCCGGCGCGGAGTCGGTCGCGGCATCCAGGATGCGCCGGACCTTCTGCGTCAGGCTAGCCGGAGAGAACGGCTTGGGCAGGAAGTCCTGCCCCGGCCCCCGGAAGTCCTCCGAGTCGTCCACCTCGCCGGTGTAGCCGGAGATGAAGAGCGCCGGGAGACCCTGCCGCTCGTCCTGCAGCAGCGCCGCCAGCTCCCTGCCACCCATGCCCGGCATCACGACGTCGGTCACGAGGAGGTGGATCGGGCCGTTCCAGGTCCGGCTCAGCTCCAGGGCGCTCTGCGCGTCCGCCGCCTCGAGGACACGATACCCGCTCCGGGCCAGGACCTGGGCCACGAACCCACGCACCGCGCCGTCGTCCTCCACCAGGAGGATCGCTTCCTCACCCAGCTTCACCTCGACGAATGCGGGGGCGGGCTCGTCCGGGACGGTCTCGTCGGTCGACGGCAGCCAGAGCTCGAACGTGGTGCCCCTTCCGACCTCGCTGTGCACCTGGATCCGGCCGCCCGACTGGGTGACGATGCCGAAGACGGTGGGCAGGCCGAGCCCGGTGCCCTTTCCCACCGCCTTGGTCGTGAAGAAGGGCTCGAAGATGTGCGGCCGATCCTCGTCGGAGATCCCCGACCCCGAATCCGTCACGGAGAGCACGACATGGGAACCGGGGGGAATCTCCCCGTACTCGCCCGGCACGGGCTCGGAGACGTCCTCGTTGCGGGTGGAGAGCGCGAGGCTCCCGCCATTCGGCATCGCGTCCCGGGCGTTGACGGCGAGGTTCACGACGGCCTGCTCGAGCTGACTCGCATCGCCGAGCACGTGCAACAGATCCGGCGCGAGCTCCGTGGTGAGGACGACGTCCTCTCCGATGAGGCGGCGCAGAAGGCGCTCGATCTGGCGCATCAGGTGGTTCAGGTCCAGGACCTTCATCTGCAGGACCTGCTTCCGGCTGAAGGCCAGGAGCTGGGCGGTGAGGCCGGACGCCCGTTCCGCCGCCCTGCGGATCTCCTCGAGGTCCCGCCGGATCTCGCTGAGCGCGTCGGGGTCCTCGGGCAGGGGCTCGCTCAGGCGCTCCGCCAGGAGCTCCGCGTACCCCTGGATGGCCGTGAGGAGGTTGTTGAAATCGTGGGCCACCCCTCCGGCGAGCCGCCCGACCGCCTCCAGCTTCTGGGCCTGGAGGAGCTGGGCCTGCAGCAGCGCCTCCTGGGTCACGTCCAGCGAGACCCCGAGCATGCCGGTGACGGTTCCGTCGTCCGAGAACGTGGGAACGAGGCGGCTCTGGAAGACGCGGTCGTCGACGAGATGGCTCGCGGTGAGGTGCTTCCCCTGCAGGGCCGTCCCGATGTCGTCCAGGAGCTTCGGGTACGCCGCATAGAGCTCGTAGGCGATGCGGCCCACGGCTTCGCCGGGGCGCAGCCCGATGCTGTCCAGGCCGAGGCCCTCGGAGAGGGTGAAACGACCCTCCGGATCGAGCGCCCACAGGACCAGGGGGGCGGCGGAGACCACGGCGTTCAGCCGGGCCTGGGTCTCACGGAAGCGCTCGTCGGCCTCCTTGCGGTCCGTGATGTCCCGCGTGATGGAGAGGATGTGCGGAACCGTGTCGATGGGGAGCACGCGTGCGGACATGAGTCCCCACCCGATCCTCCCGTCCCTCATGCGGAAGCGGGCCTCCAGGTTGTGGACACGGCCGGCGCGCGTAAGCTCCTCGACCATCCGCGCCCGGTCCGCGGGTTCCGCCCAGAGGTCGATCTCGAGGGAGGTCCGACCGACCACCTCCGTGCGCGTCCAGCCGGTGAGGGCCACGAACCCCTCGTTGACGTCCACGAACATCCCGTCGTCCAACCGGTTGATGTTCACGGAGTCGGGGCTCGCGAGGAACGCGGCCGTGAAGAGCTCGGACGCGTCCACCGGGGGAATCGATCCGCGATTCCCGTCACGAGCATTCGGTGGGGACCCCGCCGGACGCTCGGAGGGGTCGGTGCGATCGTCTTCCGGACCGGTCATGTCGCGCGCTCCAGGGCCATCGCGGTCAAGCATCCACGCCCCCTCGACGACCCCCCGAGCCCCCCCATGGAGCGCCCCGGGATTCGGAGGCCCGGGGCCCCGTGTCGAGGACCGTGGACCCAGAATAGAAAACGAAGCTCACGGGCGTCAAACGGCCCGGGGGCGGGAGCTTCAGAAGAGCTGCAGGCTCAGGCTTCCCGAATAGATGAAGTCGTGCTGGAACTTGCCCCAGTAGCGGCTCCACGCGTCACGGGCCTGCGCGTCCACGAGCAGACCCCGGATCCGACCGGTGAACCCCGCCCCGACGTCTCCACCCCACGTGAAGCCGTTGCTCGGGAGCGTCGCGCCCACCTCGTTGGCCTCGGTAGGCGCGCCGAACGAGTAGAACTTGCCACCGCCGCCCAGGAGCACGTAGGGCCTGGCCGGTCCCAGCTCGAGGCGGGTGGGGAGCACGAGCTGGACGCTGGTGAGCGTGAGGGTCGTCGGGACGTCCAGCCACGTCGTCACGATCTCGGGCGGCGTGAAGAGATCGCGGAGCGTCTCCTTCGAGTGCGAGGCCGAGAGCCACGTGTCGAAGGAGCGGAGCACCTCGCCCCGGAGACAGGCGCTCTCCCCCAGGGGGATCTCGACGCCCACGCCCGCGATGAACGCCCGTCCCAGCGAGGTGTGGGTCCACTCCGTGAGCCCGTCGCCCGCGAAGTTCTCGAAGTACTCGTAGAAGTACGAGTCGGGAGCCAGGAGACCGACCCGCGGATAGACCCGTACGTCCCGCGGAAGCTGCGCGAGGAGGGCTGCCGGGAGCAGTGCGAGCCCGGCGGCGAACAGGAGAACCGCGTGCAGCTTCTTCATCGTCGAAGGAGCAGCCGGTTTGCGGGAGCATTCGACGCGACGTCCGTCGCGATCGCAGGAGTCGGCCGACACGCCTTGACGTTAGATGTCGACGGACCCCCGCGGGTAGAGGGGAGCTTCCCCACCGCGCTGTAGGGCTTTTGGGGTGAGTACGGCGCGCGGCGCCGTGATCCCCCTTCTACGTCGCGCATCACGTCGGCGCCCCTCGTCTACGACGTCAGCGTATCGTGCTTCTGACGGATCGGTGACATTCGTGCACCGTGCGCGCCGCTTCGCGATCCCCGTGCCCATCGGGTCGAGGCCCGCCTCACCGTCCACGAGCTCGTCGGACACGCGGTTGCCGCCCGGACCAGGGGTGAGCGATCCATCGTTCGTTCACCGACCTCGGAAGGAAGGCGTATACCATGCGGATTGCCATGTTGCTCGGCAGCCTCAACGACGGATCGACCAACGCGATGGCGCTGGAGGTCGTCGCGACGAGCGCCGACGCCGCGGGCGGGGCGGTCGAACGGGTCGCCGGCCTGGCCGACCTCCCGCCGTTCGTACCGTCGATGGCGGACGACGCTCCGGGGCCCGTGCATCGCTTCCGCTCGCAGCTCGCCGAGGCGGACGCGCTCGTGATCGCCGCTCCGGAGTACGCCGCCGGCCTGGCCGGCTCGGTGAAGAACGCGCTCGACTGGCTGGTGGGATCGGCGACGCTCTACCAGAAGGTGGTCGGCGTCATGAGCGTGGGCACGACGGGCGGCGTGTACGCCATCGAGCAGATGGTCCGCACCCTCAGCTGGCAGGGTGCGTACGTCGTCGCGACGCTGGGGATCGCGGCACCGCGCTCGCGGATGACGGCCGACGGCCGAGGCTACGACTCACCGACGGTCCAGGCGATCGCCGCGTTCACCGGCGAGGTGATGCGCGCCAGCCGGGGGGACGCGGAGGACCGCCGTCGGGCCGTGGCGGGCGTCGTGACGCGCCACGGGATCGACCCGGCCCGCTTCGGCGACTTCCGCTGAGCCGGGTGGGAGGTGCGTCGAGCCCCCGGACTACCGGGGCCGGCCCCACCGCGCTGGCTCCACAGCCCGCGCGCCGAGAGGATGACGGAGAAGGTCGCGGTCACGCCGAGCGCGAGGAGCGTCCAGACGAAGAACGCTCCGCACGAGGAGGATCGAGAGCAACGACGTGACGGTCGACATCGCGGCGGGTTTCATGGCGCCCTCCCGGAGGCGCGGGTGGGTGGGGGGAGCAGCCTCGCTCACCGGCGTGGTCCGATCTCTCCCCTTGCTTACCGAGGGGTCTTAGGGTACGTTCCCTCGGTAACCGAGGCGAGTGAGCGAGACGGATCACCTCGACGCGGCGGAGTCGCGGAGGAGCGGGGGGGATGAGCGGGGCGGCCGGAACGGGGATCTCACCCAGGGTGATCGCTCGGACCATCGGAGTGCTCTACCTCCTGACCGTGGCCCTCGGCGGGTTCACCCAGGGCTTCATCGCCGATCGGATCGTCGTAGCGGGCGACGCTGCGACCACCGCATCCAACGTGCTCGCGCACGAGTCCCTCTACCGCCTCGGGTTCACGCTCTACCTCGTCGAGTTGGCGTGTCAGGTGGGCATGACGGTGCTGTTCTACGACCTTCTCCGTCCGGCGGGCCGGCGCCTCGCCCTGGTCGCGATGGTGTTCGGCCTCGTCGGGTGCACGGTGAAGATCGTCAGCCGCCTCTTCTATTTCGCCCCCCTCCTCGTGCTGGTGGGCGCGCACCCCCTCCCCGGGTTCGAGCCGGACCAACGGCAGGGGCTCGCCCTCCTCCTCCTGCGCCTCGACCACCAGTGCGAGGCCCTCGCCATGGCGTTCTTCGGCGTGTACGCGGTGTTGACGGGCGTCCTGGTCCTCCGCTCCGGCTTCCTGCCACGGGTGCTCGGAGTGCTCTCCATCCTGGGTGGCTCGGGCTGGATGACGTATCTGTCGCCGACGCTGGGCGACAGGCTGGTTCCGATCATCCTTCCCGTAGCCATACTGGGCGCGCTGTCCATGATCGGCTGGCTCCTCGTCGTCGGGGTAGACGAGGAGCGCTGGGCAGCCGCCTGTTCACCTTCGCCAGTCGACGGGAGTCCCGCATGAGCAAGCCGAACGACCTGGTCCAGGGCACCCTGGACCTCCTCATCCTGAAGATGCTGACCCTCGAGCCCATGAACGGATGGGACGTCGGCCAGCGCCTGAGGGAGCTCTCGTCCGACGAGCTGCAGGTGAGCGACGGGTCCCTCTATCCGGCGCTGCACAAGCTCGAGCAGCAGGGATGGGTCACGTCGCAGTGGCGAAGGAGTGGGAACAACCGCAGGGCGAAGTTCTACTCCCTGACGCGCACGGGCCGGACGCAGCTCACGCTCGAGGCGAAGAACTGGGACCGGCTCGCCACGGCCATCACGGCCGTGGTGAAGCTCCAGGAGGGCTGAGATGAGCCCGCTACGTTGGGTCCGCATCGCCCGCCTCCGGCTCCGCACCCTGTTCCGGCGTGCCAAGGTGGAACGCGAGCTGGACGAGGAGCTGCAGTACCACGTGGACCGACAGACGGCGGAGAACATCGCCCGCGGGATGTCGCCTCCGGAGGCGCGCGCGGCCGCGCTCCGGGCGCTGGGGAGCATCGAGTACCGCAAGGAGCAGGTGCGCGCCACGCGCGGCACGGCGTGGCTCGACGGGGCCTGGCGTGACGCCACGCACACGCTGCGCTTCCTCGCCCGCAACCCCGGATTCACAGCCACAGTGGTGTTGACCCTCGGCCTCGGGATCGGGGCGAACACCGCCATGTTCACGGTGCTCCGGGGAACCCTCCTGCGGCCCCTGCCCAACCGCGACGGGGAGCGGCTCGTGTACCTGCGCCAGTCCGCGCCGGGTGCGCAACACCAGAACGTGCTGTTCTCGGTTCCGGAGATCGGGGATCTCCGCACGGCGTCGCACACGCTCTCCACCGTCGCCGAGTATTCCAACGCCGTGCCCTTCACCATGGTCGCGAGCGACGGCCACCCCGAGCGGGTCAGCGTGGCGGTGGTCAGCGGCAACTACTTCGAGGTCATGGGGCTCGGGCCGGTGCTCGGGCGCGTGATGAGCTCCGGCGACGACGGCGCCACGGCGGAGCCCGCCGCGGTGTTGGAGTACGGCTTCTGGATGCAGCGGTTCGGCGGGGACCCGAGCATCGTAGGCAGCACCATCGATCTGAACGAGATCGCAACGACGGTGGTCGGCGTCATGCAGCCCGCTCCCCAGTATCCGGAGCCCACCGACGTGTACGTGAACACCGTGACCAGTCCCCATCACCTCAGCGCGACGATGGTCACGGAGCGCACGCACCGCATGACGGAGCTCTTCGCGCGCCTCGCGCCCGACGCCGGGGTCGACCAGGCTCGGGCGGAGGTCGATCGCATCGCGGAGGGCATGGTGCACGATCACCCGGAGGCGTACGAGCGCGCGGCGCGCTTCACGGTGTCCGTGTCCCTGCTTCGCGACGCGGAGAGCGCGCGCGCGTCCTTCACGTTCTGGCTGCTCATGGGAGCCGCGCTGTCCGTCCTGCTCATCGCGGGCGCCAACGTGTCCAACCTCACCCTCATGCGCAGCGTTGCGCGTGGGCGCGAGATGCTCGTGCGTGTGGCGCTGGGCGCGAGTCGGGCCAGGCTCCGCCGCCTCCTCCTCACGGAGAACCTGGCGCTCGCCCTGGCGGGGGGCGCGCTGGGCGTGCTCGTGGCCTTCGGCGGTCTCCGCCTCCTGGTGCAGTTCGCCGCCCAGTTCTCTCCGCGCGCGGACGAGATCCGCCTGGACGGGGTCGTGCTCGCCGCCACCCTGGCAGGGAGCGTGGCCGTGGCGGTCGTCCTCTCCCTGGTGCCCACGGTCCACCGCGAGGCCTGGCCGGGCTCATCCCTGGCTCCAGCCGGGCGGGGAACCACCATGACGCGGACCCGGCGGCGCGTACAGCGGTCGCTCGTGGTCGTGCAGGTGGCCGCGTCCATGGTTCTGCTGGCCGGCGCGGGGCTGCTGATGCGGACGCTCTCCAAGCTGGAGGCGGTCGACGCGGGCGTGCGGACCGATCACGTGCTCACGGTGGAGCTCCCCCTGGGAGGGGACCTCCTGCGACAGGTGATGAACCGGGCCGGGAACCTGGCCAACTACGAGCGGATCCGTGACGCCGTGGCGGCGGTGCCCGGCGTGTCCGTGGCGGCGCTCGCTTCGGGCCCACCCCTGCGCAGCCCCTTCCTGGACTTCGACATGAAGGCGGAGGGACGGGCGGAGGACCCCGACGCTCCGACGCCGCACGCGGCGCTCAAGACCGTCGACCCTGCCTACTTCGCCGCCGCCGGCATTCCCCTGGTGGCCGGCCGCGCGTTCGCGAGGACCGACGATCAGGGCGCGGCGCGGGTGGTGATCCTGAGCGCGTCCTTCGCGCACCAGCTCTTCGGGGACCAGGACCCCCTGGGGCGGCACGTGGCGCTCACCGGTGAGATCCTGAAGTTCACCCCCTTCGACGACGGGTGGCGTACGGTCGTCGGCGTCGCCGCCGACACCCGCGACCACGGGCTCGACAACGACGTCACGCCGGTGATGTACGAGCCCTTCGCGCAGGAGTTCATCGTCTCCGGGGCCCTGGTGGTGCGCACCACGCTGGACCCCGTCGTCCTCCGGGCCACCATCGTGCGCGCGGTGCGTGAGTCGGCGCCCAACCAGCTCGTGGAGCGGGTAGCCACCCTCCGGGAGATCCGCGACGAATCGGTGGGGCCGCGCCGGCTCAACGCGTGGTTCATCGTCGCCTTCGGCTCCCTCGCGCTGGTGATCGCCATGGTGGGCATCGCCGGGGTTCTGGGCTTCTCCGTGAGCTCACGGACGGCCGAGATCGGCATCCGCATGAGCTTCGGGGCCGACGCGGCGGGGGTTCGGCGCATGGTCCTCGGCGAAGGAGGGATCCTCCTGGCGGCCGGCGTCGCCCTCGGCCTCGCGGGTGCCCTGGCCACCACCCGGCTCCTCCGCGGGCTGCTCTTCGGGGTCGGCCCCACCGACCCGGCCACGCTCCTGGGGGTCGCGCTGTTGCTGCTCTCCGTGGGCCTGGCGGCTTGTTGGCTTCCGGCGGCGAAGGCGGCGCGCGTGGATCCGGCCGAGGCGCTCCGGACGGACTAGTGCCGGCGACATCGTGACGCGACGCCGCCGGCGCTACGGGGCCCAGCCCGGCAGGTCGGCGGCCTGCCGGATCCACGCCGCCCACCGCGCTTCGTCGAGCGCGTCGTCCTCTTGGATGTGGACGTAGCGCGTCTGCGCGCCTTTCGACGCGACGGGGGGAGGAGGACGCAGCGACGTGCCGCGGAAGAACGCCACCTTGACGTACTTCGCATGGCAGTGGAAGCCGAGGAACCACCCCCGGCCCTCGACGCCGTAGAAGGGCGAGTTCCACTTCACGGCCTTGCGCACGTCGGGCACGGTCCGCACGACGAGCGCGTCGAGGCGGCGCCCGACGTCGCGTTTCCAGCCCGGCATGGCCGTGATGTAGGCCCGCACGGGGGCGTCGCCATCTCCTTTCGCGATCTGGGGATTGCCGCCCGCGAGGAGCGTCGGCTTCGCCGCCTCCGCGGCCTCCTTCTCCACGCTCTCCTTCTTGGACCTGGCGGCCATCGCGCTCACCCCACGGTACGCCGCCGACCGCGCCAGCTGGCGGCATACGGCAGCAAGAACAAGTAGAGACCCGTGATCAGGAGCGGGAAGAGCGGGACCAGGGGGGAATAGACCACCCAGGGAGGAGGCTCCCCCAGCGCCATGGCCACGAAGTTGGCGATGACGGTCACCGTGAAGGCGATGGACAGCCACCGATGGATCTGCCGCATCCACTTGTTCCAGCTCAAGGGGAGCTCCTCCGAAGATGATGGTGCGCGGCGTCGCCGCTACGCGCCCCTCAGGCCGATCGCGTTGCCGTCGGTGTCCTCCAGCACGCACACCCGCGCCCCGGGAGCGACCTGTCGGGGTGCGACGCGCTCGGTCGCGCCGGCGGCCAGCAGGCTCGAGCGGACGCCGTCCAGATCCTCGACATCGACGTAGGCGACCGGCCCGAGGCTGGTGTCCTCCTGCGGAGCCAGGCTCACCTCGAAGCCGTCCGCGTTGAAGCCGACGTAGTAGGGCTGGTCGGTGTGCGGCTCGCCGAACAGGGTGGTGTAGACCGCCTTGGCGGCGCCCAGGTCGGACACCGGAACCACAAGGCTGCGGATCGTGCGACTCATCGGTTCCTCCTCTCGGGTACGGCGGTCGCGGACGCGACCGCGGCTGCGTCGACCACCTGACGGATCGAGCGCGCGGAATGTGACCGGGACGGGCTGACAGGTCGGGCAGAGCCAGGTGCCCCGCGCCATGTCGCCCTGCGTGAGGCGGACGATCGGCGCGCCGCACTCGAGGCACGGCTCGCCCGTGCGCTCGTAGACCCACAGGCGGGGGCTGCCCGGATGGGGTCGGCGTCGGGTCGGCACGGTGGTACGGCGTGGCGTGCGGAGGTTGCGCCGCAGGAGCTCCGCCGCCCGCTCGTAGACGCGCCGGACGGCCCCGGGGGAAAGGGCGCGCATCGGCGTCCGCGGGTGGGTGCGCTCCATGAAGAGCGCCTCGCTCTTGTACACGTTGCCGATGCCCGATCCGATGCGTTGGTCGAGCAGGATATCGGCGATCTCGCGCGCGCCGTGGGCCGGGGCGAGCGCCCGCGCCACGATGCCGTCCAGGTCGGGCGGGTCGACCAGGAGGTCGGGGCCGAGCCGGGCGAGGCGCGCGTGCCGGCGCACTTCGTGGGTTCGGATCAGCTCCGCCCGGTAGGCGCGCACGCACACGACGGTGGCACCGGCGGGCGTCACGCGGAGCAGGAAGGTCGGGGTGCGCGGCGGCCGACGTCCCGCGTCCAGGACGAACACGCGGCCGTTCATGCCCAGGTGGGTGCGTAGCGTCCACCCGGCGTCGAAGCCGATCAGGAGGTGCTTCCCGAGCGCCCGCACGTCATCCACGCGCCAGCCCTCGGCCTCCTCCACGTCGCCACGGTCGGCCAGCGCGAGCCGCGTGACCGTGCGGTCGGAGAGCGCCGGCCCGATCCGGGCGGCGATCCGGTGAAGCGTGTCACCCTCGGGCATCGGAGGCGCTCGCCTTGAGCGACTTGTACGACGCTCGGAAGCCGGCGTCCTCGAAGGCCTTCCGCCACGGCGAGCGCAGGGCGTCGTCGTCGTCGATCTCCTGGACCTCCAGCTCCCGGCGCCGGGTGACTTGCGCCATCTCCCGGAGCGCCGCGAGGGCCGTCCCGACTGCCTCCCCCGAAGCGTCACGGCTTACGCGCACACGACGGCCGCCGCGCTGCGCGTACAACACGGCCTCGCCACCGACGAGGACGACGCGCGCCCCTACGGCCCGCTGCGGAGGCCGCTCGCTCGCACCCCCGAACTCCGGCCACGGGACGAGCCATCCGTAGGGGTTCGCGGGGTCGGTCGCGGCGAGCAACCGTGCGTTCGCGTCGTCGCCGGACTCGCGCACCCGCCGGAGGCGGTCGACGATCCCCGGATAGGCGAACTGGGCGCCGCCGAGCCCTTCGACGAAGTAGCCCCGACGCACGCGCGCTGCCTCCTCCATCGTGCGCAGCACGCGGTAGATCGAGCCGAAGCCGCCGGGCACCACCTCGATCGTCATCGAGTCCCGCGCGAGGAGCCCGTGCCGGTCGAGGAGCTGCAGCGCCAGGGCGTGCGCGCGTTCCGTGTCGCCGACCGACGTCTCGACCAGCCCGGAGACGAGCGCCCACCGCCCGCCGAGCGCGAGCGGGTGGGACCGGCCCGCCCGCGTGCGCCGGGCCCGGTGTCGCGACAGCAGCGTGCGCAGCGCGCCGAAGGTGTCGTTCGTGACGAGGCCGGCCCAGACGAGGTCGGCGAGCGCGTCGGCCGCCCCATGCTGCTCGGGGGTCGTGGGCCCCACCCCCGCGGCCTCGGTCAGCTCGAAGAAGAACGACGCGCCCCTGCGCCCGAGGTGATCGAGCATCGCCTCGTGGAGCGGCGTCGCCTCGTAGTCCGCCTCGCCGCCACCGGGCGGCTCGAGCAGCGTCCCCACCTTGTCGCGCCGGAAGAGGCGCACGCGCCCGTCGCGGTCGCGGACCGGCGAGTGGCCCACCCACACGAGCCAGCCGGTGGCGCCCAGCTCGTCGAGCTGGCGGGGATGGAAGTCCCGCACGCGCGCGGGGAGGATCGCGGTCTCGAGGTCCCGCAGGGAGAGCGGGATCCCCTGGAGGCGTCCGATGGCCTCCTCCAGCGCTCCGGCGCCGATGCCGGGCGCCACCACGCCGTGCCACTCGGGGAGGAAGCGCGTCAGCGTCTCACGCGGGACCGGCGCGACCTCGCCGCGCAGGCGCGCGAGCGCCCTCCGCTTGATCTCCCGCAGCACCTCCGGATCGCACCATTCGTCGCCGTCGCGGCCGGGCGTGAACCGCCCCTGCCGGAGGCGCCCCTCCTTCACGAGCCCGGCGAGGACGGCACCCGTCTGGCCCGGCACGAGCCTCCAGCGGCGCGCCACCGCCGCGGTGGCGAAGGGCCCGTGCGTACGCGCCCACCGGGCGAGGAGCGTCGCGAGGGGGTCCGGCACGTCGGCGAGGTAGGCCTCCGCGGTGCCCGCCGGCGGGTCCACGCCGAGCGCGTCGCGATAGAGGCCCGCGTCCTCCACGGCGATCCAGGCGTCGCGTCCCGCGACCCGGACGCGCCCGGCGAGCCGCGCGCCCGCGAGCTCTTCCAGCCATGGCTCCGGGTCCCCGGCGGAGCGCGCGCGGATCTCGTCGGGATCGAGGTCGCCCACCTGGCGCAGGAGGTCGTGCAGGGCGTCGGCGTTGCGCGCCCGCCGTCCTTCGCTGAGTCCCTGAAGCCGCCGCTCCACCGCGTCGATCCCCTCGACGTCGAGCAACTCGCGGAGCTGCCCCTCGCCCAGGATCTCGCGCAGGAGATCCAGGTCGAGCGTGAGCATCTGCGCCCGCCGCTCCGCGCTGGGCGAGTCGCCTTCGTACAGGTACGCGGCGACGTACGCGAAGACGAGGCCGCGCGCGAAGGGCGACGCCGACGGCGTCTCGACCTCGTCGATGCGGATGCGGCCGCGCTCGATCTCCCCGAGCACCTCCAGGAGAGCCGGCACGTCGAAGACGTCTTTGAGGATCGTGCGGTAGGTCTCCAGCACGATCGGGAACGACGGGTACTCGAGCGCCAACCCCAGCAGCTTCTGCGCCCGCAGCCGCTGCGCGAAGAGCGGCACGCGCGCACCCGGACGGCGGCGGGGGAGCAGCAGCGCCCGCGCGGCGTTCTCGCGGAAGTGGGACGCGAAGAGCGGGGAACGCGGCAGCTCCTCGAAGAGGCGGTCGTTCACCACGTCGGCGTCAGGGATCAGGAGGTCGACGTCGGGCGGCTCGTCCCCGTCCGCGACCGTGACCACGATCCCGTCGTCCGACCAGACCGCCTGGACGTCGTAGCCGACGCTCGCCGACACCGCCCGCCGGATGGCGAGCGCCCACGGCGCATGCACGCGGGCGCCGAAGGGCGTGAGGATGCACACGCGCCAGTCGCCCAGCTCGTCCCGGAAGCGCTCGATCGTGATCGCGCGGTCGGTCGGGAGGGAGCCACCCGTCGCCTCCCTCTGCTCGTCGACGTAGCGAAGCAGGTTACGCGCTGCACGCTCGTCCAGGCCGTAGCGCTCGACGAGATGCCGCTCCGCCTCGCCGGCCTCCCACGCTGACAGCTCGCGCAGGAACGCCCCGATCGCGCGTCCGAGCTCGAGCGGGCGCCCGGGTCCCTCGCCGTGCCAGAACGGGAGGCGGCCCGGCTCCCCGGGGGCCGGCTCCACCATCACCCGGTCGCGGGTGATCTCGAGGATCCTCCACGTCGACGCGCCCAGCGTGATGACCTGGCCCGCCTGCGACTCGTGCACCATCTCCTCGTCGAGCTCCCCGACCCGCGGCCCGTCGCCGCCGATGTGCACGTGGAAGAGCCCCCGGTCGGGGATCGTTCCCGCGTTCGTGACGACGACCACGCGGGCGCCGCGACGCGCCTCGATCACGTCCCGCTCGCGGTCCCAGCGGATCCTGGGACGCAGGTCGGCGAAGTCGTGGGAGGGGTAGAGGCCCGAGAGGAGATCGAGCACGCCGCGGAGCGCGGCGTCCGGCAGCTCCGCGTAGTTGGCGGCCCCGCGCACGACGCGCGCCAGCTCCTCCACCTCCCACGCGTCGGTCACCGCCATCGCCACGATGTGCTGCGCGAGCACGTCGAGCGGCATCTCGGGGATCGACAGGGACTCGATCAGACCCTCGCGCATACGCAGCGCGAGCACCGTCGCCTCCAGGAGGTCGCCGCGGTGCTTGGGGAAGATCCGCCCGACGCTCGTCTCGCCCACGGCGTGCCCGGCCCGCCCGATGCGCTGCAGCCCGCTCGCCACCGAGCCGGGCGACTCCACGAGCACGACCAGGTCGATCGCGCCCATGTCGATGCCCAGCTCGAGCGAGCTCGTCGCGACGATCGCCGGGAGCGTGCCCGCCTTGAGCGCCTCCTCGATCTCGCGGCGCTGGCCGTGCGCGAGGCTCCCGTGGTGCGCCCGCGCGATCTCCTCTCCCGCCTCGTCGTTGATGCGCTGGGCGAGGCGCTCGCACAGGCCGCGGCTGTTCACGAAGACGAGCGTGGAGCGGTGTGCGCGCACGAGCTCCACGATGCGCTCCGTCAGCACCGGCCAGATGCCGAACTCGCGATTCGCGGCCTCCTCCGTGGCGTCCGCTGCGTCGTCGCGGCCGGCGCGGGGACGGCGACCGTCGCCGCCGACCGGCGCGCTCCCGCGCGTGGCGTCGACGTCGTCCATCGGGCGGGTCATGTCCTCGACGGGCACCACGACCTGGAGGTCCAACATGGGCGGCCGGTGCGTGTCCACGACCGTCACGGCCCGCCGTCCACCGAGGAAGCGCGCCACCTCCTCCGTCGGCCGCGCGGTCGCCGACAGGCCGATACGCTGCGGGTCACGACCGGTCAGGTGGGCGAGGCGCTCGAGCGAGAGCGCCAGGTGGGCGCCGCGCTTGGTCGGCGCGAGCGCGTGCACCTCGTCCACGATGACCCACTCCACCGTGCGCAGCGTCTCGCGCGCCTGCGACGTGAGGATGAGGAAGAGCGACTCGGGGGTGGTGACGAGGATCTCCTCGGGCCGGCTCCGCTGTCGGCGGCGCTCGTCCTGAGGGGTGTCCCCCGTGCGCATGTCGACGCCGGGCAGCACGAGCGGCGTGCCGGCGCGCTCCGCCGCGCGCGCGATGCCGGCACGGGGCGTGCGCAGGTTGCGCTCGATGTCGTAGACGAGCGCCTTGAGCGGCGAGACGTAGAGCACGCGGACGCCCGGCTCCCCCGCGGAGGACGCTTCGAGCTCGGCGACCGGACGCGCGAGCCGATCGATCGCCCACAGGAACGCCGCGAGCGTCTTCCCCGACCCGGTGGGCGCGATGAGCAGCGCGTGCTCGCCCCGCCGGATCGCCGACCACCCCTCGACCTGGACCGGCGTGGGCGCCGCGAACGCCCCCGCGAACCAGTCGCGGGTGGCCGGCCGAAACCCCTCGAGGGCGGCCCTCATCGTCGCCCCGGGCGCTCCCTTGCCTGCTCGCTTCGTCATGGTCGGCCTTTCACGTCGGATCCCTTCCGTCCATTGTCCGGTCACGCCCATACCCTTTCCGTCCATCCGGGATCGCATGCAGCTCTCCGAGGTCGTGGCCACCCATCGACGCGTGGCGGAGGCGTCCGGGCGCGGGGAGAAGGCCGAGCTCCTGGCCGGCCTGCTCGGCCGCGCCTCGGAGGAGGAGCTGCCGGTGCTGGTCGGCCTCCTCTCGGGGCGGGCGCGGCAGGGCCGGATCGGCGTGGGTCCCTCGCTGCTCCGGTCGCTCGGGGAGCCCGCCGGCGACGCCGGCGCCCCGCTCGCGCCGTCCGCGGAGCCGGCCGCGTCCCTCTCGGTGCTCGAGCTCGACGCGGCGCTGTCGGAGATCGCGGCGATGGCCGGAACGGGCTCACAGGGCCGGAAGGCCGCGCGGCTGCGATCCCTCCTGCGCCGCGCCTCCGTCGAGGAGCGGACGTTCGTCGAGCTGCTCGTGATGGGAGAGCTCCGCCAGGGGGCCGGCGAGGGCGTCCTGCTCGACGCCGTGGCCCGGGCGACCGATGCGTCACCCTCCGAGGTGCGCCGTGACGTCCTCCGGCTGGGCGGAGCCGCCGCGGCCGCCGAGCGTCACCTCGTCGCCGTTCCCCGGGGGGAGGAGGAGACCGGCGTCCGCCTCTTCCGCCCGCTCGCCCCGATGCTCGCCTCCGCGGCCGAAGACGCCGACAGCGCGTTGACGGCGATCCCCCGCCCGCTCCTCGAAGCCAAGGCGGACGGCGCGCGCGTCCAGGTACACCGGCGTGGGGGAGAGGTCCGGGTCTACACCCGACGCTCGAACGAGATCACGGAGAGCGTCCCCGAGATCGTCACCGCCGTCGAGGGGCTTCCCGGGGGCGACCTGGTGCTCGACGGCGAAGCGATCGGATGGGGCCCGTCCGGGCCGCTCCCGTTCCAGGTCACGATGCGCCGGATCGGAGCGCGGGAGCCCGACCTCTCCTTTCTCGAGGCGCTGCCGCTCCGGGTGTTCTTCTTCGACTGCCTCTTCGCCGACGGCGATCTCCTCGACCGGCCCCTGAGCGAGCGACGCGCGCAGCTCACGGCACTGGTCCCGACCGAGCTCCTGCTCCCGTCCCGGACGCTCGGGGACGGCGCAGAGGGCGGTCTCGACGCCCGCGATCACGCCGCCGACCACCGGCGGGTCGAGTCGTTCCTCGAGGAGGTGCGCGTTGCCGGCTTCGAGGGTCTGATGATCAAGGACCTCGCATCACCCTACCGGGCCGGACGGAGGGGCGGCGCGTGGCTGAAGCTGAAGCCGGTGAGCACCCTCGATCTGGTCGTCCTCGCCGCCGAGTGGGGGAGCGGGCGCCGCCGCGGCCGGCTCAGCAACCTCCACCTCGGGGCGCGGGGCGAGGAGCCGGGCGAATGGGTGATGCTCGGCAAGACGTTCAAGGGGATGACCGACCAGGTGCTCGCGTGGCAGACCGAGGCGCTCCTCGCGCGGGAGACGCATCGGGACGGCCACACGGTCTACGTGCGCCCCGAGCTGGTGGTCGAGGTCGCCTTCGAGGGCGTGCAGCGGAGCCCGCGCTATCCGGGCGGTGTCAGCCTCCGCTTCGCACGACTACGGCGCTATCGCGAGGACAAGTCTGCCGCGGAGGCCGACTCGATCGATGCGGTCCGGGCGCTCCTGGGCGAGGAGGGTGCGGCCATCCGCGGTGGGTCACCCGCGCGTGGAGCAGGCAGGTCGGCACGGCCGGGCCGCGGCGGACGCGGGCGCGGCTCCGACCCGACCGGAGCCCAGCGTGACCTCTTCGACGACCGGGGGTGAGTCGTCCGGCCGGTCCCCGGGTCATCCCCACCCGGCGAAGCGATGTTGCGCCCCGACGAGCGGGCACGAGGGCCACGCGCCGTCGCGCTCCTCGTCACATCGGGTGAGGTACCTTCGTCATGGGGATGACCGAACACGACGCGAGGGTGCGACCGATGGATGAGCGCGAGCTGCTGGCCCGACGATTCGAGACCCACCGCGCACACCTGCACGGGGTCGCCTACCGCATGCTCGGCTCGGCGCCGGAGGCGGAGGACGCCGTGCAGGAGGCATGGCTGCGCATGAGCCGCGCGGGCGCAGACGGCGTCGACAATCTCGGCGGCTGGATGACGACGATCGTGGGCCGCGTGTGCCTCGACATGCTTCGAACGCGGCGGGCGCGTCGGGAGGAGGCCCTGGGCGCGCACGAGCCCCAGGGCGCCGGGCGCGTCCACGAGCGCAACCCCGAAGAGGACGTCCAGCTCGCGGACTCGGTGGGGCTGGCGCTCCTGGTCGTGCTGGAGACGCTCGAGCCGGCGGAGCGTGTGGCGTTCGTGCTCCACGACATGTTCGACCTCCCGTTCGACGAGATCGCGCCGATCGTCGGACGGACGTCCGTGGCCACGCGGCAGTTGGCCAGCCGGGCGCGGCGCCGTATCCGGGGCGCCTCGACGTCCGAGGTCGATCACGGACGGAAGCGCGAGGTCGTCGACGCGTTCATCGCCGCCGCGAAGGCCGGTGACTTCGAGGCGCTCCTGGCGGTGCTCGATCCCGAAGTCGTCTTCCGGTGCGACGCGCAGGCCATCCGCATGGGCGGCCCCGCGGAGGTGCGCGGCCCCGCCGCCGTCGGGGGGTTCTTCACGGGCCCGGGACGCGCGCAGGCGGCCGTGTCGGGCCTCATCGACGGCGAGGTCGGCATCCTGGTGCCGGTCAAAGGGCGGATGCTGCTCGTGCTCAGGGTCACGTTCGGCGAGGGGAGGATCACCGCCTTGGATGCCGTGGCCGATCGCGGCGCGCTGGAGACGATGGCGTTGGAGGAGCTCGGAGGGGACGGGTAGCGTCGGCAGAGCCCGGTGGCGCGGCCGAGCCCGATGACGGAGGGCGGCCGCACGGACGTACGCGAGCCGCCGCCCTGACGATTCGCAAATCAGCCGGAGGTCACGATGAGCCCGAAGAAGACCACGCAGAAATCCGCCAGGAGCACCAAAGGGACCGGCAGGAAGTCCAGGGGATTCACGGAGGAGGAACGGGCCGCGATGAAGGAGCGCGCCAAGGAGCTGAAGGCGTCCGCGGGCAGCGACGGGACGGACGAGGAGAGCGCCGTGCTCGCCAAGATCGCCGAGATGCCGGAAGCGGATCGCACCATGGCCGAGCGGCTCCATGCGATCATCGAAGCCAGCGCGCCAGCCCTCTCGCCGAGGACCTGGTACGGGATGCCCGCCTATGCCAGGGACGGCAAGGTCATCTGCTTCTTCCAGAGTGCGCAGAAGTTCAAGGCGCGGTACGCGACGTTGGGCTTCAGCGACCGTGCGCACCTCGACGAAGCCGCCATGTGGCCGATCGCCTTCGCGCTGAAGGAGTTGAACGCCACCGAGGAGGCGAGGATCGTCGCGCTCCTGAAGAAGGCGTTGAGCTGAGGATGGAACTCGCCACCGGTCCCTTCCGGGACGGGATCGTTGGTGAGCGCCGGGAGGGAGCCCGCGCATCCGCGCACCCGTGTGCTCCGCCCCCCTTGCGTACTGTTGTAGAGTTGCTTATTTGTCCTGCAACGTAGTAGTAATAGCAACGCACGGGGCCGATCGGGTCGTGTGGGGCGAGCGCACCAGGTTCCGGAACGAGAGCGATCCCTTGGGCAAGGCGACGTTGGGCGAGTTCGAGATGCTGGTCCTGTTCGCGGTGCTGCGCCTGGAGCGCCAGGGCGCGTACGGCGTGCCGATCCGCGGGGAGATCGAGACCCGCGCGGGTCGGGCGGTCTCGACCGGCGCGGTGTACACGGCGCTGGACCGTCTGACCGAGCGCGGATACGTGAGCAGCGAGGTGGCGGCCCCGACACCCGAGCGGGGGGGTCGTCGCAGGCGCATGTACCGGCTCGAGCCGGCGGGCGCGGAGGCGCTGTCCGAGACGGTGCGGACGTTCCAGTCGATCTCGCGCGGCCTTCTTCCGCGGCTGGACGAGCGGCTCGCGGGTGAGCATCGGGGGGGTCGGTGATGACGCGCCCCTGCGAGGCGGACCTGCCCTGGTACGCGCGGTTGCTGACGGAGATGCTGCGAGGCGCGGACGCCGAGTACGTGTCGGGCGACCTGGAGGAATCGTTCCGGGCGACCAGATCGCAGGGGTTCGCAGCGAGGATGCGATGGGTCCGTGATGCAGGGGTGACGGTGCTGCGCTGGTGGAGCCCGCCGGCCCTCTTGCGGCGCATGCGGCGAGGGACGGGCGGCGCCGGCGTCCCGGGACTGGGTGGCGACGTCGCGCAGGCCGTGCGCACGCTGATCCGTCGCCCCGGATTCGCGCTGCTGGTCGTCGGGACTCTGGCGCTCGGCATCGGCGCGACGACCACGATCTACACCGTGGTGGATGCGGTGGTGATCCGCGCGCTGCCCTACGATCGGCCGGACGCCCTGGTGACGCTCGGCACGACGGGGCACGAGGGTCCGTCCGCAGGGGGACTGCAGGAGCTGGCCGGGGTGTCGGGGCCGGACGTGCTCGCATGGCGCGAGCGCGCTCGCACGCTCTCGGACATCGAGGTGGTCGAGCCGCGCATGAACCTCCTGACCGGCGAGGGAGGCGAGCCGGTCATCCTCCCCATGCCGGACGTGACGCCGGGCTTTCTAAGCCTGCTCGGAGCGCGCATCCAGATCGGGCGCTCCTTCCTGCCCGACGACATCCGGACGGACGACGGCGCGGCGACCATCCTGAGCTGGGACGAGTGGCGGAATCACGCGGCCGGGGACCCGTCGATCCTCGGGGAGGAGGCGCCGGGCGTGCCGGGCACGCGCGTCGTCGGGGTGCTGGCGCGGGGCTTCGTCCCGCCGGAAGCGATCTTCGGGCGCCAGAAGGTGAACCACTTCCGGGTGCTCGACCTCCGGAGCCCGCGCTACGCACACGCGGGCGATCGTCGCCTGATCGCCATCGCCCGCCGACGGACGGGCGCGACCCTGGACACGGTGCGCGCGGAGCTGACGTCCGTACAGGCCGACATCGCGCGGGAGACCCCCGACGGCTACACGCAACCGGACGGCTCGGTGATCGGCGCCGGCGCGAACGACCTGCTGGAAGCCACGGTGGGCGGAACGAGCCGCACCGTGGTGCTCTTCTTCGCGTCGTCCGTGCTGCTGTTGCTCATCGCGGCCTTCAACGCCGCGCACCTGCTCCTCGCGCGTGGGCTCGACCGCGAGCAGGAGATGGCCGTGCGACTCGCGCTCGGCGCGAGCCGCTGGCGGATCGCACGCGCCGTGATGGCGGAGAGCGTGATCCTCTCGTTCGCCGGTGGTGCCCTCGGCGCGCTGATCGCGTGGGGCGGCGTGGCGGCGTTCCTGAAGCTGGTGCCGCCGACCATGCCGCGGCTCGGCGAGATCGCGCTGAACGGTCGCATCCTCGCGGCGTGTGGGTCCGGGTCCCTCGTGCTCGGCGTGGCGACCGGACTGGTTCCCGCCCTGCGGCAGGGCGCGTACGATCCCGTGACCGCATCGAGATCGGGTACCTCCACGACGGCGCGTGCCGGTGTTCGCCTGCGCATGACGCTCGTCGCCGCGCAGCTCGCGCTCGCGGCCGTCCTCGGGGTGGGCGCGAGCCTCCTGTTCCGCTCCTTCGTGAACATCGCCACGGACGATCCGGGCTTCGACCCGCAGCACCTGGTCACGTTCTCGGTGATCACGAAGCGGCCGGGCCCGCAACCCGTGACCGCCGCGGCGACCTGGAACGAAGTCCTGGCCGACGTCGCCGCCGTGCCCGGCGTGACCGCGGCGGCGGCCTCGAACGTGCCCTTCGAGCCCTCGGGGTGGATGCCGGCGATCCAGTTGCGCGACGATCCGCCGACGCTTCAGCGCACCGGCACCGCCGGGTACGTCGTCACCCCGGACTATCCGGAGGTGCTGCGCATCCCGCGGCTCGCGGGGCGTGCCTTCACACGGGCCGACGGCGCGTCGAGCCGGCAGGTCGCGCTCGTGAACGAGGCGTTCGTCCGCCGCTTCCTCGGGGGCGGCGCCGCGGTCGGCACGACGATCCGCGTGTGGAGCGAGCATTTCGGCCCCGAGACGGCCTCGCTCACGGAGCGCGAGATCGTGGGCGTCCTCGCCAACACCACGCAGGCCCGATCGGAGGACGGCGACCTGCCTGCCGTCTACGTCCCCTACGCGCAAATCGACTGGCCGCTCATGAACGTCGTCGTGCGGAGCGAGCGCGCCGTGGGAAGCCTGGCACCCGAGCTGCAGGCCGCAGTGCGCCGCTTCAACCCGATCGTGCCTCCTCCCGCGATCGAAGCGTTCACGGACCGCACGCGGGTCGCGCGGACGGAACCGAGATTCCGCACGACGCTCTTCCTCGGCTTCGCGTCCATCTCGATCGTGCTCGCCGCGATCGGCCTCTACGGCACGCTCGCCCATGCGGTCGGCCGACGCACGCACGAGCTCGGCATCCGCATCGCGGTGGGTGCCGATCGCACCCGCCTCTTCGCGATGGTCGTGCGTCAGGGCATGGGTGTCTTCGCGATCGGGCTCGCCGCAGGGTTGGTCGGCGCGGGCTTCCTCACCCGATTCCTGCGCGGCTTCCTCTTCGGCGTGGGCACGCTGGATCCGCTCACCTTCGCAGGCACGGCGGCCCTGCTGGGGCTGGTCGCCCTGACCGCGATCCTCCGGCCGGCCCGGCGCGCGACGACCGTCGATCCCGTGCGCTGCCTGCGCGCCGACGTCTGACGAGGCCCGGTGTCGGGGCCCCGGCACCGGCGGAGCGAGCATCTCCCGGAGGCCCCCCCTTCCTCCCGGCCGCTATTCCTCCCTGAGCGCCTCCATGGGATCGACCCGCGAGGCTCGGCGCGCGGGGACGAGGCACGCCGACACGCCGGCTGCGAGCAGGACGAGAGCGGCACCCACGAAGGTCGCGGGATCGGACGGCTCGAGCCCGAAGAGCTGGCTGCGCACGAAGCGCGTGAGCGCGAGCGATGCGAAGGCGCCGATCACGAGCCCTGCACCGGCGTGCGCCATCCCCTGCACGAGGACGCCGCGCAGCACGCGAGCGCGGTGCGCGCCCAGCGCCACGCGGATTCCGATCTCCCGGGTGCGCTGGCCGACCAGGTAGGCCATCACCCCGAAGATGCCGACCGCAGCGAGCCCGAGGGCGGAAGCGGCGAATGCGCCGAGCAGCAATGCCACGAACCGGCGCTGGGAGAGCGCCTGGGACATCGCCTGCTCCAGCGTGTGCACCCGGGTCATGGGGAGCTGGGGATCGATCCCCTGGAGCACCCGCCTCAACGCGGGCACGACCGCCAGGGGGTCCGCCGCGGTACGCATCAGGAGCTCCACACGGCGGGCGGGCGACTGCGCGAGCGGAACGAAAGCGGACGGGCGGACGGGTTGAGCGAGTCCGGAGCGGCGAGCGTCGGCCACCACACCCACGATCGTGATCCACGGGTTCTCGCGCCCAGCGGGCTCACCCCACACGAAGCGCCGACCCAGGGGGTCTGTGCCGGACAGGTAGACGCGGACGAAGGTCTCGTTCACGATCGCCACGGGCATGGCGTCGGGGCCGTCTCCCTCGTTGAAGGCGCGACCGGCCAGGATCTCCATGCCCGCCGCCCGGAAGAAGTCGGGCGAGGCCGCGTCCTGGACGACGGGAAACCCATGCGTGCGTTCCGCCAGCTCGGGCCGGCCCTCGAGCGCGACGTTCCCCATGTTCGGCAGCGCGCCGAGGAAGAACGTGGATACGCTGCCCGCGGCCTCCACGCCCGGGAGCGCGCGCGCACGCGCCTCGAGCTCCGAGTGGAACGCGCGCAGGGCGTTCCCGTCGCGATAGCGGCTGGCGGGCAACGCAAGCGCGACGCTCGCCACGTTCGCCGGCCGGAAGCCCGGTTCCACCGCACGCAGGTTCACGAAGCTGCGCAGCAACAAACCCGCTCCGACCAGCAGCAGCAGGGCGAGCGCGAACTGGCCGGTGACGAAAACGCCGCGCATGCGTGCCAGCGCGGCGCTCGAGCTTCCGCGCGCACCTTCGCGAAGGTGCGCCCCGGGCTGGACGCGCCCCGCCTGGAGCGCCGGTACGAGGCCGAAGAGAATGGCAGCTCCCACCGCGGTCGCCAGCGCGAAGGCGAGCATGCCGGCGTCCACCCTCAGCTCGTCGAGCCTCGGGATGCCCGCGGGCGCCGCCGAGACGAGCGCGGCCACGCCGGCGCCCGCCAGCGCCGCTCCGGCCAGCCCCCCGGCCCCACCGATCACCAGGCTCTCGGCGAGGACCTGCCGCACGATGCGCCCCCGACCCGCTCCCAGCGTGACCCGCACCGCCAGCTCGCGACCACGTGACGATCCGCGGGCGAGCAGCAGGTTGGCGACGTTCACCACCGCGATCAGCAGGACCAGGCCGACCGCGGTCAGCAGGACCAGCAGGGGCGTCCGCACCTCGCCGACCAGGGTCTCGCGCAGCGGCTCCAGGGCGATGCCCTCGCCCTCGTCGGCGGTGGGATAGGCCTCGCGCAGACGCCCGGCCACGGCGTCCATCTCCGTCTGTGCCGCCGTGATTTCGATGCCTTCGGCCAGGCGCCCGATCACCGGAAGCCAGAGCGCGCCGCGTGCCGCGCGCAGCGGCGCGAGGTCGGGTCCGAACGACAGAGGCGTCCAGAGCTGGGCGTCTCGCGGGTAGGCCTGCCCGGGCGCCGCGACGCCGACCACTTCCCAGGCCTCGTCGTTCAGCTGGATCGTCCGACCCAGCAGCGAAGGGTCGGCGCCGAAGCGGGCACGGAAGAGCTCGTCGCTGAGCACGACGACGCGCGCGGGGCCCCCCTCGACCTCGTCGTCGCGGAAGCTGCGTCCGAGCGCGAGGGGGGCTCCCACCAGGTCGAAGAACCCTCGCGAGACGGCGGCTCCCTGCACTTCCAGCGGATCACCGGCCCCGGTGAGCGCGAGACGCACGGTGCGCACCGCGGCCATCTTCCGCAGCGTCGTGCCGCCCTCGCGCCAGTCGACGAAATTGGGCCACGAGCTGATGTCCTTTTCGATCCCCTGGGCCGGATTGGTCATCCAGACCGTCACCAGCTCCTCGGGATGGGGGTAGGGGAGAGGCGCGAGGACGACGTCGTAGACCACGCTGAATACCGCCGTGGTGGCACCCACCCCGAGCGCGATGGTGAGGAGCGCGGTGACGGCGAAGCTCGGGCTGCGTACCAGGCCGCGCACGGCCAGGCGTGCGTCGCGTAGCCCGTCCTCCAGCCAACCCGTCGACCGCGAGTCCCGCGTCTCCTCGCGCCAGCGGTCCTCTCCGCCGAACGCGACCAGCGCCCGCCGCCGCGCCTCCTCGGGCGCCATTCCCTCCCGAACGAACGCTTCGGTCTGCATCTCCACGTGGAAGCGCAGCTCATCCTCGATCTCGCGCTCGGAGGATCTCCACCCGAGCAGTCGCCGCAACCTCAGCCACATCCCCCTCACCATCCCCTCCTCAGCCGCCTGCCGGGTCGGGCTCGACGGAGTCGAGCACCCACTGCATCGCCGCCACGAACCGACGCCAGTCGCGCCGCTCGACCCCGAGGCGCCCTTCCCCCTTCGGCGTCATCGCGTAGATCTTCGCGCGCCGGTTGTTCTCCGACGTGCCCCATCTCGCCGTGATCAGTCCGCGGTACTCCAGACGATGCAGCGCGGGGTAGAGAGACCCCTGATTCACCTGCAGCACGTCACGGGAGAAATGGCGAATACGCTGTGATACCCCCCAGCCGTGCATCGGCCCGAGCGAGAGCGCGTGCAGGATCAGGAGGTCCAGGGTCCCCTGGAGCATGTCCGCCCGAGCGTCTGCCTTGGCCATCCCACCCTCCCCTTGATCTTCGACAAGTGGAAGGTAGGGCCGCGTACTGTCGAAGGTCAAGGGGAAGCGCGCACGCCCCGCGTGACGCCCTCACTCTGGCCGGCGCTATCGATGAAACCCTTGACCTAAACCATTTAGGGTCCTAGTATCTCTTCTTGTCCTAAATCATTTAGGTCCAAGACCCCGGAGATGTGGCGATCGTGACGGACTCCCCGCTGGCCGTGGTCCAGGGCACCCTCGAGCTCCTGGTCCTGAAGACGCTCCACGCGGGCGGCGAGCAGCACGGCTTCGCCATCCTGGACTTCATCCGCCGCGCCACCGACGACCGGCTCGTCATCGAGGAGGGCGCGCTGTACCCGGCCCTGCATCGCATGGAGCGCCGGGGTTGGCTGGTGTCCGACTGGGGCGTGTCCGAGAAGGGACGGCGGGCGAAATACTACCGGCTCACGCGGGCGGGCGAGGCTGCGCTGGCGGAGGAGGAGCGGCGGTGGGCGGACTACGTGGACGCGGTGGCACGCATCGCACCGGAAGCGGCGGGGTGACGACGCGGGCGCACGACAGCCGCGGGAGCGATCGCGCATGACCCGTCCCGGCGGCGACGGCGCACGGCGGAAACGGTCCCTCCTTCCCCCCGACCCGCGGGACGCGGCCGGTTGGGAGGTGGAGCACCACCTCGCGGAGCTGGTCGACCGTCTGGTCCAGGAGGGGATGTCCCCGGACGCGGCCCGCCGGGAGGCCGAGCGCAGGTTCGGAGACCCGGCGCGGTATCGCGCCGCGATGGAGAGCGACGAGCGACGGAAGAGGATGACGATGGCGCGGATGGCGTGGTGGGCGGTGTTCACGGGTGGCGTCGCGCGTGCGCTGAGGTCCCTGCGTCGGAGCCCCGGCTTCGCCACGGGCGTGGTGCTCACCCTCGCACTGGGGATCGGTGCGAACGCGGCCATGTTCGGCGTCCTGGACCGGCTGCTCTTCCAGGCGCCGGCGCACATCACCGACCCCGACGGCGTCCGTCGCGTCATGCTCGTGCGACCCTTCCTCGGAAAGACGACCAGGCAGGCGTCCATCGCCTACCCGGACTACCTGGACCTGAAGAAGGTCGGCTCGCTCCAGGCGGTCGCCGCGTTCGCCGACGCGAGCGGGACCACGCTCGGCACGGGGCCGGACGCCGTGCGCGTCCAGGTCGCGCAGGCGACGTGGGACTTCTTCCCGCTGCTCGGGGTGCACGCCGAGCGTGGGCGCTTCTTCGGCGCCGACGAGGACCGCGACGGCGCGGCCCCGACCGCGGTCGTCAGCCACGAATACTGGCGCTCGAAGATGGGCGGGGATCCCGACGTGCTGGGCCGCACCCTCGAGATCGCCGGGGACTCCTACACGGTCGTCGGCGTCGCGCCCGCGGGCTTCACGGGCGTCAACCTGTCGCCCGTGGACATCTGGGTGCCGCTGGTGACGTCGGGCGTGCTCCGCTACGGAAGGCAATGGGTCGACAGCCGCGGCTGGTACTGGTTCGAGGAGGTCGCGCGACTCCCCGCCGGCGCCGACGCGGCGGCCGCGGAAGCCGAGGCGACCGCGATGCACCTCAACGCCCGCAAGGAGCAGGTCGACGCCGGCGAGTATCCGAAGGAGGCGCACATCGCGCTCGACCCGTTGGTGCTGGCACGCGGGCCGGAGGCCAACGGCGAGACCAGGGTGGCGCAGTGGCTGGGCGGCGTGAGCCTGCTGGTCCTGCTCATCGCGTGCGCGAACGTCGCGAATCTCCTGCTCGCCCGCGGAACGCGTCGGCGCCGCGAAGTCGCGGTTCGCCTCGCGCTTGGCGTGGGACGCCCGCGGCTCGTGACCTCCATGGTCGTGGAGTCCATCCTGCTGGCGCTCCTGGGCGGCGGCGTGGCGGTCGCTCTGGCCACCTGGGGCGGCGCCATCATCCGGAGGACGCTCCTGCCCGGTGTGCTCTTCCCGGGATCGGCCGTGAGCGGGCGCGTCGTCCTCTTCACCCTGTCCGCCGCGGTGCTCGCCGGCCTCCTGGCGGGTGTCGGCCCGGCGTTCCAGGCGACCCGCGCGGACCTCACCGGCGACCTGGCGATGGGCGCGGGCGCGGCCTCCGGCCGCAGCTCGCGAACGCGCGCGCTGCTGACCGTCGCCCAGGCAGCGCTCTCGGTGGTCCTCCTGGTGGGAGCCGGCCTGTTCGTGCGCAGCGTATCGGCGGTCCGTCACCTCGACCTCGGACTGGACGTGGATCACCTGGTCCTGGCTGGCATCGAGTTCGAGACGCGTGCCATGGACATGGACACGGACTCCGTCGAGAAGGGCTTCATGCAGCAGGGAAGCGCTCGGGAGGAGAACGAGGTGTACCAGAAGGCACTCGAGCGGCTGGCCTCGGTACCGGGCGTCGCCTCCGTGGCCGGCACCAGCTCGCCGTTCCAGTGGGCCTTCGGTAGCGACCTCAAGGTGCCCGGACGGGATTCGCTTCCCCAGCTCCCCGGGGGCGGGCCCTACTTCCAGGACGTGACGCCCGGCTACCTCTCCACGGTGGGACTCAGGATCACCCGGGGGCGGGACCTCCAGGCGAGCGATGCGGCCGGCGCCGAAAAGGTCACCGTGATCAGCGAGACCATGGCGCGCACGCTCTGGCCCGACGAGGACCCGCTCGGCCAGTGCCTCCTCGTCGACAACCAGAAGGAGTGCACGACCGTCGTGGGCGTCACCGAGGACGCGTCCCGCGGCGAGCTCCAGGGCGACCCGTTCATGACGTACTACCTGCCGCTCGCCCAGCGTGAGGGACGGAACATCAACGCCCTCTACATCCGCACGTCCGGCGATCCCTCGCGGCTGTCGGCGTCGGTGGCGCCCATCCTGCGCGGCCTCGACGCCCGCGTGCGCTACGCCAACGTCGCGCCGCTTCGCGACAAGATCGATCCGCAGGCGCGCTCCTGGACGCTGGGCGCGACCATGTTCACGGTGTTCGGGCTGCTCGCCCTGGTCGTGGCGGCCATCGGCCTCTACGGGGTGCTCGCCTTCGACGTGGCGCAGCGGACCCGCGAGCTGGGGATCCGCACGGCGCTGGGCGCCGAGCGCTCCCGTCTGCTGCGCAGCGTGGTCGTGCGCGGCGTCAGGATGGGCGTCCTGGGCGTCCTGCTCGGCCTCGGCATCGCGCTCGCGGCGGCGCCCTACGCGAGGGACCTCCTGTTCGAGGTGTCCCCCCGGGACCCGTGGGTGTTCGCCGGTGTCGCGGGCGCCCTCGTCCTGGTGGCGCTCGTCGCGAGCGTGGTCCCCGGGCTGCGCGCGACGCGTGTGGATCCCATGGTCGCACTGCGTACGGAGTAGGCGGCGCGACGCGCCGCCCTCGAGGTCATCGACAACGCGCCGCCGCCCGCGCCCGACCGCCGCGCTGCGCCCCGGCCCGCTGCTGCGCGAGTGCCTGCAACGGGATCACGCTCACCGAGCCGTGGCCCAGCGACGCGAACCACCGCACTGCTGCGGAATCCCTCCCCAGGGCGGCGAGCAGCTCGCCGCGCAGGAAGCGCTCGTTCGCACGGCTGGCGAAGGGTGTCACGGCCATGTCGCTCGCACGCCGCGCTCTACGAGAACGTCGCCGAGTTCAACGAGCGCACGCTCTCGTTCCTGCGGCGCCACGCCATGGCTGCCGTGTGAGCCCGTGGAGCAAGGTCCGGCCGGCGCACGACCCCGGCGTCGGGTCCCGCACGTCTCCTCCGGTCGGCTGCGCCCGCTCAGCGTGCGCCGCCCGGACGCTCGTCGGGCCAGTCGCCGTGGCGTGCAACGATCTTCCCGTCGCTCACGACCATGAGGACGTCCTGTGCGACGCCGATATCGTCCAGGGGGTTCCGCTCCAGGACGATCAGGTCGCCGTCGAGCCCGACAGCGACACGGCCCGTGTGGTCGTCGACGCCGAGGAGCTCCGCCGCAGTCACGGTGGCCGCCCTGAGGGCCTCGAGAGGCGTCATGCCGATGTCCACCAGCTCCATCATCTCGTGCGCCAGCGTCGTCGTGCTCTCGGGGCCGTACCCGGTGTCGGTTCCCGTCACGATCTTCACCCCCATCTCGTGCGCGGTGCGCGCCATCTCGCGGACCCGCGGCAGCATGTGTCGGCCCCGGATCTCCAGCCCCGCGTTGTCGTAGTCGCCCCCGGGGATCGTGAGGTCCCGCACGATCGCGATCGTCGGCACGAGATACGTCCCGCGCTCCTTCATGAGCGCCAGCGTCTCCCGGCTCAGATAGGTCCCGTGCTCGATGCTGCGCACGCCGGCCAGCACCGCCGCGCGCGCGCCCGCGTCCCCGTGTGCGTGCGCCATGACGTGGACGCCCCGTTGGGCCCCCTCCTCCACCAGGGCGCGCAGCTCCTCCTCCGTGTACACCTGCTTCCGGGGATCCGTGGTCGGCACCCCCGCGCGCTCCGTCGCGAGGACCTTGAGGAAGGTCACGTTCCGCGCGAGCATCGCGCGCGCCATGGCCCGGATCGCCTCCGGCCCGCGGATCCCCGACGCCATGTACTTCCCGAGCTCGGGGTGGTCCTCGTACGCGCCCTCGGCCGGATCGGGGCGCACATGGTAGCCCGTGGCCACGGTCTCCGGGATGTCCAGGTCGCCCGCGTGCTGGAGCTCCCGCATCCCCACGTCGACGTAATGGGACACGCCGGCGCTGCGCATGGTGGTCACGCCGTACTGAAGGGCCCGCCGCGCGTCGGCGATGCTCCCCACGTGCACGTGGGCGTCGATGAGACCCGGCGCGACGTACCAGCCGTGCAGATCCACCACGCGGGCGCCGGCCGGCGCCGGACCGGTACCGACCGCGCTGATGCGTCCGCCCGAGACGACCACACTCACGTCGGCGAGGATCCTCCCGCCGACGACGTCGACGACGTTGGCGTGCGACAGGACGAGATCCTGCCCCGAGAGGGGCACGGCGGGAATGAGGGTGAGGACGGCCCCTGCGACGAGTCCGCGCATGGGAGGTGTCTCCGGTTCCAGGGGGAACGGCACCGCGCGGGGGGCGAATAGAGCGCGGACAGACTTCCGCCACAAGGCGCGGTCGGCGTCCGGGAGCCGCCGATGGAGATGGTGACGCCGCAAACGACCGGTGTTGGATCGCGAGGCCGTGCACGTCCGCCCCGATGAAGGGCGCGACCACACCGGTCAGCGGGCGGCAGGGGTGCGACCCCGCCCGGCCTGTCGACCCATTCGTACGCTACGTGTCACAGGGTCGATCGGAGCGTCGTTCCCCTGAAGGAACGCCTTCTGGCGGCACGGGAGATCCTCCTCGCCGTCTGCCCTTCAAGCCGCCCCACCCACGCCGGTCCACGACCAACCAACCCAGGGAGTGAACGTGCGCAAGACCCTGCTGCTCGGAATCGCGCTCATGATGGGCGCTTGCGGACGCACCGACCCGATCGCCCCCGACCCGCCGGAGATCTCCGGCTCGTACGAGCTCACGATGGTCGATGGGCACGAGTTGCCATACACCTTTCTCGATCTCGGCGCCTATCAGCAGCAGCTCGTTTCGGGCTCGCTCACACTGGATGCGACCGGCACCTACGCGCTGGAGTTCGACCGTCGAGTCCTCGACAGTGGCAGGACGAGGGCCGAGGCCGACCTCGACGCCGGCCTCTGGAACCAGGTCGGTGACGCCATCACGCTCGCCAGCACCCAGGGCGGCATCTCGCGCACCGGCACCGTCTCCGGGGGCTCCATCGCCCTTCAAGGCAGCGTCCTGGTATTCGTGCCGCGGAGGTAGCCGCACCCTCCCGGGGCCCGGAGGGAGGATCCGCGTGCCGCCTGTGAGAGGTCGCGTGCGACGCCGGCGCGGCCCGACCTCACTCCCGATACCGGAAGCGACGCCGGTACTCCCGGGGGCTCACTCCGGCCTCCCTGCGGAAGACGCGCCGGAACGCGCTGACGTCTTCGTATCCCACACGGTCCGCCACCCGGGCCAGGGCGAGCCCCGTGCTCTCCAGCAGGTGCTTCGCCGTCTCCACGCGGACCCGTTGGAGCCACACCAGGGGTGTCGTCCCGAGGGCGGTATGGAACCGACGCGCGAGGGTACGCGTGCTGACATGCTGCGCACGTGCGACCTCGGGGAGTCCGAAGCCCTCTCCCAGGTGCTCACGCATCCACTGCTGGGCCCCGAGGACCACCGCGTCGGCGTGCCCCGTGTGCGTGGGAAGGACCGCGTACGGCAGCTGGGAGGTGCGATTCAGGTCCACGAGCAGGGACTTGGCGCACAGCAGGGCCAGATCGGGACCGGCCACCTCCGCCACCAGGTCGAGAGCCAGGTTGAAATGGGCGTTCACCGCGCCCGCGGTCAGGATCCGCCCGTCCCGCACCACGAGCGCATCGCAACGCAGCTTCACCCGGGGGAAGGCCTCCCGGAAGATCCCCTCCAGCCACCAGCTCGTGGTGGCCGACCGCCCGTCGAGGAGGCCGGCGCGGGCGAGGAGCATGACGCCGCTGCATCCGGCCCCCACCCACGCGCCCCCATCCCGCTGCTCACGCAGCCACCCGCCCGACCACCGCGAGAGGCGACCCACGCCCTCCAGCAGCTGCGCGTCACTCCGGTGATGGAGGTTGGGGACGAGGACCACGTCGGCGGGGTCGTCGGTTAGGCCGCCGTCCGGTTGGGTACGCAGGCCGGAGGAGGTGGTGAAGGGCGCGCCTCCCGGAGAGGCCAGGCGCCATCGGAAGAGGGGCTCCGCGTCGGGTGCCCGCATGCGCCAGAGCTGGTTGGCGACCGCCAGCACGTCCACCAGCCCGGAGAGGCTTGTGCCGAAGCAGTCGTCGAACCCCAGGATCGTCACGCTCTTCATCGTGTCCGAATCTGCGCGATAGATGTCGATACCGCCACTCAACCCCGTCGGCCGGCGTGCCCAGATTCCTCCCTGACGATTCGTTTCGAGAGCTCGCCCGGGAATCCTGGAGGATACGATGCCGGTGGTGCACATCTACGTGCCCGAGGGCTGGATCGGCCCCGCACGCAAGAAGGTGATGGCGGAGAAGGTGACGGATGCGGTGGTGGAGGCGGAAGGTGTCCCGGCCACGCGCGAGATGACCTACGTCCTGATCCACGAGGTCGCGGACGGCGGGTGGAGCTTCAAGGGAAGGGTCTACGACAACGAAGTGCTCGCCCCCCGTCGCCCCGCCGACCTTCCGGAGGGGGCGTGAGCACGTCGGGCGCGCCTCCCCTCCGGCGGCTCGCGTCCGTGGCGCTCTTCGGGCTGATCGTGCCCAATGGGCTCTTCGTGCACGCCGTCCTTTTCGAGCGGCCGGGATGGCGTGCGCTCCTCGGGAACCACCTGGCCCTGGGCTTCGCGCTGGACGCGCTGCTGGCCCTGGGCGTCGTGGCGTGCTGGCTCGCGCGCTCCGTCGGCTGGACGCGCGCGACCCTCTTCATCGCCCTGTCCCTCACCGGCGGCCTGGGCTTCTCCCTGCCGCTCCTGTGGTGGTGGACGGGGCGTGCCGGATCGTACCCACACGACCGCCGCCCGTGAGCAGATCCTCCTGCCCATGTCACATGCCGTACGAATGGCGCCGCGGGCCGAGGGTTCAACCGGAGCTGGATGCGCAGGAGGCGCTCGACGCCTCGTCCGTGGGCGCGTGTCGGTTCGCTCCGACCCGGCCGGTCCGCGTCCGGGGGAATCCCTCCCAATGGAGCCTCTCATGCCCGCCACCCTCGCGATGCGGGAAACGGAAGCGGTCGACTTCGCGAAGCGTTTCTTCCACGGTCAGGACCGTCTCAAGGGCCTCCTTCCTCCCGAGCTGTGCGCACCGTCCTACCGGGCCGAGATCGTGGGCTTCCCCGAAATGGACCTCACGGCGCATGGGGAGTTCGGGAAGGCGTGGTACGCCGCCTTCCCGGACATCGCCCACACGATCGACGAGGCGCGGCCCACCGACGACGGGATCGTCGTGCGCTTCACGGCGAAGGGCCGGCACGCAGGGGCGTTCATGGGCATCCCGGCCACGAACCGCGAGGTCTCGGCCTCGGCCTTCGTGCTGCTGACCATCGTCGACGGAAAGGTGACGCACCTGCGCGCGATGTTCGACCAGATCGGGCTGATGCGCCAGCTCGGTGCCCTGCCGATGTAGTGCCGAGCGGCCGGTGGGTGGCGCCGTCGCCCGGGGTGCCTACGGGGAAGGCCAGAACCAGGGGATGAGGAGCGAGGCGGTCACCAGCAGGAGCAGGTTGAGGGGTGCGCCGACCCGGAGGAAATCGGTGAACCGATACCCGCCGGGCCCGTATACGAGTGTGTTCGTCTGGTACCCGATCGGCGTCATGAACGACGCCGACGCTCCGAACATCACGGCCACCAGCAGCGCGCAGGGATTCAACCCCAGCTCCGCCGCCGTGCCCAGGGCGACGGGTGTGAGCAGCACGGCCGTGGCGTTGTTGGACATCACCTCGGTGAGCAGGCTGGTGAGTAGATAGAAGGTCGCCACTGCTGCCACGGGGGGTAGCGGGCCCAGGAGCGCGGACACGACGCCGCTGACCCACCCGGCCAGGCCCGTCTGATCCATCGCGAGGCCGAGCGGGATGAGGCCCGCGAGGAGGAACACGACGCTCCAGTCCAGGTCGCTGTATACCTCGTCGAGCCTCACGCAGCCGGTGAACAGCATCAGGACGACGCCCGCCAGGGCCGCGGGCAGGATGGACAGGACGCCGACTCCAGCGAGCACGACCACACCCGCCAGGATCGCCACCGCGACCGCGGCGCGCGGCCTGGCCAGGTAAGGGTGCTCCACTTCGCCGAGCGGCACGAAGCCCGGATGGTCGGCGAGCGCGTCGAGGGCCGCGGCGGAGCCATGCACGAGCAGGAGGTCGCCCACCGAGAGCCGTACGCGCGCGAGGCGCTCGTGGACGGTGCGGCCCTGGTGCTGGACCGCGAGCACGATCGCGTCGTGGAGCTGCTGGAAGCGGACGTCCTCCAGCGTGCGACCCGCCAGGTGCGAGCCGGGAGCCACCATCAGCTCGACCAGCCGCGAGTCACCCCGGTGGAGCGCGACCCTCGGCCGCGTCCGCACCGTCGGTGTCGCGAGCTTCTCCTCACGCGCGAGGATCAGGAGCTTCTTGGTGTCGCCCTGCGCGAAGAGGATGTCGCCCCCCCGGATCCCCTGGCGGGCGCCGGGTGCCGGGATCGCGCGGGTCTCCCGCTGGATCCCCAGGACCGAGACCCCGTAGCGCTCGGCCCACCGGAGCTCACCGAGCGTCCGGCCGACAGCGGGCGACCCGTCCTCGACCTTCAGCTCCGTGATGAAGTTCCGCACGTCGTACTTGTCGGAGAGCTCCGGCGGCGTCTCCCTCCGCGGCAGGAGCCGACGGCCGAGCGTGAACAGGTAGAGCAGGCCCACGCCGAGGTAGATGAGGCCGAGCGGCGCGATGGAGAACATGCCCAGCTCGTCGAGCCCGCGGGACCGCGCCATCCCGTAGACGATCAGATTGGTGGAGGTCCCGATCATCGTGACCGTGCCGCCGAGGATCGCCGAATAGGAGAGAGGGATCAGGACGGTCGAGCTGGGCTCGTGTACGTGGCGCGCGACGGCGAGGAAGACGGGGAGGAAGACCACGACGACCGCGGTGTTGTTCAGGAAGGGCGAGATCGCACCCACGATCACGCAGAGCGCCAGCAGGCGGGTCACCGGTCCGCCCAGGGGAGCGCGCAGAGCCCACCTGCTGATGGCCTCTACCGCCCCGGTGCGCGTGAGCCCGAGGCTGAGCACGAGCATCGCCCCCACGGTGACCGTGGCCGAGCTGCCGAGCCCGGCCAGCGCGTCGTCGGCATCGATGATCCCGGCCAGCAGGAGAACCACGGGAATCGCGATGGCGACCTGGTCCGCCCGATAGCGCTCGGTGATGAACAGGACGAGCGCCGCCGCGATGACGGCGAGTACGAAGACCATCTGGAAGGTCATGCGACGCTCTCCGGTCCGCTGCTCACCGCCGCCCGCGCCGCCCGCCGGCTCCCGGAAGTCCTGGATGGCGGGGATTGCATTCGTGCCGGGCTCCCGGCTTGCGGGCAAGATCCGCGCCCGGTGCTGTCGCCCCCGTTCACAACGCCCGCGTGACCGACGCCGTCCCGCGCGTCACCGCGGTGCGCGTACCCGAGCCGCACGGCAGGGCATGCCCGCCGCGGCGCATCACGCCACCATCGGGTCTCCCGCGTCCAGCGTCATGCGGATGTCGGCGCTCGACCAGGTGCCGGTCCAGACGCCGTCCACCGACGGTCCGGAAGGCCCGGCGGGTGACTCGGAGCAGGCAGCGGCGGTGGGCAGGAGGGCCCCGAAAGCACGACCCGACGACGGCGTTCTCGCCCGTGACCGACCTCCGGCTAGCGCATCCCGGTCTGCCAACCCGTGAAGGCCCACACGTCCGCGAGCTGGGCGATGCGCTTGTCCGTCGGCATGTAGCCGTGGCTCGTCTTCGTCTCCACCCGGATCAGAACCGGCCGGTCGCACCCCTGCGCCGCTTGCATGGCCGCGGTGAACTTGTACGAGTGCCCCGGCACGACCCGGTCGTCGTGATCCGCCGTGGTGACGATCGTCGCCGGGTAGCAGGTACCCTGCTGGACGTTGTGGACGGGCGAGAACGTCTCGAGGTAGGCGAACTGCGCCTCGTCGTCCGACGAGCCGTACTCCGGCACCCAGCCGACGCCGGCGCTGAACTTCTGATAGCGCAGCATGTCCATCACGCCCGCGCCGGGATACGCGGCCGCGAAGAGCTCGGGATGCTGCTCCTCGGTCGCGCCCACCAGCAGCCCGCCGTTGGAGTAGCCGTGGATGGCCAGGTGCTCGGGGGACGTGTACTTCTCCGCGATGAGGTATCGGGCCGCCCAGGCGAAGTCGTCGAAGACGTTCTGCTTCTTCTCGAGGCGGCCGGCGTGGTGCCACGCCTCGCCGTACTCACTCCCCCCGCGGATGTTCGCCACCGCGTAGATGCCGCCCTGCTCGAGCCAGACGGCCACGGTGGGGCTGTAGCTCGGCAACGTGGCGATGTCGAATCCGCCGTATGCGTACAGGATGGTCGGATGCGAGCCGTCGAGGGTCACACCCTTCCGGGCGGTGATGAACATCGGGACGCGCGTGCCGTCCTTCGACGCGTAGAAGACCTGTTTCGTCTCGTACGGCGACGCGTCGAAGAGCTCCTTGCGGGGAAGGGGGCTGAACTCGGTGGACGTCCCGGTGGCGAAGTCGTACCGGTACACGGTGGTGGGGGCGAGGTACGACGAGAAGGCGTAGAACAGCTCCGGACGACCGGATTGCCCGCTCAGCCCTCCCACTGCGCCGATCCCCGGTAGGGCGACCTCCGCCACCTGGGAGCCGCGGGCATCGTAAAGGCGCACGTGGCTCTGCACGTCCTCCAGCGTCTGCACGACGACGCGATCGCCGGCCAGGAGGGAGGCCTGGACGTTGTTCTTCGTCTCGGGCACCACGGTCTTCGCGTGGGCGAGGGACGTGTCGGGCAACGCAATCGACACGATGCGCCGGTTGGGCGCGTCGTGCGTGGTCTGGATGAAGATCGTATTGCCGACGTTGCCGAGAACGACGTATTCCGCGTCGTCGGACGTGCTCACGGGGCGGATGGCGGCACCTACCCTCGGATGCATCGGGTCGCCGAGGTCGGCGTAGTAGAGGAGGTTCTCGGGGTTCGTCCCGTGGTTCAGCGTGACGAAGAGGTAGCGCCCGTCGTCGGTGACGCCCGCTCCCTCGAACCAGTCGGGGAGGTCGGGCCGCTGGTAGATCAGGCGATCGTCGCGGTCCGACGTGCCCACGGCGTGGTAGTAGATCTTGCCGTCGAGCGCCGCTGCCGTGAGCACCTGGTCCGGCGGCGGGGTGGGGAAGCGCGTGTAGTAGAAGCCCCCGCCGTCCTTCGTCCACGCGACGCCCGAGTACTTCACCCAGTGCACGGTATCGGCGAGCTCCACGCCCCCCGTGAGATCGCGGACGTGCAGCTCCTCCCAGTCCGAGCCTCCGACGGACAGGCCGTAGGCCAGATACCTGCCGTCGGGAGACGGCGCATACGACGCGAGGTCGACAGAGCCGTCGGGAGAGAGCGTGTTGGGATCGATGAGCGTCTCCGGCGCCGCGCCCACGTCGGCCTGGTCGTAGAGCACCGACTGGTTCTGCAGCCCCGAGTTCATCCGGTAGAAGAGACGGCCACCGACGCGCGACGGCACGCCGATGCTCGGCGTGTTCCACAGCTCGGTGAGACGGTCGCGGAAGACGGAGCGCAGCGGGATCCGATCGAGGTACGCGAACGTCACCGCGTTCTCGTCCTCCACCCACCTGGCCACCTCGGGGGCGTTCTGGTCCTCGAGCCACCGATAGGGATCGGCCACGCGGGTACCGAAGTAGTCGTCCGCCACGGTGTCCTCGCGGGTGACCGGGTAGTCCGGCGCCTCCCGGGCGCACGAGGCCGCGCTCACGCAGAGGACGAGGCCGACCAGGACCCATGGGCGCGGCACGGCCGATCTCGACGTCGACGGCGGGCGGAGGGCGGAGGGGACCATCGCCAGGGGCCTCACGACCCCCCCACCCTCGCGTTCGTCAGCTTCGCGACGCCGGCGAGCGTCGTCTGGGCAGCGTTCAACCCGAGCCGGAAGTCGTCGTCGGTGAACATGGTCCAGACATCAAGCGGCGTGTGCCAGGTTGGGTTCCACCCGCCGCCGGTCTGCGCGCCCCGCTCGTTCTCCCGCAGGCTGATCGAAGGCACGATGTCCTGGAAGCGACCGGAGTCGGTGTTCGTCATGTGCGGCCCCACGGTGGCCGGGTAGTCGGTCGTGTAGGCGTCGGCCGCGGCCTTGAAGACGAACGCAAGCTTCATCGACTCCTCCGCCATCGTGGAGCTCGACTGGAACTCGATGTTGACGTCGGCCTCGGGACGCTGGTCGCGGCTCACGGTGCCGTCCGCGCGGGGCGCGCCGTGGTCCCACAGCATCATGTCGTGCTGGATCATGCCGAGCCATCTGGGCTCGGGGTACCTGCCGGATCCGGGAGGGCTCTCCTGCCCCTGCAGCGCGCGCCGCTGATCGACGTAGGCGCCGGCGCCGTTGGTGCCCGTCTCCTCGTTGTTCCAGAGCGCGAAGCGGATGGACATGTCCGTCCGGACGTCGGGGGCGCTGAAGATGCGCGCGAGCTCGATCACGAGCGCTGTCCCCGAGCCGTCGTCGTCGACCGCCTCGTTCACGCCGTGGCCGTCCAGGTGCGCGCCGACGATGTACATCTGGTCCGGATGCACCGTCCCGACCTTCGTGCAGTAGACATCCTGACGCTCACCGTCGACGGGCTCCTCGCGGTCGAGCTCGCGGATACGCTCGTCGGGCTGCGCCATCAGGTCACGATTGACGCCCGTGCGCGCCCGGTACCCGTAGATCGTCGAGCCACCGGGCCCATTGCCGTTCCGCCCCACGTGCCCCCCGGTGGGCGTGGTGAGGTCCTGCGGCTCCTGCGCACCGCCGCCTCGCGCACCTCGCCCACTGGCGCCGCGCTGCCCGGCGTTCGGAGGGGGCGGCGGCGGGTAGGTGTACGTGATCCGCTCGGTGTTCGTGCACCCGACGGCCTTGAGCTGCGCCTCGATCCAGTCGACGGCGTCGCGGTTTCGTTTCGTGCCCTGACGACGATCGCCGAACTGCGTGAGCCCCTCGAGCGTCGTCTTGTAGCGCTCGAGCGTCAGCCGGCCCACGAGGACCTGGACGGGATCGTCCGGCCCCGTCTGGGCCACAAGGGGCGCGGTGACCAGGGCGACGAGAAGCGCGGACGCGGTTGCAGGGAAGACGAGTCTCGATCGCATGGGTACGACCTCGGTCTGCGGACGGTAGCGCGAGGCGGGGACCATACGATGCGGAGGGATTCCGGACAACGCGGGCCGCCCGTCGGCACGACGATCGCGACGCCCGCTCGGAGCCGCCGCGTCGATTCCGCCCCCCGCTCGTGGCTCTCCGGGCCGCTCAGCGCGACGGGAAGGTGCTGACTCCGGAAGATTCTTGACATAGCAGTACAAAATCTCCATACTCCTCCCCATGGGACGACCCAGGGAATTCGACGAGGCGGTCGCGCTCGACCGGGCGATGGACGTGTTCTGGCGGAAGGGATACCACGAGACGTCGACCGAGGACCTCATGGAGGCCATGGGGATCGGGCGCGGGAGCTTCTACAACACCTTCGGCAGCAAGCGGGACACGTACCTGCGGACGCTGGACCGGTACCTGGAGATCCTCGCCGAGGGCGGCCCCTACCGAGCGCTCTTCACGGGTGAGCCGGGGGCGGGCGCGCTCGAGGCGCTGCTCGGGACGTACCTCGACAGCGTCGGCGGCGACGAGGGCGCCCACGGGTGCTACCTCGTCCACGTCGCGAAGGAGCACCGGGGAGAGGATGCCGAGGTGACGGCCGCGATCCGCAAGGGACTCGTCGGAATGCGGGCGATCCTGACGGAGCATATGAAGGTCGCCCAGACGCAGGGCGTGCTGCCCGAGCACGTGGATCCCGAGAAGGCGGCGCTGCTCATGATGGCGGTCGCCTGGGGCTCGCACGTGCTGATCGAGGCGGGCGTCACCAAGGACGACGCGCTGGACGCCGCCAGGGTGCTGTTCGACATGGGGCCATCGATTACTTGATCGACCAGGTCGGCCTGGACGCCCAGTGGACCGGCCCGTCCACGCTCCTCAAGCTCGTATTCGTCGGAGGGCGGTGGGCGCTGAACGACGCCCAGGACACGAGCGTGCTCGGCGGCTCGTCGCTGGACTGGCGCACGGGGGAGGTGCTCCTGCTCCTGGAAGCCGAGCGCCGTGTGGGTTCGTGCTGGAGTCTCGAGGCTCGCGGGCGCTGGTTCGCGAACACGAGCCCGCGATCGTTCGCCCACGCGCTCCGCAACGACGGCCATCTCTCGATCTCGCTGACCCGGTACTTCTGAGAGAGACGCCGCGCCGGAACGCCCTGTCCCCTACCTCGTTGGCGCCTTCCCTGCCCCGCGCGCACGCTGCGCGGACCTCTGCGTGCGCCTCACTGCGAAGCGTTCGGAGCGCGGGGCCACCAGAGGCGCCTCCACGGTGGCGTCGTAGGCGAAGCCCTCGAGCCGCAGGCGCGGGAGCTTCGTGGACACCACGCGCTCGATCCGACCCAGCTCGGCCTCCTCCTCCGGCGCCACCAGCGTGATGGCCTCTCCCGTCGAGCCCGCCCGCGCGGTGCGCCCGACGCGGTGGATGTAGTCCTCGGGCGCGGCGGGGAGGTCGAAGTTCACGACGTGCCCGAGCGACTCGATGTCGAGGCCGCGCGCCGCGATGTCGGTCGCCACGAGGACGCGGAACTCCCCGGCCTTGAAGCCGGCCAGCGCGCGCGTCCGCTGCGACTGCGAGCGGTTGCCGTGGATGCGCTCCGCGGCGATGCCGTTCCGGTTGAGCAACTTCGTGACGCGGTCCGCGCGGTGCTTCGTGCGTGTGAACACGAGGGCGTCCCGCACGGGTCCGGTGCCGAGGAGCTCGACGAGGAGCTGCCCCTTGAGGGTCGACGGCACCGGGTACGCGGAGTGGCTCACCCCGGCGGCCGGTGCCGCCTTGCGCTGCAGGGCGATCCGAACCGGCGAACGCAGGATCTTCCGCGTCAGGGCCTCGATCGGGGGCGGCATGGTGGCGCTGAAGAAGAGCGTCTGCCGGGGCGTCGGAACGTGCCTGAGGATCCGCTCGATGTCGGGCAGGAAGCCCATGTCGAGCATCCGGTCGGCTTCGTCGAGGACCAGGATCTCCAGGCCGGCGAGGGGCGCGTGTCCGTTGCGGAAGTGGTCGAGGAGCCGTCCCGGGGTGGCGACCACCACGTCGACACCGGAACGGAACGCCTTCTCTTGAGGGCCCATCCCGACCCCGCCGTGCACCGCAGCGGCCCGGATGGAGGTGTGGCGCGCGAGCGCCCGTAGATCGGCGAGGATCTGCAGGGCCAGCTCACGCGTGGGGGCCAGCACCAGGGCGCGCGTGGTCCCCCGGGGCCGGGGCAGGAGGTCGTGGAGGATGGGCAGCAGGAACGCGGCCGTCTTGCCGCTCCCGGTGGCGGCACAGGCGAGGAGGTCCTCGCCCGCGAGCACCGCGGGGATGGCCTGCGACTGGATGGGTGTGGGTACGTCGAAGCCCAGATCCGAGACGCCGCGAAGCAGCGCCGGGTGAAGGGCGAGCGCAGAAAATGACAAAGAGTGTGGTCCTGAAGTGGGCTGCTCAGCCATGCCGGCCGGCGAGTCCGGCGGGGTGGGATGTGCAGGGCTGCGAGCCGTCGAAGAAGGCCGTCGGAGCGGAAGCTCGAGGCGAGGATCGCAGGGGGAAGCTAACGGGAAAAGGCGCGGAGTGTCAGAGGGCGGCGTGTCCGGCGCCCGGCGGATGGGGCCAGGAGCGCTCGATCTTGCCCCGGCGCAGCAGGCGTAGCTCGCCCGAGGCCATGTGGAGGAGGAGGCGTCCCTCGGGAGCCCCGTGGGCGCGCAGCAGGTCGAGCATCATCGCCTCCTCTCCGGCCCACGGATAGGCGTACACGAGGTCGAACTCGTCCAGGGGCACGCCCAGCTCGAGGTACCCGGAGGGCCCCTCGCCGATGGTGCCGAGCCGGCCGTCTCCGTCACGGGGGCGCCAGGTCCATCCCATGGGCAGGAAGCTGCCCGCCGCGAAGCGGGCGTTGGACCCGTAGCGGACGGCGGTCTCCCGCGCCATCCGCACCAGGCGCTCGTCGATCTCGATGCCGCAGGCCTCGTATCCGAGCAGATCCGCCATGACCGTGATGATCCCGGTGGCCGAGCCCAGCTCGAGGAAGCGCATTCCGGGGCGCCGCAACTCGGTCAGCACGGCCAGGACGCGGTCGTATTCGGACGGCACGAAGGAGTGCCAGCGATGGGGCCGGACCTCCCGGTCGAAACGCGCCCACATCTCCCATCCCTCCTCGCCCAGCCGGGTGAGCCGGGCATGGAGCTCGGAATCGGACGGACGCCGGGGGGTCGGGATCAACTGGATGTCCACGCGGCGAACGGAACGGTGGTCAGCGACGCGCGCGGCGGACTCCCTTGGGAGCCGGGGCGTCACCCGCCTTGTGGCGGTATACGATGCGGCCGCGTGACATGTCGTACGGCGACAGCTCCATCGTGACACGATCGCCGACGAGCACGCGGATCCTGAACTTGCTCATCTTGCCGGCGGCGTACGCCAGCACCACGTGTTCGTTGGCCAGACGCACCCGGAAGTTCTGGTCCGGGAGCACCTCGGTGACCACGCCCTCGAGCTCGATTGCCTCCTGCTTCGCCATGTTGCCTCACGCGGGCGCGACGCCCGGAATGGAAAGACGCCGACGGAGGCACCGCGGAGGTGCTCGCCGCCAGCGTCGAGTGCGGAGACCATGGCCCCGCATGGACACAAGGCTAACAGGAACGACCGGGGGGCGTCGAGGCTGAGGGGGTCGGCGCGTTCGTCCCCGGACGAGGCGGGGCTCACCAGGAAGCGTTTGCGCTTCGCCTGCGCCGGTCGCAGGATTGCAGCTTATCCGGAGCGCCGCCGCCTGCCCGCGGCACCAGGAACGCCGGCCGATGTGGGATGGCCCGGCCTCCTCCCCGCCAGCCGCTCTCCACCATGCCCATGCGCGATCGCTGCCTCCGTGCGGCAGCTCGTGATAAGCCTCTCCTCGTTCCACGGAGGCGGAGCGTCGTTTTGCACAACGCACGAGGGAGGGAGCGGATGGGCCGTTACGCTGTCATCCGTTCCTCTGAGCCGGGGGGGCCAGATCCGCACTGAAGCCGGACCCTCCCGGTGTCGATCGACGAAGCTCAGCACGACTTCCCCGGGCGGCCGCGTCCCCGCATGCGCAAGAACCAACAGCCACAGTGTCAGCGACCTTCGACCACGCTACCTCATCGCCACGCCGTGCGGCCGGGCCGGCCCCGTCTCGAACGCGGTGTTGAAGTCGATGACAGGGAAGCGCTCGTCGATGCTGAGCCCCTCGTTGCTCACGTTCAGGACACGGACCTTGTGATCCCCCTCGAAGTGGATCTTTCCGAAGTCGTCCTCGTCCAGGAAGTAGTCGGTCACGACGAGCCTCCGCTCGTCCGGCGTCAGGTCGATCATGTGCGGCCCCGCGCCGAGGCCGAGGCTCACGACCGAGACCTGCTTGAAGTGCTTGGGGTCGCTGATGTCGAGCATGCCGATCTGGCCCGCCTGGAAGGAGCCGAAGATGAGGCGGTGCCCGCTCCTCGGCATCGCGAAGAGCTGGATCATTCCGCCGCGGGTCGGGACCTCGACGTGGGGCACGATGTCCTCGCAATCGAACGACTGCACAAAGCTGCCATCCGTCGGATCCACGGTGTAGACCAGCCCGGTGAACATGTTGGCCGTGATGGCGCGCCCGTGCCGGTCGCCGGGGATCAGCTTGACATCCATGGTCCCGGCCTGGTCGGGCAGGAAGACCGTACGCACGATCCGCCGGTCGCGCAGGTCCCAGAATCGCACCGCGCTACGTAGCTCGACGGCGCCCGCCCAGACGTTCAGCGTGGTGACGGGATTGACGTAGTCGCTCGTGACCAGGCGGTTCTTGCCGAAGTCGGCGTCGATGCCGTGCGGGTTGAAGGTCCCATCCGCCGGTGGCGTCGCCGGGTACTCGCCCACGAGCCGAAGATCCCGGTCGAACGCGACCACCCTCCCCCCAGCCCCACCCGTCGCCGATCCCATGTTGGTGACCAGGAACCCACCCCTGGGCAGCGGCAGGAATGCGTCGGTCACGCTCGAGTTGGGTGCGTGCGTCGAGAACAGGAACTTCGGGTGGCGCGGGCTCGATATGTCGAAGAAGAAGATGTCGTTCTGTCCCTTCAGCACGCTCAGCAGGCCCCCGCACGCGAGGATCCTCCCGTCGACGGACGTGTGGCAGTGGTGGGGCTCGTTGCCGACGTTTCCGGGCGGCGGAATGGGCACGGTGCCGAGCACCTTGCCGTAGTTCCGCGAGTGCCGATTGAAGTCGATGACCGCCAGGAAGTCCGGCGAGCGCCGGGCCGCGTCGCCGGCCCAGACGTAGAGTGTCTTGGGCTCGCCGTCGTGGGGCTCGAAGGCGTCGTCGCCGTCCTCGATCGACGTGCGATTCTGGTAGACCTCCGCCGGCGCTTCCGGCTTCGTCGGCTCCGTGTCACCGGAGCACCCCGGCATCGCGCCAGCGAAAGCCAGCGCCGCTGTGAAGGCGAGGAGGAATCTCCGATCCGTGTGCATGACGACCTCCAGGATGGACGACAGGAGGGAAACGGCTCCTCCCGTCAAGGCGTCGTCACGCGACGAGAATGGACATCAGGCCGATCTACCTCCGGACCAGCATGCACATCCGCAGCGCCCCCCGTGCCCGACAACCAGGCATCACTCGAACTGCCGGCGGAACGCGTCGAACTGGGCTCGCAGCTCGGCCACCTCGTCACGCAGGGAGCCGAGCTCGCGCTCGAGCTCTTCAACCCGGCCGGTGGCGCTGCGGTGGGGAGGCACCTCACGCGTCCGCCCCTCCTCCGGGACTCCCTCCTCCGGGGGCCCGGCCAGCAGATGCGCGTAGCGGACCTCCTTCTGCCCCGGACGCCTCGGCAGCGCCGCCACCAGAGGCGTGCTCAGCGCCGCCAGCGACTCGAGGGTGACCTCGGCGTGGCTGGGATCCACGAACTCGAATGCCCTCGCGGTTCGGGTCTTGATCTCGCCCGGCGTCTGCGGCCCCCGCAGCATCAGGACGGAGAGCACGGCGAGCTCCGGGCGATGCAGGTGCAGCCGCTCGCCGATCTCCTGGCGGTACCGCATCACGCGCGCGTCACCCCGGTGGATTCCGCGCGCCAGCGAGCGCCTCTGGAGGTCGTCCAGGCTTCGGGACACCGTCGCCTCGTCGAGCTCCATGACCGGATCGCGGCTCGACGTCTGGTTACACGCTGCGGTGAGCGCCTTCAACGTAAGCGGGTAGTTGTCGGGGGTGGTGAGCTCCTTCTCCACGAGAGATCCGAGCACCCGCACGCCGACTTCGTCCAGTGATTCGTCCATCGTCACCCATCACCGTCCTGGTTCGCGACCACCGCCCCCGCACGCCGGGCCTGGCAGCCCGTGGTAGAAATACAGCGGCCCGCGTTACGAGCGCCACGGCCCCGAATCCCAGGCGAACCTCCGAAGGCATAGCCGCGACATGGAAGCCAACCGGGGGACCGAAACAAAATGCCGCAGCGCGCGCTCCCGGGTTGTCCTTCCGGTAGGGCTCGGCCGGCACTACGCTGTCCGCATGATGCGACCGGAGGAACGATACTGGGTGAAGGTGAGCCTCACGATCGGCATCGTGGTGCTCGTGCTTCTCCTTCTCCTGATCTCCGGCGTGGTCGGCGCCATGGAACACATCGTCACCGACATCCTCAAGACCGTGCAATAGCAACGCTGGTTCGGCACCTACCTCCCCACCGGCCCCAGCCCCCAGCCCGCCGCTTCCGCCGGACCGCTCACGATCCTCCCGCCCCGCACCTCGACGCCTGGTAGCACAGCGCGTCGCCCCCGGCCGGCAGGTGCCCCGTCTTGTCCAGGATGCCGTCGAGCCGCACGTGAGCGATGCTGGGCTCGCCCCGGCCCACGGTGACCAGCGTCACGTGGTCGAAGGACATGGGGTCGTTCGGCTGCCCCCCGCCGGTGGTCCCCAGCATGATGTAGTCGCGTCCGTTGCGTTGCGTGTAGGACATCGTGTGCAGGTGACCGTTGAAGAGCGTGTACGGACGGTTGGCCAAAGCCTGCTCGATGGCCACGAACTCGGGGTCCTTGCCGTCCGTCCACACGGGCTTGTGCATGAACAGCATGGTCCAGCGCACGTCCGCGTGGCGGCGGAGCACGTCGAGGAAGTACGCGGACTGCTCCGGCCCGATGTTGCCCACCATCCGCTCGGGCATGCGGTAGTACTCGAGGGTGTCCTGGCCCGGATCACCGCGCTCCTCGGCCGCGATGGCGCGGTTGCGCGCCTCGAACATCTCGCTCATACGCTGCGCGGTATTGTCCTCCGTGTCGAGGACGAGGAAGAGCACGTCCTTGTACACGAAATGGTAGTAGGTTCGGCCGAATCGCCTCTCCCACACGTCCCGCAGCACCGACCCGGTCAGGTCGTGGTTGCCCCCTGCGCGGAAGACGGGCGCGGTCGCGCGCCGCGCCCGGGCATCGAACGCGTCCCACTCGGCGGCCAGGGCGGCGGGCTCGGCCGTGGCGCCGTCGATGAGGTCGCCCACGCTCAGGATCAGCTCGGGACGGAGGAGCGAGAGCTGCTGCACGGCCACGTCGAAGATGCCGGGACGCTCCCCTCCGTTCAGGTCCGAGAAGACGGCGAAGGTGAACTTGTCTGCGGCGGTGTCGAAGGCCTCGCCGGTCCACGGCCGCTCCGCGCCCGTGATCTCGTGCTCGAACGGCGCGGGCGCGGGCCGGGCGCAGCCGGCGGCGAGGATGAGGACGAGCGCACACGCGGCACCTGCGGACGTCGAGCGGGCCATGGAGATGCTCTCCGGGAGGGATGGGCGTGCCAGGTCCTGTCTTGTGGCGCGCGGATCGTAGCGCCGGAGGGGGAGGTTCGCATCCGCTGCGGGATACCGACGCGCTTTCGCCCCGTCGATGGGCGCGCCCGGGCTCCGTCCGGTACGGACGACCACCCTCCGGCCGCGTCGCGGTGTTCGCGGCTACGTGGACGAGGAGCGAGCGTCGTTCAGATCCGTTTTCGCGAAGTCGTCGCCAAGGAAGAGAAGCGGCTCCCCCGCCAGGGCCGCCACCGCGTAGGTCATGCAATCTCCGAAGTTCAGCGAGGCGGGATGCCGGCCCTTCCCATAGCGCCGGTAGGCGTCCACGGCCTCCCTCCAGTGGAGCTCGCCGAAGGGGATCTCCTGCATGCCCACCTCGTCGAGGAAGCGTTCGAGGAGGCCGCGCGCCCCGGGACCGAGACGGGCCTCGAGAACGATGCCCGTCTCGGCGAGCGTCGGCGCACCCATGGCCGGAGCTGGATCGTCCAGGAGGCGACGGAGCACCTCCTCATGACCTTTCTCGCGGAAGATCACGCACAACAGTGCCGAGCTGTCGACGATCACGCTCCCTCGGGGCCGTAGCCGAGGATCGCCTCCCGTTCGTCCTTGTCCGGGGGACGGCCCACCTGGTCGGCGGGAAGCGCGGCCCAGAGCTCGCCTTCGAGGAACCGCTGCACGCGCCGCGCGCGCGCCTCGGGGACGACGCGCATGCGGAGGCGGGCGCGGCGTTCGAGGAGCGCCACCCGCACGGCTTCGGTCTTGGACTCCCCGGTGACGCCGGCAACCTCGTCCACCAGACGCTCCACCTCGGGGTTCTTGATGTTCAATGGCATGGTGGAATTATGGTAGATTTCCACCATGGAGCAAGAGGCAGGTGCGAGGGTCGCTCCCCCTCGGCGGACGGGCCGAGGCGTCCGCGGCGCCTCAGCGCATGCAGCCGGGTCCGCCGCCGTCGACCACCATCACCTGGCCGGTGATCGACTCCGCACGGCAGAAGGTCACCACCTGCCCTGCGATGTCCGCGATGCTGGCCGTCCGTCCCAGCACGACCTGCTCCCGCGCCGCATCCACGACTGCGGCCGGAAGCCGCTTCGCCATGCGGGTCCCCTCGATCAGACCGGGTGCCACGCAATTGACCGTCACGTCCGGCGCGAGGGCGACCGCGAGGCAGCGCGTGAGGTGGATCAGGCCTGCCTTGCTCGCCGAGTATGCGATGCTGCTGCTCATGGGATACAGCCCGCCGATGGAGGCGATGTTCACGATGCGCCCGCACCCGTGCTCGCGCAGGTGAGGCGCGAGGGCTCGAGCCAACAGGAACGGCCCGCGCAGATTGGTCTCCAGCACCCGGTCCCACACGTCGGCGGTGAGGGTGTCGAGGTCCTTGAACGGAATGCCGATGTTCCACGCCGCGTTGTTCACGAGGATGTCGACGCGCCCGAATCGCTCCACGACCTGTCGGGTCGCCGTATCGATCGCCGCGGGGGCCCGTTGGTCGAGCTGCACCACGAGGGCTCGTCTCCCCAGCGCCTGGACAGCGTCGACGGTCCTCGTGGCCCCGTCCGTGTTTCCGAGGTAGGAGACGGCGACGTCGGCGCCTGCGGAAGCCAATGCCTGACCGACCGCGGCGCCGACGTCTCCGGAACCTCCGGTGACGAACGCGACCTTGTCCGCGAGATCCATGACACCCCTCGATGGTGGATGTGGGTACGATGCTACCGCGCCCGCCCGACCGCGGCGGACGGACTCGACCAACGCGGCGTGCACGCTCGGTCGTCCTTCCGGCGGGGCTCGGTCGACGCTACGCTGCCCTCATGATGCGACGGAGGAACGATACCGCGTGAGGGTGAGCGTCACGACCGGCGTCGTGGTGCTCGCGCTAGCCGGCACCTCGCCGAGCTCTCCGCGCCGACGCCCGAGGTGGGCCCCCCGTCTTGACAGGCTTATGAGCGTAGTACATATATGTACCGACCTCATAATAGGCGGACGGTATGAGCGGATCGAGCCACACCCCCCCGAGCCCCCGGGACTGGCACGTCCTGCTGGCGCTCTCCCAGCGGAGCCTCCACGGCTACGGGATCATGAGGGCCGTGGAGGAGGACTCGAACAGAAGGGTGTCGGCGGAGATCGGCTCGCTCTATCGCGTGCTCGACCGCCTGATGGACGAGGGCCTCGTCCACGAGGTCGACGAGCCGGTCGATGCGCCGGCGGACACGCGGGGTCGGCCGCGCCGCTACTACGGGCTCACCGAGGCGGGGCGGCGCGTCCTGCGCGAGGAGACGGCTCGACTCGAGGAGGCCCTCGCGCTGGCCCGCGCGCGCGACCTGGTCCCGGAGCGGTCCCGGTGAAGGGTCGCGAACGCTGGTTCGACATGCTGCTACGCTTGCTGCCGGCGCGGTTCCGCTCCCGTCACGCCGACGCCATGCGGGAGACGTTCGTCGGGGCGTGGGCCGGGCACCGGGCTCGCGGACGCCTCGCCGCGGCGGCGTTCCTTCTGAGGACGACGCTGGACCTCGTGGGCACGGGCGCCCGGGAGCACCTCCGCCCGGGAGGTCGGGCCACGGGACCGGTGGGCCGGGGCGCCTGGCTCGATCCGTTGCGGCAGGACGTGCGCTTCGCGTTGCGCACCTTCCGCCGCACCCCCGCCTTCACGGCGATCGCGGTCGTCACGCTCGCCCTCGGCATCGGCGCGAACACGGCCATCTTCAGCGGCGTGAACGCCCTGCTCCTCCGGCCCCTTCCGTTTCCCGAGCCGGGGCGGCTCATGAACCTCACGCTCACCGTCCCGCCCCGGGGCGACTTCCCCGCCCGGGACGACGTCGTCTGGTCGTGGCCCAAGTTCCAGCAGTTCCGCAGCGCGCAGACGGCGTTCGTCGGCACGTCGCTGTGGGAGTCGATGCAGATGACGCTGCGGGTCGGCGACCAGACGCTGCGCGACGTGGGCGAGTTCACCGACGACGGCTATCTGCCGACGCTCGGCATCGCACCCGCGCTCGGTCGCAACTTCACCGCCGGGGAAGGCGGTCGGGAAGGCGGCGAGCACGTTGCGCTCATCAGCGACGCGCTCTGGCAGCGGTTGTTCGCCGCGGATCGCGCGGTGCTCGGCAGGGCGCTGAGCATCAATGGCGTGCCGTACACCGTGATCGGCGTGATGGCGCCGGGCTTCAGGGGTCTGTCGGGCGACGCGGTGATCTGGCTGCCCCTGGTGGCCGCACCCAACCCGGCGGGCTTCACCCATCCGTACGACCACCAGTACAACGCCATTGGTCGGCTCGCCGCGGGCACCACGCCGGAGCAGGCCGCCGCCCAGGTGCGGGTGCTGGGCGACGGCGTGGACGCGGCGTACCCGGATCCCGGCGGCGGCGGCTGGCACTGGGGCGCCACGGCGGAGCCGCTGGACGCGGCGCGCATCGATCCGCGGATGCGGGACACGCTGGTCATCCTGCTCGGCGCGGTGGGGCTGGTGCTGCTCATCGCCTGCGCCAACGTGGCGAACCTGTTCCTGGCCCGGGCCTCGGCGCGGCACCGGGAGATCTCGGTTCGCCTCGCCGTGGGCGCCAGCCGCAGCCGCCTGGTGCGGCAGCTGCTCACCGAGAGCGTGCTGCTCGCGCTGGCAGGCGGCACCGCCGGACTCGCGGTTGCGTGGGCCGGCACCCGGGGCCTGGCCACGCTCCGGCTCTCGGCGGCGATGCAGAGCCACAACGACGCCGGCATCGGCCTGCTGGGCTCGCAGGCCCTGCGCCTCGACAGCTGGACGCTGTTGTTCACGCTGGGGTTGTGCGTGGGGACCGGCGTGATCTTCGGCCTGGTTCCGGCGCTCCAGTCCTCGAGGCCGAGCCTGACGCATGACCTCAAGGACGACGGCGGCACGCGCCGAAGTCGCTGGGGGGTCGGCAGCCGTGACGTGCTGGTGGCCGCCGAGATCGCGCTCGCCGTCGTGCTGCTGGCCGGCGCCGGCGTGGTGCTGCGCAGCCTGGCACAGCGCATGGCTGTCGACCCGGGATTCGACGCGTCGCACATGCTCACGTTCCAGGTCAACCGCACGCTCGAGTGGGCGCCCGACTCCATCACGCAGTTCTACGACGTGGCGATCCGCCAACTGTCCGGGCTGCCCGGCGTCACGGGCGTCGCCATGAGCGACTGCCCGCCGCTCTCACCCCCGTGCGCGGGGGTCCAGGTGGGCTTCCGCGACCGGCCGGACGGCGCACCCGGCACCGGGCCCCAGGCGGGGTTCCACTGGATCACGCCCGGCTGGAACGAGGTCGCGCGGGTGCCGCTCGTGCGGGGGCGGCTCCTGTCGGCCGACGACCGCCCGGACACGCCGCTCGCCGTGCTGATCAGCGAGGCCGCCGCGCGTCAGTGGTTCCCGGACGAGGATCCGATCGGGCAGGCCCTGACGCACATCCTCGGCGCTCCGTCGGCGCTCGTGGTGGGCGTCGTGGGTGACGTGCACTACCAGGGGCTGGACGAGCCGCCGCGCCCCGAGATCTACGTGTCGCTCTACCAGGTGCCGTTCTACTACCGGATGATGCTGTTCATCCGGACCACGGGCGACCCGTCGGCGCTCGCGGGGCCGGCGCGGGCCACGCTGGCGCACTGGGCGCCCGGCTTCCCGGTGTACGACGTCCGTACCGGGGACGAGCTGATGGGTGGCGCACTGGCGTACGCGAGGATCAGCTCGCTGTTGCTGGGCCTGTTCGCGGCGGTGGCGCTCAGCCTTGCGGCGATCGGCATCTACGGGCTGATCGCGTTCACCGTCGCGCAGCGTGCGCGGGAGATCGGCGTGCGCGTCGCCATGGGCGCCACAGGGGCCGACGTCGTGCGGATGGTCATCCGCCAGGCGCTGCTGCTCGGCGTGGTGGGCGGCGGCGTGGGGCTCGTGGGGGCACGCGCCGCGACGCGCGTGCTGAGCTCCCTCCTCTACGGCGTGGCCCCGGACGATCCGCTCACCCTCGCCGCGATCGTGGCGGTCCTGACGACCGTCGTGCTGCTGGCGAGCTGGCTCCCGGCGCGCCGCGCGGCGAGGGTGGACCCGGTGCTGGCGTTGAAGAGCGCGTAGCGATTCCGCCGCGGGGGCCGGCCCTGTCTCCACCAGGACCACGACACCGTTGTCGTCGGTCGTGGCGTACAGGCGGCCGTCGGACGCGCCCTCGCGGAGCTCACTCCTTCCGGATCGCCACCAGGGGGTCGACCCTCGCCGCACGCATCGCCGGGCCCGCCGTGGCCCCCAGGCCGACGGCGGTCATCACCAGGAGCACCCCCGCCAGCGTGCGCGGGTCGCCGGCCTCGGTCCCGTAGAGCAGCCCCTGGAGGAGCCGCGTCACCGCCAGCGAGCCCAACAGGCCCAGCACGCTTCCGGCGGCCAGCAGGCGCGCACCGTCCCAGAGCACCATGCCGAGGACTTTGCGCGCATCCGCGCCCAGGCTCATGCGGATGCCGATCTCCGCGGTGCGCTCGCTCACCAGGAAGGAGAGCACGCCGGCGAGCCCCACCGCGGCGATGATGAGGGCGAGCAGCCCGAGCACCCCAACCAGGAACGTGTTCAGCCGCTCGGCGGCGATCTTCTCCTGGCGGATCTGCTCCAGCGTGGCGACGCGGAGCACGGGCTGCGTGGGCGCCATCTCGTTGATGATCCGCTGCACCTGCGGGGCCAGGGCCGGCGCCTGCTCGCCGCGGATGACGAAGGCGCCCGGGTAGTAGGCCAGGTCGTTCTGCGTGAGAGGCTGGTACAGCGTGGCGGGCGGTGGCTGGTCCGGCCCGTCGTCGCGCGTGTTGCTCACCACGCCCACGATCGTGCGCCAGTCCTCCTTCATGCCGATGGCGGAGAGCACCTGACCGGTCCAGGTGACCCGCCGGCCCAGCGGGTCCTCGTCGCCGAAGAGCCGCTCGGCGAGCGCCTGGTTGATGACCGCCACCCGCGCGCTGCCCGCCTCGTCCGTCTGGGCGATGCCCCGGCCCGCGAGGATCCGCATCCCCGCCGCGGCGAAGAAGTCCGGCGTGGCGGTGCGGTACTCGGCGAGGGGGATCGGCTCGCCCGATGCCAGGGGGCGCCCCTCCGCCCTGATCTCCAGCTTGACCAGGTTGCCCCGCAGCGGGACGCTCAGCCCCACGCCCACGTCCTGGACGCCCGGCAGCGCCGCGATCCGGCGGGCCATCTCCTCCTGGAGCGCGACGACCTGGTCGGGCACCTGACCCTCCATGGTGGCCGGCGCCTCCAGCGTGAGGGTGTTCTCCACCTTCACGCCCGGGTCCACGGCGTTGAGCACCAGGAGCGTGCGACCGAGCAGGCCGGCCGCCGTCAGCACGGTGACGCTGGCCGCCACCTGGGCGACGATCAGCCCGCGCTGCAGCCGGCGGCTGCCCCCGGTCGTGCGGGAGCCCGAGCGCGTGAGGGCGGCGCCCGCCGCCTCCTGGCCACGCAGGCCCGGCGCGAACGCGAAGGCCACGGCCGCCAGGCACGCCACCACCGTAGAGAAGACGAGGACCGCCGGGTCCATGTGGATCTCGCCGGCGCGGGTCGTGAAGCGCTCGGCGAAGCTCACCAACAGGCCCAGGCCCAGATACGCCAGACCCAGGCCCAGCAGCGCGCCCACGCCGGCCAGGATGCCGCACTCCGTCAGGAGGATGCGCCGCAGTCCCGCACGCCCGGCACCGAGCGCCCACCGGACCGCGAACTCCCGGTCGCGGCGGAGATTGCGGGTGAGCACGAGGTTGGCCGCGTTCGCGCAGGTCACCACCAGCAGGAGGCCCGCGGCGGCCATGAGCAGGTAGAGGGTCGTGCGGGCCTTCGACACCAGCGCCTCCCGGAGGGGCGTGACGCTCACCTCGTAGCCGGCCGCCGGGTCGTAGTTCTCCGGGTAGTCGGCGTACATCCTGTTCGCCACCTGCTCCAGCTCCGTGCGCGCGCCGTCGATGGTGGCACCCGGCGCCAGGCGCGCGAACACGTCGTCCATTCGATGCGAGCGGCCGTGGACCATCTCCGCGCCCATGTGGTGCGGACTCGTGACGATGTTCACGAACACGTCCGTCGCGCCCGGGAACGGCGGCGCAGGCTCCAGCACGCCAACGATGGTGGCCGAACGGCCGTTCATCTCCACGGTTCGGCCCAGCACCGACGGGTCCTCGCCGAAGGCGCGGCGCCAGTACTCCCAGGTGAGGATCATGACAGGATCCGCGGCGGCTCCGGCGTCGCCCGGCCCCAACACGCGGCCCAGCACCGGGCTCAGCCCCATCACCTGGAAGTAGTTGGCGCTCACGATGCCCGTCCGCACCTCGGTGGGCGTGCCCGCGCCCAGCATCGTGAACGGCATGGCCGAGAACTCGGCGACCCCGTCCAGCGCGTCGACGCCTTCGCGGAAGTCGATGATCTCCGGGACCGAGAACTTCACGTCCTCCATCCCCGCCTTCGCCGCCGACTGCTGCAGGTACACGATGCGGTCGCCGCCCTCGTGCGGGAGCGGCCGCAGCAGCACACCGCGGAAGACGCAGAAGACCGCCGTGGTCGCGCCGATCCCCAGCGCGACCGTGAGGATGACCAGGAACGAGAAGCCAGGCGCCTTGAGCAGCGAGCGGAGGGCATACCGCATGGAGAGTCTTCCGGATTGGAGGGTCCGAGGGCGCAGGTCGTCACATCCACGAGATCTGCATGAGGGCACCGTGCCCTCTCACCCTCACGTCGATCCTGAGAGGCGTCTTTCGACATCCGCCCCTCGGGCCTGCTCATACCGACCATGAGGTCAGCCCTTACCGTCCGTACATTGCATACGCTGGCGCGGACCCGACAGGGCTGAGCCAGCCGGTGCGTGGGCCGCCCCCGCGGATGCGCACTACCGGCGGGCAGGCTGAAGGCGCCGCGAGGTGCTCGTTCCCCTTGACGGAGTGTTACCATCGACATACATATATGCAACATACTCATAACAGGCAGGAGGCCATGAGCGGGTCGAGCACCACCCCCTTGAGCGCCCGGGACTGGCACGTCCTGATGGCGCTTTCCCAGCAGAGCCTCCACGGCTACGGGATCATGAAGGCCGTGGAAAGGGACTCGAACGGAAGGGTGACCGCGGAGATCGGCTCACTCTACCGGGTGCTGGACCGGCTCCTGGACGAGGGCCTCGTCGAGGAAGTCGAAGAGCCAGCCGACGCCCCGACGGACACGCGCGGTCGGCCGCGCCGCTACTACGGGCTCACCGAGAAGGGGCGGGGGGTCCTCCGCCGGGAGACGGCTCGACTCGAGGACGCTCTGGCCCTGGCCCGCGAGCGCAACCTCGTCCCGGAGGGGCCCCGGTGAGGTGGTGCGAGCGCTGGTTCGATGCCCTGATCCAACTGCTGCCGGCGGGGTTCCGATCTCGCCACCGCGCCGCCATGCAGGAGACCTTCTCCGGGGCGTGCGCCGAGCACCGGGAGCGGGGGCGGCTCGCCCTGGCGGCCTTCCTCGCGCGGACGACGCTGGACCTGGTCGGCAGCGGCATTCGGGAGCGCCTGCGGCCGGGACGACGGGCCAGCGGCAGGATCGGCGGAGGCGGCTCCGTCAGGCTGTTCTCCTGGCTCGACGTCAAGCTCGGCCTCCGCATGCTGACGAAGCACCCGGGTCTCACCCTGGTCTCGACGTTCGCATTGGCCGTCGGGATTCCCGTCGGATTGGCGCCGACCCATATCGTCGACGGGCTCATGGGACCCCTCCCCGTGCCCAGGGGCGAGGAGATCCGGCTCCTCCGGCTGTGGAGTCCGGGGCTCGGAAGGGCCGCCCTCACCACCAGCCACGACTTCGAGGTCTGGAGCGAGGCCCTCTCGTCCTTCGAAGCCGTAGCGGCCTTCCGCCCCACCACCCTGAGCCTCGATCCCGGCGAGCGCGGGGGAACCGCCGTCCGCGGAGCCGAGGTGACGGCCTCGGCCTTCACGACGCTCCGCGTGCGTCCGCTTCTGGGACGTCCCCTGCAGCCTGCCGACCAGGAGCCCGGCGCGGACCCCGTGGTGGTCCTGGGATACGATCCATGGCAGGCCCGGTACGCCGGCGATCCCTCCATCATCGGCCGGACCATCCGGGTGGGGAGCACCCCGCGCACCGTCGTCGGCGTCATGCCGGAGGGCTTCCTGTTCCCCACGCACGAGAGCGCCTGGGTTCCTCTCGTCATCCCGACCCTCGACGATCCGGCCGACGCTCCCTCCGTCCGGATCTTCGGCAGGTTGGCGGAGGGCGTGGACGCCGCGCGGGCGCAGGCCGAGTTCGCATCGGTGGCAGCGCGCTCGGCCCTGCCCGGAGGCGACCCCCGGATGCAGCCGCAGGTCGTGGGGTTCGCCTACACCCTGGTGCCCGGGCTGAACGGCGGCTTGAAGGCGACGCCCGAGTTCCTGGCTTTCGAGACCCTCGCGCTCATCGTCCTCCTCGTTGCCTGCGCGAACGTGGGTATGCTCGTCTTCGCCCGGTCCGCCACCCGCGCCGGCGAGTTGTCGGTGCGAACGGCCCTGGGAGCCAGCCGCGCGCGCATCGTGTCCCAGGTCTTCGTCGAGTGCCTGGTCCTGGCGGTCATCGCCTCCGGCGCCGGCCTCGTCCTTCTCGCGTCCGTGCTCCATTTCATGTGGCGCCTGATTCCGGCCGGGTGGGCCTCGGCGGCGCCCTGGTGGATCGACTGGAGCATCGGACCTGCGACGGCCGTCCATGCCCTGATCCTGGCGGGCGTGAGCGCCGTGGTGGCCGGAGTGGCGCCCGCCCTCAGGTTCACCGGGAAGTCGGTGCAGACCAACATCCAGCGGGCCCGCGCCAGACGAACGGGGCTGCGCTTCGGCGGGCTGACGGGCGCGCTCATCGTGGCCGACGTGGCGGTGGCCGTCACCGCAGTGGGCTTCGCCATGACCGCGGCCGATCAGGTGCGACACGCCGGGGAAGGCAGCCAAGCCGTGAACATCCCCGCCGACGAGTACCTCGCGGCAACGGTGAGCCTTCCCGTCGGCGAAGGAACGGAAGGGCCGGCGGCGCCGAACGGCACCCGAGGCGCGGGTCGGTGGGCCGCTGCCCAGGAGGAGTTGGTACGGCGGCTGCGCCAGGACCCGCGGGTCGGCGGGGTAGCGGTTGCCGACGCCCTGCCGCGCATGGAGCATCCCAGCCGGTTGGTGGAAGCCGAGGGTGTCGAACCCCCTCCCGATCGGCGCGGCACCTCCACGCGCGTGGCCCGGGTCGCCGTGGACTTCTTCGCGTCGCTGAACCAATCGGTGCTGGCCGGTCGTGAGTTCGACGCCGGTGACCTGGAGGGGAGCCGCGCTGCGGTCATCGTGAACACCACGTTCGTCCAGAAGGTCCTGGGTGGGCAGAACGCCGTCGGCCGGAGGATCCGGTTCGTCCCCTGGGGAGATGGAGAGCCCGGTCCGTGGAAGGAGATCGTCGGCGTCGTCGGTCACCTGGGAACGCGCATGATCTCCCCGGAAGACGATCAGGCCGTCTACGAGCCCGTCGCGCCCGGCGAGCTCGAGAGCGTTCGGTTGGGCATCCACGTCGGGGACAACCCGATCTCCTTCGCGCCGACCCTGCGGACAGTGGCGGGCCACGTCGATCCGGGCCTGATCGTGTCGGTGACCGGGCCCCTGGACGGGGTGTACGAAGGAGACTGGTACCTGCTGGTCGCCATGACCCTGGGGGCGGGACTCCTTGTGGCGGTGCTCCTCGCGCTGGCCGCATCGGGCATCTACGCCATCATGTCCTTCGCAGTGGCCGAACGGACCACCGAGATCGGCATCCGGGCGGCACTGGGCGCCGGACGGCGTGAGCTGACCCTCGCGGTGGCCCGACGTGCCCTCGCTCAGCTCGGCCTGGGGGTCGGCCTCGGGATCCCCCTGGCCGCGCTGTTCATCCTCATGAATCAGGCCTCACCGTACACCGGCATGGGTGAGGCCCTGGCAGTGGGCTTGACCGTCATGGTCCTCGTCGCGTTGGCGGCGTGCACGGGGCCGACGCTCCGGGCTCTGCGCGTTCACCCCAGCGAAGCGTTGAAGGGAGAGGGCTGAGGGGCGGGAACGTCGGTGCCCGTCACAGCGCCGGCAACACGTCATGCCGGCGGTCGATACGGCCCCGCGCGCGTCAACCCGACCTTCCCATCTCCCTCAGCGCGCCATTCCCCTGTCCGACCGCACCACCATGCGGGCCTTCGTGCCCTGCTCTCACCATCACTCGCTCGCCTTGCCCCTCGGCATGACCCCGCCTACCGTGCGCTCCGGGGCTACTCGGGACTCCAGGGCCGTTGGATGGCCGATCCGCCCGTCGCCTCCGACCGTTCCCTCGCGAAGGCGTCCATGCGACTTCTGTCTTCGATGTGCGCCGCCGTGGTCCTCAGCGCTTGTATCGGTGCAGCCGTCTCGACCACCCCGGGCGCCGCGAGGGGCCTCGACGGGCTCCTTCTCCACGACGCTTGCACAGGTGTCGAACCGACGCAACCCGATACCTGTCTCCATGATCGGAAGCTGGAGAGGGTGATCGAAATGGGTGGTGATCCCGGCGTGCTGTACGAGGTCACGCTGCGGATTCGCGGTCTGTTCGAGCCCACCACGATCCGGGGCGGACAGGCGCCGCTGGCGGACCACCCCTATTTCGTGGTTGGCGGAGTGGTGGACGCCCTCGACTGGTCGCATTGGCACATCGAGACCGAGAAGCCGGCCCAAACGTACTGGCTCAACCACTACCCTTCGACCTCACACACGATCTATCGGGAAGATTTCGAAGCCACGATCGTCGTCGCGGGAGGTTCCAGGGTCACCGTGCGTGTGATCGACGGGAACGACCGCCAGATCGACAATGCCGGGGAGGGGCTGCCCGATCGGCGACAGATGATCGACGGCGTGACCACGGAAGTCCTCGACGGCCAGATGTTGCGGCTCGACGTGATCCGGGTCCAGGTACGAACGACCTCGGGTTGAGCCGCCGCGACTCCGGCGGACGATCGCCGTGCTCTGCCCCTGAGTCTGATCGTCACCGTGCCTCCGCCACCACCGGATCTTCGTCCGACAGCGCCGCCATCAGCTCGCCCGGTGGCTCTGTTCACGGCACCTGACCCTCGGGCCCCCTCCTCAGCTTCCCAGCACGACCCATCCGAGGGAGCGAGCCGCCTGTGCCTGCCGGAGGTCGAAGGTCACGATCGGGAGAGCGCCGCCGCCCACGACCTTTGCGGCCCCGAGGTGAAGGGCGTCGAGGGAGCGGGCTCCAGTGACCTCGGCCAGCTCTGCGGCCGCCTCGCAGACCTCGGCGGTGAGCTCGACCACAGCCGTGCTCGCCCAGTCGCGCTCGAACTGCTGGCGCGCCGCCGCGAGATCGGGTCCCAGGAGTTCGCGGGCCAGGTTCCGCCGGACCTCCACCGCAGTGAGTCGCCCGGTAATCCAATCCGGATCGGAAGCGAGGATGTCCTCCGCGTGTCGGCTGTCCGGGTCCGCGAAATAGAGTTTCAGAAGGGCGCTGGAATCCACGTACAAGCTCACGAGCCCCGGTCCTCCCCGACGATATCGGACACGGTCCGGGAGGCGTTGAACCGTCGCCACGGCCCGCGGGGTGAGCCCACCGGCGGCCGGACCCAACCTTCCTCGATCCCGTCCTCCAGGCGCAACCGACCCGGCAGCGGCGTCAGGAGGGCCTTCGGGCGCCCGCGGTCGGTCACCCGGATCACTTCTCCTTTCGCCGCCCGGTCAAGGTACTCGGAAAGGCGGCCCTTCAGCTCGCGCACACCTACGTCAGCCATGAGGCTACATTACCTGCCGATGTAGTCACATGTCAAGCGACGGCCACGCCCAGGGAGCCATGTCTGCACTGGCGCCGCCGAGGCGGCCGCCCCCACCATCACGTCTCCTACGCCCCCTGCGGCGCCGCCACCAGCTTCCTCAGCTCTCCGTCCGGATCGTTCCTCACCGCCGGGACGTCGTCCCAGACCATGTTGGCGGGGTTCGCCGCCGTGAACGCCGGCCACTGCGGGATCCCCTGGTGGTTCGGATTGCCGGTGCGCGCGAACGCCACCAGCGCCTGGCTCATCTTGGCGGCGAGCGCGTGCGCTTCCGGCGTGCCGCCGGTCTGGCGGGCGCACCGGTCCACGTGGTCGAACCAGAAGGGGAGGTCCTGGCAGTGGAAGGCGAGCGGGCGGCCGTCCAGCACCTTGGTCTTCCACCCGAACCAATAGAGGTACGCCGGCGCCGCGTTCTGGGCCGCCTTCCGCTCGGCGAGCGTGACCGACCCCTGCCGGAATCCTCCCGCGGTCTGGATGACGCCCCAGAGCTCGAAGGGCGCGGCGCCGGGATCGGCGCTCTGCGCGGCCGCGATCACCGCGTCGGCCTGGTCGCCGAAGCGCGGCTGCAGGCGTGTCTTCAGCTCGTCCAGGGTGAGCTCCTTCGCCTTCGGGTTGTCGATCCCGTTCGTGAACTCGTGGAACGTCGTGCCCACCATCACGGGGATCTCGGCCGAGATCGCGGGGGCGGTGGGGTCGAAGGGGTGCTGCGGAATCACGTTGCCGTCCAGGACCGGTCCCCAACGGGGCGACGGTGAGGTGGTGCCCGGCACACGCGGTGTGCTCCCGCGCAGCTTCAGCTCGGCGGTCTGACCCGCCTGGAGGAGCGTCTGCCAGGGGACGTCGTTCAGCCTCGAGAGCTCCCTCTTGCTGATGCCGAGCTCGTCGAGCACGGCGAGCGCGAGAAGGTTCGACGCGTCCGGCGTGCCGACGCGAATCCCCGGGCCGCTGTGGACGATCGCCTTGTGGAAGAGCCCCTTGGCGGCAGGCATCGCCATGACGGTGCTCACCTTCGCCCCGCCCCCCGACTGCCCGAAGATCGTGATGTTGTTCGGGTCGCCGCCGAACTGGGCGATGTTGTCCCGCAGCCACTCGAGCGAAGCCACCAGGTCGAGCATCCCCGCGTTGGCCGAGGTGGCGTACTTCTCGCCGCCGATCTGCGAGAGATCGAGGTAGCCGAAGACGTTGAGCCGGTGGTTGATCGAGGCGTACACCACGTCGTGGTTCTGCGCCAGTTTCTGCCCGTTGAGCATCGGGAGCTCGTGGCTCGATCCGAACGTGTAGCCACCGCCGTGGAACCAGATGAGCACGGGGCGCTTGGCGTTGTCCTTGATGCCGGGCGTCCACACGTTGATCCCCAGCATGTCCTCGTCGGGATAGCCGTCGTCCCAGTTGTAGAGGAACTGCGACTCGTTGTTGTGCCAGCCGCGGTCGTAGAAGGGTGCGACGGGGCCCCAGCCGAGCGCCGAGCGAACGTCCGTCCAGGGCGTGGGCTTCTTCGGCGGAAGGAAACGGTTCTCACCGGCCGTGGTGTCGCCGTAGGCCATCCCCTTGAAGATGTAGACTCCATTTCGCGTGTAGCCGCGCACCTTCCCGTAGGTGGTCTCGACGACGCCCTCGGGGGGCGTGGTCACCACTTCCGCTCCTGAGGCCGGGACGGCTCCGGACCCGCCTCCCCCGGCGGGCGCGCAGCCCGCCTGCGAGACACCCAGAGCGGCGCTGCCCGCCAGTACGGCCATGCCCTTCATCCATCCACGCCGGTCCACCGTCAGGGGGGACGGTTCGGACTGGCTCGACTCGTGCTCGGATCGCTCGGAGTGCTCGCCCATGAGGTCGCCTTCAGGTCTAGGTGGAACCGAGGCCAACGTACGCGCGACCGCCGGGTTCGGCCACGACCACGTCGGCACCGGGAGCACACCCTCCTCGGCCTCGTGGAGGAGGGGGAGGAGAAGGAGATCTCCCCGCTCGTGGCGAGCTCGGCGGGCCTCACCGCTGATAAGATGCGCCACACACGGGAGGGGTGAGAGGAGGTAGCGGTCAGGCGGAATGAGGACCGCGTCCAGGACCACCCATCTGCGGTGCGAACCGCTGGCCCACACCGCGTCTCGTTCCAGCGACCCGACGGGGTTGGAGGGTCATGGGCGAACGAGAAGACAGGGGCGACAGGAGACGCCAGGGGATTCCTGGACGACGGACACGGATGCGAATAGACGGATCGGTCAACCCCCCGTATCATCGCCCGGTAACCCACCCCCGGAGGGACCATGATGCTCCAACGTATGGCACGGATGGCTCGGTCCCTGGCGTGGGGCCACGCGCTGCTGGAGCTCGTCATCGTAGCCCTCGGCATCTTCATGGCCGTGCAGGTGGACCACTGGCGGAAGGGGCTCGAGGATGTGCGCCGAGAGCAAGAGTACATCTCCCGCCTCGCCGACGACGTCCAGCAGGACACGGGGAACCTGAAAGCGTCCATCGAGCTCGCGGAACTGCGCCGCACCTTCGTCGCGCTCCTCATGGACGTCGCCGAGGATCCATCGAAGGCCCTGGAGACCCCGGTGGATTTCATCCTGGCCGTGACCCAGGCCGGGTACACCCACACGCCGGCTCTCACGTCCAACACCTTCGACGAGCTACGCTCCACGGGGACTCTGGGGCTGCTGCGGGACCCGGACCTGAAGAAGGCCCTCTCCGACTACTACGGGTACGACGCAAGCCAGCGGCAGTACCTCAGCCTCCAGATCGCCCAGGAGCTGCGTCACTTCGAACTGGGAGCGGGCATCCTGACCAATCGCCAGGCGCGGTATGCCCAGGACACGTTGGGGATGGCGTGGCCCGGAAACATCGCCGAGCTGCGACACAACGAGGTGGACCTGCACGAGGTCCGCCTTGCCGCTTCGCGACTTCGAAGCAACCCGGCGTTCGTGGCTTGGCTCCCCTTTTCCTACGAAACGCAGATCGAGCTGGTGGAGAGCCACACCGAGCGAGTCGAGCGGGCGGAGGCGCTGTTGGCCATGCTGCGCACCGCCCGGGGCAAGTAGCGATCAGGACATCGACAGAGCCGATATCGAGGGGCCGCCCGCTCTTCCCTCATTCCGCCGGCACCGCGGCCATCAGCGACCCCAGGAAGCGTTCGACCTTCCCCGGGGTCAGGACGATCCCCGTCAGCGTGCGTCCCCCGGCGACCAGGGCCGGAATCGTCGTCACGCCGTCGCGGCGGGCCCGATCCCTGTTCGTCAGGAACTCGACCTTCGTCACCTCGATCCCGGGGTGCCTCGGCAGAACATTGCGCAGCATGATGCCGGTGAGACGACAGCGCGGACAGACCGCGGAGTGGTAGAACACGACTTCGATCTTCTCGCCGGACATCACGCCTCCTCGCTCAGCAGCTCCGTCCGCTTGCGCTTCGACTGCGCCCCGGCCTTGCCCGCCGCCTCGATGCCGAACGCATTGGCGAACCCGAGGAGGGCGTCTTCCAGGACGGACATCCTCAGTCGATAGACGATGATCCGGCCGTTCTTCTCCGCCTCGACGAGACCGGCCTCCCGGAGCACACTGAAGTGGGCCGACATCGTCGGCTTCGAGACGGGGAAACGATCCGACAGCTCGCCGGCAGTCATGGCGCCTCCCCGGAGCAGCTCGAGAACGCGTCGCCGCGTCGGGTCCGCGAGCGCTTTGAATACTCTGTTGGTCGTCATGGCTCGCCCTCGGCCGGTCCGATGTTCATCCAGACGATGGCGCCCAGAATCGTCAGACAGCCGCCAAGGGTGGCCCAGCGCGCGAGCACCTTCGCGGAGGCGACGGGCAGCGTCAGGAAGGCCATCGCCATCGCGAGGCCCAGGACGACGAAGGTCGTGCCGACGAACCGACGGGCGGACGTCACCCGCTCGGCGAGGTGCAGGGGGAGGATCGACAGCGGCGTCAGGATCTTCGGCAACGCGTTGCCGAAGACGATGAACACGGCGCTGGACGCGAGGCCCAGAATGCGGCGTTCGAAGGTGAGGTCCGCACCATCATCTCCGAACCTGACCCAGATCTGGAGGCCGAAGAGGGCGATCTGCCAGATCCCGACGGAGACGGCCGCGAGCGTCAGCGCGGAGACGAAGTAGCGCCTGTTCGCCCGTTCATCGTCCGGGCTGGAGGCCGGCCTGGATCGCCGCAGCCAGACGTACCAGAGCGTCATCCCGAGCCACAGCAGGGGTAGGATGAGCATGCCCAGGAGCCAGCGGGGCGCCCGCTCTGGGCTCACCACCCAGTTCGCCCCCGCCAGGAGCACAACCAGAAGCATGACGGCGGCGGCGAGCCCTCGCTCACGAAGAGCGTTCGGTCGCGTCTGTCCGGGCGGTGTCGTCATGCCTAGACATTTAGCTAAACATCTAACTGTTGTCAACAACGAAGGCGCCTTTGTGGCCAAACCGTTCGCCTTGCGCGCTCGGGGTCAAGCCCCCATCTTCGACGCGACACAAAAGTTGCAATTCCGCGCTCAGGAGCCGAAATGAGCTCTTTAGGTCTCGAGGCGCGAACGGATGGAGAGATCATGGCCGTGCTGGGCGGCCGGCTTCAGGCGTTGCGCAAGCTCCAGGGACTCAATCAGGAGGAGGCCGCCGCACAGGCCGATTTGTCCCGTCGCACCGTGAGTCGCGCGGAACAGGGCGAGAACCCGCAACTGGCGACGGTGATCCGGCTCTTGCGCGTGTACGGCCGGCTGGCCGCCCTGGAGTCCTTCATCCCGGAGCCGTCGGTGAGCCCCATGACGCTGCTGAAGCGCCGTCGCAGGGAGGAGGGACGTGGCTGAGTCGCGGTTCGCCCTCGCCGAGGTGCGCCTCTGGGGGCGCACCGTGGGTGCGGTCACCGAGGATGAAGCCGGCCGCGTCGTCTTCGAGTACGATCCGGCGTTCCGCCGTACCGGACTGGAGATCTCGCCGCGCCATCTCCCGCTGAGCCTCACCGGGCCGGTCAGCTTCGACGAGCTCCGGCGCAAGGAGTCTTTTCGGGGGCTGCCCGGAGTACTCGCCGACGCCTTGCCCGACGCCTTCGGGCGTCAGGTCATCCGGGCCTACTACACGGCCCGTGGCCAGGAGGAGAGGGCGCTGTCTCCCGTGCAGCACCTCTTGTACGTGGGCGAGCGTGCCTTGGGCGCCCTCACGTTCCACCCGGCCGAGGCCGGCGCGCTGGCGTCCGCCGAACAGGAGGCCCTCGATCTCGCCCACCTGGTGGCCGACGCCCGCGCCATCGTCCAGGGGGGGAAGCCCACCGTCGCTGTGCCGGAGATCTACCGCATCGGCTCGTCGGCGGGAGGGATGCGGCCCAAGGCCGTCGTTCAGTACGACCCGGCAGACGGCTCCATACACTCGGCTTTCGCCACGCCGCGGGCCGGGGCCGTGCACGCCATCCTCAAGTTCGACGGGGTGGGCCCCGACGCGCCGCCCGGTGAGATGGGACGGCCGCAGCCGTACAACCGAGTGGAGGCGGCCTACGCCCACATGGCCCGCGACGCCGGCGTGCACATGTCCGAGCTCACCGTGTTGGAGACGGACGGAGGCTACTGCCACCTCCTCGTCCCCCGCTTCGACCTCGGGGCCGAAGGCGTGCCCGGTGGACGCCTCCACCAGCACACCCTCGGGGGGCTGCTCCACGTGGACTACAACGAGCCCGGCGCCAGCTCGTACGAGGAGTACCTCAGAACCATCCTCTCCCTGGGGATGCCCCAGGCGGCGGTGAACGAGGGGTACCGTCGTGCGGTCTTCAACGTCGTAGCTCGCAACCAGGACGACCATGTGAAGAACCTCTCCTTCCACATGAGCCCCGACGGGAGATGGAGCCTCACGCTGGCATACGACATCACCTTCGCTGCGGGGAGCGGGTACACGGCCCGCCACCAGATGAGGCTCGCGGACAAGCTGTCGGAGATCACCCGCGCCGACCTCCTGGCGTTGGGGCGGCGTTTCTCCGTGAGGGACGCAGCCCGGATGGTGGAAGAGGCGCAGTCGGTGGCGGCCGACTGGCCCCGCTACGCAGCGGAGACCGGGGTCCCGGCGGACACGGTGCGATCGGTGGGCGAGGCCCTGGAGGCGAGGCGAAAGGAGCTGGCGTAGCTCCACCTCCCTACTCGCCTTCCGCGCATCTTACGCAGTGTAGTCGCGCTCCGCGGCCACGTCCGCGAAGCGCACGTTCCAGGGGCACACCTCGCACCGTGTTTCCCCGGGAGCGCCACCACCGAAGGGACCGCGCTCCAGTCCGTGCCATGGAAATCCCGAGGAGCGACGCCGACGATGGTCATCGACCGGCCACCGACCTCGAGACGACGACCCACCACCCGCCACGCGAGCAGATCGGACAGGACGAGGTTCTCCAGATGGGCATCGGTTGTTCCGTCGCGCCTGAGCTGACGGAAGTCGACGAGATTGTCGATGGAGGAAAGGTCCTGGAGGTCGCGCTCCGGGCGGCTACGCCCGCCCGGATCTGCCGCGGTCGGCGCTCGCGGCGATGAGCGCGTTCCGGCAGTGCGTACGTTCGCTGGCGATCAAGCGGTGCCGGATCGACCGGTATAGGCCACCCCAAGCCTGAACACGGCCCACAGCACGCCCGTTACTGCGGTCGCGATGAGCACCAGGACGAAGTCGGGCAGGAACAGGTTGAGGTTGGCGAGCGGTGAGCCGAACAGACGTGGCACCAGACCAAGGATGACCCATGCCGCGACCAGCGTGGTGAGCAGCGGGAACCACAGGCTGAACCGGCCGGCGATGCCAGACTTGGCGCGTATCGCGGCGCGGTGACGCCACGCCCAGATCATGCTGAGCAGGTAGACGATCGGCAGGAGCGCCAGGCCGATGAACAGGGCCTTCTGGGGCAGGCGGGAGCCTTCGCCGGCGTAGTCGATACCCAGCCCTCTGGCGGCGATGCCGGTGCGGAGCTCGGTCGTTTCCGCGAAGCCGACTCCACCTACCGCGTTGACGAGCACCACCGCCCCCTTCTTCTGGGCGGGGAGCATCCACGCCAATGACTCGAAACCGGGGCTCGCCCCGGTGTGCCACACACTCCCGTTGCCCTCGTCCACGTACCAGCCGAAGCCGTAAGTTGGCGATGCTGCGCTGGCCGGGCGCATCATCTGCGCCTTGCCTGCGGCGCTGAGCACGTCGTCCTGGCCGTTCAACATCATCTGCATGTAGCGCGCAAGATCGCGGGCGGTCGCGATGATTCCGCCCTGGGGGGCCGTTGCGCGGCCGGTCGGGTTCTCGGCCAGTGCTCGCTTCGTGGTGAACCATGGGTCATGCCCGGTCGCCATCGAGTCATGGATTTCACCGTCGGCGACGAAGCTGTGCTCCATACCTACCGGCTCGAGAATGTTGGCCGTCACGTAGGCCTGGAACTCCTGCCCGCTCACGACTTCGATCAGGCGGCCAAGAATCTGGTAGTTGAGGTTCGAGTACTCCCACCGCTGGCCAGGTCCGTAGGCGGGAGTCACCTCGCCAAGTGCGTCGACCGAGCGCTCGAGCACGTCCTTCGGGTTCGTGTCGCCCCCGCGGGAGGCAGCGGCACCGCGGTTGCCTTGCAGTGTGGAGAAGCCGCTGGTGTGGCTGAGAAGCTGCCTGATCGTGATGGCGCCGGCGGGCCTGCCCGAGAAGACGGCGAGATACTGCGAGATCTCGGCGTCGAGGTCGATCTCGCCGGCCTCGACCAGCTGCATGACGGCCAGCGCAGTGAAGCTCTTGGAGATCGAGCCGATCACGAATGGCGTGTCCGGCGTGACCTCGGTGTCGCCGCCGATCTTCACCACGCCGCGCGCCCCGACAGAGATCATCTCGCCGTCGGCCACCACGGCGTACGCCAGGCCGGGCACGCCTGAAGCAGGCATCTCGTGGTCGATGAAGTCCTCGATCGATCCGTCGGGTGCACTTCCCGGCACGACGGAAACGAGGCCAAGAGCAAGGACTGCCAGAAGTTGCCGCACGGTGTCAGCCTTCCTTAGGTCGTCTGGGTGCACGTGGATTGTTTCCCGCCCATTCGGGTCGAGCGAGCACCATAACCGCTCACAAACCCGGGCCCTGATCCCGAGCACTCACGGCATTGGGCTGATGCTGGTTCAGTCAGCATCGCGTTCCAGGACGGTAGTGATGGAGCTGCCGCCCGTTAGCCGGAAGGAATTGACGCCTCGCCATCCCTCGCTCGCATGCCTGTTCAGCGTCGCTTCCAAGTTCGCTGAAGCTGTCTCTTTGAACCAGGCACCGCGCACGGTGACTACCTTGTGCGTCTCCCAATCGACACATCGGAAGTCGAGTGACCCGCGTGCGGCAGGCAATAGCGGAAGTGGGCTATTTGCTTAACTCAAGTGGGTACGAGATGTAGTGGTGTGCGGGTTCTCACGATCGACGCCGGCGAGGAGGGCCGCGGCCGGTGCTGCGGTACAGGGTTGCGGTCGGCGAATGCGCTATCTGGCAGGCGTGCTCAAGGAGGCGGTAGAACAGGAGGCCGCGGGCGCGAGACGTTCGCCGGTTGAACCTGAACGTGAACTCGTCGAGGTAGTAGGGCAGATGTGCGACCGCGACGGCGCCCTGGTAGGTCCCCAGCAGCCAGCGCTTGACGAGCGAGATCACGCGGTGCGGTCCCAGCAGCGACACGTGGGCGGGGTCCGCCGAGGCGGCTTGGTTGAGGACAACGTGATCGTATCCGAGCGACTCCACGTCCGTGTATCCGCTCCAGGCGTCGGTGATGACCGTGGCCCCCGGCTCTATCGCGGACTTCACGAAGGGCCCCAGAGTGGCGGCACGTACATTGGGGATCACTTCCATCCGGGCCCGCCCGAGCCGCTCCTCGTCAACGATCTCAACTGCAACGGCGACAATGGCTTTGGTCACGGTGTGGCGGCCACGTCCACCTTCTTCGACACCGCCGACATAGGCCTCGTCCACCTCGACGATGCCGTCCAGCCGATCACGACCCGGACGGATCATCGCCCTGCGGAACTTGTGCAGCCAGGCCCACGCCGTCTGGTAGCTCTTCAAGTCCAGCTCCCTCTGGAGCCCCAGAGCGTTTGCGCCGTACTTCTGACTCGTGATCTGCCAGGCCGCCAGGAACCAGTTCCGAAGCGGACTGCGTGTACGGTGGAAGATCGTCCCCGACAGAACCGAGACTTGCCCCGGACACGCTCGGCACACGAGCAGGCCCCCAGACGACCGCCAAGGGGGGCCAATGGTCCCGCAGCGCGGACACACGAACCCATCCGGCCAGCGAACCCGCTCGAGGTAGGCCAGGCAGCTCTCTTCGTCGGGGAAGAACTCGTCGAATTCAAGCCGATCGCGGGGGTAGTCCACCCCCCCTTTGAGCTTCGACGCCGCGATTCCCATGACCACAAGATGTAGTGGTCACTTGAGTTAAGCAAATAGCCCACTAGCGGAATTTCGGGAGTTCGCGGCATGCAGCGTTTCCTCCTGGCCGCCCACCGCTGGGGCCGTCAGCACAAGCGCCTTATGCGCCCCAGCGCCCACGCCGCCGCCTCCGCCACCGCGGGATCCTCGTCCGATAGCCCCGCGACGAGCTCGCCTACGGCCTCCGGGTCGGGCGTACCACATGGAGCCAGCCAGTTGCCCAACGCAATCGCCACGTTGCGCCGCAGCCCCGAGTATCCCGCCCGCCGCATGGCCGACCCCCGCGTGTACGCGTCCCACTCGTCCTCACTCAATACGCATGACGTCGACAAGGGCTGGGCCGTCAGTCATGGGAATCACCGCCTCGGCCGGCCCGTCGTCTTCGGGGTCGGCAGAGTTGCGATCCCACTCGGCTTCCCAGGAGGGACCCATCGTAGCGCCCGATGAGTCGCTGCACGCTCCGCGATGGCAACCCCGGCCGCGCGGCTCTTCCGACCCCCGATCCGGCCGAGCTGGTCTACGTCGCCCCCGGCCAGCGGACTTGCCCAATCCATAACCAGCATATTATATAACTGTATGGTTATGATGACGCCGGACGCCGACCTCCTCGACGCGACGTTCTTCGCGCTCGCCGACCCGACCCGTCGCGCCATCCTGGCGCGGCTCGCTACCGGCGAGGCGTCGGTGGGAGAGCTGGCCGAGCCCTTCGAGATGAGCCAGCCGGCCATCTCGAAGCACCTGAAGGTCCTCGAGCGCGCGGGCCTGGTCTCCGTGGACCAGGACGGTACCCGCCGGCTCCGTCGCCTCGAGACCGCGCCCCTGGACGCCGCGACCGACTGGATCGCCCGGTACCGGGACCTCTGGGAGTCCCAGTTCCGGCGCCTGGACGCGGTGCTGGACGAGCTCAAGGCCGCGCGGCGATCCGATTGACCCCCACCCCGAGACCCACGAGAGCAAGGAGTCGACCATGGTGACCCTCCCCGAGACCGCGCAGGTCTCCCTGCCCGGCGACACACAGGTCAGCGTCAAGCGCGCGTTCCGCGCGCCCCGCGAGCTGGTCTGGGAAGCCTACACGACCCCCGAGCTGTTGCGGCGCTGGCTCACCGGATATCCCGGGTGGACGATGACGGTGTGCGAGATGGACGTCCGCGCGGGCGGGACCTTCCGCTGGCGTTGGCGCGGCGACGCCGACGGGAAGGAGTTCGGCTTCCACGGCGAGTACCTCGAGGTCGACGCCCCCGCCCGTCTCCACAACACCGAGGCCTTCGACCCCGGCGACGTCGGCGGGAGCATGGGCGCCGAGCCGGCCCTCATCACGGTGACCTTCGAGGAGCACGACGGGGCGACCGTGATGACCACGCTCATCGAGTACGACTCACGGGCCAGCCGCGACGAGGCCGTCGCCACCGGCATGACCGACGGCATGGAGTGGAGCTACAAGAACCTGGACCGGACCCTGGCCGAGCGGCAGAAGGGCTGACGACGGAACGGGGACCCTGCCGGCCACCCTAGGCGTCCGGCAGGGTCCCCGCTCCCGTCCGTACCGCAGGCGCAGCCCGCCGGCCTCAACCGCCGAAGTGCTGGATCCGCTCGAACTCGGCGATGGCGTTCGGTGGACATGGTTCGGCCACGCGAGGGCGACCAGCACGTTCACGTCCGGAGCGAGCGCCTCGCGCGTCGTGATGCCAAGATCCACCGCCGCGGGTTTGCCGCCAACCGGGAACCTGTTCAGGGGGCGATGCCTCAGGGCCTCTCGCCCACCCGCCCGAGCGCCCAAGCCGCCGCCTCGGCGACGGCAGCGTCCTCATCCGAAAGCGCCGCGACCAGCTCGCCCACGGCCTCCGGGTCGGGCGTATCACTCCCCGCCAGCCAGTTCCCCAGCGCGATGGCCACGTTGCGCCGCAGCCCCGGGTAGCCCGCCCGCCGCATGGCCGTCGGTGGTGGGATGACCGCCTCGGTGGGTCCGTCGTCGTCGGGATCGTTCGGGTCACGGTCCCACTCCGCCTCCCAGGCGGAGCGCGGGGCATAATCCGGCTCCTTCGCCACGCGCGAGAACTTTCGGGTGAAAAGCCCCCTAGACGCAGTTTTCCGATTCTCTGATCGCTAAGTCGCTGTTGCTCCTCTTCTTAGCCGCTCAATTCCCTCCGATTCATTGCAATTCGGCGAGATACCCCGGACGCGAGGTTTTCACCGTGCGAGGGGCGTCGTACGGGCAGGCTCAGTAGGCCTGGTCGCGTGACCGCACCCGCAGCACGGCGATCTCGTTCGCCTCGGGCAGTAGCGGAAAAACGCTCGGTGATCGCCGACCCGGAGGCGCCACTCCGGCGGGTCCACGTCCGTGAGCTTCACGACGTCTCCATGGCCCGTCTCGGCCAGCCGCACGAGGCCTTCGCGGATGCGTCGGGCCCGCTGCTGATCGAGCTTCTTCATGTCCCTCAGCGCCGGCCTGGTCCAGACCAGCTTCCAGCTCATATCCCGAGCTCGGCGCGCAGCTCCTCGTCCGTGACCACATCGCTCTCGTCGAGGGCACGGCGGCCCTCTGCCAGCGCTTTGCGGTCCTCGTCGCTCAGGGGCTCGTCCGACGCGGGCGCGCTCAGCAGCGCGCGCACGAGCAGATCACCCTGTTTGGCCAGGTACTCGAGGTAGCGCTCGGCGGCGTGGACCTCCCCGTCGGGGATCTGGTCCACGAGCCGGTAGAGTCGTTCTTTGGCCTTGGCTTCCATGGCGACCGTCACGGTTGGCGTCACAGTTCCTGTCACAGCAAGCTACTCCTGTTCTACCCGTTTGGCACCGGTAGTTCACGGGCGGGACCCGCTCCGGCCGGCCCGGGCCCGAGTTGACGTAACTTGGTTACGTGCAAGCCGAGGTTTACCGAGGCCGAGCGCGGGCGGGGTGCGAGGGCAAGTTCGCATAATGGCGCCAAGTGGGCTATTTGCTTAACTCAAGTGGGTACGAGATGTAGTGGTGTGCGGGTTCTCACGATCGACGCCGGCGAGGAGGGCCGCGGCCGGTGCTGCGGTACAGGGTTGCGGTCGGCGAATGCGCTATCTGGCAGGCGTGCTCAAGGAGGCGGTAGAACAGGAGGCCGCGGGCGCGAGACGTTCGCCGGTTGAACCTGAACGTGAACTCGTCGAGGTAGTAGGGCAGATGTGCGACCGCGACGGCGCCCTGGTAGGTCCCCAGCAGCCAGCGCTTGACGAGCGAGATCACGCGGTGCGGTCCCAGCAGCGACACGTGGGCGGGGTCCGCCGAGGCGGCTTGGTTGAGGACAACGTGATCGTATCCGAGCGACTCCACGTCCGTGTATCCGCTCCAGGCGTCGGTGATGACCGTGGCCCCCGGCTCTATCGCGGACTTCACGAAGGGCCCCAGAGTGGCGGCACGTACATTGGGGATCACTTCCATCCGGGCCCGCCCGAGCCGCTCCTCGTCAAACGATCTCAACTGCAACGGCGACAATGGCTTTGGTCACGGTGTGGCGGCCACGTCCACCTTCTTCGACACCGCCGACATAGGCCTCGTCCACCTCGACGATGCCGTCCAGCCGATCACGACCCGGACGGATCATCGCCCTGCGGAACTTGTGCAGCCAGGCCCACGCCGTCTGGTAGCTCTTCAAGTCCAGCTCCCTCTGGAGCCCCAGAGCGTTTGCGCCGTACTTCTGACTCGTGATCTGCCAGGCCGCCAGGAACCAGTTCCGAAGCGGACTGCGTGTACGGTGGAAGATCGTCCCCGACAGAACCGAGACTTGCCCCGGACACGCTCGGCACACGAGCAGGCCCCCAGACGACCGCCAAGGGGGGCCAATGGTCCCGCAGCGCGGACACACGAACCCATCCGGCCAGCGAACCCGCTCGAGGTAGGCCAGGCAGCTCTCTTCGTCGGGGAAGAACTCGTCGAATTCAAGCCGATCGCGGGGGTAGTCCACCCCCCCTTTGAGCTTCGACGCCGCGATTCCCATGACCACAAGATGTAGTGGTCACTTGAGTTAAGCAAATAGCCCACTGGCGCCATTATTCGAAAGGGAGCCGCCAGGCGACCGGCTCGCCCGGTGCCCGGAGCGTAGTGCAGGGCACGCAGCCGGCCCGCGCCGCTCGGGACCCGGGCACCGAGCTGGTCGGAGGGTGGGTTCCCCACTCGCTGATGGAGTGGGGTCGTTCGGCCGCCCAGGCGCGCCTCCGGGAGCCCGCGGCGCGGCGGCGCGTTCGTGCTGACGCACCGGTCCCGCGTCGCATGAGGCCGCCTTGTCGCGGACACGGGCCCTCGCCCGCGCCGCCGCCCTCGCCACAGGTTCGCAAACCGAGGGTTTGCAAACGGGCTCCCTCCGGGGTTCTCCGGCGTGGACCTCACGGCTCGTCCGTCCGGTGTTCCATCCGGGCCGGGTGGGTCCGGCGGTGCACGTCCTGGAGCTGGGCGATCGAGAGGTGGGTGTAGAGCGCCGTGGTGGAGAGCTCGGCGTGGCCGAGGATCTCCTGGATGTGGCGCACGTCGGCGCCGCCCTCGAGCATGAGCGTGGCCATGGTGTGCCGAAACACGTGGCAGGAGCCGTGCTTGCCGATCGCCGCCGCGTCGACGTAGCCGCTCACCAGCGCGCCGAGACGCTTCGGCGTGAGCCCGCGGCCGCGCGTGCTCAGGAAAAGCCGACCCTCGTCGGGCGGTGTGACGTAGCGCGGCCGCACGTCGGTGAGGTAGCGGCCGAGCCAGAGCGCGGCGCGCTCGCCGAGAGGGACGTAGCGGTCGCGTGCGCCCTTGCCCTCGCGCACGAGCACGACCCCGCGGGCGAGGTCGACGTCGGTGAGCACGAGCGTGCAGCATTCCGCGCGGCGGATGCCGGTCGAGTAGAGCAGCTCGAGGATCGTGCGGTCCCGCACGCCCATCGGCTCGGTGAGGTCCGGCGTCTCGAGGACGAGCTCGACCTCGCGGGCGGTGAGCACGGTCCTCGGGATGCGCTTCGGCAGGCGCGGCAGCTCGAGCTCTGCCGCGGGGTTCGAGGACAGGTGGTGCGTGCGCGTGAGCCACTTGAAGAGGCCCTTCACGGCCGTCAGGTGCTGGGCCTGCGAGCCCCAGCCGAGTGGGCTGCCGTCGCGCTTGCGGCGCTCGTACAGGTGCAGCCGGTAGCGCTCGATCACGGGGAGCGTGACCTGGCCGGGGCGGGTGATGCCGCGGTCCTCGAGCCACGTCGTGAGATCCCGCAGGTGCCGCCTCCGGGCCGCCACGGTCGAGGCGGCGTAGCCCCGTGCCCGGAGCGCCCTCAGGTGCTCCGGCACGAGAGCGGCTAAGGAGAGAGCGGCCTAGCTCACGGGTGGCTTCCGTTCCTATGACCCGCCACTACGTACGACGCATCGACTTCCTCCATATACGCTATCGTGGGGGGTGCGTCGCCGGAGCCCGGATTCTCGGTGTCCCGCAAGCGGTTTCGGGGCGTCGGGGCTGTCCGGCTCCCCCCCGGCCGGGGCCCGGCCAGGGGCCGGCCACCCCCCGGCCGCTCCGCGTTCTGCCCCGGCCGCCCCCCTCCCAGGCCCGGCCGCTGGCCATCGTAGTGGGGGTGCCGGAGCTCCGTCGGATCGAGCAGGCCGGGCAGGAAAGCGCGGCCGTCGTCGCCCTCACCCGAGTAGACGAGCTCGTAGACGTGCGGCTGGCCGGGGCTCGCGCGGTGCACGACCAGGTACTCGAGCTCGACCAGGCGGGCGAGGTGTACCCCGGCCGGCCCGGTTGCCGAAAGCTGCGGGCACTGCTGAACGACATCCCGGAGCCGGCGCTCACCCGCTCCCCGCCCGAGTTTCTGCTCCTGAAGAGACTCCGCAAGGCGGGCGTCCCGCAGCCCAGGACCAACGCCAGGGTCCACGGCCTCGAGGTCGACCTCCTGTTTCCGGACCACGGCCTGGCCGTGGAGATCGACGGATATGCGTACCACCGCCAGCGGCCCGCGTTCGAGGACGACCGTAGCCGCGATGCCGCCCTCGCCGCCCGTGGGATCATGGTCCTCCGATTCACGCCGCGGCAACTCACCAGGGAACCCGACAAGGTCCTCGCACGCTTGTGCCTGGCGCTGGGTTCCAGGATGCCGCAGCGCTGAGGTTCGGCTGTCGGGGATTGAGGGACGGCGCGGCCGCGCGGGGCCAGCGTGTGCGGTCGTCGCCGCCGCCAATGGCCGATCCGCCAGCGATGGCTGCAAAGACCGTGACTATCACCAGGTTTGCCGCCCTGCCCAGCCGCCACCGCATCGCTGGCTGCAAACACCAGGATAGTCATGGGCTTTGTAGCCGACGGCTTCGCCGGGTCGGTTCGTGGCTGCGAAGACAGTGTGAGCCGAACCCCGCCGCCGCGAAGCCGCACGCCGGCGGCCTGCCGGACGGCGCCGGCCGGGGTCAGCCCTGCATGCGTCCCAGCCCCCAGGCCGCAGCCTCCGCCACCACCGGATCCTCGTCCGACAGCGCCGCCACGAGCTGACCGACGGCCTCCGGGTCGGGCGTATCACTCGCAGCAAGCCAGTTCCCCAACGCGATGGCCACGTTGCGACGCAGCCCCGAGTACCCCGCCCGCCGCATGGCCGACCCTCGCGTGTACGCGTCCCACTCGTCCTCGGACATCCGCATGAGGGCCACCAACGAGGGGCCGTCCGTCGAAGGTATGACCGCCTCGATGGGACCCTCACCCTCCGGATCGTCTTCGTCGCGGTCCCACTCGGCCTCCCAGGACTCGCGCGCAGTGTAGTCGCGCTCAGCCGCGACCGAGGCGAACCGCACGTTCCACGGGCACACCTCCTGGCAGATGTGCCGGTATGCCCATATCTGAGTTGCCGGAACCGGGGTGTGGCCGGCACTTCGGCGGCCCACCCATCCAGCGGGGGGACGCCAGAAGAAAGACACCGGCCAGGACCTCACCTCAGGGCGTCTCAGACCTGTTCAGCGAAGGAAGCTACGGCAGGACGGGAAGGGCGAGGGCGACGGCATTGGCTCGTACACGGTCGTCCAGGGACACGACAACCAGGTCCGGCATCGCCTCCCGGAACTGCAGTACAGTGGCGAGGTGGAGTGCGTCGAGTGTTCGCACGGGCTCCAATGGGAAGGCGCCGCGGGCCCGTGCGAGCACCTTGCCCGACATCTCCAGGACGGCCCATCTCGCCGCTGCCGCGTCCAAGAGCCTCAGGCTCGCCAGCTCCTCGCCTCGCCCCAGGCGACCTAGCCCTACGGCGCGGGTCAGGGCCCGCGAACACTCCACCTGGGTGAGGGTGGAGGAAACCACCCGTTCGGCGTCCGCGAAGGCCCTTCGCACGGTATCGCCTTCCGCCTCGCCGAGGATCCAGGAGAGGACGGCGCTGCTCTCCGCGTAGGCGATCACCCCTCCTGTCGCTCCGCGGCGAGGATCTCGGCGACGGTGCCCACGGCAACCTCCACGGGCGAGGCCGTATAGGCCCCTGGATCGTGCGGTTCGCCGATGAGGAGCCCGCCTCCCTCGGCCAGGCGGCGTAGGGCTCGGTCAGTGGCGGACTCCATGGATGGGGTGTCGCCTCCGGGCCGGCGGACCTCGGCCACAACGCGCCCACGGTCGGTGACGAGCACGACCTCACCCCGCTGGACGTCGCGGAGGTATTGGCTCAGACGAGCCTTCAACTCGCGGATTCCCACGGCCTTCATGGCCGAAATGTAGTCTCATGAGACTACATGGAGCAAGGGTGGCGTGTGCATGGCCGGCGGTGCTCGACACCGTTCGGGGGTGATGCTCGGCTGAACGACTGCCTGTCAGCGCTCATTCTCCCCAACGCCCACGGCCTCCGGGTCGGGCGCATCGCTCGCCGCCAGCCAATTCCCAACGCGATGGCCACGTTCCGTCGAAGCCCCGAGTACCCCGCCCGCCGCATGGCGGACCCCCGCGTGTACGCGTCCCACTCGTCCTCGCTCATGCGCATGAGGTCAACCAGAGAAGGCCCATCGGTGGAAGGAATCACCGCCTCGGTGGGCCCGTCGTCGTCGGGATCGTCCGGGTTGCTATCCCACTCGGCTTCCCAGGACGGTCGCGCAGCATAATCGCTTTCCGCCGCGCCCACCGAGAACTTCTGAGCAAACGGGCACACCTCCTGGCAGATCTGCCGGCATACCCATACTCAGATCACCCGCCACCACGGCACAGCGAGGATGCGAGGACCGAGCCATTCCACGTCGTCTCCCCCGTACAGGACGAGGCAGCCGCGCACCGAGTCCCCGTATTCGTCTCGGAACGTCCGCAGGTGTTTGGCGTCCGAGGGGCGGGCGCGCGTCGTGGCCTTCACCTCGACACCAAGGAGATCAGAGCCTTGTTCGATCACGAAATCCACCTCCTCGCCTGTGGCCGTCCTCCAGTAGAACAGTCCTGGACGGTCCAAGAGCGTCCCGTCACGCCACGCGAGCAGGTCGGACAGGATGAGGTTCTCCAGATGGGCGCCCGTTGGTTCCGTCGTGCCGGCGAGGCGTAGCGCGAGACCCGTGTCGGACCAATAGGCCTTCGGGGTCTTGATCAGCCGCTTGGTCCGGTTGACGGAGTACGCCGGGAGGGGAACGAGCTGGTAAGACGCCTCCAGCAGATTGAGCCACCGGCGCACGGTAGGCTGCGGAAGCTGGACATCGCGTCCCAACTCTGTCTGGTTCACGAGCTGCCCCAACCGGAGGCAGGCCGCGCCCATGAGCCGACGGAAGTCGACGAGATTGTCGATGGAGGAGAGGTCCTGGAGGTCGCGCTCCAGGTAGGTGCGGATGTACCCATCGAACCAGATGGCACGATCCGTGGGGTCGGAGTATTCGACGGCGGGAACCGGGTATCCCCCCTCCCCGACGGCCGGGCGCCAGTCTGCCGGTTCCGGATCCGTGGCGTTCAAGATCTCGGGCCAATGTTCGCATGGATGACCGAGCAGCTCCGACCAAAGACCGGCACGTCCCTGCCCCAACCGCTCTCGCCGGGTCATGGGCCAGAGGGACAGATACGCGGCGCGACCCGCCAGGGACTCGGACACGGACTTCATGAGGAACAGGTTGGCGGAGCCCGTGAGGATGTAGCGCCCGGGCTGCCGCTCTCGATCCACCGCGCGCTTCACAGCGAGCAACAGATCCGGGACCCTCTGGACCTCGTCGAGCACCATGGGCCCCGGTCGCTCCACCAATTCATCCGGGGTCCGTTCCGCAAGTGCCCGCACGTCGAGATCGTCCAGGGTGTGGTACGCCCGGCGCCCGGGCAACAGATCCCCGACAAGAGTGCTCTTGCCCGTTTGCCGAGCACCCGTGACAACCACGACCGGCATCGTACGGCCGACCCGTTGGACCGCGTCGGTGAGAAGCCTCGGCAAGGGTCGATTCGTCATGACATAGATGATAATCATTCATGCCGTGGATGACCATTGCCCGTCACGATCCCACTCGGCCCCCCTGGCTTCCTCGCAGCATCATCGCGCTTCGGCGTCGCGGACGAGCCGACCCAGAGGTGGTCCGCCCTGACCTCGCACGAAGATCCGGGATGGCCGGCAGGGATTGGTCACCAACGGCCGCGTGGATACACTTTGACCTCTTTCGCGACCCACGGTGCCCTCCACAACCAAACCGGGAACCCGATGAAGTTCCGCAACAAGAAGGTCACCGTCCTGATCGACGTGCGCTCACGCCTGGAGTTCTTCTTCGGTCACATGCCCGGCGCGATATGCATTCCCCTGACGAAGATCAACGGCGCGGCACTGGAGAGCCGCGGCATCGGGCGCGATGCGGGGATCCTCGTGTACTGCGCCAGCGGATCGCGATCCACGGTTGCGGTACAAGCCTTGAAGCAGGCGGGCTACAAGCGGGTGATGGACGGGGGCGGGTTGGCGGAAGTGAGGAGGAACCTGAGAGAAGATTGAGGACCGGACGCGTATTCCTCGCTCCCTGAACGGCTCTCCTACCTGATTCGCCTCCCGGGAGGTGCCCCGGCCTCGCCTCGCGAAGGATGTTGCCCCGGCACCCGCGCCCACCACCACGACGGAAGGGGCGGGCTGCCCATGCGACGGGCCGATGGGTGCTCGCGCCGGCGCGGGAACGGCTACCGGGCCGGCGCCGTCCACGATCTTCCCCGAGCGGACGATCCTCACAGGACACTCCCCAGCGCCACCCTGATGGCCTCTCCGCTCACGCCGCTGGACTCCTCCGAAGCCAGGAAGGCGATGAGTTCGGCCACCTCCTCCGGGGACACCACACGGCCCGCCGTGTACAAAGCCTCTCTTTCCCCCCACACCTGATCCGTCGTGACGCCGCGATCCCGGGCCTCGGCCTCGGCCGAAAGATCGGCCATGGGCGTCCGCACCCAACCAGGCAACACGGCGTTGGACGTCACCCCGTATGCTCCGGCATCCCGAGCCACGGATCGCATCAGACCCAGCAGCCCGGCCTTGGAGCTGTTGTAGGCACTCCCCGCGTGCTCCGCTACTTCTGCGGAGGTGGAGCTGGTGTAGACCAACCGGCCGTAGCCTCGGTCGACCATACCCTTCAGAACGGCCCGAGACAGGAAGAAGGGCCCGTCCAGGTTGATCCGCATGGACTCGGCCCAGGCCTCCGGCTCCTGCTCCCAGAGCACCCGCTCGTGGGCCGAGCCGATTCCATGGTTGCAGACGAGGATCTCGACGGGCCCCAGCCGCTCCTCCGTCTCGCGCACGGCCCGGGTGCACCCTTCGGCGGTACCCAGGTCGGCTGCCACGTAGTCCAACCCCAGGGTTCGGAGTTGATCCTCGCTCCGGGCCGCTGCCATCACCCGAGCGCCCCTGGACGCGAGAAGCTTCGCCGCTGCCCGACCGATCCCACGGCCGGCTCCTGTGACCAGCGTCACCCGCCCTTCGACTCCCGGCATGCCTGGACTCCTGTCACAATTCGGACGAAAAGGAGGGGCGAAAGGACATCAAATGTCGCGTTAGTGCATGGGTCCGGCCATGGTTCACCGGCCCTGCCACCCTCGTCACTCGAACTGCTGCCGGAAGGCCTGGAGCTCTGCCCGCACCTCGGCCACCTCTTCACGCAGCGCGCGTACCTCTCGCCTCGAGTTCCTCGACCCTGTCGGCCCCACCGTGGCTTGCCCCCTCGAGTCCTGAGCTCGCCCGCCGTCTGTGCCCCCCTTGGCATGAGCACCGAAAGGACCGCGAGCTCGGGCCGGTGCAGGTGCAGCCTCTCCCCGATCTCCTGACGGCACCGCATCACACAGGCGTCGCCGCATGGATCCCCCGCGCGAAGGACCGGCCGGCCAGACGGTCCAGGCCGCGACGCACCGCCTCTTCGTCGAGGTCCATGACCGGTTCGCGGCTCGACATCTGGTTGCAGGCCGCAGTGAGCACCTTGAGCGTGAGCGGGTAGTTGTCGGGGGTCGTGAACTCCTTCTCCATCAGGGAACCGAGCACGCGCACCGCGATTTCGTCCAGTGGCTCGTCCATGCTCGTTCTATCCGTAGTGTGGTCGCTTTGCCCGCCCCAACGCCCACGCCGCCGCCTCCGCCACCACCGGGTCCTCATCCGACAGCGCCGCCACCAGAACGCCCACGGCCTCCGGGTCGGTCGCATCGCTCGCCGCCAGCCAATTCCCCAACGCGATGGCCACATTGCGCCGGAGCCCCGAGTACCCCGCCCGCCGCATGGCCGACCCCCGCGTGTACGCGTCCCACTCGTCCTCGCTCCTGCGCATGAGGTCGACCAGGGCAGGGCCGTCCGTGGTGGGGATCACCGCGTCGGTGGGCCCGTCGTCGTCCGGATCGGACGGGTCGCGATCCCACTCGGCCTCCCAGGACGGTCGCGCAGCATAATCGCTTTCCGCCGCGACCACCGAGAACTTCTGAGCAAACGGGCACACCTCCTGGGAGGAGTGCCGGTATACCCATACCTGAAACGTCGTCCCGCGCTGTCCGACGTTCCAACCTGCGACCTCGCCGCGGCGTCTTATCCCCTGCATAGCAGTACATACATACGCGGGAGGGTATCTTGGCCAGGACACTCGGGGAGTTCGAGATCCTCCTTCTCATGGCCCTCGTGCGCCTGGGCGAGGACGCATACGGAGCGGCGGTCCACCGGGAGATCGAGGAGCGAAGCGGCCGGTCGGCCGCGGTGGGCGCGGTGTACACCGGGCTCGCGCGCCTGGAGCGGGACGGGCTCCTCACCTCCACGGTAGGGGATCCTACCCCCGAGCGGGGCGGACGGCGTAGGCGCCTCTATCGGGTTGAAGGCGCTGGTCTCGAAGCCCTGCGCACCGCCATCGCCGGGCTGCGCCGGATGGCCGCCGGCATCCAGGACCAGATCGCCTGGGTGGAGTCGGGCGGAGCGAAGGGAGGCGCTCGATGAGCACCCGGCCGCCCCGCCTGCCGGAGCGCCTTCTCGGGTGGGTCACGCCCGCCGCCGAGCGTGAGTTCCTCCTCGGTGACCTCGAGGAGCGCTACCGCGACGTCCTCGCGGCCCGCGGCAAGACCGCGGCCCGCGTGTGGTACTGGAGCCAGACGCTCCGCATGCTCGTTCGCATACCGGGCCTGCACGGCGCCGGCCTTGCCCTCGACGGGCTCGGGAACGACCTGCGATTCGCCATGCATGTCCTGCGTCGCGACGCGGCCGCCACGTCGTTCGCCGTCGCCATCGCCACGCTCGGCATCGGGGCGGGTGCCACGGTGTTCAGCATCTGCCAGGCGCTGCTCATCCGCCCCCTCCCCTTCGACGAGCCCGACCGCCTGGTGTGGATCGCGAACGGCACCTCCGAGAACCTCTCGGCGCAGACCGTCCAGGTCACCGCCCTCGAGCAGCTCCTGGCGGAGGGCAGTTCGTTCTCGGACATCGCGGGCTTCTCTCCGTTCTACGTGCCCGGCGGGGTCCGACTCGGCGCGGCGGGCGAGCCCACGCGCGTCACGCAGGTCCCGGTGACCCGGAACTTCTTCCCCCTGCTCGGGGTGCGGCCCCGGCTCGGGCGGTACTTCGACGAAGAGGAGAGTCGCTGGGGGGCGCCCATGACCGTGGTCCTCTCCCACGACTTCTGGCACACCCGTTTCGCGGACGACCCGAGCGTGCTCGGACGCACCATCACCCTCGACGGCAACGCAGCCACCATCATCGGCGTACTCCCGGGGTCGTTCGACTTCGCCGCCACATTCACGCCCGGGCGCGCGGCCGACTACTTCGTTCCGTTCCCCCTCAGCGACGAGACGGACCGCCGGGGAAACACCCTCGCGCTGGTGGGCCGGCTCGAAGACGGCGTCGACATGGAGGCGGCGCAGACGGAGGCCACCGCCATCGGGAAGCACGTCATCCCTCGGCACGCTGGCGATCGTCCCCGCAACAAGCTGGCGCCCAGGCTGTCCACCCTGACCGATCGGGTCAGCGGCCGCTTCACCCTGCCACTGCTCGTGCTGGCCGCGGCGGTGGGCTTCCTGCTGCTGCTCGTGTGCGCGAATCTCTCGAACCTGCTGCTCCTCCGGGGCTCGGGGCGACGAAGGGAGATGGCCGTCCGTACCGCGCTCGGCGCCTCTCGACTCCGGCTCGTACGCTTGCTGCTCGTGGAGAGCCTGCTCCTCGGCGCGAGTGGGGCCACGCTCGGCCTCCTGCTGTCGGTGGCCGCCACCGCACTCCTTGCCGGGATCCGGGGAACGGCCATCCCCCTGCTGAGCCAGGTCCGGGTGGACCCCACAGTGGCCGGACTCACCGCTCTGGCGACGGTCCTCACCAGCGTCGCCGTCGGAGTTCTCCCGGCCTTCCAGGCCACCGGCGGCGGAGCCTCGTCCTCGCTGTCCGACGGCAGCCGGGGGTCGACCGGGGGCGCCGGCGCCTGGGTGCGGCGGGGCATCGTCGTGGCGGAGGTGGCCCTGGGTTGCGTGCTGCTCACGGGGGCCGGTCTCCTCACCCGCAGCCTCCTCAGGGTGCTCGGTACCGATCCCGGTTTCGCGACGGCGAACCTCGTCGTCATGCGCGTCGATCCCGCGGCAGGCCAGACCTCGCCCGAGGTCCGCCAGGCATACCTCGACGACATCGTCCGCGAGGTGAAGGCCGTGCCGGGCGTCGACGCACTCGGTCTCACCGACGCCCTTCCCCTCGGCGACAACTTCGGATGGCGTCGATGGGATGTCCGGCCCAGCGAGGCGCCGGATGAGTCCGGCGAGACGGAGACGCTGCTCCCCCTGATCCGCATCGTCAGCCCCGGCTACCTGGACGCCATGGCGATCCCGGTGGAGGCCGGCCGCACGTTCCACGACGGCGACGGAGCGGACGCCGAGCGCGTCGTCATCGTGAACGACCTGCTCGCCGCCGCGCTCTTTCCCGACCAGGAGGCCGTCGGGCGCTTCGTGCGCGTAAGCGGCAGGGACCGCCGGATCGTGGGCGTGGTGGGCGGCGTGCGCTACTTCGCCCTCGACCGTCCGGCGGAGCCCGAGATGTACCTGCCGGTTGCGCAAGAAGTGCTCAACTACCAGTCCCTCGACCTCGTCGTGCGCAGCCGGGTCCCCCCGGCGTCCATGGTCACGGACGTTCGCGCCGCGCTGCGGCGAGCCGACCCCACGCTCCCGGTGGCGGCGGCGCAGACCATGCTCGACCTCGTCGACCGAGCCCTCTTTCCGCGCCGGTTCATCGTCCTGCTCGTGACGGGGTTCGCCGTCTTCGGGCTCGTCCTCTTCTCCCTGGGCATCTATGTGGTCATCGCATACGCCGTCAGGCAGCGAACACGGGAGATCGGGATCCGCATGGCGCTCGGAGCCACCTCGCGCCGCGTGCGCGCCGGCGTCCTCGGGGACACCGGGGTGCTCGCGCTGGCGGGCCTGGGAGTCGGGCTTCCGCTCGCGTGGGCGACCACCCGCGCCCTGGGCGCGCTCTTGTACGGCGTGGACACCTCCGATCCGGTCACGTACGCCGTGGTGCTCGCCGCCCTGGCAGGCGTTTCCGCTTTGGCCGGCTTCCTGCCCGCCCGCCGTGCCACGTTGATCGATCCCGCCGTCGCCCTCCGGTCGGACTGATGGCAGAGTCCGCGTGGCGTGAACCTGCTCTCCAGTCCTTCCCTCGCACGCTCCCGAAGGCCCGGACGGCCGCCCCCACCACCACCGGAGCCTCGTCCACCAACGCCGCCACCAGCTCACCGATGGCCTCCGGGTCGGGCGTATCCCTGGCCGCCCGTTCCCCACGGCGGCCGATCCGCAGATGGTCGCCGCAACCGAGGGGCGCTGGGGGCGAGCGCCGGGAGAGGAGCGGGCCTGCCGGGTCGACCGCCTGGACCATCCAGCCATGCCAACACCCCGGATGGGAAACGATGCTGAAGCATGAGCGTCACCCATCCGGACGTCCGGATCCTGGAGATCGCCTCGCGGCAGCATGGCGTGGTCGTTCGCGAACAGCTACGGGCGGCCGGACTCTCGCCAGGTGCCATCGAGCATCGGCTGCGGAAGGGCACGCTCCAGGCTCTGCACCGGGGCGTCTACCGGACGGGACCCACGGCGCCGAAGTACCAGGCGGAGGCCGCCGCGCTGCTCGCGTGTGGCGTGGGTGCCGTGCTGACGCACCGGACGTCGGCCAGTCTCCTGCGCATCACCTCCGAGCCGCGGCCCGAGGAGCCCGTCCACGTGTCCGGCCCGCGCACCCTGCGCGGCCCACGATCCGGTGTGCGGCTCCACCGCGTGGGGCGGGTTCCCGCCGACGAGATCGAATACCGCTACGGGCTGGCGGTGGCCGCTGGACCGCGGACCCTTCTCGACCTCGCCGCCCACCTCGAGCCCTACGAGCTCGAGCGTGCCCTGGCACGGGCCGAGCGACAGGAGTTGTGCACCCTCGACCAGGTCCGCGCCCTCGTGGGCCGGTACCCCGGCCGGCCCGGTTGCCGAAAGCTGCGGGCACTGCTGAACGACATCGCGGAGCCGGCGCTCACCCGCTCCCCGCCCGAGTTTCTGCTCCTGAAGAGACTCCGCAAGGCGGGCGTCCCGCAGCCCAGGACCAACGCCAGGATCCACGGCCTCGAGGTCGACCTCCTGTTTCCGGACCACGGCCTGGCCGTGGAGATCGACGGATATGCGTACCACCGCCAGCGGCCCGCGTTCGAGGACGACCGTAGCCGCGATGCCGCCCTCGCCGCCTGTGGGATCATGGTCCTCCGATTCACGCCGCGGCAACTCACCAGGGAACCCGACAAGGTCCTCGCACGCTTGTGCCTCGCGCTGGGTTCCAGGATGCCGAAGCGCTGAGGTTCGGCTGTCGGGGATTGAGGGACGGCGCGGCCGCGCGGGGCCAGCGTGTGCGGTCGTCGCCGCCGCCAATGGCCGATCCGCCAGCGATGGCTGCAAAGACCGTGACTATCACCAGGTTTGCCGCCCTGCCCAGCCGCCACCGCATCGCTGGCTGCAAACACCAGGATAGTCATGGGCTTTGTAGCCGACGGCTTCGCCGGGTCGGTTCGTGGCTGCGAAGACAGTGTGAGCCGAACCCCGCCGCCGCGAAGCCGCACCGCGACCGGAAGGCTCTCAACCGCCGCCCAGGCGAGCCCCGCGGAAGCCGGCGGCCTGCCGGACGGCGCCGGCCGGGGTCAGCCCTGCATGCGTCCCAGCCCCCAGGCCGCAGCCTCCGCCACCACCGGATCCTCGTCCGACAGCGCCGCCACGAGCTGACCGACGGCCTCCGGGTGGGGCGTATCACTCGCAGCCAGCCAGTTCCCCAACGCGATGGCCACGTTGCGACGCAGCCCCGCGTACCCCGCCCGCCGCATGGCCGACCCTCGCGTGTACGCGTCCCACTCGTCCTCGCTCATGCGCATGAGGTCGACCAGGGCGGGGCCGTCCGTGGTGGGGATGGTCGCCTCGGTGGGCCCGTCGTCGTCATCACTGGAGGTGTCGTCCCCGGACGTTTCAGCTGAAACGTCTCCGTCTGCTGGACCGCGATCCCACTCGGCCTCCCAGGCGACCCTCGCAGCATAATCGCCCTCCGCCGCCACCTCAGCGAAGCGCACGTTCCACGGGCACACCTCCTGGCAGATGTCGCACCCGTAGACGCGATTGCCCATGAGGGAGCGGAGCTCGCGAGCGATCGGCCCCCTGTGCTCGATCGTCAGGTAGGAGATGCAGCGCGTCGCATCCATGACGGCCGCGCCGTGCTCGTCCCGCCCGAGCAGGGCGCCGGTCGGGCAGGCGTCCAGGCACGCCCGGCACGACCCGCAGTGGTCGGCCTCGAAGGGTCGGTCCGGCTCGAGCTCCGCGTCCGTGAGCAGCACGCCCAGAAAGAAGTACGAGCCGCGGCGGGGGTTCAGGAGCATGGTGTTCTTGCCGAACCACCCGAGGCCGGCCCGACGCGCGAGATCCCGCTCGAGGATGGGGCCGGTGTCCACGTAGGCGCGCCACTCGACGGTGCCCGCACCGATCTCCCCCTCGAGACGCCGCCCCAGCGCCCGCAGCTTCCTCTTCACGACCCTGTGGTAGTCGCGTCCGCGCGCGTACCGCGCGATCACGGCACGCGACGGATCCCCGGGGATGCCCGGTGCGTCCTCCTGGAAGTACTCGTGCGCCACGACGACGACCGAGCGCACCGACGCCATCGTCTTCGCCAGGTCGGCCCGACGCGCCACCGCGTCGGCCCGCGCGAGGTAGCGCATCTCGCCGTGGCGCCCCTCCTCGATCCAGGCCCGATAGAACGCCATGTGGTCGCTCGCGTCCGGGCGCGCGACGCCGACCAGGGAAAAGCCCAGCGCGCGCGCCTCGTCACGGACCGTCGCCGTGAGCCGCGCCGGGGAGACCGACGGCGAGGCGTCCGTCATGGCACGCTCGAGGGGTCCCCGACGTGGTATGTCCGCCCCTTCCACTCCACGCGCCTGCCCCGCCTCCACGCGCGCAGGAAGATGTGCATGCCGATCGCCGCGCCGAGGGGGTACAGGAGCCCGTACCACACCGGCGTTCCCATGCGCGCCGTGAACATCGACCAGATCCCGATGCTCAGCGCCACAGCGCATGCGGCCCAGACGAGGAGGCCACGCCCGCCGAGGCCGAGAGAGGCGGCCGCCAGCGCCACGGGCGGAAGGAGCCAGAGCGCCACGCCCGCGATCGCGGAGCCCGGCGCGACGAACGGACGCGCCACCGGCGGCATCGACCGCAGGCCGCCGATGAGGATGTTCTTCGACCACCCGGCGACGAGCGCGTCGAGCGAGCGGTACATGCGGGTCGTCAGCGCCTCCTCCTCCATGTGCACGCCGAGGCGCAGCCCTGTGCGCACGGTGCGCTGTGCCAGGGCGAGATCCTCCACGACCTCGTCCTTCACGGCCTCGTGGCCCCCGAGCGCCTCGTACGCCGCGCGCCGGAAGAGGATGAACTGCCCGTTCGCGATGGCGTCCCGCCAGCGGCCCTCCCGCACCCATCGCTCGACGTCGTAGTAGCGCAGAAGCATGGTCATGAAGATCTGGGGCTGCACAAGGCGCTCCCAGAACGTCTCCATGAGCTGACGACCGATCACGGTCGTCATGTCCGCGCGCTCCGCCTCCATCGCCGCGACCGCGCGCCCGAGCAGCTCCGGGCCGTGCACCGTATCCGCATCCGTGAAGAGGAGCAGCTCGCCACGTGCCACGCGCGCTCCCTGCCAGCATGCCCACGGCTTTCCCATCCACCCCTGCGGGAGCTCGTCGCCGTCCAGGACCTCCAGCCGAAGCGCCCGCCCGGCACCAACCGCCAGCGCGCGCCGGCCGGTGTCGTCCTCGCTCCGGTCGTCCACCACGATCACCTCGAACACGGGGTACGCCGACGCGGTCAGCGAGCGCACGCACGTCTCGATGTTCACTGCCTCGTCGCGCGCCGGCACGATCACGCTCACCAGCGGTGCCCGCTCGGGCGGCCCCGGGGGCAGCCCACCCGGCGGACGCACGCGCAGCACGAGGAAGGCGAGGAGCGCCAGCCACGGCGTTGCGAGCAGGAGCGGAAGGAGCATAGGCGCGGGGCGAGCGGAGCGTGCCTGTGGACGTGGGGGAAGCCGACGGCCTAGACTAGTTCGCGTCCGGAAACTCGCAAGTTGTTGTAACTAAAGGGAAAAGAGCGCATCCGGGGCTCGCTATCGTGCCAGGTGTGGGGTAGTTTCAGATTGCGAGTAAGAAACGACCCTGCCTGCGAAGGAGCTCCCGGATGCGCCCAGTCGTTGCCGACTTCGATCTGTTTGCCAGCCCTCCGCTGCCCCACGAGCACGCCCGCGAGTTGGAGGCCATCGACCGCATCCTCTGCGAGAACCCTACGCTGTCTCGCCTGGCCTGGGAAGACCTCCGGCAGGGCAAGCGTGCACGGCTCGGACGTCCCGGGATGTCTGCCGAGCAGGTCTTGCGCGCCGCCATTCTCAAGCAGATGAACGGCTTCAGCTACCAGGAGCTGGCCTTCCATCTGGCCGACTCGCGCTCCTACATGCGCTTCTGTGGCTTCACCCATCCCCTCGAAGTCCCCAAGAAGTCCGCCCTCGCCGAGGGCATCAAGAGCATCATGCCCGACACCTGGGAGCAGATCAACCGAGCCCTGGTCACGTATGCGCGGGCCCAGGACGTCGAAGACGCTCACACCGTACGCATCGATCCGACGGTCGTCGAATCCAACATCCACCATCCCATGGACAACGCCCTGCTCTTCGACGGTGTGCGTGTCCTGTGCCGGATCCTCGCCCGGGTCCGTAGGAACTTCAACCTTCCCTTTCGCAGCCGGCTCAAGCGCGCCAAGCGCTGCCACATGACCATCGTCAACGCCAAGCGCCAGGAACAGCGCCTCGAGCCCTACAAAACCCTCCTCGGCATCACGCGCCGTACCCTGAATCGTGCGCGCGCGACTGTGCCCAGGCTGCGCTCAGAGGACGGACCCTGCGCTGCTCTCGCCCTCCGCTTCGCCGACGATCTCGAGCACTACGTCCCCCTTGTCGATCAGCTCATCCGACAGACCGAGCAGCGCGTCCTCCACGGCATCTCCGTTCCTGCTGAGGACAAGCTCGTCTCCCTCTTCGAGCCCCACGCCGACATCATCCGCAAGGACGGCCGCGACACCTACTACGGCCACAAGCTTACGCTCACCGGAGGCAGGAGCGGCCTCATCCTCGACTGGGTTGTCGAAGAGGGAAACCCCGCCGACTCTACCCTCTTCCTGCGCATGCTCGACCGCCTCCACGACCACTACGGCGCCTATCCACTACAGGCCTCCGCCGACGGCGCCCTCGCCAGTAAGGACAATCTCAAGCAGGCCAAGCAACGCGGCCTCACCGACGTCGTCTTCGCCAAGAAACGCGGCCTCCGCATCGAAGACATGGCCTCCAGCACCTGGCTCTACCGCCGTCTCCGCAATTTCCGCGCTGGCATCGAAGGCATCATCTCCTTCCTCAAGCGCTCCTTCGGTCTCGGCCGCTGCACCTGGAAGGGCAGAGCCTCCTTCGCCTGTTATGTCGGCGCCTCTGTCGTCGCCGCCAACCTCCTCATCTTGGCACGCCACCTTATGCGCTGACGGCTCCCCAGGCTCCCGCTCTTCCCGCCCAAAGGCGGCAGGGACGCCGAAGTGCCCCCCTGAACCCTCCATCCCCGTCCTCCCCCCAGTCCACCCCCCACAAAGCAACCGTCACACGCCTCTGCTCTCGTCGTAGCCTACCCGCACTACCCTCCCACTTGCCTCCAGGCGTACTTTCCGGACGCGAAATAGTCTAAGACTAGCGCGCCGCCGGCACCGCACGAGAAGAACACCACAGCCCACGTCAGGAGCCCCTTGGCCGACATCCCGAACCTCGAAGCGCTGCGCGGGGAGTTCCCGATCCTGTCCCGCAGGACGTACCTGAACTCGTGCTCCCTCGGCGCGCTCTCCCGCCGCTCCGAGGCGTACCTCGACGACTTCCGCGAGCGGTGGCACGACCTGGGCGCCTCGGCCTGGTACGAGCACTGGCTCGGACGGATCGAGGAGCTGCGCGCCCGCGTCGCCGCCTTCTGGGGATCCAGCGCGCGCGAGGTCGCCCTCCTGCCGACGACGTCCGCCGCCCTGTCGGTCGTCGCCGAATCCGTGCACCCGGGCAGCCGCAACCGCGTCGTGTGCACGGAGCTCGACTTCCCGACGCTCGCCTACCAGTGGGCGGTGAAGCCGGAGATCGAGCTGGTGGTCCTGGAGAGCGACGACGGGATCCAGGTGGATCCGGAGCGCTTCGAGGAGGCGGTCGACGAGCGCACGCTCTTCCTGGCCACGAGCCACGTCTTCTTCGCGACCGGGCACGTGCAGGACCTGTCCCGCCTGGCGGCGATCGCGCACCGCGCGGGCGCGTGGTGCCTCATCGACGGCTACCAGGGCGCCGGGCAGGTCCCGCTCGATGTCGCCGCCTCGGGCGTCGACTTCTACACGAGCGGACCGCTGAAATGGCTCCTCGGCGGCCCGGGGCTGGCGTACCTGTACGTGCGCGGCGATCTGATCGAGGGGCTGCACCCGCGCATCACGAGCTGGTTCGCGTGCGAGCGGCAGTTCGACTTCGACCCGAAGGTCTTCGCCTACCGGACGGACGCCCGACGCTTCGAGCTGGGGACGCCCGCCCTCCCCACCGTGCACACCGCGCTCGGCGGCCAGGAGATCGTGGACGAGGTCGGCATCGCGGCCATCGTGGAGCGGAACCGTACCCTGACCGACCGCCTCGTCGCGCGATGCGAGGAGCGCGGGCTCGCGTTGCGTCTGGCGGCCCCCGCCCATCGCTCCGCGATCGTCATGGTGCACCACCCCGACCCCGCCGGCGCGGTGCGCCACCTGGCGCGTGACGGCGTGATCGTCGACCATCGTCCCGGCTTCGTGCGCGTCAGCCCGCACTTCTACAACACGGAGGAGGAGGTCGACCGGTGCGTGGACGTGCTCGCGTCCTTCCGCGGGTGACCCCTCTCCCCCGGCTTCTCCCTCCACCCCTGAAAGGAAGGCCCTCGATGGCTCGGCACCCGGCGACTCCTGGCTCCGTCGCGTCGACCACGCTCCGCGGAGCCGCCGCCCTGGCCGCGGCCGTCCTGACGCTGGGGCTGTCCGCCTCCGCCGCGTACGCGCAGAGCATCATCTACCTGTTGCGTCATGCCGAGCCCGAGCTCCCCGCGATGGGCGCCGAGGCCAGCAGGGACCCCGTCCTCAACATGGCGGGGCGTGAGCGCGCCCACGCGCTCGTGCATGTGCTCGCGCAGGCCGGGATCACCGACGTGCTGAGCACGGACTACCACCGGACGCGCGAGACCGTGACCCCGCTGGCCGAGGCACTGGGCCTCGAGATCCAGAGCTACGACCCGCGCGCCCTCGACGCCCTCGCCGAGCGACTGAAAGCCACGCCCGGTCGCTACGTCGTCGCGGGTCACAGCAACACCACGCCGCAGCTCGTCCAGGCGCTGGGCGGTGATCCGGGTGAGCCGATCAACGAGAGCTACGAGTTCGACCGGCTCTATCAGGTCGTGATCGGAAAGGACGGCTCGGTCACGACCACGCTGCTCCGCTACGGTCCGATCTCGGGTCGCTGACCGGCCGCTGGGTGCAGCGGGCTCGCGAGCGGTGCGCGCTCAGGTCGCGGGCTCGTCCGCGTCCTTGCGTGTCCAGCGCCCGGCGTCGCGCACGCGGTACTTCTCGAGCGTGCGCTCGAGCGCGTCGTCCAGGTCGATCCCCTGCTCGTTGGCGATGACGAGGAGGACGAAGAGCACGTCGGCGAGCTCGAGCGCCAGCTCCTGCTCGGCCTCGTCCGGCTTCTTGGGCTTGTGGCCGAAGCGGTGGTTCATGAGCCGCGCCAGCTCGCCCACCTCCTCGGTCAGGCGCGCCAGGTTCGACAGCGGAGGCCAGTAGCCCTCCTCGAACTGCGAGATCCAGGCGTCGACGCGCCCCTGCGCGTCCCTCAGCTCCATGGGAGCGCCCCGCGTCGGGCGCCATCTTCCCACCCGGGGGTCCGTGGGTCGTCCCATTCCGACATCCCCGACCTCCTCATGGCACCAGCACCAGCTTCCCGAACACGCCGCCCCCCTCGAGCATCTCGTGCGCGCGCCGCGCCTGCGCCAGCGGCATCACCTCGTGCACGACCGGCCGCAGCCGTCGTTGGAAGACCAGGCGCATCACCTCCCGGAACTCGGCGGGAGTGCCCATCGTGCTCCCGAGGATCGAGAGCTGCTTCCAGAACACGACGCGGATCTCCGTGCTCCCGCGCGCGCCGGTCGTCGCGCCGTACGTGACCAGCCGGCCTCCGACGCCGAGCGACTTGAGACACTGCGGCCAGACGACCTCGCCCACGGCGTCGAACACCACCTGCACGCCCCGCTTGCCGGTGTCGTACCAGATCTCGCGGCTGAAGTCCTCCACGCGCTTCCTGTCGTAGACCACGTCCGCGCCGAGGTCCCGCACCCGCTCCTCGTTCTCGGACCCGCTCGTCACCACGTACACGGTCGCTCCCAGCATCTTCGCGATCTGGATCGCCGCGGTGGACACGCCGCCCGACCCGCCCGTGATGAGGACGCGCTCGCCCGGACGCAGGCCTGCGCGATGCACGAGGCCGCGCCACGCCGTCACGAAGACGAGCCCCGCCGCCGCGGCCTCCTCCGAGGGGAAGCCGTCCGGAATCGCGAGCAGGTTCGCGGCCGGCACCACGGCGTACTCCGCGAAGCCGCCCTGGGTGTGCTCGCCGGAGAGGCGCAGGGGCCGCCGCTCGAAGCCTTGCCCCTGGTCCTGTCCGTCGTACCAGTCGTAGTCCAGCGAGGGGTCCACCACCACGCGCACGCCCTCGGGCACCCCACCGACGCCGGGCCCGAAGGCCTCGACCGTCCCCGCGATGTCCGCGCCACCGATGTGCGGCATGGGCGTCTCGATCGGCAGGCCCCGGCGCACCCAGAGATCCAGGTGGTTCATCGAGGCGGCCTGGACCTTCACCCGCACCTCGCCCGGCCCGGGGTCGGGCATCGTAACATCGCGGATCTGAACGACTTCCGGCCCACCGAACTCGGAAAAGACGGCGGCCCGCATCGTTTCGGACATGACGGAGATCTCCGGATGGAGGGTCAGGAAGAGTAGACGGACGGGCCCTCGCGGGACAACCGCACGGCGCGTCCTCCCTGCGCCGCTTCGGCGCCCTCCGCTATCTTCGAAAGGGTCCGTCGAGACGCGCGGACCGCCGACACGCCGCACCCCTGGCCGATGACGGAAAGCAACGGCAACCACGACCACGACGCAGCGCGCGACGGGACGCTCGGAGGCTACTTCCGGGTGCACGACCGGCCGCCCGCCTTCGAGGGCTCGGACGGCCATCCGTACACGGTCTCGATCGAGGTCGAGCAGACGGGCAACCTGCTCGCCCCGTACGTGGGGTTCCTGGTCTTTCCCCGGTGGGCGCAGACGGGCGTGGGGATCGTGGGGCACGTGGAGAGCCCGACCCTGATCGAGTGCAGGAGCCGTGCGGAGGTCGAGGGCCACCTCGGCTCCCTCACCCTCCTGGAGGTCCAGGGCATCCTCGAGGATGCGGTGCGGCGCGGCCAAAACACCGAATAGCGAGCATCCGGCATGCTTCGAGAAGGCCTGATCTTCCTGAGTCATTCGAAGGCCGCCAAGGCGGTCGTCACGCGCACACCCCTTCGGGGGATGAGCCGCCGCTTCGTACCGGGAGAGAGCGTCGACGACCTCGTCGGCGCCATCCGTGCGGCCAACGCCGAGGGCCTCGCGGCCACCGGCAACTTCCTCGGCGAGTCGGTGCACGACGAGGCCAACGCCCGTCTCGCCGCGGACGTCTACCACGACATCCTGGATCGGATCGCGGCCGAGGGGCTGCGGGCCAACGTTTCGCTCAAGTTCACGTCGCTGGGCCAGGACATCTCCGAGCGGTTCCTCGCCGACAACCTCGGGCGCATCCTGGAGCGCGCCCGCGAGACCGACAGCTTCATCCGCTTCGACATGGAGTCGTCGGAGTACACGCAGCGCACCCTGGACGCCTTCGAGAAGCTGTGGGCCGAGGGGTGGCGCAACATCGGTGTGGTGCTCCAGTCGTACCTGAAGCGGAGCGCGGGCGACGTGGCGCGCATGAACGAGCTCGGCGCGCGCGTGCGCCTGTGCAAGGGCGCGTACAACGAGCCCGCCGAGGTGGCGTTCAAGGACAAGGCGGCCGTGGACGCGAGCTTCGTCGAGCTGACGCAGACGCTGCTGGCGGAGGGCAACTACCCGGCCATCGCCTCGCACGACCCGGCCATGCTCGACGCCGCCGTCTCCTTCCACCAGAAGGAGGGGATCGACAAGGCGTCCTTCGAGTTCCAGATGCTGCACGGCGTGCGCCGCGACCTGCAGCGTCAGCTCGTGACCGACGGGTTCAAGGTGCGCGTCTACGTCCCCTTCGGATCGCACTGGTACCCGTACCTCATGCGCCGCCTGGCGGAGCGTCCCGCGAACATGCTCTTCATGGCGGGCAGCGTCGTGAAGGAGTCGCCGCTGGGCTTCCTGTGGCCCGGCCGGAAGGACGGGAAGGGCAGCGTCGACTGACGATGGCCCAAGGCGCCTCCCCGCCGCCCGCCGCCGAGCGGGAGCCGTTCCTGCGCATCACGGAGATCTTCCACTCGATCCAGGGAGAGTCGACGTGGGTCGGGCTCCCGTGCACGTTCGTGCGCCTCACGGGCTGTCCGCTCCGCTGCGCCTGGTGCGACACCGCCTACGCCTTCCACGGCGGCACGCGCATGACGCTCGCGGAGATCGTCGAGCGCGTGGACGCGATGGGCACGGCGCTCGTCGAGGTCACGGGGGGCGAGCCGCTCGCGCACCCGAACGCCTTCCCGCTCGTGCGCCTCCTCCTCGACGGCGGATACACCGTCCTCGTCGAGACGTCCGGCGCCTTCGACGTCGCTCCCCTGGATCCGCGCGCACACAAGATCATGGACCTCAAGTGCCCGGGCTCGGGCGAGAGTGCGCGCAACCTGTGGGACAACCTCGGGCATCTCACCTCCGGGGACGAGGTGAAGTTCGTGGTGAAGGACCGGGCGGACTACGAGTGGACGCGCGACACGATCCGCTCGCGTGGGCTCGATCGGCGCGTGGCGGCCGGCTCGATCCGCGCGCTCCTGGTATCTCCCGTGTGGGGGGAGATCGACCTCGAGGCGCTGGCGGGGTGGATCCTCGAGGACCACCTTCCCGTCCGACTGCAGGTTCAGCTGCACAAGCTCGTCTGGGGAGCGGAGCGCACGGGGGTCTGACGCGCGGCCCCCGGACGCCGAGGAAGACGCGATGACGACGAGGCGCGGGGCCCCGGGCCGGGTGGCCTGCCGGGCGTGGGCCCTTCTCGCGGGGAGCTGCCTGCCCCTGGTGCTGGCTGCGGCCTGTGCCGGCAGCGGCGAGCGGCGGACGGCACGGGTCGAGGTCGAGGTGGACACCATCGCCGACACCGTGGTGGTACGCACGGTCGCGGGGAGCGCCTGGGGCGGGGAGGCCACGCTCGTGCCCGAGGTCTCGATCGGCGAGATGGAGGGCGACCTCGAGTACCTGATGGGCTCCGTGAGGTCGATCGCGGTGGCCGACGACGGCACGATCTACGTCCTCGACAGACAGGGCCCGGAACTGCGCGCCTACGGAACGGACGGGCGCTACCTGCGCACGCTCGGACGCCCGGGCGAGGGTCCGGGCGAGCTCGGGAACCCGGGCGCGATCGCCGTCCTCTCCGACGGACGGATCGTGGTTCGGGATCCCGGCAACGGACGGATCCAGGCCTACGCCCCGGACGGCACCCCGGTCGGCGCGTGGAGCGTCGTGAGGGGTGGATTCTCCACCAGCTCGCCCATGCCGATCGACCGCGAGGACGACATGTACGTCCCGGTCTTCAAGAACATGACGAAGGATTTCACCGACTGGAGGATGGCCCTCGTGCGCGTCGGGCCGGACGGCGTCGCGGGGGACACGCTGGACCCGCCGGACGGCGGATACGATGCGCCGAGGCTGGAGGCGCGCTCGCAGGGCTCCGTGTCGGTCAACTCCGTGCCGTTCTCGCCGGCCGAGGAGTGGACGCTCCACCCCGAAGGATACTTCGTCCACGGGGTGAGCACCGACTACCGCTTCACCCTGCTCAGGCCGGGCGCGCCGCTCCGCATCGAGAAGGCGTGGGAGCCCGTGCCGGTGGCGCCCGGCGAGAAGGAGGAGAGGGAGCGCTGGATCACGCGGAACATGCGCCAGGTGGACGCCGGCTGGAAGTGGAACGGGCCGCCGATCCCCGACACGAAGCCGCCCTACACGAACCTCTACCCGGGGCGCGACGGGCGCATCTGGGTCGAGGTGCCCGCGCCGAGCGTGAAGGTCGAGGACACCGGCTACGATCCGACGGACCCGAACGCGGTCCCGAACGAGTGGCGGGAGCGCTTCGTGTTCGACGTCTTCGGTGACGACGGCTCCTACCTCGGCCGCGTGAAGCCGCCCGAAGGCTTCCGCACCCTGCCGCAGCCCGTGTTCGACCACGACTTCGTGTGGGCGGTCGAGAGCGACGATCTCGACGTGCAGCGGGTGGTCCGCTACCGACTGACCCTTCCGGCCGGAGGGGTGTAGCGGGTCGACATGTCGGACTTCTCCCTCGAGACCGATCCCCGGTTCTGGGTGCTGAGCGAGGCGCTGGCGTCGTACGCCTCCGACGCCGCGGACCCACCCGCACCGGACCCGGACTTCATCCAGGCGGCGGTGACCGTGGTGATCCGGGGACGGCCGCACCTCGACCTGCTCCTCATCAAGCGCGCCCGCTCCGAGCGCGACCCGTGGTCCGGGCACATGGCGCTCCCGGGCGGACGGCGCGACACGGACGACGCGACGCTCCAGGACACCGCGGTGCGCGAGACGCGGGAGGAGACGGGGCTGGACCTGGTCGCGGGGGGGGTGTACCTGGGCCGCCTGGACGAGGTCGCCCCGGGGAGCGTGCGCCTCCCGAAGCTGACGATCGCCCCCTTCGTGTACGGGGTCCCCGCGCGCGCCGAGGCACGGGTGGCCAGCCGTGAGGTGGACGCGGTGCACTGGGTCACGCTCGACGAGCTCCGCGCGCCCGCGACGCACGGCAGCGTGACGATCCCCCTCCCCGGCGGGAGCCGCGACTTCCCCTGCTACAACGTGGTGGGTGAGGTCGTCTGGGGGCTCACCTACCGTATCCTCGGCCAGTTCCTCGCGCTCTACCCGGACTCGAAGCTCGAGGAGCTGAAGCGCAGCGGCCCGACGTCCTGAGGAACGCCGGGCCGTAGCCGTAGCCGTCGCGGTCCGCCCGGTCCGGGCGGGATCGGTCAGCCGCCGGGGCTGTCCACCCAGTCCGCGATGAAGATGTTCGTGTCGTTGCCGCCGCCGTTGTTGCGGTTGGACGCGAACACCAGGTGCTTGCCGTCGGGGCTGAAGACGGGGAAGCCGTCGAAGCCGTCCGCCCAGGTGATGCGCTCCAGGCCGCCGCCGTCCAGGTCGACCATGAACAGGTCGAACTCGCGTCCCTTCGGATCGAGCTGGTTCGAGCTGAAGATGATCTTCTGCCCGGACGGGTGCCAATAGGGTGCGAAGCTCGCGCCGCCGAGGTTCGTGATCTGGTGCTGGTCCGAGCCGTCGGCGTTCATGACCATGATCTCGAGCTCACCCGGACGGATGAGCCCCTCGTGCAGCAGCTCGAGGTAATCGTCGCGCTCGGCGCCCTCCTTCGGGTAGTGCGCGCGCCAGACGATCTTCGTGCCGTCGGGCGAATAGAAGGCGCCGCCGTCGTAGCCGACCTTGTTCGTCAGACGGCGCACGTCGCTGCCGTCGGGCAGCATCGTGTACAGGTCGAGGTCCCCGTCGCGCGTGCTCGTGAAGACGATGCGGTCACCGACCGGGGAGAACGTCGCCTCGGCGTCGTAGCCCTCCGCGTCCGTGAGCACGTGCAGGTTCGACCCGTCCACGTTCGCGACGTAGATGTCGTACGTGGGGTAGATCGGCCACACGTAGCCCTTGGACATGTCGGGCGGCTGAGGGCACGCCGCGTTCGCTCCGTGGGTAGACGAGTACAGGATCCGGTCCCCGCTGGGATAGAAGTAGGAGCACGTCGTGCGCCCCTCCCCGGTGCTCACCAGCCTGGACTCGCCCGAGGCCAGGTCCATGATGTAGATCTGGTCGCAATTCTCCCCGGGCTTGCGGGATTGATAGATCAGCTTGGTGCCGTCGAAGGCGTAGTACGCCTCCGCGTTCTCACCGCCGAACGTCAGCTGGCGGAGATTGCGGAGGTGGGACTCGCCGGGGAGCGTGAGGGATGCCATCGACGACGCGGCCTGCGCCGCCGGGGCCGCCTGCGCGGATTCCTCCGCCTCCCTGGACGAGCACGCCCCGACGGCGAGTGCGACCGTGATCACGAATACCGTCGTTCGATGCGTCACGAACTCCATCCTTCGAGAAGGTCCACGATGATGCGACTCCTCCGACCGGGCGCGCTCGCCGCCCTCGTCACGCTCTGTGGCGCTCGGCTCCCGGCCCAGGCGACCTCGTGCCCCGAGCCGGCCACGCTCACGCGCGGGCTCGCCACGCCGCTCGCCTACGTCCGCTACCTCGCCGACGACGCCCTCGAGGGCCGCGAGGTCGGCTCGGCGGGGGCTCGCTGCGCGGCCGACTACATCGCGGCGCGCTTCGAGGCGTTCGGCCTGCAGCCGGGCGCGGCGGGGTCGTGGTTCCAGACCTTCCCGGTGAGGAAGGGCGCGGCGCTCGGATCCGACAACGCGCTCTCGATCTCGGACCGCACGTACGCCGTGGGCCGCGAGTGGGTTCCCTTCGGCTTCTCGGCGAACGCCACGGTGCGCGCCGCGACCGTCTACGCCGGACACGGCGTCAGCCGCCCGGACGACCCGGAAGATCGCTACGCGCACCTGGACGTGGTCGGGAAGGTCATGGTGGTGGAGTGGGGCGATCCGGACGCTCCGGGCGGCGGCTCGATGCGTGCCGAGCCGCATTTCAAGGCGACGGTCGCGGCCGGTCGCGAGGCGGCCGCGCTCATCGTCCTGCTCCCGGACGGGACGGCGCTCCCCGTCCCCGACCAGGAGCTCCGTAACGCCCTGTCGATCCCGGTGGTCGCGGTCTCGGGAGAGGCGGCCGCGGCCGCGCGGGACGCGTCGCGCGCCGGCCGCGAGGTGAGCGTGCGCGCCGACGTGCACCCCACCACCACGGAGGCGCGCAACGTGGTGGCGCTGCTGCCGGGCTCCGATCCGCGCCTGCGCGACGAGTACGTCATCGTGGGCGCGCACTTCGACCACCTGGGCTGGGGCGGGGAGGGCTCGCTCGACCCGGACGCCCACGCCGTGCACAACGGCGCCGACGACAACGCGAGCGGCACCGCGGGGATCCTGGACATCGCCGAGCGGCTGAGCCGCGGGCCGCGCCCTGGGCGCAGCGTCCTCTTCATCTCGTTCACGGGGGAGGAGAGGGGGCTGTGGGGCTCCGCACACTTCGTGGCCGACCCGACCATCGACCTGAAGAAGGCCGTCGCCATGCTGAACCTCGACATGGTGGGCCGCCTGGTGGACAACACCGTCACCGTCTTCGGCACGGGTACCGCCGAGGAGTGGGAGGCCGTAGCCAACGAGGCGGACCGCGGGCTCCAGGCCCCGCTGAAGCTCGCCTTCTCGCCCGACGGCTACGGCCCGTCCGACCACGCGTCCTTCACCGCCGCGGGCATCCCCGTGCTGCACTTCTTCACGAACACGCATGCGGACTACCACAGACCCACGGACGACTGGGAGAAGATCGACGGCGACGGCATCGACCGCATCGCCGAGCTCGCGACGGGGATCGTGCACCGACTGGCGGGCACGCCCACGGCCGCCGCGATGGCGCTCACCCCCGTGAAGCAGGAGCCGCCGGCCGCGCCGTCCGGCGAGTCGCGCGACCGTGGGTACGGGCCCTACTTCGGGTCCATCCCCGACATGACGCCGCGCGACTACGGCCTGCGCGTGACCGGCGTGCGCGAGGGCAGCCCTGCCGCGAAGGCGGGTCTGCAGGCCGGGGACGTGGTGGTCGAGTTCGACGGGAAGCCGATCGCGGACATCTACGCCTACACGTACGCGCTGCGCGACAAGAAGCCGGGCGACGTGGTGAAGGTCGTGGTCGAGCGCGACGGTCGGCGCGTGACGATGACGGCGGTGCTCGAGCAGCGCCGGTAGCGTCTCACTCCGCGCGCAGGGACTGCACCGGGTCCGTTCGCGCGGCCCTGCGCGCGGGTATCCAGCACGCCACCGACGCCACCGCGAGGAGGAGCAGGGGCGTCACCGCGAACGCCACGGGATCGCGCGGGCCCACGTCGAAGAGGAGCGCGTCCAGGACGCGCGTGCCGAGCAGCGCACCGCCCGCGCCCACGACGACGCCGAGCGCCGCCACCCGCAGGCCCTGGGCGACCACCATGCGCACGACACCGCCCCGATCGGCCCCCATCGCCATGCGCACGCCGATCTCGCGGCGGCGCTCGAGCACGCTCTGGGCGAGGACGCCGTAGAGGCCCACCGCCGAGAGGAGCAGCGCGAGCGCGGCGAACACGCCGAGCACCGTGGTCTGGAAGCGACCGGAGGCAAGCGCACGCCCGACGTAGTCCTCCATCGTGGCGACGCGGGAGAGGGGCTGCCCGGGATCCGCGGCGCGTACGGCGTCGCGCACCGCCGCCACCGGGGGGATGGCGCTCGAGCCCTTCACGACCAGGATGAGGGGGCCACGCCTGCTCTGGCGGGCCGCGAGCCAGAACTCCGGGCGGGGCGGCTGCCCGAACGAGTACTGTCGGACGTCCGCGCTCACGCCCACCACGCGGAACGTGCGCAGCGAATCGAGGGCGATCACCAGCCCGCGCCCGACGGGGTCCTCGTCGGGGAAGAGCCAGGCGGCGAGCGTCTCGTTCACCACCACCACCTTCTCCGAGCTCGCGTCGTCCGTGGCGTCGAAGGCACGTCCGCGCGTCATGCGCACACCCATCGCGCTGAAGTAGCCCTCGGAGGCCACCCGGTGCTCGGCGGTGTTCTGCACGTTGCGGATCTGCTCGGGCGGGCGCCCCTCCGCGTACACGTACGTGTCCCCGCCCGAGCCGCTCATCGGGAGGATGTTGGCGAACGCGACGTCGCGAACGCCCGGGAGCGCGGCCACGCGGTCGTGCACCGCGTCGAGGAAGGCGACGGCGTCGGCGTCCGTGGGGTAGTCGCGCGGGGAGATCGAGAGCGGCATCGTGAGGACGTTGCGCTCGTCGAAGCCGGGATCGACCGCCGACAGCGACAGGAACGAGCGCACGAGCAGGCCGGCGCTCGCCAGGAGCACGAAGGAGAGGGCGACCTCTCCGCCCACGAGCACGCCGCGCAGGCGCGCGCCGCGCCGGGTCGAGCGCCCCCGGCCCGCTTCCCCGAGCGCCGAGCCCAGCCCTCCGCGCCCCGCCGCGAGAGCGGGCATGAGTCCGAACCCGATCCCGACCAGCACCGAGGAGGCGAGCGTCACGAGGAGGACGCGTCCGTCGATGGCGACCTCGTCGAGCCGCGGGATGCTCGACGCCCCGAGCCGGCGCAGTGCCGCGACGCCACCCGCGGCGAGCGCGAGCCCGACCGCGCCGGAGGTCACCGAGAGGAGCAGGCTCTCCACGAGGAGCTGGCGCGTCACCCGCCCGCGCGACGCTCCGAGCGCGGTGCGCACGGCGATCTCACCCCGCCGCTCCGACGCGCGCGCGATGAGGAGGCTGCCGACGTTGGCGCACGCGATGAGGAGCACGAGGCCGACCGCCCCCATGATCACGACGAGGGCGCGGCGCGTGGACCCGAGGACCGTGTCCTGGAGCGGCTGGGCCAGCGCGTACCATCCGTCGTTCGTCTCGGGATAGGCTGCTTCCAGGCGCGCCGAGACCCGGTCGAGCGCGTCTTGCGCGCGACGCAGGTCCACCCCGGGGCGCAGCAGCGCGATCGGACGCAGGAAGTGCCCCGCGCGCGCCTGGTAGTCGGCATCGGCGAAGGTGAGCGGCACCCACGCGTCGATCGAGTCCTCGATCCCGAGCCGCTCGGGGAGCACGCCGACGATCGTGTACGTCGTCCCGTCGAGCTGCATCGTGGTCCCGAGCACGGACGGGCTCGCGCCGTAGCGCTCCTGCCAGAGCGCGTGCGAGATCACGACGACCCCGGCGGTCTCGCCGGCGGTCTCCTCCTCCGTGAAAAAGCGCCCCGCCGCCGGACGGACGCCCAGCGCGTCCAGGAAGTCGGCGGTGGCCGCCCGGACGACGACCTCCTCGGGCCGGTCTCCCCCGGTTAGGACCGCGCGTCGCGCGAAGCTCGAGCGCGCGGCGAGGTGCTCGAAGACGTCGCGCGTCCCCTCCACGTAGTCGCGGTAGTCGGGTGGCGACACGCTCGCGATCGGGTGGCCGTCGTACGTGCGCCCCCAGATCCAGAGGAGGCGGTCCGAGTTCGGCATCGGCAACGGACGCAGGACGGCGGCGTCGAGCACGCTGAACACCGAGGTGTTCGCGCCGATCCCGAGCGCGAGCGTCGTGATCGCCACGAGCGCGAAGGCCGGCCGCTTCAGGAGCGTCCGCACGGCGAAGCGAAGGTCCTGCCCGACGGTCTCCATATTCCACTCCTCCCCCCGGATCCAGACGGCGTGGGGGATCGCGCCCAGGCACCGCGACAGGAGCCGCAGCCGCGCACCCACCCCCGCATCCTCCCCGTTTCCCCGATGCAGATGATGCCAGATCTCCGAGTCCCACTCCTCCCGCCAACCCTCCCTGCGTGCCGGCGGCACGAGGAGCGAGGCCGCGGCGACCAGCGCGCGGCAGGCACGCTCCGTCCGCCCCTCGGACGACCTCGGCGCCATCACGCGGACTCGGGCGCGGGCGCCACCAGACCGAGCTGCAGGAGTCGCGCGCGGGCTGCCTCGAGCTGGGCGGCTCCGGCCGGCGTGAGCTCGTAATAGCGACGGCGCGGGCGGGCCTCGGCGCGCGCGACCTCCTCGCTCTCCCACCGCGACCGCACGAGCCCCTTCCGGGTGAGCGTGGCCAGCGCCGGGTACACGGTGCCGCTCGGCAGCCCCGTCCTGTCGATGATGTCGAAACCGTAGCGGTGCTCGTCGGCGAGAGCCTGGAGGACGGCGATCGTGGCGGTTCCGAGCGGGCGAGGGCTCATCGCGGCACCTATGTAGAAGTCCTGTCTAGTGACTATGTAGAACTTCTACGTGCATGCGCGGATTGTCAAGGAAATCCATCGAAGCCGCGCGTCGGTCTCGGGGCCAGGCCGTCGACGGGTCCGGCGCCGCCTTACGCTCCGAGGAGATCGAGCTGGCCGTCCCCGGAGAGCGGCACATCGGCCGGCTCGCCCCCGCCGCCCTGCGTGCGCGTGACCTCGACGAGCCGGTCGCCCTTGGCCAGCTTGTGGATCTTCCGCCCCTGCGTGCGCCGCCCCTGGACGGGGATGTCCTCCGCCGCGACGCGCGCCACCTGCCCGCTCGCCGAGATGAGCATGATCTCGTCCGCGTCGAGCACCTCGAGCGCCGCCACCAGGCGACCCCCGCCCCCCGACGACGTGACGAGCGTGCCCATCCCGCCGCGCTTCTGCAGCGGGAACTCGCCAACCGGGATGCGCTTGCCCTGCGCGTCGTCGGTCACCGCGAGGATGTTGGCGTCCCTCCGGATGAGGACCATCCCGACGACGGCGTCGCCCTTCTTGATCCCCATCCCCTTCACCCCCTGCGCCGTCCTTCCGACGATGGGCACCTCCGCCTCCGCGAAGCGGATGGCCCGCCCCGACCCGGAGATGAGCATGACCTCGGCCAGACCGTCGGAGAGCGCGACGTCCCGGACGGCGTCGCCCGAGCGCACACCCGCGGCGATCACACCGCCGGCGCGCGGGTTCGCGAAGTCGGCGAGCGCCGTGCGCTTCACGAGCCCCTGGCGCGTCAGGAAGACCATGTACCGGTCCGGCGTGTCGAGCGCGTCCACCGGGATCATCGCGACGATGCGGTCCTCGCGCTCCGCGCCCAGCAGCGCGTAGACGGACTGGCCGCGCGACGAGCGCGCGCTCTCCGGCACGTCGAAGACCGACAGGAAGTGGCAGTGCCCACCCTGGGTGAACGCGAGGACCCACCCCTGCGTGCGCGCGACGAAGATGCGCTCGAGGTAGTCCTCGTCGTAGCGCTCCATCCCGGCGAGGGCCTTCCCGGACGAGACCCGCCTCCTGTAGAGGTGCATCGGGATGCGCTTGACGAAGCCCTCGTGGCTGAGCGTCACCACCACGTCCTCGTCGGCGATCTCCTCCTCGACGGAGACGGTCTCGGCGCGCTCCTCCTCCTCGCCCTCGTCGAGGATCACCGTGCGGCGCCCGTCGCCGTGCTTCTTCACGACCTCGCCGAGCTCCTCGAGCATGACCTCGAGCTGCCGCTCCTCGGAGCCCAGGATCTCGCGCAGCTCCGCGATGCGCGCCTCCAGCTCCGCGAGGCGGGCCTCGAGCTGCGCGCGCTCCAGCGCCGTGAGGCGGGCCAGGCGCATGTTGAGGATCGCGTCCGCCTGCACCTCGCTGAGGCCGAAGCGGTCCTGCAGGCGCTCGGAGGCCTGGGCGCGGTCCTTCGACCGGCGGATGATCCGGATCACCTCGTCGATGTTGTCGAGCGCGACGAGCAGGCCCTGGAGGACGTGCCGCTCGCCCTCCGCCTTCTCGAGCTCGAAGCGGCAGCGGCGCTGGATGACCTCGAGCCGGTGGTCGCGGAAGCGCTCCAGCAGCGTCTTGAGGTCGAACTCCTTCGGCTGGCCGTGGTCGAGCGCCAGCATGATCGCGCCGAAGGTGTACTGCAGGTTCGTGCGCCGGTAGAGCTGCTTGAGCACCTTGCCGGCCTTGGCCGAGCGCTTCAGCTCGATGACGAGGCGGATGCCGTCACGGTCGGTCTCGTCCCGGATGTCGGAGATGTCGTCGGCCTTCCCCTTCCTGGCGAGGTCGGCGATCTGCTCGATGATCTTCGACTTCGACACCGTGTACGGCAGCTCGGTGACCACGAGCTGCTCCTTCCCGCCGCGCAGCGCCTCCTTCACCACGCGGGCGCGCATGATCACCCGCCCCCGGCCGGTGGCGTACATGTCGTCGATGCCGCTCCGCCCGACGATGAAGCCGCCCGTGGGGAAGTCGGGCCCGCGCACGTGGCGCATCAGGTCCTTCACCGTGCAGTCCGGGTCGACCACGAGCTGCTTCACGCCGGCCGCGATCTCGCGCAGGTTGTGCGGCGGCACGTTCGTGCTCATCCCCACGGCGATCCCGGACGAGCCGTTGACCAGCAGGTTCGGGAAGCGCCCGGGGAGGACGGTGGGCTCCTCCAGCCGGTTGTCGAAGTTGGGCTGGAAGTCGACGGTCTCCATGTGGATGTCGTCGATCAGCTCGACGGCCAGCGCCTGCAGCCGCGCCTCCGTGTAGCGGTACGCCGCGGCGTTGTCGCCGTCGATCGAGCCGAAGTTCCCCTGCCCGTCGATCAGCGGGTAGCGGAGCGAGAAGTCCTGCACCATGCGCACGAGCGCGTCGTAGACGGCCGTGTCACCGTGCGGGTGGTACTTGCCGAGCACGTCGCCGACCACCGTGGCGCTCTTCTTGTGGGCCCGGTCGGGCATCAGGCCCAGCTCGTGCATCGCGAAGAGGATGCGCCGGTGAACGGGCTTGAGGCCGTCGCGCACGTCGGGGAGCGCGCGCTGGACGATGACGGACATCGAGTAGTCGAGGAACGAATCCCGCATCTCCTCTTCGATGAGGCGATTCAGGATCCGTTCCCGTTTCCGGGCCGTGGCCATTCCTACTCCAGGCGGGGCTTCGTACGAGGGTGGGGGTGCGACGGCCCAAGCTTCACCAATCGCGCGGACGAGAGCAAGCCGCCCTCGTAGCGCCTCGCGAAGCCCCGATCCGAGCCCGTCGCGAACCTTGGCCGCGACCCCCCCGGGGCCTACACTTGACCCGCGCGGTGCACCGAGGCCGCCGCCCCGTCGGAGCTGCCCATGTCAGGAGAGCGCGGCGACTTCCGCCACGCCGAGACCCCCGAGCCGCACGGCGCGCGCACGCGCGCGATCCTGGCCGAGCACCCGGAGGTGCGCACGCTCATCGGGCGCAACCCGTGGTCGTTCGCGGTGGTCCTGCTCGTGCTCCTCGTGCAGGGGACGCTGGCGTGGGCGCTCCGTGGCGCGCCGTGGTGGGCGCTGCTCGCCGTGGCGTGGCTGGTCGGCGCGTTCGCCAACCACGCGATGTACGTGCTCATCCACGAGGCGGCGCACAACCTGGTCTTTCCCAGGCGGTGGCAGAACCACGTGGTCGGCATCCTCGCGGACCTCCCGAACGTGGTGCCGGCCGCGATCTCATTCCGCACGTACCACCTCAAGCACCATGCCCACCAGGGCGTGTACGAGCTGGATGCCGACGTCCCGTCGCGATGGGAGGCGCGCCTGATCGGAGCGGGCGCGCCCGGGAAGGCGCTCTGGCTCCTCCTCTTCCCCGTCTTCCAGATCCTGCGCCCGCCGCGTCTGCGCGAGATCCGCTTCCTCGACCGGTGGACGGCGCTGAACTGGGTCGTGGTGCTCGCCGCGGACGTCGCGGTGACGGGGGCGTGGGGCCCGCGCGCGCTCGCGTACCTCGCGCTGTCGTTCTTCTTCTCGGTGGGGCTGCACCCGCTGGGGGCGCGCTGGATCCAGGAGCACTACCTCACGGACGATCCCCAGGAGACCTACAGCTACTACGGGAAGGTGAACCTGGTGGCGCTCAACGTGGGCTACCACAACGAGCACCACGACTTCCCGTCGATCCCGTGGAACCGGCTGCCGGCGCTACGCGCCCTGGCTCCCGGGTTCTACGAGGACATGGTGTACCACGGCTCCTGGACGGGGCTGCTCCTGCGCTTCCTCTTCGACAGAGAGCTCTCGCTCTTCTCCAGGATGGTGCGCGAGGCGCGAGGCGGCGCCCGTGCGGACGCCTGAGGGGCACTCGGGGAAAGGGCTCAGCCCTCGTCCGCCTCCGAGAGGAGGGCCATCAGCCGCGAGCGCAGCTCGGGGGGCGCGATCTCCCCGCGGGAGGCGCGCTGGACGGCGGCGAGGAAGGACTCCTCGAGCTTGAGGTGCGGGAAGCACTGCTTGCACACCTCGAAGTGCTCGCGCACCTCGTCTTCGGGTACGTCCGGCAGCTCGCCGTCGAGGTACTCGTAGATCAGGTTCAGCGCGTCGCGACAGGAGATCATGGTGCCGCCTCCCGGCCCTGCGCCTTCGACCCGCGCTGGAGATACCCGTTCTCCACCGCGTAGTCGTACAGCGCCTTCTGCAAACGCCTGCGACCGCGGAACAGGCGACTCTTCACGGTCCCCACGGGGACGCCCAGCAACGCCGCGATCTGGTCGTAGGTCAGCCCCTCGACGTCGGACAGCAACACCGCCATCCGGTACTCGTCCGGAAGGAGGTCGATGGCGCGCAGGATCTCCTCGTCCACGAAGGAGCCGAAGAACTCCCCTTCGGGATCCACGGCCTCCACCGATGACCATACGGGGCTGATCGGCTCGGTGCCGGGCCCGTCACGGCCGACGTTCTCGGCGACGATCTCCTCGTGCCGCTGGCCGCGCTCCCACTGCCGGACGAACAGGTTCCTGCAGATGGTAAAGAGCCAGCTCTTGCATTGGGTTCCCGGCGTGTACTGGTCCCAGGCGCGGTAGGCGCGCAGGAAGGTGTCCTGCACCAGGTCCTGCGCCCGGTCCGGCGCGCCGGTGAGGCGGAGCGCGAACCGGTAGACCGCGTCGAGGTGGGGGAGCGCCTCGGTCTCGAACGTCTCCCGGCGCCCGCCTGCGCCGCTCCCGTCGCTCACGCTCCCCACCCCTCGAGGATCCCCTCGAACTCCGCGGCCATGGTCGGGTGGCCGTGCCTGTAGGCGGCCTCGATCCCGCGTCGGTAGGCGTCCCGGGCCTCTTCGTCCTGCCCGGCCCGGCGCAGCTCCGCACCGAGACGTCCCCAGGCGTTGCCCTCGTCGTCGGTGGTGTCGAGGTAGGCCCGCAGCTCGCGGACGCCCTCGGCGGTGCGGCCGGCGTTCAGGTACTCGAGCGCGAGCCCGAAGCGCAGGCGGGGATCGTCGGGGCGCTTCTCCAGCATGCGCTCCAGCGCGGCGACGCGGTCGGCGGCGGCCACCCGTCAGCGGACCATCGGGGATGGGACGAGCACGGGACCGGAGGTCCGGGCGGCTAGTCGGGGAAGCGGAAGGTCAGCGCGGTCTCGGAGTCGGGCGGGCCGCCGGTGACCAGCTCGATCAGCGCCTCCATCTCCGCCGCCAGGTCGTTCAGCCGGTGCAGGACGGTGAGCACGTGGGCGAAGTCGAAGTACGCCGCCACCGCGTTCTCGTCCGCGGCATGCGTGGCGACGACCGTCGCCTCCATCTCCGCGCGCAGGTATTCGAGGATCGCGTCCACCGCCAGCGTGACGCCCGACAGCTCGCCGAGCGTCGACACCGAGACGTCCCCGTCCAGGAGCGGGAGGAGCGCCTCCACGCGCGCCCGGTGCTCCGGCGGCGCCAGCACGTACGAGGACTCCTCGGCTCCCCCCTCCAGGAGGGAGCGGCCACCGGACCTCAGGGCCCGGAGCTCCTCGTAGTTGCAGTGGAGGATCACCCTCGTCTCCGTCGATGCAGGGGGGCGTTCCGACCCCCGCCGCGATGCACGTCCTGCTATTCATACCTATCGGACGGTGCCCGGGTTTCTGCAAGCGCCGCGTACGCGCGCCGCCCGGGGCCGTCGCTTCACGCCTCCGCCATCGCCGTTACCGGACCCGCGACGTGCAGCGGCACGGTGACGTGGTGCTCGCCGTCGATCGCCACGTCGAAGGCGTACTGCCCGGGGAACGGGAACACCATCCCGTCGAGGTGCAGGACGTGGGGCACCTTCAGCCCCTCCGTCACCCCCGCCCGGCCGGCGCCGAGCTGCATGTCGCCGTTCAGCTGGACCACGCGCTGGCCCCTCGGGTCGCGCAGCGAGATCTCCACCTTGTGCTTGCCGATCTCCCCGACGTCCGCGGTGAAGCGGAGAACGAGCACCATGTGCCCGTGCTGGGCCGGGAAGCTCGCCGTGGAGATCCTGTCGAAGACGCCGAGGATGTTGAGCTTCCCGGCGGCGTCGATGGTCGCGGCGTCCGCGAGGAGCGCCAGGTCGACTTCCATGCTCCGTGTCCTTCGGATTTCCGGTTCCGGGGGGCGGGGGGCCGGGCGCGGCCCCGCGGCCACTCAGGTCGCGCGGGGCGTCGCCGATTCTCCGTCCCGTACACCGCTGTCGCCGCCAGGTACCATGAGCCGATCGGCCAGGGCCGTGCCGGCCAGCACGTCGAGCGCGGCGTGGGCCAGGATCGGCGGCCACACGCTTCCGGACGCCAGGAATCCCCACGCCAGGAGCCCCCCGAGCGCGGCGGTGCGCACGATGCCGAGCGCGCCCTGATAGGCGTGCAGGATGCCGAAGACGATCGACGTGAGGACGGCGGCGCCGGCCCCGCCGAGCGCCGCGGCGAGGATCGTGATCGCGTATCCGCGGAAGGCGATCTCCTCGCCCACCCCCGCCGCGATCGACAGGCCCACGAAGGCGGCGCGCTCGCGGGGCGTGCGGGGGAGGAGCCGGAGGAGGAGCGGGGATTCTCGCGCGCCCAGCAGCCCCGCGACGAAGCGGAAGAGGAGGAGCATCGCCAGCCCGCCCACCAGGAGCCCCACGCTCCACGACAGGAGCGGAGCGTCCGCCATGGGCACCAGGCCCACCGCACCCAAGCCGCCGCGGCGCGCGCCGACCGCCAGGCACACCCCGCCCATCGCGAGGAGGGTGACGGCCGAGCTCACGTACGCGGGAAGAGGGTGGATCTCGATCCCGTCCAGGTGACGGAGCTGCACGAGCGTGAGCGCCGGCAGCCCGACCAGGAGCACGGCCAGCGTCGCCACGTCGAGGAGCGACGCGCCCGTCACGTCGCCGCCTCCTCCAGGCCGAAGCTCTCGATGGCGGCGAGCGTCTCCTCCACGTCGCGCCAGGTGGTGTGGTGCGCCATGATGCACAGCCGCAGCGCGTACACGCCACGCAGGCGCGTGGACGACATCATCGCGGTGCCGGTCTCGATGACGCGCGCCTGGACCGCCTCGTTCAGCCGCTCGAGCGCGGCGTCGTCCAGGTCGCGTCCCCCCGGGTTGAAGCGGAAGCAGACCACGCCCAGCGAGGCGGGGCTGAGCATCTCCAGCGTGTCGGACGCGCCCACGTACGCCGCGGCGCGGTCCGCCAGCTCGATGCCGCGCGACACGGCGCGCCGGAACGCCGCCAGCCCGAAGGTCTGCACGGACATCCACACCTTGAGCGCCCGGAACGAGCGCGTGAGCTGGAGCCCCCGGTCCGCGAAGTTCACCTGCTCCATGCCGAGGCGCGTGTCCTGCAGGTACTCGGGGTGCACGCTGAACGCCTGCTCGAGGTGGCGCACGTCCTTGACCAGGAGGCATCCGGCCTCGAAGGGCTGGAAGAGCCACTTGTGCGCGTCGAGCGTGATGCTCTCCGCCCGCTCGAGCCCGCGGAACAGCGCGCGGCCTCGCTCGGTCAGCACCGCGAAGCCGCCGTAGGCCGCGTCGACGTGCAGCCAGATCCGCTCGGCCGCGCAGAAGTCGGCCATCGCGTCGAGCGGGTCGACCGCGCCGGTGTTGGTCGCCCCTGCGTTCGCGCACACGGCGATCGGCGTGAAGCCGTCCGCGCGGGCCCGGGCGACCGTCTCGGCAAGCCGGTCCATGCGGATCCGGAAGCCCTCGTCCGAGGGGATCTTGAACACGCCCTCCGGGCGGACGCCCACGATGCGCGCCGCGCGCTCCAGCGCCGAGTGGCTCTGATCGCCCATGAACACGGCGGGACGCGCGGGCGCGCCGGCCGCCTCGCGTGCGGCGACGAGCGCGTCGAGGCTCGCCGCCGAGCCACCGGAGGTGAACAGCCCTCCCGCGCCCTCGGGGTAGCCCACCCACGCGCGGAACCAGTCGGTCACCACGAGCTCGAGCGCGCTCGGCCCGCTCGACCCGAGCCAGGTGCCCTGGAAGGTGTTGAAGCCGGCCGCGAGGAAGTCCGCGATCACCCCGGGCCACGTGGGCGCCGACGGGACGAAGGCGAAGAAGCGGGGATGGTCCACGCGCCCGGCGACCGGGAGGACGTCGCGCACGGCGCGCTCCAGCACCTCGCGCGCGGGGCGTCCCTCCTCCGGCGCGGGCTCGCGCAGGAGCGGCTCCAGCTCGGCGCGCGTCGCGCCGCGCCAGGCGGGCTCGCCGGGAAGGTCGCGGATCCGTGCCACCACCAGCTCCGCGGCCTCCCGCGCCAGGGCCAGCATCTCCTCGGGCGCCATGAGCAGGTCCGAGGCCTCCGCCCGCACCTCGACCGCCGCGCCGTCTTCCTTTGGGCCCGCCATGCGGATACTCTTTCTTCCATGTCCACGGGAACAGCTACCGGTCGAGGCGTCGTCTTCCGCGTCCTGGACGCGATGGACGCCCCGCACACCGGCCGTATTCTACGCCTCCGCCTGCAGGCGGGTGAAGCGCCGCCCATCAAGAGCCTCAAGGGAGCCACCCTGAGGGCCACGGCGCCCGACGGACGCACCGCGTCCGCGCGCGTCGACGGCTTCGCGCTCTTCGGGGGGCGGCCGACGGACGAGCGCCTCGCCCGCACCGGCCGTGTCGACGTCCACGTGACCGGCGAGGAGGGCGACGGGCCGATCTCCATGCAGTGGGAGGTCACGCCCGAGCGCTGAGGGACCTTCGGCTACGACCCCGGCCGCAGGCCGGGTGGCTCGCGGTTGAACGTCTCCACGAACCACTTGTGGTAGGCGTCCGCCTGCCCGGGGTTCGCACGCGCCCACGTGGTGCGCGCCTCCCCGAACTCGTCCGGCCGTGCCGTGAAGATGAAGGCGTCCAGGTAGCCGGACTGCTTCGCGTAGATCAGCTCGTCGAGCGGCCCGTACGGCGTGGTGTCGAACACCGTGCGTCCGAGCAGCCAGGCGTCGGCCACGCGCGCGAGGATCGCGCGCTCGAGATCGTAGCCCGTGGCGGTGGGGGCCTCCGGGAGCCACTCCTCCTGGCGGCCCATCTCGGCCATGAGGTGCAGGTGACCGTAGATCTCCACCGGAAGACGCGAGTCGGCCGCCCTCGGGTCGTAGCGCACGTGGACCGTGTCGTTGGAGATCCGCAGGCCCTCCCACGGATAGACCTCGTCCACCGCCAGGTCGGTCGCGACGAGGAAGCCCGGGTCCTCCTCGATGTTCGTCTGCTCCTTCGTCACCCACTCGTTGATCGCCTCCATCGAGTCCTTGTCGACCCGGATGCGCGCTCCGGAGTAGATGACGATGGAACGGGGCTCGGGAAGGGACGCCCGACCGCCGCCGCACGCGGCGGCCCCGCCGGCCAACGCCCACGCGAAAATCGCTGCCGTACGCGGAGTCTTGCGTCTCCAGGACATTAATTGACGGATCATTGATCTCGAGCTCTCTCCTCGCGAAAACCCTTGACACCCTCCCCCTGCGAGGGGGAATTGGGGGAGGTTGAAAACGCCCATGAACGAGACTGAACCGTGCTAGACACCGTGATAGACGACACCCAGGAGTTCCGCGCTCCCCAGAGCATGACGACCGACGAGCTCGGCGACAGCCTCGCTCGCCTCGTCTGGGAGAGCTTCACCGACTTCCTCGCCCACGAGGACGTGGAGACGCCGATGCCCGGCCCGCCGGCGACGGAGGAGACCGCCGAGACCGGCGAGAACGGGGCCGCGGAGGAGGCGCTCATCTTCTTCATGTGGGCGCATACTCGCGGAGCCCAGCTCGCGTTCCTGGGTCGGATCCCCGACCAGACGATCCGCCGGGGTCTGGACGCGATGCACCAGGCGGTCTTCGAGGACATGGTCCTCCACGGGACGCCGCGTGAGCAGCTCCCGATCTTCGAGCAGCGCGTGAGCGCGCGCTATGCCGAGTATCACCACGCAGCCTCCGAATCGGACGTTCGTCTCGGGGAAGCCGTCTCCCGTCACCTCGGGGGCGATCCCGCCGACCGCGGAAAGACCGTGACCGCGATCACCGAGCGCGCCATCGCGGTGGCCAATCCCCTGAAGGACTTCCTCGAAGAGGTGGAGCTGGTCGACAACTAGCCAGGTGGGGCGCCCCCTCGTGGGGCGCCCGCCTCTTCGCCGAGCTCGTCGAGCAGGGCCACCGCCCTGCGCAGGTGGGGGATCACGATCGAGCCGCCCACCACGAGCGCCACGGAGAAGGCCTCGAAGAGTTGTTCGTCGGTGGCCCCCTCCTCCTTACACCGGATCACGTGGTAGGCGACGCAATCGTCGCAGCGTAGCACCATGGAGGCCACGAGCCCCATGAGCTCCTTCGTGAAGGTGGGGAGCGCCCCGTCCTCGTAGACGCGTCCGTCGAGCGCGAAGAAGCGCTTGATGTCGAGGTTGTCGGCCTCGAGGATGCGCTCGTTCATGCGCTCGCGGAAGCGGCGGAACTCCTCGAGGCGGCTCACTCCCCGAACCCCCACTTCATGATCTCGAAGGGACTCCGGCACCTGCGGCACCAGTAGGTGCACACCGAGGCGTGGGAGCCGAACGCGTTCATCAGCTCGGTCTCGAGCTTCTCGCAGAACGGGCAGGCCGGTGATTCGGGCAGTCCCGGCGGCGCCTCGCGGCGACGTTCCTCCGGATCCCAGGGCGTCCGCTCGGTCGTCATTCGACGAAGAACATGCGGTTGCGGTCACCGCGGACGCGCTCGACCGCTTCCTCGTCGGGATGACCCGGTCCGCGCCCGCGCGCCGCGTCCCACGCGGTGGCGGGAGCCACCGCGTCGACGTCGACGCCCCCCGCTGCCAGCACGTCGCGGACGACGTCGCGATACCCGGCGACGAGCTCCGCACCACTGCGCGTCACGCCGTGCTCCACGAGCGCGCGGGCCGCGTCGTCCTCCGTGCCGAGCCATGCGAGCGTGGGCGGCAGCATGGCGTCCGTGGCCGCACGCAGGAGGCCGCGCGCCTCCTCGCTCGACGACCGCGCGAGCCGCCGGTACCACGCGAATGCCAGGCTGCGATGGAACTCCTCCTCGGCGCACATCTTCGGCACGCGCGACATCGCCGGCTCGAAGCAGCCTTCGGCGCACGCCCCCAGCGCCGTCGCGAGCGCCGTGTCGACCACGGACATCCCGGCGATGACCGCCGCCCAGTCGGGGAAGGGAGCGTCCAGCGGATCGATCGAGGCGTACGCGTCGGCCGAGCGCTCGTGCTCGACGGCCTGGGGGTCCTCGCCCAGATCCTTGAGCATCGCGTACAGGAGCCGGGCATGGCCCCACTCGTCCTGCGCCATCGACGACGCGGCGATCCCGGTCTCGATCGACGGGGAGCCGAGCAACCAGTCGGAGTATCGGATCCCCATGAGCCGCTTGCTGTCGGCGAGCGTGAGGATCAGGCGGCGCAGCGCGGCGCGCGTCGGCGCGTCGAGGGCGCTGGTGTCGAGCAGGGTGCGCTCGCTCATCGCGGCTCCCGCCGGGCGCGTGCGAAGGGCCCGTCGTCGCGGTTGACGGGAATGATGTCGGAGCGGAGCACGACGCACATCTCGAACCAGTTCTCCTCGTCGTACATCTTCCACGCGTAGACGCGGGCGGTCTCGTCGTCGAGCGCGTCCACGTACCCGATGTGGGCGAGCTGGTCGCCGCGGCTCTTGCGGGCGAAGACGTCGTACACGAACTCGCGCATCAGCGCCTCTACGGTTGCGGCGGCATCACGCGCCCACGCCCAGGCGCCGGAGCTTCAGGCGTCCTCCGGGGGTGATGCGCTCCGACGTCCACGGCGGGCTCCAGACCTCGACCAGACGCACCTCGCGGATCCACGGCTCCCGCTCCAGGCGGTCGGTCACGTCCTCGCGGATGAACTCCATGCACGGGCAGGCGGTGGCCGTGTACGTCAGGCGCACCTCGGCGACCCCGTCGCGCACCTCGACCCCGTAGACGAGGCCGAGGTCGACGAGGCTGATCGGGATCTCCGGGTCGAGGACCTCCTCGAGGAGCGCCCACGCCGCCGCGCCCGGGTCCGCGGGCGCCTCCGCGAGCGGAGGCGACCAGGTGTCCCGTCCCCCGCTCTTGTGGGTCGAGACGTGGATCGGCAGGCCGGCGTCGAGCCTCACGCGGCCGCGCCGTTCAGCCAGCCGTCCACCGTGGCGCGCGAGCGCTGGATCGACTCCACGTACGTCTCGTTCATCCGACCGCGGGCCTTCCATCGCTCGAACACCTCGTCCCAGGCGATCTCCCCCTCCTCGAAGAGCCACCGCTTCGCCTCGTCGTCGTAGCGGCAGGGGAAGGGGAAGTCCAGGACGTACTCCTCCTTCTCGTCGTCCCAGTGCGCGGGGGCGTCCAACCCGAGCTGCTCGCACAGCGGCACGGTGGAGGACATCCACACCTGGCGGAGCTGGTCGTTGGTCAGCCCCTTCAGCTTGTAGTCGAGCTGGCCGGAGTGCCGCTTCATGGCGTCCGGGAGGCCGAACCACTCCACGGTCATCGGGAACATCCAGTCCACCGAGCGCTGGAGCATCTCGCGCGCCTCGCCACCCGCCTTCGCGAGGCGGCGCATCCACACCTCGCCGTGGCGCAGGTGGAAGGTCTCCTCCATGTCCACCTTCACCAGCGCGCGCTTGAGCGGTCCGTACGACGTGTTCTGGTAGACGTCGGCGAGCAGCGTGATGCCGGCGCGGTCGAAGAAGCCGTTGGCCACCACCAGCTCGGCCCAGTTTTCCAGCGGCTGGTCGAAGCCGTAGGGATGCTTGAACTCGTGCGGCTGGCGCCCGTACACGAGATGCTCCTTCGACTCGCCGAGATCCTCCAGCAGCCGGTAGGCGATGTTCGCGTGCGCGAGCTCGTCCTGGATGATCGCGTGGGCGCTGACCTGCGTGTTCGTCGAGGGCGCGTGCCGGGCCGCCATCCAGTACGCGGGCGCGCTCATCAGCTCGGTGTCCGCCTGGACGGTGAGCTGGACCACGAGCGCCCGACGATACCCGTCCGTCATCTCGTCGACCGACTCGACGACGTAGCCCTCGTGGACCTTGGCCTTGAGCTCGTCTTCGGTGAACGGCGTCATCACGACTCCTGGCGGGTGGGGCGGCGTCCGGGCTAGAGGCCCAGCGAGGAACGGATGAGCGGGCTGATGCGCTCCGGGGTCCACGGCGGATCGAAGGTCAGCTCCACCTCCGCCTTGTCGACGCCCTCCATCCCCTCGATCGCCTGGCGCGCGTCCTCCACGATCTGGCCGGCCACCGGGCACATCGGCGAGGTCAGGGAGATGAGCGCCTTCACCGCGGCGTCCTGGATCTCGATGTCGTAGATCAGGCCGAGCACCACGAGGTCCAGCCCCAGCTCGGGGTCCTTCACGCCCCTGAGGGCGTTGCGTACGTCCTTCTCCGTCACGGCCATGGGCCGACCTTCCTTTTCAGCGAACTGCTGGCGTTGCCCGCGGACGCGGGTCGTTCGGTACCCGCGTGCGCACCACGGGTTCGGCGGCCACGGCGGTGCTCAGTGCCGGCGCGCGTACAGCACGGAGGTCTCCGTCCGCTGCTCGCCCTGCGCCTTGCGGATCGCGGCGTGCAGCGTCGTGACCACGTCGCCCGCGGGCTTGCCGTGGAGCTGGGCGACCAGGTCCGCGGCGCCCTTGAACAGCCCCTGGCTCCCGTGCGACAGCACGAACGCGGTGTCGCCCGTGGCCACGGAGAGCCGCTGGGCGGTGTACTTGAAGCCGTCCATCATCCCGAGCGGGGGCCCGTGGGCGCCCAGCTCCTCGAAGGACCCGTCCCGGCGGATGATCCCCGCGGGCACCCGCCCCGCGCTCGCCCACTCCACCGCGTCCGGCGACACGGCCAGCACCCCGACCTCCACGAACTGCTCCACCCCCTCGACGGCGGCCGCCGAGAGCGCGTCGTTGGCCCTGGCCAGCAGCTCCGGCACGGTCGCGTGCGCGGCGGCGAGCACCCGGAGCGTCGCGCGCGCGACGCCGATATGGTGGGCCGCCGGAAAGCCGTCCTGGCGGACGTCGAGCGTCAGGAGCGCGGTGCGTCCGTCCCCGAGGGTGATCCAGTCCCAGGCGGAGCCGCCCCGGCCCGTCTCCTCGCGCGTGGTGCCCGCGGCCGTCTCGTACCCCTCGAGGCGGGGCGCGACGCGCGGCAGGAGGCCCGCCTGCATCGCCCGGCTCACCTCCCACGAGTGTGCGCGGAGGCGCTCCGCGCTCTCCGCGCCGACGCCGATCGAGCCGGCCAGCGCGCGGATCATCCTCACGGCGAGCGAATCGCCGCCGAGCAGGCCCTCGAGCTCGGCGCGACCCAGCCCCGCGACGGTGGCGCCCTCCTGCGCCCGCGCCGTTTCCAGGCGTGGCGCGTGGGCGATCAATGCCTCCTCGCCGAAGGCCTGGCCGGTCCCCGCGACGGCCCGAAGCTCCTCCGTGCCGTCCCCGCCGCTGCGCAGGAGCTCCACGGCCCCGTCGACCACGATCCAGGCTACGTCTCCGGATTCGCCCTGCTCGTAGAGGGTCTCACCCGCGGCCAGCGAGCGTCGCTCCACGACGGCGGCGATCCGCTCGAGGTCGTCGGCACCGAGTCCCCCCAGCAGATCGACGCCGCGGAGGAGCCCGGCCACCTGACCGGTGGACCAGCCGTGCGCGTTCTCGGACACCAGCGTTCGCCTCCGTGGCTCGAGGTGGTCGCCGCCCGCGGGCCGGGGGCGAGCGGCACAATGTACCCCGGTGCGGACGGCACGGGAAAGAGAGCGCCCAGGCGGGTCCGCGACCCTCCGGCTCCCTCGCCCGGGCCACGCCGTATCCCGTACATTGGCTCCGGCACCCGCCCGTGCGCTCTTCCTCCGGAGAGGACCGTTGGATCCGGCAACCCCGACCAGGGCCCAGACCTCGCACGCGTCGGCCCCGACCACCCTCCGCTTCTGGGGGACCCGCGGCTCGATCCCCAGCCCCGGCCCGGCCACGCAACGCTACGGCGGCAACACCACCTGCTTCGAGGTCCGCCGCGGCGAGCGCCGCCTCATCCTCGACGCCGGCTCCGGCATCCGGCCGCTCGGCCACGACCTCCTGCGCGCCGGCGGCAGCTTCCACCACATCTTCCTCACGCACTTCCACTGGGACCACATCCAGGGCTTCCCCTTCTTCCCGCCGCTGTACCGTCCGGAGACCGAGCTCAGGATCGTCGCGCCCCGGCAGAACGACATCGACGTGCGCAGCCTCTTCGCGGGCCAGATGGGACCGATCTACTTCCCGGTCCCCTTCAGCCTGGTGGCGGCGAAGCTGTCGTTCGACCACGTGGGCGACGGCGCCTGGGAGGTGGACGGGATGGTGCTGCGCACGTTGCGGGTCCAGCACCCCTCCAACGTGGTCGGATACCGGATCGAGGCGGACGGGCGCGCGGTCTGTTTCGTGCCCGACAACGAGGTGGAGGGCGACGGCTACGACACCGGGCCGGATTGGCGGGGCGCGCTCGTGGACTTCGTGCGCGGCGCGGACGTCCTCGTGCACGACGCGATGTACACGGAGGAGGAGTACGCCGAGCGGAAGGGGTGGGGGCACTCCACCTTCCGCCAGGCGCTCCGCCTCGCCGAGGAGGCGGAGGTGGGCCGGCTGTTCTTCTTCCATCACGATCCGGAGCGCACCGACGAGGAGATCGACGAGATCGTGGGCCGCGTCCGGGACGAAGCGCTGGCACGCGGGTGCGCGCTCGCGATGGACGCCGCCGCCGAGGGCTTCGACTTCCCGCTCGGGGAGGCGTGAGGTGGTCGATCCCGAGAGGCCGGCGGCGCAACGTGGGTTCCCCGACGTCGAGACGCTCCGTCGGGAGCTCGAGCGGGCGCGTGCCGAGCTGCGCGAGCTGAACGCCATCGGGATGGCGCTCATGTCCGAGCGCGACCCCGAGCGGCTACTGGGCCTCATCCTGACGCAGGCCCGGCGGCTGAGCGCCTCGGACGCGGGAAGCCTCTACCTGGTGGAGCGGGACGCGAGCGGCGGCGAGCGCCTGCACTTCCTGCGCTCCCAGAACGACACCCTCCCCGATCTCCCCTCGCCCGAGTTCACCCTCCCGCTCGACGACACGAGCGTCGCCGGCTTCGCGGCGCTCCGGGGAGAGCCGGTCGTCCTCGACGACGTCTACGACATCCCGACCGACCTCCCCTTCACCTTCAACCGCGCGGCCTTCGACGGGAAGTACGGCTACCGCGCGAAGTCGATGCTCGTGGTGCCGATGACGGACCACCGCGACCGCACGGTCGGGGTGCTCCAGCTCATCAATCGCAAGTCCGATCCGGACGCGACGATCCGCACGGACGCCGACGCCCGCCGCTGGGTGCTGCCGTACACGGAGCACGAGGTCGCCCTCGTCCAGTCGCTCGCGGGCCAGGCGGCCGTGTCCATCGAGAACGGTCGGCTCTACCGGGACATCGAGAACCTCTTCGCCGGCTTCATCAAGGCCGCCGTCACCGCCATCGACCAGCGCGACCCCACCACGGCGGGGCACTCGGTGCGCGTGAGCGAGCTCACCTGCGACACCGCCGCGCTCATCCACGCGCAGACCGAGGGAGTGTTCCGGGACGTCCACTTCACGGACGAGCAGATGCGCCAGCTTCGCTACGCCGGGCTCCTGCACGACTTCGGGAAGGTGGGGGTGCGCGAGGAGGTGCTGGTGAAGGCGAACAAGCTGCCGCCGGTGATGGGAGCCCGCGTCGAGGAGCGCTTCGGGTTGATCCGCAGGACGCTGGAGGCCGACGCGGCCCGGGCGCGCGCCGAGCTGCTGGTGGCGCGGGGCCCGGACGACGCCGAGTCGCTCGCGGCCATCGACGCGCGCCTGGAGGGCGAGCTCGACGCGCTCGACCGCTACCGGGCCGCGGTCGAGGACGCCAACATCCCGCGCGTCTTCCACGAAGACGCCTCGTCGCTCCTGGCGGAGCTGACCACGAAGCGGTACACCGCGCCGGACGGCACCGAGCGGCCGTACCTGACCGAGGAGGAGCTGCACTTCCTCTCGATCCCGCGCGGCAACCTGGACGAGAACGAGCGCCGCCAGATCGAGTCCCACGTGCTGCACGGCTACGACTTCCTCCTCGCCATCCCGTGGACGGAGGAGCTGTCGCGCATCCACGAGATCGTCCGCGGCCACCACGAGAAGCTCAACGGGCAGGGCTACCCGGACGGCGTGAGCGGGGACGCCGTCTCCATCGAGACCCGCATCATGACCGTGTGCGACATCTTCGACGCGCTCACGGCGAGCGACCGTCCCTACAAGCCTGCGCTCCCCGTGCCCGAGGCGCTGGAGATCCTGCGGTCCGAGGCGCGGGAGGGTGCGCTGGACGCCGATATCGTCGACCTTTTCTGCACGTCGGGTGTCTACAGGAAAATCCTCGAAAGCGACTGGCGCCGGTTCTAGCGAATCGGCTCCCGCGAAGGAAGGGCGTCGTGGCCAGAATCCTCATCGTCGACGACGAAGAATCCGACCGCCTGTTCGAGCGGGCGATCCTCGAGGACCGCGGGCATTCGCTCTTCTTCGCCTCGGACGGCGCGGCCGCCCTCGAGGCGTACCGGAACCACCGGATCGAGATCGTCATCACCGATCTGCACATGCCGCGCCTGAACGGCCTGCAGCTGATCCGCGAGCTGAAGGAGAACGACCCCTACTGCATGATCATCGCCGTCTCCGGCGTGGCCGCCGCGCAGCTCGGCCGCGCCCAGGACCTGGGTGCCGCGAAGACGATCAAGAAGCCGGTGATGCCCTCGGAGCTGCTCGCGGCCATCCGGGAGGTGCTCGACCCGGACGACACGGCCGACCCCTGGGGCGGCCACGACCGCGACATCTGAGCTCCGCCCTCCACCACCCAGCGCAGTCCACGACCCAGGAGGAACATGAGACCGGAGATCCGGCGCATCGCGATCAACACGGGCGGCGGTGACGCTCCAGGCCTCAACGCCGTGATCCGCGCCGTGGTGCTCGCGGCGGAGGAGATCGGCTGGGAGGTCTACGGCATCGAGCGCAGCTACGACGGGCTCTTCGAGCAGGGCGGCGTCATGCGCCTCGACCGGTCGGCCGTGCGCGGGATCACGCACATGGGCGGCACGATCCTCGGGACCACCAACCGCGGCAACCCGCTGCGCTGGCCGGTGAAGGGGGAGGACGGGAGCGTCACCTACGAGGACCGCTCGGACGCGGTCATCAAGGCGCTGGCGGACCACGGCATCGACGCGCTGGTCGCGATCGGCGGCGACGGCTCGCTCACGATCGCGCACCACCTGTTCCAGAAGGGGCTCAAAGTGGTCGGGGTCCCGAAGACGATCGACAACGACCTCGCCGCGACGAACCTCACCTTCGGCTTCCAGACCGCGGTGGCCACCGCCACCGACGCGATCGACCGACTGCACTCGACGGCCCAGGCGCACGAGCGCGTCATGGTCATCGAGCTGATGGGGCGCAACGCCGGGTGGATCGCCCTGTTCGCGGGCGTGGCCGGCACGGCCGACGTGATCCTCATCCCCGAGATCCCCTACGACATGGACATCATCGCCGAGAAGATCGAGGCGCGCTACCACATGGGGCGCCGCGGCTTCGCGATCGTGGTCGTCTCCGAGGGCGCCTTCCCCAAGGGAGGCGAGCCGCACTTCCTGCGACGGGACGCCGGCCAGGTGCGCCTCGGCGGGATCGGCGAGGAGGTGGCCACCGAGATCAACCGGCGCACCGGCCGCGAGACCCGCTCGCTGGTGCTCGGCCACCTGCAGCGTGGCGGCGGCCCCAACGCCTACGACCGCCTCCTCTCCCTGCGCTTCGGCGCGGCCGCGGTCAACCTCATCCGGGACGGGAGCCACGGGTGCATGGTGGCGCTCGACCCGCCCAACGTCCTGGCCGTGCCGCTCGGGCAGGCCATCTCGAAGATCAAGACCGTTCCCCTGGACTCGGACGTGATCAGCACTGCGCGCGCGCTGGGCATCTGCCTGGGCGACTGACGCGCTCCGCCCGTCCACCGAAAGCGAAGGCACCGCTCATGCCCGGATCCGCCAAGCTCCTCCGCACCTCGGCGCTCGCGCTCGTCGCGTGGGCCGCCACCGTGACCCCGGCCTCCGCGCAGAGCACCGCGGCGTGGGTGCCGCAGCCCGTGCGCGGCCAGACGTTCGAACTCTCCATCCGGAACATCATGCGCGGCCCCGAGCTGGTGGGTGAGGAGCCCTCGCAGATCCGGTGGACGGACGACAGCGCGTGGATCTACTTCCGGTGGAAGCCGGGCGGGGAGGCGTGGGACGCCGAGAGCGCGCTCTACCGGGTGCGGGCGACCGGCGGTGAGCCCGAGCGCCTGGACGACGCCGCGGCTCGGGAGGCCGAACCGCTCATCGCGCCGGGCGACCTGTCGCGCGACCGGCGTTGGCGGGTGTCCACCGTGGGAGGCGACCTGTACCTCGTGGACCGCCGCTCGATGGCGGTGCGCCGGCTGACGCACACGCAGGACTCCGAGGGATCGCCGCTCTTCGGGCCCGACGCCGGCAGGGTGATCTACAGGCGCGGGAACGACCTCTACCGGCTCACGCTCGCCGACGGGTCGCTGGAGCAGCTCACCCGCATCGTGGAGGGGCCGGCGCCGAAGGAGCCCCCCGAGGCGGAAGGGCAGCGCAAGTTCCTCGAGGACCAGCAGCGCGAGCTCTTCGAGCACGTGCGTCGGCAGAAGGAGCGCGAGGATGCGCAGAAGGCTCGGCGCGAGGCCGCCGAGGCGCAGGACCACAGCCCGGTCTACCTCGACCGCAACGAGCGCGTCCGCGGGCTGCAGGCCACCCCCGACGGAGGGAAGGTGCTGGTCCTGGCCTTCACCCCCGCGCAGGAGGACAAGAACACCGTGATCCCCGAGTGGATCACCGAGAACGGGTACACGCAGGACGCCAACGGCCGCCCCAAGGTCGGCGACGCGCAGAGCCAGGGCCGGGTGGGCCTGCTCGACACGAAGACGGACTCGATCCGCTGGCTGGACGTGGCGCCGGAGGGCTACGCGGCGAAGGAGAAGCCCAACGTCTACAGCGCCGGCTGGAACGACGCCGGCACCAGGGCCTTCCTCTTCGCGGTCTCGTACGACAACAAGGACCGGTGGCTCTGGTCGCTCGACGCCGCCGGCGGCGAGCGGACGCTCGTCGACCACCTGCACGACGACGCCTGGGTGGGCGGCCCCTGCTTCGCGCAGTGCGTCGGCTTCCTGCCGGGCACGGACCGGATCTGGTTCGTGAGCGAGGAGACGGGCTTCGCCCACCTGTACGCGGCGAACGCGGACGGCTCCGACAAGCGCGCGCTCACGTCGGGCGACTGGGAGGTCCTCGACGTCTCGATCCCCGAGGACCGCGCGCGCTTCCTCCTCACGACGAACGAGGGCTCCCCGTTCGACGAGGGCGCCTGGTGGATGGAGCTCGACGGCTCGAACCGGCGGCGCGTGACCGAGGGGGAGGGCCGCTTCGGGGTGACCCCGTCTCCCGACGGGAAGCGCATGGCGATCGTGCACGACGTGTCGAGCCACCCGCCCGAGCTGTACGTCGCGGACGCGCGCCGGCCCACGCAGATGACGCAGGTGACCACCTCGCCGACCGCGGCGTGGTCGTCCTTCGCGTGGCTCGACCCGGAGATCGTCAGGTTCCGCGCCCAGGACGGCACGATGGTGCCGGCGCGCATCTACCGGCCGAAGGACCTGGGGGCGCAGGCCAACGGGGCCGGCGTGATCTTCGTGCACGGTGCGGGTTACCTGCACAACGTCCACCACTACTGGTCGTCGTATTCACGGGAGTACATGTTCAACCACCTGCTCGCCGCGAGCGGCTACACGGTGCTCGACATCGACTACCGCGGCTCCGCGGGGTACGGACGCGACTGGCGCACGGCCATCTACGAGTGGATGGGCGGGAAGGACCTGAGCGACCAGGTGGACGGCGCGCGCTGGCTGGTCGCCAACGAGGGCGTCGACGCCCGGCGCATCGGGATGTACGGCGGCTCGTACGGCGGCTTCATGACGCTCATGGCGCTCTTCACCGCGGGCGACACCTTCCGCTCCGGCGCCGCGCTCCGCTCGGTCACCGACTGGGCGCACTACAACCACGGCTACACGAGCGACATCCTCAACCTGCCGCAGAACGACGAGGAAGCGTACGAGAAGTCCTCGCCGATCTACTTCGCGCAGAACCTCAGGCCCGACCAGCACCTCCTCATCCTGCACGGCATGGTCGACACCAACGTCCATTTCTCGGACGTGGTGCGCCTGGTGCAGCGGCTCATCGAGCTCGGGAAGGAGAACTGGGACTTCGAGCCCTACCCGGTCGAGAGCCACGGCTTCGTGGAGCCCACCTCGTGGACCGACGAGTACCGGCGGATCTTCGAGCTCTTCGAGCGCACGCTGCGCGACCCGGAGTGCGCGCAGGACGGCGCCACGTGCGCGCCCCGGCACGCGGGAAGCTGACCGCGGCCGGGGCTCCCCCGTCGGGAGCTACCGGATGGGCTCGAGCCTGAGCCTGACCGAGTACGACTCCCTCACGGTCGGCGTGTCCGACCGCGAGGCCGGCCGCACCTCGAGAAGCGCGACGTGCACCCCCGCGGCGTCCGCCGCCTTCGGATCGAGCGCGGTGTTCAGCTCGATCGCCTCGGGTGCGCCCTCGCCGGCGGTGAGCCGCAGCTCGATCGCGGCGTTCCCCTGCCAGACGCACACCACGTCCACCGGGCAGCGCGAGTCCGCGCCGACGCCCGTGAACGCGACGCGCAGCTCCGTCCCTTCGATCCGCTTTTCCTGGCCGTAGCCCAGGACCACCTCGGTCGGAGCCGTCACGAGACTGGCGTCGATCTGGACGTCCGGTCCCGTGGCCTCCCCGCATCCCAGCGCCAGGACGGCCATCACGGCCGCCGCGCTCCACTTCGTCGTCGCACCCACGTCGTCCCTTCCTTTCGATTCGTGTGCCACACCCGCTGCGTCACGACAGGAGGAACGAGCGGCCCCCCCTGGGCGTGACGGGTCCGCCCGCCGCGGCTACTCGCCGCGGAGCACGCGCGCCGGGTCCACGGCACCGGCCTTCAACGCCGGGACGAGCGCCGCCGCCATCCCCGCGAGGAGAAAGCCCGCCCCGACGGCCAGGTACGTCCCCACCCCGCGGGGGTTCTGGCCGAAGAGCATGGCCTGCAGGATGGGCGACGCCACCCACGCCGCGGCGAGGCCGACGACCACGGCGGGGAGGAGCTGGCGGATCGCCAGCCCCAGCACGTCCCTGACCAGGCGGCCGCCATCGGCACCGAGCGCGAGGCGCACGCCCATCTCACGGCGGCGCTGGCGCACGCGGAACGCCAGGAGCCCGTAGAGCCCCACGACCGCCACGAGCAGGCCGGCCGACCCTCCCGCCAGCGCCATCGTGGCCAGCGCGCGCGGCACGCGCACCATGAACGCGTGCGCGTCGGCGAGGGTGCGCACGCCCGACACCGGGAGCGTGGGGTCCACGTCCGCGACGGCCGAGCGGAGCCCCCCCGCCAGGGTGCCGGCGTCGCCTGCGGCGCGCAGCAGCACCAGCGCATGCGCGTCCTCGACCTGCTCGATCGGTACCATGACGCGGTCGCTGCGCGCCCGCGATCCGAGGCCGAGGTCGATGTCGGCGACCACCCCGACCACGGTGAACCAGGCGGTCGAGTCCGCGGCCGCCAGCCGGAGGGTACGCCCGAGCACCGGTGTGTCCGGCGAGTACCGGCGCGCGAAGGCCTCGCTGACGAGCGCCACTCGGGGCGCCGCCGCGTCGTCGGTCGCGGACAGCGGCCTCCCCGCGCGCACGGTGAGGTCCAGCGCCTCCAGGAAGCCGGGGCTCACCGCGTTCCACATCGTGGCCGCCCGCGGGTCGGGCTCCGAGCCCTGGAGCTCGACCTTCGAGTAGCGCTCGAAGTAGCCGGGTGCGGCCAGCGCCAGGGCGGACGCACGCACCCGCGGCACGCGCGCGAGCGCGTCCTCGAGCGTGCGCAGGCGGGTCGCGCGCGCCTCCACCCCGAGCCCCGTCGGGAGGTCGACCGCCCCCAGGAGGATCTCGCGGGAGGGCAGGTCGCCGCCGAAATCGCGCGAGCCGGCCAGCGAGCGCCCCGTGAGCGCGGCCGCGACGAGCGCGCCGCACGAGAGCGCGAGCTGCACCGTGACGAAGGCGCGGCTCCACCGGCCACCCCCACCCACGGACTCCGCCGCGCCCTCCTCCTTGAGCACGCGCTGCACGTCGACGCGCAGCACGCGCACGATCGGCAGGACGCCCGCGACGAGCGCGGTGCCCACCACGAGCAGGAGGGTGAAGCCGAGCACGGGGCCGTCGACGGCCATGCGCATCCAGAAGTAGCCGAAGTTCTCGGCGGACATCGTGCGCTGGACGGTCGCGACCGCCCAGTCCGCCGCCAGCAGCCCGGCCGCTCCCCCCGCCGCGGCGACGAGGAGCGCCTCGAGGAAGAGCTGCGCACCGATCTGCGCGCGGCCGGCGCCGAGCGCGACCTGGATGCCGAGCGCGCGCACCCGCTCGGTGGCGCGCACGAGGAGCAGGTTCGCGACGTTGGCGCAGGCGATGAGGAGGAGGCACACGCCGACCAACACCAGCCCCGCGAACGCGAACGCCTCTCCGCCGCCGGCCTCGCCCCGCCCGCCCGTGTAGCTCTTCACGGTGAGCACGCCGCCCGTCTGCTCGGGATCGCGCTCCGCGTCCCGCCGCTGCCAGCGCGGCGCCAGCTCCGCGGTGGCCGCCTCCAGCCCCGCGCCGTCCGCGAGGCGCCCGGCCAGCTCGAAGGTGCCCCCGCCCGTCGCGGTGGGCGCCTCGACGACCCAGGCGTCCTCCTTGAAGGGGAAGCCGAAGCCCTCGGCCATCACCCCCACGATCGAGCGCGGCGCGCCGTCGAGCTCGACGGTCCTGCCCAGGACGGACGGATCCTCGTCGTACAGCTCCACCCACACGTCGTGCCCGATGACGAGCGCGCCGTCCTCCTCGCCCGCGGCGGGGAAACGACCCAGCTCGGGCCGCACGCGCAGGAGCGGGAGCACATCCGGCGTGAGCACCGCGGCGGCCACGCGTGTGGCGGCGCGCCCCCGGTCGACGAGCGTGCCGTCGAAGATGCGAAAGCCGCCGAGCGCCTCCAGCGACGCGGAGCCCTGCAGCCCCACGAGGTCGGCCCCGGTGACGGGGAGCGCACGTCCGTCGTGCGACGGCTGCACGACGTCGACGCGCACCACGCGGTCGCCCTCCGGCACGGGGAGCGGGCGGGTGGCGCCCACCAGGAAGCTGAAGAAGGTGGCCGGCAGCGAGATGCCGAGCGCCAGGATCGTCACCGCCACGCCCGTGGAGCCCGGGTCGCGGACGAGCCCGCGCAACGCGAGCGAGAGGGCGAGTCCCGGGCGGAGCTGCGTCCTGCGGCGGTCGGGTCCGGACGTCATCGGGCGTTCTCCTGGTGTCGGGCTCCCATCATGGACGTGTGTGGCGGCCCCGAGGTTCCGGACCGGCTCCGCGCCACGGCAGGTGGTTGCTTGCGCGCGCGCACCCGTGCGTCGAAGCTATGCGGTCGGACCCCGGCCGTGACAGCCGGACGCGATCACCCTCCCGAGTGCGCCATGACCGCCGAACCGTCCGAAAGGCCGCCCACCCCGTCGTTCCGCACGACGCTGGTGCGCGTGATGATCGTCCAGGTCGTCACCCTCGCGCTGCTCTGGCTCCTCCAGGCGCACTACCCGGGTTGACCGATGCATCCCATCAACTGGATCATCGTCGTCGGCTACCTGACCTACGTGGTGGTGGACGGCGTGCGGCGCTCGAAGGGCACCCACGAGATCGAGGGCTACTTCCTCGCGAACCGCAGCCTTCCCTGGTGGGCCGTGGGGCTCTCGGTGATGGCCACGCAGCTCTCGGCCGTCACCATGATCGGCACCACCGGCCAGGGCGCCACCGACGGGATGCGCTTCGTGCAGTTCTACTTCGGGCTGCCGATCGCGATGGTGATCCTCGGCGTCACGCTCGTGCCCTTCCTGCACGGCGCGAAGGTGTTCACCGCGTACGAGTATCTCGAGCGCCGCTTCGACGCGAAGACGCGCTCGCTCACGGCGTTCCTCTTCCTGCTGTCGCGCGGGATGTCGTGCGGCACGATCATCGCGGCCCCTGCGGTGGTCTTCTCCGCGGTGTTCGGCTGGAGCCTGCCGCTGTCGGTGGCGATCATCGGCGTCCCCACGGTGATCTACACGATGATCGGCGGCGTGCAGGCCGTGACCTGGGCGGACGTGAAGCAGATGGTCCTGATCATCACGGCGCTCGTCGCGATCGTCGTGGTGCTCTTCGTGAAGATGCCCGTCAGCCCGGACGACGCGCTGCGCATCGCCGGCTCGACCGGGCGCCTCCGCGTCTTCGACTTCTCCTTCACGCTCAAGGAGACCTACACGTTCTGGTCGGGCATCCTCGGCGGGACCTTCCTGATGCTGTCGTACTTCGGCACCGACCAGAGCCAGGTGCAGCGCTACCTCACCGCGAGGTCCGTGCCCGAGGCGCGCAGCTCCCTCCTCATGAGCGCCTACTGGAAGATCCCGCTGCAGGCGCTGGTGCTGCTCGTGGGCGTGCTCGTGTTCGTCTACTACCAGTTCGTGACGCCGCCGCTCCTCTACAACCCGGCGCAGGAGACGGCGGTCAAGGCGGTGCGCCCGACCGAGTACGCCGTCCTCGACGACCAGTACCGCTTCTACTATCGCCAGCGCGAGGAGGCGGCCCGGAGCGTCGCGGACGCCGAGGGACCGGCCGCGCGGGCCGCGATGAGCGAGTTCCGCGCCCGGGAGAAGGACGTGCAGGGCGTACGCGACGACGCGCTCGCGATGGCGGAGCAGGTGACCGGACAGCCATCGAACGACGTGAACTACATCATCCCGCGCTTCGTGCTCTCCGAGCTTCCCGTCGGGTTGTCCGGGCTGTTCATCGCCGGCGTGCTCGCGGCCGCCATGTCGAGCATCGCGGCCGAGCTCAACTCGCTCTCCACCGCGAGCGTCATCGACTTCTACCGCCGATGGGTGAAGCCCGAGGCGAGCGAGCGGCACTTCCTGACGGTCTCGAAGATCGCGACGGGCTTCTGGGGTCTCTTCGCCTGCTTCGTCGCGACGTACGCGGCCACGCTGGGGTCGCTCATCGAGGTGGTGAATCGGTTCGGCTCGTTCTTCTACGGCTCGATCCTGGGCGTCTTCCTCCTCGCGATGATGAAGCGCGCGCGCCCGATCGGCGCCTTCGTCGGGCTCATCGCGGGGATGGTCGCCGTGGGTACGGTCTCGTTCGGCGCGCCCGAGGTGTCGTTCCTCTGGTACAACGTGGTCGGCGCCGTGACGGTGGTGGCGGTCGGGATGGCGTTGAGCTTCGGAGGGCCGCGATCTCCCGAGGCGACACGGGCGTAGCGGACGGCCCCTACGGGATGTAGACCTTCGGACCGCGTCCGCGCGCGTCCCGGCGCCAGCTCTCGATCCACCCGTCCAGGTGCGCGGCCAGCGTGTCGGCGGGAGCGACCTCCCCGGCGAGCGCGACAGCCGCGTCGGGGAGCCAGGCGAGCCGTCCCGGGTCCGCCACGAGCGTCGCGGGCACGCGGTGGAGCGTATCCGCGAGCCCGGCCGTGGCCTCCGGCGACCCCAGCCACGCCACGAAGGCACGCGCGGCCCCGGGGTCGCGCGCACCGGCGACCATCGCCACCCCCTCGACCAGGAGCGGGCCCCCCGACTCCGGGACGACGTACGCCACCGACGAGCCCGCCCGCCGCGCCGCCTCGGCGCGCGAGAGCCGCACCGGCGCCACGTGCCCGTCGCCGCGCCCGAGGCGACGGAGGAGGTCGTCCTCGTCCGACTCGTAACGCTTGCACTGGCCGTCGAGGCGCCTGAACCAGTCGACCGCGTCCAGGACGTCGCCGTGCGCTTCCATGGAGGCCGCGGCGCGCTCGCCGAGGAGGACGGAGCCGCCGTCGTCGGCGCCCGGCTCGGGGACGAGCATCTCGCCCGCGAAACGCGGGTGGAAGAGGTCGATCCAGTCCCGCGGCGCCCGGCTGCGGCTCAGCTCCTCGTGGTCGAAGGCGAGCACGATCGGGTCGAGCAGGCTGGCGGCCCATCGCCCCTGCGCGTCGCGTAGCCGACCCGGCAGCGCGGCCGCCCATGCGGGAGCGTCCGTCGCGAGCAATCCGTCGGCCGCCGCGGCCGCGAGCGTCCAGGTGGGCACGCCCCAGACCACCTGCGCGGCCGGTTCCGCGCGCCCGGCGCGCAGGCGCGCGAGCACTTCGGCGGTCGCCACGGGCTCGAAGCGCAGGGCCATGTCCGGGTGCGCGCGCTCGAACGCCTTGCCCGCCCAATCCAGCACCGCGGGCTCGAGCGCGGTGTAGACGGTCACTTCGTGCGCGCGCCCACACCCCGCGAGCGAGAGCGCCAGGGCGGCCGCGGCCGCCCGGGTGGCGCGCCTCCCGGACCGTCCGGGCGTCCCGGCGCTCGACATGGCCCCCGCCACGGGGTGCTCCGACCTCAGCGCTCGGGGTGCGACACCGGGCGGTGGCTCCGCCAGTCGCTCGCCTTCAGCGACACGATGTTCGCGAAGAGGCGGTAGGCGCCGGGCACGCCGGACGACCACTGTCGGAAGAAGGAGAGCGCCGCGTACACGTAGAGGCCGTTCCCCACCGGCGCCACGAGCAGCGAGCCCCGCGTGGGCGGCTCGTCCTGGTCGTGCATCTCCAGGAGCGGCGTGTAGTGGTCGTCCCACTCGCTCATGAAGTAGAGCCCACGCTCCTGCACCCACCCGTCGAAGTCCTTCTGCGTGATCCGGTTGGGCGTGGTGAACACCGGTGCCGACGGATCGAGGATCTTCACCGCGGCGTCCTCCTCGGCCACGCGCAGCGCGGGCCGGCCCATCGACACCTCGTACGGCGTGTAGCCTCCGCGCGCGAAGTCGTATTGGTTGTACTGGACCACCACGGTGCCGCCTCCCCGGGCGTAGTCGAGGAGCTGGGCGTTCGCTGCCTTGAGGTCCTCGCGCGTCTCGTAGGCCCTCACGCCCACGATCACCACGTCGTACGCGGCGTACTCACCGCCGCGCACCTGGTCGGGACCGAGGAGCGTGACGTCCGCACCCATCTGCCGGAGCGCCTCCGGGCCGTCGTCGCCCGTGCCCATGATGTATCCGACGCGGAGCCCGTCCGCGATGGTCACCGGGATGACCGTGATCGTCGCCTCCGCGGGCGAGAAGAGCGCGGCCCGCTGGATGTGCTCGTAGTCGATGATCGAGAACCCCTCGTCGTAGCGATGCCCGTCGGCCGTGGTCGCCACCGCCTGGAAGGTCGCCGCGCCCGGCTCGAGCGCCCCGACCGGGCGCGCCTCGAAGGAGAACGAGCGCTCGGCGCCCTCCGCGTCGACCGTGAAGTCGTAGCCGTCGGGCGACACGCTCCACCCGGCCGGCGCGGACAGCGTCACCCGTCCGCTGCTTCCGCCGGCCGCCGCCGAGCGCACCGACACGGTGAGCGTGCGCGCGTCGCGGCGCGCCTGTGGCCACGCCAGCGCCCCGGGTGACACCGTGGCGGACACCGCGGGCACGGTGAGCACCGGCCGGCGGAACTCGCCGCGGGCCGGGTTCACCCCCACGAAGGCCCATGGCACGGATCGGTCGATCTGGATCTCCTTGCCGCCGGCCGACGCCGTGAACGCGAAGCCCGCGTGGACGGGCGGCGGGTCGCGCGGGAGGCCCCACAGCTCGGGGTGGTCCTGCGGCCAGCGGTAGACGTAGCCGTCGCGCGGCTGGCGCAGGTAGTAGAGGCGCGACAGCTCCGCCTCGGCCGGGAGGGTGACGTCGAACGTCCAGTGGGCCATCGACGCGGGCGCGAGGCTCCCGTCGGGCGCGAGGCCCTCGCTCCCGACCTTCTGGGCGCGCCACCCCGCCGGGAGCGACAGCGCCGCGGCCGCCCCGCGCAGCACGGTCGGCCCGCCGTTCCAGGCGATGGCCTCGACACGGACCGTCTGGCCGGGCGTGATCAGGTCGTCCTGGGCGCGCACGTCGAGCACGACACCCGCCGCCGCCAGCACGGCGTGGCGCGCGAGCGCGATCTTGTCGTCCAGGTCGTTCGTCAGCTCCGTGCCCGCCTGCGCCCCCGCGGCGGCCTTCGCCTCGAGGAGGTGGCCGAGCGCCTCCTCGAGCGGCGCGACCACCGAGTACGGATCCGCCCCGCCGAGCTGCGTCTGTGCCCGGGCGAGCGCGGTGCGGTACGCTTCCAGGTGCGCGCGCGTCGCCTGCGCGGCCGTGGCGGGCAGCCCGGAGGCGGCGCTCGCGAGCGTGGTGTCCACGCCCGCGAAGATCCCGCCGCCCACCTCGCCCTTCGTGCGGTTCGTCTCCAGGCGCACACCGGAGGTGCGCGGACCCATCGGGCGCGGCGCCCCCATGTCCTGGGAGCGGTGGAAGCTCCTGCTCTCCATGGAGAGCTGCAGCTCGGAGCGGCCGAGGAGCGGGTCGTACGCGCCGGTCTCGACCGTGGTGGTGGCCTCGTCGGGACGGCGGCGCGCCAGCTCGTAGAGCTTGAGCGGCGTCCACGCCTCCACGCCCTCCCGGAGCTGCTCGGGGAAGCGCGTCGGATCGCCGGCCGCCTGGAAGGCGTCGCGCGCCACGATCCCCGAGGCCTGGTGCTGCCCGTGGCCGTCCACCGGGGTGCCGTGGAAGACGGCGACCACCACCTGCGGCCGGAACTTGCGGATGATCCACACGACGTCGGCGGTCAGCCCGTCACGCGGCCAGAAGCCGAGCGCCTCGTCCGCACGCTTGGAGAAGCCGTAGTCGAAGGCGCGCGAGAAGAACTGCTGACCTCCGTCAAGCGCCCGCGCCGCCTCGAGCTCCCCGGTGCGGATGATGCCCAGCCCGTCCCACAGCTCCGGCCCGATCAGGTTCTGCCCACCCTCCCCCCGCGTCAGGGACAGGTAGGCCGTCTGCACGCCGTAGCGGCGGGAGAGCGCGGCGAGGAGGCTGGTGTCCTCGTCGTCCGGGTGGGCGCCGATCATGAGGACGCGCTTCACGCCGTCCATGCGGCGCAGGAGGAGGCCGGTGGCCACCACGCCGGTGCCGTCCAGCGACTGGGCGGTCGCGGGAGGAGGGAGGAGGGCGAAGAGGGCGAGGAGGATCGCGAGGCTGCCGCGCTCGATTCGACGGATCAGCATGGGGTCGTTCCCTGAGCGGAGGGGCGGTCGGACACGTGTGGCCGGCGCGCCGCGGGCGTCGAAGTCGTCGAACATACCGGTTCGCACGAAGACCGCTCTACCCGTGAGGCCGCATCGGGTTACACGCCGACGCCGCGGCGCGGCCACGGGAGCGCCAGGGCCGCCGGCGCCCGCGAGCGTCCCACCCATCCGGCGAGGGCCGCGAGCCCCATCAGGTAGGGGAGCGCGAGGAAGAGCTGGTACGGGAGGTCGAGGCCCAGCGTCTGGAGGAAGAACTGGAGCGCCGAGGCGGCCCCGAAGAGGAGGGCGGCCACGAGGACGCGGATCGGATGCCAGCGGCCGAGCACGACGACGGCGATCGCGATGAAGCCCCGTCCGGCCGACATGTTCTCGGCGAACGTCCCCGCGTGCGCGAGCGCGAGGTGCGCCCCCGCGATCCCGGCCATCGCGCCCCCGAAGAGCGTGGCCGCCACGCGTGTCCCGCGCACCGGAACGCCCGCGGCCTCGGCGGCGTCCGGAGCCTCGCCCGTCGCGCGCAGGGAGAGCCCCCACTCCGTGCGGAAGAGGAGCCACCAGAGGGCGGGCGCCGCGAGGTAGGCGAGGTAGGCAGTGGGCGCCTGCGCGAAGAGCGCGCGCCCCACGAGGGGGATCGCGGAGAGCCCCGGGATCGGCAGCGGGGGTAGCGTCGGCAGCGACAGCGCGGCCCCGGTCGCGCCGAAGCGTGCCTGGTAGACGGCCCCGGTCACGCCCAGCCCACCCAGCGTGACCGCGGTGCCCGTGATGATCGGGTCCGCGCCCAGCCCCACCGCGAAGGCCGCGAACACCGCCGCGACCGCGAGGCCGGCCAGAGCGCCCACCACCACGCCCCCTCCGGCCGAGCCGAGCGCGAGCGCGCCCATCGCCCCGCCGAGCGCGCCCGCGATGATCGAGCCCTCCAGTCCGATGTTGATCACGCCGCTCCGCTCCGTGACCGTCTCGCCCAGCGCCGCGAGCGCGAGCGGCACGCCGAGGCGCACCGACGCCTCGAGGAAGGCCGCGACGGCGGGCTCAGGCATCCGCCGCCTCCGGCATGCGCGCTCCGACGCGTCCGGCAGTCCGCACGCGGCGGCGGAGCTGATCCACCGCGAGCACCGAGAGGATCGCGAGCGCCTCCACCGCGCCGACCCACGCGGCGGGGATCCCGGCCGAGCGCTGCATCGCGCCCGCCCCGCCCTCGAGCGCGCCGAAGAGGATGCCCACCAGCACCACCCCTCCGGGATGGAGCCCCGCCAGGAGCGCGACCGCGATCGCGGTGTAGCCCCACCCCGGCGACAGCCCCTCGTAGAGCGCGTAGGTGACCCCCGCCACCTGGACGCCTCCGGCCAGCCCGGCGAGCGCCCCCGACCCGAGGAAGGCCAGGCCCGTGACGCGGCTCGTGTCGATCCGCCCGGCCACGCGGGCCGCTTCCGGCGAGGCCCCGACGGCCCGCAGGACGAAGCCGGCACGCGTCCAGCGGAGCATCGCCCACAGGAGGGCGGCGAGCCCTATCGCCAGGAGGAACCCCACGTGCAGTCTCGAGCCGAGGAGGAGCGGGAGGCGCGCCCCCGGAGCGATGGGGTCGGTCTGCGGGAAGACCCCGCGAGCCTCCTGCAGGGGGCCGCGCACCGTATACGCCGCCAGGTCGATCGCGACGAAGTTCATGAGGATCGTCGTGATCACCTCGCCCACGCCGAGACGGAGCTTCATGATCGTGGGCACGGCCGCCCACGCGGCCCCCGCCACCGCGGCCGCCAGCAGGACGGACGGCGCGAGCACGACCGGGGGCAGCGCAGCACCCCTCAACCCGACCCACGTCGCCGCGATCGCGCCCGCGTAGAGCTGGCCCTCGGCGCCGATGTTCCACACGCCGCCGCGGAAGGCGAGCGCGACGGCCAGCCCGGTGAGGATGAGCGGCACCGAGCGCACGAGCGTCACCGACAGGATCGCCTCCCGCCCTCCCAGGGCCCCACCCGCGAGCGCGGAGGCCGCCCGTCCCACGTCCCACCCCCCGGCCGCGAGCGCCAGGGCGGCCGTGAGCGTGGTGAGCACCAACGCCGCGGCGGGCACGACGAGCGGCGCGAGCCTTCGCGGTGCCCGCTCAGCCACGGGCCGCCGCGACCATGCGCGCTCCCACGCCCTCGCGCGTGCGCTCCCCGACACCCACCTCCGCGAGGGTGCCGCGGCTCATCACGAAGACCCGGTGGGAGAGCGCGAGCACCTCGTCGAGGTCGGTGGACACGAGCACGACGCCCGGCGCGGTCCTCGCGCGGGCGAGCGCCGAGAGCTGACCGTGCACGAACGCCGATGCGGCCACGTCCAGGCCGCGCGTGGGGTTCTCGGCCACGAGCAGGTCGGCCGCCACGGCGAGCTCCCGCGCCACCACCACCCGCTGCTGGTTCCCACCGGACAGCGACCACGCGGGCACGTCGGGGGATGGCGCCCTCACGTCGAAGCGCGCCATCAGCTCCCGGGTGCGCGCGCGCAGGGCGCCCCACCGCAGGAACGGCCCGCGCCGGTATGCGCGGTCGTCGTGGAGCGCGAGCGCGACGTTGGCGGTCAGGTCGAGCTCACCGATCAGCCCCTCGAGGGTCCTGTCCTGGGAGACGAACCCGATGCCCTCCGGGAGCTCGGCCGCACCCTCGTCCGGCGCGCGCCGACCCGCCAGCACGGCGGCGAGCTCCCGCTGGCCGTTCCCCTCGACGCCGGCGATCCCCACGATCTCGCCGCGCCGCACCTCTAGCGATGCGCCGTCCACGGCCCACTCCCCGCGGGGGCCTCGCGCCCGCACCCCTTCGAGACGCGCGACCACGGGACCGGGCCCGGCACCCGCCGACGATCGCGCCGCCGCGACCAGCGGAGCGCCGAGCGCCGCCGCGTCCGTGGGGCCGCCGCCGACCATCGCCTCCACGAGCGTGGGCACGTCCACGTCGCCCGCCGGCGCGGTCAGGACCGTGCGCCCGTGCCGAAGCACGGTGACCCGGTCCGCCACGCCCATCACCTCGTCGAGCTTGTGCGCCACGAGCGCCACGCCCCGACCCGCGGCCGCCATCTGGCGCAGGAGGCCGAAGAGCCTGTCGACCTCACCCGGGGTGAGGACCGCCGTCGGCTCGTCGAGCACCAGCAGCCGTGGGCGACGCAGCAGCGCCTTGAAGATCTCCACCCGCTGCCTGCTTCCCACCCCCAGCTCCTCGACCCGTGCGTCCAGCGGCACCGACAGACCGGTGCGATCCGACAGCTCGGCCGCCTCCTCGCGCAGCCTCGCGTAGGGCAGGGCCGCGCCGGCGCGGCCGCTGCGGCGTCCGAGCGCGAGGTTCTCGAGGACGGAGAGCGCAGGGACCAGCGTGAAGTGCTGGTGGACCATGCCGACGCCGGCGGCCCAGGCGTCGTGGGGGCGGCGGAGGCGGCGCGGCTCGCCGCCGATCTCGACGGTGCCGGCGTCGGGGCGCAGCATGCCCGCCAGGATCCCGAGCAGGGTGGTCTTCCCGGCACCGTTCTCGCCGAGCACGCCGTGCACCTCGCCGCGGGCCAGCTCCAGCTCCGCTCCGTCGAGGGCGGTGACCGGGCCGAACCGCTTGACGATCCCGGAGAGCCGGGCCAGCGGGGGGGTCACGGGCCGGCCGATCCTCCTCCCGTGGCCGTGTCGGCGCCCGTGCCGGGCTCCCCCTCGACGAAGGGGACCCTCGGCACGCGCAGGCTCCCGTCGCGAATGCCGGCGCGGGCCCGGTCGACCCGAGCCAGCAGCGTATCCGGAATCGACGACGCCACCGTCGGGTTCACCACGAAGTCGATCACGCCGTCATCGAGCCCGACGTAGAGCGGCGCGCCGCCGAGCTTACCCGCCTGCCAGGTGCGCGCCGTCTCCAGGAACGCCCTGGGGATGTCGATCACGGCGCTCCCCAGCGTCACCTCGGGCGCAATCTCGTTCTGGTCGTTGTTCATGCCGATGGCCCACACCCGGTCGCCGGCCTGGACCGCCTCGCGCACCGCCTGGAAGACTCCGAACGAGGCTGCGTCGGTGTTGTGGACGAGGACGTCGGCGCCGCGCCGGAGCTCGGCGATGGCGGCTTCCTTGGCCGCACCGACGTCGTCCCAGTTGCCGATGAAGGACTCGAGCACGCGCACGTCCGGGTCCACGGCACGCGCACCCGCCTCGAAGGCGCGGAAGGTCCCCTGGACGGGAGGGATGGCCACGCCGCCCACCATGCCGAGGGTACCGCTCGCGCTCATCCCGGCGGCGACCATCCCGGCGAGGTAGCTCCCCTCCTCCAGCGTGAAGATGAGCGGCACGACGTTGCGCGCGACCTTCCCGCCCCCGCTCACCACGAAGGTGACGTCCGGAAAGCGCTCCCCCGCGCGGATCGCGGCGTCCTGGTACTCGAAGCCGTGCGCGAACACCAGGTCGTATCCGGCGGACGCGTAGGAGGTGAGGGCTTCGTCGAACTCGGCCGGCGTGCGCGTCTGCTGGTGGCTCACCTCGGCGCCGAGCGAATCGCGCAGCATCAGCAGGCCCGCGTACGCGCCCGAATACCAGCCGGCGTCGCTCACCGGGCCGGCGGTCAGCAGGGCTGCCCGCAGCGTGGGCGCCGTCGCTTCGCCCTCGCCGGGCTGCGCGCGCTCCCCACCACCGCAAGCGGCGAGGAGGAGGGCGCAGCAGAGGAGCGTCACGCGCGAGCGGAGGTTGGGGAGCACGTGGATCGATCCTCTTCGGGGAGCTCCGACCGGCGTCCGGAGGCCACACAGTACGCGCTTGTCTGTTCGGAGTTCACGGGCACGGGTATGTTGGGGCCGAAATTCGCCCGGGCCGGGGTGCGTATCCCCGGTGAAACGCCCCTCCGTCTACCCGGAGCCCCCACGTCATGAGCCAGCCGCGCGACCAGTGGACCTCGAACGTAGGCTTCATTCTCGCAGCCGCCGGCAGCGCCATCGGTCTCGGCAATCTGTGGAAGTTCCCGTTCATCACCTGGAACAACCGAGGTGGCGCCTTCGTCCTGGTCTACCTCCTGTGCATCGCGGGGGTTGGCCTGCCCATCATGATGGCGGAGCTCCTCATCGGCAGGAGCACGCAGCGTAGCGCGGTCGGCGCGCTGAAGCAGGCGATCGGTCCGGCGTGGGGCCTGGTGGGCGCGTGGGGGGTGCTCGCGGGCTTCACGATCCTGAGCTACTACAGCGTGGTGGCCGGGTGGTCGCTCTTCTACTTCGTGAAGACGCTAGGGTGGAGCCTGACGGGGTTCCCGGCCGACACGCAGACCGGGGCCATCTTCAACGGCATCGTCGGCAACGGCGGGCTGCAGATCCTCCTCGCCGGCCTCTTCTCGCTCGCCACCGTGGTGGTCGTCTATTTCGGCGTGCACAGCGGCATCGAGAAGATCAGCAGGGTCTTCCTCCCCGTGCTCTTCGCGATCCTCCTGATGCTCCTCTTCAGCGCGCTCACGATGGAGGGCTCGGGCGAGGCGCTCCGCTTCATCTTCCGGCCGAACTTCCACGAGCTGAAGCCCCACGGGATCCTGGAGGCGCTCGGACACTCGTTCTTCACGCTCTCGCTCGGCATGGGGGCCATGATCACCTACGGCTCCTACATCAAGCGTGACAAGTCGCTCGTTACCTCCGCGGGCGTGATCGTGCTGCTCGACACGCTGATCGCGCTCTTCGCCACGATCATCATGTTCTCGGTGATCTTCACGGTGCCCGGGATGCAAGAGCAGGTGAGCGGGTCGACCGTGGGGATGCTCTTCATCTCCCTGCCCCAGCTCTTCTACCAGGTGGTGCCGTTCGGTCGGGTGCTCGGGCCGCTCTTCTACGTGCTGGTGGCGATGGCCGCGCTGACGTCGACGATCTCGCTCCTCGAGGTGGTGGTGAGCTACTTCATCGACGAGCGCGGCATGCAGCGCCCGAAAGCGACGCTCCTCAGCGGCAGCGTCGTGTTCGTGTTCACGATCCTGGCCGCGCTCTCCTTCGGCGCCGTGCCCGCGCTCTCCGGCTTCGAGATCTTCCACGGGAAGCAGGGCTTCTTCTCGACCCTCGACCACTTCGCCTCGAACTTCCAGCTCCCGATCGGCGGGCTCTTCATCACGATCGGGTGCGGGTGGTTCATGACGCGCAAGCAGACCGAGGACGAGCTGGTGGACGACATGACCCCGAAGTGGTTCAGCTACGGCGCGTGGCGCTTCTTCATCCGCTTCGTGGCGCCGGCCGCCGTGGCCGCGATCCTCATCGCGGTGATGTTCTTCGGCGCCGACTTCTCGTAGCAGCTAGCGCAGGATCGCCGGGAGCCGCCTCACGACCACGACAGGGACGTCCATCTCGTCCTTGTCGATGAACGCCACCAGCCCGTCGGGCCCGAAGGCCGACGGAAGGCCGGGCGCACCCGCGGCGAGCGTGCCCACGTACTGACCGGTGGGCGTGACCACGTCGATCGGCCCGGGGTCGGTGGGCGTCCGGCCACGGCGCTCGGCCCAGACCTTCCCGCTCCAGCCCGTCGAGACGTCGAGGAGGACGGGGAGCTCCGGGAAGAACGTCATCGCGTCGATGCGCCCCCGCATCATCTCCTTGATCGCGTCCCCGGAGACCGGCTGCGCGGTACGTCCGTCCGACGTCGTCATCATCATGCGCGGCCCCCCGCCCTGGTCGAGCTCGTCCAGGCGGCGCTTCTTCTCCGCCTCCTGCATCGCCCTGGTGACGGGCGTCGGCCGGATCGGTCGACGGAGGATGCGCTGCAGGGAGCCGCCGGCGTCGATGACCTTGATCTCCCAGGCGCTGCTGTCCGAGTAGGCCACGCCACCGTCCGGGAGCGGCCCGAAGGCCAGCGAAGGCTCGAAGGCGCGGGGCTCGGGGATGGCCACGCGCACGTTCATCCCTCCGGCGCTCACGTGCTGCGGCGCCTCGTCGGCGCGCGGCGGAAACCATCCCTGCGCGAGCGTGTCCACGGCGACGATCCCGCCCGCGAGCGCGATGCGCTCGATCGGCCGCTCGTCCGGCATCTCCACCGAGCCGCTCGCGGCAACGCGCGTCATCGCGATCGCCGTGGCGCCGCCGCTCAGGAGCGAGCCTCCCCGGGGGTCGGGCGAGATGTCTCCCACGCGGATCACGCTGCCGTCTCCACTGAAGGAGACGAGCCTGAGGAAGGTCCCGTCCGCCGCGAAGAGCGAGTATGCGCGGTGGCCCATGTCCGCGAACACGACCGTGCCGTCCGGAAAGACCGCGAACGCCGCCGGCTGGCGCAGCTCCTCGGGCCCCTCGCCGGGCTTGCCGATCTCACGCACGAACTTCCCGGAGGGATCGACCACCACCACGCGCGCGCCCTGCCGGTCGAAGACGTACAGGCGCCCCTGGGCGTCGAAGCCGACCGAGGCGATGTCGCCGAACGTCTCCCAGGACTCTCCGTCGAGCGCGCCCACGCGGTAGACCTCCTCGAGCTGCGCCGCGAGCGGGCGGTCCGCTCCGGGGAGATCCACCACCTGCTGCGCGGCGAGCGACCCCGCGGCCAGCAGGCACGTCACGAGCGGCCCGATCCACCGAACGAACACCGATCTCACGTGGTCACCTCGCGTCCCGGATCCCCGTGGCACGGGCCCGCGCCCGTGGGCCATCGACAGGTGTAGATGTTGGCGACGCTCGCGGGGGTTGCCCAGGGGGGCGGGGTTCGCAGCTTTCAGGAGGCGCCCCGACCCGGTCGGGTACCCACAGCCCCCTTCGTCTGGACCTGCCCATGAAGACGCTCGGAGCCAGAGCCCTCGCGCCGCTGCCGAGGGGCCTCACCGTCGCCCTGTGCGGGCTCGTGCTCACCTCGCTCGTCCTCCTCGACCGACAGGTGGCGTTGCTCGGCCCGCTCGCGGGACGCGGGGCTCTCATGGACGCCGGTGTGACGATCGACCTCACGGTGGTCGTCTCGCTGATCGCGTGGTGGATGCTCGGCAGGGACTTCCGTTGGTCGCCGTGGGCGCTCATCCCGCTCTACTTCGCCTCGCTCGCGCTCGCCGGTGCCGCGCTCCCGCCCGGCCACCGCGATGCGCTGCGCTTCGCCCACATGGCGGCCGCCCCGCTCGAGCTGCTCACCTTCGCCTTCCTCGTCCGGAAGGTGCGCACCGCCCGCCGGGCCTTTCGCGCCGGCGTGGCCGCGCCGGGCGCATGGGACGCGCAGGCCGCGCTGCAGCACGCCGCCGCCGAGGCCCTCGGCCCCGGCCGCTTCGCCGAGGTGATGGCCTACGAGATGTCGGTCCTCTGGTACGCCCTCGGCGCGCACCACCGTCGCGCCGAGCCCGCGGAGGGCGGCCTCACCTACCACCGGCGCAGCGCGTACGGCGCGATCGTCTTCGCGCTCCTCCTGGCCACCGCGGTCGAGATCGCGGGCGTCCACCTCCTGGTGAGCCTGTGGAGCCCGCGCGTGGCGTGGCTGCTCAGCGGGCTGGGCATCTACGGCGTGCTCTGGCTCGTGGGTGACTGGCGCGCCTGCCGGCTCCGCCCCGTCGTCCTCGACGGCGGGACGCTGCGCATCCGCTTCGGCCTGCGCTGGCGCCTGGACGTGCCGCTCGAAGCGGTGCGCGCGCTGCGCCCGCCGACCGCGGAGGAGCACGCCACGAAGGGGGCGGTCGACCTGCGCTTGGCGCTCCCGGGCACGAAGTGGCAGGTTCTCGAGTTGGACCGCGCCGTCGAGGCGCAGGGTATCTACGGCCGCCGGCGGTCGGTGCGAACGCTGGGGCTCGGGCTCGACGAGCCCGCACGACTCGAAGCCGCGCTGACCCGGGCGACGGCCGGGAACGCCACCCACGACGAGCAGCGATGATCAAGGATCTCCTCACCCGCCCCATCGGGAAGCGGCCGACGACCCTCCGGTTCGACGGCCGGATCCTCCTCCTCCTCGACGACGCCGAGCTGGTGCGCGCCCAGCTCGAGCAGGGACGCGACCTGGATCTCACGGACGAGCTGCGGGGGCGGCTCAGGGACCAGATCTCCACCGACGAGATCACCCCGGCCTACATCTGCTACTTCTTCGACGAGACGCTCGGCGACTTCCCGTACCTGGGCCTGCGCACGACGAATCGGGCCACGGGCGAGACCGAGTACCCCGTGACGCGGTCCTCCGTGAAGGACGGCGGGTTCGTGTGCTCGGTGGCCGGCAAGCGGCGCGGCAAGGGGAGCAGCCGGGAGCAGAGCCCCTACGCGGAGCTGATGGCCGGCGTGCGCGTGGTGGTGGCCGAGAGCATCGAGCGCATCTACAACGAGAACTGCCAGAACCTCGGCGTGCTCACCACCACGGACTTCTCGGTGCTCGACCGCATCCGCGCCGGTGAGGACATCCCGCTCTCGGTCTTCACCGAGGGGGAGGACGAGATCACCCGCCAGATCATCGAGCACGGCGGGCTCTTCGAGTTCAACGTGGCGCGCCTGCAGGGGAAGGTGACGCTCCCGGTGCCCCTCAGCCACGGCGACGCCGCGCTGCAACAGCGTCCCATGACCGTCGCCGAGAAGATCTTCGCCCGCCATCTCGTGGTCGACGCCGCGAGGAACGAGACCGGCGTGCCGTGGGTCGAGCCCGGCGAGGCCGGCTTCTTCCGCACGGACATCCGCTTCAGTCACGAGTACGTGACCCCCATGTCGGCGATCTTCTTCGAGGAGAAGGTCGGTGCCGACGGGAAGGTCGTGGATACCGACTCCGTCCTCTTCTTCCGCGACCACCTGACCTTCCTCGCCAAGGCGATGACGCAGGAGCGCATCGAGGAGGGGCTGCTCGACGTCGCCAACCAGCTCGAGGTGAAGCAACGAGTCTTCGCCGAGCGCCAGGGCATCCGGCTCTACGGGGAGCAGATGGGGCATCGGCAGGGGTCGGAGGCGATCTGCCACTCGAAGATCCTCGAGGAGTACGCCGAGCCCGGGATGCTCGTCATCGGCTCCGACTCGCACACGCCGCACGCCGGCGCGATCGGCGCGGTGGCGTTCGGCGTCGGCACCACGGCGATCTTCAACTCGTGGATCACCAAGGACGTGCGCGTGCGCGTTCCGCAGTCCTTCAAGGTGGTGGTGAGCGGCACGCCGGCGCCCAACGTGACCGCCAAGGACTACATGCTGGAGATCCTCCGGCACCCCTACATCCGCGATGGCCACGCGATCGGCCAGATCATCGAGTACGCGGGGCCGGCGGTCGAGGCGCTCGGCGTGGATGAGCGCGCGACGATGACGAACATGGCCGCCGAGGTCGGCGCGTTCACGGGGATCATCGCCGCGGATGGCAAGGCGGTGGAGTTCCTCGTGAAGGAGCGCGGCATGGAGCGCGCGCGCGCAGAGGCGCTCGTCGAGGGGATGCAGTCCGATCCCGACGCCGGGTACGTGAAGGTGATCGAGATCGACGCCTCGGCGATCCGCCCGATGGCCGCGCTCCCGAACGACCCCGGCAACGGCGTCTTCATCGACGAGCTGGAGGCCGACCGTGTGCGCATCGACATCGCGTACGCCGGATCCTGCACGGCCGGCAAGAAGGAGGACATGGACATGTACGCCCGCGTGTTCGCCGAGGCGGACACGCAGGGGCTCAAGGTCCATCCCGACGTGCGCTGCTACATCCAGTGCGGCTCGATCGAGGTGCGCGAGTACTGCCGCGCGCAGGGCTACCTCGACCTCTTCGAGCGCATGGGCGCGGAGTTCATCGAGCCCGGCTGCGGCGCGTGCATCAACGCGGGGCCGGGTGTCACGGCGTCACCCGACGAGGTGTCGATCTCCAGCCAGAACCGCAACTTCCCCGGGCGCTCCGGACCCGGGAACCTCTACCTGGCGTCGCCCTACTCCGTCGCCGCTTCGGCCGTGGCGGGCTACGTGACGAAGTGGGTGCCGGGGCAGCGGGTCGAGCCCGTGAGCGCGAGGAAGCTGGCGGTCGTTTGAGGCGCGGAGCCGGACTTGACCAGATTGGTCAAGCCCGACCATCTTCGTTCATGACCAGGAAGCGGAAGGGCGAGCCCCTCGTCGTCAGGGAGACGGTGAGCCTCTACGAGGCCAAGACGCACCTCTCGTCGCTCGTGGACAGGGTCGCGGGCGGGGAGGAGATCGTCATCGCCAAGTCGGGGAAGCCGATGGCGCGCCTGGTCCCCCTCGGCGACGTCCACCCCCTCCGGGAACCCGGCCGGGGTCGCGGGCGCTGGCATGTCCGGGACGACTTCGACGAGCCCCTCCCCGACGATCTCGTCGTCCTCTTCGAGGGAAGCGGGTCGTGAGGCTCCTCCTCGACACGCACGTGCTGATCTGGTGGGATGCGGGCGAGGCGATGTCGAAGCGGGCGGCCGATGCCATCCGGGCGGCGGACCAGGTGTACGTGAGCGCCGTGACGGGGTGGGAGATCGCCGTGAAGGCGTCGCTGGGGAAGATCGAGACCACCCGGCCGGTGCGCGACGCGGTGGCCGATTCGGGCTTCGAGGAGCTGCCGCTCCGGCTGTCCCACACCGAGGCCCTCGGCTCGCTTCCGATGCACCACCGCGACCCCTTCGATCGCATGCTGGTCGCCCAGGCGGTCGCCGAGGGGCTGACGCTGGTCACGAGGGACCGGGCGCTCGGCCGATACGGCGTGAAGCTGCTGCACGCCTGACGCCGGCGTGCTGGCCGGCGCCATCGGCGCGTCCACCGTGCGGCAGCTCGGCTACGGCTCCCCTCACCCGCTCACCCGCCGCGCCGATCCACGACCACGCGGCCCCCCTTCATCACCCAACGCACGCCCTCGATCACGACGTCGATGTCACGGAGCGGATCCCCGTCCACCGCGACGATGTCCGCGAAGTAGCCCGGCGCGACCCGACCCAGCCTGTCCGCCCTGCCCAGCAGCTCGGCACCGTTCACCGTAGCTGCCGCCAGCGCCTCGGCGGGCGTCATCCCGGCCTTCACCAGCCAGCCGAGCTCGCGGGTGTTCTGCCCGAACATCCAGTAGACGGCGTCCGACCCCATCGCGATCCGCACCCCCGCGTCGTGGGCGCGCCGCGCCGTCTCCAGGTTGAGCGCGCGGAACGAGTCGAGCTGCATCACCTCGCGGTCCGAGTACCCGAAGAGCGGCGCGGCCTCCGCGTAGAAGCGGTTGTGGTCGATCGTCGGCACGTAGAAGATCCCGCGCCGCGCCCACTCCGCGAGCGTCGAATCGTCCATGGAGACCGGATGCTCGATCGACTCCGGGCCCGCGGCCACCGCCGCCCTCGCGCCGGCCGGGCCGTACGTGTGGATCGCGATCGGCTTCCCGTATGCGTGGGCGACGCGCACGGCCTCCTTCATCTCCGCGTCGGAGAACGTCTGGTCGCCCGTCACGTTCTGGAAGCTCCCGGTGGAGCCGAACATCTTGATCCAGTCGACCCCCTGGGCGACCCGGGCCCGGATCTCCGCGTCGAAGTCGATCCGCGTGGTGTCCCCCGGCCGCTTGGACAGGCCGCGGCCCGAGACGAACATGCGCGGCCCGACGATGAAGCCCCGGTCGATCGCGTCGCGGAGCGCGAGGTCCGTGCCGTTGCTCGCGTTCAGATCGCGCACGGTGGTCACGCCGGTCTCGAGGGTGGCGCGCGCGTTCGCCGCGGCCGCGACCACCACCGAGTCGGGCGACCGTGGGTTGGGGCCGCGCGGGTTCTTCTCCGGATCGCGGTAGTACGTCATGTGCGTGTGCACGTCGATCATCCCCGGGATCGCCGTGTACGGCCGCAGGTCCATCACCCAGGCACCTTGCGGGACCGCGGCGTCGCCCGATCCCACGCTCACGATCGTGTCGGCCTGCACGACGATGACCGCGTCGCGGATGGAGGTGCCGGTCCCGTCGACCAGCGCGCCGAAGCGGAGCGCGAGGCGGGGGGCCTCCTGGGCCCGTGCGGCGGCGGCCGGCGCCGCCAGGAGGAGGATCGTGAGCGCGACTCGGCGGATGTGCATCCTCGGACTCCTCCTGGTCATGGGCAGGGACGCCAGCGCAGAACACCTAACGGGGCCGCCCCGGAAGCGCCACGATCGTGCTCGGGAGGCACGCGTTCCCTCGTTCGAGCGCGTCCGCCCGCGTCCCTGCTCCGCGCTTGACACCCGTCGTCCCCTCCCGGACGTTGGGCGCCGAGCCGGACCGGCCCGCCGACCCCGGCGTGCCGGTCGCCTGTCCCCACCCCGACCAGCTTCGACGATGACCGAGCCGAGCAGCTTCGAGCTCCACCCGATCGGTGTCGTCCGCTCCACCCTGGTGCGCAGGGAAGACGCGCCCCGGCAGGGATCCGCGGGTGCTCCCGATGCGTGGATCGAGGTCGAGGAGCGTTACCGCGACGCCCTCCTGCGCGTGGAGGCGGGGATGGATCTCGTGGTTCTCACCTGGCTCCACCTCTCCGACCGAACGGTGCTGCAGGTGCACCCCGGCGGCGCTCACCAGAAGCCGCTGACCGGGGTCTTCGCGACGCGCTCCCCTGTCCGCCCGAACCCGATCGGCCTCCATCCCGTGACCGTGCTGGAGGTGGACGGATGTCGCCTGCACGTCGCACCCCTCGAAGCCATCGACGGGACGCCCGTGGTGGACATCAAGTTGGCGTTGAGGCCCGGGCCCCACCCGTAGACCCGGAACCCACCGGGAGACTCGGAACCCACGGGGAGAGTCGGAGCCCACCGGAAGACCCGGAGCCCACCGGCAGAGTCTGAACCCACCCGTAGGCTCGGGTGGGTGGGGACACCCTGGGCCATCCGCCGCGCCACCGCCATGGCCGCGCGGGCCCTTCGCTCCCTACCCCACGCGCCCGTCCCCGTCCAGGTCCTCGCCGAAGCGCTTCTCGAGCGCCCGCACCAGCCGGATGAGCGCAGCGTTCGTCCGGTTCATCTCGTCCTCCAGGCGTGCCACGCGCACCATCAGGTCGTTCCGGTCACGGCTGACGTTCGAGATCTGTCCCTGCTGGATGATGTCCCAGAGAAGGCCCATGTCGTGCTCCCGCGTCGTGTGGTCTGGAATCGCGATACGACCGTCACTACCCGATCCGGCCGCGCGGCCTTCACAGTTGCGCCCGGCGGGTCGCTGGCGATAGTGGGCCAACCGACCGCCGGCGCACCACCGCGGAGTCACCACGGCGCTCGGCCGCCGGGTGTGCGACAGCACGGTCCGGCGAGGAGGCCGACCATGACGTGCCCTTCGACCCCTCCTCCCTCCTCCCTCCTCGCCACACGCCAGCGTTCTCCAGACGGTGGAGCGCCGGACACGACGAGCCCTGGTTCACCCCGAGCACCGCTCGCATTCTATTCGCGGATCGGCCAGCCCCCACCCTTCGCCACGTGCGCCTCGAAGGCCGCGAGGTCCAGCTCCAGCGATCTCTCCAGGCCGGCGCGGACGTTCTCCTGCGCGTAGGAAGCGCACGCCTCGCCGCCGAGCCCACCCCGTGCCGCCGAGCACACCTCGACCGGCGTGAGCGTGGCGTAGTCGCTCCACAGGCTCGCGCCCTCCATGAAGGCGTACTCGAGCGAGTTGCGCGCCATCGCCTCGAGCGTCCCGTAGTCCACGTCCTGCTCCAGGACGGCCTTGCGGTACTCGAGCGACATCTCCGAGCGCGCCACGCCTTCGTCGTCGGTGGAGAGCGCCACGGGCACCCCGTAGTCCAGGTAGACGTGCAACGGGTGCCGTCGGCCCCGCACGCCGAGGATCACGTCGTTGCTCGTCAGGTTGATCTCGACGAGCACGTGTCGCTGCGCCATCTCGCGAAGGAGCGCGTCGGGCTCGTCCTCCTGGAGGATGTCGACCCCGTGGCCGATCCGGCGCGCCCCGGCCACCTCCACGGCCTCGCGCACGTGGGAGCGGAGCCCCGACGGAGGCACGAGCCCCTCCACCAGCTCGCCGGCGTGGAGCGACACCGGCACGTCCGGATACATCTGCCTCAGGAAGGCGACCATGCGCATGTGCAGCGAGTAGTCGCGCATCGCCACCGGGTCGTCCTCGGGCTGCACGAGGTTGAGCGCGACGAAGCGCCGGTCCGCGCGCGCCATCTCGAAGCCCGTGAGGATCTGAGCGAAGACCTGCTCCGGCGGGAAGGCGCGCAGCACCTGCGCGACGTAGCGGACGGTCACGTCGCATCCGGCCCCCGGGCGGGCGTCCGCACATTCCAGGACCTCGTCCCGCCGCGCCTCGGCGCGGTCCATCGCGCGGCGCGCCGATGCGACCGCGTCCGCAAGACCCGCATCGAGGATGCGCTGGCGAAGGCGGCCCCAGTCGTCGTCCCACCCGACGTTCCCGCCGAGCGCGCGCACGGCGCCGCCGCTCACGGAGAGCATCAGCTCCAGGTAGCGCACGTGCCCGGCCGCGGCGCGCGCGGCGACGTCGGCCAGCATATCGCCCGTGCGGCCGGAGGACGCGAGGTCGAAGCGTCCGAACGCAGCGAAGAAGCGGTCGTGGCCGTTCTCGACCGCCGGGGCGTAGTTTCGCATCGAGAAGGCGTCGACGAGGCGCCCGCGGAGCGCCCGGTCCATCCCGGCCACCGGGGGACGACCGGCCGCGGCATCGCACGGCGCCTCGACGAGCGTGAGCGTGGCGACCGAGACGCAGACTCCGTCCTCGGCAGCCCACTCCAGGTACCGCTCGGCGTACACCGCTCCCGAGAGGTGGCTGTGCAGGTCGCCACCCTTGGGCATGGCACGCACGAACGCCTCGACGCGTGCGGAGTCGTGGCGAAGCCCGTCGAACACGCGCGCGGTGGCCCCCTCGGGCGACTCCGGGGTACGTCGGTCCCCGGCCTCCGCCGGCGGCGGTCCCGACAGCGCGTGCCCGCCCCGCGCCGCGCAGCCGGACGAGGAAAGGAGGAGGGCGCACGACGCGAAGACGAGCGTCGCCGGGCGGATGCGTGGCGGAAGCATTTCGCGGCCTCGCCGTGAAGGGGGCCTCGGGGGCTGCGCCGAAGATAGCAACCCGGCGGGATCCCGCGCGCCTGGCCGCTTCCGGGGCGCCGGGTCGCCGGAATCGCTCCGGTGTGGCAAGTTGCCGTGCGGTGGAATTGCGTTGCACTGTGGGAGATGTTGGACGTCGAACGATCACCTGGGAGGAACGCATGTGGAAAAAGGATGAACCGACGCCCGCCACGCAGCCGCGCTCCGAGGCCCCGCCGCGGGCCGAGTCGCGCAGGTCGCCGGCGGAGACCACCTCTTCCGAGCGGGCCATCATCGGCCCGTCCATCACGATCAAGGGAGAGGTGAGCGGGAACGAGGATCTCCTCATCCAGGGGCAGGTCGAGGGGTCCGTGGAGCTCGAACTCCACTCGGTGACGGTCGGCCGCGACGGCCGCGTGAAGGCCAACATCACGGCCCGCGTCGTCACGGTGGAGGGGAACGTGGAGGGCGACCTCCTCGCGGAGGAGCAGATCATCCTGCGCAGCTCCGCCCGTGTGATGGGCGACATCACCGCCCCTCGGGTGGTGCTGGAGGACGGCGCGAGCTTCAAGGGACTGGTGGACATGGGGGAGCGGCACGAGGCGAACCGCGCGTCCAACTCGAAGTCGAAGAACGCGAGTGGATCGAACCGCTCCCCGGACGCCGACGCGAAGGTGGAGTCCGCCGGTGCGTCGGCGGGCGCGCGCGCTTCGTCGAACAAGACGGAAGGATCCGAGCTGCTGGACAAGGCGGCGCCCTAGCACGTGGACTGGCTGCATCGGATCAGGCGCGCCCCCCCGCAGGACACCCCGCCCCGCGAGCCGGCCGGTAGGAAGCCGGCGCCCGTGGAGCGGGCGGCACCCGGAATCGCGGCGCTCTTCGCAGGTCTGGACCCCGAGCGAACGTACTCGGTCCTGGACCTCGGGACGGCGGCGGAGAGCCATCTGCGGCTCTATGGCGGGTACGCTCGGCAGATCCGTTTCGCCGACCTCCTCGAGAAGCCGTCGCGCGGAGCCGATTGGGCCGGCGCCGTGCAGGGGATCCCGCCGAACCCCCACCAGCCTTACGACCTCGTGCTGGCGTGGAACCTCCTCGACCGGCTCAGCCCCGAGGGCCGACGGCTCCTCATCGAGCGCCTGAACGGGCTCACCGCCGACGGCGCCCGTCTCTACGTGGCCGTCGACGCGTCCGGCGCCCCCGAGACGCGACCGCTCCGCTTCAAGCTCCTCGGCGTCGACCGCGTCCGTCAGGAGGCCGCTGGCCCCCTCGAGGCCGCCCAGCCGCAGCTCCTCCCCGCCCAGGTCGAGCGCCTGCTGGCCCCCTTCGAGGTGGTACGCGCGTTCACGCTGCGCCTCGGACTTCGTGAGTACGTAGCCGTGAAGGGTGGCGAGGAGGCCTACCACCCGCATCTCCCGAGACACCCGGGAGGTCTGGGCGCCTAGCGTTCCGGCGCCGGACACCTCACGCGCGCCGCCACAGCGGCCGGACCCCCGCTCCGAGAAACGATCTGGCACGCCTCGCCCGAGGCGTGTAGCATCACGTCTACGGACCCTCATTCGGATCCGCTACGGTGCCCCCGCCGGGGCTCGTCGCGCTCGATCGGAACCTCGTGCCCCCCCTCGACGGACCCCGCCGCAGTGCCACGCGGCGACGAGCGTCCGTATCACACAGCCAGGAGGGGCGAAATGGAACGGGACGATGTATGGGATAGCTCGCGACACACGGTCCGGGGGAGACACGCACGTCGTGCCTGCTTCGCCGTTCTCGCGGTGCTGGGGACGGCCCTCTGCCTCTGGACGCCGGCCACGGCGAGGGCCCAGCAGGGGTCGATCGGCGGCGTGGTCGTCGACGCTCAGACACAGAGACCACTGTCGGCCGTGCAGGTGTTCATCGTCGGCCGCAACCAGGGAGCACTGTCCAACGACGCCGGGCGCTTCCTGATCACGGGCGTTCAGGGCGGGCCCGTTCAGGTCCAGGCGACTTTGATCGGTTACGCGGACGTCGTGACGGAGGCGCGTCCCGGCGACATGAACCTGAGGTTCGAGTTGAAGCCGTCCGCGATCTCCCTCAACGAGATCGTGGTCACGGGAACCCCGGGCGCGATCCAGAAGAAGGCGCTCGGCAACGTGGTGTCCACGGTCAACGCCGCCGACATCACCTCGAAGGCGCCGGTGTCGGACGTCATGCAGGTGCTCAACGGGCGGGTAGCCGGCGTGACGGTGCTCGCCTCCACCGGCGAGGTGGGCGGCGCGTCGCGCATCCACATCCGCGGCGCGTCCACGTTCTCGCTCTCGGGGACGCCGCTCATCTACGTCGACGGCGTACGCGTCAACAACGACGAGGCGAGCGGACCGATCAACCAGGGGTTCGGCTCGCGCAGCATCTCGCGGCTGAGCGACATCGACCCCCAGGACATCCAGAGCATCGAGGTCATCAAGGGCCCCGCCGCCGCCACCCTCTACGGGACCGAAGCGGCGAACGGCGTGATCCAGATCATCACGAAGCGGGGCCGCCAGGGAGCGCTGCACTTCGCGATGGACGTCCGTCAGGGCACGAACTGGTTCGCGAATCCGGCCGGCCGGCTGTGGACGAACTGGGGGATGGCGACCGGGACGCTGCAGTCCCTGGACTTCAACCAGCTCCAGGACAACTGGAACCAGATGCAGGCGGACGCCGGCGAGACGCCGACGAACATCTTCAAGAACGGCTACCTGCAGAGCTACAACGGCAGCATGAGCGGCGGGAACGAGCTCATGCAGTACTTCCTGTCCGCGGGCTACGACCACGACACCGGGGTCGAGCCGACCAACTCCGTCAAGCGCGGGAACGGGCGGTTGAACCTCACCGTGACCCCCAACTCGGAGTGGCGCATCGACGGCAACTTCTCCTACGTGGTCGGCCGCACCGAGCTGGCCTGCGAGGCCGGCTGCGGCGGCGTGACGTGGACGACGTACTTCATGAGCCCCGACAAGATCTCCGACACGCAGCGGCGCGGGTTCTGGAGCGGCACGCCTGACGCCTACCACGCGCTCTACTGGACGTGGCAGGACCTCGGCCGCTTCACGGGTAGCATCCAGATCAACAACGATCCGACCCCGTGGTTCTCGCACCGTCTGACCTTCGGGCTCGACCAGACGCACACGCAGGACCACGACCTCATGAACCACGACGAGCGCTACATCTACTACGACTCGTTCGCGGATCGTGGCTGGGCGGACGTGGTGGACAACAGGGTCAACTATACGACCGCGGACTACTCGGCGACGTTCAAGTTCGACCTGGCCGACGAGGTCCGCTCGAGCACGTCGGTGGGCGGTCAGTACTACCGCAAGCACACCGACTTCGTCGAGGCGTACGGTGAGGGCTTCCCCGTCCCCGGCCTCACGGCCGTGGACGCGACCACACAGAACCGCACCAGCTCCCAGACGTACGTCAACAACACCACGGTCGGGATTTACGGGCAGGAGCAGGTGAGCTGGAAGGACAGGCGCTTCGTCACGGTCGGCCTGCGCGCCGATGACAACAGCGCCTTCGGCCAGAACTTCAACCTCGTGTACTACCCGAAGCTGAGCGGCGCCTGGGTGCTGAGCGACGAGCCCTTCGTGCACCTCCCGGCCGTCAACACGCTGCGCGTGCGCGCGGCCTACGGGCAGTCGGGCCAGCAGCCCGAGCAGTACGCCGCGCTGCGCACCTTCAGCCCGGTCACCGGACCGAACGACGTGGGCACGGTCACGCCCGGTACGGTCGGCAACCCGGACCTGGGCCCCGAGCGCAGCAGCGAGATCGAGGTCGGCTTCGACGCCGGCTTCCTCGACGACCGCGTGGGCCTCGAGGTCACCTACTACACCGAGCACACGCGGGACGCGATCCTGCTCCGGCAGGTGGCGCCTTCGACGGGCTTCACGGGCAGCCAGTGGGTGAACGCCGGCCGCATCGACAACCGCGGCATCGAGGTGGCGCTGCACGGTACCCCGTGGCAGTCCGACAACGTCACCTGGGACTTCGGCTTCAACATCTCCACCGACCACAACGAGGTGGTCAGCCTGGGCGACGTGACCAGCGAGGACTTCGTCCAGGCCGGATCCTACGTGAAGCACAAGATCGGCTACCCGGTCGGCTCCTGGTTCTCCCAGCGGGTCGTGAGCGCGACGATGGGCGCCGACGGCAACGTGGACCGTGCCTCGATGACGTGCGACGACGGCAGCGGCGGTACCACCGCCTGCTACAACGGAAGCTCCCTGGTCGCCCCCGAGGTCTTCCTGGGAAGGAACATCCCCAAGGTGGACGGCGGCGTGAACTCGACGGTCACGCTGTTCGGCAACCTGCGCTTATTCGCGCAGGTCGACTTCAAGACCGGATACAGCAAGCTCGACGGGAACCAGCGTGTACGCTGCTTCTTCTTCGGTCTGTGCCGCGAGAACTACGTCCCCGCGGACTACGATCCGGTGGAGATCGCCGAGATCCAGAACGGTCTGGTGGACGTGCTGATCCATCCCGCCAGCTTCGCCAAGCTCCGGGAGCTGTCGGCGACCTACGACTTCCCGGAGTACATGGCCGCTCGCGTGGGAGCACGTGCGCTCAGCCTCACGCTCGCCGGTCGAAACCTGATGACGTGGACGAAGTACCCGGGCCTCGAGCCCGAGGCGACATTCAACGGCGGCAGTCGCGGTGGCAGCTATTCGCTCTGGGAACAGGACGTGCTGCCGCAGCTCGCGCAGTTCGTCGCCACCCTTCACGTCAGCTTCTGAGGAGGGCCCGATGAATCGCTTCAAGCTACTGGCGCTCTCCCTCGCGGCTCTGGTCTTCACCGCGGGCTGCAACGAGCTGGACCGCGCCCTGAACGTGGATACGCCCAAGCAGATCCCCGCGGATGGGCTCGCGGAACCCAAGAACGCGACGCTGCTGACGAACGGCGCCATCGGTGACTTCGAGTGCGCCTTCGGCGCCTACGCGGCGCTCAGCGCGGTGCTGTCGCAGGAGATGGTGGACGCCACGCAGACCGCCGACCGCTGGCCCTACGACCGGCGCGAGGTGAAGTCGGACGACGCCCGCTACGGCACCTACGGCTGCGAGTCGCTGGGTGTCTACGAGCCGTTGTCCACGGCTCGATGGTCGTCGGAGAACATCCTGGGCCACCTGCAGGAATGGTCGGACCAGGAGGTCGCCGACAGGCAGAAGCTGGTGGCCCAGTCGGCAGCCTACGCGGGCTACAGCTACGTGCTGATCGCCGAAGCCTTCTGCGAGGCGGCGATCAACCTGTCCCCCGCGATGAGTACCACCGAGCTGCTCGACTCCGCGGTGGCGCGGTTCGGGACGGCGATGGACGCGGCTCAAGCCGCCGGCGCTCCGGACGTTCTGAACCTCGCGCGCGTCGGGAGGGCGCGCGCCTACCTGGACATGGGTCAGATGTCGCAGGCCGCCGCCGACGCAGGTGCGGTGCCCGCCGGCTTCGAATACGTGGTCACGGCGTCGGGGGCATCCTCGCGCCGCTACAACCGCGTGTTCTCGCAGAGCGGCAATCCGCCCACGGGCGGTGACGCGCTCAGCGTCGCGCCGGCGTACCGCAACCTCACCTGGATGGGGGTCGCGGACCCGCGCGTGTCGGTCCGTGACGGCGGGTACACGGCCACCGAGGGGACGCCGATCTGGTTCCAGGAGAAGTACACGGCCCAGGGGACCCCGCTACCCCTGGCCTCCTGGGAGGAGGCCCAGCTCATCGTCGCGGAGGCGCAGGGCGGATCGACCGCCGTGGACATCATCAACGCGTTCCACGACGCCGCCGGGCTGCCGCACTTCACGAGCACCGACGCGGCGGAGATCCAGGCCCACGTGATCCAGGAGCGCGACCGCGTACTCTGGCTCACCGGCCACCGTTTCTACGACATCCGACGGCTGAACCTGCCGTTGGACCCGGCTCCCGGCGCCGCCTACCACAAGGGCGGGGTCTACGGGGACGCCCGTTGCCTGCCGCTGCCGGACGTCGAGCGCAACAACAACCCCAACATCGGCTGACGCCGACGCGTCGCCCCGGACCGGTCCTCCTGCCGGTCCGGGGCCACGCCCCTCCGCACCCGCTCGGCGTCCCCTTTCCCCGTCCACCCTCATCCTGCATCGTTGCGGGGTCCAGACCCCGTGAACTCCGGCGATGCCCGTGCCCCACATCCCGACCTTCCAGCCCGATCGCCGCCTCTTCCCCTTCGAGTCGAAGTGGTTCGAGAGCCGCGTGGGCTCGATCCATTACCTTGACGAGGGCCACGGCCCGCCCATCCTCTTCCTGCACGGGAACCCGACCTGGAGCTTCCTCTACCGCGGCATCGTCATCCGCCTGCGGAAGAGCTTCCGGTGCATCGCCGTCGATTACCCCGGCTTCGGCCTGTCCGCGCACCCCGAGACGTACGGCTACACGCCGGCCGAGCACGCCGACGTGGTGCGCTCGCTCGTGCAGCACCTGGGCCTCGAGAACCTCACGATCATGGGCCACGACTGGGGCGGCCCCGTCGCGATGCGCGTGGCGCTCGACGAGCTGACGCGCATGCGCGCCCTCGTGATGGGCAACACCTGGTACTGGCCGGCGGACTCCTGGCAGATGAAGACGTTGGCGTACGTGCTGGGGAGCGCGCCGATGCAATCGCAGATCCTGAAGCGCAACTTCTTCGTCGAGAAGCTCCTCCCGTACGGCTCGAAGTACGACCTGGCGGACGAGGTGCTGCACCACTACCGCGAGCCCCTTCCCACCCCGAAGAGCCGCATCGGCGTGGCCGAGCTCGCCCGCCAGATCGCCGAGGCGGCGCCGTGGCTGGGCGACCTCGCGGACGAGGTGCAGGACCGACTGGCCAACGTACCGCTCCTGCTCGCCTGGGGGATCGAGGACATCGTCTTCACGCGTCACTTCATGGAGCGGTTCCGCGAGGACTTCCGCCTCGTGACGATCCAGCGGCTGGACGCGAAGCACTTCATCCAGGAGGACGCGCCTGCCGAGATCGCGCAGGCCATCACCGCCTTCCTCTCCGCGTCGCCGGTGACGGCGGGATGACGGTCCTCGCGGTGGCATTCGGGGGCGCCTTCGGCGCGGTGGCCCGGTATCTCGCGTCGGGCTGGATCCAGGACGCGAGCGGGAGCTTCTTCCCCTGGGGCACGATGGGCGTGAACCTCGCCGGCTCGCTCCTCCTGGGCTTCGGCATGGTATGGCTCCAGGGGACCGTCACGTCCGCCGAGGTGCGCGCGCTCGTCACGATCGGGTTCCTCGGCTCCTTCACCACCTTCAGCACGTTCAGCTACGAGACCGTGGCCATGCTGCGCGACGGCGAGTGGCTGCGCGCCGGTGGCTACGCCCTGGGCAGCCTGGCGCTCGGCCTGGGCGCGATCACCATGGGCGCGGCGCTGGCCTCGACCTTCGTGCGTGCGAGGAGCGGCTGACACGATGACCGCGCGATTCGAGGGCGAGCGTACGCTCATGCGCATCTTCCTCGGGGAGAGCGACCGGTGCTCCACCGGGCCCCACAAGGGGCTCCCCCTCTACGAGGCCATCCTTCTCATGCTGCGGGAGAAGGGGTGCGCGGGGGCGACCGTGGTGCGGGCGATCGCGGGGTTCGGGCCCAGCGCCCGCCTGCACACGGGCAAGGTCCTTCGCCTCTCCAGCGACCTTCCGGTCATCGTGGAGGTCGTCGACGACGAAGCCACGCTCCAGCAGATCCTCCCGGAGCTGGACGCCATCATGGGAGGCGGGCTGATCACCCTGGAGCGGGCCCACGTGGTGATGTATCGACCGGCGAGGTGATCCGGGCGTCCGGAAACATCGGGGTTGCACCCGGGCCGGGGTCTGCGACATCGTTGAGATAGTCCCCCGACCCCCCCCTGCGAGCGATGGTCCACAACCTCAACGACAGACGCCGTGCGGCCGTACGCACCTCTGCCCTACGCGTAGGGCTGGTCTATCTGTTCGCCGGTGCCCTGTGGATCGTGCTCTCGGATCGCCTCGTCCAGGCGGTCGCCCACGACGCCGTCGTCGTTTCCCAGTTCCAGACGCTCAGGGGCTGGCTCTTCGTCGCCGCCAGCGCGCTCCTCATCTGGTGGCTGGTGCGCCGCGAGGTACGGCGCGTGCAGGAATCCGAAGCCCATCTTGCGGCGCTGGGCGAGCAGGGGATCGCGGGAACCTACGTCATCGTGGACGGCCGCTTCGCGCGCGTGAACGCGCGCTTCGCCGACATCTTCGGGTATCCCTTCGAGCAGGTCCAGGGGATGAGCGCCCGCGACCTCGTCGCCGGGGAGGACCGCGAACGCATCGAAAGGTCGATCGCGGCCCGCGAGGGAGGCTCCGAGGAGCTGGCGCGGCACCACTTCACCGGGCTGCGCGCGGACGGCTCCAGGGTCGAGGTCGAGTCCTTCGGGCGCGTGATCGACTGGAATGGGCGGCGCGCCGTTGCGGGGCTCATCCTCGACGTGAGCGAGCGGGTCCAGCTCCAGGAGAAGCTCCGCCAGGCCGCGCGGGTCGACGAGCTGGGCAACCTCACGGGCGCGGTCGCGCACGACTTCAACAACTTCCTCACCGGGATCCTCGGGAACCTGGACCTCATGCTCCAGGACCCGGGTGGCGGCTCCCCGGAGCTGCGGGCGAGCCTCGAGGTCGTGCGCGACTCCGCCGCGCGCGCAGCGTCCCTCACGGGCCAGCTCCTGGCGTTCAGCCGGGGCGGCGCGTTCCACCATCGTCCGATCGATCCCAACCGCCACCTGCGCGAGCTCTCGCGCTTCCTCGAGAGCCTCTGCCAGGGTGGACAGACCCTCGCGCTCGACCTCGAGGAGGGCATCCCGGCGGTGGTCCTCGATCCGGTGGCGCTCGACCAGCTCGTGGTGAACCTGTTCGTCAACGCGAAGGACGCGGTGGGCCAGCGGGGAGAGATCACGATCCGCACCCGCTCGGAGCGCCCGCGCGGTGAGCCGCCCGAGGTGCACATCGAGGTGGTCGACGACGGCGTGGGGATGTGTCCGGCCGTCCAGGCACGCATCTTCGAGCCCTTCTTCACCACGAAGGAGCGGGGCACCGGGCTGGGCCTCGCCACCGTGCGCGGGATCGTGGACGAGGTCCGCGGCCACCTGACCGTGGACAGCGAGGCGGGACGTGGCACCACCATACGGGTGAGCCTGTTCGCGTCGTTGGGCAGGGCGAGCGAGGCTCCGGCTGCGGCCCGGGCCCCCCAGCGGGGTGCCACGGTCACGGCGCTCGCGTGTCCGCCCGCCACGATCCTCGTGGTCGACGACGACGCGGCGGTGCGCAAGGTCGTGGGCTCGGCGCTCACGCGCATCGGGCACCGGACGCTCTCCGCCGCCACGGCCGGCGAAGCCGAGCGGACGCTCACCAGGATCCGCGGGGACGTCGACCTCGTGATCTGCGACATCAACCTCCCGGACCTCACCGGACCCGAGCTGGTCGGGCGCCTCCACCGGGAGCATCCGGCGCTGCGCGTGCTCTTCACGTCGGGCTTCCGCCCCTCCGAGGACCACGAGCACGCGGAGATCCTCGCCGAGTGGCCCTTCCTCGACAAGCCGTTCTCCCTCGAGGATCTGCGGGGTGCCGTCGCCGACGCGCTCGGCCCGCTGCCCGCCGCCGAGCCGCTCAAGGAGTCGGCGGGGGGGTAGGCTCTCCGCTCCGGCTGGAACAACAAGGGGGACCGCCGCGCTCGCGGCGGTCCCCCTCCGTGATTCCGGCGTGCCGCCGGCCGTCGAGGCCGGCATGATCCTCCCGCCGGGCCTCCGTCCGTCCGGTCAGGCGACCGGTCGACCCTGGATGAGCCGGATCACGAGCACGACCACGGCGACCACCAGGAGGATGTGGATGAACCCGCCGAGCGTGTACGAGGACACGACGCCCAGCAGCCAGAGGATCAAGAGGATGATGAAGATGGTCCACAGCATGGTTGCACTCTCCTGGTGAAGTGGAGGGATTTCCGAAATCAGCCCGCTTTCGTGGATCCCGGTGCGAGGTTGCCTCGGGCGATCGTCAATTCCGGCGGCCGACTCCGACCAGGACGATGCCTGCGACGAGGGCGGCTCCACCCGCGACCGGACCGAGCGGGATCGACTTCTTGTGCTCCGCCTCGACCTGCACGGGTCCGGCATCGATGACGGTGTCGTGCGTCGTGTACCGGATGCCCTTGAAGACCAGCGCAGCGATCCCGCCGAGGATCAGGATGAGTCCCAGCATGGTCAGTGCCTTCATTCAGTGAGCCTTTGTCGACAGGGTAGATCTCGTCGAGCGAAGCGAGCCCGCTCCGAACTCAGGACCCTCCGGTGCAACCATCATGCCGACGAAAACCCTTGCGACAGCAGGGCTTCGTGCCATCCTGGTGCGGCGCCGGCGCCACATGCTTCGCGGATGCGAGGGGTCGCGCGCCGCGGCGGTCCCGCCCCTCCCCCCGGCGCGCGGCGCGCGGGGTCCGGACCCTCGCGATGAGGGACGTCCTCGACCGGCGCGCGCTCAACCGCGCCCTCCTCGCGCGTCAACTGCTCCTCGAGCGCGCACGCCTCTCGCCCCTGGAAGCGCTCGAGCGGCTGGTGGGGCTCCAGGCGCAGTCGCCCGAGCCCCCCTACTACGGGCTGTGGAGCCGGGTCGAGGGGTTCGACGCCGACGACCTGGGCGCCCTGGTCGCCGACGGGCGCGCCGTGCGTATCGCGCTCATGCGCTCGACGATCCACCTGGTGGGCCGCGAGGACGCGGCGCGGCTCCGCCGCGTCGTGCAGCCGGCCCTGGACGCGGCGCTGCGCGCGAGCTACGGCAAGGCGCTCGACGGCGTCGACCCCGTCGAGCTGGTCGCCGCCGCCCGGGCGCTCCTCGCCGAGCGCCCGCTGGCGTCGAGCGAGCTGGGCCGTGCGCTCCTCGAGCGTTGGGGGGATCGCGACGCCTCCGCGCTCGCGAACGCGGCGCGCACCTGGATCCCCCTCGTCCAGATCCCGCCCCGCGGCGTGTGGGGGCGAAGCGGCAGGGCCGTCCACCTCCCCCTCGACGCGCGGCCGGGGGTGGAGGCGGAGGGCGACGGCGCCCCCGACGCCCTCGTGGTCCGCTACCTGCGCGCCTTCGGCCCGGCGACCGTCGCCGACGTCCGGCAGTGGTCGGGCCTCACGGGTCTGGACGGGGTGCTGGAGCGGCTCCGTCCGAGTCTACGCACCTTCCTCGACGAGACCGGTCGCGAGCTCTTCGACGTACAGGACGGCTCGCTCCCGGACCCCGACACGCCCGCGCCGGTGCGGTTCACCGCGCCCTTCGACAACATCGTGCTCGCGCACGCGGACCGTACGCGCATCATGGACGACGCCTTCCGCGCCGCGTTGGGGTCCTCGAACGGCATGGTCCCAGGCACCGTCCTCCTCGACGGCTTCGTCGCGGCCACGTGGCGGGTCGGACGCGCGGGGAAGGTCCGGTCGCTCGTCGTCGATCCCCTGCGCCGGCTGTCGCGATCCGAGAAGGTCGCCGTGCGCGCGGAGGGCGAGGGCCTGCTTCGCTTCCTCGTCGGCGGCGCGGCGGCCGGACGGTTCGAGATCGGTCCGGTCGGATAGCGGGTGCCCTGTCGGGGGGGGGACGCGCCCCCTCTATCTCCCGGCGCCCGGGCCGCCCTGCGGGCCGTAGCGCACCAGCTCCATCCCCTCGTCCCTGAGGAGCCCCACCCCGGGTGCGTATACCTTGACCTCGCGATCGCCCGGCTCGAGGGGGCTGCTCTCCTCGACGCGCACCACGTCCGTGAACGTTCCGGCCGGGACCGTGACGGTGTCGGTGACCGCCACCACCTCGGCCCGGTCCATCGCGACGCCCGGCGCCAGCTCCTGGTAGTGGCGCGCGCCCACGAGCGGCAGCCCCGGCATCATGAGGCCGAAGCGTGCGCCATCCGCACCGGATATCCAGGCTCCCTCGTGCTCCACCACCTTCCCACCCTGGTAGACGTCCACCTCCTCGCCGAAGTAGAACACGGCGTTCGTCCGGCTCGAGATGGCGTAGAAGTTCCGGGAGACCTCCGCGAGCGCCCCGTCCTTCCACTCGCGCTCCTCGACGACCCGGGTCCGCACGCCATCGACGAGGCGGGTCTCGTCGAGCACGGTGATTTCGAGGGCGTGGGCGGCGCTCTCCAACCGAAGGACCCAGCCGGGCTCCAGGACGAACCAGGGATTCCGCCCGGTCGGCCCCAGCTCGCCCGGCTCGACGCGGAAGCGCGCGGTCCAGCCGCCCTCCTGTCGCCCCCGCGCGATGGTCCCCGCCGCCGCGACGACCAGGGCGACGACCACGACTGGCATCCTCTTCGACATTGGGGCCTCCGCGGGCTGGCCGGGACCGGTGGCACGCCCACCGATTCTGCCTCGGCGGACCTCGTCGCGCCACCGTGCCACCCCAAGGTGACGTAGCCGTGACCGGGCTTCCCCGGGATCGATCGCTTGACGTGACGCCCCCGACGCCAGAAGCTTCACGTCCTGGTCCTTGTCTCGCGCCACCCCCAGGAGCGAAAATCCGGCAGTGGCACGGGCAGCTTCCTCGGCAGGTATACCCCCCATGCCCCGTTGGACCTCGAATCAGGGGCGCTCCAGCCTCCCCGCCCACTGGCTCCTGATCGCGGCGCTGTGGTGGAGCGCGTCCCCGATCATGGGCCAGGAGCTCCCCCTCAAGCGAGACGTTCCCGGCCTGCGTCCGTATGCGTGCCGGGCCGTGCCCGTCGCCCAGCCGACGGGGGAGGAGGAGCGCGCGCAGGCGCGCCAGCTCGCGTCCAACGCCGCCCAGTCCGTGATCCTCGGTGACCTGCAGCGGGCTCGCGACCTCCTGGACCGCGCCACCGAGCTGGATCCCACGTCGGCGGAGCTCGCCTACCGGCACGCCCGCGTCCTGGAGGACATCGGCGACCGGGCCGCCGCGGTGTCTGAGTTCTGCCGGGTGCTCGCGGTCGACCCGCAGGCGGACGGGGTGGAGGACGCGAGGGCCCGGCTCGAGTCCCTCGCCGGAGCGAGCGACGTGACCTATCCGCCGGAGGCCGTGACCGAGTTCGAGAAGGCCGTTCGGTGGGCCGAGGCCGGCTTCCTGCAGAGCGCGGCCTCCTCGTTCGCGACGGTGACCGCCCAGGCGCCGGAGTGGCCGGAGGCGGTGTACGACCGGGGCGTGGTCGCGGCGCGCCTCGGCCGGAACGCCGACGCCGTACGGCACCTGCGACGCTATCTGGAGCTGCGCCCCAACGCCGACGACGCGATGGCCATCTCACAACGCATCGGAGCGCTACAGACCGCGACCCTCGGTTCGGCGCCCAGCCCGGGCGCCGCGCTGGCGCTCGGCATCCTCGTTCCCGGCATGGGACAGTTCTACTCCGGTCGGGCGCTGGGTGGGCTCACCGTTCTATCGCTGGTGGGCGGCGCGGCGGCCGCCGGCTACTTCGTCACCGACGTGAACGTGAAGTGCCTGTCGGACCCCGCCCCCGACGGCACGTGCCCCGAGGGCCAGGTGCTCCGCGAGGAGGTCGACCGGCCCTACCTGGTGGCCGGACTCGGCACCGCCGCCGCGATCGGTGTCATCGGGGCCATCGAAGCCTACGTCAAGCTACGCAGGCGGCAGAGCCCGGACCCGGGCGTCCGCGGCGTCCAGCTCACGGGATCTCGCGTGAGCACGCTGCACGTCGCCTCCTCCCGGGGGCGTGTGTACCTCGGGCTGGTGCGGCTCACCTTCTGAGGTACCCTCACATGGCGCACCGTCGGGCCATCTGGGTCGGCGCCCTCGCGCTGCTGGTCGGGACGGCATGCGAGAACCGCATGGTCGTGCCGGTCGAGGTCGCCTCGGTCCAGATCGACCCGTCCGATCTCTCGCTCGTGGAGGGTGAGTCCCGGACGGCGCGGGCGGTTCCGCTCGGACCGGGCGGCGAGCAGCTCACGAGGCGCACCGCCAGCTGGGCCACGGACGCGGCGTCCGTCGCGACGGTGGACTCCGACGGGAAGGTCGAGGCCGTCGGCGCCGGACAGACCACCGTACGGGCGACCGTGGAGGGCGTGGTCGGCACCGCCCCGGTCACGGTGCTCGAGGGGCCCTCCGTCGCGCTCGCCGAGTCGGCCGTGACGCTCACGGCCGTGGTGGGCCGCGACTCGGACGAGCACGTCGTGGACGTGGTCAACAGGGGCCACGGCGTCCTTTCCGGCCTCTCGACCAGCGTGGCCTACCGGTCCGGGGATCCGACCGGGTGGCTGACCGCGGGGCTGAGCGGCACCACGGCCCCCGCCTCCCTCACGCTCGCCGCATCCGCGGCCGCGCTCACCACTGGCACGTATCGTGCGACGGTCACCGTGGCTTCGCCGTCGAACGGCGGCAGCTCCGCGAAGGTGACTGTCGACCTCGAGGTGCAGCCTCCGCCGCCCACCATCGTCCTGGATGTGGACGGCGTGTCGTTCAGCGGCGTGGTCGGTGGCCAGGTGCCCGCCATGCAGGAGGTCACGGTGACCAACGGCGGCAACGGCACGATCTCTGGGCTGTCAGCCACGGTCACGTACCAGGGCAGCGCCACCGGATGGCTGAGCGCGGCGCTCTCTCGCACCACCGCGCCCGCGATCCTCACGCTGCGGGCTTCCGTCGGGCTCCTCCCCGCCGGTAGCTACAGCGCGTCGGTGGACGTAAGCTCCGCCGCGGCCTCCAATTCCCCGCAGTCGCTCACGGTGACGTTCGCGGTCGCACCCGTCTCTGTACCTCCCCGTCCAGGCACGGCGAGCCCGAGCCACCAGGCTCCATCCCCAGATCCGGGCGAGGCTCGCCGCCGGTGACGAGATGCCTTCGGGGTCTCGCTCGCGTCCTGGGCGCGTGCCTCGCGGCGGCGGGCGTCGTGGGGCTGGTCCAGGCGTGCACGAACACGGACGTCACGAGCGTGACGATCGCCAGCGTGACGGTCTCACCGGCCTCCGCCACCCTCGTGGTGGGAGAGAGCCGGCAATTCTCGGCGGACGTGCGCGACGTGGACGGTGCGATCATCCCGAGCTCCCTGGTGACGTGGAGCAGCGCCGACGAGAGCGTGGCCTCGGTCGGCTCCGACGGCCAGGCCGCGGCGCTCCATCCTGGGAGCGCGCAGATCCGCGCAACCGTTCAGGGCGTGACCGGGAACGCGAGCCTCACCGTCGAGTCCGGCCCCACGATCGTGTCGGACATGCAGAGCGTCTCGCTCTTCGCCCCGCACCTGGGCGCGAACCCGGACGCGGTGGACGTGTCGGTGGTGAACGGCGGCAGCGGCGGGCTGTCGGGGCTGTCGGCCGTGACGTCCTACGCGGGCGGTGAGACGAGCGGCTGGCTGAGCGTCGCCCTGTCGTCGACGGCCGCTCCGGCGACGCTGACGCTCTCCGCGACGACCGGCTCCCTCGCGGTCGGCACCTACCACGCCACCGTGACGCTGCGTTCGTCCGTGGCGGCGGACCTCGATGTCCGCGTCGACTTCTCGATCACCGAGAACCGGCCGATCCTCCATCTCTCGCCGACGGCGGTCGGCTTCGCGGGCGTGGCGGGGGCCTCGCCGCCCACGCCCCAGGGAGTCCAGGTCACCAACACGGGTGGGGGCGCCCTCACAGGTCTCATCGCCATCGTCTCGTACGGCGGCACCGGCGGATGGCTCACGGCCGACCTCTCCTCGACGGCCGCCCCGTCCGTCCTCAACCTGCGTGCCGACCCCGCGCGTCTGCAGCCTGGGAGCTACACCGCCACCGTCCAGGTGTCGTCGCCGGTCGCCGTGAACGGAGCCCGGTCCGTGAGCGTGAGCTTCGCGGTCGACGCCGAGCCCAAGGCGGACCTGGGCGTCGTGAAGACCGGACCGGCGCAGGTGGTGCAGGACGACTCCGCGGCGTTCGTCATCACCGTGCACAACGACGGGCCCCGCGACGCGGTGAGCGCGATCGTCGTGGACTCGCTGCCGCCGAGCCTGGGCTTCGCCAGGGCTTCGGGCGGCGGGCAGCACGCCCAGCGCGTGGTCACGTGGCCCGGCCGGATCATCGCGTCGGGCGCGACCGTGGCCGACACGGTGTGGGTCGTCGCCTCCACGGTCGGCACGGCCCTCAACGTCGCGAGGGTGTCCAGTGTGACCACGGATTCCTCCCCCGGCAACAACCGTGGGGAGGTCGCGACCCAGGTAGTCACCAAGCCGGCCGACCTCGGCGTGGCCAAGATCGGCCCCTCGGCGGCCACCGCGGGAACGCAGATCACGTACCTCATCGACGTCGCGCACGTGGACGGCCCCGTGGCCGCACAGGGCGTGGAGGTCACCGACGTGCTCACGCCCGACCTCGTGTTCGTGTCGGCGAACGCGAGTGGCTCGTACGACGCCGCGAAGCGCACGGTGACCTGGACGCTGGCGGATATCCCGCCCGCGGGCAGGGCGGGCGTCAGCCTCACCGTGCAAATCGCGTCTACGGTGACGGGAACCATCACGAACACCGCGTCGGTGTCCACCGTGACCCGTGACCCGAACGCGACGAACGACGTCGCCACCGCGGTCACGACGGTCGGAGGGATGGCGGACCTCGCGCTGACGAAGACCGGCCCCGCCACGGCCACCGCGGGCTCGCGCATCACCTACACGATCCGGGCGGATCACGTGGGAGGTCCGAGCGCCGCGTCCGGTGTGGAGGTCCGCGACGTGCTTCCCACCACCCTGAGCTTCGTGTCCGCCACGGGCGGAGGTGTCTACGACGCGACCGAAAGGTCGGTGACCTGGAGCCTGCCTTCGGTCGCTGTGGGCGGGAGCGCCTCCCTCGACCTGACCGTCGACGTGGGCCCGACCGTGAGCGGGAGCGTCTCGAACACCGCGACCGTGCACACGTCCAGCGTGGACCCGGTGTCGGGGAACGACGCCTCCACGGCCGTGACGGCCGTGTCCCGGGTCGCGGACGTTTCGGTGACGAAGACCGGCCCCGCGACCGCGGACGCGGGGAAGCAGGTCACGTACGCGATCGCGGTCGGCAACGCGGTCGGCCCGAGCAGCGCGAGCGGCGTGGTCGTGAAGGACGTGCTCCCCGCGGACCTCGGCTTCGAGTCGGCGACATCCGGTGGCACCTGGGATGGTGCGACCCGCACCGTGACCTGGGTGGTCGACGACGTCGCGGTCGGCTCCAGCGTCTCGCTGGGCGTGACGGCGAACGTCGCGCCCACGGCGGGCAGCACGGTGGTCAACACGGCGTCGGTGACGTCGACCAGCTCGGACACCATCCACGGGAACGACGCCTCGTCCGTGAGCACCACGATCCACCAGCTCGCGGACCTGAAGCTCACCAAGACCGCCCCCGCGACGGCCGTTGCCGGCACGCAGATCACCTACGAGATCACGGCGATGCACGTGGGGGGCACGACCGCCGCCACCGGCGTGGTGGTGACGGACCCGCTCCCGGCCGGCGTGACGTTCGTGTCGGCCAGCGACGGCGGAACGGCGAGCGGCGGGACCGTAACGTGGAACGTCGGCGGGATCCCCATCGGCGGCAGCGCGAATGTCACCGTCACCGTGGCGATCGGGTCGGGCACGAGCGGGCCGGTGACGAACACGGCCACGGTGACCGCGACGACGAGCGACCCCACGCCCGGCGACAACATCGCGTCGGCATCGACGACGGTGTCCCGGGTCGCGGACGTCGGGGTGACGAAGACCGGCCCCGCGACCGCGGACGCGGGGAAGCAGATCACGTACGCGATCGCGGTCGGTAACGCGGTCGGCCCGAGCAGGGCGGGCGGCGTGGTCGTGAAGGACGTGCTCCCCGCCGAACTCGGCTTCGCGTCGGCGACGTCCGGTGGCACGTGGGACGGTGCGACCCGCACCGTGACGTGGGTGGTGGGCGACCTCGCGGTCGGCTCCGGCGTCTCGCTGGGCGTGACGGCGAACGTCGCGTCCACGGCGAGCGGCACGGTGGTCAACACGGCGTCGGTGACGTCGACCAGCTCGGACACCATCCACGGGAACGACGCCTCGTCCGTGAGCACCACGATCCGCCAGCTCGCGGACCTGAAGCTCACGAAGACCGCCCCCGCGACGGCCGTGGCCGGCACGCAGATCACCTACGAGATCACGGCGAAGCACGTGGGCGGCACGGGCCCAGCCACCGGGGTGGTGGTGACGGACCCGCTCCCGGCCGGCGTGACCTTCGTGTCGGCCACGGGCGGCGGAACGGCGGGTGGCCGGACGGTCACGTGGAACGTCGGCGGGATCCCCATCGGCGGCAGTGCGAATGTCACCGTCACCGTGGCGATCGGGTCGGGCACGAGCGGGCCGGTGACGAACACGGCCGCGGTGACCGCGACGACGAGCGACCCCACACCCGGCGACAACACGGCGTCGGCGTCGACGACCGTAACGCAGGTGGCCGACCTGACGATCACGAAGAGCGGCCCCGCGACCGCCGCCCAGGGCGGGGACGTGACCTACACGATCGCGGTCAGGAACAACAGCACGACGAGCGGGGCGAGCGGCGTGACGGTGCGCGACAAGCTGCCCGGATCGACCACCTTCAAATCGGCAAGCGATGACGGCACGCTGAGCGGCGACACGGTGAGGTGGAGCCTCGGCGCGATCGCGCCCAACACGACCGTCAGCCGCTCCCTCACGGTCACGGTGGGCCTGGCCGCCCTGGGTACGATCTCGAACACGGCGACGGTGAGCAGCACGAGCACGGACCCGAATCCCGCTGACAATGCCTCGACGTCCACGACACCGGTGATCCCCGCGGCCGACCTGTCGCTGACGATGACGGGACCCTCGGCGCAGCTCGACGGCTCCACCTTCCTCTACACGATCGGCGTCAGGAACAACAGCGGCACGAACCCGGCGGGCGGCATCCAGATCACGGACGTGCTGCCGAGCACGCTGTCGTACGTCACGTCGACGAATGGCGGCACGCCCAGCGCGGACGGCCACACGGTAACGTGGACCATCGACGCGCTCTCGCCGGGCACGAGCCCCCCGGATCGCACGCTCACCGTCACGGTCGGGCCGGGCGTGTCGGGCAACGTCTCCAACACGGTCACGGTGTCGAGCGCGACGCTGGACCCGAACGCCGGCAACAACAGCCAGACGGTGGTGACCACGGTCACGCAGTCGGCCGACCTGTCGATGGCCCTGACGGGCCCGGCCACGGCGAGCGCAGGTAGCGACGTCACCTACGACATCAACGTGACCAACCTGGCCCCGACGAGCGGCGCCAGCGGCGTCCAGATCACGTACACGCTTCCCGCCGATGTCACCTTCGTGTCCGCGACCGGCGGCGGCACGCCGAGCGGCGGCACCGTGCGGTGGTCCCTCGCCTCCCTCGCGCCCGGCACCTACGGCGTGCAGGTCACGATCAGCATCGGCGCGAGCGTCAACGGCGACGTCGTCAGCGGCGCCTCGGTCACGAGCACCAGCCCCGATCCCGATGGCAGCAACAACGCCGCAACCTGGGCGACGACGGTCTCGCCCCCGCCGGAACCCGTTCCGGACGCGGCTTTCCAGGCCGTCTCCCTCCCTCCGGCACGGCGGGGAACCGGGTCCGACGCATCGCTGCGCTGGCCCCGATTCGGCACCATGGAAGCAATGGACGGGTCACGGGTGTATCCTAGGCCGACGGAGTCACCCCCACGCAGGGACGTAGAGCCACGTTGAAGTCGAAGGGCGGCCCGGTCCGTCCGGGCGAAGAGAAGACCCCAGGCGATCACGTCGCCAAGCTGCACCTCTTCGACGAGGAGGCGCGTCGTCGCGCAGGGCCGGCGCTCTGGCTGAGCCGTCATCCCGGGCTCCTGGTGGCGATCCTGCTCCTGGCGGCGGCACCCGTCGTATTCCGTGCGCTCCTGAATTCTTCCGGCGTGCTCACCGACGAACCGGCGCCGGCGGAGCCCGTGGTGCCCCTCGCGGCCGCGGAGGAACCGCCGCGCTTCCGCCACGGGCTCACGCCTCTTCCGGACGCGGCGATCTCGAGCCCGGTCAACACCTCCGCGCCGATCACCGTCCGCGCGATAGGCGCGGACGGTGCTCCGCTGACCGGAGCTCTCGTCCGCTTCTCCGTCTCGCAAGGTGCCGGAACGCTCAACGCGGATTCGGCGCGCACGGACGGGGCGGGCCTGGCTCGAGTCGACCTCGCCCTCCCGGCCCGGTCGGGGCGCACGACCGTGGTAGCGGGGCTCGTGGGCTCGCCTTTGCCGGGAGCGACGTTCACGGTCACGGCCCTCTCCGGCGCGCCCCGCCAGGTGGCCATCGTCCAGGGAAACCGACAGCAGGCGGACGCCGGCGCCCTCCTTCCGGACCGCCTCGGCGTGCGCGTGACGGACGGCGGCGGTAACCCCGTACGCGGCGTCGAGGTGCGCTTCCGGGTCATGGCCGGCAACGGTGAGGTCGCGCCGGAGAGGACCAGGACCGATTCGGCGGGCCAGGCCACGGCGTTCTGGCGCCTCGGTGCGTCTGCGGGAGAGCAGCGGGTGGCCGCCATTGCGCCGGACGCCGACGCCGACTTCCTCACCTTCATCGCCACCGCGCGTGCCGAGGCGCAGGCGCAGGCGCCCCCGGCCGCGACGCGACCGCCCACGAGCGCCAGGAACCTGTCGAACGACTCGGTTACCGGGATACCGACGCTCGCGCCCGTGCTCGTCGCGCCGCAGTCCTTCGCGGTGGGCGGCAACTTCGTGTGCGCGATCCCCGGGGGTGATGTGAGCTGCCGCGGCGCCAACGACCGGGGGCAGCGTGCCTCGGAGCCGGGGACCTCGTTCGTGTCGATCGTGGCCGGGCTCTCCCACGGCTGCGGGCTGACGAACTCCGGGGAGGCATCGTGCTGGGGCGCCAACGAGAGCGGCCAGCTCGGCGACGGATCGCGCGCGGATCGCGCCGCGCCCGTGGGCGTGTCGACGGAGCTGCGCTTCTCCAGGCTGGTCGCCGGCGCTGCCCATACGTGCGGGCTGGCGGGCGGCGGCCGGGCCCTGTGCTGGGGGAACAACCTGAACGGGCAGCTCGGCGACGGCTCCCGCGAGGATCGGACGACGCCCACGCCCGTCGCGTCCAACCAGTCGTTCGCCCGGCTCGTGGCCGGCTGGAGCCACACGTGCGCGTCCGACGCGGGCGGCGACACGTACTGTTGGGGACTCAACGACCACGGACAGCTCGGGGACGGCACCGGCCTGGACCGGCTGGTGCCCGCGCGCGTGGCTGGGACCTTCGAGTCCCTGGTGGCGGGAAGCGCGCACACCTGCGGGATCCGCGCCGGCCAGGTCTACTGCTGGGGGAACAACGGCTTCGGCCAGCTCGGCGATGGCACGACTGCGGATCACAACGTCCCGACGCCCGTGCAGGGGCTTCCCGGAACCCCCGCCCGCCTCGCCGCAGGGGCGGTGAGCACCTGCGCGCTCCTGACCGACGGCAGCGCCTGGTGCTGGGGCCAGAACCTCCACGGACAGCTCGGGGACGGCACCACGCAGAGCCGGTCGGCTCCCGTGCGCGTCTCCGGCGATTACACCTTCCGCTCGCTCTTCGCGGGCGGCGCCCTCACCTGCGGCTTCGCAGCGGACGGGCTCGACTACTGCTGGGGGCTGAACCAGAGCGGACAGCTCGGGGACGGGAGCCGCGTGAGCCGCTCGGTGCCCACCCGCGTCGGGGGCTGAGCGGACGCTTCGCCGGTGCGCTACCCTCCCGCCCGCGCCCGGACGTCCGCCAGGGCATCCTGGAGCCGGGCGACATCCGGGTGGTGGACGGGGAGCTTTTCCCGGCGGATCGCGAGCGCCGCGCTCAGCAGGGAATCCGCACGGCCGAGCGAGCCGACGCGCGCGAGGAGCTCGCCCAGGTCCGCGAGGCCCTTCGCACGCTCGAGGGCGTCCGGGGCGTAGGTCGAGTCTCGTAGCGTGAGGCTCCGCTCGAGCACCGCGCGCGCGCTGTCCATCACGCCCAGGTTCCCGTAGGCCCCACCGATGGTGCTCAGGATCTCGGCCCGCACCTCCGGCTGATCGGCGAGTTGCGCGTCCAGCCCGCCGACCGCACGGTCCAGCACCGCTCGCGCCGTGGGCTCCTGGCCGCCGGTGGCGGAGGGGCCCGTGGTGCCGAATACCTCGCTGAGGAAGTCGAGCGCGGCCGAGGCGCGCGTCGCCTCCGTGCGGGCCAGGTCGCGCTCCCGGGCCAGCCGTCGCAGGAAGAGGCCCGCCTCGCCGAAGAGGAGCGCCGCGACCAGCGTCACGATGAGGACCGCGGGGACGTGGCGGCGCACGAACTTCCCGGCGCGGTAGCGCCACGAGCGGGCGCGGGCTGCGATCGGGCGGCGGGTCAGGTAGCTGCGCAGGTCGTCGGCGAGCGCCCCCACGGAGTCGTAGCGCTCTCCCGCGTCGCGCCGCAGCGCCCTGAGGACGATGGCGTCCAGGTCGCCCCTGAGTCGTGCGTCGCCCGAGACGACGCTCGGGGCCTCCGGCTCGCTCTGGAACAGGCGGCGCATGAACTCCGCCTGGCCGGTGCCGCCGCCGCCGCGCGCGTCCTCGTAGGGGTACTTCTCCGTGAGCAGGCGATGGAGCACCACCCCGAGCGAGTAGACGTCCGACGGCGTGGCCACGCGCTTCCCGGCGAGCTGCTCCGGCGACGCGAAGCGCGGCGTCATCAGGCGGCTCTGGGTGAGCCCCATCGTCCCCTGCGGCGAAGGCTCGTCCGTCGGGTCGAGGAGCTTGGCGATCCCGAAGTCGAGCAATTTGGGCACCCCGTCGCGGGTCACCAGGATGTTGGAGGGCTTCAGGTCGCGGTGCACCACCAGGTTGCGGTGCGCGTACTGCACGGCGTCGCACAGCGCGAGGTACAGCCAGATGCGCGCCTCGAGGTCGAGCCCGCGCTCCTCGCAGTAGCGATCCACGGGAACACCGTCCACGTACTCGATGATCACGTAGGGCACGCCCTCGGGCGTCGCGCCGCCGTCGAGGAGGCGGGCGATGTTGGGGTGCTCGAGCCCGGCCAGGATCCTCCGCTCGTTGCGGAAGCGCGCCATGGTCCTGCGGTTGAAGAGCGCGCCTGGGAGCACCTTGACCGCCACGGTCTGCTGGAAGTCGTCGCCTTCGCGGACGGCCTTGAAGACGACGCCCATGCCTCCGCGGCCGATCTCCTCCACGGTGCGATAGGGGCCGAAGCGCTGTCCGAGGGCGGGCGGCTCGGCATCGGCCATGACGCGGTCGGCAACCCGCCCCACGACGTCCATGCGCTTCGTCACGTCGGTGCCGGAGGCGACGAGGAGGCTCTCCACCTCCCGCCGAAGCACCTCGTCATCACCGCACGCGGCAGCCAGGAAGGCGGCCCGCTCGTGAGCGGGCCGCCTGGAGGCCTGGTCGAAGAGGGCGTCGACCCGGGCCCAGCGCTCAGGGTCCAGTGGCTGGGTCATCAACCCTCCCTTCGAGGTGCGCTTGAAACGACATCCGGATCACGGTCTACAGCAGGTCGATCATGATCTCGGCCACCTTCTTCGCCAACTCGGCCACCGTCAGCGCCTCGATGCTGCCCGCCTCGTGGCGCTCACCGTCGATCTTCACGTACAGGTCGAAGGCCGGCGTGGCACGTCCGTGCTGGATCACCACACCCAGCTGCTCGACCCCGTGGATCCGGATGATGCCGTCCTCGATGTCGTTGCGCACCCTCTCGAAGAGCGCGCGGTCGTCCACCTGGTCGTAGATCTGCTGCATGCTCAGGCGGCGATCCGACGTCTCCTCGATGTACTTCACGTTGTTCGCGGCCTCGATCAGCTTCGCGGCCTGGTCGTCCGACATGATGCGGACCGTGATCTTCCGCGAGTACAGCGTGCCCACGATCGGCTTCTTGTACTTGTAGGTCGTGCTGAAGATCTTCTTCGCCGCCAGGCCGCGGAGCGCGGCTTCGATCCTGTCGCGGGTCGCCTGCGTGTCGTTGATCTCGCTCGCGGCCGCCTTCAGCTCGTCGAGCTGACGGTAGTACGGCGCCACGGCCGAGTTCATGTGGCTCTTGAAGTCGCTGTACCAGACCTTCCCCTTCTGCCCCGCGATCGCCGACGCCACCTGCTTCTGGAGCTCCGCCTTCGCCTTGTCCGCGATGGACGGAAGCGAGGAGCGCAGGCCGCGCAGGCTCAGCTCGATCTCGTAGTCCCCCGTCGCCTTCTGGAGGTTCTCCCACGCCTTCTGCGCCTCGTCGATGCGCGAGAACACTTCGCTGTTGACCCGCTGGGACACCGCGTCGAGGAGCGACTGCGGCGGCTCGACGTACAGCGTCGTCGCGTCGCGCGTGACCTCGCCGCCCACGCTCAGGCTGTCGCTCGCCGCGACCATCGTGCCCTTCAGCGTGAAGGCCTCGTTGCTGAGGTCGAACTCACCGATCATGCTCTGGCGGCCGGCCGGGAAGTCCCATCCGTACTCGCCGCGCAGCGCGACGTCGAACTGGCCGTCGCTCTTCACGAAGCTGTGGACGTCGAGCGTGGTGACCGGGCGCGCCGGGATGAACGTCGGCCACCAGGAGTAGTCGTTCGTCGTGCGCCCACGGGCGTACAGATGCCCCTGGAAGCCGTCGTCCGTGCTGAGCTCGCTCCACACGCCACCGCTCACGCTGGCGAGCGGGAGGTCGATCCCCACCACGTCCTTCACGAACAGGTCGAGGCTGCCGTTGCCGTTGAAGCCGGCCTGGTAGCCCACGCCGAGGCTGGACGAGAACGGATCCTCCGCGAGCAGATGGACCTCGCTGGACTTGTTCTCCACCAGCTGGCCTTCCACGCCGAGGACCTTGAAGATCGTGATCGAGCCGACGCGCTCCGTGCCGCCCTCGAACGCGCCGAGGTCCTCCACCGGATTCCATGGCTTGAACGGGAGGCGGTGGTGGAGGGACCAGGCCACGCCGCTCGAGCCGAGCAGGTCGAGGGCGCCGTACGTGAAGTACATGGGGTCCGTGTAGTCGACCACCATCGTGATGCGCCCGCCGAGCGGCGCCCTGACGACCACCGGCTTCACCGCGTCGTCGCCGGTCTCGCCCGTGGCGATGTTCATCTGGTACGTCGCCGTAACGTCGTACACGAAGTAGTTCGTGTCGTCGCGGAGCAGGATCGGCATGTTGGCCTGCTCGTTGAGATACCGGCCGGAGAACATGCCGACGTGCGCCTGGATCGGCTTCTCGAAGGTGATGCGGGAGTGCGGAGAGGGGATGTCGACCGTCCCCGACATGCCGGTCATCCGGCCGCTCGCGTCGAAGTGCACCTGGACGTCGGCGTTGTGGAAGACCACGGAGCTCGTGTCGCCGAGGCCCATGGTGAGCTCCCCGTCCACCGTGAACCCGTCCTGCGTCTGCGTCACCTCCCCGGTCGCGCTGACGCTCCCTCGCGTCACGCTCGTGGAGTCGGTGCTCGTGGCGGAGTCCGCGGGCGGATCGGTGGGCGGCTCGACCACCGGGTCGGGGTCCTGGATCTCGGGCGCGGTCAGGTTGTCACCGCACGCCGCTATCGCGGCCACGGAGAAGAGGACGATGCCGCGAAGAAGGTGCTGCCTCGGGGGGAATGTGCGCGTTTTCATGATCGCTCCTGGGATGGGCCGGCCGAAACCGGCCGTTCTCGCTCTCATCCCGTAGGGCGGAAAACGCCGACGGATTACCTCACCCGAGCTCCCGCGCCAGCCAGGCCTTCGCCAGACGGAGGTCCCGATCCACCGTGGCGGGCGAGATTCCGAGCGCCTCGGCCGTCTCCTCGTAGGTGAGGCCACCGAAGATGTGCGCCTCGATGACCTGGGCCTTGCGCGGGTCCTGCCGCTCCAGCGCCTCCAGCGCGTCGTGCAGGGCCAGGATCTCGGCGTCCTCGCCACCCGCGGACAGCTCCACCGTGAGCTGGTCGAGGGGGACCGCCTCCGCGCCGCCTCCCCGCTTCTCGGCCAGCCGCGAGCGCGCGTAGTCCACGAGGATCCGGCGCATGGTGCGCGCCGCGAGCGCGAAGAAGTGCGCGCGGTCCTGCCACGAGAGGTCGGCCTCCGCCAAGCGGCCGTATGCCTCGTGTACGAGCGCGGTGGTCTGGAGGGTGTGGCCGGTCCGCTCACCGGCCAGTCGCCGGTGCGCCACGCGCCGGAGCTCGTCGTAGACGAGCGGCATGAGGCGGTCGAGGGCGTGCTGGTCGCCGTCGCTCCACTGGTGGAGGAGCACGGTGACCTCCGCGGAGAGCGCCGGCGGTGGCGGCGATGCGCCGAAGGTGTCGTCGGGGGTCATAACCGCAACGTGGCACGTCCGGTGCGCGTTCGTCCAGCCCGGCAGGCCTCAGTAGGCGAAACCCATCCCCACGTAGAGCAACGTGCTCTCCTGGTGGCGAGCGAGCGACACGCGCACGGTCGCCTCGCGCCCCACAGGTGCGAGCCAGATCCCTCCGCCCCACGCGTCGTGCCAGGTCTCGGAGCTCTCCCCCTCGAGGAACACCCGCCCCGTGTCCATGAGCCCGAACACGCCGACGTCCGTCGGGAAGAGGAAGAAGACGTGTGCGAGGAAGATCCTCACCTCGGCGCTGGCGTACACCGCGCCATCGCCCGCGTAGCGCTGCTCGCGCAGACCGCGCACGTCGTTCGCACCGCCCAGGAACGCGGCATCCGAGTACGGATACGTCCCCCACACCTTCTTGCCGCCGGCGCGGAGCGCGAGCGTGGGATTGCCTCCGGGCGGGGCCGTGTACCAGGTCGCTTCGCCGTGGGTCTCGGCAAAGGAGGAGCGCACGTCGAAGAGCTCCGGGTACCAGCTCCCGCCCCCCTCCAGCCGGTATCCGCGCCACGGAGCCCGGCGTACGTCACGCCCGTCGAGGGTGAATTCGGCCCGGAGCCCGGCCTGCGTGAACGAGCCGGTGCCGTAGGGGCGCGTCTCCGCGATGAGGGAGGCCCTCGATGTGTCCGAGGAGGTGGAGCGGAACACCGGACCCACGCTGAAGCGGTGCCGGTCGCCGTCGCCGATGCTCAGATCGGCGCCGAGGACGAGCTGCCTCTGGTACACCCGGTAGAAGGCCTGGCTCTCCGCCTCGACGGTCTCGTTGCCGAACCCGTAGAAGCGCAAGACCTCGACGCCCGACCAGCGTCCGCTCAACCCCAGGTTCCACCCTGCGAGCCGGTCCCGGAGCAGGATGCGGTAATCCACGATCGGCCGCGACCGTGCCACCGCCCAGCCGACGCTCGCGCGCACCCGCGACGCGAAGGGCGGCTCGAGGAACGCATAGCTCTCGCGCCGCATCCCCAGCCCCACCACCAGGCCGCGGTCCCCGTCGTAGCTGAGCCCGGGGAGGGGGTAGGCGTTCGCTCCGAAGTCGGGGGCCCGCTCGCCGTCGGTCCACCACGAGTAGACACGGGGCGCGTCGCGTCGGACCCATCGCACGCCGGCGCCGGAGACCCGCGTCCCCTCTCCGTCGTCGTAGACCGTCACCCCGTGCCTGCCCGCCTCGTCCACGACCTCGTCCCGGCCACTCCCGCCGACGATGCGCACCCCGATGGTCGAGGTCGCGGCTCCCGCGACGTGCACCGCGTCGTCGCCGCCGTGCAGGTAGAGGCGCAGCTCCCGCGTCTCCGCAGGCGTGAAGGAGCGATCGAAGAGCGGCCGGCCGACCCCTCCGCTCCCGCCACCCTTCTCCCTGCGCCGCACCGTCACGTGGACGGCGCCGTCGGCGTCCCCGACCACGTCCACCGCCTCGTCCTCGTCGGTCATGTGGACGTCGGCGTCCCGGAAGACGATCTCGTAGAGCACCCGCGCAGCCTCCGGAAGAGCTTCCCGCCTGGCGCGCAGGCTGGTCTCCAGCGCCGGGCCCACCCGCCCGTAGTGCTCGGGAGGGAGCCGCCGTACCGCGTCGGCGATCACCGGGTCCGTCAGGCTCGCCTGTACCTGGCGCACCACCGCGTCCCACTCCTCGCGCCCCATGCCGACGAGGAGGTTCCGGTCGATGTCCCAGGCGTTGCGGGTGAGGCCCTCGACGTCGGGGTACTCGTCCCCGAAGGAGACGAGCCGGTTCTCGTAGTGGCGCGCGAGCGCCTTCAGGGCGCCGTCGAAGCGTACGAAGGCCTGGTCGCGGTCGCGCGGGATCGGGCGCCACACGTGCCCGCCGCCGGCGTCGTCGAAGCGCGCCCACAGGTAGTTGTTGATGCTCCGGTCCCGGTCCCCCACGAGCAGGTCCACGAGCCTGGAGCGAAGGAGCGCGGCGGCGTCGAGGTGGTCGGCGGCGTGCTCCTCGAGCGCGTCGAAGAGGTTCTCGATCTGCACGATGCGGTCCGAGCCCGCGAACCCGGGGCCCCCGTCGGGGGACTCGTCTGGGCGCTCCTCGAAGAGCACGAGCATCCCCGCGAACTGCTCGCGGAACTCCTCCAGGCGGGGGTCGTCGGGCAGCACCATGAGGCGTGGGCTGGTGTGCAGGACGTCCACGGCGTCGAGGAGCCGGGCGACCACCATCGCGCCCGACGGATGGAAGGAGCAGAGCTGGTCGCGCATGATCGCCTCGACCGGCGTGCCCCAGAAGTCCTCGGCGAGCGCCTGGCGGGTGGTCTTCTGCACGGACCGGAAGACGTAGCGGTGCCCGTCCGCGCCGCGCGCGTGCAGGGTCTGGGTGGTGACGCCACCCCCGACGCGCAGGGGGGTCAGCCCACCTCCACCGAGACGCCCCAGGTCCGCGACCGGCACGCGGATCGGGGTGGTCCACAGGTCGCGGTATCCGGCTCCCGCCAGGCTCGTGAAGGTCCGGCCGGCTCCGCAGTAGGCCGCGGGGACGACGGTCCGCGCCACCTCCTCGGCGGGAGAGGACGGGGTGAGCTGGGCGGGAGCGCGCGCCGCGCCGAACGCGCCGCACAGGAGCAGCGCCGGCGCCAGCCGCTTCGCCATGACCCCGACCGTCCCCCCCAAGACAGTCGGTCTCGTCAAGGGGCGCCGGCGGAACCCTCGCCACACGGCCGCGCGTGGCGAAGGATGGCGGCCTGCGTCCTTCCCGTCAGCGCGTGGGGCGCGATCCGGCCGCAGGCGCCGATCCCCCGCAGGGGTACGCACACCCGGTGGCACCACGCGGTCCGGCTCTTCGTGAGCGGACAGCCGAGGAAGGTGTAGTCCGGAACGCGGGTCCGGACGCGGCGGACGACTCTGCGCTTGGCCATGAGCCCTCCCACGGGGGTGCCACGGAGCCCCCGCCGAGGGCGGGGACCGGGGCGACCGGTCGTCAGCTCGCCCGGTCGATCACCTCCCGGACGGTCCTGGCAAGGTCGCTGATCGCGAAGGGCTTCTGCAAGAACCGGCTGTGCGCGGGTACGCCTCCGTGCCGGACGATCGCCTCCGAGGCGTATCCGGACGTGAAGACCACGGGCACCTGCGGGCAGTGTTCGCGCACCCTGTCGATGAGGGTGGGGCCCGCCACGTCCGGGAGGATCACGTCGGTCACGACCAGCGCGATGTCCCCTCCGGAGCGGGCAGCCTGTTGGACGGCCGACTCCCCGTCCGTCGCCGCGAGGACGTGGTAGCCGAGGCGGGTGAGCGCCCGGTCGGTCACCTTCATGACGGCCGGGTCGTCCTCGACCAGGAGCACGGTCTCGCGCCCCCCGACGGCCTCGGTCACCGCGGTGCGCACCGGGCCCGGCAGCGCGACGGCCTCCGCGGCGAGGCGAGGGAGGTAGACCTTGAAGGTCGTGCCCACGCCCGGCTCGCTGTAGACCCACACGAAGCCGCCGCTCTGGGCGACGATACCCTGCACGGTGGACAGCCCCAGCCCCGTGCCCTTCCCGCTCTCCTTGGTGGTGTAGAACGGATCGAAGACGTGCGTACGGGTCTCCTCGTCCATCCCCTGGCCGGTATCGCTCACCGCCAGCATGACGTACTGGCCGGGCTCCACGGAGAAGTGCCTGTCGGCGTAGGCCCGGTCCAACGTGACGTTGGCCGTCTCGACCGTGAGCATCCCGCCCTGCGGCATCGCGTCGCGCGCGTTCACCACGAGGTTGAGGATCACACGCTCGATCTGCGCGGGGTCCGCGAGGACCGTCCAGAGACCGTCCTCCAGGTCGACCCGAAGCGCGATGTCCGCGTCGATCACGCGCACGACGAGCCGTTCGGTGCTCGCCACCACGGCGTTCACGTCGAGGGGCTGCGGCTCCAGGACCTGCTGGCGCGCGACGGCGAGGAGGCGTCGTGTGAGATCGGACGCCCTGGTGGCCGCCTGGATGATCTCGTCCACCGAGCCCTCCCCGTCTTCCCCGCCCACCGCCCCGAGGATCTCCGCGTTCGCCAGGATCGTCATGAGCACGTTGTTGAAGTCGTGCGCCACGCCGCTCGCGAGCCTGCCGATGGCCTCCATCTTCTGGGCCTGGGCGAGCTGCCGCTGCATCTCCTCGCGGCGGACGACCTCCTCCTCGAGCCGCCGTGTCTTCTGCCCCACCTCGTCCGCCATGCGCGTGAACGTGTCCGAGAGCACGGCCACCTCCCCCGAGCACGCCGGCGGCGCGCTCCACGAGCCGGACTCCCTGAAGCGCTCGACAGCCGCCTTGAGCCGACGGATCGGCCGCGTCACCGTCCCGGCGAGGATCAGAGCCAGCACCACCGCGAGCAGAGCCACGCCCAGCCCGCCCACCAGGGCGGATCGGGTGACCGTCCTCGCCGTGGCGACGAGCGCCGTCTCGGGCTCGGTCACGATGAGGACCGGAGGGGAGGAGCCGCCCAGCCTCACGGTCCGCGCCGCGATCCCCACGCGCCCCCCCTCCTCGCCGCGCAGGAAGCGGATCGTGGAGTCGACGGACGCCGCGGCCACGGCCGGGAAGTCCTTGCGCCAGTCGTCCGCCCGCCCGAGGTCCATCGCGAACTCGCGCGACGCGTCGGGGTGCAGGAGGTAGTCGCCACGCGCGGCCGCGAGGTAGACGCTGTGCGCCGCGCCCTCCCCGGGGCGCAAAGCCGTCAGGACCGGGCGGAAATCCACGTTCAGCACGACGAGGACCACCGGCGCCCCGTCCGCGCCGACCAGCGGCGTCGCGACGCGGATCACGGGAACCTCGGGCATCTCGACCCGCCCGCGCTCCTGGTTCAGGTCGATGGGTGACACGTAGACCTGGCCGGCGCCGAGCAGGCGGGTCTCCACCACGTACGGACGGTCCGACTTGTCCTGGAGGGAGTCCTCGGAGACGCGCCGGACCGGCGCGCCCGCAGCCGCACGATCCACGCGGACGATCTCCCGACCGTGGTGCGCGTCGATGATGCGGAGCTGCAGGTAGGCGGGCTCGGCCTCGAGATCCGCGCGGAGCTCGGCGGCCACGCGGTCGGCGAGCGCCGGCCGGTCGGCGTCGCCTCTGTCGACGGCGGCGGCGAGCGCGCGCGTGTCCGGGGCCAGGCCGACGGAGAGCAGGTCCCTGCGCGCCGCCTCCACACCCGTCGTCACGTCCTCCACCAGGAGGTCCGTGAGGGTGGCGAGCTGGCTCAGCGCGCTCGGCATGACCGCCCCGGGGACCGCGTGGCGGACGAGGAGCGCCACGGCCAGGGCGGTCAGCGTGACCGGCACCACCGCGGCGACCGCGAACCTGGTGGACAAGCGCGGGCCCTTCCGGGTGGGAGGGCCCACGGCAGGAGCCACGGCGTGGCCGTATGGTTCTTGTTTCATTGACCTCTCAACCAAGAGCCCGCGCCCGCCCCTGTCAACGATCGCATGGCTGTCCGGCCGGCGCCACGCGCGGTACACTCCCGGCACTCGGCCCGGAGGTCCCGCTCGAGCGCCGAGGACGCCCAGCACGGACCCGACATGCTGCCCCGGATCCTCCTCCTCTCGGCCGTGGTCATCTGGGGTTGGACCTTCGTGGCCACCAAGATCCTGGTCGGGGAGCTCGGCGCCCTCGAGGTCTTCATGCTGCGCCTGGCGATCGGGGTCCCCTTCCTCGGCGGGGTCCTCCTGGTCAAGCGCGTGCGCCTCGGCTTCACCCGCGCGGACGCCGGGCCGATCCTCCTGGGCGGCTCGATCCTCACGCTCCACTTCCTGATCCAGATCCGCGGCATCGAGTCCACCACCGCCACCAACACGGGGTGGATCGTGTCGGCCTCGCCGCTCGCGCTCGCCGCGCTCTCCTTCTTCATCCTCCGCGAGTGGATCGGCCGCTGGGGCGTGGTCGGCATCGTCGTCGCCACGTCGGGGATCCTCCTCCTCGTCTCCCGCGGGCACGTGGCCGACCTGGCCTGGCTGCGCAGCACCGGCGACTGGCTCGTGCTCGCGTCGGCGCACACGTGGGCGCTCTACACCGTGGCCACGCGCGACCTCTCCCGCCGGCGCGGCGCGCTCGCCGTGACCTTCGCCATCCTCCTGTTCGCCACCGCCCTCACGGCCGTGCTCTTCGCCTTCCGGGGGGACCTCGCCAGCATTCGCGCGCTCTCCCCCAGGGGGATCGCCGCGGCGCTCTACCTGGCCATCCCCGGCCTCGCGCTCGGACAGTGGTTCTGGCAGGAAGGGGTGGCGAGCCTCGGCGCGGCGCGCGCGGGGCTCTACCTCTACCTGGAGCCGATCGCGACGCTCGTCCTGGCCGTGCCGCTCCTGGGCGAGCCCTTCGGCCCGTTCATCGCGCTCGGCGGAGCGATGGTCCTGGCCGGGGTCTGGATCGGGGAGCGGGGGCGCCGCCGCACGCGGTAGGAGCCACCACGCCGCGTTGCCAGCACGGTTCCACCCCCCTACCGTCCGTCCCACCGAACGGGTCGGGGGCCAGCCCTGCCGGTGCCGAAGCGGCGCGTCGGCGCCCTCGGCGCTGCGACGAACATCCGACCCACCCTACCAGGAGCGGATGGACATGCGTCGGATCTCCGTCGCCCGCGTTGCCGCGATCCCGGTCCTCCTGCTCGCGTCCGCGACGCCCGTCGGCGCACAGTCGGCCCGCATCTCGGAAGCGGTGCGCACGTTGAGCACGTACCCGTTCGCCGAGCCGAACCCCATCCCCATCCTCGCCCGCGACGCCCGCCTCTACCCCTACCACTCCTTCGAGGGATACTCGGCCGCCGCGGAGCCGCGCCCCTGGAAGGTGGTCACCCTGGAGAACGACTGGATCCAGGTGTTCGTCCTCCCGGAGGTGGGCGGGAAGGTGTGGGGGGCCGTCGTGAAATCGACCGGGCACGAGTTCATCTATCGGAACGAGGTGCTGAAGTTCAGGAACATCGCGCTGCGGGGCCCGTGGACGTCCGGCGGCATCGAGTTCAACTTCGGCGTCGTCGGCCACACGCCCTCCACCGCGACGCCGGTGGACTACCGGCTGGTCGAGAACCCGGACGGTAGCGTGAGCTGCTGGGTGGGCGGGATGGACCTACCCTCGCGCACCGAGTGGCGCGTGGAGGTCCGCCTGCCCGCGGACGCGGCGACCTTCGAGACCAACGTCTCCTGGTCCAACCCGACGCCGCTCGAGCAGCCCTACTACAACTGGATGACCGGTGCCGCCTTCGCGCGCTCCGACCTGGAGATGACGATCCCGGGCGATGCCTGGCTCGAGCACCCGGGGCACGCGCGCGCCTGGCCCGTGGACGAGCGGGGACGCCATCTGTCGAGCTACCGGGAGAACGCCTTCGGGAGCCACAAGTCCTACCACGTGGTCGGCGAGCTGAACGACTTCTTCGGTGGCTACTACCGTGACGGCGACTGGGGCTTCGGCCACTGGGCGCGCTACGAGGACATGCCCGGCCAGAAGCTCTGGCTGTGGGCGCTGTCTCGCGAAGGGGGTATCTGGGAGGACCTGCTCACGGACACGGACGGCCAGTACGTAGAGTTCCAGGCCGGACGCCTCTTCGTGCAGTACACGCCCGGTGACGACGTGAACCCGATCACGCAGGTCGGCTTCGACCCCGGCTCCTCGTCGCGGTGGACCGAGCGTTGGTTCCCCCTGGAGGGCACCGGCGGCCTCTCCGACGCCTCGGACCGGGGCGCGCTGTATGCGTCCGTGGAGGGGGACCACGCGACGCTCGGCGTGAACGCCTTCGTCGCGGTGTCCGACACGCTCGAGGTGTGGTCCGGGAGAGAGCGCGTGGCGGCGCTGCCGGTCTCGCTCCGCCCACTGGAGCCCTTCCACGCCACCGTCACGGTCACCCCGGGGCTCCCGCTCCGCGTGCGCGTGGCCCGTCTCGGCCTCGACTACGACACCGACCCGAGCGGGCGGCGGCTCGCCAGGCCCTTCGCGACGGACCCGTCCGCCTTCCCGTCGATGTCGGCGGCCGAGCGCGACGTCTTCCAGGCGCGGGAGCTGATGAAGGGACGCCGGTACGCCCCGGCCCGCGAGCTCTTCGACAGCGTCCTCGCGCGCGAGCCGTGGAACCGCGAGGCGCTCCTCGGAACCTCCGAGCTCGAGTACCGCGCCGGCCGGTGGGCCAGGGGGCTGGAGCTGGCCGATCGGGCGCGACAGCTCGACGCCTACGACGCGCACGCGAACTTCCTGGCGGGGATCCACGCCCGGGCGCTCGGACGCCTCGCCGATGCTCGCGACGCGTTCGGATGGGCCGCGCGCAGCACGGCCTACAGGTCCGCGGCCTACACGCAGCTCGCCGGGATCGCGATCGTCCGCCAGGACTGGACCGAGGCAGCGCGCTACGCACGCCTCGCGATCGACTACGATCGCCGGGACGCGGCGGCCTGGCGGGTGCTCGCCGTGGTGGGGCGGCTCTCGGGCGACGGGGCGCTCGCGGCAGATGCGCTGCGCGAGATGGCGGCGCTCGACCCGCTCCTGCACGCGGCGCGGGCGGAGGAGTACCTGGCCCGACCCGACGCCGCCACGGGCGAGGCGCTCTCGAGGACGCTGGGCGGCGAGTTCCCGGACCAGACGCTCCTCGAGCTCGTGATCGGATACGTCGCGCTCGGCCGCCAGGACGATGCCCTGCGGCTCCTCGACCTCCCGACCGGCCGGCCCCTCCCCGCCGAGGCGCGGGCGTGGAAGGCCTGGCTCCTCGGCGACACCGCCCTCCTCGCCGACGCCGGCTCACCGGCCTTCCAGTTCCCCTACCGCCCGGAGTCACTGGCCGTCCTCGCGTGGGCGGACGAGCACGCGGAAGGGTGGATGTGGACGTACCTGCGCGCCCTGGACCTCTGGGCGGTGGGGCGAACCGGAGAGGCGGCCGACCTCATGGTCGCGCTGGGGGAAGCACCCGACTACGCGCCGGCGTACGCCGCCCGCGCCCTCCTCCTGAAGCAGGCGCGTGGCACGGACCCCGAGGCGGACCTGCGTCGCGCGGTCGGCGGCGACCCGGCCACGCGGATCCTCCACGTCACGCTGATCCGTGCGCTCCAGGAGAAGGGTGACTGGGCCGCGTCGCTCACCGCCCTCGACGACGCGCAGGCGCGCTTCCCGGCCGACTTCGACCTCGCGCTCCTCCGGACCCGCAGCCTCCTCGAGACCGGACGCGCCGCCGAGGCCGCCCGCATCCTCGCGGACGTGCACGTCCTCCCGTCCGAGAGCGCGAGGGAGAGCCACCGTCTCTTCGAGTGGGCGCATACGCTGCTGGCCCTCGACGCGCTCGACCGGGGAGACGCCGCGGGCGCGCGCACCGAGCTCGACACGGCGCTCGGCTGGCCCGAGTCGCTCGGCCAGGGACGTCCCTGGGAGCCCGAGGAGCGCCTGGTCCGCTTCCTCCTCGCCGTGACCGAGCGGCGCCTGGGCGACGACACGCGTGCGCGCGCCGATTTCCGCTACGTCGTCGACGCCACGCGGGCGGCGACAGCCGACGGGGCGCCCGCCTCGCGGCTCGACCTCCTGGCCGCCCCTGCGGCGGACGCCCTGGGGCTACCCCCCGACTCCACCGTGCGCGACGCGCCGGGGGACGACGCCTTCCACGACCTGGAGGGCCGCATCCTCCGCCGCGCACTCACCCTCGGAACCACCCGATGAACGACCGAACCGGCTCCACCGTCCGGCCGCGCCCCACCGCCCGCGCGCTCGGCGCGATCCTCGCGCTGGGTCTCGCCACCATGCTGACGGCGACGTGTGGCGAGCGCCCGGCGGAGACCGCCCGCCTCTATCGCGCACCCTCCCTCCCGAACGTGGTGGACGGCGTGACGTGGGAGGCGGGCGACTGGACGCCCTGGCTCGCGCCCGGCGCGAAGGGGACGTCGTGGGGAAACCACCGCGCGGTGGTCGAGGTGGACGCGGCGCTCGTCCGTGACACCGCGCCGGACATGGTCGTGGTGACGATCCCGTGGCGGCGGCGGGACGCCCACCCGGAGGAGAAGTCGGTCGTGGTGCTCGATGCCGCCACGGGCCGGCCGGTGGCGGACGCCTTCGCGCGGCGCGTCGACAACGCCTCGGGCGACGTTCTCTTCAAGCCGGTGCGCGGGAGCACGACCTACCACGTCTACTACATGCCCTGGGCGTCCACGGGGGGATACTACCCGACCGTGACGTACCCCGACCTCGCGCCGGAGCCGGACCCGGCGTGGGCCGCGCGGGCCGCCGCGGCCGACGAGACGAAGCTTCCGCGCGCGCACACCACGCGCATCCAATCGGTGAACGCCTTCCACTCCTTCTTCCCCATGGAGGTGATCGCCACGCCCGAGGAGCAGAGCGCCTTCATGGCCGGCGCGCCCGACGGGTGGAGGGTGGTGGCCGAGCACCGCGACCGCCCCGTGCGCATGCGCGGGTTCATCCCGCGCCACTGGGTGGACCTCGAGAACCCGACGGCGTTCGAGAGCGAGGTGCTCCGCGGCGAGGCGTTCACCTTCCAGGTCGCGCTGGTGAGCGGCGAGGCCCCACTCCGGGACGTCGGCGTGCGCTCCGAGGGGTTCCCGGACGGCTGGACGTGGACGTGCTTCAACTGCGGCGGCGTGGACGAGAACGGGCGCGCGTTCGAGAAGGAGGTCGACGTCCCGGCGGGCGGCGTGCAGCCGCTGTGGATGGGCGTGACCGTGCCGGCCGACCAACGCCCCGGCACCGTGCAGGGGACGGTCACGGTCACGAGCGCGCACCGCGGCGACCGGACGGTCCACGTCGCCCTGCGCGTGCGCGACGCGCACGCCGTGGACGGCGGCGAGGACGAGCCCGACCTGATGACGCGGCTCGCCTGGCTCGACTCGAGGGCGGGCGACGACCCCGACTACATCGTGCCGCCCTTCGAGCCCGTGAGCGTGGACGGCCTCGCGCTCTCCGTGCTGGGGCGTCGCGTAACGCTCGGGCCCGCCGGGCTCCCGGCCACGATCGAGAGCTTCTTCACGCCGGAGATGACCGGCTTCTCCGACGCGCCGCTCCCCATCCTCGCGAAGCCGCTCGCGCTGGAGGTCACCGTTGGCGGCGCGCCCGTGGCGTTCCGGAGCGACGGCCCGACGATGACCGCCACGTCGCCCGGGCGGGCGACGTGGGCGGCGCGGAGCGTCGCTGACGGGCTCACCCTCGACGTGCGCGGGACGCTCGAGTACGACGGGATGATGGACGTGCGCATGGCGCTCGTCGCCGACCGCGCGGTGGCGGTGGACGACGTCGCGCTCCCCGTCGCCTGGGACGCGGGGGCCGCGACGTACATGCTGGGTCTCGGCCGCAAGGGCGGGCGCCGCCCGGCCACGGTCGACTGGACGTGGGCCGTGGAGAAGCACCAGGAGGGGGTCTGGCTCGGCGGGGTGAACCGCGGTCTCCAGTACGTGCTCCGCGACGAGAACTACGTGCGTCCGCTGAACACCAACTTCTACCAGAGCCAGCCGCTCCTCATGCCCCCGTCGTGGTTCAACGGCGGGCGGGGTGGGATCCGCATCCGCGAAGAAGGCGGCGCCGTGGTGGCGCGCAACTACTCGGGGCCGCGCACGCTCGCCGCGGGCGACACGCTTCACTTCAACGTCCGATTCCTCGTCACGCCCTTCAAGCCGATCGACACGCGCACGCACTTCCAGACCCGCTTCGTCCACCAGTTCGTGCCCGTGGACTCGGTGGCCGCGTGGGGCGGGACGGTCGTGAACGTGCACCACGCCACGGCGATCAACCCGTACATCAACTACCCGTTCTTCAACCTGGACGCGCAGTCGGCGTACATCGACGAGGCGCACGCGAAGGGAATCAAGGTCAAGCTGTACGACACGATCCGGGAGCTGACGTACCGGGCGTACGAGCTCTTCGCGCTGCGCAGCCTGGGCGACGAGATCTTCAACGACGGCGACGGCGGCGGCCACTCGTGGCTGCAGGAGCACCTCCAGGACCACTACCACGCCGCATGGCATGCGTACAGCGTCGACGACGCCGCCATCCTCGACAAGGGCACGTCGCGCTGGACCAACTACTACATCGAGGGGCTGCGCTGGCTCGCCCGGAACCAGCACATCGACGGGCTCTACCTGGACGACATCGCGTTCAGCCGCGCCACCGTCCGGCGACTCGTCACGGTGTTGCACCAGGAGCGCCCCGAGGTGGTGATCGACCTCCACTCCGCCAACCAGTTCAACCCGCGCGACGGGTTCATCAACAGCGCGATGCTGTACATGGAGCACTTCCCCTACATCTCGCGCCTCTGGTTCGGCGAGTATTTCGACTACAGCCAGCCGCCGGACTACTGGATGACGGAGGTGTCCGGGCTCCCCTTCGGCCTCATGGGCGAGATGCTGCAGGACGGCGGCCGCCCCTACCGGGGCATGCTGTACGGGATGACGGCCAGGAAGTACGGCGACACCGACCCGCGTCCGGTGTGGCGCATGATGGGCGACTTCGGTATCGCCGACAGCCGCATGCTCGGCTACTGGCTCGACGACGCCCCCGTGCGCACGGGCCGCGACGACGTCCTCGCCACCACCTATGTGCGCGACGACGGCGTGTTGGTGGCGTTGGCCTCCTGGTCGGATCGGGATCGGGTGGTCTCGCTGGAGCTCGACCGCGCGGCGCTCGGGCTGGGCGCCAGCGTGCAGGCCACGGCTCCGGCCGTGGACGGCCTCCAGGAGGGTGGCCCCGTCGACCTGTCGGCGGTGCGGGTGCCGGCGGGAGCGGGCCTTTGGGTGGTGGTGAGGAACGCCGGCTCCTGAGGGTCGTCGGTCACGCCGGGCCCGGCGAGGCGCCCGGGCGTCGCGTCCCGCGGGCGTGTGCGAGGCTCCGACTCACCGCGGCGCGTCGGCTTCGCCCGCGCCACGGGCGACCAGCACCGTCGCGACCAGGTCGCCCGTGACGTTCAGCACGGTGGCGAAGAGGTCCGGCACGGCGTCCACCGCGATGAGGATGCCGATGCCTTCCACGGGAAGGCCGACGGCGAGGAAGAGCGGCGCCAGCATGAGGAAGGCGCCACGCGGAACACCGGGCGCCGCGAAGGCCAGGAAGATCGCCGCGAACGCCACGATGCCGAGCTGCGTCGCGCCCAACGAGACGCCATAGAACCAACCGACGAAGAGCGCGCCGACGGTCCACGACACCGGTGCGGCGATCTTGAAGGTCGACACGGCGAGGGGAAGCGCGAAGCCGGTGACCCGATCCGGGATGTCGAGGCTCTGCTCGGCGGCCTCCACCAGCGCCGGGAGCGACGCGATCGACGAGCTCGAGCTGAACGCGATGAGCTGTGCGGGCAGCGCGGCCCGGGCGAAGCGCACCACACCCACGCCGCCGAGGACGGCGACCACCGGATACAGGAGCGCCGTCGCCGCGAGGCTGGCCACCGAGTAGGCGGCGACGTAGACCCCCACCGCTCCCGCGAGACCTGCGCCACCGTGCGCCGCGAGCGGAAGAAGGAGCCCGAACACGCCCACCGGAGCCGCCGCGACCACCCACCGCACGAGCACCAGCATCGCGTCCCCGAGGCCCTGGAAGAACGACAGCATCGTCGCGCGTGACCGGGCGGGGCTCCGGGAGATGGCCAGCGCCAGAAGGAGCGTGAAGACGATGAGCTGGAGCATCGCTCCGTCGGCCGCCGCGGCGACGGGATTCGTGGGCACCAACGAGGTGATCCACGCGCCCAGGCCCGTCGTCTCCGGGCTCGAGGCGATCTGGCCCGCCGCTTCGAGGGCCCCTTCCGGGAGCGGCGGCCTCGTGAGCGCGTCCAGCGGCAGGATTCGGAAGAGGACGCTCGTCAGTGGCATGAATACGGCGGCGACGCCGGCCAGGAGCCCCGCGAAGACCAGGAGCGTCCTGCCACCGATCCGTCCCACGGAGCGCAGGTCCGACGCGGAGGCGACGCCGGTCACGAGGAGCGCGACCACCAGGGGGATCACCGTCATGCGGATGGCGTTCACCCAGAGCGTGCCCACCGGCGCCACGATCTCCGCGGCCTTCACGAGGGCGGGGTTCCCCGACGCCGCGATGGCCGCGCCACCTCCGAGGCCCGCGACGACCGCCACCACGACCCGCGTGCTCTCCTTCATGGGCGCTCCCCTACATCATCAGGTCGCCGCCGTTGACGTCCAGCGACGCACCGGTGATGTAGGCGGCCGCCTCGGAGGCGGCGAAGCAGATGAGTTCGGCGACCTCTCGGGCCGTGCCGAGGCGGGGCACGGGGAAGCCCCGCGCGAGGCGCTCCAGGGCTTCGCTCGACGCCGACTCCCGCGTGAGCTCGGTATCGATCATGCCCGGGCACACGGCGTTCACCGTGATGCCGTACTTCCCCAGCTCCTTGGCGGAGGCCCGGGTCAGCCCGAGGAGGCCCGTCTTGGACGCGGTGTAGTGGGCGCCGCCCAACGTGCTGACCATCCTGCCGGCGGTGGACGAGATGTTCACGATCCGTCCGTAGCGCTGCGACTTCATGATGGGCAGCACCGCCTGCGTCAGGAGGAACGGGACGGTGAGGTTGACCTCGAGGGCCCGTCGCCACTCGTCCGCCGTGATCTGCTCGAAGCGCGTGGTGAGCGGGAGCGCTGCGTTGTTGACCAGCACGTCGATCCGCCCGAATCGCTCGTGCGTCCGGGCGACGATCTCGTCGACGACGCCCGGCACGGAAAGATCCCCCGGGACCGCGAGCCCGCGCTCCCCGAAGGGCTCCGACGCGGCTCGCGCGCGCGCCTCGTCGCGCACGTTGAGGGCCACCGAGGCTCCCCGCTCGTGCAGGCGCACGGCCGCAGCGAGCCCGAGGCCCCGCGCGGCCCCGGTGACGAGGGCGACGCGGCCGGAGAAGTCCAGGGCCCGGTCGGTGGGCGTCATCGGCCCGGCCCCACCCCGCTCATCGGGCACGAAGCTCGAGAGCCAGGGCGCCCCCGGGAGGAAGGTCCAGACGGATGGTGTTACGACCGGGGCCGAAGGTCCCGAGCTCGCTCCGCCCGTTCTCGTCGATGCGGTGGATCAGCCCTCCGGCCGCCAGACCGTAGGCCGCCGCGTCGAAGGACACGCCTACGCTCGACGGCTCGTCGAGGATGCTCGCCACGGCGATCGCCACGCTCCCGTCCGCGGCGCGCCAGGCGCCGGCGATCGCCGAGGGATAGCGCCCCTGCGACACGCGCGGCCCGCTCCGTTGGGCGGCGTAGATGGACACGCGCGAGAGCGACACGTCCACCTCGGGGACGTCCAGCTCCGGGGGACGCAGGAAGGTGCCGTAGAGGAGCCACGGCAGCGCGGCGGCGCGCACGCGCGCGAGGCGGATCATGTACGCGGTCTCGCGCGGCCGGTCCACCAGGTGGCTGGGGAGGAAGTTGGCGATCGTGGGCTGGATCCCCCACACGAAGGAGCGCGCCTGCTCCAGGTAGAACTGGCGCTGGAAGCTCTCGTCGAGCAGGCGCAGCGGCTCGGCCGGCGCCGTGGAGTCGGGCCACAGGTCGTCGTACGGCGGCATGGTGAGCGAGGAGTAGCTCCCGTACGTGACGCCGTACGCGTGGTAGGCCGCCTGGAACATCGGGATCGGCTCCCACCCGCTCGCCGGGTCCGAGTAGCGCTCCTGGCTCACCTGCAGCGTGAGCATGAGGTCGAGGGAGGGGAGCCACGCCTCGCCCGCGCCCTGCCCCGCGAGGAGAAGGTCCGGTCCGCTCTGCGCGCGCCCACGGATTTCCGCGGCGAGCGCCTCGAAGCCGCCCATCCAATAGTTGCCGCCACCCACCGGATGGCCGTGCGTCGGGTCCCAGCACACGAGCGACAGGACGGCCTGGTCCATGTAGATCCCGTCCACGCCGTACTGGTTGAGCACGGTGTCGGCGATGCCCGCGTACTTGTCGCGCCAGAACCCGGTCGTGACGTCCATCGGGGCGCACGGCTCCGGATCGAAGATGTTGTAGACCTCCTCGTGCACCTGGAGGTCGCGGCCCTTCACGGCCCAGCGCGCGGCCCCCTCCGCCGACCAGCTCGGCGTGTGCGTGCACCATAGGCGCTGGTTCATGTACAGCATCATGTGCACGTCCGACGCGTGCGCCTCGCGCACCGCCCGCTCGAAGGGGTCGACACCCTCGCGCGGCGGGAGGTAGTCGGGGAAGCTCGTGTCGTACGGCCCGTGGTGCCACCAGTGCCAGAAGACGCTCACCGGCAGGCCGAGCGCCTGCCGCAGCGCCTCGGCGGGCGGGAGCACGCCGGGCGAGCGCCCGCGGTTCCACACCCACATCCCCGTGTCCAGGAGCCATTTCGGCACGCGCCCGCGGGCCAGCCTGCTCTCCCGGGCCCAACGCTGGCGTGTCCCCCACGCGCGGTAGCGCTCCACCGCGGTGAGCCAGTCCCCGTGGAAGGTCCCCACCTCCGAGGCGAACGTGGGCTCCCAGGCGTCGCGCGGCGAGGCAGGATCGGAGAGCTCCTCGGCCACCTCGTAGGAGATCGCGCTGCTCCCGTCGCCCCAGAGCGCGAACGTCTTCCGGTAGGCGAGCGTGTCGTCGGTGGCCAGGTAGAGCCCGGCCCTGTCCGGCCGATAGAGCGCCAGCACCTGCATGGCGAGCGCGCCGGGATAGGCCCACTCCTGGCGCCGCCCCCCACCCCCGCGTCCGACGAACTGCTCGCGCGGCGCGCGCGCGCGCTGCCCCATCCAGCGGGGCACCGCGAGCTCCTCCCCGTCCCCCAGCGGGGGGATGCCGAGGATCCTGGGGAAGCGCACCTGCTCGACCCGGAGCGTCCCCAGCCCGCTCAGGGCGATCCGCCACTCGGTCATCGGCTCCGCGCCCCTGAGCCCGACCGTCACCACGACGCGCAGCGCAGGTGCCGCCGGCGGGGCGAACGCCGACCACTCCATGCGCAGGGTCGACCCGTCCGCCGAGGGCTCCGCCCTGAAGCTCCCCGCGTCCTCCGGCCCGAGCGAGCTCGGCGTGCTCCCAGCAGGGAGGTCGAGGCTCCACACACCGCCCCCCCCGGCCGTCGCCGCCACGAACGCCTGCCCGGTGCTCCGGTCGATCAGCTCCAGGAGCCTGCCGCTGCGTCCGTCGAAGCCGATGCGGATGGCGTCGTTCGAGATGCGAACGGTGTCACCCGGCGCCTGGGCGGCCGCGCCCGGCGGCGTCGCGGCGAGGAGGAGCGCGAGGATGGCCGCGACGCGCGGCGCCATTGTCGACATGGGTCGTCCCCGTGGACGAGCCCGGGCGCCCGGGGCCGTGCCTGAGGCACCGCACCCCGGGCTCCGGGATCCGTCCCCCCGGGTCAGCGGGGGTAGTTGGGGTTCGAGTTCTTCTCCGTCAGCGGAACGACGAAGCAGGTGGCATCGCCGTACACGTCGTTCGTGACCGGGAACTTCCCGCTCGGGAAGAGGTCGACGCCCAGCTTCGACTTGTAGCGACGCAGGTCGCCCAGCCGCTGTCCGGTGAGGTACAGGTCGATCGAACGCTGCCAGCGCAGCTCCGCCATGAGCGCGTCGCCCGACAGGTCGACCGGATCCTTCCCGCCCACGGCGCGCCGCTCGTTGACGAACGCCAGCGTCGCGGCGGTCGGGCCCTGCACCTCCGCCACCACGTACTGTGCCTCCAGGCCGGTGGCGAACCTGACGCTCGTGCCGTTGGCGATCTGGTCGTCCACCGCGTCCGCCGACCATCCCTGGTACATGAAGGGCTTCTGCGGCGGGAAGATCGGGTTGGAATTGAGGCCGCGGATGTTCGTCAGCGTGGTCATCGGCGTGCGCGGATCGGCGAACGCCTGGAAGGTCGGCCCCATGCTCAGCCACGACCCCGAGGTGCCGGCGGGCACCTGGAAGATGTTGTTCTCCCGCACCGAGTTGGCGGAATACCACACGTATTTCTCGTAGCCGGGAGGCACCAGCGCCGCGTAGGCCGAGGCGCCGGCGGCGTCACCCAGCTTCAGCGACGCTCGGGCCGCGCCCACGCGCGCCATGTTGATGATGTCGGTCGCCCCGGCGCTCGAGCCCGACGCCTGCGCGGTGGCGATCGCCCTGTCGAACAGGTCGATGCCCTTCTGCAGCATCTGGTCCGACGTGAACGGGGCGCTGAGGTCGACCGTGGACTCGCAGAAGCCCTCGCCGAGCAGCGTATACGCGTAGGCGCCGTACGCCATGATCGTGGCGACGTTCAGGCTCTTGGCCGCGTCGGCGTCGCCGAGCATCGCGGTCAGCCGATCGATCCCGTCCTCGGCCGACTGGCGGGCGCGATGGAGGTTGGAGTAGATCGCCGCGTTGACGGTGTTGGCCTCGAGGATGTTGCGCAGCGTGAGCTCGCGGATGTCCACCTGCGTGTGGTCGATGAAGGTCTCGTCGGTCATGGCCGACGAGTACAGCGCGTAGTAGCCGTAGGCGTACTGGAACTCTCCGATCACCCCGTTCACCACGAGCTGCTCGAGCGCGGGATCGGTGAGCTGGTCTTCGCTGATGAATCGCGGGTTGGTCACGTCCAGCAGGTTGTCGCACCCCGCCGCGGCCAGCCCCACGAGGAGCGCAGCGGCCACCGCGGTGCCGCGGAGCATGCGCATCGTAGTCGCGTTCATGCCGGATTCTCCGGAAGTCGTTGGGGTGGCCATCAGAAGCTCAGCGTGAGCGACGCGGTCAGGCGCCGGGTCTGCGGCACGGTCCACGAGTCGTTGCGGTTGAACGTCGCGTCACCGCTGAAGTTCACCTCCGGGTCCGCTCCCCCGTACTTGGTCCAGATCTTCAGGTTGTGTCCGGCCAGGGTGAGCGTGGATCGGCGTATCCCGAACTGTCCGAGGAACGAGTCCGGCAGGTCGTAGCTGACCGACACGTCGCGGAGCTTGACGAAGTCGGCCTTCTGGATGTGGAGGAAGGTCTGGGAGGCGAACTGACGCACCAGCACCTCGTCCGGGTCGGCGTCCGGGTTCACCGTCTCCCACGACACGCCCGAGCGGTCGCGGCGCCAGTCCTTCACGTTGAAGAGGTAGTGTCCACCCTTGTAGTCGAAGAGGCCGTAGATGTGGAGCTTCTCGAAGAGGGTGAGGGTGTTGGAGAAGGCGACCTCACGCGTGGGCGTCGAGGGCCCCATGTAGATCGACGTGTCCTGCAGGATCGGGCGGCCCGCCTCCGTCTTGATGAGGTTGCCCGCCGCGTCGTACTGGACCTTCTGCGCCCAGTAGCCCGCCAGCGGATAGCCCACCTGGTAGCGCTGCACCGGCGCGTAGATGGTCAGGACGATCGGTGCGCGCTCGTCTCCGAACGAGAGCAGCTCGTTGTGGTTCGTGGAAGCGCTGATCGTGGACTCCCACGTCAGCGACGAGCCCCTCAGCGGGGTCGCGCTCAGGAGCAGCTCGAACCCGCTGTTGGAGATCGTGCCCAGGTTCTGCAGCTGCGTGCCCGTGAAGCCCGTGGACGGCGCCACATCCACCGGAAGCAGCGCGTCCTTCGTGCGGCTGTTGTAGTAGCTCAGGTCGATGCCCATCCGCCCGTTGAACACGTCGGCCTCGAACCCGACCTCGATCTCCGATGCCCGCTCCGGCTTGAGGTCCGGGTTGCCCACCGAGCTGTAGCGCAACGCGGAGGACGTCGACGTCTCGCCGGTGGCCACCGAGGTGGTGTAGCTGCGCACGGCGTCGAACGGACCGGGCGAGTTGCCCGCCTGTCCCCACGCCGCCCGCAGGCGGAGCTGGTTTACGTGGGGCAGGCTGAAGAAGTCCTCGTCCGAGATCACCCAGGACGCCGACACCTTCGGGTAGAACACGCGGTTCAGCTTGGAGCCGAACGCGGAGTTGTTGTCCATGCGAACGGCGGTGGTGACGAAGAGCCGGTCACGCCACCCGACCTGCTCCTGCGCGTACAGCCCGAGCGACTTCTGGGTCGTGTCGGTCTGGTTGCTCCACGTGATGGCGGCCGCGGCGATCGAGCGGACCCCCGCAGCGCCGAGATCCTGACCGTACGACTCGGTGCGCTCGGTGCTGGTGCTCAGGTACTGCAGGCCCACCGAGGAGTTCGACACCATGTCCGCGCCGAGATCGCGCGTGGCCAGCGCCGTCCAGTCCACGGTCAGGTTCTTGTAGAGCGGGCGGCCCTTGGCGACGAGCCCCTTGGTGTTGTCGTAGTTGAAGCTCGCCCGCGCCGTGAACGGGTTCGTCCCGGGAGGCGCCGGCGCGAAGTAGACCTCCGCCTGCCCGGCGTTGAGGTCGTAGCCGACGGTGAGCTTGTTGCTCAGCCAACTCGTGAACTTGTACTCGGCGTTGCCGCCCAGGATGAACCGGTCGGAGCGGGTGATGTTCTCGTAGGTGTTGAACGTCTCCGGCGCGATCGTGAAGTAGTTCAGGCCGGCCGGGAACGGATACGCGCGACCGGGCGTCGCGAGGTAGGAGCTGATGATGAGGCCCGTGGCGATGTTGTCGCTCAGCGGGAGCCGCACCTCGTTGATGCTGTATCCGACGTCGGTCGAGAACGTGAGCTTCGGCGTGGGATGGAACTGGAAGTTGCCGCGAAGCGACGTCCGGTTCGAGTAGTTGTTGAAGTAGGTGCCCTGCTCGTCGTCGCGCCCGCCGGAGACGTAGAAGGCGTAGTTCTCACCGCCTCCGCGCGCCGCCAGCGAGAAGTTCGTCAGCTGGCCCGTGCGCAGCGCGTCCGACTCGCTCATGACCCTGTGGGAGACGATGTCGCCCACCTGGAGCCCCTGATAGCCGGGGTAGTTCACCGGGTCGGCGATGCGCGCGGCCGTCGCCACGCCGTAGTTGATCGGGCGGAGCGCGTCCACCCAGGTGCTGCCGCCGTACTCCATGCGCGCGTCCCACTGCACCGCGCCGGCACGGCCCTTCTTGGTGATGATCTGGATGACGCCCGCCGCGGCCTCGGCGCCGTACAGCGTGGCGGCCGCCGGTCCCTTGATGACCTCGATCGACTCGATGTCGTCGGGGTTGATGGCGTCCAGCGCCGAGGTGCTCTGGCCGAATACGTCGAAGTTGCCGGTGTCGGTGCTGCGGATGCGGATGCCGTCCACGTAGACCGTGGGCTTGGTGTTCGCGTACACCGACGTCGCGCCGCGCAGGCGGAAGTTGGCGCCGGTGCCGGCAGTGCCCGATCCCGGCATGATCGTGAGGCCGGGCGTCCTGGCCTGCAGGACCTCGGTCACGCTCAGGGCCGGGGAGGTCTCGAGGATCTTGCTGGCGTTCACGGACGACACGGCGTTGCCGATCGCCTTGCGGCGCGTGTCTCCGGCGGTGCCGGTGATGACGATCTCGTCCAGCGCGATGGCCGTCTCGGTCATGCGCAGCTCGACGGACGCCGGGTTCCCCGCGCCGACCGTGACGGTCACGGTGGCGGGCTGGTAACCGATGCGGATGGCGCGTATCTCACGCGTGCCCACCGGCACGTTGTCGATGCGGAAGTGTCCCTCGGCGTCCACCAGGACCCCGAGCGAGGTGCCCGTGATGACCACCTGGGCGGTGGCGATCGGGCGACCCGTCTGGCCGTCCACCACGCGCCCCGTGACGGAGCCCGTCTGGGCCCGCAGGGGCGCCGCGCAGAGCAACATGGCGAGCGCGGCAGTGTGGAGAAGGAGCCCAGCGCGGGTACGAAGAGCGCGGGCGAACGGGGCAGAGCGCATGCTGACCCCCTGGTGCGGAGAGTGGATGTGAAGGGGGAGCGCCACGCGGGAGCTCCCCCTCGCGCATGGATGTACGTCCCCGGACCGAGCCCTGCAACCCCTAGCGACGCGAGAACTTGCGACATTCCGGCGACCGGAGGTCACGCCCTCGCCACGCCCCGGTAACCGGTCGGGCGGAACGGGCGTGCGCGGTGCTCGTCAACTCAGTGAAGCAGGATATCCGCTACAACCGGACGGTGGTCGGACGCGCTGGTGTCGAGCACGCTCGCGGAGGTCACCTGCAGCGCACCACCCAGGAAGAGGTAGTCGATGCGCTCCGTGGGCGCGTCGCTCGGATAGGTGAATCCCGGGTCCCCACCCTGCGGCCAGGCGTCGTGCAGACGCTGGAAGAGCGGGGCCAGCTCCTCCCGGTCGGGCGGGGCGTTCATGTCGCCCATGAGGACGAGGGGGCCGTGCGCCTCGCCGAGCACCCGGAGCATCTCCGCCACCTGGGTCCGCCGCACCGTGGGATCCGGGCGGTAGTCGAGGTGCGTGGCGAACACGTCGACCGGGGTGCCCTGCACGCTCACGGTCACCTGGAGGAAGCCGGGCTTGGGCCCCAGCTCGCCCTCGGCCTGGGTCGACAGCCTCGTGAGGTCGTGGTTCCGGGACGCGAGGATCGGCAGCCGGCTCAGGATCGCCACGCCGAAGCGGCGCGGCTCCGCGCCGTCCTCGAGGGGTGGGAGCGTGTAGATCGGCCCGAAGCGGAACTCCATCCCGCACCTCGTGGCGATGTCGGCCGCCTCGTCCGTGAAGGCACTCCGCTCGGACCAGTGCACGTCGACCTCCTGGAGGCCCACGACGTCCGCGCCGGACGAGCAGATCACCTCCGCGATGCGCGCCAGGTCCGGATCCCCGTAGTGGATGTTGTACGTCATCGCGCGCAGGTGCACGGGCGCGGCCTCGTGCGAGCACGACGCGGTCGCGCCGAGCGTGCCGAGGGCGAGGACGAGGGCGAGGGTGCGGCGCGTCATGGATCCTCCGGGGCCGGGCGGGTGCATCCGCGCGCCCCACGGTTGCGTGGGCCGGCGGCGGGCGGGCGCCTGCCGTGCGGACACCAGACTAGTGCGCCCCGGTCGGGCCCGGCCATCCCTCCCACCCCGGGGGCCGGCCACCACCTTGCCGAAGCGCACGAGCCTGCGGAGCTTCCCGCCATGGACACCAAGACCTCCTGGCGCCTCGCGCGCCACGACTCCGCGGGACGGCGTGCATCACCGCTCCGGCTCGCGACCCTGGCCGGAGCCCCGGCACTCCTTCTCACCCTCTTCCCGGCGGCCTGCGCACCGCCTGCCGGGGACGCGAGCGACGCCTCCTCCACAGCGATGGCGCCCCGGGTCGTGCGGCCCGGCATCGAGGTCCTCCTCTCCGACTCGATCCACCTCGTGCGCGGAAAGCGCGTCGGCCTGATCACGAACCACTCGGGGATGGATCATACCGGCACCTCTACGATCGACCTCCTCAACGACAACCCGGACGTCCAGCTCGTGGCGCTCTACGCGCCCGAGCACGGGATCCGCGGCATCGAGAACGCGGGCGCGGACATCGCGGAGAGCGTGGACGAGAAGACCGGCATTCCCGTCCACTCCGTGTACGGCGCTTCGGTGCGCTTCCCACAGGAGATGCTCGAGGGCGTGGACGTCCTGCTCTTCGACATCCAGGGCGTCGGCGTCCGCTACTACACGTACCCTTCCACCATGGCCTACGGGATGCAGGCCGCGGGCGAGAAGGGCATCCCCTTCATCGTGCTCGACCGCCCCAACCCGATTCGTGGCGACGTGGTGCAGGGCAACGTCCTCGACCCGGCGTTCTCGTCGTTCGTCGGGATGTATCCCGTGCCCATGCGCCACGGCATGACGAACGCCGAGCTCGCCCGCATGCTGGTGGGCGAGTTCGGCATCCACGTGGATCTGAAGGTCGTGCCCATGGACGGCTGGCGGCGGGACATGACGTTCGACCAGACCGGCCTCCCCTGGGTCAAGCCTTCGCCGAGCATGCCCACGCTGGAGAGTGCGCTCGCCTACGCAGGCACGTGCCTCTTCGAGGCCACCCCCATCTCCGTGGGGCGGGGGAGCGAGCACGCGTACGAGTGGGTGGGCGCACCGTGGCTCGACGGTGACGAGCTGGCGGCGGCGCTGAACGCGCGCGGGATCCCCGGCGTGCGCTTCGATCCGGCGACGTTCACGCCCCACCAGGCGGGCGACCACAAGTTCGAGGGCGTCGAGGTGCACGGCGTCATGCTCGTGCCCCTGGCCACGGACTACGACGCGCCGCGGGCCGGGATCGCGACCCTCGTCGAGATCTACCGGCGCTCCAGGGACCACTGGGCGTGGCGGGCGGCGGCCATGGACCGGCTCTCTGGAACGGACCGCATCCGCCTCGCGATCGACGCCGGCAAGGACGTGGACGAGATCATGGCCGGTTGGGACACACAGCGCGCCGAGTTCGAGCAGCGCCGCGCGCACTACCTCATCTACCCGGCCGGACCCTCCTGAGGAGACGATGGCGCCGGCTCCCTCGCGTCGGCGGGCGCGACGGGGTCCGGCGCCACCCCTTCCTTCGTGATCTTCACCGGCTGGATGCGCCCGTCGGCCGTGAAGCGCAGCTCGTCGATGCACACGACCCGGTGGTTGCGGTCGGTCTCGCCCAGCGGGCGGCGGTGGTACACGATGTACCACCGGTCGGAAACGGGCGCGTGCAGGACGGAGTGGTGCCCGGCGCCGGTCGCGACATCGGGGTCCTGCTCGAGGACCTTGCCGATCCGCCGGAACGGCCCCGTCACCGAGGTGGACACGGCGTAGGCCACCGCGTAGTCCGGCCCCGTCCACCCTCCCTCGGACCACATGAAGAAGTAGCGGCCGTCCTTGCGCAGCATGAACGACCCCTCCACGTACCCCTCGGGCGTGATCTCCCGGAAGGTGGTGCCGTCCGTAAACGGGACGAAGCCCGTGAAGGCGTCGTTCAGCCGGGCGATGTTGCAGTGGCGCCAGCCGCCGTACGTCATGTACCAGGAGCCGTCGGCGTCCTGGAAGACGAAGGGGTCGATCGGCTGCGCGCCGTTGTGGAAGCGCCCGATGAGCGGCTTCCCCAGCCAGTCCTCGAAGGGCCCGTCGGGCGTCCTGGACCGGGCCACGCCGATCCCTCCCACCTCGTCGTCGCTCTGGATGTCGTTGGCGGAGAAGAAGATGTAGTACCAGCCGTCCCTCTCGACGACGGAGGGCGCCCACAGCGCCCGCCGCGCCCACGTCACGTCCGCGAGGTCGAGGATGCGAGCGTGTCGTGTCCACGCGAGGAGGTCGGGCGACGAGAAGGCGTCCATGCTCGTCTGCTCGTCGTAGGGCGCGGAGGTGGTCGGGTAGATCCAGTACGCGCCGGCGAAGACGTGCGCCTCGGGATCGGCGTACCAACCGGGGAAGAGCGGATTCCCGGAGCGGACCGCCTGCGCCGCGGCGCACGCCGGAGTGCCGATCAGAATCGGGATCACGAGCGCCAGGACGCCCGTCGTGCCGCCCCGGACCCGCGGCACGGATGGCATGACGCGCCGACCGCCCGCTGTCACAGCTACTGGACCTGTTCGGTTTCCCGTGGCGGCCCGTTGCGGGGCACCCCACCCTTCTTCCCGCGGCCGAACACCACCGGACTGGCTGGCTCGGACCCCTGCCGCCGACTTCCCCTCCCTATCGACGTCGCGGCCCGCCACGGGCCGATCGTCAACGCCACCAGGACGACCAGGCCCAGGATGTACTTCGCGAAAGAGAAGGAGATCTCCAGATCGTAGTTGCGGCTGCCCTGCGTGAGACGCGCCCTCAGCTCCAGCGCGTCGAGCGCGTAGAAGGCGAGGCCGACCGCGACGATCAATGCGAGCACACCGTCCAGAACCGCCATCGTACGAAGAACGCGGCGATGCTCCGCGAGGAGCGCGACCGCGTAGACCACGACGAGCCCGAGGACCGGCGTGACCATGATCCTGCTCAGGAGCCCGATCGACACCACACGCCACTGTACGTCCTGCACGCGGATCGGGAGAATCGTCTGCAGAAGATCCATCGCGGTGAAGACGATCAGGATCGCGGCCAGGAGGTAGGCAGCAGGGGCCACTCTGCGCAGATGGTTCATGACGTCGACCGTGACTCCGGGAAGACAAGCCCCCCCCCGCACCCCGAGGAGTACGGAAGCGGATCATAGCGCGGAACCACCTGGCGGTCACGCCAGGCCTTCCTCCTTACGTCTCCATGCCACGAACCCGAGGCCGAGGAGCCCGGTGGCCAACATCAGCCACGTCGGGGGCTCGTGAACCACGGAGGCGCCGTCACCGACCACGATGTCGGTCCATCGGGCGGCCACGCCGTCCGCGCCGATCGTGAAGTCGTACGTGCCCTCGGCGAGGGCCGTGATCGTCACGTCGAAGGTGCGGGACTCACCGCCGCCCACGCCCGTGCAGCCGAGCGCGTCGGTGCACGTGAACGAGAACGCGAGGCCCGGGCCGCGTACGACGAGCCGAACACCAGGTCGAGCGTCGTCGTCGCGGACCCGATCGCGTCGTTGATGGCGTTCACGAAGTCCGTGCCGCTGAAGCTCAGGAAGTTGTTCAGCAGGCTGCCGCCGGTCGCGGCTGCGACCGCCGATGCCTGGTTGGTGCCGGCGCGCAAGCGGGCTCGGCAACCGGGTAGCAGCCGTCCATGCCACTGCCGGCCGACGTGTTGTTGAACGCGAGGACGGTGATGCCCTCGGCGTTGAGCGCCGCGATGGCGCCGGCCATGGTCGTGCTCTCCGTGTGCGACGGCGCATCGCCGAACCACACGATCAGCCGCTTGGAGCCGGCACGCCACGGCGTGTTCTCGGCCGTCACGCGCAGTGCGTCGAAGCCGGCCTCGGGATAGTCACCGCCGTACCCGGCGGCCCATCCGTTGATGCCGGTCTGAGCGGCCGACAGGTCGCCCGACAGCGGCGCCTCTCTCCGGTACCGTAGAAGGTCGTGACTTCCTCCCGGCATCCGGCGGCGAGGCCGCCCTCGTAGCAATCACCCTGGTAGTCGCCGATGCCGACGAACGTGTTCGTCGGCAGCGCGCCCAGGATCGCCGTGGCGCCCGCTTTGGCCTGGCCGATCGTGGTGCCCATGCTCCCCGTGTTGTCGGCCAGCATGTACAGGTCGACGAGATCGGCACCGCCGGCAGCCAACGTGATGGTCTTGTGGATCGTTACTGACTCTCCGACAGCCAACGTGGCGCTGAAGGAGGCGGGGTCGATCGACTGTGCTTGGGCAGCGGATGCACATACCACTGCCAAGGCCACAGCCGCGGCCCCTGAGAGTTTGAAGCGCATAGGGGCTCTCCGGGTGCTTGGGGGACAGGACACTCGAGCAGGCTGCGCAGAACACCGCAAAGTGCATGCCTTGCATGTCTCTGACACAACCCTGCTCTCTACAAGGACTTACGCGAAATCGTACGGCGCGGCGTGCGCTGCGCTTCTGCCGAGGATCTGTCACATTCGTCGCGGATACCGCACAGAGCCCAGGGGTCGAGCGGTCCAGGAAGACGATCGCTCCCGTACCCGCGCGGGGTACGGGAGCGGATCATGGTGCGGGACCTACGCGGCGGTCACGCCACCTCTTCTTCCTTGCGCTTCCAGGCCACGAAGCCGAGGCAGAGGAGCCCGGTGGCCAGCATCAGCCACGTCGAGGGCTCGGGAACCACGGAGCCGCCGCCACCCACCACGATGTGGTCGGTCTCACGGGCGGCCACGCCGTCCGCTCCGATCGTGAAGTCGTACGTGCCCTCGGCGAGCGCCGTGATCGTCACGTCGAAGGTGCGGGACTCACCGCCGCCCACGCCGTCGCAGCCGAGCGCGTCGGTGCAGACGAACGAGAACGCGAGGCCCGGGCCGCCGTACGAGGAGCCGAAGACGAGGTCGAGCGTCGACGTCGCCGACCTGATCGCGTCGTTCACCGCGTCACGAAGTCCGAACCGGTGAAGCTCAGGAAGTTGTTCAGCAGGCTGCCGCCGGTCGCGGTTGCGATCGTGGAGGCCTGGTTCGAGTCGGAGCCGTAGCTACCGTCGAGGCCGTTGCAGGCCGACGTGTTGTTGAACGCGAGCACGGTGATGCCCTTGGCGTTCAGCGCCGCGATGGCGCCCGCCATGGTCGTGCTCTACGTGTGGGACGGCGCATCGCCGAACCACACGACCAGCCGCTGCGAGCCCGCGCGCCAGCTCGTGTTGTTCGCCACGGAATGCGAGCGCGTCGAAGCCGGCCTCGGGATAGTCGCCGCCGTACAGCGCGGCCCACTCGTTGATCCGTCCTGGGCGTCGCCGAGGTCACCGGTAGAGGCGGTGTGCTCCTTGGTGCCGTAGAAGTCACCGTAGCACCCGGCGGGCTGGCCGCCCTCGAAGCAGTCCCCCTGGTAGCTGCCGACACCGACGAACGTGTTCGTCGGCAGCGCGCCCAGGATCGCCGTGGCGCCGGCCTTGGCCTGCGCGATCGTGGTGCCCATGCTCCCCGTGTTGTCGGCCAGCAGGTACAGGTCGACGAGATCGCACCGCGGGAGCCAGGGTGATGGCTTATGATCGTTACGGACTCTCCGACAGCCAACGTGCCGCTGAAGGAGGCGAGGTCGATCACGTGCTTGGGCAGCGGATGCACATACCACTGCCAAGGCCACAGCCGCGGCCCCCGAGAGATTCAAGCGCATAGGGGCTCTGGGCTGGGGGACAGGACACTCGAGCAGGCTGCGCACAGAACAGGCAAGTTGCATGCCTCGCGGATGGCACCGCTCAAGTCATTCTGCGACAGTTGCTTAAGGCATTATGGCGTTGTGGAATGAGGAATTCATCGGTCACAGATTCTGGCGCGTCCCGAACATCCCTTGACGGGGCAACCGCTACACGCCCCCGCCCGTGGAGGGCGCGCCGGCGCGGGCCGCGCGGACCTGCCCAACCACGTCGTCGACCCCGGTCTCCACGACCTTTCCCGGGTACCTGCGACGCAGGACGTACGCCATCGCGCCAAGGGGTGTGACCTCACGGCGGGCACCGGTCAGCATGTCCGAAAGGACCCTGGCGACCGCCTCGCGGACGGCTTCGGGGGGCTGGTCCCCCGGGGCCACCCGGATCCGCATGAGCCCGAGCTGGCGGGCGGCGTCGGCCAGGTTGCGGCGCGCCGTAACCGAGGCCCGCTCGCGCGCCTCCACGGGCGACGTCCATCCGCGGCGCAGGGCGTCCGCGCTCAGCAGCTCCGTGTGCGCCACCATGTGCAGGACCTGGTCCGGAATCGCGTCGTCCCGGGACGCGGCCACCTGGGAACGCAGGAGGGGGGGCTGGCTCTGGAGGTACCAGAGCACCTCCCCGGCCGTCACGGAGCCGCCCGCGTAGCGGAGCAGAGGACGTGTCTCCTCGCGCTCGGGGAGCGGCGACCGCCAGTTGCCAGCCATCGCACGCACGCGCTCCTCGGCTCCTTCCAGGATCTCCGGCGCCGCCTGCGACTCGAGCGTCGCCACGTAGACCGACTCCGCCGCCGCGGCGCGCCGGGTGAAGAGGCTCACCCTGAACTGGTCCACCGACGGCGTGAGGCGCTCCTGGACCTGGAGGAGACGGAGTCCGTAGGGGAATTCCACCGGCCCGCTCACCTCGCCCGGATCCAGCACGAACAGCGCGGAATCCAGGGCCCACTCGAGCTGTCCACGACGCACCGCGCCGAGGTCCACGCGCCCCAGCGAGCCACCCGGGTTCTGGCTGATCGCCGCTGCCACGGTGCCGAAGTCCGCGCCTCCGTCGACGATGCGGGAACGCGCCGCGTCGATCGCGTCGCGGACACTGTCCCGCTGCGCGTCGGTCGCGCCCGCGGGCCAGGTGAGGAGGATCTGTCGCGCGCGCACCAGCGATCCGGCGGCCTGGTCGCGATAGAGCCGGAGGACGGAGTCGTTTGGGATCGGATCCACCTTGATGACGGAGTCGCGCAGCGCCGCGATCAGCTGTTGTTGCGCGAGGTCGTTCACGATCGGCGTCACGTCCACCTGCCTGAGCGTGCTGTCCTGCATCGCCGCCGTGGCGAGGAGCGTGTAGTCGATCCAGAGGTTCACGATCGCCCGCACGGCCTCGCGATCGGCGGGGAGCACCGTGTCGGCTGCGATGAGCGCGGCGGCCTCCTCGACCGTCCAGGTCTGGCCGGCGGCCCGTGCCACGATGCCCTCGTCCGACGGGAGCTTCTCGGAGCACGCCGAGGCGACGAGCGCGAGCGCGACGAGCGAGACCGGAGCGCGGAGACGACGCGTCATGAGGACCTGACCTTGACGACACGACGGGGGTTCGACGCCTCCAAGATGTGTTTCCCGCATCGAAGTGGAAACAGGGGCGTCCGAGGTGCCGTCAGCCCGCGTAGCGTGTGACCGGATCACGCGCAGGCACGACGCGTCGGAGCCCAGCAGCCATGGCCGCGACGGCGGCGACACGGCGCGGCGAGCCCCCAGGACGCCGGATCCAGCGGATCCACGCGAAGAGGCGATGGCGCAGCAGTCGCGAAAGGACCCAGGAGCTGCCGAGACCGAGGACCGTCCCGGCCGCACGATGGCACCGGCGTGCGGCGACGAGCGGCGATGCGAGCGACCGGCGACATGCGCACGCCGAACTCGCGTCGCCGGACGGCGACCGTGAACGCCACCACGCCGTAGACCCCAACGGCCGAGATGATCACGAGCCGGGTGCGCAGGGCGAGCAGCCTGCCGGAGATCCGGGGCTCGGCGTCGACGGCGTCCCTCCGACAGGAGCGACGGTCCTCACGGCTCGTCGGGGAGCACGCCCTCGACCGCCGTGCGGATGCGCCCCGCGAGCCGGGATCGAGCCGGGACACGCGGAGCAGCAGCGTCAGCATGGGAAGCCGCTCGGGCCCTCGCGGGAGTGACGAAGAAGGTGTCCTCCGGTCGGTCGGGCGCGAACGGGGAGCGGATGTCCCGGACGACGCCGACGACCTCCATCGGCTCCGGCTGTGCGAACCCCGCCTCCACCGTCCTCCCCGCGGCCTCGGTGGTGCCGAAGAGGCGGCGCGCCAGCGACTCCGTGAGGATAGCACGGCCCGGGCCCCGGGGCTCCAGTCGCCGTCGCGGAACGCTCCGCTCACGGGGCGCACATGCAGGAGCTCGAACCACCCGGTGTCACGGGGAGCATGTGGGCGCGGACGCGCGCGTCGGCCGGTGCGTCGGGGAGGCTCACCCTGCCGATGAAGCCGGCCCGTACGGGCCGTAAGGGTCGCGGCCACGCCTGCACGTCGGCGGTGGCCGCGCCGCCCCGAGAAGGTTGCGGAAGAGGAGGTCCTGGTCGCCGGGCTGAAGCCCGCGCGGGAGGTTGACGGTCAGCGACGCGACGCCGTCCGTCTCGAGGCCGAGGTCGACCGCATGGAGGTTGTGCATCGTGCGCACGAGGAGGATGGCGGCGACCACGAGCGCGAGGCCGAGCGCGAGTTGCCCCGCCGCGAGCGCGGAGCGAAGGCGCGCGAGCCGACCGGTGTCCCGTCCGCTCGCGCTCCGGAGCGAGCCGGCGAGATCGAAGCGTCCCGCCAGCACGGCGGGGAGCGTCCCGAAGAGGATCGCGGTCGCGACGCACGCCACCCCGGCGAAGAGGCCCACGCGGACGTCGAGCACGAGCCCCTCGAAGGCGGGCATGCGCGTGAGCCTCACCCCACGGAAGGTAGCGCGAGGAGCCATCCCACCCCCACCCCGGCGAGCGTCCCCACGAGGCCGAGAAGGAGGCTGAGCACGAGCTGCTGGCGGGCGACCCGCCCGGTCGAGGCTCCCAGGGCGCGCAGCGTCGCCACGGTCCCCCGGCGCTGGACGTTCCGGAAGAGGAGGAGGTTGGCCACGTTGGCGCACGCGATGAGCAGAACGAGCGCGACCGCGATCGCGAGCAACCGCAACGTCGCGAACGTGCGGTGCCGCACGATCGGCGGCACGTTCAGCCCCTCGAAGACACTCGGGCTCAACTTCGCGAGGTAGGGCCCGCTCTCGTTTCCGGCGCGCTGCAGCCGGTCGAGGATCTCCGCGGCCTGGTCGCGCACGGCGGCGGGGGACACCCCGGGCCTGGGCCGCACGATGATGTCCCCGTGCATGGTGGAGCCACGGTCCACGAGGGTCTCCGGCGTGAAGTCGACGAGCGGGACCAGCGCACCGTACGGCAGCCACGCATCCATCGGGATCCCCGCTCGGGGCCGGCGAAGCCGCCACCCACCACGCCCACCACCCTGACCGGGGCGTCGTTCATCGTCACCGTCTTCCCCACGGCGGCCACCGCGGACCCGAAGAGCTGTCCGGCGAGCCGCTGGCTGATTACCGCCTGCCGTGGATCGGCGTCCAGCGTCGTCTCCGACGCGGAGAGCAGGCGTCCGGCGGCCGGCCACGCCCGCAGGACCTCGAAGAAGTCCCCGTAGACCGTGTTGCCCTCGACACGCACGGGCCGCGCATCCCCCGCCGAGACCTTGAGCAGCACGTTGCCGAAGGACGCCATCCCGTCGAGGAGGGTGGCCGAGCGGCGCAGCTCGTCGAAGTCGAGCGTGGGGAGCCCCAGCCCCTGGGTCCGGTCCGGCTCCTCCACGGAGCGGAACTGCAGGAAGGCCGCGTGCTCGCCGTCGCGCACGCCCGGAAGGGGACGGAGGAGGACCTGGTCCACCATACCGAACACCGCGGCGGATGCGCCCACGCCCAGCGCGAGGGTGAGCACCGCCAGCGCGGCGAAGCCCCGCTCGCGACGGAGCGCGCGGAGCGCGAAGCGCACATCGGCGAGTGCGCCGCCGGACCAGCCGCCACGCCCCGGGTCCGTCGGCCGCCGGCCTGGACCGGCGCGGCCACCAACCGCTCCCCGCGGCCGCCGGAGCCCGGCCGCCGCCGATGCCAGCGTGTCGAAGGTGTAGCGTAGCATCGCCGCCGGACGACCCCACGGGCTGCGCGACGCGCGTAGATCTCCTCGAGGTCACCCAGCACGAACTCCCGATCGCGCGGGGGGAGGACCAGAGCGGCCAGGACGCGTGCGGCCCAGGGAGGCCGCCGGCTCATGGTGTCTCTCCGGCCAGGAGATCCAGCCGCTCCGCCGTGCCCGACGCGAGCTCGCGGACCCCCGCGTACCACGCGCGCACCTCGCGCGCGCCCTCCGGGAGGAGGCGGTAGACCTTCCGGCGCCGCCCGCCTCGCTCCGGCGTCGAGTCGCCGATCCAGGCCTCGACGTAGCCCTTCTCCTGGAGGCTCGAGGATCGTGTACAACGCGCCGGGCGCCACTCCGACGCGCTCCTCGAGCTCGATAGCGATCGCGGCACCGTGTCCCTCACCCTCGAGGCGGACGAGCGCGAGGAGGATCAGCTGCTCCAGCTCGCCCAGCGACATGCGCGCCTCCCGCAGGGGGTCCGATCGTCAATACCTACATTGTAGGCGACGAAGAGGGGACGGCAAGAGGTGGGCGGTGGGAGGTACGCTAGGTACGGCTTGTGGAGGCGACGGCACGGCATGCCCCACAGACATCCGGCTCGCTGCGCTGCTGCTCGCTGCGCGTGCGACGGCTCTCAGGACGAGATTACTCCGCCACGCCTCGGTGCGCGACGTGGAGATGAACTCCGCTCCGGACGTTACTCGGTGGGAGCGGTTATGACGTTGTGTGGTGCGCGGGACTGTCGGTATCATCATCCGCACTCGACGATCTCCTGGTGAGCGCTCCAGCCTGCGGTCGCCGTGGGCGCGCTCGGCTGGTCACGGCGGTCACCGACGGGGTGGCTCAGGTGGTGGCCTCATCGGGCGAGGCTGCGGACACGGCCACGTGACCGTGCCAGATCGCGGCCACCCTCGCCCTCGACCCGCACGCGACACCGGGTTCGTGGGTGACTCGGCCCGTTCACGGCATCCGCGCGGGATGGCGGCGGTGAGAGGCGTCGCCGAGGGATCGACCTGGGCGCTCGTGACCGCGGCGGGCTTCGTCGACTCGGTGGCTGTAGCGGTGCCCCGCACCGTGGCCTCCATGCGGATCCTCCCCGCCCGGGTGCAGCTCACCGCGGTGGGCGACACGGCGCGCTACGCGGCGGTGGGGGTGGACGGCGCGGGCCATTCCCTCCCCGGGACCGTCCCGCGACGTGGAAGGTCACGGACCGTCGATAGCTGTCTCGCTCGGAGACGGGAGGTTCCGCGCCCTGGGGCCGGGTGAGACGAAGGTCACGGCGACGGTCGGAACGCTGACGGACCGCTCGTCCCTCTCTGTTGTGCAGCTCGCCGCGGCACTCTCGCTCACGCTCGACGACGACACGCTCGAGGCGACCGGCGTCACACCACGGCGCACGCTTCCGTGACGGACCGGAACGGGAACGACGCGGCGACCGCGCACGTGCACCTGGGAACCTCGAACGGGTCCGTCGCCATCGTGATGGGAGAGACCGACCAGGTCCTCGCGACGGGTCAGGGGAAGGTGTGGATCACGGTGTCCTTCGATGCGTGCGGGACTCGGTGCGACTCGTCGACGGGGTAGCGACGGTCTACGTGGACAGTGAGACACCGGTGAGCGGAAGTCTCCCTACTTGGCGGCGCACACCACCGTGAAGGACGCCGTCGCATCGCTGTCCGTCACCACCGTCAGCGACGTGGGGTTGTCGCTCGTGACGGTGCAGTTCGGGGCGACGTCCTCGAGCTGAACCACGTAGGGTCCGAGCGGCAGGGAGGGCCTGACGAACTGGTTCGGCCCGACCAGGATCGTGCGGAAGCCGCCGTTGAAGTCGAGCGTGTAGATGTCGTCGAGGTCGACGCCCGTCGTGGAGATCGTCACCTTCGCATGGCCGTCCAGGAGGCACGTCACCTGGAAGCTCACGTCGATCAGCTGGCCGGCGATCACCTGGGCCGAGACCGGGTTGTCGCCGACCACGGAGCAGTTGTCCGCGACGTCGCCGAGGCCGAACTCGTGCGTTCCCTCCTGCAGCGCGACGGCGACCGCGCTGTCGGCGTAGATCGCGTATGTCGTCGTGTCGCCGTCGAAGGTGATGACGAACGCGGTGTCGCGCCCCTCGCCCGACGCGGACACCGTCAGCCGGACGCTTCCCGTCGTGGACACCTGGTCGACCGACAGTCCGCACGCGACCGCGAGGCCCGCCGCCAACAGCGCCGCCAGGCGCGCGCATGCTTTTCTCCAATCCACGTTGCTTCCCTTCCCGTGCAGGGTGGCACTGCTCCCTTCTTGACGCTCTTCCGCGATCGAACGTTACCCTCCGCCCGCCACGGGTAAGTCTGCTTGACACCTGTGCAGGCATGCCTTACATCCGGGACATGTCCTCGTGGCGGCGTCCAGGAGCCGCGGTCCTCGTGGCGATCGCGATCGCGTGCGGCCCCCCGGGCCCCGCGGACGGCCGCGCCGCCTCCGGCTCCGACCCCGGGATCGAGCGAGAGGTCCTCGTCTCGGCGGCCGCGTCGCTGACGGACGCCTTCGCGGAGATCGCGTCCGCGTTCGAAGCCGCCCACCCCGGGGTGGACGTGGTCCTGAACCTGGCAGGGAGCGCCTCGCTGCGCACGCAGATCCTCGAGGGTGCCCCGGCCGACGTGTTCGCCTCCGCCGACGTCAAGAACATGGACCGCGTCGTTGACGCCGGACAGGTGTCGGGCGAGCCCCGCGTGTTCGCGCGCAACCTCCTCCAGATCGCGGTGCCGGCCGGGAACCCGGCGGGCGTGCTCCGCCTCTCCGACTTCGCCGACGCCACGCTGCGGATCGGGCTCTGCGCCGAAGGGGTTCCCTGCGGTGACTTCGCACGCCAGGCGCTCGGCCGGGCCGGGGTCGTCACGGCGCTCGACACCAACGAGCCGGACGTGCGCGCGCTCCTCACCAAGGTCGAGCTGGGGGAGCTGGACGCCGGCATCACCTACGTGACCGACGTCGCCTCCACGCACGGGGCGGTCGAGGGAATCGACATCCCGGCCGGCGCGAACGTGGAGGCCGCCTACCCGATCGCCGTGCTGGGTGGAGCGCGCCACCCCCGCGCCGCCGAAGCCTTCGTGGGATTCGTGCTGTCCGGGGCGGGGGAGGCGATCCTCGCGAAGTACGGGTTCGCGTCGCCGTGAGCGCTCCCCTCCCACGCCGACGCGGCGCGACCCGGCCACCCCTCGCGCTCGTGATCCTCGGCGCGGCCGGCATGGCCCTCTTCCTCGTGCCGCTCGCAGCGCTCCTTACGCGCACGCCGTGGGCGCGGCTCCCCGCGCTCCTCGCCGGCGACGTCGTCACCGACGCGCTCCGCCTCTCCACCGTCACGTCCGTCGCCGCCACGGCAATCTCGCTCGTGCTCGGCGTGCCCCTCGCCTGGCTCCTGGCCCGCCTGGACTTCCCCGGCAGGGCGCTGGTGCGGGGCATCGTCACGCTTCCCCTCGTCCTCCCGCCCGTCGTGGGCGGCGCGGCGCTGCTGTTCGCCCTCGGGCGCCGAGGCCTGGTGGGCGCGCCCCTCGAGTCCGCGACGGGCCTCCTCCTCCCCTTCTCGACCTGGGGCGTGGTGGTCGCCAACACCTTCGTCGCCATGCCGTTCCTCGTCATCACGGTGGAGGGCGCGCTGCGCAACATGGACCGACGCTACGAGGCCGCGGCGGCGAGCCTGGGCGCGGGCCGATGGACCGTGCTCCGCCGGATCACGCTGCCCATGATCGCTCCCTCGCTCGTGGCGGGCATGGTGCTGACCTGGGCGCGCGCGTTCGGCGAGTTCGGAGCCACGATCACCTTCGCCGGCAACCTGCAGGGGCGCACGCAGACGCTCCCCCTTGCGGTGTTCGTCGCCCTGGAGCGCGACCGGGACACGGCCGTCGCCATCAGCCTGTTGATGGTCGCGGTCTCGCTCGTGGTGCTCGTCGCGCTGCGCGATCGATGGTGGAAGGCGCTGTGAGCGGCGGGCTCGACGCCACGCTCGTGGTCGGCAGGTCGGAGGCGTTCCGGCTCGACGTCCGCCTCACGGTCCCCGCAGGCCGGACCGCCGCCCTCCTCGGGCCGAACGGCGCGGGCAAGTCCACCGCCGTCGCGGCGCTCGCGGGGATCCTCCCGATCGACGCCGGCCGGGTGGAGCTCGGCGGCGTGGCGCTCGACGATCCCCGGGCTGGGGTCTTCCTCCCGCCGGAGCGCCGCCGGGTGGGCGTGGTCTTCCAGGACTACCTGCTCTTCCCGCACCTGAGCGTCCTCGACAACGTGGCTTTCGGTCCGAGGAGCCGGGGGGTGGGGCGGACCGCCGCCCGCGCGCGGGCCCGGGACTGGATCGAGCGCCTGGAGCTCTCGGGGCTGGAGGAGCGCTCCCCGCGCGACCTCTCCGGCGGCCAGGCGCAGCGCGTGGCCCTCGCCCGCACGCTCGCCACCGAGCCCGACCTCCTCCTCCTCGACGAGCCGCTCGGGGCCCTCGACGTCACCACGCGCTCCGAGGTCCGGCGAACGCTCGCCGAGCACCTGCGCGCGTTCGCGGGCCCCCGGCTCCTCATCACCCACGACCCCGCGGAGGCGTTCCTCCTCGCGGACGAGATCCACGTCGTCGAGGACGGTCGGGTGACGCAGACCGGCACCGCCGACGACATCCGCCTCCGTCCCCGCACGCGCTACGCCGCGGACCTGGGCGGCTCGAACTTCCTCCGCGGGACCGCGCGCGCCGGCAAGGTCGACCTCGGCACCCACGTCCTCCACGTCGCCGACCGCGAGATCGAAGGGCCGGTGCTCGTCACGCTCCGGCCGGCCGCCATCTCCGTGCACCGGATCCGCCCGGAGGGGAGCTTCCGCAACGCCTGGGCCACCCGCGTGGAGCGGGTGGAGCCGCTGGGGCACCGCGTCCGGCTCCTCACCGGCGCGCCGCTCCCGGTCGCCGTAGAGGTGACCGTCGAGGCGCGCGACGAGCTCGACCTCGCGCCCGGGTCCGAGATCTGGGTGGCGGTGAAGGCCACGGAGATCGGCGTCCAACCCGACACGCCCACCCCGTGACCCGCCCCATGAGCGATCGCCTGCGCAACACGCTGGCCGCCGAGCGCGCCCGGCTCGGGTGGAGCCAGGCCCGCACGGCCGAGGCCGCCGGCATCTCGCGCCAGAGCTACGCGGCCGTCGAATCCGGGAGCTCGGTTCCATCCACGGAGGTCGCGCTGCGGCTCGCGGCCGCGTTCGGCCGCCCCGTCGACGACCTCTTCCGCCTCCCGGCGCGCCCGGCCGAGCGGCTCTCCGCCGCGTGGGCAGGCATTGGCGCACCCCGGCGCGGCCAGCCGGTCCGCCTCACCCGCATCGCCGGCCGTCTCGTCGCGCACCCGGTGGTCGACGAGCATCGGCCCGGCGCCCCGGCGGACGGCGTGGTGGAGACGCTCGCGGGGGCCGAGGTGCGTGTCCGGTCGCTTCCCTACGCCCCGCCGGGGGCGGAGCTCGCGGTGGTGGGTTGCGACCCGGCGTTCGGCATCGTCGCGGACGCGCTCCGCCGGGAGCGCGGCATCGAGGTGAGCTGGAGCCACCGGGGGAGCCGGGCGGCGCTGGCCACGCTGGCCCGGGGGGAGGCCCACGTGGCGGGCGCGCACCTGCACGACGCCGCCTCCGGCGCGTGGAACGGCCGCTGGGTGCACGAGCTGGTTCCCTTCCCGTGCACCCGCGTCTCCTTCGCGACCTGGGAGCAGGGTCTCGTGGTCCGTCCGGGCACCGGCCGACGCATCGGCGGCGTGGAGGATCTCGCCACCGGCGGGGTGCGTCTCCTGAACCGCGAGGAGGGCTCGGAGAGCCGGACCCTACTCGACGAGGAACTCGTCGCCGCGGGGGTCGAGCCCACGCGCATCGAAGGATACGGGACCAAGGCGCGCGGCCACCTCGCCGTGGCCGAGGGGATCGCCGCGGGCGCGGCGGACGCGGGCGTGGCCATCCGGGCGGCGGGCGCATCCTGTGGCCTGGGCTTCGTCCCCCTGCGCGAGGAGGCCTACGAGCTGATCGTCCCCGACCACTTCCTGGAGCTGCCGGCGGTGGCCGCGCTCCTGGGGATCCTGCTCCGTCCGGGGATCCGGGCGCAGGTGGAGGCCCTCGGCGGCTACGACGGAGCGAACATGGGCCGCCTCACCCCGTGACTGTCGCTCCGCGCTTCGGTGGCCTCGTCGACGCCGGGCGGGAAGCGTGTAGGTTGGGTGGCGGGAAGGGTGGGCCGGCCACATCCACGGGGAGCACATGAAGGTCCTGATCGTCGAGGACGACGACGAGCTGCGCGCGGCGCTGCGCGACGGGCTCGCGGAGGAGGGCCTGCGGGTCGACGTCGCCGCATCCTATCGGGAGGGCGCCCTGCGCGCCGCCCTGGGCGCGCACGACGTGATCGTCCTGGACGTGCTCCTCCCCGGCGGCACGGGGGTGGAGCTGTGCCGACACCTCCGCGACGAGGGGAACCTCACGCCGATCCTCTTCCTGACGGCGTTGGGGGCGGTAGACGACCGCATCGAGGGCTTCCACGCCGGCGGTGACGACTACCTCACCAAGCCCTTCTCCTTCCGCGAGCTGGTCGCGCGGGTGCGTGCGCTCGCCCGTCGGCCTCCCGAGCTCCTCCACGCGGTCCGCCGCATCGCCGACCTCGAGGTGGACCTCGACGCGCGCACGGTCTCCCGCGCCGGCGAGGCGATCTCGCTGACCGCGCAGGAGTGGGCGCTCCTCGAGTTCTTCGTCCGCCACGAGGGGCTCGTCGTGTCGCGCGCGGACATCACGGCCTACGTCTGGGACGACAACCACGACCCCTTCACCAACCTCCTCGAGGTGCTCGTCTGGCGGCTGCGCCGGAAGGTCGACGACGGCTACGAGCCGAAGCTGATCCACACGCTGCGCGGCGCCGGCTACCGCTTCGGTGAATGAGCGACAGGTTCCGGAGCATTCGCGTCCGCATCACGATGTGGTACGTGGGCGTCTTCGCTGCGATCCTGCTCTTCTTCGGCGGGGCGGTGTATCTGGCCATCACCCGCCAGGTCGACCGCGCGCTCGACCAGCAACTCGTGGCCGCGACCGGTGAGATCGAGCGTGCGCTGCAGATCCGCGAGCAGGAGCGTGGGATGCCGGAGCACGCGGTGGACGCGCTGGACGAGCTGCGCATCCCCGGCGTGAGCCTCTGGGTCTTCGACGAGGACGTCCGACACCTGCGCGGGACGACCCCACCGGCCTTCGTCCCGCCCCTCGCCCGCACGGCGCTCGACCGTGGCGAGGTGTGGGCGCAGCCCGAGGTGCGCCACGACGTGACCGAGCGGGTCTACGGGCGGCGGATCCGGGTCGCCGGCCGGTGGTACGCGGCGCTCGCGTCGGCGAGGGCGGTCGAGGTGGAGGAGCAGTATCCGGGGCTATTGGCGTCTTTCCTGCTCGCCGCCCTCGGTGCGCTGGCCCTCGTCGCGGTCGGTGGCGCCACGCTGGCGCGAAAGTCCCTCGTGCCGGTGGAGGCGTCCATGGACCGGATGCGCCGGTTCGTGGCCGACGCGTCCCACGAGTTGCGCACCCCCGCGGCCGTGTTGCGCACCCGCGCGGAGGTCGCGCTCCAGCGTGCACGCACGGTGGACGAGTACGCCGAGCTCATGGAGCGCGTGCGCAAGGAGTCCGAGCGGCTGGGTCATCTGGTGGACGGACTCCTGCTCCTGGCGGCCGCCGACGAGGACCGCCTGCCGATGAGCCGAAAGCCCGTGTTCCTCGACGACGTCCTGGTGCAGGCGTCCGAGCTGGCGCGCGCCCTCGCGGTCGCCAAGGGGATCACGCTCGAGCTGGGCCATTTCGAGGAGGCGCCGGTCGAGGCCGACCCCGAGCTGGTGCGTCAGCTCTGCCTGATCCTGCTCGAGAACGCGGTGAAGTACACGCCCTCGCCCGGCACCGTCCGGGCCGACGTCACCGCCGACTCGACCACGTGCCGCCTCACGGTTCGCGACACCGGGCCCGGCATCGACCCGGAGATGCTGCCCCACGTCTTCGAGCGCTTCTACCGGGCCGACCCCGCCCGCGGACGCGAAGGCGGGAGCGGCCTCGGGCTGGCCATCGCGAAGAGCATCGCCGAGGCGCACGGGGCCGAGATCGACGTGCAGTCCACCCCCGGCGAGGGGACGACCGTGCGCGTGTCATTCCACCGGCGCCGTTCGCCCGCCGTGAGGTCGACGCTACATCCGGGGTGAGGGCCCTCGCCCCCGAAGGAACGGCTCAGTCCTCCCGCCCGGGCTCCAGGTCCGCGTCGTCGGGGTCGTAGGCGAGGAGGTCGCCGGGCTGGCATCCCAGAGACGCGCACAGCTTCGCCAGGGTGGAGAACCGGATCCCACGCACCTTCCCCGAACGGAAGAGCGACAGGTGGGTCTCGCTCACGCCGATGAGCGCCGCGATCTCCTTCGCTCTCACGCCCTTCGCGGAGAGCACGTCGCCGAGGGTGATCCGGATCGGCATCAGAAGATCTCGTCCAGCTCCGCCTGGACCTCGGACGCGCGCCGAAGGACCCTGGCGATGACCCCGAGCGACAGGCCGACGGCGCCGAGCACGACCCCCGACACGTCGAACGCCACCCAGTATCCGGGGCCGGAGCCGAGGAGCCGGTCGGCCGTGGGCACCAGGAAGACCTCGATGAAGGCGCCGGCGGCCAGCATCGCCCCCACGCGCTCGAGCATCCGGGTGATCGTGGGGGCGTAGAGATCGCCCCTCGCGAACGCCGCCAGCGCCTCCCGGATCCACCACAGCGACAGCAGGAAGAAGACCTCGGGCGCTGCCGCGACGAGCTCCACCATCAGGCGGCGCAGCGGCTCCGCGGCCGGGCCCTCCCGGATCAGTCGGAAGCCGACGCCTCCGAAGCGCTCGAGCACGAACACGCTCCAGAGCACGACCGACACCCAGGTCAGGAGGCGGCGGAGGCGCGCGCTGCGCCCCCGGATGTCGGCGGTCGTGGAGTTCGCCATGACGTCCAGACATTTACGTTTGACTTAAATTTTCCACGCGATAATTTAACTCTTGGATAAAGAGCCGCAAGCCAGCGCGGCGAAGCGGAACCCACCCGACGGCCCTGCATGCACTGTCTAGAGACCTCCGACGTCGTCTTCGGCTACTCGCGGCACGACCCCGTGCTCGACGGCATCGATCTCCGCGTGCCCGAGGGCGCCATCTACGGCTTCCTCGGGCCGAACGGCGCGGGGAAGACCACCACGCTCCGCCTCGTGCTCGGGCTGCTTCGCCTCCAGCGGGGATCGATCTCGATCTTCGGCCGGAGCCTGCGCACCCATCGCCGGGAGATCCTGGGGAGGGTGGGCTCGCTGATCGAGAGCCCTTCCCTCTACGACCACCTGACCGCCACCGAGAACCTGGTCCTCCTGCAGCGGGTCTACCGGTGCCCGGCGACACGCGTCGGCCACGTGCTCGCCCTCGTCGGTCTCGGCGACACCGGGCGCAAGAAGGTCGGCCACTTCTCCCTCGGGATGAAGCAGCGGCTCAGCATCGCCGTCGCCCTCCTGCACGACCCCGCCCTCCTCATCCTGGACGAGCCGAGCAACGGGCTCGACCCGAACGGGATGATCGAGGTGCGCGCCCTGCTCACGAGGCTCAACCGCCAGGAGGGCACGACCGTGCTGATCTCCAGCCACCTGCTCCCGGAGATCGACCGACTCGTCACCCACGTGGGGATCGTGCGCAGGGGCAGGATGGTCTTCCAGGGCGCCCTGGGAGAGCTCCGCCGCCTCGAGCGCCGGCGCGTGGAGGTGAGCACGAACGACGATCCGCGCGCGCTGCGGATCCTCCTCGACGAGGTGCCGGACGCGCGCATGGGCGAGGGACGCATCGTCATGCCGGCGATGGCCCCGCAGCGGATCGCGGGGCTCAATCGCCGCCTCGTCGAGGGAGGCCTGGAGGTCCACGCCCTGGGAACCGCAGCGGACGACCTGGAGACGATCTTCATGGACCTGGTCGGGAGCTGATCCGGTGATCCGGGACTACGTGGCGGCGTTGCGCAGCGAGTGGCTCAAGCGGAGGCGGAGCCTCGGGTCGTGGCTGATCGTCGTGGGAGCGTCGTTCACGCCGGCCATCGTCACGGTGGCGCGGGTCGTGCGCCACGCCGGGTTGCCGGAGTTGTACACCGCCGACGACTTCTGGACGCGGCTATGGAGCGACTCGTGGGAATCGATGGCCGTCTTCTTCCTGCCGATGGCGGCCATCCTCGCGACCAGCCTCGTCACGCAGATCGAATACCGGAACAACGCGTGGAAGCAGGTGCACACGCTCCCGCTCGGCCCGGCGACCGTGTTCTTCGCGAAGCTCACGGTCATCCTCGTGATGATGGTGCAGTTCTTCGTCCTGTTCGACCTCGGCATCTACCTGTCGGCGGTCGTACCCTCCCTGCTCGTGCCGGGCGTGCCCTATCCGCAGGCGCACCTTCCCGCCGCCCGCTTCCTCGCCGACAGCGCGAGGTATTTCGTCGACTGCCTCCCCATCGTCGCGGCGCAGTATCTGCTGAGCCTGAGGTTCAGGAGCTTCCTCGTGCCGATCGGCTTCGGCTTCCTCGCGTGGGTCGGCGCCCTGGCCGCCGTCTCCTGGAGGTTCGGCTACCTCGAGCCCTACGCATACAGCATGCTCCACTACCTGGTCGACAAGGCTGCGCGTCGGGTGTTCGTGCCGGCGTGGGACCTCCGCGTCCTGGCCCTCGGCTGGTTCATCCTCTTCCTCGCGGCGGGCTACGGCCTGTTCGCCACGAGGGCGCAGAAGGGTTAGCAGCCCGCGAGGCGCCGCTACTCCGCGCGCAGCGTCTCGAGGGGGTCCACCCGTCCCGCGCGGCGCGCCGGCAGCCAGCTCGCGAAGAGCGCGGTCAGGAGGAGCACCGCGGCCGCTCCCCCGAGGGCGAGCGGGTCGCCGCGACCCACGCCCCAGATCCGGCTCTCCAGCCAACTGTCGAAGAGCCACGCGCCGGCGAGGCCGAGGCCCACGCCCACCGTCGCGAGCGACAGGCCCCCGCGCATCACCAGCGCCTCGATCCGCCCGTGGGAGGCACCCAGCGCCAGGCGGATGCCGAGCTCGTGCCGCCGCTGGCCGGCCAGGTACAGCAGCGTGCCGTACAGGCCTCCCGCGGCGAGGAGGAGCGCCACCGCGCCGAAGGTCCCGGAGATCACCGAGTCGAAGCGCCGACCCGCCGTCGAGCGGTCCACGGACTGCTGCAGGGACAGCACGGCAGGGACGGGCACGCCCGGCTGCGCGGCCCACACCGCCATGCGCAACGCCCGTGGAGCGGAGGCGCCCGCAGCGGCGTCGACGCTGGCCAGGACGACCGCGCTGGAGCTGGAGAACGGGATTTGCTCCATGGGGAGGTAGACCGCGGATCCGATCTTCTGGTCGAGCCCGTAGTGGCGGTCGTCCCCCGAAACGCCGACGACGACCACGTCGAGCCCCCCGAGCCTCGCCGTCCTTCCCACGGCAGCGGCCGCCCCCCCGAGGTCGTTCGCGAGGCTTTCGTTCACCACCGCCGGCGTCGGCCTGGAATCGGCCTCGGCCTGCGTCCAGGAGCGCCCGGCGACGAGCGCCGTGCCGAGGGTGCGGAAGTAGTCCACGGTCACCGGATGGACCATCGCGTTCGGCCTGTCGCCGTCCTGCCGGCCCTCGGCGTCGAGCTCGTCGCTCCAGCAGCAGCGCCCGCCTCCCACCCACTGCAGGGGGGCCGTCAGCGCGTACGCCGCGCTGCGCACGCCGGGAACGCTCCGCACCTCGTGGAGGATGCCGTCCATGACCTCCCGATACCGCTCCGGCGTGCCGGGAACGGCCAGGTTCAGTGGCACGGTCCAGACGCCGGCGACGGTGAATCCCGGGTCCTGCGAGCGCACCGCGAGGAAGCTCCTCAGCAGGAGCGCGGCGCCCGCGACGAGTACCAGGGACAGGGCGATCTCCGCGGTGACGAGGCCGTTCCTGAGGAGCGCGACGCCTCGTCCCGAGGTCGCCGTGCGCCCGGCGTCACGCAGTTTGCCCGCCAGGTCGCCCCGGACCGAGCGCAACGCCGGCAGCAGTCCGAAGAGGACGGACGTGAGCGCGGAGACGGCAAGCGCGAAGACGAGCACGGGGGTGTCCACCGCCACCGAGGTCTGGCGGGGGAGCGCCGCGGGGTTCAGGGCCGTGAAGGTGCGGATCGCCACCCACGCGAGGCCCGCGCCCAGCGCGCCGCCCGCGAGGCCGATGACGAGGCTCTCCACCAGGAGCTGTCCGGCGAGCCTGCCGGTGCCGGCACCCATAGCGCGGCGCACCGCCATCTCCCGGGTACGCCCGAGCCCGCGGGCGAGGAAGAGGTGCGCGACGTTGGCGCACGCGATGAGCAGGAGGAGCGCGACCGCTGCCGCGAGGATGCCCAGCCCGTCCCGCACGCCCCTCACCGTGCCGTCCGCGAGCGAGACCGCGGGATAGCTACGGGCGGTCCCGGCCCTCGTCCGGTAGGTCCTGTCGAGCGCGGCCATGCGCGTCGCCAGGGCGTCCATCTCGTCCTGCACCGCCGGCAGGCGCACGCCCGGCGCCATGCGCCCCGCGACCTGGAGCAGGTAGTGGTGGTCGTCCGCGAGGTCGGGCGACGACCAGTCCAGGGGCCGCCACAGGTCCACCTGGCCGCCGACCACCCGCTCCGGCGGAGAGAAGCGCCGCTCCACCACCCCCACCACCGTGACGGGGCTCCCGTCGACCTGGATCGTGCGGCCGACGATCCCGGGATCGGCGCCCCAGACACGCCGCCAAGCGCCGTCACTCAGAACCACCGCGTCGGCGGTACGGAAGTCCTCCTCCTCCAGGAGACGGCCGCGCTGCGCGCGCGCGCCGAAAAGGTCGAGGAAGTCGCTGGACACGCGCGCTTGGCGTAGCCTCTGCGGATCGCCCGCTCCCACCAGGTTCACCGTGCCGGTCGATCCCGCCACCCACTCCTGCACCGTCTGCATCGTCTGCAGCCGGCGGAAGAACGGCCCCTGGAAGGAGCCGTTGTCCAGCGTCACGAGACGGTTCGCCGCCGGATAGGGGAGCGGGCGCAGGAGGATGTGGTCCACCAGCGTGAAGATGGCCGTCGCCGAGCCCACGCCGACCGCCACCAGGAGGATCGAGGTGAGCGCGAAGGTCGGTGCCTTGCGCAGCGTGCGCAGCGCGAACCGGAGATTCCGCCAGAAGCCCATGCCACCCCTCCCGTGCCCGTCCCGGATGCGTCCGGGCGCGCGACGCGCGCCCAGGTACTCGAGCCACTCCACCACCAACACCGCAGCGAACGCGCCGAAGCTGCGCGCCGCCAGGAGGGCGCGTTCCGCCGTCCCTCCGGCCTCGCGCCACAGCGTGCCGAAGGCGCGCACGATCTCCTCGCGGTCGCGGCGCATGTCCGGCGGCAGGAGTCGCGCCACCGCCGCGTAGAGGCGCACGACGACGGGCTCAGCCATTCCCGGAGAGCACCGGACGGGCCTGTGCGAGGAGCTGCTCGAGCCTCCGCAGCTCGGCGGCGAGGATCGCCTGCCCATCGGAGGTGATGCGGTCGGTGCGCCGTCTCTGATCCCCGTCGTCCTCCTCACGGATCCAACCGAGGGCGCGCATGCGCCGCAGCACGCGGTAGAGGTTGGCCGGGTCCAGCCGCACCCCCGAGGACGCTCGTGCCTCCACGGCCTTGATGATCCCGTAGCCGTGCATCGGCCCCTCGGCCAGAACGGCGAGGATCAGGAGGTCGCGGGGCGCGAGCGGGAGGGGGTCTCGGATGTCCATGTTGTATCTGTAGAGTGACTACTGTCACCTTACAGATAACACGCCCCCGAACGGAATGGAAGGGCCGCGCCGCGTGCGCCCGATCTGCGAAGATCGGCCGAAGGAGATCACGGCCGGCGCGGGGCGCCTTCGCGGAGCCCCTCACTCCCCGATGCCTCCGTCCAGCATCTCCGCGACGCGGTCGAGGCCCCTTCGTCGAGCGATGTCGGCCGCGGTCATCCCCTCCCGGTTCCGGACCGACACGTCGGCACCGTGACCGACGAGGAGGGTCGCGATCACCAGCGCGGCGTCCGCGTCGTCCGGCAGCCAGTGCAGCGGCGTCCCGGCCGTCTCCGAGCGCACGCGGGCCAGCGCGGGCTCCTCGTCGAGGACCTCGCGCACCCGATCCACCCGACCCGTGTACGTGAGATCCCAGATCTCGCGGCTGTGGCGTCCCAGCAGGGCGACCATCCCTTTCCGCCGCGCCCACGAAGCGGTGCCCAGGGGTATCGTGTCGTGCGCCTTGTCGCGGGAGTCCACCTCCGCACCCCGGCGGAGGAGCAGCTCGGCGCTGCGCTCGGAGCCGGCATAGGCCGCGACGTGGAGCGCGCGCCTTCCGGGCGCGGCAGGATCCTCCACGTCGGGGTCGACGCCGAGATCCAGGAGCAGCTCCACCGCGTCGACGCGGTCCTCCTCCACGGCGCGCAAGAGCGCCCTCGGATCCGTGAGGTACTCCGGGTGACGTGTCGCCAGCTCGCCCGCGAGCGCCCGGTCCACCGCCAGCACCGCCTCGACGAAGCGCTGATGGCCCTCGGCGACGACGGGAGCGGGCGTCGCGCCGTAGCGTTCGAGGAGAGCCGCCATCTTCCCGAACCCTCGCGCCGTCGCCTCCTGCCAGAGCGTCGGCACGCCGCCGTCCGGTCGATCCGCCACCGGGGTGAGGGGTGACGCGCCGTGGCGGAGCATCCACTCCGCCAACCCCGGCAGGTTTCGATCGACGGCGGCCGACAGCATGAAGCGGGCACCCAGGCGGCGCCGTGCTCCGTCTCCCAGGGAGGGGGCCCCGATGAGGTCGAACATCGGCCAGGCGGGGTCCTCCCACGCCCCCCCCAGCCCGCGCCGTCGCGAGTGCGCGTACAGCAGCTCCATCAGCCAGACGATGTCGTCGTCCAGGTCCTTCCGCGACGCGTGGTCGGCGAAGACGTTGTAGATCACCTGGCCGTCCCAGGGCCACGCGCCGCGCTCGAGGAGCAGATCGACGAGCTCGGGAGCTCGAGGGTGGGTGAGGCCCTGCTCCTCGCCGCGGCTCAGCACACACGTGAGGGCCGTGTAGTGGATGTCGGCGTTGCCGCCCAGGTAGAACGCGTTGGGGTCGGCGCCGTGGTCGAGGAGGAGGCGGGCGATCTCCACCGCGTGGTCGTTCGCCCGATCGTCGTCGAGGCGCGCCGAGCAGAGGTAGAGGAGGGGGGGCCACGAGCGGGGGCCGCCCAGCTCCGAGGCCGCCTCCGGGCGTGTGGACAGGACGCGCCTCGTCTCGGCGACGTCGCCGCACACCACGGCCGCATGGATGCCGGCACGCGCGAGCGCGGAGTCGCGACGGAACCAGCGGGTCGCGTCGTGCATGCGGAAGACGCGCTCCGACCCGCCGTTGCGCCAGTCCAGGCACGCGTTGCGCAGGAAATACGCGACGCGGTCACTGCTCGACCCCTCGCGCGCCGTCGGAGCCGGGGGAGCCGCGCCCTCCAGCAACAACGCCGTGTCCGTGTGCCCCGCCTGGCGCGCGACCTCCGCCGCGGAACGGCCGGAGGAGTCGCGGGCCCGCAGGTCGGCTCCCCGCTCCAGGAGCCGCCGGACTGCGTCCGTCCTGCCCCGGTCGGCGGCGAAGAGGAGCGGCGTCCAGGCGCGATCCAGACCGGAGCGCGGCCGCGGGTCGCCGGTGACGTGACGGCCGAACGGTCGCTCCAACGCCTCCGGATCGCGCGCGAAGATCTCCTCCAGGCGATCGAGGCGGTCGAACGTGATCGCGTCGAACACGTCGATGGCACCCGCGTCGAGGATCAGGTCCCGGCTGGCCGCGCGGTTCGCGTAGGCGGCCCACCCCGCAGGCGTGCCCCAGTACTTGTCCTCGCGGGCGGCCGGGTCGGCGCCGTGGCGCAGGAGCACGCGGATCGCTTCATCGTTGCCGTTGAAGGCGGCCGCATGGAGCGCGGTGTAGCCGTGCGTGCCGTCGACCGAGCTCCGGTGATCGTCCCGCACGTGCACGGACGCGCCGGCGCGGAGGAGGGTCTCGACGATCGCGCCGGACCCCGCCTCGGCGGCACGCACGATCAGGCGGTCCCAGCGCCCGCCGGGGCGGAGCGCGTCGGGCTCCTCACGGAGGAGGCGTGACAGGTCTTCCGTCCTGCCGAGGCCGACCGCCGCCGGGAGCCGCACGCGCGCGCCGTGCGCGAGGAGGCTATCCGCCATGCTGGCCTCCCTGCTCAGCGCGGCCTGGTCGAGCGGGGTGAGCCCGGCAACGTCCTCGCCCTCCACGTCCGCGCCCAGCTCGAGGAGGACGTCCAGCGAGTCGGGTCGCTTCTTCACCACCGCCAGGTGGAGAGGCCGGCGACGATGGTTGGTCGCGTCCATCGGCCGGTCGATCGCCGCGGGGTCCGCCGCGGCGACCGCGCGGATGGCGTCGGTGGCCCCGACCGCCACCGCGGAGAAGATGTTGTGCCTGCCGCCGTGCTCGAGGAGGTAGCGCACGACGTCGAGCGCGGGCTCGGCCCCGAAGCACGCGGCCCAGCCGACGACTCCCAGCTCGTGCAGGTCGCCTTCCCCCACGGGGTCCGCACCGTGCTCGACCAGTCTGCGCACGATGCCCATGCGCCCCTGCTCCGCCGCGAAGTGCAGCGGCGTCGCGTTGTCGCCCTCGTCGCGGATGTCGGGATCGGCGGCGCGGGCCAGGAGCGCGTCCACCACCGCCTCGCTGGCGGAGTTCATGGCGAAGTGCAGCGCCGTGCGGCGGCCGGTGTGGCCCGGAAGGACGGCGCGCTCGTTCACGAGGTCGGGCCGGGCGTCGAGGATCGTGGCGACGGCGGCGGCGTCCCCACGCTCCGCCGCGGCGAGGAGCTCCAGCACCTCGGCCTCGGCGACGTCGGCGCGCGCGGCGGCGAGGCGCGTCACCTCCTGCTTGAGCGCGGTCCAGCCGTCGCAGCCGTGCTCGCGCGCGAGCGCGTGCTGGACGTCGCGCAGCCCGGGCGCGAGCGGTGCCTGGGGATGGCTGCGGTGGAGACGTTCGAACGCGGGGCGATCGCCCGCGCGGAGGGCCCGCAACCAGCGCTTCGCTTCCCTCGTGAGGGCCTCGAGGGAACTCCGGGACGTGAGCTTCCTGCTCATGGCGACCTTCCTCCGTAACGCCCGAGGTCCGCTGAGCACAGGCAGGAAGAAGGCTCGACGATGTCGCGAACCGTTTCCTGGGTGGAAGCCGGGCTCCCTTGCCGCGGACAGGAGGCGCCCCAGAGCGCGCTGGGAACAGCCTGCGCCACGCGGTGGACGGCTGTCAAGGACGGAGGTGGGCGTCCTTCTTGCCGCCGTCCGACCGGGAGGGCACCGTGACGCGTTCCGCCCTCGACCATCCCCGCGCCCCGGAGTGCCCTCGATGAGCCCTCGATCGGCGAGCCCGTACGGCCGCCTCGCGCCCGTGGCGGGCTGTCTCGGCGCGCTGGCCGCCGCGGGCATCTGGGCGCTGCTGGCCCCGCCGGAGCGGACGATGGGCGACGCGATCCGGGTGGTCTACCTGCACGTGTCGGCCACCCTGGCGGGTCTCGCCTGCCTCTACGGCGCGGGAGCGCTGGGGCTGGCCATGGCCGCGTGGCCCGTCGAGCGCGTGGAACGCGCGCTACGCCCCCTGTGGATCGCGGGGATGGTGACGTTCGTGGCGGGTTTCCTGCTGAGCCTCGTGTCCGCGCGTATCAGCTGGGGAGGGGTCTTCTGGGCCGAGCCGCGCGTGCGGGCCTCCCTGGGCGTGGTGGCGGCGGGCCTGGTGGCCCTGGCGGTGCACGGAGGGCTGGAACCGGGCCGCGCACGCCCCCTCACCTGGACCGTCGCGGCCGTGCTCTCGTTCGTGGTCCTGCGGAGCGCGCCGCTCGTCATCCACCCCGATCACCCGGTGAAGGAGACCACCCCGCTGGGCATCCGCGCCGCGTTCCTGGGGATCTCCCTGTGCTTCTTCGTCGCTTCGCTCTTCCTCGCCCGCGCCTTCATCGACCGCGGCAGCCCCGCGGAAGGGTGACCCCGCAACCGACCCGGCGCGCCGGGACGCTCCGCCCTCACTCCCTCCGCATCGTGGCCACCGGGTCGACGGCCATGGCGCGTCGTGCCGGGACCCAGCACGCGAGCGCGGCGACGACCCCGAGGAAGGCCGCTCCCCCGAGATAGGAGAGCGGATCGAGGGCCGTCACGCCGAAGAGCCGGCTCCGCAGCGCTCCCGCCAGGCCGTACGCCCCCGGGAGGCCGACGAGCGTTCCCGCTCCGACGATCGAGCCCCCATATCGGAAGACCAGCCTCGCGATGTGCGACGGCTCCGAGCCGAGCGCCAGCCGGATGCCGAACTCCTCCCTGCGGCCCGCCACGACGAACGCGATGATCCCGTGGAGGCCCACCGCCGCGAGCGTCGCGGCCAGCGCGGACAGGAGGCCGAGCAGGCGGCCGAGGGTGCGCTGCTCCCTGTGAGCCCGGGTGCCCGTGATGGCCTGCGGGTTCCGCACGGGGTCGCTCGGCAACGCGTGCGCGATCGCCGCCCCGAGGCGTCGCGCCATGTCCGCATCGTACGTGCGGGTGCGCACGACGAGCGGGAACATCGCGGTCACCGGCGCGGCGTCGTACGTGACGAACAGGACGTCCCGCGGCCGATCCGGCGCGCCGCTTCCCGCGAGGTCGGGGACGACCCCGATCACCTCGTACTGCGGACCACCCGGCACGCCCTCGAGCGCGCGCCCCACGGCTTCGTCCCCGCCGAAGAGCTCGCGCGCGAGCGACGACGTGAGGACGACGCGCGCGGTCGACGCGGCGGACCCGTCGTCCTCCCCGAAGACACGGCCGCTCACCGCCGCCACGCGGAAGATCGGGAACCACCCGGGGGTCACCGGCTGGACACGCGCCCTCACCCTCTGCTCGTCGGTCGCCCCCGGCGGACCCACGGCGACCTCGGACGTCCCCCAGGTCACATCGAGGTCCGGCGGCCCCATCGCGGCGCGCTCGACGCCGGGGACGCTCTCCAGCGCGTCCAGCACCTCGCGAGCCAGCAGGTCCCGCCCGGCGCGATCGAGCGCGACCGTGTGCGCCTGGAGCGTGTAGGCCACGCCATGGGCGTCCAGGCCGGTGTCCGCCGTGGCGAGGTTGTGGACCGTGCGCACCAGGAGGAGCGCGCCCACCCCCAGCGTGAGCGTGAGGGCGAGCTGGCCCGCCGCGAGCGCCGCGCGGACGTTGGCGAGGCCTCCCGTGTGCTGACGACCCGTCCGTCGCAGGGAGGAGGCCAGGTCGAAGCGCCCCGCGACGAAGGCGGGCAGGGTGCCGAAGATCAACGTGGTCAGGACGGAGGCCGCGACGGCGAAGAGCGCGACCCGCCCATCGAAGGGGAGCGGATCCGACGCGGGCACGCCGCCGAGGGACGCCCCCTTCATCAGGATCGAGGCTCCCCACCCCACCCCCAGGCCCACCCCCGCGCCCGACACCCCCAGGAAGAGGCCCTGGACGAGCTGCTCGCGTGCGATCCGCCCGTGAGAGGCGCCGAGCGCCCTGCGCGTCGTCACGGCTCCGACGCGCGCCACGTTCCGGAAGAGGAGGAGGTTGGCCACGTTCGCACAGGCGATGAGGACGACGAGCGCCACCGCGCCGGCGACCAGCCCGAGCGAAGCCATCACGCCCGGTCGGAGGTCCGGCGGCATCCCGATCCCGCGCGAGATGCGGGGCTCGGCGCTCGCCAGCCGGGCATCGTCGTCGTACCTGGGCTCGTCCCTCGCCAGCCGCTCGAGGATGCCGCCGAGCTGCGCGCGCACGGCCGCCGGCTTCGCATCGCGGTGCGGCCGCAGGATGAACAGGCCGTGCGGCGCCCCGGCCCGTCCCCGGATCCTCTCCTCCGGGGCGCCCGCGAGGGGGCCGAGCGCACCGAAGGGGAGCCACAGGTCGATGACCACGTCCCGTTGCGCGCCCCGGAACCCGTCACCGGCGACACCGATCACGGTCACCGGGTGATCGTTGAGCCGTACGGTCGCCCCGACGGCCGCGCCCGGTGTGACGAAGAGCTCGGTGGCGAGCTGCTCGCTCATCACCACGCGAAGCGGATCGCCGTCCGGTCGCGTATCCGGGCCTTCGAGCAGGCGCCCCGCGGCGGGCCGCACGCCGAGGATGTCGAAGTAGTCGCCGTAGATCAGCGTGCCGAGCGCGGGCCGGCCGCCCTCCCCGGTACGCACGTCGAAGGGCGCGAAGCCGTACGACGCGAGACCGTCGAGGAGCGTCGCGGCGCCGCGCAGCCCGTCGAGCTCCGGCGTCGTCAGATTGTGCTGTCTCGCCTCCGCCCCCTCGCCGCGGGCGTGGATGCGGAGGTAGGCCGAGCGCCCGTCGTCGTGGACTCCCGGCAGGGGTCGGAGCAGCAGTCGATCCGCCATGCCGAACACGGCCGCGGCCGTGCCGACGCCGAGCCCGAGCGTGAGCACGGCGAGCGCCACGAAGCCCGTCTCCCGCCGAGCCATGCGCAGCGCCGATCGCACGTCCGCCGCGAGGCCGCTCCAGGGAGGAGAGACCGCGCTCCCTGCATGCAGCCGATCGGCACGTCCGGCAAGGCCGCCGGCGCGGGAGGTACGGCGCACCACGGCCGACGCCAGCGTGTCCCGGAGATAGGCCATGGCGGCGTGGCGCCGCCCCCTCGAGACGGCCCGGCGGCGGAAGGCCTCCTCCAGGTCGCCGAGGATGAACTCGCGGTCGCGCGCCGGGAGGAGGATGCGCGCGAGGATCCGCAGGAGTCGAGGCGTGCGCTCGTCCGAGCTCATGAAGGTCGCGACGACAGCCGAAAGGAGGATCACCCGCTCCGGCTCGCCCCGTCCCATGGCCACCTCCTCCCGTGTCGGCCCAGATCGATAACTACATTTTATGTATCGACGTGCCGGAAGGCAACCGGCGAGGCCAGGGTCGTCAGCGACCCGGGCGCGGCGGCGCGACGAAGCGGCGCGACTGCCGCTCGTACGCGTGGGCCAGCCCCAGCACGCGCGCGTCGTCGCCGGGGAGCCCGACGACGGAGAGGTTGAGCGCGGGCATGCCGTCGGCTCCGAGCCCGGCCGGGACGGACACCTCGGGGAGGCCGAGCCAGTTGCCGTAGCCGAGCGTGGTGCGGATCGGCGGCCAGGAGTCGACCGCGCGGGGTGCGGCGAACGGCATGGTCGGATAGACCATCGCCACCACGCCCGCGGCGCGCATGGAGTCGGCGAGCCCGGCTACCACCTGGGCGCGCGAGCGCGCGAAGGAGAGCCCCGCCGGGTCCTTCGCCATGGGTTGGTCGAGGAGCGGCTCGCACGCCTCCCACGTCTCGGGGAGCACGTCGTAGAACGCCCGGTACGCGGCGTAGCCGCGGCGCGCCGCCTCGCGCGGGTGCTCCGTTCGCCCGGCGAAGTAGAGGAGGAAGGCGTTGGCGGTGGGCGCGGGCGACCTCGGGTCCACGGCAACGTCGCCGCGCTCGAGCGCCGCCGCCGCGAAGGCATCGCGCACGTCGAAGAGCGTGACCGAGGGGGCGAAGGGCTCGACGTCGGCGCCGGCGGCGCGCAGGTCGGCCACCGCTCGATCCCAGACCGCGACCGCCTCGCGCCGACATCTGCTCGCGCGGCACGTGCGCCTCGACGAGGCCGAGCCGGACGCCGACGAGCGCGTCGTCGCGCAGGGCCGCGAGCGGAGCGCCGTCCCACGGCTCCGTGCGTGCGAGGGGATCCGAGGGCTCCGCGCCCGCCACGGTGGCGAGCAGGAGCGCGGCGTCCGCGACGCTACGCGCGAGCGGGCCGTGCGTGTCGAGGTACGGCCAGGTCGGGATCACCCCCGTGCGCGGCACGAGCCCGAAGGTCGGCTTCATCCCCACCACGCCCGTGAACTGCGCGGGGATCCGGTTGGAGCCGCCGTCGTCGGTGCCCAGCGCGGCGAAGGCCATCCCGTCCGCGACGGCGACCGCCGAGCCCGCGCTCGACCCGCCCGGCGTGCGCGTGCCCGTGGGGTCGTGCGGGTTGAGCACCTGCCCGGTGTGGCTGCTCGTGCCGTCGCCTCGATAGGCGAAGTCGTCCGCGGCGGTCTTCCCGAGGACGATCGCGCCGGCGGCGCGCAGCCGCGCCACCTCGAGAGCGTCGCGGCGAACCGGGTCCGGAAAGAGGCGCGCCCATTCGGCGCTGGACCCCGTCGTCGGCAGCCCGTCCATGTCGTAGATGGCCTTGGCGAAGACGGGAACGCCGTCGAGCGGCCCCCGGAGCGCACCGGCCCGCCGGCGGGTGTCGGCGGCCCGCGCCTCGGCCGGGGCCGTGTCGGACAGCGCGTCGATGGCCCGCCACGTCGCTCCCTCGGCGCGGCAGCGCTCGAGGGCCTGGGCCGTGATCTCGGACGCGCTCCAGGCGCCGCGGCGCAGACCCGCCTGGTAGGCGGCGATGGTGCCGTCGAGCGGTCCCGCGTCGTCGAGCGCCCATGCCCGCGGGGGCAGGGCGGCGGCCGCGGCCAGGGCGGCGAGCTGGGCTAGGGCCTCGCGTCGCGTGGATGGCATGCCTGCGAATAGGGCCGCCGGACGCTTCGGCGTCAATCGCCCACGTGCCGCTCCGCCCGACGATCAGCGACACCGTGTCGCTCCAGGGGGCCCGCCTCACCGCGATCCGCGGTGGGGATCGGCGCCTGCCAGGCCGCGACCCTCACGTGGCCGGGGGATCCCAGAAGCCCACGACCGAGCGGAAATGACCGTCCACGCCGAGCACGCCGAAGTTCGTCCCGGTGGCGAAGGGCGTGCCGTCCGGCGCGTCGATGCGCCACGCGAAGCGCACGGCGTCGTGCGCGTGCGCCACGGGGGCCGCCGCGCGGATGGACAGGCCCGGCGCGAACCGACGCGCGTTCGCGATATGCTCGACGAGGGCGTCCCGGCCCGCCACGTAGCTGGAGCCGTCGCGGAAGATCGCGTCGTGGCCCCAGCACCGCCCGAGGAGCGCGGCGCGCTCGTCCGGATCGTCCGTGCCCCACGCCGCGAACCAGTCGGCGACCGCGGCGTCCGCCCCCGCCGCCATCCACTCCCCGGCCCCAGCGACGGCCAGCCCCGCGAGGTAGTGCCGCCACCCCTGCCGATGCCCGGCGCTCTGCTCGGGATCCGTGAAGCCCGTGTGCACGAGCCGGACGCGCGTGCCGCCCTCCTCCTCCTCGAGGCGCACCGTGACCCGCGTCCCTCCCGGCTGTATTCCGTGGGCGCCTCCCTCGTATCCCCACGTGAAGACGACCTCCCGGTCCTGCACCACGGACTCCACCGTGCCCACCGCCGCCGGCGCGCGGGCGGCCTGAACGCGGAGAGCCCCGCCCGGCGTCGCCTCGAAGACCGACCCCGCCCCCATCCACCTCGCGAAACGCTCGGGATCGGTGAAGTACCGGAAGACCGTCCCGCGCGCCGCGGCCACCCAGACCTCCGCCTCCACCCGCTCGGATCCATTCATGCCCGCCGCTCCTCTTCTTCCGCGAGGGTCCGAAGGCGCCCCAGGGCGCCCTGCCAGAGGTTCTCGAGATACCCGGCCAGGGCCCCGGCCCGCTCGGGACGTGCCCGGTAGTAGCGCTTGCGTCCCTCGCGCCGCACGTCGACCAGCTCCGCGTCCCTGAGCACCTTCAGGTGCTGCGAGACCGCGCCGAAGGTCACGTCGAAGCGCCGCGCGATATCCCCCGCGGTCCGTTCGCGATCCCATACCAGGCGGAGGATCTCGCGCCGCTTGGGCTGCGCGACCGCCTCCAGCACTGTGGTCATCGAAGTCTCCACGTTCAGGGTCCTGGACATCATTTTAGAATGATCTAAAATATTGTGCAAGGGCGAACGACGCAGTGGCCCGGCTCGTCCCGATGGCGCGAACGCGGTACCGCGAACCCCGCCGTCACGTCTGACCCCGGCCGCACCGGAGGAGCATGCTTCAGTCACACCGGAGAGCCCGCGCTGCGGGCTCCACATGGCCCGCGGCCCGGACACCAGGCCCCCGCCCGGGCACCGGGCCCCCCTCCACCGGAGAGGTTCGCATGTCCCGGAAGGACACGACGGTTCCCGGACTGAAAACGCTCCCTTCTCCCGGATATCGCGTGCAACGCACCGGTGAGACGGATCCACGCGCCGGCGCGACCCCCGGTGGAGCGTCGACCGCGCCGCCCCGAGCCGGAAAGGACGGATCCGACGACCCGCCGCGGCCCGACGGGACCACGGCCGGCCCCCCCCAGCACCTGGCCCTCACCGGCGCCGCCCAGTCCGCGGGATCGCCGCGGGTCGCCGGATCCAGTTCCACGCCCTCGCGATCGGCCTTCTGGACGCGGGGAGTGGACGGTCGCCGACGTCGAGACCGCGGCCGGTGCGGGCCGCACAGCCGGCAAAAGGCGCGTCGCAGGTCGCGGCGCGGACGATCGTTCGCTCGTCGAGGTCGACCTCCGGAGGCTGCCGCCGGGCGTCTGCAGGGAGCCAAGGCACGAACGCGTGTGCTCCTCCGGGACCTGGGCGGGGACCTGCTCTGGCTGGTGACCACCCGTCGTCGGATCATGGCTGTGGTGCGTGAGGGTCGCGGCGGCGTCGCTATGCTCTTCGAGATCGACGCTGCCACCGGCACCGGGATGCGACGCGCACCGTTCCCCCTGGCCAACGTCACGGCCCTCACCCCCCTCGACCCGCATCGCAACGATCTGCTGCTCGCGGTAGACGCCCGCCACGGCGCCCACGTGGTCGGGTTCGCGCCGGGGAGCGACGACGACCGCCTCGAGGTGACCCCGATCGACGCCGACGTCCGCGCCACCGCGGTCACCGCGGTGAGCGACCCATGGCTCGTGGTCGCCCGCAAGGGAGGTGAGCTGATCCAGATCCGCAGCACGCCGACGACCGGGGCGCGCAGCGACGCGGTCGAAGACCTGTGCCGACGGTTGCGCGTCGTGCTCGAGCGGTGCGGCTGCGGCTGCCACGAGCACCGGCCGCGCCCCCCCAGGCCGCCGTGCGGTTGCCATGGCGATCCTCCGCACCCCGGCGGTGGCGGGCCCGGTGGCGGTGGACCCGGAGGTGGCGGGCCGGGAGGCGGCGGGCCCGGAGGCGGTGATCCGGGAGGCGGACGCCCGGGAGGCGGGAGGCCGGGCGCCACGATCCCCGACGACGAGCCTTGCGGGGAGCGGAAGCGCGCCAGCCTCGGCTGGTCGGTGGCGTCGTTGCGGCGCGTCGGGCGATACCTGGTCGCCGTCGCGGCCGGGGGCAAGCGCATGGCGGTGCTGGACCACGACCTGAACGTGGTCTTCGACCGGTACCTCGGCGCGCGCGGATCGCTGGTGGCGACCGGGAGCGCCGCCACCGACCGCCTGGTCGTCGTTCAGAGGGGCAAGGCCCGGCTGGAGACCTGGTCCCTCGACGACTACGCGCGTGGGACACGCGCCGTCGATACCCTCGCTCCCGGGCGCAGGACGATCGACCCCGAGCTCGCGAAGCCGGTGGTGTACCGCGGGCGGGAGTCACGCCCCGCCACCCCCAATCCGCACCTGCGCGTGTGCATCTTCACGGTGACGGAGCCGGGGCAGCCGTTCGGCGATCCCGACCAGGGGAAGATGCAGGCGCTGCTCGAGCCGAACGTCTACGACGTCTGCTACGACTACTACCGCGAGAACTCGTTCCAGGCGCTCGAGGCCGACTTCACGGTCTTCGGCGTCCACCTCGGCGCGCCGCGTCCGCCACTGGTCCTGCCGAGGTCCTTCGCGAGCTACTTCTACGACCAGTACGAACCGGGCGGCCTCGAAGCCGTCATGCCGGCCGACTGGGCCACGCCGTCCGTGCTCGACGGAACCGAGGCGATGACGGTCCACTCCGAACCCGCCTTCGGGAGCGGCAAGGACTACGCCGTGCCCTTCGCGGCGCTCTGGACCACCCACACCCACGGTGCCTATCCCGTCGTCGTCGACTTCGCGGGAACGGAAACCCTTCAGCTGGCCGTGACCGACCAGACGGGGACGCTCCGCAACCTCGACGTCACGCTCGGCGCGCTCACCCTCACTCACGGGCAGGGCGAGGACGAGGCGGCCTTCCTGACCGCGCTCGGACAGCACGTGACCGATGCCATCCGCGCCGCGGAGACGGCGGGGGGGTTCGGCATCACCGTCCAGGACGTCACCTTCCGCCGGATCCGCACGTCGAGCGACGACGCCCAGTTCGGTCGCCTGCAGGGCCGACTCCGGGTCGCGCCGTCCGGAGGAGCGACGCAGAAGGGACGTGTCACGATCACGCTGCCGGGCGCCGCTCCCTCGGCGCTGGTGGCGATCGGCTTCGACGGGGGCGGGGCCCGCTCGGGGGTCCTGGGAAGCGCCGGGCAGGTCGCCGGCTACTTCGCCGAGTGCCTCCACGCGGCGCGGTTCGACGCCGGCGAAGGGGTCGGACTGAACGACCCGCATCTCGACGCCTCCGTCGAGACGCAGGAGGACGCGGCCGCACACACGCTGCGCGTCCGTATCAACCTCGCCACCGACAAGGGCGGGGCGGGCGCGGAGATCACGCTCGTCTCCAGCACCGGGCTGTCGGGGACGGGGTGGTCGACCGCGGTGCCCGTGGCGGGGAGCGACAGCACCGCCAACAACAGCAACACGATGCGGTACCATCAGGACCTCGCCAACGACGTCTTCACGGCAGCGATGGACCACATCCGGGCGACCGGTGGTCCCTGGAACGCCGAGGCCGTCCGCGCGCAGTTCGCCGAGTTCGATGCGATGATGATCGGGTTCGTCGGTGGCTGTCCCACCACCGTGCCCGTCGCGGACCGCTGGAACAGCGCCGACGCCATGGACTTCGACCGCCTGCGCATGTTCGTCCGATACCACCAGGCCACGGATCTCCACAACCCCGACCCGTCCGATCCCCCGGTGACGATGGGGACGGACCTGCTCATCGGCCAGCGCTTCAACCAGTTCGATCCAGGCGTCATGTCGCACGAGATCGGCCACGGGCTCGGCCTTCCCGACCTCTACTATGCCGCCGGCTTCCGCGACGACGTGGTCTACATCGACCGCTGGTGCCAGATGGCCGGAGGGAACTCGCGCTTCAACCACTTCTGCGCCTGGTCCAAGTGGTTCGTCGGCTGGATCCTGGACGACCCGGGAAATCCCGCCCTCAACCGCACCGTCGAGGTCGCGATGCCGGCCCCCGCCGGGATGACGGCCACCGAGGCCTGGCTCTGTCCGGTCGAGTACTGGGACGAGAACATGCGGGCCGACATCGAAGCCGCGGTGGGGAACGGGCTGCCCATCGGCCAGATGATGAAGGTCGCTCTCGGGAGCGACGGCGGGGTCGTCGACCTCATCGAGCTGCGTGCACGCGGCCAGGCGTTCTCGCTCCAGCTCCCACCGACCCCCGCGATCATCGTCACGAATGTCCTGCAGCCGGGAACCGACAGGCGTTGGGCCGTGAACGGCCTCTACCGCCGAGCGGTGCACCTGCTCAACCAGGGACGCGAGCTCCGTGCGGTCGGCGACCGCTTCAACTTCGCGGCCGCACCGGAGTTCCCGGTGAAGGGCACGACGGTCGAGCTGACCGACCTGCAGACGATTCGCGGCGGGACCATCCCCATCGCCCGTGTGCGCGTCGAGCGCGAGGCAGCCGAGTTCATCGACCTCTACTTCCAGGACAACGTGCCGTCGTGGCGCAGCCCCGACATCTGGGTCGACTGGCCGGGGGACAACCCCGATCCCAGCGTGCCGCGGGTCTATCCGGAGGGGACGCCGACGGACCAGGGTGAGACCGTCCGTTTCCCGTCGAGTGGGGTCGAGCCGCACTACCTCGTAGCGCGACCGCACAACGCGGGAAACGTGCGCGCCGAGGACGTGAAGGTGCGCTGGTTCATCTGTGACCCGCCCGGGGCGGGAGACGACGGGCGGTGGGTGCAGCGCGACACGCAGACTGTCCCGCAGGTCGAGGGCGACACGTGGGAGATCGCGCCCTTCACCTGGAACGTCGACGCCGCAACGAACGCGCACCAGTGCATCCGCGCGGAGATCATCGACTGGACGATTCCATCCGAGGTGGATCCCGCCACCGGCGACACGCTGGCCCTGGGCTCCGACGACGTCCTCCTCCAGAACAACAACGCGCAGAAGAACGTCTTCGACTTCGAGGCGGCCACATGAGCTACGACCCGATCGAGTTCCCGTTCCAGGTGCACAACGACGCCAAGGTCCTCGAGCGCGCCTATCTGTGTCCTGAAGGACTTCCCTACGGCGCGACCCTGGAGATCACCCCGCGGCAGGCGGACATCGCCCCGGACTCGGCCGCCGTCTTCCACTGCCGCCTGACGTTGGACGAAACCATCATCCGCCCAGGGTGCGCGAACGACCAGGGGTTCAGGCTCACCACGTGGCGCATCGCCAACGACGCCGACGAGCGCTGGGGAAGCTGCTTCTATTTCCTCCGACCCCGGGTGCGCACCCGCGTCCGGATCGAGCGCGCGACGTGGTACGAACAACAGATGTCCGTCTACGGCGTGCTCGGCCTCGATACCGACCAGCCGGTGCAGCTCGCCGACCAGCTCCCCCTGGCGGTGAGGCTGCGACTCGAGATCGTCGACGCGGCGGGCTCGACGAAGGCATGGGTCACCGTCCCCGTGCAACCGAGCGGAGTGTTCATGCTCTCGCGCAACGACTTCGCGGGACCCGCGAACGCCGAGCTCCGCGTCCAGGCCTGGTTCGACCGTACCGACCTGCTCGCGTCTTCGCGCTCGGACGTCTTCGTGGTGAAGCACGTGGCGGCGCCGGTGATCGGCTGAGGGATGACAGCCAGGGCGCTCCCGTCGCCCCGTGCGTGGCCGCGACGGCGCGAGCGATCGTCACGCACCGGCCATGATGACCCGCAGCGCGCCCATGAGCCGCTCGTCGGAGACTCCGCTCCACGACGGGTCGAGCACGCCGTATCCCTCCACCGCACCGAACGAGCGCTTCGCCCCCGTGCTCTCCGTGCCGTTCACCGCCCAGTAGGCCCAGTCCACCTCGTGGGTCGCGAGGAAGCGGGTGAGGTAGCCGAACCAGGAGCCGTACGCCGCGGGGTCGTCGCTCCGGACGCAATCGGGCCGGGCGTAGCAGGTGCCGAACTCACCGACCCAGAGCGGCTGCGGCCGCTCGCCGCTCACCAGGTAGCCCCACCTCGGCGTGATCTCCGCGATCCAGGCGTGGTAGCTCGCATGGGACTCGAACCAGGCGTAGTCGTGCGCCTCATAGACCACGCGCCCCGGAACGTCGAGAACAATCGGCAGTGTATCCGCTCCCGAGACGTCCGACGCGTACGCGATGCCCTCCACCACGATCAGCAGGTCCGGATTCACCTCGAGCACGGCGTTGCCACCGCGCTCGGCCGCGGCGTGCCAGTCGGTCTCGACAGGGCCTCCCCACGTCGCGCGGCCACGCGGCTCGTTGCGCAGGTCGGCCCCGATCACGCGGGGGTCGTCCCGGTAGCGCGCGGCCATCGTCCGCCAGTCCGCGATCCAGCGCGACTCCGGATAGCGCGCGTTGTACCAGAGCTCGTTCCCGTCCGCGCCGCAGCACCACTCCGCGTCGCTGTTGTGGTTGTCCAGGACGACGAAAACGTCGCGGCGCGTGAGCGCGGCGACGACGCTGTCCAAAACCTCCAGTGCGTGCTTCCCCCGTAGGCGCGGGTTGGCCGTGAGCGCGCGGTCCGGGACGACGGGGTCGCGCTCGACCAGCTCGTTGGACCAGGGGAGCCGTACGGAATTGAAGCCCAACCGTCGGATCTCCTCGGCGATCGTGTCCAGGGGCTGGAGGTGGAGGCCTCCCACGGCGAAGTCCTCGGACTCGGCGCCGTACCAGCTCACCGCCGCAAGGCGCACTCGACGCCCGCCGCGATCGACGATGGAGCGCCCCTCGGTGCGCAGTGGGAACGAGGGTCCGGCCGAGACGCTCGCGCTTCGCGGCCCCGCTCCGGGCGCCGATCCCCCGCACGCCGCGAGAAGCGCGACGGGCAGCCAGGCGACGGCGTTCCCCACGACGGCCCCCAAAGGGCGCCGGTCGCGCTCGCCGGGGTGCGCACGGGGGGCTGGTCTGGACACGCCGGGCAGTGTGGCCGCCGTGGATCGGGGCGTCAATTCGAGCTGCACACCGCGCAGCGCCCGCCCGCGGCACACGGCGCGATTGCAGCCAACGGCCGTGCCGAGCAGATTGCCGGATGGCAGGCATCCCTGTCGCTGGCCCTCCCGATCCTGTCCGGCCGGAGCTCATCGAATGCAAACGCAAAAGGCACCCATCACCGATCCCGCGGCCTTCCTGAGCCTGTCGCGCGACCAGCTCGACGACATCTTCCGTGCCAGTCCCGCCGGCGAGATCCCGAACGGGCAGGGCGAGGGTACCGCCATCGTCGCGCCGGGCCACGAGGTGTCGGACGCCATCGCGAAGTTCGTCCACATCTTCACGTGGAAGGGCAAGGTCTTCGAGCGTGACGACGAAGACCCCTCGCGCAGCTGGCTGAAGAACCGCCTGCTCCCGCTCGGCCACAAGGCCGTGGTGGCGCAGGTGTTCAAGGGAACGAGCTGGCTCGACGGGAAGGAGTGCATCGTCCTCGACTACTCGCACACGTCGATCGTGGCCCAGTGGATCCGCGACGAGATCCGCGAGGTCAGCCCTGGCGTGTACCTCGGGGTGGTGTACTGGGGCAAGGAAAAGGACACGGCGCACCGCCTCATCCACTTCGCCCTGAAGTTCTGAGGGACGCGAGGGGCGCGCGGGCGCGGCCGGCGCAGCGATCCCGGTACGCCGCGAAGGGGGCCTCAGGCCGCTCCGGATCCATCCGGGACGGCGGGCACGTCGGTAGCCGTCTGGGCCGCGCGCCCCGCGGCGATCCGTCCCTGCGCGCGCGCCAGCCAGAACGAGAGCCCGGCCCAGATCGCCGCCCCCGGGATGACGAGGGCGGTGAGGAACGGCACCCCTCCGCCCAGCTTTCCCAGCAATCCCTCGGTCCAGGCCCCGACCACGTCGCCCGTCCGATAGACGAAGGTGTCGATCACCGCCTTCGACTTGTACCGGTCCTCACGGCTGACCACGGTGAAGAGCGTCTCACGTGCCGGGCGGGTGACGCCGCGCTGCACGGCGCGGAAGGCCGCCTCGAGCAGCACCAGCGCCACGAAGCTCCCCGTGAGCGCAAGGCCCAGGAAGCCCAGCGCGAGGGTCAACGGAAGGAGCGCCATGGCCACGGCCACCCCCAGGCGCTTCATGATGTGCCCGGTGAGGAAGAGCTGGAGGACCAGGGTGGCGAATTGGGTCCAGAAGTCGATCCTCGCGAAGAGACCCGTCCGCTCGTCCACCACCTCCGTCATGGCCGCCACCACCTGGAGACGCGTGAAGTAGATGAACGTGGCCATTACGGTCATGATCAGGACGAACGCGGCGATCCCGAGCAGGTACGGTGAGCGGAGGACACCGAGGAATCCCTCCACCGCCGTTCCCCCGATCACGGAGTCGTCGACCTCGGGTGGCATCGCAGCCGACGCGCCGGGCACCACCTCCCTGCCGCTCTCGGGCTGGAGGCGGGCCACCAGAGCCGCGGCCACCACCGCCACCACCAGGAAGCCCACCGCGACCAGGATCAGGTTGGCGGTCCCGATCCGGTCGACGTTCGACAGCGCGAGCCAGGGGCCGAAGATCGCGCCCAGGGTGCCGCCCACCGCCACGATGCCGAACAGACGCTTCGACTGCTCGAGCGAGAACCGGTCCACCATGAGGGCCCAGAAGACCATCGTGCTGAACAGGTTGAAGACGCTGAACCAGACGTAGAAGACCCGTCCGGAGATCTCGCCGGTGCGCTGCGGCGCGAAGGTCAGCAGCCACCAGAACACGAGCAGGCTGGCCGCGAAGAAGAGGTAGGTCGCGGCGATGAACGTGATCCGTCGGGCACGCGAGACCAGCAGCCCGAAAGCCGGGTTGACCGCGAGCGTCACCAACGCGGTCCCGACGAAGAGCCACCTCACGGTGTCGAGCCCGCTCCGCATGCCGAGCGCCTCACGGGCCGGGCGGATCACCATGAGCGCGGTGAGCACGCTGAAGAAGAAGACGACGGAGGCCAGCAGAGCGGGCACCTCACCGCGGCGTACGTTCGCGAAGCGACGGAGAACGGAGGTCACGTTGCGGGTCCCGGCGGGAGGGTGGGACAAATCACGGAAGGCCGTGGTCAAGCCCGTGGCCTCGGCGTCCGGTCGGCCCTTGAGATAGCGCCCTCGCGCTCCCCACGACAGTCGCGACCCGGGACCGACGAAGGCGCCCGCCATCCCCCTCCCCGATGGACAGGCGGGATCGGGTCACCGCAAGTTGCTTCGCGCGTCCGAGCCCAGAGTGCCGACCTCCACCGGGAGACTCCATGGACACCGATCGTCGCTCCTTCATCAGAACGGTTTCCGTCGTAGGGGGCGCCGCAGGGCTCGGCGTGCTGCCGACCCCGGGGGAAGCCTCTCCCTCCAGGGCGGACCCGCTCCCGTCCCAGCGACGCGTGCAACGGGCGCCGGCGCCGCTCGACATGCTCATCCTCGGCGGCACCGGCTTCACCGGTCCCGAGCAGGTGGAGTACGCGATCGCGCGCGGCCACCGCGTGACGCTCTTCAACCGGAACCAGACCCGCCCCGGTCTCTTCAAGGGACGCGTGGCCGAGGAGCTCGTCGGCGACCTCAACAACGACACCAGCGCGCTGGAGGGAAGGAAGTTCGACGTCGTCCTCGACAATCCCACGACGTTCCCCGCGTGGGTGCGCAACGCGGGCCGCTACCTCGCCGGGAACGTCGGGCACTACGTCTTCATCTCGACGACGTCCGTGTACGCCGACAACAGCATCATCGGCCTGAACGAGGAGAGTCCCGTTCGCGAGCTGCCCGCGGACCTGGATCCGTACACCCTGGACCGGGATGCGGCCACGCGGTACTACGGGGCGCTCAAGGTCCGGGCCGAGGAGGAGGTCAGGCGGACCTATCCGGACATGTGGACGATCATCCGGCCGTGCCTGATCGTGGGGCCACTCGATCGCACGGACCGCTTCACCTGGTGGCCCGCCCGCATCGACCAGGGCGGCGAGGTCCTCGCGCCCGACAAGCCGGACGATCCGTCCCAGTTCATCGACTCCCGCGACCTGGCCGAGTGGATGGTGCGGGTGGCCGAGCAGCGGGTGCTGGGGCTCTACAACGCCATCGGCCCCGAGCATCCGAGGACCTTCGCGGAGATGCTCTACGGGGTGAAGGCAGTGACCACGGCCGGCGCGCGGTTCACCTGGGTGCCCTGGGAGTTCCTGCAGGAGCAGGGGGTCCGACCCTGGCGTGACATGACGGCGTGGCAGCCTCCCTCTGGACGCACGGCCGGCTACGAGCGCCGCAACGCCTCCAGGGCCATCGCGAACGGACTCACCTTCCGGCCGCTCGCCGTGACCGCCAAGGACACCCTCGACTGGCAGAAGACGCGACCGCAGGAGCAGCAGCAGGCCACCCTCGCCGGCGAGATCAACGGGATCGGGATGAAGCGAGAGGCCGAGGTGCTCGCGGCCTGGCACGCGCGCCAGGGCTCCGGCGGATAGCGCCCGACCGGGCGGGCCGGCCGGGCGCCATGGCGAGGGGCCTCTGCCGCTGCCGGCCACGGCGTTCGGGTCGGCTCCCGCATCCAGCAGACGCTGCGCCATGCGCAGGCGACGCGCAGGGTCGAGCGGCGTGCTCCGAGGGATGTCCCACGGGTCCAGGCGGCGGTGGACCGACGCGGGCTCCTCGCGCAGCCGCGCCTCGACGTGCTGCGGTGCGGCTACGCGTGGCGTCGCAGGAGGGCCGCGACGGCGTGCTCGATGGCGTCGAGCACCGCGCGCCCGCCGGCGTCGAACGCCGCCGGCAGTACGATCTCGAAAACCCCGACAAGGCACGCCAGCGCACCGAGGGCGACGACGAGGGAGCCGCCGATGCGGCCGGGGAGCAGCGTGTACGAGGGTGGCATCGCCCCGCTCCCGCGTCGCCACGCTCCCATCATGCCGCGGCCGGTAGCCAGGAGGAGGAGGCCCAGCCAGACGATGGCGATCCCCGGTCGGGTGCGGAGGAACGCCAGCCCCTCGTCGCCGGCGCCCAGGAGCTTCGCGACGCCCACGGTCACCAGGCCCACGCCGAAGAGCGCCAGGCAAAGCCCCCACGCCGCGGCGGCGGTGCCCGAATAGACGATCTTGTTGCCCTCCTGCGCCGAGCCCGAGGCGTGCGTGCGGCGGACCACCGAGTCCGTGCCCGCGAGCAGGAAGGCCGCGCCCAGGAGGATCGAGGCGGGGCCCAGCGTGGGCAGGGAGAGCTTCTCGCCCACGTAGAGCAGCAGCGCACCCGCCACCAGGCACACCACGCCGGAGACGAGAAGGACGTTGAACCGCCGTCCCTCCGGCGTTGGCGTCACGACCGCTCCTTTCCGGGATCCGGCACCCCGCCTCCGGGGCGCGCACGCATAGTGCCGCATCTCGGCCATCTTCGCGACACCGGATCGTGTCATCGTCCATGGCGCCGGCACGCCGCCACTGGGCGTGGCCCATCGCATCGAGCAGATCACGCAGGGCATGTTCCACCCCACCCCGGGGTCGCTCTTCCCGTCGCTCCATCGCCTCGAACGCGACGGTTGGCTCGAGTCGAGGTGGGGGAGGTCCCAGAACAACCGGCGGGCGAAGTACTACCAGCTCACCCGGGCGGGCCATCGCCATCTCGAGCAGGCGACCGGCGCGTGGCGCCGGATCGTCGTGGCCATGAACGCCGCGCTCCAGGCGACCTGATCCCGATGCGCCTCCTCGACGCGCTGCGCCATCTCTGGCGGGACCTGGTCCACCGCGGAACGGTGGAGCGGGAGCTGGACGACGAGCTCCGCTCCTGGGTCGAGCTCGCCGTCGCGGAGCGGGTGGCCCGCGGCGAGGAGCCGTCCGCGGCCCGGCGCGTGGTCCTCGCAGACATGCGCGGCGTTGACACGGTGAAGGACGCCGTCCGCGAGACTCGCCGCACCCCGCAGCGTCGAGTCTCTGATCCTGGACGCACGCTATGCGCTTCGCTCGTTCCGGCGCACGCCGGTCTTCACACTCACCGCACTCCTGGTGCTCACCCTGGGGATCGGCGGCACCACCGGCGTGTTCAGCGTCATCCGCGCGACGCTCCTCTCGCCACTGCACGGATTCCGCGCCCCGGCATCGCTCGTCGCGTTCGATCGGTGGGAGGGACCGGAGCGCTACGACGGCTTTTCGTACCCGGACCTGGCGGACTACCGGAGCCGGCTCGCTTCGGTCGCCGAGCTCGCAGCCTGGGTGCCGGCGCCGTTCAGCGGTGTCGTCGGGGGCGACGGGGCCGAACGCCTGCGCGGTGTGCTGGTCACCGGCGACTACTTCCGCGTGCTCGGCGTGGGCGCGACGGTGGGCCGGCTCCTCTCGCCCGACGACGACGTGGCGGGACATGCCGACGTCGTGGTGATCAGCGAGGGGCTCTGGCGGCGCGGGTTCGGCGCCGACCCCGACGCCGTCGGGTCGACGCTCCGCCTGGACGGCCATGCGTTCGAGGTGGTGAGGGTGGCGTCCGCGGCCTTCGCGGGCGTGGGCCTCGGGGATGCCACCGACGTGTGGGCACCGCTCGCCGCGCAGCCCGTCCTGCTCTCCCGGATGAGCGGCGACATCATGGAGAGCCGGACCGCCGGGTGGCTCGCGATCGTCGGCCGTCTCGGTCCCGACGTGACCCTGCCGGCCGCGTCCGCGCGCGCCCGCGTGGCGGCCGCAGAGCTCGCGACCGCGCTTCTGTTGCTTGTGGCGTGCGCGAACGTCGCGGGGCTCATCGCGGCGAAATCGGCGGCGCGGCGGCGGGAGATGGCAGCGCGCGTGGCGCTCGGCGCGTCGCGTCGTCGCCTGGTGCGACAGCTCCTCGTGGAGGTAGCCATGCTCGGCGCCGCGGGCGGCGTCCTCGCGCTCACCGCCGGAGAGTCCGTCGTCGCGGTGGCGCTCCGGCTGCAGCCGCCGATGTGGCCGGAGCGACGGGCGTGGCCGTCGTGAACGCGTCGCTGGCGCGCTCGCTCTGGCGCGACGCGGACCCCGTCGGGCGCCGGATCTCGTGGCCGCCCCTCGACGGACCGCCCCGGCCTCCCCTCGTGGTGGTGGGCGTGGTCGCCGACCATCGCTACACGTCGCTGACGACGGCGGCCGCACCCCTCCTGTACGTGCCGGTACTCCAGGCCTACGACGGCCGTGCCACGGTGGTGGCCCGCGGCGCGCGCCGCACCTCCGAGGCCCAGCGCGCCCTGCGGGGCGTCGTGGGGGCCAGCTGGGCGCCCGCCCGGAGGGCGGCCGTCAACCCCGCGTACGCCCTGCGCAGTGAGTAGATCGATGAGGCGCACGCGCACGGGAGTCGTCCGTCCGGTGCTCGTGACCGCGCTCGGCGCGATGGCGCTCGCGGCACTCACCGCGACGCGCGCGGCAGCCCAGAACCCGCTCACCAGGTGGACGGACGCCATCCAGGCGCGCTACGCCGCGACGCAGCCCGTGGTCGACTACACGGTGCGGGTCGACGCCGACGACACCACGGGCTACGACGTGGTCACGCACATCACGAACGTCGCGGACACGTTCGACGTGGCCATGGTGGCGCACCCGGAATACGACGACCGCTACTGGCGCTACGTCACCGACCTACGCGTCGAGGCTTCAGGCGGGTACGCTGCGATCACCCGGGTCGACAGCGCCCTTTGGCGGGTGCGCGCCCCAGGCGGCGAGGTGACCCTGTCGTATCGCCTCGCGCTGCCCGCCAGGACGGACGCCCAGCGCGCTTCGTACCGCCCCTTCGTCGCGCGCACCGGCGCCCTGGTCGGTGGTGCGCACACGTTCATGTACGTGGTCGGGGCCACGCTCGCGCCGGTCCGCGTCCACCTCGAGGCGCCCGCCGCTTGGGACGTCGCCACCGGCCTCGAGCCCACGGTGGATCCGCGCTCGTTCTTCGCGCCCAGCGTCAAGGTCCTGGTGGAGTCGCCGATCCTCATGGGCCGCCTGCGCTCGTGGCGCTTCACGGTGGCGGGCGCGCCCCACCGGGTGGCGTACTGGCCGGCTCCTGGCGCCGCCGCCTTCGACACCACGGCGTTCGTCGACGGGATCGAGCGCATCGTGCGACAGGCCGTCGCGCTCTTCGGGAGCGCGCCCTGGCGCGACTTCACATTCCTGCTCCAGGACGGTGCGTACGGGTCCCTGGAGCACCCCAACTCGGTCACGATCGGCGTCCCCAGCGCGACGCTGGCGGAGGACATGACCGAGCCGCTCGGAGAGATCGCGCACGAGCTCTTCCACGCGTGGAACATCATGCGCATCCGTCCCGCAGAGTACGGAGACGTGAGCTGGCGCACGCCGCCGCGCAGCTCCGGGCTGTGGTGGAGCGAGGGCGCGACGATGTTCTACGCCGACGTGCTGCGCAGGCGGACCGGGCTGGTCGACGGCTCCCGCGCGGATTACCTGGCGCAGCTGATGTCCCGCTACGCGTCGACGTCGGGGAACCACCTGCTTTCGCCCGAGCGCGTGAGCCGCGCGGCGTACGGCGCCCAGGAGGATCAGCTCGGTGACAACACCGCGAGCACGCACCTCCACGGCGAGCTGCTCACGACGGTGCTCGACCTGATCATCCGCGACGGGACCGTGGACCGTCGCTCCATCGACGACGTCATGCGTGCCCTGCTGCGGGACTACTCGGGAGAGCGCGGCTTCACCAGCGACGACGTCGCGGCGGAGGTCTCTGCCGTGTGCGGGTGCGACATGGGGCCCTTCTTCGAGGAGCACGTGGACGGGGGCACGGCGCTCGACTTCGACCGGTATCTCGCTCTGATCGGCCTCGCCAGCGAGGTGACGTGGAGGCCTTCGATCGACGCCAGGGGCGTGCCCGGACCGGATCTCAGGGTCTACGGGTGGCAGCCTCCCGGAAACGCCGCCCCGCGGCTCTACGTGCTCGACACCGCCAGCGTGTGGGAGCGGGCCGGCCTGCACACCGGCGACCCCGTGGTCGCGGTGAACGGAACCCCGACGCCGGACCTGCAGGCGCTCGTCCGCTTCCTGCGGCCCCTGGCCATCGGCGATTCCGTGACGGTGGAGGTGCGCCGACCCACGGGACCGTACACGGCCGCCCTCGTGATGACCGGATTCGACCAGGCGGTGGTGACCCTCCACGAGCGCCCCGACGCCACCGCCGCGGAGGTGGCGCGGCGGGAGGCTTGGCTCGTGGGACGGTGAGGGACGCGTAGGGACACGGTCGCGAAGGGAAGACGGTTGCCCCCGGGCAGCGCGCGTCGTACGCTCGCGCCGGTCACCGACCCTCTTCCTCCTCGACCCGAGCGCGCCATGCCGAGCCGACGTGAGTTCCTCGCAGCCGGGGCCGCGGGCCTGGTCGCGGCCGGCGTACGCCACGACCTCCTCGCCGCCGTGGCGCCCGACCGCGCCGGGACGGACGCGCGCAAGCCGCTGTCGATCCTCATCCTGGGAGGAACCGGCTTCCTCGGACCGCACCTGGTCGCCTACGGGCTGGACGGGGGGCACTCGATCACCACCTTCACGCGAGGTCGCACCGTCCCCAGCGTGAACCGCGAGCGCTACGCCCAGGTGGAGTCGCTGATCGGCGACCGGCAGAACGATCTCGAGGCCCTGCGCGGGCGCTCGTGGGACGCCGTGATCGACGACTCGGGACAACGCGTGGCCTGGACGCGGGACTCGGCCACCCTCCTGAAGGACCACGTCGAGCTCTACCTCTACACCTCGTCGACCGGCGTCTACTACCCGTACCTCACGGCCGACATCTCGGAGGACACCGCGCCTGTGCTCGAGATGCCCGAGGGGCTCGACGAGGAGCGCGCGGGGGAGTACCGCTACGGGGTGATGAAGGCGAACTCCGAGATCGAGGCCCGCGCCGCGTTCGGCGACGACCGCACGATCGTCGTGCGCCCCACGTACATGATGGGACCGGCGGACACCTCGGACCGCTTCCCCTACTGGCCGGAGCGCCTGTCGAGGGGCGGGGAGGTCCTCGTGCCCGGACGCGTCGACGATCCCGTCCAGTACGTCGACGTGCGGGACGTGGCCTCCTGGATGATCCGCCTCATCGAGGACCACCGGGCCGGCACGTTCAACGCCGTGGGTCCGGCCTCCCCCACGGGGATGATGCGCTTCGTGCACGGCGCGCACGCCGCGTTCGACGCGCAGGCGGACTTCGTCACGGTGGACGACTACGCGTTCCTGACGGAGCAGGGCGTGCCGTACGTGGTCCCGTGGATCATGCCGGTCGGCGAGAACTTCGGATCCGCGCGCATCGACAACCGGAAGGCGATCGCCGCGGGGCTGACGTTCAGGCCGCTCGCCGAGAGCATGCACGACACGCACGTGTGGTGGCACGGTGACGGCGTGACGGAGGAGCGCCGCCAGCGCCTGGTCTCCGGCGAGCACGCGCTCATGGCACGGGAGGCGTCCATCCTGGCCGCGTGGAAGGCGCGTGGCTGAGTCGCGGGGGAAGGCGAGGTGATGACGCTTCCCGCGGGGAGCGCGCTCGGCTCCATCCTCGAGGGCTGGGGCAACTTCTACCTGATCACCGGTACCGCGGCCGCCGCGCTGACCGGCCTCCAGTTCGTCGTCCAGACGCTCATGACCTCCGAGGCGTACGGCGATGTCGACGGCGCCGAATGGGAGGTCGGGGTCGGTGCGTTCGGCACGCCGACCGTGGTGCACTTCTCGCTCTCCCTCGTGCTCTCCGCGGTGCTGTCCGTGCCGTGGCCCGACCACGGGAGCCTGCGCCTCACCCTCGGCGCGCTCGGCCTGGGAGCGCTCGTGTACTCCGGGGTGGTGCTTCGGCGCGCCCTGCGCATGAAGACCTACGCTCCCGTATTCGAGGACTGGCTGTGGCACGTCGCCTTCCCGGCCATCGCCTACGCGGCCCTCGTGGCGTCCGCCGTGCTCCTCGCGCCCGGGGCGGAATGGCCGCTCTTCGCGGTCGCGACCGTGACGCTGGCGCTCCTGTGCATCGGGATCCACAACGCCTGGGACGCGATCTCTTACCTCACCGTGACCGCGGCCCGGACCGCTCTCGAGGCCTCCCGGCGAGCGACCGGGCGCCCCGACACCCCCGATGGGACCGCGGGCCCGGACGGCGAACGATAGGGGCTCGATGGACGCACGATCTCCCGAGCCCCCTGGCGTCATGATCCGAGCCGCGGCGCCGGACGACCTGCCCACCCTCGGCCGGCTCGGGGCGGTCCTGGTCCGGGTCCACCACGAGTTCGACCCGCAGCGCTTCATCCCTGCGACGCCGCAGACCGAGCACGCCTACGCCTCCTTCCTGGGGACCCGACTCGACGCGCCAGGCGTCTTCGTGCTGGTGGCGGAGCGCGACGGCGAGGTGATCGGCTACACGTACGCGGGCGTGGAGGGGCGCGACTACATGTCCCTGCGCGGGCCGGCGGGCGTGCTGTACGACATCGTGGTGGATCCCGACCATCGCGGCAGCGGCGTGGGCCGGGTGCTGCTCGAGGCCACGCTGTCCGCGCTCGAGGCCGGCGGGGCGCCCAGGGTCGTGCTCTCCACCGCGCAGCGGAACGGGCCCGCACAGCGGCTCTTCGCGCGTGCGGGGTTCCGGCCGACGATGATCGAGATGACCCGCGAGGTGGACCACCACCTTCCCTGAGGCCGGGGCTACAGCGGGATCGTGCGCACCGTCGAGGAGTCGTTCTTGTCGTTCGGGTCCTTGCTCGAGCTGGTCACCCTCGCCGTGTCGCGCACCTCCTTCTTGGCGGAGGACTGGATGCGCACGGTGACCTGGACGCTGACGCTGCCGCCCATGGCGACGTCGCCGAAGGTCCAGCTGACCGTGTGGGACCGGTCGTCGTAGGCCGCGGTGCCCGTGGCCGACACGAAGTCCGCGTTCTTTGGCAGCTCGTCGGTGACCACCACGCCGCTCGCGTCGCTGGGGCCCGCCACGTTGTCGATGCGGATCGTGTACGTGACCTCCTGGCCCCTCAGGCCGAAGAGCGGACCGGACTTCGTCACCGACAGATCGGCCACCCGACCGACCGCGGTCGCGACGGTCGCGCTGTCGTTCCCGGGCACGGGGTCGACGCCGGCTGAGCTCACCCGCGCGGTATTGCCCACGCTCCCGCTGGCGGCGGATCCCATCCGCGCCGTGAGATGGAGCGCTGCGCCGTCGCCAGCCGCCAGGTCACCGAGCTTCCACGTCACGGTTCGGCTGCCGGCGTCGTACGTGCCGCCCCCGGTCGCCGAGACGAAGACGAGCTCCGCGGGCAGTACGTCCGACACGACGACGTCCGGCGCGACGCCGGTGCCGGCCACGCGCTCGACCGCGATGTCGTAGGTGACGTCCGTGCCGGCCGTGGCCTTAGCGGGCCCCTTCATCGTGATGCCCAGATCGACGCCCGGGCGGACGTCGGTGGTCACCGTGGACTCGTCGTTCGCGGGGTTCGGGTCGACGGTCGTGCTCGTCACCTTCGCGGTGCTCGACACCGGGCCGGTGACGTCCGCCCCGACGTCCACCGTCAACTCCACGCCGGACGCTCCGCCGACCGGGACGTCCGCGAGCGCCCACGTCACGGTCCGGTCGTCCCCGGAATACGTCCCACCCCCCGTTGCCGACACGAAGCCCAGCTCCGGGGGCAGCCGGTCGGTGACGACCACGCCCTCGGCCGCGCCCGTCCCGCCCACGTGCTGGATGGCGACCGTGTAGGTGATGCGCCCGCCGCTCGGCGCCTCCTCCGGGCCCTTCATCGTCACGCCCAGGTCGGCCTGGGCGTTCAGCTCGGTGACGGCGGTGGACGAGTCGTTGTCCCGCACCGGGTCGTCTGTCGCCGAGGTCACCGTGGCCGTGTTCCGGACCACGAGGTAGAGGTCGGTCACGACGGAGACCGTGACGCCGACGGCCACACGCCGGCCGACGGGCACGCTGCCGACGTGCCAGGTGACGCTGCCCGCTCCGGCGTCGTACGTCCCGCCCTCAGTGGCAGACACGAACCGGACGCCGGCGGGCAGCACGTCGGTCACGACCACGGAGTCGGCCGCGGTGGGTCCGGCCCCGTTCTCGACCGCGATCGCGTAGGTGATCTCTGTGCCCACCGACGCGCTGGTCGGCCCCGTCTTGGTCACCGCCAGGTCGGCGACCCGGGGCTGCACGGCTAGCGACCACACGCTCCGGTCGTTCCACGCGACGGGATCCTTCGTCACGCTGGACACCCTGGCCACGTTCAGCGTGGACCCGACCTGGGCGCCGGCGGCCCACACGCTGTCCACGACCGTCTCGCCGCTCCGAACCACGCCGAGCGGCCATGTGACCACCCCGCCGTCTTGCGAGGCGCCTCCCGACGCTCTCGCGAAGACGAGGCCCGCGGGGAGGGAGTCCTGGAGCACGGCGCCCACGGCGTCCCGCGGGCCGTCGTTGTGGACCGTGAGGACGAACATGACGGTGTCGTTCAGCAGAACCGACCCGGGCCCCCGTTTCAGGACCGAGAGGTCGGCCAAGGGGTCGGTCTCCACGGCGAAGCTCACGTGGACGTTCTGCGCGCCGTTGAAGGCATCGGGCGACCCGACCTGGACCGTGGCCGTGTAGCTGCCCGGCGCGAGCGCACCGGGGTCGGCCGTGAGCGACAGGACGGCGGGCGCCGTCGTGGACGACAGTGCCGCGGTCAACCATCCACCCTGGCCGGCGTACGAGACCGCGGTGGACAGGCCGGTCAGGGTCCCGCCGCCCGCGTTCGAGATCTGGATGGCCTGGGGCAGCGACGACGGGCCGCCGGCGCTCCCGGCGAAGCCCATCGCGGCGGGAGCGACGCCGAGGATCGGCCGCTCCTCCGTCACCGACAGCTCGACGAGGATGTCGAGGCTGTCCCGGGCGGACGGCGACGACAGCGTCGCGGTCGCGTGGAAGGTGCCGACCGGGAGGGCGGACGTCGCCGCGGTGAGCGTCAGGGTGGCCGGGGCGGTCGTGGAGGAGAGGGACAGGCCCAGCCACCCGCTCCGCTCGCCCTGTCGATAGCGGATCGTCGCCGAGAGTCCCGCCAGCGTCCCGTTGCCCCCGTTCGCGATCCCGACGTCCATCGGGTCGGGGCGGGAACCCTGGAAGCCGGCGGTCAGCACCAGCCCGGTGGTCGCGGCCACGATGACGGGCCCCGGCTCGACCCTGACGAGGGCGGACCCGGTCACGCCCTGGACGGTCGCGCGGACCTGTGCCTCACCGGGCCGGAGCGCGGTGGCCATGCCGCCCGCGCTCACGGACATCGTGCTGTCGTCGCTGCTGCTCCACGTGACCAGCGACGCCGGCAGGAGCGAGCCGTCCACGTCCCGGACCTTCGCCGTGAACGCGCGGCTCTCCCCCTCGACCAGCGTGACCGACGACGGGCTCACCTCGAGCGCGGCGACGGTGACGCTCGTCACGTCGCTGCGGGTGCACGCCTGCACGAGGCCGACGGCGGGGAGGGTGAGGCCAAGGAGCGCAACTCCGCGCCTCACCGCCGCAGCGCCCACCTGCCGCCCATCGGCATCGGGGGCCTTCGGGAGCCGCTCGATCATCCCGCAACATGTGTCGAGGTGGCCATTTGCGCGAGATGGACGATCCTGCCGACCCCCGTCCTCCAGACCCGCACCCCCCAACGCCGGCGACCACCGGACCTCGTCCGGGCCTACCCCCGCCCCTCCCTGCGGCGCTCGTCCCAGGCCACGGCCACCGGGCCTACGAGGAAGAGCGCGTAGAAGGGGGCGTAGACGATCTCGAGGAGACGAAGCACCGCCTCCACGACCGCCACGATGCACACCACCACGATGCTCCCCCGGCGGGAGGACAGGGTGGTCTTCGGGTCGGTGACCATGAAGAGCGCGAAAAGCTGGTACATGGGCCCCGTCAGGGGAGCCACCTCCGCGAGGAACGTCTGCCCGGTGAGCAGGCTGCGCAGGAAGGCGAGGAGGAGGAAGGACGCGAGGTACGCGAGGGTGACGTGAACCCGTCCAGCGCGCCACACCGCGACGATCCCGATCGCCCAGATCACGAGCATGGGCCAGAGGGTGTTGCCCCACTGCACGCTCAGGGGCGCCACGGCCCAGGGGGCGAGGAAGAGGAGCACGCAGATGCCGAAGTTCGACGGGTTCCAGAGGTGCCGCCCGCGCAGGCGGAGCACGTACTTCGACAGCACCGAGATCACCGCGCCGGTGGCGTAGGGCCAGAAGACCGGCGAGCGCACGAGGATGCTGATGCTGATACCCGAGATGTACGCGCTCGCCAGCGGGCGGCGCTCCCCGAGAAGGAGCCGGCCCACGAGCACGTCCGTCACGATCGCCGCGCCCACCGAGAGGAGGACGGCCTCGTAGCCGCGCAGCATACCAGCTCCCCAGTGCGCGCCGAAGAGGATCAGCGTGATCAGGAGCGGGGGTCCGAACTTCCGGTCGAGCTTCACCGGCCCTCGACGAGCGCATGGGTCCGGTCCACCAGGGGCGTGAGCAGCGTCCCGCGCAGACCGGAGGGCCACACGACCACGGCGCTGTCCACGCGCGTGGCCGGGCCTAGGCCGAAATGCAGGCGCCGGTCGCGCTGCGCAGCGAAGCCGCTGCCTCCGTCCACCTGCTGCACCTGCTGGCGCTCGTCCCAGAACAGGCGCACCACCGCGCCGATGGCGCTCCGGTTGCTCCGGGTGCCCTGGAGCTCGAAGCCGATCCAGTGCCGACCCGGCGCCACCTGGTTGCGGAAGAGCTGGAGCGGGCCCCTCTGGTTCGCCACCAGCACGTCCAAGACGCCCCGGTTCCACAGATCGGCGACGGCGACGGCGCGGCCGTCCCAGGCGCTGTCGCCGCGAACGGCTCCGGAGGCGTCGGTGAGCCCTCCCGCCCCGTCGTTCGCCCAGAACAGGTCCCGCTGGTACCCCGAGAGGCTGCGCCCCTCGAGCGCCGGCCAGTTGTCCGCGTCGCCGATGATGCTCCGGTAGCCGGTGGCGACCTTCGAGTAGTCGTACCAGTAGCTCCGCCGGCTCTCTCCCGACACGAAGCCGTTGGCGACGACCAGGTCGAGCCAACCGTCGTCGTTCAGGTCGGCGAACTGTGCGCCGTACGTCCAGCCGCCGAGGTCCACCCCCAGCGCCGTGGCGGCGTTGCGGAAGGTGGGAGCGCCGTCCTCCGTCCCCGCCGGCACCCACAGGTCGTTGCCGTGCATGAGGATCCCGGGCTCCGCGATGTTGCTCACGAACATGTTCCACTCGCCGCGGTCGAACAGGTCGCCGAACGACGCGTTCATCCCGCTCTTCGGCGAGCGCCCGACGTTCGAGCTACGCGAGATGTCGCGGAACCCGTGGCCCTCCTCGTTCAGGAACAGCTCGCTGACGCCGAAGTCGTTGGCGACGAGGAGGTCGGGGTACCCGTTGCCGGTGAGGTCCGCCGCGCCCGCTGCGAGGGTCCAGCGCGTGCTCGTCAGGCCGACCCTGGGCGCCACGTCCTCGAAGGTGCCGTCCCCACGGTTGCGCAGGAGAAAGTTGCGGCCGCCGTTGCGCGCGTACTCGAAGCTCTCCGGGAGGAAGCGCGAGGTGGTCAGATGCCAGAGGTCCACGTCGGCCGGGTAGAACGCCCCGACGAAGAGGTCGAGCCGGCCGTCGCGGTCGTAGTCGAGCCACACGGCCGTGGCGGCGTTGACCCGCTCCGGAAGACCGAGCCCCCCGGACACCGCAGTGAAGCCGCGGTCCCCGTCGTTGCGGTAGAGGTCCTGCCGCCCCCACCGGTACAGGAACAGGTCCTCGTCGCCGTCGTTGTCGTAGTCCCCCCACACCCCGCCCATCGAGGCGCCGGACTCCGGGCGGTTCAGGTCGGCGAGGCCGACCGCTCCGGCCACGTCCTCGAAGGTGCCGTCCCGCAGGTTGTGGTAGAGCGCGTTCCGTCCCCCGGAGGCGCTGGTCGTCGTGTAGAAGTCCGGCCAGCCGTCATGGTCGTAGTCCACCACGGAGACGGAGGCGCCCGTCGCCGCGATGAGGGGCATGATGGGGGCGAGGCGCGGATCCAGCTCCGGGGCCCGATGGCGGAAGTCCACCCCCGCCGCACGGGCCACGTCCTCGAGGACGAAGCCGTAGCGCGCGAGCGCCTCCGTCGCATCGGGCTCCCGGGCGACCTCCGTACCTGCGCCCCCGGGGGTGCCGGCGGACGGACGCCGCCCGCGGACGAGCGGCACCGCGAGGGCGAGCAGCAGCAGAGCCGCGGCGATGCCTCGCCGGAGCGCGCTCGCGGGAGCACGATCAGTGGGGGCGCCGGGCGTCATCGTGCGTACGGGATCACGTAGTCGCGCCGCCCTTCCACCACGTCCACCCGCTGCGTGGTGCCGTCGAACCAGGTCACTTCGATCGCGATGGGCCGCTTCCCCGCCACCGTTCCCAGCACCTGTGTGGCGCTGTTCTGGGACCAGTATCCGGAGCCGGCCTGGATCTCCCGGCGCGGGCCCTCGGCGCCGTCCTCGTAGAGGACGCGCAGGCTCGACCCGATCCCGTCCCCGTTCTGCGCGGGCCCCCGCAGCCGCACGCGCAGGCCCGCCCGCTCCGTCCGGTTCGCGTAGAGCTTCGTCGCGCCTCCGTTCTGGGCGACGGCCAGGTCCACCCGCCCGTCCCCGTCGAAGTCGGCCACGGCGGCACCACGCTGCTCGCCGTAGACCTCCACGCCGCTCACCTGCCCGGGCACGGCCACGAGGCTCCCCGACCCGTCGCCCTTCAACCAGAGACCGCGCCCGGCGTCGAGCCGCGGAAGGTCCGGCTGCACCGCGAAGAGGTTCTGGCTGAGGAAGACGTCCTCGTTCCCGTCGTTGTCGTAGTCCGCCACCACCGCGGCGAAGCCGTTGGTGAGCGACGCCTCGCGCGGGAGTGGCCGGGCCGAGAAGCCGCCGGTCTCGTTGATGAACGCCATCGGCTCGAGCGTGGTGATCTCCCGGACGGGCGTTGCCGCCATCCGGTCTCCCAGGATGCGGTCCAGGGAGGCGCTCGCGAACTCCGCGTGGTTGCGCACGCTCCTCATGATCGTGTTCGGGATGGTCTGGAAGGCCTGGAGCTGGCGCCTGGGCACGTAGCCACCCGTCGCCTGGTCGAAGTAGGCCTCGACCACGTCCACGCGCCCGTCCCAGTTGAAGTCGTCGTAGTACATCCGCAGCGGGCGCCCGCGTCCGAACTGGTAGGGGCTGTTCGTGCCCCAGTTCGTCGCCACGATGTCGGGGCGGCCGTCGCCGTTCAGGTCGCCCGTGGCCACGCCCATCCACCACCCTGGATAGCGCGCCAGCCCAACCTCCTCCGAGACGTCCCTGAAGTGTCCGCCATCGTTCCGGTACAGCCGCAGGGAGCCCCACTCCAGGCTCAGGAGGAGGTCGGGATCGCCGTCGCCGTCGAAGTCGGTGAACACCGCCCCGGTGACGAGGCCGACGTCCCCGAGGGCGCCGGCGTTCGCCCCGTCGGCGACGAGCCTGCCGTCGTCGTTCCGGAAGAGACGGGAGGTGGCGCTCGTCGGATAGCGGGCGGGGACGAACCGCCCTCCCACGAACACGTCCAGGTCCCCGTCGCCGTCGTAGTCCGCGGCCGCCAGCGCGCCCGTCGTGGAGCGGTTGTCCGGGAGCCGCTCCACCTCGCGGAGCGCGTGGTCGGCGAGCGCGTAGTGGAAGGCGGCCGGAGCGCCCACGTTGCCCTGCTCCAGGTTGGCGTCCCCGACGACCAGCGTGACGCCCTCCCCGGAGGCCCATCCCAGGATCGTGGTCTGGTCCCCTGGCGCCGCCTCCGCCAGCGACCCGAGCGTCAGGGGAGCGAAGCGCCCGCCCCCGCGGTTCTCGAACACACCGGCGCGTCCGTTCCGGCCGGTGCCGACGAGCAGGTCGTCGTCGCCGTCGCCGTCGAGGTCGACCCAGGCGACCCCCGGTCCCTGGCGGCTCAGCTGCACCGGGAGGAGCGGCTGGAGACCGAAGTCGTCGAAGGAGCTCTCCCGGTGGGCGTAGCCGATCCTCCCGGAGACGTCCTCGAACACCGTACCCGCCCCGGAGGCGGGCGCTCCGGTGCCCTGGCCACCCGAGGCCGTGCGGTCCCCGGGCGGCGACCCCTGCGCGCCACGGAGCGAGCCTCCCGCCGCCGGCTCCGTGACCTCGTAGAGCCGGTCGGCGCGCACACCCTCGATCGTGGTGCTGGCCCCGCCCGGCCAGGTCACGACGAGCGTGTGGTCCACCGACGCGTCGCCGCCCGCGAACACCGAGAGGGCCTCCGACCCCGACAGGTACCCTCCCCCCGCCTCCACCTCCTTGGTCTGCGTGACCGCACCGCCCCGCAGCTCGAGCTTCGCGCCGACCGCGCGGGTGTTCGGCGCGCGGCCCACGAGGCGAACCGCGATACGGTGGGCCGTGCCGGTGTTCTCCAGGAGCTCCGCGACGTCGTTCAGGCGGCCGACGGCGAGGTCGAGGTCGCCGTCCCGATCGAAGTCGGCCAGCGCCAGCCCCTGGGAGACGTCGGCGCCGGAGAAGCCCCAGGACGCGCTCTCGTCCGTGAAGGTCAGGTCCCCGTCGTTGCGGAACGCCTCGTTGACCAGGGGGAGCGGCGGAAACTCCACGAGCTGCCCCCTGGAGGCGCGGGTACCCTGCGAGACCGCCTGGTTGAGCCGGAGCTGGGTGTCCAGGTCCTGCAGGTCGTACGGGAAGCCGGTCGTGACCAGCAGGTCCTCGTAGCCGTCCAGGTCGACGTCCACGAACTCGGCCGCCCACGACCAGCCGCTCGCCTCGACACCCGCGTGGTAGGCCGCCTCCTCGTACGTGCCGTCGCCGCGTGCGTGGTAGAGCGAGTTGCGGTTGTACTGCGGCCGGCGGGCGCTCTCGAGGCGGATGTCCGGCCAGGGTCCGTGCGGGATGTACTGGCGCGTACGGTCGGCGTGCGCGGGACTCAGCATCTCGGTGGTGAAGATGTCCGGGGAGCCGTCCCGGTCGACGTCCGAGAAGCCCACGGCCATGGACGAGAAGCTGGAGCTGCGGATGGCGAAGGGGTCGATCTCGCGGAAGACACCGCCGCCCTGGTTCATCCACACGCGGTCGGGCGTCCAGAAGTCGTTGCACACGTAGAGGTCGGGGAGCCCGTCCCCGTTCAGGTCGTGGAAGCGCGCGGTCAGACCCCAGTCCCTCCCCGGCTGCGTGCCCCGCCCGTCGGCGTCCAGGAAGTGCTCCTCGGGAGCCGCCTCGGTGAACCCACCGGACCCGTCGTTCAGGAACAGCTGGTCACGCTCTCCCACCTCCCGCCGCTCCGGCACCATCCCCGGGCGATCGACGATCGTGTAGTACCGATCGAAGGGCGGGAGGAGCGCATAGTCGCTCCTCCCCTTCGCGTACGCCCCGTCGATCGTCTTCTCCCAGGTCAGCTCCCCCTGCTCCCGCACGTCGTCGATGGAGCGCTCCCGGTAGTTGGTCACGTAGAGGTCGAGGTCTCCGTCGCCGTCCACGTCCGCGAGGGCCAGCGTGCTGTTCCCCCGCGCGCGCGTCGAGGCGAGCGCGGCGTCGGAGGCCGGGTGGAAATGCCCGTCGCCGTCGTTCACGTGGAGCGCCACGCCGTCGTGCAGCGAGCCGACGAGCAGGTCCAGGTCACCGTCGCCGTCCACGTCCGCGAGCACGACCCCCGTGGCGTAGGGGGCGACGCGGCCGAGTCCCGCCGAGTCGGTCACGTCCTCGAAGCGCAGGCCGCCCCGATTCCTGTAGAGCCTGCCCGGGCTGCTCAGACCCGCGAAGTACACGTCCACCCATCCGTCGCCGTCCACGTCGCCGGCGGCCACGCCGGAGCCGTTCAGGTAGTGGCGGTTCTCCGCGGCCTGGGCGGGGGTGACGGCGTTGAGGAAGGAGATCCCCGAACGGGAGGGTGCGACCGGCGCGAAGCCGGTCCGGCCCCGGTGGCCGGCGGAGACTTCCGCCCAGCGGTAGCCCGCCTCGTCGTGCCAGACGAGGTCGCCACGCCCGGTGCGCTCGCCGCACGCCGTCGACGAGGCGAGGGTGAGGCCGACGAGGAGCACGCGGGCGCGGAGGAGAGGGGGCATGAGGGGCAGAGAGCGAGGCCCGGGCGGCCGGCTCGCCGGGCCGGTCCTTCGCCTTGGAGGTGTCGAGCCGTGTGGCATCGACGGGACGCTACCGACGCGGGCGCAACATGAGCCGGGGCCCTCGGGCTGGCAAGCGACCTCGCCGTGGGCCGTCGAGGTGCCCTTGTGGGGAGCGGGGTAGGCTCCCCAAACTGATGTATCAGCCGGGACCGCCTCCCGCTTCGGCACGATGTTCCGGAACCCTCCCTGCCAAGCGAACCATGGGCACCAACCGTCGCATCGGCCCCATCGTCCTCGCCGCGCTCGTTGCGCTCCCGGGCCTCCTCGTCGCCCAGCGGCCCCAGGGCCGCCCGATCGGCAAGGTCACCACGATCGGCGACCTCATCGCTCTCCAGCTCGACAGCGGCTTCGTCTCCCCCGAGCGCCTCTTCGACCTCGACCACCGGACGCTACGCTTCACGCCCGACGGTGCGGGCTACCGGGCCGAGGTCGTTCCGCTGCGGTGGGACTCCGACTTCGGACCCGAGCTGAACGGCCCCACCGTCGTCCTGCACGACTTCACCTTCCCGTTCGCCGGCAGGCGATGGGACACGCTCGGCGTCGCGACCGGGGCGGTCACCTTCGGCCCGATGCGCGCGCGCGGGGGCGGGGGACGGACCGGTGCGCCGGCGGGCAACCGCACCGGAGCGGGCTCCCGGGCGCAGGCCGGGTTCGCCATGGAGCGCTACCCCGCGCTGGAGAACGTCGGCCGCACGTTCATCGACATGATCCCCGGGATCGCCGCCTTCGTGAAGCCCAACCTGCGCGGCGAGCGCCACGCCAAGGAGCTCCCCGACCGCGCGGTGGTGACGTGGAGCCTCACCGAGCCGTCCGGCACCATCCAGTCCTTCACGTGGACGCCGACCCAGAACCTCATCCAGGCCGCGCTCCACGCGGACGGCGTGATCGAGCTGTCGTACGACGGCGTGTCCGCGCGCGACGCGGTCGTGGGCGTCTTTCCGCCCGTCGACGCAGGCGTGGAGAAGGCGCTCGCACGGATCCCGGACGGCGAGGACGCCGCGGTGGCGTCCAACCTCGACGTGACCGAGCTCACGCTGTCGGCGGTCGACGGGCTCTTCGTCAGGGCCACCCTGCGGACGCGCGGCGCCGTGCTCCCGGAGGGTGATGCGGCCCTCGACGGCGTGACGTACCGCGTGGCGCTCGACACGCACCCCTTCGCTCCCGCCGACCTCGACGACGCCACGGTCGTGTGGACGATCCGCGGTGTCTCGGGCCAGCGCTTCGGGGGCGGGGGCGGCCGCCCGGGGTTCCAGCCCCGCTACGTGGTGTCCGGCGAAGGCGCCCGACCCGACGTGACGGTCGACGGCAACACGATCTCGGTCGAGGGGATCCTCCCGCTGCAGCTCGCCGGCGCCACGCAGGTGCTCGCGGCGGCGGACGCCGCGGCCGGCGACTCCTCCGGGGTCGCGGACCGGGTGGCCGCGCGGCCGGTCCAGCTCGTGGGAATCCGCTCGCCGGAAGCGGACCTCTCGGCACTGACGGCGAAGGACGGCGCGTTCCCGCTCGTGTACGAGGGGTTCCACTGGGCCGCGATCCCCAGGGCCGAGGACGTGGCCTGCTCGATCATCACGGCGCTCGGCGATCGCTTCGACTTCATCGCGTCGTACTCCGACTTCCGCGTGGACAACCCCGAGGGCGGGACGCCGAGCACCGGCCCGCGCGGTGGGAACGTGTCCGGGATCGGCACGCGCACGAACGGCCTGGAGCGCTACTGCAGCCAGGGCCGGCTCCAGTGGATGTACGTCGAGCCGGTGTCCACGGCCGCGATCCAGTTCGGGGAGCGCTCCCCCGACGGGCGCATGAAGGACTACGACTTCGCGATGTCGCAGATCGGCCACGAGCTCGGCCACCGGTGGGCGGCCGACGCCAGCGCCGTCGTCGACGGCGACACGATCGTGCTCGGTCCCGTGCACTGGGCGGCCGGCGTCCACCTCCCCGCCGCGTTCCCGTACGGACGCTCCTACGAGGCCGACGCGATGGGCGGCAGCACGTGGAAGGACAACGGCGACGGGACGTGGACGCAGCTCGACCGCGACTACTACTCCCCCGCCAAGGGATACTCGTGGCTGGCGCTCTACCTCATGGGGCTGGCCAGGCCCGAGGAGGTGAAGCCCCTCTTCATCCTGCGGAACCTGAGCCGCACGGGGAGGCAGGACGACGACGGGCATCCGATCTACACCGGCGACAGGACCGACATCACGATCGAGCAGGTCATCGCAGCGATGGGGCCGCGCGAGCCGGACTTCGAGCACGCGCAGAAGGCGTTCAACACCGCGATCGTGGTCATGACGATGCCCGGCGAGCAGCCCACGAGAGAGCTCGTGGACGGGGCGAAGGCCATCGGCGAGCACTGGATCACGTACTGGTCGAAGACGACCGGGGGAAGGTCGGTGATGACGGTGCGGGCGAGGTAGGCCGGCGCGCCGGCGAGGCCTCAGCTCCCGCGCACCTCCTCCATCCCGGCTGCGCGTAGCCTGCCGTCGAGCTCGGCCAACCCCTGGCTCGTGAACGCGTCCAGCGCGGCGTGATAGTCGTCCGCCTCCGTGGCCCAGCGGTGGATCCACTCCGACTGGGCCTGCGTAGGTGCCCCGGCGTAGCCGCCCACCTGGACGGTGAGCCAGTTGATGCGTCCGGGCAGGTTCACGTGGCCCGGGTCGTGCACGTCGCCGAGGAGGCCCAGCACGAGGGGACGCAGCGCGGTGCGCGCCGCTTCCGCCGCCGAGCGGACGGCGGTGTCCCGCGCGGCGACGAGCTCCCGGAGGCGCTGCTCGATCCGCCGCACGCGCGCCGCGTCGATGCGGGTCGTGCACTCCATGTGCTCGATGGTCCTGGCCCCGGTGAGCCACTCGGCCATCTCGCCGTCGCCGGTGCCCACATCCGGATCCTGCCGGACCCGCAGCGGCGCCTCCTCGGTGCGGCCGCCGACTGACAGGCGGGCGGTGTACTCGCCGGGCACGGCGCGCAGCCAGGTGCCACCGCCCCGCCGGCCCCGTGGCCCGCGACCGTCCTCCGCGGCCTCCGCACACGACGAGGCCTCGGAGAGGTCCCACACCACGCGGTTGAGACCCGCGCTGGCCGGCCCGCTCAGCGTGCGGACGACACCGCCCTCCTGGTCCAGGATCTCGAGGCGCGCTCCGTCGGACCCGGCGGCGGCATCCCCGATCCAGTAGCTGATCAGCGCGCCGTAGGGCTCATTGGGCGCGATCCAGTAGCCGTTGCCGATCACGCTCACGTCGCTCGCGGGCGTGTAGCGCACCGGCGGCATCGGCGGGAAGAGCGCCACGGGCTGCTCGTGCACGGCTGCCAGGCGCTGGAGCGGCGTGACGTCGTCGAGCACGTAGAAGCCACGCGCGTGCGTCGCGATCACCAGGTCGTTGTCGCGCGGATGCACGACCATGTCCCGCACCGCCAGGTGCGGGAGGCCGAGCCGCAGGTCCGTCCAGCTCGCACCCTCGTCGAACGACGCGAAGATCCCGAGCTCCGTGCCCGCGTACAGCAGGCTCGGCTGGTGCGGGTCGGGGAGGACGATGTGCACGTAGCCGTTCAGCCCGTCGCCGATGCGCGTCCACGTCCGCCCGAAGTCGTGCGTGACGAAGGCGTGGGGCGTGAAGTCGTCGAGTCGGTGCTGATCGATGGCCACGTACGCGGTGGCCGCGTCGAAGGGCGACGCCTTCACCGCAGCGACCCAGGAGCTCGCCGGGGCGCCCTCGATGTTGGGCGCCACGTTCGTCCAGGTGGTGCCGCCGTCGCGCGTGAGCTGCACGTTGCCGTCGTCGGTCCCCACCCACACGATGTTGGCGTCGAGGGGGCTGTCGTCGATCGCGATGATCGTGCAGTGGAACTCGGCCCGCGTGTTGTCCAGCGTGATCGGCCCGCCGCTCGGGCCCTCCTTCTCCGGATCGTCCGTGGTGAGATCGGGGCTGATGACCTGCCAGTGCTCGCCCCCGTCCGTGGTCTTGAAGAGGACGTTGCCGCCGTAGTAGACCACGTCGGGGTTCGTGGCCGACATGTGGACCGGGGAGTTCCAGTTGAAGCGGTACTGCTCGAGGTTCGCGCCGCCGCCGTTGGGCCCCGGCGGATACGGTTGCACGTAGCGCTCGTCGGCGTTGCGCATGTCGATGCGCGTGATGTCGCCGAAGTGGCCGTCGTAGTAGATGATGTTCGGGTCGCGCGGGTCGGGGAGCGCGTACATCCCGTCCGCCATGTAACGGAGGCGCACCCAGTCGCCCTCACGTACGCCGACCTGGTTCCACTTCTCGTTGGGCCCCCTCCAGATCTCGTGGTCCTGGAACCCGCCGAGCACGTGGTACGGCTCCGCCATGTCGACGCCCACGTGGTACGCCTGGGCCATCGGCATCTTGTTGAGGAAGTCCCAGTTGTCGCCGCGGTCGTTCGAGAGCCAGAAGCCGCCGTCCGTGCCGGCGAGCAGTCGGGTCGGGTCGCGGGGGTCGATCCAGAGGGCGTGGTGGTCGCCGAACATGCGCCCCGGCGCGCCGCCGAAGGTCCGTCCGCCGTCGGTCGACACGTTGAACGAGCCGGACATCGTGTAGACGCGGTCCGGGTCCACGGGGTCGGCCCGCACCTGGGTGTAGTAGAAGGGCCGGTTGTTGATGCGGTGCTCGTCGCTCACCATGCGCCAGTGCACGCCGCGGTCGTCCGAGCGCCACAGCTCCCCGTCCTCCTGCGACTCGATGAGCGCGTACACCACGCGGGGGTCTGCGCGGTGGATGCTGACACCGACGCGTCCGATGAGCTTCGCGCCGGGGAGCCCGTCGTGGAGCGACGGATCGGTGAGCTTCGTCCACGAGGTGCCGCCGTCCGCGGATCTGTAGAGGCCGCTCCCCTCCCCGCCGCCGCGGAAGTGCCACGGCTGGCGCAGGTAGTCGTACATGCCCGCGTACACGATGTCGGGGTTGGCCGGGTCGATGGCGACGTCGCTCGCGCCGCTCGTCTCGTTGGTGAAGAGCACCCGCTCCCAGCTCTTCCCGCCGTCCCGGGTACGATAGACGCCGCGCTCGGTGCTCGGCCCGAACGCGTGGCCCATCGCCGCCGCGAACACCACACCGGGCCGGCGCGGATCGATGGCGATCCGGCTGAAGCGCTCGGTGCCCTCGAGTCCGAGGTGGCTCCAGCTCCGGCCGCCATCGGTCGACCTGTAGATGCCGTCCCCGAAGGAGATGCTGTTCCGGACCGCGCCCTCCCCGGTGCCTACCCAGACCACGTCCGGATCGTCCTCCTCGACGGCGATCGCCCCGATCGACAGCGTGTTGCCCGCGTCGAAGACGGAGGTGAAGGTGACCCCCCCGTTGGTCGACTTGAACAGGCCCGAGGACGCGGCTCCGACGTAGAGGATGTTCGGCCGGCCGGGCACGCCCGCCACGTCCGCGACGCGCCCGCCGAACACGGCGGGGCCGATGGGGCGCCAGGAGAGGCCGGCCAGCGCGGAGGGGTCGATGTTCGAGGCCCGGGCCGCCGGAGCGGACGTCCCGGGCTCGGGCCGCTGCGAGCAGGCGGCGCCCAGCGCGACGGACAGCAGGAGCGGAGGGAGGGCGCGGGGGAGGTCCATGGCGCTCGTTCCCGGACGCCTACCTGCGGACGAGCTCGATCACGCCCCCGCCGTTGCCCATCCCGAAGCGCGCGCTCGCCTGGCCGGGATCGTAGTAGTGCAGCTCCGCCACCTCGTCGACGCGCACGCTGCTCAGGTAGCTCAGGTCGCCCACGCGCACCCCGCCGCTGTAGACGTTCGCGCGCGACTCGTTCGGGTTGGACGCCGAGATGGGGCCGCGCCCCGACATCCAGTTGGGGCGTAGCTTCTGCACCGCCTCGTACACGTTGGACGCGTTCGTCGCCGCGAGCTGGTCGTGTCCGAGGACGTTGTCCCGGCTGCCCGCGGGCCTCGCCGGCCCCAACCTCGCTCCGCACGCCGCGAGCGAGCTCGCCAGGAGTGTCAACGCCAATGCGATACCTGCGGAGCTCTTCGTGCGCATCATGGCCATGAGCCTCGGTGCAGTGCCGCTTTCAAGACGATCCGCATCGCGGAGAGCGGGCGGAACGCCGGGGGAGGCGTGGTGGTGCCATCCTCGTCTGTGGGGTTGGGGTTCCCCCAGAACACCAGTCGATCGACGAGCACGCTGAACGCGGCAGCCGCGCCCACGGCCACCACGGCCGTTCGCCACATCGAGACCTCCCTGCGCGAGAGCTCGGTGACCTCGTCGCGTGAGAGGATGACGACCTGGTGTGCGTTCTCGAACGGCGTGCCCTGATAGTCCTTCCCCAGCCAGACCGACACCTGGAGAGAGTCCCCGCCACGCGCCTCCACGGCGCCGCTCAGCTCCCCCCGGATGCGGCCGAAGCTCGGAGCCACGCGCACGGCCGCCGGGTTGGTCAGCCGCACGCGTAGCTCCTCCTCCGGTCGCACCCCCGCCAGCCCCACCGGCGCGTAGTACACGCAGCCGGCGAGCAGGTACGAGGCCGGGACCAGGACCGCCAGGCACCTCCTCGGCGATCTGCTAATGCCCACCCGTCGCGCTCGCGGGAGGCGAGCCCGACGCCCACCACACCTTCGTCATCATTCCGTCGAGTCCCGGGTCGATGTTGGTCGCGCCCACGTTCTCGGCGTTGTTCGACAGCTCGCTGCCCGGGGTACGGATGCGCTGTGGGATGTCCGAAAGGACCCGGTCCTGGGGCAGCGGAGGATGCGGATATCCCGTGCGACGGTAGTCGTTCCAGGCATCCACCTTCAGGAAGTTCGCGATGTACTTCTCGGTCATGATCTCTTCGAGGGGATTCGCCACCGCGGTCAGCGACGGTCGATCCGTCAGGTACGTGTCGATGTCCGCGCTCGCCACCCCCAGCTTCTCCATGTTGGCGCGGATCCCCTCACGGTACGGCGCATCCGCCGCCCCCGCACCGCTCACGATCAGCCGGGCCTCGGCCTCGATGAACTTCGCGTCGGCGTAGCTCTCCCAGTTGAGCGACGCGCCCTCGTCGCTGAAGTAGTGACCGATGTCGGAGATGGTCGAGTCCGCCGTGGCCGCCGCGAGTGAGTCCTGGGGCTCGCCCATCGCGTGCCCACGGTACACGATCGTCCCGAGGTGCACGGAGTCGTAGAGCGCCGGCCTGAACAGGATCGGCATCCGCGGGTCGGCACGGTCGTTCTCCAGATCGACGATGTACTCGCTCGCCCCGAAGCGGTCACGCAGCTCCTGGAAGGTGTACAGCGGGTTGCGTGCGTCCGCGCCTCCCGGATAGACGAAGTCGGCGTCGTCGCTGTTGCTGGTGAACCCGTGCGACAACGCGTCGAGCGCCGCCTGCGCGTGCGCCTGCGTGTTCTCGCCGGGCGCGTAGGCCACCCGCATCTGCAGCTTCGCCTTCACGACGTTGGCCAGCTTCACCCAGCGCCCCATGTCGCCACCGAACAGCAGGTCGTTCGGGCCCGGCGCGCTCGTCGACGGGGACGGCATCAGCGCGATCGCCTCGTCGAGGGACTGGAAGACCCCGGCGTACACCGTCTGCTGGTCGTCGTACGCCGGGTTCGGGATGCCCGTGTTGAACGCCTCGGTGTACGGCACCGGGCCCCACATGTCCGTCACGTGCGCCCAGGTCCATGCCGAGATGAACTCCGCCAGCCCGTAATAGGCCGGATCGATGTCCTTGTCGGTATCCTCCATCATGAGGCGCGCTTCGTTCAGGATCGAGGTGAAGTAGTAGCCCCACGCGTGGGACGGGTCGTTCTCCTGGAGCTCGTAGTACTCCACCTCGGCGTAGGAGCGGGTGTCGCAGCAGTAGGCGAAGTACTCCATCCACTCCGCGCCCCACATCTGCGTGTCCCCGTAGTAGACCGCGTGGCCGAAGCCGGTGATCAGCGGCGCGAGACGCAGGTCCACACGCGCATGCTCCGGATTGTTCGGATCCTGGTTCACGTCCAGGAAGCTCTCGCACGCCGCCAGGAACACCAGCGCCGCGACGGAGACGACCCGGACGGCTTTTCCTCTCATGGTCGGAATCATGGTGTCGTCTCCCGGTCAGAAGTGCGCGCGCAGGCCCATGGTCACACCCTTGGTCTGGGGTGCCGGGAACTGCCAGAAGTACTGGCCGAGACTGTTGCCGCCGCCGTACAGGTCGCCCTCCGGGTCGATCTGCGAGAATCTGGAGTGGATCCACAGGTTGCGACCCGTCACGTACAGCGTCGCCCCATCCACCCCGAAGCGCCCCAGAGCCGCGTAGGGCAATTCGTACGACACCGTGACCTGCCGCAGCTTCACGAAGCCACCCGGCTCCATCTGGTTCTCGTGCTTGTCGTAGCCGTACATGATCTCGTAGAAGTCCGGGTCCTTCGTCCGGACCACCGTGTTGGGCTGGCCGGTGTCGACCATGATCCCGTCGATCGTCGCGGTGGTGTACCGGTCCTGGGTGACCCACGAGCGTCCGATACGACCCGAGGTGTACTGGGTCTCGAAGTTCAGGATCCGACTGCCGCGCCGGATGTCGATCATGCCCGACACGGAGAGGCTCTTGAAGCGGAAGGTGTTGGTCCAGTTGGCCAGCCACTCCGGCTGCACGTTCCCCAGGTTGATCTGGCTCTCGGTCCGTATCGGCAGGCCGTAGCAGCTCGTGTGCGTGTCCGGGTCGAGGCAGCCCTCGCCACCGATCAGGAGCTCGCCCGTCGGCTTGTCCGGGAAGCAGACGCTGGAGGTCTCCTCCACGCAGTTCCTCTGCCATCCGTAGCCGTATGCCACGCCGTAGCCCGCGTCCGCCTGGATGCGGATATTCGGCCACGAATAGCCGGCAAGCGTGATGTTCTGCACGCCCGGCGCCAGCGACAGAACGGTGTTCCGGTTGCGCGTCCAGTTGACGCGCGTGTCCCAGGCGAAGTCACCGGCCTGCATCACCGACCCGTTCAGCGACACCTCCAGGCCCCGGTTCCTCAGGTCGCCCGCGTTGCGCACGATCGACGTGTAGCCCGACGCCGCCGACGACGGGACCGTGAAGATCTGGTCGTAGCTCTTCCGGTTGTAGAACGAGCCGTCGAACTGCCAGCGATTGTTGAACAGACGCAGCTCGAGGCCGATCTCCTGCTCGATGGTCGACTCGGGCTTGATGTCGGGGTTGCCGAGCTGGGAGCTCTGCTCGAAGCCCACCTGGCCGCGGAACGGGAACAGGATGCGGGGGCCGCTGAACTGCTGGATGGCGTTGTCCGCACCCTGGGGCGCCGCGACGAAGAAGCGCGACGTGAGGCTGTAGGGCGGCGCGTCGTTCCCGACCTTGGTCAACGACAGCCGCAGCTTGCCGTACGGCATCCACGTCGGGTGCCAGTTGAGCGCGTCCGTGAAGATCACGCCCAGGCTGGCCGACGGATAGAAGTAGCTGTTGCGGTCCAGCGGGAGCGTCGAGCTCCAGTCGTTGCGGCCCGTCAACGTGAGGAACGCCCAGTCGCGGTAGTCGAGCGTCGCCTGGGCGTATCCGCCGATGAGCCTTTGCTTCTGCGGCAGGTCCGCCGACACCGTCTGCGTGACGAAGTTCGAGACGTTGTAGAACTCCGGGATGTTGATGTCCTGCCCACGGGCGTCGAGTCGGTCGGTCTGCGACATGAAGATGTTGCCGCCTACGATGCCGTTCAGCCTGAATCCCGTGTCGCCCAGCTCGAGGTTGTCGACGCTCAGGATCAGGTCGTCGTTGATCTGCGACCGCCCGATCTTGGTCTGGCGGGTGGCTCCCGAGGTCTGCCCGTTGGCGGTTTGCCACGGCCGCTCGTTCTGATGCTGGTTCCGGTAGTCCCCGTAGGTGTCGAGGCCCCAGGTATTGGTGAGGGTGAGGCCGGGCACGATGGTCGCGGCGAAGCGCTGCGACACGATCCAGCGATCCACGGTGCTCTCGTAGTACTCGTTCTGCTCGACCCACCCGAAGCTCGGGTCGTTGTTGCCCCACAGCACCGCCGAGCCGTCGTCGTGGAACTGGTCACCTGCGTAGTCCACGGAAGGCGGGATCAGCTTGAGCCGCCGGTGGATGCTGTTCCAGGAGTCGGGGCTCCAGGGGTTGTAGGTGTGGATCCGCTGCACGCTCGTCGTCGAGTGCAGGAAATCGCTCATGTTGAGATCCACGTTCGCGCTCAGGTTCAGCCTCTGCAGCCTCCCGATCGCGGTGATGTCCCTCTGGTCCGTGTAGGCGAGACCGAACGTGTACGTGCCCATCTGCCCGGCAGATCCCGTGGCGCGCAACGAGTTCTCCGTGCTCTTGGCGGTCTGGTAGAACGCCTTGCGCGCGTCCTGGAACTGGACCGAGCCCTCGTGTGCCATCACGGCGGAGGAGAGGCTGTCCGCGTTGGGTCCCCACCCCCGGAGGCTACCCAGGTCGGGCACGCTGCCGGGGTAGCCCGCCTCGCACCACCCACCGTCGTTCGCCGGATGGCCGTTGCAGTACAGCCCGTCCTGGCCGGCCCCCCAGCCGGTGACGTACCCACCCAGGATGGGGTTGTCGAAGCTCGCGCTGCTGGTGTACTCGAAGCGAAGGGGCGCGCCCGCCACCCCCTTCTTCGTCTCGATGATCACGGCGCCGTTCGCCGCACGCGAGCCGTAGAGCGCCGTCGCAGCGGCTCCCCGGAGCACCGACACGGACGAGACGTTCTCCATGTCGAAGTCCATCGCCCGGTTCCCCGCCGACCCGGACCCCAACGGGCTCAGCCCCGCCGCCTGATCGAGGTCGGTGCTCACCGGCACGCCGTCGATGATGAAGAGCGGCTGACCACCACCGGTGAACGACGACTCGCCACGGATCGTGATGCGTGACGACGCGCCGGGTCGTCCGCTGGCCTGCACGACCTGCACACCGGCCGTCTGGCCCTGCAGCGCCTGCACCAGGTTCACCTGTGGGCTGACCTGGAGCAGCTTGTCCGTCACGCCCTGGACGGCGTAGCCGAGGCTCCGCTCCTCGCGCTTGACTCCGAGGGCGGTGACCACCACGCCCTGCACCTGGACGGCCTCCGATTCCATCGCGAAGTCGACAGCCGCGGTGCCTCCGGCGGTCACCCTCGCCGATCTGGACTGCGTGGTGTAGCCCAGGAGCTGGACCTGGATCGTGTGCTCACCGGTCGGGACGTTCAGGATCAGGAACCGGCCGTTCTGTCCCGAGAGGACACCGAGCTGCGTTCCGGGGACGAACACCTGCGCGCCGGAGAGCGGCTCGCCGGTGGACGCGGCGGTCACGGTCCCCGTCACCGTGCCCGTACCCTGTGCCATCGCCGATGTCGCGGTTGCTCCCGCCAGCGCGATCGCACCTACCAGTCGAACGAGTTCTCGATGCATGCGTGCCTCCTCCTCGCCACGAAGAAGTAGACCCCGAGAACGTGCCCACGCGGGCACGGAGGGAAGGAATGACGCTGCTTCTAGGTGCTTTGACGGGTGCGACGGGAAGGGTGACCCCCCCGAATCACCTGTCGCATAGCCCTCTGGGATCGCCTCGCGTACGGAGGCGGAGGAGCATTCGCGCCGGGCATGCTCGACGCGAACTGATATATGAACTGGTGCATCAGTACAGCGCACCCCTGCGATCCGCAAGGCTCTTGGCACGTTCCGGGGCGACTCCGCGGACGCGGGCGCTCGACCGGGAAAGGCGGTCGGCGGGGTGCCGAGGCCCGCGAGGATGCACGACGTCCGGAAGGCCCCGGGGCTTGGACTGTCGGTCGGCGCGGCGCTAGTATGTCATGTTTCGAAGACAGTCGAACCTGCGTGGGTCGCCCCCCGGAACGAGCACGACCGCGCAGCCTGCCTGCTCCGCGCAAATGCCCGATCAAGCCCTCGAGACCAGCAGGGCGCCCATCCCCTCACTTCGCGAGGAAGTGTACGAGCGCCTGCAGAAGCTCATGAACGAAGGGCACCTGCGACCCGGCAGGTACCTCGACCTCAACGCCCTTGCCGGGGAGATCGGCATCAGCCGGACCCCCCTTCGCGACGCCCTCCTCCGCCTCGAGAGCGAGGGCTTCGTGGAGATCCTGAACCGCCGGGGCGTACGCCTGACCAGGCTCACCCTGAGCGTGATCCGCGACATCTACGAGCTCGTGGGGGCGTTGGAGTCCGCGGCCCTGCGCAGCGTGGCCGCGCGCATCTGTCCTGAGACCGTCGGGCACATGCGCACGCTCAGCGAGGAGATGGAGTGCGCCCTGGACGACTCCGACTTCGCTCGCTTCTACGACGCGAACCTGGCCTTCCACGACGCCTACCTGGACCTGTCCGACAACCGGGAGCTCGTCCGCCAGGTCCGCACCCTGAAACAGCGCCTCTACGACTTTCCCCGGCTGAAGGGCTTCGTGCCCGAGTGGGAGCGGGCCTCCAACGAGGAGCACCGGGAGTTGATCGACCTCCTCGCCGACGGGATGACGGCGGAGGCCGCCGACCTGCTGCGCGACGTGCACTGGTCGTTCACGGTGCAGGAGCCCTACATCCGCCGCTACTACGCAGCTCGCGTCACGGACGAGGACTTCGACTTCTGAGCGGGTAGCGCGGCGGCTCCGAGGTACCGGATGCGCATCAGGGCACCCCGGGCGCCGCGCGAAACGCGGCGGCGTGCTCGGCGGCCCATTCGCGGAATGTCCGCGCCGGGGCGCCGGTGATCTGCTCGATGGTGTGCGTGACCCAGGCGGGCTGTCCGAGCGCGGCGCCCCACGCCCGCAGCAGCATGCCGGCGACCGCCGGCGGCATGCCCAGCCCGGTCAGCGCCTCCTCGGGCGACATCTCCTCGAAGCGCAGCGTCCGGCCGATGGCCTCGCCGATCGTGCGCACCTGCGCCGCCTGGCTCAGGGAGGCAGGTCCGGTGAGCACGTGGTCGGCACCGGCGTGGGCGTCGTCGCAGAGCGAGCGCACGGCGACGTCGGCGACGTCCCGCTCATGGACCGGCGCGGTCTCCACCGCCCCGTAGGGCCAGCGGACGACGTCGCCCGCGCGGATCTGCGGCGCCCACCAGAACAGCGCGTTCGAAGCGAACATGCCGGGGCGCAGGATCGTCCAGCCCACGCCCGAGGACGCGACGAGATCGTCCATCTGGGCGTGCAGCGCCCTCAGGGCGTTCGGCTGCTGGAAGAACGGGTGCGCCGTGCGGTGAGGGGAGGAGAGGAGCACGATGCGCTTTGCGCGCGCGGCCATGCGGGCCACGACCTCGGGCGCCGTGGCCATGGGCGCGGTCCAGACGAGGAACACCGCCTCCACGTCGTCGAGGCCGGCCTCCAACGATTCCGGCCGCGTGAGATCCCCCGCGACGACCTCGGCCCCGGCAGGCAGCCGCGCGGCGCCCGGGTCGCGCGTGAGCGCGCGCACCTCCGCTCCGGCCGCGAGCAACCCCGCGACCACCTCGCCCCCGATCCGGCCGGTGGCTCCCGTGACGAGCACACGACTCATGTCAACCGACTCCGGTAGCGGACATTGGATCCACCAGCAGCGCCCACGCGGGATCGCGCGCTCCGCTCAGCGCGAGGGCGCGAGGGTCCGCTCGAAGCGCACGGGGCTCACCCAGCGCGTGTGGAAGGTGCGCCAGTCGTCCGGGTGGAGGCGATACGCCGGATCGTCCTCCAGCGCCCCGGGAGCGCGCGCGTAGTCCGTGAGCCCGTGGTACGGGAGCGGACGCAGCGTACGGGACCAGCCGTCGTTGAGGTCACCGTCCTTGACCCACCCGTCGGCCGCGAGCACGTAGTCGCGCACCCAACCCGCCTCCGGATCGGGGCGCGCGCCGAACCGGATGGACAGCTCGTCCCCCGCGTTCATGATCACGTAGCGGTCGTCCGTGCTGTCCACGAGCGCGCGCACGTCTCCGTAGCGCGTGTAGTAGCCTTCCAGGTCCCGCCACCGCTGGACGATGGTCGCGACTTCGTAGGTGGGGACATCCGGCGCACGTCGGTCCGCCTGGCGCGAGCGCGAGAAGCCGCGGAAGCGGAGGTCCGCGCCGTCCACGGGAAGGCGCTCGATCCGCAGCGGCGTCGCGGGCCGCTGCTCCGCCCAGCCGATGCGGTCCCAGTAGATCTCCATGTTCGTGGAGAGGCGCACGCGGCGGGCCTCACCGTCCCGGAACGCCCCCGCCAGGTCGACGAGGACCGTCTTCGTCTTGCCCGAGGGCATCCCGAGATCCGGGTGCAGCACCCGCCACCCGCCGCGCCCGTCGGGCACCTCCACGCGGATCCCGTGGAGGGGGGCGTGCCGACCCTGGCCATAGGCCACGTTGATCGAGCCGTCGGTAGGATGGACCCACCCCTGCGCCACGAGCGTGAGCGCCTGCGCGGCCGGTGCGTCCGCGCCCAGATCCACCTCGAGGAAGTGCTCCTGCGCGACCCCCTGCCAGGCCGTGAGCCCGAAGGAATTCACGTACCGCTCATCGAGGGAGCGGAGCCGGTCCGTCACGTCCGCGCCGCGGTCGTCGGCCGCGCGCGCAAGCGGGTGGAGGGGCCCGGTCGCGTGGACCTCCAGCGGGGGCGGCGGGAGGACGAAGCGCTCGTCCACCCACACCTCGGTACCCGCCGGATGGTCGACGGCCATGAGCCGCAGACGGTCGAAGAAGTGTGACTCCCACAGCTCCGCGGTGATGGCCATGGCGTACGATCCGTCCTTCGGCATGAGCTGGTCGCCGCGGATCTTCATCCAGTCCTCGCTGTGGATCACCGCGCTGGAGCCGTACGTGTTGATCCGCAGACCGAGGGCCGTGCGCCAGATGGCGTCCGTGACGAAGCCCATCTCCCGCCCGTCCCAGGCGAAGAGCCAGGGGCACGAGCCCTTGAGCCGCTGCGCGGCGATGATCGGCTGGCCCTGGCTCGCCAGCAGGTCGAACTCCGCCTGGGCCGTCCCGTTGGGCCAGAGGAGGCGCGCCACGGTCACGCCCGCGTTCTCTCCGATGCCGAAGTGCACCACCGGCTCGGTGATGGGGCGCTTCTCGTAGAGCATCCCGGCGCGCACCTCCGCCTCGCCGCCGATGCCGAACGTGTTGATGCGACCATCGCCCGCCTCCGCGGTGGCGCGCGGGCTGAGCGTCAGGGCGTAGTAGTCCTTCGACTGGCGGCTCGTGAGACGCACCGGGCGGCCGTCGTCATCGAGCCCGAACAGCTCGATGCGCCCCGCGCCGCTCGGATCGACGGCGGCGGTGAGTGTCAGGGGAAGCGAGTCGAGCGCCACGAGCGCGTGGTCGCCGCCGCCGAGCCAGAGCCGGGTACGGCCGTCCGCGCTCGCCGCCACGTCCAGCGCGCCGTTGTTGTCGAAGTCCGCGAGGAAGACGCGGGCTCCGGCACCCGACCCGTCGACGACGCCGGTCCAGCGCGCGACGCGCTCCGTGCGCCAGCCCTCCTCGGCCCACCACACCCTCAGGAGCTCGCCGTCGCGGCGGAGCTCCACGAGGTCGAAGACGCCGTCGCCGTCCAGGTCGCCGAGCGCGACGGCCGCCGAGGGGCCCACGCTGTCCGGCATCGCCCAGGGCAGCAGGCGCGGGAGGTCGTGGCGGGGGTTCCGGAAGGCGTGCAGGCTACCCGCCGCGTCGAGGACCACGGCGTCCGGAGCGCCGTCGCCGTCCAGGTCCCCCCAGACGAGCTGCCGCGCCCCGGCGACGTCGCCGTCGTCGAAGATCCGCCGCTCGCCGAACGTCCCGTCACCCTGGTTGAGCAGGACGTACGGCGCGCCCTCCGGCGGCGCCACCACGAGGTCGACGTCGCCGTCCACGTCGGTGTCCGCCGCCCACATCCGCACGAACCGGCCGGCACGGGCCGCGCCCGGCAGCGCATCGGCGGGCAGCGCGGTGAAGCCGCCGCTCGTGTCCTGGCGCAGGACGCGCAGACCGTCGGTCCCCGAGAGCGCCAGGTCCATGAGGAAGTCGTGGTCGACGTCGAACGCGGCCACGGCGGAGGGCCCGTCAGGCGCGGTGGACGAGGTCGGGATCCGGAGCCGCAGGGCCGGGGCGCTGTCCGCCGCGAGCAGGAAGGCGTCGGGCGCGAGGAGCCCGATCCGGGCGGCCCCGCTCCCCGCGAGCCACACGGGGCGCACCTCGCGCCAGCGCGCCGTGGTCGCGTCGATCTCGCGGGCCGTGAAGCGGAGGTCGAGATCCGGCGGGGGTGCGGTGGCTGGCGGGGTGGGTAGCCGGAGGAAGGCCTCCATCACCAGGTCGGGACGCGGCGCCGACAGCGTGAGCCGGGTGCGGTCCTCGCGGTAGGAGGGCACCTCCTCCAGGGCGGTCGCCAGGTACGTCAGCTCCCGACCCGCGTCCGCGGGGCGATCGAGCGCGTCCCGGACGCGTCCGAGCTGTGCCCGGTCGGCGGCGGGCCATGTCCCGGCGTGTGCCTCCAGCCAGCCCACCTGGAGGCCGAGCGCCGCGCGGTCACCGTGCCGAGCGGCCCGGCGCGCCGCCTCCACGCGGAGGAAGAGGCTCGCGCTGTCCGCGGCCACGAGGCTGTCGAGGAGCGCCTGGCCGGAGTCCCGGTCACCCGGGGCGGCCCTGGCGTCCAGGAGCGTGAGGAGGAGGAGGCGCGCACGGGGATCGACGTCGGCGCCGGCGGCGGCCGGGCGCAGGACGTCGACGGCACCGTCGAGGTCGCCCCGCTCGCGATCGACGAGCGCGGAGAGCATGAGCACCGGAGCGTTGCGCGGCGCCAGGCGCCGCGCCTGCTCGATCCACCGCGCGGCGTCGTCGAGCCGCCCCTGACCGAGGGCGAGGAGCGCGAGGTTCGCCGGGGCCGCAGGCTCGCCCGGCGCCAACTCCGTCACCCGGGTGAGCGCCCCCTCGGCCCGCTCCTCCTCGCCCGTCTGCAGGGCGGCGACACCCGTGTAGAAGGCCCCGACCACCTCCTCCCAGGCCTGCGTGCCCGGCCGCGGGTCCGGCGTGCGCTCGCAGGCGACCAGGCCGAGGGCGAGCGTGAAGAGCCACACGGAGCGCCGGCATGGGCTCATGGGCAGGGTCTCACCAGGTGTGCTGAGTCGGAAGGTCGCCGGCATTCGTGCGCCGCCGGTGCTGCGACGAGCTCCCGGCCCACCACACTACCGGATCACCCGCGGGACCGGACCGATGGTCCACCCCTGCGTTCCCTTGATGCGCGCCTTCTGCGTGAGCGTCTTTCCGGCGACCTGGAGTGTGACCGTGTAATCACCCGGAGGGAGTAGCGCATCCAGCGGTCCACCGCCGGCTGCGCCGCCTCGTCCCCCGGTCCTGCCCCCGGGGCCACCGCGGCCCGGGCTCCGCCGCATCCCCCAGACCACCGTGTGCATCCCCGCGTCGGGCGTGCCGGTCAGGCGCGCGACCTCCTCGCCGTACGCGTCGGTGACGGACACGCCGGCGCTGTCGGCCGCCGCATCCCTCAGATACCAGGTGATACGCATCCCGTTCGGCTCGTTGGGCGTCACGATGTGCCGGTCGCCGAAGAGGTAGTCGTTCGCCCCGAACGACCAGGGCATGCGCTGGACGGCCGGCTGTACCTGGAAGAGGTGCACGTCCTCGGCGAGGACGCTCGCGCTCACCTCCTCGAGGGGCGCGACGTTCGCGATGAACAGGCTCCGGCCGTACGAGCCGACGACGAGGTCCCGGGTGGAATCCTGCACGACGACGTCGCGCACCGGCACATTGGGGATCCCCGTCGTCCGCACCCAGCGACGGCCGCCGTCGATCGTCACGAAGAGGCCGCCGTCGTTCCCCACGAAGAGGAGGTCGGGGTTGCGGGTGTCCTCCCAGACGACGTTGATCGGCTGCTCGGGCAGGTTACCCGCGATCGACGTCCACGTCCGCCCGTAGTCGGTGGTCCTGAAGATCCACGGGCGGAAGTCGTCGAGCTTGTAGCCACCCTTCGTCACGTAGGCCGTCCCCTCGTCGTGCGACGACGCCAGCACCCTCGTCACGAACGCGTCGCGCCGCCCACCCGCGTCGGCCACCTTCCCCGTCAGGTCCGTCCACGCGGCGCCGCCGTCGCGCGTGACCCACACCTTGCCGTCGCTCGTGCCCGCCCACAGGAGCCCCGCGGTGAGCGGTGACTCCGAGATCGACGAGATCGCGAACCAGGGGATCCCGCCGAGGAGGCCTCCTTCGGAGGACGGGAGGATCTTGTCCTTCGGATCGGTGGACAGGTCCGGGCTGATCTCCTGCCAGTGGTCCCCCCGGTCCACCGACCTGAGCAGGAGCTGCGCGCCGGTGTAGATGATCCGGCTGTTGTGCGGGGAGACCATGATCGGCGTGTCCCAGATGAAGCGGTAGGGCTCCCCCCGGCCTTGCGGGCGCACGGGCCGGATGCTCTGCCTGAGCCCGAGCTCCTGGTCGACACGGTACTGTCCGCCATACTCCTGCGTCGTGTACAGCCAGCGGCTGTCCGTCGGGTCGACCTTCGTGAAGATCCCGTCGCCGTTCCCCACGGCGGTCCAGTCCCAGGTGTCGACGCTCCCCCTCGGCCCGTTCGACACGCCCTTCCAGTTCTCGTGGTCCTGGAGGCCGGCGTAGACGGCGTACGGATCGTCGTGGTCCGCGTCGACGGCGTAGACCTCGCCGACCGGGAGGTTCGCGTAGTGGTCGCCGGTCACCCCTCCGTCGTACGAAGCGTAGACGCCACCGTCGCTCCCGAGGATCATGCGCTGGGAGTCCTCGGGATCGATCCAGAGCGTGCGCACGTCTCCGAAGATCTTCGAGAAGAGCCGGCGGGGAGGCCACGTGACGTCGTGCCACGTGCGGCCGCCGTCGGTCGAGTTCCCCAGCGAGACGCCGGTGGTGAAGATCTTCTGGTCGTCGTTCGGGTCGACGCGGATCTGGCTGAAGTAGTACGGCCCCTTGCCGCTCACGTCGACGCTGTCGGGCGACATGCGCGTCCAGGTGGCCCCGCCGTCCGCCGTGCGATAGACCTGGCCGCCGATCGCCTGGTCGCGAGGCTCCTGTCCGACCCGACGCGCCTGCTCGACCTCCTGGGTCGTCGGCGGGCGCGGGTTCGCGTTCTCGACGAGCGCGTACACGATGTCGGGGGCCTTCGGGTAGAGCGCGAGGCCGATGCGGCCGATGCGCCCCGACGGGAGGCCGCCGCCCAGGCGCGTCCAGTGCGTACCGCCGTCCGTCGTCTTGTAGATGCCGCTCCCGGGGCCGCCGTTCACGAGCTGCCACGGGTGGCGGACCTTGTCGTACGTCGCGGCGAGGAGCGTGCCCGGGTCCGCCGGGCTCATCACCAGGTCGATGACGCCCACGCCGTCGTCGACGTAGAGGACCCTCGACCAGCTCAGGCCGCCGTCCGTGGTCTTGAAGACGCCGCGCGCCTCGTTCGTCGAGTAGAGATGCCCCATCGCCGCGACGTACACGACGTCGGGATCGCGCGGGTCGATCAGGATGCGCGCGATGTGGTGCGTGTCGTCGAGCCCCATGTGGGTCCACGTCGCGCCCCCGTCCGTGGACCTGTAGACGCCGTCCCCCGCGTAGGAGGAGCGCGACGTGAAGGCGTCGCCCGTGCCGACCCACACGACGTCCGGGTCCGAGTGCGCGATCGCGACGGCCCCGACCGTGAGGCGCGCGCTCACATTGTCGAAGATCGGGGTCCACGTCGTTCCGTTGTTCGTGGTCTTGAAGAGGCCGCCGGTCCAGGGTGCGACGTACATCGTGTTCCGATGCGCATGCTCCGGCGCGTCCGGCACGGCGACGTCGGCGAGCCGAGCGCCCATGCGGAAGGGCCCGACGTTGCGGAAGGGGATCGCCCCGACGAGCTCCTCGTCGAAGCGCTCGGTCGTCTGGGCCGTCGCGCGCACCGCCGGGAGTGAGCACTCGAGCGCCGTCACGACGGCGAGGACAGCCCTCTTCGAGCTCATGGACACCTCCGTACGCTGCTTGTCCGCCATGTTCCTCACGATCCTCCCGCACCGACGACCACGTAGCGGAGCGCACCGCCCGCGACACCCGCCAGGAGCGCGGGGGGGCCATCGGGACCCGCCCTCACCGGCGTGAGGCTGCGCACCAGGCCTTCCAGCCAGAGGCCGCTCGCGGCCGGCGGAACCGGCGTGAAGCCGCCCGAGCCGTCGCCGCGCAGGAAGAGCCCCATACCCCCGTCCAGCCGGGGCACGGTGGGGTCGAGGGCGTACAGGTTGCCCGCGACCACCAGGTCGAGCTTCCCGTCGCCGTCGAAATCGGCGGGCACGATTCCGGTCATCGCCGACACCTGCGCCGCGCGCGGAAGCGGGTGCTCGCGGAAGTGGCCGCCTCCCGTGTTCTCGAACCATGCGCTGGCAAAGGTGCCGGCCGCCAGTCGGCGGGCGGCGCGCAGGCGCTCCTCTCCCACGACCTCCGCGAGGCTCGCGTGCGCGTAGTCGTCGTGCGTCACGAAGCGCGCCGGCACCCATGGGAGCTCCCGCGTGATCCGCTCGCGGCCGAACCACGGGTACAGCGTGCCGCCCTCGTGGTAGGCGGGCACCGTCTCGTCGCGCCCGTCGCCGTCGAAGTCGCCCACATAGAGCTCGAAGGGGGCATCGGGCGAGGGGTGGTACGGGAGGTCGAGGCCGACGTTGCCGGCCACCAGGTCCAGGTCGCCGTCGCCGTCGAGGTCTCCGGCTGCCACGCTCTGCCACCAGCCGGTGAGCGTGTCGAGACCGGCCTCGGCCGTGGCGTCCCGCAGCCGGGTGCCGTCGCTCAGGAAGACCGTGACGGCCGTCCACTCCCCCACCACGACCAGGTCCTTCGTCCCGTTCCCGTCCACGTCGCCCCACGTCGCGTCGGTGACGGTGCCCAGGGTGTCGAGCCCGGGCGCGACCGTGGCGGTCACGTCACGGAGCGTCCCGCCCTCGTTGTGGAAGAGGCGGCTGCCGACCGCCTGCGCCGTGCCCGGGATCGTGCGCGAGCCGAGGAAGAGGTCGACCCGGCCGTCGCCGTCGTAGTCCGCCGGCGCGAGCGTCGCCCCATCCGCGCCCTGCAGGTCCGGCAGGGGCGTGACGCCCGCGCGCAGGCGGCCGCTCCCCGTCCCCACGAGAAGACGTGAGCGCAGCCCCGCCGCCCCCCGCGTGAAGAGCCATACGTCGTTCCTGCCGTCGCCGTCCCCGTCGAAGATCGCGGCCGCGACGGCCCTCTCCGCGGCGACCGCACCCGGGAGGGCCGCCGCCGCCCCGAACGTTCCGTCCCCGCTCTGCAGGTACACGCGGGTGGGCGGGTCTCCGGATCCCCCGAGGACGAAGTCGTCGCGTCCGTCCCCGTCGAGGTCGCCCGCCGCCAGCGCCACGTCCTCCCGGCGCGTCGGGTACGGCTCGTACGCGGAGTCCGCCGGGGAGAGCGCCGCCCGCACCAGGGGTGCGGGGCGGATCCTGTCGCTCGCGTCGACGAAGGGGGTCGACGCTGTGGCCGGCGGCGCCGGTGTCGCCCGCGCGTCCGTGCGATCGAGCGTGAGGTACCGATCCGCGGCGACATCCGTGCGCACCTCGCGAGCGCCGTCCGGCCAGAGCACCTCGAGCGTGTCCACCCTCCCGCTCGCACCCAATCCGAAATGCAGGACGGGCTCCACCGCGGACTGGTAGCCGCGCGTGAGCTCCATGTCCTGCGTCTGCCGGCGCCCGCCGGCCACGACCCGCACCCGGGCGCCCAAGCCGAAGCGGTTCGCACCCGGGCCCGCGAGCCGCACGCCCAGGAAGTGCGCGTCCGCCGCCCGACGCGCGTCGTTGCGGTAGACGAACGCCTCGCCCATGAGGTTGTTCACGACGAGGTCCAGATCTCCGTCGCGGTCGAGATCCGCGTAGGCCGCGCCGTTCGAGAAGGACTCCTGGCCCATCCCCCACGCTCTCGTCCGGTCGTCGAAGCGCAGGTCGCCCTCGTTGCGGAAGATCTCGTTGGGGGCCGGCCGCCGCGGGAGCTTCGCGAGCAGGTCGAGGAGGAGGGCTCGTGTCACGTGGCCCTCCTTCGCCTCGACCTCGTCGACCCGACGGTTCGTGTACTCGTCGAAGTCGGGGTTCAGCGACGCGCCCGCGAACCCGTTGCTGACGAAGAGGTCCGGGAGCCCGTCGTCGTCGAAGTCGGCGAACAGGGGGGCCCAGCTCCAGGAGGTGCGCGCCACCCCCGCGAGCGCAGCCACCTCCGAGAAGCGCGGCACGCGTCCGTCCGGCGCTCCCCGGTTCCACTGCAGCGCGTTGGCCAGGTACTGGTAGTGCAGCCCGCGGCCCACGAGCTCCGCGAACCTCTGCTGCTCGGCGCCGCTCTCGCTGGCCTTCCACCCGACATGCGTCGGCATCGCCATCTCCAGGACGCACACGTCCATCCAGCCGTCGCCGTCGACATCGGCCACGTCGGTGCCCATCGACGCGAGGGGCACGTGCCCCATCGCCTCCTTCAGCACCTCGTCGAACCGGCCGTCGGGCCGGCCGAGGTAGAGGAAGTCGCGACCCGAGTAGTCGTTGGCCACGTAGAGGTCGGGCCATCCGTCGTTGTTCAGGTCGCCCGCGCTCACGCCCAGGCCGAAGCCGACGTCGGAGTCGTGGATGCCCGCCTGCTCGGACACGTCGACGAAGCGACCGCCGTCGTTGCGGTACAGCTCGTCGATCTCGAGGGGCGAGCGGCCGGACTCGAGCTGGTCGAGCGAACGGTACGCCGGTATGCCGGCGTTGAGCAGGTACATGTCCAGGTCGCCGTCCCGGTCGTAGTCGAAGAAGACGGCCTGCGTCGAGAAGGCGGGGTCGTCGAGGCCGTACCGGGCGGCCTCGTCCTTGAACGTCGGAACCCCGTCCTCCCCGTTGCCCTGGTTGACGTAGAGGACGTTAAGCCGGCGATCGTCGTCCTGGTACGGGCCGGACTGGCTGACGTAGAGGTCGAGCCGGCCGTCGCCGTCGATGTCGACGAGCGTCACGCCCGCGGCCCACCCGTCCCGCAGGCCCCCGGCGCCGGCCCGGTCGGTCACGTCCTCGAAGCGCAGCCCGCCGCGGTTCAGGTAGAGGTGGTTCGGCCCGGCGTTCGCGGTGAAGTAGAGGTCCGGGAGGTCGTCGCCGTTCAGGTCGCCCACGGCCACGCCACCCCCGTTGTAGTAGTACTCGTAGTTGAACCCGTTGCGGACTTCGTTCTCGGGGATGCGGTTGGCGAAGGTGATCCCCGTGCCGGACGAGGGCATGAGCGTGAAGAGGGGCGCGGACGAGGCGTCGCCGCCCTTCCATCGACACCCGGTCGCGGCCTCGGCGGCGAGGAGCACGAGCACGAGGGCACGTCGTGGCGACCTCGTCGAGGTGAGGCCGAGCACCCGGCCGGTCACTACGAGGCGCCGTGACGCAGGCGGCGCGCTCCGTCACGCGCGGATCGCCGGTCGCGGACCGGGGGCCCGCCTCCCGGCCGCTCGACGATCTCCGCGTGGATCAGGCGGTCGAGGAGCGGGAACTCCGCGTCCAGGTAGGCGTTCCCTCCTTCGATGATCTTCCCCTGGAGATGCTGGCGCACGCCGCTTCCGGAACGCTCGCCGTACCCCGTGTAGAGGCGGTCCAGCACGTCCATCCCCTCGACCACCCGGCCGAAGACCGCGAACGGGTCTCCGTCGTTGCGGGTGTTGTCGGCCAGGTTGACGTAGATCTGCGTGTTGGAGGTGCCGGGCACCGTGTCGCGCGCGAAGGCGAACGTGCCGCGCACGTTGCTTCCGTACTTCGCATCGTCCGGGAACTGGGCGTGGAGCCACGCCGCGTTGACGGCCGGATCGCCGTTCAGGCCCCACTGCGCGATGTAGCCGGCGCGCACCCTGTGGAAGCGCACGTCCTCGTAGTAGCCCAGGCGGATCAGGTTGTAGAGACGGTCCGAGCCGTTGGGCGCATGCGCGCGCTCGCAGCTTACGACGAAAACGCCCCGCGTGGTCTCGAAGCGGGCGTACCAGACGGCCGGCGACGCCCGCTTCCATTCCGGGTTCGACGGATCGAGGAGGAGCGCCCTGCGGTCCTGCGCCGGGATGGGACCCGGCTCCACCGACGGAGCCCGGCTCGGCAGGATGAGCGGAGCGAGAAGGAGACCGAGGCTCCAGCGCGTGGGCTTCATGGATCGGTCCGGTGGGACGGAAGCGCGGCGCGGTCCGGACAGGACGCCGTCGTGAGCCGGGCAACCTACCGGGGCGTGGGCGCCCCAGAAAGTCTCGCGACGCGCGGTCGGGCACCCGTGATGGCGGGTGCATCGTCGCGCGCGTACCGTAACCCCGCCGCGACGACGCTCCGCCCCGAACCCCGCCCATGCGCCCGACCCTCCTCCTTGCGCTCACCGCCCTCGGCGCCACGTGCGCCGCGCCGGTCCTCGCCCAGACGACCGGTGCCGCAGGTCCCTTCGGCCCGGATACGACCACCGTCACGATCCACGCCGCCATGCTCCTCGACGGCCGCGGCGGCACGCTGCGTGACGCCCTCGTCACGGTCTCGGGCGGTCGGATCACCGCGGTGGGCGCGGCGCGCCCCGGTGCCGGGCCGCCCACCTACGAGCTGGGCGACGCGACGCTCATGCCGGGCCTCATCGACACGCACGTGCATCCCGGGTGGTACATCAACGCGCAGGGCAGGCTGCACACACCGCGCGACGCGGACACGCCGGAGCAGTCGGCGCTGGCCAGGGCGGGCAACCTGTACGCCACGGTCGCGGCGGGCGTCACCACGATCCAGAGCGTCGGGGGACCGGAGGACCTCGACCTGCGTGAGGCCGTGGCGCGCGGCGTGATCCCGGGCCCGCGGATCCTCACGTCGTTGATCCAGATCGCCGACGCGTCCGTGCCGCCCGATTCGCTCCGGGAGATCGTGCGCTCCCTGCGCGAGCGCGGTGCGGACCTGGTGAAGCTCTTCGCGTCCTCGGGACTGGGGTCCGGCGGCGACCGGACCTTCTCCGACGCCCAGCTCGCCGCGCTGTGCGGGGAGGCGAAGGCCGTCGGGCTGCGCACGGTCGTGCACGCGATCAGCGCCGCGAGCGTGCGCGCGGCCACGCTAGCCGGGTGCACGCAGATCGAGCACGGGACCTTCGCCACCCAGGCCGAGCTCACGCTCATGGCCGAGCGCGGCACGATCTTCGACCCCCAGGTCTGCCTCGTCTTCCAGAACTACCTGGACCACAGGGACGTCTACGCCCGCTCGGGGTTCACGGAGGCGTCGTTCGACGCCCTGGCCGCGGCGATCCCGACGGCCACGGCCATGTTCCGCCGCGCGCTGGCGACGCCGGGGCTCCGCATCGTCTTCGGGACGGACGCGGTGGCCCTGGCCCACGGGCGCAACACCGACGAGATGGTGTGCCGTGTGAGGGACGGCGGTCAGAAGCCCATGGACGCCATCGTCTCGGCCACGTCCGCCGCAGCGGAGGCGCTCGGCCTCGGCACCGAGCTGGGAAGCGTGGCCCCCGGCTACGTCGCCGACCTGATGGCGGTGGGCGGAGACCCCCTGCGCGACATCGGGGCGATGCGCAGCGTCACGTTCGTGATGCGGTCGGGTCGGGTCCTCCGGAGGTAGTCCGGGGCACCGGCGCCCTGCGCCGGGCGGCGCGCTGCGCCGGCGCAAGAATCGGGTGGATCGCCCACGGTGCGCCGATGCAGACTTCGGCGACCCGAAACCGGAGGCACCCGCCATGCACCGAGAGATCCGCTTCACCGCGCTCCCCACCGACCTCGTCCGCCGCGTGCGGAGCGGGACGCCCGACGCCAACGACATGCAGGCCGAGCGCACCGTCTCGGACGGCGGCGGCAACCCGTGTCGTCACTGCCTGCGCGACATCCCCGCGGGTGCGGGGATGTTGATCCTCGCGCACCGTCCCTTCCCCGCGCCGCAGCCGTACGCGGAGGTCGGGCCCATCTTCCTGTGCGCCGACGACTGCGCGCGCTGGGCGGCGGACGGCGTGCCGCCGGTCCTGGCGTGCCGCGCCCGCCACCTGATCAAGGGCTACGGGGCCGACGATCGCATCGCCTACGGCACCGGCAGGATCGTCGACACCACCGAGCTGGCCGCGGCGGCCGCGGCGCTCTTCGACGACCCGAGGGTGCGGTACGGCCACGTCCGCTCCGCGACGAACAACTGCTACACGTGCCGCATCGACGCCGCCTGAGGGAGGCCCCAGGCGGCGGCGGGATCACGCCCCCGCGAAGAGCGTCTGCGGCGTGTCGCTCAGGACCCTCCGCCGCAGCGCCGGATCCGGACACCAGGCGTCGAGCGTCCCGAACGCGTCGACGGGGTCGACCGGCGGCTCCGTGAAGACGTGCGGCCGGTCGCTCCCCCACATGCAGCGGGCCGGATCGGCCTCGAGCAGGGCGCGCGCCAGCGGCGTCACGTCCGCCCATGGCGACGGCTCGTTCGAGAACCGGTAGGGCGCCGACAGCTTCACGAAGCAGGCGCCGTCGCGCACGGCCTCGACCAGACGGCCGAAGGACGGCGCTGCCGCGCCGGCGGCATCGAGCCGCGGCCTGCCCATGTGATCGATGACGACCGGCACGCCGAAAGCCTGAACGAAGGCATGGAGATCCGCCACCCGCTCCACCTCCAGGTGGAGCTCGACGTGCCAGCCGAGCGCACGCATCACCGGTGCCCACCGGCGGACGACGTCGGGCGCGAGGCCGCCGGCGTTGAGGACGTTGCAGCGGACGCCGCGCACGCCGCGCTCGTGGAGGCGCTCGAGATCACCCGGTGCCGCGGCAGGGTCCGGCACCGCCACGCCTCTCAGCCGTCCTCCGGCGCGGTCCAGCGCGTCGAGCATGCAGCGGTTGTCGAAGCCGTAGACGCTCGGCTGCACGAGCACGCCGTGCGTGAGCCCGTGTCGGTCGAGCAGGGCCAGGTAGGCCTCGAGCGTCGCGAGCGGCGGATCGTACTCGCGCCCCTCCCACAGGGGGAAGCGCTCCCCCGGACCGATGACGTGCGCGTGACAGTCCCAGGTGGAATCGATCAAGACGATCGGCGGTCGACCAGGAAGTCGAAGTCGCACCCGGCGTCGGCCTGCAGCACGTGCTCCGCGTAGAGACGAGCGTACCCGCGCGGAGGGAGCGGCGGGCGCACCAGCTCCTCGCGGCGCCGCGCCAGCTCCGCTTCGTCGACCAGGAGCTGGAGGCTGCGCGCGGCGACGTCGAGGCGAACGCGGTCGCCGTCCCGTACCAGCGCGAGCGGCCCGCCCACCGCCGCCTCCGGAGCAACGTGGAGGATCACGGTCCCGCGCGCCGTCCCGCTCATGCGCGCGTCGGAGATGCGTACCATGTCCTTCACGCCCTGGCGCGCCAGCTTCGCTGGGATCGGCACGGACCCCGCCTCCGGCATGCCCGGCCCGCCCACCGGCCCGACGCCGCGGAGCACGAGGACGTGGTCGGCAGTGACCGGCAGGTCGGGATCGTCGATGCGCGCGTCCAGGTCCGCGAGCCCGTCGAAGACGAGCGCCGGGCCCTCGTGCTGGAGCAGCCGCCCGCTCGCGGCCGCCGCTTTCAGGACGGCACCGTCGGGCGCCAGGTTGCCGCGCAGCGTGACGATCGCCGGACCCGGAGCGACGGGATCGCTCGTTGCGCGTATGACGCGCTCGTCGACCCACGCGGGCCAGGCGTCGAGCACCTCGCCGAGCGTTCGTCCGTCGGCCGTGGCCGTCGTGCGGTCCACGTGCTCTCCGAGGCGGCGCATCAGCGCCGGCAGCCCGCCCGCGTCGTGGAAGTCCTGCATGTAGCCCGAGCCGACGGGCTTGAGGTCGACGAGCACCGGCACGTCGCGCCCGATCCGGTCGATGTCGTCGAGGTCGAACGGGATGTCCGCGCGCCCGGAGATCGCCGCGAGGTGCACCACCGCGTTGGTGGACCCTCCGAGCGCCTGCAGCACGACGACGGCGTTCCGCAGGGAATCCGCCGTGACGAGCGAGCGCGGGATCGGCGCGCCCGCGTGTGCCAGCTCCACCGCGCGCCTTCCGGTGTGCTCGCCGAAGCGCAGGCGCTCGGAGAGCACCGCGGGGATCGACGCCCCACCCGGGAGCACGAAGCCGAGCGTCTCCGCGATGCACGCCATCGTGCTGGCCGTGCCCATGACCATGCACGTGCCCGGCGTGGGCGCGAGGCGCTCGCGGGAGCGGTCGAGCCTGTCGCGATCGATCTCGCCCGCCCGCCACGCGGCCCAGAGCCTCCGACAGTCCGTGCACGCGCCGAGCCGCTCGCCCTCGTCCGAGCCCGCGAGCATCGGCCCGACCGGCGCCACCAGCGCGGGGACGTCCGCGCTCACCGCCGCCATGATCTGGGCCGGGATGGTCTTGTCGCACCCGCCGATCAGGACGACCGCGTCGAGCGGGAGGGCACGCAGCATCTCCTCCGTGTCCATGGCCATGAGGTTGCGCAGGAGCATGCTGGTCGGGTGCGCGAACGACTCGTGCAGCGAGATGGTCGGGAAGGTGAGGGGAAGTCCGCCGGCAAGGGCGACGCCGCGGCGGATCGCCTCGACGAGCTGGGGCGCCGACGCATGGCAGGGATTGAACCCGCTCTCGGTCGTCGCGACGCCGATCACCGGGCGGTCCGTGGCATCGCCCGTCAGACCGGCCGAGGAGAGGAACGCGGAGCGCAGGAATCGCGCGAAGGCGGGATCACCGTAGCGCGTGAGCCGGCGTGAGAATCCGCGCTCCTCACCGAGGTCGTCAGGGGTGTCGTTCATCCGAAGCGCGTCTCCGTCGCGGAATCCAGCACGGCCGCCTGCACCGAGTTGACACGCCGGCGCGGGCGTCTCAGTGTCGGTCCCCCGCGGTTCGAGCGCCACCGCGACCCGTCGCTTCCGTCGCACCGACCTTCCACGCTGGGGCCGCTTCCGGATGAACCGAACGCTGCCACACATCCTGGCGCTCGCCGGACTCGCCGTCGTCGCCTCGTGCGGCGGGCGTGACGAAGGGTTCCATCTCCGGCTCGGGCACGACCAGAGCAAGGGGCACCCGTACGACCTGGCCGCCGAGCGCTTCGCCCAGGCGGTCGACTCGGCCACGGGCGGCGCGGTCCACATCGCGGTGTTCCCGGCGGCCCAGCTCGGGGATTCGCCCGAGCAGATCGAGGGGCTCTACCTGGGCACGCTCGACCTGGCGCTCGCGGCGTTCAGCCACGCCAGCCAGTTCTGTCCGGAGCTGGGCCTCTTCGGCGCGCCGTTCCTCTTCGAGGACGAGGACCACTTCGCGGCCGTCTTCGACGGCGAGGTCGGAGACAGCCTGGACGCGGCGTGCAGCCGCGCGTACTCGATCCGGCTCCTGTCGACGTTCACCTCGGGCTACCGGGTCCTCATCGACGGCAAGCGGCCGATCGAGAGCCCGTCCGACCTCGCCGGCCTGAAGATCCGCGTGATGGGCGGCGAGGCCGATGCGCTCACCTGGCAGGTGTTCGGCGCCATCCCGGTGCCGATGCCCTACTCCGAGGTGTACTCCGCCCTGCAGGCGGGCGTGATCGACGGCGCCGAGAACGAGCCGGTGTCGGTGCTCACGAACCGGTTCTACGAGGCTGCGCCGTACATCGCGCCCACCGACCATCTGATCCTGCCGATGGGCCTCTTCATGAGCGAGCGCACGCTCGAGAAGCTGCCCGAGCGCTACCGGACAACCCTGCGCGCCGAGGCGAGGAGGGCCGCGGTGTGGGAGCGCGAGCTCATGATCCGGAGCAACGCCGACGCGCTCGACGAGATGAAGCGTCAGCACGGCGTCACGATCTCGGCCATCGATCCCGCCGAGCTGCGCGCGAGCGCGATCCCGATCCAGGAGCGCGTGGCCTCGGAGCTGCACCTCGAGGATCTGCTGAAGAGGGTTCGTGACGCCGCCCGCTGAGCGGCGCTCCCCGCTGGGACTCCTGGCACGCGTCAACGCGGCCCTCGCGGTCGCACTCTTCGCGGCGCTCACCGCCGTGGTCGCGCTGCAGGTGCTGACCCGCTTCGTCCTGCACATGCCGTTCATCTGGTCGGAGGAGGTCGCGCGCTTCCTCTTCTTCTGGACGGTGCTCCTGGGCGCGGCCATGAGCGTCAGGAACCGGCGCCACTTCGTGCTCGACATCGGCATGGGCAGGTCCGCGCCGAAGCGCGGCGTCGGGCGGGTCCTCCTCGACCTGGTGCCGAACCTGTGCGTCCTCGCCTTCTCGGTCTTCCTCCTGATCCAGGGCACAGGGTACGCGCTGGCCGGGCGTCTGCGCACCGCCACGAACTCGAACCTCGACATGGGCCTGGTCTTCACCGCGATCCCCCTGTTCGCCGCGCTCACCATCGTCTACACGGTCGCCAACCTGGTCGCCGACCTGCGCGCGGCACGGAGCGGGCAGGCGCCGCCGCCACCCCCCCTGCGGGGCGGCGAGTGATGATCTGGCTGCTCCTGGGCGCGTTCGCCGTGCTCGTGCTGGTCCGCGTGCCGATCGCGTTCGCGATGCTGATCTCCGCGACGCTGGCGATCGCGGTGGAGGGCGACGTGTCGATGACGATCGTGCCCCAGCGGATCTGGGTCGGCCTGAACAACTTCCCGCTCCTCGCCGTTCCGTTCTTCCTCTTCGTGGGCCAGGCCATGAACGAGACCGGCGTGTCGGTACGGCTGATCGACTTCGCGCGTGCGGGCGTAGGATGGCTGCGCGGCGGGCTGGCGCACGTGAACGTGACCGTGTCGATGATCTTCGCGGGCATCTCCGGCGTGTCGTCGGCGGACACGCTCGGCGTGGGCTCGGTGATGATCCCGGCGATGCGGCGCGAGGGCTATCCGACCGGATTCGCGGTCGGCATCACGGCGGCATCGTCCACGCTCGGCAACATCATCCCGCCCAGCCTGATGATGATCATCTACGCCGCGACGGCGGGCCTGTCGGTCGGGGCGATGTTCCTCGCGGGAATCGTGCCCGGCATCCTGATCGGCCTCGGGCAGATGGTGTGGGCGTGGCGCGTGGCCACACGCGAGGGGATCACCGAGGCGACGGCGTTCTCGCCGCGGCGCCTGCTCGCCACCACGCGGTCGGCCTGGCCGGCGCTCCTCATCCCGGTCATCGTGATCGGCGGGATCCTGGGCGGCGTCTTCACGGCCACGGAGGCTTCGGTCATCGCCGTCGTGTACGTGCTCCTCCTCTCGTTCGCGACGCGCCGGCTCGACCCGGGCCGCCTCTTCCGGCTGACGGAGGACAGCATCGGCCTCTTCTCGCTGTCGCTGCTGTGCGTGGCCGCCGCGTCGCTGTGGGGGTGGGCCCTGGCGTACTATTCGGTGCCGCAGGGCATCGTGTCGTGGCTGGCCGGAGCCGGCGTGCTCAGCTCGCCGCTGCGCATCTTCGCGGCGGTCGTCGTCATCTTCCTCGTCCTCGGCTCCTTCATGGACGCGATCCCCGCGATCATCATCATGCAGCCGATCGTGGGGGAGATCGCGAAGGCGGGCGGCATCGATCCGTACCACATGGGCATCGTGGTCGTCCTGACGCTGGCCATCGGGCTGATCACGCCGCCGTACGGTCTCTGCCTGCTGATCGCCGCGGACCTCGGGGAGACGTCGATCGGCGCGGCCCTGCGGGCGCTCGTGCCCTTCTACGCAATCTCGCTGGCCGTCGTCCTCATGGCGGTCCTCCTGCCCGACTTCATCCTCTGGATCCCACATGCGGTCGTCACCGGTGGAGCCCCATGAGCGCCACGACGCAGGGCGGTAGCGCCACGCGCGTCGGGCTGATCGGCGCCGGATGGGCGGCCGGTTATCACCTGGACGCGTGGCGCTCGCTCCACCCGCGCGCGCGGGTGGTGGCGATCGCGGATCCCGACCTCGGCGCCGCCGAAGGCGAGAGCCGGCGCGTACGGCATCGACGGTGTGTACGCCTCGGCGGAGGCACTCCTCGAAGGGGTCGCGCTGGACGCCATGGACATCGCGGCGCCCCGCGAGCTCCACGCGCCGATCGCACGGCTCGCCGCGGATCGGGGTCTCGCGATCCTCTGCCAGAAGCCGCTCGCTCCGACGCTCGCGGAGGCCGAGCGGCTCGTGGCCGACGTCGGCGCCCGCGCGCGCCTCATGGTGCACGAGAACTGGCGGTTCCGTCCGCACTACCGCCTGATCGCACGCTGGCTCGGCGAGGGGCGGGTGGGCGAGGTGCGGACGGTCCGCATGGCGGTGCTGACGTCGGGCCTGCAGCCCGACGAGAACGGCGACCTGCCCGCGCTCGTCCGCCAGCCGATGATGGCCGGCCTCGAGCGGATGCTCCTCATGGAGGTGATGATCCACCACGTCGACGCGCTCCGCTTCCTGCTCGGCCCGCTCGAGCTGAAGAGCGCGACGCTCGGGAAGTCCTGCACGGCGATCCGCGGCGAGGACCGCGCCGCGTTGACGCTGACCGACGAGGGCGGCGCCGCGGTCTCGCTCGTCGGGGACTTCATGGCGATCGGCGAGCCCGCCGGGCTCTTCGACCGGCTCGAGATCCTCGGCACGCGCGGCTCGATCACGCTGATCCGCGACCGGCTCCGCTCGGTCGGCGTCGTCGACGAGGAGGTCACGGTCGACCTCCAGGCGAACTACCTGGCGTCCTGGCGGGGCGCCATCGAGCACTTCCTCGACCGGCTCGCCGACGGCGATGCGTTCGAGACCCGGCCCGAGGACAACCTCGAGACGCTGCGGATCGTCGAGGCGGCCTACGCCGAGGGGCGGCGGGGAGGCTGAGTCAGGATCCCCGTGTGCCGCGCTCCCACACGGGGTGCTCGGGCAGCTTGTCGAGGTCGATGACGACGCCCCCCTTCATGAGCATGGACAGCTTGCGGATGTTCTTGATGTCGTCGAGCGGGCTCGCGTCCAGCAGGAGGATGTCGGCCAGCTTGCCGACCTCGAGCGTGCCGAAGTCGTCGAGTCCCTGCGACGCGATCGCGCCGTTGCGCGTGGCAGAGACGATCGCCTGCGAGGGCGTCATGCCGAGCTCGACCAGCCCCTCGATCGCGGTGAGCGTCGCCGTTCCCGGCATGAAGTACTCGTCGTTGCGCGGCGTGCGCAGGAACTCCGGCGCGCTCCGGAGATACGTGTCCGTGGACGGCGTCGTCATGCAGCCGCCCCGGATCAGCTTCTGGGCGTTCGCGCGGCGGACCGCCGTGAGCGTGGCACGGCGCTCCTGGCGCAGCTCCCAACCGGTCTTGTCGCGCTCGACCTCCGTCTTGTTCTCGAGGGAGTCGGTGCGCGCGGAGTCCGCCCGCTCGCGGGACTTCAGGTAGTCCGCCCACGGCTTGCCGGTGATGCCGTTCGACAGGATCGAGCAGATCACGTGGCGCTGGATGATCAGGTCCACCAGCTCGTCCGGGATCTCCACGTCGTGGATCTCCGGATGCTGGATGAGGTCGATGCCGGCGAGCACGGAGATGCGCAGGGGCTCGGGGTTCGTCGAATGCACCTCGGCGAACAGCCCACGCCGGTGCACCTCCTCGACGATCGCCTCCTGCTGCCGGGGCGAGAACGTGATCAGGTTGTTCGTGTGGGCCGTGCCGCCGTACTTCACGAAGTCGGGGCCCTTGTCGAGGTACGCGTCGATGGCGACGCGCAGCTCGTCCGGCGACATGTCGAGCAGCTCCTCGCCCGCCCCCTGCGCGATGAAGTCCATCATGCGCTCGTCGAAGTACGTCGACGGAGTCGCGTTGGAGAACAAGGGCGACTTGGGCCCGCCCCAGCCGACGATGTTGCCCGCGACGAGGATGCGCGGGCCCGCGACGTATCCGCGGGCGATCGAGTCGCGCACGGCGATGAGCGGAACGAGCGCGCCGTAGCTGTCGCGCACGGTCGTCACGCCGTGCTTGAGCACGAGCTGCGCGGTCTCGAGGACCAGGTCGGTGAACCTGTCCTCGTAGCGCACCATCGACTCGCCGTTGTTGTAGAGCGAGATATGGACGTTCGTGTCGATGAAGCCGGGCGTGGCGAACCGGCCCGACGCGTCGATGACGCGCGCGCCCCCGGGGACGCGGACGGACGCCGCGGGCCCGATCTCGGCGATGCGGCCGTCACGCACGAGGATGGTCGTGCCCGGAACGGCCGGGCCGCCGTTGCCGTCGATGAGCGTCGCGCCGACGATCGCGGTCGTGCCGGTCGCGCGCAGGGTCTGCGCGGCCGCGGGGGCGGCGAGGAGGGCGAGCGCCAGGAGGGTCATCGGCGCGCGGATCCGGGGACGGTCCTTCATGGTGCCCTCCTCAGGTGGCGGTTCTCCCGGCCAGCCGGGTGATGAGGATCTTCCAGTGCTCCAGCCCCGCATAGAAGTTCCGGACCTCCACGCGCTCGTTGAGGCCGTGGGCGAACTGGTCCTTGTCCCTCATGAAGAGCCCCGCGACACCGTACGTGGGAATCTCCGCCGCCCGGATCTCCTTGCCGTCGGTCCCGTAGGAGGCCTGGGCCGGGATGACGGAGATGTCGGGGAACCGCGCGTGCACCGCCGCGGCCACCGCGTCCATGATGTCGGCGCGGACGGGAGACGCCGGGCTGGCCTTCGGATCGTCCAGGGCCTCGATCTTCAGCCCCGGCGTGGCAGCGATGGAATCCAGCGTCTTCCGGACATCGGCCACCGCCACCCCCGGGAAGATCCGGCAGTTCACCGTCGCCGTCGCTGACTGCGGCAGCGCGTTCTCCGCGTGGCCGGCCCGCAGCATGGTCGCCACGCACGTCGTGCGGGTGATGCCCACCTCCTCGGGCTCGCGCCAGAGGACATCGGCGGCGTGCTCGTCCGTGGGGTCGTCGGCCAGGGCGGCCATGGCCTTCCCCACCTCGCCGGACTGGACCTTCGACATGGCACGCAGGTACGCCCGCGTGACGTCGTTCACCATCACGGGGAATCGGTACGCCTCGATGTGCTTCAGCGCCGTCGCCAGCTCGTAGATGGCGTTGTCGGTGCGCGGCGTCGAGCTGTGGCCGCCCGGGTTGGTGACCGTGAGCTCGAAGGTAGCGTACGTCTTCTCGGAAGCCTGGACCACGTACAGGAGGGGCTTCCCGTCGGGATCCATGGCGCCACCCCCGCCGTCGGAGTTGAGCGCGAACTCGGCGTCCGTGAGGTCGCGGTGGGTGGTCACGAGCTCCCGGGCGGAGATCATCCCCGTCTCCTCGTCGCCACTGAACGCGATGACGAGGTCGCGGGTGGGCACGAAGCCCTCGGCCTTCAGGCGCAGGAAGGTCGTCGTCAGCACGGTGACGCCCATCTTGTCGTCGGACGATCCCCGTCCGAAGAAATACCCGTTCTCCTCCACGAGCGTGAACGGGTCGCGCTCCCAGTCCTTGGGCAGCGCGTCCACCACGTCCATGTGCCCCAGGAGGAGGATAGGCTTGCTGCCCGACGAGCCGTCGCCGCGGTAGCGCACCACGAGCCCCGCGGATTCCTCTCCGTTCCCCTTCGTGAAGGGGAGGACGTGGACGTCCTCGGACGGGAAGCCACCCTGTCGGAACTGCTCCGCCAGGTAGCGCGCGACCTCGGGGACCCTCCCCTGACCCTCCGCGCTCCGGATCCCGACGATGTGCCGATAGATCTCCAGCGCCTTGTGCTGGTAGGGTGCGGTGTACGCCGCGCTCGCGTCCTGCGCGGCGACGGGGAGGGGAGCGAGCATCGCGGTGGCCACAATGGTCGCGAAAGCCGCGGAGACGATCGAGGACGTGCGCATGGTTCCTGGCGTCGGTGGGGTGGGGTCGCACGAGGGCGCGAAGGTACGCCGCACGCGGCTCGAGGGGCAACGAACGGGCGCGGTGCGCGACACGCCCCTTCGTCGGCTGTCCATCTCCGGACCGCTTCCTCGCCGTGGGACAGGGGGATGAACCGCCAACCGGAGGAACACCATGTCGTGCACCGCATTGCAGACCGAGCTCGACCAGCTGAAGGATCGCCGGCGCGAGCAACAGACCATCGTGAACTCGATGCCCCACAACGCCGGGTGGGAAGCCGCGAAGGACGTGCTCGCCGACATCGACGCCGACATCACGCAGACCCAGGCCGACCTCGACGAGTGCCTGGCCGAGCAGCCCAAGGCGCAGAACATCCTGGGCAAGCTCGACCGGATCGAGTGCCAGGCCGCGCAGCGCGAGATCGGGCACGACGAGCCGTACCTGCTCATCGCCACGTTCGACATGCTCAACGTGGTGAACGCCGGGATCGTCGGCGTGAACCTGCCCGCCGTGAACGTCGTGAAGATCGGACCGTGGAAGGGGGTCGACCGCTACGAGACGCGCACGACGGCCCACCTGCCCTCCGCCAGCCGTCAGCCGTTCTGGGACCTCGACGGCAAGGCCCGGAAGATCGCGCAGCCGCAAGACGTCATCTTCCTGGTCGGGTTCATGGAGAACGACAACGGCAGCCCGGACATCATCCGCGGGGCCGTGCGCGACAACCTCCTGGCCAGTCGCGTGAGCAACACGAACCGCGCGTACAGCGCGTACGTCACGACGATGATCAGCAACTTCCGCGCGGCCATCGACGCCACGAAGGGCATCGTCTTCGCCGACGACGTCATCGGCAACGTCACGCAATTGTCCCTGACGACAGGGGACCTCGCGCTGCTGAACTCGACGATCCCCGACCCGGTCGAGAAGTCGCTGCGCTTCAAGACGACGAAGGCGAACGGCAAGGTCGTGAACGACTACACGGCCTACTTCGAGTTCACCGTCTGAGGCGACGGCGCGAGACACGGGGGACGCGGGGCGGACCCTACTCCCCCGCGTCCCCCGCCGCCCGCCACGAGGGCCCGGAACCGGGGATCGTCCCGGATCGCGTCCCACTCCGGCTGCACCTTCAGCAGGTTGGCCGAGATCGCCGACGGCCGTGACATCATGTCCTCGAGGAGATCGAGGGCCTGTTCGCGCTCGCCCAGCTCCACGAGCATGCCGGCGGGCGGGGAGCGCACGGTCTACACGCGCGCGCACCGCGAAGTGACGCTGGACGCCCGGCTGGGGTGGAGCTCGGCGCTCGGCCCGGACCTCCGCTCGGAGCTCGTGGTCGGCGGCCAGCGGTTCTTCTCGGACTCACGATTCGCGCGAGCGCTGGGCGCAACCTTCCCGGCACCAGGCATCGAGGTTCTCGGTGCGGCCGAGCAGACGAGCGCCGAGGACTTCTTCGAGTCCAAGGTGAGCCTGGGCGGCTTCGTCCAGGAGCAGGTCGGGTATCGGAAGTGGGCCTTCGCCACGGTCGGAACCCGCCTCGACCGCACCAGCGCGTTCGGGCGCGATGCCGGAGCCGCCTTCTATCCGAAGGCCGGCGTCTCGACCCTCCTCAGCGAGCTGCCGTCGTGGCCCCTGGGCTGGCTGTCCACTCTGCGCCTTCGGGCCGCGATCGGGACGTCCGGATTGCAGCCGGGCGCGTTCGACAAGTCCACGACCTACTCTCCCGCCCGGACGCCGACGGGGGGAGGGATCGTCCCGGGCAACCTCGGCAATCCAGACCTCGAGCCGGAACGGTCCACAGAAATCGAGCTGGGTGCGGAGGGCGCGCTCCTGGGCGAGAGGCTCGGCTTCGACGTGACCTGGTGGGACCGGACCACGCGCGACGCCCTGATCCCCCGGCAATACCCGTCGGCAGGGGGGTTCACCCGACCGCAGCTCGACAACATCGGCCAGGTGGACGCCCACGGCTGGGAGCTGCAGGTGAAGGGACTCGCGTTCGAGGGATCGTGGCTCTCCGTCAACCTGCATGCGAACGCCGCCTACACATCCGAGATCGTCACCAACATGGGCGGGGCGCCGCTCATCGCGGTCTCGGGCACCTACACACGCCATCTCAACGTGATCGCGGAAGGGCTGGCGCCGGGCTCGTTCCTGGGGGCACGGATGATCCCGGCGTGCGCACACGGTGCTGCGGCTGCGTGCTACACGCCGGGCTCGACGGTCCCGTTCGACTCCGACCGCGACGGTCGACCGGACGACGTGGCGACGTTCCGGTCCTTCCTCACGTCGCAGGATGCCATCAACCTGAGCGATCCCCGCCTCGCCCCGATGCTGGAGGACGAGGACCGGGACGGCGATCTCTTCGACACCTATCTGGGCAAGCCCACGCCGGACTGGCAGGGCAGCTTCGGCGCCGACGTGACACTGGGGCGCCGGCTCAACGTGAGCGCGCTCTTCGAATACCGAGCCGGCAACTACAGCGTGAACGACCTGACCGGGGCCTTCCGCAACGCACATCCCGTCGTGGGACGGAACACCCTCGAGACCGCCGAGGTCGAGAGTACGCTGCTGAACCCGGCAACGCGCACCGATCCCGACGCCCGTATGGCGGCCGCGATGACGTGGGCCACCCAGCTCGCCGCGCTGGACCCGTTCCCCGGTCTCAACCAGATCGAGCCCGGGGACTTCGTCCGCTGGAGGGAGCTGAGCGTCACGTACCGGGTCCCGGACGCCTTCGCGGGCCGGCTGCGGACGGAGGATCTCAGCGTCACCCTCAGCGGTCGCAACCTCGCCGTTTGGACGCGCTACCCGGGGACGGATCCGGAGGCCAGCGAGGAGAGTCGATGCGGGGGCGGAGGTGAGGGTGGACCGAACGCGATCCAGTGCAACTTCCTGGGTGCAACCGACACCTTCACCATGCCGCTGCAGCGACGCTTCGCGCTCAGCGTCCGGGTCGTCTTCTGATGCCGGCCCCCTCCCTCGCGAGGCTCGCGACCCGCGTGGCCGCCGGCGCGGTGGCGGCCGTGGTCGTGGGCGCCGTCGGCGCGTGCGACCGACTGCTCGAGGTCGACAATCCGTCCTTCATCGACGCCACGGACGTGCGCACCGCACAGTCCGCGGACCTGTGGGCGAACGGCGCGCTGGCCAAGGTCGAGTCGGGCTGGGACGGGATGCTCCTCCTCCTGTCGGCCGCCTCCGACGAGCTCCGCTTCGTCGGCCAGTACGCCCAGTGGGGTGAGCTGGACCGTGGGGACCTCTCTACGCCCGGCAACGCGGGGCTGAACAGCACGTTCCCTTTGTTCGCGTCGGCGCAGTGGTTCACGACGGAGGGGATCCACGTCGTGGACAGCCTCTACCAGGCCGGCGCGCTCGAGGACCGCCTCCGGCCGACCTGTCGGGCGGTGGGCTCGTCTCATCGGCCGATGCGGCAGCCGACGCCCTCGCTGCGCTCGCGGCCGATGCGAGCGACTGGCGTCTCGAGTTCGACTTCCCCTTTCAGGTGATCGGCTCGAACACGGCCTCGGTGGTGAACTGCCTCGTCAGCCTGCGGTTCGGGAACCGCTACGCGGTGCCGGCTCCCGACAACCTGCGGTCCGCGTCCATGGCCCTCCTGGATCCGCTGGACGGCGTCCCGGACCCGTCGGTGAATCGGGTCATCTTCGACGTCTTCTACGCCCCGGGGCCCTGTCCGTTCAAGACCCTCACCGTCATGAGCGCCCGGGAGATGCACCTCATCGTGGCCGAGGACGCCCTCGCCCGCACCGACACCGCGACCTTCGCCGCCCAGGTGAATCAGCCCCGGATCGCCGAGGGCCTGAGCGCGTGGAGCGCGGCCTCGGACGTGACGGCTCGGGACATGCTCATCCACGAGCGCCGCACACGACTCTTCATGACCGGGCCGCGGCTCGCGGACATGTACCGCTTCGGGATCCAGTCGGACTCCTGGGATCCCGGCTCGGTCGCCGCCACGGTCCCGGGAACGCTCTTTCCCGTCCCGTCGGACGGGATCGCGGCCAACTGCCACCTGAACGGAAGCTGCTGAGAAGGGAGGACGGTCTCCGTTCCGATCCCGGACGCCCTTCGCCAGATTCCGTCCGTCGGCCACCCGCGCCGGCCGACGAGCCCGACCCGGCGCGCGCGCGGCTCCACCGGAAAGGAACCATGACCTTCGTATCCGACCTCGAACCGAAGCCCCTGTGGGCGCACTTCGACACGATCCTCACCATCCCCCGGGGCTCGAAGGAAGAGGGGAAGATGCGGGCCTTCGTGGTGGGCGTCGCCGAGCGGAACGGCCTGGAGCACCGCGTCGACGCCACGGGGAACGTGGTGGTGAAGAAGCCGGGGACGGCGGGCAGGGAGAAAGCGCCCACGACCATCCTGCAGGCACACCTGGACATGGTGAACGAGAAGAACTCCGACGTGGACTTCGACTTCGCGACCGACGCCATCAGGCCGAAGCGAGCCGGGGAGTACCTCACGGCCGACGGCACGACGCTGGGCTCGGACAACGGCATCGGCGTCGCCGCGATGCTCGCCGTCATGGAGGCCGACGACCTGGTGCACGGTCCCCTCGAGCTCCTCTTCACCATCGACGAGGAGACCGGGCTCACCGGCGCCGCGGAGCTCGACGCCTCCCTGCTCTCCGGGAAGCAGCTCATCAACCTGGACTCCGAGGAGGAGGGAACCCTCACGGTGGGGTGCGCGGGCGGCGCCGACACCGACCTGACGCTCGCGCTGGACACGACGTCCGCCCCGGCGAAGGCCACCGCACACACCGTGAGGCTCTTCGGCCTCGCCGGAGGGCACTCGGGCGTGGACATCCACCTGCAGCGGGGAAACGCCGTCCAGCTCCTCGCCCGCATGCTACGCGCCGCGGAGCAGCCCGGACTCGTCGCGGCGATCGAGGGCGGGAACAAGCAAAACGCCATTCCGCGTGAGGCCCGGGCCAAGGTGGTGATCCAGCAGGGCGCGGCAGGGGACTTCTTCGCGCGGCTCCGCACCCAGCTCGAGCGCGTGAAGGCCGAGTTCTCGGTGCCGGAGCCGGGCATGGACATGAGCGTGGGCGAGTTCGCCATGCCGGACACCGTGTGGACCGCCGACGCCGGCGCGCGGGCCCTGCAGCTCCTGGTGGCGCTGCCCCACGGCGTCGCGGCCATGAGCAACGACATCCCGGGGCTGGTGGAGACCAGCACGAACCTGGCCGCCGTGAAGAGCGCGAACGGGGTCCTGACGGTCCTCATGAGCTCGCGCTCGTCGGTGGCCTCCGGTCTGGATTGGATCCGCGACAAGATCACCGCCGTCGCGGCGCTGGCGGGCGCCGAGCTGGAGCACCACGACGGCTACCCGGGGTGGAAGCCGGATCTGGGCTCGAGGCTCCTCGGCATCGTCCGCTCCGTGCACGCGCGGGTCCTGGGATACGAGCCGCGGGTCGAGGCCATCCACGCGGGCCTGGAGTGCGGGCTCATCGGGGAGATGGTCCCGGGCATGGACATGATCTCCATCGGGCCGCAGATCGAGTTCCCCCACTCCCCCGGCGAGCGTGTGGACGTGGCCTCCGTCGGGAGGTTCTACGAGCTCCTGACCGAGACCCTCGAAGAGCTCGCAGGCTAGCCGCCGGGCCGGCCATGCACGTGAGGCGAGCAGGGCTCGCGGTCGTCCTCGCCGGGCTCGTGGCACCGCCGGGCGTGGTGCCGCCCGGGGCCGCCGTCGAGCCCCTCGGCGCCCCCCCGTCGGTCGCCGCGGCCCGGATGCGCGGCAGAGTCCCAGCCCCCGCCTCGCTGACCTGGCGCCCCGATCGACCCGGCCAGGGAACGCTCTTCGTCGTACGCGTGACGCCCGCACCGGCGACGACGCTCCACGACGTATCCGGAAGGGCCGGTGGGGAGGCGCTCGTCTTCTATCCTGCGGGTGACGGCGCCCTGGAGTCGCTGGCGCCCGTCCCCGTGGATGCGTCCGACAGCGTCGAGGTGGCCCTCACCCTGGTCGACGCTTCCGGGGTGACGAGCTCCCTCACGGCCTCCGTGCCCGTGACCGCCGGGACCTATCACCACGAGAAGCTGACGGTGGCACCGGAGCTCGGCTCGCCCCTGAGCGCGCCGAACCGCGCCCGCCTGGCCCGCGACCAGGCCAAGGCCGCCGCGGTCTCGAGCGAGGCGGAGCGGACGGCCCGGCTGTGGACGCGCGACGCCGTTCTCCCCAGGAACGCCCGGGTCACGGGCGGATTCGGCGACGGGCGCATCTTCAACGGACATGTCTCCAGCCGACACCTGGGGCTCGACCTCGACGGGGAGCCCGGGGACACGGTCGTGGCCGCGGCGCGTGGCGTGGTGGCGCTGGTGGACCGATTCCTCCTGGCGGGGAACATCGTCTACGTGAACCACGGCGCCGGGCTCATCAGCGGATACTTCCACCTGAGCGAGCAGCTCGTCGAGGTGGGAGACACCGTGGACGCCGGCACCCCGATCGGCCGGGTGGGGGCGACGGGGCGGGTCACCGGTCCGCACCTCCATTGGGTGGTGCGCTCCGGTACCACCAGCGTGGATCCGCGCAGCCTGCTCCAGGCGCTGGGCAGCGGGAGCTGACCGGGGCCAGCACCCGAAGGTCAGCCCGACGCTCCGGGGTCGAGGGGCGTCGCCCCGTAGCGCGCCAGGAAGGTCTCGACGCCCTCGCGGGCGCACGCGACGACGTGCTCCCTGGCCGGCTTCGCCCAGCTCAGCGAAGGCCGCCGCGAGGGCGGTCAGCACCCGCCCCGGCGCCCGATCGAAGTATTCCTTCGCGAGATCGGGGAACGCCCGCGCCTCGCTGGGGCTGGCTGGCTCACGTCGGTGCATCTCCGCCGCGTGGAGGCGTGACGGCGCAACGCCCGTGCTCGACCCTGGCTGTCCATGCCACCCTCCGACATCCTCGGGAATCGACCCGACCAGGAGGACCCCGGGGCGGGGGCCTGGGTGGCAGGGCCGCGCGGCGGAACCCTCCTACGTCGACACTTCCGGCGCGGGCTCGACGATCGGCACCAGGAGGATCGGTGCGTTCGTGCGCTTCATCAGCCGCGCGGCGACGCTGGTCGACCAGATGGCCTGCAGCCCCGCCCGACCATGCGTGGCGGCCACCACCAGCCCGTCGCCGTGCTCGGCGGCGTCGGCAGCCAGCTCGGCGACCGGCGCACCCCGACGCACCTCCGCGACGCTCGGTACGCCGGTCGCGCGCAGGGAGTCGGAGAGCTCGTCCAGATAGGCGGCTGCCTGCTCCTCGGCCGCATCCAGCAGGATGCGGGTGGTGCCGGGAAGGAGGGTCGCCTTCGGCTGATGCTCCCCGGCGACCGTCTCCAGCGTCGGTACCACCACCACGAGACGCAGCTGCGCGTGCAGGGCGCGCGCCAACCTGCTCGCCATCGGCAGCGCCGCCTCCGCCGCCACCGTGGCGTCGAGCGCGACCATGATCGTGGCCGGATCGAAGGGCGGGTGGACCGCCGGAGCGCGCTGCGTGCGCACGAGCAACACCGGGCGACGGCACATCTGCAGCACGCGCTGGGCGATGGAGCCGAACAGCCCCCGGCGCAGGTCGCCGCCTCCGTGGGTGCAGACGACGACGAGGTCGCTGCCCTGCTCGTCGGCGTGTCCGGCGATGCTCCGCGCCACGTCACCCACCGGCACCTCGTGGACGTGATGATCGACGGTCGCGCCGCGCGCCGTGAGCTCCTGCGCGAGGGCGGTGAGGTACGCCTCGGCATCTTCCTCCCGGGCGAGATGCGGCTCGCCGTGGATGCTCGACGGGGCCGCCTTCTCGATGACGTGGAGGAGGGTGATCTCGGCGCCGCACGCCTCGGCCAGGCGCTCCGCGATGGGGACCGCGGCTTCCGCCAGGTGGGAGCCGTCGAGCGGCACGAGGATGCGCATCGGCGCTTCCATGCGGGTCAGCCGAAGTCGGGGAGCTGCCCACCGAACGTCTGGTAGAGCAGGACCACGTTCAGGAAGAGGATGACCGTCGCGCAGACGATGGCGAGGGCCGTCACGGCAGGGTGATTGACGAGCTTGCCCATGATGGCGCGGTTCCGCGTGAACATGATCAGTGTGATCACCGGAATGGGCAGCGTGAAGCTGAGAACGACCTGGCTGATGACCAGGGTCCGCGTGGGATCGAGGCCCAGGTAGATGATCACCAGCGCCGGAACCAGCGTCGCGAAGCGCCGGAGCCAGATCGGAATGTGGAAGTCCACGAAGCCCTGCATGACCACCTGGCCGGCCATCGTGCCGACGTGCGAGCTGGAGACGCCCGAGGCGATCAGCGAGATGGCGAACACCAGCGCGGCCGCACCCCCGAGGAGCGGCGTCAGGGTCTGGTAGGCCGTGTTGATGTCGGCCACGTCGGCGTGCCCGGTGAAGTGGAACACCTTCGCCGACATGAACAGCATCGCCATGTTCACCAGCCCGGCCAGACCCATGGCCACGACGACGTCGATCTTGTTGAAGTTGACGATGCGACGCGCCTCCTCGTCACTGGCCGGGACGATGCGGCCGCGGGTGAGGTCCGAGTGCAGGTAGATCACGTGCGGCATCACCGTTGCGCCTATGATCCCCACCGACAGCAGGACGGCGTCGCTGCCCGGCAGGCTGGGCACCACGCTGTGGTAGAAGATCTGCGACCAGTCGGGCTTCGCCAGGATGGTCTCGATCAGGTAGCACAGCGCGATCACCGCCGCGGATCCGCCGATGAACATCTCGAGCTGACGGAACCCCTGGCCCTGCATCGCCAGGATGATGAACACGGTCATGCCGGTGAGCGCCGCCGACGCGAGCATCGGCATGCCGGTGAGCAGCGTGATGCCGATGGCGGCGCCGAGCACCTCGGCGAGGTCGGTGGCCATCGCCGTGACCTCCTGCGTGATCCACAGGCAGTAGTTCACCCACCGGGGAAAACGTGTCCGACACACTTCGGCGAGGTTCATCCCCGTGGCGATCCCGAGCTTGGCGGCCAGCGCCTGGATCAGCATCGCCATGATGTTGGCCAGCAGGATCACCCAGAGCAGCGCGTACCCGAACTCCGCGCCACTCTGGATGTTCGTGGCGAAGTTCCCCGGGTCGATGTACGCGATGCACGCGATGAAGGCCGGACCGATGAAGGGCAGGATCGCCCTCAGGCCGCGGGATTTCCCCTCGATCGCGTTCCGCGCCGCGCGTTGCACCCGGGGGTGTGGCCCCGCCTGCTCGCCCGTGGTGCCCGTACCGTAGGATCGCGCCACTCCCTGCCCTTCGCTTCGCAGCCGTCTCTCGAGTGTCGTTGACCTCCGTCGGGCATTGTAAATTAGGCAAGCCTAAAATACAAGCCCCCCCGGTCACGACCGTGCACGGCCAGGTCGAGGTGGACGTGCCGCAGCGAGCTTCCGACCCACTCCACGAGCGCCCGCCCTCACCCTCCGCGAACGAGGGGCAGCTCGACGAAGCTCTCCCTCCCGGGCGCATGCCAGACGCGCTGCGTCGCCTTCCGGAAGTCCTCCGGCTTCGCGAGGAAGATGCTGGGCACGAACGTCTGCGGGTTGCGGTCGTAGAGCGGGAACCAGCTCGACTGCACCTGCACCATGATCCGGTGTCCGGGCAGGAAGACGTGATTCGCGGTCGGGAGGAGGAAGCGGTACGGCAGCGGCGCGTCGGGTGTGATCGCCTTCGGTGTCTCCAGGCTCTCGCGGTAGCGGCCCCGGAAGATGTCCGCGGCGATCATGAGCTGGTACGCGCCCATCTCGGGGTGGTCGGCCACCTCCGGCGGGTACACGTCGATGAGCTTCACGACCCAGTCCGAGTCCGTCCCGCTCGTCGACGCCACCAGGTTGGCCACGGGCTGCCCGCTGATCCGCACCGCCGCGGTGAGCACGTCGCTCCGGTAGGTGAGCACGTCGGGTCGCCCGGACTGCTCCCTCTGGTCGTCCACCAGCCAGAAGCGCCACGTGGCCGACGGGATGGGGCGCTTGCGGTACGGCACCGGCCTGGACGGGTCGGAGACGTACTCGTCGTACGGGGCGTCGCTCGCCGCGGGAGCTGTGAAGCCGAGCGTCAGGCCCGCCCCCAGGTAGAGCGGTGTGGGCTCGGGCGCGCACCCGCCGGCGCATCCGGACGGCCACGCGCTCAGCCGCTCCCACCGGTCGGTGCCCGTCTGGTAGGCGGTGACGGGCGCGACGTCCATCGGGGGCGCGTCGTCCTTCAGGTAGTGCGCCAGGAAGGGCGCGAGCACGTTCTTCCGGAACCACAGCCCGGTATCGCTGCCGAAGCGGATCTCGCCCAGGGTGCTGGCGTCCCCGATCTCCTGGCCGTGGTGCCAGGGACCCAGCACGAGGAAGACCCGGTCGTTGGCGGAGTCCTTGGGCTCGAGCGCGCGGTAGACGGCCGGCGCTCCGTAGATGTCCTCCTGGTCCCACAGGCTGTGGACGAGCATCACCGCCGGCACCTGGAGCGGGCGCTTCGCCAGCTCCTTGTCCACCGCCTGGTCCCGCCAGAAGGCGTCGTAGCTCGGGTGCTCGAGGATCTTCCGCCAGAAGCCGACCTGCTCCATGCCGCGCATCCGCCCCAGCGCCCCGGCCGAGCCGGCCTCCATGAACATGTCGTACTCGTCGAAGTGCGTGGTGGCCCACGCCATGCTCCCGTCGCGCGTCGCTTCCTGGTCCCAGATGTACGACATCATCTGCTCGCGGAACGCGCCGTTGTGGAACCAGTCGTCGCCCATCCACCCGTCGACCATCGGATTCATGGGCACGGAGACCCTGAGGGCCGGATGCGGGTCCACCAGCGCCATGAGCGGGAGGAAGCCGTCGTAGCTGATCCCCAGGATCCCCACCTTGCCGTTCGTCTCGGGGATGTTGTGGATCAGCCACTCGATGGTATCCCACGTGTCGGTGGCGTGGTCGACGGGCGTCGGGTTCTGCGGGCCGCGCAGGGGGCGGTTCATGACGTAGTCGCCCTCGGAGCCGTACTTGCCGCGCACGTCCTGCACGACGCGGATGTAGCCGCCCTCCACGATCACGTCGGTCGCGTTGTCGTAGCCCTGCAGGATCGGGCCCAGGTGCGCGCTGTTGGCGTGGGAGGTCAGCCCGGTCGCGTCGTAGGGGGTGCGCGTGAGCAGGATCGGCGCGTGCGCGGCACCCTTCGGGACCAGGATCACGGTGTGCAGGCGCACGCCGTCCCGCATCGGGATCATGACGTCGCGACGCTCGTAGTCGAAGAAGTCCGTGGCGGGCTTCGCCTGCGCGGGTGTCTCGCTCGGGAGCTTCGGGTAGGTCTTGGGCTGCTGGGCGGCCGCGCCCTCCGGACCGAAGAGCGGGAAGGCGGCGAGGAGGGCGATGAGGATCGGTGCGCGACGTGTCGGGCTCATGGGACTGCCTTGGCTGGGAGGCTCGGACCCCGCCTGGGGTTCGGGCGCGGGGTCGTTCTCGAGCGTGCGTAGTGTGGTCGCGGGGGTCGGCCGACGCCAGCCGATGCCGACGCACACGCCGACGTCCGGAGCCCGCGTCCTAGCCGATCAGGTACAGCGCGCCGACGTAGACCACGTACGCGGCCAGGAACGCCACTCCGGCCCGACGACGGATCGGGCGTCGTCGCCAGGAGAAGGAGACGAGCACCAGGCTGACGCCCACCATCACCGGAAGGTCGATCAGGAGGAAGCGCGCGGGTATCGCGACCGGCTGCCGACTCACGACGACGGCGGCTCCCATGATCCCGAGGATGTTGAAGTTGTTGCTCCCCACGATCGTTCCCACGACCATGCCCGTCTTCCTGGCCCGCGCCGCCAACAGGGTGGTGGCCACCTCCGGCAGGGACGTCCCGACCGCCACGACCGTCAGGCCGATCAGGGTCTCGGAGACACCCAGACGGCCCGCGATGTCGACGGCCGCCTCGACGAGCAGATCCGCTCCGAGCGGCAGCACGGCGAGACCGATCCCGATGAAGAGCACGATGATGGGCAGCTGGCTCGGAAGGCCCAGCACCCACTCGACGGCCCTCGCGTCCACCGGGCGCTGGGCCCGGAGCCCGTCGCGGAACTGGAGGATCAACCCCACGACGAGCAGGCCGAGGAGGATCGCGCCGTCCGGTCGGGTCAGACCCTCGCCCCCCAGACACAACCCCACGAAGAGCAGGCTGATCGCGAGCATCGCGACCCCGGAGCGCGCGACGGTGCGGTCCCCGGTACGGATCGGCGCGACGGCAGCGGCCATGCCTCCGACGAGGAGGACGTTCGCGATGTTGCTCCCGACCACGTTGCCCAGGGCGAGGCCCGGGTGTCCGTCCAGCGACGCCCGGATCGACACGACGAGCTCGGGCAGCGACGTGCCGAAGCCGACGATGGTCAACGCGACGATCGTCTGGGGGACCCTGAGGCGACGGGCGAGCGCCACGGCGCCGCGGACGAGCAGGTCGCCACCTCCGAGAAGGTAGATGAAGCCGGCCACCAGTTGGGCGTAGATCAACCCGCGGTCCGCTTCATCGGAGCCATCGGCTCACGACTCGGGGGAGTGGTCGAGGACGTGGGCGATCGCGTACAACACCCCGTCCTGCGGATAGCTCGTCCAACGCAGCAAGCGGTAGCTCCCGTCCTTGCAACAGAACCGGTTCTCGAACGAGATGGTCGGGATGCCCCCGGCGAGCTTCTCGATCTCGCGCTCCGTCTTCGCGACGTCGTCCGGGTGCACGATGTCGAGGAAGGGCCGGGTCAGGAGCTCCTCCTCGCTCCATCCGAGCACCCTCTGGAACGATGGGTTCGTGCGCCTGAAGTAGCCGTCCGTTCCGGCGATGCACATCAGGTCGATCGACACGTCGAAGAACTTCCGGAACTCGCGCAGGAGCGTCATGCGTGACTCGAGCTCGTCCGCCATCTGGTTGAAGGTCCGGGCCAGCACGCCGACCTCGTCCTCGCGCGCGTCATCGGCGCGCGCGTCCATCTCGCCCTCCCGGATGCGGTTGGCCACCTCCGCCAGGCCGTGGATGGGCATCGCGAACCGGAGGCCCAGCGCGGCACCGACGAGGATCGCGAACGCGGAGAGGACGAGCGCCGTCCGTCTCAGCCATGCCCGGAACTCCTCGGCGACCCGCATCGCCTCCGCGCGGTCCTCCTTGACGACGAGACCCCATCCGACCTCGGGAACCGCGCGCGTGGCGGCCCAGACCTCCTGTCCGCGGTAGTCGGTGAGTCCATCGGCAGTCGGCGGAGCGCCATCCGACAGCGCTCGCGCCACGAGGCCCCCCGGCTCTCCCGAGAGGACGATGGCCCCCTCCCTGCCCGGATCGTGCCGGGTCGGGTGGAGCGTGTGGAGCGCCCCGGACGCATCCCGGGCCAGGATGAGCACCTCGCCGGTCTCCCCCAGTCCGTGGTGCGAGGACGTCAGCTCGACGAGCTCCCGTGCGTCGAACACCGCCAGCAGGCTCCCGATCGTGCGGTCGCCGACCCGCATGCGCGCCCGGAAGCCGACCTGAGGGGAACCGGAATCCGTGAAAGCGACACCGACGTAGGCCGGCTGGAGCCCGGCGGGCGGCGTGAGCGGCCTGTCGAGGGCCCAGGGGTCCGCCACGCCGCCTCGCGTCGTGGAGGCGACGAGATCTCCATCGACATCGTAGACCGCGAGAAGCGCCAGGCTGTGCGAGGCGGTGATCGCGTCGTCGAGGATGCCCCGGATGCGAGCCACCGGAGCGCGCGCCCCCGTCCGGACCCGGTCGTCGAGGCTCGCCCTGAGCTGCGTGCGGCTCGCGACCAGCTCCGCGCCATCTCGCCAGCCCACGATGATCCATCCCAGCGATTCGCGTTTCGCCTCCGCCAGGTCGTCGAGGCGCGCGAGGGTGCCTTCCTGGATGTAGCCCTCGACGCGGGGCGCGGTGACCGCGCCGAACGCCAACATGCTGCCCAGGGAAGCGGCGACCAGCGCGAAGACGAGCTTGGTCCGGATATCCACCAGGAGAGCTTGCGTCGCGCGGCGCGCCCGCGCCACTCCGGTGCGCGCGCGAGCTTCCCGGGCCTCGGGCCGTCCGACGCGCGAGCGGCCCGCGCGCGACGCCCGGCAGGGCAGCCCCTCGTTTCCTTGCGGCCTGCGCGGCACGGGCGGATCTTCGGCCGCTGGCGCGACCGGATCTCCGATCTCCACGCCACCGACCCGCGGAGCGATGGACACGAGCTCAGGATGCCTCTCAACATTGCCCAGCAGCGGGCGGTGAGCGCGACGTTCGCCCACGTCAACGAGCTCCTCGAGGACGTGGAGCGGCTGGCCCGGGCCGAGCCGAACCGCTTCGACCGGGAGCGATCGGACCTGACACCGTGGGAGGCACGGCGTCTGGCCGCGCTGGCGGCAGAGGTGCGCGCCCGCATGCTCGACGCGCTGGGCGCCCTCGGCATCCCCACCCCCGAGCCCGACAGGTCCGCGCGGTGGAACGCCCAGACGTCGTTCCTCTTCGCCGGAATCGCGCTGTCGGAGTTGGAGGGCCGCAGCCTTCGCGCCTACGGTGCGCTCTCGGAGGAGGACGAAGAACGGGTCACCGTTCTCGCCCGCGATCTGAGCAGCCTGGTCGAGCAGGGTAAGCAGCTCCTCCGGGGGTCGGACACGCCCCCCGGAGATCCGGCCTCCGACGGGTAGGACGGGGCTCCGGTCGGATCACCGACGAGCGCCGCGCGATCGGGTTCGACGGTGGAGATCGGTCGGACGTGTCACAGTCGGACGGCCTTCGGTGTCTTCGTTCTGGAACCACATGGAAAGCCGAGCCGACACCTTCGCTTCGATGCGGGCGTCACTCTTCTCCATCGCCTACCGGATGCTCGGCAGCGTGATGGATGCGAGCCACTCGTGACCGATACGATGCCAGACCCGTCCGCACCGTCCGAGCTCGCCGAATCCCTGTCGATGGCTTTCCTCACGCTCCTGGAGCGGCTGTCGCCCGTCGAGCGGGCCGTCTTCCTCCTGCGTGAGGTCTTCGACTTCGAGTACGCGGAGATCGGTCGAATCGTGGACAAGTCCGAGGCCAACTGCCGCCAGCTCATGACGCGAGCGAAGAAGCACATCGGAGCCACGCGCCTCCGCTTCGAGGCGGACCAGGAGCAGGCGGACCGGTTGGTGGAGCGGTTCACGAGGGCGGCGGCGGAAGGGGATGTGGACGGGCTGATCGGCGTGCTGGCGGAGGACATCACGCTGTGGGCGGACGGCGGCGGCCGGGTACCGGGCGCCGCGCTCCAGCCCGTCCACGGGCCCGACGCCGTCGCACGGTTCGTCGTCGGGGTCATGCGACGGTTCGTGCCCGCGGGCACGACGGTCCACCGCGCGACCATCAACGGCCAGCCGGGCTTCCTCGCCTACCTGGGCGGACGGCCGCAGGCCGCGCTCGTGTTCGACATCCGGGGCGAGCGCATCCACACCGTCTACGCCATCGGCAGCCCCGACAAGCTGCGGGGCCTTCCCGCCGAGCCCTAGTTGTCACACCCCGGGCGTCCGTGTGGTCTTGAGTTCGTCGACTCGTCGCGACGGCGGGACGCGTCCCGCCCGTGATGGATACCTCGAAGGAGACCCTCTCATGACCACTTCATCCCGATATCTGAAGATCCTCATACGCCTGTCCGGCGCCGGGGCGATGCTGCTCGGCCTCACCATCTGGTCGGGTCACGCCCGCTCGTGGCTCCCGGTCCACATGTTGCTCGGAATCGTGCTGGTGCTCTCCGTGTGCGCCACGGCCGCGCTCGCGTTCCAGTCCGGCACGCGGCGTGGCTTCGCGACGTTCGTGCTCCTCTGGAGCCTGGGCATCGTGGTCTTCGGCCGACTGCAGGCGCTGCTGCTGCCCGGGCCACATCATTGGATCGTCTCGCTCACCCACCTCCTGAGCGGCGGCATCGCCATCGCACTGGGCGCTTCGCTGGCCGGCGCCGTGGAGCACCGGCCGGGGGGGAGCGCGGCATGAACCTCGTGATCTTCGCCGCCAGCGGCGGCATCGGCAGGGAGCTCCTGAAGCAGGCGCTGGCTGCCGGGCATCACGTCACGGCGGTGGTGCGAGACCCGGCCAAGCTCGGCGCGCCTACGAACGGCACACGCGTGATCCGGGCGGACCTCGCGACGCCCGACCCCCGCACCCTGGAGAGGGCGGTCGCCGGCGCGGACGCCGTGCTCTCCGGGCTGGGGCCGCACTCGAACGCCGAGGCGGGCATCGCGGAGCGAGGCACGCGGGCCATCGTCGAGGCCATGGAAGCGACCGGGGTCGAGCGGCTGGTGGTGGTGAGCGCCGCACCGGTTGGAGCGGTGCCGTCCCCCGGGAACCCGCATCCCCCCACGCACGATCCAGGCGATGGGTTCTTCATGCGCCACGTCATCGCCCGCATCGCCCGCAGGGCGTTGGGCAGGGTGTTCAGCGACCTCGCCCGGATGGAGGACGCGCTCCGCGCCAGCGGCCTGCGGTGGACCAGCTTCCGTCCACCTCGCCTGACCGACGGGCGGCTCACGGGTCGTTATCGAACGGCGTTGGGCCGGAATCTCGTGGGCGGGGTGGTCGTCTCGCGGGCGGATGTGGCACACGCCATGCTCGGCGCGATCGACCTCCCGCAGACCTTCCACCGGACCGTGGGCATCGCCCGTCGACTCGCCTGGGCGCCCGCCAACGAGGAGAGATCATGCCCGCCGGGGCGAGGCGCGCCCCAGCACACGGCGGCTATCTTTCCGGCATGAATGCCCACGCCCCCTGCGCTCCCCGCCTCCGGACCGCCCTCCTCCTCGTCGCCACCGCGGTGGCCGGGTGCGCGGCTCCCGGTCCCCGCGCTCCGGCGCCGCCGCCGGCCGCGGCGGCGCCTACGCTCCCCGGCGCCCTGACGTGGGTGCGCGGCTCGGCGGAATACCGGGCCCTGGCCCACCAGGCCTACACCGTCGCCGAGGCGCATGTGCGTGACACCGTCCCGGCGCTTTCGGGTGCCGCCTGGGGCGTGATCCTCGACGCCGACGAGACGGTGCTCGACAACAGCGAGTATCAGCGACGCCGCGCCGTGCTGGACAGCAGCTACACCGCCGAGAGCTGGGCGGCGTGGGTACGCGAGGCCGCCGCACCCGCGGTGCCGGGCGCCGTCGTCTTCGCCGCGCGGGTGCACGCGATGGGAGGGCGTGTGGTGATCGTCACGAATCGCGCGGACGCGCTGTGCGACCCGACCCGGGACAACCTCGCACGCCTGGGCGTGGGGCCGGACCTCGTGCTCTGCCAGCCGCCGGGGGAGTCCGACAAGAACCCCCGCTTCCGCAGGGTGCGGGATGGGACGGCCGCGCCGGACCTGCCCGCGCTCACGGTGGTGGCGTGGATCGGCGACAACATCCAGGACTTTCCCGGCCTCACCCAGGCGATGCGCGGGGATGAGGGGACGTTCGCGCGCTTCGGTCACGCGTACTTCGTGATCCCGAACCCGATGTACGGCTCCTGGCAGGGGAACGGCGGGTCGTAGGGACGTCGGTGGCCGGGACGCCCTCCAGGGGCTGCGCAGGACCGCCGGGGTCGCGTCAGCCCGTCACGTGCCTCCCTCGCCGAACTCCGCCTTCAGGAGCTCGGCGGCGCGGGCGGTGCGGGCGTCACCGGCACGCGCATTGGCGACCACGCTCTCCAGGATCGTGCGCGCCTCGGCGCGCTCGCCCCGGGCCAGGAGGAGCTCCGCACGCACCACGTCGAAGCTGAGGCGCTGAGGGTCGTCAGGGGGAAAGGCGCGCGCGTAGAGCTCCGCGGCCTCGGCGATCATCGGCTCGGCTTCCTCGATCCGCCCCGACTCCACGAGCAGCCGTCCATAGTTTCGCAGGGTATGCGCAATGCTAGGGTCCTGCGCCGAGCCGGCCCGCTGCAGGCGGAGCGCCTCCTTGAAGCTCGTCTCGGCCTCGTCGAGCCGCCCGAGCTGATGCTGCGCATAGCCGATCGCCGAGTACACGACGCCGAGGAAGGGATGGTCGGGTCCGAGGATGGGCCGAAACACGTCGAGGGCCTCGTGCAGCGCCGCCAGCGCCTCCGCGTGGCGCCCCTGGAGCGAGGCCACGGCTGCAACGTTGATCAGCGTGCGGCCCAGGAGCACGCGGTCTCCCCGCGCGCGCATCGCGCCGGCCACCGAGTCGAGGAGCACCTGGGCCTCCTCGTACCGATGCGGTCCGAGGATCAGCTCCGTGGCGAGGTTGTTGCGAAGCGCCTGGATGGACGGATGTCCCGCAGGCAGGATGCGCTCCGTGATCTCGAGCCCCTCCCTCAGCCGCTCCGCCGCCTCCTCGTGCCGCCCGGCCTTCGCGAGCCCGCCGCCCAGGTTGTTGAGCGCGGCTGCGACCGCCGTGTTGTCCGACCCGTACATCCGGCGGCGCGCGTCCAGGACGCGACGGCTCATGTCGATCGACTCGTCGAGGCGTTGCAGGTCGCCGTACACGACCGAGAGCGCGTTCATGGGCCCGAGCGAGTCGCCCTGCGTCACCCTGCGGATCCGCAACGCCTCGCGCAGCGGCGCCTCCGCTTTCGCCGGCTCCCCGCTCGCCTGGTAGTGCCCGGCGAGGACGGCCCACGCGTCCGCCGTGACATCGGCGTCGGCGCCCAGCACTTCGGTGTCGATCTCCAGCGCGCGCCGGATGGCACGCTCGGCTTCCTCGAAGCGGTCCTGCCTGTCGCGTAGCGAGCCCACGTCGAGCAGGGCGGCGGCGTATTCCGAGCTCTCCTCTCCCCAGCCTGCGCGAGCCCGCTCGAGGCGATCCGTCAGCACCGAGTCGGCCGCAGCGTAGTCGCCGAGGCTCTTGTATACGGATCCGATGGCCGCCATCACCTCCGCCTGGACCTCGGGGTTGTCGGCCAGCTCCTCGCTCGCTCTCCGCCGGCCGTTGGCGAGGATGTCGCGCGCCGTGACGTCCATTCCCTTCGCCTGGTCGGGATCGGAAGCCTCGAACACGCCCACGAGGAAGGAGGAGACCGCGGCGGCCTTGTCGCGCTCGACGCGCACGGCGTCGCGCTCCCGCTCGAGGCGCGCCGCCTGCCACGCGCTGTTCACGGCGAGCGCGGAGATGAGGAGGAAGGAGAGGGTGGCCGAGCCCACGGCGCCCGAGTTGCGCCGCACGAACTTGCCGACCCGGTAACCCAGCGTGTCGGGCCGTGCGCGCACCGGCAACCCGGACAGGTGTCGGCCCAGGTCGTCCGAGAGCTGCTCGACGCTCGCGTAGCGCCGCACCGGGTCCTTCTGCAGCGCCTTGAGCACGATGGTGTCGAGGTCGCCACGGAGGGTGCGGGCGGACGCCTCGCGCGACCCGCCGTTGGTCGACCGCGCCCCGTCCCGCGTGGTGAGGGCGACGCTCGGCGCCGCGGGCGTGTGGCCCAGGATGGCGTCCTCCAGGGAGCGGCCGTCCGTGACCTGAGCCGGATAGGGGAGCACGCCCGTGAGCAGCTCGTAGAGGAGCACGCCGAGCGCATACACGTCGGTCGCGGTGGTGACCGGCCCGCCCTGGACCTGCTCGGGGCTCGCGTAGCTGGGCGTCATCGGGCGGAGCCCGGTGCGGGTGATCCCCGGATCCAGGGCGGAGCGGTCGTCCGCCAGGAGCTTCGCGATCCCGAAGTCGAGCAGCTTGGGTTGCCCGTTCGATGGGACGAGGATGTTGGCGGGCTTGAGGTCGCGGTGCACGACCAGCCGTCCGTGGGCGTACTGGACCGCGTCGCACACCTTCCGGAAGAGCTCGAGCACCGCGCGCGTGGAGAGCGCCTTCTCCGCGCAATGGACGTCGATGGGCGGACCGTCCACGTATTCCATGACCAGATAGGGCGCGCCGTCGTCCGTCATCCCGCCGTCGAGGAGGCGGGCGATGCCCGGGTGGTTGAGCTCGGCGAGGATGCGTCGCTCGGCGCGGAAGCGGCGCGCGGCGTCACCGTCGACCGCCCCGACCTTCAGGACCTTCACCGCAACCTCGGCCGCGTACACGTCGTCGGATCGGCGCGCGAGATAGACGGAGCCCATACCTCCCTCGCCCAGCGCGCGCCCGAGCACGTAGTGACCGGCCGCCCCACCCGCTCGTCCGAAGGGCGGCGGGCCCGCGTCCACGGCGCGGTCCACGACCGCGCCTACCCGGGACGCCTCGTGGGCGTGCGCCTCCAGGAGGCGGGCCACGGCCTTCCTCAATGCCGCGTCGCCGCCCGCGCCGCGCTCCAGCGCGTCGGCACGCTCTCCCTCCGGGAGCTCGACCACCCGGTTGAAGAGCTCCTCGATCCTCTGCCAGCGCACGTCGCTCATGTCACCCCTCGTCGTAGTTCCTCCACCACCAGCCGGTGCGACCTCCCGACGAAGGAGCGGCAACGCACCCCCGATTCCTTCATTCCTCTCCGGGCCGGCCCGCGTCGGGACCTGCCCCGCCGGCTTCCGGGCCCAGCTCGTCCGCGAGCCAGGCCCTGGCCAGACGCAGGTCCCTGAACACGGTCACGTCCGAGACGCCGAGCGCCTCGGCGATCTCCGCGTAGGTGAGTCCCCCGAAGTAGTGCAGCTCGACCACCTTCGCCTTGCGGTCGTCGAGAGCGGCGAGACGCTCCAGCGCCTCGTCCAGCGCAAGGAACTCCTCCGGGCGCTCTTGCACGGAGGCGAGCTGCTCGTCGAGGGTCAGGTCCACGCGCGGGCCACCGCGCTTCAGCCGGGCGCGGGCGCGGGCGTAGTCGACCAGGACGCGCCGCATGGTCCGCGCGGCCACCGCGAAGAAGTGCGCGCGGTCGGCGAAGTCGATGTCCGCGTCGACCAGGCGCCCGTACGCCTCGTGCACCAGGGCGGTCGCTTCGAGCGTGTGGTCGGGCCGCTCGCGCCGCAGGCTGCGGCCCGCGAGCGCCTTCAGCTCGGCGTACACCATCGGGATCAGCCGCTCCAGGGCGTCATCGTCGCCGGAGCGCCATTCCCGGATGAGCGCCGTCACGTCGTCGGCCATGGAGGCACCTCCCTCCCGTTTCGGGGGAGCGTCAGGATAGGCCCCGCTGCGGAGGGCCGGCAATTCGACCGGGATCCTCACGCCGAGCCACCGACCGCGCCTCCCCAGGGCTCCTACTGCCTCACGAGGACGGCGCGCGTGACCCCGAGCCCACCGGTGACCTCCTTCCCGTCCGGCGACATCTCGCCGAGGAACTCCACCGAGTGCTGGTCGCTCGTCCAGAGGAGGAGGTAGACGTCCGGGTAGGTGTGCGTGCCCCGCTCCACCGTGAAGGCCCGAGTGGGCTCGTGCGGGAACTTCAGGCTTCCCGAGCCGGTGAGCTGCCCGGTCGGACCTTCCTTGAGGACGAGGGTGCCCGAGGGTCCGTCGGGTCCCGGATCGACGCCCTGGAACTCGATCGTCCACGACCCCGTCACCGTGGGGATCTCCGGCTCCGCGGGCCCATCCCCGCCGCATGCCGCGAGCCCGACGACGACGCACGCCGGGAGGATCCATCGCCCGCGCACGACCCGCGGGGCGTTCACGACCGCTCCTTCGCGGCTACGCTGATCGTCGCCCGCAGGCGGCATCCGTCCCCACCGATGTCGATGTCGTGCTCGCCCGGGTCGAAATCGGCATTGCCGTTGAGCCCGAGCTGCCTCTCCGCCGCCACCAGGCGCGGGTCTTTGTACTGGGTGCCTTGTGGGGCGAAGCGGTCCCACTCGGTCGCCTCGAACGACACGAGGATCACGCGGTTCTCTCCGGGCGGCACCGTCGCGACGAAGACGATCGGTTCGAAGTCCGAGAGCGATTCGGTCGGGTGCGCGTGCCAGCCCAGGCCGGTGGGATAGTCGGTCGAGCCCGCGAGGAGCAGCGTCGTCCCGTTGGGCAGACGCGCCGAAACGCGGTATTCGATGTCGCTCGAACCGCCGGTGCCCAGGAAGGCGTACTCGTTCGGCCCGTCGCAGCTCTGGAGGACCGTGATCGCCACGACCTTCATCTCGACCTCGAGCGTGCGGTCGGCCGGAACGGTCGGGCCGTCGTCGCCACAGGCCGCGAGGGCGAGTGAGCCGAGCGCGCAGGCGGCGATCGCGAATCGGTGACCTGGATGGAGCGGATTCATGGTGTCCTCCCTGACGCGTTGTCGATTCCCTCCTGCATGGGGAGCGACGAACGAGCGGCGGCACCTACATCGTCGTCGGCGCTCGCTCCCGCGGGGTCCGGGGGAGGGGTCGGCGGGACCGTCGCGCGCCACGTACCTGTTCAAACCTCTGGTCCACCGTGCCGAGGCGCTTCGCCAGCGCCCGGAAGCGCGGCTCGCAGCGGACGGGATCGACCCCCGGCATGACCAGGGCCCCGTCCGCGAAGCCGCATTCGTCCGCGGCGCGTTCCATGCACTCGTAGGCCAGCCCGGGCTCTCGCAGGAGGACCAGCAGCGATGGCGTTTCGGTGGTCTCGAAGGGGACCCCGCCTCCGGGTCGGTACTGGAGCACACGGCCAACGCGGCGATCCGACGAGCGACGGACCGGGCCTCACCGCGGCCCTCGAGCGCGGCCAGCACGTCCTCGGCCTGACGCTCCGGACCGGGCCCCGCGCGCGTCGCCCCACCGCATCAGCGCGGATCGAGCGCCCTCAGACCCGGACTCGTGGAGCCGAGCCATGACGTCGGCGGCCCAGGAGGAGCAGCGGGGTCACGAACCGGGGCACCCCGGGGCGGTGCCGATCATCGTTCCTCTCGCTACGCGGGCAAGGAAGATAGCGGAAGGTCAGCCGCCGCCCCGCCGTATCATGGTCCTCACCTCGGCAGCGTCGAGTCGTACGCGGGGCGCGGGGCGATCGTGCTCCACAGGAGCGTGTAGATCGCCTTCGCCGCGGCGTCGAACAACGAGGGGGCCGAGCGCGTGAGTGAATTGGCCGGGAGGCTCAGGGCATCGTCGAGCGGAAGGCGCAGGACGCCCGCGTCGGCGGATACGAAGCCGGGGGCGAAGAGGTCGACGTCCATCGACGAGGGGCTGTTCACGGATTGCGTCGACGCCGGGCACACGAGCGTGTTCGAGCGCTCGAGCCCCGCCGGATCGCTGGCTGCGATCGTCATCTCCATGACGCTCTCCCGCGCCACGACCCTCCCGCTGTAGAGATAGGTCTTGCCGCTCGCCGCGTCGCCGCTTCCCACCGTGATCCTCCCGCTCCCCGCCCAGTCCTCCGTCGCCGTGCACAGTCCGGCGGACGTCGAGTACGATCCGCCTGCCGAATAGCTGGCGACCTTGCCGGAGTCCTTGTTGAAGCTGAACGCGCCCGCCGGCGTCGCTACCGGAGCCTCGCCGATCTGGAGCCGGACGTCGAGCGGGTCTAGGCGGGCGCGCCAATCGAGGTCGAACGATTTGACAAGGCTCCCGACCTCCTGCACGACGTAGTGGAGCGTGCCGTCCCAGACCAGGAGCTGCCTCGTGTTGCTGTGATGCTCGCGCAACGTGACCACGACGTTGCCGGCCGACCCCGGGCCGTCCGGCTTCAGGTCCGCCCGGATCAGGTCCGGCGCCCAGTTGATCACCGCGAGCGCGACAGGTCCGCTTCCGTCGTCGATCGTCACCTTCCCGTCGCTGCCGGGGTCGGACCCGAACGAGCCCAGGATCACGAGCTCGTTCGCGAGCTCGTTGGTGGCCAGACCGAAGATGCTGGGTGCCAGCATCGCGAAGTCGCCGCCCTTCTTGTCGAAGACGAGCTCCGACGTCACCAAGCTGCCGTCGCTCGCCGTTGCGTACGTGTAGCCGTAGGGCTTCCCCCTCCCGAACCTCGGATCGAACGGCAACGCGTCGAATTCGAAGGGTCGCTGGTGCGGGCTCTCCGGCGTGAACGTGTTGGCCCCGAGCAGGCGATCGAAGACGTATCCGGCGGTGGGACCCATCTGGACGATCGAAGCGTTCTCCGTCCACCCCGCGACCAATGAAGCGTTCTTGGCGTGGAATGTGGCGATCAGGCCGGGCTGGGAGGCGCCGCGACAGGCGTCGAGGTACACGAACGCGTCGCCGGCGAACGACCAGTACTGGTCGACGAACCTCTCCGTGATGCCATAGTGGCGGTTTGTCTCGAAGACCGAAGGAAAGGCCTGGTTCCAGCGGTCGTTACGGAAGAGCATGTACACAACGCGGCCCTGGGTCAGGTCGCCCACGAGCGTGAGGTCGTTCTTCTCCGCCGTGGAATCCATGGCCTCACTGGTTGTCCAGAGCGCATACATGTCCCGGGTGCTCCCGTCGCTCTTGAACGATCCCATACCCCCGTGGGTCCGCAGGTAGAACACTCCGTCGCCGGAGATCGACCGCAGGGTGGCCAGGTTCGCCTCGGCTTGCGTTCCCGTGTACCCGTTGGCGTCCAGCATCCCGGCGATGGCGGAGCGCGGGTCGCTCCCCGAGAACACGCTTCCAAGCCCGTTGAGGAGATGGTACGTCCCCGATTTCGGGACGGTACCGCCGGGCGCGGCTGCCACCGCGCCGCGTGGTGCGGATCGTGCCAGGAGCCGGGATGAGGCCGTCGACGGCCGCCCACCCGGGGCTCCGACACGTGACGGCGCGCGCTGCGCGACCGTCGACACCACCGGAGGTGACGGGACGACGTTCGCGGAGTCGTTCGCCCCACCGCTCACGATGTAGACCATGATCCCACCCTTGAACACACCCCACACGGTGCCGTCCGCCGAGGAGCCGGCGTCGGAGAACTGCGGCAGCGCCCGGAGGGTCTGGACAAGCAGGTTCGTGTTCGCGTCGAAGCTCCCACCGGGCAGGGACGTGACCAGGAGCTGGAGCGCGTCGAGGGCGATCGTCCTCTCCTGCAGCGTCGCCGCCGTCGTTCCCGTTCCCGGTACCTCCGTGGTGTCCCCGGGCAGGTCACCGATGTCGGGCGTGGTGCCCGGATCTGCGCACGCGACGAGGGTCAGGGATGTGACGACCAGTCCGATCCACCTGGTTCGCGCCATGGGGTGGTCCTCCGCGCCTAGCGCCGGTTTGCCGTGGACAACTCCGGCCCACCGTAGTGGGAGCGGATCACGCCGGGATCATGCCGACGTCATCTGGTCCCCCGGGGACCTCCTCGGCGCCGCGTGGATCCGCCGCGCATGGCTCCTGCGTCACGGCGCAGAGCCGGCGACGGCCGGGTCGCCACGGCTCAGCGTATATGCCAGAACAGCAACATCCCTGCCGTGAGAGCAGCGAGCACCACCAGGGTCATCCCCGCACCGACCCGTGCGAAGTGGGACGGACGGTAGCCGGCGGTGCCCATCATCATCGCGTTCACGGGGTGCGCCATCGGCGTGAGGAACGCACTGGATGCACCGACGGCCACGACCACGGCGAGGGCGTGAGGTGGCATCACCCCCGCGTCCGCCACCGAGAGTGCGATGGGCCCGACAAGGAGGGGGCTGACCTGTCCGCCCACCACCTGGGTCAGGCCCGCGGTCACCACGAAGGTGAGGGACACCACGATCAACGGGTCCATGCCGCCGAGGGCTCCCCCTACCGGACCCGCGATCCGATCGGCGAGCCCGGTGTGGATCATGGCATAGCCCATGGGTAGCAGGCCGGCGACGAGGAAGATCACGTGCCACTCGATGGACCGGTACGCGCCCTCCATGCCCAGGCACCCGGTCAGCACCATGGCCAGCGCGCCGGCGAACGCCGTCGCACCGATGGGGAAGCCGGAGAACGACACGGCCAGCACCGTCAGGGCGATGGCCAAGGCACGTGGCCATCGCTCGGGGTGGGGAGGAGCTCCGGCCTCGCTCCCCGTCACGAGAAAGCCGCCTTCGCCCGCAAGCACCTTCAGCCGCTCGGGCAGGTTCACCACAAGCAGCCCATCGCCCACCTCGAGAGGCGTCTTCCCGACGTCCGTGCGGACGATCTCGCCCTCGCGCCACAGCGCGAGGGCCATGACGCCGTACCGGGTGCGGAGCTTGAGGTCGGCGAGGGTCTTTCCCCGGGCCGGGGAGCGCGGCAGGATGACGATCTCGGTGAGCTCCAGTCCCGTCGCGAGATGCTCCGGCGACGGGTGGGCCTCCATCCTGATGCCCCACTCCCCCAGGGCGACGACCCGGTCCTCCCGGCCGAGGACGACCACCGAGTCCCCCACCACCAGGGCCGTGCCGCCCTCGGGGATCAGCAGCGTCCGCCCGCGGCGCCGGATGGCCAGGATGGTGAGTCCCAGGCGTTCACCAAAGCCCGCCTCCTCGAGGGTGAGACCCACGAGGGAGGACCCGCGGGGCACTGTGAACTCCCACGTGCGCTCCCACATCCGGTACAGTCCGAAGAGGTCGCGCCGGGAGCTCTCCGTGCCGGCATCCTCTCCGGGAAGGAAGCGGCGGCCGAACACGAGCATGTAGATGATGCCCGCCACGGCCACCAATCCACCCGTCAACGCGAAGTCCACCATGCCCAGGGGGGGTTCCCCCCGGTGCACCAGGAGGTCGCTCATGATGATGTTGGCCGTGGTGAAATACGTAGCCATGCCCCCCAGCAGCGTCGCGTAGGAGACCGGCAGCAGCAGTCTGGCTACCGGCACCCCCGTCGACCGCGCGACGCGCACGGACGCCGGAAGCAGCAGGGCGCCGACCGCGACGTTGTTCATGACGAGGGACAGGAGAGCCGAAGCCCCCATGAGGGTGAGGAGCACCCTGCGCTCCTCGCTGCCCGCGAACCGCGAGAGCAGACCCGCTGCCCGGCGGATCACGCCGGTCTGCTCGAGCCCCTGGGCGAGGATGAAGAGGCTGATCAGGGTCAGGACCACGCTGCTGCCCAGACCGGATAGGACCTCGTCGGCGGGAATGACGCGCAACACCGCCAGGGACAGCGCCGCCAGCATCGCGATCAGGTCCGGCCTGAGGCGCGTGAAGAACATGAGGACGATCGTGGCGCCGAAGACGCCGACGAGGATCCACTCTTGCGCTGTCATGCTCTGGTGCCGGGAGGGCCGTCCTTGCGGCTTCTGTCGCGGAGCCCGACGGAGGTCGGGCGGATGCGGCCCAACCTAGCCGTGCGTCAAGGCCACCTACCGCTCGCGCGGGTAGGCGCTGGTCTGGAGGATGATCGACGTGAAGTCCGTCAGGTCACGGCCCAGGATCGAGAAGTCGGTGCTCCAGACGAAACCGTCGTCGAAGCGGAAGAAGATGGTCCAGTCGCGGATCTCGTACGTTCCGGACCCTCGTTCCGGGGGCTGTCGGCCGTCGCCGGCGGACGCGACCCGGAGCAGGCCGTCGGTGGTGAACCGGCCGTCGGGCGTGAACTCGACCCACCAGTAGTACGGCACCGCATCCCCGGGCCGTGAGCGGAGGGCGTATCGTCCCGAGAGCTCGAGCCCGTCCACCCGCGCCATGGGCTCCCAGAAGGCGCCCCCCTCGCGCAGACCGCCGTCCTCCCTTCGGTACACCACCGGCGCGGCGCCTTCGCGCCGGGTGATCCGCACCTCGTCGCCCGCGCTCTGCCAGCGACCGTAGTCGCCGCTCATGAGCCCCACGTCCACCTTGAGCGGCTCGGGCGACGCGGCGTAGCCGGCCGGATAGCTCGTGGAGAAGTCCGCGACGCCCCCCGCCCACAACCAGATCCGTTCGTACTGCAGGCTGCCGGCGATCGGAGCGCCGCCGGAGGCGTCGACGAAGGTGCGCTGATCCATCCGCCGGTACGCCTCCGCGATGCGGGGTCGATCCGTTGTCGCCGCCCGCACGAAGGTCGTGGCCTCCAGCACCGGCTCCACCACGTTTCGATCGATGGTGTTCAGCCCCACGGCCGATTCGACGGTACCGTCGTGCGCGGCCGTATAGAGCTGCACCTGGTAGATGCCGCCCCCGGGAACGAAGCCGGCGATCTCGGTCCGGATGAACGGCCCGGGCGCGCTCGCGTATTCGGTGACCACGGGCTCTCCCGCCCATTGCACCTGTTGTCGAATGGCCCGGACGAGCGTCCGGTGGGTCTCCCAGTGGGTACCGCTGATCGGCGTGGGCGGCAGCACCGAGATGGAGTACTGGCGCACGCCCGCGATCTGCGGGGGCACGAGCGTGACGGCTCCCGATGGATCGTCCTGCCGGGCCCAGGTGGACGGGTAGGGAATCACGAGCCCGTGGATCGCGGTGCCCCTCGGCGCAGGGGTCGCCGAACCCGACGCCGTGGGTGCCGCGGAGGAGGTCACCGTGGGTGGAGCCGTGGGCTGCCCCGGCTGCTCTATGCTCCCGACGAGCCGTTCGACCGTGGGGTGCCAGGTCTCCAGCATGGCGTCCGACATCGTCGTCCACATGACGGCGTCCAGGCGCCGGTTGGCCGTGGTCGAGCACACCCCCATCCCCATGCGCTGCCCCTGGGGAGCCGCGACCGAAGTCTCGGAGCATTGCCATCCGGACGTCTCGAAGCGACGGACCTGGCCCGCGACCTGGCCTGCCTGCGCCATGCCGCGGAACAACTGCTCGTGCGCGGCGTCGGCAGAGAGCGTGTTGCTCCGACTGGGCAGGAACGCGAACGAGAAGGCCCGGCTGTCAACGTTCGGCGGGGTCAGCACGATGGACCCGTTCGCGAGCTCCTGCCGGTTCCAGCCCGCGGGCATCGAGAAGGTGTATCCGAACGCAGTCTCGCGGCTGGCGGCGGCGGGAACCTGCACGGGAGCGGCGATCAGGGCGAGCAGGAGGAGCGGCATGGGCGACCTCGAGGTGAAGCCGGTGGCCCTCAGTGTAGCGCGGGGAGTGTGAGCCCGGATAGGCGGGGGTCCAGGCGATCGAGGCTGGGCCTCATAGCCGGCCGTGCCCATGAGCAAGGCGACCAACACCGGGTCCGAAGGCTGCGGGCAGCTACCGAGTCGATACGTCTCCAAAGAGGGCGCAGGATCCGCACTGGCGAAATCCGCGCATTTGCCGCACCGTGACCATGTTTCGATCCTCAAAAGTCGACATTCGCAGGATGTCGGCCGCGAAGGAGGGGCGATGGAACGCGCTACGGGGAGGTCGGGGCACCCGGTTCGGGGAGCATCCCTCTTGTGCGGCGCGTTTCTGCCGCTGGCGTGCCTGCCGCTGTCCGGCTGCATGGCGATGCGCCTGTCCGGGAGGGGCGCACCGGATAGCTCGATGCGAGAGATCACGGTCGATCTCGCCCCAGTCGACCTTCCCGCCCACGCCATGGGTCAGGAGCAGCACTCCATGACGCCACCCGTGTGGGCCAGGATTCCCGAGTCGGGTTGGATCCATGCGTGGAGCTACACGTTGACCGATGCGACCGGAAAGCCGGTCCCGCCGGGCGTGCTCCACCACTTCAAGGTGCTGGATCCCGACGCCCGCGAGTTGTTCAGCCAAGTCATGCTCCACGTCGTCGCGGCGGGCGCCGAGACGGCTCCGGTGACACTCCCCAGGAACATCGGCTTTCGCGTCGAGGCAGGCGACTCGCTCCTGGTGAGCGCGATGCTGCACAACCCCACGCACGCGGACCTCGTCGGGGTGCATCTGCGGGTCACCCTGCGTTACTCGCCTGAGGGGCCGTGGGTGGCGCCGCTCGACGTGATGCCGTTCTTCGCCCATGTGGCATCCGACTGGGAGTCGGTCTCGTACGACGTTCCTCCTGGCTGGTCGCAGCAGACGGTAGAGATCAAGCCCGCAATCGGTGGGCGCGTGCTCGCGCTTGGAGGCCACCTCCACCGGTATGGGCGTGCGCTGCGCCTCCAATCCGAGCCGGACGGGAAGGTCATCTGGGAAGGACACGCGAAGCTAGCCGAGGACGGCACGGTGCTCGACATCCCCCAGGACCATTTCGTCTGGACGCAGGGACCGGAGTTGGAGAAGGGGCATGCCTATCGAGTGACCGCCGAGTATGACAATCCCACCGGCGAGACGATCGTGGGTGGCGGGATGGCGACCCTGGCTGGCGTTCTCGTCCCTGGAGAGCCCTGGCCCAGCGTGGATCGAGCCTCCGAGGAGTACAAGTGGTACCTGGCTCGGGAACTGGGCGGAATGAAAGCCCCACACACGGGGCGCTAGTAGGAGGCGACCGCGCGGCCAGACCTTCCGGGCGGAGGTGGACATGCGAGGGACACCGTGGTGAAGGGCCCGGGTCGATTCGTCATCGGCCGCCGCCTGGGGGCCGGCGGTATGGGCGTGGTCCACGAGGCCTTCGACCGGGAGCGCCTGGAGCGGGTGGCGCTCAAGGCGCTCCCGGGGGTGGACGGCACGGCCGTCTATCGCCTCAAGCAGGAGTTCCGGACGCTGGCCGACGTCGCACATCCGAACCTCGTGTCGCTCTACGAGCTCGTGGCGGAGGACGGGAAGTGGTTCTTCACGATGGAGCTCGTCGACGGCGTCAACTTCCTGGATCATGTACGGCCGAATCCCGCGATGACGGAGACCGGTGCGGCCGAGGCGCGCTCCCTGGACGAACCGCGGCTGCGCGCGGCGCTTCGTCAGCTCGCCGAGGGGCTGCTCGCCCTGCACGCAGCGGGAAAGGTCCACCGCGACGTGAAGCCCTCCAACGTGCTCGTCTCTGCCGACGGCCGCGTGGTGATCCTCGACTTCGGGATCGCCATCGACCAGCGAGCAGAAGCCCGCCGCACGGCGACACGAAGCTGGGCCTCCGGCACCATCCACTACATGGCACCCGAGCAGATCGAGGACAGCCTGGTGACCGCCGCCAGCGACTGGTACGCTGTCGGCGTGATGCTCTACGAGGCGCTCACCGGGGCGCTGCCGTTCGAGGGCTCCCCGGTGAACATCATGTATCGCAAGCTCCACCATGCGCCCGCTCCCGTGAGCGAGCGCGCTCAGGGGACGTCATCCGAACTGGCACGCCTGTGCGAAGAGCTGCTCGCGCGGGACCCGGAGCGCCGCGCCAACGGGATGGACGTCCTGGCGGTCCTCGGCGTGAAGAAGCCCGCCGTGCAGCCCGACGACGAGACGCCCCGGTGGCACCGCTTCGTGGGCCGGGAGGCTCATTTCCGCGGCCTGCACGACGCGCTCGAAGCCACGCGTCGCGGTCAACCGGTCACCGTCTACCTCCACGGCCTCTCGGGCATGGGGAAGAGCCGGGTCGTGGAGGAGTTCCTCGCGCAGGTGGGGATCGATCGACGCGCAGTCGTTCTCCGCGGAAGGTGCTACGACCGCGAATCGGTGCCCTACAATGCGTTCGATGGGGTGATCGACAGTCTCTCGCATCATCTGCGCACACTGACGGGCGCCCGACTGCGGGCCCTGCTTCCTGACGACATTCACGCCGTCGTGCGTCTCTTTCCGGTGTTGCTGAGGGTCAAGGAGATCGAATACGCCGCGTCGGACGCCTTCGACGAGCCTGAACCGATCGAGCTCCGACGGCGAGCGGTCGTCGCCCTGCGCGAGCTGCTCTCCCGCGTGGCGGCGCAGACCCCCCTGGTGCTGCACGTGGACGACTGGCACTGGAGCGATGCCGACAGCGTAGCGCTCAGCGAGGAACTGCTCCGGGAGCCGGACCCGCCGAGACTTCTCCTCATCGTGGGGTTCAGGTCGGAGGAGATTCCGTCAAAGCCGTTCCTGCGTGCGCACCTGGAGGAGGCGGACGGCTCGGGCCGACGGAAGCTCTCGATGGGACCACTGACGGCGGCGGAGAGCGCGAGGATGGTCGATTCGCTGTTCGAGTCGGCGCGGCGCCCGCCCGTCCATCTCAGGGAAGCGATCGTCAGGGAAGCGGCCGGAAGTCCGTTCTTCATCGAGCAGTTGTGCCGGCACGTGATGGACGGGGAGGGCAGGCAAGGCGAGGCTCCAGACCTGGCGGACATGCTGGAGGCGCGGATCGCGCGCCTGCCGAACGGCTCACGAGCGCTGCTTCAGACCCTGGCGGTGGCCGGCCGTCCTGTCGACTTCGCGGTCGCGCACCGAGCCGCGAGCCCCGAGCGTCCCGTCGCAGAGGCCAGGGCGCTTGTGCGGACGCTTCGCCTGGCCCAGATGGTCCGCCCCAGCGGGCACGCGGATGCGATCGAGGTCTATCACGACCGCATCCGGGAACAAATCGCAGAGGGCCTGTCTCCCTCCGAGACGATGCACATCCACGCGCGCCTGGCGGAGGTCCTCGAGGAGGCCGAGGAGGCGGACCCGGAGGCGCTGTTCGAGCACTATCGCGGGGCGGGAGAGACCGAGCGTGCGGGGGAGCAAGCCGCACGGGCCGCAAAACGTGCCGCAGTGGCGCTGGCCTTCGACCGAGCCGTCGCGCTTTACTGGAAGGCCATCGAGATCGGATCGCCGAACGTCGAGGATGTCGTTGGGTGGCAGGAGGCTCTGGGAGACGCCCTGGCGGCCTCCGGCCGACCGGGCGAAGCGGCCCGGACGTACCTGGTGGCGGCCGAAAAGGCGTCGGAGACGCACGCTTTGGGGCTCAGACGATCAGCGGCCGAGCACTTCCTTATCGGCGGTCACATCGAAAGGGGACTCGACGTCACGAAGGCCCTGATGAGCGAGGTGGGTCTCAGCATGCCAAGCTCGCCTCGACGCGTGGTGGTCGGCCTGCTACTACGCCGCCTGCAGATTTGGCTGCGGGGTCTACGCTACCGGGTGCGGGGCGCGGACGAGGACCAGCGGGTCGAGCTCCTCAGGCTCGACATCTGCCTCTCGTGCGCCCTCGGGCTCGCGCTGACGGACTACATCCGGGCCGCATACTTCCAGGCCCGCTACCTGCTCCTGGCCCTGGATGCGGGTGAGACGCGGCGGCTCGCTCGCGCCTTCGCGTTCGAGGGAGGGTTCCTTGCCGCGCAGGGTGGGAGAACCGAAGGGCGCGCGGCGCGCGTCCTGAGGCTGGCGCAGGACCTCGCCGAAGAGGTCGGTGCGCCGCGGGAGTTGGGGATGGCGGCCGTGGCCGCCGGGAGCGCGGCCTCGATGCAGGGTCGTTTCGTGAAGGCGGTCGACTTGTGCAAGCAGGCTGAGAAGATCCTGCTCGAGCAATGCACCGGGGTGCATTGGGAGTTGAACACCTGTCGGGTCTTCCACCTCACGGCCCTGATCTACCTCGGGCGCACGCGAGATCTCGTGCGGATGCTGCCCGCGCTGATCGAATCCGCGGAGAAGCGGGGCAACCTCTTCGAGGGTGTGGAGTTGCGCACGCACCCGAACATCCGATGGCTCGTCCAGGACGACCCGGACGAGGCCCGTCGCGAGGTTCTGTATGCCATGTCCCTCTGGGACCGCAAGCGATTCTATCGGCCGGAATGGCTCTGGCTCGCGGCCGAAACCGAAATCGACCTCTACATCGGGGCACCCTCCGTGGCGTGGGCGCGGCTGGAGCAGCACATGTCTGCGCTGCGCCGCTCGCAGCTTCTTCGTGTGCAATTCCTCCTCGTCGAATGCGCGAACCTGCGAGGGAGGGCGGCGGTGGCGAGCGCAGCCGCGGGCCATTCTCCCGAGGAGCGCCTGCGGGTGGCCGAGAAGTGCGCCGGGCGCATCGAGCGTGAACGCGTCGCGTGGGCCGCGCCCTTTGGGCCGCTCCTGCGCGCCGGCATCGCTTCGGTGCGCGGAGATCGCGAGACCGTCCGGGATTTGCTGGCGCGGGCGCTCGCCGGCTTCGAGGCCGCGGACGTCGGGCTCTATGCGAACGCCGCGAAGCGCCGGCTCGGACAGGTGCTCGGCGGGGACGAGGGGAGCCGCCTCGTCCAGGCCGCTGACGCCGCCATGCGCGCCGAGGCCGTCCGCTCCCCGGAACGCTTCGCCGCCATCCTCGCGCCCGGAGCATACTGACGTCCAGCCATGCCCCCGAAGCCATCCGGGGCATGCCGGCCGCGTCGATCGTTCTTCCCCTCGGCCCTCTCCCCTTCCCTCGAATGACCACCATGAACGGAATGGAGTCCGACAAAGCCGGTGTCAACCTGAACGACTCGGCGTACGAGCGGATCCGTTCCATGATCCTGGATGGATCCGGCCTCGCCGCCTGGCACGCGGCTCGGCTGCCCGAGGCCGAGCGTGAGGTCCTGTCAGCCGGGATGACCGAGATCAACGAGACCCTGGCGCATCTCGTAGCCGGCCCGCCAGGGGGACTTCCAGAAGCTCCTCGAGCTCCATGGCGAGTTCCACGCCCTCCCCCTCCGAGCCATCTCCTGTTGTCGAAGCTGCGCGACATCGTGCGGCCGGGCGTCGTGCCTTCCCGCGAGCCGCGGTGCGGCACCGCCCGCAGGCCGAGCTGGCGCTGAGTCTCGGTCCGGAGTCGCTCGGCGCGCACCTCGCCATCGTGTCACGCCAGACGAGCGGACGCGTCGATCTCGCGTTCGACCAGGTCACGCCGGACGGCCTGATCTACTGCTACGGCCCCGACGTCGGCCCGTGGGCATCCGGCAGCTGGTTCCTGTCGCTGACCTCCGCGACGGAGCTCCGGATCGAGCACATCCCGCACGGGCCCGGCGTAACGCCGTGCGACGACGAGCCGGGCACGTGGACCTTCGGAGCCAACGCGGCGTCGATGGTCCGCTGAAGCGCCGTGGCAAGAGGCGGGAAGGACACCAAGAACAGGTGGACGAAATTGATCCAGATCAATCCCAGCGCTCGGGGACCCACGAAGTGCATGAGGTGTGTGGACGAGATGCTTCCCCGACGGCCATTGCCGAGGATCGCCCGAATCACCGGGAATCGCATTGCCGTCCTGCAGCGACCCTACGTTGCCTTAGATTGTCCTGCTAGCCACTCATTCCGGGACCCCCCGCCCCCTGGCTCTCGGGGCCCAACCTCAGAGGCGCGCCTTGGTGGTCTATGTGGTGTCCGACGCCCTCGGCGAGACCGCCGAAGCCGTAGCCCGGGCAGGGGCAAGCCAGTTCGCCGACGACCACGTCGAGTTCGTCCGGGTAGCCCACGCAAGCGATCGGGCCGCGGTGCTGCAGGCCCTGAACGACGCGAAGGCGCGCAACGGCGTCATGGTCTTCACCCTCGTCGACCCGGAGCTCCGCTCCTTCGTGCGGGTCGAGGCCGAGCGTCTCGACCTGGCGACCGTGGACGTCCTCGGTCCGGTACTCGATGCGTTCAGCCGGGTTGAGCCCGGGCCGCCGCGCCTGACGCCAGGGCTCATCCACAAACTCGATGCCGAGTACTTCCGTCGCGTGGAGGCGGTCGAATTCGCCGTCAGGTACGACGACGGGAAGAACCCCTCCGGCATGGCCAGCGCCGACGTCGTTCTCGTCGGCGTCTCGCGCAGCTCGAAGACGCCCGTCTCGATGTATCTTGCGCAGAAGGGATACAAGGTGGCGAACGTGCCGCTCGTCCCGGAGCTGGAGCCGCCGGAGGAGCTCGAGCAGGTTCAGCCGGGTCGGGTCATCGGATTCACGGCGCGGGCGGAGAAGCTGAAGCGAATCCGCCTGGAGCGCGTGCGTGCGCTCGACCTCGACCCGGATTCGAGCTACGCCGAAGCGTCCCGGATCGCCGAGGAGCTGCGATTCGCCAACCGGGTGTTCCAGCGCCTCGGTTGCCCGGTGATCGACGTGTCGCACAAGGCCGTGGAGGAGACCGCCCGGGAGGTCATCGAGCTCCTGCAATTGGAGGGAGGGTCGTGATGGATGACGGAGGGTGGATCTACACGTTCGAGGAGGGTCGCGGCGACATGCGCGAGATCCTGGGCGGGAAGGGATCGGCGCTCGCCGAGATGACCTCCATCGACCTCCCTGTGCCGCCAGGGTTCACGATCACCACGACCGCGTGCGTCGAATACGCGAGGGAGGGAGCGCCCTTCCTGGAGCGCCTGCGCGATCCGATCGGGGAGGCGGTCGCACACCTCGAGCGGAAGATGGGAAGACGGCTCGGGGACGACGGCGATCCGCTGCTCGTGTCGGTGCGCTCGGGGGCGGCCGTCTCCATGCCGGGCATGATGGACACCGTCCTCAACCTGGGCCTCAACGACGCGTCGGTGCAGGGACTGGCGGCCACCACGGGCGATCCACGTTTCGCCTACGACTCCTATAGGCGCTTCATCCAGATGTTCGGCAACGTCGTGCTCGGAATCTCCCACGACGAGTTCGAAGAGGTCCTCGAGAAACACAAGCACCGACATCGGGCGCGGCTCGACACGGATCTCGACGTGGACGCGCTGCGAGACGTGGTTCACGACTACGAGGATGTCGTCCAACGCCTGTCGTCCGCAGCGTTTCCGCAGGATCCCGGCGAGCAGTTGATGCGTGCCGTCGGTGCCGTGTTCGACTCCTGGGACAACGAGCGGGCCGTCGTCTACCGGCGCATCAACAGGATCCCCGACAGCCTGGGAACCGCGGTGACCGTGCAGGCCATGGTGTTCGGGAACCGCGGTCCCACGTCCGGCACGGGCGTCGTATTCACCCGCAATCCCAACACGGGGGAGCGGGCACTGTACGGCGAGTACCTCTCCAACGCCCAGGGCGAGGACGTCGTGGCGGGCATTCGAACCCCCCTCCCCGTCGCTGCGCTCGAGGACCGGCAACCGGAGATCTACCAGCAACTCGTGGACACCTGCGAGCGCCTCGAGCGGCACTACGGGGACATGCAGGATATCGAGTTCACGGTTCAGGAAGGCGAGCTGTTCCTGCTCCAGACACGGGGGGGCAAGCGCGGCGCGCGGGCGTCCGTTCGGGTGGCCCACGACATGGCGGAAGAGGGCGTCATCTCGCGTCAGGAAGCGGTCCTGCGCGTCGACCCCCAGGACGTGGAGCGCCTGCTGCATCGCAACGTCGACCGGAATGCCCCCAAGACCCTCCTCGCCAAGGGACTCCCGGCCTCACCCGGAGCCGCCACGGGTGAGGTCGTCTTCGATGCCGATACCGCTGCGCGCCTGGGAGGCGAGGGGAGGCGTGTCATCCTCGTACGGCGGCAGACCACGCCCGACGACATCCATGGCATCGTCAAGGCGCAGGGCGTGGTCACGAGCCGGGGTGGCATGACGTGCCACGCCGCGATCGTCGCGCGAGGGATGGGCAAGCCGTGCGTCGTAGGCTGCGAAGGACTGGCCATCGACGTGAAGGCCCGGACCTTCCAGGCCGGTGACCACGTGGTGCGCGAGGGAGACATCGTCACCTTCGACGGCGCCCTGGGTGAGGTCTACGCCGGGGAGGTACCCACCATCGAGCCGGAGATGTTGCCGGAGTTCCTGACGCTCATGGAGTGGGCCGACGGATTTCGGACGATGGAGGTGCACGCGAACGCGGACACCCCGGAGGACGCACGCCGCTCGAGGGAGCTGGGCGCCGAAGGGATCGGACTTTGCCGCACCGAGCACATGTTCATGGCTCAGGACCGGCTCCCGGTGGTGCGGCGCATGATCCTGGCCCATTCCGAGTCCGAGCGGATCGCGGCCCTCCGGGAGCTCCAGCCGATGCAGGAGGAGGACTTCGAGGGCATCCTGGAGGCGATGGCGGGCTACCCGGTGACCATCCGACTCCTCGACCCTCCCCTGCACGAGTTCCTGCCCGACGCGCGGGAGATCGAGGCGCGGGTCGCGCAGTTGCGGGCGCGGCGGGGCGCGGAGACGGAGTTGTCCGACGCGGAGCATCTCCTCAGGAAGGTACGGTCCCTCGGGGAATCCAACCCGATGCTCGGGCACCGGGGGGTCCGCATCGGCATCACCATGCCGGCGATCTACCGCATGCAGGCCCGGGCAGTGTTCCGGAGCGCCGCGAAGCTCCTCCGGCGCGGGGTCGACGTTCATCCGGAGGTCATGATTCCACTCGTCGGTCACGTGGAAGAGCTCGCCCGCGTGCGCCGTTTGGTGGAGGAGACGGCTCAGGCGGTGGAGGCCGAAACAGGCGTGACCATCCCGCACAGGATCGGCACGATGATCGAGATCCCGCGCGCGGCCCTCACCGCGGGCGCCATCGCTTCCGAAGCCGAGTTCTTCTCGTTCGGCACCAACGACTTGACCCAGACCACGTTCGGCTTCTCACGAGACGACGCGGAGGCCAAGTTCCTCCAGTTCTACCTGGAGGAGAAGATCCTGCCCGAGAACCCCTTCGCCGTCATCGATGTGGACGGGGTGGGGCAGCTCGTGCGGATGGCCGTGGAGAACGGGCGGAAGGCGAGGCCGGAGATCGTCGTGGGCATCTGCGGCGAGCACGGTGGCGATCCGCAGTCGATCGCGTTCTTCCAGTCCGCGGGACTCGACTACGTGAGCTGTTCTCCGTTCCGGGTTCCCATCGCGCGCCTGGCCGCGGCACAGGCGGCTTTACGCTCCGCGGACGAGCGGGCCCGGACCTGACGCGGATCGGTTCGGGCGCGCTCTCCTTCAGATCCGCTCGGGGGCGTGCCCCCCTGCCTCCCAGGCCACGCCGTAGAGATCGTCCCTGCGGTCGTTCCACGGCTGGACGGTTCCAGAATACCGATGGCGCCTGAGGAGCTCCAGGTCCACGTCCGCCATGACCAGGGTCTCGATGTTCGGCGTGCACTCCGCGGCGATCCCGTCCCTGGCGAACGAGAAATCCAGGGGTGTGAAGATGCCGGACTGGGCGTAGTGGACGTCCGCGTTGGCGACGAAGGGCAGGTTTCCCGTGCACCCCGAGAGAACCACGAAGACATCGTTCTCCACCGCCCTCGCAAGCGCGCAATAGCGGGTCCGCAGGTAACTCGTGCGGTCGTCGGCGCTGAAGGGCACGAAGAGGATCTGCGCCCCGCGAGCCGCGGCGATGCGGGAGAGCTCCGGGAAGCTCACGTCGTAGGAGGGCAGGATCGCGAGCCTGCCTCGATCCGTTTCGAAGACCTGGAACTCGTCGCCGGCCTCCAGACCCCACCATCGCTGCTCGTCGTCGGTCACGTGGAGCTTGGGTTGCCTCTCGATGGTCCCGTCCCGGCGGAAGAGATACGCCACGTTGAAGAGGCGGCCGCCCTCCAGCGTGAACTGCGTTCCGCCGATGACGTTGATGTTGTACTTGACCGCCGCGCGGGTGAAGAAGTCCAGATACTCCGGAGTCCGCCCGGCCAGCTTCCGGACCGCGTCCGCGGGCCGTCGCTCGGTGTGGAGTCCCAGGAGCTGCATGGTGATGAGCTCGGGGAAGAGCACGAAGTCCGCTTTGCTGTCCGCTGCGGCGTCCATGAAGTAGGAGCACTGGGTGCAGAACTCCTCCCAGCTGCCGATCGGACGGAGTTGGTACTGGACGGCGCACAGACGCACCACCGAGACCCGATGCCATCGTTTCTGCGGGTCCCGGAAGTAGTCCAGGTTGGTCCATTCCAGGTGGGTCGCGTACCCCCGCGATGCCTTGTCGGAGGGGAAGTAGTCGGGGATCAGCTCCCGGAGCACGAAGCCGTTGGCCACCTGGGTGGTGAGGACGGGATCGTACAGGCCGCGCTCGATCACCTTCTCCACGTAGGCGCGGGCCGTCATGTCCTCGGGCTGGCCGCCGAAGCCGGGGATCCGACCGCCGACGACGATGCGTGCCAGGTTCAACTGCCGGCACAGCTCCTTGCGGGCGTTGTAGAGTCGGCGGGCCAGGTGCATGCCCCGGTACTCCGGGTCCACCATGATCTCGATGCCGTAGAGGGTGTCGCCGTCGTACGTGTGGTTGCGGATGTATCCCGCATCCGCGACCAGCTTCCAGTCGTGCCACTCCTCGTAGCGATCGGAGTCCACCACGAGGGAATTGGACGAAGCGACCAGGCGTCGCTTGTACTCGATGCACAGCTGGCCCTCGGGGAACATCGCAAGTTGGCTTTCGATCTGGTCGCGTGCCCAGGGGATCATGCCCGGGAAGCACCGCTGCTGCATGGCCACGAGATCGTCGTAGTCCGCCAGCGTGAGGCGCCTGAGCTTGATCTTCTTCTCGAAGTCCTCGAGACGTAGCTTGGGATCCGCCCCCGCGCCGGCCTGTTTGTCACCCATGGGTTGGTCTCGCTCCTCCAAGGACGGCGACGATGCTCATCGACTGCCACGTCCACCTGAACAACTACTACACCAGGAGCGGCGACAGCCACCGGCCCACCGAAGAGAACGTCGAGAGGCTATGGGACGCCATGGCCGCCAACGGGGTGGACCATGCCGTGGTCCTCACGTCGTACAAGGTGGATGTGGATCGACCCTCGGTCGAGCACATCCTGGAGATCCTCGCCGAGGACCCGAGAACGACCGTGATCGAAGGGCTCCGGTGGCGCAGCGAGGCCCGCACGGACCTGTTCCGCATGGAAGAGCGCATCCGAGACGGCTTGGTGAAGGGCATCAAGCTCTACCCCGGATACGACCTGTACTCCATCGACGACCCCTCCCTGGAGGCGGTCTTCAGGATCGCCGAGAAGCACGGCGTCCCGGTGATGATCCATTGCGGTGACACCTACGCGAAGGGTGCCAAGGTCAGGCAGGCCCACCCGCTGCTCGTGGACGACGTCGCGGTGGACTATCCGGCGGTGCGTTTCGTCATCTGCCACCTCGGGAACCCCTGGTTCCAGGACACGGCCGAGGTGTTGTACAAGAACGACAACGTCTTCGCGGACATCTCGGGACTCACGCTCGGGAATTTCGACTACGAGTTCGAGCGCTACCTCGTGACCCGGGTGAAGGACATGATCGCATACATGGGCGACCCCGGTCGTCAGATCATGTACGGCAGCGACTGGCCCCTGGTCGACATGGCGCCCTACGTGAAGTTCCTGGAGGGACTGGAATTCCCCGAGGGCGCTCGTGAGAACATCGCCTGGAAGACCGCAGCCGAGCTGTTCAAGATCGACATCTCCGGGCTCCAGAGCGCACGGTGAACGCTCACGGCTCGGTGCGGGTGATGGCCGGGAGGCTGCCCGGCGTCAGCCGCACCCCCGTGAGGAGCGCACTCGTACCTCGGTGCCCGGGCAGGCGGTGGTGGACGCCGGCTCGAAGGCGCTCGCCAAGGAGGATCAGGGCATGCTTCCGGGACCCCGACTCCACCTCCGGGTTCGCGTTCGCTGAAAAGAAGGGACCATGTTCCGACACGCCGCCGTATTCGTCCCGGGAATCACCACGTGCGTGGCCCTGGCGGCCTCCGTATCGGGAGCGACCAGACTGGAAGCCCAGGAGGCCCGTGCCCACTTCGCCCAGCCGGAGCGCCCCAGCGTTGCGACACACGCCGGCACGGTGGCCCCCGGGTGGTTCGAGATCGAGTCGGGCGTCGAGCGTGACCGCCTGGGGCCGGGCGACGCGTCGCTGGCGACGCCAACCCTCCTGAAGCTGGGCGTGGCCTCCAACGTGCAGCTCGACCTCATGCTCACCACGGTCCGGCCGTCGAGCACGCAGTCGTCGGGGGTGGGGGATATGGCGCTGGGGGTGAAGTGGCGCGTTCTCGACAGTGCGCCCCTGGTGGGCGACTTCGCCGTGCAGCCGTCCCTCAAGCTCCCGTCCGGATCGGCGGCTCGCAGCACCGGGACCGGAACCACCGACGTGTCGGTGCTGGCCATTTCGAGCCACGCGTTCGGGCCCGTCGCGCTGGACGTCAACGTCGGCTACACCCGCCGCAGCGGAGGCGGAGGCTCGGCCAACGCCGTGCTCTGGGCAGTCTCCACCGGCACGACGGTTGCGGGCCCATGGGGGTTCGTCGCCGAGTTCTACGGGTACCCCGGCTTCGGAGGCCCGGCGTCCGGGGGCTTTCTCGCCGGACCCACCTGGGCCCCGCGCCCGTGGATCGTCCTCGACGCGGGTTTCATCGCCCACGTCGCCGGCGATCAGCCCAGGGCCCTCTACGCCGGCCTCACCTGGAACATCGGCCGGGCCTGGTAGACGGCCCGCCTCGCCCCCGCCCTCATTGCCGCCCACCCAACGGGCGGCCGCACCCGGGCCAATGCTACCGGGGCGTTGACAGCGACGCCCGCTGGTGAAGAGGGTTCTCTTCCCCGATCCCACCACCTGAACGCGACGCTCGCGTCGGTCCGGGACGCTGGCTAGTGTGGGCCTGATCGTTCTCGATTGCGACGGGGCGGGCTCGTTTCAAGGGGCAGCGATGGACGTTGTCGACTTCTCCGTCCGTACCGCCCCGGGGAGAGGGGAAAGTCACGAAACCCGGTCACGCGACGGCAACCGATCGAGCGAAACGATGACGGCATCCACGACCGTAATCCCGCGCGCGCGCCTCTCCATCCTGGCGACGATCCTGCTGGCGGCCCCGATGCTGCTCGTAGCCTGCGGCGGCACCGACTCGATCACGGGGCCGCAGGCCGAGTCGTGCGGCCCCGGGCCGTACTTCGACGTGCTGCCGGTCGCGGCGAGCGAGCTGGAGTCCGTCGCCATCTTCGGCGGCGTGGATGCGCCGGGGCACACGCTGCCGACCGACCACGGCGGCTTGTTCTACACGCACGAGGGCGTCACGCTGCGCGCGCCCGGCGACCTGGCCGTCACGCAGCTGCGCCGGGTCCGGTACACGGGTCCGGACGTGCCGCCCGGCCAGGAGGACTACGCGATCTTCTTCCAGGTGTGCAAGGAGGTCAGCGGCTGGTTCGGCCACGTGGTCGCCCTCGCGCCGAGGTTCTCGCCCGACTCGGTGGACTACCGCAACTGCCGGACGTACTCGGTCATATGGGCGACGGTCGAGACGTGCGAGGCGAGCGACCTCGACATCAAGGTGGCCGCCGGCGACGACCTGGGCACGGGCGGCGCGGTCACGGACGTCGGCATGCGGGACGAGCGGGTCAACAACGTCTACGTGTCGCCGTGGCGATTCGGCGGGGAGAACCACGCGGTGTGCATGTGGGATGAATGGGATACCGCGAACCGGGATTTCCTGTTGTCCAGGCTGCGCGACATCCTGCGGCCGGGTGTCGTGCCTTCCGGTGAGCCGCGCTGCGGCACGATGGAGGTCGACGTCGCCGGCACGGCGCAGGGGGTGTGGGCCGAGACCAGCGAGACCCAACCGGTTTCCGGCGCGGATACCGGCTACGTCGCGCTCGTGAACTACCCGTACCGCCCACAGGCCGAGCTGGCGCTGAGTCTCGGTCCGGAGTCGCTCGGCGCGCACATCTCCATCGTGTCACGCCAGACGAGCGGCCGCGTCGATCTCGCGTTCGACCAGGTCACGCCGGACGGCATGATCTACTGCTACGGCCCCGACGTCGGCCCGTGGGCATCCGGAAGCTGGTTCCTGTCGCTGACCTCTGCGACGGAGCTCCGGATCGAGCACATCCCGCACGGGCCCGGTGAAACGCCGTGCGCCGACGACCCGGGCACGTGGAGCTTCGGCGCCAACGCGGTGTCGATGGTCCGCTGAGCGGCGAGGGCGTCGTCGACCGCGGAGGCGCCGGCATACGAGGCAGGGCGCGGACGGCGATGTCCGACGCCGCGCGCCCCGCCGGGACGAGCCCGTCGTATCAGTCCGTTCGGAGTGCCTCCGCGGGTCCCACCCGAAGGGCCCCGCGCGCCGGCACCCAGCTGGCCAGCGCGCCGGCGGTCACCATCACCAGCGCCACCAGGGGGAGCACCCAGGGCTCCCCGGAGGGCACACGGAACACGAAGATGCGCTTCACCTGAACCAGCAGGAGGCCCAGCGGCGTTCCAATGAGCGCGCCCGCGGCGATCTGGACGGCGGCGCGACCCGCCACCGACCGGAGGACCGCAGCGCTTGATGCGCCCAGGGCGACCCGGATGCCCACCTCCCTCACCCGCCGCGACACCGTGAAGGAGACCAGGGCGTAGGTGCTCACCAGGGAGAGGACGAGGGCCATGCCGCCCAGGGCGCTCAGGATGCCCCCGAACAGCGCGAGCGTCTTCGCGTTCTCGGAGCCCGCCTGGTCGAGGGTCCGCACCAGCGGTACGAGGAGGTTGGGCTCCACGCGCGCCAGCGTGCGCCGAAGACGGTCGGCCACCACGCCCGGATCCTCGGTCACCGACAGGACGAGATAGCCCCATCCCGGGTCCGTCAGGGGCACGTACAGGCCGGCCTCCATCTCCGGGTCGCCGACGCTCAGACCCATGTCGGGGACGACCCCCACGATCTCCCGCCAGCCGCGTGCGTCGCGTGTGGGCCCCGCCGTCGTTTCGACGGGTAGCAAGCGCACGTGCCGCCCCAGGGGGTTCCTGCCGTGGAGGAACTTCCGCACGAAGGAGGCGTTCACCACCGCCACCGGGGGCGCACCCTCGAGGATGTCTTCGCGGCGCACCAGGCGGCCGAGCCGAGCCATCGTCCCCAGGGCCTCGAGGTACCCCGGGCGCACGTCGGCTACCGGCGCGGGGCGCGGGCCTTCGGGGGCCTCGCCGGCTTCGGGCTCGAGCTCCATCATCGTCACCGGCGCCTCCACCCCGGGGATGAACGACGCGAAGCCAACCCGCTGCACGCCCGGGATCTCCGCGGTCGCCCGCTCCACCCGCTCCAACGCCGCGACCGCGGCGTCCGGGCCGGCCGCTCGCGCCATGGACGTGCCCGCCACGAGGATCCGGTCCGCCGGCAGGGCCGGGCGCGTGTCCGCGTACCGTTGCATCCCCCGCACGGCCAACAGGGCGGCGCCAAGGAGCGCCACCGAGAACGCGATCTGCAGGACGGACACCGCCGAGGCCGTACGGCCGAACACCGCCGCGCCGCCGCCCCGGCCCGCGGAGCGCAGGGCGTCGCCCGGTGCCCCCCGCGTGGCGCGCAGCGCGGGGACCACGCCGGCCACCACACATGCCAGAACCGTGACGCCGAGCAGGAAGGCCCAGGTGGCGGGCCCCGGCATCATGTCGATCCAGAAGGGGATGTCCCGACCCAGCCAGAGCGCCATCCCCGACATCAGGCGGACGAGCCCCCAGGCCGCCAGCGCGCCGGCGGCGGCGCCGAGAACCATCACCTCTCCGAAGAGCTGCAGGACGAGGTTGCGTCGGGCCGCGCCCAACGCCGTGCGCACTGCGAGCTCGCTCCGCCGGGCGGCGGTGCGCGCGGCCACCAGGTTGCCGACGTTGGCGGCGATGACCAGGACCACGGCGAGGACCGCAGTCAGTAGCGCTGCGAGAAACAGTCGAAGCACCCCATCCTGGGCGATCTCGGTGTAGGGGCGCACCCGCACGCGCAGGCGCTTCGCACCCGGATGCGCCGCCTCCCACCCGGCCGAGCGCGCGACCATGCGGGACTCGGCTCCCACCAGGGTCGCTCCCTCCCGGAGCACACCGAACACCGAGAGCGGCGGGCCGGCGTCCTCGCTGTCGCCCGGGGCCGGCGGCAACGCGCCGCCTCCGACCGCGTCCGTCAAGACGAGGGGGACCCAGACGTCCGGCCGGTTCGGGAAGCCGGCGTCCGCCGGAAGGACACCGATGACCTGGCGGACCGTGCCGCCCAGGTTCATGGTGCGGCCGACGACCCCGGGATCCGCGGCGTAGCGACGCCGCCACAGCCCTTCGCTCAGAACGACCACGGGGGTGGCGCCCGCCGTCCCGTCCGAGGCGAGGAGCGGCCGGCCGAGGAGGGGGTGATACGGCAGGACGCTGAACACGTCCGCGCCGACGGCGGCTCCGGGTACGGCTTCCACGGCCCCGTCCTCGTCGAGGATGTTCGCGCTCCCGTCGGCGAGGGCCCCCACGTAGGCGAACGCTCCCGATTCACCCGACAGCGCCTCGAACCGGCCCCGATGGATCTCGGCGGGCCCGCCGCTCTCGGCGTCGGCCACGCGCACCCTGACGAAGCGGTCGCCGTCGGGGAATGGCACGCGAGCGAGCGTCGTCATCTCGACCAGATCGAAGGCCGCGGCCGCGAGGCCGATGCCCGTGGCGAGCGCCAGGAGCGCGGCGAGGTTGAGGAGGGGCTGCTTGCGCGCCATCCGGAAAGCGAGCCGGATCTCCGGCAAGGTGAGCCACGCCGTGCGCCGGCCGCCCTCCTTCCAACGCTCGAAGAGAAGGCCCGCGCCCACGACCACGGCCTCCATCGACGTGGCGATCCACGCGACTACCGCACCCGCCCGTGCCCGGCGACGGGCGTGCATCTCGTTGAGGTCGCCGATGACGTCGTCCCGGCGCTCGGCGGACACGCAGAACCACAGGATGGCGCGGGCAAGGCGTGGCGCCCGCACCGGCCCGGGCGGAGAGCGGCGCCCGGCACTCATCGGGCCCGCCGCAGGATGGGATCGAGTCCGCCCCACATGCTCACGAGCGCTGACTGCATCGCCCGAACGGCCGCGAGACCTTCGGGTTCGAGGCAGACGATTCGACGGCCCTTGCCGCCGCGCTCGGGAAGGGGATCTCCGATGCGCGTGGAGACCATGCCCTTCTTCTCCAGGCGCTGCAGCGTCACGTAGACCGCGGAGCGACGCACCTCCCGGCCCGTTCGCGCGCGGATCTCGTCCACGATGGAGACGGCATGGGCCTCGTCCTCACCCAGGCGGAGCGCGGCGAGGAGTACCAGCAGCTCGAACTCGCCCAGACCCTGCTTTCCCATCCCCCCTCCGTGCCATCTCCGATTTAGCTACAATGTTACTTTAATCGCCCGCGAGGACCCCGGCAAGAGGCCCATGAAGTTTCTTCCACGCCACCGACGAGGCCGGAGCACGCAGGCCGCGGACGCCGCGGCAGGGGGCGTCGTCCAACGCGGCCGCCGGCTCCCT
>CAVUEU010000004.1:0-323593 GCA_963740595.1 uncultured Gemmatimonadales bacterium
TGTGCAATCGCTCAGGCGGTTGGGTGGGGAGGTGATCGTTGGGTGTGGCGGCAGGCGCAAGCCAAGATGAGTTTGCTCGACGTTGCGCAAACCAAGGGAGTTGGCTAAATCGTTGGCTAGCACATGTTCGAGCCAACGTTGGTTGGGTAGCCATGAACCCGAGTGATTTCACCGACGCCGCGCCGGGACGGCTTGTCCCGACGAGTCAAGGCGCCCATGCATTTGTTCCAGACCCCCTTCCGCGGGGAGTTGCGCTCCCACCCCCTACGATCAAACGCCTGGCTGCTGCGGAGCGGGCTATCGGGCGTCTGGGCGGAGTTACCCTCCAGGAATTCAACCCCTACCTCATCAGTTCGCCACTCCTGCACCGCGAGGCCATCCTCTCGAGTCGCATGGAGGGCACCATCACAACTCCCGAGCAGTTGGTCCTCCTCGAAGCGGAGGAGGCCGACGATTCGCGAAGCAGAAGGGTGGACGAGGATACCGCTGAGGTACTGAACTACGTCCGTGCCATGCAGCACGCGCTTGGGCGTCTCGAGAGCTTGCCGATCAGCCTAAGGCTGATCAAGGAGATCCACCGGGTGTTGCTTTCTCGAGTCCGCGGCGAAGGCGAGGATCCTGGGGAGTTCCGACGCAGCCAGAACTTCATCGGTAGCGGCGCGAGTAGTCGAATCGAGGACGCCCGGTTCGTCCCGCCACCGGTCAACGCGCTCGACGACTCCTTGCGGGCCTTTGAGGTATATCTTCACGACGACTCGATCGAGGATCCGTTCCTCGTTCAGCTGGCGCTTGCCCACTACCAATTCGAGACCATTCACCCGTTTCGAGACGGCAATGGCCGAGTAGGCCGCCTCCTGATCCCGCTCATGATGGTCGCTAAGGACCGTATTGACGCGCCAGTTCTCTACCTGAGCGCCTACTTCGAGCGCAACCGTGAACGATACGTGGACTTGCTTCTTGAAGTAAGCCAAAGCGGGTCTTGGATCAGTTGGATAGACTTCTTCCTTGACGGAGTGACCGAATCGGCACGTGAAGGGACTGCACAAGGGATGGCGTTGTTGGAGCTACGTCAGCGATACCACCGTCAGTTTCAAGCAGATCGGAGTTCAGCGAGGATCATCCGACTCGTCGACGAGCTATTTCAATCTCCGTCGCTTACGATCCGGAAGGCCGCGACCATTCTGGGCCTCACGGCCCAAGGCGCTGCCAACAATATCCACAAGCTCGAAGAAGCAGGGGTGGTACGCGAGATTACTCGCCGCGCTCGACACCAAGTCTTCGTCGCAGATGAGATTCTCGCGTTCATGTATGATCGACCCGGTAGCAGTGGTTGAAGATGCCAAGGTGCCGGATCGCCGCGACTGCACATGACAAACAGTTGCCGCGGCCGGCGCTGGCGCGCCCTTGCCCTCCGCTTCGCTCCGGGGTATGCCTTCGGCACGTCGGCAACTTTAGAGCGTTATTGGAGAGCCCGCTGGTGATAGAGGTGGTGGGAGGAGAGCTAGCCGCAGGATCAGTCGGGCTACGAGAGGCGCGACAAGCGAATGGAACCAGAGGGGATCAGGTCTGACAGTGCGGCCATGAGTCACCACCCGCCGGGCGCGACCGACTTCATCGTGCCTGCGACGGCGGGTCGGCGGGTTGGCGAGTTGGCCTTCGGGGCGGCGATGGGTGTCGAGGCCCTGCTGTGGTTGACTTCGCCGTCCCACGTCACGTCGTATCACTGGTTCTTCGTGCCATTCTTCACGCTCATGAGCCTTCACTTCATCGTGCGTGCGTTCGATCGGCGCCCGCGGCTGGCCGTAGATGCGGCGGGCATCACGGATCGGACTGCGTTGATTCTCGGACCGCTGCACATCGCATGGGATCAGGTTGTGAACATCTCAACGCCGCGGCTGATTGGATCTGTAGAAGTAGCGGTCCGCGAGTCGAGAGAAATCGAAAGGCGAGCCGGCCCAGCGCGAAGGGTATGGATGTTCCTGAGGCGCCTCATGGGCATGACGACGATTTCGATCAACCCGACGTTTCTGGGCATGCAGAGGCAGGAGTTGGAGCATCGCCTCCAAGCGGCGTTGGACAGCTTCGAGCACGCGCAGGTCATCGAGGCGCGTGCGGAGGCGCAGAGGATCGAGGGTGGTCGGGGGGGAGAACTGGGACGCACAGACTCTCGATAGTGGGATGAGGGAGACATTCAGCCTATGCCGGCCGCGGGCCATCCGATAAGAAACAGTTTCAGCACGCGCCCGTGCTACGCACGGTCGCGGCCCTTCGGGACAGCCGCGTGATCGAATCAGCCCACAGCTTCTGGCGAACGTGAAGCTGGAGAGCTACATGGAGCTGCTTAGAAGCAATGCGGCCGTCTGAAACTTAGGAACGTTAGACGTCATTTTCGCGTCCGGATCGCGGTGGGCCAAGGCGGGCGAAATTCTGTTGCGTGATAGGGCGAGTCCCGTTCAGGGTGCCCATGCTGTACCGGGTGAACGATAAGCGTCATAGCGTCGGGATACAGCAGTTCTTGACAGGGTTCGTCGACGCAGGCCTCTGCAGCACCATCACTGCTTAGGCGGCGGAGGGTATCGCATTGAGTGCCGAGAAGATGAAGGATTCGCGCTGGCTTGAGGTTCTTGGATTGGCCACCGTCATAGTGTCCGTTCTATTGCTCGCATGGGAAATCCGGCAGAACACGCAGACGGCAACAGCTCAGGCGATGCTCGATCTCAACGCAATGGCGAACGAAGTGCTGAATGCCGAAGCCCAGAGCGTGCAGTTGGCAGGTGTGCTGGTGAAGGGAGATGAAGATCTGGATTCCCTGTCACCGGTTGAGTACCAGCAGTTTCAATCCCACGTGTATACGGCGATTAACACAATCGCTGCTGCACACGGCTTCTTCAATGAAGGTATCTTGGACGAACGAGAGTTTTCAGGATGGCGAAACTACACCTGCCTCTACCTGGGCGGTCCCTCCGTCCATGCGATATGGGAGTCTCTGAAGCCTACATGGGGGACCGATTTTGTAGCCTTCGTAGAAGAAACCTGTGGGCGGTGATCGCGGCGAACCACTTACCAGCGCCGCCTAAATAGGGCAATGAAGCCGACAGTCCGTAAGAGGCGATGGGCGCCGTCAGCTTCTCTTGAGTGAACCGGTTGGCAGTGCCCATCGGACGGCCTTCAGCTTCCTGCCGGTCCGTTTTGGTCGCCCGGAAGAGGGGGGGGAGCCGCCATGTTCTGATGCCGCAGGGGGATCTGAGGCGGGTGGCACGAGCGTCCGGAGGACCTCGACGTCTAACAACGGGTTGCCACGGCGGGCGCATGCGCGCCCTTGCCCTCCGCTTCGCTCCGGGACATGCCTTCGGCACGTCGGCAACTCTAGGGCGCTACACGGCATTGTGGGAGCCGAGATTGCCCTTGAAACCTCCAACTACGGAAGGGGCTGTCCCGCCGTGTAGGCTCGCCGAACCGCAGTCGTTGTGAAGCCAGGGTTGGCAAGGAGGAATGGATGCGTGGAGCCGGGACCAGATGGGCTAGGCGCAGAGTCTCGTTCTTGGCGATGATCGCTGCCGGCGCGCTGGCTCTGGCTGCGAGCGAGACCTCGGCTCAATCGGTGGATCGCCCCGTGCGTGTGTGGTTGGGCCTCGGGTTCGGTGGCGCTGCGGCCCAAGATCTCGATGCGGACGGGGCCGTATCGTTCCAGTTGACAGCTCAATGGGGACCACACCATGCGGTGTTACGGTCGGTGCTGATGTCGGACCTCGGCAGCTTCCCGGATGGGTCCGACGACTCGATCGAGGAACTGGGGGTACTCTACGGTCGACGAGCTGCGTGGTCTTTCGGGTATGTCGCCATAGCTGGGGGCATGGCAAGGGTGAGTGGGGACGGCTTTTCCAGCGCCACGAGCAAGAGGCGCGAGACCATCGGTCTGCCGGTAATTGCGGAGGTCGGGCTTCAGTGGACGGTGTTGGGATTGGGAATCCAGGCCTTCGGCAACCTGAACTCGGTTTCGACGTACGGCGGCGTGTGTCTCTTTCTAGATATCGGGTGGATGCCGTAGGTGGTCGTGTCTCTGGGGAGGCGGGTCCATCCACCTCGCTTGTGAGTTGGAGGCCCAACAGAATCGAAATGCGTTGGCAGACCCCAGTGCCGGTGGACTCGCGTTCCTCGTTGCCTCAGGACACTAGGAGTGGACTGAATGGGCGCGAAGCGGACCACGCCGTCCAGGATCAAGTTGGAAGTGCAACACCAAAGTGGGTGAGTCCAGGATCAAGTGTGAAGTGCAACACCAAAGTTGGTGAGCACTATCTCCAGTCCGTCTATTCAGTGTCATAGCATTCCGCGTGGGTTCTGAAGCCGAGCCTCTTGCGAGGTCTGTTGTTGAGCTTGGCGGCGATCCGGTCGCAGTCGGTTTGGGTGAGACGTGCCAGGCTGGTCCGTTTCGGGGCATACTGGCGAATGAGTCGACGGCGCTGTCGGCCTCGACCAGAGCGCGCTTCCGGTCTCCGTCGAAGGCGGCGACCCAACCCCGCACGGTGTGCAGACTTCCCTCGATGCCGAAGATGTCCTTACCGTCGCGGAGAGGTGGCCCCCCATTCGCCAGCACGGGCATACTCTTCACCAGGGCCGCCTCCAGCCCCACGGAGAGTGCTCGAGCCTGGGCTGTGTCTCCCAGGGCCCAGGCCATGCGGGCGCGCCACAGCTCGGTCGGCCCGTCGGGGTGGCGGAAATAGTCCGTGAACGTGATGCCGGAGATCTCGACGTGCGCTGCGAGCTCCATCGCCCTCGGATCGCGGTGGATGTACGCCAGGTCCGCCGCCACGAGATCGGGACGCCCGTCCCGCGCCACGGCCCGGAGCTTGGGTATCAAGGCACGCGCCCGCAACGAATCACCCTCACCCCAGAGGGCGATGTCGATCTGCTGAGCGACGGCCTCCGCCATGTCCGGGGCGATGTCGAGCGTGCGCTCCGCCGCCGATCGCGCCTGGTCGAAGCGCCTCAGAACCTGGTCGGTGTACGTCAGTTCGAAGAAAGCGCGTGGGTTTTCCGGATCGAGTCGGGCCGCATCCCTGAAGCGCTGATCGGCGTCGTCCCAGCGCCCGAGGCGGCGTAGCACGTTGGCGGTGAACATCGCGACGTCCACCTTGGCCGTCTCGGTTCCCTCCAATCGCTGGAATGCCTTCAGGGCCCCTGCGTAGTCGCCCCGGGCGTAGTAGAGGTAGTTCCCCTCGGCGAGGTCGGCGTCGGGGCTTCCGGGCGCCAGGGCCCGGACCCGGTCCAGCGCCTGACGTGCCGGTAGGGTGTCGTGCTCAGCGCCTTCCCGGATCTGCCAGCTCCGCGCCCGCGTCAACTCTGCCCACGCTCGGGCGAACGAGGGGTCGCGCCGGACCGCTTCCTCCAGGACGGGGATCGCCGCGGCTTCATCCTCGCCGTTCTCGGAGTCGAGCAGACTGGATGGTGAAGACGTTCTCCGCCGTGAGCGGCTCGTCGTACGTCTCCGCCCACAGGTGCTTGTCGGTGGCACCGTCGATGAGCTGTACGTTCATGTGCACGCGGTCGGAGGGTGCGCTGCACGCCGCCCTCGAGCACCGCCCACACCTTCAACTCGCCGGCGATGGTGGGGATGTCCTTCTCCGTGTCCCTGTACTTCTCGGTGGATGTCCGCGAGGTGACCCTCAGCGCGTCGATACGGCCGAGCTGGATCGGCGAGCCCGCGGTTTCGGTCCGCGTGGGCAGTTCATCGGCGTGTGCGACTCAGGTTGCAGTGCCTGCTCGATCGCTCGACGTTGGAAATCCACGGAAGATCCCGAGGGCATGCGGGCGCGCTGTGACCCCGCATCGCCTTGGTTGCGTGCCGAAGGGAGTCCCTCGGAAGTGCATCACACCGCAGAAGACTCGACCACTCGCTACCGTCGGGTGTTCCAGGGCTAGAGGGACGACGTGGCCTGGATCCGCGTCCTGGCGGCCGTCGTCGTCTATCTCGCGACACGGATAGAAGGTAGTCCGGGGCAGGCAGGCCCCGACGCCGGAACAAGAAGCCGCCGCACCAGAAGTCGAGGACGGCCGACCAGCTACCGTCCCAGGCGCAGTGCGGCTTGTAGTCCAGGAGCTTGACTTCCCAGGCTCCATAGAAGCCGGCATGCCCTCGGACATGAACGTGTGGCACAACAATTGGGTGTAGAAGAGCCCCCAGGTCGGCTACGTTCCATGGTGAGCCGGCTCGCGGTGGTGGTTATCGGCCTTGCACTATTGGCGAGCCTGGTCGTGACCCTTACCTTCCGCGCCATGCGTCCCTCTACGATGGGTGAAGGCGAAGACTTGGACGCCTATCTGGATGCGCTCATCGCTGACTCGAAGGTTCCCGGGATTCAGTACGTTGCAGTCGACTCGACCGGCGTTGTGTTCGAGTACGTCGGCGGGTGGGCTGATCTTGCCGAGTCGCGACCCATGAGTTCCGAGACGACCCTGATGGCGTACTCGATGAGCAAGACGATCACCGCCGCCGCTGTCCTGCGCCTGGCGGACTCAGGGCTCCTCGACCTCGACGATCCGGCGAGCGATTACGTCGACGATCTACCGTACGACTCGGCCGTAACGATCCGTGGGCTCCTCACGCACACCGCTGGCATCCGCAATCCGATTCCGCTGCGCTGGGCGCATCTGTCCACAAAGCACACCTCATTCGACGAGACGGCTGCGCTCACCGCGCGCCTCATGGAGAACAAGAAGTTGTCGTCCAGTCCCGGCGACAAGTTTCGCTACTCGAACCTCGGTTACTGGCTGCTTGGTCCAGTCGTCGCACGAGCCAGTTCTCGACCGTTTACAGAGTACGTCACAGAGGAAGTCCTCTGGAGATTCCATTCTCCAGGATCACACCTCACCTACGTCGTCGATGACCCTGGCCGTCACGCAGTTGGATACCTGGAGAAGTACTCCCTGCTGAATCTGGTCAAGCGACTGCTGCTCAACGCCGAGCTAATCGGCGAGTACCAAGGCCGTTGGCTCGAGATCAACAGCCACTACGTTGACGGCCCTGCCTTCGGCGGACTGGTGGGGAACGCGCGAGGATTCGCTGACTTTCTCGTGGACCAACTCCGATCGCAGTCGGCTCTCTTCGGTGAGGAGACGCGTCGGACGTTCTATGAAGCTCAGCTCCTCTCGGACGGAACGGCGGCACCGATGACGGCAGGGTGGCATCTCTCCAGCCTCGACGGCGTGTCCTATTTCTTCAAGGAAGGAGGCGGCGGTGGGTTCCATGCCCTAATGCGCCTCTACAAAGACCGCGGTATAGGAACTGTTGTTCTCACCAACGCCACGGCCTTCGACGTGCGGAGACTCCTCGATGAGGTGGACGGTCGCTTCTTCGTTTGATGAAGCGTTGGTAGAGAAACGGTGCTGCCAGCCAAAGGGCATGGGCACGCCGGCCAACAAGCAGTCTCTGCTCGCGCCCGCTGCGCGGTCGCGGCCCTTCGGGACATCCGCTCTGCGGTCACGTCGCTTGCTTGCGCAAGCGTCGCGCCCTCCGGCGGACGTCGGAGACTTAGAAGCGTCATGTGAAATCGCTTTGGGTGGATGCGTCGACGGAGTAGGGGAACGACGAGGAGTTCGTCATGAGCAAGGCGTCTATGGCAAACCCGGCGCTCGAGGGTTTCGGTGTGCTATTGGGCGAGTGGAGGACGAAAGGTACTCATCCGCTTCTGCCGGGAGTGACACTGCGGGGTCAAGCGACATTTGAGTGGCTGGAAGGCGGGGCGTTTCTCTTGATGCGGACAGAGGTCGACCATCCGCAGATCCCCGCAGGCCTCGCAGTGTTCGGCACGGACGACGCCTCGGGCAAGTGCTTCATGCTCTACTTTGACGAGCGTGGAGTGTCACGGAAGTACGATGTGAGCTTGATGGGCAACGTCTTGAAGTGGTGGCGAGACGACACGGAGTTCTCGCAGCGCTTCAGCGGTACGATCGCGCAGGACGGTGAAGCCATCGTCAGCAAGGGGGAGATGTCGAGGGCCGGCGGGCCGTGGGAGGGCGATCTCGAATTGACCTATACGAGGGTCCGCTGACGCGGTGGAGACGTGCCACGCTCATATGTCCGAGGGGATCCGGTTCCGCGCCCGCGGTCCGCGGCCAGGGATGGAGCAGTTGCGGAGTCATCTCAATGGGCGGATGCTGGGACGAGGCGAGTCGCGGTGGAGGGCTGGGGTTGTTCGAGCATGCGGCGCCGAACGTCGAGGGCCGTGCCCAGTCCGCATGCCTCGGTCTCCATTGCGGGGGAGCGTCGGAGGTGCCCGCGTCGAAACGGATCCTGGGCGGTAGGGAGGCGCGTCAGCGGTCGTCCAAGTCATCCATGTCTGCGGCGGCTGCAGAAAGGGCAACGAGGTCGCCGCCGCGGCAGGCCGACGCGTACATTCAGTGGCGGTCCGTGGCGACGCGCGACGTGGTGGGCGGGATGGAGGTCGAGCTCGTCCAGGCGCGGGGAGCCGCCTTCGGCTGACAAAGCGGGTGCCGCCTACGCGCGCTGCGCGCGCTTCGGGCTACACGGCTCGCTGCGCGAGCCGCGTCGGCACCCGCAGGAGCGTTAACTGACAGCGCCGTAGCGAGACGCCTGCCATGAGCGTGTTGCTAGGCTCGGACCACTCGATGAAGCTGAACTCGGTCGTGCGACGCATACTATTCGTTTGTGCCGCTCTGCTCCTCGCTGCCTTTGCCTGGTGGGCAGTCTCGGACGGGCTCCGCAACTTGCGTCAGGCTGGGACGATCGGGCAGCAGGTGGAGGCCGTCATCCAGTTCGCATGTGGCCTGCTGAGTCTATCGGTTGTGGTTACGCGGTTTCGATGGCACCCGGTGAGCCGGAAGGTGCGGATCGCCTGGGTGCTGTCGCTGGCCGGGACGGTCGGCCTTTCGGCGCTTGTGTGGGGCCCGCCGATGCCGGGCATCGCGGCGCTGTTTGTGGGAGTGGCGGTGCTGGTGGCGTGGGCCGTGTTATGGGCGTTGGGTACGGCGGCCGCGCCATAGCCGGCAGCGCCAGCGGCGGCCGGCTAACCCCCGGTAGTGCTTACGGCTGGACGAAATGACAGTGACTCTTCATGGCACCGCATGCAACTGGACCTGGCTACCCGCTCGTCCAATGGCAAGCGTACCGTCGTTGAGGGCAGCGGTCACATGATTCAGAACGACCGGCCCGACGTTGTCATCGATGCCATTCGTGCGGTCGTTGAGAGAAGCCGGCATCCGTGACACCGACCGCACTTCCTGCGCAGCAGGCTAACGAGGGCATGAAGCTGCCAAAGCGCGGCCGCGTGCGCCTCGAGCTGCGCTTTGCAGCTCGGAAGCGCGAGGCGGGACAACCCCGCTCACTGACAACCGAGTTGCGCCTACGCCGCGCGACCGCTTCCAGCGCTGTGTGCCATTCCGACGCCACCAACCGACCAAGGAGTTCCGAGTGGGCTTGGTAGCCACCCCCATCGAAGTAGCGCAGGCCCTCTACGCTGCCTTCGCCAAGCGAGACATCGATGCGATGCTGAAGCTACTGCACCCAGAGGTCGAGTGGGGTGAGCCAGAGCATCCGTTCAATCCGGCCGGAGGGACGCGAAGGGGCCACGGCGGATTCCTGGAGTGGGTACAGATCGGACGGGAGGCAGAGGACGTCGAAGTGCTCAATATTGAACGCTTCTTGTCCGACGCTGAAAGCGTGGCCGCTATCGGCCACATGCGCTGCTACGTAAAGAGCACGAGAAGGAGGTATGAGTCAGACTTTGTGCACGTGATTTCAGTGCGCGAGGGGCTCGTAACCCGGTTTCAAGAATTCTTCGATACCTATGCTGCTGGCGAAGCATTTCGTACGCACGGCTAGAGGTGTGTGGTTGGGAGGGTGGAGGGGATGGGCGGGCAGATCTGTGCCGACCAGGATGTCGCTCTCGAGGGAAGTCGACGGGTGGCGGGTACTCGTGTGCCGCGCGGGCCGATAGCGCCGGCGCGGCAACCTGGAACGTTGGAAGACATTGCTTGAGGCGTGCGGGCGATGAGAAGCGGGAGTAGATTCGCCGTATGACACCGCGTCCCCTCGATACAGCTCCAGCGAGCTGGTCCGCCTACCATGCGGTCCTGGACCGAATGGACGGACCGGCGCGGCTTCACGCCGCGGTCGACCTGAGTGATGCGGTACGGGAGATCCGGCTCGCCGGGATTCGTGCACGTCACCCGGAGTTGACCCAGCGAGAGATCGTCGCGCGCTTGGTGTGGGAAGACTACGGCGTGCGCCTGCCCCCGTCGCGGTGAGCCTGGCTGCATTCCTTCGAACGGTCGTCGAGATCCTCGACGACGCGGGCGTTCCCTATATGCTGACGGGCTCTCTGGCGTCTGCCTACTACGCGGTTCCGCGGGCGACGCAGGATCTCGACGTGGTGATCGAGACGGAGGAACCGGGGATTGACCGGATCGTTCGAAGCCTACTCGACGCAGGGTACTACGTTGACCGTGATGCGGCTCTGGAGGCATGGCGGACGCGCGGCCAGTTCAACGCGATCGATCCTGAATCGGGGTGGAAGGCCGATCTGATCATCCGGAAAGACCGGTCCTATAGTCGCACCGAGTTCGAGCGCCGTGAGCGAGCCACGCTGCTCGGCGTCGAAGTGGCGGTCGCAAGGCTCGAGGATGTGCTGATCACGAAGCTCGAATGGAGTCGGTTGGGGGACTCTGGCCTTCATCGCCGCGACGTGGATCAACTGCTCGAGCGTACATGGGCTCGATTGGACCGCGAGTACGTGCAGGGATGGATCGAGTCGTTGGGTGTCCAATCCTATGGCCTTCTGCTTTGATCCGTCTTGGTCGCGGATCGGACGAACACGAGAATAGGGAGCGTGGGAACGGCAACGTCTTCCGACAAGTCGAGTTCCGGCTCCGGCCGCCTCCGGCGGCCTCCGACCCAACGACGCAGCGTCCGTGACTGGAGCAATTGGAAGGACTGGGAGGATGTCGTGAAGCTGACATCAAGGTGCGTACTTCGCGCGACAGTTGCGGGAATCGTTGCCGCGGGCGGCGTTCTTTCCTGGACCGCATGCGGCTCCGAGGGAGGACCCAGTCTCGCCGTCGTGGGCGCTACGGTGATCGACGGGACCGGGTCACCACCGCTCAGCGATGCGACGATCATCATTCGCGGAGGACGCATTGAGCATGTGGGCCCGTCCTCCGCCGTCAAGGTTCCGCGCGGGTCGCAGGTGGTTGACGCCGCTGGCAAGTATGTCATACCAGGCCTAGCGGACATGCACGTCCATTTCAGTTCAGGCGGGCCTGCAGGTTCGGAGCTGGATCGTTTGCTTCCCCAGTTTCTCTTTTACGGTGTGACGACGGTGTTGAACGTCGGCGCCACTGGCGGCGACCTGGGTACCATTCGCCGGCTGAGAGCAGCGATCGCGGCCGGCACTCTTCAGGGTCCGACCATCTTTGCGACGGGCGGTCTCATTACGGTCCCGGGCAGTCACCCGACGTCGACGATCATGGATGCCCCGGCGTCCGGCGATTGGTCCGAAGTTGGCGTTTGGGTCGTGAACGACACGGCCGAGATGCGCGCAACGGTAAGGAAGACGGCGCAGGCCGGCATGGATGGAGTGAAGATCGTCGTGGAATCCGGTCCCACGATCTTCGGGGACAACCACCCGCAGATGTCTGCAAGCTTGGTCGCGGCTGCCGTGGACGAGTCGAAACGGCAAGGCCTGCCGGTGTTCGCGCATGTCACGTCTCCCGACGAACTGCAAATCGTCATAGACAACGGCGTGAGTGCGGTCATGCACCTGGTCGATGGAGCGGACTCCGCAGCTCTGCACGAGATGGCACAAAAGGGTATCTACTACGTGCCGACGCTAGGCTTGTTCGTGTGGGCCGACACCTGGGGCGATCCGGCAGAGAGCCTGAGCGATCCCTTCCTTCGCGCGGGGGTTGAGGATCGCGTGTTGGAGAGCCTCGGGGAGTCGGGTATGCTGCCGACCACCAGGCCCTCCAGCGATGACCTGGCGTGGCGCCGCAGGTTCTTGGCGAATCTCCGCCGGGCCCTCGACGCGGGTGTCACTGTGGTCGCCGGCACCGACACCGGGAATCCCCTCGTCTTTCCGGGATTCAGCATGCACCATGAGCTCGAATTGATGGTGGAGGCGGGCATGTCACCGATGGATGCGCTCCTGGCCGCCACGCGGATGCCGGCGCGGATGCTCGGCCAGGAAGAGGTCTTCGGCACCTTGACGCCCGGCCGGCGCGCAGACCTTCTCGTGCTGGGAGCGGATCCGTTGATCGATATCAGGAATACGCGTACGCTGGAGGTCGTCATCCAAAACGGCCGTGTACTCGATCGAGACTCCTTGCTCGGTGCCAGGTAGCGCAATGGAGGGATACGGACGTGAGCTGACGAGCTCGGTCTCTTCTCACTGAGAAGGGTCTTCACCCAGCGACCATCGGGCCAGCAGTGCTACCCGACTACCGCATCCACATGGGCGAGCGAGCAACATCGCTGCGATCCGCTTCGGGTCGAGCCTATGGCATCGTGATGGAGCTTGCCGACCAGGAAGCTCGCGCGCTCCGCGCGCACCCGCCGGGTCGTCATGTGCCATCGCTTTCGGCATTCATGGAAGGGCACTGGGGAGGGTCGCACGGTCTCGGTTGCAGTAGCGGCTCTGGTCTTGCTGCGGTGGCAACCGATTGTACAACGCAATCAGAACGGCGCGGATGGGCCGCGTAAGGAAGGAAGTGGCATGGCCAAGCTCGTGTTCGGAATGAACCAGTCCTTGGATGGCTACGTCGACCATTCGGCCTTTGCGCCAAGCCCGACGCTCTTCCGCCACTTCATCGAGGAGGCTCAGCGGCAGGCGGGCAGCGTATACGGTCGCCAAGTGTACGAGGTCATGCGTTACTGGGACGAGGATCATCCTGAATGGGATGCAGAGGAACGCGCCTTCGCGGCGGCGTGGCGTGACCAGCCGAAATGGGTCGTCTCCCACTCGTTGAAGTCAGTCGGCCCCAACGCCAGGCTTGTTGAGGAGGATCTTGGGGGTGCGATCCGCCTGCTGAAGGCCGAGCGCGACGGAGAGATCGAAGTTGCCGGCCCGGCCTTGGCGCACAGCCTCACCAGACTTGGCCTGATCGATGAGTATCGAATATACCTGCACCCCGTCGTTCTTGGGCACGGCAAGCCATATTTCGCCGGACCCCGGCCGCCGCTCCGCCTTGTCAGCAATGATCGGATTGGCGATGAAGTGATCAGGTTGACCTACGTTCCTGCGTGATCTCACGACTCGCCAGATCGAAATCGCCGGAGGTCCGGCCTGGTGTTGACCAGAGCGACGGCAACGGCCGGCTTTGGCGGCGGCCGTCGCACACTCGTCTTGCTCCGGGCCAAGTCGAAGATGCTGTGCGACACCGCAGCGCCCAACAACCGAGTTCCGGGTTCGGCCGCTTGCGGCGGCCTTTGACCCAACTGGCCTTTCACCCGGCGGGGCGGCGTCGTTCGGATCGCGGGAGACGAGAGGGCGAGAACCGGGATGGGGTACCGCCCCGCGGCTCCACCGAGCTTCAGGGGGTTGGAAGATGTTCGCCCGGACTCGCGCACCGGCGACGCCCGGGCATCGCGTAGCAACCGGGTTCCGCCTGGATATCGTCGACGGGTGCAGCCTCGTCGGGACGTGAGGACGCGCCGGCGTCGGAACGCCATGACGTCAACTGAAAGCGCCCGAGCGATCCGGAAGGGATCGCTGAGCTTGAACATGTGTGCAGCTGGAGGCGTATTGCCCTCCTCCGGTGAGTCTCCCGCCACGGATGCGCTGTGTACAGCACCTGCATGTTCTGCAACCGCTCGCTTGGTACGAATGAAGTTGTTGAGCATTTCCCGGTCGGCCGGAGGCTCGCCTTCGATGCAGGGAAGGGCCGTCTGTGGGTGGTGTGTAGGCACTGTGAGCGTTGGAACCTCTCTCCGCTCGAGGAGCGATGGGAGGCGGTGGAAGCATGCGAACGGATCTTCCGCTCGACTCGCCTTCGGGTTTCGACCGAGAACATCGGCTTGGCCCGGCATCCTGAGGGCCTTGAGTTGGTCCGGGTTGGCGCACCTCAAAGGCCGGAGTTTGCTGCTTGGCGCTACGGGGACCAGTTCGGCCGCCGTCGCACCCGCTCGATGATCCTCGGCGCGGGGGGCGCCGCATTGCTCCTGGGCGTGAGCTTCGTCGATCCGGCCATTCTCGGCGGGTCCGGAATGGGAGGGTATTTCCTGTGGTCGATGTTCGACGGCATTTCGGCTTCACGAACCCAGACGCAACTGCGCACGGATGACGGGCGGATCATCAAGCTGAAGCGGGACGACCTGCCGACCGTGAGGCTACGCCCAAGTGGTGACGGTCCGGGCTTCCGACTGTCGATGCTGAAGGGAAAGAAGCAGGAGTGGTTTGAGGGGGACCAGGCGGAGCGTTTCGCTAGTCAGATCGTTCCGAAGGTCAACAAGGCAGGTGGAAGGAAGCGCACGGTGCAGTCGGCGGTTCAGGAGATCGAATACCATGGCCACCCCGACGCCTTTCTTGCAGATGTGGTCTCAGGGGATCGGTTTCAGGGCAAGAAGGGTGAACCGGGGTATGTGGCAAAGATGCCAACAGCGACCAGGTTGGCGCTCGAGATGGCCCTCCATGAAGAGGAGGAACGGCGTGCGCTGGAGGGCGAGTTGTGGCGCCTGGAGCGTGCATGGGAGGCTGCCGAGGAAATCGCCGCAATCTCGGACAATCTGCTGCTACCGCCGGCCATCGACGGCTTCCTGAAGGAGCATGCACCGAGGCACTCCGGGAAGAGCGGTGACTCTGCCTCCTGAAGATGCGCCTTCAGATGACAACCGGTGCCCGGCTTCGTTCGCCGCGCTCACAACGCACAACATGGCTTCGCTTTCGCTCAGCCGCGTCGGGCACCTCGGTGGGCGGAGTGGTTGCCGCCTGTATCGCGGGCCGCTGGGCCACGGTACACATCCTGGACAAAGTGCGACATACTCTCGCGCATCATGAGCTCTCACATCCCGGAACGGGCCTGGGCGAGCACCTCGTTCAGACGGAGCTGGGGGATACGCTGGAAATGGCGGAGGTTTCCCGTGACCAGCTCGAGGTGGTGGTAGAGGGCTGTTGCCGCGATTTGGAGATCGGCGTCCGGAAGGATGTCGCCGGTTCTCTCCAGCTCGGCTCGAATCTCCCCGAAGATCCGTGCGACAGGGAGATCGTACGGAAGGATCGTCACGGCGGGCAGGACGCGTTCCTCGATGTTTCTGACGTGCCGTTCCTTGGCGGCAGAGCGACACGCCCCCTTGAAGAGCTCACCGACCGTCACGGCGCTCGTGAACTGGGCATCGCGGGGGATTTCCCCGAGCCAGTCCACGTAGGGTTGAAGGGGATGAAGGCGCAGCACCTCGGAGATGGCGTCCGTATCGAAGAGGTAGGCCACGAAACTCAGTCGAGCGGGGGGTCACTGCGGCTACCGACGCGCGACGATGTCTCCAGGATGCGAACGAGGTCGTCCGAGTCTTCCCAGCCGCCCGCCACGCTTGCGAGTCCTCCCTCGGGGCCCGCTGCGCGGAGGCGTTGCAGGGTCTCGAGTTCCTCGGAGCCGACGATCGCCGCTACGGCTCGCCCGTGTCGGGTGATGACGACCGGTTCACCCCGCTGGGCGGACCGAACGTACTCGCTGAACCTGGCCTTGACCTCGGAGACAGAACCTTCCTTGGACATGAATCGGTCACCTCTGGATTAATCAGTCATACTGACCATAACGACCAGAAAGCGACCCGGTCAAGGTTGCCTCGGGAGGCGCGTGGGCGCCCTCAGCGGCAGATGACCAAGTGGCGTTTCGGCTCCGCCCGCCTTCGGCAGAAGAGGCTTTGGGTGGCTGTATTGACAAGAAAACTTGTCAGACGTATCATCTCCCCATGCTCGATATCCAAGTCATCGATGATCCGGCGGCGGCGACGGTGGCCTTGGGGCCGATGCGAAGCCGACTCCTCTCCGAGCTGGCCGCGCCCGCCTCGGCGGCGACGTTGGGCACGCGGGTCGGCCTGGCTCGGCAGAAGGTCAACTACCACCTGCGGGCGCTGGAGGCGCACGGGCTGGTGCGGCTCGCCCAGGAACGCAAGTGGGGCGGGCTGACGGAACGGCTGCTCGTCGCGACGGCCGCGTCCTACGTCGTTTCGCCGAGCGCTCTGGGCCCGGTCGCCGTCGATCCGGACCGGGAAGTCGATCGGCTGTCCGCGAGCTATCTCATCGCCCTGGGCGCTCGGGTCATCCGCGAAGTGGGCGACCTCGTTCGCCGTGCGAGCGAGGCGGGCAAACGCCTGGCGACCCTGGCGGTGGATACCGAGGTTCGCTTCCGGTCGCCGACGGACCGGGCGGCGTTCAGCCAGGAGCTCGCCGAGGCCATCGCGAACCTCGTTTCGAAATATCACGACGCAACCAGCCCGGGCGGCCGGGCGCATCGCCTGGTGGTCGTGGCGCACCCCCTCCCCCAGCAGTCCGAGCCGAAGGAGCCATCATGAGCGTGAAGAAGGAAGCGTCCGGACGCCGTTCCATCCAGGTTGAAATCGAGGTTCCCGGAACGCCGGAGGAAGTCTGGCAGGCCATCGCCACCGGGCCCGGTATCTCGGCCTGGTTCGTGCCGGCCGAGTTCGAGGAGGAGGGCGGGAAGCCCGTCGCGGTGACGTTGGATTTCGGCCCCGGCATGGATTCCCGCTCCGTGGTGACGTCCTGGGATCCGCCGCGGCTGTTCGCCAGGGAGGGAGCGGGATGGGTCCCGGGCTCGCCGCCGATCGCGACCGAGTTCAGCGTGGAAGCGCGGGCGGGGGGCGTCTGTGTCGTTCGTGTGGTGCAGAGCCTGTTCTCCAGCACGGACGACTGGGACGGCCAGCTGACCGGCGCCGAAGAGGGCTGGCCCGAAATCGCCCGCATCCTGCGGCTCTATCTCACGCACTTCCGCGGGCAGCGCTCCGCGATCATGAGGGTCATGGCTCCCGTCGCGGGAACGGCAGCGGAGGCCTGGGCGACGCTGACCGCGGCACTGGGGCTGAACGGCGTGGGCGCCGGGCAGGGTTGGGCCGTTCCAGCAGGCGCCCCGGAGCTCGGCGGCGTCGTGGAGCACCTCAGCGAGCGTCCATACGGCGCCCTGCTGCGGCTCGACAAGCCGGGGCCCGGAACCGGGGCGCTGGGCACCATCGAGTTCGGCGACTCGGTCATGGCGACCTTGACCTTCTACCTGTACGGCGATCAGGCGGCCGGAACCGTCGCCCGCGAGACGCCGCTTTGGCAGGCGTGGATCCAGGAACACCTCCCGATGCCGACGGAGCTGAGCAAGAGCGAATGAGAAGCCTCAAGATCGTCGAACACATCTCGCTGGACGGCGTGATCCAGCACTCCGCCGATGATGACGGTTTCCCCTACAGCGACTGGACCGCACCGTATCGGACCCCCGCTGGCCGGGATGCAGTCATGGCCGCGCATGGCGAGCGCTTCGATCTGTTGCTTGGCCGTCGCACGTACGACATCTGGTCGGGCTTCTGGCCAAAGGCGCCGAGCAGTCCGATGGCGGACCGCCTCAATGCGGCGACGAAATATGTCGCTACCCACCGTCCTGAGAGTCTTGAATGGGGCCCGTTCGAGGGACTTGGACCGGACATCGTCGAGGGCATTCGCAGCATCAAGTCGCAGGACGGCCGTGACCTCGTCCTGTCGGGTAGCTCCACGCTGACATCGACGCTGCTCGAGCATGGGCTTGCGGATGAAGTCGTGCTGGTCGTCTCTCCGGTCCTGTTGGGCACCGGGAAGCGCTTCTTCGCGGAGGGTACCCCCGCGCGCTCCTTCGAGCTCGTCAGCACGCAGGCCACGCCGTCCGGCGTCATCTTCAGTACCTACAAGGTCGCCGGGCCTCTGAAGACCGGATGAGACGTGTCTGAGGTGCGCTCCCCTGGGTGCGAGGAAGCGGGATCGATGGTCGCTCTCCGCAAGATCTGCGATGCTTGCCGACCCAAGAAGAGGGAATGAACCGACCCCATGAGTCCGGACGTAGAGGCCTACAATGCCGCTCAAGATCCCGAATCTCGAGTCGTGTGCGGCTCCTCTTCTTGGAGTGGCCAATCGTTTGAGGAGCGAGGTCTCGCGTCAGAGGGGAGCTTCAAGGCGGCGGAGGCCCGGTACGTCTCTTCCGAGCAAATCGACAGGCAGAGCCTCAGACGCTGGCTGACGAAGTCGAAGTCGATTCAGTGGGACTACAAGAACATCGTGAAGCGGAAGGGGAGGCTGGAGCGTCTGTGGGCGAGTTGATCGGGTGTGTCACGGGTAGCGGCCCGCTGACTCCGGAATCAGATTCCGCGCGACCGTGCAGGTCTCGAAGGTGCCAGCGGTGACAGGGTCCGACGATTTCGACTCGGCACTGAGAAGGGCTCGCGGGCTCGTTCCACGGCTGGACGAGGAGCCGCATGTCAACGAGAACACCCAGACCCGTGAGTTCTCCCTCCGAGATCCGGACGGATACTACGTGACGATGAGCGCGCTGTAGCCGAGTGGTGGACGACCACACCGGTGAAGCGACGTCGGATATCAATCGGGTTCCGGCTCCGGCCGCCTCCGGCGGCCTTCGACCCAACCGGCATGAGCCGGGAAGAGCCGGGAAACGGACGATGGGTCGGAGGGATGTGACCCGCTTCAGCGGATGCCATGGGCGACCACGCGGGTGAGGAGGATGCGCATGGGAGCTCTCTTTCGGAAGGTGAAGGCGGCGCTTGGCATTGGATCCACCTGGGGCGCCGCGGCCGGGACGATGGGTGCTGCCGTAGAACGGACTGTTGGTGGGAGGCCCGACGCTCTCGCTGGCGTTGGCAGAGCTGGGATTGATCGATGAGGACGAGCTCGTGGTGCACCCCAGGCTAGCGGGCCACGGGCGGACGCCGTTCGCCGGGCTATCGAAGCGTGTCGACTTGAAGCTCGTGAGCCGGCTCGTGCGGGCGGCGACCCGGAGCCAGGGGCACGCGCGACTTCCGAGAAGTGGCTTCATGTCGCCTGTCCACGCCGAAGTTCCTGGAGGTAGCCATGGTTGGGCTTGCCGCGTTGTGGATCCCGATCGTCGTGTCGGCGGTGTTCGTGTGCATCACGCTGTTGATCATTCACATGATGCCGGGCTGGCACAAAGGCGACATGACGGCCGTTCCGGGCGAGGACGAGGTCATGGAAACGCTGCGCGGCCTGAACGTGCAGCCGGGAGACTACCGCTTCCCGTACGGCAGCACCACGGAGGAAATGACGAGTCCGGCCTTCGTCGAAAAGATGAAGGCGGGCCCCGTGGGGATCCTGTCGATCCGCCCGAACGGCGAACTCGACATGGGCAAGATGCTCGGCCAGTGGTTCGTGTATTCGCTGGGCATCGCGGTGCTCGCCGCCTACATCACGGGCCGCACACACGGGCTCGGCGCGCCGTTCCTCGAAGTGTTCCGCGTGAGCGGCGCCGTGGCGTTCTGCTGCTATGCCGTCGCGCACTGGCAGAACTGGATCTGGTGGGGCAAGAGCACGCGATTTACGCTCACGTACTCGGTGGACGGACTCGCGTACGCGCTCGTGACCGGCGCGACGTTCGGCTGGCTGTGGCCCGGGTAGGCAGGGCGAGCGGAGGGGTGCACGAGATCAGGGAGGAATGTCATGAAGGTCACTCGGTGGGTCGCGGGAGCTGTGCTCGTTCTCGCGGCGTGTGTGTCGGTCAACAAGTCGATCCTGGATCGGTCGATGATGGCGTCGCCCGTGCCCAAGGAAGACGTGCATGTCTACTTGCCTGGCGACTCGGTGCCCGAGAATCGGCGCATCGCCATTCTCAACGCGAAGGGCGATGTCGACATGACGAACGAGGGGCAGATGATCGACAAGCTCCGCGAGGAGGCGGGCAAGCTCGGTGCGAACGCCATCATCCTGGGCGAGACCAATGACCCCGGTACCGGCGCGAAGGTCGCCAAGGCCTTCCTTGGTACGTCAGCCGATCGCAAGACGCAGGCGATCGCGGTATTCGTACCGTCGCTGCGTAAGCCCGGCTCATGACTCCTCGAGAGTCCAGGAGGCGAGAGAGGCTGAGGGGCCGGATCGTCTCCTCTCGGATGGCCGCCTGGACCTGGCTTCGCTCGGACCGCACGCAACGGAGGGCGAACGTCGCGTGGCAGTCCAGGACGCGCTCGACCTGGTCCGGAAGCACCTGGGTCCGAGACGGACTCGCGTGGTTGGACAGGTGGCGGCGTGGCTCGGCGCCCTGGGCTGGCTCGCGGGTGCCATGGCGTCCGTGCTCGTCGGACATGACGTTGGCGCGGCAGCCCTGTGTGTTCCGGGGTCGGCGGCCTTTGCGGGCCTGGGGCTGTATCCGACCTCGACCGGAAGGCGGTTGCGACAGGCGGAGTCCCTGCTCGAGGATCAGTTGCGCGCCTCGAGCGGTCGCCTCGAAGACTGAGACGACCCGCGAACGGCGCGCGGTGGAGGGCGGTTGGTGCTGGACGGCGTGAGGGAGGTGCGACGACCCCTGTCGGCCTTGACGATCGGGAGGCCACATGCGGAGCGGCGCAGGACGCCACGAGACGGATGAGCTCTACCGCGACCAGGGTCTGCCCTCGAGCCTGCGGCAGCGCTCCGCCGCGTCGGCCGCAGCGGCCCGGAACCGCGGCAATCACGCGAAGCTGAGACGTGATGTGGGGCAGCTGATGGCGCTGTACCGAAACGCCTATTCGGGTGATTTCGTCCTGAGCACGATCGCCCGGAACGTCCTGACGGATGCCCTCGCGCGCCTTCGGTGAGGGGCGCGATGAACGAAGTGGCCACGGTCGGTGCCGAAGCCGGGAGACCCTCTCGTCCAGGCCCGCGCGAGGTAGCTCGAATTGCCAGGCCGGCGTAGGATCCTGGACATCTCGCGAAAGGCGGAGGCGTGACGATGGCGGATGGCGACTCGCGCGTGACGATCCACATGGCGACCAGCCTCGACGGCTTCATCGCTCGGAAGGACGGGAGCGTGGACTGGCTGGAGACCGCGGACGTGTTCGAAGACGGGGAGGCGCTCGACCCGGAATCGGTCGAGGCATTCCTCGCGACGATCGATTGCTACGTCATGGGGTCGCGAACCTATGAGACCGCGCTGGATTTCGAGGCGAAGGGGTTCGGCTGGTCCTACGGCGACAAGCCCACGTTCGTCCTCGCCAGCCGAGAGCTGCCGAAGCGCAGGGATACGGTCGAGTTCTTTTCCGGCGACCTCGAGGAGCTGGTGAACGAGCGGCTGAGGCCGACCTTCCGTAGCATCTGGTTCGTGGGAGGTGGTGTCGTTGCGGGCGAATGCCTTCGTCTCGGCCTGGCGGACGAAGTCCGCTACTCGATCATGCCCATCCTGATCGGCGACGGCATCTCCTTCGCCGAGGGCCTCGACGGGGACGTGGTGCTCCACCTGTTGGAGGTGAAGGCCTACAAGAGCGGCACGGTCGCCCTGCGCCACGAGGTCCGGAGCAGGCGCCAGCGGCGCCGAGACTAGCATGCCGGAGCGATCGGGAACGCCCGCTGACGATCCGTTCGGGGGTCGGCGCCCAACCAGTCACGAGCGGATGACGGGACTGCCCTGGGATGCGTCGTACCACGACGGGCCCGCGCCCTGGGATATCGGCGAGCCGCAGCCGGCCATCGTGCGCCTGGCAGCCCGGGGCGCATTCGCCGGAGCGGTGCTCGATGCGGGCTGCGGGACCGGCGAGAACGCCCTTCACGTCGCCTCGCTGGGCTTCTCGGTCCTGGGCGTCGACGTGGCCGAGACGGCCCTGGCGATCGCCCGACGGAAGGCCGACGAGCGGGGGATCGAGATCGAGTTCGCCGCGGCGGACGCGTTCGGGCTGGAGCGTCTGGGGCGCTCGTTCCGGACGGTGCTGGACTGCGGACTGTTCCACACCTTCGACGGCGACGAGCGGCCGGGATACGTGGCGAGCCTCGCGTCGGTGACGGAGCACGGTGGAATGCTGTACGTGTTGTGCTTCAGCGACGAGGGTCCCGATGCCGGCCCGCACCCGATCCGTCGGGAGGAGCTGAGCGCGGCGTTCGCCCCTGCCCACGGGTGGCACGTCGCCGCGATCGAGCCGGACCGCGTGCGGACGCGATTCACCGACTACGGCGCGCCGGCCTGGCTCGCGACCATCGAACGGATCTGAAGGGGCGGGCCGCGCGCGGCCTCGGCGAGCGGCGCGGCCCGTCCCCCCGCCCCAGCAGCCCGTGGTAGGGGCTGCTAGGAGATCGTGAAGGGTAGCACCATGCCTTCGGCCACATGGGGCATGTTGCCCTTCATCGGATCGGGGATGAAGCAGAGGATCGCGTAGTTGCCCGGCGTGAGGTCCATCGGGACGTAGACGACCTGTCCCGGTGCCATGGGTGCGGCGCCCCCGAGAGACGAGCCCGGCAGATCCCCCTCGAACGTCTGCCCCCACCTCGCCAGGTCGTCCATGGTCTTCCCCTCGCCGAGCCTGACGACCTCGAACTCGTGGGGCTGGGTCCCGCCGTTCACGACCTTGAACACGTGGTGTCCCGCCGTGAATGGGCCCGACGGAGCGAAGGCGAAGTCCACCAGGTTCACGACGAGGTCCCCCATGGGCTCAGGCACCGCCGCACCCGTGGCCGGGGTGACCGTGAGCTCGGAGATCATCCCCTTCATCACGTGCGGCACGTGATCGGGGACGTCCACGATGCACGCCACCGCGTAGCTGCCGGGCTCGATGTCCACGATGGCCCGGGTCTCCGCGCCGGCGTCCGGGGGATTCACACCGCCCGCCGGTACGGCCCAGGCGGGGGGCAACATCTCACCGGGCTTCATGGCGGCCACGGCCGCCTTGAAGTCGTCCAACGTCTTGCCCTCGGTGAGGCGGAAGAGGGTGAGGTGGTGCAGGGTAGGCCCGGCGTTGTGGAGCACGATCGTGGTCCACCCCGACGGAATGGTCGCCGGCCCCTCGAAGGCGAAGTCCCTCGACGTGAAGCGGGCTTCCGGCACTGCGGCCGCGATGGAGGCGGGGTCTACCGCCTCGTTCTCCGACTCCTTCCCGGCACAGGCACTGAGAGCGAGCACCGCGATTCCCGCGATCGCCGTCCAGCGCATGGGTGTCCCTTCTTCGGCCGTTGGGGGGGCACCAGCACCCGCGTGCACGGCCAAGCGGCGCGGGGGGGGCTGTCCTGGCTCCAGTCCCGCCATGATCCCCCTGCGAGTCCGCCGCCGCAAGGGCGAAGCCGCGGCCGTCCCTCCGTGGCGCCACCCCGTCCTGCGTCTCGCCCCCTCAGAACCTGTAGCCGACGAACACCCACGTATTCGGCACGACCTTGTGCGCCCGCACGGTCGCGTCGCCCAGCTTCGTCTCCTCGATCCCGTTGAAGTAGAAGCGGACGGGCATCGTGAAGTCGAGGTGCAGGTGGCGGATCCCGAAGAGGTTCGCCCTGGAGTAGCCGATGCCGATCCCGGCGGTCGGGGTCTCGTTCCAGATGCGCTCCGGGAGGGTCACGTGGCGGAACTCGTTCGCGAAGTAGCCGGCGTTGCCGCTCACGTACCAGTTGCCCTTGAAGAAGTGGTCGACGCTGACCTCGTAGGCCCTCATGTAGCCCTCGACCCCCTTGCCCTCCACCGAGGCGGACCACCACCCGGCCAGGTCGCGCTCCGTGACGGCCACCTCCATGACCGTAAGGCGGACCTCGCGCTTCGGCCCGAAGCGGAAGCCGGCCTCGCCCGCGAAGTGGCGGAAGTTGTTCATCGCCATCTCCGTGATCTCGTAGGAGACGAACGGACCGCGGACGCCGGGTGGCGCGGTCTGGGCGAGGAGCGGCGCGGGCAACGCGAGGAGCGAGGCCATCGCCAGGCGAGGCGCGCGAATATGTCGGACAGGAGCCATGGCTTGCCCCCTCGGAGCGGGGTCGGAAGGTGGGTGACGCGCAACGAGCACGGTAGCGAATACGTCCGCACCGGGCCGGGTTTCCCGGTCCCCTCCGTCGATTGCGTGGCGCGATCGGGGTGTGCATATAGCTGCGAGGCTCGTCGTCACCTGGCGCGGAAGGACCGGACGTGAGCGACATCTTCATCAGCTATTCGAGCTCGGACCGCGCCTTCGCGGGACGCCTGGCCGGCGCGCTCGGGGCGCGCGGGTGGTCGGTCTGGTGGGACCGGGTCATTCCGGCCGGCAAGTCGTACGACGACGTGATCGAGGAGGCGCTCGATGCCTCGGCGTGCGTGCTGGTGCTGTGGTCGGCGGAGTCGGTGAAGAGCGGGTGGGTCCGCACGGAGGCCCAGGAGGGTCTGGATCGCGGCGTCCTGGTGCCGATCCTCATCGAGGACGTGAAGCCACCGCTCGCGTTCAGACGGATCCAGGCCGCGGACCTGATCGGGTGGGACGGACGGGAGGCGACCGCCGGGTTCGAGAGGCTCCTCCGGGACATCGAGGCCCATGTGCGCCCGGGAGGCGCCGCCGGCCGTCCTGTCGCCCCACGCGTCGAGGGAGGGTCCGCGTCTCCGGCACAGCGGGCGACCGACGTGCTGTTCGCCGCGAAGGTGAAGAGCATCATCGCCACGTCCGGGAACGTCGGGATGGACCGGCTCACCGACGACGCCACGCTCGAGACCCTGGAGCTCGACTCCCTGGACGTGGTCGAGCTGACCATGGCGCTGGAGGAAGGGCTCCACATCGACATTCCGGACGGAGACCTGGCCGGGCTGCGCACGCTGGGCGACGTGATCCGCTACCTGCGGGGAAGGACGCGGTAGTCGCCGCGCCCGACCACCGGGGCGCCCGCCCTCCCGCCCTTGCCGAACCACCCCCACCCCCCGACGATAGGCTGCGCACGGGACCGGCGGCCTCGCATCGGGATGGGCCGACGCGTCCCGCGCCCGTCGACTGCCCAGCCGATCGCAACGCCAACAAGGTGGACACCCCCATGGCGCGCCCGTTTCTCCGCAGGACCCTCATTCCCGCCGGGCTGATCCTCGCGGCCTCCCCGCTCGCCGCCCAGCAACGGGGCGCCGGCAGGCGAGCCGGCGCTGCGGGCCCGGCCGACCTGTCCGACTCCGCGCTCGTCGCGTCGCTGACGGTCCGCTCGATCGGGCCGGCCGTGATGAGCGGCCGCATCGAGGACATCGCGGTCGCCTCGTCGCCGGGCGCGATGGGCGGGGCGCTGGGCACGGTCTTCTACGTGGGCTCGGCGAGCGGCGGCGTGTGGAAGACCACGAACGGCGGGATGAGCTGGACGCCGGTCTTCGACCACGAGACGGTCGCCTCGATCGGCGCGGTCGCGGTCGCGCCGTCGAGCTCGAACATCGTCTGGGTGGGCACGGGCGAGGACAACAACCAGCGCTCGGTCTCGTACGGCAACGGCGTCTACAAGTCGATGGACGGCGGCGAGACGTGGACCGACATGGGGCTCGAGACCACCCAGCAGGTGGGCCGCATCCGCATCCACCCGACGAACCCGGACATCGTGTGGGTCGCGGCACCGGGCGCGATGTGGGCGGCGGGCGGGCAGCGTGGCGTCTTCAAGACGACGGACGGCGGGAAGACGTGGAAGCAGACGCTCTCCGTCGACGAATACACGGGCGCCGCCGACCTGGTGCTCGACCCGTCCGACCCGGACGTGATGTACGCCTCCACGCACCAGCGCGAGCGGCGCGCCTACAGCTACGTGGGCGGCGGGCCAGGGAGCGGGATCTGGAAGTCGACCGACGGGGGCGAGACGTGGACGCGGCTGTCGGTCGGTCTGCCGAAGTCGGACATGGGGCGGATCGGGCTGGACGTGTCGATGTCGCAGCCGAACATCGTGTACGCGGTCATCGAGGGCTCGGAGCACGGCGTGTACCGCTCCGACGACGCCGGGGCGAGCTGGCGGAAGATGAGCGACGTCCAGTCGATCCCGTGGTACTTCGGCGAGATCCGCGTCGACCCGAAGGACCCTGACACCGTCTACCACCTGGGCGTGCAGCTCCAGGTCTCGCACGACGGCGGCGCGAACTGGGAGCGCACGGGCCGCGGCCCGCACTCGGACAACCACGCGCTGTGGATCAACCCGGAGAACCCGGCGCACATCATCCTGGGCAACGACGGCGGGCTCTACGTGTCGCGCGACCGGGGCGAGACTTGGGACTTCTCCCCGAACCTCCCGGTCTCGCAGTTCTACGCGGTGTCGCTCGACAACGCCGAGCCCTTCTTCGGGCTGGCGGGCGGGCTGCAGGACAACAGCACGTGGGGCGGGCCGAGCCGGACGCGCTCCAACGACGGCATCTACAACTCGGACTGGTACGGGATGGCGGGCGGCGACGGCTTCTACGCTGCGATCGACCCGACCGACCCGAACACCGCCTACGTGGAGTCGCAGGAGGGCAACATCCTGCGCTACGACCGGCGCACGGGCGACCGCAAGCCGATCCAGCCGCAGCCCGCCGAGGGCGAGCGCGCGTACCGCTTCAACTGGAGCTCGCCGATCAAGGTCTCGCCGTGGGACCACAACACCGTGTACTTCGCGGCGAACCACCTCTTCCGCTCCCCGGACCGGGGCGACACCTGGACGCGACTGGGCGATGACCTGACCCGCGACATCGACGAGGACAGCCTGCCGATGATGGGGAAGGTCCCGGCCCGCGACGCGGTGGCGCGCCACGAGGGCGTGGTCGACTTCAGCACGATCTCCGACATCGACGTCTCCCCCCTGCAGCGCGGGCTCCTCGTCACGGGCTCGGACGACGGCGTGGTCGCGATCTCCACCGACGACGGCGGCACCTGGACGAAGCAGATGCGCTTCCCGGGCGTGCCGGACACGGCCTACGTGTCCAAGGTCCGCCTGTCACGCCACGATGCCTCGGTGATGTACGTCACCTTCGACAACCACCGCTCGAACGACTTCCACCCGTACGTCATCCGCAGCGGGGACGGCGGCAAGACCTGGACGAACATCACGCACGACCTCCCGGAGCTCGGGAACGTGCGCTCCTTCGTCGAGCACCCACGCAACCCGGCTCTCCTCTTCGTGGGAACGGAGCGGGGCGTCTGGGTCTCCACGGACACGGGCGGCACCTGGACGCGCCTCGAGGGCGGGATGCCCACCGTGCGCGTGGACGACCTGGCGATCCAGGAGCGCGAGAACACGCTGGTGATGGCCACGCACGGGCGGGGCTTCTGGCTCCTCGACGACCTGGGCCCGCTCGAGCACCTCGCCGAGGCGAAGGCCGCCAACGGCCCCTTCCTCTTCCCGGTGAAGTCCGACCTCCTCTTCACGCCGGACCCCTCACCGACGAGCGGTACGCACGCGACGCGCGACTTCGCGGGCGCGAACCCGCCGGTCGGCACGAACGTGTCCTACCTCCTGCGCGCTCCCGCGCCCGGGATGAAGCTCGTGATCGTCTCCTCCACGGGCGATGTCGTCCGCACGCTCACCGCGCCCACCTCTCCGGGGATGCACCAGGTGCTCTGGGACTTCCGCACGGACGCTCCGTACTCGGGCCCGCCCGAGCAGCGCCCGGCGAACCAGGGCGGCTTCGGGGGCGGCGGCTTCGGATTCGGTGGGGGCAACGGGGGCGCGCCGGTCGTCCCGGGGCGCTACACCGCGCGCATGACCGTGGGCGGCGCGACGCAGGAGCAGCCGTTCATGGTGAAGAAGGACCCGGCCGTGACGCTCACCGACGCGCAGCTCGCCGAGCTGTACCAGGTGCGCATGCGCCAGCTCGACCTGAACGCGAAGCTCACCATGGCGATCCGGGAGTCGGACGAGCTGCGCGACCAGATCACGGCCGCGCGGAGCGCCCTGGAGAAGGTCGACGCGCCGGCGGCGCTCGCCCAGACGGCGTCCGGGCTGCAGCGCGACCTGGACGACGTCCGCACGAAGCTGGGCGCGGGCGGGGGCGGCTTCTTCGGGGGCGGCGGGGGCGGCAACGGCCCACGTAGCCTGCGTCAGCTCCTGGCCTTCGCGGGCGGGGTGCTGCGCGCGACCGCGATGCCGACCGCGCAGGAGCGCGAGGCGCTCGATCGCGTGCCCACCGCGCTCGACGCGCAGGTGACCCGGCTCAACGAGATGGTGAGCGACCGGATGCCGGCCTTCTTCCGGGCGCTCGACGAGGCGGGCGTGCCGTGGACGCCGGGACGGGCGATCCGCTAGCGGCGACGCGAAGGAACGGGTCGGGGGCGGCGGCTCAGCCGCCCTCGACCAGCATCAGCTCCGTGACGAAGTAGATCTGATCGAACGTGCGGTTCAGCGTGTTCGACGTGAAGTTCTTCATGACCATCCCGCCGCTCCACGTCACCGTCTGGCCCTTCTGCACGATCGTCTGGGGCCCGGCGAGCCAGACGTCCTTGTCGGCGATCGTGACGCGCGCGTAGGTGTAGCCGCCGGAGTCCATCGTCTCCTGGACGACCCCGCGCATGCCGCTGTCCATGTGCGCGCCCGAGGCCCTGGCGGCCTGGCCGGGCTTCACGAACCCGTCCGCGAAGTAGAGGTTGTCGAACGTGCGGTCGAGCGCCTTGCTCGTGAACTGCCCCATCGACATGGGATTGACGAGCTGGACCGTATCGCCCACCGCGACGGCGGTCACGGGTCCCGCCACCCAGATCTCCTGGCCGGTGGCACCCAGCCGGACGTAGGTGTAGCCGCCCCCGTCCATCGTCTCGAGGACCACGCCTCCCGGCCCGTTCGCGGTCGCCACCGCCCCTCCGCCCGACACGGGCGGGTGCCCCTGGGGAAGACCCTGGGCGGGCTGCTGCGATGCGTCGGCCGTCTCGCCGCCGCGTGAGCAGGCCGCGGCGAGCACCGTGAGCAGGACGGCAGCCGGGAGCCGTCTCCATGTCCTGGTCATATCGCGTCCTTTCGAGCTCGGGAACATCGGTTTTCGAACGGTAGCGCCACCCGCCGGGGGCGGAAAGCGGGGGGCTCCCCCACCCCCCGTAGGGCGATCCCCTACGCCGCCGCGCACCGCCCGGCGGCCTCCGCGACGGCCCGCGCTCACCGCCCGGTGTAGGGCACCCCGTCCGTGATCCACTTCGCGGGCGGCGCCCCCTTCAGGTAGTAGTCCAGCCACTCCTTCATCTTGATCGCCCAGTCGAGCTTGTCGGCGTACTTCTGCGGGTGGTGGGGCTCGCCGCGGTACTCGAGGAACACCGCCTCCTTGTTCAGCCGGCGGAGCGCCAGGTAGAGCTCGATGGACTGGTACCACGGCACGGCGTCGTCCGCGTCCCCCTGGATGATGAGCATGGGCGTGTGGATGCGGTCCGCGAAGAACACCGGCGAGTTGTCGATGTACTCGTCGCGCGCCTCCCACAGGCTCCCGCTCAGGCGGCTCTGGCCCTCCTCGTACTGGAACTGGCGTGCGAGTCCGGAGCCCCAGCGGATCCCGGAGTAGGCGCTCGTCATGTTCGCCACGGGCGCCCCGGCGATCGCGGTCTTGAAGATGTCGGTCTGCGTGACCACGAACGCCGTCTCGTAGCCGCTCCACGAGTGGCCGTGCAGCGCGACGGCCTTCGGGTCCGCCAGCCCGATGTCGATGAGGTGCTGCACGCCGGGCACCACCGCCTTGGTGGCGGAGAAGCCCGGCCGACCGACCTCGAAGCGCACGTCCGGGAGGAAGATCACGTAGCCGTTGGAGGCGTACAGCGGGAAGCTGGGCCGGTGGTTCACGGCCGGCTCGTTGAACTCGTGGAGTCGCTGGCTGAACAGCTCGTAGTAGTAGACGATCACCGGGTAGCGCTTCCCGGGCTCGTAGTTGCCTGGCTTGATCACCACGCCCTGGAGCGGGGTGCCGTCCAGGCTGTTCCACTCGACCAGCTCGGACGTGCCCCACGCGAACTCGCCCAGGTCCGGGTTCACGTCGGTGACCTTGCGCGCGTCGGAGAGGTCGGGCTTCGCCACCCAGAGATCCGGGAACTCGGCGTAGTCCTCGCGCGTGTACAGGATCCGGTCGGCCCCGGCGGCCTTCGCGCGGAAGACGAAGCGCTTGTCCTCCTCGAGCAGCTTCCGCACGCCGGGGCGGTCCACCCGCGCCGTGTAGAAGCCGAAGTTCTTGCGCACGTCGTGGTACGAGGAGAGGAGGAGCTGGTCCTTCGCGCCGATCCACTCGGTCTCCGGGTCGGTGTCGATCACGCGGAACTCGCGCCGCTCGCGCCGGCCGGCTCCCTCGGTGAGCGCCCACGGGCGCTTCCCGTCGGTGGGCACGACCCAGATGTCGAACTTGTCGTAGACGAGCACCGCGGCGTCGTTCTCCGTCCACCCGCCGAGGCCGTATCCGCCCGGCGCGTCCGGGGTGTCGTGGTCCTCGTCGGCGAACGACACGCCGAGGTCCTGCGTGAGGTTGCGCGTGGTGCCCGCCGCGACGTCGTAGAGGTGCCAGTCGCCGTCGTTCCACCAGGCGACGTAGCCGCCGCCGGGCGAGAGGAACGCGCGCCCACCCAGGTGCTCGACGACCGGGGTGCGCGCACCGTCGGCGAGCGACACCACGTCGTAGTCGGCGGCGCCGCCGTCCCACGTCGCCTCGCGGCGATAGGGCACGTCCGAGCGGAGGAGCGCGACCTTCGCGTTGTCGGGCACCTCGAGGTCGGGGTGGTCGGGGTCGGCCAGCACGACCGTGCGTCCGGTGGCCATGTGGTGGACGGCGCGGTAGGTCCGGTCCTTCTCCCGGTTCCACACGATCTTCTGCTGGGAGTTGATGACCGGGTCCATCCAGTGCCACACGTCCACGCCCCGCCCCTTCAGGATCGCGTCGATGTCGTAGGCGTCGAAGGCCGTGTCGCCGTCCGCCTTCCCGTCGCGGCCCGGCCCGTCCGTGGCCGCCTTCTCCGCCTCGATCTCGTCGGGACGCTCCGGGCGCCAACCGAAGAAGAGCCGCGCCCCGTCGTCGCTCCAGACGAGCGGGCTCCCCGCGGGGATGAACCACCCGTCCGGCGCGTCCGCCTCCCCGGCGATCGTCTTCGCACCGGCGGAGCTCCACGCCATGAGCGTCCCGTGGCCGGGCTCACCCTTCGCGTCCTCCTCCGAGCGCACGAACGCGAGCGACGAACCGTCCTTCGTCCAGGTCAGCCCGGCGTAGTGGCCGAAGGCGTGCGCGTCCACGGTGGTCTCGGCACCCGACGCGAGGTCGCGCACGTACAGGCCGTCGCGGGCGTTGTCGGCCGAGGCGACCGCGTAGGCGAGGCGGGTGCCGGTCCCGTCGAACGCGAACGAGCGCACATCGTCGACCTCCGTCTCGGAGCCGGAGCGGAGGTCGCGCAGCACGAGCCGCGTCCCGGGCTTGCGGCCGTCGTCGGATCCGCGCCGCCGCTCCCCGCTCGCCGAATCGGGCGTCGGCGCGTAGCGATGGTAGGCCAGCCAGCGGCCGCCCTTCGCCAGCGCGAAGGCCTGGACCTCCGGGACGCGGACCGCCTCGCCCGAGGCCGTCGGCAGGAGCGCCATGCCGCGGTGCGGGGGCGTACCCTTCGCCTTCTCGGATTCCTCGAGCGTCGGGTTCAGGCGCGTGACCACCCACGCGCCGTCGTCGGAGATCGCCGGGTCGCTCCCCAGCGCGACGGTCCAGCGCCGCGGGCCGTCGGTCGCGCGGACCACGACCTCGGGGTCGCCCCGGTCGGGCCGGGCGGTGAAGGCGATCCAGCGGCCGTCCGGGGAGATGGACGGGTCCTCGACCTGGCGGATGCGCATCAGGTCCGTGAAGTCGAGCGCCCTCTTCTGCTGGGCGGCCGCGGGGAGGGCGAGGAGGAGGAGAAGGAGCAGGGAGATCCGCGGAGCACGTACCGCGGAGCGGATCCGGGCGGCCACGACCGAGCCTCCTGAGCGGGTTTCCGGTCTTGCGACGGGGTGTCCCCGGGGCGGGCCCCACGGGCGCCGGCCGGGGCGGTTCGGACGAACCGGGGGAACGTGGGCCCGTCCGTGCCGGGCGGCAATGACCTCCGAGCGGGCTTCGGGGTAACCTTCCTCCGCGAGCGTGTCCTCCACCCCCCCGGAGCCACGGAGAGACCCGGCCCTGAGTACTCCGTCGACGCTGTTGGACGTCCTGCTCACCGAACAGCTCGTGGCGATCTTCCGCGCCGCCATCGAGAAGCGGGCGGGTATGAACGTCTGGCTCGTGCCCGACCCGGGCCGCGACGCGGACCTGGTGGGCGACGGGGGCACGGCGGCCCGCATCGAGACCACCACCGGCGAGTCGCTCCTGGTGACGCCCCGGCGCATCGCGCGCGAGGTCGGCAGCCATCTCAGCGACGTCGCGCTCTTCGAGAACCTGGTGGGCTACGACTGGATCAGCCGCGACCTGTCCGAGAAGGTCCGCCTGAAGGACGAACACTACGACAGGCTCTACCTGGACCTGCGCGACGCCCGCGAGGTGGTGCTCGACCACCTGGGTCCGGCGGTCCACCCGCTCATGGCGTACCTGGGGAAGGTGCTTCAGCTCCGGTCGCAGAAGGTGCTGCTGCGCGCCATGGACGACGACGTGATCGAGGTCATCACGCTCTGCCTGCGCGCGGCCGTGATCGGCCCGTTCTTCACCGACGAGGAGCTCGTCGAGCTCCTCGAGCAGGACCGGCCCTCGCTGCAGGTGACGGCCGCGATGTGGCAGCGGATGAACCTCGCTGCCCCCGCGCTGCACCGGACCGTCGAGGGGGTCATGGAGATGCTCCTGCGCCGGCGGGAGGAGAACCACGAGGCCTGGGACCGGCTGATCGATCTACCGCCCGAGCGCGTGCGCGGGGCGCTCGAGGTCTTCCGCAGCGTGGTGCGCCGCCGGGGTTAGCCGAAACGCCCGTCGGGACCCTGCCGCGACTCCACCCCCGGCGCACCGAAGGCCCCCCGAAGACCGCCGCGGAGCCCTCCCCTTCCCGCCCCGGCGGGTTAGCTTTCTCGGGTCGGGTGGCGCCCGGTGAAGGTCCGGGAGCGCCCGCGCCCCGCTCCGCTCCCGGAGCCCCTCCCCTCCGCCGGACCCGGCGTCCGCGCCTCGCCTCGCGCGTCCATCCGACGTTCAGCGATCAGGCATTTCCGAGGGAGGGCCTCCGATGAAGCACTCGCATGTGCGCCTCGTGCTCCTGCTGCTCCTGACGGCGCCGGCGGCGTCGGCGTGGGCACAGCAGACCGCGGTCGTGGCGCCGGGATCCGTGCCGGAGTTCGGCACGATGTGGACGTTCGACGCGCCGCCGCTCGACTACTGGAAGACCCGCTACGGGTTCGAGGCGAGCCAGTCGTGGCTCGACCACCTGCGCCTCTCGGCGATCCGGCTTCCCGGCTGCTCCTCCTCCTTCGTGTCGAAGGACGGGCTGGTGATGACGAACCACCACTGCGCCCGCGCGTGCATCGACGCGGTGTCCACCCACGAGCACGACTACCTGCAGGACGGCTTCGTGGCCGCCAGGCAGGAGGACGAGGTGCGCTGTCCGGGGCTGTACGTGGACCAGCTCGTCGCGATCCGGGACGTGACCGCGACGGTGCGCGCGGCCGTCACGGCCCGCGCGGATGCCGAGCAGGTGGCGCAGCGCGACGCCGCCATCGAGGGGCTGACGCGCTCGTGCGAGGCGACGGGCGAGCGCTGCCAGGTGGTGGCCTTCTACAACGGCGGGATGTACTCGCTCTACCGCTACCATCGCTACGACGACCTGCGTCTCGTCATGGCGCCCGAGCTGCAGACGGCGTTCTACGGCGGCGATGACGACAACTTCACCTATCCCCGCTACGACCTGGACGTGTCCTTCCTGCGCGTCTACCAGGACGGCCGGCCCTTCCACCCGAAGGACTACCTGTCGTGGAGCCAGGCCGGCGCCGCGGACGGCGAGCCGGTGTTCGTGGTCGGCAACCCGGGCTCGACGGGCCGCCTGCTCACGCTGGCCCAGATGGAGTACCTGCGCGACGTGGACTACCCGGCCCGTCTGGCCGACTACCAGCGCCGGCTCGACGTGCTGTACGCGCTGTCCGCGAAGAGCCCCGAGGTCGCGCGTCGCAACGAGAACACGATCTTCGGCATCGAGAACTCGAAGAAGGCGGTGCGCGGGTACCTGGACGGGCTCCTCGACGCCACGATCATGGCGCGCAAGGAGGCCTTCGAGCGCGACTTCCGGACGCGGATCGCGGCGGATCCGGCCCTGGCCGAGCGCTTCGGCGACCCGTGGGACGCCATCGCCGACGCCCAGCTCGAGCTCTCCACCTTCGCGACGCAGTCGCGCTTCTACGCGCTGAACGGCTCCGCCCTCCTCGGATGGGCGCTCGACCTCGTGCGCGTCACGCGCCAGAGCGCGCTCCCCGAGGCGCAGCGCCTCCCGGCCTACCAGGGCCAGGGTCTCGAGCGCGCGCGCCGCGCGCTCCTGCGCGACCAGCCCGTCGACACCGAGGTGGAGCGCCTGCAGCTCGCCTCCTGGCTCACGGCGGCCCGCGACGCGCTCGGCCCGGACGACGCGCTGGTGCGCGCGCTCCTGAAGGGCCGCACGCCGGAGGCCGCGGCGGACGCACTCGTCGCCTCGAGCGAGCTCGAGGACGCCGGCGCGCGCGCGTCGCTCGTCGACGGCGGTGTGGCGGCCGTGGACGGATGCGCCGACCCGATCGTGCAGGCCGTGCGCGACCTCGAGCCCGTCGCGAACGGGTACGTCCGCCGCACGGCTCAGCTCAACGCGCAGATCTCGGCCAACGCGGAGAAGCTCGGCCAGGCCATCTTCGCCGCGTACGGCACCGCCCTCCCGCCCGACGCCACCTTCACGCTGAGGATCAGCGACGGCGTGGTGAAGGGCTTCCCGATGAACGGCACGGTCGCTCCGTACCGGACGACCTTCTACGGGCTCTTCGCGCGCGCCTCCGAGTTCGGCGACGCCGGGCCCTTCCATGTGCCGGCGCGCTGGCGGGCGAAGGAGCATGCGCTCGACCTCGACACCCCCCTCGACTTCGTGTCCACCGCCGACATCATCGGCGGCAACTCCGGAAGCCCGGTGGTGAACCGGGCGGGCGAGGTCGTGGGGCTCGTGTTCGACGGCAACATCGAGATGCTCCCCAACCGTTTCATCTTCACGGACGAGGTGTCGCGGTGCGTGAGCGTGCACTCGATGGCGCTCACCGAGGCGCTGCGCAACGTGTACGACGCTGCGCGCATCGCCGACGAGCTGCAGGGCACGGGACGGTAGCGCGGCGGTAGCCCCCGTCCTCTCCGGTGGGCGGCCCTCGTGTCGCTCGTACCCGCGAGAGGGCGGCTCCGCCGCAGCATCCGTTGTGGGACAAGGGATCTGGACCGGCACGGGGATTGCTTCCCTCCGGGTGGAGGGCGACTGCCCGCCCTACCCTGGACCATCGACCCCCGGAGGTCAGGGCAGCGATGAAGACCGTCACCACACGGGCCCGCTCCCTCCCGGTGGGCTCCATGCGACGCCGCGCCGTCCTCCTCCTCGCCCTCCCCCTCCTCGCCGGCTGCGCGGCGGGTATCAGGACGAGCGTGAGCGAGCCCGTGCAGCCGTCCGGCTCGATCCCGGTGGGCGCGCTCGCGGTGATGCCGATCACGATGGAGATGGGGTCGGAGGGGTTCCGACCCGAGGTGACGGAGGGGCTGCTCGCGTCGCTGCGGACGACGTTCCCCGGCGTCGCGCTCGTCGGTCCAGGGGAGGTCGGCGCGCGCCTGGCGGCCGGCCCCTCCGCCACGGACTACGCCGGCCTCCTGTCGGACTTCGAGCGCACCGGGGTGATCGAGTCCGCCCGGCTGGGGCGCCTGACCGACGCGCTCGGCGTGACCCACTTCCTGCAGATCCGCGCCGGCTACGCCTCGGAGGATTTCCTCGAGCCGGGGATCCTCGACAACCACGCCACCTACGAGGGGACGCGCCAGCAGCTCGTCGCGGTGGCGCGGCTGTGGGGCCCGGGCGGGGCCGGCCCCGTCTGGGAGGCCGTGGCCCGCACGCGGTCCCAGTCGGGGCAATTCTGGCGCGGCCGCGACCCCTCCGAGCTCGTCGGCGACCTCGTCGCGTCGCTCGTGAAGCGGATGCCGCTCGGCGGGGGGGCGTTCCGCGGGCGTTGAATCGTGGTACCGTACGGGACGCGTCCGGCAGGGGTGGACAGAGCCTCGGACGCTCCGTCAGGTCCGCCCCTCCCATCTCCGACGGAGTCGTCATGGTTCGCCGTACCCATCGTCGCACGGTGCTCGCCCTGGTGGTCGCCTCCCTCGTGCCGCTCCTGGGCGCGCCGCCGCTGCTCGCCCGGCAGCAGGGTACGTTCACGCACGCGGATACGCTGCGAGGAACCGACGGACCCGCGCGCTCGTGGTGGGACGTGGGCTTCTACGACCTGCACGTGTCGGTGAGCCCCGCGGACTCGACCATCGCCGGGTGGAACGAGATCGTCTACCGGGTGCTCCGGCCGGGCGACGAGATGCAGATCGACCTGCAGGAGCCGATGCGCGTCGACAGCATGAAGCAGGGCGGGCGCGCGCTCACCTGGCGACGCGACGGCAACGCCTTCTTCGTGAGCCTTCCGGGCCGGCAGCAGACGGGGGAGACGCACACGGTCACGGTCTTCTACGGTGGGAAGCCGCGCGCGGCGATCCGGCCTCCCTGGGACGGCGGCTACATCTGGCGCCGGGACAGCCTCGGAAACCGGTGGGTTTCCACGGCGAACCAGGGCCTGGGCGCGAGCGTGTGGTGGCCGAACAAGGACTGGGGCGGCGACGAGCCCGACAGCCAGCGCGTCGCGATCACCGTGCCGACGCCGATGGTGGACGTCTCGAACGGGCGCCTGCGCGACGTGACGGTGAACGACGACGGCACCTCCACGTACACCTGGTTCGTGTCGTCGCCGATCAACAACTACAGCATCTCGGTGAACGCCGGAGCCTACGCGCACTGGCGTGAGCTCTTCGACGGCGAGCGCGGGACGCTGACCATGGACTTCTGGCCGCTCGCGGTCAACGAGGCGGCCGCGCGCCGTCAGTGGACCCAGGCGCGCACGATGATGAAGTGCTTCGAGCACTGGTTCGGACCGTACCCGTGGTACGAGGACGGCTACAAGCTCCTCGAGGCGCCGCACCTGGGGATGGAGCACCAGAGCGCGGTCGCCTACGGCAACGGCTATGCGAACGGTTACCGCGGCACCGACCTGTCGGGGACCGGACAGGGGCTGACGTGGGACTTCATCATCGTGCACGAGAGCGCGCACGAGTGGTGGGGCAACAACATCACCGCGGCGGACGGCGCCGACACGTGGATCCACGAGTCGTTCGCGAACTACGCCGAGAACCTCTACATCGAGTGCCAGACCGGCTCGAAGGAGGCGGGCGCCGAGTACGTGATCGGCACGCGCGCCCGGGTGGTGAACGACCGACCGATCATCGGGGCATACGGCGTCAACGACGAGGGCTCGGGCGACAAGTACTACAAGGGCGGGAACATGCTGCACACGATCCGCCAGCTCGTGGACGACGACGCGAAGTGGCGGGGGATCCTGCGCGGACTCAACGAGACGTTCTGGCACCAGACCGTCACGAGCGCCCAGGTGGAGCAGTACATCACGCGCGCGTCGGGTGTGGACCTGTCGAAGGTGTTCGACGAGTACCTGCGCACGACGATGATCCCCGTGCTCGAGTGGCGCATCCAGGGCGGGAAGCTCTCCTACCGCTGGGCGCAGGTGGTCGACGGCTTCGCCATGCCCGTGCGGGTGACGCTCGACGCCGGCCGCTTCGCGTGGATCCGACCGACGCAGAAGTGGCAGGAGACGGACGTCCACGTGGCACCCGACGCGTTCTCCGTGGACCCGGACTTCTACGTGATCGCGAAGCAGGCCGGGAGCTGACCCGGCAGCGGCATCGCGCGCACGGCCCGCCTCCGACGACGGGCGTGTGGAGGCCGATCCCCCCGCTGACGCAGGGGCCTTGTCCTAAATCGTTTAGGTAGCTATCGTGCCCTAATCGATTTAGGGGAACGTCGATCCCGCCGTCCACCTCGGGAGGAACCCACCCGTGACGAACGCGCCGCTCGCCGTCGTCCAGGGGACGCTCGAGCTCCTGGTGCTCAAGACGCTCGACTCGGCCGGCCAACTCCACGGCTTCGCGATCCTCGACTTCATCCGCCAGGCGACGCGGGACCGGCTCGTCGTCGAGGAGGGCGCGCTCTATCCCGCCCTGCACCGGATGGAGCGGCGCGGATGGCTGAGCTCGGAGTGGGGCGTGTCCGAGAAGGCGCGGCGCGCGAAGTACTACGGGCTCACGCAGGCGGGCGAGGCCGCGCGCGCTGAAGAGGAGCGGCGGTGGGCCGCGTGTGCGCGAACGTGGCGAACCTCTTCCCCGGCTCCGCGGTGGGCGTGCGCGTCGCGCTCTTCACCGCGGCGACCGCGCTCGTGGCGGGACTCCTGGCCGGGCTCGGCCCCGCGCTCCAGGCAACCCGGGCGGAGCTGTCCGCGGACCTGGCCATGGGGGCCGGCGCCAGCTCGTCGCGTCGCTCGCGCACACGGGCCCTGCTCACCGTCGCCCAGGCGGCGCTCTCCGTCGTGCTGCTCGTCGGTGCGGGGCTCTTCGTGCGCAGCGTGATCCAGGTGCGCAACCTGGACGTGGGTCTCGACGTGGATCGGCTCGTCATGGCGACCCTCGAGTTCGAGTCGACGGGGATGTTCCCGGGCCTGCGCACCGACGGCTCGACAGGGAACGCGGGGGAGGTCGACCGCAACCTGGTCTACCAGGACGCGATGGCTCGCCTTGGCGACCTCCCGGGGGTCGCGTCCGTGGCGGGCACGAGCTCGCCCTTCCAGTGGTCGTACGCCTCGGAGCTCGCCGTGCCGGGTCGCGACTCGATCCCCGACCTGCCCGGTGGCGGGCCCTACTTCCAGGACGTCACGCCTGCGTACCTGAGCACGGTGGGACTGCGCATCACGCGCGGGCGCGACCTGGCCGAGTCCGACGTGGCCGGCGGTCCCCTCGTGACGGTCGTCAACGAGACGATGGCGCGTACGCTGTGGCCGGATGCGGACCCGGTCGGCCAGTGCCTGATGGTCGGAGAGGACCCCAAGCAGTGCACCACGGTGGTGGGGGTCACGGAGGACGCCTCGCGCGGGAACCTCGTGGAGGAGCCGTACATGGCCTACTACATGCCCCTCGACCAGCGTGAGGGGAGGCGGCTCAACGCCCTCTACGTGCGCACGGACGGCGACGCGAAGGAGGTCGCGGCGCGGCTCGCGCCCGTGCTGCGCGGCTTCGACCCGAGGGTGCGCTTCGCAACGGTACGGCCGCTTCGCGAGCTCTTCGAGCCCCAGTCTCGCGCGTGGACGCTCGGTGCGACGATGTTCAGCGCCTTCGGCCTCCTCGCCGTGCTCGTCGCAGCGATCGGGCTCTACGGCGTGCTGGCGTTCGACGTCGCGCAGCGCACTCGTGAGCTGGGCATCCGGACGGCGCTCGGTGCGGAGCGGGCGCGGCTCCTCCGATCCGTCGTCGCGACCGGGGTGCGGCTGGGCGCGGCGGGCGTCGTGCTCGGCCTGGTCGTGTCGTGGGTGGCCGGGCGCTTCGCGTCCGACCTCCTCTTCCACGTGTCACCCCACGATCCGCTCGTCCTGGCGGGGGTCGGCGGCGTGCTGCTGCTGGTGTCGCTGGTCGCCAGCCTCCTGCCGGGGCTGCGCGCCACGCGCATCGACCCGTCCGAGGCGCTACGCGTCGAGTAGGGAACGCCGGGAGCTCCCACCGCAGGCCTGCCACCACCCGCCGGGAATGCGAAAGGGGCCCGCGCCGCCATGCGGCGCGGGCCCCTCGCTGCTCGGACCCAGGGGTCCGGCGGGCGCCTCAGCGCCCGCGCTTGATGATGGCTTCCTGGATCTCGATGTACGTGTTCACGCCGGTGAGGAACTGGTCCATGTTCACGTTCACCGTGCGCGGGTAGTCGCCCACCTGCTGCAGGAGCTTCAGCGCGTTCTGGAACTTGGGCAGCGTGGACTTGGCGGTCTCCACCGTGGCGGGCTTCTGCTCGGCGAGCGCCGCCTGGTAGATGCTGTACCCGTGCCAGAAGTTGAGCTGATGCTGGAGCTCGGTGCTCAGGTTCGGCATCTCCTTGGCCGCCGCCACCAGCTTGATCGCGTAGTCGTACTTGTTCTTCTGCACGCCGTTGGCGTAGGCGTCGGCGAAGATCATGCGCGCCGCCGTCTCGGCCTGCTTCGGATCCGCGTTCGCGACGGTCTTCAGCATGGCCACGGCCTCGTCGACACGACCGGCCTCCACCAGCCACTTGCCCTTGCGCAGGCCGTAGTTTGTGTTGGACGGGTCGATCTCGCTGGCGTGGTCGAGCGCGGAGATGGCGTCGTCGAGCTTGCCGGTGCGCTGGAGCGCGTCGGCGTACATCGACCAGATCGCGTCCTCCTGCGGATGTGTCTCGAGCGCCTGGCCGGAGACCGCGATCGCGTCGTCGAGCTCGCCGAGCTGGATGTGCGCCGCGATGATGCTGCGCAGCTCGGCCACGGGCGTCGCGGCGCCCTTGGCCGCGAAGACCTTCTTGTAGGCTTCGATGGCCTGGCGGTAGTAGTTCGCCGCCTCGGGTGCGACCGCGCCGGCGTCGTCGCTCGTGCTGTCGGTCGCCGCCTGCACCTCCTGGCCGGCCGCGAACGCGAAGCCGCCGAACTGCTCGATCAGATCGACGTTGCTCGCGTCGACGTCCAGGCCCTCCTGGATGAGCTGCATCGCGCCGCGCGGGTCACCGGCCTGCGCGAGATCGTAGGCGATCTTCATGCGGACCCCCGCGCTCCCCGGGTTGAGCTCCAGATACTGCGAGTAATACTGGAGCGCCTGGTCGTCCTCTCCCTGCTTCGCGGAGATGTAGCCGGCGAGCTGGAGCGCGTCCTCGTGGAATGCGTTCAGCTCGAGCACCTTCTTCAGCTCCTCGAGCGACTCGGGATAGCGGTCCGAGTCGAAGAGGATGCGCGCCCGCAGATAGCGCGTGCCCACCGCGTTCGGGTTGAGCTCGAGCGCCTGGTCGCAGTTGCGGAGCGCCGCGTCCCACTGCTGGCTGCCCGCGTAGTCCGAGCAGATCGCCGCGGCACGGACCTGCTGCTGGTACCGGTCGAACTGACCGAAGATATGCTGCGCGGCTTCCTGGTCGTCCTTCTCGCCCGCGGTGGTCGGATCGACGTCGAATACCTCGCTCGAGCTCACGTCCCAGAACGCGGCGTTGACCGTGTAGGCGTCCTTGGTGCCCGAATACGAGGCGCACAGCGCGACCTGCGCGTTGATCTGCGCCGCGAGCTGGCGGGTGCGAACGCAGTCGAGATCCTCCCACTTCATCTTGAACTTCTTGAGGTTGGCCTCGATCTCCTTCTTGTCGATCGCCTGGTGCGTCGCGAGGCCGGCCACCAGCTCCCGCAGGTCCTTGGCGGCGTTCTCTCCGAACTTCTTGTCCGCTCCCTCGAGCGGCTGGAAGTTCGGAATCAGGACGCGGAAGCGCTCCTGCGCGTGCACGCGCGTCGCCGGAAACGCGGCGACGGCCGTCGCCAGCACGATGAGCGCGCGGTGGATCCGTCCGAGCATGGTGGGAACCTCCCTGGGGGTATACATACTCCCGACCGCCACCCCCAGGGCGGCGATCCGGAATCCAACCAGTATACATCTCGGGCCGGCCGAAGTTACACGCGCGGTCGGGCCGACGCCCCTTCAGGGGACGCCGTCGGGCCCATCGCGATCGGGCTTCCCACCGGGGAAACGCCCGCCGCCCGAGCCCTTCTACCCGTAGAGCGCCGTGCGCGCCCCCGTCCCCACCACCCTCTTCGCGACCCTCGTACCGAAGCCACCCCACCGCCGCAGGTCGGAACCCGACCGGTCCCGACCCGCCCGCGGCTGAGCGGCCGAAAGTGTATAAACGGTCGTCGGCCCGGAGGCAACTCCCCCGTTCCCGGCGTCCGCCGCGACGCGCTCCCCGTCGGCGATCCGTCCGCGCCCCGACGTCGAGGAGATTCGCGGCGATCCGGGCCATCGGGCCCGAAGCGCGTCGGCTGCGGGGGGCCGGACCGCCTCCGGCGCGTCTCCGCCGCTCAGCGACGCGCCGGGATCAACCTGAACCGGTACTCGTACGGGCCGTACGGGAGCGAGTATTCATCCAGCGCGGTCGGGCCCCAGGAGTTGATGCCGCCGACGCCCATCTGGTGCAGGTCCACGTTCAGGTAGACCGCGTCGCGCGGGTGCAGGTCACCCCAGTGCCGCTGGGCCTTGGCTCGGCCGGGGTCGAGATCCTCGCGGGCGTACGGGATGGCCGTGACCTCGAGGAGCGGCTCGCCCTCGATGCGCACGCCGCGCCCGCCGTCGTCGACCAGGGTGATCCAGCGGACGTCCGTTCGGTTGCCGGTCTCCTGCGGGCGCACGTACGGGTGCGCCCACTCGGACACGTCCAGCGACCACCGTCCGACGAAGGCGCCGTCCTTGCGATCCAGGTACGACTCCATCGGACCGCGCCCGAACCACTCCGTCCTGTGGTAGCGCGCCGGCAGCATCGTGCGCATCCCGAAGCGCGGCATGCGCGGCAGGTTCGCGCCGGCGACCGGCTCGAGGCGCTCGCCCACCTCCAGCGTGCCGTCGGGGGCGAGGGCGTACGTGAGCGTCAGCGGGGTGTTCCCGGCCGGGATGTGTCCGGTCACGGTGACCCGGGCCGCGCCGTCGGAGCCGACGTCCGTCGCCACGTTTCCGGCGCTGAAGCCGGGTCCGGCGTCCTTCCACACGCCCAGGTGGATCTGCCAGTCCCCTCCGAAGTCGTTGTCGGTCGGCGCGCGCCAGAAGTCCGGCGTGAGCGGCGCGCCGAGCATCTCGCGGTCGCCGACACGCCACGAGCGCAGCAGCCCGGTGCTCCGGTCGATCTCGGCGCGCACGTTCCCCGCGCTCAGCACCACCACGCCGTTCGCGTCGCTCAGCTCGGCCCGTCCCGAAGGCGCGCGCGCGGCGACGGCGGCTCCGCCGGGCATCCCGAGGTCGAGCTGGGTGGCCGCCTCGACGTGGCCGGCGGGGAGGAGCCCGTCGTCGGCCCGACGGACGTAGCTCACGTCCACGTGGTACTCGGCGCCCGGCTTCCACTGCACCTGGGGAAGGGGGAGGGCCACCTCCGCGGACGCGCCCGGCGCCACGGCCGGAAGCTGGGCCGAGCCCTCCTTCACCACCCGCCCGTCCTCGCGCAGCGCCCAGCGCATGTCGAGGCCGGAGAGGTCCCGGAACTGGTAGCGGTTGTGCACGCGTACACGTCCGTGGCGGGCGTCCACCGCCTCGGTGCGCACCCACTGGTAGACCGACTTCACCTCGTTGTAGTGGGGGTTGGGCCGGCGGTCGGGCTGCACCAGCCCGTTGATCACGAAGTTGCCGTCCGACGGCGTCCCGGGCGGGCCGTAGTCCCCGCCGTACGCCCAGATCGTGTCGCCCGCCTCGGTCACCTCGAGGAGCCCCTGGTCGACCCAGTCCCAGATGAAGCCGCCCTGGAGCTTCGGGTAGCGCTCGATGATCGGCCCAGTAGTCGGCGAAGTTCCCGACGCTGTTGCCCATCGCGTGCGCATACTCGCACATGATGAGCGGCCGGGGGTCCGCGCTGAGGGCGTACGCCTCCAGGTGCTGGAAGTCCGGGTACATCGGCACGTAGAGGTCGGTGTTCCACGACAGCCCGGCGCGCTCGTACTGCACGGGCCGCGTCGGGTCGCGCCCTTTGATCCACCGGTACGTCGCCTCGAAGTTGACGCCGTTGCCCGCCTCGTTGCCGAGCGACCAGAACGTCACCGACGCGTGGTTCTTGTCGCGCTCGACCATGCGCCGCGTGCGCGTCAGGTGCGCGCGCATCCAGTCGGGGTCGTTCCCGAGCGTGACCTCGGGGTCGTAGCCCATCCCGTGCGACTCGATGTTCGCCTCGTCCACCAGGTACAGGCCGAGCTCGTCGGCCAGGTCGTACCAGGCCGGGTCGTTCGGATAGTGCGAGGTGCGCACCGCGTTGATGTTCGCGGCCTTCATGAGGCGGATGTCCTCGCGCATCGACGCCACCGAGACCACGTGTCCGGTCACGGGGTCGTGCTCGTGGCGGTCCACGCCCTCGATCGTGATCGGCACCCCGTTGACGCGCACCTGCCCGCCCACGATGTCGATCGTGCGGAAGCCCACGCGCACGCTCGTGGCCTCGGAGGCGCCCTGGGCTCCGTCCAGCGTCAGGACGAGCGTGTACAGGGTGGGCGTCTCGGCCGTCCAGTGGCGTACGGAGGGCACCGTTCGCCGGAGCGTCGCGTGGCCGACCCCGCCGGCCGCCACGCTCGGCGCGGCGACGCGCTCGTCCAGGACCGACGCGCCCGCCGGATCCAGCAGCTCGACGCGCAGCCCGCCGGGGGCCGGCGCCCCGGGGTCGCGCGCCAGCGTGACGTCGAGGTCGAGGACGCCGTCGCGGAAGGCCGCGTCCAGCCCCGCGCGCGCCCACACGTCCGCGATGCGCGCGCGTGGCTCCGCGTAGAGGTAGACGTCGCGCTCGATCCCGCTCAACCGCCAGAAGTCCTGGTCCTCGAGGTAGCTCCCGTCCGTCCACCGGTGCACCTGCACGGCCAGGAGGTTGCGCCCCGCATGAACCAGCGACGTGACGTCGAACTCGGCCGGGAGCTTGCTGTCCTGCGTGTAGCCGACGGGGGCGCCGTTCACCCACACGTACCCGGCGGACTTCACGGCCCCGAAGTGGAGGACGATGCGGTCGCCGCTCCATCCGTCCGGCACCTCGAACCAGGTGCGGTACCGGCCGACCGGCGTGTTGTCGTGCCGGATGAAGGGTGGGTTCCTCTCGAAGGGGTAGTCCGAGTTGACGTAGATCGGGATCCCGTAGCCGAGCATCTGCCAGTCGGAGGGCACCGGGATCCGGTCCCACGAGGTATCGTCGTAGTCGAGCCGCTCGAAGTCGGCCGGAGCGTCGTCGAACGTCGGGCTCCACCGGAACGCCCAGCGCCCGTTCAGCTCCACCACGCGGCTCGACGCCGAGCGGACGCGCGCGAGCGCACGCGCGCGGCTCTCGAAGGGGAAGAACGTGGCGTGCGGCGGGAGCTTCGCGAGCTCGACCACCGAGGGGTCCTCCCACAGCGGGCGGAGGCCGCGCAGCAGCCAGCCCGGGGCCGACGAACGGTCGGAGAGCAGGTCGGTCCGGGCCAGGTGCGCGGCGGCCAGCGCGGGCGCGGCCTCGGGCGTCGGGATCCGCATGAGCGTCCCCGTGGGTACGCCGCCTCCCGAGCGCGATCCAGAAGGCCGGCCCGTCGCCGTCCGCGCGGGCGCCGGTGGCCAGCACCAACCAGTCCTCGCCGGCGTAGCCCGGGCGCGCGCGCACGGCGTCCAGGACGCCCTCGAGCGCGCGGTCCGCCGCCTCCAGGGCGCCGACGTCGTCACCGGTGGCGGAGGGGCCGGGCGCGATGCGCACGTAGGCGACGTCGCCGCTCGCCGACCCGAGCATGCGCGCGGCTTCGGCCGCGTCCGTCGGGGCGGGGAGGCGGCCACCCGGCAACGCCGACCAGGCCGACTCGACCATGGTGGCGCCTGAGCGCACCTCGTCGGTGAACGCGCCGCCGGCGCGCAGCCCGTCGATGGCGGGCGTCCAGGCGTCGGCGAGCGCCTCGGCGCGGACGCCTTCGATGCGGACGACGAGGACCCTGGGGGTACGGGTGGAGGGCTTCGGGGAGAGCGCGGGAGAGGGGCCCGCGAAGGGGAGGGCGAGGAGGAGGAAGAGCGGGATCCGCGACATGGTGGTACCGGGTGCGCCTCGAGTCGTCGATGGCGTGGTTGGCCGAACGGGCGTCCACGATGCAAACTACCGGGCCGCCGGGTCCGGCACCACGCGTGGAGGCGCCCGGAGAAGGCCGGCGGCGGAGGGTCTCCCGACCCCGGCGCGACGGGCCCCGGGAGGCCAAGGAAGGACGGGAGGAGCGCTCACATGCCGGTCTCGTACGACAACTCGAAGATCATCTACGAGGGGATCAAGTCCGCGGGCGTGCGCTCCCTGTCCGCGCTCCCGGAGACGTGGCTCGGGCTCCTGCTGCAGCGCGCCGAGGACGATCCGGGGATGAGCCTCGTGCAGGTGGCCAAGGAGGAGGAGGCGATCGGCATCGCGGCGGGCGCCTGGTTCGCGGGCGAGCCGCACATCCTCCTCATGCAGAACCACGGCTTCCTGGCGGCGATCAACGGCATCGTCTCGCTCGCGCAGCTCTACCACGTGCCGCTGTGCATGCTCGTGGCGCTGCGCGGCCACTGGGGCGAGCCGTACCCGTGGCATACGCGCGGCGGCACCGTGACCGAGGAGGTCCTGCGCGCCCTCGCCGTTCCGTTCGAGTACGCGCGCGACCCGGCGCACGTGGGCAGGCAGATCCGGGAGGCGCTCACGTACGCACACAGCTCGCTGCTCCCGGTCGCGCTGCTCCTCACCCGCGACCTGATGGAGGACTGAGCGCCATGGCCGTGTCCAGCTCGATGGAGCGCCGCCAGTGCCTCGAGGTGATCTACGAGGAGCTGGCCGACAAGCTGGTGGTGACGATCATGGGCGCGTGCGCCCAGGAGCTCTACGACCTGGGCCACCGCGAGAACTTCTTCTACCTGCAGCACGCGATGGGGCTGGCCTCGTCGATCGGGCTGGGCCTGGCGCTGCACGCCCCCGCCGAGCGCGTGGTGGTGCTCGACGGCGACGGCTCGCTCCTCATGAACCTCGGCACGCTCGCCACCATGGCGCGCTACCGTCCGCGGAACCTCATCCACGTCGTCTTCGACAACGGGAGCCTGCTCTCCACCGGCGGGTTCGACACGCACACCACGTCCGGTATCACCGACCTGGCCGCGATCGCCAGAGGCGCGGGCGTGGAGCACGTGGCCGCCGTGGGCACACCCATGGAGTTCGGCGAGGCGTTCGTGGACGCGCTCGAGCGCGACGACCTGAGCGTGATCGTGGCCCGCGTGCGCGCGACCGGCCCGGACCACTACGGGATGGACCTGCACCTTCCCGAGAACGCCTTCCGCTTCAAGCGACACATCGAACAGCGAAAGAAGGAGAGAGCCTCGTGAGCGTCCTCGCCTCCCTGGTGTCCGCCCTCGCGGACGGGTCGGTCCGCGTGGTGGACCTGACCCAGCCGCTCGGTCCGGACACCCCCGTCATCGGGCTTCCCGACATCTTCGCGCAGTCGCCCGGGCTGAGCGTCGAGGTGATCAGCCGCTACGACGAGCGCGGGCCCGGCTGGTACTGGAACACGCTCCACCTCGGGGAGCACACGGGCACGCACTTCGACGCGCCCGTGCACTGGGTGACGGGCAAGGACCTCCCGGACAACCGCTGCGACACGATCCCGGCCGGGCGCTTCGTCGGACCGGCGTGCGTCATCGACGTCTCGAAGGACGTCGCGGCCGACCCGGACTTCCTCCTCACCCCCGAGCGGATCGAGGCGTGGGAGGCGGAGCACGGACCCATCCCGCAGGGGGCGTGGGTGCTCCTGCGCACCGACTGGAGCAAGCGCACGGACCCCGCCGACTTCGTGAACGCCGACGAGAGCGGGCCGCACTCGCCGGGCTTCCGCCGGGACGCGACCGAGGCGCTGATCGCGCGCGGCGTGCTCGGCGTGGGGGTCGAGACGATCGGGACGGACGCCGGCCAGGCGGGCACCTTCGAGCCACCCTTCCCGAACCACACGTTCATGCACGGCGCGGGGCGGTTCGGGCTGGCGAGCCTGTGTAACCTGGACCGGCTTCCCGCGACGGGCGCCGTGGTGATCGCGGCGCCGCTCAAGATCGTGGAGGGGAGCGGGAGCCCGCTGCGCGCGCTGGCGCTCGTGGAGGGATAGCGGAAGGACCGGTCAGGGGGGACCGATGGGGACCCCCTGGACGACGTGCCGGCGGATCGCGGTCTCCCATTCTCGGAGGTACGCCTCGTACCCCTCGCCGAACGCGCGCACGGCGTCGTCTTCGGCCTCGACCAGCGACGTGACGGCGTACGAGACCTCGATCCGGGTTCTCGACGGCGCTACGGCCACCACGCGGATGTCGATGAGCGTGGCGCGGCGCCCCTCCCTCACGCTCGCGTACGAGATCTCCCCGGCTGCAGGGTCGTGCTTCACGATCTGCCACACCGCGTGCGGCGCGTCGTGGTCGCCGCGCGTGCGGAAGACCATCCCGCGCGCCGCGACCCCGTCGGGCGCCCACACCGGCTCGGGATCCCACCCGACCGCCCACCGGCGCTCCCCCTCCGGCTCCACGAGCGTGAACGCCCGCGACGCGGCGAGGTCCACGAGAAACGCGCTCGTCACCTCCACGTGGGCGCGCCCCCGAGCGGGTACCGGGGTCTGTGCGTGCACCGGCTGCATCATGGCCATGGCGAAGACCGCTCCGAAGAGGGGCGGTCGGATCACCCTGCGTCCCCGGGGCCCTCGGTGAGCCGGTGGCTGTCCGCGGCGGTGAGGTCGAGCCCGTAGACGGCCTCGAGCTGCGCGATCACGCCGAGCGTGGCTTCCGAGAACGGCGCCTTCCCCTCGAAGACGTGCAGGACGATCCCCTCCAGGAGGTCGCCGAGCGTGATGTCCAGGTGCTCCGCGGTGCCTTTGAGCACCTTGAGCATCCGCTTCTCGATCCGCACGCCCGTCTGGACCCGCTCGATCCGTTTCGTCATCGGTCCTCCTCCGCGACGTCGCGCGCGGGAGTCGGCAGGGAGCCCTCCTCGGGGGGTGCGCCCGGCGTCGAACGCCGCGACCCGATCCTCCCCCGTGGGGATCCGGCTCCGTGGTGGCATATCGATGTACCATGGTACACATGTACGCACAGTAGCACAAGCCCGCGAGCATTGCGGAGGTGAAACCCCCGGGATAACCATTCCGTCGTAGAACATATGACCAAGCGGACGGAGTACCTGGCGGAGTTCGAGCTCCACGTGATGCTGGCGGTCGCGCGCCCCGGGGCCGAGGGCTACGGCGCCGCCATCCGGCGTGAGATCGAGGAGCGGGCGGGACGGTCGGTGTCGATCGGCGCGGTCTACGCGACCCTGGGCCGGCTGGAGGACAACGGGCTCCTCGAGCACCGGATCGCCCCTCCCCTCCCGGTCCGCGGGGGCCGCTCCCGCAAGGTGTACCGCCTCACCGACGCCGGGCGCGCCGCCCTGCGCACGTCGATGTCGATGCTCACGCGCATGATGGACGGCGTGCGGCTCCTCGGAGGCGACGCGTGAGGCCGCCCGCCCTCGCGCGGGCGCTCGTGGCGTGGCTGGCGCGGCCCGAGGACCGCGACTTCCTCCTCGCGGACCTGCAGGAGGAGCTCGAGGAGCGCGCCGGGCGGGACGGCCCTGCCGCGGCCCGCCGCTGGTACCGTCTCCAGGCGCTGGCGTCGGCGCCGCACCTCCTCGCGCGCCGTGTCCGCCGGTCGGCGACGAAGCGCACCGCGCGGGAAGGCTTCCTCCCGGCCCTCCTCCACGACGCGCGCTTCGCGCTCCGCTCCTTCCGGCGTACGCCGGGCTTCACCGCCCTGGCGCTCCTCACGCTCGCCGTCGCCATCGGTGCGAACACCGCGCTCTTCTCGGTGGTCAACGGCGTGCTCCTGAAGCCGGCGCCGGGCCTGCCCGACACGAGCGGGGTCGTCGAGCTCGGCCGGCAGGTCGAGGGCGGGATCGCGGACATGTCGCTGCCTGCCGTGAGGGTCATGGCGGGCTCCTCCGCGCTCGACGGCGTGGCCGCCATGGACTGGGAGACCGTGTCGCTGGGCGGCTCGGACCGTCCGGAGGTGAGCGTCGCGCTGGCCGTGACGGGCAGCTACTTCGACGTGCTGCGCGTGAAGGCCTCGCGTGGGCGCCTCTTCGCCACGGACGAGGCGAGCTTCCCCGCCGTGCGCCCGGTGGCGGTCATCAGCGAGCACCTTCGCGCCACCCGCTACGCGGACGCCGACATCCCCGGCGCGACGCTCGTCGTGAACGGGACGCCGGTCACGATCGTCGGCGTCGGGCCGGCCGGCTTCCGCGGGCACGCCATCGCGCCGGTGGACGTGTTCCTCCCGCTCGGCCTGCCGGTGCCGGGATTCAACACCGAGGCGGGGCTGCGGGAGATCGGCAACGAGAACGTCCAGGTGATCGGGCGTCTCGCCACGGGTGTCGACGAGCATCGCGCCGCCGAGGAGCTGACCGCGCTCGTCGACGCGGCCGTGGTGGAGCAGGACGGTACCGCGCCGGGCACCTACCAGGTGCGCGTGGATCGCTGGGGACTGGTGCCGGCCACCGCCCGCACGCCGGTCAGGCTCTTCCTCTCGGGGATGCTCCTCCTGGCCGGCCTCATCCTCGCGATGGCCTGCATCAATGTGGCTGGTATGCTGCTGTCTCGTGCGGTCGAGCGGGGCGGAGAGATCGCCGTGCGCGTCGCGCTGGGCGCAGGACGGGGCCGCATCACGCGCCAGCTCCTCTCGGAGGCCGCGATCCTCGGTGTCGGCGCCGGCCTCCTCGGGCTGCTGCTCGCCGGGTGGCTCACGGGGCTCCTGCTCGCCTTCCGACCACCCCTCCCGCCCGGGTACCAGCTCTCCCTGGACTTCGGGCTCGACTGGCGGGTGCTCCTCTACTCCTTCGCGATCGCCGTGGGCTTCTCGCTCGTCTTCAGCCTCGCGCCCGCCGCGCACGCGGCGCGCACGGACGTCATGGCGACGATCAAGGGCGACGGCGGGCGGGGCGGCCGGACACGGACGTTGGGGCGGAGCTCGCTGGTCGCGGGGCAGATGGCGCTCTCCCTCGTCCTCCTCGTGGTCGCCGGTCTCTTCCTGCGCTCCCTCGCCTCCATGGGTTCCGTGGATTCCGGGTGGAGCGCGACGGGCGTGTGGGACACGGACCTCGATCTCCAGCTCACCGGCACGGGAAGGGCGGACGGTGCGGCGTTCCAGGCGGAGCTGATGCGGCGCCTGGCCGCGGCGCCGGAAATCGAGTCGGCGGGGCTGGCGCACAAGCTGCCCCTGGGGAGCGTGTCGTCGTTCGGAGACGTGACCACGGAGGGCCTTCGCCCGCCCGAGGGCCGGTTCGGGTTCCCGGCGTCGTTCATGAGGGTGTCGCCGGGCTACTTCCGGACGCTCGATCTGGCGATCCTGCAGGGCCGGCCGTTCGCGGACGCGGACGCGGAAGGCGCGCCGGACGTGGCGATCGTGAACCGGAGCATGGCGCGGCGCTTCTGGCCCGACGCGGACGCGGTCGGGAAGGTCTTCCGCATCGACGGGGTGGACTCCGACCTGAGGGTGGTGGGCGTCGTGGAGGACGCGAGCTACAAGCGCATGGTCGAGGAGACGCCGAACTTCTACTACGTGCCCGCGGCGCAGTGGTACGACGCGCACATGCTGCTCTTCGTGAAGCCGCGCTCCGGGCGTGCGGAGGACGCGAAAGCCCGGGTCGCGGAGGTGGTCCACGAGCTGCAGCCCGACCTTCCGGTGCAGCCGCTCGTGCCGCTGACGTCGTCGCTCGAGATCTCCTTCCTCCCGCAACGCATCGCGGCGTGGGTGAGCGGGGTCCTCGGCGGCCTCGGGCTCCTCCTCGGCGCCGTCGGCGTCTACGGTGTGACGTCGTTCGCGGTGAGCCGGCGGGTCCGCGAGATCGGGATCCGGAAGGCGCTTGGCGCGTCCAGCGTCGACGTCGTGCGCCTGGTGCTCCGCCAGGGGATGGTGGCGCCGCTCGTCGGCGTCGTCCTGGGGCTGGGGGGCGCGCTCGCGGTGGGGCGCGTCCTCTCCGCCTTCCTCACGGGCGTCGGTGTGGCGGATCCGGCCGCGGTGGGCGCCGCGCTCGGCACGCTCCTCGCCGTCGCCTCGGTCGCGACGCTCGTGCCGGCCTGGAGGGCCGCGCGGCGCCAGCCCTCGGCGACGCTGCGCTCGCAGTAGCGCGACGGCTGCGCTCGGCGGGCTCCCTCAGGGGTGGGCCGGCGGCCGCGTCGCGGCGGGCAACAGGGGGAGGACGATGCGCGAGGGCCGCGACGCGTCGTGCCAGATGGTGTTGTCGGCCGGGACCTCGCGGCGGTTGCGCCCGAGCGGCTCGCCCGTGTCGGGGTTCACGTCCCAGCGAGGGAAGTTGCTGCTCGACACGTCCACGCGGATGCGGTGCCCCTCCTTGAAGACGTTCGCCGTGGGGAAGGGCTCGATCGTGAGCTCGTAGATGCGCCCCGGCTCGATGAGGTCGCGGGTGGGGCGCCCGTTCCTGTAGCTGGCCCGCGCGATCGCGTCCGTGAGGTTGAGGGCGAAGCCGGACGGGAAGTCGACGCTCGGCGGGTAGACGTCGACGAGCTTCACCGTGAAGTCGGTGTCGACCGCGGTGCTCGATACGAAGAGCGTCACGGTGATCGGGCCCACCACCGCGACCGCCTCGTCGAGCGGCTCGGTCTGGAACACGACCACGTCGCTGCGTGACGAGAGCGGGAGGTAGGGAGGCCGGCTCCCGACGAAGTCGGGGCGCTCGCGCTGGTCGTAGGCGCCGTCCTTCACCCGCGCGGACACGTTGCCGCCCAGCGTCGGCACCGGGTGCGTCGGATCGAAGGTGAACGTGGTGGACGCCTCCGCCTCCGCGGGCGGCGCGATCGTCAGGCTCCCGTCCGCGTGCAGGTAGTACGGCGTCTCCTCCGCGCCGGGGAGGGGCCAGCCGTCCGCGTCCATCCAATAGCCGCCGTGGCGCAGCCGGCCGTCGGCGTCCTTCGTGCCGTCGCCGGTGCCCATCACGAAGAGGCGCACGGGCTTCCCCTCGTCGTGGGACGCGGCGTCGCCGCCCAGGAGGCGATCGAACCAGCCGAGCTGGTAGGCGGTGTCGAAGTCGGGGATGGCGGACCCGGCGCCGAAGTCGACGTCGCCCGCGAAGGTGCGTGCGTTGCCGGAGTGCGTCCACGGCCCGACGACCAGGCGCATGGGGGACGACTTCAGCCGAGACAGCTCCACGAAGTTCTCGAGCGTGCCGCGCAGGAAGATGTCGTACCAGCCGCCGATGTGGACCATCGGCACGTCCGCCGTGCGGGCGTAGTACTCCTCCCAGTTCAGCCCCATCCCCTTCCAGTAGTCGTCGTAGTCGGCGTGCGTCCACTCCTCGAGGATGTAGTCCTCGAAGTTGGGCGCGATCGACAGGGGGTTCAGCCCGGGGCGGAAGGGCATCGCCTGGTACCAGTCTTCGACGGTCTCCTTCTCGAAGTGCGCGCGCACCACGGAGTCGTCGGTCTCGAGCGGGATCTGGCGGAAGGCCCACGTGAGCTCGCGGCCGAGCTCGAACGCGCCGCCCTGGCGGATGGCGTGGCTCCACGGGTTGGAGAGACCGCCCTCGTTGAGCACGAGCCCGGCCAGGTGGGGCGGGTCCATCTTCGCGGCGTCGGCGCCCGCGTGCGCGGCGAAGGAGGTGCCCCACATCACCACGCGCCCGTCCACGTAGGGGAGCTTCGCGAGCCACTCGACGGTGTCGTAGCCGTCCGGCGCGTCGAGCGGGTCGTACTTCGTGAACGCACCCTCGGAGTCGTAGCGCCCCCGGAAGTCCTGGAGCGCCACGACGTACCCGCGCCCCGCGAAGGCCAGCGCCTGCGGGAGGAAGCGGTCGGTGGCCTTGCCGTACGGCGTGCGCTGGAGCACGAGCGGGAGCCGCCGCTCGACCGGCCGGCCGTCCACCGCGGGCCGGTAGATGTCGGTGGCGAGCTTCACGCCGTCCCGCATGGGGATCATCACGTTGCGCTCGACCACGACGTCCCGGCCGAGCTCCTGGGCCTCGAGCGCCGGCGCGGAGGTCGCGAGGAGCGCGAGGGCCAGAAGGGCGGTGTGCTTCGTCACGATCCCTCCGGGTTGGGGAAGAGCGGAAGGGATCGCAGGACGTCGAGCCCGTCAAGACGGGAGGGCACGCCGTGGCCGGGTGCCGGATCCGTCCCGCGCAGGGCCGCAGGCGGGTGTCGCGTCGTGGCGGAATCCACGATCGCCAGCCGCGAGAGCCGCCGTGGGCGCGCGGCCCGGATCGGGCGCACGACGTCGGTGTAGACCTCCTGCAACGTAGCGCATGGCCTCGGCCTGGCACGGGCGTTGCACCCGCACAACGCGGCAGGACTCGGCGGCGCGTCCGGATCTGTCCGGACCCGTCGCACGTGCAGACCGCGCAAGGGAGGCATCTTGACGACCGATACCATGGAGCGAACGCGCGAGGATTCCGTCGGCAAGGACGAGCACCTCACGGCGCAGGGGGGCGCCGCCGAAGCGCCCATGCAGATTCCCCTGACGCCGGAGCAGAAGTCCTCGATCCGGATCCTGGTGGTGGACGACGAGGAGACGCTCTGCGAGAGCTGCGTGAGCCTCCTCGAGCAGGACGGGTTCCGCGTACGCGGCGCCACCCGCGGCTCCGACGCGGAGGCGGTGCTGCGCAAGGGCACGCACGACATCGTGCTGCTGGACCTCTACATGTCGGGCGTTCCCGGTACCGAGCTGCTGAAGACCGCGCTGGACGCGCGGGAGGACACGCTGGTCATCGTCATGACGGGGCGGCCCACCGTCGAGTCGAGCATCCAGGCCCTGCGCGACGGCGCGTGGGACTACATCCCCAAGCCGTTCGCGGCGACGCACCTCCAGGTCCTGGTGGGCCGCGCCGCGCACACCGTGATCGTCGGCCGCGAGACGAGCCTCCTCAGGGAGGAGACGAAGGGCCGCGGCAAGTCGGCCAGCGTCGTCCTGCTCGGCGAGTCACCGTCGTTCCTCTCCGTCGTCGACCTCGCGCAGCGCGTCGCCGCCACGGACGCGTCGGTCTTCATCACGGGGGAGTCCGGCACCGGGAAGGAGCTGATCGCGCAGTACATCCACCACAACAGCCGGAGGAGCAGCCGGCAGATGGTGGCGCTCAACTGCGCGGCCATCCCCGACGCCTGCTCGAGTCGGAGATGTTCGGACACGTCAAGGGCGCCTTCACCGGCGCGACGAGGGACAAGCAGGGGCTCATGGAGGCGGCGAGCGGCGGCACGCTCTTCCTCGACGAGCTGACCGAGATGTCCATGCCCACGCAGGCGAAGCTCCTGCGGGTGGTTCAGGACGGCGTGGTGCGACGCGTCGGGTCCACGGGGACGGACGCCGTGGTGAACGTCCGGTTCATCGCGGCGACGAACCGCGATCCCGGCGGCGCCGTGCGCGACGGCAAGCTGCGCGAGGACCTCTACTACAGGCTCCGCGTCGTGCCCATCCACATCCCGCCGCTCCGTCAGCGCCCCGACGACATCCCCGCGCTGGCCGAGCACTTCCTCGACGTGTACTGGCAGCGCCACCGCGCGCGTGCCGCGCGTCCGACCTTGAGCGCGGGTGCGCTGCGCACACTGCAGGCGCGTCCGTGGAAGGGGAACGTGCGCGAGCTGCAGAACGTGATCGAGCACGCGGTCGTCCTGGCACGACCGGGCGAGCCGATCGAGCCGGAGGACATCCCCGAGTTCGAGAACGGGCAGGACGGGATGCTCCCGGCGGAGTTGAGCGGGGTGGGCGTGTCGATGTTCGCCTCCGGCGGCTACCACGAGGCGCGTGAGCGCGTGCTCGCCCGCTTCGAGCGGGAGTACCTCGGATGGGTGCTCCAGCACGCGGAGGGGAACATGTCGGAAGCGGCCCGGGTGGCCGGCGTGGATCGGACGACCCTCTACCGTCTCATGAGCAAGCACGGCCTCGACAAGGCCGAGCTCCTCGTCGAGTAGGAGCCCGTCACGCCGACCTGCCGATGACCGGTACGGGAGTCTCCGCCCAGGTGCGCGCGTCGCTCGGGGAAGCCGTCGAGCGACTCCGCGACGCGTGCACCGCCGGGGCGGTCCCCGCGCCCCAACCGGCCCTCCTGCTGGACGAGATCACCCGGGTGGCCGGGATGCTCGATGCCCGGCTGGCCGGACAGCCCGAGCCGCAGCTCCCTGCGGAGCAGGCGGATCGCGTGGCCATCCTGGACGCGCTGCGGGCCAGGACGCTGGAAGCCTGGCGGGAAGGTGAGGGCGGCGACCTGCTCGCCACCATGCGGGCCTTCGAGGAGGTACGGGCGCGCCTTGCGCCCGGCGACCGCGACGGGCCCCTGCCGCCCGGGATCCTGTCGCCCTACGGGCACCGGCTCCTGCGCGAGGTAGCGCATACGCTGCGCTCACCCATGGGATCCGTCGTCATGCTCGCGGCGACGCTCCGCGACACGGCCGGGGACGAGCTCACGGCCATGCAGCGCAAGCACCTGGGTCTCGTCCACAGGGCGTCCACGACGCTCGCCGCGATGGCGAACGACCTGCTCGCGCTCACGGGGGAGCTCCAGGAGCTCCATGCCGCGCCCGAGCCCTTCTCCGTCGTCGATGTGGTGGACGCGGTGGCCGGCTCGATCGGACCGGTGGCCGAGGAGCGTGGCGTGGAGCTGCGCGCCGACGCGAGCGACGTGGGCGTGCGCGTCGGCCGGTCCGGCGCGCTCACCCGTGCCCTGATGGGGCTGACGCTGAACGCCGCGCTCCTGGTGCGCGAAGGCTCGGTGTCGCTCTCCGCGGCGGCGGTGGGCGACGAGGTGCGCTTCCGCGTGGAGGCGTCGGAGGCGACCGAGCGCGCCGACGAGATCCTCGAGGTGTTCCCCTCGCCCCCGGGCACCAGCGACTACACGCTCTCCCACCGCGGGCTCGGCTTCGGGCTCGCGCGCCACCTCGTCCGGCGGATGGGCTCCGAGCTCGCCGTCGAGAACGGCGAGGTGCGGGGCGTGGCACTCTCCTTCGCGCTGATGCTCCCGCCGTCCGGCTAGTGCGCCGTCACCCTCCACACCTCCTCGAGCACCAGGCGCGGCTCGCACGGCTTGGTGAGGAAGCCGTCACAGCCGACGTGCTCGGCCATCTCCCGGTCCTCGGGGAAGGCGTGGGCCGTGATGACGATCACGGGGAGCTCGGCGGTCGCCTTCTCCTGCTTGAGGATGCGCGTGACCGTCCACCCGTCCATTCCCGGGATGGAGACGTCCATGAGCACGGCGGAGGGATGCTCCTCGCGCGCGAGCCGGAGCCCGTCCGTTCCGGAGGTCGCGGCGAGCACGTCGAAGCCGTTCGCTTCGAGGATGAGGCGATAGACGTACTGCGTGTCCTCGTCGTCCTCGACGATGAGGATGGTGCCCTTGCTGTCCGAGGCCGCCATGGGCGCTCGGTCGGCGAGGGGGGAAGGGAGTCCATCGAGCGCGCTCAACGTAACCTCCTCTGGGGGGTGCGGCCCTGCCGCGACGTGTCCTCGAGCCGCAAGGCGCGTGCCCACTTCGTCGCCGGGTCGATGGCCCGCGTATCCGCGCGGCGCCTCACGGGGAGGTGGCTCGGAACATCGCGAGGCTGGCGCGCCGGTAGACCTTTCCCGGGTACAGGCGGCAGTCGGGCGTATTCGTGCCGTGCACGCAACCGTTGTAGCGGAGGAGCGCGACCTCCAGGTCGCCTCCGGCCTCGCTCAGGTCGTGAGCGAGGATGCGGGCACCGTGACAGATGTTGGCGTCGGGGTCGTGCAGGTCCCCGGAGGGGCATCCCCACGCCCCGGCGTGCCCCGGCATCACCTGCATGAGCCCGACGGCTCCTTCCGAGCTGATCGCGTCGGGGTCGAGCCACGGGTCCTCGACCAGGAGGACCGAGAGGAGGAGTCGCGGATCCACACGGGCCGAGCTTCCCTCACGCACGAGCGCGACCGCCACGCGGCGTGCCAGCGCCGGATCGGGCGTCTGGCGCAGCAGCTCCCGTTCCAGGGGTGCGACCCGCTCCGCGTAGCTGCGCTCCAGCTCGGCCATCCCGTCGTGTACGACCTGGGCGCGGCGGGCGAGATCCTCGAGGTGGGCGGCCTGCGCGGCGTCAGCGGGCGGCGACACCTGCCGGACGGCTCCCTTCGTGGGGCCGCTCGCGATCGCGGCGCCGAAGACACCGAGCATCAGGAACGGAGCGATCCACAGCCGCACCGCGCTGCGCGCGTGCGCGACCCACGTGCCGGTCACGATGCCGGTCGCTCGTGGCGCTCGCATTCGACCTCCCCGCCGGAGTGCTCGGCTCGGGTGAATCCGGAGGTTGACTGCAGGGACGATGCCACACCCTGGGTTTCGGCCCTCCCCCCCACGCAAGTCCCGCCGGGCGCTCGCGGTGCGCGGATCGGAGCCGCGGACGCGGGGTCCGCCCCCGACGGGCCCGGCGCGCTGCGATCGCGCCTCACCGTAGAGGATCTGCAACAGTCGACGGCCTCGTGCGCGTCCGCGCTCCTCCCCCTACCTTTTCGCCGCGAATCCACCCACGTACCGCGAGCCTACGCCATGTCCCCGACGCGCTACCGCTCACCCCTGATCGCTCCCCTCGCCCTCCTCCTCGTGCTTCCGGCCGCCCGGCTGGGCGCGCAGCAGCCGATGGCCTCCGGGCCCGTGACGCTCGACTCGATGCTCCTCTCCGGCCTCGAGTGGCGGAACATCGGGCCCGACCGCGGAGGGCGCTCCATCGCGGTCACCGGCGTGCGCGGGCATCCCGAGCTCGCCTACTTCGGCGCGGTCGGCGGGGGTCTGTGGAAGACGACGGACGGCGGCGTGAACTGGAAGGCCGTCACGGACGGTCAGATCACGAGCGCGTCGGTCGGCGCGGTCGCGGTGAGCGAGACCAATCCGGACCTGGTGCTGATCGGCACGGGCGAGTCGGCCATCCGCGGCAACATCATGCCGGGTGACGGGATCTACCGGAGCGCGGACGCCGGGAAGACGTGGGCGCACGTGGGCTTCCGCAGCGTGGACGCGATCTCGAAGATCCGCATCCACCCCACCAACCCCGACATCGCCTTCGCGGCCGTGTTCGGCCAGTACAGCGTGCCGAGCGAGGAGCGCGGGATCTACAAGAGCACGGACGGCGGGCAGACGTGGCGCAAGGTGCTCTACCGCGACGACAAGACCGGGGGCATCGACATCGCCATCGACCGGAACAACCCGGACGTGGTGTACGCCGCGCTCTGGGAGGCGTACCGCAAGGAGTACCAGATGTCGAGTGGCGGGCCGGGGTGCGGTCTGTTCAAGAGCACCGACGGCGGCGAGCACTGGACCGAGATCACACGCAACCCGGGGCTGCCGCAGCAGGGGCTGGTGGGCCGCATCGGCGTGGCGGTGTCGCGCGCCAACTCGAACCGGGTGTACGCGCTGGTCGAGAACGACGAGGGCGGACTGTTCAAGAGCGACGACGCGGGCGCCACCTGGGAGCGGATGAACGACGACCGGCGCATCCGGCAGCGGGCGTTCTACTACACGAACGTGTTCGCGGACGCGAAGGACCAGGACGTCGTCTACATGGAGAACACGTCCCTCTTCCGCTCGTCGGACGCGGGCAAGACGCTCGAGACGCTGAGCGGGACGCACGGTGACTTCCACGACCTGTGGATCGACCCGGACGACCCGACGCACCTGGCCGTGGCGAACGACGGCGGCGGCGCGGTCTCGACGAACACGGGCGAGGACTGGACGGACGAGGACTTCCCCACGCCGCAGTTCTACCACGCGGTGACGACCGCGCACATCCCCTTCCACGTGTGCGGCGCGCAGCAGGACAACAGCACGCTGTGCGTGCCCTTCGACTGGAACCGTGGCGGAGGCGGCGGCTTCGGCGGAGGTGGTGGCGGTAACCGCGACCGCGATCCCAGCGCGGGCGGGATGGAGGTCGCCTACCAGGTGGGCGGCGGCGAGCCGGGCTACATCGCGCCGGACCCGAACGACCTGATGCTCTTCTACTCCGGCGCGAACAACGGCGGCTACGTCGACAAGTACGACCGGGAGCTGGACCTGCACCGCGAGGTGAACCCGTATCCGTGGTTCTACTCGGGGGAGCCGTCGAAGGACATCCGCGAGCGTTGGCAGTGGACGTTCCCGATCATCTTCTCCCCCGTGGACCACAAGACGCTGTACGTATCGTCGCAGCACCTGTGGAGCACGTCGGACGGCGGGAAGACGTGGAACAAGCTCAGCCCCGACCTCACCCGGCACGATCCCATGACGCTGCAGGAGTCGGGCGGGCCGATCACGCACGATATGAACGGCCCCGAGGTGTACGCGACGATCTTCTCGGTCGGGCCCGGCAAGAAGAACATGAACGTGATCTGGACCGGCTCCGACGACGGGCTCGTCCACGTGACGCAGGACGGCGGGAAGACGTGGACGAACGTCACGCCGAAGGACATGCCCGACTTCGGGCGCGTCAGCCAGATCGACGCCTCGTCGTTCAACGACGGCGCGGCGTACGTGGCGGTGAAGCGGCCGCTCCTCAACGACAGGGCGTCCTACATCTTCCGCACGAAGGACTACGGGAAGACGTGGACGAGGACGGTCGACGGGATCCGCGGGTACGTGCACGCGGTGCGCGAGGACCCGAACCGGCAGGGGCTCCTGTACGCCGCCACGCAGCACGGCGTCTTCATCTCCTACGACGACGGCGACCACTGGCAGGACCTGACGCTGAACATGCCCGACCTCCCGGTCGTGGACCTCATCGTCGAGGAGAACGAGCTGGTCATCGCCTCGCACGGGCGGGGCTTCTGGGTGCTCGACAACGTCGCGCCGCTCCGCCAGGCGACGCAGGGCGCCACCGCCCAGGACCTCATGGTGTTCACGCCGCCGGTCGCCACGCGCTCCGGCCCGAGCGTGGACCTGTCCTGGTGGACGAAGACCGCGCCGACCGGCGGCAAGGTCGAGGTGCTCGACTCGGTCGGGGCGGTGCTGCGCACCTTCATCCCGGACACGACCACGCCGGACACCACGCGCGCGCGCCGCGGAGGTGGGGGCGGCCGCTTCGGCGGGGCCACGTGGATGCCCACGAAGGCCGGGCTGAACAAGATCTCGTGGAACCTCGAAGCCGAGCCCTTCGATTCCTTCCAGGACATGGTCTTCTGGGGCGCGCGCACCGCGGGCCCGGCGGTGCCGCCGGGGCGGTACACGGTGCGCGTCACGGCGGACGGTCGCACGGCGAGCGCGCCGCTGACGGTGCGCCGCAACCCGTGGATCACGGACGTGACCGACGCCGACCTGCACGCGCAGTACGAGTTCAGCCGGTCGGTCCGCGACAAGGTCACCGAGGCCAACGACGCGGTGATCGCGATCCGCAACGTGAAGAAGCAGCTCGAGGATCGCTACGCGAAGAGCGACGACGCGAAGCTGCACGACGCGGGCGACCGCCTGCAGACGAACGCCTCCGACGTTGAGGACGACGTCTACCAGGTGAAGAACCGGAGCAACCAGGACCCGCTCAACTTCCCGATCCGGGTCAACAACCGGCTCGCCAACCTCATGGCCATGGCCGAGCGCGGGGACGGTCGCCCCACCACGAACATGCCGGAGATCTTCCAGATCCTGACGCAGCAGCTCAAGGGCTACACCGACAGGCTCGACCAGGTGTGGGAGACCGACCTGGCCGCGGTGAACCGGGAGCTGTCCCGGCTGAACCTCGCGCCGATCGACCCGAAGTGTACGAAGGCGGAGGGCTGCCGGCCGATCATGTAGCCGGCGGCGGTCGGACGAAGGGGAGGGGCCGGGGCGCCCCGCTCAGCGCGAGGGAGCGCCGGGCGGGAGCGCCTCGGCGAGCACCAGCGCGGCGTGGCGCGCTTCGCGCCCGGCGCCGTCGCGGATCTGCGCGCGGCAGCTCGTGCCGTCCGCCACGATCCCGGTGGAGGCCGCGGCCGCGCGCACGGCGGGAAGGAGGTCCAGCTCACCCATCGCGAGCGAGACGTCCACGTGCTCGGCGTGGTAGCCGAACGCCCCGGCCATCCCACAGCACCCGGACGCGATCTCGGTGACGGTCGCGCCCGGGATGCGCCGGAGCATGCGCAGGGTGGCGCCGGTCGCGCCAGCCGCCTTCTGATGACAGTGGCCGTGCACGAGCAGTGTAGACGCGGATGCCCCGGCGCCCTCGCCCAGCGGGATGCGACGGCCCTCCTCCCAGTCGCGGTCGAGGAGCTCCTCGAGGAGGACCGCCCGCCCGGCCACGACCGCACCGTCGCGGCCGGTCAGCTCCGGGACCTCGTCCCGGAGCGTCAGCAGGCACGACGGCTCGAGCCCGACGATCCACGCGCCGCGCCTCGCCGCGCCCGCGAGCGCGCCGACCAGGCGCTCGGCCTCGGCCCTGGCCTCGTCGAGCATCCCCGCGCTCAGGTACGTGCGTCCGCAGCATAGCGGCTGTGCACCCGAGCGCGCCCGGGCGGTGGTCACGCGATGGCCGGCCGCCTCCAGGAGGCGCACGGCGGCGCGCGCCTGCTCCGGCTCGAACCAGCGCGTGAAGGTGTCCGCGAGGAGCACCACGTCGGCGCGGGCCCCCGCGTCGGCCTCCGCGTCACGCCATGGCACCGGGCTCCACCGGGGGAGCGGGCGACGCTGCGAGATGCCGAGGACGCGCTCTCCGAGCGCGCGCAGCCACCCGGACGTGGAGGCCGCGTTCAGCACGGGCGTGAGGTGCGACGCCCACGGCGCGGTGCGCGGGAGGTCGGCCAGGAAGCGGGCGCGGCGCTCCACGCCGTGCCTCAGGTTGCGGCGGTGCTGCCACTCCAGCTTCAGGCGAGCCATGTCGACGCCGGTCGGGCACTCGCGCTTGCACCCCTTGCAGGAGATGCACAGCGACATGGCCTCGGCCATCTCGGGCGCGTCGAGCGCGTCGCCGCCGAGCTGTCCGGTGAGGGCGAGGCGCAACGCGTTCGCCCGCCCGCGCGTGCTGTGCCGCTCGTCGGCCGTCGCGCGGAACGAGGGACACATGACGCCGGGGTCGGACTTCCGGCACGCGCCGTTGTCGTTGCAGCGCTCGACGGCCGTGAGGATGCCGCCGTCCGGCCAGCTCAGGAACACGGGGAGGGGGCGGGCCGCGTAGCCGGGCGGGTAGCGGAAGAGCGTGCGGTCGTCCATGCGTGGCGGGTCCACGATCTTGCCCGGGTTCATCATCCCGTTCGGATCGAAGGTGCGCTTCACCTCCTCGAAAGCGCGCACCAGCCGCTTCCCGAGCATCGGCTCGAGGAACTCCGAGCGCAGCAGCCCGTCGCCGTGCTCGCCGGAGTGCGTGCCCCCGTAGTCGCGCACCACCTCGTGCACGGCCTCGGCGATCGTGCGCAGGCGCGTCACGTCGTCGGGATCCTTGAGATCGAGCGCCGGGCGCACGTGCAGGCAGCCCACGGAGGCGTGCGCGTACCAGGTGCCGGTGCTCCCGTGGCGCACGAAGATCTCCTCGACGCGGCGGGCGTACTCCGCGAGGTGCTCGAGCGGCACGGCGCAGTCCTCGATGAACGACACCGGCTTCCGGGGGCCGGCCATGCTCATGACGATGTTCAGCCCCGCCCGGCGCACGCTCCACACGTCGGCCTGGAGCGCCGCGTCCTCGGCGCGGACCACCGCGTCCGGGAAGCCGAGGTCTGCGCACAGCTCGGCGAGCGCGTCCAGACGCGGTGCGAGGTCGACGCCCTCGACGTCCGAGGCGAACTCGACGAGGAGGAGCGCGCCCGGCGTGCCGCGCACGAAGCGTGCGAGGGCGTCGCGGAAATCCGCGCGCGCGGCCGCGAGGCCGATCACGTTCCGATCGACGAGCTCCACCGCGGAAGGGTCGAGCCGGACGATGTGCTGCACGGCGTCCAGCGCCCCGACGAGCTCGGGGAAGTGGCACACCCCCACGACGCGGCGTGCGGGCAGGGTGGCGAGCCGGAGGCGCAGGCGCGTGAAGAACGCGAGCGTCCCCTCCGAGCCCACGAGCAGCCTGGCGAGGTTCTCGCGGGCGGGCGCCAGGCGCGCGAGGTCGTAGCCCGCCACGTTGCGCATCGTGCGCGGCGCGCGCGCGGCGATCTCGTCCGCCTCGCGGGCGTACAGGGCGCGCAGGGCGCCGAGCTCGGCGGCGAAGAGGGTCGTCTCCTCGCCGCCTTCGCCCAGCCAGAGGCGGCGTCCGTCGGGGAGGACCGCCTCCACCGCGGCGACGTTGTCGACCATCATTCCGTAGCGCAGCGAGCGGGCGCCGGCGCTGTTGTTGCCGGCCATGCCGCCGAGCGTGGCGCGGTTGGCGGTCGACGGATCGACCGGGAACCACTTCCGGTCCGCGCGCAGCAGCCGGTTGAGCCGGTCGAGCACGATCCCCGGCTGGACGGTCACGTGGTCGGTGTCGTCCGGGTCGTCGGCACGCTCGACGGCGGTCAGGTGGCGGCTCACGTCGACCACCACGGCGCGGCCCACGGTCTGGCCGCACTGTGACGTCCCCGCCCCGCGCGGGAGCACGGGCACGCCCTCCTCGCGCGCCACGCCCATGATCGCCTCCACGTCTTCGGTGGTCTCCGGGAAGACCACGCCGAGCGGCTCGATCTGGTAGTGGGAGGCGTCGGTGGCGTACAGCCCGCGCGTGAACGCGTCGAAGCGCACCTCGCCGCGCACGGCGCGGCGCAGGCGTGCCTCGAGAGCGGGATCACCGGGTTTCGGACCAGCGTGGGGCACGGCAGGCTCGGCGGGGGTGGCGGCCCGGGGGACGGCGGAGCATTCTACGCGACCGTTCGACCTCGCACCAACGCGCCAACCCGTGACCTACCACAGCGGCCGTCACTTCCTCCAGCTTCCCGGTCCGACGAACGTGCCGGAGCGCGTGCTGCGCGCGATGGCCCGGCCGACCATCGACCACCGGGGCCCCGAGTTCCAGGAGCTGACGCTCGGTCTGCTCGAGGGGCTCCGCGAAGTGTTCCGGACGGAGCACCCGGTGCTCATCTATCCGTCCTCGGCCACGGGCGCGTGGGAGTCGGCGCTGGCCAACACGCTCTCGCCGGGCGATCGGGTCGTCGCCTTCGCCCAGGGCTTCTTCGCCGACAAGTGGGCCGGCGTCGCGGGCGGGCTTGGGCTGGACGTGCACGTCGAGCCGCAGGACCCGCGCCGCGCGGTCGATCCCGGGCGGGTCGCGGAGCTCCTCGAGGACGACCGGGACGGCTCCATCCGGGCCGTCCTCGTCGTGCACAACGAGACGTCGACCGGCGTGGTGTCCGATGTCGGGGCCATCGGGGACGCTGCGCGCGCGGTCGGTCATCCGGCGCTCCTCATGGTCGACGCGGTGTCGTCGCTCGCGGCGATGGACTTCCAGCACGACGCGTGGGGGGTGGACGTCACCGTCGCGGGCTCGCAGAAGGGGCTGATGCTGCCGCCCGGGCTGGCGTTCGTCGCCCTCGGGCCGCGCGCCCTCGAGGCGCACCGCTCGGCCGCGCTCCCCCGCGCGTACTGGGACTGGTCGGAGCAGCTCGCGTTCAACCAGCGCGGCTTCTTCCCCTATACGCCGGCCACCAACCTCCTGTACGCGCTCGAGGCGTCGCTCGCGATGCTGCGCGAGGAGGGGATGGGGGCGGTCTTCGCCCGCCACGCGCGCTTCGCCGAGGCGACGCGCCGGGCCGTGGCGGCGTGGGGCCTCGAGATCTTCGCCGCCGACGCGTGCGAGGCGAGCGCCGCGCTCACGGCGGTGGTGGTCCCGCACGGCCACGACGCGGACGCGGTGCGCTCGGTCATCCTCGAGCGCTTCGACATGTCGCTGGGCACGGGCCTGGGCCCGCTCAAGGGGAAGGTCTTCCGCATCGGCCACCTGGGCGACCTGAACGACCTCACGCTCGTGGGGACGCTCGCGGGCGTCGAGATGGGGCTCGGGCTGGCGGGCGTCCCGCACACCCCGGGGGGCGTGGCGGCCGCGATGGACGTGCTCCTCGAGAAGCACGCGGGATGAGGCGTCGGGCCGAGAGGCGCCCGTTCCTCCCGGAGCGATCGGCACACGAACGGCGCACGATCGCGTCGCCTGCCGCGCCGGCGTGCCTCGCGGCCCTCGTCCTCGCGATCGGCGGATGCGGCGGCGGCGGGCCGGCCGGCCCGCACGAGCTCAAGTTCGGTCACGTGGGCGAGCCCGGCTCGCTCTTCGCGCTCTCCGCGGAGGAGTTCGCGCGCCGCGCGAACGCGCGCCTCCCGGCTGCCTGGCGCGTCATCGTGTACGGCTCCAGCCAGCTCGGCGGGGACGAGCTCCTCCTCCAGAAGATCAAGCTCGGCACCGTCGACTTCGCGCTCCCCTCCACCGTGATGTCGTCGCAGATCGACGCGTTCGGCCTCTTCGAGATGCCGTACCTGGTGCGCGACCGGGCACACATGCGTGCGATCGAGGACTCGGTGGTGTGGCCGGAGCTGGCGCCGCTGGCGAAGCAGGCGGGCTATCCGATCATCGCGGTGTGGGAGAACGGCTTCCGGCACGTGACCAACAACCGCCGCCCGATCGTGACGCCCGCGGACCTGGCAGGGATCAAGCTGCGCACGCCGCGCGGCGTCTGGCGCGTGAAGCTCTTCCAGGCGCTCGGCGCGAACCCCACGCCCATGGCGCTCTCGGAGGTGTTCGTGGGGCTGCAGACCGGCGTGATCGACGGGCAGGAGAACCCGCTCGCGCAGATCTGGGGCTCGAAGCTCTACGAGGTGCAGAAGTACCTCTCCCTCACGAGCCACGTGTACACGCCCGCCTACGTGGTGGTCTCGCCGACGCGCTGGGCCGCGCTGCCGGAGGAGGTGCGCACGATCCTGGAGGAGGAGGCGCGCGCGACGCAGGCGTACGTCTACGAGACGGCCGAGCGGCTCGACGCGGAGCTGCTCGACAGCCTCCGGCAGGCTGGCGTCGCGGTGAACGAGCCCGACCGCGCGGCGTTCACGAGGGCGAGCCGGGCCGTCTACGAGGACTTCGGGCGCACGGTGCCCGGGGGTGCCGAGCTGATCCAGCGGGCCGAGGCGGCCGGGAGCAGGTGACGACCTCCGGAGCGCGGCGTCGGCTCGGCGCCTTCCTCGAAGGCGTGGTCCTCGTGCTCATGGCCGCGCTCGCGCTCGTCGTGGTGGTGGGCGTCGTCTTCCGGAAGCTCGGCGCCTCGCTCGTCTGGTACGACGAGGTCGCCTCCATCCTCCTCGCCTGGCTGACCTACTACGGCGCGGCCCTGGCCGCGCTGCGCCGCGCGCACATCGGCGTGCCGACGCTCGTGGAGCGGCTGCGGGGACGCGCGCGCGTCGCGGCGGTTCTCGTCGCCGAGGCATGCGTCGTCGGCTTCTTCCTCGCGCTGGCGTGGGCGGGCGTGCGGGTGCTCTCCGTGCTCGGCGGGACGACCCTCGTGTCGCTCCCGTGGATCCCGACGTCGGTGGCGCAGTCCGTGATCCCGATCGGCGCGCTCCTCTTCGTCGCGGCCGAGCTGCTCTCGCTCCCCGGGGCGCTCGTCGCGCGCGCCGACGGTGGGGGCGGCCCGCCGTGAGCGTCCTGGTGATCGGCGTCGTCCTCCTCGCGCTCGTTGTGCTGGGCGTGCCCGTCGCCGTCTCGATCGGCCTGGCGGCCGTGCTCGCCATGGTCACCGGCCCGTCGGGCCCGGCGTCGCTGCCCAACGCCGCGCTCGTGATGTTCAACGGGACGACGTCCTTCCCGCTCATCGCGATCCCGCTCTTCATCCTGGCGGGCTCGATCATGAACGCGTCCGGGATCAGCCGCCGCCTCATCGCGCTCGCGTCCGCGCTCGTCGGCTTCGTGCGGGGCGGCCTCGCGATGGTGACGATCTGCGCGTCGCTCTTCTTCGCGGAGATCTCCGGCTCCGCGGTGGCCGACGTCGCCGCGCTCGGCTCCATCCTCATCCCGGCGATGGAGAAGCGCGGCTACTCCCGCCCCTTCGCGGCGGCCGTCACCTCGTCGTCCGCGACGCTCGCCGTGATCATCCCGCCGTCGATCCCGATGATCCTCTACGGCGTGATGTCCGGCAGCTCGGTCGTGAAGCTCTTCGTGGCCGGGAATCGTGCCGGGCGTGGTGGGCGGCCTGCTCATGATGTTCGTGGCGTGGCTCCTGGCGCGGCGCCACGACTTCCCGCGCGAGCAGATGTTCCGCCTCACCCTCGTGTGGAAGACGCTGAGGGAGGCCGGGTGGGCGCTCCTCCTCCCGGTGGTCATCCTCGGCGGGATCTTCAGCGGCTGGGTCACGGCGACCGAGGGGGCGGGGCTCGCCGTCGTGGCCGCCGCATTCATCGGGGGGGTGGTCTACCGCGAGCTGGACCTGAAGGAGCTGCGTGCCGCGATGGTGGAGGGGGCCGTGCAGACCGCCGTGGTCATGCTGCTCGTCGCCACCTCCGCGCTCCTCGGCGACCACCTCACGGAGGTGCGCTTCCCGCAGCGCGTGGCCGCGGCCATCCTCGGCGTCACGCACGACCGGTGGGCGATCCTCCTCCTCCTCAACGCCTTCTTCCTCCTGATCGGCCTCCTCCTGCACTCGGCAGCGGCGATCATCCTGGTCGTGCCGGTGGTCATGCCGCTCGTCCTGGCCGCGGGGATCGACCCGGTCCACTTCGGGCTGATCGTCACGCTCAACCTCGGGATCGGACAGCAGACGCCCCCCGTGGCCAGCGTGCTCGTGACGGCCTGCTCGGTGGCGAAGGCGGACATCTGGGAGGTGAGCAAGGTGAACGTGTGGTTCGTGGCGGTCCTGCTCGCCGTGCTCCTCCTCGTCACCTACGTTCCGGCCGTGCCGATGACCCTGGTGGATTGGCTGGTGCGATGAGCGGAGCCCACGTACGCATCGAGCGCGACGGCCCGGTGGCCACCGTCCTTCTCGACGGGCCCGAGCGCCACAACGTCCTCGACCGGGCGGGGTGGGAGGTGCTCAGGCTGGCCCTGGAGGGCCTGTCGGCCGACGACGACGTGCGCTGCGTGGTCGTGCGGGGCGTCGGTGGCCGCGCCTTCTCGGCGGGATCGGACATCCGCGCCTTCGAGGGGCAGCGCGACACGCCCGAGGACGCGCGGGCCTACTCGGAGGCGATCGCGGGCGCGCTCGACGCGATCGCGCGCTGCCGCCACCCGACGCTGGCGATCGTGGAGGGGCTGTGCGTGGGCGGCGGCCTGGAGATCGCCGCGGCGTGCGACCTGCGCGTCTGCGAGGCCGTGAGCCGCTTCGGCGCGCCGATCGCGCGGCTCGGCCTCACCATGTCGTACGAGGAGCTGGCGCCGTTGGTGGGGCTGATGGGGCCGGGGCCCGTGCTCGAGATCCTCCTCACCGGCGAGCTGATCGACGCGTTGCGTGCGCGCGAGCTCGGGCTGGTGGCACGCATCGCCGAGGAGGGGAGGGCGGTGGACGTAGGCTACGCGCTGGCGCGTCGGGTGGCGTCGGGCGCGCCCCTGGTGCACCGCTGGCACAAGCGGTTCGTGCGCCGCCTCCTCGATCCGGTGCCCCTGGCCGACGCGGAGCGCGCCGAGCCGCTCGAGGCGTTCGGCACCTCCGACTACCGGGAGGGCCGAACGGCCTTCCTCGAGAAGCGGGACCCGGAGTTCCGCGGAGGATGAGAGCGGGGGAGCGCGAGGACGGGGAGGAGCGCGGTCCGCTCGCCGGCGTGCGCGTGGTCGAGCTCGCGCACGTGATGGCCGGGCCGCTCTGTGGGCTCCTCCTCGCCGATCTCGGCGCCGACGTCGTGAAGGTCGAGCGCCTTCCCGGAGGCGACGCCACGCGCGGCTTCGTCCCCCCGGCGCTCGGCGGCGAGTCGGCGGCCTTCATGATGCTCAACCGCGGGAAGCGTGGCGTCGCCCTCGACCTGCGTGCGCAGGTCGGACGCGACGCCCTGAGCCGGATGCTCGCCGGCGCCGACGTGCTGATCGAGAACTTCCGTCCCGGCACGATGGAGGCGATGGGGCTCGGCTGGGAGGATCTCTCGGCGCGGCACCCCCGGCTCGTCTACTGCGCGATCAGCGGGTTCGGGTCCACCGGGCCCCTCGGCGGACACGGAGGCTTCGACCTCATCGCGCAGGGCCTCTCCGGCCTCATGAGCGTCACCGGCGAGGGCCCGGGCCGGGCGCCCGTGAAGGTGGGCGCGCCGATCACGGACATCACGGCCGGGATCCTCGGTGCCCTCGGCGTGGTGGCCGCCCTGCACGAGCGCACGCGGACCGGCCGTGGCCGACGCGTCGAGACGTCGCTCTTCGAGGCGGGGATCACCCAGACCTTCTGGCAGAGCGCGATCACCCTCGCCACGGGCGAGTCACCCGGGCCGCTCGGCTCCGCCCACCCGCTCGCCGCCCCCTACCAGGCGTTCCGCACTGCGGACGGGTGGATCAACGTGGGCGCCTCGAACGAGGGGACGTGGGCCCGGCTGGTCGTGGCCCTCGACGCCGAGGAGCTCGCCCGCGACGCGCGCTTCCGCACCAACGCCGACCGCATGGTGAACCTGGAGGCGCTCGTGGACGCTCTGGCGCCGCGCTTCGCGACGCGCACGACGGAGCGTTGGCTCGCGCTCCTGGAGGAGGCGGGCGTCCCGGCCGGCCCGGTAGCGTCGATCGGCGAGATGCTCGAGCACCCGCAGACGCTCGCGCGCCGGATGGTGACCGAGGTCGAGCACGCCCGCCTTGGCCGCGTCCGGACGCTGGGCAGCCCGATCAAGCTGTCCGGGGGGGAGGCGCCGTCGTCGGGCCGTGGTGCACCGGTGCTCGGGCAACATACGCGCGAAGTGCTGCTCGAGGCGGGAATGTCGGAGGTGGAGGTGGAAGCGCTGCTCGCGAGCGGTACGGCGCTGCAGGGCCCGGCCACCTGAGCCCCACGCGGCCGGAGGGGGGTGGCGGCGTGCGCCCCGTAGCGAGACTCGGCCGCGCGTAGCGGCCGAGCGAGGCAAGCGGAAGAGGCCGGACGCCGCCGCGAACCGTCGGCCGAGCGGTCTCGCCGAGGGGCGCGCGCCGCCGCCCCCCGCATCCAGCCTCCAGCGCCATTCGACCATCGGGCGGACCGACACCCCGCAGCCGGGTATCGCAGACTATACGCAAAGGCCGCGGGGATACGTCTGCGGCCCCCCGCGGCGTTAGCTTTCACCGAGGACCGTGCGCCCGACCCTGCCACAAGGGCGCCGCTCCCTTCGCCTGCCCCCCGGGGGCGTCGACCAAGCGCCGCTCCCGCGCCACCTCTCGACTCGGAGGATGGGCATGGACGGAAGCGTGGACGTCCGGCGCGTGGTGGTCGGCGGCCTCATCGCCGGCCTCGTCGTGAACCTGGGCGAGCTCGCCGTGAACGTCTGGGTGTTCGGGAACACGTGGACCCAGGTGTTCGCGCGCATGGGGGTCGCGCTGGACGTGCCGGCACTCGTGCTGTGGGGCTCGGGCTCGTTCGTGCTGGGGATCGTCGGGGTCTGGATCTATGCCGCCGCGGGCGCGCGCTACGGGCCCGGACCCGGTACCGCGATGCGCGCCGGCGTGGCCGTGTGGGCCGTGGCCTTCCTCTTCCCCACCGCGGGCTTCCTCGGCATGCGGATCATGCCGCGCTGGCTCCTCGGCATCGACCTGGTGACGGGGCTGATCGAGGTGTGCCTGGGCGTGTACGTGGGCGCCTGGCTGTACCGTGAGGGGGATCTGGCCGAGGCCTGACGACGGGCGCTCGCCCGGCTGGCGGGCCGCCTCCATAGCCGGGACGCAGAGCGCGAGCACGTTGTAGCGCAGCTCCCCCGGCCGCGGCACGCGCTCGGCGTCCACCGCCAGCTCGGCGTCGGTGTCGAGCAGGCCGCCCGTGTAGAAGTTGAAGAGGCAGTCCGACCCTTCGAGCCGGAACCGGAGCGAGGCCTCGTTCGGCGCGTCGCGCGGATCCGGGGTCCGCACCCACCCCGCGCTGCGCAGCGTCTCGAAGAAGCGTCCGGCCTCCTCCCGCGCGCTCGCGGTCGTGATCGCGGCGGCGGTGACCCGACACCCCGGCAGTCGGCGGTGCGTGCGCCAGTCGTCGAGGGTGTCGGGCTCCGTGCGCGTCGCCATCCGCGCGGTGTTGGCGAGGAAGCGCTCGGCTGCCGCGCAGTGGCGCTCGAGCTCGGCTCCCGCCGGCGCGCCCTGTGCGTAGGCCCCGAGCGGTACGAGGGCGCCGAAGGCCGGGAGGAGGAGGCCCGCCACGCGGGCCCCCCACACCCGGCCGGACCGGGAGCGCGCACCGGGCCGACGCATCGAACGCGCGCCGGGCGTCACTGCCGGCTGCTGCCCCCGATCGGATCGCCCGCCGGCATCTGGAGCGCCTTCGCCGGGACCGTGTTGTCCGCGCGGGCCTGCCAGCGGCGCACGTCCGCCGCGACCAGCTTCGCGTGCGGAGACGGCTGCGCGTCCGCCTCGATCCGGCCGGCCAGGCGATCCAGACGGTCGGAGAGCACCGCGCGCACCTCCGCCGGGTTCTCCGCCGACGTCGCCTCCTGCATCATGCGGTCGACCACGGCGCGCTGGATCACGTGCTGCACCCGCAGCCGGTACTTGTCCGACTCGGCCGGCCTCCCCCAGGTCGCGTCGATCAGGCGGTCCGTGACCTCCTCCAGATCGGGGTAATCCCCCATGCTCCCGAACACCACCAACCGGGCCATGCGCTCCGGCTGGAGGAGCTCCCCCACGCTGAAGTCCGCGGCGGCCTCCGCGGCCCCCAGCGGGTCGAAGAGGAGCTCGGTGTGCCCGGGGAACGACTCGCCCTCGTCGTTCCGGTCGGCCGGCGGGGGGATCATGTCGACGATGCGGCGCGGGAGCGCGAGGAAGTCCACCCCCAGCGTGGAGAGCACGACGTCCAGCGCGTGCCGCTGCTCGGCGCCCGACACGATCGTGAACGGCGTCTGGCCGTCTCCGCGCACGGGGTTGCGGTAGTCGGCGCCGCCCAGGCTCTCCACCGCCGAGCGGAGCTGGAAGCGGTGGTGCATGTAGAGCGGGAGGAGGACGAACTCGAGCCGCGAGAGCGGCTCCCCCGGGCGGATCGTCTCGGGCCCGAAGCGGTCGAGCCCGATCTTGCGGATGCGGATCTCCTGCTCGAGCTGGTCCACCATGTTCGCGCCGTTGTCCCAGACGCCCGCGAGCGGGTGGCCGGCGCCGTAGAAGACGTTGTCGGTGTGGCCCATGTAGCGGAGCCCGTGGTCCATCCCCCAGCGCACGATCGAGTCCAGCGCCGCCGCCTCGTCCGTGCCCCGCGGGAACTCCCGGTAGAGGTAGTTCACGGCGAGCTTGTCGTACTCGCCGATGCGGCGCAGGTATGCGTTCGACAGGTCGAGGTTGCCGTTGGCGGCGATCTGGACGAGCGGGGCGGGATAGTCCATCACGCTCTCGCGCCCGTACGAGCTGGCGATGTAGTTGTGCGGGAAGCCGAGCGTGTGGCCGACCTCGTGCGCCGCGAGCTGACGGACCCGGGCCAGCGCCATCTCGACGGCGTCCGAGCCGGGCGTCACCTGGGCGAGATATCCGAAGTCCGGTGCCGCGGACAGGTCCGCCGATCCCCACCCGTCGTCGAGCTGGCCGCCGCCGTCGTCGGAGGAGATCCCCCCGGGGAAGGGCGCCACCATCCCCTCGCCGTGCAGGTAGTCCTGACGCAGCCGCAGGCTCCCCAGGTTGACGACGCCCCGGATGATCTCACCGGTGCGCGGGTCGATGACCGAGTTGCCGTACGAGTAGCCGCGCGTGCGCCGGTGCGTCCAGTGGATCATGTTGTAGCGGATGTCCTGCGGGTCGACGCTGTCCGGCAGGACCTTCACCTGGAACGCGTTGATGAAACCGGCGGCCTCGAACGCCTGGTTCCACCACCCGGCTCCCTCGACCAGCGCGCTCCGGATGGGCTCGGGCGTGCCCGGGTCCACGTAGTAGACGATCGGCTTCACGGCCTCGGAACGGGCGGCGGACGGGTTCTTCTTCTGCAGCCGGTGCCTCGACACCAGGCGGATCTGCATGTCCTGGTCGATCGGCTTGGCGTAGTCGAAGACGTCGGGCCCGTTCACGCCGATGCGCGGGTCCGCCAGGCGCGTATGATATCCGCCATCGGGTAGCTTGATGAACGAGTGGTGCTCACGGAGCGTGATCGCCTCGGCGTCGGCGGCGACGCCCTGCACCAGCCGCCCGGGGGCGTCGCTCGTGAAGGTGAGCACCGCCTCGACCTCGGTGTTCTCCGGGAAGGACTTCGTGGAGGGGAGCCAGATCGCGCTCCGGCTGCGGTCGAGCTTGAAGGTGCCCTGGCCGCTCCTGGCGATCTGCTGCACCACGCCGCGCGCGTCGCGCAGGAAGAAGTCGGTGGCGTCCACGAGCACCCGGTCGCCCGTCTGCGCCACGATGTCGAAGCCCCACTGCACGGAGGGCGCGAAGGCGTCGCGCACGGCGTCGACCTCGGTCGCGTTGTCGCTCTTCGCCACGAACTCGTAGTTCGGCTCCATGAGGAGGAGGCGCGGCCCGACGCGCGTCGGCTTCAGGACGTGCGTGCCGCGGATCTGGCCCCGGTCGATGCCGATCGGGTTCGAGCCGAGCCCCGATCCCATGGAGATCTCGTAGAGGAACTCCGTCCCCACGTTCCCGATCTCCCAGAAGAGCGAGCCCGTGCTCTCCTGCCAGTAGAGGTTGAAGAGGCCCGCGAGCTTCTGCGTTCCCGCCGTCTTCTGCTCGATCGTGGGGAGGGGGGTCTGGGCTCCGGCGCCCGCGGCCAGCGTCGCCCAGAGCGCGACCGTGAGGGCGGAGATCACCACCCGTGTCGCGAGGCGGTGGGCGAGGGAAAGGGTCGCGCGGCGCGTTCTCGGCATGGCACACCTCCTGCGGTTCGCGAGCGTACGGCGGTCGAGGCCGGACAAGGTCCTCCCGGCCTCCGGGTGCCGCAAGCCGTGGGGTGCGGCCTGCTTCCGGATTGCGCGCGTGAGACGTTCGTCCTGCCGGGGAGCGCGACACCTGCAGGCATTCGCATCGACTCCATCTTCTCGACGACTTCCTGCGAGGCACAGGCGATCCAACGGGCGGTACGCGTGAGCATCCGCGGGCAAGAGGTTCCCTTCGCTGCCCGAGAAGATCTGATCCTGCGCAAGCTGTTCGCCGGACGGCCGAGGGACTCGTGGTCGGGGGCTACCACCCGGTGATCCCCCGTCTCACCGCGCTTGCAGCCGGATCGTCCCCAACCTACCGTCCTCCTCCCCTGCAACCGTACTGAAGAAGGAGTGGCGCTCGATGCCTGCCTCCCGTCTCCCCTTGCGACGGGCTCTCCTCGTCGCCGCGCTCACCGCGCTGGGCGCCAGCTCCGGCGTGGCCCAGCAGTCGGTCGTCGAGACACGGAGCCCCACCCAGACCCAGGACGAGGACTTCGCGAAGAGCGTCGCGGAGTGGACGACGAAGCCGGAGTTCATCAGCCCGCTCGTCGACCATCTGCCGAAGGTGGCCGGCGTCCCCTCGCCCAAGGACGTGCTGGGGTACCACGTCGGCGCGCCCAAGAAGCTCACGTACTACGCGGACATCCTGCGCTACTACCGGGCGCTCGCGGCCGCCTCGCCGCGCGTGAAGATCATCACGACCGGGAAGACCGACGAGGGTCGCGAGACCGTGGTGGTGTTCGTGGGCTCGGAGGAGTCGATCGCCAACCTGGACAAGTACAAGGACGATCTGGCGAAGCTCGCGGATCCCAGGGGGCTCAGCGAGGAGCAGGCGCGCGCGATCATCCAGGACGCGAAGCCCCTCTACCACGTCATGGGCGGGCTGCACAGCGGCGAGACCGGGCCGCCCGAGATGGAGATGGAGCTGGCCTACAGGCTGGCCGTCGAGGACTCGCCGCTCATCCAGGGGATCCGCGACAACGTGATCGTGTCGTTCACGCCGGTGGCCGAGCCCGACGGGCGCGACCGGTACGTGGACTGGTACTACCGCTACCTCGTGGACGTCGACGACGAGGACAGCCGCATCGGCGGCCCGCCGTACTGGGGGAAGTACGTCCTGCACGACAACAACCGCGACATCAACTACTCGCAGGTGACGATGCGGACGCTGCTCGACTGGTACCTCGACTGGCACCCGCCGATCATGCACGAGCTGCACGAGTCCATCCCGTTCATGTACGACTACAGCGGCCAGGCTCCGCAGAACCCCGCGTTCGACCCGATCCTCTTCGGCGAGCTGCCGTGGTACGCGAACTGGGAGATGGGCCAGATGATCAAGTACGGCATGCCGGGCGTCTGGACCCACGGGTTCATGGACGCGTGGTCGCCGGGCTACCTGGGCGCCATGGCGTACAACCACAACGGCATGATGCGGATGTACGAGATCTTCGGGAACGGCGGCGCCACCACGATGATGCGCGATCTGAGCGGTGGTGGGGACCGGGGCGCCACCCAGCGCGACTGGTTCCGGCCGCTGCCCGCGTACGACTCCGTGATGTGGTCCATGCGGAACAACACGAACTACTCGGAGACCGGGGTGCTGCTGGGGCTCCAGCTCACCAGCCAGTTCCCGAAGGTCGTGCTCGAGAACTTCTACAAGAAGAGCCTGCATTCCATCCAGGAGGGCGAGACCGAGACCCCGCACGGCTTCGTGGTCCCGGCGGGCCAGCGGGACATGACGCGCGTGGCGCTCCTGGTGAACCTGTTGAGGCTGCAGGGGATCGAGGTCGGGCGCGCGTCGAAGCAGTTCCAGCTCGGTGACAGCACGTATCCTGCGGGCTCGTACGTCGTCAAGCGCAACCAGCCGTACGGCCGCCTGGCGAACATCCTGCTCCAGCGCCAGGACAACTACCCGGACCCGAGCCTGACCACGTACGACGACAGCGGCTGGACGATGGGGCTGATGCTCCAGGCGAAGGTGGTGGCCTCGGACGACAAGGCGATCCTGGACGTGTCGACGTCGCCGGTCGACCAGGTGGCGCTCGCCGGCACCGTGACGGGGGACAAGAACGCGTCGGTGTACGCGGTGGCACACTACGGCTCGACGAACATGATCTCCCTGCGCTACCGGCTGAAGGACCTCCAGGTGAAGGCGGCGGAGGCGTCGTTCAAGGCGGGCGACGTGGAGATGCCCGCGGGGTCCTTCGTGATCGCGGTGGCAGGCGCCGGCGACCGCATCCAGGCGGCCGTGAAGGAGCTGGGGCTGACGGCCGTGGGGATGAAGTCGGAGCCGAGCGTGGCCATGCACGACCTCGACGTGCCGCGCATCGCGATGTACAGCACGTGGGGGAGCACGCAGGACGTCGGCTGGGTGCGCTACGCCTTCGACCAGTTCGGCATCCCCTACGACCTGATCTTCAAGGACCGCGTCCGGCAGGGGAACCTGCGCGCCGACTACGACGTGATCGTCATGCCGAGCCAGGGCTTCAACGGCAAGAGCCTCGTGTTCGGCCGAGAGCCGGAGGACCAGCCGCTCGCGTACACGAAGACCGACCGCTTCCAGAACCTCGGGATGTACGGCTCGTCCGACGACATCACCGGCGGCATGGGCCTCGAGGGCGTGCTCGAGCTCCAGCGCTTCCTCGACGCGGGCGGCGTGTTCATGACGCTCGGCAACGCCACCACGCTCCCTCCCGACTTCGGGCTGGTGCGCGACATCAACGCGTCGCGCACGTCGGGCAACTTCTACGCGCCCCGGCCGATCGTGGAGGGGAAGATCCTCCGCTCGGAGAGCCCGCTCTTCTACGGTTACACGGACGAGATCGTGCCGCTCAAGTACACCAACGGTCCGATGCTTTCCGTGCCGGACGACGACAAGGACGACGAGGTGCTGATGAAGTTCGTGGGCGGCGACGACGCGGTGCTGAGCGGCCTCATGCGGGGCGCGTCGCAGATCAAGGACCGCCCGGCCATCGTGGACGTGCCGGTCGGGCGCGGTCGCCTGCTCATGTACTCGACCAACCCGGTCTACCGGTGGCAGAACCACGGGGAGTTCAACATGCTCTTCAACGCCATCATGAACTACGACGACCTGCAGGTGCCGCCGAAGAAGGAGAAGACGGTCACCGACGGCGGCATGTAGCGCGATGGCCAAGCCGAAGGAAGTGCGCAGCTACGAGTACGTGAACCGGCCCTACGAGCAGGTGCGCGACGCCCTGCTCGCCGACACCCTCGGCACCTTCCGCGAGGCCACGCGCGCGGCCGCCGGTCGCGCCGAGTCGGTCGCGGCCGCGCTGAGCGTGAACATCGCCGGCCTGGACGTCGGGACGGAGATCGACATCTCCGTGGGGGAGATCACCGAGGTGCCGAAGGCGCAGGGGCAGGCGCCGTCGACGCGCATCTCGATCTCCTGGGAGGCTGCGAAGCGCCCGCGGCTCTTCCCGCTCATGCGTGCGCAGGTCGAGCTCTATCCGCTCACGGCCACCGAGACGCAGCTCGACTTCGCCGGCACGTACGAGCCTCCGCTGGGCGCGGTCGGGAGCGCGATCGACGCGGTGGTCGGACACCGGATCGCGGAGGCCTCCGTGCACCGCTTCGTGGTGGACGTGGCGCATCACCTGCGGGGGATGCTGGAGGGGTGAGCGGCGCGGGCCGGCTCGCGCCCGCCGACCGCGTCAACGCCCGAGCGTAGCCCTCCACGCCGCCGGGCGCTCGACCCCCACGTCGGGGAGCGCGCGCATGACGACCCAACCCCGGAAGAAGGGGCTCTCGAAGTCCCAGCCCGGGGTGGCGTCGACCTTCACGAGGAGGTCGTCGGCCTCCAGGGCGGACAGGGTGTTCGACACCGTGCCGCTCGCGGGCAGGGCGAAGCGCCTGAGCGTCTCTCGTGAGGTCAGGCCGGCCTCGGCGCCGGCCACGGCCCGGAGCACGTCCTGCTGGTGCGCCGTCAGTCCGTCCCACACGGTGCGGGCGATGACCTCCTCCTCGGCGACGACGTCGCGGAACGCCGCATCCACCAGCGCCTCGACCCCGCCCTCTCCGGTCCACGCCCGCCAGGACGCGCGGGCGAGCTGGACCACGTCGCGCGTGCGGGGGCCGGCCACCTCCAGACAGCGCGCGCCCACGCCCGGTGCCGGGCGGCCGGCCGACGCCATCCCCTCGTCGATCCAGCGCGCGAAGTGCTCGTCCTCCATCGGCCCGAGGTGCAGCACCTCGAGGAGCTTGTAGAAGGCGCGCGCCGGCTCGGAGATCATCCGGTGGATGAGGGCCGTGCGCGAGCCGGCGAGCACGTAGCTCACGTGCGTGTGCCGCTCGAGGATGCCGCGCAGGTGCCATTCCGCGGCCTCTCCGCCCAGGCGATGGATCTCCTGGAACTCGTCGAGGATGATCCCCAGCCGGACGTTCCGCTCGTTCGCGAGCTGGTCCAGCGTGTCGAGCGCGCTCCCCAGCGTCTCGCGCTGCGCATCCGCATCGCCGGCCCTCAGGCTCGCGTCCAGCGTGGGGAGCGCGAGCCCCGTCACCGGGTCGGGTCGCAGGCCGACCGAGATGCGGAGCCGTTCGACGAACACGCTCGCGAGGTCCTTCCAGCTCCGCCCGACGCTGCGGACCGCGGCCACGAGGAGACGGTTGGTGACGTCCGCCACGGACGAGGCCGTCGAGAGGTCCGCACGCACCACGTGCGCGCCGTCCCGCTCCGCGGCCTGGCTCGCGACGAGGATCGCCGAAGTCTTGCCCATCCGGCGTGGCCCGTAGACGAGGAGCTTGGCCGGGGGCGAGCGCAGGACGTCCCGGATGCGCGCCACCTCGGCGGCGCGGTCCGTGAAGTGCGGCGGCGTCACGACGCCGTCGATCCGGAAGGGATTGAACTGTGTGATCACACAGTGATTCTAACGTGATATGACAAGCTTTGTAAATACACAGTCCATGGCTCCCCTTCGGGGCACGATGGCAGGCTCCCGAGGTTGTTGCCCTTCACGCCGTCGTTCGCCGTGCCTGATGACCTCGTCGATGTCCATCAGCCAGCGCGTGCCGTCGCGGTGCACGCCGCCCACGGCGTCGATGCGCCGGTCGCGGTCGCTGCTGTCGCGGCGGATGCACGTCACGAAGCGATGGAGTTGCAGGGGCGACCGGTCGCTCCATACACGCACCCGCGCCTCGAACGCGCCGGACCCCGAGCCGTCGGTGCCCAGGCGGTTGAGGCGCAGTAGAGCATGCGCTCCCCGAAGTGCAGCCACTGCCGCTTGGCCAGTCCGGAGCCGACGACGACGTAGACGTTCAGCCGTGCGACCAGGGCGTCCCTGGCGGACGCACCAGGAGGTAGCCGTGCTCCGCGAGGTAGCTCCCCAGGTCCATGGCCTGCGTCGCGGCCGCGTCGAGAACGGTCTGCCGAGATCCGAGCGTCGTCGAGGGCCATGGCTGTCCTCCCGGGGAGAAAGGCGGAGCCGAACCCGGTGCTCCGCGGACCCTCCGCGGGCCGGCGATCGCTTGGTACACCGCCACGGTGCCGCCGCGGAGTTCCGCCGGCGCCTCCGCGCCATTCGGACGCGAGGCCTACCTCACCCTCTTCCCTTCAGCCACCGGTCGAAGAACGCGGCGGAGCGGCGCACCAGGTCGTAGCGGCTCGGCTCCGTGGCGATGGTGTGGTGCTCGATCGGATAGACCATCACCTCGAAGTCCTTCTCCAGCTCGATGAGCCGCTGGATGAGCCGGGCCGTGTCCTGGAAGTGGACGTTGTCGTCGACGAGCCCGTGCGTGACGAGGAGGTGGTCCCGGAGGCCGTCCGCGTAGTAGATCGGGCTCGAGACGCGGTACGCCTCGGGGTCGAGGTGCGGGACGCCGAGGATCCGGCTCGTCCACTCGTCGCTGTAGCTCGACCAGTCGGACACGGCCGCGCGCGCGATGCCGGCGGCGAACACGCCCGGGTAGCGGAACTCGCTCATGAGCGTCATGAAGCCGCCGTAGGAGACGCCGTAGATGCCGATACGGTGCGGGTCGATGCCCTCGTGGTCGGCGAGCCAGCGGGCGGCCGCCACCGCGCCGTCCACGTCGCTGATGCCCATCGCGCGCGCGATGTCGGTGCGGTAGTCGCGGCCGTAGCCCGCGCTTCCCCGGTAGTCGAAGTCGAGGACCGTATAGCCCTGCTGTACCATGTAGTTCAGGAAGCCGAGGTGCAGCGCGTAGCCGTACACCGTCCATCCCCTGTGCGCGAACTGTCGGTAGCCACCCCCGTGCACGTGGATCAGCGCTGGGCGCATCGGATCCGGGTGCTCGGGCCGGTACACGGCCGCCCACAGGGGCCGTCCGTCCGGGTGCGGAAACGAAACGATCTCGGGCGCGACGAGGGGGTGCTCCCAGAAGGCGTCGGCGCCGCTCACGGTCACGCGCCTTCCGCGCGGATGGTCGAGCGTGCCGAGCCACAGGTCGGGCATGTGCGTCGCGTCGTCGCAGACGAGCGCGAGCCGGCGCCCATCCGGGGAGAGCGCGCCGGTGCGGCGACCCTCACCCTCCGTAAGCCGGGTCATCTCGCCGCCCGCGGCGGGCATGCGGTAGAGGTGGTCGTCCGCCGGGTGCTCCCGGCTCGCCTGGAGGAGCCACCACCGCCGATCCTGCGACAGCTCGGCGCTCCGCACCTCCCAGGCACCCTCGGTGAGCCGGGTCACCCGCCCCCCCGCGTCCATCAGCCAGAGGTGGCTCCATCCACCGCGCTCGGACGCGAAGACGAAGCGGTCACCCGGGAGCCACTCCAGGAGCGCGGGCTGGAGGTAGTTGGCCTGGATGGGCGGGCCGCCGATCCAGGCGTCGTCGTGGTCGTGCGTGAGCACGGTCGCGGACGCGGTCGCGGGATCGATCTCGGCGAACCACACGTCCTCATCGTTCTCGCCGATGAGCTGCGCCACGGCGCGCGTGCCCTCGAGGTTCCACCAGGGGCCATGCGGCATCGTGACCTCGTCGCCCGCCTCCGCGAGGTCGACCCAGCGGATACGCACGCTGTCCGGGGGCACCCGCGGATCCACCTCGACCACACCGAGGCGGTAGCGGTCCCGCGGCTCGCCGGCCTTGGAGCGTGCGTCGTGCACCCGGGAGTAGCCGGACGGGTCGAGGTAGTCCACGTACCGTGTCGCGGGCCGGTCGGTGGCCGGGGTGTGTGCGCGGAAGGTCAGCCAGCGGCCGTCGGGCGACAGCGTGATCTGCTCGACGCGCACCGTGGCCGGGACCGGGATCGCCTGCGGGGCCCCCCGCTCGGCCGAGAGGGCAGCCGCCACGCCCTGTCGACGCTCCCGGTCACGGACGAAGTCGAAGAGCGCCCGCTGCTCCCCGGCGAGCCAACGCCCCTCCTCCGTGGCAGGCGGCGCGTCGGACGGCACCTTACGCGCCACCACGCTCGTGACGCCGCTCGCCACGCCGTAGCGGAGGAGCGCCTCGCCCACCTGGAAGTGCACCGCCGTCCCGCCCTCCGCGACGCGCACGTCGGCGACGTCCTCCATGAGCTCCACCGCCACCCGGACGCCCGGCCCGTCGCCGGCGCGGTAGAGGAAGACCGTGCTTCCCCGCCCCCACGCTGCGATGCGCCCGTCCGGGCTCCACGAGATCCGGTCGCCCGGCGCCATCCACTCGTCCGCCCGCGGCACCTGCTCGACCCACGTCCCGTCCGGCGCGGCGCGGAACCACGGGTCCGCGTCCGGCAGGTCGGCGACGTCCGGGGCTCGATTCCAGCGGAACCAGACCGCCGACGCGTCGGGGGCCCAGCGCACGTCGCGCACCCCCAGGCCCAGCCAGCGGTCGTCGCGAGAGGCGTCCCGGAGCGTCAGCGGAGCGTGCGTCGCCGTCTCCGGCGTCAGCGCCGACTGACGGAGCGGCGTGGGCTCGTGCTGCCGCGCCGAGAGCTCGGCGGGGGCGAGGGCGGGGAGGAGGCCGGAGAGCAGGAGGCCGGAAAGCAGGAGGCGGCGCGAGTTCACGGTGCTTACCTCGGGGCGCGGGCGGCGGATGAGGTGCGGAGCCAACGTGCTTCGAGGCGGACGGGATTCGCCAGGGGCGGGGCGTGCGCTCGAGCCCGATGACGTGATTCGGCTCCGGTTCCCGCGTCTCCCTGTGAAGGCGGCGAAGACCGCGGGCGCCGCCTCCGTGGGTGACCTGCACCGTCTGCGACCCCGACTACTTCGCCGATCGCATCAACGGCCTCTCGGAGAACCTGCAGATGGGCGGCGCCCTGAACCAGCAGCTCGTCGTCGCCGTGGAGTTCATGGGCTGGATGAGGAACGACGCTCCCATCTACCGACGCATGGCGGCGCTGAACCTGGTGTTCCTCGGGTACCCGAGCGCCCGGTCCGGCTTCTTCATCAAGGGCGGGGGCGGCGTGGTGCGCGCGATCGTCGAGGACGACTACCTGAGCGTCCAGACCGACGCCTACACGGCCGAGACGGGCATCGGCTACGACATCCCCATGGGTGGAAACGCCAAGATCACGCTCTACGCGAACTACCTGCGTACCTTCGCGGGCGGTACCTGGTTCAACGGCATCGTCAGCCCGGTGGTGATCTTCCCCAACGCCTTCCAGGTCGGGACCGCGCTGACGGTCCATTGACGGGGGCGTCGCTTCGCTCCTGACGGGCCCGGGCCTTTCCGCGGTCGGCTTCGCAGCTCGGCCACCGGGAAGGCCCGGACCGTGCGTAGCCCATCGCCGTTCCCGGTCCCCGTTTGCGTCGCGCGCGCCGCCGCGTATTCTGTCCCCGCGTTTCGAAACGGCTCCCCCGAGGTGCACGGCCTCCTCGGGCCGAGCCCGCAGTCGACCCTCCCGCGCGGCGCCCGCGCGTCGCGGAAGGACGGTGCATGGCCACGCCGTCGACGACCCTCCCCGTGCGGCGGAGCTTCGGTCAGACCTCGCGTCCCGACGCGTGGTGGCTCCAGCCCGCCGCCGTCTTCCTCGGCCTGTCCCTCTTCATCGTCTACTCGACCTGGGCGGCGTTCCAGGGCGACCACTACGCCTTCGGCAACTACCTGTCGCCGTTCTACTCACCCGAGCTCTTCGGCGACTCGGCGCACGCCTGGTTCGGGCCCAGGCCGTCGTGGTGGATGTCCTGGCTCCCCTGGTCGCCCGCGTTCCTCATCCTGTGGGCACCCGGCGGCTTCCGCCTCACCTGCTACTACTACCGGGGCGCGTACTACAAGGCGTTCTGGGCGGATCCGCCCTCCTGCACGGTCGGCGAGCCGCGCACGAAGTACCTGGGCGAGCGCCATCTCCCGCTCATCCTCCAGAACGTGCACCGCTACTTCCTCTACCTCGCGCTCGTCTTCCTGGTGATCCTCGCCTCCGACGTCTGGCACGCGCTCCGGTTCACCGACCCCACGACGGGCGAGACCAGCTTCGGCGTGGGCGTGGGCACGATCGTGCTCGCTCTCAACGTCGTGTTCCTGGGGAGCTACACGCTCGGGTGCCACTCCCTGCGCCATCTGGTGGGCGGGCGCTTCAACAAGCTCTCACGGCGCCCCGTGCGGCGGACCGCCTACGCGTGCGCCTCCTGCCTCAACCGCCGACACATGCTCTTCGCCTGGATGAGCCTCTTCTGGGTCGGCTTCTCCGACCTCTACGTCCGCATGCTGTCGATGGGTGTCTGGACCGACTGGAGGATCTTCTGAGCGCCGAGCATCGCACGCACCACCACGACGTCCTCATCATCGGTGCGGGCGGGGCCGGGCTGCGCGCGGCGATCGCGGCGTCGGCCGGCGGCGCGTCGGTCGGCATCGTGTGCAAGTCGCTCCTGGGCAAGGCGCACACGGTCATGGCGGAGGGCGGCATCGCGGCGTCCCTCGCGAACGTGGACGCGCGCGACAACTGGCGGGTGCACTTCGCGGATACGATGCGCGGGGGCCAGTACCTCAACAACTGGCGCATGGCCGAGCTGCACGCGAAGGAGGCTCCCGATCGCGTGCGCGAGCTGGAGGCGTGGGGCGCGCTCATGGACCGCACGCCCGATGGCCGCATCCTCCAGCGCAACTTCGGCGGGCACGCCTACCCGCGCCTCGCGCACGTCGGCGACCGCACGGGCCTCGAGATGCTGCGCACGCTCCAGGACCACGGCGTGCACGCGGGCGTCGACGTCCACATGGAGGTGACGGTCACGGAGCTGCTCAAGGACGGCGACCGCGTCGTGGGAGCCATCGCCTACGACCGCGAGCGCGGGCGCTTCCACGTGTTCCGGGCCGGCGCCGTGGTGCTCGCCACCGGCGGGCTGGGGCGGGCGTTCAAGATCACGAGCAACTCGTGGGAGTACACCGGCGACGGCCAGTCGCTCGCGTACCACGCGGGCGCCGAGCTCGTGGACATGGAGTTCGTCCAGTTCCACCCGACCGGGATGGTGTGGCCGCCCAGTGTGCAGGGCATCCTGGTCACCGAGGGCGTGCGTGGCGAGGGCGGCGTCCTGAAGAACAGCCAGGGGCGCCGCTTCATGTTCGACGACATCCCGCCGCTCTACCAGGGGCAGACGGCCGATACGCCGGAAGAGGGGTGGCGCTACGTGACGGGGGACAGGGACGCCCGCCGCCCGCCCGAGCTGCTCACGCGCGACCACGTGGCGCGCTGCATCCTGCGCGAGGTGCGCGAGGGTCGCGGGAGCCCGCACGGGGGGGTGTTCCTGGACATCGCCTGGATCGCCGAGAAGATCCCCAACGCCGAGGAGCACATCAAGCGCAAGCTCCCGGGGATGTACCACCAGTTCAAGGAGCTGGCCGGGATCGACATCACGAAGGAGCCGATGGAGGTCGGGCCGACCACGCACTACGCGATGGGCGGGGTACGCGTCGACGCCGACACCCAGATGTCGACCGTGCCGGGGCTCTTCGCGTGCGGCGAGTGCGCCGGCGGGCTGCACGGCGCGAACCGCCTCGGAGGGAACTCGCTCTCCGACCTGCTGGTGTTCGGGAAGCGCGCCGGCGACCACGCCGCCGCGTTCGCGCTCGAGCACGGAGAAGGCGCGATCGACGAGGGCGAGGTGGAGTCGGCGACCCGTCGCGCCCTCGGCCCGCTCGATCTCACCACCTCGGCGGAGAGCATCGGCCCGCACCGGCTCCTCCTGGCGATCCAGCAGCACATGCAGGACAACGCTGGCATCGTGCGCGACGAGGAGGGGCTGACCCGCGCGCTCGATGGGATCGAGGAGTTCGCGCACCAGGCCGAGGCGCTGGCCGTCGGCGGGAACCGCGAGTTCAATCCCGCGTGGCACGCCGCGCTCGACCTGCGGAACATCCTCACCGTGGCGGAGGCCGTCGCGCGGGCCGCACGCGAGCGCAAGGAGAGCCGAGGTGCGCACTCCCGCACCGACCACCAGGGGAAGGACCCCGAGTGGGGGAAGGTGAACCTGGTCGTGCGCAGGGGTGCCGACGGGCTCATGGAGGTGGAGCGCCGGCCGGTGGTGCCGATCCGGAAGGATCTCGCGGATATCATCGAGGAGATGGGCTGATGCCCAAGGTCGCCCTGAAGATCTGGCGCGGGGACGCGAGCGGCGGGGAGTACCACGACTACGACGTGGACGTGCGCCCTGGCTACGTCGTCCTCGACGCCGTGCGCGGCGTCCAGGCCGAGCAGGCGCACGACCTGGCGGTGCGCTGGAACTGCAAGGCCGGACGCTGCGGCTCGTGCTCGGCGGAGATCAACGGCATGCCGAAGCTCATGTGCATGACCCGCCTGGACGACCTCCCGACCGACAAGCCCATCACCGTGGAGCCGATGCGCGCCTTCCCGCTCATCCGCGACCTGGTCACGGACGTGTCCTGGAACTTCGAGGTGAAGAAGAAGATCCAGCCCTTCAGGCCGGCGCCGCCCGACCGCGAGGACGGCACGCGCACGATGTACCAGCAGGACGCCGACCGGGTGATGGAGTTCCGCAAGTGCATCGAGTGCTTCCTGTGTCAGGACGTCTGCCACGTCCTGCGCGACCACGGGAAGCACGACGAGTTCATCGGGCCTCGCTTCATGGTGCACACGGCCGGGCTGGAGATGCACCCGCTGGACACCGCCGACCGCCTCGACGACCTGCGCGCGCGCCACGGCATCGGATACTGCAACATCACGAAGTGCTGCACCAAGGTCTGCCCCGAGGGGATCACGATCACCGACAACGCGATCATCCCGCTGAAGGAGCGCGTGGTGGATCGGGCGTACGATCCCCTGACGAAGCTGGTTCAGCTCGTGCTCGGGAAACCGAAGAAGGACTGAGGGACGCTCCGCACGCGGCCGCGGTGCCGGTTCGGGACGCCACCGGCGCGGACGATCCGATCGTCACCTGCGGGCGGGTGCCGTCAGGACGGCCCGCCCACGTACGCCGGCCCGATACGCGCGATCGCCGGCGTGCCGGCGGCGCGCATGGCGAGCACGAGCTCCCGGTCCAGGATCTCCAGCGCGCGCGCGACCCCCGCCTGGCCGAAGGCACCCAGGCCCCAGAGGTAGGGGCGTCCCACGGCCACCGCCGACGCACCGCGGGCGAGTGCCTTGAACACGTCGACGCCGCGGCGCACGCCGCCGTCCACGATCACCGGCACCCGCCCACCCACCTCGCGGACGACCTCCGGGAGCGCGTCGACGGTGGCCTGCCCGCTGGGGTCGGTGCGGCCGCCGTGGTTCGAGACCCACACGCCGTCCACGCCGTAGCGCATGCAGAGCCCCGCGTCCTCGGCGGTCATGATGCCCTTGAGGAGCAGCTTCATCCGCGTCGCGTCGCGCAGGCGCGCGACGAAGTCCCACGTCAGCGCGTCTCGCCCGGCCGCCCCTTCGGGTGCCGGCAGCCCCCGATAGTTCGGCTTCACGGGCGGTGCCTGCCCACCCTCCGTGTGGCAGCCCTCGCAGGCGCGGGTGTCGGCCCGCCTCCCGCGCTCGGCCGTGATGCGGTTCGCGCCTCCCGGGTTGTCGACGGTCAGGACGAGCGCCGGGCATCCCGCCGCCTCGACGCGACGGACCAGGGCCTCGTTCACGTTCCAGCTCCCCGACGCGTAGAGCTGGAACCAGACGGGCTCGCCCCGTGCCTCGTTGACCTCCTCGACCGAGGTGGAGGCGACGTTGGACAGGACCATCAGGTGGTCCGCGGCGGCGGCGGCACGCGCCGTGCCGGGCTCGGCGTCCGCGTGGAAGGCGCGCTGGCTTCCCGCGGGCGCGAGGACGACGGGGCTCGGCCACGCTCGACCGAAGAGGGAGATCGCCGTGTCGACATCCGCGACCCCGGCGAGCCGACGCGGCCGGATGTGGAGGTGCTCGAACCCCTCGCGATTGCGGCGGAGCGTGCTCTCTCCGTCCGTGCCCGTCTGGAGGTAGGCCCAGTGGGCGAGGGGGACCTGGCGTGCGCCGACCCGCTCGAGGTCGAAGATGTCCAGGGCGTCTGCGGCCTGCGTCGGAAGCGGGGGATCGGCCACCGCTCCAATTCCCGGCCGAGCGGCGTCCGGTGCCGCGCCTCCCTCGGAGGTGGGGGCCGTGCGGTCCGCGCCGCGCTCCCCGCACGAGGCGAGCGCGGTGGCCAGGGGGCTCGCGGCCAGCCAGCGAAGGAAGGACCTGCGATCGACGTGACGCACGGTGGGCCTCCCGGCGAGAGGAGACGGCGAGCGGCCCAACTTGCCGGTCGCGCCGCCCGTGCGCCACCCGGAGGGGGCTCTCCGACGAGCGCTGCCCCCAACCCACGCTGCCGATCGGGTATTGCACCACCCCCCCGTGCCGTCCCAAGGTGTGTCCCCGGGTCCGGGGTCGTCGCGCACGCGGTGGGTCCCCGGCGCCGCACGGGCACGGAGGCCAAGAGGCCGGAGGAACCGCATGTACGAGCTCAAGAAGCTGTCCCACGAGGGGATCGACGGCGCGCGCAAGAAGGCGCTGCACTACCGGCTCCTGAACCAACCCTTCCTCGCGGAGAGCATCTGTCGCGACGTCCTCGCGGTGGAGCCGAACGACCAGGAGACGCTGGTGACGCTCTGCCTCTCGCTGTGCGACCAGTTCGGCGTGGAGGGTGGAGCCACGGCGAACGCGGCGATGGAGCTCGTGGCGCGTCTCGCCGGCGACTACGAGCGGCACTACTACGCGGGGATCGTGTGCGAGCGGACCGCGTTCGCGAAGCTCGCGCTGGCCACGCACGCGTCGGGGCACCTGGCGTACGACTGGCTGATGCGGGCGATGAAGCACTACGAGGACGCCGCGGAGGTGCGGCCGGCGGGCAACGACGACGCGCTCCTGAGGTGGAACACGTGCGCGCGGCTGATCGACAGCCGGTCGGACGTACACGAGGCGCACGAGGAGCCGGTGCATACGCTTCTGGAGTAGCCCGTCGGGCGTCGCCGATGGGTCGGCGCCTGGGTTCGCTCGTGGGTTGGGCGCGGGTCGGCGGCGCGGGCCCTTGGCGAGACCGCTCAGCGGCGGGCTCGCGGGCGTCTTCTTGCACGCTCCGCTTGCTTCGCTCGGCCGCTACGCGCGGCCGAGTCTCGCTACGGGCCCGCGCCGCCGACCCGCTCCGGAACGGCGGTGGACGGCGCCGATCAGCCTCGCGGGGGGGGCTATTCCGCGCGTTGCGCCTTTGCGCGCGGACCTGGTGGTTGGGACCGACCTGGCGGTGGGTTCCTCGGCGCTTTGCGCCATCGGCGTCTGGTGGTTGGGACCGACCTGGCCGTGGGTTCCTCGGCGCTTTGCGCCATCGGCGTCTGGTGGTTGGGACCGACCTGGCGGTGGGTTCCTCGGCGCTTGCGCCATCGGCGTCTGGGGGTTGGGACCGACCTGGCGGTGGGTTCCTCGGCGCTTGCGCCATCGGCGTCTGGGGGTTGGGACGGGCTGCGCCCCTATCCTCCGGCGGCTGCCAGGATGGCGTCGGCTTCCTTGCGGGCTTCTCCCACCATCGCGGTGGCGCGGTCGTCGGCTTGCTTCTCGATGCCGGTCGCCTTGTCCTCGGCTTCCTTGCGGATGCGGGCGGCTACGGGCTTGGCGGCGGCCTGGGCTATGGGGTTCTTCGCCTCGGCGAGGACCTGGTCGGCGCGGCGGTTGCCTTCGGCGCGGACGTCGTCGGCGAGCTTCTTCGCCTCGGCGCGGATCTGCTCGGCGCGCCGCTCGGCCTCCGCGACGATGCTGTCGGCGCGGGCCTGGGCGTCACGCAGGGCCCGGGCCCTCGCGGAGTCCACGCGGGCCTCGGCGGAGTCGATGCGCTCCTGGGCGGCGACGCCGGCCGCCGTCTTCACCTGGTCGCCGGCCGAGGTCACCAGGCCGCCCAGGTCCGCCTGGACGGACGGGGACGTGACGGTGCCGGTCAGGCCGATGGCCAGGTCGACCGAGTCGGCCGCCTGGAGGTCGACGCCGACGCGGCCGGCCTTCGACACGAGGTCGCTCACGACCTTGGCGGCCGCGCTGCCGAGCGCGGCGCGCGGCACGGCCAGCGAGAGCTGGTAATCGAGGGACTGGTCCACCCCGTTCGAGCCGGCGACGCCCATGCGCAGGTTGCCCACCCGCACCGTGAAGGGGCGCACGTGCAGCCGCCCCTCGCGGATCTCGATCGACGAGCGGATCGCCTCGAACGTGGGGTTGTCGAGCTGGGGCAGGCTGAGCAGCTGCGCGACGCGGGCGAGGGGCGGGAAGTTCTCGAGGGTGAGCTTCGACGTCAGGAGCGATCCCTTCCCGGTGAGCACGGGGAAGAGCGGCTTCATGTCCGGGCCGAGCGCGCCGCCGAGGTCGAGCTTGGCGGTGAAGACGCCCCGCGCGAAGCGCGCGACCGGCGCGAGCGCGCTTACGGTGCTGAGCGTCTCCGCCGCGCGCGAGATGTCCAGGCTGTCCAGGTCGAGCGTCACGCCGAACGTCGGTCGGTCGGGCTCGGTGGTCTCGTAGAAGCCGTCGACGCCCACCCTTCCCCCGAGCATGCCCATCGTGAAGTGGTCGAGTGTCACGCGCTCGTCCTTCACGTGCAGGCTCCCGCGCGCGTCCGCCATCTGCATGGGTCCGTAGTCCAGCCGCGTCACCGTCGCCTCGAGCGTCAGGTCCACGCCCGCCGGGACCGGGATGACTTCGAGCTGGCTGTCCTTCGACTTCCACTCGGCCAGGTCGAAGCGCTGGCTGGTGAGCGTCGCGTGCCCACGCAGCACCTCGTCGCGGAGCACGTAGCCGAGGATGTTGTCGACCGAGCCGGTGGCGCTCAGGTCGCTGCTGCCGAGCTGCGCGCGCAGGGAGCGCAGCTCCGCCCGCTGGGGTGACAGGCCGAGCGTGGCCTCCTGCACGGAGACGGGCTCGGGGAGCGCCGCGGAGCGGACCGTCACGTCCTTCGCGGACACGGTGCCGCTCGCCGCGATCCGGTCCCAGCGGGCCGCATCCACGTCCGACATGCGCGCCCGCACCGCCGCGTCCGCAGCGACCACGCCGCTCAGCTCCTCCACCTTCTCGAGCTTGACCGTGCGTGGCACGTCCGCCAGGTCGAGCGTGCCCTTCACGCGGAAGTCGACGTCGGGGTCGGAGACGGGCGTGCGCAGCGTCATCGACGCGTCCACGGGCTCGTTGCCGAGCGCCATGTGGAACCGGTCGAGCCGCACCACGGTGCTGTCCACGTCGCCGCCCGGGTTGTCGATCGCGAGGTCGAGGGAGATGTCGCGCGCCGGGAGGGGAAGGTCCGGGTAGTGGAACATCCCGTCCTTCACCTCGGCGGCCACGGAGAACGCCGGGAAGGAGCGCTCGCCCATCGCGCCCTGGACCCTCCCGCGCACGGCGAAGGAGCCGGACGTCTCGAGCGCCTGGAAGTCGTGGGCGTACACGGCCGGCACGAGCGACAGGATGTGGGCGAACTCGGTGCGGGGCGCCTCGAACGTCACGTCGAGCGCGAGGTCGTCCCCGGACGCGTCGGCCGTCCCGGAGAACGCGAGCGCGAGGTCGTTCAGGCGCAGCTCGTTGTCCCGGAAGGTGAAGCGTCGGTTGGCCATGTCCGCATCGACGTCGGCGTCGAAGTCGAGCGCCACCCGGTCGAGGTAGGGGACGCCCGCGAAGCGCACGGTGGTGGTGTCCGCGTGCGTGCTGCTCCGCGCGACCAGGTGCTCCTTCGCGAAGTCCCCGCTCAACTCGTGGCGCAGGCCGATCACGGATGCGAACAGCCCGGTCTGTCGGTTCTCGAGCACCACGCGCCCGTCGGTGACGGCGAGGCCGCGCAGCTCGACACCGAACGCCCGCGACGAAGGCGCGGCGGCGCCGGAGGGCGGGCCGCCGGAGTGGGCGACGTCCCAGTTGGCCGTGCCGTCGTCGAGCACGATGAGGTGCACGTCGGGCCCCTCGATCCGCACCGAGCGGACACGCACCGGCGTCCCGTGGCGCCACGCGCCCAGGAGGCTGCCGAGGTCGAGCACGAGGCCGAAGCCGTCCATGGCGACGAGCGTGTCGCCTGCGAAGCGGTCGATCCCGACCACCGTCAGGTCGTCGAGCGAGAAGGTGACGTCGGGGAAGTCGCGCAGCACGCTCAGCCCCACGCCGCCCCAGGCGACGCGCGCGTCGACCGCCGCGTCGATGGCCGCGTGCGCGCGCGCGGCGATGCGGTCCCTGAAGAGGAAGGGGAGCACGGCCGCCGCGACGATCAGCGAGCCGAAGAGCACGCCGGCGACGATCAGGATCTTCTTGCCCAACGACATGCGTCACCTCGATGGCCTGGACCGGGCTCCCGCGCCCACACGGACGCAAGAGCGGGGCCAGCCCCCGTCCCCCCACCCGCGCCCCGCTGCGGACCCCACGTTGCTCAATCTCGCGCGGCGGGGCTACATCTGCAGGGTGCAGCTGTCCGAGGCGATCGACCTGATCCGGCCTGCCATCGGCCGGGCCGCCGGCACCTGGGCCGACTTCGGCGCGGGGGAAGGGCTGTTCTCCCGCGCTCTGGTCGCAGTTCTCGAGGGGCGTGGCCGGGTGATCGCGATCGACCGGGACGCGCGTGCGCTGCGCGCGCTCGCCGCCACGGCGCCGGCGGGGCGGATCGAGGTGGTGGTCGCCGACGTCCGCGAGCCGGGCGCGATCCCGGCGCTCGGCGGCGTCCGCCTGGACGGGGCCGTCTTCGCGAACGTCCTGCACTACGTGTCCGAGCCCGAAGGGGTGCTGACGCGCCTGGCCGGCCACCTCGCGCCGGGCGCACCTGTCGTGGTGGTCGAGTACGAGGGGAGGAGTCCGGGCCCGTGGGTGCCGTTCCCCCTTCCGTTCGCTCGCCTGGAGGCGGTGGCGCGCGCCGCGGGATACACGCCACCCTTGGTCGTGGCGCGCAGGCCGTCGGCCTACCGGGGGGAGATGTACTGCGCGCTGGCGCGGGCCCCGTCGGGAGACGGGTCGCCGTAGCCGGGGGCCGTCGCTCCGGCCGCCGTGTCGGCGATCACCTCAGTTGCAGGTGCTCTCGTACGGCTGCGCCCCCGGGTCCTCCGCGGTCGGGTCGCCGATCATCCCGGCGAAGAGGATCGTCCCGGAGAGGCGCTCGCGGATCGCGAACGCGAAGGGGTGGTCCGCGACCAGCCCGAGGAAGGACGTCGGCTTGATCCCGACCCCGGTCACGGCGGCCGCGCGGGTCCCGCGCTCGTCGACCTGGATGAACGTCTTCTGCCGCACGAAGTCGATGCACATCTGGTCGCCCATGGGCGACATCGCCGTGAAATCGGCTCCGGGGCCGAAGGCGATGCCCATCCCCATCGCCTTGAGCGCGTCGTTCAGGTAGACGTCGTAGTCCAGCGTGAACTTCGGGATCGACACCAGGTCGACCTCCGTGGACCGCAGACCGCCCAGGACGTCGTCCCACCCGGCGGCGTCCAGCCTCGAGAGGAGCGCGCGCGCGCTCCCCGTGCCGGTGGGCACCACGACGACCATCGAGAACGCCCCGCCGCCGTACGGCAGCTCCACGGCCTGGTAGCCGTCGCCCCCGCCGAGCGGAAGGTCCACGCCGTCCAGGCTCATCATGTCCACGGACACGGTGGAGCCGTCCTCGCGCGTGAAAGCGCCGGAGTGCGTGTCCGCGGGGTCGAACTGCGTGGTCCACGAGCCGTCGAAGTACACGGCGTTGAGGAGGACCATCACCAGGTCGGGGTCCAGGCTGTCGAGGATGCGCTCGATGAGGCCGTCGGTGTTGTCCTTCACCCACCCGTTGATCGCGTCCAGCGTGGCGGGCGAGGCAAAGTCGCTCGACGCCACCTTTGCGTCGAAGGCGGCCTGCACGGCCTCGAAGAAGGCGTCGTTGAAGTGGACGTTCTCGTTCGCCCAGATCGCGTTCGCGATCTCGAAGCGGACGTTCGGGTCGAGCCCCGTGAGGAGGTCGATGAGCCCGCGATAGGCGTCGTTGATCTGCGTCTGCGACAGGGTGCCGAAGCCGAGCGTCGCGCGCATCGCGTCGAAGGTCGAGGTTGCCGCGCCGTTCATCGTCATCCCCAGCGCCATCGACGCGCTCAACGGGGAGAGGATGATGTTGGCGCGGTCGTCCGTCTGGACCATGCGCGACAGGAGCGCGAGACCGAAGCCGTTCGCGTCGCCGATGATCGCCTGCTCGGCGGGCGTCAGCGCGCGCGGGAGCTCGGTGATCGGTTCCACGCCCGGCCCCGTGGGGTCGCCGCAGGCGACGAGCAGGAGCGCGGCGGGGAGGAGGGTCCGGATTCGCATCGTCTTGGTTCCCATGGGCTTCGTGGTTTCCGGAACCGATCTCGTCTCATACCCCCGAAGGAACGATCCGGGAACGAGGCACGTGACGAAGCCTGGCAAGATCCGGTCCCGGAGACGTATAGTCATGGCCTGAAGACCTTCCCGCTGACAGGAGAAGTACCATGCAAAGGTCCCTCGCATCGACCGTCTCGGCGGTCGCCGCCCTCGCGCTGTTGTGCGGCGCCCATACCGCACAGGCCCAGGAAACCGCCCGCAAGGTGTCCAACGGCGGCATCATGGTGCCGGGGTGGATGGGAACGCTCGACCCCGCCGCCAAGGCGGGCGGTGAGCTGCTCGAGCACGCGCGCCTCGAGAAGGAAGGGGACGCCCTGCACGTGACCACGGGCCCGGCCGTGACCTACTGGAACCCGATGAACACGGCGAGCGGCACCTACACGGTGAAGGCCACCTTCACCGAGCCGAAGTACATGAACCTGAACGATCATCCGCACCCTTACGGGATCGTCATCGGCGGCAGCGACATGGGGACGGATCACCAGAGTTACCTCTACTGCGCGGCCTACGGGAACGGCTCCTTCATCGTACGCGGCTTCGGGCCGGAGCCCTTCCAGCTGAACGGTCGGCGGGCCGAGATGAACGAGGCGGTCCACAAGGCGGCCGGCAAGGACGAGTCGGTGACACAGGAGATCGCGGTCACCGTGACGAGCGACGCGGTGAAGTGCTCGATCAACGGCACCGAGGTGGCCAGCTATCCGAAGTCCGACGTGGTCGGCGAGGGCAAGCTCAAGTCGACCGACGGGATCTACGGAATCCGCTTCGCGCACAACACAGAGGGCACCGTCACGGGTCTGACCAAGACGAACTGACGCGGTCGCACCCGACCACCCAGTCTGGATGCACCGTTCGCGCCGGCCACCCGCTCGCAGACGCGTCCGGGGGCTCGCGCCGCTCGTCGCGCTGATCGCGGGGATCGCCCCGCGACCGGCTGCGGCGCAGGGGGCGGCGCGAGCGGTGCCTCCGTTCCTGGCGCTGACGCACGTCACCCTCGTCGACGGCACGGGCGCGGCGCCCCTTCCAGACTGCACGATCCTCATCCGCGGCGGGCGGATCGAGGCGGCCTTCGCGAGCGGCACGCGGCCGCTGCCCGACTCCGCGCGCGTCGAGGATCTGAGCGGCCGATACGTCATCCCCGGGCTGATCGACGCGCACGTGCACGTGACCGGCGGGCCGCGGAGCGCCGCCGACTACGAGGAACAGCTCGGGTGGATGGCCCGGGGCGGTGTCGTCGCCGTCCGGGACATGGCGGGGGACGCGAGGGTCCTCGCGTATCTCTCACGCGCCGCGGAGCTGGACGAGATCGCCTCGCCGGACATCCGCTACAGCGCCCTCATGGCCGGCCCCACCTTCTTCGCCGAGGACGCGCGCGTGGCCGGCGCCGCGGAGGGGGTGCTGGTGGGCGCGGCACCGTGGATGCGCGCCGTGACCGGCGCGACCGACGTGCGGCTGGCCGTGGCGGAGGCGCGCGGAACGGGCGCGACCGCGCTCAAGCTCTACGCGAACCTGCCCGCGGGTGTGCTCGGGGAGCTGGTGGCGGAGGCGCACCGGCAGGGCCTCGAGGCATGGGCGCACGCCACGGTCTTCCCGGCCAGGCCGAGCGAGGTCGTCGCCGCGGGAACGGACGTGCTCTCGCACACCGCGTACCTGGTGTGGGAGGCGGCCGGCCGCGTGCCGCAGGACTACACGGTCCGGGCCATGGGCGACTTCCGCCACGTCCGCCCGGACGATCCCCGCATCCTGGCCGTGCTCGACTCCATGAAGGCGCGCGGTACCATCCTCGACGCGACGCTCTGGGTGTTCGAGCGCAGCGAGCAGCGGAACCCGGACGGCGTGGGCGCCGGCATCGCGGAGTGGGGCGCGGCGGTGACCCGCCTCGCCCACGAGCGCGGCGTGCTGGTAGACGCGGGCACCGACGGGATGGGGAGCCCCGGAGACACGGTGCCCAACGTGCACCGCGAGATGGCCTCGCTGGTCGCGCACGCGGGCTTCACGCCCGTGGAGGCGATCGGCGCCGCCACGCGCGTCGCCGCCATGGCGGCGGGGATCTCGGCGACGCACGGCACGGTGTCGCCCGGGAAGATGGCCGACCTCGTGGTGCTCTCCGCCGACCCGACGCGCGACATCGAGAACACGCGCTCGATCGTGCGGGTCTACAAGCACGGCCGAGCCCTGGAGCCGGGGGGCTGAGGGCGACCTCGAGTTAGCTCGGATCCTCCCCCAGAGAAGCGTAGTAGCCGGCGATCCGCTGCTGCGAGCCCGCGCGCGTGTAGACGTCGGTTCCCCGCGAGTCGATGACCCCGGCGATGACCTCCGCGACCTCGCGCGGGGTCTGCCCCTGGGGGAAGTCCCGCGAGTCGGGCCCGCCATGGAGCGCGCTCAGTCCGAAGTCCGTGTACACCACGCCGGGTGATACGAGGGAGATCGTGATGCCCGGGTCGGACTCCGCGAGCTCCGCGCGGACGCACGACGTCAGCGCGTTCATGTAGTGCTTCGCGCCGCAGTAGGCCGAGCGCAGCGTCGCGAAGGGGATGCGCCCAAGAAGCGACGAGACGTTGATGACCTGGCCGTCGCCGCGCTCGCGGAAATGCGGGAGGACCTCCTGCATCCCGTAGAGCACCGACTTGACGTTGACGTCCATCATCTCGTCGACGTCCTCCGCGGTGAGCTGCGTGGGCATGCGGCTGATGCCCTGCCCGGCGTTGTTGACCCAGACGTCGATGCGACCGAATCGCTCCATGGCCTCCGCGACCGCGCGGGCCACCTGGCTCCGATCGGTCACGTCGGCCTCCACGACGAGCGCCCCCTGTCCGCAGCGCTCCGCCACCTCGGCGAGCTTGTCCGCGCGCCTCGCCACCAGGACCACCGCGTCGCCGCGCCCCGCCAGCAGCTCCGCGAGCTCGGCACCGATGCCGCTGCTCGCTCCCGTGATCACCACCACCTTGTCTGCCAAACCGCAGCTCCTTCGTCTCGGGTCGTGCCCTGTCCTATTCGGAGATCTTCCCGCGCATACCCCGATAGATGAAAACGGTGTACCCCGTCACCAGGGCCATCCCCGGGATCCACCAGAAGAGCGCGACGCGCATCCCGTGGGCCGGGCCGGCCGCGTTGGCGATCGTGAGCGAGGTGGCCGCGCCGCCGCTCGCGGGAAGGACGAGCGGGTAGAGCCCGAACGACACGGACAGCAGCATCCCCACCAGGAAGACGGCGGAGCCGAGGAAGGCGCCGAGCTCGCGGCCGCGGCGACGCAGCGCGAAGCTCGCGCCGAGCCCGCTCAGCGCGGCGAGCGGGAAGACGTAGCCGACCGGGAGGGCGCGCAGGCGCTGGGAAACGTGCGGCTGCACGCGGAAGGTGAGGACGGTCAGGAGCGCCACGGCGACCAGCACGAGCGGCCAGCTCCACCCGGCCACCGCGTTGGCCCGCGCGCGCACCGGGTCGTGCGTCTTGAGCGCGACCCAGAGCGCCCCGTGGTGCACGAGCGCGAGCGTGCTGGTCAGCCCCACGGTCACCGTGAACCAGTCCAGGATGCCCATGCGCCGCCCGCTCGTGGTGAAGTCGGTCCACAGCGGGGCGAAGAACCAACCCTCGGCGTCCAGCGACACCCCGCGCACCACGTTCCCGAGCGCGGCGCCCAGGAACACGGTGAGGAGGAGGCTGGCTCCGCAGAAGGTCACGTCCCAGAAGGGCCGCCACACGCGGCTGTCCAGGTGCCCCCGCAGCTCGATCGCCACCGCCCTGAGGATGAGGAGCCAGAGGACGGTCATCAGCGGGAGGTAGAACCCGCTGAACGAGGACGCGTACAGCCGCGGGAAGGCGAGCACCAGCGAGCCGCCCGCCGTGAGCAGCCACACCTCGTTCGCGTCCCACACCGGGCCGATGCTGCGCAGCACGGTGCGGCGCTCGCCGTCGGTGCGCGCCACCAGCGGGAAGATCGCGCCCGCCCCCAGGTCGAACCCGTCCAGCACCACGTACATGGTCAGGAGCGCGGCGACGAGCCAGAACCAGAGCGTCGCCATGGTCACACCTCCCCGGGACGGCTGGGTTGGACGTGCTTCGGTCCCGCGGCGATCTCGTGTTGAGCGAGGAAGAGGTAGAGGATGCCGAGGACGAGGTACATCCCCATGAAGCCGATGAGGGAGAAGAGGACGTTCCCGCTCCCCACGTTCAGCGACGAGCCGGCCTCGGTGCGCAGGAGCCCCCACACGGTCCACGGTTGCCTGCCGAGCTCCGCGGTCATCCATCCCATCGTGTTGGCGATGAACGGGAAGGGCGCGCACAGCATGAGGATCCAGAGCGCCGGTCGGCTGCGCGAGAGCTTCCCCCGCCAGAGGAGGAAGCCCGCGAGCGCCATCACCGCGATGAAGATCGAGCCCAGCCCCACCATGATGTGGTACGAGTAGTAGAGCAGGGGCACGTTGTCCGGCCAATCCTCGCGTGGGAACGAGGTGAGACCCTCCACACGCGCGTCCCACCGGCGGTAGGTCAGGAAGCTCAGCGCCGCCGGCACCTCGAGCGGGTTGTCCAGGTGCAGGGAGGTCATGTCCGGCTGCCCGATGAGGATCAACCCGGCGGGCTCGCCCGTCTCGAAGAGGCCCTCCATCGCCGCGAAGGACGGTGCCTGCCAGCGCGCCACCGAGCCCGCCTGCCTGTCGCCGGTCGGGAAGGCCATCAGCGCGGCGGCGATCAGCCCGGTCGGAACGGCGACGCGCAGGAAGAGCCGCCCGTATTCCGCGTCTTCACCGGGCGCGCCTACCACCCCGTCCGGCTCGTCCACGAGGAGGTAGTACGCGCCCACGGCCGCCATCGTGAACGAGCCCGTCACCACGGCCCCGAGCATCGTGTGAGGGTACTGCCACAGGAGCCACGGATTGCCGAGCAGGGCGCCCAGGCTGTCGACGACCAAGCGTCCCTGGGCGTCCACGGTGTGCCCCACGGGATGCTGCATCCACGCGTTGGTGGCCACGATGAAGAAGCCGGAGATCCACGAGCCGAGCCAGACGGCGACCGCGGTGCCGAAGTGGGCGCGGCGCCCCAGGCGTTCGCGCCCGAAGAGGAAGAGCGCGAGGAAGGACGACTCCAGGAAGAAGGCGAACACGCCCTCCATGGCGAGCGTCTGGCCGATCACCCCGCCCGTGGCCGCGGAGAAGCGGGCCCAGTTGGTCCCGAACTGGAACTCCATCGGGATCCCCGTGACCACGCCCATGAGGAACGTGAGCCCGAAGATGCGCGCCCAGAAGAGCGCGGCGCGGTCCCAGCGCTCGTCCCCCGTTCGCAGGCCGATCCCCTGCAGGAGGACGATGAGGAGCGCCAGCCCCATCGTGAGCTGGGGAAAGAGGTAGTGGTAGGACGCCGTGAAGGCGAAATGGATGCGATGGTAGAGAATGGCCTGGTCCATGACGCGCCGCTTCTTTCCGTGACGAAGTCGGTGGACGCGAGGGCCCGGCGGGCGAGCGATGACCGTCGGGAAGGAGGTGCCAGAAAGATAACCCGCGTCCGGATGCCGAACCCCCCGGCCCCCCTCCGTGGGGGTTGTCGATCCCGCGGGCCACGGACTCGTGCGTTGACCGTCCCGCGCCGCGCGGGTAGCGTCAGCCGGATCCCCGAACCGGAGCACCCTTGCCCGACACGCCCGACACCCCCGGACCCGCCGCGCCCGCGCCGCTCCCCGGGGGCGTTCCGGCGTCCGCGCGCGACCGCGCGGTGGAGCTGCTCACGCGGGGCTTCGCCGACGATCGCCTTTCGGAGGCGGAGCTGGAGGCGATGCTCGACCGCGTCTACGCGGCGCGCACGATGGCCGAGCTCGAGCAGGTAACGTCCGTGGTCGCACCGGAGGGGGCTGCGGCCGCCGAGGGTGCAGCGGGCGCGTCGGTGGCGGTCCGCCCCGACACCTTCGGCGCGGTCGTCGGGCGGAGGAGGATCTCCGCGACCTTCTCGGCCCAGAGCCTGCGGCTCACGGGAGCCGTACCGCAGGATCTGCAGGTGCGCGCGCGTCTCGGCAACGTCGAGCTGGACCTGACCGGGGCGACCTTCCAGCCGGGGGTCACGGAGATCCACGTGCGCGCGCTCATGGGATACGTCGAGATCCGTCTGCCTTCGCACGTGCGGGTCGAGAGCGACGGGCACGCCCTCTTCGGCTACTTCGCGCTCTCGGGGGCCGGCGCCACGCGGTCGGACGCGGTCGTTCGCATCCGGGGACGAGCCACCTTCGGCTACGCGGAATGCTTCGTTGCGAAGGAGAAGCCCGAGCCACCGCCGGCTTGAGCCGTTCCCTGCAGCGATCGGCGGGCGACGGCGCGCCGAGCGTGTAGCCTGCGTACAAGCGCGCGGAGGCGAACCCGAGGCTTCTCGGGTCCTAGTCGGCCCTGAGCACGCTCGCCGCGTCGATCCGGGCGACCGACAGCAGGGGGCCGAGCGCCGCCGCGAGCGCCACCACGCACAGGACGGCGGCGGCCGTGGCGAAGAGGAGGGCGTCGGGAGCCGGGAGCCCGACGATGCTCGTGCCGAGGACGCGGTTCGCGCCCCACGCGGTGGCCGCGCCCACGCCCACGCCGAGCGACACGGCGCCGAGCGTGGGGACGAGCGCCGCGGCGAAGAGACGCACCGGGCCCGCGCCCAGCGCCTTGCGCACGCCGACCGCACGCCGGGTGCGGCCGGTGACGGTCGACACGACGCTGAAGACGCCGATCGCGGACAGGAGGAGCCCGAAGACGACGAAGCCCGCGGCCAGCGTCGCCCCCGCCCGCTCGAGCGCGACCGAGGCGCTGCGCACCTCTTCCTGCGGGACCACGCCATAGAGGGCCAGCGTCGCGTCGACCTCGTGCACGGCGGCGCGGACCTCGGGCGCCACCGCTGCGGCGTCGCCTCCCGACGCGCGCACGAACAGGTCCACCTCCTGGCCGGGCAGCCGACCCCGATGGCGGGCGTACGGGAGATAGACCGCCGTCTCGACCTCGCCCTCCTCGCGCAGGTCCCCGCAGACCCCGACGACGGTCCACTGCGTGGCGCTCGCAGGGACGTCGGGAAGGACGAGCGTCCGGCCCACCGCGCTGCGCTCGTCCCCCCACAGTCGACGCGCGAGGCGCGCCGAGACCACGACCGAGGGCGGCCCCGCGTCGTCACGGGCGTCGAGCGCGCGACCCGCGACGAGCGGGACCTCGAGCGTGTGCAGGAATCCCGGCGTGACGAAGCGCAGGTACGTTTCCGGATCGTTGGTCGCATCGGCGCCGCCGTCGGCCGACGCGCGCCCGATCCATCCGCCGCGGGCGGGGTTCCCCGTGGCCATCGCCGCGGCGGACACCCCGGGGAGCTCGGCGACCCGACGCCGGATCGCATCCACCACCTCCACGCGGCCACGGTCGCCCGGATAGCGGTCCTCGGGAAGCGACGCCTCCAGCGCGAGGACGCCGTCGGCCCTGTAGCCCAGAGGGCGGGCCTGGCCGCGCACGAAGGCGGCGGTGACCGCGCCGGCGCCCGTCACCAGGACCATCGCGAGCGCGAGCTCGATGCCCACGAGGAGCAGGCCGGAGCCGGTGCGGCCTCCCGGTCGGGCTGCGCCGCCGCCGCGCAGCGTACGCGCTGGATCGCGTACCGCCGAGCGGAGCGCGGGAAGCACGCCCGCCACCAGCGCCGCGACCACGGAGGCCACGAGGGCGAAGAGGAGCACCCGGCTGTCGAGCGCGATGTCGTCCTGCGCCAGCTCGACGCTCATCACCGGCGGGACGAGGAGCGACAGGAACGGGCGCAGGACCGCCGCGAGCGCCACGCCTGCGCCTCCGCCCAGGAGGGCGAGCGTCCCGGATTCCGCGAGGAGCTGCGCGACCTGGCGCCGGCGCGTCGCCCCCAGCGCGGCGCGGATCGCCATCTCCCGGGCGCGCGCCTGCGCCTCGGCGAGCCCCAGGCTCGCGACGTTCACGGCCCCGACCAGGAGGAGGAAGCCGACCACCGAGAGGAGCGCGAGCGCCGTACGGTCGTAGCCGCGCACGAGGTTGTCGCGCAGCGGCATGGCGCGCAGCCCGACGCCGCGGTTGTCCTCCGGTGCGGCCGTGCGCAGCTCCGTCGAGATCGCGTCGAGCTCGCGCTGGACCTCAGCCGGGTCGTGCCCGGGGGCGAGCCGACCGAAGACGAGCAGATAGTGCGGGTCGGAGAGCGTCGGCTCGTAGTCGAGCGGCACCCACACGTCCGCCTCGTACGGGAAATGGAAGCCGCGCGGCATGACGCCGACGATCGAGCGGGGTCGTCCGTTCAGGACTGCGGCGGAGCCGAGCACGCTCTCGTCTCCGTTCCAGTGGCGCTGCCAGAGGTCCCAGCTCACGAGCACGGTGCCTGCGTCCTCCCCCGCGCGGTGGTCCTGTTGGGTGAAGCCGCGACCGAGGAGGGGATTGACCCCGAGGCCGCGCAGGAAGCCCGCCGACACGCCCGACCCGCGGAGGCGCTCGGGCTCGCCCTTCCCCGTGAGCACGAACGGCCGGTAGTCCTGGACGATGACGGGGTCGAGCGTGGTGGTGCGGCGCCCGAGGAGGTCCGCGTTCAGCGGGGAGACGTTGGAGGTCTGCGACCCGTCGCGCGCGACGTCGTCGATGCGCACGAGCGTGTCGACGTCGCGCAGCATCATCGGCCGCAGGAGGGTGTTGTTCACCACGCTGAAGACGGCCGTGCTCGCCCCGACGCCCACCCCGAGCATCAGCACGACGGAGAGGGAGCGAGCCGGTCGGCTGCGCACGCGGCGGAGCGCATGGCGCACGTCGCGCAGGATCCGCAGCGGGGCCTCGCCGATCAGCTCGGCGCGCAGACCGAGGCGGAGGACGTCCAGGCACTCGGCCGCGCCGGTCGCGAGCGCGCGGACCCGGCCGCGGTCGAGGGCACGCTCGACGAGGGCGCGCGCCGTCTCGTGGGCGTCGTCCGCCCACCCCCCCGGGAACCTCGCGGGGAAGAGACGCACGAGGAGGCGATGGAGCCGGAGCACGGCACGCACCGTCGCCGGGAGGGGCCGGCTCACCGGGAGCCCTCCCCCTCGAGCGAGGGCGGCGCCAACCGGAGCTCCACGGCCCGGCGGACCAGCGCGGCCAGGCGCGCTGCCTCGCGCGCCGCGGCGCTCCGTCCCGCGCGGGTCAGGCGATAGTAGCGCCTGCGCCGGTCCACGCCCTCCGGCGCCTCGGCGGCCTCGACGAGTCCCTGGTCGTGGAGCGTCTGCAGCACGGCGTAGAGCGTGCCGGAGCGGACCGTGCTCTGCCGGCCGGTGCGCTCCTCGATGTCCTGGATGATCCCGTAGCCGTGGCGTGCTCCGTCCCCGAGCGCGAGCAGCACGTTGAAGGCGAGCTCGGGAAGGGCGTCGTCGGTCGAGGCGGGAGGAGCCATGGGGGGTCCAGGCGAGGGGACAACTATCGTGATAATCACTATAGTTAATACCCCGTCATGTCAAGCCCCGTCGGTGCGTGCGGATACCGGGCCGCCAGGGTCCGGGGCCCGGCCCTCAGATCCGCGGGCCCAGGAGGTTCCAGACCCAGAGCTGCCAGCTGAACGTGAGCATGAGGATCGCCAGCAGCGTATACGCGAGGCGTGCGCCCGTGGAGCCGCGCCGGCCCGTCCATGCCCGGAGGGCGAGGACGAGCGCGAGCACGCCCAGGGCCGCCCCGGCCACCGGGAGCCAGACCAGCACGTTCATGGCGCCGACGTGTCCGAGGGCGAGGCGGTTGGTGTCCGTGAGGACGACGGCGAGCCCCACGCCGAACGCGAGGAACACGACGGCGCCCAGCCAGCCGACGAGGCGCGCCCCGGGCGGGACGGGGTTCTCGGGCGTGAAGGTGTGGCGCCACCTGAACCAGGTCTGGACCGGGAGCGCTACCGCGGTGAGCAGGAAGACCGCGATCGCGAGGATGCCGAGCACACCGTGCAGCACCGGGTCCTCGGACGGTGGGACCCGCTCCCAGGCCGCATACGGCGTATCGCCCAGGAACATGTGCGTGACGTTGCCGTCGTCGTCCTCACGGAAGGCGATGACACGGTCGCTCGTCGCGGCGCGGAAGGTGAGCGGGGCGGATTCGATCCAGATGCGATCGTCCCCGAAGTGCACGGCGAGCGCCGTGTCGCCGGAGCTCGACACGTTGATCGCGTCGAGCGCGGCGATCTTCAGGTAGTCGGTGTGCACGAAGCGGTTGGAGCGGAAGCGTCCCGTGAACCGATCGACGCGGTCGGCGAAGTCGGAGGGTGGGTGGCGGCGCGGGGGGTCGGCCCCGTCGGTGAAGTCGTGGCGGACGAGGTCCGCGACGAACGCGCCCGGTCCGGACCCGGCGGTGTTCATCGAGACGAACACGCCCACGTCGTGCTCCGGGAGGAGCGTGAGCTGGGAGTGGAACCAGAAGGTGTCCCCCCCGTGCCCGATCATGTGCACCCCGTACCGGCTCAGGTCGGCGAAGCCGTGCAGGAACGGGTTCACGGTCGGTCCGTCACGGAAGAGCACCGACTGCATCTCGCGCGCGGTCTCCTCCCGGAGGATGCGGACGTCGCCGAGGCGGCCGAGCTGCAGGTGGGCCGTCATGAAGCGCGCCATGTCGGTCGCGGTCGACGCGCACGCGCCCACCGCGCCGAGAGGGACGAGCTCGAACGGCTGTGCGCTGGTTCCCCCGGCCTTGTACCCTACCGACATGTCGCCCGCGAGCGCCTCGGGGAGCGGCTGGAGGAAGCTGGTGTGGGTCATCCCGAGCGGCTCGAGGATGTGCCGTTCGATGTACTCGATCCACGGCTCCCCCGAGACGTCCTGCACGACCTGCATGGCGAGCGCCGTGCCGTGGTTCGAATAGGAGGACACCTCGCCCGGCGGGCGCACCCGCGCCGGCATCTGCTCGGCCAGCACGTCCTCCATCGGGCGCATGGCCGAGGTGTCGTCGACGAAGAGGCCGACCACCTTGTCCTCGAACCCGGCCGAGTGCGTCATGAGGTCGGCGAGGGTCACGGGCCGGCCGAACGCCTCCGGGACGCGGAGCGTCCTGAGGTAGTGGTTCACGTCCTCGTGCAGGTCGAGCTTTCCCTGCTCCACGAGCTGCATCACGGACGTCCACACGAAGAGCTTGGAGATGGAGCCGATCCGGAAGAGCGTGCGATCGGCCTCTACGGGGCGGCGTGCCTCCACATTCGCCCAGCCGTAGCCCTTCGCGAAGACCGTCCGTCCGCCCTGCACGATGGAGACCGTGGCCCCGGCCACGTGGGTGGTGCCGAGGCGCGCCTCCATCCATCCGTCGATCCACGCGGCCATCGTCGCGGAGTCGGGGAGCGCACCGGCCACGGAGTCGGCGGACGGCACCGTGCCCGGCGGCATGGACGGAGCCTCCTGCGCGAAGCCTGCGGTCGCGAGCGCGGCGAAGAGGAGCGTCGCCACGGGGATGGCCGCGGCGGGCGAGGTCGGTATGGGGCGCGATGCGGTCACGAAGAGCCGTCCGGTGCGAGACGGCCGGACATTAGGCGATGCCGTGGTCCCGCGCACGGTCGGGCCCGCGCCGGTGGGGTCCCGGGTCGGTACGTGACGCCCGGTCCGCCGGTCGTTCTGCGACCCCCCGTCGGGGGCCGGCCGAGGGATGGGAGGCGGTGGAGGACGAGGGGGTTGATTTGAAGTCGACTTCAAGTTGTAGCTTTCCCCTCCGTGGCCCCTCGCCCGTTCCGGCGAGGTGCCTGCGGTGCGGATCCGGGGTCCCGCCCATCGGGCGTCCGGGGCACACCCACGAAACGTCGGGTCTTGACCGGAAGGAGGTTGTTCGATACTTGTCTAACTGTGAGGGACGAAACGAAGGTGGAGCCGGTCCTGGCTCCGGGGCAGTTCGAGCGCATCGCGAAGGCGCTCGCGGACCCTCGGCGATTCGCGGTGCTGCAGACGATCGCCGAGACCGAGGACGAGTGTCCGTATCAGCGCATCTGCCGCGAGATCCCGGTCACGAAGGCGACGATCTCGCACCACCTGCGGGAGCTGGTGCACGCGGGGCTGGTCGAGAGCGTGCGCGAGGGACAGTTCGTGACGACGCGGGTTCGCCCCGGCATGGTCGAGGCGTACGCGGCGGAGTTGGTGCGCAGGGCCGGAGGGCTCGGCTAGCAGAGCGGAGCGTCCGAAGCAGGTACACATACGGAGCAGCCCCGGCGACGAATCCGGGTGACGCGCTCCGTTTTTTCATCGATCGGTAGTTCGATTGTTGTCAAACCATCATACGACTGAGAAGGGGATTCCGATGACACCGGTCACGAATCGACGGCCACATCGGTCTTCTATCCGGTGGCCGGCCCCGATCCGATCCGTCCAGGGGTTCCGCGGACGGCATCGCGGGGAGCGCCGGCCCACGGGAGCGCCCGAGCACCGAGGACGCGGCTCGGTCGAATGATCCGAGGGAGCGGTCACGTCGCTGCGCACAACGACGGTACCTGCGGTTCGATAGTTGCAAGACCATCAAACACTCAGGCGGGGGAATCGAGGCATGAGTCGAGGCAAGAGGGGAGGGCTACGGTCCGCGATGCTGGTCGCGGTGATCGTCGCGACCGGTGGGGGGTTGGTCGCCTGGAAGGCGGCCTCCGCGAAGGAGGCGGCGGCGGCGACCCAGCCGGAGCCGATGGAGACCGTGACCGCGGCGGTCGCCACACAGCAGGACTACCGCGGCAGCACGACGTCCATCGGCACGGTGCTGGCGACGCGCTCGGTGTCGCTGCGCAACGAGGTGCCGGGCACGATCCGCGAGGTGGCGCTGGAGCCGGGTCGCATCGTCGAGGCCGGGCAGGTCCTGGTGGCGCTCGACGTGTCGGTCGAGCAGGCGGAGCTGGAGGCGCTCGAGGCCAAGGCCGAGCTGGCGCGTACCACGCTGGGCCGCTACGAGCGGATGGCCGAGCGCCAGGCGGCGTCGGGCATGGAGCTCGACAACGCCCGTGCGGAGCGTGACATCGCGATCGCGGAGATCGCACGCACGAAGGCGATCATCGAGCGGAAGACGATCCGCGCGCCCTTCCGCGCGCGGGTCGGCATCACCGACGCGCACCAGGGTCAGTTCCTGGAGACCGGCACGCTGCTCACCACGCTGCAGGGCGTCGACGATGCCGTGAACATCGACTTCACCGTGTCGCAGTCGGTCGCGGAGGCGATGGCGGCGGGAAGCACGGTCGAGGTGCTCACCGGGCAGGACGACGCAGCGGCGTCGAAGGCGCGCGTGGTGGCGCTCGACGCGCGGGTCGACCCCGCGACGCGCAACGCCACCGTACGCGCGCGGCTGGACCACGCGGGCCCACGGCTCACGCCCGGAGCGTCGGTGCGCGTGCGCGTTCCCGTGGGTGAGACGCAGCGGGTGGTGGTCGTCCCCGTGAGCGCGCTCCGCAAGGGCCCGGAGGGGGACCACGTGTTCGTGCTCGACGGCGAGGGAGAGGTGCGCGCGCACGTCAGGCGGGTCCAGGCCGGACCCGTGGAGGACGACGTGGTGGTGATCCTGGCCGGTCTGGAGGCGGGCGAGCGTGTCGCCACTTCGGGCTCCTTCAAGCTGCGTGACGGCGTGCTCGTGAACGTGGCGGCCCCGGCCGCCGCCGACGGCATCCCGGCCGGCCCGCAGGCGGGCGCGGACACCGGCGGGGAGGGCTGAGCCATGCGTTCCTTCACCGACGTCTTCATCAAGCATCCGGTGCTGGCGGTCGTCGTGAACCTGGTGCTCGTGCTCGTGGGATGGCGCGCGATCAGGAGCCTTCCCGTGCAGCAGTACCCGAAGCTCGAGAGCTCGAGCGTCATCGTCACGACGGTCTACTACGGTGCGAGCGCCGAGACCGTGCGTGGCTTCCTCACGACGCCGATCGAGCGCGCGGTGTCCTCGATCAGCGGCATCGACCACGTCGAGTCCACCAGCCGTGCCGGCATGAGCACGGTCACGGTCTTCCTCGCGCTCGACCACAGCAGCACGGCGGCGCTCGCCGAGGTGACCGCGCGGCTCCAGGAGGTGCGCTCGGAGCTGCCCCCCGACGCGGAGCCGCCGCAGGTCGAGGTGCAGCGCACCGACCGGCCGTACGCGACGTTCTACCTGAGCTTCACCTCGACGGAGCGGGACGTGCCCGGCGTGACCGACTGGCTCACGCGCACGATCCAGCCACAGCTCGCCACGCTCCAGGGCGTGCAGCGGGTGACGATCGTGGGCGGGGAGCAGATCGCGATGCGCGTCTGGATCGACCCGGACCGGCTGGCCGCGATGAACCTCTCGCCGGGTGACGTCTACGCGGCGCTCCAGAGGAACAACTACCTGGCGGCGGTCGGGCAGACCAAGGGCGACCAGATCCAGGTCGACCTGCTGGCCAACACCGACCTGCGCTCCACGAAGGAGTTCGAGAACCTCATCGTGGCGGACCGCGACGGCGCGATCGTCCGCCTGAGCGACGTGGCCACCGTGGAGCTCGGCGCCGAAGAGGCGCAGATGGCCGCGAAGTACAACGACGAGCGGAGCGTCTATCTCGCCGTGTGGCCCCAGGTGGGCACGAACGAGATCGAGCTGGCCCACGGCCTCTACAAGGAGATGGACCGGCTGCGCCCGACGCTGCCCGGCGACATCGACATGGAGATGGCGTACGACGGCACGGTCTTCATGCAAGACGCCCTCCACGAGATCACGAAGACGCTGATCGAGACGATGCTGATCGTCTCCCTGGTGGTCTTCCTCTTCATGGGCTCCGCGCGCACCGCGCTGGTGCCGCTGGTCGCGATGCCGGTGTCGCTCACCGGCGCGGCCATCGTGATGCTCGCGTTCGGCTTCAGCCTCAACCTGCTGACCATCCTCGCGATCGTGCTCTCCGTGGGGCTGGTCGTGGACGACGCGATCGTCGTGGTCGAGAACGTCGAGCGCCACGTGCGCCTCGGGAAGACGCGCGTGCAGGCCGCGCTCGACGGCGCGCGCGAGCTGGTGGGACCGATCATCGCGATGACGGTCACGTTGGCCGCCGTGTACACGCCGATCGGCTTCCAGGGCGGATTGACCGGATCGCTCTTCCTGGAGTTCGCGGTGACGCTGGCGGCGGCGGTGGTGGTGTCGGGGATCGTGGCCGTGACGCTGTCGCCCGTGATGAGCTCGCGCTTCGTGCACCCGAACGGGGAGGAGGGGCGGCTCACCCGGATGGTGAACCGCGGCTTCGACGGCGTGCGCCGCGTCTACGAGCGGCTGCTCGACGGCGCGCTGGAGATGCGCTGGGGGATCGTGGTCGCGGCGCTCCTCGTCGTGGCGGCGGCCTGGCCGCTCTACCGGTACTCGCGCAAGGAGCTGGCGCCCGTCGAGGACCAGAGCCACATCGCGATGTTCTTCCAGGCGGCGCCCGATGCGTCGCTCGAAGCGGTGAACCGCGCGTCGCTGGACGTGGTCGACCGGATCACGGCGCTCCCGGAGGCGCGCTTCATGTGGTCGCTCACCGCGCCGTGGGGCGGGTTCGGCGGCATGGTGGCGAAGGACTGGAAGGAGCGCGACCGCTCGACGGAGGAGATGTACGGGCAGGTCTACGGCATCGTGTCCCAGGTGCCGGGGCTGCGCGTCTTCCCCCGTCTGGACCCACCGCTTCCCACCGCGGGACAGTACGACGTCGAGCTGGTGCTGGAGACGGACGGCCCGCCCGAGCAGCTGCTGCCGACGGTGGGCGCCGTGGTCGGCGCGGGCTTCCAGAGCGGCAAGTTCCTGTACGTCGACACCGACCTGAAGATCGACCTGCCGGAGGCACGCGTCGTGCTCGACCGTGAGCGGATCGCGGACCTCGGGCTCGACCTCGCCACGGTCGGCCGCGAGCTGGGCACGCTCCTCGGCGGTGGCTACGTGAACCGCTTCAACTACTACGAGCGCAGCTACAAGGTCATCCCGCAGATCGGCGCCAAGGACCGTACCACCGTCGGCCCGCTGCTCGACCTGAAGATCAAGACCCCGAGCGGCGAGATGGTCCCGGTGTCGTCGTTCACGCACATCGAGTCCACCACCGCGCCGCGCACGCTCAACCGCTTCCAGCAGAGAAACGCGGTGCGCGTCTTCGGTGGCGTGCAGCCCGGCGTCACCAAGGACGAGGGGCTGAAGGTGCTCGAGGCGGCGGCCGAGCAGGCCGCGCCTCCGGGGACCGGCATCGACTACGCCGGGGAGTCGCGGCAGATCCGTCTCGAGGGCTCGGCCCTCACCGAGACGCTCGGCTTCGCCGTCGTCCTGATCTACCTCGTGCTCGCCGCGCAGTTCAGGAGCTTCCGCGACCCGCTCATCGTGCTGCTGGGCTCGGTCCCGCTCGCGATCTCGGGCGCGTTGATCTTCAGCTTCCTGGACCTCACGACGATCAACATCTACTCGCAGGTCGGCCTGATCACGCTGGTCGGGCTGATCGCCAAGAACGGGATCCTCATCGTGGAGTTCGCGAATACCCTGCAGGCGCGCGGCCGCTCGAAGCTGGACGCGCTGAGGGAGGCTTCCCTCACACGGCTGCGGCCCGTGCTCATGACCACCGCCGCGACCGTCTTCGGCCACCTGCCCCTGGTCTTCGTCTCGGGGCCTGGCTCGAAGGCACGCAACAGCATCGGCATCGTCCTGGTGTCGGGGATGATCATCGGCACGATGTTCACGCTCTTCGTGGTGCCGGTGTTCTATGCGCTCATCGCCGCCGACCACAGCCCCGCGCGGGCGACGGCGGCCGAAGCCGAGGAGGCGGGCGTCGGGACGCTCGGGCTCGCCCATGCGTAGGGCGACGGCGGTCCTGGCGGCGCTGGCCGGTCTCGCATCGGTCGGGCCGAAGCTCCACGCGCAGGAGGTCGCCGCGACGGCGATGGGGATGGGCGCTCCCCGCGCCGAGCGGAAGAGCACCCGGATCCGGGGAATCCCGCCCGCGCACGAGATCTTCGCGGACACGACGCTGCAGCGCCTCATCCGCGAGGCGCAAGCGGCGAACCCCGACCTGCAAGCGGCCCGGGCGCGCATCCGGGGCGCGCGCGCGGAGCGCTTCGGCGCCGAGCTCGACCTGGCTCCGAGCGTGACGGCCACCGGAGGCTACACGCGCCAGCGGATCTCCGGCGTGTCGTTCCCGGGAATCACGGGCACGCTGCCGGACCAGGGCCTGTGGGAGGCCGGCATCCGGCTCTCGTGGGAGGTCGACGCGTTCGGAAGGATACGGCGCTCGCTCGAGGGGCGGTCGTGGATGCTGGACGCGGCCGAGGAGGACGTACAGGACACGCGCGTCCTGCTCGGCGCGGAGGTGGCGAGCAGCTGGTATCGGCTCCAGGGCGATCGCGATCGCCTGGCCGTGGCGCGTCGTAACGCGGAGAACCAGAAGCGCACGCTGGCGGTGACGCAGGACCGGCTGGACGCCGGCCGGGGCACGGCGCTCGACACCGAGCGCGCGCAGGCGCAGCTCAGCTCCACACTCGCCGCCATCCCCGCGCTGGAGGGTGCGATCGCGGGGGAGGAGCGCCGTCTCGCGGTCATGCTGGGGCGCGATCCCGGCGGGCCGCTCGACGACCTGGAGGCCGAGGAGGCTACGCTGCCGCTTCCGGAGCTCGAGGCGATCGACGCCGGCGAGGCGGTGCGCGACCGGCCGGACGTGGTGGGCGCGGAGCATCGCCTGGCCGCGAGCGAGGCCTTCGTGGGTGCCGCGAAGGCGTCGTATCTCCCGAGGATCTCGATCCAGGGGGCCGCGGGCTACACGGCCGCCGCGTTCGACGCGCTCGGCAACGCCGGGACCACGCGCTACGCGGTCGGGCCGGTGGTGTCGTGGCCGCTCCTCGACCTGGCGCGCGTCAAGTCGGGGGTGGACGCCGCCGAGGCGGACCGCTCGGAGGCGCGTGCCCGCTACGAGGGTGCGGTCCTGCAGGCCCGCCAGGAGGTGGAGACCTCCATCGTGGACTACCGCTCGGCACGCGAGCGCCTGCAGCACCTTCGGGACGCGGCCGAGGCGAGCCGGCGTGCCGCCCAGCTCGCGCGCCTCCGCTTCGAGGAGGGCGCGGGCGACTTCCTCGACGTGCTCGACGCGGAGCGTCGGCTCCTCGAGGCGGAGGACCGGCTGTCGGCCGGGCGGACGGACGCCACGGACGCGCTGGTGGGGGTCTACCGCGCCACCGGCGCCGAGTGGACCGACGGGCATGTGAAGCACTGACGAAGGACCGCGGCCCGGGCCGCCTCCGGGTGACGTCCGGGCCGCGTGAACCACGCGTGGAAGGTCCACGCGAACCATGGAGCGGGCGGGGTCCCGTTCACAACCATTGAGGTGATAGATATGTCGTACGCGAAGAAGGCACTGGGAGCGGTCGCGATCGCGGCGCTCCTCGCGAGCCCGGCGGCGGCGCAGCAGCGCACCGTCGACCTGTTCGTCCGCAGTGGCGGCTACAATGCGGTCACGGACCTGGACGAGGCCGGAACGGCCGACTTCAACAAGGTCGGCTTCAACGTGGGAGCCGGGGCCGCCGTCGACCTGACGAAGTACGTCGGGGTGCGCGGTGACTTCACCTGGGCCCGGAACGAGCTGCGCACGGAGGGCGTGGACACCGGGGACAAGCTGGACCGGTTCTTCTACGACGCGTCGCTCCAGGTGCAGCTCCCCACGGCCAGCGGGCTCACCCCGTACGCCTTCGTCGGAGCCGGCGGGGTCACGCTGCACCCCGCGACGCTCGAGGGTGACGACAAGACGAAGCTCGCCGGAACCGTCGGCCTCGGCGCCGACTACACGCTTCCCGGCAGCGGCTTCGGCCTGTTCGTCGAGGGCCAGGGATGGCTCTTCGGCACGAGCGACCTGGACGGTACGCTCGCCTCCTACGACCGCAAGCAGTTCGAGGTCGCGTGGAGCGGCGGCATCTCCTACCGCCTGCCGTACTGAGCGCTCGGGCGTGGACGCCCTCCCTCCCCGTGCGGAGGGAGGGCGTCGGCCCGTTCGGGAGCGTCCACGGCTATTCGCCGTGCGGGTTCATCCCCTTCGCGATCATGAGGTGATGCTGCTGGTGGTGGCTCCCGTCCACCATGAAGCCGTAGAACCCCAGCGCGCGCAGGCGCGCGACCTCCTCCGGACGCGGCGTGGTCCATGTGACCAGGAGGTCGCTCCCCCGGTCCTGGACGTCCACGCCCCACCCGCGGTCGGCCCCGACCATCGACGCGTGCGCGCGGACCATGCGCCGCGCCGACTCCATCACCTCCGTCGACCCCGACACCGTCATCTCCACGCCGTCCGGCACGGGCCGCTCGACCACGCGCGCGTCGACGATCACGCGGTCCATGTCCACCAGGTGGTCGTGGAGCGCGGCGATGTCCACCTTCGACCAGTCCGTGCCCGGGTCCGCCTCGAGGATCGCCACCACCTCCGAGATCGCGGCGAACGCGGCCTGTCCGGCCTGCGTCGGCATCGCTCCGTTCGCCGCGCCCGCCATGTGGGCGTCGTGCATGCTCTGTGCGCCGAGCGCGCCGGGCCCGGCCAGGGCCAGCACGGTCAGGAGGGCCAGGACGGCCGCGGCGCGGGCGCCGGCGAAGGCGGTCGGGACATCGTGGACGGGGCGCTTCATGGCAGGGCTCCTCGGCTCGTGGGTACGTCGGAGCTTTCAGGATGGGGAGCGCCCGGACGCCCGGCCATGACCGGGGTCACAAGGCGACGGCGCGCGCGCGCGGAACAACCCCCGACGCGGGAGTGTCCGAGCGAGCGATCGGGGGGGAGCCATGACGGTCGACGAGCTGCGGCGTATCGATACCTTCCGGGCGGTCGGCGACGCGGCCGCCCGGCTCCTCGCGGAGCGCGCGGTGGAGCGCCCTTTCCAGGCGGGGACCGTCCTGTGGAGACAGGGGGCGCGTGCAGACGCGCTCTACGTCCTGCGCGCGGGGAGCGCGCGCGCCATGTGCTCGCGCGCCGGCCGGGAGACGGTGGTGCACCGTGCGCATCCCGGCGACACCCTCGGCGAGATCCCGCTCTTCGACGGCGGACCCTACCCCGCGACGCTCGTGGCCGAGACCCCCGTCCGCGTCCTGGCGATCGATCGGGACAGCGTCCTTGCGGCGATGGAGATGGACCCCGCGCTGGCGATGACCTTCCTGCGCACGTTGGGGGGGCGGGTCCGCGAGCTCGCCGAGCGGCTCGAGGCCCGCATGGCGGACACCGTCGGCGCGCGGCTCGCTCGCCACCTCCTGGGCAGGTCGGACGCATCGGGGCGCGACGACTTCGACCTGGGGATGACGCAGACCGCCCTCGCGCACGACCTAGGCACCGTCCGCGAGGTGGTGGCGCGCCGCCTCGGCGCGCTGGTCGGGTCGGGCGTGGTCGCGCGCACCGGGCGCTCGCGCTTCCGCGTGCTCGACCGCGCACGGCTGACGGTGCTGGTCGAGGGCGCACCCGGGGTTTGCCCATGACGGTGGCCCGTCCTTAGACTCGCCCGGCCCTCGGGCTCCACCCCCTCGCCCGTTCGCGGGCGGCCCCTGACAGAGGTCTCGTGGACGTACTCACGGTACGCGGGCTCACGCGCCGTTTCGGCACGCACGTGGTGCTGGACGACATCGACTTCTCCGTGGCTCCCGCGCGCATCGTGGTCGTGCTCGGGCCGAACGGCGCGGGAAAGACGACGCTGCTGCGCTGCGTGGTCGGCGTGGACCGGGCGGACGCGGGCGAGGTCCTCTACGAGGGACACCCGCTCGACGAGACGGAGCCCGCCGTGCGCGCGGGGATCGCGGCCGCACTCGACGACATCGACTTCTTCCCCGACCTCTCGGTGGTCGAGCACCTCGAGCTGCTCGCCTTCGCCCACGGCGGTGACCGGGCGGCGGTCGCGGAAGTGATGGAGGAGCTCGACCTCGCGGGCGCACGGGATCAGCTGCCGGCCACGCTCTCGAGCGGACAGCGCAGGAGGCTCGCACTGGCGTCCTGCTTCGTTCGCCCACGTCGCCTCGTGGTGCTCGACGAGCCGGAGCAGCGCCTCGACGTGCGCGGACGACGATGGCTCGCCGAGCGACTCCTGCGCGAGAAGGCCGCGGGGACCTCCGTGCTCATGGCCTCGCACGACCCGGACCTCGTGGAGCGGGTCGCGGACGAGCGGCTCGAGATCGGCACGTGAGCTCGGCCGCCGTGGGCGTGACGCCATCGGCGCGTACGCTGCGCAGGCGGGTACGGCGCGCCCGCCGGGCGCACCACGGGAGGTCGCTGGGCGACGCGCTCAACGACCTCTACACGCTCCTGTGGGTGTTCGGCGTCTACGGGGGCATCGCGGTCACCGCGATCGTGCGTCACCTGCGCCGCCCCGCGGCCCCCCTCCCGGTCGAGACGCACTGGCTCCTGGTCGCGGCGCTCCTGCTGGCCGCCGGCGTGGCCTGGTGGGCCCTTCGGATGGTGGGACCCGTGCTCGCCACCCCGGCCGAACGGACGTGGGCCCTGTCCTCGCCCGTGGATCGGGGCGGATGGCTGCGCCCCCGCATGCTCCTCCTCCTCTTCGGCGTGGGCGCGGGTGCGGCGCTCGCCGCGACGATCGCGGCGGTCGTCGTCCGCTCCGGAGCGATCGGAGGGAGCGCGCTCGCGGGCGCGGCGGCGGGCGTGGCGCTCGCGGCGTCGGCGGTCACGTTGCAGCGCGTGGGTGAAGGAGCCGGCCGGTGGGCCGCGCTCCCGGGCGTGCTCCTGGTGGGGTCGGGGCTGGCGACAGCCGCGGTGGCGGTCGTGGCGCGAAGGACGGGGATGGGCCTTCCGCATCCTGCCGCCTCCGCGCCCCTCCTGCTCGCGGCGACGGGTGTCCCCCTGGCGGCGTTCGCCGTCTTCACCGCATGGCGCGCCCTCGGGAGGCTCGACGCCGCGGCGCTGGGGGCTGGCGCCCAGGTCGCGAGCGCCGGCGCGACGGCGGCCGTCGGGCTCGACCTCTCCCTCCTGCTCGACGTGCTCGAGGTGCGGCGGTGGCGCAGGGTGGGGACGGTGCGCAGCCGCCCCTTCCACGCATGGCCGGGGGCCCGCTGGATGGTGCTCCTGGAGGCGGAGGCCCGCCGCCTCCTGCGCCGCCCCGATGCGCTCGCGATCGGTGCGTCGCTCGCGCTCGCACAGTACGCGCTCGCCATGGCCGCTCCGTCGAGCGCCGTCCTCCTCCGGCCCATCCTCGCGTACGTGGCGGCGAACCGTCTGACCGCCGGTCTGCGCACCCTGTCCCGCGCCCCGGGGCTGGCACGCGCGCTCGGCGTCGGCGAGGGCCGGCTGCGCGCCCTCCACATGGTCGTGCCCGCGCTCGTGGTCGCGGCGTGGTGGGCGGTCACCGCCCCCACGAGCGCGACACCGCCCGGCCGCCTCGACCTCGCGCTGGTCGTCGGTGTGGTCGGGTCGGCCTATCGTGCTGCGACCCGCCCTCCCATGTCCTACGAGGGGATGGCCCTGGAGACGCCGTTCGGGCTCCTGCCGGTCGACATGGTCCGGCAGCTCCTGCGCGGACCCGACCTGCTGGGCGCGACGATCGTCCTGCGGTTGCTCGTGAGGGGGTAGCGCCCGACGCGACCCGGCGCGTCACGCCCGCAGGATCGCCTCCAGGCAGCGCTCCACGTCCGCGTCGGTGGTCGCCCACGACGAGACGCTGATGCGCATGGCCGTATGGCCCTGCCAGACCGTGCCTCCGCACCAGAGCGTGCCCTCCTCCTGGACGCGGCGGATCACGCGGTTGGTCTCGTCCGCGTCGCCGAAGGACACGAGCACCTGGTTCAGCACGACGTCGTTCAGCACGGCGTGCCCGGCGGCCGCGAGGCCCTCGGCGAAGCGCCGGGCCTGGCGACAGTTGCGCTCCACGAGCTCGGCCACTCCGCCCCGTCCGAGGGAGCGCAGCGCCGCCCAGACCTCGAGCCCACGGCCCCGGCGCGACATTTCCGGCGTGTAGTGGTTCGGCTCGGGGTGCGCGTCGAGGAGCAGGTAGGGTGCGACGATCGTCATCGAGGCGCGCATCGCGTCCGGATGCCGGCAGAAGGCGAGCCCGCTGTCGTAGCCCACGTTGAGCCACTTGTGTGCGTCGACCGCCCAGGAGTCGGCCTCGGGCACGCCCCTCGCGAGGTGGCGCTTCTCTCCGGACGCGAGCGCCCACAGCCCGAATGCGCCGTCCACGTGCACCCAGGCCCCCGCTTCGCGGGCGGCGCGGCACACCGGCTCCGCCGGGTCGAAGGCGCCCGTGTTCACGTTGCCCGCCTGGATGCACACGAGCGTGGCGTCGTCGAGCGGAGGCAGCGCGTCTGCGCGCATGCGCCCCTGGCCGTCGACGGGGACGCGGTGGACGCGCTCGCGCCCGAGCCCGAGCATCCCGAGCGCCTTGAGGAGGCTGGCGTGCACCTCGTCCCCTACGACCACGCGGATCTCGGGCGCGCCGAAGAGGCCCTGCGTCTCGACGTTCCAGCCCCGGCGCTCGAGGAGCGCGTGGCGGGCTGCGGCGAGCCCGGTGAAGTTCGCGGCGGTCGCGCCCGTGACGTAGCCGATCGCCGCGTCCGCCGGGAGCCCCAGGAGGTCGACCATCCAGCGCCGGCAGACCTCGTCGATCGCCGAGGAGACCGGCGACAGGAGCCGGAGCCCCGCGCACTGGTTCCACGCGGCTGCGAGCCAGGTCGTGGCGAGCGACGCCGGGAGCGCGCTCCCGGTGACGAACCCGAAGTAGCGGCCGCCCGCCGAGGCGACGGTCGCCGGCGCCCCGAAGCGGTCCAGCATCCCGACCACCTCGCGCGGATCGGTCGGGCCCTGCGGGAGAGGCTCGTCGAAGGCCTCGAGACCGGCGAGCGCCTCCGCGTCGGGGAAGACGCGGCGCTCGCCGAGCTCGTCCAGGTAGCGCACCGCGCGGGTCAGGGTCTCGTGCAGCAGCTCCGACATGGACGTCCGTCGCTCCGTGGTGATGCGGGGTGGAAGGGTCCGGGGGTGCGGTCGCCCGAAGCGATATGGTAACCTCCCGGGCGCGTTCGTTCTGCGCCGGGCCCCCGCCGTCCGGCCGAAACTCCTTGCCTCCCGCGAGCCGCGATTCCTAGAGTGGGCGCGGGAGGGGTCCATGGAGATCGAGAGCATTCCCGGCTACAGGATCGTCCGGCCGCTCGGCAGCGGGGGTGCCGCGACGGTCTATCTCGCCGTCCAGGAGAGCCTCGAGCGCGAGGTCGCGCTCAAGGTGATCCCGGTCGTGGGCGCCGAGACGGGCGACATGGCGGAGCGGTTCCGGCGCGAGGCCCGCACGGTGGCCGGACTGCGCCACCGCAACATCGTGGGCGTGTACGACGTGGGCACCGTCGCCGGCGCGCTCTATCTCTCCATGGAGTACCTCGCCGGCGGGAGCCTGCGCGTGCGCGGCCCCGGGGGGCTCGACCCCGACGCCTGCGTGGGGATCGTGGCGGACGTGGCGTCCGCGCTCCAGCACGCCCACGTGATGGGCATCGTGCACCGCGACATCAAGCCTCAGAACATCATGTTCCGCGAGGACGGCACGACCGTGCTCACGGATTTCGGCATCGCGAAGGTGTCGGGCGTGAGCGAGCTGACACAGAGCGGGACCGTCCTGGGCACGCCCTACTACATGTCGCCCGAGCAGGCGCAGGGCCGGCAGGTCGACGGCAGGAGCGACCTGTACAGCCTGGGCGTCGTCTTCTACTGGATGCTCACGGGGCACCACCCGTTCACGAGCGACGAGCCGCTCGGCCAGCTCCTGAAGCACATCACCGAGCCCGCGCCGCCGCTTCCGCCCGGCTTCGAGCGCTACCAGCCGGTGGTCGACCGCCTACTGGCCAAGAGCCCTGACGCCCGCTACCAGACCGGCGGGGAGCTGGTGGAGGCGCTCGACGCGGTGCGCGCGCCGGGATCCCAGGCGCCCCCGGCGCGTCCGCCGGCGACGCGGCCGGAGCCGGCTGTACCCGTGCCGTGGGCCGAGCCGCCCGCACCCGACGCGTACGGCGGCCCCGTGCGCTCGGCGCGCGGCCTGTCGCTCGGGCCCGGGGGGCCGCTCGCCGTCCTCGCGGAGCTGTTCCGCCGGATCGTGGCGTTCATCCGCTCCAGGCTCGACCCCGTCCAGGAGCGGGTACCCCGGGTGTCGGTCCCCACCGACGAGCACACCCCGGAGGCGGGTCCGCGCCCGCGCACTCCGATCCCGCCGCGCGCGCCCGAGCCCGCACCGCCGCCGGACGAGCGCACGATGGACGTTGCGCCCCAGCCCGACGAGCGCACGATGGAGGTGGCGCCGCAGCCCGACGAGCGCACGATGGAGACGGCGCCGCAGCCTCCCGTCGAGGCGACCGTCATCCTGCCGCCGGCGGCCTGGGAGCCGGGCGCCGGGGAGTCCGGCGCGGCGCCCGAGGACGCCCCCACGACGGACGAGACCCGCGTCCTGCGCGTCGACCCGGGGACGGCGCATGGCGGGGTCGATCTTCCCGTGGCGCTGAACATCGTGCACGCCCGCGAGGCGAACCGCGTGGGCACGCACGTCCCCTGCCGCTCCTTCCCGTTCGCCATCGGCCGCGCCGAGGGCACGGACCTGTCCTTCCCGACCGACCCGAACCTCTCGCGCCGGCACGCCGAGATCGACGTCGACGCGGAGGGCTTCGTCATCCGCGACCTGGGCAGCTCCAACGGGCTCTACGTGAACGGGCGGCACCTGCAGGGTGGCACCGAGCCGCTCCTGTTCGGATCGTCCATCGCCCTCTCCCGACACACGACGCTGACGTTCGTCGCGGACCTGCCCGCCCTGCCCGACCTCTCCGGGCGGCGGCTCGCCGATCGATACCTCCTCCAGGAGCGGCTGCACGAGAGCATCAAGGCCGTGACGTACCTGGCGAAGGACGTGCGGCTTCCCCGCTCGCTGGCCCTGAAGATCTTCCAGCCCGGCCTCCTCCGCCTGTCGCGCTACCGCGGGGAGTTCCTCGGGCTGGCCGAGCTGGCCGCGCACCTCCAGCACCCGCACATCGTCCGGGTCCTCGACTTCGGCGAGGTGCCGGCTCCGCCCGACCTCGAGGTCGACACCCTCCCGTACCTGTGCATGGAGTTCATGGAGGGGGGGAACCTGGCGCGCCGGCTCGAGGAGAACGCCACGCCCCCGCTCGACGACGTCACGGCCTGGCTGCGCCGCCTGGCCGACGCCCTCGACCACGCGCACCGCAACGAGGTGATCCACGGGGACATCAAGCCGGCGTGCGTCGTGTTCGACCGGGAGGGTCGGCCGTATCTGACGGACTTCGCGTTCGCGAGCCGGCGTGCGGGGTCGGGCGCCGTCCCCTCGCCCACCGTGCTGGGCAGCCCCTCCTACATGGCGCCGGAACGCTGGGACGGCGAGCCGCCGAGCGAGGCCTCCGACCAGTACTCGCTCGCCGTGCTCGCCTACGTCATGCTCACCGGGACGCGACCGTTCGAGGGCCAGTCCGACCCCGAGGTCCGACGCCGGAACTTCATGAGGGGACCGTTCCCCGCCCACGAGGAGGCACTGCGCGCGGGGCGCGAGAACGTGTCGAAGGCCGTGACGGATGTGCTGGCGCGCGGGCTGAGCGTGGACCCGCCGGAGCGCTTCGAGTCCGTGCTCGCCTTCAGTGACGCCTTCCAGAGCGCGCTCACGGAGCGGCGGCGCGACCGGCCGCGCGTCTTCCTCAGCTACCAGCGCGCGGCGAGCTCGGGGTGGGCCCACCATTTCCGCGACAAGCTGGAGGGCGTCCACCTCCTGTCCGTGTTCGTCGACACGCTCGCGCAGGACGGGGCGCCCCGCATCCCGGACCGCCTGCGCGAGGAGATCACGGGGTGCGACGTCTTCGTCTGCCTGCTCGCTCCGAGCACGCTCGCGTCCGACTGGGTGCGGCAGGAGATCCGCATCGCCGTCGAGAGCGGGAAGCCCATGGTGCCCGTCTTCCACGAGGAGTTCAGGCCCGACGAGAACCAGTCACGGGGCGACGCGAGCGTCGACGCGCTCCTCGCGTACGACGCCGTCCACCTCCTCGATCGACGCAACATCCACGTCGAGCACACGATCACCGAGCTCGCCCAGCGCGTGCGCAAGCTGGTCTGATCCGTCACCTGGAATCAGACCGCCGGGCACTTCCTCTTGACCTTTCTATCCATGATGGATATATCTGCCATGGATAAATCGCCCCCGCGTCGCAGGAGACGTCCTTGTCGCGCACGCCAGATGCCCGCGCCGTTCCGCTCCGTCCGCCGGTCTACCACATCCTCCTGGCCCTGATCGGCCACGACCGCCACGGGCTGGGGATCGCGGACGAGATCGAGCGCGCCTCGGAGGGGACCATCGAGATGGGGCCGGGCACGCTGTACCGCTCCCTCGCCGAGATGGCCCAGGAGGGGCTGATCCACTCGGTGGAGCCACCCTCGTCCGACGCCGATCCCCGAAGGAAGTACTACCGGATCACGCCGGTGGGGCGGGAGCTGCTGGCGGCCGAGACGGCGCGGCTCGGTCGCCTGGTCGAGGCCGCGCGCGCCCGGGGCGCGCTCCCGGAGCAGGTGTGACGCCTCGCCGGATCGGTTGGCACCTGGGCGCCTTCCGGGCGCTGATGCGGCTCTATCCCGCGTGGTTCCGGGAGAAGCACGGCGAGGAGATGGCGCACCTCTTCCGCGCCCGCCTCGAGCGGGCCGGGGGGGCGCGTGAGCGGATCCGCCTCTGGTGGCGGACGCTCGGGGACGCGGGATCGACGGCGTGGGCGCTGCGCCGCACGGACACGGAGGGAGGGGGGCTTCACATGGGAACGCTGCTGCAGGACGTCCGCTACGCCGCTCGCCATCTCCTGCGCTCGCCGCTGTTCACGGTGGGCGCGGTGGCGCTCCTGGCCATCGGCATCGGTGCCAACACCACCGTCTTCACGGTGGTCGACGCGCTCATCTTCCGGCCGCCGCCGTGGAGCCATCCCGAGGAGGTGGTGCACGTCTACCAGGACTCCGACGACGGCGAGCCGAGCTCGAGCTCCTTCCCGGCGACGCGGGACATGGCGGGCGCCGACGTCTTCCAGGCGGTGGCGGCCACCACGCCTTCCTCGGCCACGTGGGAGGGGCCCGACGGTCTCGTGCAGGTCGCCACCGAGTACACCACGTCGAGCTACCTGAAGGTGCTGGGCATCCCGGTGCAGCGCGGACGATGGTTCGGGCCCGAACAGGACGTGGTGGGGGGAGCTCGACTGGCGGTGGTGAGCGCCGCGACCTGGCACGCCCGCTTCGGCGGAGACCCGGACGTGGTGGGCCGGACGATCCGGCTCAACGGCCAGCCGGTGACGATCATCGGGGTCGGGCCGGAGGGGCTCACCAGCACGGTCACGCCGCTCCTCACCGACTTCTGGCTGTCGATCTCGGCCACCCCGGTGAGCGGCGATTACCAGGTGGCCAACCTCGAGCTGCGTGGGGACCACTGGTACGACGTGCTCGCCCGCCTCGCGCCCGGCGCGACCGTCCAGCAGGCCCAGTCCGCCATGGACGCGCTCGCCGCGCGCCTCGCCGAGGAGTACCCGGAGTTCAACAAGGGACGCGGCATCACGGTGTTCGCGTCGAAGGACGTGCGCATGCATCCCCAGGGGGACGCGAGGCTCTTCATGGCGGGCGGACTCCTCTCCGCCGTGGTGCTCACGATCCTCCTGCTCGCGTGCGCCAACCTGGCGAACCTCCTCCTGGTGCGCGGGCTGAGCCGCTCGGGGGAGACCGCCGTGCGCACGGCGCTCGGCGCGCCGAAGGGGCGCGTCGCCCGGCTCTTCGTCTTCGAATCCCTCCTGCTCGCCCTCATGGGAGGCGCGCTCGGCCTCCTCCTCACCCGGTGGGCCCTCGCCGCCATCCCCGCGCTCCCCCTGGCCTCCGTGGTCGGCGGGACCCTCGAGCTGGGGATCGACGGGCGCGTCGCGCTCTTCTCCGTGGTGCTCATGGCGCTCACCGGGGTCCTGTTCGGGCTGGCGCCCGCGATCCGCTCGGTGCGGTCGGACGTGGCGCGCGTGCTGCGGGACGACCGGCGGAGCGGCTCGGCCGACCGGGGCACCACCCGCCTGCGCTCCCTGCTCGTGGCGGTCCAGGTCGCGGCGTCGCTCGTCCTCGTGCTCGGCACGGGGCTGATCGCACGGAGCCTGACCGCCCTCCAGACGATGGATCCCGGCGTGGACGTGGACCACGTGGCCTATCTGCGGGTGGACTGGAGCCACGCCGGGCTCGAGGGCGACCAGGTGCGCGCCGCCCTGGACGCGCTCCGCGATCGGCTCCTGGCGCTCCCCGGGGTCACGCAGGCGGCCCTCGTGACGCGCCTCCCCGCTCAGCGCGCGGGCACCACCACCACGGAGGTGGAGGGATACACGCCCCCCGCGGGGACGGACGCGGTCGAGCTCCCGTTCGCCCTCGTCACCGACGGCTACTTCGAGACGATGGGGATTCCCCTGATGGCAGGACGGCTGTTCGGAGAGGACGACGTACCCGGTGGCAGTGGGATCGCCATCCTCGTCAGCCAGGCGGCGGCGCGGCGGTTCTGGGGAGACGCCGACCCGATCGGACGTCGCTTGCGCGGTCAGGGATCCCAGAGCTGGACACGCACGGTCGTGGGCGTCGTGGGTGACGTGTCGGTGTCGAGCCTCGGCGAGAGGCCGCAGCCCATGTTCTATCGCTCGACCCGCCAGGCCGCGTACGCCCCCGCCTACGTCGTGGCCCGCACGGACGGTGACCCGGCGGCGCTCCTCGCGCCCATGCGACGGGAGCTGGCGGCGCTGAGCCCCTCCGCGGTGGTCGACGCCCAGGGCACGCTCGCCACGCACTTCGGCGCCACGCTGGCGGTGCCGCGCATGGCCGCCCGCGCGATGGGGGCGTTCTCCGTGCTCGCGCTCCTCCTCGCCGGTCTCGGGATCTACGCGGTGGTGAGCTTCAGCGTGGCCCGGCGCACGTCGGAGCTGGGCATCCGCATCGCGCTCGGGGCGGAGCGCTCCGGCGTCGTGAGGATGGTCGTGCGCGAGGTGGCGGGCATCGTGCTCGCCGGACTCCTCGTGGGCGTGGTCGTGTCGGCGCTGGCCGCGCCCCGGCTGGGCGGCTTCCTCTACGGGGTCGACGCGCTCGACCCGCTCTCCTTCGGGGGCGCGGTGGTCGTGCTCCTGGCCGTCGCGTGGGCCGCGGCCTACGTGCCGGCGCGCCGTGCGTCGCGTGCCGATCCGGTAGCGTCGCTGCGCGTATCCTGAGCGAGCCGGCCGGGCGGGGGGCTCAGTCCCCTCGCCCGGCCGCGTGCGCGCCCGGCTGGTAGCTCCCGACGTCTGCGCCCAACCCGACGCAGAGCCGGTTCCAGCAGTTGATGGCCACCACGGCCATGGTCAGGCCCACCATCTCCTCCTCCGTGAAGAAGGCGCGCGCCTCGTCGAAGGTGGGGGACGGGTCGCTCCCGGCGGCGAGCAGGGTCATCGCCTCGGTCCACGCCAGCGCGGCGCGCTCGCGCGGCGTGAAGAACGGTGTCTCGCGCCACACCGGGACCGCGTAGAGGCGCTGCTCCGACTCCCCCTGGGCGCGTGCGTCCTTGGTGTGCATGTCGACGCAGTACGCGCAGCCGTTCAGGTAGGAGGCCCGCAGGCGCACGAGCTCCAGGAGGCTCTCCTCGAGGCCCGAGCTGCGCACCGAGTGCTCGAGCGCACGGATCGCCTTCACGCCGTCGGGCATCACCCTGGCGTAGTCGATCGATCTGCTCATGTCGTCTTCGTCCTTTCGTCGCATCGTGGATTCCCCTCACCCCAGGGACGGATGACGCGGGCCCGCGTGACAGGAAGGAATCGTCGTACAATATTGCGTGCCAAGTCGACCCCTGACGCGTCGGGCCCGCCGGTCAGGGCGTCCGACCGGGATGCATCGAGCGACCCCGGGGTGGCGGAGCGCACCATGAGGACGAAGAGACCTGTGAGCGGGAAGCCATCGCCGACCGGACCCTCTCCGGCGAAGCGACGGCGGGTCGTGGCCGCCGCCCTGTGCGCGATCGGATCCGCTTGCGCCCCGGCGGCGGAGCCGCCCGCTTCTGCGACCGCGGGGGCTTATCCCGCCGTCCCTCCGACGTTCCTGAGCGGGCTCGAGTGGCGGTTCGTCGGGCCCGTACGGGGTGGCCGCGCCCCGGCGGTCGCCGGGGACCCGGACGACCCCCTCGTCTTCTACTTCGGCACCGGCCACGGGGGCGTGTGGAAGACCACGGACGCCGGCGTGACGTGGAGCAACGTGTCCGACGGCTGGCTCGACGTCGCGCCGGTGGGCGCCATCGCCGTGGCGCCCTCGAACCCGCGCGTCGTATGGGTCGGCACCGGCGAGGGCATCCCGCGCCAGCACGTCACCGGGGGTGACGGCGTCTACAGGTCCACCGACGGCGGGGAGAGCTGGACGCACGTCGGCCTCGAGGCGACGCGGCACATCGCCGCGCTCGTGGTCCATCCGCGCGACCCGGACGTCGCCTACGTGGCGGCCAAGGGGGACCTGTTCGGCCCGAGCACCGACCGCGGCGTCTACCGCACGCGGGACGGAGGGCGCACCTGGCAGCGGGTTCTGTACCAGAACGACCTGGCGGGCGCCGTCGACCTGTCGATCGACCCGGCGCACCCGAACGTGCTCTACGCGGCGCTGGACCACCACGTTCGCTACCCGTGGGACGAGATCAGCGGCGGACCCGGGAGCGGCCTGTACAAGACCACGGACGGGGGCGACTCCTGGTCCGATCTCACGCACAACCCCGGGTTTCCGGCAGGCCCGGTCGGGAAGATCGGCGTCGCGGTGTCGCCCGCACGCCCGAGCCGCGTCTACGCGATCGTCGAGGCCGCCGACGGCGGCGTGTACCGCTCGGACGACGCCGGCGCGACCTGGAGGAAGGCCTCGGTCGACCGGGCCTACCGCCTGTTCCCCGCATCCTATTCGCACATCCGCGCGGACACGCGCGACCCGGACGTCGTCTACGTCCAGCACATCGCGCTGTGGAAGTCGACGGACGGCGGCCTGACCTTCTCGACCGTGCCGATGCGTCACAGCGACCACCACGCCATGTGGATCGACCCGCGCGACGCGCGCCGGATCATCGACGGGAGCGACGGCGGCGCCTCCGTCACGCTCGACGGCGGACGCTCGTGGTCCACGCTCGACAACCAGCCCACCGCCGACCTCTTCAGCCTGGCCGTCGACCACCGCGACCCCTACTGGATCTACACCGCCCAGAACGACAACTCCCACGTGGCCTTTCCGAGCCGATCCGAAGGGACGTCGATCACCCTGGAGGACTACCTCGCGATCCCGCAGGGCGAGGGAGGGCAGACCGCCGTGAAGCCGGACGGGAGCGTGGTGTACGCGGGCGACCGGACGAGCATCGTGCGCTTCGATCGCGCCGGTGGACAGGGAAGGGACATCAGCGTCTGGCCCGAGGACGAGTTCGGCAAGGCGATCAAGGACGTGCAGGAGCGGTTCTACTACTCCTTCCCCGTCTACCTCTCCCCGCACGACCCGGGCGTGCTCTACACGGGCTCGCAGTACCTGTACCGGACCCAGGACGAAGGCCAGACGTGGGAGCGCGTGAGCCCGGACCTGTCGCGCGACCGGAAGGACGTGATGGGGAACATCCCGGGGCGGCCGATCACGTCGATCGCGTCGTCGCTCTACTACGTCAGCCTCATCCGCTCGATCGAGGAGTCCCCACTCGACGCGAACGAGCTGTGGGTCGGCACGGACGACAGCACGGTCCAGCTCACCCGGGACGGGGGGCGCACCTGGCAGGACGTGTCCCCGCCCGACCTCCCCGAGTGGACGACGATCACCGCCGTGGCCGCCTCGGCCCACCACCCCGGGACGGCCTACGTGTCCGGAGAGCGCCACCGGATGAGCGACCGGGCGCCGTACCTGCTGAAGACCACGGACTACGGACGCACGTGGCAGCGCATCACCGGGGGCCTTCGCGACGACGACTTCACGTACGTGATCCGGGAGGACCCCGTCCGCGCCGGGCTCCTGTACGCGGGGACCGAGACCGGCGTCCGGGTGTCCTTCGACGACGGCGCGTCCTGGCAGCCGTTGCAGCGCAACCTCCCGGTTGCGGCCGCGATGTCGATGCTCGTGGTGGGCAACGACCTGGTCGTCGCCACGCACGGGCGCGGGGTCTGGATCCTCGACGACGTCGACCCGCTTCGCCGGCTCACGCCCGAGGTGGTCGCGGAGCCCGCGCACCTCTTCGCGCCCGTGCCCACCACGCGCAACCTGGCGTGGAGGCCGGGCCCGTCGCGGCCGGTGCCCGGAGCGGGGACGAACCCGCCGACCGGCGTGCTCGTCGACTACCATCTCGCGGCCGCGCCGACCGGAGAGGCGACGCTCACGATCCTCGACGCCACGGGGACCGAGATCCGGAGCTTCTCCAGCACCACCTCCGGGCGCGGGGGGATCCCGGCGCGCGCGGGGATGAACCGGTTCCTCTGGGACATGCGCTACCCGGACGTCCCCGAGGCGCCGCGCGACGGGGCGCTCACCTCGCTCGAGGCCACGAGCCCCGCGGCACCGGTCGTGCCGCCCGGCCGGTACCGCGTGCGCCTCTCCGTGGACGGTGACAGCCTCGAGCAGCCCTTCGAGATCCGGAGGGACCCGGACGTGGCGGCGACCGACGCCGACCTGCAGGCGCAGTTCCGTCTCATGATGGAGATCCGGCGCCGCGCCTCCGAGGTGGTCGACGCGCTCGGGCGTATCCACGACGCCCGCGACCGGTTGGCCGCGTCGGGCGACGCGACGCTCGCGCCGCGGCTGCGCGAGATCGAGGGCCGCCTGCAGCGCCTCACCAACCCCGACAACCCGATGGACGCCGGGCCGAAGGGGCTCTACAACCAGCTCGGCTCGCTGTCGCGGACCGTGCTGAGCGCCGAGGCGCCGCCGACCCGCTCCGAGCTCGCGGTCTTCGACACCCTGTCCGTGCGCATCGACGTCCAGCTCCGCGCCCTGGACGAGCTGCTCGGCGCGAGGGAGGCCTCGCCCGGCGGCTCGTGAGCCGGGCGGGGCGCCCCCCGCCTCACCGTGAGGTCGTCGCCGCGCTCCGGTCGTTCCGGTACACGTGGCCGCCCTTCATCACGAAGCGCACGTCGCGCACGGCCGTGATGTCCTGGAGCGGGTTCCCCGCGACCGCGACGAGGTCGGCCTCCATCCCCGGCGCGATCGAGCCGGTCCGGTCGCCGAGGTGCATGGCCTCCGCGTTCGCGGACGTCGCCTCGGTCAGGACGCGCATCGGGTCGGCGTGGACCTGCTGCACCAGGCACACCATGTCCTCGCCCTCCCGGCCGTGGGCTCCCGCCACCGCGTCGGTGCCGTACGCGAGCATGAGACCGGGGGTCGCGAGCGCCCGGCGATAGCCGTCGAGCGCGAGCCCGATCCCCTTCTCCATCGAGGCCTTCCCCTCGGCGTTGTAGTTCCCGAGCCCCTCGAAGTGGGACCAGTTGTCGAGGTAGTTGTGGAAGACCAGACCGCACTGCGGGTCGAACCAGGTGCCCTGCCGGGCCATGAGCTGGAGGGTGCTGTCGGCCACGAAGATGCCGTGCTCGATCTGGGTGCACCCGGCCATGACGGAGGCACGCACCGACGCGTCGCTGTGCGCGTGCACGAGCGTGCGCAGCCCCTGCGCCTTGGCCTCGCCGCACAGGGCGCGGAGCTGCTCGAGGGACATCGTCTGGGCGCCGCCGGTCCGGATGCTCTCCGAGGCGAAGATCTTGATGAAGTCGGCCCCCTGCGCCTTGCGCTCGCGCACGAGCTTGCGGAGCGAGTCCGCGGACAGGTTCGCGTTGGAGAAGGGCTGCAGCGACGTGAGGATCCGCGGGCCCGGGATGCGCCCGGCCTCGATCCAGTCCCGCAGGTCCGCGTCCTCGGGGGATCCCGGGCTCTGCACGGTGGTGAACCCGCCCTCCAGGATCTTCCACGCCTCGCCGGCGGCGGACAGCTCCGCCTGCACGTCGTCCTCGCCGTCGCCGCGGCGGTGGAGCCGGCCCTCCTGGTTGAAGTGCCAGTAGACGTGGTCGTGCGCGTCGATGAAGCCCGGGAGCAGCGTCATCCCCGCGAGGTCGTACGTGGCGTTCGTCTCGTGGTCCACGCTCACGATCTTCGAGCCGCGCACCACCACCCGGGCGTTCTCGGTCACGTGACCCTTCCCGTCGATCACCCGGCTCGCGCGGATGCTCACGGTGCCTTCCTGGGAGCGGGCGGCGCCGGGAAGAAGGAGGAGCGCGAGCGCCGCGGCCAGGAGCGGCGGGATCCGGGGGGAGGGTGTGGGCTTCATCGTGGGACTCCCGGGGGAAAATTGTATCGCCAATTTGAGCACACAAAAAACCGCCTCAAGGGTACTGCCGTCCAGTGTCGAGGTTCCGTGGCGGCTCCGGACGGCCGGCCGGGCCCAGCGTGCGCAGCTCGGCCGCGAGCGAGTCGGCGAGCGCTCCGAGCTTCCTCCGCCGGGCCAGCTCCAGAGCGCCGCGCAGCGTGGTGCGGGCGTCCTCGGTGCGGCCGACCCCCGCGTACGCGCGCGCGAGCACCGCGAGCACGCGCGGCTCCTGCCGGCCCGACAGGTCCGCGGCCCGCTCCGCCACGTCCACGGCGGCTGCGCCGTCCCCGCGACGCATCTCGACCTGGGCCATCTCGGCCATCACCGAGGGGTCGCTCCCGGTCGCCAGCGAGCTGCGGTAGAGATCGAGGGCCTCGTCGAGGCGGTCCTGGGCCGATGCGGCCCTCGCCTGCGCGACGAGGGCGCCCGCCCGTTGGCGTCGGTCGGCCTGGTACCCGAAGCGGTCGAGGTCCGCACGGAGCGCGTCGTAGTCCGCCGGATCGGCCGGCAGCACCTGGAGGATGAGCTCCGCCATCTCGTCGGTGGACGACAGGCCGTAGACGATCCGGCGAGGAGGATCGAAGGGGTTGCGCGGGTTGCGGGCGGAGTTGTCGTACGTGTAGTGCATGGTGAGGACCGAGCCGGCCGGAAGGCGGACGGGCCTCGCGAAGCGATAGGCGTCCTGCCAGTTGAAGTTCCAGTCGGAGATCCGGATCAGCGCGCGGCGGCGCCCGGTGGGTGGGGACGCCCACGCCTCCAGCCGTCGCCCCACGTAGTGCGCGTGGGGGTAGATCGACAGCACGTCGACGGCCACGGGGAGCCGGTAGCTCTCCTCCGCCACGAAGGACGTGTCCCCGGGAGGGATGTCGATCGCCACGGAGCGCAGGACGACGAGCGCCTGCTCGCGCGCCGGCGGAGCGGTCGCGAAATAGAGCCCCGCACGCGGCCGGATCACCTGCGCGGTGCCGGTCGGCCGCAGGTGGAGCTGGAGCACCAGATCGGTTCCCGGCTCCAGCCGCCAGGCGAGGTCCGGGCGCCCCGCTTCCGGCACCTTCCCGGGCGTCCAGCCGAGGAAGAAGCCGTCGGGGTCGTGCGCCCGTCCGCTCACGTGCATCACCTCGAGGGTCCTCTCGGCGTCCCGGGCGGCCAGCTCCCGGGACGACGGCGTCGTGTCCACCATCATGCGCGCGTGGTGGACGACGCGCTCGTTCCCCGGTCGCAGCTCGACGGCGCGTACCCAGCGGGCGTCGGACACCGGGATGCCCGCGACGAGGTTGCGGTAGAGGTCGTGACCCTCGGCCGGCACCGTGTCCGCGGGGAACGCCACGACCAGGTCCGGCTCGCCCAGGCTCCACTCGGAGGTGGACGCAGGGGGCGGGGGCGCGGCGGCGGGATCCCCCTCCGGCGCCCCGGCCGAGGCCCAGCGGAGGAGGACGGAGACCTGGTCCTCCGTCAGGCGCCGATCCCCCGCGAAGTCCCCCACGTCGGGATCCGGGAGCCAGGGCGGCATGGTGCGGGCGCGTACCGTCTGAGCGATGCGGTCGACGCGTGCGGCCGCGTCCGCGTAGTCGACAAGGGGGAAGGGTGCGCTCCCTCCGGGCCGGTGGCAGGGTGCGCAGCTCGCGCGCACCAGTGGGGCGACGGTGCCGGCCCAGGTGGGCGGGTCGTCGCCCGGCGGTCGGCCCGCCTCCGATCCGGCGGGACCGCCGGCGGCGGGCGCGCAGGTGCTCGACGCCCCGGCCGCCGCCGCGAGCAGCGCGACGCCGGCCGCGCGGCGGATGCGCTCCGCCGGAGGCCGCTCCCGTGCGTGCCACGTCATCGCCGGATGCGCTCGCCGCCCATCACGGTCGGCGGACCACCGCCCCGTTCTTCATGACGAAGGAGACGTGCAGGAGCGCCGCGATGTCGTCCAGGGGGTTCCCCTCCACCGCGATGACGTCGGCGAGCTTCCCGGGCGCGAGGTCGCCGATCGAATCGGCAACCATGAGCGCCTCGGCGGCCTTCGACGTGGCGCTGGCGATCGCCGCGGCCGGGGACTGGCCGGCCTCCACCCGCTTCTGGAACTCGACGGCCGTCGTGCCGGACCACACCCACCCCGAGTTCGCGTCCGTGCCGTAGATGATGTCGAGGCCCTTCTCGACCGCCCGGGTGAAGGTCCGCGTGCGGATGGGGAGGAACTTCGCGGTCCACTCGAGCGCCTCGTCGCTGAAGCCGAAGTCGGCCGCGTGGTCGAGGTAGTACTGGCCCAGGTAGAGGTTCGGGGAGAGGTACGCGCCGCGCTCCTTCATGAGGTCGAGCGTGGCCTCGTCGAGGAGGGCGCCGTGCTCGATCGTGCGTGCCCCCGCGAGCACGGCGCGGCGCACGCCCTCGGCCGCGTGCGCGTGGGCGGCCACCGGGATGCCGACCCGCCGCGCCTCGCCGCAGATCCAGTCGAGCTGCTCCTGGGAGTAGACCGGCGTGCCGCCCTGCCGGCTGCTGCGGGTCGCGAAGACCTTGATCCAGTCCGACCCGTGCTCGGCGCGCTCGCGCACCATCGCGCGGAGCGTGGCCTCGTCCGCGGGGGCGGCGCCCCGCTTCACGCGGTCCCCCTCCACGCCGGGCGCGTTGCCGTCGTCGATCGTCTCGCCGGAGACGAGGAGGCGCGGCCCCGGCACCAGCCCGTGGGCGATGGCGTCGCGCAGGTCCACATCGGCCCAGTCCGGGCTGCCCAGGCTCCGCACGGTCGTGAAGCCGTTCTGGAGGAGGACGGCGGCGTTGCGTGCGCCGAAGAGCGCTTCCGTGGCCGGCCGATGGTCCCTGTCGAAGCTGGCGGTCACGTGCACGTGCGCGTCGATCAGGCCGGGCAGGAGGGTGCGGTCGCCGAGGTCGATCACCTCGGCGCCGGCCGGGACGCTGCCGCCCTCGGTGACCGACACGATACGGGTGCCGCGCACGATCACCACGGGGCTCCGCAGGAGGCGGCCGTGGCCGTCCACGGCGCGCGCCGCCCTCACCGCGACCGGCGTCTGCGCGTGGGCACGCCCCGGCGCGGAGACGAGGGAGGCGAGGAGGAGCGCCGCGGCGACGGAGGCGGACGGGGTGCGCGGGCGGGAGCGTCGCATGGAGGGCCTCGGCGTGGGCGGTGCGATCGGGTCGTGTGGAGTGGTGAACATATTTGAAACGCAAAGTTCCGACACGGAGCCGGCGGGGCGAGGCGTCGACGGCGATCCGCCGGGCAGCTACGGCGATCCGGCCGCTATCCCCCGACGAGGGCCAGGAGCCACGCGCACACCAGGGCTGCGTAGATCCCCAGGATGTTGCCGAGGACCGCCATGAGGAGGCCGACCGGCGCCATCGCCGGCTGGTAGACGCCGGCCACGATGGGCGAGGACACGACCCCACCGATGTTGGCCATGCTCCCGGTCGCGAAGAAGAAGAGGGGGGCGCGGACGAGGCGGGCCGCCCCCAGGAGCAGCACGACCTGGAACGCGATCCACAGCGCCCCCGCCGCGAGGTAGAGCGGCGCCTCGACCACCGAGCGCAGGTCCGCCTGGGAGCCGAGGCCCGCCAGGAGGATGTAGAGGAAGGCGTTGCCGAGCCTGGAGGCGCCCGCGTGCTCGAGGCGCCGCGCCGGCGTGAACGAGACGAGGAGGCCGACCGTGACCACCAGGATCACGGCCCACGTGGTGTGGCTGATGATCGTGGGGTCGCCGAGCTCCGGGAGCCGGTCGCCGAGCTCGACCGAGACGACCGCGCCCACCAGGCCGAGTCCCAGCAGGATGGCCGCGTCGCGCACCTGGATCGGGCGTCGGAGCGATTCCACCTCCGAGAGGTGCCGGTTGGCCTCCTCCATCGTCTCCGTGCGCGCGTTCGTGCGACGGTCGAAGGCCGTCTGGTAGGCGCTCAGGAAGAGGAGCACCCCCATCCAGCCGTAGCCGACCACGGCGTCCACCACGATCACCGGTCCGAGCGCCTCCGGCGGCGTGCCCACGCTCGCGGCCATCGCCACCATGTTCGTCGCGCCGCCGATCCAGCTCCCCGACAGCGCGGCGAAGCCCATCCAGGCGTTGGCGGGAAGCCAGTGCCCGAACACGAGGAGGGCGAGCGGTCCCCCGAGGACGATGCCGAGCGTACCCACCAACATCATGAAGAGCGCCGTCTTCCCGAGGCGCGCGAGCGCCGGGACGTCCACCGTGATCATCAGGAGGACGAGCGCGAGCGGGAGGGCGAAGCGGATGAGCCAGTCGTAGGTCTCCGACGCCTGGGGCGTGATCCCGAGCGTCGTGGCCACCGTCGGCAGGAAGTAGACGTAGAGGATGGGCGGCGTGATCGCGAAGATGCGACGGAGGCGGGGCAGTCCGCTCAGCCAGAAGACGACGGCCGGAATGGCGGACAGCCACGCCGCGATGGCCATCGGATCTCGGAGGAGCGCGGAGCTCGCGTCTGAGGGCACTCGACACCAACCAGGGTTCCGGGGATTGAACGGGCCGTGCACGATACTGCGCGTCGCCCTCCCGGGCACGGCGCCCCCCGGCCACCCGGACTACTGCGCGCCGACCGCCAGGAGCGGGTCGCCCGCGTTCATCGCGAGCGAGGTGACGAGGAAGAGGACGACGCCCGTGGCGGGGGCCAGGTATTCCCGGAGGGTCTCGCCGAAGTAGTCGCGCACCAGGCCGACGGGCTGGCCCTCCTCGACGTCGTCACCCAGCGCGACGGACGGATACCAGCACCCGTCCTCCCCGGCGAAGCGCCAGGCGAAGCGCGTCAGCGGCCGGACCGGGGCGACCGGCTCCGGCTCCCCGGGGAGGCTCCCGAGCCGGCGCAGCACGTTGCGGCACCCCCGCAGGTGGATCTGCACGCTCTCCTCGTCGAGCCGACCGACCTGGCCGGCCTCCGCGAGGATGCAGGGGATCCCGGCGGCCGCGGCGGCGGAGTACGTCCCGCCCTTCACGCTGTCGCTCGCGACGACGTAGTCGATCCCGTACACGTGCGCCATGGCGCGGGACGTCGCGACGACCTTCGCGTCCGCGACCTCCGAATAGATCGAGAAGGGGACGAGCGCCTCGTGGATGTCCCCCCCGTGCAGATCCACCCAGGCGTCCATGCGTCGGGCGACCTCCATGACCGCGTGCGCCATGCGCTGCGAGACGGTGCCGAGCGCGTTTCCGGGGAACTGGCGGTTCAGGTTCTTCCCGTCCTGGGGGACCAGGTACTGCAGCCGCGCGTGGAAGGAGGGGAGGCTGACGGGGTGGATCACCACCACCACGCCCCGGACCACGGCCGGGTCGAGCTCGCGCGCGAGGCGCATGGCCGCCTCGATGCCGGGATATTCGCCGCCGTGCACGCCGCCGGTGAAGAGCACCGCGGGCCCGTCCCCCGAGCCGTTCACCACCGTGAACGGCATGCGCACGGCCGTTCCCGGCACCTCCAGGAGGCCCTTCCCGCGGGTCGCGGGCGCGACGCACGTGCCACCGATCTCGAACGCTGCCACGGGGCTCCCCCTCGATGACGGACGACGGTCCGGTCCGGCGAAGGCGCTGCCGGCACCAGGGCGTCACATATATGCGATCGTCATTTGACATACAATAATGCGATCCCTATCCTGGCTCGCCACAACCAGAATGAGTCGGAGACCCGTTCTCATCGGTACGGGTTCTCCCGACTCCGCAACCTTTTGGGGGAGGTTGTATGAGCGTTCTGCTACGCATGACACTCGGGCGCCGCGGAGGCGCGCGGTCCCGCGGGGGCGGGTGGGGATTCGGACGGTTGGCGGGCGCGATGTTCGCGGTCGGCGTCTTCGGTGGGTCGGCCGCCGCTCAGCAGACCGCCACGATCACGGGGCAGGTGTCCGACGCCGCGTCCGGCGCGGCGCTGAGCGCTGTCCAGGTCTACCTGGCCGGAACGGGGACGGGCACGCTCACGAACTCGAGCGGCCGCTACCTGCTGCTCAACGTCCCGGCGGGGAGCTACACGATCCAGGTGGAGCGGATCGGCTACAAGAGCCTCACGCAGGAGGTGACGGTCTCCGCCGGGCAGACGCTGGACCAGAACTTCTCCCTGGGGGAGGAGGCCCTGGGGCTCGACGAGATCGTCGTGACGGGCACGGCCGGCGCCGCCCGCCGACGTGAGGTCGGCAACAGCATCGGCCAGCTCAACACCAGCAACATGGTGGAGCCGATCGCGAGCGTGGCGACGCTCCTGCAGGGGCGCGTCTCCGGGATGAACGTGACGGCCACGAGCGGCTCGCCCGGCGGGGGCACGGCGATCCGCCTGCGCGGCAACGTCTCCGCGACCATGAGCAACCAGCCGCTCATCTACGTGGACGGCACGCGCGTCGTGAACGAGTCGTTCCCCAAGAACTACTTCCCGATCGGGTACGCGGGGAGCTCGGACAACTCGACGTACAGCCCGCTGAACGACATCAACCCGGAGGACATCGAGCGGGTCGAGGTCATCAAGGGCCCGGCCGCGACGACGCTGTACGGCACCGAGGCGGCCGCGGGCGTGATCCAGATCTTCACGAAGCGCGGGAACCGGGGGCGGGCGCGGTGGGCGGCCAACATCAGCCAGGCGCTCAGCCAGGTCCAGGACTTCGGGCCGTCGCAGGGCTTCGACGGGAGCTCGATCACGATCCCGGCGAGCGAGGTGGATCCCTACGGGACGCCGGGGAAGATGTACCTCGAGCCCTACCTGCGGACGGGCCTCGAGCAGCGCTACGACCTGAGCGTGAACGGCGGCACGGAGGACTTCACGTACTTCGTGTCCGGTGGGCTCATCGAGCAGACGGGCACGCTCCCCAACGACGAGCTGCATCAGGGGAGCGTACGGGGGAACCTCGCGTTCAGCCCGGTCGACAACCTCACCGTGCAGTGGAACACAGGCTACACGCGCTCACGCGTGCGCAAGACGCCGGTCGGTGGCACGGCCGAGGGCGTGACGCTGAACGCGTTCCGCCGCGCGCGGAACTACTTCAACAGCAACGATCCCGACGTGATCAGCCAGGTCCTGGACTTCGACCTGCGCAACTTCATCGACCACCTCACCACCGGCTTCACGGCGACCTTCAGCCCGAGCGCCGACTTCTCCACGCGCCTCACGGCCGGTTACGACCTGGCCGACCAGGAGACGCGCGGCGTGGAGCCCTTCGGCTTCTTCTACACGCCCAAGGGCCGCATGCACGACACGCGGTGGCAGAACCGCACGCTGAGCCTGGACTACGTGGCGAGCCTGCACTCGAACCTCGCCACCACCCTGACGTCGTCGCTCTCCGTCGGCGCCCAGATGTTCCAGAACGAGACGAACAGCACCTCGGCCTACTCGCAGGACTTCCCCGGCCCCGGTGAGCCGACCGTGTCGAGCGGCGGCACCGCGCTCGGGTTCGAGGACCGGCGGCGCGTGATCAACGCCGGCTTCTTCGTGCAGGACGTCTTCGGCGCGAAGGACCGCTACTTCCTCACCCTGGGCATCCGGTTCGACGGGAACAGCGCGTTCGGTCAGAACCTGGGCCTGCAGGCCTATCCGAAGGTGAGCGCCAGCTACGTCATCTCCGACGAGCCGTTCTGGAGCTCGGGGATGGGGAGCATGAAGCTGCGGGCGGCCTGGGGTCAGGCCGGACGCGCGCCGGGAGCCTTCGACGCGGTGCAGACGTGGAACCCCGGCAAGCTCGGCAACAGCGTGGCGTTCCTCCCGAACAACCTGGGGAACCCGGACCTGGGGCCCGAGCGCACCACCGAACTCGAGCTCGGCTTCGACTGGTCGCTGCTCGCCGAGCGCCTCACGGTGGACGCGACCTACTACCATCAGATCACGAGCGACGCGCTCTTCCGCGTGTCGCAGATCCCCTCGAACGGCGGATGGGGAAGCCAGCTCGCGAACATCGGCGAGCTGAAGAACCAGGGCTTCGAGCTCACCTTGAACGGGCGCCTCGTCCAGACCCAGGCGTGGGGATGGGAGGCCGGGGTGACGCTCTCCACGAACAAGAGCGAGGTCACGGACCTCGGCGGCGTGCCGTCGTTCTCGGTCGGGAACCGTGGATACATCGTCGAGGGTCAGCCGGCCCCGGTCATGCGCGGTCTGTGCGTGACGAACCCCGACGCGATCGCGGACCCCGTGACCCAGCAGGACTGTGTCTACGGGCCCAACCAGCCGACCAAGACCGTCATCGGCAGCACGTCGATCCGCCTCCCGTGGAGTGGGATGGAGATCAGCGCACGGGGCGAGTACCAGGGCGGCAACTACGCCTACAGCCTCATGGACGGGGAGTCGATCACGCGCGGCATCCGGTGGCCGGCCTGCTTCAACTCGTATCCGAAGATCGAGTCGGGGGACATGAGCCAGGTGACGGCGAGGGAGCGGGCCTACTGCATCCCGACGTTCGCCAACCGCGACTTCGCGATCTTCCCGATGGACTTCTTCCGGATGCGCGACCTCACGCTGAGCATTCCGCTCTCGGTGTCGGTCCTGGGCGCCAGCGGCGCACGGCTCTCGGTGTCGGCGTCGAACTTCTACACGTGGAAGAAGGCGTCGTACTCGCTGATCGATCCCGAGACCTCGGGCGGCTTCCAGACAGGCGATCAGGTGGGTGGGAACGAGTTCACGCACTCGGTCGGCGGGAGCATACCGATCCCGGCGTCGTACACGATCTCCCTCCGCATCAACTACTAGGAGCCTACCATGACGCGTTCGACGAAGTCCCTTCGTCGGGGTCTCGCGCTCGTCGGGGTGGCCCTTCTGGCCTCGATGCCCGTCGCGTGCAACTTCGACGTGACCAACCCCGGCCCGGTGCAGGCCGACAACCTCAACGACCCGGGGGCCTTCCCGTCGATCATCGGCGGGATCAAGCGGGCCCTCGTGGACGGCATCAACTACACGGCGCTCCAGGGCGCCGCGGTGACCCGTGAGCTCTTCCCGACCGGCCAGACCGGCCAGTTCGGCATCGAGCCGTTCAACTCGGTCGGGTTTCTCAACGAGGACGAGCAGGGCGCGCCCTGGTCCGGGGCGCAGCAGGCCCGGTGGCTGGCCGAGGACGCGATCCAGCGCTTCAACGACGTGCTGGGCGCCGACGCGAGCTCGGACGACAACGTGGCGCTGGCCAACCTGTGGGCCGGCTACTCCAATCGGCTCCTGGGCGAGAACATGTGCGAGGCCGTCATCGACGGCTCGGCCGCGACGGACCGGTCGGAGTACCTGAATCGCGCGAAGGAGCAGTTCACGCAAGCCATCGCGGTGGGGCAGGCCGCGGGAGACGCCACCGCCGTCACCGCGGCGTACGCCGGGCGCGCGGCCATCGAGGTCCAGCTCGGCGACTGGGCGGGGGCCGCGGCGGACGCCGGGCACGTGCCCACCGCGTTCTCGTTCCAGCTCCAGTTCTTCAACATCGGCGACGACTACCAGCAGAACCGGATCGCCTGGGCGAGCATGAACCAGCCCTACAAGGCGCACAGCGAGTGGAACACCTGGTACGCGGACTATTTCGACGAGACCGGGGACCCACGCGTCCCGTACAAGTTCACGAACGACGTGGGCACGGGCGCGCTGGAGTGCTGTGGGGTGATCCCGTGGTGGCCGCAGTCCAAGTACGACCGCGCCAGCCCCATGGACCTCTCCACCGGCACGGAGATGCGGCTCGTCGAGGCCGAGGCGATGTTGCACGACAACCAGATGGCCGCCGCGGTCGACAAGATCAACGAGGTGCGCGCGACCGCCGGCATGGATCCCATCGCGCCGACGTCGATGGAAGAGGCGTGGACGCTGCTCAAGCGCGAGCGCGGCATCGACCTCTGGCTGGAAGGGCGGCGACTCGGCGACCTGCGCAGGTGGCAGGACGACGGCACGCCCGGCGCGCTGGATCCGAAGGAGATGGTGGGAGAGGCCTCCCATCTCCAGGCTCAGAACCTCTGTTTCCCGATCTCGAAGGCCGAGCGGGACCGGAACACCAACATCGGCTGATCGCGGGATTCGATCGTCGCGCGCGTGGGGAGCGTCCCGTCGGGGGCGCTCCCTGCGCGCCGGGTTCCGGACGAGGTGCGAGCTCCTTTTCCAATCGATGCGTGGGCGACCGGGTGCTCCCGCCGCTCACGCGGTTCAACGGAGGACCCACGCGTGGCCCACGGAAGCGACCGCAGGACCTTCCTGAAGCAGGGGGCGGCGTCCGCCGTCGGGCTGCTCACCCTGGCGGGGTGCGAGCCCCCGGACAGGGGTGGGGCGGCTGAAGCCGGGCTCGATCCCTCCCTTCTCGGCGCGGTCGCCGACGTCGTGCTCCCCACGGAGCTCGGGGCGGACGGGCGCACGTCGGTCGTGGACGCCTTCACGGCCTGGCTCGCCGGCTACGAGCCCGTGCCCGAGCTGATGCACGGCTACGGCTCCCAGGAGATCCGCTACGGGCCGGGCGATCCGGCGCCGCGGTGGGCGTCGCAGCTGGGCGCGCTGGAGATCGAGGCGCGCAAGCGCTGGGGAACGGGCTTCGCCGAAGCGTCGATGGAGCGCCGCAGGGAGATGGTGCGCGGACAGCTCGACGCCGCCGAGCTGAGGCGTCTCGGGAACGCGACGCGGGTCGACCACGTGGCCGCGGCGCTCCTCGCGTACTGGCTGGCGACGCCGGACGCGACGAACCGCTGCTACGGGCGGGCGATCAGCCCGCAGACGTGCCGTCCGCTCGCCGCCTCCACCGACCAGCCGGCTGCACTCGCCGGGGAGGGCTGACCCCGATGAGACGAGTCCTGGAGAGCGACGTCTGCATCATCGGCGCGGGGATCACCGCGGCCATGGTGGCCGCGAAGCTCGCGGACGAGCGCGAGGCGCGCGTGATGGTGGTCGAGGCCGGAGGGCATCCGCCGCCCGTCGCGGAGCGGTATGGCCACCGGCAGCGTTGGCTCGACTACGAGGAGAATCCCTGGCCGGACGACCACGTCGTCTCGCAGGACGTGGAGGGACGGCCGATGGGGTACTCGCCGTCGATGCAGGTCGGGGGGCTGGCGATGCACTGGGGCGCGGTGACCCCGCGCTTCAGCCCGGAGGACATGCGGGTCCATGCCACCTACGGGGTCGGGACGGACTGGCCGCTCGACTACGACGAGCTCGACTCCTTCTACCAGGAGGCCGAGGAGCGCATCGGCGTGGCCGGCGTCCAGGGTGCTCCGGAGCTGGACCCCAGGTCGGGCGCGTACCCGATGCCGCCCCTCCCGCTCACGTACAACCTCGTGCGCCTGAAGGAATGGGCGGAGAAGTCGGGCGTGCCGTTCTGGGCCATGCCGTCCGCCAAGAACTCCGTGGCCTGGGACGGGCGGGCCGTATGCTGCCGCAACGAGACGTGCTCCCCGATCTGTCCGGTCGGCGCGAAGTATTCACCGGACTTCACGTTCTACGCGCTGCGCGACCAGGGCAGGATCGAGCTCGTCACGGACACGCTGGTCCGGCGGCTCGTCCTCGCGCCGGGAGGCACCCGCGTCGAGCGCGCGACGGCGGTGAGCCGGAAGGGCCCCGACGACGAGATCGAGCTGCGCGCCGAGACCTTCGTGCTCGCGGGCGGCTTCGTCTGGGTGCCCCACCTGCTCCTCCTCTCCGCGGGCGACCGCTTTCCGGACGGGTTGGCCAACGGCTCGGGGCTGGTGGGGAAGTACCTGGCGGGCCACCGCGGCGTGAACGGGTACGTCGAGCTCCCCATGGACATCTATCCCGGGATGAACGGCCAGCACAGCCTCATCTCGAAGCACTGGATGAAGGACGGGCCGAGCCGGTACCTGCGCCACGACTTCCGCGTCTGGGAGTCCGACTACGGCCGTACGCCACGCCTCGTGGACGACGAGGGCGGCGTCCTCCTCGGGGACGAGGTGCTCGCGGACTGGCGCGCGCGGGCGACGTCCGGCAAGGGAACGGCGCGGCTACGCTGCTACTACGACGTGATCCCCGACCGGTCGAGCGAGCTGACGCTCGACCGTGGCTTCACGAACGCGTGGGGCGACCCGCTCCCCCGCGTGCAGTTCCGGGACAGCGAGGTCTCCCGCGGCCTGCGCGCATACAGCGAGGAGACGATCCGTGCGCTCTTCGAGAAGTTCGCGAAGGCGGGTGACGGCAAGCTCCTCAGGGTGGCGCCGAGCGACGCCCAGGAGCACCCGGGCGGCGGATGCCGCATGGGCGCCGATCCGTCCGCGAGCGTCGTGGACAAGTGGGGGCGCACGCACGACCACGAGAACCTCTTCGTCGTGGGCGCACCCACGCTCCCGACCACCAGCTGCACGAACGGGACGCTCACCTTCGCGGCGCTGGGGCTCCACTCCGCGGCCGAGATCGGGCGCGCGTTCCCGGAACGGACCTCCGCGCCTCCGGCCGACCGATGAGCACGGGTCGGCGGGGGGGCGCGCTCGCGTTCGCCTACGCCTCCGGGTGCATGGCGCTCGCCGCGCTCCTCCTGGGCGGCTGCGCCGACGCACGGGGAACGCCCGGCGGTGGGTCGGCGTCCGCGCTCGCCGCAGCGGTACGCGAGGAGGTCACGGCGGAGGGGCTGGGCGTGCAGGTGGACGCCATCGACCAGTACGACCGCCTCTCCGGGAGCGAGGGCGAGTTCGCGGCGATCGACCACATCGTCTCCGTCCTGGAGGGAGACGGCGTGCCGGTGACCGTCGACACGTTCATGGCGTTCATCAGCGACCCGGTCGCCGCCCGCGTGGAGGTGATCGGCACCGGCTTCGCGCCGGAGGCGATCACGATCGCCGGCTCGGGGTCGGTGTCCCGGCTGGAGGGAGCGGTCGTGGACCTCGGGAGCGCTGACGACCTCCCCGAGCTGATGACGGCCGCAGGCGAGCGGCTCGTGCTCGTCGGGGACGGCAGGCTCGCCACTCCTGGCCAGGCGGCGCGTCCCGACCTGCGCGGGAAGATCGCGCTGGTCACGGGCACGCCGGGCCCGGACGAGGTCACGAAGGTGGCGGCGCTCGGCGCCGCGGGCGCCGTGTTCGTCAATCCCGAGGAGCGGCTGAACGATCTCACCACGACGACGGTCTGGGGTGCGCCTTCCCTGCGCGACTACCACCGCATCCCCACCCTGCCCGTGGCGGAGGTGCGCCGGAGCGACGGGGACCGACTGCGCGGGATGCTCGGCGGGGGGGCGGTCAGGATCCGTCTCTCCACGGAGACCCGCGCCGGGTGGAAGGAGCTCCACCTCGTCCTCGCACACGTCGCCGCGCCCGACCCCGACGCCCCTTTCGTGCTCCTCGGAGGCCACGTGGATGCGTGGCACTTCGGCGGGACCGACAACGGGGGCGCCAACGCCGCGATGCTCGAGCTGGCGCGCGCGTTCCACCGCCACCGCGACGCCCTCCGGCGCGGACTCGTGGTCGCGTGGTGGCCTGGCCACAGCAACGGACGGTACGCCGGGTCGACCTGGTACGTGGACCACGAGTTCGACGCGCTCCGCCGGCGGGCGGTGGCCTACGTGAACGTCGAGGGCCTCGGGCAGACGGGGGCCAAGCGATTCGGCGCCGCCACCACGGCGTCGCTCGCCGGCCTGGCCGCCACGGTCGTGAGGGACGGCGTCGGCGATTCGATCCGACCCCGCTATCCGGGCCGCAACTCGGACGAGTCGTTCAACGGCGTGGGTCTTCCGCTCCTCCAGATCAACCACTCGCGGCCCCAGGAGGACGGCGGGTACTGGTGGTGGCACACGCCGGACGACACCCGTGACAAGGTGGACCTCGACGTGCTCGAGGTGGACGCCGAGCTCTACGCCTCGGCGCTCGCGCGCCTCCTGGGCGAGCCGAACCTCCCGATCGACCCGACGGCCACGGTCGAGCGGCTGGGCGCGCTCGTGGCGGATGCCCAGCAACGAGCGGGTGGGAGGCTGGACCTCGCCGAGGCGACCACGCGTCAGCGCGCGCTCCTCGAGGTCGTGCGGGACGTCGAGTCGTCGCTCCCTCCGGGAGGGGACCCGGCGGTGGACCTCGCCCGCGTCGCGGTCCTGCGCCCGCTGCACCGCGTGCTCTACACCCTGCAGGGCCCCTACCATCCGGATCCGGCCACGGACGAGGGCGACCTCCCCGGGCTCGGGCCGGTGGAGATGCTGGCGTCGAGCGACCCCGGGTCCGATCGCTACCACCTGGCGGAGACGACGCTCCTTCGCGAGCGGGCGCGCTTGCTGGAAGCGCTCGACGAGGCGACGGCGGCGGCGGAGCGGCTGCGGGCGGAGCTGCACCGATGAGCGCGCCGGCCGTTGCGGTCGCGGGCGGGCGCGTGCGGCTCGGATGGGTCGGGCTCGCGTCGCTCGTGCTCGCCTCGTGCGCCCCCGCCGCCCCGCCCGAGCGCCCGGGGGACTGGCCCGTGTACGGGGGGGATCAGGGCGCGATGCAGTACTCCCCCCTGGGGGCGATCACCCGCGAGAACGTCGGCGGGCTGGAGGTGGCGTGGGAGTGGGAGACGGGCGAGAAGCCGATCACCGGCGCGCGCGTGCCGGTGCCGGGACGGGGCGTGCGGCCGGGCGCGTTCGAGGATACGCCCCTGGTCATCGACGACACGATGATCGTGACCACGCCCTACAACCGCGTGGTCGCGCTGGACGCGACGACGGGCGCGGAGCTGTGGACCTACGATCCGCAGACGGTCCAGTGGGGCCAGCCGCCCAACGGCACCGGGCTCGTCCATCGCGGTGTCGCGGTGTGGAGCGGGCCGGACGGGCGGCGGATCTTCCTGAACACCCGCTGGCGCCTCATCGCGCTCGACTTCGCGACGGGCCGACCCATCGACGGCTTCGGCGACCACGGCACGGTGATCCTCACCGATCACCTGATGTGGCCGACCAACCCGATGCACTACACGCAGACCTCTCCCCCGGTCGTGTTCCGCGACCTGGTGATCCTCGGCAACGGGGTGTGGGACGGCTTCGTGTACAAGAACGATCCGCCCGGGAACATCCTCGCGTTCGACGTGCACACGGGCGCGCTGGCCTGGCGCTTCGACCTCATCCCGCAGGCGGGCGAGTTCGGCGCCGACACCTGGAAGGACGGGTCGAACGCGTACACCGGGCACACGAACGCGTGGGCGCAGATGAGCCTCGACGCCGGGCGCGGCTACCTGTACGTCCCGGTGGGAACACCGTCCAACGACTGGTACGGGGGCGCGAGGAAGGGCGCGGACCTCTTCGCCGAGAGCGTGGTGTGCCTGAACGCCGCGACCGGCGAGCGCGTGTGGCACTTCCAGGCCGTCCACCACGGGCTGTGGGACTACGACCTGTCGGGTGCGCCTACCCTGCTGACCGTGCAGCACGACGGCCGCGCGGTGGACGTGGTGGCGCAGGCCGTGAAGAGCGGCTTCCTGTTCGTGTTCGACCGGGTGAGCGGCGAGCCGCTCTGGCCCGTCGAGGAGCGGCCGGTCGCGTCGAGCGACGTGCCGGGGGAGGAGGCGTGGCCCACGCAGCCGTTCCCGACCCGCCCGGAGCCGTTCGCGCGACAGGGGTTCACGGAGGACGACGTCGTGGACTTCACGCCGGCGATCCGGGCCGAGGCGATGCGGTTCCTGCGGCCGTACCGGACGGGGCCGCTCTACACGCCGCCCTCGCTCCAGGGGACGCTGATGCTCCCGGGCGTGATCGGGGGCGCCGACTGGGGCGGAGCGGCGGCCGACCCCGAGACGGGGTGGCTGTACGTGAAGTCGTCGGACGATCCCGCGCGGCTGAGGATCGTCGAGGGGGACCCGTCCGCCGTCGACGCCGAGTACTTCGTCGACATCGACGCCATGGGCATCCGGATGCCCAACGGCCTGCCCGTGATCAAGCCCCCGTACGGCACGCTCGTGGCCTACGACCTGAACACCGGCGACAAGAAGTGGACGGTACCGGTGGGTGACATGCCCGAGATCCGGTACAACCCTGCGCTCCGCGGCGTCGAGCTGCCGAAGCGCCTGGGGCACGCGGGCGCGTCGGGGCCGATGGTGACCGCCGGCGGGCTGGTGTTCGTGGCGGGTGGCGCGTCCGCGCTGTACGCGTTCGACAAGGAGACCGGCGAGGAGTTGTGGAGCGCGGACCTCGACGGGCGGGGCTACAGCAACCCGATGAGCTACGCGACGAGCTCGGGACGACAGTTCGTGGCGATCGCCAACGGGTCGGGGGCCGGCGCGAAGCTCACGGTTTTCGCGCTCCCGGGCTCGTGAGCGGCAGGGGCGCAGGGAAGACGCAATCTCGAATCCGGGGGTCCGATCGATGAAGCTCCATCGCCTCTTCGCCGTCGCGCTCGCGGCTGTCGCCACCGCGCTGCCGTCGGGTGCGCGCGCCCAGGAGGGCACCGTCGTCCTGCACGCGCGGCGCCTGCTCGACGGTCGCGGCGGGATGCAGGAGGACCGGGACGTGGTGGTGCGTGGGAGCGCCATCGCCGCGATCGTGCCGGGAGGGAGCGGGCGGGGGGACACGCGCTACGAGCTCGGCGACCTCACGCTCATGCCCGGCCTCATCGACACGCACGTCCACATCAACTGGCACTTCGACAGGGCGACGGGCAAGACGCACAGCGGCCAGGTGGAGGAGACGCCCGAGGAGAGCGTCCTCTACGCCGCGCAGAACGCCTGGGAGACGCTCAGGGGCGGCGTGACCACGGTGCAGAGCCTCGGGTCGCCCGTCGACGTGCCGCTCCGCGCCTTCGTGAACGAGGGGCTCCTCCCCGGGGCGCGGGTGCTCACGTCGATCTCGCCGGTGACCGACCAGACCGGCGGGCCGGAGGAGATCCGGCGGCACGTGGACGCGATGGCGGACCGCGGCGCGGACGCGATCAAGATCTTCGCCTCCGGCAGCATCCGGGACGGCGGCGAGCCGACGCTCACCCAGGAGCAGCTGGACGCCGCGTGTGGCGAAGCGAAGGCGCGCGGGCTGCGCACGCTCGTGCACGCGTACAATCCGGAGACGGTGCGCCGCGTGGTGCAGGCGGGGTGCACCGGCGTCGAGCACGGCGCGCTCCTCGACCTCGCCACGCTGAAGCTCATGGCCGAGCGCGGCGTCTACTTCGATCCCAACATCGACCTCGTCTTCCGCAACTACTTCGAGAACGCCGAGCACTTCGTGGGGATCGGCAACTACACCGAGGAGGGCTTCGCGGAGATGCGCCGCGCGGTGCCGCTCGCGCTCCAGGTCTTCAAGCAGGCGCTGACCGTGCCCGGCCTGAAGATCGTGTTCGGCACGGACGCCGTCGCGGGCTCCCATGGAAGGAACTACCAGGAGCTGGTGTACCGGATCGAGAAGGGCGGACAGGATCCGATGGCGGCCGTCGTGTCGGCCACGTCGCTGGCCGCCACCGAGCTCGGACTCCAGGATCGGATCGGCTCCGTCGCTCCCGGCATGGAGGCGGACCTGATCGCGCTCGACGGGAATCCCCTGGACGATCCAGGGGCCCTGGGCCGCGTGCGCTTCGTCATGAAGGGCGGCCGGGTCTACAGGAACGACGGCGGCTCGCGCTAGCCGACCGACCTGCTGCCGGTCCGCTTCGACCCCGTGCGGATGGGTGGATGGTATGAAGCTGCGTGCCACGGTACTCGCGCTGACCACTGCGTCGCAGGTCGCCTGCTACACCTACACGCCGGTGCGCATCGATGCGATCTCCCCGGGCGAGACGGTGCGCGCGCGTCTGACGGCGGAGGCGAGCGAGAGGCTGCCGGCCCCGGTGCGTGCCGACGACGGCACCCTCGAGGGGGAGCTCCTCGACCGCGACGGCGGCGGCGTCACCCTCTTCGTGGAGTCGGCGGTGCGCCAGCGGGGGTTCTTCGCCGAGGACCTGCACGAGCGGGTGAGCCTCTCCCAGGCCGACGTCCTCGGGGTGGAGCGTCGTCAGCTCGATCGCGGGCGCACCTGGGCGCTCGGCGGGGTCGTAGGGGTGGCCGTCGTGAGCCTCGCGATCCGCACCCTGAGCGGGAAGGCGGGTGGGAACACGATCGACCACACGGACGGCGGCCCGTCGGCGAGCCTCATCCCTCTGGTCACCCTGCGCATCCGGTGAGCGAGGGTCCGCCCCCGTCCCGCCGCCGCGCTCTGAAGCTCCTGCTCGGGGGCGCGGGGGCGGCGGCCCTGTCGATGCCGCCGGCAGCGTCGGAGCTGCTGGCGTCCGACGTCCTGGTCGCGGAGATGAGCGACCTCCCGCCCGGCGCGGTCGTGGCCTCCCGCTTCCACGGCATGCCCGTCCTCGTGCTCAACGTGGACGGCGACGTCGAGGTGCTGTCCGCGGTGTGCACGCATGAGGGGTGCACGGTGGCGTGGGACGGCGAGAAGAGGCGCATCCTGTGCCCGTGCCACGGCGGCGAGTACGACCGGCGCGGGAAGGTCCTCGCCGGACCACCGCCGGCACCCCTCCTCGACCTCCCCGTGAGGGTGCAGGCCGGGAAGGTCTACGTCGTCGACTGAGTTGATCTCGCCCCTTGCGGGGCACCCGGGAGGATGAAGCGTGAGAGGGTGATGGTAGCAGCGTGGAGGCCGGCTACGCCTTGGTGCCGACGAGCCCGAGACTGAGTTTGGCCCGGGAGGATGGGAAGTTCAACCGCCGTGTCGACGTGAGAGCCGCGACCCAACCGGCCCCGCCGCATCACTGGCCCTCGCCGGGAACGAACACCGCGGCCTGCTCACTCCCCGGCAACGGCAGGTCCTCGACCGGGGTGAACTTGTCCGCCACCGGATCGTAGAGCTCGGCGCTGGCCACTACCTCGCCCGTGTCGTCCTGCCCTCCGCCCACCAACACCGTCCCCTCGCCCTCCAGGAGCACCGCGAAGTGCAGCATGCGGGCCGTCGTCATGTCCGCGACCCGGGTGAACTGGTCCGTCGCCGGGTCGAACACCTCCGCCACCGCGCTGGGCTGGATCGCGCCCAGGTCTCCGCCCAGCACCAGCACCTTCCCGCCCGCCAGCTTGACCGCCCGGTGCCCCAGTCCGTGGACTACCTCCATGTCGCCGACCGCGGTGAAGGCGCCGGTCGCGGGATCGTAGACCTCGGCGCTACGGCGACGGTTCCCGCCCAGTACCAGCACCCGGCCGTCATCCAGCGCAATGGCGCTGTGATTGAACCGGGCAACGGTCATATCGGGGCCGGGCGAGAAGGTGCCGGCGACCGGGTCGAAGATCTCGGTGGTCTGGGTCTCGTCGGTCGCACCGCCGCCGGCCGGGACCAGGCCGCCGGTGACCAGCACCCGGCCGTCGGGCAGCGGCGCGGCCGCGTGGCGGGAGCGGGCTTGCGCCATCGACCCGGTCGCCGTGAACTGGCTGCCGGCCAGGTCGAAGATCTCCGCTGAGGCGAGCGTGGCGATGACGCCGCCGATGGTCCCGCTATCGCCGCCCGCCAGCAGCGCCCGATTGCCGGGCAGTGGGGTCAGGGTGAAGTAGACGCGGGCGGCCACCATCTGTCGGCTGCTGGCCTCGCCCGTGACCGGATCGACCAGGACCGCCCGGCGTACGGAAATGACGTTGCCTTGGCCGGCGCCGCCGGCGAAGAGAACCGTCCCGGATGTCGCGGCCGATCGCCCGAGCCTTGGCCCGCCACCCAGCGCGACCGACGCGAGCCGGACACCGGAGGGAACGGGAAAGAAGAGGGCGAACCCCGCCGGATCCAACGGCTGGAGCAGATCGGTCAGCTCCCACCGCTGGGTGAGTGGAGAGTACTCCGACACCTTGGTCGAAGGAGCCTTGCCCCCGGGACCGACGATTACCCTCTTTCCCGAGGGCGAGTTCACGTCCGGCACCACCGCGATCACCGTCTTCCCCCTCTTCCCCTCGCTGCTGGCGGTGACCTCGACCGGCCCCTCGGCCAGTCCGGTGACCAGCCCGTTCTGGTCCACGGTGGCGACCGCCTCCGCGCCGCTCGACCAGGCGACGGGCCGGCCGGTCAGCTCGTTCCCCTGGGCATCCCGGAGGGTGGCGGTGAGCTGGACGGTCGCGCCGACCTGCACGTCCACCGGGTTGGGTGTGACGGCCACGGTCGCCACCGGCGCCGGGGTGCCGGTGGAGTCTCCGTCGCCGCAGGCCGCCCCGCAAACCAGGCATAGAGCGAGCAGCCCGAGCCGGAGTGCCGGATCGGTGAGTCGGCATGCCATGACCGGGCCCTCCACGAGGTGAGCGCCGCAGTGCTATCGAAATGGGTCAGGAAGACGATGCGTGTCCGCACACAGCCCCGCAAGGATATCCGTCAACTGCGCTCGCGGCAGGGCTTTCACGCCCGGCCTGACGGGGTTTTGGCGACCGCCGGCTAAGCTGTCGAGTGTGGATCCGAACGAAATCAGCCTCTCACTCGAAATGTCGGCCGAGGTCGGACGACCGACGGGAACCGACGCCCCAAGGGGGCAAGGAGCAGCACATCCGAAGGCGACGAGGCGCTCGAGAGAAGACGGGTCGACGACCAGATGGAAGTGGAACTCGGGCCTCGGGCGCAACGTGGCCATCGCGCTGGGGAACTGGCTCGCGGCGAGTCACGACGACAGCCGCGCTCGCCAGGTGGCCGCCTCCTCCGGCTTCCCCCATCGCTCATAGAGGTCCACCAACCACTGCACGACCTGGTCGTGCTGGGCCGTGACAACCGGGTGGCGAGCGGCGAGCCCCGCCTCCGCCTCGAGCAACAGAGGCTCCGCTTCGGCGAGGCTGTCCTCCCGGACCATGCAGAATCCGAGCACGGCCCGCACCCGCCAGGGCAGGCTCGCGGTCGAGTCCACCGGCACCCTCGAGACGAGGGCCCGGATCAGCGAGTCGCCCTCGGCGACCGGCCCGGCCGCGCAGAGGTCCAGCGCCAGGAACCTCTGTGCCACGATCGCCTGGGTGCTCGCCGGGCTCTTCTCGGTGAGGATCCCGAACGACTCGCGCAGCGCCTGGATGGCCCCCGTCGTGTCGCCGGAGAGCTCGCGCATATAGGCGACGTTGAGGAGCTGACCCGCGGTCTGGGGGCTCTCCGGTCCATAGACCTTGCGGCGGATCTCGAGCCCCTTCACGGCCAGCGACTCGGCCTGGGCCGTTCGCTTCAGCCCCAGCGCCACGGCGGAGAGCTTCTCGTAGGCGTCGCCCACGGTCCAATGGTCTTCGCCGTAGAGCTCACGCTCCCTGGCGAGCACCGCGTTGAGGATGGTGTCCGCCTCGTCGTACCTGGACTGCGACTGGAGCGCCCAGCCGAGCGCCGCCCGGGTGAAGAGCTCCTGGTCTTCGATGCTCGCCGCGTGCCAGATCGGCGCCGCCTCGCGGAAGCGTGCCTCGGCGCCGGCCCAGTCCTCGCGAAGCTGACTCAGCAAGCCGAGGTCCAGCAGCGTAGACGCGACGGCCGGGCTCTCGTCACCGAACACGGCGCGGCGCGCCGTCAGCGCCTGGCGCAGCAGGGTGTCGGCCTCCGCGTACCGCCCCATCTGCTGGACGAGACGAGCCAGATCGACGCGGGCGAGCTGGACGTCCGAGTGGTCCTCACCCAGCAGCTCGATCCGCATCGCCAGCGCCCGGCGCTGCAGCGGCTCCGCCTCGTCGAAGTTGCCCTGCTCGGCGACCGCCGTCGCCAGCCGGGAGAGCACGTTGGCGATCGTCGGATGCCGACCTCCGTAGATCGTTTCGGCGATCGGCAACGCCTCCCGCAGCGAGCGCTCGGCGCCGGCGTAATCCGGAATGTTCACCTCGGTATCGCTGTAGGCGATGAGGGCGTCCACCACGGCCGGATGATCGGAGCCGTGGATGCGGCGCTGCATCGCGAGAGCGTCGGCGAGCAGCGGCAGCCCTTCCGGCGCCCGACCGGTGTAGCTCAGGTATCCTCCAAGCGCGCCAAGCCGCTCCGCGACCTCGGGGCCTCCTTCAGGATGCCGAGCGCGGGTCAGGCGGAGCGCCTCCCGGTAGAGGGAGTCGGCGTGCGCGAAGTCGCTCCGGTAGTACCGCGTTGACGCGAGCTCCTGGAGCGAGCTGGTGATGCGATCGTCGTCGGGCGGAAGCTGCGCCCGCATCACCGCGAGGGCCTCCCGCAGACGTCGCTCGGCCTGCTCGTAGTCGCCCGCCGCCTGGGCCACCTTGCCCAGGTCGTCGGCGCTCTGGCCCACGTCCAGGCCGCCGGGGCCCTGGGTGCGCCTCCGGATCGCGTAGGCGGAGTCGAGGTGGAGCTGCGCCTGGTCGTAGAGCCCGAGCGCGAAGTAGGTCCGGCCGATGGTCGTCTCCACCCCGGCCTGCACGTCCGGCTGACCCTCCAGCTCGCGGCTACGGCCCGACGCCGCCTGATCGAGGAGCTCGCGCACGGTGAGCTCCTTGCCCCTTGCGTTGGCCGGATCCGACGACGCGAGCATGGACTGCAGGAACTCGTTGATCGCTCGCGCCTTGGCGGCCTCGGCGATGGCCTCCGCGGCGCTCCGCGTGGCGGCCGCGCGCTCGCGCACCGCAACCGCCCGGGCCGAATCGGCCACCTGGAGGGCCGAATCGGCGACGGTCCGGCGGTGCTCGGCCAGCTCGCCCGCCGCTACCGCCTCGCTGCGCCGGTCTTCGGCCAGTCGCTCGGCGGCGCGAGCCCGCACGGCGAGCATCAGGCTCACGACGGTGCCGATCATCAGCGCCGCCGCCGCGAGTCCGAGCCCGCCCACCAGCGCCCGATTCCGCCGGCCGAACTTGCGCAGCTGGTACAGCGCGCTCGCGCGCCGAGCCAGGATCGGCTCGTCCTGGAGGAAGCGCCGGATGTCGCTGGCCAGCGCGTCCGGGGAGTCGTACCGCCGCTCCTTCTCCTTGGCGACGGACTTGGCGACGATGACCTCGAGGTCGCCCCGGAGCCGGCGATCGATCGAGCTCAGCGGCGCCGGATCGTCGAGGAGGATCACCTTGGCCGCCTCGTAGATCAGCTTCCGCGTCAGGTCGTAGGGCAGGCGGCCCGAAAGCAGCTCGTAGAGGATCACCCCCAGCGAATACACGTCGCTGCGGGCGTCCACCTGGACCGGATCGGCGTTGACCTGCTCGGGGCTCATGTACTGCAGCGTGCCGACGACCTCGCCCACCGAGGTCTGGCGGGTGGCCTGCACGTCGGCGTCGGTGAGCCGAGCGACCCCGAAGTCGAGGATCTTCGGTTGCCCGCTCGCGTCCACCAGGATGTTGGCCGGCTTGAGGTCGCGGTGGACGACGCCCTGCTGATGGGCGTACTGCACGGCCTCGCAGATCCGCGTGAACAGCTCGAGGCGCTGGGCCTGGCCGAGGCCCGCAGCGCGCGCGTACTCGGTGAGGGAGGGGCCTCGTACCAGCTCCATGGCGAAGAAGGACTGTGGGCCCGACGGGCTCTCCACCGTCCCGGCCTCGTAGATCTGGGCGATGCCGGGATGCTGCAGCCGGCCCAGGACCTCGGATTCCCGCGAGAACCGCCGTGCCACCTCGGGACCGACGAAGTCCCGCCGGATCACCTTGAGCGCCACGGTCCGCTTGGGCTGGTCCTGCTCGGCCTCGTAGACCGTCCCCATCCCACCCTCGCCGAGGACTCCCAGGATTCGGTAGCGGCCGATGTTGGTGGGGAGCATGAGCGGGAATCTACGGCCTTCCGTGTTCCGGCGCGCGAGGGTTCGATGCCTGGATCGATCCGATCCGAGGCGTGCCTCGACGGGAGCGAGACATCATGATGTCTTGATGAGAACCACCGTGACGCTCGCCGGGGACTCGGAGCGAAGCCGAGCGCGAGCGGGGCTTAGGAGGGAGGCGCCCCGATAGGTCTCGCCCCCAGCTCGCGTTCAAGGAACGCCGTGGCCGCCCGTCCCACCAGCTGCCAGGTCGCGTAGCGCAGGAAGTCGTGGATCTCGTCGGGGATCAGCATCTCCTCGAACCGGACGCCCTGTGCCCGAAGCCGCTGGACCAGGTCCACCGTCTGGGTCACGTGCACGTTGCGATCGTCGTCGCCCTGGATCAGGAGCACGGGTGAGCGCCACGTGCCGACGTCCGCGACCGGAGACGACTTCCAGGCTACGTCGAGCGCTTTCTCGAGATCGGGCGGCCTTTCGTAGGCGGTTTGCAGATCGCGCACGGCGTCGCCGTCGGTCAGCCAGTCGTGGACGCCGTGGATGTCGACGCCCGCGGCGAAGAGGTCCGAGTTCCGCGCCAGCGCCAGCGCCGTGAGGTAGCCGCCGTACGACCCGCCCCAGATGCCGATCCGACCTGGATCGACGTCAGGGCGGTCGGCGAGGTAACGGGCCGCCGCGAGGACGTCGCGGTACTCCGAAGCGCCCGCGGGACCGGCGTCCTCGGGCTGCATGAAGTGATCGCCGTAGCCGATGCCCAGCCGGTAGTTCACCGACGCCACCACGAAGCCGCGGCTGGCGAGATACTGGTTCACCGCATAGTCCGAGGCGTAGTAGTGCCAGTAGTGGAAGCCGAGCAGCATCTGGCGCGGCGGCCCACCGTGGACGTACACGATCGCCGGCCGCCTGGCGGGGCCCTGGGCGGACCGGAAGAGCTGCATGTGGATCGAGTACCCGTCCGTGGACGGGATCACGACCCTCTCCGGCACTACCAGCGACGTCGACGGGAAGTCCGCTGGAAGCCGGTCCTGACCGAGCAGCCTGGGCGTGCCGCCGTCGATGGGGAGCACGGCCGGAAGCGGCGGCCGGGTGGGGCCGCTGGTGATGAGCGCCACGAATCGGCCGTCGCCGGTGACCATCGGCCCCCACTCGAGGTCGGTCCCTCGGGTGAGCCCAACGGGACGGGCCTGATCGACCGGCACACGGAAGAGGTGGCGCCGGTCGTCGTCGGACACGTCGGGGCCGGTGTTGGCGTTGTAGATGATGGACCGACGATCGGGCGCCATCGTGACGAACTCCACCATGAAGTCGCCGGGCGTCAGCAGAAGCGGATCTCCACCGACCACGGGCACGGAGTAGAGGTGCGGCCAGCCGTCGAGGTTGGCGAGGAACACCAGTCGTGACTCCGCGCCCCAGGCCAGGTTGACACCGCCTTGCGTATAGGGCCGGGAGCCGAGCAGGCTGTGCGGGCCGGACCAGACCGTTCGCGCCTCGCCCGACGCCACGTCCACCACGGCGAGCGACCAGGGGTTCGGATGCTGGTCGAGCATCGTCTCGGGCTGACCGCCGCCGCCCGGCTGGATCACGTAGGCGATCGCGCGTCCGTCGGGCGACCACCTGGGTGAGCTCACCCGGTCGGTATTGGGCGCCAGCCAGCGGATGGGGACGTCGGGGCCCGTGTAGAGGCCGAGCAAGCTGTAGCTTCCGCGGCCGGAGACGAAGGCCAGCGTCGCGCCGTCCGGTGACCAGGCCAGGTCCCCGCTCGTGCCCCGTGCGAAGAACAGCTGCGCGGCCTCACCGACCGGGGCAAGCGGCACCACGGACACCTGATCGTCCTGGATAAAGGCCACCCGATCCCCCGCGGGGTTGACCGCGGGCTGGTCGCCCCGCGCAAGCAGGCGCTCTCCGCCACCGGTCCAGGCGACCGTCCAGATCTCCACCCGGGTCCGGGTCGTGCCGCTGGCGGGGTTGGGCTCGATCCCCCCGGGCGATGCCCAGTTGCCACCGTGATCGCCGCCCCGGACGAACACGAGGTCGTCGCCGTGCGCGGCGAAGGTCAATTGGGTCAGGTCCTGTCCGTCGTCCTCCGTGAACGAGGTGAGCCGCCTCGGCTGCCAATCGGGCCCGTCGGCCCCCCACACGTTACGAACGCCGTGGTCCTCGAGCACCCAGGCCATCCGCTGGCCGATCGGGGCGGTGACCAGCTCGGTGGGGAACGGGAACGTGGTGACCTGGGCGACGGTGGGTTGTTGCGCGCGAGCGGGGGCGAACGCCACGAGCGACGCCGCGGTGACGAGTCCGAGCGTGCGTCGAGCGAGGAGGCATGACATGAGCGGACCTGGGGCTTGGGTGTCTTCAAGCGCGCGGAGGTGACCCGAACGATAGGACGTTTGACCGCCGTGTCGAAGTGAGAAGCCCGATAGGCCTCGAGTCGCGAGGGGCAAGCAGGAATGGCCGAGGATGGAGGTGCGGGGATGAAGGCGACAGGCGGGCCGGCGGCGCGCCCTCTACGCTCCCGAGTACCCCCGGTGCTCCCCGAGCTCCTCGATGAACGCGCGCAGGCGTCCCGCACCCGCGCGCCAGTGCTGCTCGACCGCCCTCTGCGCCCGGTCGGGGTCGCCGGAGCGCACGGCCTCGGCGATGGCCTGGTGCTCGGGGGCGCCCAGGACGCGCATCCTGCCAGCGACGCGGGCGAGGTAGAGGTCGCGGTAACGCTCGACCTGCGGACGGATCGACCGGAGCTGGACCTGGAGGCGCGGGCCGGTCGCCTTCTCGATGAACGCCATGTGGAACGCCGTGTCCGAGCGGTTCGCCTCGTCGGGGTCCAGCTCGCCCTCCTCGACCATGGCGAGCTGGCGCGCGTTGAGCGACGCCATGCGCGCCGCGAGCGCTTCGCGCTCCCCGTCCGGGAGCTCGGCGGCCTGCCGGATCGCGACCCCCTCGAGCGCTCCTACGAGCGCGAACAGCTCCTGCATGTCCTCGACGGTGAGCGACGCCACGATGAACCTGGAGTAGGTGCCGAGCTCGGTCTCGACGACGTAGCCCTCCTGGGTGAGCCGCTGGAGCGCCGCGCGCAGCGTCGCGCGCGAATGCCCCATCTCCTGAGCCATCCGCGCCTGGATGATCGGTGTGCCGGGCGCGAGCCGGTGGAAGAGGATGAGCCTTCGGATCTCCTGGTAGGCCTTCGTGATCCTGTCGGCGTTCCTGCTGTCCTCATCGCTCATGGGTGTGCTTGCTCGAGACGGTTCGCTCGCGCACCTGGCACGCGGGGGCGCCCGGCACACGACCGACTGGGGGGTTCGACGTCCGAGAGACCGAGTCGTGTCGGCAAGTAGCTCTGTACGAACCTTGATCGGACATTGACGGTCCGTGCAGAGGATCAATTTTGGATTACAATACTGGTTTCGTCACGGTTGGCAATCTCCGCGACGGGACTACCTCCGTGTCAGTGTGAGTCCCGCCTCCTCGACGCGGTCCACCGTCCCGTCGGCGGCTCTCGCGAAGGCGAGCACGGTGCCCGACTCCACACCGACCGCCCGTCCGGCCGCGACGAAGACGATCTCCTCCCTGTCGAGGTCTCCGGGGGAGCTGGCGAAGAGCGAAGTGCCCTCGCGGGTGATGGCGAGCGTCACCGGGGGGCTGTCGACGGCGAAGTCGCCCACGAACGCCGCGAGCGCCGCCTCGTCCATGGGAACCGGGTCGAGGACGCGCGGCTCGTAGTCCGGCCACCCGTACCCACCGGCCACGGCGAGCAGGATCTCCCGCGCGAGCCCGCTGCCCGCGTCACCGTTCGTCATGACGGCGGCACCGCGCCCGAGCTCGGGGAAATAGATCAGCTCGCACCGGAATCCCTCGTTCGCGCCCCCGTGGCCGAAATGGAAGCCACGTTCCTCCCCGCCGAGCGCCGGCCCCAGACCGAACCCGCCGAACTGGGGGGTGAGCATCTCCATCGCGACCGGCTGCATGAGGATCGCGTCCTGCCCGCCCGCGCGGGCGGCGGCGATCGCCAACGCCCATGAGAGGAGATCCGTGGGTGTGGTCCACAGTCCCGCCGCCGCCATCTCCGGGTAGGTGTGCCACCTCCCCTCGACCGGCGTCCCGTCCGAACGGTAGGCGGCGGACTCCTCCCCGCGTCGGCTCTCCGGGAGGGGCTGCTCGTAGGTGGAATGGGTCATCCGCGCGGGGTCGAGCACCAGGCGCTTCATGAGCGCCGGGAAGGGCTCGCCGGTCACGTCGGTCATCATGAGCTGCTCGATCGTGACGCCGCCCCCCGAGTAGCGGGACATCATGCCGGGCACCGTGTCCACGCGAACCGGGCCCGTATTGGCCGGCGGCACGCCGTCGAGGATCTGCGGCACGGTCGGGATCGCCTCGCCTGCGGCATATCCCGGGAAGCCGTGGACGGTGAGGCCGGCCGAGTGCGACACGATGCGGCGGAGCGTCACGGGGGACCGCCGCGTGAAGCGGTTCTCGGGGACCTTCCAGCTCTTCAGGTAGTCGTTGACGGGGGCGTCCAGCGCGAGCTTCCCCTCCTCGACGAGGCGAAGCATTCCCGTGGCCGCGACGGGCTTGGAGATGGACGCCGCCTGGAAGAGCGTGGCCGCCGTCACCGAGTCCGTGGTGCCGACCTCCTTCACACCGAAGCCGCGCGCCCACACGATCCGGCCGCTGTCCGCCAACGCGATCGAGACACCGGGCACGTGGTAGTGGTCCATGCGCTCGGCGAGCGTGAACGTCGTCGTCGGGCGACCCCTGACCACGATCGCGGGCTCCAGCGCCCCGGTGACGTGGGCGATCGCAGCGTCCAGCGTGCTCCCCGTGCCCGTCTTCGCGTCGCCGCCGGCGCACGCGGTGCCCAGGGTGCACAGGGCTACGAGGACGGCCGTCGACGATGCGCGCATCGCGTTCTCCTGAGGGGTGGGAGGATCGAGGCAACATCCCGGGGACATCGCGGGATGGCAAGCGACGACTCAAGTTTCCCCGGGTAGCTGCCGATACGCGGGGTGCATGCAACGTCCATCACCGGCGGGGAGCCCCGAGGTCGGAGGAGCGTTCGATGGCCCAGTTCGTCGCGATGGCGCCGAACGTCGAAGTCAACGGAGAGACGGTCCGGTCCGTGATCCTCGGGATGGGGGCCTTCGAGCCGCGCGCGCTCTCGATTCTGAGCGAGCACGGGATCGTGAAGCCGGCCGCCGGCCGGTGGTATGCCCAGCAGGGATGGCTCGACGCCTTCCGGCAGATCGCCGAGGAGATCGGCCCGAATACGCTCTACCAGATCGGGCTCAAGATCCCCGAGGCCGCCAACTTCCCGCCCGGGATCGCGACGGTCACGGACGCGCTCGAGTCGATCGACGTCGCCTACCACATGAACCACCGGCGCGGCGAGATCGGCCGCTACACGTTCGTGTCGGCCGGTCCCTCGGCCGCACGCATCGTGTGCGACAACCCCTACCCCTGCGAGTTCGACCGCGGGATCATCCAGGCGATGACACGGCGCTTCGCCGGGGGTGAGGCGGTGGGCGTCCGCCACGACGAGTCGCGGCCCTGTCGGAACAAGGGTGGCGGATCCTGCACCTACGTGGTGACCTGGTAGGGATCGACGCCCGGCGCTACACGACCCTCGCGCCGTTCTCCACCAGGAGCCGCCGCAGGATCGACCTGTGGCAGCGCTCCTCGTCCTCGCAGTAGCAACCGACCGAGAAGTCGGCGGTGTGCGAGAGCACGGCCAGGAGCTCGAGGTCGTGCCTCGCCTCCGGCGTGGCCATCTCCGCTCGGTAGCGACGCGCGAACGTCGACCACTCCGCGGCCGAGGACGCGGTCCTCCCCAGCTTCACGGTCTCCGCGCCCGGCGCCAGGTTGGGGAACCAGACGTCGTACCAATCCCCGCTGGAGAAGTCGGACTTCGGCACCCCCCGCGGAGGCCGGCGGACGGTCCCGATCCTGGTTCCTTCGCCCCGGACGCGCGGGCTTCCGAGACGGACGATGCGAACGCTCATGGTCTGCCCCCCGATTCGTCTGGCCGTGCGGCTCCATCCCCGGGGATGCGAGGCGGGCCCGCGGTCGAGAAACCACCGGACCGACACCCATCGTTCCCGGAGCGGTCGCCGGGCCGGGCGTCGAGCCCATTGCTCCGGCCCCGCGGCCGGAGCACCTTCGGCGCTTCGCCCTCGCCGCCCGGGGGGGCGGGGGGGCCGGCCGGCCCCGTGCACAGCCTACACGCGACAGGGTGGGGTGCGTGACGCTTCGACCCGAGGGGTCCCTCGATCCGCGCGACGGGAGCGGGCGACACGCGTCCCCCGTGCGCCTCCGACGCACGCTCACGACCGTGACGCTCGTCTTCGTGATGTACTTCAACATCTCGGGCGGCCCGCACACGATCGAGGGGATCGTCTCGGCCGTGGGCCCCGGGATGGCGCTCCTGATGCTCCTCCTCGTCCCGGTGCTGTGGTCGCTGCCGGAGACGCTCATCATCGGCGAGCTGGCGAGCATGCTTCCGGAGGAGGGCGGCTACTACCGGTGGGTCCAGCGGGCCTTCGGCGACTTCTGGGCCTTCCAGAACGGGTGGATCACCTGGCTGTACTCGCTGGTCGACATGGCCATCTACCCGGTGCTCTTCAACCAGTACCTGGCCTACCTGGTGCCGGGGCTCACCCCGATCGAGCAGTGGCTGATCTCGCTGGCGGTGATCTGGGGCGCGACCGCGATCAACCTCTACGGCGCGCTCCCGGTGGGGCGGACGTCCACGGCCGCGGGGCTGTTCGTGATCGGTGCGTTCGTCACGCTCGCGCTTGCGGCGCTGCCGCACATGACCCACGCGCCCTGGACCCCGATGGTCGCCCACCAGGGCCACGTCCTGGGCACGATGGGCGTCGCCCTCTCCACGGCCCTGTGGAACTACATCGGCTGGGACAACGCCTCGACCGTGCAGGGTGAGGTGGAGGACGCCAGCAAGACCTATCCGCGCGCGCTGGCGGTCACGCTGCCGCTCGTCACGCTCGGCTACTTCGTGCCCCTGCTGCCGACGCTCGCCGCGACCGACTGGACGATCTGGCGCGAGGGCGCGTGGCCGGCCATCGCACTGGCCTCCGGGGGCGCGCTGGGCAGGCCGCTCGCCGTGTGGGTGTCGCTCGCCGGCCTGGTGAGCGCCGTCGCGCTCTTCAACGCGCTCCTGCTCGTGTACTCGCGCATCCCGCTGGTGATGGCCGAGGACGGCCTGCTCCCGTCCGCGATCGCGCGCACCGACCGGCGCGGCACCCCGCGGGCCGCCGTGCTCTTCTCGGCGGTCTGCTACTCGGTGTTCGCGCTCGTGCCCTTCGGGACGCTCGTGGTGGCGGACGTGCTCATGTACGCCGTGGCGCTCGGCCTCGAGTTCGGCTCGCTCGTCGCCCTGCGGAAGAAGGAGCCCGGGCTGCGCGGGAGCTTCCGCATCCCGCTCGGACGGGGCGGCGTGACGGTCCTGGCGATCGTGCCCGCGGCGATCCTCCTCCTCGTCATCGGGCTCAGCTTCCAGGACGGCGAGTACGGGCTCCCCTCCCTCGTCGGCAGCGCGGTCGGCCTCGGGCTCGGCCCGATCCTCTTCCTCGTGGGCGACCGGGCGCGCAGGCGGCGAGCGCGCGCGCCCCGCTGACCGGGAGTCAGGCCTTCTTCATCGACAGCGCGATGCGGTTGCGCTCGACGTCCACGTCGAGCACGCGCACCTGCACCTGCTGGCGGACGCGGACCACCTCGCTCGGGTCCTTCACGTAGCGGTCCGCCATCTGGCTGACGTGGACCAGGCCGTCCTGGTGGACGCCGACGTCCACGAAGGCACCGAAGGCCGTCACGTTGGTCACGATCCCCGGGAGGACCATCCCGGCCCTCAGGTCGCCGATCGCGTGCACGTCCGCGAACGCGAAGCTCTGGAAGGGAGGGCGGGGATCCCTCCCGGGACGCGCGAGCTCCTCGAGGATGTCCACGAGCGTCGGCCGTCCCACCCCCTCCCCGACGTAGCTTTCGGGATCGATCCCGTCGCGCCGGCGCTCGTCCGTGAGCAGCTCGGACACCGAGCACCCGACGTCGCGCGCCATGCGCTCGACCAATGCGTAGCGCTCCGGGTGCACCGCGCTGGCGTCCAGGGGATGCGCGCCGCCGGCAACCCGCAGGAAACCCGCAGCCTGCTCGAACGCCTTCTCTCCGAGCCGCGGGACCTTCAGGACGTCCCGGCGCGTGCGGAAACGGCCGTGCTCCTCCCGCCAGCGCACCACGTTCCTGGCGAGCGCCGGGCCCAGCCCGGCCACATAGGTGAGGAGCGGCACGCTGGCGGAGTTGAGGTCCACGCCCACCGCGTTGACGCAGCTCGTCACGGTGTCGTCGAGCGCCGACTTCAGCGCCGCCTGGTCGACGTCGTGCTGGTACTGACCGACGCCGATCGACTTGGGGTCGATCTTCACGAGCTCGGCCAGCGGGTCCTGGAGCCGTCGGCCGATCGAGACCGCGCCGCGCACGGTGAGGTCGTGATCGGGAAGCTCCTCGCGCGCCACCTCGCTCGCGCTGTAGATGGACGCGCCCGCCTCGTCCACGGTGATCACCGGGAGCTCCACTCCCAGCTCCCGGAGGAACGCCTCCGTCTCGCGCCCGGCCGTGCCGTTGCCCACCGCGAAGGCCTCGGGCGCGTGGCGCGCGATCAGCTCGCGCACCGTGCGCTCGGCCTCCTGGCGTGCCCCCTTGCCCGTGGTCGGGAAGATCGTGGTGGCGTGCAGGAGCGTGCCCTGGGCGTCGAGCGCGACGACCTTGCACCCGGTCCGGAAGCCCGGGTCGATCGCCAGGATGCGCCGGTCGCGGAACGGCGGCGCCATGAGCAGCTCGCGCAGGTTCGTCACGAAGATGCGGATCGCTTCCGCGTCGGCGCGCTCCTTCGCGGCGCCCAGCGCCTCGCGCTCGAGGCTCGGGAGGAGGAGGCGCTTCCAGGCGTCCTCGAGGGCGAGCCCGACCTGCTCGGTGGCGAATCCGTGTCCGCGCAGCCAGCGCCGCTTCAGGCGCGCGAGCGCGTCCGCGTCGTCCGGGCGGGCCTGGACCCGCAGCAGCCCCTCGTTGCCCCCCCGCAGGAGCGCGAGCACGCGGTGCGAGGGCGCACGGGCGAGGGGCTCGGACCACGCGAACCAGTCCCGGTACTTCGCCGCGTCCGCCTTCTTCTTCTCGACCACGGTGGAGGACAGCACCGCGCGCTGCGCGAAGAGGGCGCGCAGCTCCCGGCGTGTCTGGGCGTCCTCGCTCACCTCCTCCGCGATGATGTCCCGCGCGCCGGCCAGGGCGGCCTCGCGGTCGGCGTGATCCGCCAGGTCGATCCGGGCGCCGGTCTGCGCCAGGAGCGCCCGCGCCAGCGGCTCGTAGCCGGCCTCCCGCGCCGCGGTCGCGCGCGTGCGCCGCTTCGGGCGAAAGGGGAGGTAGAGATCCTCCAGCACCGTCGACGTGGCGGCGGCGGCGATCCGCCGGCGGAGGTCGTTGTCGAGGAGGCCGCGCTCGTCGAGCGAGGCGAGGATGGCGGCGCGGCGCTTGTCGAGCTCCGCGAGCTGTGCCATCCGGTCCCGGACGGCGGCCACCGCCACCTCGTCGAGCGAGCCGGTGGCCTCCTTCCGGTAGCGCGCGATGAACGGCACGGTGGCGCCGTCCGCCAGGAGGCGCGCGGCCGCCCGCACCCGCCCGGCGTCCACGCCCAGCTCGGCCGCGACGACGGCTGCGTGATCGGTGGTGGCCGCTCCCTCACTGGGGGGCATGGGTTCCTTTCGCGATGGCGACACGTGGAGTCGCCAATCGAACAGCAACGCGCCCGGTGCATCAAGGCCTCGCCCGCCGGGGGGCGAGGCCCGTCGCGCAGCTCTTCGCTCCCCGCTCCGTCAGTGCGAGCCCGCCGCGCTCCTTGCGCCCACCAGCTCGCGCGTGCCCGCCGTCACCGCCGGGGCCGGGAGCGTCACGCCCGCCTTCTTCAGCATCTGCAGCTCCGGCAGGTGCTCGAGGTCGCGGGCGCGCGCCTCGGGATAGCCGAGCGCGCGGAAGTCGAGGAGCCCGTCGGGGGTGTGGCACTCCTGGCAGGTGCGCCCCTGCTTCGTGACGGAGTGGTTGAGCATGAGCGTGCCCATCTGCCGCATCCAGTGGCCCTCGATCGCGCCCTCGTTCCCGGGCTTCAACGGATACTCGGGCGTCCACGAGCCGACGCCGAAGTACTCCATGAACTTGTCCATCATGTAGAGCTTGAAGGGGGTCTGGTACATCCGCTTCACCATCGGATTCGAGACTGCCTTCTCCATGGACGCCTTGGCGTCGCCGGTCTCGTAGTAGCTGGTGTAGTCGAACGGCAGGATCATGGCGCCGAAGGGACCCTGGTTGTTCATGTCCTCGAACATGCGGGCGTTGAACAGCTTGAAGGGATAGATCTTCGACGTGCCCAGCTCCTGCAGCGGCAGGATGTTCCTGTCGACCATCGCCGCGCGCCGGGCGCGCATCTCGGGGGTGAGCTGCGACAGGAAGTCGTTGTCCGTGATGCCGGGGATCACGACGTCGCCGTTCTTGTCGTAGCGGGTGAGCTGGTCCATGAGCGGGTTGTAACCGCCGTCGCCCGTCGGATTCGACCCGAGCGCGTTGGCCAGGAAGGTCCCGCTCCCGTTCAGCCACAGGTACTCGACCGCGCGCTGCATGTCGCCGGCGCGGTAGACGGGCTTGGGCTGGTAGATGCCCTCCTCGGCGTTCCACTGCGGGTCCAGCCAGTCCGTGAGCACGATGTTGTCCTGCCACAGCCGCGTGATGTGGCACGTCTCGCACCCTATGCGCGCAGTGTGCCCGTTGAGGATCGCGCGCACGTCCGGGTTGGCTACGTGCGGCGTGGAGGTGTGGCACCCCACGCAGGACACGTCGGCGTCGGGAAGGTCGTTGCCCACCAGGTCCACGCCCATGCGGCCGCGCGCGATCTTGTGGCCCTCCGTGACGTGGCAGTCGAGACACGTCATCCCGGCCGCGGCGTGCACGTCGGCCTCGGGCGTGTAGGGGGTCCCGCGCTTGGCCGTGCCGTGCAGCAGTCGCGCGTGCTCGTAGCCCGTGTGCTGTGCGGCCTCGTTCGTCGGGTAGCTGTCGCCCCCCAGGTTGTGCTGATGGCAGCGCAGGCACGCCTCCTGCGTGGGCCGGCCGACGGACATCGCGGCGCGCATGCTGCGGTCCTGGTTCCAGCGCGTGCCGATGCCGTCGTCCATGACGTAGCGCTGGTCCATGTCGTAGTCGCGGGCGTGGCAGATCAGGCAGTCGATGCCGTCTTCCGCCTCCTTCTCGCGGAACACGACCGGCATCATCTCCTCGGAGGGCGGGCCATAGCCTCCACCGATGTGGCACTGCCCGCACCCCTCGCTGCGCGTCTCCTCGGGTCGGCCCTCCGGCTTCGCGTGCACGAGCGCCGCCCAACCCGTCCAGGTGAAGCTCCCGGGGATGCCGCACGCGCGATCGATCTTCCCGACCGGGATGGGCCTGCCGGAGTTCACCGCGACGCCGTTGTAGCCGTACGTGCTGAACGCGTTGCGCTCGCTGCTGAAGAGCCGGTAGTGGACCGAGTTCATCACGTCGTCGAGGAGGCCGACGCGCTCGGTGCCGCCGTCGGCGGTGTGCACGGCCATGTCCTCGTGGCACTCCAGGCAGGTCTGCGGTCCCTCGTACGTGCGGACGCGAGCCTCTCGGAAGCGCTCGACGTGGCTGAGGCCCGCTTCGCGCCGGGTGGAGGGGAGGTTGGAGAGGAGGCGCGTGGTCTCGGCGCGCACGACCGCGTCGGACGCGGAGGCGGTCCTGTCCTCAACGAGCGCGTCGGTGTGGCTGCGCTCGAGCTGGGAGGCCAGGCGCTCGAACTGCGCGTCCGTGAGCGTGTCCTGGTTCGGGTAGGTGTAGTGGGAGATGCGATCTCCCGTGTACCAGCGCAGCGCCGACGGGAAGCCCATCGCCACGAGCCCGTAGAGGAGGGCGGCGCCTCCGATCACGATCGCCGAGACACTCAGCACGCGACGCGCGCGCGGTCCCATGCGCATCACGAGCGGGCAGGCGGAGAGGGACGGCCATTTCATCGGTCTGCTCCTTGGTCGCCCACCGGCGCGGTCGCGTGGGCGTCCGCCCAGCCGGTGAACATCATGCGGAAATGGGCCCAGGGGGTGGGCCCCGTGGTTGCGAGATAGAGATGGCCGAGGAGGAACGCGGTCAGCAGCACCGCGAAGCCCGTGTGCGCGACGCCCAGGAGCCTGAGCTGGGCGGAGGTCGCGTCCTGCCACCGATGGACCACCACGAAGAGGGCGATCCCCGTGATCGCCTGGACGGGGAGGAGGACGGTCATCACGCCCAGGTACGTCCACTTCTGCAGCGGGTTGAACTTCCGCTTCTCGCCCTCCTCGAAGGGATGGGGCGCACCGCGGAAGATGCCGAGCAGGTAGTAGCGGCCCTGACGAACGACCCCGGCCAGGAGATCGTCGCGCCCCGGTACGTAGAACCGGATGCGCCGCGAGCCGACCATGTAGATCCACCAGAACAGGTAGTTGATCGAGACCACCACGCCGGTGAGCTCGTGCACGGCGACGGCCGCCGCGAGCGAGCCGAAGAAGTCGAACTCGCGCGCGAAGTGGATGTTGAGGCCGCTCAGCACGAGGAGGACGAAGCCGCCGGCGTTGATCCAGTGGCCGACGCGCTCGGAGCGGGTGGCGAGGTAGACCTTGTTCATGCGCTGCGCCTCCGCGCCACGGCCCACCGGATCGCTCCGTGGGCCGACGTGCCGAGCAGCACGAGCGTCACGAGCGCGAGGCCGCCCGCGTCGAGCGTGCGGTTGCGGGTGCCGCCCGAGAGGTACCAGGCACGGACCAGGTCGGAACGTCCGACCGGGCGCGGGCGCCCGTTCTCGAAGCTGCCGACGTACGACGCCATCTTCGTGTCGGGCCCGTGGCAGGCGTAGCAGTCCGACGTCGCCTCCTCCTTCGGGCGGATGTCGTGCCGGAAGGCGTAGTCCGTGCCATCCGGGTGCGTGTGGCACGCGATGCAGGCCACCCGGTCGAGGTGGAGGGCTGCCTGGGGATGCCACGCGTGGCGCTGCGCCAGCGTGAGGCCCGAGGTATTGAAGCGGCCTTCGTGGCAGTCGACGCAGCCCGCGTTGCGCTCGCGGACGGACATCTCCCGTGCCGGGCGCATCGCGTGGGGCGAGTGGCAGGTCGCGCAATCGAACGCGACGTCACCACCCGGCGCGTGGACGCTCCGACGCACCATCGCGTCGATGTCCCGATACTCCTCCTGGAGGCTCTCGTGACAGTCGACGCAGGTCGGCGTGGGGTTCGCCGCCGCGTGCGGGAAGGTGGAGTAGTCGCCTTCGTGACAGGCGGAGCAGCTGCGCTTGTCGTGGCGGAAGTGGATCGACGCTACGTAGGCGGTCGCGTCGATGTAGTCCCGATGCAGTTTTCCGTCGGCATCCCGGTAGCTCGTCTCGAGCCCCGGGTTGAGATGGCACCCCGCGCATTCCAGCACCTCTGCGGGGAGCTCTTCGGGGAGGCCGCCCGGCGGGAGGGAGCGGTCGGCCCTGTGCACCTCTCCATCTATCGTGCCGACGCCGAGAGCCAGGGCTCCCAGTAGCACGAGCAATCCCAAGGGGATGTCACCTTTTCGGACGTTGTGTGGAGACTGACTGCCCCTGAAGTCTCGACCGGTCGCATGCGGGACGCATTGACCTGGGTCAAGACGCGGCGACCGGCGCGTTCCGCGCGGTCCTCAACGCCGCCCCCCGCGCTGCGCGCGGGTCGCGGCACTTCCACCGAGGGCCGCTATGGCACGACGGGCGTCCGCATGACAGAATCGATCCTTCCCGGCACGTCGGACCCGCCCGCAGCGGGAACGCCTCGACCGGAGGCACGATGAGGCGCCTGCTGAGATGGCTGGCGATCGCCTGTGCGGCCGTGATCTTCCTGTGCGTCCTCGGCGCGGGTGCGCTCTGGGCGATCAGCGCGCGCAAGCTCCGCGAGCGGCACCCCGTGCCCGGGGAACCGCCGCTCGTGCTCCCCTCGGACAGCGCGACGATCGAGCACGGGAGGCACCTGGCCACGGCCGTGGCCACGTGCGTCCTCTGCCACGGCGAGGATCTCGGGGGCGCGGTGTACGCCGACGAGGGGCCGCTCGGCATCATCGCCGGCCCGAACCTCACGAGCGGCCGGGGAGGCGTGGCCGCGAGCCTGGAGCCCGAGGACTGGGAGCACGCGATCCGGCACGGCACGCGTCGCGACGGCACCTCGCTGATCGTGATGCCCAGCGAGGTCTACGTGCACATGAGCGACGAGGACCTCGCCGCGATCGTCGCGTACCTGCGCCAGGCCCCCCCGGTGGACCGGGAGGTCCCGAAGACGCGCTTCGGACCGCTCGGGCGGGTGCTCCTGGCGGCCGGGAAGCTGCCGCTCATGACCGCGGCGAAGACCCCTGCCATCGCGCACCCGACGACCCCTCCGGCCAGCGACACCGTGGCGTTCGGCCACTACCTGGCGGACATCTCCGGGTGCCACGGCTGCCACGGGTACGGCCTCTCGGGCGGTCGGGTGGCCGGCCCACCGGACCTGCCGCCCGCGTCCAACCTGACGCCGGCCGGCCTGGGCGGGTGGAGCGAGGCGGACTTCCGCCGCGTGTTCAGGGAGGGGAAGCGCCCGGGCGACGCCCCCATCCACGAGTTCATGCCCTGGCGCGTCCTCGGCCGGATGAGCGACGGGGAGCTGCACGCCGTGTGGCTGTACCTCAGGAGCGTTCCGGAGAGGCCGTTCGGCAACAAGTGAGCCCCGGGCCGGGGGGCGCGTCGCTCAGCCGTCGGCCTGGTGCGTCGCCCGTTCGAGGGCTTCCGGGTCCACGACCTCGAGCACGCCCGTGCCACGCCGACGGATGATCTTCCGACGGACGAGGCCCGAGACGGCACGGGAATAGGTCTCCGGGGCCAGTCCCAGCGCGGCCGCGAACTCGCGTGCGCTCACCGGCAGGCGGACCGTCGTGGGTGCGCCCCCGTCCCCGTCGGCGACGAGCTCGAGGAGCGCGGCGGCGACCCGGCTCCGGGCACCCGGCGTCGACAGCGACCGGATCACGTCGAACGCCTGGCGCAGACGATGGCCGAGCACCGTGACCAGCTCGGTCGCGAGGGCGGGGTCCGCCGCGAGGACCTGGTGGAAGACGGAGCGTGGCATCACCTCCGCTTCCACGGGCTCCATCGCGATCGCCGAGGCCGGATAGGGCCCGCCGTCGAGGAGCGGGAGGAGCCCGAAGACGTCGCCCGGCAGGAAGAGGAGCAACGTGACCGACCCGCCCGTCGGCAGCTTCCGGCACGTCTTCACCCGGCCGCTCCGGAGCGAGACCAGCAACCCGCTCCGGTCGCCCTCGCGCCAGAGGAACTCTCCCTTCGCGAAATGGCGCACGTGCATGTGCGCGCCGAGGAGGTCGCGCAGGCGACCGGCGACCTCGCGCTCGAGGCTGGCGTCGGGAACCGGGGACGTGCGGGTCACGGAGAGCGGGCTGGAGGCTGCGGGGAGGCGACGGGAATATCGCACGGGGCGCGTGGCCTACAAACAGCCGACCGGCGGCCGGGCCGCCCATGTCCACCTTCGTGTCGTTTCGTCGCCGGGAGAGGAGGCGGGCGCTCCACAGCCGCCACGCGCACCCTCCCCGGGGAATCGCCGACCATGACTCCCAAGCTCGAGCGCTACCTGGAGCACGAGCGCCCGGCCACGCCGATCCTCATCGTCGACCTCGACTGCGTGGAGGCGAAGTATCGGGCCATGCGGTGCGTGCTCCCCGAGGCCGACGTCTACTACGCCGTGAAGGCGAACCCCGCGCGTCCCGTGATCCGCCGGCTGATCGGGCTCGGATGCCATTTCGACGTCGCGAGCCTGGCCGAGGTACGCTCGGTGCTGCACGCGGGCGCGTCCCCGGACGCCTTGTCGTTCGGCAACACGATCAAGAAGGAGGCCGACGTCGCCGCCGCCTTCCGTCTCGGCGTCCGCCTCTTCGCGTTCGACTCCGAGGCCGAGCTGCAGAAGATCGCCCGGGGCGCGCCGGGGTCGCGGGTGCTCTGCCGCATCCTCATCGACAGCACCGGGGCCGAATGGCCTCTGTCACGCAAGTTCGGCTGCACCCCCGCGATGGCGGTCGAGCTCCTGGAGCGCGCGATGTCGCTGGGCCTGCGTCCGTGGGGCCTCTCCTTCCACGTGGGCTCGCAGCAGACGGACCCCGGCCAGTGGGACCCGGCGATCCGCACGTCGCGCGCCGTCTTCCGGGAGCTCGAGGACCGCGGGATCCGGCTCTCCGTGCTCGACGTCGGCGGCGGCTTTCCCGCCACCTACAGGAGCCCGGTGCCGCCGCTCGCGCGGTACGCGGCGTGCATCCGCGCCAGCCTTCGCACCCACTTCGGGCGGGACTTGCCCAGGATCATCATCGAGCCGGGGCGCGGCCTGGTGGGCGACGCCGGCGTCATCGAGACGGAGGTCGTGCTCGTCTCGAGGAAAGGCGACCGCGACGACGACACGTGGGTGTACGTCGACATCGGCAAGTTCGGCGGGCTCGCGGAGACGGCCGACGAGATGATCCGCTACCGCATCACCGCGCCGCGGAGGGGGCCCATGCAGCCCGTCATCCTCGCCGGTCCCACCTGCGACAGCATGGACGTGCTCTACGAGCACGCGCGCTGCAGCCTGCCGAAGGACCTCCGCATCGGCGACCGCCTGCGCATCGCCGGCACCGGTGCCTACACGCGCTCCTACTCGGCGGTGGGCTTCAACGGCTTCCCCCCCCTGGCCGTGCGCTGCATCTGAGACCGTCCGGCGGCGGGCCGGACCTGGTGCCGACCCGCCGCCGTCTCGGGAAGTCTCGCGCGTCAGCTCGCGAAGTACGTCGTGCACTCCACCTGGTTCATGATGTCACGCGCCAGGCACTCGTTGAGCGGGTAGGGGAAGCCCGGATACACGCCGTGCGTGGGCGCCGCCCGCGGGAGCTCGTCGAGCATGTCGTACTGACGGTAGTCGTAGTACTGGAAGCCGCCTTCCCAGAGCAGGGACAGCAGCTTGTTGTAGAGGATCTCGTGACGCAGATCCCCGGAATAGTCGGAGGCGAGCGCCGCGAGGCCGCCGTCCGTCGTGCGCACCGCGTTCACGTCCGCGATCGACTCGGCGCGGTTGCCCAGCGCCAGGTTCGCCTCGGCGCGCAGCAGGAGCAGCTCGTCGTTGGTGATCCACGGCATGGGGGCCGTGAGGCTCTTGTACACGTCGATCGCGTCCGACACGGTGATCTCGTAGAGGGTGAAGGTCTCCACCGCCTTGATCTTGCGCGTGACCCGCGCGTCGATCGAGCCGTCCGGCCGATGCTGCGCGTCCGCGCGGATGCGCGGGTGGGCGTAGTTGTACGGGCTGCTGTAGAAGCCGTTCGGCGAATCGCCGGAGATCGTGCTGTAGTCGAACGCCACGCCGAAATCCATGTCGGCGCCCGGGTCGGCGAACGACGCGTTCACCGCCGCCACCGTGCCCGACCAGTCGCCCTGGTACTTCAGCGCCCGCGCCTTGAGCGCACGGTTCACCTGGACGAACGACGCCGGCGTCTTGAAGTCGTCGAAGCCGGACGGCAGGTCGAAGGGGAAGGCGCTCCCCCCGGCCTGCAGGTCGGTGACCGCCTCGTCGTAGAGAGCGTCGATGTAGGACCACACCTGGGCCTTGTCGACGATGGGGGAAAGCTCGCCGTTCGGGTCGGAGTTCGGGTCGAGAGGGAGGCCCACCTCGACCGCGCGGGCCATGGCGGCCTGCCAGAGGGCGTCCGCCTTCATCGTCTTCACGAAGCCTGCGGTGGCGTGCCGCTCCTGGTCGTCGAACGGCGAGTTCTCGAGCGCCGCCAGCACGGTGTTGATCTGGGCGATCTGCGTGTACTGACCGCCGAAGTAGAGGCCGCCGTTCACCGGGTCGATGGGGTCGACCAGCGCGTCGGTCGTCGTGCGGGGCTCCTCCGGCCGGAGGTCGTAGCCCTCGCGACCCCAGACGCCGAGGCGCGTCACCATGCCGGCCTTGAGGCCACGCTGCGTCGACACGATGCCGCGCACCGCCGCGGCGATCGTCGCGGCGGTGGGGCTCCCGGTCAGCCCTTCGCGCGCGGGGTTGTTGTAGTTGGGAACGGTGAAGTCGTTGGAGCAGCCGGCCACCGCCGCGGCGATCATTGCGGCGACGAGGACCCGGCGCACTGTCTTGTTCGCGTTCATGGGTTCTCCTCGGGCCTGGTCAGAAGCCGATGTCGAACGACAGCCAGAAGCTGCGGCTCGGCGGATAGGGGGCGACGTCGACGTTCCGACCGATGGCCTGGGCGCCGAAGTTCGACACCTCCGGGTCCATGCCGGAGTAGTTCGTGAACGTCAGGAGGTTGCGGCCGCTGAGGGTGAGGCGCATGAAGCGCGACCGGCCCCAGATCCCCTTGACCATGTCCTCGGGGAGGTCGTAGCTGAGCGTGACCTCGCGGAGCTTCACGAACGAGCCGTCCTCCACCCAGACGCGCGAGGTGCGGCCGGGGTAGACGCGCAGGCGGTACTCGCCGAGCGTCTCGTCCGGCTGGCAGCCGGAGATGTTGCACGGGTCGCCGTAGTCGCCCGAGCTCTGGCTCAGGTCGTACAGCCACGCCGTGAGGTTGATGACGTCGCCGCCATGCTGCCAATCCAGCAGCCCGTAGAGGCTGAAGCTCCCGAACTCGAAGGTGTTCGAGAAGCCCACGCGGAAGTCCGGGTTCGCGTCACCGATCGCCGTGACGATGCGCGTCCCCACGGGGCAGGCTCCGTCGCAGCGAGGATCGTCGACAACCGTGGTGGTGTCGCGCCCCACGATCTGCGTCGGGCTCTTCCCCTGCTCGACCTGGAAGCCGCCGAGGGCGGTTCCGAACCCGCCGGCCGCGAACGGCGGCACCGGCAGCGAGTCGATCACGGACTTGTCCTTCGAGAAGGTGATGCGCGACGTCCAGCTCATGCTCCCGGTCTGGATGGGCAGCACCTGGAGAGACGCCTCGTAGCCCGAGGTGGTCATCACGCCCCCGTTGAACACCGCCGTCGCGAAGCCGCTCGACGGCGGTAGCGCGCGGTTGAGCAGGAGGTCGGTGATGCGGCGCTGGTAGGCCGTGAACTCGAGCGAGCCCCGCCGGTCGAAGAGGGTGGCGTCGAAGCCGCCCTCGACCTCGCGCTGCCGCTCCGGGTGCAGGTCCTCGGCCACCGTCGTGGTGGAGATGTTCAGCGTCTGCAGCCCGGCGATGTTCCCGGAGTTCAGGTTGCTGAACTTGTCCCCGTAATTCGGCTGGTTGCCCGCCTGACCCCACGCGCCACGGATCTTCAGCTCGTCCAGCGTACCGGGCACGAGGTCGGGGAAGCGGAAGGACGCCGCGAACTTCGGATAGACGAAATAGGACTTCGTATCCGCGTTGTTGCTCGACCGGTCGGCGCGCACGCCGGCGGTGAGGAGGAGCCGCTCGTCCAGGAGGAGGAGCTCCTCCTGCGCGAAGTAGCCGAGGTCCTTCACGAGCTGTCGGTTCTGGTAGACGCCCGGGTTCGTGCCGGCGTCGATGTTCGTCTGGCCGACGATGAGGTCCTCGTTCAGGATGCGCGCGATGTCGAGGTCACGCTCCTCGTACTGCATCCCGAGCGACGTGGTCGCGCTCAGGCCGAGCGACGCCGGCTGCCACGTGTGCACGACGTTGGCGTTGGCGTTCAGGTTCAGGTTGTCGGTCTGGCCGAGGAAGCTCGTGCCCGGCTTGCCGTCGATCGGCTCGTACTGCAGCTCGGGCGGCGAGTACACGACGTTCTTCAGGTTGAAGAAGTCGACGCCGCCCGACGCGCTGATGCGGAGCGATTGCTCGTCCGTCTGGATCGCGTTCACCTCCAGGTCGAGCGAGCCGAGCATGCGCCAGACGGACTCGTCGTTCGTGGCGAGGGCGGCCGTCTGCAGCGGGTTCGAGTTGGCGAAGGGATTCTCGGGCCAGGTGCCGTCGGCGCGCTGACGGAGGTCCACGAACGTGGGCGACTGCGGGAAGGTCATCCAGTAGGAGATGGACCGGTTGTCGTTGTTCGTGAAGCCCCGGCCCGTCTTCGTGTGGATCCCGTTCATGTTGACCTTGAGCGAGACCCGCGACCCGATGTTCTGGTCGACGTTGAGCCGGAGCCCCTGCTTGTCGTAGTACGTCCCGGTGATGATGCCGCCGTCGTGCTTCACCAGCCCGGAGGCGAAGTAGCGCGTATCCTCCGTGCCGCCGCTCACGCTCAGCGCGGTCTCGTGTGAGAGCGGGTTGTTGCCGGCGAGCTCCTCCTCGTGGTCGTAGAAGGCGCCCTGCTGATAGAACTCGCTCGCGCGCGGCCCGAAGGCCTGCACGGCGGCTGCCTCGGTGTCGAAGCGGCGCAGCCCCAGCTTGTTGGAGAGGTCGAACGTGCCGAAGCGCTGCGTGAGCGAGAACTGAGGCGCCCCGGACCTGCCGCGCTTCGTCGTGATGATGATCACTCCGTTGTTGGCCTTGGAGCCGTAGATGGCGGCCGCCGACGCGCCCTTCAGCACCTCGATGCTCTCGATGTCGTTCGGGTTCAGGTCGGCGACCCGGTTCGGCGCGTTGTCCTGGTTCGACGCGAAGCCGCTGTTGAAGGCGCCGCCGCTGGCGCGCGTGATGACGTTCGTGCCGGACGCCACCGAGATGTCGCTGACGATCACGCCGTCGACGATGTAGAGCGGCGTGGACGCGCCGATGATCGTCGACACGCCGCGCAGGTTCACCTGGATGCCGCCGCCCGGCGCGCCGCTGTTCGACTGGATGTCGGCGCCCGCGATCTTGCCCGCGAGCTGCTGCTCGAAGCTGGCGGCCGGCGCCTTGGTGAGCTCCTCCGCGCTGACCGTGGACACCGCGTTGGCGAGGTTGCGTCGTGCCACGGAGGTGGCCGTGCCCGTGACCACGATCTCGTCGAGGTTCAGGGCGTCGCTCGTGAGGGTGATGGTCACGTTGGCCTGGGCGTTGTCGACGTCCACGGTCTGGGTCGACCAGCCGATGAGCGTCGCCCGGAGTCGGATCGGGCCGGTCGGGACCTCGAGGTGGAAGCGGCCTGCCTCGTCCGTGAAGGTCCCCCGCCGCGTGCCGACGAGCTGGATGCCCACGTCGGCCAACGGTGCTCCCTCGGCCGAGACGACGCGGCCGCTGACGTCCCGTTGCTGGGCATGCACCGCCAGGGGCGCGGCCAGCGACAGGAGTGCGAGGCACAGGCCTCGAACGCTGGTGGTTCTCATGCTGCTCCTCCGTAGAGTTGACGAACACCGGGTGGACAGGCCCCGGTGACGGGCCCACCTCGCACGCGCGGACGGAGCCCGCGCGAACGGGGCGCAAGCCCACATCCCCTGGGGGGTGCGAGCCGCACTCGGACACTGCTCTATGTGGTAGGAAAGGGCGCCCGGTGGGGGGCAGGAGAAGGCGACCCTCGAGCCTCGGTGCTGGATGGATCAGGAATGTCTATATCATGCGACGCTGCCGGCACGCAACCCGAGGTCGGGCCGCGGCGACCGCGCTACCGGCGCACGAGCGTGGAGTGCTCGAGGTCGACCGCGAGCGTCCAGACGTAGGTGTCGTCCGGGCCGAGCGCGACCAGGGGGCTCCTGTAGACCTGGTCGGAGCCCACGGGGTCCGCCTCGAAGTAGACAGAAATCCCGGGCGCGTCCATCCCGGGCGGGAGGCGGAAGCTCTGGTCGCGGTTGGTGGACACCTGTCCGAGGCGCGCGTGGGCCCCCCCGCGCACGACCGAGATGGTCATGTCGGCCCAGTGGCGGTTGTCGACGCGCAGGGTGACGCCGGACGCCCGCCGCGACGTGGCGAACGGGCTGGTGCGATGCATGCCGCATGCCGCCGCGACGGCGGCGACCAGGAGCACCAGGGCGATCCGTGCACGGGTTCTCGTCACACGACCCCCCCCTCACGAGTCGACGTGGCCCGGGCCGCCGGGGGGCGGCCACTCGGTGCATTCGATGGCGACGTGCACGGCTCCGCGCAAGCGGGACGTTCCCACCGCATCTCGATCGACGCCTGGACCGTCTACCTGGACGGCGCGGGGCAAGATGCGGCCAATGCGCCCGCCGTGGCGCCGCGGACGACCCGATTGACGCGGGGCGTGAGCGCGCCGAGCTTGCAGGGCGCTCCGGGGGCGCCCGCGGGTCCGCGCGAAGGACCGAGTCCACCCCACCTGTCGAAGGAACCGCACGTCGTCTCCGTGCTGGCCAGTTTGCGGACCGCCGGCCTCAGAGCATGGAGGACGCATGACGACCCCCCGGCAGTTACCCGAGCGCCCGGACCTCGAGCAGCTCAAGCGGCAGGCGAAGGATCTGCTGCGCTCCGCCCGCACCCACGATCCCACCGCGCTGGCACGCTTCCGCGTCCTTCCTGCGTTCGCGCGGGAGGACGACGAAGGGCTCTCCCGCGCGCCCCTGGCGCTCCACGACGCGCAGTCCGTGGTCGCCCGCGAGCACGGATTCCCCTCCTGGAAGGCGCTGCGCGAGCGCGTGGAAGAGCTTTCGCTCGGGCTCGACGCGGCCGTCGTGGAATTCATCGAGGCCGCCACGAACGGGAGGGGCGATCGGGCGGAGCGGCTCCTCGCCCTGCATCCCGGCATCCCGGCCGCGAGCTTCCACGCCGCCCTCGTGCTCGGCGACGCCGCGGAGGTCGAAAGATGCCTCGCGCAGGCGCCCGAGCTCGGACGGGAGGTGGGCGGCCCACGTGGTTGGGAGCCCATCCTCTACGTCTGTCACAACTCGGTGCGGCGCGAGCCGCCGGAGCGCGCCGAAGGGCTGGTGGCGGTCGCGAGGCGTCTCCTCGAGCTCGGCGCCGACCCCAACACCCGCTTCCCCTGGCTGCACCACGGCGTGCAGCGCGCCGTGCTGTGGGCGTCCGTGTGCGTGGCGCAGGTGCTGCCGCTCGCCGAGGCGCTCCTGGAGGCCGGTGCCGATCCGGACGACGGCGTGACCCTCCCGCTCGCGGCGAGCGGTGGCAACGTGGCGGCGCTGGACCTCCTCCTGGCACATGGAGGGGATCCCAGCCAGAGCTGGGCGACGGACGGGTCGGCGGCGCTGTACGCCATCCTGACGTGGGCCGACACCGCCGTGGGCGTCCACTGGCTCCTGGACCACGGGGCGGACCCCGATCCCGTCTTCGCGGGCAACGGCGAGTCGCCGCTGCACGTGGTCGCGCGCAGGTGGGGCGCCGACGTGGCGGCTCGGCTCGTGGCGCTCGGCGCCGACGCGACGCGGCGGCGCGCCGACGGGCGGACGCCGTACCAGGTGGCCGAGCTGAACGGGAACCGCGCGGTGGCCGACTGGCTCGTCGAGCACGGGGCCGCGGGGGAGATCTCCGAGGTCGACCGCCTCGTCGCCGCCTGCAGCCGTGGCGATCTGGCGCGTGCGCGGGCGATGCTGGAAGAGCGCCCATCGTTGCGCGACGAGCTCGAGGACGAGCACTACGTGGCGCTGTACCGCGCGGCGGAGCGCGGGGACGCCGCGGCGCTCGAGGCGTTGGCCGCGTGCGGCTTCGATCTGGACCGCGGCGACGAGGAGATCGGCAAGACGGCGCTGCACGCCGCGGCGATGGAGGGGTGGGTGGAGGCCGTTCGGCTCCTCCTGGCACACGGGGCGTCGGTCGAGGTGCGCGACAAGGAGTTCCACGGCCAGCCGCTCGTGTGGGCCGCGGAGGGCTCGAGGATGCGCACGGGGGACCCCGGCCCGGGGAGGGACTACCAGGCCGTCGCGCGGCTCCTCCTGGACGCCGGGTCTCCGGTGGACTGGAAGGTGGGGGACGAGCCCGCGGAGGGTCTCCTGGAGATCCTGGAGGCGTGGCGGCGAGGGTGACGGGAGGGAAGGAGCCGACCCGGCCGGTGCGAGGCCGGCCGGGTCGGTGGGGAGGGCGTCCCGCGTGTCCGGAAGCGGGGCCGGTGCCCGGGCCTCACCAGCGGGCGAGGACCGGTGGCTCGCCGCCTCCACGGCTGTCGCCGCAGGCGAGCGTGACGTCCTCGACCACGAAGCCGTCCGCCGATCCGGCGACGAGGGCCCGGAACGACAGGTCGATCTCCCCGTGCAGGCCGGCGAGGTCGTTCACCCGGATCCGGGCGAGGCCCGCTCCCGCCAGCTCGACCTGATGGTCCGCGACGTCCTCGGGCGTGGACGTGTACTCGAAGCGGTCGGTGTCCCACGACACCGTCATGCCCATGGCGCCGTGCGCCTCCCGGCACGGGTTCGTCAGATCCAGCCTCAGCCACAGCACCTCGCCTTCGTGGACGATGGGGGCGGAGGTGCTCATGGTCACCGCAGGGGACGCTTCCTCGCGTGCCACCGAGGAGGAAGGCGGGTCGACGGGGGTGGTGCAGGACCACAGCCCGACCAGCTCGATCGCGAGCATCAGCACTTCCTTCGCCACCTTGGCGACGGCCTTGAAGTTCAGAGCGTTCATGGTGCACCCCTGGGCAGTGGAAGCGCCCGGTGCCGCTCACCGGACTCGACCTACGCACCGGAACGCGGCTGCGGATCTGCTCATGCCTGCCGGCGGGTATGTGTTCGTGCCGCTTACGCGCTAGGGCCCGGGTCCGTAGTATGGGGATCGATACCGCAGGAGGCGCCACGTGTCCTCGCACCCCGAAACCCTCACCCTGCTCCGCGCCGCGGCGGCCGGCGACGAGGTCGCGCGCGACCGGGCCTGGGCGCACCTGCACGCCGAGATCGTCCGCGTGGTACGCGCACAGCGGAGGCGGTGGTCGGGTGACTGGACGCTCGAGACGCACGCGCTGGCCAGCGAGGTGTTCATCAAGCTGTGCGGCGGCCGGCCCCTCGAGCCGCGGGATCGCAAGCACTTCTTCACGACGCTCGCGAAGGCCGTGCGCCAGATCCTCCTCAACTACGCGGAGGCGAAGCGGACGCAGAAGCGCGGGGGCGATGCGATCGAGGTGCCCCTCGAGTCCGTGGAGGAGTCGCTGATGAGCGACTCGGTGTCGGAGTCGATCGTCGCGGTCGACGAGGCTCTGCGCCGCTTCGAGCAGGTCGACGCGCGCGGTGCCAGGGTCGTGGAGCTGCGGTTCTTCACGGGGCTCACGTACGAGGAGATCGCCGAGACGCTGGGGATCAGCCGCGCCACGGCGGTGAGGGACTGGGATGCGGCGCGGCTCTGGCTGGCGCGCGAGATCGGCCCGTCCATGCCGGACGAATCGCGCGCAGCGTCCGCGGAAGGGGGATGAGCGGCGTCTCCTGGGAACGCGTCAAGGCGCTGCTCGCGGAGGCGCTGGCGACGGACCCGGGGCATCGATCCGCCTTCGTCCGTGACGCGTGCGCGGGCGACGAGGCCCTGGAGGCCGAGGTGCGGGCGCTCCTGGCGTCCGAGGAGGGTGGACGGGCGCTCGATCGGTTGAGCGTCGACCTGTGGACGCTCCCCGGCGAGGTGCGCGATCCGGCGGACCGGGTCGGCCAGACCGTGGACGGCCACCCCATCGTGGGGTTCCTCGGAGCCGGCGGGATGGCCGACGTCTACGAGGCCGAGGAGGAGACCACCGGCGGGCGCGTCGAGCGGGTTGCGCTCAAGCTGCTGCGGAGGGGCTCGGCCCCCCACTTCGCGGCGCGCCGCTTCGAGATCGAGCGGAGCGGGCTGAGGAGGCTCCGCCACCCGGGGATCGCACGATTCCGCTCCTCCGGAGTCACGACGGACGGGACGCCCTACTACACCATGGACCTCGTCGTGGGAGAGCCGCTGGACGTCTACTGCGACCGGCTGCGCCTGCCGCTGTCGGCCCGCGCCCGGCTCCTGGCCCGGGTGTGCGAGGCTGTGGACCACGCGCACGGCGCCGGGGTCGTGCACCGCGACATCAAGCCCTCCAACGTGCTGGTCCGTGGGGACGGCGCCCCCGTGCTGCTGGACTTCGGCATCGCCAAGCTGCTCGGCGAGACGGGGAGCGGCGACCCGAGCACCCTGACCAGGGAGTCGCTCTCGCTCACGCCGCTGTATGCGAGCCCCGAGCAGGTGGAGGGCGAGGCGGTGTCCGCGGCGAGCGACGTCTTCTCCCTCGGCGCCGTCGGATACCGGCTGGCGATCGGCTTTCCTCCGCCCGACATCGCCGGGAAGCCTCCCCCGCCCAGCGAGCTCTTCCCCGTCCACCCCGGCACCGCGACGGCGACCGCCGAGGCGCGCCGCTCCACGCCGGCCGAGCTGGTGCGGGCCCTTCGCACCGGGCTCGACAAGATCCTGAGGAAGGCCTGCGCGAGCCGACCGTCGCGGCGCTTCCGGTCGGCGGCGGAGATGGGACGGCGGCTGGAGCGGTGGGCCGAGGGTTGCTAGAGGGCCCGCCGTCCTCCGCACGGGGACCGCGCCTACGACCCCGCCGGCTCCGACTCCTTCAGCAGCTCGGCGAGGTACTGCTTCCACACCACGGCCTTCGTGTGCGTGCCGTGGCCGACGGTCTCGTCGCTCAGCGGGATCACGACCGCCCTGCCGTGCTTCACGCGCACGATCTCCTTCTCCAGGATCTTCAGCTCGGGCGGGTTGATGAGGTCGTCCGCGGAGTTGATGGCGATGAGGGGGGCCTGGATCTTCTCGAGGTCGGGCGCGGGGTCGTAGTCCTCGGACGCGCGGAAGGCGTAGAGGATGTCGTTCGCGTCCCGCGAGCGCATGAAGTCCTCGCCGGTCTTCGCCATCGACGCGTCCACGCTCGCGAGCGTCGGGTGTGCCTTGTAGTGCGTGATGGGGTTGCCGCCCATGAAGCCCATCATGTTGCCGACGAAGGCCATCGCGTGGAGCGGCCCGGTGTAGTCGCCGCCCTTGTAGTCGGGGTCGTCCTGGATGGCGTCGATGATCATCTTCCGCCACATGCGGTTGCGCCCGGAGATGGGGCCCGGGACGCTCGCGAGCGGCATGAGCGCGTCCATGAAGTCCGGGTACATCTCGCCCCAGAGCCAGGAGTGCATCCCGCCCATCGAGGTGCCCATCACCAGCCGGAGATGATTCACCCCCATCCCCTCTGTGAGGAGCTCGTGGTCCGCGTCGATCATGTCGCGGTAGCCATAGTGCGGGAAGCGCGCGTGCATCCCCTCGCTCGGGCGGCTCGACCCGCCGTGGCCGACCGCGTCCACGAGGATGATGTAGTACTTCGAGGCGTCGAGGAGCTCCCCCGGCCCGAAGAGCTCACCGGCGAAGCGGTCGTTGAGGAAGTTGGTCCCGGCTCCGGTCGTCCCGTGCATCACGAGCACGGCGTTCACCGCGCGCCCGCGCCCGTCCTTGCGCAGGGTCCCGATGGTCCGGTAGTGCATGCGCAGCTCGGGGAGGGTGTTGCCATCCCTGAACCGGAAGTCATGCATCACGTAGTCGTGCTCGACGGGAGCGGGATAGGCGCGCTGCGCCGCCACCGTCGATGGCGACGCCGCGGCGGCCGCGCACAGGAACCACGCGGTGAGAGCCGTTCGGGTTGGGAGCGCGAACCGACGCATGTCAGGCCTCCGGGTTGGCGTCTTCCTTCGGTGTGGCGTTTCGTGTCGCGGTGAGCGCTTCATCCGTACGCTTCGCCGCGGGCTTGTCAACCTGACGAGGACATCGGGCCAGCGCGAGCCCGATTCGACGAGCACGGGTTCGGTCACCTCGCGCCGCTCACCAGGCGCTGGAGTCGCGGCAGCCAGTTCAACACGACCATGATGCGGGTGGGTTCGGAGGCCTCCGTGGGCTCGACCATGAGGAAGCGACCGTCGGGCGAGACGTCGTAGTCCGGCTGATCGAAGTCGCCGTGCGCGTAGGACCCCTCGAAGAGCTTCCTGGGCCTGGACGGAGGGAGTCGACCGCCGAAAGCGAAGTCCACCGACATCATGGCATCGCCGTTACGGTAGTAGAGGACCCCACCATCCCGTGCCCACATGGGCTCCCTGCCACCCCCCGTGGAGACCACCGTGGTGCCGCCAGGCCTCGGCTAGTCGCGCACGTAGACCTCGTCCTGCCCGGACGCGTCGGAGACGTAGGCCAGACGCGTCCCGTCGGGAGAGAACATGGGAGAGAACTCGTTGGCCGGAGTGGCCAGGAGCGGTGACGGATCCGAATCGGACGGGAGGATCCATAGATCCCCCGACCCCTGTGCGTCCAACTGGGTGTAGGCGAGCACCGTGCCGTCCGGCGACCACGAGCCGGGTATCTGAGGAGCCCCGTTCCGGCGAACGAGCCCTGCCGCGCCGCCCGTACCGTCCGCGGCCTTCTGGTAGATGCCGGCGGGAGCCTGGAAGAATTGAACGCCAGCGCCGTGCCGTCGGGGGTCCAGGCCGGGAAGTTGTTGATCGAGCCGGAGAACGACACCCGGGTGCTCACGCCGCGGGCGAGCTCGAAGACCCACACGTCGACGGTGCCCCCGGGGGAGAAGTCGGGCGTGGCGATGCGCTTGCCGTCGGGGGAGACGCGCGGCCCCTGGAAATACCCTGGATGGTCGAGCGCCGGTGTGACACGTCCCTCGCGATCCCGCCAGACCAGGGACGTCTGTGCGAGACCGGCCCAGGCTCGGGAGCCTCCTGCCACATAGATCAGCGTACCGTTCGACGAGACCGCGAAGTTGGGGCCGGCGAGACCCGGCTCCTCGAGCACGGACACGGATATCCCCTCGACGTGACGGTCCGAGGGGTGAAAGGGGGCGGCAAGCAGGTTCGGACCGGCCTGCGCGGTGGTCATTTCCGCGAACAGCAGGTGACCCGTCGAAACGTAGCGCGCCGCCGCGCCCCCTTCGAGCACGACGCGCCAAGTACCGGTGGCGGTCGACAGCACCGCGGATCTCCAGCCGTCGGCGGCCCAGATCGTGAAGAGCACGTCCCGACCACCCGGGAGATATTGGGGCCAGAGGTGACCGATCTCCCCGGTCTGGGCATCCGGAACCGTCAAGGCTTCGGGGCGGCCGCCGCCGGAGGGCACGCGCAGCAGGCCGGAGGTCGTGCCGACCGCGAACACGATGTCGCCGTCGGGCCCCCAGGTGCCCCCGCGGCTCCCCTGCGTCGCGTCGCAGATCGTCTGTGGAATGCCCCCGGCGACCTCGACCTTCTTCAGCTCGCCTCCGCTGAAGAACGCGAGCCAGCGGCCGTCGGGGGAGAAGAACGGGTCCGACCCACCCTCCGTCCCGGGAACCGGGGCCGCCTCGATCCGGTCGAGGTTCCGTAGATAGAGCTGCTCATGGGTTTCATCACGGGCTGCGTAGACCACCAGCCTCCCGTCCGGGGAGATGGCCAGCGGCTGATACCAGGAGCCGAGCTCGTAGCCGGCGGGGAGGGGCACTAGAGGAGCGGCCCCAGGAGGCGGAAGGAGTTCTCGAGGAAGCGGTGCCAGCGCGGACGTCGCGCCCACACCTCCGGGTCGACCTGGTCGGCCTGGGTCAGGTAGCTCTCCTGCAGGCTCCGCACCAGGCGGGTGAAGGCGGTGTCGTAGACGAGCAGGGTGATCTCGAAGTTCAGCCAGAGGCTGCGCATGTCGAGGTTGACGGATCCGAAGAGCGTAGTCTCGCCGTCGATCGTGAGGCTCTTGGTGTGCAGGAGACCACCGCGGTAGCGCGCGATGCGCGCCCCCGCCGCGAGCAGGTCGTCGAAGTGGGCGACGCTCGCATAACGGACCATCAGGGAGTCGTTCCTCGCCGGGACGATCAGCGTGACCTCGACACCGCGCAGGGCGGCGGTCAGGAGCGCGGTGAGCATCGACTCGTCGGGAACGAAGTACGGCGTGGTCATCACGAGCTCCCGTCGCGCCTCGTAGATCGCGCCCAGCAGGACCTGATGGATCGCCTCCGGCCGGATGTCCGGGCCCGAGGGGACCACCTGTACCAGGACGGCACCGGACGGCACCGATCCCAGGTCGCCCCCGGGCGGTGCCTCGAAGGCGAGCCCGGTCTCGACCGTCCAGTCGAGGCGGAAGACGGCGTCGAGGGAGGCGGCGGCCGGGCCCGTGATCCGCGCCATCGCGTCCACCCACGCCCCGACGCCCGCCCCCTGCTTGAAGAAGTGGGGATCGACCAGGTTCTGGCTCCCCGTGTAGGCTACACGGTCGTCGATCACGACGATCTTCCGATGGTTCCTCAGGTCGGCGCGCGCGCTCAGCGAGCGGAGGAGGCCCGTCGGCAGCGCCGCCCTCAGGTCGACTCCCGCATCCCGCAGGCGTGCGGCCTGCGGCCCGTCGAGGAACGCCTCACTCCCGAGCGCGTCCGCGAGCGCCCGGCACTGCACACCGCGCCGAGCGGCGCGGACGAGGGCTTCCACGACCTCCGTCGTCCGCCCCCCCTCTGCCCAGATGTAGAAGGAGAGGTGGCACGAGGCTCGCGCGCCATCGATGTCGGCCACCAGCCGATCGAACACCTCGTTGGCGCTCTCCAGCAGCTCGATCCCGTTTCCCGCGAGCGGGGGAAATCCGAGCACGCGCTCCACCAGTCGGTGGAGGGGCTCCCCTGCTGCACCGATCGCCGAGCCCTCTGCGCGGTGGTCCTCCCGCAGCCGCGCCTGCCAGTGCTGCACGGCAGGGAGGTTCGCGGCGATCCGTGCCGCCCGCATGCGACTGATGCGCTTCTCGCCGAAGAGGAGGTAGAGGGCCGCCCCGCCGTAGGGCACGCTGAACACGACCGCGAGCCAGGCCAGCGACACGCCGACCGGGGGGCGCCGCATGATCACGCGGATCGAGAGCGCGGCGATGACGAGCCAGTGCGTCGCGAGGACGATTGTGGACACGACGCTCGGGCTCACGCGGCCGGCCCGTCCGCCGGACCCGCCTCGGCCTCGGCCACGGCCGAGATCACCGCCCTCCGGGCCACCCTCGACACCGCGACGACCGCGACCAGGCAAGCGGCGAGGCCTGCGAACACCATCACGTCGTGGAGGATGACGGCGCGCCCGCTGCGTCCGGCGATGGAGAGGACGGACTCCGGAAAGAGGAGTGACGTCGCGACCACGAAGAGCACGACGAAGGCGCCGGCGCCCCAGGCCCCGCGAGCCGCCACCCAATCCTCGAAGGCGTCGAGGTGGTGTCGGATGTCGCGCCCCTGGACGACCACCGCCACGGCCAGCAGCGCGCCGAGGAGGAGGTAGGGAAGCAGCGCCTCCCAGTCCGCGTGCGCGAGGCGGCGCCTGACCCGCTCGCGGTGGAGGGGCGGGGGCGGAAGGTCCGGGGGCATCATCCGGGTACGACTAGCGGAGCCGTGCGACGAGGTCGGCAGCCGCCCGCGCCAGGTTCGTGGCCCCCGACTGGTAGTTGCGGAGGAGCACCACGCCGATCCTCGCGTCGGGGTCGAAGGAGATCTGCGCGGTGTATCCGGCCACCGACCCGCCGTGGCCTGCGATCTCCCGGCCGGTGGCGTCCATGACGACCGTGAGGCCCAGCCCGTACCCGCGGCGAGGGTCCTCGGGCGTCTGCACCCGCAGCATCTCCCGCCGGCTCGCGTCGGAGAGGATGGCGAGCCCCGAAACGCCCGACAGGGCTCCCTCGAGGCGCCCGAGATCCGCCAGTGTCGTGTACACCCCTCCGTTGGGCACCTTGTACCCCCGTCCCGCCTGTTCGCGGGCGGGCGTCTCCGCGTCGATGGTGCCGTCGCGCCGGTTCTCGTAACCCGCCGCCAGTCGCGGTGCCAGCGACGAATCCACCACGAAGGTGGAGGCGGCCATACCCAGCGGGCGGAAGACCTCGTCCTCAACGAGGTCCATGAAGGGACGCCCCGCCGCCCTCGAGAGCGCGAGTCCGAGGATGCCGAATCCGATGTTCGAGTACTGGTACCTCGTTCCCGGGACCGAATCGAAGCGGGTCCTCGGGATGGAGGCGAGGACCTTCTCCTCCCACCCCGTGATGGGGCCGGAGGCGGCCCCTTCCAGCTCGGGCTCGCGGACGAGCCCGGCGGTGTGGCTGGCCAGGAGGCGGAAGGTGAGGGGCGGGGCACCCGGGCGGGGGTCGGCGATCTCCCGGACCTGCGGGAGGTAGCGCGAGACCGGATCGTCCAGGGAGAGCACGCCTCGATCCACCAGGCGCATCATGAGGGTGGCCGTGACCGTCTTCGAGATGGAGCCCACCCGGGACACGGTGGCCGTCCCCATGGGCACGTGCCGATCCCGGTCCGCCCACCCGAAGGCCCGGGCCCACACCAGGTCTCCGTCCACGATGACGCCTGCCGCGATCCCTCCCACGTCGTCCGCGGCGACATCGGCCTTCAGGCTGTCGGCGAAGCGCTCGAGGATGGCGTCCCAGGACGGCCTGGGAGCGAGGACCTGCGCGGCGCCGGGCTGCGCCTGTCCGAGGAGAACCGCGAGGAGGACGCCCGCGCGCAGCCCGCCCCCGCCAAGGAGCCTCCGGAATACGGTCATGCGGCCTTCCCCGGTGCTAGTGTCCTGTAACAGTGATTCGTTGGCATTCGAGCGCCGCTGCATCCGCTCCGACGTCGTTGTTCCTCCTCGCCGTAGCGCTTCCATGAGAAGGCTTCTCCGTCAAGGGCAACGTGGTGCCCATTCGCTCGTTGAGCGACCACCGCCCACTCACCACGCTTCCATTCGCACTCTGTCGAGGCTCGTTGCGTGAGCCAGGTGCACGCTGGGGTCCGGCCAGTTGAGGCGCTGCTATCTGCTACCCCGACTTCGGTCCGTGCCGAGTCATGCGCTATGTCGCAGTCGCCTCCGACTGGGCGGTTGGGCCATGGGTCCCTCAGATCAGCTCGGACAGCCTCCTTCGTTTGCTTTCGCGCGTCGTCGGCCCAGGCCACCTGCGCCGTCGTCGTGTGCTCTCCCTGCGTGCCGCTATTGCGCAAAGGCACGTAGGCTTCGCCCGTGGACCACAGGCTATGGAGCAGGGTGCTCAGTTTGCGGGCGACGGCGATCACTGCGCGCTTCTTCGCGTTCTTGCCCCCCCGTGCCGCCAGCTTGAGTCCCCACCGACGGAGGTCGGTGTCAGGGCCAAAGGGGCCGAGGATGTAGTGTGCAGACCCGACCAGGAGACTGCGCAGCATGGAGCTCCCAGTCCTGGTGATGCGAAGTTGCGGCTCGGAGTCTCCCGAGTTGCTTTGCCGCGGACACAGGCCCAGGTACGCACCGACGGCGCGTCCGTTCTTGAAACGCTCCGGGGTCTCGAGCGTCAAGATGAAGCACAGCGCGGTGAGCGCTCCGACCCCGCTCACCTGCTGAAGCGGGGCCATTTCGGGATAGGATTCGGCCGCGAGCTCTTCGATGCGCTTGTCGTAGGCTCGGATGCGTCGGGTCATCTCGGCGAGCGTCTCGAGAACAGGCTCGAGTGCCGGGCGCAGCTCCTCCGGGATGAACTCCCCTACCTTGCTGGCGAAACTGTGGGTCGAGCAGGTCGGTAGCCGTGAACCCGACAACTTGACCACACCACGCACGTGGTTGACGAGCGCGGTTCGTGCCCGCACGAGCGCATCACGGGACCGGAGCAGCGCGAGCTCGACCTGCACGTCCTCGCCTCGGTGCTTGATCGGCGCCAGCAACTCGGGGTCGAGCCGCCCAAGGCGCGCCAGGTACTGTGCGTCCACGCGGTCGCTCTTGCGGTCCGTCTCGAAAATCAACCGAAGTCTCCGAGGGTTGGCGACGATCACCTCATGGCCGAGGTCCTCGAGCAAGCGGCTTACCCACGCCGAATGCGTGCCGGCCTCCAGGACGATCCGCGCCCGCTCGACACCGCCGAAGCGAGATCTCAGCGCCGCGACGTGGTCGCGACACGTCCCTCGTCCAGCACCGTACCATCAGCGCCGAGACTGCACGCGTGGCTGTAGCGATCGCCCAGATCCAGACCCACGGTACCTTTGGAACACCGTTACCCATCATACTGGCCAACCTCCGTTCTTGGGCTCCGAGCCCGGTTATCGATTGAGGCTGGAGCTTCGACTTCAGACCTCGCGACGGAGGTTGGCCTTCTCATCTCAATCTGCTATTCCTCGTCGTCGCGCCTTGCCAGCACGGCGCATCGACACTCTCGGTACTCAACGAATCACTGTTACAGGACACTAGAACAGACCGCGCACGAGCGCTTCTCCGACGGTGCCGATGATGGACATCATGGCGGCGCCCCCGAGCGCCCACTTGAAGCCGTCGATCGTCAGCGCGTCGGTGAAGGCGTCGGTGAGCTTCAGGAGGATCGCGTTGACGATCCAACGCGTGATGAACGCCAGGACCAGCCCGATGCCCAGCGTGCCCAGCGCCAACACCACGAAGAGGACCCACCCGAGCAGGAAGTCGAGGACGCCGAAGATCGCCGCCACGCCGAACGCGCTCCCGGGGCTTCGAAGACGAAAGCCCGGCAGGATCGCGGCCGTGATCCACACCGACAGCGACAGGATGATCCAGGAAACCAGGATGCCCATGATCTTCCCTCCGTGAGATGGGACCGGGCCCGTCGGCATCCCGCCAGGTCGGGGCCACGACTCGATATCGACGTCAAGATACCCGCACCGATCGTCACCGGCCTCCGGGCACCCCGTAGCGGCTGCCTGAGGCGGCACCACCCGAGCGATCTCCGTGGGTGATGCGCCCAGGGGTCCCCATGATCCATCCGTGACCTGCGGATGACGCCGCGCCACCAGGTTGGGGCGCCAACGACGGCCGGGCGAGTGGGGAGAGGCCCGGCCGCGTCCTGAACCCTGGAGGGATCCATGTGGTACGCAGGCCAGAAGCTCCTCGTCGTCACGCTCCTCGCCGCGGTCTTGGCCGGGGGATGCGCGGGCTCCGACCCGGCCGGACCGACCGGCGCATCGCACCGCTACTCGATCGATCTGAAGGCGGATCTGGTGGGCGGCAACCTCTGTCAGTGGTCCTACACGGATCATGGCAGCATGGTCGTGACGATGTCCGGCGGCACGGGCACGGTGTCCGACATCATCAACACCGAAGCCACCCTCACGCTGACGTCATGTGACTCGACGTGCACCGAAGAGCTGGTGAGCCGGCCGCGCGGCCCGATCGACATCTTCGAGGTCACGGCGGTGGGCGAGAACCCGCTGGACAACATGGTCGTGGTCGGGTTCAACGAGCACACCCAGAGCCCACAGTTCAAGGACACGTGCAACGGGATCGTGACGATGGTGGGTGGAGGCACCGCCACGCTTCCCTCGGCGATCACCTTTCTCGACAACGGCGCGACCCAGGACGCGGACTTCACCGACTCCGCTACGGGTCAGGCGATCCACATGTCGGTGACGCCGCTGAGGTAGGGCGGGGACGTGGCGGAGCACGACCACGGAGCCGCGCCCCTCTCCTACCTGGCTCCGGCGGCCGCCCGCAGGTGGACGGCACGGGCGCGGGCGTCCGCGACCGCCGGGAGCGTCGGGTCCGCCTCGCGCCAGAGCTCGAGAAAGCCCTCGTAGGCCTCGATGGCGGCGGCCGTCTGGCCGAGCCGCTCCTCGAGCTGACCCGCACGATAGAGCGCGACGTGCCAGGGCTCCTGGCCCTCCCACCCGAAGCTGGGGGTCTCCGCGAGCGTCCGGTACAGCGTGTCGGCGCGGCCGAGCTGGCCGGCCATGGCCAAGGCGTTCGCGAGCGACTCCAGCGTGACGTTGCTCGAATCGGCCCGCAATGCCGCCTCGAGGTGGGGCACCGCCTCCGTCGCGCGGTGCCTGGCGACGAGCACCTCACCCTCGAGCCCCTCCGAGGCGGCGAGGTCCGTTGCGCTGCCCTCGTGGACCCGTGACCGCAAGGCCACGCGCAGGCCCGCGGCCCGCTCCGCGTCGCCGGTACGCGCGAGCGCCTTGCCCACCCAGTAGAGGATGGTGGGCTCGGCGTCGATGGCGTTCGTGAGGGTCCACGCCGAGTCGATCTGCGCGCCTGCCGCAGCGGGGTCGCCGCGCAGCTCGAGTGCGCCGGCGAGAAGCAGGCGGTCGCGCACGATGCTCACCGCCGCGGTGGCCGGGGGCAGCAGCGACAGCGCATCGCGCAGGTGAGCACACGCCGCAGCGTATCCGCCTCCGTACATGTCGAGGAAGGCGAGCGAGCGCAGGCCGCGGGCGCGTGTGAGGGCGTTGCCGTCGAGCATCCTGGCGAAGACGGCTGCCGCCGAATCCGTTTGCCCGGCGGAGACGAACGCGGACCCGTACTCGAGGTTCAGGTTGTTGTTCGCGGTCTCCAGCGACGGCATCAGCGCGAACGCACGGCGATAGTGCGCGAGCGCCTGGGGATACCGTCGGAGCTGCCTCTCCGCGGTCGCCAGGTTGATCAGGGTGACGTGGTTCGTCGAGTCGAGGGCGACGAGGCGCTCGAGAACGGCGGCCGCTTCTTCGCTCCTCTTCGTGCGCGTGAGGTCGTAGGCGAGCATCCCCAGCACATCGATGTCGTCGGGGTGACCGTCGAGATAGACCTGGAGCAGGTGGATGGACGAGGCCCGGTTGCCTCGCCAACCGTCGGCGCGCGCGCGCACCAGGACCTGGTCGCGCTCAGGGAGTGAGCCGATATGCGCGAGGGCGCGTGTGAACCAGACGTCGCCCTCGGTCGGCCGGTTGACCCAGTAGTAGTACGCGCCCAGGGAGGCCAGCGCGGACGCGAAGGTGCTGTCGATGGCGACCGCTCCCTTCCACTCCGACTCCGCGTCGCCCAGGCGGTTCGCCTCGAACGCCCGCGAGCCCTCCGCATAGAGCTCCAGCGCCTCCAGCGAGTGCGTGGTGACCCACGGCAGGGGCACGGTGTGCCCGGCGACGTACAGGAAGGGCTCGCCGAGCCTGCGTCGCACCTGTCTGCCGAGGCGATCGAGCGCGTCGATGACGTCCGCGCGGCGCGCTGCGCGCACCGTCGTCGCATCGAGGATTCCGCCCGTCGTCGGGTCCACCAGGCGGACGCCGATCTCGTAGCTGCTGTCCACGCCGACGACGGACGGAACGAGCACGACCGCCACACCCTCACGTCGCGCGATCTCCCGTGCGAGCGACTCGTCCAGCACGCTGTCGGCTCCGGCGCGGCGCATCCGCGCGAGCGCCGTCTGGATGCGCGCCGGGGGCACCACCCACACGGTGCGCGACTGTGCGAGGGACGCGGCCAGGGCGACGGGCACCGTGCGGTCGAAGACCGGATCGCCCGTCGCGTTCTCGACATCCGCGATCAGAGCCCACCCACGCGCCTCACCCGTCTGTGGCGCGACCAGGCTCATCGCGATCGCGGCGAGGCCGGCGATCACCAGCAGCCCCACGGCTGCGGCGGCGATGCGGCGCAGCGCCGCCGCCGTCCGGCGATCTTCCCGCTCCGGGTCGGAGGACGCCACGTCGACGGGTGGGGACGGGCTCGGTGGCGGCCCCTCCGCCACGGGTTCGCGGCGCGGCGCGCGGACGCGGCGTGGCGCGGCCCCCGGGGGAGCCGCGGACTCCAGCTCCTGGACGAGCGCGACGACCGCGGGATCCGGGCCACACCCCAGCTCCTCGCGCACCCGGGCTTCGTGCTGCCGCGCGTACTGGAGGGCTCCCGTGAGGTTTCCGCTTGCCGCCAGGGCGCGGATGAGCGACGAGGCCACGCGCGCGTCGAGCGGCGTGAGGAGGGAACGACGGGTGAGCCACCTCGCCTCGGCGGCGGGGTCCGCGGCCTCGTGAGCGCCCCGCGCCAGGCGGTCGAAGGCGTCCTCGATCCGGTGGCCGATCCGGGCGCGCTCCTCCTCCACCCAGCGCTCGAAGTCGGGACATCCGCTCAGGTAGAAACCGTCGAGGAAGGGCCCCCGGTAGAGCTCGACCGCGCGCTCGAGGTCTCCTTCCTCGAGGGCGGCCTCCATCTCGTCGACGTCGCTCCCGACGCGGGTCCGGTCGAGAAGGAGCGTGGCCGTCCCGGAGGCTACCTCCCCGCCGAGATCGCGGCGCAACGTGTAGAGGAGCTGCGCGAGCGCGTGACGGGCGCGGTCCTCGGGGCTCTCGGGCCAGAGCAGCCCGACCAGCCGGTCCCGGCTGATCCCCTGTCGGCTGGTCGCGAGGAGAACGAGCAGCGCGATGCGCCGCCGCTGGCCGGCGCCGCTGGCCGGCGTTCCCTCGGGACCCTCCAGAAGGGCGGCACCCAGTGTCCTCAGGCGAAACATCGGACGATGACCGGCTCGGATGATGGCCCTGTGATGCTCGGATGATCCTCCACGGGAAAGTAGAGGCGCGGAAAGGGACCCGCCATCGAAGCGAGCCGGCGAACATCGGGCCGGCCCCCTGAAACGGAGGAATCCATGAGGACCACGTACAAGCAGTTCTTCGTCGTCGCGCTCCTGGCGGCGGCGAGCGCCCATCCCGTCGCCGCCCAGTTCGGACCGGGATTGGCGGGACCCGAGCACCACGCCATCCGGGTGGGGTTCGGCGGCGGCGTGAGCGTTCCCACCAGCCACGCCGCCGACGCCCTCCAGAGCGGCGTCAACGGGCAGGCCTACGTGATCCTCGACGTGGGCGTCCCTCTCCGGTTCAACCTCGGCTACCAGAAGTTCGACTACAAGGCCGCGCTCCTCGGCGGCGGCGCGACCGACGGCACGAGCTCCATGCTCAGCGGTGTGGGCGGCCTGATGCTGCGCCTGCCGCAGCTGGGACCCCTCGGCGCGTACGTGACGGCGGGGCTGGGAGCGTTCAACCTCAAGGACGCCACCACCTTGGCGACCGGAACGGAGTCCGTCTCCCACCTGCGCTGGGGGATCGACGGCGGGGCCGGCGTCACGTTCAAGATCGGCCGGCTGGAGGCGTTCGCGGAGGGGCGCGTGCAGAACATCTACACGGATTCGGGGGCGATCGACGCCAAGACGATCACGGCGATCCCGGTGACGTTCGGCATCCTCTTCTAGGGGCATGGGCCAGCCCGGCGAGGAGGGTGGCGTGTGGACGGCCGTCCTCGCTGGCCGGGGTGCGTCGAGGCAGCCTGGAGAAGCCTGCCCTCGACGGCTGCCCTCCTCTGGCGTTAGGCTTATGTCCTGACGGGAGCGTGGTCTCCCGTGGCAGACGCTGGCGGCGAGCACTCCCGCAGTGCTGTGGCCGGCGTCTTCTGTTTCGAGGTGGAGTACCTGGTCGAGTCAACGATGGTCAAACAGGAGTCGGAGGCGGAGCCGCCCATCGCGGCCCGAGCCTGAGCACGTGTCGTCCGACCGTCCGCCCCAGCGTCGCGAGTCCCTGCGCATCGCTTCGATCGAACGCCCCGGTTGGGACGTCGATGCCGAATGGACGCCGCAGGTGGGCGAGGACGTCTGGTGTGTGGACGGCGTGGCCGAGGTGATCCGCGTCCACGGTCGGACGAGCGATGGCAGCAGGCTTCTCGAGCTGCGTCTTCTCAGTCGGCCCAAACCCACCTACTTTGCCGCGGCTTCGAACGTGTTGCGGCGACAGAAGGGCGAGGAGCCCCATGTCGCCGGCAACGACGAGACACCGCACGGCTTTCCCGGTTCTCCGGGTATCGTATGAAACGAGTTCGTTCGATGGGTGGCATGTCGCCACTACCCAGCGTGGGGGAGCAACCACGTGGGTCAGCAGTCGGTAGCTACGGATCTTCCGGAGATTCCGACCGAGGACCGAAGCGCACACAGGAGCAGCAAGATGCGTAGCACCGGCACCGTGAAGTGGTTCAACGATCAGAAGGGCTTCGGATTCATCACCCCCGACGACGGCAGCAAGGACTGCTTCGTCCACCACTCGGCCATCCAGGCCCAGGGCTTCAAGACCCTGAGCGAGGGCGACAAGGTGGAGTTCGACGTGACGCAGGGCCAGAAGGGCCCGGCGGCGGAGAACGTCGTCAAGGTCTGACGAAGACCGCTTCGACGTGAGCGAGGCCCCCCGGGCGCCAGGACGGCGCTCGGGGGGCCTCGTGCGTTGCGGGGTGGCGCGGCGCTCCGGCGCCTACGACGGCCTGCGCCGACCGCGCTCGACCAGCCGCCGGTAGGCGGCGCGGATGATGCCGTAGCAGGAGCACGCCGCGGCCTCCAGCCCCCGACGGTCCGTGATCGTGATGCGGCCTCGGCTGTATCGGATCAGCCCGGCATCACGGAGCTCGGCGGCCGCGTTCGCGAGGCTCGGCCGCCGTACGCCGACCATCTGGGCCAGCGATGCCTGCGTCAGGAGGAACCGGTTGTCACCGACGCGGTCCTGAGTGGTGAGGAGACACTGGGCGCAGCGGGCTTCGAGCGAGTGCAACCGGTGGCACAGCACCGCGAGGGACAGCTCACCGACGACCGCCTCCGTGTAGCGGAGCAGGACGCTGCGCAGCGGCGCGCTGTCGCGCAGAGCGCGGCGGAACGCCGAGACGCCGATGCGCACGGCGTGATCGGAGACGCGCGCGATCGTGCGAACCCGAGCGATGCCGCCACCGAGGAACACGGCGAGTCCCACAACGCCCTCGTTGCCGATCGTCTGCACCTCGGCGCGCACGTCGGTCTCGTCGACGACCATCGAGACGATGCTCCGCTGCGGGAAGTAGATCTGCGCGATCGACTCTCGCGGCTGATAGAGGACGTGCCCGGCCGAGACCGGGACGACCTCGAGGCTCGGAAGCAGCCGCTCGTACTCCCTCCCCGACAGGGCCAGCAGGAGCCGGTTCCGCTCCGTGTGCCGTTGCCTGCGTTGCTTGACCATCGGTCGCGTGACCTCGGCGCGTGTCGGGGGACCCCAGGAGATGAAGGGGGCGGTGCAGTTCTAGAAGGCCGGGCTCGTCTGGCTCCTCAGGTACGCGTTGTGGTCGTGCAGCAGGCCGCCGGTCGGAAGCGCGTCCCAGAGGGCACCCAGGTCCCTTCTCACGCGGTTCGCGTAGAAGGTCGGTAGCGTCGAGCTCTCCCGGTGGAAGAAGCGGTGCACGCTCTTGTCGGAGTCGAGGAGGCCACGGACGCGCGCGTGGTGGCTGACGCGGTCGAAGCGCTCCGACGAGATCCCGCGGACCACGTTCATCCACTTGGGGATCATCGTCTGGTTCGCGAGGAAGCGACGCACGATGCGCGGCGCGGAGTACGCATACCGCTCCAGGTCCACGAGCTTGTCGTAGAACACGCGCCAGTCGTAGTTCTTCGGCACCACGTTCATGGCCTGGCTCGCGTCGAGGAAATGGAACGGGAAGGGCAGGACGCGCCCCGCGCGCTGCAGGTCGAGGTTGAGCGGGGCCGCGCGCCCGAAGGCCGAGAGGAGCGAGAACACGGGAAACGCGCCGGGCGCCAGGTCGACGAAGCGCTTGGTGAGCTCGAACGGCTCCGCGCCCTCGTCGGTGTCCAGGCCCAGCACGAAGTTGGTCTGGACATAAGGGATGTAGCGCAGGATCATGTTGATGTGGTCGGCGACGCGCCGGACCTTCGCCATCCCGACTTCGCGTCCCGTCTTGGCCTTGTTGCCGAGCGCGAACCAGGACTCGACCCCCGGAAGGATCACCTTGAAGCCGTTCTTCTTCAGGCGGGCGAGGTGCGGCTCGGACAGCAGCGAAAGGCTACTCTCCGCGAAGAAGTCGATCTTGCCCGGCGGGACCGAGTCCTCGATCGCGCCCAGGTAGTCGTCGAAGCGCACGCCGAAGTTGGGGTCGTGCCAGCCGACGCGGGGGTGCGACATCTTCGTGAGGAGGAAGCGGAGGTCGCTTCGCATCTGGTCGAATCCGAGCGGCTGGTACGGCACCGTGGAGTCGATGCAGAACGAGCACGTGTACGGACAGCCCAGGCTCCCGAGCATCGGGACGATCTTGAGCACCGGCGCCTTGGCGAGGGTGGCCGCGATGAACTTCCAGCGCTCCTGCACGCCCGGGAGCTCGCTGGGTTGCCGTGGGGCGCTCAGGTGCACGCCGACGGGGTGCTGCGGCGCGCGATCGCGGAGCAGATCCTCGACCATCGTCCGGTCGGTGAAGCCGAAGACGTAGTCGAAGTAGCGAACCGCGTCCTGCGGATAGCAGCGGGCGTGCGGGCCGCCGAGCACGGTGATCGCACCGCGCTTACGGTGCAGGTTGCTGATCGCGTAGGCGGTGTGGGCAGCCTGCGTGAAGGCGCCGATGAACACCACGTCGGCAGGTCCGAGCACCTCCTGTGCGATGTCCTCGAACCCCGTGTAGCAAACGTAGCGAACGTTGTGGCCCGCCTGCTCGCACCACACCGCGATGACCTGCGGCATGATGCTGGCGAGGTTCGCATTCATGAGACGCGCGTACAGTGCGCGCGTGGGACGTTCGGTCGTGAGATCCACGACCGTGACATTGAGTCGCCGCACATGGCCTCCCCACCCGCCGACAGGCGAGCGTCCAATGAGGTCAGTGCGTCACGGGGGTGGCGGCCGTCGGCGCCAGCGCACCATCGATTAGATAGGCGGTGTGTTCAAATTGGGAGCGCAGCTTCCACTCCTCCCCGCTATGTCAGGTCGTGAACATATCGGGGGCACGCGGCTTTCGATAGGAGGGAGCGTCGAGGGGCCTCAGCCCCGCGTCTGTCCTCCCACCACGGCGCTCATCACGCGCTCGTAGTGCCGCCCCTTGATGGCGGCCTCGATCGCGCGCGAGAGCGTGATGCCGGGGAAGCTGTGGTGCCGTATCTGCACCTGCAGATATCGGCGTGCGTTCTCGAACAGCACGCTGACGTCCCCGACGGACAACGCGTCGAGGCGCGCACGCTCCTGCACATCCGCGACCCAGGCGCGCACCTCGTCCAGTCGGGTGTCGGCGCGGAAGCGCACCAGGTAGTCGTGTGCGTGTGCGAGCAGCTCCTCGACCCAGGGAAGGTCGTCGCGCACCGCCACGGCACCTTCGTGGCCGAGCCGCCGCGACAGGCGCCGGAGACGACGCACGTCGTGTCGCGCCAGCGCACGCAGCCTGCGGTCCAGGCCGGCGGCTTTCCAGAGGAGCGCGAAGTACGCGCGGTCAAGACGGCGTATACCTTGCTGCCAGAGCGACATGAGAGCGCTCTTCCCGTACCGCCACTCGAGCCGTCGCCCCGAGAAGATGTGTGGCGGCACCGAACGCAACATGTCGAGCGCCCGGCGATACGACTCGGCCGGACTGAACAGCCGTGACAGGATGTCGTGGATGCCCCGGTACATCTGATCCGCGGTCATGCGCAGGGGCACGAACTGGACCTCGTCGTCGGTGTTGTTCCCGGAATACTCCGCAGGCTGGAGGCGCCCCTCCCGCTCGAGCCGCTCCCAGAGCGGGGTGTGCGGAACCGGGGTGAGCATGCCGGTCATCGCGGTGAAGATCCGCGTCCGCTTCACGAAATCGACGATCCTGTCGACGGTGCTCGGCTCGTCGGTGTCGCTCCCGAAGATGAAGCCGGCGTAGACCTCGATGCCCGCGGCCTGGATCATGGCGATCGTGGCCGGCACGTCCACCATCAGGTTCTGCTTCTTGTTCATGCCGCGCAGCGCGTCCTCGTCAGGTGTCTCGATGCCGAGGAAGACCGCGTCGAAGCCCGCCTGCTTCATCTTCTCGATCAGAGGGCTGAGCTTCGGCGTGCCCAGGTTCACGCTCGCCTGCGTGTAGAAGGTGAACGGATAGCCGTGCTCCCGCTGGAACTCGATGATGGCGTCCAGGATGGCCGACGTCGCGGACGGTGTGCCGATGAAGTTGTCGTCGACGCCGAAGACGCTCCCCCTGTATCCCGTGGCGAGGATGGCGTCCAGCTCGCGACGCACCGTCTCGGGGGGCTTGGGCCGGTTGAATCCGCCGTTGAACTGGATGATGTCGCAGAAGTCGCACCGGAACGGGCACCCGGCCGTGGTCTGGACCATCATCGAGTGGTAGTCGGCCACGCGCAGCAGATCCCAGCGGGGTAGGGGGACCTCGTCGAGCGGGAGGAAGATGGTTCGGTCGTTCAGGTACGACCTGGATCCCGGAGCGACGTCCATGACGGCGTCCGGAATGAAGAGGCGGGGTGTGCCGGTATCGTGGTCCGGCCCGTCCGCCAGCCAGGACAGGAGCGCGTCGATGGAGGCGTAGGCTTCTCCCCAGACCAGTGCGTCCAGCCCGTCGTGCAGCACGCGGTCCGACTCGGACCGCGGATCGAGGATCTGGTCGCGATACGATGACGCGAACGGACCTCCCAGGACGAACGGCGCGTCGAGGCCGGCGGCCGGGCCGCGCAGGATGTCCACCAGCGACCGCTTCTGGATGGACATCGCGGTGACGAACACGGCGTCCGCCGTGGCGAGCTTCGCGCGCAGCGCGCCGCCGGAGAGCGCGCGCACGTTGAGGTCCACCAACTCGAGGTCCCACTCGTCGGGCAGGTAACCCGCGAAGGTCAGGAGCCCGAGCGGTGGAAAGGCCGCCTTGCGCCCGATGAGGCGCATGACGTAGCGGTAGCTCCAGAACGAGTCCGGGGGAAACTCCGGCACCAGCAGCAGGCCCCGCTTCGGGGCCCCGTGGCGCCGACCTTCGCCGCGTGGTGCGGCCATCGATCCATCCCACCCTGCAGGCAGCGGGCCTGCGACGCATCCGGGCCCGGACGGACGCTCCGTTCCCGCCCCCGGACGGCATGGTTTCCGGCCTGAAGCTCGCCGATCGGCGCGGCGTCCGGCAAGGGATCGGCGGCGCCTCTGGGCCGGCTCCGTGCTCGCGGCCGGCGCCCCGATCAGCCGCTGCTCGCCGGTTCGCCCTCCGCCCTCGCGATCACGAACGCGGCGAGGGCCACCCATCGGACCGGCGTCGGGTGCAGCTCTTCCAGGATCTCGTCGGCGGTCACCCCGCGGAAAGCGCCCTTCGCGGCCTTGTTCCTCATGGCCCGGTAGGCCTTGACCGCTCGACGGACGGCGATCTCCTCGGTTGGCGTCAGGATCATGGGGAAATCTAGGTCAAGGGCACCCCGCGCGCTCAGGCGTGGACGATCGATGCGCGGCGCCTGTCCCTTTCCGCTACGTTTCGGGTGCGATGCCCGGGGGATCTTCCGCGGGTGCTCCTTCCGGAGACGAGCCGTGCCCACGAACTTCTCGATCCCTCGCTCCCGCTGCGCGGTCCTGTCGGACCCGATCCTACGCCAGGAGATCCAGGCACGCACGGGAAGCGACGCGGAGACCACCAGCATCCTCCGCTCGCTCGGACGTTTCGGCCACGACGCGTCGGTCCGGTACTTCGAGATGACGCCGATCCCCAGTCGTCGCATGTACCAGGCCACCCCCGGGTTCGCCTGGACCGTGACGGCGGTGCGGTAGACGCGACCCGGCGCGAAGAGAGGGGAGGTCGCGCGCACCCGCGCGTTTGACCTTTCCCTTCGCGGTCGAGAGGTTGCCCGCGGGCCCGACGGCTCGACCACGAAGTGTCCGGAGGTTGCCATCATGACGAAGGGTGTGGCGGTCCCCGTTCTCGCTGTGCTCGTCCTCTCCACGGCTCTGGTCGGCTGCTCAGCCGACCGTGGGCCCCTGGTGGACACCGACGACATCGGCGGCGTCGTCACGGGGCCCGATGGGCCCGAGGCCGGCGTCTGGGTGATCGCCCAGACGTCGGATCTGCCCACTCCCTTCACCCGCATCGTCGTGACCGACGACGAGGGACGCTATCTGGTGCCGGACCTGCCGGCGGCGACCTACCGCGTGTGGGTCCGCGGGTACGGTCTCGTCGATTCTCCGGCTGTCGAGGCGTCGCCCGGGTCCTCCCTCGATCTCACCGCCGTGGTCGCGCCCGACGAGCGGGCCGCCGCCGCGTACTATCCCGCGGGGTACTGGCTCTCGCTCCTCCACGTGCCGGAGGCGTCGGACTTCCCGGGCACGGGGTCGGCCGGAAACGGCATCGCGACGAACATCCGGAACCAGGCCCAGTGGGTGAGGGTCGTGAAGTCGGGAGGGTGCACGGCGTGCCATCAGCTCGGCACGAAGGGGACGAGGGAGTTCTCCGGCGCCCTGGGCGACTTCGAGAGCTCGACCGCAGCCTGGGCGCGACGGCTCCAGTCCGGTCAGGCGGGCGCCCAGATGGTGGGGACGCTCGGGGGCCTCGGGATGGACCGGGCCGTGGCGATGTTCGCGGACTGGACCGACCGCATCGCCGCGGGCGAGCTGCCCGCGGCGCCGCCGAGGCCGCAGGGCCTGGAGCGCAACGTCGTCATCACCGAGTGGGACTGGGCCGACCCCAAGGCCTACCTCCACGACCTGGTGTCGACCGATCGTCGCCACCCCACGGTCAACGCGAACGGACCCGTATACGGGGCGCTCGAGCTGAGCGCGGACTACACGCCGGTGCTCGATCCCGTGAGCAACACGCCGGGCAGGATCCCCCTGACCGTACGGGATCCCGCGACGCCCATCGCCGCCGGCACGTCGATGCTCGCGCCGTCGCCGGTCTGGGGCGACGAGCCCATCTGGACCAGCCGCAACAACGTGCACAACCCCATGCTCGACGAGCAGGGTCGCCTCTGGCTCACCTCCGCGGTGCGGCCGTCCAGCAACCCGGACTTCTGCCGGGCGGGGTCCGATCATCCGTCGGCGCGCCTCTTCCCGCTCGAGCGGGCGGGCCGCCACCTCGCGATGTACGACCCGGCCACCGGGAAGCTCACGCACATCAGCACGTGCTTCGGCACCCACCACCTCATGTTCGCCGAGGACGCGAACAACACGCTGTGGACCAGCGGAGGCGGGCAGGTGGTCGGCTGGCTGAACACGAAGATGTTCCTCGAGACCGGCGACGAGGAGCGCTCGCAGGGCTGGACGGCGCTCATCCTGGACACCAACGGCAACGGCAAGCGCGACGCGTACGTCGAGCCCGACCAGCCCGTCGATCCCATGAAGGACAAGCGCATCGTGGCGGGCTTCTACGCCGTGGCCCCGGCGGCCGACGGATCCGTGTGGGGCTCGGTGCTCGGTTACCCGGGCGCGGTCGTCCGCCTCGACCCCGGCGCCGACCCGCCGGCCACGGCTCTCGCGGAGATCTACCAGCTCCCCCTGGACGAGAACGGCGCGCCGGTGGAGGGCTTCTCGCCGCGGGGCATGGACATCGACCGCAACGGCGTCGCCTGGGTCGCGCTGGCCAGTGGCCATCTCGCCAGCTTCGACAGACGCAAGTGTCGCGGCCCGCTCAACGGGCCCGCGGCCACGGGGCAGCACTGCCCGGAGGGGTGGACGTTCCACACGGAGCCCCTCCCCCAGATCCAGGGTGTGACCGGCTCCGGCAGCGCGGAAGCCAGCTACTACACCTGGGTCGACCAGTTCAACACCCTGGGTCTCGGCGAGAACGTCCCGATCGACACGGGCAACGCGTCGGAGGGCCTGCTGGTCTTCAAGGACGGCGCTTGGGTCGTCCTGCGCGTACCCTACCCGACGGGCTTCTACACCAAGTGGATGGACGGCCGCATCGACGACCCCGACGCCGGCTGGAAGGGCCGCGGCATCTGGGCGACGGTGAGCACCCGGGCTCCCTACCACATGGAGACCGGCCCGGGCACCACGAGCAAGGTGCTGCACTTCCAGATGCGACCGGACCCGCTGGCGCGGTAGCGGCATGGGCAACGCCGCGCATCGAAGACCCATCGAGAGGAGGGACCTGATGCCGAACTGGAAAGGGATCGTCGGCAAGAGCTTCACGCAGGATGAGTTCGACGCCTACTGCCACGGCCTGAGATGGGACGCCTGGCGTCCGCAGTTCATCGTGCTGCACAACACCGGCGTCCCCTCCCTGGCGCAGCGCCCGAACGGGCTCGAGGCAGGCCATATCAAGGCGCTGGAGGCCTACTACCGGGACGATCAGAAGTGGAGCGCCGGCCCGCACCTGTTCGTCGACGACCGACAGATCTGGGCGTTCACGCCGCTCACGATGTCGGGTGTGCACTCGCCGAGCTGGAACAAGATCGCGCTCGGGGTCGAGATGCTCGGCGACTACGAGTCGGAGGCCTTCGACGGCGGGCGCGGGCGCAACGTCCGCTCCAACGCGGTCGCTGCCCTCGCCACGCTCTCGGCCGTGCTGGGCCTCGATCCCCACACGATGCGCCTGCACCGCGAGGATACGGCCACGACGCACGCGTGTCCGGGCAAGAACGTCCGCAAGCTCGAGGTGATCCAGGAGGTGCAGGACCTGATGATGGGTCGGCACGGCGGCGATCACCCGCTCGACCAGCCGCACCCCTCGGATGGCTGAGGTCCTGCCGGACCCTGGTCGGAACGCGGGGGGGCGCCGCCGCCGGGCCCACCGCCGGGTGGCGGGGGCCGCGCTCCTCCTGGCGGTGGGCGCCTGTCGTCCGGTGGAGCAGGGCGCGGCCGCGCCGCAGTCGCTCGCCTGGACCCGGGAGGGCCTGGAGGAGCAGCCGAGGTCGAGCGCGCTGCGCGGAGGAGCGTCCGACTCGCTGGGGTACGAGCCCGGCCCGACGCCCTGGAAGGAGGTCCCCTCGCCGACGCCGGACGGAGCACCCGCCGGCACCCCGCCCGCCAGCCCCGGCGAGGCCCTCACGCGGGTGGCCGAGGCGCTCGGGTGGGTGGACATGCTGGGGGAAAGCGCCTGGGAGCAGACGAGCCGTGTGTGGGCGCCGGACCCCGATCAGGCGGTGGGCGTGGTGCTCCAGTGGGGGCTGCAGGACGACGCCGTCGCGGGGCGGGATCTGCGCGCGCAGATGCGTGTCGTCGACGGCGTGTGGCAGGTCGAGCGCCTGGAGCAGCGGTTCCATTGCAGGCGCGGGGTGAGCGACGACGGGGTGTGCATGTGACTCGAGCCGGCGACCGCGGCCGCGGCGGCGATCGTCAGAAGAGGCGCGCCACGGTCGGCGTGACCGCAGTGACGAACGCGCGCCCGAAGTGGAGCCAGGTCGGTGTGTTCATCCACGCCACGCGAGCTGACACGAGCACGAGCCACGCCGCACCGACGAGGAGCGCCGGGTGGACCCGGCGTCGCGCCTGCAGGTCGGCGAGCATGGCCACCACCACCGGCGCGAGCCACACGCCGAAGAGCAGGGGCCCCGGGCCGCGATCCCCGACCAGGCGTCCGACCGGGGCGAACATCAGCGCCACGGTCGCGAGGAGGACGCACCGCTTGTGGACCTCCGGCCGACGACGGTAGAGAACGGCGGCGCCGAACAGGGTGGAGAAGAGGAGCATGTCCCCGGCGGGCAGGATCAGGAACGCCGCCGCCTCATCGAGCGACCACTCGCCGCGGATCACGTGCACGGCGGGCGCGACGGTCGCCGCGACCAGGCCCATCACCACGACGGCGGCGCCGTAGTAGATGCCGAACGTGCCGAGGCGGCGGTGCAGCCCGACCCGCCGGCGCTGGATCAACAGGACCTGGGCGAGGAGCAGGACCATCCAGCCCGTGAAGACGGCCGCGTGGACGTGGATGATCCACGGACGTGGTGGCGTCGCGATTCCCGCCGTGCGCCAGTACGGCCAGAAACCCGTCAGCACCAGCCCGTACATCAGCGCGGTGAGGCCGAGGAACAGCACCTTCCTCCGGGTCCTGACCCCGGTGGTCGCGACAGCGGCCACGGCGGCCGTCGAGCTGTTCGTCACGAGTTCCTCGGCTGCGGCACGATGACGCACGGGAGGAAGAGCACGCTAGACGGGCGGCCTTCGGGCTGCAAGCCCGCGCCCTCTACGTCGCTCCGGCGCGGTGCCTGCGCCCCTACGCACCACGCGCATACGTCCAGGTGCGTACAGAGAGCGATCCGCTCGATCGGCATGGTGGAAGCCGACCAGCGGAGCCGGCTCACACCTCGGTGCGCCGCACCTCGGCTGGCCGTCCTTCCAACCGGAGGAACCGGTCATGCCTGCCCATTTCCACCCCCGTCGCGTCGCCGCCGTCGGCCTGATCGCCACGGCCACCCTCCTGACCGCCTGTGCCTCGGCGAACGCCCCCAGCCCCTTCGAGCGGGTGTCGCCCGAGGCGGAAGGCCTCGGCATCACGGTCGTCAACGACCACGTGATGGACATGCGCATCTACCTGCTGCGCGGCACCGTCCCCATCCCGGTGGGATCCGTTGGATCGGCGGAGCGCCGGGACTTCCGGCTGTCGCCCTCCGAGCTCGGGCACATGGGTGACATCCGCCTCATGGCCGAGCCGGTGGGCGGTCTCGAGCAGCCCTACCTGTCCGAGGTGATCCAGGTCGCCCCGGGGCAGCGTCTGGAGTGGCATCTGGCGCATAGGCTGAGCCTTTCGTCGGTGACGATCCGGTGGTGACCCCGCGGCACGCCGCGGAGCGCCGCTTGATGAGCCGGCGTCCGCGGCGTACCCTGGAGCGCGAACGGGTGGATGAAACCTCTGCGGATGGAACGCGCATCCCGGCTCCTCCAGGCGGTCCATGACAACGACGTCGCGGGCATCGTGAAGGGGGACAGCTCCGCCGAGCGCGCGCGGCGCAGCGACGGGGCAGGCAACGCGTTCCGGCGGGAGTACTTCGCCACGCGCGCCCCCGAGGCCCTCGACGAGGCCATCGAGGCCTACCGTGCGGCGTGTGCCGCCGCGGACGACGCGAACGCCTCCGTGGACGACTACACGCGATCCGTGTACGCGAACAGCCTCGGCGGGATGCTCGCGGAGCGGTACGGCGCGACGCAGCGGCTCGACGACCTGCAGGAGGCAGCGGCGGCGTTCGAGCGGGCCGATGCGCTCACCCCCGACGACTCCCCGTACCGCAAGATGGTCGCGTCCAACCTGGCCCTGTGCACCCAGCAGCTCTTCAACCGCACCGGGGAGCCCAGGTGGGTCGAGCGGTGCGTGGTCCACTACCACCGCGCGTGGGAGTTGTCGGAATGCGGATCGGACGAGCGCTTCAGCTACGCCGGCACGCTCGGCCCCGCGTGTGCGGTCGCCTATCCGCTCCTCGGAGAGCCGCGTCACCTCGACTGGGGAATCGAGGCGTTCGAGGAGATCCTCCCCGAGGTGAGGGAGCCGGTGAAGGTCCTGGGCCGACTCGCCGGCCTCAGGACCATGCGCTTCAACGCGTTCCAGCGGCCCGAGGACCTCGACGGTGCCATCGCGGATCTCCGGCGGGCGCTGGAGGGCCCCATCGACGACGACCTGGGCCGGACATGGCGGGAGAACCTCGCCGAGCTCGCGCTCTACCGCTACACGGGCAGCGCGGACCCCGAGGACCTGGCGCTGGCCGACGCGTGCCTCGGCGGGGGCGCTCCGGGCGACGGTCTGGCGCGGCGGACGACGGTGGCGCTGGCCACGTCCTGGATGTCCCGGTCACGCCGGACGGGTCTCGACGCCGATCGGGATCGTGCCATCGCCGCCCACGAGGCGGCGCTGGCCGTGAAGCACGAGCCGGACGCCGAGCGCGTCACCCTCCTGGCGGGCCTCGGTGCGCTCCTCGGCGAGCGATGCCTCGAGACCCACTCGGAGGCCGACCGCCGACGGGAGGGCGAGCTGGTGGACGAGGTCCTGGAGCTGGGTTCGTTCGACAGCGACGATGCCGCGCAGGCGGTCGAGCGGTTGGGGGTGACGCTCCAGAACCAGTACACCGCCGGCGGTCGCATGCACGACCTGGAGCGGGCCATCACATGCATGGGCGCCCTGGCCGAGGTGCTCGAGCCGACCTCGTCCAGCTACGGCAGCACGCTCACCAGCCTCGGCAACGCGCTCGGGGATCGGTTCGCGCGCACCCATGTCGAGGAGGACTGGGAGCGTGGGCTCGCCTGCCACGAGGGCGCGGTCCCCGTCCTCGCGGGTGAGAGCCGGGCCGTCGCGCTCACGAACCTCGGGACGCACCTGGGCCGCGGACGCGCCGGGCGCGGCGCTTCACCGTTGCTCGACCGTTCCATCGAGGCGTACGAGGCCGCGGTCGCCTTGACGGAGCCCGGAGCGGATACGCTGCCCGCCCGTCTCGACAACCTGGGCGCCGCGCTTTCGGAGCGCTTCGGGGCGAATCGGGACCCGGACGATCTCCGGCGCGCGGTCGAGCTGCACGAGCAGGCGCTCGCGATGCTCCCCGACCTGTCCCAGGTGCGCGTGGGCGTCCTCAACAACCTCGGGAACCGCCTCGTGACCCGGTTCGAGCAGGGCGGCGAGGTGGCCGACCTGGAGCGGTCGTTCCGGACCTTCGCCGAGGCGGCGACCGGCACGCTGTCCGTCGCCGCCGAGGATGCGCTGCTCGCGGCCCGGAATTGGCTCAACGCCGCGTTCAGCCACGAGCGGTGGAGCCAGGCCGCGCAGGCGTACGAGCGCTTCGACGCCATCGCGGTGGGCCTCCTCGGCGTGCAGCAGGGCCGGCGCGACAAGGAGACGTGGCTGCGCGAGTTCGCCGACGTGCCCGCACGCGCCGCCTACGCACTGGCCAGGCTGGGGCGGCTCGAGAGCGCCGTGATGAGCCTGGAGCACGGGAGTGCGCGCCTGCTGGCCGAGGCACTGCAGCGAGGCACCCGGGCGGACCCCGCGGAGGTCGGCTTGCCGGGCGGAGCGGTGCGACGGGCGACGTTCGAGCAGGTCCGTCGTGCGGCGATGGACACGCCGCTGGCCTACCTGTGCTCCACGGCGCACGGGGGACTGGCGCTCGTCGTCGTGGGCGACGGCGCCGTGGAGCCGGTATGGCTCGGCGCCTTCGATCGTGCCGCGCTCGATCGGGCGCTCGTCGGCGACCAGGAGGCTCCCGGGTATCTCGCCGCCTACCTGGACTGGAAGGACCATCCCGGCCAGGCCGAGGTGTTCGAGCGGTGGCGGATGGCGCTGCGCCGCATGGGTACGTGGCAGGGGCAACGCGTGATGACGCCGCTCCTTCCCGCGCTGGGCGGGTCGGACCGGGTGGTGCTGGTGTGCGTCGGGCTCCTGTCGCTCCTCCCGTGGCACGCGAGCCGGGTCCCCGGCGCGCACGTGGTCGACGGACTGAGCGTGCGCTACGTACCGAACGTCCATGCGCTCGCGCGCGCACCCGCGGCCGAGGACGAGGACCCGGTCTTCTCCGCCGTGGAGGATCCGCGTCCCGCGGCGGGCGAGCCGCTACGCTACGCGGCTCTGGAGGTGCAGGCGTGCGCGGCGCGCTTCGCCGCCCGGCGGATCGTCGCGGGGGGCGACGCCACGGGGGCCGCCGTGCTCATGAGCCTGGAGGGCGGGGGCGTGTTCCACTTCGCGGGGCACGCCGGCTCCGATCTGGAGCGCCCGCTGCAGAGCGGCCTCGAGGTCGCCGGTCCGGCCCGTCTGACCCTCGAGGAGCTCCTGCCGCACCCGACCGGCGGCCGACTCGCCGTGCTGTCCGCGTGCGAGACCGGCCTGCCGGGGCTCGACCTCCCCGAGGAGACGGTCAGCCTGGCCACCGGATTCCTGCAGATGGGCTTCGCGGGCGTGGTCGCATCGCTCTGGCCCGTGGTGGACGTGAGCACCTGGCTGCTCATGGAGCGATTCTACACGCTGTGGCGCGTAGAGCGGGTGGAGCCGGCCGAGGCGCTGAGCCGGGCGCAGTGCTGGCTGCGCGACGCCCTCCCCGGAGCGTTGCGACGCTGCCTTCCGGACCCCGAGGCCGACGACGACGTGCTCGCCGGCCTGCACGCCCGCCTGGCCACCCTCCCCGACGATGAGCCGCCGTTCCGCGACGCGTATTTCTGGGCGCCGTTCAGCTACTGGGGGGTGTAGGTTCCCACCATGGCGAACGAGATGACGGCACCCGGGAGTCTGCGCACCATCGGCATGATCGGCGACGCCCACGGCAAGTCCACGCTGGCGGCGGCCATCGAGGCCGCGCGGCCCGACCCGCGGCGCTTCAAATTCATGGACTGGCCGGATCGCCCAGAGTGCGCGAAGAGCATGATCACCGGGATGGCGCGCCTGGACGGCGCCGTCCTCGTCGTGAGCGCGGGCGACGGCCCGCAGCGCCGCGCACGGGAGGATCTGCTGCTCGCCCGCGAGCTCGGGATCCGCGCGATCGCGGTGTTCATCAACAAGATGGACCTGGCCGCGGACGAGGACGTCGCGGCTCTGGTCGAGCTCGAGGTGCGGGAGCTGCTGAGCGCCTACGACCTGCCGGACCAGGCGGCTCCGGTGGTGAAGGGGAGCGCCCGCGCGGCGCTCGACGCGGGCGGAGAGGGACCGGACGCGGCGTGCATCAGGGATCTCCTCGATGCCCTGGATGCGTGGGTGCCGGAGCCGAAGGCCGACGCCGACGGGCCGCTCCTCATGCCGATCGAGGATGTGTTCCACATCGCGGGTCGGGGCACCGTGGTGACCGGACGGATCGAGCGCGGAGCCGTGCGCGACGGCGACGAGGTGGAGATCGTGGGCGCGCGGGCCCCCATGCGCACCGTCGCGACGCGGGTGGAGATGCCGCCCGGGCTCCTCGACGAGGGCTCGGCCGGCGACAGGGTCGGGGTTCTGTTGCGCGGCGTGGACAAGAGCGAGCTGGAGCGCGGCTTCGTGCTGGCCAGGCCGGGATCCATCACGCCCCACGCGAGGTTCAAGGCCGAGGTCTACCTGTTGAGGGACGAGGAAGGTGGGCGGGCCGGACCCTTCTTCTCCGGCCACCGTCCGCAGTTCTACTTCCACACCACGGACGTGACCGGGACCGCGCGGCTGCCCGCGGGGATGGACAGCGTGATGCCCGGCGACAGCGTGGAGCTCGACGTGGAGCTCGCCAGTCCCGTGCCCATGCGCGCCACGCAGCGCTTCTCGATCCGCGAGGGTGGGCGCACCGTCGGGGCGGGCGTGGTCACACGCATCGAGGTCCCCGACGTCGGTGCGGTCGGGGTGGACTTCGGCGGCACCCGGTCGGGCGGAGTGACACGCTCCGCGGGGGGCACCGCGCCCCCGGCGGCACGAGGGGGCGCGACGCGTGGCGTGGCGGCACCCGCTCCCGGGGAAGCCGAGCCCGGGCCGGCTGTCCGACGGCTCCACGCGGACCTCACCTTGTTCGACGAGACGGGCGAGACCCGGATCGACGACACCAGGGACGCGTTGTGCGAAGGGGAGTCCTACGTCCTGGAGGTCGCCCTCCGTGGGCGCCGCAGCGGCATCGCCTATCGTGAGGACGAGCCGGACCCTGTCGCCCCGCCGCCGGCGGGGGAGCCCGCCCGCATCCTCGCGGTGGTGAGCGCGCGCGACACCGACTTCGAGATCGGCGAGCCCGTCCAGTTCATCGAGCTGCCCGCGCGGATCGAGGCCGATTCGAGCGTCCATGCGCTCTTCCGCTGCGCGACGAAGCGGCGCACGACGAGCGCCGACGACCTGGCCGACATCGAGGTGCGTCTCTACTACGAGATGAACCTGATCGAGCACGTCGTGCTGTCGGCGGAGATCCGGGGGCGAAACGACTGCGAGGAAGGGTCCGGGCTCGGCCTCGCCCCGCCCATCGTGATCCGGCAGATGAAGGGCGTGGCGCGCGACTACACCGCGATCGTGCGTGGCCTGCAGCCGAGGTACATGAGCGTGGACGTGCGCGCGCTGGACAGCGGCGTGCGCTTCTCGATCACCGTCGGCACCGCGAAGGGGAAGTCGACGGCCGCGCGCGCGCACCAGGTGGTCCTGCACGGACGGTGCGACCTCGGCGACAAGGACCTCGGCGTCGCGGTCAATCGGATCCGGGACCTGTGGCGCGACGTCGCGGTGGACCGCTTCGCCGGTGTGGTGGACGGTGGGGCCCGCATCTTCCAGAGGACGCTGCGCGACCTCGCGACCGAGGGGCGCGACCTGTGGTCGCTCCTCTTCCGTGGTGCCCAGGGCTCGGCGATGTGGAACATCGGCGAGTGGCTCGAGACCCATCGGCCCGGGGAGCGGGCGATGGTGGAGGTACGCCTGCTCGACGGTGCCCAGTCCTTCGTCTTTCCGTGGGCGCTCCTGTACGACGGCCCCGAGCCGTCGGCCGGAGTCGACCTGGAGGGGTTCTGGGGCCTCCGCTACGCCATCGAGCAGAAGCCCGTGAGCCGCACCATCGTGCCGGACGCGGCCACGGATGCGACGGCGGGGCTCGACCTGGCGTTCATGGTGTGGGACAGCTTCCCCAACGCGGCCGACCAGACGAAGCTGCTCGGGGACCTCGCGACGAAGTCGCAGGGTCGGCTCCGGGTGGGGAGCCCTCCGGTGAACGACCCGCACGCGTTCTACACGCTGGTGGAGGACTGTGCCTCCGACATCCTCTACTTCTACGCGCACGGGCACACCCGGCCCTCGCAGGCCGACGCAGACTACCACGACCTGGATCGTTTCCGTGAGCGCTACGAGCTGCTCGCGGAGGATTCGCCCCAGCGTGCCGCGCTGAAGGACCTCTACGACATGGTCACGCACCCCGACTTCGACCCGGGCGAGTCGTGGATCGCCCTGTCGGGCGGGCGTCTCTACCTGAGGGAGCTGCGCGCGAAGACGGTGAACCTCACCCGACGACCGATCGTCATCCTGAACATGTGCGAGTCGGCGCAGGTCCTCCCGGGGCTGGCCGACAGCTTCGTCACGTTCTTCCTGGATCGGCAGGCGCGCAGCGTGATCGGCACCGAATGCCCCATGACGAACCAGTTCGCCCATCCCTTCTCCGAGCGCCTGCTCGCGGAGCTCCTGGAGGGCGAGTCCCTGGGAGAGGCCCTGCGGCTCGCGCGACTCCATTTCATGCAACGGAAGAACCCCCTCGGCCTGGCGTATACGCTCTTCGGCTCGGGGACCACGAAGTACGACCCTGCCCTGCTCGAGGCGGAGCCGCCCCCGCCGGCTCGAGCGACGCCCCGCGCGACCGACCCCGCGCAACCATCGACTGGAGGAGACGCATGACGCCGGAACCCACCGAGACCGCCTCCGCCCTGGAGAAGCTCGTGAACGCCGACGACGACACGCTCTTCGAGCAGCTCGGGATGCGCGTCAAGGCGACCGCGTCGCGCGAGGTGGGCGTGATCGAGTACAACCCGACGCTCGTCCACGACGCGCACGTGATGGGCCCCCTCGACGACCTGCGGGAGCTGGGCCGGCGCGTTCTGCGGCGCTGGAACCGCGAGCTGTACCGCGTCGCGTGCGGTGGCGAGTCCGAGGACGGCAAGGACCGCGAGAGCATCCTGAAGGCGCTCGGGATCGGAGACGTCGCGCTGGGCGGCGCGATCGCGGCGGTGCTGATCGGCAGCTTCGGCGTCGCTCCCGCGGTCGCCACGGTCGTGGGCGCGCTGATCGTGAAGCGCCTCGGCGCCCCCGCGGCCGACGAGATCTGCAAGTTCTGGTCGGAGAGCATCGCGGAGTAGCCTCCGCCGGGGCCCCGCGCGGGCCCGCCGAGCCGTGGGCGCGCGCAGTTCGCCCGCTGCCCCTGACCGCGGGGTGACTCCATGACACAAAGTACTTGGCAACATCTGGTCCGGACGTTATGTTGACATCGTATGCTTTGTCGTGAGGAGGTCGGGCGGTGCGCGCCGCGGGCGGAGCCATGGACGGGAGGGTACGATGCCGCAGGGGTTGGGGGAGTTCGAACAGATGGTGCTGCTGGCCATCCTCCGGGTGAAGCGGGACGCGTACGGGGTGCCCATCGTGGAGGAGATCGAGCGGTGCACGGGCCGGACGGTCTCCCGGGCCGCGGTCTACGTGACGCTGCGCCGGCTCGAGAAACGCGGTCTGGTCACTTCCTGGATGAGCGAGCCGACGGGGGAGCGTGGCGGCAAGGCGCGACGGTGCGTGCGGGTCGAGCCGGAAGGGGTCGGACTTCTTCGCGAGGCACGGCGGGCGATGGACTCCATGTGGGACGATCTCGACCCCGCGGTCGTGGAGCGGGCCACGTGAGCGCCTCGCCCCCGGCCCTCCTGCGCCGGCTCCTGGAGCGCTCGCTCCCGGCGGAGGTGCGGGACGGTATCGTGGGGGACCTCGACGAGGTCTATCGGGCCCGGCGGAGCCGGCGCGGTGCCGCCCGTGTCGGCGTCTGGTACGCCGGCCAGGCGCTCGCGATCTCCGGCCGCTTCGCCGTCGAAAGGCTGGGCGACGCGCTCTCCTCCCGGGGCTCGTCGATCGCCCTCGACCTGAAGCTCGGCCTCCGGATGCTGGTGAAATACCCGGCGCTGACGCTGGTCGGCGGCATCGCCATCACGGTCGCCACCGCCATCGGCGTGGGGGCTTCCGAGTTCGTGCGCGACATGATCGCGCCGACGCTCCCACTCGAGGACGGAGACCGGATCGTCCGCCTCTACGAGATCGATGCCGAGGCGGGCGGGTCGACCCCGGCGTCGCTGTACGACCTGGAGGTCTGGCGGGAATCGCTCTCCTCGCTGCGGGACCTGGGCGCGTACACCACCCTGGAGCAGGGCGTCGTGACCGACCGCGGGGAGGCGGGCACGGTGAGCCTCGCCCGTACGAGCGCGTCCGCGTTCCGGCTGACGCGGGTCCCCCCCTTCCTGGGGCGCCCCCTCATCGACGCCGACGAGCGCCCGGACGCGCCGCCGGTGGTGGTGCTGGGCTACGACGCGTGGCAGGACTACCTGGGCGGCGATCCGGACGCGATCGGACGGACGGTGCAGATCGGCGGGGCCGCCACCACGGTGGTGGGCGTCATGCCGCAGGGGTATGGCTTCCCGCAGATGCAGAACGCCTGGGTGCCGCTCCGCGTCGACCCGACCGACGTGCAACCCCGGTCCGCGCCGCGCGCGAGCCTGTTCGCGCGCCTGGCACCGGGCGCGACGCTGGAGTCCGCCCAGGCCGAGCTGGACATCGCGGGCCGGCGTGCCGCCGCGGACTTCCCCGAGGTGTACGGGCGGCTCAGCCCCAGGGTGGACGGCTTCGCGCGCCGAGCCTCGAGCGGCCGGCTGGCGTTGGTGCTCTCGGGCGTTGGGGCGCTGTTCATCTTCCTGCTGGTCGTCGCCTGCGCGAACGTGGCGACGCTCGTGTTCGCCCGCACCGTGACGCGCGAGGGCGAGATCGCCGTGCGCACATCGCTCGGGGCCACGCGTCGGCGCATCGTGTTCCAGCTCTTCGCCGAGGCGCTCGTGCTGGTCGGCGGAGCGACCCTGGTCGGGATATCGCTCGCGCGTTGGTCCCTCGGCCGCATCAGCCGCCTCTTCTTCATCATCCAGCAGGCGCCCCGGCGGCCCTTCTGGTGGGACGACGCCCTCTCGTCCACCACGCTCGCGTATGCGATCGTCCTCGCGCTGGTCGGGGCGGTGATGGTCGGCGTCGTGCCCGCGCTCAAGGCCACGCGGGGCCCGGTGCAGCCCCGACTCGGTCGGCTCACGGCGGGCGGGGGTGCGGGCCTCCGCTTCGGCGGCGTCTGGTCGGTCGTCATCGTCCTCCAGGTCGCGCTCTCGGTGGCGTTCCTCCCCCTCGCGGTCTCCCAGGCGGAGGCTGCCTTCGCGAGCCCGGAGGGAACCGGCTTCGCGGCAGACGATTACGTCACCGCGCAGCTCGGGCGAGACCCGACCGTCCCCCCGCGGACGCCGGAGGAGCAGGCGGAGTTCCTCGACGGCTCGCGGCGGCTCTTCGAAGAGGTGAGGGGCCGCATCGCCGCCGATCCTGCCGTGCGGGGAGCGGCGCTCGCGAGCGGGCTCTCGGCGATGAACCACATCCGCGCACCCTTCGAGCTCATGGGCGACGGCTCGGCGCCTCCCCTCACCGGAGCCGCGCGTATCCTGCTTGTCGATCCGTCGTACCTCGACCTGATGGGCGCGACGGTGGTCGGAGGGCAGGCGCTCGGGCCGGCCGACTTCGGGCCCGAGGCCCGTTCGGTGGTCGTGAACGAGGCGTTCGTCCACGACCTTCTCGGCGGGCGCAGCCCGGTGGGGGGCCAGCTCCGCTTCCCGGAGCGCGAGGGGGAGGCGTCGATCGTCCAGGTCCCGGCCCCCGGGACCTCGGTCGAGATCATTGGGGTGGTGCGCAACCCCGGGATCGACGCGTTCGGCCCCGGCGCGCATCCGGCGATCTACGCGCCGCTGGACCTGGCGCCGGTGAAGCCGCGGGACGTCGGGTTGGTCGGCATGCCGCAGCCCCCGGCGACGCAGCTCTTCGTGCGCATGAGGCCCGAGGGGGGTTCGCTGGCGAGTCGTCTCTACGGGATCGTCACCGCCGTGGACCCCACACTCCGACTGTCGGAGGTCGGCACGGCGGCGGAAGCGTGGAGACCCGTGCACATGGGCTCGCGCCTGGGCGCGTGGATCTTCATGGCCGTGGGCGCGATCGTGCTGATGCTCTCGGTGGCGGGGATCTACGCCCTCATGTCCTTCACCGTGACACGCAGGACCCGGGAGATCGCGATCCGGACCGCGGTCGGAGCCGGGCGCCGACAGATCGTGACCATCGTCTTCGGAAGGGCCGTCGTCCAGCTCGTGGCCGGGGTGGCCCTGGGGGGCCTGATCGCGGTGCCCGTCCTGTGGGACGGAGTGGCGGACCAGGGGCCACGCTCGCTCGTGATCGTCTCCACACTCCTGCTCGCGGCGGGTATCGCCGCGTGTCTCGTGCCGGTCCGGCGAGCCCTGTCGATCGAGCCGGCTGCGGCGATCAAGTCGGAGTGAGGGGAGCGTGGGAGGCGGCGGTGGATCGCACGCGGCGACTCCCTTCGACGGCAGGCATCACCCGCTCGCCTGTCCCACCCTCCACACCAACACGCCCAGCGTCAGCACGTCGGCCGCGACGAAGGTCCATCCCACCCGCTTCAGGTGACGTGGATTGGCAGGAAGGGCGGAGAGGAGCAGGACCGCCGACGCCTTGGGAAGCGCGGACGTGGCGACGGGTCCCAGCGGATGCGCGCCAGCGACACCGACGGTGCCGAGGAGAGCGACCGCGCCAGCCAGGATCGGCGTGACGGCCACCGTCCACCTCCCAGGTCCCCGGCGCTTGAATCGGTACTTCAGGGCGTGGACGGAAAGGGTGGCCAGGGTGAAGCACACCAGCCACGTGGCCACCGGGAGGAACGTCACGCGGGCATCGGCGCCGCCGCCGGCGGCCAGAACGGCATGGACCGAGGAGAACGTGGCGGCCACCAGGATCTCCCCGGGAAGCGACTTCGTCTTGCGGGCGAGGAGGAGCGCGCCCACCGACACGCCCAACGCTCCCGAGAGCAGCGCCGCCCGCCAGGCCGCGACCGGAGCCGTCGACGCGAAGGTGATGGCGGCCACCACGGCGACTCCGGCCAGGCGGAGCAACCTCGTTCGGGCGTGCGTCGCCTCGCTCGAGCGGATGCGCTCGCCCCGGGCCCCCAGGATGACGAGGACCGACTCGTGCGCCAGGAAGCCGAGGACGGCGAGCGCCGCGAAGGCGATCCCGGACCACGATAACCCGCCCATCGCGAGGCCGGAGACCACGGGGAAGACGAGCATGGCGTAGGCGCCGTGCTCCCGGGGTCGCAGGCGATCGATCGACGGCGTCACGACTCCCCGGCGAATGCGGCGCACGGACCCCGCGGCGACCTGTACATGGCGGGAGTCGACCGTGGGAGATCGGCGTCCTGAAAGACGAGGGCCGGGGATCGGCGCGTGCCCGTGCCGTTGCCGGTGAGGATCATCGGCACACCGCCGGACACCAGGGCGCCGGGTCGCGGGCCCATTTCTGGGGCTTGCCGTAGGGCGTCTCCAGGCACATCGACCCCTGGAGCGTGACCCGGGCTCCCACCCCGGGGTGACGGTGCACCATGGAGGCCATTGCGGGCTGGAACACGCCCCCACGTACACCGCCGCGTACCGCCTGGCTTCGACCAGGGGGAGCGGACCCACCCTCGCGATGCGCTTCCCGCCGGAACCCCGGAGGGACGCTCCCTCGAGCGGGAAGAGCCAGACGCGACCGAACGACTCTACGACCCTGCCTTGGGATCCGCTCGCCGCACGGGCAGCCGCGAGAATAGGGTGGGCGTCGCCGGGGGCCGCCGCGGGGCGACGACCGACATCCGGCCCCCGTGCTCGCCATCCACATCGTTCGAAGCCACATGCCGACTCCGGTGGGGAAGATGCGACCCTCCCGAGCGCAGGGTGCGCTGCTCGTGCAGAACGCCCGTAGATAGACGCACGCCATCGTGGAAATCAAGCCCGGTCGGCGCATGCCGGTCCGTCATCCAGTGCTCACGGTGGTGACGGTCCTCGGACTCCCCATCGGGATTCCGGGGAGCCTCATCCCCATCCACCTTTTCGACTCCCCGGGGGCGGAGCTTCTCTTCGACCGGGCCGACCGCATCGTCGGCGTGCCTCAACGGAACGTCGCCGACCGACGCACCCACCTACGGATCCTCGACGACTACTTCGTCTGGAAGGACGAGCTTGCCGCGCTGCAGGAGCTCGCCGCAGCCCGGTCCGATCCGTACCACATCATCACCGGCGACGGGCGCGCCGTATCGGCACAACCGACTCGGATCATCCTCCTCGTCCTGCGCCGGGCGTTCGTCGGCTGGCAGTTGGTGTGGCGGGCGGGGTCGTGCTGGGCGTCTGGCTCCTGTCCGAGCTGCTCGGCGTACCCGGCCCGTCGAGGTGGAGCCGCCCCCGGTGGCCGTGGCCTGCGCGCTTCAACGACGCTGCCGTGGTTCGGAGGGAGGAGTCCTTCGAAGGCACCGGTCTGTACGGTCGGGAACCGCCCTTCACGGAGGTGCGCGCCCAAGGCCTCGAAGAATTCCCGGGGTCACGCCGATGGAGGCGAGGGGCACGGCCGCCGCCGCTCTCGGACCGTAGGGCTCTCCCTGGAGAGTGATCGCCAGTACGTGCGGATCGGCTCCACGATCTCGACGTCCGTGGACCGGAAGTGGAAGCCCGCCGGAAGCACGCCGACGATGCGCACCGTGTGCGGATCCTGTTTCCACGCCGTCATGTCGCCGTCGAGGGTGATGGTCTTGCCCACGGCCTCCAGTCCGAAGTGGCGAGCGGCGAACGCGTGGGTGACGAGGGGTAGTGCTAGCCCGCAGCGTTCTCGGCAGCGGTGAAGGGGCGCCCGGCGGCGGGCTGGATGCCGAGGACCGCGAAGAGGTCGGGCGCAACGAATATCGCGTGCGTGCGCTCCGGGTCGGCGGCGGCGGCGGTAGCCGATATCGCCGTGACACGAAAGGAGGCGATCCCGGAGAAATCGAGGCTGTCGGCTCGCCAGTCGACGATGATGGGAAGGCCCGTCGGCGATTCCTTGAGCACGCTGCGCCGATCGTCCGTCCAGAGCATGACCAGGCGCCCCGGATCGGCGTACGGGAGCGGGCGGAGAATGACGCCGTTCACCACGGTGAACATGGCCGTGTTCACCCCGATGCCGAGGGCGAGCGTGAGCAGCGCGACCATCGTGAACCACGGATCGCGCCTGAGCGCGCGCGCTCCGTGCACTACATCCCGCGCCCACGTCTCCACGGCAGCCTCACATCCCCGGTGCGTACGCGCTCCTTGACCTGCTCGACGCCGCCGAGCTCGAGGCGCGCTGCGCGCAGAGCCTCGTGGCGGCTCGCGCCGGCCTGCGCCCGCTCGCGACCGCCAGCTCGATGAAATGATTGAGATGCCGAAGCCGTGCATCGGCTCGAGACTCAGCGCCTCGAGGATCAGCATGTCCGGGGTTCCCCTGGATGGCGTCGGTGCTGGATTTTCGGCATGGGTGCGCTCCGTGGCGGCCAGGCTCGATCATGGGCCTGTCGACGCGCTCCTCCGCGCAGGGCAGCGGCCGACTCAACCGGCCGGGGGGAGGCGACCGCCTGCAAGGTCGCTTCCCCCCCACCCGCGCTACGGAACCGACAGCATCACCGGCGCCGTGAAGTCGCTGTTGCCCGCCTGGATCTGGATCCACACGGGACCCGTTGCCAGCGTCGGCACGGCGACCTCGACCCGGAGGCCGGTGGCGGCATTGGCGGACGCGGTTCCGGCGCCGACGCTCGTGCCGGCGCACGTCGGCCCCGTCGTCGGTGCGGTTCCCTGCGTGAAGCACACCGTGGTGCCGGTCGTGTAGATGCCGTAGCCCTGGATGTAGATCGTGCTGCCGCCGGTGACGCTGGTGGCGGGCGCGGCGTCCAGGATGTTGGAGAACACGCCCACGAGCTCCGGCGTGCCGTACGTCGCGCCGAGCGTGAGCGTGATGGTGTTGCTCGCAATTCCCGTGCCCTGGTCCACGACGCGCACGTCGTACGTACCAGCAGCCAGCCCGGAGGGCGGCAGCACGTACTGCGCGCCACTCGTGCTGGGGGGCAGGAAGGTGAACCCGTTGGACGTGGCCATCGTGCTGGTGTTCGTGAACTGCCACTGCGTGTCGTTCATGTCGGCGCCGAAGAAGGTCAGCGCCTGGTCGAGGCCCGCCGAGGGCGACGGGACCACCGAGCCGATGCTCGGCGCCGTCACCACCGTCACGCAGTTCGAGAGCTCGGACGTGCTTCCGTCCGGATGCGTGAGCGTGGCGGTCACGACCGTTCCGACCGGGAGCTGCGGGCTGATGGTGGTCGAGAAGGTGACCTCGCCGCTCCCGTTCGTGGCCGGCGTCGTGAAGAGCTTCACCGGGGTCGCTCCCTCGCCGTAGCCACTGGCGTTGCAGGACGGGCTGGCGAAGACCTCCATCTCGTACGCCGTGCCCGCCTCGCCCTGGACGGTTCCCGTCTGCAGAGTGGTGACGCCTCCGCCGTTGGCCACGGACGCCAGCAGCGGCCAGTTCTGGAGGCCGTTCGGCCCCGTGTCCGCGTCCAGCGCGTCGTTGGCGGTCACGTTGTCCCACCCCAGGTCGATGCCCAGGGCGTTGCCGGACATGGAGTTGGCGCGGAAGGTGTTGCCCGATCCGGCTGGAGCGTTCAAGGCGATCGCCGCTCCGCTGTTGCCCTCGAGTGTGTTGTCCTCGATCGAGTTCCCGGCCGCTCCATCCGAGACGAAGATGCCGGCGAACGCCGTGTTGCCCGAGATCGTGTTGGCCGTCACCACCCCGTTCGTGGTGCCGTAGAGCGCGATGCCGCCGTCGCCGTCGTTGGGCAGATAGCCGCTTCCGCCCACGTCCACGCCGATGTCGTTGCCCTCGACGAGGATGCCGGGCGCCGTCCCGATCCAGAGACCGGTGTGGTTCCCGGAGACGAGGTTGCCCGCTGCGGGCCCCGTGCCTCCGACGACGACGTTGGTGGCCGTGCCCACGAAGATGCCGCTGTGGCAGCAGCCTTGCGCATCGGGCGACGTGAGGACGCGCCCGTTGCCGATCGCCGCGTTCCCGCCGGCGTTCGTGCCCACGAGGTTGCCCACGATCGTCACGTCCGACACGCCATTCGCGACCGCGACGCCGTCGCTCAGGTTGCCGGAGATCACGTTGCCGGTGCCGGCGCTCGTTCCGCCGATCGTCACGCCACTCGAGCCGCCGCCCGTCACGTTGATGCCGTCGGCGCCCTGCGTCCCGTTCCCGCGCTCGGCGTTGCCCGAGGGATCGGTGCCGACACGGTTCGCCTGGACGAGCACGCCCGTGGCGGTTCCGAGCACCTGGATGCCGTGGCCCGTGTTGCCCGACACCACATTCCCGTGGCCGGGGGTCCCGATGAGCGTGTTGGGCGCGTTGTTGATGCGGACGCCGCCGAGCAGGTTGCCGCGCTCGACCGGTCCCCAGTTGACGCTGTTGATGTCGATGACGTCGGTCAGTCCGCGGCGGACGACGTCTCCGTTGTCGGAGAGCCCGATCGTGTTGTCGACGATCCGCGTGCCGGTCACGGGCGCGAGCGGCCCCGATTGCTGGATGTCGATCCCGTACTGGTCGTTCCCGGTGATCAGGTTGCCCGTGATCACCGTGTTGCTCGAGCCGTCGTACATCGTGACGCCGGTCCACTGGTTCGGGAGCGGCGTGCTGCCGTCGGGCGCGAGGCCGATGGTGTTTCCGGAGATGGTGTCGTTCGCGCTACCCTGGACCAGGATCCCGTTCTGGACGTTGCCGGAGATCACGTTGTCGGCCACGGCGCTGGTGGAGCTCAGCAGGCGGATGCCCGCGTTCGCGTTGCCTTTTCCGCTCGCGCCGGCCGCGTCCGTGCCGATCGTGTTGCCGACGATGTGGACGTTGCTCAGGCCGGACTCGGCGAACACGCCGTCCAGCGTGTGCTGCGTGATCGCGAGGCCGCGGATCGTCGTGTTGCTCGCCTGGACGTGGAAGCCGTATCCGCCGGCGCCGGCGCCGTTCACCTCCACCACCGGCGCGCTGCCGTAGCCCGGCTGGCTGAAGCCGTCCACGAGCGCCTCGTCGGTGATCGCGGGGAGTGCCGAGGAGAGGTTGATGACCCAGGGTGGCGAGCCGGGGATCGCGAAGGTGATGGTGTCGAGCCCCGGCGCCGCGTTCGCGTCGAGGATCGCCTGGCGCAGCGAGCCGGCCCCGGCGTCGTCGGCGTTGACGACGGGCGTCGGGCCTCCGCCCACGCCGTTCACGGTCACCGTGTACGGGCTGCCGCCGATCGGTCCGAGCCCCACCCCGTCGTTGCGGATCAGCACGATGGCGACGTGGTCGGTTCCCGCCGAGGTGGCGGTGTAGCTGCCGTGGTACATCCCGCCGCCGTCGTCGGTGGCGATGAACGAGGCCGAGTTGGCGCCGGAGACGGTCACGTCGAGGGTGTCCCCGGAGAGAAGGAAGTCCTGCCCCAGGGCGTTCTTCACCTGGATCGTGATGGGCACCGGGTCACCGGCGTCCACGGTTGCGGGGACCACCGCTCCGGTCTGCGCTGCGCTCGGTCCGAGCGCGCTGCCGAACGTGCTGAAGGCGCCTACGGCCGCGCCGGGGCTCTTGACCACCGTGTTCAGACCGCCGTGCAGGCGGCGGCGTGCCGCGAGCGGCTGCGGCCCGAGGAGGTGGAGGACGTCCGCCGCGCCGCGACGCAGCATCCCCATGACCCCCGGAGCCGGTGCGGGCGCGTAGCCCGCGCACTCGGGCGCCCCGAAGGTGCTCACGAGGCGCTGCGTCACGCCCTGGTGCACCTTGTAGAGGATGAGCTGGGGGTGTAGCGGCTCGCCGACCCCCATCTGGTCCATCGCTACCTCGTCCTGACAGATGACGACGTTCACCCCGGGCCCGTTCGGGTCGACGTAGGCGTTCTCCGGGTAGGTCTTCACCTCGATGAAGAAGGGAAGCTCCTGGCTGTCGTCGGTCAGGACGTCGTGGCTCGGTGGCCCGACCACGGCGACCGACAGGGTCACGTCCGGGAGGGGGTGGCCGTTCCCGTCGGTGAACACCCCGTCCGGTGCCGTGACCACGGCGCCGACCACCTGGTCGCCGCTGACGGTCTGCGCGGGTACAGTGACCGTGGTGGGGTGTCCGTCGCCGGGGATCTCGGTCCCGGTGGAGCAGCCGAGGGCCCCGCTGCTGCAGAGCGCGCCCTCCTCGATGCGGAACAGGATGGGGAAGAGGCCCAGATCCGAGATGGGGATCAGGTCCCCGTGATACGTGCGGATCTGTCTGAGGGCGAGGACCGCGACGTCCGCATGCCCGAGCTCCACGTCCTGGATGAGCACGCGGATGCGGTACGTGCCGTTGCGCTTGGGGCGATGCAGGGCCATCCACCACACCACGCCGTACTCCTTCGTCCGTGGACCCACGTCGACCCGGTCCGCGAGCCGGTGCGCGTCCGTGGTGAAGCGAGCCAGGAGCGGGCGGCCTGCGGCGCAGCCGCCCGGGGCGTTCACGTCACGCTCGCAGATCTCGACGATCGGGTGTTGGCTGCCGTCGGCGACGCCGGGGAAATCCCTGAACTGGGTTCCCAGCGGAGGAAGCCAGAAGAAGTGCTGATTGCCCGCGGCCATGTGGCCGTCGAGTACGTCGAGGGCAGGCTGGGGGAGGCCGGCGGGCGCCTGGTCCGGCGTCTCCACCTCCGTGGGCTGGTCCGTACAGGAGGCGAGCACAAGAAGCGCCAGCGAGCTGAGCGCGAACGCACGTGTGCGGGGTTTCATGGGTCCTCGCGGGGGTTGGGGGGCGGGGGGGCGGTTTGCCCCCCGCGGGACGTCGAGGACCGTAAGAGTGCACGCGGAAGCGCGTCTACGCCACCCTCGCTACCCTCCGACCCCTCGAGCTACCTGCCGATAAGGTGCCGGAACTCGGGGTCGTCCTGCAGATCGCGCCACCACCAGTGGGAGGTCCACCGCCATCCCGCCCGGTGCTCCGGACTCGCCGTCAGGTAGACGCGGAGGCGCTCGACGGCGGTCTTCTTGTCGTCCAGCGCGAGCCAGTCGAGCGCCTCGATTCCCAGGAGCTCACGCTCGGGATCGATGTCCGGCCCGGCCTTCGAGCGCGCGATCACGGCCTTCGCGCTGTCGGGCATCTGGGCGCGCGCCAGCACCCCTGCGACCAGGAGCTGGTCCTGGATGCGGGTCCAGGGGCGGGACGCCTCCGGGAGCATCGCGAGGTGGCTGTCCATCACCTTCCACGCGCTGTCCGGCTCGGGGGTGAGCGCCCGCGGCGCCGCCATCAACCAGAGCGTGCACTCGGTGAAGGTGGGGTTGTCCGGAAAGCGGTGGTGCCCCTGCTCGCAATACCGGATCGCCTCGCGGAACTGCTCCAGGTCGTACGAAGTCGCGTAGAGCCGGGTCAGCACCGACTCCGCGGAGCGCAGGAACTCGTCCGCCTCGAGGGCCCGACGGGCGGCGAGGTTGGCGCCGACCTGGTCGGGGATCTGCGAGTACACCACGCTCAGGGTGTTCCATGCCGACGCGAGCTGCGGATCCAGCGTGGTCGCCTGGTCGAGCTCGTCCTTGGCATCCTTGAAGACGCTGTCGGCCGTCTGGGGGTCCGGAGTGAGGCCGAGCGCCCAGCGCTGATATTGCACGGTGCCGCGTATCTGATGCGCGATGGCGTAGCGCGGGTCGCGTGCCAGCGACGAGTCCGCGAGCGCGAGCGCCCGCTCGAGATAGGTCCGTCCCTCGACGGGATCGTCCTGGGCGGACAGGCCTCCCCATCGGCTGGCGACCACGGCCCGGTAGGCGAGGGGAGCCGCCCAGCGCGGGTCCAGGCTCTCGGCGAGCGTGAAAAAGGAATCCGCCTGCTGGGCCTGGGCCGTGAAGGCCTGCAGGTTCTGGCGCTGCGCGCTCTCGTCGGCGTCCCGTCGGCTCCGCTGCCCCCGGAGGAAGGCGGTCCACGCCTGCACGTTCGTCGTCCCCAGGCGGGCTTCCCGGACCGAGATCTCCTCGCCCAGCGCCCCCCTCAGGAAGTCCACCACCTCGTCGGTGAGCTCGTCCTGCAGCGCGAGCACGTCGTCCGCCGGGCGCTCGACCGACCCCCGCTTCAGCTCGGCGCCGCTGTCACCGTCGACGAGCGAGAGGCTCACCTTGACCTTGCTCCCGCTCCGTTCGACGGATCCGTCGATCAGGATTCCCGCGGAGAGCAGCGAGCCGATGCTGTCGAGGGAGAGCGAGGCGTCGCGGAACTGCGCCGCGCCGTCCTTCGAGATCACGGTGAGCCCGCTGACCTGCCCCAGTCGATCGATGAGCGACTCGGTGAGACCGTCCGCGAGGTAGGCCAGATCGCGACTCCTCGACTGGTCACGGAAGTACAGGACGGCCACCCTGCGGAGGTCCAGGCCGCCCTGCGCGAGCTCCAGCCGTGCGCGTACGGCGGCGCGGGCGGATTCCCACGTCCGGTAGCCGAACCAACCGGTTCCCAGGGCGATGATCACCAGGAGCCATATCTCCACCGGCGTGGCGCTCTGGTGGCCCTTCTCGCCGTGGAACCAGCCGGTGACGACGCTCACGGCGAAGCCGCCGATGAAGAGCACCAGGGCGAGCCGGTAGATCAGCTCCGGGAGGATCCCCCGTTCCACGAGCGCGCCGACGACCTCGGTGGCGACCCACCCCGAAACCAGGTAGGAGGCCGCGATCTGGACGATGCGGCGCTGTCGGAGCTGCTCGAAGAAGGTCACGCTGCGGTCCCGGGCCGTACCTGGACTGTGGGGGCTCAGCCGACCGGCGAAGCTGCGGTCGGATGGCTCGGGTTGTCAAACACACATCGCGCGCGGGCGCGCACGCGACGCCGCTGAGACGAGGGCGCGAACACCCGGGTGCAAATGGCGTGGATGCGGGACGCGGGCCGCCATCGCCCCGAGCGATGATGGAGGCGCATGAGCCACAGCGCGACTCCATCCAGCACGTGGGAGGGCCCACACATGGCGAGAGGAAAGGACGAAGGGGGCAAGGACGCCGCGAGGTTCACGCTCGAAATTCCCCTGGACGCCTCCGGCCTGGAGACCGTGGCCGCCGACGCGCGGGAGCAGGAGGTACGCGTCGTCGCGCAGGACCGCTCCGGGGGCCTCCACGGCACCTCGGTGAAGCTGACCGCCGGCGAGGAGGCGAAGGCGAGTCTCACGTTCGACGCCCATCCGGGCGCCCTGCGCATCGCGATCGGGCCGGCCGCGGCCACGGACGACGAGGTGATGGGCCTTCAGACGCTCACCACGGACGTGGCGACAAGGAAGTGGGGAGGCGAGGCGACCCTCGCCCTTCCTCCGATCGTCGTGTCGTCGTACTGGTGGTGGTGGTGGTGGCGCTGGTGCCGGACCTTCACCGTCCGTGGCCGGGTCACGTGTCCGGACGGGAGCCCGGTGCCGGGTGCCGAGGTCTGCGCGTTCGACGTCGACTGGTGGTTCCTGTGGAGCAGCCAGCAGCAGGTAGGCTGCGCGACCACGAATCTCGACGGCACCTTCGAGATCACCTTCCGTTGGTGCTGTGGCTGGTGGCCCTGGTGGTGGTGGCGGAGGCGTGTGTGGAGGATCGACGACCTGCTGGCGGGTCAGATCCACGACGTGCTGCGGGTCCGTCCCGACCTCGAGCTGGCACGCGTCGGCCAGCAGCCCAGCCTCGCCGCCTTCGAGCACGTCCTCGGTGACGAGACGCTGCGCCGGGCCCGCACCGTCCGAGCGGCGGACGTCGACGCGCTTCCGGGGCTGCGCGACCGGCTCCTGGCGGTGCTGCCGAAGGCTCCGCAGCTCGAGGCGTTCCACGTCTGGCCGTGGTATCCGTGGCGGCCTTGGTGGGACTGCGCTCCCGATCTGATCTTCCGGGTCACGCAGGACTGCGACCAGCCCGGCCAGGTGATCCTCCAGGAGACCATCTTCGACACGCGCTGGAACGTCGATCCGCTGACGACGGTCAACCTGGTGGTGTCCGACGAGGCCTGCTGTGTGCCGCGGTGCCCCACGCATCCGTGCGACGAGCTCGACTGCCTCGTGCTCGACACCGTGTGCGGGAACCCGTTCACGAACGTGGGCGGGAATCCGGGTGCCGCCCCGACGCCGGTCGGATACCTGAGCCCAGGGCCCGTGCCGGCGGACACCACCACGCACCACCGGGCGTTCGGCGGCGTGATCCCGATCGACAAGAACCCCGACGACCTCGCGGGCGTCGACTACTACGAGATCGAGGTCTTCGACGACGACCCGATGGTGCTGGACTGGGTTCCGCTGCCCCCGGGCGCCGAGGTCGACTTCAATCGGCGCTACTGGGACCTCTTCAACGTGCCCCACAACAACCCGGCCCTGTTCAAGTTCCAGGACATCGCCGGTCACCGCGTGGTGGAGACCCGCCGGCACTTCGAGGAGAACGACCCGCTCAAGTGGCCGGACGAGCCGGGCGGTGGGGCGACCACCGCGATCTGGCTGTCGACGAACTACAGCCTCCTCCTCCCCCTCGACACGACGGCGTTCCCCGACGGGACCTATCGGTTCCGTGTGGTCGGCTGGGAGGAGGGTGGGCCGATGGGGCTGCAGAATCGGAGGGTCATCCCCGTGTGCGGAAGCGAGGACGACAACGAGTTCGTCCTCACCTTCGACAACCGGGTGACCAACGCGGCGGCGGCGCACGACCCGACCCACAACTGCGGGATGGGCGTCCATCTGTGCACCACGGAGCCCGATAGCCACATCTCCGCGGTCCGGGTGAACGGGGTGCAGGTCGACCCGTGCGACAACATCGCGTACGACTCCGACGCTACGGTCGAGATCGACTTCCTGGCGCGTGACGACGACGACCACCTGGGCTACTACGTGCTCGAGGCGAGTTGGGGGCTGAACCAGACCGTGAATCTGCTCGACCGGCCCGCCGCGTCCGTCACGCCGGTGGTGGTGGGGACACCGACCGGCTGGGCGGCCGGCCAGAGCACGGGCAACTACGGCACGGCGCTCACGCAGGGAGCCGTGGCCCCGCACTGGACCGGTGGTCGCTACACGCTGTCCGTTCCGCTCGCCGAGGCGTTCCCCGAGCCCTGCTGCTATCAGCTCGAGCTCAGGGCGTTCAAGCGGGTGGTCGTCGGGTACGGCAGCGGCTGCTACGGCTACGTCGTGAGTCAGAACGGCAACCGTACGGAGTACTCGCTCGGGGTCGGCGTGTGTGGGCCGTCGGTGATCGCGGCGACGCCGATCCAACTGCCGGCGGTGACGCCCGGCTGAGGCGAGCAGAGCGGACCGGCGCGACCCGACGTCGCGTCGTGCCAGCTCGAACAGGGGGCCGGTCGTCCGACGGGCGGCCGGCCCCCGACCAGGGAGCAGTGTACCCGCGGGAGGGCGATCGATGACATGGTACGGGCTGGTGGTGGGGACGCTCGCGGTGTGGCGCGTCACCCACCTGCTCGAGGCCGAGGACGGGCCCGGCGACGTGATCGTGCGCCTGCGTTCGCTGGCGGGGGCGGGCTTCTGGGGGAGGGTGCTCGACTGCTTCTACTGCCTGAGCCTCTGGACGGCCGCGCCGGCGGCGGTGCTCATCGGCGGAACTCCGACGGAGAAGCTGCTCCTTTGGCCGGCGCTGTCCGGCGGGGCGATCCTGCTGGAGCGCCTGACGGCGGGCGATGGAGATCGCGCCGCGGCGCTCTACCACGAGGACGAACACGACGAGGAGGACTTCGATGGGATGCTGCGGAGGTAGTCGGCGCGCGGCGGCCGGGGCGGGGCGCGCACCGGTGACGGGGTCGCGCCCTGCCGATCGGACGAGCGCGTCCGAGGCACGGCGCCTCTCCCACGCGTACTTCGCATACGTGGGTCGCACCGGCCTAACGGTCGTCGGCCCGCGGACCGGGCGGACGTACCGGTTCGCAGGACCCGGGCAGGTGGTCGCGGTCGACCCGGCGGATCGACGCGGGCTCGCGACGGTTCCCCAGCTCAGGCAGGTGGCGAGGCCGTAGGGGACGACGTCACCCCTCGATTTTGTAGATCTCCCGCTTTCCATGATCCACGAGATCGTGGTAGCCGTCCATGATCTTCTCGAACTCCTTCAGGTCCTCCTCGGAGCCCTGCGGGCTGCTCATCATCGTCTCGAAGGCCTCCAGGCTCTCCACCTCCATCTCCGCCACCAGCGTCCAATAGCGCTCGGCTGCGAAGTCGGTCATGACCCGCATGGGCGGCATGCCGATGCGCTCGCCCAGCTTCGACATGGCCATGAACTTCTCCACCATCGGCCGGACCTTGCCCGGCTTGCAGTACATGACTTCGCGGACGAGGTACATCGGATCCTCCCGAGTTCGTGGGTCGGCGGCCGGGGCCTCACGCTTCATCCGGGGGGGCTACGACGTCAAGGGTGGTCGCGGAGAAGGAGGGGCTGGCGTACACTCGAAAATCGTCGTGGATCTGGCGAAGGAGACTCATGCAGTTGGCCCGTGTGGCGATTGTGGACGCGACGCTCGCGCGGGCGCGAATAGGGCCCGACCTGCACGGGGACGGCCGCTCCCTGGTCTCGATGATCGAGGTCCCGCTGCGCGGCGCCTTCGAGATCCTTCGGGGTCACGAAGACGATCCATCGGCGATGGTCCTGGCCGCTCGGGTCGCGATCGAGCTGGCGGAGCTCACCGGCCAGATCGGCGAGGCTCTGGATGCCGCGCGCTGGTACCGTGAGGCCGACCGGTGCGGCACCGCGGCGGGCGACGCTTTTCCGGCGTCGCGGATCTTTACGGCGCGAGCGCATCGTTCTCGATCCCGACGCGTACGCCATGCACCTGGCGACGGCGAGATCCTTCACGAAGGGGCATCGAATCATGGCGAACACGAGGGTCATACTACGAAGGTGGTCGGGGACGATCAGAACCGCCGACCGGGAGACGTACCTGGACTATGTCCGGGAGACGGGAGGCCACGACTACGCGGAGACGCCCGGCAATCTCGGCTACCAGGTCCTCTTCCGAGATCTCGGGGACGGAACGACCGAGGTGACGACTCTGAGTTGGTGGGAATCCATGGACGCGATCCGCGGCTTTGCGGGTCCTGAGCCGGAGCTCGCGCGCTACTATCCGGAGGACGACCGGTTCCTGCTCGATCGCCCGAGGGACGTCGAGCATCACGTGGTGGCCAGCGGGGCGCCTTCACCTGGGCATGCGTTGGCAGCGTTGATGCAGAACGCCACCAAGCCTGGCTCACGCTGACGTTCTCGACTGGCCTGTCGGCGCCCGGCGTTCACGCGGCGTCCTCCCTGGAGCTACCGGGCTGCTGCCGACTTCGGTACCGAAGGACACCGAGAGGCGGTTCCTTCCGCTGATGACGTTCACCCGCTCGCGAGCCGTGAAGAAGGGCGTCTCGCACCACAGCGGAATGGTGTACAGGCGAGCCCGGCGCACGTTTGCGCGTCCCGCGCTCGTCGACGGCGGCGGCCTGCTACCGGTGCAGGATCCGCCCCAGGTGGATCCTCCGCCCCAGGCGGATATGGAAGTAGAGGAGGAACAGGATGAGCGGCACGGCGGCGCCCAGCACGACGAACGACCAGCTCATGCCCGGGGCTCCTAGGTACGCCGACGCCAGGAGGTCGACGGCGACGGAGCCGGCCCCGCATCCGAAGAGCACGGCCGCGGCGATGAGGGCAGGAGCGCGGCGGCTCAGGCGGGCAACCAGCCAGACGAGGACCGACGCCCCGGTGACCACGGCGACGATAGGCAGGGCCAGGGGGACGAACCAATGGAGGCGTCCGTCGAAGAGGTCGATGAAGAAGAGGAACCCGCCTGTGGCCACGGCCTCGCCCACGATGACGAAGACGGGCCGGCGCGCTAGCGCCACCACCAGGGTGATCAGAAGCCAGATCACTCCCGCTCCGGTGAGGGGATAGAGGGACCAGGTGATGCGCTGGTTGAGGAGCACGTCGAGGGTCCCGAACGTGAGGGCCAGCGACGACAGCGCGGCGGTGGACGAGATCCACACCAGGTAGCGTACCTGCCGGTTCGGGGCCGTGACGACATCGGGATAGCGGGCGGCCTCTTCCCGGGGCTCGTCCAGGCGCTGGATCGGCGCCTCGCAGAGGGGGCACGCCTCCGCCCGCTCCTCCACCTCGACGCCGCACCGCGAGCAGTACGTCATGGCCCGGTCGGCGGGACGCTCGAGACGCCCGCCTCGTTCGTCTCGATGCGCGCCGTCACGCCCATCCGGCGCAGGCGGGTGAAGAACGCCCGCTCCACTCCCGTGCCGGAGACGATGCTGGCGAAGGTGATGAAGACACGCTCGCCGTAGCCGATCACCGCGCACCCGATGCCGTGGGCTGCGCTGGGGTTGGGGATCACCTCGAAGCGGTCCACGTGCTCGTCCAGCGACGGCGGCAGCTCGACGCGCCCCAGGTTGGACAGGACCGTGGTGAAGCGGGTCCCCCACCGCCGGGCGTACAGGCGACGCTTCGCCGGCACCTTGAGGAAAAGCGGGATGTACCGGACGAACGCGTTCCGCTCGGTGCCGACGTTGCGGCGGATCTGCCGGCTGATGCTCTTGGCGCTCACCTGGCCCTGCACTGAGTGGTGTACGTCCCGGAGGATCTCCTCGAAGGAGTAGTCGCCCAGCCGGGGGTCGATGCTGGCCGTGACCGAGAGGAAGAAGTTGCGCATCGTGCGCGACGGGTACAGCCCGCGCAGGTCCACCGGCATCATGACCGCGATGGGTCCGCCGCCGTTGCCCGCCACGTCGGCAACCGACGCCAGCACGATCGACGCCAGCAGCTCCGTCAGCGTCACGCCGTGCTCGCCGCTCAGCTCTCGCAGGGGCGCGAGGGGCACGATGCCGTGCACGACACGGCAGTCATCGGAGGGAAGCGCGGTCCCGCGCAACCGGAGCGCCCGCGTACCGAAGGGCGGTGGCGGGACGTTCGGGTCGTAGAAGCGCCGGTACGCGTCCTCGGCCTCCTCCGGGTGAGGCTCCTCGCCCGGGCGGGGGATCCCCGCTCCGTCGGGGACGGCCACGCCGAGTCGTTCCAGGTACCCGGCCAGGAGCGCCCGCAGGAAGACCAGCGCCCCGGCGCCGTCCGTCAGCACGTGGGAGCACTCCACCGCGATCCGCCGGCCGAAGACCAGGACGCGGAACTGCCACGGGCCGTCGTCCGCCCGGGTCATGCGACGGCAGGGCGCCCGCCGCTCGGTGCGCACGCGGGGAGCCCCCGGGATCTCCTCCAGGTAGTGCCAGAACAGACCTCTTCGCAGGCGGACCCGGAAGTAGGGGAAGCGGGGCATGAGCGCGTCGAGGGCGTCCTGAAGCACCGCGGCGTCCACCGGAGCCCGCAGCGCCACCGCCACGCGGTAGACCGTGGTGGTACGCCGTGACGCCAGCGCAGCGAAGACGCGTGCGGCGTTGTCCAGACGGTACCAGTTGCCCGCCAGCATGGAATGCGAGATCCGAGACGCTCCAGGAAGGGTGGGTCCAGGGTAGGGCGGGCCCCCACAGGGGACAAGGAGGGGCACGTCGTGGTACGACGGCGCCTCACTCCAGGAGCTTCTTGATCCCGCCCCGTTCCGAAACCCGGACGAGGGGTAAGCGGCGAGGCGAAAGCGACGAGCACCACCACGATGGGGCGCGCGCTACCCACAGCCCCCCGCTTTCGCGGCTACGGCATCTGGGGCGCCACCCGACCCTCCTTGGGCGTGATGACGCGCCCGATGAGCTTCCCGGTGGGCGTCGCCTCGCCGTCGATGGCGAACTGGCCGTTGATCAGCACGTAGTCGATCCCCTGGGCGTACTGGTGCGGGTTGGTGAAGTCCGCCATGTCGCGGATACGCTCCGGATCGAACACGACGACGTCCGCCATGTACCCCTCGCGCAGGAGGCCACGGTTGCGGAGGCCGATGATCTGCGCCGAGAGCGACGTCTGCGAGCGGACAGCGTCCTCGAGGGAGAGGGCATGGTGCTCCATGGCGTAGCGACGGATCTTGCGCGGGAAGGTGCCGTAGAAGCGCGCATGCACCGCCGGTCCATCCTCCGGCAGGGCGATCCCGCCGTCCGAGCAGGTGGCCACCCAAGGCTGCGCGGCGAAAGCGTCCAGGTCCTCCTCGCTGTAGCTGAAGCCGCGCATGCGCGCGCCCCCGGGGCGGCTGGGGTACCCGTCGAGCTGCAACGTGATGGCGAAGTCGACGGGGGACTGGCCGCGGGCCTCGGCCAGTTGTCGGAGGCTCTTGCCGATGTACGACTTGTCCGGGTAGTCGAAGATCACGAGGTTCTCGGCTCCGCCCCGGTACGTGATCTCGTGGGCGATGTCGCGCTTCAGCCCCTTCACCTTCGTCGGGTCGTTCAGGGTCCGGCGCAGCGTGCCCGCGTAGTCCCCGGGAGCGGGGGGCGCTTCCCCGTCGCCGAAGCGCTCGCGCCCGATGGCCCAGCCCGGGATGAGCGAGACGTTGCCGTCGCTGCCGCTGGTCGGGTACGGGTACTGGTCCGCATAGATCTCCAGGCCGCGGGCCCGCGCCCGGTCGATCGCGGAGATCACCGCGTGGCTCGCGCCCCAGTAGTCGGCGCCCTTCACCTTGATGTGCGTCTGCACGACGCGCGCGCCCGTGCGCTCCGCCATCTCGATGAGGTCGTGGGTGTTGTCCATCACGGTGTAGCGGCCGGTCCCCACGTCGTCGGGGTCGTCCCGGGACGGCACCCACCATACCGGCACGTCCGCGCCGGAGCGCTCGTGCTGGGAGTAGAAGCCGTCGAAGGGGACGATCTCCTCGATCAGGGCCACCATCTCGTCCACGTCGCTCCAGATCCCCGGCACGTACTCCAGGCCGGCGCTCAGGCCGTAGGCGCCGTCCTGCATGCCGCGGCGCACCAGGGCGCGCATGGAGTCGATCTCCGCCGGCGTGGCCTTGCGCTCGTAGCTCTCGCCGAGCACCGCGCGCCGGATGGTGTTGTGCGGCACCATGAGGATCGCGTTGAGGCCGATCCCCAGGCGCTGCAGCGTGTCCTTCTGGGCGCTGATGGAGATGGGACCGCCGCCGTCCGGGTTGATGACGACGGTGGTGACGCCCTGGGTCACGACGTTGGGCGCCCGCCGCCGGCGGATGTCCTGCGAGCCGAGCCCCTCGGCGGCGTGGGAGTGCGTGTCGATGAATCCGGGCGTCACGACCATGCCGTGGGCGTCGATGGTCCGCGTCGCGGGAGCGCCGGCCAGCTTCCCGACGGCCACGATGCGATCACCACGGATGCCGACGTCGCCGGCGAACCACGGGTTGCCGGAGCCGTCGATGATGTGGCCTCCGACGATGAGCACGTCGAAGGGCTGTTGCTGGGCGGCCGCCGGGGCTGCGGCGACGGACGTGAGGGCCGAAACGAGGGCGAGGATGGTCGCACCCGCGTGGAGACAGGCGCCGGCGAGGCGCGCGAGGACCCGCATCCGACGTGGCATCATGGAGCGCTCCCTTGTCAGGGTTGGGAGATGATCCCGGGTAGGTTCCGGCTACGGAGCAAACGGTCGAAGTCGGCCACTTCGTGCTCGAGGTAGCCGCGGTAGCGTCCAGCATAGGTCCGCAGTCGCTCCTCGAGCTCCTGGAAGACGGCGCGGTCCTGGTCGGTGGGCGGGTAGTCGAGCCCGGCCCCGATCACTTCCTGCCCGAGGAAGCCGTAGCGCTCGAGCAGCTTCGTCGGGTAGCGGTGGAAGTCCCGGAGGCCGTTGGTCAGATGGAGGTTGAAGAGGTCGTCCTCCACCTCGAGGGTACGCGCGTCCAGGGCGCGGGCGGCGTCCTTCACGCTGGCATTGTCCTGCCCCTCGGCTAGCAGCGTGAGCACGTCGGCCACCTGGTGGCGCACCTTCTCCATGGTGTTGATCATGTCCACCACGGTGTCCACGGACGCCACGATCCGTCGGGCGAAGTCCACCTGCGCGACGATGTCCGCCTGCGTGCCCTCCGCGCGAGGGTCCTTCAGGATGGTCAGCGTCCGCGTCTGCTCGGTGTCGTCCACCGTGAGCTTGACCTCGTACGTCCCGGGCGCCGCGAGCGGCCCCTGGCGGATGAGGTGGCGGGCGGTCAGGTCCCGTGTGCCGTCCTGGTCCAGGGGCACCCACGGCGCGTCGGGCGGACGGCTGCGCAGCACCACCTGCCGTGGCGCCGGATAGCGCAGGTCCCACCAAACCCGGTTCATGCCGGCGCGCCCGGCCGCGCGCAGGGTGCGCACGAGTCCGCCGGTTGCATCCGTGATCGTGATGGTGGCGGGCCCCTTCGCGTCGGCTGTGAGCAGGTAGTTGATGTCCGCGCCGTACGGCGGGTTCTCTCCCACGACGTCGGCGTCCTGATCCGAGACCGTCGCCTCCACCTGGTGGAAGCGGTAGGCCGCGCGCGGCGGGAAGAGGTGGGCCGCCTCGGCCGTGACCGATGCGTCCAGCGCGCGCAGGGGCGTGATATCGTCGAGGATCCAGATGCCCCGGCCGTACGTGGCGACGAGCAGGTCGTTGAAGTGCGGCTGCACCGTGACCCAGTAGACCGGCGCGTGGGGCATGTCGAGCTGCAGCGGCGCCCACGTCGCGCCGTCGTCCAGGGACCAGTAGAGCGCGTTCTCGGTCCCCGCGTACAGCATGCCCTTCCGCAACGGGTCCTCGCGCACCACGTGGACGTAGCTGAACCGGGACGACGGGATCCCCTTCCAAAGCGGCGTCCACGTCTTCCCGAAGTCCGACGTCTCGAAGACGTAGGGCGCGGGATCGGCCATCATGTGCCGGTCCACCGCGACGTAGGCGCTCCCCGCGTCGTAGTGGGACGGCTCCACCACGCTGATCTTCCCCCAGGGCCCCAGCCCCGGGATCGACGCCGTCACGTCCTGCCAGTGCGCGCCACCGTCGCGGGTCACCTGCACGAGGCCGTCGTTGCTCCCCGTCCAGATGACGCCGGCCTGCACGGGCGACTCGGCGATGGACCACAGTGTCGCCCCGTCGAACGTGTCCAGGTTGTCCACCGTGACGCCGCCGGAGTTCTCCTGGTGGGTCGTGTCGTTGCGGGTGAGGTCCGGGCTGATGTCCCTCCATCTCTGTCCGCCGTCGGTGGTCATGCTCACGACCTGGCTCCCCACGTAGACCCGATTCGGGTCGTGCGGCGAGATCGCGATGGGGAACGTCCAGTTCCAACGGTACTTCGTGTCCTTGGGGGCCCATCCGTCGGCGGTCTCCGGCCACACGTCCACGGAGCGCGACTGCATCGTGCGCAGGTCGAAGCGCTGGAGGACGCCGTCGAAGGAGCCGGACCAGACCACCGCGTTGCTCACCGTGTCCGGCGTGCCGAAGCCGCTCTCGCCCCCGCCGATGCCGTGCCACATGCCCAGCGTGATGCCGCCCCCCTGGAGGCTGTTGCTGGGGCCGCGGTACGACGGGCCGTCCTGCCGGTTCGTGTACACGTAGTACGGCACCGCGTTGTCGGTGAGGACGTGGTACACCTGGGCATTGGCGAGCTGAACGTGCTGCCAGCTCCGCCCCCGGTCCAGCGTGATGCCGACGCCGTTGTCGTGCGTCACCATCATGCGCTCGGGATTCCGGGGATCGATCCACATCTCGTGGTTGTCGCCACCCCCCGGGAGCGGCCGGTCCACCAGCGTCTCACCGCCGTCGCGGGACCACTGGAGCTGGATGGACATGAAGTACAGCAGGTCCTCGTCGTCCGGCGCGACACGCACCCGCGTGAAATAGGGGGCGCGGTCCGCCATGAGGTGGTTCCGGTTCACCACCCGCCACGTGACGCCGCCGTCGCCGGACCGGTAGAGGGACGGGTCCTGGTCCTCGACGAGGGCGTAGACGCGCCGGGAGTCGCTGGCGGCCACGTCCACCGAGACCTTCCCCACCGGGTTCGTCGGCAGCCCCCCGCGGAGCCGCTGCCAACTCTCTCCCCCGTCGTGGGTGACGAAGACGCCGCTCCCGGGACCGCCGCTGTTCAGGTTCCACAGCTTCATGGAGACCTGCCACATCCCCGCGAAGAGGGTCCGCGGGTCGTTGGGGTCCATGGCCAGGTCGGAGCACCCGGTGTTCTCGTCCACGAACAGGACGCGCTGCCAGCTCCGCCCGCCGTCGGTGGTCTTGAACACGCCGCGCTCCTGCTGGGGCGCGAACGTCGTCCCCAGAGCGCACGCGTACACGACGTTCCGGTCGTGGGGATCGATCTCGATCTCGGAGATCCGGCCGGTCTCGTCCAGCCCCATGTGCGTCCATGTGGCGCCACGGTCGGTGGACTTCCAGACGCCGTCCCCGATCGAGACGGCCTCGCGGATGATGAAGGTCTCGCCGGTGCCCGCCCACACCTCGTTCGGCGCCGACGGCGCCACCGCCAGCGCGTTCACCGAGGACACCGGTGCGCTGTCGAACACCGGCTCCCAGTTCAGGCCGCCGTCGATCGTCCGGAAGATGCCCCCCGACGCCGCCCCGACGTACGCCACACGGGGGTTCCCCGGCTCCCCCACCACCCCATCCATCCGGTTGCCGTCGGGCCCGATGGTGCGGAAGTGCAGCCTGCCAAAGAGGGAAGCGTCAGGGGTCTGGGGGAACGCCGCACCCGCCGAGCCGACCAGGAGCACCATGGTGAGACCGGGGACCACCACGGGCACGAAACAGCGGACGCGCCGGGGCCAGGTACGCATGACATGCCTCCGCGGGGGCACGAGTCGGAGAAGCGTCTTTGCGGCCGAGCCCGCGAGAAAGAATGTGGTCTCCGGGCCCGCCGGCCCCCATATATTCCCCGTCGCACGCCCCATTGTCGAGGACTCCGTAATCGACGCAGGAGGACGCCATGTCACGATCGGGCCGGCCGAGGACACGCATCTGGCGGGCCGCGCTGGCCGCGCTGATCCTTCCGTTGGGCGCCCTGTCGGCCCAGCAGACGCCACCGCCGGCCCCACCGCAGCCCCACCGCGACGGCCTGGGCGACATCACGTTCGCCCTCGCGGGGGACGCGATCATCACGCGAAAGCTCTCCGTCTACGACGAGCCGGAGTACCTCGAGATCCGGAACGTGATGCAGAGCGCCACCGCCACGTTCCTGAACGCGGAGATGCTGTTCCTGAACTACGACGAGCCGGACATCGTGCCCGCGTCGCAGAGCGGAGGCACGTACATGAGGGCGCAGCCGGAGCTGATCGACGAATTGAAATGGATGGGCGTCGACCTGGTGAGCACCGCGAACAACCACTCCCTGGATTACAGCTTCGGGGGCCTGCGGGCCAACACCCGCTGGCTGAACCAGTCGGGGCTGGTGTGGGCCGGCACGGGCGAAAACCTCGCCGAGGCCCGGGCAGCGCACTACCTCGAGACGCCCGGGGGGCGCGTGGCGCTCATCGCGGTGTCGTCGTCGTTCGCGGACTTCAACCCCGCGGGCCCGCAGCGCAAGGACATGCGCGGCCGTCCCGGCCTCAACCCACTGCGCATCGAGACGACGTACTACGTGCCCGCCGACCGCTTCGACGAGCTCCGGCAGGTGGGACGCGGGCTGGGCATGCGTGGCGGCAGTGACGCCTCGGACGTACTCCGCCTGGGAGGCTCGACGTTCCGGAAGAGCGACGGCTTCAAGACCGTGAACGTCATCGACTCCCTCGATCTCGCGGAGATCGCGGCGTCGGTGCGCGACGCCAAGCGCCAGGCGAACTGGGTGATCGTGTCCAGCCACACCCACCAGGGTGGGGCGGACGTCGAGGATTTCCTGAAGCAGTTCGCCCACGCGGTGGTGGACGCCGGCGCCGACGTCTTCGTGGCGCACGGGCCGCACATGTTGCGCGCCATCGAGATCTACAAGGGGAAGCCGGTCTTCTACTCGCTGGCGAACTTCCTCATGGAGAACGAGACCGTCGAGCTGCAGCCCTGGGAGAACTACAACGGCGTGGCCCTGGGAAACGACGCGCTCCCCGGGGAGTTCTACGACGCGCGCAACGCGCAGGGCGGGGGCAGCTTCCCTGCGAATCCCGTGTATTGGGAGTCGGTGGTGGCCGTGCCGCAGTTCCGTAGTGGTCGGCTCACGCGCATCGATCTGCACCCCATCACCCTGGGGTACGGGCTCGAGCGGGCGCAGCGCGGCCGGCCGCTGGTGGCCAAGGGCGACCTGGCGAAGAAGATCCTCACCCGGCTGCAGGAGCTGTCGAAGCCGTTCGGCACGACCATCGCTGTGGAGAACGACCTCGGCGTCATCCGGGTCTCGACGGCGGCGGGGGGCTGAGTCGGGCCCCCTGCACCTCGAGTGCACGCGCTGTGGCGGGGCCTTCTCGTCCGCGGAGCCGGCCACCGTCTCGGTATGCTGCGGGGCGCCCCTCTTCGCGCGCTACGACCTGGCTGACGCCCGGACGCGCCTCCACCCGGGCGACCTGGCCGGACGCCGGCCGGATCTATGGCGATACGCGGAGGTCCTCCCATGCGCCGCGCCGGACGTCGGCCTCGGCGAAGGCCTCACGCCCCTCCTGGCCTCGGAGCGGCTCGCGGCGCGGCTGGGCGTGCGCCGGGCATGGCTGAAGGACGAGGGGCGCAACCCCACCGGTAGCTTCAAGGACCGGGGGGCCAGCGTGGCACTCGCGCGTCTCCGGGAGCTGGGGGTACGCGAGATCGCCGTCCCCTCGAGCGGCAACGCCGCCGTGGCGGCCGCGGCCTACGGCGCCGTCCTGGGGATCCGGGTGCACGCCTTCGTACCCGCCGGGACGTCACCGGCCGTCGTCGAGCAGATCCGCATCACCGGTGCCGACCTGCGCCTGGTCGCAGGCACGTTCGCCGACTGCGGCGAGGCGGCCGCCGCCGCGGCCCGCGACCAGGCCTGGTTCCCGTACGCCACCCTGCGGGAGCCGTACCGCGTGGAGGGGAAGAAGACGATGGCGTACGAGGTCGTCGAGCAGCTCGGCTTCCGCGTCCCCGACGCCATCGTGTACCCCACCGGGGGCACCACCGGCCTCGTAGCCATGTGGAAGGGGTTCGAGGAGATGCAGCGCCTCGGCTGGATCGGAGACGAGCGCCCGCGCATGATCGCGGTGCAGGCCGTGGGGTGCGCCCCGGTGGTGCGTGCCTGGCGCCGCGGTGACGACCACATCGAGCCCTGGGGCGACGTGCGCACGTACGCTGCGGGCCTGGGCGCTCCCCGGGTCTACGCGGACTTCCTCACGCTCCGGGTGCTGGCGGAGTCCCGGGGCGCGGCCGTGGCCGTGTCCGACACCACCATGGAGGAGTGGGTGCGGCGGGTGGCACGGGACACAGGCGTGTTCGTGTCGCCCGAGGGTGCCGCCGCAGCCGCCGGAGCGCGCTCGCTGCGGGACGCCGGCGAGCTGAGCGCCGACGACGAGGTGGTGGTCTTCTCCACCGCCTCGGGGCTCAAATACGTGGGTCGCACTCCCGCTACGCCATACCCGGGGGACGACGCCGTCTGACGCAGGGCCCGGGGGCGGCGGTGGTGCTCCCGCGGCTCCCGCTACCGGTCTGTCGCCGCCGCCGCGGAGTCCCGCTTTCCGGGCCCGTACAGCGCCCGTCCAGGCTTCGCTCCCGTGTGCTGGCCGTCGCGCACCACGATGACGCCGTTCACCAGCACGTCCGGGATCCCCTCCGGGAACTGCTTCGGCTCGGCGAAGGTGGCCTTGTCGACGATCTTCCCGGGGTCGAAGACCACGAGGTCCGCCCACATGCCCGGACGCACGATGCCTCGATCCTGCAACCCCATGCGCTGCGCGGCCAGCGACGTCATGCGCCGGACGGCCTGCTCGAGGGGCAGCACCTGCTCGTCGCGGACGTAGTGGCCGAGGACCCGCGGGAAGGTGCCGTACCAGCGCGGATGGGGCTGGCCGGGGAAGTCCGGCGACGCGGACGTGCCGTCGGAGTCGAAGCTGACGAACGGATCCCGCATCGCCAGGCGGACGTCCTTCTCCGACATGTAGAACATCACGATGCCCACCTCGCCACCCTCCTCGATCATGAGGTCGAGCACCTCGTCGTCGGGGGCCTTGTGCTGTTCCCGGGCGATCTCGCCGATGGTCTTGCCCACGTACTGGTCGGCGTTCTTCGACACCTCGGTGATGATCACCGCGTCGAAGCCCTTCGCGCCGTTCGTCTCGTTGTAGTACTTCTCGTTCATGTACTGTGTGACCTCGCGCTTGATGCGCGGGCGTTGCGCCGGGTCCGCCAGCCGCTCGAGCATCTTCTCCCGGCCGCCCTCGTGGGCCCAGCGCGGGATCTCCGTCGCGAGTCCGTGCGACGCGGCGATGTAGGGGTACATGTCGGCGGCGATGTCCACACCTCGCTTGCGGGCGTCGGCGATGGCGGCCAGCGCCTTGCCCATGCTGCCGAAGTTCGGGCGGCCCGCCGCCTTCAGGTGGAAGATCTCCACAGGCACACCGGCCTCCTCGCCGATCTCCGCTGCCTCGTTGATGGCGTCCACGATGTGGGAGCCCTGGTCGCGCATGTGCTCGGCGTAGATCCCGCCGTAGCGGTGCACCACCTTGGCCAGCTCGATGAGCTCGGAGGTGCTGGGCACGGCCGGCGACTCCTCCCCTTCCGGCGGGAACTGCACATACCCCGGCGTCTCGAGGGCCATCACCAGGCCCGCGGCTCCGTCCTCCATCCCTTGGGCCAGGAGCTGCTTCTCCTGCTCCAGCTCCTCCGGCGTGGGGGCGCGCTGCACGCCCTCGCCGAGCACGTACCGCCGGAGCTGCCCGGCGCTGATGTAGGACATCACGTTTCCGGAGGTGCCCTGCCTCTCCAGACGCTCGAAGTAGCCGCGCAGGGTGGTCCAGTCGGCCTGCACGCCGTCGCCGCCGTCCTGCATGTCCGGCTTGCGCGGCGCCACCGACACGCCTTCGCCGATGATCTCGGTAGTCACGCCCTGGCGGATCTTGCTCATCCCCCGCCCGTCCGCGAGCAGCGACCAGTCGGAATGCGTGTGCATGTCGATGAAGCCCGGCGTCACCACCATCCCCGTGGCGTCGATGACCTCCTTCGCGGGCTGGTCGGCCAGCTGACCCACCGCCGCGATGCGTCCGTCCTTCACGCCCACGTCGGCCCGGAACCACGGGCTGCCCGTGCCATCGATGACGCGCCCGCCGCGTATGAGCACGTCGAAGGCCGGGTCCGTGTCCGGGTTCGCTCCCGCGCCCGACACCGTGCATCCGGCCAGGAGGAGGACGGCCGCGAGGCGGGCCGGGCCGAGGCCGCGCGCGATGCCGTAGGTGGTTGTGCGGTGGTGCCTTGGAGACCGAGCCGGAGTGGACATTGCGCCGCCTCGCGCAGGGGTGGGACGGAGACGAGCCTCCAGGAGCTGTACCGGACGCGCGACGCCCCGGACGGGCGGCGGAGGCCGCCGCCGGGGGGGAAAGGGGGACAAACGTAGATGGGCGGCGTACAGTATGCCAGGCTCCGTCAGGAGGGACCGATCATGCAGGCGCCACGGGTGTTGCAGGTCGCGACGGGCATTGCGGGTCTCGCCGTTCCCGCGCTGATCGGCTGCTCGGGCACGTTGACGCAGCTCGGACGCGTCGAGCAGACCGTGGGGCAGGCCAGCTACTACGACATCATGAAGGAAGTGCCGGAAGTGCTGGCGACGCACGGTTACACGGTCTACGACGACACGCCCAACGGTCCGAATCTCTACATCGAGACCGGGTGGCAGGAGCGCGCTCCCTTCGACGACGAGGCCGCGCAGGGCATCACGTATGCGCGCACGCGCTTCATCGCCCAGGCACGCAAGGCGAGCGCCGATACGTACACGCTGCGGATCCGCGCGGAGAACCAGGTGCAGGTGGGAGAAGGGGCCACGGCCACGGTCGCGTTCCGGGAGGGCACGCCGTGGGGGACCATGGGCCCCACGGGCGACTACACGGCCTACGTCCACCAGGTGACGTCGGAGATCGAGATGCGCGTGGCGGCCGGCGTTCGCACCATCCGCTGACCCCGGATCGCCGTCCGCGAGATGGAGCGCCAAGCCCTTCGAGCGCTCCGGGCGGCTACCTGGAGACGCGCTCCTTCCATAGCGTCCACATGCCCTCGGCGTACGCCACGAGGCGCGGCGGCCGTCCGCCCTCCCGGAGCACCACCGCCGGCTCGCGGTCGGCCAGCGCTTCGACCAGACGCGCGTTGCGCTCCGGGCCCAGGTCCCGCACGAACATGGCGCCCGCTCCCCCCAGACCCGGCAGGTCCCCCTGCCAGAGGAGCGGGGGGAGGGCAACGACGCCGGGCCAGTCCGAGGCCGCCTCCCGCTCGCAACGGGGGGTGAGGGGTTCGCCGGTGAAGGTGCGGATGGCCGCGCCGGAGGTCATCGTCACCATGCGTAGCGACGGTCCTTGCCCCGTGCCGTCGAAGTCGAGCGCCGCGGGCGAAGCGCTCCCGCCGCCGGGAACGTCGGTTCGGGGGCGAGCGGCGTCCTCCCGGGCGCCCACCCATTCCTCCACGGTGCACGTGGAGTTGTGGTTGAGCGCTGCCCGGATGGAGTCGAGGCGCACGCCGAGGGCGGCCATGCGCGCCCCCAGCCGGCTCTCCCAGTCGTCGTGCACGAACACCAGCGTGGGGCGCGCGACCGCGGGCGGGTCGACGATGGATGCGCTCCGGCGGCCGCTGGCTCCGTAGCTGGCCACCTTCGACGGGCCGGCCACGGCCTCCCCCAGCACGAGGGCGAGGACCAGCGTGGCCGCCACCCCCGGTCGGGTGAAAGGCCCCCGGCCCTCGCGCCGCTCGCCACGCCCTTCCGGGAGATCCCCCAGCAGCGCCGAGCACGCGGCTGCGACGAGCAGGCACCAACCCGGGGCCGCCTCGTAGAGGAGGCGCGGTCCCATGAAGAGGTCGTGATGCCAGTACAACGTGTTGGCCGCGATGGGAAGGAGCGCCCACGCACCCGCCAGCGCCTCCCCCCGCCCGAGCCGTCCGCTCCGCGTCAGCCAGGCCCCCACGAGAAGCACCGCCGGCAGGGGCGTCTGGAGGAGGTCGAGGCTCAGCCCCAGGAGGTCCGCCGACGTGAAGCCCGCCGCCTCCGCCAGGCCGTAGCGGCTCCCCCAGGGATCGGCGTGGAAGCCCAGCCCCTGGGCCGGCCCCGCCGCCACGAGATACCCGAAGCGGAGGGCGCCGCCGAAGACGTGCGCGTCGTAGAGCAGGGTAGCCACGATCCAAGGCGTGGCCCCGAGGACGGCGGCGCCCAGGCGCAGGGCCATGGCCCGACCACGGGGGCGCGGTCCCGCCGGGGGGAACGCCCAGACGAGCACGGTGGCGAAGAAGCCCAGCACCACCGCCACCAGCGGACGGGTGGCGAAGATCCCCCCCACCGCGGCACCGGAGAGCAGCGCCCACAGCCAGGAGCCCGAGAGGGCGCGCAGGGAGGCGTACACCGCCAGGGCGACCAGGGCCAGGGCCAGCGCGTGGTTCATGTAGGCGCCGGCGTGGAACGCCAGGAACCAGCTCATGGACATGAGCGCGGCGCCTCCCCGGGCCACCCGTGGCCGATCCGGGAGGAGGCGATCCGCGGCAAGGGTCGTGAGCCAGACGGCGGCGCCCAGCAGGACCGGCCCGGCGAGCCACGCGGCGCCCACGTGCCCGAAGAGCGCCAGCAGCGCCGGAAAGCCGGGCGGATACTGGGATGCCCAGGCGTCGGAGGTGGGCACCATGAACTGGAACTGCCAGAACGCCGGGTCGATCAGGGCGGGCCCGGCGAGGCGGCCGGACGCCAGATAACGCGCTTGCACGAGCTGCGCCACGCCGTCCAGCAGCACGGGCTGGCGCTGCAGGACGGCCAGGGAGACCCAGGAGGACAGCCCGGCGGCGATGGCGCCCAGCGCCACGCCCACGCGGGCGGCAGGCGGCCGTACCAGCACGCGGTCGAAAGCGTCCACGAGGCCCCCCAGGAGCCGCCCCGGGAGGAGCGCGCTCAGGAGGGCGGCCATGAGCACGCCGGCCACCAGCCCGGCCCACTCCGCCGTGAAGTACTGGCGGCCAAGCCGCAGCATCTGCTCCGCCGCTGGCCCGGTGGCTCGCACCGCCAGGAGCCGGTAGAACGGGAGCAGGGTCAGACCGAGCAGCGCCGCGCCCAGCGCGCGGCGGGCTGGGCGCAGCGCGCCCCCACCGTCGGTGGCGGAACCGGGCCCCGGAGGCACCGCCGCGGGCGCGGTCGGGCGCCGGCGGGTCGCCCGCGCGCTCAGGCGGCCGGTCGGCTGCGGAGGAAGCAGCGCGCCGTCGTCTCCGGGGCGCCTCGCTTCGTCCTGATCTCGATCACGCCCGCCTCGCCACGGGCGCCGTAGACCGCCGTCGCCGCGGACCCCTTCAGGAGCTGGATGCTCTCCACGTCACGGGGATCGAGGTCGTCCAGCCCGCCGCCTGTCACGAGGCCGTCGATCGCCAACAGTGGATCCTGTCGACCGGAGATGCTGCTGGGACCTCGCATGACGATGGACAGGCGCTCGCCCGGCATCCCGCTCCCCTGCACCACCCGAACCCCCGGGAACTCCGAGCGGATGAGGTCGGCGATGGTCTTTCCGGGAGCGGCGTCGAGGTCCTTCCGCTCCAGACGGTTCACCGTGTAGGGGAGCTGCGACCCGATGATCGACGCCCCCGTCCCGGGATCCACGACGGCCCTCGGCTCCCGCTCCCCGGTGACCGCCGGTCCGTCGAGCACGAGGTCGTAGGTGATCGAGCCCGAGGGAACGAGCACGGTCCACGTGGCGGTGCGGCACCCCACCATCTCGGCGCGCAGCTCGTGTGCGCCCGGCGGCAGCGACAGCTCGTACCTCCCCTCACCGTCGGTCATGCTCTCCTGGTTCAGCGACGGGACCCGGATGCGAACACCCGGCACGCCGTCGCCCCGGCCCGCCAGCGTCACCGTTCCGGTGAGGATGCCGGGTTGCGACGTAGCCGGCTGCCCGGCGAGGCGAGGCGTCGTCGCGAGGCTGGAGGCGACGGAGAGGGCTACCGCGAACGAGCGGAAGCGACCGAGACGGTCCATGGGCGAACCTCCGGCCGGAAAGGGAGGGGATCCTGCCGACACCCACCTCCATTCTAGGAAGGCAGCGCCGGAAACGCGAAGGGGGGCGCGGGAGCGCCCCCCTTCTTCCTCGTGATTCCTCGCCGCCTGCCCCCATCTCGGGGCCGGGGCGGCCGGCCGTCAGGACGCGGCGCCGTCGCCGCCGGCGCCGCCGAACGTGTATGCGGCCAGCCCCAGCAGGTCGAGGTCCACCTGGGGCAACGGGCACTGCACCGCCCGGCCGCTGCGCAACGTGCCGAAGCCACGGTGGTCGTACCAGGAGCTCCCCGCGTACTGGAACGCTGTCTCGATCTGCTTCTCGTAGATGAGCGTCTGCATCAGGTCGGCGCAGGCGTCCTCCGCCCGCGACGAGCCCGCCGCCTTGTGCAGCAGCCCCGCGGCACGCGGTGTACACCGCGCTCCCGCCACGCCGTCCACGGTGGCCTCCGGCAGATTGCCGTTGGTCACGCGCGGGCCGTTGATGTAGGGGAGGGCGTTCGCCGGCTGGCCCATGCGGATGTACGCCTCCGCGGCGAGATAGCCGATCTCCTTGACCGTCAGGTCCGGTGCGAACCCGAAGCCGGTCTGCGCGATATCGTAGTACCACCACGGCGCGTAGTTCGACTGGTAGTAGGTACCGCGGTCGGCCGGCTGGATGAGGCTGTTCCGGTAGTGGACGTACAGCCCCGGGGACGTGGGGCCGCCGTCGCCCACGATGCGCCGGTCATCGGTGTCGATGGTGAACGGCAGCTTCGCGTCCGGGGCCGTCGCCTCGTAGGCGGAGTAGCTCCCCGACTGGTCAGCCGGCCCCAGCAGGGCCAGGTCCGCGTCGCTGCCCACCCCCATGAACGCCTTCAGCACCACCAGGTTGCCCCAGTTCCCGGAGGGGCCGTCCAGGTTGACGCCGAAGTCCGCGGTCACGCCGTTCTGCGCGTGGTCGAGGATGGCCGCCCAGTTCGCGTTCCCCCGCTCCTCGGGCGTGCGCGCCACCTCCGCCATGAAGCGCGCCTGGTAGGAGTGCGTCAGGCGGATGAACTCGTCGTTCGAGCGGCCGTCCGGACCCATCCACCCGCCCGGGATGCTGAAGTGGTTCTGCTCCGCCAGCTGACGCGCGTCGTCCAGCTTCGACAGCGCCGCGGCCATCACCTCGGTATAGGGCGAGAGATCCATGTGCAGCGGATCGTCCACCGTCTCGTCGAGGATGAAGCCGCGGTCGTACTGCAGCGCGATATTCCCCAGGAAGAGCCCCTGCATGAACTTCGCGAACGCGATGGCCCGCGGGTTGTCCGCTCCGTCGGCTCCGATCTTCAGGTCGAGATCCGCGATGGACTGCAGGCCGTCCCGGATGGAGGCCAGCGCCCGGTTCGCGAGCAGCCATGGGTCGTAGACCCAGTAGCCCCACTGGTAGGCTGTCTCGTTCACGATGGCGCGCGCGGGCTCGAAGCCCTGGTCCTGGAAACCGTAGTTCGCCTGGGACCCGGTGATCTCGTCCGCCATCGAGGCCATGGCGGGCCCGGGGCCGCGCCCCTGCTCGAGGTTCCACCAGGTGCGGAAGCTCCCGGAGATCAGGGACTCGACGTCGCCGGCCGTGGCGAGCGCCCGGCTCCTGTCCGGCTCGTCGACGTTCGTCACACCGAGGTCGATACATGCGGCGGTTCCGGCGAGCGCGGCCGCCACTGTCGCCGTGCCGATCTTTTGCCAAATGGACATGGTCAAGATCCTCACCTTGTCGTGTCGGGTTCCGTGCTCCACTAGAAGACCAGCTCGACGCTGATGCCGATGCTGCGGAAGTTCGGATAGAAGTACTCGTCGATCCGACCCACCGCCGCCGAGCCGCCGAAGGTGTTGCTGCCCACCTCCGGATCGAACCCGCGGTACTTCGTCCACGTCTTCAGATTGCGTCCGGTGAGATTGAGCGTGGCCTGTGAGATGCCGCTCCGCTGCATCGCGGCCGGCAGGCGATCGCCCTGCACCGTGTAGCGCACCGACACCTCACGCAGCTTCACGTAGTCCGCGTCCTCGGTGAAGGCGCTGTTGTTCTTGTTGTTCTGGTACAGCCCCTGCGCGTTGTAGTACGTGATGGGCTTCTGCAGCTCATCGGGCTTGCCGAACTGGTCCTCGAGGGGGCAATGGCCGTCGCGGCAGCGCCATTGCATGGTCTGGTTGTAGACCTGCGCGCCCCACTCACCGTCGAAGAGCAGCGTGGCGCCGAAGTTCTTCCATTCCAGGTTCTGCGAGAAGCTCGCGTTCAGGCTCGGCTGACTGTCGCCGAGCTTTTCGTCGGGCAGCGCCAGCGTGGAGTTGAGCGCCGAGATCGGGAGCCCCCAGCTGTAGGTGACGCCGTTCACGACGCCCTTGGTGCCCCACAGGCTCTTCGTCTTGCCCTCCTTCCAGCTGTTGCCGGCGCCCACGTACACCAGGTACCCCTCGTCGTTGACCTGGAACTCGTTGCAGTCCGTGCCGGCGGGCAGATCGGTGCACTGCGTGGGATAGCGCCAGCCGTAGTACGAGCCGAGCACCTCACCCTCCCGGATGTAGAGCCCGGCCCGGTAGTCCGAGATCCGGTACGGCGCCACACCCAGGTGCGAGATGTAGTTCTTGGTGTTGTCCAGGTTGACGCGCGCCGTCCACAGGAGGTTCTGGCGCTCCAGGAGCGACGCCTCGATGGACAGCTCCTTCGTGGTGGACTTCACCGTGGCGGCGTTCTGCCACTGGCTGACGAAGCCCGCCACCGAGGGGAGTGGTACCAGGAGCAGCTCGTCCTCGATGGTGGTCTTCACGTAGTTGGCCGTGACCTGGACGCGGTCCTTGATCACGGCGTCGATGCCGAACTCCTGCTCGGTGGCGAGCTCGGGGCGCAGGTCGTTGTTGCCCAGGGTCTGCGGCGTGATGGATCCGCCGCTGACCTGATACGTCTGGTACTGCGCGCTGAACGACGGACGACCGCCGGACGTCCCGATGGAATAGCGGGGCTTCAGCTCGGTGAGCCAGCCCTTCGGGAACCAGTCCTCCTGCGTGATACGCCACGCGCCGCTCATCCTGTAGTACGTCTGCCAGCGCTGGTCCTCGCCGAAGAGCGAGCTGCCGTCGCGTCGGATCAGCCCGTCCATGATGTAGCGGTTCTTCCAGGTGAACGAGCTGATGGCGAAGAAGCCCTGCGAGCGCACCGGATGATTGTACGAGGAGAGGCTGGGCGTCCCGCCGATGAGATCGAGGCGCTCCACGTCCTTCACCGGCAGGTTGCTGCCGCTCACGCTGAAGCCGCTCTCGTCGAGGCGCTCCACCAGATAGCGCAGCCTGCTGCGCATGACGAGGTTCTCGGCCAGGTTGAACGTCAGCGACGCGGTCAGCGACGCGTTCATCTCGAGTCGCAGGCTGTCCGCATCGGAGATCGAGCCGGTGCCAGGCGTGTTGAAGGGGCGCTCGAGGCCGGGGGGCTCGTAGGAATGATCGCTCGTGTCGATCCGATCGAAGCTTCCGTTGCCCTGCAGGGACAGCCAGCCGAATGGCTTCCACGACATGTCGAGGCTTCCCATGCCGCGGGTGCGGGTCTCGTCGTTCGTGGTGTTGACGAGGTCGTAGAGAGGGTTGCGGGTCACGTTCCCCTGGTAGATCGGCTCGCCGATGGCGCTGATCTTGCCCGTCGCTGGGTCGATGGCCGTCAGGTCCGCCGCAGCGGTGGTGAAGGTGAGCCCGCGGATGATGCCTCCGCCGCCCTGGGCGAACAGGTCGCGGTCCCGCTTGGAGAAGTACGCCTGCACCTGGACGTCGAAATGGCCGAACGTCTGGCCGACGTTGATGCGCGCGTTGTACTGGTCCAGCCCCTTGGCCAGCTTCACCGCGCCCTGCTCGCGCGTCTGATCGAGGGACACGCGGTAGTTCATGTTCCCCTGGTTCCCCGCCACCGCGACGTAGTTGCCGAAGCGGTCACCCGGATTGAAGAACTGCTTCACCGGGTCCCGCACCTCGACGCCCGCCGGCCACGGGTTCACCATGAAGGTCGTGAACGCGTTGCGGCCGTTCCCGCCGTCGTTCAGCGCCGGCGTGCCCTGGTACGGGAACACGATGGGTTGCCCCTTGGTGTCTAGGATGGCGGTCTGATCCGCGTTCATCAGCCACTGATGGTGCGTGGCGATCCCGTAGTAGTGCTCGATGGAGTTGTTCTCGTACGTGGATCGGTAGATGAACTGGGTCTGCCCGCTCCGCAGGTGCGCGCCGGTGCGCGTCGTGATCTGGATGACGCCCGCCTGCGCCCGCGACCCGTAGAGCGCCGCGCCGGCGGCGCCCTTCACGATCTCGATGGACTGGATGTCCGAGGGATCCACGTCCGAGATGCCGCCGTTGGTGATCACCCCGTCGATCACCACCAGCGGCGACTGGTTCCCGCTGATGCTCGTGGGGCCGCGAAGCTGGAAGGAAGGCTCCGTCCCCGGCGCCCCCGAACCCTGGACGACCTTCACGCCGGCCACCTGCCCCTGGAGCATGCCGCCCACGCTGGTCACCGGCGTCTTCGAGATCTGGTCGGCGTCCAGCTTGGCCACCGTGAATGGGACCTCCGCCTTCGGCGTCTCCGCCGCAACGCCCGTCACCACGAGCCCTTCCATGGAGATGGCGCGCTCGTCGAGGGCGAAGTCCACGACCACCGTCTGACCGGCCGTCACGTCCACCGTCTTCGTGACGGGCCGGAAGCCGATACGCTCGGCGGTGAGCTCGTAGCTGCCGGCGGGCACGGCCGTCAGGAGGAAGCGGCCCTGGTTGTTCGACAGCCCGCCCACGGCGATCTCCGGGAAGTGTACCTGAGTCCCCGGGAGCGTTCTCCCATCGCTCGCCGCCGTGACCACGCCAGTCACGACCCCCGTCTGCTGTGCGCCCGCCCCGTCCGATGCCACGACAGAAGCGAATGCCATCAGGCCGAATAGCCTGCGGGTGCTTCCGAACTTCGTAGGCAGCATCATCGCCCCTCCTGTGTGAGGTCCTCCGGGAACGCCGATCTATCCTGCTGGGACGCGGAGTCCCGATCTGCACACGAAGCGGAGGCCCAACCGCTGGGACGACTGCCCGACATGGCCACGGCTCACGCGCCGAAACGTGTAGCGCCACAGGGAGGGCGCGGCCGGATGAACGGTTCGGGGGAGCAGCACCCGCGAGACGGCCGACCGTCTCACGGATCGAAACGGCAGAGTGTGCTTGGCCCGCGGGAATGTCAAGAAATCGGTGACCATGGGCCCTGCACGTGTCGTCCCGAGGCTCATTGACAGCAGCGTGCGGGGGCGGCTACATGGGCTCGAGACCCCACGCGAAGGAGCGTCCCATGAGCGTCGGCCGGCGGCTCAGCGCGGTGGCGCGGGAGCCGACCCTGCACTTCGTCCTGCTGGCGGGCGTGCTGTTCGCGCTGAGTGCCGCGGTGCGGGGGCGCAGCAGGGCCCACGTGATCGAGATCGACCCCGCCGACGTGGCAGCACGCGTGGCGCGTCTCGAGTCGACCGCGGGCGTGCGCCTGGACGCCCGGCAGCGCCGTCTGGTCGAGGACGACTACATCGACGAGCGCGTGCTGGCGCGGGAGGCGCGGGCCATGGGCCTCGATGACGACGCCCAGGTGGAGAACCTCCTCGCGCAGAAGATGCTGGACGTGCTGAGTGCGGACGTCATCCAGCCGACGGACGCGGAGCTCTCTGCGTACTACGCCGCCCACCAGGGGCGGTACGCGTCACCGGCGCGCGCCACCCTCGAGGAGATCGTGGTGCCCGGCGAGGCGCCGCTCCCGCCCGAGTTGCGGGCCCAGCTCGGGAACCGTGTTCCCGCGGCGGAGCTGACGGGGGTGGAGTTGGCCCACGACGTCCTCGCGGAGGTCACACGCACCGATCTCGCGCGGGCGTTCGGGGACTCCACCGCGGAGCGCGTCTTCGCGGAGCCCCCGGGAACGTGGGTGGGTCCGCGTCCCTCGGTGCGGGGCCGCCACTGGCTCCGGGTCCGGGAGATGGAGGCGGCCACGTCGCTCCCCCTCGACTCCCTGCGCGATCAGGTGCGCCGGGACTGGCTGGTCGACGAGGAGCAGGCGAGGTTGCACCGACGGGTACGGGAGCTCCGTGAGCGGTACGCCATCGTCTTCCTGGACGGCACGGGGGCCCGGTGACGACGCCTCGTGGCGATGGGCCCGAGTGGGCCAGTGGGCGCGCGCGATGGGTCCGCATGGCGCTCGTGGGCCTTGCGGCCGGCGTCCTCGCGCAGGGAGCGCTCCTCCTGCGCCCTCGGCGGGCGGAGGCGCACGACGTGGCGCTCACGTCCATCGCCCGCCTCTTCCTGGACCAGCTCGCGGAGCATCGCTACCTGCTCTCCGTCCTGGACACCAACGTGCCGTCCATCGCCGCCGGCGGTATCGTGCTGCCCCGAGGCTGCGATGCGGAGGGAGCCGGGGACGGCGGCAGCGACGCGAAGGACGGGACGCGAGCGGGAGAGGGGGCCGGTGCACGGGGCGCGCGCTCCCCGGCACCCGCCCCGGTCACGGCGCGACCGGGCTCCACGGTCGCGTTCGACTGCGATCGTCCCCTGGCCTTCGACGACCTGATCACGCTGCGCTGGCCTCTCTCCGGGGTCGTGGTGGTGGCCCGGTGGGGCGACGGCTCCGGCGGCTCGGCGTACTTCCGCGGTAACGGGCGCACCATCCCGGTGCGCCTCGCGGACCTGCGGGCGGGGGCGGGCTCGGTCCGCAGGCTCGCAGCGCGCTACTTCGTGCTCGGCTGCGAGCACATCCTCTTCGGCGTCGATCACCTTCTGTTCGTGACCGGGCTCCTCCTGCTCGTGCACAGCCTGGGCGAGCTGGTGCGCACCGTCACGGCGTTCACCGTCGCCCACAGCATCACCCTGGCCGCGGCCGTCTTCGGCTGGATCCCCGTCGACCGCGCCCCCGTCGAGGCGGCCATCGCGCTGTCCATCGTGCTCCTGGCCAGGGAGATCGTCATGGGCCACCGAGGTCGGGTGCACCTCGTGCACCGGTGGCCGTGGCTCGTCGCCTTCATGTTCGGACTCCTGCACGGCCTCGGCTTCGCGGGCGCCCTCGGCGCCATCGGCCTCCGCGCCAACGACATCCCCCTGGCGCTGCTGTTCTTCAACCTCGGCGTCGAGACCGGACAGCTCTCCTTCGTCTCGGTGCTGGTGGCCGCCGGGTACGTGGCGAAGCGGCGGCCGGGGCGCGCCGCGGCGGTCACCCGTCTCCAGCCGGCATTGGGATACGTGCTGGGCACGCTGTCGATGGTGTGGCTCTTCCAGCGCCTGCCCGCGGTCTTCGGAGGGTGATCTGCGGGTTGAATCTCGTGAGCTTGTTTGCGGCGTTTCACACCCCGATCGCGCGGCGCGCGGCGTCCAGAGCTTCGTAGTGAGCCACACCCGCGGCCTCGCAGCCAGATCTCCCGGTGGATCAGAAGAACCTTCGATGTTTTACTCGCGCTCCGTGTAGAGCGGTGAGCGAGCTGAGGCGCAACGCGTCGTCCCCCGGGCCGGCGACGGAGGAGAAATGAGCGCCGACCTGCGGAACAACAACGCATACAACGGTGATGCGCTGATCGGCGGGCGCTTCGGACCGGATGACAAGTTGGGCCTTCACGTGGGCGCCCTCAACGTCCTCGCCGGCGTGCGCGTCGAGTCGACTCGCGCCGACTACACCGGCAACGTCGTACAACTCGACGATAAGAAGAGATACCTGGGCAGCACGCCGGAGTCCGGGACCCACAGCTACACCAACGTCTTCCCCAGTGCGCACTTCAAGTACGCCTTCGACTCCCGGACGAGCGTGCGGTTCGCCGTCACGGAGGGGATCGCGCGACCGGCCTTCGCGGACCTGGCGCCGTACCTGGTCACTTCGCAGGGCCTCAGGACCCTGACCGAAGGCAATCCCGAACTCCAGCCGACGCACTCAGCGAACGTCGACCTGATGTTCGATCATTGCTCCGGGTCCATCGGCGCCTTCTCAGTTGGCGTTTACTACAAGAAGATCACGGACTTCATATGCCAACGCGACCGTGGAGGTGACGCCCCAGGTCCGGCCCGATTCGAACCGGCGACCCCCCGAACTCCATGGACACGAGCGCCGGAGGCGGGATGTCGAATCGTAGGCTCGTCGGATCGATCCGTGTCGATCCGGTTGCTAGGGTCGCCCCCGGGGCAACGTGCGCACGAGATCGGCGAGATCGACGCGGGACTCCGTGTCCAGCTTGCGGAAGATGTTTGTGAGGTGCCGCTCGACGGTCCGCGCCGAGATCCCGAGCTCCCGCGCGATCGCCTTGTTCGACTTGCGCGCCGCGACACGCTCCAGCACGTCCCATTCGCGGCCCGTGAGGCCGTGCGCACCCTCGGAGGCGGGCCGGGTCGGGGGGCGCGCGCCCACCTCGTGCAGCGCGCGTCGCGTCTTCTCGAGCTCGCGCTGGGCGCCCAGACCCGCGAACGCGTCGTGGATACGGCGCAGCTCCGTGACCGCGCCGGCGCGGTCCCCGAGGTCGGCGAGGCACACGGCCAGCCGCCGTCTGACCCGGAGCGCGTCGGGTAGGAATGGGATCGCCTCGAGCTCCTCCGCGGCGTTACGGAGCGCAGCCTCGGCGCCGGCCCCGGAGCCGCCGAGCCAGGCGGCCAGCGCGTCACAGGCGTCGGCCCAGGCCGCCGCGAGAGGGTCGTCCAGGTGCGTAGCCTCGTCGCGGAGCCGCGCCCCGGTCTCGCGGGCGCCCTCCAGGTCGCGCGCCACCAAGTACGCCTCAGCGAGCACCGGGAGCAGCCGGTGGGCCGCCCATCGCCGGTACCCTGTGCGGTCGACGATCGCGAGCGCCGCGCGCGCGACGCGGATCGCCTCGGCCACGGCCCCGTTCGCAAGGTGGAGACTGGCGAGCCCGATGTGCGCGGGCACCAGCGCGTGTACGGTGCCTCCGCCCTCGGCGGTCCCCACTCCGGCCAGCCGCGCCGCCTCCTCGACGTACGCACCCGCGTGTTCGCCGGCGTCGCGGCTCAGGTGCACGAGGCCGGTCCAGACGAGGAGTCGTGTGAGCAGCGCGCGCTGGTTCAGCGTTCGACAGAGCGCGATGGCCCGTTCCCCCACTGCGAGGGCGGTAACCCAATCGCCCGCTCCGAACGCGACCTCCACGCGCACCTCGGCGAGCGCGATCTGCAGCAGCGGCGAGCCCAGCTCGGCGTTGACTCGCTCCGCCGCCTCGATGTGGCGCACGCACGCCTCGGCCTTCCCGGACAGGCCCTCGAGGACCGCGAGGGCCCAGTGGCACGTGCAGGTGAGGCCGGCGTCTCCCGAGGCCTCGGCGTGCGCGAGGGCATCGCGACCGTGCTGGCGGGCCCGGTCGGGCGGACCGGACCACGTGTGGAAGAGCAGCAGCGCGCGGTGGGCGCGCGCCAGGATCGCGTCAGCCCCCGACGTCCTCGCCAAACGAAGGGCCTCCTGCAGGTCGCGCTCCGCATCCGCCACCCGGCCGAGCTCCTGGAGGCAGACGCCCCGCGCGCCCAGCACGCGTCCGAGTACCCGCGGATCGCCGGCTTCCCGCGCGTGCGCGAGCGCGCCATCGAAGTCCTCGAGCGCCGGCCGGAGCTCCCCTGCGAAGTTCTGGGCGAGCGCGATCCGATGCGTCAGGCCGGCGGCGCTCAGGCTATCACCCCGCGCCACGGCCTCGGCGACACCCCGCCTCCACAGCGTCACGGCGCCGGTCAAATCCCCGGTTCTCCGCCGGGCACGTCCCAGGTCCTCCATGATCGTGCCCCGTTCCGCGCCCTCGTCCGCGCACGCCAGGGCCTGCTCGAGGTAGCGGACCGCCTCGCGGTCCGCGAATCGCTCCAGGGCTTGCCGTCCCGCGGCCGCGAGGTAGCCGCGAGCGCGTTCCGAGGGACCACCCAACTCGCCTCTCGAATAGTGGAAGGCCAGCTCGCCGGCGTGCTGAAGGGACTCCGAGCCGTAAGCCGCCTCGAGGGACCCCGCGACGCGCAGGTGCAGGAGTGCCCGGCGCGCGCCCGCGATCTCGCCACGGAGGACGTCGGCGGCCAGGGGATGCCGGAGATCGTACACCGGCCACCCGTCCGCAGTTGACTCGAGCACGAAGCCATGGCGTCTGAGGACATCCAGGGCGGTCGCGAGCTCGGGCTCCCGCAGGTCGCACACGCCGCGCACCGTGTCGTGTCGCGCCCTCGTGCCGATCACGGCCAGCACCTCGGCCGTCTCCCGCGCGGCCGGAGGAAGCCGTTCCAGCCGGTTCAGGATCGCCGCCCGGACGGAGCGGGGAGGATCGAGATCGGCGACCTCCCATCCCAGCCACACGCCGCCCGTCTTACGCAGCCGGCCCTGCTCGACCAGCGTGGCGAGCGTCGCCTCGATCATGAGGGGGTTCCCCCCTGTGCGCTCCCGCACCCAACGCGCGAACGGAGCGCACGCGGCGGCGCCGACCCGGAACGCCTCCTGGATCAGCTCCGCGACCGCAGACGCCGAGAGCGGCTCGATCCGCCGTGACTCCGCCAGCCCGAGGGAGGCGAGCGAGCGCTCCACCTCGGTGAGCCGCGGGTCCGTGTCGCGCACGTCCTCGTTGATCGTGGCCACGATCGCGAGGGGCGCCCTGCCCAATTGCCTCGCGAGGAAGTGCAGCAGCTCGAGCGAGGAAGGATCGCTCCACTGGAGGTCGTCGAGGGTGAGCAGTAACGGTGCGCGCGCTGCCAGGCCCTCGAGCACGCGGGACAGGCTCCAGAAGAGCTGCGCTCGCGAGGCGAGCTCGACGGCGTGCGGTGTCCGCGCCGCGGATCGGAGGGCGAGCCCGGGGAACAGACGGCCGAGGTCGTCGGCCAAGCCGCGCGACAGGACGTTCAGCGCGCCTTCGTCCAGGTCCGCGAGCACGGGCACGAGGGCGTCCGAGAAGGGCGCGAACGGCACCCCCGTCTCCACCGCGTAGGCCCTCCCTTCCGCGACGTGCCACCCCGCGCGCCGGCACTCCTCGGCGAGGGTCGCGACGAGGCGGCTCTTTCCGATCCCGCTCTCGCCCCACGTGAACAGGACGGAGCCGCCGCCGGCGCGCATGCGCTGCACGGCGCTCCGGAGCGCGGCCTGGTCGGCGGCACGACCCGCGAGCGGTAGGGCGGGGAGGTGGGCGGCGGTGTCCAGCATCACCCCGGCGCGGAAGGGAAGGTGGTGTCCCGCTGCAAGTTGCGCGGCCTGACGACGCCGACGCAAGCCGAACCGACTACGTGGTCCGACGGACCCGACTACGTGGTGACCCGCACGGAGCCGCGACGCCCCCCTGGAGAGCTTGGTCGTGTTGGCTGCGACCCATCCCACGCGGAGGTCCCGATGCTCCCCTCCCTGCTGCTTCTGCTCCAGACGGCCATCGTCGTTCCTCCGGCCGCCCCGGCGCACGTCCGTGAGGAGCCCCGCGACGTTGCGGTCCGCTCCCCGCTCCCACTCGCGCCGCGCTCCGCCCCGCCTTCCAATCCCGGCTGCCGCGACATGACCGGCCTGATCGAGGCCCGTGCCGAGCACATCGGACTCGACTGGCACGGCTTCCGCGCCCGCGGCGAGGGCACGATCTCCGGCGACCTGGACGGTGCCGTGCGCGTGGAGGTGCGGCGCCGAGGCAAGGAGGGGTCCGTCACGGATCTCTCGATCCGGGTCGACGTGGTCACCTCCGTGGGGACGTACCGGCTCGACGGACCCGCCACGTCGGTCCCGGCCGGGGACACGGTCGGAGGTCAGACCGTCGAGGGGTGGCTCGACCTCGTCCCCGAGCGATCGCCCGAGGCCGCAGGGCGGGTGGTGGTGAGCGGCGCGGCCGACACGCGCTCGCGAGCGATCCACGTCAGCTATGCCGGGCAGATCTGCGGGCAATCGGCACATGGTCCCGACGCCGCGGCGCAGGGGGACGTCCGATGAGCGGCCCCCTGGTGGTCTCCGCCGCTGCTGCCGGCCTGGCGAGCAGCCTGATCCCGATCGTGAATGCCGAGGTCATCCTGGTCGGGCTCGTCCTGGCCTCGCCCCCTGCGGCCCTCCTGCTCGCCTTCGGCATGGCGTGCGGGCAGATGGTCGGAAAGACCGCGCTCTTCCTGGGCAGCGAGCGGCTGACCCGGGCGGCCCTCGCTGCCCGGCTGGCCACGTGGAGGCTCGACCGCTGCCCGAAGCGCGCGCGGGGGCTCCTGGTGCTGCTCAGCGCCACGGTGGGCGTGCCCCCGCTCTACCTCGTGTCCGTCGCCGCGCCGGTCCTCGGCGTGCGGCTCCCTTCGTTCGTCGTGTTCGGCCTCACGGGCCGCCTCGTCCGCTTCGCCGCGATCGCCTCGGTCGCCGGCGCCCTTCCATGACACCCCCTCGGACTCTCCTGGAGGTTCCCATGAGCTACTCCCTCGGTACCGAGCGTGAGCCGCTTCCTACGGACGATCAGGCCGCGACCCTGCAAGGCCGGCGCGTCGTGATCACCGGCGGAAGCAGCGGCATCGGCCTCGCGATGGCCCGGGAGCTACACCGGCGTGGAGCCGAGGTCGTGGTCGGGTCCAGGAGACCGGTGCCGGCCCCCGTGGTGCATCGCCCGCTCGACCTCGCTTCCCTGACGTCCACCCGGGACTTCGCCCACCGGCTGATGCGGGACGGACGCCCCATCGACCTCCTCGTGCTGAACGCCGGCGTGCACGTGCCGTGGCGCACCGTGCGCACCGAGGACGGTGAGGAGCTGCACTGGCAGGTCAACTACCTCTCGAACGTCGTGCTCACGCACCTGCTCCAGGAGCTGTGCGGCCGCTCCGAGCTCAGGCGTCTCGTCTACGTGGCCAGCGAAGCCCACCGCCTCGCAAGCCTTCCCGGCGCGCGGCTGCTGGGCTTCTGGCACCGCTACGCCCGCTCGAAGGAAGCCGCGGTGACGTTCTTCCTGAGCTTCGCGCGGCTCCACCCGGAGCTGACCGTCCGGGCGGTGTCCCCCGGCTACGTCGATACCCCGATCCACGGGGGCAAGTCGCGCGTGGCGAAGCGGGTCGAGCGCGCCTGGTCCCACCCGCGGCCGAGTGCCGAGGTGGCGTCCGAGATCCTGCGGACGGCGCTCGCCCCGGCCGTGGACGGCAATGGCTACTGGGACCGGGGGCGCCCGCGGGCGCCCTCGGCGCGGTGCCTGGATGCAGGTCGGATCGAGGCGCTCTGGCGCGCCTCCGTCGCCTCCGTCGGCGACCTGGTGCCGTCGCTCCAGCCGCTGGAGCGCGTCGTCAACTACGCGGGCAACGTCCGGCAGCTGGGTCCCGCGATCCAGCGGCCGGCCACGCTCGACGCGCTCGGGGATGTCGTGCGTGTCGCGAGCGCCTCGGGCCTCCCCATCCGCGTCGTGGGGAAGTGCCATTCGTACAATGACGGATTCCTGAGCAGCGGACGCATGATCTCCATCGAGCGCCTGGACCGCGTGGTCGACTTCGACCCCGAGCGCGGTACGGTGACGGCGCAGGGTGGGATCCCGATCGGAGTGTTGTGCCGGTGGCTGGACGAGCGCGGGTACGCGCTGCGATTCAGCGGCAACTTCGGCGAGCAGACCCTCGCCGGGGCGCTCGCCACGGGAACGCACGGGTACGGCCGGGACGGCGGGGTGATGTGTGAGCTGGTGCGCGGAATGGCGATCATGCTTCCCGACGGCTCGGTGCATCGTACGCGCGACGAGCGCGAGCTCCGCGCGCTCCGGTTGAGCCTCGGCACGCTCGGCGTGGTGGTCGAGCTCACGATGGCCGTGGTGCCGAAGGGACCGTGCACGTACGCGGTCGGGTGCACCCCTCGCGTCGCGTTCACCGCGCGGCTCGAGGAGCGCATCCGCGCGCACGAGTATCTGCGCTTCGTGCCGCACCCCTTCGACGCGCGCCAGATCCTCCATGTCACGATCGACCGCGGGGGCGAGGGCGGGCCGATGGAACCGGCCCTGAGCCTCGGCGACGCCCGTGCGGGCCTGGCCGGGCTCCTGGTCGGGCCGCTCAGGGTCCCGGCTGTCCGCGCCGCGCTCGGGCGACTCCTGCGCGTCGCGGGGCACGGATACACGCTGCGCGTGCCGTTCTCGGGGATGCTCTTCATCGGATCGGGCGTCGTGCGGCGCCACCCGTCCCTCGCGCGCGCCGGCCAGCGCGCGCTCGATCGGCCCGACTGGCTGAACATGGAGCTGGCCGTGCCCGTGGCACGGTACGCGGAGTTCGCGGAGGCGTTCGAGGCCGAGCATCCCCCCCGGTCGACGCTCCTCCCGGGCCACGCCTACTACACGTGTCGCGTGGTCGGCGCGGCCGACAACGTGGCCCTGGCGCCGAACTACGACCGGGACGTCGTTTTCGTGGACATCCACGCGGACCCGGCGGATCCGCGCTCCGTGCCGTTTCTGCGTGCGGATCGAGGAGCGTGCCACGGCGTGCATGGGGGCGCGTCCGCACTGGGGAAAGGTGTTCTTCACGGCAGGCGAGGACATGCGCGCGCTCTACCCGCGCCGGAACGTCGAGGAGCTCCTCGCCGCCAAGCGGCGCTTCGACCCCGCGGGCGTCTTCTCGAACGACTACACGCGACGGGTGCTCGGCGTATGAGCGCGGCCCCCGAGCCTCACCCCGACGTCCGGCCGCACCCTCGGCCCCCAGGTCGCCGAAGTGCCCTTCGACCACGCGTCGCGCGGGGTCCTTGCCAGCTTCCCGACCCCCCTGCGCGTGCATCCTCTGGCGGGCATGGCCCCATGCACGAAGGTACGTCGCATGTAGCAACAGGGACGGTCGCGCGAGATGCGTCGGCGCCTGCCGGCGAAGGGGCGCGCCGCGGGCCGCCCTCGCAACACGACGATCGCGCAGTCCATCGTGCCGGAGCATTGGAACGGCCCTCTGCCCACTCCCGGAGTTACCATGAAGACCACCACCATCGATCGGGCGCGGGTTCACCTGGGTCGCGGCTTGTTCACGTTCCTCCTGGTGATGGCCGTCCAGGCCTGCTCCGGGAGCGACAATGGCACCGTGACCGAACCCGAGCCCGAGGCGACCTTCGACTTCACCCGCCCCCTCATCGCGTTCGAGAGCGATCGCACGGGTGACTGGGAGGTGTGGGTCACGACGGAGGACGGCTCCGAGGCCGCGAACCTGAGCAACAACGGCGCATCCGACTACGACATCGCCTGGTCTCCGGACGCCAAGAAGATCGCCTTCCGCTCGAGCCGCGCCGGGAACGAGGACATCTGGGTCATGAACCGCGACGGATCGAATCCGGTCCGGATCACCGACGACCCCAACACCGACGGGAATCCCTCCTGGTCGCCGGATGGGCAGAAGATCGCGTTCATGTCGGACCGGTCCGGCAACTCCGAGGTCTACGTCATGAGCGCGGACGGGAGCGGCGTCACCCGCATCACCTTCGACCCCGCCACGGACGCGGAGCCGCGTTGGTCTCCGGACGGAACGCGGTTCATCTGGCGCACCACGCGGAGCGGCAACTCGGACATCTGGATGATGAACATCGACGGGTCGAACCCCGTGAACCTCACGGACAACCCGGCGTTCGAGTGCGCGCCGGCGTGGGCTCCCGACAGCCAACACATCACGTTCGTGACGGACCGGGACGGGAACGACGAGATCTACACGATGAAGGTCGACAGGACGGGCGTGACGAACCTGACCAACAACCCCGCCTCGGACTTCTGGTCGTCGTGGTCGCACGACGGCACCCGCATCGTGTTCGACAGCGACCGCTCCGGCGGCGACACCGACCTCTACGTCATGTCGTCCACCGGCGGGAGTGCCCAGGCGCTGGTGAGCAGCCCTGCCCAGGACGAGGTACCTGCGTGGCGCTGAGCTCTTGGGCTTCGCCGAATCCGGGCCGGTTCACCCGGCCGTCCCACGACCCTGATACCCGTAGAAACAGAGGGGCCCCGTGACCCAGACTCGATCCCAGGGCCTCCTCGGCAATCGGGACGGCCGGATTCGAACCGGCGACCCCCTGAACCCCATGGACGCGACGGCGGACGTCAGGGTGTCGAACCGCATGGAGGATCAGGGGTTTTCGGGCATCTGAAGGTTGAATCTCGATCCGGGCTCCTACCGATGGCTCTGGTGGTGGGCCCAGGCATGGGCGGACGTTGTAGACCGCGGGTCGCGTGCCTCGGACGTCGCCGCCGCTCGGTCAGCTCGCCACCACGGATGGCGTCACCCTCATGGAGGCATGCTCCCCTCACGCCTTCTCTCCCGGGGACAAGCTCGAGCTCATCGACCTCCGGCAGCGGATCGCCGCCGGCGCCCGCCCTCTGGACCGCGATGCCCTGCAGGAGTGGGACATCGAGATCCGGGCGACTGGTGGCGAACGTCAACTCCGCCGGGCGGGCAGAGCGCATCAAGGAGCTCCTGATGGCGGCCTGCCCCGGAGCCCGGCATCTCGGCACCGTGATCGAGACCCCGGAAGAGGCCATGCTCGCCGTCGCCGAGCGTGGGATGGGCGGGGAGCCGGCGGTCGATCCGGCGACGTCCGACCCCGAAGTCCGCGTGGGCTCGCGGAGATGACCGCCAAGCACTACGAGGGCTGGATCCGGTCCCCGATCCCGGCCCTCGGTGGTCTCACTCCGCTGGAGGCGGTGCGCGACCGCGACGGACGAGAGAAGGTGGAGACCCTCGTCCGCCAACTCGAGCGGCACGGCCGGACCATGGAGCCCTCCCATGGACGTCGCCGTCATCCGGAGGCTGCGGGAGAACCTCGGGCTGCAGGAGCCGGCCCCGTGATCGGCGGTAACGACCCGACGATCGGGAAACGCAGCGATGGTCCTGGTCGCGCTCGAGCCAGTTGAGACGCAGGCTCTCCACGAGGATCGCGGCCACGGGATGGTCCTGGGCCTCGGAGCCGTCCTGCTCACCATCATCGCCACGCGGCAGGTCGTCGTTCCCGGCCTGGCCGTCGGCTGGATGGCGTCGCCGCGCACCTGGCTCGTCGCCTCCATCGTTCATCGCAGCCCTCGCCGTTCTCCACCGCCTGCGCCCGCACCACGCCAGGAGACTGGTGGACACGCTCCGCGGCGCATGGCACGTGTTTCGACACCACACGCCCGACGAGCTGCTCATGACCACCGTGTGGACCGTGGCGAGCTTCGGCAGCCGCGCCGCCCGACCGCGACCTTCGACGCCGACCGTAAAAACAACTTGACACTATCCGCAGGTTGTTACATCCCTTGCTGGAGATGTCGGATAATTTTTACATCAAGTCGCGAGGGCAGACCATGAGTCTGACATTCCGGGAAAAGAGCCTGTGGCTCGTGATGGGCGGCCTGGTGGCGGTCTACGGGCTCTACTTCATGTGGGTCCTTCCGGCGCACGGGCCGACGGTGCTTCCGCAGCAGGTGGCCACCTTCGTCGCGGCGGTGGTCCTGTTGGTGGTCGTGCAGGTCGTGGGTCATACCGTCCTGGCGATCCTGGACCGGCGGACCGAGACGGACGAGCGGGACCGGGCGATCACGCTCCGGGGTGCGCGGAACGGCTCTCTGGTTCTGGCGACGGGGGTTTTCGTGGCGATCTGCGTGTCGCTGGTCTCAGAAGGCAACTTCCTGTTCACGCACGTCATGCTGGCGTTCTGGGTGCTCGCAGAGCTGGTAGACATCGGATCGCAGCTGGTTCTCTACCGGCGGTGGGCGTGAGATGGGTAAGGGAGAGAACCACATCGCCAACGAGATCCGGGCGCTGCGAGGCAAGCACGGGTCGCTGACGCAACAGGAGCTGGCGGATCGTGTGGGTGTGACCCGGCAGACGATCAACGCGATCGAGGGCAACAAGTACTCGCCTTCTCTCGAGGTGGCGTTCCGGATCGCGGAAGTGCTCGGGGAGCCGTTGGAAGCCGTGTTCCAGTTCAAACGAGCCCTCCGCCCCTAGTGTAGTTTCAGCGCGTTGCTGCCGCCGTGGGTCGCCGCCCGCCCTTCCGCCCATGCCCAGCGTCGGATAGACCTCCCATCCGAATCCGTAGAAGGTGCCGGGGCCGGTGGCACCACCTCGCTGGTGAGTTCGCGAGCCGTCTCGGTCCTCGGGAGCGACTGGTGACCCGCATCGGCGGCCAGGGCCCAGCGCACGAAACGCGCCCAGTCAGCGATGGACATATGCAAGCCGCCGGCGGGGTTGTATACCGGCGGATTGTCCGCCGACACGACGGGCTCCACCGGCGCGTGGCTGTTCAGCGTGTAATGCCACACCGGGTCGGTGGCCCTGAAGTCCGCGTTGGCCATCGAGGACGACGCGCCGCCCCCCACGAGGAGCGTGAGTCGCCGCCCGGCCGGCGCGAAGGCATGGCAGGGCCTTCGGTGTGACGCCCCCGGCCGCTGGCGTTGGCGCACGGACGGGCGTGGCGCCAGAATCGTGATAGTGACCCCAACGCGGAGGAGCCACATGGGACTCTTCGGACGATCCCGTAAGTCCGGCGAACGGAAGCCTGGGGGCAGCCCCCGGTGCATGGAGTGTGGAATGGCGGGAGGGGAGCACACGGACTGGTGTCCGGCTGAACCAAAGGAGGAGCCGAACGTCCCGTCCGGCAGGTCCCTGGAGAGATACCCGGAGGCCGAAGGCCTGAAGGAGTCGGACCCCTAGCCTCGTCACGTCGGAGAGCGTCACAGCCCCTTCGGTGCGGAAGCGCCTTTCGGACTGAAAGCGACGATCACGTGCCGTCCGACCAGATCGGACGCCCTCGCTCGAGCAGCCGGCAGAACCGAGTCCCCTCGCCGTCCGGCGGGGGGCGGTCGGTTCGGCTCACCGGTCCACGAGTTGAGCTCGGAGCGGATGGTCCTTGGATCTCTCGACCTCCTCGACGAACTGCCGCATCTCTGCGAGCACCGACGTTCGATGCTTGCCGCGGTCGACGCCCGCGAACCATCCGTGCAGGGCGAACTGGTCCAGCTCCCGGTCGCTCCTGCGCATCTCGAGCTGATGCCCCAGCAGTGCAGCGCGCCCCGATGCGTCCACGACCAAGTCGGCCGGCACGTGCAGGTCGTTTCCCCCGGCGTCGACCAGGACGCCTGTGGCCTTTTCGCCTTCGAACACCACCTGACGCACCTGGGCTCCAGCCAGGATCCGGCAGCCGAGCCCCTCGGCGTACTTCATGAGCATCAGGTCGAATCTGGAACGCTCCGCGTGATAGGTGTGGTCCTGGAGCACACCCTCCTGCGGGAACTCCCGATACGCGATGTCGATCTGGCCACCCCCGGGAGGGTGATAGGCTACAGGCCCGCCGGGCCCGCACCCACGATGACGACGTTGGACATCGGAAGCCCTCCGAGCGGCTCGCCCTGTAGGCGGTTTCGGTCGTGCGTGTCCAGAGCCGGCAAGGTAAGGATTTGGCGGTTGGTGTTGTAGCGCTCCCACCTTCTGCAGGGCACCGTCGACGTCCTCATCCTCCGCGCCCTGGCGTCGGAGCCGATGCACGGCTACGCCATCTCGCGGTGGCTCGACGACCGCAGCGACGGCGTGCTCATCGTCGACGGCGCTGCGCTCTACCAGGCGCTGCACCGTCTCGAGAACCGTAAGCTCGTTGCCGCATCGTGGGGCGTGTCGGAGAACAACCGCAAGGCGAAGTTCTATCGACTCACCACGCACGGGCGTACGCGGATGCGCGCGGAGTCCGACGTCTGGCGTCGTTACGCCGACGCCGTGGCGCGCGTCTTGAGTCCCGCCTGAGAGCGCCGGCCATGCCCGACAGAACGCACCGCCGCTTCCGTCTCCCGTGGCGATCGCGCGGCGCCCTCAGCCGCGACCTCGACGACGAGCTGGCCCTTCATCTCGATGCCCGTGTCGCCGATCTGGTAGCCGCGGGAGTGGACCCGGACACGGCACGCCGCCAGGCGATCGAGGAATTCGGCGACATCGACTTCACGCGCCGCTACTGCCGCGACCTCGACCGGCGCACGGAGCGCGAAGCGCGCCTCTCCGATGTGCTCTCGGCGTGGCGACAGGACACGCGGTTCGCCTGGCGCTCGCTCCGGCACAACCCGGGCTTCGCCTCCGTCACCGTTCTCACGCTCGCCCTCGCCATCGGGGCGAACACCGCCGTCTTCAGCGTCGCCCGGGCCGTCCTGCTCCGGCCGTTGCCCTTCGCCGACCCGGGTGCCCTGGTGGGCCTGTATTCGACGCCGGTGGACCATCCCGAGAGCCATTGGGATCTCTCGGCGCCCGACCTCGCCGACTATCGCGCACGTCTGCACACCCTGGCCGGCATCGACGACGCGACGGCGGCCTCCGCGGAGACGGCGATCCTGTCCTACGGGTTCTGGCGACGGGCCATGGGAGGCGACCCGGCTGCCGTCGGACGCACGATCACGCTGTACGACAAGCCGTACACGGTGATCGGCATCATGCCGCGAGGGTTCACCATCACGGGACGGGAGGACCTGTGGCTGCCGCTCGACCTCAGCGGCGACCTCGCGAACGCGGACGTCACACGCAAGCAGCACGTCTACCGGGCCATCGCGCCGCTCGAGTCGGGCGTCTCCGTCGAAGCGGCACGCGCCGACGCGCATGCCATCGCGCGTTCGCTCCAGCAGGAATACCCGGTGGCCGACGCCCAGTACCTCGCCACGATCGTGCCGCTGCACGAGTCGCTCACCGCAAGGGTGCAGGAGCCGCTTCTGCTCCTGCTCGCGGCCGCGCTACTCGTGCTCCTCATCGCCTGCGCCAACCTCGCCAACCTCACCCTGGCACGCACGCTGAACCGCACCGGCGAGATCGCCGTGCGGGCCGCCCTCGGCGCCGGCCGCGGGCGGCTGGCGCGACAGTCCTTCACCGAGTCGCTTATCTGTCGACGATGGGTGAAGGCTCAGGGCCGCGGCACCACCGGCGGCCGGGCCGGCGCGCGCCTGCGCCGCACTCTGGTCGTCGCCCAGGTAGCGCTGGCGGTGATCCTGCTGGTCGGTGCCGGCCTGCTCACGCGCAGCTTCCGCGAGCTCGCGCGCGTGCCGCTGGGTTTCGATCCCGATCACGTCACGGCGCAGGTGCGGCTGGACGGTGACCGATACGACTCGGAATCGGCGCTCAACCAGTTCTTGGACGGCGTGCTCGGTGACATCGCGGCAGCGCCCGGCGTGGTGTCGGCCGGGGCGGTGATGGGGCTCCCGACGCAGGGGGGGCCCAATAGCGGAATCTCCGTCGAGGGCGTGCCCGGCGATCCGGAGAATCTGCCGTCGATCGGCTATTCGATGGTGCGCGGCGACTACTTCGAGGCGACGAAGATTCCCATCGTCGCAGGGCGCGCGTTCAATGCGACGGCCACGCCGGATGGGCCGAAGACGGCCGTCGTCAATCAAGCGGCAGCGCCTTCTTCCCCGGAGGGGACGCGGTGGGGCGCCGTGTACACATCGGACCGAACCCGAATTCCCGATTCTAGGCCCGTATTGCGTTTGCGTGCAAGCGCACTGCGGCCGCCACCGGACGGCCCTTCACGGCTCTGGCGCCACAGGAAAACGGGAGGAGGCGCTTGCGCCCGCCGTCGGCGGACGAGGCGCGGTAGGAGCGAGCCGTGTCGGAGGCTCGCGGTACTCGTCAGGACCGTCCGAACCGGCGGTGCCAATCTTCGGCGAACAGGTCGAAGTGCAACTCCTCCATGGGGTGCTCACGAATGAAGTCCTCGTCGATCTCCACGCCCAGGCCGGGCCCTCCCGGGATCGGAAAATATCCGTCTTCGATCTCCGGATATCCCGGCCCCGAGGCCGCCTTCTTCACCCAGGAATCCACGAAATCGTTGAAGTGCTCCTGGATCGTGAAGTTCGTCGTGCAGGCGGCCAGGTGCAGACAAGCCGCGGTGCTGAGGGGACCGCCGACGTTGTGCGGTGCGAAGGTCACGTACTGGGCGTCGGCCATGGCCGCGATCTTCTTTCCCTCCAGGAGTCCGCACGACTCCGTGATGTCCGTCTGCAGGACGTCGAGGCATCCGAGCTCGAGCAGATGCCTCACCTCGTAGCGCGTATGCACACGCTCCCCCGTGGCGATCGGGATGTCGATCTTGGCCGCCGCCTTCGCGAGCATCTCGGCGTTGTCCGGCGGGACGGGCTCCTCGACCCACGCGGGTCGGAACGGCATCAGCTCACGAGCCATCTCGATGGCGGTCGCGGGGCTGAATCGACCGTGCATCTCCACGAGGATGTCCACGTCGGCCCCGACCGCGTCGCGCACGGCTTCCACCAGAGAGATGGCGAGCGTCTTCTGGCTCCGCTCCATCTCGTAGAACCCGGCCCCGAACGGGTCCAGCTTGAGCGCAAGGTACCCGCGCTCGACCACGCGCCGCGCTGCGGCGTGGAACTCCTGGGGAGTCCGCTCCACGGTGTACCACCCGTTGGCGTATGCCTTGATACGATCGCGCACCGCCCCGCCGAGAAGGCGGTACACGGGTTGGTCGAGGGCCTTGCCCACGAGGTCCCAGCACGCCATCTCGACCAGAGCGATGCCCATGCCGGCGATATCGGCGACACGTGCGAAGTCTCCCACGAACATGCGTTGCACGAGGCGCTCGATCTCCATGGGGTCGGAGCCCAGCACGTACTTCCGCTTGGCGGCGGCGAGATAGGCCAGCACGGACTCGGTGCGGTTCACGCTGCGCGCCTCGGACACGCCCACCAGTCCCTCGTCCGTTTCCAGCTTCACGAATAAGAGGTTGCGCCAGGGGGTCCCGAGAACCAGCGGTGTCAGGTCGGTGATGATCATGGCTTCTCCCGGGAATCGGCGTCCAAAGCCGTCACAGCGCGCGGGCGGCGAGATGGCCGCGCTCCGGCGCCCGATCGAGTCGGTTGCGTAGGGGGAGGACGAAGGCATCGGCCTCGATCTCGAACACGTCGCCGGCCCGGCAGCGGACGCCATCTTGAAAGCTCAGCGTGGCGGTCCCGAAGAGATGGATGTGTGCGTCACCGGGCTGGCGAAACGAATCGTACTTGAAGTGGTGGTGCTCCAGGTTGGCGAGGGTGTGTGACATGTTCTCCTCGCCGGTGAGGAACTCCTTCTCCCAGATCACCGACCCCTCCCGGCGGACGCGGCTCGTGCCGCGTACGCCCCGCGGGAGGGGACCGAGCCGCATCTCCGGCCCGACGGCGCACGGTCGGAGCTTGGAGTGGGCCAGGAGCAGGTAGTTCGTCTTCTCCAGGACGTGATCCGAGAATTCGTTCGCCAGCGCGAAGCCGAGGCGCCACGGACTCCCGTCCGGCGCGACCACGTACAGACCGGCGACTTCGGGCTCCTCTCCGCCATCCAGCGCGAAGGCCGGCATCGTCAGCGGTCGCTCACTCGGCACGAGCGAGCTCCCGAGACCCTTGAAGAACCACTCCGGCTGCTCACCCACCTCGCCCGGCTCGGGCCGGCCGCCCTGCACACCCGAACGGAACATCTTCATGCTGTCCGTCATGTCTTCCGGCTTCATCGCGTGCATGCGGTTGCGTGCGTCCGCGCTCCCGAAGTGGGTCAGGCCGGTGCCGCTCACGACGAGATGGGAGGGATCGGGGTGGTCCAGAGGAGGCAGGAGGCGCTCCTCGGCCGCGATCTGGGCCAGCGTGACGACCTCTCCCAGAGGCCGAGCGGAGACGGCCGCGGCCAGGCTCGTGCCGAGCCGGATCGCGTCCGAAGCCATGGCGTAGATCGTCGCCTCTCCATCCAACAGCTGGAGGTGGTCACGATCCAGGACCCGGGCGACGCGTCGAAGTCCACGGTCGTCCAGGAGCTGTGCCAGGCGGAGGGGTGGGGAGGTCGTATTCGACATGGACGGACCGGTTGAAATCAGCGAAGCGGCAGGACCATGGCCAGCACGAGGGTGGCGAGCATCGCCGCGGTCCCGCCTATGGCGAGCAGGGGTGTGTAGGTCTTGAGTGCCTCGACCTCGCTGAGGCCGCTCATGCGGGCGAAGACCCAGAAGCCGCTGTCGTTCATCCACGCCCCGACCATGGAACCACTGGCCACCGCGGTGGCCACGTACACACGGTGGAAGGGAAGCGCTGCCGGGCCGCTGAGAAGGGCGGCCAGCATCCCGGCCGTCGTGATCATGGCGACCGTGCTCGAGCCCTGGGCGACCTTGAGAAGGCTCGACACCGCGAACGCCACGAGCAGGACCAGGATGCCCGATGTCGCGACGCCTCCTGCGAAGAGCTGTTGGATCACGTCGCCCACCCCCGCGGTGCGGAGCATCGCGCCGAACGCCCCTCCGGCGGCGGTGATCAGGATGATCACCCCGGCGCTCATGAGCGACGCCTCGACCAGTGCGGCCGACGCGGCTCGCGTCGGTCGGCGCCTCCGGTGGTAGACCGCCATGGCCAGCGCGGCGGAAACCAGCAGGGCCACGGTGGGGTCACCGACCAGCGCCGTCCACGGCGCGAGCGAACCCCAGAGTCTGGAGCCCGGGTGGGTCTGCGTGAGCGTGGAGGCTACGGTGTTGGCGGTGATCAGGAGGACGGGGAGGAGAATCGGCGCGACCGAGGGCAGCAGGCCGGGCAGCTCGTCGGGACGTGTCGCCTCAGGCACGGACGCCTCCTCGTCGGGCGTGCCCATCCGCAGGCTCTCGGGAGGGGGAAGGTGACGGTCTGCCCAGACGGCGAACGCCAGACCCGCCACGGCGGCGACGAGTGCGATCACGGCGCCTACCCCGATCATCACCCCGAGATCGACGCCCAGGGCCACGGCGGCTGCCAGGGCCCCCGGCGTGGGCGGCACCAGGACGTGCGTCGGCACGCCACCGGCCGGGATGGCCATCACGTACCGCAGGTAGCTGCGCCCCGTACGCTCGTAGGCCGACTTCGCAAGCGGCACCATGAGGAAGAAGACGGTGTCGAAGAAGACGGGCACCGCCAGGATGAATCCGCCCAGCGCAAGCGCCTCCGCGGCCCGCCCCTCTCCGAGGACGGAGAGGAACGAGAGCACGATGCGGTCCGCCGCTCCGCTCTCCTTCATCGCGTTCCCGATGATGGCCGCGGCCGCGATCACGATGCCGATGCTGCCGGCCATCGTGCCGAACGCGCCTACCACGCGTGTGACGCGACCCGCGATGTCCCCGGGGGAGAGCATGCTCACGAGGATCGCGGCCGCGATGAGCGCGAGGAAGGCATTCAGGCGTAGCACCACGATCGAGCCGATGACGACCGCCATGCCGAGCAGGAGGATGATGATCGGGTGCATGGCACGTGCGCGGGCATGGGTAGGGATGACAGCGGTGCAGTCTGGATCGGGAGCATCCTTGGCGCAAGCCGATGGCGCGAGCCGAAAACCCTTGCCGCCCCGGGCGTTTCGGCCCTACGCTGACCCTCGCTCACCGATGTCTGGTCGCTCCTTCACGGAGGCGTCCGCATGCACGTGCGGTCCATCCTCGTCCTCTCTCTCGCCGCGGTCGCGCTGGGTTGCTCGGGACCGAAGGACCGGGCCGGGCGAGCTGCCACCGCATCCGGCCCGATTCGACGGCTCGACCCTGCGCTCGACTCGATCGTGGCTCCCGACGCGACGGTCGAGAAGGTCGCCGACGGCTTCGAGTGGACCGAGGGCCCCCTCTGGATCCCGGACGGGTACCTTCTCTTCGCCGCGATCCACCAGAACAGCATCATGAAGTGGGTACCGGGGAGGGGGGACACGCTCTTCCTCCATCCTTCGGGCTACCAGGGGTTGCAGGCGTACGGGGGGCCGGAGCCCGGCTCGAACGGCATGACGCTCGACGCCGAGGGCAGGCTGACCGTCGCGGGGCATGCACGCCGGGTCGTCTACCGACTCGAGTCGCTCGAGCCGGGCGCGCAGATGACCGTCCTCGCCGATCGTTATCAGGGCAAGCGGCTGAACAGCCCCAACGATGTCGTCTACGCTTCGGACGGCTCCCTCTACTTCACGGATCCCCCGTACGGGCTTCCGACGCAGAGAGACGACGACCCGCTCGTGGAGCTCCCGTTCGCCGGGGTCTACCGACTGCCGGCGGCGGGCTCGATCGCGGCCGGTGCGCCTCCGGCCAACGACAGGCTCGAGCTCCTCGTGGACGATCTCACGCGGCCCAACGGCGTCGCCCTGTCGCCGGACGAGAAGGTGCTCTACGTGTCGGTGTCCGACCCGGCCAACCTCGTGTGGATGCGCTACGACGTCCTGCCCGACCACACGGTCGCCCACGGAGGGGTGTTCGCGCGGGCCGACGCGACGGAGGGCATCGGCGGTCCCGACGGCATCAAGGTGGACCGGAAGGGGAACGTGTACGGATCCGGCCCCGGCGGCGTCTGGATTCTCTCGCCCCAGGGAAAGCATCTCGGCACGATCATCCTCCCGGAGCGGGCGTCCAACGTGAGCTGGGGCGGGCCGGACGCCAGGACACTGTACATCTCCGCCTCGTCGAGCATCTACAGCATTCGCCTCGAGGTCGGCGGAGTGCGACGTTGACGGCGCGCGCGATGCCCCGCATCCGCAGGTCGGCATCGGCTACCCCCCGGGAGGGACGTATGCCTCGACAACACGTTCGGAGGGTCGGGCGCGCGGGTCTCGCCGCTCTCCTCCCCGGGCTGGTGGCGGCGGCCGCCCTGCCGCTCTGCGCCCAGGCTCCAGCACCGGCCACCCAGGCGGACACCGTGTCCCTCGGGGTCCATTTCGACCGGACCCGGGGGCCGGTGGCGCCGATCTGGGCGTGGTTCGGCCACGACGAGCCGAACTACACCACCATGCCCAACGGGCGGAAGCTCCTCTCGCAGCTCGCGTCGGCCATGCCGGTGCCGGTGCACATGCGGGTACACAACCTCCTCACCACGGGCGACGGCACCCCGGCCCTCAAGTGGGGCTCGACGAATGCCTACACGGAGGACGCCCAGGGGCGGCCCGTGTACGACTGGACCATCGTCGACTCGATCTTCGACACCTGGGTGAGCCGCGGCATGCATCCCCTCGTCGAGATCGGCTTCATGCCCGAGGCGCTCTCCGCTCGGCCGGAGCCCTACCGCCACCACTGGGCGCCGGACCGACCGTACGACGAGATCTACACGGGTTGGGCCTACCCGCCCGACGACTGGGACCGTTGGGCCGAGCTGGTCCGCCAGTGGGTCCTGCACGCCGTGGACCGCTACGGGGCACACGAGGTCGAGGCGTGGTACTGGGAGGTATGGAACGAGCCGGACATCGAGTACTGGCGCGGCACCACCGAGGAGTACCTGAAGCTCTACGACTACACCGTGGACGCGGTGCGCCGGGCGCTGCCCGGGGCGAAGGTCGGTGGACCCACCACGACCGGCCCGGGCCACCAGGGTGGAGCCGACTTCCTGCGCGCCTTTCTCGACCACGTCACGACCGGCACCAACGCGCGCACCGGTGCGAAGGGGGCGCCGCTCGACTTCGTCTCCTTCCACGCGAAGGGGGCGCCGAGGATCGTGGACGGGCACGTGCGTATGAACCTCGGGCGGCAGCTCCGTGACATCGAGTCCGGCTTCGAGATCGTCGCGTCGTATCCCGAGCTGCGCACGCTGCCGATCGTCATCGGGGAGAGCGATCCCGAGGGATGCGCGGCATGCTCGGTGGCGGACAACCCGCACAACGCCTACCGCAACGGCACGCTGTACGCGAGCTACACGGCCGCGGCCTTCCCCCGGAAGCTCGCGCTCGCCGACGCGGCCGGCGTGAACCTGCTCGGAGCCGTGACCTGGGCGTTCGAGTTCGAGGATCAGCCGTGGTTCGCGGGCTTCCGCTCGCTTGCGACGAACGGCGTCGGGAAGTCGGTCCTGAACGTCTTCCGCATGTTCGGGATGATGACGGGCGAGCGTGTCGTCGTGGAGGGCGGGACCGGCTACGACGGCCCGCGGATCATCGAGGGGAGCGTGCGCGGAGCCCCCGACGTGAACGCCTTCGCCGCGCGCGACGAGCGGTCGGCCACCGTCCTCGTGTGGAACTACCACGATGACGATCTGCCCGCCCCGGACGCGCCCGTCGCGATCACGCTGGCCGGGTTGCCGGCCGGGCGCGTGCTCGTGGAGCACTACCGCGTCGACCACAACCACGGCGACGCCTACGAGGTGTGGAAGGCGATGGGGGAGCCGCAGAGCCCCACGCCCGAGCAGTACGCCGAGCTCGAGCGCGCCTCCGAGCTGGCGCAGCTCGCTTCACCCGGGTGGGTCGATGCCCCCGGGGGGACGGCGGTGATCCGGATGACGCTCCCCCGCCAGGGTGTCTCGCTCCTGCAGCTCACCTGGGACCGGTGAGCCCCGACCGACCCCGTCCCATGACCGGCCAACGCCGTCGCCCGGCTCTTTCTCCGCTGCCATGAAACCCAACTTCTCGCGTCGAGACTTCCTCCGGAGCGCCGCGACCGCCACGCTGGCGCTCACCGGCACCGAGCTCCTGCCGACGGTGCTCCAGGCGCAGGGGTCCGGCGGTGGCATCACCATCGCGTCCGTAGCGTCATGCGCTCCTTCGTCAGCGAGCCCGAGGACAAGCCGTGGTTCAACGACCGCGCGATGTGGCCCGAGTATCTGGATCACCTCGCGTCCCAACGCTTCAACCGCTTCAACCTGAGCCTCGGCATCGGCTACGACTTCCTTCGCAACGTCACCGACGCCTATTTCCTGTTCGCCTATCCCTTCCTGCTCGCCGTGCCCGGATTCGACGTGCGCGTGCCGGAGCTCTCCGACGCGGAGCGCGCCCACAACCTGGAGATGTTGCGCTTCATCAGCGAGGAAACGGTCGCGCGCGGACTGGAGTTCCAGCTCGGCATCTGGATGCACGGCTACGAGTGGCTCGATAGCCCGCAGCCGAACTACACCATCGCCGGCCTCACGCCCGAGACCCACGGTCCGTACTGCCGTGCCGCGATCCGTGCTCTGCTCGAGGCCTGCCCCGCCATCACCGGCGTCACCCTGCGCATCCACGGCGAGAGCGGCGTGCGGGAGGGCTCCTACGATTTCTGGCAGATGGTCTTCGCCGGCGTGGCCGACGCCGGTCGTCCGCTCGAGATCGACCTGCACGCGAAGGGCATCACCGGGACCATGATCGAGGAGGCGCTGGCCACCGGCCTGCCGGTGAACGTCTCGCCGAAGTACTGGGGCGAGCATCTCGGCTTGCCCTACCATCAGGCCGACATCCGTCCCACGGAGCGACCGCGCCCCGGCGTGGCAGACGGCAACGGCCTCATGGCGCTGAGCGCGGGCTCGCGCAGCTTCACGCGCTACGGGTACGGCGACCTGATGAAGGAGGGCCGCGGTTACGGCGTGACGCACCGCATCTCGGCCGGCACGCAGCGGCTGCTGCTCTGGGGCGACCCCCTCACCGGTGCGGAGTACGGCCGAGCGTTCCGGTTCTGTGACAGCAGGGGCGCCGAGATCATGGAGCCGCTGACCTTCAAGGGTCGTCGCGGATCCGGCATCGCCGGCGATCGCTGCGCCTACGCGGATCGCTCCCTCAGGCCGCGGTGGGACTGGCTGAAGTACCGCTACACGCTCGCGGTCTGGGGGCGCTCGCTCTACGATCCGGACACGGATCCGGCGGTCTGGCAGCGCTTCTGGCGCGGGCCCCCTCGGGCCGGGCGCGGACGCCGCCGTCGAGGCGCTCGCGGCCGCCAGCCGCCTGCTCCCGATCGTCACCACGGCGCACGCGCCCTCCGCCGGCAACAACACGTACTGGCCCGAGATCTACGCCAACCAATCCCTCGTCGATCCGGAGGCTCCGCAGCCGTACGACGACACCCCCGCGCCGAAGGTCTTCGGCCGCGTCAGCCCGTTCGATCCCCAGCTCTTCCAGGGCATCGACGACTGTGCGGCCGCGTTGCTCCAGGGCTCGGGCGACGGCCGCTACACCCCCATCGAGGTCGCCCAATGGCTGGAAGATCTCGCCGATCGCGCCGCCGAACGCTGGACCACGGCCGAAGATCTCGTCGCCGACAAGACGAACGTCGAGTACCGGCGCCTCGCCGTCGACATGAAGATCCAGATCGGCCTCGGCCGCTTCTTCGCCGCGAAGTTCCGCACCGGCGTGCTCTACGCGCTCTTCGAGCAGAGCGGCCAACGGACCGCCCTGGTGGAGGCCATCGAGACCTACCGCCGCGCGCGGGACGCATGGGCCGAGCTCGCCGACGTGGCGCGCGAGGTCTACCAGCCGGACATCACGGTCGGGGAGTATTTTCTCCTTCGCGGCCACTGGCTGGACCGGCTTCCGCTCATCGACGACGACATCGCGCGGCTGGAGCAGAAGCTGGCCGGGACCGATGCGTCCGCGACGCCGGACGAGCGCGTCGCCGCCTGCATCCGGGCCGCGCTGGGTCGCCCCCAGCGGGCGACGGTGGTCGCGCGCCACGATCCGCCATCGAGCTTCCACCCCGGTCGACCGCTCACCATCGAGCTGGCGATGGCGCGGGTCCCACGGGCCGTGCGCCTGGTCTACCGTCACGTCGATCACGCCGAACGCTACGAGACGCTGCCGATGGACGGTGAGGGTGGACGATTCCAGGCCGTGATTCCAGCCACCTATACCGAGACCCCCTATCCGCTCGAGTACTACCTCGAGGTCGAAGACGCTTCCGGCGAAACGGCGCTCCATCCCGGATTCGACTCCGACCTCGCGAGCCGGCCCTACTTCGTCGTGCGGCACGACCCAGGAGACCGACGATGAGAATCGCCTTCGTGCTGTGCACGGCCGCGATGCTTTCGGGGATCGGCACCGCCGCGGCCTCGGCCCAGGATCTCTCACCGCAGGATGCCAGGCGCGCGGCCCAGGCCCGCCTCGAGGGGATCCCGCATGCGGACCTTGGCAATGGTTACTTCCGCAACCCCGTCCTCGTGGGCCCAGGCAGCGACAACTCGGTCGTCCGGGTCGGGAAGGACTACTACATGCTCGCCGGCAGCGGATGGCCGGACGAGCTCGTCTGGCACTCCCGCGACCTCGTGAACTGGCGCCCACTGACCCGCGCATAGCATGCATGGGACGGTGGGACGTGGGCCTCGGACATCACCTATCACGGCCGATACTACATCTACACGACCCAGAACGACCGGAGTCGCCTCAACCCGGAGCATGCGTCGATGACCGGGGCGGAGGTGAGCCTCCTGGGGGCCACGAGCAAGAGCACGGGGGACCCGTCGTTCAAGAACGTCGTCCTCTGGGCGGACGCTCCGACCGGCCCGTGGAGCGACCCCATCGACATCGGCGTGTACGGCCTCTTCGACCCGGGCCACATCGTGGATGCGCAGGGCAACCGCTATCTGTATTTCAACAAGGGGATCACCATCCAGCTGACGGCGGACGGGTTGGGCACCCTCGGCGACATCCGGAATGCCTATGACGGCTGGGACTATCCCGACGACTGGGCGGTGGAATGCCGCTGCCTGGAGGCGCCCAAGCTGACGCGTCACGACGGGTACTACTACCTGGTCAGCGCCCAGGGGGGCACGTCCGGTCCCTCCACGGCGCACATGTCCGTGGTGGCGAGGTCCCGCGCGGCGGGAGGCCCGTGGGAGAACTCGCCCTACAACCCGCTCGTTCGCACCGAGAGCCACGACGAGACGTGGTGGCGGCAGGGCCACGGAACCCTCATCGACGACGTCGATGGGGACGAATGACCGCATCTTCGTCCGGATCCGGAATGACCGTGGTGACGTGACGTGCTATTACAGCAGCGACGGGGAGCGGTGGACCCAGTTCGAGAATTCCACCAGCGTGCCAGGTGCCAGGAGCGTGTCGCTGTATGCGGCCGGCAAGGGAGCGGTAACAGGTTGCGCGGCCCAGGTTCCACAGGCCACGATCTCCAACGGACAAGTCACGGCGAAGATCTATCAGCCGGACGCGAAGGACGGCTACTATCTCGACACGGTTCGACTGGTCTGGCGCCGTGTACAGCCTGCGATACGAGGGCCACGACTTCTATGGACCGTGGTTCGACAGCCTCGATCCGGAGGTCGTCAACTGGGTCCACCGCGACGGACGGATCGTGTCCGGGCCCTGTAGTGCGCTGGAGGGTCCGTCGACGAGTTCCAGACGCCACTCGGCTGGGACGAGGCCGAGCCCGGCGGGACCTTCATCAAGCTCGGTGTCGGGGTGCTGCGGAAAACGGGAGACAAGTACGACCGCTATCTCCCCTACGACGTCGTCGACTCCGGCAGGTGGACCGTCGCGAAACACAGGGATGCGGTCGAATTCACCCATGTAGTGTCCGATCCGGAGCTGGGGTACGGCTACGTCTATCGCAAGGTCGTGCGCCTGGTAGAGGGAAAGCCGGAGATGGTCATCGAGCGTAGCCTGAGAAACACGGGTCGGCTCGCCATCGAGACCGAGGTCTACGCCACAACTTCGCGGTGCTCGACCATCAGCCCCCCGGTCCCGCCTTCACGGTCGAGTTGCCCTACCAGATCCAGACGCCCCGGCCACCCGATGAGACGCTCGTCGGCGTCCACGGAAATCGGATCGTCTACGCGAAACAGCTCTCGGGAGAAGACGAGGCGGTCGTCTTCATGCAGGGCTTCAACGACAACCCGGAGGATTTCGGGATCGTGATCGAGAACAGCGAGGTGGGCGCCGGGATGAGGATCTCCGGGGACCGTCCGCTCATCAGGGAATTCCTGTGGTCGATCCGCACGGTGCTGGCAGGCGAAGCGTACGTCGGGATCGACATCCAACCCGGCGCCGAGTTCACCTGGTCGAACACGTACGACTACTACACCTTGCCCACCGACGGAAAAGGCGACCCTTCATCGCGATAGTGCGACCGCGCGTCCGTCCGGAAGGCGCCGCCGCAACCGCGAAGCTCCGGGCGCCGTCATCGGGCGGGTTTCGCGGCGAGTCGGGCGAACAGCGCGGGATCGAGCTCTTCGATCCCGACGATGCTCCACAGATGGTTGACCGACACCCAGGGCAGCCAGCCGCGGTGTCCACCGTAACCTCGGCGGCTCGAGAGGCTGAAATTCTCCTGCTGCCAGCCCGGCCCTTTGAGATCGAAGGTGCGGCCGGGCAAGGCAAGCATCGCCTTGGTGTCGAGCAGCAGGATGCGCGCGACGTCGAAATCATGCGTGTCCCCGGTGAGCTGGTAGAGCCGTACATAGGCCGGCGCCGACCAGTCGAGGAACTGGTCCACCCCGCCACCGCCGCCGATCGCGATCACGCCGACGCCGGTGGTCGGCACGCCCGGCTTCCAGCCCAACTCGCCCGGGATCGCGTCGACCGCCACGAGTCCGAAGGCACGGAGCACGAGTGGCAGACCTGGCGCCGTTGCCTGCACCAGTTCGCGCCGCTGCTCTTCAAGGGGTGAGGGCCATGGGGGGGCGCCGCCGACCGCGGCCGGCTCCCGCTGGCCGCGACCCTCGATCGAGCATGGAAGAGCCCGCCAACGTCCTCCTTTCACGTGGGAGACATCGAATGAAACTCGGAAAGATCCCGATGCAGGCCGTCGCCGTTCTGACGGCGAGTTGCGCCGCCCAGCCGGAGCAGCCCCACACGGGTCCGATCGAGGCGGGAGAGAACGTCGCGGTGGCGTCCACGACGCACGGCGCCGTTCGTGGGTACATCGATGACGGCGTCTTCGCGTTCAAGGGCATCCCCTACGCGAAGGCGGAGCGGTTCATGCCGCCCGAGGCTCCCGACGCGTGGGAGGGGGTCCGTCAGACCACCATCTACGGCCCCCAGGCGATGCAGGGCACGGCGCAGGACTGGAACGGGCAGAGCGACTACAACTTCGGGTTCCAGTTCAGCCGCGAACCGATGGACGAGCACGAGAGCTTCGTCCTCAACGTATGGACGAAGGGACTGGACGACGGTGGCCGACGCCCCGTGTGGGTGTGGATTCACGGGGGCGGGCATTCGGCCGGATCGGGCAACCAGCTCCCGTTCTTCGACGGGCGGTCGATGGCCGACAAGGGCGACATCGTCGTGGTCACGGTCAATCACCGACTCAACGTCCTCGGCTACCTCGACCTGAGAGGCCTCGGCGGCGAGTACGCCGAATCGGTGAACCTGGGCATGCAGGACCTGGTGGCGGCCCTGACCTGGGTGAAGGAGAACATCGCGAGCTTCGGAGGCGACCCCGGCTCGTGGCGGCCAGCCGGCGCGCCTCGGAGAGCCTCAGGCAATCCGGCGGCATGGGCGGCGGTATGGGCCCGACGGTGGACGGGAAGTACATCGTACAGAACCCGTTCGATCCGACGCCCGCCGAGTTCTCGAAGGACGTCCCGATGATCATCGGCTCCAATCTGAACGAGTTCGGATACGCCAACCGCGCGATCATCACGCCGCAGTCGATGGAGCAGGTGAGGGCGACCCTCACCGAGCGGTACGGGGCGGAGAACGCGGAGAAGTACATCCAGGCATACCACGAAGCCTATCCGGACGATGGTCAGCCTCAGCACATGCTGACGACCGCCGTCCGCACCATCGCCCTCAAGCAGGCGGCGGTGAAGAGCGAACAGGGTGGTGCTCCGGTCTATGTCTGCCTGTTCGAATGGCAGTCGCCGGTGAATGACGGCAGCCTCGGGGCCGCCCACGGCATGGAGCTTCCGTTCACGTTCGACAACATCGCCATGGCCCGCCCCATGACCGGCGGGGGTGAAGACGCCTACGCGCTCGCCGACAAGATCAGCTCCGCCTGGATCAGCTTCGTGAAGACCGGCGATCCGAATCACGGAGGCATGCCGGATTGGCCGCCATACACGGCCGAGGGTGGAGCCACGATGATCTTCGACAACCAGGTCGAGGTCAGGGACCACCACGATCAGGCCCTGGTGGATCTCGCCGCGTCCCTTCCCCCGGTCCGGAGGAGATAGCGGCGGCCGAGCATGGCGGTGATACGGCCTTCCCACGAGCCGCTCCCTCGTTGCCCTGGATGTATCCGCTCCCTAGCATGCTCCTCAGGTTTCCACAGTGGTTGGCGTCCTATCCTCGAGACCACGATGAAGACGAAGTTACCGGCTGTATCCGCACTCGCGCTGGCACTGGGGTTGACGAGCGTTTCGTGCGCGAACGCGACGCCGGGCGGCACGACTCCGCCCCGGCCGGAAGGCCCGTGTGACGTCTACGCCGCGGCCGGGACGCCCTGTGTGGCCGCGCACAGCAGCACGCGCGCCCTCTACGCCTCCTACGACGGGCCCCTCTACCAGGTCATGCGCCAGTCGGACGGCGAAATGCTCGACGTCGGGGTCGTCCAGCCCAGCGCGTCGCCCGTCCCGGACGGGGGCGGCTACGCAGACGCCGCGGCACAGGACGCGTTCTGCGCCCACACCTATTGCTGGATCACCACGCTCTACGACCAGTCGGGCATGGAGAACCACCTGGTGCAGGCGCCGCGTGGAGGATTCGCCGGTGCGACCATGGGCGGGTTCAACAACCTCCCGATCGCGGACATGGCCCCCGTCACGGTGATGGGCCACAAGGTCTACGGCACCTTCATCGCCCCGGGCATGGGCCTGCGCCGGGACGACGCGAAGGGCACGGCCGTGGACGACCAGGCGGAGGGGCAGTACTGGGTGATCGACGGCCACCACTACAACTCGGGCTGCTGCTTCGACTACGGCAACGCCGAGACGGACAGCCGCGACGACGGTGACGGCACCATGGAGACGACCTACTTCGGCAATGCGGCCGCGTGGTACCACGGCAGCGAGCCGGGCCCGTGGATCATGACCGACCAGGAGAACAACCTGGTGGGGTGCGTCAACGAGTCGCCGGACGACAAGTACTGCGCGGACCTGCCCACCATCACATGGCGCTTCGTCACCGCTACGGCCGACGGCGAACCCGGCCACTGGCGCGCGCTGGGCGGTGACGCGCAGGGGGGCGACCTGCAGCTGATGTACGACGGCCCGCGGGTCAAGAACGACAGAAACAGCTACGACCCCATGCGCAAGCAGGGGGCGATCCTCCTGGGGAACGGTGGCGACAACAGCAACTCTTCGCAGGGCACCTTCTACGAAGGCGCCATGACGGCTGCGGGAACGTTTCCCGGCATCGAGACGCAGCAGAGGGTTCAGGCCAACGTGGTGACGGCCCGGTACGACGTGCCCCGCGTGCGCATCGCGCCGGCGCCGGCGGTCGACGCGTCGCCGGGGCTCCAGACGTTCTCGCCCGGCTCGTCGCAGAACACCACCGTCACGTTCACGAACACCACGGGCGAGCCCGCGACGGGCGTGGAGCTGAGCATCTGGGTGCCCCGGGGCTGGACCTCCGTCATCGCGGGCTCCAGCGAGCCGACGAAGACGTTCGCCGGCCCGGTGGCGACGGGCGAGAGCGTGAGCGCGACCTTCAGCGTCACCACGGGGCGGACGGGCTTCAACGGCGACCTCGTCGGCAACGCCTCGTGGGCGAGCGCGACGACCGGCCAGACGCGGTCGGAGATCGCCATCCAGAAGGTGCGGAACGTCAGCCCGGTCGAGATCAACGAGTTCCGCATCACCGCCGATGCGCCCGGCAACAGTACGGACGGGTTCATCGAGCTCTACAACTCCGGCGATGCCGCCGTGGACATCTCCGGCTGGACGCTTACGCAGCACGCGACCCAATTGCCGATCTTCTCGTCGATCGAGATCCCGGCCGGGACGACGCTCCCCGCCCGCGGATTCTACCTCTTCGGCCTCGGCACGTCCGGGCTGGCGGTGCCCGCGCAGAGCGGTGATGCCACGATCTACGTCCGGAGCGTGGACGGCCTGTCGGTGGGCGACGAGATCCAGATCGATGCCGGACCTTCGGTGGAGACCCGCAGGATCGCGAGCGTAGGGACGGCGGTCGGGCTCGTGCCGGAACCCTCCCCGTCGCGCTTCCGCCGTCCGGTGGAGCCCGGCAGCCCCACCACGCTATGGCAGCCGCTGCCGGAGGGGCCGGTGATCACGATTCCGGAGGGCTCGACCGACGTGCCCGTCGCTAGCGTGGAGGGTTTCGAGGTCGGCCAGAGGATGGCGATCGGCTACGGCGCCACGTACCCCGCGGTCGCGCGGGCCGTCGAGAAGTACGAGGTGGTCACGGTGACCGAGGTCGGAAAGCCCGGAACGCAGGCCTGGCTGTCGATGGACGCGAAGGCCGGAGACACCAACATCAAGGTGTCGTCGGTCGAGAACATCTCCGTGGGTGACCGGATCCGACTCGACATCGACAGCGAGGGACACGGGATCGAGTGGGTGACGGTGACGCGGGTCGGGACGGCGTCGGAGCGCAGGAACGTCGTGGGCGCGCCGGCGAGGGGTGAGGATCGGGGCACAGGCCTCGACCTGGCCGAGCCGCTCGAGTTCGACCACGCGTCCAACATGCCGTTCACCGCCCAGGGGACGGGGATCAGCTTCGAGCCGGCGACGAGATTCCCGCACTCGAGCAACGAGCCCGTCCTGCCGCTGGGTACGGGCATCGGCCTCGACCGCCCCCTCTCCAACCAACACCCCATTCACGCGGTCGTGCGCGATGCGCGGGTGAGCGGGGCGGGCTACCAGGGAGAGCGGGTGCCCGACCAGTGGTTCGGGGGCCCCGCCCTGTCCGCCAGCGCCGGCAACATGGTCCTGCGTGACGCCGGCGGGCTCGTGGTGGACGGCCTGAACTACGGCCTCCTTGTGGACCCATGGGCCGCCGAGGGCTACCAGGCCGTTTCCGGGGCAGGGGAAAGCGGCTGCCACGTGGAGGCTCCGGCCCTGGGCAGGCAGGGCTTCTTCCGTGGCGGCGGGTCCAGGGCCACGCCGAACCTGAGCGCGGGCCGCTTCCCCGATGGGCACGACGCGGACAGCAACTGCACCGATTTCCGGGTGCAGTCCGCTGCCTCCCTGGCAGCGGCCTCCACCGCCGGCGCGAACAACATCAAGGTCTCCAGCGTGGAAGGCTTCGCCTCCGGACAGACGGTGATCATCGGGACGGGGGCGAACCGGGAGACCGCCGTCATCGCTACCGTCGGCACGCCGGGCGCCGCCACGGTGGAGCGCGCCACGGCGGTCGGTGCGACCGGGATCGAAGTGGACAACCTCACCGGCTTCGACCAGGGCCACACCGTCACCGTCGGCAGCGGGGCGAACGAGGAAACGGCCGTCGTCGCCTCCACCGACACCCACAGGAACGGCTTCGGCAGCCCGCCCACGCTCACGATCACCGTCACCAGGCCGCTTACGAAGGCCCATGCCGCGAGGACGCAGGTCTTGGGCAGCGGAATCACCCTCTCGGCGGCGCTGACCCGGTCGCACGAGAGCGGCGTGACGCTGGTCAATGGGGCTCCGACTCCCGGCGGCCCCAACCGGTTCCAGGGGAGCAGCCGCTAGGAAGGTTGTCCGCGATCCTCCGGTGGCGCCGCCGCCGCCCTGCGCCCGCGGTGACCTCGGCATCCGTTGCTCTTCCACGTGTCGCCCAGGGATTCGGGCGCGTTCGGAAGCGTCGCGGCCGTTCTCGCCGCCGTGAGCGCGGCCGCTGGCGCCCGTCCCCGGGCTCAGGGCCACTCGGGTGGACCCCGCGGCGGCGCTAAGAGCCGAATGGGCCAGCGGCGATACTTGGCGAACATCCGGCCGCGGACCTTGAGCGCGGGGGCGCCGTACGAGGTGCCGACCTCGACATCGACCAGCGGGCCGGCGAGGCGTGAGACGCGAGCGGAGTCAGCGGATCGAGACAATGACGCCTCCTGTGAACCTCTATCGTTCCGCGCGCCCTGTCAGTTGGGCACGGAGCGGGTGGTCCTTGGATCTCTCGACCTCTTCGACGAACTGCCGCATCTCGGCGAGCACCGGCGCCTCGTGACGATTGAAGACCTCGCCCTGTAGAAGTCGGAGAACGCCGAGTCGGTGATCATCCGACTGGACGAAGTGCGTGAAGACCGGCAGGAGCTTGTAGTAAAGTCGGACGAATTCGTCCAGGATTGCAGCCCCGGCCTTCATCTTTTCCTCGTAGGGCATGAGGCGCTCGCGGGCAAAGTCCCCCGCCTCTGTCCCTTCCAGGATCGGGACGGATGCGAGCTGCGCCGACTGCATCGCGACGAAGACCCCGGAAGAGAAAACCGGGTCGACGAATCGGGCCGCGTCTCCGAGGATCAGCCATCCGTCTCCGCACAGCCGCTCTACTTCATAGCTGTAGTTGACCTCGCCCTTGATCCCGAAGATCGAGTCGGCGTTCCGAACCGCCTTCGCGAGTGCCGAGTTGGTCTTGATGGACTCGAAGAAGAAGTCCCCGACCTCCATCATGGACGCTTTGAACGAATCCCGATCCGACACCACGCCGATCGAGGTCATGTCCTCCGTGACCGGGACCTGCCAGGCCCACTGGCGTGGGCCCCCGAGGAAGAAGACGTGTGTGTAGCTCGAAGTCCGACGCTTGCCGCGCTCGACGCCCGTGAACCATCCGTGCAGGGCGAACTGATCCAGCTCCCGGTTGGCCCTGCGCATCTTGAGTTGATGCCCAAGCAGCGCAGCGCGACCTGATGCATCCACGACCAGGTCGGCCGGCACGTGTAGGTCGTTGCCGCCGGCGTCTATGAGGACCCCGGTCACCCTTTCGCCTTCGAACACGACCTCACGGACCTGGGCTCCAGCCAGGATCCGGCAGCCGAGCCCCTCGGCGTACTTCATGAGCATCAGGTCGAATCTGGAGCGCTCCGCGTGATAGGAATGGTCCTGGAGGACACCCTCCTGGGGGAACTCCCGATACGCAATGTCGATTTGGCCACCTGCGCGCGGGTGGTAGGCTACACCATAGGATCGGACGAAGTCCGAACCCTCTACGATGCCGATGAAGCCGATCTCGCGGAGGATTCGGACGGTGGCCGGCATCAGGGACTCCCCGACGTGAGCACGGGGGTGGATTGCGCGCTCCACGATCAATGGCTTCAGTCCCGTGCGGGCCAGATAGCATCCGAGGGTCAGGCCCGCTGGGCCCGCACCCACAATGACGACCTCGGACATCAGAAGCGCTCCGGGCGGCGGCGGACGAGGGGGCAGCGGGGACGTCGAGCAGCCCCCCATCTTGGCGGGAGAGAGGCAGGGAATCAAAGGGCGTAGATGTCCGCCGTCTCCAGGATGTGCTTTGGATGACCCTCGAGGGCGGTTCGGATCATCGCGCGACCGACCTGCTCCGTCGTGGTGACGGATCCCCGGGAGCGCATGTCAGGCGTTGTTCGCCCAGACCACGAGACCGACGGCGGCGGCGATCACCACGAGCAGCAGGAGGATCTTCACCCAGCTCCAGGGCCGCTGGCCTTGCACCTCGCCGGTGCGGGCGTTGACCAGAAGGTGATATACCTCACGGCGGCATCGATACGAGCAGATCCACAACGGCAGAAGGACGTGCTTGAAGGTCACGTCCGCGTGCTGCCCCTGCATCGAATGGATGCGCTGGTGGTCCCCGCCGATGTCTCGCCGGATGTCTCCCCGGACCACGTCTTCCATCTGCTGGCACGCATCGTCCGATCCCGCCGCCAGGCCGATCTGGTATCGCTCGGCCTGGAAGCCGGAGAGGTAGGCGTTGGCATAGGGGACGAGGTCCTGGAGGTCCCAGGGCTCGAGCTTCTCGGTGAGCTTCCTGGGCAGCGAGTTCGATCCCAGGACGAGCACGTCGTCGAAGTCGCGGGCCACGCTGCCCGAGACCCACCGCCAGTCGGTCACGGTCACGTGGTACGTTTCCGTCACGTGCTTGCCGTCGCGAACCAGAGCTGGTTGATCCAGTGGCGGAAGAGTTCGTCCGCATGCTTCCGATCGATACGGAAGGACAGGACCGCCCCGGGCTTGATCAGTCGGTGCGAGCTTCCGGTGGTCACGATGCTCGTCGACCAGGGCTCCGCACGAAGGGCACGTCACGGATGTGACCTCTTCGGTCTCCGCTTCCGACTCGAGGCGGGCCAGCATCGTCCTGAAGTCCGTCTCGGTGACGTCCCGGTCGGAGCGTTCGATCTCCGTACGCGCGCCGCAGTAGGGGCACTCGAGCGCCGTGGTCCCGGGGGCGAAGACGACCTTGGCCCCGCAGCTTCGGCAGGGGAACTCCCGCGCCGCCTCCGGTGGTCCGGGAGCCGAAACGCCGGCGTCGGGGGAGGTGCCACCCCGAAGTGCTTCGCCACCGGCTCGACCTCGCCTGCGGGCTTCCAGTCGGCCATCCCCTCGGTCCAGACCAGCGTCTCGCGTGTGATCCGGCCCGCCCGGGTCTCCTCGGCCAGCGCGGCATCGGCGAAGGGTCCGGCCTGCTTCCCGCCGATCCCGGCGTAGTAGTGCGCCGCGCCGGGCAGGGGCGGTGGGCCGGCAGCCGGAGCCGCGGGGGGATTGACCCCCTGAGCCATCTGGTTCCCCATGGCCATGCCCAGTCCGGCCGCGAGTCCCCCCTGCCGCCAGGCCCCCGGCGCCGGGGTTCTTCGCGGCGTCGCCCAGGGCTTCCGCCGCCTGGTACTGGGTGAACGTCCGGAGATCGCCCACCACCCCCATGCTCGTGCGCTTGTCCAGCGCCTCCTCCACCGCTGGCGGCAGAGAGATGTTCTCCACCAGGAGCCTGCGTAGCTCCAGTCCGTATCCGTCCAGGTCGCTCTGCACCCGGCCCAGGAGGGCCGTACCCAGCTCGTCCTGATTCGCTGCCATGTCCAGCACATGGATGCGGGACTCTCCGAGGGCATCGGAGAACCTCGCCACCAGGATATTGCGGAGTTGCTCGGTGACCTCGTCCGCCGTGAACGTGCCGTCGGTCCCCACGATCTCCTTGATGAACGTTGCAGGCTCCTTCACGCGGACGGCGTACGTCCCAAAGGCCCGCAGGCGTACCGGACCGAACTCGGGTCGCGGAGCATGACGGGGTTCTTCGTGCCCCACTTCTGATTCGTGAACTGACGCGTGCTGACGAAGTAGACTTCCGCCTTGAACGGGCTCTCGAACCCGTACTTCCATCCCTTGAGCGTGGACAGTATCGGCAGGTTGGCCGTCTTCAGGGTGTACATCCCCGGCTCGAAGACATCGGCGAGCTGTCCTTCGTCGATGAAGACCGCGGCCTGTCCTTCCCGCACGGTGAGCTGGGCGCCGTTCTTGATCTCGTTGCCGTGCCGCTCGAAGCGATGGACCATCGTGTCACCCGTGGCGTCTGTCCACTCGATGACGTCGATGAGCTCGCCCCTCATCTTGTCCCAGAAGCTCATGGCTGTCTCCGTGCCTACGTGCGAAGTGTGCGGGTACGGTGTGCTTCGTCGTCCCGCGAGCGCAGCGTAGGGATTCCGGCGGGAGCCACGCAACTCCCCACTGCCGCGCCGGGCTCCATACGGGTGGGAAGCGGAGGCCGCCGAGCCGCAGGCGGCCTCCCGCACCGCTACCGGGGAGGCGGCACTGCCTGGCAGGCGTAGAAGTGGTTGGGGACAGAGCCGGGCCCCATGAAACGGTTGGAGACCGGCAAGCGGAAGTAGCCCACGGCTTTGGTGTGCTGGGGATTGAACGACGGGTCGGTGTTCTCGACGAAGTCGACCTCGAACACACCGCTCAGCCGCGCCCCATCGGAACGTCCCACGAGCATGTCACCCGTCACCGATTGGAAGTCGAACAGACTCCGGTCAGGGAGGTCGTGGTTCCGCGTGAAGCCGAAGTAGGCCGTCAACCAGCCGGGACGCTCCATGTTCTGGTCCCAGGAACCCGCGACGGCCCGAGCTGCGTCGATCGCGTAACGGCCGTACCTCAGCCCTCCTGGCAAGACGCCCTGGAAGGTGATGTCACCGTGGTCCTCGACGGAGAGGTGTACGGAGACCTGGCACATTCCGTTTTCCAGGGGGGTCCCGGTCACGGTGGAACCGCTGATCTCCGTGGTCGGGAAGCCCACGTCACCGGTCGCGTCAATGGCCCCACCCTCGCCGACGATGACCAGGAGCTCGCCCTCGGTCTTCCCTCCGTCTCCATCGTAGACCTGAAACCTGACGGAGTAGAGGCCGTCCTTTGCATAGGCGTGGCGTGGCACGGAGTCGAACGAGGTGCCTCCGTCGCCGAAGACCCAGGAATACCGGAGAGTGTCGAGCACGCCCCTTTCGGTCACTCTGGTCCGGAACGTGAGCGTCTGGTTCACCTCGGCGTCCCCCTCGTACCAGACGCTGTCGAGGACCGGGGGCGCGTTGAAGACCTCGACGGCTCCTCTCCCGCGGCCTGTCGGGGCAAGGCGCATGGGGCAGGGTCCTCGTCCCCGCGTGTCGGTGACCGTCACGGTGACGTCATAGACACCGCTACAGCGCGGCACCTGCGAGTTGCGGCAGCTCGGGGGCTGGTCCAGGTACGGATGGCCGGCGCCGCTCTCGTTCGTGCGGACCAGCTCGGAGCCGTCGCCGAAGTCCCATTCGTACTGCAGGCCGGTAGCCCTGAACTCGGAAGGGTCGTAGCCCCAGGAAATCAGCTGCTCGTCGGAGAAACCGGGCCCACTCACGTCGACGGAGACATGGGCCGACCCCCCCTCGGTGGTTGAGTCGTAGCGGACAGGGCCAACCATGAAGCTGCCGTCGGTGGAGACCCCCGGGGGGTCGTGGGCGATCGTGTCCGGCGGGCACTGAGCAGCCACGCTCTCCAGAGGGATTGCGACCGCGGACACGAGCGCAGCCAAACCGAGCCAACCGGTAGCCAGAGTCATGGCGCAGACTCCTTCCTGCGAGGGGAGCGAGTGGCCTGGCTCACAGGAATTCGAAGCCTCGCGTAGACTTGTCAAGCGCGTGAGAGCGCGGCACCTTCGCCTCCGAGTCCGATGCCTTCGCCTCCGAGGCCGGGCACTCCGCTGGAAAGGAGACAGAACCGATGCTCACCCATCTCCTCGTCCATTCGCTCACGGTCTCCGCGCTGACTGCGGCGTCCCCCATGCAGGACCCGTCCGAGATCATGGCCGAGATGCAGCGCCGTCAGGAGGAGCGCTACGGTCAGGTCGACAGCTACCTCAAGGTCGAGTCGAACGGGACCATCCGCTACGCCACGTATCACGAGAAGGTCGATGTGGATGGCAAGACGACCTTCCGCGTGGTGCCGTTCGACGAGATCACCGCCCGCATGGAAGTCGAGCAGGATTCGCTGCGCCTCGAATCCGCGAAGGGCATGGCTTCGGCGTACGACAGGCTCCAGGACTACATCACGCAGCAGGCCCAGAGGGGCGCGGGGCGCATGATGAGCCGCGAGCAGCTGGCGAGCCCCATGGCGTCGTTCATGGGCCGGACATGGGACATCGACGACCCGAACGCGGAAGCGGCGGCCGAGGCGGAAGCGATGGCGGACTTCATCGAACGGGCCAGAGTCGTCGGCACTGAAGAAGTGGACGGACACCAGGCACTCCACCTGCAAGCCACCGATCTGGACGACATCGAGCTGCCGGACCAGGACGACTCCGACGTCACCTTGACAAGCATGAGCTACTGGATCGACGCGGAGGAGTACGTCCCACTACGCATGACCATCGAGCTCATGAGCAAGCAGGACGACCAGGAGATCCCGTTCACGCTGGAGAAGCTGGACGAGGACTACCGCCACGTGGGCCCGTTGTACGAGCCCTATCGGACGATCACGCGCATCACGGGCCTTCGCGAGGCGCTGTCTGCGCAGTTCGCCGAGATGGAGAAGCGGCTCGCCGAGCTGCCGCCCAACACGCGCGCGATGATCCAGAGCCAGATGCAGAACATGATGGGGATGAGCTCGTTCGAGTCGATGGTCGAGGTGATCGACATCCAGGTGAACTCCGAGGTTCCGGACCCGGAGACCATGCGGAAGTTGCTCGGGGGTCCCGGGGAGCGCTAGAGGAGGTTTTTCGCCCCCCACAGGGATCGCCCGGAGGTCGGACCATCGGATCGATCGGTCGACCCGCGATGGTCGACCCGGCCCGTGCTTCTCGTGGCGGCCGCCGCGTCGGTATTCCGTTCACCGTGTGTGGACCCCTTCCGGCGAGAACGACTCCAGGACGAGGATTCCCTCCAGTCGGTCACGATGGCGTTCGAGGTGGGACCGGGCGGAGCACCCACCTCGACGCGGGACACGATCGCGAACGTACCCACCCCCTTCCGCTGCCTCGGACCCCTGCCCTCCGAATGGGAGGACGAGTGCCTGGTTGTGGAGCACGAAGGGAGAGATCCATGAGGAGCGCCATCCTGCGACTCGGCCCGGCCCTCATCGCGCTGCCGATGGTCGCCACCTGCGCACCGTCCGACGCGGACGCTTCGGGCGCCCGAGCTACAGTGGAGCCCTCACACTCCGCCGATGCTGCCCCCACCGCCGAGCTACCGCGGGGTGTCCTCGGTACGCTGGAGGCGACGGTCGGCGGAGAGACGAGGACGTGGTATGTGGTGTCGGGGGACGTCCAGGGAACACCGTACGCGAGCGCGGCCTGGTTCGAGACCGAGTCCGGCGTATTGCGGATATCGTTGGGCGGCTTCGCGACGCAGACGCCGCCACTCGACACGTTCGAAAGGGGGCCCATGGGCGACCCGGTATCCTTCGGTAGCTACGAGGGTCCGGTGCTGTCGCTGCTCCTCTCCGCCGCCGGTGAGATCGGCCCGTTCCGTGCGGAGCTCCCTGGCGACGACAACCCGACCAGCTTCGCCTACATGTCCGCCGCGCGCTTCGGCGACCTCGACGTCCTCTACACCTCGCGGTCGGGCACCGTCGACGTAACCTTGTTGGAGCTAGCGGATGGCCGCCTGCGGGCGGAAGGCACGTTCTCGGGGACGCTCGAGAGTGCCGGCACAGGGCCATCTCTCGAAATCACGGACGGCCACTTCTCGGTGCGGGGCGTTCCCTCCCTCACCGAGATCTCCCCCGCAGCCGCGGTCTCGGGTCCATAGGACGAGAGAAGGGCGACCCGGAAGCGTCCGGCGTGCCGGTCACGGCGTCCCCTGACGCTCAACGGTGCCCGGCGAGCTCTTCCTGCGTATCCGCGCACTCGCGAACGAGCCTCGGTGGTGCGCCCTCCCACGCCTGAAGGGCGTCCATCGCCTGCCTCACAAGCGGCGCGGCTTCGTCGCGGCGGTCCTGCCGCGCGAGGGAGAGCCCCAGGCGACATCGGGCCACCGCCGTGACGTAGTGCCCGGTCGGCAGAGAATGCTCCAGGATCCGCAGGGCGTTCCGAGCCTCCTCTTCAGCGGCGACCGCCCGACCCGTCGCCAGGCGGATCTCGGCGAGGGTGAGGAGGGGCAGAGCAGGGAGGGAGGAACCTGATGGCGCCTCCTCCTGATAGATGCCGAGCGCCTCCCGGGCGAGGCTGTCCGCCTCGATCCAGCGATGCCGGCGAACGAGGACGGCGGCCAGATTCTGGAGCGAACCGGCCACGGCCAGGTCTCGGACATCGCCGTCGGGCCCGCGTCGCTGGGCGAGGATTCGCAGATGCACCTCCTCCGCGCCCTCGTAGTCCTCCAGGTCCGTGAGGACGATGCCGAGGTTGTTCCAGGAGCTCAGCGTCTCGGAGTGGTCCGGTCCGAGCGTGCGCTCCAGGATCGGCAGCGCCTCCCGGTACTCCTGCGCGGCCTCCTTCAGACGTCCCGCGGCATGGAGCGCCTGGGCGAGATGCACGCGCGACTGCGCGGTTCGCGGATGCTCCGGCCCCCGGAGTTCGAGATTGGTGCGTAGTGCTTCCCTGGCGGCAGCGACCGCCTCGCCCAGCCGCCCCGCATCCCGGTAGCTGTCCGCGAGCATGTCCAGCGTCGAAGCGAGCGCCGCCTTCGAGCCGGGGCCGGCATCGCGCTGAATCCGTACGGCCTCTTCCCGATCCCGGAGGGCGGCCTCGTACCGGCTCAGGTTGTACTCCTCGTTGGAGCGCGTGAGAAGTGCATCCGCGACGCGGGGGTCGTCCGGTCCGTTCAGGTCGATCTCCGCGCGAACCCAGCGTTCCGCGATGGATGCCGCCGAGTCGACGCCCACCGTGTGGGCGGTCACGCGGGTCAATCCGCCGAGGAGGGACGCGTACCAGGGGGTCAGCCCCCCCCCGGTGCGACGATGGACGGCGAGCGCTTCGGCGAGAATGGGCTCGGCGGCCTCGTAGTCGTCGAGGTTCATGTACACGTCGGCGATCGTGGTGAGCATGGCCACCTCGAGATCCGGCCGGTCGGCCAGCTCCTCACGAACACGTCGCGTGCCTACGGCGAGTGCATCGGCCACCCTGATCTCTCTGCTGCGGCCCGGTTCCGGGGTCTCATAGGGGTCGGCCATTCTGAAGAGCCCCACCAGGAACGCCCGCAGCTCGTCGGCACGCTGTGCCTCGCTTCGAGCCTCGTTGCGCTCGCGCTCGAGCTCGGCGGCATGCGACACCAGCGTGTGCAGGTAGCCGACGAGGGACAACGCGAGAGCGGCCGTCAGCGGCCCGACCCACGGATTTCGAGCGTGGAACTTCCGCGCCCGGTAGAGGAGCGACGGCGGGCGCGCCGCGATGGTCCGTCCCGCCAATACCCGGCGGACGTCGCCCGCCATCGCTTCGGCGGAGGCGTAGCGCTCCTCGGGCTCGGGCCGGAGCGCGGTCAGGACGATCGTGTCGAGATCCCCCCGCAGAGTCCTCCGGAGAGCCGCGACGGTCGTCCCGCGATTCCGCGCTGATTGCTCCGCGTCGTGCTCTGTGTCGCCGTCCCCGAACGAACCCTCGGGTGCGCTTCGCCGAGTCGGGCGGACGAGATCGCTGGGGCGAAGGCAGGGCGTGGTTTCCTTCCCCCGCGCGGCGCCCGATCCAGTGGGCAGGTGCCCGGTAAGCAGGATGTGGAGCAGGACGCCGAGCTGGTAGACGTCGGATGCCGTCGTCACCGGTGCGCCCATCAACTGCTCGGGACTGGCGAAGGCCGGGGTCAGGGGCTGCGGGCCTCCGACCTCCGTGAGGGTCTCGGCTCCGGGCTCGGCGTCAAGGAGCTTCGCGATGCCGAAGTCGAGCAGCTTCACCCTACCCTCGCTGTCCACGAGGACGTTCGAGGGCTTGAGGTCGCGATGTACCACCAGGCGCCTGTGCGCGAAGTGCACGGCATCAGCGAGCTCGAGAAAGAGGTCGAGCCGTCGCTCGATGGACAGTCGGCCTTCGTCGGCCCATCGGACGAGCGGCGTTCCCTCGACTCGCTCCATGACCAGGAAGGGTCGCCCATCCTCGGTGGCGCCGCCGTCGAGGAGCCGCGCGATGTTGGCGTGCGACAACTGAGAGAGGATACGACGCTCAGCCAGGAAGCGCCGGACAACCTCCTCCGTGTCCAGGCCCAGGCGGATCACCTTGACGGCCACGCGATGCTCGAAGTCACCGTCCGCGCGCTCAGCCTCGTAGACCGTGGCCATCCCGCCGCGCCCCAGCTCGTGGAGGATTCGGTATCGCCCCACGCGATCTCCGGGGCGCAGCGTACCGAGGGCCAAGTCGCCGGGCCCGCGCGGCGCACCAAAGGCCGCCTCGAGCAAATCGGCTCCGGGTGTCTCGAACCTGTCGCCGCAGGCATCCAACTCGTGGAGCAACCCGAGAACGGCCCCGGCGAGCTCCGGGTCGCTCGCGCAAGCCTCGACAACGAAGCTCCGTTGTTCGTCGGGCGACCGGTCGAGCGCCTGGTCGAGAAGGTCGTTGACCTCCGTCCACCGCCCCCACGTCGGGTCCGTTTCGCGATGCATCGGCGTCTTCCCGTGCGGCGCCTTCGAGGTCAGTGGGGCACAGGCCGGGCACCGGGCGTCGGGTCCTCGTCGACTGTAGTGCCGTCATGCGCGGAAGGGGGGGCGAGCGCGTGATGGAGGAAGGCACGCGCACGCGCCCAATTCCGCTCCACCGTCCGGTTCGACATCCCGAGCGCCTCGGCCGTCTCCGTCACGGAGAGGCCGCCGAAGAACCGGCATTCGACGACGCGCGTGAGGCGCGGGTCACGCTCCGCCAGGTACTTCAGCGCTTCGTCGATGGCCACAACCTCCACCGCCTGTTCCTGCACGCTTGCCATGGCTTGCGTCAGAGGAACGCGGATCCGGGTACCGCCGCGCTTCTCCGCGCCGCGCGCGCGGGCGTAGTCGATGAGGATCCGGCGCATGGCCTGCGAAAAGAACGCGAAGAACTGGGCGCGGTTCTCCGAGCTTGCCGCGCGAGCGCCGGCGAGCTTGACGTAGGCCTCGTGCACCAGCCCTGTCGTGTCCATGGTGTGGTAGGGGTGGCTTCGACGGAGATGGCCGCGAGCGATACGGCGCAGGTCGTCGTAGAGCAGGTGCACGAGACGGTCGAAGGCTTCCTCGTCTCCGCTGCTCCAGCGGTCGATCAGTAGGGTGATGCTGTCTTGCGGTTCGCCCATGCCTGCCTGCGTTGTCCGGCTCCACGCTCCGGGCTCCCCCCGCCCGTAGGAGTCGCGTCGGCCGGAAGGGGACCACTCGGCATAATACGCGCGCGCTCGGGGCCTGGGAAACGTCGCTGGTGCCGAGTCGTTCCGGCGACGCCGGAAGCGCGTCGGCATGAGCATCCGTGGCGCGCGCCTCCCGTGGCGGCGGAGGCGGCCCTTCTGCGTCCTAGGAGATGCGGCCCGTCGAGGCCGGAACCGATTCCCAACCCGCACCAGGGAGGCTCCCCGTGTCCACCACTCCCCTCCGGCGCATCGTCGGGCTCTGCCGCCTCCTTGCCCTCCTTCCCGTCGTCGCGTGTGCGGGATCTGCCGGTCGCCTTGTCGATCGTGCGGGGAGGGATGCCGAGCGTGAGGTCGGGACCCGGGTCGTCGATCGTACGGTGGGCGCGGCCGCCGGCGCGGCCGAAGACGCCGCGACCGCCGACCGCCGTGCCGCTCCGGACAGCGCTCCGGCGACTGCCGACTCGAGCCCGGAGGACATGCCCAGGGCCGGCGAGGGCGCAGACACGAACTTCGACTTCCTGCGCGGCGACCGGCCGATCTTCATGGAGGACTACTCCGCCGACAACCTCGGCGACTTCCCCCGACGCCTGACCCTCCTGAACGGGAACTGGGACGTCGTCGAGTGGGAGGGTCGTCGGCTCCTCAGGGGCACCGGGGGCCGCGGCTCCGCGTTCCAGGTCGAGCTCCCCGAGGTGCTTCCGGACCGGTTCACGGTGGAGTTCGACGTGATGTTCACGCAGCCGAACCACACGCTCATCATGGCCCCGTCAGCCGTGGAGGGGTCGTGGAACCGGTACGACGGAGCGCTCGTCCAGGTGCGGAATACGGCGACCGGCCTCCGCATGCCCCTCCAGAAGCGGGACATCACTGCGAGGGTGACGCAGGGGGTGCACGCGATCGACAGGCCCACCACAATCCGGCTGATGGTGGACGGGAATCACGCGAAGGTATACGCCGGGGCGGAGCGGGTCGCCAACGTACCCAACGCCGAGATCCGACGCTCCAGCGTGCTCCACTTCGAGGATGTCTACACGTCCTCCCCGGACCACCCGATCTTCATCGGGCCCATCCGTGTGGACGCCGGCGGGCGTGACCTCTATGCGGCGATCGAGCGCGACGGCCACGTCGCCGTGCGCGGGATCCTCTTCGACTCGGACAGCGACCGGATACGGCCCGAGTCCCGATCGGTTCTCGACGAGATCGGCACGATGCTGAGGGAGCATCCCGACCTCAGGATCTCCATCGAGGGCCACACGGATAGCCAGGGTGCCGAGGAGTACAATCGAGATCTCAGCCAGCGGCGGGCGGACGCGGTCCGACGTTGGCTCATGGAGCAATACGCGCTCGGCGAAGCCCGACTCCGTGCGGTGGGGATGGGTGAGTCGCATCCGGTCGCCTCCAACGAAACCGCCGAGGGTCGTCAGCAGAACCGACGCGTGGAGCTGGTGCAGGTCCGCTGAGGAAGGCTCCACGCCGCCCGCGAATCCCGGGGGAGGCGCGAGGGACCGGGCGCAGCGGGAAGAAGGACCATGTCTTTGGCGGACGGTCGCCCCCCAATCCGTTCTCAGGGAAGTCGCTTCACACCGCGAGCCCCCACAGAACGAAGAGCATGACCGCATCGAAGTGGATCGCCGCGTTCAGCGCCCTGTTCCTGCTCACCGGCTGCGGCGACGCCGGAACCGGCCCTCTCGATCCCGGAGGCGATGGCGGCGTCGACGCCGGGGGCAGCGCCACCGGGGACAACGCGGTGCCCGCCGACCCCGAGCCGGACCCGACGGCGAAGACGTTCTGCGGTCGGCTCGGATACCGGTGCACGGCCCGGGACGTGGACCTCCAGGTGATGGAACGGAGCGATGCGCTCCTCGACGATCTGCGCGCCAGGATCGAGGGCGGCGAATCGAACGCCGACGTCGCGAGCTGGATCGCCGGACAGGACGGCGTGGCCGACGCCTGGTCGAGCCAGCGGGCGATCGTGTTCCGCCTCGAGGGTGGTGAGCCGACGTGGTTCTTCACGCCCCCCGATGCGGGCATCGCGCCGGTGCCGATCGAAGCCCCCGTCTACCGATCCGACGTGGTGGGGCACGAGACCCCTCGCGACAACGCCGAGCGCGAGAAGAAGGCACTGGTCCTCGCGCCCTTTCTCTTCTCCTTCGGGTCCGGCGACCCGGCGCCATCCATCCAGACGATGCTCACGGGCGTGCGCGACTACGCCGGCCGGGTCAGGTACGTTCCCCAGACGACAGCGCCCGGCGCCCCGGCCACGGGCGGTGCCACGGGATCCCCGACCGTCGAGGACTTCAAGGGGTGGGACAGCTACGACGTGATCGTGGTGTCCACGCACGGCCTGGAGATGGGCGAAGACAGCTTCGGCTGTAGCATCTTCACCGGAGACCTCTTCTGCGTCACGGCGGTCGCGACCGGCCAGCGGGTCGCGGGCTGCGCCGCGTACATCAAGGCCCACTACCCCGACACGCCGGGCGTGCGCTGTGGGGGGGTGGAGAACGTCGTGGGCACCTTCCTCATTCTCGATACCGACTTCTTCGCCCTCGAGGACGGGGAGTTGGACAAGGCCGTGGTGTACATGGGAGGGTGCCAGACCTACAAGAACAGCTCCTTGGCGGCGGAGCTGGCGGGCAGTCGAAGCGAGTACTTCGGCTGGAGCGAGACGGTTCTGGTCGCGGAAATGGGCGCGCCGGCGAGGCGCCTCTTCCAGCTCATGATCCGTGACGGCCTGACGACCGCCGACGCCTACCACCAGCTCGAGAGTGAAGGGGGCACGTCCACCACGCTTGCCACGCTGAAGCACTTCTCGAACGGGGACGGCCTGCACATTCGCGAGATCACGAGGTTCAAGAACCCGATGGATCCGGCCGTCTCGGGCGGGGCCCCGCCCAATCCATGGGGCGGGCCCGGTGACGAGCTGTCCGGGAAGAAGCAGTGGAGCAGTCCCGGAGCGGACCTCGAAGCCGGCGACTTCCTCCCCTTCCTCGGGACGCCGGACGACGGCAAGGACGACGAGCTGTTCGTGTACGTCGACGTCGACGGGGTCGAGCCGGGCGCCGAGAGCGACTACGACGTGACCGTCGAAGTCGACGGTACGCAGTTCGGCACCTGGTCGCTGGACGGCGATGAGGCCCGCCGGGTCGACGACTACACGATGCGGCTGCGCGTGCGGGGGCCGCTCGGCTTCGACGTCCATGCCCCTCAGATCATCGCCCTCAAGGCCACGACGCATCTCCCCGGAGACGACGACGCGGAGAGCCACGACGAGATCTCGGTCCAACTCGCGAATCCCACCCTCCACCTCACCTCGACGATCGAGTCGACCTCGCAGGACGTGCACGTCCTGAGCGAGGTCGAGGGCGACGTCGGCCTCCTCTTCGAGCCGGGTGATACCCCGGACGAGCTGAAGGTCGGGCTGAGCACGGGCACGGTGCGCTACGTGAGCTTCGATGCTTCTTTGCCCACGGCACCGGGCTGCACACGGGAGATCTCGACCGTAGACGGACGCCTCGGCATCCGCGAGGCAGACGTCGGCTTCCAGGATGCGGAAAGCGCGGACTTCGGCGTCCCGGACGAGCTCGTGCTGATCGTCTATCCGGAGATCGACGAGGTTGTCTCGCTGAGCTGCGCCACGGGGCCCCTCACCATCCACATGCGCCACTGGTTCAGCGGGTTCTGGCTGTTCCACACGGGCTACTTCGACGGTATGAACGAGCTCGATGAGGAACGGGCCGGCTTCGTCCTCGAGGATTGGACCGCCGGCTCGGGGGAGGTGTTCGCGTCGAAGTCGTACGCCCGGTCCGGCACGGACGAAGACGTAGCGTACCGGGAAGAGACGACGATCCAGATCCGCGGGCCCGCCTACGTTGCCGCTGCGGCCCCCCTTTCGCTCGGCCCGTCATGATGCCCCAGCAAGAACGGGATCGGGTTGGGCGCGACGTGAACCGCGTCGCCCGCGCCGCCGTGGTGGCCCTCGCGGCCGTAGCTTCGTTGTCCGGTCCGGCTTCGGGGCAGTCGAAGCCATGGACGATCACGAGTTTCCAGGTGGCCAACGTCGAACCCCTGGGCATGGGGCCCGGCGGCCGGTTGGAGGAGCTCGAGAAGTACGCGCTCGAGGTGGGCCGCTTCCTGGGCTACGACGGCGAGTTCGGACTGCGCACCGTCGACCTCGACCCGGAGACCAAGCGGGCCATGGAGGACTATCTCACGAAGGTGGCGCACGTCCTCGAGGGCTGGGGGTTCCCCCAGCCTCTCCTCGAGCCTGTCGTGGAGACGGAGGACGGGCGCGAGGCCTACCGCGTGTACCTCGTGACCGGAATTCCCGGACGATCCGGGGAGTACCGTCCCGTGTGTCTCACCGGGAACGAGGCCATCATCCTCCTCGACGCCGCCGACGTCCTGGACGCACACGGCCATCTCAAACCCACGGGGACCGCCACCCTCGCCCACGAGCTGTTCCACGCCGTGCAGTTCAACACGCGCTTCTTCAGCGGCGACGCCTGTGGCACCCAGATCGGGGACTGGATCGTGGAGGGATCCGCCGAGGCCATCGGCTGGGACGTCGCCATGCGGCTGCAGCAGGCTCCTATCGCCGGGGAGGACGAGGAGGTGTGGGGCGCCCGCAACTACCAGACGCGCCTTCCTGTTCCGCTGCGCCACCCGCACGACACCGACAACCCGTTCGCGCCCGCCGATCCGGCGTACAGGACGTCTTCCCTCTGGCGCTACCTTGCGGAGCTCTTCGCGGCCTTCACCGTCGAAGGAGCGGCCCCGCCGGGCCCCGCGGCCGGGCCCGTCGACTATACCTACCTGCAGTGGCTCTTCTCCAACTCCCCCGTCGCGCGGGACTGCAGCGAGCCGGACAGCCCATGCGATGCCGAGGTCGCATGGCTCGACGACGGCCTCGTCTCCCTCTTCGGCGTCGGTCTCCGCGCCCTGTACCCCCAGTTCATGGCCGTGTACGCACGCTACGGCGACTTTCGAGCCCCCAAGGTGGAGGAGGAGTTGCCGGGCGTGGAGCCGGGGCAAGACTGGCGGGCCCTGGCGTTCAACGACGCGTGCGCGCTCGTAGAGCTTCGTCCCCACCCCGACTCCCTCACCTACGAGACCGCCTTCTCGCTCGCGGGTGTCGCGGCCGAGTGCTGGGATGTCGACGTCCGCCGCTTTGGGGGACCGATCGCCGTCGGCGTCGAGGTGAGAGCCCCGGGTCCGGTGCTGTCGCAACTCTCCGTTGGGGAGGCCTCGAGCCAGAACGCCTCGGCCACCTTTCTCGGTGGGGGGGTGCCCGTGTCCGCCCGCGTCGACACGGCCGTCGTCGCGACCGGGCAGGGCAGCGGAGGAGCACGAGCGACGTGGACGTTCCCCTTCCCGGACGGGGGGCCGACGCCGTTCCTGGTATCCAACGTGGCGCACGAGGCGCGGGAAACGCACGCGCTGCACGGCGCCACCATCACGTTCACCGCACAGGCGTTCGCCACCGTGCAGCTCTCCGGTGCGCTAACGGGGGAATACGACATCCTCCCGGGCCGCCACCCGTACTTCGGTATCGCGATGGGAAGCAAGCCCCATCCCGAGGCATGTACCCTCTGGGTGAATCTGGTTTCGGACATCGGAGACGCACTGACGATCGGGGGGGCCCTGACTCCGCCCCTGCGCGTGGGCACCCGGCCGATCGCGAACGGCTACGGCGGGGGAGACGGACCCCCGGTGGGGAGCGTCGCGATCTCGTTCGTGCCGTCCGGGCGCCGTCCGGGTGTCTCGTACGAGGCGGGGCTCCCCCGGGCGAACTCGGTCGGCGGGACCTTCGAGATCACGGCCGTCGGCCCGAGCTTCGTCGCCGGCCGCTTCGTGGCCACCATGGGCGGAGGCGAGCCCTACGACCTCGCGGCCCAGTTCGTCCTACCTCCCACCGACGTCGCCGGGTTCTCCCGGCTCGCGCCGGACCATCCATGTATCCAACCGGGACCACCGGGTGCCCAGGTCGTGGGCTGAGCGCTTCCAAACTGGTCGACCTCAGCGCCGCGGAGCTCCGGGGCCCTGGTCCACGGGCCGCCTGCGAGAGAGTTCGAGGCGGATAGGCGTGTAAGCGACGATGGCAACATAAACGCCATCGGCCAGTTGTTGTGGCCTGTACGAATGCCCTAACATCAGGCGTGCTTCGTTTCCGCCAACAGCCCCGAGCCGGACCCATGTCCAACAACGATCAGCTCGTCCAGCGACGCCACGCCGTGGTGCCGCGTGCGGTCGGTCAGTTCGCCGGCGAGACCACCGCAGCGTCCGCGTCCGGCGCCCATCTCGTGGACGCCGACGGCACGCGTCTCATCGACTTCGCGGGCGGAATCGGCGTGGTGAACGTCGGGCACTGCGACGCGCAGGTCGTGCGCGCGATCCAGGAGCAGGCCGCCCGCCTCATCCATACGTGCATCCACGTGGCCACGTACGAGCCATACGTCGCCTTGTGCGAGAAGCTCGTGAGCATCCTGCCGCACGGCGGGCCCACCAAGGCGGTGCTGCTCAACTCCGGGGCCGAGGCGGTCGAGAACGCGATCAAGTTCGCGCGCCAGGCCACCGGAAGGCAGGCCGTCCTCTGCTACACCGAGGCCTTCCACGGCCGGACGATGATGGGCATGTCGCTGACCTCGAAGACACGCTACAAGGTCGGATGTGGCCCGTTCGCCCCCGAGATCTACCGGCTGCCCTTTCCCAACCACTTCCGCGACGGCGGCGGACTCGAGCTCGAGGCCTTCGTGGAGCGCGAGCTCGCCCGCCTCGAGGAGGCCTTCGTCAACGTGGTCGCCGCGAGCCAGGTGGCGGCGATCATCATCGAGCCCGTCCTCGGCGAGGGCGGCTTCATCCCGGCGCCCGCGGCCTACCTGCGCGGCCTGCGCGAGATCTGCGACCGGCACGGGATCGTGCTCGTCTTCGACGAGGTCCAGTCGGGCTTCGGTCGCACGGGTCGGTGGGCGGCCTACGAGCACGCCGGCGTCATCCCCGACATCTCGACGTGGGCGAAGTCGATGGGTGGGGGGATGCCGATCTCGGCGGTGCTGGGCAAGGCGGACATTTTGGACCGGGCCGAGCCTGGCACCATCGGAGGGACGTACGGGGGCAACCCGGTCGCGTGCGCCGCGGCGCTGGCCACGATCGCCCGGATGGAGGAATTGGACCTGAACGCGCGGGGTGCCGAGATCGGCGACCGCATCCGCGCGCGCTTCGAGGTGCTGCAGGAACGGTCCGACCTGGTGGCCGACGTCCGCGGCCTGGGCGCGATGATCGGGATGGAGCTGTGCTGGGACGGCGACCCGGGCCGCCCCGCCGGGGAGGCGGTCACGGCGGTCACCGCGGCGTGCCGCGAGCGGGGGGTCCTGGTCCTGCCGGCCGGGCCGCACGGGAACGTGCTGCGCGTGCTCGCGCCGCTGGTCATCGACGACGACGACCTCGACCGGGGCCTCACGGCCATCGAGGAGGCGGTGCTCGCGGTGTCGGAGCCGGCCTCCGTATGAGGCCCTTCGCGATCGCGGGGATGCAACTCGACCTGTCCGCCGTGCACCCGAACGTGAAGACCATGGGCGAGCGGCTGGACGTGCTGATGAGCGTGTACCCATGGGTGCAGATGGTGGTGTTCAGCGAGCTGGCCGCCTACGGCCCGCTGGTGCACAACGCGCAGCCGATCCCGAACGAGACGGAGGACACGTTCCGGGAGTGGGCACACCGGCACGGCGTCTGGCTGATCCCGGGCTCCATGTTCGAGAAGGACGGGGACAAGGTCTACAACACGGCGTCGGTCATCGACCCGGAGGGAACGGTCGTCGGCCGTTACCGGAAGATCTTCCCGTTCCGTCCGTACGAGAGCGGCGTCGAGGGCGGCTCGGACTTCCTGGTGTTCGACGTGCCCGACGCGGGGCGCTTCGCGGTCTCGATCTGCTACGACCTCTGGTTCCCGGAGACGGCGCGCACCCTGGCCGCCATGGGCGCCGAGGTCATCTTGCACCCCACGCTCACGGGCACCATCGACCGCGACGTCGAGCTGTCCATCGTGCGGGCGACCGCAGCCCAGAACCAGTGCTTCGTGTTCGGGATCAACGGCTTCGGCGACTGCGGCAACGGCCGCTCGATCATCGTCGGGCCGGCCGGTGAGGTGCTCTACGAGGGCCAGAGCGCCCAGGAGATGATCCCCTTCGAGATCGACTTCGACCGCGTGCGCCGCAGTCGCGAGGTCGGTCTCCGGGGGCTCGGGCAGCAGCTCAAGAGCTTCCGTGACCGCACCGTCGAGTTCGCGGTCTATACGCCCGAGGCCCGCGCCTGGCCCTACCTCCAGAGCCTGGGCCCCCTGGTGAAGCCGGATCGCGGCTCCCAGGCCGGCATCCAACCGAAGGAGATCACGCAATGACGCCGCCCCGGAACCGATCGCTGCAGGACCACTACGCCGCATCGCAGTTCCGGACCGAGGCATGGCATCAGCTTCAGCAATCGACCGCGTCCCTGCGCTCCGACACCGACGCGGGGCGCGACGCCTCCGACCAGGCGACCGCGGTGCGTGCCGCGCTCGCGCTGCTGACCCGGATCGAGAGCTACTGGGCGTTTCCCGGGGTGCGGATCTGCACCGAGCTCACGCGGTTGCTCGACGGCGGCGAATACGCCGCGCTCGCGCTCAAGACCTCGCGGGTGGTCCGCCTCCTGGTGAGTCACTCCTACCGGTCGTGCGACGCACCCACGGCCGTCCAGGATGGCGACGGACTCTCCGAGGTCGAAGCGCCCACGGACGCGGGGGCGGCCGAGTACCGGCCCTACTTCGAGGTGATGGTGGTGGACGACCTCGGCGGCGCGGAAAAGGACGCGCTGCGCGCGGCGCTGCGCGCGATGCAGCGGCCCGACGACGACTTCGTGTACGACATCGTGGTGGTGCCGACCTTCGAGGACGCGGTGATCGGCGTGCTGTTCAACCACAACGTCCAGAGCTGCGTGATCCGGTATCGCTTTCCGATCGCGTCGCGCGTGCAGATCCCCGAGCTCCGGCACTTTCTCGACTTCGTCGATCCGCGCCAGAGGGAGCGCGCGGAGACCGAGCCGGCGGAGGCGCTCGCCGAGACCATCGCGAGCCTCCGGCCCGAGCTGGACCTCTTCAAGGTCACGGACGACACGCTGGGGAGCGTGGCGGCGAGCCGCGCCCGCTGCTTCCGGCGCGTGTTCTATCGGCAGGAGGACTACACCGAGCTCCACCTCAGCATCCTCAAGGGGATCCGCGAGCGCTACGAGACGCCCTTCTTCTCGGCGCTGCGCGAGTACAGCCTGCGGCCGACGGGCGTCTTCCACGCGCTGCCGATCTCCCGGGGCAAGTCCATCTACAAGTCCCACTGGATCCGCGACATGGGCCGCTTCTACGGCGCGAACATCTTCCTGGCGGAGACCTCGTCGACCACGGGGGGGCTGGACTCCCTGCTCCACCCCACCGGCCCGCTGAAGGTCGCGCAGGAGAAGGTCGCCCGGGCCTTCGGCAGCCGGCAGAGCTTCTTCGTCACGAACGGCACGTCGACCGCCAACAAGATCGTGACCCAGGCCCTCGTAGCGCCGGGGGACCTGGTCATGCTCTCCCACGACTGCCACAAGTCGCACCCCTACGCGCTCGTCCTCGCGGGCGCGCAGCCCGTGTACATGGACGCCTACCCGCTGGACGAGTTCACCATGTTCGGCGGCGTGCCCCTGCGCGAGATCAAGCGCCAGCTCCTGGCGCTGAAGCGGGCGGGGAAGCTCGCGCGCGTGCGCATGCTGCTCCTCACCAACAGCACCTTCGACGGCATCGTCTACGACCCCGGGCGGGTCATGCGCGAGGTGCTGGCGATCAAGCCGGACATGATCTTCCTGTGGGACGAAGCCTGGTTCGCCTTCGCGCGCGCCACCCCGACGTACCGGGCCCGGACGGCCATGGCGGCGGCGGCCCGCATGCGTGCCGACTTCGCGTCGGACGACTACCGCGAGCGCTGGGCCGCGTGGAAGGCCGGGTTCGACGCGCTCGACCCGGACGACGACGCCACCTGGCTCGAGCGGCCGCTCATGCCCGACCCCGACCAGACACGCCTGCGCATCTACGTCACGCAGTCGACGCACAAGACGCTCACGTCGCTGCGGCAGGGCTCGATGATCCACGTCTTCGACCAGGACTTCGAGCAGAAGGCGAGGGAGCCGTTCCACGAAGCGTACATGACGCACACCTCCACCTCGCCCAACTACCAGATCCTGGCGTCGCTGGACGTGGGGCGCCGGCAGCTCGAGCTCGAGGGGTACGAGTTCGTCCGGCACAGCGTGGGTCTGGCGATGATGATCCGTAAGCAGATCACGGACCACCCGCTGCTGCGGAAGTACTTCCGGGTGCTGAAGGCAGGGGACATGATCCCGGCAGAGTACCGTCCCTCGGGGCTCGAGCGTTTCTACGACCCCGAGAGCGGGTTCACGCGCATCGAGGAGCACTGGCGCACGGACGAGTTCGCCCTGGACCCGACGCGCGTCACGCTGCACGTGGGCGCGACCGGGATGGACGGCGACACGTTCCGCAACCTGCTCATCGAGAAGCACGACATCCAGATCAACAAGACCTCGCGCAACACCGTCCTGTTCATGCTGAACATCGGCTCGACGCGAGGGTCGGCCACGTACCTCCTCGACGTGCTCCTGCAGATCGCGGAGGACCTCGAGGAGCGCGAGGAGGAGCAGAACGAGATGGACCGCGCCCGGGCGGCGGGGCGGGTCCGCTCGCTGGTGGAGCAACTGCCTCCGCTGCCGCGCTTCAGCCATTTCCATCCGGCCTTCGTGGACGACCCGACGGGTGCGACCCCCGAGGGGGACATGCGCGCGGCGTTCTTCCTCGCGTACGACCAGGACGCCGTCGAGCACATGCTCATGGACGGGTCGGTGGAGGCCGCCATCAAGAGCGGACGCGACGTGGTCAGCTCCGCCTTCGTCACGCCCTATCCGCCCGGGTTCCCCATCCTGGTGCCGGGCCAGGTGGTCACCCGCGACATCCTCGCCTACATGCGCGCCGTGGACGTGAAGGAGATCCACGGCTACGACCCCGAGTACGGGCTCCGCGTCTTCCGGCCCGAGGTGCTCGACCGACTCACCACGCGGCACGCCGGTCCACCGGCCCATGAGGCGGCCCAGAAGGAGGAAGTGGCCTGATGAGGAAGCTGAGGACGATCTCCGACATCCGGGCGTACTTCCACCAGTACGACGTGCCCACCTACTTCGTGAGCGCGACGCCGTTCAACCTCCAGGGGATGGAGGAATGGGTCGGCGACTTCACCTTCATCAACTACATCGACTGCTTCGACGGGAAGCACCCGGCCGTGTTCGTGCCCACGGAGAAGCCGCACCCGGTGTTCGAGAGCATCGAGCAGATCGTCAACTACCTCCTCGAGCACGAGGAGGTGGCGCGCCTGGTCAAGCGCAAGGCGCCCCGCGGGAAGAACTACGCCGGCAACGTGGTCTTCCTCTTCTTCGACGAGCGGACCGAGGAGCTGTGCGAGAAGCTCGGCCTGCGCGTGTGGTTCCCCTCCGCTCAGCTGCGCACGCGGATGGACAACAAGATCATGACCACGCGCATCGGCAACGAGGCCGGGGTGAAGAGCGTCCCCAACGCCCTGGCCCGGGTCACCTCCTTCGACCGTCTCATGTCGGTCGCCAGGCGGCACCGCCTCGGGGACCGGCTCGTCGTGCAGACCGCCTTCGGCGACTCCGGGCACACGACCTTCTTCATCGACGGCGAGCGCGACTACAGGGAGCACGCCGACGAGATCGAGGCCGAGAAGGAGGTCAAGGTCATGAAGCGGGTGCGCTGCCGGGGCTCCGCGCTGGAGGCGTGCGTCACCCGGCACGGCACCCTGGTGGGGCCGCTCATGACCGAGCTGGTGGGCTTCAAGGAGCTGACGCCCTACAAGGGCGGATGGTGCGGCAACGAGGTCTTCCCCGACGCGTTCCCGCAGAGGGTCCGCGACTTCGCGAGGCGGTCGGCCTTCAGAATCGGGGAGGCGCTGCGCAAGCGACGCTACCGGGGCTACTTCGAGCTCGACTTCCTGATCGATCTGGACACGGACGACGTCTATCTCGGTGAGATGAACCCGCGCATCACCGGTGCCAGCTCGATGACGAACCTCGCGGCCTTCGCGCACGCCGACGCGCCGCTCTTCCTCTTCCACCTGCTCGAGTTCGCCGGCGTGCCGTACGACCTCGACGTGGAGGCGCTGAACACGCGCTGGTCCCACCCGCGCAACATCGACGCCTGGAGCCAGCTCGTCATCAAGCACACCGGCACGGACGTCGAGCCGATCCGCGCGGCCCCGCGCTCGGGGGTGTGGGAGATGGCCGACGACGGCTCCGTCCGTTTCGTGCGCGACCAGATCCACCGGCGCACCGCGCGTCGCGAGGACCAGGCCTTCTACCTCCGGATCGCCAACGAGGGGGACTGGTTCTACGAGGGCGCGGACCTCGGCATCCTGGTGACCCCGGGGCGCCTCATGACGAAGGGATTCCGGCTCACGCCGAGGGCGAAGGCCTGGGCGCTCGGCATCAAGGATCACTACCTTCCGGGGCGGGCGAGCGCCAAGGCCAGGACGGAGCAGAAACGCCAGGCGGAGGTCGCCGGCTTCAAGCTTCTCTGACGGTAGGCACGCGGAACCTGCCCGACGACACGGACCTGCGGAAGCCGATCCAGGAAGGCGCGACCCTGACCGTCCTCAAGCTCCGGTTCCGGTGGACGTCGGAGACCGAGCCCGGCACCCGCTGGCAGGCGCTCCTCCGACGCGCCTGGCCCGCCTATCAGGCCTGGTTCCTTCGCGAGGGGGACCGTGCGCGCCCCGCGCTCGACGTGTGCCGCGCGAAGCTGCGCGCCTACATGCCGGAGCTGGTTCCCACGTGGGAGCGCCTGTGCGCCCTGGCCGGCGACGACCCCGAGGTCGCCCGCATGCTGACGTTGTACCGACCCACGCCCTACGTGGCGGGGTGCACGCAGGCGGTGCGGGTCGTGCCGTCCCCCGCCCTCGTGCGCAACTACGACTACCACCCGCACGCCTGCGAGGCGACGTTCGTCCGGACACGGTGGACGGAGACGACCGTGATGGCCGCCAGCGACTGCCTGTGGGGAGCGCTGGACGGGATGAACGAGCACGGGCTCGCCGTGGCGCTCGCCTTCGGCGGCAGCCGGACGGTCGGTGACGGCTTCGGCATCCCGCTGATCGTGCGCTACGTCCTGGAGACGTGCGCCACGGTCGCCGAGGCGCGCAGGGTGCTGCGCCGGGTGCCCTCGCACATGGCGTACAACGTCGCGGTGGTGGACCCCTCCGGCGCGCATGCGCTCGCCTATCTCCGCCCGGGCGGTGAGGCGCACATCGGACGGGAGACCGTGTCGACGAACCACCAGAGGCGCATCGAGTGGCAGGAATACGTGTCAGCCACCGCGAGCGTCGAGCGGAAGCGCGCGGCGCGGACGGCGCTCCGGGAGACGTCGGACACCGCGGGCCTGCTCCGGCGGTTCCTGGAGCCGCCCCTCTTCGTCACGGACTACGTCGGGTGGCTCGGCACGCTCTTCACGGTGGCGTACCGGTCGGACGAGCGGTCGATGGAGGTGCGCTGGCGCGGCGCATCGGTCACCCAGGGCATCGACGACTTTCGGGAGCGAGAGTTCGACGTTCCCTACCACCCGGTGCCGTGAGCGCGACGCCGCGGAAAGCCAGGAGGGGTAGTTGGCCCTCGCCTGCCCCACACCCCGGTCGAGTCGAGGTTTTGAGGGGAGGCCCGGACCAAAGCAGGAGGCCCGAACGCCGAGCAACCGCGTCGGGCCTTGCTTCCTGCCAATCGGAACGGCCGGATTGAGCTGCGGTGGCCGCTGCGCGGCCATCCTCGCTCCGCTCGCGAACGAGCATGAGGGTCTTCGAGAGGTCAACGACGCATCGGGTCGAACCGGCGACCCCCTGAACCCCATTCTCTAATAGAATGGGTCGGATCACGGCAAGAACACGTATAAACCACTGGTGGAGCGCACGATCTGTCGTTCTTGCCTTCCGAGCATGCCGGAATCTGCCGGCCCGAAAAGGCCCAATATCCGGCCCAATCGACACAAGAAGTGGCCCCAACGGCTTCGGTCGTCCTACCCCAAAGGTGACGCGCTCGGGAGGCGACCCCCACGGCGCCGCCAGGTGAGGTCCCTCACGCTCCGCCGTGGCGAATCAGGCCAAGCGATTCCTCCGGCTTCCACCCTCACCCGGCAGGCCATCGCATGGCTTCTGGTCGTCCAATAGCGCAGTCGAGTCCGCGATATGACGACCGTTGATCAGCTTCGAGAGGGGCTGACGATGCCCAGCCCGAGATACTGGAGGGAGGTCGGCAACCGCTACCGGCTGGAGGCGGGCCGATGCACCGCCTGCGGCAAGGTGAGCTTCCCGGCGCGGCGGGTTTGCCCCTCGTGCCGCGGATGGACGTCGAGACGATCAACCTGTCTCGCCGGGGCCGCGTCGTGACGTCCACGGTGGTGCGCACGCCCCCCGACGACCTCCTCATGGAGGCGCCCTACGCGATGGCGGTGGTCGAGACGCCGGAGGGCGCGCGGTTCATGACGCAGGCAATGTCTAGTGCACCCGGACACAAATACGGTGGCATTCGAACGGCGCTGCATCTCGCCCTGCGTCGTTGCTCGTCGTCGAAATAGCCCTGCTATTCCTCCTCCTCGCGCCTAGCAGGGTCGAACGCATCGCCATTCTCGGTGCGTCACCGTATTTGTGTCCGGGCGCACTAGTTTGGGGGGCACCGCCTACTTCGGCTGTGGCAATGACAGCGAGCCCGACGTCTGTGGGTCTGGTGGCTCAACTACCATCGCCTCTTAAAGCCGATCGGCCGCGTTCCCCGAGTCGAGTACGAGGGGGCCTTCTACCGTCGCGTGGAGGCTCAAGGCGAGAGGACGACACTCAAATTCAACGGGTGTCCGAAAATAGGACGACCTTACGCCTTGTGCATGTCGTCGCATAGTCTTGACGTTCTCGTTGTCTGACGAGCACCAAGACAGCCCGACGATCTCCACTCTCTTGCCTGGAAAGTACTATGAGCGACTGGCAACCGAACAGCGATTTGGCCAGGACGCTATGGGGCCTCGGATTCAGATGTCAGCCGGAACAGAACATCATCGTCTCCCGGCTCGATGCCTGGCAACGACAGGTCGGGTTCACCTGGGCCTACGACGTGCTCTGCCCCGCGATGCAAATGATCATCGATTGCGAGCCGATCTTCTACATTTACGGCGGCAAGGACTGGATGATTGAGTTGTGGAAGGGCCAGTATGGCATCGAGACCGGAGCCGAAATCGGCGTCTACAGCACGGCGGCGAATCCACCGTCGGTGCAGACGGTGGTGGATACACTCAGCCGATGGCTCCCGGCGATCGCAGCTGGGGTGAAGAAGTCGGTTCAGTTCTTTGCCTGCGTTCCTGCAAGCGAACAGCTGGTCATACAGTACACGCTAAAGCGGAACGGTGTCGTCCTCTTCCAGCGCGGTCCCGAGTCGCACTGGTGGCTCACGGGATTCATGTGGGGCGTGTTCACCGAGAAGCCGTCGGACCTCGTGATGGACTTGGAGGTCACCTTTCCCAACCCGGCGATGCTCGCCGCGTTCCGCGGCGGACTCGACGCCCTGGGATACAAGGGCGTGCCGAAGAACGGCACGACGAGCGGATTGACGTCTAACGAGCCGAAGACGACCCAACCCCTCACGCGAGTGAACCTAGAAGCGTCGACACAGACGAGAAACAGGGACTTGGTGCGGCAGTATGTCGAGCTCCAAGCGGAGCTGGGCCTCTTGGCCGACGATCCGCAGCATTCCAACGATCCAAATCGGTTCGACGTTGCGAGAATCACATCGGCACGGGGGAAGAAGGCATATCAGTCGATCCTGGCCTTCTTCGGGCTCTTGGATAAGGGTAAGGCGGAGTTCACCAAAATCTGGCGGCAGCACTAGCGAGAGCGGAGAGCTACAGTAGAGTCTCGGCGGAGCGGCTCCCCGCCGGCGAAACCGGAGTCGGAGGGCTGCCCGGTCCTCCGACAGTCTTCCAGACCATCCGGTACACGAAGGGCGAGGCCGGTGGGAGCTTGGACACTCCCTTCCTCGCGGATCCGGATCAGAAGGACTCCGAGGGCACGATGCACGCCACGGGAAACGGGACCGGCGGGCGGTACATCATGAGCTACGGAACGACGAAGGACACGGTTGCCATCAAGAACCGGTTGACCGAAAACGGCGACGTAGTCACCGATAGCCTCCTCCCAGATCTCGTCGGTTCGGATAGAGACGCGGAGGAAACGACCATCAGTGACGACGGTCCGGGCGCCGTCGACTTGACCGGTTGGTGGACCGAGGATGCGGCAGGGCGACGGTGGCTGCCGGCGAGCCTGGGGGAGCTTGCGGCAGGTGCAGATTGTCTTGCGGCGCCGACGCCGAGCAAGCACCGGCCGGGTCACCCGCTCCATGAAGAAGTCGTTGTCGACGAACTCCAGGTAGTCCCCCCTGATGCGCCTTGCGTGCCGGGTCTCCTAGCGTCAATCGAGACTTGCGAACCCGGCAACGCACCTCCATAGCGCGGCCACCGGCCGCAACCAAAGGGTGGGAGACGAGGGGTTGAGGCTGGGCTGGGAGGGTTGGCTGAGTCGCCCCACCGTGTGCTTCGCACCGCGGTTGCCCCGCACCCATCGGCCCCGCTGACGCTGCCCTACCCGGGAGCAACCGAGGGGGGTGGCCGGCCCACGCGTCGTGATGAAGCATGAAGTAACGACGCCGATGGCGCCTGGCGCCGCCTGTGAGCCCGAAGGCTCGGAGCTCGAAGGCTCAATAGAAGCAACCATCCCGCCGGTGGGCCGGCTTCAAGGGACACCTGACGCAGCTCTACCCTCAGGGCCGTTTCGCGATGTTCCTGACCCGGCAGGGCGTGCTGCTCAAGGACTTCAAGGGCTACGTCGAGGGCGTCACGCAGCGGCTCAAGGCCCACGCGATGCGCCTGGCCGAGGAGGCGGGGCGGCCGTTCGAGTACCTGGCGTCGGCGACGACGAAGCGGCAGGGGGAGTCGAAGGAGGATGTGGCTCGCAAGATCGCACAGCGAGACGGCATCACGGAGGGGCTGGTCTGCGTGTTCAGCGTGCTGGAGCCGTGCCGCTCGTTCACCGTGCAGGGCAATCGGGAAACGCACCGCCTGGAGGTGGTGCGCAAGAGTCGCAAGTGCCTGCATTTCTACTTCTACTTCGTAGATCCCGAGTTCGGCCTCATGCACGTGCGGCTCCAGAGCTGGTTCCCTTTCGAGATCCAGGTGTGGATCAACGGCCGGGAGTGGCTGGCCCGGGCGTTGGACAAGAGGGGCATCGGCTACCAGCGCTTCGCCAACACCTTGCTGAGCATCGACGATGTGGCCGAGGCCCAGCGGATCTGCGACCGGTTCGCCCGCCGGAAGTGGCCTCGGATCCTGAATGCGTTGGCCCGACGGGTGAATCCCATGCTCGACGTGATCCGCCGCACCCGCTTCGGCGGCTACTACTGGGTCGTCGACCAGGCGGAGTACGCCACGGACGTGATGTTCAAGGACCGGCGCACGCTCGAGGCCATCTATCCGGCTCTGCTCGAGCATGCGATGACCGCTTTCGGGGCCGACGACGTCTTCCGGTTCCTCGGCAGGAAGCTCAACGGCCACTTCCTGGGCGAGGTGACGAGCGACCTCAAGCGTCGCACCGAGGGACGACGCATCAAGCACCGCATGAAGCGCAACAGCCTCAAGATGTACGACAAGGGCAGCGTGCTCAGGATCGAGACCACGATCAACAATCCGGGCGAGTTCCGCATCCTGCGGATCCGGACGTCCCGCGACGGGCGTCGCTCGCGGCGGTGGTGGCCCATGACCAAGGGCGTGGCCGGTCTGTGGCGCTTTGCTCAAGTCGCGCTGCACGCCAACCTGCGGTACCTCGAAGCGCTCGCGTACGTACAACCGAAGGGCGAGGCGGTCCGCGAGCTCGACCGCCTGTGCCGATCCCGTGTCCACCGCGGCACCCGCTACGCGCGCTTCAACCCCATCGCAGCCGACGACTGTGCGCTCTTCCAGGCCGTGCTCCACGGAGACCACGCCATCCACGGCTTCCGCAACCGCGATCTCCAGCGGCACCTGTACACGTCGCCACCACGCTCCAGGGAGGAACGGCTGCGCAGGGGTGAACACACCTCGCGCAAGATCGCCAAGCTCCGCGGCCACGGACTCATCCGGAAGGTGGGCAACAGCCGTCTCTATCGCCCCACGCAGCACGGGCTCCGCCTGATGATCGCAGCAGTCGACTATCGCGAGACCTCTTTCCCTCGGTCGCTCATGGCTGCGCGACCGTGATACCCCCGCGGGCCGCTCTCCTCACGCCGCTCGTCTATCGCGACCCTTGCGCGGGCAATGCAAATCCTCTTGAGGAATTGCATACACGATCACGTACACCTCGCCGCTGGCCTCGTCATGCTCCCTGCCGCTCGGTGTGAAGACCTGCAACTGGTTCACCCCTCCATGGAATGGTGGGGGAGTGCACCGGAGGCGAGGCTCGACGAGGAGGGACGCGTCCAGCGCGTGTCGTTCGTGTGGAAGGTGGCCGGAAATGCCGCCCACCGCGATGGGGAGAACACGATCCTCGGACACCTCGAGATCGAAGGCGAGCGGCTGGTCGCGAGCGTCAGCTCCGCCGGGCGAGCCGAGCGGATCATGGAGCTCCTGATGGCGGCCTGCCCCGGAGCCCGGCATCTCGGCACCGAGATCGAGACCCTGGAAGAGGCCATGCACGCCGAGGCCGAGCGTGGCAGGGGCGGGGAGCCGGCAGACGATCCCGCGACGTCCGATCCCGAAGTCCGCGCGCAACTCGTGGAGATGACCGCCAGACACTACGAGGACCGGATCCGGTCGCCGAGGCTGCGGGACAACCTCGGGCTGCGGGAGCCGGCAACTTGATCCTGCCGTGACGCCGCCGGGCTCCCGAGCCAGTCGGATGTCCAATCTCGTGAAGAAACCCGTTTGCATGCTCCGGGTGCGCAACGAACTTCCGGGACAGGTCACCGGCCCGGATTTCCTCCTTCCCTCGGCCAGCTCCCTCCCAGCGCCTGGTACAGGCGCACGGCGGCCACCAGCTCCTGGAGCGCAGCCTCGCTCTCGGCGAGCTCCGCGGCGAACAGGCTGCGTTGCGCGTCGAGCACCTCGAGGTAATTGGAGACGCCGCTGTCGTAGCGCACGGTGGCGAGATCGAGCGCTCGGCGGAGCGCCGTCGCCTGGGTCTCCTGGGCGGCGAGCTGATCGTGCGCGGTGCGTACGCCGACGAGGGCGTCACCCGCCTCCTGGAGCGCCGTCAGCACGGCCTGCTGATACGCCGCCTGGGCCTGGTCGGCGCGTGCGGCGGCCGCGCGCTGCTGGCCCGCCAGTCGCCCTCCGGTGAAGATGGGGACGGAGATCGCCGCCATGATCTGATAGACCCTGCCGTCGGACGCCGTGAAATCGCCGACGTTGGGCGCCTGCGCGCCCCACGAGCCGGTGATGGAGAAGGCGGGCAGGCGAGACGCCGCGGCGATGCCCACCCGCGCCGCGGCCGCCGCGTACTGCCGCTCGGCCGCCTGGACGTCGGGGCGGCGCTCGATCAACGACACGGGCACCGAGTCGGGCGCGGACACCGCCCGGGCGGCCCGGGCCAGGGACACACCCCGCGGGATGGGCGCCGGGCCCTCGCCCAGCAGCACGTTGAGCGCGTGCTCCTGGAGCGTCCGCGCCTGCTCCACCTGGGCGAGGCGCGCCGCGGGGACCGCCACCTGCGCCTCGAACTGTCGCACGTCCAGCTCCGAGATGACGCCTCGCGCGTAACGCTGCCGAGCCAGATCGAGCGTGGTCCGGCGCGAAGCGAGGGTCTGCTCGGCAGTGGCGCGCTCCTGGTCCAGCTCCAGGAGCTGGAGGTAGCCCGTGGCCACCTCGCTCACGAGCGCCAGCGCCGCGGCCCGCTCGTACGATTCCTGGGACGCGAGATCGGCGTTCGCCGCGCTGATCTTCGGACCCCAGCCGAAGAAGTCGAGCTCCCAGGAGACATCGGCCGTGGCCCGCCACTGCGTGTACGCCGGGATGGCGAGGGAGCCGAAAGCCACCTTGTTGCGGGACACGCTTCCGTCGACGGCGACGCCGGGAAAGAGGCCCGAGCGCGCGACGGCCGCGGCCGCGCGGAACTCGCGGATGCGCGCGCGCTCCCTCGCCAGGTCGCGGTTCTGCTCGAGCGCTCGCCGCTCCAGCGCCGTGAGCACGGTGTCCCGCAGGACGTCGAGCCATGCCAGGTCGGCCAGCGACTCGGGGGCGAGCGCGCGCGGCGTCAGGGGCCGGGGCGCGACGTTCGGGGGCACGGTGTCGGCGGCGCGCGCCCGCTCGAGAGAGTCGAAGAACGGGCGCAACGAGTCTCTCGGCGCGCCGGCTCGCGTTTCCGGGGGGACGGCCGGTGCAGGGTGGTAGGACGGCGCGCATCGGGTGAGCGACAGCGCGGCGAAGACCGAAGTCGCGCACATTGAAAGGACGCGTCTCACGCCTCCGCCTCCTCGCCGGCGGGGGGTCCGCGGCGCACGCGATCGGCCAGGCCTTGAATGAGGTAGAAGAACAGGGGGACGAAGAGGATCGCGATGGCGGTCGCGACCACCATCCCGGAGAAGACCGTGGTGCCGATCGAGTGGCGGCTCATCGCGCCCGCCCCCGACGCGATCAGAAGGGGCGACACGCCGAAGATGAACGCGAAGGACGTCATCAGGATCGGGCGCAGCCGGTCGCGTGCCGCTTCCCTCGCCGCCTGGAGGAGCGGCACCCCCTGCGCGTGGAGCTTGTTGGCGAACTCGACGATCAGGATCGCGTTCTTCGCCGACAGCCCGACGACCGTGATCAACCCGACCTGGACGTAGACGTCGCTGGGCTGGCCGCGTAGCCACACGCCGAGATACGCGCCGAGCACGCCGAACGGGATGCCGAGGAGGACCGCGAACGGCAGGGTCCAGCTCTCGTACTGGGCCGCGAGCACCAGGAACACGATGACGAGCCCCAGGACCAGCACCACGTCCGCGGCGCCGCTCGACGCACGCTCCTGGTAGGACTGCCCGGAGTAGGACAAAGCCAGGCCGGACGACGCGAAACGGGGCGAGCCGACCAGGCTGTCGAGCTGAGCCATGAGCTCGCCCGTGCTGCGCCCGGGCCCGGGTGCGGCGGTGATGAGCGCGGAGGTGAAGCCGTCGAAGCGGGTGAGGAGGGTCGGGGCGGCCCGGAACTCGGTTCGTGTCAGGGCGGAGACGGGGATCATCGCGTCCTTCGTCCCGCGCACGTACAGCCGCCCGATGTCCTCCGGCGTCTGGCGGAACTGCGCCTGTGCCTCGGCCTGCACCCGGTACGTCTTTCCGTAGAGGTTGAAATCGTTGATGTAGAGCGTCGAGAGCAGCGCCTGCAGGGTGCCGAACAGATCGCTCAGCTTCACGCCCCGGGCGAGCGCGGCCGCGCGGTCCACCTGCACGTAGAGCTGCGGTACGCTGGCGCGGAAGTTCGCCTGCGCTCCGGCCGCGGCGGGCAACTGGCCCGCCGCCTGGACGAAGTCCTGCACATCGCCCGCGAAGGCGCTCACCGGACGGCCGGTCTTGTCCTGCAGGTTCGTCTCCACCCCCGCGGTGGCGCCGAGCCCGGGGATCTCCGGCAGGTTGAAGGCGAAGGCGATCGCGTCCTTCATCGCGAAGAGCCGGCCGCTGATCCGCGCGGTGATGTCGTCCAGCGACGCGCCCTTCCCGCGCTCGTCCCACGGCTTCACCTGCGCGAAGATGACCGCGCTGTTGGTCTGGTTCGAGCGGCTGAGGATGTCGAGGCCCGCCAGGGTGACGATGTTCTGCACGTCCGGCTCCTCGCGCAGATACCCTTCCACGCGCTCCACCACGTCCTCCGTGCGCTGCAGCGAGGCGCCGTCCGGCAGCTGGAGGGCGACCGCGAAGTAGCCCTTGTCCTCGGTCGGGATGAAGGACGAGGGGACCTGGCGCCACAACAGGACCGCGAGGACGATCACCACCGCGAAGGCCGCCATGCCGGTGCGCGGATGGCGGAGGACGCGCTCGACGTTGCCCACGTAGATGCCACGGCCGCGGTCGAAGATGCGGTTGAAGGCCCCGAACGGTCCGGTGGTGTGGGCCTCGCTCACGTCCTCGAGCAGCCACGCGCACAGCGCGGGCGTCAGCGTCAGCGCCACCACCCCCGAGAGCACCACGGCGATCGCGATCGTGATGGCGAACTGGCGGAACAGCGCGCCGGTCACGCCGCCGGTGAAGGCCACGGGCACGAACACCGCGACCAGGGAGAGCACGATGGCCACCAGCGCGGGAGCGACCTGCCGGATGCCACGGTCCGCGGCGACCCGGGCCGAGACGCCCTCGGTGGCCATGATCCGCTCGACGTTCTCGATCACGACGATGGCGTCGTCCACCACGATGCCGATCGCGAGCACCAGCGCGAACAATGTGAGCACGTTGATCGAGAGCCCGAGCAGCTTGAGACCGAGGAACGTGCCCACCACGCTCACCGGCACGGCCAGCATCGGGATCAGCGTGGCGCGCCAGCTCTGCAGGAAGACGAACACGACCAGCGCCACCAGGAGCAGGGCCTCGGCGAGCGTGAGGGCCACCTCGTGGATCGAGGCGAGGACGAACGGCGTCGTGTCGAAGGGCACGTTGAGCTCGATGCCGGGCGGCAGGTTCCTGGACAGCTCGCCCACCCGCTGTACGACCAGCGCCTGGGTGCGCAACGCGTTGGCGCCGGGCCGCAGGAAGAGGAGTCCGAGCGCCGTGGGCCGGCCGTTCAGGCGCCCGGCCTGGTTGTAGTCCTGGGAGCCCAGCACCGCCTGGCCGATGTCGCGGATCCGGACCACCGACCCGTTGGACTCGGCGCGCACGATGATGTCGTTGAACTCGTCGGGCGTCTGGAGCCGGCCGATCGTCGTGACGGGGATCGTGAGCTGGGTGCCCTTCGGGGCCGGCTCGCGACCCAGCCGACCGGCGGGATTCGTGGCGTTCTGCTCCCGCACCGCGCTGGCCACGTCGCCGACCGTGACCCCGAGCTGCGCCATCCTGTCCGGATCGAGCTGGATCAGCATCGAGAACTGCAGGCCGCCGAACGTCTGGAAGTTGCCGAGGCCCGGGACGGACTTGATCTCGTCCTCGACGTACAGCTTCATGTAGTTCGTGAGATAGGCGGCGTCGTAGCGCGGGTCGGTCGAGGTGAGCGCCACCGCGCCGAGGATGTCGGTGTTCGCCTTGAGGATCGAGATCCCGTTCTGCCGCACCGCGGCCGGGAGCTGCGGGGAGGCGAGCTGCACCGCGTTCTGCACGTCCACCGCCGCCAGGTCCTGGTCCCGTCCCGTGTCGAAGTAGATCGACAGGTTCATCACGCCGTCGCTGGAGTTCGCCGACGTGTAGTAGAGCAGGCCCTGGAGGCCCGAGAGCTGCTGCTCGATCGGCGCGGCGACCGCCTCCGCGACGTCCTGCGCAGTGGCTCCGGGATAGACGGCGACCACCTGGATCGCCGGCGGCGTGATCTGCGGGTAGCGGGCGATCGGGAGCAGCCGGATGGCCAGCGCCCCCATGAGCGTGACGATGATCGACAACACGCCGGCCAACACCGGCCGGCGGATGAAGTAGAACGCGACCCGTTGCTCGTCGGGCGCCGGCGCCGTCATGACGCCGCCCCCGGCCCGGACGCCGTTGCAGCACCGGCGCTGTCGGCCGGCTGCGCCGCGGTGCTGTCCGCCAGCGGCACGGGCTTCACGGGCTGGCCCGGCACCGCCTTCTGCAGGCCGTCCACCACCACCCGGTCACCCGTCGCGAGCCCCTGGTCGATGATCCACTGGCCGTCCGACCACGGGCCGGTCTGCACGTCGCGGATCCGCACCGTGTCGCCCTCTCCGACGACGTAGACGAACTGGCGCCCCAGTCCCGTCTGCACCGCCCGCTGCGGCACGGCGAACGCGCTGTCGCGCTGGAAGCCCTGGAGCCGCACCCGCACGAACTCCCCCGGCGTCAGCCGCTGATCGGCGTTGTGGAAGACCGCACGGAACTCCTGCGTGCCGGTGGCCGCGTCGAGCGCCGGGGCGACGAAGTCGAGGCGGCCCACCGTGGGCAGGAGCGAGCCGTCGGGAAGCACCACGCGCACGGCGAGATCGCTCCCGGGCTGGATCAGCGTGCGCCAACCCGGATTCTGTCGCCACTCGCGCAGTTGCTGCGACGACGGCTGGAAGGAGACGTAGACGGGGTCCAGCTGGTCGATCGTCGTCAGAAGGTCCGACGGGCCCGTGACACGCGCCCCCACCTCGAGCCTGGTACGGCCCACGCGTCCGGTCATCTCCGCCTTGACCTCGGTGTCAGCGAGGTCCTGCCCTGCCGACTCGAGCGCCGCCTCCCCCGCGGTGTACGCGGCCTTCGCGTTGTCCACGTCCTGCTGCGCGACGGCGTGCTGCTCAAGCAGGGGCGCGAGCCGGTCGTACGTCGCCTTCGCGTTCTGGGACCGGGCCAGGGCCGCGTCGTACGTCGCCTGATAGCGCACCTTGTCGAGCCTGTAGAGCACCTGCCCCGACCGCACGATCATCCCCTCCGTGAACGGCCGGGCGAGGATGACGCCGTCGACCCGCGCGCGCACCTCCACGCTGCGGTACGCCTGCGCCTGTCCGGGGAACTCGAACGTCTCCGGGACCGTCCGGGGCGCCATGGTGAGGACCGAGACCTCGGCGGGGGGAAACGCGAAGCCGCCTCCGCCCTCGCCACACGACACCATGGCCGCCACCGAGACCATCGACACCGCGGCCCGCGACCGCGACAGCAAGCCAGGAACAGTCACATCCCCCTCCCCGATTCCATGCGACGGAGGCAAGTGTATCGCGGGAGCGCCCGAAGGTTCCCCGCGCCCCCCGGCCGACCGACCCTTACGAGCCCGGTGTGCCCAACGGCAGCGGCTCGGCCGCGTCGGTGACCGCCCCGATCTTCGCGGCCGGTCCCCGTCGTTCCTCGATGTCACGGGTCGAGACGATCCGGGCGTCCAGGAGATTGTCCCGGCGCACCCCGGTGCGGAGCCAGTTGGCTTCGCTGAGCGCTTGGTTCCACCCGTCGAGCCATGCCTCGAGCGTGTCGCGCTGGTGCTCGTCGCCCTCGAAATGAACGAGCAGGTCCAGGTCGCTGTCGGGACGGGCGGCGGCGTTCTTCGTGCTCCCGTAGAGCCACATGCCGCGGACCCCGAATCGTTCCGCGTCGACACGGGCGGCGATGCGCTCGGCTACCGCCTGCCGCCACCTCCAGTGCTCCTCGAGGGCGGGTGGTATGGGGAGGGGGTGCCGACGCGGGAGCGCGACCGGCGCCGGGGTGCGGCGCGGCGCCTCGGGGCGGTCGACCGGATCGGTAAGGAGCCCGACCGCCTCGTCCAGGTCACCGTTCATGAGGACGCTGAGCACGAGCCCCCCCGCGCCGCCGGGATGTCGACGACATGTACGACGTCGGACAGATGCGCGTGGTCGGGGAGCAACGCGGACAGCAGGTTGGGCGCCGTGCGCAGGAACGCCTCGTCGAAGGCGTTGCCCGCCTCGTCCGGGTAGAGGGGGAGGTAGCGGATCTCCGATTCCACGAGATCCTGGAAGAAGTGCGTTCCGAAGGAGAGGTCGGGGACGTAGTTCCCCTTCTTCCTCGCGATCTCGATCAGCATCGCCGTGTTGCTGATGTCCGCGTACCCGACGCTCACCCCCAGTCGGATGTCGCCACGGCTCCCCCAGCGACCAGGCCCCATCAAGACGAACTGCCGCTTGGGCAGGATCTTGTTCAGCCTCCCCACGACGAGGCCTACATCCCTGAGGTGGCGGGGGTCGGGGAGCTCGGTGTACCGATCGGGGTCGACGTACACGAGGTGGGTGATGGGGCCCGCCCGCCCGTTCGACACGCTCCGGTGGGCGCTGAACAGGACCCGTTCGGGCGCGATGTCGCGTGGGATCTCCGGTGGCGCGTCGAACCCACCGTAGCTCTGCGCCCGACACTGGAGGAGATAGAGGTCCCGCCCGTCCGAGGCGAACTCGATGTCCACCGGTGTTCCCAGACGGTCCTGGAGCACCTTGAGGAGCGTCGCCATGATGGTGACGAACGGGGTCTCCGTGAGGAGCCCCTCGAAGGTCACCACCGCGTTCTGCCCCCGGATCGCGTCCGTCAGGCCGCGAGGCCGTCGGAGCCGGTCGCCGTCCATCACCGAGACGATGCGCCGCACGGTCGGATAGCGCTCACCGAGCTCCTCGATCAGCTCCGCGGCGGGAACCGTCCGGAACTCGTTGGACTCCAGGTCGATCAGGTCGACCATCTTGGGCGAGTAGCGCACGACCTCGTCGAGCGAGGCGTTTACGCGCAGCCCTGGCTGGCCGGGCGCGACGAGCACGGGGTAATCGTCGCTCAGGCGGTCGACCGCGCGGGTGCCGAGGCCCGGAACGAGGCGCACGAGCCCGTCCCCGCGCCGGATGCGGGGCGACCAGCGGAACTCGTTGTTGCTGAACGCGACCCCCGAGAACGCCGGGAGGAAGTAGCGGCCCACCCGGGTCCCGACCACCTCCTGGATCATGATCCCCATCTCCTCGTGTACGTCGAGGAGATTGCGCCCGGCCCGGTATTGGATCGGGTCCGGGCCGAACATCGAGGCGTACACCTCGGCGATGGCATCCTGGAGGGCCTGGAGCCGCTCCGGCTTCGAGCCCTGGTTCGCGAGGAACAGGCTCTTGTACTTCCCCGAGAACGTCGATCCCGTCCGGTCCTCGAGGAGGCTCGAGCTCCGTACGATGAGGGGCGTGCTACCGAAGTCGTCGAGCGCCGCCGAGAGGCCCTGCAGGAGCTCCGGCGGAAACACCGAGCTCTTGAAGGCCTGGACCACGTGCGGATACTCCTGGCGGACCTGCTCGACGTCGAGGTACTTCCGGTCGTGCACGTCGTCCATGTTGTTGTAGCGGACGAACGCCAGAATCGCGTCGGAAGCGATGTGCCAGGTCTTCGGAACCTTGATGTCGCGCAGGATCGAGGCCGACTCGGCGGACGCCTCGACGATCTTTCGCGCCAGGAAGAGGCCCGCGCTCTTTCCCCCGAGCTTGCCGTGGCTCTTCGGCGGGTAGAGCACCTGGCCGGCGAGGCGCTGGAAGTCCTCGATGGTGACGAGCGCCTTCGCGATGTTGATGAACGCGATCTGGTCCGTGAAGAAGCGGCGCAGCAGCGCGACGCGGGCCGTGGTCTGGATCGACGTGGGCAGGTCGTCCTCCTCGATCCCCAGCACCTGGAAGCGCTCGAGCGCGTCGAGGATCTCACCCAGCGACGAGCCCTGCTCCTCGACGGTGCTCACCAGGAAGCCCGCCTTGTCCTGGCCGAGCCACATGTGCAGGTAGCCGAGGATCTCCTCGGGACTGCAGTGACGCGAGGCGATGTCGAAGATCCGCTCCGTCGGCAAGATCTCGGCCGGGCGTGCGCGGGGCGCGGGGCGATTCTCCCCCCCGCCTCGGGCGGCTCGGACCCACCGCCGAAGAACTCGCCCACCTCCGGGACCCCCTTCCAGCGAAGCAGGTTGAGCATGCGGCGGGTCAGGCGCCGGAGGAGTGGAGGATCGGCACGTCGAAGGAACTCCAGGGCGACACGCCAACCTCCGGCGGGGTCGGTGGCATGGTGGTTCTCGCCGGTCCTCTCCTCGGCGGGCGGGCCGGCGTGGGGACGCTCGAGGAGGCGCTGACGCTGGAGGAGGAAGAGGCCGATCCGCTCGGCGAGCGTGACGAGGAGCTGACGCTCCTCTCGCAGGAACGGCCCCTCGTCGGACTCGGGCCGCTCCTCCGTGTAGAAGACCGAGAGCTCGCCTACCGCCTCGTCGTCCACGAGGATCGGCGCGCGTTGCGTCCAGGGCGACGGCGCCTCCCCGCCGTTGCCGTACGTGTGGTCCCGGATGCGGAGGGTCGCGCGGCAGACCCCTGGATACTGCCAGCCGTCCGGGATCGCAGCGAGCACCTTCGCGACGACCTCGTCGAGCGGCGCGTCGAGCCGGCCGACCGCATCGACGACCCTGTACAGGCATCGCAGCTCCTTGGCCCGCTCCTGCAACGGCGCAAGGAGGTCGTCCATGCGGCGCCCGGGGCTCACGGACGCCCCCGCGAAGCCCCACGGAGGCGCACGAAGCCACGACCGCTCCGGCCGTCCACGCGGACGTGGAGCGGTCGCTCCGTCCGCACGTGGCGGACGTGTCGGGTCTCGGCCGCCGAGGGCAGTGCGTCCAGCCATTCCCATCTCAGGTCGGAGGTCTCGTCGGCACCCACGGAGAGGACGACCACACCGAGACTCGACACGTTGTGGAAGAAGTGCGATCCCTGGCTCGGGTCGATCCGACGCTGCGGGAGCGTGGCCTCGACGAGCACCTTGGCGCCCGCCACCTGCCCCCAGACGACCGGGATCCCGAGCCACGGGTCCGCGCTGCCCCACCGCCCGAACCCGATGAGGACGTACGGGCGCCCTGCGTCCATCAACGCCCGGTTGAGCTCGGCGACCTCCGCGGCCACCTCGCGGGAGCGCGCGGGATCGAAACGATCCGGCCGGACGTAGACGACGTCCTCGATGTCCTCACGATCCCTGTTGCCCACCGCGCGTCGTGACGACAGGAGCGTGTCCGGGACGCCCAGATCCTCTTCGGCCACCGAGATCGCCTCGCCGGGGGTTGCCATCGCGCGGACCTGGACGAGCCCGAACCGGAGCTCCCGGTCCGTCCTCCCGGGCAGCGTGGCCGCGAATTCGATCTCCACCGGGCCTCCCGTCGCCTCGCCCGCAACGGCGAGCAGGTCGACCGCCACGTCGTTCAGGGGCCAGTCGCGCAGCTGCAGCAGTGGTGCGAAGTCGAGGACCCGGGGCCCTTCGCGCCCCACACCCGGGCTCATTCGGTCCGACGCGGCCACGTAGGTGGACGCCAGGTGGCGCAGCGTGTCGTCGTACTCCGCGTCGGCGAGCGCGGCCTCCACGAGGTGCTCCGTCTCGGCGATCGGGTTCCACGGCGGGGGGGCACCCATGTGAACGGCCCAGAAGCGCCCCTGCGTGGCGGTGAGCATGTCGCGCGCCGACGAGAACGGGGGCGGCGAGGCGGGGAAGCGTGGGGAGTACGTCCAGCAGACGCCACCGTCCACGATCGTCTTGCCGAGACCGAGCGCGAGCTGCACGACGCCGTCTTCCGGGCGCGCCGCGCCGACGGGATAGTAGTTGAAGGAACGCGCGACGCCCGACAGATGCGGATAGAAGCGGTCACCGTGGCGCTCGCCGATGACCTCCTGGATCACCACGGCCATCTTCTCGGCCCGGTCCTCCGCTCCGATCGCGCGTCGGTAGGTGCGCGCCGCATCGAAGAAGGTCGAGGCGTAGACGAGCTTGATCGCCTCGGTCAGGCCCTGGAATCGTGTGGAGGCGTCGGGGGCGTTGTTCGGGACCATCTTCGTCTCGTAGACGCCCGCGAACGGATGTGCGAGCGCATCCTCCAGGAGGCTCGACGAGCGTACGGCCAGGGGCACGCGAGCCCCCTCGACGACCGCCCGCAGGTCGCCGAGGACGCCCGGCGGTAGCTGGGCCTGCTGGAAGGCGCGGGCGATGCGCTCGTCGGACGCACCGGACAGTGCCACCTCGTACAGGCGGCCGGTGCGCATGAAGTCGTCGAAGACGTCGGTGGCGAGCACCGACATCCGCGGTATGGAGACCTGCACGTCCCGGAACGGCGCCGCGGCGTAGCGCGCACGCAGCGCGTCCTCGATGCGAAGGAGCCCCTCGGCCTTCCCGCCGAGGGCTCCACCTGCGATGCGCGAAGCCACGTGATCGGCCGCGAAGAAGCCGCGACCGAACTCGGGCACGGGCCCGTATGTGCTACCGACCATCTCCGACTCCCAGGAGAACCCGCTCGGCGAAGCCTCCCTCAGACCCACCCGCGGTCGCGGCACGCCTGGGCCACCCGGTCCACGGCGATGACGTACGCGGCCTGCCGCATGGACAGCCCGCGACTCCGCGAGAGCTCGCTGACGGCGACGAACGCCGCCGTCATCTTCAGGTCCAGCTTCCCGAGCACCTCCTCCCTCGTCCAGAAGTAGTTCATGTTGCTCTGGACCTGCTCGAAGTAGCTGCACGTCACGCCCCCCGCGTTGGCCAGGAGGTCCGGGATCACGAAGACGCCCCTGCCCACCAACACGTCGTCCGCCTCGGGCGAGGTGGGGCCGTTGGCACCCTCGGCCACGATCTTCACCCGCTCCGGGATCCGGTTCACGGTGTCCGCGTTGATCTGGTTCTCGAGGGCGGCGGGGATCAGGATGTCGACGTCCTGCTCGAGCCACGCCTCGCCCGGGAGCACCTCGTAGCCGGCCGCCAGCGCTTTGTCGCGGTCGATTCCGCCGAAGGCGTCCGTGATACCGAGCAACTCCTGAAGATCGACGCCGGATACCTTGCGGTAGGCGACGCTCTCCTGCGCCTTCTGGTCCCAGCACGAGACGCAAACGACCTGTCCACCCAGTTGCTGATAGAGATCGATGGCGTACTGCGCCACGTTCCCGAAGCCCTGGACGGACGCCTTCGTGTCCTGGATGCGGATGCCGAGCTCCTTCAGTGCCTCCCGGATCGTGAACACGACACCGTAGCCGGTTGCCTCCTTGCGGCCCAGCGACCCGCCCATTCCCACGGGCTTGCCCGTGATGAGTCCGGGACGGCGCATCCCCTGGATCGCTTCGTATTCGTCGAGCATCCAGAGCATGTGTTGCGCGGACGTCATCACGTCGGGCGCCGGGACGTCCCGCTCCGGCCCGATGTCGCGGGCGATCTGTCGCACCCAACCCCGGCAGATCCGCTCCTGCTCACGCGCGGAGAGGTCGTGCGGGTCGCACACGACCCCACCCTTGCCTCCCCCGAGGGGGATGTCGACGACGGCGCACTTCCAGGTCATCCACATGGCGAGCGCGCGGACCATGTCGAGGCTCTCCTGGGGGTGGAACCGGATCCCGCCCTTGCTGGGGCCGCGGGCGTCGTTGTGCTGGACCCGGAACCCGCGGAACACCCGCACCGAGCCGTCGTCCATGCGGACGGGGATCGCGAAGGCGTATTCGCGGAGCGGGTCACGCAGCAACGCCCGGACGCCGCCCTCCAGATCGAGGAGGTCGGCGATTCGATCGAACTGCGTCTGGGCCATCTCGAACGAGTTGTAGGCCCGGGCTGTCTTGACCATATGATGTGGCAACCGTCGCGATCAGGGGTGTTGAATGCACGTCCCCACCCAACCCCACCCCACCGCGACCGCACGGTCGGGGTACCGTCGATCCGGTGCCGTCGGGGCGCATTGAATGCTAGCGAAATGCCCCCCCCGGCACAGGCGCGGGAGTGTAGGGAAAACCCTGATTCGAAGGCGTCGATCAGGTGGGCCGTGCCCGACCCCAGCCCCGAGGGCGTGCTGCCTGGTACTGCTCCCGGAACCGGCGCCAAGTCATTGACACGTAATGGTCCTGGCGCATCGGGTCGAATCGGCGGTCCGCCTTCTGCGTCGCCCCGGGCCCCGACGGCTCCTTGGCAGGAGCTCAGTCACGACCCGTCGCGCCGACGGCCCTTCCCCAGGAGACCGGCTCAGGGAGCCACTGCCCGTCGGCCATGAGCTCCTTCACGGTGTTGATCGCCGTGAAGCCACCGGTGGTCCTGATGAGCGTGATCCTGGTCGACGCGCGGAAGGCGTCGAGCACCTCGTCCTTCGAGGCCCGGCGGGTGAGCTGGATCGTCCAGTCGTGCAGGTGGGCGAGGGTCTCGGGGACCTTGACGGCCATCGTGACGACGTCGAGCCGCGGATCGATCGTGCGCGCGTCGGGGCCCTGGTGACTGGGGATCTCCGGCTCGGGCACGAGCGTGTTCATGATCCCACCGAGGTCGTGTTGCAGGAGACCACGCGTGTGGCCTCGCGTCCCAGGGCGGACGCGTAGTTGCTCTCGGCGTTGAACGAGTGCCCCGTGGCAGCGTGCTTCTCCCCGCCCTGGAGGATGAACCTGACACCGCCCTCCCGATATCGCTCGACGTTCGCGGCCGCCACCCCCTTGGGCGTGCAGTCCACCACCACGTCGGCCAGGGTCATGTCGTCCTGGAGCGCCACGGCGTCGGCCACCCGCTTG
>CAVUEU010000005.1:0-747015 GCA_963740595.1 uncultured Gemmatimonadales bacterium
CACTACCATGCGGTTCCCACGAACGTCCAAACCCTCCAGCAGTTCCGCAAACAGGTGACAGGTCACTGGCGGCGTGCGCTCCGGCGTCGCAGCCAGAGAGACCACACCGACTGGCAACGCATGGCACGCCTCGCGGAACGCTGGCTACCCAAGGCCCGCATCCAGCAGCCCTGGCCGACCGACCGCTTCGATGCCAGGACCCGAGGTGGGAGCCCGGTGCGGTAATCCTGCACGCCGGGTTCTGTGCGGGGGGCCCCGGGCAACCGGGGTCCCTACCGCTACGACGGACGGGGAGGTGGGGCAGGACGTGGTCGGTGAGATGGGCGGCCACCTCGGCCATACGCCGGGTGTTGCAGGAGGGGCAGATGCCGCGGCCCTTGCAGGAGAAGGCGATCAGGCGTTCATGGCCGCAGTCGTCACAACGGGCTCGGGCGAACCCGTGCGCGAGGATGCCGCAGCGGAGGTAGGCCCGGAAGTCCTGCTCAACCCAGGCGGGGACGCCGTAGCCCAGGGGCTCAGACTCGGCGGCCTGCGCCACGAAGGTCTCGAGGTGATGCTGGACGACGGGGTAAAGCGGGGTGGCCGTGGGCCGGCGTGGGCGGTAGCTGAGCCGCGAGGTCGACCAGCCCAGGCGGCTCGTGGGCTCTCGTGGAGGCTGGAAGAGTCGCTTCGCCGGAGTCGCCGGGGTCGCCATGCCGGAGCGTGGAGGGGCGAGGCGGGCGCTGCCATAGGCTCATGGGCCCTCAGGTCATCGGGGGAAGAGGGACGCCCGTTGCCCGCCGACCTCTTGAGCCTCACGATTGCTCGCAACTGTGCTCGCAACTGGGCCTGCGCAAGCTGCCCGCCGGATCCATGGAACGCGTAGGGGTCCCTGTGCAACTTGCACACAGATTTTCTCATTCCGGACGATTTCATGCGCAGGATGTCCGGAATGCCGGCCCCGGACCACGCCTCCGGAGCATGAGGTCGCTGGTTCGAATCCAGCCGGGCGCATGTGACGCCGGGGTCCCAACGGGGCCCCGGCGTTCTGCGTTTCAGGTGGGATTCGAAGCTGTGACCGAACCTGGGCGGCATTCACAGGTTCGACCCGATGCGTCGTGGCGGGAGTCGGAGATCTACGCGCTCGTTCGCGAGGGGAGCGAGGATGCGCGAAGCGTTCCGCAGCTCCATCCTGTCGGGCGCACTTTTCCTATTGTCTAGCCCGCACCGTTACTTGCGGTGGGGGCTCGTGCGAGCGTGTCCCTGTCACGCGAGATCGCGCCCAACCTCCTCGTGGGCGTGCGCGTGGACGCGCTGCTCACGGGCCAACGCACGGCCCCGGTCGGTCTGACCGTGAGCTACGCCCTGAACGCCGGGGACCGGTGACCGCGCGGGGCGCGTCAGATCGGCGCACTTCGGTGCGGGTCGGTGCAGGGCACAGCCCTCCGGAGCATGAGGTCACGCCCACCTGCGTCATTGCTTCTTCAGCAGCGCCCTCAGCTCCGTGAACCAGTTGTCCACCAGAATGAGCTCGCCACCGCTCGTCGACACGGTCTCGAGCATCAGGAACCGTCGGCCGTCGGGACTGACGTCGTAGTTCGCGTGATTGGCGTCCGCGGCGTAGGGGCGCGCCGAGAACAGCACGATCTTCCGGCCCACGACGAACGACGATGTCCCCGTGATCTCCGCGGCCACGAGGTTGTCGTTGGCGTCGCGGTAGAACAACTCCCGTCCGTCCGACGACCACACAGGCTCCGTTCCTCCCTCGGTCGAGACCTGCCACTTGGAGGCGCCCGCGTCGGGGAACGGAACCACGAAGACCTCGTTCGACCCGTTCTCGTTGGACACGTACGCCATCCACCGGTCGTCGGGGGAGAGCCTCGGTGAACGTTCTTCGGACTTCGTCGCAACCAGGGGCGTGCCCACGCTGTCGCCCTCGGATCGCGCGGCGTAGATGTCCCGATCCGCCCCCGTGCCCAGGCGATAGACGAGCCACTTCCCGTCGTGGGAGTATGTGACTTCGTCGACTTGACGGTCCGACGTCAGCACGCGCCGGGGGACATCGCTTCCGTCGGCCAGCTTCACGAAGGCGTCTCGCAGGGTCTTCTGCCTGTCGGATACATAGGCCACGTCCTTCCCATCAGGGGACCACTGTGGTCGCGCGCTGTTCCCTTCGAAGGTGAGGCGGGAGAGCGTGCCGCTCAGGTCACGGACCCAGAGATCCTCGGAGGTCGGACCGAGGATCGGCAGGACGAAGCGCGAGCCGTCCGGCGACAACGCGATTCCCATGCTACCCGGGACGACCGGGACTTCCCAGCCGGTGGCCACGGCTTCCGACGTCCCGTCGCGCGTGACCCAGACGGGCGTCACCAGCGTCCTGTTGTCCCCTCGCCGATAGAGCAGCGTTCCCGTCGCGGACACGGCCAGGTTTCCGCTGATCCGGGCGTTCTGCCACCACCCCATCCACACGTCCTCGAGGATCCGGACGGCGGGACCTGTGAGCTGCAGGCGATGGACGTCGAAGGGAGCCGCCATGACGTCACCGGATGGCGACATCCACGCCAGGTCGCCGGTTGGGAGATATACGGGGCTCGACCCGGTTGGACCCAGCTCCTTGACCTCCCCGGTGGCGAAGTCGACGGCAGCGAGCTTGGTTTCCTCCGCCAGGCCGGTCACGATCTTGAAGACGGCTCCCCCTGATCCCGGCAGCACGTCCGGGTTCCAGTGGCTCGTCCCGGGAGCGGGGGTGGTCAACACTTCGACGTCCCCGCCGTCGGGGCGCGCCCGAGCAAGACCTCTGCTCGCGGTCACGAAGTAGAGCAGCCCGTCATCCGCCCAGGCGAGGCCTCTCCACCGGGCGGAATCCGTGATCGTGCGGATGTCCCCGGTCGCGAGGGTGACCACCTTGAGCGGTCCCGGTCCACCGGTCGTGAAGGCCACCTTCGTGCCGTCAGGTGACAGCGCCGGATCGGTCGCCGAGGTCGTTCCGGGAACGGGCGTGGCTTCGAGCCGATTTCGGTGCCTGACCCAGATCCGCCACGTCTGGCCGGAGTCCTCACCGAGATAGGCGAACATCTCCCCGTCGGCGGAGATCGTCACCGACGAGCCGAGCCACGGCTCTCGCCATTCCTGGCCCTGGGGGAGTGCCAGGCTCACGCGATGCGTGGGGGGCACCGGCGCGGTGCGCGTGACGAGGGCGATCACGGCGGCGAGGGCGATGAGCGCGACCCCCGACGCGCCGATGGTGGCCGCTCTCCACGCGTTCCGGCCGGCCGCCGGCGCCGCGGCGACCGCCGTGTCCGCCCCGAAGGAGGTGTCGCCGAGGGCGCGGGAGAAGTCCGCTGCCGTCGCGAACCGATCCGCCGGGAGCTTCGCGAGCGCCTTGCGGATCGCGGCGTCGACGTTCGGTGGAACCGTCGGCCGGCGAGCCGACGGCGGGTCGAGGTCGTGGGTGATGATCTTCGCGATGATCGCCTGTGTCGTCGGTCCGGTGTGGGGCGGCTCGCCCACAAACATCTCGTACGCCATGCACCCGAGCGCGTACACGTCGCTCCGCCCGTCCAGCACGTGGTCAGCGGTCGCCTGCTCGGGGCTCATGTAGTGCGGCGTACCGAGCGAGAGACCCGTCTCCGTGAGCCTCGACCCGCCCGCGTTCGACACCGCGAGCGCGATACCGAAGTCGGCCACCAACGCCTGCCCGTCGTGCAGCAGCACGTTCTCGGGCTTGATGTCGCGGTGGATCACCTCGTGGCGGTGAGCGTAGTCGAGGGCGCTCGCCACGGCTTGCGTGATGTCGACGGCATCCTCGATGGGAAGCTGGGTCTCGCGGTTCAGCCGGTCGCGGAGGGTCTCACCCTCGACGTAGGGCATGACGTAGAAGAGGAAGGAGTCCGCTTCGCCGGAGTCGAACAGGGGCAGGATGTGGGGATGCTGGAGGCCGGCGGTGGTCTTGATCTCCTGCACGAACCGCTCGGCGCCGAGAACCGCCGCGAGCTCGGGCCGGAGCACCTTGACCGCGACCTTGCGATCGTGCCGCACGTCCTCGGCCAGGTAGACCGTGGCCATGCCCCCCTCGCCGAGGCGGCGCTCGAGGGTGTAGCGGCCCGACAGGGCCGCGTTGAGGCGGTCGAGGATGGGGGGCGGGTCGGCCATGACCCGACCACTGTGGGACCGCTCCCCCTCATGCGCCAGGGTCACCCTCGAGCAGGCGGGCCCCGACCCGCCTAGGCGAACGCGATCTCGGGCCCGTGGTGGTCCGCAGAGTGGATGGATCCTCCGTTCTCGGTGTGTTGTGGCCCCGGGCGGCCCGGCCGTCCCGCTGACATCCTCGACCCCGCGGAGTGGATCGGCGTTCCCGTTGTCACCCCGGTTGGCGAGAACCTCATCGTGGTGCGGGGACGACCCAGGGGATCGATTCAGAAATACGCCACGAGCCCCAGTCGCAATACCCTCGGCGACACGCGTTCCATCGCCGCGTCGTAGGACTGGTCGCCGGGTGTGCTGCTCCACGCCAGGTCCGGCCAGTAGTTGCGGCCGTTGTTGACCATGGTCTGGACCTGGGTGATGTCCCTGGCCCCCGTGACGTGCTTTGTGACTTGGGCTTCTCGCCACCCAGGACCATGCGAACAACACCGACCTAGACGCGTTTGCGCTTGCGTATGCACGCACGTCGCATTAAGGTATGCACATCGGTCGCGCTTAAGTATGCAGACAATTCTCGGCCGGGTATGCGGAGGAGGTGTCGGCGTCGATGGATCGACAGGGAGCCCTCACGTGGCTGGAAGCGCACGCGCAGGCGGTGCCGGTGTTCCTTGAGAAGGAGATTCCGCCCGATGTCCTGCAAACGCTTCGTCGACTCGATCTGACCATCTACATCCCCGGCGGAGTGATTGTGGTACGCTCACCGGGTGATGACCGAGACATGGTCGTCCGTTCGCTGCTCTGGCCCATCGTGGAACGCATCACGTCCAGATACGCGCCCGCCGTGGTGGAGCGCGATTCGGCTGTGCGCCTTCTTCTTGGGAGGACCGACCCAGGCCCTGAGATCCGTATCCGACAGACAGGAAAGACGCGGTGGCGCGAGGAGATCCTCCCCGGCGTGGCCGTCAGGGTGGAGAGCGGGGACGTGTCCGGGGGCGAGCGGGTCGACGTGGGGGAGGCGAGCATCCCGGTGGACTCGCCGGAGGCGGTGCTCCTCACACTCCCCCTGCAGTTCCTCAGGGACGGCGGAATCGAGGAGGTGGCGATCTGGATGAGGTCCCTGACGCTGGCGCGGCCGGCCTTGGTCGCGGCCTATCGGCGTAGCCCACGGCCGGTGGTTCTCAAGCGCCTGGAGCATATCGCTCGAGACGTGGGCAACGAGCGCCTGGCCGACATGATCGAAGGCTTGTTGGCCGAGGAACAGTCGGTCCGGATCGGAAGAGATCGGACCGATGTCGGGAGGGGCCTCGTCGTTCCCCAGGAGGTCGTCTCGGCAGGCACGAGCCACCAGCCGTGGCTGGACAGACTCCGGGTCGCGATCCGACGGTCCCGGGACGCGGTTGCGAAGGTCATTGAGGAGATGGGTCACCCCGCGCCGGACACCAACCTCGCCGGACTCCTGGAGCGCGCCGCGCAGGCGAAGGCCTACGACGCCTACCACTCTTCGTCGATCGAGGGGTACCGCTTGAGCCTGGCCGACGTGTCGGTTCTGCTCGCGGGCGGTACAGACGGTGGTCGCACTATCGAAGATGTCCGTTCGAAACTTGCGGTGATCGGCTACGGAATCGCGTTCGACCGCTTGCTCCGCCGAATCAACGATGCTGACGGCGAGGTGGCCCTCACCAGAGGACTTGCCCTCGATCTCTACACGGACCTCTTTACGCCCTCCATCGAGGCCGGGATCATTCCGGTCACCGATCTCCGCGGATGGCGAACGGGCCCCGTCTTCATCCGGGCCACGCTCTACGTTCCCCCGGGTGCGACCAAGGTCCCCGCGATGCTCGACCTCATGTTCGAGGAGCTCGGGGAGATCGGGTACCAGCAGGGAATCCTGCGCGGTATCCTGGTGCACCTCTGGTTCGTTTGGGTGCATCCGGTGCCTGACGGGAACGGAAGGACCGCTCGGTTCCTCATGAACACAGCGTTCCTCGGGGGAGGGCTCCCTTGGCTCACCATCCGGGTGGAGCAACGCGATGAGTACTTCGCGACCCTACGATCGGCCCAGCTCGAGGAGGACTTCGCTCCGTTCGCGCGCTTCATACTCCGATCCGCCACGCCTCGGTAGGTCCCTGCGGGTGGCGCCAACCTCGTCTGCGGCGAAGCACGGGGCCTTCTGGGGATGCGTTTAGGGCCGGCGGTAGCATACCGGGTAACACACCGACCCGGCGCAGACCCCCGCCGGCCCGGCGCAAGTCGGCGTGAACCGTTGCAGATCGGCGTGTTTCGGTGCGGTTCGGCGCAGGTCACAGCCCTCCGGAGCATGAGGTCACAGGTTCGACCCGATGCGTCGTTGCGTGGGTCGAAGAGCACCGCGCTCGTTCGCGAGGGGACTGAGGACGGCCGAAGGCCGCCCGGAGGTCAATCCTGTCGGGCGCACTGCTTCCAAGTCGAGCCCGCACCGTCGGTTACGGTGCGGGCTCTTCTTTGGTTCTTGGGGGTCGGCCAGGCTCCGGTAACAGGCGCGGGTAACGGCCTGTTACCCGACGCCACCCGGATTTCCGGGCGGCCCCCCGCCGAGCTCGAGCAGCGGCTCGAGGTTGCGGTGGCGTATTTCGGCGCGGCCACCCCGTCCTGCGTTCCATCAGCACCCTCTGGCTGCAGCGGTACGTCGACTACCTGGCTGAGCGCATGAAGAGACGATGTGCCGAAAGATCTCGCGCGCCTCTGCTCGTAGGGTGCGGTGTGGGCAGCGCTCGAGTCCTGCGCGGCGAGGGGCTGCGTGCCGACGGGGCCGAGCGTCACCGCGGCGGCGAGCGCGGTGACGAGGATCGATGCGGTGCGCGTGGGGCCGGATCTCGTGGGGTCATCCTGGACGTCGGGACCTTCAGCCGTGCTCCCGGATGCGGCGTTGACGTGGCGCCGTCGCGGTAGGAGAAGAGGGCCGCGGTGAGGCCGGGGGGGCAGATCGGACATCTCAAGCCAACAGAGGGCGTGGTCTCGGAATGGGCCAGGCGAGACCAGGTCGTGGCGCAGTATAAAATTATGTTGTATACTATCGCCGACGTATCCCCGCGAGGGAGGTAGGATGGGGAGGGGGGAGCATCTGGGCGAGTTCGAGGCGCTGGTGCTGACCGGGGTCGTCCGCCTCGGGCCGGAAGCCAACGGCACGGCCGTCTACAAGGAGCTGGAGCTCCACTCGGAGCGGGGAACGAGCCTGCCGGCCATCCATGTCACGCTCCGTCGACTCGAGGAGAAGGGGTTGCTGCGGTCGGAGGTGATGGATCCGTCCCCGCGCGGTGGACGTCCGCGCCGGTTCTATCGTCCGACGCGGGAGGGGATCCGGGCCCTCGACGACTTTCGCGCGATGTGGGCACGCGTGTGGCGGGGCCTCGAGCTCCCGGACCCCGAGAGCCTCCCGTGAGCCGATCCGGGACGAAGCCACCCCGTGGGCCCCGTGCCCGTATGGCCTGGGCAGCTCGCCGCCTCGGGACGCCCGACCTTCCCGACGATGCGGAGACACTGTTCCTCGAGCGGGTGCGGAGCGAGGGTGAGCGCAAGGCGCGTCGCTGGTACCGGAGGCAGGCGCGGGCCGCGGTAGGGCGGGCGCTCTGGGCCGCCTGGCGTGGTGGCGGGTCCCATGGTTGGGACGGGTTCCTTCGCGATGTCCGACATGCGGCGCGCTCCCTGCGTCGGTCGCCGGCGTTCACCGCGGTCGCCGTCGCCACCTTCGCGCTCGGCATCGGCGCCAACACCGCGATGTTCACCGTCGTGAACGGTGCGCTGCTCAGGCCGCTGCCCTTTGCGGAGTCGGACCGGCTCGTGACGCTCTCGCATCTGCGCGCGGAGCTCGGGCCCGACGCTCAGGCGCTGAGCGATCACACGTTCGCTGAATTGCGCGCGACGCCGTTGCGCGCGTTCGCGTCGCTCGCCAGCTACTCGGGCCGTGGCATGACGCTCACCGGCCTCGGCGACGCGGAGCGACTCGGCACGGCGCAGGCGTCGGCCGGTTTCATGGCCACCCTCGGCGGATCGGCGGCCATGGGGCGCACGTTCACGGCGGCCGACGAGGAGGCGGGTGACGACCACGTCGCGGTCTTGAGCGACCGGTTCTGGCGGGAGCGCCTCGGAGGGGAGCGCTCGGCGCTCGGCAGGTCGATCGTCCTGGACGGCGTGGCGTACACGGTGATCGGCGTGATGCCGCCGACCTTCGATCTTCCCCACGGGGCGGCGCTGTGGACGCCGCTTCCCGCGCGGCCCGATCCGAACAGCCTCGTCCTCCGGCCGGTGATCGCGAGACTGACCCCCGGAACGTCGATCGAGACGGCGCGACGAGAGCTGGAGTCGACGCTCGCACGGTTGCCGTCCACGGCGGACGAGAAGCCGGGCACGGAGATCACCGACGTTCGTCCCCTCGTCGACCTGCTGGTGGCGGGAGCGAGACCGTCGTTGTGGATGTTGAGCGGCGCCGTGTCGCTCGTCCTGCTGATCGCGTGCGCCAACATCGCGAACCTGCTGCTGATCCGCGCTGCGACGCGACGGCACGAGATCGGCGTGCGGGCGGCGCTCGGCGCGGGACGGGCACGCATCGTGCGCCAGCTCGTGACCGAGAGCGTCCTCCTTGCCTGCGTCGGCGGCGCCGCGGGTGTCGTGCTCGCGAGGTGGAGCGTACGCGTCCTCGTCGCGACCGCGCCCGCCGGCCGGATTCCGCGCGGCCAGGAGATCACGGTGGACTGGCGCGTGCTCGGCGCGGCGTTCGCTGTGTCGCTCGTCGCGGGTCTCCTGTGCGGAATCTTCCCGGCGCTCGCGGGCACCCGCCGGGACCCGCGTGAGGCGCTCACGACGAGTGGACGCGCGGTCGCAGGGGCGCACGACCGGGTTCGGCGCGTGTTCGTGGTCGCGCAGCTTGCCCTGGCGATCGTTTTGTCGACCGGCGCCGGGCTGCTGCTCAGGAGCCTCGCACGGATGCACGGCGTCGACCCCGGCTTCCGCTCGAGCGGGGTCGTGACCTTCGGGGTGAGCCTGTCGCCCGCTGCGTTTCCGGACGCTGCGGACATCCGCGGGTTCGAGGCGAGCATGGTCGATCGCCTGGGGCACGTGTCGGGCGTCGAGGCGGCGACGATGGTGAACTGGATTCCGCTCGGGGGGGCGCTCATCAGCGGCGATCTCCACATCGAAGGCGTCGGCTCGATGCCGGAGGGCTACGTGGTCGACAAGCTCGTGACGGCGCCGGGGTACTTCAGCACGATGGGCATCCGACTCTTCGCCGGCCGCGACTTCGACGGCCACGACGACCCGTCATCGCTCCCGGTGACGATCGTGAGCCGTTCGGTCGCGCAACGGTTCTGGCCACCCGACGGACTCGGCGCGATCGGTCAGCGCCTCACGGAGAACGGCGAGGATCCCCAGCCGGGCGAATGGCGGACGATCGTCGGCATCGTCGACGACATCGTACAGCGGGGGGTGACGCAGGGGCGTGACGGCGCCCAGTACTTCCCGATGGCGCAGACGGAAGACCTCGTGTTCATCCGCGACGTCACCTTCGTGGTGCGCACGGAGCGAACGGCGTCGGACCTGACGCGGTCGTTCCGTGCGATCGCCCACGACCTCGACCCGGTCGTGGCGTTGAGAGACATCCGGTCGATGGACGCCGCCGCGGCAGCATCGATCGCCGATTCACGCTTCGAGACGCGACTGTTGACGATCTTCGCGGCGCTCGCGCTGCTGCTCGCCGCGGTCGGCACGTACGGTGTGCTCGCGTACGACGTCGCCGCGCGCACGCACGAGCTGGGGGTCCGTGTCGCGCTCGGCGCGGTTCCACGCGACGTCATCCGGGTCGTCGTGCGCCGGACACTGGCACTCGTGATCCCCGGATCGCTGATCGGGCTGCTGGGCGCGCTGGCCGTCACGCGCTTCCTGCAGAAGTCACTCTTCGAGGTCACGCCCACCGATCCGGCGACGCTCCTGGCCGTGGCGGGCGTTCTCGCGCTGGTGGCGTTGCTCGCCGGCCTCACGCCGACCCGCCGGGCGATGCGCGTCGATCCGATGACGGCGCTCCGGAACGAGTAGCCGGGATCCGGCTCCCGCGGCGCTACGCGCCCCGGGGGCGCGAACAGCCGCGTGTCCGCGTGTTCGGACCCACACCCATGGGGCAATTGCACGGATTGGCAATGACATTTACAATTGGTGCATGATCTCCAGAACCCTTGAGCCGGCTCTGCGTCGGGCCGTCCAGGAAGGCCCGGCGGTCGCCGTCACCGGGCCCCGGCAGTCGGGGAAGACCACGCTCTGTAGAACGACGTTTCCGGACTGGGCGTATGTGAGCCTGGAGCCCCTGGACACGCGCGAGTTTGCCCGGGTCGATCCGCGGGGCTTCCTTCGGAGCTTTCCCGGGCCGGCCGTCCTGGACGAAGTGCAGAGGGCGCCTGGCCTGTTTCCCTATCTCCAGGAGGAGATCGACAACGACCCGAGCCCGGGACGATACATCCTGACCGGCTCCCAGCACTTCGGCCTGTCCGAGGCGATCAGTCAGTCCCTTGCAGGCCGAGTCGCGCTACTGAATCTCCTCCCACTCAGCTTTGAAGAGCTCTTGAGATTCGGACCTCGGGAGGAGGTGTGGCGCGTGGTCTGGGAGGGCGGCTATCCGCGCATCCACGACCGGAATCTCGCGGCCGACCTCTGGCTGGGAGACTACCTCGCCACCTACGTACAGCGTGACGTACGACAGGTCCTCGACGTGACGGACCTGGATGCCTTCACGACCTTTGTGCGTCTTGCGGCGGGCCGGACCGGGCAGGAGCTGAACCTCTCCACACTCGGGGCCGATGCAGGGGTCTCACACAATACCGCACGCTCTTGGATCTCCGTCCTGGAGACGAGCTTCCTCGTGTTCAAGTTGCAGCCTTGGGTCAGGAACCCGAGGAAGCGGGTTGTGAAGGCGCCGAAGGTCCATTTCCTGGACACGGGCCTCGTCTGCAACCTGCTTGGCATCCGCTCACCGGACCAACTCGCGACCCATCCGATACGGGGAGCCATCTTCGAATCCTGGGTCGCATCCGAGATACTCAAGGCTCGACTGCATGGCCGGCTCCCTGCCGACCTCTTCTACCTGAGGGAGACCCGCGGGGTAGAGATCGACGTCGTAGTCGAGGGGGAGCAGAGCGTCATCGGGGTCGAGGTGAAGTCGGGGGCAACGGTAGCACAGGACTTCTTCGCGGGGCTACGGCAGTTCCCCGAACTCGTTGCTCGGGCCGGAGAGGGGCGCAGCCCCGTCGCCCGCCTCGTCTACGGCGGCGAGAAGGCCCAGGCCCGCAGCGATGTGGCGGTGGTGCCCTGGACCCAGATCCAGGATGTGTCATGGGGGTAGGGGAGACTGCTTGATCCCCCACCGACCCGGCGCAGATCGGTGTGAACCGTTGCAGATCTGCGCGGATCGACGCAGGTCGGCGCCGGTCACAGCCCTCCGGAGCATGAGGTCGCTGGTTCGAATGCGGCCGGGCCTGTGGTCCGACAACCTCCGGGCGGGAGTGCCCACGGCGGAGCGCCTCCTCCACGGTCTAGACCGGGTCGTGTACCGCCTCGCGGATGCGGGCGTCGAGCGCCGTTCGGCGCCCGAGCGAGGCCACGGCCGCCAGGGTCACAACCCCGGCGGCCGCCACCGTGACGAGCTTCCGCCTCATGCCATCCCGAAGACGGGCGCGCGAACGCCAGGCCCTCAGCGGCCTGTCCCCCCCTGCTCGCTGGTGATCTTTCCGGTCTCCAGCTCGAGGCCCATGGTCTTTCCCTTCAGGATGGCCGGCACCCCCTTGTCCATCCAGACGGGCTCAGGTGCCCCTTTGAGGTAGTGGTCGAAGAACTGCTGCAGGCGGATGGCCCAGTCCTTCCGGTCCGGCTCCCGCGACAGCCCGTGCTGCTCGTGGTTGTACACCACCAGCCACGCCGGCTTGTGCAGCCTCCGAAGTGCGGTGAAGAACTCGATCCCCTGATACCAGGGCACCGCGGTGTCGGCGTCGTTGTGCATCATGAGAAGCGGCGTCTGGATCTTCGGCACGAAGAAGAGCGGCGAGTTCTCGATGTACGTCTGCGTGTTCTCCCAGAGCGTGCCGCCGATCCGGCTCTGCGTGTGCTCGTACTGGAACTCGCGCACCATCCCCGTCCCCCACCGGATGCCGCCGTACGCCGACGTCATGTTGGCCACCGGGGCACCGGCCTCCGCGGCGGCGAAGAGGTTGGTCCGGGTCACCATGTACGCGATCTGATAGCCACCCCACGAATGGCCCTGGACGCCGATGTGCGCGCGGTCCACGAAGCCGCGGTTCGCGATCTCCTGGACGCCCGGGATGACCGCGTCCAGAGCGCTCTCGCCGGGGTACCCGATCTCGTACGGGATGTCCGGCACGAAGAGCAGGTAGCCGCGGGACACATAGAACGAGTAGTTGATGGACGAGCTCCCCGCCGCGGGGATCACGTAGCGGTGGAGGTTGTCGGAGTTGCGCTCGTAGAAGTAGACCATCATGGGATACTTCTTCGACGGATCGAACCCGTCGGGCTTGTAGAGAATGCCCTGAAGGGGGATGCCGTCGTTGGACGTCCAGGAGACCAGCTCCTCCGTTCCCCACGAGTAGCTCGCCTGTTGGGGATTGGCGTCGGTCACCTTGCGGGGAGCGTCGAAGCCTGCGTCGGTCACCCACAGGTCCGGGAAGTCCCGGAACGTCTCGCGATCGAAGAGAAGGACGTCGGCGTCGTCGGCCTTCCGCACGCCCGAGAACATCGCGTCCCCCCAGATGAGACGCTGCGGCTCCCGGGTCGCGTCGAACCGGTCGCGGTAGTAGCCGCTCGCCTTGGTCGTCACGTCGAAGGCGGACAGGATCACGTCCTTGTCGCCGGGGATGGCCTCGGCAGGTCCCCGGCGGAAGCGGCCGAAGCCCCCTTCTCCGTCCAGGGACACGTACCGGAAGCGGAGGTCGCTCTTCCGGCCGACACCTTCGGTGACGTCCCGGGGGGCCTTCTTCCCCGTGGGGTCGAGCATCCAGATATCGTAGGCGTCGTACGCGAGGAACGACTGGTCTCCGTCGGTCCATCCGGCCGACCCGTACGGCGACGGCAGATCGGGAACGTCGTTGAGCTCGTCCTGGAACGCCGCGTCCGCGGCGGCGGTGAGATTGCGGACCGCCTTCGTGTGCGTGTCCATGGCCATCCACGCCTTGGCCTCGCCGTCCCACCACCACGCGTAGTTCCCCGCCGGGGAGAGTCGCGGCGTCTCGCTCACCCGTTCGGTCGCCTTCTCCCTGGCGCCGGTGGCGGGGTCCACCACGTAGACGTCGTAGTAGCTCCGGCCGTCCCACGAGAGCGCCTGGCGGTACGGCAGGTCCGACAGGCCCAGCGCGACGTCGGCGTCTCCCTCGTCCCCCACCGTCACGTCGGGCATGTCCACGGTGGCGAGCTGCACCACCTTCCTGGCGCTCACGTCCCAGAGGGCCTGGTAGGTGCGCTTCTTCTCCTCGTCCGCCTGCAGGAGCTGCATGGGCTGCAGGTAGGGGTCCTTCCAGTTCCAGATGTCCACCGAGACCTTCTCGTCGGCAGGCGTCGAGTCGGGCTTCTCGTAGACGGGCTCGGCCGCCGAGCCGAAGAAGACGCGCCGGCCGTTGTCCGAGAAGCTCACCTCACCGTTCTGGCTGGGCGCCCAGCCGTCGGGCAGACCGGCGGCGCCCGGCGCCACCACCGACGTCGCCGGCCCCGACGCCCCGCCGAGGTACAGAGCGAAGGCCGGCGCATCCGTGGCGCGATCGTCGCGGTCGGTGACGAAGGCCACGCGCTTGCCGTCGTCGGCGACCACCAGCTGCAGGTAGCGGCCCTCGCCGGTGGTCACGGCTTCGGCGTCGCCGCTACGGCCGACGCGGAACACGCCGTCGGCGTCCCCCTTCTCCCCGGAGGCGGTGTAGTAGAGGGCGGACCCGTCCTTCGCGAAGACGTACTCCACGACGTGCTCGAAGCGGCGCTCCTGCCCGGTCGACAGGTCGCGCACCACCAGGGTGGCGCCGTCGTCGGTCCGTGGCTTCTTGGCCTCGTCGGGCTTCTTCTCCCCCGCGGGCTGTTCGCCTCCCTGGCCGCCGCCCGGTCGTGCTTCCTTCTTGGCGGTGTCGGGGGCCTGTTCCAGGAGATAGGCCATCCACCGCGAGTCGTCTTCGGGGATCTCGAACGACTTCACGCGCTCGGCCCGGAACGCCGAGGCCGGGTCGAGGGACCCGCCGAGGTCGAGGATCACGAGGGAGTCCTTGGGTTGGTCGGCGGCCTTCTTCTTCTCCTTCTTGGCCTGCGTCACCGCGCTGTCCATGGGCGCGATGCGCGCCACGAGCCATCGGCCGTCGGCCGTCAGTGCGGGGGAGATCCCCCGCTCCACCACCGCAGACCGATCCTGGTTCAGACCCCGGACGTTCAGGGTGCCGTCACCGTCACCGGGGGTGAGCTGATACGCGAGCCAGTGTCCGTCTCGGGACACGATCTCGTTCTGGATTCGCTTCCAGATGTCGTAGTCTGCGTGGTCCAGCGCACGCTTCTGCTGCGCTGCGAGTGGGGTCGCGAAGGCTACCAGAGCCAGCGCCGTCAGCGTGGTCCGTGAGGCGTTCATGGATGTCCCGCCAGCGGGGGTGAGAGTAGCGTTCCGAAGGGTAGGGGAGGCACCGGGGACGGGCAACGACCGATGGCAAGTCTGGGACAAGCAGGGATAGCGCTCGCCCGGGCGGCGCGGGCCGAATGGTGACCCTCGCCGCCCCCTCGTGAGGATGTCGCCCACCTGGCTGGGCTTCCTCGAAGGCTCTTTCTGACGCCCCTTGACCGCCGGCGTTAGTGCATTACGCCCATACTGCAATCAGAGACGTGGCGGCGGGGGATGGATGCCTGAGCCGCGCGCCAGCAAGCCTGCAACCGAGTCGGAGGGAGACATCATGAAGAGCAACGTCGCGCTCGTTACGGGCGCGTCATCGGGCATCGGCGAAGCCACGGCCCAGCGGCTCGCTGAGGCCGGCTACAGGCAGACGTCATCGTGGACTACAAGAAGGAGGATTTCGCGGTCAAACTGAGCGACTACGACCTGGTGCTGCATAGCCGGGATGGCAAGGCGCTCGACAAGTCCTTCCGCACGTTGCGACCCGGTGGGCGGCTCATCTCGATCTCTGGTCCGCCTGATCCAGAATTCGCGAAGGAAATCGGAGCGCCTTGGTTCGTGAAGTTCTTCAGGTTCCTCGACGTTCTGGGTGGGTGACGTGGCGGAAAGTCCCAGCGTCGTCGACTCCTACGAGGCCCCAGCCGCCCCATCGCTACCGAGGGGGCACGCGCATCGTGCAACTCGTTAGCCAAAAGGCCTTTGCGGGTCATTGGGCCCCACCTGGCACTCCCTGCGACCGCGGGGCCAGCCTATCGAGTGTCCCGCATCCTGCGGCATCTGTTCGGCTCTCGATGTCTTCAGTTGCCGTCGTTACCCACGTGGAACGTCGAGGAGCCGTTCTTCACCCGCCTGCTGAGTTCGGGCACACGGCGAAAGGCCAGGAGACGCAATACCTCGTTCTCGTTCCTCTTCATGAAAGCAAGCGGCCACCAGTTGCGACAAGTTGCCGCTCTTGTGGACGCTGGACGTATTCGCCCGGTAGTGGACAAGGTCTTTGCATTCGACGAAACCAACCAATCGCTGGCCTACGTCGAAACGGGACGTGCCAGAGGCAAGGTCGTCATCAAGGTGAAGTAGGGACATCAATCGCTCGAGGCGCCGATGCGATACGCCGCAGGACACAACGAGGAAACACGCGAACGGATCGTGGAGGCAGCATCGCGCCTCTTTCGAGAGCACGGCATCGGCGCTGTGGGCTTGGCGAGGATCATGGCCGAGGCCGACTTGACCGTGGGAACGTTCTACACCCATTTCGAGTCGAAGGAGGCGTTGCTCCAAGAGGCCCTCCTTCAATCGCTTCGGGCTCGGCACGAGGAGCTCACACAGGCGATTCGACAAGGGGACCTGGAGGCGGCGCTTCGTGCCTATCTGAGTCCGGAACACCGCGATTCGCCGGGGACCGGGTGCCCCATCGCGGCCTTGGCGCCGGAGGTGGCGCGGCATCCCCGCCCGACACGACACACGTTCGCTTCCCAGAACGCCCCGACGCTCGATGCAATCGCAACGTCGTTGTCGTCACGACGAGGCCAAGAGGTGGGCCGCGCAGATGCGGCGGCCTTCCTGGGACTCCTCGCCGGGACGCTGCAACTCGCGCGCGCGACCCCGGACCGCGCCGAATCCGACGCCATCCTCGAGGTCGGCGTCCGCGCCGCGATCCGGCTGACGACGTAGCGATTTGCCGCCCAACATCACGACAGCGGTGCTGGTCGGCGCGAGCCGGCCCGAGCCGGCCCGAGCAGCTCGTGGACTCGCTCGGGTGTCTCGACGGCGCGCCGTTCGACGACGCCGAGCTGGCCGCGATCGAGGCGGTTCTGGCGTCGTGGACTAGCGGTTGCCGGACCCTCCCCGCCCGGGATGCGTGCGATCGGGACCCGGCGGCACGGCCTTGAGCTGCATCGGTTGCTCACGGAGCAGCCTCATGGCCTCCGCCACCGCCCGCTCGAGCTGGGGGTCGTGGCCGGCGAGCTGCTCGGTCGGCGTCTGCTCGACCTCGATGTCCGGCGCCACCCCCTCGTTCTCCACCGCCCACTTCCCGTCGTTGTCGTAGAAGCCGATGCTCGGAGCGCTGATGTGGCCGCCGTCGACCAGGTCCGGCTCGCCTCCGTGGCCCACGAGTCCGCCCCACGTCTTCGTGCCGATGAGCGGTCCGATCTTCATCTGCCGGAACATGTACGGGAAGGCGTCGCCGCCCGAGCCGCTCATCTCGTTGATGACGAGGACCTTCGGGCCCCAGATGGCCGCAGCCGGCGCCGTCACGAAGGTGTACCGGTCGCCCAGCCGCTCGTTGAAGTAGCCGTGGAGCTGGCGACTCATGATGTCGACCATGTAGTCGGCGATGCTGCCGCCGTGGTTGAAGCGCTCGTCGATGACGGCGCCCTTCTTCTCCTGCTGCGCGAAGTAGTAGCGGTTGAAGTTCGTGTACCCACCGCCCCCGGTGTCGGGGATGTAGACGTACGCGAGCTGGCCGTTGGAGAGCGAGTCGACCTTGCGGCGGTTGGACTCGATCCAGTCGCGGGTCCGGAGCGCGGTCTCGCTGCCCACCGGCACGACCGTGACCAGGCGCGATCCGTCCGCGGTGGGCCGCTCGTTGACGCGCAGCTGGACCTGCTTGTCGACGGTGCCGACGAAGGGCGCGTAAGGGTTCTCGGGCGCGGACAGGTCGTGGCCGTTCACCGCGAGGATATAGTCACCGACGCGCACGTCGACGCCCGGCGCCGACAAAGGGGCGCGGAGCTGCGGGTTCCAGTTCTCCCCGTTGTAGATCTTGACGATGCGGTAGCGGCCGTTGGCCACCTCCAGGTCGGCACCGAGGAGGCCCGCGGGCAGGGCGTCGACGTGGGGCATGTCGCCACCGCCCACGAAGCTGTGCGCGAGGGTGAGCTCGCCCTGCATCTCGTCGAGGATGCGGTTCAGGTCGGTCCGATGGCGCACGTACGGCAGGAATGTCGCGTACTTCTTCTTCATCGCCGGCCAGTCGACGCCGTTCATGTTGGCCACGTACAGGTAGTCGCGCTCGATGCGCCACGCCTCGTCGAACATCTGACGCCACTCGATGGTGGGATCGAGGTCGATCTCGAGGTTCGAGGTCGAGAGGTGTCCCTTGCCGGCGGTGGGCGCCGGTCCCGCGGCGTCCACGACCGCCCACTGGCCGTTGGGCCGCCCGGTAGGCGCGGCGCCCTGATAGAGGAGCTGCTTGCCGTCGAACGAGATGGCGTACTCCTCGGCCACCGCCCCGACGAAGTCGATCGCCTCGCGGTCCCCGAGGTCGTAGCGGTGCAAGATGTCGGCGTGGTTCGGGACGCGCTCCAGGTAGAACCACCGACCCGCGCTTCCCGCCTTTAGGTTCGCGTAGTCACGGCTCGGCACGTTCAACGAGATGACGCGTTGCATGAAGCCGTCGAAGTCGACGTGCACGGTCACGGAGTCCGTCTTCGCACCCGTAGCTCCGGCGCCCGGCTTCGCCTTGGCCGTCGTATCGGCGGGCTCGTCACCCGGCTCGGGAAGGAGCGGCGACGGATCGCTCTTCGAGAGGACCGCGAGGTAGACGCCGCGATCCACCGGGCGCTCGTACGAGCTCATGTCGAGCCACCCGGTATTCAGCGCGAAGTTCGTGGACGCGAGGAAGAGCATGTACTTGCCACCGCGGTCCCAGATCGGCGCGATGGCGTCCGACAGCCCGTCGGTGAGCTGGTGCGCCACGCCCGCGCCCACGTCGTACGCGAACACCGCGTGGTACTGCGAGCCAGGCAGCCGCTTCGTGTAGCCGATCCAACGGGAGTCAGGAGACCATGAGGGGAACATGTCCCTGTCCGGCCAACTGTAGTTCCCCTGGTCCACGTGGGTCTGCTTGCCCGACGCGAGGTCGAGGACCGACAAGTTCATCTCGGCGTCCTGGAACAGGATCTTCTTGCCGTCCGGCGACCACGACGGGGCGTAATAGAAGGTCGGGTGCTCGAGCTTGTAGGCCCTGGGGTCGTCGAGGCCGTCCTGTCCGCCCACCATGAGCTGGTAGTCGCCGCCCGCGTCGCTGAACCACGCGATCTGCTTCCCGTCCGGAGACCAGACCGGCGCGCGCTCGGCGGAGGCCGAGCTCGGCGTGAGATCGCGCCACGAGCCCTTATCGGTGGGGACGGTGATGACGTCGCCGCGGGCCTCGAAGAGGGCGCGCACCCCTGTGGGGGAGAGCTGCGGGTTCCTCAGGGCCTCGGACACGTCCACGGGGTGGGGCATGGCCCACGGGAAGTCGCCGTTGGCACGGATGTCGAGCTTGCGGTCCTGGCTCGTGGCCGGATCGTACAGGTGGACGTCCCCGGCCTGCTCGTACGCCACCACACCCCCACCGGCGCCCACACTCTGCACTTCATAGTCGTCGAAGTGCGTGATCTGCTTCAGCGCCTTCGTGCGGGTATCGTACGACCAGACGTTGTTCGTCCAGTCCCGGTCGGAGATGAAATAGATCGTGCTCCCCAGCCACACGGGCTGCTGGTCGCGGCTGTTCGTCCAGGGGAGCTTCTCCATGGCGTGGGAGCTGACGTTCAACACGCGGATGGGCTGGTTCTGCCCGCCGCGGTACCGCTTCATCTCCGACTCCCACGGGCGCACGAGCTGGTACGCGATCGCCGTGCCGTCGGGGGAGACCGAGCCCGCCAGGGCCCGGGGCACCGGCAGAGGGCTCGGCAGCCCCCCGGTCACCGGCACCGTCCACAGCTTCGGCTCCGCGTCCGGCACGCCCGTCCGCGTGGACATGAAGACCACGGCCTTGCCGTCCGGCATCCATCCGAGCACGGCGTCAGGCCCCGGATGCCAGGTGAGCCGCGTGGGTGTGCCCCCGTCGGCGCTCATCACGTACACGTCCGCGTTGCCGCCGTACGTGCCGGTGAACGCGATCCACTTTCCGTCGGGGGAGAAACGCGGGTCGCTCTCCACCGTGGGCGACGAGGTCAGACGTCGGGCGTCACCCCCGTCCCGGCCCACCACCCAGATGTCGCCCGCATACCCGAACACCACCGAGGTGGCGCTCACGTCGGGCTGGCGCAGCAGCCGCGTGGACTGGCCCGCGAGCGGCGCGGTCCGCCCGGCACAGGCGAGGGCGAGGATCAGGGTCGACCTGAAGACGAGGTCGCACGTGCGGGCACCGGTCCTCATGACGCCGCTCCCTTCCGTGGGTTGTGACTCTCGAGCCATTTGGGGATTTCGTCGAAGACATCCCGTCTCTGCCCCCACCGCACCGGGAAGTGCGGCCAGCCGGACGGATAGGAAAATCCAACCGCGCGCACGGGCAGGAGGGCACGGTAGGTAGCAGCGGGGCGGTGAGCAAGATTGAGGGCTCCGCCGGTGTAGCGTTGAACGAGAAATGTCACAGTTGATTGAAACAGAAATGTCCCACTCTGGAGGGGCGAGCAGTCGCGAGGGCCCTCCGGCGGAGTGGGGAGATGCTGCACATGAGCCAGCGGGACCGGGATCGCCTGGTGGTGATCCGGCAGGTGGCGGAGGGGCGAGTGCCGGTGGTGCGGGGGGCGGAGCTACTGGAGCTCAGCCGTCGACAGGTCTACCGGATCGTGGCGCGCTTCGAGGTCGAGGGGGACCGGGCCGTGGTGCACCGGGCGCGGGGCAGGCCTCCGAACCACGCGAAAGGGCCTGAGCTACCCGCCAAGGTCGTCGAAGCGGTGGGTGGCCAGTCGAGCCCGCCGCTCCAGGTACTCCACGCTATCCGATCGCCACCAGCGGCCTGGACAGCTCCCCCGCATGGAGCCGCGGCGTTACGACGCAGGGCGCCTCAGGATCTCGTCGAACCAATCGAGAACGACCAGGAGGCGGCTTCCCGGCGTCGTGGCGCTGCGCACGAAGACGAATTCTCCGTCGGGCCCCGCGTCCCAGTTGCCGTAGGTCGAGAAGTCGAAGGCCCCGGAGAAGAGCGCTCTCGGTGGCCCGGTGGTGGCGAACGTCGGCTGCGTTCGCACCGGCACCGCCATGATCGTGGTCCCGGACCTGTAGAAGATCCGGGTGCCGTCCCGGGACCAGTGTGGCTCGGCACCTCCTCCGGAGGAGATCCGCCGGGGTGCACCCTTCCCGGGAAAGGCGCGTACGTACACCTCGGCGCTGCCGGCGACGTCGGAGCGGAACGTGATCCACCGTCCGTCGGGCGAGAACTCTCCCGACAAGTCATGGCCGCCGGCCGGCGGAAGGTCGGTGATCGGCTCTCCAGGCCGGAGAACCACCATGTGCGCAGACGCCCCGCGGTACCACGTCGCCAGGATGCCCGTCGTACGCCAGTCGGTAGGGATCAGAAGGTCGCCGCGGGGCACTTCCATGGGCGAGGCGAGGCGAGGCTCGTCGGTGCCGGGCTGATTCATGGTGTACACCGGGCCGTCGCGACAGAACGCCAGGGCGGTTCCGTCGGGTGCCCACACCGGGGCGATGGCGTGACCTTCGCTGGTGACGGGGATGGCACTGCCGTCCCGCAGATCGACCACCCAGATGCGGGAGGGACGCGGGTCGACGGTGACCGCCAGGCGGGTTCCGTCGTCGGAGAACATGGGAAAGCGGTACCCGCGCGGAGCGAGGGTCAGCGGTGTTTCCCTTCCCTGCTCATCGACCATCACCAGGGAGCGGTCGAACCCACCGGGCACGTACACGAGCGTGCCGTCCCGCGCCACGGCGAACTGCGCGGCGCCCCCTCCGGGTCCCCTGAACGCCTCGAAGGCCGGCGTCGGCTCGCCGTTCAGCGCGAGGTGACGGGTGTCAAAGGGAACGATCCTGACCCTCCCTTCGCCCTCGTCGTAGAGCACGTGTCCGGTAGGCAGGTAGATGGCCTGGCGTCCGTGGACGAGCGGTTTCACCTCACCGCTGGCGAGATCCACCACGGACACCACCGTGTCGACGGCGGCCAGCGCGTGGCATCCGTCGGGAAGGAGCATCGGCCACCTTACCCTTGTGCCGGTGGGGAAGGTCTCCTCCTGGCGACCGTCGGCAGCCGACCTCCGCAGGATCGTCGAGTCCGGCGTGCCGCCGCCTTCGGAGACGCGGTACAGGTGCGGCGCGTCGGCTGCGAATATGATGGTGCCGTCGTCGCTCCAGCTTCCCCCCTCCCACCCGGCGGGCAGCGCCGTGAGGCGAATCGGCGCGCCACCCGAGATCGGGGCCTTCTCCAGGTATTCGTCCGTGACGAAGGCCACCCAGCGGCCGTCCGGCGAGAAGAACGGGCTCCGCGCCCCGTCGGTGCCCGAGATGGGCGTCGCCTCGAAGTCTCCGACGGGCCTCAGGTAGAGCCGCGTGCTTCCTTCGGTCCCCCCCACGTACACGATCTCCGTACCGTCGGACGACACGTCGAAGGGCCTCTGGTCCTGCGTCATGGTCCGGTCGGCGGGAAGGAGGATGGTCGCGTGGACGGGGTGTCGCGACGGGGTGCCCTTTCCGACAGAGCGAACCCACCCCCACGCCCCTAACGCCGCCACCAGCAGAAGGGAGGCGACCCATGGCAGACGCCCGGCGCCTCGCACCCGCTCCGCTCCTGCACGACGCGCCGCGGCGACGTCGCCCGTGAGCGCCCGCGCGAAGTCCCCCGCGCTCCTGAAGCGGTCGGCGGGAAGGGGCTCCAGGGCGGTGAGAACGGCGTCCTCCACGTGCTCCGGCACGCGGTGGCGTTGCTCACGCACCGACCGGGGCGTCGTCGTCAGGACGTTCGCGAGGATCGCCTGTGCGGTCACGCCCGAGAACGGAGGGGCGCCGGTGAGCATCTCGTACGTCACCGCACCGAGGGCGAAGACGTCGGTCGCGCTGGTGAGGTCCCGCTCGCCCGACGCCTGCTCCGGAGACATGTACCGCGGCGTTCCGAGGGACACGGCGGTCTCGGTCAGGCGGGGATCCCCGGCGCGAACCGCGGCGAGGGCGATGCCGAAGTCGGCCACGAGGGCGCGGCCGTGTTGCAGGAGGATGTTCTCCGGCTTGATGTCCCGATGCACGACGCCCCGCTCATGAGCGTAGTCCAGGGCGGTGGCCACCTCAGCCGCGATGCCTATCGCATCGGCGACGGGGAGCTGCTTCTCGCGGTCCAGTCGCTGGCGCAGCGACTCTCCGTCGACGAACGGCATGACGTAGAAGGGCAGCGAGCCCGCCATGCCGGAGTCGAAGAGGGGCAGAATGTTCGGGTGCTGGAGGCTCGCCGTGGTGTGGATCTCCGCGAGGAAGCGCTCGAACCCGAGAACCGCGGCCAGCTCCGGACGCAGCACCTTGACGGCCACCCGCCGGTCGTGGCGCACGTCGTGCGCCAGGTAGACGGTCGCCATCCCGCCCTCCCCGACGCGGCGCTCGATGCGGTACCGATCCGCCAGCGCGTCGGCCACCTCCTGGAACGGCTTCGTCACGGTGCAACCTCGGCGTCGGGCGGGACGATGGCGAATAGACTATATCGCCGACAGGGTCCAGTCGAGAGAGCCGGCCCTCGAGTGCATCGGCGTCCGGCGCTTCCGTTCGGTGAAGAGCCGACATGAGGGACGCGGGCTGGTGCGGGAGGCGCCCGGTGAGGCACTCGTACATGAGCACCCCCGCGGCGTACAGGTCGGCGCGCCCGTCCACCTCCTCGGCCATGAGCTGCTCCGGCGCCATGTACGCGGGCGTCCCCACCACCATCCCCACCTCGGTGAGTCCCTGGCCACCCCGGGCGAGACGGATAGGAAATCCAACCGCGCCGCACGGGCAGGAAGGCACGGTAGGTAGCAGCGGGGCGGTGGGCCGTGACGTGGACCAGCCTGGCCGGGGTGGTGGGCCGTGTCCGCGGTTGGAAGAGGCCCTTCGCTGAGGTGGCCATGACCGACCGTGGCATGGCGCATTGAGCGGCGCCATGCTCCGATGGGCCCAAGCCCACCAAGAGCAGCGTAGGTCGGGCGTCAGCTCAACGAAACAGCGCCGCGATCGTGCCCATCGGCAGAAAGGCCCGCCGGGGTGTCTGCGGCAATGCCATGAAGCCGTAGTGCGCGTAGAATCGCTGGGCGGCCTCGCTCTCGGCGTCCACGATGACCGCCCAGGATGCGACCTCGCCCGACTGCAGCAGCGCCCGCTGCATAGCGTCAAGCAGGAGATGGCTTCCCAGGCCCGACCCGCGGTAGTCGGTATCCACCGCCAGCCGGCCGAGGAGCGTGCACGGTATCTGTCCGTATTTCGGGAGCTTCTTCTGGAGGGCGTCCGGGAGATCCGTACCGATCACGGAGAAGGCGGACAGGGTGTGGTATCCGGCGATCCTGGATCGTGCCGGATCGTGGAGCACGAAGCAGGCAGCGATCCGCCTCCGCTGGTCCTGTCCGGCCTGCGCGTGGAGGTAGCGGTCCAGCGCCTCGACGCCACAATGGAACGAACGTCGGTCATGGGAGTCGTCGAGGGCTACGATGGCCTGCGCGGTCAGCGCGTCGCCCACGGCGTCAGCGTCCCATGGACGCCATGTATCGTTCGGCGGCCGCGCGCAACGCCTTGTTCGGTGCCGGCGGCTTCAGGAGCGCCGCGACGAAGACACCCTGGTCGTCAGGCGTGAGCTCCAGCAACTCATGGCGGGCGATGGTCTCCGCGGCCGCCGCCTGGGCACTGCTCAGCACGAAGTCTGTCAACGTGCGCCCATCCAGGGCCGCTGCTCGTTCCAGGAGCTTCTTCTGCTGGGGCGTGACGCGGGCTTCGACTCGTTCGGACCGCTGGCGGGTCGCCTTCCTGGTGGTCATTCTATCCTCTTCAGGATGGAGGCACTGCCAGGCTGAAACGTACGGCCATTGTCCGTACGCATCAAGGTCTGGGGCCAGAACAGGCGAGCTTCGCCCTGCTCGCAGGTGTGCTCGCAACTGGACCTGTGCAGGCTGGCAGGAAGGTCCAGCAACGGCGCAGAGCCCCCTGTGCGACGTGCACACGCTGTCCCGTGATTCCGGCAATCTCGTGCGCAGGATGTCCGGGATCGGATCCTCGGAGTACGCCTCCGGAGCATGAGGTCACAGGTTCGCGGCCACGGCCGCTGGTCGCCCCCTGAGTGCGTGTCGCTCCGAATTCACCAAGTTGACCGTACCCACCCCGGTGACCCACTCACCCCTTCATGCGGCACCCCTTCACCAGGATGAGGCTGCCCGATTCGTTGAGCGCCTCGAGTCGGCACACCACAGTGACAGCGTCGCCGACTGCGATGCTCTCGAATTCCGTGGTGGCGGCCGCGTCTTCCGAATCGAACATGACGAAATTGAGGTCGGAGTCGAACGCGAGCTTCTGGTCGATGCCGGCGAACACTACGCCCTGCGTGGGGTTGAGCCCCTCCGGTTCGATCTTCCCTGCCACGGTCCCGGACAGCTCCAGGACCTTTCCGCCGTACGTCGCCAGGGCCGCCTTCCGATCGTTGGCCAGGGCGCGGGCGAGGTCCGCGGGGGCGATGACCACATCGGCCTCGGGGGGCGGCGCGCCACAGGCGCCAAGGGCGGCCACGCCCACAGCGACGGCCACGATCTTCTCGAGTCGAGTCATGAATGCTCCTCATGCTGTGGAGGCTCGTTCTGCCGGATGGGTCGGCGCACCTTAGGTAGCAGTTCCGCGCCCCGTCAACCGGGATGGGCAGAGCTCTCGCCGCTTTGCTTGTGGAGGGCAGCCAGGGGGAGGAGCTGGGAAGCCCTGGAGCGGAAGCATCTGCCGGGATTGGATGGCCGTTGAGGCATCGCGATGGCGGGTTGGGCGGGGCGTCGGTCGTGGAGGCCGGGGGGTAGCGACTGAGCGAAGTCGAAGTCGGGGTCGGGCTCGGCGTCGGCGGGTCGGTGAGGAGGCGAGGACGGACATCTGGCCGCCACAAGCAGGGCAGAGCAGGGGCAGGACTGGTAGAGGCCTCTCGACCCTTGTGTGGCTGCCCATGGATGTGTATATAAAGATCGTCGATATATCGAGGCTCTAGTGATAGGTGCGGCGATGCGCAACCACCGTCGAGGCTGGACTGAGAAAGGGAAGAGGTGGGGAGCCCTCGCAGCGCTCCCGCTTCTCGTGGCGTGTGCAACCGAGACGCCGGCGCGCGACGCCAACACGCCTGTGGTGGTGGCCCAGGGACAGGTCCATGTCCTGGCCGCCCCTGGCGTCCTCGCCCGCGTCATGGATCTGGAGGTGGCCGGCGATGGGCGCATCTGGATCCTCAACTCCGTGGAGCCCTTCTTCGTCGTCGTGGCCCCGGACGGGCGGATGGAGCGTGCCTTCGGCGCCACCGGGGACGGCCCCGGAGAGTACGGGTTCCCGGTGGGGTTGGTGCGGGGTCCCGCCTCCGGGGAGGTGTGGACGTACGACGTGCCACGCCACGCCCTGCGCCGCGTCGGGCCCGAGGTCGGCCCCGACCTGCGTTTGCCGAGCGACAGCCTCCCACCGTCCAGCCTCGTCTCGTTCCAGGGCGCCGGATTCCGGCCGGCGAATCCGTGGATGGCCCCCGCGGCGGGTGGGATCCTGCTCGCACGGGGCCGTCGATCCACGGAGCCCTGGACGGGGCTCCGCCTCTGGAAGGCGGACGTGCGGCTCATCCGCACCGACGGTGTCGCGCCCCTGGTCGAGCCTCGGCAGGCCGTGGCGGACCTGCTCGACGACCCCGGCAAGCGTTGGCCGGGTGCCACCCTGTTCCTGCCGTACCCGGTCTGGGCCGTGTGCGGCGACGGTGGCCTGGCGCTCTACGATCCGCTCCGGAACGCGCTCCGGCGGTTCACGCCCGGCGGCGACGAGCGCCAGCCCATCGCCCTCCCCGACGAGCGCCGCGTGGCGCTCACCTTCGACCGCTTCTTCGGGATGTTCGACCGGCAGTATCATGAGGAGGTCCCAGCGTCGCAGCGTGTGGACAGCGCTCAGATGCGCGCCTCCTTCAAGGCGCAGTTCTCCCAGCTCACCGCGATGTCCGCCGATGTCTTCCCGGAGTACGCGGACCTGCGCTGCGTGGGGGACGGGACGCTCTGGATCGAGCTCTTCGATACCGGGAGTCCCGGGCTGGGGCGCGGCCCCGAGTGGTGGCGGTACAGGGCGGACGGGTTGCGCACGGTCTTCCGTCTACCCGACGGCTTCACCGCCTTCCGCTTCCGGGAGGGCCGCGTCTGGGGGGCGAGGGTCGACTCCCTCGGCGTGCCCTCCGTGGCGTGGATCGACGTCGAGCGCTGAGACCCGGCCCGGTCACGCGGTCGACGGATGAAGCGGGGGAGGCCATGATTGCATCCGTTCGGGACTCCGAGAGGCCCTCGTCCTTCCGAGGACATCTCGACGTTTCACCTGAAAGGCTGGTGCCCCGTGCGCAGCGTCGGACATCCCCTTCTTCTCGGACTCCTGGCCATGGTGGCCGGCGTGGCCCTCTCCTGCCGGGGACCGGACTCGGACGGGGAGACGGAGGCTGCCTTCGAGTCCCTGACTTCCGGGTACATCGAGGCCTGGAAGGACTTCCACCCGGAGAGAGCCGCCGCTCTGGGCCTCGGAGAATACCGGGATAGGACCGGGGATCGCTCTCCCGCGGGAATCGAGGCCTGGGCGGCCTTCAACGACTCCATCCTGGACCGCATCTCCACCGCACCGGCCACCCTCCCGCTGGACCTCCGGATCGATCTCCGCCTCATCCGCAACCGGGGCCGGGCCGAGCTTTCTCGCTGGAAGGAACCCGAGGGTGGGCCGGAGGGGAGCGAGGGTGAGGCGGCCCCGGAAGACTTCCCACTGGGCCGGGACGCCTACGCGGCAGCGCTCGTCCAGTACTACGACATGGAGATCACCCCGGAAGAAGTGGCGGAGCGGGCCCTTCAGGAGATCCACGACGTTCGGCGGCTCATGGCCGAAACGGCGGCCGCGTACTGGGCGGAGGTCCACGCGCTGACGCCCGCCGGTCCGACCCCGCCGCCCGGGGACGAGGGCGCCCTCGTCGCCTGGGCGCTGACCGAGATGGAGAAGGACCGGGCATCCAGCCAGCAAGAGTCCCTGGAGCTCTTCACCCGCTTCGCCGACGAGGCCGAAGCCTTCGTCCGGGAAGCGGGCATCGCCACCCTGCCTCCGGAGCGGACGCTGGATATCGTCCTCACGCCGGCCAGCGCGGGGCCCGCGCAGCGGATCGGATTCGTGGACCCTGCGCCCCCCTTCGATGCGACGGCCGTGACGGTGCTGAGCATCCCGACCATCGAAGACACGTTCCCGGCCGCGGAGAAGGAGGACTTCTACCGTTCCTTCAACAACCACTTCAACAAGGCCATCATCGTCCACGAGCTGTTCCCGGGGCACTACATGCAGGCGAAGATCGCCTCCACGAACCCCCGGCAGGCCCGGAGCTTGTTTCCCTACGAGCCCTACATCGAGGGATGGGCCACCCTGGTGGAGAAGATCGCTCTGGACGCCGGCTGGGACGACCACGACCGCCTCACCTATCTGGCCCACCTGAGGAAGCGCCTGGAAAACGCCAACCGGGCCTACACCAGCGTGCAGGTCCACTGTTTCGGCTGGACGGAGGACCAGGTCCTGCGATTCTCCGAGGAGGAATCCCTCCTGGCGCCGCAGTTCGCCAAGAGCCTCTGGGGACGTCTGGAACGGAGCCCCATGCAGGTGACGAGCTACTTCCTGGGGGCGGATGTCCTCAGGAGGATCCTGGAAGCGGAGAAGGAGCGGCTGGGGGAGGGATTCGACGTCCGGGCGTTCAACGATGCGATCCTCCGGGTCGGCCCCGTGCCCTTCGACCTCATCCCGGAGGTGCTGGCCTCGCGGTAAGGTGACCCGCCGGGGAGGCGCAGCGACGGGCGACGGTCCCCCGCAGACCGGGACGGTGCCGAACGATAGGAGATGCACAGGTCCAGGACAGCGCTCGCTCCGGTGCATCCAGGGGAGGTATTGCCCGAGGGGCGGCTGACGCGCTGACGCTACTCCGCGCGCAGCGCCTCGGTGGGGTCGACCTTGGCCGCCCGCGCCGCCGGCACGCCCATGGCCGCCAGGGTCACGAGCGCGAGGAGCGCACCCGCCGCGAGGAACGCGAGGGGCTGCGCCTCGGTGAGCCCGGCGACGCCCGCCTTGAGGAAGCGCAGCCCCGCCCACGCGAGCGCGACGCCGACGCCGAGGCCGAGGGCCACCGACTGCGTGCCGCCGCGGAGCGCGAGGCGGAAGATCGAGCGGCGGTCGGCACCCAGGGAGACGCGGATGCCGAACTCGCGCGTGCGGCTGAGGGCAAGCTGGGCCACCACCCCGTAGAGCCCCACCGCGGCGAGGAGCGCCGCGGCCACCGCGAAGGCGGCCAGCAACATGGCGATCAGCCGTTCGCGGGCCAGCGCCTCGGCGTACATCGCGGAAACGGGCTGCATGTCCAGGATGGGGATCTCCGCGTCTACGGCGCGCACGATGGAGCGGACCTGCGCGGCCACGGCCGACGGATCGTCGGCGCGGACCAGCATCACCCCGCCGTCGCCCGGATCCCGGGGCAGGTACATCTGCGGATACCCTGGGCCGTCGGTGGACCCGGTGGACCAGATGTCGTTCACCACGCCGATGACGGGATGCCACTCCTCGCCCTCGATCTTGAAGAGCCCGCCCACGGCGCCCCCGTCGGGGAAGTACCTGGCCGCCGCGGACTCACCCAGGACGTACGGCGTGGGGGTGGCCCCCACGTCGGCGGCGGTGAAGGCCCGACCCTGGACGACCCGCTGACCCACCGCGTCGAAGTATCCGGGCTCGACCGTGTTGTCGAAGAAGATCGTCGTCCCCTTGTCGCCCTCGGGCGCCGGCTCACCCTGCGCTTCGGCGGCGCCGAAGTAGACCCCGAAGCGCGTCGGGGCGCCCGACGCGAGGGTGACGTCCTCGACGCCGGGAAGCGCGCGGACGCGGTCGCGGATCTCGGTGAGCGTCGCCTCATGGGCGGTGGCGTCGGGGAACCGCCACTCGGGGAAGCTGAGCCGGACCGCGAGCAGCTCGCTCGCGGCGACGCCCGGGTCCCGGGCCCGGGCCTTCGCGAGCGTCGAGACGATCTGCACGCCTCCGGCGAGCAAAGCGAAGGAGAGTGCCACCTCGCCGATGAGCAGGAGCCGGCGCATGGCCACGGCGTCACCGTCCGACGTCGCCGAGCGCTCGGTGAGCACCGCTCCCGGTCGGGTCCGGATCCGATGCAACAGCGGGAGCGACCCGAACAGCAGCACGGTGAGGACCGCGGCCCCCACCGCCGCGGCGGTGATGCCGGGATCGAGGTGGAGGGAGTCGAGAAGGTGCAGCTCTTCAGGGCGCAGCCTACGGGCTACGTCGAGGACCACCGCCGCGAAGCCGATCCCGAGGGCCGACGCGGCCCCGGCCACCAGAAGGGCCTCGAAGAGCAGCTCCCTGGCCAGGCGGACCGATCCGGCGCCTACGGCGGAGCGGACGGCGGTGTCGCGCAGGCGGGCGCCCCCGCGGGCCAGGAAGAGGTTGGCCACGTTCAGGCACGCGATGAGCAGCAGGAGCGCCACGGCGACCCCCGCCACCTTGAGGGGGTTCTTGAGGCGAGCGCTCACCATATAGGAGAGCGACACCAGCTTGGTGGACCACTCCGACGACTTCGATTCGGCGGCGGCGAGGTCCAGCGCCTTCATGCGCTCGTTCGCCTGGTCGAGGGTCACCCCTTCGCGGAGGCGCCCGATGACGGTGACGCCAGGTTGCGAGTTGTCGGCGGGGAGGGGGAGCCAGACGTCCACCCTGGAGTTGCCGGGCCCCGGGGCGCGTAGGTTCTCCGGCGCGACGCCGATCACCGTGACGGGGTTTCCGTCCAGCCGCAACGTCCGGCCGATGACGCCCGGGTCGGCCCCGAAGGCCTGCTTCCACAGCCCCTCGGACAGGAGCGCGACGGGGGCGCCGGCCCCCGCGAGGTCTTCGGCGGTGAAGTACCGCCCCAGGAGGGGCGGCAGCCCGGCCAGGACCGGCAACCCGGTGTCCATGAGGCGGGCGTCGAGCATCCTGGGGCCGTCGTCCGTGGACCATGCGACATCCTTCGAGCCCGTGGCCACGACCCCGTCGAAGATGTCCGCGCTCCGGACCCTGTCCCTGGTCTCGAGGTCCGGGCTGAGCATGAAGCCCCCGCCCTCCCTCGCCCTCCACGCCATCATGATCCGGTCACCGCCGGGGAAGTCCACCGGCCGCAGAATGATGCGGTCGAGAAACGCCGCGAACGCGATGGTCACCCCGACACCCAGCGCCAGCGTGCCCACCGCGAACACCGCGAAGCGCGGACTTCTGCGGAGCGAGCGCAGCGCGCTCTTCAAGTCGTCCATCCATCCTCCCATGCCCCCACCTCCTCCCGTGGACGTTTCCGACGTCCTCAGCCTCACTCCCGTGTCGGCCAGGTCCCACGCTTCCCTCATCCAGGCGAGGGCGGCGCCCCGGGCACCCCGCCGCCGCGATTCCTCCCGGAGCCTCTCGCGGAAGACGCGCTCCATCTCCTCCGCGTGGGCGGCGCGCAGGGGGGCGGGCAGGAAGTGACGGAGCAGCGCGTGAAGACGCGCGGTCCGGTCACGTGCGCCGGCCGCCGGCCCCCTTCGATCCGCCGCCACGCGCCGACTCAGCCCCCGCCCACGGGGATCAGTCCGTGCCTACGGGCGTCCGCGAGCAGCTCCTCCATCCGCCGAGCCTCGGTGGCCACCGCGCTACGCCCGTCCGGGGTGATGCGGTAGTACTTCCGTCGGGCATCGTCATCGTCTTCCGGTCGATCCGGGGATTCGACGATCAAGCCCTCCTCCATCAGCCGCTGCAGCGCCGAGTAGAGGCTCCCGGTGCCCGGACGCAGGCGTCCGTCGCTCCTGTCCTCCACCTCACGGAGAAGGGCGTAGCCGTGCAGGTCGCCGTGTCCGAGCGCCACCAGCAGGGCCATGGAAAGCGGAGTCAGCGGGGATTCGGTCGCCATCGATTGCCTCACGGTCGTCAGGCCTCATCGCAGCGCGCGATGTTCCGGTCATCACTATATCGATGAGTGGAACACCGGGCAAGGTTGCCCGAGGGCACCCACCGCCTGGGGTGACGAAAAGCAGCGGAGGTAGGCCCGGAAGTCCTTCTCGATCGACGCCCGGGTCGGCACCCGCAACGACGCGAACCATAACGCTTGACGTTAATAACGTACTCCGTTATCATCCGGGGTGATCAAGACCTTCCGGGGCCGGGACGCCGAGCGCCTCTTCCGGCGCGAGCCGGTCAAGCGGTTCGGTCCCGACGTCCAGCGGGTCGCTCTGCGAAAGCTCCGGATGCTGGACGCCGCAACCGTCTTGGAGGATCTGCGGGTTCCCCCGGCGAACCGCCTCGAGAAACTCAAGGGCGACCGTGCGGGGCAATTCAGCATCCGGATCAACGCCCAATGGCGAGTCTGCTTCGTCTGGCGCTCCGGGGATGCCTTCGACGTCGAGATCGTCGACTACCACTAGGAGGTGCCCATGTCCACAACTGCTCTCGCGCCGGTGCATCCTGGCGAGGTACTGCTCGAAGAGTTTCTCGAGCCGATGGGGGTCAGCCAATACCGGCTAGCGAAGGACATCAGTGTACCTCCGCGTCGGATCAACGAGATCGTCCACGGCAAGCGCGCAGTGACAGCCGACACAGCGCTTCGTCTGGCGCGGTACTTTGGCACATCCGACCGATTCTGGCTCAATCTCCAGACGAGCTACGACCTCGATGTTGAACGAGGCAAGCTCGGGGACAGGCTGGAGGCCGAGGTCCTGACGCGCGCTGGCTGATTTGGTGCTCCGGTAACAATCCCGGTAACACACCGAACCGTCGCAGACCCCCGCCGGATCGGCGTGTATCGGCGCATTTCGGTGCAGGGAAGAGCCCTCCGGAGCATGAGGTCACAGGTTCGAATCCTGTCGGGCGCATAGAGGAAAGCGTTGCCCCGCTTGGCCTGAAGGCCGCGCGATCATGGCGCCGCCGAGAAGCGCGGGTCCGCACCACCGCGTCGGCTTGAAGAGGGGCCGCCCTGAGCTCGTCGCCGGTTTCGGTAATCTCCGCGTAGGTGGCGCGCACCCGGGCGGCGGCGACCGGAAGCATATAAGCTGCGTGTCGCAGCCCTGACCCTGCGCGTCGGGAGCAACCTCGACGCCGGGGCAGACGGGGCCGGTCGCCGAGAGCGGCCGGCCCCTTGCCTAATCGCCCTACTCCGCCGAGAGCGCCCGGGCGGGGTCGACCCGGGTCGCCCTTCGCGCCGGTGCCCAGGCCGCCATGAGGCCGACGGCCACGAACAGCACCCCCGCGCCCCCGAGGACCCAGGGGTCCCGGGGCTCCACCTGGAACAGGAGGCCTTGTAGCCACCCGGCGGCGATCCAGGCGCCGCCGAGACCCAGCGCGACACCTGGCGCCACCAGACGCGCGGCGTAGGCCAGGACCGTACCTCTCACGGAGCCCGGGTTGGCCCCGAGAGCCATGCGGATCCCGAATTCCCTGCCGCGCCCGGCGACGCTTCCGGCGAGCACTCCGTACGTCCCCATCAGGGCCAGCCCCAGGGCCAGGAGGGCAAACGCGCCCATGAGCACCGTGGAGAAGCGGCTGGGCGCCCGCGCCACGGCCACCACTTCACCCAGGGGGCGGGGCTGGTAGAGGACCAGATCCGGGTCGATGGCCGCGAGCACCGCGGCGATGCGCGCCTGCGCGTCGGCCGGGCGCCCGTGCACCCTGACGGTCTGGGTAAGGGGCCAGTTGCGGTTGTCGGCATACTGCGCGTGCGGAACGTACAGCGTGCGTGGGACCTCCCCCTCGGCGTTCACGGGGACGTCGGCGACCACGCCCGCCACCCGGCGGGTAGGACCGCCGATCCCGATGCGTTGGTCGAGGGGATTCCGCTCCCCGAAAAGGGACGTGACCCAGGACTGGTTCACCCACACCACCGTGTCGGTGTCGAGGTCGATGTCCCGGGGAGCCTCGCCCAGCACCAGGCTCATGCCGAGGGAGGCGAAATAGTCGCCCGAGAAGATGCGGACGTCGCTGGACGGATAGGCGTTGTCGTCGGAGCCGTCAGGGTGCTCCGGGCTCCAGTAGACACCCCATTCGTTGTAGTGCCCACGCAGAGGGAGCCACGACACGGCTCCGGTGCTCTCGACCTCGGCGAGGGCGCTCACCTGCTCGTTGAAGAGGCGATGGAAGGCCTCCCGGGACGCCCCGTCCGGATAACGCGCCCGGGGCAGGTTCACTTCGAACGTCAGGACGTCGTGGGCCTCGATGTTCAATGGCACCGTCGCCAGGCGCGCGAAGCTCCGTACCAGCAGCGCCGCACCGACCACCAGCACGAGCGCCGCCGCCACCTGGAGGATTGCGAGGGTGTCCCGGGCGCGCCGCGCCCGGCGTCCCCCGGTGGTCGTGCGTCCGTCTGCACGCAGCGCCTCGACGGGGACGGTGGTCGAGAGCCGGAGGGCGGGCGTCAGACCGGCGACGACCAGCGCCACCACGGTGGTGCCGAACGCGAAGACGAACACGGGCCACCGCGCCCCGACATCCATCACCCGGGGCAGGGCGTCGGGCGCCAGGGCCAGGAGGCCGCGCACCCCCGCCCATCCGAGGGCCATCCCGGCGGCGCCGCCCAGGATGGCGAGGATCGCGGTCTCGAGCAGGAGGCTCGCGACGATGCGGGCCCGGCCCGACCCCAGGACGGCGCGCACGGCGACGTCCCGGTCGCGCCCGAGCCCACGCGCGAAGAGTAGGTTGGCCAGGTTCACGCATGCGGTGAGGAGCACCAGGGCCGCGGCTGCCGCGAGGATCCAGACCATGGTCCGTCGGCTGGCGCCGACGATGTCGTCGCGGAGCGCGACCACGCGAGGCAGCCACCGGTCGGGGATGCCGGGGTCCGCCGCGCGCAGCCCGGCGAAGAGGGCTCGCGCCCGTTCCTGGGCGCCCTCCGGGGTCAGCCCCGGGCGGAGGCGGGCCACCGCGGACAGGTAGTTGTTGCCCCAGCGGTTGCTTTCCCCGGGGCTCAGGTCCACAGGGGTCCAGACGTCGCCCTGCGCCCCGAACGGGTCCTGGAAGGCGGCGGGCATGACGCCCACCACCTCGTACGCACGCCCGTCCAGGGGGAGGGTGCGTCCCACGGCGTCACGGCTCCCTCCCAGGAAGCGCTGCCAGAGCTCATGGCTGACCACCGCGACGCCGCCCTGCGCGCCGGGTGTTGCTGGGCTCTCCCCCTGGGTCTCGGCCTCGGTGAAGGTCCGCCCGAGCTCGGGCGCGACCCCGAGGGTCTCGAAGTACCCCGCCGCGACGTGGACCACGCTCACACGCTCCGCGTGGTCGCCGGTGGTGAGGTCCGCGCCCGACGCGCGATACGTGTTGAGCACGCCGACCCGCTCGAAGACCTGGTCCCAGGTACGCATCACCGCGGCTTCGGGGCCGGAGAGGTAGTTCGTGTCGTCGGGACGGTCGGTCGGGGCCTGGTAGATGCGCACCAGCCGTTCCGGCTCCCTGTACGGCAGGGGCCGCAGCAGCACCGCGTCCACCACCGAGAAGACCGCCGTGTTGGCGCCCACGCCCACTGCCAGCGTCAGGATCACCAGCAGGGCGAATCCCGGTGAACGCCCCAGGCGCCGCACGGCGCGCCGTGCCTCCATCCACCACTCGGATCCCGACATCCACCACCCCCCCTTCTCGACGTATCTTCCGGGACCGGCCCCGCGCCGGCTCCTGGCGATCCTGTGTCCCGCTTCGCTGGGGTCACCAAACCGTGCGCGAAGCTCGTCCGCCGCCACGCCGGCCGAGAGCCCGTCCTCGAAGTGGGCGCGCAGGTCGGCCTCCACGTCCACGCGGACGGGCAGTTCCAGGCCGGAGGCATCGAGGACCTCGCGAACGAGCGTCTCGAGCTCCGGGGGGAGCGCCGGGCTCCCAGGTTGGCGTTCGTTCACGGTGCCGCCGCCCGCGCGTCCGCGCCCTTCAGGCCCAGCATCCCCAGCGCTCTCACCAGCGTATCCCACTGGTCGCGCTGTTCGTCGAGCCAGGCGCGGCCTGCCGAGGTGATCCGGTAGTATTTCCGTCGTCGGCCAGACGGGGCGGCCCGCGTGACCGGGACCACGTGGCCTCGCGCCTCCAGGTTGTAGAGGAGGGGGTAGACCGTGGATTGGCCCATGGCCAGCAGCCCGCCCGTGTCGCGCTCGAGGGCCTCCACCAGCTCGTAGCCGTACATCTCTCCTCGTTCCAGCAGGGTCAGCACCGCCAGAGGGGCGGCGCCCCGCATCCATTCACGTTCGAGGGTCATGAGGGCGGGTCCGTCCGAAGGTCCGCGTGGCGCCGCCGAGACGCGGTGGCTGACTCCGCCCACATGATATGTATGACATAGTATGTAGGGCAAGTCTGTCGTCGGATGATGAGATGCCGGGAGGGACGGCTGCCGATCCGAGCCGTGCACCAATCCTCGGCGACATCAGGACTCGGATCCCGACAGGTCGCGCTCCGCGCTCGATCCCCCGACCTGCGCGTGAGGTTACACGGGACTGTCCCGATGGGGTCACGTTCGTCCGACAGTGCGACGCTCACCTCATTGGACCGCCGGTCTGGGGCGGCCATGGGAGCTCCTTGGGGGGCGGCTCACATGCCTCTGGGCGGAGGCCGCCTCGCGGTACGCTGTCGCCGGGGTGCGCCGCCAGCCAGATTGTCTACCATGCGCTTCGCGCCTGGAGCCCGGCTCGGTCCCTACGAAATCGTGTCCGTGTTGGGAACGGGCGGGATGGGCGACGTATATCGGGCCCGTGATGCGCGCCTCGGTCGTGAGGTCGCCATCAAGGTCCTGGGGCCCACCCTCCGGCAGGACGGCGAGCATCGCGCGCGCTTCGAGCGCGAGGCCCATGCCGTTGCGGCGCTCAGCCACCCCAACATCGGTGCGCTCTACGACGTCGGCCGCGAGGGCGAAATCGACTACCTCGTCCTGGAGCTGGTCCAGGGAGAGACCCTCGCTTCGCGGCTGCGGAAGGGGCCTCTCCCCGTGGAGACGGCGTGTCGGCTGGGTGCCCAGATCGCGCGTGCCCTGGACGCCGCACATGAGCACGGCATCGTTCATCGCGATCTCAAGCCCTCCAACATCGTCACGACCGCCACCGGGGCGAAGTTGCTCGACTTCGGCCTCGCCCGCGGCTTCCAACCAGGGGCGGACGACCGTCCAGGGCTCGGGTCCTCTGCGGATCTCACCATACCGGGCACGATCCTGGGCACGGTTCCGTACATGGCACCGGAGCAGATCGAAGGCCTGTCGGTGGACCCCAGGACCGACATCTTCGCCTTCGGTGCGGTCTTCTACGAGATGCTCACGGGCCGACGCGCATTCGCGGCGACGACGGAGGCCGCCCTGGTGGCGGCCATCCTGACCACGGAGCCGCCGCCCATCGCGGAGCAGCGTCCGTCCGTTCCTCCCTTGCTCCGTCGACTGGTGCGCGCGTGCCTGAGGAAGGACCCTGCCGAGCGCTGGAGGTCGGCCCGGGACGCGGCGATCATCCTGGAAGCCGTCATCGACGAGCCTGCCGGGATGGGCAAGGCGACGCGTCGCCGGCCCTCGGCGCTCACCTGGACGATCCTGTCGGTGGCCGCGGTGACGGTGCTGCTCCTGGGCCGTGAACTGGCGACGCGTGCGCCGCACGCGACGGCCGCCGCCAGCGTTCGCTTCACGATTCCCCCCCTGACGGCGAGGGCTTCGCCTACGACACCGAGACCAACTTCCTGGCGATCTCGCCGGATGGCGGGCAAATCGCCTACATCGCCCACGGCGACGGGGGCGTGCGGCAGGTCTGGCTTCGAGGCCTGGGCTCCCTGGAGTCGACGCCGGTACGGGGCACCGAGGGGGCACGCGGCATCGCATGGTCGCCGGACGGACACGCCCTCGCCTTCTTCGCAGGAGGTCGCCTGCAGCGGATCGATCTGCCGGCTGGAGCGCCGGTGACCATCTGCGAGGTCGGGGGGCGCACCGGAAAGTCCCTCAGCTGGGGCGCAGGAGGGAGCATTCTCTTCGCCGGCGTGCAGGGGGAGGGCATTTATCGGGTCTCCGCGAGTGGCGGAGCGCCGGCGCTCGTCGTGGTGCCCGACTCGGCCCACGGTGAGCTGCGGGTCGAGTTCCCCGCGTACCTGCCCGACGGGCATCACTTCCTCTTCCTGTCGCGGGGTTCGGGAGAAAGCTCGTTCGTGGTACGCGCGGTGGCGCTGGGCCCCAGGGATACCCTCATGTCAGCCGACTCGTGGGTGCAGTACGCCGAGCCGGGCGTCCTCGCGTTCGTCCGGGACGGAAGCCTCCTGGGGCAACGCTTCGACCCGAAGTCAGGCAGGCTCGTAGGCGGCCCCTTCGGCGTCGCGGACAGCGTGCGCTACTTCCTCTCCACCGGGGTGGCAGCGTTCGCGACCTCGGCCGGAGCGACGCTGGCATATCAACGAGGGAGCGATGTGGATCGCTTTACCTGGTTCGACCGTAAAGGGCGGGAGGTCGGCACCGTGGGAACGGAGGCGAGCTTCCTCACCTTCGAGATCTCGCCGGACGGGAAGCGTCTGCTCTACGACCGCGAGGACCCGCTCATCGGAACCTGGGACGTCTGGCTCCTCGACCTCGAACGAGGTGTCGACAGCCCCCTGACCACCGCACGGTCGACGGAGGCATTCGGAACGTGGTTGCCCGGTGAGCACGCGGTGCTGTACGGCGTCTCGCGTGACGGCCCTCCCAACCTGACTTGGCGCGACCTCGACAATGGCGTGGAAACCCAGCTCCTTCCTCGCGGGACCTTTCAGGAGCCCACGGACGTCTCGCCGGATGGCCGAACGCTCCTGTTCGGCCGGCGAAGCGGAGGGGGGTCCTTCGACATCTGGTCCCTCGACCTCGAGACGGGGGCCGCGCCTCGCCCACTGGTGGCGACGCCCGCCAACGAGCAAATCGCGCGCTTCTCCCCCGACGGACGCTACGTCGCCCTGGTCTCGGACGAGACCGGTCGCAGTGAGCTGTACGTCACGCCCTTCCCCGGCCCCGGACCCCTCACCCGCGTCTCCCCGGACGGGGCCTTCCTCTTTCGATGGTCCCGCGCGCGCGAGGAGGTGATCTACGTCACTCCCGACGGGCGTGTGGTCTCCGTGCCCCTTCACACCCACCCCCTCGACATCGGGACGCCCACCAAGCTCTTCACCCTTCCGGCCGGGATCACGTGGGCCGACTTCGACCTCAGCCCCGACGGTCAGCGCATGCTCGCGTCGATCCCCGTCCAGGTGGCCGACCGTCAGCCGGTTACGGTCTTGTCGAACTGGACGACGCGGATTCCCCCGGCGCCACCTCCTTAGGCTCCTGGAGGTCCAGCCGGAGTGGGACCCGCCTCGACGCAACCCGCGTTTCCAGGCGCTGCTGGACGGGGGTCAGGTCGTTTGCGCTCCATCCGGGCGCTTCGCATTTTCCTCGGCGAGCGCCCAAGGCGCACGATCGACTCCGCGCGCGACCCCAGAACCCGAGAAAGCCGTTGCCCTCCCTGCTCGAACGGCTGAAACAACGGAAGATGGTCCAGTGGGCCCTCGGCTATCTGGCGGGTGCCTGGGGGACCCTCGAAGTCCTGGACGTGCTGGCCGATCCTTCCGGCCTCACGGACCTGTTCAGGCGCGTGGTGGTCGTCGCCCTTGCATTCGGCTTCGGCGCCGCGTTGGTGGTGGCGTGGTTCCATGCGGAGAAGGGCCGTCAGCGCGTATCGGCGCTCGAATGGGCCTTTCTGGCGGTGCTCCTGGTCGCGGGCATCTCGGCGTCCGTCGTCACCTACCGTCTCGGAACGTCCGGGTCCGCGTCCGCAACGGACGATCGGGTCGCCAGCGTGCTCAGCGGTCCGGTGGTCGCGGTGCTCCCGTTCGAGAACAACAGCGCGGGTGGGGAGGGTGCCAAGTTCATCGTCGACGGGATCCAAGGCGAGATCCTGTCGAACCTCTCCAGGATGAGGGGCCTCAACGCGATCTCGCGCACATCCATCCTGGCCTGCCAGCGCGCGAACCGGACGATCCGTCAGATCGCGGAGGATCTGGGTGCCTCCGCGATCCTCGAGGGACAGATCCAGAAGGTCGGAAACGCGCTCCGGATCAACGTCACCCTTGCCGATGTGGTGACCGGCACTTCGATCTGGTCGGAGATCTACGATCGGGTCATGGACCCATCGAGCGTGTTCGCCGTGCAGGACGAGATCGCCGAAGCGATCGCGGACGCGCTCGCCGTCACGCTCGCGCCCGCCGAGCAATCCCGACTGTCGCGCCTGCCCACGCGCGACCAGGAGGCGCTCGAGCTCTTCATGCTGGGCAAGGAGGCCGAGGACCGGGCGGAGCGCGGAGATCGGCGGGCCTATCTGGAGGCGCGGGACTACTATGCGCAGGCCCTCGATCGAGATTCGCTCTACGCCGACGCGCAGGCGGCGTACGCCAGGACGACTCTCACGATCCGGCTCAACTCCGGGGCCGGGGTACAGACGTCCCCCGAGATGATGGAGAGCCTCCGCGCCGCCGCCGAACGTGCCATCGAGCTCGATCCGGAGCTGGCCGAGGGGTACCGGATGTTGGGTGAGTACTACCGGTGGTTTACGCAGGAAGCATCGCAAGCGCTGGAGAGCTTCACGCGCGCGAACCGCCTGGATCCGGATAACGCCGCGGCCCTGATCGGCCTCGCGGCGATGAACATGTACGCCGGGGACTTCGAGGCCGCTCGGGCCAACCTCAACCGCGCCGCCCAGCTCGACCCCATGGATTCACAGAGGTTCTCCTAAGAAAGGTGTAGCTGGCGGAGATAGAGGCGTGAGAGCGTAAGTGATGGATGTGCTGGGGGTTGGAGGGGAGAGCGGTCGTAGACGGAGGTTGAGCACGACGGACGAATAGGAAGATGCGCACCGGGTCAGCCCCTGGTACGGTGGAGATGTTCGGCAAGAACGCTACCATCGACCGGAGGAGGATCCCGATGCGCATCACGACCTTCCTGAACCGCACCATCGGGCTGCCAGGGCTGTGGGTCAAGGGCGTCCGCATCGAAGCGACCGGGGGCGAGGAGGCGCCGATCGTTGTGATCGAGATCCGGCGACGATTCCACAAGCTGACCTGCCCAGACTGCGGGACGCAGGTGCGGGGGCGTTTCGACGAGAGGAAGCGGTGGTGGAGGCATCCGGGCATCTGGGGACACCGGACCTACCTGGAGGGGCCGATCCGGCGGCTGCGCTGCCCCGAGTGCGAAGCGGTCCGGACCGAGGAGGTTCCCTGGGCCCGGCCCAGGAGCGGGTTCACGCGCTTCTTCGAGGACGCGGTGGGCCTGTTGGCCCCCAGCAACTGAGCCACACCGCTGTGGCCGAGTTGACCGGCATCTCGTGGGCCACCGTCGGCAGCATCGCCGAGCGGCTGGTCGAGGAGAAGCTTCACGAGGACCGCTTCGAGAACCTGCGCCGCATCGGCGTCGATGAGATCAGCTACCGCAAGCACCACAAGTACCTCACCGTCGTCGTGGACCACGACCGGAATCGTGTGATCTGGGTCGGCGTGGGCAAGAGCGGTGACACCTTGGCCGAGTTCTTCAAGGAACTGGGCCCCGAACGTGCCGCACGCGTGGAGCTGGCGAGCATCGACATGTCTGCAGGCTACGAGAAGGCCCTCCGGGCCTACGCCCCGCGGGCCGAGATCGTCTTTGACCGCTTCCACGTCGCCCGCCTCGCCGGGATCCTGCTCAAGCGCCGCGAGCGCCTCGATGCCGACCAGGCCGCCGCCCTGGCTGCGATCAAGTACACCAACGCGCCCGTGTACCGCGCCAGCCTGCTCAAGGAGAGCTTCCTCGATGTCTTCACCACCCCCGACCGACCGACAGCCGAACGGCGCCTCAGGGAGTGGCTCGCCTGGGCCTGCCGCTCACGCCTCCGACCCTTCGTCCGCCTCGGCCGTACCGTGCGCAAGCACCTCACCGGGATCCTCGCCTTCATCGATTCTGGCCTGACCAACGCCCGCCTCGAGGGCATGAACAACAAGATCCGTCTTCTCAGCCACAGGGCCTTCGGCTTCCACTCGGCCGATCCCCTCATCGCCACCGTCTATCTCTGCTGCTCCGGGATAGTCCTTCCTCAGCTACACCTGATTTAGGAGAACCCGTTGAATGCCATCAATCTGGACACGGGTGATTATGTATGGAAAGTGACGCTCGGACAGTACCCCGCACTGACTGCCAAGGGTCTCCCGGATACCGGGTCTGAAAACTACGGCGGACCTGTTGTGACGGATGGTGGCCTTCTCTTCATCGGAGCAACGGTTCTCGACAAGAAGCTCCGTGCTTTCGACAAGGCGACAGGCAAGCTCCTTTGGGAGGCGAGGCTCCCTCCTTCGGCTAACGCAACACCTGCCACCTATCAGGTGAATGGGCGGCAATTTGTCGTCATCGCGTGTGGAGGCGATCGCGATCCGTCTGGACCGAAGGGCGGCATCTACGTGGCGTTTGCGCTACCAATGAACGGTCGCAACCGTTGATCGCAGCACATGTGTCGCGACTGTGTCCGGGTCTCGACCTTTGTCACGGCGCGATCGGGTAGATCCGGCCGTTCAACACCGCCCCTGTCGGTGGCTCCGTGGCGCGCAGGCGAATCCGTCGAGGCTCCAGAGGCCAGCCGACTCCCAGCGGGCCGTGTCCTCCGCCGCCCTGAAGGCGTCCGCGTGACGCACGTCGGGTGGATAGGTCAGGACGACGGAGAAGCCTCTCCGCACCATGACCCAGTTCACCATGACCGCTCCCGACCAGACGTACCTCAAGGCGCGGCCGTGGGGACCCCGGTCCTCGACGTCGCCCTCCAGCAGGATCGTGGACCCCACGGGCGTCAGCCCTTCCAGCGCCCTCCGGGCGAGGGGGCCGAATGGACCCTGATCGTGCTCCGGCGCGTCCACCCCGATGAAGCGCACCCGGCCTACCGGTCGGCAGTCCAGGGTGTCTCCGTCCACCACGCGGATCACCGTGCACGGGGTGAGGCCGCGGAGCGGCTGGGACGGTCCCCCTGGCGTGTCCTGGCCCGCGGGCATGGTCATCCTCGCCGCGGCGGCGGACTGGTCGCCTGCGCTGCCCCCGGCGCATCCCGGCGGCGCCGCGGACACCGCCAGGAGGACGTGGATCGCGACCATCCATCGGGAGCGAGGCCGCAGCTTGTCCGCGAGGACACCGCCTCGCCGGCCACGCGGGCCTCGCGCGCGTTCGCTTTGAGCGTTCATGGCGAAGTCTCACGAGCGAGGCGGGACATCCGAATGCCTGCCTGCGCCCACCGAGCTCGCCTCCGGCGCGATCGGCGTCCAGCGGGTCGCTGAAGAAGGGGAGCACCTCGCGCGCGTGGCTGGGGGTGGGCCCGACAGTTGACCTAAAGAATTTAGGTCTATATCGTCCATCTACCCTAAATCGTTTAGGTGATCGGCTCGGTGTTTCCAGGCGACCCTGGAGTCGGAAGTTCGCCCGGCAACGCCGAGGCCCGCGCCTCTCCCGGAGACACGACCCGTGACCGATTCGCCCCTCGCCGTGGTCCAAGGCACGCTGGAGCTCCTCGTCCTCAAGACTCTCCACTCCGGGGGCCCACAACGGGTTCGCCATCCTGGACTTCATCCGAAGGGCCACCGAGGACCAGCTCGTCATCGAGGAGGGCGCCCTCTATCCGGCGCTGCATCGCATGGAGCGTCGCGGATGGCTGCTGGCCGATTGGGGTGTGTCGGAGAAGGGGCGCAGGGCGAAGTACTACGGCCTCACACGGGCGGGTGAGGCGGCGCTTACCGAGGAGGAATGCACCGCCGTGGTGGGCGTCACCGAAGACGCCTCGCGGGGCGAGCTACGGGGCGATCCGTTCATGGCCTACTATCTACCCCTGTCCCAGAGCGGGGGGCGACACCTGAACGTCCTGGATATCCGCACGTCCGTCGATCCATCGAGGATCTCAGCCACGGTGGCGCCCATCCTGCGCGGTCTGGACCCACGCGTCCGCTACGCCGAGGTGAAGCCCCTCCAGGACGACATCGACCCCCAGGCGCGCTCGTGGAAGCTGGGCGCCACCATGTTCACGGTGTTCGGGCTGCTTGCGCTGGTGGTGGCGGCCATCGGCCTCTACGGCGTCCTCGCCTTCGACGTGGCTCAACGTACCCGGGAGCTGGGGATACATACGGCGCTGGGGGCCGAGCGCGTGCGGCTCCTGCGCAGCGTCGTGGGCGACGGCATCCGCATGGCCCTCCTCGGCGTCGTCCTCGGCCTCGGCATCGCGCTGGCGGCGGCGCCATATACCCGCGACCTCCTGTTCGAGGTGTCGCCGCGGGACCCCGCGGTACTCGTCGGTGTCGCCGCGGTGCTGGTGCTGGTGCTGGTGGCGCTGGTGGCGAGCTTCATTCCCGGCCTGAGGGCGACCCGGGTCGACCCCATGGTCGCGCTGCGCACGGAGTGATACCATCGCCGGAGGACCCCCTCCGGACCGGCGAGGGGTGAGCGACCCCTCCCACGATGGGTGGAGTCGCCATGGCCGAGCACGCCGTGACTCTGCCCGGTGCCGTCATCACCTCCTCGATCTCCTTCGATCGAACGCCTTGGGCGACATGACTGGCGAAGATCCTGTCATAGCGCTCCCGGTGGCCACCGCGGCGGTCGCCAGCTCGTCGGGCGCGCGCATCGATCCCGTGGCGTCTTGCTGACAGCAGACTGCCCGATACCGAGATCCACGACGGTGTCCGGAAGCACGTAGGTCAGGAGGGGATAGTCCGGACCGGCCGCGTGGGTGGCCGCCACCACCCGGTCTCAGCCGCTTTACATGAGGCCACGTGTCATTGCGGTGGAGACGATCCGGGCGCCGAGGCTCCGGAAGTAGGCGTTCCCTCCCGCGCGACCCGGGTGGGCTCCCCGCCCCGCGACGCCCTCACGGCGGCGGCCAGCTCGCGGACGCCCGCGCGGATCCTGGCCTCGGAGCTACGGGCATAGCCCAGGAGGAGCGTGGGCGGGCGCCGCGCCGCCATGCAACGGACCGCCACGGTCTCGAAGGCGATGCCACGACGCGCGGCCTCGGCGCGGATGCGTTCCTCCGAGTCCCCATCCAGGAGCTCGACGGCGGCGTGGAGTCCGGCGTCGATCCCGCGGATCACGGCCTCGGGCAGCTCGGCGGCGAGGCTGGTCAGGAGGGCCTGACGGCGCGTCCGGTACCGAGCGCGCATGCGACGCAGGTGGCGGTCCAGGCCGCCGCTCTCGATGAACGCCGCCAGGGCGTGCTGGTCGATCCTGGGGCAGCCGGCGTCCGCTCGCCGCTGTTCGGCACGGACCCGGTCCAGGAGCGGCGCGGGCACGACGAGCCACCCCAGGCGGAGCGCCGGTGCCAGCGTTTTGCTGGCGGTCCCGGCGTAGATGACACGGTCCGGGGCCATGGCCTGCAGGGCGCCGACGGGCGAGCGGTCGTACCGGTACTCGGCGTCGTAATCGTCCTCGAACGCCCACGATCCGGTGGCCCGCAGCCAGGTGACCAGCGCGCTCCGCCGCGCTCCCGTCATCACCACGCCCGTGGGGAACTGGTGCGCGGGCGTGACCATCGCCGCCTGGGCGCGGGAGCCCTCGAGGAGGTCCGTGCGCATCCCCTCGTCGTCCACGGGCACCGGCACGGGCTCGAGACCGGCGCTGGTGACCGCGTCCCATTCGTCGTAGCTGGGATCCTCGACGGCGAGTCGGGAGACGCCCTGGGCCCCCAGGGCGCGGCAGACCAGGACGCGGGCCTGGGCGAATCCGCTGGTGACGAGGATCTGGTTCGGGTCCGCGACGACCCCGCGGGCGCGGCCGAGGTAGGCCGCCAGCGCGACCCGCAGGGCCGCGGCGCCGTGGGGCTCCGCGTACCCGAACGTGTCGTGGGACATCGCCCCCACTGCCTGACGGAGGGCGCGCAGCCAGGCGTTCCGCGGGAAGGAGGCGAGGTCCGGGATCGCGGGCTGGAAGTCGTACCGCGGCGGACGCGGTGGACGCCGGGCGGCGGCCTCGTAGACCCGGACGGGCGCTGCCGACTCCGACACCCGGGGGCGGCTGCCCTGACGGACGCTCAGGTACCCCTCGGCGGCGAGCTGCGCGTACGCGTCCACGACCACGGGGCGCGACACGCCGAGCTGCCGCGCCAGATCCCGGGTGGAGGGCAGGATCGCCCCCGGGCCGAGCGCGCCCGAGTGGATGGCGGCGCGGATCTGCGCCTCGATCTGCTGGCCCAGGCGCCGCTTGGCGTCCCGGGAAACCGACACGAGGAGCTCGACGGCCGAACTGGTCAACTGAATCACCTCGCAACTGGACATGGAGTTTTATCAGTATGTCCCCCAGCGTATGCGGGTCAAGCGGTTGGCCGAGACCCTCCAACGCCGGCAGCGCCACCATGAGTCATCGCCAGGATCCTCCCAGCGCCGCGACGTTGTCGCTCGACCTGGTTCGCCGGGCGCCGCTCCTCAGCCCAGCTCTCCTCGCCGTGTTCGTCGCCGTCCTCGGGGGAGAGACGAGCTTCTACCTTCTCCTGTCGGTAGTCCCCCAGTTCTCGGCGTCCCTGGGCGCGGGCGAGGCCGGGGCCGGCGCGTCGAACGGAGCCCTCTTGTTGGCGACCGTGGTGGTCGAGATCCTCACGCCGGCGCTGGTCGCGCGGGCGGGATACCGGGCGGTGCTGGCGACGGGGCTCGTGCTCCTGGGCGCGCCCGCCCTCCTCCTCGGCGGCGCGTCGGGGCTCGGCGCGATCGTCTGGATCTGCATGGTACGGGGCGCCGGGTTCGCGGTGATCGTCGTGCTGGGAAGCGCGCTGGTGGCGGCGTCCGTGCCGCCGGGGCGTCGGGGCGAGGGCCTCGGGCTCTACGGCGCCGTCGTCGGCGTGCCCGCCATCGTGGCCCTCCCCTTCGGCGTCTGGCTCGCCCCCCGCGCGGGGTACGGGGCCGTCTTCACGGCGGCCGCGGGTGCGGCGTTCCTGGGGCTTCTGGCGGTGCCGCTCCTGCCCACGCGTGACCGTGGGGACCGCGCCCGGGCAGGCATGCTGGCGATCCTCGGGAGGCGCGAGCTCACGACGCCGGCGGTCACCTTCTCCCTGACCGCCATGGCGACGGGGATCGTCGTGACCTTCCTCGCGATGGCGCTGCCGGAGGGCTCCGCCGCCGTGGTGTCCGTCGCCCTCGTCCTGAACGCGTTGGCGTCCGCCGTGAGCCGGTGGGTAGCCGGCGTCCACGCCGACCGGCCCGGCTCCAGCCGTTCGCTGGCCCCGGGCGTGGCCTTGGGCGCTCTGGCGATGCTGATCCTGGCTCTCACCGGGAGGCCTGCGGCGGTGGTGTCCGGGATGATCCTCCTAGGCGTGGGCTTCGGCATGGCGCAGAACGCGAGCCTCACAGGCATGTACGACGGGGCGTCGTCCGGCGAGTACGATGCGGTGAGCGCGCTGTGGAACCTGGCGTACGACGCTGGCATGGGGCTGGGGGCGGCGGGGTTCGGAGTCGCCGCCCAGGGGACGGGCTACGCGGCCGGTTTCCTGGCCACCGCCGCGCTCATGCTGCTGGGCGCGGCCCTCGCCAGGCGGACATCGGACCCCCGCGTCGGCGGCGCTGCCGACGACACTCGCAACAGCAGGGGCGAGGTCGCGCCGCGCGCGGCCCCGGTGACTCCCTGATCGCCGAGCGCCCCCCAGCGGGGGAGGCGGGCGCCCGGGTCTCCGATCGTCGACGTCTTGCGACGGTTCGCGCGAGGCGCCCCAGGCTGCTCATGAGTAGATCTCATGAGTCGAGAGCCCTCGGCAACGGCTGCTCCTCGTCGGTGAGGGCGTTCCGGTCTTTCTTCGGAGCCCCAGGCGAGGCAGAGCTACTTCATCGGTGATCCGCGCCGTGCCCGGCGCGATACCCCCCGTCGTCGGGCTTCCGACGGCGATGCCTGGCGCATCCGAGACGAAAGCCGCCGCCTCGTCGTCGCAGCCCAGGGAGATCGCGGCAATTGCGAGCAACGCGATCCGGTTGCGCGTGGAACCCATCGGTTCACCTCGATGGAGCAGGGGTTCTAGCGAATCGAAGCGTCGTGACGGGGGGCCGTCGCTCCCGTCCCCGCGCATCCGAACGTCCTGCCCGAGCGTCCTGACGCGCGCGACGGATGCCCATGTCCTCTGCGTGGGCCAGGAGCGCGTCCCGGACGTGACGCCGGGCGCGGTTCAGCCGGGAACGCACGGTGCCCACAGGAACGCCCAGCGCCGCGGCCGCCTCCTCGTAGCTCTGCCCCTCCAGGTCCACGAGGACGAGAACCGAGCGGTGTGGTTCCATCAACTTGCCCACGGCCTCTTCGATGGCGGGCCGCACGTGGGTCCTGTCCAGAATGTCGGCCAGACCACTCTGCCCGGTCGGGCTCGAACCGTTTGCCGAGGGCCGCGATTCCGGGTGGTCCACAAGCCGATCGAGCCTGGCGCTGCCGCGCGAGCGCAGCTTGATAAAGGTGTTGCGGCAGATTGTGAAGAGCCAGCTGCGGCAATTCGTGCCCGGGGTGAACGTGTGCCACCCCCTGAAGGCACGAAGGAGAGTCTCCTGGACCAGGTCATCGGCATCCACCTTGCTTCGCGTCAGGGAGAAGGCGAATCCCGCTAGGCTATCGAGGTGAAGGAGCGCACTCTCCTCGAAATCCGGCTCGTCGCTGCCATCTCCAGGAAGTTGGATCACGGGGTCTGCGGAGGTGGCGCGCATCGCAGATTGGCACGTCGGCATGGTGGATCGCACCGGATTGTCTGCCCTCATGTGGTGTAGGTTCTCTTCGACCGCACCAACGATGGGCCTTGGCGATTACGGCCTCCTTACACTCCGGTGACGGGTGACGCGCGAGGGCGGTACGAGACGATCATCGCTCGCAGAATGAGGAGTCGGCACCCCGGAGCGCCGATACGGCCCTGCCCGCGCCTCACTGGTGCCTGGCGCGAACAGGGCCGTAGCCGACCGCAGGCCAGCCTTCCCGGAGGGCGATCAGCGGCCCAGGGCGAGCCGCATGCGAGCGAGGTGATGCCAGCTGTGCCTCAACGCGTGGTCCTCCACAACGAACTGGGCGGTCACGGGTGCACCGAAGCACAACGAGAAGGGAGCCGCGGTGTCCAGCTCTTCATCGGTGAACTCGCGAACGGCTGCCGCCGCGTCGCGACCGTTCCGGCGCAGGAGTTCCAGGGCCACCTCCTTGGTCACGTCGGCATGTTCTCGAGCATGCTCGGCGTTCATCGCGGCGACGGCCTCCCAGGTCAGGTCCATGACCGGAGTGCCGTCGGCGATGGCCCGCGCCACGTCCACCTCGATGGGATAGAGGGTGGCGACGTGGTGGACGAGCACGCCGATCGGGCGCCGGTCTCCGTGGCCATTGCCCACGGGGAGGATCCACTCCCATGGGGCGAGACCCTCAGCGAATGCGGCGAGGCCGGCGGCGCCTTCTTCGATCCGGGCGGCGAGTCTTTCTGACCTACGAGTCACGATAGCTCCTGAGAAAGGGTAGGATGCGAGGGATAGCTCGGGCTCGGCCCGACGGCCGGACGCGGAGTGCTGGGCGTCGATGTGCGTCATGGTTGAACGACCACGCTTCCCTGCATGGCAGGATGGATCCCGCAGTGGTACGTATAGGTCCCCGCCGCCGGGAACGTGACCGCCTTCGACGAGGACGCGAAGTCGGCTACGTCACCCGGCCGGCCGGCCACGTCGTCGAATCGCAGGTTGTGTGCGATCGCGGACGGATTGTTGAACGTCACCGTGTCACCCGCCGTGATGGTGACCGTGGTCGGATTCCAGGCGGTCACCCCGACCGCGTTGACCACCTTCGAGCCACCCTGCTGCGGCCCGGTACCGTAGTCCCCGCCTCCACACCCGATGGCGAGAATGCTCAAGATCGAGAGAGCGATGGAGCGCATGATTGACCTCGTGAAAGGAGCTGAAACCCCAAGCACCCTGCTTGGCGTGGCGAAACGAAGCCCCTCGGGTCGATATCGGTTCCATCACCACGACGCGTGCCCGCCGCTGCCATCGTCGATCCGACCACCCCCGAGCCACCGACGCCGTAGACATGGCGTAGCGGGTGGAGCGCGGGGACCGCACACGGGCATCGTTCGCTCGCATCGGTAAGCGCCGTGAAATAGCCCCGCGCTACCGTGCTCGCATGGAGCACGACCTCCCTCCCACCGACGGCGTGGCCTCGGCCGTCGTGATGGCCGACGGCGTGGCGACGAGGTATCGGCGCTGCGGCGCGGGGCCGACCGTCGTCGTGCTCGGAGCCGTAGGGGGCCTGGATGCCCTGGCCCGATCGTACAGGCTGATCGTCCCCGAGGTACCCCCGGATGCATCGAGCATCCCCGCGGGGAGGCTGACCCATTGGCTCTCGGGCGTCTTCGACGGCCTCGGCATCGACGTCGCCGTGATCGTGGCCGACGCATCGCTGGCGGGCCTGGTGGCGCCCTTCGCCGCCGAAGCGGCGGACCGCGTGAGGGGGGTGGTCGTCGGGCAGGGTCGGCGCGATCTCACGAGAGCGGTGGGACGCTGCTTCGGCTAGAATCCCACCCATGACAACGCACCCCGGGCCGCGGTCGCCGGGCGGGTCCCCCCAGCCCGCGGGTCTTCCCGTCCAGCTCACCTCGTTCGTCGGTAGGGAGGCGGAGATCGCAGCGGTGGAAGAGCTGCTCCTGTCCGCTCGCCTCGTGACGCTGACCGGCGTCGGCGGCTCCGGAAAGACCCGGCTCGCCGCGGAAGTAGCCGCCCGCTGCGCGACCCGGTTCGAGGCCGCCGCCTGGGTGGATCTGGCCAGCCTGTCCAACCCGGCGCTCGTGGCCGAGGTCGTCGCCGAGGCGCTCGGATACCGCGAGGAGGGGGGACGCTCCGCCGTCGCCACCATGGTGACCCGCCTGTGCGAGCGAGCGACGTTCTTGATCCTCGACAACTGCGAGCACCTGGTGGACGCATGCGCGGCACTGGCCGACTCCCTCCTCAAGGGCTGCCCGCGCGTGCGTCTGCTGACCACGAGTCGTGAGGCCCTCGGGGTGTCCGGCGAGCAGGCCTGGCTCGTGCCACCGCTCTCGCTGCCCGGACCCACGTCGACCGCCGCGACCGTGCTCGCCTCGGAGGCCGGACAGCTGTTCTCCATGCGCGCCCGCGCGTCCCTGCCATCGTTCTCGGTGGACGACTCCAACGCCGAGGCCGTCGCTCAGATCTGTCGGCGACTGGACGGTATCCCGCTGGCGCTCGAGCTGGCCGCCGCCCGCGTGCGGGTCCTGGCTCCCCGACAGATCGCCGGGCGACTGGACGAGGCGTTCACGGTCCTGGCCGGCCTGGGACGCTCCGTCACCGCGCGCCATCGTACGCTGCGCGAGGCGATCGACTGGAGCCACGCCCTCCTGAACGAGGCGGAGGCCCGTCTCTTTCGACGGCTCGCCGTATTCGCCGGGGGCTTCTCGCTGGATGCGGTCGAGGCGTTGTGCGCCGACGACGGTCTGGACCTGCTCTCCGCGCTGGTGGACAAGTCGCTCGTCGTCATGGAGGCGACGGGGGGCGAGTCCCGCTACCGGCTGCTCGAGACCCTCCGGCAATACGCGCTCGAGAAGCTCGTCGACGCGCTCGAGGAGACGGAGACCCGCCGGTGGCACGCGCTCTTCTTCACGGATCTCGTCGCGGCACGCGAGAAGGACACGTTCGGGGGTGCCGGGGATCCCGAGTGGGGCGCCCGGCTCGCCGCCGAGGAGGGGAACCTGCGTGCTGCGGGGGACTGGGCGGAGCGTGCCGGGAGCCACTCCACGCTCCTCAGGCTGTGCGCCGCGCTCCACTGGCACTGGTATGCGCGCGGGCATTTCCGGGAGGGGTGGGACCGACTCCAGGCCGCCCTGGCGCACGCTGCCGACGTGCGGCCCCTCGATGCGGGCAAGGCCCACGCCGCGGCTGCCACTACGGCGTTCTTTCTGGGCAAGCTCGACCAGATCGTCCCGCACGCGGAGCGAGCGGTCGCGCTGCTGCGCGAGGATCCCGACCCGTGGCACCTCACCTACGCGGTCTCCACGCTCGGGCTCGGCTTCGCGCTCACCAACCCCGAGGCGGCGGAGCCGTGGCTGACGGAGGCGGCAGCTCTGGCGCACGCGCATGCGCCGCGAAGCGTCCTGCTCGCCTTCGCCCTCTACTGGCAGGGGCGCCACGCGCTCGAGCGCGGCGATCTGGACCGCGCCGAACGGGTGCTGTCCGAGGGCCATGCGCTGGGCCGTGCCCTCGGTCACCCACCTGCGATCGCCCATCCGCTCGCCACGCTCGGCACCCTGCTGATCGAGCGTGGTGCGCTCGACACCGCGGCGACGCACCTGTGCGACGCGCTCAGGATCCACGCGAGCAACAGCGACGTGTTGGGTTGCCTGTGGTCGCTCGAAGGACTGGCGCGCGTCGCCCACGGCACCGGATCGTTCGAGCGTGCTGCGCAGGTGCTGGCGTTCGCCAGGGCCGAGCGGGAGCGGATCGGTGCGGGGTGGTCGCCGCCGGAGCAGAGCGTGTACGATGCGCTCCTCACCGAGCTCGAGAAGCGACTGGGTTCGGGCACGTACCGGGAGGCGGCCGGCCGCGGCGAGGCGATGAGCCTGGGGGATGCCGTCGCCCTGGCCCTCGCGACCGGGCCGGACATCGCCGCTCCCGGCGAGGAGCTCGACCCCCCTACGCTCGTGCTCCAGACGCTGGGGCCGCTGCACATCTGGCGCGACGGCGAGCCGCTCGAACGGGAGGCCTGGTCGTCCGCGAAGGCGCGCGAGCTGCTCCTCTTCCTGGCCGGTCACCCCGGCGGCTGCACGCGCGAGCAAGTCGGGCTCTCCTTCTGGCCGGAGGCGTCCACCGAGCAGGTGCGCAACAACTTCCACGTGACGCTCCACCGTTTGCGGAAGGCACTGGGCGGCAGGCGATGGGTGACGCACCGCGGCGAGCACTACGCGCTGGACGCAGGCGCCGCGATCCAGTTCGACGCGGCGACCTTCGAGCGCGACGTCGATTCCGGCATGGCCCACCTCGATCGGGACGGCGATCCGGCGCCCCTCGCGGCGGCCGTCGCGCGGTATCAGGGCGATTTTCTCGAGCACGAGGGCGCGGGGGATTGGCATCTCGAGCTCCGCGATCGGCTGCGCCTCCGATACTTGAACGGGCTGACTGCGCTGGCGGAGCACGACATGAAGCACGAGCGGTGGGCCGAGGCGGCCGCCGCGTGGCGCAGGATCGTCGGGCGGGACGAGCTGGACGAGCGCGCGTACCGCGGCCTCATGACCTGCCACGGCAGGCTGGGAGAGCGCTCCCAGGTGCAGCACCTCTACAGGCGCCTGGAACACGTGCTCCGCCGCGAGCTCGAAGGCAGCCCGGAGCCGCACACCACGGAGCTGTACCGCAGGCTCGTGAAGTGACTTCGACTGCCTCCGTCGGCGTGGCGGGCTGTATGCGTTGGGTAATGCCCCGTACCGGGACGCTGAGCCGCGCGTAAGACGTCGGCGGCAGGTTCCCCGCATGAAGACACCACGATCCATGAGGGCGCTCCTGGCGTTGGCCATGGTGTCATGCCCAGCTCCGTCCCTCGCGCAAACGCACAGCTCCGGCTCGTGGCCGGAGGAGATCGAGCGATTCCGGGAAACCCGTGCGGCGAGCCTACCCCTCGGCCCCGCACCGGGCGTCCGGACCCCATCCGTCGGGACGCTCGTGGAGAGCGAGCCGAACCCTGTGCCGTCGTTGGCCGACAGCGCGGCTCTGGGCGTTGACGCCGTGGGGTCCATCGATCCGGAAAGCGACTTGGACACGTGGTATCTGGACCTCCCCGCGGGAATCCTCCTGAGCGTGGACGTGGACGCCGAGAGCCTCGGCTCGCCCCTGGACCCCGTGATCGCGCTTGTCGGGCCCGACAGCGCGACCGTGCTCGCGTTCGACAACGACGCCGACGGTCGCGACAGCCGGATCTCGTTCCCCATCCCGGAGAGCGGCCGGTACTTCGTTGCGATCCGCTCGGTCGGCCATGTCGGGGCCCCGGACTTCACGTACGTGATCCACTTCACGAGCGTCGGTTGCGCTGCGGTCGGAAGCGAGCGCGAGCCCGACGGCACCCCGGGCACGGCGAGCCCACTCGGAACGGACGGCTCCGGCACCGGCGAGCTCTGTCCTGGCGAACGGAATCCGGCGGGTGACGTGGACTTCTGGGCCTTTGCGGCGCGGGCGGGCACGACCCTCGAGCTCGACATCGACGCGACGGAGCCCGGCCCCCCGGGCGGCGTTTTCGTGGGTGGCGACCCCTTCCTCGAGCTGTTCGCGAGCGACGGGATCACGCGGCTCGCCTTCAACGACGACGCGGACGGACGCGACAGCCGGCTCCAGTTCTCCGTCGTGACGACCGGCACGTACTACGCGGCCGTCTCGACTCGGGCGGAGGCCGGCTGGAATCCGCTCGAGTATGCCCTCCACGTACGTACGGTGGCGGCCGGGCCAGGCGATCCGGTCGCGGTGCGCGCGCAGGGGCTGAGCACGCCGTTCGGCCTCGCGGTCGGGAGTACCGGGGATCTCTTCGTGGGCGAGTTGACGGGCAACCGCGTCGTGCGGATCTCCGGGGAGGGCGTCGTGACGACGTTCGCGGCCGGGATCCAGGTCCCCCTGGGCATCGCGTTCGACGCGTTCGGCTATCTCCTCGTGGTCTCGCAGGACGGCATCGTGTACCGCGTCGACCCGAGTGGTCGGGCCAGGCCCTTCATCACCGATGCCGAGAGCCCGTTCTGGATCGCGGTGGCTCGGGACGGGCGCATCTGGATCACGAACGTGGCCGACGGCTCGCTCCGGCGCTACGGTCCCACCGGTCGGTTCGAAGCCCGGTTCGACGCGAAGGGCATCGGGGGGCTCGGGCCCGGCCCCCTGAGCGTCGGGCCCGGGGGAGACCCGTTCTTCTCCAACGGCACCGAAATCTGGAGGCTGGCGAACGGCCGGATCGAGCGCGTGCTGGGCGACACCACGCTCATCCGTGCGTTCACGTTCGACGTCGCGGGCGACACCTACGCGCCGACCCCCGCCACCGGGCGCATCGTACGGTTCGATGCGGCGGGACGGTCGTCGTCCGATCCCTTCGCGGTCGGACCGGATGCACCGATGGCGGTCGCCTTCGGTCGCGACGGGGCCGGCGCGACCGTGGCGCGGCTCTTTGCCACCGACCCGAACGCCGGCACCGTGATCGAGTTGAACCCCACGGGCATCCCGTACCCCGGGTTGCCGGCGGGTCGGCCGACGCCCTTGTTCGCTCCCGGCACCGCAGCCGGGGACCTGCTCGGCGCCGGTGGCCTGAGCGACGACGACCGGCGGCTGCTCGATGCGCTCGGCAACCACAACGGACGCTATGACGCGGGCGACCTCCGGGCCTACCTCGGGGCGATCGAGCCCCCCTCCGACACGACCACGACGGCCGCACGGCCACAGGGGAGACTACGTTGAAGCGCCTGTTGTGCACCTTGACTGCGATCGGCACCCTTTCGTTCGGCGTGGCCTGCTCCGACTCGACGGGCGTGACCGGGGGCGTGCCGCGGCCCGGGACGCTGATGGTGGGTCTCACGACCACGCACGGCGACGACGGCGCGGTCCTGTTCGAGGTCAGCGGGCCGCCCATCGACGGCGCCGCCGCCGCGAGCGCGTGGTCGCGCCTGTTCACACGCCGAGCCGACGCTTCCACGATGGCCGGCGTCTTGATCGGCTCGTTGGAGAGCGGCGACGTGGTCGCCCTGCAGGTGCCCGACGTGGACGCGGCGAGCCGATACAGCGCGAGGGTGATCGAGGTCGCCGATCGAGCGAACGCCCTGCGTGAGTCGCTCGGGAGCTACGCGCTCACGATCCGTCCGCTGCGTCCACGATGACCACCCCGGCCCCGAGAGCATGATGCTGGAACACGTTCGATTCCTCGACGAGATGGACGAGCAGATGTGGGGTCTGCTGTTGGGCAACCTCACGGGCATCACCGAAGACGAGGCCGATTGGCGCCCCCACCCGGCGGCGAACAACGCGCGCTGGGTGGTCGGTCACCTTGCTTGGTTCGAGGAGTGGTCGCACGACGCCCTCCGCAAGGAAGGACGGTATCATGTGGACCATTTTCCGACGGCGCACCTCGAGGGGACGATGCCGGAGCTGATCGCGCGATTCGCCGAGGCGCGTACCCGCTATCGCGCCCGGCTCGAGGGGCTCGGCGCCGACGATCTGGAGGAATCGCTGAGCTACTTCGGGCGCTACGACGTGACCGGGCTCGGGCTCCTGAAGACACACACACTCCACCTGGCGGGGCATCGGTTCCAGGTGCGTTACGTGCGTGGCACCTACAGCCGGGCGCACGGCACGCGGAAGGCGGACTTCGATCCCTGGTAGGTCGGGGTGGCGCGTGCGTCACTGCCCCTCGGTACGAGGCGGTCCGTCCCCGAGCCCACAGGTCTTCGCCACCCCCGGCTTCAACACGTCGAGTCGACCGTCCAGCCCGAGCACGGCGAAGGCCTGCGCCACGTCCCCGGCGCTCTCCTTGAAGTGCGCCCACCCTTCGTTGTGGATCGGCACGATCGTCGCACGAGAAAAGGCATGGGCCGCCGCCACGACGTCATTCACGTCCGTGGAACGCACCTCTCGGCTCCGCCGACCCGGTGAAGAGGACGGCCACCCGCACATCAAACCGCTTCGCGACCTCGGCCACCCCCTCGTACCACACCGTGTCGCCCGAGATGTACACGGCCGGCCCCTCCTTTCCCGAGGTGAGGACGAAGCCGATGACGTCGCCGCTGATGGGCTCGATGCCCACGGGCCCGTGGCGGGCCGGCGTCGCCGTGACGCGGAGGTTCCCGCCACCGGGTAAGGAGACGTCGACAGCTTGCCAGGGGTCGAGGCCCTCTTCATTCAAGCGGTCCGCGCCCGCTCGAGCCGTGATCACTCGCCCCGCAGTCTTCAGGAGCGCCCGCCCCGTGCGATCCAGATTGTCCGCATGCTGGTCATGGCTGAGGAGCACGACGTCGATGGGCCCCATCGCGCCCGGCTCGACTGCCGGACCAGAGAGCTTCGTGAGGGTCACCCCTCGCGCCTCGCGGGGTTGGGCCGCCAATCAGCGTCAGTGTGACGAGGTCGTCGGGCATGATGGTCAGGGTCCGCAAAGGTGACTTGATCGCGAGCTTCAACCGGCGATTCCGATGGTCTGCCCGATGGTGCCCGGGTTCCCGCAGGCAGCGGGCGAGGCAGTGATCGAGAAGCGTGCACCGAAACTCGCGGAATGGGGGCCGCCGCGCGAAGAACGGCGAGAACCGCGACCGCTCGATCCCGCGGCGGGCCGGGCGCCGAGACGGCCGACATCTGGAGGAGGGTGGCCGCCGGGAGGAAGCCGCCCCGACCCTCGACCCCAGCCCTTTCGCATCACTCCTCCCGGAGCGTCGCCGCCGGGTCGAGCTTCAGAGCCCTCTGCGCCGGAATCCAGCAGGCGGCCGCCGTGACCACGGCGAAGACCGCCGCGGCAGCAGCGTACGACAAGGGGTCGACCGGCTCCACGCCGAAGAGCCGGCTGCGCAGGACCCGGGACAGCGCGTAGGCTCCGCCCAGTCCCAGGACGGTGCCGCTGGCGACCACCGAAGCGGCCTGGCGGACGACCAGCACGACGATGCGGCTTCGCGCCGCGCCCAGGGCGACGCGCACTCCGAGCTCGCGGCGTCGACCCGCCACCGTGAACGCCACGACGCCGTACAGCCCCACCCCGGAGAGCGTGACCGCCAGGGCGGACAGCAGCTCCAGGAGGTGGGTGAAGAGCGTGCACTCCGCGCGGATGTCGTCGATGCCCGCGGTCAGGAGGGACGGGTCCGGCACCGGCTGGCCGGGGAGGGCGTCTTCGACTGCCGTGCGGATGCGATGAGCGACGCCGGGATCGGGGCGCGTCGCGCGCACGAGCAGCGTGAAGAAGTCGAAGTGCGGCGCGGTGCCGTAGGGGACGAGGAACGCGTCCACGGTCCTGTCGGGCGCGTACGCCGAGCGGATGTCGCGGGTGACCCCGACGACCTCCATCGCGTGCGGCGTATCGTCGCCCGCAAGCACGGTACGCCCGACCACGTCGGTGCTGCCGAAGATGCGACGGGCGAGGGACGCGGTCAGGATCGTCCTGTCGGGCGCGCCCGCCTTCCAGTCGGCCTCGCGGAAGGCGTGCCCGCTCACGAGAGGCACCCGGAAGACGTCGAGCCAGCCGTGCGTCACCAGGATCATGCCGGCGCTGGAGAGGTCTTCCGAAGGTGCGTCCGTCCGTCCCACGCGACCCCGGATCAGGCCGACGGGGAGGCCGTCCGTGGAGACGGCGGCCGCCTGCACGCCCGGGACCGACGTCACGCCCCCGAGCACGCTCCGGTAGAGGGCGTCGACATCGGCTTCCGGGAGGTCGCGATCCGTGGGAAGCGTGATCTCGTAGACGTCGCCGACGTCCACCCCGAGGTCGGCGGCGTAGAGGTTGTGCACGGTGTGCATGAGAAGGAGCGCGCCCACCACCAACGAGAGGCTCGAGGCTAGTTGGAGCGCCGCGAGCGCCGAGCGGAGGCGGGCGCCACGCCCCGTGTCGCGGCCCCCCGTCTGGCGCAGCGACGCGGCCAGGTCGAACCGCCCCGCGAGCACCGCCGGCACGGCTCCGAAGAGGAGCGCGGTGGCCACCGACGCCACTCCGGCGAAGGCCGCCACGTGCCCGTCCATGGCGAGGCCGTCGAAGGCGGGCATGCCGGTGATCCTCGACCCCCTGAACGCCTCCGCGATGATCCATCCAGTGCCCACCCCGGCCGCGGTTCCCAGCGCGCCGAGGAGGAGGCTCTGCAGGATCTGCTGCCCGGCGATGCGCACGGGAGACGCGCCCAGGGCCCTCCGGGCGGCCAGAGCTCCCCGCGCTTCCATGTTCCTGAAGAGGAGCAGGTTGGCCACGTTGGCGCAGGCGACCAGGAGGACCAGCGCCACCACCCCGGCCAGGAGGCGCAACGTCCGGCGCGTGGAGGACCGGATGTTGGGTGGGGTATCGAGGCCGGGGAAGAGCATGGGCCGGAGTCCCCGGAGGTACGCTGCCGACTCGGTGTCCGCGTGGGCCAGGCGCCCGAAAACCGTGCCGATCTGCTCGCGGACCGCATCCAGCCCCACACCCCGTCGGGGGCGCACGACGAAGTGCGCGAGGGTCGTGGAGCTGCGGGCCAGGAGCGTCTCCCTGTCGAAGCCGGCCACCGACGTGAGCGCGCCGAAGGGCAGCCACACCTCGACGTCGGTACCGCCCCGTTCGGCCCCGCGGAGCCCTCCACCGGCCACGCCCACGACCGTGATGTCGTGACCGTTCATCCGCACCGTCCTTCCCACGGCCGCGGACGGCGAGCCGAAGAGCCGCTCGCTCAACCGCTGGCCGAGCACGACCCGGGCGTCGTCGGCGTCGAGCCCGGTCTCCCCGGCGGTGAGCAGACGGCCGGCCACCGGCCAGGCGCGTAGCGCCTCGAAGTAGTCTCCGTAGACGACGCTTCCGTACGCCTGGAGGGGACGCTCGCCGTCCACCGACACGGTGAGGATCACGTACCGGTACGACCCTATCCCGTCGAGGAGCGTCACCTCCCTGCGCAGCTCGTCGAAGTCCATGGCGGCGATCGCGTGGGCCTGCAGGCGCGTGGGGTCGTCGAGGGTGCCGAACTGCAGGTAGGCCGCGTCCCGGGCGTGCGCCACGCCCGGCAGGGACCGGAGGAGGATCTGATTCACCATACCGAATACCGCCGCCGTCGCCCCGACGCCGAGGGCCAGGGTGAGGACGGTGACGAGGGTGAATCCCCGCTGGTGCCGGAGCAGCGTGCGCAGCGCGATGCGCACCTCGGCGAGCAGATCTCCAGAGGAGACGCCCCGTTGCCCCCCCAGACGTGGACCGGGCCCGCCCGGGATTCGAGCCCGTGCCCCGCCGGGCTCCCGTCGCCACGGGGCGAGCCATCCGGTGGCCGCCGACGCCGTCGCGTCCCGCAGATAGCCGAGCGCCGCCCGGGCGCGCCCCACCCGCGCGCAGCGACGCGCGTGCATCTCCTCCAGGTCCCCGACGATGAACTCGCGGTCCCGGGCCGGCAGGACGAGCCGCGACAGGAGCGCGAGGATGCGAGGGGGCGGCGGTGCGGGGGAGGGGGGCTCGCTGCCCGACCCCCCGTCGGGCCCTCGCCCGCCGCGGCTCACCGAGCGCCCTCCACCAGGGCATCCATGCGGGCCAAGGCTCCGTCGGCCAGCTCCCGGATCCCGTCGTACCACGCTCGCAGGGCCCGGGCGCCCGCGGGGAGGACGCGGTACACCTTGCGCCGGCGCCCCCCCCGCTCCGGCGTGGTGTCACCGATCCAGGCCTCGACGTACCCCTTCTCCTGGAGGCGGTCGAGCACCGTATAGAGCGCCCCGGGAGCCACCCGCCTGCCGGCGCGCTCCTCCAGCTCCAGGGCGATGGCCGCGCCGTGGCCCTCGCCGTCGAGGCGCACAAGCGCCAGGAGAACCACCTGCTCCAGCTCGCCCAGGGAAGCCATCCCCCTCCTACGCCGCGGGGAAACCGATCCGATAACTAGATTGTAGTTTTCGCCACAGTGGTGCAAGAGGACGGGGTTCGCCATGACGTCAGGGAACCCAACGGTCGAGGGCGTACGTGTCGCGCTTGGTGGACGGTGGCTCGTCTACGGCTCGGATCTCAGCGGAAACGCCGATGCGTACCGAGTGCCGTCGACCGGCGGGGAGGCGCCTCCAGCCGCTCCGGGGTGCCGTACGGTCGGCAGCATGACAATTAGCATCATCTGATGCATATTTCGATGCATGCAACCAGTCAGGAGGGCTCGCCGTGCGCACCACCGTCAACCTTGATGAGCGCCTTCTCAAAGAGGCTCAGCGCCTCACCGGTACAAAGGAACGCACCACGTTGATCAGAAACGGGCTTCAGGCCCTCATCGAGCGCGAGTCGGCTCGTCGGCTCGCGCGGCTCGGAGGCAGTGAGCCCGAGCTGGCTGTGCCTCCACGTCGACGGGCGGCGTCGAAGTGATTCTCGTCGATACGTCCGTCTGGGTGGATCACCTCCGAGCAGGCGACACCGACCTCTCGACTGCCCTGGAGCGGGGCCTGGTGTTCACGCACCCGTTCATCATGGGAGAGTTGGCCTGCGGGCGGATCCGCAACCGGAGCGAGGTGCTCAGACTCCTCCAGAGCCTTTCCCACGCCCCTGTCGCCTCGGATGACGAGGCGCTTCGGTACATCGATGTCCATCAGCTGATGGGACGGGGGATCGGGTACGTCGATGTCCATCTCCTCGCATCCGCTGCGCTGTCGAGAGAGCTGCGACTCTGGACCCGGGATCGCCGGCTGGCGGAGGTGGCCGGTGAACTCGAGGTGACCTACAGCCCTTCGCGTTGACCCGTGTTCGAGGCCTCCGGCGGGACCATCCCAACCCTCGACCTCAGCCCACCGACCCGGCGCAGACCCCCCCCACCGGTCCGACACAGGTAGCCACTGGTCGAACTGGAGGTCGGGTTCGGGTTCAGCGTCGGCGGGATGCGGCACGAACCGGGCGAGGCGCTCGAGGAGTCGGCGGGGGGAGAGGAGAATCGCAGTGTGTCCGTCGGGCGTGGCCTCCCGAATCACCACCTGAGGCAGGCGGCTTGATCGTCCGCCGGGTTCCTGGAACAGGACGGGATCGGCTGGATTCGGGCGGAGAGGCCGCCGTTTCCTACTTGCTCTGAAGATCCTCGACGGCGTCCCAGTCCACCGGCGGCGGCTCGGCGAGATACCGGTCGCATCGCCCGGCGAGGGTCGCGGCCGCGCGATCTCCGGCGACGCGCGAGTGGTACTCCGTCGCTGCGGCATGCGCCCCCGCGAAGTCGCGTCCGCGGTAGCGGTCGAGGGCGTCCGCCCACAGGGTCGCGAGCGCATGCTTTACCTCACGCCGTGGCGTCGGGTCGGCATCGAGCACCTCGTAGAGCGTCACCGGCGTCGTCCGCCCGACCACCCTGACCGTGTCGAGGGGCCGCAGCGCGAAGTCGTCGGGTCGCACCAGCGCCGAGACCAGCTCCCCGCCGACCAGTAGCGGAACCTCGTACGCCTTGGTGAGCGACTCGATGCGCGCCGAGAGGTTGACCGTGTCGCCGACCACTCCGGCCTTGAGGTGCGTCTCGCCCCCGATCGTTCCGAGAATCAGGCGACCGGTGTTGATGCCGATGCCGATGTGGATCGGCGACGCCCCGCTCCGGCGCCGCCGGTCGTTCATCGCCTCCTGCGTGGTGAGCATGTCGAGCGCAGCGCGCACCGCGTCGTCGGGCCGCGTATCGAACAGGGCGAGGATTCCGTCGCCCTGGTATTCGTCCACGAACCCGTGATGCCGCGTGATGCTGGGCTCCATCTCGCCCAGGTATGCGTTGATGAATCGGATGCTCTCGGTGGGCGTCATGCCCTCCACCAGGGTGCTGAAGCCGCGCATGTCGGCGAAGAGCACGGACATCGTCTTCTCGACGGCGTCGCCGAGCTCCACCTGCGCGATGTCGGCGCGATCGAGGCTTCGCAGGAACTCGTGCGGGACGAATCGTTTGTGCGCGTCGAAGAGCCGCGCGTTCTCGAGGGCGATGGCCGCCTCGCCCCCCAGGACCGTGAGGACCTCGACCCGATCCGGCGTGAAGAAGCCTGCCGCGGTGTTCTCCAGGTAGAGTACGCCGCCGAGGCGGTCGCGCAGGACGATGGGCACGCACAGGAGTGCGCGTACGGTGCCGGCCGCGATCCACGGATGATCGCGAAAGCGCGCGTCGTCGCGCGCGTCGTCCACCACCACCGCTTGCCGGGTGCGTGCGGCCAGCCGGACCGCCGCGTCGCACAGGGGTCCATCCGCGTCGAGGGGACGATGCACCCCTTCGCCGCGGGCGTCGGCGGGTCCGCTGTCGCCCGACCCCGCGTGCACCGCGGCGATGCCCAGCTCCTCGCCGCGCGCCGTGACGAGCACGCCGCGCGTGGCCCCCGCACTCTCCACCGCCACCGCGACGAGGCGCTCGATCAGTCGATCGGCGACGCCGCTGATCGCGCCCGCGGCCTTGCTCATAGCCGCGAGATCCAGGACGCTCGCCGCGGCGCCCGCGGCATCCACGGGGCTGCGCGTGCCGTTCGCCCGCTCGCGCGTCACGAGCCCCGGATACTCGCGCTCGAGTCCCTCGAGCTTCGCGTGCGCGCCCCAATGCCGCCACATGCGCGCCGCCTCGCTCACGAGTGCCGACGCGAACAACTCCTGGTCGAGGGCGCGGTAGAATGCCCCGGCCCGTTCCAGGACGAGCGCTTCCTCCTGGACGAGGCCGCTGTGTTTCGCGGCCGACACCGCCGCCTCGAAGGCTTCGCGCGCGCGGCCCATGTCGCCTGCCGCACGCGCCCGTTCGGCGTCGATGAGAAGCTGCTTGTGGCGGTAGTTGGCCGGTGACCGGCTCGCCCAGCGCGCCAGCAGCCGCGCGCGCTGCGCCGCGAGCCGGTCCAGCCCGTGGCTGTGGGGGTCCGCCCGCAGCGCATCGACCGCGGCGAGCGCGGCGTAGAAGCGGATGATGGGCACGTACGGCATCGACGTCACGGACCCGATCCGCTTCTCGGCCTCGTCGGCGTGGCGGCGGGCGGCCTCGACGTCACCGAACCACACGGCGAGCTGCAGCTTGAGCGCGTGATAGAAGCAGAGGTGCGTCTGATCGGTAGCCGCCGCGTGCCGCGCGTGCATCGCCGACTCGTCGTAGTGAGGGCCAACGAGCCGCGTCGCGTTCTCGGATGTGGTCGAGAGGTTGACGACGGCCTGGCGGAGCAGGCTGCCGGCGTCGGCGGCGCCTGCGTCCTGCGCGAGCAGTCCCTGCATGGCGACGATGTCGCGCTCGACGTCCGCGAGGTCGTGCCCGGCCTGCAGCCGCCAGAGCAGTCGATAGAAAGTCGCCCACACCGCCTCGAACTGCGCGCCGCTCTCCATCCCCAGACGCCACGACTGCCGAAGGGGCTCGATGCAATCGCCGAGCGGTGCCTTCCAATGCTGCACGAAGTTGCCGAACACGAACAGCGCCTTCGCCTGGAACGCGGGCGCGTTGAACCGCTCGGCGACCTTCTGACCGAGGAGCGCGAAGCGATAGCCGGCATCGTAGTCGCCGAGCACGCCGCACAGGCTGATGGCGTAGGTCGAATAGCCGAACGCCGACACGGGGCTGTTGCCGCGGCGCACGGAGAGCCGTACGAGTCGGAACACGAGCAGCGGAAAGAGCGCGCTCCCGGAGCGGAACGCCGCCGGAATGATCCGCTCGATCATCTGCATCGCCATCATCGTCGCGCGGTCAGTCATCGCGGGAAGCTCCGCCAGCGACTCGGTCGCGTGGCCCCGGAGCGTGGCCTTCGTCCGCAGGAGGTCCGTGAGGATCGACACCTTTGTCGGCGACGCAGGAAAGCGGACCCCGAGCTCGCGCAGCGCCTCGAGCCCGTGGGCGAGCACGAGGTCCTGCCGGTCGCGCGCGTACGCCACCATGACGCGCGTCTCGCGCGCGGTGAACGCGTCGAGCGGGGAGCGCGCGTGGCGGATCACCGCGTCGGTCGCGCGGTCCGCGTCCTCGAGCGCGCCGGCCAGATACCGTGACTCGCCGAGCGTCGACTCCAGAGCGAGCATGAGATCGTACGCGCGCTGCCAGGCGTCGTCGCCGAGCACCGACGCGCCGCTCGACAGGTACTGCGACGCTGGACCGTATGCCGCAGCCGCGGCGGCACGGCGGCCCGCGGCGAGGTTGAGCTCGGCGAGCAAGCGGCGCTCGTCGACGTCGTCGATCAGGTCCGTGGCCGCGTCCAGATGATTCACGATCTCGAACACGCGCTCGTCGCGCGCTTCCGCGGGCGTGCGCGCCAGCAGCGACCGGCCGATCGCCAGGTGCGCGGCCGCCCGCGCCGCCGGGTCGAGCGACTCGGACGCGGCCTGACGTACGCGGTCGTGCACGAACGCGTAGCTCCAGGCCGTGACGCTCTCGGCCTCCTCGCCCCCGGTGGCGAGGCGCGCCGCGCGCCCGACCGGCAGGAGCAGGCCGGCCTGCATGGCCGGCCACAGGCGCCGCGGCAGGTACTCGGGCGGCAGCTCCGTGGCGGCGGAGAGCGTCCGCAGATCGAACCGACCGCCGATGCACGACGCTGCCTCCACCACGTCCCGTGTTTCGCGAGGAAGTCGATCGAGCTGCGCCGTCACGAGGTCGACGACGTTGTCCGTGACGTCGAGCGCGGCGATGGAAGGGACGTCCCAATGCCAACGCAGACCGTCGTCGTCGAACATCAGGTGCCCGTCGTCGGCGAGTGACTGCACGAAGCGCCGCAGGAAGAACGGATTGCCACGCGTCTTGGTGTGAACGTGCGCGGCCAGCTCGGCCGCCTCGGCCTCCGGGACGTGGATGGTGTCGGCCACGAGGGCCCGGACATCCTCCGGTACGAGGTCGTTCAACCGGAGTGGAGGATCTGCCACGCCGGCGGCCTGCGCCTCCCGCAGGAGCTCGTGGAACGGATGTCCGGGAGGCATTTCGTTGTCGCGGTAGGCTCCGATCACGAGCACGTATGCGCCGTCCGGATCGGTGAGAACCCAGCGGAGCACGTCGAGCGACGCCAGGTCCGCCCACTGCAGATCGTCGAGGAACAGGACGAGCGGGCGTTCGGGAGACGAGACGGCGCGGACGAAGGCTTGCGCGGCTGTCCGGAATCGGTGCTGCACCTCGGCGCTCGCGGCCACGGCGAGCGCGGGGAGGGGTCCGAGGACGCGGTCGAGCGTCGGCACCAGGGGCAGGAGCGCCGCGCTAGAGGATCCCAGGGCGGCGTAGATCGCGCCTCGCCAGTGCGCGAAGGCGGCGGGCGGCTCGGTGAGGAGCTTCTCGACGAGTTGCCGGAACGCCTGGTCCAGGGCGCTGTACGGAACGCCGCGTTGCAGCTCTTCGAACTTGCCCTCGACGAACAGGCCCCCGCGCTCGGCGATCGGCCGGTCCAACTCGTGGACCACCGACGACTTGCCGACGCCCGCATCGCCGGCCACGAGCGCCAGCCTGCGCCCGCCCCTGCGCGCGCTGCCGAAGGCGTCGAGCAGCGCCGCCACTTCGCGTTCCTTCCCATACAGCCGCGCCGGGAAGGTCAGCCGGCCGGACGCGTCCCTGGTCGCCAGCTCGAACGGCTCGATGGGCGCGCCGCGCTCGATCGCGGCGAGACAGCGCCCGAGATCGTAGGCGAGGCCCCGCGCGGATTGGTACCGATCCTCGGCGTCCCTGGCGAGCAGCCGCGCCACGATCGCGGCGATCGACGCCGGTACCACCGGGTTCAGCTCGTCCAGGCGCTGTGGCGTTCTCGCCAGGAGCGCATGGACCAGCTCTCCGGCGTCGTCGAACACCCAGGGTGGCCGTCCTGCGAGGAGCGCGTAGAAGGTCGAGCCGAGCGAGTATAGATCGGACCGCCAGTCGACGACGCGGTTGGTGCGTCCCGTCTGCTCGGGCGAGATGTACGCCAGAGTGCCCTCGATCAGCTCCGGGCGACCGTCGTCGGAGGCCTGGACCTCGAGACGGGAGGCGATGCCCAGGTCGATGACGGTCAGCGCTCCCGTCGCCGCGTCGTGAATCAGATGGGACGGCTTGACGTCCTTGTGGACCACGCCGCGGTCGTGAAGCTCACCCACCGAGCGCGTGGCCGCGAGCGCGATCCGGAGAAAGTCGCGCACGTCGCGGGCGTCGCGCGCCAGCCGCGGCGCGAGAGGCTCGCCGGGAGCGTACTCGAGCACGAGCGCGTGGTGCCCGCTCACGAGGTCCATGCGCAGGCCGCGCCTCACCTCCGCGACGTCGAGATCGCGCGTCATCGCCAGGTCCCGCCTGAGTCGCGCGAGCTCGTCGAGCGTCGGCTGCGGGTCGTTGAGGACCTTGATCACGTTGGGTGTCGGGCCGGCGCGATCCAGGTAGACCGTCGTGCGGGAGCCCTCCTGCAGGACGGTACGTCGCGGCGTGCCTTCCCGCCCGTCGGTCATCGGCTGTGGGGGTCCGTCCAGATCACGCGATGGTTGGTCTGGCCGAAGTACCGTCGGCGCAGGGACTGGGCCGCCTGGAGCCCGGAGATCAGCGCCCCTTCGATATAGCCGACATTCAAGCCGAAGTCGGTCCAGTCACCCGCCAGGAACAGGTTGGCGTACCCGGACGCGCCCGACCGCAGGCGATGGACGCCGCTACCGGGGACCGAGAGCGTATAGCGCATCGTCGGGCTCAGGTTCGCGCGGAAGAACTGGGCATCGAACCGCTCGGCCGCCGGCGCCTGGGGATCGGTAGGATGACAGAGCACCGTCAGGTCGAACCCCTCCGGGAACTCCCGCGTCACCGCGTTCGGCCAGAAGAAACGCATGTTGTCCTGCAGCCACTGTTCGGTGATTCCCTTCACCCGTTCGATCTGCCGGCGCGGGAAGTCGTGATCCGAGTAGGGCGGCACCACCGCGGGATCGGCGAGCGTCCCGGTGAAGTACGCGGCGAGGAGCGGTGTGTCCGGACCGCTCCACCGTTCGTAGGGCAGCACGCAGCTCTGGTCGAGCCACGAGTAGAGAAGGCTCTCGTAGGTCACCGCGTTCGGCGCGCAGTGCTGCGGCGCCAGCCCCCAGGCGCCGGGATCGAGTCCGAGATCGGCGAGCGACCTCTCGATCCAGAGCTGCACGCCGAGCGTTCCGGTGGTGCGAACACCCTGGATCATCGCAGCCCAGCGCTCGTCCCTGGCGACGACCTCGGCGCAGCAGTCGGCGAGCGCCGCCACCGGGATGGCGAGAACGAGCTGATCGTAGTCCTCGCCGAGCGTGAGCGTGGTCGAGCGGACGGGCGTCCAGTCGCTCCACGGATCCTCGAGGTCGACGCCCCGCTCGCGGAGCAGCTTGGCCTGGGCGGGGTCGATCTGGTCGTACAGGGGCTCGGCGGGCCAGGCGCGCACGTCGCCCACCTGGATGACCGGGTCGTAGGACGGGACGGTCAGCGTCACCTGCTCGCCCACCGTGATGGACGGGATGGCGTTCTGGGCCCAATGGATGCCCTGCACCTGCCGGAAGAATCTGAACTCGACGCCGCGCGCGACGAGCACGTCGTACAGCGGCATGATCATGGTGTCTCCGGTCCCGGCGCTGAGCTGCCACACGAACGATCCCTTGTAGCCGCTGGCCTCCAGCATCGTGCGCATCGCCGTGCCGGCGGAGACGAGTCCCCCTGCGCCGCGGCCGTCGGCCAGGTTGGCGAAAAGACCCGTGTAGGCGAACCGGACGATCGACGAATCGAGGAGGAGGTCCGTGGCACCCCACCGGGTGAGCCAGGCGCGGTAGTCCTCACCGTCGATCTTCGACCAACGGAACGTCTTCGTGGCGGGGTCCCACACGTCACCGAGGATGCCGCGCAGGCCGACCGCCGCGAACTCGACGCCCTGGACGATCAGGCGGAAGTGCAGGTCGGCGTCCGCCAGTCGTCCCGCCAGGCGCTCCACCAGCTTCTCCATCAGGGCCAGAACGTCCTCCCCCACCTCCAACGCTCCGGCGTCCACCGCGGCCTCGAGCGGCCCGGCGTGCGCGCTGAGGTGCATCCGCTCGAGGGCCTCGTATACGGCGTCCAGCGCGCGCTCCACCAGGTTGGGCTCGGCCGGCGCAGGGGGCGCAGCGTCGTCGGGCGGAAAGAAGTGGTCGAGGATCCATCTCGCGAGCGCGCTCTCGCCCTTCGCGTACGGCGAGCCCAGCAGCATCTCGAACATCACGGCCACCATCTTCTTGATCACTTCCCACATGGGAAGCGGCGGGCCCTCTCCCGGCAGCTCGGGCGTCTGCGGGAAGATCAGCGTGTTGTTGGCCCATTGCCGCAGATCCGGCAGGTACTCCGTGAGGAATGTCGAGTCGTTGCGCTGCAGGGCGTCGTACCAGGTCGCCCAGGGCAGGGGCGGCAGCCCGGCGGCGCTCACGCGCTCTTCGAACACGGCCTTCATGGTGCGGAAGAGGTTGTGATACCAGCCCTGCAGGATATGGATGCCGTGCTCCTGCACTCGTTGCGCCGGGCCGCGGCCGGTCGCCGTCTTGCCCCCGACCCGCCATCCGAGAACGTAGACGCTGACGTCGTAGAGATCGTTCCAGCGGGGGTAGCTCGTGAGCTCGTACGCCGCGGTCAGCCCGCCCATGCCGGCGCCGAGGACGAGCACGCGCTGCTTCTTCGCGGGCGGCACCGTCGCGGCGGGCGCCCTCGCGACGTCGCGTAGCGAAGGGTAGATCGGCACCCCCTCCTTGATGAGGCGCTGGAGGACCGGCGCATCCACCGTGCCGGCGATCAGCGCGTACAGGCTGTCGACGTGCTGGAGAATGAGCGTTTCGTCGAGAAAGCGCCCGAGATCGGCCTCGAGCCCGGTGCCGAGGTGGCGGACGTCGATGTCGTCCTGCGCGGTGAGCGGATAGTGGTCCGGATAGAGCGTCTCGAGGTGCGTGATCAGGTCGACCGCGAACAGCTTCGGGTCGGCCGCGATCGTGCCGAGCCAGCCGGCCTCGTCGCCCATCTCCATCGCCTCGGCGAACAGGAGCCGATACAGCACCTCGTTCATGAGCAGTTGCTCGTCACTCGACTCGGCCTCGGCGGGCCTGCGCTGTTCGAGGTACGCGCGCACGATGCAGCCGTTGTGGGCGCGGTACCACCTGGTTCCGCTCGGCTCTGCGAAGTAGTCGAGCCAGTAGCGGACGTCGATGTCGTCGACCGAGGCCCCGAGGCCGGCCTCGGCGATGAGCCCGGCCAGCTCCGACAGGTACAGGAACTGCGAGTTGACGGCGCGCCACCACCCGCTCCCCGAGCGCTGGACGTCCGTGGCGGGGTTCAGCACGCCGCGGCGGATCTCCCATCGCATGAACGCCAGCTCCGACGTGCCGAACCCGTACGGGTCGAGCGAGGAGTCGGGCGTCTGCGCGCCGTCGCGGGCGGCCCCGCGCGCGTTCGCCCGAGCGTACTCCTCGGCGAACCCCCACCGGGTGTAGAACCGCTCTCGAAGGCGATAGCGCCCTTCGGGGTCGTTGGCCACGCCGCCCACCAGAGCATGAGCACGGTCTTCGAGGATCTGGATGGGATTCGTCACGGGAGGGCGCGTAGAGGGTGCACGTGGACCAAGTGGCCGTGGTATGGGGCGGCGCCTAACTTACCGTCGTGGATTCCTCGCCGCTCGCCGACTCCGGGCCGGACCGGCCGCCCGGGCTGCTCGATCGAATCGCCGCCGCGGTTCAGCCGGCCTACCGGATCGAGCGCGAGCTGGGCCGGGGCGCGGCCGCGACCGTGTTCCTCGCCGAAGACCCGAAGCACGGACGCAAGGTGGCCCTCAAGGTGCTCGACCCCGTCGTCACGGGAGAGTCGGGCGTCGATCGGTTCCTGCGAGAGATCCGAATCGCCGCGCGCCTGGCGCATCCGCACATCCTGCCCGTCCTCGACTCCGGCGTGGCGGACGGCGTCCCGTTCTACGTGATGCCCTTCGTGGAGGGCGAGACGCTCCGTGGGCTCCTCGATCGCGAGGGCCGCCTGCCGGTCGACGTCGCCATCCGCCTGGCCCGCGAGGTCGCCGACGCGCTCGACTACGCGCACGCGGCCGGAATCGTGCACCGCGACGTCAAGCCCGAGAACATCCTCCTGCTCGAGCAGCACGCGGTCCTCGGCGACTTCGGCATCGCCCGCGCCATTCGCGCCCCCGGCGACGAGAAGGCGACCATGATGGGGATGATGATGGGCACGCCCGCCTACATGAGCCCGGAGCAGGTTGCCGGTGACGCGCCGGTCGACGGGCGGAGCGACCAGTTCGCGCTCGCCGTCGTCGTCTACGAGATGCTCTCCGGCGCAGGTCCGTACGCCGGTATGTCACCGATCGCGACCATCGCACAGCATTTCCTCGGGCCGCCGGCGAGCATCCGCACCCACCACCCCGAGCTACCCGCGGAGATCGACGCGGCGCTCGGTCGCGCCCTCTCGATGGAGCCGGAGCGGCGCTTCCCGAGTGTCGGCGCGTTCGTGGCCGCGCTCACCGCGGGGGGCACGACGGCGACGCCGGACGTCGCCGCGGGGCCGGCCGAGACGCCGTCCATCGCCGTGCTGCCGTTCGTGAACGGCAGCGCCGATCCGGAGATGGAATACTTCTCCGACGGCGTCACCGACGAGATCATCGGGGCGCTGAGCAAGCTGCGCCAACTGCGCGTGGCGGCGCGCAGCTCGTGCTACGCGATGCGCGGCCGGTCCGAGGACGCGCGCGCAATCGGGGAGCGGCTCGGGGTCGGGGCGATCCTGGAAGGAAGCGTTCGTCGCGCCGGCTCGAGGGTCCGGGTGTCGACGCATCTCGTGAGCACCGGTAGCGGGTACCAGTTGTGGTCGGAACAGTACGACCGTCAGCTCGACGACGTGTTCGCCATCCAGGACGACATCGCGCGCGCCATCGTGCAGACGCTCCAGGTCCATCTGCTCGGCGCCGTGGAGGGGCCGATCGTCGTCCCGTCGACGCACGACACCTCGGCGTACGACGCCTACCTGCGAGGCGCACACGCGAACCGGACCCGGACCGAGGCCGGCCTGCGGGAGAGCGTCGAGCTCTTCCGCGAGGCGCTCCGGATCGATCCGGAGCTCACCGACGCGCGGGTGGGCCTCGCGGACAGCTTGTCGCTGCTGGCGATCTACGGCATCGCCGCGCCGCACGAGGTCATGCCCGCCGCGAAGGCCGCGGCCGAGGAGGCGTTGCGGAGCGACCCCACGCTCGCCGAGGCGTGGGTGCGCCTGGCATCCGTGCTCGCCCTTTACGCGCACGATTGGGAGGGAGCCGACGACGCCTTCCGGCGCGCCATCGCACTCAGTCCGCGACTCCCGGCCGCGTACCAGCGCTACGCGCTCGACTGCCTCACGCCGCGCGGGCAGCTCGAGCGGGCGCTCGACCACATCACGACGGCGCGCGAGCTCGACCCGCTGTCGCCCGTCATGTGGACGAGCGAGGCGATGGTCCGCTACTTCGCCGGCGACTACGCCGCCGCGAAAGAGACGGCCCGGGCCGCGTCCCGACTGGATCCGTACTTCCCGATGGCGGAGTTCTTCACCGGCACCATCGCACGCGACATCGGCGAGACCGACACCGCGGCGGAAGCGCTCACGCGTGCGATCGCCCTCAGCGGCGGCACGCCGGAGATGATCGCCGGGCTCGCCCAGACGCACGCGCGCGCCGGCCGGGCCGGGGAGGCGGAGTCGCTCCGCGCGCGACTCGCCGCGTTGGCGAAGGAGCGCTTCGTGTCGCCGACCCTGTTCGCGCAGGTCGATCTGGCGCTCGGGCGCCGCGCGTCGGCGCTCGAGTGGCTGGCCGAGGCCGAGCGCGGGGCGGATCCCGAGCTGGCCTACCTGGCCACACGCCCGGCGTATCGGGCGTTGTCCGGCGAGGGAGCGTACCGGGCCCTGGTCGATCGACTCGGCATCCGGCCCTACCTCCGCTCGATGGCGGCGACGCGTCGGCGCGGGTAGTCGAACACGAGGCGGAAGCGCTCCAGAAGGCCCTGGCCGAGGTTCCCGGCGCACGCCGGATCGCTGAAACCCGTGCCACGGCCGGCCACGGCGCCGACGCGCACCGGCGCGACGCGCACGTCGCCGACGGCGATCCAGGGGAGGAGGCCGACGGCGCCGTCCACCGGGCCGCCGGGAAGGGGCAGGGTGGTGAGGCTCATGCCCCCCGCGCCGACCAGACCGTAGCGCTCGGTGACCCACGAGTCGAGGATGGGCTGGAATTTCGATGCGTCCCGTGATAGGGCTCGGTGAGCTCGGGATCGCCACGCCGAAGGGCCGATAATGGCTCATGCTGCGAGGTGCGCGCTGCGATAGCGGTCGAGGGTTTCCAGGAGACGGTCGATGTCGGAGGGAATCGTGGGGATTCCGAGGGAGGCACGGACGGCACCGGTGGGACCGCCGCGACACGCGCGGAAGCCGGCGGGGCTGTAGTTGCCGCGCAGACCGCGACGACATGTGCGCGCCCGCTGCGGCTGAACCCGCAGCGCCGCTTCCTCGCAGCCCGGATTGCAGAAGCAGCCGCCGCGCACGGACACGTCCCTGCTCGCTGCGAACGCGACGACTTCCTCGAATGGTGACACGGCGCCCGTGCGGTCCAGCACGTTGAACGAGACAGTCCCGCCCCTCCGCGTGCAGCTGGTAGGTCCGTAGATCCGGAGCAGCGGGCCACCCCGCGGATGCCGCAGCCCCGTCAGACCTTCGAGCAGGCGGGCGGTCAGGTCGTGGATGTGTGACTCGACGCGCCGCATGTCGATGCACTCCAGCAGGTCGAGCCCATCGATGACGGCATCGAAAGCAAGGAAGTGCGGTGTGCCGTCCTCGAAGGCACCCGAGCCGGGACGCAGCTCATGCGCCTCTTCGTACGTGGCGACCCATTCGATGGTGCCACCTGCGAACCAGGGGCGCCGCAGCAGTGACAGCGACTCGCACCGCGCGATCAAGGCGCCCACTCCCGTGGGAAATCCGAACATCTTGTAGAAGGACATACACAGGAAATCGGGGTGGACTGCACGCAGGTCGAGCCGGCAGGACGGCACGAACGCGGCCGCGTCGAGCAACACGTGGCAGCCGGCAGCACGTGCCTGCTCCACCCAGGCGAGCGGGTGGCGCGCGCCCGAGTAGTTGGACTGGGCAGGATACGCGAACAGGTGCCTGCGTCGGGGTGGCGCACCCTCGAGCCACGGTTGCGGGTCTTCCGGCCGCAGCTCGCCATCGAGAGGGATGTAACGCACCTCGGCGCCGACGCGGGCGGCGAACCTGCGGATTCCGTGCACCGAGTTGTGATTGTCGGCCGTCAACGCGAAGCGGGAGCCGGACTCGAACGGAAAACTCTCGCCCACGATGCGCAGCGCAGCACTCGCGTTGGCCGTGAAGACGACGTCGTACTCCGCGGGATCCGCATGGAAGAAGTCGAGCACGCGGGCACGCGCGCACTCCATGCTCCCCGTGCTCTCGAGCGCCGCGGGGTTCTCCGAGTGTGGATTGCCGAACACGTGGCTCAGCAGGCGGTCGTGATGTCGTTGGATCTGCGTGGTGCCATACAGCGCCGTTCCCGTGTAGTCCAGGTAGGCGTGGCCGAGCGCATCGAGGCGTCCGAACTCCGTCTGCCGCAACGATTCGAAATCCGTCACCGGCGGTGAGATCATCGTGCGGATAGCCATGGGATTCTCCTCGGCCGCGCGTCCGTGTCGGCGTTCGGTGGGCCTGCGGGCACCGGCCGCGCCGTCCTCATCGGGTCACGGCGACGAAGGGACGGCGGATGTGGACATCCGGGGCGGGTGTCACAGCGTCGGAATCCGAATCGTAGCTCGAGGGACCATCGACGACCCTCCAACCACGGCTGCGCGGCGAACAGCGACCCGTGAGGCCCGCCCGATTTCTCCTCGCCGCCACCCTCTGTGCGGTCGCGGCCTGCGACGCCACCCCCTTCTCCCCCTTGCCCGACGACGCCGTCGTGCGCTGGGGCCGAACCTGCGGCTCCATCGCCGGATACTGTGGGGAGGCGATGGAGATCACCCGCGTTCGCGCTCGCCTGGTTCGCACCGCGGCGGTGCCGGATGCCCTCCCCGCCCTGGTGGAGGAGCATGACATCACCGCGGCCACGTGGTCGGCCCTCCGGTCCGCGGTGGAGCGAAGCGGCATCTGGCGGCTGCACGACGACTACGGCCCGCCCCTTCCGGACGTGGGGCGGGAGTGGGCGGAGGTGGCGGTGTCCGGCTCCACCAAGCGCGTGACGTTCGCGCCCGGCCAGCCTCCTCGGGAGCTCCGCGCCCTCGTGGACAGCCTCCACGGCATACCGGGACCGGTTCTCCATCCTGGCAAGCGGTAGGAAATCCAGCCGCACCGAGGGCTCAGAAGGCACGGACGTCCGAGGCTTCTGTCGGGTTTCGGGGTCGCCCCCTTCTTCATCCGAAACGAAGTACTGGAGAGGTTCCCGCAGGACCGGTTCGGCGAGTTCGCCGTCGCGAAGTTCCTGACCACCGGCACGAGCTCCACCGGAGCGCCGGGCGGTACGACTACGCGAGCCAGGCGTTCTGTGAGGTGGCCATGCTCGACACGGCACTGAGCTATGTGCGGCAGATCGGGGCCGATCGGATCGAGGCCCACACGGTGGCGCTCGCCCTCAGGCTCCGAGAGGGGCTCACCGCCCAGGGGCATCGGCTTTTCCCTGCTCGGTAACCGATCGTCGATCGTGTCGTTCTACTCGACGAGACCGATAGCGACGGTGAAGGTCCAACTCCAGAGGAACGAGCTGGACGTGACGGTCCGCGACAACGGACAGGTGCGCGTGGCGCCCGCCCTGTTCAACGTCGACTAGACGACTAAGACTAGGACATAGAGCGCTTCCTGTCGGTGAGTCGCGACCTCTGATCCGTCCGCGCCCGCCGACGCACGACCGGTTGCAGTGGGCAGGATGCGGCGTAGACCTTGTCGTGGGAGCCGACGCACGAGCGAGGCGCGCATGACCTCGAGTAGCGGCAAGGGCAGGGCGATCCACATCGCGAGCACGGGCCACGCCTTGTTCGCAGCGGTCATGATCTGGCTCGGAGCCATGGGCATCGGCCACGGCAGCTTCGTCCAGGTTTGGCAGCCCGTGCCCCAATGGGTGCCGGCGCGCGGGGCCCTCGCGTATCTGTGCGCCTTCATCTCCCTGGCATCCGGCTTCGGCCTGCTCTGGAGGCGCACCGCGGCCAGCGCCGCACGCGTGATCTTCGCCTCGCTCATGGTCTGGCTGCTGGTCCTGCGACTGCCGAATCTGTTCTTCGAGACTCCCGTCGTGTTGGTGGCCTGGACGTTCGGGTCGACGGCCGTGATGGTGGCGGCCGCGTGGGTGCTCTACATCGGGTTCGCGGATGACCGCGACCGGCCGCGTCTCGGACTGGTCGCCGGCGACACGGGCCTGCGCATCGCGAGGGCGCTCTACGGCCTGTCCCTGGTGCCCTTCGGCCTGGCCCACTTCGCGTATCTCGACGCGACCACGGTGCTGATTCCGCAATGGCTGCCGTGGCACGTGGCGTGGGCGTACTTCACAGGCGCCGCCTTCATCGCGGCCGGGTTGGCGGTGACGGTCGGCGTGTTCGCGCGCCTGGCGGCCGCGCTTTCGACACTGCAGCTGGGCCTCTTCGGGTTGGTCGTGTGGGTACCCCGCGTGCTGACCGGCACCGTCAGCGACTTCCAGTGGGGAGAGTTCGTCGTGACGTGCGCGCTGACGGCGGGCGCGTGGGTGTTGGCGGATTCGTACCGCGGCGTGCGCTGGCTCGCCGTGAGATAGCCATGGTGGCCGATGTGGCTCGGCCGGGCTCCGGGCGCCCTCACCGCACCCCGTGCGCCACCCGATCGCGTCGTTGCCTCACCGCTTCGACCCGTGCTTGCAGCACCGGGTCGACGTCCTTCCAGAGCGCGAGGAACCGATCGTAGAAGGCGACGGCCTGGGCAGGTTCCCCTCGTCGCTCGTAGAGATCACCCAGGCGCTCGAACGTATCTGCGCGCCAGGCGGCGTCGGGGTTGTCGGTACTCTCCATCATGCTCTGGGCCCCCTGACCGAACTGGACCTCGGAGCTGCCGACGGCCGCCTGGTACGCCGCGATGGCCGAGTCGGGCCGCCCGGCGAGCTCCCAGGCCCGGCCGAGGAGCGGAAGCACCGCCTGGAGGGGCAGGACCGGCTCGGCCGAGACGGCGTTGCGCAGCTCGGCGACCCCATCGGCGACGCGCTGCTCAGAGAGCGCGATCGCACCCCGAACCAGGCGTCGCATCGCTTCGTCGCTTCCGCGGAACTCGGGTTCCAGCTCCGCCTCCCACGCGTCCACGAGCTCCCTGGCACGCGCGGTCCGACCGGCGAGCGCCTGGAACAGCGCGAGGTCGAGGTAGGGTCGGTCGAGGGCGTCGAGCGAGTCGAGCGGAAACGCCCGGAGCGCCACGTCGAGGTCGCGCGCCGCGCCGTCGACGTCCTGGCCCAGCGTCACCCGGATCAGCGCTCCGGACGCTACGGCGATGAGGAGGTCCCGGCCGTCGTGCGCCTGCGTGAACAGGTCCATCGCCTGGGCCCGGTATCGCGCGGCCTCGCCCAGCTCACCCTGGACGGCGAGCACCCCGGCGATGTGCGTCAGGGTTCGCGCTCGACCGACGGGCGAGCCGATACGAGCGAGATCCTGCAGGTAGCCCAGGGCACGCGTCTGGTCTCCTCGCGCGTAGGCCAGACGTGCCGACTGATGGTAGAAGTCCGACGAGCCCGGGCTCTCCGCGCCCATCCGATCGAGCGTCTCCTGGGCCTCGTCGAACTTCCCGAGCGCCATCCGGGTGGCCACGAGGTTGTTCAGGACGAAGGCGCCCCCTCCGAGCTCGTACGCTCGCTGGTAGCAGGCCTCGGCGCGGTCGTCCTGGCGCTGTCCGACGAGGGTGAGGCCGAGGTTGTGCCAGCCCCCGATGTCGTCGGGGTAGCTCGCCACGAGCGCCTCGTAGGCCGCGCGTGCCTTCTCCAGGTCGTTCGTGACGCGCGCGTAGTAGCCTGCCTCCGTCGCCAGTCGCTCCCGCTCGGTCAGCCGGTCGCGATGCTCGAAGGCCTTGCGGCGTGCCTCGACGTCGCGCCTGCGACCCAGCCCGAGGTTGCCAACGGTGGCACCGATCATCCGATAGGCCATGGCGAACGCGGTGTCCAGCGCCACGGCCTCCTCCAACAGCACGAGGGCACCCTGCGGATCGCCCGCCGCCCTCAGCCTGCCGGCCTGGGCGTAGTCCCTCAGCGCCGCGAGCGACGGCGTCGTGACACGCTCGATGCCCGGACTGGCTCGGATCGCCTTGAGCGACTCGCCCATCCGGTCCCGGAGATGCGCGGACAGCCGTTCGAGGGCGTCGATGATCCGATCCTCGCCCTTGGCGGTCTCGCGGACGGAGGCGAGCACCCGGCCGTTCGTGGCAAGGAGGTTCGCCAACAAGAGGTAGCTCCCCCCGAGGGGACGGATCTCACCCGTGATGACCGCCGCGCCACCCTCGCGCTCGGCGACCTCGCGCGCCGCGGCCGCGTCGAGCTGCTCGGGGCGGGGGCGTTCCATGCGGCGGAAGGCGGCGCTGATCTCCGAGTCGTCGATCAGCGTGACGATACGGGATTGGCCCAGGTCCACGCGGAGGGCTTCCGTCATCGACGCGCCCAACGTCGGGTCGGCGGTGCGGTTCTCGAAGTCGGCCAGCACGATCCGGCCGCCCCGTTCGAGCGCTCCGGTTGCCAGGAGGGTGCCCACGGGGCCGATGCCGAGAGAGCGCATCGACAGATAGATCACGATAGCGGCACCCAGGGCCGTGAACGCGAGCCCACCACCGGAAAGCACGCGCGGCCAGGTCAGCCAACGACGGATGCCGTGGCCCGGTCGGGCGCCATCGCCACGCTCGAGGATCGCCGTCGTGGTGACGATGGGCAGTCCTGCGACGAGCAGCGCGAGCGCTCCGGGAACGACCCAGGCCGGGAGGCCGAGCTGGATCATCAGCGCGTACACGACGGCGAGCAGGAGCAACGAGGCACCCCCGAAGAGCCCTGCGACGGCGAGCGGATGGCGCCAGCGTGGCCTTCGCGCGGACGGGATCGACCGGAGCGCCTCGGCGAGGTCCTGCGCGGTCCCGAAGCGATCGGAGGGGGCCTTCGCCAGCGCTCGCGTCAACGCGTTCCCGATGGACGCGGGGACGACGGCTCTCCCATGCGTGATCGGGGGCACGTCCGCCGTCAGATGCTTGCCGAAGACGCTCCGCGCCGTCGCGCCGGTGAACGGCGGCCGTCCGGACAACATCTCGTAGAGCACGCAGCCGAGCGCGTAGACGTCGCTCCTGCCGTCCACCTCGTCCAGGCCCTCCACCTGCTCCGGCGACATGTACTCCGGCGTGCCGACGGCGAGGCCCGTGCGCGTCATGCGATCGCCGCCCGCCGCATCGATGGCGCGGGCGATCCCGAAGTCCGCCACCCGCGCGTGACCATCGGCGAGGAGGATGTTCTCCGGCTTGATGTCGCGGTGCACGACGTCCTTCCGGTGCGCGTAGTCGAGCGCGTCCGCCACCTCGAGCGCGATCCGTACCGCATCGTCGATCGTGAGCCGGCTCTCGCGCCTCAGCCGCTCCCGCAGCGACTCGCCCGCCACCCAGGGCATGACGTAGTAGAGGATGCCGTCGGCCTCGCCGGAATCGAGCAGCGCCAGGATGTGGGGATGATCGAGGCCGGCCGTGACCTGGATCTCGCGGAAGAACCGATCGGGCCCCAGCGTGATGGCGAGCTCCGGACGCAGCACCTTGACCGCGACCTTGCGCTGGTGTCGGAGGTCGTCGGCCAGATAGACGGTGGACATCCCGCCTCGCCCCAGCTCGCGCTCGAGCGTGTACCGCGAGGAGAGGGCCGTGCGCAGGCGCTCGAGCTGGCCGACCTCGTCGAATCCGCCGGATCCGAGGGCCGCAGCCGCACCGTCGACCGCGCTCGCGAAGCGCTGGAAGAAGGCTTCCGCCTCCTTCGAGCAGGAGAGCAGGGACGCCATCTCCATGCGCAGGTCGGCGTCGGCCACGGCGTCGTCCGGCGGTTCCGTCCGCCCTTCCCCGGGCGACGCGTCCGCGGCATGCCACAGTGCCTCGAGCCGTTCCCACCTGGCCGCATCCATCGCGGGGCCTTCCCTCATTCCGCGCCCTCTCGCAGCTCCCGATAGAGCCACGCCTGCGCCAGCAGCCAATCCCGCTTGACGGTCGCGGGGGAGATGCCGAGCGCCTCGGCGGTCTCGGCGATGGACATGCCGGCGAAGAACCGGCACTCCACGAGGCGACCCTGTCGTTCGGAATGGAGCTTCAGCCGCTCGAGCCCGCGATCCAGAGCCGTCAGGGCCTCCGCCTTCTCCATCGAGAAGTCGGGGCCGCTCGCCAGCGCAGCCTCGATCGCCTCGAAGGAGATCGGGCGTGCGTCACCCCCTCGCTTGAGGGCGGTACGGCGGCGGGCGTAGTCGATCAGGATCTGCCGCATCGCCGTCGCCGCGATCGCCATGAAGTGCGCCCGATCCGAGATGTCCGGCGGCTCCGCTCCCACGAGCTTGACGAACGCCTCGTGCACGAGCGCCGTCGTGTTCAGCGTATCCGCACCCGACCGGCGCCGACGCTGGCCGCGGGCCATCTGGAGGAGCTGGTCGTAGACGAGCGGGAAGAGCTGCTGGAGAGCGGAGGGATCTCCGTGCCTGAACCTGGCCAGCAGCGCGGTCACCGAAGGCGCAGGCTGCACGCTCACGATCGACCTGTCTCCGAGACGTTCGGCGGCAGCGGTCGTCGGGCGGTGGCGCAGGGCCGGGGAGTCTCACCGGTCCCGCGAGTCACGCGGCCTTCCATTCGGCGCCTCATGTGGAGGTGACGCGCCCCCCCCGGTGCCTGACGCGATGCGTCCGTCGACAACGTAGTCCCCGCGTCCGCCATGAGCCACCTGCCGGGTGCGCTGCGTTAACGGAAGTGAAGCCAACCGTGAGTCGCGGAGCTACACCCGATCGAAGGAGGCATCCGATGCGTACCTGCCTGATCCTGTTGGCCGTCTGCGTGACCGCTTGTACGGGCGGCCGCATGGCGGCGCCCGAGCGGATGCCCACACCTGTCGTGAACAGCGCCAGGATCATCACCGGCGACGAGATCGCCCGGCGCTATCGCCACGCCACCCTCCTGGAGACGCTTCAGGTCCTCCGGCCGCGCTTCCTCGCGCTCCGGGGCGCAAACGGCACATTGCCGCCCGACGTCTACCTGGACGGAGCGCCGCTTCTCGGCGGCATCGCCGACCTCGCCACGATCCGCTCCGACGCCGTGCGGGAGGTGCAGTACCTCGGCATGTCCGAGGCGGCCACGCGCTTCGGAGGCGGCCACATGGCGGGCGCGATCCTCGTCACCATGGCGCATGCCGGGCGCCGGTGAGCGCGTGAGGGCGACGGATCGGTTCGGGCTGCATGGCCGAGCTGATCCGTCGCCGGTCCCGCGCGGCTGTGGACTCGACGGCCATGGATCCCGGCCGTTGCCCCGGGGCCACGCGGGCTACCAGATACGCGGCACCAGCGGGTCGGCACGCACCATCGGATCCCCCACCTTGCACCCGAACGCGGTGGCGAAGGCCGCCATGTTCGAGAGGGGACCGTTCACCCGCCACCGCTCGGGGGAGTGCGGATCGACCTTCACGCGGGACACGAGCGATTCCGGCCGCGTGTGCGACCGGTAGCTCTGAGCGAAGGCGATGAAGAAGCGCTGCTCCGGCGTGAAGCCGTCGATGAGCCCCGGGCGCCCGTTCCGAGCCAGGGCACGCTCCAGCGCGTCGTACCCGGTGAGCGCCCCGCCGTAGTCCGCGATGTTCTCGCCCAGCGTCATGTGGCCGTTCACGTGGAACGTGTCCACCTGGATGTATCCGTCGTACTGGCTGGCATCGAGCTCCGCCTGCACGTTGAACGCCTTCGAGTCGGCGTCGGTCCACCAGTCGCGCAGGTTCCCCTCGGCGTCGTAGTGGCGCCCCTCGTCGTCGAAGCCGTGCGTCAGCTCGTGCCCGGCCCAGCTCCCGCCCAGCGACCCGTAGTTCGCGCCGTCGTCGGCGTTCGGGTCGAAGGTCTGCGGCACCAGCGCGCCGGCCGGGAAGACCATCTCGTTCTTGGTCGGGTCGTAGTACGCGTTCACGGTGGGAACGGTGATGTCCCACTCGGTCTTGTCCACGGCCTTCCCGGGCCGGTCGACGATGCGGTTCCACTCGAAGCGACGGGCGGCGGCAACGTCGAGCACGAACGGCTGGTCGGTCACCTCCAGGGCGGAGTAGTCGCGCCACGTGTCCGGATATCCGACCTTCTCGCCCATCTGCGCCAGCTTGTCGAGGGCCTGTGCCCGCGTGGAGTCGGACATCCACGTGAGCCCGAGCAGGCGCTCCCTGAACGCGGCCCGGATGTCGTCGATGACGGACTTCGCCTTGGCCTTGGCCTCGGGCGGGAACGTCCGTGCGACGTAGGCCTGCCCCAGCGCCTCCCCCATCTGCCCGTCGGTGGCGGCCAGGCAGCGCTTCCAGCGTGGAAGCAGCTCCCCGGCGCCCGAGAAGCGCTTCCCGAACTCGAAGCTCTCGTTCACGAACGCCGAGCTGAGCCAAGGCGCCGCGCTGGCGAGCACGGAGTAGCGCAGATAGGCGTGCCAGTCCTCCATGGGCCTCGACGCGATGAGCTTGTCGACGGCACGCATGAAGGCGGGCTCGTCCACGTTCACCCGGGCCACCGGGGACGCGATGCCGATGTCCCGGAAGTAGGAGGCCCACTGAACGTTGGGAGTCAGCCTCTGCAGCTCTGCCACCGTCATCGGGTGGTCGCTGTTCTTCGGGTCGCGTCGCTCCACCCGGGGGAGTTGGGCCCTGGCGAGCTCGGTCTCCACGGACATCACCCGCTTCGCGTCGGCGGCGGCCGTCGTGCTGTCCTCTCCGGCCAGCGTGAGCATGGCGCCGATGTGCGCGATGTACGCTCGGCGCGTGGAATCCGCCGAGGGCGCGTCGTTCAGATAGTAGTCCCGGTCGGGAAGGCCGAGGCCGCTCCGATCGATGTCCGCGATGTAGTGCTCGGCGTCGTGGGCGTCCACGCTCGGGTAGTAGCGGAAGAGGAGCCTCGTACCGTTCATCCTCTGGAGATGGGCGATCGCCGCGAGCAATGCCGTCTTGCCGTCGATGGCGTCGATCTCCGCCAACGTGGCGGTGAGCGGGGCCAGCCCCGCGGCCTCGATCCCCACCGAGTCCATGCAACTGCCGTAGAAGGTGCCGAGCTTGTGCTGGGTGCTCGTGTCCGGCAGCGAAGCCACCCTGGCAACCGCATCCTCGAGCACGGACCTCACCACCAGCTCGTTGCGGTCGGTCATGTCCCGGAGCACGCCCGACGAGGCGTAGGCGGCGGGGATGGTGTCGGTTCGGAGCCAGGTGCCGGCGGCGTACTCGAAGAAGTCGGTGCACGCGCTCACCGTGGTGTCCATGAAGGACACGTCGACGACCTGGAGCGGGGCCAACCCGCCGTCGCCGGCGGGTTGCTGCTCGGCGACCATGCACGAGCCGACGCCGGCCACGCACAGCGCGACGAGCTCGAGGCGACGATTGCGAATGAACGACACCATGCGAACACGCTCCGGCGGGCTGCGGGTTGCCATCGCCTTCACGGTACGGGGGGGTGCACTCCGGGGAAAGCGCGCCTGTGTCGACGCGGGTGGGGATCGGGACCGTGGTGCTCGTCCTCCATCGGTTCGAGCGCCATGGTCCGGACGCCGAGAAGATGCGGATCGGCGTGAGCGCCGAGGGCGGGTGGGGTACGCTCCTCCAGATTTGTCCGTGATCATCGGCCGTGGTCGCGTCGAGCTTCGGGTCTTCTTCAGGGCGCCCATCGCCCTCTCCTGAATGGCCCTGGCGTGTCAGCTGCTGGCCGTCGTCGGGCTCGCTCGGGAGAGCCGGGCCCCACGCGCCGCGTGAGCGATCGAAGCGGAGTCGGAGCCTCCTAACTGCCGGTCGGCACGATGTTCCTGGTCTCCACCATCAGGACCACGGACCGCTCAGGGGCGCGCGTACGGTGCTGCACGCCCTTGGGCACGACGAAGCCCTGGTTCGGCCCGAGCTCCACCGTACCGGACGCGAGATCGATGAGGAACCTCCCCGCGACCACGAAGAAGAACTCGTCCTCGTCGTCGTGCTGATGCCAGTGGTACTCGCCCTCCATCACGCCGAGGCGCACCACCGAATCGTTCACGGCGCACAGGGTCTGGTTGTACCACTTGTCCGTGCATGCTTCCGCGAGCCTCTCGACGTCGATGACCTCGAGGGGCCCGTGGAGGACGTTCATGTGGTTGACGTACGGATGGTCGCGGGACGGCGTGTTCATTCGGCCTCGTCGGGTTCGCCTCCGGATCCAACCGGAGCTTGCGCGCGCTCCCCGGTCACGGCGCGCGGATCGTCGCGGACAGGTTGACCGCCTGACCGGGCTTCTTGCCCTTGCTCGACGCGAGCGTCCGCTCGCCGATCGAGATACGGGCGTTGAGCACGCGGCCCTCCCGCGACGGGACCGCCCGTAGCACGACGTGGGCCGACTGGCCGGCGCGCAGCGTGCCGAGAGAGACGGACCCATTCCATCCGCCGTCCACGCCCACGCTGGCCGTCGCGCCGTCCCGGCCGTACTCGACCCTGCAGCGCTCGCACGCCACCTCGAAGCTCACCGTATAGTCGGTGAAGCCGATGCCGTCGATCCCCCTCCTCTCGGCGGCGTGGGGCTGGAAGGACATGCCGGAACAGGCGGCGGTCGCCAGGAGCATCGCCAGAACCCCTCTCCTCATCGTCCCCTCCGAATGGCGTGACGCACCTGCCGTGGGCCAACATGCCGGAGAAAAGTCGCGTGTTGCAAGGTGCCGGCTGCAACGGAATCGTCTCGCAGCTCGGAGCCCGCACGCGGGGATGCTGGACGGCGACGCGGTGCTCGCGCCGGCGCGGTGTCCGCCCACCACCGCGCGGTCGGAAGCCGCCGGGCCGAGCGTCGTCCGAGAGGTAGAGGCGGCGCAGCGGCGGACCACCCCCAGCGTCGCAATCCCCGTTCGGAGCGCCCCACACGCCGTTCGCCGGCATCGTCGTTGCGCGGTGGGCCGGCACTCCGCCAGCGTGGGGGACCGGCAAAGGACCGTGGGGTACCCGGGGAGGAGGGGTCATGCTTCTGCACGTGCGGCAGGCTGTGCGCGGTCTGCTCGGAACGCCGCGGCGAGTGGAGACGGCGATGGCGAGCGGCCACCGCACACGTTGGGCGCCGACCGTCGCATGCGTCGGCGCCGTCGTCCTGGCGGCGGCGGGAGCCACGAGCAGGGGGACGCGCGGCGCTCCGACCGTCGACCCGGTTCCCGCGCCGTCCCTGGCCGATACACTCGTCTCCCTGGAGAGGGCCTCGTGGCGGGCTTGGCAGGAGCGCGACACGGCGTTCTTCCGGAGCTTCCTCTCCGACGATCATGTGGAGGTCGGGGCGAGCGGCGTCACCGGGAAGGCGGGCGTGTTGTCCAGCGTCGCCGCTTCCGCCTGCGTCGTGCGGAGCTACGCGGTGGGACGGTTCCAGATGACGCGGCTCGACTCCGCCACCACGCTCCTCACGTACCACGCGGCCCAGGAGACGACCTGCGCCGGCCATCCGGTTCCCAGCCCCGCGTGGGCGGCTTCCCTCTACATGCTGCGTGACGGCCGCTGGATGAACGTCGTCTACCAGCAGTCGGCGACGAGGTAGTCGGCGGATGGCGCGGTGTGGCCACGGCGCCGACGGAATCCCGGCGGCGATCTCGCCTCGATGAGCGCCACGCCTCGGACGACGGTCCTCGTGGTGGACGACGAGCCCCACGAGCGCACCGGGCTCACCCGCATCATCGAGGACCTGCCGGACTTCCGGGTGATCGGCGAAGCCGCCGACGGCGCTTCGGCGATCCGTGCGATCCGCCGCCTGTCCCCGGCCCTCGTGCTCCTGGACGTCCAGATGCCACCGCCGGATGGGTTCGGTGTGCTGCGCGCCGTGGGCCCGGAGGCCATGCCCGCCGTGGTCTTCGTCACGGCCCACGACCGCTACGCGACGGCCGCCTTCGAGGCGCACGCCGTCGACTACGTCCTCAAGCCCTTCCGCGTAGAGCGCCTGGTGGGGGCGATGCGGCGCGCTCGCGAGGTCCTCGAGGAGCGTCGCCTCGGAGACCTCGCGCGCCGGCTGATGGCGCTCCTGGACGACGCGCCGTCCGCCGTGCAGGCGAAGACGGGGGGCGTGACCCGCGTGGTGGTGAAGGGGGTGGGGCGCACCGACCTGGTGCCCGTGCGGGAGATCGTCTGGATCGAAGCCACGGGCTACTGCGTCACGGTCCACACGCGACACCAGTCGTTCGTGCACCGGGAGCCGTTGCGTTCACTGGAGATCCGCCTCCAGCGAGAGGGCTTCGTGCGCGTCCATCGCTCGGCGCTGGTGGCGATGCGCCACGTACGCAAGGTGGCCGTCCTGCCCCGCGCGGAGCACGAGCTCACGCTGGTCGACGGCACCCGCGTGCGGGTCGGCCGAAGTCGCTGGGGCGACGTGGAGCGCGTGATCCGCTCCTGGCGGGAGGCGGACGGGTGAGCGCCGGCCCCCACGCCGGCGTGCTAGCGCTTGGACCAGGAGGTTCCGTCGAACTCCCAGGTGTCGCCGAAGTCCGCGCCGCCCGAGAGCGATTCGCCCCCGAAGAGGACGACGCGGTCGCGCTCGGCGTCGTAAGCCATGGCGTGGTTCCCCCGCTCCGGGGGCTGCACGCCCGCGACCCGGGACCAGGCGGCGCCGTCCCAGCGCCAGCTCTCGAACGGGTGCACCTGGTTGCACGACCCCGCCGACAGGATGCCGCCGCGCGTCGCACCCAGCCCGGCCACGGCCCGGAGCGCGGGCTCGCACCCGGGACCGGCGGCACCGGTGCGCGTGAGCGCGGTACCGTCCCACCGGTCCAGCACCACGTGGCCCGCGGAGGCATCGTAGCCGATCAGGTAGAACGCCCCTGCTTTCTCGTCGTGCGCGGCGCCGCGCGCGAGCACGTCGGAGGGGCCGTCGCTCACGCGGGCCCACGAGCTCCCGTCCCACTCCCACACGTCGTGCAGCTCGGTGGCGCTATCGAGGGAGAACCCCCCGTAGAGCACCGTCCGCCCTCGCGCAGGGTCGTACGCCATGCCCTGGTGGACCCGCTGGGTCGGCCCCGTGGTCGCCTTTCGCGTCCAGGTCGTCCCGTCCCACTCCCACGTATCGGAGAGGACGGTCTCGTTGGGGAACGCGCCGGAGAGCCCGCCGTAGAGGACCGCGCGGCTTCGCCCCTCGTCCCAGGCCAGGGCCGCCTCGTGGCGCGCCGTCGGACCGTCGGAGGCGAGGCGCTCCCAGGACGAGCCGTCCCACGCCCACAGGGAGCTCCGGTCCCCCGCGGGGAGCGAGCCCTCGGTACCCCATCCCCCGAAGAGCAGCACGAGGTGCCGCGTACGGTCGTACGTCATCGCGTGCCCGTGGCGCGCGGTCAGACTGGTAGACCCCTCCGGGTCCGGGCCCGTCGCGGAGCTCCCGCCGCACCCGAACAAGAGGATCGACGTCGCGACCACCCCACCCCACGTCCTCGAGCGTCCCATCGTCCCTCCCGCATCGGGGTTCCACCGACCCGGGGGCGACGCTCGGCGACGACCCGGACGGTCGCAACCGCCCCACGGCGGATCGAGTGTCTGGTGCTGCGGACCGCTGCTTCGGCGCTGCGGCGGCCCGACCGGGCCGGCGGGGCGACCCCGGCGGGGCGGGCGTGAACCGCGACGCCCGGGGCCGCCGGGCCTCCCGGTGCGTGCCCTACGCGCTCCTCGTCGCGAGCATCCCGCTGCTGGCGGCGGCGGAGGCCGGCCTGGAGTACATCCGCACGCTCCAGGGCCGTTCGCCGAACCACTTCTGGTGGATGTTCCGCCACGATCTCCCTGCCTGGTCGGCGCTGGTGGTCCTGGTGCCGGCGGTCGCGTGGCTCGCGCGCCGATTCCCGCTCGTGGGGCCCACGTGGCGGCGATCGCTGCTGGTCCACTTCGCGGGCGGCATGGCGCTGGCCACCGCGCATCTGGCCCTCGATACGCTCATCGTGAGCGCGTGGCGGGGCGAGCGCCTGCCCGTTCTGGCGTGGACCGCCTACCTGCTGTCCTGGTACGCGCTGCGCGACGTGTTCCTCTACTGGGCTCTGGTGGCGCTGCTCCAGGTGGTGTGGCACCAGAAGAGCATGCGCGAGCAGGAGTTGCGCGAGGCGACGCTCCGAGCCGACCTGGCCGACGCGCGCCTCGCGGCCCTCCAGGCCCAGCTCGAGCCCCACTTCCTCTTCAACGCGCTGAACACCGCGGTGATGATGGTCCGCTCGGGAGAGCGGGAGTCGGCCGTGGACGTGCTCCTCGAGCTCACGGAGCTGCTCCGGGCCGTCGTGGACCGGGAGCCGCGCAGCCTCGTTCCACTCTCCGAGGAGTACAGGTTCGTCGAGCGGTACCTCGCGTTGGCCAAGGCCCGCTTCCCGGACCGGCTCTCCGTGGACCTCCACTGCGCCGGCGAGGCCGCCGGCATCCCGGTGCCCTTCCTCATCCTCCAACCGCTCATCGAGAACGCCGTCGTCCACGGCGTGGCGCCGGTGCCGGGTCCCGGGCGTGTGGCGCTCCGGGCCCGCCTCGAGCACGGCAGCCTGCTCGTCGACGTGGAGGACTCGGGCCCGGGCTTGTCCGCGGACGCGGGCGAGGGCGTCGGGCTGACCAACGTGAGGGGGCGCTTGCAGGCGCTCTATGGAGGGCGCGCCAGCCTCGTGATAGATACGGCCCCTGGAGGCGGGACGCTGTCGCGGCTCGTCCTCCCCGTCTGAGCGACCGCGATGACACACCGAGGCGTTCCCGAGGCTCGCTTCGGCCGATGGCTTTCGAGCCAGGAACGCCGAGGATGCTCAGATGCGCCTGGACACCTTGCTTCTCATCGGGGCGACCGGCCTTTCGGCCGCTCCTGGCCGGCAGACTCCTCCGGACCTCCAACTCACGACCGAGCACTACGTGCTGGACGTCACCCTCGACTTCGAGCGAGAGCGCCTGTCCGGCACGGCCGCGCTGACGGTCCGGAACTTCAGTGATCGTCCGGCCTCGAGCGTCCCGCTCACGCTCTACCGCCTCATGGACGTCACCTCCGCGAAGGACGCCGCCGGCCGGACGCTCCCGTTCGACGAGGACGTGGTGCGTTTCGTCGACTTCGACGAGCTCCAGGTCACCGCGGTGCACGTGCGCTTGCCGGAGGCGCTTCCGCCCGGGGGGACGACCACCATCACCGTGGGCACGCGGACCGGAAAGACCATGGTGCTCCCGGACCCGGCCGGGAGGCCCTCGGCCGGCCGACGCCGACCCCGACCGCGCGCACCCGGCGTCGCGAGACGAGGGCCAGGCCGTGGCTTAGCCGCGAGACGAGCGGATCGGTCGTCCGACCCGCTGCGCACCGAGGGGCGGCGGCGGCGGTTGGCCTCCCGACAGGTTGGTCGCCCTGTGTCGTCCAGAGGTGACGTTTGTCGCACGTGCGCAACGGGCGTCGGCCGGAAGCGGCCCGCGTCGAGCCATCCGGTCGTGGCCGGGACGGCGCGCAGGTGCGGGCACATCTGAGCTTCGCGGGGAACCGACCTCGAGTACGGGTCGGTTCCCCGCTGCGCATCCGGCCACCCTCCGCTGACAGAAAACACGCCACAGGTTCGTTCCCGGGCACTTCGATCAACCGACACCGAGGTGCCGCTCCATGTACCAACGCTTCCCTCCGCGCACATCCCGACGCGGAGTCCTCCTCGTCACGGGGCTCGCCACGCTCGCCCTCGCCGCGAGTGCCTGCCGCCAGCCGACGGCTCCCGACGAGGAGCCTGCACGCGACGAGGGCTGGCGCTCGGACCTGCAGTTCCTCGACTCCCTCGTGCGGACGATGCACCCGCCCGTTCCCGCCGACCCCGGGTTCGCAGCGTTCCGCAGGTCCATCGAGGCGCTGTCGACCCAGGTGCCCTCCCTGACCGACGAGGAGGTGGGGGCCGGCGTCCAGAAGATCCTCGTCGCGGTGGGCGACGGACACACGACGATCATCCCCGACGACGTGGGGCCGATCACGTTCCTCGCCCTGATGGTGGACTTCTACTGGTTCGACGACGGCGTCTACGTCGCGAGCGTGAGGCCGGGGCTGGGCAACCTCTTCGCGGCCCGGGTCACCGCCGTCGGCGGTGTGCCGATCGAGGACGTCATGTCGCGCATCATGCCGTTCGTGCCCCGCGACAACACACACAGCGGCAGGTGGCTGGGGGCGCAGCTCATGCAGTACACGAGCGTCCTCAGATCCGCCGGTGTGCCCGCCCCGGACCAGGGAACGGAGCTTTCGCTCGTGCTGGACGGTGGAGGGCCCACCACCGCGGTGGTCGCCGCGCACGACCGCGCCGCGCTCCCGCGCCTCCACTCCCCGGGCGGGGTCACGGCGGCGACGCCGCGATACCTGCGCGACAACGATCATCCGTTCTGGCTGGAACCGCTCCCCGTGGACCACACCCTGTACGTGAACTTCAACGGCGTGCGCGACGACCCGTCGGAGTCGCTGGCGAGCTTCGCGCAGAGGGTGGACGGCCTGCTGCGCAGCGGTGATTTCAGCAGCGTCATCGTGGACGTGCGCCTCAACAACGGTGGGGACAACACCTTGCTGGCTCCCCTGCTGGCCACCCTGCGGGCCTTCGATGAGGCGAGCGACACCCACCGCATCTTCACCATCATCGGGCGGGCGACGTTCTCTGCCGGTCAGAACTTCGTCACACGCCTCGAGGCGACCACGCGCGTCGTCTTCGTGGGGGAGGCCACCGGGGGCAAGCCGAACCACTTCGGCGACGAATCGGACATTCCGCTCCCCTACAGCGGGCTGCACGTCAGCGTCGCCTCCCGCCTCTACGAGGACGGCGGCCCGGCCGACGAGCGCTCGGCCATCGAGCCGGACATCCCCGTCCCGGTCGACGCGAGCGACTACTTCGCCAACCGCGACCCGGCGTTCGACGCAGCCATGGCCGCGATCCGGAATGGCGGGTGAAGGCACGCTCGAGCGAGCCTTGCCCGGCGCGCCGTCCAACCTCTACCTTGGCATTAGCATCTAATGTCAAGACGGGGTGGCCGGATGGCGGACAAGGGCGGGGGGCAGGCCGAATCGATGAAGCTGCTGCAGGGGACGCTCGACGTGTTGATCCTCAGCATGCTCGAGGCCGGCCCGGACCACGGCTACGGGGTGACCCGTCGCATCCACGAGCGCACGGAGGGCGTCCTCCAGGTCGATGACGCGGCGCTCTACCAGTCGCTCCACCGGATGCGCGCACGTGGCTGGATCGCGGGCGAGTGGGGCGTGAGCGACCGCGGTCGCCGCGCGCGGTTCTATCGGATCACGCCGAAGGGGCTCGACCGGCTGCGCGCGGAGACCGCGTCCTGGGCGCGGTACTCCACCGCGGTCGGCCGCGTGCTCGGAACCTCGTGAGCCGACCCTCGCGGCGCGGGCCCCGCGTCCCCGATCCCCTCCGCGAAGCGGGCGATTTCGACGACGAGCTCCGCTTCCACGTCGAGCGGGCCACCGAGGACCTGGTCGCCTCCGGCTGGTCCGAGGAGGACGCGCGCGCCGAGGTGCTGCGCCGCTTCGGGGACGTGGAGGCGACACGGCGTCACAGCGAGCACATGGATCGACGCTACGAACGGGCGATGACGACGAGGAGGAGGACGATGGGGCTCACGCAGGACTTCGGGTACGCGCTGCGGCAGGTCGCGCGTCGGCCCGGCGTGGCGGCGGTGGTGGTGCTCACGCTGGGTCTCGGCATCGGGGCGGTGACGTCGATCTTCGCGCTGATCGACGGGATACTCCTCCGGCCCCTCCCGTACCACGAGCCCGATCGGCTCGTCCGGATCTGGGATACGCGTGAAGGCAACGGTTGGACACAGGCCAACCCCAACCCCTCGAACTTCCGCGACTGGCAGACCGGGCTCACTTCGTTCGAGCGGCTCGCCGGCGTCGCCGGCTCGACGATGACGCTCTCCGACCCACGGGGAGCGGAGCGCGTCCGCGGCGCGTGGGTCACGGCCGGACTCTTCGAGACCCTGGGCGTCCCGATGGCGCTGGGGCGCGCACCGACCGCCGCCGAGGACGCGGAGGGCGCGCCGGCCCAGGTCGCCGTCATCTCGAACGGTGCATGGACGCGTCGGTTCGGAGCCGACCCGGCCGTTCTGGGACGGACCGTCGTGCTCGACGGCGAGGCGGTCGAGCTCATCGGTGTCGCTCCGCCCGGGTTCCTGCCCCCGACGTTCGCGTCCGGCGACGCCCCCGACTTCTACCGACCGGGTGGATTCGGGCTCCCGAACGGCCGGGGCGGGCACTGGCTCCCCGTGGTCGGGCGGCTCGCCCCCGGCGCCTCGCTCGAGACGGCGCAGCAGGAGATGTCGTCGATGGCGGCCGTCCTGGCGGAGCGGTATCCACGCTCCAACACCGGCCTCGACGCGCGGCTTCAGCTCCTCTCCGAGAGCATGATCGGGGACAGCCGGGCGGTCCTCGCCCTGCTCATGGCGGCGGTGGGGCTCCTCCTGGTGATCGCGTGCGCCAACGTCGCCGGTCTCCTGCTCGTGCGCACCATGGCGCGCGCCTCCGAGTTCGGCGTACGGGTCGCGATCGGCGCGGGGCGCGCCCGCATCGTCCGCCAGCTCGTGGTCGAGAGCGGGGTCCTCGGCGCGGCAGGCGCGCTCGTCGGCATCCTGCTCGCGTGGGGGCTGGGCTCGCTCTCCGGAGGGGCGTCCGTCCTCGGGCTCCCGCGCCTCGACCAGGTGCGCCTGGACGGGCGCGTGCTCGCCTTCGCGGCGGCGGCCGCGATCGTGACATCCGTGCTCAGCGGCGCCCTCCCGTCCGTCGCGATCCTCCGCGGCGGGACCGCCGGTAGCCCTGCGGTCCGGGGGAGCGTCCGCCGGCCCGGGTCGTGTGCGCCTGCACCGCACGCTCGTAGGCGGGGAGATCGCGCTGTCCGTCGTGCTCCTCGCGGTGGCGCTCCTCCTGGCCCGGAGCTACGGCCGGCTCTCCGCGGTGGACCCGGGTTTCCGCCCCGAGGGCGTCGCGGTCGCGCGCATGGTGCTCCCCGAGGGGACCGAGCCCGCGACCGTCGAGGCGTTCTATGCGGACGTCCTGGCGCGCGTGCGCACACTCCCGGGGGTCACGTCGGCGGGGGCGGGCGACTCGCCGCCGTTCCAGTCGGCGCAGAACTCGCGTACCAGCTACTGGCCGGACGACCGGCCGCCCCCGGAGGACGACACCCCACGTCCCATGGCCTACGAGGAGTATGTGACGTCGGGCTACTTCGAGGCCCTGGGGATTCCGCTCCTCGCCGGACGCGCCATCGAGGCCGCCGATGGGGCCGACGCCGCGCCCGTCGCGGTCGTGAGCCGGGTGTTCGCGGACGAGACGTGGCCGGGGCGTCCTGCGGTGGGCCAGCGCTTCGCGTACAACGGAAATCACTGGGAGGTCGTCGGCGTGGTCGGCGGCACGCGCCGGGGCGACCTCACCGCTCTGCCCGTGCCCGAGATGTTCTTCCCCCAGCTCCAGCATCCCTTCGGGCCGCCCACCGACCTGTTCCTCGCGGTGCGCGGGTCCGGGGATCCGGTCGAGCGCATCGCCGACATCCGGCGCATCGTCCACGAGGCGGACTCCGACGTGCCCGTCGAGCTCGCCTCCACGATGACGTCCATGGTCGCCGCCTCGCTCGCGCCCGAGCGGGTACGCTCACTCGTGCTGGTCGTGTTCGCGCTCGCGGCCATGGTGCTCGCCGGGCTCGGCGTCTACGGCATCATGGCGTACAGCGTGGCCACGCGGCGCCGCGAGCTCGCCGTGCGCCGCTCGCTCGGTGCGCCCTCGAACGAGTTGTTCGCTCTGGTCGTCCGGCACGCCCTCGTCGTGGTCGGGGTCGGCGTCGGGATCGGACTGGTCGCCGCGGTCGCGACGAGCGGCCTCCTCGAGCGGTTCCTCTACGGCGTCAGCGCAAAGGACCCCCTGACGTTCGGGGTCGTCGCCGCCGTCACCCTCCTGCTGGGCGTGATCGCCTCGGCGCTCCCCGCCCGGCGCGCGGCGAGGATCGATCCGGCGCGCGAGCTCCGCGAGCAGGAGGGGCCGTGAGCACCGTATGCGCGGCCGCGCGGGCGGTCGTCGCCGTCTGCGCCTGCGGCGTGTCCCTCGCATGTCCGCACGCCGTCGTGGCCCAGGCGTTCAGGAAGCCGGTCGAGGCCATGAACGTCTCGACGGGCGATACGGACACCTCCCGGACGCGCTCGGACGGCCGAAGTGCGCTTGCTCGTCGCCTCCGCGACGACCGACGGGCGTGACGTGCGCTATGCCGTAGACGGCGTCGACCGACCGGTGACGGACGACGTGTGGCGGTGGGCCGCCGACCTCCTGGAGCGCGCCGGCTCGCTGAGGCGCTGCCGGTCTCCATCCTCTCTCCTTGCCTCCCGGGCGGACGGGCTCCTAGGGTACTCGTGCCTGTGGGTCAGTCTTGGCCGCCCACCCTCGCCGGGGTTCGCTCGCATGAGCACGCCAGATGACGTCGAGGAGCTCGCGCCCGGCCTCTGGAGCATCGGCCAGAGGATGGGTGGGCGCGTGCACGCCTTCCTCTGCGACGACGGAGGTGGCGAGCTGACGCTCGTCGACACGCTTTTCGACGCGGACGGAGCACTCGTCCTTCGGCTGATCGAGCGCCTCGACCGGAAGCCGGAGGACCTGAAGCACATCGTGATCACGCACGGCCATCGGTCGCACCTCGGCGGGATGGCGCGTCTCAAGGATCTGTCCGGCGCGAGCCTGTACGCGCACGAGTGGGAGGCCGACATCCTCGAAGGCGATCGGAAGGCACAGCCGGTGAGCCTCGTCCCCGGCAGGCCGTACCGCGCGTACATCCCCCTGCAGCTCGGGCTGGCCCTGGGGCTCGGCAGGCACGAGCCGGCGAAGGTGGATCACCACGTGAGCGGCGGCGACAGGATCGGCCCGCTCGAGCTGATCGACGCCTCGGGACATTCACCGGGACACCTCGCGATCGCGTGGCACGACCGGCGAGCCCTGATCGCCGGCGACGCGATCGCCACCTGGCCGGGAGACATGCCGGGCTGGCCGGCCTTCAACCTGAACGTACGCCAGCACCGGAAGGCGCTGCGTCGTCTCGCGGACGTGGAGCCCGACGTCTGCGGTGTGGGCCACGGCGCCCCGATGCCTCGAGGCGCCCGCGTCAGGATCCGCGACCTGGTCGACGAGGTGAGCGCGTAGGGGCGAACACACAGCGCCGAGCCTGCGACCGCCAACCGCGGTGCTCCCGGTGCGTGGTACCGGCGGGACGATCCTCCGCTTCCGTGGCCGTCACGGCAGCGGGAAGACACCCTCCAGGCGAACGCGAGGTGGCACGGTGACGCTCCGTACTCGACGCCATGGCCTTGGCGCGGCCCTCCTGGCCCTTCCCCTCGCGCTCGCGGGCTGCGCGGCGCCGGCCGCGCAGAAACCCGCCCGTCCCGCTCTCCAGGGATCCGTCCTGCGGGTCGGCGGCGAGCGGATCGAGATGCACACCGAGGCCGGGATGTCCGAGCGGACGTTCGGCGCGCAGACGGCGCGGGTGTGGTCCGTGCTCCCGGGCGTCTTCGAGCAGCTCGATGTCCCGGTGACGCTGCGTGACGGCAGCGCGCGGATGGGGAACGCCGGGTACCTGGCGCAGCGGGTGGAAGGGAAGCGCATGTCCGCGTGGATCGACTGCGGAACGAGCCTCGACGGCGTTCTCGCCGACGCCTACAGCATCACCCTCCAGGTGCTGGTCACGCTCCAGCGCCAGGGACAGCAGGACACCCGGGTCACGGCGTACGTGGACGCTCTCGGGCAGCCCAGGTCGACCAGCGGAGTTCCGGCGCACTGCAACTCCAAGGGAACGCTCGAGGCCCGCCTCCTGGAGCTCGTGGCCGAGGCGCTGGTCGGGGGTGGTGCGTAGGGACGCCTCCACCCCCAGATCTCCTGGCTCCGGGTCTGGCGCGCTTCATCGTTCGGAGGCTCATCGAAGAGCCCTCGTCCCCGACGAGGCACCCGACGCCATCCGGGACTGGCTCGGCGACACTACCGGCTCACCGGAGAAGGGCGGGTGACCGCGACCTGCGAGAACAGGGAGGTTCGGGGGCCGAGCTGATCCAATCAGCGGGATGTCCCCGCTCGTTACAGTCCACTAGTGCGCCCGGACACAAATACGGTGACGCACCGAGAATGGCGATGTGCTCGACCCGGCTAGTGTCCTGTAACAGTGATTATGGACATAAGTCACGAGGGTCCGTGAGCCTTGAGCGTGCGTTGTGCGAAGCGTGCGATGCTGGCGAGGATCTCGTCAGCGGTCTTGACCCAGACGTAGGGCTTGCCGGTCCTGTTGTGGACGTCGATGAACTCGCGGATCGCGTCGACGAGCTCGCGCACGCTGCGGTGCACGCCACGGCGGAGCTTCTTTGTGGTGAGCGCCGAGAACCAGCGTTCCACCAGGTTCATCCACGAGGAGTAGGTCGGGGTGTAGTGGAAGTGGAAGCGGGGATGACGCTCGAGCCAGCGCCGGATGAGGGCGCTCTTGTGGGCGCTGGCGTTGTCGAGGATGATGTGGACCTCGAGGTCGTCGGGCACGTTGGTGTCGAGTTCGTTGAGGAAGATGCGCAGCTCGCGGGCTCGCTGCCGAGAGAAGGTCCGCGCCGTCACCTTGCCGGACTTCACGTTCAGGGCCGCGTACAGAGACGTGGTGCCGCAGCGCTTGTAGTCGTGCGTACGCCGCTCGACCTGTCCGGGCTGCAGTTGCAGGAGCGGCGCCGTGCGGTCGAGCGCCTGGATCTGCGGCTTGACGTCGACGCAGAAGACCACGGCGTGGTCGGGCGGGTTCAAGTAGAGCCCGACGATGTCGCGGATCTTCTCGATGAGCAGCGGATCGGGGGAGAGCTTGAACGTCTCGTCCAGGTGCGGCTTGAGGCCGAACGCACGCCAAATCCGACTGACGCTCATGTGACTCAGGCCCGTGGCCTTGGCCATGTCCCGGCTGCTCCAGTGCGTCGCCCCTTCCGGGGTGCTCTCGAGCGTGCGCACGATCACGTCCTCGACGTGGTCGTCCGTGACCTGGCGCGGGGCGCCGGGCCGGGGTTCGTCCATGAGGCCGGCCACGCGGTCCTCGACGAAGCGGCGTCGCCACCTGCCGACCGTGGCCGGCGCCACCCGCACGCGCCGCGCCACCGTCGTGTTGTCCTGACCCGCCGCGCAGGCCAGGATCATGCGCGCCCGTTGCGCCAGCGCCGACGCGCTCCGACGGCGTCGCGCCAACGACTCCAGCTCACGCCGTTCCTCATCACTCAGAATCAACTCGGCCTTGGGGCGACCCGTGCGCATATGCCTCCTGGTTCAGGGGTTGCCCCAACCTACCGCGCCATTGCTACGGCACCGCGATTTATGGCGAACACTTCTGTTACAGGACACTAGGTCGTATCGTAGCCCTGGGCCTGCCGGAAGGTCTCGACGAGGTCGAGCTCGGTCAGCCAGCGGTCCATTTCGCCGACGTCCACGAGATCGCCACTGATTCGAAGGATCATCGCGATGTCGCGGATATGCCGATCAGACCCGGAGGCCTGGAAGTACTGCAGCTTCCGGAGGACGACGTACTCGACCGGGGCAACCCACATCTCGATGGCTTCGAATCGAATCCGCCGCCGGTGCTGGAAGGCCCAGCCGTGGAGGGGGTCGTCACCAGTGAGGTAGATGTCCGCCCTGAGGGCCGTATCCCGATGGATGATGTTGAAGTGGCCCGCCGGCGAGCGCGCGGTCTCCGCCTCCAGGACCTCCAACGGGGGCAGGTAGTAGTCGTCTCCCTGAAACGCCTGCACGAGTCGCAAGATGGTCGCCGGCCGCAGCTCCAGGACGACATCCACGTCGCGGGTGAATCGCGGGTCGCCGTAGACGACGGACGCGACCCCACCCGTGATCATGTAGGGGATACCGGTCCCCTCGAGGGGCTCGACGAAGAGCGTGATGAGGTCAGGGGCAGTCACCGCCGACCATGATCTTCGTCCGGGCCAGCACTTCCCGCTCAGGCATGTCCGGCCAGCGTGCACGCAGTGCAGCGGCCTTGAGCTCGTACGCTTGTCGGATGAGTGCGTGCATGACGGCCAGCTTGTCGGCGGGCGTCATGCGACGCAGAACATCGGTCTCGTCCTCCAAGAAGGTCATGACTGAAGTTTCCCGCGCTCGGGTGGCTGGTGCAAGGTGAGCGGACCCCCTGCGGGGCGCGACTTCCGCGGGTGCCGGGCGGTCAGGGGCCTTGCCCGAGGTCGATCGGTAGCGTCTTCCGTGGTGCGCATCGGAGGTCCACGTGGGGTGGCTGGGATGATGGGCGTCCTGGCTGCGTGCGCGTCGGCGCAGCGCGGATCGGCGCAGGAGCGCGACCGCCCGGAGCGCACGGTCATCGCCGCGAGTATGCTGCTGGACGGTCACGGCGGCGTTCTTCGGGGATTGGGGAGATCACGAAGGGACCGCTTGTTGTTGCGTGTGGGCGCGATGAAGATGGGCAGGTAGTCCAGGGACACCCGGAATCCCACGCCTGACCCGCCGAAGTCCCGGGAGATCCCGAGGACACCCGCGGCGGACACCTTGGAGTAGCGCGGGATGCTCGTCTTCACGCTGCCGGACCCGGCTCTCTGACCGAGGGCGTTCAACTCCGCTGCCCACAGGTCGGACAAGCCCCCCGTGCCGACGCACCGGATCACCACGAGCCCCGGTACCTCCACGATCTTCGAGTCGCCCACGGTCGTCCGGTTCACGCCGCCGGTCGCGTAGATCTGAACCGGGCCGGCGCCAGAACGGGGCCCACGAATGCCTGCAGCCCGAAGATCGTGTTCGGCGTGTCCACGTCGAGGAGCTGGCGGTTGGCGACCCCGAGGTAGAGCTTCCCGTCGAACATCCACCCCCACGACCGTACCCCGAAGGACGCCTTGGTCAGACGGAACCCGAAGTTCCCCGGAAGATGCTCGTGCGCGTCGGTGAACACCCCGTCGGAGGCCTCGAACAGATACGTGACGCCGGAGAAGCCGAACGTCGCGGCGAACGTCGGCACCGGACCGCCGTGAGGCGAGAGTGGCGGCTTGCAGGAGTGCTCCACGAACCGGGTGTGTTCCAGGTCGCGGGATCGGCTCCCGGCGGCGCCACAGCGACGACGTTCGGGATGTCATCGGAGTGACAGGTGGGCGAACGCATGCTCCCGGGTCGAACCTCCGACGTGACCCTCACCAGGTGCGTATCCATGTCCTCCATGACCAGGCGCTTCGCCGTCCCGCTCGCTGTCGCCGCCGCTCTGGTGCTCACGGGCGCCATGGCTGTGCAGACCGCTCCCTACCACATCGCCAAGACCTACACCCTGGGTGGGGACGGTAGCTGGGACTACCTGGCCCTGGACACGGTGCACCACCACCTGTTCATCGGTCGAGAGGACCGCTTCATGGTGGTGGACCCGTCCACGGGCAAGCTCATCACCGAGATTGGGGGCATGAGCCGCGCCCACGGGGTCGCGTTCGCCTACGAGGCCGGGCACGGGTTCGCCACGTCGGGCGCCGACAGCACCGTGACCATGTTCGACCTGAGCACCCTGAAGGTCCTCGGGACCGCCGTCGCGGCGGTCGACGACGATGCCCTCCTCTACGATCCCGCCACCCGCCGGATCTACACGTTCAACGGAGACGCGCATTCGGCGAGCGTCATCGACCCGGTGACGGGCAAGAGGGTGGGCACGATCGATCTGGGAGCGAAGCCCGAATCCGGCGTGACGACCGGCGACGGCAAGCTGTACGTGAACCTCGAGGAAGAAGGGAAGGTGGCGGAGATCGACGCCCGCGCGATGAAGGTGACCCGCACGTGGTCGCTCGCCCCGTGTGAGTCTCCCACCGGCATGGCGCTCGACCCGGAACATCACCGCCTGTTCAGCGCCTGCCGCAGCAAGGTGATGGCGGTCTCGGACCCGGTCGCGGGGAAGCTCGTCACGACGGTCCCTATCGGAGGCGCCGTCGACGGCGCCGCGTTCGATCCGGCCACGCAGCTCGCCTTCGCCCCCAACGGCGACGGGACGCTCACCGTGATCCACGAGGATACGCCGGACCGGTACAGTGTCCTCCAGACCCTGGAGACGATGCCGGGTGCGCGTACGATGACGCTCGACTACGCGACGCACACCGTCTATACGGCCAGCGCCAAGCTCGGGCCGGTGCCCGAGGGGGCGGGCCGGCGCCGGCCTCCCGTTGTTCCCGGCACCTTCGCGCTGCTCGTCATTCAGCGGTAATCGAGGTGAAAGCCGGCGCGGGTAGAATCGGCCGACGACCTCGCTCGCCGCTCGCTTCCGGCTGCGGTGTGGACCTCCGCCCCGCCGGGCTCGCCCGCGTTGCCCGTGGATCCGGGGTTCCACCCGGGCACCGCGCGATTCCATGCCCTCGGGGCGTGTGCGGGATGTCACCGGGTCGCGCGCCACACTCACCCGAGCGTGGCCTTCCCGACCGTAGATCGAAGCGTTTGGACGGCAAGGGAGATGGTCGATGACTGCAACCGGCCGAAGTGTCGGGATCGGACGCCTCCGCCCACCGTGGAGGGGACTCCTCGGCGTTCTCCCGTTCGCCCTGGCTGTCGGGACCGCGAGTTGCACGCGATACCACGCCCGACCGATCGCCCCCGCACAGAGCCTGGAGGACTTCGAGGCGCGGCGTCTCGATGACGCCCGACTGGGGGGCTTCCTTTCCACCAGGGGTGAGGCGGGGGCATGGCCTCCCGACGCGTGGACGCTGCGCGACATCACCCTGGCGGCCTTCTACTACAGTCCGGAGCTGGACGTGGCCCGTGCCCAGTGGGCCGTTGCCCGCGGCGGCGTGCTCACTGCGGGTGGGCGGCCGAATCCGACGCTGGCGGTTGGGGCGGGGTACAATGCGACGACACCGGCGAGCGAGGTTACGCCCTGGATTCCAGAGGTGTCCCTCGACCTGCCGTTGGACGTGGCGGGCAAGCGCGGCATCCGCGTGGCCGCGGCCGGCCAACGTTCCGAGGCCGCACGCCTGAACCTGCTCACGGCCGCCTGGCAGGTGCGCATCCGGGTGCGTCAGGCGTTCATCGGCCTGTACATGGCGCGCCAAGGCGACTCGCTGTTGGCGCGTCAACGGGAGATCCGCATCGAGTCCCTCGCCATCCTCGAGACGAGGCGCGCCGCCGGCGAGGCATCGCCCACCGAGGTGACGCAGGCCAGGGTGGCCGTGGCGGAGAGCCAGGTCGCCGCGCTCGACGCAGCGCAGGCCGCCATTCGGGCGCGCAGCGAGCTCGCGGACGCGATGGGCGTGCCCCCCGCCGCGCTCGACTCCGCGGCGATGGACTTCTCGGAGCTGGCCCGGGTGGGCATCGGCGTGCCCGACGACGAGGCGCGTCGTCGGGCGATGCTCCACCGTTCGGACATCCTGGCGTCGCTGGCCGACTACGAAGCGGCCCAGAGGGACCTCCAGCTCGAGGTCCGCAAGCAGTACCCCGACATCAGCCTCGGGCCGGGCTACCAGCTCGATCAGTCCGATACGAAGTGGACGCTGCTGCTCGGCCTGACGCTCCCGCTCCTGAATCGGAATCAGGGGCCCATCGCGGAGGCGGCGGCCCGGCGGGAGGAGGCGGCCTCGCGCTTCGTGGCGCTGCAGTCACGGGTGCTCGCCGAAGTGGAGGGCGCGGTGGCCTCCGCTCACGCCGCCGTGTCGCAGGTGCAGGCTGCGGACACGTTGCTGGACGCTCTCGGGCATCAGGAGGCCACGGCCCGGGCTGCGTACGACGTAGGCGAGATCTCGCGACTGGATCTTCTCGGGCTCCAGGCCGAGGCGGTCGCCACGGCTCTGGCCAGACTGGACGCCCTCTCCCGGGCACAAACCGCCGTCGGAGCGCTGGAGGACGCCATGCAGACGCCGCTGGACATGGAGAAGTGGACCCTCGATGCCCCGCAGCGCAACGCGCAATCGAAGGGAGGAGCCCGATGATCGGCCGGCGACAGGTCGTGGGTCTGTTCGCGATCGTCCTCGCAGCCCTGGCGGTCGTCGTGTGGCTACGCAGGGGAGGGGGCGAGGAGGAGGAGGTCACACCCAACGTGGCGGTGCACGTCGACACGCTCCGCACGGCCACCCTGAGACGCACGGTCACCGCGTACGGCACCGTGGAGCCCTCCCCCGCGGTCGACGGCAGGCCCGCGGCGGGTGCCGTGATCACCCCGTTCGTGGACGGCGTGGTCTCCGGAGTCGACGTGGTGGAGGGTCGGCGCGTCGCAGCGGGAACGATTCTGATCCGCCTGGACGACCGCATGGCCCGGGCGGCGCTCGATCGCGCGCGCTCCGCCGCGGACGCGGCCGACAAGGCGTTCCAGCGTCAGGAATCGCTCATCCAGTCCAACGGCACCTCTCAAAGGGCCTACCTGGACGCCAGAACGGCCCGGGATGCCGCGCAGGCCGACCTGGCGGACGCCGAGACCGGGCTCGCGTACGTGAACATCACCGCGCCTCTCTCCGGGACCGTGCTCCACGTGGACGCGAGGGTGGGACAGCACGTGGACGCCACCACGCAGCTCGCCCAGGTGGTGGACCTGGATCGCCTCGTGGTCACGGCCGGTGTGCCCGCCCGCGAGATCGGCGGGGTGGCGGTGGACCAGCCCGTTCTCCTGGCCGTGGGTGATTCGGTGGCGGAGGGCAGGGTGAAGATCATGGGCAGGGACGTCGACCCGACCGACGGCACGTATCGGGTGCAGGTGTCCATCCCGCCCGGATCGGGCTTCATGCCGGGGCAGTTCACGGAGATCCACATCGTGGCCGGCGAGCATCCGGGCGTGCTGGTCGTGCCCGAGGAGGCCGTGATCACCCGCCCCGAGGAAGGCACGTGGATCGTGGCGGTGCAGGGCGACCGGGCCGTCCACGTCCCCGTGACGGTGGGCTTCCGCGACCGGGGGCTGGCGGAGGTCTCGGGCGAGGGCGTGGCGGAGGGGATGGTGATCGTGACGGACGAAGCCTACGGCCTGCCCACCGACACCCAGATCCGCGTGGTGGGTGGCTGACATGATCGGACGGTTCGCCACCCGGCAGGCGATGTCCATCGTCTTCATCAGCATCGCCCTCTGTCTGGCGGGCATCTACGCCGCCACGAGCCTCTCGTCGTCGGTCTTCCCGCACACCGACTTCCCGAGGGTGGTCATCCTGGTGGACAACGGGGTGATGCCCGGGGACGAGATGATGGCGCGCATCACGCGCCCCATCGAGGAGGCGATGAAGGACATCCCGGGCACGGTGACGGTGAAGTCCGCCACCGGACGGGGCTCCGCCGAGATCAACGTGTTCTTCACGTGGAAGGTGGACATGGTCCGGTCGGAGCTCTACGTGCTCAGCCGGCTGGGCCAGATCAGGACTACCCTTCCCTCCACCGCGGTGACGACGGTCTATCGACTGACCTTCGCGGCGTTTCCGATCGTCGGCGTGAGCCTCACGAGCGACACCCGGGACATCACGAGGCTGTGGGAGGAGGCGCGCTACGACCTGAAGCCCCGCTTCCTCCAGATCCCGGGCGTGGCACGTGTGGACCTCGTCGGCGGCAAGGCGCCCGAGTACCAGGTGGTGGTGGATCCCCTCCTCCTCCAGAACGCACACCTGAGCCTGTCCGACGTCACCGACGCCCTGGATCGCAACAACCTGGTGGCCCCCGCGGGCATGCACGAGGAGAACCACACCCTCTACCTGACGGTGGTGGACGGACGGGTCCACGGCATCGAGGACATCGAGAGCTTCGTGGTGACCGCACCGGGGGGCAGGCCGGTCCGGATCAAGGACTTCGCCCGCGTGCAGCGGGGGCCCGAGCCGGTCTTCAACCTCGTCACCGCAGACGGCCACTCGGCGGTGCTGCTGAACATCCGCAGCCAGCCGGACGGCAGCACGCTCGACATCGCCGACGCCCTGCGCCAGCAGATCGCCCAGCTCCGCACCGAGCTCCCGCCGGACATGAAGCTGGCCTTCTTCTACGACCAGTCGGAGATCGTCCGGGCCTCGGTGCACAGCGTGTGGGAGGCCATCCTCTTCGGGCTGGTCCTGTCGGTCGTGATCCTCTTCCTCTTCCTGCAGAGCTGGGGCACGACGCTGGTGGCCACCGCGGTCATTCCGGTGACGGTGCTCATCACCTTGGTCTCCATGCGCCTGACGGGGCTCACCTTCAACCTCATGACGCTGGGAGGGATCGCCGCCGCCGTGGGCCTCGTCATCGACGACGCCATCGTGGTGGTGGAAGCCATCCACTCCCGCCTCATGGAAGGACGCACCCGCGCGGAGGCGGTGGAGGCGGGGATCTCGGAGATCTTCCGGCCGCTGGTGGGCTCGACCCTCACCCCGGTGGTGGTGTTCCTCCCGCTGGCGTTCCTCGACGGGATCACGGGCGTGTTCTTCAGGGCCCTCGCCCTGACCATGGTGGTCTCGCTCCTCACCTCCCTCGTGCTGGCGGCGACGCTCACGCCGTCGCTGGCGGGGTGGTTCATCAGCCGAGGGGAAGGACGCGAGGTCGCCTCGGTGCACGACCAGGCCGGACCCGTGCTTCGTCGCGTCATCGAGCTGTACGAGCGGGCGTTGCGTCCGGCGTTGCACCGCCCGTGGTGGACGCTGGGCGCGTGCGGGTTGGTGCTGCTCCTGGGGATCGGCGTGTATCGACAGCTCGACAGCGAATTCCTGCCGCCCATGGACGAGGGCGGCTTTGTCATCGACTACTTCACGCAGCCGGGTACGAGCCTGGCCGAGACGAACCGACAGCTGCTCCTGGCCGAGGCCATCCTCGGGACGGTGCCCGAGGTGGAGAGCTACTCGCGCCGCACGGGCGCTCGTCTGGCGTTGGCCATCGCCGAGCCCAACACCGGAGACTTCCTGGTGAAGCTGCGTACGGGTCGGAAACGCTCCACCGACGATGTCATCGCGGAGTTGCGCGCGCGTTTCAACACCGAGATTCCCGGCGTGAACTGGGAGTTCCCGGGGATCCTCTCGGACCTCATCGGCGACCTCATGTGGGCGCCGAGCCCCATCGAGGTGAAGCTCTACTCCACGGACCAGGGCTGGCTCCAGGAACACGCCCCCCAGGTCGCCGCGAAGCTGGAGCAGATCCCCGGCGTCGTGGACGTATTCGACGGACTCACCTATACGGGCCCCACCATCAGCTTGCGGATCCGGCCCGCCGACGCCCGCCGTTTCGGCCTCACCGCCGATGACGTCGCGAATGCCGCGAATACGGCGATGCTGGGCCAGACGGCCTCGAGCGTGCTGGAGGGTGACCGCGTGGTCGACGTGAGGGTGAAGGTGGATTCCACGCGCCTGTACAAGGTGGCCGACGTCGAGGATCTACCCCTGCGCGCGCCCTCCGGGGCGCTGGTGAAGCTCTCCCAGGTCGTCGATGTGGTACAGGAGCCCGGCCAGCTCGAGCTCCGACGGGAGGATAGCCGCCAGGACGTGGCCGTCACCGCGCGCCTGGAGGGCCGGGACCTGGGGAGCGCCATGACGGAGATCCGTCAGGTCCTCGGCTCGGACGCGTCCCTGCCCGACAGGGCCGTGGAGTACGGAGGGCTCTATCAGCAGCAGCGCGAGTCGTTCCTGAACCTCGTGTTCGTGCTCCTCATGGCCATCACCCTTGTGTTCACCGTGCTCATGATGGAGTTCGGGTCGTTCTACGAGCCCGTGTCCATCGTGTTCGGAGCCGTGCTGGCGCTGTTCGGCACCGTGCTGGCCCTCTGGCTCACGGGCACGTCGTTCAACGTGGTTTCCTTCCTCGGGGCGATCATCGGCATCGGCATCGTGGCCAAGAACGGGATCCTGGTTCTCGACTTCGTGAAGCATCTTCGCGCCGAAGGCCTGAGCCTCGAGGAGGCGCTCGTCCGCTCGGGCCGGAGGCGCCTCCGGCCCGTGCTCATGACCTCCCTCGCCGCTGCCCTGGGCATGTTGCCCCTCGCGTGGGGCGTCGGCTCGGGAGCCGACATGCTCAGGCCCCTGGCCATCGCGGTGATCGGGGCCCTGGCCATCTCGGTGCTCCTGTCGCTCCTGGCCACCCCGACGCTCTACTTCGTGCTCAAGCGTCGAGGCTCGTAGCTCAGCGGATCCGGCGGCTGAACGCGGGGCGACTCAGGGTGTGTCGTCCGGCGGCCCCACCCGGGGCGGGCACGCGTCGAGCCAGGTCCGCTCCTCGGTGTCGAACACCCTGGACCGGGTGAGGAAGCGCACCCCGAGGGGCGCCTCCAGGGAGAACCCGCCTCCCCGCCCCGGCACCACGTCGATGAGGAGCTGCGTGTGTCGCCACAGCTCGAACTGGCCGCCGCCGATGTACACCGGCGTGCCCTCCACGTCGCCCAGGTGCACGTCGCGCTGCCCCACGCGGAACTCTCCGCGGGGGTAGCACATCGGCGAGCTCCCGTCGCAGCACCCGCCCGACTGGTGGAACAGCAGCGGTCCGTGCTCCGCTTCCAGCTCGCGGAGCACGGTCGCTGCCGCCGGGGTGATGCCCACCCGGTCTACCATGGTGCCTTCTAGAAGAAGCCGAGCTTCTTCGGGCTGTAGCTCACCAGCAGGTTCTTCGTCTGCTGGTAGTGGTCGAGCATCATCTTGTGGTTCTCCCGCCCGATACCCGACTGCTTGTAGCCGCCGAAGGCGGCGTGGGCGGGGTAGGCGTGGTAGCAGTTGGTCCACACGCGCCCTGCCTTGATCGCCCGACCCATCCGGTAGCAGGTGTTGGCCTCGCGGCTCCAGACACCCGCGCCCAGCCCGTACAGCGTGTCGTTGGCGATCGCGATGGCGTCGTCCTGGTCCTTGAACGTGGTGACCGCCAGGACCGGGCCGAAGATCTCCTCCTGGAAGATCCGCATCTTGTTGTGGCCCTCGAAGATGGTCGGCTGCACGTAGTAGCCGTCCTTGAGCACTCCGGGGTGGATCCGGCGCTCGCCGCCGGTGAGGACCTTGGCGCCCTCCCCCCGACCGATGTCGATGTAGCTCAGGATCTTCTCGAGCTGGTCGTTGGACGCCTGCGCGCCGATCATCGTCGCCGCGTCGAGCGGGTTGCCCTCGACGATGGCGCGGGTGCGCGCCACGGCGCGCTCCATGAACTTCTCGTAGATGGACTCCTGGACGAGGGCCCGGGACGGGCACGTGCACACCTCGCCCTGGTTCAGGGCGAACATGACGAACCCTTCCAGGGCCTTGTCGAAGTAGTCGTCGTCCTCGCGCATGACGTCGGCGAAGAAGACGTTCGGCGACTTGCCCCCGAGCTCCAGCGTCACCGGGATGAGGTTCTCCGACGCGTACTGCATGATCAGGCGGCCGGTCGTCGTCTCCCCGGTGAACGCGATCTTCGCGATACGCGGGCTGGAGGCGAGCGGCTTGCCGGCCTCGACGCCGAAGCCCTGCACCACGTTCACCACGCCGCTGGGCAGGACGTCGGCGATCAGCTCCATGAAGGCCATGATGGAGACCGGGGTCTGCTCGGCGGGCTTGAGCACGACGCAGTTCCCCGCGGCGATGGCCGGCGCGAGCTTCCACGTCGCCATGAGCAGGGGGAAGTTCCACGGGATGATCTGGCCCACGACGCCCAGGGGCTCGTGGAAGTGGTACGCCACCGTGTCGTGGTCGAGCTCGCCGATGCTGCCTTCCTGGGCGCGGATGGCTCCGGCGAAGTAGCGGAAATGGTCCACGGCGAGGGGGAGGTCCGCCGCCCGCGTCTCACGGATCGGCTTGCCGTTGTCGATCGTCTCGATGGCCGCGAGGGTCTCGAGGTTCTTCTCCATCACGTCGGCGATGCGGTTGAGGATGTTCGCCCGATAGGCCGGGGAGCTGGAGCCCCAGCTCAGCGCCGCGGCGTGGGCCGCGTCCAGCGCCAGGTCCACGTCCTCCTGGCTCGAGCGGGCCACCTCGCACAGGGGTTGGCCGGTGATGGGCGAGGGATTCGTGAAGTAGCGCCCCTTCACCGGTTCCCGGTACTCGCCGCTGATCCAATTGTCGTAGCGGGCGCGAATCGGTACCGACAGCTCGAGGGCGGCGGCGGCCGACGGGATGGTGGCCCTGGCCTCGGAGGTGCTGGCATTCGACATGAGGTACCCCCTCTTCATTCCGGGTCTGACCGAACAGGACAATGCCGGAGGATTTCTCGGGCAAGGGGGTGGGTCAATCGGAGCGGGACATTTGTCCCACGTGTCGGCGCCGGGTCACGGGCGCCGTACCGGCGAGGTTGCTGGGACGCCGAGGCCAGACGACATTGCCGAACGAGAGTCGGAATTGTTCTCCAGTCAGCTCGTCGTGCCTGGAGGCCCCATGGAGCTGCCGCGGGAAGTGCCCACCGAGGCCGACGCCCAACGAGAAGTGGCGCGGTACTGGGACCGCTTCGTGGGTGGGCACCCGGAGCGGGCGCCGCTGGCGAGGTGGCGTGCGGTCCGCACCCCGGTCCGTGAGTCTTGGCGGCGCAGCAACGCGGCCAAGGTCCGGCCCGACCTCGACGCGGCCCCGGTGGTCCTGGACGACGACGGGGTCCGCATGGCGCTGGAGCGCACCGACTGGCTCGACGCGGTGGCGACCCTCATGGGGTCCGGGTGGGGGAGCCTGGCGGGCGCGGGACACGTCGTGTCCCTCTTCGACGCCGAGGGGCGGATGCTGGCCTGGGACGGGGATCGCAGGGCCCAGGAAGGGCTCGCCGCCATCAACTTCAGGCCGGGCGGCCTGTGGGCCGAGTCGGCGGTGGGCACCAACGGACCGGGCACGGCCCTCGAGACGGAGCGCCCCACGCACATCGTCGGCGCCGAGCACTTCTGCGAGCAATGGCACGGGTGGCACTGCGCGGCGGTTCCCATCCGTGACGCGGCCGCATCGCGGGTCATGGGCGCCATCGACGTGAGCGGGTTCCGGGAGCACGCCCACCCCCACGCGCTGATGCTGGCCGCCGCCCTCGGCGTCGCCGTCGAGCGCACGCTGGCCGCCAAGGAGGAGCACCGTCGCTTCCAGACGATGGAGGCCTACGCCGGGCTCCTGGTCCGGTACCCGGGGGATCCCATCATCGCCGTGGACCGCGCAGGGCGCGTGCTGGCCGCCTCGTGCGCCCTCACGTCGGTGATCCTGGAGACGCTTGTCGGCTTCATGCGGGAGAGCTCCCACCACCAGGCCGAGGAGACCGGGGCGCCGATCCTGGTCGGGGACCGGCGTGCCGCGCTGTGGTTCCCGGTCCTCGAGGGCGACAAGCTCATCGGCGGGTGCTTCGCCCTCGCGGGCGCCGCCCTCCGGAAGGGGAGTGAGGACATCCCGCTCCGCCCCGGGGACGTTCCCGTGTACGCCCGCCGCTTCTTCGAGGCGGGGGCCAGGGACCTGGGCCTCCTGGGCGTGGACGTCGAGCCCGCGGTCTACGAGGCCATGAAGGCGTACCCCTGGCCGGGCGGCGTCCAGGAGATGAAGCACGTCGTGCGGCGGGTGCTCGTGACGGCGCAGGGCAGGATCCGCGTCCGGCACCTTCCCCACGTGGTCCGGGAGGCCTGGGCGGGCGCCTGCGACGCGGCCACCTCACCGATCGACGCCGAGGACGCCACCCTCATGGAGGCCATCCACGCGTCGCGGACCATGGCCGAGGCCGCCGCGAAGCTCGGCGTGTCCCGGAGCACGCTCTACCGGCGCATGGAGCGCTTCGGCCTCTCACCCCGGCGCATCGTCGCCCGCGGCCACCGCTGACCGCCGGCGTCGACGACGCGGTCCTGCCGTGGCTGCTCGATTCGGACCCTTCGATCCGCTGGCAGGTTCTGCGCGACCTCGCGGACGCGTCCGCCGAAGCCGTCGCCGCCGAGCGGGCGCGCATCGCCTCTGAAGGCTGGGGCGCCCGGCTGCTCGCGCTCCAGGGACCCGACGGGAACTGGGGTGGCGGGCCCTGGGTCCGGCGCAGCTGGGCCTCCACCATGGAGACCCTGATGCTCCTGAGGGAGCTGGGGCTGGATCCGGCCGCCGAGCAGGCCCGGACTGCGGTGGCGCGCGTCCGCGACGGGAGCAACTGGGGCCCCTATCACGGTGACTCCCCCTTCTTCGAGGGCGAGGTGGAGCCCTGCATCAACGGGCGGGTCCTCGCCGTCGGCGCGTACTTCGGCGTCGCGAGCGACCGACTGGTCGACCGGCTCCTCGCCGAGCAGCTCGAGGACGGCGGCTGGAACTGCGACGCTCCGCCGAGCAGGCGGTCCTCGTTCAACTCCACGATCTGCGTGCTCGAGGGACTGCTGGAGTACGAGAAGGCGGAGGGCGGCCCTCCGGCCGTGACCGCGGCTCGCCTCCGGGGCCAGGAGTACCTGATGGAACGCCGCCTGTTCAGGTCCCTGTCGACGGGGAGGATCATCGCCCACGACCGGAAGGATCCTCGATCGCGGTGGACGCGGTTCTCGTTTCCGACGCGCTGGCACTACGACGTCCTGTGGGGGCTGGACTACCTGCGCAGGGCCGGTGTCCGCTCCGACGAGCGGACCGACGAAGCCGTCGACCTGGTGGCCAGGCGTCGGCGCCAGGACGGAAGATGGCCGCTGGACAGGCCCCACGAGGGCGAGGTCCACTTCCACATGGAGGGTGGGAGGGGAGCGGCGAGCCGCTGGAACACGCTGCGCGCCTTGCGGGCGGTGAGGTGGTTTTCGGGAGCGGCGCCGACGTAGGCGCCCGGAGTCCCTCAGTCTCCCCGCAGCGTCACCGCGGGATCCACGCGGCCGGCCCGCCGCGCCGGCCCCAGGGCGGCCAGCGCCGAGACGGCGAGGAAGGCGAGCGGCACGACGACCAGCGTGAGCGGGTCGTGCGTGCCCACCTCCGGCACGAAGGCCGCCAGGAACCGCCCGCCGACCAGCGCGAGCACGAGGCCCGTCGCCACCCCTCCGCCCGCCAGGGCGAGCGCACGCCCGACGGTACCCCGCACCACGCCCCGCGGGGTTCTCCCGAGCGCGATGTGGATGCCGATCTCCCGGGACGCGCGCGCCACCGTGTACGCGACCAACCCGTAGATGCCCAGCACGGCCAACGCGAAGGCGAGGAGCGCGAGCGTCCCCACGAGCACCGCGCGGAAGCGTTCGGGCGCGACGGCGGCGGAGAGGCGATCGGCGAGGAGGGCGGGGTCCTCGAGGGCGATCATCGGGTCCATCTCGGCGAGGAGCGAGCGGATGGGTGCCACGAGCGTCATCGGGTCGCCGGACGTGCGCACGACGACCCAGGCCAGGCTGCGCGGGTTCGAGATCTGGCCGCGGGGCACGTAGAGGTCCGGCTCAGGCCCCTCCCGGAGACCGCGGTGGTGCTTGTCCGCCACCACGCCGACGATCTCGCGCCACTCGCCCTGGAGGCGCATCCGCTTCCCGAGCGCTCCTCCGGGATAGTACTTCCGCTGGAGCGCCTCGTTGACCAGCACGACCAGGGGCGCGTCGGCACGGTCCCGCATCTCGAGGGCCCTCCCCTCGATCAGGCGGAGGCCGAGCGTCTCCACGTAGCCGGCCGAGACGGGCTGCACGCGGGCGATGGGGATGTCCGGCATCTCGTCCACGTACCCTTCGCGGTGGAAGCCGTCGAGGTAGTCGCCCGGCGCCAGCGGAAGGAGGCCGCTGGTGCCGGCGTGGAGCACGCCGGGCAGGGCGTCGATGCGCTCGACCAGCGCCTCGTTGAACGCGCCCTCCTGGGCGATGTCCGGGTAGCGGGTGCTCGACAGCGCGACGTTGAAGGTGAGGACGCCGTCCACATCGAAGCCCGGGTCCACGCGCAGCAGCGCCTCGAAGGTGCGCAGCAGCAGCCCGCCGGCCACGAGGAGTGCGACCGACAGCGCCACCTGCGCCGTCACCAGGAGCGTGCGCGTGCGCCGCTCGTGCCGGGAGCCGAGCCCGCGCTCTCCGGCGCGCAGGGTCTTCTGGAGATCGAGGCGCCGCGCCTCCATCAGGGGTGGGAGGCCGGCCGCGAAGGTGGCGGCGGCCGTCGCGGCGAGGGCCACCACGAGCACCGTGCCGTTCACGCCGACCTCCGCCGCCCTGGGCAGACCCCCTGGATAGAGGGCGACGAGCGCGCGGATGGCCGCGGGCGCGAGGAGGATCCCGAGGGCGCCTCCGGTCAGCGCGAGCAGGGCGCTCTCCGCGAGGATCATGTGCGCGATGCGCACCATCCCCGAGCCCAGGGCCGCGCGGATGGCGAGCTCACGGCGGCGGTCCTGCGCCACGGCGAGGAGCAGGTTGCCGATGTTGGCGCACGCGATGAGGAGCACCAGGCCGACGGCCACCGCCAGCAGGCGCACCATGGGCCGGGCGGCGCCGACGAGCTCGTCGCGCATGGACACCACGTCCACGTGGCGCCCCTTGTTCGTGGTCGGGTGGTCCTGGCGCAGCCTGGCCGCGACGGCTTCCATATCGGCGCCCGCGCGCCCGACGCTCACCCCCGGCTTCAGCCGGCCCGAGACGCGCAGCCACACCCCCGCGCGGAGGTCGCCGCCCTCGTCCGTGGGGAGGGTCAGCGGAAGCCACAGCCCCGCGGGGCCGGGCAGGGGGAGCGCGGAGGCCGGAAGCACACCGACGACCGTGAAGGCCGTCCCGCCCAGGGAGATGCTGCGCCCGACGATGGACGGATCCGCGCCCAGACGGTCGGCCCAGAAGCGGTGACCCAGCACCACGGAGCGCGCGCCGGGCGCGTAGTCTTCTCCGTCGAAGAGCCGACCCTGCGCGGCGTGGATGCCCAGCACCCGGTCCATGCCCTCGCCCACCTGGTCCACGCGGACGCGCACCGGGCCGTCGTCGAGGACGACCGTGGTCTCGTACGTCGTGTACGGGGCGATGGCCTCGAAGGACCTGGAGGCCGCCTTCCAGTCGACCACATCGTAGGGGTTGGCCATGCCCGTGAGGGTGCCGTCGTCGGTGCTCCCGTTCAGTTGGACCAGGCGGTCCGGGTCCGGATAGGGGAGCGGTCGCAGGAGCAGGGCGTCGGCTACGCTCACCACGGCGGTGGTGGCACCGATGCCCAGGGCCACCGCGACGATCACGGCCACGCTCACCGTGCGGCGGTGCCACGCCGAGCGCAGCGCGAGCCGGACGTTGTCCCACCCCGGTCCGGACGATCTTGCGGATAGGGAGCGACCGGTGCGACCACCCACCTCGCGGCCGAGCGTGCCCGCCACGGCCCGAACCGCCACGCCCATGGCCTGGCGCACGTACCAACGCCGGGCCGAGGCCCCACCGCGCGCGCGGCTCATCTCGGCGAACTCGATGGCGAGGGAGGCCAGCACGTCGTCGCGCACCACCCGGCGACGGATGACGCGGCGCAGGAGCGCAACCGCCCAGCGCGGCGGGCCCGCGTCCGGCCCGCGCCGGCCCTCCCCGTCACCCCACCCCGCCGCGCTCATGCCCGCCTCCGGTCCGGGTCCGCCGACCGCAGCGTGCCGTCGAGGCCCTCGAAGAGACGCGCCCACGTCTCCCGGGCCCGCGCCATCTCCTCCACGCCGGCCTTCGTGACGCCGAAGCGCCGCCGTCGGTGCCCGCCCACTCCCGTGCTCTCCTCTTCGACCTCCCACTCCAGGAGGCCCTTGGCCTCGAGCCTGTCCAGCGTCGCGTACAGCGCGCCGCGCGACAGCGCCCGTCCCGCGCGCTCCTCGAGCTCACGCGCGACGTCGGGGGCGTACGCCGCGTCCCTCAGCCGGAGGATGACGAGGAGCACCATCTGCTCGAGATCTCCCAGCGACGAACGAGGGGTCATGGGGGGCCTCCGGGCGCTCACGGATCGGGGAAGGGTTCGGCCAATGAGTCTATTCAGTAGACATTCGACGCCCGAACCCTGTGCGAGGTTGGAAGCGCTTCGGTAGGATTCCCGTGGTGACGCCGACACCGGCTCCTCGTCCACCTCGCCAAGGCAGCGCCCCCGTTGCTCTCACGATCCATGGTCCCGACCACGAACCCGACTTCGCTCCATCGCCCCGCGCGGTCGCCCGCACCGGCACCCGTCCCCGGCTCAGCCGGACGTCGTCGGAGGTGGCTCGGCGCTGCAGCGTCGCTGCTCCTCACGGGCGCCTGCGAGCCTGCGCCCGGGAGGGATCCGGCCTTCGACTGGTTCTCCTATGCGGGGTTCGACCGCGTCTACGAGCGTCGGCCGGCCGGCCCGGGCGAGTACGTGAATCCGATCCTGGCGGGGTTCCATCCCGACCCCTCGATCGTGCGCGTCGGCGAGGACTACTACCTCGCGGTGTCGTCCTTCTCCTTCTGGCCGGGCGTGCCGATCTACCACAGCCGCGACCTCGTGCGCTGGACGCGCATCGGCGCCGCGCTCGACCGTCCCTCCCAGCTCGACCTGGACGGCCAGGGGGTGTCGCGAGGCATCTTCGCGCCTACGCTGCGGTGGCACGACGGCACGTTCTACCTCATCACCACCCAGGTGGACCGGGGCGGCACGCTCCTCGTCACCGCCTCGGATCCCGCGGGCCCCTGGTCCGACCCGGTGTGGCTTCCCGAGGTGGACGGCATCGACCCCTCCCTCTTCTTCGACGACGACGGGCGGGCGTGGGTGATCAACAACGGGCCGCCGGTCGGGCGGCCCCGCTACGACGGCCACCGCGCCCTGTGGATCCAGGAGCTGGACCTGACGACGATGCGCATGGTGGGCCCGCGCGCGGTGGTCGTGGACGGCGGCGTGGACATCAGGAAGCGGCCGATCTGGATCGAGGGGCCGCACATCTTCAAGGTGGATGGTCGTTACGTCCTGATCGCCGCCGAGGGCGGCACCGCCGAGGGGCACTCGGAGGTGGTCTTCCGCAGCGACGCGGTGACGGGGCCCTACGCCCCCGGCCCCGCCAACCCGATCCTCACGCAGCGGCACCTCCGGCCCGACCGCCCGTTCCCGGTCACCTCCACGGGGCACGCCGACCTGGTGCAGACTCCCGCGGGGGATTGGTGGGGCGTCTTCCTCGGCGTGCGACCCTACGGCGACGACGACTTCAACACGGGGCGCGAGACGTTCCTCCTCCCGGTCACATGGACCGACGGGTGGCCCACCTTCCCGGGCGGGACGGAGCCGCTTCCGTTCGTCCACGCCGAGCCATCGCTCCCCGCCGGACCCGAGCCCGCCGTCCCCCAGAGCGGAAACTTCTCCTGGCGGGACGACTTCGACGAAGCCGCCCTCGACCCCGAGTGGACGACGCTGCGCACGCCGAGGGAGGACCCCTGGCTCGAGCTGCGCGACGGCCGGCTCACCGTGCGCGCGCGCCCCGAGGCGCTGGACGGCATGGGCCGCCCGTCCTTCGTCGCCCGCCGGCAGCAGCACGCCTTCGCCGAGATCGCCACCGCCATGCGCTACGCGCCGCTGCAGCCCGGCGACCAGGCGGGGCTGGCGGCCTTCCAGAACGGCAGCTGGTACCTGCTCTCGGTGACGCTCGGCGACGCCGGCGCCGAGGTGCGCCTGGAACGGCACGTGGGGGAGGGCCCGGGGGGCACCACCGAGGTCCTCGCCTCGGCGCCGGCGCCGGAGGGGGGCGACACCCGCCTCCGCATCGTGGCCCGCGGCGCGCTCTACGACTTCTGGTACGCCGCGCGCGACGGCGACTGGACGCTCCTGGCCGGAGACCAGGACGGCACGGTCCTGTCCACGAAGCGGGCCGGAGGCTTCGTGGGGACGTTCGTCGGCCTGTACGCCCACACCGCGGGGTAGCCGCGCGCTCCGGCGAGGCACGGGGGAGGGCACGAGGGCCTTGCCTTCATAGGTGATAATGACATATATGTCATCGAACACCTACCGGAGAATGCCGTGCCCCGCGCCCGCGACCCCGAGACCGCGCTTCCGCTGAAGCCCAGGCCGTTCCTCCTCCTCCTCGTGCTGGAGGACACGGGTCCGACGCACGGATACGCGCTCAAGAAGGAGATGGCCGCGCGCTCGGGCGGAACGGTGACGATGGATCCGGGCGGGCTGTACCGCCTGGTGGCGCGGATGGAGAAGGACGGGCTCCTGCGCCGCGTGCCCGCCCCGGCCGACGAGTCGGACGCGCGGCGGCAGTACCTCGAGATCTCGGCATGGGGGCGGCGCGTGCTTGCCGCGGAGGCCCGGCGCATCGCCGGACTGGCGCGCCTGCCCGAAGTCCAGCAGCTCGCGCGCGGAGGTCGATGAAGCCGATGGACGACGCCTTCGTCGTCCGCCTCTACCGGCGTGCGCTGGTCCTCCTGCCGCGGGCGTTCCGCGAGGCGCACGGCGAGGCGATGGCGACGATGCTTCGCGACGAGTGGCGGGAGCGTGGCAGCGGCGGACGCGTCGTCCTCCTGGCGAGGGCGGCGCTGGACCTGGCGTGGACGGCGGTGGCCACCCGGGTGGGTGGTGGGGACGGTGCGCAACGACGGAGGGGGACGATGACGTGGTCGGACGTGGGGATGGACCTGCGGGTCTCGGTGCGTTCGTTGGCGCGCGCGCGCCTGTTCACGCTGGCGTCCGTGATCTCCTTGGCGCTGGGGGTCGGAGGCGTCGCCACCGTCTACGGTGTGGCGGACAGGCTGCTGCTGCGGCCGATCGTCTCGGTCCGCGATCCGGGCTCGCTGGTCGAGGTCGGCGGGCTGTCGATCTCCTACCCGATGGTGCAGGACCTCGACCGCTTCATGGGCTCCACCGAGGGGGTCGCGGGCCATCGCATGCGCACGGTGGCCCTGGACCCGGGCTCCGGTGTGGACCCTCGACCCGTGAGCGCCGGCATCGTCACCGGGAACTACTTCCAGCTCCTCGGCGTGACGGCGGACCGGGGCCGACTCCTCGTCCCGGAGGACAACGTCGAGGGTGCCGCGCCGGTCGCCGTCCTCTCCCACGCCCTCTGGACGGAGCTGGGCGCGCGCGAGGACGTCCTGGGCACGGAGATCCGGGCGAACGGGACCCCCTTCCGCATCGTGGGCGTGGCTCCGCCCGACTTCCGCGGCCTGCGCGTGGGGGGCGAGCCCGCCTTCTGGATGACCGTGGAGAGCTGGCCGCTGATTTCCCTCGGACGCACCCCGGACGTCCACGCCCGGGGGTGGGGATGGATCGCCGCCGTCGCCCGCCGCCGCCCGGGGGTCACGATGGCCACCGTCACCGCGGACGCGCGCGCCGCCGCCGACCGCTTCGCCGCGGAGTACCCCGAGAGCGCGCACGACGTCGAGGACTTCCCCGTGACGCCGATGCGCCTGCGTGCCGCCCTCTATCCGGGAAGCCTCCTGCAGCCTCTCCTGCTCGCCCTCGCCGGCGTGGTGCTCCTGGCCCTCCTGGCCGCCGCCGCCAACGTCGCCAACCTCCTCCTGTCGCGCGCGACGCGGCGCACGCGGGAGCTCGCGGTTCGTGCCGCCCTGGGCGCCGACCGCTTTCGCCTGGGCCGGCTCCTGGCGCTGGAGACCGCCGTCCTGGTGCTCCTGGGTGCCGCCGCCGGCTTCGCCCTCGCGTTCGTCGGGCTCCGCGCGCTGGCCGCGGCACCGCTCGGGGCCTTCATCGGCATCGGCACCGCCGGACTGCGCCCCGACGGGCGCCTTCTGCTCCTGGGCGGGGCCGTCTTCCTGGTGGTGATGGCCGTGGCGGGCGTGGCCCCTGCCGTGACCGCGGCACGCGCGGGCTCCCTCGGCGCGGCCTCCGACCGCTCGGCGGGCTCCGGCCGACAGAGCCTGCGGCTGCGCTCGTTCCTGGCTTCCGTGCAGGTGGCGGTGGGCGTCGTGCTCCTGGCGGGTACGATGCTCTTCGGCAGCAGCATGCTGCGGGCGCTCCACGTCGACCTCGGCATCGACCCCGCGGGGCTCGGCGTCGTCGGGCTCGACCGGTCGCTCTTCCGCGACGACGAGGCCGCCGCGGGGCAGGCCCTCGCACGCCTCGTGGACGCCGTGGGCGCGCTCCCCGGGGTCGAGGCCGCATCGTGGTCCACCCTGTGGCCGCTGGATACCGGCCTGGACAGCGAGAGCTTCGACATCGTGGGGCGCGCCTGGGAGGGAAAGCGGCCCTCGGTGGAGGTCGACGCCGTCGGCGCCGGCTACTTCCGGACGGTCGGGATCCCGCTCGTGGAGGGCGAAGGCGTGTCGACGCCGCGACCCGGCCAGCCGCCGGTGGCGGTGGTGACCGAGGCGATGGCCCGCCGCTACTGGCCCGGCGCCAGCCCCCTGGGCGCGCGCCTCTCGATCATGCACATGGAGATCGAGGTCGTGGGGGTGGCCGCCGACTCGCGCCTGCACGGCTTCGCCTCCGACCCTCCGGTGCTCGTCTACGGCGTCTTCCCCACGCTCCCTTCCGGGGACGTGGCGGTGGTGCTGCGCGGGCCCGGGGTGAGCACGGCGCTCCGGGACGTCCGTCGCGTGGCGGGCTCCGTCGACGGGCGCCTGGTGGTGTCCTCGGTGTCGACGGGGCCCGACCTCGTGCGCTCGCTCCTGGCGCCGCAGCGCATGGGAGGCCTCGTCTTCCTCCTCTTCGCGGCGCTGGCGGTCGGCCTCGCCCTCACGGGGGTGTACGGGGTGGTGGCCTTCGGCGTGGGGGCGCGCATGCGCGAGTTCGGCGTGCGCCTCACCCTGGGGGCGGAGCCGGGACGCGTCAGCGGGGAGGTGGTGCGCCGGAACCTCGCCCCGGTCCTCGGCGGGGTCGTGGCCGGCGCGGCGGCCTCGGTCGCGCTCACCCGCGCCGCGGCGGCCTTCCTCTTCGGGGTCTCCCCGCGGGACGCCCTCCCCGCGGCGCTCGCGGCGTCGCTGGTGCTCGGGATCTCCCTCGTCGCGACGTGGATCCCGGCGCGGCGCGCCGGGCGGGTGAACCCGGCGGAGGTGCTGGGGGCGGAGTAGGCGCGGGGATCCTCGCTCGTCCTACCGGTCCGGGACGATCCGCCACCCGAGCGCCGTGCCCTCGTCCGGGTCCCCCTCGAGCCCGGGGCTGTCGCTCGTGACACGCCCGTCCGCCTCGACCCGCAGGTAGCGGTGGGTCGCGAGCGACATCAGCGCCACGTCGCCGTAGAAGCTCTCGATCCACTGGAACGTCTCGCCCTCGCCCGGCTCGCCGGTGCGCAGGGAGACGGCGCTCGTGCTGTCGGTCAGGGGCGTCACCGAGAGGAAGCGTTCGCCCGTGCGCAGCGCGACGCGCCCCAGCCCGCGATCGACGACCGCGAAACGCTCCTCGCCGCCGATGGCGAAGCGGGTGCCGCGGCTCTCGACGCGGAGCGCGATCGTCCGCCCCACGGGGATCGGCCGCGTGAGGCCGTGCGGGTGGGGCTCGTCGACCCGCATCGCGTCGAAGTCCGCCCAGCCGCCCGCCGCGCCGCGCGCGTTGTAGGCGAACAGGGCGTAGCGCACGCCCTGGAAGGTCTTCAGCTGGAAGATCATGCCGAACGGCGGGCCGAGCGTCGTGAAGGCCGTGCCGTCCGTGCTGTAGCTGAAGCGCGCCTCCTCGGTGAGGAAGTCGCACTCGGCGCGCAGCCACACGCGGTCGGCATCCAGGCGCACGCGCGCCGTGTCGCCCGTGAGCTGGTCGAGCTGCTCGAGCCAGAGTGCGTCGTCGCCCCGCCGCACCCCGATCAAGGCGTAGGGCCGGTTCAGGAGGGCGAGCCCGGCGACGTCCCCGGCCTGCATGCCGCCGGTCTCGAGGATCGTCGTCGGTATGGACTGCGGGCCGATCGCGCGCTGCGTGAGCGAGTTGCGCGCCCGCCAGAAGTCCGGGGCGGGGAGCGCGTGCAGCCGCAGGAAGCCGGGGCGCTCGTCGAGCGACCACATCGAGTCGACGGGGACGTGGTTCCACTGCCAGACGTCGGCGAGCGCCGGGCCCGAGAAGTCGTCGTCGCGCTGGTAGGGCGCGTGCGGCTCGACCTCGGAGGCCGTGCGCGGCTTCACCCACGTGCGCGGCGAGCGGCCGAGGTTGCCCGGGAGGCCGAAGTACGGCCACCCGTCGTGCCAGGTCACCGGGGACAGCCCGGTCAGCCGCCCTACCGAGGTGCCCTCGAACATCGACCACCCCCACCACTCGCCCGCCGGGGTGCGGACGATCCCGCCCTGATGCATGGCGGTGTGGCCGCGGGCCGTGGGATTCGCCGGGATGACGGCGATCTCCGGGCCCGTGCCGTTGCCGCGCAGCCGCGGTCCCTCGCGCATGCCGAACGCCTCGTCGATGCTGATCGCCGGGTTCACCTCCCACGGCCCGTCGATGTGGTCGGCGCGCGCGCAGGCGAGGCGCATGCGGCCCGCGTACCACGCGCTCGTGATGTAGTACCTCCCGTCGATCTTGTAGAAGTGCGCCCCCTCACCCATCCCCGAGTCCTTCGCGAACAGCACGCGCTCGCTCCCGGGCACGATGTCGGTGAGCGTGCTGTCGAGCCGCGCGAGATGCATGTCCTGGTAGCCCCACACGACGTACACCGCGCCATCGTCGTCGAAGAGCACGGACAGGTCGTGGAACGACCGCTTCATGGCCGTGCGCGTCCACGGCCCCCGCGGGTCCGTGGCGGTGAAGTGCTGCGTGGTCTGCCCGTTGACGTTCGTGAAGATGTGGAAGGTGCCGTCGTGCCAGCGGAAGCTCGGCGCCCAGATGCCCTGGCCGTAGATCTCGCCACCCTCGAGGCGGTATTCCGGGCCGAGGTCGAGCCGGTCGAGCGCGTAGCCCACGAGCTCCCAGCTCACCAGGTCGGTCGAGTGCAGCACCGGGAGCCCCGGCATCGCGTGCATCGTCGTCCCGGTGAGGTAGAAGTCGTCGCCGACGCGGATCAGGTCCGGGTCCGAGAACTCGTCGAAGAAGAGCGGGTTCGTGTAGGTGCCGTTGCCGTTGTCGGCGGTCCACGTCTGCGCGACGGCCAGGGACGGGGCGAGCAGCGCGAGGAGGAGGACGAGGAAGCGTCCGACACGCGATGGCATGGCTCGCGGGCTTTCCCTGGTTGGCGGATCGTCCGTGGCATCCCTCACGGCTTCGGCAGCCCCCGCGGCGTCCACACCCGGTATTCGCCGCTCACGTGCAGCAGCGCCATCAGGTACCACATGCCGTCGTAGTAGCGGAACCGTCCCGAGGGGATGTCGGCGTTCCACAGCTCGTCCACGAAGCGCGCGGCCCGCACGCTGTCGGTGGCGGCCAGGCTCGCGACCGCGTTGGTCGCCACGAGCGCCGTCGAGTGCGTCGAGTCGAGCGGCTGGCCGTCCAGCGTGTAGCGGTTGCCGTAGCGGCCCTGCGCCGCGAAGAACGCCTGGATGCGGTCGCTCAGCACCCGCTCACCCGGATCGGCCGCCCACCACGACCAGTCCACCGACCAGTTGGCGGCCGTGCGCCAGGCATCCGGACCGAAGGTCGAGGATCTCCGGTTGAAGCTGTCGGTCACCGGCGTGCCGTCGAAGTTCGCATACTCGGGCGCGAGGCCGGTCACGGGGTTCGTGACCTTCCGGAAGTAGTCGCGGCTCGTCTTCGCCGCCTCCAGCCAGAACGCGCGGTCCTTCTCGGGGCCCCACCGGCCCCACAGCTCGTAGAAGTGCGGGAGGTGGTACGACGGGTCGGTGTGGTCCGGCCGGCGCGTGTCGGGCGTGAAGCGCACCATCCTCTCGTCGACGTTGAACTCCGTCCCCTCGCTCGCGACGTGGTCCGGGCGGCTCTTCCAGGGCCCCTCGATCACGCCGCGGTTCTTGATGGCGTCCAGCAGCTCGTCCGCCATCCGGCGGTAGTCGTAGATCCCCTCGCCGTCGCCCCACCGCCCCGAGGCGAAGTACAGCGACATCACCCAGTACTCCTCGCCGTCCGGGGCGGGCGACTCGCTCCGGGGCGTGCCGTCCGAGTTCATGGACCAGGAGAAGTACCGGTAGGCGGGGTGCTTCGGGTCGTCGTGGTGCATGTACGTGCGCGCCCAGTTCCACAGCGCGTCGAACTCCGCCTGCTTGTCCATCTGCACCGCGATCATCATCCCGTAGGACATGCCCTCCGAGCGTACGTCGCGGTTGTTGATGTCGCTCAGGTAGGCCAACCGGCCGTTCTCGTTCGCGCCGGCCCAGTAGAACACCGTCTGCGTCACGGAGTCGCCGTGGAAGAGCTGCTGCCAGGCGGCGTCGATCTTCCGCGCGATGTCCCGGTCCGGGTGCCCGGCCTCCCGGAAGAGGTTCCGGTACTCCCCGGTCACGGCGGCGCCCGTGCCGGCGCCCGGATGCTGCGCATACGCTGCTGTGCCCGGTAGGGCACCGACCGCCAGCAGGACCAGGGACGTCGAGATGACACGTCGCACGTTCGCTCCTCGCCCCTCGGGGGCTAACGCTCCACCGTGATGTGGACCACGTCGGTCATCGGGTCGCTACGGCTCGCGGAACAGCGTCAGGGGGACGGCGCCGCCCATGATGCGGTACCCCTCCGCGTTCGGATGCAGGTGGTCCCCCGTGTCGGCGTCCGGGCGCAGACGGGTCGGGGCGGAGGGGTCGCGCACGGCCTCGTCGAAGTCGATCACCGCATCGAAGGCGCCGCTTGTGCGGATCCACGCGTTCACCCGGGTCCGGGCCGCCTCGTGCCCGGGGCCGTCGTAGAAGCTCCCCCCGAACGGCGTGATCGTCGCCCCGTAGATGCGCAGCCCGCGCGCGTGCGCGCGTTCCACCATCTCCTGGTAGGCCGCGATCAGCCCGGCGGCGACGGAGTCGGACGCGGCCGTGCCCCCGGCCCCCCCGATGTCGTTCACCCCCTCGAGCACGATCACCCAGCGCACGCCGGCCTGGTCGAGGATGTCGCGCTGGTAACGGCCGATCCCGGCCGGGCCCAGGCAGGCACGCAGCACGCAGTTGCCGCCGGTTCCCAGGTTGAGCACCGCGACCCGTGCGGTGGCCGGATCGACACGAAGGCGCCGCGACAGCATGTCCGGCCAGCGGTCCTGGGCGTTCGTGGTCGACCCGCGCCCGTCCGTGATCGAGTTGCCGAGGATGGCGACGCCCGCCGCCTCGGGCGCGACCACGTCGATGCCCGTGATCGCGTACCAGTGCTCGGTCTCGACGCCCGTCGCCATGGTCGCCGCGCCGACCGCGTTCCCCGGCTGGATCCAGGAGGTCGTGCGCGAGCCCGGATGCCCCGTCAGGTCGGCCGGGACGTCGCCGAAGGCCACGGTGAGGGCCACGTCCGCCATGGGCTCGAGCTCGAAGTCGAGCGGGTCGGACACGGCGACCTGGCCGGCGGGGAGGGTCACCTCCGGCTGCCCGCCGAACGTCAGCCCACGTTCGGTCGCCGGGTCGATCGCCCCGCCGCCCAGGGTGCGCGCGAGTCGGGCCTCGCGGATCACCATGGGGGACTGCCCGTACTCGTTCGACCAGCGCACCCGCAGGCGGGAGCCCCCGATCGAGACCCGGAGCGCCTGGCGCAACGTGTTGCCCGACAGCCCCGGCTCCGGGGGCATGTTGCGGGGCTCGGTGAGCTGCGCCGCGGTGGCCCACGTGGCCACCCAGCGGTCCGCCGCCGGCCCCTTCGCGTCGGCCGACGCACCGCACCCGGCGGCAGCCAGCAGCCCGAGGAACGCGAGCCGGCGCCATGCCGGGCGCGGGTTCGTCCTCATCGTCCCTCCGGGGGGATCGTGGCGGCGGCACCGATCTCGGGGCACGCCGAGTGGACGAGGTCGGTGGGGCAGCGCAGCCGCTCGTAGAACTCGAGCGTATGCGCCGGCTGCTCGTATCCTGCGGGGATCGGCTGTCTCGAGAAGGTCTGCCAGTAGAGCAGGGAGGCGTCGCGCCACCAGCGCGCCTCCGCGACCTCCTTCTCCAGGTTCGTGCGCGCCTCGTCGAAGCGCTCCTGGTCGATCTTCCCGGCGAGCGATTCCCACGTCCGCAGGTTCGCCCGCACCGTGTCCACGCCCATGTCGTAGTGCCGCACCAGCTCCTCCCAGAGCGTGCGGCCGGAGCTCAGCCGCTCGGTCCAGCCCACGTGGTGGAACCAGAGCAGCAGCGTGTCGCCCACCGTGGCGCGATCGGCGAAGAGGCGGTCGAGCGGCGGGTGGTACTGCGCCACCGCGTCGCTTCCCGTCGCGGTGCGGTCGAAGCCGATGCCGAAGCTGTCGGCGCGCGCGTAGTACGGGGGCGTCCAGTCCGGGCGCGGGCCGCCCCCCTGCCAGGGCCCCGGCCCGTAGTGGCCGCGCCCGTTCATCTGGTGCGCGAGGCCGAGCGGCGTCATGTAGTCCACGGCCGCCTCGCGCGAGTCGAGCATCATGTGCTCCACCGGCCCCACGAACGACGTGTCGTTGGTGAACGTCATGCGGATCCACTCGTCCGCGATGGCCGCCGCGCTCAGGTCGTGGTCCCACGCCAGGCGGCCGAACGCGTACCAGTTCGCCTGGTTGAAGGTGGAGCCCGTCCAGTTCGGGTCGTCTCCGGTGTTCGCCACGCCCGCCATCCCCGTGTGCGGGTAGCTCGTCAGGGTGCCGTCGAGCATGCGCGCCACCGTCGAGCCCGGGCCGCGCGCGTGCGTGTCGGCCTGCAGCACCTCGGTCCACATGGGCCCGAGATAGACGAGGCTCGAGTACTGGCCGAGGTACTCCTTGGTGATCTGCACCTCCATCATCAGCGGCGTCTTCGGCATGGCGCCGAAGAGCGGGGAGAACGGCTCGCGCGGCTGGAAGTCGAGCGGCCCGTTCTTCACCTGGATGAAGACGTTCGGCCTGAACTCCCCGTCGAGCGGCGTGAACTCGTCGTACGCCTGCTTCACGCGGTCCAGGGCGGCGTCGTTCGCGTACACGAACGCCCGCCAGATCACGATGCCGCCGTGCGGGGCGAGCGCGTCAGCGATCAGGTTGGCGCCCTCCGCGTGCGACCGGCCGTAGTCGCGCGGCCCCGGCTGCCCCTCCGAGTTCGCCTTCATCAGGAAGCCGCCGAAGTCGGGGATCAGCGCGTAGACCTCGTCCGCCTTCTGCTTCCACCATGCCTGCACGGCCGGGTCGAGCGGGTCCGCCGTGGACAGGCCGCCGAGCTCGACGGGTGAGCTGAAGCGCGCGGTCAGGAAGACGCGGATGCCCCAGGGCCGGAACACGTTCGCGAGCGCCGCCGCCTTCTGCAGGTATTCGGGCGTCAGGAAGAGCGTGTTCGCGTTCACGTTGGTGAGCGAGACTGCGTTGATGCCGAGCGACGCGTTGGCCCGCGCATAGTCGACGTAGCGCGGATCCAGGGTGTCCGGCAGCTGGCTCCACTTCCACAGCGAGCGTCCGGCGTAGCCGCGCTCGATGCTGCCGTTCGGGTTGTCCCAGTGGTTCAGCATCCGCAGCTCGAGCTTCGGCGCGCTCTCGAGCGCCAGCCCGTCCAGCGGGCGATGCGTCTGGAGATGGCGCAGGAGGCCGAACGCGCCGTACAGCACACCGACGTCGGCGTTGGCCGCGATCACGATCAGCGGCCGCCCATCGGACACCACCGACCGGACCAGGTAGCCCTCCGGCCCCAGCCGCGACAGCTCCGCAGCCAGCGGCAGGCCGGCGATGAGCCGGGAGCTGGACGGGGTGCCGGCGAGCACGGTGCCCGCGCCCGCGGGTCCGCCGACGGGGAGCGACATGCCCAGCAGGCCGTCCAGCCCCCGCGCGAGCTCGTCGCGCGCGGCGAGCAGCGTGGGCGAGCCGCCCTCCACCACCACGCGCGCGATCGCGGCCCGGTACCGACCGAGGAGCGCCGCGTCCGATACCTGGCCGTAGCGGAGCCAGAGCTCGTAGCCCGGGTCGGCGCGTGCCGGCGTGCCCGCGCAGCCCATCAGGGGAGCGAAGGCGAGCACCGAGCGGAGCAGCTTCCGGATCGTCGTGCGGCGATGGCCGTCGTGGCGGAGAGTCATAAGCTCATATTACACATACCACGCCGCCGCGCCACCCCGATGGCGGTGCTGGCCCCTCCTTAGTGATCATATCATATTACTGGCCGTTCGCCTCAACGCCGCCCACGAGAACGCGAGAGCGGTTTCGCCGGGCGCCGTCGGTTGCAGGTCGCGCGGGCGGCGCGCGCAAGCCCCGGGAGAATCGTCGTGAGCCCCTGCGCTGAACCCTCACGGGCGTCCGTCATCGACGCCCGGTGGCCGGGAGGTACCTTCGCCCTGGCTGCCTCCCTCCTGATGGTCCCGCTCGCGCCCCCGGCGCTGTCGGCCCAGGAGACGCTCCCGGACGGCAGCGCCCGCTACGTGGTGGGCAGCGCCGGGGCGGGCAGGTTCCCGCTGGCCGCCGACGGCCGCGTCGCGACCCTGCGCCTGGACGCGGGCGAGTGGCCGGGCGTGATCCGCGCGGCGACCGACCTGAAGGCCGACCTCGGGCGGGTCACGTCCGTCGAGCCGAACGTCGTGGTCGGGGCGCAGGCCACGCCGGGCCCGCTCGTCCTGATCGGGACGATCGGCAGGAGCGCCACCATCGACCGGCTGGTGGCCGACGGGAAGATCGACGGCAGGGCGCTCGCCGGGAAATGGGAGACCTTCGTCACGCGGATCGTGGCCAAGCCGCTCCCCGGCGTGGACGAGGCGCTGGTGATCGCGGGGAGCGACAAGCGCGGCACGATCTACGGTATCTACGACGTGTCGGCGCAGATCGGGGTCTCGCCCTGGTACTGGTGGGCGGACGTGCCGGTGCCGCACCAGGCCGGCCTCTGGGTGCTTCCGGGCAGCCACACGCAGGGCACGCCCGCCGTGAAGTACCGGGGGATCTTCATCAACGACGAAGCGCCGGCCATGTCCGGCTGGACCCGCGAGGCCAACGGCGGCTTCAACAGCGCGCTGTACACGAAGGTGTTCGAGCTCATCCTGCGCCTGAAGGGCAACTTCCTGTGGCCGGCCATGTGGGGGAGCGCGTTCAACATGGACGACCCGCAGAACCCCGTGCTCGCGGACGAGTACGGCATCGTCATGAGCACGTCGCACCACGAGCCCATGCAGCGGGCCCAGCAGGAATGGAAGCGGGTCGGCACGGGCGAGTGGAACTACGAGCGCAACGACAGCGTGCTGCGGGCGTTCTGGCGCGACGGCATCCGGAACAAGGGCGACAAGGAAGGCGTCGTCACGCTAGCCATGCGGGGCGACGGCGACATGCCCATGAGCGAGGATGCCAACGTCTCGCTGCTCGAGCGGATCGTGGCCGACCAGCGGAAGATCATCGCCGAGGTCACGGGGAAAGACCCGTCCGAGACGCCGCAGGTGTGGGCGCTCTACAAGGAGGTGCAGAGCTACTACGACAAGGGCATGCGCGTGCCCGACGACGTCACGCTCCTCTTCGCCGACGACAACTGGGGCAACATCCGACGCCTGCCCTCGCCGGAGGACCGCAGCCGCAAGGGCGGCTCCGGCGTCTACTACCACTTCGACTACGTGGGCGGCCCGCGCAACTACAAGTGGATCGACACCAACCCGATCCCGCGCGTCCAGGAGCAGATGGAGCTCGCGTACGCGTACGGCGCGAACCGCATCTGGGTCGTGAACGTCGGTGACCTCAAGCCGATGGAGTACCCCATCCAGTTCTTCCTCGACTACGCGTGGGCCCCGTCACGCACGCCCGCCGGCCGCCTGCCGGAGTACGCCCGGTCGTGGGCCGCGCAGCAGTTCGGCGCCGCCCACGCGGCCGAGATCGCGGAGGTGGTCACCACCTACCTGAAGTACGCGGGCCGCAGGAAGCCCGAGCTGCTCGATACGGTCACCTACAGCCTGACGAACTTCGACGAGGCGGAGACGGAGGTCGCGGACTGGCGGGCCCTGGAGGAGCGGGCGGAGGCGCTGGCGAAGGCGCTGCCGGCGGGCTACCGGGACGCGTATTACGAGCTGGTGCTGCACCCCGTGCTGGCCATGGCGAACCTCGCGGACCTGTACGTGACCGTGGCGAGGAACCGGCTGTACGCGCTCCAGGGGCGGGCGGCGACCAACGACCTGGCGGAGCGCGCCCGCAGGCTCTTCGAGCGCGACGCCCAGATCTCGGCGTTCTACAACGACACGCTCGCGGGCGGCAAGTGGCGGCACATGATGGACCAGACGCACATCGGCTACACGTACTGGCAGGAGCCGCCGCGCAACGTCATGCCGCGCGTCGACGTGATCCAGGTGCCGGAGCCGGCCGAGATGGGGGTGGGCGTGGTGGAGGTGAACCGCGCACCTCCCGCGCGGCGCCCCGGCTTCCCCGGGGGCGGCCCGCCACGCGGCCGGTTCGGGGGACCCACGCTGCCGGAGCTCGATCCCTGGCTCCGGCAGACCTACCACCTCGACGTCTACAACCGCGGGAAGACGCCGTTCGACTTCAGCATCGAGACCGGCGAGCCCTGGGTGACGGTGTCGCCCGCCTCCGGCACCGTGGAGGAGGAGGTGCGCGTGGCCGTGGGCGTCGACTGGAGCCGTGCGCCCGTCGGTGCGGATACGGTGCCGATCACCATCGCCGGCCCGAGCGACAGCCGCGTGGTGGTCCGGGCGCCGGTACGCGTGCCCACCGCGCCCGGGCGCGACTTCGCCGGCTTCGTCGAGAGCGGCGACTGGGTGAGCATGGAGGCGGAGCACTTCACGCGTGCCGTGGGCGGGAACGGCGTCACGTGGGAGGTCATCCCCGACTTCGGCCGCACGCTCTCGGGCGTGCACCCGACCCCCGTGACGGCCGGGGCCCAGACGCCCGGCGGCTCCTCACCGCACCTCGAGTACCGCGTGTTCATGACAGACACCGGCACGGTGAGCGTAGATGCCTACGTGTCGCCGACGTGGGACTTCACGGGGGGCGACGGGCTCCGCTACGCGGTCTCCATCGACGACGAGGCGCCCCGGATCGTGAACATCCATGGGGACGGATCCAGCACCGGCGTGACGGATGGCAACGAGGCCTGGCAGGAGGGCGTGGCCAACGCGATCAAGGTGGTCGCCTCCGAGCACCGGCTCGCGACGCCGGGCGAGCACGTGGTGAAGTACTGGATGGTGGATCCCGGCATCGTGCTCCAGAAGCTGGTGGTCGTGAGAGGCGACCTGCCGCGCTCGTATCTCGGGCCCCCGGAGAGCTACCACGGACCCCGGGCACCCATCAGGTAGGAGGCTGTCATGCGTGCGACCTTCCGTTTCACACTCGTCCTGCTCCTGATCGCCGCGCCCGGTTGCCACAACGTGCGCGAGGTGGCGCCCACCGACGCCGAGCGGCTCACCAAGGCGCAGATGATCGAGGGGCACTTCACGAACGTCTACGACGCGGTCGCGTCGCTGCGCTCCTCCTGGCTCACCGTCCGCGGCACGGACAGCTTCGGCGAGACCTCCCAGGTCTGGGTCTACTTCGACCAGACCCGCCTGGGCGGGGTGGACGAGCTGCGCAACGTGACGGTGAACTCGATCGCCTGGGCGCGGCACTTCAACGGCGTGGACGCGACCATGCGCTGGGGGGTCGGCCACAGCGCCGGCGTGATCCAGGTGTCGTCGTACCGGTAGCGTCCAAGCCCGGGGTCGGCGGCCCGGCCGCGGGCTACCGACAGCCGGCCGTGGCGCACAGGTGGCTGCCGAAGAACGGCAGCACGTGGTCCTGGAACCGGACCGCGACCGCGCTCGTGTGCGTGCCGGCGTAGATCTCGAAGGTGTTCGCCACGCCCCAGCGGTCGAGGACGTCGTGCAGCTTGCCCGCATCGACCCGGAGCCCGTCCTGGTCGCCGACGTCCATCGAGATTGCGTCGTAGCGTCGCAGCTCGCCGATGTACTGGTCCACGAAGGCGAGGGGCGCGTTGGCCGCCCACCTGGCCAGCACGTCGTTCCGGGTCTGCTCGTCGCCCGTGGGGAGGTCGAGGTAGAGCGGCGGCTTCTCCGGGTCGGGTGACCAGGCCGCCGCCGAGGCGAGCTGGGCGCGCAGCCCCCACGGGAGCTTGGCGGCGTCCTCGACGGTCTTGACCGCCGCGAGCGCTTCGTCCATCTCCGGGCGGGCGGGTCCCGCCCCCCGGGCGGACAGACAGCAAGGGCTCATGATGTACAGGCTGCCGAAGACGTCGGCGTGCTTCATGCCGATGCGCGTGGCGCCGTAGCCGCCCATCGAGTGTCCCACCAGGCCGCGGCTCCGGCGGTCCGGGATCGTGCGGTAGTGGGCGTCCACGTACGCGACCACGTCGTGCGCGATGAAGCGCTCGAAGTCGCCGGTCGTCATCGAGCTCGAGTACATCGAGCCGTTGTGCAGCGTCTTGGAATCGGGCAGCACCACGATCATCTCGTTCGTGCCGAGCGCGAAGGCGCCCTCGATCGTCTGCGGCACGTGGATCTCCCCGGACCACTGCTCCGCGCCGATCGAGTAGCCGTGGAGCGCGTACACCACGGGGTAGCGGCGGCTCACGTCCAGCCGGTAGCTCGGCGGCAGGAAGACGAGCACGTCGCGATCGACGGCGTCTCCCTCCAGGTTGCCCTCCAGCGACGCGCCGTGGACCTGGATGTGCTCCACCGCCACGGGCTTGGCGCCGGGCACGAGCGGTGGCACCTCCGTCTGGACCTGCGCGAGGGCCGGGCGGGCGGAGAGAGCGCCCAGGGCGAAGCATGCCGCGAGCACGGTACGAGCGGTCATCGTCTTCCCTCCGTGGTTGGTGCGGGGCGACCGGCTCCGTGGAGCGCCAGCGTCCGACGCTCGCCGGACCGCAGCGCGAGCCGCCACGTGCGCTCACCATAGCGCACGGTCGCCTCACTGTCCCGCGTTGCCGTGACGACGGCCCCGGCCAGGCGCCGGTCCGCCCACGTGACGTCGACGACGAAGCCGCCCCGCGCGCGGAGCCCGCGCACGCTCCCCGCGGGCCACGCGGACGGCAGCGCCGGAAGCAGCTCGATTTCACCCTCGTGGTTGCGCAGGAGCATCTCCACGATACCGGAGGTGAGCCCGAAGTTCCCGTCGATCTGGAAGGGCGGGTGCGCGTCGAAGAGGTTGGGATAAAGGCCCGCGGCCTCGCCGTACGCCTCTCCCTCCCGCGCCGGCGTGACGAGGCGCCGCAGGAGTCGGTAGGCGTGGTCGCCGTCGTCCAGCCGGGCCCAGAAGTTGATCTTCCACGCGATCGACCACCCGGTGCCCTCGTCGCCCCGCAGCTCGAGCGAGCGTCGCGCCGCCGCGTACAGCTCGGGCGTGCCCCGGCGCGTGATCTCGCTCCCGGGGTGCAGCCCCCACAGGTGCGACACATGCCGGTGGTGGTCGTTGGGATCGTCGCGGTCCTCGAGCCACTCCTGGAGCTGGCCGAGCCGGCCCACGCGGTCGGGGGCGATGCCCGCACGCAGCGCCGCGAGCGTGTCCCGCAGCGCGGGGTCGACGTCCAGGATCTCGCTCCCCGCGATCGTGCGCGCGAACAGGTCGCGGATGAGCTGGTGGTCCATCGTCGGCCCCATCACGATGCCCTTGTTCTCGGGCGACACCGAGGGGCCGGAGACGAGCAGCCCCGTCCGCGGGTCGGGGACGAGGTAGCGAGCGAAGAAGCGCGACGCGTCCCGCATGAGCGGATAGGCCGTGTCGGCGAGGAACGCCCGGCTCCCGCCGTACTCCCAGCGCCACCAGAGGTGCTGGGTGAGCCACGCGCCGCCGCTGGGCCACAGGCCCCACTGGGGGCCGTCGACCGGCGCGGTGCCGCGCCAGAGGTCGGTGTTGTGGTGCAGCACCCACCCGGGCGCGTCGTAGTGCACCCGCGCCGTGCGGCTTCCGGTCTCGGCCACGTCCTGCACCATCTGCGTGAGCGGCCCGGTGAGCTCCCCGAGCCCGGTCGGCTCGGCGAGCCAGTAGTTCATCTCGGTGTTGATGTTGACCGTGTACTTGCTCCCCCAGGGCGGGTCGTTGCTCTCGTTCCAGATCCCCTGGAGGTTCGCCGGCTGCCCGCCGGGACGGCTCGACGCGATGAGCAGATAGCGCCCGTACTGGAAGAGGAGCGCGACCAGCTCGGGGTCGCGCTGTGACCCGAAGCGCGCCACGCGCACGTCCGTCGGTTGCTCCCGGACGGACGGGTCGCTCGCGCCCAGGTCGAGCGTGGTGCGGCGGAAGAGCGCCTGGTGGTCGGCGACGTGCCGCGCCAGGAGCTCGGCGTAGGACTTGGCGCGCACGCCCGCGAGCGCGGCCGCGGCGCGCGCCGCCGGATCGGCGGAGACGTCGTCGTAGCGCACGTAGTTGGTCGCGCCCGCGAGGACGAGCGTCACGGCGTCCGCGCCCGTCACGGTCGCGGCGGTGTCGCCCAGCGTGAGCGTGCCGCCCTCGGCGCGCATCTCCAGGCGTGCCTCGAAACGGATCGCCCCACCCTCCACGCCACCGCTCATGGCGATCGTGCGCGCGTCCAGGGCGCGGCGGACGGCGCCCGCGTGCGCGCAGGTGGGAGCCACCGTGACGTCCACGCCGCCGGGGCGGTCGGTCGTGAGGCGCACGACCAGCACGCCGTCGGAGTGGCTCGCGAAGACACGGCGCGTCCAGGTCGTTCCACCCACGCGGAAGCGGGTGCTCGTGACGGCGCTGTCGAGGTCCAGCGAGCGGCGGTAGCCGTCGACCACGCCCGTGTCGAGCCCGGGGAAGTCGAGGAGCAGGTCGCCGAACGCCTGGTAACGCGCCTGACTCAGCGGCAGGCTCATCACACGCGCCGACGCGAGCGAGTCGGCTTCCCGCTGCTTGCCCGCGAAGAGCAGCGCACGCAGGGAGTCGAGCACGTCGGCCGCGCCGGGGTGGTCGTAGTCGTGCGGGGCGCCGCTCCACACCGTGGACTCGTTGAACTGGATGCGCTCGTGCGCGGTCCCCCCGAACACCATCGCGCCGAGATGTCCGTTGCCGACCGGCAGCGCCTCGACCCATGCGTGCGCCGGCGCCGCATATCGAAGCTCGAGGGGACCGCGCGCCGCCGCTTCCTGAACGGACCGAGCGGCCGCGGCCACCACGGCCGGGAAGAGGGCGATCGCGCACGCCTGCACGGCCCGGAGCACCACGGTCATCGCTGCCTCTCGCGAAGGTACCTGACGCCGCCCGGGGAAAAGTCTACCGCCCGGGCACCCCGGTCGCGATCGCTCGCGGCCGGGGCACCCGGGCGGCTTCCCGCCTCACGACGTCAGCCCGCTATCGGGTGACTCACCACCCCGGGTTCTGCGGATAGGGTGCCGGCCCCGTCACACCCTGGATCTGCTGCTGCGGGATGGGCCGGAAGTAGTGCTTGCTCTGGATGTTCGGTCGGGCGTACGGATTCCACGCGGCGATGCGGGCGAGGAAGAAGTCCATCCCGGGCCGATGCAGGTCGTCCCAGCGCGTCAGCTCGCCGGACATCTCGCGCTCGCGCTCGTCCATGATGAAGTCCAGCGTCATGTCGCCGGCGCTCACCATGATCCTGGGGTCGTCCTTGTGGCTCACCGCGCACAGCTTCGGCGCGTTCGCCGGCCCGGGGTCGCAGGCCGCCCGCACGCGCAGCACGTTGATGTTCTGCGCGGCGATCGCCGTCTGGCCCAGCCCCAACGCGGCCTCGGCCGCGATCAGGTACGTCTCCCCGAGGCGGAACACGATCCGGTCCTTGCCGCCGGCCAGGTCGTTGAAGCCGCCGGTGCGTCCGTTGTCCTGGAACTTCTTCAGCGACGGATAGTGCGCGTAGCCGAACGTGCCGTTCGCGTCGTTGTCCTTCCCGCAGTCCTGGTCCGGGGCCGTCGTGCACGGCGTGCCGATGCGGTAGGCCTTCGACTGCCGGTACTCGTCCGACACCTGCCAGGTCAGGTAGACCAGCGCGGTGTCCGACCCGGGCGCCGCGCCAATCTGGCTTCCCGGGAGCATGCTGCCGTGGATCGGCGCGCCGCTGGTGCACTTCGGGCAGGTGCCCGTCGGGTTGGTGGCCTCGCTGTTCGCGAACCAGACGGTCTGGAAGCTGCCGTCGAAGCGCGTGTCGACCACGTCCACGTCCGGGCCGCACGGGTCACCGCCGCACCGCGTCTCCTGGAAGAGCTTGATCGTGAAGGGCAGGGGACGGACGCGCCGGAACGGACGGCCGTCGTCGAGGACGCGGGTGATTCCGGCCGCCCAGCCGCCGGCGCCGCCGTCGTACTGGCTGAGGAAGACGACCGGGTTGTAGTTCGTCGCGGTGTTCGTGTACTGCACCGGGTCGTAGGAGAACTGGATGGACCAGATGATCTCGGGGTTGGTCTCGGAGAAGTTGTTCGTCACGTCGCAGAAGCCCTGCCGGCCCGGATCCGCGGGCTTGGTCGGGCCGTGTGTGCCGCACCAGAGGTCCGCGTAGATGGGCGACAGCGAGTAGGCGCCGGAGTTGATGACCGTGTTCGCGAGGTCGAGCGCCTGCTGGAAGTCCGCCTGCTTGTTGCCCGAGTTCCAGTCCCGGTACGCCCGCGTCAGGTACACCTTCGCCAGCATGTGCTGCGCGGCCCCCTTGGTCGCCCGCCCGAACTCCGACTGCGAAGCCGGCAGGAGGGAGATCGCCTGGTTCAGGTCGTCGATGATGACGTCGTAGACGGCCGATTCCGGCTCGCGCGTCGCCTCCGTGGAGATGGAGCCGGTGTGCAGGTTGATCGTCAGGTCTCCGTACTGCTGGACCAGTTGGAAGTACGCCCAGGCACGCAGGAAATGCGCCTCACCCATCCGTGAATCCTTGATGGCCTGCGTCAGGCTGCCCCCGACCGGTGTCTCGGGACCGTTGTCCAGCACCACGTTGGCCCGCGCGATGATGGTGTAGCCCGCCTGCCACTGCGCGTTCAGGAACGCGCCCAGGCTGTTGTACTGAGGGTCGTACGTGTCCAGGTACACCCAGGGCTGGGCTCCGCCGGCCGCGACCTGGTCCGCGGCCGTCCAGGTGTCCGTGCCCAGGACCTCCATGCCGTAGTACGAGTCGCCCCCGTCGTAGCCGCGGACGCCCGCGTAGATGCCGTTGGTCAGGTCCGTGAGGCCCTGCTGCGTGGTCGCGTAGTTGGCGCCGAGGCTCGATACCAGGACCTCGTCGAGGTCGACGCACGACGTCATTCCGGCGACGAGGACCAGGGCCAACCCGGCGTTCAGATATCGTTTCATTGGATTCCCCCTAGAAGACGACGTCGGCGCCGATCAACAGCGTCCGGTAGACGGGTGAGCCGCCGGCGTAGCCGGACTCCGGGTCGAAGTAGTCGTACTTGTAGTGCACGTACGGCTCCGTCGCGGTCGCGTAGATCCGGAACGTGTTGGCGCGGAACCGCGCGGCCATGTCACGTGGCATCGTGTAGCCGAGCTGGATGGTGCGGATGCGCCAATGGGATCCGCTGATGTAGCCGCGGGAGCTTCCGTAGGCGATCGGGTTCCCGTTCAGGTTCGGCGACGGGTTGACGTTGTCGGCGTTGGTGGGCGTCCAGTAGTCGGACTGGAGCTGGCCGTACCGGCCGAAGAGGGACGGCAGGAAGGTGTTCCAGATCGTGTAGCCCCACCGGATGTTGACCAGGGCGGACAGGTCGAAGTTGCCGAACGACAAGCGGTTGTAGATGCTGGCCGTCCACTTCGGGTACGTGTTGCCCTGAAGGACCAGATCCCGGGCGTTGATGATGCCGTCGTTGTTCACGTCGAGGATGCGGATCTGCCCGGGCTTGGAGCCGTACACGGCGGCCTCTGTCTCCTCGCCGAGCTGCCAGACACCGATCTGCTTGTAGTCGTACCACGTGCGGCGCTGCGGATCGCCCGTGAAGGCGCCGTTCGAGTTCAGCGGGTTGGTCTGCCCGCCGGTGTTGATGGGCTCACCGACGAACCAGCCGTTGTTCGCGTCGCACTGCGGCGCCTGCGCCGGGCACGCCGTGCTGTCCGAGTAGAACGCGAGCCCCGTGATCTCGTTCTTGTTGTGCGCGAAGCTCAGGTCGGTATTCCAGCGCAGCCCGTGCCAGTCCTGCGCGTTGATGGACGAGATCTGGAGCTCGACGCCCGAGTTCCGCGTCGAGCCGATGTTCTGCAGCGCCGAGGAGTAGCCCGACGTGCCCGGCAGGCTGCGCGTCAGCAGCAGGTCGGACGTGTTCTCGCGGTACCAGTCGGCGCTGCCCGTCACCCGGTTGCCGAAGAGTCCGAACTCGACGGCCGCGTCGCTCTTGGCCGTCTTCTCCCACCCCAGGTCCGGGTTGGCCGGGTTGTTCGGGTTCGGGTAGTAGACCGGCGTGGTGATCGAGCCGAAGTTGATCTTCCCGCTGGAGAGAGCGCCCTGCGTCTGATAGGGGTTGATGGCGGCGTTGCCGACCTTCCCGTAGCTGGCGCGCACCTTCATGCTGCTCAGCCACGTCAGGCCCTGCATGAACGCCTCGTCGCCGAGCTGCCAGGCCACGCCGACGGTCGGGAAGGTCGTCCACTTCTTGCCGGGGGCCAGCACGCTCGCGCCGTCGCGCCGAACCGCACCCATGATCGTGTAGCGGTCGAGATACGTGTAGACCACGCGCCCCATGTACGACTTCAGCGCGGATTCGGTCAGCCCCGAGGTGGCCTGGTAGTTGTCACCCTGACCGATCGAATAGAAGAGCGCCTCGTCGTACGGGATGTGCTGCGCGCTCTCGTTGCCGAACGTGTAGCGGGACTTCTGGATCCCGTAGAGCAACGTCGCGTCGACGTGGTGCTCGGCTCCGATGTCGCGGTTGACCTGGAGCATGTTGTCGAGGATGTACTGGAAGTTCGTGTTCTGGTTGTAGGACGCGGTGCGATACGAGGCGCCGCCGAACTGGACGTCCGCGCCCGTGTAGTTGCCGGCGCTGGCCTGCGTGTAGTCCGGCCCGAAGTTCACGCGCAGGTCGACACCGTTGGTGAGGTTGAAGGTCGCGAACGCCGAGGCGAACAGGCGGTCGCGCCGGTTCTCGCTCACGCGCCCCTCCACCAGCTTGAGCGGGTTGTACGCGAGCGGGTCGCCGTCGGGGTTGGTGATCAGCGCGCCCTGGTCGTCGAACGCAGCGCCGAAGCCCGTCTGCTGCCGTGCGGCGCCCCACAGCCCGTCACCCCCGTTCACCGTCTGCAGGGAGTGCGAGAAGTTGCCGCTCACGCCCAGGCGCAGGCGGCCGTGCGTGTGGTCGACCGAGGCTGCGCCGCTCGCGCGGTTGAAGGCGAGGCCGACCGCCGTGCCGGTCTGGTCGTAGTAGTTGCCGGAGATGTTGAAGCGGGTGTTGCCGGACATCCCGCTCATCCCGAGCTGGAAGTTCTTCTGGTAGCCCGTGCGCTCGATCAGGTCCTGCCAGTCGGTGTGCTGGCCCGCCTGGTAGGCCTGGTAGGCCACGTTGTTGAGGAGCGACTGCGGGTCGCTGTTCACGCCCGCGTAGGCCGCCGCGGCCTGCAGCATCGCGACGTACTGGTCGTTGTCCATCAGGGTCGGCAGGCCGTACGCGGTCTGGCCCGCGTACGTGGCGCCGGCGCGGAATTCCGTCGATACGCCGCTCGATCCCGCGCCCTTCGTCGTCACGAGGACGACGCCGTTCGCGCCGCGGCTCCCGTAGATCGAGGTCGACGCTGCGTCCTTGAGGATGTCGATGGAGAGGATGTTGCTCGGGTCGAAGTCCTCGATGCCGCCCGCGATGGGCACGCCGTCCACCACGTAGAGCGGGTCGTTCCCCGCGCTGATCGACCGGACGCCGCGGATCCGGATGCTGACGCCGTCGCCGGGCTTGTTGCCGGCGTTGGTGACGTCGACGCCCGGTACACGGTCCTGGATCGCCTTGATCGCGTTGGATGTCGGGATCTCGGCGATCTGGCGGGCGTTCACCGTCGACACCGAGCCGGTGACCGTGCGTTTCAGCTGCGTGCCGTAGCCGACCACGGTCACGCCCTCGAGCTGCACGGCGCGCACCTGGAGCTGGAAGTCCATCTGGGCGGTCTGGCCGGCGACGACGTCGACCGTCGCCGACGCGTCGCCGTAGCCGATCAACGATGCGACGACGGTATACGAACCGGCCGGCACCTGCAGAAGGAGGTACCGGCCGTCGGCGCTCGTCAGGCCCCCGATGTTCGTCCCGTGTACCATCACGGTGGCCGAAGCGGTCGGTTGGCCCTCGTTGTTGCGGACGACGCCGGTGATCCGCCCCGTGGCCTGCGCCTCCAGCGGACCTGCCGCCGCCAGGGTCAGCACCAAGAACAGTTTCCAAGGTTTCATAGTGCGGTCCTCCCTGAGAATGAGCGTTGCCATCGAAGGGCTCGCCGCGGAGCTCCGCGGCGACGGCGCGGCGCAGGTAAGTCGATATGGTGACCTCATCACCTTTCGGGCCACGGTACGCTCCGCCCGAGGACCTGTCAAGCACGTGGCGACGACCTGGATCGGGTCCCGGCGATCGCCCGCGGCGTGCGGTTTTCGTCGGGTCCGCTTCTTTGCCGCGGTAGCCGGGCGGCGGGGTGGGAGGTGCGGACCGCGGTGAACCGGCGGGGGCCGGTCCGTCTGTTATTGGGTCACCTTATCACTACGGTGACCCGCCGGTGCCGACGGGGGCTCGCGGACGGTCTCCGCCCCCGGGAGGGCGGAGCGGCGGCGGGGGGAGGTGGCGGGGTCAGTCCTCGAGGGGATGGTGCTCCGGGTCCCACTTGAGGATGGCGTCCCGCACGCCCTCCAGGTGGGAGCGCATGCGCTCCACACAAAGGTCGACGTCGCGCTTCTCGAGCGCCTCCAGGATGCCGAGGTGCTCCTGGTGGTCCCGCGCGCGCGGGCCGTGGATCCCGAGGATGAGCCGCTGCTGCTCGCTGAACAGGCTCCGGAGGACGTCCGTGATCTGCGAGAGCACGGTGTTGCCCGACGCCCGCGCGATCTCCCTGTGGAACGACATGTTCACGGTGTTCAGGAGCTCGTCGTTGCCCAGGTTCTCGGCGGCGGTGTCGAGAAGACGGCGCATCTCCGCGAAGTCCTGCGCGGAGGCGTTCTGCGCCGCGAGCATGATCGAGTAGGGCTCGAGCGCCATGCGCGCTTCCACCAGATCCGTCAGCAGCTTCTTGGTGACCTCCCCCGAGTAGTCCGGGGCGGCGAGGAGGAGCACGTCGTGGCTTCGGCTCACGTAGACGCCCGAGCCGTGGCGCACCTCGACCACGCCGGTGGCCTCGAGCCGCTTGAGCGCCTCCCGCACCGACGGATGCCCGACCTGGAAGCGACGCGCCATCTCCATGATGGACGGCAGCCGGTCACCCTCGGCGTACCCGCTCGTCTGGATCAGCTCCCGAATGCGCCGGGCGAGCCGGTCGGCGAGGCTCTCCTTCGCGATGGGCTTGAATGCGTCCTGCATTCGCACTCCTCTGATGGGACACGCTCCGGGGATCCCGGCACACGCCCAACCGTAAGCGGTCCGACCTCTCTTGGCGAGGCCTCCCGACGTCTCCCGGCCCGCTGGCGGCCGGTCGACCGCCCTCCGTATTATGGCCCCACCCTGGTTCGGAGGATAAGGTGATCCGATCACAATGCCACTGTGACGCGGGGAGCGCGAGGAGGACGACAGCCGCCGCGCTCGCCGCCCTGCTCGCGCTGCCGGCCTTCGCGGCGGCTCCGCTGGTGGCGCAGACAGAGCCGTACAAGGACTCGACCCTCGCGATCGACGCCCGTGTCGAGGACCTGCTGGGTCGCATGACGCTGGAGGAGAAGGTCGCGCAGCTCGAGGCGATCGCCCTCGGCGGCAGCCTCGATTCGCTCACGGGCGGCGGCGACACGGCGCGCTTCGGGCCGGCGGGCGCACGCCTGGGCTTCGGCGCCGTCACGGGGATGGGCTTCGCCGCACGCGGCGGCCCGCGCGCGCACGCCGAGGTCGCCAACCGGCTGCAGCGCTACTTCGTCGAGCGGACACGGCTCGGCATTCCGATCCTCGTGACCGAGGAGGCGTTGCACGGACTGGTGGGGCAGGGGGCCACCAACTACCCGACGCCGCTCGCGCTGTCCAGCACGTTCGACGTGGACCTGGTGCACCGGGTCTTCACCGAGGTCGGGCTCGAGGCGGGCGCGGTGGGCACGGACCTGGTGCTCGCGCCCGTTCTCGACCTGGCGCAGGACCCTCGCTGGGGACGCACCGAGGAGACGTACGGCGAGGACCCCTATCTCAACGCGCGCATGGGCGTGGCCGCGATCACGGGGCTGCAGGGCGACCGGGCGCCGCTCATCGACCGCACGCACGTCGCCGCCACCACCAAGCACTTCGCCGGACACGGGGCGCCGGAGGGTGGCCGCAACATCGGGCCGGTCCACGTGAGCGAGCACGAGCTCCGCGACCTGCACCTGCGGCCCTTCGAGGCCGCGGTACGGGAGGCGCGGGTGACCGCCGTCATGCCCGCCTACCACGAGGTGCTGGGCGTACCGGTGCACGCGAGCCCGTTCATGCTCACGGAGCTGCTGCGCGACGAGTGGGGCTTCGACGGGATCGTCGTCTCCGACTTCTTCGGCGTCCGCTACAACCTGGACACGCACCACGTCGCCCGGGACACCGCCGACGCGGCGCGCCTCGCGCTGACCGCGGGCGTCGACATCGACATGCCGGAGCTCGCCTCGTACCACGCGCTGATCGCGCTGGTGCGCGCGGGCACCGTGGACGAATCCCTCGTCGACCGCGCCGTGCGCCGCGTGCTGCGCACGAAGCTCCGGCTCGGGCTCTTCGAGCACCCGTACGTCGACCCCGACGAGGCCGAGCGCGTCACGGCGACGCCGACCCACCTGGCCACCGCGCGCCAGGTCGGCGACGAGGGCATCGTCCTGCTCAAGAACGAGGGTGGCCTGCTCCCCCTCGATGCGTCCGCCCTGCACACGATCGCGGTCATCGGCCCGCACTCGGACCTGGCCGAGCGGGGCAACTACGCGGGGCTCCCGTCGTCGAGCGTGACGCCGCTGGCAGCCCTGCGCGAGAAGCTCGGAAGCGCCGTGCAGGTGCTGCAGGCCGACGGCGTCCACCTGCTGGAGCCCGGCCGCGGTGGCCCGGGCGGCCCCGGCGGCGGACGGGGCGGCGGGAGGCTCGCCGCCGACTCGACGAACCGCCGCCTCATCGAGGAGGCGGTCGCGACGGCGCGCCGGGCCGACGTGGTCGTGCTGGCCCTCGGCGCGACCAGCCGCATGATGCACGAGGCGTGGGGAGGCAACGAGGGCGACGTCGACGACCTCGATCCGCGCGGGATGCAGAACGAGCTGGTCGACGCGATCCGGGCCACGGGGAAGCCGACCGTGGTGCTGCTCTTCAGCGGCAGCCCGCTCAGCTTCGTGCACATGGACGAGACGATGCCGGCCATCCTCTACGGCTGGTACCTGGGGCAGGAGACCGGCCACGCGGTGGCCGACGTGCTGTTCGGGGACGTGAACCCGAGCGGGCACCTGCCCATCACGATCCCACGCGGCGTCGGCCAGCTCCCGGACTACTACAACCACGCGCCGTCCGCGCGGCGGCAGGGCTACGTGTTCGAGAGCTCGACGCCCCTCTATCCCTTCGGCTGGGGGCTGAGCTACACCACCTTCCGCATCGACGGCGTCCGCGTCGAGCGCGACACCATCGCCCGCACGGACTCCGTGGGCGTCGTCGCGACCGTCACGAACACCGGCGCGCGCGCGGGCGCGGCGGTCGTGCAGCTCTACATCCGGCAGGACTACACGATCCCGACGCGGCCCGTGAAGGAGCTGAAGGGCTTCGCCCGTGTCCCGCTCGAGCCCGGCGAATCCCGCACGGTGCGGCTGATGCTCACGCCCGCGAAGCTCGGGCACTACGGGCTCGATCAGCGCTTCGTCGTGGACCCCGGGCCCTTCCGCGTGATGGTCGGCAGCTCGTCGCGCGACGAGGACCTCACCACGGTGCCGCTCGTGGTCCGCTGAGGCGGGCGTTCCCGCGGGCAGGTTGCGCCCATGGTCGTCACCGGCCCCCGCCGAGGAGGCGCAGCATCTCGCTTCCGGCCAGCAGCACGGTGCCGACGCCGTGGACGTCGTTGAGGGGCGTGGGGCGCGCGTAGTAGTCGGCGATGTCGTCGCTCACGGACGTGCCCGTGCAGATCCCCTCGATCATGCCGTCGTCCCGCACGCGCGTCGCCACCCCCGCCCACCCCCTGCGCGCCACCTCGGCGAAGCGGGGCTCGAGGTATCCGCGGTCCACACCCCGCGCGACGGCCCAGGTGAACATGGCCGAGGCGGAGGTCTCCAGGTAGGAGTCCTCGCGGTCCAGGAGCTGGTGCCACAGGCCGTCGGGGCCCTGGCGTCGCGCCAGCCCCTCCACGTGACGACGGAAGAGGGCCGACACGGTGTCGTGCGCAGGGTGGTCCGGCGGGAGGTGGTCCAGGAGGTCCGCTTCGGCCACCACCACCCACCCGTTGGCGCGCGCCCAGAAGGCGACACCCCGGCGTCCGGTGTCCGCGTACCAGTCGTGGGTCATGAGGCCCGCGCCCTCGTCGAAGAGGTAGCGCTGGTACGCCACCACCTGGCCGGCCGCGTCGTCCAGGTAGCGGCCCTCCCCCGTGAGGGCCGCCATCCGGGCAAGGAACGGCACGCTCATGAAGAGGTCGTCGGCCCACAGCGTCCACCGGCGGGGAAAGGTGCGCACCAGCGTGCCGTCGTCCAGGCGCCCCTGTCGCTCCGTGAGCCAGGCCGCCGCCGAGTCGACCCAGGCGCGGTACCGCGGGTCGGGGACCGAGCCCATGACCTCCAGGACGGCGGCCCCCATGGCGCCGTAGTCGTCCAGCTCGCGCAGGACGATGCGCTCGCCGAAGGGGTACGCCCACTTGTCCTCCCCCCGGTAGCGCGCCGCGAACCAGGGCGCGCTGTCGAAGGCGAAGGCCACGTTGCTGCGGACGAAGTCGGCGTAGCGCGCGTCGCCCAGGACGTCGGCCACCCGCAGCAGCGCCAGGTCGAGGACCCCGTTCCAGTAGCGCCAGTCCTGGTACGCGCTGGCGGGGCGGATCCGCGCCGGGTCGGGGACGTCCGCGAGCGTCGCGTATGGGCGCCCCGCGTCGTCGACGAAGGAGAAGGTGGCGTCGGCCAGCACGCCGTCCGCGACGCGACGCACCACCCGCGCGACGTCGGCGGGCGTCTGCGCGCCGAGGGGGGCGGGAGGCAGGAAGGAGGGGGAAACCACCCAGCCCAGGGCGAGCACACCCGCTACGGCGACGCGGTTCGGCCGCACGCCCGTTGCGGCCATGCGCGCCCGCGGCCTCACACGCGGCACCTCACCCACCCACCGCCGGCGGCGCTGGACGCCACGGCGCTGGCCACGAAGCTCACGCCCATCAGCCCGTCGAAGGAGGTCGGGAAGTGGAGCGCCAGGGGATCGGGCGCCCGCCCGGACCTGCGGGCCGCGATCGCCTCCGCCGCATCCGAGTAGAGGTTCGCGAACGCCTCGTGGAAGCCCTCCGGATGTCCGGCGACGATGCGCGACGCGCGGCGCGCGAGCGGAAGCGAGCCGGGGCCGTTCGGCGTCCGCATCTCGGCCGGCGCGTCCAGCGGCTTGAAGGCGAGCACCTGCGGGTGCTCCTGCGCCCACTCGAGGCTTCCCTTCGTCCCGCTCACCCGGATGCGGAGGCCGTTCTCCACGCCGGCGGCGGCCTGCGTCGCCCAGAAGACGCCGCGCGCGCCGTTCGTGAAGCGCAGGAGCGCGCCGCCGTAGTCGTGGACGCGGCGGCCCGGAACGACCGCCCCCACCTCGGCCGCCAGCTCCGCCACGTCCAGCCCGGTGACGAAGCGCGCGAGGTTGTGCGCGTGGCAGCCGATGTCGCCCATCACGGCCGACGGGCCGCCGCGCTCCGGGTCGAAGCGCCACGCCCCCACGGGATCCGGCCTGCTCTCGTCGGCCTTCCCGCCCTTCACGTACTCGGTCTGCACGAGGCGGATCTCGCCGAGCTGTCCGACCGCCACCATCGCGCGCGCCTGCCGGACCATGGGATAGCCGGTGTAGTTGTGCGTGAGGCAGAAGACCAGCCCGGTCTCGAGGACCTTCGCGTGCAGCGACTCGGCCTCCTCCAGCGTGTTCGTCATGGGCTTGTCGCAGATCACGTCGAAGCCGCGCTCGAGCGCCGCGACCGCGTACGGGCGGTGCGAGTCGTTCGGCGTCATGATCGCGACGACGTCCGCCCCGTCGTCGCGGGCCGCCTCGGCGTCGAGCATCGCCTCCACGGTGCCGTGGACGCGGTCCGGGGCGAAGCCCAGCTCGACGGCGGCGCTCCGCGCCCGCTCCGGGTCGGAGGACAGCACCCCCGACACGATCTCGTAGCGGTCGTCGAGGCGCGCCGCCTGGCGGTGTGCGGCGCCGATGAAGGAGCCGGGCCCGCCGCCGATCACGGCCAGGCGGAGACGGCGCCCGAGCATGGAGATGACGGGATTCAGGGTCATGGTCCGCTTCCACCACGCCGGCGCGCGCTCGGGTCGCCGGTGGGGGGCGGCGCCCGGTCGGTCGCGGCCGGCGGGCCGAGGATGTCGGTGAGGATGGGCTTCAGCGCGTCGGCCCAGATCTGATAGCCCCGGACCGTGGGATGCAAGCCGTCGACGGTCATCCCTTCCAGGGGCAAACCCGCGGCGTCGCCCAGCTGCGCGTTGACGTCGACCCAGCGGATCGACCGCCCGTTCGCCCAGCCGGCCATGTTCGCGTTGATGCGCTGGATGTCCGCGGCCATCGCCGCGTCGCCGCGCCGCGGGAAGATGCCCGTCAGCACGATGGTGGCGCCCGGCGCCTTCGCCCGGGCGCTGTCCACGAGCGCGTGCAGGCCACGGGTGATGTCGTCGACGCGCGCCTGACCGCCCGGCCGGCCCGGGAGGTTGTTCGTGCCCGCGAGGATGACGATCACCTTCGGGTTCACGTCGTCGAGCTCGCCGTCGTCGAGGCGCCAGAGCATGTGCTCGACGCGGTCCGCGCCCCAGCCGAAGTCGGCGGCGTTCCAGCCGTGGAAGTTGGCGTTCCAGCTCGCGAGCAGCTCCGGGTAGTCCGTCGCCCCCCACCGGCGCACGATCGAGTTGCCCATGAAGTAGACGTCGATCTTCCCCTGCTTCCTCTTCCCCAGCAGCTCGCCGTGGGCGATCAGCGAGTTCGCGTCCGTGCGCGGCGTCGCCTCGTCCGCGGGGTGCGTCGCCGGGAGCCCGCGCAGCGCCGCCAGCGCGCTGTCGCTGAGCTGCACCGGCTTCGCAGGGGTGTAGCGCCGCCCGAAGGCGTGGTCCGCCCAGGAGAGGAAGTACTTCCAGTTCGGTGCATCCGTGTGCCCGCCGTCGTGCTGTCGCCAGGCGAGCTCGCCGTCCAGGAGTCCCGTGTTCACAGGCGGCATCTTCTCGGTCCGGTAGTCGTCGGAGACGCCGAGGCCGCGGGCACCCAGGAGTCGGAAGACAGGCTGGGCGGCGACGGCCGCCATGTAGCTCCCCTGGTGATCGAGCCACTTCGCGTCGCCCTGCTCGGGCACGCCGTAGCTGACGAAGGTGAGGCGCGGCGCGCACAGCGCGAGGAGCTCGTGCGCGTCGACGGGGAGGTCGCCCGCGTCCATCGCGCCGAACTTCGACGTCGCGGTGCCGTACTTGAGGAAGTTGCCGGCCATCCAGTGGTATTCGCCGGTGCCGGTGAGGTTCTCCACGGCCTCGCCCCAGTTGCGGCGGTGCAGCTTGGCGCCGCCTTCGCCGGAGGAGCCGATGAGCACGAGCGCGAAGCGCTCGTCGAACGCCATCGTGACGAGCGCCGCCTTCCCGTAGCGCGACACGCCCTCGATGCCCACGTGCTCCGCGTCGACGCCAGGGTCGGTCTCGAAGTAGTCGAGCACGCGCGACGCGCCCCACCCCCAGGCGCGCAGGGAGCCCCAGTCGTCGGGCTTCCTCGGCTGTCCGTGGTTGACCAGGCCGATGATGCCCCGTGTGAGGCCGGCTCCGTCGTCGGCCTGGATGCTACCGGGATTCAGGAACGCGAAGCCCCACCCGTCGACGACGAGCTGCTCGGTCGCGGGGGCGTCGCTCCCGGGGGGCGGAGGCGGGAAGGAGAAGCGGCGGGCACCGGGCGGCGGAGGCACGGGTCGCCCCAGCGCGGCGGGGAGGTCCCCGCCGCGGAACATGATCATGACCGGCACGGGGCCCTTCGCGTCGGCGGGGATCACGAGCGTGACGGCGATGTCCACGTCGATGAGCGGATACGCCGAGTTGTCGACGTGCCCCGTGAGCTGCTTCCCGACCACCGGGCGCCCGCCCAGCGTCGCGGTGTCGGTGGCGGTCACCTCCCACGTCACGCCCGGCACGTGCGCGGGGATCCGCCCGTACACCTCGCGCTCGAAGTCCTCGACGATCTCGGCCCGACGCTCGGTCCAGAGCCCCGGGGAGGTGACCCGGCGGCCGTCCTTCAGGACGAGCACCGGAGGCAGCTCGGGCCAGGGGTTCGCCTTCGACTCGTCGTAGTTCGCGTGGTTGGGCTCGGCCTCGTTGCCGCTCGGCCCGGGCCGGAGGGCGGTGATGCCGAGCTGGCGCATCATGTCGTCGTGGTCCTGCTGGGCCGTCCATTCCTTTGGTGGGGGCGGGGCCGAGCCCGGCTGCTGGGCCGAGGCGGCTGCCGCCCAGGCAGGCGAGGCCGAGGAGCAGGATGGCGACGGGTCCAGCGGCTGTGTTCTTCATGGCGCGATCGATGGAGGCGGTCAGAAGCCCTTGCCCCGGGTCTTCAGGCGGACGCGCAGGAGGCGGTGGTCGGACGTGATGTAGAGGGTCGAGCCGTCGTCGCCGAACGCGCAGTTGGCGGTGGGCTGGCCGGTGGCGATGGTGCCCAGGTGCCGACCGTCCGGGGAGAGGATCAGGATGCCGCCGGGCCCGCCGGCGAAGAGGTTGCCGTGCTCGTCCACCTCCATGCCGTCGGGGACGCCGGGAGCCCCGCCCGCCGCGAGGGACGTGGCGTCGAAGAGGACGCGTTGGTTCGCGAGCCTGCCGTCGGGCGCGAGGTCCCACGCCAGCCACACGGCGTTCGTCGCCTGTGAGTTGGCGACGTACAGGGTACGCTCGTCGGGGGAGAGCGCGATCCCGTTGGGGAAGGGGACGTCGCGCGTGAGCAGCATGAGGACGCCCTCCTTCGTGACGCGGTACACGCCGTTGAAGTCGAGCTCCTTCGCGGAGTCGGCGTTCTGCTTCCACAGCCCGTAGGGCGGGTCGGTGAAGTAGAGGTCGCCGGTCGAGGCGAAGGTGAGGTCGTTCGGGCTGTTGAAGCGACGTCCCTCGAAGTGGTCGGCGAGCACGGTCTTCGTCCACTTCGCGTCGTCGAGCCTGGCCACCTGCCGGTTGCCGTGGTCGGCCATGACGAGCGCGTCGTCGGCGTCGAACGCGAGCCCGTTCGACCCGAGCTCCTCGCCGGGGGGCGTCGGGCCCGTGTACCCGGACGGCCGCAGGAAGACGGACAGGCCTCCCTTCTCGTCCCAGCGATAGATCGTGTTCCCCGGCACGTCGCTGAACACGAGGTAGCCGCCGCCCTTCCGCCAGGCGGGCCCCTCGGCCCAGTCGAATCCGTCGGCGAGCTGCTCGACCGCCGCGTCCTGGGAGATCAGCGCGTCGAGCGCGGGGTCGAGCCGCTCGATCGTCGCCACGCTCGTGACCGTGGGTGGCGCGGAGCAAGCGGCGCCGGCCAGCGCCACCAGCGCGAGGACCGTCATCGCGGCGCCCCTCACGCGAGCCTCACCTCGCGGCCCGAGCGCGCCGCCTCGTAGATGGCCATCATGATGCGCACGTCGCGTAGCCCCTCCTCTCCCGGAACGGTGGTCGGCGTGCCCGCGAGCACGTGCCCCGCGAAGTCGTCCAGCTCCACGGCGAACTGATCCGTCGCGTCGAAGCGCAGCGGCCGGCCGTCGCTGCGCCACCCGCGGAGCCCGCTGTAGTCGTAGGCCGGCTGGAGCCCGAAGGACCCGCGGTCCGCATGGACGCTCGCGCGGTTCACGCCGGCCGCCCGGTACGTGGTACGGCAGTCCGCGAGCGCCCCACCGGGGAAGCGGAGCTGGAACGTCAGCGACTCCTCGACGTCCCTGAACTTCACCGGATCGGTGGTCGTGGCGAGCGCAGTGACCACCTCGGGCTCCTCCCCCGTGAACATCCGCGCCGACTGGAGCGCGTAGATCCCGACGTCCATGAGCGGCCCGCCGCCGGCCAGCGCGCGGTTCAGGCGCCACTGCGCCGGGTTGCCGATGGGGAAGCCGAAGCCGGCTTCGACCATGCGCACCTCGCCGAACGTCCGCTCCGCGGCGAGCCGCGCGCACTCGAGGTGGTGGGGCTCGAACCGGCAGCGGTACCCGACGGCGAGCTGCCGACCCGCGGTGCGGCAGGCGTCGATCATCTCCTGGCAGCGCGCGACCGAGACCTCCATGGGCTTCTCGCACAGGACGTGCTTCCCGGCCAGGGCTGCGCGGATGGTGTGCTCCGCGTGCAGCGCGTTGGGGGTCACGATGTGGACGATGTCGATGTCCGGGTTCTCCGCCATGCGCTCCATCGTGTCGTAGTCGTAGATGGAGCGGTCGGGAATGCCGTAGCGGGCCTTCCACGCCGCTGCCTTCGCCGGTGTCCCCGTCACGATCGCCGCGAGCCGGCAGCGCGTGGTGCGCTGGAGGGCCGGGGCGAGCTGGGACGTGCTGAGCGTCCCGAGTCCGACGAGGGCCACGCCGAGACGGCGCTCCTGACGCGCCGGCTCGAGGGCGTCCAGGCCGGTTCGCGACAGCGCCGTCCCCGCCGCGAGGGCGGCGCCCATCCCGAGAAACCGCCTTCGTGTCGTGCTCGATCGCGCCATGTCCGCCTCCATGGTCCGGCCAATATGGGCCGACACTGGACAACACGTCCAGTGATCAGCACATATGATCTCTGGAGCCGACCGGAACACGAAGGAGGAGGGGAGCACGGTGACGCGACGGACGCTACGACGGGTGGCACTGTGCCTCCTGGCGCTGGCCGGGAGGGCGGCGGTCGCGAGCGCACAGGAAGCCGCCGGCCCGCCTAGAAAGGCCGGCGAGTACCCGCTCACGGAGGACTCCAGGCCCCACGCCGATGTCCCCCACGGGACGCTTCTCGGACCGTTCGAGCTCCACAGCGCGGTGTTCGCGGGAACCGTGCGGCGCTACTGGATCTACGAGCCGGCGGGGTACCGGCCCGACGGTCCGCCTCCGAACCTGCTCGTCTTCCAGGACGGCCAGCGCGCCACGAACCCGGACGGGCCCCTGCGCATCCCGGTCGTGCTCGACAACCTCATCGCGAAGGGCGACGTCCCGCCCACGCTCGGTGTCTTCGTCACGCCCGGCAACCTGAGCGAGCGTTATCCGGACGACCTCGGCACCGGCAATCCGGACCACCGCTCGGAGGAGTACGACGCCCTGAGTGACGGCTACGCGCGCTTCCTCCTCGACGAGCTCCTCCCCGAGGTCGCGCGCACGCACCGTTTCACGGACGACCCCGCGCGACGGGCCATCGGGGGGACGAGCAGCGGCGCGATCTGCGCGTTCACCGTCGCCTGGCACCGGCCGGACGCCTTCCGGAACGTCATCAGCATGATCGGGAGCTACACCTCGATCGGGTACCGCCCGGCCACGGCGGACCACCCCATGATCCCCGGCGGCGACCTCTATCCGGGGCTCATCCGCAAGAGCGCGATCCGCCCGATCCGCATCTACCTCCAGGACGGGAGCAACGACCTCGACAACGAGCACGGCAACTGGTTCCTCGCCAACCAGCAGATGGTCTCCGCGCTGCGGTGGGCGAACGCACACGCGGACGCCGAGCATTCCGGGGGACCGCGCTACGACGTCGCGTACACCTGGGGCGACGGCGGCCACTCGGACCAGCACGGCGGCTCGCTCCTCCCCGACATCCTGCGCTGGATCTGGCGCGACGCGCGTTGAGCCGAGCGTGCGCCGTCGAGCGGGCGGCGCGCCTGGGCTGCGGACGCCCCGGCCGCTACTCCGCGGCGACCCGGTTCACGAGGGCCCCGATCGGCGGAATGCGGATCTCCACCTCGTCGCCGCCCTGGAGCGTGAAGTCGTCGGGTGGCACCACACCCGTTCCGGTGAGGAGCACGCACCCGCGGGGGAAGCGCGTCTCCCGGTAGAGCCAGCGCACGAGCTCCTCGGGGGTGCGCCGCATGCGGGCGAGCGTGGTCTCCCCCTCGAAGACCGTGGCCCCCGCGCGGCGGATCACGAGCTGCACCGGCGTCCCGGGGGGGAGCGGCTCGCGGCGCACGAGCACGGCGGGGCCCAGCGCGCAGGACCCGTCGTAGACCTTCGCCTGGGGAAGATAGAGGGGGTTCTCGCCCTCGATGTCGCGCGAGCTCACGTCGTTGGCCACGACCCAGCCCAGGATCCGTCCGCGCGGGTCGACGTAGCGGCGAGCTCGGGCTCGGGCACCGACCAGTGGGCGTCGCGGCGGACGCGGATCTCCTCGCCGGGGCCGCGTACGCGCCACCCCGCCGCCTTGAAGAAGAGCTCGGGGCGCTCCGCATCGTACACGCGGTCGTAGAAGCTCCCCCCCGACGCCTGCGCGGACTCGCGCACCCGGGCGCTGCGGCTCCGCAGGTAGGTGACGCCGGCAGCCCAGACCTCCTGGCCCGACACCGGCGCGAGCACGACGCCCGGCGGCGCGTCCGTCGTCGGCCCGCGCTCGAGCGCGGCGCCGAGGTACGCCTCGAGGTCCTCCAGCGCGACGACGTCGTCCCAGGGGAGGTCGAGGTGCGCGTGCCGCCCCTCGTGCTCCACCACCGCGCCCTCGGGCGTGCGCATGAGCTTCATGCGCGGTCGTTTCCGGTCGTGTTCTCCGCGCCAGCACGGGCACCGGCCACGCCCCGGGGGCCGTCCTCCCCCAGGACGCCCGCGCCGGCCTCGAGCGCGGCCACGATGCGCTCCACGTCGTACACGGCGCCCGCCCACGTCCCGCCGCTGGCGCGCTGCAGCGCCGCCCACAGCCGGGTGTCGTCGGGAAGGTCGGGGTGGGGCGCGAGGTCCGGGTGGAGCGGGCGCCCGGCGAGCACCGCAGTGCACGCTTCGGCGTCGAGCTCCTCGCCCGCGACGCCCACGAGGTCCACGGAGCCGGCGAGCGTCCGCCGGTCCACGACGATCTCCACGAGGTCGCCGTCGCGCAGCCGCCCGATGGGGCCACCCTGGAGCGCCTCCGGGCCCACGTGTCCGACGCACGCGCCGGCCGAGAAGCCGGAGAAGCGTCCGTCGGTCACCAGCGCCACGTGCTTCCCCCACGGCAGATAGCGCAGCGCCGACGTGATCTGGGCGGTCTCCTGCATCCCCGTGCCCAGGGGTCCGTTGCCGATGAGCACGATGACGTCGCCTTCGCGCACGGGCCGGTCGCCCTCGCCCTTCACGGCGCGGATCGCCGCGCGCTCGTCCGTGAAGACGCGGGCGGGGCCGCGGTGGCGGAAGACCCCGCTCGCCGGGACCACGCTCGGGTCGAGCGCCGTGGCTTTGATCACCGATCCCTCCGGCGCGACGTTGCCCACGGGGAAGACCACCGTGCTCGTGAGCCCGAGCGCGCGCGCCCGGTCCGGACCCATCACCACGTCGTCCGGATCGATGCGCCCGCCCGACGCCAGCCGCTCGCGGGCGGCACGGCGGCGGTCGCTCCCCTCCCACCAGTCGAGCGTTCGGTCCAGCGTGTCGCCGGTCGCGGTGAGCACGTCCGTGTGCAGGAGCCCCATGCGCCGCAGGTGGAGCATCACCTCGGGAACGCCGCCCGCCATGAAGACCTGCACGGTGGGGTGGCCGCGCGGTCCGTTCGGGAGCGCGTCCACGAGCCGGGGCGTGGCGCGGTTCACGCGGATCCAGTCGTCCACCGTCGGCCGCGCGACGCCGGCCGCGTGGGCGATGGCGGGGATGTGCAGGAGGAGGTTCGTCGAGCCTCCGAACGCGGCGTGCACGAGCATCGCGTTCTCGATGGCCCTCGGGCCGAGGATGTCCGCCGCCCGGATGCCCAGCCCGTGCAGCCGACGCAGCGCCGTCGCCGACCGCACGCCCAGCTCGATCCAGGACGGCTCGCCGGAGGGTGCGAGCGCGCTGTGCGGGAGCGCGAGCCCGAGCGCCTCGGCCACCACCTGCGACGTGGCGGCCGTCCCCAGGAACTGACAGCCCCCGCCGGACGACCCGCACGCCCGACACCCCATCTCCGCCGCGTAGTCGAGCGTGACGAGGTCGCGCGCGAAGCGCGCCCCGAGGCTCTGCACCCTTCCGGCGTCCTCGGCTCCGGTGGCGGGGAGCGTCACCCCGCCCGGCACCACCACGGCGGGAAGGTGGCCGCATCCGGCCACGGCGAGCATCACCGCCGGGAGTCCCTTGTCGCAGGTGGCGATGCCGAGCACGCCGTCGGCGGTGGGGAGGGAGCGGATCAGCCTGCGCATGACGATGGCCGCGTCGTTGCGGTATGCGAGGCTGTCGAACATGCCGCGCGTACCCTGCGTGCGCCCGTCGCACGGATCGCTGCAGTACACGGCGAACGGCACGGCGCCGCTCTCGCGCAGCGTCGTCGCGGCCGCGCGCACCAGGAGGCCGATCTCCCAATGGCCGGTGTGGTACCCCAGCGCCACGGGGGTGCCGTCCTCCGCGCGGAGGCCCCCCTGCGTGCTCACGATCACGTACTGGGGGCCACGGAGCCCCGCCGTGCTCCACCCCATCCCCACGTTCTGCGTGAGGCCGAAGAGATCGCCGCTCGGCGCCTCGCGCAGCTCCTCCGCGGTGATGGGCAGCGAGCCCTGCGGACCCGGCGCCTCGATACGGTTGGCGCGTACGGTGTCGGCCCCGCCGAGCACGGCTTCGAAGGGAGGGAGCGTGGGGCGATCCATGCGCGGACAGGTAGCACGCGGCGTGACGTGCCGCCAGATTCGGCGCCCGGCGGTGCCGACCGCCCTTCCATCATCTCGAGGGAACCTGACCATGGAACCGACCGGCCGGACCCTGATCGCCGGGGCATGGATCGACGGAGAGGGCGCGACCTTCCACGGGGTCGATGCGGCCACCGGGAATCGGCTCGATCCTCCGTTCCGGGAGTCGACGCCGGCCCAGGTCGGCCTCGCGCTGGAGGCGGCGCGAGCCGCCGCCGACACCTTCGGGGCCACCGGGGGCGACGCCCGCGCGGATTTTCTGCGCGCCATCGCCGCCGAGCTGGAGGCGCTGGGTGACGCACTGCTCGAGCGCGCGTCCGTCGAGACCGCGCTCCCGCTCGGCCGCCTCGCCGGCGAACGCGCGCGCACGACCGCTCAGCTGCGTCTCTTCGCGGACCTCGTCGAAGAGGGCTCCTGGGTCGACGCGCGTATCGACCCGGGCGATCCCGGGCGCGCGCCCCTGCCGAAGCCCGACGTGCGGCGCATGCTCGTCGCGGTGGGGCCCGTGGCGGTCTTCGGCGCGAGCAACTTTCCCCTCGCCTTCTCCGTGCCCGGGGGGGATACGGCCTCCGCGCTTGCGGCGGGCTGTCCGGTCGTGTGCAAGGGCCATCCGGCCCATCCCGGTACGTCGGAGCTGGCCGCCGAGGCCGTGCGCAGGGCGGCCGGCTCCACGGGGATGCCCGTGGGCGCCTTCGCCATGATCCAGGGGGTGTCGAACGAGGTGGGGATGGCGCTGGTCACGCACCCCTGGACCCGCGCGGTGGGCTTCACCGGCTCGCTGCGCGGCGGGCGCGCGCTCTTCGACGCGGCGGCCGCGCGGCCGGACCCGATCCCCGTCTTCGCCGAGATGGGGAGCGTGAACCCCGTCTTCCTGCTCCCGTCCGCCGTGGAAGCCGAGGGGGACGCGCTCGCCCGGGGGCTCGCCGCGTCGATCACGCAGGGTGTGGGACAGTTCTGCACGAATCCGGGCGTCGTCGTAGCGGTCCGCGGCGCGGCGCTCGACCGGCTGCGCGACGCCCTGGTGACGGCGCTCGCGGCGGTGCAGCCGGCGCCCATGCTGCACGCGGGGATCGCGGCCGCCTTCGCCCACGGCACGACGCGGGCCGTCGGGCTCGGCGCCCGGCGCTGCGCAGAGCCCGCGCCCGGCACGTCGCCCGAGGGGCGTACGCGCCCCACGCTCCTCACCGTCGACGGGCGTTCCTTCGTCGAGGAGCCGGCGCTGAGGGAGGAGATCTTCGGGCCGGTCTCCCTCCTCGTGGAGGTCGATGACGCCGCGGAGATGGTCCGCGTCGCGGGAGCGCTCGAGGGACAGCTCACCGCGACGCTCCGGGGAAACGACGAGGAGCTCGCTCGTCACGCCGAGCTGGTGGGTGTCCTCCGCGACCGCGTCGGGCGCCTCGTCTTCAACGGCTTCCCGACGGGCGTCGAGGTCGGCCACGCGATGGAGCACGGTGGCCCGTACCCCGCGTCCACGGATGCCCGCACCACCTCGGTGGGCACGGCCGCCATCCTCCGCTTCGTCCGGCCCGTGTGCTGGCAGGACTTCCCCGACGCGGCGCTCCCCCGCGAGCTCAGGCGCCGCAACGAGGCCGGGATCTGGCGCCGCGTCGACGGCGTCCTGACGCGCGCGGACGCGTAGCTCCGCGGCGGGCCCTGCCGATGGGCGGGCGTCAGCGCAGCGGGAGGAGGAGGGCGAGCGCGAGGGTGATCACCATCCCCGAGCAGCCGAGCACGACGAGCAGCGGAGTCCACGATCGGAGCCCTTCGGACTCGGTGAGCCCGCCCATCTTCGTGAAGACCCAGAAGCCGCTGTCGTTCATCCAGGAGCCCACGAGCGAGCCCGAAGCGATGGCCGTCGCGAGATAGACCGGGTGGTAGGGGAGCGGCAGGGTGCCGTCGACCATCGCGCCGACCATCCCCGCGGCCGTGATCATGGCCACCGTGCTCGAGCCCTGCGCCACCTTCACCAGGCTCGACACGCCGAACGCCAGGAAGAGGAAGGCGAGCCCGGGCCCGCGCGTCCCGCCCCCGAAGAGCCCCTGGATGGCAGGGCCGACGCCGGCGGCCTGGAGCATGGCGCCGAACGCGCCCCCCGCCGCGGTGATGAGGATGATCACGCCGCCGCTCATGAGGGCGCTCTCCACGAGCGTGGCGATGTCCTCGCGCCCTGCGCTCCGTTGCCGGCGATACACGGCGACCGCGATCGCGGCCGACAGCAGGAGCGCCAGGTTCGGATTGCCCAGGACGGCCACCACGCCGGCCGCGCTCCACCCGGGGGCCGGCTCCGCGAGCGTGCCCATCACCGTCTGGGTGGAGATGAGCGCCACCGGCAGGAGGATCGGCGCCAGCGCGAGGGCGAGCCCGGGGAGCGCGGTCGGGGCGCTGGGTGGGGTCGGGGCGGTCGCTGCGCTCGGGGTGATGGCCTCGGACGCGTGGGGCACGACGGGCATGCGCGCATCGACCCAGGTCGAGAAGAGGAGGCCGATCAGCGCGGCGGGGAGCGCCACGGCCATGCCCACCAGGAGCATCACCCCCAGGTCCACATGGAGCATGCCCGCCACGGCCAGAGGGCCGGGGGTCGGCGGCACGAGCGTGTGGGTGGCGGCGGCACCCGCGCAGATGGCCATCAGGTACCGGAGGTAGTGGCGCCCCGTCCGCCGGTGGAGCGAGCGCGCGAGCGGGACGAGCAGGTAGAAGACCGTGTCGAAGAAGACCGGGATGGCCAGGACGAAGCCGCTCCCCACGAGCGCGAGGGCGACCCGTTCCTCACCCAGCGCCGACAGGAACGCCGAGACGATGCGGTCCGCGGCGCCGCTCTCCGCCATCGCCTTGCCGATGACGGCCGCGAACGCGATCACGATGCCGATGCTCCCGGCCGTGCGCCCGAACGCCTCCGCGACCCGCGCGACCTTCGTCGCTCCCTCCCCCGGCGCGAACAGGCTCACCAGGATCGCGCCCGCGATGAGCGCGAGGAACGCGTTCTGACGCAGGAGCACGATGGCGCCCACCACCACCGACATGCCGAGGAGGAGGACGAGGAGCGGATGCATCAGCAGGGGTGCGCCATCGAGGACCTGCCTCAGGGGGAGACGCCCGCGTAGTGTCGCGGCAGCGCCAATGATCAGATCACCGGAGCAATCTTGCCCCTGGCGGCGTCGATCGCGCCAGCCCGCGCCCCCTCTACTTGACAGGCGGATCGGGTGAACGTAAGCTGCGCGCTAAGGTCATAATATGACTTAAGAAGTTGCCGGTGAGGGCTCTCCCGCATGGACGAGCCCCGCCTCGACATCCTCCCTGGAGCTGCCGCGGTGGGCCTGGCCTTCCACACGCGCGACCGATGAGAAGCCCCGTCCGTCACTCCGGGCGGCCGGGCGCATCCCGTCGCCGCCTCCGCGTCGGGTCGACGGGCGCCGTCGTCGCGCTCCTCCTCGCCTCGCCGGCCGCGGGCGGCGCGCAGCAGCTCCGCGCCACCCCCTACCACGCCGACGGCATCTACGCGGTGGGCGAGACGGTGGGATGGCGCGTCGCGCCCGACGGGGAGGGGGAGGGGAAGCGCTTCACGTACGTCGTGCGCAGGAACGGAAGGACACCGGTGGACAGCGGGGCCTTCGAGCTGCAGGGCGGCGGCGCCCGCATCGAGACGTCGCTCTCCCGGCCGGGCATGGTGCTCGTGGAGGTCCGGCCGCCCGAGGGGACGAGCGGCTTCCGCGGGGAGAGCAAGGCGGAGGTGGGCCGCGTGCTCCTGGGGGCCGCGGTGGCGCCGCGCGAGATCCACCCGGTGGGGCGCCGGCCGGACGACTTCGACGCCTTCTGGGCAGGGAAGATCCAGGAGCTCGACCGGGTCCCCGCCGCGCCGAGGGTGACCCCGGACGAGAGTGGCGCCGAGGGCGTCGAGTACGCGCAGCTCCGCCTCGACAACGTGGAGGGCGCCCACGTCTGGGCTCAGATGGCGCGGCCGGCCGGCGGCGGGAAGCTCCCGGCGCTCGTCATCTACCAGTGGGCCAGCCCGCCCTACCCCCTCCAGCGCGCGTGGGTCACGGACCGGGCGAAGGAGGGGTGGCTGGTGGTGAACGTGGAGCCCCACGACGTGCCGCCCGACATGCCCCAGGCGTTCTACGACGCGCTCCCCGAGCGCATCAAGCGCTACGACCGCATCGGCCGCACCAGCCGTGACGAGAGCTACTTCCTCGACATGTACCTCGGGGATTACCGCGCGCTGGAGTACGTGACGAGCCGGCCGGACTGGGACGGGCGCACGCTGGTGGTCATGGGGACGAGCATGGGGGGACAGCAGAGCTTCGCGATGGCTGGGCTGTTCCCCGCGGTCACCGCGCTCCTCGTGAACGTGCCGTCGGGCGGGGACGTGGCCGGGCCCCTGGAGGGACGCGAGCCCGCCTATCCGCGATGGGAGGCCGATCGGCCGGCGGTCCTCGAGACCGCCGCGTACTTCGATCCGGCGAACTTCGCCCCGCGCATCCGCGCCCGGGCGCTCGTGTCGATGGGCTTCATCGACGAGACGTCGCCGCCCGCGTCCGTATGGGCCGTGTTCAACACCCTCCGGGGCGAGAAGGAGGTCGTTCCCATGGTCACCGCGCCCCACAACCACATGTCCACCCCCGCGGAGGTGGCGACGTGGGACCGGCGCTCGGCCGAGTGGCTGAGCGCGCTCGTGCGCGGCGCGGCGCCGGGAAGCGCCCCGCCGAGCGGCGCGGGCAACGGGCGTGCCGGCCCGACCACCCGAGCGAGCAGGAGTACGCGATGATCGGTGCGCGTCCCCGGACCCGTCTGCGGCTGGTGTGTCTGGTCGGCGTGGCGTCGCTCACGCCGCACGCCGTCCGCGCGCAGACCCCGGACTACCTCGACCCGACGCTCCCCGTCGCGCGCCGCGTCGACGACCTGATCTCGCGCATGACGCTGGATGAGAAGGTCGCGCAGATGACGGACGCGGCGCCCGCGATCCCGCGCCTCGACGTCCCCCAGTACAACTGGTGGAACGAGGCGCTGCACGGGTACGCACGCTCGGGGCTCGCCACGGTCTTCCCGCAGGCCATCGGCATCGCGGCCACGTGGGACCCGGAGCTCGTGCTGCGCATGGCTACGGTGATCTCCGACGAAGCGCGCGCGAAGCATCACCAGTACGTGCGCGAAGGGAAGTTCGAGCGCTACCAGGGGCTCACCATCTGGTCGCCGAACATCAACATCTTCCGGGATCCGCGCTGGGGCCGCGGGCAAGAGACGTACGGGGAGGACCCGTTCCTGACCGGCCGCATCGCCGTTCCCTTCATCCGTGGTCTGCAGGGCGACGACCCCAGGTACTTCAAGACGATCGCCACGGTGAAGCACTTCGCCGTGCACAGCGGGCCGGAGCCCGACCGCCACGTCTTCGACGCCATGGTGAGCGAGCGCGACCTGCGCGAGACGTACCTCCCGCAGTTCGAGGTGGGGCTGCACGAGGGAGGAGCTTATTCGCTGATGTGCGCCTACAACCGCCTGTACGGCGACGCCGCGTGCGGGAGCGACCTCCTCCTCCAGGACGTGCTCCGCGGTGAGTGGGGCTTCGACGGCTACGTCGTGTCCGATTGCGGGGCCATCAACGACATGTGGCGGACCCACAAGGTCGCCGCGAGCGTCGAGGAGGCGTCCGCCCTCGCGGTGAAGGCGGGTACCGACCTGAGCTGCGGCCAGGAATACCGGAGCCTCGCCGACGCGGTGGCGAAGGGCCTGATCACCGAGGGCGAGCTGGACGTCTCGCTCAGGCGGCTGTTCACCGCGCGCATGCGCCTGGGCATGTTCGATCCGCCGGAGCAGGTGCGCTGGGCGCAGATCCCGTACTCGGTGGTGGACGAGCCCGCACACCGGGAGCTCGCGCTCGACGTCGCCCACGAGTCCATGGTGCTGCTCAAGAACGAGGGCGGCGTCCTTCCGCTGAGGAAGGACCTGGGCACCCTCGCGGTCATCGGGCCCAACGCCGACGAGTGGCTCATGCTGCTCGGGAACTACAACGGGATGCCCTCGGACCCGGTCACGCCTCTGCGCGGCATCCGCGAGGCGGTCTCTCCGGGGACGAAGGTGCTGTTCGCCCGGGGCTCCGATCCCGCCGACGGCTTCCCCCTCTTCGACGGGGTCTCCGCGGCCCTCCTGGGCCGGCCCGGCGGCGGACCCGGGCTGCGCGTGGAGTATTTCGGCACGTACGAGCTGGAGGGGCAGCCGCTCTTCGAGGGCGTGGACTCGGTGCTGGACGCCGACTGGAAGGCCGGGGCACCCCGCCAGGACATGGACGACGACGCGTTCTCGGTGCGCTGGACCGGCACGCTCACGCCGGCGACCACCGGGACGCACCAGCTCGGCCTCATCGGCACGAGCCGCTTCCGCCTCTTCCTCGACGACAGCCTGGTGGTCCAGTCGCGCTACAACCTGCGCGACGAGTTCGGGGACCCCAGGCTCGTGCCGACACCGCCGATGACGCTCGAGGGCGGACACGCCTACCGGATCCGCGTCGAGGCGCAGGAGTCGTACGGCGATGCGAGCGTGCGCCTGATGTGGACCGATCCCGGACGTGACCTCCTCACCCCCGCGGTGGAAGCCGCCGAGCAGGCCGACGCCGTCGTGATGTTCCTCGGGCTCACGCCGCGCCTGGAGGGCGAGGAGATGCGCGTGGAGCTCGACGGCTTCGAGGGTGGCGACCGTACCAGGCTCGCCCTCCCCGACGCGCAGGAGCGACTCCTCCAGCGGATCGTGGACGTGGGGAAGCCGACCGTGCTCGTCCTCCTCAACGGGAGCGCGCTCGCCGTGAACTGGGCGCAGGACAACGTGCCGGCGATCCTCGAGGCGTGGTACCCGGGGCAGGCGGCCGGGACCGCGATCGCGGATGTGCTGTTCGGCGACTACAATCCCGGAGGCCGTCTGCCGGTGACGTTCTACCGGAGCGTCGACGATCTGCCTCCGTTCGGGGACTACGCGATGGAGGGGCGGACGTACCGCTTCTTCCGGGGCACGCCGCTCTACCCCTTCGGGCACGGCCTGAGCTACACCACGTTCGCCTACTCCGGGCTGGAGACCAGCGCCGACCAGGTCGCGCCGGACGGGCAGTTGACCGTGCGCGTGCAGGTGACGAACACGGGAGCGCGACGAGGCGACGAGGTGGTCCAGCTCTACGTCGAGCACCTCGGGTCGGCGGTGCCGCGGGCCATCCGCGACCTGCGGGGCTTCCGCCGCGTCACCCTCGACCCGGGGGAGAGCAGGACCGTCGAGCTGGTGCTGGACGCGAAGTCGCTGGCGTACTGGGACGACCAGGCCCACCGCTGGACGGTGGAGGAGGAGCCGGTGCGCCTGTCCGTGGGCGCATCGTCCGCGGATCTGCGCCTGAGCCGGCGGATCCAGGTGCGTGGTGGTGCCCGGTAGGATCCGAACGACCACCGTGGAGGGCGAGGATGGCTGAACGCGCATCGGCGATGGCCGGGCGGGTCGTCGTGGTGACCGGCGGTTACGGCGTGCTCGGGTCCGCCCTGGGTGCCGGCTTCGCCGGCGCGGGCGCGCGGGTCGCGGTCCTGGGCAGGCGCCCCGACGCGTCCGAAGCGGAGGCGTCCCGGTTGCGCGCGCGGGGGGGCGACGCCATGGCGGTGGTGGCCGACGTCCTCGACCGGGCCGCCCTGGAGGCGGCACGCGACCGGGTGCTGGAGGCGTGGGGACGCGTCGACGTGCTCGTGAACGCCGCCGGCGGCAACGTGGCCCGGGCGCGCAGCGACGACCGCCCGGTCTTCGAGGTGCCCCTGGACGCCTTCGACGAGGTTCTGCGCCTCAACCTGCACGGCACCGTGCTGCCCACGATGGTCTTCGGCGAGGCGATGGCCCGGCAGGGATCGGGGTGCGTGTTGAACATCTCCTCGATGGCGGCGCTCCAGGCGATCAGCGGTGTCATGGGCTATTCGGCCGCGAAGGCCGGGATCGACAACGTCACCCGCTGGCTCGCCGTGGACCTGGCCCGGCGCTACGGCGACGGCCTCCGCGTCAACGCGATCGCCCCCGGTTTCTTCCTCACCGAGCAGAACCGCGCGGTCCTGGTGGATGCGTCGGGCGAGCCGACGCGGCGGGCCCGCACCGCCATCGCGCGGACGCCGATGGGGCGCCTGGGGCGCCCGGAGGAGCTGGTGGGGGCGGCGCTCTGGCTGTGCGGGGAGGACGCCTCGTTCGTCACGGGCGTGGTGGTGCCGGTCGACGGCGGCTTCAGCGCGTTCAGCGGCGTGTGATGCTCCACGAGGACCGCTTCTTCGACCCCGACCCCGCGGTCCGGCGCCACGCGCGCGACCTCTACGAGGGGGTGCGCGACCTCCCGATCGTCAGCCCACACGGCCACGTGGACCCGGCGATGCTGGCCGGGGACACGTCCTTCCCCGACCCGGCGCGCCTCCTGGTGGTGCCCGACCACTACGTCCTGCGCATGCTCTACTCCCAGGGCGTGCCCCTGGAGGAGCTCGGGGTGGCGTCCGCGGACGGCACCCCCTCGGAGACGGACCCGCGCCGGATCTGGCGCGCCTTCGCCGAGCGGTACTTCCTCTTCCGGGGCACGCCGACCGGCGCCTGGCTGGACCACGCCCTCCACCTCGTGCTCGGGGTGACCCGCAGGCTGGACGCCACCACGGCGGACCGTGCCTACGACGAGATCGCGGAGAAGCTGCGGTCCCCCGAGTTCCGCCCGCGCGCGCTCTTCCGGACGTTCGGCATCGAGGTGCTCGCGACGACGGACGCGGCCACGGACGGGCTCGAGCACCACCGCGCGCTCGCGGCCTCCGGATGGGACGGGCGGGTGATCCCCACCTTCCGCCCCGACGCGCTCTTCGCCGTGGATTCGCCGACGTGGCGTCGCGACGTGGAGCGGTTGGCCGAGGTCGGCGCCACGCCCATCGACGGCTTCGGCGCCTTCCTGCGCGCGCTCGAGGGTCGGCGCGCGTTCTTCCGTTCGCTGGGGGCGACCGCCACCGACCACGGCGTCGAGACGCCGTGGACGCACCGTATGGACGAGGCCGAGGCGGAAGCGCTCTTCCGTCGTGCCCTCGAGGGGGCGGCGGACGCGGAGGACCGGCGCCGCTTCGAGGCGCACATGCTCCTGGAGATGGCGCGCATGTCCGCCGAGGACGGGATGGTCATGCAGCTCCACGCGGGCGCGCTGCGCGACCACGACCTGGAGGTGCTCCGCCGCTTCGGCCCCAACCAGGGCGGCGACATCCCGGTCGCCACGGAGTATACACGCAACCTCCGCGAGCTCCTCAACGGGCACGGCAACGATCCCCGCTTCCGCCTCGTCCTGTTCACCCTGGACGAGTCGACGTACTCGCGGGAGCTGGCGCCCCTGGCCGGCCACTATCCCGCGCTCCGTCTGGGTCCGGCCTGGTGGTTCCACGACAGCTTGGAGGGGATGCGCCGCATGAGGGAGCGGACCGTGGAGACCGCGGGCATCCACAACCTGGCCGGCTTCAACGACGACACGCGGGCGTTCCTCTCCATTCCGGCGCGGCACGACCTGGCGCGGCGGGTCGACGCCAACTGGCTGGCGGGGCTGGTGGCCAGGCACGTGGTGGAGGTGGACGACGCTCGGGCGATGGCCCGGGCGCTGGCCTACGACCTGGTGCGCGAGACGTACCGGCTCGCGGAGGAAGCGCGCGCGACGCGGGAGGCGCGGCTTGATCCCCACGCTGCGGTGGTTCGGGCCGGACGACCCGGTGCGCCTGCCCCACATCCGCCAGATCGCCGGCGTCCGGGGCGTCGTGACCGCGCTGCACGACGTCCCGCCGGGCGTGGCCTGGCCCGCGGATCGAATCGGCGAGCGCGGGGAGGTGATCGCTTCCGCGGGGCTCGACTGGGCGGTGGTGGAGAGCCTCCCGGTCGCGGAGGAGGTGAAGCTCGGGGTGCCGGAGCGCGCGCGCGCCATCGAGGCCTGGTGCGTCAGCCTCGAGCGCATCGGCGGCGCGGGCATTCCCTGCGTGTGCTGGAACTTCATGCCCGTGTTCGACTGGGTGAGGACGGAGCTGGAGTACGTCCTCCCCGACGGGTCGAAGGCGCTGGCCTTCGATCCGGACGCGCTCGACCGCCTGGCCGCGGGCGGGGCAGGGGCCGGGCTGGACCTTCCCGGCTGGGCCGGGGGCGAGGGCGCGTCCGCCGCCGAGTGGGTGGCCAGGTACGCGGGCGTGGGCGAGGAGCGGCTGTGGGAGAGCCTCGCGTACTTCCTGGAGGCCGTGGTGCCCGTGGCGGAGGCCGCGGGCGTGAAGCTGGCCGTCCATCCCGACGATCCGCCCTGGCCCCTCCTCGGGCTTCCGCGCATCCTCACCGGAGCGGCGTCGCTGGAGCGGCTCACGCACCTGGTCGACAGCCCCGCGAACGGCGTGACGTTCTGCACCGGATCGCTGGGCGCCCGCGAGGACAACGACCTCCCCGCCATGGTCCGGAGCCTGGCGGAACGCATCCACTTCGTGCACCTGCGCAACGTCCGCCGCACCGGCCCGCGCCGCTTCCACGAGACCGCGCACCCGTCCCGCGAGGGTGACGTGGACATGGCGGCCGTGCTCACGGCGCTGCTCGACGTCGGCTTCTCGGGACCGTACCGGCCGGACCACGGCCGGCGCATCTGGGGCGAGGGGGGCCGCGCGGGCTACGGCCTCCACGACCGCGCGCTGGGCCTCGCGTATCTCGAGGGGCTGCGCGAGGGCCTCGCGCGCGACCGGGGTGGGGCGCGCGGCGTCACCACCGGGCCCGACGCGGCCGCCGACACCCTCCTCACGAGAGCGCCACACCTTCCATGACCGACGTCTCCGCCGCCCTGCGCGCGACACGGATCGTGCCCGTGATCGTCCTCGACTCCCCCGAGCGCGCGGTTCCCCTCAGGGACGCCCTCGCGCAGGGTGGCCTCCCGTGCGCCGAGATCACCTTCCGCACCGCCGCCGCCGAGGAGGCGATCCGTCGCGTCGCGGAGGCCGGCGGCGACTTCCTGGTGGGAGCCGGCACCGTGCTCACACCGGAGCAGGCCGCGCGCGCGAGGGCGGCCGGCGCCGCGTTCGTGGTGGCTCCCGGCTTCAACGCCCGCGTCGTGGACTGGTGCCTCGAGCACGACGTCCCGGTCTATCCCGGCGTGGCCACGCCGAGCGAGATCGAGGCGGCGCTCGAGAAGGGGCTGGACGTCGTGAAGTTCTTCCCCGCCGAGCCGCTGGGCGGGCTTCGCTACCTCAAGGCCGTGGCGGCGCCGTACGGTGGTGTCGGCTTCATCCCGACAGGGGGCGTCGGTGCCGAGAACCTCGCGGACTGGCTGGCGTTCGACCGCGTGGTCGCCTGCGGGGGCTCGTGGATGGCCCCGAAGGCGTGGATCGAAGCGGGCGAGTTCGCACGAATCACGCAGGAGGTGGAGCGCGCGATGTCGATCGTTCGCGCCGCGGGGCAGGAGGTACCATGACCGCCCCGAGGGTGGTGACGCTCGGCGAGATCATGCTGCGCCTCAAGGCGCCCGGGCACGAGCGCCTGTTCCAGTCGTCGGCCCTCGAGGCCACCTTCGGCGGCGCGGAGAGCAACGTGGCCGTGTCGCTCGCCAACTTCGGCCTGGACGCCGCGTTCGTCACGGCGCTTCCGCCGGGACCGATCGGCGACGCCGCCATGGCCGAGCTCCGACGCTTCGGCGTCGACACGTCGCTCGTCGTGCGCCGGGGCGAGCGCGTCGGGATCTACTTCCTCGAGGCCGGCGCCAACCAGCGGCCCAGCCGCGTGGTCTACGACCGCGCGCACGCGGCCGTCGCCGGGCTGCACGCGTCGGAGCTGGACTGGGACCGCGTGTTCCAGGGAGCGGCCTGGTTCCACATCAGCGGGATCACGCCCGCGCTGAGCGCCGCCGCTGCCGACCTCTCGCTCGAGGCCGTGAAGCAGGCGCGCGCCCACGGGGCGATCGTCTCGTGCGACTACAACTACCGGAAGAACCTCTGGAAGTACGGGCGCAAGGCGCCGGAGGTGATGCGGGAGCTCGTGAAGCACGTGGACGTCGGCATCGCCAACGAGGAGGACTGTCAGAAGTCGCTGGGGCTGGAGGTCGCCGTGGACGTCCACTCGGGCGAGCTCGACGTGGAGGAGTACCGCCGGCTCGCGGCCGACGTGATGGCCGCCTTCCCCAACCTGCGCATGCAGATCATCTCCTTGCGCGAGAGCCGGAGCGCCGACCACAACGGGTGGGGCGCCTGCCTCTTCGACGGCACCGACTTCCTGGTGAGCCGTCGCTACGAGATCACCGACATCGTCGATCGCGTGGGTGGCGGGGACGCGTTCGCCGCGGCACTGATCTACGCGCTTCTCACCGATGACGACCGGGTGCGCGCCCTCGAGTTCGCCACGGCGGCGTCCTGCCTGAAGCACTCCATTCCCGGGGACTTCAACCGGGTGGGCGTCGCCGAGGTGGAGGCGCTCATGGCCGGTGACGCCAGCGGGCGGGTGCAGCGATGAGCTCCGCCGGCCTGGCCACGCCGCCGAAGCCGCCCGGCTTCGGCTATCGGTGGACGATCGTCGCGCTGCTCTTCGCGGCGACGACGGTCAACTACATCGATCGCCAGGTCCTGGGGATCCTGGCACCGACGCTCCAGAGCGAGCTCGGCTGGTCCGAGACGGACTACGGCAGGATCGTCTCCTGGTTCAGCATGGCGTACGCCGTCGGGCTCCTCTTCACGGGGCGCTTCATGGACCGCATCGGCGTCCGCCGCGGCCTGGCGACCGCCGTCGTCGCGTGGAGCCTGGCGGCGATGTCGCACGCGCTGGCGCGGACCGCCGCCGGTTTCTCGATGGCGCGGGCCGCGCTGGGGATCAGCGAGTCCGCCAACTTCCCCGCGGCGGTCAGGACGGTCGCCGACTGGTTCCCCAAGCGCGAAAGGGCCCTGGCCCAGGGGATCTACAACGCCGGCAGCAACGTGGGCGCGGTCGTCGCGCCGCTCCTGGTCCCCTTCATCGCCCTGGCCTGGGGATGGCGATGGGCGTTCGTCGGAACCGGCGTGCTCGACTTCGTGTGGCTGGCGTTCTGGCTCACGCTGTACCACGACCCGGGCCGCCACCCGCGGGTCACGAAGGAGGAGCTGGCGTACATCCGCAGTGATCCTCCGGACACGCAGGAGAAGGTGCCGTGGCTCGGCCTCCTCCGGTACCGGCAGACCTGGGCGTACATCGTGGGGAAGTCCCTGACGGACCCGGTCTGGTTCTTCTACCTCTTCTGGCTCCCCAAATTCCTCGACGCCAACTGGGGGGTGAAGCTGGCGGGCCTCGCGGCGCCGCTGGTGACCATCTACGTCGTGGCCGACCTGGGCTCGGTGGGCGGCGGCTGGTTGTCGACGCACCTCATCGGGCGCGGGTGGTCGGTGAACCGGGGTCGGAAGACCGCCATGCTCACCGCGGCGCTGCTGATCGTGCCGACCGCCTTCGCGCCGGCGACGAGCTCGATGTGGGTGGCCGTGGGCCTGGTGAGCGTGGCCGCGGCAGCGCACCAGTGGTGGTCGGCGAACATGTTCACCCTGGCCTCGGACCTCTTCCCGCGGAAGGCCGTGGGCTCGGTGGTGGGGCTCGGCGGGTCCATCGCGGCGTTCGCCGCGGTCGGATTCCAGCGCCTGACCGGGGTCATCCTAGACGCGACGGGAAGCAACTATTCGATCATCTTCGCCTACTGCGGGGTGGCCTATCTGCTGGCCATCGCGGCGGTCCACGCCCTGGTACCCCGCATGGCGCCCGTCCTGGAGGGTTCGCAGGGAGGCCGGGGATCTTGACGGAAGGCGTTGCCGCCGGTCATTCTGGCTATGACAGAAGGTCATATTACCATTTATACACTCCTGCTGATGAGGCCCGACGGGCGGCGTCGGTGCCCTGGGCGCTCATGAGAGGGGTTCGGACGTTTCCATGAGAATCACCGATATCCGCGCGACCCCCGTTTCGGTACCTCTCCAGGCCCCGTTGCGCCATGCCAACGGTTGCCACTGGGGGCGCTTCGTCCGGACCATCGTCGAGGTCGAGACCGACGACGGGCTCGTGGGTCTGGGTGAGATGGGCGGGGGCGGCGAGGCGGCCTCGGCGACCATCGAGGGGCTGAAGCCGTACCTCCTGGGGACCGATCCGGCACGCCTCGAGGAGATGAGGTTCGTGGTCGCGAACCCCACGGCCTCCCTCTACAACAACCGCACGCAGGTGCTGGCGGCGGTGGAGTTCGCGTGCCTCGACCTCCTGGGCAAGAAGTGGGGCGTGCCGGTCCACGACATCCTGGGAGGACGCCTGCGCGACGAGGTCCCGTTCGCCTCGTACCTGTTCTTCCGGTACGCGAGCTCCGCCGACGGCCAGGGTGAGGTGAGGACGGTCGACCAGCTCCTCGGCGAGGCGCATCGCCTGAAGAAGTGCTTCGGCTTCACCACGCACAAGCTGAAAGGGGGCGTCTTCCCGCCCGAGTACGAGCTCGCTTGCTATCGGGCGCTGGCGGCCGAGTTCCCCGAGGACCGGTTTCGCTTCGACCCGAACGGCGTCTGGTCCACGGAGCAGGCCATCGCCTTCGGACAACGGATCGAGGACCTGCGCAACGACTACCTCGAGGACCCCGTCTTCGGCCTCCACGGGATGCGGCGGACCCGGGAGAAGATCCGCGTCCCACTGGCCACCAACACGGTGGTGACGACCTTCGAGCAGCTCTCGGCGAACATCCTCGATACGGCCGTGGACGTGATCCTCCTCGACACCACCTTCTGGGGCGGGATCCGCGCCTGCGTGAAAGCTGCGGGCGTGTGCGAGACCTTCCAGCTCGGCGTCGCGGTGCACTCGTCCGGGGAGCTCGGGATCCAGCTCGCCACGATGCTCCACCTCGGAGCGATGCTGCCGAACCTCACCTTCGCGGCGGACGCGCACTACCACCACCTCGTGGACGACGTGATCGTCGGAGGGAAGATGGAGTGCGTGGACGGCACGATACCGGTGCCGACGGGACCCGGGCTGGGGGTCGAGCTGGATCCCGAGCGGGTCCAGAGGTATCACGAGGCGTACCTGCGCCTCGGCGGGTATCCTTACGACCGGGATCCGGCGCGTCCGGGATGGGCGCCGGTGGTGCCGAACCCAGTGTGGGCGGATCCGCTCGACGACCGGATCCCGGTCATCCCGGTCTGAAGCGCACCCGCGCCACGGCCGTGCCCGCCCTTCCGGGCCGTGCCTCGATCGCCATCCGGAGCCAGCGATGAGCCCGAATCTCCCGCAGGACGACTACACGCCCCGCCCCGAGCACCACTTCACCTTCGGCCTGTGGACCGTCGGCAACCCGGGCCGCGACGCCTTCGGCGAGCCGGTGAGGGCGCCGATACCACCGCCGCGCATCGTCGAGAAGCTCGCGGAGCTCGGTGCGTACGGCGTGAACCTCCACGACAACGACCTCGTTCCGCGCGACGCGACGCCGGCGGAGCGCGATCGCATCGTGCGGGAGTTCAAGGCCGCGCTGGACGCCACGGGGATGAAGGTGCCGATGGCCACCACGAACCTCTTCTCCGACCCCGTGTTCCGGGACGGCGCGTTCACGAGCAACGACGCACGCGTCCGCGCCCACGCGCTCCAGAAGACGATGCACGCCATCGACCTCGGCGTGGAGCTGGGCGCCACCACCTACGTCTTCTGGGGCGGCCGCGAGGGTGCGGAGACCAACGCGGCACGGGACCCGAGGGTCGCCGTGGCCCGCTTCCGCGAGGCCATCGACTACCTGTGCGCGTACGTGCGTGACCAGGGCTACGACCTCCGCTTCGCGCTGGAGCCCAAGCCGAACGAGCCGCGCGGGGACATCTACCTGGCCACCATCGGCCACATGCTCGCCTTCATCGCCACGCTCGACGATCCGGAGATGGTGGGCGTCAACCCGGAGGTCGCCCACGAGCAGCTCGCGGGACTCGACTTCGTGCACGCCGTGGGGCAGGCGCTCGAGGCCGGCAAGCTCTTCCACATCGACCTCAACGCCCAGAAGCCCGGGCGCTTCGACCAGGACCTCCGCTTCGGAAGCGAGGATGTAAAGGGGGCGTTCTTCCTGGTGAAGCTCCTGGAGGACGCCGGCTGGGAGGGGATGCGGCACTTCGACAGCCACGCGTACCGCACCGAGGACGAGCGGGGCGTGTGGGACTTCGCACTCGGAAGCATGCGCACGTACCTCGTCCTGAAGGAGAAGGCGGCTCGCTTCGACGCGGATCCCGAGATCCAGGCGATCCTCGCCGAGCTCGCGGCACGAGGGGCGGAGCAGGGGGTGGTCGGCCCCTATTCGCGTGATGGCGCGGCGGAGCTGAAGGCCCGCGCCTTCGACCTCGACGACGCCCGCGCCCGGGGGTACGGATACGAACGCCTCGACCAGCTGACGATGGAGCTCCTCCTGGGCGTGCGCTGATGGCCGCGTCCTTCTTCCTGGGGATCGACGTCGGCACGAGCGCGATCAAGGCGATCCTGGTGGACGTGGGCGGGGAGGTGGCGGCCGTCGCCTCCACGCCGCTGGCGCTCTCCACGCCGCAGCCGGGGTGGGCGGAGCAGCACCCGGACGCGTGGTGGGAGGCGACGCAGGTCACGCTGAGGGCGCTCCTGGGGAAGATGCCGGACGCCCGGGTGGCGGCGGTGGGGCTCACGGGGCAGATGCACTCGTCGGTGTTCCTCGACCGTTCGGGCGCGGTGATCCGCCCGGCGCTCCTCTGGTGCGACGGGCGCACCACGGCCGAGTGCGTGGAGATCACCGAGCGGATGGGCGGCGAGGAGGGGCTTCGCGACCACGCGTGCAACCCCGCGCTCGAGGGGTTCACGCTCCCCAAGGTGCTCTGGCTCCGCAACCACGAGCCCGCCGCGTGGGAGCGGCTCGGCACGGTGCTCCTGGCGAAGGACTTCGTGCGGCTCCGCCTGACGGGCGCCGCGGCGTGCGAGCCCTCCGATGCGTCCGGGACGCTCATGTTCGACACCGCCCGGGGCGGCTGGAGCGACGCGATCCTCGGCGCGGTCGGCGTGCCGAGAGAGCTCCTTCCCCCGGTGGGCGGATCGGCCGAGGTGCTGGGGACGGTCTCCCCGGCCGCCGCCGCGCTCACCGGTCTTCCCGCCGGCACGCCCGTGGTGGGTGGTGGCGCCGACAACGCCTGCGGCGCGGCCGGCGTGGGCGCGGTGGGTCCGGGCGACGTGGTGGTGAGCTGGGGCACGTCCGGGACCGTGCTGGCGCCCACCACGGAGCCCCGCGTCGACCCCGGCATGCGCGTGCACACGTTCTGCCACGTCGCGCCGGACCTCTGGTACCTCATGGGCGTGGTGCTCTCCGCGGGAGGCGCCTTCTCCTGGTACCGCGACCACCTCGCTCCCGAGCTCGCGGGGCGGGAGGGCGCCGACCTCCTCCTGAACGAGGAGGCGGCCACGGTGCGCCCCGGAGCCGAGGGGGTGACGTTCCTGCCCTACCTCCAGGGGGAGCGCACACCCCACCGCGACGCCTCCGCGCGGGGCGCGTTCCTGGGGCTGAGCCTCGCCCACCGTCGGGCGCACATGACGCGCGCCGTGCTGGAGGGGATCTCGTTCGCGCTTCGGGACTCGGTGTCCATCCTCCGCGAGCTGGGGGTCTCCAGCGACGCCTTCCTTCTCACCGGCGGGGGCGCCAGGGCACCCTTCCTGCGCAGCCTGCAGGCCGCGGTCTACGGCGTGCCGGTCACCACCGTGAACCGCGAGGAAGGGCCCGCCTACGGCGCGGCGCTGCTGGCGGCGGTGGGCGCCGGCGCGTTCCCCGACCTGGCCGCCGCGGCCTCCGCCACCCTCCGCCGCGCCGAGCCCGAGGCGCCCGCGCCGGGGGCGCACGCGCGCTACGACGAGCCCTACCGACGCTTCCGCGAGGGCTACCGCCCCGCCTCCGGATAGGGATCCCCGGCCCACGTGCGGCCTACGGCGCCCGCTCTTGCAGTTCTAAGCAGACCTTATGACATTGAAACCTTGGCGATTCTGGGGTGTCGTCGAGGGTTCCTCCAACTGGTGGGTGCCATGATCCGGTGGCCTCGAGCACGCGCCCTCCTGCTCGTCCTTCCCGCGTGTCTCCTTCCCGCCGCCGTGGCCGCCCAGGCGGTGCCCCGGGACGCCCCGTACAGGAATGCGGCGCTTCCCGTGGAAGACCGGATCGAGGACCTGCTGGGGCGGATGACCCTCGAGGAGAAGGTCGCCCAGATGGTGAGCCTGTGGTCGAGCAAGGCCACCTTCACCGACAGCGCGACCGGCCGCTTCGACCCCCGGCGCGCATCGCCGTGGTTCCGCCTGGGAGTGGGCCGCATCGAGCGCACCACCGAGGGGCACGACGCGCGCGCGCAGGCCGAGTACGTCGACGCGATCCAGCGCTGGGTGCGCGACAGCACGCGGCTGGGCATCCCCGTGATGTTCCACGAGGAGGCGCTCCACGGGCTGGTCGGGGAGGAGGCCACGAGCTTCCCCCAGGCCATCGCCCTGGCGAGCACGTGGAATCCCGCGCTCGTGGAGCGCGTCTTCCAGACCACCGCCGCGGAGGCTCGCGCGCGCGGGGCGCACCAGGTGCTCGCGCCCGTGGTGGACATCGCCCGGGACGCGCGTTGGGGGCGGTTCGAGGAGACCTATGGCGAGGACCCGTTCCTGACGGCGCGCATGGGCGTGGCGGCGGTGCGCGGCCTGCAGGGACGCGGCTCGACGATCGGCCCGCACGGCGTCCTGGCCACGCTGAAGCACATGACCGGCCACGGCCAGCCCGAGTCGGGCACCAACGTCGGGCCGGCTTCCCTGGGCGAGCGTACGCTGCGGGACGACTTCCTCTACCCGTTCGAGGCCGCGATCCACGAGGCGGGTGCGCGCAGCGTGATGCCCTCGTACAACGAGATCGACGGCATCCCCTCGCACGCCAACGCCTGGATGTTGCGCGGGATCCTGCGGGGCGAGTGGGGCTTCGACGGCACGATCGTGTCGGACTGGTTCGCGATCCGCGAGCTCATCACCCGCCACAGCCTGGCCGAGAACATCGAGGAGGCCGCGCGCCGCGCGCTGCGTGCCGGGGTGGACCTCGAGCTCCCCGAGGTGGACGGCTACGGGACGCTGGTGGCGCAGGTGCGGAGCGGCGCCGTGGCCGAGGCCGAGCTGGACGCGGCGCTGCGACGCCTCCTGCGCCCGAAGTTCGAGCTCGGGCTCTTCGAGAACCCCTTCGTGGATGCCGCCGCGGCCGATGCGATCTCCGGGAGCGCGGACGCCCGGCCGCTCGCCCTCGAGGCGGCCCGGCAGGCGATCATCCTCCTCAAGAACGACGGCGGCGCGCTTCCGCTGCGCTCCGAGGGCCTGTCACGGGTCGCGGTCATCGGCCCGCACGCCTCCGAGGTGCTCACCGGCGGTTACTCGGGCGTGCCGCGCTGGTCCGTGAGCATCGTGGAGGGGCTCCGCGCCCGCCTGGGCCCGGGCGCCACCGTCTCCTACGCCGAGGGCGTCCGTCTCACCGAGGACTCGGTCTTCACGCCGGACCCGCAGCCGCACATGGGCGGCGTGCGCTCCGGCGCCCGCTGGGGCGCCGACCGCGTGGTCCAGCCCGACTCGGCTTCGGACGAGGCGCGCATGCGCGAGGCCGTGGCGCTCGCCCGCGCGAGCGACCTCGTCGTCCTCGTGGTGGGCGACAACGAGATGACCTCGCGCGAGGCGTACGCCGAGAACCACCTGGGCGACCGCGCCTCGCTGGACCTCCCCGGGCGGCAGGGCGAGCTGGCCCGGCGCGTGGTGGCCACGGGGAAGAAGGTCGTCCTCGTGCTGATCCACGGGCGCCCACTGGCCATCCCCGACCTCGTGGCCTCGGTGCCCGCCGTCCTCGACGGCTGGTACCTCGGGCAGGAGACCGGGACCGCGGTGGCGGAGGCGCTCTTCGGCGACATCGATCCCGGCGGGAAGCTCACCGTGACCGTGCCGCGTTCGGTGGGCCAGGTCCCCGTGTTCTACGACCACAAGCCGTCGGCGCGACGCGGCTACGTGATGGACACGGCGGAGCCGCTCTTCCCCTTCGGCTCCGGTCTCTCCTACACGACGTTCGCCTACGCGGACCTGAGGGTGACGCCGGACTCGGTGGAGCCGGCCGGGCGCTTCCGCGTCACGGTGGCCGTCACCAACACGGGGGCCCGCGCCGGCGACGAGGTGGTCCAGCTCTACATCCACGACCGTGTGAGCCTGGCCACGCGCCCGGTGAAGGAGCTGCGCGGCTTCGAGCGGATCACGCTGGCGCCCGGCGAGCGCCGGACGGTGACGTTCGACCTGGGGCCCGAGCACCTGTGGTACCACGGTCCCGACATGCGACGCACGGTGGAGCCGGGCGTGTTCGACGTGCTGGTGGGCGGGAGCTCCGTGGACCTCCTCTCGGCTCCCCTGACGGTCGTGCCGGTCGGTGCAGGATATCAGCGGCCGTGACGCGGGACGCGTTCAGGCCCATCGGCAAGGCCAGCCTCGCCGACCGCCTCGCCAGGCGTATCCAGAGCCTGATCCGGTCGGGCGGATACTCGGTGGGCGACAGGCTGCCGTCGATCATGGAGATGGCGCGCCAGTTCCAGGTCGGCCATCCGTCCGTGCGCGAGGCGCTGAAGCGCCTCGAGACCATCGGCGTGGTGCAGGTGCGACAGGGCTCGGGCGTGTACGTCACGCGGAGCCACGACGTGCTCCTGCTGGCCGCGCCCGACTACCTGGGCGGGGTCACGAAGAAGCTGCTCGTGGATCTCGTCGAGGCCCGCATGGCGATCGAGCCGTACTCGGTGATGCTCGCCGCGCGCCACGGGAGCGACGAGAACTTCGCCGAGATGCGGCGCCTCCTCGACGCCGCGAGCGCGAGCCTCGACGACGACGAGGCGCTGAACTCGGTGAACATGGCGTTCCACCGCGAGATCGCCCGCGCCTCGGGCAACGCGGTGCTCGCCCAGCTCATCGACGTCCTGCGCAGGCTGTTCAGCGAGGAGCAGCGCCTGATCCTCGGCATCTTCGGATCGCGGGAGCGGGATCACCGACAGCACGTCGGCATCCTCGAGGCGTTGGAGCGTCGGCAGGGTGAGCGATGCGTCGAGCTGATGCGATCGCACCTGGAAGGCGTCCGGAACGCGATCCTCGAGTCTGCTTCCGCGGACGGGCCGCCCGAGGGTTGAGCCTGCGGGGTGGCGGCGCGCCCCCCGGGCGCACCTGGGTCTGGGACGTGGTGAACGAGGCGCTGTTCCGCGAGCCGTAGGGCCGGCCTCGGGGGAGGCCATCGGCGACGAACGAACCGGAGCGGAAAGTGTCGCCCACCGACCTCACTCGGGTCGCATTCCCGCGCCATCCTCGTCCCGAAGAACGACCGGGCGGGGGGGATGGCGGCATGGGGCGTTGTGCCGCCTGACACGGAGCGCCGGGCTTTTCCCGCCCGGACCATGGCCCATTCGCGGCCACCGTCGTCGCGGACGACGGCTGCGTGTATGCCGTGGAGTACGCGTCTACGGTGGCTCCGGAGCCCCCCTGATCAGCCTCCTGGCCATCGGGCTGCTCCTGATCGTCTGTGTGCGAACGTCGGGTCGGCCACGTTGGCGACGAGCGGGGAGGCCACCACGCCGTGGCCTCCCCGCTCACTTTCCATCTGCGGCGCGGTCAGCCGATCGGTGCGTCGCTGTTCCAGATGTCGTGGGTGACCCGCCAGCCGGACGTGGTCTTCCGGTAGGCGTTCACCCACTTGCCGACCAGCCGGGTCGGTTGGCCCTCGACGATCGCAGTGATGTCGAAGGTCCCACGACCGACGGCCGTGTCGCCCCTCCCGTGGATCTCGACGAGGGGCGCCTCGAACGACTTCATCTCGGGGTAGCCGTTCAGGTAGGCCAGGGTCTCGGCCCGACCGTTGCAAACGGGGTGGTCGGGCGGCAGGAAGACGACGTTCTCGGTGGCCAGCTCGTCGACGAGGGTCGTGAAGTCGCGGGCGAGCGCGAGCTCGACGAAGCGCTTCACGCACGTGCGGATGTCGTTCTCGTCGGCCCGGGACAGATCCGAAGGCTGCATTTGTACGGCCATCTTTCCCTCCTGTGCGATGGCGTGGGTAAGGACGTGTCGCGCGGCACCGTGGGAGGGTCGCGCGCCGAGCCGAGCCGACGCGGGCGCCGAGGACCGATGCGGGTCCTCACCTCCCACCCGCCACGTTCGTGCTTCCCGTCAGTCGGATGTCCCGCGAGGACGATCCCACCATCACGGCCCGGGCTCCCGTCGCGCGCCGCCAGGCGTGGTCGGTTTCGGACCAGGACGAGAGGGAGCGGCCGTCCACGCGCACGTTCAGCCGCTGCCGCTCGCCGGGGGCCAGCGCTACCCGGCGAAAGCCCACGAGGCTCTTCGGCGCCATGGGGGCCGGCGCGCCGGCGACCGGGCCGAGGTACACCTGGGCCACCTCGACGCCGCTGCGGGCTCCCGTGTTCTCGACGTCGAACGCGACGTCGAGGCCGTCTCCGGCGGGCCGCACGGACAGGTCGCCGTACCCGAACGTCGTGTACGACAGGCCGTGGCCGAATGGAAAGAGGGGCTCGATCCCACGGGCATCGTACCACCGGTATCCCACCAGGATGCCCTCGGCGTACGTGGCGTGACCGTCCACACCGGGGTAGCGCCCGGGATCGGCCGTGGGTGGGTCGGCTTCCGAGCGGGGGAACGTCACCGGGAGCTTCCCGCCGGGCGCGACCTCGCCCAGGAGGAGCGCGGCGGTGGCGTCTCCGCCGGCTTCGCCCGGATACCACGTCTCGAGGACGGCCGGCACGTCGTCGATCCACGGCATGAGGACCGGGTCTCCGGTCTGGAGGACCACCACCGTCCGGGGGTTGGCGCGGGCCACCGCCTCGACGAGGGCGTCCTGGGTGCCGGGAAGGGACAGGCTCTCCCGGTCGATGCCCTCGGTTCCTTCGTTGTACGCGAACACGACGGCTGCATCGGCGGTGCGCGCAGCCTCCACGGCCTCGTCCACCAGCGCCTGCCGCCGCTCGGGCGTCACCCACGCGAGACGGAGCCCCATCCCCTCCTCGGTGGCCCCGCGGCCTCCCGGCTCCGCCGTAAGCGTGAGCGCGTGGGGCACGCCGCCCTCGAGGTGCACCGCACGCCTGGCGTTGGAGAGCCCGTCGGCCGTGGGCACGAGGCTGACCCGACGGGGGAGGAAGTCCTGGCCGTCGAGGGTCATGGCGACCCGGGCGCCCGACCACTGGAGCGCGATCTCGTAGTCGCCGGACCGGGGCGCGGTGAGCGAGCCGCTCCAGCGCCGTCGGTGCGTTGCCGGAAGCATGCGGTCGCCGGTGAAATCGACGACCGCGTCCACACCCGCGCTCGCGTCGTCCTCGGAACGGAGCAGGCCGGACGCGCGCGACCCGGCGCCCCCCGCGGCCGGGGGCGACAGCGCCGACGCCGGCACCGGCTCCCCGTCGAGGTCGATGCCGGCCACGTAGCGCACGTCGGCTCCGCCCGTACGCCGCCGGAGCGCCGCGAGCGGCGCGTCCACGCCCAGCGGCAGGACGTGCGAGCTGCCACCGCCCCCGACGAGGGGATGCACCGCGGCGGGTCCCACCACCACGCTCGAGGCGAGCGTCGCGGCGTCGATGGGGAGCAGGCTCCGAGCGTTCTTGAGGAGCACCGCCCCCTCGATGACGGCATCGCGCGCTACGGCGGCACCGGCCACGGAGTCGAGAGGCGGACGGGACGCGGCGGACGCGTCCAGGAGGCCGAAGCGGTCCATCTGTGTCAGGATGCGGCGAACCGCCTGGTCGACCCGCGCCTCGGGCGTACGTCCGGCGCGCACGGCGGCCACGAGGGAATCCCCGAAGTAGACGGGCTGGCGGGGCGAGCCGCGGCCGCCCGGCATCTCCTGATCGAGGCCGGCCCCGAGGGCCGCCGCCGAGTGCCGCGCCCCCCAGTCCGTCATGACCCATCCCGGGAAGTGCCACGCGTCGCGGAGCACCCGGTCCAGGAGCTCGGGATCGTCGCAGGCGAACGCCCCGTTCACCTGGTTGTACGCGCACATGACCGCTCCGGCGCCGGCGGCCACGGCGGCCTCGAAGCCCGGGAGGTAGATCTCGTGCAGCGCCTGTTCGTCGATGTCGGCGCTGACGCTCGTGCGCGCGTCCTCGAAGTTGTTCGCCACGTAGTGCTTCACGGTGGCGATGAGCCCCGCGCCCTGGATCCCCCGCACCTCCTCCTCCACCATGCGGGCGGCGAGGTAGGGGTCCTCGCCCAGGGTCTCGAAGTTGCGACCCCCCTGGGGGACGCGGACGATGTTCACCATGGGCGCGAGCAGGACGTCCTGCTCGCGCGCCCTCCCCTCGTGGCCGGCGGTGGCGCCATAGCGCCGCGCCAGGGCCGGATCGAAGGACGCCGCCAGCGCGACCGGTGCGGGCAGCGCGGTGGCGGGGAGCCGGGTGCGCACGCCCGCGGGCCCGTCGGTCAGGCGGAGCGGCGGGATGCCGAGCCGGGGCACGCCGGGCATGTACCCGGCCTGGCCCTCGCCCGCGGGGTCGGGTTCGCCCCGGAGGAAGGACACCTTCTCCTCAAGCGTCATGGAGCGGAGCAGCGAGTCCACGCGGGCCGGGGAGCCCTGGCCGGCCAGAGGGCCGGGCAGCAGGACCAGCGCCAGGGCGGACGCCCGGACTCCAGCCGCACTCCAGCGATCTGCGCGCATCGGGTGCTCCCGGGAAGCGTCGAGAAACGACGCGCGTGGGGCGGCGCGAATCGCTGCCAACATGCACCCGAGGCGGACGCCGACGCCAGCATCGCCCGCACGGGCGATGCGGAGTCAATCCGGGTCGGCGCGCCCGGCGCGGTAGGCCTCGAGCCGTGGCTCGAGCTCCGCGACGAGCTGGGTCATGTCCTTCTCCCGTGCGAGAGCCAGCGCCTCCTCGGCGGTGCGCACCGCCTCGTCGAAGCGCCCTACGTCCGCGAGGGCCGCGGCGAGGATGTGCAAGGCGGTCGGATCCTGCCGCCCGGTCGCCCGCACGAGGGGCTCGACGAGCCGGACGGCGGCGTTGGCGTCCCGGAACCGCCGATCGGGACACGTAGCCCGGATGGTGGCCAGGCGCTTCGTCAGGTCGGCTGCGCCCGCGGTGTCCTGCGCGTACCGCAGGGCCGACTCGTAGTGCTCGATGGCCTTCGCCCAGTCGCCGTCGATCTCCGCACGCCCGCCGAGGTAGAGCTGGAGCTGCACGCTCCCCGGGTAGCGCGCGACGAGGTACTCGAAGTGCACCTTCGCCTCGTCGTGTCGTCCCTCCCGGGCCAGGAGCTCCCCGAGCTGCAGGCGCGCGGCGAGGTGCTCGGGAGCCTCGTCCAGGATGCGCTGGTAATCCGCGATGGCCTCGTCGGCCCGGCCGAGCTTCTCGAGTGTCAGGCCCATCCTGTAGAGGTCGTCCGGCGTGGCGCTCCCGCGCGCCACGATCGCGCGCCAGTACGAGAGGGCCTCCTCGTAGCGCCCGAGCCGGTGCATCGCAACGGCGAGGTTGCCCATCGCCTGGACGTTGTCGGGGTCGATGCGCAGCGACGCCTCGAACTGCTCGATCGCCTCGTCGATCAACGGTCGCCGCCTCCGCTCCAGCGCGTCGGCGACCTGCGCATCGTGATCCGGGCTCAGCCCGCGCAGGCGCCCGGCGATGCTGTCGAGCGCCGCGGTGGGCGACGCCGCGAGCACGTCGGCGGCGCCGCGGAGGTCGCCGCGCCGGACCAGGTCGGCCGCGTCACCGAGCCGGCCGTGATCGCGCAGGAAGACCACCCCCAGGTTGTTGTAGGCCATCCAGGCGCCCGGGTTGTCCGCGATGGTCCTGCGCCACAGCGTCTCCTCGTTCCTGTACTTCCCGCCCGCCCTCCACACGAGAGCCGCGAAGACGAGCAGGACCGCGCCCGCGAGCGCCTGCCCGGCACGCACGTCCCCGAAGCGTCGGGCGAGGGGAGCGACGACGAGGGCGATGAGGCCGATGCTCGCCAGGTAGCCGAAGTGGTCCGCGACGAACGAGTAGACCATGGGCCAGTAGTCGACGAAGCCCAGCGCCGGGAAGAGGGTCCCCGCGAAGAACGCGAGGGCGATCGCCGGTCCCCGTCGCCCGCGGAGGAAGGCGACGAGCGCGGCGATTCCCACAGCGAGCACCACGACGACCGGCCACCAGGAACGCCACTGGCCGGCGTCGATCGTCCAGCGCGGATAGGTGAAGACGAGCGGGTAGGGGACGAGCAGCTTGAGGGGATAGTGCAGAAGCGCCCTGGATGCGATCAGGCAGCGCTCCGCGAAGCTCAAGTCGAAGGCGGCTCCCACGGCGCCGACGGAGGTCCGCTCCAGGTGGGCCGTGCGCACGGCCGCGGCGAAGCCGAGGACGAACATCGGCACCAGGGGCAGGAGGCGCGCGAGCCCGAGCCGCTGCCGGCGCAGGACCATCACCAGGATCAGGGCGGCCGGCAGCGAGCACGTGACCGACTTGCTGAGCAGCGCCAGGACGAACAGCACCAGGGAGAGCGCATAGGCTCCCCACGGGCGCGCGTGCGACTCCGAGGTGGCGGCCTCGTCGCGCATGGGGTCGAACCGGAGATACGCCAGTGCCGCGAGCAGGTAGAAGAGCGCCGACAGCACGTTCTTCCGCTCGGTGATCCACGCCACGGACTCGACGTGCATCGGGTGCAGCGCGAAGACGGCGCCGATCATCCACGCCCCGGGTATGCCGAGCAGGACCAGGATCCTCCACAGCAGCAGGGCGTTGGCGACGTGCAGGAGCACGTTGACGACGTGGTATCCGCGCGGGTTCAGCCCCCAGAGGTGGTACTCGACCCAGAAGGTCGTGAACACGGCTGGATAGTACTGGTGGGTCTGCCCGGGCTCCCAGAGCCGAGCGAGACCGGCGTCGGTGCGCAGCAGGTCGTTGTTGGTGACGTAGTCGTCGTCGTCCCAGATGAACCCACCCTGGATGGCCGGACGGTAGGCGACGACCGTGGTTACGACGATGAGGATGGCGCCGAGCCAGAGGCGGAGGCGCCTCGAGCCGGGGTCGGCGGAGCTGCGGGGGGTGTTCCTTCGAGACATGGTGAGGCGCGCCGGAGGTCGGGGCTCGGCATCGGCGCCTTCACGTTCGGGAGGAGGGGACCCACAGACCGACGGAGAAGACGCGCTTGGAGGTATATCGGGCTGGGCCGCGCATGCGTCAACCGCTCGTGCCGTCGCCCAGCGCCCTGAGCCCCCGGATCCCCGGCATGAACAGGTAGGCGCCCCCGCGGACCGCCACGAACGGCCCCAACCCGCGCGCGCGTCCCCGTATCGGCACTCCCGGAGCGGTGAAGGTGTCGTCGTACGCGGGATGGCGCGGGTCGTGCGCACCGATGAGCGGGTCCGGGTCCGCGTACAGGCCGCCGAGCTTGGGGCTGTTCACCCAGTTCTGCTGGATGAACTCGAACTGGAGGGAGAGGTCGGCGCAGAAGCACAGGAAGTGCAGGCCGCGCTCACCGCCGGGGTCGGCCGCGGCGAGGATGTCCTCCGGCCTCATCGACGCGGCGACGGGAGCGCCGTACGCGCGCCCTCGACGGATGATGCGGCGGAGGTTCGCGACCTTCGACGAGATCCGTGGGCTGGGGGGGAGGCCGTCCCGGGGGTTCGTGCGCCGCACGTGCGCCCCGACCGGGCAGGCGTACCCCTCTTGATCGTTGTCGTGGTAGCGGAAGCGGTCCTGATCCGCGTCGGACGGGAGGTTCCCTTCGGCGACGTCCGCGTACGGGTCCCGCTCGGGATTGCCGACCAGCGGGGCGCCGCTGGGCCAGCGCCCGACCATCTTCGCGGCCAGCGCCACGCACCCGTCCATGTCCGCCGCACCGTCCGCGCGACGGCTCGCGCCGTCCGCGAATGCCCAGAACCGCTTCACGTGCTGCTCCATCTGGCGCAGCACCAGGTAGGAGCCGTTGAGCGCGACAGGGCCGGGGAGCGCCGCGACGCGGCCGGACGCGTTCGTATGGCCAAGGAGGAACTCTCCGGTCGCGACCACGTTGTCGGGAGGGCCGCCCTCGTCGAGCCCCTCCATCTCCGGCTGGCCGATCCCGTCGCGGAACCCGAAGTGCTCCTTCCGGTCGGGGAGCCGGATCGTGCCGAGCCTCCGGATCTCCGCCAGCCCCGACGCCTCGAACCTCGCGCGATGCGCCGCGTGGAGCTCGGCGAGTCGGGCCGCGCTCGGCGCATAGAGGAGGAGGGCCGCGTGCACCGGTCTGTGGTGGGGCCCGCCCCAATCCCATCCCTCGGGGTCGCTGTCGCCGCGGTCGCCCAGGATGCGGCGGCGGTGGGGCGCCGTCATCCCCTCCCGGAACTCGCGCGAGAAGCCGTCGAGCACGGCGCTGGGCAGCCCCAACGCCTGGAGGCCGCCGTGCGTGAAGGCGACGTTCACCCGGCCCGCCGGCGGCTTGACGACGGCGTCGGTGATCTCGTCGGCGAGCACGGCGACCCACCGGCGCGCAGCCGCGCCGTCGACGACCTCGAGGAGCACGAAGCACGCATGGAACATGTCGCCGTACCCGCGGCGGATGATGCCCTGGACGTCCGCGAGGTCGAGCGCGCTCATGGCCGTTCCATCAGAGCCGGCCCAGCCATTCTTCGGTCGTCACCTGGTCCGGCCCGTCCGAGACGCCCCGTCGGATGCGGGCGTTGTTCACCAGGTTGCCCGTGGTGAGGCGCTTGTAGGCGCTGTACCAGACCTGGGTCTCCACCTGGTGGCCGCGGAGGAACGCGGTGAAGCGCTCGACGTCGCGGGCTCCCTGGCCGACGAGGAAGCGCGTGCGCGGGAAGCCGATCGTGTGCGTCCAGATGGCCGTCAGCGCGGAGGGGATCTGCCACGACTTGTGCACGAAGTCGCTGACATAGCCGGTCATGCTGCCGTCGTAGTTCGTGACGAAGAGGAGCCGCCGGCCCCCGTCGATCACCACCCATCGGACGAAGTGGAGCGTCGAGACGCCGAACAGCACGCCCTGGTTGTAGACGTTGCGTCCGCCGAAGTCGAGGAGCGCGAGGACCACCCGCAGGCTCGCCCGCCGGAACCACCCCGGCTTCAGGGCGACGACGTGCGTGAGCTGGTTCTGCACGATCTGGTCCTCCTTCTCCGCGACCGTCCGCACGTGCGCGCCGTGTGCCTGCGAGCCGGGCTCGGCCACGACGTCCTGCGGATCGGTGAGCCCGCGCCGCTCGTCCATCGCCTCGTGCACGCGTGTCACCGCGAGCCAGAGCAGGATCAGGGGAGCCACGAGCAGAGCGAGGGCCACGAGACCCGCCCATCCGAGCGCTCCGAGCGGCCGGATGGCCGGGCCGGGTGAGTCGACCGCCCAGGCGAGGTCCGGCTCGGCGGCCACGAAGCCGCGCACGTCGTCCCTGATCCCGTCGGGCGGCGAGGCGGCGGTGGGGGCTCCGGGGCCGTCCAGGAACGCCTCGATCCGCTCCCTCAGCGCGGCCTCGGCGTGGACGCGGCCGACGGTCAGCTCGGGCGCGCCGACGTAGAGGGTGGTGCAGTCCACGGCGTGGGCCATCAGGTAGGCCCACCGGCTCTCCCGGGTCCGGTCCGGTCCCGCGGGGTACCCCTCGCAGTGCCGGTAGACCTCGTCGATGCCGCGGCCGACACGGGTCAGAAGCTCCGCGATGTGCACGTCGGTCGGGAGGTCGTGGCTGGTCGCGAAGAGGAGCTGCTCCGCGATCGGCGTCCCCGCCGCGTCCTCGCCGAGCGGGAGGATCGCCCAACGCGCGAAGTGCACGGTCTCGATCGTCTTGAAGGGGACGAGCGGGTTGTCTTCGATGTCGGCGTCGATCCGTGCCAGCACGCCGCGCAGCGCGTCCGACGCGCCGGGCTTCACGGTCGCGAGCACGGTCAACGCTCCGTGCGTGCGCCTCATCGGGGCGGTGCCTCAACGTGGCCGAAGGAAGCCGACCCGGTGGTGCCGAAGGACTCCTCTGGCCGTCGGGCCGATCGCGACGAATCTAGTGTGGTCCCGCGGAAATCCGCGAGCCACCGAGGCGCCGGGCCGACGAACCCCCTCAACGGGGAGGACCGTTCGGGTTTCATCCGGGTGTCGTGACCCGCCGCCCCGCAACGAGGCGGACCCGGTGCGCGCACAGTGTATTCGCCAGGTTGGCCGCGCTGAAGATCGCCACCGGGATCGCGGCGGCGACCACGCGGCCGGCGGCAGCGACCTCCTCCGAAGCCGTTCCAGCGACAGGTGGTCCGTCTACGACTCGTCCGCCGTTCCCTCCGCCGGCGGCTCCAGCCCCTTCTGCCGATCCGGCGACTCGAGCAGCGCCCGGTAGAAGTCCCTCTCCTCCTCCAACTTGGCCAGCCGGGTATGCAGATCGCTCACGGCTTCGTTGAGTTGATCGATGTCCTGGGAGCGGATGCCGTCGGGCAGTCGCGGCCGGTTCGATCGCGACAGAAGCACCTTCCCCGCCGTGGAGATGAGGACGATCAGGATGATGAACTCGAATACGCCCATCGGGGAGGCCGGCGGAGGTCGGAGGGTGACTGCTCGGGCTCACAACTTGGCGGGCAGCGATTGGCTGCTCAACCCGTAGGTGCTCCCGCCAGCGGCGCGGCCCCCCTGTCGAGGGACTCAGCCGGACCGCAGGGTCCGGGCGGGGTCCATGCGGGTGGCGCGCCGTGCGGGCACGAGGTTGGCCACCAGCGCCACCACGGCGAGGACGGCCGGCACCCCGACGAACGTCACCGGGTCGCTGGTGCCCATGCCGTACACCAGGTTGCCCAGCAGCCGGCTCAGCGCGAAGGCCGCCACCAGACCGATGGCGATGCCCGCGGCCAGGAGGCGCGTCCCCTGCGACACGATCATCCAGCGCACGCGCGCCCCCTCGGCGCCCAGGGCCATGCGCACCCCGATCTCGTTCTGGCGCTGGGCCACCGAATAGGCCATCACGCCGTAGATCCCCACCGCGGCCATGATCAGGGCGAACACCGCGAAGGTGATGAAGAGCGTGAGCAGAGCCACCGTGGCGGCGTCGGTCTCGTAGATGGCCCGGGTGAGCGTCCGGATCCGGTCCACGGGCTGGTCGGCGTCGATCTCGCGGATCGCCTGGCGGATGGGGCCTGCCGCGACCCCGGCCTGCATCCCGGTCCGGGCCAGGAGGTACAGACCGGTGCCGAGGTCCTGGGCCAGGGGCATATAGAGGTTGGGAGCGCCCTCCCTGGAGTTGGTCTGGCTGCGGACGTCGCTCACCACGCCGACGACCTGGATCCACGAGTCCTGCCCGGCGATCTGGAGGCGCGCGCCCACAGGGTCCTGATCCGGCCAGTAGCGGTCGGCCGTGGACCGGCTGATCACCGCGACCGGGAACGAGCCGGCGTCGTCGGACTCCATGAAGCCGCGACCGCGCTCCACCGTCAGGCCGAGGAAGGCGAAGTAGTCGGGGGACGTGGTGAGGAGGATCCCGACGGGCTGGGCGCGTCCCTCGACGATCTCCCGCCCCTCGATGACGAAGGACCGCCGCCGCCCGCCTTCCGCCCCCGGTAGCGCCTCCGACAACGCGACGCGCGCGGCCGAGACAGCGCCCGCGACGGCGTCGCGCGCCTGCGAGAAGAAGACCCGCCGGGCCTCGGCTCCCGGGTAGGAGGCCTCCGGCAGGTCCACGCGCAGGGTGAGGATGCCGTCGGGGTCGAAGCCGAGGGGACGGGTCTGCAGGTTGATGACCGATCGGGTGAGGAGGCTCGCCACCACCATGAGGGTGAGGGCGAGGGAGATCTGAGCCGTCACGAGGACCGCGCGGGACCGCTTTCCCGACCGACCTCCGTCGCCGGACCGGCCGTCGCGGAGCGCCGCCTCGGGCCCGCCCGCGGAAGCGCGCAGGGCGGGGAAGAGCCCGAAGACCAGGGGGGCGGCCAGGGAGATGGCCACGGTGAACGCCAGGACCCTCCCGTCGATCTGCGCCATGAGGAAGGCGGGCTCCTGGCCGGCGGAGATCCAGATCAAGGCTCGGTTGAGCCCGTAGGCGATCCCGATTCCCAGGGCAGCGGCCGCCGCCGAGATCATCAGGCTCTCGGTGAGGAGCTGCCGGACCAGTCGGCCCCTGCCCGCGCCCAGGGCCGAGCGTACCGCGATCTCGCGAGCCCGGGCGGTGCCCCGCGCCAGCAGCATGTTCGCCACGTTGGCGCATGCGATGAGGATGACCATCCCCACCGTGATCTGGAGGAAGAGCAGGAGCGTGTTCCCTTCGGAGTCGACGAGGGAATCGCGCACGGGGGCGGACCACAGACGCCACCCCATGTCCTCGACGGGGTGCTCGCGCGCGAGATCCTCGCTGATCCGGTCCGCCTCGGCCGCCGCGACCTGGTGGGACGTTCCGTCGGCGAGACGGCCTACGACGAACAGGTACCGGGTGCTCCGGTCGGGCTGGGCGTGGTTCAGGATCAGGGGGATGATGACCTTCGCCTTCCGGAACCCTCCGAACTCGAGCCGCGGGTCCGTGACGCCGACGATCGTGCGCTCGATGCCGTCCAGGCGGATCGTCTCGCCCAGGACGTCGGCCCGTCCGCTGTATCGCTCCTGCCAATACCCGTAGGTGAGCATGACCACGGGAGTCGCGCCTTCGCGGTCTTCCCCGGGAGCGAAGGACCGGCCCACGACGGGTGGGAGCCGCCACGTCTCGGTGAGGCCGGCGGTGAACATGAGGCCGTCGACCCGGACGGGCGTGTCGCCGCCCGTCACCACCCACTGGCCCTCGCTGAGGGCCGACAGCGACGCGAAGCTCCGACTGCGCTCCGCCAGGTCCAGGTAGTCGGCCGGCGAGACGCTCCCCTGGTCGATGCCCAGCTCGCCGTTGGTCCCGCGGACGATGGCCGCCGTGCCCAGGTCCTGGATCGGCAGGTCGCCGAACACGATGGCGCTCACGAGGCTGAAGATCGAGGTGTTCACCCCGATCGCCAGGGCGAGGGTGACGATGGAGACCACGGCGAACCCCGGGCTCTTCCAGAGGGCCCGCAGGCCGAAGCGGATGTCCTGGGCGACGGTCTCCATGCGGTTCCCCCCGGGATGATCGTGGTGGGTCTGCAGGCGAAGGCGAAGCGCGCCGGGCACGGAGCGGAGCACCTGCCGGACGTACCAGCCCCGGGCCGCTCGCGCGTCATGGGCGGCACGACGGAGATAGCCCTCGTGCAGGTCGCCGAGATGCTCGTCGCGGTAGCGCCACGGGAGGAGGGCGGCGAGCAGCGCGGCCGCCCACCGGGGTGGGGCAGGGGGGATCCGCCGAGGAGTCATGCCCGGGCGTCCGGATCCAGCTCGAGCCCCTTCCAGAGCGCGTTCAGCGCGGCGCGGGAGCGCTCCAGCGCCCGGGCACCCGCGGGGCGGAGGCGGAAGTAGCGCTTGGCCCGGCCGCCCCGCTCCGGCGTGGGCTCGCCCACGCCGGACTTCACGAGGCCCTGCCGCTCCAGCCGGTCGAGCGCGGCGTACACCGACGCCACCGCGGGCTCGATCCCCGTGGTGTCCACCAGCTCCTGGAGGATGGACATCCCGTACGCGTCGCTCTTCAGTCTCGCGACGGCCAGGAGCACCATCTGCTCGAACTCGCCGAGGTAGTCACCCCTGGGCATGGCTTTCTTCCATGAGTACGAGTATTGACATGCGGGGACCTACGCGCGGGGTGGAGCGACGGTTTCAGGGCACCGTCAGGACGTGCCAGAGGAGGCCGACCGCGGCGGTGCCGACGACGATTTGCGGAGAGGGCACGTCGAAGAAGAAGATCGCCACGAACGCCGCGGCGGCCACGAGCCGCCTGCGCCGATCGACCAGGGTCCTCGCGCCGATCCTGAGAAGGGCGGCGACGACGACCGCGCCGTGCGGCGCGCCGAGGCCTTCGCGGCCGAGATGACCGCCGAGCTCGGGCTCCCCGTCGAGGTCGCGGCGGACCTGGAGGGCGCGCCGGCCGGCTGCGACGTGTGCGTGACCTGCACGACGTCCGCCGAGCCCTTCGTGCGACCAGGCATGGTCCCGCCGGGGACGTTCGTCGCCGCCGTCGGGGCCGACAACCCGCACAAGCGGGAGATCGATCCGCGCCTCATGGGCGAGGCCAGGGTCGTGGTCGACTCGCTGACGCAGTGCCGCGAGATGGGGGACCTCCGCCACGCGATCGAGGCGGGCACGATGGCGGCGGAGGACGTCCACGCGGAGCTCGGTGCGGTGGTGGCGGGCCTCACCCCCGGACGCGAGGGCGACGACCCGCGTCGACTTCGCCGCGCGGGCCTGAAGGAGAGGGTGTGCGCCGGAGCCGCCCGCGTCCGGGTCAGAAGCGCGTCACGTACTCCGCCTTCACGAGGATCTGGTTCGACGCGAACGCGAGGCGGCGCGCGCTCCACCGCGCGGGGACGCCCGGATCCGGGTCACCCAGGTTGTGGTTGTACACGACGAACAGCGCGCCGAGGGGACTGAACGTCCACCGCAGCCTGGTGTTGGTGCCGAGCGTCCGGTTCTCGGTGTCGTACTGCGTGAAGCTGGAGACCTGGAGATCCGGGGAGACGTTCGCGCTGACGCGCACGCCCCACAGGTCGGCCGTGAAGGGACCGCTCGGCATGTCGCCGATGTCGTGCTCGCCGCTCACCTCCGCCGTGAACAGCGGCGTGGGATTCCAGGTGGCGGTGAGCTGGAGCTGGTGGAGCGTGCCGTCGTAGAAGCCTCCGAACCACCAGGTCGCCTGCGCGGACAGCCGCCGCTTCGCCGCGAGGCCCGCCTCCAGCCGGTAGCGCAGGAAGTGGTACGCTCCGGCCTCGACGGGCACCCCGCTCGCCACCTCGAACGGCTCGCCGAGCCGTTCGCCCTGCGGCACGATGTTGAACTCGAAGCGGTCGCCGCTCTCCAGGCGGCAGTTGATGGGCGCCATGAAGTACCGGTAGCTCTGCCAGCCGCCCGAGAGGCCCGCCACGAAGGTCAGCTCGTTCTCCCAGAAGCACTGCCGGATCGGGAGCGGGCCCACCCTGCCGGGCCGCGGCTGCCAGTTCACCTGGAGCGAGGCCGCGTGCACGCCCGCACGCGGCACGAACCCGAGCGAGGGATCGAACGCCTCGCCGATGCGCGTGTAGGCCGCGGACGCCTCGATGAGATCGTTCGGATACCCGATGCGCACGCCTGCGGCGGTGCGGTCGCCAGCGAGCGAATCCCGGTCCATCGCGAGGGCCCACAGGCCGACGGAGAGGTTCTTGCTCCCTCCGAGCCGGGACGTCTGGAAGGTGGCGTCCGGACCGATCATCCAGCTTCCGCCTCGTCCCTGCGGGTCGCCGAAGGTCCCGATGAACCCCACCGAGGACTCGCGCAGCACGTTCTGCCGTACCCGGATCACGCCCAGCGTCGCGGCGGTGGCGAGCGTGTCCTGATCGCCCGTGCGCGCGACCAGGGCGCCGAGGTTCGTGCCGCCGACGCGCCCGTTGATCTTCGTGCCCACGTCCAGGGGAACGGATCCGCCCTCCACGAGGCCGATGCGGCGGCTGAAGAAGGGCACGACGCTCTCCTCGTCGCCGGTGCCGAACGCGAAGATGTCGGAGCCCTCGAGGAAGAACGAGCGCTTCTCCGGGAAGAAGAGCGGGAAGCGGGTGAAGTTCGTGCGCCGGGTGTCCACCTCCGTCTCGGCGAAGTCCGTGTCGAGCGTCAGCGACGCGAGGAGGTTGGCGCCGAGGCGCTGGGTGACGTCGAGGGACGGATGGGCCGTGGCCTCGAACGACTGCGTGGAGGACGCCCTGCCACCGCCCCCCGTGAGCGCGGGCCGGACGCTCGTCCCGAGGCCGAGGTCGAAGGACGGCACGTGGTCGAGGATTCCAGCCAGGCTGGTCTGCGTGACCTTGTAGTCGCGGCGGGCCCCCGACCAGCGGTCGGTCTCCTGGAGCCCCTGGATCCGGCGCTCGACGTTGAGTCCCCATCGGTCGAGACCCGGACGGAACGCGAGGCTCCGAACGGGAATGCGGATCTCGGCGCTCCAACCGTGCGCACCGCGCGCCGTGCGCGCCTCCCACACCCCGTCCCAACTGTCGTCCTCCCCGTCGTTCTGTCCGGTGACGAGGGCGTCGTAGCGGGCGCCCGAGGGGTTCACGGCGAAGACGTAGCCGCTTCGCCCGTCGAGGAAGGTGTCGAGCACCACGCGCACGTGGTCCTCGTTGCGGAGGTCGGAGTCGGGCGCCTTCGCGTAGCTCACCACGTCGGTGCCGTCCGGCTGGGAGGCGACGATGCCGATGACGAGCGCGTCACCCACCGCGAGCACCCTGACCACCGTGCGCGCCGACGGCGGCGCGCCTTCGCTCGGCTCAACCTGGGTCAGCCCGGAGACCGAATCAGCGATGGCCCAGGCGGCCTCGTCGAGGCGCCCGTCGATCGAGACCGGGATGGTCGGAACGGCCGTGGACAGCGTGGGCCGCCCGGCGAGTGTCGCCCCGGATGGCGCCCTCGTGGATTGAGCCGCGAGGGCGGAGGGTACGAGCATCGCCGCCCAGACGAGCTGCCTGAGGCCACCCAAGGGGACGCTCCTGTGGCGATGGGGTCGAGCGACGCAGGGGGGCGCGGACCGTGGGTCCCGCGAGGCAACACGGACCGCGTGCCGCGCGCGCACGTGTAGTATAGGCCCGACGACCCCACACCCGGAGCCTGCCCATGTCCCGATACCCCCGTGTTCTCGCGCTCGTGACCCTCCTCGCCTCGCCGGCCGCCGCCGGGGCCCAACGCATCGACTGGAGTGCCGTGGACGGCGCCATGGGCAGGTCCAGCGCGGCGCAGCCGGACGGGGTCCACCGCTTCTCCATGCCGAGGAGCGATCTGCACGTCACCGTGCGGGGCGTGTCCGTGTCCCCGGGGCTCGCGCTCGGCTCGTGGGTGGCCATGAAACCGCGTGCAGACGGGACGGTCCTCGCCATGGGAGATCTGGTGCTCGCGGAGGACGAGATCGAGCCGGTGATGAGTCGGCTCCAGCAGGGCGGGGTGATGCAGACCGCGCTGCACAACCACCTGCTCTTCGAGTCGCCCCGCGTCATGTACATGCACGTGCACGGCGAAGGCGACGCGGTGGCGATCGCGCGTACGGTGCGTGCCGCGTTGGCGCTCACGGCGACGCCGGCCGCCCCTTCGCCGGCGGGCACGGAGCCGGCGCTGGCGCTCGACACCGCGGCCGTCGCGGCGGCCCTCGGCCGGCACGGGAGTGCGGGCGGCGGGCTCTACAGGGTGTCGGCGCCCCGCTCGGAGGCCCTCCGCGTCGCCGGCGAGGAGGTCGGCCCCTCGATGGGCCTCGCCACCGCGATCGGCTTCCAGCCCACCGGCGGCGGCCGCGCGGTCGCGACCGGCGACTTCGTGCTCCTGCCCACGGAGGTCAACCCCGTCATCGCGGCGTTGAGGGCGCACGGGATCGCGGTGACCGCGCTCCACAACCACCTTCTGCTCGACGAGCCGCACCTCTTCTTCATGCACTTCTGGGCGGACGGCGACGCCGTGGAGATCGCGCGGGGGCTGGGGGCGGCGCTGGCGCTCACCGCTGTGCGACCGGAGGACTGATCGGCCGACCACGTCCGGAGGGCGGCCGCTTCCCCCGAGCGGTGACAACCCTTGCGCTCCGGGGAGCGTCCAATGTTACGTTGGCCGAGTAACGTACCATTATCCGGATGCTGCCCATGCCCTCCGACGTGCCCGAGATCTCTCCGCTGCAGTACCTCGCCCTCGGTGTCCTGCTGAGCGGGCCGCGTCCGGGCCGGGAGCTCCGCGACGTCGTCGGGGGCTTCGGTGTCCGCCGCACGCGCGCCGCCTTCTACCAGTTCATGGCCCGCCTCGAGAAGTCGGGGTGGGTGGAGGGGTGGTACGAGCAGGTGGAGGTGCCCGGCCAGACCGTCACCGAGCGCCGCTACCGGATCACCGCCGAAGGCAGACGCGCCTGGTCCGTGGCCCGCGACTTCCACCGCGAGGTCGACCGACTGGCCGAGGAGGCGCCGCTTGGCTGAGCATCCACGTCTCACCGGGCTGCTCGCGCGCCTCCTCCCGGCGCGCGTACGCGACGAGGTGTTCACACCCGCGCTCCACGACCTCACGATCGAGCGCGCCGCCGGGCGGCGCGGGCCCTCCCGCCTGGCGTTGGTGCTCCTCTTCCTGGACTGCGCGCGCGTCTCCCTGCTCACCCTCCCGGAGCGGATCCCCGTGTTCCTCACCGACCTTCGTCACGCCTTCAGGCGTCTTCTGCGCGAGCCGGCGTTCACCGCGGCCGCCGTCCTCACGCTCGCGCTGGCCATCGGTCTGAACGTGGCGGTGTTCTCGGTGTTCGAGGCCGTGGTGCTCCGCCCGCTGCCGTACCCGCAGGCCGACCGGCTCGTCGTGCTCGACCACCGTGACCGGGAGACGGGCGTCACGAAGCAGTTCATCGCGATCGGCGACTACGTGGACATCGAGCATCGGCGTCAGTCGTTGTCGCAGATCGCCACCTTCGGCGACCTCCAGATCACCGTCTGGGACGCGGAGCCGTACCGCGTGTCGGGGCTATTGGCGGGTCCCGGCCTGATGGAGATCCTCGGCATCCAACCCGAGCTCGGGCGCTCGTTGGTGCCGCTCGACTTCCGGCTCGGGACACCCAACGTGCTCCTGATGAGCCATCGTCTCTGGGAGGAGCGCTACGGCTCGGACCCGGGGATGATCGGGAGGAGCCTCACGATCGGCGGCGCCGCGTACGAGGTGGTGGGCATCATCCCGTCCGGGGTCGCGTTCCCCCCCGGACACGCGGTCGAGCTCGTCCTTCCCTCGAACGTGCCCGACGTGGCCCCCGAGCAACGGAAGTCCGGATGGGTCTTCGCGGTGGCCCGCCTCGCACCCGGCCAGACGGCGCGGACCGCGACCGACGACCTGGAGCGCATCTCGGCCCAGCTCGAGGTCGAGCACCCCGAGCAGAATACCGGCTCCACGTACTACGCCGTGCCCCTCCGCGACCAGGTGGTCGGCGACACCAAGCAGGCGTTGATCCTCCTCCTGGCGGCCGTCGGCTTCGTGATGCTCATCGCGTGCGCGAACGTCGCCAACCTCCAGCTCGCCCGCTCCCTCGCGCGCCGCCGCGACGTCGCCGTCCGGCTCGCGCTGGGGTCGGGATGGGGGAGGGTCGCCGGTGAGCTCCTGGCGGAGAGCGCGGCCCTGACGCTCATGGCGGGCACCGCGGGCATCGCCCTGGCGGCCTGGGGGTCGCGCGCGCTCGTGGCCCTGGTTCCCGCGTCCGTCAGGGCGCCGGGGCTGGAGGACGTGCGCGTGGGCGGACCCGTCCTGGGCTTCGCCCTGGCCCTCGCCCTGCTGGCTGCGCTCGTGTTCGGGCTGATGGCCGCGATCGGCGCGCGCGGACAGAACGCGGGAGACACCCTCGCGGGGGCGGGTCGGGCGTCCGCGGGTCGGCAGGCGCGCCGTGCGACCCGCGCGCTGGTCACGGCGGAGATCGCGCTTGCCCTCGTGCTCGTGCTGGGCGCGGGGCTCGTGGTCCGGTCGTTCGACGCGCTCCTCGCCGTCGATCCGGGCTTCCGCGCGCAGGGGGTGATCACGCTCGGCGTGCAGCTTCCCGCGGAGCGATACCAGGCCGTCGACGCGAGGGCCGCGTTCCACCGCGACTTCCAGGCGGCCGTGCGGGCGATCCCCGGGGTGCAGGCGATCGGCTCGGCCGTGGTGATCCCGCTCACCGGCAACAACTGGACCGCGCCCTTCGAGCGCCTGGACGAGCCCGTGCCTCCGGGCGAGCGCCCGCCGGACGTGGGGTGGCAGCTCGCCTCGGGCGGCTACTTCGAGGCCATGGGGATTCCCCTCCTCTCGGGGCGTCTCTTCGACGAGCGGGACGGCCCGGACGGCCCACCGACGGTGATCGTGAGCCGCGCGATCGAGGAGCGTTTCTTCCCCGGCGGGAGCGCCGTGGGGCGCCACATCACCGGCGACGGACCGGAGGGATTCGAGATCGTGGGCGTGGTGGGCGACATCCGGCGCGCGGGGCTCACCGACCAGCCGCGCCTGGACCTGTACATGCCCGAGGAGCGCGTAGCGCCGAGGCAGATCACGTTCTTCGTCCGCACGGGCGCCTCCGACCCCCTCACGGTCGTCCCGGCGATCCGTGCGGCGCTCCGTCAGGCGGAGCCCGGCGCCCTCCTGCTGGAGACGCGCACCATGGAGGACGTGACCCGGGCGTCCGTGGGTGTCACGAACCTGCTCCGCTGGCTCCTCGGCGTCTTCTCCGCGTGCGCTCTGGTTCTCGCGGCGGTGGGCATCTACGGGGTCATGTCGTACGCCGTGCGCCAGCGCACGCGCGAGATCGGCACCCGCATGGCGGTGGGCGCGACCCGCGGCGCCATCCTGCGGCTCGTGCTGCGGGACGGCGCGAAGGTAGCCGCGGTCGGGGTGGTGATCGGCCTCGTCGTCGGGCTCGCGTCCACCCGCGCGCTCCACTCGGTGCTCTTCGGCGTGACGGCCACGGACCCCGCCACCCTGGTGGGCGCGACCCTGCTGCTCGCGGGGACCGCGTTGGTCGCCTGCTGGATCCCGGCGCGCCGCGCCGCATCGACGGACGCGGCCCGGACGCTCTCCCAGCCGTGACCGCGACGGGCGTCACGCGAGCGGAGACGCGATGAGGCGTCGGGGCGTCGCCGTGGCGCTGGCGGGGCTCGGCGTCGCGGCGGCGGCGTGCCGGTCACCCGTGGGCTCGGAGCAGACCGACGTGGCCCAGGTCGCCGATTCCGGCGCGGCGTACGTGCCCGGCGCCACCTGGCGAACGGCGCCGCCGGCCGCGGTCGGCATGGACGCGCCCCGCGTGGAGACGCTCGCGCGGGACCTGCCGGCGGGTCGGTACGGAGCGATCGACGCCGTGGTGATCGTGCGCTACGGTTGGGTGGTGTTCGAGGAGTACCGGGCGTGGGATCCCGAGCGCGCGCACACGCTCCAGTCGGTCACCAAGAGCGTGACGTCGCTGCTCTACGGCATGGTCCGCGAGGCGCATCCCGACGCCGCGTCCCTCGACCTCCCGGTGGTCGACGTGCTGTCGCGCTACGCTCCCGTGGAGAACCTCGACGAGCGCAAGCGCGCCCTCACGATCCGCGACCTCCTCACCATGCGGACCGGCATGGACTTCTGGGAGCAGCCCTACGAGGGCTCTCCCCTCCAGCTTCTGAACGACTCCCGGGGCGACTGGATCCGGTTCATCCTCGATCGGCCCATGATCGCGGAGCCGGGCACCGTGTGGGCCTACAACAGTGGGGCTCCCATCCTCCTGTGCGGCGTCCTGCGCGAGCTGTCCGGCGAGCCGCCGGACGTGCTCGCCCACCGCGACCTCTTCGGGCCGATCGGCGTGACCGGCGAGTCCTGGTTCAGGAGCGCGTACGACGGACTCCCGCACTGCGGGGGAGGGCTCTACCTCGAGCCCGTGGACCTGGCGCGCATCGGCTACCTGGTGCTGCGCCGCGGCAGGTGGGGCGAGCGTCAGGTGGTGCCCGCGACGTGGATCGACTCCTCGACCGTGGCGGCCTCGCACGGGCCCGACCTCTTCTTCTCCTCGTACGGCTCGTCCTACGGCTCGTTCTGGTGGCTCTTCCCCCTCCGGCGCGGAGGGCAGGGCACCGAGGTGATCACGGCGTCCGGGTCCGGCGGGCAGTGGCTGTTCGTGGTGCCGAGCCTGGACCTGGTCGTCGCGGTGGCCGCCTCGAACGGCTCCGGTCTGGACCTCCTCTACGACGGCGTGCTCCCGGCGATCCTGCCCTGAGGGTCGCACGCTCGGCTCAATCGGCCACGCCCAGCCCCTGCGCCAGCTCCTCCCACCGGCCGCGCGACACGCGCAGGCGCACGTCCCGCTCCAGCACGACCCAGCCGCTCCCGTCGGGCTCCCTGTGCAGCTCGCGGACGCGGTCGAGGTTGACGAGGACCGAGCGGTGGATGCGACAGAACCGGTCGGCCGGAAGGACGGACTCGAGGGCGGTGAGCGTCGACGAGACCAGGTGCACGGCGCCGTCGGCGTTCACGCGGACGTAGTCGCCGTCGGCCTCCACCCAGTCGACCTCGTCCGTGCGGACGAGGATGATCCGCGACCCGAGCCGCACGGCGAGCCGCCGCGGGCGTTGCGTCGCGTCGCCCCCCGGGTCCGCGAGCTCTCCCGCCTCGGAGCGTGCCGAGTCGCGGCGGCGGAGCAGGGCATCGAGGGTGCCGCGCGACGCGAGGGCCTCCTCCGCGCCGAGGCGGGCGAGCGCGCGCTCGACGGCCGCCGTGAAGCGGGGACGCCCGAAGGGCTTGAGCACGTAGTCGAGCGCGTGCACCTCGAAGGCGCGCAGCGCGTGCTCGTCGTGCGCCGTCACGAACACCACGCCGCGGGGCACGTCGTCGCCGAGCGCCGCGAGCACGCCGAAGCCGTCGAGGTCGGGCATCTGGACGTCGAGGAACACCAGGGAGGGACGCACGCTCCGGATCAGCTCGACCGCGGCCTTCCCGTTGGACGCCTCGCCCGCGACCCGCACGCGGGGCTCCTCCGCCAGGAACGTGGTAACGGCCTGACGGGCGTCGGGTTCGTCGTCCACCACCACCGCGCTGTAGGGACGGGGGCCGGACGTCACGCCTCGACCTCGCGCGCGGGGAGATCCAGACGGACGCGGGTGCCGCCGCCGGGTGCCTCCCCGACCTCGAAGCGGTGGCCGTCGCCGTACATCTGCTCGAGCCGCTCCCGCGTGTTGCGCAGCCCGGTGCCGCTTCCCGGCGCCGGAGAGGGTGCGGACATCCCGGGGCCGTCGTCCTCGACCGTGAGCAGGAGCCTGCCGTTCTCGCGGCGCGCCTCGACCCGCACGCGGCCCGCCGCCGAGCGCCCGGAGATGCCGTGTCGGATCGCGTTCTCCACCAGCGGCTGGAGGATCAGGGGCGGCACGGCGAGCGGCGCGACACCGTCGTCGGCCTCGACGCACACGCTGAGGCGGTCGCGGAAGCGCGCCTGCTCGATGCTCAGGTAGTCGCGCACCATCGACAGCTCCTCGTCGAGCGGCACCTCGAGCCGGCGCGTGCTCCCCTGCACGCGCTGGAAGAGCGCGCCGAGACGATCGAGCAGGACGTCCGCGTCGTCGGCCCGGCCGCTCCGCCAGAGCTGTCCGATCGTGTGCAGCGTGTTGAAGAGGAAGTGCGGGCGGAGCTGGGCGGTGAGCGCCTCCGCGCGCGCCCGGGCGAGCTGGCCCTCCTTGCGCGCCAGGTCCAGCTCGCGGGCCCGCAGCTCCCGCCACTTGGCCGCCGCCTGCGTGCCACCGGCGATCGTCGCGTACACGAGCGCCATGACGTGCACGCGCATGGCCGCCCAGTAGACCCCCTGGCTCGCCAGGCGCCCGAACCCGTCCCAGCGGCGGTTCACGATCCAGTAGCCGAGGACCACCAGCACGTTGGCCGCGATCGCTACGACCGGAAAGGCCACGAGGTGCACCGGGAGCCGGCGCCTCCACCCCGGCCCCGCGAGCGGGAAGCGCAGCGTGAGCGCGACGACCGCCAGCGTCATCGGGATCCACGGCACCGTCTGGATCCAGGCCTGCACCACCGCCGCCCACAGCCCCAGATGGTCGCCGGACAGCGTGGCCGCGAAGCTCGTCTGCGCACCCCACACCAGCCCCACGAAGAGCCATACCAGCGCGACGAGGACGGCGGTGCGCGCCGGGATCCCGAGCCTCCTCCCTCCGTTCCCGCCGGTGTCCGTACCGTTACCTCAGAAGCCGAAGGTGTGCGAGTACTTGAAGATCAGGCTGCGCGCCTGCGAGCGGGGCGGCACGACCACCCCGGGTCCGGCGTCGATCAGGTCGGTGGACAGCCCCTCGTTGTAGACCAGCCACAGGTCGGTGCCCTCGGCGAAATTGTACCGCAGGCGGACGTTCAGATCCAAGCGGTCCGACACGGAGTTGTACTGCACGAAGGCGTTGCCGGAGGCCCGCGCGTCCAGCGCCGCGCGTACGCGGACGCGCGCCAGGTGGATGTCCGTGGCCTGCCCGCGGTCCGCGAAGCGGATGCGGCTGAGCTCGTAGTCGGCCCCGAGCTCGAGGTGTCTGGACGCGTTCCACGTCGGTGTCAGCGTGACCTGCGTGCGCGTGCCGTCGAAGAAGGTGCCCGCCCGGAAGTCGACGTTGGTCCGGAACCGGTCTCCGTCCGGCATCGACCAGACGAGCTGGAGGTCGGCGTACGTGTACGCGCCGGCCGGCACCACCACCCCGTCGTCGAGCGCGAACTCCTCCGCGACGTTCTCGTGGAAGACCTTCGGCTCGATCCAGCCGCCGCCGCCGGCCTTCGTGTCCCACTCCACCCAGACCGCGTACTGCGCCGACTCGAGCGCGCCGTCCGCGTTGCGGAAGGTCGAGAACGCCAACGCGCCCGGGTAGATCCGGCGGAAATACGAACCCTCTCCCGGCGTGATGAACCAGTTGCCGACCGCGTTCGCGGTGGTGAAGTCCCGACGCGGAAGGAAGCCGAGCGCCGGGTCGAAGTCCGTGCCCGCGCGAACCGCCTCGAGCGTGTAGGCCAGGCCCTGGTTCTTCCGGCGCTGCCAGCGGGCGTTCCACAGCGAGCGCCCCATGAAGTCCACCGTGGCCGCGTCGCGCTCGTCGAACGAGGCGGCCCACTTCAGCGTGAGGTAGTTGTCTCCGACGACACGGACGGAGGCGTCCGCGCCCAGGGCCGCGTCGTGCACCCCGTCCGCGTAGCGGCTGGTCGCGAGCAGACCGAGCGTGGAGAAGTCGTTGAGGATCCTCCGCTGGATCCGGCCGACCGCGAAGTTCTCGGCGGGCACGACGACGGCGTCGAGCGGGCCCGTCCGCAGCGAGCGGGTCCGCATGTCCAGCACGCCCACGTCCCAGTCGCCGACACGACCGACCACGCGCGCGCCGCCGAGCACGGGCACGGCGAACCGATCGTCGGTGAGGCCGATGCGCCGGGAGTGGAAGAGGCGGACGCCGCCCGCCGTGGTGAAGTCGAAGAGCCCCGACCGCTCCTGGAAGAACCGACGCTTCTCCGGGAAGAAGAGCGGGAAGCGATCCAGGTTCACCTGCTGATCGTCCGCCTCCACCTGGGCGAAGTCCGTGTTCGCCGTGAGGTCCACCGTGAGGTTGCTGCTCGGGCTGTAGCGCAGGTCGAGCCCCACCTCCCGGGACGCGTCCACGGTGGTGCGGTAGGCCGCGGCGCCGTCGTCGAGCACGGGGGATTGGTTCCGCGCGGCGAGCACGTAGGGGGTCACGTACGTCGGGCGGGACGTGCGCACGCCGCGCACCCGGACGTCCTGCGCCTGCGAGGGTGCGCGGAACTCGAAGGCCGGGTCGATCGCAGGGAAGGTCACGCGCTCGTTCAGGCGGGAGACGAGGCGGGTGACGGTCAGGCCCAGGACGGCGGACGCGTCCGCACCGGCCTGGAACCCGAGCGTCGAGAAGGGGATGCGGACCTCGACGAACCACCCCTGGTCGGTGATCTGCGTGCGCGCGTCCCAGAAGCCGTCCCAACTGTCGTTGGACGCCGCGCCGTCGTCGGTGACGAGCAGGTCGAAGCGCATCCCCGCCGGCGTCACCCCGAACCACTTGGCGCTCCGGTTGTCGTTGAACGCGTCGACGTAGATCGCGAAGGCGTCGTCTCCGTTCCACCTGTCCCGGTACAGCGAGTTGATGCGGATGCCCGCCGGGTCGGTGTCGTACATGCGGCCCGAGAGGTAGAGCGCCCGATCGTCGTACGCGACCCGGATCTCGGTGCGCTCCTGCGGCCGGCCCCCGAAGACCGGCATGTACATGGTGAGCGGCAGGGGCGCGACTCCCCGCCACTCGTCGTCGCCGACGACCCCGTCCACCTCGATCGGCCCACTCAGGCGCGTCAGCTCCATGGGCACGGCCTTGGCGTCCCGCCCGACGCCTGCCACGGAGGCGACCTGGACGCCGCGGGCGGAAGCGGCCCCGGTCAGCTCCAGCACGGCCACCAGCCCCAGCACCGCCGGCGTGCTCCACCCCACCCGTCGTCCCCGTCCCATTCCACGACCTCCTCCCCGGTGAACCCGTAGGCCCCCGGGAAGCTCCACGTCCGCGCCGCGGGCGGAACCCACGCTCCGCCCGGGCGTGGAAGGCGTCCGCCGGGGGGTGGAGGCCCGGCGGTGAGTGGGTCGCGCGGGTGGCGGGCGCCTCGCCCATCGGGCCCGCGATCGCTAGCGTGCCTGCATGATCCCATCCGACACGCCGCTCCGTGCCGCGCGCTCCGCGGCCGTCCGGCGCCGGAGCCCCGCGTCCCGGGCGCTCCGCCGCGCCGTCCCGCTTCTCGCCGTCGCCGCCTGCGCCTGCAGCGGCTCCGCAGGCCCCACCGGGGCGCACCTCGCCGGCGACTGGGACGCCTGGGTCGCGCTCGGCTCGACGCGCCACGAGGGCTTCGAGGGGTGGCGACGCATGGGCTTCGCGCACTTCGCGGGCGCGGACTCCGGGTTCGCGGGGGCGGTGCGCCGGCGCACGGGGGAGCCCATGCTCGTGGTGACGCGCGTCGCGACGGAGGGCGACTCCCTCCTGCTCTCAGGCGACGGAAGCCAGGCGCTCGAGGGCGTCTGGCACGGGGACACGCTCGAGGGGGTGTCGCTCCAGGGGGGCGAGCCCACGGGCCGCCGCATGCGCCTGGTGCGACGCTCGACGCCGTTCGTCGTGGAGCGCTACCACGACCTCTGGCCAGGACCCGTCTCCGACTCCGCCTGGGCGGTCACCGAGGACACGGCCGTCTTCATGCGGACGCGTGACGGAGCCCGCCTGGTGAGCTACGTCGCGCGTCCCGTCGGCGACGGGCCGTTCGGCGTCGTGCTCCAGCGCACGCCGTACACGCGCATCCTGCACGCTGCGGGAAGGTATTGGGCGTCGCGCGGCTACATCTTCGTCGCCCAGCACGTGCGCGGGCGCGACATCTCCGACGGCGACGACTTCGGCGACTACGACACGGACGTGCAGGACGGGTACGACGCCGTGGAATGGGCGGCGACGCTCCCGGGCTCGAACGGCAAGGTCGGCCTCATCGGCCACTCCGACGAGGGCCGCCTGGCGTGGTACGCCGCGGTGGGCGCGCCTCCGCACCTTGCGGCGCTCGCCCCCTCGGCGGCCACCGGGGACCCGTGGCGCATCGTGCCGTACGAGGACATGGTCTTCTCGCCCATCGACGTGGACTGGGCGTGCCTCATGCGTGCGCGTACGCTGCAGAGCACGAGCGACCTCGACATCGGAACGGCGCTGACGCACCTGCCGCTCTCCGATCTGCCGCAGGAGCTCGGGTGCGGCGACGTGCCGCTCTGGGACCGGTGGATCGAGCATCCGACGCTCGACGCGTACTGGCGTGCCCACGCGGTGACCACGAACATCGCGCACGTGCGCGCCCCCGTGCTGCAGATCTCGGGCTGGTACGACGACTCGCGGGGCCCGATCGACTACACGAACGCCCTGGCCGCCGTGCCCGGGCACCCCCTGATCCGGCTCGTGATGGGGCCCGGCGCACACAAGGGCGTCGACTACGTGACCGGAGCCTTCGGTCCGGAGTCGCGTGTCGACACGCGCCGCCTCCAGCTCCGCTGGTTCGACCACTACCTGCTGGGGAAGGACAACGGCGTCGACTCCGAGGCGCCCGTCGACATCTTCGTGTTCGGCGACGACGCGTGGCGGAAGGAGGCCGCCTGGCCGCTGGCGCGCGCCGTGCCCACGCGTTGGTACCTGTCCTCGGGCGGGGACGCGAACACGAGCGCCGGGGACGGCGTGCTCGACACCCTCCCGCCCACCGGCGCGCCGGCCGACACGTTCACGTACGACCCCGCCGACCCGACGCCCTTCCTGATCGATTCGCGGGAGCTCGAGACGTCGCTCAACGAGGACTACGCGGGCCTGAACGCCTCGCGCCGGGACGCGCTGGTCTTCACGTCGGGCCCGGTCACGAAGCCGATCGAGGTCACGGGGCCGATGTCCGCCACGATCTGGGCATCCACGGACGCCCGCGACACGGACTGGGACGTGATGATCCTCGACGTCTTCCCGGACGGGCGCGCCGAGCGCATCCAGGACGGCGTGATGCGCGCACGCTTCCGGAAGGGCTTCGACCGGGTGGTGCCGCTCGCGCCGGGGAGCGTCGAGCGCTACGACATCGACCTCTGGTTCACCTCGAGGGTGTTCGAGCCCGGCCACCGCATCCGGGTGACGGTGTCGTCCGCGCTCTTCCCGAAGTACGACCGGAACCTGAACACCGGCGGAAGCAACGAGCGCGACACGACGTTCGTGGTGGCGCACCAGCGCCTGCTGCACGACGCCGCGCACCCGTCGCACGTCCTGCTCCCCGTGATTCCGCGATAGAAGAGGCGCGTCGCCGCACGATCATGCCATCCACCATCCAGGACCTCGTCGCGCTGCTCGATCTCGAGCCGATCGAGCACGACATCTACCGCGGCGAGAATCGGGACATCGGCACGGGCCGACTGTACGGCGGGCAGGTGCTGGCGCAGGCGCTCGTCGCGGCACAGCGCACGGTCGATCCCGACCGCCCCGCGCATTCGATGCACGGGTATTTCATCCTCGCCGGCGACCTCACCGTTCCGGTCGTCTACTTCGTCGATCGGCTGCGCGACGGCGGCTCGTTCACCACGCGAAGGGTCACCGCGATCCAGCACGGCAACGCGATCTTCAACCTGTCGGCGTCCTTCCATCGTCCCGAGGAGGGGATGGAGCACCAGGTCGACATGCCCGACGTGCCCGCCCCGGAGGAGCTGCCCCCCGAGCTCGAAGTCATCCGCGAGCACGCGGCCCGGATCCCCGAGAGCCTGCGCCCGATCCTGACGCAGGACCGACCGCTCGACTTCCGCTTGATCGATCCGGGCGACCCCTTCGATCCCTCCCCTCGACCGCCCCGTCGCAGCTTGTGGGTGCGCACCGTCGGCGACCTGGGCGACGATCTCCTCGCCCATCAGGCCGTGCTGGCCTACGCGTCCGACTACGGGCTCCTGGGCGCGGCCCTGAACCCGCACGGCGTCGGCTTCCGCGACCCCGATGTGCTCGTGGCCAGCCTCGACCACTCGGTCTGGTTCCACCGGCCGTTCCGCATCGACGACTGGCTCCTCTACGTGTCCGAGTCGCCGGTGTCGGCCGGGGCTCGCGGCTTCGCGCGGGGAACGTTCTTCACGCGCGACGGGCGCCTGGTGGCCTCCACCGCCCAGGAGGGGATGATCCGGAGGCGGCGTCCCCGCTGAGCCGACGTCGGAGACGGCGGGCCGCCGCCTACCGGTTGAACGGGTACTCGTTGATCCACCTGTACCCGCGCTCCGTGAGCAGCGACGCCTGCACGGTCTTGCGCATCACCACGGTGGTCGGCCTCTCCTCGAACGTCCCCTCCAGGCGCAGCACACCCGCCTCGGGCTCCGAGTAGGTGAACTGCGGCTGCCCGGGCGGCTGGGCGCCCCGGTCGAAGAAGGAGACCGTGTGTGCGGTGGTGTCGATCGCCATGAGCATGCGCACGGCCACCCCGTTCGCGCGCTGGATCGTGGTCAGCGTCGGCATGCGCACGCCCAGGCGGACCCAACGCGCCGCGTCCTCGTTCGCGCGGTCCACCAGGCTGTCCTGCACGAACGACTCGACGGTGTAGATGCCCTCCAGGCGCGGCGTCTCCGCCAGGACGCCGCGCGCCTTCGATGCGGCGATGCCGTCCTGCACGTGGAACCAGGTGAGCGTGCCGACGATCACCAGCGTCGTGAGCGCGGCCACGCGCGGGCTCCACCCGAGCCGGCGCCACCAGGGCTGCCGAGCGTCGGACACGACGGGCAGGTTGAAGCCGAACATCCCGACGAGCCGGGGCAGGTCGGGCGCCGCGATGAAGAGCGCGTAGAGGAAGAGGTGCGTCGAGAAGAGCTTCACCGGCACGTCGTAGAAGTAGTTCAGCGCCATGACGTTCGTCAGCACGGCCATGGCGATGAGCGATCCGACGAGCGCGGTGCGACGCCAGAAGAGCAGATAGCCCGCGAGCGCCTCGCACAGACCGGAGAACATCTCGTACCCGACGCTGGCGCCGATGAACGTCCAGACCAGTCCCATCGGCGAGGAGTCGCCGTACGGCTGGATGAGCCGGTCGGGCCCGGGCGCGGACATCTGGAGCGGGAAGATCTTCACCCACCCGTAGATGAGCATGTACCAGCCGAGGTAGTAGCGCGCGAGCACGCGCGAGACGTCGAACGTCACGGCGGAGACGCGGCGGCCTCGAGCGGCCACGGTCCACACCAGCGAGACGGCGAGCGCCATGAGCGCGAAGGTGACGAGCGCCACGTAGTTGAACGTCTGGTCGCCGCTTCCCGTCACCTGTGGCTGCGCGTGGACACCGAAGAGCGCGTCGCCCGTGAGGGTGGTGAGCGCGTTCGTCATCTCCGGCCACAGGCCGAGCAGCCACCCGATCGCCGTCGACAGGCCGGGGATCTTCCCGATCGGCCAGATCCGCCCGAGGTCGTCCAGAAGCACGAGCGGGAACGGGATCATGTAGAGGATCAGGTAGGCGATCACGAAGCGGAGCGCCCAGCTCCGGACCGGCGTGCGCGCCTCCGCGTCGTGGGCGGCCGGGTCGCGCGCCTCGATCGGCGCGCGGGGCTCGTCGGCGTCCAGGAAGCGCCGCGCCAGCTCGGGTGTGGGCACCATGCACGCCTCCCTGTGCCCGAACCACCGGTAGCGGTTGCGCGCCACGAACCGGTAGACCCCGTCCCGCACGAAGCGCGGCACGACGAGGAGCACCGCGAGGGCCTTCCACGGCAGGCCCAGCTTCGCGGCGATGCGGAGGGCCGCCGTCGAGCGCGTGTGGACACCGGCCTCGTCGACGAGGACCATCGCGTCGGGCAGCGCCTCGATCCCGTCCTCGCCCAGGTGCGCCGAGAGGAGCGCGCGGGCCGCGTCCGACTGGAGCGACGCGTACCGGAAGCGCCCGGCCGGATCGCGTTCGACGAGCCACTGGACCGCGGCGTTGCACAGGTTGCAGACGCCGTCGAAGAGGACGACGGGGAGCGCCGTCTCCGGGACCTCGGTTCCCCGCGCCGCGCCGTTGTCGTCGGTCACACCCACCTCCTCCGTCACGCGTCCATCTCCCCCACCTCGACCCTGCGCCGTCGGCGCGCCTACGCTATGCCGTCCAGGCGGCGCGGGCCAGTGCGGCTTCGCCGGGATGGGCTGCTACGGATGCTGGAACAGGACGCTGAGGCTCTCGCGGGCGTGGATCCGGCGGATGGCCTCGGCGAGGAGCGGAGCCACGGAGACGACCTGCACCTTGGCGCTCAGCCGCTCGGGTTGCGTCTCGACCGAGTCGGTGGTCAGCACGGCGGTGATCGCGCTGCGGTCGATGCGCTCGGCGGCTCCGGCCGCGAAGACGCCGTGCGACACGGCTGCGAGCACCGAGCGTGCGCCCCGGGACAGCAGCAAGTCGGCCACCTCGCACAACGTCCCGGCGGAGATCGTGAAGTCGTCGACGATCAGGGCGGTGCAGCCGGCCACGTCACCGATGATGCCGAGCACCTCGGGGGCCTCGGTGTGGTCGGGGCGCTCCTTGTCCGCGATCGCGAGGTGGGCGCCGAGCGCGTCGGCGTAGAGTCGGGCCTTCTTGACGAAGCCGGCGTCGGGCGAGACCACGACGAGGTCGTCGAGGCGCAGGTCCCGGATCGCGCCGCACAGGGTCGGGAGGGCGTAGAGGTCGTCGACCGGGACCTTGAAGAAGCCCTGGATCTGGGGCGAATGGAGATCGAGCGTCACCAGCCGGTCGGCACCTGCGGCCTCGATGGCGTCGGCACACACCCGGGCCCGGATCGACACGCGCGGCTCGTCCTTCTTGTCGCCCTTGGCGTAGCTGAAGTACGGCACGATGGCGGTGACGGATTCGGCGCTCGCCCGCTTGAACGCGTCGAGCCAGAAGAGGAGCTCCATGAAGTTGTCGTTCGCGGGGAAGGCGGTCGACTGGACCACGTAGACGCGCCGGCCCCGGACGTTCTGACCGATGCGCACGAAGGTGTTCCCCTCGGAGAACCGGATGACCTCGCTCTCCCCCAGCGGCACCTCCAGGCGCTCGCAGATGGCGCCGGCCAGCGCCCGGCTTCCGGTGCCGCCGAAGACCATCGGCTCGTCGAGCACCGCCCTACCTCGGGGCGCCGAGCCGCTGCAACTCCGCCTCGGATGCGATGAAGCCGAAGGCCGGCCAGCCGTCGGTCGCCACGGCGTCGCGGAAGGCCGCGCGCGCCGCGGCCGTGTCGCCGTGTACGAGATACCAGTCGCCGAGCCCGTACTTCAGCGTGGCCACCTGGACGCCCTCGGTGTCCGCCGGCGTGATCAGCTCGTCGGGCCGCACCTGGCCGCGGTAGAGCCCGATCCGGCGCGTGTAGGCGTTCTCCTCCGGGATCGGGTCGCTGTTGCGATCCAGCCAGGCCTGCGCGTCGGCCACGCGCCCGGCCCGCGACAGCGACATCCACCCCCAGTCGATCGAGCCGGCGTGCTCCTCGGGGTTGGGCGCGAGCGGCAGCGCGTGCGCGAAGGCGTCCGCGGCCCCGTCGAAGTCGCCGCTCACGTACTTCACCACGCCCAGGTGGTACCAGCAGCCGTAGAGCGTCGAGTCGAGCGCGAGGCCGTGCTCCAGGTCGGCGCGCGCGCTGTCGAGCTGTCGCACCGAGAGATAGCGGTGCCCCCGCCACCGGTAGAGGATCGCGCTGTCGGGGGCGACGGCGATCCCGCGCGTGAACGTCGCGATCGCCTCCCGATACTCCCGGATCCCCGCCTGGGCGAGGCCGAGCTGGAGGTTCTTCTGGAAGCTCCCCGGATCCGCCGCGACCGCGGCCTCCGCGTGCGCCACGGCTCCGGTGTCCGCCTGCGCGAAGTACGCGGCGCCGGCGGGCGAGCGGTACTCCGCCACCCGGTCCGGCTGCGGCGGGGCACAGCCGATGGTGAGCACCGCGAGGGCGGCGAGGCGGGCGGGCAGGCGGGCCATGAAGGGCGGGCGCATGGTTCGGGCTCCGGGCGGGAGGTGCGGGGCCGGCGCGGGCGCTCTCTCCGGAGCACGCCTCGCCGAGGCGTGCAGATAGCACTCCCCGGGGAGCCGCCGCAACGCCCTTCGTCCTTCGCTCCATCCCCGACCCATCGCCCGCCGTGCCCGATGCGGGCGTACCGGCCGCCTGGTCAGGCCAGCAGGTAGTAGACGTCCGTGCGCAGCTCCTCGGGGTCGTCGGTCCAGTGGCCGTAGACCTCCCAGGTCGGACCGGCGAACGACGTCCCGGTCGCTTCGCTCCATGCCCGGATCGCGGCGTGCGCCGTGGCGAGCCCCGAATACGGCCCCATCCAGGTGACGGACGCCGCCGCCCCGCCGGGCGTGGCCGAGCACACCACGCGACCCGATCCCTCGAAGGGCTCAGCGACCTCCACCCCGCACTCGTAGTGGATGGCGCCGTCCAGGTAGATCGCCACGTGCCGGCCGGGGCTCCGGAGGCCCGCGGAGCGCGCGTACGACCACACCTCGCCGCACGCGGCGGGGATCACTCGGGCGAGCTCGGCCGGCGCGGCACGTCCACGTACGACGGCGACGGCGACGGGGTCGACCTCCCCCACACGGACCTCCGTCACACGGGGCATGGGTCTCCTCGGCGGCGCGCCTACCGCGCCTCGCGCGCCTCGACGTAGTAGTTCGGGTCCACAGCGAACGCCGACGCATCGGCGAGCCGGAGGGTCGCGGTCTGCCAGGCCTCGGTCGGGTGGATCACCGTCCAGCCCTGGTCCGACAGCCTGACGCCGACCTGCATGTCGAATCCGGGCACCACGTTCGTCCAGCGGTAGCTGAGCGTGTTCCCCTGGATCCGGTACTCGAGCGTGGGGACCATCGTCGTGCGCAGGTACTGGTCGAAGACCTTGCTCAGATCCACGCCGGCCCCGTGGGCGATGTAGCCCTCGACCTGCGCGCCCGTCACCACCTGGTGGCGGAAGGTCGACTGGAGGCCGCGCAGGATGCTGCGCCACTTCTCGTCGTCGCCGACGATCTGGCGGATGGTGTGCAGCATGTTCCCGCCCTTGGGATACATGTCGCCCGAGCCCTGTGCGTGCACGCCGTACGCCGCGACGATGGGCCGGTCGTTGCGGATGCCGCGACGCGTCCCGATCACGTAGCGCGCTCCGGCCTCCTTCCCGGACTGGCACTCGGTGTACAGGCCCTCGGCGTAGTTCGCGAAGCTCTCGTGCACCCACATGTCGGCATGGTCCCGCGCTGTGATGCTGTTCGCGAACCACTCGTGCGCGCTCTCGTGCACGATGATGAAGTCCCACTGCATCCCGAGGCCGGTGCCCGAGCCGTCACGGCCACGGTACCCGTTCGCGTACAGGTTGCCGTACGTGACCGCGCTCTGGTGCTCCATCCCGGTGTTGGGGACCTCGATGAGCTTGTAGCCGTCCTCGTACCAGGGGTACGGCCCGAACCAGTGCTCGAAGCAGCGGAGCATGGACAGCGCCTGCGGGAACTGCTTCTTCGCGGCCTCGAGGTGGTAGTCCAGGGGATAGAAGTCCGCGGTGAGCGTCCCGCGCTCGCCCTGGTAGTACTCGGTGTAGTGCGCGTAGTGGCCGGCCGCCACGTTGATCGCGTAGTCGTTGATGGGATTCACGACCGCCCACACCCACGTCGTGGTCCCGTCGTCGTGGGGGATCACCTCGCGCAGCCGTCCGCTGCCCACGTGCACGAGCGGGTCGGGCACGGTGAGGGCGACCCTCGCGCTGTCGGCCTCGTCCGACCAGGTGTCCTTCAACGGCCACCAGATGCTCGGCCCGATCCCCTCGTCCGTGGTGACGATCCACGGGCGGCCCAGGCTGTCGGCCGCCCAGGTGAAGCCCCCGTCCCACGGTGGGCGGGTCGCCACGTGGGGCGCACCGTGGTACCAGGCCGTGACCGTCTGCACGGAGCCGACGGCCTGACCGGGGTGAGGCGTCGCGAGCCAGGCGTTGCCGTCCCGGCGCACGGCGAGCCTCTCGCCCGCCTGCACCAGGCTGTCCAGTACGAGCGGCTCCTGGAGGTCGATCTGCATCTCGCGGGGCGGCGCCACCACCCGGTAGGTGATGCGGTCGTAGCCGGCGATCGTCGAGTCCGACGCCTGGACCCTCACGTTCAGGTCGTAGAAGGTGACGTCCCACCACGTGCGGGCCGGCGCCGTGGTGGATCCCCGGACCGTATCGGCGTGCGTGTACGTCGGCGGGCCTTGCTGCGCGGCGAGCGGTGCGAGCGACAGCGGGAGGGGGGCGAGCGCGAGCGCTGCGCGGAGGAGCGCCCGCGCGCTGGACGAAGCGGCTGTCGGGGACATGGTCTACAACCGGATCGGGGAACCGCGTGAGGACGCGGACGTCGCCTACGGGACGTGCACGCTAGGCCGCCTCGGTGTGGGCAGCAAGCCGCGGACGGGTGTGGCGTCACCGCCCTACTGACGCGCCAGCAGCACCACGCCGAACGGCGTATCCAGCGTCACGCTGTCCGCGGACACGGTCGCACGGACCCCGGAGTAGGCGTCCACGAGCACCGTCCCGTCGGGGAACACGCCTCCGACGGGGAGCGTCTTCGTGCCCACGCCCAGCCCGAGTCCCACGACCACGCGATCGGGCCCGTCCGCCTGGGTGCGCGCGAACACGTACGGCTCGGCCTGGAGCCGCCGGTGCGTGCCCGCGCCCACCGCGGGGTGGGCGTGCCGGAACCGTCCCAGCTTCCTCCAGTGCTCCAGCGCCGAGGCGCTGTCGGTGGCCTGCGTGGCCACCACGCCCCAGTCCATGAGGGAGCGCAGGTTGGCGTCGCCGTCGGCCCCGGCCACGCGCAGCGGACGCGCGACCTCGTCGCCGTAGTAGATCTGCGCCGCTCCGGGAGCCAGCAGGAGCTTCGTCCCGGCGCCCAGGGGGTCCTGGCGATCGAGGTCGTAGGGCATCCCGTCGTCGTGGGAGCTGACGTAGTTGAGCACGGACACCCCGCGCAGGCTCCCTTCGAGTGCCGCGTCGTACGAGGAGAAGAGCTCGTCCATCGGCTCGTGGGCGTCCGACTTGAAGGAGAAGTTGATCAACGCGTCGTAGCCGTGTGCGAAGAAGTCCACCTTCTCGTCGCCGAAGTCGAAGTCGCGCCCGCCGGCGGGGGAGTACCCGTAGACCTCCCCTACCATGTAGAAGGGACGTGCGTCGAGCACGTCGCCGGGGTGGGCTTCCTTCCAGTCGGCGAAGGCGCGATCAGCCTCCTGGCGGAGCTCGTCGCTGACGGACGGCTCGAAGTGCTTCACCGTGTCGACGCGGTAGCCGTCGAACCCCATCTCCCTCACCCAGTCCGTGAGCCACTTGATGATGTAGAAGCGCGGTGCCCGCGGATGGCCGGTGCGCGCGAACCACTCGTCCAGCTCGGCCGTCTCCCGGTCGCGTCGTCCCTCGGCGGTCCACTTGTCGAGGAGCCACGCGGGCAGCTCCACCGGCTCGTCGCTGTCGGTGCGCACGTCCGGGAGGTTGGCCACCAGCGTGCAGTCCACGGTGGTCACGTACGTCCTGTACGTGCACTGTGGCGAAGTCCGCACCCAGTCGGCCGGCCACACGGGGTCGTCCCGCGTGACGGGGCCGGTGTGGTTGAGGACCGCGTCCATGATCACGCGCATCCCGTGACGGTGCGCGTCGGCCACCAGCTCGCGCAGGTCGTCGTCCGTGCCGAACGCCGGGTCGACCCGCGTCCAGTCCCGGGCCCAGTAGCCGTGGAAGCCGTAGCTCTTTCCCGTCCCCTCGTCCAGGCTCCCGTGGATCTGCTCCACGACGGGCGTCATCCACAGAACGTCCACGCCGAGGCTGTCGAAGTACCCCTCGTCCAGCCGCTGACGCACCCCGACGAGGTCTCCTCCCATGAAGCTCCGCAGCGTCGCACCGTCGCGGCGACGACCGAGCGCGCGGTCGTTGGCCGTGTCGCCGTCCTGGAAGCGGTCCGTGAGCAGGAAGTAGACGGTGGCGGCGTTCCACGGGCTCTCCGCGACCGGCGCGCCGTCCGTCGCGCGCGTCTCCGCTCGGGGCGTATCCGCGCGCGGCGCCTCCCTGCCGCACGCGATGAGGAGGAGCGCGAGGGCGACGAATCGGTTCCGGCTCATGGTGCCGCCTCGACGTCTAGACGTGGAGCGCCGCCGCCACGTCGTCGTGGTCCTCGACGCGCAGCGTGAGCGCCGCCGCGAGCACGAGGGAGACCCCGCCGACGAGCAGCGCGTAGATGGCTTCCCCACCGAAGACGCGGCCGACGAAGAAGCCGAGGATGGCGGCGGCGACGATCTGGGGGATGACGATGAAGAAATTGAAGACGCCCATGTAGTAGCCCATCTTCGACGGCGGCAGGGATCCGGTCAGGATGGCGTACGGCATGGAGAGGATGCTCGCCCAGGCGATGCCGACGCCGACCATGGAGCCGAGGAGGAGCCCGGGCTCCCGGACCACGAAGATGGACAGCAGCCCGGCGGCACCCGCCAGCAGGCACAGCGCGTGGGCGATCTTCCGGCTCGTGCGTCGCGCCAGGACGGGGATGAGGAACGCCACCACGGCGGCGATCCCGTTGTAGGCTCCGAAGCACACGCCCACCCAGTTGGCGCCCCGGTTGTAGAGCGCGGAGGTGGTGTCGTGCGTGCCGTAGACGTGGCTGGTCACGGCCGCGGTCGTGTAGATCCACATGGCGAAGAGCGCGAACCACGAGAAGAACTGCACCCATGCGAGCTGGCGCATGGTCCGCGGCATGTCCTGGAAGTCGTTGAGGATCGTGACGAAGCCGTTGTCCGTGTGCCCGCCGCGCTGCATGAGGCCCGAGGCGACGAGGAGGACGCCGGCGAACGCCAGCCCTCCCGACAGCACCATCACCTGGTAGATCGCCGCGTACGCGAGCCAGGCGGAGAGGAGCGCGCCGATCACCAGGAAGATGGTGCCGAGGCGGATCTGGCCGGCGGCGTGCGCGGCGTACTCCTCGCTGGTGCGCTCCTCCTTCACGAACGCCTCGCGCTCCTGGTTCTCGATGAACGAGGCCATCTCGTCCGGCGCGTACTCGAAGGACCGGAAGACCGTCCACAGCACCGCCACGAAGAACACGGCCGCGCCGAGATAGAAGGAGAGGCGCACGGAGTCGGGGATCACGCCCAGCGGTGCCTCGTTGCTCACGCCGAAGCGCTCGGTGAGCACCCACGGCATCACGGAGGCCACGACGGCGCCGGTGCCGATGAAGAAGCTCTGCATGGCGAAGCCCGTGGTGCGCTGCGCCGACGGCAGATTGTCGCCGACGAACGCGCGGAACGGCTCCATCGAGATGTTGATGGACGCGTCCATGATCCACAGCGTACCCGCCGCCACCCACAGCGCCGGTGAGTTGGGCATGAACACCAGGGCCAGCGACGCCAGGATCGCGCCGCCGAGGAAGTAGGGCCGCCGGCGCCCGAGCCGGTTCCATGTCCGGTCGCTGAAATAGCCGATGACCGGCTGCACCAGGAGGCCGGTCACCGGGGCCGCGATCCACAGGATCGGGATGTTCTCGACGCTCGCCCCCAGCGTCTCGAAGATGCGGCTCACGTTCGCGTTCTGGAGCGCGAAGCCGAACTGGATGCCCAGGAAGCCGAAGCTCATCGTCCAGATCTGCCAGAACGTGAGATGGGGCTTGGGACGCAGGCCCTCGGACGCCGTCTGCAGGGGCCCGTGGGCCATGTCGCGTGGCGCGGTGGCGCCCCGGGGTTTCGATTCCATGGAGCGCGCTCTCAGGTGTCTAGGGGTGCCGGGGCCTTGGTGACGGCGATGCGGGCTTCGTGGAGACGTCGGGCCAGCGCGTCGACGCCCGGGTCGGCCAGGGCCTCGTCCAGGAGTCGGGCCATGGGTCGTTGCCAGTTGGGACGCTCGGAGGAGCGCGTGCCCGGGAGGTTCACCTGGTCGGCCTCGAGCCAGAGGTCCTCCAGCCACGGGATGACCAATGGGCTGTCCGAGCGACCGAGCCAGTCCAGGAGCTCGCCGAGGAGGGCGGGGAGGTCCTCGACGTCGCCCTCCAGGAGCTCCGCGAGACGCTCGGCGCCTCCGGCGCGCGCCTCGCGCTCCGCCGCCACGGACTCCTCCTCCAAGAGGCCGCATCGTACACGCTCGTCGATGTCGACTCCGGCCACCCATCCCGCCAGCGTGGGGGTGTCGTGGGTTCCGATGAGCGCCACCTGCCGCTCCGTCGGTGGCCCCGGAGCCTCGCCCATCGCCTCGAACTCGGCGAGGAACATCCCCCAGATCCCGTGTCGCGGGAGCGCGAGCCCCATCTCCGGCGGGACCGTGCCCAGGTTCTCGCCGACGATCTCGCAGCGGTTTCGGTACGACTCGAGCGTCAGGACCGCGAAGAGCTCCTCCGCCGGATAGCGCACGTAGGTGCCCTCGTGCAGTCCGAAGCCGTGGGGGATCCAATAGAGGCGTTGCAGCGCCATGATGTGATCGATGCGCAGCACACCCGCCAGGCTCGCCTGGTGCGCGATGCTGGCCGCGAGGTAGCGGTGCCCCTCCCGGCGCGAGCGGTCGGGGAGCACCGGCATGAACCCCCAGTCCTGCCCGCTCGGGAAGCCGCGGTCGGGCGGCGCCCCCACCGACATGCCGCCCGCGAAGAGGGTCTGGCGCGACCACGGGTCGTAACCGTCGGGGTGCACCCCCACCGCGAGGTCCAGCCCGACGCGTACGCCGTCGTCCTCGAGCGTGCGGAGGAGCCCGCCGAGCTGTTCGCGGACCAGCGCCTGCGCCACCAGGTGGAAGCGTTCCTCGACGGGGTCGACGTCCGACGGTGCGAGCCGACCGGCGCGTGCGGCCTCCGGCCATCCCCGCCAGTTGCGACCCAGGCGCGCCTGCGCGCCGCGGAACTGTGCGTAGCGCACGAGCTCCGGGTCCAGCGCGGCCCGATCGGGGAGCGGGAGCAGGGCCAGCGCGGCGCGCACCTCGCCGTCCGCCCGCGTCACGTCCAGCGTGGACGGGGCGGCGACCGCGCGGTGCGCCGTGTCCAGGTCGAGGACGAGCTCGCTCCAGAAGAGCCGGCTCACCGGTGAGTAGGGGCTGGGCTCGGCCGGCTCCTGGTTGAAGGTGGGGAGGAGCGGGAGGACCGTGACGAGGTCGCCGCCGCGCGCGCCCACCCAGTGGCAGAGCGACTCGAGGTCCCGCAGGTCTCCGAGCGCGCGGCTCCGCGCCGAGCGGAGCGCCGCGAGGTGGGTGCCCACGCCCCACGACCTGCCCGTGGAGCCCGGACGGCGCCATGCCTCCGTGGGCGCCGCGATGACCGCGATGTCCTCGGCCCGGCCGTGCGCCTCCACGGTGAGGCGGTGGTAGCCGAAAGGGAGGGGCTCCTCCACCCGCACGTCCTCGCCCGCCACGTCCGGCAGGAGGACGCCGTCCCCCTCGAGGTGGAGCTCGGCGCGCACCGGGCCACGCCCCTCCACGGTGAGGGGCGCGAGCTTCCCGTCCCACGCCACGAGCACCGGCGGGAGCGAGCCGGCGCGGGCCGCGCGCAGGGCCTCCAGCGCCTCCGGTGCGTCGGCGGGACGTTCGATCTCGCCGCCCAGCGCCGCGCACACGCGGACCAGCGTCTCGGGAGCCACCGACACCGGCCGGCGCAGCCCGTCGACGTAGTCGGTGAGCACCCCCAGCGCCTCGCACAGGGAGGCCAGGGCGACGAGCTCGTCGTCGGGGGAAGCCGGGGGTTCGCGAAGCGGCATCAGCGCACTCTGTGGGGGGGCCGGGGACGGGTGACGGTAGGCGGCGCCCAGGTCGGCGGCAAGCGCGCGAAGCGCCGGGGGCCGGGCCCATCCCGCGCTCCCTTGCGCCCTGGGTGTGCGCGACCCTACAGTAGATCTCATTTCGGTGTTCGTTCGGTAGCTGGACCGCCACGCACCCGTGCCTGGAGACGCCCCATGTCCACGCCCAAGCAGCAGTTCCTCGACGCCCTGGACAGAGAGCACGCCACCACCGTGCGGGTGCTCCGGGCCTATCCGTCGGGGAAGGACGACCTCCGTCCCCACGAGAAGTGCAAGACCGCCCGCGAGCTCGCCTGGGTGTTCGTCGCGGAGCGCGGCCTCGCCCGGATGGTGCTCGAGGGGCAGTTCCCGCAGGGGATGCAGGGGGAGATGCCGAAGGCGCCCGAATCGTGGGACGCCACGCTGGCGGCCCTGGAGGAGGCCCACGCCGGGTTCCGCGCGCTCGTGGCGTCGATTCCGGAGGGGGACCTCGGGAAGAGCGTCAAGTTCTTCACGGGGCCGAAGACGATCGGCGACGTTCCCCGCCTCGACTTCCTCTGGTTCCTGCTCCACGACGAGATCCACCACCGCGGTCAGTTCTCCATCTACCTGCGGATGGCCGACGGCAAGGTTCCATCGATCTACGGGCCGACCGCCGACGAGCCCTGGATGTGAGCGCGCCACGACAGGGAGGGTACCGGCGCGCGGTCCTCCTGCGCCGGTCCGCGGGGCTCGTCCGCTTCGCGCTCCCGCTCCTCCTCCTCGCGCCCCTGCACCGCGCCGCGAGCGCGCAGGAGCCGTTCCGCTCCCGATGCGGTGCCGCGCCGGCGGGCGGCGAGCGGGGCGGCTGGGTGTGGCTCCCTCCGGGGAGGATCTTCTGCCCCCTCGCCGCGGACCCCAAGGAGGAACGGTCGTTCGTCACCTACCTGCGGGGTGACTTCGCGACGATCGCGAATCCCGAGCCGGGGACGAAGACGAACATCGGCGCCGTCGGAATCGGGGACCACTTCGCGATCTTCCGCGTCGCCGACGCGGGGTCCGGCAACGGCATCGAGCTCGACCTGGCCGGGGCCGTCTTCAGCCAGTTCAACCTGGACGCGCCCTCCTTCGACCTCATCAACGCCGACTACGTCGTGGGGCTTCCCGTGACCGTGCGTGTGGGCGGATTCGCGACCCGCCTCCGCGTCTACCACCAGAGCTCGCACCTCGGCGACGAGTTCATCCTCAACCGGCACCCCGAGCGCATCAACCTCTCCTTCGAGTCGCTCGAGCTGATCCTGTCGCAGGAGGCGGGAGCCGTGCGCGTGTACGGCGGGGGCGAGACCTTCTTCCGACGCGAGCCCGCCGACCTCGCGATGCGCCTCGTGCACGCCGGCGCGGAGATCCGACCGATCATCCTGTCGGACGTCCGCGCGCTGGCCGCCGTGGATCTGAAGGTGGTCGACGACGGTGCCTGGACACGGGCGTGGAGCGTGCGGGCGGGGTTCGAGATCGCACGGATCCCGGCGCCCGGCCAGTCCGCACGCGTGCTCAGCCTCATCGCCGAGTTCCACGACGGGGCAGCGCCTTACGGGCAGTTCTACCGCGAGAACATCCGGTTCATCGGGGCGGGCTTCACGCTGAGCCACTGAAGGTATCCGTGACGCTCGGCATCGGACAGCTCATCGGCCGCGCCGAGGCGGGGCAGGAGGGCGCGTCGGAGCAGCTCTTCGCCGCCCTCTACGACGAGCTGCACCGCCTCGCGAAGGTCCAGCTCGCGCGCACCGGCTCGGCGCTCTCGCTGGGCACGACCACCCTTCTGCACGAGGCCTACCTGAACATGGCGAGTCGCGAGGGTGTGCGGTTTCCGGACAGCGGACGGTTCATGGGATACGCCGCACGCGCCATGCGTGGCCTCATCATCGACTACGCGCGCCGCGCGCGCGCGCAGAAGCGCGGCGGCGGGATGTTCGAGATCACGCTGGGCGATCGCGAGGCCCGCGCCGTCGACGCGGCGGTGGCGGGCGTCGACCCCGTGGAGCTGGAGCGCCTCTCGGGCGCCCTCGACGAGCTGGGCGCGGAGGACGCGGCGCTCGCTCAGCTCGTCGACCTGCACTTCTTCTGCGGCTTCTCCCTCGCCGAGATCGCCGCGATGCGCGGCGTCTCCAGCCGGACCGCGCAGCGCGACTGGCAGAAGGCACGCCTCTTCCTGCACCGGGTCCTGGGCCGGGACGCGCCGTGAGCGACGAGCCGGCGCCGCCCCCGCGTCCGTCCGGGGGAGAGGAGCGCGCGCCCGGCGGGCCGCCCGCGTGGCGGGCGCTGAGCCCCTTCCTCGATCGGGCGCTCGAGCTCGACCCGGGCGAGCGCGAGGGATGGCTCGGCGAGCTGGCCACCACCGAGCCGGAGATCGCGACGGAGGTGCGGGCCCTGCTCGAGGAGCTCGATCGCCTCGACCAGGAGGGCTTCCTGACGCCGCGGCCCCGCGGCGCCGCCGGGGGGGAGCCCTCGCTCGCGGGCCAGCAGGTCGGCGCCTGGGTGCTCGAGCGTCCCCTGGGTCGCGGCGGGATGGGCTCTGTGTGGCTCGCGCGCCGGAGCGACGGTCGCTTCGAGGGAAGGGCCGCGGTCAAGCTGCTCGACGTCTCCCGCGTCGCGCTCGGTGGTGAGCCGCGGTTCCGTCGGGAGGGGAGCGCCCTCGCACGGCTGTCGCACCCCAACATCGCGCGTCTGCTCGACGCGGGTGTCACCGCCGGCGGTCAGCCGTACCTGGTGCTCGAGCACGTCGACGGGGCGCGCATCGATCACTGGTGTGCCGAGCGCGACCTCGACGTGCCGTCGGTCCTGTACCTCTTCCGCCAGGTGCTGGACGCCGTCGGGCATGCGCACCAGAGCCTCGTCGTCCACCGCGACATCAAGCCGTCGAACATCCTGGTCACCGACACCGGGACCGTGAAGCTCCTCGACTTCGGCATCGCCAAGCTCCTCGAGGGCGAGAGCGGCGAGGCGATGGCGGCGGTCACCGTGGAGGGAGCGAGCGCCCTCACGCCGGAGTTCGCAGCGCCCGAGCAGGTCGCCGGGGGGGAGATCACGACCGCGACCGACGTGTACGCGCTGGGCGTGCTCCTCTACCTCCTCCTGTCGGGCCGCCATCCGACGGCCGAGGGGCGCCGGGGGCCGGCCGAGGCCATCCAGGCGCTCTTCGAAGCCGAGCCGCCGCGGCTCGGGCTGGGCGACCTGGACAACGTCCTCGCCAAGGCGCTGCGCAAGGCGGCCGGCGAACGCTATGGCACGGTCGCCGCCCTCGCGGACGACCTCGAGCGGTACCAGCGCCACGAGCCCGTGGCCGCGCGCGAGCCCTCCTGGTCCTACCGTGCCCGGAAGTTCCTCCGCCGCCACCGCGCCGCGGTTGCCGGGAGCGCCGCGGTGGCCGCGAGCCTGGTCGGCGCGACCGTCTTCTCGGTGGCACAGATGCGCGAGGCCCGCCGGCAATCGCTGGAGGCGGAGCGTCAACGCGATGCCGCCGTCTACGAGAAGGCGCGCGCGGACGCCCAGCTCGAGTTCCAGGCGCTGCTCTTCTCCAGCATCGGGACGGAGCCGGTGACCATGAGCGAGGTGCTGGACCAGGGCCGGGTGCTCCTGGAGCGCGACTACGCCGGCGACCCGCGCGTCGCCGCGTCGATCGCCCTGGACCTGGGTGAGCGCTACGACGAGCTCGGCGCGTACGAGCCCGGGGCCGAGATGCTGACCCGTGCGGAGTCGCTCGCGGTCCGCTCCGGAGCGGAGGACGTGCGCCTGAGGGCGCGTTGCAGCCGGGCGCTCAACCTCCAGGACCGCTACGACCGCGACGGAGCGATGGCGCTGCTCGACAGCCTCCGACCCGCGATCGGGACCGCCGCGCCCAGCGCCGCTGCGGCGTGCCTGAGCGAGCTGGCCCAGGCGGAGGTGCAGGCGGGGGAATACGACAGCGCCGCCGTGATGGGCACGCGCGCCGTGGCGCTGCTCGACTCCCTGGGCGACACCCGCGGGTCGACCTACCTGTCGGCGCTGAACAACATGGCGAACGCCCTCGAGAACCTGAAGCGCCGGCGGGAGGCGCTCGAGGTGTACGACCGGGCCGCCGCCGTGATGGACGCCACCGGACGCGGCAGGAGCATGGGTCGCACCGTCCTGAAGAACAACATCGGCATCGCCTTGTCCAACCTCGGCGAGATGACGGCCGCCGGCACGATCCTCCACGAGGCCCTGGACGAGTTCGGCCACAGCAACCCCTCGGGCGAGGTCCACCCGACGATCATCGTCAACTACTGCGGGGCGGCTCTCTTCCTGCGGCAGCTCGACTCGGCGGCGGTATGGTATCGCCGGCTCGTCGTCCAGACGGAGGCGCAGGGCGCGGAGGGCATGCCGGACGCGGAGGAGGGCGCCTACGGGATGGCCGAGGTGGAGCTGGCGCGCGGCCGTCTGGACGAGGCGGCCCGGTGGATCGCCGAGGACCGGCGCATCAGCGCGAGCCTGGCGCGGCCGCGGCCGGAGAACGTGGCGACGCTCGAGGGCGCGCTCGCCCACGCCCGGGGAGACCCGGCGAGCGCCACCACCCGCTTCCGCGAGGCGTTACGCGCGACGGGCTACTTCGACGGTGAGCGCCGCTACAAGATGCGGCGGATCCTCGTCCGCGCGTCGGCGGCGGCGCTCGACGCCGGCGAGCCCACGGACGCGCTCGGGTACGCGAGGGCCGCGCACGACATCGCGGTCTCGGACTCGCTCAGCGAGGTGCGCAGCGCATGGGTGGGCGAGGCCCGGCTGCTCGAGGCCCGTGCGCTCCTCGCGCTCGGTGACACCACCGGGGCGCGCGACACCGTGGAGCGGGCCCTGGTCGCGCTCCGGAGCGGCGCGGGCGAGGACCACCCGCGGACCGTCGAGGCAAGTAGGCTGCGGGACGCGCTCGGCGGATAGTGTCCTGTAACAGCGGCGCACGAATTCCAGCGAATCACTGTTACAGGACACCAGGGGGCGGCCGCACGCAGCGGTCGCCCCCCACCCATTCTCGTGACCCACCGGCCGGGGGGGAGGCCGTCACTCGATCACGAGCACGTTGAAACGGGCGTCCTTGAAGGCGCCGTTGACCTTGCGGCACTGCACGTTGACCTGGAGCGCGCCACCGCTGTTGCCCCAGTTCACGACGTTGCAGCTCGAGTAGCCCTGCCCGAACGGCGTCACCTGGACGTTCTCGGTGTGGCCCGCACGCTTCTGCAGCCCCGCGAACGCCACCTTGTAGTGCCCGACGCTCGTACGGGTCACGGTGATCGCACCGCCCGACGAGTTGTAGGAGCGGCCCGCCGACGGTGCGTAGGAGTCCGCCGTGGGCTGGTTCGCCCACGCGTATCCGATCCGCCGTCCCGGACGCCCGCCCTCCACCTGCATCACCCACCAGGTGTGGTCGTGCAGCGCTCCCGATCGGTCGAAGCAGCGTACCTCGGCCGCCGTCGCCTCCCACGCGCCCACCGTGCACAGGTAGCCCGGGGAGAAGAACTGCTCCGAGATCAGGAACGTCGAATGCGTCGTGCTCCCGGTTCCCGTGTCGACGGAGTAGTCCCCCAGAGCGGCGTGGTGCGTGATCACGATCGACCCCGGTCCGGACGTGTAGCTGGCGAGCGGATTGGGTGCGTACGACGGCGAGCTCGGCTGGTTCGCGAACGCAAACGCGGAGCGGGGGAAGAGCGAGAAGGTGCCAGCGACCAGCAGGGAGAAGGGGGCGTCGGCGTAGACGTGGGTCACCCGATCGTAGCAGATGACCGACACGTCGAGATGGACCCCCGGTGCGAGGTAGTTCAGCGAGCACCCGAGCTTCGAGGATCCCCGGGTCGTCACCGACATGCCGATCGGCGCGGTGCCCCACCCGCCCGGACTGTCGAAGACCACGTCGTAGTGTCCGAGGCTCAGCCGCGTGACCTGGATCGATCCCCCCGTCGCGTTGTAGGCGTAGCTCGGGTCCGGCGTGTAGCTGCTCGTGGTCGGCTGGTCCGCGAGGACGTAGGCGAAACGGTCGGACAGCTCCTTGACGGGGACCGAGATGTCGCGGGCCGGCGGCGCGGCCTCGAGCGCGGACCCGTCTTCGGGGGCCGGCGCCGCCGGATCGTCGATCGCGCACGCGCAGAGGGCCGTCGCGCACAGCACCCAGACGGAACGTGTGAGCGGGCTCGCCGCTCGTGAAGCATGGCGCATGGTGCACCTCCTTCCTCGAGCCCCGACTGTCCGTGCTCTCGCCGCCGCGGGGCCGTGCGGGTGTGCGAGGCTCTTCATGACAGTCGGTAATCGCAGAACCGCGTCGTTTCGCGACAGCGAGCGTGACGCGAGGTTCGTGCGGCTCGGGAGGAGGGAGCCTCAGGCGGGGTCGGGCTCGAGGTTGATCGACCTCAGGAGCGTGGCGTAGCGCTCGTCGGAGCGCAGCGTCCACCAGGGGGGATCCACGCCCAGGTCGCGCAACATCGTGTCCTTCTCCCGCGACGCGACCTCCAGCCGATCGAGCGCCTCGTCCCTCCTTCCCAACCCGAGGAGGACGAGCGCCTCGAAGTAGGGGGGCACGTGCTGGAGATCGGCCCTGCGCCGGTGCAGCTCGTGGAGGAGCGCCTCCGCGTCTTCCCTGCGACCGGCCAACCCGAGCGAATGGCCGAGGTAGGACACGAGGCGACTCGTGCGTCCGCCGATCTCGATCGCCCGCTCGAAGGAGGCGATCGCATCCTCGTACCGGCCGAGCGCGGACAGCGCCTGGCCGTCGAACCACCACGCGGGGTGTAGACCGGCGTCCACGGTGAGCACGCGCCGCAGGATCGAATGTCCCTCCTCGGCGCGGCCGGAGAAGAGCGTGAACCATCCCCGCGCCGCCGGAACGATGAGCGAGAGCGGGTCGAGCGCCTCGGCCCGCTCGATGCGGACGAGGCCCTCGGCGAAGCGCCGGCTCGCGCACAGCATCACGCCGTGCCAGTACTGGGTGATGGCCGAGCCCGGCTCGAGGTCGAGGGCGCGGCGATAGAGCGAATCCGCGCGCTCCCAGTCGAAGTCGAACTGCCAGGCGGCGAGCGCGAGTGCGCGCAGCCCTTCCGAGCTCTCTCCGTCCAGCTCCACCGCCTTCGCCACCGCCGCCTGTACGCGGGCCCGGCTGTCCGTCGACGGCACGAAGCCGTAGTTGGAGAGCATGTTGAGCGTGTCGGCGACACCGACCCAGGCGGGAGCGTAGAGAGGGTCGCGATCGATGGCCTCGTGGAAGGAGACGAGCGCGGCGCGTAGCGAGGTCTCCGACCGCCGGTTCCACTCGCGCCGTCCCCGGGCGACGAGCTGCACGACCTCGAGGTCCACCGGGCGCGCCTGCCGGGGGCGGGTCGCCGCGCCCCGATCCACCGCCGGGGTGGCGGGCGCGCTCCCGCCGCGTGCGCAACGGCGAAGCGTCTCGACCAGTGCGGTCGCGCTCGCCGGGCGGGCCGCCGGCTCGCGCGCGAGCAGCTCGGTGATGAGCCGGTCCAGCGGCTCGGGCACGTCCGGGCGGCGGGCCCGCGCCGAGGGCGCGGGCTCGTGCAGGAGCCGACGCATGAGCCCGGGCAGCGTTCTCGCCTCGAACGGGACGACCCCGGTGGCCATCTCGTAGAGGACCACCCCCATCGAGTACAGGTCGGACTTGCGGTCCGCGGGGTCCCCGACGAGCTGCTCGAGCGACATGTACGGCGCGGTACCGACCACGCCGACCGTGGTGGTCCATGCCGCGTCCCGACCCGCCTGGCTCTCCTCGAGGAGCTTGGCGAGCCCGAAGTCGACGAGCTTCACCCGCCCGTCCGGCGTGACCATCACGTTCGTCGGCTTGAGGTCGCGATGCAGCACGCCGCGCGCGTGCGCGGCCTCGAGGGCCGAGGCCACGGGGAGCGCCAGGTCGAAGTAGCGGGGCATCTCGAACCCGCCTCCGGGCAGGAGCTCGGCGAGCGTCCGACCCTCGACGAGCTCCATGACCACGAAGGAGACCCCGTCCTCCTCCTCGACCGCGTGCACGGTGACGACGTTCGGGTGGTTGATGGCGGCGAGCGCCTCGGCTTCGCGCCGGAGTCGCGACCGCGAGCCCGCGCTGCCGAGCGCGCTTTCGTTCAGGCGCTTGATCGCCACATGGCGGTGGAGCCGCCCGTCCTCCGCCTCGTACACCTCGCCCATGCCACCACGCCCGAGCCGCCTCAGGACGCGGTAGTGACCCAGTGTCGCGCCAACGAGATCCGTCGGCATGCGGTGCGTTCAGCCAGGGGAGGGAGGGAGGGAATCGACCGCGCGGTCGAGCCGAGCGTTACGGTAGGGTCCGGCCGATGCGGCAGCAACGGAGCGGGGTCGCGATCACGTGCGCGGCCCCGCCGTCACGTTGCCGGGTGCATCGGATCGAGATGCGTCGCGCGCTCACGGGACTCTGGCCCATCGCTGCAGCACCGACGGCGGGAGGTAGCGGGCGAGGCTCGACACGACGACCGGCCGCACACCTGCGTGCAGCACCTGCTCGGCGCCGAAGGAGAGGAGTGCGAGCGGCTGCACGCCGGCGCCCGCGTCGAAGCCCTGGACGGCGAAGTGAAGGGGGAAGACCCGGTCGAGGGAGAGGAGGACCGTGCGTTCCGTCCGGATCGTCAGCGACGCGTTCACGTGGGTCTGGAACGCCCACTGCTTGATCAGACCCATCCAGTCCTCCACGGGTGATGCGACGAAGTCGACCCGGCGGAGCGAGCCCTGGGTGACGTAGTCGAAACGGAGGATCGTCCGCGGCCGCCCGGCGGCCCCGACCCCACCGAACCCGATGGTCGTGTGCGGGGCGAGCCCGACCCGTGTGGTGAGCGTCATGAAGACTCTCCTCCCGATGGTTCAAGCGCGCGACGGTACGGTTGGGCCACCCCGCGCCGGCCCGCAACCGTCTCGTGGCGAACGCCCGTGCCCGTGCGCTAGCTTCCCGAGCGGCCTTCCCCCCCAGGGTCCCATGGACCGGGCTCATGGAGGAACGATGCGCCGCACGCTTCGCTACGGGTCGAGGGGACCCGACGTCGCCGAGCTGCAGAACGGGCTGAACCTGCTGGCGTCCACGCTTGCGCCCCTGAATGCGGACGGCATCTACGGGGCCAAGACCACCGCGCGGGTGCGGGAGCTTCAGGGCGGCAACGCGCTGGTGGCGGACGGGATCACGGGGCCGAACACCTGGCAGCTCTTCCTCGACCTCCTCGCGAAGGCCCAGAAGGGCGGCGTGCCCATCGGGCCCCAGCCGCCCGCGCCCGTCGTGGACGTGCTGCGCCCGCTCGTCCTCACGATCGCGCAGCAGCACTTCGGTGCGGTCGACTTCCAGCAGCTCCAGGGAGGGCGCCCGAGGGGGCTGGACTTCCTGAAGGAGATGTTCCAGGTCGCGGCCGGCGTCCAGCTCTCCGACGCGAACTTCATCGACCCGGCGACGAAGGCGTGGACGCAGCAGCCGTGGATCGACAGCCCGACGGAGCAGCGCAAGAGCTGGTGCGGGCTCTTCTGCGTGTACTGCTACCGGATGGCCGGGCTGAACGTCTCCTGGAGCCTCGCGCTCGGGAAGCCGATCGGCCCGATCCAGCTCAACACATACAGCACCAGGTTCGTGTCGAACATCAAGCAGGCGGACATCGGCTGCGTCGCGAGCGCCAACCACCACTTCCTCATCGAGGAGCTCGAAGGGGGCGGCCCCACCCCGGCCATGAGCAGCATCGACGGCAACCAGGACTGGGGCCGGATCCTCCGGCGCTCGACGGCCACCGGCGACGCCCACCGGGTCCTGCACGACAACTTCAACTACTACTCCACGCTGTGAAGAAGCCTCAGCACCCCCCGAACTCGTCCCAGTGGGCCTTCAGGTATCGGCCCAGCTCCCGGCGCGCAAAGTCGACCTGGTAGGACGGGAGGCTCCCGCGCGCCGGGCCCTCCCGGAAGCGGATGTAGAGCCCGCCCACGAGCCCGCAGCGCAGCCTTCCGTCCGCGGGGTCGGCCTCCTCGCCCACCGCGAAGAGGAGCGACTTGAGGTAGAGGTCGTCCGCGCGTCCGGCCTCGCCCGCCTCCGCGAGCGTCCCTGTTTTCACGAAGAGCCCCCCCGGGAGCCCCTCGTCCCGCCACGCTGCCGCGAGGCCGCGCGCCGTGCCGTCCACGGCCACGCCGTGGAGCCCCCGCAGGAATTCGCGGTACCATGGCTGACCGTGCAGCCCGAGCTCCTCGCCACCGGCGGTGGGCTCCTGTGCCTCTCGCCGATCCACCGCGATCGGGCCGCCTGCCGGGACGGGGTCCGGACGGCGGGCGAAGCCGAGCTGGATCCTCCTGTCCGTGACCACCCTCCCGAACCCGTTCGTGAGATCGAGGAGGGTCCACCCGTTCTCCCAGGCGCCGAAGGCGTACCGGTAGAGGAGCCCGAGGTCCGTCCCGCCGGGGTGTGAGGGTGCGAGGAGGGCGGGGCGGGACTCGGTGGGGAGGAGCTCGCCGGGCACGTCGAGCGGCGTGCCGTCGGAGTAGGTCATGCCCGCCCAGACGCGCCGGCTCCGCCCGATCTCGTCCGCGATCGTGGGATCGGTCGGCACGTCGAACAGATCGGAGATGCCCTCGGAGAGCGCGCTGCGCAGGAGAACGGAGCGCGGCACTTCCCCGCCTTCCAGCCCGAGCACCGGGCGCACGCCACTGCGCAGCCGACCCCCCAGACGGAAGCGTGCCTCGGGGTCGGGGGACGTCTCGAGCCGGTCCCCGTCCCACAGGCCGGCCATCACGAGAGACGCGGCGTACTCGTTGTTCGAGCAGCGGAGGAAGTAGCCGAGGTCCACCCACCCGTCGGCGGGGGGCGCGCAGTTCATCTCCGTGTCGAAGGCCCGGCGCGCCGGGACCGGCGGGAGGCCGAGGACGCTGCGCACGCTCCCGGCGCGCGACGGGATCTCCAGCGTGGCCAGCTCCGGGCGGCGGCTGAGCACCGCGGCCGCCAGCAGCGGCTTCACCGCTGACCCGGGGGTGATGCGCTCGAGGAAGTTGCTTCGTCCGGGGATCCGTCGGTTCCCGACCTCGGCGAGGGACAGGATCTCGCCGTCCGGGATGCGGGCCACGACCAGCGTGGCGAAATCGACCGGGACCGGAAGGTCGTCCAGGTAGGCGCGCAGGCGCGCGGTGAGCTCCTCGCTGGCCGCGGCGTCCACGCCGAGCTGCACGGATGCCGTCCGTGACGGGCGGGGGCCCGAGCCGGCGGGTCGGTTGCCGAGCTCCGCGAAGAAGTCGAGCGGGGGCGCGAACGCGTTCGTGCGGCGCATGCGCCCGCTGATCCACTGCTTGCTGGAGAGCACGCCCTCCCAGTACTCGCCGTAGACGACGGGCTCGAGGGGGTCGATCCCCAGCACGGCGCCGTAGGGGAGCGGCACCGAGTCCCCCGACGCCACCCGTGCGCCGTCGACCCAGAGGTCGCTCCACCCGGCGAGCACGGATCCGGGCCGGTCCGGCTCGGCGGCCATACGGAGCGTCGCCTGGGGGATGCGCTCCTCCGAGCGGCAGTACGCGCGCACGTCCAGCCCGTCCGGCGAGAACTCGCACACCTGGCGACGCCCGTCGACCCGGCGCGTGAGACGCACCGGGCGGCGGAGCGGGATCGTTCCCCGCGGGCCCATGAGACCGTTCCCCCGGTGCACGTCGCGGGCGCGGATCTCCCCGTCCCACTCCTCCTCGGCGGGGGAGCGCACGCGGAGGCTCCACGCCGCGCTCGAACGGGTCAGCCCCGGCGCCCCGTCTCCCGTGCGCCTGGAGCGGAAGATCGACGGGTTGTAGGGCTCGAGGCGGTAGAACCACTCCGGAAGCTCATGCGCGGCGGCGACACGGTCGCGCTGGAAGGCGTTGTAGGCATCCGCCTGGTCGCGCAGGAAGCCCGCCGGCCGGAACGAGGGGAACGCGGTGGTGTCGGCGAGCACCACGAGGGTGTCCCACGAGACGCGCGTGCCGTCGCGCAGACGGCCCGTCACCACGTCGAAGCGCACGAGGGTCGTATCCCCGGCCTCGCGCAGGAGGTCGTCGAGGGAGGAGAGGAAGATCCCGTAGTCGAGCCCGGGCCGCATGGTGGCGTCGCCGGAGGCGCGCACGGTGTCCCACGCGACCAGGCCGAGCCCGAACGCGCTCAGGCCGAGCAGCGACCCCACGATCCAGACGAGCCCTCCGCCGAGCCGCTTCATGTCGGCCTCCCTTCCACCACCGGTGTGTCGAGCGTCGCGAGCGCGAGCACGATCCCCGTGGCCAACCCGCTCACGAGCACGACGTCCGCCCAGGAGTTGAGGCCGAGGAACGGCATGTTCTGCCCGGTCAGCGGCACCAGCCCGAGGTTCGACGCGGCCACGTACGCCGCGGGGATCGTGAGCCAGAGCACCCCGCCCACGGTCATGGCCAGGACCGCCCTCCCGGCGGCCGTGTCCTGCACGGTCGCCCGCACCCTGAACACCCACACCCCGACCACCGCGAGGAGCGCGAGGTACGTGGCGAGCACCGCGAGACCGCCGAGCGCGCCGTGCTCGGAGAGCACGTAGACCGAGAAGGTGTTCTCCGCATAGGAGACGGCCGTCGGCACGCCCCGCCCCAGCAGCGTGGTGCCGGCGAAGCCGGTGCCCGTCCATCCGGACGCGGCGTACGCGCGGCCTCCCCACACCTGCTCGCGCGACGGCGCCGCGGCGAAGAGCGCCTCGCTCGGCCCCGCGAACGCCAGTGCCTCCTCGAGGAGGCCGGGATCCGATGCGGCCATGCTGCGCACCGTCGCGCGGGTGATCGGGCCCGAGAGCCCCGCCGCGCGCAGCGCGTCGACGAGGGGGTTGCCCACGTCCTGGTATTCCCGCGAGAAGGAGGGGATGTCCGGCGCGGCGCGCAGGTCGGCGACCGACGGCTCGAGCACGGACCACGCGACCGCGCCGACGCCCGCCACGAGGGCGAGGGAGCCGAGCGCGAGGGAGGCGGGGAGCCGGTCGATGCGGGCGGCCAGCAGCACCGTGACGAACATGGGCACGAAGAAGACCAGCCCGAGCCCGAAGTCGAAGAGCATGAAGACGAGCAGCACGCCCAGCGGGATCACCAGGAGCCCGAGCGCCTCGATGCGCGCCTTCATGCGGCCGCCCGGGGCGGTCCCGCCCTGGAGCGCGCGGTGGCAGGCGAGCCCCGCGCGGATGGCCAGGAGGAAGAGCATGAACACGAGCGCGAAGCGCACGAAGGGAGGGATCTCCTGCGTGTCGAGGAACACGAGCACGCCGAGCACGCTCAGGACGCCGATCCACCCCACGCCCGAGAAGATGCCCCGGCCGAAGTCCGTGAGCTCCCGGTAGCGGACGACGATCCGCCGCTCAGCGCCCCCGGTACCGCCTCCGGCCAGCCACACCGCCAGCCCCGCCGCCACGGCGCCGAGGCCGACGAGCGTCCACTGCGGCCAGGGCGAGAACGCATACGCGCCCACGGAGATCAGGATCAGGGCGGCCGCGAAGAGGACCCACCCGCGGCGCGCGGCGTTGCCCGCCCACCCGGTCCACCCCGTCACGAGGTTCACGGCGAAGAGCGCCAGGAGCACGAGGACCGGGGCGAGGGCCAGCTCGGGGGCGTGGATCGCGAGCACGAGGACGGCGGCCGCGCCCGCGGCCACCGCGAAGGAGGCGGACGCCCGATCGGCGCCCGCGTGGTCGGTGACGACGTCCATGGGTGCGCCGCTCAGCGAGGTCGCGGAGCCCGGGCGCGCGATGCCCATGGCGAGCCACGCGCCGAGCCCCACCAGCGCGACGACGAGTCCGGCCGCCGACTCCGGCCGCTGCCAGAGCACGACGCCGAGCGAGCCCAGGAAGACGACGAGCCCGGCCAGCGTCCTCAGGCGCGCGCGCTTGCGTGTCGCCGGATCGACGGCGACGCCTGCGGCGGACCCGCTCCTACCCGCGCCGCCGCCGCCCGCCCGCGCCGTGCGGGGCGGATCGCCCTCGTGCGTGCGCGGCAGGAAGAGCCCCGTGATCGGCCGCTCCACGCGCCCGACCATGCGCCAGAAGCGCGGCGTCCACGCCGACCACCGGCCGAGCGCCACGAGCATGACCGCGAACGTGATCCACAGGCCGACGCCCGTGGCGGCGGCGCGCTCGTAGAACGGTGGCGTGTAGGCTACGCGCAGCCCGAGCGCCAGGCGGATCCCCAGGAAGAGGAAGAAGACGTTCAGGAAGGCCCAGGCCGCAGTGACGTGCGGCGAGGCCTCCTCCTTCCTCCGCGCCCACAGGCGCACGTCCCCGGAGAGCACGACCAGCGCGCCGATGACCATGAGGTACAGCGTCAGCACCGTGAGGAGCACCGCGCTCTGCCGACCCTGGGCTTCGCGGCTCACGGCCAGCAGGACCCCCGCGTCGGGTGCGTCACGGTCCTGCGCGAGCGCGGGGAGCGGGTGGACGGTGCCGTAGGGGATGCTCGCCGCCGTGTGCGCACCCACGATGCGCACACCCTCGGCTCTGGATTCAAGGCGCGCCAGCACCGCGTAGCGGGCGGTGTCGAGGCCGAACCCGCTCAGGTCGAAGTGCGGCTGCGGGGGCGGTAGCGGCCGGGTGGAGATCACGGCGCAGCGGTCGGCGGTGCTCCCGCAGGCCTCGCTGGACGGTAGCGCCCACCCGGAGGGTCGTGGCCGGCGCACGAAGTCGATGGCGACCGGGGCCGCCACCCGCGACACGCCGGGCACGAGGTCGACGGCGAACGCCCAGGTCTTCCCGCGCGAAGTGACCCAGAGCGTGTCCCCCGGTGCGAGCACCGGGCCGAGCGTGTCCGCCCGATCGGCGCCGCCCGCCCGCGACACGAGACGATACGTCGGCAGGCGGAGGCGCAGGCGCCCGAGCGCGCGCCCGCGCCCCGTGCGGGTGAGGACGAGGTCCGCGGCGCGTCGGGCGTCGGGGAGCGTGTCCCAGTGGAGCTCGGCGAGCGTGATGCCGCGCGACAGGCCGGCGTCGAGGCGGCGGTCGAGAAGGGGGTCGTCGAGCGAGAGCTCGGCCGTGCCGGGGCCCCAGGCGAGCGCGCCGCGCAACCCCCGCGGGAGGAGGCGGACCTCTCCGTCGTCACCTCCTCCGGCGTCTCCCGTCGGCATGGGTGGCTCCCCGCCACCGACCCGCGCGCCCAGCGCGGGGGTCAGGCCGGCGGCGCGCGGCCACCATCGCTTCGCTGCGCGCACGCGCAGCATGTCCACCTCCCACGGGTGGACGACCGTGAAGCGCGTCGCGTCGAGGCGGCGCACCTCGACCGACCAACGGTCGAACTCCGTGAGCGCGCCCTCCAGGCGCACGTCGAGGTCGCGGCGCCCCACGCCCACCCGGATGGGCTCGGTCTCCGGCGCGAAATAGACACCGCGGACCTCGAGCCGCTCGCTCCGCTGCCGGTGCGTCTCCACCTGGAAGAGGTAGAGATCGAAGAACGCCGTGCCCGTGAGCATGAGCACCGTGACCCCGAACCAGGAGAGGTCCAGGACGCGCCGCACCGCGGGGAGGGAGAGGACGCCCAGGAGCGCGAGGAGGGCGAAGACCCAGAGTGAGAACCACGGCCAGCTCGGGCGGACCCTGGCCAGCCAGACCAGCGTGACCGCGACGACCCCGGTCGCGACCCAGAAGGCCCTCGGGAGGCTCCGACTCCGACCCGCGGCCGCGTCCGCCTGTCCGTCCATCCCCGCCTCCCTTCTCCACGGAACGTGGACGCCGCCGGCTGCGTGGGGGCGCGCCTCCGTCCCTCGTCGTGGCGACCCCCGGGGCGCCGGAGCGCGACCGGGGGCTCGAGGGGCCCTACGGGGGAGCGGGGAGCGTCGTTTCCGGGGCCTGGCTCCGGAACCGCCGGGGCGTGGACCTCACCCTGCCGCGGGAGGGGAAGCCGCTGACGCTCCACCCGACCCCCACCGAGGCGGCTGAGCGCGAACGGACGGCCCTCGAGGGTGCCGACCACGCCGGCCGTTCCGTTGACGAGCGCGGGCCGCACCACCGCCCGCGGATTCGCGTAGGCGAGGGCCCGGCTCGCCACCGCCTCGGCGCCGCGCTGGACCGTGGAGAGATCCGGACGCGTGCGACCGCCGTCGGTCCGCACCACGACGTCCGGGTCGAGGACCGCCACCAGGACGTGGAAGTCCCCGCCGCGGGCGGCGGCGAAGAAGGCCTCCACGACCGCACGCTGGTCTCCGGATCGAGTCCGTCGACGCGTCCGACCACCGGATCCGGGAAGCCGCCCTCGCCGCGCTGATCCTCCAGATCGTGTCGATCAACGCGTGGAACCGTCTCAACGTGACCACGCGGCAGATCGCGGGCGCCTGGCGGGGCTGAGGAGCCGGCGCTCGTCTACTTCCGCTCGTAGCGGTCGCCCGTCGCCAGGAGGCGCTCCAACCCGCCGTGGTCCAGGAAGGCCCGCGCCTCCTCGTCACCGAGGAGCGTGGCCTTCCAGAACGCCGTCGTCGCGGCCACCACGACCTCGTCGATGTGCTCGCCGGGGCCGTCCGCACCGCGTCGCACGCCTCGCCCTCCGCGCCCCGCGAACCGCCGCGCTCCCACGTCCTCGACGCCCCCGCCGCCGCTCAGGTCGGCGTGCGTGGCGCCGTCGATGACCAGGAGGTACTTGCTTCCCGCCGGCATCGCCCGGTAGGGGAGCTCGCGCTCCGCGGGCGTGACGTCGGTGAGCATCGCGGCCTCGTCCTCGGTGCCGGTGATCGAGAAGAAGGGCATCGTGATGGACGCGAAGGCCGCCTGTACGGCCTGGTCGCCCCCGCGGGGAGGAGCCGGGCTGAACGCCACGGCCGCGCGCACCCGCGCATCCTGGAGAGCGCCTCTCGTCCCGGGGAAGGCCTGCCCAGCCACCGCCTGCGTCGTGTGGGCTCCGAAGCTGTGTCCCGACATCCCGACGCGCGTCAGGTCGATGCGCGCGAGGTCGCAGCGCCCCTCGGTCCGACGGCGCCCGAGCTCGTCGAGCACGAAGGTCACGTCCGCCGCGCGAGCCATGAGCTGCTCTCCGTTCATCGCGGCCCGCATCGCCGCCACGCGCTCGGCCACGCCCCGCTCGTTGCGCCAGATCGACGCATCGCTTCCCGGGTGCTGCACGTGCACCACGGCGAAGCCGTCCCGCGACCAGGCCTCGCCCCACGTGGTCCCCGCGTCCACCGACCCTCCGAGCCCATGCGAGAACAGGATGACCGGGACCTTCCCCGTGCCGTCCGGGATACGGATGCGCACCGGCACGTAGCGGTCCCGGGCCGTGTCCCGCCACACCGCGTCGCACACCGTCGGGGATCCGTCGCGATGCGCGGCCGGAGCCGCGGCCAACATCGCCACGGAGCCCATGGCCAGGACTGCCGCGAGCGTGGCTTCGCGTCGTGCGGATCGGTCCGCCCAGCGCCTCATCGTCGTCTCTCCGGCGTGCGTGTCGATCGGCGGTACGTCGTCGAGCTTCTTGACGCGGCACCCGACCCAACCGTTAAACATCCACGCAGACGGGTCGCGACCGGGGTCCCCCGGGGCGTCGCCGCCTGGCATCGGACGTGCGTCCCGGGCGGCGCGGCGCCCGCGAACGAGGGAGGGAGCTGCGATGCACCTGGACCAGCGGAGGACGCGCGGCGGCGCCGTCCCGCGGTGGCTATGGGTGGTGGGTGTGGTCGCGCTCGCCGCCCTGGCCGTGGCGATCGGCCGTCCACGCCGCGGGTTCCTCGACCCGAGCCGCCCCGCGCTCGCGCAGGACGACGGCGAGCCGCCGCCGATCCCCGCTTCGACCGTCGGTGCCAGCATCAGCATCCCGCTCGATCGGCTCACCCGCATCCTCGAGGACGCGGTGCCGACCGAGTACGGCGACCTGTCGCACCGGGAGAACCTTCCGGGCCACGACCGCACGGACCTCGCGTACCACCTCCGGCGCGGACCCTTCGACGCTTCGCTCCAGGGCGCCACGGCCACCGTGCGCACGACGATCCAGTACGGCGTGCGCATCTACTACAACCCGCCCGTCCTCCCCGAGATGAGCGGGTCGTGCGGGACCGACGACGACGGATCGGGGCCGCGCCTCGCCGTCACCCTGCGCGCCCCGGTGGCGATCGACGAGCTCTGGCACCTGCGGACGCGCGCCCGGGTCGTGGACATCGGTCCGGCCTCCGACGCGGACCGCGACCGCTGCACGGTCACGTTCCTCGACTTCGACGTCACGGACCGCATCGTGGACGCGGCACGGAAGTTCCTCGAGGGGCACGTCGACGACATCGACACGCTGGCCGCCCAGGCGGACCTGCGCTCGAGCTTCGGGGGGTGGTGGCGCACGCTCCAGGAGCCGATCCACCTGACGGACTCCCTCTGGCTCGTCATGCAGCCCGAGGCGGTGCGCCGGGGCGCCACACGCGGGGAAGGTGACTCGGTGGTGATCGACCTCGCGCTGCGCGCGCGTCCGGCCATCTCCTACGGGCCGAGGCCCGACGTGCGGTACAGGGAGCTGCCGCCGCTCGACACCGGCTCCGTGGCGGAGGGCCTGGACCTCCTCGTGGAGGCGCACGCGGAGTACGGGGCGGCGAGCGACTTCCTCACCCAGAACCTCGGCGGGAAGGAGATCGAGCGCGAGGGGCGCACCGTCCGTCTGGACTCGCTGCGCGTGTTCGGCATCGGCGGCGGACGGCTGGCGGTCGAGCTGCGCGTGTCGGGGGACGTCAAGGGCCGACTGTACCTGGTGGGCACACCGGTGATCGATCGCGCCACGGCACGCATCTCCGTGCCCGATCTCGACTTCGACCTGGCGACCCTGGACGTGGTGGTGGCCGCGGCGGCGTGGCTGAGGGCGGACGAGCTGCGCGATCTGCTGCGCGACGAGGCGAGCTGGCCGGCCGAACCCGCGGTCCGGATCATGTCCCACTGGCTGGACGAGGGACTGAACCGGGACCTGTCCGACGACCTGGCGGTGCGCGGGAGCGTCGACTCCGTGAGCATCGTGGGCGTGCGGGCGACCCGGAGCGCGCTCCTGGTACGGATCGGCGCGCAGGGGAAGGCTCAGCTCCTCGTGAAGCGCGAGGACGGATCCTGACGCTACTCCGTGCGGGGTCGGCGCTCCGACGGGTAGTCGACGATGTGCTCCCACTCCGAGGCGTCGGAGCGTGCCACCACGGCGACGACCGGCTCGGTGTCGCTGAGGTTGACCACCTCGTGAGGGACCCCGGGCTCGATGAAGATGAAGTCCCCGGCGCCGTTCTCCATCGACTGGCGCAGCCCCTCCCCGTACTCGTGGCGCACGCGGCCCTGGAGGATGAACAGCATCACCTCGAAGTCGACGTGCACGTGGGCGTACGCCACCGCTCCCGGCGGCACGGTGGCCACGTTCATCGACAGGCGCCTGGCGCCCACGTTCTTCGCGGACAGCCCCGTCCGGTAGCGGATGCCGTTCCAGCCCCGGTGGATCTCGGGGTTGCGGATGCACAGGATGCCGCCGCCGTCCTCGACGTGGGCGGTGAGTTCTTCGTGGTCCATGGCGTTCCCGGGAAGAGGTGTCGGGAAGGTCGGGCGCGCCCGCGGGTCGGTCAAGGAATCGCGGGCGGCCGAAACTCTGGCCGAGAGGCGGTGTTTCTCCTCACCCCCCCGGAGGGCGGACGGGATCGCCCTCCGCGCCGCCGGCGCGAACGCTTCGGGATCGAAGGAACGAGAAGATGACCATCCTCATCGCGGAAGACGCCGCAGTCGACGCGATCATCCTCCGCAACATCGTGGCGCGTGCCGGCTACACGCCGCTTGTCGTGGCGGACGGCGGCGAAGCGCTGACGACGCTCGAGGAGCGGCCGGAGGTCCTGCTCGTCCTCGCGGACGTCCGCATGCCCGGGATGAACGGCGTGGAGCTCCTCCGCGCCATGCGGGCGCGCCCGACGCTGAAGGAGATCCCGGTCGTCTTCGTGAGCGGGGCCGCCGACGCGAAGACCGTGCAGGAGGCCATCTCGCTCCGCCCCGCGGGCTACGTCCTCAAGCCGCTCAACGAGCCCAGCCGCGTCCTCGATCTCGTGCGGCAGGCGCTGAAGGGGGTCGAACCCTTCATCACGGGGGAAGAGGGGGATCCGAGCCATCGCGCCGAGCGCACCGGGCTCGCGGCGGCGTTGCGCGCCCTCCTCGACACCGACGCTTCCGGGGACCCGCCTCCGCCTTCCCTCGAGTCGGTCGGAGGGCTCGCGAAGGCGAGCGGCGCCCTGCGCCTCGTGACGGCGATCGGCACGGACCGAGCCGGGGTGGACGACCCGGCCCTGCGCCGAACCTTGCGCGCCACGCTCAACGTGCTCGAGGCGCGCGGCTACTGATCCCCGAGCGCGGCGCGCATCGCGTCGGCCGCGCCCGCCATTTCCCTCAGCGCCTCGGTCAGCGTCGCCTCCGCGTCCGCGAGCGTGCCGGCGCGCGCCGCCGCCTCGAGACGGCGGGCGAGCTCGGCGAGCCTTCCGGCTCCGACGTTCAGGCTGGTGCCCTTGAGCGTGTGGGCGAGCTCGCGCACCGTGGCGTGGTCCCGGGCACGGAAGGACCGGGCGAGGGCCGCGCCGATGCGCTCGGCCTCGCCCACGAACAGGCGGCGGACGTCCTCGAGGAGCGCGGGCCCGCCGATCGCGAGGAGCTCACGGGCGCGCGCGGCGAGCGATGCCGCCGGGTCGCGCGGTGCCGGCTCCACCTGGACGCGGGCGCGGCCGAGCGTCGACGCGAGCACGTCGCGCAGCGTCGTGAGCGCGACCGGCTTGCCGACGAACCCGTCCATACCGGCATCCGTGGCCTTGGCGCGGTCCTCGGGGAAGGCCGACGCGGTGACCGCGAGGATCGGTATGCGCGCACGGCCCAGCTCGCGCTCGCGCTCGCGGATCAGGCGCGTCGCGTCGTATCCGTCGAGCCGGGGCATGTGGCAATCCATGAGCACGACCGCGAACCCGCACGGGTCGGCCTCCAACGCCTCCAGGGCCCCCAGCCCGTCGTCCGCCACGGTGCACGTGTAGCCCAGGCGAAGCAGAAGGCTCTGCATCACCATCTGGTTCGTGGGGTGATCTTCGGCCACCAGCACGCGGGTGGCGCCTTCCCCGACAGCCTCGCGCATGACCGACCTGCTTCCGTTCACGAGGGAAGGGATGGCTCGTACCTGGAGCATCGGCCGGGACCGCGTCGGGCTTGAGCGCCACGGGGGGCGGCGATCCACTGGCGCGGACGGGCCGCTCGCCTTTTCTTGGGGGCGCCATGTCCGTCGTCCTCCGACCCTCCCCCCACGTCCTGGCGGGTGGCGCGCTGATCGCAGCAACCCTGCTCGCGGCGGAGCTGTGCGCGCAGGACGCGACGGCCGCGCGCTCCGCGGGCTCCGCGCTCGCCGTGGGCATGGACGCGCCTGTCGCGACCGGCATCCGTGACCTCCCCCGGCTCTCGGGCCCGATCCTCCTGGACGGTATCCCGGACGACGAGGCCTGGCAGGCCATCCGGCCGCTCCCGCTCACCATGTACGAGCCCTCGTTCCGCGGCGCGAGCGACCGGCACATCGAGGTGCTGGTCGGCTACGACGACGACGCCCTGTACGTGGCGGCCCGCTTCTTCCACCGGAGCCCGGACGAGATCCGCGCCTTCTCGCTGACGCGCGACCGATGGAGCGGCGACGACGGCTTCGGCATCCTCCTCGACACGTTCAACGACAACGAGAACGCGATGCGGTTCGTGGGGCTGCCGCTCGGCACCCGCATGGACATGAGCATCACCGGGGACGGGCAGAACGGAGACAGCGGCGGCGGACCCGGGCAGAGCGGCGGACCGCAGGGCACGTCGTGGAACACCTTCTGGGACCTGAAGACGCGCATCACCAACGAGGGGTGGTTCGGGGAGATGCGCATCCCCTTTTCCAGCCTGCGCTTCCAGGCCGGGCCCGACGGCTCCGTGGTCATGGGGATGATGGCGTACGCCTACGAGCCCGCCCAGGGGAGGCGGTGGACCTTCCCCGCGATCCCGCGGAGCGCGCCGTATACGCAGGTGTCCGCCTTCCAGGACGTGCGGCTCCAGGGTGTCACGCCGCGCAACCCGGTCTACGTGAGCCCCTACCTGCTCACGGGGCGTGACCGGGCCGCCGAGCTGGCCCCCGCGGGCGACCGCTGGCTGACGACGGCCGACAACGCGTTCGAGCTGGGCGGGGACGTCAAGATCAACCCGACGCCCAACCTCACCCTCGACCTCACGGCGAACACGGACTTCGCCGCCGTCGAGGCCGACCAGCAGCAGGTGAACCTGACGCGCTTCTCGCTCTTCTTCGACGAGAAGCGCCCGTTCTTCCAGGAGCGCGCCGGGATCTTCGGCTTCGACACCGGAGCCGACCGCGGCACGCTCTTCTACACGCGCCGCATCGGACTCTCCGAGGAGGGCGCGCCGATCCGCATCCTGGGCGGGGCACGCCTCGTCGGGCGGGCCGGCGGCTGGGACCTCGGCTTCATCGAGATGCAGACCGCCTCGGCCTCCGAGACGACCGAGGAGCCCCCGACCCCGTCGGAGAACTTCGGCGTGCTGCGCCTGCGTCGGCGCGTGCTGAACGCCAACTCGTTCGTGGGCGGGATGGCCACCTCGCGGATCGGCACGGGCGGCCTCTACAACGTCACGTACGGGCTCGACACACAGCTCCGCGTCCTCGGAGACGAGTACCTGACACTCAAATGGCTGCAGACGCTCCAGGGCGGCGACGAGGAGCGCGACGATGCCCCGCGCGGGCTGGACGCGGGGCGCATCGTGGTGGACTGGACGCGTCGCCGCCTGCAGGGCTTCAGCTACCAGAACGCCTTCACCTGGTCGGGCGCGGGCTACCAGCCCGGCGTCGGCTTCGAGCCGCGCCAGGACTTCCTGCGCGGCCAGAGCGACTGGAACTACCAGTGGTATCCGGGCGAAGCGTCGTCCTTCCGTCGGATCTGGCTCGGGCTGCAGAGCAACGTCTGGGTGCGGAACGCGGACCACCGCGTGGACACCGGGCAGCTCAGGCCCTTCCTCACCTTCGAGACGAAGCCGGGCACGTCGCTCACGCTCTCGGTCAACGCGACGTACGAGGATGTGCGGGAGGCGTTCGAGCTGTCGGACGAGGCGGTGGTCCCCGCCGGCAGCTACGGCGCCACCGAGGGCGCGATCGAGTTCCACGCGCCCAGGGGATGGGCGGTGCGTCCCAACCTGACCCTCACCGCGGGCGAGCTGTACGACGGCCGGCGCGTGGGGACCTCGTCGTCGGTCAACTGGGCGATCGACCGGCACCTGGAGCTGATCGGCGGGTGGGACTGGAACAGGATCCGCTTCCACGGCCGCGGCCAGGCGTTCGACGCGAACCTCCTCCGTCTCCAGGCGCGGGCGGCGTGGGACACGCACTTGTCGCTCGACACGTTCATCCAGTACAACTCCCTCACCGACCAGGTCAGCACGAACGCCCGCCTCCGCTACGCGTTCCGCGAGGGTCAGGACCTCTGGCTGGTCTGGAACGAGGGGCTCAACCTGCAACGCGACGTGGTGGGCCTGCCCCGGCTGCCGTTCTCCGAGGCGCGCACCCTCACGATGAAGTACACGCACACGCTCGTGTTCTGAGTTTTTCGCGGAGCCCGCGGGGCCCGCGATCGCTGTCGATAAGGGGGGGTGACGCAATCGGCGTGACTTCTTCGCAAAGCTGAACGAACCCGGCGACGCCGGGCGGGTGCGTACGGGGGGAGCCGGCGACGGCTCTCCGCAGACGGGTTGGAGGTCCTGTGCTGAAAGGTCTCAAGCGGGCTCTCGGAGCCGCCGCCGCCGAGGAGTACTACCAACACGGGCTCGCCGAGCTCGAGCAAGGCCGGCGGCAGGAGGCGATCCAGGCGTTCGAGCTGGCCGCGAAGAAGGCCGGCGACGAGGGAAAGTCCGAGCTGAGGCATCGCGCGCTCGCCGCGGTCGCGCTGCACCAGTTCATCGGCGACGGAGACCTCGCGAAGCTGAAGTCGGTGCGGGCGATGCTCGACGGCGCCGGGTGGATCGAGCGGCCGGGCGATCCCGCCGACCATGTGCCGGCCGACCAGCTCGTCGCGGAGATCGACGGCCGCCTGGCCGCCGCCCAGGCGAACGGCGTCAGCCTCCCCTCCGAGCTGTCGGACGTCCACAAGGCCGCCGCCGACGCCTTCGGCCGCTGCCTCGACCATCGGCTCGTGACGTATCCCCACCACCACCACGGGGACCGCCACGTGCACACGGGGCGGGGACGCCACTTCTTCCACACCGGGTTGATGTACTACCACGGCGCCGAGGCGCTCCTCGACCGGGATCCGGACGGGGCGGGGAAGATGTTCGGGCGGGCGATCGCGGCGTTCGCCGCCTGCGAGGACGAGGAGTGGCAGGAGGAGTCGGCCTCGCGCCTCAAGCGCGTGCAGACGCGCCGGACGTGCTGGGTGTGCCAGCGCGAGTTCCCCGGCGAGGGGGACTACTACCTGACGGTGCCGGCCTCGGTGACCCCGTTCGTGAAGTCGGAGGCGGCGCGCACGGGGGCCGACGCCTCGTCGATCGACGTCGACCGGCGGCAGGTCGTGCTCTGCCGCGTGTGCCGGTCGCTCATCGACATCCGGCTCGAGTCGCACGTGCGTGCGAAGTTCGACGAGCTGCGCGCGTGGACGAAGGCGCTCGTCGATCAAACGGTGGTCGACGTCCTGGCGCAGGTGGCCAAGCGATGACCGGCGGGGCCGAGGAGATCCGCTGCCCGTCGTGCGGAGCGGCGCAGGAGGTCCAGGAGAGCGAGCAGTACGAGTGCCGCTTCTGCCTCACGCCCTTCACCTACCGCCACGCGCGTGACGAGGAGGAGCGCCTCTTCCAGGAGATCCGCTCCTGGGTGGAGCAGAGGGTCGGCGGCACCGAGGCGGTGGGCGGAGGCACCGGGATCGACGCGTCGAGCCGCGCCTACCTCTTCAGGCAGAACCTCCTCCCCTCACTGCAGATGGCGCACGACCGCGCGATCGAGTCGACCTACGGCTTCCAGCGCTTCCCCCTCCTTCCCCCGGTCGGCACGAAGACGGCGCGGGACGGCAACCCGCTCCTGCAGAAGCGCGCCGACATCCAGAAGCTGAAGGAGTTGAGGGCGCGGCTGGCCAGCCCCGACGTGGGCACGTTCGTGGTCACGGACGAGGACCGGACCGCCATCCGCAGCATGGACGTGGAGCTCCAGGAGATCCAGGGGCTGTCGAACGTGGTCTGGGCCGCGACCGAGCGAAACGCCCGCGGGTTCGCTGCGGCGCGCAGCGGCCTCGAGATGCTCCTCGCGGAGACCGACCCCGCGCCACTCGTCGCGGCACGCTTCCGCGCGCTGGCCGATCTCGCCGGGCTCCTCGAGCGCGTGTACGACTCCGCGTCGCCGTCGGGCGCCGCGACCGCGCCCGAGGCGGAGCGCATCGCGCGGGCGCTTCGGGACGTGGCGAGCAGCCTGGAGAATGGCGACGCGGTCGACGTCGAGAGCTCGCTGGCAGCGGTCGCGGCGAAGAAGGAGGCGGAGCACGCGGACCAGATCGCGTGTTGGCTGCGCAGCTTCGACGCGATCGTGCGGCGGGTCGACCTGCCATTCCCTACGTTCCTGAACGACGCGCTCGCGATCCTCGAGGGGCAGGTGGCGGACGGGGACGGGGCGGCGCTCATCGAGAGCTGGGCCGAGATCCAGCGGTCCGTGCGGGGCGAGGTGCCGGTGCTCGCCCACGAGTCGTTCGAGTGGGCGCGGCCGCTCGGCGAGCGCGAGCGCGGGGGGAAGCTCCTGGGTGCGCTCGGCCTCGGCTTCCTCGGCATGACCGAGGAGGTCGGCAAGACCGAGGACTTCTTCATCCCCTTCTGGCTCGTCGACGCGGGCGGCCGGCGCTGGATGGTGGACGCCTGCGGCGTCACCACCAGCCGCGTGTTCGAGCTGGACGGGCGCTGGGAGGACGTGGGGAAGCGGCTCGGCACACCCGTCGCGGTGCGGCGGCCGCTGCACGTGGCGATGCCGACGGTCACCACGCAGGGTGCCAGGCAGGCCGTGGCTTCGGCGCTCCGCCAGGCCGGGAGCCACAACGCCGGGATGTCGGAGCCCCGCCTCGCGCTCCTCCCTGCCGCGAGGATCGAATACACGAAGAAGGGGCGCAGCCAGCGCCAGCGCCTGGCGTGCCTCGACGATCGACTCACGCTCGAGCAGACGGTGCTGGACCGGCTCTCGGTCGGCCGCCGGCTGCAGGAGCGCTTCCAGTGACGCTCACACCCTCCCATCGAAACAGGTTGGAAGCATCATGGTGCTAGGCGCCCTCAGCAGCATCGGAATCTCGCTCGAGAAGGATGCCTCCACGCTCTCGAAGCGCTGGGGCTACAAGCCGATCGGCTGGCCGTCCGGCGAGCAGGCCGGGTCGCTCATTTACCGGCTGCCCGTGGATCCGCACGAGCGTGCCTCTCTCTTCGCGAAGGAGCAGCGCATCCTCGTGACCGAGGGGGAGGTCGCCGTCGTGATCAAGGACGGCTCCCTGGTGGGCACCATGGATCCGGGCACGTACCGCACCGAGAAGCAGCGGGTGCTCGGCAACGTCGACGTCATCTGGATGAAGACGGGGCCACGCCTGATCCGCTGGGGCGTGGGCAACGTCATGTCGCGCGACGGCATCCAGGTCGGCGCGAACGGCACCGTTGCCGTGAAGGTCGCGGACGGCGCCCGCTTCAACGCCGAGGTGGTGCAGGGCGCGCTCACGCTCCCGGATACCGAGCTGCAGCGCATGCTCATGCCCGGCGTGCAGGGGATCCTGCGCTCGATGCTCGGCTCCACCGAGGCGCTGGCGCTCATGAACGAGCGCGACGCCTTCGTCGCGTCGATCTCGAAGGGCCTCGGACAGAACCTGGAGGGGCTGGGGCTCGCGCTCACGGCCTTCGAGGTCGCGGAGTTCAACCTCCCCGCGGAGTTCAAGGAGGCCGTGTCGAGCGCGACGCTGGCCACGGCGCGCGGGAAGGGCGAGGTCGTGCAGGCCGAGGTCGAGTTGCAGAAGCGCGTGCTCGAGGCGCAGGGCGACGCCGCGGCGATGCTCCTCGCGGGCGACGCCCGCGCGAAGGTCTTCGCCCAGCTCCGTGCCGCCGGGATCGATCCGATGAGCCTGGAGGCGATGGATGCGCTGAAGAAGTACGCGGAGGCCCCCTCGATGGGCGGCATCATGGGCGCCGACACCGCGAAGGCCGGCCTGATCGCGTCGATCACGACGGCCGCGATCCGCGCCAACCAGGCGGCTCACGAGGCCGCGCAGCAGGCCGCGGCACCACCCCCGCCCGATGTGGTGGTGGATTCACTCGGCATCGAGGCGCACACCTCCGCGGGCAGCCTCGAGGTACCGCCGCCCGCCGTCGAGAGCGTGGCGGGGGAGGGGAACGGGGCGTCGCTGGCCTCCCTCACCAGCCAGCTCGACAAGCTCACCGAGCGGCTCGCGAACGGGGAGATCAGCGAGGCGCTCTACATGAAGCTCTCCGAGCGGCTCGAGCAGCGCATCGCCGCGCTCGGCGGGTCCGAGGGCGCGTGACGTGACGCCCGAGGCCCTCTCCCCGCTGGCCGCGCTCGTTCCGCTCGGCGTCAGCCCCTTCCTCGCGCTCGGCCTCTTCGGCGCCGCCGCGTCGTTCCTCGGCTTCGCGCTCCCCGCCTCCCTGGTCGTGCTCGGGAACCCCGTGGTGTGGGGCGTGCTCCTGGTGCTCGCCGTCCTGCTCAAGGTCGGCAGGAGCTTCAAGCTGACGAAGCCGCTCGCCGAGATGGCCGGGACGAGCGAATCGCTCGTCGGCTTCATCTCGTTCGCGATGATGCTCGTGGGCGAGGGCGTCGGCCTCCCGCCCATCCCGATCGGCGCGCAGGAGGCGTCGGTGGTGGGGACCACCGCGCTCGCCGTGGCCGCGGTCGTGGGGCTGATGGCGGTCACGATCGTCCGCATGGGCTTCGACCTCCTCACGTGGCTCTCGCCGATCCCGCTGATCGACGCCGCGCTGCAGCTCGTCAAGCTCGTCGTCACTGTCATCCTGGTCGCGATCGCGGTCTTCCTCCCGGCGCTCGCCGTGCCCGTGAACGTCGCGCTTCTGGTTGGGGTGGTGCTCGCCGCGCGTTGGCTGCTGCGCGTCTCGCGCTTCGCGTGGACGGTGATCTTCGATCGCGCGATCGGGACGTTCAGCCCGTCGATCGTGCCGGTGGAGGGCCGCCGCGTCGGGCCGATCTCCGTGTGGGCCGTGACCTCCGAGGCGGGCTTCCGTCGCTTCACGCCGTCCACGCTCGCGTGGTCTCCGGAGACCGGGTGGACCGGGAGGCCGGGCAAGGACTGGACGGCCGACGTCGACCTCGGCGGCTCGGCGGACGCGAGCTTCGCGAGGGGGCTCCTCGGCACGACGCTCTTCACGCCGAGGGGGCGCTTCTTCCTCACCGCGCGCTGGAGCCCCGGCGTCGACCAGCTGTCCGCCGCCACCGGCACGCCCCTCACGGGGGCCCGAGCCGCGCCGGTCATGAGGATGAAGACGATCTAGACACCTCCGTCCCCCCATCCAATCCGGGGGGACGACGAGCGGCGTAGCCCGGATGGAGACAGCAGCGGACACGGTCCGCGTCACCCATCCGGAGGCAGGAACCATGGCCCGATCCACGCTACGCCGCACCGGCCCGCGCCTGTTCGCCGCGGCCCTCGCCCTCGCCGCGATCGTCGGCGGAGGGCTGGGCGTTCGCGCCGCCGACCACGCGGACTCGCCCGACACGTCCGAGGGCAACCTGGACGGCAACGACCTGTACGTCTTCGCGCACGGCGGAGACCTCGTGTTCGTCCTCACCGTCGACCCCCTCCTCGCCCCGGGTGAGGCCACCACCACGGCCGCGTTCAATCCCGACGGGCTGTACGAGATCAAGCTCGACCGCGAGCGGGACGGCGTGGAGGACGCCGTGATCCAGGTGGCGTTCGCGGGAACGGGCACCGACCAGGTGATGAGCGTGCGCGGTCCGGTGGCGGTGTCGTCGGGCGGCGGGGTCGAGAGCTCGCTGGTGGCCGGCCCCGCGCTCCAGGGACCGCTCGACACCACGCTCGAGGCCGGCCGGATGAAGGTCTTCGCCGGGCGGCGCGACGATCCGTTCTTCGTCGACCTCTTCGGCGACAAGAGCGTGACCAGCGTGCTCAACGCCGCCTTCTCCGCCGCACTCGGCGAGGAGATCGGCAGCCCGGACGAGCAGAGCCTCGAGTTCAACCCCGACGCACAGGACGACCTCGCGGGGCTGAACGTGCTCGCGATCGTCGTGGAGGTGCCCAAGTCCGCCGTCGCGGACGCGCTCGGCATCGCGGACGACGGGACCTTCTACGCCTGGGCCGCCCTCGGCGCCCGTCGCTGATCGCGACCGCCCCCTCCCAACCGAACCCGACTTCAGGAGCGATACGACCATGCGATTCCCTCATCCTCTTCCGGTGCGTCGGGTGGTTCGACGCGGGCTCGTCCTCCTCACCCTTCCGCTCGCGGCCGCGTGCAACAGCGACGGCCCGACCATGCCGGACACCCCGTCCCTCGCGCTGGCCACGCACAGCGTGGACTTCGGCGGCCTGGACGTCGACTTCGGCACCGGCATGCCGATGACCGTGACCGTGACGAATGGCGGCTCCAGCTCCTTCACCGTGGGGCCGGTGACGGTGACGGGGTCCGCTGCGAGCGACTTCGTGCTCACCGACGCGAGCGACGTCTTCACGGTCGCGCCGGGCGGGAGCGTCGACATCCACGTCGCCTTCGACCCGACGGCCGAGGGTGCACGGAGCGCCGCGCTGTCCCTCCCGAGCGACGACATGGCCGCCGGGACGCTCGAGGCCTCCCTGAGCGGCACGGGTGCTCACTACACCTACCAGCAGGTGGACCGCCTCGGCATCCCTGCGCTGAACACGGTCTTCAACCATCCGCCGCAGTTCGACAAGAAGGCGTACAACGTCGCCGGTCCCGGGGACGACCTGAGGAACTACCGGGCCCGCTTCGAGACCGTCCTCGGCGCCGTCGCGAACGCGGATCCCTCCGCGACCGCCACGCTCTTGCTTCCCGACGAGCTCCCCGTGAGCCTCGCGGCCGCGACCACGCACTTCGCCGAGCTCAACGGGCGCGCGCTCGACGACGACGCGGTCGACGTGGCGCTCACGGTGGTGGTCGGCATCGAGACGCTCCACAGCGACAACGTGGACGCCAACGACGTCGCCTTCCTGCCGACCTTCCCCTTCCTCGCCGATCCGCACTGATCGGTCGGGACCATCGCGCTGACCGTCGAGCCGAGGAGCCAACCATGAGCATGCGCGCCATCACCCTGTTCGCAGCCCTGGCCGGGACCGTGGCCCTGGCGGGCGCGATCCACCCCACCCCGCACGGGTCCGACGACCGCGTCGTCGGATTGGACCTGCTCCACCGGGCGCTCTCCAGCCGTCCGCTGGGCGAGGGCCCGATGCGGGACGAGGTCGACTTCTACGAGAGCAGGCTCGCGAGCCGCGAGGAGGACCCCCTCGCACGGCGCCGGCTGGCGTCGCTGCGCCTCCTCCGGTTCCGGGCGTACAACCGGCCCGACGAGCTGGCCGCGGCCGAGGGCCAGCTCCGCTTCCTGGAGGATCGGTATCCCAGGGACGCGGGCGTGGCGGCGCTGCGGGCCTCGCTGGAGATGGGACGCCACCAGTTCCCGCGGGCGCTCGAGGCGTCCAGCCGCTCGGCGCGCTGGGCGCGCGCGGGCGACGAGGGCGCGAGAATGCGCCTCTTCGACGTGAAGTTCGTGCTGGGGGACTACGAGGAGGCGGAGATGCTCCTCCGGCCGCGCCCCGACCATCCGGCCTCGTCGTACCTGTCGCGCGAAGCCCGCATCCTGGACCGGACGGGCGACCTCGCGGGCGCGATCGACCGCCTCGGCCGCGTGGTCCGCATGGCCGACGCCTATGCGCAGCCGGCGGTCGTGCGCGCGTGGGCCCGCGTGGAGCTCGCCAAGGTGGAGTTCCACGCCCGCCGGTACGAGGACGCCGTGGGTCACTTCCAGGAAGCGCTGGCGTTGGTCCCAGGCGATCCGGGCGCGCTGGAAGGGCTCGGCTGGCTCGCGTACGCGGTGGACGACCAGCTCGCCGTCGCGGAGGCGCTCTTCCTCCGCTCCCTGCGCTACGGAGGGCACCTCGACCTCTACCGGGTGCTGCGCGACATCGCGCTCCTCGAAGGCGACGCGGCCGCGTCGGAGGGGTATCGCGACGCGTTCCTCCGTGAGGCGCGCACGGACGCGGCCACGGAGCGTCTCTTCTGGCGCCCGCTTGCGCTCACGCTCGCCGAGGACGTCAACACGCTCCCCGCCGCCCTCGTGTACGCGCAGGAGGATCTGGCCCAGCGTCAGGACCAGGACGCGTACGCGGTGCGGGGTTGGGTGCTGCACCGCATGGGCCGCGCCGGCGACGCCGAGGCGGACATGGCGCGCGCTCTCGACTGGGGCGTCCCCGAGCCCACGGTCGCGTACCTGGCCGGGATGGCCTACCTGGACGGCTCGGATCCGGCGCGGGGCCGGAAGCTCCTGCGTCGCGCGCTGGCGGCCGATCAGGAGCTCGGGCTGCTGGTGACGGCGCGGATACGGTGCGCCCTGGGAGAAGTGGACGGGCTCAGCGCACGTCCCCGAGCTTCTCGGGATTCAACACGCGATACATCGTCCCGATGTGCCGACCGTCGCTCTCGATGAAGCTGGCCGCGAAGACCCGTCCGCCGAGGTACTGCACCAGGGCGGGCCCGCCGTTGAGCCGAGCGACGCGGTAGGTGAACGGGTGTCCGTACTTCGCCTCGATGCCGAGGAGGAGCCGGACGATGCGGTCCACCCCGAGGATCACGCGACGGGCGGCGGCGACCTTGCCGCCGCCGTCGCTCGTGAAGGTGGCGTCGCGCGCGAAGAGCGCGAGCAGCGCCTCCTCGTCGTCCGACTCCAGCGCTGCGACGAAGCGGTGCAGGAGCCTCTCGGTCGCGTCGTCCGGCACCTCGAAGCGGGCGCGCCCGGAGCGCACCCTCTCGCGGGCGCGGTGCACCATCTGCCGCACCGCGGGCTCGCTCTTCTCGAGCGTGCTCGCGATGTCCGCGTAGCTGCTGTCGAAGACCTCGCGCATCAGGAAGGCGCGCGCGCTCCTCCGGGGCCAGGCGCTCCAGGAGGAGCAGGAAGGCCATCGACAGGTCGGACGCCAGCTCCGCGTGCCGGTCGGCGGCGAAGCGCTCGGGCGCCACGGGCTCCGGGAGCCAGGGTCCGGGATACGCCTCGCGTTCCGCCGCGCTGCTTCGCAGGCGGTCGATCGAGATGCGGGTGGCGACCGACACGAGCCATGCCTCCGGCCGCACGACGTCGTCCCGCGGCGCCTTGTGCCACCGCAGGAACGACTCCTGCACCACATCCTCGGCCTCCTGCACGTCGCCGAGCATGCGGTAGGCCACCGCGAAGAGGCGCGGTCGATGGCGCTCGACCCCGGCGTCGAGGGTGTCCGTCTCCAGATCCGTCTCCATACATGAAGGTAGACGGTGCCGCCGGGCGTGTGTGACATCCGACGGTCACGCGAGCCGTCACGGCGTTCGCCATGACGCTCGAAAACTGATATATCTGAAGCCCCGGACTTCCGGACGAGTGGTCGCCCACGGGCCCGATCAGGGAGAGCTCCCATGCGCGGAAAGTCGAGCGCGCTTCGTGCCGTTGCCGTCGTCGCTTCCTTGGCGTTCACATCCTTCCCCGGCGGGGTCCTGGCGCAGGGCCCGGGTCGCGGACCGGCCGGCCCACGACCGCAGCCGGCCCCGCCGCTCTCCTTCGACTACCTCGGTCCGGAGAGCGCCGGGCGCTTCTCCGCGATCGCCGGGATCGCGGGTGACACGTCGACCTACTACGCCGGTGCGGCGTCCGGCGGCGTGTGGAAGACGACCGACGGCGGACGCACCTTCGAGCCGGTCTTCGACGACCAGGACGTGCAGGCCATCGGCGCGCTCGCCGTGGCGCCGTCCAATCCCTCCATCGTGTGGGCGGGAACGGGCGAGGCGTGGGCGATCCGCGACGCCGACGTCATGGGCGACGGCGTCTACCGCTCGACCGACGCGGGCAAGACCTGGACGCACCTCGGGCTCGAACAGACCGGCCGCATCGGTCGCATCGTGATCCATCCCACCAACCCCGACGTGGTGTACGTGTGCGCGCTCGGCCGCACCACGGGGCCGCAGCAGGAGCGCGGGGTGTACCGCACCACGGACGGCGGCACGACGTGGAAGCGCACGCTCTTCGTCAACGAGAACACGGGCTGCTCAGGCCTCGACATGGACGCCAACGACCCCAACGTGCTCTTCGCGGGCGCGTGGGAGGTGTCCATGCACACGTGGGCCATGTTCAGCGGCGGCGAGGGGAGCGGCGTGTACGTCACGCGCGATGGCGGGGACCACTGGAGCCGGATCGAGGATCCGGGCCTCCCGCACGCGCCGGTCGGGAAGATCGACGTGGCGGTGGCGCCGTCGGACTCGCGGCGCGTGTACGCGCTCATCCAGACCGCCGACCAGGGCTCCCTGTGGCGCTCCGACGACGGCGGGCGCAGCTGGGGCGTGTCGAGCTGGGACCGCACGCTCATCGGCCGGGCGGGCTACTACATCCGCATCGAGGTCAACCCGGGCAACGCGGACGAGGTGCTGATCGCGAACAGCTCGTTCCACCGCTCGACGGACGGTGGCCGCACCTTCCCGATCAACGACCGCGGGTGCGGGGACTGCCACGACATCTGGATGGACCCGAGCGATCCGGACCGCTGGGGCGTGACCGGGGACGGCGGCGCCTCCTTCACGCAGGACCACGGCGAGAGCTTCAACTCCTTCGCCCTGCCGATCGGCCAGATGTACCACGTGGAGGTGGACGACCGGGTGCCGTACTGGGTGTACAGCAACCGCCAGGACGACGGCACGATGCGCGGCCCGAGCGACAGCCCGGTCCGGGTCGACAACGTGCCGTCCTACCAGCCCGAGGGCGGGCGCCGACGCTTCGGCCCGTCGACCCCGTGGCAGCCCGGGCTGGGCGGGTGCGAGTCCGGGTTCACCCTCCCGCTGCACGACAACCCGCACATCGTCTGGGCGTCGTGCTACGCGAACACGGTGACGCGCTTCGACGACCGGGTGGGGGAAGCCCGCTCGGTGGCTCCGTGGATCCACACCCTCGACTCGCCCCCGGCGGACACGAAGTACCGCTGCCACTGGACGCCGCCGCTCGCCATCGACCCGTTCGACGAGGAGACCGTCTACTACGGGTGCCAGGTGGTCTTCATGACCTCCGACAAGGGGCAGAGCTGGAAGGTGATCAGCCCCGACCTGTCCACACAGGACACGTCCCGCATCGCCTTCTCCGGCGGTATCATCGGCGACAACCTCGGCCAGTACTACGGCGAAGTGGTGTTCGCGATCGCGCCGTCGAAGGTGCAGCGCGGGCTGATCTGGGCAGGGACGAACGACGGCCAGATCTGGTACACGAAGGACAAGGGCGGGAGCTGGGAGAACGTCACGAAGAACGTGCGCGGCATGCCTGCGTGGGGCACGGTGCGCAAGATCCAGCCTTCGCCCTTCGACTCCGCCACGGCGTACGTCGCGGTCGACTACCACATGATGGACGACCGCGACCCCTGGATCTTCAAGACGACCGACTTCGGGAAGACCTGGACGCGTGTGGACGGGGACCTGCCGCGCGGCGGGCCGCTCGACTACGTGATGGCGGTCACGGAGAACCCGAACCGGAAGGGGATGCTCTTCGCGGGCACGGGGAAGGGCTTCTACTGGTCGACGGACGACGGCGCACACTGGACGCGACGGCGCGAAGGCCTGCCCGCCGCACCGGTCACCTGGGTGGTGGTGGAGCCGCGCTACCACGACGTCGTGGTGTCCACGTACGGGCGTGGTCTGTTCGTCCTGCGTGACATCACCCGCCTCGAGCAGGGCGACCGGGTGGCGGCGGGCGCGGGCGTGCAGCTCTACGAGCCGCCCACCGTGTTCCGCCAGGCGCGCGACGGCCGTGTGAGCTTCCTGTACGGGGTCGCGGCCGGCAAGGCGGGGCCCGCGAAGCTCGAGATCCTGGGCGCCACCGGGTCGCCGATCCGCACGGAGGAGCTGCGTGCGGTCGAGGGGCTCAACCGCGCCTCGTGGGACCTCCTCTACGACGGACCCGACCAGCCGGAGCTCCGCACCACGCCGCCGGACAACCCCCACATCTGGGAGGAGCCGCGCTTCCAGGACAAGAACACCCGCCCGATCGTGCACTGGGGGATCCAGGGTCCGCAGACGCGTGGGCCGATCGCTTCACCCGGCGTCTACACCGCGCGCCTCACGCTCGGCGATCAGGTGGTGGAGCAGCCCTTCGAGGTGGTGAAGGATCCGTACCTGGACGCACCGGAGGCCGACCTGGAGGCGTCCACCGCCACACAGGTGCGCATCCGCGACGACCTCGACCGCACGGTCGACCTGATCAACCGGCTCGAGGTGATGCGCAAGCAGATCCAGGACCAGCTCGCCGCCCACGACGGGCACCGGGACCTCACCGGGCCGCTCGCCGAGCTCGACGACAAGCTCATGGACGTGGAGCTGAACCTGATCACCCGCACCGAGATGCACAGCGACGACAAGTGGTACGTCGAGGCGTACGGCGTCTACCTCAATCTGGTGTGGCTCTCGGGCGAGGTCGGCCTGGGGGCCGGGGACGTGGCGGGGGGCGCGGAGCACCGGCCCACGAACGCGTCGCTCGCGGTGCTCGACATGATCGAGGCGCGTCTGAACGACACCGAGCACGCCTTCCGGCAGGCGCTCGACGAGGACGTCGCCACGTTCAACCGGCGCATGCAGGGCAAGCTCGAGCCGATCAAGGATCCGGCGACGAAGACGGTGTCGTAGCAGCGCGGGGGCCGTGCGCGCCGGACCTTTCGCGCGCGCGCGGCCTATCCTATCGGAGTCGTTTCCGTCCTGCGCAGGAGAAGCCCATGTCGCCGATGTCCCGAGCGCTCACCGGCCCGAACCTCACCTTCGACGTCGCCGCGCAGGTCGACGAGATGCGGCACGACGAGAACTACGCGCGCACCGGGCGGGTGGGCCGCACCCTCGTCAAGGACAAGGCCTTCCGGCTCACCCTCGTCGTGCTGGCGAAGGGCGTGGAGGTCGGGACGCATCACGCCGAGAGCCCCATGACGCTGCAGCCCGTGCGGGGGCGGCTGCACTACCGCGTCGGCGACGAGCACTTCGAGATCGGCCAGGGCGAGCTCCTCTTCTTCGGCCCCGGCCACGCGCAGGACATCCACGCCCTCGACGACACGGCGCTCCTGCTGACCATCACGGGAGGCGAAGGGGACGGCGACTGACGCTTTCACCGAGGCGCCCGTGCCGCTTCTGATCGCGCTCGCGCAGGCGGACTCGACCGCCGCGCTCCCCTTCTGGCTGCCGCCCCGGCTGGAGGGCGTGTACACGCACCTCGCTACGCACCCGCTCCTCCTCGCGGCGGTGATCCTCGTCGTCGGGGTGTTCGTGGCCGTGGCGACGCGTGCCGCGCTCATGTTCGCGGGGCGGAAGATCACGAGCCACACCCGCACGGAGCTGGACGATCAGCTCTTCCGCCTCGCGGCGGGCGTGGCGGCCGTCGTGATCGGGTACCTGGCCGTGGTCGCGGCGATTGAGGCGCTCCCCCTCAGCGAGGCGCCGACGCGCATCGTCGTGCGGATCCTCGTGAGCTTCCTCGTCATCCAGCTCATGCGCGCCGGGCTGCGGGCCGTGCACATCGCGCTGGAGGGGCTGAGCCGGATCCGCGACCGCTTCTCGATCGTGGAGGAGCGCACGGTCCCGCTCTTCGACCTGGGCCTCACCATCCTCGTGGTCGGCGTCGCCGGCTACGCGCTCCTCCAGGTCTGGAACATCAACCCGGCCGCGTGGCTCGCCTCCGCCGGGGTGGTGGGTATCGCCGTCGGCTTCGCAGCCCGGGACACGCTCGCGAACCTGTTCGCCGGCTTCTTCATCATCGCGGACGCCCCCTACCAGATGGGCGACTACGTCGTGCTCGACAGCGGCGAGCGCGGCGAGGTCACGCGCGTCGGGATCCGCTCCACCCGCCTGCTCACCCGCGACGACGTCGAGATCATCATCCCCAATTCGGTGATGGCGGGCACCAAGATCATCAACGAGTCCGGGGGCCGGTGGGTGAAGTCGCGCATCCGGCTGGCCGTGGGCGTCGCGTACGGCTCCGACGTGGACGCGGTCGTCGAGCTCCTCGAGCGGGTGGCCGGCGCGAACGACGCCGTGTGCCGGGACCCCGAGCCGCGCGTGCGCATGCGCGGCTTCGGGGACTCCAGCCTCGACTTCGAGGTTCTGTGCTGGGTGAACCACCCCTCGGAGCGCGGGCTCATCAGCCACCAGCTCTTCATGGCGATCTACAAGGCGCTCGACGCCGCCGGCATGGAGATCCCCTTCCCGCAGCGGGACCTCTGGGTGCGCGGCCTCCCCGAGCGGACCGAGGGGGAAAAGCCTACATCCCCCCCGACGCCCGATCGATGAAGCCGCCGATCTCCGCGCGCCACTTCGGAAGCACGTCCTCGCGCACGTACATCATGTGCCCGGCCTCGAAGTCCACGCGCGAGATGTTGTCGCGCAGGTCGGCGGGAACGCCCAGGTGGTCCATCGTCCACGCTGCCGCGAAATACGGCGTCGCCAGGTCGTAGAGGCCCGTCACCAGGAGCACCTGCAGCTTGGGGTTGTTCTCCAGCGCGCTCGCCAGGTCCACGGCCACGTTGGGCGAGCCGGCGCCGAAGAAGCCGCCCCCGCCGCGCCGGTTCCAGTTCCACGGCTGCACGTTGCCGCTGGGCACGTACTCGCGCATCCCGTCGTAGCCGAGCTCGGTGCGCAGGTACGTGTTCCAGGCGGCCGCGTAGGCCGAGCTGATCGCGCTCGACTGCGGGTCCTGGTCGGGGTACTGCGCGAGCAGGTCGCCCGAGGGTCCCTGGAAGCGCGCGTCGAGCCGACCGACCACCTTGCCTTCGCTGCGGCGCAGCTCCTTCTCGAACTCGGGGGCGGACACGCGCAGGTTGGCGCGGTCCAGGTAGCCGCGGTCGAGCCCCGTGTACCGGTTGAGCTTGTCGAGGATGCCGTTGCGGGCGGACGCGCTCAGCGCGCCGCCGGCCAGGAGCGCGGAGGCGTACTCGCCCAAAGCGAAGCCCTCGACCTCCCTGAGGAAGGGCTGCAGCTCCGGAGGCTTCGTGCCCGGGAGCGCGTCGTGGTACCACGCCACCGCGGCGTACGACGGCAGGTTCGTGACGAAGGGCAGGTCGTCCCCGGGGAGGAAGCTGATCGTGCGGAAGTCGAGCACGGTCGACACGAGGATGACGCCGTTCAGGTCGATGTTCGCGCCCTGGAGCGTGCTGGACAGCACCGCGGAGCGGGTGGTGCCGTAGCTCTCGCCGAGGATGAACTTGGGCGAGTTCCAGCGGTTGTGCTGGCTCAGGAAGCGCTGGATGAACTGGGTGATCGAGGCCGCGTCCTCGTCCACGCCCCAGAAGTCGCGGCCCGGCGTGTCGCCGAGCGGATGGCTGAAGCCGGTCCCGATCGGATCGATCATCACGATGTCGGTCTTGTCGAGCAGCGTGGCCTCGTTGTCGACCACCTTGTACGGCGCGGGGTCGGCGTGGTCGACGCCGGGCACGGAGACGCGCCGCGGGCCCATGATGCCCATGTGCAGCCAGAACGACGACGAGCCCGGCCCGCCGTTGTAGGAGAAGGTGATCGGCCGGTGCGTCACGTCCTGCACGCCGCTTCGCGTGTAGGCCGTGTAGTACATCTTCCCGGTCGGCTTCTGCTGATCGTCGCGCAGGATGATGCTCCCCACCACGGCGTCGTACTCGATCGCCTGACCGGCCACGCGCACGCTGTGATGGCTCCTCCAGTACTCGGGGACCGTGTCGTTCTCGGACGTCCGGCTGTCGTCGGCGCCGGGCGCGCGTGGGGGCCCCTGCGCGTCGAGCGCGAGGGGAGCGAGCGTGAGCGATGCGGCCAGCGCGAGGGCGGTGAGGGTCTTCATGGATCCTTCCGGGGCGGTTCGATGGCGTGGAAGCGGTTCCGGCGGTGGGGGGAAAGAATGGACGGGCCGCCCCTGCCGGGCAATCAGCCGGATTGCAGGAGGCCGGCGCTTCGCCTAGGATGCGTTCCAGCCCCCCTAGTGAGGAAACACCGATGGCCCCGTTCGACACTCGCTTCGATCGCCGCGATTTCATCCGACGCTCCGTCACGCTCGGGGCGGGCGCCGCCGCCATGGGGCGCTTGCCGGAGTTGGCCGAGGCTGCACCGCGCGCCCCCCGGGCGGACGTACCGATGATCATCACCAGCCATACGAACGAGACGGGGAAGGAGGCCCTGCGCCAGGCGTGGCCGATCCTCTCCGCGGGCGGGCGGGCGATGGACGCCGTCGAGAAGGGCGCCAACGTCATCGAGGTGGATCCCGAGGACACGAGCGTGGGCTACGGTGGCCTTCCCAACGCGGAGGGCGTCGTGCAGCTCGACGCCTCGTGCATGGACGGGCGCACCTACAATGCCGGCTCGGTCGCGGCGATCGAGGGCATCAAGACCCCCTCCTCGGTGGCCAGGCTCGTGATGGAGCGCACCGACCACGTCATGATCGTGGGCAGGGCGGCCACCGAGTTCGCGAAGTCGTTCGGCTTCGTGGAGGAGGACCTCCTGACACCCAGGTCGCGCGAGATCTGGCTGCGGTGGCGCGAGAGCCACGACGAGGGCGACTACTGGGGACCGCCGGAGCACCTCCGGGGCAAGGGGAGCGCTTCAGACTCCGCGCCCTCCATGCAGGGTCCCGTGGAATACCACCACGGCACCACGAACGTCCTCGCCATCGACCACAACGGGGACGTCGCGGGCATCACGACCACGAGCGGGATGTCGTGGAAGATCCCGGGCCGCATCGGCGACTCGCCGATCATCGGTGCCGGCCTCTACGTCGACAACTCCGTGGGCGCCGCGGGCGCCACGGGACGCGGCGAGGATGTCATCAAGTCCTGCGCGTCCTACTTCATCGTCATGCGCATGCGCGCCGGTCGCTCTCCCCAGCAGGCGTGCGAGGACGCGATCGAGATGATCGTCGATCGCTACCGCGCGATCGGGAACGACTACGTCCCGGGCGAGAAGTTCGTCGCCATCAACAAGGACGGCGCGTACGGTTGCGCCTGGATGGGCTATGCGCCCGGCAAGCCCGCGCTAACCGTCCACCACGCGGGTGGCCTCGAGCAGTACACGGGCACCTCCTTCCACGAGGCTCGCGGCTGAGCCGCCCGGAACCCGAGAGCGCCTGAGACAGGCGGTCCCGAGCGTGCCCCCCGAACGGGAGGTCCAGGCTCCACCCCTCGCCGGGGTGTGCACCTACGGCGCCGCCGCCCGGCCGGCCCTCTCCGTCGAGGAGAGCGTGCGCCGCCTGCTTCGCCTGCACTGGGCCGAGAAGCGCGTCTTCGAGATCCTGGTGGCGCGCATCCCGTCGACGCCCGAGTGGGAGGTGAAGGGAGGCTTCGCCCTCCAGCAGTGGCTCGCCGTCGTCCGCGCCGATGCGCTGCGCACGAGGATCTCGGAGATGCGCTCGCCGGCGCCCCGCATGGACGTGGCGCCCGATGCCGTGCTCGAGGCCGCGTTCGCGGAGGCGGAGGCGGCCGACGGGACGCGCGAGCTCCTGGACGCGGTCCATGGCGTGCTCCTCCCCGGGCTCGCAGACGCGTACCGACGCTATCTCGACGGGTCGAACCCGCTCGTGGACCATCCCACCCGGCGGTTGGTGCGCGCCCACCTCCCCGAGGTGGAGGAGGCGATCGCCTGGGGGGACGTCGCGAGGTCGTCGGTCGAGCCGTCGGGCTTCGCGGCGCACGCGCGCGCCTTCCTCGACGCGGCGGCGGGCATCGACGGCACGCAGACGGGTGGAGGTCCGCTTCCCCCGTCCCGTGCGCACGGCGCGACGCCACCGGACTTCCGGCCGCGGCGCGACAGCCGCTTCCGGGGTACGCACAACTTCAACTTTCCGCCCCACGTCCTGTACGCGGCGGAGAACCTGGACCCCGAGGAGCGCAACCTCGCGCTCCTGTGCAAGCGGCTCCTCGAGATGGACGTGCCCGAGATGATGGCCTCGTTCATCACGGAGCGCCGCGACCGCCCCTGGGCCTTCTACGTCGAGTACGCGCGCCAGCTCTGGGACGAGGCCCGCCACTCGATGATGGGGGAGGTGGCCTTCGAGGCGCGCGGCGTCGACTGGCGCGACATCCCGCTGAACGTGGGCTTCTCGCTTCGGTTGAACCTGCACGCGGACGCGCGCGAGCGGCAGGTGATGCTCTGGGCCATCGAGCAGAGCCTCATGCCCGGCGAGACCGGGAAGCGGGCCGAGCACGAGATCGCCGTGGCCGCGGGGGACGCGCTCTCCGCGCACTTCCACGACTTCGATTGGGCCGACGAGGTGCTGCACGCGCGCATCGGCCGCCGATGGCTCGTGGGCCCGGAGGGGGAGGGGCTCACCTTCGCCGAGGCGATGGAAGAGGGGCGCGCCGTACACGCGAAGACGTGGCCCGCGCTCGAGCGGTATCGCGGCCTCGAGCCGCAGGCAGGGTGGTGGAGGGACTTCGTACGCTCGGTGCTCGGGCGCGAGACGTCCGCGACGCCGGACCAGCTGCTGGAAGATCCGACCGTCATCACGGAGTAGTCGCATGCCACCAGACATCCGGCACGACAAGGTCGACACACCCCGGGGGGTCGCCGAGGAGATGAACCGCTCGTTGAGATCGAGGGGACACGAAGCGCTCCTGGCGATGCTGCGCACGGCTGACGTGGCCAAGCACCGCTTCACGGACCTCTTCGACCGGGAGGGCGTGACCTTCCAGCAGTACAACGTCCTGCGCATCCTGCGCGACGCGGGTCCCCAGGGCCTCCCGACGCTGGAGATCGGCGACCGGATGATCGAGCGCACGCCCGGCGTCACCCGCATCGTCGACCGCCTCGAGGCGAAGGGGTGGGTGGCGCGCGAGCGCTTCGCCGAGGACCGGCGCAAGGTGTGGTGCCGGGTCAGCCCGTCCGGGCTCGACCTCCTCGCCCGCCTGGACGAGCCTGTCGCGGCCGCCGACGAGGAGATCTTCAGCGGCCTCGAGCCCGAGGACCTCGACCATCTCATCGACTCCCTCGACGCCCTGCGCGCGCGCATGGGCTGAGCCCCGCTCCCGCCCGGCCCCACCCGTCGGCCGTGTCACATGAGCCGGCCCGCGCTCGTCTCCTGTTTACAAGAGTGGGTGGGGCGGGGGGATCGATCCCGGGCGCTGCGGCAACCCGCGCGCTCCGGGGGGGATCCAACGGGGGTGAAACAGGCGGGTCCAGCCCGTCGTACATGAACACGCAGGAACGGTCGAGGGTGACCCGCAGGGGGTGGGGAAGATGAGCATGGACGAAAGGATCCGATTCCTGCTCCGGGCTGCGACCCGGGCAGAGGGAGAGGGGGATCAGAGGATCGCCAGGATCTTCCGTCGGATGGCCGAGGAAGCCCGTCCTCTGGACGCGAGCGAGCTCGTGCCCGAGCTGCACCTCCACCTGGGGTGGAGCACCGAGTAGTCCTCGGAAGGGGAAAGAAGGCCCTTCGATTCGTGAGCCCGGTCACTTCGGTGGCCGGGCTTTTTTCGCCAGAGGCCCGGCGGGACCCGAAACCGCCCCCTCCGGGGCGACGTAGGGGGGCGGGTTCCAGCGGCCCGGGGCGGCCGCCGCGTCTCTCGTCGTGGGGGGTGGATGTCGGGCTTCCTGCAGGATCTCCGGTACGCCGGGCGGATGCTCTTCAAGCATCCCGGCGTGTCCACACTGGCGACCGGGGCCCTGGCGCTCGGGATCGGCGTCACCGCCACCATGTTCAGCATCGTCTACGCGGCGCTCCTGCGCGGCCTCCCCTTCGAGGGGGGCGAGCGCATCATGACCGTGATGGAGTCGAACCCGACCCGTGGGACCAATCGCTCCCCGGTGCCGCTCCACGACTACGTGGACTTCCGGGATCAGCAGACCTCCTTCGAGAGCCTGGCCGCGTACTACCAGGGCACGGTGAACGTAAGCTGGAGCGACCGGCCCGAGCGCTTCGAAGGCGCCTTCGTCACACCGGGTGCCTTCGCGGCGCTCGGCGTGCGTCCCGTCGTGGGCCGCGAGTTCCGGGAGGACGAGGCGGCTCCGGGGGCGCCGATGCGCGTGATCCTCTCCTGGCACCTCTGGCAGGACCGCTTCGCGGGCGCGCCCGACGCCGTCGGTCAGGTGCTGAAGGTGAACGGGGAGGTGGCCGAGGTGGTCGGCGTCATGCCCGAAGGCTTCCTCTTTCCCGAGCGCCAGGACATCTGGGTGTCGCTGCGCATGGACGACCTGGCCCTGCCGCGGGGCCAGGGGCAGTGGGTGCAGGTCTACGGCCGGCTCCGCCCCGACGTCCCGCTCGCGCGTGCCGCCACGGAGATGGCGGGCATCGCCCAGCGGCTGGGCGCCGAGTATCCGGAGACGAACAAGGGCGTGACCACGGTGCTCGCGTCGTTCCAGGAGGTCGCGATCGGCGAGGATGCGCGCGGCCTGCTGGTGACGATGCTCCTCGCGGTCTCGCTCGTGCTCCTGATCGCGTGCGCCAACGTGGCGAACCTTCTCCTGGCGCGCGCCGCGGTGCGCATCAAGGAGGTCGGCATCCGCACGGCGATCGGGGCGAGCCGGTGGCGGGTCGTCTCCCAGATGGTCGCCGAGGCCCTCGCGCTCGCGCTCGTGGGTGGGGTGGCCGGTGCGGGGCTGGCGTGGATGGGAACGTCGATGTTCGCGCGGGCCGTCGAGGCGACCGACCCACCGTTCTTCCTCGTGTTCAAGGTGGACGGGCCCATCCTCCTGTTCATCCTCGCCGTGTCGATCGGCGCCGCGCTCGTCGCGGGTGGGATTCCCGCGTGGAAGGCCTCGCGCATGGACGTGGGCGCGATCCTCAAGGACGAGTCGCGCGGCACGTCGAGCCTGCGCATCGGCCGGCTGAGCAAGGTGCTGGTCGTGGGCGAGATCGCGATGTCGATGGGCCTCCTCGTCGCGGCCGGCCTCATGACGAAGAGCATCACCACGCTGCGCACGTACGACTTCGGGTTCGACACCGACGGCGTGTTCACCGCACGCCTCGGCCTCTTCGAGACCGAGTTCCCCGACGCCGCGGCGCGCCGGCGCTTCTTCGAGGAGCTGCGCACGCGCCTCTCCGAGGTCCCCGAGATCGCGTCCTTCTCCCTGGCATCGGCGCTCCCGGGAGGGGGGTCCGGCACGCAGCGCGTGGCCATCGAGGGCGAGGAGTACACGGAGGACCGGGACTACCCGAGCGGCCGCGCCGCGCTCATCGATCCGGGCTACTTCCGGACCGTGGGCGTCGACGTGAGCGCGGGGCGCGACTTCGAGCGTACGGACGACGCGGACGCGATGCCCGTGGCGATCGTGAACGCGAGCTTCGCGCGCAAGCATTTCGGCCCGGGGTCGCCCATCGGCAAGCGCATGCGCATGGGCACGTCGCCCGACGCGCCGTGGCGCACGATCGTGGGGGTCGTGCCCGACCTGTGGATGCAGGGCGTGGGCAACCCGGACGAGGATCCGGACGGATTCTACACGCCGCTGGCGCAGGACGACGTGCGCTTCGTGAGCATCCTGGCCCACGGGCCGGCCGACCCCATGTCGCTGACACCCGCGGTGCGCGACGCGGTGGCGGCCGTGCACGCGGACACGCCGATCTACTTCGTGGACACGCTCGCCGGGCGCATGGCCGAGAACACGTGGGTCTACAACGTCTTCGGCGTGCTCTTCATGGTCTTCGGCGGCGTGGCGCTCTTCCTCGCGTCGATCGGCCTCTATGGCGTGATGGCCTTCAGCGTGAGCCGGCGCACGCCCGAGGTCGGCATCCGCATGGCGCTCGGCGCGGAGTCCGGGCAGGTGCTGTCGCTGATCCTCCGCCAGGGGCTGGTCCAGGTGGCCGTGGGCGTTACGCTGGGGCTCGGCCTGGCCGTCCTGGTGGCGCGCGCGCTCAAGCTCGTCCTCTTCGAGGTCGACGTCGGCGATCCGGGGGTGTTCGTGCTCGTCGCCGCCGTGCTGCTCCTGACGGGGCTGGTGGCATCGGCGATCCCGGCGCGCCGCGCCACGAGGGTGGACCCGATCGTGGCGCTCCGCAGCGACTAGAGCGGCTGCCCGACCCGTCGACTCCCATCCTTCGTGCGCTCCGCAGGCGCTTGGAGCGGCGTATGCCCCTCGCCCCGCCTCCCGGGGGGCCCGTCTTCCACGAGCACCATCCGCGCTGGCACGCCGGAGCGCGGGCCACGATCTTTCGGCCCGTCGAATCCGCCCGGACCCTCCGCTGCCATGCCCCTTCACGACACGCCCCGCTTCCCGCGCGGCTTCCGCTGCGCCTCCACGAACTGCGGCATCAAGCCGGAGGGGAACGATCTCTCGCTCTTCGCCTCGGACGTGCCCGCCGAGGCCGCGGCCGTCTTCACCCGCAACCAGGTGCCCGGCGCGCCCGTGGTGGTGGGCCGCGAGCTGATCCACGGGGGACGCCTCCAGGCGGTGGTGGTGAACAGCAAGGTCTCCAACGTCGGCATGGGTGCCGAAGGCCTGGCCAGGGCGCGGCGCATGGGCACGGCGGCAGCCTCGGCGCTGGGCATCGACGCGGGGACGGTCCTCATGAGCTCGACCGGCGTGATCGGCGTGCCCCTTCCGATCGAGAAGATCGAAGCGGCGCTGCCCGCGCTCGCGGGGAAGCTGCAGGACGATCCGATGGTCGGTGCGATGGGTATCATGACCACCGACACGCACCCCAAGGCGGTCTCGCTCGATGTCGGCGACGCCACGCTCACCGTGGTGGGGAAGGGGTCGGGGATGATCGAGCCGAACATGGCGACGATGCTCGTCTTCGCGTTCACGGACGCACGCATCGGCGCCGCGGCGCTCGACCGCGCGCTGCGGAGCACCGTGGACGTCACGTTCAACATGCTCTCCGTGGACACGGACACGAGCACCTCCGACACCTGCGCGATCCTGGCGAACGGGCTGGCCGGGCCGGTCGACGAAGCGACGTTCGCCGCGGCGCTCCTGGAGGCGTTCACCGCCATGACCGAGCTGCTCGCGCGCGACGGGGAAGGCGCCACCACGCTCGTGCGCGTCACCGTCACCGGCGCCGCCGACGGCGTGGAGGCTCGCACGGTCGCCAAGTCGCTCGTGAACTCCCCGCTCGTGAAGACGATGGTGTTCGGCGGCGATCCCAACGTGGGGCGGATCCTGATGGCGGTGGGGAAGTGCTTCACCTGTCGCGTGGACGCGACGCGCATCGCCGCTTCGATCTGCGGCATACCCGTGCTCGCGAACGGGATGCGGACCGCGTTCGACGAGCCGTCCGTACGCGCCCTCCTGCGCGCCGACCCGGTCGACCTGGAGGTCGATCTCGGTGTGGGTGGGGGGCGCGCCCGGGCGTGGGGTTGCGACCTCACGCACGGCTACGTGGACGAGAACGCGTCGTACTACTCCACCTGAGCCCCGCCCGGCGGCGCACCGGGTCCCCGACCGGCCCGCCACGGTCTCGCGCTACCGCCACCCCCCTGGGGGGGCGACGCCTCTACGTCGCGGCCCGAACCTTGTACCTTACTGCGCTGTGACCCGCCCTGGAGGCGGTCTCCGGGGCAGGGCCGGCCGAGCGTGTGGAACGTGGCTCCACCGCGTCGGCACACGAGCCCAGCCACTGAAGACAGGGAACGATTCGATGAAGCGCTTTGCGACCCTCTCCCTGGTCGCGGCCCTTGCGGCCTGCGGGGGTGGTGAGCCCCCGGCGAGCACCAACGCGACCAGCCAGCCCGCCGCCGCCCCGGCCACGGCTCAGCCGTCCGGCGCGCCCAGCGGCGAGATGACCATGCCGGCCTGGTTCCACGTGGACGAGGCCAACAAGTCTGCCGAGATGACGATCACGGCGGGAGCCACCGACGCGATCAACCACTGGAACTTCAACGGTGGCCACAACGGCAACATGACGATCACCGTGCCCCAGGGGTACGCGGTGACGATCGACTTCAAAAACGCCGACCCCAACGGGATGGCGCACAGCCTCGGGATCGTGGCGGGCGCCAGCAGCTTCGGGGCGATGATCGAGCCCAACCCGATCTTCCCCGGTGCGATCTCCCCCAATCCGACGTCCATGACGGACGGCACGATGCCCGGGATGGAGGCGACGGTGAAGTTCACCGCCGCCACCGCCGGCGAGTACGCGATGGTGTGCTTCATCCCCGGCCACGCGGCCACCGGGATGTGGGTGCACTTCAACGTCTCCAGCGACGGCAAGTCGGGCGTCCAGGGCGCCCAGATGTAGGCATCGCGACACAGCGATCGTACGCGGCGCCGCTCCGGGTTGGCCGGGGCGGCGCCGTTGTTCTTATCTTGGAGGGCATGAGCGAGCTTGCCAGGGATCGTTTCGAGATGCTGCGGGCCACCGAGTTCGGCCGCCTGGACGAGGGCGGCCACGTGTACCTGGACTACACGGGGAGCGGGCTCTACGCGGCGTCCCAGCTGAGGGAGCTGGCAGAGCTGCTGGACCACCGTGTGCTCGGCAACCCGCACTCGGAGAGTCCGACGTCGGCGCAGGCGACCGAGATCGTCGAGTCGGCGCGCAGGGACGTCCTGTCCTTCTTCGCCGCGGACCCGGACGTCTACACGGTCGTCTTCACGGCGAACGCCTCCGCCGCGCTCAAGCTCGTCGGTGAGGCGTACCCGTTCGGACCGGGCTCACGCCTCACCCTCCTGCAGGACAACCACAACTCGGTGCACGGCATCCGCTCCTACGCCGAGGCAAGGGGAGCCGAGGTGGTCTACCTGCCGCTCGACGCCGGGCTGCGCATGGCGCCTACCACGGTGCCCCCGGGGGGTGAGGGGCCGAGCCTCTTCGCCTATCCGGCCCAGTCCAACTTCTCGGGGGTGCAGCATCCGCTCGAGCTCGTGCGCGAGGCCCGCGCCGCCGGGTACGACGTGCTCCTGGACGCCGCCGCGTTCGTGCCCACGAGCCGGCTCGACCTGTCGCGTGACGGGGCCGAGTTCGTGTGCGTGTCCTTCTACAAGATGTTCGGCTACCCGACCGGCGTCGGCGCGCTGGTCGCGCGTCGCGACGCCCTGACGCGGCTCTGCCGCCCGTGGTTCGCGGGCGGCACGGTGGAGTACGTGTCCGTGCAGAACCGCATCCACCAGCTCCGCGTCGGTGCGGAGGGGTTCGAGGACGGAACGCCCAACTTCCTCGGCATCGCGGCGGTGCCGGCGGGCCTCGCCTTCCTGCGCGCCGTAGGCATCGACGCCATCCACGACCGCGTGGTCGAGCTGACCGGAAGGCTCCTCCGGATCCTGGGCTCGCTGCGCCACCCGAACGGTGCGGAGGCGGCGGAGATCTACGGACCGCGCGCGACGACCTCACGCGGTGGAACGGTCGCGTTCAACCTCCTCGACGAGGAGGGACGCGTGGTCCCGTACGGCGTCGTGGAGCGTGCGGCCGCCGCCGTCGGCATCTCGCTGCGCGGCGGGTGCTTCTGCAACCCGGGCGCTGCGGAGGTGGCGTTCGGCATGTCCGGGGACCAGGCGCTGCGCTGCTTCCAGTCGATGCCGCGAGGCACGTTCTCGCTCAAGGGCTTCGCCGATTGCCTCGACGCCGAGGTGGCCGTCGGGGCGCTGCGCGCCTCCCTGGGGATCGCCACGAACGACGCCGACCTCGACCGTCTCGACGCCTTCCTCCACGACTTCGTGGCCGTCGGCGCGGCGCGCGGGGTCGACCGGGCCCGGTCGTTGGGCTGATCGGGGGCCCGTGGCGGCATGCCGCGCCACCCGTGGGGTCGCGACCCGTGGCCGCGCTACGCGCCCCGCTCCCCCTCCGCGTCCTCGTAGCGCGGCCCGCGCAGCCTCACCGGGCCCCGCCGGCCCTTCGCGACCTTGAGGTTGAGCATCTCCACGAAGATCGAGAAGCCCATGGCGAAGTAGATGTAGCCCTTGGGGATCTCCTGATGCATCCCCTCCGCGATGAGCGCCATGCCGATCAGGAGGAGGAAGGAGAGCGCCAGCATCTTCACGGTCGGGTGCTGGTTGACGAACCGGCTCACGCTCCCCGCGGCGAGCATCATGAAGCCCACCGCGACCACCACCGCGATGATCATGACGGCCAGGTGGTCGGCCACGCCGACGGCCGTGATCACGGAGTCGAGCGAGAAGACGATGTCGAGCAGCGCGATCTGCACGATCACGGCCACGAACGGGCTCGAGCGCTCCCCGGCGTCCTCCCGGCCCTCCCCCTCGAGCTTGTGGTGGATCTCGCGCGTCGACTTGAAGAGGAGGAACACGCCTCCGGCCATCAGGATGAGGTCCCGCCCGGAGAGCTGGCGCTCGAGGACCGTGATGAGCGGCCGGGTCAGCTTCATGATGCCGACGATCGACACGAGGAGCGCGATCCGCGTCAGCATCGCCAGGAAGAGGCCGGTCTGACGGGCCCGACCGCGCAGCTCGGGCTTCACGCGATCCGCCAGGATCGAGACGAACACGATGTTGTCGATGCCGAGGACGATCTCGAGCACCGTGAGCGTCGCCAGGGCGATCCAGGCGTCGGGTCGCGCGATCCAATCCATGTCCGTCCGCTTCCCACCGATGGGCGATGGGCGCGGACTGGCCCGCGCCGGGCCGCTAACGTAAGCGCGCCGGTGGCTCGGCCGGAAGGCTGGCGGGGTGGCGCCGACAGGGCATGGTGACACCACCCGCGGGACGACCGTCCGCGGCCGAAACCGCGGACTCGGGCGGGACGTAGGGCGCCCTGTGCGCCGGGGCGGCGCGGAGCGGTGGACCCGGAGAGGAGGTTGGGATGTCGACGCTGATCCAGGACCTGCGCTACGGCCTGCGCCAGCTGGCGAGGACCCCCGTCGTCAGCGTCGTCGCCGCGCTCTCCCTGGCCGCGGGCATCGCCGCCAACGCGAGCATCTTCGCGATCCTGAACGGCTTCCTCTTCGAGCCCCTCCCGTACCGCGACCAGGACTCACTCGTGCTCCTGCTCGAGGGACGCCAGGGGGAGCCGGTGGGCGAGCTGGGCGGCCCGTCGGTCGGCAGCTTCCGGGACTACGAGGAGGGCGTACCCGCCCTGGACGGCGCCACCCTCTACACGATCGGCGCGGCCAACCTCACAGGCGTGGACGTGCCGGAGCAGGTGAACGTCGTGGCGGCCACCCCGAACCTCTTCGAAGTCCTCGGCGTGCAGCCTGCGCTCGGACGTGGCTTCCGCGCCGAGGAAGGCGCGGAGGGGGTCGGCGACGTGGTCGTCCTCGAGCACGACTTCTGGAAGCGCCGCTTCCTCTCCGACCCCGACGTGCTCGGGCGGGCGATCACGTTGAGCGGCGTGGCCTACACGGTCGTCGGGGTGATGCCCGAGGCGTTCGACATGATCCCGGCGAACGTGGACGTCTTCCGCCCGACGGACTTCGCCGACCGCCGCGAAGACCGGTCCACGCGTGACTACCTCTGCTTCGCGCGTCTGGCGAGTGGGGCCACTCCCGCCCGCGTGCAGTCCGAGGTCGACGACGTGTGGGGACGCACGTCCGGGGAGCACCCGGAGGCGACGCGAGGCATGCAGGTACGTGTCGTGGGCGCGCGTGAGTACTTCCCGGGCGACACCGACCGCAAGCTCGTGACGATCCTCGCGGCCGTGGCGCTGTTCGGTCTCCTCATCGCCTGCGCGAACGTCGCGAACCTCCTGCTCGGGCGGGCGGAGGAGCGCCAGAAGGAAGTGGCCGTGCGCACGGCCCTCGGCGCGCGCCGAGGGCGGATCCTCCGGCAGCTCCTGACCGAGAGCGTCACGCTCGGCGTGGGCGCGGGCGCCATCGGCGTCGCGCTGGCGGTCGTGCTGGTGCGCTGGATCCAGGGCGCCATGCCACCCGAGCTCCCGGCGGCCATGGTGCCGAGGCTCGACCCCGGGGTCCTCGCGGCCACCCTGCTGGTCTCGGTGCTCGCGGGCGTGGTGTTCGGGCTCGCGCCCGCCTTCCACACCGTGCGCGGCGACCTGCGGGAGGCGCTCGGCGAGGGGAGCCGCGGCGGCACGGCGAGCCGCACGCGCCGCCGCCTGCGCAACGTCTTCGTGGTCGGGGAGTTCGCGGTCGCGCTGGCCCTCCTCACCGGGGCGGGCTTCCTGATCGAGGCGTTCCACAGCCTCACCGCCACGGACCCGGGCTTCCGTCAGGAGGGGCTCCTCACCTTCACGCTCACTGCGCCGGAGGACCACTACCCCGGACCGGAGGAGCTGCGGCGGTACGAGGACGAGCTGCTCGCGGCGCTCCAGGGGCTCCCGGGCGCGCAGGGCGTGGCGGCCATGTCGAGCCTGCCCCGTGGGCGGAGCAACCCGTCCACACGCTACACGGTGGCGGGCCGCACCGCGCCGCCGGAGAGCGAGCAGCCGACCGCCGGCCTGCAGGCGGTGTCGCCGAGCTACTTCGCGGTGCTGGGGATCCCGATCCGGCAGGGTCGTGGCATCGAGGATACGGATCGCGCCACCGGCCAGCCGATCGCGGTCGTCAGCCAGGCGTTCGTGCGCAGGGAGTTCCCGGACGCCGATCCCCTGGGCCGTGCGATCATGGTCGCGGGCGAGGACACGCCGCGGATCGTCGTCGGCGTCGCGGCCGACATCGTCCAGGATCGTATCCAGGTGGCCGGGGACCGCGGGGAGGCGGTGTACGTGCCGCTCGCCCAGCGGCCGGAGCGTGCGCCGAGCTTCGCCGTGCGGGTCGCGGCCGGGGACCCCGGCTCGGTGGCCGGCGACGTGCGCCGGGCCGTCTGGGGCGTCGACCCCGACCAGCCGGTGGCCCGGATGCAGACGCTCGAGGCCTTCGTGGCCGAGTCCCTCGCCGGGCCGCGCACGATCTCGCAGTTCCTCGGCGCGATGGGCGTGGTGGCGCTCCTCCTGTCGGCGCTGGGCATCTACGGCGTGATGGCGCACGCCGTCGCGCAGCAGCACCGCGAGATCGGGATCCGCATGGCGCTCGGGGCCGGCCGCGGCAACGTGGTCCGCATGGTCACCCGCGGCGGTCTCACGCTGGCGGGCGCCGGAATGCTCCTCGGCCTGCCCCTCGCGTGGCTCATGTACACCCGGGCCGCGAGCGCGCTCGACATCTTCAGCACGCAGGGCGGCCTCGCCTGGGCCGGCTCGGTCGTGGTCGCCCTCGGCATCGTCGCCGCCCTGGCCACCTGGCTCCCGGCGCGAAGGGCCAGCGGCATCCAACCCGCCGCCGCGCTACGCGACTGACGGCTGGTAGCCCGGGAGCGGAAGGATGCTCTTCTGCGACGCGGTGGCGGGGAGGAAGGGGAGCCAGTTCTGGGCAGCCAGGCGCGGGCCTTCGTCGGTGACGTCGACGATCAGCCCGAGGTACGATCGGCGCACGATCAGCGTGGGTAGTGGCACCGTGTTCGCACCCACCAGTTGGACGGGCGTCTGGATGGCGACGAAGCCGTCGGCGAAGCCGTTTGCCCCGGGCGCGGCGCGGGACTGACCCCGCAGGAGGTGGCCGTCGCGGGTGCGGAAGATGAAGCTCCGCAGCGGTCCGACCGCGCGGCGCACCGACTCCAGGGCCCACGGGTTGTGCATACGGAAGTCGAAGGCCACCTCGATGTGGGCCGGGTCGAGGTAGACCGGCGCCACGGCGCGTCCGGCGCGCAGCCCCGAGAGGAAGGTGGGAATTCTTTCCCTCGCGTTGGGAAGAAGTGCCGGAATCATCCCCCGGTCCTCCGTGTTCCGCGGAGCCGGCGGGGGAAAGAGGTAGGTGGCCAGCGACTCGCGCGCGAAGTCGATGCCCGGGAGGTCGTGGCGGCGGAAGCGGAGCGCGGCGAGGACGACGACGGGACACCCCACGAGGCGCATCCCGACGAGCTCCCAGAAGTACTCCCCCTCCTCGCCGCCCAGGTACACGGCGTCGGGGTTGGGCGTGACCGTATGACCGGAGCGCACGCGCTCCAGATGCTCCACGACGTGGCGGAGATGGGATTTCACCATCGCACGGGCTTGGGGTCGCGGAGGGGGCTGAGTCCAGTTCGCGGCAACTTCCAGGCCAGCTCTTGTTGCCGGTGGTATGAAAACATAGTATCGAACCTTTCCATCCGGAGTCGCGTCGAAGGGAGAGGCGGCGGACCGGTCACGATACCCCGACGCACAGGTCGACGATGAAGCCCTTCCGGTACCACATCCTCCTGGCCCTCGCGCGCGGCGAGCTGCACGGCGCCGAGATCCGCAGGCGGGTCGACGAGGACAGCGACGGGACCGTGACGCTGTATCCGGCCCGGCTCTACGGCGCCCTCGACGACCTCGTCGCGGAGGGATGGATCCGCGAGGTGGAGCCTGACGACGTGGGCAGGGAGCGGGTGCGGTGGCGCTTCTACGCGCTGACCCTCGAAGGTCGGCGCGCGCTGGAGGAGGAGACGCGGCGCCTGGAGGCGGTCCTCGGGCGCGCGCGGGCCACGCTCGGAGTCGCGTCCGGCGGATGACGCCACCCGGCGCCGTGCGCGTCTACCGGGCGCTCCTGCACCTGCTGCCGGGGGAGTTCCGGCGTCGGCACGCGGACGAGATGGCACGGGTGTTCGAGGAGATGTGGCGCGCCGGTCGGGGCGCCTCGGCGCGTGCGCGTCTCTTGGCCGCGGCGGGCTGGGACGTAGGGCGTTCGGCGTGGACCGAGCGGGCGCAGGCACGAGGGCGCCGTCTCTCGACAGGGGTGACGGATGGGGCCGGGGACGAACCGAGGGGGGAGACGATCATGGAGGACTTCGCTCAGGATCTCAAGTACGCGCTCAGGCAGCTCGCCCGCAGACCGGGCTTCGCCGTGGTGCTCGTGCTCACGCTGGCGCTCGGCATCGGCGCGAACACGGCGGTCTTCAGCGTCGTGGACGGGGTGCTCCTGCGACCGCTCCCCTACCCGCAGCCGGACCGGCTGACCGTGGTGTGGACGCAGTTCCCGTCGATGGACCTGATGGCGTTCCCCGCCTCGTGGCCCGAGTACGAGGACTACCGGACGCAGTCGCGGTCGTGGGACGAGCTCGGTCTCTGGGGTCGGACGCAGCGCACGCTCACCGGCGGCGACAACCCCGAACGCCTGGACGTCGTGTACTGCTCCTGGACGCTCTTCCCGGTGCTCGGGGTCCAGCCGGCGCTGGGCCGCGTGTTCGGAGCGGACGAGGACGCACCGGGCCATGACGACGTGGTGGTCCTGAGCCACGGGCTGTGGGAGCGCCGCTTCGGGACCGACCCGTCGATCGTGGGGCGCACGGTGGAGCTCGACGGCACCCCCACCCGCGTGCTCGGCGTCATGCCCGCGGGCTTCGCCTTCCCCGATCGCGACACGCAGGCGTGGATCCCGGTGGGGGTCGATCCCGCCGATCCGCCCGGGCGCGCCAGCCACTTCGCCAACCTCCTCGGGCGGCTCCGGCCCGGGGTGACGATCGACCAGGCGTCCGAGGAGCTCTCCGGGCTCGAGGAGCGGTGGTCGGCGGACGAGGCGATCGGGCACCACTGGGGCCGCCCGGGACACCCCGCCTTCCTCCGTCCCCTGCACGAGGAGGAGGTCGGCGACGTGCGGGCCTCCCTCTACGTCATGCTCGGGGCCGTCGGCATCGTGCTCCTCATCGCGTGCGCGAACGTCGCGAACCTCCTCCTGGTCCGCGGGGAGGGGCGCATGCGCGAGGTCTCGATCCGCGCGGCGATGGGCGCCGGCCGCGCGCGCATCGTGCGCCAGCTCCTCACGGAGAGCGTCATCGTCGCGGTGCTGGGCGGCGTGGCCGGGCTCGTCCTCGCCCGGCTCGGCCTCTCGGCGCTGCTCTCGTTGGCGCCTTCGGACCTCCCGCGCGCCGACGGCATCCATCTGAACGGCACCGTCCTCGCGTTCTCGGCGGCGGTGGCGCTCTTCTCGGGGCTCCTCTTCGGGATGGCGCCGGCGCTGCAGACGCTGCGCATCGACGTGCAGGGCAAGCTGCGCGAGGAGGGGCGGGGGGGTACGGCCGGACGCGGCCGCTTCCGCTACCGGCAGCTCCTGGTCGTGAGCCAGACCGCGCTCGCCGTGGTGCTCCTGATCGCGGCAGGGCTGCTCGTCCAGAGCTTCTGGCGGCTACGCAGCGTGGACCCGGGCTTCCACGCGGACCACGTGCTCGCGGTGTCGCTGAGCCTCCCGTCCGCCAACTATCCGGAGGCCTCAGACGTGGTGGGGTTCTACCGGGACCTCGCGCCGCGCCTGGCCGCGCTGCCCGGCGTGACGTCCTTCGGGATGGTGCGCACCGCGCCGCTCACGGGGAGCCTCCCGCCGAACGACATCGAGTTCGAGAAGCGCGCGCGGAGCGAGAACGACCCACCGCTGAACGCGGACGTCCAGGTGGTGTCCGCGGGCTACTTCGATGCGATGCGGATCCCGCTGCTCCAGGGACGTGTCTTCGACCACACGGACGACGCGGAGTCCGAGGCCGTGGCCGTGGTCGACGAGGAGCTGGCGCGGCGCTTCTTCACGAACCCGTCCGACGCCATCGGGGAGCGTATCCGCCAGCCCGGCGACCGGGAGTTCGCGCGCATCGTCGGGATCGTGGGTGCCGTGCGCCAGGAGGCCCTCGACCAGGAGCCCCGGGCCCAGCTCTACCTGCTGCACGCGCAGAGCCCGCGCACGTGGAACCCGATCCGCGCGATGACCGTCCTCCTGCGCTCCGGCGTCGACCCGCTCGGCCTCGTCGGCGCGGTGCGCGCGGAGGTGCACGCCCTCGATCCGAACCTGCCCGTCTACCGCGTCACCACGATGGAGCGGACGCTCGCCGAGTCCACGGCGAGCCAGCGGTTCAGCATGTTCCTGCAACTCGTCTTCGCCGCCGTGGCGCTCGCGTTGGCGGCCGTCGGGATCTACGGGGTCCTCTCGTACTCCGTGGCGCAGCGCACGCGCGAGATCGGCATCCGCATGGCGCTGGGCGCCGAGCGGCGCTCCATCCTCCGCCTCGTGGTGGGGCAGGGGATGTCGCTCGTGGTCGCCGCTCTCGTCCTGGGGGTGCTCACGGCGCTGTCGACCGGACAGGTGCTCGCCACGCTCCTCTTCGGCATCTCGCCCCGGGATCCTTTGACGTACGGCGCCGTGGGCGGCGCGCTCCTCCTCGTGGCGTTCGCCGCGTGCTGGATCCCGGCGCGCCGGGCGAGCGCGGTCAGCCCGCAGGAGGCGCTACGCTTCGACTGAGCGTGAGCGGCGACGCGGAGCGCGCTGCGCGCGTGCCACGGCGTATTCGAGGAGGATCATCCCGCTCGGGTACGTCTCGTGGTGGACGAGCTGGAGCGCCTGGCGCTCGGCGGGGGTCGCGAGGAGCGGGATGCCCCCGCCGAGCAGGACGGGGATGAGCTTTACCTCGACCGTGTCCACCTGCCCCAGACCGAGCAGGCTCCGGAAGAGGCCTCCGCCCCCGAAGAGCCAGATGTCCTTCCCGGGCTCCGCGCGCAGCGCGCGCAACCGCCCCTCCACCCCGCCGCCCACGACCTCGAGCCCGGGGGCGTCCTCCGGTCGGAGCGTCGTCGAGAAGACGAGGGTCTTTCCTCCGGTGCCGCCGCCACCCATCCCCTTCATGGCCTCGTACGTCCTCCGTCCCACGAGGAAGGTGTCGAACTGGGCGAAGTGCGCCGCGAAGTCGAAGGTGGGCTCCGGGACGATCCAGTCGGCCTCGCCTCCGGGGCCGGCGATGAAGCCGTCGAGGCTCGCGGCGACCTGGTAGCGGATCCGACGGGGGGCGCCGGCGTCGCTGGAAGCGCTCATCGTTCCTCCGATGTGGGGTGTCGGGCGCGGTGCGCGGTGGCGCGCCGGCGGCTTGCGTGCGATACTGAACGGCGATGCAATAACTAACTAAATCGCCATTTAGAAACCGTCAAGGGTCGCGTATCCGGGATGGCACGCCCGCGGAAGGTCTCCGACGAGGAGGTGTTCGCCGCCGCGCACATCGTGATCACGCGGACGGGGCCGTCGGACGTGACGCTGGCCGAGATCGCCCGGGAGGCCGGCGTGACCGCGGGCGCGCTCGTGCACCGCTTCGGTTCCAAGCGCGACCTGCTCCTGGCGCTCATGGAGGCGTTCGCGGGCGGCCAGGACGGGTTCTTCACGGGTCTGCGCGCCGCGGCCCCCTCCGCCCTGGAGGCGCTCTACGCGTATGGCGACTGCATGGCGGGGATGGGGGCGTCCCCCGGCGCCCTCGCCCACAACCTCGCCTACCTCCAGCTCGACCTGACCGACCCGGACTTCCACCGACACGCGCGGTCGCAGGCGCTGGCGGCGAGGGCCGGCCTGGAGAAGATCGTGCGTGAGGCGGTGGAGGCCGGCGAGCTGGCGCCCACCGTGTCTCCCGAGGGGTTGGCGCGCTCGGTGGAGGTGACGGTGAGCGGGTCGCTCATGACGTGGGCCCTCCACCAGGACGACACGGCCCGCGCCTCGGTGCGTCGCGACCTCGAGGCGCTCTTCCGCCCGTACCTGGCGTAGGGCGCTGCGCCGACGGCGGTCCGAAATCCTCACGCGTCATCATCGCGGTGATAAGAACATTGATTCGACACATCAAATCAATTTATCGTTGGGGATGGCCGATCTCGAACTGGTGCTTCACGCGCTCGACCGCATCCGCTCCGCCCTGCGGCCGCGGGCGGTGCGTGACCCCGTGGCGGAGGGGCCTGCCGTGAGCGCGCACCGGGCCGCGATCCTCGCGCACCTGGACGAGGACGACCCGACGATGGTCGGCGAGCTGGCCGACCACCTGGGGGTGACCGCGTCGACGATGTCGCTCACGCTCAAGCGACTGGAAGCCGAGGGGTGGGTCCGGCGCGACAGGGACCCGGCCGACCGGCGTGTGACGAACGTGCGGCTCACCGCGGCGGGCGCCCGGATCAAGGACGCCCGCTCGGAGGTCGACCCCGAGCGCGCCGCGCACGCGTTGGCCATCTTGTCTCCCGCGCAGCGGCGGGAGATGCTGCACGGCCTGGCGCTCCTGGCGGAGGCCGCCGACGCGCTCGTGCGCCGGGGCCGCGACGCGTTGGACGCCCAACTGGGGGGAGGTGGGGAATGAGCCCGGAGACCGCGGGATATTCGGGTACGCCGTTGGCGAAGAAGCTGGGAATTCGCGAGGGGCACCGCGTGGCGGTGCTCGGGGCTCCGGACGGATTCCGCGAGCAGGTGGAGCCCCTCCCGTCCGGCGTGAGGTGGACCGCGCGCCCGCGCGGGCGGGCCTCGTACGACGTCGTGGTGGCGTTCGTCCGTACCGCCGCGGAGCTGCGCAGGCGCTTCGCCCGCGGAGACGCCCTCATGGACACGGACGGCGGCCTGTGGGTCGCCTGGCCAAAGCAGTCTTCCCCGCTCGCGACCGGTCTGAGGGAGTCCGACGTGCGGGCCCACGGGCTCTCGGAGGGGCTGGTGGACAACAAGATCTGTGCGGTGGACTTCGACTGGTCGGGCCTGCGCTTCGTGGTGCGTGTGGACGACCGTCCGGCGCGGCGGGAGCGCTAGCCGAACGGCCGGGTGGCGCGGTCGGCCGGAGAGACGGATCCGACCCGACGCTCCGCTCCAACAATCCACCCTCCACGGGCATCCAACCCCATGACCGAAAACGACGAGCACGATCGGGAGGACATGGGAGCCGCAGCCCTTCGCATGGAGCCGCCGGGAGACCCGCAGGGCCGGGAGAGCGTCGAGACGCTGGTCGGACGTGCCCAACGCGGGGACTCCCACGCGTTCGAGCAGGTCTACCGGCGCACGGTGGACCGCATCTACGCGGTGTGCCTGCGCATGTGCGCCAACGCCGACGAGGCGACCGAGCTGGTCCAGGACGTGTACGTGCGCGCCTGGCAGCGCCTCTCCTCCTTCAGGGGGGACAGCATGTTCACGACCTGGCTGCACAGGCTGACGGTGAACCTGGTGCTCCAGGATCGGCGCTCGAAGGGGCGGAGGCGGGCGCGCGAGCGTTCCGAACCGGATCTGGAGCAGTATGGGCGGGCCGCGGTGGTGGCGATGCCGGGCACGCGCGTGGATCTGGAGCGGGCCATCGCGGGGCTGCCGACGAAGGCGCGGCAGGTCCTCGTCCTCCGGGACGTGCAGGGATACAAGTACGACGAGATCGCCCGGATGACCGGGGTGAGCCTGGGCACGGTGAAGGCCCAGATCCACCGCGCCCGGGGCCTGGTGAAGGAGGCGTTGGACCGATGAGCGATCACCTTTCAACCGAGCACATGCACGATCTCCTCGACGGGCTCGTCCCGCCGGAAGAGGCCGAGCGCGACGAGGCGCACCTCGAGGCGTGCACGGGCTGCCGGGCGGAGCACGAGGCACTGATGGCGGTGGTCGAGGGCCTGCACGGGCTCCCGTCGGACGCTCGCGCGCCCGAGGGGATCTGGGCCGCCATCGAGGCGCGCATCGGCGCCGAGGGCGCGGAGCCGGCGCGCCGCGAAGCGAGCGTCCTCCCCTTCCCGGGGACGGCGCCCGGGCGGCGGCGCCTCTCGTTCACGATGCCGCAGCTCGCCGCCGCGGCCGTGCTGGTGGCCCTCGTGTCGGCGGGCACGATGTGGATGGCGCTCTCCCGCGGTGCGGGCGCTGCGTCGTCCATGGCCGTGACGCCCGCGACGGCGGAGGAGGGCTCGGCCGCCCGCATGGCCGCGTCGGGAGAGGTGGCCTACGACTCCGCGCTCATGGAGCTCGAGGATCTGGTCGAGCGGCACCGCGATCTGATGGCTCCGGAGACGCGCGAGGCCCTCGACCGGTCCCTCGCCACGATCGACGCGGCCATCGCGGAGATCCGTGGGGCGCTGGAGAAGGACCCGAACAGCGAGCTCCTCGCTCGCCTGCTCATCAACCAACAGAGGTCGAAGCTCCGTGTGCTGGGTCAGGCGGCCACGGCGGTCCAGGCCCGAAGCTGATAGAGGATCCGATGAACGGAATGGTGATCGGCGCCCTGATGGTCCTGGGCATGGCACAGCAGCAGACGGACACCGTCCTTCCGCTGCAGGGCGCGAAGACGCTCTCGGTGGAGAGTCCCGGAGGGAGCATCGTGGTGACCGGGTGGGACCGGAACGAGATCCGCGTCCAGGCCGAGCACTCGCACCGCACGCACGTGGCGGTCCGCCGCACCCGGGGTGGCGACCGCATCTCGCTCGAGGCGGAGGCCACGCGCGGGCCCGCGACGATCGTGGACTTCCGGCTCTCCGTGCCGCGCTCCCTGTCGCTCGACCTGAGCGGGTCGTACACGGACATCACCGTGGAGGGCGTGAACGGCGAGGTGTCCGCCGAGACGATGCAGGGGGACGTGACCGTGCGCGGCGGGCGGGGGTCGGTGAAGGTGTCCTCGACCACGGGCAAGGTCCTCGTGGACGGCGCCCAGGGGAAGATCGAGGCCGAGACGGCCGCCGACGACATCCGCTTCGTGAACGTGCAGGGCGACGTTGTGGGCGAGTCCGCCGGCGGGGACATCCTCTTCGAGAACGCCCAGGCCACCTCGGTGGACGTCGGCACCACGGGGGGACGGATCTCCTACGACGGGACGCTCGTGAAGGGCGGGACCTACTACTTCGGGGCCCACGGCGGCTCGATCACGATGATCGTGCCGGAGGGGACGGGCGCCTCGATCAGCCTGGCGACGGTCTACGGTTCGATCGTGACGAACCTGAACGGGCCGACGGAGCAGTTGAAGGGCGGGAAGCGACAGAAGCTCGACGTGGGAGGCGGCGGCGCCATCGTCGAGATCGAGACGTTCGCCGGGCGGATCTCCCTCATGCGCAAGGGAACGGAGGGCGGGCTGCCCAAGGACGCCGACGACGCGGGTTGGGGGGCGGTGAACGCCGCGATCCAGGCCGGAATCCAGGCGGGCGTCGAGGCGGGCGTCGAGGCGGGGCTGCAGGCGATCCCTGCTCCCGGGCGGATGCCGGCCGTGCGCCCGCGCCCACACCTCGAAGCACGCCCTGCAACTATTCGGCGCTGAACTTCGTCTATAGACTACGAGGCGCCCCGGGGGGCCGCCGCCCGGTCGGGAGGACCCCGCAGCGTCCGACCGCATCCGATGCTCACAGGGAGGAAGCAGATGGCAGCCGATCATGCGTTGATCAAGCTGGAGGGCCTGAGCAAGGTTTTCTACACGGAGGAGGTGGAGACGCACGCCCTGTCGAACATCACGATGGAGATCCGCACGGGGGAGTTCGTCTCGATCGCGGGGCCGTCGGGGTGCGGCAAGACCACGCTCCTGTCGATCCTGGGCCTCCTCGACTCGCCGACCGCGGGGAAGTACCTGCTCGACAACGAGCCGGTGGAGAACCTGAGCGCGAGCCAGCGGGCGAAGATCCGCAACCAGGCGATCGGGTTCATCTTCCAGGCGTTCAACCTGATCGGCGACCTGACGGTGTACGAGAACGTGGAGTTGCCGCTGACGTACCGGGGGATGCCGGGGAGCGAGCGGAAGGAGCGGGTGCAGGCGGCGCTGGAGCGTGTGGGGATGGCCCATCGGATGGGGCACTACCCGAGCCAGCTGTCGGGCGGTCAGCAGCAGCGGGTGGCGGTGGCGCGGGCGATCGTGGGCAAGCCGCTGATCCTGCTGGCGGACGAGCCGACGGGTAACCTGGACTCGAAGAACGGCAACGCGGTGATGGACCTGATGAAGGAGCTGCACAACGAGGGAGCGACGATCTGCATGGTGACGCACGATCCTCGCTACGCCCACGTGGCGGACCGCTCGATCCACCTCTTCGACGGCCAGATCGTCAGCGAGGACGACGCGAAGCGGCGCCAGCTCGAGGACGCGGGCTTCGACGTCGCCTGACGGCCCGGCGGGACTCGTTCCCGCGCGCAGGATAAAGAGCCCCGCGACCGAAACGTCGCGGGGCTCTTCTCGTTCCACGTCGGCCTGCGTGTCCGGCCGCGCGTCACTCCGGCGGGTTGTACGCCCTGGCGATGAACTCGGGATCGTCCTGGTAGCGCCGCTCGGACATCAGGAAGTTGTAGTACGCGCACTGGGGCGTTCCCGGGTGTTCGCGGCAGATGCCGGGGCGCACCGTGTGCACGGTGCACAGGCGCGTCTCCAGATCGAGGAAACGACAAACGGTGCCGTAGGTCTCGTCCTTCTGGTGGCGGAGGACGATCTCGCCGGGCTCGTCGCCCTTCTTCGTGAAGCGCCGCTTCGCCGCGGCGTAGTCCAGGCCGAAGTGCTTCCCGAGGCGCTCGATGTCCTTCTTCGTGACGGCGATGCGGGGGTAGGAGCAGCAATAGGAAGGACAGTTCTGACAGTCGTAGAAGACGGGTAGGCTCTTGCCCATCAGGCAGGCACGCGGGCGAAAGGGTGGGGAGAGGCGCCGGAAGCTAAATACGCTCGTGGGCCATGGCTAGCGGGTGGGTGCCTGCGTAGCTTCGAGGCGTCCGCAGCACCCGCACCGGAGCACCACAGATGGCACGCCCCGCCGCCCTCGCCGCCGCGCTGACCGTCACCCTCGCGACCGCCCTCGCCGCTGCGTCCGCCGGTGCCCAGACCGCCGAGGAGCGGGACCTGCTGCTCACGCGCGCCGAGCGCACGGACTTCCGCGAGACCACGCGCTACGACGAGGTGATGGAGCTGGCGCACCGCCTCGCGGAGGTGAGCCCCGACATCCACCTCACCACGTTCGGCTACACCACCGAGGGGCGCGCGCTGCCGCTCCTCGTCGTGGGTGCCCCCGACGCAACCGCCGCGTCCGTGCGCGCCACGGGCAAGACCCGTGTCTACGTGCAGGGCGACATCCACGCGGGGGAGGTGTGCGGCAAGGAGGCGCTGCTGATGCTGCTGCGGCGCTACGCCGCCGGCGTATATCCTGCGTGGCAAGACTCCCTCGTGCTCCTGATCGCTCCGATCTACAACGCGGACGGCAACGAGCGCATCCGGCTCGACAACCGGCCGCGTCAGAACGGGCCCGTGGGGGGGATGGGCCAACGTCCGAACGCCGAGGGTCTCGACCTCAACCGCGACCACACCAAGCTCGACTCGCCGGAGGCGCGCTCGCTCGCACGCCTGCTGACCGAGTACGACCCACACGTGGTCGTGGACCTGCACACGACCAACGGCAGCTACCACGCGTACCACGTCACGTACTCGCCGCCGCTCCATCCCAACACGCCCCGGACGATCGACCGCTTTCTGCGCGACGAGTGGCTCCCCGCGCTCACCACGCGCATCCGCGAGAAACACGGTTGGGAGTACTTCTACTACGGAAACGTGCAGCGCACGCCGGACGGGGAGCAGGGCTGGTACACCTTCGACCATCGGCCGCGCTTCAACAACAACTACGTGGGGCTGCGCAACCGCATCGCCCTGCTCAGCGAGGCGTACGCCTACCTGACCTTCGAGGATCGCGTGCGCGCGTCCCTCTGGTTCGTCGAGGAGGTCCTTGACTACGCGGAGGAGAACGCGACCCGCATCCGCGAGATCACGGAGTCGGCCGACCGCGAGAGCGTGGTGGGGCTCGAGCTGGCCACGCGCGCCGAGCCGCACGCCGGCGGACCGGTGACGATCCTCATGGGCGAGGTGGATCACGAGCGGAACCCCTACAGCGGCGACGTCATGCTCCGCCGCCGGGACGTCGTGAACCGCGTGCGGATGATCGACTACGGCACCTTCGCGCCGAGCGAGACGGCGGTCGCGCCGGAGGCCTACTACGTGCTGCCCGAGGCCGAGGAGGCGATCGCGCGCACCGAGGCCCACGGGGTCGCGGTGGTCCGCTACGGATCCGCGCGCGAGGTGCGGGCGGAGCGCTTCGTCATCGACTCGACGACCGTGGCACCACGGGAATTCCAGGGCCACCACGAACGGACCGTGTGGGGGCGCTGGGAGCCGGCGACCGTCACCCTTCCCGAGGGCACGGCCTGGGTGTCCCTGGACCAGCCTCTCGGGCGCCTGGCGTTCACGCTCCTCGAGCCGCGCTCGGACGACGGCTTCGTGGCGTGGGGCCTCATGGACCGACAGATCGAGGCGGGCACGATGCCGGTGCTGCGCGTGCCGGCGACGAAGCGGTAGCCCCGCTCCGCGGCGGGCCCGGGGATCAGGCCAGCTCTTCGAGGTGGTGGAAGACGTTGACCCCGTGGTCGTCGAGGTGGCGGAGCACGGCCTCGAAGCACTCCTCACGCCTGCCGACGATCTCCGGCGGCGCCACGCCGGGCTCGCGCCACCTGCCCGAAGCGACCTCGTGCACCATGGCCGTGCAGCTGTAGCCCGTGGTGCGCGCCATCGACGACGTCTCGGTGTCCGGGTCGTAGTAGTCGAGCATGTTGTAGACGTGACGCACGCGGGTGCCGTCCTTCACGCCCTCGATCTCCATGCGCATGATCGTCAGGTCGGGCTCCCCCTCCTCGAACTGCCACTGGTCGAAGAGCAGCGCCGACGTCACGTCCAGCGGGCGCACCTGTCCGGAGGCGGCCTGCACCGGGTCCTTGGAGAAGAACCCGCTCTCGCGCAGGAGGCGCATTACCTCCGCGTGCCCCGGATAGCGGAGCGTCTTCTCCACCATGTCGGGCGTTCCGGCCGTGGTCAGGAGCGAGCGTAGCCCGTCGGTGGCGAACGCCTCCAGCGTGCCCAGCCCGGGGAAGTGCACGAGCTCCACGTCGGAGAGCGCCGGCACCACCACCTCCTGCCCGCGGACGCGGAAGCGCGCGGGGCGCGTGTACTCCTCGAGCACGTCTGCGGGGGAGAAGGGCGCCTTGTAGTCCCAGGGCCAGCGGCGCTCGACCGGGAGGCCGCCTACGAGGCACCGGAACGAGTGGGTCTCGTCGAGCGCGGCCTCGAGCCTGCCCAGCACGAGGTTGCTGAGGCCGGGGGCCACGCCGCAGTCGACCAGGCAGGGCACGCCCGCCTTGCGCGCGGTCTCGTCCAGGCCGAAGGCGTCCTCGGGGAAGAACGAGATGTCGACCACCGGTTTGCCGGCCTCCAGCACGAGCCCGACGGTGCGGTAGCCCATGAATCCCGGGACCGCACCCACCACGAGGTCCGCGTGCGCGATCGCACGGGCGACGTTGGAGGGTTCCGAGAGATCGAGACACATGCCGTTGGCGCCGTCGTCCATGAGACGGTCCACGGCCACCGGATCGACGTCCGCGACGGTGACGTCGAAGTCGTCGACGGAGGTGAGGTCACGCACGATGGCGCCGCCGACACGGCCGCCTCCAAGCACGACGATGTTCAGGGGAGCCTCCAGGTGGGATGCCGATTCCGGACTCGAAAATCAGTCAAAGGCGGCGCCGGTGTGCAAGGGCCCGGCGGCAACGGGTGTGCAAGAGGCACACGGTCGCGCGTCATCCGGTGTGACAGCGAAGACGGCCGCGACGGGAATCCGGCGGCCTCGACCGGGAGGAATCATGGGACGTGGGCGCATCGTCGTGATGGCGTGGACGCTGCTGGCGGGTCTGCCGGCCGCGGGCGCCGCCCAGGGATGGATCGAGCCGCCCGTGGGTGTGGACCGCAGCGGCTTCACGGTGGACAAGGTGCGGAGCGAGGTGCATGTGCGCCTGGACGGGCGCGTCGCCCAGGTGGAGGTCTCGGAGTGGTTCCGCAACGAAGGCCGACGCGCGGCGGAGGGGCACTACCTCTACCCGCTCCCCGGAGAGGCGGTCTTCCAGGGCTTCTCCCTCTTCCAGGGGGACGCGGAGCTCCGCGGCGAGATCATGGACGCCGACCAGGCGCGCGCGATCTACGAGGACATCGTGCGCCGGCGCGCCGATCCGGCGCTGATCGAGCTGGCGGGGGAGGGGCTGCTGCGCGCGAAGGTCTTCCCGATCGAGCCCGGGGAGGAGCGACGGGTCACGCTACGCTTCACGCAGGTGCTGGCACGCGCGGGTGACGCGCTGCAGTTCGTCTACGCCGGCGCCGTGAAGGGCGGGCCGGACGCGCGGCCGCTGGGCGAAGGCGACGTCGCCCGGCCCGCGCCCGCGGAGCCCGCGCGCACCTCCTTCGAGGTCGTGGCCGACGACGGCGACGCATACCTGGATCCGTTCTCGCCGACGCACGACCTGGAGGTCCGCCGCGACGGCGGCCACCTGCGCGTGCGCGTGCGCGACGAGCTCTACGGACGCCTGTCGATCTTCCTGCCGCTCGCCGGCGACGCCGTGGGCCTCTCGGTGGCGACGCACCGCCCGCCGGGCGAGGACGGCTACTTCATGCTCACGCTCACGCCCGGCCGCAACGCCGAGCGATCCGAGCCGCGGGACGTCACGGTGGTGCTCGACGTGTCGGGCTCGATGTCCGGCGAGAAGATCGGGCAGGCCAAGGCGGCGCTCCACGGCCTCCTGGGCACGCTCGCGCGGGAGGACCGCTTCCGGCTGATCGCCTTCTCCAACGCCGTGCGCGTGCTCGACACGGAGTGGTCGGCGGCGACCGGGGCGAAGCTCCAGGCGGCCGGTCGGTGGGTCGACGACCTGGTGGCCGACGGGGGCACGAACATCGGCGGCGCGCTGGACGAGGCGTTCCGCGTGTCCAGCCCGGACGACCGGCTCCCCGTGGTGATCTTCCTCACCGACGGGCTCCCCTCGGTCGGAGAGCAGTCGCCCGAGCGCCTGGCGGATCGGGCCGAGCAGCGCGCCGGGCGTGCGCGCGTCTTCGCCTTCGGCGTGGGCCACGACGTGAACACGCACCTCCTCGACCGCCTCGGTGAGGCCGGGCGGGGGAGCACGCAGTACGTGGAGCCCGGCGAGAACGTGGAGCGGGCGCTCGGTCTTCTCGCCGCGAAGATCCGCCATCCGGTGCTCACGGACCTGGAGATCGCCGGCGCGCCGGTGCGTCTCGACGAGGTGTACCCCGTGCGCCTGCCCGACGTCTTCGCGGGCGAGGAGCTCGTGCTCTTCGGCCGTTACCACGGCGAGGGCGACGGGAGCGTGCGGATCCGCGGCACCCGCTCGGGGCGCACGGAGACGTTCGCGGCCGATGCGGATTTCCCGCGCACGTCGGAGGCGAACGCGTACATCCCGCGGCTGTGGGCGTCCCGGAAGCTGGGGCACCTCACCCGCCAGATCTGGACGGAGGGGGAGACGCCGGACCTCGTCGCGCAGATCCGCGAGCTGGCGCTCCGCTACGGGCTGCCGAGCGCGTACACGTCCTATCTGGTGCAGGAGCCGGACGTGGTCCTGGCGGACCGCCAGGTCCCGGTCGGCGGCGTGCCCCGGCGCACCGACGCACCCGGCCTCTTCCTTCCGTCGGCTCCCGCGGCGGCGTCCGGCGCACAGGCGGTGCGGCGCGCGAAGGAGGCGGGACAGCTCCGCGAGGCGAAGTCGATGGAGGCGCTCGCCGCGGCCGAGGACGAGCTCACCGCGGGGATGGTGTCGGGGAGCGGAGGCGGGAGGCGGGCCGAGGGTGGCCGCATCTTCCGCCTCGAGGACGGGGTATGGACCGACCTGGCCCACGCCGACGATGCGGTGGTGTTCAGGGTGAAGGCTACAGCCCCGCGTACTTCCGGCTGCTGGCGGCGCTTCCGGAGCTGCGTCCGGTGCTGACGCGCATGTCGTCGGTGATCGTGGCCGGCACCAAGGTGAGCCTGCAGGTCGGCGACGACGGCGCGAGCGAGCTGGACGACGCCACGCTCGCCGGCGTGGTGGCCCGATTCCGTGCACCGCGGGGAGCGTCGTGAGCCTGGACTGGAACGAGCTGTACCGGAGCGTGTTCCCGGACCTGGTCCGGTTCCTCCACCGCAAGGTGTGGGATCCGGACCGGGCGCGGGACCTCGCCCAGGAGGCGTTCGTGCGCGCGCTCCAGCACGAGCCGCGCCGGCCGCGCTCGTGGCTCTTCCAGGTGGCCTCGAACCTGGCGCGCGACGAGGCCAGGACGGTCCTCCGGCGGAAGCGTCACCTGGCGCTCCTGAAGAGCGAAGCCGAGGACCGGGAGGAGATCGCGCCCGATCCGGTCGAGGGAATGGCGGAGCGGGAGCGGTTGCAGCGCGTGCGTGGCGCGCTCGACGCGCTGAGCGAGCGCGACAGGGAGGCGCTCCTCCTCTGGGACGCGGGGATGAGCTATCCGGAGATCGCCCGGCAGACGGGATTGGCGGTAGGGGCGGTGGGCACGACGTTGGCGCGGGCGCGGCGTCGCCTGGCGGAGGCCTACAAAGCGAGTGGGGGGACCGATGTCGCACGTGGATGAGGGAACGCTGCACGCCTGGCTGGACGGGGCGCTCGACGCGCTCCCGGCCGCCGAGGCCGAGCGCGTGCGGGCGCACCTCGCGGTGTGCCCGGCGTGTGCCGCGCGGCTCGAGGAGGAGCGCGCGATCCGACAGGAGGCCGCGGATATCCTGGGTGCCGCCGTGCCGGCACCGGGCGACGCGCCCGCCTTCGAGGAGCTGCGCGCGCTCGCCCGGGCCAGGTCGAAGAGCGCGGGCGCGGCGAGCAGGATCTCGCGCATGGCCTGGGCGGCTTCGGTGGTCCTGGCGCTGGGAGCGGGCTGGATGCTGAGGGACGCGGTGGTCCCGGACTTCGGGCGCAGGGGCTTGGAGCGCGACGCCGCGAGGCTCGAAGAAGAGGCCGCGACCGGGGCGGACGCCACGCGGGGTGCGCCCGGTGCGCAACCGGCGGCGACCCCGGACGCGACGGGCGGCGCTTCCGCCGCGACGGTCGACGCCGTGGGGCGCGAGGCGGCGGAGAGCTCGGAGAAGGTTCGGCCGGCCACGCCGGCGGCTCCGCAGCCGGGCGAGCCCGTCGCGGCGGAAGGCGGAGGCCGATCGCGACGCCCCGACGTCGACGCAGTCCGGTCGGGTGGCTCCGGTGCCCGGTGCGTCGGCGGACGCGCCCGCCGCGCGGCAGCGGTCGGACGCTCCCGTGGCGCTCGACGCGTTCACGCCGATCGTTCGCCCACCCGCGGAGGAGCGGGCGTTGCCGGTCCCGCCGCCGAGCGAGCGCGTCCTCCCCGAGCCGGCCTGGCTGCGCGACGCGGCCATCGAGTTGAAGACGCTGCCGCGGGCCCGCTTCGACACGCTCGCGTTCCCCCGCACCGTGGCCGAAGCCAAGGAGGCGGTGGCGGCGGCATCGATGGGTCGGCCGGCCGGCGCGAAGGTCACCGCGGCGCCGGTCACGGGCGTCGGGCGGGAGCTCGGCGGCGTGGCGAGCAATGCGGTCGCCGCCACGGTGATCCGCTCGGATCCCGCGGCCGACGAGGGACGCGCCTCGCCGTCGGCCCTCCGCGACGCCGCGTCGGCCCCGTCGGCCACGTCGGGCTCGCTGGTGGTGCCGGGGCTGGAGGTGCTCTCGGTGGCGGGGCTGGATGCGGAGGGTCTGCCCGGCGCCGTGCGCGTGCGTCAGAGGCTCGCCGACGGCGATACGCTCGAGCTGGTGCACCTGCCTGCCGGCCTCGCCCCCTCGGCGCTCGCACCCGTGGCCCGGGATGGGCGTACGGAGCTCGTGCTGCCACGCGACGGGGGGTGGCTGGTGGTACGGGCGCACGCCGACCGGGAGGCGCTGCTCGACCTCGTGCGCAGGATGGACGAGGGACGGTGAGCGCGCCCGGGGCGCGCGTGCACTAGACTATTCGCCCCGACGCCTCCGAGGGGGCAGGCGTCGACGTACGCTCGCCAGGTCCGCACGATGGAGAACCGACACGAAGGACTTCTCGACCTCGTCCAGCGCTGGGACGGGCTCGGCGTCGTGACGCGCTACGACGCGCCCACCGGCACCTGGATGTTCGTCGCCTTGCACGACGACACCCTCGGCACCCCGGTGGGCGGTTGCCGCATGAAGGTCTATCCCAGCCCCGAGGACGGCCTGAGGGACGCGCTGCGCCTCGCCGAGGGGATGACGCACAAGTGGGCGGCCATCGACTTCCCCTTCGGCGGCGGCAAGGCGGTGCTCGCCATCCCCCGGCCGATGGAGGGGGAGGAGCGCATCGGGCTCCTGCACCGCTTCGGCGCGCTCCTCAACGGCCTCGGCGGCGCGTTCGGCACCGGCGAGGACCTGGGCACGACGCCGGAGGACATGCGCGAGCTGGCCACCGTGACCGAGCACGTGGTCGGGCGGCCGCGCGGACCGGCCGGTCCCACCGATCCCGGACCCTTCACCGCCCTCGGCGTGGAGGCCGGGATCCGGGCCGCGCTGCGTCATCGCGGCTTCTCCGACGAGCTCCGGGGACGCACGGTCCTGATCCAGGGCGTGGGTGACGTGGGCGAGCCGCTCGCGCGCCTGTGTGCCGACGCGGGGGCGACGCTCCTCCTCGCGGACCTGGACGAGGCCCGCGCGATGGCGCTCGCCGTCGAGCTGTGCGGTCGCGTGGTGCCGCCGGAGACGCTGTACGACGAGGCGTGCGACGTCTACGCGCCGTGTGCGGTCGGGGCCACGCTCAACGCGGAGACGATACCGAGGCTTCGCTGCGACATCGTGGCGGGCTCGGCCAACAACCAGCTCGAGACCGACGAGGACGCGGAGCGCCTGGGGGGCCGCGGCATCCTGTACGCGCCCGACTTCATCGTGAACGCCGGTGGTGCCCTGGCGTTCGGGCTGGTCTACCAGGGGGAGAGGCGCCAGGAGGAGCTGGAGCGACGCGTCACCATGATCGGCGACACGCTCGAGCGGGTCTTCGCCGAGGCGACCGAGGTGGGTGACGGGCCGCTGGCCGCCGCGCGCCGGAGGGTCCGCCGGGTGCTCACAAGGGGACGAAGACCGGCATGAAGTGACACATCGCCGCGTCCTTCACGTGGGACGGATCCGGGGGTGTCGCGACCGCGCCGTGGGGTCGTGCGATCTGCGACCGACGAGGCGAAACGCCTCGTCAGTTCATCACGTCGGTGGGGGCGGGGAGCAGGTGGAAGAGGTGGTCCAGCCCGAGGGACCGGAGCACCGACCAGGTCGAGCCCGGGAGCGCCTTGACCCAGACGCGCTGCTCCGGCGCGGATCGTAGCCGCGCCGTCAGGATCCACGCGAGGTCGCACAGCTCCGGGCGATGCAGGCCCGTGAAGTCGAAGACCAAACCCGGCTCGGTCGGCTTCGAGACGGAGAGGAGCTCCAGGCGGAGCTGCCCGCGTCCTGTGTCCCTGCCGTTCGGTTCCATGGTCTTCTCCTCGTTCGGACGACCCCGCCGGTCGTGCTTCCACCCCTCGTTCGTTCAAGAGTCGTGCCAGCGGGAAAACGTACGTCGGTGGGGGCGTTTGCGGCCTTCCGACGATCGCGGGCCGGGCGGGTCGAGACGATGTCCTTATCCGCCAGGCTGGCCTGATCCGTGGTTCCACTGGAGATTTGAAGGAGCGGGCTTCGAGGACTCCGCCTTCACAGGGAGGACGTCGTGAACCACATCCGACGGACCATGGGCGCGGTGCTGACGGCGGCGGTCGTCGCGGCACCCGGTCTCGTGGGACAGGAGCGTGGAGCGGACGTGCGCGACGCCTACTTCAGGGCCGTGGCCGACTTCTTCGACCTCCCCCCTTCGGAGATCTCGATCCTCGGCGAGTGGCGCATGCCGACGGACGAGATCCCGGTCGTCCTCTTCCTCGCGCACCACGCGGGCGTGTCGCCCGAGGCGATCGTGGCGCTCCGTCGATCCGGGCGGGGATGGAGCGAGCTCGCCGTCCGCTACCAGGTCGGCGCGGCGCAGTTCTACGTGCCGATCCCCGAGGGAGCGCAGGCGGGGGTGCTGCAGTCCGTCTACGACCGCTACCGCTCGGTTCCGATCCCGAGCTGGAGCCAGGTCGCGCTCGCGGATCGCGACATCGTGTCGCTGGTGAACCTGAGGGTGCTCTCCCAGACGCTGCACATGGCGCCCCAGGACGTGCTGGCGGCGGCGCACGACGCGAGCTGGGTCGAGGTGTACGCGCGCCTGCTGCGCGAGCCGGACGCTTCGTGGGGAGGCGGGGCGGAGGGGTGACGCGGGCGAAGATGATCCCGCTGCCGGGGTACGTGGAGCTCCCCCCGGCGCGGATGCTCGAGGAGGCCGAGGCCTTCCTGGCGCGCATGCGGCGGCGCCGCACCGTGCGGGACTTCTCCGACCGCCCGGTGTCGCGCGAGGTGATCGAGCGGTGCCTCCTGGCCGCGGGGACGGCCCCGAACGGCGCGAACCGGCAGCCGTGGCGCTTCGTGGTGGTGGGTGACCCCGAGGTCAAGCGGCGGATCCGCGAGGCCGCCGAGGAGGAGGAGCGCGCCTTCTACGCCGGCCGCGCCTCCGTGGAATGGCTGGACGCGCTCGAGCACCTGGGCACCGACGAGCGCAAGCCCTTCCTCGAGACGGCACCGTGGCTCGTGGTGGTGTTCGCCGAGAGCTACGAGGTCGCGCTGGACGGCCGGCACGTGAAGAACTACTACGTGCAGGAATCCGTGGGCATCGCCACGGGTATGCTCATCACGGCGCTTCACCACGCCGGACTCGCCACGCTCACGCACACCCCCTCGCCGATGAAGTTTCTGAACCAGCTCCTGTCGCGGCCCGAGAACGAGCGGCCCTTCCTGATCCTGGTGGTCGGCCACCCCGCCGAGGGTGCCACCGTGCCGGACATCACCAAGAAGGGCCTCGACGACATCGCGGTCTTCGTCGAGTAACGCGAACCGGATGCGGACTCCAGGAAGGACGACGGGTTGAACGGGAACGCGGAGCAGGTCCGGCTCGAGGGGCCGGTCGAGGCGGAGCGCGTGCTCGGTCGGGTCCGGGGTGCGGACGCCGGACCGACGCTCGTGTGCGTGGCCGGGCTGCACGGGAACGAGCCGGCGGGCGTCCTCGCCGCGCATGCGGTGCTGGAGCGCCTGGCGCCCCGCGCGGAGCGGATGCGCGGGGAAGTGGTGATGCTGGCCGGGAACCGACGGGCGCTGGCGGCCGGGTGCCGCTTCATCGAGCGCGACCTCAACCGGGCGTGGACCGACGAGCGGCTGGAGAGGCTGAAGGCCGACGGACGGCTGAGCGACACGGCCGAGGACCACGAGCAGGTCGAGCTCCTCGACGCGATCGAGGACGTCGTCGAGCGTGCGCGCGGGCCCGTGTACGTCCTCGACCTGCACACCACCTCCGGCGCGGGCGGCCCCTTCACGACGTTCGGGGACACGCTCCCGAACCGCGCGTTCGCCGCGCACCTGCCGGTGCCGATGATCCTCGGCTTCGAGGAGATGCTGGAGGGCACGCTCCTGGCGTTCCTGGGCCGCCACGGGCTCGTCGCCGTCGCCTTCGAGACCGGGCAGCACGACGAGCCGGCCGCGGTCGACCGCGCCGAGGGCGGGATCTGGATGCAGATCGCCGCGCTGGGCCTCCTCCCCCCCAGCCGGACCCCGGAGGCGCACGAGGCGCGGACCCGGTTGCGCACGGAGCTCCGCGACCTGCCCCGCGCCATGGAGATGCGCTACCGCCATCCGATCGGCCCCGGCGACCAGTTCCACATGAACCCGGGGTGGAGGAACTTCCAGCCCGTGCGGAAGGGCCAGTCGCTCGCCCGCGACGCGCACGGCGATATCGTCGCGCGGCAGCACGGCCGGATGCTCATGCCGCTCTATCAGGCCCAGGGCGAGGACGGCTTCTTCCTGATCCGCGAGTTCGCACCCATGTGGCTGCAGGCGTCCTGGCTTCTCCGCTCGCTGGGCGCGGATCGCGTGGTGCATCTGCTGCCGGGCGTCGCGCGCGACCCCGCGCGGCCGGACGCGCTCGTGGTCGACAAGCGCGTCGCGCGCTGGTACGCCATCCAGCTCTTCCATCTCCTGGGCTATCGCCGGCAGGAGGACGAGGGCGATCGGCTGATCCTGCGCCGGCGCCGCTACGACGACGTGCGCTACGTCCGCCGGGGGCCGCACCCCGAGCCGCTCCGGTAGCCCCGCGCATGTGCGGGCGGTACACCCTCGCGGCGCCGCAGGACGAGCTCGTCGAGGTCTTCGACGTCCCCGAGCCGACCTTCGAGCTGACGCCGCGCTACAACCTCGCGCCGGGGCAGGACGTGCCCGTGGTCGGGGAGGACGGGCGCGGCCGACGCCTCGGCCTCCTCCGATGGGGCTTTCCCGCCGCCGCGGCCGTGCCGGCGCGCACCTTCGTCAACGCGCGCGGGGAATCCGCCGATCGGACCCCGGCGTTCCGGGAGGCCTTCGCGCACCGGCGCCTCCTCGTGCCCGCGGACGGCTTCTACGAGTGGCGCGTGGAGGGTGACGGGAAGGTCCCGTACTGGTTCCACCCCGTGCACGGCGGGCTGGTCTCCTTCGCGGCGCTGTGGGAGCGGGGAGGGGCCGAGGCCGGCGGCTTCGCGATCCTCACGGTCGCCGCGAACGCGGACGTGCGTCCCGTTCACGACCGCATGCCCCTCATCGTCCCGCCCGCGGCCCGGGCGGCCTGGCTCTCCCGCGACACGGCACGTGACGTGCTCCGCCGCATCGTGGCCCCCGCGCCGGCGGGGACGCTGGCGGCCCGCCGGGTGTCGACGCGCGTCAACACGACCGCGAACGACGACGAGGGGCTCGTCGCCGCGGTGTAGCGCAGAGGTAGCCGCGGTCGTACGTTCACCGGTCCGGCCCAGCAGGGATCGAACGGGAGGGAGAGCGCGGAATGTCGAGACACGTTCGCTGGATCCTGATCGGCGCGACGCTCGCGGTCGCGGCGTGCAACGATCCCATCGAGGGCAACGACACCGCGCGTGGGGACTACACCCTCGTGTCGGTGGACGACGCGCAGCTCCCGGCGGTCGTCTCGGACGACGGCACCACGCAGGTCGAGGTGACGTCGGGCACCGCGCACCTCGACGCGGACGGCTCCTGCACCATACGGAGGGAGCTGCGCACCACGGCCGGCGGAAGCAGCGGCACGAGCACGGACTCGGAACCGTGCACGTGGACGCGCACGGGCACCGCGCTCTTCCTGACGCTGAACGCGGGTGGGGTCTATCCCGGCACCTGGGACGAGACCGCGTTCACCCTGGAGCTCCTCATCGAGGGGGGGATGTACCTCTTCGCGCGCTGAGCGCGCACGCGGCGCGAGCCGGGACGGCGTCCGGCCACCGTCCGCCTGCCCGGCCCTACCGCCGCGGCCCTCCGGCCACCGCTCAGTTGGCCGGGACGGTCCGCCCCTGCGCCCACGAGCGCATGGCGTCCATGCGCTCGACCATCGTCACGGAGAGCGGCCGCGTCGCGCGCGCCTCGGCGAGAAGCGCCGCCGTGTCCAGCGTCGAGCCATTCGCGAACGCCGTGTAGAGCCCGCTCACCACGACCTGCTCGATCTCCGAGCCGCTGAACCCCTGGGAGGCTGCCGCCAGCTCCTGCAGGTCGAAGCTCGCGGGATCGTGCCCCCTCCCCGAGAGGTGGATGCGGAACACCTCCGCGCGCGTCGCCTGGTCCGGCAGGTCGACGAAGAAGATCTCGTCGAAGCGCCCCTTGCGCAGGAACTCCGGCGGAAGACGCTGGATGTCGTTGGCCGTGGCCACCACGAAGACGTCGCCGCTGCGGTCCTGCATCCAGCCGAGGAAGCTCCCCAGGATGCGCTGCGACACCCCGCCGTCCTCCGAGCCCCCGGCCGCGAAGGCCTTCTCCAGCTCGTCGATCCAGAGCACCACGGGCGCCATGCGCTCGGCGGCGCGCATCGCGCGCTTGAAGTTCCCCTCGCTCTCGCCGACGTACTTGTTGTACAGGTTGGACGGGTCGAGCTTGAGCAGGGGCAGCCCCCACTCGGACGCCACGGCCTTCGCCGACAGGCTCTTCCCGCACCCGGGGACGCCGAGGAGGAGCACGCCGCGCGGGAAGCCGAGCCCGAACTGCTCGGCCTTCTCGGGGCTCTTCACGACGGCCGTTCGCTTGGCCAGCCACCCCTTGAGGTTGTGCAGGTCCGCGACGCCGGCCATCGTCGCCTCCGCCGGAAAGTACTCGAGGAGCCCCTCGCGCTCGACGATCTGCCGCTTGGCCTCGATCACGAGGCGGATGTCGTCGGCGGTGAGCGAGCCGTCCTCAACGATCGCCTTCGTGAGGATCTTCCCGGCCTCCATGAGCGTGAGCCCCGAGAGGTGCTTCACGAGGGTGTTCATCTCCTCCCGGCTGAGCGATACCTCCACGTCCTGGCGGGCGGACAGGTCGCGCACGATGCGGCCGAGGAGCTCCCGGAACTCCTCGTCCGAAGGGCCCGGGAGCGTGACGACGGCCGCGATCTCCTTGAGCGGGCCCGGGAGCTCGATGCCCTCGCCCGTGAGCACGAGCGCACCCTCGCGCTGCTCCATGGAGCGCGCCGCGTCGCGCAGGTAGGCCAGGAGGAGGTCCTGGCCGTTCAGGCTCGCCGCCAGCCCCTGGAGATGGTAGATGCCGGGCTGCCCGCCCGACTCGATGTTGCGCACCGCCTTCACGGGGTCGCGCGAGTCGTAGATCGGGTCCGACATCCCGGAGCGCACGAGCCCGCGCGAGCGCGTCCAGATGAAGAAGGGCGTCTTCATCGCGTCCGCGAGGTGGCGCAGGAGGCCTTCGGCCCGGTCCTCCTCCACCGTATCCACGTAGACGAGTCCGTACCGGGAGCGGATCAGGAGCTGGAGGTCCTTGAGCGCGTCCTTCTGCATCGTGGCGGTGTCGGTCGTGAGAGGTCAGGAGGCCCTGGGAAGCCGGGTGAGCGAGTCGTTCACCGTCGGATCGAAGTGCACGTCGAGCTGCGGGAACGCGATCACGATATCCCGCTCCTTCAGCTCCCACCACACCGCCTCGTGCAGATCCGACTGGGCGCGCCGCGAGCGCCACGGGTCGTTCGTCCACACGGACACCGCGAAGGTGACGGAGGAATCGGCGAAGGCGGTCATGAACACCATCGGCTCGTGCGAGTCCACGCGCCACTTGACCGAGTGCGCCGCCTTCTCGAGCGCAGCGCGCACGTCGCGCATGTCGGAGTCGTAGGTCACCCCCACCGAGATCGTGACGCGGTACAGCGAGTCCTCCATGGTGAAGTTCTTCACCGTACCCTGCGACAGCGTCGAGTTCGGGATGATGAGCTGCTCGTCGTCGCGCGTGCGTGCGACCGTGCACCGGATGCGCATGTCCTCCACGCGCACGACCTCGCCCTCCACCTCGAGGATGTCGCCGGGCTTTATGGATCGCTCGAAGAGGAGGATCATCCCGGACAGGAAGTTCTGGGCGACGTTCTGGAACGCGAAGCCGATCCCCACGCCCAGCACGGCGCCCGCCGCGAAGATCGCGGAGAGGTTGAAGCCGAGGTTGTCGATCGCGGTGGCGAGCCCGATGAAGAGGATCAGGTAGTGGATGAGGCGGCGTGCGATCGCCCGGGTGCCGGGGTCGTTCACGCCGCGGCGGCCGAGGGCGGCGTCGGCGCTCTTCCGCAGCAGCCGCGACATCACCAGCGTGCCGACGACGAACAGCGTGAAGGTGACCAGGTCGACGAGCGTGATGGCCTGGCCCTGGATCGTGAAGAGGGGGTGCTTGACGATCTCGTCGAGGACACGGGCGAATTCGGCGAGGTCCATGTGCGCTCCGCGAGTGGCAGGGAGGGAGGGGTTCCTCCCGAAGGTGACCGACGCGGGTGGGAGGTGTCCAGCGCGCCGGGCCGATTGGTAGTCCGCCAGGGCGTGCGCGTTGTGGAGGGTGGAGCACGCATCGCTTTCGAGAGGAGGACCGGGTGACACTGGAGCGCATCCGCGCGGGAGACGTCGGCGCCCTCGAGGCGCTCCTCCGCGACGTGTGGGCGCCTCTGGTGGGGCACCTCGTCCGGCTCACGGGCTCGCGCGAGGCCGCCGAGGACGCGGCCCAGGAGGCCTTCGTGCGCCTCTGGGAGCGCCGGGAGCGGTGGCAGGCGGGCTCCGCCCGCGCGCTGCTCTTCCGCATCGGGCGCAACGTGGCGCTCGACGAGGAGCGGCGCGTGCGCGTCCGCGCGCGCCTCGGTCCGGACGGGGCGGGCCCGTCCGCGGAGCGCCCTGCGCCGGAGCCGGACGGCGATCTCGAGCGCGCCGAGCTCGGTCTGCGCATCCAGGCGGCCCTGGAGCGGCTGCCGGCGCGGCGCCGCGAGGTCTTCGAGCTGGTCCGCTTCGCGGGGCTGAGCCACGAGGAGGTCGCCGACGCGACCGGCCTCGCCGCGCAGACGGTCGCCAACCACATGAGCCTCGCGCTCCGAGACCTGCGCGCGGAGCTGGCCGACCTGGTCGCCGGCACACGCGGAACGCACGAGGGCGAGACGGGGGATCCCGAAGGGAGGCGCCACGATGGATGAGCTCATCGTCAAGCAGCTCGAGGGGCGCGCCACGGACATCGAGGCCCGCCGCATCGACCAGTGGCGGCGCGCGTCGGCCGAGAACGAGCGCGCGTGGCAGGAGGCGCGCGAGGTCTGGGAGCTGATGGGCTCGGCTGCGCCGGCTCCGAGCGGGACGCCCCCGTCGGCGGCGGAGGTGACGGCGGCGGCCGAGGCGCGCCGGCGCCGCAGCGCGGCCCGCCGGCGCGGGAAGGGTCTGCTGCGGTCCCCGTGGCTGTCGTACGGGCTGGCCGCCGCCGCGGTCGCCGCGCTCGTGATCGCGGGGATGGAGCGGGGTTCGCGAGGGGCGGCCCCGAACCTCCTCACACCCACCAGCTCGTCGACGATGGCGGGGAACGTCGTGACCATGAGCCTCTCCGACGGGACGGTCGTGCGCATGGCGACCTCGACGCACCTGCGCTTTCCCCCCCGCTCGGACGGGCGCGAGGTGGAGCTGGAGGGTCGGGCGTTCTTCGCGGTGGCGCCGGGCGACGTGCCCTTCGTGGTGCGCACGGACGTCGGGAGCGTGACCGTGCACGGGACGCGCTTCGAGGTGCGGGCGGAGGGCGACGAGCTGCGGCTGGTGGTGGTGGAGGGGCGTGTGCTCCTGGAAGGCCGCGGGGGCACCGCCGAGGTGGCCCCGGGACAGGTGGCGTTCCTGTCGCGCGGCGGTGCGCCGCGGGTCGTCGACCGCGAGGACGTGTGGGCGCTCCTCGAGTGGCCGGCGGGACTCCTCCTCTTCCAGGCGACACCGCTCGCGGAGGTGGCGGAGGAGATCGGGCGGCGCTTCGGACGGCCGGTCGAGGTGGATCCGGCCATCGCCTCGAGGCGGGTCACCGCCTGGTTCGAGGACGAGTCGCTCGACGAGGTGGTGTCGGCGGTCTGCCTGGTGGCGGGGGCCAGCTGCGAGGTGGGACAGGCTGCCGTGCGGATGAAGGCGCGATGAGGGTGGCGGACGTGGACCGGCGACGGGGAGGGGAAGGGATGCGCGGCAGCCTCGGAGTGTGGAGCGTGGGCGTGGTGGTGGGCGTGGCGATATGCTTGTCGACGGGCGCGCTCCCGTCGGGGGCCGCGGGCCAGGAGGTCACGCTCCTCGAGCGCCCCGCGCGCCTCGATGTCACGGACGTGTCGATCGCGGACGCGCTCGCCGCGCTGCAGCGCTCGTCCGGCGTGGCGCTGGCCTTCAGCCCGGACCTCCTCCCGTCGGAGCGGGTGGTGCGCTGCGCGTGCAGCGAGGTGACGGTGCGGGTCGCGCTGGACCGGATCCTGGACGGGACCGGGCTGCGCTACGTGGAGGGTCGACGGCAGGTGCTGGTGGGGAGGATGGGCGCGAATGGCGCGCGCGCCGAGGTCGCGCGGACGCTCGCGGGGGTCGTGGTGGACGGGGACGGGGGCCGCCCGATCGCCGCCGCGGAGGTGCGGCCGGTCGCGGGCGGGAGGAGCGTGCTGAGCGGGGACGACGGACGCTTCGCGCTCAAAGGCATGGCCGCGGGGGAGCAGGAGCTACGCGTCACCGCGCTCGGCTACGAGGCGCGTACGCTGCGTGTCGCCGTGGACGGCGAGGGCGGCGGGGCCGTGCGCGTGGAGCTGGAGCGGGCACCGATCCCGCTCGACGAGATCGTCATCGCGCCCGGGAGCTTCGGCATCCTCGAGGTCACGCCGAGCGCGAGCGGCGTGCGCGTCAGCCGCGAGGACATCGAAGCGACGCCGCAGATCGGCGACGACGTCTTCCGGACGCTGAAGCGGCTTCCGGGCGTGACCACCGACGACATCTCCACGCGCCTCAACATCCGCGGGAGCACGGACCGCGACCTGCTGGTGCGGCTGGACGGCCTCGAGCTGTACGAGCCCTACCACCTGAGGGACTTCGACGGGGCGCTCGGCATCGTGGACGTGCAGTCGCTGGGCGGCATCGACCTGATCACGGGCGGCTTTCCCGTGGAGTTCGGCGACAAGACCGCGGGTGTGTTCGACATGCACTCGCGTACGCCGCCGTCGTCGCGGACGCGCACCACCGTCGGGCTGAGCCTCAGCTCCTTCGGGGCGAACAGCCAGGGGAGCTTCGACGACGGGCGCGGCCAGTGGGTGGCCGCGCTGCGCCGTGGCTTCCTCCAGTACGTGCTGGCGGTGGGCGGCGTCGACGACGACATCGACCCGCGCTACTGGGACGCGCTGGGCCGGGTGCAGTACCTGGTGACGCCGCGCAACGTCGTCTCCGCGGAGATCCTCGTCGCGGGGGACCAGATGGGCTGGCGGGACGATGGGGCGTCGTCGCGGGTCGACAGCGACTGGTCGAACGGGTACGGCTGGCTCACGTGGAAGGCCACACCGGTCGACCGGCTCGAGATCGAGACGCTCGTCTCCGTCGGGGAGCTCAGCCGCGACCGCACGGGTGCCGTGAGCGCGGGGGGGAGGGGTGACTTCATACCGCTCCGGTCGGAGGTCTCCGACGTCTCCGACTTCCACTTCCGCGGGGTGCGCCAGGAGTGGCACCTCGATCTGGGGCGCGACTTCCTCGTCAAGGCGGGCGCGGACGTGCGCGACGGGAACGGCGGCTACACGTACAGGAGCCTGTCGCTGCGCTACGACCTGGACGAGCAGGGCAGGCTGGTGGTGCGCTCGGACACCGCCAGGGCGGACGTGAGCCCGCGCGGCACGGAGGTCGGGGCGTGGGCCGCCCTGCGCGGGCGCGCGGGCGGGTCGGTGACGTGGGAGGGAGGCGTACGCTGGGACCGGCAGTCGTGGACGGGGGACGAGCACCTCGGTCCTCGCGGGCTGATCCGGTGGGACGCGACCCCGCGTACGAGCCTGCGCGCGAGCTGGGGGCGCTACTTCCAGTCGCAGGCGCTGTACGACCTGCGCGTACAGGACGGCGAGCGGACGTTCAACGGCGCCGAGCACGCCGACCAGGTCGCGGTCGGTGTCGAGCGGGCCCTGGGGGGCGGCGTGAGCGCCCGGATCGAGGCGTACCGGCGCACGATCCACGACCCGATCCCCTCGTACGTGAACCTGTCCCGTCAGATCGACCCGATCCCGGAGGTCGAGTCCGACCGCCGGCGCATCGCGCCCGCCGAGGCGCGGGCCCGCGGGGTCGAGGTCATCCTCGCCCGGGACGACACGGGACCGTTCTCGTGGGCGGCGAGCTACGCGCTCGCCGTCGCCGAGGACCTCGTGGACGGCCGGTGGGCGCCTCGCACGCTCGACCAGAGGCACACGCTCACGCTCCAGGGCGCGTACCGCATCGGCACGAGCTGGCAGATCAGCGGGCTCTGGCACTACCACACCGGATGGCCGTTCACCGGCCAGACCCTCGACCTGCGGGTGACCGACCCGGGCGACGGGGGCCAGCAGGTCGAGATCCTCCAGCGCGGCTTCGAGGCCTACAACGCCCAGAGGCTCCCGGCGTACCACCGCCTCGACCTGCGGGTGACGCGCAACTTCGAGCTCAGGCGGAGCCGGCTCGAGGTGTTCCTCGACGTCTTCAACGCCTACAACCGCACGAACCTGCGTGGCTTCGAGTGGTCGCTGGCCGAGATCTCGCCCGGACGCTTCACGGCGGAGCGCGAGAACGGCGAGGAGCAGCTCCCGATCATGCCCACCCTCGGTTTCCGCTGGGTGTTCTGAGGCTCCCCCCACACGCGCTCGGCAGCGCTTGCAACCTTCGGCCCCCGCTGTCCGTCATACTATAGCAAAGTTATAGTATAGCGTCGTGAGTCAGCGGCGCGTCGACGGAGAGGGGTCCATGGGTCGCAGCGGTCTCGGGGAGTTCGAGCACCAGGTCCTCCTGACGATCCTCCGCCTGGGCGGGGAGGCCTACTCCGTGCCCATCGTGGCGGAGCTGGACGCGCGTACCGGACGCGAGGCGGCGACGTCGGCCGTCTACATCGCGCTGCGCCGCCTGGAGGCGAAGGGGATGCTGACGTCGCGGCTCGAGTCTCCGGAGGAGAGCGGCGAGCCGTATCCGCGGCGCTGGTTCGCGCTCACCGCAGGCCGCGCTCGAGCCGCTCAAGGACGCCAGGCAGGCGCTCCTGAGCCTCTGGGACGGCCTCGAGCCGGCGCTCGACGACTGAGGCTCCGATGACCCGTGACGACGAAGGGCGCGCCGGGCCCCCGGGGCTCGCCCGCCGCCTGCTCCGCTGGGCGGTGGGTGAGGGGGCCGAGGAGGTGGACGGGGAGCTGGCCGAGGCCTTCGCGGCGCGCGTGCGCGGCGAGGGTGCCCGGGCAGCACGGAGGTGGTATCGCCGCCAGGTGCTCGGCTTCGTGCTGCGGGTGCCGGCCGCGCGACGCAATCCACGGGAGGGCGGGATGGGCGGATGGGACGAGGTGGCAGGCGACGTTCGCTGGGCGCTGCGCGGCCTGCGCAAGCGTCCGACCTTCACCGCGGTGGCCGTGGCGACGCTCGCGCTGGGGATCGGCTCGAACTCGGCGATCTTCACGCTGGTGAGCGCGCACTTCCTGACGCCGCTCCCGTGGGCGCGTCCGGGCGAGCTGGTGCTGATCTGGGAGGCGGAGCGCGCCAGCGGCGACGTGATGACGGTCTCGCCCGGCAACTACTGGGCGTGGAAGGAGGAGGCGCGCTCCTTCGCGGGCGTGGCGGCGTTCAATGTGGACGTGGCCACGATCTCGGGTGGCGAGGGGGCGTCGGAGGAGGTGGCGGGGAGCGTGGTGACGCCGGATTTCTTCGACGTGCTCGGCGTGCGCCCCGAGCTCGGGGGCGTCTTTACGGCGGACGCCGCCCGCCAGGCGGACGGCGACCTGGTGATCCTGAGCCACGCCCTCTGGGTGCGACGCTTCGGCGCGGACCCCGCGATCGTGGGGCGCACCGTGCGCGTGGACGGCCGCCCGCACACGGTGGTCGGCGTGGCGCCCGAGGGCTTCCGTCAGCCGGAGCGGTCGCTGAGCTGGCAGGCCGCGCAGCTCTGGCGCCCGCTCCTCCTCGAGGACCGCCACGACGACTTCGACTCCCGCTACCTGCGCACCGTGGCCCGCCTCGCGCCCGGCACGTCCGTCGAGCAGGCGCGCGTCGAGATGGACGGGCTCTTCGCCCGCCTGACGCGGGCCCACCCCGAGGCGAACGGCGCCTGGACGGTGACGCTGCGCACCGTGGACGACTATCTCCTCGGCGACGCCCGACCGGTGCTCCTCATGCTGCTCGGAGCGGGCGCCGCGGTGCTCCTCATCGTCTGCGCGAACGTGGCGAACCTCACGCTCGCGCGCGGCCAGGAGCGCCGCCGCGAGTTCGCCGTGCGCGCCGCGCTCGGCTCGGGCGGTGGCAGGCTCCTCCGCCAGGTGCTCGTCGAGGGCGTGATGCTCGGCGCGGCGGGCGGCGTGGTGGGCACGCTCGGCGTCTACGCAGCGCGCGGCGCGCTTCAGGCCGTGCAGTCGCGGTACTTCACGGGGCTCGTGGACGTCTCGGTGGACCTGCAGGTGGTCGGCTTCACCGTGCTCGTCACGCTCCTGGCCGGCGTGGCCTTCGCGCTCCCGCTCGCGCGCAGCGCGTCGCGCGCCGAGCTGAGGGCGGCGCTCGTCGAGGGCGACGTGCGCTCGGGCACGGCGCTCGGGATGAGCGGCACACGCAACGTGCTCATCGTGGGGCAGATCGCGCTCGCCACGGCGCTCCTGGTGGTGGCGGCGCTCCTGGCGCGCTCCTTCGACGCGCTGGTGAGCGTGCCGCCGGGGTTCGACCCGCACGACCGGATCACCTTCGACCTGTCGGCGCCCCGCGCGCGCTACGCGGACCGCGACGCCCTGGAGCGGTACTTCCGGGAGGTGCGCCGCGAGGTCGAGGCCGTGCCGGGCGTGGTCGCCGTGACCATGACCTCGGACCTCCCCTTCACGGGCGAGAACCGGTGGACGACCTTCGGCGTCGAGGGACGCCCCTTCGACGAGGCGACGGCCCCGCGCGCCGACTTCCACGCGGTCCTCCCCGACTACTTCCAGGTGATGGGGATCCCGCTCCGCGAGGGGAGGGTCTTCACCCAGGTGTGGGAGCCGGTCGAGGACATCCCGATCGTCGTGAACGAGCACATGGCGCGCGCGGTGGCGCCCGACGGGGACCCGGTGGGCCGGTCCGTCCTCCTGCACCGCGACGACACCGACATCACGCTCCGCATCGTCGGGGTCGTGGGCGACGTGCTCGACGACGGTTACGACGCGTCCACCGAGTCGATCTTCTACATGCCGTGGGGCGCGAGCCCGGAGCGCGGCCTCTCCGTGGTCGTACGCGTGCGGGGGGACGCCCCGCGCGTGGTGGACGGGGTGCGCCGGGCGGTCGCGGCCGTGGACCCGGACATTCCGGCCGCGGGGCTGCGCACGCTGGACGCCATGCTCGCCGAGACCGTCGCGCGCCCGCGCGCGGCCTCACGGATCGGGGCGAGCTTCGCGCTCCTCGCGCTCCTGGTGGCGGCGGCGGGGATCTACGGGGTGCTGAGCTACGCCGTGCAGAGCCGCACCCGGGAGATCGGCATCCGCGCCGCGCTCGGCGCCGACGCGGGCCGCCTGGTGGGCATGGTGCTGGGCCACGCCACCCGCCTCATCGCGCTGGGCCTGGCGCTCGGGGTGGCGGGCGCGCTCGCCGCGGGCGCGGCGCTCTCCGGCGTGCTCTTCGGGGTGCGGAGCTGGGACCCGGCGAGCCTGCTGGCCGCGGCCGCCCTCCTGGGCGCGGTGGGCACGTTGGCGGCGTGGATCCCGGCGCGCCGGGCGGTGCGCGTCGACCCGAAGGTGGCGCTCACGACCGAGTGAGGAGGGGGGGCGGCGTCGCCGCCGATCGCGGGCGGGCGCTCCCCTGGGGCGCCCGCTCCGCGCGCCTCCTAGGACGCCGCCGCGCCGGCGGCCGTCACCTCGTCGAAGGCCTCGCGGATCCGGCGCAGCCCCTCGCGCAGCTCGTCCTCCGGATTGCCGAAGCCCACGCGCAGGTAGGAGTCCATCCCGAAGTGGTCGCCCGGTACCACCAGCACGCCCTTCTCGGTGCGCAGCTTCTCCGCGAAGTCCGTGGAGTTCGCGTCGGCGTCGTAGCGCATGTAGCAGATCGCGCCCGCGTCCGGGAGCCGGTAGCGGAAGCGCCCCTCCTGGGAGACCATCCAGTCCTGGAGGAGGTGGAGGTTCGCGCGGATGATGCCGCGCGTGCGCTCGAGGATGCGGGCGCGCGTGTTCGGCTCCAGCGCGATCGTGGCGAGCGCGTCCGAGAGCGTGGCCGGGCTGATCGTCGTGTAGTCGGTGCGCCCCCACAGCTCGGCCACCACGTCGGCGGGCCCCACGACCCACCCGAGGCGCAGCCCCGGCAGCCCGTACGCCTTCGACAGCGAGTTGGTCACGAGCACCCGGTCGTGGCGTCCCCAGAACGACGGCGTCTGGTCGCCCAGCACCTCCGCGCCGCCGTACACCTCGTCCGCGAGGATCCAGGCGCCGTGCCGCGCGGTGATCTCCGCGACGGCGTCCATGGCCGCCGGGCTGAGCGCCGCGCCCGTGGGGTTGTTGGGGTTGGTGATCAGGACGAACCGCGCGCCCGCATCGAGCGCGGCGGCGAGCGCGTCCAGGTCGGGCTGCCACCCGTGCTCCTCCACGAGCTTCACCGGGTGGACGCGCGACCCGAAGGAGTCGAGGAGCCCCGGCACCTGGCCGTAGTTGGGAACGACGACGGCCGCCGATCCCTCGGACTCCATGAGGTGCCAGAAGGAGGCGAAGTTCGCCTCGGCGCCCCCGACCGTGACGAGCACGTTGGCGTCCGTGGCACCCGGGTAGAGCGCGGCGATACGCGCGCGCAGCCCGTCCGAGCCGTTCGACTGGCCGTAGCCGAGGCGCAGGTCGTCGATGCCCTCCTCCCGCCCGGCCAGGGTGAGCAGCTCCCGCACCGTCATCGGGTGGACGCCCGACTCGGAGAGGTTGATCTCCACGCGGTGCTCGTAGGTCGACTGGTACCGCTCCATGCGGAAGGGCGTGTAGCGCACGGGATGCTCCTGGACGTGGAAGGCCTCGACGGGGGATGGAGACCGTTGCAGGAGACTAGGGTTCGCGGGGCCCGCCGACAACAGTCCGGGGCGGCTCTCCACGGCCCCCGACCTGTTAGATTCCGGGTTCGTCCGGCACGGCTCCGGCCGCCGGCACGGCACCCCTCCATCGAACTCCGATCATGAGCGATCTCATCCTTCCCGACGACCAGGTCCACCGCGGACACCACACCCGCATCGTGCTCGTCGTGCTCGACGGCCTCGGCGGCCTCCCCCACGAGGCGTCGGGCGGCCTCACCGAGCTCGAGGCCGCGCGCACACCCAACCTCGACGCGCTCGCCGACCGCTCCTCTCTGGGGGTGATCGATCCGGTGGGGCCGGGCATCACGCCCGGGAGCGGGCCGGGGCACCTCTCGCTCTTCGGCTACGACCCCACGCGCTACGTCATCGGACGCGGCGTGCTCTCCGCGCTGGGCGTGGGCATCGACCTGCAGGCGGGCGACCTCGCCGCCCGGCTCAACCTGGCGACCTTCGACGCCGACGGCCGCGTGGCCGACCGGCGGGCGGGCCGTCCGACCGACGCGCAGGGCCGCCGGGTGGTGGACGAGCTCATGTCCTCGCTGCGCCAGCCCAGAGGGTACGACGTGTCGCTGACCCACGAGAAGGAGCACCGGGTCGTGCTCCTCATCCGCGGCGAGGGGCTCGGCGCCGACCTGACGGACACGGACCCGCTCGAGGAAGGCGTGCCCGACCTGAAGTGCGAGGCCACCGCGCCCGGCTCGGAGCGCGCGGCGGAGCTGGTGCGCGACTTCCTCACGCAGGCGCGCGAGATCCTCGCGGACGAGCCCGTGCTCAACGGCTTCCTCGCGCGCGGCTTCGCGACCTACGAGCGCATCCCGACGCTCCAGGAGCGCTTTGGCCTCGACGCGGCCGCCTTCGCCAAGTACCCGATGTACCGCGGGGTGGCGAAGCTCGTGGGGATGAAGGTCCCGGGCATCCCGGCCGACGTCGACGAGACCGTGTCCCAGTACCTGAAGAGCGGCCCCGCGCACGGCTTCTCCTTCATCCACTTCAAGGACACCGACACGCGCGGCCACGACGGCGACTTCGACGGCAAGGTGGCGGCCATCGAGGAGGTGGACGCGCTCGTCCCGAGGATCCTCGACACCCAGCCGGACGTCCTGATCGTCACGGGCGACCACTCCACGCCGGCGGTCTACAAGGAGCATTCGTGGCACGCGGTGCCGGTGCTCCTCGCCTCGAAGTGGGCGCGCCCCACGGGCGGCGGCTTCGGCGAGTCCGCGTGCCGCCGCGGCGACCTCGGGCGCTTCAACGGGCCCGGGCTGATGGCGCTGGCGCTGGCGCACGCCGGTCGTCTGGTGAAGTTCGGCGCCTAGCGCCGGGCGGCGGATGGAGCTGGAAGCGCTGCTGGAGCGCGCCCTCGGGCTGGCCGACGAGGGCGACTGGGAGGCCATGGCGGAGCTCCTCAGGGAGCACGTGGGCGCGTACGAGGACGAGGCGGCCGTCCACTGCTGGCTGGGGGTGGCGGAGCGGGAGCTCGGGCTGGAGGGCATCGCCTACGAGCGCTTCAAGCGCGCGCTCGCGCTGGGCCCGGTGGACCCCTACGTGCTCGCGACGGCGGGGAACGGGGTGGCTGCGTTCGACGACCCCGACGCCGAGCCGGCACTGCGCACGGCCGCCCTCGCGGGGCCCGCGATCGCGCTCACGCGCTACCTGTACGGCGCGTACCTCGCGCGGGAGGGGCTGGTGGCCGAGGGCCTCGCCGAGCTGGAGGCCGCGCGCGCCCTCGACGCCGACGACCCGCAGATCGCGTACGAGTTGGGGGTCGCGCGCCACCTCGCAGGGGACGAAGACGGCGCGGTGGACGCGGTGGGCGACGCCGTGCGCATGGACCCGGAGGACGGGTGGCCGCGCGTGGTGCTCGGGCTGATGCTCCTCGAGGCGGGCCGCTTCGACGAAGCGGCGGGCGAGCTGTCAGAGGGGGCCCGCCTGCTTCCGGAGGACGTGGAGGCCCAGCTCGCGGCGGCGCTCGCCGCCAGCGTCGCGGGCTCGGACGACCTGGCCTGGGAGATGCTCGAGCGGGCGCGCATCCGCGCCGACGAGGAGGATGCCGTGCTCCTCGTCGCCGTGGAGGATCGCCTGGACGCGGGCGCGGAGGCCGCGCGTACGCTGCTCATGGACGACATGGCCCCCGATCTCCTCCGCAGGCGACTGCTGGAGCGCCCCTGAGGCGACCCCGGGGGTCAAGTCCCCGGCGGATCGGCCGATACTCGGGAGAGCAGGGTCCGAACCTTCTCCAGGAGCACCGGTCGTGTACCACCGCCGGATCGTCCCTCTCGTCGTCTTCACGGCGGCGCTCGTCGCCGCGCCCCGCGCGGTGTGCGCGCAGGACACCGTGCCCCCGGTCGACAGCTCGGCCGTCGCACCGGTCCGTGTGTCGGAACCGTCCGGACTGCCGATCTTCGCGACGCTGGGCGTCGGCTACGGCCGCAGGAGCGATCCCTGCACGAGCTGCGCGAGCCCGGACAACACCGACAGCTTCACCGGCCACCTGAGCGTGGGAAAGAGGCTCGGCCACGGGCTCGGCGTGGGCGTGCAGGGCAGCGTGTGGCGCCGCGGCCACCCCGGTCCGCTCGGTGCGGCCGATTCCACCGGGACGCCGACGCCTACCAAGCTCACCAACACCCTCGGCAACGCCTCCCTCGTGTTCTCGTGGCAGCTCTGGCACGTGTGGATCGAGGGCGGCGGCGGCCTGGCCTGGGCCGGCGAGGACATGGTCGACGCCGACTCGTCGACCGTCGTGCACGCCTCCGGGATGGGCATCGGCTACAGCCTCGGCGGCGGCTTCGCGCTCCCCCTGGCCGGGCCGCTCTCGCTCGCCTTCTTCGGCAACTACAACGCCGGCCAGTACGATCTCACCTCCCCGATGGCGGTGGTGGACCGCGGCGCGTCGCACCAGTACCTCGAGCTCGGCATCGGCCTGACGCTCCGCTGAAGCGAACCGGGCGAGGCGCGCGCGCCGGGCCTCCCCCTTCCCAGCTTCCGTTACCTTGTGGATCTTCCCGGCCCCGGACCTCGTCCGGGATCGGGCGGGTGCGCGTGCGCCCTTCTTCAGCGGCGGGCGAGGAGAGGCGAATGGGTCGGAGGATGCGTGGCGCGGCGTGCGTGGCGGCCCTGGGGCTGACCGCGCTCCCCGCCGCCGCCCAGGAGGACGGGAAGCGGGTGGACGTGTACATCCCCTATACGCAGTTCACGTTGGCCAACGGGCTCAACGTGATCGTGCACGAGGACCACGCGCTGCCGGTGGTGAGCGTCAACCTGTGGTACCACGTGGGCTCGAAGAACGAGACGCCGGGCCGGACCGGCTTCGCGCACCTCTTCGAGCACGTGATGTTCGAGGGCTCGGCGCACGTGCCGGAGGGTGACTTCGACAACCTCCTCGAGTCGGCCGGGGGCGTGAACAACGGCTCCACGAGCAACGACCGCACGAACTACTGGGAGAACATCCCGGCCAACGCGCTCGAGCTGGCGCTCTGGCTGGAGGCGGACCGGATGGGCTACCTCCTGGACACGATGACGCAGGAGAAGCTCGACCTGCAGCGCGACGTGGTGAAGAACGAGCGCCGCCAGGGCGTGGACAACCAGCCCTACGGCCGCGCGTACGAGACGGTCTACGAGCACCTCTACCCGCCCACGCACCCGTACCACTGGCCGGTGATCGGCTCGATGGAGGACCTGTCGGCCGCGACGCTCGACGACGTGAAGGGCTTCTTCCGGACCTACTACGCGCCCAACAACGCTTCCCTGGCGATCGCGGGCGACGTGCGCGTCTCCCGGATCAGGGAGCTCGTCGACAAGTACTTCGCCGACATCCCGTCGGGCCCGCCCATCCCGCCGGTCACGGCGCCCGAGGTGACGCTCGCCGCGGACGATCCGGTGGTGCTGGAAGACGAGGTCCAGCTCCCGCGGCTCTATGTGGCGTGGCAGGCTCCGAAGGTGTTCACCGCGGACGACGCCGCACTGGACGTGCTCGCCTCGGTGCTCACGGAGGGGAAGGCCTCGCGGCTCTACGAGCGGCTCGTCTACGACGAGGAGCTCGCGCAGGACGTGAGCGCCTTCCAGGACGGCCAGGAGATCGGAGGGACGTTCTGGATCATCGCCACGGCGCGGCCGGACGTCCCGCTCGCGCGGCTGAGCGCGGGGATCCGGGAGGAGCTCGACCGTCTCGTGCGGGAGGGCGTCACCGACACGGAGCTGGAGCGCGCCGTCAACGGCGTGCAGACCTCGTTCGTGCGCTCGCTCGAGCGCGTGGGCGGCTTCGGCGGAAAGGCGGACCGGCTCAACGAGTACCACGTCCTCGCCGGCACCCCGGGCTGGGTGCGCAAGGACTTCGACCGGTACCGGCGGGTGACGGGGGAGGCGGTCGTCGAAGCGGCCCGACGCTGGCTGGTCGGCGCTCCCGCCGTCTGGCTGAGCGTCGTGCCGAAGGGGAGGACGGAGCTGGCGGCGGACTCGGCCGCCGGGAGCGGAAGCCTGCCATGAACGGGGGAGCGAAGCGGATGGTGGCGAGCTGGATGGCGTTGTCGGTGGCCGGATGCGCCTGGGGCGCCTCGTACTCGCACGACCCGGAGACGGACACGGGCTCGCTGGAGGTGGGTCCGGGGGCCGGCGGGCGCCCGGCCGCAGGGCGCCGCGAGCTCGACCGCACCGCCGTCCCGGCCGTGGGCGATCCCCGGTCGATGACGATGCCGGAGGTGCAGGACTACACGCTCGCCAACGGGCTGCGCGTGGTGCTCGTGGAGCGGCACGCCCTCCCGCTCGTGAGCCTGGAGCTACAGCTGCGCGGGGGCGCATCGGCCCACCCGGCCGGGCAGGCCGGCCTCGCGGCGATGACGGCGGACATGCTGGACGAGGGCACGACCACGCGGTCGGCGATCGAGATCTCGAGCGCGGTCGACGTGCTCGGCGCCACCCTGTCCAGCACGGCCGGGTACGATGCGAGCCAGCTTCGCCTGTCGGTCCTCGCCAACCACTTCGACGAGGCGCTGGCCATCCTGGGCGACGTGGTCGTCCACCCGACCTTCCCGGACGAGGACCTGGAGCGGGTGCGCCGCCAGCGCATGGCGCGCGTGCTGCAGCGTACGGACGTGCCGGCCGCGCTCGCCGAGGACGCCTTCGCGGGGGTTCTGTACGGGAAGGGCCACCCCTACGGCGTCCCGCTGCTCGGCACGCAGGCCTCCCTGCAGGCGCTGACGCGCGACGACGTCGTGGCCTTCTGGCGCGCGCGCTACGCGCCCGGGCAGGGCACGCTCATCGTCGCGGGGGACGTCACCCGCGCGACCCTCGACTCGCTGCTCGCCACGGCCTTCGCGGGGTGGACCGGCGCCGGCGAGGACCCGCCGCCGCTCCCGGCGGCTCAGGCGTCCGCGGGGCGACGGATCTACCTCGTCGACAAGCCGGGCGCCGCCCAGAGCGAGGTCCGGGTCGGACGCGTCGCGGTGGACCGCGCGAGCGCCGCATACTATCCGCTCGCGGTGGTGAACACCGTGCTCGGGGGCTCGTTCACCAGCCGCCTGAACGCGAAGCTCCGCGAGGAGAAGGGCTACACGTACGGGGCCGGGTCGTACTTCGAGCTGCGCCGCGCGCCGGGCCCGTTCGAGGCGTCGGCCGCCGTGGCGACCGCCGTGACGGACAGCGCGGTCGCGGATTTCGTGCGCGAGATCGACCGCATGCACGAGGAGGCGCTCCCCGCCCCGGAGCTGGAGCGCGCGCGCAACTACCTCGCGCTCCGCCTCCCGCAGCGCTTCGAGTCGCTCGACGACGTGGTGCGCCAGCTCTCGGAGCTCGTGCTCTACGGCGTGCCGCTGGACTTCTGGGCGGGGTACGTGGCGGGGGTGGAGGCGGTGGACGCGCGGGCCGCGTCGGACGTGGCGGCGCGTTGGCTGAGCACGCAGGCGATGTCGATCGTCGTCGCGGGGGACCGTGCCGCGATCGAGGAGCCGCTGCGCTCCCTCGGCCTGGGCGAGGTCGTGGTGCTCGAGGCGTCGACGGTGGAAGGGGAGGCACACTGACATGCCGGAGCTGACGATCCCGGTGGAGCGGCACACGCTCGCGAACGGCCTCAGGGTCGTGCTGTCGCACGACACGTCCGTTCCCGTGGTGGCGGTGAACCTCTGGTACGGGGTGGGCTCGAAGAACGAGCAGGCCGGGCGCACCGGCTTCGCGCACCTCTTCGAGCACATGATGTTCCAGGGCTCCGAGCACGTCCCCAAGAACCGCCATTTCGAGCTGATCGAGCGGGCGGGCGGGTCGCTCAACGCGAGCACCTGGTACGACCGCACCAACTACTTCGAGACCGTGCCCTCGCACCACCTCGACCTGGCGCTCTGGCTCGAGTCGGACCGCATGGGGTGGATGCTCCCGGCCATGACGCAGGAGAAGCTCGACAACCAGCGCGACGTGGTGAAGAACGAGAAGCGCCAGCGCTATGACAACCAGCCCTACGGCGACTGGGACGAGCGCGTCCAGCGGCTCGTCTTCCCCGGGACGCATCCCTACCACCACACGGTGATCGGCTCGATGGAGGACCTGGACGCCGCCACGCTGGACGACGTGGCCTCGTTCTTCCGCACCTTCTACGTGCCGAGCAACGCGGTGCTGACCGTGGCGGGCGACTTCGACGCGCGCCGCGTCATGGAGCGGATCGAGCATTGGTTCGGCGACATCCCCGCGGGGGATCCGATCCCGCCCATCCCGGGCGAGACCGAGCTCGCGCCCCTCATCGGCGAGACCGTGCGCGAGCACGTCGTGGCGGACGTGCCGCTCCCGCGCGTCATCATGGCCTTCCGCATCCCGCCCTATTCGTCCGACGACTTCGCGGTGGCCGAGGTCACGAGGGCGGTCATGGGGACGGGCCGCGCCTCACGGCTCTACCGTCGCCTGGTCCGGGAGCGCCGCGTCGCGAAGGACGTCGTCTCGTACGCCTTCCCGCTCCTCACCGGCGCCTCCCTCCTCCTGGTGTGGGCGACCGGCTACCCGGGCGCCTCGCCCGCGGCGCTCGAGGAGGCGCTCGCGCAGGAGATCGAGGGGCTGGCCGCCGCCGAGCGCCACGAGGTGGAGCGCGCCGTCGCGGTCTCGGAGACCGACCTCGTGCGCGGCCTCGAGCCGGTGGGGGAGCGCGCGGACCTCCTGTCGATGTTCAACCTCTACTTCGACGAGCCGGAGCGGCTGAACCGCGAGGTCGACCGTCTGCGGGCCGTCGGCGTCGACGAGGTGCGCCGCTTCGCGGCCGACCGTCTCGGGGCGAACAACCGCGCCGTCGTGACCTTCGAGCCGGAGAGAAAGCCATGACGCCCGTGGACCGGAGCGCGCCGCCGCCGTCGTCGGCCATCCGCCCCTTCGACTTCCCGGACGTCGACCGGCGCGAGCTCCCCGGCGGGCTCGACCTGCGCGTCGCGCGACTCTCCCGCCTCCCGGTGGTGAGCGTGAACCTCTTCGTGCGCGCCGGTGAATCGGCGCTCCACGAGGATCGGGCCGGCCTGGCCGTGCTCGCCGGCGACGCGCTCGAGGGGGGCACGAAGCGGCGCAGCGGGTCCGAGCTGGCCGAGGCGCTCGAGCGCCTCGGCGCACGCATGGGCGTGTCCACGGGGTGGGAGGGGACGACCATCTCGATGTCGTGCCTCGCCGAGCGCCTCGGGGAGGTCGTGGCCATCCTGGCGGAGACCGTCCTCCAGCCGGAGTTCCCCGAGGAGGAGGTGGCGCGCGCCCGCGACCAGCAGCTCGCGCAGATCCGCCAGCGGGCCATGGACCCCGCGTCGCTCGCGTCCGACCACGCGGCGCGGCGCACCTTCGCGGCCGCGGTGCCCTACGCGCGCCCGCTCGGCGGGTCGGTGGGCTCGGTCGAGGGGCTCGGGCGCGAGCTGCTCGCCGCCTACGCCGCAGATTGGTATCGCCCGGCCACGGGCGGTCTGGTGGTTGCGGGCGACGTGGACGTCGCGGAGATCGAGGCGCTCGTGCGCGACGGGCTCGGGGGATGGGACGGAACCCCGCCGGCCGGCGAGGACTTCGAGGTCGCGCCGGCCACGACCGAGCGACGGGTCTGGGTGGTGGACAGGCCGGGCTCGGTACAGTCGGAGATCCGGGTCGGGCACGTGGGCGTCGAGCGCTCCAACCCGGACGTCTACGCGCTCTCGGTGCTGAACACGCTCCTCGGCGGCGCCTTCACGAGCCGGCTCAACCTCAACCTGCGCGAGCAGAACGGCTTCACGTACGGCGTCCGCTCGCGCTTCGCCCTGCGCAGCCGTCCCGGATCCTTCCAGGTGAGCACCGCCGTGGGGAGCGAGGTCACGGCTCCTGCCGTGCGCGAGATCCTCGGCGAGTTGGACAGGCTGGTGGAGGGAGGGCCCACCGAGGAGGAGGTGGTGGCGTCCCGCGACTACATCGCCGGCGTGTTCCCGCTGCGCCTGGAGAGTGCCGGCCAGGTCGCCAGCCGGATCGTCGAGCAGGTGGTCTTCGGCCTCCCGGACGACTACCACGCCACCTACCGCGACCGGATCCGCGGCGTGACCGTCGAGGAGGCCGCCGCGGTCGGTCGGCGCCACGTCCGCCCCGGAGAGGCCCAGATCGTGGTGGTGGGCGATGCCTCCGCGGTCGGCCCGGCGCTCGAGGAGTTGTCGGTCGGGCCGGTCGAGGTGCTGGCCGGCGACTGAGCGCGCCCGATCACCCGTGCAACCGTTCCGACCGGCTCTCGTATCCAAGGGGGCAAGCCAGCCGGGACGGGCGAGCCACCCGTACGCCCTGGAGGGACGTGTGAGCGAAGGAGCTCGACCCGGCCGGCTGGAGAGCCGGATCGTCCACGACGGAAGGATCGTCAAGCTGAGCGTCGACACGGTGCGCTTTCCCGACGGATCGACCGGCGAGCTGGAGATGATCCGGCACCCCGGGGCGTCGGCGGTCCTGCCGGTGGTGGGATCGCTCGAGGAGGCGGACCCGGAGATCCTCCTGCTGCGGCAGTATCGATACGCGGCCGGCGGCACGATCTGGGAGGTGCCGGCCGGGCTGCCGAAGGGGCCGGACGAGCCCTGGGAGGCGTGCGCGGCGAGGGAGCTGGAGGAGGAGACCGGACGGCGGGGGAGTCGTCTCGTGCCGCTGACGCGGATCCTGACGACGCCAGGCTTCACGGACGAGATGATCCGGCTCTTCGCGGCGGACGGGTTGGAGGAGGGGGCGTCGAACCTCGACGACGACGAGTTCGTCGAGGTGCGGCGGATGCGGCTCTCGGAGGCGGTGGAGATGGTGCGCAGGGGGGAGATCGTGGACTGCAAGAGCGTCGCGACGCTGCTGTATGCCGCGATGTTCGTCGTGGGGAAGGGGGACGCGGAAGCGTGAAGCCGGCTGCACGCCGTGTCCCATTTTGCCTCGTTCGGACGTCATAAGGAGAGGACGGAAGGACGAGAGGCCCCTACGGGGGCGGGTTCCCGCCAGGTGGCACGGCGCCTGCATCCAAAGGGGTCAGGAGGGACGGATCTCCGCCATTTTGGCGCCAGCTCCGGTGACGTAAGCGAGAGGGGGACGACGTGGCCAGGTCCAGCACCAAGAGCAGGGGCACGATCCGACGCCCGGCAGGCGAGGCGTCGGAGCATCGCCAGCGGCTCAGGGAGCTTTCGGACAACGACGTCGTGCAGGCGTCTCTGGAAGGAGACCCGCGCGCGTTCGGTGAGCTCGTGAGCCGGTACGACCAGCGCCTCCTGAACTTCGTATACCGCACGATCGGGGACCGCGAGCGGGCACAGGACCTCGTCCAGGAGACGTTCGTGCGGGTGTATCGACACCTGCAGCGCTTCGACCAGACGAAGAAGTTCTCGACGTGGATCTACACGATCGCGAGCAACCTGGCGAAGAACGAGCTGCGCAACCGCTCCCGCAACCCGCTGGTCCTCTTCCAGACGATCAAGAAGAACTGGGACGCGGACCACAGGCCGCTGGAGTGGGAGGACACGCAGTACAAGCCCGACGATCTCTTCCGCAAGCGGCACCTGCGGGAGAAGGTCGAGGAGGCGGTGAAGCAGCTCCCCGAGCACCACCGCATCGTGTTCGTGCTGCGCGAGCTCGAGGGGAAGACCTACGAGGAGATCGCCGACATCACCGGATGCAATCTGGGCACGGTGAAGAGCCGGCTGAACCGCGCGCGCAACAACTTCGCCCAGATCATCGCGCCCATGATCGACTGACGTTCGCCGAGAGCAGGGCCCCTGCGAAGGGTGGCGGGGATGGGGGCAGCCCCACCGGCGCGGAGCCGGTGGGGCTGCGGTGCGTCGGAGGGTGGCGGGCGCCGGGGCGGAACCATGGAACCCGTCCGGCGGGGCGGCAGTATCAACGTCGAACCTCGGTCCACTGGACCGTCCCATTCGGCTGGCGGCCACCGCGCGGAGGGCTCGCCCTTCATGACCTGCACGGAATTCGTCGATTGCTTCTCGGGGTACTACGACGGTACCGCGCCCGAGGCGCTCATCCTCGACGCCGAGGAGCACCTCGAGGGATGCGCCACCTGTCGGCGCTACCGGCACGTCATGGATCGCGGCGCGGAGCTCCTGCGCGCGCTCCCCGAGCCCGAGGTCGTGGAGGACTTCGCGCCCAGGCTGCAGCACCGCCTGTACCACGTGGACCAGGAAGCCGCGTTGAGGAGCCACACCAACTCGGGCACCACGGCGCTCGCGCTGGTCGGCATGGCGGTCCTCCTCGCGGCGGCCGCCTGGTCACCCGCGTTCCGCTCGACGGTTCCGACGGTCGAGCTCGAGCCGATCGTCGTGTCCCGCCCGCCGCACCGCGCGATGCTGCGCTCGTTCACCGCCTTCCCGACCCACTTCGGACAGCAGCCCCCGGTCACGAACGCCGGGCTGTGGGACGACGCCTCCGCGCTCCTCTTCCGGCACTCCAGGCTCTACCAGCGCTACGGCTCACGGTCCCCGCTCCTGCGCACGGGTCTTGAGCAGGACCGCTAGCGGAGGGAAGACGAGCCTCCCCTCCTCCCTCGCCGACGTGCGGGGCGGAGCCTTCTACCTGCACGGCGAGGACGACTTCCGGAAGGAGGAGATCGTCCGTGGGCTGATCTCCACCCACCTCGACCCCGCCACCCGCGACTTCAACCTCGATCAGCTGCGCGGCACCGAGGTCGACACCGAGACGCTGGCGTCGATCCTGGGCACGCCGCCGATGATGGCCGAATGGCGGGTGGTGGTCCTGCGCGAGGTCGAGGGGCTCGCCACGAGCCCGCGGTCCCGGGACATCCTCCTGCAGTGCGTGTCCGACCCACCGCCCGGCCTGGCCCTCGTCCTCTCGTGCACGGTGCCCCAGGGGTCGAAGGCCAAGTTCTACCGCGACCTCGCGAAGACCGCCCGCTCCCTCGAGCTCCAGCCCCTCACCGCGGCCGACGTGCCGGGTTGGCTGATGAGCCGCGCGCGCGAGGGCTACGGGATCGAGCTGGAGGTGGACGCCGCCCAGGCCCTGGGCGCGGCGATCGGGTCCAACCTCGGCATCCTCTCGCAAGAGATGGAGAAGCTGAAGGCGTTCGTCGGAGACCGCGCCCGCGTCACCGTGGCGGACGTGGAGGCCGCGGGTACGAGCCTCCCTTCCCAGGACCGCTGGCGCTGGCTCGACCTCGTCGGCGAGGGTCACCTGGACCGTGCGCTGGCGTCGCTGGGCGTGCTCATGGGGCAGGGCGAGAACGGGGTGGGGCTCGTGATCGGCCTGGCGACGCACTTCCTCCGCCTGGGCATCGTGGCGGACCGGGGGCCGGGAGCGCTGGAGGCGTCTCTCCCTCCCCACCAGCGATGGTTGGCGAAGCGGTTGGTGTCCCAGGCACGACGGTGGCGGAGCGAGGAGGTCGACGCCGCGCTCGAGGGCCTGCTCAGGGTCGACCGTCTCCTCAAGGCGAGCCCCGTCGCGGACGAGCACCTCCTCGAGGAATGGCTGCTGGGCCTCATGGCCCGCAAGGCGGCCGCATGAGGGCCGCGGGGTGGGCGCGCATCCTGGTGCTCGTCCCGCTCCTCGCCCCGCCCCTGCCCGCGGCGGCGCAGCAGGCCTCCCGTCTCGACCAGGTGGACGAGCTGGCGCGCATGGGCCGCACCGCGGACGCGCGCGACCTCCTCGGCGAATGGTGGGAGGGCGAAGGCACCAGGGCCTCCCGCAAGGACGTCCAGCTGGCACTCTGGATGAGGGGCCGGCTCTCCATCGACCCGCGCCGCGCCAACCTGGACTTCCGTCGCCTGGTCGTGGAGTTCCCGGGCGGACCCTGGTCCGATCAGGCGCTCCTGCGCCTGGCGCAGGGGGCGTGGGCGGCGGGCGACTCCGCCGAGGCCGCGCAGGACGTGGCGAGGCTGGTGACCGAATACCCCAACAGCGCCGCGCGCCGCGAAGCCGAGTCGTGGCTGGCGGGGGCCGGGGCCGCGCCTCCCCCGGTCCGTCGGGCCGCGGGCCCCGAGCCGGAGGACGCGTCGGCGGGAGGCGTCACCGACACGCGGAGCTGGGCCGTTCAGCTCGGAGCGTTCTCCGAGCGCGAGCGGGCCGTGGCGCTCTGCGACCGGGCGCTGGAGGCCGGTTTGCAGGCCCGCCTGGCAACCGTGCCGGGAAGCCCGCTCGTGCGCGTCCGCGTGGGCCGGTTTGACTCCGCGGAGGAAGCCGGCGACATATTGCGGCGCGTGCGGGAACAGGGTTTCACGGCCACGCTCGTGAAGGACGCGCACCTGGAGGGGCGATCCGGACGATGAAGCATGGCACGGAACGGGCGCAGTGGAGCGTTCTGCTCGCCGAGGACAACGACGACCACGCGATGCTGATACAGATGGCGCTGGAGCGTGCGACGCGGATCCCGGTGGAGGTGCACCGTGCGCGCAACGGCAACGAGGCGGTGGAGATGGCGCAGCGCATCACACCCGACCTGATCCTCCTCGACCTCAAGATGCCGGGACGCACCGGCCACGAGGTGCTGGAGGCCGTGAAGACGGACGAGATCCTGCGCAGGATCCCGGTGGCCGTCCTCACCTCGTCCGATCGGGACGACGACGTGGCGCGCAGCTACGGGCTCGGGGGGAACCACTTCATCACGAAGCCCGAGAACCCGGCCGAGCTCGAGACGAAGCTCCGCTCGCTCCTCAAGAACCTCGAAGAGCTCCCCACCGTACGCCGCGGCAGCGGCCGCCTCGATCCGACCGCCGCGAGCGCCATGGGGCCGGGCAGCCTGGAGCTGCGCAAAGCGCTGATCTGGATGACGGTGATCGCGATCCTGATCGCGCTCGTGATCTTCGCCCGCGCGCTCGGCGTGATCTGAGCCCGTCTCCGGCTTCCTCGTCGACCTGCTAGAGTGCCGAGAGCACACGCTCCATACGCGCGCGGACGTCCTCCGCCATCGGGCGCAGGTCGTCCCGGCCGGCGACGCCGAGCTGCAGGATGGGATCGAGGATCGCGACCACCGAGGTGCCGGGCTCGTCCCCCTCGTAGACAACCACGTTGCAGGGAAGGAGCAGCCCGATGTCGCGCTCCTCTGTGAGCGCGCGGTGCGCCAGCGGTGGGTTGCAGGCGCCCAGGATCCGGTACGGCATGAAGTCGACGTCGAGCTTCTTCTTGAGCGTGCTCTTCACGTCGATCTCCGTGAGGACCCCGAATCCCTCCTTCGACAGCGCGGCGCGCACGCGCGCGTCGGCGTCGTCCACGCCGGCGTTCACGATCTTCTTCAGGCCGTAGGCCAGATCGGTGCTCATGGCTCTCGTGTCCTCTCCTCACAGGGTCTCGAGCGCCTCTACCCAACCGGAAGCTACTGGATCGGGGAAGGCGCGGTAGTCACGCCATCTTCATCGACCGACGCGCGACCGGGGGTCGGTTGATCTGCGGCGGCCCTTCGGGCCGTCCTCACTCACCTCCGGGCGATAGACGATGAGTTGATCACGCGCATGGGGGCCCGTCGGTTGACCTGCGGCGGCCCTTCGGGCCGTCCTCGGTCACCTCCGGGCGATACGCGATGAGTTGATCACGCGCATGAGGGCCCGTCGGTTGACCTGCGGCGGCCCTTCGGGCCGTCCTCAGTCACCTCCGGGCGATACACGATGAGTTGATCACGCGCATGAGGGCCCGTCGGTTGATCGTGCCGCTCGCCGCGGGGTATCCTTGGGCCCATGGCCACCACCGATGACACGCCCCTCATGCAGCAGTGGCGGGACGCCAAGTCCCGCCACCGCGACGCCCTCCTCTTCTTCCGCGTGGGGGACTTCTACGAGCTCTTCCACTCGGACGCCGAGGAGGGCGCCCGCCTCCTGGGGCTGACGCTCACCTCGCGCAACAACGGCGCGGCGGCGCGCGTGCCGCTCGCGGGCGTACCGGTCAAGGCGCTGGACGACTACCTGGCCCGCCTGGTGAAGCTGGGCCGCCGGGTCGCGATCTGCGACCAGGTGGAGGACCCGGCGCTGGCCAAGGGGATCGTGCGGCGCGAGGTCACCGAGACGGTCACGCCGGGCACCGTGCTCGCCGACGGCCTCCTGTCGGAGCGTCGGAACAACTTCCTGGTGGCGCTCGTCCCCGACGGCGAGGCGGCGTGGGGGATGGCGGCGCTCGACGTCTCCACGGGTGAGCTGAGCGCGCGGAGGGTCCCCGTGGCGGAGCTCGCCGCCGAGCTCGGACGGCTCGAGGCCGCCGAGCTCCTCCTCCCCCGCTCGCTGGAGGACGTCGACGTGCGCGGCCTCGTGGAGGGGCCGGTGCGCACCCACCGCGACGACTGGATGTTCGAGGCCGACGTGGGCTCCGACGAGCTGCGCCGGATCTACGCGGTGCAGTCGTTGGAGGGGTTCGGCTTCCAGGCGGGCGACGACGCCCTCGTGCGCGCGGCCGGCGCGCTCGTGCAGTACCTGCGCGAGATCCGCCCGTCCGGCGTGGGCCACCTGCGTCCGGTGCGCATCGAGCGTCCGGGCCACGTGATGCTCCTCGACGAGATGACGCGGAGGAACCTCGAGCTCGTGGAGTCGCTGCGGCCCGGCGAAGACGCCGCCGGCACCACGCTCCTGTCCGTGCTCGACGAGACGGTGACCGCGATGGGGGCGCGCCGCCTGCGCCGCTGGCTGCTCGAGCCGCTCGTGGTCCCGGAAGAGATCTGGGAGCGGCAGGACGCGGTGGCCGAGGCGCACGAGCGGCCGGAGCTGCGCGACGCGCTGCGCGGCGCGCTCGGCGGCGTGAGCGACCTGGAGCGCCTGGCCGGGAAGCTGGGCACGGCGCGGGTCGCCCCGCGTGATCTGGGCGGGCTGCGCCGGTCCCTCGAGCGGCTGCCGGCGATCCGCGCGGCGGGGGGCGACGCCACCTCCACGCTCCTGCGCACGCTCGCCGCGGACCTCGATTGCCTGGCGGACGTGGCCGACCTGCTCGACCGCGCCCTGGCGGACGACCCGCCGGCCGCGCTCCAGGACGGCGGCGTGATCCGCGCCGGCCACTCCCCCGAGCTGGACGAGCTGCGCCAGATACGCGATGGCGCGGTCGACTTCATCGCGCGGCTGCAGGCGCGCGAGCGCGCGCGCACCGGCATCGGGTCGCTCAAGGTCGGCTTCAACAAGGTGTTCGGGTACTACCTGGAGGTGACGAGGGCGAACCTCGACCGGGTGCCCGACGACTTCGTCCGCAAGCAGACGCTCACGGGCGCGGAGCGCTACTTCACGCCCGAGCTGAAGGAGTGGGAGGAGAAGGTCTTCGGCGCCGAGGACCGCATCGCGCAGCTCGAGGCGGAGCTGTTCACCGAGCTGCGCGCCCGCCTGGGGGCGGAGGTGGGGCGGCTCCAGGAGGCGGGCGGCCGCCTCGCCGCGCTGGACGTCCTGACCACGCTCGCCCGCGTCGCCGAGCGACGCGGCTACGTCCGCCCGGAGGTGCACACGGGCTTCGAGCTGGAGATCCGCGCGGGGCGCCACCCGGTGGTCGAGACCGTCATGCCGCGTGACGAGTTCATCCCCAACGACCTGACGCTCTCCGAGGACGGCTGGATCGTCGTCCTCACGGGCCCGAACATGGCGGGGAAGAGCACGGTGCTCCGCCAGGTCGGCCTCATCCAGCTCCTCGCGCAGATGGGGTCCTTCGTGCCGGCCGCGGGGGCGCGCCTGCCCGTCACCGACCGGATCTTCACGCGGGTCGGCGCCTCGGACAACCTCGCGCGTGGCCAGTCCACGTTCATGGTGGAGATGAGCGAGACCGCCGCGATCGTGCACGGCGCGACGAGGCGCTCGCTCGTCCTCCTCGACGAGATCGGGCGCGGCACCTCCACATACGACGGCGTGTCGATCGCGTGGGCGGTCACCGAGCACATCCACGAGCGCCTGGGCGCGAAGACGATCTTCGCGACGCACTACCACGAGCTCACACAGCTCGGCGACCTCCTGCACGGGGTCAAGAACATGAACGTGTCCGTGCGCGAGGTCGGGGAGGACATCGTCTTCCTCCGCCGCCTGGTCGACGGGGGGGCGGACCGCTCGTACGGAATCCAGGTGGCGCGCCTGGCCGGGCTCCCCTCGGGCGTGATCGAGCGGGCGCGGGAACTTTTGGCGGAGTTGGAAGGAACACATAGCCACGGGGGCGAGGGCCTCGGGAGGCGCGGCGCGCATCGCCCCCGCTCGGAGGCTCCACCCGATCAGCTTTCGATCTTCCATGTGGAGCATCCGGTCGTTGCCCGGCTGCGGGCCGTCGATCCGAACGCCCTCACGCCGCGTGAGGCCCTGGACCTCCTGTACGAGCTCGGTAGAGAGGCGAAGTCTTGAGAGGTTCCGACCGAATCCACCCGCTTCTCCCCACGGGCGCCGGCGTGCTTGCGGCGCTCGTCCTCCTCGCGCTCGGATGCGGCGGAGAGGGCGAGGTGGAGCAGCCGGCCCCCCTCTACGGCGAGGTGCCGATCGACTACCCGCTCCAGCTCTGGGACCAGGGGATGGAGGGGGAGACGCTCCTGCGCGTGCGGGTCACCGACACGGGCCAGGTGGACAGCGTCGAGGTGGTGGAATCCTCCGGGCAGTCGGCGTTCGACTCCGCCGCGGTGCACGGCGCGAAGGACCTGCGCTTCCGCCCGGCGCGCCGTGGCGGCAAGCGCATCGAGGTGTGGGCGAAGGTGCCGGTGCACTTCTCGAAGCGCCCCCGCCCGGACACCCTGGGCGGAGGGGTGACGCTCACCTCGGGGCCGGCGGGCCCCATCCCGCAGGGCTCATGACGGCGACCGGGGACACCCCGCTCGTGAGCGGGATGTGCCAGGCGATCCGGCTTCCGGGGCCCATCCCGAACTGCTCCGAGGCACCCTGGGTCTCGCGCCCGATCGTGCGGGCCACGAGGCGGAGCGTGCAGTTCAGGCGGACGTAGTCCTCGGGGATGGTCAGCGTGACGGCCCCCTTTCCGGGCACCACCCCGAGGCGCAGCAGGCTTCCCTGGCGCAGCAGGTAGACGGTCAGGTCCTCGAAGCGGTCGCTGCTGACGTCGACGAGCGTGGGCCCGGAGCCCGCGGAGTGGTTGTGGCGGAAGGGACTCACGGTGGCGCACGCGGCCAGGAGGGCGAGGGTCGCGAGCACGACGAGGCGGGGGGGAGGCGAACGACGCGGCATGGAGAGCCTCCAGGGATTCGTTGGCGGCGGCCGCGGGCGGGAGGACGGCCTTACTTCCACGATACGCCCGGCCGGCGGGTCGCTTCCGTCGGGACAAGGTGCTCCGGACATGTAGGGAATCTCCGGATGCGGATGCGCGGTCCCCTGGATTCCTCCTCCTCCTCTCGCCAGCTTCCCCTCGTTCTCGCCCCGCTCGCCAGGAGCCTGCATGTCCGAGCGTCACCGCCGTCCCTACGGGGACGTCCTCGAGATGGTCGGCTGGACCCCGCTGGTCCGGCTCAATCGGGTCACGGACGGGTGCCGCACCCCGGTCTACGGCAAGGCCGAGTTCATGAACCCGGGCGGCTCTGTGAAGGACCGCATCGGCCTCGCGATGATCGAGGCCGCGGAGCGGGAGGGCCGCCTGGGCCCGGGCGGCACGGTCGTGGAGGGAACGAGCGGGAACACCGGGCTGGCGCTCGCCCTGGCGGCCGCCATCAAGGGATACCGGTGCGTGTTCACCATGCCCGACAAGATGAGCCAGGAGAAGGTGAAGCTCCTGCGCGCCTTCGGTGCGGAGGTGGTGATCACGCCCACGGCGGTGCCGCCGGACCATCCCGAGAACTACGTCGTGAAGGCCAGGGCGATCGCCGCGGAGACGCCGGGCGCCGTCCTCGCCAACCAGTTCTACAACCCGGCCAACCCGGAAGCGCACTACCGGACCACGGGCCCCGAGCTCTGGGAGCAGAGCGAGGGGAGGATCACCCATTTCTTCGCGGGGGCCGGGACGGGCGGGACGATCACCGGCACGGCGCGCTTCCTCAAGGAGCGCAACCCGGACGTCCGCATCGTGGGGGTCGACCCCGAGGGCTCGATGATCGCCCCGTACTTCCACAGCGGCGAGAAGATCGACGGGCACCCCTACAAGGTCGAGGGGCTGGGCAACGACAAGATCCCCGGCACGCTGGAGCTCGAGCTGGTCGACGACTACGTGACCGTCAGCGACCGCGACTCCTTCCTGATGGCCCGCCGCCTGACCCGCGAGGAGGGGCTGTTCGTCGGGGGGTCGTCGGGCCTGATCGTGCACGCGGCGATCGAGCGAGCCCGCGAGATCGACGATCCCGACGCCTTCGTCGTGGCCGTCCTGTGCGACTGGGGCGAGCACTACCTGAGCAAGGCCTTCGACGACGAGTGGATGAAGGAGAACGGCTTCCTCCCGCGCGCGAAGCACCGGAGCGTCCGGGCGATGTTGCGCGCGAAGCCGGAGGACGTCGGCCTGATCTCCGCGGACCCGTCCACGCCCGTGCGCATCGCGCTCAGCACGATCACGACCCACGACATCGGCCAGCTCCCGGTGCTCAGGGATGGCGAGTGCGTCGGCTCCCTGGCCGAGAGCGACCTCATGGCCCGCGTCATCGCCGAGCCCGGGATCCTGGACGACCCGGTCGAGTCCGTGATGGACGCGCCCTACCCGGTCGTGGATGCGTACGTCGACGCCGAGGAGGTGACCCGGCTCCTGCAGCATGGGAACGCGGCTTGCCTCGTGCGCGAGAACGGGTCCCTCGGAGGCATCGTCACCCGTTACGACCTGGTGCGCGCGCTCACGGGGGCGGCGTTCTGAGCCCGGCCGCGCGCAGCCGCGGGCGGGGGAGGGCGCCATGAGGATCGCGGTGCTGATGGGCGGAACGTCGGACGAGCGGGACGTCTCGCTCTCCTCCGGCGCCCAGGTGGCCCAAGCGCTCCGGCAGGCGGGCCACGAGGTGGTGGCTGTGGACACCGTGCGCGGCGTGATCCCCGCGACCGAGGAGCGGAGGCTGCTCACGGAGGGCGTGAGGGCCGCGCCACCGCTCACGTCGGAGCTGGCCCTCCTGGACGAGGGACACACCGTGGCGCTGACGCGGGATCCCGCGGTCGGCGACGTGGACGTCTTCTTCCTCGCGCTGCACGGCGGGTCCGGGGAGGACGGCACGATCCAGGCGCTCCTCGACGTGGCCGGCGTGGCGTACACGGGGAGCGATCGGCTCGGGTGCTCGCTCGCCATGGACAAGGAGGTCACCAAGCGTCTCCTGCGCGAGGCAGGCGTCCCCACCCCCGACTGGATCGCGGGGGAGCCGGACGCGGACACCGTCGAGGCCGCGCTGGGCCTCCCGGTGGTCGTGAAGGCCGCCGGCGGCGGGTCGTCGCTGCGCCTGGTGCTGGCGCACGATCGAGCCGAGCTCGAGGCGGCCGTCGGCGAGAGCCGCGGCTGGAACGACGTCGTGCTCTACGAGCGGTACGTGAGGGGGCGCGAGCTCACGGTGGGGATCGTGGGCGACGAGGCGCTTCCCGTCGTGGAGATCATCCCGGCGCACGAGCTCTTCGACTACGAGTGCAAATATCAGCCGGAGCTCGCGCAGGAGATCGCTCCGGCCGACATTCCGGGGGACGTGGCGCGCCATCTGCAGGAGCTGGCGCTGAGGGCCCACCGGGCGCTGCGCATGCGGGACTACTCGCGCGTGGACTTCCTCCTCGACGGGGAGGGCACGGCCTGGTGCCTCGAGGCGAACGCCCTGCCCGGCATGACCGCCAACAGCCTGCTGCCCAAGGCCGCGCGGGCCGTGGGCATCGGGTTCCCCGAGCTCTGCGACCGCCTCGCCACGCTGGCAGGGGCAAGAAAGCGGGGCCCGCCAACGTAGGTTCGGGAGTGGATGGACGCCCCCACGCGCGCGGCCGGAACCTGCCGCTGCGGCGGGGGTTTTGACAGACCTCTGCCCGCAGGAAGGAAGAAACGGTTCGGCGAATGGCCTATTCCACCAGGAGCTTCGGGTTCGGCGGCATGCTCACCCCCGTGGTGAAGCGGCTGCTGATCGCCAACGTGGCGGTGTTCGCCGTCATGCTGGTGCCGGGCACCGGGCGCCTCGCCGTCGACTGGTTCGCCTTCCAGCCCACCCGGATCTTCATCCGCCCGTGGGGCGTGTTCACGTACATGTTCATCCACGGCGGGCTGATGCACGTCGCGATGAACATGCTCTTCCTCTTCTTCTTCGGGCCTCCGTTGGAGAGCCGGTGGGGCGGGAGGGAGTTCTTCAAGTATTACGTGATCTGCGGGCTGGGCGGCGTCGCGCTGAGCTACCTCTTCCTCCCGGCGACCGTCATCGGCGCGTCCGCAGCGATCTACGGTGTGATGCTCGCCTTCGCGATGAACTGGCCGGACGCCCCGATCTACGTGTTCGGCGTCTTCCCGGTGAAGGCGAAGTGGCTCGTGGCCTTCTTCTTCCTGGTCAGCCTGCTCAGCGCCTTCGACGGCACGGCGGGCGGGGGGATCGCCCACTTCGCCCACCTCGGCGGGATCGTGACCGGGTTCATCTACCTGAAGAGCGACCTGAGGAGCGGCAAGCGTGTGCGGCCTGTGGCGCAGTCCGTGAAGACCCGACGCCTCGCGATCGTGCCGCGCGCCGACCGCGATGAGCGCGTTGGGGCAGGGGCTGCCGCCACGAGCCACGGACGCAAGGAGGAGCAGGCCCTGTACGACGCCGTCGACAGGGTGCTCGACAAGATCTCCGCGCAGGGGATGTCCTCCCTCACGCCCGACGAGCTGCGGCTGCTCGACGAGGTCTCCAAGCGCCATCGGGCCAACTGAGCGACCGCGCTATCCTCCGAGTTCCCCGCGCGCGCCCTTGACTTCCAATCTAGATATAGTAATATCTCTATCTCGTTGACTCGGCTGGAGGAGAGCATGGCGACCGAGATGGAGAAGGTCCTGACGGACGGCGACGTGGAGAACACGGCGCACGTCCTGCGCTGTCTCGGGCATCCGCTGCGCCTGCGCATCCTCGACGTGCTCGAGAAGGGTGGGGAGGCGACGGTCACGGAGATCTACGAGTCCCTGGGCGTGGAGCAGGCCGTGGCCTCCCAGCACCTCACCACCATGTGGGACAAGGGGATCCTCCTTCGTCGCAAGGACGGCGTGCACGTCTACTACAGCATCGGCGACGAGCGCGCCCTCAAGGTCCTGGCCTGCGTTCGGCAGGCGCACTGCTGACGCAGGGAAGAGGCCGCCGCGACAGGCGGCTTTTCTCGCAGCCAAAACATATGAAAATATGTATAAACTAATGCTACGGAGTGTCGTGTGTCTGCTCGCCCTGGGCGTCTCTCCGCTGGGGGCACAGGAGAGGCCGATCACGCTGGCCGAGGCCGTGGCGGAGGCACGCGCCGGGAGCGCGGACGCGCAGGTGGCCCGGGCACGGGCCGACGCCGCGCGGCAGGGTCGGCGCGCCGCGGCCTCGTTCCTCTTCCCGACCGTGGGCGCGGAGGCCGGGATGGTGCGGTCCGACGATCCGGTCGCGGCGTTCGGCGGACGGCTGCGGCAGGCCCGCTTCACGCAGCAGGACTTCGATCCCACCGGGCTCAACCACCCCGATCCGCTCACGGACTGGAGCGGCGCCGTGGGTGCCTCGTGGGCACCCGTCGACTTCAGCGCGGACGCGGCGCTGCGCGCGGCGCAGGCCGACGCGGACGCGGCCGGGCTGGGTGCGGCGTGGGCCACCCGGGCGGCGGCCTTCCGCGCGGAGGTACGCTACCTGGAGGCCGTGGGTGCCGAGCGGCGCCTGGCCGCGGCGGATGCCGCGCTCGCGGCGGCGCAGGCCAACGAGGACGTGACCACCCGCCGACGTGACCAGGGGGTCCTGACCGACGCGGACCAGCTCCAGGCCCACGCCGCGCTGGAGGGAGCCCGCGCCCGTCGGATCGACGCGCAGCGGGGCACGATGGACGCCCGCGTCCGGCTGGCGGTGGCGATGGGGTGGCCGACGGGGGCGGTCCCCGTGCCCGTGGACACCGCGTTCTCGGCGGCCGAGCCGGGGGAGTCCGCGCTCGGGGAGCGCCCGGATCTCATGGCTTCGGAGGCGGGCGTACGCGCGTCGGAGGCACGCCTCGCGCAGGCCCGGCGGGCCCGCCTGCCGCGCCTGGAGGGCTTCGCGAGGCTGGAGACGCACGCACCCGACGCCTTCTCCGGGGCCGAGCACGACTGGGCCGTGGGCTTCCAGCTCCGCGTGCCGGTCTTCACGGGCTTCCGCATCACCGCGCAGGAGCGGGCCGCGGCCTCGCTCCGCGACGCCGCGCGCACCGAGCACGAGCAGCGTCTGCGCGAGGCCGACGCGGAGCTGGGCGAGGCGCGCCGCGGAGTGGACGCCGCCCGTCACGGCGTGGCGGCCGCCCAGGCCGCGGCCGACGCGGCCACCGAGGCCGCCCGCCTCGTGCGCCGGCGCTTCGAGGAGGGGATGACCACGACCTCGGAGCTCCTCGCCGTGGAGGCGCGCTCGGCCGAGCTGCGCTCGCAGGCCGTGGACGTCCGGCTTTCGCTCCACCTGGCGCTCGCGCGCCTGGCGTTCCTCACCGACACGACCGACAACGACCTCGACGGGAGTATGGACCGATGAAGCGAGTGTTCCCGATCGCCGCCACGCTGGTCGTGGCGGCCTGCGTGGCCGAAGAGCCCGGACGGCTCCCGATGGCGCCCGAGCCGGTCGCCGTCACCGTGTCCGCGGTGCAGCGGGCGCCGGCGCTGGAGAGCTTCCCCGCCCGGGTCGTCTCCGAGCGCACGGCGGACATCGCCACGCGCATGAGCGGCACCGTCGAGCGCATCCTGGTGGACGTGGGCGCCCGCGTTCGCCGGGGCGACGCGCTGCTGGCGCTGGACGCCGCGGACATCCAGGCCCGTGTCGGGGCCGCGCGCGCCCAGGAGGAGCTCGCCGCGCGCACGTTCCAGCGCGTCGAGAACCTCCAGCGGGACGGCGCGGCCTCCCAGCAGGAGCTGGACCAGGCCCGCGCGGCCCTGGAGGGCGCGCGCGCGCAGCGCACCGAGGCGGAGGCCCAGCGCGCCTACGCGGTGGTGACGGCACCGTTCGACGGGGTGGTGACACGGCGCATGGCCGACCCCGGCGACCTGGCGGTCCCCGGCCGGCCCCTCCTGACCATGATGGCGCCGGGCGCACTGAAGGTGGTGGCGGACCTCCCCGCCGCGCGCGCCGGCTCGCTCGAGCCGGGGCGTCTCGTCCAGGTGCGTCTGGATGGCGCCGCCCGACCCGTACGCGTCACGCGGGTGGTCCCCGCCCTGGGCGAAGGGAGTCGCACCTTCCGGGTCGAGGCGGCCTTCGACGGCACGCCGGCCGGGGTGGTGCCCGGCGCCTACGGGCGCCTCGAGGTCGAGCGGACGGGTGAGGGACCGCGGTGGGTGCCCGCGGACGCGATCGTCGACCGCGGGCAGCTCACCGGCGTGTACGCGGTCGAGGCGGACACGCTCCGCCTCCGGTGGGTGCGCCTCGGTCAGCGGCGCGACGACGCGGTGGAGCTGCTGTCCGGCCCGGTGGGGCTGAGCGGGGTGGTACGGCGGCCTGCCGCGGAGCTGTTCGACGGCCGCCGCGTGTCGGTGACGAGCGAGGAGGCCTGGGCCGTGCCCGGGGTCGACAAGGCCGCCGGATCGCCCGGGGGCACCGCCGCAGGCGGGGAGGTGGATCGGTGAAGGAGAATCTGGCGGGGCGCCTCGCAGGCATCTTCCTCGAGTCGAAGCTCACGCCGCTCCTGATGGCCGCGGCGCTCGGCCTGGGCGCGTGGACGGTCTCGACCATGCCGAGCGAGGAGGAGCCGCAGATCATCGTGCCGCTCGCGGACCTCTACCTCCCGCTCCCCGGCGCGACGCCGGCGGAGGTCGAGAACCGCGTGCTGGTGCCGCTGGAGAACGTGCTCTCCGGCATCGAGGGCGTCGAGTACGTCTACAGCCACGCCGAGCCGGGCTTCGGCCTGGTGACCGTGCGCTACGAGGTGGGCCGGAACATGGAGCAGAGCCTGGTCCAGCTCTACAGCACGCTCCTCAAGAACGCCGACCGGATGCCGCCGGGGCTGCAGTTCCCCCTGGTGAAGACGGTCACGATCGACGACGTGCCGTTCTTCACGGCCGCCCTCTACGGCGGCGGGATGGACGGCGCCTCGCTCCGGCGCCTCGCGGACGAGCTGCGCGTGGACCTCGAGTCCGTGCCGGACGTGCGCGACGTGCAGGTCGTCGGAGGCTATCCGCGCGAGGTTCGCGTCGAGCTGGACCCCGAGCGCCTGTCCGCCTACGGCATCGACCCGTCGCGCGTCGCGCAGCGGCTGGGAGCCGAGAACGTCGAGACGGAGGCCGGGACCTACACGCACGACGACCGCGTGGTGCGCGTGGTGGCGGGCTCGTTCCTGGCGGACGCGGACGACGTCGCCCGCGTGGTGCTCGACGTGCGCGACGGAGCGCTCGTGCAGGTGCGTGACGTGGCGACCGTGATCGACGGGCCCGCGGAGGTGACGCAGTACACCTTCCAGTCGGCCCCCCGCGGCGACTGGATCCCGATGGTCTCGCTCGCCGTGTCCAAGCGCCCGGGAGCCGACGCCACGGAGGTCGGTCGCGCGCTGGAGGCGCGGCTCGACGAGGCGCACGGCCGCCTCGTGCCGGAGGGTGTGCGCGTGGAGGTGACGCGCAACTACGGCGAGACCGCGCGGCACAAGGTCCTCACGCTCCAGGAGCACCTCCTCCTCGCCGTCCTCTCGGTCGGGCTGATCATCCTGCTCACCATGGGGTGGCGGAGCGCGGTGGTGGTGATGGTGTCCGTGCCGCTCACCTTCGCGCTGACGCTCTTCGTCTACCAGATCCTCGGCTACACGCTGAACCGGGTGACGCTCTTCGCGCTCATCTTCGTCACCGGGATCGTGGTGGACGACTCGATCATCGTGGCCGAGAACATGGAGCGGCACTTCTCCATGCGGGACCGACCGCTGCGCGCGGCCGCACGGGCCGCCGTGGACGAGGTGGGGAACCCGACCATCCTGGCGACGCTCACCGTGATCGCGGCGGTGCTGCCCATGCTGTTCGTGCGCGGGCTGATGGGGCCGTACATGAGCCCGATGCCCGTCGGCGCGACCGTGGCCATGATCTTCTCGCTGGCCGTGGCGCTCACGATCACGCCCTGGCTGGCGTTCAAGCTGCTGGCAGGCACTCACGCGCACGGCGAGGGCGAGGCCTACGCGCTCGAGAAGACCAGGATCTACCGCCTGTACGCCTCGCTCATGCGCCCACTCCTGGCGCGGCCGGCGGCGATGTGGGGGGCGCTGGCCACCGTGGTGGTGCTCCTGGTGGGGGCGGGCGGGATGTTCCTGACCCGCTGGGTGCAGGTGAAGATGCTCCCCTTCGACGACAAGAACGAGGTGCAGGTCATCCTCGACCTGCCGGAGGGGACGCCGCTCGAGTCCACGCTCGCGCTCGCCGGAGACGTCGGGCGCGCGGTGGCGGCGGTGGAGGAGGTGGCCGACGTCCAGATGTACGCAGGCGTCGCCGCGCCGTTCAACTTCAACGGGATGATCCGCCACTACTACCTGCGGCAGGGCCCCAACGTCGCCGACCTGCAGGTGAACCTGGTGGACAAGGGCGAGCGGAAGGCCCAGAGCCACGACGTTGCGCGTGCCCTGCGCCCGATCGTCGACTCGATCGTCGCGTGCTCGGGGCTCGATGCGCGCGCGAAGGTGGTCGAGGTGCCGCCCGGCCCGCCGGTGCTGTCCACGCTCGTGGCCGAGATCTACGGGGACGACGCGGGCGAGCGCGAGCGCGTGGCGAGGGAGGTGATGGACCGCTTCGAGCGCCAGGAGGGCGTGGTTGACGTCGACTGGTCGCTGGCGGCGCCGCAGCCCGAGCTGCGCATGGAGGTGGACGCCGAGAAGGCGGCGCTGTCCGGCGTTGCGAAGGAGCAGGCGGTGGGCGCCCTCCGCCTCGCGCTGGCGGGGCAGGTCGTGACGCACCTTTCCGCGCCCGAGTCCCGCACGCAGGTGCCCGTGCGCGTGCAGGTGGCCGAGCCCGACCGTTCGGGCGAGGGCCGCCTCGAGCGGGTCGGGGTGGCGTCGATGACGGGCGCGATGGTGCCGGTCGGTGAGCTGGTGCGGGTCACCGAGGCGACCCGGCCCCAGGTGATCGACCGCAAGAACGGGGCGCGCGTGGTCTACGTGACGGCCGAGGTCGCCGGGAAGGAGGAGAGCCCGGTGTACGCCATCCTCGACCTCGAGGGGCAGCTCGACTCGATCCGCGTCGCGGGCGACGCGCCCCTCGGCCGCCTCTTCGCGCGCCAACCGGCCGCGACCGACCGGCCCGTCATGAAGTGGGACGGCGAGTGGCAGATCACGTACGAGGTGTTCCGTGACCTGGGCATGGCCTTCGGCGGGGCGCTCGTGCTGATCTACGTCCTCATCGTCGGTTGGTTCGGGTCACTCACGACGCCGCTCGTCATGATGGCCGCGATCCCGCTCACGCTCATCGGCATCGCCCCCGGGCACCTCGCGGCGGGCGCCTTCTTCACCGCCACGTCGATGATCGGGATGATCGCGCTGGCCGGCATCATGGTCCGCAACGGCATCCTCCTCATCGACTACCTGGAGGCACGCCTGGCCGACGGGCTGCCCCTGAAGGACGCGATCGTCGAGGCGGGCGCGGTGCGCACCCGCCCGATCGTGATCACGGCCGCCGCCGTCGTCATCGGCGCGGTGGTGATCCTCTTCGACCCGATCTTCCAGGGGCTCGCCGTGGCCCTCATCGCCGGCTCGGTGGCCTCCACGATCCTCTCCCTGGTCGTCGTGCCGGGGATCTACTTCCTCATGAAGCGGGCGAGGTGACGTATGAAGCTCGTGATCCTGATGTACCTCGAGGACGACGAGTCCGGAGTCCGGGAGCTCCTGGCCGCCCACGAGGTGGCTGCGTACAGCGAGCTTCCCGTGGAGGGGCACGGCCTCGGCACGGCCGGGTGGTACGGGAAGGTGGCGCCCTACCGCTCGCGGATGCTGCTGGCGTTCCTCTCCGCGGCCAAGGCGGAGGAGCTCACGGCCGCAGTGGCCGCTTGCACGGGGTGCAGGGACGCCACCCACCCGATCCACGCCTGGCAGGTCGACGTGGAGAAGGTGGTCACGTCGGGGCTGCCCACGACCAACGCAAACGCCTGAGCGCGCGCAGCCCATGAGCCTGCATCACAAGATCCGGCTGATCGCCGGCACGTTCGTCCTGGTATCCCTGGCGCTGGGATGGTGGGTGAGCCCGTGGTGGCTCCTGCTCACCGCCTTCGTGGGCCTCAACCTGGTCCAGTCCGCGCTGACACGTTGGTGCCTGATGGAGGATATCCTGCGCTGGACGGGGATCCACAGGGAGGGGCCGGCGGGGCACTGACCTCGGCCTTTCGGAGAGATTCCCACGGATCTCGCCCTGCCCCCGCGCTCAGCGGCTCAGCCCGTACTTCTTGATCTTGTTGTAGACGGTCACCCGGTCGATGCCGAGGATCTCGGCCGAGTGCGTGATGTTCCAGTCGGTGCGCTCCAGGACCGCGTGGATGTGGCGCCTTTCCACCTCCGCGAGCGCGTCCGGCTGCCCGTTGCCCGTGGGTTGCGCGCCGATGCGCACAGGGAGATCCTCCGCCTGGATCGTGTCCTCCGTGCCGACCACCATCGCCCGCTCGATCGCGTTGGAGAGCTCGCGCACGTTGCCCGGCCAGTCCCATGCCGTCAGGATCGCCATCGCCTTCGGGCTGATCCCCCTGATGCGCGTGTCCATCTGGCGGGCGAAGCGCTTCAGGAGATGGTCGGCGAGGAGCGGGATGTCGGAGCGCCGCGCGCGCAGCGGCGGCGCCTCGATCGTGAACACGTTGATGCGGTAGTAGAAGTCCTCGCGGAAGGTACCCTGCTCGACGGCCTTCTCCAGGTTCTCGTTCGTGGCGCAGATCACGCGGAAGTCCACCTCGACCGGGCGCGAGCCCCCGATGCGGTTGAACTCCTTCGTCTCGAGCACGCGCAGGAGGTCCACCTGCGTCTTGGCGCTGATGGAGCCGACCTCGTCGAGGAAGAGCGTGCCGCCGTCGGCCATCTCCAGGCGGCCCTTGCGTCGGTACTGCGCGCCGGTGAACGCGCCCTTCTCGTGCCCGAAGAGCTCGCTCTCGAGGAGTGTCTCCGGCAGCGCGCCGCAGTTGACCGGGATGATCGGGGCGTAGCGGCGCCGGCTGTTCGCGTGGATCGCACGCGCGATGAGCTCCTTGCCCGTGCCGCTCTCCCCGAGGATGAGCACCGTCGCGTCCGTCTTGGCCACGTGCTCGGCCAGCTCCATGACCTTCCGCATGGGCGGGCTCTCCCCCACGATCGTGTCACCCGCCACGAACTCGTCGATCGTGCCGCGAAGCTGCAGGTTCTCCTCGCGCAGGCGGCGGCGCTCCAGCGCGCGACGCACCAGGTGGCTCAGCTCGTCCGGGTCGATCGGCTTCGACAGGTAGTCGAAAGCGCCCTGCTTCAGGCTGCGCACCGCCGTCTCCACCGAGGCGAAGGCGGTGATCATGATGACCTCCATGCTGGGGTCGGCCAGGTGCAGGTGCTCCTGGAGCTGGACCCCGTCCATGCCGGGCATGCGCACATCGACCACCGCGACGTCGAAGGCGTCGTCCTCGACGGCCTTCAGCGCCTGGTCGGCGTTCTCCGCGACGCGCACCCGATAGCCGTCCTTCCGGAACCAGCTCTGCAGCGAGTCACGCACGGAGTACTCGTCGTCGACGACGAGGATGCTGGTCTCCTTCTGCGTCATGTCGTGCGTCTCCTATCGGGTCGCCGGTTCGGGCAGCAGGGGGTCGGACGTGCCGTCCAGAGCGGCTTGCGCCACGCTCGCGGCGGGTGGGATGCGCAGGAAGCGCACGTGGAAGGTCGTGCCGACGCCGAGCTGCGACTCGACCTCGATGGTGCCGCCGTGCCGGTGCACGATGCCGTACACGACGGCGAGTCCGAGCCCGACGCCGCTCTCGCTGTCCTTCGTGGAGAAGAAGGGCTCGAAGATGAAGGGGAGCACGTCGGGTGCGATCCCCGGTCCCGTGTCCTGGATGTCGATGCGGACGCCGTCGCGCTCCCCCACGATGAGCACGCTGAGCACGCCGCCCTCTCCCATCGCCTCGACGGCGTTGACCAGGAGCGCGACGAGCGCCTGTTGCACCTGGCCCGGGTCGGCGACGATCTGGGGGTTCTCTTCCAGGAAGGTGGTGCGCAGCTCGGTCCCGCTCATGTCGAGCCGGTGTCGGACCAGCATGACGGAACGGTCGACGACCTCGTTCACGTCCATGGCCGCCATCTCGGCGCCGCTGCGCCGCGCGAAGACCAGCAGGTTCTTCACGATCGCGCCGCAGCGCGTGCACTCCTGCTGTACCAGGCGCAGGTAGCGCTCGAGCTCGGCGCGCACGTCGGGATCGAGTGGCTGGTCGGCGAGCTCGCGCTCGACCAGACGCGCGTACGTGAGCATTCCGCTGATCGGGTTGTTGAGCTCGTGCGCGACGGTGGCCGACAGCTTCCCGAGCGACGCCATCTTCTCCATGTGCAGCACCTGGCGCTGCGCCTTGCGCAGCTCCTCGCGCTTCACCTCGACCTTCTCCTCGAGGGTGTGCGACCACTCGGTGAGCTCGTTCTGGGCGCGGCTCAGATCCTCAGCCATCCGGTTGAAGTCGCCGGCGAGCCGGGCCAGCTCGTGGCCGCCGCGCACGTCGATGCGCGTCCCGAGGTCCCCTCCGGCAACGCGGCGCGTGCCCTCCTGCAGGCGCGCGATCGGCTCCTGGATGAGGCGTCGGAACATGAACGTCGCGACGAGCCCGATCACGAAGATCAGGACGAACGTGGTCCACACGATGTGGATGCGGGCGCTCCGCACGGCCCCCTGCACGGGCAGCGTAGACATCTCCACGTCCAGGACCCCCAGGACCGAGTGCGTCGCCGCGTCCGTGTGGCACCCGCCGGTCGAGCACGCCGGCTCGTTCTCGATCACGGTCAGGCGGCGCAGCACCTCACCTCCCGGCGCGCGCACGACCTCGGCGGCCTCGGTGGAGACCGTGTCGCGGTGCGCCCCCTCCTGGTGGCAGCGGGTGCACGGATCCGCGTCGACCGGGATGTGGACGCCGATCTCGCTCGTGTCGCTCGACAGGACGACCTCGCCCTTCTTGTCGTAGACGCGGATGGCGGCCACCTCGGGTCCCGACGCGAGGCGCTCGATCGTCGCCTGCACCTCGTCCAGGCGGTTGAGGAGCATGCCGTCGTGCGTGGCGCGGCGGATGAGGCTGCTGGAGCGCTGGGCCTCGCCGCCCACGAGGGACAGGAAGTGGTCCTTGATGGAGCCGAAGCTGATCAGCGCGTGCACGGAGAGCACGACGCCGACGGTCAGGAATAGCGGGACGAGCAGGCGGGCGGCGAGGGAGGAGAGGAGGATCTTGAGCCGCGTAGCCATGGCCAGCGTCGTCCGGCGGGGGCGGAGAGCCACCCTCGCTCAAAAAGGGGTCGTACGCGGGCAGGTAACTGATGAAAAATCACACACCCCGTTGCGGATCTCAACGGGCGGCCGGCCCGGCCACGGCCGCGCGACGAGGCGGAAAGCCCGGCGCGGCGCGCCAGGCGCTCCGGACGGGGCCGTGGTATCGCGCTTGCAGAGAAGGCCATCGACGGGCGCCCCGGGAGATCCCGAAGGCGGCCCGCCTCCGCGCCCCGTCCAGGGGGGAACACGCCGATGTCCTCGCAGGTCCTCGCCACCGCCGCCGCCCGCCCGTGCGTGTGGATGAGCGCGGGGCTGATCAGCTACCGGCTGTGCGACCGCGACTACGAGTGTGAGAGCTGTCCCCTGGATGCCGCCCTCCAGGGGGCGCCGGACCCGCAGCCGTGCCCGCATCCCTACGCGCGCGCCGCGGAAGCCACGACGGCCGTGCCCGCGGACCGGCGCTACTCCCCGGGGCACCTCTGGGTGCATCCGGTGGGGAGCGAGGAAGCGTCCCGGTGTCGGGTCGGCCTGGATGCGTTCGCGGTCTCGGTCATGGGCGCGATCTCCGGCCTGCGGAGCGGGAAGCTCGGGCGAATGCTCGAGTGCGGGGACCTCCTCTTCGACGCGGACGTCGGCCTCGGCCTCCTGGGACTCGGGGCGCCGGTGACCGGCCACGTCGTGCGCTTCAACCCCGTCGTCAGGGACCGCCCCGAGGAGATCGTGCGCGACCCCTACGGAGACGGGTGGGTGGCCGAGATGTCCGGGGTCGGGCCGCTGCAGCTCCGGCGGCTCGCGTCGGCGGAGACCGCCTGCGAGCGCACGCGCGCCGACCTCACCCGCTTCCGGCGCGCCGTCGCCATGCGCCTCTTCTGCGACCTCGGGGCCGGCGAGATCGGCTGGCTCGGCATGGGCCAGCGGCTCACCGACCTGCGCCAGCTCCTCGGCCCCACGGGCTACCTCGAGCTGGTCGCCGACTTCGTGCACTGACGCGCGGTCGGTCAGGTCCGCCACGCCACCCCGCTCCATCCGCTGACGATCTCAACGCCGCCTGTTGAAGATCTCTACGCTCTCGGGCCGGTCGCCGAGGCGCCGTCGGGTCTAAGCGCACCCATAAAACGATGTGGACACGTCACTTACGAGCCATGCCACGGGTCCCGTTCCGTGTGGTGTGGCTCTTGCTCCCTGAGCATGTGGAATCGACGGACACGTGCCCCCGGAGGAGACATGAAACCCGCAGTCGAAGGAACGGAAGGATCGGTCGGTTGGGGCACCGCGCTCGCGCTCGCGGTGCTGAGCCTGCCGCTCATGGCCATCGCCATCCTCGTCGTACGGGCCTTCCTGGTCCCCCTCCTGGTGGTTGCCGTCGTGACGATGGCCCTCCTGGCCGTGTTCGTCCCACCACGCTACCGCACGTGGCTGGGCCAGGAGTGGCATTTCCACCGGTGAGCTGGCGTCGCCGGTAGCGCCCGCGAGAGAGCGGGCGGGGAAGGGCGTTTCCACATAGATGGCGGGACTCGAGGACGATGACGATCAGCAGACGGACGGCCCTGCAGGCCCTGGCGGCAGCCGGCGCGACGATCGCGCTGCCGAGGAAGCTCGGCGGCGGCGCGCGTGCGAAGAGCCCGGAGGACAAGGCGATCCTCTACGACTCGACGCGGTGCATCGGCTGCCGGCAGTGCGTGATCGGGTGTGCCGAGGCGAACGGATGGGATCCGGCGCTCGCGCTCTCCGACGATCCGAAGCTCACCTATACCTCCCTGACCGTCGTGCGCCGCTACGAGCACGACGGGGGCGACCTCTTCCGGAAGGTGCAGTGCATGCACTGCGTCGAGCCCGCCTGTGTCAGCGCGTGCATGCTCGGCGCAATGCACAAGGACGAGGATGGCGCGGTGGTGTGGAACGGCGACCTGTGCGTCGGCTGCCGCTACTGCGAGATCGCCTGCCCCTTCAACACGCCACGCTTCGAGTGGGACACGCCGCTCCCCTCGCTGCAGAAGTGCCAGATGTGCCCCGAGCGCAGGGCCCAGGGTCTCGCGCCCGCCTGCGTCGAGCAGTGCCGGCGCGGGGCGCTCACGTACGGGACGCGCACCGAGATGCTGGCCGAGGCGCACCGGCGCATCAACGCGAAGCCGCACTTCTACAACCCGAAGGTCTACGGCGAGCACGACGGCGGTGGGACGGCGATCCTCTACCTGGCCGAGGCGGACGTCTCCTTCACCGCCGACATGCACCTCCCGGCGGGGCTCGGTGACGAGTCCGTCGTGGAGATGCCCGAGACGATCCAGCACGCGATCTACCGCGGCTTCGTCGCGCCGCTGGCGCTCCTCGCCACGCTCGGCGCCGTGGTTCGGCGCAACGCGCGCAAGCTGCACGACGAGGAGGCGGCGCACCACGCGACCGAGAAATCGGAGCCGGTGGGCGGGAGCCTCTTCACGATCCCGATGCTCGTGATGGCCGCGCTCGTGGTCGTCGGCGTGGCCGCCGTGCTCTGGCGCTTCGGCGCTGGGCTCGGCGCGACCACCAACCTGAACGACGGCTACCCGATGGGGATCTGGATTGCCTTCGACGTCGTCACGGGCACGGCCCTCGCCTGCGGCGGCTACGCGATGGCGCTCCTGGTCTATCTGGCCAACCGCGGGAAGTACCACCCGCTCGTGCGGGCCGCGCTCGTCACCAGCGCGTTCGGCTACACGCTGGGTGGCGTGAGCGTCCTGATCGACATCGGGCGCGCGTGGAACTTCTACAAGATCCCGCTCTTCTTCTGGCACTGGAACTTCAACTCGATCCTCCTCGAGGTCGCCCTGTGCATCATGCTGTACACGGCGGTCCTCTGGCTGGAGGTTTCGCCGGTCTTCCTGGAGCGGTGGCGCGAGAGCGAGGTCGCCGGGCTGCGCAAGCTCGCGCTCGCCCTGCATCCCAAGGTCGAGAAGGGGATGCCCTGGTTCATCGCCATCGGGATGCTCCTCCCCACGATGCACCAGTCCTCGCTCGGCAGCCTCATGATGCTGGCCGGCCCCAAGCTCCATCCGCTCTGGCACACGCCGTGGATGCCGCTGCTCTTCCTGCTCTCCTGCATCGCGATGGGCTACGGCGTCGTCACGCTCGAGTGCTGCATCTCCTCGAAGGTGTTCAGGCGCCCGTCCGAGGCCCCGATGCTCCGCGGGCTCTCGCGTCCGATCGCGATCGTGATCTTCATGTACCTCGCGCTGCGCACGTGGGACGTGATCCACCGCGGCCAGCTCGAGGCGATCACCCGGATGGACGGCTACAGCGTCCTGTTCATCGCCGAGATGACGCTCTTCTTCGTCTCCGCGGTCGGGATGCTCCTGCGCCGCCGCTCGGCCGGCCCCGGCTGGCTCGGCGCGATGGCGCTCATGCTCGTCCTGACCGGCGCGCTCTATCGGTTCTCGACGTACCTCTTCGCCTTCAACCCCGGACCCGAGTGGTCCTACTTCCCGGCGATCCCCGAGTTCGCGGTCACCATCGGGCTCGTCTCGGCGGAGATCCTCGGCTACGTCGTCCTCGTGAAGCGGTTCCCCATCCTCCGCGGTGTCCCCGCGGATCCCCCGTCGCCGTCCTGCGCCTCCCCACGGCCGGCGGACCTGCACCAGGAGCCGATCCATGTTCCCGCACACGCCTGACCCGGTCTGGTCGATCGCGCTGACCGCTGCGGTCGCGTTCACCTTCGCCGTCGAGCGCGCACCCGCCGCTGACGCCGACACGGGGGCGCTCACCCAGCAGACCGGAGTCGCCCGCAAGGACACCCTCCAGGCCGGCGACCGCCGCTGCCTGACGCGGCGCGCCGAGGACTGCCTGGTCGCGCCCGTTCCCGGGGACGAGCCCCATGAGGCCGTGTGCGCGGTCTGTCACGACATGTGGAGCGGCAAGTCACCTGCCCAGACGGCCCGCGCGTGCTCGGGCGGGGAGTGCCATCGGAACCCCGTGTCGGCCAGCGCCTTCCACCGCACGGTCACCCCGGCCGTGCTGGAGCAGTGCACGGCGTGCCATCGGCCCCACGACTTCCGCGTGAAGGGGGGCGCAGGCGAGTGCACCACCTGCCACGCGTCGGGCGGCTCGCCCGTGACGTGGGCAGGGGAGCGGAGCCCACGGCGCCTCCCCGCCGGGTTGGACTTCCAGCACGACGACCACGCGTCGGTCGCGTGCGGTACGTGCCACGGTGAGGGCGCGCGTCACGGAACCGTGCGCATCCAGGACCGGGAGGACTGCCGCGCGTGCCACCACGCGGCCCCGCTGGTGTCGGACTGCACGCGCTGCCACGCCGTCGAGGAGGTGCGCGCCACCTCCTTCGCGGTCACCAAGCCGCTCGAGATCGAGATCGGGTCGCTGGACCGGCCCGTGCGCACGATCGTCTTCGACCACGCGAAGCACTGGCGCACGACCTGCTCGGTCTGCCACACCGGCGGCATGGACCTCGAGACGGCGCGCGGCGCGGACTGCTCCGGCTGCCACCTCGAGCACCACGAGCCCACGGCGACGTGCCGGAACTGCCACGCGGCTCCGGCCCCAGGCGCGCACGACCGCACGGCGCACTTCGGGTGCGGCGGGGCGGGGTGCCACGATCCGGTCCCCGAGGGGATCCGTTCGGCTCCGCGGACGAGGGAGCTGTGCCTGGCCTGCCATCGCGACCTGGTTGAGCACAAGACCGGACGCAATTGCGTGGACTGCCACGTCCTTCCGGACGCCATGTGAGGACCGCGCCTCTCCCGGGGAGCGGCGGTCTCCGGGAGAGGACCCACCCGTGCCCTCCGGGGTTGGAGAAGTGCGCTCGATCCGGCGATCTTCCGTGATCCGACAGGCAGCCCGCTCCGGGCCCGCCACCACCCCTGAGAGGTACCATGCACCAACCGTCGCGAAGCCACGTCTGGACGTTCGCTCTGGTGACGCTGCTCGCGGCGTGCGCCGGCCCGCCGCCCGCCCGGGAGCCCGCACCCGCCCCGACGGAGCCGGCGGCCGCGCAGCCCTCCCCGGACATCCCGCTCGTGCGCACGGACTCGGCGCCCGCGCAGATGGTGAAGCCGGAGCTCTTCGGCGTGAACCTGGACACGGTCCACGCGGGCGAGTTCGACCAGGGGAAGATGTGGACCTTCGAGTTCCCTCCCACGGCCTACTTCGCGCGTACCTACCACTTCAACCCCGACTCCGCCTGGTTCGCGAAGGCGCGCCTCGGGGCGCTGCGCATCCCGAGCTGCTCGGCGTCCTTCGTGTCGCCGAACGGTCTCGTGATGACCAACCACCACTGCGCGCGTGAGTTCGTCACGCAGGTGCAGAAGCCGGGGGAGGATCTCCTCGCCGACGGCTTCTACGCGAAGAACCTCGCCGACGAGCGTGCCGTGAAGGATTTCCACGCCGATCAGCTCGTGGACATCGTGGACGTCACGGACGAGGTGAACCAGCAGCTCGACACGGTCTCGATCGACGAGCGCGCCGACGCGCGCGAGGCGGTCCTCAAGGAGATCGAGGGTCGGATCACGAAGGAGCGCGGCGGCGAGGAGGCGGGGATCGTCGTCGAGATGGTGTCGCTGTACAACGGAGGGCGCACGTCCGCGTACGTCTTCCACCGGTACGAGAACGCGAAGCTCGTGATGGCGCCGGAGGTGCAGATCGGATTCTTCGGCGGGGATCCCGACAACTTCACGTACCCGCGTTACAACCTCGACTTCTCCTTCTTCCGCCTCTACGACGAGCAGGGCAACCCGATCAAGAGCGACCACTACTTCAAGGTCGACGAGGACGGGCTCCACCAGGGCGATCCCGTCTTCATCGTGGGCAACCCCGGCTCCACCAGCCGCCTCCAGACCGTGGCCGAGCTCGAGTTCCGGCGCGACGTGAGCGACCGGGACGTGCTGGCGCTCCTGCGCTCGCGCATGTCGGTGCTGAAGGACTACATGGAGAGCCACCCGGACGTGGCCAAGGCGCGCGACCTGGAGAACCAGTACTTCGAGCTGAGCAATTCCGAGAAAGCCTACGCCGGGCAGATCCGCGGCCTCGAGGACCCGGTGATCATCGCCCGGCGCAAGGATACGCAGGAGCGCTTCCGCAAGGCGATCGCGGCGGACTCGTCGCTCTCGGAGCGCTACGGCGGCCTCATCGAGAAGATGGCCGACCTCCAGGGCCAGAAGCGTCGGCAGAAGGAGGGCTTCGGGGCCTTCCTGGCCCTGACCAGCGAGCAGATGGCCTCGTCCACCCTGTACCGTGCGCTCGTCACGTTCCAGGTCATGAACGTGAAGCGGGGCGGGGGCTCCAAGGAGCAGCTCGACGGGCTCATGGAGGAGCTGAAGAAGGTGCCTGACCAGCCGGCCGAGCTGGACGAGGGGTTCATGGCCGCGCGCTTCCGTGACTTCATCGGCTACTACGGGCAGGACGCGCAGTTCGTGCAGACCGTCCTGCAGGGACGCTCGCCCGAGGGTGCGGCGACCGTGGTGCGCGAGAACAGCATGCTCGCCGACTCGGCCGGGGCGATCGACGCCGTGGAGAACGACAAGGTCCAGCTCACGGACCCGGCGCTCCAGGTGGTGCGCGGCTATCTGCCCCAGTTCATCCAGTTCCAGCAGATGGTCTCCGGCGTGTTCCCGCAGGAGGAGGAGCTCAGCGCCCAGCTCGGGCGCGCGCGCTTCGAGGTGTACGGCACGGACGTGCCGCCGGACGCCACCTTCTCGCTGCGCATCGCCGACGGCGAGGTGAAGGGCTACGACTACAACGGCACGGTCGCGCCCTGGCACACCACGCTCTTCGGGATGTACGACCGGCACTTCTCCTTCCCGAACCGCGAGGAGTGGGCCCTGCCGGACCGGTGGACGCCGGTTCCCAGGGGGCTCGACCTGTCCACACCGCTCGACTTCGTGACCACCGCCGACATCATCGGCGGCAACTCCGGATCCCCCGTGCTCGACAAGGACCTGGAGATCGTCGGCGTCGTCTTCGACGGCAACATCGAGAGCCTCCCGGGCGACTACATCTACCTGCCGGAGACCAACCGCGCGGTCGCGGTGGACGTGCGCGGCGTGCTCCAGGCGCTCGACGTGGTGTACGACCTCGACCGCCTGGTACTGGAGCTGAAGACCGGGCGGCTCGCGGCCACGGAGGCGGAGGCCGACCGGGTCGGGCGGTAGCGCCGCGCCCGGACGACGCCCCCGGGGTCCGCGAAGATCCGGCGCGGCATCTCCGTACCTGCCAGGTGAACGGGGCCCCGGGCCGTGGGGCCCCCGGCACTCCGACCCGGAGGGGATACGATGGCGGGCCGCGTCTCGAACAGCTGGGCGCTCGTGAAGGCGAGCGCGCGCGTCCTCAAGATGGACAAGGAGCTCCTGGTGTTCCCGCTCATGTCCGGGATCGCCACCCTGCTGGTGGGGGCGAGCTTCGTCGTACCGTTCGCGATCTCCGGGGGGTGGAGGGTCTTCTCCGAGGGCGACGCCCCCTACCTCGGCTACGTGCTGGGCTTCCTGTTCTACCTGGTCCAGTACACGGTCATCTTCTTCTTCAACTCCGCGCTCGTGGGCGCTGCGCTCATCCGGCTCGACGGCGGTGATCCCACCGTGTCCGACGGGCTGACCATCGCGGCGAGCCGGATGCGGTCGATCCTGGGCTACGCGGCGCTGGCCGCGACGGTCGGGATGATCTTCCGCTTCATCTCGGAGCGCACCGGCTTCATCGGCCGGATGGTCGTCGGCCTGGTGGGGATGGCCTGGACGCTCGCCACCTACCTGGCGGTCCCGATCCTGGTGACCCGGAACGTCGGCCCGATCGACGCCGTGAAGGAGAGTGCGCAGCTCTTCCGCGAGACGTGGGGCGAGCAGGTGGTCGGCAACTTCGGGATGGGATGGGCCGTCGTGCTGATGGCGCTCTCCTGGACGATCGTCTGCGCCGGGATGATCTGGCTGTCGGCGCTCATCGCCCCCCCCACGGTGCTCGGTGCGGTCGTGGTGTGCGTGGCCGGATACGTCTTCCTCGGCCTCGTCGCCTCGGCGCTCAAGGGGATCTACACCGCGGCGCTCTACCGCTACGCCAGCACGGGGCGGGCGGACCTGTTCTCCCCTGACATGGTGGGGAACGCCTTTCGCCCGAAGAGGTAGCCGGGTGTAGGGCTTTTCCCGCTTGCGTCCCCTCCGGGCCCGGCCTACGATCCGGTGCCCAGCAGGTCATCCAACGGGGCCCTCCGCCGCCGGCCAGTGAGCCGGAGGCGGCGGGCCTCGATGCATCGAAGGAGAACGGCATGCCATCGGCCAGGGAGTATGCCACGGACCGCATCAGGAACGTCGCGGTCCTTGGCCACGGAAGCTCGGGGAAGACCAGCCTGATTGAATCCCTGTGCTTCGTGTCGGGCACGTCCAAGCGGCACGGCAAGGTGGACGACGGTACGGCCCACACGATGCACGCCCCGGAAGAGCACGCGCACGGCATCAGCATCCAGCTCACGCCGACCTATGCCGAGCACCTGGACACGAAGATCAACCTGCTGGACACCCCCGGATACCTGGATTTCACGGGGGAGGCGCTCTCCGCCGTGCGGGTCGCGGACGCGGCGATCATCGTCGTCAGCGCCACCTCCGGGGTGGAGGTGGGCACCGAGCGGGTGTGGGAGTATTGCGAGGCGCGCGGGATCCCGCGGATCCTCTTCGTCTCCATGATGGACAAGGAGCACGCCGACTTCGAGGGCGTCTACCAGCAGATCAAGTCCCGCCTGAGCGAGAGCGCGCTACCCGTCGAGATCCCCGTCGGGCAGGGCCTCGACTTCCACGGCATCATCAACCTCTTCAGCGAGAAGGCCCACCTCTTCAAGAAGGGGACGGCCAACGGCGAGTACGACGAGACCGACGTCCCGGACGAGTACAAGGACCAGGAAGGACGTTGGGAGACCGAGCTGCAGGAGTCGCTCGCGACCACCGACGAGAAGCTCCTGGAGGCGTACCTCGAGGGCGGCCACATCTCCCGCGAGGAGGCCATCGAGGCGATGGCGCGCGGGATGGGGCGCTGCGAGGTCTTCCCCGTCTTCTGTGGCGCGGCCCCGCTCACCTACGGGATGCGTGCCCTCCTGCGGAAGATCGTGGAGCTCTGTCCCTCGCCCGCCGAGGCGCGCCCCGAGAAGGCGCACCGTCCCGGCCTGGACCAGGACATCGAGATCCACGCCACGGACGACGAGACGCTGGCGGCGCACGTCTTCAAGACGGCCGCCGAGCCGCACGTGGGCGAGCTCTCGTACTTCCGCGTCTTCTCGGGCCGGATCACGAACGGGATGGAGGTGGTGAACGCCTCGGACGGCGCCACCGAGAAGCTCAACCACCTGAGCATCCCGCAGGGGAAGGAGCGGGTGGAGGTGGCGCAGCTCCACGCCGGGGACATCGGCGTGGTGGCCAAGCTCAAGCACACGCACACGAACGACACGCTGTGCACGCGGGAGCGGCCGGTCGCGCTCGCGCGCATCGAGTTCCCCAAGGCCGACATCGCGATCGCGATCCGGGGAGCGTCGCGCAACGACGAGGACAAGCTGGGCGAGGTGATCCCGAAGCTGCACGAGGAGGACCCGACCTTCTCCGCCGCGTTCAACGGGGAGCTCCACCAGACGATCGCGCGCGGCGTGGGCGAGCTGCACCTGGACATCCAGTTCGAGCGCATGGCTCGCAAGTACGGCGTCAAGATCGAGACGGAGCAACCCAAGATCGCCTACCGCGAGACGATCACGGGCACGGCGGAGGGCCAGGGTCGGCACAAGAAACAGTCCGGCGGTCGCGGACAGTTCGGTGACTGCTGGGTCCGCATCGCGCCGAGGCCCCGCGGTGGGGGCTACGAGTTCATCGACTCGATCAAGGGCGGCGTGATCCCGGGCAAGTACCTCCCCTCGGTCGACCGGGGTATCCAGGAGGCCGCGCAACGCGGGATCGTGGCCGGGTACCCGGTCGTCGACTTCTCCGCCGAGTGCTTCGACGGGTCGTACCACTCCGTGGACTCGTCGGACATCGCCTTCAAGCTGGCCGGTACCCAGGCGTTCAGGACCGTCGCCGTGAAGTGCAGACCGATCCTCCTCGAGCCGGTGCTCGAGGTCGCGGTCACGACGCCGGACGAATACGTCGGCGACATCATGGGCGACCTGACCTCCCGGCGCGGAAAGGTCCTCGGGATGGAGCCCGCCGACGGTCGCACGGTCATCAAGGCGCTCGTGCCGGAGTCCGAGCTGTACAAGTACGCGTCCTTCCTGCGCTCGATGACGCAGGGGCGCGCCCACCACGGCCGCCACGTCGCCGGCTACGAGCCGGTGCCGGACCACCTGGCGCAGAAGATCGCACAGGCACGCGAGGAGGAGGAGGCGGAGGCCGCGGCGCACTAACCGCCGGACCGCGCTCCCCGGATCCGCGCGAGACGGACTGCCCCCCGGGACCCCTCGCGGTCCGGGGGGCTTCTCGTCGGCCTTCAGTCGTGCGGGGCCTCGGGGCGCTTGGGCGCGAGGAGGCGGGGCGGGGGGAGCGGGCGGCCGCCGTCGAGCGCTGTCTTGAGGTGCGACAGGATCGTCGAGAGGGCGGGAGGCTCGGAGCGTGCGTTCGGGTCGTGATCCTCATGCTCCACCCTCAGGCAGCACGCGTCGCCGACGGGGTGGATCTCCCACGTGACCCGCGCGTCACCAAGAACGCCCCCGCCCCCCGCGGCCGGCACCGCCTGCACGAGCTGCCACGGCGGATCGAGCACCAGGTTGCGGGCGCCGGGGAGCGCCATCTCGCCCCCGGACGTGGTGAGCGTCCTCCACAGGCGCTCCGGCGTCGTCCGGATGAACGTGATGAAGACCTTCTTCGCCGGGCTGGCCGTCGGGCCGGCATCGGCGTCGGCTCCGCTCGGCCGTGAAGGCGTCGGCGGATCCTCCCCATCTGTGGTCGCCTGCCCGGACGTGTCTTTCGGGGCACCCGCGCGCTCGGCGAGGACGGCGCGCTCGACGTACTTGCCGATCCATCGCTCCTGCAGGAGCCGGATGGGCCCGGCCTCGAGGAAGTGCAGCTTCTCGCGGCCGCGTCGCTCGGCCCGGATCAGACCCGCTTCCTCGAGCACGCGGAGGTGCTTCATCACGCCGAAGCGGGTCATGGCGAACCGTCCGCCGAGCTCGCTCAACGTCTGTCCGTCCCGTTCGAAGAGGGCATCGAGGAGATCGCGGCGGGTAGGGTCGGCGATGGCTCGGTAGACGTCGTTCATCGTTGATTCATCGTGGCTTTGCGGTCACGTGTCGCGATCTCGTCGCGGGCTCCGAAAGGGTTGCGGAGCGTAACCGCCAACGCATAACGTGGACCATCCTGCAAAAGGGCAAACCGCCGGTGACGGCGGGACGCAAAGCCAGGGGTCCGACGAGGGTCGGATGGCCCAGCTGCCAGGACGGACGACCGGGATCCGGTCGCCCGGCCGCCGCCCGTCGCGAGGATGCGCCGGACGGCTTTTTCGTTACACGGCGCACCACCTCGCTCGGCGCGGGAATTGCATGTGCCCCGGACGACCCCGAGGAGGAGCAGGTTTGCTGTCATTCGTCCTGACCGTGGTCTGGCTGTCGGTGGCCGGCTCGGCGCTCGTGGCCGGCCTCGACTACTACCTCCTTCCGCTCGACCAGCGCGCGTACTCCGATCTCGCCCCCCTCTTCGCTCCAACGGGACTCGTCGGACAGGGATACGGCATCGTCGGCGCAACGATGGTTTTCGTTGGGGTTGCTGGATATACGGCCCGCAAGCGACTGCGACTCATGGCGCGGTTCGGCGCCCTCAAGCACTGGTTGCAGGTCCACATCTTCCTGTGCACGCTCGGCCCGTTCCTCGTCCTCCTGCACACCACCTTCAAGTTCGGGGGCATCGTTTCGATCGCGTTCTGGAGCATGTCGATCGTGGTGCTGAGCGGCGTGTTCGGTCGCTACGTCTACGTGCGCATTCCGAAGACGATCAACGGCCGCTTCCTCACCCTCGACGCCATCGGCGAGCAGGTGCGGGAGCTGTCACGTGACATCGCGGTGCGCACCAACCTCCCCGTCGACGACCTCGAGGCGCTCCTCGTCCCGGCGGGTGCGACGGCGTCCGGATCGGGGCTCGTCGGCGCGCTCGCGCACGCCATGCGCGAGGACTTCAGACAACGCAGACATCTGCGTGGAGTACGCAAGTTCTTGCACGGTCGCGGCGTGCCGAAGGAGCTGCAGTCCCCGGTGCTCGACCTCGCGAAGGAGCAGCGCAAGCTGCGCCAGCAGACGCTCCTCCTCCATCCGTTCCAGCGGCTCTTCCGCTACTGGCACGTCGTGCACCTCCCGCTGGCGACGGTGATGTTCATCATCCTCGGCGTGCACGTGCTCGTCGCCGTGCTCTTCGGCTACACCTGGGTGTTCGGTTGAGCCGCGCCCGCCTCCCCGTGACGGCGCGCGTGGCCGCGCCGGTGGCGCTCGTGGCGGGCGTGGGCGCGGCGGTGGCGCTCTTCGCCGCGCAGCAGCGCTCGGGGGAGCCCGGTCCGTCGCAGCCTCCCGGCGGCGCTTCCGCGACGGCTCCGGCGAACGCGGCCGATGCCGCGGCCAGGGCGCATGCGGCCGCGGGGATCACGCCGGGCGGGCAGGCCGCCACCGCCGCGTACGAGGAGCGGCTGCACGCCGTGCGCATGCGCGTCGCGGCCGAGCCGAAGGCTCGTGAGGGCGTGGTCGAGCTGGCGAGGCTGCTGCACGACGGGCACCGTACGCGCGATGCCTCGACGTACTACCAGCAGGCCATCGAGCTGGACCCGGCCGAGCCGCAGGCGTACTACGACCTGGCGGCCGCCCATGGGGAGCTCGGCGAGTGGGACCTGGCGGGGGGCGTGCTCCTCGACCGGCTGGACCAGGACTCCGGTGACGCGGTCGCCCGCTACGACCTGGCCGCGGTGCGCGCGAACCAGGGACGTACCGACGAGGCCGTGCGCCTCTTCGAGGAGGCGAGGGAGACCGCGACGGACGGTGCGCTCCTCGCGCGGATCTCGGACGCCCTGGCCCGGCTGAAGGGGAGCTGACGCGGTGCCGTCCCTGCCCCGGACCCCGCCCCGCTCGCCGCTGGCCTGGCTCGCCTTGATCTGCCTGGGCTGGCCCGGAGTCGCGTCCGCTCAGCTCATCTCGCCCGGCAAGCTCTCGAAGGTCCACGCCGACCTGGAGGGCATTCGCCACTGCACCGAGTGCCACGAGCTCCGGAAGGCGGGGGTGTCCGAGGCGAAGTGCCTCGCGTGCCACGAGCCCCTCGCGCGGCGCCTCGAGGGGGAGCAGGGCTTCCACGCTTCGCTCTCCGAGCGCGATTGCGCCACCTGCCACAAGGAGCACTTCGGCGTCGACTTCGACCTCGTCCGCCTCGATACCCTCCGCTTCGACCACACGCTCACGGGGTGGCCGCTGGAGGGGCGCCATGCCGAGGCGGGGTGTCGCGGCTGCCACACCCCCGAGCACATCGAGGACGCCGACGTTCGCACGGCCAAGGGAGAGCACGGAGCGCTCCAGAGGACCTTCCTCGGCCTCCCCGGGGCGTGCGCGTCCTGTCACGAGTCCGATTCGCCGCACGGCCCTCAGTTCGCGGACCGGAAGTGTACGGACTGCCACGACATGGATGGCTGGAAGGGCGCGCAGCGCTTCAACCACGACCGCACCGACTTCCACCTTACCGGGCGTCACCGTGACGTGGAGTGCTCGAAGTGCCACGAGACAACGCCGCGCGGAGGCGACCTGCCGCCGGCGGTACGGTACGAGGGCCTCCTCGCCGGACGCTGCACGGACTGCCACGAGGACCAGCACCACGGCGCGATGCCCGGCCGGTGCGAGACGTGCCACTCCACGGCAGGGTGGCAGCGCGTCGACCGCGGTCGCGTGGAGAGCACGTTCGACCACGCCACGACGGGCTTCGAGCTGGAGGGAGCCCACGCCACGGTGTCCTGCGCGTCCTGTCACCGCTCGGGGGCGGCCGCGGCGAGCGGCATCCGGATCCGCTTCTCGAAGGGCACGGAGACGCGGGCCTTCCCGCGGCCCGACGTGGCGGCGGGCACGTGCCTGACCTGCCACCAGGACCGGCACGACGGCGCATTCGCTGCGCGCGACGACGCGGGAGACTGCGCGAGCTGTCACGGACAGGTGGCGTGGATCCCCGCGCGCTTCGACGCCGGGCGACACGACCGTGAGACGTCGTTCGCCCTCGAGGGCGCGCACCGCGCGGTGGCGTGCATGTCCTGCCACGTGGAGGAGGCCGGCGTGCCCACCTTCCGGCTCGAGGCCGCGACCTGTCTGGACTGCCACACGAAGAGGAGCCCCCACGGCGACCAGTTCGCCGGGCGCGCGTGCGACGCCTGCCACGGGATGGACTCGTTCCGGATCGAGACCTTCGACCACGACGGCACGCGGTTCCCGCTGGGCGGCGCGCACAGCGGTGTCCCGTGCGCGTCGTGCCATCGGGCGGAGAAGACCGCCTCGGGCACGGACGTCGTCGTCTACCGCCCCCTCGGCACCGAGTGCCGGGACTGCCACGGAGGTACGTCGTGAGTCGTCCAACGCTGCTGATGCTGGCCGTGGTGACGGGGATCGGGGCGGGCGCGGGCCCCGCCGCGGCGCGGCAGGCGAAGGTGAACCCGCACGGGCCGCTTCCGGAGGGTATGGACTGCTCGACGTGCCACACGAACGAGGGCTGGGTGCCCCTGCGGGACACCCTGGACTTCGTGCACGGCGCCGTCAGCGGGTTCGTGCTCAGCGGCGCCCATACGCAGGTGCCGTGCGCCGGTTGCCACCTCGACCTGCGCTTCGACGGCCCCGACGTGAAGGCGGACGACTGCTCGAGCTGCCATGCGGACGTCCACGAGGGGCACATGGTGCAGGCGTGCGCGTCCTGCCACACGACCCGCTCCTTCGAGAGCGTGGACGGGGAGGCGATCCACGCTCGCACGTCCTTCCCGCTCACGGGCGCGCATCGTCAGGTCACGTGCGAGAGCTGTCACGTGAGCGACGTGGGTGGCGCATTCACTGCGCTCGCGACCGACTGCGTGTCCTGTCACCAGGCCGACTACCAGGGAGCACGCGTGGTCGACCATGTGGGCGCCGGCTATCCGACGACGTGCACGGAGTGCCACAGCACGGTCGGGTGGACCGACGCGCCCGCCTTCGACCATGCGGCCGTCTCCGGAGGCTTCGCCCTCGTGGGCGCGCACACCGCGCTGCAGTGCGCCGGATGCCACCGCCAGCCGGGGATGGAGCCGCTCTTCGCCGCGACCAACCCGGAGGAGTGCTCGTCCTGCCACCAGACGGACTACGACCGCGAGCACGGCGGCTCGGGCTTCCCCACCACCTGCACGTCGTGCCACACCGTCGACACCTGGTCGGGCGCGACCTTCGACCACGCGCAGACCGGCTTCGCGCTCCTGGGAAGCCACGCCGCGCTGGAGTGCGCGTCCTGCCACGCCGAAGGGGACCGCACGCTGCGCTTCCCGACGCCGGCGACCCAGGACGACTGCGCGGCTTGTCACCAGACGGACTACGATCGCGAGCACGCCGGGTCCGGCTACCCCGGGACCTGCCAGTCCTGTCACGGGCTCGACCGCTGGGACGGTGCCACTTTCGACCACGCCTCGACGGGCTTCCCCCTGGTGGGCGCGCACGAGCCCGCGGCCTGCGCCGACTGCCATGGCGCGCCCGCGCACCTCTCCACGCTCCCGTCCGGACCGGAGGACTGCGCGGCCTGCCACCAGGCGGACTACGACCGCGAGCACGGCGGGTCGAGCATCCCGACCACCTGCATGGAGTGCCACACGCAGAGCACGTGGCAGGGCGCGAGCTTCGACCACGCCTCGGTCGCGAACGGCTACGCCCTGGAGGGCCCGCACGCGACTGCGGCGTGCTCGTCCTGTCACTCCGTGCCCGACTACGGGCTGCTCTTCCCGCAGCCGTCGGGCCCGAACGACTGCGTGGTCTGCCACCAGTCCGACTACGACGCGAACCACGCGGACTCGGGCTTCCCGATGACGTGCACGTCGTGCCACGCCACCGATCGGTGGGAGGGCGCGACGTTCGACCACGGCACCACGGGCTTCCCGCTGGTGGGCGCCCACGCGCCGGCGCCGTGCGCGTCGTGCCACGGGCCTCCGGGGCACCTCTCGGAGCTCCCCTCCGGGCCGCAGGACTGCGCGGCGTGCCACCAGGCGGACTACGACCGGGAGCACGCGGGCTCCGGCTTCCCGACCACGTGCCTGAGCTGTCACAGCCAGAGTCGATGGGACGGCGCCACGGTCGACCACGTCGCGATCTCGGGAGGCTTCGCGCTCCAGGGCCCGCACGCGACGGCCGCGTGCACGGCGTGCCATTCGCTACCCGACTACGCGCTCCTCTTCCCGGAGCCGGCGAACAACAACGACTGCGTGGTCTGCCACCAGTCCGACTACGACGCCAACCACGCGGGGTCGGGCTACCCGACCACCTGCACGTCGTGCCACGCCACCGATCGGTGGGAGGGCGCGACGTTCGACCACGGCACCACGGGCTTCCCGCTGGTGGGCGCCCACGCGCCGGCGCCGTGCGCGTCGTGCCACGGGCCTCCGGGGCACCTCTCGGAGCTCCCCTCCGGGCCGCAGGACTGCGTGGCGTGCCACCAGGCGGACTACGACCGGGAGCACGCGGGCTCCGGCTTCCCGACCACGTGCCTGAGCTGTCACAGCCAGAGCGGGTGGGACGGCGCCACGGTCGATCATGCGGCGATCTCGGGAGGCTTCGTGCTCCAGGGCCCGCACGCGACGGCGGCGTGCACGGCGTGCCACTCGCTACCGGACTACTCGCTCCTCTTCCCGGAGCCGGCGGACAACAACGATTGCGTGTCCTGCCACCAGGCGGACTACGACCGCGAGCACGCGGGCTCGGGCTTCCCGACCACCTGCCTGACCTGCCACCAGGCCAACACCTGGAGTGGGGCCACGATGGACCACCCCGCGATCTCGGGTGGCTTCCAGCTCCTGGGTGCCCACGCGACGGCGGCGTGCTCGGCATGCCACTCGATCCCCGGCTACGGGCTCCTCTTCCCGGAGCCGGCGAACCAGGACGATTGCGTCGCGTGCCATCAGACCGACTACGACGGCGCGCACGGCGGCTCCGGCTATCCGACCGAGTGCTCGACCTGCCACACCACGAGCGCGTGGCAGCCGTCCACCTTCGACCACGACAGCCGGTATTTCCCGATCTACTCGGGCTCGCACCGGGGGAGGTGGGACACCTGCAACGACTGTCACCTGGGGGGGAACTTCGCCGACTTCACCTGCACCACGTGCCACACCCAGGGCAACACCGACAACCACCACCGCGAGGTGCGCAGCTACGTGTACGAGAGCCACGCATGCTTCAGCTGCCACCCGAGAGGTCGTGGTGGCTGAGCGGCGCTTCCTCCACGCTGCGGGGCTCGTCCTCGCGCTTCTCGTGGTCGCCCCGGGACGGGTGCTCGCCCAGGCGTCGCCACCGACGATCACGGTGCGCGTGCGCCAGGTGGCAGGCACGTCCGTATATCTCGACGTCGGCACGCGCCACGGGCTCGCCACGGGCGACACGCTCGAAGTCGAGCGCGACGGCGCGCCGGCCGGGAAGCTGACGGTCACAGCCAGCACCGAGACGCGCTCCGTGCTCTCGTTCGCCGGAGCGCCCTTCGCGGTGACGCGTGGCCAGTCGCTGACCCTCCAGCTCCTCCGCGAGCCGGCGGAGGCCGTCCCCGAGCCTCCGCCGACCCGGGCGGCGCCGTCCGCCGCCACGACGGCCACGCGGTCCCCGAGGCCGGCAACGGGGATGCCGGCTCCGCCGTCCGCCCGCGAGGCGCGTGCGCCGCGGACGCCTGTCGGACCGCGCCCACACGGGAGGATCGGCCTCGAGATGTCGGGCAACCGCTCCACCACACAGGTCGGTGACGTGGATCCCACGAGCGTCGATCGGATGTTCGCCACACCGGCGTTCCGGTTCGATGCGACGGTGCCCGGCGCGGTCGCGGGCTTCCAGCTGCGCACGAGCATGCGCCTGGCCTACCGCTACAGCAGCGAGGACCTCATCCAGCCGGCATCCTCGGCACGCGTGTACGCTGCGGTCCTGGAGCGGGAGTTCACGGCCGTGCCGCTGCGGGTCGCTTTCGGCCGCTTCCACAGCCCGGTCGAATCGTACAGCGGCTTCTGGGACGGTGCCCTCCTGCGTGTAGGCCGTGCGTTCGGCGTGGGCGCGATCGTGGGCTTCGAGCCCGACCGCTGGAACGAGCGCCCGTCGGTGACGTCGCCCAAGGCGACCGTGTTCATGGACGCGAGCGCGCGGGGGAGGGGATGGCGCTGGGCCGGGGACCTGTCGGCCCACGCGCTCCGCCCGACGGACAGCCTCCCGGACCACACGTTCTTCGGCGCCACGCAGCGCATGAGCCTGGGGCCCCTGCACGTCGGCCACGACCTCCAGCTCGACCAGGAGAACGACGGCGGCTGGCGGGTGTCCCGCCTGCGCGTGAACGGGTCGATCGACGTGGGGGCGGGCCTCCAGCTCCGCGGCGCGTTCGCGCGCCGCGAGACGTGGGTGCAGGGTCCCACCGCCGCGTTCTTCGCGCCGCGCAACGAGCGCATCGACGCGGGGGTGTCGATGCGCGGAGGGTCGGCGTTCGTCTCGCTGGACGGCTCGCGCGGCGCCGATCGGTCGGGGCGGCACAGCTGGGGAGCCACCGGGTCGTTCTCCCTCGACCCGCTTCCGGGGACGGGGTGGGTCGGGTTGTGGGGGAGCCTGGCGCGGTGGACCGGGCCGTACGGGAGCACCCTCACGGCGGCGCCCTCGCTCTCCTTCAGGTTCCAGCCGGCTTGGCTCCGTATGGGCTACCGCTACAGCCGTTCGGACTACCTCGACCGACTGAACGAGACGCATGCCCTCGAAGGGTCGCTCGATGTCCCGTTCTCGTCCGGGCTGCGCGCCTCCGGCCGCCTGCGTCTCGAATGGGGGAGCACCCTCACCGGGCAAGCCTTCGACCTCGGACTGTATCGGATCTTCTGAGCCATGAGCGACACCGCCCTGATCTGGGGCATCGCCGTCGTCCTCACGGTCGTCGCCACCCTCCCGGTGCTCCTCCGGCTGAAACGGAAGGAGCGGGCGACCGAGGAGGCCCACCTCGAGGCCCTGCGCTACGGGCTGCACGAGCCGGTGTCGCTCCATCCGGTGGTGGATCCGGAGGGGTGCATCGGCACGTCGAGCTGCGTGACCGTCTGCCCGGAGGGTGTGCTCGGCATCCGCCACGGTCAGGCCGTGGCGGTCACGGCCGCGCGGTGCATCGGCCACGGCCTGTGCGAGCGCGCCTGCCCCATGGACGCGATCCAGCTCGTGTTCGGAACCGAGAAGCGTGGCGTCGACCTCCCGCGCGTGAAAGGCAACTTCGAGACGAACGTCCCGGGGCTGTACGTGGTGGGCGAGCTGGGCGGGATGGGGCTCGTCGCCAACGCCTTCGAACAGGGCCGGCAGTGCGTGGAGGGGCTGGCCTCGGAGACGCAGCGAGGATCCGACGGTCTCCTCGACCTGGTGATCGTGGGGTGCGGGCCGGCGGGGCTGTCCGCGTCCCTGACCGCACTCGAGAAGGGGCTGCGCTTCGTCACGGTCGAGAAGGAGGATCTGGGAGGCACCGTGCGGCACTACCCGCGCAAGAAGCTGGTCATGACGCGGCCGGTGAAGGTGCCCGGGTACGGCAAGCTCCCCGTGCGCGACATCGAGAAGGAGGAGCTGATCGACCTCTGGAAGGACATCGCGTCCCGGGCCGGCCTGGAGGTGCGCACCGGCCAGACGGTGACCGCGGTCGACCCGGTCGGCCCGTACCACTTCCGGGTGCGGACGCCCGCCGGTGATCTCACGGCGCACCGCGTCGTCCTTGCGATCGGGCGTCGGGGTGTTCCCCGCAAGCTGGGCGTGCCCGGCGAGGACGATTCGCCCCGCGTCTCCTATTCCCTGCGGGAGCCCGAGGCCTACAGCGGGGACCGCATCCTGGTGGTCGGGGGAGGGGACTCGGCCGTGGAGGCCGCGCTCGCGCTCTCGGAGCAGCCCGGCAACCAGGTGCGGATGTCGTACCGCGGTGAGGCGTTCTCGCGCATCAAGGCGGGCAACCACCAGCGGGTGGAGGACGCGCTGGCGCGTAACGCGATCGAGATCTTCTGGCACACCACGCCCAGGGAGATCGGGCAGGGGAGGGTGGTCCTCGGCCGCGAGAACGCGGGGGTGCTGGAGGTGCCGGCGGACCAGGTCTTCGTCTTCATCGGCGGCGAGCTGCCGACCGCCTTCCTGCGCGCGTCGGGGGTCGAGATCGAAACGCACTTCGGCGCGCCCTAGGGCGCGGGCCGCACGCGACGCGAACGGCCGCGCCCCACCCGGAGGTGGGACGCGGCCGCGACGCAGAGCGGGCGTGACCGGGAATCAGGTCGTTTCGGCCTTGTCCGCCAGAACGTCCTCGATCACCTGCTGGAGCGCCTCCTTGGGGTAGGCACCCACCACGCCGCCCACGGGCTCTCCGTCCTTGAAGAAGCCGATGGTGGGGATGGAGCGGATCCCGAAGGCTCCCGCGGTCTGCTGGTTGTCGTCCACGTTGACCTTCGCGAACCGGACCTTCCCCGCGTACTCCTCGGACAGCTCCTCGATGACGGGGCCCACCATGCGGCACGGGCCGCACCACGGCGCCCAGAAGTCCACGACGGTCACCCCCTCGCTCTTCGCCACCTCCTGCTCGAAGTTGGCGTCGGTTACCTCGATCACGGCCATATCGCTCTCGCCTCGCTTCTCGGATCCAGCTCTCGTCGGATCAGTGATTGGAAGATGTTAATATATAGATTTTCCTATATTACGCAAGGGCCAGATCCCGGGTTCCGGGGGCCTGTCCACGTCCGCCCCCACAGGACACAGGCCGCGCCGGCCGGCGCCTACTCGCCGCCGGAAATCGTGACCGTGAGCGTCACCTCCCGCCGGTCCGCCAGGAATCCGGTCGTGTGCCCGCGGAGGGCCTCCCAGAGGCCCGTGGCGTGGGCGGTGAGCGTGTACTGGCCCGGGAGCGGAGTGCCGAGATTCCATACGATGGAAGCGCGGCCGTCAGGTCCCGTGACGGCGCTGGCGGCACTCACCGAGCCGATCGACTTTTCGAAATGGACGGTCGCGCCGGCCACGCTCCTCCCCTCCTCGTCGACCACGCGTATCGAGGCTGGGAGGAAGATCGGGCTCGTGTCCTGGCCGATCACGACGGAGGGGTCCTCCCACGCCATCGTCCCGGGCAGCGCCCAGCGGAAGCGGCTGAAGGACGAAGTGAGGCCCCCGAGGCCGAGATGCGCCGCCCGCAGCGGCTGGGGGCCCAGGAAGCGGGCCACGCCGTTCACCGCGCGGGCGGCATAGCGCATCGGCCCCGCCTCCGGAACGCGCAGCAAGCCCACCTCTTCGGCGCAGTCCATCGTTGGCGTGTTCGCGAGGCCGTAGATGAAGCCATCGTCGCCGTAGCGATGGATCTGGAGGGCATCCTGACCCTCCGGAAGCCCGAAGGCGGGGGGCTCGGCACAGATCGACACGACCGCCGGATGGGTCAGCGGGCCTTCGAGCCCCATGGCGCGTATCCGGAAACAGGGCCCGAACTGGGGTGCGTCCAGGTGGGGGAGGCAGCGCTCGCCCAGCAGGGCCGGATCCAGGCGCTCCAGCACGACCGTGATCGAGTTGCTCGACGGAAGGCTGTTGGGGGGGATCGTTACCGCGAGGGCCTCGCCCTTGCGGGTGAGCCGCACCGTACCGCCGCTCTCGTCGACGATTGCCTGTTCGGTGCACTCGATGACCGCCTTGTCGTCGGAGTCGCACAAGGCCCCTACGCCGATCCAGAACATGATCGGGACGACTCTGCCGATCTCGATCGGGTAGACGTCGTCGCGGAGCTGGTCGTCCACCCGGCCGCGGAACGTCCGTCCGCGGTGCCATGGGTCCACATCCACGTGTCCGAGCTCGACCCCGCCGACGCGCACGGTGATCCGGTAGTACCGGCTCGGGTCGAGCGGACTCCACTGCGGATCGTCCGTGTCCCAGAACACCCGGTACCTGTGTCGCGACAGCCCGACGGTGCCAGCCGGCCAATGAGGGAGACCCGCCGGCTGTGACGCCTCGCACTCTCCGCCCGGTTCGTCGAGAAGGCAGATGAAGACGTCGGGAAGGAGTGCGCCACTGAACGCGCCGGCCGTATATCGCCGCCTCTCGAGCGGGGGGAGGAACGAGAACAACGGGTTCCCCGCGCGAAGCTCGCTCCCAAGGGACGCGGAAGGGGCCAGGGGGGCCTCCACGGGCGGATGAACGGGGTCGTCCCCCGTGCACGTGGTGGCCCAGAGCACGCAGAAGAACAGGAGGGCGCGGCGTGGAAAGCGCATGACGGGGGGGCTCGTGGAGGGAAGGCGAGGCCGTCGTGGGCCGTCATGTATTTGGAGGTTCGGCCCTGCACGGTCAAGGCGCGCGCCCTTCGACCGCCCTCAGCGCATGGCGCGGATCTTCTCGAACTCCGGGTTGCCTCTGAGGTTGTCCCACCACCAGGTGAGGCCCTCCCGCCCCGCGAAATGGCCGGGGTTGAGCGCGACGTAGCGCCGGAGGAGGCCAATCGAGCCCTCCGTATCGCCCATCAGCGCGCGCATGGCCGCCTCGACCGAGGTGAGCTCGGCCTCGGGGTCTTGTGTCGGCGTAAGGCGCGCGGCCGTGAGCACGGCGTTTGCGCTGTCGGCCAGACCCGCGCGTCCGATGATGCCGCCAACCACCGTGCGTGCCAGCGCCGCCAGATAGGTCTTCTGGCCCTCCGGGAGGAGGGGCACGAGCTCCGAGTAAAGGCTCCACGCCCGGTCCACGTCGACCTGGGCCGACGGCATCGTCATGAGGAAGAGCCGGCATTGCACGAAGCGGAAGTTGTCCGGGAAGCGACGGTGCCCCTCGTCACACCACGCCTGAGCCTGGCCGTACGCCTCCAGGTCGTAGGAGGCCGAGTAGAGCCGCCAGAGCACACCGTCTGCGACGGCCAGGAAAGCGTCCTCTTCGTAGGCGCGCTGGGCGGCGATCACGGCCAGCGCGGGCTCGCCGACCTGATAGTAGAGGTGACTGAGCGTGCTGTACGCGCTCGCCCGATCGGGCTCGAGCTTGACCGCCTGCTCCAGGTCCGCGCGCGCTCCCTCGAGAAGGCGGTCGAGCACGTCGGAATCCGAATCGAATCGCGACAGCCAGCGGCGATAGCGGGCGGTGCCCCGCAGCTCCAGGGCGTCGGCGTTGTCGGGCTCGATGTCCAGCGCGGAGTCGGCGAGCGTCACGGCCAGCTCGAGGAACCCCACGGCCTCATCCACGCTCTCCGCGAGCGGGAGGCTCTCGTACGCGATCCGACCCCTGAGGACCACGGGCTGCGTCCAGGTCGCGCTGACGTCCATGGCCTGGGCGTTCGTCAGGTCCGTGGCCGCTGATCGGAAGGCCTGCGCGGCGCCTGGTCCATCGTCCCGCCGGAGAGCCTCGGTCGCGTCGTTGAGCGACTTCTGGCCGCGTGCGAGCTGGATCCAGGCGGCCGTGCTCGGGGCCCTCCGCCGGCCCTCGCGGACCCGGATCTCCTGGCCAAGCAGGCCACGGAGCGACTCGGACACCTTCGTGGCCAGCCGGTCTCCGACGGACACGAGGGAGTCCGTGGGCCAGGCATAGGTGTCGCTGTCGATCTGCGCCCCGCTCTGCCCGTCCACGAGCTGGACGGTGACACTCAGCTTCCCCTCGGTCTCGCGGACGCTGCCCTCGATGATCGTCCCGGCCCCGAGGACGGCGGCGGCGCTGTCCGGCGCCAGGCCGAGGCCGCGCACGCTCTGCGACCCGTTGCGTGACACCACATCCAGATCGTGCACCTCGGAGAGGGACATGATCAGCCCCTCGGTGAGGGCGTCGGCCACCGGCGTCAGCGAGCTGTCGGGGGACTGGTCGGTGAAGTAGAGCACGCCGATCCTGCGCAGATTCATCGACGAGACCTCGGCGAGCGACTGCACCCGGCGCGCCGCACTGGAGGTCCGCACGTCCGTGACCACGATGCGCACGCTCACCCCGAGGCCTGCGAGGGCCACGAAGGCGACGAGCATCAGCTCCGTGGGACTCGCGCGCTGATGCCCCTTCTCACCGTGATACCACCCGACGATGACCGCGGCGACGGCGCCGAAGAGGTACAGGGTGAGCGCCACGCGGTAGGCGACGGCAGGCAGCACCTCGCGATCGACCACCTGATCGACGACGGCGAGCGCCATCCATCCGCCGGCCAGGTAGGTCAGGACGATCTGGGTGATGCGGCGCTGCTTGACTTCGGCCCAGAGGCGCACGTAGGGGGTCTCCCGGGGGTTAGGCGGCCGCGTGAGAGTGCCAGGGGCACCGGTGACCTGTCAATCGGCGCGCCCGCGTGCCCGGGGCCGCCCTCTTGTATGGCCAGGCCCACCCGCTACCTTCCCGGGAGCCGCCAGGGGCATCCCGGGGCGCATCGGCGACCACGACAACGCCGACGAAACCCGGGATTGAGAAAGACCCTTGGAACCTGATCCGGTTCAGACCGGCGGAGGGAGCGCGGCGATGGGAGCCCGGGGACGGGCTTCCCATCCCCTGGTGGCCGTGGGCGACGTGCGTCGCCGACGGCCTTTTCGCTGCCGTGCTCTCCCCGCACGCGGGACCTGCCCACGAGGGGATGCGAGCCATGAGCCAGACCAACGGAAGCAACGGAGCCCGTCACGACCTGCCCATCGTCCCGGGCAACGGCACCGCCATCCACGCCGCCGGGAACGGCGCGCGCGCCCGCGTCGCCCCCAGGACGGAGGACCACGGCACGGACTACCCGGGCGCCTTCCCGAACTCCCGGAAGGTCCACGTCGAGGGCACCCGTGGGGTGCGCGTCCCCATGCGGGAGATCCGGCTCACCGGCGGCGAGCCGGCGCTCCGCGTCCACGACACGAGCGGTCCCCTCGGCCTCGACGTGCGCCATGGCCTTCCGCCCCTGCGCGAGGCGTGGATCCGCGCGCGCGACGTGCACGAGACCGGCCGGACGCGCGCGCCGGCGGCCGGCGTCGAGATGCCCGACACGCTGACGCGCCGGACCCTGAAGGGCGGGAGCGGCCCCATCACACAGATGGAGTGGGCGCGCATGGGCGAGATCACCCCCGAGATGGAGTTCGTGGCGCTGAGGGAGGGGATGGAGCCCGGGTTCGTGCGCGCCGAGGTGGAGCGCGGCCGGGCGATCATCCCCGCGAACGTGAACCACCCCGAGCTCGAGCCCACGATCATCGGGCGTGCGTTCAAGGTGAAGATCAACGCGAACATCGGGAACTCGGCGGTCAGCTCGTCGATCGAGGAGGAGGTGGAGAAGCTGCGGTGGGCCACGCTGTGGGGTGCGGACACCGTGATGGACCTGTCGACGGGCAAGCACATCCACGAGACGCGCGAATGGATCATGCGGAACGCGCCGGTGCCGATCGGCACGGTTCCCATCTACCAGGCGCTCGAGAAGGTGGACGGCGTGCCCGAGGAGCTCACCTGGGAGCTCTACCGCGACACGCTCGTCGAGCAGGCCGAGCAGGGCGTGGACTACTTCACCGTGCACGCCGGCGTGCTCCTGCGCTACATCCCGCTGACCGCGAACCGGCTCACCGGCATCGTGTCGCGCGGCGGCTCGATCATCGCGAAATGGTGCATGGCGCATCACCAGGAGTCGTTCCTGTACACGCGCTTTCGCGAGATCTGCGAGATCATGCGCGCCTACGACGTGAGCTTCTCGCTGGGCGACGGGCTGCGTCCCGGCTCGATCCGCGACGCGAACGACGAGGCGCAGTTCGCCGAGCTGAAGACGCAGGGTGAGCTCACGCGCATCGCGTGGGAGTATGGCGTGCAGGTCATGAACGAGGGGCCTGGCCACGTCCCCATGCACATGATCCGGGAGAACATGGAGAAGCAGCTAGAGTGGTGCGACGAGGCGCCGTTCTACACGCTCGGGCCGCTCACCACGGACATCGCGCCGGCGTACGACCACATCACGAGCGCGATCGGTGCGGCGCAGATCGGCTGGTACGGCACGGCGATGCTCTGCTACGTGACACCGAAGGAGCACCTCGGCCTGCCCAACCGCGACGACGTGAAGCGCGGCGTGATCACCTACCGGATCGCCGCGCACGCGGCCGACCTGGCGAAGGGGCATCCGCGCGCGCAGGAGTGGGACGACGCGCTCTCCAAGGCGCGCTTCGAGTTCCGGTGGCACGACCAGTTCAACCTCTCCCTCGACCCGGTCACCGCCGAGGAGTACCACGACGAGACGCTCCCGGCGGAGGGGGCCAAGGTCGCCCACTTCTGCTCGATGTGCGGGCCGAAGTTCTGCTCGATGAGGATCACCGAGGACGTGCGCCAGTTCGCGCGTGAGCAGGGGCTGGAGACGGTGGAGGCGATCGACGCGGGGATGCGCGCCAAGGCGGACGAGTTCAGGGAGAAGGGCGGGGAGCTGTACGTCCGGGAGGCAGCGAAAAGCTGACCCGGCGAGGAGGCTCGACTCGTGCGAACCGACGCCACCATCCTGCACGCGGACCTGGACGCCTTCTACGCCTCGGTCGAGCAACGCGACGACCCGCGCCTACGCGGCCGCCCGGTCATCGTCGGCGGCGGGGTCGTGCTCGCCGCCAGCTACGAGGCGAAGGCGTACGGGGTGCGCACGGCGATGGGTGGCGCACAGGCCCGGCGGCTCTGTCCGCACGCGATCGTCGTCCCGCCCCGCATGTCCGCGTACGCCGAAGCGAGCCGGGCGGTGTTCGCGGTGTTCGAGGACACGAGTCCGTTGGTCGAGGGGATGTCGATCGACGAGGCGTTCCTCGACGTGCGCGGCCTCGAGGCCGTGTCGGGCACGCCCGTGGAGGTCGCCACACGCCTCCGGAGCGAAGTCCGTGAGCGGGTGGGGCTGCCGATCACGGTCGGCGTCGCCCGCACCAAATTCCTCGCCAAGGTGGCGAGCAGCGTGGCCAAGCCCGACGGTCTGCTCGTGGTGCCGCCGGACGGCGAGCTGGCGTTCCTCCATCCGCTCCCCGTCGCGCACCTCTGGGGTGTGGGTCCGCGGACCGCGGCCAAGCTGCGCAGAGTCGGGATCACCATCGTGGGAGAGGTGGCCCGCGTCGACGAGCACACGCTGATCGCGATGCTCGGGCGAGCATCGGGCCGTCACCTCCACGCGCTCGCCCACAATCGCGACCCGCGGCCGGTCACGGCCGGCCGCCGCCGGCGATCCATGGGGGCACAGCGCGCGCTCGGCCGTCCGCAGCGCTCGCACGAGGACCTCGACTCTGCGCTGATCGAGCTCGTCGACCGCCTGACGGGGCGGCTCAGGCGCGCCCATCGCGTGTGCCGCACCGTCACGCTCCGGATGCGGTTCGGCGACTTCACGCGTGCGACGCGCTCGCAGACGCTGCCCGAGGCGACGGCGCAGACGCACTCCCTGCTCGCCGTTGCGCGCGGGCTGCTCGCCGCCGCGATACCGGCCGTTCGCAGCCGGGGGCTCACGCTCATCGGGGTCACCTTCGGCAATCTCGAGAGCGACGAGGCGGTCCAGCTCGCCCTCCCGCTCGACCGGCGCGAGACGCCTGCCCTCGACGCAGCGGTGGATCGGCTGCGGGACCGATTCGGATCCGGCGCGATCAAGCGAGCCGTGCTGCTCGGGCGCGAGGAGCCGCCGTCGGTGCCCCTGCTGCCGGACTGAAGGAGTGGCATCGGGGTGGCCCTGTCGCGTAGCTCGAGGCGAGAGACGTCGGGGCCAGCCGCCTGCCGATGGGCCCCGAGAGGACGCAACTCTCGGCGTAGACGTGCTGTCTTCGCATTCGCGGCCGACTCCAGGCTTCTTCGAGAACCGGGAGTGTGGTGTCGTCGTAAGCCGCAGACCCGTCCATGGTCAGGTGGAGTGGCCTCATCGAGGATTCGACGTGGCGGATGACGAGGAGTGCCCGGGCGTTCGAGGGCCGAATGCTCGGCGAGGCACGGGACGGGATCGGTGCGGGCGGGGAGACACCCCGCCCGCACCTTCGCGGTCACCGCCACCGACTTCGAGGTGTGGCCGCCGGCGGCTCGACCAGGCCGCTCGCGTTGCAGTGGTCCGACACGACCTGCGACGTCGGGACGTAGACCGGGGAGAGACACCCGAGACCATACGCGCTTCCCGACGTGAAGACGGTTCCGTAGGGTGCCCCGACGCTGGTGACGTCGGCGGTGAAGGTCACCTTGCTGAGTCCCCCGTTCGAGGTGTTGATGGTCACGGCTCCCGGCTCGGAGCCCCCCCACTTCTCGCTGCCGGCATCGTCGATCGCGGTGTGGTCGAAGTACGCGCGGCTGTCGTGGACCTGGATCCCGCGCCACTGCGTGTCGTCGCCGTGCAGCGTCACGGGGTGGTCGGCGGTGCCGAGTGCGGCAAGGAAGGCGTTCCCGCGGACGGCCACGCCCATGCCGGGCCCGAAGCGGAGGTCCACCCCCGGCTCGAGGCGCAGCACGGCCCCCTCGTCCACCGCCAGCTCGTTGGGCGCGCCGGCGAGCACCCGGAACGGAACACCCTGATCGCGCCAGGTGGCGTCCGCCACCACGGTGCCGTGGCTCACGCTCACCATGTCGACGTCGTTGCCGGTGAAGACGTTGTCGTCGAGGAATCCGCCGACCGCCTTCGGGTCGACGTAGGCCGGGCCCAGCGTGTTCGCGGTGAGCGTGTTCCCGGTGAAGGCGGCGACCTCGTCCTCGCCGCGCACCCACAGGCCGTAGCCCGCGCTCTCACGCAGGACCGACGCGCTCACCGACACCCGGCTACGCAGCGTGGTGGAACCGTGCGTGACGAGGAGGTCGGCCGGCTTCTGGGACCCCGAGGGCGGGGGGCCGCCGCCGTACTCGATGGTCACGTGGTCCAGGACGTTCTCCGGGGCGGCGGTGTCCTCGAACCGGATGCCCCCCCAGGTGCCGCGGACCTTCTCGGCACCGCTGAACACGATGCCGTCGCGATCGTCGCCTTCGGCGTTCAGGCTTCCCTTGACCAACATCTCCTCACCCTGGGAGAACTCGATGTGGACGCCGGGCTCGAGCGTGAGGTGGCCCGTGATCTGAAGGTCGCCCCCCGGCAGGATGCGATAGCCGCCCGGCTGATCCGCCTCCCTCTCGCTGCCCTCGAAGTCGACGTGGTCCGTGACGGTGGCCCACGTGACGTCGTCGGTCACCTCGTCGGGCTCGACCATCACCCAGTCGTGGGCATAGTCACCGAGATGACCGTTGTTGATGAGCTTCGAGTTGTCGGCGCCGAGGTAGTGCGCGACGGAGGCGTCGACGTAGGCGGGGCCCAACGTGTTGTTGCCGAGCACGTTGTTCCCGGACTCGGGCATTTCGGCGCCACGCTGGATGAACATGCCGTAGGCGCTGCTCCCCAGCATCTCCACCCCGTGGATCCGGACCCTCGAGCTCCCGTCGATCATCACCGCCGCCGGCTGGATGAGGTGGAAGTCGGCATCACCGGCGTACTTGATCAGGCCGTCCGCGAGGTGGTTGTTCGGGTTCCGCGAGTGGTTGAAGTAGATACCGCCCCACCAACCACGGGCCGCTTCCTCCTCCGCGACGTCGAGGCCATACCCGACCTCGGGGTAGAACGTCGTCCCGGTCAGGATCCACGTATCGGCGGTCCCGCTGGACCCGATGGCGGTGAGCCCTGCGTCGTCGCCGTGGATCATCAGGTAGACGCCCGGATCGAATCCCACCGCCGTATGGTTCTCGATGGTGAGCACCGCCTTGGTGAGCTCGAGGCTCGTTCGAACCACGTAGTCGAGGCAGGTACTGTCGTCGACCCAGTTCTCCCACGTGGCATCCTCGTCGATGTTGCTCGTCACCTCGCGGGGGGTGGGACACTCGACGCCGAGGACGACGGTTCCGGACTTCGTGGGATCCGCCACGCTCGTCGCCTGGATCGTCACGGGCCCTGTGTGGAGGCCGCTCACCAGGCCCGATGCGTCCACGGTGGCGACGCTGGGGTCGAAGCTCGACCACGTCACGGCCTGGGACGCCTCGCCCGGCTGTACGGCCGCGGTCAGTTGCAGCGTCTCGGTCGCCTTCAAGCTCGAAGCCGGAGCGGTGACGGCGACGCCGGTGATCGTGACCGTCGTCGGACCGGTGTCGGTGGGACTCGACGAATCCGCGCAGCCGACGATGGACAGCGCGGCGAACGTCACGAGGCCAGCGGCACGTGGCAGTCCTCGTCGCATGAGGCACCTCCGTGGGCGTTTGGGGGGCCCGGCCTACCGCCGGGGCGTCCGGCGAGAACGGCGCCGGGTGACATCCGCCAAGCGCACAAACGGCCTGGGACCCGACAGCGGCTCCTCGGGGGGCGGGGCAGCTCGGGGAGACCGGAGGGCGCCCGGGTCCCGGAAGCTCCGGTCAACCGCCGGAGCTCGGCCTCGCTTCGGAGAGTGCACCGAGGCACTCCTCGCGGTAGGGAGCCGCCTGGGCGGCCGAGCGGATCACTTCGGCAGAAGCCGTCAGCTCGGCCAGGCCCGCCTGCGCCCGGCCCCGGCCCACCAGTGCGCGACCCAGTCGGCAGCGCGCCACGGCGATCGCGAAGTGCCCGGCGGGCAGCGTTGCCTCGAGGACCTCCAGCGCGCGACGCGCGCTGGCCTCGGCGCTGCCGAACTGCGCGCGGGCCAGCTCCACGCCTGCGAGGGAGAGGTGGGGGAGCGCCAGACGGTAGTCCCCGGGCTCCAGCGCCTGCTCGTAGACGGCCGCCGCCCGGCGGTGCATGTCCGCCGCCTCCTCGAGCCGGCCGAGGCCGAAGAGCACCGTCCCCAGGTTCTGGTAGCCGTCCCCCACCTTGGCGGAGGTGGGTCCGTATCCGCGGATGCGGTCGTCGAGGACGCGACGCAGCTCGCGCTCCGCGCCGGAAAGGTCGCCGCGCTGGCGGAGGAACAACGCGTAGTTGTTCCGCGCGCTCAGGGTGTTGCCGTTGGTCTCCCCGAGGGTGCCTCGGAGGATCTCGACGGCCGTCCGAAACTCGTCGCCGGCCTCGTCGTTCTGCTGCAAGGCGCCCAGCACCTGGGCCAGGCTCTCGTGGGCCATGGCCACTTCGGGTGATTCGGCGCCGAAGACCGTCTCGTCCAGTGCCAGGGCGCGGCGGGCGTGAGGCTCGGCTTCCTCCGGCCGCCCCAGCGCCCCCAGCACGTCGGAGAGGCCCCGGTGCACCGGCGCCAGGCGGCGTGGTGGAACTACGCCGGAATCCGCTGCCGCCTCCGCGGCGCGCAGCTCCGCCAGCGCATCGGAGGGTCGGCCCATGTATTGCGAGAGGTGCATGGCCAGATCCGTCCGGGCTTCGATTCTCTCGGACAGCGTGGCTGCGGAGTCCGCCAGGGCCAGGTCCAGGCGGCGGCGAAACAGCACGAGCGCCGAGTCCGCCGGCCCGAGCGCGCCCCGGACCGCCGCGAGGTGCGCCAGCGCCTCGCGGTACGCTGCCGTCGTAGGCCCGTCGAGTCGCTCGTGCAACGCGAGCGCGCGCTCGGCGAAGGGCAGAGCCTTCGCGTGGGCCCCGAGGCTCGTGTAGACCGAAGCGATCGCGTCCAGGAGGTTCGCCTGGATGTGCGGGCGGTCCTCCAGCTCGGAGAGCACCCGGCGCGCCCCGATGTCGAGCGCCTGCACCACCGTGATCTCGCGCCCCCGCGCCGGGTCGGCCGGGTCGTAGGGATCGGGGCTCTGGAACAGGTCCACGAGGAGGCGCTGCACCTGCTCCGCCCGCTCGGCCTGCTCGCGTGCGGCGTTCCGCTCCTCCTCGAGTCGTGCGGCGTGCCGCAAGGAGCTGCCGACATACAGGGCGAGAAACACCATGCCGCCGGCGAATACCGGTGCGGCCCAGCGGTTCCTGCGCAGGAACTTCGCGCTGCGGTAGGCCAGTGTGTCCGGCCGGGCCGCGATGGGCCGGCCCCCGAGGTGACGGCGGACGTCGTCGGCCATCTGCTCGGCCGACGTGTAGCGCGCTTCCGGCTCCTCCCGCAGGGCCTTCTGGAGAATCGTATCCAGGTCACCCCTGAGGGCGCGCTGCAGCCTGTCCGGGGTCGTGCCGCGCAGGCGGGCTGCCTCGCCGGCGGCGCCCGTCACGGCCGTGCTCGCGCGCGTCGCGGCTACGGACCGGGCATCGCCACGGGTCGCCTCCCCGCGCCCCGCCAAGGGCCGCCGCCCCGTCAGCAGGACGAAGAGCAGGACGCCGAGCTGGTAGACGTCCGAAGCGGTCGTGACCGGAAGGCCTCGCAGCTGTTCGGGGCTGGCGTACTCGGGCGTCAGGATCCTGACGCCCGTGCGGGTGAGGGCCTCGGGCTCCTCCGCGTCATCGCCCTCGAGGATCTTGGCGATGCCGAAGTCGAGGAGCTTCACCCGGCCGTCCACGGCCACCAGGATGTTGGAAGGCTTGATGTCGCGATGGACCACGAGCTGCCCATGCGCGTATCGGACGGCGTCCGCGACGAGCAGGAAGAGCTCCAGGCGTCGCTCGAGCGGGAGGCCGGCCGCATCGCAGTACTCGGTGATGGGCCTTCCGTCCACATACTCCATCACCAGGAAGGGTCGTCCGTCCTCCGTCGATCCGCCGTCGTAGAGTCGGGCGATGTTGGGGTGCGTGAGACCGGCGAGGATGCGGCGCTCAACCAGGAAGCGCTGTACGATGTCGTCCGTGTCGATCCCGCGACGGAGGAGCTTGACCGCCACCCGCTGCTCGAAATCCGCGTCGGCACGCTCGGCGAGGAACACGGACCCCATTCCGCCCCGGCCGATCTGACGAAGGATGCGATAGGAGCCCACGCGCGGGGGCGAACCGGACGCGCTTTCTTCCCTGTCCTCGACGAGCTCACGCAATGCTTCGTTGGCCGTCGTGAGGTCCGGTGCCTGGAAGAGCCCCTCCGAATCCCGCTCGGCCCGCAGGAGCGACAACACGGACTCGCGCAGCTCGGGGTCGTCGCGGCAACGCTCCCGCACGAACGTCTCCCGTCCCGACGACGGCAGGTCGAGCGCGGCAGCGAACACCCGGTCGACCTCCTCCCAGCGCCGCCAAACCGGATCGGTCGGGTAGGTGTCCGGTTCCGGCCCCGACGGATCCTCGCTCATTCGGCCTCGAGCGGCTCCGGGGCGAGCAGCCGGAACAGATATGCCCGGGCCCGGCGCCAGCCCCGCTCGACGGTGCGCTCCGAGACGCCGAGCGCCTCCGCGATTTCCGCCTCCCTCAGGCCGCCGAAGAAGCGGCATTCCACAAGCGTGGCCAACTGCGCATCCTTTTCCCCCAGACGATCGAGTGCCTCGTTCAGGGCGAGGAGCTCCACCACACGAGGATCGAGGTGAGCGTCGTCGTTCCGAAGCGCCACGCGCACGGCGTCGCCCCCACGCTTGCCGGCAGCGCGGCGTCGGGCGTAGTCGACCAACACGTGTCGCATCACTCTGGAAAGGAAAGCGAAGAATCGGGGCCGGCCCCGCCAGCTCGGTCCCGTGTGGCCCGCGAGCTGCAGGTACGCCTCGTGGACGAGCGCCGTGGTGTCCAGGGTGTGGCCGGTCCGCTCGCCGCGAAGGTGCGCGTGCGCGAGATCGCGCAGATCGTCGTAGAGCAGGGCGACGAGGCTGTCGAACGCCGCCTGGCTGCCGTCACTCCACTCCTGGACGAGTCGGGGTATGTCCTCTTGTGGGGCCACGTGCGGCACTCCAGGTCGGTGGCACGCCACAATGCCGCGGAAAAGGTGACCGGGCAACCCGGGAGCCTGGCGAGCCCGGGCTGGAGACCGTGGAGGTGCTCGACGCGGCACCCGAGGAGCCGGGACGGGGCGCGGGCCGTCCGGGGGAGCTTCAGAACCGTCTGCTCACGCGCACGAACACGTTCCTCCCCGGTCGAAAGAGGGAGACGGGGTCCAGATGGGAGCGATAGGTGCGATCGAGGAGGTTCTCGACGCCCGCGGTGGCCTGGACTCCCGCCGCCTCCAGGAGCCAGCGGACGTCCACCACGCCGTACCCGGGCGTTGCGGTCTCGCCGGCCGCGGTGGAGATCCGTTCCTGGTCGCTCGAACCGGAGACCTCCAGCTCCAGCCAGCGTAGCGGTGTCGCGGCGAACCCCCGCCGCAGTGACAGCGCGCCCGCCAGCGGCGGCATCGCCGGCAGGGGCTCGCCGGTGCCCCCCCGGGAGCCCCGCGTCCACGAGCCCGTGGCTCGTGCCTCGAGAGAGCGGCTCATCGTGAGGGTCGCGCTGCCCGAGACGCCCTCGATCGTCGCCGAGCTCAGGGCCCGGTATTCCCGCACAGGACGGCCCGCCACCGTGTCTCCGGGCACCAGGACCGGGGAGATCATGTCCGTGAGGCGGTTGTGGAACAGCGTGACGGCGGTTTCGGCCCGGGGACCACTCCAGGTGAGCGTGACCTCGCGGTCCAGGCTCCGCTCCGTCGGCAGGTCGGCGCGCCCGCGGTATACGAATCCGTCCGGCCTCAGGGCGAGGCCGTAGAGCTCCGTGGGGTCGGGGGTCCTGTATCCGGCCCCAAGGCTCGCCCGTGCCCGCACACCCCGACCCAGGTCGACCCGGACGCCCGCGTTTCCCGTCGCGACGGTCTCGGCCACCGAGGCCGCGTCCTCGGCCTTCCGGCGCACCCGATCCACCCGCGCCCCCAGGCTCGCGAACACCACGTCGATGATCCTCGTCTCACCCTGCAGGAACGCGCCGACGTCCGTGATCGCCACGCCCGGCCACGTGTGGAACGTTGAGGCGGATGGGCCGGACTCGTTCCAGCGCGTCCCTTCGGCGAACCAGCGGCTCACCTCCGCGCCGAGGTCGGCACGAACGCCTGTGGACGGTGCCAGGCGAAGCTGACCTCGGGCGCCAGAGGTGGTGGAATGGGACACGGCGTCGGCGCTCGTGGTCATCGCTCCCATGGGTCCGATCATCACGGCTTCCATGGTCATGTGATGGTCCAGCCGCTGACGGAAGACCTTGAGGCTCGCGCTTTCCGCAATGCCTCGGCCCGCCTGCCACCCGTAGTCGATGGAAAGGGAGGTCCTGTCTTCCCTCGGGATCTTCGCTCCCCGCATCATCGGCCAGCCGATGTCGCGCCCCTCGTAGCGCTGGCCCTTCAGCGAGACGAGGTGACCGGAAGCGGGCCGGAGGTCCACCTTGCCGTCCCCCGTCCACTGGCGGTAGGACGAGCCGTCCACGGTGCCTCCGGGCACGTGGTAGTCTCCGTACCACGACGCGTCCGCGGCCAGGCTTAGGGCGATCCTCTCAGTGCCCGTCCACACGCTTGCCCCCGCGCTGCCACCCGGCACGGCGCTGGAGCCGCCGCCGCGGACCTCTCCGCCCCTCCCGGGGATCTCCTCCGCGTGACGCGTCACGACGTTGACGACGCCTCCGAGGCTGCCCGAGCCGTAGAGGGTGGACCCGGGCCCGGCCAGGACCTCCACCCGCTCCACCTGAGCGGGGTCTACGGAAGCGAGGCCCTGGTCCATGCCGAAGGTGCACGCCCGGTTCACGCGATTGCCGTCGATGAGGACCGCGATGCGCTCACCGGTGAGCCCGCGGATGACCGGGCGACTTCCCCAGGAGCCGACGCGAGCGTCCTCGACCCCCTCGATCCCCCTCAGCGCATCGGCCACGGACGTCGCACCGCTGGCGTCGATGTGGGCACGATCCGCCCTCGCCACCGCGAGCGCCGTGCCGGCTGCGAGGGCGTCGGTTCGGCCGACCTCCACGGCGAGTCGCTCGAGGAGATAGGGGACCGGTTCCATGGGGATTACCCCGCTCCAGGCGGAGAGTCGGACCACCACTGTCGCATAGCCTATCCGCTCAGCTCGGACCTCTTCGGCGCCCTCGGGAACACGAATCGAGAATGTGCCGTCGGATTCCGTGACCGTGGAGGCCCGGCCCGCCGTGATGACGGCCCCTGCGAGCGGGCGTCCGGTGGCGGCGTCCAGGACCCTGCCGGCTCGCGAGGCGCGTTGCTGGGCACCGCATGGCACGGCCTGGAGGGCCACGGCGGCGATGAGCGCCAGCAACGCTGCTCCCCCACGGAACGCGTCCCGCACGTCGCCCATCTCACGGAGCCTGTCGACGAGCCCCCTCGGGGATGCGCATGAACTTGGCCGCACCTGTGGCATAGACCGTGTCCTCCGATTCGATGCGTGCTTCGGCCACGTAGAGGGGTGGGTCGCACCGCGTGACCAGGCCGACGACGGTCGCGGGTCGATGCAGCGGCAGGGGATGCCTGTAGCGGATCTTCAACTCCGCGGTGACGGCGACCGTGCCGCGGGCGAAGAGCGCGTTGGTCATGGCGCCATCGAGGAGGGCCGCGATGATGCCGCCGTGGACCAGGCCCGGATGGCCCTCCCAGTTCGCCGGGCAGGAAACGCCGGCTTCGACGCCCGAATCCGGTCGTCCAGCGAAGTGGACCCCCAGGCCGAAGTCCTCTTCGGCGCGCGCGACGAAGCACCTCGGATGGTGGAGGCGCCGAAGGCGTTCCAGCGTGCCGCCCGGGGCCTGGCGCTCGTCCGGGGCGGCGGCGCTCATCCCGTTGTCTCCGTCCATCGTCGATCTCCCGGGAGGACGTCAGGCGATCTCGAGTGCGGCGATCGGCTTCGCCTTGGACATCAGAGTGCTCCCTGTCGTCCGTTCACGGCCTCGCCGCTATCCGACCGCGCTCATGAGGTGCCGTTGCTGCGTGACGTGCACCTCGCCCGGCGGTGCGAGGATCACGACCATCAACCGGGCTCGTTTCGCGGATACGTTCCTGACGACATGCGGTTGAGCGGCGAGAAAGAGGAGGCTGTCGCCCCTTCGAAGAGAATGGGACTCCTCTCCGACGAGATACTCGACCTCCCCCATCATGCAGTGGACGAACTCCTCGCCGCCGTGGCTGATGGGCTCCTCCCCGCTTGTAGCCCCCGGCTCGAGCGTCATGAGGAAGGGCCCGAGGTGCTGGTCCGGGAGGCCCGCGCCCAGGCTCTCGACGACCATTCCCTCGCTTCGCGATCTCAGGCGGTCGCCCGCCCGCACCATGACGGTGGCGTTCTCCGGCTCGTTCCTGAAGAACTCGATGAGGGGCACCTCGAGCGCCGCCGCCAGGCGCTGCAGGGACGACACGGTGGGGGAGCTGTCTCCACGCTCGATCCGGCTGATCGCGTTGATGGAGAGACCCGAGACCGTCGCCAGCGCGCGCAGCGAGAGTCCTCGCGACCGCCGTACGTCCAGAAGGCGAAGTCCGACGCCGGAAGCTCGGTCGACCATGTCAGGCTCGGGGGCAGGGGTGATGCGTGTGTGATCCGTGTCACACAAAATGGTACACTTGTACACTTTAGCGGTCAAGCGTAGCTTTGGTTCCGGGGGAACGACACGAACGCACCGACGCTTCCAGGCGCGACTCTGGACCGCAGGACCCGCTTCGAGCGACGACTCCTGGTTACGAGGCTCCATCAGCGGTACCTCACGCGAGTGACCGAGCGCGACGCGGTTGCCGCGGCCCTGCCGATCGATGGCATGGTCGGGGATGCGCTGCGGCCCCCGAGCTACGTCGGGGCACGCACTCGGATCGAGCGACGGGCGGCGACGCCGATCGCTACCGCGATCCCCACGGGGTGACCACGGTCGGTCCGGGCGACCTCGTCGGCTTCCCGCCCGCGAGCTCCGACCGTCCGAGCCGCCCCCATCAGGCGTCGCGGAGCTCCACGTCCTCGTCGGCGATCCAGGCGTAGGTGCGCTCCTCGCCCAGGAGGCGCCACCGCGACGGCCACGTCGTGTGCTGCCAGTCGAGCGGCTCAGCCAGGGGCTGCGGGCGTGCCGCGAGCGCGAGTGCCGCGGTCAGGTCACGGCGCTGGGTCGAACCGAGCGCTTCGGGATCCAACGACACGAAGAGCGGGGTGCCGCTGCGCGCCACCAGGTCGAGCCACTGGCGGTTCTGCTCCCAGGGGACGTCGTTCGTCACGCCCACGCAGTCCGGGTCGGCCGCATAGAACGCGCCGTGCTGCACGCCCCGGAAGGCCAGCGCGTTCACGCCCATCTTCCGGGTGCGCGCCCACGACCTCCCGCTCGTGTCGTCGCCGATGCGGCACATCGCGAAGCGCCCCGCCGACAGGTGGCTCACGGTGTTGCACCCGATGACGAGCGCGTCGCCCGCAGCACGCTGGATGGTGGCGTACAGCGCGTCGACGACCTCGGCGGTCGTGCGCAACGGCCCCTCCGCGAACGTCCACCCGTCCCGGGTGGGCGTCGAGCCCATCTGGAACCCCCAGTGGCCGAGGATGTCGAAGGTCGAGTAGTCGTGCTTGACCAGCTCGAAGCCCCACGCCGGGAGCCGCCCGATGTCTGCGGCCACCTTCTCCAGGACGGCGCCGACCGTGGGGTCGAGGAACGGCCGCTCGCGCGGCAGGCGCCAGGAGTCGGGCGCGCCGTCCGGCGCGAGCAGCGGGCGGATCCAGATGCCGGGACGGGCCCCGGCCCGCTTCACCGCCGTCGCGAGCCCGGCCATGTCGGGGAACCGCTCGTTGCCGCGGTCCCATTCGCCCACACCGGCCTCCGCGCTCCCGCGCACCGGCTGCCAGCCGTCGTCGATCACGCAGAAGGGCCGGTTCACGCCGTCCGGCGACAGCTCCACGATGTGATGCGCGTCCTCGAGGACGGTCGCTTCGCTGTTGTGCGCGTACGTCCAGTACCAGTCGTTGCTCCCGTACACCGGCTGCGCCGGGAGGAGCGGCGCTGGACACATCCGGCGGCAGAGGGCCCGCAGCGAGGCGAAGGGGGACTCCTCCTCCCGTCCGCGCCGGCACACCACGTCGCAGACGTCCAGCGCGCGGTCGCCGAGGCGCACGCCCGCGCCTCCGCTGCGCACGTCGGCCCACAGGCTGACGCCGAAGGGGTCGGCATACCAGAAGCACAGCGCGCCCGCGCCGGTCCGCACGCCGTAGCCGTGCGTCGCCGTCCCGTCCCAGGTGGCGAAGTACCACGGCATCACCCGCTCGGGCACGAAACCCCGCCACTCCAGGTCGCCGTAGCCGCGCTCCCACGCGTCTCCGAGGACGAGCCGCGTGTCGTCCAGGGCCCCGCGCCAGCGCAGGGAGAGACGCAGGACCGAGGCGCCCGGCGCCCTCAGCCGGACGCGCAGGGCGTCCTGCACGGGCGTGGCCTCGACCGTGACGCCCCCGCCCTCCCACCGCCCCCCGCCGGAGGCGCGCAGAACCACGGTCCCGTCCGCCGTCTCGGCGCCCACCACGTCGGGCGGTCGCATCAGGTCGAGGAAGGCACGCGGCGTGGCGGATCGACGCCGGGCGTCGAGGGGGCCGCTGGGGACGGAAAGCGCGAGCGCGGAGGTCGCGCCCCGCTGCAGGAAGGCTCTACGTGAGGTCATGGTCGGGTGGGTACGGGAATACGCGAAGCTATCCCGGCCCGGCTGTGCCGGACAGCCGGAGGAGGGCGGTACGCAGGTGGCCGACGCCGTCGCGGATCTGGCGCTCGTCGTAGCCCGCGTAGCCCAGGAGGAGCGCGTTCCCCCCGCGGCCGTGGCGCGAGCGTGAACCGGGAGAGCGTCGACACGTGCACGCCCTCGGCCTCGGCGAGCGCGGCGGCCCGGCGGTCGTCCACCCCCGCCGGGAGGCGCCCCACCAGGTGGAGTCCGGCCGCATCGGGCTCCAGCGTGATCAGGCCGGACGGTTGGGTCGCGGCCGCGGACAGGAGCACGGCCTGGCGCGCGCCGCACAGGGCACGCACGCGCCGGATGTGGCGGGCGTAGTGGCCCTCACCGATGAAGTCCGCGAGCACGTGCTGCGTCGGCGTCGCCGTGTGCAGGTCGGTCGCGACGCGCGCCGCACGGAACGCGTCCACGAGGGCGTCGGGGACGACCAGGTAGCCGAGCCTGAGGCCGGGGACGAGCGTCTTGCTGAAGGTCCCCACGTAGAGCACGCGCAGCGAGCCGCCGGCGTGCGACGCCTCGGCGTCCAGGCCCTGGAGGGACGGGAGGGGACGGCCGGCGTAGCGGAACTCGGAGTCGTAGTCGTCTTCGAGGATCCACGACGACGAGGAGCTGGCCCACGCCAGGAGCGCCAGCCGTCGGGGAGCGCTCATCACGGCGCCGAGGGGGAACTGGTGCGACGGCGTCACGTACGCGAGCCGGGCGTGGGGCGACGCCCGGGCGCCGACCTCGACGACGAGCCCGTCGTTGTCGATCGGCACGGGTACGAGCCGGGCGCCGGCGGCCTCGGCCCACCTCTCCGAGGCCGACGTCGCCGGTCTGCTCGTCGTGATCCTCGCGATCAACGCGTGGAACCGCGTCGCCATCGGCCAGCGGCTCCAGGCGGGGCGCTACGTCTCCCCTAACGGGCCGGCGGCGGCGCGATGAGGGGCGCGCGCCGGCATTCTTTGCAGCGGCTCCTCAAGTTGTTCCGGCGAGGGGTCGACGCTCCAGGCTGAGGGGAGAGGTCTCGATCCCGGCGCGGGGGGGCCGAAGTCCACCGCGCCCGGCGGGTCCTGGGCGTCCAACGCGTTTTCGTGACGGGTGCGCGCGGGGCGCGCGGTGTCCGGCATGGAGCTTGAGACGGCTCCCGCTCGCTCGAGCCGCCCTCCGCACAGGAATCCGCCCATGAAGTGGTCCCCGGTACCCCTCGCCGCCGTGTGTCTCCTGACGCTGGCGGCGTGTGACATTCCCACCTCGCCGCCGCAGGTGGAGCAGCGCTGGATCCTCCCCGTGGAGCAGGCCACGCTGGGTGTGGGCGAGCTCCTTCCCGAGGGCGTCCAGGACGACGGATCCTCCTTCCTGGTCACCGTTCCCCCGGTGACCGTGGTCGAGCGGCTGACGGACCTGTGCGAGAGCTGCACGGCCCTGAACGGCCTGGTGGCTCCCAAGCCCGGCTTCGAGGACTCGCTCGACGTCACCACCGAGCTTCCGGACGGCGTGTCCGGCGCCGCGCTCCAGTCGGCCTCCGTGCGCGTAGACATCCACAACGGGTTCGGCTTCGATCCGCTCCGTCCCGGCGGGTCCGGGACGGGCACGCTCACCGTGGAGGTGCGCGCGGGCGTGGGCGGCGAGGTCCTGGGCCGCCTGACCATGGACGGCGCGAACGAGAGCCTCCCCGCGGACGCGACCGTCTCGCGTATGCTCCCGCTCGCCGCCGCGACCGTCGGCACCACCTTCCAGGCCGCGGTCCACATCGACTCACCGGCCGGGGACCCGGTCGTGATCGACATGAGCGACGAGCTCACCGTGACCGCGACGCCCATCACGGTGCGGCTCGCCTCGGTCCTGGTGGACGTGAGCGGTGAGGCCGTGGCGCTCGACCCGGTGGCGCTCGACGTCGCGGGGATCGACGAGGCCATCACCGACCACATCGAGACGGGTGCCGTCCTCCTCGACGTCACCAACCCGTTCGGCGTCGCCCTCGACGCGGTGCTGGAGATCCGGCACCCCGACGGTTCTGTCGTGAAGAACGTCACCATCCCGGCGGACGCGTCGTCCACGGTGTCCGTGCCCTACGGCGCGGAGGAGCTGCGCGCGTTCCTCGGCAAGGCGGACGTCACGCTGATGGGCACGGGGAGCGTGTCCGCGGGTGCGGGCGCCATCACGGTTACGCCGGGCCAGGAGCTGGTGCTGGACGGCAAGATCGACCTGACGCTCACCCTCGGGGGCTGAGGAGGCCACCATGCGCATCACGACTCGACCCCTGACGCTCGCCGTCGCGCTCACGGCGCTCACGCAGGCCGCCCCCGTGGCGGGCCAGCTCGCCCACGCCAGCGCGACCACCCTCGGCCTCATGGACAACGCCACGGCCACCGCGCGCGGGCTGGCGGCCATCTCCGTGAACCCCGCCGGCCTCGGCATGGCCGGCCCCGCCTACTCCGTCGCGCTGGTGCCGATCCAGCTCCGCTCGGGGCTCGACCCCGTCACGCTCGGCGACCTCGCCTCCTTCCAGGACGAGATCATCCCGAGGGCGACCAAGGAGGAGTGGCTCGCCCGCGTGGGCGCGGAGGGCGGCCAGCAGGGCGCCTTCGGCGCGGACCTCTCCGAGATCGCCGTGCAGGTGGGTCGCATCGGCGTGCAGGTCTCGACGATCGCGGCCGGGAGCATGAACCTCTCGCCCGACGTGATGGAGGTGCTCCTCTACGGGAACGCCGGACGCACCGGCGAGCCCACGGACCTGGTGCTCGACGGCTCGTCGCTGGACGCCTTCGCCGTCACCACGGCCGGCCTCGCGCTGGGTCTCCCGGTGGCCACGGACCCGTCGGGCGCCCGCGTGTCCGTCGGGGCGACGCTCAAGTACTCGATGGGCCACGCGGTGGCCACCGGCCGGGACGACGGCGGCTCTCTGCAGAGCGATCCGCTGCGGGCCGACATCCGCTTCCCGACGGTCTCCTTCGACACCGACGCCGGCGGGCTCGACCACGGGTCCGGGGTCGGCCTGGACCTCGGCCTCCAGGTCGAGAAGAGCCGCCTCTCCGCGGGCCTCGCCGTGCTGAATGTCTTCCACACCTTCGCGTGGAACGAGGACGGGATGGTGTACCGGCCGGGTACCGCCCTCCTCGAGCAGGGTGCGAGCGAGTCCGACTTCGAGACCCGCCCCTTCTCCGAGGCTCCGGCCTCGCTCCGGCAGGAAATCGCGGACATGGGCTTCGCGCCGGTCGTGGCCGTCGGGGGTGCTTATCGCGCAGGAGAGGACCTCACCCTGAGCGCCGACGTGCGGAACCGCTTCGGCGACGGGATGGCCGTGGACCCGAAGATGCACGTGGGCGCCGGAGCGGAGTACCGCGGCCTGGGCATCCTCGAGCTCCGCGGCGGCGCTGCCGCCGTCACCGGTGGGATGGAGTTCGGCGGGGGCGCGTCGCTCGTGCTGGGCCCCGCAGGAATCTCCGTCGCGGGCGCGCTCCGCAAGGGCGACCTGCGCGACACCTCGCTCGTCCAACTCACACTCTCGCTGGGCGGGCGCTGACCGGAGACCCGACCCCCCCGGGCCGCGGGGCCAGCCCCCCTCCGCGGCCCGGGATGGGCGGCCCACGGGGTCCGCCCGCTTCCCGCGAGCGACCTTCCCGGCACCCGGCGTCCTGGAGGCGGGTAGTCCGTACAGCCTTGCACGCCGCCGGGGGCCCTCCGAGGTTGGAGGCGTCCCCCCCGGGCACTCGCGCAGGAGAAGGAGAACGTCATGCGTGGCTGGGCTCCGCTCCTCTGCTTCGCGGGCCTGCTGCCGGCGTCGCTCGCCGCGCAGGCGCGCATCGAGACCATCCTCCCCGCCGACGCGCGCATCGCGCTGAGTCGGCTCGGTGCCGATCGACCCGAGGTCGCCTCGGAGGGGGCCTCCCTCGAGCCCGGCGACCTCCTGGAGGCACGGGGGGAAGGCGTCTCGATCGGCCTGACGTGCACGTCCCCGGAGGGGACGAACAGCTACCTGATCACGGCTCCCTTTCGCGTTCTCGTGGACGTGCCGACCGCCGCGAGCTGCCACGTGAACCTCCTCTCGGGGCTGACGGAGGTGGTGGCCGAGGCGCCGACCGAGACCACCGCCGGCGGGGTGACGCTGGGCAGCACGGGCACGCAGTACGCGGTGGAGATGCGCCGCGACGAGGCGGGGATTGTCTTCAACTGCTTCGTCTACGACGAGTCCGTCCGCGTGCTGTCGCGTCCCGGGCTGGAGGCTTCGGCCGGGCAGAAGCTCGTGTGGACGGCCGACCGGACCGTGGCGGTCGGCGCGAACACGCAGCAGGACCTCGCCCGCTCGGCCGCGACCTACGCGCGCTTCGACGTCGCGGCGGCGACGAGGCAGGGTACGCCCGTGGCGGATACCGCCGCGGCGATGCGGGCGCTCACCACGCTGCACATGGACGTGCTCGCCCACCCGTCCGACACGACCCGGCGCGTCGCGCTGGCGAAGGAGCAGCTCCGCTACAACGTGCGCTCCCGGGCGATGTACAACCTCGACCGGGTGGACGTGCGGGACCCGGCCCGCCTGCGTACCTACGACATCGACCCGTCCGCGGTCACGGGGCGCAGACGATCTCCCTCCACCGGTACGGCGGCGGCGGCACGCGCGCGCCCCGACGCACGCGTGGCCGCCGGCGCGACGGCCGCGGCGGCGCCGACCACGGACGGCGATCTCCGCCTTATCGAGGCGGGCAACGTGGACGAGGCGATCGCCCACCTGGAGGCGAGGGTGGCTTCGGGCTACGCCACCTCGCGCGACGAGTTCGCGCTGGCGAAGGCGTACGCGCAGCGCGGTGCGTCGGACCAGGCGCGTGCGCACGCTGGCCGCGCGTTGGTACGCCACGCCGGCGACGGCGCCCTGTCGGCGGCGGAGCTGCGCGAGCTCGGGGAGCTGATCGGACGGCTGGACTGAGTTGAACGAACCCCGGGCGGCAATCCGGCGCGAGCAGCTGCGCATCCTCCTGGCCAGCGTGCCCGTCCTGCTGGCCGCGTACTTCGTCGCGGTCGCGGTCGGGTCGTTCTCGGAGCGCCCCGTGGTGGTGGCGCTCGTCCTCGCGCCCGTGCTCGTGGTCGCCGTCGTGCTCGGCTACCCGCTCGTGCGCGACCGCAGGCTCCTCCTGGGCGGGGGCTTCCTCCCGTTCTTCGTGACCTACTGCCTGCTCTTCGCGCTGGCCGCGGGCACCCGCCTCCTGGAGCGGCCCCGGGTGGTCCTGGCCGGCTTCGAGGACGAGGCCCCGTCCAACGTGCTCGGGCGGGGGTGGCTCGGCGACTGGCACTACCGGATCGCGCCGCGCGCCCCGCCCATGAACGACATCGTGGTCGTGACGCTCCCCTCCTTCGAGGGCGACACGCTCGAGCTCGATCGGCGGACGCTGGCCGGGCTGATCGTAAGGGCTACCGCGCACCAGGCGAAGGGGATCGCGCTCGACTACACCCTGACCGACAGCTCGCTGATCGACCGCATCCTGTGCGCGCGCATCGGCCAGGCGGAGGCCGCAGGCGTCCCGGTCGTGCTCGGCTATCGGGTGGAGGAGCGTGGAGGCGCCCCCGCCCGCGTCGCCCTGGCGCCCGAGCTGCGCAGGTGCGTGGCGGCCGACCGGATGGGCACGCTCACCGGCCTGGCCGAGCGGGGCGGCGAGGTCCGCATGGTGCCGACCTCGCACCTGGCGGACACCACGTTGCGCTCGTTCAGCTGGCGGATCGCCTCGGTGCTCGCCCACGGTGACGAGGGGCTCCCGCGCGTCGGCCTCGTGCAGTACCTGGCTCCGGAGAGGCCTCCACCGACGTTCCAGGGCGTGCCGGACGAGGAGGGATCGGCGCTCTTCCGCGACCGCTTCGTCGTCGTCGGGTCGCACCGGGCGGGCGACGTCTGGGCGACCCCCTACGGACCGACTCCCGGCGTCACGATCCACGCCTACGCGGCGCACGCGCTGCGCACCGGCCGCGTGATCCGGCGGGTCGACCAGGGCTGGCTGCTCCCCGTCATCTTCGCGCTCTGCTGGCTCCTCACGCTGATCCAGGCGGGGGGCGGCGGGCTTCGGCCCCTCCTCGTCGGGGCCGCGATCCTGTCGAGCGCGGTGCTGGCCTCCGCGGCGCTCGCGATGCGCGCCGGGCTGATCTGGATCGACGTGAGCTATCCGCTCGTCGCCCTGTGGGGGATGGCGGTCGTCCTCGCGGGGGGCGCGCGCCTGCAGCGGGGCAGGGTGGAGGCGAGACGGGCGGCCGCCCTGCCGATGGTCGCCGGGCGAATCCCGGCCGATGCGTCGGCGACCTCCGCCGTCTTCGACGTCTTCCTCAGCCACAACTCGAAGGACAAGTCCGCGGTGATCGAGCTGGGCGAGGCCCTTCGCGAGCGCGGCGTGCGCGTCTGGCTCGACGCCTGGGATCTGGTGCCCGGCCGGCCGTGGCAGGAGGCCATCGAGGCCGTGATCGAGACGGTGGCGAGCGCCGCCGTGCTCATCGGACACGACGGTATCGGCCCATGGGAGGAGCCCGAGATGCGCGCCTGCCTCGACCAGTGCGTCACGCGGCGCATGCCGGTCATCCCCGTGCTCCTGCCCGGCGCGCCGACGCAGCCGAAGCTCCCGCTCTTCCTTCGCCAGGTCACGTGGGTCGATCTGAGGGGCGGACTCTCGCCCCGTGGCCTGGACCGGCTGCAGTGGGGGATCACCGGCATCAAGCCCGGCCGGGACACGCGCCGGGCCGGGTGAGGGGGGCACCCGCCTTCGGCCTTGCTCCAGGCGGGCTTCGCGGGACATGATGCACCCGCGCGCGGCTCGGGCCGCGTGGAACCCGAGACGCTGTCATGATCCGGTCTGCCCCCCAACGATCTCGCCGTTCCCGGTACCGCCCGGGATCCGTGCCCGCCGACGCGGGCGTGCGGGCCCGCTTCGCGTGGGCGTCCCGCATCCCCAACGTGCTCAGCCTCTCGCGGCTGCCCATCGCGGCCGCCATGCTGGTGGCCGCCGGTCGGCATCACCCCACGCTCGCCGTGGCCCTGCTCGCGTCGGGGATCCTCACCGACCTCCTCGACGGCATCCTGGCCAGGCGCTGGCAGGTCCAGAGCGACGTGGGGAGCCACCTGGACAGCCTGGCCGACGTCCCGTTCTGCATCGCGATCGCGCTGGCCACGTGGTGCCTGTGGCGGGATGTCCTGTTCGAGCAGCGCGTGTCGGTGGCCGTCATCCTGGCCGCCTACGTGACCTCCGTCGGTGCGGGCCTCCTCCGCTTCCGGCGGCTCGCCGCCCTGCACACCTGGGGCGCGCGGGCGTCCGGCGTCCTGATCGCCGCGGGCCTGCTCGCCGCGCTCTTCGGCGGCGCACGGCTGCTGGCCCTGGCCGCGCTCGCGAGGATCGCGGCCACCGCGGAGGAACTCGCGATCCTGCGGGCGCTCCCCGAGTGGCGCCCCGACGTGGGGTCGCTCCGCAGCCTCCGCCGTACCGGCCGCCGGATGGTCCGCGCGGCCGCAACCCTCCCGTCCAGAGGTGACCGATGAAGATCCCCAGGGGCCTCGCCCCGCTGACCGCGCTCTTCGCCTGCGTCCTCGCCGCCGCCCCCGTGGCGGCTCAGCTGCGTGTCGGCGGCGGGCTCGGCTACATGTTCGATCGCGACGAGCAGTTCCTCTCCCTCACCGGGGAAGCCCGCTACCGGCTCGCGGGCAAGCCGGTCACGCTCAACCCGCGTCTCGACTACTTCCTCGAGGACGGGACCTCGCTGCAGGTTGACGGCAACGTGCTCGTCGACCTCGCGCCGGAGGCGAACGGCCGCCTGAGGCCCTTCGCCGGCGGCGGCCCGGCGATCAACCACTACAGCTACGAGACCGGGGGAGAGGGCGGGACGTTCTCCCAGACGAAGGTCGGCGTGAACTTCGTCGTCGGATCCATCCTGGAGCTGCCCAACGCTCCCGTGCAGATCTTCGGGCACGCGCAGTACACCGTGGCCAGCGACTGGGGCAACACGATGGTGTTCTACGCCGGCGTGCTCTTCCACGTAGGCGGCGCCGCGGGAGGATCGTCCATGTAGCCCCGGTCCTGCGACGGTGACGGTGATGCGCCGGGATTCGGGCGCCGCTGCACGCCGCCCGGGTCCGGGTTCACCCGCAGGGCACCTTCGCGAGCATCTCCTTCATGAGCGGCACGGCGAGGGCGCGGCTGGCGTCACCGTGGTCGCCGTTCTTCACCGAGACCTTGATGCGGACGGCGCCGCGTACGGTCACGAACTCGTCGCCGGTCGCCTTGACCGAGAAGCCGACGGGCCAGTCGTCCACCAGCACGATGGACGTGCCGCTGGAGCCGGAGAGCAGGGCGCGGACCGACTCCGCCGTCTCACCGAGCTTCATGTCGGGCTCGGCTTCGGCGGTCACGCTCGCCCATACGGTGGTCCGGCGGGCATCGGCCTCGGCCGGACGATACAGCGCCATGCAGCCCGCGCCGGGCGCGGTGGAGAACTCCAGGGGGAGCCCGGCGGTGGCCTTCGGGAAGAGGTCGGGGAGGAAGGGAGGTGGTGTCTTGCTGCAGGTCTGCGCCTGCGCGGACCCCGCCAGGAGGCATAGGGACACGAACGACAGGAGGCAGGTGCGCATGCTGCGCCTCCTCACGATAAAGGGCGTCTCGTGCGTGAGGGGGCAGTGCGCCCGACGGGCGCCCTCCGCTTCCTGTAATATCACACTTCGGGACGCGGGCGGGCACCCTTCTCCGCCACGTCCGGCACGCTCCGGGTCAGGCCGCGCGCCCGGCCGCGGCCAACTCCGCGAAGAACGCCGCGAGGGTGTGCGTCCCACCCATGGGTGCGAGCACGTCGTGGGTCGAGACACGCAGGACGAACGACGCGATGTCGAAGGCGCGGGCGTCGAAGGGGCGGACGGCGAGGAGGGCTACGCGCGCGAGGACCGCGGGTACCCTGAGGATCCGTGGAGGCCGACCGAGCGCGGTGAACGCGAGGAGGGCGATCTCCTCCCACGTGCGGACCTGGGGTCCGCCGACGGACGCCTCGCGCGCGTCGCCGAAGAGCGCGTCCACGCACGCCTCCGCCAGGTCGGCACCGTGGACGGGGTTGATCCGCGCGAGACCGCTCCCGAACAGGAACACCCGCCCGCGCCGCGCCATGCGCAGGACCTCCTCGAGGTCGCTGAAGAAGCCGGTGGCGCGCACGACCACGCCGTGCAGGGGCGCGGACTCCAGCTCCGCCACGAACCGCTCCTTCGCCTCGACGAGCTTCAGCCCCCTGCACGCCTCGCGCCCCACCGCGGCGATGACGCCGAACCGCGTCACGCCGGCGGACACCGCCTCCTCCAGGAGCGCGGCGTTGGCGCCGTAGTCGATGTCCGCGAAGTCGACCGGGTCCTTCTGGCGGGTGATCCCGAGCGCGCTGAAGACCGCGTCCACCCGGTCGCAGCTGCCGAGGAGCGTCTCCGGCCGCGTGACCTCCGCCTCGAAGTGCTCGTCGGCGCCCTCGACCCGCTTGCCGGGGCGCACCAGCGCCCGCACGACATACCCACGCGCCTTCAGGGCCGACACCACGTGCCGGCCCAGGTATCCCGTCGCTCCCGCGACGAGGACTCGTTTTTCCATGTCCATGCCCAGCTCTATGCGTCCACGCCGACCGCCACCCGGATAGGGACGGACGACCGTTCTACGAGGGTTACCGGAAACGTCGCGGAACGGGCTCACGGGGGTCTCGCACCCCTTGCGGGAGGCGGTCGCCGCGTCGCAGGGTCCTGAGTAGATTCCGTGCGTCCCGAACCCCCCGAGACCCTCCGGGAGCCTCTCCCTTGAACCGCATTCTCGTGACCGGCGCCGGCGGCCAGATCGGCTCCTGGCTCGTGCCCGAGCTACGCCGGACCTACGGCGACGACGCCGTCCTCGCCACCGACATCCGCACGCTGCGCGCCGACGTCGTGCAGGCAGGGCCGTTCCAGGTGCTTGACGCCACGGACGTCCGCGCCGTCGGGCAGGCCGTGATGCGCCACCGGGCGGATGGCGTCTTCCACCTCGCCGCCATCCTCTCCGCCGTGGGCGAGCGCGACCCCCGGCTGGCGTGGCACGTGAACATGACCGGCCTGGAGTCCGTGCTCGAGGTGTCGCGCGAGCAGGGCTGCCGCGTCTTCACGCCGAGCTCGATCGGCGTCTTCGGACCCGAGAGCCCGAAGGACCCGACACCCCAGGACACCGTGATGCGCCCGCACACGGTCTACGGCATCACCAAGGTCGCGGGTGAGCTGCTCTGCGACTACTACCACCGGCGCTACGGCGTCGACACGCGCGGCGTGCGCTACCCGGGGCTGATCTCGTACGGCGCGCCCCCCGGAGGGGGCACGACGGACTGGGCGGTCGACATCTTCTACCAGGCGGTCGAGCACGGCCGCTACACCTGCTTCCTGGGCGAGGGCACCCAGCTCGACATGATGTACATGCCCGACGCCATCCGAGCGGCGATCGGGGTCATGGAGGCGGACCCGGACCGGCTCGTGCACCGGAACGCCTTCAACGTCACGGCCATGCAGCTCGCGCCCGAGACGCTGGCCGCCGAGATCCGCAAGCACATCCCGGACTTCGCCCTCGACTACGACGTCGACCCGATCCGCCAGTCCATCGCCGAGTCGTGGCCCGACCGCATCGACGACGCGGCGGCGCGGGAGGAGTGGGGATGGGAGCCCGAATACGACGCGGCCGCGATGACGGCCGACATGCTCACGCACCTGAAAAGGACAGGATGAGACCATGCCGCTCGACCGACTGAGCGCGGTGCTCGAGGCCCACGTGAAGGGTCTGGAGGAGGCCGGGACCGCCAAGGGGAGGGAGGCCGTGGTGGTGGCCGTGAAGCCCGCCGAGGGCGACCGGGGCCCCCGCTTCCTCCTCCAGGGGCAGGGCGACAAGGAGTTCATGCGCATGAACTCCAACTCCTACATGGGGATGGGGCTCCACCCCGAGGTGATGCACGCCGAGGAGGAGGCCACGCGTCGCTTCGGCGCCGGGCCCGGTGCGGTGCGCTTCATCAGCGGGACGTACGAGGCGCACGTGGCGCTCGAGAAGCGCCTGGCCGCCTTTCACGGGCGCGAGGCCGCGATGGTGTTCTCGTCCGCGTACGCCTCGGTGGTGTCGACGATCGTCCCGCTCGTCACGCCCGAGACCGTGCTCATCTCCGACGCGTTGAACCACAACTGCATCATCAACGCGATGCGGCTGGCCCGGCCCGCCGGCAAGGACGTCTACAAGCACCTGGAGCTGGGCGAGCTGGACGCGCGCCTGGCCGACTGGAAGGGGAAGGCGAAGCGCGCGGTCGTGGTGACCGACGGGATCTTCTCGATGCGCGGCGACCACGCGCCGCTGGACGAGATCGTCGCGATCTGCCGCGCGCACGACGGCGACTACGAGGAGAACGTGGTCCTTCTCGCCGACGACTCCCACGGCGTGGGTGCCTTCGGGCGGACGGGGCGCGGCACCGAGGAGCACACGGGCAGCCCGCCGGTGGACGTCCTGGTCGGTACGCTCGGCAAGGCGTTCGGCGTGAACGGCGGGTACGTCGCGGGCAACGCGGCCACCGTGCGCTTCCTGCGCGAGACCTCGATGATGTACATCTATTCGAATCCGATCACGGTGGGCGAGGCCGCCGCCGCGCTGAAGTCGGTCGACATCGTCGATTCGCCGGAGGGCGTGCGCCGCCTCGAGCGGCTGCGGGCGCTCACGAAGCGCTTCGAGACCGGCCTCGGGAGCGCGGGGATCGAGACGATCCCCGGCGAGCATCCCGTGGTGCCGCTCATGATCCGTGACACCCAGCGCACGCGCGACCTGGTGCGCTACCTCTTCGAGAACGGCGTCCTGGTGACCGGGCTGGCGTATCCGGTGGTGCCGCGTGGGGACGAGGAGATCCGGACGCAGGTCAACGCCGACCACACCGAGTCGGACATCGACCACGTGCTCGACCTCCTGCGCGCCTACACGGCGTGACGCCCGAAGCACCATGACCCGACCTGCCCTCGTGACCCGCCGCGAGCTCCTCGGGAGCCTGGCGGGCGCCGCCGCCGCGTCGGTGCTGGCGCCCTTCGTGAACGTCGGGCGCTACCGCCTGTGGGCCGGTGGGGCGCGCGCCTACTCGGGCCGGTGCATCGAGCTGATGGGGAGCTCGCTGGTGATCGACATGCTCTCCCCGCTCACGCTCGACGACCAGGTCGCGACGCGCTGGGGACCGGCGCTGGACGGCTTCGGCGACGCCGACCTCGCGGAGCTCCGCGCCTCCGGGATCGACGTCTTCCACGTCGCGGTGGGCGTGGGCGGGCCGACCACGGAGCAGGCGTACCAGAACGTGCTCGCGTTCGTCGCGCAGCACGACGCGGTCGTCGCGAACCGCCCGGACCTCTTCGTGCGCATCGACTCGGTCGCCGACCTGTCCGCCGTGCACGGGTCCGGGCGCACGGGCATCCTCATCGGCGTGCAGAACTCCGAGCACTTCCGGAGCCCCGACGACGTGAACACGTTCCACGCCCTCGGACAGCGGGTCAGCCAGCTCACGTACAACGCGCGCAACATGATCGGGAACGGCTCCACCGAGCGCGTGGACGGGGGCATCAGCGACTTCGGCGTCGCCATCGTCGAGCGGATGAACCAGGTCGGGATGGCCGTCGACGTGTCGCACTCCGGCGACCGCACCACGCTCGACGCGTGCGAGGTGTCGAAGAAGCCCGTCCTCTTCACGCACTCCAACGCCCGCGCGCTCAACCCGGGACACCCGCGCTGCAAGACGGACGAAGCCATCCGCAAGATGGCCGCCACCGGCGGCGTGATGGGGATCACCGGCGTGCGCAACTTCGTGAAGGGCTCGGAGCCCACCACCATCGAGGACTACCTGAGCCACTTCGACCACGTGCGCGACCTCGTCGGCGTCGAGCACCTGGGCGTGGGCTCCGACATCGACCTGCACGGCTACGACGCGATGCCGCCCGACGACTACGCGCGGCTCAAGGCGGCGTACAAGGGCAGCTACGCCTTCCGCGACAAGATCGACATCGAGGGGATCGACCACCCCCGGCGGATGTTCGACGTGGCCGAGGGCCTCATCCGCCGCGGCTACGGTGACGACGCGATCCGCGGCATCCTCGGCGCCAACTTCCAACGCGTGCTCGGAGAGATCTGGAATGCGTAGCGGTCCCGTCCTCGCCCTCGTCGGACTCGCGCTCGGCCCCACGACCCCGGTCCGTGCCCAGGACGCCTCGGCGTGTTTCCTGCGGTCGGCCACGCTGGAGACCGCGGCGCAGCGACCGAGCCCCCTGGGCGCCACGACGGTCACGCTCGGCGGCGACGAGGCGACGCTCTGCTACGGGCGTCCGTCGGCGAAGGACCGGACGGTGATGGGCGTCCTCGTGCCCTGGGGGACGCCCTGGCGCATGGGCGCCAACGAGGCGACGGCGCTGCACCTCCCGTTCCCGGCGCAGATCGGCACGGTGCAGGTGGCGCCGGGGGACTACTCCCTGTACGCGGTGCCCGACGAGGGGACGTGGGCGATCGTCGTCAACCGGAGCGCGAGCCGGTGGGGGATCCCGATCAACGACGATGTGCGTGTGGCCGACGTCGGCCGCTTCGAGCGGCCGGTGGAGCACATCCCCGACATGGTCGAGCAGCTCACCTTCGCGTGGGTCCAGGACGACCGCGACGCCGGACGCCTCGTCATGACGTGGGAGCACACCCGGCTCGAGATCCCCGTGCGACGCGGGGGCACGTAGCCGGCGTCACCCGACCGGGCGGAGCGGGTGCGCCTCCGTGTTGAAGACCACGGCGTCGAAGTCCAGCGCACCCGGCTCGGCCAGGAGCCAGGCGTACTTCAGCGTCTCCGCCAGGAAGAACGACTCCATCGCGTCCTCCTTCTCGGCCGTGCGCACGTCGGCGAGGTGCGCGAAGCCGCCGTCGACGCGGGCCGCCGCCACGATGCGGTGGAAGAAGTCCCGCCCCATCGCCCGCCACCGCTCGTCGCCGGTGAGCATGTACAGGTAGTACGCCGACTCGATCGCCTCGGGGCGGAGCGGATAGCCGGGGTAGCGGATCTCCATCGTCTCGTAGTCGAACGACTCGGGCTCCACACCGAACGTGGTGAACATCAGCGCCACGGACTCCTCGAGCGTGGCCGCCCGGTCCACGTCGCCGCCGAGCGCGAGCACGGCCGGGAGGAAGGCCTCGAGCGCGCCGAAGCGGTGTCCCGTCCTCTCGCCGGTGGCCATGTCCACGCGCCCGTACCAGAGGTGCCCGTCCACGGTCTCCGCGAGGTGGGTGTCGAGCGCGGCGTGGCTGACCTCCCACATGTGACGGAAGTCCTCGTCTCCGAAGAGGAGCCAGGCCTTGAGCAGGTACTCGTAGTACGAGTCGATCCTCCCGCCGATGTGGCTGTCCGTGCTCTTCCACTCGCCGGTCTCGACGTCGATGACCGTGCCGACGAGGTCGAGCGGCGAGCGGCGGTCGAACACGGCGGTCACGCCGCGCTTCACCGCGTCGTAGTAGCGTGGGTCGCCGGTGAGGCGGGAGAGCTGCCCGAACTCGAGGGTGAGCGTGCCGATCTCAGCGGGGTTGTTCTCCGCCTCCTCGACCGCGCCGGTGTGGAGGTTGACCCGCACCCACGGCATCCCGGTCGGCGAGTCGAAGGCGGGCATGAGGCGGTCGCCGAGGTCCCGGGCCAGCTCCAGCCAGCGGGGATCGCCGTCCATCTGGTACGCGGACAGCAGCCCGCCCAGGAGGCGGATCGTGACCTCGAAGACCTGCACGGTCATGTCCTGGTCGAAGCTGAGCTTCGCGAAGATGAGCGCCTTCGCGCTGTCGGCCTGCGCGTCCAGGCCCATGAGGCGCATCGTGTCCCACGCGTCGACGGGCGTCATGAGGAGCGACGTGTCGTACCAGTCACGCCAGCCCCCGGAGAGCGGGCGCAGCGCGTCGTGCCCCCAGGCGCTCGCCACGTACCCGCTCCACGCGTGCACGAAGGCCTCGCGCACCTCGGAGGCGAAGGCCGTGTCGGCCGGGAGGCCGGGCACGGCGTGGACGGCCCTGCGTGACGTCTCGGCCGCGGTGGAGGGGGAGGGCTCACGCGTGGAGCAGGCGGCCAGCAGGAGGAGCGTGGCCGCGAGGGCGGGGCGGGCGATGGAAGCGCTCATGCGGCCGTTGTAACGCCCGGGCGGGCGTCGAGGCAAGGGAAGGGCGCGGGACGGGCCGGGCAACGCTCCGCCGCCGGGCGGCGTCCATGGAGAGGCCAGGACCGACGACAGGTGTGGTCGACGACGCATCGGGGAGGGGAGCATGGCGGGCACGACAGGGAAGGGGAGGCTCGCGGGTGCGCTCGTCGTCGCGCTCTCGACCACGCTCGGCGCGGGGCTCGCGGCGGCGGGGGCCGCCCGTGCGCAGGAGCCGGCGCGCCCGCTCGACGCCCACGCCCGTGCCGACGTCGTGGAGGCGGTCGCCCGGGAGCTGACGCGCGGATACGTCTTCCCGGACGTGGCGACACGCATGGGCGAGGAGCTGCACGCTCGGGCGACACGGGGCGAATACGACGCCATCACCGACCCGCAGGCGTTCGCCCGCCTCCTCACCGAGCACCTGCAGGGCATCAGCCACGACAAGCACCTGCGGGTGCGCGTCGGCGCCCCGCCCGGCCCCCAGGGCGCCGACGCCACGACCGACGTGACCCCCTTCGGCAGGGTGGATCGCCTGGAGGGAGGCGTGGCCTACGTGGAGATCGCCTCCTTCGCCTATCCCCCCTTCCGCGTGCGCGACGAGGTCGCGCGCGTCATGGGGGGCGTCGCCGACGCGCCCGCCCTGATCCTCGACGTGCGCGAGAACGGGGGCGGCTCGCCCGAGCTGGTCGCGCTGGTGGCCAGCTACCTCTTCGGCGACGAGCCGGTCCTGCTGAACTCGCTCTACGACCGCGTCGAGGACCGCACGCGCGACTTCCGCACCGACCCGGGCGTCGCGGGCGCGCGCTTCGGACCCGACAAGCCCGTGTACGTCCTCACGAGCGGGCGCACCTTCTCGGGCGCGGAGGAGTTCGCCTACGACCTGCAGACGCAGAAGCGCGCGCTGCTCGTCGGTGAGACGACCGGCGGTGGCGCCAACCCGGGCGGGTTCGTGTCCCTCCCGCACGGGCTCGGGATGTTCCTTCCGACGGGCCGGGCGATCAACCCGATCACCGGGACCAACTGGGAGGGCACGGGGGTGGTGCCGGACGTGGCGGTCCCGGTGGACGAGGCGCTCGCCACCGCGCTGCGCCTCGCGCGGGCGACGCCGGGCGTGGGCGTTCCGGGGGCGTAGCGCCCGGCGGGCGGGGCGGGGCGCGGCGGCTTGCCACGCGCGCGTGGGGGCCTCATCCTCCCCCTCCGTTTCCAGTCCCGGCTGCCCCTCGTCCCTTCCGGAGGCGAAACATGCGCCGTTCCCTCCTGCGCGGCTTCGCGGCCCCGCTCCTCGCCCTCGTCGTCGCCGCCCCGGCCCTGCACGCGCAGAAGCCCGACAAGCGCCTGGCGCGCCTCAAGGACGAGGCCCTGCAGAAGGTCCAGGACAACTCCAAGATGGTCCAGGAGATCGTCGACATGCTGTTCTCGTTCGGCGAGCTGGGCTTCCAGGAGTTCGAGACGCAGAAGTACCTGACCGGGCTGCTCGCGGACCACGGCTTCACGGTCGAGAAGGGCGTCGCGGGCATCCCGTCGTCGTGGACGGCGCGATGGTCCAACGGCAGCGGGAAGCCGGTGATCGCGCTCGGATCCGACGTGGACGACATCCCGCAGGCCAACCAGAAGCCCGGCGTGGCCTACCACGACCCGATCGTGGCGGGCGCGCCCGGCCACGGGGAGGGCCACAACTCCGGGCAGGCCGTGAACATCGTGGCCGCGTTCGCGGTGAAGGAGATCATGGAGCGCGAGAACATCCCGGGCACGCTCCTGATCTGGCCGGGGATCGCGGAGGAGCAGGTCGGCACGAAGGCCTTCTACGTGCGCGACCACGTCTTCGACGGCGTGGACGTGAACCTCTTCACGCACGTGGGCGACAACTTCGGGATGTCGTGGGGCACGGGCGGCGGCAACGCGCTCTGGTCGGTGCAGTTCAAGTTCAAGGGCGAGTCGGCGCACGCGGCCGGCGCGCCGTGGCGGGGTCGCTCCGCGCTCGACGCGGCGATGCTCATGGCGACGGGGTGGGAGTACCACCGCGAGCACCTGCAGCCCGCGGCCCGCTCGCATTACGTGATCGTGGACGGCGGCGACCAGCCGAACGTGGTGCCGCAGTCGTCGACGATCTGGTTCTACTTCCGTGAGCGGGACTACGAGAAGACGAAGGCGATGTACGACGCCGCGGTGAGGATGGCGCAGGGCGCCGCGCTCATGACCGGCGCGGAGATCGACACGATCCAGACGGTGGGCGCGGCGTGGGGGCGCCACTTCAGCAAGCCGGTCGCCGAGATCGAGTACGCGAACATCCAGCGGGTCGGCCTTCCCCAGTGGAGCGATGCCGACGTCGAGCTCGCCAAGGGCATCCAGCGCGAGCTCGGGCAGGAGGAGGTCGGCCTCGCCACCAAGCTGGACTCCCTCGAAGGTCCGGTCGACCTGTCCAAGTCCCTCGGCGGCGGGTCGGACGACATCGGCGACGTCTCCTGGAACATGCCGACGGTCACGCTCCGCTTCCCGAGCAACATGCCCGGCCTCCCGGGCCACAACTGGGCGAACGGCATTTCCATGGCCACGCCGATCGCGCACAAGGGCGCGGTGGCCGGCGCCAAGGTGCAGGCGCTCACGCTCCTGGACCTCCTGCTCACGCCGAAGATCATCACGGACGCGTGGGACTACTTCAACAACGTCCAGACGAAGGAGCAGAAGTACATCCCCTTCATCACGGCGTCGGACAAGCCCGCGATCTTCCTGAACGCGGACATCATGGAGAAGTACCGCCCGCTCATGCGGCCGTACTACTACGACCCGTCGAAGTACGGGACGTACCTCGAGCAGCTCGGCATCACCTACCCGACGCTGCGCGCCAAGCCCATCAGCGACCAGGACGCTCAAGCGGGCGCGGGGGGCGGCCACTGAGCGACGCGCTCATCGAGGCCTGCGTCACCACGCTGGACGAGGCGGTGGGCGCCGTGCTGGCGGGCGCCCACCGCCTCGAGCTCTGTAGGGACCTGGACACGGGCGGGCTGACTCCGCCCGTGGACCTGCTGGCGGAGGTGCGTGCCGCGGTCGAGGTCCCGGTCTTCGCGATGGCCCGGGCCCGCCCGGGCCCGTTCGTGCTCGAGGGCGACGAGGTCGACCGCGTCGTCGCGGACGTGCGCGCGCTGCGCGACGCCGGGGCCGACGGGATCGTGACCGGCGCGCTCCACGCGGACGGCACCGTGGACGCCGCCGCCACCCGTCTGTGTGTCGTGGCGGCCGGGCCGCTCCCGGTGACCTTCCACCGGGCCTTCGACGACGTGCCGGACGCGTTCGCCGGGCTCGAGACGCTCGTCGACCTGAGCGTGCGGCGGGTCCTCACGGCGGGCGGAGCGGGCCGGGCGCGCGACCACGTCGACCGGCTCGCCGACCTCGTGCGCCGCGCTGGCGACCGCATCACGATCGTGGCGGGCGGGGGCGTCCGCGGCGACCACGTCCGCCACCTCGTCGCCTCCACGGGCGTGGGCGAAGTGCACGCGCGTGCCTCCGCGATCCCGGGTGTCTCTCGCGCCCTCGCGGAGGGCCGGAAGCACTGACGAGGGGCGCCCACGGCCGTCCGCCCGGCCGCCGCGGCGGGCGCTTGCCTGCCGACCCGTCCCGGGCCATCCTCTCCTCCCGTTTCCGGCCGCCTCCCCGGCCCCCGGCCCCACCGTTCGGAGGAACCCCATGCGCTCGATCCCGCGCCGCGCCGTCACGCTCCTGTTGTCGGCGGCGATGGCCCTGCCGGCCGCGCTCGCGGCCCAGAAGCCCGACCCACGGTTGGAGCGCCTGAAGGAGGAGGCGCTCGTGAAGGTCCAGGACAACCAGAAGATGGTCCAGGAGATCATCGACATGCTGTTCTCCTTCGGGGAGCTCGGCATGCAGGAGTTCGAGACGCAGCGGTACCTCACGGGCCTCCTGGCCGACCACGGTTTCCAGGTCCAGAAGGGCGTCGCGGGAATGCCGACCGCGTGGACGGCGCGGTGGACGAACGGGACGGGCAAGCCGGTGATCGCGCTCGGCTCCGACGTGGACTGCATCCCGCAGGCGAACCAGAAGCCGGCCGTGGGCTACCACGAGCCGATCGTCGCGGGGGCGCCGGGGCACGGGGAGGGGCACAACTCCGGGCAGGCCGTGAACATCGTGGCCGCGCTCGCCGTGAAGGAGATCATGGAGCGCGAGAACATCTCCGGAACGCTCCTCATCTGGCCGGGGATCGCGGAGGAGCAGGTGGCCTCCAAGGCCTTCTACGTGCGCGACCACGTCTTCGACGGCGTGGACGTGAACCTCTTCACGCACGTCGGCGCGAACTTCGGCGTGTCGTGGGGCCAGTCGGGGTCCAACGCGCTCTGGTCCGTGCAGTTCAGGTTCAAGGGCGAGTCCGCGCACGCCGCCGCCGCGCCGTGGCGGGGTCGCTCCGCGCTCGACGCGGTGATGCTCATGGCGACGGCGTGGGAGTACCACCGCGAGCACCTGGAGCCGGCCTCGCGCTCCCACTACGTGATCATCGACGGCGGGGACCAGCCGAACGTCGTGCCGCAGTCGGCGGGGATCTGGTTCTACTTCCGCGAGCGCGACTACCCGCGCACCAGGGCGATGTACGAGGCCGCCGTGAGGATGGCGCAGGGCGCCGCGCTCATGACCGGCGCGGAGATCGACACGATCCAGACGGTCGGCTCGGCGTGGTCGGGCCACTTCAACAAGGCGATCGCCGAGGTCACGCAGGCCAACATCGAGCGGGTGGGCCTGCCGAAGTGGGACGAGAAGGACGTCGAGCTGGCCAACGCCCTGCAGCGCGAGCTCGGCCAGGAGGAGCGCGGGCTCGCGGACTCCATCCGGCCGATGCGCGGGCCCGGTGGATCTCGAGCGCTCGCTCGGCGGCGGCTCGGACGACATCGGCGACATCTCCTGGAACATGCCGACCGTGGTGCTGAACTACCCGTCGAACATGCCCGGCGGGCCGGGGCACAACTGGGCCAACGGCATCGCGATGGCCACACCGATTGCGCACAAGGGCGGGGTCGCCGGCGCGAAGGTGCAGGCGCTCACGCTGCTCGACATCCTCCTCACGCCGAAGCTCGTGACGGACGCCTGGGCCTACTTCAACGACGTGCAGACCAAGGAGCGGAAGTACACGGCGTTCATCACGGCGTCGGACGAGCCCGCCACCTTCCTGAACGCCGAGATCATGGAGAAGTACCGGCCGCTCATGCGGCCCTACTACTACGATCCCTCGAAGTACGGCACCTACCTCGAGCAGCTCGGCATCACCTACCCGACGGTGCATCCGAAGGCGATCAGCCAGGACGGCTCGTGAGGCGGTGAGCGGTCCGCGGGGTCATTCCCCACCTCCCCGGGCGTAGCTTTCCCGACGCCCGGGCGACCGGGGGTTTCGATAGCGTGAGCGCGGCTGCGCACCCGGGAGGAGGAGGGAGGTCGGGATGATCGAGTGGTTCCGTCGCGGCGGGCTCATGGCGGCGCTCCTGTGCGCGGCGCCGGGGCCCGCCGCGGCGCGTGCGGCCCCGGCGGACACCACGCGCCTCACCTTCGCGGTGGGGCCCCTGTTCGACGCGCACACCGACCTCCTCGCCTCGCCGTTCCGGCAGACCGGGACCGGCTTCACGCTCGGCGTCGGCTTCGCGCGGGGCGGCTTCTCCGCCGACCTGGGGGGCTCCACCACGAGCACGTCGTCGAGCCTGGACCGGGACGACGAAGGCGTGGAGGACGGGTGGTCGGCGGGGCTCGACGTGTCCTACCTCCGACGCGTCGCGGGTGGCGCCCGTACCACCTGGCGCGTCGGCGGCGCGCTGTCGGGCCTGGCGTTCGTCCGGCGCCACCACTACGGGGGGAACGCGTCGCGGGAGTACTTCGACGACCTGATCGTGCCGCTCTCCGGCGTCGGGGAGGTGAGCCGCGCGTTCGGGCGCTCCACGGTGCTCGAGGAGCGCCTGGGCGTGGGTCTGGTCGCGATCCTCTTCCGCAGCCCCTTCGCGGCCGCGAAGACGTCCCCGACGGCGTCGCTCGCCGGGCCCGGCGCGCTCCGGCTCGTTCGCAACAGGCTGCGTGCGACCTGGTGGCTGTCGCCCCGCACGCGCCTCCTGCTGGATCACGAGGCCACCTTCTACGACACGGATCGCCATCGCCTCGTGCGGGTGGTGCAGCAGCGCCTGACGGCCGGCCTGGGGATCGTCTTCGGAGGAGCGGGATGAGGCATGCCCGCTCCCTGATGGTCGCCGCTGTCGCGGGGTTCGCGGCGCTGAGCGCGGGGTGCGCGGACGCCCTCCTTCCCCCGGACCCCGGGAGCGGGCCCGAGGAGGTCGCGCGCGCCGCCTGGGAGGAGGTGGACGCGTACTACACCTGGTTCGCGCTGAAGGGGGTGGACTGGGACGCCGAGCGTGAGGAGTACCTGGGCCGCGTCGGCCCGGACACGGGGCAGGGCGCGCTCTTCGACATCCTTTCGGAAATGCTGGACCGGCTTCGCGACGGCCACGTGGCCCTCGAGCGGCCCGGCGCGCGCCACGCCTGGGAGGGGTGGTTCAGGGACCATCCCGCCAACTGGTCTCCCGACGCGGTCGTGCGCTACCTGCAGCTCCCCATGGGCTCGGTGGCGGGAGGGCTCGTGAGCTGGGCGATGCTGCGGAACGGAACGGGCTACCTCCGCATCCCCACGTTCGGGAGGGAGGGCGTGGGCGCGGGCGTCGACGTCGCGCTGGCGGCGCTGGGGCCCCTCGACGCCCTCGTCATCGACGTGCGCAGCAACGGCGGGGGATCGGACACGCAGAGCGAGGCCGCCGCGGGCCGCTTCGTCGAGCGCTCGGCGGTCTACCGACGCGTTCGCTACAAGACCGGACCCGGACACGAGGACTTCGGGCCGGAGCTCCCCACGACCGTGGAGCCGCAGGGCGCCCAGCGCTTCACGGGGCGCGTGGTCGTGCTCCAGAACCGCGGCGTCTTCTCCGCCGCCGAGGATTTCGTGCTGGCGATGCGCACGCGCGCGAACACCACCTTCATCGGCGACACCACGGGCGGCGGCTCCGGCAACCCGATCGCGCGCGAGCTCCCGAACGGATGGCTCCTGCACGTTCCGCGCTGGAGGCAGGTCACCGCGGACGGGGAGGTGTACGAGGGCATCGGGCTCGCGCCGGACGTCTTCGCCTCGACCCCGGACGCGAACTCCGACGAGGACCGCATCCTCGCGCGCGCGATCGCCTTCCTGAGCGAGAGCGCGCCGCCGTCGCCCGACGCGGTGGCGCGCCTCGTGGCGCCTAGAACGCGATCGCCTTCGTCACCTTGAACGAGAGGAGGCGGTCGGCCGGGAGGATGCCGGTCCGGTCCCTGCGCTCCGTGTAGACGAGGAAGAGGTCGGAGAGCGGCGCGTGGATGTAGTCGACGCGCACGTTCGTCACCACCTCCTCGGTGAGCGCGTTGTACTGCACGAACGCGCTCGTGAAGAAGCGTGTCGAGGCCGCGAAGACGGCCCGCAGCCCGTAGACGTTCGCGGCGAAGTCCTCGGCCTTCGGGATCGACACCTCGTTGCGCTCGGCCGAGAAGTCGAACGCGAGGTGGTAGTCCACGCGCCATTGCCCGGAGAGCGACAGCGTGGTGCGCTGCCCGTCGTAGAAGCCGCCGTTCGCCAGGCCGACCTGTGCCCACAGGGAGCGCCCGGCGGACGTCCCGGCGCTCACGCGGGCCGTACGGAATTCGTAATCCCCCACCGGCACGACGGCATCCGGGCGGACGGCGAAGGGCTCGTCGAGGCGCTCGAAGTCGTCGACGAGGTCGAGGCTGAAGCTGCCGCCGTCCCGATAGCTCACGTCGAGCGAGGACGACCACGTGCGGGACAGGAGACGGCCGTCCAGGTCGGTGGTGTAGTCGACCTCCGTGAAGGGGCTCACCTCGTTGAGCCACCCGATGGAGGCGGGCCGTACGTGCACGCCCACGGTGCCGAACTCCTGGCGGACGCCGCGACGGCGCACGAAGCCGACGCGCGGGACGAATCCGTCGCCGACCTGCTTCACCGAGGCGGACACGTCCCAGAAGGGATCGCGCCACCCGACCCACACGCGTCCGGCCCAGTCCGAGCCGGTCGCGGTCGCGTCGTCCACCTTGGCCAGGTACGAGTCGATCCGCAGGAACCGGTGCGGCGCAAGGTTGGCCTCCACCCCGTACGTGCGGTTGAAGGAGCCCGAGCCGTCCGTGGCCTGCCGGTTCACGAAGATCGCGCCGAAGTCGCCCACGCCGCCGACGGTCCGCTTCGCGCGCAGCACCGCGAAGTTCTCCTCCGGGAGCCCCTGCGCCGCGCGCGTCTGCATGTCGAGCGCGCCGATCTCGAGGCCGGCGGCGCGCCCGGTGAGGCGGCCGCCCCCGATGATGGGCACCTCCTGGCCGTTCGCGTCCAGGCCGATGCGTCGTGAGTGGAAGAGGGTGAAGTCGGAGAGCGACGAGCCGGAGCGGTAGTTGCGCTCGGTGATGTCCCCGAACGAGAAGACGCCAGAGTTCTCCGTGAAGAAGTCCCGGCGCTCCGGGAAGAAGAGGCTGAAGCGCGTGAGGTTCACGCGCTCCTGGTCGACCTCCACCTGGCTGAAGTCGGTCCGCCAGGTGAGGTCGAGCGTGAGGCGCGGCGTGACGCCGTACTTGAGGTCGACCCCCGCGTCCGCCGAGCCGCCCTCGGCCCCCCCGTCCGCTCCGCCCTCCGCGTGGGCGGCGACCGCGTACGGCTTCACCATCAGGTTCCGGCCCGGGCGCAGCCCCTGGAGCCCCGACAGCGTGCCGGCCTTCGACATCTTGTGGATGCGGTCGCGCTGGTCGAGCGGCGCCCAGTACGATTCCTCGTTCTTGCGCCGGATGCGCCGCATCATGTTCATCCCCCACTCCTGCGGGTCCCTGCGGGGGTCGAAGCGCAGCGTGGTGAAGGGGATGGCCCACTCCACCGTCCACCCGCCCTCGTGGATGCGGGTGCGCACCTCGAAGATCCCCTCCCAGGCCGCATTCTCCTGGCGGGAGTCGTCGAAGTCCTGCGCCTCCTTCACGGCGCCCTTCGGGTTCACGAGGAACATGAACGCGTTCCGGTGGTCGAGGAACGTGTCCAGCGTGATCCCGAAGATGTCCGAGTTCCCGCTCTCGAAGTCCTGCTCCAGGCTCGGAATGACGAGCTTGTCCGGCTCGGGGTCGCGGAGCTCCACGCCCACGTAGAGGTTGGCGTCGTCGTAGAGGATGCGGACCTCGGTCGGCTCGGACGCGGGGCGCCCGCGGTCCGGGCGGGCCTGGATGAAGCCCCCCAGGACGGGGGCGTCGGCCCACGCCCGCTCGTCGAGCACGCCGTCCAGGACGATCGGCGTCGTGGCCCGCGTGGCCACGGCGCGCGGGCGCGGGGCGGCCTCCACGTCGAGGGTCGGCGTGTCGACGGCGGGCGGCGTCTGGGCCCGGAGCGGGGCGGGTGGGAGGCCGCCCAGCAGCGCGAGCGCGAGCAGGGGGAAGCGACGGGGCGGGGGCAAGGGCAGCCGGGGTCGGGGGTGGCTCGGGAGCGGGCAATCTAATCGCCCCGGCCCGGGCGGCCACGGGCGCCGTCGCATTCGACGCCCCGGGTGACGCGGGCGGGCGCTCCTGCCCGCCGCCCTGTCGGGCAACTCCCCACGCGGCCTAAGGCTTTTTCCCCCATATCCCTCCGGTTTCCACCCTCTATCTCGGGGGTCGCCCGCGCCGGAACGTACACGGTGCCGGGATCCGTGCGTCCGTCTCCCGGCGCCACAGTCCCTCGTTCCGGCCGGAAACACGCCCATGAGCACTGCCGTCCAGGGCCTCGCGGGTCTCGATGCCGAGACCCTCGGCATGATCCTCGATTCGATCCGCGAGTTCTCCGAGCAGCACCTGCCCCAGCAACGCCTGCTGGACCTGGACCGGTCCCACGAGTTCCCCGAGGAGACCGTGCGCGCCATGTGCGCGGATCTGGGCGTGCAGCTCCTCTTCATCCCCGAGGCGTACGGCGGGATGGGCGGCGGCGCCTTCGACGTGTACCGCGTGTGCGCGCTCATGGCGGGGATCGACCTGGCGGTGGCGACCTCGGTGCTCGCGACCTTCCTGGGCAGCGACCCGATCCTCTTCGGCGGCACCGAGGAGCAGAAGGCCCTCTGGCTGGGTCGCATCGCCGAGGAAGGCCTCCTGATGGCGTACGGCGCCACCGAGCCCGAGGCCGGGAGCGACCTGGGCGCGCTGCGCACCACGGCCACCCCGGTCGTCGAGGACGGTGTGGTGACCGGGTACCGGCTCAACGGCGCCAAGATGTGGATCAGCAACGGCGGGTACGCGGACCTGTACACCGTGCTGGCCCTGGCTCCGGGCGGGCCCACCTGGTTCGTGCTGGAGAAGGGGCTCGAGGGCTTCGGCCACGGCATCCCCGAGGACAAGCACGGCATCCGCGCGAGCAACACCGCCGCGCTCTCGCTGGAGGACGTCTTCGTCCCCGCCTCGAGCGTGGTCGGCAGGGTCGAGGGACAGGGGCTGGTGCAGGCGCAGCTCGTCTTCGGCTACACCCGGCTCATGGTCGCGGCCTTCGGCCTCGGCGCCGGGTGGGCCGCGCTGGACCGGGCGATCCGCTACTCCACCACGCGCATCCAGGCCGGGGGCCCGCTCTCCGGGAAGCAGGGCTACACGCACAAGCTGATCGTCCCCCACGCCTGCCGGCTGGAAGCCGGGCGCGCCTTCATCGAGGAGACCGCCACCCGCATCGACGCGGGGGAGGGGACGCTCAACACCGAGGGCGCGATCGCGAAGTACCTCGCGACCGAGGCGGGCAACGGCGCGGCCGACGCCGCGATCCAGGCACACGGCGGCTACGGGTACGTGCGCGAGTACATGGTCGAGAAGATCCGGCGGGACGTGCGCATCACGACGATCTACGAGGGCACGTCCGAGATCATGGAGATGACGATCGCGCGCGACCGGTGGCAGGCCCACCTGAAGACGCGCGGACGGCACTACCACGACGAGGCCGCCGCGCTCGCCGCGCTGCACGCGGGCACCCCGTCCGTGGGCGCGGACGTCGCCGCCGTCGCGGCCCGGGCGCTCGCCGAGCTCCTCGAGCGTGCGCGTATCCAGCGGCTGACGCGCCACCAGCACGTCCTCTTCCGCCTCGGCGAGCTGGTGGCGTGGGTGGAGGGGGCCGGTGCCCTCGCGCGCCGGGCGGCCGCGGCCGCGGCCGGCACGCTCCCCGACAAGGCGGACGCCCGCTTCGGGCCGGAGGGGCTCGCCGCGATCAGCCGCGTCTACGCGCGGGGTGCCGCCGCCAGGCTCGCCGCCGAGGGGATGCGCTGGGCCATCGGTGCCGACGGGGTGAGCGCCGCCGACCGCCCGGCCTTCGAGGCCGCGTTCGGGCTCGCCGCGCTGCACGAGGCCCAGGCGGGCCTCGTGGACGACATGGACCGTGTGGCCCGTGCCCTGTACGACTCCCTGGAGGGTTGAGCATGGAAGCCGAGCGCGCCGTCGCGATCGTGGGGCTGGGTGCCATCCTCCCGGACGCCCCCGACGTCCCTTCCTTCTGGAGCAACCTCACGCAGGGCCGCTACAGCATCAGGGAGGTGACCGACCGCTGGAGCGAGGCGCTCTACTACGATCCCGACCCGAAGGCTCCCGACAAGACGTATACGAAGATCGGCGGGTGGGTGCGCGGCTACGAGTGGAACCCGATGGCGTGGCGCATGCCGATCCCGCCGCGCGTCGGCGACATGATGGACCCGGCGCAGAAGTGGGCGGTGGCGGCCAGCCGCCAGGCGCTCCTCGACTACGGCTACCCGGAGCGGCCGCTCGACCCGGAGCGGGTCGCGGTCATCCTCGGCAACGCGCTCGGCGGTGACTTCCACCTCCTGTCGGCCGCACGCATCCTCTTCCCGGAGGTCGGCGAGGAGCTCACGCGCGCCCCGAGCTTCAAGGCGCTCGACCCGTCGGTGCGCAAGGCCGTGATGGAGGAGCTGGTGGCCGGAGTGCGCGGCCGCATCCCGGACATCACCGAGGACACGATGCCCGGCGAGCTGGGCAACATCGTGGCGGGGCGCGTCGCGGCGCTCTTCGACTTCAAGGGCCCGAACTTCATCGCCGACGCCGCGTGCGCGTCGGCGATGGCCGCCATGACGGCCGCGGTCGACGGGCTGGTCGCGGGTGCCTACGACGCCGTGCTCACCGGGGGCGTCGACGCGAACATGAGCGCCTCGACGTTCGTGAAGTTCTGCAAGATCGGCGCGCTGTCGGCCACCGGCTCGCGTCCGTACGCCGAGGGTGCCGACGGCTTCGTGATGGGGGAGGGCGCGGGGATCTTCCTCCTCAAGCGGCTGGCCGACGCAGAGCGCGACGGGGACACGGTCTACGCCGTCCTCGTGGGGATGGGCGGCTCGAGCGACGGGAAGGGGAAGGGGATCACCGCGCCCAACCCGGCCGGGCAGAAGTTCGCGATCACGCGCGCCTGGGAGCGCGCCGGGGTCGCCCCCGGCGCCGGCGACATGGTGGAGGGACACGGCACGTCCACGAAGGTCGGGGACGTCGTCGAGGTCGAGACGATGCACGAGGCGTTCGGCGGGGTCGGGCTCCCGGTCGGTTCGCTCGCGCTCGGCTCCGTCAAGTCGAACGTCGGCCACCTGAAGGGCGGCGCGGGTGCGGCGGGCCTCCTCAAGGCGACGCTGGCGCTGCACCACGGCGTGGTCCCGCCCAGCGTGAACTTCCACGCGCCCAATCCGGCCATCGACTTCTCGCGCTCGCCGTTCCGCGTGAACGAGGCGCTGCGCGCGTGGGAGAAGCCGGGCACGAACGGTGCCGCGATCCGGCGCGCCGGCGTGAGCGCGTTCGGCTTCGGCGGGACGAACTTCCACATGGTGCTCGAGGAGCACGTGCCCGGGCGCCATCGCCCGCGGACCGCCTGGGCTCCGGGCGCGGCGATGGGCGAAGAGCCGTCGCTCGCGGAGCCGACGTTCGCCGGGGCCGCGCCCGCGCCGAAGGCCCCGCTCCGCGGGGCGCTCGTGGTGGGCGGTGCGACCGACGCCGAGGTCGCGGTGCGCCTGCGGGAGATCGGCGCGCGTGCGGCCGCCGGTGAGGCGCCGGTCCCCGCAGCGCCGCGTGTGCGCGACCTGCGCGCGGCCGTGAGGGTCGCGATCGACTACGCCGACGCCGCCGAGCTCGCCGAGCTCGCCGAGCGGGCGGTAGGCGCGCTGCAGGCCGGGGACGACGGGCGCTGGCGTGCGCTGCGGAACAAGGGCGTCCACCTCGGGCGCGGTGTGCCCGGGAAGGTCGCCTTCCTCTTCACGGGTCAGGGCTCGCAGTACGTCGGCATGCTCGAGCAGCTGCGGGCGGCCGAGCCGATCGTGGCCGAGACCTTCGCCGAGGCCGACCGCGTGATGACGCCGGTCCTCGGGATGCCGCTGACCGCGAAGATCTTCGTGGACCGTGCCGACGAGGAGGCCGTGGCGCGCGCGGACGAGGGGATGCGCCAGACCGCGATCACGCAGCCCGCCGTGCTGACCGTGGACACCGCGCTCGCCCGGGTGCTCGACGCCTACGGCATCTCGCCGGACCTGGTGATGGGGCACAGCCTCGGCGAATACGGTGCGCTCGTGGCCGCGGGCGCGATGCGCTTCGGCGACGCGCTCACCGCGGTCGCCGCGCGCGGCGACGCGATGACCCGCCTGGAGATCGAGGACCAGGGCCGCATGGCGGCCGTCTTCGGTCCGCTCGACGAGGTCTCCGCCGTGGTCGAGGCGGTGGACGGGTACGTCGTGGTGGCCAACGTGAACAGCACGAAGGAATGCGTCATCGGCGGCGCGTCCGACGCGATGGAGCGCGCCTCGGAGGCCCTCAAGGCCGCGGGGTACCGCGTCGCGCCGCTACCGGTGAGCCACGCCTTCCACACCAGCATCGTCGCGCCGGCCGCGGAGCCGCTGCGCAGGGTGCTCCAGGGGCTCGCCCTGCGCGCGCCGCGCATCCCGGTGGTCGCCAACGTGGACGCCTCGTTCTACCCCACCGGGGCGGACGCCGCCGAGCGCATCATCGACATCCTCGGCCGTCAGATCGGCTCGCCCGTGCAGTTCGTGAAGGGGCTGAACGCCCTCTACGACGCGGGCGCGCGCGTCTTCGTGGAGGTGGGGCCCAAGCGGGCGCTCTACGGGATGGCCGACGACGTGGTCGGCGGCCGCGAAGGCGTCACGGTGCTGTTCACGAACCATCAGCGCACGCCGGACGTCGTCGACCTGAACCGCGCCCTGTGCGGACTCTACGCGCTCGGGCTCGGAAGGGGCGTCGAGGACGCGCCCGCCGTGCCCGTGGCGGGGCAGGAACGCGGGACGTCGGGTGTGGATACGGTCGCTGCGGGCCCGGCCGTGCCGGCCCTGGCCCCCGCCTTCGCGGCCGCGGCGACGGTCGCTCCCCCGGCCGCGCCGGCCATCCCGTCCGCACCGCTCCCCGTGCCGACACCACCGTCGCCCCACGCGGGCGACCGCTACGAGGTCCTCGGCCACCTGGTCACCGACTTCCTCGACCGCGCGCTGGAGGCGTACGCCGGGAGCCGGCACGCGGCCCCCGCGCCGATACGGATCGGCATCACCGGCGCCGCGCTCGGCCTCCCCGGGACGACGCGCGTCTTCGACGACGAGAACGTCGTGCGCATCCTGCGCGGCGACGGCTTCATCACCTCGGTTCCTGCGGACATGCGCGCGCAGATCCTGGATCGCGGCATCACCCGCCTGGTCAAGGGGAGCAACGGCGAGGCGCATTTCGAGACGATCACGGATCCCGAGGAGGTGATCAGGCTGGTCGGTCGCGCCGGGTCCTTCGACCTCGTGGACGAGTTCGGCTTCCCGGAGGATCGCCTCGCCGCGCTGGACCGGGTCACGCGCCTCGCCATCGCGGCCGGGATCGACGCCCTGCGGGACGCGGGCATCCCGCTCGTGCGCAAGTACAAGATCACGAGCACGGGCTCGCGCCTCCCCGTGGGCTGGAGCCTGCCCGAGAGCCTGCGCGACGACACGGCGGTGGTGTTCGGCTCGGCCTTCCCGGGCCTCGACCAGTTCGCGCATACGATGCAGGCCTACTACGAGGACCGGGCGCGCCGCGATCGCCTCGGGGAGCTGCGCGCCCTGGTCGAGCGCGTCGCGGACGCAGGGGTCCGCGCCGAGGTGGACGGCCGGATCGCGGCGCTGGAAGCCGAGCTCGAGGCGTCGCCGCACCGGTTCGATCGCCGGTTCCTCTTCCAGGTCCTGTCGATGGGCCACTCGCAGTTCGCCGAGCACATCGGCGCGCGTGGCCCCAACCTCGCGCTCAACGGCGCGTGCGCGACGGGCACGCAGGCGATGGCGGTGGCGGGCGACCTGATCCGGGAGGGCCGTTGCCGTCGCGCCATCGTGGTGACCGCCGACGACATCACGACCGACACGCTCTTCCCCTGGTTCGCGTCGGGCTTCCTCGCTTCGGGTGCTGCGGCCACCGACGCGCGGGTCGAGGACGCCGCCCTCCCCTTCGACCGGCGGCGCCACGGACTGCTCATCGGGATGGGCGGCGCGGCCCTCGTGGTCGAGGATCTGGCTGCTGCGGCCGAGCGCGGGATCCAGCCGATCTGCGAGGTCCTGGGCACGGTGGTGGCCAACAGCGCCTTCCACGGATCGCGCCTCGACGTGGAGCACATCGCCGGTGTCATGGAGCGGCTGGTGTCGGAGGTGGAGACGACGTGGGGGATCGACCGGCGCGCGCTGGCGCGCGAGACCGTCTTCGTCTCCCACGAGACGTACACGCCCGCTCGCGGCGGGAGCGCGGGCGCGGAGGTACGCGCCCTGCGCGAGGTCTTCGGCGCGGACGCGGACGCGATCGTCGTGGCGAACACCAAGGGCCACACCGGGCATCCGATGGGCGTGGCGATCGAGGATGCGCTCGCCGTGAAGATGCTCGAGACCGGGCTGGTGCCGCCGGTGGCGAACTTCCGCGAGGTCGACCCCGAGCTCGGCAGGCTCAACCTGTCGCACGGCGGGAGCTACCCGATCCGCTACGCGCTCCGGCTCGCGGCCGGCTTCGGCTCGCAGATCAGCATGAGCCTCCTGCGCTGGACACCGCCGCCGGACGGCGCGCGCCGTCGCCCGGACGACCTCGGCTTCCGACACCGGGTCGCCGATGCGCAGGCGTGGTCGACGTGGCTGCGCGAGGCGGCGGGTGCGGACGCTCCCGAGCTCGAGGTGGTGCGTCGCACGCTCCGCGTGCGCGAGAACGGCGCGGCGCGCTCGACCGGCGCCGCGCTCCCGGTCGGCGCGTCGGCCACGACCGCTTCGGCTGCGGTCGAGGTTCCCGCCGCCTGGGCGACGAACGTGCCGCCGGAGGCGCCGCTGCCGATGGCGTCGGCCCGGGCCGCCGCGCCCGCGGCTCCAGCCATGCCGGCCGAGCCCGTCGCGCTGGCCGAGCCCGTGCTCGACGCCGTCGCGACCCGGGTCCTGGAGATCGTGGCGGAGCAGACCGGCTACCCGCCGGACATGCTCGCGCTCGACCTGGACCTCGAGGCCGACCTCGGCATCGACACGGTGAAGCAGGCGGAGATGTTCGCCGCCATCCGCGCGGCCTACGGCATCGAGCGCGACGAGAACCTCGCGCTCCGGGACTATCCGACGCTGGGGCGCGCGATCGAATTCGTCTACGAGAAGCGCCCGGACCTCCGTGCCGCAGCCGCCCCGGCCGGCCCGGTGGCGACGCCGACCCCGGCCGGCGTCGTGGCCAAGGCGGCAGCGACCGCCACGGTCGCCGCGACGGCGGCTCCCCTCGCGCCGCCCGCCGCCACCGATCCGGTCGCCGTTCGCGTGCTGCAGATCGTCGCCGAGCAGACGGGCTATCCGCCCGACATGCTCGCGCTCGACCTGGACCTCGAGGCCGACCTCGGCATCGACACGGTGAAGCAGGCGGAGATGTTCGCCGCCATCCGCGCGGCCTACGGCATCGAGCGCGACGAGAACCTCGCGCTCCGGGACTATCCGACGCTGGGGCGCGCGATCGAATTCGTCTACGAGAAGCGCCCGGCGCTGCGCGCGGCACCCGCGGCACCCGTGGTGCCCGTGGCACCCGTGGTGCCCGTCGAGCCCGCAGCGGCGCCCGCAGCCGCGACCGCGGCTTCCGCCGCCCCCGCGCCCATCGCGGCTGCCGCTCCCGACGCGCTCGACCCGGTCGCGGTGCGCGTGCTCCAGATCGTCACCGAGCAGACGGGCTACCCGCCCGACATGCTCGAGCTCGAGCTCGACCTGGAGGCGGACCTCGGGATCGACACGGTGAAGCAGGCGGAGATGTTCGCCGCGATCCGCGCGGCCTACGGGATCGAGCGCGACGAGAACCTCGCGCTCCGGGACTACCCGACGCTGGGGCGCGCGATCGAGTTCGTCTACGAGAAGCGTCCGGACCTGCGTCCGGGCGCGACCCCGACGGCAGCGGCCGCAGCCGTGCCGCCCGCCGCGCCCCCGGAGACCGGGGAGGCGCCGGCGGGACCGACGCCCATGGCGCGACCCGCGACGGGCCGCGTGGTGGGGTCGATGGAAGCCGCGCAGCGCGTGCCGCGTCGGGTGCCGGTCGCGCGCGTCCGGCCCGCCGCGGAGCGCTTCCCGGCCACGGGCGTGGAGCTGGCGGAGGGGGCGCTCGTCCTGGTGGTGCCGGACGAGACGGGGATCGGCGTGGCGCTCGCCGAGCGTCTCCGCCGCATGGGCGTGGACGCGTTCCTCGCCGATCCGTCGGCGCCGACCGACCTGATGCTCGCCGAGGTGGCGGCGTGGCGTGGCGAGCGCCGGGTGCGGGGGGTGTACTGGCTCCCCGCGCTGGACGCGGTGCTCACGGCCGAGCTCCAGGACCCGGACGACCGGCGGGAGGCGCTGCGCAGGCGGGTGAAGGCGCTCCACGCGGTCGCGCGCGCCCTCTACGACGACCTGGGGCGCCTGGGGAGCTTCCTCGTCTCGGCCACGCGCCTGGGTGGCCGCCACGGCTACGACGCGGAGGGTGCCCTCGACGTCGTGGGCGGCGCGGTGACGGGCTTCACCAAGGCCTTCTCCCGCGAGCAGCCGGACGCGCTCGTGAAGGCCGTGGACTTCGAGCCGTCGCGCAAGACGGCCGCGTTGGCCGAGCTCCTCCTCGGAGAGACGCAGCGAGACCGCGGGGTGGTCGAGGTGGGCTACGCCGGTGGCCAGCGGTGGACCGTCGGGCTGGAGGAGCGTCCCGTCGAGGCCGTCGACGTGGCGCGGCCGAAGGACGCCGTGCACCTGGTCACGGGGGCGGCGGGGAGCATCGTGTCCGCCATCCTCGAGGATCTGGCGGTGGAAGGGGGCACGTACTGGCTCCTGGACCTGGCGCCGGAGCCGGACCGCGACGACCCGGACGTGGCGCGCGTGGCCACCGACCGGGAGGGCCTCAAGCGCGACCTCTTCGGGCGCCTGCAGGCGGAGGGCGGACGGGTCACGCCCGTCCAGGTCGAGCGTGAGCTCGCGCGCATCGAGCGCGCCGCCGCCGCGCTCGACGCGATCCTCGCGATCGAGAAGGCCGGCGGCACCGTGCGCTATCGCACCCTGGACCTGCGCGACGCGGCCGCGGTCACCGACGTGGTGCGCGAGATCGTGGAGGCGCATGGACGCGTCGACGTGCTCCTGCACGCGGCGGGCCTCGAGATCAGCCGCTCGCTCCCCGACAAGTCGGCGGAGGAGTTCGCGCGCGTCTTCGACGTGAAGGTCGAGGGCTGGTTCAACCTCGTCGACGCGCTGGGGCGCACGCCGCTCGGGTCGATCGTGGCGTTCAGCTCGATCGCAGGGCGGTTCGGCAACGCCGGACAGACCGACTACGCCGCGGCCAACGACCTCCTGTGCAAGGCGGTCTCGGCGCTCGCGCGCACCCGGCCCGAGATCCGCGCCGTCGCGCTGGACTGGACGGCGTGGCGGGACATCGGGATGGCGGCGCGCGGCTCGATCCCGACGATCATGAAGGCCGCCGGCATCGACATGCTCGCGCCCGAGGCCGGCGTCGCCGTGGTGCGGCGCGAGCTGTGCGCGGGCGGCCGCGGCGAGGTGGTCATCGCCCAGGGCCTGGGGGCGATGCTCCTGGAGGATCCGGACGCCGCCCGGCTCGACCCGGACTTCGTGTCGGCGGCGGTCGCCGGGGCAGGGCCGATGGTCGGGCGTGTGGCGCGGCTGAGCCTCCACGACGGCATGGTGGTGGAGACCGAGCTCGATCCGCGGGCGCAGCCCTTCCTCGACCACCACCGCATCGACGGCACGGCCGTGCTCCCCGGCGTGATGGGGCTGGAGGCGATGGCCGAGGCCGCCCGTCTCCCCTTCCCGGGGCTGAGCGTGGCCGCGCTGGAGGGGGTCGACTTCCACGCGCCGTTCAAGTTCTACAGGGACGAGCCGCGCACCGTGGTCGTGCGCGTCGTGTGGGAGGCGGACGGCGAGGACGTGCTGGGGCGGTGCACCGTGCTCGGTACGCGCCTCCTGGTGGGCCGCGACGAGCCCGAGGTCACGACGCACTTCACGGGCACGGTGCGCCTGGTGGCGACCGTCGCGGACGACGTGCGCACGCGGTCCGTGCCGCTCGGGGAGGCCGAGGTCGTGGAGGCGCCGACGATCTACGGGACGTACTTCCACGGGCCCGCCTACCGGGTGCTCAAGGACGCGTGGCGGGCGGAGGGCACCGTCGCGGGACGCTTCGAGCGCGATCTTCCGCCCAACCACGAGCCGGCAGGGCGTCCGACGCTCGTGACGCCGAGGCTGGTCGAGCTGGCCTTCCAGACCGCGGGTCTCGCGGAGATCGCCACCACCGAACGGATGGGGCTCCCCTTCGGGTTCGACCGTCTGGAGCTCCTGCACGCCGGCGACGGCGAGGTGGAGTGCGCGGCGGTCGTGCACCCGCGGGACGGCGGAGCCTTCGACGTCGAGGTGGCCGACGTGGACGGGAGGGTGCTCCTCGCGCTGGAGGGCTACCGGACCGCGGCCCTGCCGGGCCCGGTGCGCGGAGCCGACTTCGCGGTGCTTCGGCCGTGAGGGTGGCAGGCAGGCTCCTCCCGCTCGGGGGCGTGACGCTCCAGGCCGCGGAGGCGGAGTCCGTTCCGGAGGACGACGGGTGGCTCTCGCAGTCCGAGCGCCTCTGGCTCAGCACGCGCCGGGTTCCGAAGAGGCGCGCGGACTGGCGCCTGGGACGCTGGGTGGGGAAGGGCGCGGCGGCGCTCGCGCTGGGCGTCCCCGACCTCCGCTACGACCAGATCGAGATCCTCGCCTCGGACGGGGGCGCCCCCGCCCTCCGCTTCCTTCCCGCGAGCGGGTGGCCGCACGTCTCGCTCTCCCTCAGCCACGCGGAGGGCGTCGGCTTCGCGGCGGCGCTCCCGGGCCATACGCGCCTCGGGTGCGACGTGGAGGCCGTCGGCACCCGTACGGACGCGTTCGTCTCGGACTACTTCACGTCTGCCGAGGCGGCGCGGATCCGTGAGGCTCCCGCCGAGCGCGACGTACGCGCCACGCTGCTGTGGAGTGCCAAGGAGTCCGGGCTCAAGGCGGTGGGCGAGGGGCTCCGGCTGGATACGCGCTCGATGGAGGTGGAGGGAGCGTTCCCCTCCCCGGACGGGGAGTGGTCGTCGATGACCGTCCTCCATGGAGACGTCGCCTTCCAGGGCTGGTGGCGGCGGACCCGGGGCTTCGTCTGGAGCCTCGTGCTGGAGCCCGATTGACGACACGCGGGTGACCCGGCGAGCCGGGTCACCCTGTCACGTGTCGCAGAAGCTCGGCCGGGTGGCGCACCCGGGACGCGGGCGCTGACATCCGAAAGGCGATGACCACCGCATCCGCGCCCCGGGCGCATCGACCCTGGCGCTCAGCCCCCCGCGCGCATCCCGGCGAGGACCGAGAACTCGCCACGGCGGTTCCGGCTCCACGCGCGCTCGTCGTGGCCAGGCGCCAGCGGCCGCTCCTCGCCCATGCTCTGCAGCTCCACACGGTCCGCGGCGATGCCGTAACCCGCGAGATAGCTGCGGATGGACTGGGCACGCCGCATACCGAGGAGGACGTTGTACTCCGTGGAGCCGCGCTCGTCGGCGTGTCCGACCACACGCACCCGGATCGTGCCGTCCTCTTTGAGGATGCGCGCCTTCGCGTCCAGAGACGCCTTCGCGTCCGACCGGATCGTGGCGTCGTCGTAGTCGAAGAACACCATCTCCTCGAGCACGGAGCGCTTGCGGGCCGCCTCGCGCCGCGCGGCCTCCTCGGCCGCGCGTGCCTCGGCTTCGCGCCGGGCCCGCTCCTCCGCCTCCCGGCGGGCGCGGGCGGCCGCGTCGTCCGTCGGCGCCGCTTCGGTCGTCGGCGCGGGCGCGGCCGGGGCCGGCTTCTTGCCGCAGGCGGTGGTCGCGAGCGTCGCGGCCGCCATCGATCCCACGATCATCAACTTCTTCAGGTGCTTCATCGTTCTCCTTCCATGGTTGGGACCTTCGTTCCCGGCGCCGGGCGCCGGCGGCACGAGCACCACCGGCGTCCTCGATCGGAGCGCCAGGTGCGTCGCCGTGGTACCGAGGCGCAGCGGCTGGAAGCCCGTCCGACCGTGGGTGCCCACGGCGATGAGCCACGCCCCGCACTCGGCCGCCGCGCGCACCAGCTCGACCCACGGCAGGCCGCTCCGCTCCTCGATGTCCGACGGCTGGACCGCCGCCGCGCCCAGCCACGCTTCCCGGCTCGCGGGGGAGATCCCCTCGGGGTTCCCCTCGACCGCCACGTGGACCAGGTGGACGGGCTCCCGGCCGGGTGACGCCAGGTCGCGGGCGACCGCCAGGGCGCCCGCCGAACCCTCCGAGAAGTCCACGCCTACGACCATCACGCCCGTTGTCTCCGTCGCTCGAGATGCCCGGTCGTCGGGATCTCTCGGACGTGACACCCAGGCGCGAAGCGTGCCAGCCGACGCGTCGGCGGCGCGTCGACGGGCTCGACTTCGTAAGAGATTGTGTGGATTGAGCTTGGCGCGGACGCCGGAGCCGACGCGCCGGGCGGGATGGGTCCCCCGTGGACGCGTCGCGACCCTTTCGACCGGGGCGAAATGCCCCGGCATGTACCGGGACGCTACGCCTCCTCGACCTCCGCGGCGTACTCGAGGAGCTTGCGGTAGAGCGTCTTGCGGTCGAGCCCGAGGATCTCGGCTGCGCGCGACTTGTTCCCGCCCGTGACGCGCAGGATCTCGAGGATGTAGGCGCGCTCGACCTCGCGCATGGACAGGTTGCGGCTCGCGGCCTCCTGCACCGTGGTGCGCAGGAGCCCGCCGTCCCGCACCCGGTCCGTGAGGAACTCCACGCCGATGGGACCGCCCGCCCCGAGCGTGGCCGCCCGCTCCAGCACGCTCTTCAGCTCGCGCACGTTGCCGGGCCAGGGGTAGGTGGTCAGGAGCGCCGACGCCTCCGGGGTCGGGCGGGGCGTCGCGGCCCCGCGCGGCGCGAAGCGCGCCAGGTAGTGCTCGACGAGGAGGGGGATGTCCGCGGGCCGCTCCCGCAGCGGCGGGACGTGCAGCGCCAGCCCGTTGAGCCTCCAGAACAGGTCCTCGCGGAAGCGTCCGGCCGCCACCTCCTCGTCGAGGTCGCGGTTGGTCGCGGCAACCAGCCGCACGTCCACGTGGACGGAGCGGGTCGCGCCCACCCTGCGGATCTCACCCTCCTCGAGCGCGCGCAGTAGCTTCGGCTGGAGCGGTGCGGGGAGCTCGGCCACTTCGTCGAGGAAGAGGGTGCCCTCGTGCGCTTCCTCGAAGAGCCCGGGCTTGGCGCGGTCGGCGCCCGTGAAGGCGCCGCGCTCGTGCCCGAAGAGCTCGGACTCGAGGAGCTGCTCCGGGAGCGCGGCGCAGTTGACCGGCACGAAGGCCCCGCGCCCCGACCCCTCGTGCACCGCACGCGCGACCAGCTCCTTCCCGGTCCCCGTCTCGCCGGTGACGAGCACGGGGAGGGGGGAGCGCGCGACCCTGGCGATCATCGCCAGGAGGGCGCGCATCGGGCCGCTCGTGCCCACGAACCCGCTCGGCGCCTGGAAGGCGCGCGACACCGCGGCCGACTCGCGCCGCAGCCGGCTCTCCTCCAGCGCCCGCTGCGCCGTGAGCAGCAGCTCGTCGTTGGAGAACGGCTTCGTCAGGTAGTCGTAGGCGCCCTCCTTCACCAGCTCGATCGCCGAGTCGATCGACCCGAACGCGGTGATCACGACCACGTTGACCTCGGGGCGCTGGCGGCGGACGGTGCGCAGCACCTCCACGCCCGGGAGCCCCGGCATCATCAGGTCGGTGACCACGAGCCCGAGGTCGGGGAGCTCGAGCGCGCGCACGGCCTCGGTCCCCGACGCGCAGGCCGTCACGGTCCACCCGGCGCCCTCCAGCACCTCGGCGAGGAGGGCGCGCAGCTCCCGGTCGTCCTCGGCGAGGAGGATCCGCTCAGCCGCCATCCCGCGCTCCGTTCTCGCCCGGGAGGCGCACCACCACCCTCGTTCCCTCGACGGGTGCGACCACGGTCACCGCACCCCCGTGCTCCTCGACGATGCGCCGCGCGATCGCGAGACCGAGGCCCGTGCCGCGCCCGTCGGGCTTCGTGGTGAAGAAGGGCTCGAAGATGCGCTCCCGCAGCGCCTCCGGGATGCCCGCGCCCGAGTCGGAGACCGTGATCACGACCTCGTCGTGGCCGCTGGACGCGTCCGCCCCGACCGACACCTCGATCGAGCGCTCACCCGCGTGGTCCCTCACGGCCTGCACCGCGTTGAGGAGGAGGTTGAGGAGCACCTGCTGGAGCTGGTCGCGGTCCCCGCGCACGGTGGCGGTGCCCAGGCCGGTGCGGCGCGCGCGGATCCCGGCGGGCCGGAGCTCGGTGTCGAGCAGCTCCATCACGCCGTCCGCCAGGGGCACCACGTCGACGCTCGAGAAGCGGGGCTCCTTCTGGCGGGCGAAGTCGAGGAGGCCGCGCACGATCCCGGTGATGCGGTCGATCTGCCCGGTGATGATGCGCAGGTCGCGCGTGCGGGGGTCGCCCGTCTCGAAGCGCTTGGCGAGGAGGTCGGCGCGCCCCCGGATCACGTGCAGCGGAGCGCCCACCTCGTGCGCGAGCCCGGCCGCGAGCTGGCCGACCATGGCCATCTTCTCGGCGTGGCGGACGTGGCGCTCGAGGGCGAGGCGCTCCTCGGTGCTGCGCACCAGGTCCCCACGCGCCTCCTCGAGGCCGGCGGCCATGCGGTTCAGCTCCACGGCGACGTCCGCCAGCTCGCCGATCGTGCTTCCCGGGTCGACGCGGTGGTCGAGCCGGCCGGTCCCCAGGGCCCGTACGCCGTCGGCGAAGCCGGCGAGCGGACGCGACACCAGCCGCCTCACCAGCCAGAGGATCACCGCCGTGACCGCCACGAGCAGCACGAGCGTGTTCAGGAGGAAGCGGACCCGTGTCCGCGCCTGCTCCTGCTGGAGGAAGGCCAGCGGCTGGAGCACCTCGAAGGCGCCCACCACGCGGTCGTCGTCGGAGAGGATGGGCTGCACCACCGAGAACACGTCGACGTCGTCCTCGGCGCGCTCGAACTCGGCGGGCCGCCCGGAGGCGAGCACCCCCGCGACCGGGGCCGGAGGGGCCGCGACGGCCAGCGAGTCAGGGCCGAAGAGCCGCTGTCCGGTCGCGTCGTAGACCACCACGGCGTAGATGGCCGGCTGCCGGGTGATCCGGTCCACGATCTCGGGCACGCCCGACCGGTCCGGGTCCCTGAACGCGGCGTCGAGGGCGAGGCCCAGGGCGGTGGCGTAGGCCTGCGTCTCGCGCCGGGCCTCCGCCACCATCGTCCGCTCCCGCTGGGCCAACGCCCACAGCGCGAACGCGCCCATCACCCCCACCACGGTCACCAGGAGCGGGAGGAGGAGTCGGGAGGCCAGGGACGGGGGGCGCGGCGCCCCGCCCGGAGGTGCGGCGGCCGGGGATCGGGACATGGGACCCGCGACGTCGAGGGGCGGTATCAGGAAGCCCCGGGAGTGTATCCCCACGGCGCGGGGCCCGCCAACCCCCCGATTGATCCGCCGGGCCTCCCCCACGTACCTTTTCTGCACTCCCGCAGTCCGACGTATCGCACCGAGGTTTCTCCGTGTCCGGCCACAGCAAGTGGGCAACCATCAAGCGCAAGAAGGCGAGCATCGACGCCAAGCGCGGCGCCGTCTTCACCAAGCTCATCCGCGAGATCACCGTAGCCGCGCGGGTCGGGGGCGGTAGCCCCGACTTCAACCCCCGACTGCGCCTGGCCGTCGACACGGCCAAGGCCGCGAACATGCCCGCCGACAACATCGACCGTGCCATCAAGAAGGGCACCGGCGAGCTCGAGGGCGTGCACTACGAGGAGGTCTCCTACGAGGGGTACGGTCCCGCCGGGGTGGCGATCTACATCGAGACGCTCACGGACAACGCCAACCGCACGGTCGCTGACATCCGGCACGCGCTCGGGCGCCACGGCGGCTCGCTCGGCACCACCGGGTCGGTCGCCTGGCAGTTCGACCGCAAGGGGCAGGTGGTCGTGGACGCGGATCGGTACACGGAGGAGGCCGTCTTCGAGGCCGCGATCGAGGCGGGTGCGGACGACCTCGTGCGCGAGGGCGACGAGTACATCGTGACCTGCGACTACACGGTGTTCAACGAGGTCCAGGAGGGGATCAGGGCGAAGGGGATCGAGCTGTCCTCGGCGGAGCTCGCCTGGGTCGCGAAGAACGAGATCGCGGTCGCCGGGAAGGACGCGGAGAAGCTCATCAGGCTCCTGGAGGCGATCGAGGAGCTCGACGACGTGCAGAAGGTGCACTCGAACGCCGACATCGACGAGGCGGCCTTCGCGGATGTGTGACGTCCGACGCGCGGAGTGACGCAGGCCGGGGACATGCGCGCGGCCGGTCCCGGGCCGGTCCTGATCCTGGGGATCGATCCCGGCACGGCCATCACCGGTTACGGCGTCGTCGCCCGCGCGGGCGGCGGCGCTGTCTCGCTGGTGGAGTGCGGGGTGATCCGCACGTCGGCGAGGGAGCCCCTGGCGCGGCGCATCCGCGAGATCTATCTGGAGGTGGACGGGCTGCTCGAGCGCCATCGCCCGCATGCGATGGCGGTGGAGAGCGTCTTCCAGGGGAAGAACGTCCGTAGCGCCCTCACCCTGGGGCACGCCCGCGGCGCGATCCTCCTCGCCGCCGCGCTGCGGGAGGTGCCGATCGCGGAGTACACCCCCGGTGAGATCAAGAAGGCGGTGGTGGGGACGGGCCAGGCGACCAAGGACCAGGTGGGCTTCATGGTGAAGCAGCAGCTCAGGCTCCGCGAAGCTCCGTCCCCGGCCGATGCCGCGGACGGGGTGGCGGCCGCGCTCTGTCACTGCATGGCGGGGAGCTTCCCGAGGTGATCAGCCGCCTCAAGGGTGTGCTCGTGACGCGGGACGTGGACGGCGTGGAGATCGAGACGTCGGGCGGCGTCGTGTACGAGCTGGATGTGCCGCTCACAGTCCTCCAGCGCCTCCCCAAGCCCGGGAGCGCCGTGGAGGTGCGCACCGTTCAGGTGGTGACGGACAGCTCGGTGGCGCTCTACGGCTTCATCGACGAGGTCGAGCGTACGCTCTTCCAGCGCCTCCTCACGGCGTCGGGGGTGGGCGGCAAGCTCGCGCTCGCGATGATGAGCGCCTACCGCGCGGACCGCCTCGCGCGCGCCCTGGTGGAGAAGGACCTGGCCGCGCTCCAGCAGGTGAGCGGCGTGGGTCGCAAGAAGGCCGAGAAGCTCGTGGTCGAGCTGTCGGACAAGGTGGCCGACCTGGCGGTGAGCGCGCCGGGCGGGGGCGCCGAGCCGGGCGGCGCCGGTGCGCAGGAGGCGGTGAAGGCGCTGGTGGCGCTCGGCTACGGCTTCGCGGAGGCCGACCACGCGGTGCGCCAGGCGCTCGAGGACGGCGCCTCCGGGAAGACGGCGGACGAGATCATCCGCAAGGCGCTCTCGTACCGATGAGCGGGCCGGAGGCGGCCGTCGATCCGTAAGCGCCGGAGCGACGGCGCGTAATCTCACATGGACGGGAACCATCGCGAAGCCCGCCGCCACCGATTAGCGTAGACGAACGAGAGCGACCTCCTCGCCACACGTTATGTACAAGCGGCTCACAGCTCCGCTCCTCCTGACGCTCGCGCTCGCGCTCGCGCCGCCGGCCACTGCCCAGGTGCGCCTGATGGGTCGGGTGATCGACGACACGTCGGACCGACCGCTCATGGCCGCCCGGGTCACGCTCACGAGCGCCGACGGTCGTGTGCTCCAGCGCACGGAGACCGACGACGTCGGCGAGTTCACCTTCGAGGTCAACGGGAAGGTCTCCGCCGTCCGTCTCCAGGTGCAGCGGCTCAGCTACAAGCAGAACACGACGCCCGTCCTGCACTTCGACGGGCATGCCTTCTTCCAGCTGGAGGTTCGGCTCGATCCCGACGCCATCCTGCTGGCCCCGCTCGAGGTCGTGGCGTGGTCGAAGGTCGAGCCGAGCCCGCTCCTCGAGAACTTCAAGCGGCGGGTCGAGACGGGGGGCGGCTACTACATCACGCGCGCCGACGTGGAAGCGCGCAGGCCCCTCTACACCACCGACCTCCTGCGCGACGTCCCGGGGCTCACGGTCATGGGTTCGGGTAGCGGCCTGCGCCCCGCGGTGCAGGTCTCGGGTCGCTCGACGACGGCCCAGCTCGCCACCGGCTGCCCCACGCAGATCTGGATCGACGGCTTCCTCCTGAACCGGCGCCCGGCCGGTGGCTCGGCGCCCACGGAGGACTTCCGTCTCGACGACGCGGTGTCCCCCGGGTCCATCGAGGGGATCGAGGTCTACAAGGGGCTCAGCAGCGTGCCCGCCGAGTTCCTCAACGACGACGCCAAGTGCGGCGTCATCGCCATCTGGACACGCAGGGGAGGGAGGGTCGGCCGCGACCTTCCCTGAGACCGTCCGAGCTCAGGGACCGCTCGGCGGCTTCGTCGAGACGATGATGGCGCCCTCGATGTGGCGCCCGCTCATGAGGCCCGGAAGCGCCGACGACGCCCTCACACCGTCCATCCACCGGATCTCGTAGGCGAGCTCGGGCGAGAGCTGACGGAGCGCGTCGGGGCCACCCAGCTGCATGTTGTCCTGGAAGACCACGATCTCGTTGTTCATGCCGATGCTGGTCGTGGGCGGGATCTTCAGCCACTGCGGCCGCAGACGCGCCACCACGTCGTGGAGGTTGTTGGCGTTGGTGGCTACGATCTCGTCGCGCGTGATCACGTTGGGGTCGGAGCGCTTCCCCGACCCGGCCTTGGTGCTGGCGCAACCCCACAGCATCGCGGCGGCGCACACGAGCGAAAGAGGGGTCCGTACACGAATCCTCATCTTCCTCACTCCTTTGAGACGAGCCTTCTACCAGCGCGGAAGCCTCAACGTCAGCCCGGCCGTCACACCGTCGGGCTGGGTTTCGTACCCGAAGTGGGCGCTCAGGCGCGACGTCAGGCGGGTGATCATCCCTACCATGAGATTGGCGCGACTCTCGGTTGCCCGCGGATCCTCGGCCCATACCACGCCGCCGACGCCGATGCCGAGGTTCCGGTCGATCTGGTCGTATTGGCGGTAGGACGTCTCGTGCGCCACGCCGCCTCCAAGGTACACCGTGAAGTACGGAGAGAGAGGGCGGAGGACGGCGGCGTTCACGCTCCACCACGTCCCCTCGGTCCGGATGTAGTTCCCACCCACGTCGTTCTCGATCTGCTCGGCGGTCACACTGGGGTCGTAGGCCGTCTCCTTCGGCGGGCCCGATACCTGGACCTTCGCGTCGACGTAGACGCCGATTCCCCCCCAGCGCGGGAGGATGACGTAGCCCGCGCCGCCGACCTCCAGGTCGGGCAGGTTGGCCACGTACCCGATGCCGAACTGGGCGTGGTCGATAGGGGAAGGCCTGGTTGCCTGCTGCGCCGCGACCGCGGGGGCCAGGAGTGCCAGGACGGCAAGCGCCAGGGAGGTACTGCGAAAGCCCGGAGGGGGCGAGGAGCGGAGCATGTCCGACTCTCGGGTCTCGAAAAGGACGGGGGCGTGCTTCAGAGGATGCTACGCCTTGAATTTCGTGGCCTTACAGGCCACTGTCCAGGCAATGGACGCGATGAAACTCCTCGCGGCGTGGCGCGCTCCGGCGGCCGCGATCCTGCTGGTCCTTCCGCTCATCACGTGCTCTTCCGCCACCGACCCCGTCACGACCGTGTGGAGCGGCACGCTGGCGTCCGTGGGCGCCAGCATCATCACCGGCACCGTGGGGGCCGTGACCCAGGGAGGGCGGACGTCGGCCACCGTCCAGATCAGAAAGGGCACGCCCGGCGAGACGTACGGTTGGCGCATCGACAGCGGGAACTGCGGCGGTTCCGGACAGATCCAGGGGGGCACGGCGCTCTATCCCGGGCTCACCGCCGATCCGTCCGGGAGCGCCAGCGCGGACGCCGGCCTCTCGGCCATCCTGACGCAGGGGTCTTCCTATGCCGCTCGGGTGTTCCGGGGGAGCGGCGCGGGGGAGGAGATCGTGGCGTGCGGGGAGCTGGAGGAGAGCCGCTGAGGGGGCCGTCGGCGGGAACCACCGGCTCTCTGGACCGGTAGAAGGAAGCATGAAGAACGAGGAGGCCGTATGAAGTACCTTCGTCTGATCCTGGTGCTGGCGTTCCTGAGTGTCATCGTCAGTGCCTGCTCCGGTCCCCCGATCACGTATCCCCAGCCGAAGGACGACGACCCGGATTCGCCTCCTACGCAGGGATTCACGGCCGCGCATCACCGTTAGCGACGGCCGGTCGCGGGAACGCGAAAAGCACAGAGGGGGGCGCCCGGCGGGCGCCCCCCTCTTCTTGCTCAGGGTTCAGCGATCGGTAAGGCTCAACCCTCTCCGTTCCACTTGTACGTGCTCATGGGCGCAGCACCCTCGCCCCCTGGGCCACCGAACGACTCGCAGGGGAGGATCTGCAGCACCTGGGCCTCGCCGCAGGGGATCGGGAGCTGGACGAACGTGTCCTTCCACAGGTCGCCCCAGCCACGCGAATCGAAGAACCACGGAGCCGCGAACGGGCCCTTGAAGGTGGCCTCGACCCGCTTCTCCCACTTCAGCATCTCCCAAAGGTTCCCGCAGCTTCCGTCCGGGAGCTTCGGCACGCAGCTCGAGTTGGTACCGGCTGCGTCCGTGGCGTTCAGCCCGGCTGCCGTACGCGTCTCGTTGATGATGTCCGCCGCGCCGGAGAGGTTGCCCTGGTAGAACAGCCCCTCGGCCTTGTCGAGCCTCATCTCCACCATCGGGATCTCGATCACGTCGTACTCGAGATTGTCCCAGTAGTTCTCGAAGCGGTTGTGCTTGTACCACGACCACCGCCACGTGCCACGGTCCGGCCGCGCCCACGTGTAGCCGGTCTCGACGCCGGGGCGCTGGATGCGGATGTAGCGCTCCGGGCCGTCGCTCGCCCGCTGCTCCTCGATCGTGTTCCCCTGCGGGAAGCGCTGGTCCGGCGTGATGATCAGGACCGGGTCGTTGTCGCCGAACTGATAGCTCTTGGCGGACAACGACAGCGAGTTCCACTGCTGGAACCTGCCGGACTGGTCGGCCATGCCCCAGATGAAGTAGGCGACCTCGGACCAGCCGTAGTACGTGTCGTACCCGCCGGCGTCCCAGTGCCAGGCGGTGTCGTCGTCGTAGTTGGCGACGAAGTCCGAGGTGATGCCGGCGTCGATGTCGGACATGATCTGCGCCCAGGGCAGCGCCTGCCGCTCCGCGGCGGTGCGCGCGCTCATCGACATGTAGCGCGCCTTGAACGAGTGCACGACCTTGATGAAATCCGAGGCCGGCAGCGCCGCCCGCATCCACTCCGGGGGTAGCGTCCAGCTCTTCCCCTGGGCCTCACTGATGGCCTGGTCGAAATAGCCCATCGCCACGTCCATGAGCTGATCGTACGGCAACGGCTCCTGCGCCGCCGTCAGATCGGTGGTCTCGTCGACCACGAATCCCTCGCTGTACAACAGGGCGATCGTGGCGTGCGAGATGCCCTCCACGAATCGCGCGAACGCCGTGGCCGAGCTGACCTCGTCGGCCGACAGCTGGCTCGCGATGTCCGGATCCGCGAGGGACTTGAGTCCGTCGGCTACCGCCGCGATCGCCCTGTACGAGCGGAACCACGGGTTGGTCATGTTGTTGTAGTAGCCGTCGTTGATGCTGTTGACGAACCCGATGCGGGGCAGACGCCCATACTGCTCCATCCCGGAGTTCGCCCACGGCGCGTTGTGCTGGAACGCCGCGTTGCTCAGCGCCATCCCGGCGCTGCTGTAGTTGTAGTTGCCGTAGAACCAGTTGTTGTACGACCCGCCGATGAGGCTCACGACGTCGCCTGGCGTCGCCAGGGACCGGGCCGCGTCCGGGTCGTTGAGGTTCGTCACCTCGAGGTCGGCGCAGGCCGTCGTGCCGAAGGCCAGAAGCGAGCCGACCAGCAGATACCTCGTCATGTTCTTCATGGATCGGCTCCCTTAGAAGATGAGCTCGAGAGCTGCGGTCCAGGTCCGGAAGTTCGGATACGAATATCCGTCCACCCGTGCGACCGCCGCAGAGCCCGTGTCTCCACCGGACACGCCCGTCTCGGGGTCGTAGCCCCGGTAGTTCGTCCACGTGAAGAGGTTACGACCCGTCACGCTGATGCCGATGCCCTGGAACATGTTCAGGCCCGGGACGCTGCCCAGCTGGTCCTTGCGGAGCCGATAGCTCAGCGACACCTCGCGCAGCTTCGTGAACGAGCCGTCCTCGACGAACTCGTTGCTCGGCACCAGACCACCCGTCCCGCTGTACCACGCGTCGTAGTAGCCGAGCGGCTTCTTCTGGTTCGCCGGCGCGTTGACGTCCTGGTCGTACGCGTGCGTCGCGCGCTTGAAGAAGCCCCACTGCAGCGGCTGGTTGTACACGTCGAAGCCCGCGCTGCGGTTCACCAGCGCGTACAGGCTCAGCCCCTTGATGGTCATCGTCGTGGAGATGCCCATGTTGTAGTCGGGCATCGTGTTGCCCACCGGGCAGTTCCGGGTCTCCTCGCCCGTGGTGCGGTCCGTGCACACACCGGCGAACGGCGTGCCCCACTTCACCGTGGAGCCGTTGACCGCCGGGCCGTTCGTGCCCCACTGCGGGCTGTCGAACCCGCTCCCGCCGGTCCACACCAGGAAGCCATTGTCGTCGACCTGGAAGCCGTCGCACGAGACTCCGGACGGCAGATCGCCGCAGCCGCGCGCGAAGATGCCGCCGTAGTACGTGCCGACCTTCTCGCCCTCGCGGGCGTAGAAGACCGAGCCCAGCCCCTGACCTCCCACGCCGTAGACGAACGGCGGCTCGGTGAGCTCCGTGATCGTCGACGTCGTGTGATCGTACAGGAACTTGGCGCTCCAGTTGAAGCTGGTGCGCTCGAGGAGGCGGAAGTCGAGCGTCGCCTCCCACGTCTTGCTCTCGACCGTCCCCGCGTTCCTCCACTGAGTCTGGAAGCCCGTGTACGAGGGCTGCGGGACCGGCAGGATCTGATCCTTCGTCGTGTTGAAGGCGTAGGTCAGGTTCGCCGTCACCTTCGAGTTGAAGAGGCTCATGTCGAGCCCCGCCTCGTGCTCCGTCGAGAACTCGGGCTTGAGGTTCTTGTTGCCGAGGCTGACCGGCGAGATGATCCCGCCGCTGACGTTGTACGTCTCGTACTGCGCCTCGAACCGGGGCCGCCCGCCGGCCGTACCGATCGCGTAGCGCAGCTTGAACTCGTCGACGCCCGGGATCTTGAAGAAGTCCTCCTGGCCCAGGCGCCAGGCACCGGCGATGCGGTAGTACCACTGCCTGCGCTCGTCGGCGCCGAACAGCGAGCTGCCGTCGTTCCGGATGAGGCCGTCGATCACGTACTTGTCGTACATGTCGAAGTTCGTGATCAGGAAGTACCCGTCCGCGCGGACGGTCTGGACCGTCGAGCCCGCCGTGACGTTGTCCTGATCGATGTTGTCGAACACCGGCACGTTGCCCACCGCGAAGCCGTAGCCGTACGTCCGCAGGTAGTGGTAGTCGTCGTTCTCGTACAGGTAGCGGACCTGCGTCGTGTTGCGGATCTGGTCCGCCACGTTCCAGTGCGCCGACGCCGTGATGCTGGCGTTCAGTGCCTCGTCACGCGTTCCCCGCTGTTCCAGCGTGCCCGACGTGAACGTCGTGCAGGGCTCCGTGCAGCGATACCCCTTGTTGCGCAGGTACTCGTCGTTCCGGTCGAGGCGGTCGAAGCTGAAGTTGCCGTCGATGTTGAGCCAGTCGGTCGGCGAGTAACGCCCGTTCGCGCTCCCGAGGAAGCGGCTGCGGGCCTGCGTCTGCGAGAAGTGCTGAAGCTCGTAGATCGGGTTGTCGCTCTCCGAATCCGTCGGGTTGACGCCGAGGATCACGTCGCCGGGATGGTTGGGATCCGGGGCGAGGAGGTCGATACCCGCGGGCATGCGCGTCAGGTCGAAGAGCGGACCTTCGCCGTTGCCCTGGGTGGACTTGCTGTAGAAAACGCTGCTCTGGATCGTCAGGTTGTCCACCACCGACTGATCCACGTTCACGCGGAAGTTGGTGCGCTTGAAGCCCGGCGTGAACCGCAGTACGCCTTCCTGGTCGAGGCGGCTGGCCGAGACGTGGAAGTTCGTCCGCCCCGAGCGGCCCTCGGCCGACAGGTTGGACTGCAGGTAGTTGCCGTTCGTGAAGAACCGCTGGACCTGGTCGAACGTCTGACCGGGCCACGGATTCTCCTGGTAGGTGCTCCATGCGTCCGCACCGGACTCGCGCGGCTGCGAGCAGTCCAGCCAGTTGCAGTACGTTCCGTCGTTGTCCACGAACTGCGTGCCGTCCGGCGAGAGCGCGAACCGGTGCTTCTTCGCCAGCAGGTCTTCCGGCACGTACGCCAGGTTGCTCCCGCCGTACTCGTTGCGGAAGGTGTACCGGACCTGGTCGTCCGCGACCTGGGCACCGCGCTTCGTCCGGATCTGGATCACGCCGTTGCCGGCGCGCGAGCCGTACAGCGACGCGGCCGCGGCGCCCTTCACGACCTCGATGCTCTCGATGTCGAGCGCGTCCAGGTCGACCATCGAGCTGCTCATGATCACACCGTCGACGATGTAGAGCGGCTCCTGGTCGCGGCCCGAGGCGTCCAGGCTCGTCACGCCCCGCAGCAGGATCGACGGCGCCGAGCCCGGCCGGCCGCTGCCCTGGACAACCGTCGCGCCCGCGACCTTGCCCTGGAGGGCCTGCGCCGCGTTCGACTGCGGAACCGGCAGGTCCGCCACGCGGACCTGGGTCACGTCGAACGGCAGCTTCGTGCGCTGCGTCGCGCCGGCCACGCCGGTCACCACGATCTCGGACAGCGAGATCGCCTGGGGCGCGAGGCGGATGTCGGCGACCGCCGACTCACCGTCCGACACCGTCACCGTCGTGCTGGAGCTCGCGAATCCGATCAGGATCGCGTTCACCGTGTACGTTCCCGCGGGCACGCGCAGGATCAGGAACTTGCCGTTCGCCTGGGTCAGCGTACCCAGGCCTGTGCCCTCGATGCTGACCTGAGCCGCCGACAGCGGCTCTCCCGTCTGGGCACTCGTGATGGTGCCCGTGATCGCGCCGGTCTGTGCCGCCGCCGGCGCGGCCGTGACCAGACCTGCCGTTCCCGCCACGAACAAGCCTGTGACGAGGAGGGACAGGAAGGTCCTGGCCGGGTTCTTTCGAACCTCTTTTGCGGTCATCGGAACCTCCGTGATGAGTGAGTGGCCTCTCGGTGGTTCGGCCGCCGTTTCGCCTCCAGGCGGGCATGGTGCACGGGTGGGGTGCAGGAGGCAGAAAAAACGGCTTTACCCGCGACCGGGGAACAACTCCCCGGTCGGGGCCATGTACAAGTTCCGTACAAGCACCGAGGTGCGCAAGTGCCACAGTTTCCATACGGGCGTGACAGGAGCGACTGATAACAGCCGCGCGGCCCAGCCATTGGGCTTTCGGAGACGCTCCCGCCATATTCCACGCCCATGAGCGAACGCACCCAGATCACGACGCCGGCGCCCCTCGACGAGGACCAGCAATCCGAGCCTTCGCTGCGGCCCCAGCGGCTGTCGGAGTTCATCGGCCAGGCCAAGGTGCGCGAGGCGCTGTCGATCGCGATCGAGGCGGCCCGCCAGCGGCGCGAGCCGCTCGACCACATCCTGTTCCACGGGCCGGCCGGGCTCGGGAAGACGACGCTCGGCTCCCTCCTCGCCCGCGAGATGGGCGTCAACTTCAAGACGACCTCCGGGCCCGTGCTCGAGAAGCCGGCCGACCTGGTCGGGATCCTCACGAACCAGCGCGAGGGCGACGTCCTCTTCATCGACGAGATCCACCGGCTGCGTCCGATCATCGAGGAGTTCCTCTATCCCGCGATGGAGGACTGCCGGATCGAGATCCGCCTGTCGGACGGGCCCAAGGCGCAGACGATGACGATGAACATCGAGCGCTTCACGCTCGTGGGGGCGACGACGCGCTTCGGCCTCCTCACCGCGCCGATGCGCGCCCGCTTCGGCATCGTCCAGCGCCTCAACTTCTATCCGCCCGAGGAGCTGGCGACGATCGTCGTGCGCAGCGCCGAGATCCTCGGCGTGGAGGCCACGGGGGGCGGGGCGCTCGAGATCGCGCGCCGTGCGCGGGGCACGCCTCGCGTCGCGAACCGGCTCCTGCGGCGCGTGCGTGACTACGCCCAGGTGCGCGCCGACGGACGGATCGACGACAAGGTGGCGAGCGAGGCGCTCCGCATGCTGGACGTGGACGAGTACGGCCTCGACGAGATGGACGCGCGCGTGCTCAAGACGCTCATCGAGAAGTTCGAGGGAGGACCGGTGGGGCTGAACTCGCTGGCCGTGGCCATGGGTGAGGACGTGACCACGCTCGAGGAGGTCTACGAGCCGTTCCTCATCATGGAGGGCTTCCTCATGCGCACGCCTCAGGGGCGCGTCGCGACCCCCCGTGCCTTCCGGCACTTCGGGTACACGCTCCGGGGGCCGGGTACGAAGGGCGGCCAGGGCACCTTGTTCGAGGAGCGCTGAGCGCCCCCGATGCGGCGCCCGGACGGGACGCGCGTCTCGGACTACGCATACGTGCTCGATCCGTCACGCATCGCGCGCTACCCGGCCGAGCGGCGTGACGGGAGCCGGCTGCTCGTCCTGCCGCCGCGGACGGCCACTTTCCGCCACCTCCGCTTCCGCGACCTGGGGGAGCTCCTCCGGCCGGGCGACGTGCTGGTGGTCAACGAGAGCCGGGTGCTCCCCGCGCGCCTCCTCGGGCGCAAGCCGACCGGCGCGCCCTCGGAGGTGCTCCTCGTGCGCCCGGCGCCCGGGTCGGACGACGACCACGTGTGGGAGGCACTCGTCCGTCCGGGCGGGAAGCTCAAGCCGGGCCGCACCGTGGTCGTGGCGGACGACCTGCGGGTCGACATCCTGGACTCGGTGCCGGGCGGCGGGAGGCTCGTGCGCCTGGTCACGCCCGGGTCGGTCGAGGCCGCGCTCCGGCGGCACGGACACGTGCCGCTCCCTCCTTATATGGAGAGGGAGGACGAGGCGATCGACCGCGAGCGCTACCAGACCGTGTACGCGCGGACGCCGGGCTCGGTCGCGGCGCCGACGGCGGGGCTCCACTTCACGGACGCGCTCCTGGGCGAGCTCGAGGGCCGGGGCGTGCGCCGCGCCGCGCTCACGCTGCACGTGGGCATCGGCACCTTCCGGCCGGTCGAGGTGGACGACCCCGCCGAGCACGAGCTCCATCACGAGGCCTACGAGGTGACCCCGGCCGCGGCGGCGACGATCAACGCGGCGCGCGCCGCGGGCGGCCGCGTCTGGGCCGTGGGCACGACGGCGGTGCGCACCCTGGAGTCCGTGGCCGACGAAGCCGGCCGCGTGCACGCTGGCGCGGGCACCACGGACCTCTTCATCCGGCCGCCTCATGCCTTCCGGGCGGTCGACGCGCTGATCACGAACTTCCACCTGCCGCGTTCCACCCTGCTCATGCTCGTCGCGGCCCTCGGCGGGTACGAGCGCGTCATGGCGGCCTACGCGGAAGCGATCGCGGGGGACTACCGCTTCTACTCCTATGGCGATGCCATGGCGGTCGTCGGACCCGCGCGTGGTCGGGAAGGGTGACTGGCCGGACACCCTGAAACCGTTCCTGCGGGCTCTGTGTCCAACATTGTTAGAAAACATTGTTGGACCACCGGACCGGAGGGGGCGGGGATGGGACGCGATCTTCTCGGCGAGCTCGAGCACCAGGTGCTCCTGGCCGTCCTGAGGCTGGAGGAGGCCTACACGGCTCCGATCGTGACCGAGCTGGAGGAGCGCACGAGCCGCGCGACTACGTTGGCCGCCGTGTACATCGTGCTGCGCAGGCTCGAGGCGAAGGGGCTGGTGCGCTCGCAGATCCGGGAGGGGGACGGGGGCTCGCGCGAGCGCCGCTACTTCACGGTCACGCCCGAGGGGATCGAGCGTGTGCTGGAGGCCAGGGATGCCTACGAGCGGCTCTGGGAGGGGCTCGAGGGTCTGCGGGAGGGGCGGGCGTGAGCGCGCCGGGACGGGGCGACGGGCCTTCGGCGCGGTGGCTCGCCCTCCTCGATCGGCTCCTTCCCTCCGATGAGCGCGCGCACGTGCGCGCGGAGCTCGAGGCGCTCTACCGTGACCGTGTCGGGCGCAGCGGACGGCCCGCCGCCGACCGCTGGCTCCGCCGTCAGGTGCTCGCCTTCGCGCCGGCGGCGCTCCTGCGCGTTCCGGGCTCGCTGGCGCGTACGCTGGCGCGTACGCTGGCGGGCGCCACGGCGGACGCGCGTCGCGCGGGAAGGTCGCTGATGCGCGCCCCCGCGCTGAGCGTGGTCATCGTCCTCACGCTGGGTCTGGGCATCGGCGCGAGCGCGCTCGTCTTCACGGTGGTCGACGGTGTGCTGGTGCGGAGCCTCCCGTTCGCCGACGCGGACCGGCTCGTGCGCGTCTGGGACGGGATGTCCCGCGGGGAGCTCGCCGAGATCAGGGCCCGGTCGAGCACGCTCGCCGGCGCCCGCGGGTACGTGGACGGGGGCGCGGGGGTGAACCTCGAGCACGACGGCGAGGCGTACCGCCTGGCCACCAGCCTGGTTGAGCCCGGGCTCTTCGATCTCATGGGCGCGCGCCCCCTGCTCGGACGCCTTTTCGCGTCGGAGGAATCGGAGCCGGGGCGCGGACAGGTCGCGATCCTGGGCGAGGATCTGTGGCGGGGCATGTTCGGCGCCGACCCCGACGTGGTGGGGCGCTCGATCGCGCTCGACGGGCGACCCTATCAGGTGGTCGGCGTGTTGCCCGCCAGCTGGTCGTTCCCCGACCCGACGGATCGGCTGTGGCTCCCGCTCGAGTGGAACCCCACGCAGCCGGGGCCCTTCTGGGGGAGCGGCAACGTGCAGGTCGTCGGGCGACTCGCGCCCGGCGCCACCGCCTTGGAGAGCCGGGCCGAGCTGCGCGGCTTCACCGCGGAGATCGCCGCGGCCAACCCCGTATGGACACCGGGGACGGACTACCGCGCCCAGGCCGAGGTCACCCCGCTGCGCGACGCCCTGGTCGGCGACGTGCGCACCACGCTGCTCGTCCTCCTCTCGGCGGTGGCGGTCGTCCTCCTGGTCGTGTGCGCGAACGTGTCGTCCCTGCTCGTGGCCCGCGCGCTGGAGCGGGGCCAGATGGTCGCCGTGCGCACCGCGCTCGGCGCGAGCCGCGGTCGCGTGGTGCGGGAGGCACTCGCCGAGAGCGTCCTCCTCGGGCTGGTCGGCGCGCTCGTGGGCGTCCTGGGCGCGCGCGGCGGGCTGGCGCTCCTGCGACCGCTCCTCGTCGGTCGGCTCCCGCGCGCCGAGGAGCTCTCCGTGGACGGGCGCGTCCTCGCCGTCGCCGTCGCGGTCGGGCTCGGCGCCGGCGTGGTGGCCGGCCTGGTCCCCGCGCTGCGCGCCGCCCGGCGCGATCCCGGGGAGGCGCTCCGCTCGGGTGGGCGGGGTGGGGGGCCGGGCGTCCGGCGCAGGCGCGCGAGCGGGCTCCTGGTCGGCGCCCAGGTGGCCGCCGCGGTCGTGCTGGTCACCTCCGCCGCGCTGCTGGTGCGCACCCTCGCGGCGCTCGGTGCCGTGGACCCGGGATTCCGCCCGACGCACCTGATCACGGCGCAGGTCACGTTCCCCTCCACGTACGACGAGAGCTCGGCCGAGCCCGCCTACACGGCGCTCGTTGGGGGTGTGCGCGCCGTGCCGGGCGTGGAGGGCGCGGCGCTCGCGGCCAGCATTCCCTTCGGCCCGCTACGCGACGCCTACGCGACGTTCATCGAGGACGTCACGACCAACCCCAACGACCTGCCCGTGATCGACGTGGATCGCGTCGGCCCGGACTACTTCGACGTGATGGGGATTCCCGTGCTCGAGGGGCGGCCCTTCTCGGACGCGGATCGGGTGGGCTCGACCCTGGTGGCCGTGGTCGACGAGCGCATGGCGCGGACGTACTGGCCGGACGCCAGCCCGATCGGACGGCGCATACGCTACCCGTGGGCCGGAGCGCCGTGGATCGAGGTGGTGGGCGTGGTGGGCTCGGTGGCCGACGACGACCTGGCGGCCGCACGGCAGCCGCGCTGGTACGTGCCGCTTGTCCAGCGGCCCGCGCCGAACGTCACGCTCGTGATCTCCTCGGCGCTTCCGGGCGGAGCTGTCGTGCCGGACGTGCGGAGGGCGGTCGCCACGGTCGACGCGCGCCTCCCCGTGAGCCACGTCACGTCGTATCCGGAGCTCATGGGCGAGTCCGAAGCGCGCACCCGCTTCACCGCGTGGGTGCTGTTGAGCTTCGCGTGCACGACGCTTTTCCTCGGGTGCCTGGGCGTCTACGGGCTCGCCGCGCACATGGTGCGCGAGCGGCGGCGCGAGATCGGCGTCCGCATGGCGCTTGGCGCCGGGTCCGGGACGATCGGCGCGGGCGTCCTGGCGAGCGCGCTGCGCGTGGCCGCTCCGGGGGCGCTCGTCGGGCTGCTCCTGGCAGCCGCGTCGACGCGGGCGCTCTCGGGGATGCTCTTCGGCGTGCGGCCTCTCGACCCTCTGACCTTCGGGCTCGTGCCCGTCGTGATGGTGGGCGCGGCGCTCGTGGCGGTGTGGATCCCCGCCCGTCGCGCGGCGGCGGTGGACCCCATGGAAAGCCTGCGCGAGAGCTGAACCGTGGCTGGACGCCGGCGGGGCACGCGTGTCCCCGGCAGGTGGCGCGGAGGACGGGGCGGGCCGACATTGAGCGTCGTCGGCCCGTCCGCGGCGCCGGCGTCCGCGAATACCTCCACCGGAAACGAGCCATGCGCGTCCGATCCGTTCGCTCTGTCGCTCCCGTCGTTCTCTCCCTCCTCCTCGCGGCGCCGTGCGCCCTCTCCGCCCAGGTGGCGCGCGAGGCCGTCGACCTCGCAGTGGTGCAGCGTATCCGCCAGGAGGGCCTCGAGCACTCGCACGTTCCCGAGCTGGCGCACCACCTCACCGAGGTGATCGGGCCCCGCCTCACCGGCTCGCCCGGGATGAAGCAGGCGAACGAGTGGACCGCCCAGACCTTCCGTGACTGGGGGCTCGCCAACGTGCAGGTGGAGCCGTGGGGGCAGTTCGGCCGCGGCTGGGAGATGGAGGACTACGAGGGGCGGATCCTGACGCCCTTCGAGCAGGCCATGCCCGGCGTGCCGTCGGCGTGGACGGGAAGCACGGAGGGCACCGTGCGCGGGCAGGCGATGGCGGTGCGCGTCGAGGGCCCCGAGGACCTCGGGAAGCTCGGCGGGAAGCTGAAGGGGAAGGTCCTGCTCGTGGATCAGCCCCAGGACGTGGACGTCTTCCAGGACATCGAGCGGCGGGCCTCGCTCGAGAGCCTCCTGACCCCTCCCGAGACGTCGAGCGAGCGTCCCCCGATGTCCGACCAGGAGCGGCAGGCGATGTACGCGCGCCTCCGCGTCCAGCGGGAGTTGGCGAACCAGGCGGCCGAGATGGCGGAGAAGGAGGGCGCGCTGGCCATGCTGCGCATCTCCGGGGCGAACGACGGCGTGATCCGCGGCGGCGGCAACGGCGGCCGTGAGGCCGGCGCGTCGGAAGGGCTCCCTCAGGTCATCATCTCCCGTGAGCAGTACAACCAGGTCTGGCGCGACCTGGAGGGAGGCACGCCCGTCGAGATCGAGCTCGACGTGAAGAACCGCTTCCTCGAGGACGACCTGCAGCAGTACAACACCCTCGCCGAGATCCCCGGCACGGACAAGGCGGACGAGTACGTCATACTCGGCGCCCACCTGGACTCGTGGCACTTCGCGGGCGGCGCGACCGACAACGGCGCCGGCTCCGTCGTGATGATGGAGGCCATGCGCATCCTGAAGACGCTCGGGCTGAAGCCTCGGCGCACGGTGCGCATCGCGTTGTGGAGCGGAGAGGAGCAGGGTCTCCTCGGGTCACGCGGCTGGGTGGAGAAGCACCCGGAGATGCACGCGAAGATCTCCGCGTACGTCAACGTGGACAACGGCACCGGGCGCATCCGCGGGATCTGGGATCAGTCCAACGAGAAGGCGATCCCGGTGTTCGAGCAGATCCTGTGGCCGTTCCGCGACCTGGGCGTCGTGGCCGTGAAGCACGGCAACACCGGCGGCACCGACCACCTGTCCTTCGACGCGGCCGGCGTCCCCGGCTTCAACTTCATCCAGGACCCGATCGAGTACTCGCTGAACACGCACCACACCACGCTCGACTCGTACGACCACCTCGTGCTCGACGACCTGAAGCAGGCCGCGGTCGTGGTGGCCGCGACGGTCTACGCGCTCGCGCAGCGGGAGGAGATGATGCCGAGGAAGGGAGCGGCGGCGATGTCCAGCGGCAGGTAGGCTGCGCCCGGGGGGGGGCCAGAACCTCCCCCCCGGGGCCCGAGTCACCCCCGCCTCACTCCTCGTTCAGACAGACCGCCGGCTGCACCCGCGCCGCCCTCCCCGCCGGGAGCACGCTCGCCACCGTCGCCGACGCGAACAGCACGCCCGCCACCACCACCAGGACCACCGGATCCGTCGCGCTCGTCTCGAAGAGGAGCGGCTGCACCCAGCGGGTCGCTCCGAGGAACAGCGCCACGCCGACCGTGGTGCCGAGCGCGGCCGAGGCCAGGGCCCGCCGCAGGACGAGGGCGCGGATGTCCAGGCCCGAGGCTCCGAGCGCGATGCGGATCCCGAGCTCGCGCCGGCGCTGCTCCACGAGGTAGGCGAGCACCCCGTACACGCCGACGACGGACACCAGGAGCGCGACCACGGCGGCCATGCCCAGGACCCAGGCGCCCATGCGCCACGGGCGCACCTCGGGGTCGAGGACCGAGCGGAGCGTGGTGGCCTCGACGTAGTCGACCGCCGGGTCGACGCCCGCGAGGGTCGCGCGGATGCGATCGAGCGAGCCCGCCTTCGTGGATCGCCTGCGGAGCACGAGCGCCATCCCCCCGAAGCTCGACTGGGGCCCGAGCGGGACGTAGTACTGCATCGAGGGCGGCTCGCGGTAGCCTGTCCGGTGCACGTCCTCGGCGACACCGACGACGCGGTGGCAGGGGCCCTCGTCGCCACCCACGCGCACGCATCGGCCGAGGGGGTCCGAGCGGGGCCAGAGCAGGCGCGCCATCGACGCGCTGACCACGATCACCGGCTCGTCGCCCGCGACCTCCTCCGGCGTGAAGTCCCGGCCCTGCACGAGGGAGGTGCCGACCGCATGGAAGTAGCCGGCCGTGACCGCGGTCAGGTAGGGCCCGCCCCCGGGGAGCGCAGGGATCGAGTCCCTCCCGGGGACCGACACGCTCAAGCCGAAGTTGTAGACGAAGGGGAGCCCGAGTACCACGGCGGACGCCGCGACGTCGGGGTCGGCGGTCATGGCCTCCCGCGCGGCCAGGTACACGGCGAGCTCCCGGTCCGAGGGCGACGGGATCGCTTCGGGGTCCAGCGAGCGCAGCGTGATCGCCGTGACCGCGCCCGCGTCCACGCCCAGGTCGGTCACCCGGATCGTCAGGAAGCTCCTGAGGAAGAGCCCCGCGCCCACGAGGAGCACCGCCGACAGCGCCACCTGGGCGATGGCGAGCGCGGCGTGGAGGGGGAGCTGACGGCCGCCGCCGCCGCGGCTGGATGCGCGTAGGCCGTCGATGACGTCGGTCCGCCCCGCGTGCCGCGCAGGGAGGAGGCCGACGAGCAGCCCGGTCGCGAGCGTCACGAGGGCGGCCGCCCACCCCACCCCGCCCCCCAGCGGCGAGGACGGCCAGGACACGTCGGAGAGGAGCACGCGGCGCAGGAGCGTTCCGGCGCCGTACGCCACGGGCACGCTCACGAGGCCCGCGAGCACCGCCAGGAGCAGGCTCTCGGCGAGCAGGAGCCGGATCAGGCGGAGGCGGCCCGCACCCAGCGCGAGCCGGACCGCGACCTCCCGCCGCCGGCGCGTCACGCGCACCACGAGGAGGTTCACGACGTTGGCGATCCCGATCAGGAGCACGAGCGCCGACACGGCCGTCAGGAGCCGCGCGATCGACGCTTCCGGCGGCTCGCGTCCCGCGTCGTCCGACGAGACGGGGGCGCCCACGAGCTTCCCGCCCCGGGCCCACTGGAAGAATCGGCCGGGGTCGGTGCGACGGTACACGGCCTCGGCGTCGGCGAGCGCGGGAGCCGCCCGCGTCGCTCCGCCGCCGACCCGGGCGAGGACGTGCCAGTTGCGGCTTCCGGCCTCGGCGCGGTCCAGGGGGATCCACAGGTCGACCGGTGCCAGGCCCGAGCCCGTGAAGCCTTCCGGGGCCACCCCCACGATCGTGCGCACCCGATCCGCCATCGAGAGCGTGCGCCCGAGCACCCCGGGATCGGCGTCGAACCGGGACGTCCACAGGCGATGGGAGATCACCACTGCGTCCTCGGAGCCGTCGGGGGCGCCGGAGCCGAAGAACCGTCCGAGCGCCGGCTGCGTGCCGAGGAGCGCGAAGTACCCGTCGCCCACGGTGCTCACCGTGAGGGGGCCGGCCGTGCCGCCCACTTCGGCGAGGAGCGGCTGGGAGCGCTGGAGCGCCACCGCGGTGAAGCCCGTCGATCCGGTCCGGATGGCCTCGGCGACGCGGTAGGGGATCCACGGCGTGAGCCGCGTCCCGGTCTGCTCGTCGTCGAAGCGCAGGTAGAGGCGCACGAGCGCCGCGGGCGCCGCGACGTGCGCAGGGCCGCGCAGGAAGAGCCGATCCGCCACGCCGTACATCGCCGCGTTGCCGCCGATCCCGAGCGACAGCGTAGCCGCCACGAAGAGCGCGAAGCGCCACTCCCGGGCCAGCCCGCGCGCCGCCTGGCGGAAGTCCTGCCCCCATCCCTCGGCTGCGGACATCGGCCCTCCTCCCCTCGTCACGAAACGCTTCCGGCCGGCACCCCGTCGGCGCCGCCGCATCATCCAGGCGAACCGCAGCGTCTGTGGTGCCACGAGCTGCCGTGCGTACCAGAGCCGCGCCCGGAGGCGCGCGCCCGAACCGGGGCCCACGCGCCGCGCGTACTCGGCGTCGAGCTCCGCGACGAGCTCCGCTGCCCACGCGTCCCCGCCGACGCACGCGCGGAGGGCGCGACGCAGCGCGCCGGGGGGCGTCGCCTCCGGGAGGCTCCCCCCGCTCACGGCGCCTCCAGGCCCTCCCACATGCGCTCCCCGGCCGCGCGCGTCTCCCGGAGCGCCTCCCACCCCGTCTCGGTCAGGGAGAAGACCCGCCGCACCCGCCCTCCGCGGGCCGGCGACCCACCCTCCGCCGAGCGCAGGAGCCCCTGGTCCTCGAGGCGGGTGAGCGTGACGAACACGGTGCTGACGGAGACGTCGCGCCCGCCCACGTCCAGGAGGGTCGCGCGGACCTCACGCGCGAAGGCGCCCGCGCGCAGGCGCGCCACCGCGAGCATCGTCAGGTACTGGAGATCGCCGAGGGACATGCGGCGAACCTGACATTGTCAGTATCGGCGACGCAAGGGTTTCGTGGCCGCCCCCCGCGCCTACTCCACGGAAAGCGACCGCGCCGGATCCACCCGCGTGGCCCTCCGCGCCGGTGCCCACGCCGCCGCCACCCCGACGAGCACGAACACCACGACCGCCGCACCGTACACGAGCGGGTCCCGCGGCTCCACCTGGAAGAGGAGCGAGCGGAGCCACCGCGCCGCCACCCACGCCCCGAGGAGGCCCAGCGCGACGCCGGGCGCCACCAGACGGGCCGCGTACCCCATCACCATCGACCGGACAGAGGCGGTGTCCGCACCCAGCGCCATGCGGATCCCGAACTCGCGCTTCCTGGACGCCACCGCGCCGGCGAGCACGCCGTAGGTGCCGACGAGCGCGAGCGCGAGGGCCAGGAGCGCGAAGGCCGTCATGAGCACCACGGCGAAGCGGTTCTGCGCGCGCGCCGCCCCGACCACCTCGGTCAGCGGGCGGGGGCGGTACAGCACGAGCTGCGGGTCCATCCGCGCGAGCGCCCCGCGGATGTGCTCCCGCGCGGCCGTCAGGTCGCCGCGGACGCGGACGGTCTGCGCGAGCACCCAGTTCCGGTCGTCGGCGAACTGGGCGTGCGGGATGTAGACCTTGCGCGAGCGGTCCCCCTCGGCCGACCAGGGCACGTCGTCCACGACCCCGACCACGCGGCGGACGCTGTCCCCCACGTTGAGCTGCTGTCCGATCGGCTCCGCCTTCCCGAAGACCTGGTCGGCGAACATCCGGTTCACCCAGACGACCGCTTCGCCCTCGTAGTCCACCGCGGCTGGGGCGACACCACGCTGCAGCCCGATGCCCAGCGCCTGGAAATAGTCGCCCGAGATCACGCGCACGTCGGTGCCGTACCACGCGTCGTCGTTCGAGCCGTCCGGATGCTCCGGGTCCCAGTACGCGCTCCAGATGTTGAAGCGCCCGCGCAGGGGGAGCCAGGACACGGCGCCCGCGGCCTCCACCTCGGGGAGGTCCATCATCCGGTCGTGGAAGGTCCGGTGGAAGGCCTCGCGTGCCGGCCCGTCCGGATAGCGGCTCAGCGGCAGGTTGACCTCGAACGTGAGGACGCCCTCCGGGTGGATGTCGAGGGGAACGTCGGCCAACGCCGCGAAGCTCCGGCCGAGCAGCGCGGCTCCCGTGACCAGGACGAGCGCCGCCGCCACCTGGATCACCGCCAGGCCGTCGCGCACCCGACGGACGCGCCGCCCTCCCGTGGTCGTTCGGCTATCCGCCCGCAGCGCGTCGGCGGGCGGCACCGTGGAGAGGCGGAGCGCCGGGGTGAGCCCCGCGAGGACGAGCGCGACGACGGTCGCCAGGAGCGCGAAGGCGAAGACGCGCAGGCCGGCGCCGGGGTGGGCGAGGCGGGGGAGCGCGTCGGGCGAGATCGCGAGGAGGGCGCGCAGGCCCATCCCGCCGAGGGCCAGACCCGCCGCGCCCCCGAGGAGCGCGAGAAGTCCGGTCTCGATGAGGAGACTCGCGACGATCCGCGCCCTGCCGGAGCCGAGCGCCGCCCGCAGCGCCACGTCGCGGTCGCGCCCGAGGCCCCGAACGAAGAGGAGGTTGGCCAGGTTCACGCAGGCGGTGACCAGCACGAGGGCGGCGGCGCCCGCCAGGATCAGCAGCATGGTACGGCGCGTCGATCCCACGAGATCGTCCTGGAGGGGGACGATCGTGGGCACCCAACGCGACGCGGCCTCCGGGTGCTCCTCCACCAGGCGCGCGAAGAGCGCGTCCACGCGATCCTGCGCGGCATCCACGGTGAGGCCGGGCTTGAGCCTCGCGACGCCGGAGAGGTAGAAGTTCCCCCAGCTGTTCCGCGAGGCGTCCGCGCCCTGGCGCAGGTCCTGCGGCGTCCACAGGTCCGCCTGCGGACCGATGGGGTCGCGAAAGCGCGCCGGCATCACCCCCACGACCTCGAAGGCACGCCCATCCAGACGGATCGCGTGGCCGAGAACGTCGCGCGAGCCGCCGAAGCGGTCCATCCACAGCCCGTGGCTGAGGATCGCGACGCTCGCGAGGGGGGCTCCGGAGCCGGCGCCGTCGCCCGCGTCCCCCGGGCCGGTGCTCTCCTCCTCGAGGAAGGTGCGGCCGAGCTCGGGCGCGATGCCGAGCGTCTCGAAGTAGCCGGCCGCGACCGGCGTGGCGATGACCCGCACGGCTTCGGCTCCGTCCGTGAGGTCGGCGCCCGACTCCCGGTACGTGTAGAGCGCGCCGAACCCGTCGAAGACGTCCGTCCACGTGCGGAAGGCGGCCGCGATGGGGCCCCTCAGGTAGTTGGTGTTGCTCGGCTGGTGGTCCTCCGACTCGTAGACACGCACGAGCCGGTCGGCATCTCGGTAGGGCAGGGGCCTGAGCAGCACCGCGTCCACCACCGAGAAGATCGCGGTGTTCGCGCCGACCCCGAGCGCGAGCGTGAGCACCACCACCAGGGCGAAGCCCGGGGCTCGCGCCAGCCGCCGCGCACCTCGCCGCGCCTCCGTCCACCACTCGGCCATCGACATCCACCACCTCCCGTCCCTGGGTCCCGCGCGTGACGCGGCGTCGCGCCGCGCCCGTGCGATCCTCCGTCCGGCCGCGGCCGGGTCCCCGAAGCGCTCGAGGAGCCTGTCCACCGGCACCCCCGCCTCGAGCCCGTCCTCGAAGTGCGCGCGCAGGTCGGCCTCCACGTCGGTCCGTGCCCTGCCTCCCAGACCCGAGGCGTCGAGCACCTCGCGGACGAGCGCCTCGAGCGGGGGAGGGAGACCGGGGCCCGCGCCGGCGCCGCCATCGGGGCCGCCAGAACGCGGCACGCTCACGGGAGGGCCTCCTCGGCCTCGGGCCCGGACAGGCCCAGGCGCCGCAGGGCTGTCACGAGGGTGTCCCACTGCGCCCGCTGCTCCGTGAGCCACGCGCGCCCCTGTTCCGTGATCCGGTAGTACTTGCGCTGCCGCCCCGTCGGCGCCGTGCGCGAGACGGGCTCGACGTGGCCGCGCGCCCCCAGGTTGTAGAGGAGCGGATAGACCGTGGACTGGCCCATCGCCAGCAGCCCGCCCGTGTCGCGCTCGTCATCGTCGCCCTCCGGTTCCGCGCCTCGTCCGGTCCCACGTGGATCATAGTATGTATGACATAGTATGTGCGGCACAACAGTCGCTCGGAGGGTTGGACGTCGGGGGTGTCCGGGAGGTTGGAAGGCGTGCTCCCCGCACCCCGGCCGCGGCTCAGCGAATCCCGCCTGCGGCGTTACATTCCGACCCCATGTCCGACTTCGCCTACACGCTCCAGGCCCGGGACGGCGCCGCTCGCACGGGGGTCTTCGCCACCCCCCACGGCGACGTGCGTACCCCCGCCTTCATGCCGGTGGGGACGCAGGGCACGGTGAAGGGACTGGAGATGGACGAGGTCGAGGCGCTGGGGGGGGAGATGGTCCTGGCCAACACCTACCACCTCTACCTGCGCCCGGGGCACGAGCTCGTGCGCGACCTGGGTGGGCTGCACGCGTTCATGCGCTGGGACGGGCCGATCCTCACGGATTCCGGGGGCTACCAGGTGTTCTCCCTCGCCCGGATCCGCGAGGTGCGCGACGACGGCGTGATCTTCAGGAGCCACATCGACGGGTCGAGCCACACGTTCACGCCGGAGTCGGTGATCGACATCGAGCGCGCGCTGGGCGCCGACGTGATCATGGCGTTCGACGAGTGCCCCCCGGGTGGATCCGACCACGCGCACGCGCGCGAGGCCAACGAGCGGACGCTGCGCTGGCTCGAGCGATGCCTCGCGCGCTTCCGCGCGCTCGACGAGGACGGCGCACATCCTGCGCAGACGCTCTTCCCGGTGCTCCAGGGCAACGTGTACGACGATCTGCGCGCGGATCACGCGCGTCGGGTGCGCGACCTCGGGGAATGGCACGGCTTCGGGATCGGCGGGCTCAGCGTGGGGGAGGCCAAGGACGCGATGTGGCGCACGCTCGAGCTGCTGGACGGCGAGCTGCCCTCCGACCGGCCGCGCTACCTGATGGGCGTGGGCTACCCCGACGACCTCCTCGAGGCGGTGGCGCGCGGGTGTGACCTGTTCGATTGTGTGGCGCCGACGCGCAACGCCCGCCACGGAACCGCCTGGACCCGCGAGGAGGGTCAGGTGAACTTGAAGGCGGCCCGGTTCAGGGAGGATACGCGCCCGATGGATCCGGGGTGCGACTGTGCCACGTGCGCGCGCTACGACCGCGCGTACCTGCGGCACCTGGCGGTGGCGGAGGAGTGGCTCGCGGTGCGCCTGCTCTCGATCCACAACCTCCGCTTCCTGGTGCGCCTGGCCGAGGAGGCACGGGTGCGCATCGCCGCGGGCTCCTTCCACGGGTGGAGCCGCGACTGGCTGGAACGATATCGCCGCGCCGAGGGGTAGGTGCACACGCGAAAGGCCCCGGCGCACCACAACACGAAACGCTTCGCCGCACACGGAGAGACAAGGTGACGAACACCGCGCTCGCGATCCTCATGGTTCCCCGACAGGGGGGATCCGCGGGGGTCATCTTCATGGTCCAGATGATCGCCATCTTCGTCATCTTCTACTTCCTGCTCATCCGGCCGCAGTCCAAGGAGCGCCAGCGGCACGACCAGATGCTCAAGGAGCTGAAGAAGGGCGACGAGATCGTCACGAACGGCGGGATCATCGGCACGGTCGTGCACGCGGAGGAGAACCGGCTGACCGTGCGCACGGGTGACAACACGCGCATCACGGTCGACCGCGGCCGCGTAGCGCAGGTCCTGTCCCAGAAGGCCGCCAAGGAGTGAAGGCGATGGCGGCTCGCGAGGTCGTGCTGATGGGCGATCCCGTGCTGCGCACGGCGACGAAGCCGGTCGAGCACTTCGACGAGGAGCTGCGCACGCTCGTGCGCGACATGTTCGAGACGATGTACCTGGCCGAAGGGATCGGCCTCGCCGCGCCGCAGGTAGGCGTCTCGAAGCGCGTGCTGGTGGTCGACCTGCGCCGGGAGGACGCGCCGGACCAGCGCGTGGCGCTCGTGAACCCGCGGGTGGTGTGGGCGAGCGAGGAGACCAACAAGCAACCGGAGGGGTGCCTCAGCATCCCGGGCCTCGAGGAGGTCGTCGAGCGGCCCTGGGCCGTACGCATCGAGGGCTTCGATCCCGATGGCAAGACGGTCGTCGTCGAGGCCGAGGAGCTCTTCTCGCGTGCCCTCCAGCACGAGATCGACCACCTGGACGGCGTGCTCTTCCTCGACCACGTGAGCCCGCTCACGCGCAGGCTCGCGCTCAAGAAGTGGAAGAAGCTCCGGGCCGAGGCGGAAGCAGAGTCCGGGCGAACGTGAGGATCCTCTTCTGGGGCACGCCGGAGTTCGCGGTGTCCTCGTTGCGCGCGCTGGACGACGAGGGCCACGACGTGGTCGGCGTCGTCACGCAGCCCGATCGCCCCGCGGGACGTGGACGCCACCTCAAGCCCTCCCCGGTCAAGGAGGTCGCGACCGCGATGGGCGTCCCCGTCCTGACGCCGGAGAGGCCGCGCGGGGAGGAGTTCATGGCGGCGGCGGGTGCGCTGCGGCCGGAGCTCACCGTCGTGGTCGCGTACGGCCACATCCTCCGGCGCGAGGTGCTCGACCTCGCCCCGATGGGCTCGATCAACGTGCACGCGTCGCTCCTCCCGGAGCTGCGTGGCGCCGCACCGATCAACTGGGCGATCGCACGCGGGTACGAGACCACCGGGGTGACGATCATGCGCATGGTGGAGGCGATGGACGCCGGTGCGATCCTGCACCGGATCCGCGAGCCGATCCTCCCGGGGGAGACGGCGTCGGAGCTGACGGTCCGGCTGTCCGAGCTCGGTGCGGAGGCGCTCGTCGAGGCGCTGACGCTCCTGTCCGCGGGGAACCTCGTCGAAGAGGAGCAGGAGCACGCGCGCGCCACCTTCGCCCCCAAGGTGGATCGCGAGACGGCGCGCGTCGCGTGGGATCGCCCGGCGCGCGAGCTCGAGTGGCACGTGCGCGGGATGGACGCGGTACCGGGCGCTTGGACCGAGCTGGACGGCGCACCGGTGAAGCTCTTCCGTCCCCGCACCGCGGACGCGCCCGGGGGCGCGGGGGAGTCGCCGGGCACGGTGGTGACGGCCGATCCGGAGGGGGGTCTGGTGGTGGCCACCGGAGACGGTGCCCTGGCGCTCGACGAGGTGCAGACACCGGGAAGGCGGCGCATGCCGGTGCACGACTGGATCGTGGGGCGCGGCGTCCGCGTCGGGCAGCGCTTCGCATGACGGAGGGGCATGGTGCCGAGGCGGGGGCCGTGCGCGTTCCGGTGCTCCACGTCGTCACCGACGACGAGGTCCTCGGTCGCCCGGACTTCCCGGCGACCGCCTCGGCGCTCATGGCGAGCGGCGGCCCACGCGTCGCGCTGCACGTCCGCGGGCCGGGCACGGACGGCGGGACGCTGTACCGCCTCGCGCACGGGCTCGCGGCGGAGGCCTTCGGCGCGGGCGCGCTCCTGGTCGTGAACGATCGCGTGGACGTCGCGCTCACCGCGGGCGCGGGCGCGGTGCAGCTCGGACGCCGGTCGCTCCCGCTACGCGACGCGAGGAGGATCCTCGGCGCGGACGCGCTCCTCGGGGTGTCCACGCACGAGGACGCGGAGGTGGCGGAGGCGGCGAGGGAAGGGGCGCAGTGGATCTTCGTCGGCACGATCTACGCGACGCCGAGCCACGCCGATCGCCCGCCGCGCGGCGCGGAGGCGATCGCGAGCGCGCGCCGGGTGGCGGATGGCGTGCCGGTCCTCGCGATCGGGGGGGTCACCCCCGAACGGGCCGGCGAGGTGCGCGCCGCGGGCGCATACGGCGTGGCGGCGATCCGCGGGATCTGGGACGCCCCGGACCCGATCGCGGCGTGCGGGCTCTACCTGGAGGCGCTCGCCGACGGGGCGCGTCCGGCGGGAGCGGGCGCATGAGCGAACCCACGACGATCCGCGTCCGCCTGAACGGGAAGGACCGCGAGGTCGCGGCCGGCCACACGGTGCGCTCCCTCGTCGAGTCGCTCGACCTGCGGCCGGCGCTGGTGGTCGTCGAGCTGAACCGGGAGATCCTCGCCCGGGACACCTACGCGGAGGTCCCGGTGCGGGGAGGGGACACCATCGAGCTCGTCCACTTCGTGGGCGGGGGATGACAGGATGATGCGCATCGAGGTACAGGAGAAGGGGATGCTGGACGCGCCGTTGGTCATCGGTGGGCGCCGGTTCACGTCCCGGCTGATCGTGGGCACGGGGAAGTACGCGACGAACGAGGTCATGGTGGAGGCGATCCGCGCAAGCGGCACGGAGATGGTGACGGTCGCCGTGCGCCGCGTGGACCTCGACCGCACCAAGGAGGAGGGGATCCTCCACCACCTCAGCCCCGACGAGTTCTTCCTCCTCGCCAACACCGCGGGGTGCTACAACGCGGAGGACGCCATCCGCTACGCGCGCCTGGCGCGCGCGGCCGGCTTCAACGAGTGGGTGAAGCTCGAGGTCATCGGCGACCAGGCCACGCTCCTCCCCGACACGCAGGCGACGCTGGAGGCAGCCAGGGTCCTGAGCGACGACGGCTTCAAGGTGATGGCGTACACGAACGACGACCTCATCACCGCGCTCCGTCTGGAGGACGCGGGGTGCGTGGCGGTGATGCCGCTGGCCAGCCCGATCGGGAGCGGCCTGGGCGTGGTGAACCCCTACTTCATCCGCGAGATCAAGCGTCGACTCGAGGTGCCGGTGATCGTGGACGCCGGGGTGGGAACCGCGTCGGACGCCTGCGTCACGATGGAGCAGGGCGTGGACGGCGTGCTCATGAACACCGCGCTGGCCGCCGCCGCCGACCCGGTGAGGATGGCCCACGCGATGCGCCACGCGGTCGTGGCGGGCAGGCAGGCCTACCTGGCCGGACGGATGCCGTCCCGGGAGATCGCTGTCCCGTCCTCGCCGGTCGCGGGGATGCTCGACTGAGCGGATCGGAGATCACCGGAGCCCGCCGGGCCGCGCTCGACATCGCGTCCGCCGTCGGGCGCGGTATGCGTCTGGACCTGGCCCTCGACCGGGCGGCGCCCGACCTCACCCCGCGCGACCGCGCCTTCGTGCACGAGCTCGTCTACGGAGTGGCACGCCTGCGCGGGCGGATCGACCACCTCCTGGAGCACCACGTGCACGGCGGGCTGGGGCGCCTCGACCCCTCCGTGCTCGAGCTCCTCCGGCTGGGCGCCTACCAGCTCCTGTACATGGACGGCGTGCCCCGCTACGCGGCCGTCTCCCAGACGGTGGAGCAGGCGCGCCGGGAGGCGGGGAGGGGCGCGGGCGGGCTGGTGAACGCGGTCTTGCGCGCGATCGCGGCCGACGGCGCGCGCGAGGACCTCTTCCCCCCCTTCGCCACCGATCCGGCGGGATGGCTCGAGCGCTGGGGCTCGCACCCCCGGTGGATGGTCGAGCGCTGGCTGGGCCGCTGGACGCCCGAGGAGGTGCGCGGGCTCGTGGAGGCCGACAACCGCCGTCCGCCGCTCGCGCTGGTGCCGCTGGACCGCGCGCCTGCCGACGCGCTGGCCGCGCTCGCGGAGGCCGGGATCGAGGCCGTGCCGTTCGAGGGGGAGCCGGGCTGCCTGCGCCTCGCGCCCGGGTCGGACCCCGCGGCGGCGCTGGCGGCGCTACCGTCGATCGTCCAGGACCCCGGGGCGCACCTGGTGACGCGCTACGCGGACATCGACGTCGGTGCGCGCGTCGCCGACCTGTGCGCCGCACCCGGCGGAAAGGCGCTCGCCCTCTCCCTCCGGGCGTCCTATACTCTGGCCGCCGACCGATCCGAGTCCCGTATGCGCAGGGTCCGCGACAATGCGCTGCGGACCGGGCGGGCGCTCGGCCTCGTGGTCGCGGACGCGGCGCACCCTCCCGTCCGCGAGTTCGACGTGGTCGTGGTGGACGTGCCGTGCACCGGCACGGGGACGCTGGCACGACACCCGGACGGCCGCTGGCGGCTGGGTCCGCAGTCGGTCGGTGCCATGGCCGCCGTGCAGCGCGCGATCCTGGACGGGGCGGCCCGGGCCGTGCGCCCGGGAGGGCTGCTCGTCTACTCGACGTGCAGCCTCGAGGTGGAGGAGAACGAGGACCAGGTGGCGGCGTTCCTCGCGCGCCGTCCGGACTTCCGCCCGGAGCGAACCCGGGCGGTGCGCGAGGAGTATCTCGACGAGGCGGGTCGACTCGTCGTGCTCCCCTGGAAGACGGGGTTCGACGGAGCGTTCGCCGCGCGCCTGAGGAGGGCGGCATGAAGCTGGGAGGGTCCCTGAAGCGCACGCGCACGCGGGGCGGGGGGCGCAGGCGGTCCGCCGAAGGTCGCGAGGGCGACGGCGCGGGCTGGTACGCGCGCCTCGACGGGTGGGCCCGTGTCGCCCTGCAGGCGGTGGGGCTCGCCCTGGTCGGCTGGATCGCAGGGTGGCTCATCGCGACGCAGCTCCTCTTCCCTGCTCCGCCGCCTCCCCACGACCTCGTGGCGGTTCCCGACGTGCGCGATCTGGGGCTCGCCACCGCGCGCGAGCGTCTGCGCGGCGCGGGCCTCGACCTGGGGGTCGTGGATTCGCTGCGCCACCCCTCCGTCGAGCGCGGGCTGATCCTCGGCCAGTCGCCGCTCCCGGGGCAGCTCGCCGAGCCGGGGAGCGGCGTGCGGGTGACCCGCAGCCTCGGGCCGCAGCTACGCGCGGTGCCCGACGTGCGGCACGTGGACGCCGATCGGGCACGGATCGTGCTCGAGACGTCGGGGTTCGTCGTCGCCGTGGACTCGGTGGACTCGGAGATCCCGCGCGGACGCGTGGTCGAGACGACGCCGGAGCCCGAACGGACGGTAGCCCTCCCGGCCGAAATCCGACTGCAGGTGAGCCGCGGGCCGCCGCTGGTGCCGATGCCGCTGGTGCTCGGCCTGTCGGAGGCCGACGCCGTGGCGGTCCTGGACTCACTGGGGCTCACGGTCGGCGAGGTGTCGGAGGTCTTCCGCTTCGGGCGGGACCAGGGCATCGTGGTCGAGCAGGAGCCGCCAGCGGATTCACTGCTCGAACGTGGGGCCACCATCCGCCTCTCGGTGGGGAGGCGTGGCGGGTAGTCCGCGCACGCCTCGCCGGCGACCGCGGACCTCCGAGCAATCCGAGACAGGAGCACATGTCATGATTCGCCGCCTCCTTTCCGTCGGGCTCGCCCTCGCGGCCGTGCTCGGCGCCGCCCGCGGGGCCCAGGCACAGCTCAGGCCCGGCATCCACGCAGCGCGCGCCCACGATGTCGGGGGCGGTGCGAACGGGGTGGGCGGCAGCCTCCAGGTGGGCTTCCCGCTCCTCCCGGTCGACGTCTTCGTGGCGGGGGACTACTTCTTCCCCGACTGCGGCGCTGTCGACTGCTCCCTCTGGGGCGGCTCCGCCGACCTGCACCTCACGATGCCCTTCCCGATCCTGACGCCGTACGGGACCGCCGGGGTGGTGTACCGGAAGTACTCGGCGGACGGCGTCTCGAGCGGCGCCACCGGGTTCGGCCTCGGAGCCGGCGTCGACCTGGGCACCCTCGTCCTCGGCGCCTACCTCGAGGCGCGCTACGAGTTCGTGGATCCGGACGACCAGCTGGTCTTCCGGCTCGGCATCCGTTTCTGAGGATCCCCGGAACACCTACATTTCACGCCGGAGCAGCGGCGCCGGGGCGGAACAAAGGTTCCCGGGTGCCGTAGCATCGTCAGGCAATCCCCCAGGTCAGGCAGGCGATCCGGCCATGAAGCGCAAGCCGTACAAGTCTCCCTATTTCTGGGCCATCGTCATGGTCGTGGCGGTGGTGGCCGTCGCGTGGGCCGGACGCGAGAGCTACCAGCCGATCCTCGCCGGGGTCGCAGCCCCCGACTTCGCGGCCTCGACGCTGGACGGCAAGACGGTCCACCTGTCGGACTACCAGGGGCGCGTCGTGCTCGTCAGCATCTGGGCGACGTGGTGCGGGCCGTGCCGCGCCGAGATGCCGTCCATGGAGACGCTCTACAAGGAGCTGACGGACACCGACTTCGAGATCCTCGCGGTGAGCGTGGATGCGAAGGCCGGGGAGCAGGACGAATGGGGTCGTCCGGGCGGTGACCTGCGCGGGTTCGCAGACGAGCTGGGTCTGACCTTCCCGATCCTGCACGACCCCGCGGGAAGGATCGAGCAGATCTACCAGACGACGGGCGTGCCCGAGACCTTCCTGGTCGGGCGCGACGGTCTGATCTACAAGAAGGTCGCCGGGGGAACCGACTGGGCGGCGCCCGTGAACCAGGAGCTGGTGCGCCGACTGCTGAGCGAGTAGGCGGCCCGTGGCCTACGCACCCCGCGACCTGATCCACAACTGGAGGCTCAAGCTCTCCGCGCTCGCCCTCTCCGTCTTCCTGTGGGCGCTCGTCCAGAGCGAGCCGCAGAACGCCGAGAGCTTCACCGTCCCCGTGATCGTGGATGTCGCGGACACAGCGTGGACCACGTCCGGCAGCCCCGACCCGGCGTCCGTCGAGTTGCGGCTCACCGGCCCGCCCAGCCAGATCATCCGCCTGGCGCGCGAGGGCACGGCGATCCGCATCCCACTGCGCGAGGTGACGTCGTCGGACACCTTCGTCACGCTGCGGCGCGACTGGGTGCCGCTCGGCGACGGGAGCGGTCTCGCGGTGGAGTCGATGAGCCCGTCCGCCGTGCTGGTGTCGCTCGAGCCGGCGGTGAGCCGCGTCGTCCCGGTGGCGGTGGAGACGAAGGGGATGCTCCCCGGCCACCTCTCCTTCGCCAGCCCGATCGGTCTGAACCCGCCCGTGGTCCGCGCGCGCGGTGCCGCGAGTCGGCTCGAGGGGGTGGACTCCGTCCACCTCGTGCCCCTCGACCTCTCCAGGGTGGAGGCGTCGGGGATCATGGAGCTGGCCGTGGACACGCTCGGACACCAGGGCGTGCGCTTCACCCCGGCGACGGTGACGGTCGGGATCCGGGTGGAGGAGGAGATCGAGCGGGTCTTCAGCGGCGTGCCCGTGGTCGCCGAATCCGGCGCCGGCGAGGCGCCCATCGTGATCCGGCCGTCCGCGATCGACGTGACCCTGCGCGGCGCCCGCACGCTCGTCACCGCGGTGGATCCCGCAGACCTGCACGCCTGGGTGGCCCCCGAGCTGGTGCGGGGCATCGCGCCCGGCGAGTCGCGCCGCGTGCCGGTCCACGTCGACGGCGTGCCGGACCTGGTCACGCTGGAGGTCCCCGACGACATCGTGACGGTGCGCCGCGCCTCGGACGACGGGGTCCGTCCACCGGGAGACGGTCCGTGAGCACCAAGCCGGTCCGACCGCTGGTGCTGGGCGTCGAGACCTCCTGCGACGAGACGTCCGTGGCCGTCCTCGACGGCCACAACCGGATCCTGGGGCACGTCGTCCTCTCCCAGGACGTGCACGAGGTGTTCGGGGGCGTGGTGCCGGAGCTGGCCGCACGCGCGCACCTGCAGCGCATCGACGCGGTGGTGCAGGAGGCGCTGAAGAAGGCTTCGGTGGAGCTCGACGAGGTCGACGTCTTCGGCGTCACGGCGGGCCCCGGCCTGATCGGCGCGCTCCTGGTCGGGGTGTGCTGGACGAAGGCCGCCGCGTTCGCGCTCGGCCGGCCGCTCGTCGCCGTGCACCACATGGAGGCGCACCTGTTCGCGCCGGCCATCGAGGACCGGGAGGCCGAGCCGCCCTTCGTGGCGCTCCTCGTGTCGGGCGGCCACACGCTCCTCCTGCACGCCGAGGCGTGGGGGCGCTACACCCTCCTCGGCGAGACGCGCGACGACGCGGCGGGCGAGGCGTTCGACAAGGTCGCCAAGCTCCTGGAGCTCCCCTACCCGGGCGGCCCCGCCGTCGAGAAGCTCGCGCGCGACGGCGATCCCCGGCGCCACCGGCTCCCCCGGCCCATGCTCCGCGGGAACCAGAAGCCCGGCGATCCGGACTACTTCGACTTCTCGTTCTCGGGGCTCAAGACCGCGGTGGCCGAGCTGGCCCGGCGCCTGGAGGCCGCGGGCACGCTGGAGGCGGAGCGCCCGCACGTGGCGGCGTGCTTCCAGGAGGCGGCCGTGGACGTGCTGGCCGCCAAGACGATGCGTGCCGTCGAGGTGACCGGGTGCTCTCGCGTCCTCGTGGGCGGGGGCGTGAGCGCCAACGGCCGGCTCCGCGACGAGATCGCCGAGCGCCTGGGGGCGGACGGTCGGCTCTTCCGCGCCTCCCCCCGGCTCTCCCTCGACAACGGCGCCATGGTGGCGCGCACCGCCCGCTTCCGCTACGACCTCGGGCACGTGGCGCCCGCGGAGACCTCGGCCTCCGCGGACCTCGCGTTCCCGGGTCTGACACGACGCTCAGCCTGAACCGGACCGCCGATGCACCCGCTTCTCTTCAGACTGCCGGACTGGATCCCGCTCCTCGGCGGGCAGCCGATCACCACGTTCGGCGTCTTCATGCTGCTCGCGTTCGTCACCGCCGGCTACGCGTGCCGGGCGGAGCTCGCGCGCATGGGGTACGATCCCGAGAAGGCGTGGGACTTCGTCTTCATGGCGGTGATCGGCGGCATCCTGGGCGCGAAGATCTACTACGTGCTCCTCAACTGGCCCCGCCTGATGCAGGCGCCCATGGACCTGATCTTCTCGCGCGGCGGCCTCGTCTGGTACGGTGGCTTCCTGGGCGCGACCGCCCTCGTGGTGTGGGAGATCCGGCGCAGCAAGCTCCCCATCGGCGCGATGGCGGACGCGGTCGCCGCCCCGCTCGCGATCGCCTACGCCGTGGGCCGCATCGGCTGCTTCATGGTGGGCGACGACTGGGGTCGCCCCACGGCCTCGTGGGTCGGCATCCGCTTCCCGCAGGGGACACCGCCCACCACGGTCACGGAGATCCAGCGCCAGTTCGGCCTCACGGTCGATCCGGCGCTCGTGGAGAAGTACGGGCAGGTGGTGCCGGTCCATCCGACGCAGCTCTACGAGGTGGCGATGTCCACGCTGATCTTCCTCTTCCTGTGGAGGATCCACGGCCACAAGCACCGCCCGGGCTGGCTCTTCATGGTCTGGCTCGCGCTCGCCGGGACGGAGCGCTTCATCGTCGAGTTCTTCCGCGCCAAGGACGACCGCTTCATCGGCATGTTCACGCTGGCCCAGATGATCAGCCTCGCGATCGTGGCGGTCGGCCTGGTCGGCATGACCCGGCTGCGCAGCGCGCCCGAGCCCCGGCCCGCGGCCGCGACGGCGCGGTAGGAGCGCGGGCGTGCTGATCCTCCACGGCTCCGACCTGCAGATCGGCAAGCCCTACCGGCCGAGGGTTGCGGACGCGTTCCTGGAGTTGGCGCGCACCCTCGACCCGGACCTGGTCGTCGTGTCGGGAGACCTGACGCAGCGCGCCAAGGCCTCCGAGTTCCGCGTCGCGCGGGCCTTCCTGGACGCTCTCCCGGAGGGCGTGCCCTCGGTGGTGACGCCGGGCAACCACGACGTGCCGCTCTACCGGGTCTGGGAGCGCCTGTTCGTCCCCTACCGCAACTGGCGACGCTTCATCGCGCCCGACGTCGACACCGTGCTGCACGTGGAGGGCGCGACCGTCGTGGCGCTGAACTCCTCGGCGCCGCGGAGCGCGATCGTGGCCGGGAGGATCGACGCTTCGCGGCTCGCCCTCGCGCGCTCGGCGTTCGCGGCCGCCGCTCCGGGCGACGCCCGCATCGTGGTCGTCCACCACCACTTCGTGCCCACGCCGGACGGGCGGGGCGGGAGCCCCCTCCCGAACGCGGCGCGCCTCCTGGAGGCGTTCGAGGAGATGGAGGTCGACCTCGTGCTCGGCGGGCACGTCCACCAGACGCACGTCACCACGTCGCGCGCGCTCGTGCGCGGGGACGGTCCGGGCATCCCGCTCGTGGCGTGCGGCACGACCACCTCGTCGCGGGGGCGTGGGGTGGAGGCCGACCAGAACACCCTCACGGTGGTCCGCCTGGAGCGGGACGTGGTCGAGGTGACGCCCCATCGCCTCGATCCGCGGTCGGCCCGCTTCCTCCCGGTGGAGACGCGCACGCTCCCGCGTCCGTCGGGCTCGACGGCCCGCGCGGCGGGAGGGGGCCGATGAAGCGGCGCTGGATCCGCCTCCGCCCCGATCGGAAGGACACCGCCGCGGCCGCGCTCGTCGCGACCACGCTGGGGCTCGGCGTGGGCGTGGTGGCCTTCTACGTGGTGCGCCTGCTCCTGGCGCGCGAGCCGCTGGATCGGGGCGACGGCGGAGCTTGAGGACGCGGCGGCTTTCCTCGGTCGTGGGGAGGGCGGCCGGGGCGCTCGTCGTGGTCGCGTTCGTCGCGGCGGTGCGCAGCGATCCGGCGGGTGCGCAGCAGCTTCCGCGTCCCGAGGTGACGGACGTCCGCTTCGAGGGCAACACGAGGTTCCCGTCCGACTCGCTCTCCCGCGCGATCGTGACGCGTGCGACGGAGTGCCGCTCGCTCGTCTACAAGGTCACGCTGCTCTGCCTGGCGGGCGCGGAGTTCGCGCTCCAGCGGGCCTACCTGCCGCGACGGGAGTTTCCGCTCGACCAGATCCGCCTGGAGCGGTGGTACTTCATCCGCGGCTATCGCGACGCCGTGATCGACACCGCGACCGCGCGTCAGCCCGACGGCACCACGACGGTCACCTTCACGGTGGACGAAGGCCGGCCCGTGCTCGTGGACACCATCGAGTTCGTGGGCACCGAGGACTTCGACGCGAGCCTCACGCAGGGGCTGCCGATCCACCAGGGTGATCCGGACAACGTCCTCGTGGTGGACGCGGCGCGCGACTCCCTCACGCATCGGCTGGCGAACCGCGGGTACGCGCGCGCCGAGGTGCTGCTCAGCTCGTTCATCCCGCGCGGCTCGTACGAGGCGCGCGTGACCTACGACGTCGCGCCCGGACCGCGCAGCCGCTACGGGCACATCACGATCCAGGGGAACGAGAACCTCAGCGAGTCCACCGTCCTGCGCACGCTCCAGTTCCGGGCGGGCGATGTGTACCGGATCGACCAGCTGCAGGAGGCACAGGCACGTCTCTACGGCCTGGAGATCCTGCGCTCCGCTTCGATCCTCCCCGACTACGACAGCGGGCAGGACTCGATCGTGCCGGTCACCGTGCAGCTCCGCGAGGGCGACCTGCACAGGGTGCGGGCCGGAACGGGGTGGAGCAGCAACGAGTGCCTCGACGCGGAGGCGCGCTGGGTGAGCCGGGACTTCGTGGGTGGCGGCCGCCGGCTGCAGCTGCGCACCCGGGTGTCGAACGTGCTCGCGCAGGAGTTCCAGGGACTGTTCTGCGACCCGGGCACCCGCGACGCGCGCTTCTTCAAGCCGAACTGGCTGGTCTCCGCGGACTTCTCCCAGCCGTGGATCTTCTCGACACGCAACTCCCTCCAGGCGTCGCTCTACACCGAGCGCCAGAGCCTCCCGGACGCGTTCGTGCGCACGGCGGTCGGGCTCCGGCTCGCGCTCACCCGCAACATCGGGCCACGTACGCCGCTCACGCTCTCGTACCGGCCCGAGCGGTCGAGCCTGGACGCGGCCGAGCCGCTCGTGTGCGCCACCTTCCTCGTGTGCACGCGCGAGGACATCGCCGAGCTGCAGAGCGCCCAGTGGCTCGCGCCCGTCGGGCTCACCTTCACGCGCTCGACGACCGACAACCTCCTGAACCCGACGCGCGGCTACCAGCTCCTGATCGACCTCGAGCACGCCGACGCGTTCACGGGCTCGCGCTTCTCGTACTCGCGCGTCGTCAGCGAGGGCTCGCGCTACGCGCGCATCGGGGGAAACTCCATCCTGGCGGGCAGGCTGCGTCTCGGATGGGTGGGGGCCGGCGGCTTCGAGGGGCTGCTCGGGCAGCAGGGCAGCGCCGACATCGTGCACCCGCAGAAGCGCTTCTACGCGGGCGGCGCGAACTCGGTGCGCGGCTTTCCCCAGAGCCGGCTCGGTCCGCGCGTGCTCTTCGTGCGCGACGTGACCACTCTCCTGGACAGCGCCGGGACGGGCACCGGCACGGGCGCGTGCACCCCCGACGAGGTGGCGTCGCTCGCCTGCGACGCCACCCGGCTCCCGACCGGCGACTTCACGCCACGCGCCACCGGCGGCACCCGGGTGCTGGAGGGCAACCTGGAGATACGGGTTCCGCTGGGGACCAAGGTGGAGGGCGCGGTCTTCACGGACTTCGGCCAGGTGTGGGACGCCACGCAGACGGTCTCCCTCGGCGACGTGGAGGTGAGCCCGGGCTTCGGCGTGCGCTACATGAGCCCGATCGGGCCGCTCCGCCTCGACCTGGCGTACCGCTTCCGCAGTGGTGAGGAGCTCGCCGTCGTGACCGACCAGATCCGGCCGTACCAGCCGGACGTCGACGCGTCGGACGGTCGGCTGCGGTGGAACGGGGAGATCCAGCCGTGGGTGAGGAGCGGGGCACTCGCCGTGTTCGGCCCGCGCGTGCTCTACGGCGCGTCGGACGCCTGGTCGCTCAGCCGCCTGCAGCTCCATCTCTCGATCGGGCAGGCGTTCTGATGAGGGCCCGGCGCTGGGGTTGGCGGCTCCTCCTGACGGTGGCCGTGCTCGTCGTCCTCGCCGCGGCGTTCGCCGCCGCGCTCGTGAACTCGCGGCCCGGGCAGAGGGTGGTGCTCGACTTCGCGCTCGACCGGGTGCGCGGCGCGCTCGCCGGCACGCTGACCGTGGACAGCGTCCGCAGCCCGACGCTCCTCGCGGGCGCCGTGCTCGTCGGCGTGCACCTGGGCGCCGAGGGCGGGCGACCGTTCCTCGATGCGGATTCGGTGCGCGTCCACTACTCGCTCCTCCGGCTCCTCAGGGGGACTCCGCGCATCGCGGCGCTGACCGTGTACGGCCCGCACGTGCAGATCACCCGCTACCCCGGCGAGGACGAGGCCAACGTCGACCGTCTCGTGGCCGAGCCCGCCCTCGCGGACAGCGCGCGCGTCCCCGGGAAGCCGATCGCCCTCGTGAGCGTCGAGATCCGCGACGGCGTGCTCGAAGTGCTCGCCCCGGCCGCGCGCGACCTCTCCGCGCGCATCCCCACCGTCCCGAACCCCGCGGGGGCGGGGCGCCTCCGTCGCCTGGGCCTGGAGGGTGTGCAGGCGACCTTGCGCGACGTGGTCGTCCAGCCCGGCGCCGAGACGCTCCTCGACGCGCGTCTGACCGCGTTGTCGATGGACCTCGCCCTCCTCGATCGGCCTCTCACGATCGAGGACGCGCGCGGGCGCCTCCGCTTCGGGGACCGCGGGCTCACGCTCGACTCCGCCGAGCTGCGCGTGCCCGGCTCCGCGTTCGACGCCACCCTCGCGCTCGGCCCGCGCGGCGTGGAGGGATGGGGGCTCGACCTGGACCTTCGGACGCGCGGAGCCGCATCGCTCACGGACCTCTCCTGGCTCGACGACCGCATCCCCCCGGGACGCTTCACCGGAGCCGTCTCCGTCTCCACGGGCGACCTGGTGTCCGTACGGCTGCGCGGCGTCGACATCCAGCTCGAGGCGAGCCGCCTGCACGTCGACGGCGCTGTGGACGTCGGAGATGCCGTCGTGCTGCGCAACCTCGACGTGCGCGCGAGCCCGCTGGCGGTGAGCCGGCTGGAGCCCTGGGTCGACGCCGACATCCCGCTCGACGGGTGGCTGAGCGGCCGCGTGCGGCTCTCCGGTCGCACCGAAGCGCTGGCGACCGAGGGGCGCGTCACCTTCGTGGCGACCGGGTACGGCGCCGGCCCCACCACCGCGGACTTCCACGGCACCGTCCGTGCGGCGCGCGACCTGGGGCTGTCGGAGTTCCACGCTCGCCTCGACCCCCTCGACTACGAGACGCTCGGCGCGCTCCTCCCCGAGGCGCACCTCGCGGGCACGGGTACGCTCGAGGTGGAAGCGGAGGGGCGTGTCGACGACGGGATCCGCTTCACCGCGGAGCTGGACCACCGGCTCGACCCGGGCGTGGAGTCGCGGGTGCGCGCGCACGGCTCGGTGCGGCGCGCCGAGCCGGGTCGATGGGTCACGGACGTGCAGGGAGATCTGTCGCCCCTCTCGCTCGGCCTCCTTCGGGGGGTGGCCCCCGCGCTCGATCTCCGTGGGGACGTGACCGGCTCCCTGCGCGCGGTCGGTCCGCTCGACGACCTGAGGGTGACGGGCGGTCTCTCCATGGGTGGGGGGACGGCCACGCTGACGGGTCGGGTCGACGCGATGGCGCCGGCCTCCGGCTACCGCATGGACGTGCGTCTCGATCACGTCACGCTCTCGGACTTCGTCGCCAGGCTCCCCGATCCGACGGTCTGGTCGGGCCACGTCGTCGTGCAGGGGAAGGGAGCTACCGCCGACTCGCTGAGCGCGCGCGCGTCGCTCACCGCGTCCGCGTCGCGGTTCGGGGGGCTGCACGTGGACACGGTGTCGGCGGAGGTCTCGGCGGCGGGCGGCGTGCTCACGGTGGACACGCTGGTCGCCGACCTGGGCGGCGTGCACGTCTCCGGAGGCGGTGGCCTGGGGCTGAGCCGGGACGCGCGCGGCCGCGCGCGCGTCGCGTTCCGGACCGACGACCTGGAGGGGCTGCGCTCGATCTTCCGCGGTGACGTGGTGACGGCGCGCGACACGCTCAGGCCGGTCGAGCTCGAGCTCATGCGCATGCAGGGGATCGACCCCGACACCCTGCCCACGCAGGCGGAGGTGGCGATGTCCGGCGCGCTGGAGGGCGAGGTGACCCTCTCCGGCTCGCTGGATCTCCTCGATGTGACAGGGTCCGCCACCGTCCACGACGGCGTCTACGGGATGGACCACGTCGCCCGGGCGGAGGTGGTGGTGGACATGCAGCGGGTGCGCTCCGACGACCGCGAGGGCCGCGTGGGGATGAACGCGCAGGCGTTGCAGTGGAAGGGACGGTCGTTCGAGGAGGTGGCGGCCGACATGACGGTGCGCGGGCGCACGGGGGAGGGGACGCTCGACGTGACGCGCAGCGGCGAGGAGCGCTACCGGGCGGACGGGTCGATCTCCCTCGATACCCTCGGAGGCGGCGAGGCGCACTTCGCTCGCGCGAACTTCGCCGTAGACTCGCTCGCCTGGCACCTGACGCAGCCCGCGACGGTGCTCTGGGACACGGCGGGGGTGACCGTGCGCGACGTGTCCCTCACGCGGGAGGGCGAGGACCCCATGAGCGTGACCGCGGAGGGGACGCTCGCGTGGGCGGGGTCGTCCGACCTGCGGGTGGACGCGAAGGGGCTGCACGTGGAGCGCCTCGCGCACATCGCGCAGCTCGAGGACCTCCACGTGGCAGGGCACCTCGACCTCGGCCTCCAGGTCACCGGGCCAGCGGCCGCACCGGTGATCGAGGGTTCGTTCGACATCCAGGAGCCGCACTTCCGGGCGCTCGCGATCGGCTCGATCTCCGGTGAGCTGCAGTACAGGGACCGGGAGGCGCGCGTACGCCTCGACGCCGTGGACGGGGGACGGCGGGTCTTCCGCGCGTCGGGGACGGTGCCGATCGATCTCGCGCTCGACGCGCAGGGACGCCGCGTGGTGGACCGCCCCATGGACGTGACCGTGACCGCCGACTCGCTGGACGCCGCCGTGGCGCTCAGCTACCTCGACGCCCTGGAGGACGTGGACGGGGTCGTCTCCGGCGACTTCCACATCGGCGGCACGCTCGACGCCCCGGAGCCCTCCGGGGTCCTGCACCTCATGAACGGCGCCTGGTCGATCGAGGACCTCGGCGTGCGCCACACCGGGGTGGAGGGGAGCCTTACGCTCAACGCGAACCGCACGGTGGACGTGAAGCTCACGAGCCGCGCCGCGGGCACCTCGTCGATCGAGGGGAAGGTCACGCTCGAGCCGCTCTCCGATCCGCTGCTCGACCTGACCGCCACCTTCCAGAACTTCCAGGCGGTTGGGCGGCGCGACGTCGAGGGCAACATCTCGGGCCAGGTGCACCTGGGGGACACGTACCTCAAGCCGCTCCTGACCGGGAACCTGAGCGTGGACCACGGCACGCTCTTCCTCGAGGAGTTCGTGCGCAGCGCGGAGGTCGTGGACCTGAGCGACCCGCGCTTCCCGGCGCTCGTCGACACGGCCGCGCTCTCGGGGCGGCCGCTCCTCGAGGGGCTGAACAACCCCTTCCTCCAGAACCTGCGCGCGAACGTGGACCTCTCCGTACCGCGCGACGCCTGGCTCCGCTCCGAGGACATGAACGTCGAGATGGGCGGCGACCTCATCGTCAGCTACGACCGCTCGAAGCGGGACGTGGTGCTCGTCGGCGACCTGCAGGCGCTGCGCGGCTCGTACACGGTGCTCGGTCGCCGCTTCGACGTGCAGAGCGGCACGATCGGCTTCATCGGCACGTCGGGGGTCAACCCCACGCTCGACATCGAGGCGGCGTCCCGCGTGCGAACCGTGGAGCAGGGTCAGCTCGAGGTGACCGCGACCGTGTCGGGCACGCTCACGCAGCCGCGCGTCACGCTGTCGACCGACGAGCAGGGCGTCGCACAGTCCGACCTCGTGAGCTACCTGATCTTCGGGCGGCCGAGCTCGCAGCTCGTGGCCGGGGCGGGGCAGGGTGGCGTGGGGAGCGCGGCGCTGGGCGCCACCGTCAGCTACGCCACCGGCACGCTCGCGACCCGCATCGGCACCGTGCTGTCGCAGCAGATCGGCCTCGACTACTTCAACATCTCGACGCTGGGCGAGTACGGAGTCGCCTCCGGCGCCGTGCGCTCCTCCTTCCTGGCCGGCACCCAGTTCGAGGTCGGCCAGTACCTGGGCGAGGACGTCTTCGTCGTGCTCATCTTCCGAACGCCCTCCGAGCAGGCGGGGGCGGCGAACGACGTGTTCGGGGGTGCGCGCGTCGAGGTCGCGATGACCGACGACTACAACTTCCAGGCCTTCTGGGAGGACCGCTTCCTGCGGAGCAACATCGGGGCGCTCGGCCAGCTCGACCCGTCCCCGAAGATCGTGGGCGTCTTCATCTTCCGGGAATGGGGGTACTGAGACCGGGCCGCCGCGCCCGAGCCTGGCGGCCCGAGTCGTGGCTCAGCCGGCGGGGCGCTGCACGAGGAGCGGGAGCGGGCTGCCGCGCAGCACCTTGTCGGCCACGCTTCCCAGGAGCGCCCGCTTGAGCCCGCCGTAGCCGTGCGTCGCGAGCGCGATGAGGTCGGCGTCGAGCTTCTCGGCGATGCCCGAGATCGCGCGCCCGGGTGCGTCGTGCTCCTCCACGTGGACGCCGACCTCGAGCCCCTGCGTGCGCAGCTCTTCCGCGCGCTGCTCCAGGTAGGCAGTCGCCTTCTCGATGGCCGGAGCGACGTCGTCCGGCAGGAGCGGGAAGATGCGCGCGCCCAGCATGGCCGAGGAGCTCACCACGTGGGCGAGGGTGAGGCGCGCACCGGCCGCCAGCGCCAGCTCGGTGGCGGGATCCAGGATGCTCGCCGACAGCTCGGAGCCGTCGAGCGGCACGAGGATGTGCTTGAAGGAGGTCACGTCCGCGGGCACGTGGCCGCCGTGGGCGGGGTGGATCACCAGGAGCGGGAGCGTCGTCATGCGCACGAGCGCGTCGGCGACGCTGCCGAGCCACATGCGGCTCACGCCGGTGTGACCGTGCGTGGTGATGAGCACCATGTCCGCGTCCACCGCGGCCGCGTAGCTCGCGATCTCCTCGGCGATGTTGCCCTCGAGGAGCATCGTGTCGACGCGTGTGCCGTCGCCCATCGACGAGCCGAGCCTGGCCAGGTACTCGATTTCCTCGGAGCGGTGGTGGGCGTCGTACTCGTGCATGTCCAGCCCCTCGAAGTGGAACTGCGTGTTCGAGAGCAGCTGGTCGGGGGGGTGGGAGACGTGCACGTGGGCGAGATGGAGCTCCGCGCCGGTGGCCGCGGCGAGGCCGCCGGCCAGGGGGAGCGTCCGTTCGCTGAACTCGGACCCGTCGAGGGGGACCACGAGAGACCGGAGCATGGGTATCTCTCCTTGGAGGCGGAACTTCCCACACTCAACATGGAGAGCCCCCCGCCGTCAGGGTGTCGGGGCATCCCCCTGTCCCGTGTAGGGCACAGCCCCGCACGGACGGGGGTTCCGGGGAAGCTCCGGCGCGGCTGCTCCCCGCCGATTGAACGGCCTTCCCCACCTCGGTACTATACCAGGCTATGGCTCGAGAGAAGCTGATCGTCCGGGGTGCGCGCGAGCACAATCTCAGGAACGTCGACGTGGAGCTCCCCCGCGAGTCCCTGGTCGTCATCACGGGGCTCTCCGGGTCGGGCAAGTCGTCCCTCGCGTTCGACACCATCTACGCCGAGGGGCAGCGGCGCTACGTCGAGTCGTTGTCGGCGTACGCCCGGCAGTTCCTCGGCCTGATGGAGAAGCCGGACGTCGACGCGATCGAGGGCCTGTCCCCGGCGATCTCCATCGAGCAGAAGACCGTCAGCCGCAACCCGCGCTCCACCGTAGGTACGGTCACGGAGATCTACGACTACCTCCGCCTCCTGTGGGCGCGCGTGGGCACTCCCCACTGTCCCACCTGCGGCGAGCCCGTCATCCGCCAGTCGGCTTCCCAGATCGTGGTGCGGCTGATGGAGCTGGACGAGGGGACGCGCATCGAGGTGCTCGCCCCCCTGGTCCGCGGCCGGAAGGGCGAGTTCCGCGAGCTCTTCGAGCGCGCGCGCAAGGAGGGGTTCGTGCGCGTGCGCGTTGACGGCGAGACGTACGACCTCGCCGAGCCGCCGAAGCTGAACCGCTACGAGAACCACGACATCGCGGTGGTCGTGGACCGCCTGGTCGTGCGCGAGAAGGACCGCGACCGCATCGCGGATTCCGTGGAGACCGCGCTGCGCACCGGCGGCGGCGTGCTCGAGATCGCCGAGCACCGGGGCAAGGGGGACCCGCTCACGCACCTCTTCAGCGAGCAGTACGCGTGCGTGAACTGTGGCACCAGCCTCCCGGAGCTCGAGCCGCGGCAGTTCTCCTTCAACTCCCCGTACGGCGCGTGCGAGGAGTGCGGTGGGCTGGGGACGCGCAAGGAGGTCAACGCCGACCTGCTCGTGGCCGACGGGAGCATCTCGATCCTCGAGGGGGTGATCCTGCCGTGGGGCGAGCCGTCGGGACACCTGCGCCGCTCCGTGATCCCCGGGCTCGCCGAGGCGTACGAGTTCGACCCCAACGCCCCGTGGGGCGACCTGCGCGAAGACGTGCGCCAGGCCCTCCTGCACGGCTCGGGCGCCATGAAGATCCGCTTCCCCTACAAGGCCGGGTCGGGGAAGTTCAAGGGACACTACGAGGACCGCTGGGAGGGCGTGGTCGCGAACGTGGCGCGCCGCTACCAGGAGACGAAGTCCGACGCGGTGCGCTCGCAACTCGAGGACTACATGTCCACGCTGCCGTGCACGGCGTGCGGCGGGTCGCGGCTCAAGCCCGAATCGCTGGCGGTGACGGTGGGAGGGCGCTCGCTCGGGGACATCGTCGAGCTCCCGATCGCCGAGGCCTGCGCCTTCTTCGACACGCTCCCGGTCGAGGGGCGCGAGCCGAAGGGCAACGGGAAGCCGCGCGCCGGGAAGCGCGCGAAGTCGAACGGGGAAGCCCCGCCGCTGTCGGCCGAGATCGCCGGCCCGATCCTCAAGGAGGTGGGCGAGCGCCTCCGCTTCCTGCGGGACGTAGGGCTCGACTACCTGACGCTCGGGCGCGCGGCGGGGACGCTCTCGGGCGGCGAGGCCCAGCGCATCCGGCTGGCGACGCAGATCGGGTCGCGGCTGGTGGGCGTGCTCTACATCCTCGACGAGCCCTCGATCGGGCTGCACCAGCGTGACAACGGCCGGCTCCTGGAGACCCTCCAGCGCCTGCGTGACCTCGGCAACACCGTCATCGTGGTCGAGCACGACGAGGACACGATCCGCATGGCGGACCACGTCGTCGACCTCGGTCCGGGAGCCGGGCGGCACGGGGGGGAGGTCGTCGTCTCCGGAACGCTCGACGACGTGCTCGCCGAGGAGCGCTCGCTCACCGGGGCGTACCTGCGGGGCGACCGCCGGATCCCGGTGCCCGAGGCCCGCCGTCCCGTGGATCCAGGGCGCCGGCTCGTCGTGCGCGGGGCGTCCGGGCACAACCTGCGGCGCCTGGACGTCGCGATCCCGCTCGGCGTCTTCACCTGCGTGACGGGGGTGAGCGGATCCGGGAAGTCCACGCTCGTCAACGAGACGCTCTACCACGCGCTCGCCCGGCACTTCTACCGGAGCAAGGTCGTGCCGGGGCACCACGACGCCATCGACGGGCTCGACCTCGTCGACAAGGTGATCGACGTGGACCAGTCGCCGATCGGGCGCACGCCGCGGTCCAACCCGGCGACGTACACGGGGCTGTTCACGCCCATCCGCGACCTCTTCGCGAACCTCCCCGAGTCGCAGATGCGCGGCTACGGGCCCGGCCGCTTCAGCTTCAACGTGAAGGGCGGTCGCTGCGAGGCGTGCTCGGGCGACGGCCTCGTGAAGATCGAGATGCACTTCCTGCCGGACGTGTACGTCCCCTGCGACGTCTGCCGGGGGCGGCGCTACAACCGGGAGACGCTGGACGTCTACTACAAGGGGAGCAACATCGCCGACGTCCTCGACATGACCGTGGCCGAGGCGCTCGAGTTCTTCGACGCCGTGCCGCGCATCAAGGCGAAGCTCGAGACGCTCGCGGACGTGGGGCTGGGCTACATCCACCTCGGCCAGGCGGCCACCACGCTCTCGGGCGGCGAGGCCCAGCGGGTCAAGCTGGCCACCGAGCTGAGCAAGCGGTCCACGGGGAACACGCTGTACATCCTGGACGAGCCGACGACGGGGCTGCACTTCGAGGACGTGCGGGTGCTCCTGGAAGTGCTGCAACGGCTGGTGGAGCTCGGAAACACGGTCGTGGTCATCGAGCACAATCTGCACGTGATCAAGACCGCGGACTGGGTCGTGGACCTGGGTCCTGAAGGTGGCGCAGGCGGCGGCCGTATCGTCGTAGAAGGAACGCCGGAGGACGTGGCCGCGTACGCGAAGTCCTACACCGGCGAGCATCTCGCGCCGCTCCTGGCGCGCGGCTAGTTTCATCGACCGGGTTTCCCGCACGGGAAACCGCTTTCCCGGCGGGGTCGTAGGGTCCTGCACATCGCAATGGGGACCGCTTCCGCCCCGCGGAGGCCCAGAGAACGGAGACGGTCATGGTTACCCGAGAGGATCTCGAGAGCTTCTTCATCCGCATGGATGTGGAGTACGAGGAGGTCGACAACGGGATGTACCTCGTGAGGGGGCGCAACAGCGGCCTTCCCATGGTGGTGCACCACGCCGACGCGCTCCTCCTGATCCGCATGAAGCTCATGGATCTGCCGGAGCTCGGTGACGGCGCGATGCAGCTGTACCGCACCCTGCTCGAGCTGAACGCCTCCGACGTGGTGCACGGGGCCTACGGGCTCGAAGCGAACGAGTTGATCCTGACGGACACGCTCGAGCTCGAGACGCTGGATTTCCTGGAGCTGCAGGCGTCCATCGAATCGATGGAGCTGGCGGCCACGGGACACATGGAACGCATCCGCTCGCTGGCGGGCGCAGAGGCGGAGGGCTGAGCGACATGGGCATCATCTCCAAGCTGTCCACGGTGATCAAGTCGAACATCAACGACCTCATCTCCCGGGCCGAGAATCCCGAGAAGATGTTGAACCAGATCATCCTGGACATGCGGGACCAGTTGGCGAAGGCGAAGCGCGAGGTGGCAGCGGCCATCGCGGACGAGCGCAAGCTGAAATCGCAGCTCGACGACGAGGGCAAGCAGTCCCGAGATTGGGAGCATCGCGCCATGCTCGCGGTTCGAGAGGGACGCGACGACCTGGCCAAGCAGGCGCTCATCAGGCAGCAGGAGCACGCCGAGCGCGTGCAGGTGCTGCAGCAGACGTGGCAGGCGCAGGCGGGCGAGACCGAGAAGCTCAAGGGCTCGCTGCGGCAGCTCAACGACAAGATCGAGGAGGCCAAGCGGAAGCGGAATCTCCTCATCGCGAAGCAGAAGCGCGCGCAGGCGCAGCGCCGCATCCACGACACCATGTCCGGGCTGTCCGACACGTCGGCCTTCGAGGCCTTCAACCGGATGGCGGACAAGATCGAGGAGGAGGAGCGCAGGAACGTCGCGCAGGCCGAGGTCACCGAGGCGCTGGTCGGCGATTCGCTGGAGAAGGAGTTCGTGCGCCTGGAGGCGGGTCCGGGCGGCGCCGACGTGGAGATGAAGCTGGCCGCGCTCAAGCAGGAGATGGGGCTGCTCCCCGCCGCCTCGTCGACCGGCGAGGAGGCCAAGCAGCTCACCCCCGGCGAGCCGCAGGCGGCACCGAAGGGGGGCGACCGCAAGGTGCGCGACGCCGAGGTGGAGGAGGTCTCCGAGGAGGAGGCGCAGGGCATCCCGGAGGCTCAGCTCATCGAGGAGTTCGACAGGCTGGGCGAAAAGCCGGCGGAGTGACGAGCGGACATGAGCACCGTCTACCTGAACGGTGAGTACGTCCCGAAGGACGAAGCCAGGATCTCGGTCGACGACCGCGGCTTCCTCTTCGCAGACGGCGTCTACGAGGTGACACCCTTCTACGAGGGCGTTCCCCTCCACCTCGACCGGCACATGGACCGCCTGCGGCGTGGGCTCTCGTGGATGCGGATCGACTACGACGTCGACCAGCTCGAGGAGATCCACCGGCGGCTCCTGGTGGACAACGCCGTCGATACCGCGGAGACGTCCATCGTCTACCTCCAGATCACCCGCGGCGCGGCTCCGCGCGCGCACCCCTTCCCGACGACGCCGGTGGCGCCGACGGTCTACCTCTTCGCCAAGGCGTGGCAGCGACCCGCCGCGGAGGTGTGGGGGAAGGGGTTCCGGGCGGTGACGGTCCCGGACCGGCGGTGGGCGCGCGTGGACATCAAGACGATCGCGCTCCTGCCGAACGTCCTGGCGTACCAGGCGGCCGTCGAGGCCGGCGTGTCGGACGCCATCCAGGTGCGGGACGGGATCGCGCTCGAGGGGGCGCACAACAACCTCTTCGGCGTGTTCGACGGGACGCTGGTGACCCACCCGGCGACCAACGTGATCCTCCCGGGCATCACGCGCTCCTTGGTGCTGGAGCTGGCGCGTGCGAACGGCATCCCCGTGGAGGAGCGTCCCATCCTGGTCGAGGAGCTGGCGCACGCCGACGAGCTGTTCTTCACGGGGACGACGTCGGAGGTGCGGCCCACCGTGGAGGTGGACGGGCGCCCCGTGGCCGACGGCCGCGTCGGTCCGGTCACGGAGGCGCTGGCGAGGGCCTTCATGCGGTATGTCGATCGGATGAAGGAGGCCGTCCGGTCCGCGACGGCCTGATGTGCCGCTCGGTCGCGCTCGCCGTCGCAGCGCTGGCAGTGGCGGGGTGCTGGCACGCCATGAAGCCCGGGGTGTCCGGGAGGGTCGACGTGGCTCCTCCCGGGGCCGCGGACGTGGTGCGCATGACCTACCTGGGCGTGGGCGGGTGGATCATGGAGCGCGGGGACGCGCAGGTGGTCGCCGCGCCGCTCTTCTCGAACCCCTCGTTCGTGCGCACCGGCCTGGCTGAGATCCACTCCGACACGACGGTAGTGAACCGGCACATGGCGCCCTACGACGTGTCCGGCGCATCGGTCATCCTGGTCGGGCACGCGCACTACGACCATCTCATGGACGTGCCCCAGGTAGCGCGGCGATGGGCGCCGCACGCTCGCATCCTCGGCAGCTGGACGACGAAGTACACGCTCGGGGACTGGAGCGGGGTGACCGACCGCGTCACCGTGGTGAACGACCTGGCGGGCGACATCGACCACGTCGGGCAGTGGATCGATGTGGGGCGCGGCGTGCGGGTGATGGCTCTGCTCTCGGACCACGGCCCGCACTTCGACGGGTACGAGCTGTACAGCGGGACGCGCGACCACCCGCTCGTGGAAGAGCCGAAGTGGGCGACGGAGTGGCTGGACGGTCCGACCTACGCCTTCCTGGTCGACTTCCTCGATCCCGACGGGACCGTGGCGTTCCGCATCTACTACCAGGACGCCGTGGCGGCCTACCCGAGGGGTCTGGCGCCCGAGACGCTCATGCGGGAACGCCCGGTGGACGTGGCGATCCTCGTGCCCGCGACCTTCGACCAGGTGAACTGGGACCCCGAGGCCTTCGTTCAGAACCTGCGCCCCCGCTGGGTGCTCCTCGGCCACTGGGAGAACTTCTTCGTCCCCCCCGAGCGACCCACCCGGTCGATCATGATGACCGACATCGGGCATTTCGAGGATCGGCTGGCTCGAGTGTTCGGGGGGGAGAGCTGGCTGCCGGACATCGGGACGGAGTTCACCTTCCCGGTGCGCCCGACCGCGGACGGGCGGTCGTCACGCTGACCTACGCGCCGACCGCCTCTTCGCGACGCGCCAGGAAGAACCCCTCCACCGTGATCGAGGTGTAGGAAAGCTCGTCCTCGATCCACCGCCGCGCGGCGTCTGCATCGAGCCGCGTTGGAACGGCATCCAGGCCCGGCCAGTGGATGCGCGTGGCCATCCCCCTGAGCCGTGGCGGCACGCCGGCGGCGACCTCGCCGATGCGGGCGACGTCCCGGACGGCCGTCCCGGGTAGGGCCGTCCCCGCCGCACCCTCCTCGTCCGCCCCTCCCTCCAGCCATGCATAGAGGGGTCCGAGGCGCGCGCGCAGGGCGCGAAGGCTCACGAGCAGGGTTCCGAGGGGATCCGGGGCCCGGAGCAGGCGCGGGCCCCCGGCGTTCGCCGCCGTCGGCAAAGGGTCGGCGATCGGCGAGCGGGCCGCCGGGACCTCCACCCTCCTGGCAATCAGGACGTCCCCTTCGAGGCGCACGTGCAGATGGTCACCGGCATGCAGCCCGAGGCGCTGTCGGATCGCCTTGGGGATCGTGGCCTGGCCGTTCGCGCGGATCTTGACGAGCACGTTTTCGCTCAATCGGCGGCCGGATACCGCCCGTCGTGACCCGGACCCTGGCCGGCGAGGGTCCTGTGGCCGATGCGAATTTCGCAAATTCTCAATTTCGCAACCGCTGGAAGTAGCTCGGCGCCCGCGCCCGCGCGGCGCGCCGGAGTGCGTGCGGAGGCGCATGCCGTCCGAGCCCCCAAACGATCGAGATCGGTGGGCCGCGGCGATGGCCGGACCGGCCTTCACCGCTCCCTGGGCATCCCTCCGAGGAACCGGAACCGCACCTTCGTGCCCGCCGCGTCCTCGGCCACGACGAACCGCGCGGGGAGCCCGGTGTCGATCCCACCCAGGCTGTCGCGCGCGTCCTCCGTGGGGATCAGGAACAGGCCGCTGACGTCGAGGGTGTCCTGGGCCTCGGACTCGCCCATGTCGCCGATGTCCGAGATGCGGCCGCCCTGCTTCAGGAGCGGCTGTTCGTAGTTCACGAGCAGGTCGGCCTGCAGCGGGGGGAGGCCGGGCACGGCGATCGTCCCGCCGGCGATGAGGAGGTCGGGGACGCGGCGGCCGTTGTAGCGCAGGCTGTCGTAGAGCGCGGTGTCGTAGCCCGCATAGCGGCCGGTGGCGATGCCGTCGAGCGCCTCGAGGATCCCGACGAAGTCGGTCTTGCGCAGATACTGCTTCTCGGGGTCGTCGGCCCATGCTCCGGACTCGATCAGCACCGTGCTCGCCCCCCACGCCCCGATCAGGTCGCCGAAGGCGCGGGGGTTGAACGTGTCGTCGTACTTGGCGATGTGGCCGTGCACGAGCGGGTCCATCTGGTCGACGAGCAGCGACGCGACCTGCATCGCGCGCCGGCGCTTGTCGTCCACGTCCCGCGCGTCGTCGAACGCCGGAGCCAGCAGCGCGATGGCGACCCCGCGGTCCGTGTCGCCCACGCGCACGGCGGCGTTCTGGTCGTGCAGGTTGAACCCGAAGTCGGGGTGGAGCTCGTCGTCGACGCGCTTCAGCAGCCTCCCCTCCGGCGTCTGCAGCCGGCGCGCGTCCCGGTTCACGTCGATCCCCTGGGCATTCCTGCGCCGGAAGCGCTCGGCCCCGTCGGGGTTGAGCATGGGGATCATGTGGATCGTGGCGCCCTCCGCGATGCGTCGGGCCAGCGGCGCGTCGGGTCGCTCGTGGAAGAAGCGCACGATGTCCACCAGCGCCATGGAGGCCGTGCTCTCGTCGCCGTGCATCTGCGACCAGAGCAGCACGGTCACCGGTCCGGACCCGTACGTGAGGTGGCGGATGTCGCGTCCTTCCGCGCTCTCGCCGATCACCTCGGAGGTCACGGACCCGCCGACCCACGGCTCCATCACCCGCCAGTACGTGTCGTGGTCGAAGGTGCGGTCCTCGAGACCGGGCACGACGAGCGTGTCCCACAGCGCCGCGAGCTCCCGGGGTGGCGTCGGGGGCGGCTCGGCCGGGACGTGCGTGGCGGTGGACGCCGGCGCGCGGCAGGCGGTGACGACCAGCGCGGCCACGGCCGCCACGGCGAGGCGAGCGGACTTCGACCCGGTGGCGACGAGCGACGCGCGGGATGCGACCCTGGGTGCTTGCACGGTGCGGTTCATGAGGCCAAGGTTCGGGCTCCCGCGCGACCCCGTCAACGCCGGTAGTGCGCCCTCCGGACGGCCGGAACCGCGCCGGCGGCACGGGTTAGATCGTGACGTAGCTGCCCACCCCGATGGAGGACCCGCTGAACACGCCGTGGCGACCGCGCCCCCTTGCCCTCGTGAGCCCCCGGAACGCGGCGTGTTGGCTGACGATGCTCGCGCTCTCCGGATGCGGCGGACCGGCCCCGTCCTCCGCCGGCGGCCCCGCTCCGGCCTTCGCCGGCCCGGAAGCGACCGAGGCGGCTCCCGACAGCCTTCCCGCGGCGCCCGAGCCCGAGCCCCTCACCCGCACGCCGGGAGAGGAGCCGACGCCCGAGCCGCTCCCGGAGGTCACGTCGTGGGCGGAGCGGACGCTCGAGGGGCTCACGCTGCGCCAGAAGGTCGGGCAGATGATGATGCCGTGGGTGATCGGCGACTTCGCACCCGAGGGATCGGCGAGCCACGAGCGCATCATCGGGCTGATCCGCGACCAGCAGATCGGGGGCGTGATCATGTCGGTCGGGCAGCCGACCGAGGTGGCCGCGAAGATCAACGACCTGCAGCGCCACGCCGACATCCCGCTCCTCGTCGCAGCCGACCTGGAGACGGGCGCGGGCTTCCGCATGTGGGGCGCCGTCTACATGCCGGGCACGATCGAGCTGGGCGGCGCCACCAACTTCCCGTCGCTCATGGCGCTCGGGGCCACGCGGGACACGGCGCTCGCCTACCAGATGGGTGCGATCACGGCGCAGGAAGCCCGGGCGGTCGGCATCGAGGTGCCCTTCGCCCCCGTGCTCGACGTCAACAACAACCCCGACAACCCGATCATCAACGTGCGCTCGTTCGGTGAGGATCCCGACCTGGTCGCGCGCATGGGCGCCGCCTTCGTGCACGGCATGCAGGAGAACGGAGCGATCGCGACCGGGAAGCACTTCCCGGGGCACGGCGACACGGGCACGGACTCGCACATCTCCCTTCCCACCATCGCCGCGTCCCGCGCGCGCATGGACACGGTCGAGCTCAAGCCCTTCCGCGCCGCGATCGCGGCGGGGATCGGCGGCATCATGACCGCGCACATCACGGTCCCGGCGCTGAACGGGGGGAACGGAACGCCCGCCACGCTCTCCTCCCAGGTGCTGACCGGACTGCTGCGCGACGAGATGGGCTTCGACGGGATCGTCTTCACCGACGCCATGGACATGGCGGCCATCTCCGGGCGCCTGGGCTCGGGCGAGGCGGCCGCCCGCGCCGTGGAGGCGGGCGCCGACATCATCCTCATGCCGGCGTCGGTCGAGGGCGCGCTGCAGGGGGTCGTGGACGCGGTGCAGAGCGGCCGCATCCCGGAGTCGCGCATCGACCGGAGCGTGCGTCGACTCCTCGACACCAAGGAGGAGCTCGGGCTGAACGTGCAGCGTGAGGTGGATCTGACCGCGCTCCCCGCCGTGGTCGGCATCCCGGCGCACACCGCCGTCGCCGACGAGATCGCGCGCCGTTCCATCACGCTCATCCGCAACGGCGGCGACCTCCTCCCGCTGAGGGGTACGCGCAGCGCGCGCGTCCTGTCGATCACCTTCCGGCGCACGAGCGACGTCCTCGCCGGCCGCTACTTCAACCAGCGGCTGCGCGCCACCTACCCGCGCCTGTCCACCGCCGAGATCGACCGGGACGCGAGCGCCGGGCTCTACGAGGGGCTCATGCGCCAGGCGCGCCAGTCGTCCCTCGTCGTGGTCAGCGCGTACGTGACGGCGGTCTCGTACCAGGGAACGGTCGCCGTGCCGAAGGAGGTGGCTGACTTCGTGGCCGGCCTGGCCAGGGCGAAGGTGCCGCACGTCGTCGTTTCGTTCGGCAACCCCTACCTTATCACCGAGTTTCCCGGCGTCCAGGCGTACCTGCTGGCCTGGAGCGGGTCGCAGGCGAGTCAGCGCGCGGCGGCGGGAGCGCTCTTCGGGGACTTCCCCATCGAGGGACGGACCCCGACGAGGATTCCTGGCTTCGCCTCGATCGGCGACGGCATCCAGGTGCCCCAGAAGACGGTGATCGGTGGGAACTAGAGTGCGACAGACGACGGCTTCCGGCATGCGGCCGACCCTCGTGACTCCGAGGCGCGCCGCCCCCCTCGCGACCGCGGGGCTCCTCCTGGCGCTGGCGGCGTGCGGAGGCGGCACGTCCTCCGGCCCGGGCGGCACGCCCGCGCCGAGCGGGTGGGTCGCCGAGACGCTCTCCTCGCTGTCGCTGCGCGAAAAGGTCGCGCAGCTCGTCATCGAGTGGATGCCCGGAGGCTACGTGTCCCCGTCCGCTCCGGACTTCGCGCCGCTCGAGCAGTGGGTGGTCCGCGACGAGATCGGCGGCATCAGCCCGAGCATCGGCACGCCGCTCGCCTACGTGGCCAAGCTCAACGCGCTGCAGGAGCGCGCGAAGATCCCGCTCCTCGTGTGCGCCGACTTCGAGAACGGCGGCCCGGGGATGCGCATCAACGGCGCGTACGCGCTCCCCTCGATGCTCCCCGCCGGCGGGGGCACGCAGTTCCCGCCCACGATGGCGTTCGGCGCGATCGGCGACGACCGCTTCGCGTACGAGTACGGTCGGATCACCGCCGAGGAGGCGCGCGCGGTCGGCGTGCACGTCCTCTTCGCACCCGTGCTCGACGTGAACTCGAACCCGGACAACCCGGTCATCGCCACCCGCTCGTTCGGCGCCGACCCCCATCTCGTCGCGCGCCTGGGCGCCGCCTTCATCCGGGGCGCGCACGCGGGTGGCGCGCTCGCCACCGCGAAGCACTTCCCTGGCCACGGCGACACGGACGTCGATTCCCACGTCGGCCTCCCGGTGGTGCCGGGCGACCGCGCGCGCCTGGACTCGGTCGAGCTGGTCCCCTTCGAGCGCGCGATCGAGGAGGGCGTGGACGCGATCATGACCGCCCACGTGAAGATGCCGGGGCTGCTCGGCGAGGACTCGCCGCCCGCCACGCTCTCCCCGGAGATCCTCACGGGACTGCTCCGCGCGGACCTGGGCTTCGACGGCCTCCTCTTCACGGATGCCCTCACGATGGGGGCGATCACGGAGGGGTATGGCATCGGTGAGGCCTCCGTGCGGGCGCTCGAGGCCGGCGCCGACGTCCTGCTCTCGCCCAAGGACGTGCCCGCCTCCATAGACGCGGTGGTCGCCGCCGTGCGCTCGGGGCGCATCAGCGAGGCCCGCGTCGACGCGTCCGTGCGCCGCATCCTCGAGATCAAGGCGCGCCTCGGCCTGAACGAGCACCGGCTCACGCCGCTCGACGAGGTGGACCAGAAGGTGGGCACGGGCGCGCACCTGGCCTTCGCCGACAGCGCTGCCACGCGCTCGATCACCCTCGCGCGGGACGCGGGCCACCTCGTGCCGCTCTCCGCCGCGTCGGCCGGGCGCGTGCTCCACGTGCGCTACGCCCCGTCCACCTGGCTCTGGGCCGGCCGGGCGTTCGCGGCCGACCTGGCCGAGCGCGTCCCCTCCGTCGAGAGCTGGAGCCTCGACGAGCGGAGCGACAGCGTGGTCTACGCCGCCGTGCGCGACGCCGTCGGGCGCGCGGACCGCGTCATCGTGAGCGCGTACGTGCCCGCCTCGGCGGGCTCGGGCGAGAACGCCGTCCCCGAGCCCTTCCGCCGCCTCGTCGCCGGGGCGGTGCGGGCGAAGCCCACCGTCCTCCTCTCGTTCGGCAACCCCTACCTCCTCAAGGCCTTCCCGACGGTGGGCTCGTACCTCCTGGCGTGGGGCGACCGGGAGGTCAGCCAGCGGGCGGCGCTCGAGGCGCTCTTCGGTGAGGAGGCGATCACGGGCCGCCTGCCGATCCCGCTCCCGCCTTTCCACGCGATCGGCGAGGGGCTGGACCGGGACAAGGTCGCCGACTTCGCGCAGCGCGTCGCCGTGGAGGACCCGCTCGTCGCCGCCGGTATCGTCGATCGTGGGAGCAGGGCCGGGACGGCGGAGGCCCCCGCGACGGTGGCCGACCCCGCGACGCTGGGGATGGACCCCGCGAAGCTGGCGCGCATCGACGCGATCGTGCGCGACGCGCTCGCGGACTCGGCCGCGAGCGGTGCGGCCGTGGCCATCGGGCGGCACGGCAGGATCGTGAAGCTCGCCGGCTACGGCGAGCTCGCGTACGGGAGCGGCCGGGGGGTGACACCCACGTCGATCTGGGACCTGGCCTCGGTATCGAAGGTGGTGGGCACGACCACCGAGGCGATCATGCTCGTGAAGGACGGCCGCCTCGACCTGGACGCGCGCGTGATCGACTACCTCCCGTGGTGGTCGCGCGGCGACGCCCGCAAGAGCGACGTCACCGTCCGCCAGCTCCTCCTCCACCGCGCCGGCCTCCCCGCGTTCAAGCAGTGGTTCTTCGACCACAGCGGGAAGCAGGCGTTCGAGGACGCCGCCGCGGACGTGGCGCTCGAGTCCGACCCGGGCACGAAGACCGTGTATTCCGACATCGGGATCATGACGCTCTCGTGGATCATGGAGTCGATCACGCGGACGCCCCAGGACGCCTGGCTCCAGGAGCACGTCTTCGGACCGCTCGGCATGCTCGACACCGGGTACAACCCCCGGGAGTCGCTCAAGCCGCGCATCGCGGCCACCGAGCTGGACACGCTCTGGCGGCACGAGATGGTGTGGGGGCGCGTGCACGACGAGAACGCGGACGCGATGGGCGGCGTCGCGGGCCACGCCGGGCTCTTCTCGTCGGCCGTGGACCTCTCGGTCTTCGCGAGCATGATGCTGAACGGCGGCGTGGCGCCGGCCTGCGCGCCGGGCGACCCGCCGGGTGTGCCGTGCCCCGTGGCCCGTCCCTCGGACGTGCGCCTGCTCGATCCCGACGTGCTGCACATGTTCACGCGTCGTTGGGACACGGAGTCGAGCCGCGCGCTCGGATGGGACACGCCCTCGGAGGGCTCATCGGGCGGCGACTACGTCACGCACGACGCGTTCGGCCACACGGGGTTCACCGGCACCTCGATCTGGATGGATCCTGACCTCGACGTCTGGATCATCCTCCTGACCAACCGTGTGCATCCCACCCGCGACAACCAGAAGCACATCCCGCTGCGCCGCGCCGTCGCGGACGCGGCCATCCTCTCCATCACCGACCAGCCCGTCCACAAGAGAGAGCCCGGCCTTTGACCACACTCGACTGGGTGATCATCGCCCTGTACTTCGTCTTCGCCGCGGCCATCGGCCTGGCGCTGTCGAACCGGGCGGGGCGATCGCTGTCCGACTACTTCGTGGGAGGCCGCTCGCTGCCGTGGTGGCTGGCCGGCACCTCCATGGTGGCCACGACGTTCGCCGCGGATACGCCGCTCGCCGTCACGGAGATGGTCGCGAAGCACGGCGTGGCAGGGAACTGGCTGTGGTGGAACATGGTGATGAGCGGGATCCTCACGGTGTTCTTCTACGCGCGGCTGTGGCGGCGGGCCGGCGTGATCACGGACGTCGAGTTCACGGAGCTGCGCTACGGCGGCAAGCCCGCGGCCATCCTGCGGGGCTTCCGCGCCGCGTACCTCGCGCTGCCGATCAACCTCATCATCATGGGGTGGGTGAACCTGGCGATGATGGAGATCGTCAGCATCACGCTCGGCATCAGCCAGTGGGCTGCGCTCCTCGTCTGCTTCCTCCTGGCCGCGGGCTACTCGGTCATGGCCGGCCTGTGGGGCGTCGTCATCACGGACTTCTTCCAGTTCGGGCTGGCCATGGGGGGGGCCGTGATCCTCGCGATCTTCGCGGTCCACGCGGTGGGCGGCATCGCCGGTATGCAGGTGGGCCTCGAGTCGGTGTACGGCTCCTCGGACGCGGCCATCGCGATGTTTCCGCGTGAGAGCGCGACCTGGATGCCGGCCATCACGATGGCCGTCTACCTGGGCGTGAACTGGTGGGCGAGCTGGTATCCGGGCGCCGAGCCCGGCGGCGGCGGCTACATCGCGCAGCGCATCTTCAGCGCGCGCACCGAGCGCGACGGCGTGCTGGCCACGCTCTGGTTCAACATCGCCCACTACGCGGTGCGCCCCTGGCCCTGGATCCTCGTGGCGCTCGCCTCCACGATCCTCTATCCCGGCCTCGACAACCCGCGCGAGGGCTACATCCGGGCCGTGACCGACCTCCTTCCGCCGGGGATCACCGGGCTGGTGATCGCGGGTTTCGCCGCCGCGTACATGTCCACGATCTCCACCCAGCTCAATTGGGGCGCGAGCTACCTGGTCAACGACCTGTACGCGCGCTTCTGGAGGCCCGACCTGAACCAGCGCCAGCTCGTGCGCGCCTCGCGGCTGGCGACCCTCTTCATGATGCTCGGCTCGCTCGTGGTGACGTACTTCCTCACCTCGATCGAGGGCGCATGGCGCTTCCTCCTCGCGATCGGTGCGGGCACGGGGCTCGTGCTCATCCTGCGGTGGTACTGGTGGCGCATCAACGCGTGGAGCGAGATCAGCGCGATGCTCGCCTCCCTCGTGGTGAGCATGGGGCTCTGGTTCGGCGCGGGGCTCGACCCGGACGACCCGGTGCAGTGGGCGTGGATCATGCTGGCGACGGTCGGGGCGAGCACGGTCGTCTGGCTCGCCGTGACCTTCCTGACGCGCCCCGAGGAGGAGCGGGTGCTGCGCGCGTTCTACCTCAAGGTCCGCCCGGGCGGGCGGGGGTGGACGCGCATCTCGTCGGGGCTCGCGCTCGGCGGAGAGCCGATCGACGGCGGCCCGCTCAACTGGACGAACTGGGTGGCGGGCGTGACCTCGGTGTACGCGTCGCTCTTCGGCGTCGGCCAGATCATCTTCGGCGCGACCGGGCGCGGTGTGGTGCTCCTCATCGTGGCCATGCTCTGCTTCGTCTGGATCGGCCGGAACCTGCGCCCGTCACGCGTGAGCCTGGACCCGATCCCGGGGGTGAAGTCCTGACGGGAGCGCCTCCGGGCGCACCGGGCGGCCCGACGCGGCGCCTCAGCTCCCCTCGTCCACGATCGCCGAGCGCACGAGCTCGATGAACTTGTCGCGCGGGTTCGCACCGTTCGGCGTCTGCGTGAAGATCAGGACGATGAGGCCATCGGTCGGGTCGACCCACGCGAACGTGCCGTCCGACCCGCCGTGCGAGAAGGAGCCGTCGTCGGAGACCTCCCACCCGTATCCGTAGGACGACGAGCCGTCCTCCGAGATCGGGAAGGTGGGACTCGTCATGAGCGCCACCGTCTCGGGCCTCAGGATGCGCTTCCCCCCGTACACGCCCCCGTTCAGGAACATCTGGCAGAAGATCGCATAGTCCCACGCCGTCGAGATCATCCCGCCCGACGCGCGCACGAACGGCATCTGCGGCGGGTCGCCGGGCTGCCACCCCGCCACCCACTTCCCCCCCTGCTTCTGGTAGTAGACGGCGCCCATGCGGTCGAGCTTGCCGTCCAGCTCCCCGGCTACCTCGTGGTTGTACGAGTCCACCATCCCCAGGGGGCGGTAGATGCGCTCCTTCAGGAAGGTCCCCAGGCCCTTCCCGGACGCGATCTCCACGAGCGCGCCCAGCGTGTTGTAGCCCGGGTTGCTGTACGAGTACGACGTGCCCGGCAGCACCTCCGCGCCCACCTCGCCGAAGCGCGCGACCTCGAGCTGCAGGGACGGCGCGTCGGGATGCTCGGCGCTCGGCTTCATGAGCGGCTCGAGGAAGAGCGAGTTGATGCGGAGTCCGCTGGTGTGGTCGAGGAGGTGCTTGATCTGGATGAAGCCCGACCGGTAGTTGTCGAAGCTCGGGATGTACTTCCGCACGGGATCGTCGTACGAGAGCTTCCCCTCTTCGACGAGGATGGAGATCGACGTCGCGATCGTGGCCTTGGTGTTCGACGCCATCCGGAACATCGTGTTCGGCTCCATCGGGAGCCCCTTCGCCTGGTCCCGCATCCCGACGGGCTCCTGGAGCACCACCTGCCCGTCGCGCGCCACGAGCAGGACCGCCCCCACCAGGTCGCCGCGCTCCACCGCGTCGCGGAAGAGCCGGACGCCCGCCTCCAGGATGGCGGACGACATCCCGGCCTCCTCGGGCGTGGCCCTGGAGAGCGTGACGTCCTGACCGAGGAGCGTCGCCGTCGGGGCCGTCCATCCCGCCAGCGCGAGGAGGAGGGGGACGAGGAGGGCGGGGTGCCCTCGGCGGGTGGACCGGTGCGACATGGACGGCCTCCAACGGTGGGGTTTTCCGGCGCGCCCCGGAGTATACCGGGGGGCCTCGCGCCTCGCATGTCCCTTGCTATCTTCAGGCTTCCGACCACTCCGCCGGAGAGAGAGCATGACGTCGCGCGTCCCCCGGATCTCCATCCCCGTCCTCCTCGTCCTCGCGCTGGGCCTGACCGGCTGCGTGAAGAAGAGCACGTATCGGAGCGCCCTCGACGCCCTCGAGGATTCGCGCTCCCAGAGGTCCGGTCTCGAGGCCGAGATGCAGCGGCGCGCCGAGGCCGCGGAGGCCGCCCGCCGGAGCTGGGAGGCCACGAGGGACTCGCTGGAGGGGCGGATCGCGGAGCTGAAGGCGGACAGCACGGATCTCGACCGCGGGCGCGCCGAGGCGACGTCGCGCTTCGAGGAGGCACGCGCCGAGGTCCACCGGCTCGAGACGCTCATGGACGAGCGTGGGAGCGAGTACAGGCGGCTGCAGCAGCGCCTCGACCAGCTCGCGGCGGTCGAGCGCGAGGTGCGCGAGCGCAACCGCATCTACCAGGAGGTGATCGACAAGTTCAAGTCGCTCATCAGCGCCGGGCAGCTCACCGTCTCCATCGACAAGGGGCGCATGGTCATCCAGCTCCCGCAGGACATCCTCTTCCAGTCCGGGAGCGCGACCGTCGGGTCGGACGGCCAGTCCACCCTCTCCCAGGTGGGGAAGGTCCTCGCCGACCTCCCGGACCGACGCTTCCAGGTCGAGGGGCACACCGACAACGTGCCGATCGCCACCGAGCGCTTCCCCTCCAACTGGGAGCTGTCCACCGCGCGCGCGCTTTCGGTCGTGCGGCTCCTCGTGAAGGCCGGGGTGGCGCCGGAGAGCCTCTCGGGGGCCGGGTATGGCGAGTTCCAGCCGCGGGCGTCGAACGACACGGCGGACGGACGCAAGCAGAACCGCCGCATCGAGATCGTCATGCTCCCCAACCTCGACCTGATCGCGGGGGAGTCGCTCGGCGGGTGACCACCCCGTTCACACGCCTCGAGCGGATCTCCGTCCGCATCCTCGAGGACCACCAGGCGATCGCGCGCCGGGTCGCGGGGCGGATCGCAGAGATCGTGCGCACCCGTGCCGCGGCCGGGGAGCGGGCGGTGCTCGGGCTCGCCACCGGTTCGACGCCCGTCGGGATCTACCGCGAGCTCATCCGCATGCACCGCGACGAGGGGCTCGACTTCTCGGACGTGGTCACGTTCAACCTCGACGAGTACTGGCCGATGGAGCCCGGTAGCCTGCACAGCTACCACCGCTTCATGCGCGAGAACCTCTTCGACCACGTCAACATCCCCGAGGCGCAGATCCACATCCCGCGCGGAGACCTTCCACGCGAGGAGACCGAGGTGCACTGCGCCGCCTACGAGCGGGCCATCCGCGAGACGGGCGGGATCGACTTCCAGATCCTCGGCATCGGGCGCAGCGGGCACATCGGCTTCAACGAGCCCGGCTCGGGCGCCGAGTCGCGCACGCGCCTGGTCTACCTGGACACGGTGACGCGGGCGGACGCGGCGTCGGACTTCTTCGGCGAGGAGAACGTCCCGCCCGAGGCCGTGACCATGGGGGTCGCGACGATCCTCCGGGCGCGCGAGATCGCGCTCATCGCCACGGGCGAGCACAAGGCGTGGATCGTACGCCGGGCCGTCGAGGGCGACGTGCACGCCGACGTGGCCGCGACCTACCTGCAGGAGCACGCGCGCGCCACCGTGTGGCTCGACCCGGCCGCGGCCGCGGACCTGACGCGGGTGCGCACGCCCTGGCTCCTCGGCGAGGTGGAGTGGACGTCCGACCTGGAGGCGGAGGCGGTCCTCTGGCTCAACCGCCAGACGAAGAAGCCCGTCCTGCACCTGTCGACGCGCGACTACCGGGACCATCACCTCAGCTCGCTGGCGGCGCGCTACGGCTCGGCCGAGCCGCTCAACGGGGAGATCTTCAACCGCCTCATCGGGAAGATCCGCGGCAAGAGCAAGCTCCCGCAGGGAGAGCGCATCGTCGTCTTCAGCCCCCATCCCGACGACGACGTCATCTCGATGGGCGGGATCCTGAGGAAGCTCGCCCAGAACCGGAACGACATCACGGTCGCGTACCAGACGTCCGGCAACATCGCGGTGTTCGACCACGAGGTGCGGCGCTACCTGGACTTCGTGGAGCGTGCGCGGAGGGCGCTCTCCCTGACCGACCACGAGGCGCTCTCGCGCCACGTCGACGAGATCGAGGCGAGCCTGGGGGGGAAGGGGCCCGGGGACGTGGACGCGGACGTGGTGCGCGACCTGAAGCGCATCATCCGGGAGACCGAGGCGGTGAGCGCCCTCGAAGCGGTCGGCCTCGGCCCGGGCAACGCGCGCTTCCTCGATCTACCGTTCTACCAGACCGGGCTGGTGAGGAAGGACCCCATCGGCGCGCGCGACGTGGAGATCGTGCGCGCGCTTCTCGACGAGACGCGGCCGTCGATCGTCTTCGCGGCCGGCGACCTCTCCGATCCGCACGGGACACACCGCATGTGCCTGGAGGCCGTCAACCGCGCGCTCGACCTGTACGAGGGCCCCGCGCCGCAGCTCTGGATGTATCGCGGCGCCTGGCAGGAGTGGTCGCTCGTGGAGGCGGACGTCCTCGTGCCGATGAGCGCCGAGGAGCTGCGCAGGAAGATCCTGGCCATCTTCAAGCACCAGTCGCAGAAGGACGTGGCGCCCTTCCCGGGCCCCGACCCGCGCGAGTTCTGGCAGCGCGTCGAGGACCGCAACCGGGGGACGGCCGAGCAGCTCAGGGCAGCCGGGCTCCCGGCCTACTTCGCGATGGAGGCGTACGTGGTGCTCGAGGGCGGCGAGCGGCTGCAGCCGACCGTCGTGCCGACCGCCTCGCTCGGCGAGGGCTAGCCGGCGGAGCGCGCTTCTCCGGTTCGTCCACGGGTTTCCCTCCGGCCGATCCGTGCTATTCTGTCCCGTCCGTACGACGACCACACCGACGACAAATCCTCCCGGGGAAGGGTCCGCACCGCATGGGGGCTTTCACGCCGCTCGACCTGATCGTGCTGGTGCTCTATCTGGTTGGCGTCACGGTGTGGGGGGCCTGGCTGGGCCGCGGTCAGAAGGGGGGCACCGACTACTTCCTCGGCAGCCGCTCCCTGCCGTGGTGGGCCGTGATGCTCTCCGTGGTGGCGACGGAGACCAGCACCCTCACCTTCCTGAGCGTTCCCGGCGTGGCGTACGTCGGCACCATGACGTTCCTCCAGCTCACCCTCGGCTACCTGGCCGGTCGGGCGGTCGTGGCCGCCGTCCTCCTCCCGGCGTACTACCGGGGCGAGCTCACGACCGCGTACCACCTCCTGCAGGCGCGGTTCGGGCTGGGCACGCGCCGCTTCACATCCGCGATCTTCATGGTGACCCGGGTCCTCTCGGACTCGGTGCGCCTCTTCGCGACGGCGATCCCCCTCGCGCTGATCACGGGGTGGCCCTACTGGGTCTCCATCGTGGTCATCGGCGCGCTCACGCTGATCTACACGTACTTCGGCGGCATCAAGGCCGTCGTGTGGATCGACTCCCTGCAGATGACGCTCTACCTGGGCGGCGCCGTCGCCGCGGCCGTCGCGCTCCACATGGGGGTGGCCGGAGGGTGGGGCGCGATCCTCTCCTCCGCGGCCCAGGCGGGGAAGCTCCACACGTTCGACTTCTCCTTCGATCGCATGCAGCCCTATACGTTCTGGGCCGCCCTCTTCGGCGGCGCCTTCCTGTCGATGTCGAGCCACGGCGTGGACCAGATCATCGTGCAGCGCCTGCTCACCACGAAGGACCTGCGCAGCAGCCAGAAGGCCCTCATCGGCAGCGCGCTCGCGATCATCGTCCAGTTCGTCCTCTTCCTCGGCGTCGGCCTCGGGCTGTGGGCCTTCTACCACGGGCGCTCGTTCGAGCGCAGCGACGAGATCTTCGCGCGCTTCATCGTCGAGCAGATGCCTCCCGGGATCACCGGCCTCCTCATCGCGGGCGTGTTCGCCGCGGCGATGTCCACGCTGAGCGGCTCGATCAACTCGCTCGCGAGCGCGAGCGCCTTCGACTACTGGGCGCCGCTCGTCGGTGCGGGCGAGGCGCAGGGCGACGAGGCGGACGCGCGCGTGCTCCGGGCGGGGAAGCTGTTCTCGCTCTTCTGGGCCGTGATGCTCGTCGGCGCGGCCGTGGTCTTCATCCCGCTGTCGAAGGGAACGTCGGCCGTGGAGGTCGCGCTCGGCATCGCGAGCCTCGTCTACGGCGGGCTGCTCGGAGCGTTCGCGCTCGGCGTGCTGACGCGGCGGCCGGGCCAGTGGGCCGCGGTGATCGGTGTGGGTGTCGGCATCGGGCTGACCACGCTCCTGCGCGGGCAAATGGCGTGGCCCTGGTATGCTCTGTTCGGAAGCGTGGTGACGTTCGTCACCGGGCTGGCGGTGACCGCCGTTTGGCCCGGGAGTCGGCGGCGGCAGGAGGCGGCATGACGCGCGCGGTGATCGGGATCGATTGCGGGGGGACGCGGGCGCGGGCGGTCGTCCTCGACGGGTCGGGCACGGAGCTCGCGCGCGCCGAGGGCCCGGGTGCGGTGGCGACCGCCGCCGATCCGCAGGCGGCCGCCGAAGCGGTCGCATCCGTGTGTCGGGACGCGGCTGCCTCGGCCGGCGTGAAGCTCCCCGTCGACGCGGTGTGGGCCGGGATCACCGGCGCCGGCCGGGAGGCGTCGCGCTCCACGGTGGAGGACGAGCTGACGCGTGCCGGCGTGGCGCGGAGCGTGCGCGTCGGCACGGACGTGCAGGCCGCCTTCCACGACGCGTTCGCCGACGGCCCCGGCATCCTGCTCATCGCGGGCACCGGGTCGATCGCATACGGGCGCGCCGGCTACGGCCGGCAGGGGAGGGCCGGGGGGTGGGGACACCTCGTCGGCGACGAGGGCTCCGGCTACGCGATCGGGATCGAGGGGCTCCAGCGCATGGCCCAGGCGATGGACGGGAGGGGCCCGCAGACGGCGCTCCCGGATCGCATCTTCCAGCACCTCCGTCTCGGCGCCATGGACGACGTCGTGACCTGGGTGGCGTCCGCGACGAAGGGGGAGATCGCGGCGCTCGCGCCCATCGTGGTGGCGGTCGCCGGGGAGGGAGACACGGTGGCCGGGAACGTGATCGACCGGGCCGTGCACGCCCTCGAGCGCCACATCCGGGCGCTCCTGGAGCGGCTCGGCCCGTGGTCGCGCCCGCCCACGATCGCCCTGGCCGGCGGGCTGCTCCGGCCGGGACGGCCGCTCAGGGAGCCCCTCGGTCGCCTCCTGACACGGCACCTCGTGTCGGTGCTCGACCGGGACCTGGACCCGGCCATGGGCGCGGCGAAGCTCGGCTCGGCGCGCGGCGGGGGGCGGAGCTGACCCCGCTCCCCCGCCTGCCGCACCCGGGTACGCGCGAAGCGGGGCGTCAGCGCGCCAGGAGCCCGTCCAGCGCCGCGTAGCTCTCGTTGAGCCCCGTCTCCATCCCGGAGTGGAGCATTCCGTCGCGCTCCTCCGCGGTGTGGAAGAGCGACACGTTCACGATCTTCGTCCTGCCGCCACCGAGGCCCTCGAGCGTCATGGTCTCGATCGCCACGTGGCCCGGCATCCCGTTCCATTCGAACCGGGCGACGAGCTCCGGGTCCGTCATGGCCTGCCAGACGCGGTCGCGGGGTGCGTCGAAGATGCGCTCGATGCGGATCTCATGGTCGGTGGGCGTGGAATCCACGAGCGAATCACGCAAGCCCACCGCGGGGATCGGCCCACGAGACCTTCTTCCCTCCCGCCGACGCGCCCCTCATACTCACCTCCTTCCCTCGAAAGGAGTCCGTGCCCATGACTCGCATGCCCCTCCTGCCGCTCGCTCTCCTCGCCCTCGCGCCCACCGCGGGCTCGGCCCGGCAGCCGTGCACCCAGGCCACGTCCGCCTGCACGGAGTGGGTCACGCTCGGCGGCGGCCCGTCGCGCTCGCTCGTGTACCGGACCTACCCGCTGGACACGCCGAACCGGGCCATCACCCGCGTGCTCGTCATGGTGCACGGGGCGGGGCGCGACGCCGACAACTACTTCCGATCGGCGCTCGGCGCGGCGTTCCTGGGCGGCGCGCTCGAGAACACGCTCGTCATCGCGCCGCGCATGGCCTCCAACAACGGCCAGGGCTGCCGCGACGAGCTCGGCCCGAACGAAGTGAGCTGGAACTGCAACACGTGGCGCTCGGGCGGGCCTGCGCTCAGCGACCCGTCGGTCACCTCGTTCGACTTCCTCGACGAGATCCTGCGCAAGGTCGCGCGCAAGGAGGTCTTCCCGAGCCTGAAGGCCATCGTCGTCGCGGGGCACTCGGCGGGCGGCCAGGTCGTCAACCGCTACGAGATGACCAACCAGGTGCACGACCGCCTCGGCGTCCCGATCACGTACGTGGTGGCCAACCCTTCCAGCTACGCGTGGCCGAGCGCGGAGCGCCCGACCCCCGCGGCCTGGAGCCTCACCGCGAACCCGCCCGGGTACATCGCGGACGTCGAGCCCGACGCCCCGGCGTTCCGCTCGCTGGGCGAGGGCCGCGGGTGCACGACGTACGACCAGTGGCCGTACGGGCTGAACAACCACACGGGCTACTCCGAGAAGCAGAGCGACGACCAGATCCGGAAGCAGCTCGCCTCGCGGCCCACGACGTACCTCCTCGGCCAGCTCGACATCCTCCCGCTCGGAGGGTTCGATTCGTCGTGCTCGGCCATGGCGCAGGGCCCGACCCGGCAGGCGCGCGGCCAGGCGTTCGCGAAGTACGTCGACGAGAAGCTCGGCGCGCACCACACGGCGGTCATCATCCCCGAGTGTGGCCACAACGCCCGCTGCATGTTCACCGCGGAGGAGGCGCTGCCGATCATCTTCCCCGCGGGGTGAGGCTCCCCGCGGGCTGACGCCTATCGCTCCGGCACCCGCCCGGTCGCGACGAACGCGCGGTGCTGGATCACGAGAGCGCCCGGGAACCGCTCCGCGAGCAGCGCGGCCAGCTCCCGATCGAAGGCCGCCACGCCCGCGGGAGGGAGCGAGGGCCCGACACCGTTGCAGGAGCGCATCCGCCCGCGCCACGTCTCGTGCGTGAAGGTGACCGGCTCGACGTAGCTGAACGACGCGACGTCCCGGAAGCCGGCGGCGTCCAGGTCGGCGACCTGCTCCGCACGGATCCCGCTCTCGCCCGCCTTCGGCCAACCGGGATTGTGCGCGAGCACGAGGTGCTCGGAGGCCTCGGCCGCCGAGCCCGGCGTGGGCAGGTACGAGAAGTTGGCGATCAGCAGGCGGCCGTCGGCGCCCAGCACGCGCTCCGCCTCCGCGATCACGCGCGCGACGTCGAACCACCACCAGCAATGACCCGCGGTGACGAGGTCGAAGGCGCCCGACTCCTCACGGGTCTCCTCGGCGACCCCCTCGACGAAGCGCACATCGAGGCCCAGCTCGGCCGCCCGCTGGCGAGCCGCCTCGAGCATCTCCGGCGAGGGGTCGAGGCCGACCACGTCGAGGCCGCGGGCGGCCAGCCCCAGCGCGAGCGTGCCGGTGCCTGTCCCGATGTCGAGGGCACGCATCCCCGGCGCGATCCACCCGGCGCCCACGATCCGCTCGTAGAAGGAGTCGGGGAAGCCGGTCCGGAAGCGGTCGTAGTCCGACGCCGTGCGCCCGAAGTCGATGGGCACGGACATCCCGCTCACCCGGTCCCGCTCCCTCGCGCCGGCACCTCCACCCTCGGCGCCCCGTGCTCCCCGAGGATCCCGTTGAGCGCAGGGACGACCGTGGCGATCGCGCCGTCCAGCTCGTCCACGGCCTCGGCGAAGCGCCCCTGTGTCCACCCGAGGCGCTGCCGCTGCGCATCGTTCGGCCCTGTCATGCTGCCGATCGTGCTCGGGCCGCCGTCCATCTCGCCGATCAGGCCACGCCACCAGCCGCGCAGGTCGCCGTTCCGCCGACGCAGGGCGGTGGTCACGCGGCGGAGCTCGCCGAGGAGCGAGTCGGCGTGGGCGACGTGCGCCGGGATGTCGGCCTTCGCGGTCGCGGCGCCCACGTCCGACAGGGCCCGCAGCGAATCGACTGCCGCCCGCGCGGCGCGTTCGATGCGCGCGGCCTGCACCTGCGCGTGGTACCCGGTCTCCTGGAGCGCGTAGAGCGCCATCGTGAAGTCGTAGCGGGTCTGGACGTCCGCGTCGGGCATGAGCGGGTCCCAGCGTACCTCGATGTCGGTCGGCGTGGCGTCCGGTCCCGTCGCGAAGGACGCCCGGTACGCGCCCGGGAGCACGAGCGGGCCCCTCGGGCCGACGTCCAGGCTCGGGACGTCGAACACGGTGGTGTCGTGCGGGACGGGCTGGTGGCGCAGGTCCCACACGGCCCGATTGAGGCCGGCCGTGCCCGCGCCCTCGAGCGTGCGCACGGTGGCGCCCGAGGCGTCCTGGATGCGGATGCGCACGCCTCCGTCCACGGGGGAGGCGAGCCAGTAGTCGAGGACCGCTCCGAACGGCGGGTTCTCGGCGCGGAAGATCCCCTGGCCCTGAGATGGCACGTCCACGTTCTTCTGGAAGAGCGTGGCCGGCACCACCGGGAAGAAGCCGCTCCCTCCGCTCGAGGCGACCCTGCCCAGCCCCGACAGCGCCGAGATGTCGTCCATGATCCAGATGCCGCGGCCGTGCGTCCCGGCCACCAGGTCGTTGTCGCGCGGGTGGATCTCCAGATCGTCGACGGGGGCGTGGGGCATGTCGTTGTTCAGCCGGCTCCACGTGCGGCCGCGGTCCGTCGAGACGAAGACGCCGTCCTCCGCGCCGACGAAGAGCAGGTCGGGGTTCCGGGGATGCTCGCGCACCACGTTCACCGTCGCCGACTCCAGGTTCGCGGTCAGGCTGCGCCACGTCGCCCCGAAGTCCTCGGTGACGAAGAGCCACGGGCGGTAGTCGTCGTCCCAGTGGCCGTCGAAGGCCACGTAGGCACGCCCCGGCACGGCCGCCGAGGCCTCGACGCTGATCACGAACGTGGGACCGGGAAGGCCCGGCACGTTGCGCGACACCTCCTTCCACGTGGCCCCGCCGTCCCGGCTCACCTTCAGGCTCCCGTCGTCGGCGCCCACCCAGATCACGCCCGCACGGGCGGGCGACTCGGAGATCGTCGTGAGCGTGCCGTACTCGCCCACACCGTCGTTGCGCGAGAGGGTGGTCGAGTCCGGGCGGATCCCCATCACGTCGAGCGAATCCTGCGGAATCGCGCGCGTGAGGTCCTCCGTCATCGTCCAGTGTCCGCCCCGGTCGTGCGAGATGAAGAGACGGTTGCCCCCCAGGTAGATCGTCGACGGGTCGTGCGGCGACAACTCGATCGGCGAGGTCCAGTAGAAGCGGAAGGCATCGGTCGTGTCCGGGTTGAACGGCTGCAGGTCCTTCCGGTCGAGGGTGCGCGTGTCGACCCGCACGATCGCGCCGCCCTGGCTGCTCACGTAGATCGTGTTCGGGTCGGTCGGGTCGGCTGCGTTCGTCATTCCGTCTCCGTAGTCCACCACACGCCAATCGTGGTCGAGGATGCCGTGGAAGCGGCGCGTGGCCGACGGCCCGATGTAGTGGTTGTTGTCCTGGAGCCCGCCGATGATGCGGTAGGGGTCCTCCATGTCGAGCGAGACGTCGTAGAGCTGCTGGATCGGGAGGTTGGCCGTGAACTGCCAGTTGGCGCCCTCGTCCCAGGTGTAGTAGAGCCCGCCGTCGTTGGCGAGCACCATATGCCGCGAGTCCGCCGGGTCGATCCACAGGTCGTGGTTGTCGGTGTGCACGCCCGTGTTGTACTCGACCTCGAGCGGCATCGTCGCGAACGTGCGCCCGCCGTCCACGGAGCGGTCGAGGTACGTGCCCAGCACGTAGATCCTGGCGTCGTCGTTCGGGTCGAGCCGGATCTGGCTGTAGTAGCTCGGCCGTGGATCCATCCCGTTCAGCCTCCGCCACGTGATCCCGCTGTCGTCGGAGCGGAAGACCCCGCCGTCCTTGGCCTCGACGATCGCCACCACGACGTTCGGGTTGCGCGACCACGTCTCGAAGCCGATGCGGCCGATGCTCCCCTTCGGGAGCCCCTCGGTCACGCGCGTCCACGTCTCCCCGCCGTCCGTGCTCCGCAGGATGCCTCCCGTCGGGCCACCCCCCACGAACCCCCACGCGCGCCGCCGCCGCGGATAGGCCGCGGCATAGAGGATGTCAGGGTCCGCCGGGTGCATGGCCAGGTCCACCACGCCGGTGTTCTCGTCGATGGAGAGCACCTTCCTCCATGTCGCGCCGCCGTCGGTCGTCTTGTAGACGCCCCGCTCCGGGTTCGGGCCGAACAGGTGGCCCAGCGCAGCCACCCACACGGTCCCGGGATCGGTCGGGTGCACGAGCACCTTGCCGATGTGCCGGGTCTCGGCGAGGCCGGCGAACGTCCAGCTCTTCCCCCCGTCCGTCGAGTGCCAGACGCCGGCGCCCCACGGGGAGGAGTTGCGGTTGTTCGCCTCGCCCGTGCCCACCCAGATCTCGGTGGGATCGGAGGGAGCGAGCGCGATGTCCCCCACGCTCAGGTTCGTCGCCGCGTCGAAGATCGGCGTCCAGGTGATGCCATGGTTCCTCGACTCGAAGACCCCGCCCGACGCGGCCCCCACGAACCAGTGCGCCGCGTCGCCCGACACGACCTCCACGTCGGTGATCCGTCCGCCCGCGATGGCCGGGCCCACGTAGCGCCAGCCGAGGCCGGAGAGGACGGGCTCCGCGGGCGTGGGTACGGGTTGCGACGCGGCGGGTGGGGCGCACAGCGCGAGCGGCGCCGCGGTCAGGAGGACGGCCAGCGAGATCCTGAGAGGCGGGCGGGGCATGGGGGCTCCTGGACGGGGTGCCGGAAGTCCAGGATGGTACCGGGGAGGGGGAGGGGAGGCCAGGCGTGCGCGCTGCGCCGGGCACGCGTGATGAGCTCGCCCAGTCCCGGGTTGCGCATCGCCACCACGCGCGACGTCAGCCCTCGAGCCCGAGCACCGCGCGCGACGCGCGCTTCAGCATCGCGGCGACCTCCTGCTCGGCCCGCCCGCCGCGCGTGAGCTTCTCGTAGCTCTCCGGGCTCAGCAGCGTGTGAAGCAGGTCGACCATCTCTTCCTCCCGCTCCTGCGCGGGGACGCCGTAGCGCTCGCGGATGCGGCCGACGAGTCTCGTCAGCCCCTTCCGTTGCCATGCGTCCCGGCCCAGCGCCCCCTCGTTGGGGCCGGCCTCGAGGGCCGCCCAACTCCTCAGACGGCGGATGCCCACCGGGTCCGACGCCCAGAAGCCACAGAAGACCTCGACGAAGGTCATGAGCCCGTCGAGGGGGTCGGGCGCGCGGAACGCCTCGGCGAGGCGGTCGATCCGTCCGCGCTCGGCCACCTGGTCGAAGAGCGCTTCCAGCAGCTCGGCCTTCGAGCCGAACTGGTAGTAGACGGTCATGCGGGACACGCCGGCGAGCTCGGCCACGCGCTCCATCGTGAACCCGCTGAACCCCTCCGCGACGGCGAGCTCCTGGGCCGCCTCCACGATCCGGCGTCGGGTCTCGTCGCTCCCGGTGGTTCGTCTGCGCGATGGGGGTGGAGGCACCTCTGGAACTCCCGACCTGTACAATGTGTTTAAACACAATGTAAACAACCACGAAGTGGCCGCCAGGTGCGACCGGCCTACGTCCACACGACGAGCTCGAATGTAGCGAGGGGGGGAGCCATGTTCACGTGGTACAACGTCTTGAAGTTCCTGCACGTCGCGGCGGTGACCCTCTGGGTCGGTGGGGTGACGGCGCTCGCCGTTCTCTTTCCGCGCATCGCGAGCATGCGCAGCCCGGAGGCACTGGGGGCGCTCGCTCGCCAGGGCGCCCTCCTCGGCCGGGCGGTGGTCGGGCCGTCCGCGGGCGTGACCCTCCTCGCGGGCATCGCCATGGTGGGGCTCACCGGATGGCAGTTCCCCCTGTGGGTGGTCTGGGGCCTCGTGGCGGTGTTCACCTCCATGGGAATGGGCGGTACGGTCATCCGGCGAGCCTACGAGGACCTCGCCGTGGAAGCCTCGTCGGGCACGGACGCCGGTGCCGGGCTGGAGCGGGCGAAACGTCGCCTCCTGCAGCTCAACGCCGTGAACGTGACGCTCCTCCTCGCCACGGTGGCCGCGATGGTCCTCAAGCCGGGGTGGTGACACGGGCCCCGGGGCGCCCCGTGCGGCTCCTGAGCCCGTCGACGTCGCGCAACGGCAACGCCTCCACCGTGCAATCGATCGCACGGTGCGCCTTGCGCGAACGCCTGAAGACCGTTCTCGCGCCTCGCGATCCACGCGTGGACCGGTCCTTGCACCTTCGATGGGCGCAGCCGTCTCCAGCGAGGCGCCGGCAGCGACACGCACGACGACATGGCCCCGGCCATGGAGGAGGACCCATGAGGAGGATCATCACCGGAGCGCTCACGGCGCTCGCGCTCTCGGCCGCGGCGGCCTGCGCGACGGGGGGCGCTCGGCCCCATTCGGACGAAACGTCCCCGAGAGCCGACGAGATCATGCTGCACGTGAGCAACCACAACTTCGACGCCGTGACGGTGCGCGCGCTCACGGGCGGTCAGAACATCCGCCTTGGAACGGTCGAGACCAACCGCGAGGACGACTTCATCGTTCCGCCTACGCTCAACCGCACCGACCTGCGCTTCGCGGTGGAGGCGATCGGCTCGAGCGACAGCTTCGTCACGCAGCCGCTCTCGGTCACCATGGGCTCGGTGGTCGACATGGACGTGAAGGAGTCCATGGAGCTGACGGACGTGAGGGTCCGCAATCCGTAGCGCGAGGGGCCTCGTGGCGTCCGGCCCACGGACGCGCCCGCGGGGGGCGCGCTCTACCGGAGCGCGTCCTCCAGTGCGGTCGCCGCATCCGTCCGCTCGTCCCGGTACTTCACGATGACGGGTGCATAGACGGAGATCCCGTGCTCCTCGGCGAACGCCCCCCTGGCGGGGCGGGACCCGGGCACCACGACCGCGCCCTCGGGGATCGTCAGGGGCGCGCCCTCTCGGGCGCGGTAGGTGGTCGAGCGCGCGAGGTCGTACACGGTCGTCGAGGCGGTGAGCTGGACGCCGGGCGCGATCACCGCGCGACGCCCCACGAGCGTGCCCTCGAAGACCCCGGTGTTCCCCCCGATCATGGCCTCGTCCTCGACGATCACCGGGCGGAGCCCGACGGGCTCGAGCACGCCCCCGAGCTGCGCCCCGGCGGACAGGTGCACGCGCTTGCCCACCTGCGCGCACGAGCCGACCAGCGCGTGCGAGTCGATCATCGCGCCCTCGTCGACGTACGCGCCGATGTTCACGAAGGCGGGCGGCATGATCACCACGCCGGGACCGAGGTAGGCGCCGGCCCGCACGGAGGTCCCGCCCGGGACGATGCGCACGTTCTCCGCCGGGCCGTTCGTGTCGCGCAGCGGCAGGGTGTCCCGGTCCGCGAAGCGGAACGTGCTCCCGCCGAACGCCTCGTTGGCCGCGCTCGGGTGGGGCTCGAAGGCCCGGGTCACGCCCAGCCTGAAGGCCAGCAGGATCCCGGCCTTCACCCACGGCACCGCATGCCAGCCGTCGTCCATCCGCTCGGCGGCGCGCACCGTGCCGTTGCCGAGCGCGTGGAGGAGCATGGCCACCGCCGCACGCGCCCGCTCACGCTCCTCGGGAGCGTCGGACACCGCATCGCGGCTCGCGGACCGCCGCTCGATCTCTCCGCGCAGCGGCTCGAGCTCTACGCGCACGCGGCCTCCATGGTGTGGCCGTCGGCGTCGGTGAGCAGCCCCGCGGTCGTCAGCGCCCGCACCAGGCGCATCTCGGTCGCGCCCGACGGGGGCGTGAGCGGGGAGCGGTAATGGGCGGGCGGACCGCCGACCAGCTCGACCCCCTTCTTCACGGGGACGGGGTTGGTCTCGGCGAAGTTCGCGCGCATCAGGTCGAGGAGCTGGAAGTGGAGCATGCGCGCCCGCGAGAAGTCCCCGTCGAGCCCGAGCCGCACCATGTCCGACGTGTCGCGCGGCGCTTCGTTCGCCACCACGGACACGAGCCCGTCCGCGCCGAGCGCGAGCATGGGCAGGGTCAGCTCGTCGTCGCCCGACAGGACGAGGAAGTCATCGGGCCGGGACGCGAGGATGGAGGCCACCTGATCGAGGTTGCCGGACGCCTCCTTGATGCCGGCCACGTTGGGGATCTCCGCCAGCCGCAGAGTCGTTTCCGGCAGGAGGTTCACCGAGGTGCGCCCGGGCACGTTGTAGAGGAAGACGGGGATCTCCGCCGCCTCCGCGACCGCCTTGAAGTGGCGATAGAGCCCTTCCTGCGGCGGCTTGTTGTAGTAGGGGCACACCGAGAGGACGGCGTCCGCGCCGGCGTCCCTCGCGGCCGTGGCCAGCTCGATCGCGTGGCGCGTGTCGTTCGTGCCGGCCCCGGCCATCACGGGCACCCGCTTCGCCGCCACGTCCACCGCCGTCGCGATCACCTGCGCCTGCTCGCGGGGCGTCATCGTGACGCTCTCGCCCGTCGTCCCGCAGGGGACGAGCACCTCGACGCCTCCCTTCACCATCCGGTCGACGTGGCGGGAGAACGCGTCCAGGTCGAGCGACCCGTCCTCCCTGAACGGCGTCACGAGCGCGACACCCGTGCCCTTGAACCTCTCTCTCCTGGTCATGATGGCGTCCTCCCGCCCTGCTTCGTTCTCGCATCCAGGAGGTCCGCGACGACCTCCTCGAACGTGTGCACTCCGACCCGACCGCGGATCCACTCCGCCGACCGCACGGCTCCCTGGGCGAATCCCGCGCGGCTGCGCGCCTCGTGGCGCAGCTCCACCCGGTCGTCCGACCCCTCGAGACCGATGACGTGCGTCCCGGGCACCTCCCCGGCCCGCACGCTCGTCACGTACAGCACGGACGGATCGCTCGGGCCGTCGGGTGGCCCCGGCGCCCACCGCACCTTCGCGCCGATCTCCCCGAGCAGGGTCTCGGCCACCCGGATGGCCGTGCCGCTGGGATGGTCGCGCTTGTGCCGGTGATGGATCTCCTCCACGTGCACGTCGTAGCCTCCCGCGGCACCCGCCAGCCGGGCGGCCTCGCGCGCCAGCCGCAGGAAGACGTGGATGCCGAGGCTGAAGTTGCTCGCGTACACGACCCCGTGGCCGGCCCGCTTCACCGCGGCGAGCTCGACCTCCTCGGCCGACCACCCGGTGGTTCCTACCACGAGGTCCACGCCGGCGACGACGGCGGCGCGCACGCTCCGCGGCACCTGCTGGGCCACGGAGAAGTCGACCGCCACCTCCGCGTCGGACAGGCGGGCGGCGAGCTCTCCGTCGGAGACGTCCATGTCCGCCCTCCCGAGGTAGGCCACCACCGTGTGTCCCGAGGCCGTGGCGACCGCGTGCACCTCCGAGCCCATCCGCCCGCTTCCGAGCAACGCGATCCTCATGCGCTCCTCCGCGCGGCGTCGGCCGGGACCTCGATGAGCGCGTGGTGCAGCTTTCGCACCAGACCCGGCGCGGCGGCCGCATCGACCACGAAGCTGAGGCTCACGTCGGACGCCTGGCTGATGAGGTGCACGGGGGTCCGCTCCACGGTCCGGAAGACGATCGCGTCCATCCCGGGCTCGGCCAGCATACCGCGCCCCACGACCGTCACCGTGCTCAGGTCGCGGCGCACCTCGACGTCCGCGAAGGCCTCGAGCTCCGCGGTCACCGCGTCGAGCTCCGTGCCGTCGTCGATCGTGAAGGCCGTGGAGGAGTGGCTGGTGGCGACGAGGTCGACGTCGAGGCGATGGCGCGCGATGGCCTCGAAGACGCGCGCGAGGAAGCCGTACGGGAGCGCGGACGGGTGGGAACGGACCTTCATGAGCGCCACGCCCGGCTTGGCGGTCACCGCGGCGATCTCCTTGGCGCGGCGAAGATCGTGGCGCACCAGGGTGCCGGGGCTGTCGGGGTCGAAGGTGCTCCTGACGCGGAGCGGCACGCCGCGCGCCACGGCCCACTTCGCCGCGACCGGGTGGATGACGCGCGCGCCCGCCCACGCGAGCTCCACGGCCTCCTCGAACCCGATCTCGGCGAGGAGGACGGGCTCGGCCACGTCGCGCGGGTCGCCGCTCATGAGCCCGACCACGTCCGTCCAGATGTGCACGACCTCCGCGGAGATCGCTCCGCCCAGGAGCGCCGCGGTGAAGTCGCCGCCGCCACGCCCGAGCGTGGTGGTGCTGCCGTCCGCGGTGGAGCCCACGAAGCCCTGGACCACGGCGACCACACCCCGCTCCAGGAGCGGGAGGAGGTGCGCCTCCGCGAGCGCGGGGAGCGCCGCACCGTCCGGCACGCCGGCGCCGTAGCGCGCGTCCGTGCGAATCAGGGCGCGCGCGTCGACCAGGGCCACCTGCCTCCCGGCGGCATGGATCGCCGCCGCGACGAGGAGGACCACGAGATCCTCGCCCGCGGCCAGCGCCGCATCGGCGCGGGCGTGCTCGCCGGGCGTCGCGTCGGCCAGGTCGCGCTGCAGCCGTCCGAGCCGGGCGAGCAGCGCGGATCGGAGCGCCTTCCGCGCGGGCTCCTCGAGCCCCAGCCCGTCCGCGACCTCGAGGTGGCGCGTGCGCAGCTCGCCGAAACGCGCGCTCCCGCGGGCACTGCGGCCTTCCACGAGCTCGACGAGCAGATCCGTCACGCCCTGGAGCGCCGACACCACCACGACCAGCGACCGCGGGCCACCGGCGACGAGGCGCGCCACGTGCCGGATGCGCTCCGCGTCCGCGACCGAGCTGCCCCCGAACTTGTAGACGACGGGGCGCGCCGGGTGCGGGGTCACACCAGCCCCCGGGCCCGGCACAGCTCCGCGTTGAGGAGCGCGGCGCCGGCCGCGCCGCGCACGAGGTTGTGCGCGAGCACCAGGAAGGAGAGGCCGAGCGCCTCGCACGGCCGGATCCGTCCGACCGTGACCGTCATCCCCGCGCCGCGGTCACGGTCCAGGCGCGGCTGCGGGCGGTCGTCCCCGTCGAGCACCTCGAGCGGGCGCGACGGCGCGGTCGGCAGCTCGAGCCCCGCCACCGCCCCCGTCCACCCGCGCATGGCGCGGGCGGCGGTCTGCGGGTCCGCATCGCTCGCCAGCGCGCACGAGACCGACACCAGGTGGCCGTGCAGCACAGGCACGCGGACGGCCGTCGCGCCGAGGGCGAACGTGGCGTCGGTGAGGACGCCGTCGCGTACGGTGCCGAGGATCCTCCGCGGCTCCGCCGCGATCTTCGGCTCCTCGCCCGCGATGAAGGGGACCACGTTGTCGACCAGGTCGTAGGCGGAGGGGCCGGGACGGCCCGCGCCCGAGATCGCCTGGAAGGTGGTCACGACCACGCGCTCGAGGCCGAAGGCCTGGTGCAGGGGGGCCAGCGCTGTGGCGAGCCCGGCGACCACGCAGTTGGGGTTCGTCACGATCCCCCCGGGCCATCGCTCCCGCTGGGCCTCGAGGAGCGCGAGGTGGTCGGCGTTGACCTCGGGGATCACGAGCGGCACCTGGGGGTCCGTGCGGTACGCGCTCGCGTTGCTCACCACGAGCTGACCGTTGCGCGCGGCGTCGGCCTCGACCTCGCGGGCCACGCCCGAAGGGAGCGCCGAGAGGAGCAGGGGAGAATCGAGGCGGTCGCCGACCGCCCTCACCTCGAGCGCGGCCGCCTCCGGAGGGAGTTCCTCGCCGCCGTCGCCGGCCAGGAGCGCACCGAGGGTGCCGCCCGCGGAGCGCTCCGAAGCCGCCGCCTCCGCGAGCCTGAACCAGGGGTGGCGGGCGACCATGGCCACAAGCCCCGCGCCCACCATGCCGGTGGCCCCCAGAACGGCCACCGGAATCCGTTCGTCCACGCTTCCCTTCCTCTCCCGCCAGGAACAAGAGAAGGACAATCTGAGAATCTCGCAGGCTGCGCGCGAACGTCCAGCGCCCCGCCATTCCGGGCGGCCGCGCGCGGTGCGCCCCGTCCGAGCGTGACGCAAGCCGCGGGCCAGCGTCTGCCGGATCGGCACGCCGAGGCTCGACCCGGCGGTCGGAATGGCAGGCGATGTCGTCTTGTAACTCGTTGGTACCGTTCACTTTGACAGATATGCTCCGCGTGGTGGTTGGCACGCGGGTTGCATCCCGTGGGGGGGTACCTGACAGGAGCGTCGGCAGCGCCCGGAACCGCGGGCGCGGGGGCCGGCCCCGGACCGAACCATCGAGAACCGTGTCTTCGACACGAGGAGGAACCCATGGCCATCGTGCGCTACCCGATCCGCAACGCGGTGCTGTCCCCGTGGCGTGATCTCGAGGAGGTCTCGAACCGACTCGCCCGCATGTTCGAGGACCCGCCCCTCTCCACCGGAAGCAACGGCGGCACGTGGCTGCCGGCCGTGAACGTGGAGGAGACCAAGGACGAGGTCATCCTCTCGGCCGAGCTTCCCGGGATGACGAAGGACAACATCTCGATCGACCTCGAGAACAACGTCCTGACGATCGGCGGCGAGAAGACCGAGGAGCGGACCGAGGGCGACGAGGAGCGGCGCTACCACCTCTGGGAGCGGCGCTACGGCGCCTTCCAGCGTTCGTTCACGCTGCCGCGGACGGTGAAGGCGGACGAGATCCGAGCCGCCTTCGACAACGGGATCCTGCGCGTCCACATGCCCAAGGTCGCCGAGGCCAAGGGCCGCAAGATCACGGTGGAGGCCAGCGGGAAGTAGACACCTCGCGGCGCGGGTGAGCCAGCGTGTCAGCGCCGCGCATCGGCGGTCCGGACCCCGCGTCCGGGCCGCCGATCGTCTTTCCGCTCCCTGTCCGCGTCGATATGATCGACGTGCGGGGCGCCCCTCCTCCCCGGGCGGCCCGGTGTCGATCAAGGAGAGGATCCGAGGGCCTGCATGGGCGGTCGCGCTCGCGTGGCCGTGATCGGTCTCGTTCTCGTCGTCGCCTCTCTCGGGGTGGGCGGCATCACCGTCGCGCGCCTGTATCGCGAGGCCTTCGAGCAGCAGACCCAGCGCCTCGTCGAGGTCGCGCAGAGCCGTGCCCGCATCATCGAGGCCGTCGCGCGCTTCGACTCGATCCACAGTCCGGGCTATCCCGGCGGGCCGGGCGAGGCCACGCTCGCCCAGCTCCGCGAGGCGCACGGGCGCTTCCCGGGATTCGGCAGGACCGGGGAATACGTCCTCGCGAGGCGCGACGGGGACCGGATCGTCTTCCTCCTGCGCCCCAGGGGCGACTCCGTCCCCCGTCCCCCCGACGTGGACGTCCCGTCGGGGCCCGCCCAGCCGATGCGCCGCGCCCTCGCCGGGGAGTCCGGCACGATGGTCGGCCTCGACTACGACGGGCACAGGGTGCTCGCGGCGTACGAGCCCGTGGACGTCCTGCATCTGGGGCTCGTCGCCAAGATCGATCTCGCGGAGGTCCGGGCGCCCTACATCCGCGCGGCCGTCGCGGTCGCCGGCGGCGGCGCCGTTCTCATCCTGCTCGGCCTGGTCGGCGTGCAGACGCTCGGCGGCGGGCTCGTGCTCCGGATGGAGAAGCTGGCCGAGGACGAGCGCCGTGCCCTGGAGCGCCTGCGGCTCGTGCGGCGCACGGGCCGGGTCGGCATCCTCGAGGTGGACATCCGGGAGAGCCGTGTGGTGCTGGGGCCCGACCTGTGTCGCCTCCTGGGCGAGCCGGCCGCCGAGCTCACGGTGTCGCCGACGGAGTTCCTCGAGCGGGTCCACCCGGACGACCGGGGCGAGATGGTGCGTCAGCTCGACGAGACGCGACGCGGCGAGGCGCCCACGATGGATCGGGCGTGCCGGATCCGCCGTGCCGACGGCGGCTACCTGTCGGCGGTGGCCGCCGTCCAGCCCGTGACGTGGGACGACGCCGGGACTCCCGTCCGCCTCGTCGGCACGATCGCGGACGTCACGGCGCTCGAGGAGGCCCGCGACGCGCTCTTCGCGCGGGAGGCGCACCTGCGTGCGGCCCAGGAGATGGGGGGTATCGGCAGCTGGGAGTGGTCGCGGCAGGACGGCTCGATGTGGTGGTCCGACGAGCTCTATCGCCTGCTCGGCTCCACCGCGGGTTCCGTGCCGCCCGGGGCGCAGACCTTCCTCGATCGCGTACACCCCGACGATCGCGAGGCCGTGCGCCTGGGGCTCCAGGACGTGCTCGAGGGGGACCGCGCGGTGGAAGCGACCTTCCGCGTGGTCGTGAACGGCGGGGTGCGGTGGATGCGCGGGGGCGCGCGCCCCCACGTCGATGCGCGCGGGTTGCCAGGTCGGACGATGGGCTTCCTCCAGGACGTGACCGAGGCGCACCTGATGGCGGACAGGCTGCGCCACACGCAGAAGATGGAGACGCTGGGGCTGCTGAGCGGGGGCATCGCGCACGACTTCAACAACCTCCTCACCGCGATCCAGGCGAACGTCGACCTCATGCGCGGAACGCTGCCCCCGGGCGCCTCGGAGCTGGCCGAGGGTCTGCAGGAGATCCGTACGGCCAGCGGGCTCGGTGTGGACATGGTGCGCAAGCTGATGTCGTTCTCCCGCTCGAACCTCGAGAACGTGCGCGTGGTCGACGTCGGCGAGGTCCTCGACGACACGCGCTCGCTCCTCGTGCGTCTCCTGCCGGCCACGGTCCGCCTCAACCTCTCCGTGATCGATTCTCCGCTGTACTGCAACATCGACCGGGCCGCCTTCCAGGAGATCGTTCTCAACCTCGTCACGAACGCTCGCGACGCGATGGCCGGCCGCGGCGAGCTGACCGTCGAAGCGCGTCGCGAGGACACGACCGCGGGGCCGCGCGTCATGATCCGCGTACGGGACACCGGGAGCGGCATCGACGCGGAGAGTCTCACGCACATCTTCGAGCCGTTCTACACCTCGAAGTCGGAGGGGCGGGGCACGGGTCTGGGGCTGGCGATGGTGGACGCGCTCATGGAGAAGCAGGGCGGACGTGTGTGGGCGGAGAGCGAGCCGGGGAGGGGAACGACGTTCACGTTGGCGTTCCCCGCGGTCGAGGGCCCAGTGCAAGCCGCGCGCCCCGTGGGCGGGGGGAGGGAGGACCTGCGCGGGGCGGAGCGCATCCTGCTGGTCGAGGACGATCCGGCGATCCGACGCGCCGGCCGGACGATCCTGGGTCGTTTCGGCTACGTCGTGACGGCGGTCCCGGACGGCGAGTCCGCGCTCGCCGCGCTGCTCGCGGAGGACACGGTCGACCTGGTGGTGAGCGACGTGATGCTCCCGCTCATCTCGGGGATCGAGCTGTACGAGCGCACGCGGAGCATGAGTCCCCGGCCGCGCTTCCTCCTCATGAGCGGATACGGTGCGTCCGAGCTCGCGGAGGTGGGTGGCGTGCGGTCGGGCCTCAGGTTCCTGCGCAAGCCGTGGGGTGTGGAGGAGCTGCTGCGCGCGGTGCGCGTGGCCCTGGACGAGCCTCCGGTCGAGGCACGCGAGGCGGGATGAGCCCGGTCCGCGGCGTCGCCGTGTAATCGTGCTGTGAGGTCGACGGCGGAGCTTCCGTCGGCCACGCCGTGCGGGGCGGTCCGTGCGGAACCCCAGGAGGAGCGCGAGGGAGCCGGTACGTGAGGTCACTCATCGGAGGCCCGGCGCTCGTCCTGGTCGTGCTCGGCTCGCCCGCGATCGCACGGGCTCAGCGGAGCGAGCCCTCCACCGTCGAAGCCCTCGAGATCTCCGGGCCCATCCGCCTGGACGGCTCGCTGGACGAGCCGGAGTGGGCGCGGGCGGGGCGCATCTCGAACTTCACGCAGCGCGAGCTCGACTTCGGCGCGCCGGCCGGCGAGCGTACGGAGGTGGCGGTCCTCTTCGACGCGGAGGCGCTCTACGTCGGCCTGTGGGCGTTCGACTCCGAGCCCTCGGAGATCCGCGCGAACGAGATGTCGCGCGACTTCGAGTGGAACGCCGAGGACGCCTTCGAGGTGGTCCTCGATCCCTTCGACGACGATCGCAACGGGTACCTCTTCGTCACCAACCCCAACGGCGCGCGGGCGGACGCGCTCCTCGCCAGCGGGGATCGGAACGAGGACTGGGACGGCGTGTGGGACGTCCGCACGCGCCGGACCGGGGAGGGGTGGTTCGCCGAGATGCGGATCCCGTTCTCCTCGCTGCGCTTCCCGACGGGCGCGGAGCGGGCGTGGGGGATCAACTTCCAGCGCGACATCCCGCGCCTGCGCCAGCAGGCCCTCTGGCAGGGTTGGTCGCGCGACTACCGCCTGGAGAACCTCGGGGGGGCGGGGGTGCTGGTGGGGATCCGGGGCGTCTCGGGGACGCGCCTCGCCGAGGCCCGGCCGTACGGCATCGGCGGGGTGGAGTGGCAGGCCGGGAGCGATCGGTCGACGGTCCACGCCGCGGGTCTGGACCTGAGCTTCCTCCCCGTGCCGAGCTGGAAGGTGCAGGTGACCGTGCACCCGGACTTCGCGCAGGTCGAGTCGGACCGCGAGCAGGTCAACCTGAGCCGCTTCTCGCTCTTCTATCCGGAGAAACGGACCTTCTTCCTGGAGGGGAGCGAGTTCTTCGACTTCGACCTCGGCGGGGACGTGCAGGCCTTCTACAGCCGCCGCATCGGCCTCGCGGAGGACCGCTCCGAGATCCCGATCCTGGGCGGAGCCCGCGTGCTCGGGAAGAATGGCAGCACGACGCTCGGCGCGATGACCCTCCGCACGGAGGGCACGGACGCCGAGCCCGGCGCGAGCTTCGGGGTGGTGCGCTGGAAGCAGGACGTCCTCGGCCAGTCCTCCGTGGGCGTCATCGCCGTGGGGCGGAGCGCTCCGGGACGCAATGCGGCGACGTACGGCGCGGACCTCTCCTACGTGACGTCGTCGCTCTTCGGCGAGCGCGAGTTCGCCGCCGGCGTGGCCGTGGCGCAGAGCTACGCGTCCGATGCGCGGCGCAGCTTCGGTCTCGCGCACCGCGTCTACGTCGAGTATCCGAACGACTTCGTGGACTTCTCTGCGTCGTGGGCGAGGGCGGATACGGCCTTCGATCCCCGCGTCGGCTTCACGCGCCGGACGAACTACCAGCGCTTCGCCTCCGAGCTGTCCTTCAACCCCCGTCCGGCGTTCCTCCCCTTCGTGCGCCAGATGGAGATCAAGCCCTTCGAGGTGTCGTACTACAGGGACGACCGCACCGGGGCCCTCCAGTCCATGCAGTGGGAGGTGGTGCCCTTCGCGCTCACGCTGCGGAGCGGGGACCACATGGAGGTCAACGTCCAGCGGCGGGCCGACCACCCGGACGAGCCCTTCGAGCCCTTCGAGGGTGTCGAGGTGCCGGTGGGCACGTACTGGACGTCGAGGCTGGAGCTCCAGCTGGAGTCCTCGCGCAGCCGGGCCCTCTCGGGCAACTTCGAGATCAACGAGGGCGGCTTCTACCTCGGCCGCCGGCTCGAGGCCACGCTCGGGGGGTCGTGGAAGGCCGGCAAGCACGTGGGGCTGAGCGGCGAGTACGTCCACAACCGCATCACGTTCGACGAGCGCCGCTTCCGCGTGGACGAGGCGACCGCACGCCTCGACCTGGCGCTGAGCCCCACGCTCTTCGGCTCCCTGGCCGGACAGTGGAACGACGAGGACGACGAGGTCATCGTCAACTTCCGTCTCAACTGGATTCCGGAGCCCGGCTCCGACCTCTTCCTCGTGATCAACGAGGGCGCGGCCACGGGCGGCCGTTTCTGGGTGCCGGCGCGCACCACGGTCGTGAGCAAGCTCGTGTGGCGGATCGCCATCTAGTGCACCCGGACACAAATACGGTGGCATTCGAACGGCGCTGCATCTCGCCCTGCGTCGTTGCTCGTCGTCGAAATAGCCCTGCCGACAACGCTTCGCGTTGTTACCCTCCTCCTCGCGCCTGGCAGGGTCGAACGCATCGCCATTCTCGGTGCGTCACCGTATTGGTGTCCGGGCGCACTGGACGAGCGCTACGCGCCGGCAGCGAGCCTCTCCGCCAACGCCCCCAGCAGCTCGGCACCGTTCGCCCCCATCACGCCGCAGTCCACCAGCTCGAGCGGGGAGCCGTCGTCCTTCACGAGCACGCCTCCGGCCTCCTCGACCAGGAGCCATCCCGCGGCGAAGTCCCACGGGTGCAGGACGAGCTCCCAGAAGGCGTCCAGCGAGCCCTGCGCCAGGTAGCAGAGGTCGAGCGCGGCGGCGCCGGCGCGGCGTATCCCGGCGGAGTGGCGCAGCACGCGGTCCATCTGAGCGAGGTACTCGGGGAGCCGGTCGAGGAGCTTGAACGGGAATCCCGTTCCGACCAGCGCGGCGCGGAGCGGGCGCGGAGGGGAGACGCGGATCGGGAGGCCGCCGCGGAAGGCTCCCTCGCCGCGCGCGGCCCACCACCGCTCGCCGGTCGAGGTACCCACGACCGCTCCCGCCACCGGACGTCCGTCCACGGCGACCGCGACCGAGGCGGCGTACTGGGGATGGCCGTGAAGGAAGTTGGCGGTGCCGTCCAGCGGATCGACGACCCAGAGGGGTGAGCCGTCCCACGCGGCGATGCGCTCGGCCACGGACCGCTCGTCCTCCTCGGCGAGGACCGCGTGCCCGGGGTGGCGGGCGCGGATCACGGCGAGGGCTGCGGCCTGGGCCTCGAGGTCGGTCCTCGACACCCAGTCGGCGCGGCCCTTCTCGATGGCGCCCTCGACGGCGACGCGTCCCTGGTCGCGGCGGTGGATGGCGGCGGCCGCGTCGGCGGCCGCGAGGGCGGTGAGGGCGAGGTCGTGCATCGTCGGGCTCGGCGTTCCGGTCGCATACGGGCCCTCAAGGTAGCGGTCGTGGGCGCCGACCGGAGCGCGGAGCGGCCAGGTCGGGCTCAGAAGCGGAGGCCGATGCCCATCCCCAGGCTGAGCGGGTCGATCCTCACCGACGGGATGGTCGTGCCGAAGTCCTCGATGTCGACCCTCAGCGTGTTCCAGCGCGCGTCCAGCGTGAACGTCGCGGCGCCGGCGAGACGCCAGTCCATCCCGGCCACGACGGCCGGACCGACGGTCGGGCCCGGGTTGGTCGAATCCAGCGCGCCGCTCTTCTCCCACGTCCCGGTGACGTTCACGCCCGCCCCCACGTAGGGCTGCCACGGCGCGTCCACGTGCCCGCGCGGGCGCCACTGCGCCGAAAGCGTAACGGGCACCATCTCGAGGGAGCCGAGCCGGTGCTCGACCCCGGCGGCGCGCGGCCCCTCCACCTCCCGGGACTCGGTGCGCACGGAGAGCTCGAGGGCGACGACCTCGGAGACGCGGCGGACCACCGCGGCCTCCAGCGCCACGCCACTGTAGATCTTGTAGCCGGCGGGATCGGAGTCGTACGAGTCCCCGCTCAGGACCGCGCGCACGCGCACTCCCCACGGGCTCCCGGGATCCGATCCGGACTGGGCCGAGGCGAGCACGGGGAGGAGCAGGGGGAGGAGGAGGGCGGACAGCGGGGCACGGACGTGCATGGGCCTGCCACCTGGTGGGGACGTGGGCGTCGAGGGCAGGCTTCTCGTAACGGCGGGAGATCCTGTTAATTTAGCGGCTTCGGGCTCCCGGGAGGGACCCACGACGCAACCCTGGACATCGACCCATGAGCGACGCCAGCGGCACCAGGAAGAAGCGCATCTTCAGCGGGATGCAGCCCTCCGGGGAGGCCCACCTCGGCAACTACCTCGGCGCGCTCAAGCGCTGGGTGGATCTCCAGGATGGGTACGAGTGCATATGGTGCATCGTGGACGACCACGCGATCACGTCGGGGAGCGACCCGAAGGAGATGCCGGAGCAGGTGTTCGATCTCGCCGTCAGCTACCTGGCGGTGGGGCTCGATCCCGAGCGCGCCACGATCTTCGTGCAGTCGGACGTGCACGAGCACACCGAGCTGGCCTGGCTACTGAACGCGGTCACGCCCGTGGGCGAGCTCGAGCGCATGACGCAGTACAAGGACAAGGCCCAGCGCTTCGAGTCGGTGCCGGCCGGGATCCTCAACTATCCGATCCTCATGGCCGCGGACGTCCTCGTGTACAAGGCCGACGCCGTGCCGGTGGGGGAGGACCAGCGGCAGCACCTCGAGCTGACCCGCGAGATCGCGCGCAAGTTCAACGCCGCGTACGGGGACACGTTTCCCGAGCCCGAGGCGCTGATCGGCGAGGCGGGGCGGATCCTCGGGCTCGACGGCGAGGCCAAGATGAGCAAGTCGGTCGGGAACACGGTCGGCATCCTGGCCGAGCCCGACGAGGTGTGGGCCCGCGTGCGCACCGCGGTCACCGACCCGCAGCGCGTCCGGCGCACCGACCCCGGCCGCCCCGAGGTGTGCAACGTCTACGCCCTGCACAAGCACTTCGGCGACGACGCCACGGTCGAGGACGTGGCGGTCCAGTGCCGGGCGGCGACGCGCGGGTGCGTGGAGTGCAAGAAGATCCTCTCCGACAACATCGCGGCGGCCTTCGCGCCCTTCCGCGAGCGGGCGGCGCACTTCCGCGCACACCCGGAGGAGGTGCGGCGCATCCTGGACGAAGGCGCCGACAAGGCCCGCACCATCGCCTCCGCCACGCTCGAAGAGGTCCGCGGAAGGATGGGGCTGCGTTGGAGGGACGCCGTGAAGTAGCTTTGAGGATGCCCGGTTTCCTCGACTGGCTCTTCTCGCTCCCCGCCCGGTATCCGGAGTTGCGTCTCGACCTCCTGGGCGAGCTCCTGCTGGCGGCGCTCCTCGGCGGAGCCATCGGGTGGGAGCGTCAGCGCGCGCACAAGCCCGCCGGGCTACGCACGAACCTCCTGATCTGCATCGGGGCCGCGCTCCTGTCCGACCTCTCGAGCCGCGTCGCGGCGAAGGTCGGACCGCCCGCGGATCCTGGGCGCATCGCGGCACAGATCGTCTCGGGGATCGGCTTCCTGGGTGCGGGCACGATCATCCAGTCACGGGGGAGCGTGACCGGACTGACGACGGCCGCGACCATGTGGGTGGTGGCGGCCATCGGGATGGCGGTCGGCTTCGGCTACGACGTGGAGGCGGCGGGCGCGACCGTCCTGGTGCTCATCGCGCTGATTCCGCTCGGGTGGATCGAGGGGAAGGCGGACGTGCATCGGCGCAAGGAACAGCTCCGGAGCCCGGACCGTCCGGAGGAAACGGTGACTTTGGGTCGGGACGACGAAGGGTAGTATCTTTCCTTCGACCCGCACGGGGGAGGACCGTCCATGCAGGACCTGTTCAAGGCCGCGATCGAGCGCGGCGCGAGCGACATCCACATCAAGACGGGCGATGTGGTGCGGGCGCGTGTCTTCGGCGAGCTCGTGCCCCTCACGCAGCAGAAGCTCTCGGCCGACCAGGTGAAGGCCATCGCCCTCAAGCTGATGCCCCACGAGGAGGACCGTCAGCAGTTCGACAAGCTGCTCGACTACGACTGCTCCTGGGGCCTGCCGGGTGTGGGCCGCTTCCGCGTCAACATCATGAAGCAGCGCGGATCGCCGATGATCGTCATGCGGGTGATCCCGATCGAGATCCCCACGATCGACGACCTGGGGCTCCCGCCGATCATCGAGGACATCGCCAACCACGAGCGCGGCCTGATCCTGGTCACCGGCGTGACCGGCGCGGGGAAGAGCTCCACGATGGCGGCGATGATCAACTGGATGAACCAGCAGAAGCGCCTGCACATCGTCACGCTCGAGAACCCGATCGAGTTCCTGCACCGCGACAACCAGTGCTCGATCACGCAGCGCGACATCGGCACCGACACCGACTCGTTCGCGTCCGGACTGCGCGCCGTGTTGCGCCAGGATCCGGACATCATCCTCATCGGTGAGATGCGCGACAAGCTCACGATCGACACCGCGCTCAAGGCGGCCGAGACGGGGCACCTCGTGATCTCGACGCTGCACACCAAGAACGCCGTGCAGACGATCTCCCGGATCATCGCGGTGTTCGATCCGGGGGAGCAGGAGATGATCCGCATCCGCCTCTCGGAGCAGCTCCAGGCCGTCATCAGCCAGCGCCTGATCCAGAAGAAGTCGGGCGGCCGCGTCGCGGCGATGGAGATCATGCCGGTCTCGGCGACGATCCGCGACTGCATCCGGGACAAGAACCGGATGGACGAGATCTCCGACCTGATCGAGGAAGGGAAGGACCACTACGGCTCGCAGACCTTCGACCAGCACCTCACCGATCTCGTGCAGCGGGACGTGGTGTCGTTCGAGGTCGCCAAGGCCGCGGCCAACAACCCGGCCGACTTCGACCTGAAGATGAACATGTTCGGCGGCACCAGAGGCGAGAGGGGCGGCCAATCGAACATGCACGACGAGATGAGCCGCCTCTTCGAAGGATGACGACGAGACCCATGACCATCGACCTGCGCGGCACCCTCATCCCGGTCACCACCCCCTTCGATCCCGTCACCGGGGACGTCGACGTCGTCGCGTTCCGGTCGAACCTGCGCCGGTGGTTCGAGCACCCGCTGCGCGGGCTCCTGATCGCGGGCTCGACGGGCGAATCGGTCTTCCTCGACGAGGGCGAGATCTCCGCGCTCATGGAGGCCGCCCGGGACGCCGTGCCGGACGACCGGCTCGTGCTCGTCGGCACGGGCGCGGAATCCACGCGCCACACGATCGCCAGGACGAAGAAGGCCGCCGACGCGGGGGCCGACGCGGTGCTCGTGAAGCCGCCGGCCTACTTCAAGGGCGCGATGACGCCGGAGGCGCTGGCGCGCCACTACCGTGCGGTGGCGGATGCCTCGCCGGTGCCCGTGATCGTCTATCAGGTGCCGCTCCGGCTGTCCACGCTCGAGTTTCCGACGGGCCTGGTCGCGGAGCTGTCGCACCACGAGAACATCGTCGGTATCAAGGACTCGCGCGGGAACCTCGACCTCGTGGGCGAGCTCGTCGAGCAGTGCGCCGACGACTTCCAGGTGCTCGTGGGCGCCGGCTCGGTGCTCTACGGCGGGCTGGGCGTGGGCGCCGTCGGCGGGATCGTGGCGGTCGGGCTGCTCTCGCCGGGCGAGGCGGCCGAGATCAGCGTCGCGTTCTACGACGGGCGCGAGGCGGACGCCGGTCGCGCGCAGGAGCGCCTGGCCCCCGTCCACAACCAGATCGTCGGCGGGATGGGCGTGCCGGGCGTGAAGGCCGCGCTCGACATGCTCGGGTACAAGGGCGGCGCGCCACGGCCGCCGCTCTCTCCCGTGGGAGACGCCCGGCGCACGGAGATCCACGGCATCCTGGACGCCGCGGACCTCCTGGAGACCGCGAAGGCCTGAGCGCGCGGGGGCGCCAGACGGCGCCCCCTACGCGGTCCTGAGCGGCCGCTACTCCGAGCGCAGGCTCACCATCGGATCGACGCGCCCCGCGGACCAGGCGGGCACGAGGCAGGCGACGACGGCGACGGCGCCGAGCACCACCGCCACGCCGGCGTACGTCGGCGCGTCGAGGGGCCGCACGCCGAAGAGGAGGCTGCCCAGGAAGCGGGACAGCGCCGCCGCGCCGAGCAGGCCGAGGACCAGACCGATCGCGACCGGCGTCATCCCCTGCGCGAGGACGCGCGCGGCCATGCGCTCGCCGGAGGCGCCGAGCGCCATGCGCAGCCCCATCTCGCGGGCGCGCTCCCGCACCACGTAGGCCAGCACGCCGTACACGCCGAGCGCGGCCAGCACGAGCGCCAGGATCGCGAACCCTCCCAGGAGGGCGGCGAAGAAGCGCGGCTGCGCCAGGTTCTCCGAAGTCAGCTCGGTGAGCGGGAGGATCTCGGAGACGGGCTGATCGGGGTCGAGGTCGTGGACGATCCTGCGCATCTCGCCCGCGAGCGCGAGGGGATCGCCGGTCGTCGCGGCCACGTACGACATCTGGATGCGGGAGTTCTGGTCGTTGCTGACGTAGAGGCTCGGGTGCGGGGCCTCGCCGAGCCCACGGTGATGCACGTCGGCCACCACGCCGATCACCTCCACCTCGATGCCCTTGTCGCCGCCCGGCACGACGAAGCGCTGGCCCAGCGGGTCCTTCCCCTGGAAGAAGTCGCGTCCGAACGCCTCGTTGACGACGCCCACGAACGGGTCGCCGGGGCCGTCGGTCGGCCGGAACGACCGCCCCCGCAGCAGCTTCATCCCGAGCGCGTCGAAGAGGCCGTCCGAGACCTGGAAGAGCTGCGCGTACTGCTGGCGATCGCGCTCGGGCTCGTACAGGCCGGGAACGCGCACGGGGACCGCCTCACCCGAGCCCCGGAAGGGGAGGTAGCGGATGGCGCCCACCGAGGTCACGGCGGGGTTCGCCTGGAGCCGCTCGATGATCTGGTGGTACATCCCCATCCAATCGCTGCGCTCGGGGTGCTTCTGGTCCGAGATCCTCAGCGTCATGGCGATGCGGCCCGCCGTCTCGAAGCCAGGGTCCACGTGCGTGAGCGCGCCCAGGCTGCGCACGAGCAGCCCGGCGCCGGTGAGCAGGAGGACCGCCAGCGCGACCTCCGCGGCGACGAGCCCGCGGCGCAGGCGCACCCCGCGCAGTCCGGCGGCGTTGCCGCGGCTCCCCTCGCGCAGGTCGTCGGCCGGGCTGACGTCGGTGGCGCGCAGCGCCGGGAGGACGCCGGCGAGCAGCGCGGCCACGAGGGTGACCAGAAGCGACACGCCGACCACGGTGCCGTCCAGGCCGATCCCGGCGGCGCGGGGTAGGAGCCCCGCGCTCCACCTCGCCAGGGCGCTCGTCGCCGCCCACGCGACGCCGAGGCCGAGGACGCCGCCGCACACCGCGAGGAGGAGGCTCTCGGTGAGGAGCTGGCGAACCACCCTCCCGGCAGGCGCGCCCAGGCTCATGCGCAGCGCCATCTCCCGGGTCCGCGCCGTGCCGCGGGCGAGGAGGAGGTTGGCCACGTTGGCGCACGCGAGCAGGAGGATGAACCCGACCGCTCCGAGCGCCACCCACAGCGCGGTGCGCACGTCCCCCACCACCGTGTCGCGCAGGGGCTCGAGCGTCGCCGCCGTGATGCCCGCGTTCTCCGGAAAGGTGCGTTCGAGCTCCTGCGCGATGCCGCTCAGCTCCGAACGGGCCCGCTCCAGGGTGGCGTCGGGCCCGAGCCGGGCCAGGCCGCTCAGGAAGCGCACTCCGCGGATGTTGGTCGGGATGGCGTCCTGCGGGATGACCGTCATCGGCACCCACACGTCCACGGGCGTGTCCACCGGGTAGTCGAAGCCCTCCGGCATGATCCCCACGATCTCGAAGGGACGGTGGTCGAGCTCGATCGTGCGGCCCACCACCCCCCGATCACCCCCGAAGAGCCGCTGCCAGGCCCCCCAGGAGAGCACGGCCACCATCCGCTCGGCCGCCTCGTCCTCGGGCCGCAGCGTCCGCCCCGAGGCGGGCGCCACGCCGAGCACGTCGAAATAGTCGCCGCCCACCCACTCGGTGGAGAGCTCCATCGGCGCGTCCCCGCCCAGGTAGATGTAGTCGCCCGGAAGCGTGGAGTAGACGGCCAGGCCGGCGAGCGAGCCGGCGCGCTCGCGCCAGTCCTTCGCGTCGGGGTACGAGAACGCGGACTTGTCCTGTCCGCGCGACGGCGACGCCGGCCACACGCGTACGAGCCGATCGGGCTGCGGGTAGGGCAGGGGCGCGAGCAGCACGGCGTCCACCACGCCGAAGAGGGCGGTGGCGGAGCCGATGCCGAGAGCCAGGACCAGCAGCGCGCTCAGCGAGAAGCCGGGGCTCCTGCGCAGCCCGCGCGCGCCGTAGCGGAGATCCTGCACGACGTCCTCGAGGAGGCGCCCGCCCCGCTCGTCGCGCACGCGCTCCTTCATCCGCTCCACGCCGCCGAAGCGCCGCAGCGCCTCCCGCCGCGCCCGACCCGGCTCCATGCCGCGGCGCACGAGGTCCTCGGCCTCCATGTCCACGTGCGCGCGCAGCTCCTCGTCGAGCTCGTGCTCCACGCGGTCCTTGCTGAAGAGCGTCCGGAGCCTGCGCCCCAACCGGTCGATCCACCTCATCGCTCGCCTCCTCCCGTCGTCGTCGTCACGTGCAACGCCCTCCCGGACCCGCTCAACCGGCCTGCAGCACCTGCTGGACCGCGGATGCGAACAGGCTCCAACCGTCGCGCTCCTCCGCGAAGTGGGCCCGTCCCTCGACGGTCAGCGTGTAGAACTTCGCCCGCCGCCCTTCGCTCGAGACGCCCCACTCCGAAGAGACCAGCCCGCGGTCCTCCAGGCGGTGCAGGGCGGGGTACAGCGAGCCCTGGTTCACCTCCAGGACCTCCCCCGACATCTGTCCGATGCGCTTCGAGATCCCCCATCCGTGCAGCGCTCCGAGCGTGAGCGCCTTGAGGATCAGGAGGTCGAGCGTTCCCTGGAGGAGGTCGGCCTTGGGCTTGGGCATCGCGCGCTCCCTCTCGCTTCTCGGATCCCGCCGGACGAGCGTTTGTTGTAGAACAATAATGCCTTGTCGTTCGACAACAACCTCCTTGTCGATCGGGGTGTCATAGGTTTACGATAAATCGATTGGACGCGGCGCACGGCCCCGACAACTCCCCGACCTCCGCCCGAGAACTCCGTGACCGGCACACCCGACCCCGAGAGCTTCCTCCCCCTGCCGAACCTTCCGCTGCACATCCTCCTCGCGCTGTCGAGCGGGGAGACGCTGCACGGCTGGGCGGTCATCAAGCGCATCGGGGAGATCGCCGGAGCCGCGGCATGCCCGAGTACGGGCTCCCTCTACCTCGCCATGGTCCGGCTGTCCGAGCGCGGCCTGCTCGAGGAGGTCCCGTCGCCCTCCGCCGACGCGGACTCGCGCCGGAAGCACTACCGGATCACGTCATTGGCGCGACGCGTGGTCGCCGCGGAGACGAGCCGCCTCGCCAGGCTCGTGGAGGTGGCGCGCGCCGCGGACCTCTCCGACAACCGCAAGTAGGCGGCGATGCGGCGGCTCGGGCGGTGGGGCTACCGAGCGGCGCTCGCCGTCCTGCCCGCGTGGCTGCGCGACCGTGTCGGCGCGGACATGCTGCGCACCTTCGACGAGCGCCAGGGCGACACCCTCGGGCGCGCCGGGCGCCTCGCTCCGCTGGCCCTCCTCGTCCTCTGGCTGCGCGAGATCGCGGATCTGGCGCGCACCGCCTACCGCTCGCGCCGGCCGGACGCCTGGGCGCGGCGCACGTCGGCCTCCGAGCTCACCTCCCGTCACGGGCCCACCATGGACCACCTCCGCACCGACCTGCGCTTCGCCCTTCGCACCTTCGTTCGCCGGCCCGGCATGTCCCTGCTGGCCCTCGTCACCCTCGGCCTCGGCATCGGATCGAGCACGGCGATGTTCAGTGTCGTCGACTCGGTGCTCCTGCGCCCGCTCCCCTATCCCGAGCCCGATCGGATCGTGCGGGTCTACCCGACGTGGCCGGAGCTGGTCGGCCATCCGACGCTCGGCGACCTGGCGCTGCGCGGCACGTGGTCGTGGCCGGAGTTCTGGCTGGTCGCCGAGCAGCAGGAGGTGTTCGACGGGATCGGGGGCTACTACGGCACCGAGGTCACCCTCGATCGGGACGGTGCGCGTCCGGAGCGGATCGCCGCGGGCATGGCGTCGAGGGACCTGTTCACGGTCCTTGGCGCGCAGGTCCACGTGGGGCGGCTCTTCGGCGACGAGGACGGTGGCGAGGGATCGGCCACGGCGCTGCTCTCGTACGACGCGTGGCAGAGCCTGTACGCATCGGACCCCGACGTCCTCGGCAGGTCGATCCGCATCAACGACCGGCCGCGCACGATCGTGGGGGTCCTGGCGAAGGGCTTCTCCGTGGTCGGCGTGGACGCGCTCGTCTGGCTGCCCGTGCGAGGGCGGAGCACCGACGACGGGCTCGGCAACCACGGCGGCACGCGCGCCGTGGCGCGCCTGGGCCCCGGCGTGGGCATGGACCGCGCGCGGGACGAGGTCGCGCGGATCCTGGGCACGCTCCCGAAGGAGCACGGCCGCCACGGTGCCAACGTCTTCAGCTTCCAGTCGGAGCTGACGCGTCGGGCGAAGCCGGTGCTCCTCGTCATGCTCGCGGCCTCGGGTCTGCTCCTGGTGGTCGCCTGCGGGAACGTGGCGGCGCTCCTGCTGGGCGCCGGCATCGACCGGGAGCGGGAGCTCGCGGTGCGCGGCGCCGTCGGGGCGACGCGCGGTCGCCTGGCGCAGCAGCTGCTCACCGAGAGCGTGCTGCTCACGCTCGCCGCGTCGCTCGGGGGCATCGGCCTGGCGAAGCTCACCACGCGCGTGCTCGCGCTCCTCGCTCCCCCCGACGTGCCGCGCCTCGCGCAGGCCTCGGTGGACGGCACCGTGCTGGCGTTCGCCGTGGGGCTCGCGGTGGCCTGCGGCGTCGTCTTCGGCCTCATTCCGGCGATGAGCCTGTCGCACACCGAGCTCGCGCGCGCGATCGGCTCCACGCGCACCACCGGTGGGCGTCGGGCCCGCCTCCAGTCGCTCGTGGTGGTGGGTGAGCTGGCCCTCGCCACTCTCCTCCTGGTCGGCGCCACGCTTCTCGGACGCACGGTGCTCGCCCTCGGGGCCGTGGACCCGGGCTTCGACGCCGAGCGGCTGATCGCGGTGTCCATCGCGTTTCCGTACAGTCGCTTCGACACCGGCGACGCAGCCGCGGACGCCGCGGCGGCGAACGCGTACCGGATCCGGTTGGCGGAGGCGCTCGAGGGGCTGGCGGGGGTGGAAGGCGTGGAGAGCTCGAGCTCGCCCCCGTTCTTCGGGTGGCGGGCCAACAACGACGTGCTCCCCGAGGGGTGGCCCGACGATCGGACGGCGCCGATCGCCGAGCGCCGCTTCGTGGGTGGGGGCTACTTCGCGTTCATGCACATCCCGCTCGCGGAGGGTCGCGACTTCGACCGTTCCGACGATCGTGAGGACGCGGAGCCGGTCGTGATCGTCTCGCGCGGGTTGGCCGAGCTCGCGTGGCCGGGCGAGTCCGCGCTGGGGCGCAGCCTGGGGTATTGGGGGCGGACCGCGCGCGTGGTCGGGGTGGCGGAGGACGTGAACGACGAGGGCCTCGAGGGGAGCACGTCCCTGGCCTTCTACGCGCCGAGCGCCGCGGGGGCGGGCGCGGGAGCGCCGTTCCTCATCCGAACGGCCGGCGACCCCGCGGCCATGGTCGCCGGCATCCGCGATCGCATCTGGTCGGTCGACCCGGACGTCCCGATCACGCGCGTCGCCACCATGCGGGAGATGATGTCCGACAACATCTCGGACCAGGTCTTCCGCGCGCGCCTCATGGGCGTGTTCGCCGCGCTGGCGGGTGCCTTCGCGCTCCTGGGCGTGTACGGCGTGACCTCCCGGTCGGTGGCCCGGCGCACCCGGGAGATGGGGCTCCGTGTCGCGCTGGGTGCTGGGCGGGGGAGTGTGCGCGGCCTGGTGACGAAGGAGGCGCTGCGCCTGGCCGCGCTGGGCGCCGTGGCCGGGCTCGCGGCGTCAGTGGCCGTCGGCGGGGTGCTCCAGTCGTTCCTGTGGGGCGTGGGGCGCACCGATCCGCTCACGCTCGCCCTGGTCGGAGGGGGCCTGATCCTCTTCGCCGTGCTCGCCGCGCTGCCCCCCGCGCTGCGCGCCACGCGCGTCGATCCGTTGGAGGCGTTGAGGACCGAGTAGAAGGCGCGCGCGGCACACGGCAACCTTGCGCGCCTTCGCCCTGTCCATACGTTGCGAAGGGGCGGTCGCGCATATTTCTCACACACTGTATAAGAAATTGGGCGGTGCGGACGGGACTCGGGGCGGCGCGCCCCGCGGGTGGGCGAGGGTGCTCGGCTGGCTGATGCCGGTCGAGCAGCGGGACGCCGCGCTCGGCGACGCGGCGGAGGAGTTCGCGCACAGGGCCCGGCGCGACGGCGAGGCCGCGGCGCGCCGGTGGTACCGCGCCCAGGTGCGCCGCTCGGTGGTGCCGGCGGCCGCGCACGCGGCGCGGCGGATCATGGACGGATGGAGAGGAACCGACGGGGAGGGGGAACGGATGGGCGCATGGACGAGGGACGTCGGATTGGCCTTCCGGGCGCTGCGCAGGCGACCGGGCTTCTCGCTCACCGTGCTGGTGACGCTCGCGCTCGGAGTCGGAGCGACGACGGCCCTCTTCGGGGTGTTCCGCACCGTCTTCCTCGAGCCGATCCCCCTTCCCGAGTCCGACCAGCTCGTCGTGATCATGGAGCAGGGAGCGTTCGGCTGCTGCGGGCCGGCGTCGGGCCCCGACTACCTCGACTGGCGCGAGCGCAGCCGATCGTTCTCGGGGATGGCCACCCTCAACCCGGGCGTCTACACGCTGACCTCGATGCCGGAGCCGGAGCGCGTGACGGGCACGCGCGTCACGGCGAGCGCCTTCTCCTTCCTCGGCGTGGACCCGCTCATGGGGCGGGCCCTCCTCCCCGAGGACGAGGACGCCCCCACCGTGGTCGTGCTCAGCTACGCGATGTGGCAGAACCAGCTCGGCGGGCGTGCGGACGTGCTCGGCTCCACGCTGCAGCTCGACGGGGAGGCGTACACGGTGGTGGGCGTGATGCCGGAGGGCTTCGACGTACCCTCGCCGTGGATGCAGTTCGGCGGCTACCGCCTCTACCTCCCCTTCCCGAGCGAGCGCCTGAAGGGGAATCGCGGCAGCCACGGTTACCCGGTCATCGCCCGCCTCGCCCCCGGCATCACCAAGGAGGCCGCGCAGGCCGACATGGACGGCGTCATGCGTCAGCTCGCCGAGGAATATCCGCTCACCAACGAGAACCGGAGCACGAAGGTCTTCACCGTGCACGAGTACCTCTTCGGCGACGTCGGCAAGCAGCTCGGCATGATCCTGGGAGCCGCGGGCGTCGTGCTGCTGATCGCGTGCGGCAACGTGGCGGGGCTGCTCCTCGCGCGAGCCGCCGGCCGGGAGACCGAGCTCGCCGTGCGCGCAGCGCTGGGGGCGGGCCGAAGCGCGATGGTACGCCTCCTCTTCTCGGAGGCGCTCGCGCTCGCCGTCCTGGGCGGGTTGGGAGGCGTGCTCTTCTCCCTCGTCGCGGTGGACGGGCTCCGGGCCGTGCTCCCGCCGACGATCCCGCGTATCGACCAGATCCACATCGACGCGTGGGCGCTCGGCTTCGCGCTCGGAGCGTCCGCGCTCACCGCGCTCCTCTTCGGGATGGTGCCCGCGCTCCTCGCGTCGCGCACCAACCTCGCCGCCGGCGTCCGCGAAGGCGGATACGCGACGCTCGCGCCCGCGAAGGAGCGGCTGCGCGACGCCTTCATCGTCGGCCAGATCGCGCTCGGCCTGGTGCTCGCCAACGGAGCGGCCCTGCTCGTGCGCAGCTACGCGACCCTGCGTGGGCAGGCCTACGGCTTCCAGGCCGAGGGCGTCGTGACGATGTCGCTGAGCCCGGCGGGCCCGCGGTACGAGGCGCCCGGCGCCCTCGGGTCGTTCTACGACCAGGTGCTGGCACGCGTCGGTGCCATCCCCGGCGTGCAGAGCGTGGGCACGGTGTCACGCCTGCCGCTCTTCGGCGGGAGCAACGGCAACGTCTGGGTGGAGGGCAAGCCGCCCCGGCAGAACGCGGGGGAGGGCCCGCTCGTGGAGGTCGTGAGCGTCACCGGGGACTACTTCGAGGCGATGGGCATCCCGCTCCTGAAGGGGCGCCTCCTCCTGCCCGAGGACTCCGCCTCCGCGGCGACGGGGGTGGTGATCACCAAGGCGCTCGCCGACGAGGCGTGGCCGGAAGACGATCCGCTCGGCAAGCGCTTCAGCTTCGACGACGACCCGCCGGACTGGCTGACGGTGGTCGGCGTGGTCGGCGACGTCCGTCAGTGGGGCCCCGAGCAGGCCCCGCACGGCCAGGCCTACTTCCCGCTCGCACGGGGATGGAGCACGGGGAGCTATCTGACCGTGCGTACCGCCGCCGACCCGGCGTCGCTCGTGCCGCCCATCCGCGAGGCGATCCTGGCCGTCGACCCGGCGCAGCCCCCCGCAGACGTGCGGACGATGACCGCACGCGTCGAGCGCACCTTCGCGCAGCGGCGCTTCTACACGACGCTCATCGGGCTCTTCGCCCTCGCGGCCCTCTTCCTCGCAGCGGCCGGCGTGTACGGCACCGTCTCCTACTTCGTGGCCCGTCGCGTCCGTGAGCTCGGGATCCGCATCGCGCTGGGGGCGGGAGGGACGGGGATCATGGGGCTCGTGGTGCGGCGCGGCGTCCGCATGGCGGTCTGGGGGGTCGGCATCGGCCTCCTCGGCGTGTGGGCCAGCACGCGTGTCCTCGCGGGCGTCGTGTACGGGATCCAGGCGCTCGACGTGGTCACGCTCCTGGGCGGCTGCATCACGCTCGCGCTGGTGGCCGTGGCGGCCTGTACGCTCCCCGCCCTGCGCGCCGTGCGCGTGCCTCCCGTGATCGCCCTGAGGTCGGAGTAGCCCATGGGTGAGTTCGAGCAGCTCGTCCTCCTCGCGCTCCTGCGCCTGGGCAACGACGCATACGGGATGGAGGTTCGCGTCGAGATCGAGCACCGCACGGGGCGCGAGGTCTCGTACGGCGCGGTGTACACCACGCTCGACCGCCTCGAGCGGAAGGGCTTCGTGGCGTATCGATTGGGCGACGCGACCCCCGAGCGCGGGGGGCGTGCCCGGAAGTACTTCGGCGTCCGTCCGTCCGGTCGCGAGGCGCTGCGGGACACGCGGCGCTCCCTCACGGCGATGTGGGAGGGCGTGCGCCTGTAGGACGGCATCACGCCCGCTTCCAACCTTTCCCGGCGAAGCGGCGTCTGTTATGGATGTCATCATATGATGACTTCCATAACCATTCGAGGGATCCATGCCGCATGAGCCGCCGGACGCCGGGCCGGCCCCGATGAAGCCGCTCGAGTTCAGCGTGCTCCTCGTCCTGGCCGAGGGCGAGGAGTACGGCTACGGGATCGTGAAGCGGATCGCCGAGGCGGCGGCGGGGGGGATACGCCTGGCGCCGAGCAACCTCTACTACGTCCTCGACCGCATGACGGGCACGGGGCTGGTCGAGGAATCATCCGCGCCGGACGACGTCGAGGACGGCGAGCGGCGCCGCTACTACCGGATCACCGCCGAGGGGCGCGCCGCGCTGGCCACGGAAGCGGGTCGGCTGGCCGCGCTGGTGCGCACCGCGCGCAGGCTGCGGCTCGTCCCCAGGGGGGAGGCGTGAGCCACGTCCCGCGCCGAGGTGTGCGCGCCGTTCCCGGGGAGCGCCTCTATCGCCTCCTCCTGCGGCTCCATCCGCGCGCCTTCCGACGGCGCTGGGAGGAGGAGTTGGTGGCGTGCTTCCGGGACGCGTGGGAGAACGAGGCGCGGGGAAGGGGCCCGGCCGCTGCGCTCGCCTTCTGGATCCGTGGAGCGCGTGGGGTGCTGGCGACGGCGTGGCGACAGTGGACGGACCCGACGTCGACCGAAAATGCTCGAGCGAGCGAGGGGGAGGGAAGCATGGCCACCTGGGGATCGCGCCTGGACGACGGACTGAACGACGCGCGCTACGCGCTCCGCACGCTGCGCCGGAGCCCGGGCTTCGCGGCCGCCGTGCTCCTGACGCTCGGGCTCTCGATCGGCGCGGCGACGGCGGTCTACACCGTCGTGGACGGTGTGCTGCTCCGCCCGCTCCCCTATCCGGAGGCCGAGCGTCTCTACCGGGTCGCCCAGGACGGCGACGACGGCTCCTACTGGCTGTCCGCTCCGAACTACCGTGACTTCGCGGAGGGCCTGGACGTCTTCGAGTCCATGGGCGCCTACACGCCGGACGGTGGGAACATGGTGGTGGAGGGCGAGCCCGCGCGCGTCGGGGTCGCGGAGGCCGACGCCGGGCTCTTCCGGACGTTGGGTGTCCGGCCGGTCCTGGGCCGGACCTTCACCGAGGCCGAGCGCGCGGCGGGAGCGCCGGTCGCGGTGATCAGCCACGCGCTGTGGATGGATCGCATGGGCGGGCGCAGCGACGCGATCGGGAAGACGCTCGTCCTCGACGGACGCGCCCGCGAGGTGATCGGCGTGCTCCCGGCCGGCCCGATGGTGCCCGCGGCCACCGACGTGTGGACGCCCCTGGTCCTCGACACGCCCGACTGGCGTACGCGACGGGGGCTCTCGTGGATCCAGGTCGTGGGTCGGCTCCGCCCCGGAGCCGAGATGGAGGCCGTGCGTGCGGAGGCGGGCGGGCTGTCGGCGTCGCTGCGCGAGGCGTATCCCGACGACGACCGCGAGCTCCACATCGGCCTGCGCTCGCTCGAGGAGGCCACGATCGGGAGCGTGCGCACGGAGCTGGTGGTCCTCATGGCCGCCGTCGCGCTCGTCCTGCTGGTCTCAGCGATCAACGTCGGCGGCCTCCTGCTGGCGCGCGCGACGGCACGGCAGTCCGAGGTGGCCGTACGCTCCGCGCTGGGTGGCGGGCGGCGGCGTCTGGCGATGCAGCTCCTCACAGAGAGCGCGGTCCTGGCCGCGCTCGGGACGGCGCTCGGCCTCGTGGTCGCCCGTCTCGCGCTCGCCGGCCTCCTGGCCGGGGCTCCCCCCGGCACGCCCCGCCTGGACGAGGTGGCCATGGGCGCGCCGGCGTTCGCCTTCGCCGCGGCCGCGGCGGCCTTCGCGGCGCTCGTCTTCGGGGTGCTGCCTGCGTTCGCGTCGCTCCGCGACCCCATCGGCGCGCTGCGCGCGGAGCGCGTGGGAGGCGGGCGGCGCGCCACCCGGCTGCGTGGCGGTCTCGTGGTGGCGCAGGTGGCGCTGGCGCTCGCGCTCCTCTTCGGCGCCGGCCTCCTGGGGAAGAGCTTCTGGAGGCTCCAGCGCGTGGACCTGGGCTTCGATCCGGACGGCGTGCTCGTGGCGGGGCTGCCGATCGGGAGCTCGGACTTCACCTCTGCCGGGGCGCGTGAAGCGTACTACCAGGCGATCCTCGACGGTGCCGCCGCGCTCCCCGGCGTGCGCAGCGCCGCGCTCACGAGCTCGGCCCCGTTCACGGGCTTCGGCGTGGTCTTCAATTACGACCTGGTGGATCGTCCGGGCCGCCCGGACGAGCGGCGCCTGGCGCGCTTCCGCATCGTGACCCCGGGGCTCTTCGCAACGCTCGGGATCCCGATCCTGCGCGGGCGGGCGTTCACGGCCGACGACGTGCGCAGCGACGAAGTGCCCGGCGCGCTCGTCAGCGAGGACCTGGTGCGGCGCCATTACGGGGACGAGGATCCGATCGGCCGGGCGATCACGACGGCCGGCGACACCTTCCGGATCGTGGGCGTGGTCCCCTCCATCCGCGACGTGGCGGCGCGCTCACCCTCCCCGTTCCCGTACGTCTACGTGCCCGTCCGCCCGGCGACCGCCCAGTCGATGACGCTCGTCGTTCGTGCCGGGACGGACCCCGGCGCGCTCGTCGACCCCGTCCGGCGCATGGTGCGCGCCCTCGCTCCGGCCCAGCCGGTCACACCCCTGCGCCCCCTCCCCGAGCTCGTGGCGGACTCGGCCGCGCGCGCCCGCTTCACGCTCGTGCTCCTGGCCTTCTTCGCGGCCGCGACCCTCCTCCTGGCGGGGGTCGGGCTGTACGGCCTGCTGGCCTACGCGGTCGGCCGCCGCACGCGCGAGATCGGGGTGCGGGTCGCGCTGGGGGCGTCCGCGGCCGGGGTGCGTGCGCTCGTGGTCAGGCAGGGCCTCCTCCTCGTCGCCGGAGGGGTGGCGCTCGGAGCGGTGCTCGCGCTCTGGGGTGGGCGCTTCCTGCAGACCCTCCTGTTCCAGGTCGAGCCCCGCGATCCCCTCGTGCTGGGCGCGGTCGCCCTCCTGCTCCTGGGTGTGGCGCTCTTCGCCGCGTGGGTCCCGGCCCTGCGCGCGACGCGCGTGGACCCGGCGGAGGCGCTCCGCTTCGACTGATGCGGTCCGAAATCCGTTGACGCCCTCCGGGGGCCCGCCTAGCTTGTGCGGAAGGATACAGCAATCAGCGGCCCGTCCCCGGAGGGACGGGCCTTTTTTCGGGCTGGAGCCATGTCGGGAACCGGAAGCTGCACCGTCGTCGTCGGCTGTCAGTGGGGCGACGAGGGGAAGGGGAAGATCGTGGACGTCCTCGCCGAGGACGTCGACATCGTCGCCCGCTACCAGGGTGGCGCCAACGCCGGCCACACCGTGCACGTGGGTCCGGAGGCCTTCATCCTGCACCAGATCCCGTCCGGGATCCTGCATGCCGGAAAGCGCTGCCTCCTGGGCAACGGGGTGGTGCTCGACGTGGAGCAGTTCTTCCACGAGTACGACGCCCTGGCGGCGCGCGGGATCGACCTGGAGGGACGTGTCGGCGTGAGTCGGCGCGCCCACGTGCTCCTGCCGTACCATCGCTTCCTGGACCGGGCGTCGGAGAGCGCGGCCGAGGAGAAGATCGGCACCACGGGGCGGGGCATCGGGCCGGCCTACGAGGACAAGGCCGGCCGACGCGGCGTGCGCGTCGCCGACTTCGTGGGCGACCCGGAGCGACGCGCCCGCAGGGTGCGGGCCGGGATGGATCGCGTGTGCACGCGCCTGGACGAGCTCGGCCACGGAGCGGGCGACGAGCTGAGCCGCCAGATGGACGCGGCGCTCGCGCTGGACGAGCGCCTGCGCGCGCTCGCCGTGGACACCGGCCCCGAGATCGCGCTCGCCCTGTCGGAGGGAAAGCGCGTCCTCCTGGAGGGCGCCCAGGGGACCGCGCTCGACCTCGACCACGGGACCTATCCGTTCGTCACCTCCTCGAACACCACGGCCTCCGGGGCGGCGACCGGGACCGGGATCGGGCCGACGCTGATCGACGACGTGATCGGCGTGGTGAAGGCCTACACGACCCGGGTCGGGGAGGGCCCGCTCCCCACGGCCTTCACGCCCGAGCTCGACGAGACGGTGCGCCGTCTCGGGGGTGAGTTCGGTGCCACGACCGGCCGCCCGCGCCGGTGCGGGTGGTTCGACTCGGTGCTGTCGCGCTTCGCCGCGCAGGTCAACGGCCTCACGGGCGTGGCGGTCACCAAGCTGGACGTGCTGGACACGCTCCCCGAGCTGAGGGTCGCCACGGCCTACCGCATGCCGGACGGGAGCGTGGTCGAGGACTTCCCAGCGGACACCTGGTCGCTCTCCTCCGTGGAGCCGGTGTACGAGACCCTCGCTGGATGGGAGCGGTCGACCGGTACGGCGCGCACCCTCGCCGACCTCCCGGCCGCCGCGCGCCGCTACCTCGACCGCCTGGAGGATCTGACCCGCGCTCCGGTCCGCTGGGTGAGCGTCGGCACGGACCGTCTCCAGATCATCCCCGTGGGGTGAGTCGTCGGGTGGCGAGCCGGGCGGCGCTGGCCGCACTCACGCTCGCCGCATGGGTGGGGATGCCCGGAGGCGCGAGCGCCCAGTCCGGGAGCGGGAGGAGTTGGCAGGACGCGAGCTGGGTCGACGACCTCAACTTCGCCGGCGCCAACGCCCTGATCGCGGGGCTGACCGGAGGCCTCGTCCGCCGCGTGCGCGGCGGGTCCTTCTCGGAGGGCTTCACCCGCGGAGCGCTGGGCGGGGGCGTCGTCTACCTGGGGAAGCGGACCTCGGCTGCCCGCTTCACCGCGGCGGGCCTGATCGGCCGCGAGCTCGGGGCCGTGGGGTCGTCGATCACGCGGAGCGCGGCCTTCGGCACCGGCCTTCTCGACACCCTCGTCCTCCCCGTCGGGCCGGCGCGCATCTACCTCCCGCGCGGGGGCGCTCCCGGGCGCTGGAGCGTCCGGCTCGACCTCACCGAGACGACGGGCCTGATCTACGCCCTCCAGGAGAGCCGCCTGGCGTTCGACCTCGGGAGAACGCTGTCGTCCGGGGTACCCGTCTTCACCAGCCCGCGGCTCTTCCGCTCCTCCGGAGAGATCGCCGACGGCGTGTCGGCGTCCGGCTACGTCGCGCTCAGCTACGGCGAGGGCCCCGTCGACCCCCGCGTACTCGGGCACGAGCGCGTGCACGTGGTGCAGGCGGATTTCCTGAACATCGCGATGGGCCTCCCGCTGGAGGACTGGGTCGCGCGCAAGGTGCGCGTGCGGGCCCTGCCGGTCGTGCGCTGGGTCGATTTCGGGCAGGGGGTCGTCCCCTTCCACGTCCTGGCTTCGGCTCAGGTGTGGGGCCGGTCGCGCAGCCTCATGGAGGTCGAGGCAGACTTCCTGGAGACCCGATGACGCGAGGGCGCGCGGGGTCGCTCCTCGCCCTGGCGCTGGCCGCGGGGTGCGTGGGGCTCGACTTCGTGGAGCCGAGCCACCGCTCCACCGCGGGATTCTACGGCCAGCTGGAGCTCGACCCGACCGGGACCGCGTGGCTCCACGTGGACGCTCAGCTCATTCCGGCCGGCGACGGCGCCGCCGCCACCGCGCTCCCGGACTCCGCGCTCGTGGTCGGCGGGGCGCGCCTCGCTCCGAGCGAGGTGTCGGGGAGGAAGGGGTACCTGTGGCACGACTCGCTGCCGATGAGCGGTCCGCGCCTCCTCGACGTCGAGCCGCCGGGCGTCCCGGGCGTGGCCGCGCCGCCGCGGCTCCGGGTCGCGCTGCGCGCGGGCGCTCCCGCGAACGCGGTCGGCGGCTGGTCGCCGGGGACGGACCTGTCCCTGCCCCTCCCGCCCGCCCCGGGGTACGCGGACGAGCCCGCGTCCTGGGGGTGGACGCTCGACGTGGTGGGATGGACGAAGGCGGACCAGGAGACCGGGCTGGTCAGCGTGCGCTCGTGGGCCGACCCCGGCGACACGCTGCGCGTGCCGGCCGCGCTCTTCCCCACCGTGGCGGTCGATTCGATCGAGGCGCGGTGGACCTGCTCGACGACCTACCGCTACGCGGCCTCGGACAGCACGTACGTCGCCACGCTGTCGGTCCGCCAGACCCTCGTCTGGCGGCTCCTCGTCCTCGCGCCGGCACCGGACCGACGGGCTGCTAGCGCCGGCCGAGCCGGTAGCTGACGCCGAGCATCAGGGCCGGGCGCAGCTTGGGCTGACCCACCGCCTTGTCCGCGTCCGAGTACGTGAAGTCCTCGCGCGGGTTCACGTTCTCGCCGCTCGGGCGATAGGCCGTATCGTGCCCCTTCAGGAGCGTCGTGTGGTACCACTCGGCGCCGCCCGACATGAGGAGGTCCATCTTCGGCGACATGGGATACACACCCTCGACCCCCGCACCCAGACCCCACTGGGACGTGGTGACGTCGAAGTCCTCGTTGCCCCCCACAAACTTGAAGTTCGCCAGGAAGGAGCTCCGCCTCACGCCCGCGTAGAAGCGGCTGCGCGGGCCGCGGTCGAAGACGAGGTCGAGCCCTGCGTCCCAGGTGCGCCCGCTGGCCTCCGGGGTGCCGTTCGTGGCGTCGTTGATGAAGATCCGCCGCGCCTGGCTCGGGCTTCCCGGATCCACTCCGGTGCGCCCGAGGCGGACGCGGAACGCGACCGGCAGGCCCTGCGCGAGGTGGCGCACGGTGCCGAACGCCTGGAAGGCCAGGCCCATCTGGAAGCCCACCAGCCCGCCGGCGGAGAGCTCGGGCGACTGCGCCGCGAGGGGGGAGACGGCGAAGGCGGTCAGTAACGCTGCCAGCGGGAGCGTGGCGCGCATGGTGATCTCCTGGTGCGCATGGGGAAACACCACCGGCCGGTGGGCCACCCCCCTGACACACCGGTGTCACGATGCGAGTACGCAGCAATCCACGTGCCACGTGCCGTGCACCGGAACGGGCGGATGCCGCCGTCGATGGGGCACCCGTCCCGGGGAAAGGAGTATCGTTTTCCGGAACGCCGTTCCGCCCCCATGCCCGCGCTCCAGGAGCCCAGATGACCACACGCCTCGACGAGATCCGTGACCTCTATGCGTTCGAACGATGGGCGAACTGCCGCGTGCTCGAGGCCGTCGGTGCGCTCGACCCCGAGGCGTACGGGAGGGAGGTGGTGAGCAGCTTCCCCTCGATCCGGGACACGCTCGTGCACGCGCTGTCCGCCCAGTGGGTATGGCTGCGCCGCTGGAAGGGCACCTCGCCGACCGGGATGCCGGAGGGGTGGGCGGGCATGGCGTACGACGACCTCGCCGCGGCGTGGGCCTCCGTGGAGGCGGAGCAGGGGCACTTCGTGGCCGGGCTGTCGGAGGCCGACCTCGACCGCGTGCTCTCGTACCAGGACACGAAGGGGCGGCCCTCAGCCGAGCCGATGTGGCGGCTCCTGCGCCACGTGGTCAACCACGGCACCTACCACCGGGGTCAGGTCGTGACGCTCCTGCGCCAGGTCGGGGGGGCACCGCCCTCCACCGACATGGTGGTCTACCACCGCGAGCACGGGTGACCCCCACCGAAGGGACGATCGGGGGGCAGCGCGCCCAGGGCGGCGGGGCGCCCGGGAGGTTCGGGCTCGCGCTCGGGGGCGGGTTCGTGCGCGGCCTCGCCCATCTGGGCGTCCTCTCCGTCATCGAGGAGCAGGGCCTGACCCCGGGGTGGCTGGCGGGGACGAGCTCGGGCGCGATCGCCGCCGTGTTCGCCGCCTTCGGCATGTCCGCCTCCGCGACCGCCGAGGCGCTCGCCGAGCTGGGGTGGGGGAGCATGACGCGGGCCACGCCCTTCGGACGTCTGGGTATCGCGACGAACGAGGGGCTCGAGACGATCCTGCGCTCCAGGCTCGGCGACGTCCGCCTGGAGGACGCGCGCATCCCGCTCGGCGTGGTGGCGACGGACGTGAACACCGGCCAACGCGTGGTCCTCGACCGGGGTCCCGCCGCGCGCGCCGTGCGTGCGAGCTGCTGCGTGCCGGGCGTCTACGCGCCGGTCGAGGTGGAGGGGCGCTTCTTGTTGGACGGCGCGCTCGTGGAGAACGTCCCCGCCCGGTCCGTGCGCGAGATGGGGGCGCCCGTGGTCGTCGCGGTGAGCCTCGGGTTCGCACTCCCCTTCACGGATGTGAAGAGCCTCCGCCAGGTGGTGGCCAACGCCTTCGACATCGCCGTGAACAGCCAGATGCGCTACGAGATCCTCGCGGAGGCGGACGTCCTGATCGACCCGGAGCTGGCGCGCTTCAGCAAGGTGCGTGCGGGCGACCGGGGAGCGCTGATCGAGGCCGGCCGCCGGCGCGCGGTGGACGCCCTCCCCGCGCTCTTCGAGGCGCTGGAGGCCACCGAGGGGAACGCCGTGACCCGCTGGATGCGGGGCGTGCGCGAGCGGCTCTCGGCGGCGCGTTCCTGACCGAAACACTGGCCCCTCGGCAGGGTTGACCCAAGACGACACCTTCCGCCTCCGCCAAGCCCACGGAGCGAACCCGCGATGCACCTCTTCGGCACGACCTTCGACGGCACCGTCCTGAGAAGCTGGCTTTTCGCGCTCGGGATCACGATCGCGGTCTACGCCGCGCTGCGTCTCGTGGTGTGGGCCTCGCGGACGAGGCTGGACGCCCAGCATGCGAAGACGCGTACCGGCATCGACGACGTCCTCGCCGCCGCGGTGCGCGAGACGCACTCCATCGTCCTGCTCGTGGTCGGGATCTGGGTCGGCTCCGCGGTGGTCGTGCTCACCCCCGACGCCCGCAGGGTGGTGCGGAGCGTCGCGATGATCGCGCTCCTCGTCCAGGTCGGCTTGTGGCTGAGCGCCGCGATCGTGAAGGGGGTCGCGCTCCGGCGGGAGGCGCGCATCGAGGAGGACGCGGCGGGGGTCATGAGCATGAAGGTGCTCTCCGTCGCGGTGCGCTTCGCCCTCTGGTCGGTGGTCGTCCTGCTGGCGCTCGGCAATCTGGGCGTGGACGTCACGGCGCTCGTCGCCGGGCTCGGAGTGGGCGGGGTCGCGGTGGCGCTCGCCGCGCAGAACATCCTGGGCGACCTCTTCGCCTCGCTCTCGATCGTGATCGACAAGCCGTTCGTCCTCGGCGACTTCCTCGTCGTCGGGGACTTCCTGGGCGCCGTCGAGGACATCGGCATGCGCACGACGCGCATCCGCAGCCTTTCCGGGGAGCAGCTCGTCTTCTCGAACAACGACCTGCTGCGCAGCCGCATCCGGAACTACGGGCGGATGTACGAGCGGCGCGTGGTGTTCAGCCTGGGTGTGACGTACCAGACGCCGCGTCCGCGGCTCGCCGGGATCCCGGGGATGATCCGCGAGGCGATCGAGAGCCAGGAGCCGGTGCGCTTCGACCGTGCGCACTTCAAGGAGTACGGCGACTTCGCGCTGGTCTTCGAGGCGGTGTACTACGTGCTCGCCGCCGACTACAACAAGTACATGGACATCCAGCAGGCCATCAACCTGGACATCCACGAGCGCTTCGAGAGCGCCGGCATCGAGTTCGCCTACCCGACCCAGACCCTCTTCCTGGCGCGGGCCGCGTCGCCCGGCCCGGACCGGGAGGCCGCCCCGGACTGATCGCTCGGCCGGGCCTCACGGGCGCAGGGCCACCACCACGGTCGAGGGCCGGTCGCTCCACACGCAGCGGGCCTCGAAGCCGGCGGCGCCCAGCGCCGCGAGCTCGTCGTCGAGGGGGAGGTAGGTGTCCTCACCCGCCCATTCGGCGAAGTGGCGCCGGGCCTGCGCGTCGTCGATCCCCGAGCGCGCCATGTGCGCCGCCCACGCGTCGAACGCGGCGGCGCGCCCCGCGTCGTCGGCCGGCATCGTGGCGTCCGCGTTCACGAACACCCCACCGGGGCGGAGCGCCTGGAAGATCCTGCCGAAGAGCGCGGCCTTCTCCTCCAGCGCGGGCACGTGGTGCAGCGCGAGGGAGGCGGCCACCGCGTCGCAGCGGGGGAGGGGATCCGAGAACGAGCGCACCGTGAAGCGGGCGCGCTCTCCGAAGTCGTGCAGGCGGTCGCGTGCGCGCGCGAGCATCTCCTCGTCGACGTCGAGCAGCTCCACCGCGCCCACCGCGCCGTGCGCGAGGATGGCCGCGGACAGGGCGCCGGTGCCGGCGCCCAGGTCGAGCACGAGCGCGGGGGAGACCGTCGCGACCGCCTCGGCGGCCGTGGTGAGCATCTCCTCGTAGCCCGGGATCCAGCGACGGATGGAGGCGTCGTATGCCTCGATCTCGACGTGCAGGTGGCGACGAACGCTGTGGCTCATCGCGCAAGACTAGCCGCGCCCGGGCCGAAGTCAAACGGCCCCCGGCCCGGCCGCCTCAGGGGTTGGCGGTCAACGACTGCGTCAGGCCCACGGTGACCAGCGCGGTGGCGGCCACGCCTCCCGAGGACGCGGTGATCGTGGCGCTCCCCTGGCCCACGCCGGTCACGACGCCGCTGTCGGACACCGTCGCGACGCTCAGGTCGCTCGAGGACCAGGCGATGACCGCGTCGGCGAGGGGCGCGCCGTCGGCGTCCAGCGCGGTGGCCGTCAGCTGCACGACGTCACCCGCGGCGAGGACGTTCACGGTGTCGGGCGCGATGGTGAGGCTCGCGACCTGGGCCCCGGCCCCGAGGTCGGTCGGCACGACGATGCCGGGAAAGCCGTTCGTGCCGCACCCGGCCGTCGCGATCGCCGCCGCGACGAGGCAGGCCACGAGGAGTGGCTTCAACACGTGTCGCTGCTTCATGTCCGGTCCTCCTGCTCCTCGGGTGAGCGGTACACGGGAAGCGCAAGAAGCGTTCCCCGGGGCGCGGCCCGGCCACCGGCGAGTGTACGCAGCGTATGCGCTGTTGTCGTCGTGGGGCACGCTTGTTGCATCGAGCTCGAGGGTGACCCGGCGGGCGTCGCCGGGTCCCGGAACGCGCGCTCGACGCGCCCCCGACCAGGAAGGAGAAACGGGCGGAAGATGCTCATCCCATACGTCGTGACCTCGCCGGGGAGGGCCGGATTCGACCCGACCCATCCGATGCCCTCGACGCCGACACGCTCGGCGATCGACGACCACTTCGAGCCTGAGTCCACGGCGCTCCGCCGGAAGGTGCACGCGCGCGTGCGCATGAAGCTGGCGTCGCGTCGCTACGGTGCGGGGCTGCCACAGCCGATGCGCGAGACCGCCAGCCGGCGGTCTCCCGCCTTGACACCCCCGCGCGTCGGGCCTACCCATTCGCCATGACACACCACCGCGCCTTCCCCGTACCCGTGGCCGTACGCCGCGTCCGCCCCCGGCGGACGGGAGAAGGCGCGCGCGACCCTGGCGGGGGCTGAGCCGGCGAGCGCTTCCGGAACGGCGGACCGTTGCGGGCCTTCTCCACAAGAGAAGGCCCTTTTTCATGACACGCGCCGACCCTTCGGGGCGCGCCCCCACGACCGGAAAGACCGAGCCCCCATGGCTGCCACGATCGACACCACCTCCGCGCTCCCGAAGCGCTACGACGCGTCGGCCGCCGAGCGCCGCTGGATCGATGCCTGGGAGCGACAGGGCGTCCACCGCTTCGAGCCCGGCTTGCCGAGGGACGCGACGTTCGCGATCGACACGCCCCCGCCCACGGTCTCGGGGCACCTCCACATCGGCCACGCCTTCAGCTACGCGCACACGGACTTCGTAGCGCGCTTCCAGCGGATGCGCGGGAACAACGTCTTCTATCCGATGGGTTGGGACGACAACGGCCTTCCCACGGAGCGTCGCGTGCAGAACCTGTACGGCGTGCGCTGCGACCCGTCGCTCCCGTACGAGGGCACGCTCGACCTCGATCCCGTCGGGTCCCGCTTCTCCGGTCCCCTGCGCGCGGTCTCGCGGCGCGGGTTCATCGAGCTGTGCCGGCGCGTCACGGCCGAGGACGAGCGCGCCTTCAAGCACCTGTGGACGCGCCTGGGCCTCTCCGTCGACTGGCGCTGCGAATACGCCACCATCGACGAGCGCTGCCGCCGCGTCGCCCAGCACGCCTTCCTCCGGCTCCTCGAGGCCGGCCACGCCTACACGGCCGAGGCGCCCATGATGTGGGACGTGGGCTTCCGTACGGCAGTGGCCCAGGCCGAGGTGGAGGACCGGCTCACCCCCGGGGCCCTGCACGAGATCGCCTTCGAGCTCCTGCCGGCGGGCGGGGCGCCGGCGCGAGCGCGCGATCCGCGGGGCGGCGCGCCCCCGGAGGAGCTCACCGTGGCCACGACGCGCCCCGAGCTCCTCGCCGCGTGCGTGGCCGTCGTGGTGCACCCCGACGACCCCCGCGCGGGGGTCTGGGCCGGGCGGGTGGCCGTGACGCCGCTCTTCCGGGTGCCGGTGCCGGTCCTGGAGAGCGAGCGCGTCGAGCCCGGGAAGGGCACGGGGGCCGTGATGGTCTGCACCTTCGGCGACGCCACCGACGTGGAGTGGTGGCGCGAGGAGCGACTCCCGCTCCGGCAGATCCTCGCGGCGGACGGAACGCTCGCGGGCGTGGACTTCGCGGCGGCGCCCGCCAGCCTGGAGCCCGAGCGGGCGTCCGCGGCGTACGCGCTCCTGGAGGGGAAGACCGTGCTGGAGGCACGCGCCGCCATCGTGGCGCTCCTGGGTGAGCCGGGGAGCGGCGCGGCGGGTGCGGTTGCCGCCGGCGTCGCACCCGCGCCGCCTGCGCTGCGCGCCGGCCCCACGCCGATCGAGCACGCGGTGAAGTACTACGAGAAGGGCGACGAGCCGCTGGAGTTCCTGACGAGCCGCCAGTGGTTCGTGCGCCTCCTGGACCGCGTCCCGCAGCTCCTCGACGCGGGCGCCCGCGTGGGGTGGCATCCGCCCTTCGCGGGGGCGCGCTACCGCGACTGGACCGAGCACCTCCAGTTCGACTGGTGCGTGAGCCGGCAGCGGTGGTTCGGCGTGCCCATCCCGCTCTGGTACCCGCTCGGCGAGGACGGCCGTCCCGACAGGGCGCGACCCATCCTCCCTGACCCGGCACGCCTCCCCGTCGACCCGATGGTGGAGGCCCCGGGGGGATGGGATCCCGCCCGGCGCGACCGACCCGGGGGCTTCACCGCCGACCCCGACGTCTTCGACACCTGGGTCACGAGCTCGCTGACGCCGCAGATCACGTCCGGGTGGCCGGAGCGGCCCGAGCTCCACCACGCCCTCTTCCCGTTCGACGTGCGCCCCCAGTCGCACGAGATCATCCGCACCTGGGCGTTCTACACGATCGCCCAGTCGCTCCTGCACGAGGGCTCGATCCCGTGGAAGGACGTGCTGGTGAGCGGCTGGGTGCGCGACCCCGACCGGAAGAAGATGTCGAAGAGCCTGGGCAACGTGATCACGCCCGAGGCGTGGATCGACCGGTACTCGGCGGATGCGGTGCGCTACTGGGCCGCGCAGGCGCGCCTGGGCGTCGACACCACGTTCGACGAGGCCGTGCTGAAGGTGGGTGCGCGCCTGGCGACGAAGCTGTTCCACGCCGCGCGCTTCGTGCACGGGTGGACGGTGCCTCCGGGCGCGGGTGTGGGCGGCGAGCTCGACTGCGCTTTCGTGGCGGAGCTGCGCACGGTGATCGCGCGCGTCACCGCGGCGCTCGAGGCGTACGACCACGCCGGCGCGCTCGCGGAGGCCGAGCGCTTCTTCTGGAGCGGGCTGACCGACAACTACATCGAGCTGGTGAAGGAGCGCCTGCGCGGCGGCGAGGGGGCGGGATCGGCCGCGGCCACGCTGCGCCTGGCGCTCGGCGTGATCGTGCGGCTGTTCGCGCCCTTCCTTCCGTTCGTCACCGAGGAGATCTGGTCGTGGGAGGCCGCGGCCGCGACCGGGTGGGCGAGCGTCCATCGCGCGCCGTGGCCGACCGTGTCCGAGCTGGACGGCGTCGCGGACGCGGAGGACGCGGGTGCGTTCGAGGCCGCGGTCGCGGCGATCGGCGCCGTCCGTCGCCACAAGACCGAGGCGCGCCGGTCGATGGGCGCGCCGCTCGCGCGCGTCGAGCTGGCCGGTGCGCCGGACACCGTCCGGCGGATCGGGAGCGTGCGCGCGGACGTGGCGGGGGCCGCGCGTGCGGTCGACCTCATCCTGAGCGAGGATCCCGCCCGGGCGGCCGGGGAGGTCGCGGTCGTGGACGCGAGGTGGGCGGAGGCGGAGGACGGCTGAGCCCGCCGTCGTCCTCCGCCCCGCCCACCCCGGTGACCCGGTGCCTCGTCGGGCTCAGTCGTCGCCGGCCGCCGCGTGCACCTTCAGCCCCAGGCGCTCCGCGAGGGTGGCTCCCAGCTCCGGATCGACCTTGCTCCACATCTCGTCCACGGCGCGCTTCTGCACCTTCGCGCTCACGCCGGCGCTCATGTGCCCGACCAGGTTCGAGACGAAGTGCTCGCGCTCCTCGTCCGACATCACCTCGCGGTAGAGAGCGCGCGGCTGCACGAAGTCGTCGTCGTCGCGGTGGCTCGCGTACGGCGCCCGCACGAGCTGTCCCGCCACCTCGGGGTGGAAGCTCTCACCGTAGCGCGCCACGTCGGCCGCGGGGCCGCCGCGGCTGTTCGGCGCGTACACCGGCTGGTCGCCGGCGTGTTGGTAGCGCATCGCGCCGTCCTTGTTGTAGGAGTGCACCTCCGCCTGCGGCCGGTTCACGGGGAGCTGCAGGTAGTTGGTGCCGATGCGATGGCGGTGCGTGTCCGGGTAGCTGAACAGCCGCCCGAGCAGCATCCGGTCCGGCGACGGCTCGATGCCCGGGACCATGTTGGCCGGCTCGAACGCTGCCTGCTCCACCTCGGCGAAGTAGCTCTTCGGGTTCTCGTTCAGGACGAGCCGCCCGACCTCGATCGGCGGATAGTCCGTGTGCGGCCACACCTTCGTCAGGTCGAACGGATTGAAGCGGTAGCCCTCTGCCTCCGCGACCGGCATGATCTGCATCTGCAGCGTCCACGACGGGTGGTCGCCGCGCTCGATCGCCTCGAAGAGGTCCCGCATGTGGAAGTCGGGGTCTTCCGCGGTCATCGCCTTCGCCTGGTCGGCGGTGAAGCACTCGATCCCCTGGTCGGTCTTGAAGTGGTACTTCACGTAGAACGCCTCGCCCTTCGCGTTCACCCACGTGAAGGTGTGGCTGCCGTAGCCGTTCATGTTGCGCCAGGTGCGCGGCGTGCCGCGGTCCGACATGAGGAACGACACCTGGTGCGTCGACTCGGGCGAGAGCGACCAGAAGTCCCACTGCATGTCGTGGTCGCGCACGTTGCGTACCGGACAGCGCTTCTGCGAGTGGATGAAGTCCGAGAACTTCGAGGGGTCGCGGATGAAGAAGATCGGCGTGTTGTTGCCCACCAGGTCGTAGTTCCCCTCCTCCGTGTAGAACTTCATCGCGAAGCCGCGCGGGTCACGCTGCGTATCCGCCGACCCGAGCTCGCCGGCGACCGTGGAGAAGCGCAGGAACACCGGCGTCTTCTTCCCCTTCTTCTCCAGGAACTTCGCCTTCGTCCAGGGCGTGACGTCCGCGGTCACCTCGAAGAAGCCGTGCGCCCCTCCTCCCTTGGCGTGGACGACCCGCTCCGGCACGCGCTCCCGGTTGAATTGCGCCATCTTCTGGATGAGGTAGTGGTCCTGCAGGAGGATCGGCCCCCCCGCGCCCACGGTCAGCGAATGCTCGTCGCTGGGGGCGGGGATGCCGGCGTCGGTGGTGGTGGGTGGGCCCTTCGGATCGTCGCTCATGGTACTTCCGCCTCGGTGGGTTGCGAAGCCTCTCCGTCCGTCTGCTGACAGGCGGGGCAGAGGCCCCAGAAGTTGATCTCGGCTTCTTCGACCGTGAACCCGGACGTCGACGACGGGTCCAGGCAGGGCACGGCGCCGACCGCGCAGTCCACGTCGGCGATCGCGCCGCACCCGCGGCAGATGACGTGATGGTGGTTGTCCGCCACGCGCGTCTCGTAGCGGGCGGGATGGCCCGCCGGCTCGATCCGACGCGCGAGCCCGGCGTCCTCCAGGCTGGCCAGCACGTCGTACATTCCCTGGCGCGAGATGGCGCCGGGTTGGGATGCGGCCCAGGATAGCAGGGCGTCCGCCGTGCTGTGCGGCGCCGCGCGCAGGCGCGCCAGCACCATGACGCGCGGCGCGGTCACCCGCAGCCCGGCGTCGCGCAAGGCGCGGCGGACGGCTTCCAGGTCGTGGCTTTCGGGGTTCACGGGGGGAGGATGGGACCGTAATATGACTCTGTCAAGTTATTGATCACGTCCAGCCACCGCCCGCCGTGACGGTCGTCGTCACGTCCAGGGCGGGCGCCACGCCGCCAGGGGCACGGAGTTTGCAGCCAGAGTGCATAATCACGAAATGGCGGTGCTCGTCCGACGGTGTCCTCTCCGGGTGGCACCGCGCGCCCGGTGCGCGCGGCGTCCGGTGGCGGCCCCGACGCGACGCACCCGACCTGGGGGAGTGCATGGACTGGAACGAGCTGATCCGAATCTGGGGGGCGGGACATCCCGACCACGAAGAGCCCGAGATCGACGCGGTGGCGCGGGACGCACACAGGGCGCGCGAACGCCGACGCTCGCGGATCGTGAACCGCGCGGAGAAGCCCGTGACGAAGGCGCGCCAGAAGGATGGCGGTCAGGGCATCGGACCCGGGGAGGCCGACGCGCGCGTGTAACCCGCGCGCCGTTCCCTCGGATCTCCCGCCCCGCACCCCCCGGGGCGAGGCGCCCGCCGGTCGGGGAAGCAAGCCGGGGGCGTGCATGAACATGGGGACCGTCTCGTGCTGAGCGCGCTCCGCGCCGCGGGTCGCTTCGTCTGGCGTGTCCTGACGGATTTCATAGCGGACGACTGCCCGCGCATGGCTGCCGCGCTTTCGTACTACAGCGTGTTCGCGATGCCGGCCCTGCTCGGGCTGCTCGCGCTCATGGCGAACCACTTCGTCCGGCCCGGCGAGCTGCGGCGCATCGTCTCGGACCAGATCACCGCGTTCGTGGGGATCGAGAGCGCGAGCCGCATCGTGACCGTGGTGGAGAGTGCGGTCCGGCCCGACTTCGCCGGCCCGGCGGCCGTCCTCGGCCTGGCCGCCCTCCTTTTCGGGGCCACGGCCGCGTTCGCCAACCTCCAGAGCGCTCTGAACGTCGCGTGGGGCGTCCAGCCCGACCCGAAGCGCAGTGACGTCTACACCTTCTTCGTCAAGCGCGCGATCTCGCTCGTGATGATCGCCGCCCTTTTCGTCCTCCTGCTCGTGTCGGTGGTGGCCAGCACGGTCCTTTCGGCGCTGCAGGGCTTCTTCAGCGACGTGGTGCCTCCCTGGCTGCGCTCGCCCACCCTCGTGTTGGTCGACCTGTCCGTCTCGTTCGCGGCGGTCAGCCTGCTCGCGAGCGTGGTGCTGCGCTACGTGCCGGACGCCGTCGTGCGCTGGCGCGACGCGTTGGTGGGTGGCGTGTTCACGGGCGCGCTCTTCACGGTGGGGAAGCTCCTCATCGGCTACTACCTGGGCCGGCGCGACCTGGACAGCGTGTACGGTGCGGCCGGCTCCCTCGCGATCGCGCTTCTGTGGGTCTACTACAGCTCGATCATCCTTCTCCTCGGGGCCGAGTTCACGGAGGTGTGGGCCTGCCGCAAGGGCGCGCCCGTGGTGCCGCAGCGCGGCGCCGTGCGCGTGAAGCGCCAGGTCGTCTACGCCGAGGGGCGCGAGGAGGGCGAGGAGGTCGGCGCCTGACGCGTCGCCCCGGCCTCAGAAGATCTGGCCCAGCGCGACGTGGATGTGGAAGCGGCGCTTCCATTCAGTCGGAACGGAGGAGATCGGACTGCCCTCGGAGATCGCCTCGAAGACCTTCGTGGCGTCGCGCAGGTCGAGCGGCGAGGGGTTGAGCTTGTACCCCAGGCTCACCCGGATCGGGCCGACCAGCGTCGAGACGTCGACCCCGCCGCCGGCACCGTAGAACCAGCGCTGCTCGCCGTATGGGTCCTCGCCGCGGAAGCGTGCGTCCGGCGTCCACACGCGCCCCGCGTCCAGGAAGGCGTGCAGCCCCCAGCGGCTCGACAGGCCGGGGAAGGGGGTGCGCAGCTCGACCGAGGCCGTCGCGCGCGCCAGCCCCGCGCCTGGCACGTACCCGTCCGTCACGGCCGTCAACGTGTCGCCCTCGCCGAGGCCCGTGAAGACGAGGTTCGGGAACTTGGGCCCGAGGAGGCCGTTGCCCCACCCGCGCACGCTCCCGGTGCCGCCGGCCGTGAGGAGCACGTCGCGGAGCTGGGCGGCGCGGAGGAGCCCCTCCCCGTCGGAGCCGCTCCGGAGCGTCTTGCCGAACGGATAGACCCGGCCGAAGCGCCCCTGGGTGGCGAGCGCGAAGCCGCGGCCGAGCGGGAGGTAGCCGAGGACGGGGACGTCGATGCGCGTGAACTCGATCGTATTGAGCGCGGCCGGCGTGGTGACCTCCACGGTCGGCCGGGCCTGGAGCGCCTGGGCGGGGGAGGTCGGGTCGAAGCGGCCGATCGTCGCGGACAGGCTGAAGGTGCTGCGGTCGATGCGGTTGGAGAGGGAGTCCAGGGCGCCCTGGCCCACGAGTCGCAGGAGTGTGGCGAGGTCGATCGCGTTCGCCGAGCCCAGCCGGTAGTCCAGCACGCGGCGCGACGAGTAGCGGTGCTGGAGGGTGAGGAAGCGGTATTGTCCCAGCTCGTAGATGAGCGTGGTCTCGTTGCCCACCTCCCAGGATCGATCCACGAGGTTGTCGCGGTAGCGTCCGTACGGGGCGACGTTCAGGGTGACGCGCGGGTGGAAGGTGAACGGGCGCCGGTACGAGACGCTCAGCCCGTACTCGCGCTCGGGCTGCTCGGTGAGCGACAGCAGGCCGGTCTGGAAGGTCGCCGCGGTGCCGAGCGTGCGTGCGCCGCCCATGAAGTTCCGGTGGGCCCAGTCGGCGTGTCCGGTGAGCCCTCCCCCCGCGGAGACGTAGCCGACCTCGCCGGTGAGGAGGCGCGGAGGCGACTCCTCGAGCCGGATCCGCACCGACACGGTGGAATCGCGCGGCTGGTCCTTCGGCACGTCCACGAGGACGAGGCGGAAGAGGTCCAGCGCGAAGAGCCGCCGCTGGGCGGTGGCGAGCCGCTCGGAGGAGAACCAGTCTCCCGTGTGGAAGGGGAGCGACCGGAGGATCACGTCGTCGGAGACGCCGTGATTGCCGTCCGCCTCGATTTGTTCGATGCGTGCGCGCGGGCCCGGGTCGACGAGGAGGTCGAGGTCGAGCGCGGCGGCGGCCGAGTCCACCCGGGCCTCGGCGTGCGCCTGCGTGAACGCCCACCCGTGGTTCATCCACCAGTCCAGCACGTCGCCGACCAGCCGAGCGCGCGTCGCCTCCGTGAAGCGGGCCCCGATGGGCTCCTGGTGGTCCTTCTCGAAGTCGCGCCACTCGGGCGCGAGCGTGTCGGGGAGAAGCGCGGCCGGGTCGCCGCCGTCCGGGGTCGTGATCCGCAGCGAGCGCACGCGGATCGGGCGCCCCTCGGTCACGATCAGGTCGATGGCGACGCGGTCGTGGTCGGAGTCGAACTCCACCTCGTAGCGCACGTCCGTGCCGATGAACCCGTTCTCGGCGTAGAAGCGCCTCAGCCGTGCCACGTCGCGCTGCAGGTCGAGCGGCGTGAAGGGGTGCGGGGCGGGATGTCCCACGAGCGGGAGGAAGGCGAGCGCGCCGTGCAGGCGCGACGCCCAGCTCGGAGCCGCGAGGACCATGTGCTCCAGGAGCCGCTCGTCCGTGTAGGTCCGCCCGTCGGGGAAGACGAAGTCGATCGACCCGACCTGCGTCCGGTCGTCGAACACGTAGTAGGGGATCTGCGCACGCGCCGGCGCCGGAGCGAGCGCGGCCACGAGGGCGATCGACGGGAGGACGCGGCGCATCTCCATCAGTAGGCGTACTTCGTCCTGAAGAAGAGGCGGATCGTGGACTGGCCGCCCTGGATGTTCACGAGCAGCCACCGGTACCAGGTGTACTCGATCTCGACCTCGGTCCCGCGCGAGCTCTGGTCGTGCGTCGCTTCGTCCGAGCGCCCGTTCAGCGTCAAGGGCTGCTGGAAGCCCACGAAGAGGCGCGGGTTCACGTAGCGTCCCGCCACGAGCGTGGCGCCCTTCAGGCCGTTCTGGCGGATCTCGACGACATCGAGGCCGACCGCCTGCTCGGCCGTCTCCTCGAGGATGCCCGCCACGCGCCCGAGCGCGAACTCCTCGCCCGCCCCGAGCACGCCCCCGCTCCCTCCGGACGAGCCGGCGTTGCCGAACTGCGCGGCACTCGCCGCCGGCCGGCCCGTGGCCAGGTACGACAGGATGTCGGCGTTCTCCATGGTCGGCTCCGAGCCGAGCGTGAGGCTCAGGTCGTCCGCGCGCCCGACCACGTCGAGGGTGATCGTCGCCTCGGAGCTGTTGGGGTCGCGCGACGAGGGGACCTCGTAGCGCGCCTCCGCGTCGATCTGCCAGTCGGTCGGCGAGCCGTTGAACGTGACGGTGCCGTTCGAGATCGTGAAGCGCCGGCCGAACTGCTCGAAGTAGCTCCGGCCCGTGACGGCCTCGACGGTGCCGAAGAGCTGGATCGAGTCCCCGGGCTCCTTGCGCACGTCCAGCGAGCCGTCGATCTGCACGCGCATCTCGGGCTGCGTCCGCCGCCGGACCCAGACGTCGCTGCCGATGTCGAGGCTCATGTCGATGCTCCACGCGAGGAGGGGGTCGCTCTGCACCGCGATCGACTCCGACGGGCGGTACCCGAAGTAGGACGCGAGCATGCGGTAGTCCTCGGGCCCGAGCTCGACGGGGCTGACGGTCTGCCCCTCGCCGACCTGGTCGGCGTAGATGTCGGTGTCCTCCACCTGGGCGGAGCCGCGCACCACCGGTTGCGCCAGGTTCCCGGTGAGGGTGAGGTCGCCGTTGACGCGCAGGCGCGTCCACGCGTTGTCGACGGCCTCGAAGCGCCGCAGGTGTGCCTTCAGGTCGAAGGAGGGCCGGTCGAGCGGCTCCAGCACGATGTCTCCCTCGATGCGCGCGCTCCCCTCCGCGGTCGCCGTGAGCGACGGCACGTGGATCCGGTCGCCGGCGAACTCGAGGTCGCCGTGCACGTCCGTCCAGGACACGCCCTGCTCGGGGATCTCGATCCGCCCGTGCGCGAGCGACGCGCTCCCGGTGAGGCTCGGCTTGTCCATCGTCCCCTCGAGGCGCGCGTCCGTCGTCAGCTCGGCCTCGAAGGTCTGGACGCCGACCGGGCGCAGGAACGGCGTGATCCAGTCCACCGAGAAGGCGCGGGCCGTGATGTCGAGGGCCATGGTCTGGCCGTGCGGGGGGCCGCTCCCGCCGCCCACGAGCGCGAGGTGGAAGGGGACCGTGCCGCGTACGGTCAGCGGTTGATCCTGCGGATCGGTCATGCGGATGTCGACGCCCAGCGTACGCCCCTCGCCCGGCTGGATGGCGATGTGCGCGGTCGCGTCCCCGATGCTCGCGTCGAGCGTACCGCTCAGCGCGACCTCGTCCGCCGGGCCGGTGATCTCCAGCCGGCCGTCGAACGTCCCACCGAGCCCCTCCAGACCGGCCAGCTCCGCGAAGCCCGCGACGGGCACGGAGTCGAGGCGTACGGTCAGGTTCTGCGTGCCCGTCCGGTCGAGCGCGCCCTCCAGGGCGATACGGCTCCGGCCGGCCACCAGGGTGACCCCGTTCGGATCGATGCGGTCGCCCCATCCGATCGTGGCCGGGTGCTCGAGGCGCCAGCTCCCGTCCGGGAGGTCGACGTCGAGGCTGTCGAGGTGCACCGTGCGCTCGGCGACGCGCGCCAGGCCGGCGACGCGCACCTCGTGACCGTCGTCCTTGCGGGCCTGCACCGAGAACGCGGCGCCGGCGGAATCGTACCCGATGGTGCCGCCCACGGCGTCGAGGACCGTGGACGGGATGGAAACCGCCTCGCCGCGCACCTCCACGTCGGCGCGGGCGAGGGTCAGGTCGTGCACGAGCACCGTGAAGTCCGCGTGCACGGTGTCCGCCGCGGCGGCGGCGCCGATGATCCCGCCCGCGCCGGCGGACCCCGTCACCTCCACGCCTCCGGTCCCGTGCATGGCGTGCATGTCGAGGCTGCCGCCGCGCATCGACAGGGGATGCACGCCGATCAGGTCGGCGATCACCGCGACGCTGTCCGACGCGAGCCGGACGTCGATCCCCGGATGGGACGCCGTGTCCGGGACCTCGGCGCCCTCGTAGAGCGCGACGGTCCCGCCTCCCCCGCCGCGCACGAAGTTGGAGGCTACCCGGAGGGTGTCCAGGCGGAGCACGCCGCCGGCGATGCGCGCCTCCAGCCTGAGGGAGTCGAGGCGCGCCGCCCCGTAGCGCCCGGTCGCGGAGAGGGTCGCGTCCCAGCGCATCGTCCGTGGGTGCGTCCCCTCGCCCCGGACCGCGAAGCGGGCGTCGAGCGCGGCGTCGGCCGAATCGCGGCCGAGGAGGCGGGCCAGGTCGCGGAGCGCGACGGTGCCGTCCGCCCGGGCCGCGTGCAGGGTGAGGGCGCCCGTGTCACGAGCGAGCGTCGCGGTGGCGCGCGCGTCCGCGCGTCCGCCGGCGGTCGCGAGCGCCGCGTCCAGGCTGGCCTGGGCGCCCTCGACGCGCGCCTCGACGCGCGCGGAGTCGAGCGGCTCCTCGTTGATCCGCCCGCCCTCGATACGCAGGCGCGCGTGCAGCTCCGGGAAGGTGTCGGGTGGGAGGCTCGCCTCCCCCTCGAGCGTGCCCGTGAGCACAGCGCGCACGGGCACGAAGAGGGTAGAGTCGATCCGCACCGTGTCGAAGCGCGCGTGGTCGATGCGGAACGTCGGCGTCGCGTCGAACGGGCGGCCCCTGCCCGCGAGCGCGAGCGTGCCGCCGAACGCGCGGGCGTCCGCGCCCACGTCGACGCTCCCCGCGCGCAGGTCGATGCGCACGGTCGCGGTGTCCACGGCCGCGTCCCGCACGCGCGACGGGGCGAGCGCGAAGGTGAGTGAGCTCTCGGCCGTCGCTGGCGCGAAGCCGCGCCCGCTCCCGCGGGCCGTGCCGTGCAGCTCGGTCGTCGGCAGCCCCTCGCGGATCCCGGCGAGGTCGAGCCCGACCACACGCAGCGAATCCACCTGCCACGTCGGCACCGGCTCGAAGGGCCGAGCGTGCGCCGTCATCTCGACGGCGCCCGCGGTGGCCACGGCCCGTCCGCGCGCGCTCAGCGTGCCGTCGTGGAGGCGCACGCCCACCGTCCCGGTGTCCACGCGCAGCGCGCGCCACGTGGCCCGCTCGATCGCGAGATCCGCATCCACCTCCGTGCGCGCCGGATCGCCCACCACCGCGGAGCCGGACCCCGAGGCCGTGAGCGAGCCGGCGATCGTGTCGCCCAGGAGCGCGCCCAGCTCCACCTGCTCGGCCGAGAAGGAGCGCAGCGTGAGACGCGTGGCCGCGCCCGACCAGTCGGCCAGCGTGTGCGCCCGGACGCGGCCGCCCCCTAGGGGCACCTCGAGGTGCGTGTCCGCCGTGGAGGAGTCCCAGCGCGCGGTCAGCGATCCGTCCGCCACGTGGACGCCTCCCACGTCTCCGGTGAGCGTCGCGCTCGCCTGCCCCCGGGCTCGTGCCGGCGTGAAGCCGGCACCGCGCGCCTCGAGCGTGGCGGTGAGCGACGCGACGCGCGCGCCACCCGCCCGCAGCGTGTCGATCTGCCGCACGGTGGAACGCAGCTCGTAGGTAGGGAGGGAGTCGAGCGGCCGGGCGGTGCCGTGCGCGGTGAGGCGCACCCAGGGATCCGCGCCGCCGGAGGCGTCGAAGGTCGCCGCCCCCCGCGCGAGCGTCGCCCCGACGTGCGTGGGCAGGAGCGTCCCGCTCCCGATGCGCGCGCCCTGGACGTCGAGCGTGACCGTACCGTCGAGCGCGTCGAGCGTGGGCCCGTCGAGAGCGACGTCCAGGTCGGCGTCCACGCCGCGCACCGGGGTGGCGCCGGCCGCCCACAGCGACGGGTCGAGGTCGCGCACGCGCCCGCGCAGGGCGTAGTGCAGGGAGTCCCGTGCCCGCGGCGTGAGCGCACCCTCGAGGTGGACGGTCCCGCCGTCGAAGGCGCGTCCGTCGACGCGCACGGCCAGGAGGCGGGTGGAGCCGGTGACGCGCGCGTCGAGGCGCAGGCTTCCCGCCACGTCGAAGCCGGGCACGAGCGCGCCGATGTCGCGGAAGTCGAGCGGCATCGCCGTGAGCGTGAAGTCGATGTCGCGCACGGTCGCGTCGGCGCTGTCCGGGAGGAGGAGCGTCCCTCCGGCGCGTACGTCGCTCGAGTCCGACATCAGGCGGATGCCGTCCGTGCTCAGCGTGCCCGACGCGAGGCGCAGGGAACCCGCGAGCCGCGCGGGGCTCTCCGGTCGGGTGGGCGGCAGGATACGCGCGTCCAGGGTGTCGAGCGCGATCACGGTGGGGCGGGGCCACGTCAGGGAGTCGAGCCGGAGCGTCACGCCCTCGACCCGCAGCGTCGAATCGGTCGAAGCCAGGAAGTCCGCGCGCAGCGATCCACCCACGAGCTCCGCCGGACCCATGCGGACGGCGAAGCCGCCCTTCTTCCCGGCGGCCGCGCTGTCCTCGGCGGCCGCGAAGGGTGCGAGCAGGTCCCAGGTGGAGTCGGCACCCTGGCGCATGGTCACGCGCAGTCCACCCACGTACAGCGCCGGCAGCACGAGCTGGTGGCGGAGCAGGGGGAGCAGGCGGACGCGCGCGTCGAGGGTGTCGAGCTCGAGGAGCGGGGCCCCGTCCGCGCCGTGGATGCGCAGTCCGGCGACGACGAGGTGGCTCAGCCCTCCCAGCTCGGCACGTCGGACCTCGAGCGCGGCGTCGTGCCAGGGGTCGGCGTGCGCGAGGACCCAGCGCGCCGCAAACGTCGACACGGCGCCGATCTGGAGCAGGAGCACCAGCGCCACGACGGCGACGACGGGGAGGCCGACCAGGACGGCGGCCATGCTGCGCGCGAGGCGCCTCCATCGACCGCCGGTCGAGGCCTTCTCCTGGCCGGGGTCCGTCGGCGCCGCGTCAGACGTGCTGGGCTGCGTGGACGCCCTCCCGGATCTCTTCCCGCGCTCCGTCGGCGAAACCGCCCGTCCCCGCGGGCCCGGAGAAGGCGCACACGGGGATCGCGACGCGCTGCGCGCCCCGGCCTCTCCGTCTGGCTTCCATGGCTCCGCTCCCGCGTCTCGGGCGAACGTCGTCTCGAGCTGTTCCTACCTCCGGCGCTGCAAGAGCTGTTCCGCCGGGCGCTTCGCTCCGCCGGCCGCTCAAGCCCCTACGCCGGCCCGGTGCCCGACCCGTCCGACGAGGCCCCCGAGCCAACCGGTGAGGGCGGACGCGAGGGGTGCGAACGTCAGGAGCATCCACGTCGCGTCGCCGAGGAGGATGGCCGTGACCGTGCCGGCCACCGCCCCCACCAGGCCGATGAGCAGGCCGCCTCGTGAGGCGTGCCCGTACCCGTGGGCGCTCGTCGCGCCGTACCACACCGCGAGCGCGAACGGGATCGTCGTTCCGAGCACACCCGAGAGGTTGCGCGCCGCCTCGACGAAGTGCCCGGTCCCGACCATCGCGAGCTGGAGCACGACGGCCAACCCGACGAACCGCGTCATCGCGCGCCTCCTCCCCTTCGAGCGTTGCGTGGAGGTCGCAATCGGGGGCGGGTGCGCCCCCGCGCGCAAGGCAGGGGTCGGCTCAGACCACCGCGCGCACGATGCGCAAGATCCAGTCGAACAGGAAGAGCAGGGTGGGAAGGAAGGCGAGTCCCACCGAGAAGGTGAGGCCCATGCGGAAGAGCGAGGGACCGACCGGGAGGACCTGCCGTCCCCACAGCTTTTCGACCGCGACCTCCACGGTCGGTCCCAGGAAGTAGCATACGTTCGCGAGCACCCCGAAGAGCACGATCCCTTGCCAGGGCGGGAGGATCCCGACGTTCGGATGCGGGTTGGGCGGGAGGTGCCCGACGATCGTCGAGGCGGCCAGGGAGACGACTCCGGCCCCCCCGACCAGGGCGTTGTACCTCAGGCGGCGCGACTCCCACCAGCCGATGATCGAGCCCACCGTTCGGCGGGCCGGCGCGGGGAAGAGGAACTCGGTGAGTGCGGACATGGTCGTGGCGGCGGGGGAGAGCGTGGCTCTGCCAACATCGGTCCGATCCCGGGGATCGTCAAGTACTTTGCGTAACAGAGTCGATGTCCGCGCCCGTCACTCCGCGGTGAGCGCGCGGACCGGCTCCGTGCGCGACGCGGAGCGGGCGGGGATCCAGCAGGCCACGAGCGCGGTCGCCGCGAGGACGGCGATCCCGACGACGTAGGCTGCCGGGTCGTAGAGACCCACGCCGAAGAGGAGCGAGGAGAGCGCGTGCACGAGCCCCAGCGCGGCGAGCGTGCCCACGCCGAGCCCGATGGCCACCGGGGCCATCCCCTCGCGGACGACGAGCGCCTGCACGTCGCGCGCGGCGGCGCCCATCGCGACCCGGATGCCCACCTCGCGCCGGCGCCGCGCCACGCCGAAGGCTACGACGCCGTACACGCCGATCGAGGAGAGCACGAGGGCGAGGGAAGCGAAGGCCGCGAAGAGGAGCGCGAAGAACCGTGGCCGGGACGCTTGACCCGCGACCAGCTCCGAGGCCGGTGCGAGCCGGGTGATCGGCTGCGCGGGATCGATGCGGCGGATCGCGTCCCGCACCGCACGCTCCACCGCGGCGGTGGGCCCGTCGGTGCGCAGCACGAACGCCGCGCCGCGGCGTGGGAGCGCGTGCTCGGCCACGTAGATGGTGGCGGGCACGTCGTCCCGGAGGCGCGTCTGGCGCACGTCACCGACCACCCCCACGACCTCGTACGTCTGGTCGTCCATCGTGATCGTCCTGCCCGTGGCGGGCTCGCCGCCGAAGAGCGCCCGCGCCAGGGCGCGGTTGAGCACGGCCACCTGGCGCCCGTCGGTCCCCGCGCCGGGGGAAAGCTCGGCGCCCTCGACGACGGGCACGCCCATGGCGCCGAAGAGGCCGGGGCTCACCTGGAGGAGCGAGGCGCGCATGGCCTCGCCCGCCCCGTCGCGTCCGGGCACGCCGACGGGGATCCCCTCACCTCCACCCAGGAACGGGAAGCGGCGGATCGTGCCCGCCGCGCGCACGCCGGGGAGCGACGCCAGCGCGTCCAGCGTCTGCTCGTACACGGCGAGGTAGGACGCGCGGTCCGGGTAGCGTCCGGCCGGGAAGGTGAGGTCGGCCACGACGAGGCCGTCCGCGTCGAAGCCCGGATCGACCCGGCCGAGCGCCTGGAGGCTGCGGCCCATGAGGCCGGCGCCGACGACCAGCACGACCGAGAGCGCCACCTGGGACACCACGAGCACGTCGCGCGCGCGGTCCGCGCCGGAGAGCCCGCGCGCACCGGCACGCAGGCGGTCGGAGAGATCGGAGCGCGCGGCCCGCATCCCCGGGAGGAAGGCGAAGATCAGCCCGACCGCCATCGACACGCCGAGGGAGAAGAGGGCCACGCGCCAGTCGGGGGCGATCTCCCGCGCGCGGGGCAGCGTCCCCGCGTTCAGCGCCACGACCACCCCGGTCCCCCAGGCCGCCAGCGCGAGCCCGATCACGCCGCCCACCAGCGACAAGAGGAGGCTCTCGGTCGTGACCAGCGCCGCGCGCCGCGCCCGGCTCGCGCCCAGCGCCGCGCGCACGGCCAGCTCCGTCTCGCGGCCGGCTTCGCGGGTGAGCGCCAGGTTCGCCACGTTCGCGCACACGATCGTCAGGATGAGGAGCGCTGCCGCCATGAGCACCACGAGCGGCCTGCGCACGTCGCCCACGAGGGTGCTCCGGAGGGAGCGTACCACGGCCGACGGGACCCGGTCGTTGCTGTCCGGATACGTGCGCGCGAGCTCGGATGCGATCTCCGCTACGTCCGCGCGCGTCTCGCCCACCGTGGCGTCCGGCTTCATCCGCCCCACGCCCTGGAGGAGCCGGACGACGCGGAGCTGCAACGGGATGCTGGTGGAGGGGATCACCGACAGGAACGTCCACACCTCGACGCCCGGATCCGGGAAGGCGAACTCGGGCGGCATCACGCCGACGAGCCGGTAGGCCACCCCGGAGAGCGTGAGCGCCCGCCCGACCGCCGACGGGTCGGCGCCCAGCTCTCCCACCCAGAAGGCGTGGCTCGCGACGACCACGCGGTTGTCGCCCTCCTCCGCGTCGGGCGGGAGCCAGCTCCCCAGGAGGGGCGGTGTGCCCATCGCCTCGAAGAAGCCGGATGTCACGTACGCCGTCTCGACATCGCGCGCGTCCTCGCCCCCGCCCGTGAGGATGAGGTCGGAGGGGATCGTCGAATACGCGCCCATGGCGGACAGGGTGCGCGCACGCTCCTGCCAGTCGCGGACGTCCGGGAGTGAGAAGCCGCCGGGGCCCTCCTCGGGGTCGGCCGGTGCGAGCTCGACGAGGCGGTCGGGCGCCGGGTAGGGAAGGGGGCGGAGGACGACGTGGTAGAGCACGCTGAACATGGCCGTGTTCGCGCCGATCCCGAGGACCAGCGTCAGGAGCGCCGGGAGCGTGTAGCCCGGGTGGCGCACGAGGCTCCGCACCGCCGTGCGCAGCGCCTGGATCCCGTCTCGAAGGTGCATGCCGCCTCCCTCCTCACCCCTGGTCCGCCCCCCGATCCCGTCCGCCCACCGTTCGGTGGCGGCGTCCCGGAGGCACCACACCGTGTTCCGCGCCACGTAGCGCGCGAGCGCCCATCCACCCCGTGCCGCCGCGTCGCGCGCGCCCTGCTCCAGCAACGCCGCGAGCTCGCCCGCCGAGCGCGTCCGGAAGGCCGGCGGGTAGAGCCGCGTCAGGAGGCGCAGCCAGCGGGCGGCCAGGCTCGCGTCCCGACTCACCCCTTCGCTTCCGCGGAGCGTGCGAGGCGCACGATGCGCTCGTGCCCGGCGAGCGCGACCACGCGCCGCGCCTCGAGCGAGAGCACCTCCCGTCCGAGTGGGGTGAGCGCGTAGTAGCGACGACGCTCGTCGTCGAGCTCCGGGGACGGCCGTGCGTCCGTCTCGGTGAGCAGCCCCTGGTCCTCCATCCTCCGCAGCTTCCGGTAGAAGGGGGAGGTGGCCGGGGACACGGCGCCCGCACTGGCGCGCTCGATCTCCTTCAGGACGGCGTATCCGTGGCGCTCCCCGTCCTCGAGCGCGAGCAGGATCTGGAAGTCTTCGGGCTTCAGCGGGAGGAAGCCCGCGGGGTCTCTCTGGGCGGCCACCTGGACCTCCGTGCGAACGACGACTATGGACTGAAGGTCCATAATAGTGACGTCAGGTCAGTAGTCAAGCGAACCCTCGCCCCCGCGATCGTGTCGTGTACGGAGGGGTACGCCCCTTCCGGGCCGACGTGCTAGTGTAGGTGCTCCCGGATGCGGTGGGACGCCCGCGCTCCCGCACCGGCGCAGCCGCCTCGACCTTCACGCACGGAGCGCGACTCCAGGAATGTTCGACGAGCTGAGCAACAAGCTCGACAAGGCCCTCGCCCGACTGCGTCAGCGGGGCGTCCTGAACGAGCCGATGATCAAGGAGGGGCTGCGCGAGGTGCGTCGCGTCCTGCTCGAGGCGGACGTGAACTTCGCGGTCACGCGCGAGTTCCTGGCCCGGGTGCAGGAGCGGGCCCTGGGCGAGGCGGTGATGAAGTCCGTGAGCCCCGGCCAGCAGATCGTGAAGATCGTGCACGACGAGCTGGCCAACCTCATGGGCGAAGGCCGCCCCGTGCTGGCGTGGGCGCCCTCGCCGCCGACCGTGATCCTGATGGTGGGGCTGCAGGGCTCGGGGAAGACGACGTCGACCGCCAAGCTCGCCAAGCGGCTCGGGCGCGAGGGGCGCCATCCGATGATGGCCGCCTGCGACCTGCAGCGCCCTGCGGCCATCGAGCAGCTCCAGACGCTCGGACGCCAGATCGGCGTCCCCGTGCACGCCGGCACCTTCGGTGGGGACCCCGTGGCCACGGCCGTGGCCGCGCGCGACGCCGCGCGGGCCGCGCGCAACCAGGTGCTCCTCGTCGACACCGCGGGCCGCCTCCAGATCGACGAGGCGCTCATGGACGAGCTGCGCCGTGTGAAGGAGGCGGTGCAGCCGCAGGAGGTCCTCCTCGTGGCGGACGCGATGACCGGACAGGAGGCCGTGAAGATCGCGCAGGGCTTCGACGACGCGCTCGGCCTGACCGGCGTGCTGCTCACGAAGATGGACGGCGACGCGCGCGGCGGGGCGGCGCTCTCGATCCGGGGCGTGACCGGCAAGCCGATCAAGTACGTCGGCGTGGGCGAGGGGGTGGATGACCTCGACGTCGCGGATCCGCAGCGGCTCGCCGGCCGCATCCTCCAGATGGGGGACGTGGTCGGCCTCGTGGAGCGCGCCCAGGCGGCGATCGACGAGGAGGAGCAGACGAAGCTCGCCGAGAAGGCGCTGGGAAAGGGCCGCTTCACGCTCGAGGACTTCCTCACGGCGATGCGGCAGGTGCAGAAGATGGGCCCGCTCGAGCAGCTCCTGAAGCTCATCCCCGGTGCGGCCAAGCTGTCGATCCCTGCGTCCCAGATGGACCCCAAGCGCATGAAGCACGTGGAGGCGATCATCCTGTCGATGACGCCGCAGGAGCGCGCCAACCCCGACATCCTGAACGGCTCCCGGCGCGCCCGCATCGCCCGCGGGAGCGGCCGGCCGGTGGCCGAGGTCAACCGGCTGATGAAGCAGTTCAAGGAGATGCAGAAGTTCATGAAGGGGATGAAGGGGATGATGGGCGGCATGGGCGGCATGGGCGGAGGCTTCCCTGGCATGCCGTTCGGGGGCTGACCCGGGACGGCGCCGGCGCACGCCGCGTTCCGCTCGGCGGCCGTGACGGAACCCATCGTGTGCAGGTCGGGTTAGAGTCGGGCGCGGCGGGCATCGGGCCCGTCGGCCGAACGAGTGCGTCTTCGAGGTCTTCCAGGGGCGGGCCGGATGATCCGAGGGGGGACAGCACGGGCTCGGAGGGTCGGCGCGTGAGGCGCGACGCTCCGCTGCGGCGCATCGCGGGGGTGCTCGCGTTGGCCCTGCTCGTCGCGGCTCAGCCCCAGCTCGTCTGCGGGCTGCACTGCCTCATGATGTCCCGGCTCGCGCCTCCGATGGACGCCGCCATGGGCCACCACGCCCATCCCGCCGCCGACCACGCGTCGCATCACGCGACCGGCACCACCTCCGGGGTGCTCTGCCACGCCGGCAGCGTCACGTCGCAGCAGTCCGTCGCGCTGGGACGCGTCGCGGTGGCGTGGCTCCACGCCCGTGCGGGAGCGGACGTCTTCGCCACGGTGCGCGCCTTCGCGCCCGCCGACGCGCCCGCGCGGCTCCTCTCCATCCTCCCCGAGCCGACGAGCCCCCCTCCGCGGGGCTGATCTCCCTCCACGCCGCAACAGGAACGCCGCCCCTCTGCCGGCGTGCGCGCTCGCCTCGTGCCCGCGCGCGCCGAGGGCCCGGCGCGTTCCCGTCCATTCCACCTCATGGCTGCGTCCCGGATCCGTCCGGACGCAGCCCGGAAGGGAGACATCCGTCATGCCGTTCTCATTGCGGGGCAGGCTCCTGCCTCTCCTCGCCGTAGCCGCGGGGATCGGCGCCGCACCTGCCGCGGTGCGCGCCCAGGACACGCCGATCGACCTCGGCCGCGCGAGCGGGCAGAGCCTCGACGATCTCACCGGTGAGAGCCGGTTCCCGCTCCAGATCACCGGCTTCGGCGTCGGGGACTACGGCTGGGACCAGCGCTCGGGCGACAACTCCGCACGCGCCGGCAAGCTCGCGGTCGCCTTCTTCCGGGAGGTGTCCGACCGGGTCTGGTTCTTCGGCCAGCTCACGACGGCGCTCGTATCGGGTGACGAGGCCGCGGAGGCGCTGGAGGCCGGCGACGAGGTGCCCACCGAGATCGAGATCGACAACCTCCTCGTGAACTTCACTCCCGGAGGCGGCTCGGGGCTCAGCCTCTCCTTCGGGAAGTTCGACACCCCGATCGGCTTCGAGCGCGACGACGAGCCGCTCAACTTCCAGGCCACCTCCAGCTACAACTTCGAGCTCGCGCGACCGGCGAAGATGGTGGGGCTCGTGGGGCGGTGGGCGGCGAGCCCGCACGTGGACCTCACGGCGATGGCCGGGAACGGGTGGGACGCCCAGGTCGACGAGAACCACGGCAAGACCGGGGGGCTGCGCGTGGGGCTCATCCCCACGGAGCACACGAGCTTCGGCGTCAGCGGGCTCTGGGGCGCGGAGGGGGAGCCCGGCGACGTGCACGATCGCTACCTCCTCTCGGCCGACTACGCGCTCGAGGCCGGACACGCCTGGATCCTCGCGGGCGAGGCCAACTACGGAGGCGACCGCGGGGTGCTCGAGGACGGCGGCGACGCGCGCTGGTACGGTGCCACCCTCACCGTCTTCCGCCGCCTGGGCGAGCACGTGGGGGCCACGCTGCGGGGCGAGACCTTCCGCGATCGTGACGGAGTGCGCACGGGCGACACGCAGACGCTGCAGTCGCTCACGTTCAGCCCGATGCTCTTCCTGGGCACCGGGCGCGAGGGGATCTTCGCCAACGTCGAGCACACCACGTTCCGCATCCCGCGCTTCCAGCTCCGGGCGGAGGCGCGCCTGGATCACGCATCGGTGCCTGCGTTCGAGGATTCGGACGGCGGCGAGCACGACTGGAGGATGCGCTACGTCCTCCAGCTCGTGACGACCTTCTGATGCGCGGCGACGGTTTGTACAGCCTGCGGCGGTGCGATCCGTCGGTGCGCCTCGCCGCCGTGCTCTTCATGGCGGTGCTCGGCTACGCCTACGTCTTCGCCTTCTTCATGGTGAAGGACTGGGCGGGCCTCACCCCCGAGCGCGTCGCCACGACGTACGCGCCGTCCGGGCACGTGGAGGAGTCGACGCTCCCCGAGGAATCGCGCAGCTCGACGCAACCGCTCGACCTGAGCGGGATGGGGGGGACGTGCACCGCGTCGACACGCGCCTCCTCGTCCAGGACAGCCACATCCACATCATGATCTACGCCATCGTCGCGGCGCTGCAGACGCTCCTGGTCCTGGGGCTGGACTGGCATGCGCCGTGGCGGAACACGGTCATCGCGGCGGCCTTCGGGTCCGGCGCGCTCGACTTCTCGGGCCAGTGGCTCATCAAGGCCGGGATCCCCGGCTTCTCGTACCTCACGATCCTGTCGGGATGGCTCATGGCCGCGGTCTACGCGTTCGTGCTCGTCGGCGTCCTGCGCGCCGCTTTGGGTGGCGGCCGCGCGGATGAGCCCGCTGAGTCGGTCCCGACCGGATCTCCACGTAGAACGCGAGCAGGAGAGGCATCATGAAGCCCATGCGAAGACTCGCCGCCGCGCTCGCCGCGGTCGCGGCGACGCTCACGCTGTCGGCGGCGACGCCGCCGCACATCACGCCCACCGTGGTGCTCCAGAAGCAGGCGGACATGATCCGGGCCACGGTCCCGGACGCCACGCAGTTCTTCCTGAAGACGGTGGATGTGGGCCGATCGGACTTCGATCGGATCCGTACCGAGGGTGGGTTCGAGCCGGAGGACCAGTCCTTCAAGTTCTACTACGGGAAGGACGGATCCGGGAACGTCGCCGGCGTCGTGCTGTTCCCGCAGGTGAACACCCAGCACGGCCCGATCGAGGTGGGCCTGTCGCTCACCCCGGACGGGGCCATCCGCGACGCCGTGGTCACCAAGGCCACCGTGGAGACCAAGCCCTGGGTGCTGGCCGCGGTGAAGGCGGGGCTCATGAAGCGCTTCGCGGGGATGCGCCCCGGTGACGATCCGATGGGGGCGCTCCAGGGGATGACCGCCGCGGAGCTCGGGGAGATGCCCGGCTACATGGCCTCGGTCACGGCGGAGGCCGTCGCGCACGGCCTGGTGCTGTACCAGGTGCTCTACGAGCGGTAGCGCCCCGCGGCCCTTTCCAACCAAAGGGTCCGCGGGGACGTCGAAGCCGGGTGAGGACGGGAGTGTGCGCACGGACCGACCGTAGCCGGGGGGACGAGGGATGACGTGGACAGCAGCGCGCCGCGCGGCGGCGCTCGGGGTGGTGGCGTTCGGGGCGGTGGTGGGGGCGACCGGCTCGGCCGCCGCCCAGGAGAAGCCGTTCCAGTGGAGCGGTCGCCTCTCGGGCGACCAGGTTCTCGAGGTGCGGGGGATCAGCGGGAACATCACGGCCGAGCCGGCCTCGGGGAGCACCGCGGAGGTGGTGGCCGAGAAGCACGGGCGCGGCTCGGACTTCGACGAGGTGGAGATCCGCGTGGTGGAGAACACGCACGGCGTGACCGTCTGCGCGGTGTACCACCCGGAGGACCATCCGGGTGGCGACTGCGACCTGAACGGAGACCACGACCGACGCGATCGGCACCGGGACGGGCCGCGCGTCACCGTGGACTACACGGTGAAGGTCCCCGCGGGCATCGAGTTCGTGGGCAACGTCGTGTCCGGGGACGTCGAGGCGCGTGGCCTGCGCTCCGACGTCACGGCGGAGACGGTCAGCGGCGACGTCACGGTATCGACCACCGGCACGGCCCGGGCCAGCGCGGTGAGCGGCTCCCTGGACATCCAGATGGGCGCGCTCGACTGGCATGACCTCTCCTTCCACACGGTGAGCGGCGACATCACGCTGCGCATGCCGGCGAGCCTCGCCGCGGACGTGGAGTTCCAGTCGGTCTCCGGAGACCTCGACTCGGACTTCGACATGAAGCTCACCTCGACCGGTCTGCACCGGTGGGTGGGCGGAAAGCTCCGCGGCACCATCGGCGACGGGGGCGGGCGCTCCCTTTCCCTCAACACCGTGAGCGGCGACGTGCGCCTGGTGAAGATCCACTAGGCAGGCGACTCCACGGCTGGCTTTCCGGGGCCGGGCGTCCGCAGGGCGTCCGGCCCCGATCTTGTCCGCCGCCGGCGGGACGGCGAAGCTTTCCCATGCCTGCGGACATCACGGTCATCGGCGGGGGGATCGTCGGGCTCGCCACGGCCTGGGCGCTGCTCGACGACGAGGCGGGATTCCGCGTCCGGCTTCTCGAGAAGGAGCCTGGGCTGGCCCGCCACCAGAGCACCCACAACAGCGGCGTGCTCCACGCCGGCCTCCAGTATCAGCCGGGCTCGGAGAAGGCGCGCCTGGCGCGCGACGGCATCCGGAGCATGACGCAGTTCTGCGTGCACCATCGCATCCCGCACGAGATCTGCGGCAAGCTGGTGGTGGCCACGGAGCCGGAGGAGCTGCCCCGGCTGGAGGCGATGCTCGAGCGTGGGCGCGCCAACGGCCTGCAGGGGCTCCGCCGCCTGTCGGCCGAGGAGGCGCTGGAGATCGAGCCGCACGTACGCTGCGTGGGGGCGATCCACGTGCCCGAGGAGGGGATCGTCTCGTATGCAGCGGTGTGCGAGACGCTGGCGCGCGAGGTCGCGGGGCGGGGTGGGGACGTGCGCGCCGGCGCCGGGGTGCGCCGCCTCGTGCGCGAGCGCGGAGGGTGGCGGATCGTGACCGGCGCGGGAGAGTTCACGTCGCGCGTGATCGTCAACTGCGCCGGCCTCCACTCCGACCGCGTGGCCGCCATGGCCGGCGCGAGGACGCCCGCGCGCATCGTGCCGTTCCGCGGAGAGTACCAGCGCCTCCGCGCCGAGCGATCGCACCTGGTGCGCCACCTGATCTACCCGCTCCCCGAGCCCGGCTTCCCGTTCCTGGGGGTGCACTTCACCCGCCGGATCGAGGGCGGGATCGACGCCGGTCCGAACGCGGTGCTGGCGTTCGCCCGCGAGGGCTACGAGCTGCGCACGGTGAACGGGCGCGACCTCTTCGACACGCTCCGCTTCCCCGGGCTCTGGCGCTTCGCCGTGCGCCATCGACGGATGGTGGCGAGGGAGCTGGCGCAGTCGTTCGACCGGGCGCGCTTCGTGCGGGCGCTCCGGCGGCTCGTCCCGGAGATCGAGGACGGAGACCTCGTCCCGGGCGGGTCGGGCGTGCGCGCCCAGGCGATGCTGCCGAACGGCGACTTCGTGCACGACTTCCTCTTCGTCGAGGAGGAGGGTGCCGTCCACGCCGTGAACGCGCCCAGCCCGGCGGCGACCGCCTCGCTCTCGATCGGGCGGGAGATCGCGCGGCGGGCGCGGGCGCTCCTCCCGCTCCCGGCCTGAGGGCGCGGTCGGGCGGAGGAAGGAGGAAACGGCCCGCCGTCTGGACCCTCCCGCGCGGTCCGGTTATCCTTTACGTCTGTCTTTCCGGGGGTCGAGCGCCCCCGGGCCGGGCGGCCGCGCGCGGCGGGGCCCGGTCGCGCACAAGGAATCGCCCAGGACCATGCCCGTACGAATTCGACTCCGGCGGATGGGCCGGAAGAAGCAGCCCCACTACCGGATCGTGGTGGCCGACAGCCTCTCGCCCCGTGACGGTCGCTTCGTGGAGAGCCTCGGCTACTACAAGCCGCTCTCGCAGCCTGCACGCCTGGTGCTCGACATGGAGCGCCTCGACCACTGGCTCGGCAAGGGCGCATCTCCGTCGGGGACGGTGAGGTCGCTGATCACGAAGGCCCGCCAGGGTGGCGACGCGACCGTCGCGGTCGGCGAGGTCGCCGCCGCGGAGCGCGAGGCCAAGCGCGCCGAGGAGCTTGCCGCCAAGCGGGCCGCCGAGAAGCGGAAGGCCGAAGCCGCCACGGCTGCGGCCGCCGCCGCCGAAGCCGCCGCCGCCGAAGCCGCCGCTGCCGAAGCCGCCGCTGCGGAGGCCGCTGCCGCGGAGGCGGCCGCCGCCGAGGGCGAGGCGGCCGCGGCGGAAGGCGGAGCCGAGGAGAAGTCCGAGTAGCGCTCGGACACACGGGACCATGGGTCGTACCGACCCGGGCTTCCTCGTCGTCGGGCACCTCGCGAGGGCCCACGGCATCCGTGGAGAGCTCTTCGTCCAGCCTCTGACGGACCACCCCGAGGGCACCTTCGCCCCCGGGGTGGTTCTGCTTCCGGGAGACGGAGACGGACGCGAGCCCGATCCCGACGTCCCCCCGCTCCGCGTCGTCGCGGTGCGCCCCTTCCAGGACGGCTTCCTGGTCACCTTCGACGGTGTGGAGACGCGCTCCGAGGCCGAGGTGCTGCGCGGTCGCTACGTGCTGCGCAGCCTCGACGACCTGGAGCCGCTGGAGGAAGGGGAGCTCTTCTACCACCAGATCCTGGGGTGCGAGGTGTTCACGGTGGAAGGCGTCGCGCTCGGGCGCGTCGCGGAGGTCTACGACCTCGCTCCTTCGGAGCTGCTCGAGGTGCAGGGCGACGGCCGCACGTACATGATCCCCTTCCGCAAGGAGATCGTGGTGGAGGTCGACCGCGAGGGTCGACGTCTGGTCGTGGATCCACCCGAGGGGCTCCTGGAGCTGTGATGCGCATCACCATCGTCACGATCTTCCCGGAGTTCTTCGCCGGGCCGCTGGCGCTGTCGATCCCGAAGCGCGCCGCGGACGCGGGGCTCGTGACGTACCGGCTCGTGGACCTGCGCGGCTACACGCACGACCGTCACCGCACGGTGGACGACGTCCCCTACGGAGGCGGCGCCGGGATGGTCATGAAGCCCGAGCCCTTCTTCGAGGCCGTGGACGACCTGCGCCCCGCCGGCCCGATCGTCCTGCTGTCGGCGCGGGGGCGCCCCTTCCGTCACGAGGACGCGGTGCGCTTCGCCGTCGCGCCCGAGCTCACCCTCCTGTGCGGCCACTACAAGGATGTCGACCAGCGCGTGGCGGAGCACCTCGCCACCGACGAGGTGTCGATCGGCGACTTCGTGCTCTCGGGCGGCGAGGTCGGAGCGCTCGCCGTGACCGACGCGGTCGTGCGGCTCCTTCCGGGGGCCATGGGCGACCACGAGGCCGCGTCGTCGGACTCGTTCTACGACGGCGGCAAGCTCAGCGCGCCGAGCTACACACGCCCGCCCGTGTACCGGGGCCACGAGGTGCCCGAGGTCCTCCGCTCGGGGGACCACGCCCGCATCGCGGCGTGGCGGGTGCAGGAGGCCGAGCGCCTGACGCGGGCGCGCCGCCCCGAGCTCATCGACGACTGACCGGGAAGTCCCCCCGGCCGCCCGGCTTCCACTCCGGCCGGGGACCGTCCGCGATGAAGCGCACGGCCTGGGTAGCGGCGTCGATCACGGCAGCCATGTGCTCGAAGTCGATGGCGTCCACCTCGTCGCTCGGCTGGTGGTAGTCCTCGTGCATGTTGAACGAGGACAGCGTATGCGCGGGGATGCCGGCGAGCGCGAAGGGGACGTTGTCGCTCCGGAAGAAGAAGCGCTGCCCGGGGCGTGGGTCGGGCACGATCGGCGAGCTTCCCCCGCTCCAGTGCGCCTCGGAGAGCCGATCGCCCATCGTCGTGCGCTCGTACCCGGTGAGCCAGGCGTGGCCCGGGCCGCCCGCCAGCGAGTCGGGGCGCCCGATCATCTCGATCTGGATGTCCGCGACGGTGCGCTCGAGTGGAACGGCGGGGTGGTCCAGGTACCAGGCGGTGCCGAGCAGCCCTTCCTCCTCGCCGGTGCTCAGCAGCACGACCACGGTTCTCCGCGGAGCCGGCCCGTGCTCCAGGTCGCGTGCGATCTCCAGGACCGCGACCGCCCCGCTCGCGTCGTCGTCGGCGCCGTTGTAGATGGAGTCGCCGTCCACGGCCCGGCCCACGCCGACGTGGTCGAAGTGGGCGCCGATGACCACGGCCTCGGCCGCCAGGCCGGCGTCCGAGCCGGGGATGATCCCCACCACGTTGGCCTCCCCTTCGACGAGCGCGTCCGGAGGAAGGGTGTCGAAGTCGAGCGACGGCGAGGGCATGGCGAGGCGGACGCGCCCGTTCCGCTGGACGCGCGCGAGCGGCACCCGCTGGAGGTAGCCGCCGTCCCCGGCCGGCCGGACGCCGAGGTGCTCGAGCTCGGCGGCGAGGAAGCGGGCCGCCTGCTCGTTCTCGGGGCTCCCCAGGCGACGCCCGCGCATCGAGTCGTCGGCCAGCGCGCCCAGGAGGCGGCGGAGCCGCTCCGGCCTCGTCTCTCCCCCGTCGTCCGCCGCGGCGGTGCCCGGTCCGGCGTGTTCGCCGCCCGTGCACGAGCCGGCCAGCGGGAGCAGCGCCAGGAACAGGGTGGTGGCGTAGGCCAGCGCGGTGCGGCGTGGATGCGGGCGCATGCGGTCCTCCGTCGGGGTCCCCGGGGACCCTCAGTTTGCGTCGCGACGACGCTCGGGGCCAATGCGGCCCCGTGGTCCGGGGCTTCACCGCTCCCTGCTGCGGCATTACATTAGCGGTCTCTCCGGAAATCCAGGCCCTCCAGGCCGGTCCGTGTCATGGGAGGCGACGATGGCTGACCTCATTCAACAGATCGAGCAAGAGCAGCTCCGGGACGACGCTCCCGACTTCGCTCCCGGCGACACCGTCCGGGTCAACTACCTCGTTCGCGAGGGGAACAAGGAGCGCATCCAGGCCTTCGAGGGCGTGTGCATCGCCCGCAAGAACGGCGGCCTGAGCGAGACCTTCACCGTCCGCAAGATCTCGAGCGGCATCGGCGTCGAGCGCATCTTCCCGCTCCACGCACCCACCGTCAAGGGCATCGAGGTGGTGCGCCACGGGCGGGTCCGTCGGGCGAAGCTGTACTACCTGCGCGGCCGCCGTGGCAAGTCGGCCCGCATCGCGGAGAAGCGCACGACCACCTGATGGCCTCCCGGCCTTCGACGCCGGAGCTGGAAGCAGCGCGGCTCCAGAGCCTCCTCGACTACGAGCGTCGGTTCTGGAGCCGCGGTCTTTTGGTGGCCGGGGTGGACGAGGTGGGCCGGGGCCCGCTCGCGGGCCCCGTGGTGGCGGCCGCGGTGATCCTCCCCGTGGACGCCTGCATCGTGGGTGCGGACGACTCCAAGCAGCTCGCCGCCGACATCCGGGAGGAGCTGTTCGCGGAGATCATGGCGACCGCCTTGTGCGTGGGCGTGGGCGCGGCGTCTGTGCGCGAGATCGACCGCATCAACATCCTGCAGGCCACCACCAGGGCGATGGGGCGCGCGCTCGCGCGCCTGGCCCGGGTGCCCGACCAGGTGGTGGTGGACGGCAATCCCGTGAAGAACCTGGCGTGGGCGCACGAGGCGGTCGTCGATGGCGACGCGCTCATCCACTCGATCTCCTGCGCCTCGATCGTCGCCAAGGTCGTGCGCGACCGGCTGATGCACCGCCTGGCCCGACGCTACCCCGGGTACGGGTGGGAGACGAACGTCGGCTACGGCACCGCCGCGCACCGCGGGGCGATCGACGCGCTGGGCTTCACCCCGCACCACCGTCTCACCTTCGGCCTGATGCAGCTCGAGCTGGAGCTCTAGCGGCCGCGTCCCTCAGGTGCCTCCGGATTCGCTAGACTACGAGCAGGTCGGGCACCTCTGCGCCTCATCGGGAGGGACCATGCATTCGGAGCACCTGCGCAATCTCCACCCCGGCTGGGTGGTCGGAGGCTGGCTCGTCGCCATCGCCGTCACCTCGGCGGTCTACATCGCGATGGTCGGGATCGGCGTGCTTCCCCAAGGTCCGGGCACGGTGGTCGGGGTCGTCCTCGCCATCGGGATCGGCTTCTTCGCGGGCGGTCTGTTCGTCGGCGTGCGCTGGAGCGACGCGCCCATCCTGCACGCGGGCGCGATCACGCTGCTGAGCGTCCTCGTCGGGTTCGTCGGGAGCTTCGCGGCCCCGGGGAGCGTCCAGGAGTGGTCGGGGCCGACGCGCTCCGTGCTCGGCATCATCCTCCTGCAGCTCGTGGCGACGTCGGCGGGTGGGTGGATGGGACGGCGCCTGGCCCGGGGGCCCGAGTCCGGCGACGGCTGAGGCCGCCCCGCCGCTTCCCCCCTCCTCATGCGACGCGACCGTTGAGCATCCGCAACCTCAGGTCGTTCTTCCGTCCCCGCTCGGTCACGCTGGTGGGCGCCAGCTCCCGACGCGGATCGGTGGGGAACGTGCTGGCCCGCAATCTCCAGGCGGGAGGCTTCGGACCCGCGCTCTCCTTCGTGAACCTCGAGGCGCGGGTGATCTTCGGTGTCCACAGCGTGGCGACGGTGGACGAGCTTCCCGAGGCGCCGGAGCTGGCGGTGATCGCCACGCCGCCGGCCTCGATCCCCGACATCGTCGCGCGCCTGGGTGCGCATGGCACGCGCGCCGCGGTGATCGTGACGGCCGGCTTCGGCACGGGGGGCGACCCGGGAGGCGGGGAGGCGCTGACGCGGGCTCTGGCGGATGCCGCGCGTACGCACGGGATGCGCATCATCGGGCCCGCGTGCCTCGGCGTGATCGTGCCGGCCATGCGCCTCAACGCGAGCTTCTCCCACCTCCCCTCCTCGGCGGGAGGCCTGGCGTTCGTCGCCCAGTCCGGCGCGATCGTCGAGGCCGTCCAGGACTGGGCCGAGCCGCGCGCGATCGGCTTCTCGCACCTCGTGTCGCTCGGGGACGTGCTGGACGTCGACTTCGGCGACATGCTGGATTACCTCGCGACCGACCCGCGCACCGACGCGATCCTCCTCTACGTGGAGGGGATCCACCACTCGCGGAAGTTCATGTCGGCGGCGCGCGCGGCCGCCCGCGTCAAGCCGGTGCTCGCCGTGAAGGGAGGGCGCTTCGCGGAAGGCGTGAAGGCGGCCGCGTCGCACTCCGGGGCCGTGGCCGGGTCCGATGCCGTCTACGACGCCGCGTTCCGCCGCTCCGGCATCCTGCGCGTGCACACGCTGGAGGAGCTGTTCGGAGCGGTGGAGACGCTGTCGCTCGCTCGCCGCCACCGGGGGAGCCGCCTCGCGATCGTAACGAACGGGGGCGGCCTGGGCGTGCTGGCCGCGGACGCCCTCGCGGAGGCCGGCGGGCGACTGGCGAGCTTCTCGGAGGCCAGCGTGCGCGCGCTCTCGGAGATCCTCCCGGACGTGTGGACCGGGGGCAACCCCGTGGACGTGCAGGGGGAGGCGTCGGGCGGGAGGTACGAGGCGGTGCTGCGCGTCCTGGTCGAGGACGCAGGCGTGGACGCGGTGCTCGTCATCAACTGCCCGACCTCGCTCGGCAGCCGGGTGGAGGCCGCGCGCGCGGTCGCCAACGTCATGGTGGCGCGCCGCGGCAAGACGCTGCTCGCGAGCTGGGTGGGCGCCGCCACCACCGCCGAGGCGCAGGCGGTCCTGCACGAGTCCGGCGTGCCGTCCTACGACACCCCCGAGCGCGCGATCCGTGCGTTCATGCAGCTCGCGGAGCACGGTGTGCGGCAGGACATGCTGCTCGAGACGCCCCCGTCGCTGCCGGAGGCCTTCCGCCCCAGGCCGGTCCGCGCCGGCGCCGTGCTCGAGCGCGCCGTGGCGGAGGGGCGGGAGACGCTCACGGACGGCGAGGCGCGCAGCGTGCTCGAAGCGTATGCCGTCCCCTTCGGGAGCGGGATGGGTGCAGGCGAGCCGCCGGGCGGGGTCGAACACACCGCGCGCATCGAGGTGCGCGAGGACGCGCAGTTCGGTCCGGTGATCGTGTGGGGCCAGGGTGGCGGCGCGGCGGAGCTGGCCGACGACGCGGCGGTCGGCTTTCCTCCCCTGAACCTCCGGCTGGCCCGCGCGCTCATGGAGCGCACGCGCCTCGGGCGCGTCCTGGAGGGAGGGCGCGACGCGCCCACGGCGGGCTTCGAGGCGGCAGCGCTCACGCTCGTGAAGGTGGCGCAGCTCGTGGTGGACCTCCCCGGCTTGGTCGCGATGACGCTCGACCCGATCCGGGTGGATGGCCGCGGGCTCCAGGTGGGCGGGGCGCGCGTCCAGGTGCGCGCATCGGCCGAACGCGCCGGGCCGCGCCTGGCGATCCGCCCCTACCCCAAGGAGCTCGAGGGCGAGGTGGGTGAGGTCGAGGGAAGGGCGCTCCACACGCGCCCTGTCCTGCCCGAGGACGAGCCCGCGCTGCAGCGCCTCTTCGACGCGCTCACGCCCGAGGAGGTGCGGCTGCGCTTCTTCGTGCCGCGGAAGGCCTTCTCGCACCGGAACACGGCGCGCTTCACGCAGATCGACTACGACCGCGAGATGATCCTCGTGCTCACCGAGCCCGGCGTGCCCGGCGCCACGCCCGTCCACGGCCTCGTGCAGCTCAGCTCCGACCCCGACAACGAGAACGGGGAGTACGCGATCCTCCTGGCACGCTCGATGACGGGGAAGGGTCTCGGCCGCGCGCTCATGCAGCGTATCGTCGACTACGCGCGCGGGCGCGGTATGAAGCGCGTGTTCGGGGACGTGCTCGCGGACAATTCCCCGATGCTCGGCCTCGTGCGGTCGATGGGCTTCAAGAGCCGCGTGCTCCCCGGCGAGACGGGCGTGGTCAGGGTCGAGCTGGCGCTGTGAAGGGAGGACGCTCGGGCTTCACGATCGCGCGCGCGCGCCTATCTTGGTGCGCGGGGCGAGGTCGGGTCCACGGTCCGACGCCGTCCCACCGACCCGGTAGCTCAGTTGGTAGAGCAACGGACTTTTAATCCGTAGGTCCTGGGTTCGATCCCCAGCCGGGTCACTGCGTTTCGCGTATTTCCCCGGGAAACCCACGGCCGCCCGCGCGCGTAGGACTCCCTATGATCAACATCCTGAAGCGCATCGTCCGTCTCGTCCTGAGCTGGATTCTCGGGAAGATCTGACGCGGGGCGCTCGGCGCGCGCTGCCGTTTCCGCCCGACGGGCGGACGAAGGCGCGCGCCCGGCCGCCGCGACGCCACGCCCATCGACCGGCCGTTCGGCCGGCGCGCGGCGGGAGGAAAGGCGGACATCGCCGAGCGGGTATTTCCCCACACGTCTCAACTCGCGGGCCCCGTCGGGCGTCCCATAACTTCGAAGGGACGCACGTTCCGAGGGGTGATCCGGAGGTGGAAGATGGGTGGATTCCTGCGTTCGATCGGACTCTCGCTCCGGGCGCTGACGCGCAGCCCGGGCTTCACGCTTCCAGCGCTCCTGATCCTCGCGATCGGCATGACCGCGGCCACGGCGATCTTCACCGTGGTCGACTCGATCGTCTTCCGGCCGCTCGACCTGCCGGACTCCGGTAGGCTGGTCATCATCTGCGAGGAGCACCCGCGCCTTTCGGGCTACTGCGTGGGCTCGCCGGGCAACATCGAGGACTTCCGTCTGGGCTCGCACGAGCTGAGCGACGTGGGCATCGGGCGGACCTGGCCCTACGCCCTCTCCGACGGCGCGGGATCACGGGGGATCACGGGGGGCCTCGCGAGCGCGGGTTTCCTGCGCGCGCTGGGCGTGCGCCCGATCCTCGGCCGCCTCTACGGGGACGACGAGCACGGGCCGGACCGGGACAAGGTCGTCCTGCTCAGCCACGCGCTCTGGACCTCGCGCTACGGAGCCGATCCGTCCGTCGTGGGCTCCACGATCCACCTGGACGAGGAGCCGTACGAGGTGATCGGCGTCCTGCCGGAGGGATTCCAGGGTCCGTTCGACATGGCGTCCGCGGTCCTGTGGAAGCCCCCGCATTTCGACCCGCTCGACCCGGAGGTGAGGGGCTGGCGCGGCTTTCGCGCCATCGGCCGCCTGGCGCCGGGCGCCACCCGGGCCTCCGCGGGTGAGGAGCTGAGGGGGCTGTACGCGCGCATCGCCTCCACGCACGAGGAGGTGAACGACGAGTGGCGGCTGCGCGTCACCTCGCTCCTCGACGTCGTGGTCGGCGACACGCGCCCGGTGCTCATGGCGTTCCTCGGCGCCGCCGCGCTCCTCCTCCTCATCGTATGCGCCAACGTGGCCAACCTCCTCCTTGCGCGCGGCCTGGGTCGGCGCCAGGAGCTGGCCGTGCGCGCGGCCCTGGGCGCCGAGCGCGGCAGGCTCGTACGGGGGATCCTCGGCGAGAGCCTCGTCCTCACGGGCCTGGCCACGCTCCTCGCGCTCGGCCTGGCGATGGGGGCTACCCGCCTCCTCCTGCGGCTCGCACCGCCGATGCCGCGCATGGACGAGGTGGCGATGGACGGCCGGGTGTTCGGCTTCGCCGCCCTCCTCTCCGTGGTGGCCACGGCGGTCTTCGCCGTGCTGCCGGCGCTGCGGGTCACCGCCTGGGACCTGGCGAGCACGATCAAGTCCGGCGCGCGCGAGGCGGAGACGCGCGGCTCCAACCGACTGCGCAGCGCGCTCGTGGTCGCCGAGCTCGCGCTCTCCCTCGTCCTCCTCGCCGGCGCGGGACTCCTGGCGCGCAGCTTCGCCCGCTACCTCTCCTGGGACCCGGGCTTCGACCGGGGCTCGCTGGTGGCGATGAGCGCGTTCGCGAACGTCGGGAAGTACACGTCCGCTCCCCAGCTCTTCTCGATGTGGCGGCAGGCGGAGCAGCGCGTCGCCGCGGTGCCGGGGGTGATCTCCGTCGCGACCGCTTCCGCGGGCCCGCTCTTCGGCGGCGGGGATGGCGCGTCACAGTACCTGGTCGAGGGCGCCGACGAGAGCGCCCAGCTCCCTTCCGTGTGGTGGTACGACGTGGGGCCGGGGTACTTCGCCACGCTCGGCCTCCCGGTGCTCGAGGGGCGTGAGATCACCGAGGCCGACGGTCTGGACGCGGATCGCGTGGCCGTGGTCAACCAGACGATGGCGAGGAGCGCCTGGCCGGGCGGCAGCGCGGTTGGCCGGACCGTGCGCGTGACCGACAACGGCCTGACCCTGCGCGTGGTGGGCGTCGTGGCGGACGCGAAGCCGCTCACCCCGGGAGAGGCACCGCACCCGGAGATCTACTGGTCGAACCGCCAGCTCGGCCGACCGGCGACGTTCTTCCTGGTGCGCACGGCCGGTGATCCGGGCGCGCTGGCCCAGCCGATCAAGGACGCGCTCCTCGAGCTGGACCCGGACCTTTCGCTGGGCTCGGCCCGCCCGCTCGTCGATACCGAGGCCAGGGAGCTGGTACGACCTCGCTTCGAGGCGCTCGTGATCCTGGTGTTCGCGCTCGCGGCGCTCGCGCTCTCGACGGTCGGCGTCTATGCCGTGGTGTCCTACTCGGTGGAGCGCCGGGTCCGCGAGATGGGCATCCGCATGGCGCTCGGGGCCGCCTCGGGGGACGTGGTCGCGCTCGTGGTGCGGGCGTCCCTCGGCGTCGCCCTCATCGGCATCGGGGCGGGACTCGTCGGGGCGATCGCCGCGGGGCGCGTCGCGCGCGGCCTGGTGCACGGCGTGAGCCCCACCGACCCCCTGAGCCTGGGCGGCGCGGCGCTCCTTCTCGTGCTTGCCGCTACCCTCGCGGCCTGGCTCCCGGCCCGGCGCGTCACGCGGGCCGATCCGGTCCGGGCGATCCGCTCGGAATAACGTCCCTCCGGCTCGACCGGACCCGGGAGGGGGTGGGAGCGATCCGGCTCCTACCCCCTCTTCTTCTTCCTGTCGTCGTCCAGGGCGCCGCCCAGGACGATCGTCACCAGCGAGATCACCACGCTCCCGAGGATCGCAGACCCGAGGCCGGCCACCGCGAGGTGGTCCGTAAGCGCGGCCGTGATCAGGAGCATGGCGCCGTTCACGACGAACGCGAACAGCCCGAGCGTGAGGATCACGAAGGGGAGGGATAGGAGGAAGACGATCGGCTTGAGGAGGGCGTTCACGAGCCCGAAGACGAGGGCGACCAGGAGGACGTCCCCGAAGCCCCCGGTCAGCGTGATGCCGGAAACCAGCCAGGCCGCCGCCGACAGCGCGAACGCGTTGACGACGAGCCGGATGAGGAAGTTGCGCATGTCGGATCCTTCCCGTTGGCGAGGGTGCCTGACGCCCTCTACGAGTCGACGCGCTCCGCGGATTCGGTCGGCCGGTCGAAGTGTCCGGACCCGCAGCCAGGGTGGCCGGACAGCCTGTCCGATCCGGACAGGTTGTCGCCCGTCCGGCGGCCTTCAGAACACCATCGAACTGCCTCTAATCCGTTGTCATGAATGTAGTTGTGGAGATGGGCCCGGCGTGGCACCGGCCTTGCCCCTATTAGGGGCCGACAAGACACGATGGGGCTGCGGGGCCCGCGCTCCTTCCACCGGTTGGTTTGGAAGACGCGAAGCCAGGACAGCGAAGCGGATCCCCCCCAGGGCCGGGTCCCGCAGCCTCGCCAACCGATGGAAGAGGGTGCCACGCCCCCCCAGGCAGGGTGGCCCCTCGGCCCTGCGGGCCCAGCCCGCAGGGCCAAATCGTTTCCCCCTGCTTGCGGGGGACCGCCCCGGCTGCAAGGCTTGGGGCATGACCCCGCCCTCCGAGCCGATCATCTCGGTTCTCGTCGCCGACGACGACGAGGATCAGCGCGTCCTGATCGAGACCCTCCTCCGGGGCGCCGAGGGCACGCGCCACCTGGTGACCACGGTTCCGGACGGGCGCTCCGCGCTCGCGGCGTTGCGCGAGAAGGTCTTCGACGTGGCCCTCCTCGACCTGAGCATGCCGGGGCTCGACGGCCTCGAGGTGCTCGAGGGGATCGCCGGGGATCCCGCGCGCCCCCAAGTGGTCTTCGTCTCGGGGCACGGGACGGTCGCCACGGCCACGCGGGCGATGAAGCTCGGCGCCTACGATTTCGTGGAGAAGCCGGTCGAGCGGGAGCGCCTGCTCACGCTCGTGTGGAAGGCCGCGGAAGCGCGTCGCCTCCAGGCGAAGACGGAGCGTCTCGAAGCGATGGCGAGCCGCGACGCCGGCGGCGTGCGGCTCGTCACGGGAGACGCGCGCATGCTTCGCGCGCTGGAGCTGGTGGAGCGCGTGGCCGCCTCCGACGTCTCCGTGCTCGTCACGGGGGAGTCCGGGACGGGGAAGGAGCTCATCGCACGCGACCTGCACCGCCGCTCGGGCCGGCACGCCGAGCCGCTCGTGGCGCTGAACTGCGCGGCCGTCTCCGAGGCGCTGGCCGAATCCGAGCTCTTCGGGCACGAGAAGGGCTCGTTCACGGGCGCCGCCGCAAGGAAGATCGGCCTGATCGAGCTGGCGGACGGGGGCACCCTCTTCCTCGACGAGATCGGCGACCTGGAGAAGCCGCTCCAGGCGAAGCTCCTGCGCGCGCTCGAGACCCGCACCTTCCGGCGCGTGGGCGGCGTCAAGGAGATCCCCACGAACTTCCGGCTCGTGTCCGCCACGAACCGCCCCCTCCCCGAGCTGGTGGAGCAGGGCGTCTTCCGCGGCGACCTCTTCTACCGCATCAACGCGATCGTGCTCGAGCTGCCCCCGCTGCGCGAGCGCCCGGACGACATCCTCCTGCTCGCGCGCCACTTCCTCGACGACGTGCGGCCCTCGGACGCGGGTACGTGGACGATCGCGGAGGAGGCCGCCTCCGCGATGCAGGCGTACCCGTGGCCGGGGAACGTGCGCGAGCTGCGCAACGTGGTCGAGCGCGCCGCCCTCCTGAGTCAGGACCGCGTCATCCGCTCGATCGACCTCGGCGCCACGATCGCGGCGGGGCCGGTCGTCACCGTCGCGGGAACGGACGGCCAGGGCGTCCTCCCCTCGCTGCGCCTGGAGGAGCTGGAGCGCTTCGCAATCGAGGAGGCCCTGACGCGCACAGCGTGGCACCAGGGCCAGGCCGCGGAACTCCTGGGCATCTCCGACCGCACGCTGCACAGGAAGATCCGCGGCTTCGGGCTCAAGCGCCCGGAGTGATGCCGCCCCCTGCGGGCGAGCGCCGACCGATCAGCGCAAGCGCTCCGCGTGCGCGGTGCTGTAGGCGGCGAGCGCCCGGGCCATGCACGCGTCCGGCTCCTCGCCCCCGCGACAGGAGAGCGTCGGCGCGGGCGCGGTCTCGACGAAGAGCGTCACGCCGCCGTCCCGCCGGAAGACGAGCCGCATGAAGCCGGGCTGGGCGGCCGCCCACTCGAGGTTCTCGATCTCGGAGACGCTCTCGAGCTTGCTCCCGGCGCCGCTCACGAGCGTCCACCCGGGCTGGCCCGGCCCGGCCGTGTGCAGCACTTGCAGCGTGTGGTCGTGGCCCGCCGCGTAGATCAGGGGACGCTCGGCCTCGCGGAACGCGCGCGAGAGCTCGTCGCGCATCTCCCGGTACGGCCCGGAGTTGAGATCCTGCACGAGCGCGCCCGCCCTCGACAACAGGCTCAGGGGGCCCATGCCGCCGCGCGTACCGTGCGGGCCCGCCGAGACCAGGGGGTGGTGCGCGGCGAGGACGGTGGGGCCGCCGCGCGCCGCCCACAGCGCGGCCTCGAGGGAGTCGATCGCGACCGCCTTCGCCGCGCTGTCGTCGGACTGGAGCCACCACTCGGTGTCGAGCGCGACCACGGTGGCCGGCCCCACCTGGAAGGAGGCAGGCCCCGACGTACCCGCCTTCGGCCGGAGGGAGACCGCGCGCCCGGCGGTCGCCCAGGATGCGATGACGTCCTCCTCGTTCCTCAGCCGCCGCTCTCCCGCGAGCCCTGCGAGGTTCCCCCAGTCGTGGTTTCCGGGTAGGAAGACGGCGCGCGCGCCGTGCGCGCGCGCCTCGGGCCCGTCGACCGTCCACGCCTGCGCCGACAGGTAGGCCGTATCCCGCGCGAAATCGCCGCTTCCGGGGTCGCGGACGCCTTCCGGATAGACGTTGTCGCCCAGGAAGAGGACGGTGACCGTGGAGTCGGTCCCGAGCGCGCCGCTCCACTGCTCGACGTCGCGCCGCAGCCGGTGGAGGAGCGGCGAGGCGTCGACCGTCGCCGCGCCGGCGTCCCCGACCAGGAAGAGCACCGCGGCCACGTCCCCCGGATCGGGCTCGGGGAGCGCGCGGGTCTCGCGGGGCACGTAGGTCTGTCGCGTGCAGGCGGCCAGGAGCACGGCGACGCCCAGGAGCTTGGTGCGCTTCATGGGCCCACCGGGATCGAGATCGCCAGCACGGCGGGGGTCGAGCCGCCCTCGTCGCCTCCACCACGAAAGGCGCCCACGAGCCCGCCGGCCAGGAGGCCCAGCCCACTCCCGATGATCGCCCCCGACCACACCCCCTCCGGCCGTTCCCATGCGAGGTCGCCGACGAGCGCGCCGACGGCGGTGCCGGCCGCGAAGCCCACGAGCCCCGAGAGGACCGAGTCGCGCAGGCGATCGTCACCCTGGTGGCCCAGCACGCCTCCCGCCACCGCCCCCATGGGGATCGGCACGGCCCGCCACAGGGCCTGGGCGGGGGAGTAGGCGTAGTGACCGGCCCGCGCGGCGGCGGTCGTCAGCGCGAGCGAGAGGTACGAGCCCCCTGCCGTGCCCAGCAGGGCGCCCACGACCGTGGAGCCCGTCTGTGCCTGCGCGGGGAGCGGTGCCAGGAGCGCCAGGACCAGCGTCCAGGTCGCGCGCCGGGAGGGCTTGGAGGACATGGCGAACCATCGCGAAGGCGCGCCCGACGCGCCAGCGCTCCCCGTGCGGGCGGCGGCTGCAACTTGCGGTACCACCCCCTCCGCCTTCCTAATTGCGGGTCACCTGCACCCGGACCCGGGGGGTTCATGAAGGCTCGCGCGCTCCGCATCCTGCTGACGTCGGCGCTGCTGGTGCCGGCCTCGCTCGGTGCGCAGACGTACGATCTGGTGCTGCGCGGCGGCCGGGTGATGGATCCGGAGTCGGGGCTCGACGCCGTGCGCGACGTGGGGATCCGGGACGGCCGCGTGGCGGCGATCACAGCGGGACCGCTCGAGGGGCGCGAGGTCATCGACGCGAGCGGGCTGGTGATCGCGCCGGGCTTCATCGACCTGCACGCGCACGGACAGGACCCCTTCAGCGCGGACCTGCAGGTGCGTGACGGCGTGACCACGGCGCTCGAGCTGGAAGGGGGCGCGTTTCCCGTGGGCGCGTGGTACGCCGAGCGCTCCCGCGGGTGGCGCATCAACTACGGCGCGACCGTTTCGCAGGGCCGCGTGCGCTACGAGGCGATGGGCGAGGACGAGCACGCCGCCGAATACGACGCCGCGACCGCCGAGCAGGTGGCGCGCATGCAGGCTCTGGTGGAGGAGGGGCTGTCGGAGGGGGCGCTCGGCATCGGCATGGGGATCCAGTACACGCCCGGCGCCTCGCGCAGCGAGATCTTCAGGCTCTTCCAGACGTCGGCGAAGTGGGGCGTGACGAACTTCGTGCACATCCGCTACGCGGGGCTGGTCGAGCCGGAGAGCAGCATCTCCGCGGTGCAGGAGATGATCGCCGACGCGGCCGGATCGGGCGGGTCGGTGCACATCGTGCACATCGGCTCGAGCGGCCTGAAGCAGGTCCCGGTCCTCCTCGACATGATCGGGAAGGCCCAGGCGTCCGGGATCGACGTCACGACCGAGATCTATCCGTACACGGCGGCCTCCACGGGCATCCAGTCGGCCATCTTCGACCCGGGCTGGCGCGAGCGCCTGGGTGGCGACTACTCCGACATCGAGTGGGTGGCCACCGGGGAGCGCCTGGATTCCGCGAGCTTCGCACGCCGGCGCGAGGAGGGCGGGCCGATCATCGCGCACATCATCCCGCGCGAGGAGATGGAGTACGCCGTCGGCCACCCCATCGTCATGATCGCCTCGGACGGCACCCCCTTCGTGGACGGCCGGGCCCACCCGCGCGGCGCCGGGACGTTCGCGCGCGTGCTCGGCCGGTACGTGCGCGAGCAGGGCACGCTCGGGCTCATGGACGCGCTGCGGAAGATGACGCTCATGCCGGCGCGCCGCCTCGAGCCGGCGCTCCCGGAGATGCGCCGGAAGGGAAGGGTGGCGGTCGGCGCCGACGCGGACCTCACGCTCTTCGACCCGGCCACCGTGCTCGACCGCGCCACGTTCGCCGAGCCCGCCCAGCCCTCGGCCGGCATCCCGTACGTGCTGGTCGGCGGGGTCGTGGTCGTGCGCAACGGCGCCGTCGTCGAGTCCGCCCACCCAGGTCGGCCGGTGCGCCGGCGGCCCGTAAGCTGACGTGGACATCGTCGAGCTGGGCGCAATGATCGTGGTGGGCCTCGAGGTGCGGGCCTCCTTTCGCGGCCTCTGGCGGGAGATCCCGCGCGCGTGGGAGATCCTCTTCGGGCGGGTCGGCGAGATCGCGCACCGCTCCGGCCCGACCTTCGTCGACGTGTCCGTCGACGTCGTCGGCGGTGTGCATCGCCAGATCGTGGGCGCGGAGGTCGCGCACGCCCCCGCCGTTCCCGTCGGGATGACCGCGCTCGAGATCCCGGCACGCTCGTACCTGCACCACCGCCACAGCGGGTCCCTCTCGGCGATCTCGGACTCCTTCGTCGCGATGTACGCGTGGGCCCGGGGCGAGGGCGTGGACGTGCTGGACTTCAAGCTGGACACCGGCTACACGCGGGGCTTCACCGAGAAGGTCCACGACCTCTACGTCGCGATCGAGGGATGATGCGGCCACGGCTCCGTGCGGGGGCGCTCGCGGGCCTCGTCGTCTGCCTCGCCTCCTCCCCGGCCTCCGCCCGGCAGTCCGACGTCGCCTTCCCGAAGGAGGTGTACGCCGCGCGCCGCACCCACCTCCTGGAGACGCTGCGCGGGCCGGTCGTGGTCCCCGGCGAGTACATGATCCACCACGAGGGGGTGAAGAAGCAGGACCCGAACTTCTTCTACCTCACGGGCGTCGAGTCTCCCTACGCGATCCTCGTCGCGGCCCCGGACGGCCACGGCGGCGCGCGCGCGGCGCTCTTCCTCCCCGGGCCGCGCCAGTTCGCCGGCGGCCAGTATCCGTACGAGGACCCCCGCCTCGTGGACGCCGCCTGGAACCGCATGATCCGGCGCCTCTCGCCGGGCCCGGAGGCCGAGGCGGCCACGGGGATCGCCGAGACGTACCCGCTCGACGAGCTCGCCGCGCGCCTCCCGGGGCTGGTCGCCGGGGCGGACACGGTCTGGTTCGTCGAGGACGGCGAGACGCTGTACGCCCCGCCGGGGCTCGCCGCCCCGCTGAGCGTGCGCCAGCAGCTGCAGGCGTCCGTGGCGGGGCTGCTCCCGGGGCGCACGCTCGCGGACGCCGCGCCCGCCGTCGAGCGCATGCGCGTGGTGAAGGACCGCTGGGAGATCGCCGCGCTGCGCAAGGCCGCGGACATCAGCGTCGACGGGCTCCTGGAGGCGATGCGGCGCATCCGTCCGGGGATGAACGACCTCGAGGTCGCGGGGATCATGGAGTGGACGTGGAAGCGCGAGGGATCGCCGCGCGCGTCGTTCACGCCGATCGTGGCGTCCGGGCCGGACGCGATGTCGCTCTTCACGATCCGCTCCGAGAACTACAACTCGGTGGACCGCGTGATGGAGGACGGCGACCTCGTCTTCATCGACTACGGCGCCGCGGAGTGGGCGATGTACACCTCGGACCTGTGCCGCACCTTCCCGGTGTCGGGTCGGTTCACGGCCGAGCAGCGCCGCCTCTACGAGATCGTGCTCGAGGCCCAGGAGGCTGCGATCGCGGCGGTCCGCCCCGGCGTGACGATCCTCGACGTGATCCGCGCCGCGGCGAGCGTCTACAGGAGCCACGGGCTGGAGGCGAAGGAGGACATCGACGCGATGGGTGGTGCGGACAGGGTGTGGGGGGTCATGCCCTCGCCCACGCACTACCTCGGGCGCGGTGCCGGGCTGACGCGCTACACGGCGCTGGGTGGCGCGGGCGTGCGCGACATCGGGCACCACATCGGCCTGGAGGCGACGGACAGCCGTGACTACTCCACGCCCCTGGAGCCGGGGATGATCTTCACGGTGGAGCCCAAGCTGTACGCGCCGGAGCTCGACGTCGCGATCATGATCGAGGACATGGTCCTGGTGACGCCGGACGGGCACGAGAACCTGTCGGCGCGGGCGCCGAAGTCCGTGGCGGACATCGAGCGGATCATGGCGGGCCGCTGAACCCCGCGCGCGGGCGCGTCCGTACGGAGCACGAGACCGACCCCGCCCGACGGAGAGGACGCACGTGAACGAGGTCATGATCCCGATCCTGGGAATCCTGCTGGTGATGATCCCGGTCACCGGGCTGACGCTGATCCTCACCGCGCGCTTCGCCTTCAAGCCGCTCGTCGAGACGCTGGCGAAGGCGCTCCGGCAGTCGGGCTTCTCCGGCTCGGCCGACGAGCAGGCCCGCCTGCAGGACCTCTCCGAGCAGGTGGCGGCGCTCTCCGACCAGATCGCGCGTATGGAGCGGGCCCAGGAGTTCGACAGGAAGCTGCTCACCGGGCGCTCGGCGAACGACCCGGGCTGAGTCGGAGGCCTCGAACCCTCGGGCCCGAGGGAGGCGCGGCAGGCTCCCCAAGGCGGGGGGCCCTCGTCTATATTTCGTTACGCCACACGGACACGAGCCCCCGCCCTCGCCGTGGTCTGCCCGGCGCCATCCCAACCAGCCACCTTGACGTAGAGGGAGCCGTGGCATGAGCACGCTCGACATCGGAATGCGTTGGATATGGCGTGACGGGGAATGGGTCTCCTGGGACGACGCGAACATCCACGTGATGAGCCACGTCGTGCACTACGGCTCCTCCGTCTTCGAGGGGATCCGGGCGTACGACACGGCGCGGGGCCCGGCGATCTTTCGCCTGGCGGACCACCTGCGCCGGCTCACCGAGTCGGCGAAGATCTACCGCATGACCATCCCGCACTCCACGGAGGATCTGGCGGAGGGGTGCCGCGAGCTCCTGCGCCGCAACGAGCTCCGGGAGGGCTACCTGCGCCCCCTGGTGATCCGCGGCCTCGGCGCGCTCGGCCTCAACCCGACCGCGAGCGCGATCGAGACGTTCCTCATCTGCTGGCCGTGGGGGCGCTACCTGGGCGCGGAGGCGCTGGAGCAGGGCGTGGACGCCTGCGTGTCGAGCTGGTTCCGCCCCGCGCCCAACACCTTCCCCGCGCTCGCCAAGGCGGGGGGCAACTACCTCAACAGCCAGCTCGTGAAGATGGAGGCGCTGGCCAACGGGTACGCCGAGGGGATCGCGGTGGGCACCGACGGGCTGATCAGCGAAGGGAGCGGCCAGAACGTCTTCCTCGTGAAGAACGGCACCGTGCGCACGCCACCGCTGGACGGCTCGCTCCTCGGCGGCATCACCCGGGACACGATCCTGCACCTGTGCGGGACGCTCGGCATCGAGGCCCGCGAGGAGTCAATCCCGCGCGAGATGCTCTACACGGCCGACGAGGTCTTCTTCAGCGGCACCGCCGCCGAGATCACCCCCGTGCGCAGCGTGGACCGGATCACCGTGGGCGCGGGCAAGCGCGGCCCGGTGACCGCACGCCTGCAGCAGGCCTACCTCGACCTCGCGCGCGGCTTCGCCGGCGACCCGTTCGGGTGGCTGGACGTGGTCCCTTGGCCGGCCGCCGCACCGGTCTGACGGCGACGGCCGGCCGCGTCCGCCCCTCCGGGCCGGGTCGTCAGGACGGCCAGAGCCAGCCGAACGTGCCTGCGGTCAGGAGCGCGTAGACGAGCCCGTCGAAGACGTTCTTGAGCGTCGTCGACCACGGCTGCTTGTACCAGATCGAGCGCTGCAGGAGCGCCAGCGCGTACGCCGCGAACGCGGTGGTGCCGGCGAAGCGGAAGACCTGCAGGTATTCCGTGCCCATCGGCACGGCGCGGCTCGTCAGGTACGCCGCGAAGACGCTCACGAGCAGGCAGTACAGGAACCACTGCGTCATCTGCGCGCCCATCGCGAAGGGATCGCCCGCCGGGAACATCGTGAGCACGCCCACCGGCCCCTTGCGCGCCTTCTCGCGGTAGGCCTCCGACTTCAGGACGTTGGGGTCCCCGCCCGTGTTCGGGAACATGTAGTCGCCGGGCGGGATGGAGAAGCCGCGCAGCGCGTCCAGCACCCCGTCCTCGTTCGGGATCGTGGAAAAGTCCTTCTTGTGGTAGGGAAGGAACATGTGGATGATCGAGCTCGCCACGAACACGAACACCGAGGCGAGGAGGATCGGGAGCCAGAGGGACGCGAGGCCGACCATGGACGAGCTCCTGTGAGGGGGCGGCGAGGAACAACCACGGATCGCACGAAGGAATGCCGGCGCCCATGTCGCGACGCCAGCGTTTTCTTTTCGCGCTACCTCCACACCTCCTCGAAGAGCCGCAGCCAGTTCGCGCCCAGCACCTTCTCGATCGTTCCGGCACCGTGGCCGCGCTTCGCCAGGAGGTCGGCGATCATCTCCATGCGGCGCGCGTCGTTGAGCTGGGGCACGAAGGGAGCCGTGTCCTCGCGCGGCGCGCTGATCCCCATCGCCTTGCGCCGGTTCACCTCCGCCTCCATGCGCCGGTAGTACTCGGGCGTGTCGTTCACGGGGGTGATGGACTGGTCGCTGCCGATGCCCACGTGCTCCTCGCCGCACACCTGCAGCGCGTGCTCCAGGTGCGCCATGACGTCGTCCGCGGTGGGCGGACCCGAGGCGTTCAGGTAGGGCATGAGGTAGATCCCCACCACGCCGCCCTTCTGGGCGCAGGCGCGCAGCTCCTCGTCGCGCTTGTTGCGCGGGTGCATGAACACGGCCTGACACCCGGCGTGCGTGATCGCCACCGGCACGGTGGAGTCAGCGATCCCCTCGGCCGTCGTGCGCTGGCCGCAGTGCGACAGGTCCACGAGCACGCCCAGCCGGTTCATGCGCGCGACCAGATCCTTCCCGAACGTGGACAGGCCCGCGTTGCCGGGCTCGAGGCTCCCGTCACCCACCCGGTTCCGCACGTTGTACGTGAGCTGGATGATGCGCAGGCCGAGCGCGTGGAAGGTGTCGAGCCGCTCCAGGTCGGCGCCGAGCGCCACCGTGTCCTGGAATCCGTAGATGAGCCCGACCTGGCCGCCCTCCTTGGCGCGGCGCAGGTCGTCGACCTTGCGCACGCGCGCGAACACCTCGGGGTGGCGGTCGATCTCGCGCTCCCAGCGGGCCAGGTCCGCGACCGTGTCGCCGAACGGCTCCGCGACGTCGCCGACCACCCCCACCGTCACGTTCACGCCGGTGATCCCGGAGCGGCGCGCGGCGTCGAGCGCCGCCTCACCGAGCCCGCCTCCCTCGTCCTCGGGGATGTTGAACGCGCCCGGGCTCGCCAGGCAGTCGATCACCATCGCGTCGGCGTAGCCCGGCCAGAGGCGGGCGCGCGCCGTACGCCCGCGCGGGCGGGCCGTCGCGCCGGCCGCGGCGCCGGGGGTGAGCGTCGGGGCGAGCGCCGCCGCTCCGGCGAGCTTCACGAACGTCCTGCGGTCCACGCTCATCGGGTCTCCTGCCGGAAGAGGGGGAAGATCCCGTTCACGACCGCCGCGCGCGCGGCGTTCAGGATGGCGCGTGCGTCGGGGTCGCGCGGGGTCGTGCCCACGGTGTTCGACACGCCCACCACGCCTACGCCCGTAGCGGGGTCGAGCACGAAGAACGAGAGGAAGCCGCGCTGGGTGCCGGTGTGGCCCACGAGGTGGTGCGTGCCGTCGTCGTAGAGGAAGAAGCAGAGCCCCATGCTCTCCCTGCCGATGTCCGAGTCGCCGATCGGCACCACCGTGCGCCACATCTCCTCCAGGCTCGCGCGCTTCAGGATGGTGGCGCCGTCCACGCCGTCCGGGGGCGCGCCCAGGAGGAAGCCGAACCAGCGGGCCATGTCCGGCACGGGCGCGTTGAGCCCGCCGTTGGAGACCGTGATGCCGGTGTTGAAGTCCAGGCCGCCCTCCTCGCGCTTTCCGTCGTGCAGGAAGTAGTGGTTCGAGCGGTAGGGAAGGAGGTGCCAGGGCGTGACGTCGAAGTAGGCCCGGCGCATCCCCAGGGGGCGGAAGATGTTCTTGTCGACGTAGGCCTCGTAGACGTCGCCCGTGACCTTCTCGATGACGCGGCCGAGGAAGATGATCCCGGGGTTCGAGTAGCTGAACTTCGAGCCGGGGGGGAAGAGGATCTGCGTGTAGGGCATCATCGCCACGAGCTGGCTCCACTCCGTGGGCTCGAACGGCTCCCAGGCCTCGCCCTCGCTCCACGGCCAGGTGGCGTCGCGGAAGCCGGCCGAGTGCGACAGGAGCTGCCGGATCGTGATGTCCTCCATGGAGCCGTACGGGTTGTGCACGTCCCTGAGCTCCGGGACGTACTTCACGATGGGGTCGTCCAGGGAGAGGAGCCCGCGGTCCCGGAGCTGCATGATCGACACCGCGGTGAACGTCTTCGTGATCGACGCCCAGTGGTAGATCGTCGCGTCGTCGACGGCCCGCTTCGTCGCCACGTCGGCGAGCCCGCGCGTGTCCAGCCGTACCGGCTCGCTCCCGCGCAGGAACGCGAGGGTGCCGCCCACGATCCCGGCCTTCGCGGAGGCGGCGTCCCACGAAGCCACCACGCCGTCCCATGCGGGCGCGAAGCGGGCGGGGAGCTGTGCCGCCAGGGCGGAGGGCGCGAGGGCGGCGACGAGCGCGGCGGTGGCCGGGGACGTTCTGCGCATGGAGACCTCTCGGTGTGGGACGGCGCCAATGTGGCCGCGCCTCCAGCCCCCGCGAAAGTCCACCGCGCCGCGCGCACCGATCTCCTTGCCGGGGGGAGGGGCGCAGCCTATCAGTACCGGTTCCCAGCACGACCCTCCCCCCACCTTCCTGCTGGAACACCCATCGTGACGAACCCAGGGCCGCGCCTCGCCTCCGAATCCGTCGCGGGGCGGAGACCCTACCAGGAGGACGCGATCCTCGCGGAGCGGCTCCCGAACGGGCGCTTCCTCCTGGCGGTGGCGGACGGGATGGGCGGTCACGCGGCGGGCGAGGTCGCGAGCGCGCTCGCGCTCGAGGTCCTGGCCGAGGCCGTACGCGCGGGGATCTCCCTCGATGAGGCGTTCCGACGCGCCAACGCGCGTGTCCACGGGAAGGCGCGGGAGCCGGACAAGCAGGGGATGGGCACCACGCTCGTGGCCGTGCTCGTCGACGAGGAGCGCTACGAGGTCGCCAACGTGGGGGACAGCCGGGGCTACCTGGTGTCGGCGGCCGGGATCCGCCAACTCACCCGCGACCACTCCTTCGCGGCCGAGGCGCGAAAGCGCGGCCAGCCCGAGGCCGAGGTGATGGCCTCGAAGTGGCGGGACGCGCTGACGCGCTGCATCGGCATCGACCCGGAGGTGGAGGTCGATCTGTTCGGTCCCTACACGGTCGAGTCGGGTACCGCGCTCCTCCTCTGCTCGGACGGCCTGTACAAGGCGCTCCCGGACGGGGACGTGCGCATGGTCTTCGGCCGCTCGAACGGGCCGCTGGGCGCGGCGCGCGCGCTCGCGTCCGCCGCGTACGAGGGCGGCAGCGACGACAACATCTCCGTCGTCGTCGCGGAGTTCGGCGAGGTCCCGCGGGAGCTCCCTCCGGGGCCGCTGCCGCAGGAATGGGCTCCGGAGAGGGTGGCCGGGGAGGGCGCGGAGCGGGGGGACGCCGACGTGGAGGCGCCGCGCAGCCTGGACGACGACGACCGCCCTTCGTGGTGGGAGGTCTGGAAGAGGTGACCGGGTGCGCGGCGGGTTGCCGCGCGCGGGTCGGTCTCGCGATTGTTCCGGCTTCCTCCCACCGTTCCGACGAGGGATCGATGCGAGCCACGAGACGCGCCACCGTCCTCCTCTTCGCCACCGCGCTCCTCGGCGGCGCCGCGCGGGTCCCTCCCGTGCGTGCGCAGCAGCAGGACGCGGACATGGCGAAGGCCCTGCGGGTGCTCAGCCGTACGCCCCTCATCGACGGGCACAACGACCTGCCGTGGGCGATCCGCGAGAGCGCGATCGCGCCGAAGAACGTCGCCGCGCCGGAGCACGACCTGCGCGGGCACCCGCCCTTCATGACCGACATCGCCCGCCTGCGCGCGGGCAGGGTGGGCGGGCAGTTCTGGTCGGTGTACACGCCCTACGAGTCGGTCGATTCGGGCGCGGCCCGCGTGCAGCTCGAGCAGATCGACATCGCCAAGCAGGTCTTCGCGCGCTACCCGGACGTCTTCGAGGAGGCGTACGACGCCTCGGACGTGGAGCGGATCTTCGGCGAGGGGAGGATCGCCTCCATGCTGGGCATGGAGGGCGGCCACGCGATCGAGAACTCGCTCGGCACGCTGCGCGCCTTCTACGACATGGGTGTGCGCTACATGACGCTCACGCACAACGGCACGCTCGACTGGGCCGACGCGGCCAACGACGAGCCACGACACCACGGCCTCACCCCGTTCGGCATGGAGGTCGTGCGGGAGATGAACCGCCTGGGGATGCTCGTCGACCTCGCGCACACCTCCCCGGAGACGATGAACGACGCGCTCGACGTCTCCGAGGCGCCGGTGATCTGGTCGCACGCCGACGCGCGCGCGCTGCACGACGTGCCGCGCAACGTCCCGGACGACGTGCTCCGCAGGCTCCCGAAGAACGGAGGCGTGGTGATGGTGACCTTCGTGCCGAGCTTCCTCACGGACCGGAAGACGGCCACGGTGGCGGACGTGGCCGACCACATCGAGCACATCGTCCAGGTGGCGGGGATCGACCACGTGGGGATCGGCTCCGACTTCGACGGCATCACGGAGACGGTGGAGGGGCTCGAGGACGTCTCGACGTACCCGAAGGTGTTCGCCGAGCTGAGCCGTCGCGGGTGGAGCGAGGGGGACCTGGCCAAGCTCGCCGGGGAGAATGTTCTGCGCGTGATGCGCGAGGCCGAGGCGGTGGCGCGCAGGCTGCAGCGCGAGCGCGGGCCCTCGATGGCGACGATCGAGCAGCTCGACCACGGGGTGTCGAACTGATGCGCCGCCCGCATCCGTCGGAATACGACGCGTACTACGGCCGCTACATCGACCTCGTGCCGGAGGGAGACATCCTCGCGATCCTCGAGCGCGAGATGGTGACGACGCAGGCGTTCCTCGCTTCCGTCCCGCCCGGGAAGGAGGAGTACCGCTACGCTCCCGGGAAGTGGTCGCTGCGTGAGGTCGTCGGCCACCTCGTCGATGCGGAGCGGATGTTCGCGTTCCGCTGCGTATGGATGGCCCGCGGTGCGCCCGACCCACAGCCCACGTTCGACCAGGACGCGTGGGCGCGGGCCTCGAACGCCGGGAGCCGGCCGCTCGCCTCGCTGGCGGAGGAATGGGACGCGCTGCGCCGCGACGACCTCCTCCTCTTCCGCAGCCTCGACGACGAGGCCACCGCACGGACGGGGATCGCGAGCGGGAAGTCGTTCACGGCGCGCACGTTCCCGTGGATCGTCGCGGGGCATGAGCTCTACCACCGGGCGCTGCTGGAGCGCGACTACCTGGGAGGCGAGGGGTGACCGAAGCGGTGGGCGGGGACCCGAGGGCGGAGCTGCGCCGCCGGGATCGGGGGAAAGAGGAGGCCTGGGTGCGCGCCTTCCTGCACGCGGCGCCGATGGGCTTCCTGGCGACGGTGGGAGAGGAGGGCCAGCCGTTCCTCAACTCGAACCTCTTCGTGTACGACGAGGCCCGGCGCTGCCTGTACCTGCACACGCATCGCACCGGGCGCACGCGCGACAACGTCGCGGGGCACGACCGGGTCGCCTTCTCGGCGGCGGCGATGGGCCGGCTCCTCCCGGCGCCGGAGGCGCTCGAGTTCAGCGTCGAGTACGCGGCCGTGGTGGTCTTCGGGCGGGGCACGATCGTGGAGGACGTCGAGGAGGCCCGCCACGGGCTCCGCGTCCTCCTGGAGAAGTACGCCCCGCACCTGCGCTACGGCGAGGACTATCGGGCCACCACGGACGAGGAGCTGAGGCGCACGGCCGTGTACCGGATCGACATCGAAGCGTGGAGCGGGAAGCAGAAGGAGGTGGGCGAGGAGTTCCCGGGCGCGTTCGACTTCCCTGCGCCCCCCGTTCCGTTCCCGGAGCGCGCGCCGACGGCGTAGTGCGCCGCTCGGGACGGCCGCGACGTCAGAAGCCCGCGAGCCAGGCGCGCGCGTCCGACTTCATCTGGAAGGCGCGCGACTCGAGCCCGGAGGCGGAGGCGGCCTGCACGATCGCCCCGGCCGCGTCCGGCGTGGCGAGCACCGCGAGGCGTGCGACCGGCGCCCGCGGCCCCGCGAAGAAGGTGGCGATGGGCTCGAAGGCCGACACGCCCGCGTCCGACGCGACCGCCGCCCCCGAGAGGTCCAGGAGCACGAAGGCCGGCACGATCAGGTCGGGCGCGTCGAGCGCCGCACCTCCCACGCGCACCACCTCCGCGGCGGTGAAGTCCCCGTCCACGGTCACGACGAGGAATCCCTCCTCGACACGATGGAACACCGGCATCGTCGCCCTTCCCCGTTCTAGTTGGAAACCCGGCCACGCACCGCGCGCCACTCGGCGGTGAGCGTCCCGAGCATGCCCGTCAGGAACTCCTTCTGCGAGGCCTCGTCGGCCGAGAGCGGACCCACCCAGCTCTCCGCGCCGCCGCGCAGGCGGGCGAGGCGGGAGACGAGCTCGTCGAGCTCGCGATCCAGGTCCTTCACCTTCGCGGCCACGTCACGGGGCGCGCGCGCCTCGCCCCGGTCGAGACGTCCGGCCGCGGCCTGGACCTCGCGCGCCACCCCCTGGGCCTGGAGGAGCGTGGCGGCGATCTCGCGGAGCTCGGCCGTCCACTGCGCGCGCACGCGCGGGTCCACGTGGATGCGCGGATCCTCGTCGACGCGCACGGTGCGCTCCTGCGTCACCCCGCCCGCGGTGAGCCGCACGGCATACACCCCGGGCACGACCAGGGGGCCGGCGGACCCGGCGCCGGGGCTCCCGCCTCGCGCGGGCGCCGCCGCGTCGCTGCCCTCCACCCCCCAGCGCAGGTTCCAGAGCGCCCGGTTCACCCCGCGCTCGTGCGGGGCCGCCACGGTGGCCACGCGGTTGCCGGCCACGTCGAGCACCTCGAGCGACACCTCGGTGCCCGCGTCGCGGACCCAGTAGTCGATGATCGCCGCGGCGGGCGGGTTCTCGCCCTCGAAGATCATGTTCCCGGTGTGCGCGCGCTCGCCCCGGTAGCGCGTCTCCTCGGCGGGATCGATCGGGAAGAGGTACGCGGGGCGGCCCGCGATCTCCGGCGTGAGCCCCTGGAGCGCCGTCACCTGGTCGAGGATCCAGATCCCGCGCCCGTGCGTCGCGAGCACGAGGTCGTTGTCCCTCGGATGGACGAGCAGGTCGTTCACGGCGACGGTCGGGAGGCCGGCGCGGAGCTCGACCCAGTGGCCGCCCGCGTCCCACGACCAGAACACCCCGAGCTCGGTGCCCAGGTAGAGCACGTCCGGGTTGCGCAGGTCCTCGAAGATCGCGCGGGTGACGCGTCCGGCAGGGAGATCGCCGAGGATCGACGTCCACGTCCTGCCGTGGTCGTCCGAGCGCCACAGGTAGTTCGCGTAGTCGTCGTTGCGGTAGTTGTTCGCGACCAGGTAGACGCGCCCGTCCACGGACTTCGAGGCATGCAGGTCGTTGACCCACGCCATGCGCGGCAGGCCGGGCACGGTGGAGGTCACGTTGGTCCAGGTGCGCCCTCCGTCCAGGGTGACCTGCACCTGGCCGTCGTCGGTGCCGACGTACAGCTCGCCGGGCGTGAACTCCGACTCGGCGATCGTGCTGATCGTCGGCCAGTACGGGATGCCGTCGTCGAGCGACAGGGTAAAGGAGTCGGGCCGCTCGCCCATGATCTCGAGGGTGCGCCGGTCCGTGCCGGTGGTGGGGCTGCCGATCGGCGTCCACGTGTCGCCGCGGTCGGTGCTGCGGAAGAGCCGGTCGAGCCCCGCGTACAGCGTGTTCGGGTCGTGCGGGCTGATGATGAAGGGGCCGTCCCAGTTGCCGGGGGCCATCGCGTTGCCGAGGCGCTGCTTCGGGTCGCTCAGGTCCGGCCACGTCGTCCAGTTGCGCCGGTCCGCGATGAAGCCCTCCGGCTGGTCGGGGCGGATGTCGCGGCCCTCGCCGGTCACGAGGTCGTTGCGCGTCAGCCCGAGGTACTGGCTCTCGGCGTAGAGGATGCGGTTGTTCGACGTGTCCACCTGCGAGAGGAAGCCGTCGCCGCCGCCCCAGCGCACCCAGTCCTGGTTGAGGATCCCCTCGGAGCGGTAGACCTGGCTCGGGCCGGCCCAGCTCCCGTTGTCCTGCAGGCCGCCGTAGACGCTGTAGGGCACCGCGTTGTCCACGGCGACGTGGTACCACTGCGAGAGCGGCAGGTCGGTCACGAAGAGGAAGTGGTTGCCCCGGTCGTAGCTGATCGCCAGGCCGCCGTCGTCCGCCTTCATGACGTGGTTCGAGTCGTGCGGGTCCACCCACACGAAGCGGTCGTCGCCGTGCGTGCGGTCCTCGCGCGGGACCGTGAACGTCTTGCCGCCGTCATCGGAGTAGCTGTACGCGTTCAGCATGTAGACGCGCTGGTCGTCGTTCGGATCCACGGTCGGCTGGCTGGCGTACATCGGCCGCGGGTTCCAGTCGCTCTGGAAGGTCCACGACGCGCCGCCGTCCTCCGAGCGGTAGATCCCGGCCCCGCGCTTCTGGTACTCGGTCGAGGCGTTGTAGCGCTCCCCCTGCTCGATGCTCGCGTACAGGATGCGCGGGTCCTTGCGGTACACGGAGATGCCGATGCGCCCGATCTCCCCCGTGGGGAGCCCGTTGTCGAGCCCCGCGTTGGTGAGCTTCGTCCAGCTCGCCCCGCCGTCCGTGGACTTGTAGAGCGCGCTCCCCGGGCCGCCGCCGTGGAAGCCCCACGGCCGCCGCCGGCGCTGGTACATCGCCGCGTATACGATGCGCGGATTCGAGGGGTCGAGCGCCACGTCCGCGGCGCCCGTCTGCTCGTCCACGAAGAGGACCTTGCTCCACGTGGCGCCGCCGTCCGTCGTCCGATAGAGCCCGCGCTCGGGGTTCGGCCCCCACAGGTGGCCCATGGCCGCGACCCACACGGTGTTCGGGTCGTTCGGATCGACGACGATCCTCCCGATCTCCTTCGTGTCGCCGAGCCCCATGTTCCGCCACGTGGTGCCGCCGTCCGTCGACTTGTAGACGCCGTCCCCCCACGAGTTGCTCTGGCGGCTGGCGCGCTCGCCGGTGCCGACCCACACGACGCTGGTGTCGCTCTGGCTCACGGCGATGTCGCCCACCGAGTGCGTGCCCTCGTGCGAGAACACGGGCGCGAAGCGTACGCCGTTGTCGGTGGTCTTCCACACGCCTCCCGTGGCCGCGGCCACGTAGAAGACGCGCGTGTCGCGCTCGACGACAGCGATGTCCACGATGCGGCCGCTCACCACCGCCGGCCCGATCTCGCGGGGACGCAGGCCGGAGAGCGCGACGGAGGAAAGCCCTTGCGCCGCGGCGGACGCGGGCGCCGCGAGGGCGAGGGGGAGCGCTGCCGCGAGGAGGCGGAGCGGGACACGGGGGCGCATCTGGTTCGTCTCCGGGGGCGAGTCTCGGCGATGCCGTGCTTCCGGACCGCCAAGATGTCCGACGCGAGGGGGGTGAGCAAGGCGGAAGGACCCGTGATATGTTGTGCCGCCAAGGAGAATCCCCTCGACCCAGGGACCGCCCGTTGCTCCTCCGACGCTTCTACGACGACAAGCTCGCGCAGGCGAGCTACATCGTCGGCTGCCAGGCCGCCGGCGAGGCCCTGGTGGTGGATCCGAACCGGGACGTCGAGACGTACGTCTCCGCGGCGGAGGCCGAGGGGATGACGATCCGGTACGTGTCCGAGACGCACATCCACGCGGACTTCCTCTCGGGCTCCCGCGAGCTGGCGTCGCGCACCGGCGCGCGCCTCCTCCTCTCCGGGGACGGGCCGGCGGAAGGGCAGTACGGCTTTGCTTCGGAGGACGGGGCGCGGCTCGTCCACGACGGCGACGAGGTGAAGCTCGGCAACATCGGCATCCGCGTCCTCCACACCCCCGGCCACACCCCCGAGCACATCGCGTTCCTGATCACCGACGGCGCGGTCTCCGACGCGCCGATGGGGCTGCTCACGGGTGATTTCGTCTTCGTCGGAGACGTGGGCCGCCCCGACCTCCTCGAGAAGGTGGCCGGCGTGAAGGACACGATGGAGGACGGGGCGCGCACCCTCTACCGGTCGCTCGAGCGCTTCCGCGGGATGCCCGGCTACCTGCAGGTGCTGCCCGGGCACGGTGCGGGCTCCGCGTGCGGGAAGGCCCTGGGCGCGGTGCCCAGCTCCACGCTCGGCTACGAGCACCTCGTGAACTGGGCCTTCCAGTGCGAGACGGAGGACGCGTTCGTGCGGGCGGTGCTCCAGGATCAGCCCGAGCCGCCGAGGTACTTCGCCGAGATGAAGCGCAGGAACCGCGACGGGCCGGCCCTCCTCGGCGGCCTCCCGCGTCCACCCCGCCTCGCCCCCGGCGTGCTCGACGGGCTCCTGGCGAACGGGTCGGTGGTGGTGGACATCAGGGCGCGCGACCGCTTCGCCGAGGGCCACGTGCCGGGCACGATCAACATCCCGATGGGGAAGTCCTTCCCCACGTGGTGCGGGTGGTACCTCCCGTACGACCGCCCCCTCCACCTCGTCGCCGAGGGGCCCGATCAGGCCTGCGAGGCGGTGCGCGACCTGGTCCTCATCGGGCTCGACCAGGTGGTGGGCTGGTTCGACGGAGACGCACCGGAGGCGTGGCGCGCCGCGAACGGATCGCTCCAGGGCTACGACGTGGTGAGCTGGGAGGTGGCCGAGCGCGAGGCGGCGGACGGCGCGCTCCTCGTGGACGTGCGCAACCGGACGGAGTGGAACGAGGGGCACGTGCCGGGTGCGCGGCACATCCACCTCGGCTACCTGAGGGAGCGGATCGACGACCTCCCGCGCAGCCGGAGGCTGTTGCTCTATTGCCGCTCCGGGAACCGCTCGGGGATCGGCGTCAGCGTGCTGCAGGCCGAGGGCTTCACGAACGTCGCCAACGTCGAGGGCGGGATCGAGGAGCGGCGCGCGGCCGGCCTTCCGGTGGAGTGAGGTGGGGGGCATGGCACAGGGGGACCCACGCAGGGAGTTGACCGGGATGGCGCGCTCGGTGGACGCGCTCTTCCGCCGCGCGCCGGCGCCCCGACCGGAGGAGATCGTCCGGGAGGAGGTGGAGGCACCGGCCGCTCCCGACGCGTCGGCCGCCGATCCGGACGCGTTCCGTGCCGCCGTGACGGCCTTCCTCGCCGCGCCTCCCCTCGAGCGGGTCGGGAAGGCCCGTGCCGTCCGGCTCGAGGCCGCGGCCCTCCGGGAGGCGAACGCCCTCGACGTGCTGGCCGACGCCGTCGAGCGGCTGACGCGGGAAGGCGGGGATCCTCCGGACGAGGCGTGCGTCGTCATGGCGCGCGCCATCCTGACCGGGGATGTGGCGGGCCGCATCGCCGCACGCCTGGGGGCCGCCCGGAACGAGGAGCGGCGCCACGAGCTGACGAGGACGTGCGAGCACCTCGGACAGCCGATGCTGGAAGCGCTCGCGGACGCGCTGGCCGTCACCGCCGACCGGTTCGCGCGCCGCACCTACCTGGATGCGATGGTCGGGTTCGGCGAGGGCGCGCTGCCCGTGGCGGAGCGGATGGCCGGCGACCCCCGGTGGTTCGTGGTGCGGAACGCCGTCTCCATCCTCGGAGGCGTCGGCGGGGAGCGCGCGGTCGAGGTCGTGACCGCGACGCTCACGCATCCCGAGGCCCGCGTCCGGCGCGAGGGTCTGCTCACGCTCGCGAAGATCGGCGGCGAGCGCGCCGGCATGCTGGTCTACGGGATGATCGGGGACACCGATCCGGACGTCCGCCTGGCGGCGGCCATGGCGGCGGGCGAGCTCAAGGTCGAGCGCGCGCTCCAGCCGCTGCTCACGGTCCTCGACGAGGAGTCCGACCCGAGCCTGGTGGTCGGCGTGCTCCACGCGCTGGGCCAGCTCGGCGACCCGGACGCCGTGCCGGCGATCGAGAAGCGCGCGGTCGGGTCCTTCTTCTCGCGTCCCCCCACCGCGGTGCGCATCGCGTCGTACCGGGCGCTGCACAGGATCGGCACGCCCCACGCGAAGAGCCTCCTCGTCCAGGCCATCGACGATCGGGATGCGGAGGTGAAGGCGGCGGTCCGGCAGCTCCTGGGGATGCGGTAGCTCTCCGGCCCGGCCCGAACCGCGGCTAGACCACGGCGAGGAGGCTCGAGAGCGCGCGCACGAAGCGGAACGTCTCCCGAGCGCCCTCCACGAGGCCGGGGAAGGGGTCCTGCGTGGAGTGGGCGAAGAGCTGCGTCACGGTCGCCCGACGCACCGCGCCGTCGGGGAGGAGTGCCGCGAGGCGCAGCATCTCCGTGAAGGGGATGAGGTGGTCACGGAGCCCGTGGAGGAGGTGCACCGGTCCTGGCGCGCCCCGCAGGAGCGGACCGGGCTCGATCGCGGGGTCCACGCGCCGCGCGGCGGCCGCGAGCGCGTGGCTGAGCTCCACCGCCTCGGCACCCGAGGCGTCGCCGCCGGACTCCGGCGCGAGGAGGTCGAGGACGTCGCGCCCCGGCCCCGTGCCGACCTCCGCGCGCACCTCCTTCTTGATCGGCTCGAGGCGCGCGTCCCACGACATCACACCCCAGTCCCCGGCGGCAGAGGCGAGCCTTCGCAGCCCGCGCGCGACGGGCGCGCAGTCCTCCAGCCCGGGGATCGCCGTGAGGTAGTTGGCGGCGACGATCCACCGTCCGTACGGGTCCGGCCTGAGCCGGTGCTCCCGCCCCCCCCACTCGTGCCTGCCGGTGAGCTGGAAGAGGACCGTACGCTCCAGGTCGCAGTAGCCCCCGAAGCCCACCACCCCGGCGAGCCTCCCCCGCAGGTCGGGGTGCGCCGACGCGGCGATCGCCTGCGGCGATCCGAAGGAGAAGCCGGCGAGTCCGACGCGGCCGGCGTCGACGTCCTCGAGGGACTCGAGGGCGCGCAGCGCCGCGAGGACCGTCGGGAGGGTGGTGGTGGGCGCGAGGTCGAGCCGGCGCCACTCGGGAACCTCGGGGAGGAGGACGGCGCACCCGCCCGCGGCGAGCGCTCGCGTGAAGCGCGCGAGCTGAGCGTGCCCGCGGCCGGGCCGCGTGATCCCGTGCATGACGATCCAGGCGGGGAGCGGCCCCCGGCGTCCGCGCGGCGCGAGGAAGGTCCCGGGGACCTGGGTGCCGCCTCGGTCGAGCACGAGCTCCCGGGAGACGAGGTCGTCCCGTCCGGTGAGCCACGATCGGATGTAGTGGAAGGTGCGCGCGGGTGAGCCGGGCATGGGTTGGGGAATCTACCGGGGAGGGGCGGGGACGCCAGCCGTCACGCGTGCCATGCGAGCTTGCGTCGCCCCTTCCCGCCCGGCATGATCGGGCGAGCCGGCGGGTCGTCGCCCGCGTTCGGCCCACCTCGCCAGGAGCACCCCATGCGCACCGTCATCGTCCTCGCCTTCGCCGCGGCGGTCGCTTGCCAGCCGCTCGCCGCGCAGGCGGCACCCCGGATCGCCCACCAGCCCAGCGCCACCCGCCCCTACAGCGCGGCCGTGCAGGTCGGCGACACCTACTGGTTCTCGGGGAAGGTCGGCGCGACCGACGAGACGAAGGCGATGACGCAGGGGCGCGTCGCGGCGGAGACGCGCAACATCATGGAGCAGTTCAAGACGCTCTTCACCGAGCTCGGGCTGGACTTCGGGGACGTGGTGAAGGGGACGGTCTTCCTCGCCGACATCGGCGGCTACGGCGAGATGAACCAGGTGTACGCCGAGTACTTTCCGAAGGACCCGCCGGCGCGCGAGGCGCTCGCCGTGAAGGACATCGTCGGCGGCGCCGCGCTCGAGATCTCCTTCATCGCGGTGAAGCGCTGACGACGCAGCGGGGCGCGCTCCGATGACCCGGCTCGATCGGCGCGGGTTCCTGACGGTCCTGGGCGGCGGCGCGCTCGCCTGGCCGCGTGCGGTCGCGGCGCTGGCGCGCGAGCTCGAGGGCGGCGGAGCCGACGACGACGAGGCGTTCTGGGGCGTGGTGCGCTCGCAGTTCCTCATCCCGCCGGACCGCATCTACCTGAACAACGGCACGCTCGGGCCCTCCCCGCTCGTGGTGGTCGAAGCGGTGGCGGAGCACGCCCGCCGCGTGGCCTCGACGTACCCGCCGGGCGTGGCGTGGGACGATGTCAAGGCGTCGATGTCCGCGCTGGTGGGCGGCGACGCCGAGGGCTTCGTCTTCCCGCGCAACACGACCGAGGCGATGAGCTTCGTCGCGAACGGCCTCGACGTCGGACCGGGCGACGAGGTGGTGACGACCGACCACGAGCACATCGGCGGGCTGGAGCCGTGGAAGCTCGTCACCACCCGCCGGAAGGCGACGCTCGTGGTGGCGCGCCTCCCGGTGCCCGCCGCGTCGTCCGCGGAGCTGCTCGACGCGGTCTGGTCCCGCGTGGGCCCGGCCACGCGCGTCGTGAGCGTCAGCCACGTGACCTTCACGAACGGGACCGTCCTCCCGGTCGCGGAGCTGGCGGCGCGCTGCGCCGAGCGCGGCATCCCGCTGGCAGTCGACGGCGCGCACCCACCGGGGATGATGGCGCTGGACGTGGGTTCGATCGGCTGCGACTTCTACGCCTCGTCACCCCACAAGTGGCTCCTGGCCCCGCAGGGGACCGGATTGCTCTACCTCGCGCCGCGGTGGCGACGCACGCTCTGGCCGACGCTGGCCTCCGGCGGATGGGACGACCTTTCGCTCGGGGCTCAGCGCTTCAACCACATGGGCACCTTCGACGAGTCGCGGCTGGCGGGGCTGCTGGCCTCCGCCGAGTTCCTCCAGGCCATCGGCATGGAGCGCGTCGAGGCCCGGGCGCGGGCGCTGCGGGCACGCGTGCAGGAGGGGCTCGCCGCCATCCCGGGCGTGACCGTGAAGACGCCTTCCTCCGAGGGGCTGCGCGCGGCGATGGTGTCGTTCACGATGGAGGGTGTGGAGGCCCTCGACCTGCAGACGTGGCTGGCCGGGGAGGCCAAGGTCCGCACGCGCGTCGTGTCCGAGTACGGGCTCGGGTGGATGCGGCTCTCCACGCACGTGTACAACCGCCCCGCGGAGGTGGACCGCGTGCTCGGCCTCCTCGACACGGCCGCGCGCCGCGGCGTCCCTCGCCGGGGCGCGTAGCCCCGGGGATCCCGGCGGCTGCTGCGTATCCGCCGCGGAACCCCACCGACCCGCCCGGATACAATCCGTCCCCCCGTGGCCCTGGAACCTTCCGCGTGTCGCGAACCGGAAACGAGCGCATGGACCCATCGCGTCCCCCGTACCGCGCAGCCGCCCTCCTGGGGCTGGCGGTCCTGGCCCTGTACGTCGTCACCCTCGCGCCCACGACCGCCTTCTGGGACACGAGCGAGTACATCGCCACCGCGCACATCCTCGGGATCCCGCACCCGCCGGGGAACCCGCTCTTCGTCCTCCTGGCGCACACGTGGAGTTGGCTCCTCTCGCCGTTCGGCCTCCCCGTGGCCGTGCGCATCAACCTGTTCGCGGCCGCCACCAGCGCGGGCGCGAGCGCGTTCCTCTTCCTCGTCGCGCACCGGATCCTGCGGCCGGTCCTGGGCGAAGGGGCACGCGCCATCGTGGGGGCCGCGGTCGCCACGCTCGTCGGCGCGACGGCGTACACGGTGTGGAACCAGTCGAACGTCAACGAGAAGGTCTACACGCTGAGCGTCCTCGTCATCGCGGCCGTGAGCTGGCTGGGCGTGCGCTGGCGCGACGTGCACGAGCGGCCGGGGAGCGAGCGCATCCTCCTGTGGGCGATCTTCCTCATGGTGATCGGCAGCACGAGCCACCTCATGTCCGCGCTGCCGTTCCCGGCGCTCGTGGTGCTCGTTCTCCTCACCTCGCCGATGACGGTGCTGCGTCCGCGCTTCCTGGCGCGCGCGCTCCCGCTCGTCGTGCTCGGGCTGTCGGTGAACTTCTTCCTCCCGGTGCGTGCCGCGCAGGACCCGGTCATCAACGAGGGTGACGCGACGTGCGAGAGCTTCGTGGGCGCCGCGACGGCCATCTTCACGAACGGGAAGGCCGGCTGCCCCGCGCTCGCGGACAACCTGAACCGGAAGCAGTACCAGAAGCCGCCGATCACCCAGCGCCAGGCCCCGCTCCGCGCCCAGCTCGAGAACTACTGGCAGTACTTCGACTGGCAGTGGTCCCGCGGCGTTGCGGCCACCGAGCTGCCCTTCTCGCTGCGCACGCCGTTCAGCCTCCTCTTCTTCGGGCTGGGCCTCCTGGGCCTGTGGGCCGCCTGGAAGGCGGACCGTGGGATCTTCGCGTACCTGTCGGCGCTGCTCGTCACGCTCGTGCTGGGGCTCATCTTCTACCTGAACTTCAAGTACGGCTACTCCCTTTCGCCCGAGGTGACGGGAGGATCGGCCACGCACGAGGTGCGCGAGCGCGACTACTTCTTCGTGGCCTCCTTCCTCGTCTGGGGGATGATGTCCGGCGTGGGCATCGCCTGGGCGTGGGGCGCGATGGGCTCGGCGCTCCAGCGCGGCCGACGCTGGGCGGTGGCCGCACCCGTCCTGCTCCTCTCCGCCCTGCCGCTCGTCCTCAACTGGAGCTGGGCGAGCCGTGCCGGCGACTATGCCGCGCACGACTGGGCGTACGACATGCTCATGAGCGTGGAGCCGTACGCGATCCTCTTCACCAACGGCGACAACGACACCTTCCCGCTCTGGTACATGCAGGAGGTGGAGGGCGTGCGCCGCGACGTCACGGTGGTGGTCGGCCAGTACCTCTTCACCTCGTGGTACCCCAAGCAGCTCCGCGACCTGACCGCGCCCGACCTCCAGCGACCCTTCGACGCGCCGCCGCTGGACACCGTGTACCGGCCGCCGGAGCACCCGCCGACCCGGTCGGTCACGACGCTCACCGACGATCAGATCGACGGGATCGGGGCGGCGCAGCTCCGGCAGGACGTCACGGTCCCGTTCCCCGGGATCGCGGTCACCTACCCCTCGGGGATGGTGCTCAACCGGGACGCGCAGATCGCGCTCGCGTTCATCCACGACTCGATCGACGAGCGCCCGATCTACTTCGCGGCCTCCGGCGGGATGATGAGCGACCTCGGCCTCGACCCGTGGGGGGTGCGCCACGGCCTCGCGGTCAAGCTGGAGCTGCGCGACCTGAAGAAGGACCAGCCGGAGGGCGTGGTGCAGGGCTCCCGCGAGTACGGCGGCGAGTACTTCGACATGCCGGCCTCGCTCGCCCTGTACCAGGACGTCTACCGCTTCCGCAGCCTGCGCGACCGGGACATCTGGGCGGACCGATCCACGCTCAACATCCCCTGGTACTACTACGTCCTCGCGCTCCAGCTATCCGACGCGTCGAAGAACGCGGGGCTGGGTACGGAGACGGTGAGCCGCTTCCAGCAGGACGCGCTGGCCTTCCAGGTGGTGGCCAACGGGGGGCCGAGGGGGACGCCGGGCGAGCCCGCCCAGGACACACCCCCGACGTGAGAGCGGGGGGCGCCCGAAGGCGACCCCCCGCTGACGACGACCCGGGCGGACCCTCTCGTCAATCTTCCCCTCCGCCGCGCGCCGCCTTCTTCGTGGTGATGCGCACGATCCCCCCGCCCGCCCCGTCCCCGACCACGTCGATCGTCGCGATCGCGTCCGGGTCGAGCGTGGACGGCGCGCCCTCGAAGAGCGTCCCGTCGACGTAGATCGGGAGGCCGGTGGGGAGGGCGCCCGGAGCGGGCGTCCGTCGCAAGAGCACCCCCGCGCGGACCGTGTCGGCCACGACCCCCCGGCTCCTGGCGCGCTCGGTGCCCGCCTTCGTGAAGATCTGGATGACGCCGTCGGAGGCCTCCGGTCCGAAGAGCCGTGCGGCCGCTGCACCCTTGACGACCTCGACGCGCTCGATGTCCTCGGGGTCGAGGCCGGGAGGCACTCCCTCCGGCGCGCGCTGCCCGTCCACGAACACCCACGGCGCGGCTCCGGTCGCGTCCGCGACCAGCGCGTGGACGCTGCCCGCGGGCGACACCTGGGCCGCCGGCGCGTCGGGGTCGCCCCCGGTCGGCCGCAGCCCGGTGGGCGCGGGCGCCTCGCACGCCGCGACCGTGAGCGCCACGGCCGCCGCGGCGGCCAGCGCCGTACGGACGGCGCTTCCTTCGGTCCGACCTCGAACGATCATGCGGAGCCTCCTTTCCAGCAGGGAGCGTGAGGTGGAGAGAGCGGCCACGGGGAAGGGGAGGCCGGGAGATCGGCTGCCGAGCTCGAGGAGCAGGCGGCCGTAGGCGCGCGGGGAAGCACCCCGGCGCAGGACGCGGGCGTCGCAGTCCAGCTCCACCGCCGCCCGCAGGCGTCGGAGCTGCCACCAGAGCGCCGGGCTCCACGGGGCGAGCACCACGGCGAGCGTCCCGGCCAGGAGGAGATGGCCGTCGCGGGCGCGCCGATGCTCCTCCTCGTGGACGAGGACGAGCCGGAGCCGATCCGCATCCAGGGCGAGGGTCCAGCGCGGGAGCACCACGCGCGGCGCGCGCACGCCCAGCAGCGCCGGGCCGAAGTCGTCCGAGACGATCACCTCGCCGTCTCCCACGCGTGCCACCGGCCACCGCCGCGCCCTCCGTGCCAGACGCGCCAGCCCGCCGAACACCGCGACCGCGAGCAGCACGCTGGCGACCAGCCACGCGCCCAGGAGGAGCGGCTGCGCCCACGCGAGCCGGGCGGCGAACGCAGGTCCGCCGGTCGCGACGAACCGCACGGGCAGGCTCGCAAGGGCCGCGCCGCCGACGGGCGCGGAGCGCGAGGGGAGGAGCGCGAGCGCGGGGAGCGCGAGCGACAGCGCCATCGCCGCCGTCCACGCGTGCCGGGTGGGTAGGCCCCGGCCGCGGAGGGCGAGCTCGGCTACCCGCGCCGCGCCGACCAGGAGGACGCCCACGGCCACCGCGTACGCCATCCACACGCCCATCAGCCCTCCTCCCCCTCCTCCTCCGCCGCCTGGTCGAGGAGCGCCTTGAGCCTCTTCACCTCGGCCGGGCGGAGCGGCCGGTCCGACACCAGGCGCGCCAGCGCCATCTCCGCGGAGCCCTGGAAGATCTTGTCGACGATGCGGCGCAGCGCGTCTCCGCCGGCCTCCTCCGGCTCGACCACCGCGAAGTAGCGGTAGGCGCGCCCCTCCGCCTCGTGCCGCACGAGCCCCTTCTCCTCGAGGATCTGCAGCATCTTGAGGACGCTCGTGTAGCCGAGGTCGGTCGCGAGGGCGTCGCGTACCTCGGCGACCGTGCCCGATCCGGCGCGCCACAGCACGCTCATGATGTCGAGCTCGCGTTCGGTGAAGGCCGTCTCGCCTCCCATGCGCACCTCTCCGGCTGCCCGGTCGCGCCGCGCGCTCCGGGGGCGGAGCGCAGCGGAGCGCGATGTTTTACGAAAAGCTTCGTAGATAATAGGCGTCGCCCGGTCCGATGTCCATGGCCCGTGGAACCGGGCGGCGGGGAAGGGGTGCAACCGACCATGACCCTCCCCGAGCTCACTCCCGTCGAGCTGCAGCGCTACGCGCGCCACCTCGTCCTGCCGGAGGTCGGCCCGGACGGCCAGCGGCGCCTGAAGGCGGCGCGCGTCGCGTGCGTCGGCGCCGGAGGCCTCGGGTCGCCGCTCGCGCTCTACCTGGCCGCGGCCGGTGTCGGCACGCTGGGCATCGTCGACCACGACGTGGTGGACGTGACGAACCTCCAGCGCCAGATCCTGCACGGCACGAAGGACGTGGGCCGCCCGAAGCTCGACAGCGCCGTCGACCGGCTGGCCGACGTGAACCCGCATGTGGAGGTGGTGCGGCACGCCGAGCGTCTCACGTCTTCGAACGCGCTCCGCATCCTCGCGGACTACGACGTGGTCGTGGACGGCACCGACAACTTCCCGACGCGCTACCTGGTGAACGACGCCTGCGTGCTCCTCGGGAAGCCGAACGTGTACGGCTCGATCTTCCGGTGGGAGGGGCAGGTCTCCGTGTTCGGCATGCCCGGAGGGCCCTGCTACCGCTGCCTCTTCCGCGAGCCTCCCCCGCCCGGGCTCGTCCCCAACTGCGCCGAGGGCGGCGTGCTGGGGGTGCTGCCGGGGATCATCGGGTCGCTCCAGGCGATGGAGACGATCAAGCTCGTCCTCGGGGTCGGGGTGAGCTTGTCCGGACGCCTCCTCATCTTCGACGCGCTCGAGATGTCGTGGCGCGAGGTGCGGCTGCGCCGCAACCCGGCGTGCCCCGTGTGCGGGGACGCCCCCACGCAGCGCGGCCTCATCGACTACGAGCTCTTCTGCGGGGTGGCGACGAACGGAGCCGCCGCGCAGGGGCGCACGGTGGGTGAGCTCGACGCCTCCGAGGTGGCCACCCGCCTCGACTCCGATCGGCCGCCCTTCCTCCTCGACGTGCGGGAGCCGTGGGAGTGGCGGGTGAGCAACCTGGCGAGCCGCGGGGCCGTCCTCATCCCGCTCGGGTCGCTGGACGAGCACCTGGACGAGGTGCCGCGCGACCGCCCCATCGTGGTCTACTGCCGGAGCGGGATCCGGAGCCTGGACGCCGCCGAGCGGCTGAGCCGCGCGGGGGCCGCCGAGGTCTACAACCTGCGCGGCGGCATCCTCGCGTGGGCGCGCGACGTCGAGCCCGGAATGGCGGTGGTGTGAGGCCATGAGGGGACCGCGCGTCGTCGTCGCTGGTGCCGGGTTCGGGGGCCTGTGGGCCGCGCGCACCCTCGCGGGCGCGCCCGCCGACGTGATCCTGGTGGACCGGAACAACTACCACACCTTCTTCCCGCTCCTCTACCAGGTGGCCGCGGCGGAGCTCGTGCCCGCGGACATCGCCTACCCGGTGCGCGCGATCTTCCGCAGCGCGGACAACGTCGAGGTGCGCATGGCGGACGTGACCGGGCTCGACATCGAGGGACGTCACCTGGAGACGTCGTCCGGCCCGCTTCCCTACGACATCCTCGTGTTGGCGATCGGCAGCGTGTCGCACTGGTTCGGCGTGGAGGGCGCGGCCGAGCACGCCTTCCCGCTCCGCTGGATGGACGACGCGATCCCGCTGCGCCACCACGTGCTCACCTGCTTCGAGGCGGCCGCGGCTATCGACGATCCCGAGCGCCGTCGCCGGCTCCTCACCTTCGCGGTGGTGGGTGGCGGCCCCACGGGCGTCGAGTTCTCGGGCGCGCTCTCCGAGCTGATCCACGGCCCGCTCAAGCGCGACTACCCGGGGCTGCGCGCGGAGGAGATCCAGGTCGTGCTGCTGGAGGCCACCGATCGGCTCCTGGCCACCATGCCGGAGGAGCTCGGCGCCTATGCCGTGGACCGTCTGGCGCGCCGACGCGTCCAGGTACGCACCGGCGTGCGGGTGGAGGCCGTGCAGGCGGGCTCGGTTCGCCTGGCGGGCGGTGAGACGATCGCGACGGAGACCGTCGTGTGGACGGCCGGCGTACAGGGGGATCCGGCCGTGGCAAGCTGGGGGCTGCCGATCGCCCGCGGCGGACGCGTGGCCGTGAACGAGTACCTGCAGGTGGAGGGGCACCCCGAGATCCACGTGGTCGGCGACCTCGCCTACCGCGAGGACGCGCAGGGTCGGCCGCTCCCGCAGGTCGCGCAGGTCGCGATCCAGCAGGGGCGCGCGGTCGGGAGGAACATCGCGGCCAAGGTGCGCGACCGGCCCCTGAAGCCGTTCCGCTACAAGGACCCCGGCGTGCTGGCCGTGATCGGGCGCAACGCCGCCGTGGCGCACGTGTTCGGGCGCGCCTTCAAGGGGCTCGTGGCGTGGCTGCTCTGGCTGGGCATCCACATCGTGTGGCTGATCGGCTTCCGCAACCGCGCGCTCGTGCTCGTCAACTGGGCGTGGAACTACGTCTCGTTCAAGCGCGCCGTCCGCCTCATCCTCCCGGAGGGCCGGGAGGCCGTGCGCGCCCTGGAGCGGAGGCTCGAGGCCACGCCCGCTCGAGAAGCCGCAGCGTCCGTCGGTGGATCCCGGGAGCCTCGGACTCCCGCGGACCCGCGACGTTGACCTCGAGGCCGCCCTCGCCGGCGGCCTCCAGAGCGCCCGCGAGCCAACCCGCGAGCGCCTCCGCGGCGCCCGGATCGGAGAGATCGACGCGCCGCAGGGGACGCGTGAAGAAGAGGTGCGCGCACACCTCCGTGAGCTGCGTTCCCGGGGAGAGCGACGCCGAGGCGTCCGGGGTGACGATCACGGTCGCGCCCGCGTCGCGCACGTTCCACGCCGTCCGCTGCCTCGGGTCGGCCTCGGGGGTGGGGCGCAGCCCCGGATAGCGCGCGAGGAGGCCGGGCGGCGTCGTGAGGTCCTCGGCGAGGCCTCCCGCCGGACACCACCCCGCGTACGGGACGCCGTGGGCGACGGCGAAGTCGAGCGCGGCCCGGTCCACGCCGCTCTGGCCGCCGCTCCGGATGCGCAGCCCGCCCCGCGGCCGGGCCGGCGCGCCGCTCATCGCTTCGGCGGCGCTCCGAGGCCCATCGCGTCGAGGGCGAGCCGCCCCAGCTCCTCGTGGAGCCCGGCGCGCACGTCGGCGAGCGACGCGTCGTCGAAGCGGTTGTCCATCTCGTACGGGTCGGCCTCGAGGTCGTACAGCTCGTCGAGGTCGGGATGCTGCGTCCAGTGGATGTACTTCCAGCGATCCGTGCGGACCATCCGGTAGTCCATGTCCATCAGCCACGGCATCGGGTTCTCGTACGTGTAGAACTCGACGAGCAGCGACTTGCGCCAGTCGGACGGGTGCTCGCCGGCGAGGAGGGGAACGAGCGAGCGTCCCTGGATCTGGTCGGAGATGGGGGTGCCGGTGATCTCCAGCACGGTGGGCGCGATGTCGACCGAGAGCGCCAGGCCGTCGGGGCGCGACCCGGGCGCGACGAGCGGCGGGAAGCGGACGAGGAGCGGGTTGCGGATCGACTCCTCGTAGGGGAGCCGGCGCTCGAGCGAGAGGCCGTGCTCCCCGAAGAAGAAGCCGTTGTCGCTCGTGAGGACGATGAGCGTCCGGTCGAGCGTGCCGCGCGCCTCCAGCACGTCCATGATGCGCCCCAGGCTCTCGTCCACGGCCAGGAGCATCTCGGCGCGGCGCCGGATCGTCTCTTCGCTGGTGCCCGGGTCGAGGATGCCCCCGAACTCCCGCGTGATGTCCGGGCTGGCGCGGTAGGCGAGGGCGCGCCTGAGCGCCGGCTGCTCGGTGAGGTCGTCGGGGGAGGCCACCACGTTGGGCCTCCTCGCGAAGACCTCGTGCTCGTAGCGACCCCGGTGCCGTGGAGCGGGTACGTAGCCGAGGGACGAATTCGGGTCCACCGAGCCGTCGTCGCGCTGGCGCACGTCCGGGTGCACCGCCTTGTGCGCGAGGTACACGAGCCACGGCCGGTCCGGATCCTGCCGCTCGATGAACGAGATCGCCCGGTCCGTGAGCAGGTCGGTCGTGTAGCCCTTCACCGCCGCCAGCCGTCCGTCCTCCCACAGCTCGGGGTCGGTCGAGCGCCCCTGGCCGGGGAGGCCCACCCAGGTGTCGAACCCGGGACGCGGCGTCGGGTCGTTGCCCATGTGCCACTTCCCGAAGAAGCCGGTGCGGTAGCCCGACGCCTGCATCGCGCGCGGGAAGGTCTCCAGACGGTGGCTCAGCAGGTTGCGCGCGACGTTGTCGATGACGCCGTGCCGGGACGGGTACTGGCCCGTCAGGATGCTCGCGCGGTTCGGCGAGCACAGGGGGACCGCGTGGAACGAGCTCGTGAACATCGCGCCCTCGGCGGCGAGGCGGTCGATGTTCGGCGTCTCCAGGTAGGGATGGCCGGCGGCGCCGAACTCGTCCCAGCGCAGGTCGTCGACCACGATGACGACGACGTCCGGGCGGTAGCCGAGCGCTGCGACGCGCGCGGACCCGGACGCGTCCGCGGTGCTGCCGGTCGACGTCGCGTCCCCCGTGGCGGCGGGGCGGCACGCGAGGCCGCGAGGGCCGCGAGGAGGGCGAGGACGAGCAGGCTACGAGCCTTCATGCGCACCCCCGCATCTTGTCGGGTCGAGCCGGACCTGCCGGGTTGCTAGAACGCGGCGAGCTCCACGATGGCCTTCAGCACGTCGGGCGTCTGCGGGAGGATGACCTCCTCGAGCTGCGGCGCGTACGCCACCCACGTGTCCTGCGAGGCGACCCGGCGCACCGGGCCGTCGAGCCAGGGGAAGAGCTCGTCGGCGATGCGCGCCGCGATCTCGGCGCCGATCCCCCACGAGAGGGAATCCTCGTGGACGATCACGACCCTGCTCGTCTTCTTCACGGACTCGGCGATGCGCTCCATGTCGAACGGCTGCAGCGTGCGCAGGTCGATGACCTCCGCTTCGATGCCGTGCCGCTCGGAGGCGATCTTCGCGGCGTCGAGGGAGCGCTTCACGAGCGCGCCGCACGTCACCACGGTCAGGTCGTCGCCTTCGCGCACGACCTTCGCCTTGCCGAAGGGGATCATGAAGCCGGGGCCCGGATCGCGGCCCTTGTTGTAGACCTGGCGATAGAGGTGCTTGTGCTCGAGGAAGAGCACGGGGTCCTCGCAACGGATGGCCGTGCGCAGCAGGCCGTTCGCGTCCTCCGCCGTCGCGGGGAGGACCACGCGCAGGCCCGGGCAGTGCGCGAAGATCGAGGCTCCAGTCTGGGAGTGGTAGATCGCGCCGCCCTTCAGGTAGCCGCCGTACGTGACGCGGACCACGGTGGGCGCAGCGAAGGTGCCGTTCGAGCGGTAGCGCATGGTGGCGAGCTCGTTGCGGAGCTGCATCATGGCCGGCCAGATGTAGTCGAAGAACTGGATCTCGACCACCGGCTTGAGCCCACGCGTCGCGAGCCCGACGGCCCGCCCGACGATGTTGGCCTCGGCGAGCGGTGAGTTGTACACGCGGTTCGAGCCGAACTGGCTCTGGAGCCCGTGTGTGACCTTGAACACGCCGCCCTTGCCCTTCACCTCGCCGAGCACCGACTCGCGGGAGGCGTCGGCGACGTCCTCGCCGAAGACCAGCACGCGCGGGTCGCGCTCCATCTCGTCGCGCAGGCAGGCGTTGAGCAGGTCGACCATCGTGAGCGGCCGGTCGTCCCGGTACTCCGGCCGGTCCTCGGTGTCGAACTCCGCGGAGGTCGGATCGACGTCCTCGGAGTAGAGGTGCCTCCTCTCCGTGCCCACGGCGGGCTGTGCGTGCTCGATCGCCTCGTCCGAGGCGCGCCCCACCTCGTCGACAACGTCCGCCTCGAGCGCGTCGAGCTCCTCCTCGGTGGCGAAGCCCCGCGCGAGGAGGAGGGCGCGGGCCCTGCGCAGCGGATCGCGCCCGTCCTGCTCCTGGCGCTCGGCTTCGGGGCGGTACAGGCGCTCGTCGTCGGACATCGAGTGCGAGTAGGGCCGCACGCAGTGCGCGTGCACGAGCGCCGGTCCGTTGCGCTCGCGGGCGTAGCGGACGGCCTCGCCGGCAGCGCGGTACGTGTCGACCAGATCGGTGCCGTCGCACTCCACCACGTGCAGTCCGGGAAAGCCGCGCACGAGGCGCGAGATGCTCCCGCCCGCCGTCTGCACCTCGACCGGGACGGAGATCGCGTAGCCGTTGTCCTCGACCACGTAGACGAGCGGGAGCCTCAGGTTGCACGCCGTGTTCAGGCTCTCCCAGAACTCGCCCTCCGACGTCGTGCCGTCACCCGTCGTGACGACGACGATCTCGTCGTCCTCGAAGCGCTCGATGCGCGCGCGCAGCTGGGCGCTCTGCGTGACGCGCAGCCCGGCCTCCGCGGCCCCCACCGCCTGGAGGAACTGCGTCCCCGTCGGCGAGGACACGCTCACGATGTTGTAGCGCACGTCCCCGTAGTGGGCGGGCATCTGGCGTCCGCCGGAGGACGGGTCGTCCGCGGCCCCGACCGCCTGGAGGAAGTGGTCCAGGGGGGTCTGGCCCAGCGCGAGCGCGAAGGCGCGGTCGCGGTAGTAGAAGTAGAACCAGTCGTGCGCGGCGATGCAGTGCTCGGCCACCGCGGCGCCGATGGCCTCGTGCCCCGCGCCCGAGATCTGGAAGAAGATCTTGTTCTGGCGCTTCAGGCTCTGCTCCCGGTCGTCGATCCGACGGGAAGTGACCATCGTGCGGTACATGCGAAGAAGCTGGTCGGGCGTGAGCCCGGCCAAGTCCTCCGTTCCCGTGATGTCCTGTTCTGTCGTCGCCATCGAGCCTCGGGCAGGGTGGGGCACACAAATCTGAAAGATAGCCGCCCGCGCGCGCCGGTCTACAACGTCGTCATCCGGGGCGCGGCTCGGCCGTGCCGATACGGGCGGCCTCGGCCAGCCCGCGCGCCAGCGCCGCGGCGTCGGTGACGGGCGCGTCGCAGACGTATCGGTGGCACAGGTACGCCGTGGGTCTCGCGTCCACCATCCCCCGGCCCTCGAGCAGGGGGATGCCGTCACCCGGCTCGTCGGGGGCGCGGCCCACCACGGTGCGGTTGCGGTGGAAGACCGAGAGCGCGGCGCGCACCAGGGCACGCGTCTCACCGGACGCGCGTGGACCCACCACCGCCACCTCGACCGGCTCGGCGGCGGCCCGGTCCACTGCGCTGAGCAGGCGTCCGAACGCCGTGGGGTAGCGGGCCATGCCGTCCGTCTCTCGCGCCATCACGCGCTCGGCCACCTCCCGGTAGCGCGCCTCGCCGAAGACGTGGCCGGCGCGCAGGAGGAGCTCGGCGGCGAGCGAGTTGCCGGACGGCGTGGCGTTGTCCATCGGGTCGCGCGGACGCATGAAGAGCCCGCCACCGTCCCGCGCCTCCGCGTCGTGCAGGACGCCGCGGCCGTCGTCCCAGAAGCGCCGGAGCACCTCCTCGCAGCACCAGCGCGCCTCGGTGAGCCAGCGGCGCTCGAGCGTCGCCTCGTGCAGCGAGACGAGCGCGTTGCCGAGCGCGGCGTAGTCCTCGAGGAAGGCGGGGATCCTCGCCTTCCCGTCCGTCCACACGTGCAGAAGCGTGCCGTCGCGGCGCACCTCGTCGAGGATGAAGTCCGCGCCGCCCGCGGCGGCCTCCGTCCAGTCGGGGCGCCCGAGCGCGCCCCCCGCGTCCGCCAGCGAGCGCAGCGCCATCCCGTTCCACCCCACGAGCACCTTCTCGTCGCGGGCGGGAGCCACGCGCTCCGACCTCAGCTCGAGCAGCCTCGTGCGCGCCGTGGCCAGGAGGCTCCGCAGGGCCTCCGGCTCCATCGACTCCGCGCGGGCCACCGCGTCGATGTCGTGCGGGAGCCAGAGGATGTTGCGCCCCTCGAAGTTGCCGCTGGGCGTCACGTCGTAGCAGCGCATGAACGGACCGGCCTCCTCGTCGCCGAGCGAAGCGAGCACCTGTCCGGGCGTCCACAGGTAGTACCGACCCTCCTCCCCCTCGGAGTCCGCGTCGCGCGCGGCGTAGAAGCCGCCCCCGGGGTCACGCAGGTCCGCGAGCAGGTAGTCGAGCGTCTGCTCCACCACCTCCCGCAGGTCGGCCGCGCCGGTCAGGAGCCAGGCGTCGAGGTACACGCGCGCGAGGAGCGCGTTGTCGTAGAGCATCTTCTCGAAGTGCGGCACCAGCCACCGGGCGTCCACGGAGTAGCGGTGGAAGCCACCGCTCAGGTGGTCGCGGATGCCGCCGGCCGCCATGCGGCGCAACGTGTGCAGCGCCATCTCCAGGGGCTCGCTCTCGCCCGTGCGGGCGTGCTCGCGCAGGAGCACCTCGAGCGTCACCGGCTGCGGGAACTTCGGCGCGCCGTGGAATCCTCCGTGGGCCGGGTCGTACTGGCGCGTCAGGACCCGGACGGCCTCGTCGAGGAGCCCGGTGCCGGGTATCGCGTCCTTCGCGCCGCCGGGGGCCGCCTCGTGCGCCTTCCGGAGGGCGGCGAGGAGGTCTGCCGCGCCCTTGCGCACGTCGTCGGGGCGCTCGCGCCAGGCGCGGGCCGCGGCGTCGAGCACCTGCCGGAACGACGGCATCCCCTGCCGGGCCACCGGTGGGAAGTACGTCCCGCCGTAGTACGGCTCGCCGGACGGCGTGAGGAAGACCGTGAGGGGCCAGCCGCCCTGCCCGGTCATCGCCTGCACCGCGCGCATGTAGACCTGGTCGAGGTCGGGACGCTCCTCCCGGTCGACCTTCACGCTCACGAAGGCCTCGTTCATGGCCTCCGCGACCCCGGGGTCCTCGAACGACTCGCGCTCCATCACGTGGCACCAGTGGCAGGCCGAGTAGCCGATGGAGAGGAGGATCGGCCGGTCCGACTCGCGGGCCCGCTCCAGGGCTTCGTCGCCCCATGGGTACCAGTCCACGGGGTTCTGGGCGTGCTGCAGCAGGTAGGGGCTGCTCTCCCCCGCGAGTCGGTTCGGCATGGGGTTCACACCCTGCCCGCATCCGGTGGTTCCGTCCCGGAAGCCCGCGCCGGCGGCCGATTCCCGGCAAACATGCGTTTTCGGGGGGTTGTCTCCATCGTTGTTCCCCGCGCGGGGGGGGTCTAGATTCGAAGTATCGAGGCCCCCCCAGGGGCTCAGCTGCGACCGCGAACGAGCAGGCCGGAGGACGTTGTCGCTGTATATGAGCATGGCGGGGCTCGCTCTCAAGCGGCCCCGCACGATTCCGCATCTCCTGCGGGCGGCGTGGGCCTTCCGGGCCCGCCACTGGTATCGCCGTCCGCCGTTTCTCCCGTTACCCCCTGCCTCCTACGTCCGTTGGCGGCTGGAGACGGCGTACGGGGACGGTGAGGCCGTGCCCTCCGCCGACGAGCTCGAACGCTACCTGGAGTGGGGGACCGAGATGCGCCGGCAGATGAGGAGGACGCGTGCGTAAGGCCCTCCTCCTGGTGGCTCTCTGGCTGCTGGTCACGCTCTACTTCCCCGACTCGCGCAACTGGCTGAAGGGGGTCACCGCGCCCGTCTGGCTCCCGGTGATGAAGTGGGACACCAGGCAGGAGATGAGGCAGGTCGGGCGCGACGTGGTCAACTACGAGGCCCTCACGGGGAAGATCCCGGACCGGCGCAACTTCAACGACTGGCTGAACACCAAGTACGCCACCGACGACCTCAGGCAGGACCCGTGGGGATCGACGTACGACCTGAAGGTCCTGGTCGACTCGGTCGCCATCGTGTCCTACGGCCCGGATCGGACCCGCGCTACGGACGACGATTTCGAGGTGTCCGAGCCACGCAAGCGCCCCAAGCGCTGACGCCCGTCACCCCACGGGCCCCCCCCTCTCCCGACCCTCCGTGGCCTTCCTCACCGACCGGCTTCTCGAGCTCCTCCCCCTCTACGGACCCTGGCTCCTCTTCGCCCTCGCGCTCCTGGAGACGTGCTTCGTGACCGGCCTCATCGTGCCAGCCGGGCTCGCCACGGCGCTCGGCACCGTCCTCGCGCTCGAGGGTGAGCTGCACCTCGCGCCGGTCGTCGGGGCCGTCCTGGCCGGAGGGGCGCTGGGCGACTCCGTCGGCTACTGGGTCGGCCGGGCGTCCGGACAGCGCTTCCTGGCCTCCGGCGGACCGTTCGCGCGGCGCATCCAGCGGCGCGGCGCGGTCCTCGACCGCTGGTTCGGCCGCCACCCCGCCTATTCGGTCAGCTTCGCGCGCGTCGTCGCCTTCGTGCGCACGATCATGCCGATGGCGGCCGGGATGAGCCGGATCGGATACAGCCGCTTCCTGGCCTACGACCTCGTCGGCGTGGCGGCGTGCGTCGGCCTGTACGTGGGCATCGGCGCCGTCGCCCGGGAGAGCTGGGAGGTTGCGACCCGGGCGCTGGGCATCGGGGGGGCGCTGGCGTTCTGCGCGGTCGGGGTGGTGATCGCGTGGACGCTCCGGCGGCGCCTGCGGGGCGGGGGCAGGGGTACATCGGAGACAGCGCACGACCCGGAGGATCGGCCGTGCTGAGCATCGGGCTCACCGGCAACGTCGCGTCCGGGAAGTCCGTGGTGGCCGGAGCGTGGGCCGATGCGGGCGTCCCGGTGGTGAGCGCGGACGTGCTCGCGCGCCAGGCGGTGGCCCCGGGGACCCCCGGGCTGCGCGAGGTCGGGGAGGCTTTCGGAGAGGAGGTCCTCGCCGCGGACGGCACCCTCGACCGCGCCGCGCTCCGTGCGAGGGTCTTCCGCGACGAGGAGGCGCGCCGCCGCCTCGAGGCGATCCTCCACCCGCGCATCCGCGAGCTGCGCGACGCATGGCTGCGCGCCCGAGCGGAGGCAGGCGAGCGCATCGTGGTGGCCGAGATCCCCCTCCTCTACGAGTCGGGGCTCGAGGGTGAGTTCGACGTGGTGGTGCTCGTGGACGCGCCCGTCGACGTGCGCCTGACCCGCCTGACGACGCTGCGTGGCCTCTCCGAGGAGGAGGCGCGGCGCATCATGGCCGCTCAGATGGATGTGGAGGCGAAGCGCAGACGTGCCGACGTGGTGATCGACAACACCGGCACCGTCGAGGCGCTCCGCGCCCGCGCGGCCGAGGTGCTCGGGACGCTGCGCGCCCGGGGTGGACAGCTCCGCCTGTGCCTGGACCTGCATCTGCATACGGTGGGATCGTGGGACTGCCTCTCCGATCCGCACGCGGTGCTGGAGCGGGCCGCGGCGCGGGGGGTGGAGCGCATCGCGATCACGGACCACAACCGGCTGGACGTGGCGCTGCGCCTCGCCGAGGAGCTCCCCGACCGCGTCATCCCCGGCGAGGAGGTCAAGACGGCCGAGGGGATCGACGTGATCGGCCTCTACCTCGCCGAGGAGATCCCGAAGGGGACGCCGGCGCGCGAGACGATCGAGCGCATCCGCGCGCAGGGTGGGATCCCCTATCTTCCCCATCCGTACGCGGCCGGGAAGGGCGGGGGTGGACGCTTCGCGGAGGAGCTGGCGCCGCTCGTGGACGTCGTCGAGGTCTTCAACGGCCGCCTGCACCCGGGGCGGCTCAACGCCCCGGCGGAGGATCTCGCGCGGCGCCACGGGAAGCTGCGCGGCGGCGGCTCGGACGCACACACGCTCGCCGAGGTCGCGGGCGTCTCCGTGGAGGTCGCCGGACACCCCAACCGCCCCTCCGAGCTGCTCCATGCGCTCGCGGACGCCTCGGTGCGCGGACGCACCGCGTCCAACCTGGTGCACCTCGCCTCCACCTGGGCGAAGGTGCGCAAGCGGCTCCCCGGCGCCCCCCGGCCCCCCGGCCGGTAGCGGCGATCACCCGCCTCTCCCTAACTTTGGGTGCGCGGTGCCCCTCCCGTCGCCGCCCTCCTCGCGCAATCGTTCCAGGGTCAGGAGCCGGTCTTGAGTTACCGCACGCCGGACGCGCGGATGTCGTCGGTACGGGAAGTGCGCAACGCGCTGCTCGCGTCGAGGCGCACCGTCATCACCACCCACCTGAACGCCGATGGGGACGGCGCCGGGAGCGAGGCCGCGCTCGCCGCCTGGCTCCGGGCGAACGGGACCGAGGCGTGGATCGTCAACCCCACACCCTTCCCGGACCCGTTCCGCTTCCTGGTGGAGGAGTTCTGGGTCGCGGACGCGTCCGGCGGCCTGTCCAAGGACGTCTGCGAGACGGCGGACCTGGCCGTGGTCGTGGACACGGGCGACGTGCAACGCATCGGGCGCGTGCGCTCGCTCATCCGCGATCTCCAGACCGTGGTGATCGATCACCATCAGCCGGGGGAGCAGCCCATCGGCGGGATCTCCCTGCGCGACCCCGACGCGTGCGCGGCGGGCGAACTGGTCTTCGACGTCATCCTCTCCGCGGGCGGGCCGTGGCCGCGGCTCGCGCTCGAGGGGATGTACATCGCGATCCTCACGGACACCGGCTCGTTCCGCTTCACGAACAGCACGCCGGGGAGCCACCGGGTCGCCGCGGAGTTGATCGGGCGGGGCGTCGATCCCGAGGAGATGTACGAGCGGGCGTACGGGCGGGCCCCGGTGCGCAGATATCGACTCCTGCGACGGGCGCTGGACACGCTCGAGCTCGACGACGCGTACGGCATCGCGTGGATGGTGATCCCGCAGGACGCCTTCGTGGAGCTCGGTGCCACCCAGGACGACCTCGAGGGTATGGTGGACATCCCGCGTGGGGTGGAGGGCGCCAAGGTGGGTCTCCTCTTCCGCCAGATCGGCTCGGGCGAGGTGAAGGTGTCGTTCCGGTCCAACGGGCCGGTGGACGTGAACGAGCTGGCGAAGCGATTCGGCGGCGGGGGGCACATCCGGGCGTCCGGAGCGGTGGTGTCCGGCCCGATGTCCGGGGCCGTCGAGAGGGTCGTCCAGGCCACCCGGGACGCGATGTCCGGGGAGTGAACCGTGAGGGAAGGCGCGCTTGATCGAATCGCGTGAGCGGGAGCGGTCGGAGGACCCGGGCGTGCCGGAGGCGCTCCCGAGGTCGCTCGTGCACGCCCGGGATCGCCTGGGCGTGGAGGGGATCGACCGCCTGTGGATCTTCCCGCCGATCCGGCGTGGAAGGCGGGAGCGCGGGCTGGTGGCGCTGAGCCTCTACCTCGACGCGGAGGAGGGGCGGCGACGGCTGCTCACCCTCGCGTACCTGTCGGAGCGCACGGGCAAGGGGCTCACGCTCGAGCACGTGTTCCACGAGGAGGGCGAGGCCCCGCCCGAGCTCCTCCCGAGGATCATGGCCGGCGTGGTGCGCCGCGCGGGCGAGGCCTACGGCGAGCCACGGGTGGTGGAGGTCGAGGGATCCCCCGATCGGTTCACGGCGCTGGTGGAGGAGTTCGATCCCGACCTGCTGGTCCCGGAGCGGACGTGAGCGAGCAGGCGCCCATGCGGCCGTTCATCCGGCTCTTCGGACGCTACCTGCGCGAGCAGGGCCTTCCCGTCACGCATCAGCGCGAGGCGGTGGCGGAGGTCGTGTTCGCGGCCGCCGAGCACCTCTCGGTCGACGACATCGAGCGGCGGCTGCGCGAGCGCGGGGACCGCATCGGGAAGGCCACGATCTACCGCACGCTCGACCTTCTCGTGCGCAGCAGGCTGGCGGAGGAGCACGACTTCGGCGAGGGGTTCAAGCGCTACGAGCACCGCCTGTCGCGGCAGCCGGTGCACGAGCACCTGATCTGCCTGGAGTGCGGCAGGGTGACCGAGTTCCAGAGCGCGGAGATCCAGCACGTCGAGTCGCGCATGCAGATGGAGCACGGCTTCCTCCCCGCGCGCCATCGTCTGGAGATCTACGGACTCTGCCGCGAGTGCACCGAGCGCGGCGCCGTCCTCCCCTACCAGGGGCTCACCTGCCCGATCGAGACCGTGTAACCACGTGACATCCTCCCGACTTCCCCCCGGCCTCGAGGGCCTTCCGTGGGAGCTTCCCCACACCTTCCTCGGGCTGGACGAGGCCGCCGCGGACTTCGAGCGCGCGGCGGCGGTGATCCTCCCGGTGCCGTACGAGTCGACGACGTCGTACGGCGGGGGCACCCGGAACGGGCCCCACGCGATCGTCGAGGCGTCCCGCTACATCGAGCTCTTCGACCAGGAGCTCGGCTGTGAGCCGGGCGCCATCCTCGGCGTCCATACCCTCCCTGCGCTCGACCTGACGCGAGCGGGCGCGGCCGTGGCGATGCAGCAGCTCCAGGAGGCGTACGGGAAGGTGCTCGACGCGAGCGGCGCGCGCTTCGTCCTGATGCTGGGGGGCGAGCACAGCGTGTCCGCGCCGGCGATCCTGGCGCACGCGTCGCGCCGGCGCGAGCGGATGAGCGTGCTCCAGCTCGACGCGCACACGGACCTGCGCCCCCAGTACGAGGGCACGCCCGCGTCGCACGCGAGCGCCATGGCGCGCGTGCTCGACCGTGCGGACGTGGTCGCCGTCGGCATCCGCGCCGTGAGCGACGAGGAGATGGACGTCCACCGGGCGTCCGACGCGTCCACGATCGTCTGGGCCGACGAGATGTGGGAGAACGACCGCTGGATGGACCGCGCCCTGGAGGCGCTGCTGCCGGACGTCTACCTCACCTTCGACGTCGACTACTTCGACCCGCGCCACGTGCCCTCCACCGGGACGCCCGAGCCGGGCGGCGGCGATTGGTACCGCACGCTCAAGTTCCTCAAGCGCGTGTACCGGGAGCGCAACGTCGTGGCGGCCGACGTGGTCGAGCTGGCGCCCGTGCCCGGCCTGCACGCTCCCGACTTCCTCGTCGCCAAGCTCGTCTACAAGCTGATCTCCTACCGTTTCCAGGGGCGCCTGGCGAAGTAGCCCCGGCGGGTGCGGCGGGTCGCACCGCCGCATCGGCGCCGCATCGGCGTCCTTGCGCGCGGGCCCCGCCCGAGCGCACCGTGGCCCCTACGCCGGGCGACGCGCAGGGGCGCGAGGGTGCATCGGCGTGCGTGCGCGCGACCGGTTCGCGCGGCTGCCCACACGTCGAGGGGAGGGGGACACCATGCTCGCCAACGTCCGCTATGCCGTGCGCAGCCTCCTGCGCACTCCCGGCTACGCCCTGGCCTTCGTGCTGACCCTCGGCATGGGCATCGGCCTCAACACGGCGATCTTCAGCGTGGTGAACGGCGTGCTGCTCGCGCCCCTCCCGTACCGGGACGCGGACCGCATCCTGTACCTGCGCCAACCGGCCGTCGCGACGGGCATCGACAACCTGTCGTTCTCCTTCGTCGAGGTGCAGGACCTCCGCCAGGCGGCGCATACGGTCGACGAGCTGGTGGAATACGGCGACTGGACCTTCAACGTCGTCGGCGACGACGGCGACCCGCACCGCGCCGTGGGCGGCCTGGTCACCTCGAACTACTTCACCGTGCTGGGGATCCGCCCGGCGCTCGGCCGGACGCTCACGCCCGCCGACGACGGCCGCGACGCCGAGCCCGCGATGGTCCTCACGCACGACTACTGGACCCGCGCGTTCGGTGCGGACCCCAACGTGCTCGGGCGCACCGTGAAGCTCTACGCCTTCTCGGCGCCGAAGACCACGCGCATCGTCGGCGTGCTCGAGCCCGGCACGCACTACACGGGGACGCGCCGCCAGGACTTCTTCGTCAACTACGCGACGAACGACCACTACCTCGGTGCGGCCATGCAGGACGAGCGGACGCACCGCATGACCGACCTGTTCGCGCGCCTCGCGCCCGGGCAATCGGTCGACGCGGCCCGCGCCGAGCTGGGCTCGATCGCCGCGGCGCTGCGCCAGCAGTTCCCGGACGCGTACCCGGCAGACCGCGGGATCGACCTGGTCGTGTCGCCGTGGCAGGAGGAGCTGACGAGGGGGGCGCGCTCCACCTTCCTCCTCCTCATGGGGACGGTCGGGCTGGTCCTCCTGCTCGCGTGCGCGAACGTGGCGAACCTCACGCTCACCCGGCTCGTGCGCCGCGAGCGCGAGCTCGCGATCCGCGCCGCCCTGGGGGCCGGCAGGCGCCGGCTCCGCAACCAGCTCCTCTCCGAGAACCTGGTGCTCTCCCTCGCCGGCGCCGCGCTCGGGCTGGGCCTGGCGCTCTTCGCGCTCAACCTCCTGGTCGAGTACGCCAACCGATTCACCGTCCGCACCGGCGAGATCGCGATCGACGGCACCGTGCTCGCGTTCACGCTCACCGTGGCGATCGGCGTCGCCCTCCTGCTGGCCTGGGCGCCCTCGCTCCCCGGCCTCGCGGGGCTCGGCAACGCCTCGGGCACCGCCGGGAGCGCCCGCGGCGTCCTCGGGCTGTCGCGCAAGCGGCTGCAGTGGGGGCTGGTGGTGAGCCAGCTCTCCCTCTCCTTCCTCCTCCTCATCGGCGCGGGCCTCCTGGTGCGGAGCCTCGTGAACCTGGCGCAGGTGGATACCGGGGTCGCCTACGAGGACGTGGTCGCGATGGACGCGCCCCACATCACGGGGCTGAGCAACGAGGAGGATCGGCTCCTCATGGACCAGGTGGTCGACCAGGCGCGCACGCTCCCGGGCGTGAGCGCGGCCACCTACGCGAGCTCGGCGCCCTTCCGGTCGGCGAACCTGTTCAGCATCACGTTCCGCGTGGAGGGGATGGACGACCAGGGCGTCCCGAGCCCCATGTCGATGATCAACGCGGTGAGCCCGACCTACTTCCTCACGCTCGGGATCCCCGTGCTGCGCGGCCGGACCTTCGAGCCGACGGACGACACGACGTCGGTGGCGGTGGCCATCGTGAACGAGCGGATGGCGAAGGACCTGTTCGGCGCCGAGGACCCGCTCGGGAGGCGCATCGCGCAGAAGCAGTTCAACGGGCAGTGGGGCCCGTGGCTGACCGTGGTCGGGGTGGCCGCGGACACGCGCGATCGCGGGCTGTCCCAGGCCGGCGTCCACGTGCTGTATCGCCCTTCGGGTCAGTTCTTCCCCGGCTCCGACATCATCGTGCGCACGTCGGGCGACGTGGGCGCCGTGACGCGCGCCGTGGCCGACGCCGTGCATCGCCTCGACCCCGACCGGCCGGTGGACCAGGTGGCGACGCTCGCGGACCTGCGCGGCGAGGAGATGGCGCCCGAGCGCCTGAACGCCACGCTCTTCGGCGCCTTCGCGCTCCTCGCCCTCCTCATCGCCTCGGTGGGCGTGCTCGCGGTCCTGGCCTTCACGGTCAGCCAGCGCACGCAGGAGCTCGGCGTGCGCATGGCGCTCGGCGCGCGCCGCGAGCAGGTCCTCGGGATGATCCTGCGCGAGGGCGCGGTCATGGCGGCGGGCGCGCTCCTGGTCGGCGTGGTGGCCGCGATCTTCATGTCGCGCTTCCTCGCGGGGCTCCTCTTCCAGGTGGACCCCGTGGATCCGGCCACCTACGTGGGCGTCGCGCTGACGCTCGGCGCCGTCGCGCTGCTCGCGGCCTGGGTGCCGGCGCGCCGCGCCACGCGCGTGGACCCGATGGAGGCGCTGCGCTCGCAGTAGGCCGGGGCCGCGCGCCTCAGTCGCGGAACACGCGGAGCGGATCGACCCTCGTGGCGCGCCGGGCCGGCCCGTGCGTCGCCGCGAGGCCGGCCGCCAGCACGCCCAGGACCACCAGGCCGTAGGTCGCCGGGTCCCTGGGCCCGACGCCGAAGAGGAGCGGGGCGAGCGGGCGAGCCAGGAGGCTCGCGACGAGCAGGCCGAGTGCCGCGCCGACCAACAGCGGGCGACCGCTTCCCGCGACGATCATCGAGCGCACGTCCCGCGGACGGGCTCCGAGCGCGACGCGGACGCCGATCTCGTGCATCCGCTGGTTGACGGTGAACGACACGACACCGTAGACGCCGATCGTCGCGATGAGCGTCGCCAGCGCACCGAACAGCGTGAGCAGGCGGGCGTTGGTGCGCTGCAGCGCCACCGCGCCGGCCATGGCGGCCGCGGCGGTGCCGACCCGCGGCGTGGGAATGCCGGGGCCGGCGTCCGTGATCGCCCGGCGCACGCTGTCCGCGAGGGCCCCCGTGGGGCCCTCGTAGCGCAGGTGGAGGGTCATGGAGCGCGACGGGTTCTGTGCCAGCGGAACGAAGAGGAACGGCCGGCCCGCGTCGAGCCACGACCGGTAGTAGCGCCCGTTCGCCACGACCCCCACGACCTGGAGCGGGACGTCCGCTCCGTCGGCCGACCACGACCACAGGGTGCGCCCGACCGCGCTCCGTCCCGGCCAGAGGCGGTCGGCGAGCGCCTGGTTGACCAGCGCCACGCCCGGGGAGCCGGACGCGTCGTCCCTCGTGAAGGTCCTGCCGGCGAGCAGGGGGATGCCGAGCGTCCGGAAGTAGCCGGGGTCGACGACGTTCATGTCCACGTTCGTGCGGCCGCGCTCGCCGCCCGCGCCCTCCGGCTCCCACAGGATGTCGTTCGCCATCCGGTCCGTCGAGAAGGGGGAGATCCGCGCGAGGGCGACGTCGCGCACGCCCGCGACGGAGCGGAGCCGTTCGGTGATCCGCTCGTAGACCTCCGCGTCCCGGTTGGCGGGCAGGGGCGTGGACGCGAGGTCCACCGGCGCCAGGAGGAGGTCGCGCGCCGCGAATCCCAGCGGCACGTGCCCGAGGTTCCACAGCGTGCGCAGGGTGAGGCCGGCGCCCACGAGGAGGACGAGGGCGAGCGAGACCTGGACGATCACGAGCCATTGGCGGACGACGGAGCGGCCGGGTGCGTCGCCCGCCCTGCGACCCGAGCGGGAGACGCCGGCCGCCGACCCCCGCAACGCCGGCACCAGGCCGAAGAGGAGCCCCGTGCCCACCGTGACCGCGAGGGTGAAGGCGAGCACGGGGCCGTCCAGACGCACGTCGAGGCCCGCGAGACCCGCGCCCGCGTCCAGGGAGGGGAGGAGGTGCACGCCCGCCGCCGCGAGGCCCAGCCCCAGCACGCCGCCCAGCGACGCGAGGAGGAGCGCCTCCGTGAGGGTCTGGCGGACGAGCCGCGCACGGCTCGCCCCGACGGACAGGCGAACGCCCATCTCCTGGTGCCGCTCGGCAGCGCGCGCGAGGAGGATGTTGGCCACGTTCGCGCACGCGATCAGGAGCACCATCCCGACGACGGCGGCGAGCAGCCCCGTGAGGCGCACGAGCGGACGTCCGGACGGGGGGCCGAGCCTGGCCTGGGAGGCGGCCGTGGCGACGATGCTCCAGCCACGGCCGGTCTCCGGATTCTCCTCGGCCTGGCCGCGGGCGATCGCCTCGAGCTCGCTGGCCGCGGCGGCGCGGTCCACGCCGGGGGCGAGGCGCTCGACCAGGTCGAGCCAGTGCGTCCCCCGGTTGCCGAAGAGCGGGATGCCGAAGGCGTGGAAGCCGGGCATCACGACGTCGTGCATCATCAGCGGCACCCACAGCTCGGGCCGCGCCCCCAGGTCGATGGACGGTGTCGATCGAGGGGCCACCCCGACGATGGTGAACGGCCGGTCGTCGATCGTGAGCGTTCGACCCACCACCGCGTGATCGCCCCCGAATCGGCGCTCGAGCAGCCCCTCGCCGATCACGACCACCGGGTGCGTGCCGGGCGTGCGGTCCTCCTCGGGCAGGAAGGAGCGGCCGAGCAGGGGTGCGACACCCAGCACGCGGAACCAGTCCGCGGAGACGATCTGCCCCTCCACCTCATCCGCGTCCGGCCCGTCGCCGAGCCGCACCTCGATGGGCGAGGAGGCTGCCACGCCGTCGGCGAGCCGGGTGCGGTCCCGCAGGTCCAGGTAGTCGGGGTACGAGAAGCTGCTGTACGAGCGAGGGCCCTCCGTCCGGACGTGGAAGAGCGCCTGCAGGCGCTCGGGCTCCCGGACCGGGAGTGGCCGAAGGAGGAGCGCGTCCGCGAAGCTGAACAGGGCGGTGGTCGCGCCGACCGCGAGGGCCACGGTCGGCACGGCGACGAGCGCCAGCGCGGGGCTCCGCGCCAGGACGCGCAGGGCGTGGCGCAGGTCCGCGACGACCGACCCGAGCCAGGTGCGGAGCGCCCCCCCCGTGGACAGGCTCCCGGAGCGGGGCTGGCTCCCCACGCGGGGGCGCGGCTCCGAGCGTAGCGCCCAGGACACGCGCGCGAGCTCGCGCCAGTACCAGAGGCGGCCGTGGCCGCCGCGCCGGCGCAGCGCCTCGAAGTCGGCGCGGATCTGGGCGCGCTCCCGCGGATCGGAAACCCGGGCCAGGAGCCGACGCTCCAGCCACCCCTCGGATCGGTCGCGGCCGGAGGAGGTCCCGCTCACGGCTCGTCGAGGACCGGCAGGTCCTTCCAGAGGCCCACGAAGATGCGCTTCGACTCACGCAGGATGTCGAGGGCGGCCGGCTCGAGGGAGAAGACCCTGCGGTCCCGCCCGCCCTCGTCCGGCGGCGGCGGGACGAACCGCGAGCGCAGCAGCCCCTTCCGCTCGAGGCGCCTGAGCGTCACCCAGGCCTTCGACGGCGCGACCGGTCGTCCGGTGCGCTCCTCCATCTCGACGACGATCGGGAGGGTGTACGCCTCCGAGCCGAGGCGCAGCACCGCGAGGAGGACCTGATGCTCGAACCCGCCCAGCACCTCTGGAGCCATGTCGTCTCCTTGACATCAACACTGTTGGTATCAACGTCACACGCCCGGGTGCCGGATGCAATGGCGGCATCCGTGCCCTCCTGCGTCGGGTGCCGCGCGACCCCGGGGGGACGCCCCGGCGGGTTGATCGCGGGCGGGCCGCCCTAGACCTTTGGTGGCGTCCTTGTCTTCCCAGCCCCATGGCCATCGTGTCCGAGCCCGCCCCCGAGTACGAGCCCGTCGCACCGCCCGGCTTCGACCGTGCGGTGGCCCCGGATCCGATCGAGGCCGGCTTCCTGTCCTGGCAGGAAGTGGAGCGGGTCACCGGGTCGCCGACGCTCGTCGGGAACCAGATCCGGCTGCAGTTCGAGGGGTCGAGCTCGTTCGAGGCGTGGATCGAGGCCATCGATTCGGCCGAGCGCTTCGTCTACTTCGAGAACTACGTGATCCGCGACGACCGCGTGGGCCGCGCGTTCCGCGAGGCGCTCATCACGAAGGCACGCCAGGGCGTTCCCGTCCACGTCATCTTCGACTGGGTCGGGTGCTGGGCCACGCCGCGGCACTTCTGGAAGCCGATGCGCGACGCGGGTGTGGAGGTCCGCGCCTTCAACCCGCCCGCGTTCGGGCTCGGGGATCCGCTCGGTCTCGCGCAGCGCGACCACCGCAAGCTGGTGGCCGTGGACGGCGAGGTGGCCTTCGTGGGCGGGTTCTGCATCGGCGAGGAATGGGCAGGCACGCGCACGAGCGCGCCCTGGCGCGACACGGGCCTCGAGATCCGGGGGCCCGCGGCGCGGGCTGGCGCGCTCGCCTTCGAGCGGCTGTGGGGCGAGATGGGGCCGCCCTCCTTCCTGGCCGCCACGCTCGCGGACCCGCCCCCGGCCGGGCCGACGCCGGTCTGGCTGATCGAGGGCGAGCCCGGGAAGGCGCGTGTGTACCGAACGCTCCACCTCAACGCGGTACGGGCGCGGACGCGCATCTGGATCACCGACGCGTACTTCGTGGCGCCCAGGCCGCTCACGGAAGCCCTGGCCGCGGCGGCGCAGCAGGGCGTGGACGTGCGCATCGTCCTCCCGGCGCACAACAACTGGCCGCTCGTGGGGAGCATCTCGCGCGGCGGCTACCGCTTCCTGCTCGAGAACGGCGTGCGCCTCTTCGAGTGGCAGGGCGCGATGATCCACGCGAAGACGGCCGTGGTGGACGGGACGTGGTGCCGCGTCGGGTCCAGCAACCTCAACACGGCCAGCCTCATCGGGAACTGGGAGCTCGACGCGGGCGTTCTGGACCAGGGTCTGGCGGAGCAGCTCGAAGGGCTCTTCCTCGCGGACCTCGCCTCGTCGAGGGAGATCGTGCTTCCGGCCGCCCGCAGGCGGGCCGCGGTGCCCTACCTCCCCGGCGAGCGCGAGACCCCGAAGGAGCCGCTCGATCCCCACGGCTCGCTTCCCCAGCGCCTCGAGCGCGCGCTGGAGGGCGGTGGCGCCCGCAGGGTCGGGATGGCGCCCCTGGTGCGTGCTGGGTCGGTGCTGGGAGGCGCGCTCGCGGGCAACAGGCCGCTCGGCCGCGAGGACCGGACGGTGCTGGGCACGCTGGCCGTCGCCACGCTGGTGCTGGCGGTGCTCGCGGCGCTCCTGCCCACGTGGGTCGGCTGGACGGTGGCGATCCTCCTGTTCTGGTTCGGCGCGGTGATGGGCTTCCGCGCCTGGGCACAGGCCCGGCGGGCGCACATCGAGGAGAAGCAGGCCGCGGTCGCGGTCCGGCGGGACGAAGACGAGCCCCTCATTCCATGAGAACGATGCTGCCATCGTGAACGACGTAGGCATCCTCATCGCGCTGACCGCCGGGGTCCTCTCCTTCCTCTCCCCGTGCGTCCTCCCGCTCGTGCCGAGCTACCTCACCTTCGTGACGGGGATGAGCCTCGAGGACCTCCAGGGCGGGGTGAACCGACGCGCCACGCTGACCCACTCGATCCTCTTCGTGGTGGGCTTCAGCGTCATCTTCATCCTCCTCGGCGCGTCCGCCTCCTTCCTCGGCCAGTTCTTCAAGGTCTACGAGGTCTGGATCGCACGCATCGGCGGCGTGATCATCATCCTGCTCGGGCTGCACATGGCCGGCGTGTTCAAGCTCATGCCGCTCATGCAGGAGAAGCGCTTGCACCTGGCCGACAAGCCCGCGGGCTACATCGGCACGCTGGGCGTGGGGATGGCGTTCGGCGCCGGCTGGACGCCGTGCATCGGCCCGGTGCTCGGCGCGATCCTCACGTACGGCTTCTCCCAGGACACGATGTGGGCGGGCGTCGGGCTCCTGACCGTCTACTCGCTCGGCCTCGCGATCCCCTTCCTGATCGCGGCCCTCGCGCTCGACTGGTTCCTGCAGGTGTTCAAGCGCTTCCGGCGCTTCATCCCGGTGGTGGAGAAGGCGTCGGGCGCGCTCCTCGTGTTCCTCGGGATCCTCCTGATCATGGGGTGGTTCACCGTCCTGAGCGGTTGGCTGAACCAGATCACGCCGAGCTTCATCAGCAATCACATCTGAGCGTCCCGGCTCGGGTCCTGGACGCGCCTATCCGTCGCGGAGCGTCTCGACCGGGTCGACCCTGGCGGCGCGTCGCGCCGGTAGGTCGGAGGCGAGCGCTGCGGCCCCCAGGAGGAGCGCGAGGAGCGCGACGTACGTCAGGGGATCGCCGGCGTGCACGCCGTAGAGCTGACTGTCGAGGAGGCGCGTCCCCGGCACCGAGAGCAGCACGCCCACGGCCGCCCCGACGGCGGTGAGCGCGAGCCCGCGGCGCAGCACCATGACGCGCACGCCCGCCCGGCTGGCGCCGAGCGCCATGCGCAGCCCGATCTCCCGGCGGCGCGCGGCCACGCGGTGGGCGAGGCCGGCCTGGCACCCCGCCAGCGCCAGCGCGACGGCCAGCACGCCGAAGACCGACAGCACGAGCGTGTAGAAGCGCGGAGCGGCCACGGAGCGCGCGATGCGCGCCTCCATGGTGCCGACGCGGTCGACCGGGAGCTCGGCGTCGAGCGAGCGGAGCAGCGCGCGCGTGGCGTCCGCCACGACCGGGCCCGGCGCGTCGGAGCGCACCAGCAGCGCGAAGCCCGCCGAGCCGCCCTTCTGGAAGAACGGCTCGTAGGCCGTGGGCGGCGGCGCGGCGCGCAGCCCGTCGTGGCGCACGGACCCGACCACGCCCACCACGTCCCGGAGGCCGTCCGGTCCGTCGGGCGTGCCGTAGTACGAGTGCGCCCGCGTCCCCACGCCCACCGTGTCCCCCGCCGAGGTGACGATGTCCGTGTCCACCACCAGGACCGGGGGGCCGGCCTCGCGGTCGTCGTCCCCGAAGCCGCGCCCCTGCCGGACGGGGATGCGCATGAGGTCGAAGTAGCCGGCGGAGACGAGCGCCACCTGCACGGATCCCGTCTGCGTCCCGTCCTCGGTCAGGAGGGGGGAGGTCATGTTGGAGCCCGAGATCGGGAGGTTGCGGGCGAGCGCCACGGCTGTCGCGCCCGGGAGGTCGGCGGCGCGCCGGAGCAGCTCGTGCGCGAAGGCGAGTCGGGCCTCCGTGTCGGGATATCGGTAGTCGGGAAGCCCCACGTCCGCGACCGTCACGCTCGCGGGATCGAAACCGGGGTCCTCGGTGACGGTCGCGACGAAGCTGCGCAGGAGCAGCCCCGCACCCGCCGTGAGCACGACCGCGAGCGCCACCTGCGTCACCACGAAGCCCTCGAGGAGCCTGCGCAGCAGGGCGGATTCCCCGGCGCCGGGCGTGGATTCCCGAAGGAGGGCGGCGGGCTCCGCGCCCGATCCCACGAGCGTCGGCGCGAGCGCGGTGACCACCCCGGCCGTCACGGCCAGCCCCAACGCGAAGAGCGCGAGCGCCGGGTCGAGGCCGATCGCCGCTGCGTGCGGGAGGTCGTCCGGCACGAGCGCGAGGAGGGGCTTCAGGGACACCGCGGCGACGGCGAGGCCGACGAGGCCGGCACCGGCGCCGAGGAGCGCTCCCTCGAGGAGGAGGGAACCGGCCACCCGGCCCGATCCGGCACCGAGCGAGACACGGACCGCGAGCTCGCCGCGCCTGCGCACGCCGCGCGCGAGGAGCATCCCGCCCGCGTTCGCACCGGCGGCCAGGAGGACGAGGAGGACCGCGCCCTGGAGGAGGAGGAGCGGCGTGCGCACGTCGCCGATCAGTCGGTCCGAGAGCGCGATCGCCGAGGCCGCCGGCGCCCCGCCGGCCACACCCGAGGAGATCGTGCCGAGCTCGCGTGCCGCCTCGTCCGGGGTCGATCCCGGGCGCAGCCGCGCCACGCCGTTCAGGATCTTCGCGCCGGCCACGTCCAGGAGGCCCGGGCTCCGGGCCTCGAGCGGGATCCACAGCTCGGCGCCCTCGGGGAACGCGCGGTCGTCCCGCACGACGCCGAGCACGGGCGCGTCGATCCCGCCGAGCCGCAGCGTCCGGCCGACCACGGCCGGATCGGCGTGGAGGGCGCGGCGCCAGAGGCTCTCCGAGACGACGACCGCGGGTGCGGCCCCGGGGTGGAAGAGGTCCGGCGGCAGGGTGCGGCCCAGCAGCATGGGCGCGTCGAGGAGGTCCAGGAAGCCCTCGGTGACCGTGACGCCTTCGACGCGCACGGGGTCGCCCTCGCCGAGCAGGAGGAACTCGTCGTCCAGGTACGCCGCGATCGCGTCCACCGAGCGGGCCTCGTGCCGCCACGCGTCGAGCACCGGATAGGACACCCGCGAGATACCGTACTGCTCGCGCGCCTCGTTCACGGCGACGATCCGGTCCGGCTCGGCGAAGGGGAGGGGCGAGAAGAGCACGAAGCGCACGACCGTGAAGACGAGCGTGTTCAGCGCGACCGCGGCGGCGAGGATCGCCACCGGTGCCGCGACGGCGCCCGGCCGGCGCACGATCGAGCGCAGGGCGAGCGCCGTCTCGTCGAAGAGGGCGCGGGGGAGGGCCCCGAACCGACGCCTGCGCACGCGCCGGCGATCCTCCGCCTCGCAGTATCGCCGCGTCTCGGTCAGGTCCCCGAACTCCGCCTCGGCGCGGCGGCGCGCCTCCTCGGGCGGGAGCCCCTGGGCGCGCAGCTCCTCGGTCCGCTGCCGCAGGTGGAAGCCCAGCTCGTCGTCGAGCTCACGGGCCGGATCGATGTCCCCGGTCAGGCGCGACCCCCGTGCTCGTCTTCCCATGGCCGCGCCCTCACCGCTCCCCTTCGAGTAAGCTCGTGATCGCCGCCGCGTAGCTGTGGAAGGCGTCGGTCTCGGCCTGGAGGCGTCCGTGCCCCTTGCGCGTCAGGGTGTAGAACCGCGCCCGCCGGTTGTTCTCGGAGCGACCCCAGGACGACTCGACGAGGCCCTGCCGCTCCAGGCGGTGCAGGGACTGGTAGAGCGCGGCGTCCTCGAACGACACCGCGTCTCCGCTGCGGTCGCGGATCCAGCGGGCGATCGCGAAGCCGTGCATCGGCCCCTGGAGGAGCGTGCGCAGCACGATCAGGTCGACGGTGCCACGCACGAGGTTCGTCGAGGAGGTGTCGGTCACGGTTGGGCTCCGGCGCAGGGGGGACGGCGGTTCGACATGGACGCTCAAGAACCTTCACTGAAGAATGTTAGTGGAAGGATGCGCCGGACGCCACACCGAGGTGGCGGGGCGGGGCGGCTTGGCGCCGCCGGGTGGCGGGCTCTAGGTTGCGACGGCGGCGCCTGTGCGGGGCCGCGGTCGGCGGACCTCCTCCGCCGGGCACACGGAGTCGCACGAGCGATGCGGTCGGCCCTCCCACGTCGAAGCATCCTGCGTACGGCGCTCGTCGCGAGCACCGCGGCGGCGCTCGCGTGGACCGGCGCGATCGAGATCGGCGCCCAGGCCCCTCCGCCTCCCGTGCGCGTACGCTCAGGGCTCTCGGGGACGGTGCTGGACCGGGCCAGCGAGCAGCCGATCCCCGGAGCGCTCGTGGAGCTCGTCCGCGTCGCGACCGGCGAGCGCGCGACGCCGGTGGAGGCGGACAGCCTCGGCGTCTTCACCTTCCCGCCGCTCGCCGCGGGCGCGTACACGATGACGATCCGCAGCTTCGGCTATCGGGACCTCTCACGCGACGTCGCCCTCGATGCGCACGTCGAGACCGAGCTGACGGCGTCGCTGGTCCCGGAGGCGCTGGACATCGAGCCGGTGGTCGTGACGGTGCAGCGGCGCACCTCGGCGGCCATGCAGGACTTCGACAGGCGTCGTGCCCTCGGCAACGGCACGTTCATCGGGCGCGACGACATCGAGCGGCGCAGGCCGCACCAGGTCACCGACCTCTTCCGCACGATCGCCGGCGTGCGCGTGGTGCCGGACCGCTCCGGCCAGGGAAGGGTGCTCCTGCACGGGCAGTGCGCGCCGAAGCTCTACATCGACGGCGTGGCGGCCTACGAGGGCACGAGCCTGGACCTCATGCTCCGTCCCGACGACGTCGAGGCGATCGAGGTCTACACCACGGCCACCGCGCCGCCGCAGTACGCCCGCGCCGCCTGCGGCGTCCTGGTCGTGTGGACGAGGGTGCCGCAACGCGCGGAGGGAAAGGCGGATTGGTGGAAGCCGCTCGCCCTCCTGGGCGGGCTGGTGGGCCTGCTGGCGCTCCTCCACTGAAGGGTGCCGCCGGCACCCTTCAGTCGCCCGCGGCCTCCACGACCACGTCGGACTCGAACGCCTCCTCGAGCATCTGGCGCCGCAGGAGCCGAGCGTAGGTTCCGTCCGCCGCGACCAGCTCCGCGTGCGTGCCCCGCTCCACGATCCGCCCGTCCTCCAGCACCATGATCATGTCGGCGTTCATCACGGCCGAGGCGCGATGGCTGATGATGAAGGACGTGCGCCCCTTCATCGCGTCGCGCAGGTCCTCGAGGATCTTCGCCTCGGTGTGCGTGTCCACGGCCGAGAGGGCGTCGTCGAGCACGAGGATGACGGGGTCGCGGGCGATGGCGCGCGCGAGCGCGGCGCGCTGCTTCTGCCCGCCGGAGAGGTTGATCCCGCGCTCGCCCAGCATCGTGGCGTAGCGCTGCGGGAAACCCTCGATCTGTTCGTGCAGCTGCGCGATGCGCGCGGCCGCGGCCACCGCTGCGGACGGGTCGCCCTCCGCGGCGGGTGGCTCCCCGTCGTCGAGACCGAGCCCGATGTTCGCCTCGATCGTCTCCGAGAAGAGGAAGGAGTCCTGCGGCACCATCCCGATGCGGCTGCGCAGCTCGGCGGGATCGACCCGGGTGAGCGGGACGCCGTCGAGCAGCACCTCGCCGGAGGTGGGGTCGTAGATGCGGGCGAGGAGCGCGACGAGCGTGCTCTTCCCCGATCCCGTGGGCCCCACCAGCGCGATCACGCGGCCCGGCTCGGCGTCGAAGCTCACGTCCTCCAGGACGACGCGCTCGGTGCCCGGGTAGGTGAAGGAGACGTTCCGGAACTCGACGTGACCCCGCATCCCCTCGAGGGACGCGGGCGCCTCGGGGACCACCACCGCGGGCTCCGTCCGGAGGATCTTGTTGATCCGCCCCATGGACGCGGCGCCGCGCTGGTAGAGGTTCACCACCCACCCGATGGCGATCATCGGCCACACCAGGAGCATCAGGTAGAAGCCGAACGCGACGAAGGCTCCCACCGTGATCCCGCCGGCCATCACCTCGCGCCCACCCAGCAGCAGCACCAGGACCATCGCGAGCCCCGCGATGAGGCCGAGCGCGGGGTGGAACGCGCCCGCCGAGATCGCGAGCCCCATGTTCCGCCGTCGGTACTCGTCGTTGAGCTCGTCGAACTGGCGGGCCTGCTCGGCCTCCTGCGCATAGGCGCGTACGATGCGCACGCCCGTGAGGTTCTCCTGCACCATGGTCGACAGCGTGGAGAACTGCTCCTGGATCTCCTCGAAGCGCTTGTGGATCACCTTGCCGAAGCCCATCACCACGGGCGGCATCACCACGAGCGGGATCATGGCGAGCGCCGTGAGCTTCGGGCTCAACAGGATCATCGCCGTGATCACGAAGGCGAAGGTGACCACGGTGTTCACCGTGTACATCACCGCCGGACCGACCGCCATGCGCACCGCGAGGGTGTCGTTCGTCGCGCGGCTCATCAGGTCACCCGTGCGCGTCGATCCGTAGAACGACGCGTCCAGGCGCAGCAGGTGCTGGAAGAAGTCGTTGCGCAGGTCCGCCTCCATCCGCCGGCTGACGCTGTTCAACAGCTCGCGCATCCCGTAGCGCGCCGCCCCGCCCAGGAGCGCCGCCGCCACGATCAGCCCCGCCAGCTCCGCGATGCGCCCCGACGTCACCCCCGGCGCCGACAGCCCGTCGATCGCGAGCTTCGTCAGGTACGGCCCCGCGATCTGGAACCCGTTCGCGAACACCACGAACACCAGCCCCCACGAGAAGGGCTTCAAGTAGGGCCGGAAGTAGGGGATGATCGCGCGGAGGGAACCCATAGGCGGAGGTCTACCCCAGGAGCCCAACGGGTTCCGCCCGCCACGTCCACCAGACCCACCGATACGACCCCATCACCCGGCCCCCAGGACGCACGCCCGAGGGTGCCCCCCGGAATGGTGGCGGGAAGGCGATCGACCCAGCCGGACGGGCGCAAGCGAAGCGACGCGCCCCACCATGCCGGGAGCGGGGGCGCGGCACACCCCCGTAGCGAGACTCCGCCGCGCGTAGCGGCGGAGCGAGGCAACCGGAGCGAGCAAGGGGATACGCCCGAACATGCGGCCGAGCGGTCTCGCCAAGGGGGTGCGCCGCGCCCCCGCGCGCGACCACGAAAGCCCGACGCCAACCAGGCGATAGCACCCCAGACGTCAGTACCCGATCGCCGCCCCGCCTCGGCGCGGATCCGACCACCCGCGGAGCGTCCCGTCCGCTTCCACCAGGATCGCCTGCACGTCTCCGCTCATCTCGTCGCCCTCGGTGAGCGTGTACCCCATGGCGCGCAGCCGCCCCACGGTCTCGGCGGACAGCCCCCCCGCCTCGTAGAAGACCTGGTCCGGGAGGTGCTGGTGGTGCACGCGCGGCGCGTCGACCGCCGCCACCACGCCCATGTCGTAGTCCAGGACGTTGGAGATCACCTGGAACACCGTGGTGATGATCGTCGAGCCGCCCGGCGTCCCCACCACCATGCGCAGGTGGCCGCCCGGGCCGATGACGATCGAGGGGGTCATCGCCGACAGCATGCGCTTGCCGGGCTGGACCGCGTTGACCTCGCCCTGGACGAGGCCGAACTGGTTGGGCGTGCCCGGCTTGGCGGCGAAGTCGTCCATCTCGTTGTTGAGCACGAAGCCGGCGCCGGCCACGGTGACCCCGCTCCCGTACCACGAGTTGAGCGTGGTGGTCACCGCGACCGCGTTGCCCTGCCCGTCCACGATCGAGTAGTGGGTCGTGTGCATGCCTTCCGCGGGGGCGCCGAGGCCGGGTGCGACCTCGCTCGAGGGGGTGGCGCGGTCGTCGAGGATCGTGGAGCGCCGCTGGTCCGCGTACTCCATCGACGTCATCCGCTCGATGGGCATCTCCACGAAGTCGGGGTCGGCCAGATAGGCGTTCCGGTCGGCGTACGCGCGCCTCCACGCCTCGGCGTAGAGGTGGACCATCCGCGGGCCGTGCCAGGGGAGGGCACCGAGGTCGTAGCCCTCGAGGATGTTGGCGATCTCCGCCATCGTGACGCCCCCGGACGACGACGGCGGCATCGACACGATCTCGTGGCCGCGGTAGGTGAACCAGATCGGGTCGCGCCAGGCCGCGGTGTAGCCGTCGAGGTCCCGCTGGGTGATGATCCCGCCGCCGCGCTTCATCTCCGCCACGATCAGCTCGGCCGTGCGCCCGTGGTAGAAGCCGTTCGGGCCGTCCCTCTGGATGCGGCGCAGCGTCTCGGCCAGGTCGGGCTGGCGCAGGGTGTCGCCGACCTGCGGCGGCGCCCCGTCGCGCGGGAGGAACTGGGCCGCGGACGCGGGGAACCTCGTGAGCTCCTCGACCATCTCCGGGTAGAGGGATACCAGGAAGCGCGCCCGCACCGGGAAGCCCCCGGCGAGCGCCACGGCCGGCGCGAGCAGGTCCGGCCAGGGCAGGGAGCCGAAGCGCTCGTGCGCCTCCCACATCCCCATCACCGAGCCGGGAACGCCCACCGCCAGGTGCCCCACCAAGGACTTGTCGGTCAGGTTGCCCTGGGCGTCCAGGTACATGTCGCGCTTCGCGGCCAGGGGTGCCTTCTCGCGGAAGTCGAGCGCCGCGGCCGTGTTGTCGGCGAGGCGCACCACCATGAAGCCCCCGCCGCCGATGTTGCCCGCCTCGGGGTTCACCACGGCGAGCGCGAACTGGACGGCCACGGCCGCGTCCACCGCGTTGCCGCCCGCCTTCAGGACGTCCACCCCCACCTGGCTCGCGAGCTCGTCGGTCGTCACCACCATGCCGCCCTTGCCGGAGGTCGGGACGGCGTCGTGCGGGTACGGCCAGCCGGCCGGGAACGAGGTGTCGCCCGCGTGCCCGGGGACGTCGGACAGGTCGCGGCATCCCGCGGCGGCGAGGAGCGCGCCGGCGAGCGCGAGGGGGCGGAAGAAGCGGGCGGCGGACTGCGGGGTCATGCGGTGCTCCGATTCGGGAGGAGCGGGGGTGCGTCGTTGCCGCCCCTCGACCCCTCGGGTACCATTCGACGCCCGACGTTATCGGCTCCCGGAAACCCCGACAAGCGGACCGATCTCCTTGAGCGACACCCGCCTGACCGAGCAGCGGAACCCCCGGTCGACCCGCATCGACCAGCTGGATCCGCTCGAGATCGTGGACCTGATCAACGCCGAGGATCGCATGGTCGCGGCAGCGGTCGGTGAGGAGCGGGAAGCCATCGCACGTGCCCTCGGGCTCGTGGAGGCGGCGTTCCGCGCTGGCGGGCGGCTCATCTACGTCGGCGCGGGCACCTCCGGCCGCCTGGGTGTGCTGGACGCGGCGGAGATGCCGCCCACGTACGGCACGGACCCCGCGATGGTGCAGGGGATCATCGCCGGCGGATATGCCGCGCTCGTGCGCGCCCAGGAGGGCGCGGAGGACCGCCCCGAGGACGGCGCGGCGGCCATCGACGAGAAGGGCGTGGACGGTCGCGACTTCGTCCTGGGGATCGCGACGTCGGGCACGACCCCGTACGTGCACGGCGCGCTGGCCCGTGCGCGTGAGCTCGGCGCGAAGACGGGCTTCCTCCTGTGCACGTACCCGACGCCGCAGCTCGTCGAGACCCACGACGTGGTGATCGCGCCGCTCGTCGGGCCGGAGGTGATCACCGGCTCGACGCGCATGAAGGCGGGAACGGCCACCAAGCTGGTGCTGAACACGCTGACCACCGGCGCGATGGTGCGCCTGGGGAAGGTCTACGGGAACCTCATGGTGGACCTGCAGGTGACGTGTCAGAAGCTCCAGGACCGTGGGGAGCGCATCCTCATGGAGATGCTCGCCGTCGAGCGCCCCGAGGCGCGCGCGCTCCTCGAGTCCGCGGGCGGGCACGTGAAGACGGCGCTCGTCATGGGTCGTCTGGGCGTCGACGCAGCGGAGGCCCGCCGGCGGCTCGACGAGTCCGGGGGCGTCATCGCACGCCTCGTGGGCACGGAAGGCTCCGGATGACGGGCAGGGCCCGCTGGGCGCTGCTGACCGTGGCGGTGGTCGTGTCCGCGACGGTGGTCGTCACGACCTTCAACCCGGCGCCGCACACGGGAGGCGACAACGCCGGCTACGTCACGCTCGGCTACTCGCTCCTCCGCCACCACACGTACACGGAGCTGTTCGACCCTGCGGCGCCGCCGCACACCAAGTATCCGCCGGTCTTTCCCGCCCTCCTCGCGCTCGCCATGGCGCTGGGGGCGCGCACGTGGACGGCCTTGAAGGTCGTGGCCTCGCTCTCCACGGTTGCCACCGTCGGCCTCACCTGGCTGTGGGCGGAGCGACGCCTGGGCCCCGTCTGGGCGCTCGGCGTCGCGCTCGTGACCGCGATGGCCACCTCGGTGGCGTACTACGGGCACTGGATCCTCTCCGACCCCACCTTCCTCGCCTTCACCCTCCTCGCCCTGTACGCGCTCGAGCGCGCCGGTGAGGAGGACGCGCGGCCCGGATGGCTGATCGTGGGCGTGGCGGCCACCGCGCTCGCGTACTTCACGCGCTCGGCCGGCCTTCCGCTGGTGGTGGCCCTCGGCGCCTGGCTGGCGCTGCGCCGCCGCTGGCGCTCGCTCGCCGTCTCCGCGGTCGCGCTCGGCCTCCCGATGACGTGGTGGCTCCTGCGCGCGCGTGGCGCGGGGCAGGGGGAGTACGGCTCCGAGTTCTGGCTCGTGGACCCCTACCAGCCGGGGCTCGGACGCGTCGGCCCGGGCGGGCTGGTCGGCCGGGTGTGGGCCAACCTCGTCGCATACGTGGGCACGCACCTTCCGGGTGGGATCGTCGGCACGCACGGCACGCTGGTCGCCGCGCTCGGCATCGCCCTGGTGCTCCTCGGGCTCGTCGGGTGGGGGTACGCGCTGCGGCGCCGCCTCGGCACGGCGGAGCTCTTCCTGCCCCTCTACGCCGGGCTCATCCTCCTCTGGCCGGTGGTCTGGTCGGGCGACCGCTTCGCGCTCCCCCTCTACCCCCTCCTCTTCGTCTATGCCGCGTCCGTGCTGGAGAAGGGGACGGGGCGCTTCGGCCCGGCGGCGCCGCGGGTGGCCGGGGCGATCGCGCTCCTCGTCGTGATGCTCCCGGAGATGAAGTCGTGGGCCACGGCCGCCGGGGAGGCGTCCGCCTGCGCCGCCGTGGTGCGCGCGCAGGGCCCGTTCGCCTGCTACGGCCCCCGCATCACCTCGTTCGTGGACGCCGCCGCCTGGTCGGGCGCCAACCTCCCGCCGGGCTCGGCGGTGCTCTCGCGCAAGCCGCGCATGTTCTACGTCCTCAGCGGCGTCCCGTCCCGGACCTTCCCGTTCGACGACGCCGTCGCCACGCATCTCTCGCTCGCCGCCTCGGTCGGCGCGCGCTACGAGCTGCTCGACGTCTGGGACGGGCTGGCGCGCCGGTACGTGGCCGGCGCCGTCCGCCAGGCGCCGGGCGCCTGGTGCGCGGTCGGGAGCTTCGGCGAGGGGACGCAGCTCCTCGGGATCCTCCCGCCCGGACAGCGGGTGCTCGATGCGCCGCCCGCCGACGCGGAGGGGGGGGTGCGGATCGACCGGTGCCCGGCCTCGTACGTGGCGGGAGACGGGAGCGCGCCCTATTCGTCGTCGGCGACGACGATCCCGTTGCTGCGCGATCTCGGCTCGGTGCCGTAGAGGAGGGCGAGGGCGATGCCGAAGGTCACGTGCTCGAGGTAGGCGCGGTCGTGCGGATCGAGCTCCCCGAGGAGGTTGCCCACGCCGGGAACCCGGCGGAGCGGCGCGTGCGACCCGAGGATGCGGTACAGGCCCCCCATCGGGTGCAGCGCATACTCGGCCGTCGCGTACACCGCGCCCTTGAGGAGGTCGGGGCCGAAGAGGCGTGGCTCCACCACGGCTCCGTATACCAGCCCCTGGCCGGCGCCGGCGAGGAGGCGGTCCACCGTGTCCTCGTCGAGGCTGTGGGCGCCGGGATCGCCACGCAGGAACGGGCGGAGGAGCTCGACGACGAGCGCAGCGACCGCGCCGGACGCGCTCGCCCGCAGCAGCCGGAGCACGCCCGAGGGGCGCCGCGGGCGCCATCCATCGAGTACCTTGCCGAGCGCGGCCACCGCGGCCGAGACGAGAAGGTCCTCCTTGCCGCCTCCGGGGACGGGATGCCGCTCCCCGGACCTCTCCGGTCGGCTGCGCCGACGCTCGGCCAGGGACGCCAGCTTCCGGACGCCGTTCCGGGTCGGGGCGCGCGCGCTTCCGAGCGCGTACCCGATGCGATACCAGATGCTCTGATCGGAGGACATGGTCTGTGAGATCCCAGCGAGGCGAAGGCGACCGAACGGTGGCGACGGGCGTCGGGTTTTTCAAGCAGGCCCGGCTCCGCCTCGCGCCGCTCGTCCTGGCGCTGTGCGCGGCGCTGCTCCCCGCCGCGGCCGCCGCCCAGGTGCCCCCCGACGCCGACTGGACCACGCTGGAGACCGAGCACTTCCGCATCACCTTCCCGCGCGACCTGGAGCCGCTCGGGCGACGGGCGGGGGCGCGGGCCGAGCGCGCCTGGACCGAGCTGTCCGAGGCCTTCATCGAGCCGCCCTCGGGGCGCATCGACATCCTCCTCACCGACCACACGGACGTCACGAACGGCTACGCCCAGGTGCGTCCGTCCAACCGCATCACGATCGTCGCCCGCCCGCCGGTCGACGACCCCGGCCTCGGGTTCTTCGACGACTGGATGGAGCTCGTCATCACGCACGAGCTCACGCACATCTTCCACCTCGACCGGGCCGGCCCGCTGGGGCGCTTCCTGCGCGCGATCTTCGGGCGCGTACCGACGTCCTGGCCCTTCTTCCCGGGCACCGGCGTGCCGCGCTGGACCACCGAGGGCTTGGCCGTGTGGTACGAGTCGTATCTCTCGCATGCGGGGCGCAACCACGGCACCTACCACGACATGATCGTGCGCACGGCGGCGCTCGAGGATCGCTTCCCCGGGCTGGGTCGCGCGTCGGGCGACTCCCCCATCTGGCCCGGCGGCAACCGCGCCTACGCCTTCGGGTCCCTCTTCTTCGAGCACCTCCTCGACAAGTACGGCGAGGAGCACATGGGTGACTTCGCGGAGGCCGTGGCCGGGCAGCTCGTCCCCTATCGTCTGGACGCGGCGGCGCACAAGGCGTTCGGCCACACCCTCTCCGAGGAGTGGGACGCCTGGGAGCACGAGGTGCACGCCGAGGGCGACTCGGCGCGCGCGGCCCGGGACGCGCGCCGCTCGCCGCCGGCGCCCGAGCGGCTCACGCACGACGCGCGCGTCGCCTTCTATCCGCGCGTATCCCGCGACGGCACCCGCCTCGCCTACGCCCGTGCCGACGGACGCTCGGACGCGCAGATCCGGGTCACCGGCATGGACGCGAAGGGGGGCGACGAGCTTTCGCGCACGAACGGCGTCTCGAACTTCGACTGGACGCCGGACGGCGGCATCGTCTTCTCCCAGCTCGAGCTGCAGGATCCCTACCGCCTCTACGACGACCTCTACGGCGTGGACGCGCACGGGTCGACCCGGCGGATCACCGCGGGGGAGCGCCTGAGCCAGCCGTCGGTGTCGCCGGACGGGCGGTGGGCGGTGGCGATCCAGGACACGCTCGGCACGAACGCGATCGCGCGCGTGGATCTGACGACCGGGGAGGTGCGCACGATCGTGGAGGCCGTGCGCGACGTGTACTGGTCCTTCCCGCAGCTCTCCCCCGACGGGCGCTGGATCGCCGTGTCCCGGTGGGAGCCGGGCGCGCACCTCGACGTGGTGGTGCTCGACGCGTCCTCGGGCCGCACGGCCGTGCAGGTGACCGACGACCGCGCGGTGGACCTCGGCCCGGTGTGGAGCCCGGACGGGGCGTGGCTGCTCTGGGCCTCGGACCGCTCGGGCATCCCCAACGTCCTGGCCGCGCGCGTCGACCCGGGCGCGGGGACGGCCGAGCCGGCCCGGCTCGTCACCGACGTGCTCACGGGCGCGTCCTATCCCGCGGTGGATCCGCAGGGGCGCTGGGTCTACTTCAGCGGATACCATGCGGAAGGGTGGGAGGTCGAGCGCACCGCGTTCGCCCCGGACGGGTGGCCGGAGGCGTCTCCGGCGTCGGACCGCTTCGCCGCGCCGCCGCGGCCGGTCGCGTTGCAGGAGGCGCGCGCCGACGGGAAGATCGACGGCTACTCGATCTTCCCGACGATCCTCCCCACCTACTGGGAGCCGCAGTTCGGGAGCGCCGCCCGCAGCTCGACCGTGCGCACGAGCGAGCTGGTCATCCCCGGCCGCGAGATCATCGGGCCCACGGTGGGGGTGCACACCTCCGGGTACGACCTGGTCGGGCGCCACGACTACGACGCCTTCGCGCGCGTGTCCACGTCGACGCACTCGGGGCTGTGGGACTGGGGCGGGGCCTACGACTTCCTGCGGCTGGGCAACCCCATCTTCGGCATCGCCGCGACGCAGTTCTGGGACGAGGACGGCGTGCGCGTCGCACAGCGCGAGGAGGGGGCGCCCCTCGACACGCTGTTCGTGCTGCAGCGTACCCGTGGCGTGAGCGCGGGCGTGACGCTCGTGCACTCCCGCTGGCGCCGGGCCGTCGGCCTCACGCTCGGCGGCGGCATCACCTGGGAGCACAACGAGCTCCTCGACAACTTCCTCCGTCCGTCGCAGGACTACCGGCTGACCCGGGCGGAGACCCGCTTCCGCGACCTGCGCGCGACGCTCTCCTTTTCCTCGGCGCGCACCTTCGGCTACCAGGTGGGCGCGTCGGCGGGGCTCAGCCTGACCGTGACCGGGCGCTCCAAGGTGGAGCTCCAGCTCCCCGACTCCCTGACCGGCGTGCTCGGTCGAGACGGCTCGCTCGACGAGGTCGTGGGGCAGCTGCGCGCCTTCCGCTCGATCGGGGGGCCCGGCTACGCCTCGCACGTGCTCGCGCTGCGGGCCAGCGGCGGAGCCGCCCGCGGCCCCGGTGCCGACGCGGGCACCTTCGAGGTCGGCGGCGCCTCCGGAAACCGGGAGGTGATCACCGGCCTGGCCCTCTTCGGCGGGAAGTCCCTCCTCCTTCCCGTGCGCGGCTATGCCGAGGCGACGCGCTTCGGCCGCTTCGCCTGGAGCGCGTCGGGCGAATACCGCTTCCCGCTGGCCGTGCTGGCCGGAGGTCTGGGCGTGTGGCCGCTCGACGTCGACCGCATCCTCGGCACCCTCTTCGTCGACGCCGGCAACGCGTGGGGGCCGGAGGAGGGGATCTCCGGATTCCAGAACCCGCTCCGCTCCACGATCGCGTCGGCCGGCGCCGAGGTCACCACGGGGTTCCTGGCCTTCTGGGCGACCGCGCTCGACGTCCGCGTCGGAGGGGCCTACCCCTTCGTCGACGGGGACGGCCCGGTCTTCTACGTGCGCCTCGGCCTCCCCTTCTGAGCCGAACAGAAGCCGAAACTTCCGGGCTCCGCCAGTGTAACAGAGAAGGGCTGGAACCCGAAGATCCCCGCGTCACAGGGACTTCCGGAAATCGACCCTTTCCGGTCGCGATTTCGTGCTTGACCCCCACATGTAGGGGTCCTAATATGGGTCCGCCTCTACCTATCGTAGGTCCCTCGCAGGGCTTTCCACAGGCATGTGCGCGGCGGGAGCCATCTCCCGCCGCTTTTCAACCCGATTTGCACGCGTTTTCAACGATTTTGTCCACAGGAGTTCCCCCCATGCCGCGTGTCCACGAGCCCCGCCCGCCCCGCGATCCCCAGATCTTCGACGACGTCCTTCCCGGGGATGTGCCAGAGGCGGAGCTCACGGACAACGCGCGTATCGTGCTGGCGAAGCGCTATCTGAAGAAGGACGCCGAGGGCATCCCGACCGAGGACCCCGAGACGATGTTCTGGCGGGTGGCGAAGACGATCGCCGACGTGGACGCGGACTACGGGGCGTCGGAGGCGGCGGTGGGGGAGGTCGCGCGGCAGTTCTACGACCTGATGATCAACGGGCGGTTCGAGCCGAACTCGCCGACGCTCATGAACGCGGGCCGGCCGCTCGGGCAGCTCTCCGCGTGCTTCGTGCTCCCGGTCGCGGACTCGCTCTCCAACGGCCAGAGCGGCATCTACGACACGCTCAAGGCGATGGCGCTCGTGCACCAGAGCGGCGGTGGCACCGGGTTCTCCTTCTCCCGCCTCCGTCCCGAGGGCGACACCGTGCGCTCGACGATGGGTGTGGCGTCGGGCCCGGTCTCGTTCATGAAGCTCTACGACGCGAGCACGGAGGTCGTGAAGCAGGGCGGGACGCGGCGCGGCGCGAACATGGGGATCCTGCGCGTCGACCACCCCGACATCCGGCGCTTCATCACGTGCAAGAACGACACGACGCAGGTCACGAACTTCAACATCTCCGTCGCCATCACCGACGCCTTCATGGAGGCGGTGGGGAAGGGCGAGGAGTACGACCTCGTCGACCCGCGCAACGGCAAGGTCGCCGGTCGCGAGAACGCACGCGACATCTTCGACATGATCGTGCACGGCGCCTGGCTCACGGGTGAGCCCGGTACCTTCTTCATCGACCGCGCGAACGAGTACAACCCGGTGCCCGCGCTGGGCAGCTACGAGGCGACGAACCCATGCGTGGTGGGCTCCACCCGACTGGCCACCGACCGCGGCCTCCTCACCATGGAGGAGCTGTGCCGGGAGACGATGGAGATCCAGGTGGCGACCGACAACCGCGTGCCTCATGCACGCGCGGTCGCCTTCGCGCGCGAGCACGGAGGTGGCGCGGGTGGGGCCGGAGTCGGCGTCCGCGCACGCACCGGGATCACGGTCTTCCCCGCCGTGCCCGTGTTCAAGACGCGTGAGAACGCGGAGGTGTTCCGGCTCACGACCACCCACGGACACGAGATCGTCGCGACCGGCAACCACAAGTTCTTCACGCCCCACGGACCCGTCGAGCTCGACGATCTCCGCCCCGGGGACCGCGTGCTCGTCCAGTCGGGTGAGGGCCCTTGGAGCCGCGAGCGAGCGCTCCCGCCGTTCGAGCCGAAGGACAAGCTCGCCGCACGCGTCGAGCGCGGCGAAGCGGAGCTGCCGCGGGCGTGGTCGCAGGAGCTGGGGCAACTCCTCGGTTGGGTCGTGGGCGACGGGTGGGTGACGGCGGACCTCCCCGAGGGCCGCAGCGTGCCCAACTACTCCGTTGGACTCCTCTTCGGCGACGCCGAGCGCGGGCTCGAGCCGGAGTTCCGGGCGCGCATCCAGCGCTGGACCGGCATGCAGGGGAACCGGACGGAGCGGCAGGGTCGCGTGCAGCTCATCTTCCGCTCGGGCCTCTACTACTTCCTCGAGTCGCTCGGACTGGTCACGGGAGACGGGAAGTCCAGCCGCGTCCCGCGCGCCCTGTGGAGCGCGCCCCGCGACGCCGTCGTCGGCTTCCTGCAGGGCCTGTTCACCGCCGACGGGACGGTGAACATCTCGAGCATCAACGGCCGCAGTTGTTCGGTGCGGCTCGCCAGCAGCGTGCCCGAGCTCCTTCACGAGGTCCAGATCCTCCTGCACAACTTCGGGATCGCGGGCCGCATCCGGCTGCGGCGGGAGGCCGGCACCAAGGCGATGCCCGACGGTCACGACGGCACGAAGGTGTATGCCTACCGGGCGCAGTACGAGCTCATCCTCGACAAGGTCAACCGTGACCGGTTCGTTCGGGAGATCGGTTTCCTCACGCCCGAAAAGCAGCAGAAGGCCGCGGCGTGGATCGCCGGGAAGAAGAAGCGATCGGACCGGGAGCGCTACGTCACCCAGGTCGCGTCGATCGAGCCGGCCGGTAGGGAAGACGTGTACTGCACGACCGAGTTCCACACCCACTCGATCGTCGTAAATGCTTTGGTGACCGCACAATGCGGCGAGCAGCCGCTCCTGCCCTACGACGTCTGCAACCTCGGCAGCATCAACCTCGGCCAGTTCGTGAAGCCCGACGCGCGCCCTGGTGACGACCCCGAGGACGCCGTGGACTGGGATGCCCTGCGTCAGGTGATCCACCTGTCCACGCACTTCCTCGACAACGTCATCGACGCGAACCGCTACCCGCTCGACGAGATCCACGCGCTCGCGCAGAAGATCCGCCGCGTCGGCCTCGGCGTGATGGGGTGGGCCGACATGCTCGTCCGCCTCGGCATCCCGTACGACTCCGAGGAGGGCGTGGACATGGGCCGGCGCGTGATGCGCTTCGTGAACGAGGAAGCGCGCGCGGCCTCGGAGCGGCTGGGGGAGACGCGTGGCGTCTTTCCTGCGTGGGAGGCGTCGATCTGGGGCCCCGACGGGAAGGCGGCGACGCGCCCGGACGGTACCCGCGTGCGCCCCGAGCGCGCGCTGCGCAACTGCAACCTGACCACGGTGGCACCCACCGGCACGATCTCGATCTTCGCCGGCTGCTCGGGCGGGATCGAGCCGCTGTTCGCCGTCGCGTTCATGCGCAACCAGGCCGGCGCGCTCATGCCCGACGTGAACCCCGACTTCGTGCGCGTCGCGAAGGAGCAGGGGTGGTACTCCGACGACCTCATGGAGCGCATCGCGACGGAGGGGCACATCCACTTCCCCGAGGTGCCCCAGGAGGTGCAGCGCACCTTCCGCACCGCGCACGACATCACGCCCGAGTGGCACGTGCGCATGCAGGCTGCCTTCCAGGAGCACTGCGACTCGGCGATCAGCAAGACCACGAACTTTCCGCACGAGGCCACCGAGGAGCAGGTGCGCGAGATCTACGAGCTCGCCTTCGAGCTCGGATGCAAGGGCGTGACCGTGTACCGCGACGGGTCGCGCCAGGGCCAGGTGCTGTCGACCGGGAAGACCGGCCAGGGCATCGCCACGCCGGAGGCGAGGGCCAGGGTGTCGGAGCTCGAGCAGAGCCTGGCCGACGCGCGCGAGGAGGCGCACAACCTGCGCGTGGAGGTCGAGCGCCTGAAGGGCGAGCTGCAGCAGCGTGACGTCACGGCCGGCGCGGCCCGCCACAAGCGGCAGCGCCCGCAGGCGCTACGCGGCTACACCATGAAGATGATGTCGCCGCTCGGCGACCTCTACGTGACCATCAACGAGGACGACCAGGGCCGCCCGTTCGAGGTGTTCTGCACGCTCGGCAAGGCCGGCGGCGCCGCCATGGCGGACGCCGAGGCGATCGGCCGCCTCGTGTCCCTCGCGCTCCGTTCCGGCATCCCGATCGCGCGCGTCAAGGACCAGCTCCGGGGCATTTCCTGCGACCGCGCCGTCGGCGTCGGCCCCAACAAGGTGCTCTCCGCGCCGGACGCCGTCGGTCAGGCGATCGAGCGCTACCTCGAGGAGAAGGAGGGCGTGCAGGAGGATCTGCCGCTCGCCGCGCCCCAGCCCACCGGCCTGCAGATGCAGCGCGGCTCCACCTACCACCGCCTCCAGGAGGAGAGCTTCATCGGCGCCTGCCCCGAGTGCGGCGGCGGCCAGATGGCGTACGAGGAAGGCTGCATGAAGTGCCACATCTGTGGATACAGCGAGTGCGGCTGAAGACTGGTTGAATAGTTCACGATTGTCGGAGATCACATAGCGGTTCAAGACAAGCGACCACCGGATTTTGAGCCATCCCCCAGGCTCGCGCGCGGAATCAGCAGCAGACAACGGTCAGCGGCCCGACACGAGTCATCGTCGGGCCGCTTCGTTTGCGGGATATGCGAAGCAGCCTTCGGATATCGGGACATGTAGGTTGAGATTGCGCAGAGGTCTTGGGGAAGGTTCGGGAGAACGGTGTTTGGAAATACAACGTTGAACGGCATTGTCCCAGACGAGGTCGCCCTGGCCGCCACAGGGTGACTTCAATTGCGGAACGGCCTGCACCAGTTGCAGGTTCGCAGAACTTCATGAGACTGCGGGACCTGCGTCACGGGTCGGAATACTCAGCCCCGGGCAGACGACCCGACGTGCTTGCAGGACAATCATTGGTTCGCGCTGCGGCGGGCTGTCGCCCGCCTTGGCCGCCAGAACATGGGTGATGGTGACCCGAGCGTTTGGAGTGGCGGCACACCCGCGCTGAAGCGCGGCCGTCAAGTGAACCTAGAACGTTATCAGAAGGCCCTTGAGTGGGAGAGCAGGGCGGGTGGGATCAGCAGGCGTGTGTTGCTCGATGACGCTGGGGCGCTCAGGCCATGTGAGCAGGCTTGATCTTGTCGAAGCCCGCTGGCCTGCTCCGAGTGTATGGCGTCCCACAGGTCAACGGCCTGTTGAAGGTTGAGCCAGAATTCGGGCTCGGTATTGGTGAAGCGGGCGAGGCGAAGGGCGGTGTCGGGCGTGACGGAACGCTTGCCCTTCACGATCTCGTTCATTCGAGGATAGGAAATCTGGAGCCGCTCGGCGGCGTCCTTCTGGGTGATGCCGAGAGGAACGAGGAAGTCCTCGAGGAAGACCTGGCCCGGGTGTGTGGGTCGACGGTTCTTGGGCAGGCGCATGGCTAGATCCTCATCTCAACGCAGGTCAGTGATAGTCGACAATCTCGACGTCCTCGGCGCCCAGTTCGGTCCACTGGAAACAGACACGGTACTGGTCGTTGATTCGGATCGAGTGTTGACCTGCTCGGTCGCCTTTGAGCTTCTCGAAGCGTAAGACCGGGAGGGAGAGGGATTTGAGCTATACCGCAGCATGGAGCTGGTCGAAGGTACGCCCGGCGCGGTCGTGGAGGTTCGACAGGAGGGTCCTCCTGGCGGCCTTGGAGTTCGTGCCGTCGAAGATGTCTTCCGTCCCACGGTCCGCGAAGGAGACGATCAAGCTACGCTCCTCCCCTCCTGGAAGGGTTAACGCTTAACGTTAAGGATAATACCGTGAGCATAGCCAAGGCAAGTGAAGGAAGCCGTAGCACGACATACAACCTTCCATGGCAGCTGAGCGATGGGGCGGTCATGCTCGTGACGGTCGCGCTCATGGCGGACAGGACGAAGGGAACGTACGGCGACGTGATCTATCCGGATATGACGGTTGGCGGTTCCACCGGTATCGAGCCGGACTTGCATACGCCATACGGTGCTGCGCTCACTTGGCTGGCGGCCCAGCCGGCGTGCACTGGCGGTTGAGCGCTGCCATAACGTATCTAGGCCTAGGAGGACAGTTCGAATGAGGAAGTTGGAGCCGGACGAGCCCTTCGCTACTCACTGGTACGACGTAGTACATAAGAAAGGCTACACACGAAGATGCCCGATAGTTATATTGGGTCTATGCACATCGACGGTCGGAGTCTGACGCACGAAGCATTGGAGACGATCCGTCTCATGGCCGTGCGGCGTGTGAGTGAAGGTGAAGTGCCAAGCGACGTGATCAAGAGCGATGGCTTCGTCGCACGACCATCTATCGGTGGCTGAGGGAGGCGAAGCGGGGAGGGGAGAAGGCGTTGAAGTCGCGGAAGGCGACGGGGGCGCCGCGGAAGCTGACGGCGCGGCAGGAGGCGGCTGTGGCCGGGTGGATCACCGGCAAAGATCCGCGGCAGTCGGCTTCGACTTTGGGCTCTGGACGCGCCAGATCCTTGTGGAGTTGGTCGCGAAGCGCTTCGGCGTGCGTTTGAGCGTGACCTCGGTGGGACGCTTGCTGGCGAAGCTGGGGATCACGCCTCAGAAGCCGTTGAGGCGGGCGTACGAGCGAGATCCTGAGGCCGTCGAGCAGTGGGTCAAGGAGGTGTACCCGAAGCTGCGCAAGCGTGCGAAGCGGCTGGTGCCGACATCTTCTTCCTGGACGAGGCCGGTGTGCGCTCCGACTCGGCGCTGGGTCGAACATGGGCGCCGAAGGGTCGCACCCGATCATCCTGACGAGTGGACGGCGCCAGTCCGTCAACGCGATCTGGCCGTGGCACCAAACGGGGCCTTCTGTATGACGTCTACACCGAGCGCCTCAACGCGAAGCAGTTCATCCAACTGCTCAAGCGATTTCTGCGCCGGCGCCGTCGGCCGGTCATCCTGATTCTCGACAGTCATCCAGCCCATGTCGCGAAGGTGGTCGCGGAATTCGTGGAGTCTCAACGAGGATGCCTCGAGCTCCACTTCCTGCCTGGCTATGCCCCCGACCTCAACCCAGACGAGTTCGTCTGGAAGCACCTCGAGTCGCATGGCCTGGCCAAGAAGCCCTTCGCGCGAGGCGAATCGTGCGCACCCGCGTCGCCCACGACTTGGAAGTGATCAAACGCAACGCCTACCTCGTCCGCTCCTTCTTCCAAGCTCCCGCTGTAGCCTATGTTGTGGACTAGGGGGTAAGGGGCGCAAGCGCCTCCCCGATGGGTAGCGGGCAGCTCTGCCCGCTCGCACACCCTGTGCTTCATATCGTGAGAGAAGACCTCACACTGGAGGAACATCGTGGGTAGACTGCGTTGGACGGCACTTTCCGCGCTTAGCGTAGCCGTAGGATGCCACGGCGGCCCAGGGGCATCAGTCCCACAGCCGGCAGCGGACGAAACAACCATGAGCGCCGAAAGGCTGGACTGTCCCGACCAAGAACCGGTGGGTGTCATGGACCTTCAGAAGGTCACCCTGGCGTTCAGGGTGATGCCCAACGGTACGGTTGAGCCGAGCAGTATCAGGGTAGTACCGGGGCACCACGACACGACCTCTCAGGCCTACATCGACCAGCAATGACGATCGCTCGACGGTGCCTGTATCGTCCGGCAACAGAGAGTGGCGAGCCAGTAGCGAGCACGGTGGAGGCCCGCTTCGCGTTCAGTGTGGGTGGCTGAGGCGAAGCCCTTCGGGCGCGGAGGCGTCCGACGCCAAGGCGGCGGAGTGATCCGAGGTAGTGAATCCAGGGCATCGCATGGCTGTGTCGGGGCCTACCGAGTTGCTCGTTGCCGGGCTCATGCCAGATTCACCATGGCAGGGAACGCTGTGAAACTCAGCAGGCTCGACCTGACGGGGTAGACTGGTGGTCGCACTGCGCCGGCGTCAAGCAACACGAGCTTGCCGGTCGGCATGTCGCTCCCGCAGGTCAGCCCGAGGTCGTTAGACGGAAACGCCAGGCAGGTCCTGCGGGTAAGCGCGCGACGTTCGCGAGGGCCTCGTTTCCACAGAGCCTGCGGAGGTCGTACAGATGCGACCGTCAGGTTTCACCGGATGCGATCGATGCGCTCGGGATCGTAAGCGTGTAGTGAGCGGCAGCCGATCGGAGGGGAGGGCGCGGATGGTCAGGAGTCTCTTGCTTGTCGCGATGGTGATCCTGACCTCGTGCCGGGGCCCGAAGGCTCCACATGATGCGACGGCGGTCCGCGACAGCCTGGGCCTGAGGATCACCCTCACCGATGCTCGCCTCGTCGCGGCAGCTGGCATCTTCGAGTCCGTGACGGACACGGTCGCCCGAGTCGGTAGCCCGGACGATCAGTCCGGTGTCGAGACGCTGTTTCAGGTTACCGCGGCTCGCTTCCTGGGCAACGGGAGCTTTGTCGTGTTGCAGGGCGGCACCGAGTTGCGATTCTACGACGCCCACGGTCGCGCCTCGAGTTGACGGCGGGACAGCGCGGCGAGGGCCCGGGGGAGTACATGCTTGCAACGGGGCTGCGCCGGACGATGAGCGGAGACCTTGCAGTGTGGGATGCTCAACTGGCCCGCACCTCGGTCGTAACTTCGCGGGGTGACTTCCTTCGGTCGCAGCGATTGGACTTGGAGGAGATCGCCAAGGCCGTCCCGATCCTGCTCCAGATACGCCCCGCCAGCAGGTGGGAACTCCTCAATGCGCGGAACGTCTGTTGATCTTTGACTACTCCTTTGAAGACATGCCGACAGACGGGCCTGCACGCCAACCTCAGTGCGGTACCTGAGCTGGCCACTGGATGGAACCGAGCCAGACACACTCGGCGAGTATCAGTGGTATCGAGCAAGACCCCCATTCCGCGCTCGCAGGGGATGGTGGCATGCCGGCGCAGGCGTTGGATCCGGAGGACACCTACTTCGCGGCCGACGAACAGAGCGGTCATGTCTACGTGGGCGACGGGGGCACCGGCCACATCGACCGCTTCGACAAGATGGGCGTGTTGGACTTGAGACTCGATCTGGAGAACATCGACCGTCATCCCGACGCTGAACGGCTGAAACAGGCGAAGGCGGACTTGCTGGAGCAGTTGCGTCGGAGGGGCTTGAAGTCGATGGAGGGTGGCGGTCGATGAGATGGCAGCCCGCGAGGACTCCCCGACCTTTCGGGGCCTGGCCACGGATGACCTCGATCGCCTGTGGGTGCACTGGGGACAGCAACGCACGCGGTCACAGGTGCTATACGCCGTGTTGGATTCGGGAGGGATGTTCCTGGGCCGCGTCATTCTTCCCCCCCATGAGAAGATCATGGCGATCTCCGCCGATCGGATACTACTTTACACGTTCCGAGCTCGGAATCGAGACACTGGGCGTCTACCGGATCAGCTAGCGTGACCGCGAAGAAAGGGTAGAGTAGGAATGAACAGCACAAGTGATGAACGGATTCGCAAGATGACTTTCGCGTCGGTGTATCCGCACTACGTCGCCAAAGTGGAGAGGAATGGGCGCACCACAGACGAGTTGCACCAAGTGATTGGTTGGCTGACCGGCTACGGTGGCCAGGCACTGCAGGAATGCATCAAGGACAACGTGACCTTTGAGCAGTTCTTTCAGAACGCCGACTTGAATGCGAACGCACATCTGATCACGGGCCTTATCTGCGGCCATCGAGTCGAGGAGATTGAAAACCCATTGACGCAGAAGGTCAGATACTTGGACAAGCTCGTGGATGAGCTGGCGAAGGGGCGCAAGTTGGAGAGGGTGTTGCGCAACGAATAGGGCGTGTCAATCGATCCTCGAGGGGCGATGGATTCCGAACGAGCGGCAACCAGACGCCCCCGGAACGCATGCACCGGAGCTGCCGATCCAGACGGGGCGGCTTCCGCGTGTACGCCTACGCGCTCTATCCGTTCGAGTTCCGGGGGCGCCAAGAAGAGAGGATGCGGGTGGCCGCGCCGGGCGTCGCTTCTCTCGGGCCCGACTTTGTCCGGGTCGGGTGGGATGCGGTGTCGCGGAGCGGAGGGCAATACTCCGAGTGCTCGCCGCTGAGCTGCAATCTCGCGGCAGAGACCCTCGCTACGAACCGCTACTGCATCTTTCGATGATCTCAGCGGTGCGCTGGAGCTCGCGCGGTCGCGGGACGCGTTCGAGCCGGGACCCTACCATGGGATCGAGGTGTGGCGCCGAGAGGCGCCATGAGGACCTTCGGCCAGCCCGATGGCGAGACCGGGAACAGCGCAGGCCGCGCAGCCGACCGCGGAACGACGCGGGACTACCCCCCCAGAGCTCGCAGCCGCCGCTCCGCCACCGCGGCGGCCGCCTCCGCCTCGGCCGCGCCCGCCTTCGCGTCGCTGGCTTCCTGCAGGGCGCGCTCCCGATCGCTCCGCGCCGCCCGGGCCGCAGTCGCCGCCTCGCGCAGCCGCTCCTCGGCTGTGTTCACGCCTGCCTCCGACTCCCGAAGCACACGCTGGGCCTCGGCCGATCGTGCCCGCGCGGCGGCGAGCGCCTCGGTCGCCTGTCGCACGGCCTCCCGCGCGGCGCGCGCCTCCTTCTCGGCGCGGTCGCGCGCTTCCTTCTCGGCGCGGGCCGGTGCCTCCTCCTCCTCGCGGTGGCGGGACGGCGCCGGTGCCCTCGGCGCTTCCCGTGGCCGCGGAGGCGGCGCGGGTTGCGCGGGTCTCGGATGCGCCGGCGCCGGCAGGCTGGTGAGGAAGTCGAGCCCGCCGGCGTCGGGGACGTCGGCGAGGCGGCCGTTGCGGAGGGCGGTGAACGCGTCCCGGTTGCCGAGCACCGCGAGCACCGCGTTCGCGAGCACGGGCTGCTCCAGCCTCTGCCCCGCATCCGCCGCGAGGCGCGCGGCGTGGCCCGCGAGCTCGCGCACGGCCGCGCGCAGATCGCTCATGGCGCTCCGGACGTCGCCATCGGTGGCGTGGGCGGCGAGCGTGGCGTCCACAGCGGCGACGAGCGCGTCCAGGGCGGCGGGCTCGCGGAGCGTGGCTACGTCGAGCGCCCAGGCGGTACGTGACGGCTTGCGCAGTGCCTTGACGGCCGCCGCATCGTCGCGCCGGCCGGCGGATCGGAGCTCCTTGGCCAGCGCGTCGCGCGCGCCGACGAAGTCCGCGAGCGGGCCGCCGTAGAGCCTCTCGGCCGCGCCTTCCAGCTCCCGCTGTTCGTCGCCCATGGCACTCGTGGTGGAGGATCCTGGGATGCCGGCTCGCAGGCCGAGCGGTGGCTCGATCCCGGAAGTGGCTCGATCTTACGGGATGGGTCCGGTGGAGGGAACGACGGCGACCCGGCGAATGCGCCGTGGGACCGTCCAACGCGCCTTCCAGGGAGGTGACACCTGAAGTGATCAGAGCGGTGGCGGTTGCGTTGGTCGTGGCTGCGGCAGCCGGCGCGCTCATCGTGCTCTTTGGCCGCATCACCTGGCGGCGCTGGACCGCGGATCTGAACGCACGGATCGAGGGCGCGCGCCTCCCCCCCTCTCCCGCGGTCTTCGACGCCGCCGAGGTACGCGACCTTCCGCCGCCCGTGCGGCGGTACTTCGAGCTCGTGCTGGAGCAGGGCCAGCCGATGGTGACGGGCGTGGTGCTCGAGCACGTCGGTAGGTTCAACATGAGTGAGACGGGGGAGCAGTGGCGTCCCTTCTCGTCGAAGCAGAGGGTCGTGACCCGACGGCCTGGATTCGTCTGGGATGCTCGTATCGCGATGGCTCCCGGGGTGCCGGTGATGGTCCACGACGCCTACGTGGCCGGTCGAGGCATTCTGAAGGCGGCCGTGTTGGGCCTGATCCCCGTGGTGGACATGGCGGGCACCTCGGAGATGGGTCGTGGCGAGCTGATGCGCTTCTTCGCGGAAGGCGCCTGGTACCCGACCGCCCTCCTGCCCAGCCAAGGCGTGACCTGGGAGGCGCGCGACGGCTCCTCTGCCCGGGCCACCCTCATGGACGGCGAGAACGTCCTGGAGATGACGTTCGTGTTCGGAGACGACGGTCTGATCACGTCCGTGCGGGCGGAGGGCCGCGGCCGGCTCCTGGACGGCACGATCGTGCAGACGCCCTGGGAGGGCCGTTGGGAGGAATACGAAAGGCGTGACGGCATGTTGGTTCCGACCTGGGGCGAGGTGGCATGGCTCGCTCCCACCGGTCGCCGGCCGTATTGGCGTGGCCGCGTGGTCGACCTGCAGTATCAGTTCGCTCGGTGAAGTGGCCTCGTTCCACAGCACAGCGACCCCGGAAATACCATGAGTGAAGACGACCGCCTCGCCGTGCTCGAGCTCGAGCGCGAGACGCACGACCCGATGGTGCTGGCCAAGGCCCTCGCCGCGATTCGCGGGACACCGGTCCACGATCAGGTGCTGGCCGCGAAGCGGGCGTGGGGCATCGTGGCGGAGGCGCTGCCGGCGGTCGAGGCGAGGTCGCTCGGACAGGCGCTGCAGTCGGCCGGCGTGCGCTGCGCCGTGGGTCCGGCCTCCCGCCTGGCCGAGCTACCCCCCGTGGAGCCGGCCCCGAAGCTCGATGCGCTTCCGGTCGCTCGACCGACCCTCTTCGCGCTGGCGGGGCTCACGGTCACCTGGACGACGACCACGACCGAGAAGAAGGGCCCCAGTGGGGCGCAGAAGGTCGCGAGCGCGGCCATCATGATGACCACGGGCCTGCCCATCAAGATCGGCGGTCGCAAGCGCTCCGTGGAGAAGACGCGTGAGGAGCAGAAGCTCGCCTTCTATGCGGACCTGCTCTACGACGACCCGCCGAGACGACTGCGGATCGACGCTGCCCAGTTCGATTTCTCGTGCCTGAAGGAACGGATGCTCTACCACGCCCAGGCCAACCTGAAGCTCGTGGTCGCCGACCTCGTCCAGGTCGCGCCGGACGCCTGGCTGAACCACGGTGCACGGGTCCTCCTGGAAGGGCGACCCATCCGCACGATGGGCTACGAATCGCTCGAGGACCTGGAGCGGGAGGCGCGTTGGCTGCTCACGCTGCGTGCGTTCGGGCTGTGACGAGCCGCGTGGATGTCGCGGCGTCGGAGACGCCCGGGCGCGTCTACTGAGCGGCCGAGGTCTGGGCTATTATTCGTGACGGATGGCACGAATTCGACGCGTCGTCCGCGCGACGCCGGGGAAACGAGACAACGAGGAGGTGCCCGTGGAAGAGATCGGCTGCGCACGACCCACGGGAGGACCGGTCGGAGGCGCCCCGGGAGACGAGGCCAGCGCGTCCGACATCGCATCGACCAGAAGGGAGGGCGGGATGATCAAGGTCGGCCAGAAGGCGCCGGACTTCACGGCGCCGTCGTTCCACGAAGGGAAGTTCGGCTCCGTCCAGCTCTCCGAGCATCTGGGGAAGTGGGTCGTCCTGTGCTTCTATCCGGGGGACTACACCTTCGTCTGAGCAACGGAAGTGTCGGCGGTCGCCGACAAGCATGGTGAGTTCCAGAAGCTGGGCGTGCAGGTGCTGTCCATGAGCACGGACAGCGTCTTCGTGCACAAGATGTGGAACGAGACCGAGTTGTCGAAGATGGTGGAGGGGGGCGTGCCGTTCCCGATGCTGTCCGACGCCGGCGGGAAGGTCGGCGCGGTCTACGGCGTCTACGACGAGGGCGCCGGCGTGGACACGCGTGGTCGCTTCATCATCGACCCCGACGGCGTGGTCCAGGGCTACGAGGTCCTGACGCCGCCCGTCGGCCGGAACGTGGCCGAGACGCTTCGGCAGATCCAGGCGTTCCAGTTGGTGCGCGCGTCGGAAGGCCGCGAGGCCACGCCCTCGGGGTGGCGTCCGGGCAAGCCCACGCTGCGGCCGGGCCCCGCCCTGGTCGGGCGCGTCTGGGAGGTCTGGAACCCGGGCATGGAGGACTGAGCGTCGCCGCGGCTCTTCTTCAGGTGAGGGGGCTCTCGGTCCCTGTCCGGGAAGGCCTCCGGAGAGCCTCGGCCATCCGCCCGGGCGCCGTTCAGGGCCGCGGGAGCAGCTCGTCGAGGTCGAGGTGCCCGAAGAACGGCGGGAGCCGCTCTCCGAGGAGGAGGCGCCGGGCGACGTGGCCGATCTGGCCGGCAGCGTAGCGGGCCTCGCTGGCGAGCTGCGGGTAGCCGCACAGCGCGGTGCCCAGCTTCTCCAGGGAGGCCCTGGACCGCTCGGAGATCTGCTCCCAACCCCCCATCCACTCGGTGAGGTCCTTCATGAAGGCCAGCGGGGTGGGGTAGGATTCGCGGGGGCCCTGCGGCGTCTCGATGCGACCGTGGAAGGGCGGGAGCTCGGGGTGGTGCCCGTACGGCTCGACGCTCAGGAAGCCGCGCTCGTCGGCGGCGAAGACGAGGTCGAGGCCGCGCGCCCGGGCCCGACGCCGGATCTCGAGCTTGATGGCCAGGCCGTCGCACTCCTCCACGAGGAGGTCGAGCCCGTCCAGGAAGGCGTCCATGTCGTCGAGCGTGACGCCGTCGGGGTAGAGCGTGACGCCCATGTACGGATCGATCTTCGCGACCCGGCGCGCGACCAGGATCGCCTTGTTCTGGCCGAGGTCGTCGAAGCCCGCGCCGAGACGGTTGAGGTTCGACAGGTCGAGGCGGTCGAAGTCCGCCAGGACGATCTCACCGCACAGGTGCTCCTGCGCGATCGTCACGGCTGCCTCGCCTCCGACCGAGAGCCCGATCACCCCGACCCGCCGCGTGCGCAGGAGGCGCTGCTCCTCGCGCGTGACCTTGTCCCGGTTCCGATCGGTGATCACGTCGAAGTAGTCGCCCGCCTCCAGGAGGTGGACGGCCTTGGCCTCCCACGGGAGATAGACCCAGTTCCCGAAGGCCTCCGTACCGCCGGCGGCCTCGAGGAGCCCGTCGGCGAAGTCACGACGCTCGCGCTCGCCACCCGCCGGGAGGCGCACGGCGGCGAGGTCGGCGAGCTGCCGGTCGAGCGGGTCGATGCACGCGACCCCGTGCGCCTCGCACAGCGCCGCGAACGCGTCGATCTCTCCGGGCTGGAGCCGCGCGACCAGCGGACGCCAGGAGTCGCGGCGCGGAACCTCCGGCTCCGCGAGCGCCTCGGCGAAGCCATGCAGATCCAGGGGCATGGGACTCTCCTCCACGGGTGGTGTCCGGCCGCAGGACCCGGCGCACCGAGCCCGGACCTAGGGCCCTGCGATTTCGCGGTCAGTATGCCTCAGTTGCTTGCCTGAAGCAACTAGTTGGCGAGACGTCGCCGTGCGTGGGACGGGGCACGGTCGGTCGAAGGGGTGATGGCCCGGAGGGTCTTGGCCGTCAGAGGTGGGCGAGGGCCGCCTTGGCGAGCGCGACGAGCGCGTCGGCCTTCTGGGCAGCGTCGGGGCTCATGAGCTCGAGGTCGAGCACGAAGTGTCCCTTGAGCACCGTCACCTTCATGTCGTCGGGCTCCCCGCGCACCCACCCGCCGTCACCCAGGGCCAGCTTCTTCGCGTCGTTGTCGCCCCACATGGTCGGCTTGATCTCCGCGAAGGTCGCGTCGTCGCGGGCCGAGTTCACGACGACGATGAGCATGTGGACCTCCTGGTCCATCCACGAGCACTGGTAGGCGTTCACGCCGTCGATGAGCGCTGGGCCCGCGTGGTCCACGTCACCGGACATGTGGTTCGGCAGGACGGTCGTCACCTCCGCGTCGGTGAGGAGCTCGCACGGAGCGACCGCCTGTTGCGCGGGGAGCCGGGCGGGGAGGAGGAGCGCGGGGATCGCGGCGAGCAGGGCGGTGGGGTAGCGCATGGCGGACCTCCGGTGGATGCGGACCCTCGGCGGCGCCGGCGCGACCGGCGCCCACGGCCAGCTTACGGCCGCCGGCCGCCGTGGGACAGATTCCGGGTGCGAGACGGGCTCGGAAGGTCCCGTGGAAAGCCCATGACGGGGAGGGCTCGCCGCGCGCTCCTCACCCGCCCGGTCGGGCCGCGTTCCGATAGTCGAGCGGCGGGTCGCGGTCGCCGACGAGGGACACGTAGTGGTAGTCGGGCCCCCGCCGCTCCTCGAACTCCGCTCGCGCCTTCGCGACCAGCTCTGGGCGCAGGTAGAGCTCGACGGCGGAGGTGGCGAGCGTCTTGGCCGCGACGATCATCCCCTTGTTGCCGATGCTCGTGCCGCCGGCCGCGATCGCCTGCCAGGAGTGCGCCGCGGTGCCCGGCACCCACGTCGCCGCGCTCATCCCGGCCGTCGGGACCGTCCAGCTCACGTCGCCCACGTCCGTGGAGCCGCCCTCGCCGCCCAGCCGCACCTCGAACGGCTTCACCTCGGCTGCCGCATCGAGCGGGGGCGCGTCTTCGGGGAGGGTGCGGCGGAGGACGTCCGCGAAGCGGCGCTCCTCCGGCGTGTAGCTCACGCCGCCGATCGCCTCGAGGTTGGCGTGCACCACCTCGGCGAGCGCCACGTTCGGGAGGAGGTTGTAGATGCCGTGGATGACCTCGTAGGTCATCTCCGTCTCCGTCCCGAGCGCCGCGCCCTCGGCCGCCTTCACGACGCGGTCGAAGATCGAGCGCACCGCCTCGGGGTCCGGGTGGCGCACGTAGTAGTACACCTCGGCGAAGTCGGGCACGACGTTGGGTGCGCTTCCCCCCGAGGTGATGACGTAGTGGATGCGCGTCTCCTGCGGAACGTGCTCGCGCATCATGTTCACCATGTGGTCCATCGCCTCCACCGCGTCGAGCGCCGAGCGCCCCCGGTCGGGCGCGGCGGCCGCGTGCGCGCTCACGCCGCGGAAGCGGAACTTCGCCGACTTGTTCGCGAGCGACGACGTCGGGTCGGCCTCGTTCTGGTCGCCCGGATGCCAGTGCAGGACGATGTCCACGTCGTCGAGCAGGCCGGCGCGCACCATGTAGACCTTCCCGGCGCCGCCCTCCTCGGCGGGGGTCCCGTACAGGCGGATCGTCCCGGCGTGTCCGCTCGTCGCGAGCCAATCCTTCACGGCGAGCGCGGCCGCGGTGGACGCCGTGCCGAAGAGGTGGTGGCCGCAGGCGTGCCCCGCGGGCTTGTCCTCGATCGGGCTGCGCTCGGGCACGCGGTCCTGCGTGATTCCCGGGAGCGCGTCGAACTCGGCCAGGAGGGCGATCACGGGCTCGCCCGAGCCCCAGCTGGCGACGAAGGAGGTGGGCATCCCGGCCACGCCCGCCTCCACCCGGAAGCCGGCGTCCTCCAGGCGGGCCTGGAGGAGCGCCGAGCTCTTCGTCTCCTGGTAGCCGACCTCGGCCAGGTCCCAGATCCGCTGGGCCAGCTCCCCGTACTCGGCGGCGTGCCGCTGCACGTGGCGCAGCACCGCCTCCTTCGCGTCCTGTGCGGCCAGCGGACGGTACGCCCCTGCGACGGCCAGGGCGAGCGCGAGGACGAGCGGCGAGCGGCGCATGGATGGGCTCGGGGAAGGAGGAGGGGACGATGGGGGCCGCGCATGGACCTCCGGGCGGCCGGGAATGTACGTTGCCTCCACGATGTCGACACCTGCACGCAGTCGGGCAAGCGCCCCGGGGCGGCTCGCCGCCATGTTCGCGATCGCCCTCCTCCTCGCCGCGGGGGGCTGCGACACCTCCTCCGAGGTGCAGGGGCCCTTCCCGGGCCGCCCGCGCTTCGACGGTGAGCGCGCGCTCGAGCTGGTGCACCGCCAGGTGGCGTTCGGCCCGCGCATCCCCGGACAGCGGGGACACGCGGACCAGCTCGCGTGGATGCGCGCCACGCTCGACTCGCTCGCCGACACGCTGGTCGTCGACAGCTTCCCGGCGGTCGCGTCCCCCGGGGACACGCTCCATCTCACGAACCTCGTCGCGCGCTTCAGACCCGAGGAGCATCGACGCATCCTCCTGCTCACGCACTGGGACACGCGCCCCGTCTCCGACCAGGCGAAAGAGCCGGAGCGGCAGTCGATCCCCGTCCCGGGCGCGAACGACGGGGCGTCGGGGACGGCGGTGCTCATCGAGATGGCGCGCCTCTTCCATGGGCACCCGCCGCCGATGGGCATCGATCTCCTCTTCGTCGACGGCGAGGACTACGGGCCCGGCCCCGAGGACATGTACTTCGGCTCGAAGCGGTACGCCGCCGGGCTCCCGGACCAGGGCGCCACCGGCCGACCGATCTACGGCGTGCTCCTCGACATGGTCGGCGACGTCGACCCGGGCTTTCCCGTCGAGGAGTATTCCGTCGAGTTCGCGCGCCCGGTGGTGAACAAGGTGTGGGGCGCGGCGCGCAGGCTCGGGTACGCGGACGCCTTCCCCGAGAGCGTGCGCGGTCCCGTGGGCGACGACCACGTGCCGCTCATCGAGGCGGGGCTCCCGACCGCCGACGTCATCGATCTGTCGTACGGCCCGGGCAACGCGTGGTGGCACACGCCGGACGACACGCCCGAGCACGTGAGCGCGGCGAGCCTCGAGATGGTCGGCGAGGTGGTGGCCGAGCTCGTGTATTCCGGCGGCTAGCAGGCCGTCCACGCGTGCACCCGGTCCACCCCGTCCACTCCGAATCCAGGAAGCCGTCCGTGACCGCGTCCGATCCCACGACCGTCCGCGTCGCCGTCGTCCAGGCGGCGCCCGCGTTCTTCGATACCGCCGCCGCCGTCGACGAGGTGTGCGAGCGCACCGCCGAGGCCGCCGACGAGGGGGCGCGCCTCGTCCTCTTCCCGGAGGCGTACGTCGGCGGCTACCCGTGGGGGCTCGCCTTCGGCACCGCCGTCGGCGGACGCTCCCCCGCCGGGCGGCGCACCTGGGAGCGCTACTGGAACGGCGCGATCGACGTGCCGGGGCCGGAGACCGCGCGCCTGGGCGAGGCCGCCCGCACCGCCGGCGTCCACCTCTGTGTGGGGGTCATCGAGCGCGACTCCACCTACAGCAGGGGGACGCTCTTCTGCACGCTCCTCTACTTCGGCCCGGACGGTGCGCTCCTGGGCAAGCACCGGAAGCTCAAGCCCACCGCGGCGGAGCGCCTCATCTGGGGGGAGGGCGACGGGAGCACGCTGACCGTCGTCGACACGCCCTTCGGCAGGGTGGGCGGGCTGATCTGCTGGGAGAACTACATGCCGCTCGCGCGCATGGCGATGTACGGGAAGGGCGTGGAGATCTACCTGGCCCCCACCGCCGACGCGCGCCCGAGCTGGCAGGCCACGCTCCAGCACATCGCCCTGGAGGGGCGGTGCTTCGTGCTCGGCTGCAACCAGTTCGTGCACCGGGACATGTACCCCGCCGACCTGGAGCTCGCGGCGGAGCTGGAGGCGTGGCCGGAGATCCTGTGCCGCGGCGGGAGCGCCATCTACGGGCCCCTCGGCGAGTGCCTCGCGGGACCGGTTTGGGAGGAGGCCGGGATTCTCACGGCGGACCTCGACATGACGGCCGTGCCGCGCGGGAAGTTCGACTTCGACGTGACGGGCCACTACGCCCGTCCGGACGTGTTCCGCCTGGAGGTCGACGAGCGCGCGCGCCGGCCCGTGGGATAGCCCCGCGCGCGGCTTGATCGCGCCCACGGCGCTCGATTAGAGTCCGGATCGAGGGCGGGGCCCCGTCCCGCCCCTTTTCCGCGACGACGAGCTACCCATGAGCGATACGGCGACGACCAGCGAGAGCGGCCTCTACCTCCAGGAGGTCGAGCGGTACAGCGCGCACAACTACCACCCGCTGCCGGTGGTGCTCGAGCGCGGCGAGGGGGTGTGGGTCTGGGACGTCGACGGCAACCGCTACCTCGACATGCTGAGCGCCTACTCCGCGCTCAACCAGGGCCACAGGCACCCGGCCATCATCGAGGCGGCCCGGACCCAGATGGACCGGCTCACGCTCACCTCGCGCGCCTTCCACAACGACCAGATGGGGCCGTTCCTGCGGGAGCTGTGCGAGGCGACCGGGTTCGAGCGCGCGCTGCCGATGAACACCGGCGCCGAGGCCGTCGAGACCGCCCTGAAGATGGTGCGCAAGTGGGGCTACGAGGTGAAGGGCGTCGCCGCCGAGGCGGCCGAGATCCTCGTGTGCGCGAACAACTTCCACGGCCGAACGACCACGATCGTCGGCTTCTCCTCCGAGGCGCAGTACCGCGAGGGCTTCGGGCCGTTCACGCCGGGGTTCCGGCTCATCCCCTACGGCGACGCCGACGCCCTCGAGGCCGCGATCGGGCCGAACACCGTGGGCTTCCTGGTCGAGCCGCTCCAGGGTGAGGGCGGCGTGGTGGTGCCGCCCGACGGCTACCTGCGACGGGTGCGCGCGCTGTGCACGGAGCACGACGTCGCGCTCATGGCGGACGAGATCCAGACGGGGCTCGGACGGACGGGGCGGCTCTTCTGCTGCGACTGGGAGGGCGTGCGGCCCGACGTGCTCATCGTCGGCAAGGCGCTCGGGGGCGGGCTTTACCCGGTCTCGGCGGTGATCGCGGACTCCGCGCTCATGGACGTCTTCCGCCCGGGCGACCACGGCTCGACGTTCGGCGGCAACCCGCTCGGCGCCGCGGTGGCGCGCGCCTCGCTGCGCGTGATCCTCGAGGAGCGTCTCGCCGAGCGGGCCGACCGGCTCGGCTCCTGGTTCATGGACCGGCTGCGCGCGCTCGGCTCTCCGCACGTAGCCGAGGTGCGGGGCAGGGGGCTCCTGATCGGCGTGGTCATCCGCGAGTCCTCCGGGACGGCGCGCCCCTTCTGCGAAGCGCTGCAGGCGCGCGGGATCCTCGCCAAGGAGACGCACGGTCAGGTCATCCGCTTCGCGCCCCCGCTCGTCATCGACCAGGAGACGCTCGAGGAGGCGCTCGAGCAGGTCCGCGAGGTCCTGACGGCGTGACGGCTCCGGCTCCGCCCGGGTTCGCCGGGTGAGCGGGGGCGCCGGCGCGCCCGGCTCCTCCGCGCCGGGAGGCCGTGAGGCGTTGGACGCATGGCGCCCCTCCGTGGCCTGGCCCTTCGTCCTCCTCGGACTCGGCCTCCTCGGCGTGGGGCTCTCCTTCTGGCGACCGGTCCCGGCCGGCGTCTGGCACGACGACGGCGTCTACATGCTCATCGGCCAGGCGCTCGGCCACGGGCAGGGGCTGCGCTACGTGGGCGTGCCGGGGAGCCCGCCGGCCGTGAAGTTCCCGCCCGGCTACCCGCTCGTCCTGGCCGTGCTCTGGCGCGCGCTCGGCGACGTCGGACCGGTCACGCTCGCCGCGGGGCTGCTGAACCTCGTCTTCGTGGCGGGCGCCGGTGCGCTCTTCGGCTGGGCGCTGCACCGCGGGGCCGGGCTCGGGTCCGCCACGGCCGTGGGCGTCGCGGCCCTCGCGTTCGCGTCGGCGGACGTCTGGCGCTACGCGCTCGTGCCGCTCTCCGAGCCCATGTTCATCGCGCTCGCCGCCGGCACCCTCGCCGCCTGGGTGCGCGCCGGGCGCCCGGGCGACCGACGAGGGTCCGCGCTCCTCGCCGTCCTGCTCGTCGGCGCGGTGCTCACGCGCTCGGCCGGCGTCGCGCTCGTCGCGGGCTTCGCGGTCGCGCTCCTCGTGCGCCGAGGCCCTCTCGTGGCCGCCGCTGTGTGTGCGCCCGCGCTCGCCGCCGCGGTGGGCTGGGGCGCGTGGGCCTCGGCGCGCGCAGCCGAGGTGCCGGAGGGTCTGCGCGACGTCCTGGGCCCGTACGGGGGATGGCTCGGCGGCCAGCTCACCCGCGCGCCGGGCGCCTTCCTCGCCGCGTTCCCGGGCCAGGTGCGCGGCGTCTTCGAGCGGGTGTTCGCCCTCCTCCTCCCCGGTGCGACCGGGTGGGTGCTCTGGGTGGCCGCCGTGCCCGTGGCGGTCCTCGCGGCCGGGGGCCTCTTGCGGCTCGCGCGCACCCTCCCGCCCGTGCCGTGGGTCGTCCTCACCTACCTCGCGATGCTCCTCCTCTGGCCCTTCGTGGACCGCCGGCTCGTCGCCCCGGTGCACCCGTGGATCGTCGTCGCGGTCTGCGTCGGCGCGCTCGAGGCGGGCCGACGCGTCACGCGCGACGGGGCGAGGCGCGTGCTCGGCGCCGCCGTCTTCGCGTGGGTGGGCGCGTACACCGTGGTGTCGGCGGCGCGGGACGCGCGCGGGTGGGCCGTGGCCGGCTACCGCCTGCGCGCGGGCCGGCTGGCCGCGGCCGTGGAGACGCTGTCGAAGACCGCGCCGCCGGGGGCGGTGGTGGGAGCGCCGGAGTTCTGGGCCGCGCTGCACCTGCACGGGGGGTGGAGCGTGGTGCCGAGCGCGCGCTTCACGCCGCGCTCCGAGGACGAGACGGCACCCGTGTGGGGAACGCCGCTCGAGCAGCTCGCGCTCTGGTGGGACGCGGGCGTGACCCACGTCCTCCTGGAGCAGGGGGGCATCGTGCACGGAGCGGCGCTCGACCTCCTGGAGAAGCGCTGCCCCGGGACCGTGCGCATCCTCGCGCGCATGCCGCCGCAGATGCTCGTCGCGCTGGGTTGGGACGAGGCGTGCGCGCGCACCGTCGGGCTCGTCGGGGCGGACGGCCCCGGTACGGCGGCTAGGCTGCCGGGAGCGGACCCGTCGAACCGCGGGCCCGCGCGCTCACCACTCGATGCTGCCCTTCTGGGACGTGTCGACCTGCTCGGCGTCGCCGTCGCGCAGCAGCACCTGCTCGATCTGCTCGTAGAGGAAGGCGCGCGCCTTCGCGTCGCGCGGGTCGAGCCCGTAGTGGTTGATGAGCAGCGTCTGGTGCTGGAGCCATTCCTTCCAGCAGTCGGCACAGATCTCGCGCTGGATCCGCTCGCCCAGCTCGTTGCGGAAGGGCGGGCGGGCCATGCGCGGGGCGTCGTGCCCGCACCGGCGGCAGTGGATGGTCTCGTCAGCCATGTCTTATCATTGAGGCGGATGCTCCCGGAGCCCGCGCCCCGGTCGGGGCCACTACCCTCCTGCGGTGCCGGGGGTCCGAACGCCTGCCGCTCAGCTCGCCCCTCGCGCCTCCACGGAGTCTGACGTGCCCCGAACCGTCTTCGCCGGAACCGGCTTCTACGTACCCGAGCGCGTGGTGACGAACGACGAGCTCACCCGGCTCATGGACACGTCGGACGCATGGATCGTGGAGCGCACGGGCATCCGCGAGCGACGGTGGGTGGAGGAGGGCACGAGCAGCGCGGACATGGCCCGGGACGCCTCGCGCGAGGCCTTGCGCGACGCTGGGCTGGAGGCGGGCGACCTCGACGCGATCATCCTCGCGACGCTGAGCCCCGACCACTTCTTCCCGGGCACGGGGGTGTTCCTCCAGCGCGAGCTGGGCGTGAGCGACATCCCCGCGCTCGACGTGCGCGCCCAGTGCTCCGGCTTCATGTACGGGCTGTCGGTCGCCGACGCGTGGATCCGCTCCGGACAGTACCGCACCGTGCTCCTCGTCGGCGTGGAGATCCACTCCACCGGCCTCGACGTGTCGACGCGCGGCCGCGACCTGGCGGTCCTCTTCGGTGACGGGGCGGGTGCCGCCGTGCTCGCCGCGAGCGACGAGGAGGAGCGCGGCGTCCTGTCGACGCACATCCACGCGGACGGGCGTCACGCCGAGCTGCTGTGGACGGAGTTCGCGTCGAGCAAGCACCACCCCCGCATCACCGAGGAGGCGATCCGCGAGGCGCGCCACTTCCCGAGCATGCAGGGCAAGGAGGTCTTCAAGCACGCCGTGAGCCGCATGCCCGAGGTGGTCGAGGAGGCGCTGGCGGCGAACGGCCTCACGACGGCCGACATCGACCTCCTCATCCCGCACCAGGCGAACCTGCGCATCACGCAGATGGTGCAGCGCCGGCTCGGCCTCGACGACGCGCAGGTCGTGAGCAACATCGACCGCTACGGGAACACCACGGCCGCCACCATCCCCATCGCGCTCACCGAGTCCGAACGCGCCGGCAGGCTGAGCGCGGGCGACCTCCTGTGCATGGTCGCGTTCGGGTCGGGATTCACCTGGGGATCCGCGCTGGTGCGGTGGTAGACGCACCTTCCGCCATTGTATAGGTTTCAAGGCTAATTCGACCCCGTCAGGCCTTCGAGATCGAACATGCCCCTGACCAAGAAGCAGCTCTCCCACATCGAGAAGCGCCTTCTCGACGAGCGCGCGCGGGCCCTCAAGGCCCTCGGACTCTTCGATGAGATGGCGAAAGCCGACCGCGAGTCCGCGGACTCGGACCTCGCCGCGTACACGGACCACATGGCGGACCAGGGCACCGAAGCCATGGAACGCGAGAAGGCCGCGGTGTTCGCGACGAAGGAGGGTCGGTACCTCTACAGGCTCGAGGAGGCGCTCCGTCGCCTCTACAACGACCCGAAGCAGTTCGGCGTCTGCCACACCTGTGGGAACGACGTCGGCTTCGAGCGGCTCGACGCGCTCCCCCACGCCCGCTACTGCATCAACTGCAAGCTCAAGGAGGAGGAGGCGGCCTGAGGGTCGCGCTCCTTCCACCTCCCGGGCAACGAACGAGGGCCCGTCGCCTCATCCCGGCGACGGGCCCTCGGCGCGTCCTGCCGCGAAGCGCCCCGGCTCAGCGGCGGTTGCGCATCACCGCGAGGAGCGCGTCGCCCACGGCCTCGACCTGCCAGCGTCGGATGCCCTCCACCGCCGCCAGCGTGGCCTCGTCGCGGGGCGCGGCCTGCGCGGTGGCGACCAGGAGCGCGTTCGGGAGGAGCGTGCCGCGATCGAGGCCGAGCTGCTCGGCTCGCCGGTTGCGCGCGTTCTTGAGCGCCTCGGCGAGCTCCTCGACCTCCGGTGAGGGGCGGCCGGGGCCGCCGCGCCGGGTGCCGCGCGGGTAGGGCTTGAGCTGTGCGTCCGGGAGCTGGGCGACGTGGTCGAAGCGACGGAGGAGCTCGTCCCCGTCCGTGTGGGCCAGCGCCTTCGGGAAGCCCTTGATCGCCGCGAGCTCGGACGTGCTCAGCGGGCGTCGGACCACGGCCTCCAGCAGCGCGGGGTCGCCCACCACGCGGAAGGTGGCCCGGTCGCGCGCCCGCGCGATCGCGTCGCGCCAGTCGAGCGCCTCCCGCAGCGCCGTGACCTCCCTGGGCGTCAGGTCGCGGGCACCCTTCACGCGCGTCACCGCGTCCTCCGGCTCCTCGTCGCTCGGGGCCGTCGCGCTCTCCTCCAGGGCGCGGCACTCCTCTTCCGCCCACGCTTCCCGGCCGGCCGCGCGCAGGTCCTCGCGCAGCAGGTCCGCCAGGCGCGCGAGGTGCCGCGTGTCGTCGGCGGCGTACTCGAGCATCTGGTCCTTCAGCGGGCGCTCCGCCCAGTCGGCGCGCTGGTACTTCTTCGAGAGCGAGACGCCCAGGCGGCTCTCGAGGAGCGCCTGCAGCCCCAGGGCGGACTCGCCGAGCAGCGAGGCCGCCACCTGCGTGTCGAAGAGGCCGCGCAGGCGGATCCCCAGATCGCGGTCGAGGAGGCGCAGATCGAAGTCGGCCCCGTGCATGACGACCTCGACGGCTGGGTCCTCGAGCGGCCCGCGCAGGGTCCCGGAGGGGTCGAAGGCCAGCGGATCCACGATGAAGGTGCCGTCCGCGGTCGTGACCTGCACGAGGCAGAGACGATCGGAGTAGCGGTGGAACCCGGCCGCCTCGCAGTCGAGCGCGAAGCGGCGTGATTCCGCGAGCGAGCGGACGAGAGGCTCGGCCTCGGTGGCGTCCCGGACTTGGACAGAGGACATGTGGGGGGTTGGGGCTCCTGATGGGGGGTCGGGAGGTGCCGGTGGGCCGGGGCGGAAAAGAAGCGCCGCCGTGGCTCCGCCACAAGGCCGGAGCGCTTGCCCACCCCTTCGGGGTCCGCGACAATTCGTCTGCTCCGCCCCCGGACCGGGCCTCCTGCCGCGCCCGCTCGGAGGCCCGCGTCTTCCTGGCCATCCCTATGCTCCGTACGAAGATCGTCTGCACGCTCGGTCCCGCCAGCTCACGGCCCGAGGTCATCCTCGCGCTCGCGAAGGGCGGGATGGACATGGCCCGCATCAACCTCTCCCACGGGGCCTGGGAGGACCATCGCCGCTCGATCGACGCCGTACGTGCCGCGTCCGACGCGGTGCGCCGCCCGATTGCCGTGCTGGCGGACCTGGCCGGCCCGAAGATCCGCGTGGGGGACCTGGCCGAGCCGATCGTGCTCACCCCGGGCGAGACCGTGGTGATGGCCCCGGCGGAGAGCATGCGCGAGGGCGAGATCCCGACGACGTACGCCCCGCTCGCCGACGAGATCGAGCCCGGCCAGGCCGTGCTCCTGGACGACGGGCTCCTGGAGCTGCGCTGCACCGCCACCGAGGGCGACCGCACGATCCTCAAGGTGGTGCGCGGGGGCACGCTCAACAGCCGGAAGGGGATCAACCTGCCGTCGGTGAACCTGAAGGCCCCCTCGCTCACCGAGAAGGACCTGGCGGACCTCGACTTCGTCCTCGGCGTGGGCGTCGAGTACGTGGGGCTGTCGTTCGTGCGCCGGCCCGACGACGTCATCGACCTGAAGCGGCGCGTGGGCGGCGCCGCGCTCGTCGTGGCCAAGATCGAAAAGGTGCAGGCGCTGCAGTACATCGAGGAGATCCTCCCCGAGACCGACGCCGTCATGGTCGCGCGCGGGGACCTCGGCGTCGAGCTGCCCTTCGAGCGCGTGCCGCTCGCGCAGAAGCGCATCGTCCAGCTCGCCAACTACTACGGCCGGCCCGTGATCACGGCCACGCAGATGCTCGAGTCGATGATCGAATACCCGCGGCCCACGCGCGCCGAGGCCTCCGACGTCGCCAACGCGGTGCTCGACGGCACGGACGCGGTGATGCTCTCGGGCGAGACCGCGGTGGGCTCGTACCCCGAGCAGGCGCTCGGCGCGCTCGTCCGCATATCCCGGGAGATCGAGCGGAGCGGCGTGCTCGAGCGCGGGCCGCGCTACGTGACGCGGCCGAGCTCGAGGGCGCGCGGGGGCGCCACGGCACGCGAGCACGCGGTGGCCGCCGCGACCATGGAGGCGGCGCGCGAGATCCAGGCGCCCGCGATCATGGTGATCACGCGCTCGGGCTTCACCGCCCGCCTCGTGTCGAGCTACCGGCCTCCGGTGCCGGTCTTCGCCGTGACGACCGACCACGCGACGTACCGGCAGCTCGCCCCGGTCTGGGGGGTGCGCCCGGTGCTGGGGGATCCGCGCCATGCCACGTACGACGCGCTCACCACGGTGGGGCGCCAGGCAGTGCTGGAGAGCGGCGTAGGCGATCCCGGCGCCTCGCTCGTGGTGACCTCCGGCTTTCCGTTCCACACGACCGGCACGACGAACACGATGCGCCTCGAGCGCCTATGACCGGACCGTGAAGCTCACCTTCCTCGGCACGGGCACCTCGTTCGGCGTACCTGTCGTCGGATGTGACTGCGCGGCGTGCACGTCCGCCGATCCCCGCGACCGACGTACCCGCCACGGTGCGCTCGTCGAGCTCGAGGGAGGGCGCCTCCTGGTGGACACGCCGCCCGAGCTGCGCCTCCAGCTCCTCGCCGCGCACGTCCAGCGCGTGGACGCCGTCTGGTTCACGCACATCCACGCCGACCACATCCACGGGATCGACGACCTGCGCGTGTTCACCGTGCGCGGCGGGCCCGACGTCCCGGCGTGGGTGGGCACGGAGTACCACGCGGCACTGGCCGCGCACTTCCGTTACGTGTTCGACGACGCGGTGCAGCCGCCCACCGGGAGCCACAAGCCGAGGGTGCGCCTGCACGACCTCGAGCCGGGGCACCCGGTGGCGATCCTGGGCCGCTCGTTCCTGCCGGTCACGGTGCCCCACGGCTCGGTGCGCGTCTACGGCTTCCGCGTGGGGGGGCTGGGTTACGTGACGGACGGGAAGTGCCTCCCGCCGGAGGCGGTCGAGGCGCTCCGGGACGTGGACGTCCTCGTGCTCAACGCCCTCTGGTTCGGGCGGCCGCACCCGACGCACTTCAACGTGGAGGAGGCCGTGGATGCCGCCCGCGAGGTGGGCGCGCGCCGCACGTACCTGACGCACCTCACGCACAGGGTGACCCACGCCGAACTCCTCGAGCGCCTTCCCGAGGGCATCGAGCCGGCGTGGGACGGACTCACGATCGAGGTGGACGACGATGCCTGACGCCGACCTTCGCCTGGACTTCTCGAACCTCCTCGCCCCGCACGTGCGGGGTGGCGTCGACCCCGACCGGCTCGGGGGCGACATGGCCGAGCGCTTCCGCGCGGCGCACGCCGCCGTGGAGGTCAGGCGCGGCTCCGGGGACATGGGCTTCTTCGACCTCCCGTACGCGACGGAGACGATCGGGAGGGTCAAGGAGCTCGCCGACGGCTTCGGCCAGTGGTTCGAGGACGTCGTGGTGCTCGGGATCGGCGGGTCCGGCCTGGGCGCGGTGGCGGTGCGCGACGCCCTGCTCGGCCCGTTCTGGAACGAGCGGTCCGACGACGAGCGGGACCATTTCCCCCGCCTGCACGTGCTCGACAACCCCGATCCCGTCACGCTGCAGCGGCTCCTCGACCGGCTCGACCTGGGCAAGGTGCTCTTCAACGTCGTGAGCAAGTCCGGCTCGACGGCGGAGACGGTGGCGCAGTACCTCGTCGCGCGCGCTCGGGTCGAGGGCGCCGTGGGCGAGTCGCACGCGCGCGGGCACTTCCTCTTCACGACGGACCCGGCCAAGGGGGCGCTCCGCCAGATCGCGGACGCCGAGGGGATCCCGACCGCGCCCGTCCCCGAGAACGTCGGCGGGCGCTTCTCGGTGCTCTCACCGGTCGGGCTCCTGCCGGCCGCCATCTGCGGCGTCGACGTCGACGCGCTCGCGGAGGGCGCCGCCTGGATGGAGAAGCGCTGCGCGATCGACGAGCTGTCGTCCAACCCGGCCGGGATCCTCGCGACGCTGCTGCACGCGGCCGACACCGAGCAGGGGCGGCGGATCCACGTGCTCATGCCGTACGCCGATCGTCTCCGCTCGGTCGCGCTCTGGTTCCAGCAGCTCTGGGCCGAATCGCTGGGCAAGGCGCGCACGCTCGACGGGGAGGCCCGGCCCACCGGCCCCACGCCCCTCGCGTCCGTGGGCGCCACGGACCAGCACTCCCTCCTGCAGCTCCTCATGGAGGGGCCGCAGGACAAGGTCGTCCTCTTCGTGTCGGTCGAGGACCCGGGGACGGACGTGACCATCCCCCGCCAGCACCCCGGGATCCCCGCGCTCTCCTACCTGGGAGGGCACACGCTGGGTGCCCTCCTCGCCGCCGAGCGGCGCGCGACCGCGGAGGCGCTCCGGCGCGAAGGGCGTCCGAACGCCACGTTCATCCTCCCGCGCGTGGACGCGCGCGGACTGGGGGCGCTCTTCATGCTGCTCCAGATCGCGACCGTGTACGCCGGCGCCCTCTACGGGGTGGACCCGCTGGACCAACCGGGCGTCGAGCTGGGTAAGGTCCTCACGTACGGCCTCATGGGTCGGGAGGGCTTCGAGCCCCCCGACCTCGACCCCGGCGACCCCCGGTGGGTGGTGTGATTCGTGCAGCCCGACCTCGCGGCACCCATTGCGGCTGATTAGCTTCCAGGCACAAGGGAGGCAACCATGCGTGAGCAGGACGAAGGACCCTACATCGTCATCGAGCGCGGCGGCGGGAGCGGCATCGGCGCCTTCATCCTGGGGGCGCTCGTCGGCGCCGGCGCGGCGCTCCTCCTCGCTCCGCGGAGCGGTGAGGAGACACAGCAGGACATCAAGGACCGTGCCCTCAAGCTCAAGTCGGCGGCCGAGGCGCGCATGCGCGAGGCGCAGAAACAGCTCGAGGAGCGGCTCGAGACCGCCCGGGAGGGCGTGCAGAGCCGCGTCGACGGCGTGCGCGAGGCGGTTCAGGCCGGCCGCAAGGCCGCCGTGGAGGCGCGCGACGACCTGGAGCGCAAGCTCGAGCGCTCGAAAGCCGCCTACCGGGCCGGCGTGGACGCCGCACGCCAGGCCGTAGCCGCCGGGAACGAGGCCGCCGACGAGGAGGAGGAGGCCTGAGAGGCTACCCTCCTCCGGGCGGGAACGGTCGCTGCTCCTCGACGCCGCGGCGGGAGATGCCCACTCCCTCCGCGGCGTTTCCTCATCCGGTCCCGCCCATGCGCGGGAGGAAGGCGCCTGCGCCATGAAGCCGGCGCACGCGCCCGGCTACCGGGTCGGACAGTTCACCCGCCGACTCTGGGTGAAGGTGCTGGAGGACGAAGTCTTCGTCATGGCGAGCGCCGTGGCGTTCAACATGCTCATCGCGGCGATCCCGCTCGCGCTCCTCGGCATCGGGCTCACCGGCTACGTCCTGTCCGCCCAGGTCGCCGACCCGGTGCAGGCGATCGTGACGATGCTGGTCGGAAACCTCCCGCAGACGACGGCGGGCGTCGACCCGTCGGGCGCGGTCCGCGGCATCGTGACGAGCGTGCTCCAGCGCCGCTCGGGCTTCACCTTCCTCGGCGCGTCCTTCTTCGCATGGCTGGCCACCCGACTGGTCGGCACCCTGCGCGCCGTGCTCCGCGAGATCTTCGACATCGCGCAGGCGCGCGGCATCGTGCGCGGCAAGCTCTTCGACATCCAGGTGGTGGTGGTCGGCGTGGTGCTCCTCATCGTCAACCTGGGCGTGACCGTGACGTTCGAGGGGGCGGTCTCGTACGGGAGGGAGATCTTCGGGCTCGGGGGCACCGCGGTCAGCGCGGCGGAGTACTTCCTCGGCACCGTCGTAGCGTTCGCCTCGATCTGGACGCTCTTCGTGGTGATGTACCGCTACCTCCCGGCGCGCCGGATCCCGTGGCGGGCCGCGGTGGTCGCCGCGACGTTCGCGTCGACCGTCCACGAGGTGCTCAAGCAGGGCTTCTCCTGGTACGCCACGGAGGTCGCAAACTACGCGTCCACGTGGGGAAATCTGGCCACCGTGGCCATCCTCTTCTTCTGGATCTATTACGAGTCGCTAGGGTTCATACTTGGCGGCGAGATCGCCCAGGTCTACACGATGAGGAAAGCCGTCCGCGTGCAGTCCCTTCGCGCCGCGGGGGGCGGCATCTGAGGCGTCCGGCTCGTGCCCGACCGAGGTCCCCGCGCCACGCCCGGTGTCGACCGCACGACGGAGACACTCCACCAGCCGAGGTACCGTGAGCGAGGACGACGCCCGCAAGGTGGTGGCGCGCAACCGCAAGGCACGCCACGAGTACGAGATCCTGGAGACGTTCGAGGCCGGGATCGCGCTCAAGGGTCCCGAGGTGAAGTCGCTGCGCGACGGGAAGGTGGCGTTCCAGGACTCGTTCGCCCACGTGGACGGCGGCGAGGTCTGGCTGCGCTCCCTGCACATCAGCCCCTACGAGCAGGCCAACCGCTTCAACGAGGACCCGCTACGCGCGCGCAAGCTCCTCCTCAACCGCATCGAGATCCGGCGCCTCGTGGGGAAGGTGGAGGAGAAGGGCCTCACGCTGATCCCGCTGGAGATCTACTTCAAGCGCGGGCACGCGAAGGTCCTCCTCGCGCTCGCGCGGGGGAAGAAGCTCCACGACAAGCGCGACGCGCTCAGGGCGAAGCAGCAGGCGCTCGAGGCGAAGCGCGCCGTGGCCGCGCACCGGGGGGCGGAGTGAGGCGACCGGCCCTGCCGTGGGTGCTGGTGGCGGCGGTCCTCGTTCCCGCCCGGCTCGTCGGCCAGCCCCGCCCCGACCTGCGCGTCCGCGACGGCCGCAGCGAGTGGGCCGTGGTGGTGAGCGCGGAGCGTGGCTATGCCGCTCTCCCCGCCTCCGAGCTGGCGCGCATCGGGTGGCACGTGTCGGCGACCGATAAGGGCGCCACGCTCGACGGCCCCCACGACGTGCGCATCCGGCTATGGGCCGGCACGCCGTTCTTCCGCTGGAACGACGAGCCGCTCCAGCTGGCGGACCCGCCGTACTTCGAGGGCAACGCCCTGCGCGTCCCCCTCCAGCTCCTCACCGACTTCCTTCCGGGCCGCATGCCCGACGCGTATGCCTTCGACGGGCTGCGCATGCTCCTGACGGTCTCCGGGCCCGCCGCGGACGGGCGGGGGACGAGCGTCGCCGAGGCCGGGGCGGCCCAGCCGTCCCCCGTGGACGACGGGGTGCGCGTCGTGATCATCGACGCGGGGCACGGCGGTGAGGATCCGGGGTCGCTGAGCCGCTCCGGGATCGAGGAGAAGACGGTCGCGCTCGGCGTGGCGCTGGCGTTGGCGCACGCCCTCGACTCGGTGCCGGACCTCGAGGTGCATCTCCTGCGCGACGACGACACGTTCATCCCGCTCTGGGACCGCGGCGCCATGGCTACGAAGCTGAAGGGCGAGCGCCCGGGCGTCTTCGTCAGCGTGCACGCCAACTCCTTCAACTCGCCGGCGCGCGGCTTCGAGACCTACTTCCTCTCGGACGCCCGGACCGAGCACGAGCGCCGCGTGGCGGCGATCGAGAACGCTCCGGTCGGCCACGAGGAGGAGGGCGTACGCCCGGGCGGCGACCTCGACTTCATCCTGCGCGAGCTGAAGAACCTCGACACCCAGCACTGGTCGGCGCTCCTCGCGGAGATGGTCCAGAGCGACATGGCCCGCTTCCATCCGGGCCCCGACCGGGGTGTGAAGCAGGCGCCGCTGGCCGTGATCACCAACGCGCTCATGCCGGCCGTGCTCGTCGAGGTGGGCTACCTCTCCAACGCGGCCGAGGCACGCCTGCTGGCCACACCCGCGTTCCAGAAGAAGGCGGGCGAGGCCATCGCCCGGGCGGTGGTCGGCTTCTTCGAGCGCTACCCCCCGGGCTCGAGCGCCGAGACCGGAGCCGGGAGATGAGGTCGGGCGCCTGGCTCGTGACGACCCTCGCGCTGGCGACGGGGTGTGTCTACTACAACGCGCTCTACAACGCCGAGCGTCTCTTCGATGAGGGCGAGGGCCACCGCATCGCCGGCCGCGACTCCCTCGCGCGCTCCGACTACGGGGAGGTCGTGGCCAAGGCGGCGAAGGCCTTCCGCCGGGAGCCCACCGGCGCGTGGGCCGACGACGCGCTCCTCCTCATGGGGCGCGCCTACCTGCGCATCGGGGATCTGCGCGCCGCGCGCGCGGCGCTCGAGCGCGCGGCCGACATCACCGACGACGACCAGGTTCGCGCGGCCGCCCAGGTCTACCTGGGGGCCTCGTACGTGGAGGCGGGGGAGCTGACGACCGCGATCGGGCTCCTGGACGGGGGGCTGCTCGGCCTCCGGTCCGGAGGGGTCGCCGCGGAGGGACACCTGTGGCGGGGGCGGGCGCTCCTGGAGCGCGGCCAGCACGAGCAGGGGTGGTGGGACCTCGACCAGGCCCGGTCGGGCTCGGGGCCCGTGCGCATGTCCGCCGCGATCCAGCGCGTCGTCTCGGGGGTCCGGTACGACGAGCCGGGGCGCGCCCAGGAGGGGATGGATCGCCTCCTGACCACCTCCGACGCGGGGGAGCGCCCCGACACGGTGGTCGCGCTCGCGCACCTCACCGCCGAGCGGTGGGGCCCGGCGACCGCGGCGCGCATGCTGGTGGCGGCGGATACGTCGCGGTGGAGCCAGGGCGCGCGCGGGAAGGTGCGCCTGGCACGCGCGCAGCTCCTGCGTGAGGCGGGCGACACGGCGGGTGCGCGCAAGGGCGTGGAGCGCGTGGCGGACGGCATCGGAGAGGCCGCGGTCGACGCCCGCCTCGACCTCGCGCACTGGCAGCTCGCCCAGGCGCGCGACCTGGTCGACGTGCGCGACGCGATCACCGTGCTCCTCCCCGCCGAGGACGCTCCGCCTGTTGCCGACCTCCTCGACGCGCTGCGGCAGATGGGCGACCTGGCCGAGGTCGGGCTGTCCGATCCGCTCGGGCTCTTCGGCGCGGCGGAGATCGCGAGCGAGCGCCTCGGCGCCCCCATCCTCGCGCGCGGCCTCTACCTCGCGTACGCCGACCAGGTGCCCGACGGCCCGTGGACGGCGAAGGCCCTGCTCGCGGCGCTGAACGTGACGACCGACGCCGGCGGACGCGCCTGGCTCCGCGGCCGGTTGGAGGGAAGGTCGGAAAGCCCTTACGTTCTTGCGGCCCGCGGCGAGCCGGCACCGGGCCTCGAGCCGCTCGAGGAGGAGTTGGCCCGGCGTCTCCAGGAGATGAGGACCCGTTGAGACTGCAGACCGAGGTCTTCGGTACGTCGTTCCTGAACCCCGTCCTGCTGGCCGCGGGCACGTGCGGCTTCGGGAAGGAGCTGGCCGACGTCGTCGACCTTGACGCACTCGGCGGCTTCGTCACCAAGTCGGTCACCCTCGATCCCCGTCGCGGCAACCCGGCTCCCCGCGTCGCGGAGTTTCCCGGGGGGATGCTCAACTCGGTCGGGCTCGCCAACCCCGGGCTCCTCGGCGCGCGCCGCGACGCGCTCCCGTGGATCCGCGCCAACATCCGGCGGGCGCGGGTGTTCGTGAGCATCGCTGCTCACTCCGTGGGGGACTACCTGGCGCTCGTCGAGGGGCTCGACGACGAGGACGGGTTCGTCGGCTACGAGGTGAACCTCTCCTGCCCGAACGACACCAAGCGGGGCGGCCCACCCTTCGCGCTCGACCCCGACGCCCTGGCGCGCGTGCTCGAGGGCTGCCGCGTGCGCACGGAGCGGCCGCTCCTGGCCAAGCTGGCCCCGAACGACCCGGCGCTGGAGCATAGCGTGCGCGTGGCCACGGATGCCGGCGCGGACGGGCTCACGCTCGTCAACACGCTCCCCGGGATCCTGCTGGGCGTGCAGGGCCACCCGGTCCTCGGGGCGGGCGCGGGCGGGGTGAGCGGACCGGCGCTTCGTCCCACCGGACTCCTCGCCGTGCACCGGGCGCGCGCCGTGACCCACCTGCCGCTCGTCGGGGTCGGCGGCGTGGGCCACCCCGCCGACGCGGTGGCGTACGCGCGCGCGGGCGCCATACTGGTGGAGGTCGGCACCGCGTCCTTCGCCGAGCCACGCGCGGGTGCCCGCATCGTGCGGGGGCTGGAGCGGTGGGGCCGACGTGCCGGCGTCCCGGCGTGGTCCGCGCTCGTCGCGCCGCATCCCGTCCCCTCGGAGACCTGATGGCCGAGATCATCGTCGCGCTCGACCACCCCGACGCGGACGAGGCCCTGTCGCTCGTCGACCAGCTCGGCGACGTGGGCACCTTCTACAAGGTCGGCCTCGAGCTGTACACGCGGGCGGGGCCGGACGTGGTGCGCTCGCTGCACGACCGGGGCAAGCGGGTGTTCCTCGACCTCAAGCTGCACGACATCCCGAACACGGTGGCGGGTGCCGTGCGGGCGGCGGCCGCGCTCGACGTGGAGCTGCTCACCCTGCACACGGGCGGGGGTGCGCCCATGCTGCGCGCGGGCGTCGAGGCGGCGGAGGATCGGGTCAAGCTGCTCGGCGTGACCGTGCTCACCTCCCTGACGCCGTCCGACGTGGAGCAGGTGTGGGGGCGCGAGATCCGCTCCATCCGCGACGAGGTCGTCCGCCTCGCGCAGCTCGCGGCCGAGGTCGAGCTCCACGGCGTGGTGGCCTCCGCCATGGAGGCGGGGTGGATCCGGCCGGCGATCGGCGACGAGATGCTCATCGTCACGCCCGGAATCCGGATGAAGGGGTGGGATCGGGGAGACCAGAAGCGGGTAGCCTCCCCGGCCGACGCCGTGGCTGCGGGTGCGGACTATCTCGTGGTCGGTCGGCCGATCACGCAGTCGCCCGACCCGATGTCCGCGCTGCAGGCGCTCGCCGCGGTCGCCTCCGGCGCGCCGGCGTCCTGATCCGATCGACTTCCCCCCAGCGAAACGCACACATGGCACTCGAGGTCCACAACACGCTCGCGCGCAGGCTGGAGCCTTTCGAGCCCCTGGAGCCGGGGCGCGTGCGCATATACGCGTGCGGTCCGACCGTCTACGACTTCGCCCACGTCGGCAACTTCCGCTACTTCCTCTTCACGGACCTGGTGCACCGCTACCTGGAGTGGAGCGGGTACGACGTCCACCTCGTCATGAACCTGACGGACGTGGACGACCGCACGATCAAGCGCGCGGCCGAGGAGGGCACGAGCGTCGCCGAACACACGGAGCCGTTCGCCCAGGCGTTCCTGGCCGACGCGAAGTCGCTCGGCATCCGTCCGGCCGACGCCTACCCTCGCGCCACCCGCTACGTCGGCCAGATGATCGAGTTCATCGAGCGGCTCATGGCGTCCGGGCACGCGTACCGGGCCGAGGACGGCGCGGTCTACTTCTCGATCGCGACGTTTCCCGACTACGGGAAGCTCAAGGGGATCGACCCCTCCTCCCTCAAGGTGGGCGCCCGCGTCGCGCAGGACGAATACGAGAAGGAGGACGCCCGCGACTTCGCCCTCTGGAAGGCCGCCACCGACGTCGACGAGCGGGCGCACGCCGCGTGGGAGGCGCCGTGGGGAAGGGGGCGGCCCGGGTGGCACCTGGAGTGCTCGGTCATGAGCGTGTCGGAGCTGGGCGAGACGCTGGACCTCCACCTCGGCGGCGAGGACCTGATCTTCCCGCACCACGAGAACGAGATCGCGCAGTCGGAGGCGGCAACCGGGAAGCCGTTCGTCCGCTACTGGCTGCACGTGAAGCATCTCCTGGTCGAAGGGAGGAAGATGTCCAAGTCGCTGGGCAACTTCATCACCGTGCGCCAGCTCCTCGACCAGGGCCACGACCCCGCCTCCATCCGTCACCAGCTCCTGAGCGCGCAGTACCGGCGGGAGCTCAACTTCACCGTGGACGGGCTGGCCGCCTCGAAGAACGCGGTGCAGCGCCTCCTCGACTTCGAGGCACGCCTGGAGGCGCTGGCCGTCTCCGCCGACGCTGAGGCGACGGCCCTCCCGCAGCGGGCGCGCGAGGCTGACGAGGCCTTCCGCGCGGCGCTCGACGACGACTTCAACGGCGCCGACGCGATGGCCGCGCTCTTCACCTTCGTGGGCCGCGTGAACGCGGAGCTCGAGGGTCGCGGGGCGGTGCCCCCGGCGGACCGCGAAGCCGCGCTGGGGACGCTGCGCTCCCTCGACCAGGTGATGGGGCTCCTCGAGGTGGCGCACACGACACGGACGGTGGACGACGACCTGGCCTCCTGGGTCGAGGAGCGGATCGAGGCGCGCGCCGCCGCGCGCAAGAGCCGCGACTTCGCCGCCGCCGACGCGATCCGCGACGAGCTGGCGGCGAAGGGGATCGTCCTGGAGGACGGTGCTGGCGGGACGCGCTGGAAGGTAGTCGGCTAGCGCCCCGGTCCCTTCCCGCGGCCGAAGTCGCGGAGGTCCGCGACGGTCGCCGCGTCCAGTGCCTTCAGCAGCCCCACCACGAGATCGACGGTCTGGTCGAAGTCCTTCCGGTCCATGACGCCGTTGTGCGCGTGGGTGTAGCGCACCGGCACGACGATGTTGACGGTCGGAACGCCCCCGTTGGACTTCTGGATCTCCGCCGAGTCGTCCCCGTACCCCTGCACGAGGTCGAGCTGGAGGGGGAGGCCGAGCTTCGAGGCCGTCGCGCGCACCAGCGCCACGAACTTCTGGTTGGGCATCTGGCTCGAGTCGTAGAGGAAGAGTCCGGGGCCGGCGCCCAGGCGCGCCTGCGTCTCCTCGGGGCGCGCCCCCGGCGCGTCTCCCGCCACGCCGCCCTCGAGGGCGATCCCTACGTCGGGACGGACCGCGTCGGCCGCGGTGTGGGCACCCCTGAGCCCGACCTCCTCCTGGACGGTGGCCGCGTAGAAGATCCGGTTGGGGTGGGACTCGCCCGCGAGGCGACGCATCGCCTCGAGGAGGACCGCCATGCCCACGCGGTCGTCCCACGCCTTGCCCATGTAGCGGCCCGTGCCGTTGAGCTCCTCGAACGGCGCGTCCGGGACCACCGCGTCCCCGGGCCCCACGCCGAGTGCCTTCACCTCGTCGGCCGAGCGAGCGCCCACGTCCAGGAAGAGGCCGTCGCGCGGGAAGACGCGCCCCCGCTCCTCCGCGGGCACGACGTGGACGTCGCGGATCCCCATCACCGCGTGCACCGGACCCTTCGACCCCATGATGATCCAGCGCTGGTCCACGAGCGCCTGGTCCAGCCACCCCCCGAGCATCTGCATGCTCAGGAACCCGTCCGCCCGCACGCGGCGCACCATCCCGCCCAGCTCGTCGAGGTGCGCGTCGAGCATGACGCGGGGGCCGCCCGAGCCCTGTGACGCGATCACGGAGCCGAGGCCGTCGAAGGTGATCTCGTCGGCGAGCGGCCGCATCCGCTCGAGCACGAGGGCGCGCACCGGCTCCTCGAGGCCGGGAGGTCCCGCCGCCTCGGAGAGCGCCTTCAGGAGCTCGCGGACCGGATCCTGCTGGGCGGCGGCGGGGGCGGCCGCGAGCAGGAGGAGCGTGCAGGCGACGCGGGTCGGCGAGCGGAAGGGTCCCATGGAGCGACTCGGGTAGAGGGAGGGCGCGGCGCGAGATGGGATGCTACGGCGCCGGCCCCGGGCCTTCAAGCGACGCCCCCCCCACCGGTTGACCCCGGGGGCGGCGCCGACCCATCGTTACCCGACCTCCGCTGGCGTAGCTCAACTGGTAGAGCAGCTGCCTTGTAAGCAGCAGGTTGGGGGTTCGAGTCCCTTCGCCAGCTTCCCGTCGGACCCGGGGGCTTCCCACCCAAAAGCCCCTGAAATCAGGGGTTGATGGGTCAGGGACCCCTCATTACCTTTCAAAGCTCGTTCCGAGAATGCCGCCCCCGTGACGCCGGGGGCGGCTCTTTTCCGCATCATCGACACGTTCGAGGTCGGGGAGCATCGGGCGAGTCGGCCCCGACAGCCATTCGGGTGCCTGCATCCGGTGGGGTACCGAAGCGGTCAAACGGGACAGACTGTAAATCTGTTGGCGCACGCCTTCGGAGGTTCGAATCCTCCCCCCACCACTACGTCGTGGCTCGGCGAGGTCGGGTCGCGCCGACGAGTTCGCGGGAGTAGCTCAGTTGGCTAGAGCATCAGCCTTCCAAGCTGAGGGTCGCGGGTTCGAGTCCCGTCTCCCGCTTGCGGCTGGTGGAAACCGGCCGGTTGCAGGGCGCTCTGGTAGCTCAGTGGTAGAGCGCCTCCTTGGTAAGGAGGAGGTCGCGGGTTCAATCCCCGCCCAGAGCTCTCGCAGGTCGTAAACGAACCGAGGACAGGATGGGCAAGGCGAAGTTCGAGCGTACGAAGCCACACGTGAACGTCGGAACGATCGGCCACGTCGATCACGGGAAGACGACGCTCACCGCGGCCATCACCATCGCCCAGGCCAGGAAGTTCGGCGGGGACGCGGTCGCCTTCGACCAGATCGACAAGGCGCCCGAGGAGCGTGCGCGCGGTATCACGATCGCCACCGCGCACGTCGAGTACGAGACGGCGAAGCGCCACTACGCACACGTCGACTGCCCCGGGCACGCCGACTACGTGAAGAACATGATCACCGGGGCCGCGCAGATGGACGGCGCGATCCTGGTGGTGAGCGCGGCGGACGGCCCGATGCCGCAGACGCGCGAGCACATCCTGCTCGCGTACCAGGTGAACGTGCCGTACATCGTGGTGTTCCTGAACAAGGTGGACATGGTCGACGACCCCGAGCTGCTGGAGCTGGTCGAGCTCGAGGTGCGTGACCTGCTCACCGAGTACAGCTTCCCCGGCGACGAGATTCCCGTCGTGAAGGGCTCGGCGCTCAAGGCGCTGCAGGCCGAGGGCGAGGGACCGGACGCGGAGTGCATCCAGGAGCTCATGGATGCGATCGACTCCTACATCCCGGAGCCCGAGCGCGACATCGACCGCGCGTTCCTCATGCCGGTCGAGGACGTGTACTCGATCACCGGCCGAGGCACGGTGGCGACGGGAAGGATCGAGCGCGGGGTGGTGAAGCCGGGCGACGAGACCGAGATCGTCGGCATGGGCGAGAGCCGGAGGGCGATCGTGACCGGCGTCGAGATGTTCCGGAAGGTCCTGGACGAGGGGCGCGCCGGCGAGAACGTCGGCCTGCTCCTGCGGGGTGTGGGCAAGGACGAGATCGAGCGCGGCCAGGTGCTGTCGAAGCCGGGCGCGATCACGCCGCACACGAAGTTCAAGGCCGAGGTCTACGTGCTCACGAAGGAGGAGGGCGGCCGGCACACGCCGTTCTTCGACGGCTACCGGCCCCAGTTCTACTTCCGGACCACGGACGTGACCGGGGCCGCCCGGCTCCCCGAGGGCGTCGAGATGGTCATGCCCGGCGACAACGTGCAGATGGAGGTCGAGCTCATCACCCCCATCGCCATGGACAAGGAGCTACGCTTCGCCATCCGCGAGGGAGGAAGAACGGTAGGCGCCGGCGTAGTCACCGAGATCGTCGAGTAGACGAAGGAAGAGGGAAGACGAAGGCCAGGGAGAACCGCCCGAGGAGCGACGAAGGGGAGAACGCGCTCCGAGGAGCGACGAAGGTGTTGAGGGCCCCGAGCCGGCTGGTGGCCGCAGCGAGACTCGGCCGCGCGTAGCGGCCGAGCGAGGCAAGGGGAGCAAGCAAGAAGACACGACGAACCAGCCGCCGAGCGGTCTCGTCGCGGACGCCAGCCGGCTCGGGGCCCGCGCCCAGAATCGAGCCGGGCAATGAAGGAGAAAGACGAAACCCATGCGCGAAAAAGTCATACTGGCCTGCACGGTCTGCGAGGAGCGCAACTACTCGCAGACGAAGAACAAGCGCCTGCATCCGGAACGCGTGGAGCACAAGAAGTTCTGCCCCCGCTGCCGCAACCATACGCCGCACAAAGAGACGAAGTAGTCCATGGCCGTCGTCGACAGGGTAAGGAGCACCCGGACCTTCCTCGAGGAATCGTGGACGGAGCTGCAGAAGGTCACCTGGCCCGATCGTGACCAGCTTCAGAACGCCACGCTGGTGGTGATCGCGTTCACGGTCGCCATCTCGCTGATCATCTGGGGGATGGACGCGGTGATCCGCGTCGTGCTCCAGCAGATCATGAACCTCTTCGGGGCATGATGACCGATACGCGCTGGTACGCGGTGCAGACCTACTCGGGGCACGAGAACAAGGTCCAGAAGCTGATTCAGCGCCGCATCGACGAGGAGGCCGGGGAGCCGGAGGAGAAGGAGATCCGGGACGTCCTGGTGCCCACGCAGGAGGTGGTCGAGATCCGCAACGGGAAGCGGGTCACGGTCACCAAGCGCCTGTACCCCGGCTACGTGCTGGTGAGCATGGCCATGAACGAGCGGACCCTGCACGCCATCAACAACATCCAGGGTGTCATCAAGTTCGTCGGCTCCGGGAAGGCTCCGCAGCCGCTGCGGGACGAGGAGATCAACAAGATCCTGGGCGTCGAGGCGCCCGAGGAGGAGACGGCCCGGGAGGAGATTCCCTTCCACATGGGCCAGGTCGTCGAGATCATGCAGGGCCCGTTCACGGACTTCTCGGGAACGGTCCAGGAGGTCTACGCCGACAAGGGGAAGGTGAAGGTCGAGGTCTCCCTCTTCGGACGCCCCACTTCGGTGGAGCTCGACTACACACAGCTGAAGGGCTACTGAGATGGCGAAGAAGGTCGTCGGGTTCATCAAGCTCCACGTGCCGGGTGGCCAGGCCAACCCCGCTCCGCCCGTGGGCCCCGCTCTGGGCCAGCACGGCGTGAACATCATGGAGTTCTGCAAGCAGTTCAACGCGCGGACCCAGGACAAGCAGGGCATCACCACGCCGGTGGAGATCACGGTCTACGCCGACCGCTCCTTCACCTTCATCACGAAGACGCCCCCCGCGGCCGTGCTCATCCAGCGCGCCCTCGGGATCCCGAAGGGATCGGGCGTGCCCAATCGTGAGAAGGTGGGCAAGCTGACGCAGGCACAGCTCCGCCAGATCGCCGAGAGCAAGATGCCCGACCTGAATGCGAACGACGTCGAGGCCGCCATGAAGCAGATTGCCGGCACGGCGCGCTCGATGGGTGTGGAGGTGGAGGGGTAGGGAGCGGGGAAGTCCCGCTGGAAGGCACGACGAAGCGCACGCTTCAGCCCGTTACCACCGACTGAGAGCCGCCAGCGGTGGGAGGGTCACGAGACGGCTCGGACGACATGCCAAAGCTAGGGAAGCGATTCGCCGCGGCCCGCACGGCGGTGCCGGCAGGCGCCAAGTTCGGTCCCGACGAGGCGGTCAAGCTCGTCAAGGAGCTCGCGTTCGCGAAGTTCGACGAAACCGTCGAGGTGGCGACGCGCCTCGGAGTGGACCCCCGCAGGGCCGACCAGATCGTCAGGGGAACCGTCGTGCTCCCCCATGGTACTGGTAAGGCTGTGCGCGTGCTGGTTATCGCCCAGGGCGACAAGGCCCTCGAGGCCGAGAGCGCCGGCGCCGACTTCGTGGGCACGGAGTACATCGACAAGATCAAGGAAGGCTGGCTCGACTTCGACGTCTGCGTCGCGACGCCGGACCTCATGGGCAAGGTCGGGCCGCTGGGCCGGGTGCTGGGCCCGCGCGGTCTCATGCCGACCCCGAAGGCCGGAACCGTGACGCTCGACGTCGAGCGCGCAGTCAAGGAGATCAAGGCGGGCAAGATCGAGTTCCGCGTCGACAAGACCGGGAACGTGCATGCGCCGATCGGGAAGGTCTCCTTCTCCGAGGCCCAGCTCTCCGAGAACCTCGGGTCCTTCATGGACCAGATCGTCCGGGCGAAGCCGTCGGGTGCCAAGGGCACGTACGTGAAGACCGTGACGGTCTCGAGCACCATGGGTCCGGGCGTCTCCATCGACCCGAACCTGTACCGGAGGGCATGATGTCCCGCGACAGAGATTCGCTGACATTCGACCGCCGCTGCATCCACTCTGGCCGCGTTGCTCCTCCTCGAAATAGCGCTGCTATTCCTCGTCGTCCCGCCTTGCCAGAGCGGCGCATCGACCCTCTCGGTGCGCAGCGAATCTCAGCCACGGAACATCGATGAACCGCACCGAGAAGGAGTCGTTCGTCACCGACCTGCGCGAGCGCATCAGCAAGGCTCCGGTGGTCTACCTGACGGACTTCACGGGATTGGACGTCAAGTCCATCACGAAGCTCCGCCGCTCCCTCCGTGCGTCCGGCGCCGAGTACGTGGTGGTCAAGAACCGGCTGGCCCGCCTCGCGTTCGGCGAGACCGAGCTGCCGAACATCTTCGAAGACATGGTCGGCCCGACCGGGATGGTCCTCGCCTACGAGGACGTGGTGTCGCCCGCCAAGGCGCTGACCGACTTCGCGAAGGAGCACGACAACCGGCCGGCGTTCAAGCTCGGGATCCTGGAGAACCAGGTTCTCCAGCCCGAGCAGATCGACCGGCTGGCAAAGCTTCCCTCGAGGGAGCAGCTGCTCTCCCAGCTCGCCGGTGCCATGCAGGCGCCGATGGCGATGCTGGCGATGGCGCTGGAGGCGAAGCTGCAGGAGATGGCCGGCCTGATCGACGCGCTTCGCGAGAAGCGGCAGGGAGAAGGCGGTTAGCGCCCGGTTCCCGGGCAGTAGGGGGGACGCGGGCGCGTCCCTGGTGAGCGAGACAGGGTCAACCCAATCGCCGGCGACGGCCGGAACGAGTCAGGAGGAAGCTGGAGATGGCGACGAAGCAAGAGGAGCTGCTCGACACGATCGGCAACATGACGGTGCTCGAGCTGTCCGAGTTCGTGGAGGCGTTCAAGGAGAAGTTCAACGTCCAGGCGATGGCCGCTCCCGTAGCGGTCGCCGCCGCCGGCGAGGCCGCGGCCGTGGCCGAGGAGAAGGACGAGTTCGACGTCGTCCTCGAGAGCGCCGGCGACAAGAAGATCCAGGTCATCAAGGTGGTCCGCGAGATCACCGGCCTGGGCCTCAAGGAGGCGAAGGATCTGGTGGACAGCGCTCCGGGCACGGTGAAGGAAGCCGTGGGCAAGGCGGACGCCGAGCAGATCAAGGCGAAGCTCGAAGAGGTCGGAGCGGCGGTCGCTCTGAAGTAAAAAGGAAACGGAGATACGCCAGTTCGTGAGAGAACTGCGATCGCTCCGGATCCGAGGCAGCCGCGGGGGTCGCGGCGGCCGAGGGTCGAGCGCGAGGGTCCCCGACACGGGCACCCCTGGATGGGGTCGTGCCCGTGGCACGGGGATTCGCGTGCCTGACGCTCAAGGTGAACCCGAGACGCCCGGGCCCCGTCGCACGCGGGTCCTGTAAGGGGGACACACGTTGGAACTGCTGCGCAAGGACAACCGGCCGATCGTAAGCTTCGCGAAGCTCGATTCGGTCATGCCGATGCCGAACCTGCTGGACGTCCAGCTCCGCTCCTTCGAGAAGCTCATCGAGTCGGAGCCGGACCCGGAGGAACAGTGGGATTTCGGTCTCGACCGGGTATTCGGGGAGATCTTCCCGATCTCGGACGTGAACGAGAACTTCACGCTCGAGTACGTGAGCGCCTCGCTCGGCGAGCCGAAGTACTCGGTGGAGGAGTGCATCGAGCGCGACATGACGTACGCGGCGCCCCTCAAGGCGACGCTGCGCCTGATCGTGTGGGAGGTGCTGGAGGAGGGCGCGAAGAAGGGTAGCGAGCGTCGTCCCAAGGACATCATCGAGAAGGAGGTCTACCTCGGTGACCTCCCGCTCCTGACCGAGCTGGGCACGTTCATCATCAACGGCGCCGAGCGCGTGGTGGTGAGCCAGCTCCACCGTTCCCCGGGCGTGGTGTTCGAGGAGAACATCCACCCGAACGGCTCGAAGCTCTACAGCGCGCGGATCATCCCCTTCCGCGGGTCGTGGGTCGAGTTCACGATCGACATCAACGACATCTGCTACGTCCACATCGACAAGAAGAAGAAGTTCCCGGCGACCGCGCTCCTGCGCGCCCTCGGGTACTCCTCCGACGCGTCGATCTTCCAGCTCTTCTACGACGTGGCAGAGGTCAAGCTCGGCAAGACCGACGACAAGGAGAAGACGGACCTCCTGCTCGGGAAGGTCATCGCCGAGGAGATCGTCGACCCCGACACCGGCGAGGTGCTGATCGAGGAGGCCTCCGAGATCGACCAGGACGCGCTGGGCGTCCTGGAGCGCCTGGGCGTCAAGAAGGTCCAGATCTACCAGAGCAACCGGCAGGCGATCCGGGGCGAGAGCCCGCTGATCAAGAACACGCTCAGGAAGGACCCGACCGAGAGCGAGGAGGATGCGCTGCACGCCATCTACTCGCTGCTCCGTCCCGGCGAGGCCCCCAACGTCGAGACGGCGCGTACCGCGCTGGACCGGGTCTTCTTCAACCCCAAGCGCTATGACCTCGGCCGCGTGGGCCGTTACAAGATCAACCAGCGCATGGGTGTGCAGGTGCCGAAGAGCACGACGGTCCTCACGAAGGAGGACTTCGTCGCGATCGTCCGCTTCCTCATCGACCTGAACGAGGGTCGCGGGTTCACGGACGACATCGACCACCTGGGCAACCGCCGCATCCGCACGGTCGGCGAGCTCATCGCCAACCAGTTCTCGGTCGGGCTGTCCCGCATGGCGCGCCTGGTGAAGGAGCGCATGTCGATCAACACCGACCCCGAGAAGATCAACATCGACGACCTGGTGAACGCGCGCACCGTGTCCGCGGTCATCCAGGCGTTCTTCGGGTCGAGCCAGCTCAGCCAGTTCATGGATCAGACGAATCCGCTGGCCGAGATGACGCACAAGCGGCGCCTGTCGGCGCTGGGCCCCGGCGGCCTGACGCGCGAGCGCGCGGGCTTCGAGGTCCGCGACGTGCACTATTCGCACTACGGGCGCATGTGCCCGATCGAGACGCCCGAAGGTCCGAACATCGGGCTGATCACCTCGCTCACCTGCTACTCGCGCATCAACGAGCTGGGCTTCATCGAGACGCCCTACCGCGTGGTGAAGAAGGGCAAGGTCACGAGCCAGATCGAGTGGCTGTCCGCCAACGAGGAGGAGGAGGCCCGCATCGCGCAGGCCAACGCTCCGCTCATGGAGGACGGCTCCTTCAAGAACGAGTTCGTGCTCTGCCGCGAGCGCGGTGACTTCCCGCTGCTGCGCCCCGAGAACATCGAGTACATGGACGTGGCGCCCGACCAGCTCGTGTCGGTGGCCGCGGCGCTGATCCCGTTCCTCGAGCACGACGACGCCAACCGCGCGCTCATGGGCTCGAACATGCAGCGCCAGGCCGTGCCGCTCCTCTACCCGGACGCGCCCCTGGTGGGCACCGGGCTCGAGGCCAAGGTGGCCGCCGACTCCGGCGCCGTGATCACGGCACGCCGGGGCGGCTCCGTGGTGCACGTGACCGCGGACGAGATCGTGGTGGACACGGGTACCGTGAAGCCGGGTGGCGTCGACCAGCCGCTGGCGAAGCTGGCGCAGTTCGACCGCTACCGCCTGAAGAAGTTCTGGCGGACCAACCAGGACACGGCGATCAACCAGCGGCCGCTGGTGCGCGCGGGCGAGGAGGTCCAGCCCGGCGACATCATCGCCGACGGTCCGAGCACCGACAACGGCGAGCTCGCGCTCGGGCGCAACGTGCTCGTCGCGTTCATGCCGTGGTACGGCTACAACTACGAGGACGCGATCGTCATCAGCGAGAAGCTGGTGAAGGACGACGTCTTCACCTCCATCCACATCCAGGAGCTCGAGCTCCACGTCCGCGACACCAAGCGGGGGATGGAGGAGATCACACGCGAGATCCCGAACGTCGCCGAGGAGAGCCTCGTCGACCTGGACGAGCGCGGCATCGTGCGCATCGGCGCGCGCGTGAAGAGCGGCGACATCCTGGTGGGCAAGATCACGCCGAAGGGCGAGACCGAGCTCTCTCCGGAGGAGAAGCTGCTCACCGCGATCTTCGGCGAGAAGGCGAAGGACGTGAAGGACTCGTCGCTGCGCGTTCCGCCGGGGATGAGCGGCACGGTCATCGACGTGAAGATCTTCTCGCGCCGTATCGACGATCCGCTCCTGGAGAAGGAGCACGGCGCGAAGATCGGTGAGTTCAGGAACCTGGAGCGCGAGGAGATCCAGCGCATCGCCGAGGCGCGCGACGAGGAGCTGCGCGAAATCCTGCAGCGGCAGACGGTGTCGCTCCTCCTGAAGAAGGGCACCGTGCAGGCGCTGCTGGACGAGGGCACGAAGCTCACGAAGGAGGACGTCGACGGGATCGACTTCAACAAGGTCGACCTCGCCACGCTCAAGGTGGCCAACAAGGACGCCAACGAGCGCATCCGCCGCGTGGTCGACGAGGCCCAGCGCCGCATCCAGCGTGTGCGCGAGAAGACCGAGGAGCAGATCGACAAGGTCTTCCAGCCGGACGAGCTGCCGCCGGGCGTGGTGCAGCTCGTGAAGGTCTACGTCGCGGAGAAGCGGAAGATCTCCGTCGGCGACAAGATGGCCGGGCGCCACGGGAACAAGGGGATCATCGCGCGCATCGCGCCCGAGGAGGACATGCCGTTCCTCCCGGACGGGACGCCGGTCGAGATCGTCCTCAACCCCCTGGGCGTGCCGAGCCGCATGAACGTGGGGCAGATCCTCGAGACGCACCTGGGCTGGGCCGCGCGCATCCTCGGCTTCGAGGCGAAGACACCGGTCTTCCAGGGCGCGACCGAGAACGAGGTGGGCGCGCTCCTCAAGCTGGCCGGTCTCAAGTGGGCCGCGAGCGGGCTCAACCTGAAGACCCAGTTCCCGGCGGAAACGGGCGAGGTGGAGACGCTCATCGCGGCCACGTCGCTGGCGCCGGTGCTGCTGACCGGCCACGGGAACGGCACGAACGGGAACGGCAAGGGCTCGCACGGGGGCATGCACAGCCACGGCATCGGGCAGTCGCTGGACGCCTACCTGGCCCTCGACCTGACGAAGAACCAGCAGCACGTCTTCGACGCCCTGATCGACTTCCTCCTGGCCGCCGCCGAGGAGCTGACGGAGCGCCGCGAGGACAAGATGACCGACGCGTTCCCCGCCATCCAGAAGCTCAAGGGGCGCAAGAACGTGAAGTCCGGCCTCGACGAGGCGGTGGTGGAGCTGCTCGAGCACGCCCAGGTGTTGCCGAACGGGAAGGTCTGGCTGAGGGACGGCCGCAGCGGCCGCCGCTTCGACTTCCCGATCACGGTCGGCGCCATCTACATGCTGAAGCTCAGCCACCTGGTGGACGACAAGATCCACGCCCGTTCGATCGGGCCGTACTCCCTGGTCACGCAGCAGCCGCTCGCCGGTAAGGCGCAGTTCGGCGGCCAGCGCTTCGGGGAGATGGAGGTGTGGGCGCTGGAGGCGTACGGGGCGGCGCACACGCTCCAGGAGATCCTGACGGTGAAGTCCGACGACGTGCAGGGCCGCTCGAAGGTCTACGAGGCCATCGTCAAGGGCGACAACCTGCCGCAGCCGGGGATCCCCGAATCATTCAACGTGCTGGTGAAGGAGCTGCAGGCTCTCGGGCTTTCCGTGACTCTGGGCGAGGAAGAGTAAGCGACATGATCGATTTTCCCAGGACCCGCGAACAGCGCAGCGCCGACTTCGATTTCATCCAGGTGAAGCTCGCTTCGCCGGAAGAGATCCGGGGCTGGTCGTTCGGTGAGGTCACCAAGCCCGAGACCATCAACTACCGATCCTTCAAGCCCGAGCGGGACGGGCTGTTCTGCGAGCGCATCTTCGGGCCCGTGAAGGACTGGGAGTGCCACTGCGGGAAGTTCAAGCGCATCCGCTTCCGCGGGCACGTGTGCGACCGCTGCGGCGTGGAGGTCACGCTGTCCAAGGTCCGCCGCGAGCGGATGGGCCACATCGAGCTCGCGGTGCCCGTCGCGCACATCTGGTTCTTCAAGACGCTGCCGAGCCAGCTCGGCTACCTGCTCGGCATGACGCTGCGCGACCTCGAGAAGGTCGTGTACTACGCGGCGTACGTGGTCACGAACCCGGGCAAGCAGGAGGTCAAGTTCCAGGAGCTCCTGGACGAGGACGAGTACTACGACCTGCGGGTGAAGGCGCGCGACGAGGGCGACGAGGGCTTCAAGGCCGAGATCGGCGCGGAGGCCGTGCGCACGCTCCTCAAGATGCTGGACTCGCCCGAGAAGAAGATCCACGACCGCAACTCGGACGGCCGCGGCCTGGACCGCCTGGCGGAGTGGCTGCGCTCGGAGATCGCGACCGAGACCTCGCAGCACCGCAAGAAGAAGAAGCTGAAGCGGCTCAAGGTCGTGGACGCGCTGCGCAACTCCGGCGACTCGCCGGACACGCGCAACAAGCCGGAGTGGATGATCATGGACGTGGTGCCGGTGATCCCGCCGGACCTGCGCCCGCTCGTGCCGCTCGACGGGGGCCGCTTCGCGACCTCCGACCTGAACGACCTGTATCGCCGGGTGATCAACCGGAACAACCGGCTCAAGAAGCTCATCGAGATGCGCGCGCCGGAGGTCATCCTGCGCAACGAGAAGCGCATGCTCCAGGAGGCGGTGGACGCGCTCTTCGACAACGGCCGCCGCTCGAAGGCGATCCGCGGCCGCGGCAAGCGTCCGCTCAAGTCGCTCTCCGACATGCTCAAGGGCAAGCAGGGCCGCTTCCGGCAGAACCTGCTGGGCAAGCGCGTGGACTACTCGGGCCGCTCGGTCATCGTGGTGGGTCCGGAGCTCAAGCTGCACCAGTGCGGGCTGCCCAAGGCCATGGCCGTCGAGCTCTTCAAGCCCTTCATCATCCACGAGCTGGAGAAGCGCGGCGAGGCCGAGACGGTGAAGCGGGCCAAGAAGATCGTCGAGCGCGACGATCCGAAGGTCTACGAGGTCCTGGAGGACATCATCAAGGACCACCCGGTGCTGCTCAACCGCGCGCCGACGCTGCACCGGCTGGGCATCCAGGCCTTCGAGCCGGTGCTGGTCGAGGGGAAGGCGATCCGGCTGCACCCCCTCGTGTGCGGCGCGTTCAACGCCGACTTCGACGGCGACCAGATGGCCGTGCACGTGCCGCTCTCCTTCGAGGCACAGCTCGAGGCGCGCGTGCTCATGCTGTCGTCGAACAACATCCTCCTGCCGTCCAACGGGCGGCCGGTGGCGGCGCCGACCCAGGACATGGTCATCGGGTCGTACTACCTGACCAACCCTGGGCTGCGCATCCACGACCTCGAGCGCCTCGCCGGCGACGCCAAGGTGGCGAAGAGCCGACGGCAGAAGGCCGAGGAGGAGCTCGACGAGATCTACGCCGGCTCGCCGCGCTTCTCGAGCTACGGACAGGTCGAGATGGCGGTCGCGCAGGACGTGGTCGCCTTCCACACGCCGGTCTGGTACTGGTTCGCCGCCGCGGAGAACGAGGAGGGCGAGCGCACCGGCAAGTGGCTGCGCAGCACCGCGGGCCGCGTGCTCTTCAACTCGATCGTGCCCGACGAGCTCGGCTTCCTGAACCGCACGTTCGGGAAGAAGGAGCTGGGCGACCTGGCGTTCGAGGCCTTCACCCGGGTCGGGCTGCGCGAGACCACGGAGTTCCTCGACGCGCTCAAGGACTTCGGCTTCCGCTACGCCACCTCGGGCGGCATCAGCGTGGGCATCGAGGACCTGGAGGTGCCGACCGAGAAGGCCGAGATCCTCAAGGACGCCGACGAGCAGGTGACGCGCTTCCAGCGCGCCTACTCCAGCGGCGTGATCTCGAACGGCGAGCGCTACAACAAGGTCATCGACACCTGGACGCACGCGAACAACGACGTCGCCGACGCCATGGTGCGCCACCTGGAGCGGTCCAAGGACGGCTTCAACCCGGTGTACATGATGATGACGTCGGGCGCGCGCGGTAACCGCGACCAGATGCGTCAGCTCGCCGGGATGCGCGGCCTGATGGCCAAGCCCCAGAAGAAGCTGACCGGGGGCATCGGCGAGATCATCGAGAGCCCGATCAAGTCGAACTTCCGCGAGGGGCTCACCGTGGTGGAGTACTTCATCTCCACGCACGGCGCGCGGAAGGGCCTGGCGGACACGGCGCTCAAGACGGCCGACGCCGGCTACCTGACGCGCCGCCTGGTGGACGTCGCCCAGGACGTGGTGATCACGTCCGAGGACTGCGGCACGATCCTGGGCCTCGAGATGACCGCCCTGAAGGAGGGTGAGGACATCATCGAGCCGCTCGCCGATCGCATCGTGGGCAACGTGGCCCTCGACGACGTCTACGACCCGATCGACGGGGAGCTGCTGGTCGAGGCCGGCACGCTCATCGACGAGGACGCGGCCGAGGCGGTGGAGGACTCCGGCATCCAGATGGTGAAGATCCGCTCGGTGCTCACCTGCGAGTCCAAGCGCGGCGTGTGTCGGTCCTGCTACGGCCGCAATCTCGCCACCATGAAGGACGTGGACATCGGCGAGGCGGTCGGCATCCTGGCCGCCCAGTCGATCGGCGAGCCGGGCACGCAGCTCACGCTGCGCACCTTCCACATCGGCGGTACGGCGGCGCGCATCGCGGCGACCACGCAGCGCAAGTCGAAGATGGACGGGGTCGTGTCGCTCGAGCGCGTCACGATCGTCGAGACGCCGGGGGAGGACAGGATCGTCACCTCCCGCGAGGGCCAGATCGTCCTCAAGACGAAGGAAGGCCAGATCCGCAGCCGACTGTCCGTGCCGTACGGCGCGACGCTGGCGGTCGACGAGGGCCAGGAGATCGAGTCCGGCGACATGCTCTTCAGCTGGGACCCGTACTCCGAGCCGATCGTGGCGGACTCCGAGGGCGTGATCCAGTTCCAGGACATCGTCGAGGAGGTGACGATGCGCGAGGAGCTGGACGAGTCCACGGGACGTCGCCAGATGACGATCATCGAGGACCGGGACAAGAAGCTCCATCCGACCATCCAGATCCGGAAGGACACGAAGAAGTCGGAGAAGCTCAAGGAGTTCATCATCCCCGTGGGCGCGCAGCTCACCGTGCACGACGGCGAGAAGGTGAACCCCGGGGACACGCTCGCGAAGATCAGCCGCGAGGTGTACAAGACCCGCGACATCACGGGCGGTCTGCCCCGCGTCGCGGAGCTCTTCGAGGCGCGACGCCCGAAGGACCCGGCGGTCATCACCGAGATCGACGGCGCGATCAGCTTCGGCGACATCAAGCGCGGCAAGCGCGAGGTGCACGTCACCCCGGAGCAGGGTCCGTCGCGGACCTACGAGGTCCCGGTCGGCAAGCACATGCGCGTGCACGAGGGCGACCAGGTGCGCGCCGGTGACCGCCTGTCCGAGGGTCCGATCAACCCGCACGATATCCTGCGCATCAAGGGGCCGCGCGCAGTGCAGGAGTACCTCCTGAACGAGATCCAGGAGGTGTACCGGCTCCAGGGCGTGAAGATCAACGACAAGCACATCGGCGTGATCGTGCGCCAGATGCTGCAGAAGGTGCGGATCACCGACGCCGGCGAGACCGACCTCCTCGAGGGCGAGAACGTCGACCGCGTCGAGTTCCGCGAGACCAACCAGGCGTCGATCGTGGACGGCAAGAAGCCTGCGCGCTCCGAGCCCCTCCTGCTGGGGATCACGAAGGCGAGCCTCACCACCGAGTCGTTCATCTCGGCGGCTTCCTTCCAGGAGACGACCCGCGTGCTCACGGACGCCGCCGTGCGCGGTGCCCGCGACGACCTCAAGGGCCTCAAGGAGAACATCATCATCGGCCACCTCATCCCCGCCGGCACCGGCATCCACCGGTACCAGGACGTGGAGTTCATGGTCGAGCAGGCGTTCTACGACGAGGAGATCCTGCCGCTGTCCTCGGAGCCGGGCGAGGTGCTGGCCGGCCTCGGTCTCGGCGGGAGCGACGGCGACATCGGCCTCGGTCTGGACGACGACGACTAGCAGCCCGGGTCGCACGACCCGGTCCGGATGGTGCGAGGGGCGTCCCGCGGGACGCCCCTCGTCATTTCCGGGGTGTGCCACGCAGGGCGCCCGGGTGGCGCACATCCGGACACGATCCGCGCCGCGGTGACGGCCGCCTTCCGCGGGGGCGCCGGCGGCATCGTGATCTCCCGCGAGTACGAGGAGATGCGGCTGCCGCATCTGCAGGCGGTGGGCGACGCGGTCCGGGAGATGGCGCGGACGCGGTGAGGCGCGACGACCCGGGGAGGCGCCCCTCTTCGTCGTTCGATAGCTTCCGCGCCATGGAGCGCGAGAGGAACCTCCCAGAAGCGACCTCGGCGGCAGGGAGCATCGACGTGTGCTTCGCGCTGGGCGCGGCACGGGTCACGGTCCGTGCGCCGGACGCGGGCACGGCGGACGCGGTCGGCCGACTGTTCGGGCCGCTCGTCACGCGACCCGACGGCGATCGGTACGGCGCCTTCCTCACGATCGGGCGGAGCGCGCGCTCCTGGACGCTCCGGGAGGCCGACCCGGGGGAGGATGTGCGCATTCGACGCTTCCGCGCGCTCCCCTCCCTCCTCGCCGCCGCCGAGTTCTCCGCATTGGGACACCTCCTGGCACGAAGTCGGGGGGAGACCCATCTGCACGCCTCCGGCGCCGAGGTCGGGGGCCGAGCCGTCCTGGCGCTCGGAGCGTCCGGCGCGGGCAAGTCCGGCCTGGCGCTCGCCTGGTCCGTCGCCGGCCGCCCCCTCGTCTCCGACGACGTCGTCCTCGTGGACGAGGGCGGACGCGTGGCAGGCGTTCCCCGGCTCGTGAAAGCGGCGCGACGGCTCCTCTCCAGGTCCGGCTTGGCGGAGGGCGACACGGTGGCGCCGGACCGCTGCTGCTCCGCCCTCTGGTGGGATCCCGCCGAGAAGGGCGGGGGGTGGAGCCGCCGGCGACTTCCAGTCGCCGTGGTCGCGCGCGTCCGCTACGAGCCGCGCGCCGCCCTGCAGGTGCAGGGGCTCGATCCCGCGCGTGGGCTGCGCGTCCTCCTCGACCAGGTGATGGAGACGGGGCTGAGCGCCGCCGACGGCCTGGACCGGTTGGGGACGATCGCGGAGACCGCCACCGTCGTCGACGTGCGCTTCGGCGTCTCGGCGGATGCCGCGCGCGCGCTCGCTGCCCTCGCGACCAACGGCGCACGGTGACCGCCTGCGCCGTGCGCGTGTCGAAACGATGACCACCCCGCGTCCGACCTCCCGGCCCGAACGACGCGAGGACGTGGTGTTCAGGCCGCTCGCGGAGCAATGGGTGCTCTACGATCCGTCGACGCGTCGACTGCACGTCCTCAACCTGGCCGCCGCCCTGGTGTGGTCGCACTGCGACGGAACGCACGACGTGGGCGCCATGGTGGAGGCGGTTCGAGGCGCGTTCGACCCGGGGCCGCCGGAGCCGGACATACGCCGCGACGTGCTCGACGCGCTGGAAACATTCGCGAGGGAGGGCCTGCTCCGATGACCGATCTCGGCTACTACGTCGACCTCCTCCACGGGACCCGCAGGATCTCCGCGTTCCGCGACGCGATCCGCGCCGTCGTGCGCCCGGGCGATCGCGTGCTCGAGGTCGGCTGTGGCCTGGGGACCTACGCGGTCCTCGCCGCGCGGGCCGGCGCGGGGAGCGTCTGGGCGGTGGAGCGGGATCCGGTCGTCCACGTCGCGGAGGCGCTCGCCGCCGCGAACGGCGTCGGCGGATCCGTGGTTTGCATACGGGGCGACGCCACCGGGATCGCGCTCCCGTCCGGGATCGACGTCCTGATCTTCGAGGACTTCCCGACCACGCTGCTGGACGCCAGGACGCATCGGTTGCTGACCCGTCTCCACACCGACGCGATGGCGGAGGACGGACGGATGGTGCCGTCCCGTGCGCGCCTCGCGGTCGCACCGGTGCAGTCGGAGCCGCTGCGCCGGCGCCTGGCACCGCCCGCCGTGGGTGGCGCCGACCCGATCGACTGGGCGCCCCTGCGCGAGTTGCTGGCGCACCACCCGAGGCAGGGCCACGTCGCGCCCGCGGATCTCCTGGCCCCGCCGCTGCGCTCGGATCCGTTTCCCCTCCGGCCCCTGCCGACCCCCGAAGTCCTGTCGGTGCGGGGGACGTGGGAGGCCACGACGGCCGGCATGGTGCACGCCCTCGCGCTCTGGTTCGACCTGGAGGTGGCGCCCGGGATCTGGCTCTCCAACGAGCCGACGTCGGATCCCGAGCCCTGGGGCCAGGTGCTCCTGCCCCTGGAGCCGCCGCTGGGGGTGGGTGCGGGCGACCGCGTCGCGGTGGATGTGCGACGGGAGGCGCTCCCCTCGGGGGCTGCCGGGTGGCTGACGTGGGAGGCGGCGTGCGGCCTCGAGGTGCGGCGGGGTCACGAGTTCGCGGGGCTCGCGCTCGGTGTCGAGGACGTACTCCCGGACGCCACCGGATCGGCCTTGCAGGATCGGGGGCCGGGGCGCTGCGGGCCCGTGTGAAGCACGGGTCGCGGCGTGCTCCCTCTTCCGATCACCCTTCCAGGCTATCTTGCAGGAGAGGGCGAGCACGGCGGCGCGTGCGCGCGGACACCGAAACGCCGACCGGGGACCCGACCGAAGGAGGGCTTGCCCGAGGATGGATCCGTCCCGCCGACAGTTCCTGCTGAAGCTCGCCAAGGGCGCCGCCTACGCGGCGCCCGTCGTCGTGTCGATGTCCGCGCCCTCGTCGCTCCACGCCCAGGCGGCGGTCTCGCACAAGAAGGGCGGCGGCAAGATGATGTCCGGCAACGTGGTCACCGACTTCTCGCTCGCGCCCTCGCCGGCGCGTGGCCCGGTCGCACCCTGGAGGATCGCACCTCCCTCGACGCGGGGGCCCGGCGGCGACCGCTGAGGGCCCTTCGCAGACGGCTACGTGAGGAAGCGCGTTCGGATCGTCCCCTCCACGGCGCCCAGCTCCCGGCGGATCTCCTCGCCCGGCGCGTCCAGGTCGCCTTCCACGTCCACCACGACGTAGCCGACCTCGGCGTCGGTCTGCAGGTACTGCGCGGCCACGTTGAGCCCCCGCTTGGAGAACACCTCGTTGAGCCTCGTGAGCACGCCGGGGACGTTGCGGTGGATGTGCAGGAAGCGCGTGGCCCCCTCGTGGGAGGGGAGGGCGACCTCGACGAAGTTCACCGCCCCTAGCGTGGTCCCGTTGTCCGAGTAACGCGCCAGCTTCTCGGCGACCTCGACCCCGATGTTGGCCTGGGCCTCCTGCGTGGAGCCGCCGACGTGCGGGGTGAGGATGACGTTGTCGAAGGCCTGGAGGGGTGAGGCGAAGGACTCGTCGGGGGTCGCGGGCTCCGTGGGGAAGACGTCGATCGCCGCGCCGCGCAGGTGCCGTGAACGCAGCGCGTCGGCCAGGGCGTCGATGTCGACCACGTTGCCGCGCGACAGGTTGAGGAGCACCGCGCCGGGGCGCATGCGCGCGATCTCGTCCCGCCCGATCAGCCCCGCGGTCTCCCGCGTGGCGGGAACGTGCAGCGTGACCGCATCGGACCGCTCCAAGAGCTCGGTCAGCGTCGCGCAGGCGCGCGCGTTCCCGATGCTGAGCTTCGGCGCGATGTCGCGGTAGATCACCTGCATCCCCAGCGTCTCGGCCAGCACCGACACCTGGGAGCCGATGTGCCCGTACCCGACGATGCCCAGCGTCTTGCCGCGGACCTCGAACGCGTCGGCGGACGTCTTGAGCCAGGCGCCCCGCTTCGCGCTGGCGGCCTTCTCGGGGATGCCGCGGATGAGGAGGATCACCTCGCCGATGACGAGCTCAGCCACCGAGCGGGTGTTGGAGTACGGCGCGTTGAACACCGGGATGCCGGCCCGCTTCGCGTCGTCGAGTGCCACCTGGTTCGTGCCGATGCAGAAGCAACCCACGCAGACGAGCTTCCCGGCCGCCGCGACCACATGGGGCGTGAGGCGCGTGCGGGAACGGATGCCCAGGATGTGCACGTCGTGGATGCGAGCGATCAGCTCCTCCTCCTGCGGGGCGCCGGCCACCAGCTCGACGTTGGTGTAGCCGTGCCCCGCGAAGGTCGCGACGGCGCTGCGATCGATCCCCTCGAGGAGGAGGATGCGGATGTTCTCCTTGGGAAAGGAGAGCCTGGACATGGCGTGGGGCTTCCTTCAGGGGAGGGTTCGTCCCGCGGCGCGCGCGGGCTCGGCGGTCCGTCGGGAGCCACGAGTATCACGCAGGGGGCGAAAAAGGGGAAGGCGGCCCCCCGAAACCCTACACCGCACAATGCCGGACGCCCGTTGACACCCCTCCTGGGCCCTTCTACCTTTCCATGCTCTGTCGCAGGGCCCTTCAGGGGTGGTGCGGCCGAGCGCGTCGAGACGAAGGCGTCCAGGGCGCGTTTTTCCACGATTCGGGGATCCATGCCGACCATCAGCCAGCTCGTGCGGAAGGGCCGCCAGGCCGTCACGAAGAAGAACAAGGCGCCGGCGCTCCAGAAGAACCCGCAGAAGCGCGGGGTCTGCACGCGTGTGTACACGACGACGCCGAAGAAGCCGAACTCGGCGCTCCGGAAGGTCGCCCGTGTACGCCTCACGAACGGCTACGAGGTCACGGCCTACATCCCCGGTGAGGGACACAACCTGCAGGAGCACTCGATCGTGCTCATCCGGGGTGGCCGCGTGAAGGACCTTCCCGGCGTCCGCTACCACATCATCCGGGGCACGCTCGACGCCTCGGGCGTGGACGGCCGGCGGCAGTCGCGTTCCAAGTACGGGGCCAAGCGGCCCAGGTAGACGGAGAGCCGATGAGTCGTCGTTCCAGCGCCGAGCACAGGGAGACTCCCCCCGATCCGCGCTTCGAATCGCAGACGGTCACCAAGTTCATCAACAACCTGATGAACGACGGCAAGAAGTCGACGGCCGAGGCGATCTTCTACGGCGCGATGGATCTGCTGGAGCAGCGCTCGGGGCAGCCCGGGGTCAACGTCTTTCAGCAGGCGCTGAACAACGCGAAGCCCGCGCTCGAGGTGAAGAGCCGGCGTGTCGGCGGTGCCACCTACCAGGTGCCCGTCGAGGTGCGGCCCGAGCGCCGGACCGCGCTGGCGGTTCGTTGGCTGATCGGATTCGCCCGCGGGCGGTCCGAGAAGAGCATGGCGGAGAGGTTGGCGGCCGAGCTCCTCGCTGCGAGCCGCGGCGAGGGATCGACGATCAAGAGGAAGGATGACACCCACCGCATGGCGGAAGCGAACAAGGCGTTCGCCCACTATCGCTGGTAGGTGACAGCTCCCGGCCCCGCGCCCCACGGCGCGGCGCCCGGGGCGAAGACAATTTGGGACGCGCGATGGCCTGCGGGCCCTCTCCGGTCACGGTGAGCGCGGACGGTCTGCGAGCTGCCAGTTCATGGGGCCGCAGCGATATGAGCCGCGCTCTTTTTTTCGCCCGGGCCCTGGAAGCCGGGCCCGACGAACGAAGGACTACAGAAGGACCCGAGATAGAATGCCCAGGATGACGCCACTGCCGCAGCTCCGGAACATCGGCATCATGGCGCACATCGATGCCGGGAAGACCACGACCACGGAGCGCATCCTCTTCTACACGGGGCGGGTGCACAAGATGGGCGAGGTCCACGAGGGCGCCGCGACGATGGACTGGATGGAGCAGGAGCAGGAGCGGGGGATCACGATCACCTCCGCCGCCACGACCTGCCACTGGAAGCGCAACGACACCCAGTACCGGATCAACATCATCGACACCCCCGGACACGTGGACTTCACCGCCGAGGTCGAGCGGTCGCTGCGTGTGCTGGACGGGGCGGTCGCGGTGTTCTGCGCGGTCGGCGGCGTCGAGCCGCAGTCCGAGACGGTGTGGCGCCAGGCGGACCGCTACGGCGTGCCGAGGATCGCCTTCGTCAACAAGATGGACCGCATCGGCGCCAACTTCACGCACGTGGTCGACATGATGAAGGAGCGGCTGGGCGCCAACGCCCACCCGGTCCAGTATCCCCTCGGCGAGGGCGAGCTCTTCACGGGCATCGTCGACATCGTCGAGCGGCGGGCGATCGTGTTCGAGGACGAGCTGGGCTCGAAGTTCACGACGGTCGAGATCCCGGACGCGCAGAAGCAGGTCGTCGAGGATCTGCGGCACACGCTCCTCGAGGCGGCGATCGAGCACGACGACCAGCTGATCGAGAAGTACCTCGCGGGCGAGGAGCTCAGCGACGACGAGTTCCGCCACGCGATCCGGGCCGCGACGATCAAGGGCGTGATCTTCCCGGTGTTCTGCGGCTCGGCGTTCAAGAACAAGGGCGTTCAGGCGCTGCTGGACGGCGTGATCGACTATCTGCCTTCGCCGGTGGACGTCCCGCCGATCCAGGGCCACCTGCCGCACCACGACGAGACGCACGACACGCGCGAGCCGTCGGATGACGCGCCGTTCTCGGCGCTGGCATTCAAGATCGCCACCGACCCGTACGTCGGTAAGCTGACGTTCTTCCGTGTGTACTCGGGCTCGCTGCCCTCGGGCAGCTACGTCTACAACGCGACGAAGGACAAGCGCGAGCGCGTCGGCCGCATCCTGCAGATGCACGCCAACAAGCGCGAAGAGCGCGAGGAGGTGTTCGCCGGCGACATCGCGGCGGCCATCGGCCTGAAGGACGTGAAGACGGGCGACACGCTGTGCGTGGAGAACGCCCCGATCATCCTGGAGGCGATGAAGTTCCCGGAGCCGGTCATCGCGGTGGCGATCGAGCCCAGGACGAAGGCCGACCAGGACAAGCTCGGCAACGGACTCGCGAAGCTCGCGGACGAGGACCCGACGTTCCGCGTGCACACGGACCCGGAGACGAGCCAGACGATCATCGCCGGGATGGGCGAGCTGCACCTCGAGATCATCGTCGACCGTCTGCGCCGCGAGTTCGGCGTGGAGGCCAACGTGGGCCGCCCGCAGGTGGCGTACCGCGAGACGATCCGCAGCCGCGCGGAGAAGATCGAAGGGAAGTTCGTGCGTCAGACGGGCGGTCGCGGCCAGTACGGCCACGTCGTCATCAACGTCGAGCCCGGCGAGCCGGGCAGCGGCTTCGTCTTCGAGGACAAGATCGTCGGCGGCGTGATCCCCCGGGAGTACATCGGCCCGGTGGAGCAGGGGATCCGCGAGGCGCTGGAGAACGGCGTCCTGGCGGGCTACCCCGTGATCGATGTGAAGGTGGAGCTGGTGTATGGCTCCTACCACGACGTTGACTCCAGCGAGATGGCGTTCAAGATCGCGGGCTCGATGGCGATCAAGGACGCGATCCGCAAGGCCAAGCCGGTCTTGCTGGAGCCCGTGATGGACGTCGAGGTCGTCACCCCGGCGGAGTACATGGGTGACCTCATCGGCGACCTCTCCTCCCGGCGTGGCCGGGTCGGAGGGATGACCGAGCGGGCGGGCGCGCGCGTGATCGGCGCGTCGGTCCCCCTCGGCGAGATGTTCGGGTACTCGACGACGCTTCGCTCCCTGAGTCAGGGCCGCGCCGTCTACACGATGCAGTTCGCCCACTACGAAGAGGTCCCGAAGTCGAAGGCGGAGGAGATCATGTCCGCCAACGGGGCCGGCTGAGTAGCTCTTTTCAACCAGATCGACGGATCGAACAAGGGACGAGCCATGGCCAAGGCGAAGTTCGAGCGGAACAAGCCGCACGTGAACGTGGGCACCATCGGCCACGTGGACCACGGGAAGACCACTCTGACCGCGGCCCTGACCAAGGTGTCCAGCGACAAGGGCTACAACACCAAGTACGTCTCGTACGACGAGGTGGCGAAGGCGTCCGAGTCGCAGGGTCGGCGCGACGCGTCGAAGATCCTGACGATCGCGACGAGCCACGTCGAGTACGAGACCGAGAAGCGGCACTACGCCCACGTCGACTGTCCGGGGCACGCCGACTACGTGAAGAACATGATCACGGGTGCCGCGCAGATGGACGGCGCGATCCTCGTGGTCGACGCGACCGACGGCCCGATGCCCCAGACGCGTGAGCACATCCTGCTCGCGTACCAGGTCAACGTGCCGCACATCGTGGTGTTCCTGAACAAGTGCGACATCGCGGACGACGAGGAGCTGTTGGACCTGGTCGAGCTCGAGGTCCGGGACCTCCTCAGCCAGTACAACTTCCCGGGCGACGACACGCCGATCATCCGCGGCTCGGCCCTCAAGGCCATCGCTGGTGAGCCGCAGTGGGTCGAGAAGATCGAAGAGCTGATGGCCGCCCTGGACTCGTACGTGCCCGAGCCCGTGCGCGAGACGGACAAGCCGTTCCTCATGCCGGTCGAGGACGTGTTCTCGATCACCGGTCGCGGCACGGTGGCGACCGGTCGCATCGAGCGCGGCATCGTCAAGGTCCAGGACGAGGTCGAGCTGGTCGGCTTCGGCGCGGTCCGCAAGACGGTCGTCACGGGCGTGGAGATGTTCCGCAAGCTCCTCGACGAGGGGCGCGCGGGTGACAACGTCGGACTGCTTCTCCGCGGCGTGGGCAAGGAGGAGATCGAGCGCGGCCAGGTGCTGGGCAAGCCCGGCACCGTCAAGCCGCACACGAAGTTCAAGGCCGAGGTCTACGTGCTGACGAAGGAGGAGGGCGGCCGCCACACGCCGTTCTTCAACAACTATCGTCCGCAGTTCTACTTCCGGACCACGGACGTGACCGGCTCCGCGCAGCTCCCGAGCGGCGTCGAGATGGTCATGCCCGGCGACAACGTGCAGATGGAGGTCGAGCTCATCACCCCCATCGCCCTCGAGAAGGAGCTGCGCTTCGCCATCCGCGAAGGCGGCCGCACGGTCGGCGCCGGCGTGGTGACCGAAGTCATCGAGTAAGGGAGAGAAGGAGGGGGCCCAGGGAAGGGCCCCCTCCTTCGTTCCCCGAGAGCCGAGCCGAAGGCGATGGCTCGAGGGACCAGGAAGCTCGAAGAAGCAGAACGGCCCAAGGCGGCCGAAGGCCGCCAAGGGAAAGCAAAGGGATGAACGACCGCCCAGGGGGCACGCGCGCCAACGGGTGGAACGCAAGACACGAAGGTCGAGCGGTGACGCACGACCCTCGATGCAGGGAGACTCGGCCGCGCGTAGCGGCCGAGCGAGGCAAGCGGAAAAAGGCAGCCGGACGAGCAACCGGCGGCCGAGCGGTCGAGTCGCAGCGAGGGTCGTGCGTCACCGCCCACACCCGAGGCCAAGAGAGCAATGGCTGAGAGAATCCGAATCAGGCTGAAGGCCTTCGACCACTGGGTCGTCGACCAGACCGCCGCCGACATCGTACGCACCGCTCAGAAGACCGGCGCCACGGTACGGGGGCCCATCCCTCTTCCCACGCGTCGGGAGCGCTGGACGGTGCTTCGCTCCCCGCACGTGGACAAGAAGAGTCGGGAGCAGTTCGAGCTTCGGACGCACAAGCGGCTCATCGACATCGTGGAGAGCCGCCCGCAGACGATCGACGCGTTGACCAAGCTGGATCTGCCGGCAGGGGTCGACGTCGAGATCAAGGTCGACTGACGGAGGAGCTCCGGACATGCCCGGATTGATCGGAAGAAAGATCGGCATGACGCGGATCTTCGATGAGGAGGGGAGTCAGATCCCCGTGACCGTCATCGAGGCCGGTCCTTGCCCGGTCGTGCAGAAGAAGTCGGAGAGCGACAACGGGGGCATCCGCCAGGTCCAACTGGGCTTCGGGGCCCGCAGGGCGAAGAATGCCACGCGGGCCGAGGTCGGGCACGCCGCGAAGGCGGGGCTCGAGGCGGCTCCTCGCATCCTCCGCGACTTCCGGCTGGAGGACGGTGAGGACTACGAGGTGGGCCAGCAGCTCACCGTCGAGGTGTTCGAGGCGGGCGATCGCGTGAAGGTCACGGGTCAGTCCAAAGGCCGGGGCTTCCAGGGCGTGGTCAAGCGCCATGGGTTCACCGGCCGCCCCGGAGGGCATGGCCACCCCATGTCCCGCAACCCGGGCTCGATCGGCCCCGGCACCAACCCGTCGCGCGTCATCAAGGGGAAGAAGCTCCCCGGGCGCATGGGCGGGACACGTACGAGCATTCGCAACATCCAGGTGGTCCGGGTGGATCCCGAGCGGAACCTGCTCTTCGTGAAGGGTGGGGTCCCCGGGGCCCGTGACGGCTACGTCCTGATCTCGAAGTGACCATGTACAAGGCGCGCTACTACAAGGCCGACGGCAAGAAGGGGAAGGCGCGGGCGCTGCCCGACGTCCTCTTCGACGGCGTCGTGAACGAGAGCGTCATGCACCAGGTGGTGAAGGCGTATCTAGCGAACCAGCGGCAGGGCACCGCCGCCGCCAAGACCCGCAGCGAGGTGTCCGGCGGCAACAGCAAGCCGTGGCGCCAGAAGGGCACGGGACGGGCCCGCCAGGGCTCGATCCGTGCCGTGCAGTGGGAAGGCGGCGGCCGGGCGTTCCCGCCCATCCCGCACTCGTGGCGTCAGCGCGTGCCCAAGAAGGTGAGGGCGCTCGCCCGCCGCTCGGCGCTGAACGACCGCGCCGAGAACGACCGCGTGGTGCTCGTGGACGTGCCGGCGCTGAACCAGCCGAAGACCCGGGACCTCACGAACTTCCTCGGGTCGATCCAGGCGGACGGCAAGGTGCTGATCCTCACGGACGGCAAGAAGGAGAACGTGTACCTCTCGGCGCGCAACCTGAAGCACGTCTCGGTGATGCCGTTCGGCCAGGAGTCGGTCTACGACCTCCTGTGGGCCGGGCTCGTGCTCATCGAGCGCAGCGCGGTCGAGCGCATCACGGACACGAAGACGGTCGACGCCGAGTCGGAGAGCGACGCCGAGTCGGAGAGCGAGGAGGACGGCGATGCGTGAGCCTCAGGACGTCATCATCTCGCCCGTGGTGACCGAGAAGTCCTCCGAGCAGATGGAGGCGCGCAGCCTCTACACGTTCATCGTGGCCCAGGACGCCAACAAGATCGAGATCGGCCAGGCGGTCGAGCGCCTGTGGGACGTGACCGTGAAGGACGTCCGCACGATGCGCTACTCGGGCAAGACGCGCCGCTCCTTCCTCGGCCGGATGGCCAAGAACTGGAGCAAGGGTCGGCGCCCGTCCTTCAAGAAGGCCGTGGTGCAACTCGCCGAAGGTGAACACATCGAGCTCTACGAGGTCGGCTGACCATGGGCATCAAGAAGTTCAAGCCGGTGACGCCCGGCACCCGGTTCCGCTCGACCCTCGACGGCGAGGTCATCACGCGCACGACGCCCGAGCGGTCGCTCACCGAGTCGCTGAGCGGCTCGGGCGGGCGCAATCACCACGGGCACATCACGTCGCGTCGGCGTGGCGGCGGGCACAAGCGGAAGTACCGCCGCATCGACTTCAAGCGGGACAAGGTCGGTGTCGCGGCCGTGGTCTCCGAGATCGAGTACGATCCGAACCGCTCCGCGAACATCGCGCTCGTGACGTACGAGGACGGGGAGAAGCGCTACATCCTCCACCCGAAAGGGCTGAACATCGGGGACCGCATCTCCTCGGGCGGCCAGGCGGACGTGCGCGTCGGCTGCGCCCTGCCGCTCGAGCTGATCCCGCTGGGCACCTCGGTGCACAACGTGGAGCTCAAGCCGGGGAAGGGCGGCCAGATGGCGCGCTCGGCGGGCTCGAGCGTGTCGGTCATGGCCAAGGAGGGCGACTACGTGACACTCCGCCTCCCCTCGACCGAGGTGCGGCGGGTGCGCAAGGAGTGCCTGGCCACGGTCGGCGAGGTCGGCAACGGCGACCACGAGCTCACCGTGCTCGGCAAGGCGGGTGCGAACCGCTGGCGGGGCCGGCGTCCGAAGGTGCGCGGCGTGGCGATGAACCCGGTCGACCACCCGCTCGGCGGCGGCGAGGGCCGCTCCTCCGGTGGCCGGCCGCCGACGTCGCCGTGGGGCAAGCCCGAGGGCAAGAAGACGAGGGACAAGAAGAAGGAATCGCAGAAGCTGATCGTGCGTGGACGCCGTCGCGGCAAGGCCACGCAATAGGTTCGCCTGCACGCGGTCGGATTCGGAAAAAACGGCTCGAGTCGAGGTCTGAGAGATGCCACGGAGCGTAAAGAAGGGGCCTTTCATCCAGGAGCGCCTGCTCCATCGCGTGGAGATGATGAACTCCCGCGGTGAGAAGAAGGTGATCAAGACGTGGGCCCGTGCCTCCACGATCTCCCCGGCGTTCGTCGGCCACACGGTCGCCGTGCACAACGGGAACAAGTTCATCCCCGTGTACATCACCGAGAACATGGTCGGCCACAAGCTGGGCGAGTTCGCGCCGACCCGACTGTTCCGGGGCCACGGCGGCAAGCTGTCCGACAAGCGGGCCAAGGCCAAGTAGGGAGCGCGTCATGGAAGCGAGAGCGATCGCCCGGCAAATCCGCATGAGCCCGCGCAAGGTGCGGCTCGTGGTGGACCAGATCCGCGGCAAGTCGGTCAACGAGGCCTACGCCATCCTGCAGTTCTCGAAGAAGAGCGCCTCCGAGCCGGTGGGGAAGACCCTCCGCTCCGCGGTGGCGAACGCACAGGTGAAGGCCCAGGACGGAGGGGACGTGCTCGACGTCGACGATCTCGTCGTCCGCGAGGTCTTCGTGGACGAGGGCCCGACGCTGCGACGGTGGAGGGCGGCGGCGCAGGGACGCGCCGCGCCGCGCCGTCATCGCACGAGCCACATCACCGTCGTGGTGGACACCAAGGAAGTGAACTGATGGGTCAGAAGACACATCCCCACGGGTTCCGGCTCGGGATCGTCAAGGACTGGAGGTCCCGCTGGTACGCCGAGCGCGATTTCCCCCGCCTCCTCATGGAGGACGAGACGATCCGGAAGTATCTGCGCCGGCGCCTGTCGCACGCCGCCGTGGCCGAGATCGACATCGAGCGCAAGCCGAGCAAGATCGTCGTCACGCTCCATACCGCGCGCCCCGGCGTCGTGATCGGCAAGCGCGGCTCGGAGGTGGACAAGCTGCGCGACGAGCTGGCCGTGCTCACGAACTCCGAGATCTCCGTGAACGTCGAGGAGATCAAGCGGCCCGAGGTCGAGGCGTACCTGGTGGCCGAAAACGTCGCCCATCAGCTGCGCCAGCGCATCTCGTTCCGGCGCGCCATGAAGCGCGCCGTGCAGTCCGCCATCCGCGCGGGGGCGGAAGGCATCAAGATCCAGTGCTCCGGCCGGCTGGGCGGCGCCGAGATCGCGCGCAGGGAGGGCTACAACGAGGGGCGGGTGCCCCTGCACACCCTCCGTGCCGACATCGACTACGCGCAGATCCACGCCTTCACCACGTACGGGGTGATCGGCGTGAAGTGCTGGATCTTCAAGGGTGAGGTTGTCGAAGAGCGGCGGGGCCGCACCTACTCCACGGGCTCCTGACGAAGGCCGACGAGGTTAGACGATGCTAGCGCCGAAGCGGGTCAAGTACCGCAAGCAGTTCAAAGGCCGCATGAGCGGCAAGGCCACCCGGGGCAACAAGGTGTCCTTCGGGGAATACGGCCTGCAGGCCATCGAGCCCGCCTGGATCAGCAACCGCCAGATCGAGGCCGCGCGCGTGGCGATGACCCGCCACATCAAGCGCGGCGGGAAGGTCTGGATCCGCATCTTCCCGGACAAGCCCATCACCTCCAAGCCCGCCGAGACGCGGATGGGGAAGGGGAAGGGCAACCCGGAGGGATGGGTGGCGGTGGTGAAGCCGGGTCGGGTGATGTTCGAGCTGGAGGGGGTCGATCTCAAGATGGCGCAGCGCGCCATGGAGCTCGCCGCGGCCAAGCTGCCGATCAAGACCCGCTTCGTCGTCCGCGACCAGCAGCTGTAGGAGCCATGGGATGAAGGTCGACGACATGCGGGACTGGGACGACGTGGAGATCGCGGCTCGCCTCAAGGAGTTGAAGGAGGAGCAGTTCAGGCTCCGCTTCACGGCGTCCATGATGGAGCTCGAGAACCCGAGCCTCCTGAGGAACATCCGGCGCGACATCGCGCGCCTCAAGACGATCCTCCGCGAGCGCGAGCTCGCGGGGAATGGCTGACAGGCACAGGTAGACCATGACCGAGACCGAGGTCCAGCAGAGCGAGGCCGTGCAGGCCGCGGACGAGCGCAGTCGCCGCAAGACGCGCGTCGGCACCGTGGTCAGCAACAAGGCCGACAAGACCGTGACCGTGGTGGTCGAGCGCCGCTTCGCGCACCCGCTGTACGGGAAGGGCGTGAAGCGCACGAAGAAGTACCACGCGCACGACGAGAAGAACGAGTTCAAGACGGGGGACGTGGTCCGCATCATGGAGACGCGCCCGCTGTCGAAGACGAAGCGGTGGCGCGTCGTCGAGCTGATCGAACGGCCCGTCTGACGCGCCGCGGAACCGACGAGATAGAGAGAGCGAGAGATGATCCAGCAGGAGTCGATCCTCCGGATCGCGGACAACACCGGAGCCAAGACGGCGTTGTGTATTCGCGTCCTGGGTGGCTCGCGACGCCGCTATGCCGGCGTCGGCGACGTCATCGTCGCGACGGTCAAGGACGCCATCCCCAACGCCGGGATCAAGAAGGGTGACGTGGTCAAGGCGGTGGTGGTCCGGACCGCCAAGGAGACGCGGCGCAAGGACGGCACCTATATCCGCTTCGACGACAACGCGGCGGTGATCATCAACCCGCAGGGCGAGCCCCGCGGGACCCGTATCTTCGGCCCGGTGGGCCGTGAGCTGCGCGAGAAGCGGTACATGAAGATCGTCTCGCTCGCGCCCGAGGTGCTGTGATGGCGCAGAAGCACAGGATCATGAAGGGTGACCGTGTCCGGGTCATCCGTGGCAACCACAGGGACATGGAAGGCACGGTGCTCGAGGTCCTGAAGGACGCCGGTCGCGTGCGCGTCGAGGGTGTGAACACGCGCAAGCGCCACCAGCGTCCGAGCCAGGCGAACCCCGAGGGCGGGATCGTCTCCTTCGAGGCACCGATCGACATCTCGAACGTCATGCTCATCGACCCGGCGACGGGCGAGCCCAGCCGGATACGCATGCGCAAGACGGACGACCGTACCAAGGAGCGGATCTCCGTGAAGAGCGGCAATCCGATCCCGCGGCCGCAGTAAGGCAGACCCATGGAACCGAGACTCAAGACACACTACGAGACCCACGCCCGGGCCAGGCTCCAGGAGGAGTTCGGCTTCGCGAACCCGCACCGCATCCCGCGGATCGTGAAGATCGTGCTCAACGTGGGCGTCGGCGACGCCGCCAAGGACCAGAAGCTCCTGCAGAGCATCCAGGACGAGCTCGCCACCATCACCGGCCAGCACGCGGTCGTGAACCGCGCCCGGAAGTCGATCTCGAACTTCTCCCTGCGCGAGGGGATGCCGGTCGGCGTGTCGGTCACGCTGCGCCAGGAGAAGATGTGGTTCTTCCTCGACCGGCTGATCGCGACGGCCATCCCGCGCATCCGTGACTTCCGCGGGCTGCCCACGCGCTCCTTCGACGGCCGTGGCAACTACACCATGGGCGTGAGGGAGCAGATCATCTTCCCGGAGATCAACTACGACCGGGTGAACAAGATCCACGGTATGGACATCACGGTCGTGACGTCCACGGACAAGGACGACGAGGCCTTCGCGCTGCTCCGCGAAATGGGCTTCCCATTCCGCGATACGGTGCCGGTCCCGGTCGGCGCCGCCTGACGACAGGAGATACGAGAGCATGGCGAGGAAGGCGCTCATCGAGAAGCAGAAGGGCGAGCCGAAGTTCAGCACGCGCCACAGGAACCGTTGTCAGCGGTGTGGCCGGCCGCGGGGATTCCTCCGCAAGTTCGGCCTGTGCCGCATCTGCTTCCGCGAGATGTCACTCCGCGGGGAGATCCCCGGGGTCCGTAAGTCGAGCTGGTAGGGGGCCGAGCAACCGATATGATGACCGATCCGATCGCGGACATGATCACCCGCCTGCGCAACGCCGCCACGGCGGGGCACAAGTGGGCCGACATGCCCGTATCCAAGCTCAAGGTCGAGGTCGCTCGCGTCCTCACCGAGAACCACTACGTCCACGACCACAAGGTCCTGGACGACGGGAAGCATGGCGTGCTCCGCGTGTACCTCAAGTATCACGAGGGGCAGCCCGTGATCCGGCACCTCGAGCGGGTGTCCCGTCCCGGGCGCAGGCACTACGTGCAGGCCACCGCGATCCCGCGTGTCCGCAACGGTCTCGGCATGGCGATCCTGTCCACGTCCGCGGGCGTGCTCTCCGATCGGGGAGCCCGCGCGAAGGGAGTGGGCGGCGAGCTCATGGCGAAGGTCTGGTAAGGCGAGAGACTGCGACGATGTCCAGAATCGGAAAGCTGCCGGTCGCGATCCCGAAGGGCGTGGAGGCCAGGGACGCCGAAGGCACACTCACGGTGAAGGGGCCCAAGGGGGAGCTCTCCCTGGCCTACCATGCCGAGATGCAGGTGTCGGTCGTGGACGGCGAGATCCGCGTCGAGCGGCCGTCGGAGCAACAGCGTCACAAGGCGCTGCACGGCCTGACGCGCTCGCTCGTGGCCAACATGGTCGAGGGCGTCACGAGCGGGTTCACCCGCACCCTCGAGATCCAGGGCGTCGGCTACCGCGCGGAAGCCAGGGGGCGGGGTATCACGCTCAGCCTCGGCTTCTCGCACACGATCGAATACACCCCCAAGGAAGGCGTCACGATCACGCTGCCGAACGCGACCACGGTCGTCGTGTCCGGGCCGGACAAGCAGAGCGTCGGGCAGGCGGCGGCGGAGATCCGCGGCTTCCGGCCGCCCGAGCCCTACAAGGGCAAGGGCGTCCGCTACCAGGGTGAGCAGATCCGGCGCAAGGCCGGGAAGACGGCTGGGGCCTAGTCATGGGTATCATCAAGCAGAGCAAGCTCAGGAAGAGCCGCGGTCTCCAGCGGAAGCGGCGCCACCTGCGGGTCCGCAACAAGGTGCTGGGCACGGCCGAGCGGCCGCGTCTGTGCGTGTTCCGGTCCCTGAAGAACATCGAGGGGCAGGTCATCGACGACGGCGCGGGACGTACGCTGATCGGGCTGTCCACGCTCGCGGCCGAGCTGAAGGATTTCACGGCCGAGGGAAAGAACCGCCGGGTCGAGGAAGCCAAGGCCGCCGGGAAGCTCCTGGCGGAGAAGGCCAAGGCCAAGGGAGTCACCGCCGTGGTGTTCGACCGGGGCGGCTACAAGTACCACGGGCGCGTGAAGGCGTTCGCCGAGGGCGCCCGTGAGGGAGGTCTGGAGTTCTGATGGCCAGGGACAAGAAGCAGGAGCGTCGGGGCCGTGAGCCCAGCGACCTCGTCGAGAACGTCATCCATATCAACCGCGTGGCCAAGGTGGTGAAGGGTGGCCGGCGGTTCTCCTTCTCGGCGCTCGTCTCGGTGGGCGACCAGAAGGGCAACGTGGGGATCGCGCTGGCCAAGGCGAACGAGGTCGCCGAGGCCATCCGCAAGGCGTTCGAGCGTGCCAAGCGGGACATGAAGAAGATCCCGGTCGAGAACGGCACCCTGCCGCACGAGATCCTCGGGCAGTGGGGTGCGGGGCAGGTGCTGCTGCGCCCGGCCGCGCCCGGCACCGGCGTGATCGCCGGCGGTCCGGTGCGCGCGGTGCTCGAGGCGGCGGGCGTGCGCGACGTGCTCACGAAGAGCCTGGGGACCAACAACCCCATCAACGTGGTGCGCGCGACCATGAACGGGCTGACGCGTCTGGTCACGGCCGAGCAGGCCGCCCTCGAGCGCGGCGTGACGGTGGAGTCGCTGGGGGTGAGACGTGGCTAAGAAGAAGCAGAGCGGCGGCAAGGTCGAGATCACGCAGGTCCGCAGCGTCAGCGGCAGGCCCGAGAAGCAGCGGCGCACGCTGCGGGCGCTGGGGCTGACGAAGAACCAGACCAGCGTGATCCAGGTAGACACGCCCGCCATCCGGGGAATGATCAATCAGATCCCGCACATGTTGCGTGTGCGGGAGATGGACGAGTGATACCATGGCTGAACTTCACGATCTGAGCCCCGCGTCGGGGTCGCACCGCAACCGCAAGCGACTGGGGCGCGGCCCGGGCTCGGGCACGGGGAAGACCGCCGGGCGCGGGCAGAAGGGTCAGGGCGCCCGCACGGGCGGCAACGTCTCGCCGCACTTCGAGGGCGGACAGATGCCGCTGCAGCGGCGCATCCCGAAGCGCGGGTTCACGAACATCAACCGGAAGGAATACCAGGTCGTGAACATCCGCGACCTGGAGCGCGTGGAGGGCGACGTCAACGTCGCCTCGCTGCGCAGCGCCGGATTGATCGGCCACGCCGGCCGACCCGTGAAGATCCTGGGTCAGGGCGAGGTCGGGGGAGCGCGCTCCGTGGAGGCCCACGCCTTCAGCAAGAGCGCCAGGGAGAAGATCGAGGCTGCGGGTGGCTCGGTGAGCGTGCTCGGCCCCGTCGGTGAGGCGGCAACCGAAGAGTAGCAAGAACCATGGCCAACAATCCCGTCGCGAACCTGTTCCGGGTACCGGAGCTCAAGGAGAAGATCCTCTTCACCTTGATGATCCTCCTCATCTACCGGATCGGTGCGCACATCACCGTGCCCGGGCTCGACGTGGGGATCCTGCGCCAGCAGTGGGGTCAGCTCTCCCAGGGCTCGCTCTTCGGCCTGTACGACATGTTCGTCGGCGGTGGTCTCTCGAGGGCCACCGTCTTCGCGCTGGGCATCATGCCCTATATCTCGGCGAGCATCATGTTCCAGCTGCTCGCCGCGGTCTTCCCCACCGTCGAGAAGATGCAGAAGGAGGGGGAGGAGGGCCGCAAGAAGCTGACGCAGTGGACCCGCTACGTCACGGTGGCGCTCGCCGCGGTGCAGGGCTACGGATACGCGGCCTTCCTGCAGGCGATCCCGGGCGCGGTGACCTCGCCGGGCCCGGTGTTCGCGTTCACGACGGTCATCGCGCTGACCGTGGGCGCGGTCTTCGTGATGTGGCTGGGTGAGTCCATCACGGAGCAGGGGATCGGGAACGGCATGAGCCTCCTGATCTTCTTCTCCATCATCGACTCCTTCCCTGCGGCCGTCGGCCGCACGTGGGAGGCGTTCACCCTGGGCGAGATCAACGCCTTCGCGGTCGTCGCGCTCCTCGTCGTGATCGTGGGCGTGAGCGCGGGCGTCGTCGCCATGACCATGGCGGCACGCAAGATCCCGGTGCAGATCCCGCGCAAGGTCGTGGGACGGGGCCGGATCCGCGAAGGGCAGAAGAGCTTCATCCCGCTGCGCATCAATTCGGCGGGCGTGATGCCGATCATCTTCGCCCAGTCGCTCATCGTCGTTCCGGGCACCATAGCGGCCTTCTTCGACATCGGGCCGCTGAGGGCCATCGCAGACATCTTCCGGCCGCAGACCGCTGCGTACTACATCACGTACGGCGTGCTCATCCTGTTCTTCACGTACTTCTACACGGCGATCATCTTCAACCCGATCGACCTGGCGGAGAACCTGAAGAAGCAGGGCGCGTTCGTTCCCGGCGTGAAGCCGGGCGCGCGCACGGCGGAGTACATCGACCGGGTGCTGACGCGGGTGACGCTTCCGGGTGCGATCTACCTGGCCGTCATCGCGATGCTCCCGTTCTGGATCTTCGACTTCTTCAACATCCAGACGTTCTTCTTCGGGGGCACCAGCCTCCTGATCGTCGTGGGCGTCGGGCTGGACACGGTCCAGCAGGCCCAGCAGCTCCTGCTGCTGCGGCACTACGACGGCTTCATGAAGAAGGGACGCGTGAAGATGCGTGGTCGCACGCGGTACATGTAACGGGCCTGTGGCCGGCCTTCACAGGGCTGGAGAGCCATGGTCGTGATCTTGTTGGGACCCCCAGGGGTCGGTAAGGGAACCCAGGCCGTTCGCCTGGCGGACAACGTGGGGTGGGAGCACGTGTCGACGGGTGACCTCCTCCGCGCCGCGCGAAGGGAGGGTACCGAGCTGGGGAACAAGGCCCAGAGCTACATGGACGCCGGCGAGCTGGTCCCCGACGCGCTGATCCTGGACCTCGTCCGGGACCACCTCAAGGGCATCGCGCCGGAGGCGGGCATCCTCTTCGACGGCTTCCCCCGCACCACCGCCCAGGCCGAGGGGCTGGAGCACGTGCTGCAGGGCGTGCACCGGCGGGTCGACCGGGTGATCGTGTTCGAGGCCTCGGAGGACGAGCTGGTGAAGCGCCTGTCCGGGCGGCGGAGCTGCCCGGAGTGCGGCGGGGTCTTCAACGTGCACTTCACGCCGCCGGCCACCGAGGGCCGCTGCGACCGGTGTGGCGGGACGCTTGCGCAACGCGAGGACGACAAGCCGGAGACCGTGCGTCACCGGCTCGAGGTATACAGGGACCAGACGGAGCCGCTCATCGCCTGGTACGAGGCGTCGGACGCTCCGGTCTTGCGCGTCAGCGCGGAGGCGGCGGTGGACAAGGTCCACCAGTCCTTCCGCAAGGCCGTGGGATATTGATCGGATGATCCACCTGCGCACGCCCGACGAGATCGACGCCATTGCGCGTGGGGGCGCCATCATCGGCGGCCTCCTCGACGCGGTGCGCTCCGAGATCGCGCCGGGCGTGCGCACGGCGAAGCTCGATCGCTTCTGCGAGGACTACATCCACGCGACCCGGGGCGCCGTGCCGGCCTTCAAGGGCCTGTACGGCTTCCCGGGCGCGGTGTGCATCTCCCTCAACGAGGAGGTCGTGCACGGCATCCCGTCCAACCAGCGGGTCCTCACCGAGGGCGACATCGTCTCGATCGACGTGGGCGTCAGGCTCGACGGGTGGTGCACCGATTCGGCGTGGACCTACCCGGTCGGCGAGGTCGATCCGGCCGCGATGCGCCTCATGGAGACGACCGAAGGGTCGCTGTGGGCCGCCATCGAGGCCGCCGTGCGCGGCAACCACGTCGGCGACATCGGCGCGGCGGTGATGGCCTCGGTGGACGAGAGCCGCTACGGGATCATCCGCGACCTGGTGGGGCACGGGGTGGGCCGGGACGTCCACGAGGAGCCGCAGGTCCCGAACGTGGGGCGTCCCGGACACGGGCCGCTCCTGCGCGAGGGCATGGTGATCGCGATCGAGCCGATGCTCTCCGCGGGCTCGCCGAACATCCGCACACTGGACGACGGATGGACGGTGGTGACCTCGGACCGCACGCTGTCGGCGCACTTCGAGCACACGGTGGCGATCACGGCCGAGGGCCCGCGCGTGCTGACGAGCGCAGGGCACCCGGTCGATGCGGTGGGTGCTTGAAGGGGTGGAACACCCTGGTTATACTACTTAGCTCTGCCAGAAACGTATGTGGAGAAGCGAACCGTGAAGGTCCGAAGCAGCGTCAAGCCGATCTGCGAGCATTGCAAGGTGATCCGCCGCCGCGGGGTGGTGCGCATCATCTGCAGCCGTAATCCGAAGCACAAGCAACGTCAGGGCTGAGAGCGCACATGGCACGTATCGCAGGCGTCGATCTTCCGCGCGGGAAGCGGATCGAGGTCGCCCTCACGTACATCTACGGCATCGGCCGCTCGCGCGCCTCCGAGATCCTCCAGCAGTGCGGCGTGGACCCGAACCGGAGGACGCAGGACATCTCCGACGACGAGGTCAACCGGCTGCGCAGGACGATCGAGAGCGGCTTCAAGGTCGAGGGCGCCCTCCGGACCGAAGTGTCCATGAACATCAAGCGGCTCATGGACATCGGCTGCTACCGCGGGCTGCGCCATCGTCGCGGGCTCCCGGTGCGCGGGCAGCGCACGCACACGAACGCACGCACGAAGAAGGGCCCCCGGCGGGCCATAGCGGGCAAGAAGAAGGCGAGCAAGAAGTAGGGCCGCCCCCGAGGGCGCGCCCCCCGGTGGGAAGTCGATGCGGCGATCCCCGGACCCTCGGGCTCCGGCACGCCGCATCCGCGTTCCCGGTGACCAGCACAGGAAGAGTCAGAGAAGACCGTGGCCAATCCCAAGACCCGTACGAAGCGCACGAAGCGAGTCGTCGAATCGGAGGGCGTCGCGCACATCGCGGCGACCTTCAACAACACGATCATCACGATCACCGATCGGGCCGGGAACACCGTCGTCTGGTCGAGCGCCGGCAAGGCCGGATTCAAGGGCTCGAAGAAGTCGACGCCGTTCGCGGCGACCGTGGCGGCCGAGCAGGCGGGTCGCGAGGCGGTCGGTCTCGGCGTGAAGCGCGTCGACGTCCAGGTCCAGGGCCCCGGCTCGGGGCGCGAGTCGGCCATCCAGGCGCTCGCGGCCGCCGGGCTCTTCATCAAGTCGATCCAGGACGTCACCCCGCTCCCGCACAATGGCTGCCGGCCGCCCAAGAAGCGCCGCGTCTGAGGAACAGGAACCGATAGAAGAATGAGTCGCTACACTGGTCCGGTCTGCAGGCTCTGCCGCCGGGAAGGGCAGAAGCTCTTCCTGAAGGGGCAGAAGTGCTACACGGAGAAGTGCCCCGTCGACCGCCGCGCCTATCCGCCAGGCCAGCACGGCCCCGCGCAGGCGCGCCGCCGCAAGCAGTCCGAGTACGCCAACCAGCTGCGTGAGAAGCAGAAGGTGAAGCGGATGTACGGGCTGCACGAGAAGCAGTTCCGCAACCTCTTCGAGGCCGCGGCATCGGTCCCCGGGATCACCGGCGACAACCTGGTGATCCACCTGGAGTCCCGTCTCGACAACATCGTGTTCCGGATGGGCTTCGCGCCCAGCCGGAGCGCGGCACGCCAGCTCGTTCGCCATCGTCATGTCGAGGTGAACGGTCGCGTCGTGGACGTGCCGAGCTTCGAGGTGACGCCGGGCGACGAGATCGCGGTCCGGCCGAAGTCCAAGGACCTCGTCTCGATCCAGGCGTCGCTGGAGGCGCGTACGCGCCCCTCGCTCCTGGAGTGGCTGGCCCTGGACGAGAAGAGCCGCGTCGGGCGGATGGTGCGCAAGCCGACCCGCGACGACGTGCCTCTCGCGGCCCAGGTGCAGCTCATCGTCGAGCTTTACTCGAAGTAGTTCGCGTGCCCGGCCCGCGAGCGGGGTCCGGGCGTCGCTCCCCGGCTGTCGTAGCCGAGCAATCCCCAGGAGGACACAGTGGAGATAGATCTCACCGGGTTGGTTCTGCCGGAGCGCGTGGAAGCCGTCGAGAAGTCCAAGGACGGTCGGTCGGCGCGCTTCGTGGTCGAGCCGCTCGAGCGCGGCTTCGGACACACGCTCGGTAACTCGGTCCGCCGCGTCCTGCTCTCGTCGCTGCGCGGGTCGGCGGTCTGGGCGTTCCGCATCGACAGCGTGGTCCACGAGCACCAGACGATCGTCGGCGTGGTCGAGGACGTGCACCAGGTGATCCAGAACCTGAAGGCGCTCGTGGTGTCGCTCGATCCGGACATCGACGAGACGGTCCTCGAGATCCACGTGGGCAAGGCCGGCGCGATCACGGCCGGCACCATCCAGACGCAGCAAGGCGTCGAGATCCTCGATCCCGATCAGCACCTGTTCACGCTCCAGGACGACCGCGACCTGAACGTGGAGCTGCACGTGAACAAGGGCCGCGGCTTCGTGCTCGCGGACCAGCACGTGATGCCCCGCGGGGCGCCGGTGGACCTGGTACGCATCGACTCGATCTACAACCCGGTCCGGCGCGCCAACTTCACCGTCGAGGAGACCCGCGTCGGTCAGCGCACCGACTTCGATCGTCTCACCCTCCAGGTGGAGACGGACGGCTCGATCGATCCCGAGACGGCGGTCGCCTACGCGGCCGAGCTGGTGCGCAAGCACCTCGAGTACATGCTGTACTTCGGCGAGGGCGGCATCCCCGAGGTGGCACCTCCGGGGGCTGTCGTGGTTCCGGAGCGGCTGCAGGACCTGTTCGCGCGTCCGATCGAGGACCTCGCGGAGCTGTCGGTCCGGTCGCGCAACTCGCTGCAGAAGGAGAACATCCGCACGCTCGGTGACCTGGTGCAGCGCTCCGAGGACGACATGCTCCAGATCGAGAACTTCGGCAAGAAGTCGCTCAAGGAGATCTCGGACTTCCTGGAGGAGCACGGTCTCCGCTTCGGGATGATGCTCGAGGAGGGCGACGACGGTCGCCTCTTCTTCGTCGAGGAAGAGCCGGAGACGGCAGGGAGTGGTGAGGAGTAACGATGCGCCACCGTAAGAAGGGGAGGAAGCTCTCCCGCACCGCGAGCCACAAGAAGGCGACGATGCGCAACATGGCCGCATCGCTCTTCCGGCACGGGCGGATCGAGACCACCACGGCCAAGGCCAAGGAGCTCCGCCCGTACGCGGAGCGCCTCATCACCCTGGCGAAGCGGGGCGACCTGCACGCGCGCCGGCTCGCGGCCACCAAGATCCAGGACCGCCAGGTCCTGGGCTCGCTCTTCGACGACATCGGGCCACGCTTCTCCGAGCGTCCGGGTGGATACACGCGGATCCTCAAGCTCGGGAACCGGAAGGGTGACGCGGCGGAGATGTCGCTGATCGAGTTGGTCGATTAAGTTGCCGGTCTCTCAACCACGGAACCCACCGGACAGGACGACGGACATGGGCGACAAAGCTTCCCGGCGCGGTGCGGCGAACCTCGGGATGCCTCTGATGATCATGGCCTTCCTTGCCATGATCGGATTTCTCTACTGGCTCAACCTCCAGTCGAAGGCCCACGAGGCGGAGCGTGAGGCCGCGATCGAGGAGCAGATGCGGGCGGACAGCGCCGAGGCCGACCTGGGCGCGATCACCATCTCGCCCGACGCGATCCAGATGGACGCCTCGCCGTACGAGGGCCAGGTCGTGAAGCTCGAGAACGTCCCGGTGGCATCGGGACTCGGGCACCAGGGCTTCTGGCTCGAGATGCCCAACAAGAACCCCTTCCTCGTCTCGCTCACCGAGGCGGTGAAGGCGGAGGGCGTCACGGTCACGGCGGGGCAGCACGCCACGGTGGTGGGCACGGTCCGGGCGATGGCCGATTCCGTGCTGAACGCGTGGACCACCGCGGGCTCGATCGGCGAGGGTGACAGGCTCGCCGCGGAGTTCGCCACGTACTACATCGACGCCACGCGCGTGAAGGTGGTCGGAACGGGCGCCAACCCGGGGAACGGCGGGTCGAACTGACCGACCCCCGGGAACGACGAAGATCAACGCAGGAATCATAGACGATGGCTCGAGTGTGCTACGTGTGTGGCAAGGGTCCCGGCAGCGGGAACTCCGTCAGCCACGCCAACAACAAGACGCGGCGCCGTTGGCTGCCGAACCTCCAGACCGTGAAGATCCTGGACGAGAACGGTGATCGCCGCCGCGTGCGGGTGTGCACCTCGTGCATCTCGGCGGGGAAGGTCACCAAGGCTCCGGCCACGGGTCCGACCAAGGCTCCGGCGACGACGGCCTGACGCCGAGGGATCCCGAGCGAGGGACCAGGGGCCTCCGCGGATCGTCCGCGGGGGCCCTTTCGCGTGCGCCACGCAAGGGGGATGTTTCCCCCGAGGCCCTGCCGCTCGCTCCCTCACCCCCGAGCCCGACCGTGCCCTCCGACGCCTTCGCATCGTCCATCGAGGCCGGGTCCGTGCCCGCCGGCCCGACGCCGACCGTCGTCGCTGCCGCGCTCCTCCTCCTCCTCCTCCCGGTGGGCCACATGGTGGTGGTCCCGGTCGGCGGGGCCACGGCGAACGCCTCGGATGCGCTCCTCCTCCTCCTGCTCCTGGCCTGGGCGTTCGAGCGGGCCACGCACCCGGAGCGCGCGAACCGGCTCACGCGCGTCCTGGCCGGGGGGCACGAGCCGGGGCTCCCGCCGCGCCGGTACCTCCTCGGACTGGGCGTGCTCGCGACGTTCGGCCTCTGGGTAGCGACCTCGGGGCTGTGGGGCTTCCACGCCTCGTACGCGCTCGCCAAGGGGAGCGCGGCGGTTGCCCTGGCCCTCGGCGCGGGCGCCCTGGCATCGAGCGGGATCGGATGGCGCCGCGCGGTGGACGCGTGGCTCGGCGGCGCCGCGCTGGCGCTCGTCGTGACGGCCGCGCTCGGCCTCCTCGGCCCCGGCCACCTCGGCGAGCTCGTGCGCCAGGGGGGCACCGGCGTGATGGGCCTCCCCTTCGCGCGCGTCTCCGGCCCCTTCCTGCACCCCAACATGTTCGGCGACTACCTGGTGGTGACCGCGCTCCTGCTGTGGGGCCGGTGGCCGACGCTCCGGGGGACGGCCCGGACGGCGGGGCTCGCGCTCGCTGGCGCGCTCGGGGCCGCGCTGGCGCTCACCGCCTCCACGGCGTGGGTGGGCGGCGGCGTCGCGGCTGCGTTCGTCGGCGCGCACATGGCCCGCGCGGGGCGGCGCACGGCGGGGATCGCGGTGGCGTCGCTCGGGCTCGTCGTCGCCGGGGCCACCCTCGTGGCGCTCGTCGTCCCGCTCGACGTCGCGCTGGGGCCGCTGCACGTGGTCACGACCGCGCTTCGCCCGGCGATCTGGAAGAGCAGCCTCGCGGCGGTGGCGCTCGCGCCGCTCCGGGGGGTGGGTGCCGCGCCCTACCTGGCGAACGTCCCGGACCCGCTGGCGGGCCTCAGGCCGGCGCTCTGGGACGCGCACGACGCGTACCTCTCCGTGCTCGGCCAGTTCGGTGTGGTGGGCCTCCTCCTGGTCGTGGTCGGGCTGTGGCTGTGCGTCTCGGGCGTGCGGCGCGCCGCGCCCCCGTCGCGCGCCCGCTCGGCCGTCCTCCTCGCCCTCCTCGCGGTCGCCGTGCACGCGCTCTTCCTCGCCAGCGAGGACCTCCGGCACGTGTGGATCGTGATCGGGCTGCTGGGGGTGGTCACCGTCGGCAGCGACACGGATGCGGACGTGGAGCCGGAGGCGCCACGTCGATGAGGATCGGCCGAAGCGCCCTCGGCGTCTTCGCGAGCAACCTGCTGAACCTCGTCTTCTCGTTCGGGAACTCGATCTTCCTCACCCGGACGCTCGGCGTGGTGGGGCGGGGGGAGTTCGCGGTCTTCTCGGCCTCCTTCGGGATCCTGAGCCTCCTCTTCGGATTCGGGTTCGACCTGTCGCTGCGCTACTACATCGCGCGGGACAGCGTCCCCCGGGAGCGGATCCTCACCTCCCTCCTCCTCTTCGCCTTCCTCGTGGGCGCGCTCCTGTTCGGGACGATCCACGCCAACGACGCCCTGCTGGGCAACGAGATCTTCCTCCCGCTCGCGCGCCAGAGCGTACGCCTGGAGCTCACCCTCGCCGGCGTGGTGTCCGCGAACCTGGTCTTCGCGAACCTCGCCTCGGTGTTCGCCGGCCACCGCTCCTTCGCCGCGCTCAACGTGGCCACCGTCGCCTTCGCGGCGGTCGCCATGGGCGTCTACGCCGCGCTCTACGCCGCCCAGCGCACGGGCGTGTGGGCGGTGGGCACGGAGGACGTGTTCCAGGCCTACCTCGGCCTGGTGCTCTTCAACGGCGCGACGCTCGCCTTCCTGGCGTACCGCCTCCTGGGCGTGCGCCTCTCGCTCCACCTGATCGACGCGGCCCTCCTGCGCGCCATGGTCCGCTACGCCGCGCTCGCCTGGGTCGCGAACCTCGCCCAGTTCCTCAACTACCGCGTGGACATCTGGATCGTGCAGTACTTCACGGGCTCGGCGGCGCTGGGGCTGTACTCGCTCGCGGCGAGCCTGGCGATGACGCTCTGGGTGCTCCCGCGCTCCACGTCGACCGTGCTCATGCCCGCGATGGCGTCCGGCGATCCGTCGGCCGGCTTCCCGGAAGCCGCGCGCCTGGCCCGCCTCGTCTTCGGCGTCACCGCGGCCCTGTCGATCCCGCTCGCGCTCTTCGCGCGCACCTGGCTCGGCGTCCTGTACGGCCACGACTTCGTCGCGTCGGCCGCGCCCTTCACCGTGCTGCTCCTGGGGTGCGTCCCCTTCACGCTGTGCGTGATCCTCGCGGCCGCGCTGGCGGGCGTGAACCGGCAGGACGTGAACCTGGGCGCGTCGCTCGTGGGGCTGGTGGCCACGGTGGCGCTCGACTTCGCGCTCATCCCGCGCTACGGGATCGTGGGTGCGGCCGCGGCGTCGGCGGTATCCTACCTTGTCACCACCGGCGTGGTGGTGTGGGTGTTCTCCCGCATCGCCGCGCTCCCGGCGCTCGCCTGCGTGGTGCCGGCGGCGCGCGACTTCGGCTACGTCAGAGATGGACTCAAAGGCCTTCTACGATGACTGGGTCGACCGCCAGACGGCGGTCGGCGTCAACGAGCGGCATCGGGCCATCCTCGCCTGGCTGCTGCGCTTCGGCCTGCGCCCGGAGCACCGGGTGCTCGAGATCGGATGCGGCGTCGGGACGGTGACCACGCTCCTCGCGGACGCGCTCGACGCGGGCGGGTCCGTCGTGGGCGTCGACCTGAGCCCGCGCAGCGTGGACGCCGCGCGCGAGCGGCTGGCGGGGAGGGGAAACGTGCGCCTGGAGGCTGCCGACGTGCTCGCCATGGATCTCGCCGAGCGCTTCGACGTGGTCGTGCTCCCGGACGTGATCGAGCACATCCCCCTCGAGCACCACGACAGGCTCTTCGCGCGCATCGCGGCATGGACGAAGCCCGAGGGCTTCGTGCTCCTGCACTATCCCAACCCGTGGTACCTCGACTGGTGCCGGGCGCACCGCCCCGGGATCCTGCAGCTCGTCGACCAGGCGATCCACCCGCACCACGTGGCAGCGCGCGCCCACGAGCACCACCTCCACGTCGCGCACCTGGAGACGTACTCGATCTGGGTGGAGGAGGGCGACTACGTGGTGGCGCTCCTGCGCCCCGTGCGCCCGGACGCGGAGTTCCACGACGTCGCGACGCCCGACCCGTCGCTCTTCGACCGCATCCGGGGGCGCCTGCGCAGGCTGCTGGGATGAGCGGGCCCCCGCTGCTCGTCCTGCTCACCGCCACCTATCCGTTCGGGAACAAGAGCGAGACGTTCCTCGAGTCGGAGATCGACGTGCTCGCCCGCCGCTTCCGGCGCGTCCTCGTGCTCCCCTCGGCCGTAGAGCCCGGAGCGCGCGCCCTCCCGGACGGCGTCGAGCTCGTGCGCATGGACTGGCTCGCCGCGCCGGGGGTCGCGGCGCGCCGCCTCGCGCTCCTCTCACCCGAGGCGCTCACCGTGCTCGCCGCGCCCGGCACCCTCGGGGCGCACGCCGGGGCACCCCGCGTCTACCTCGACATCCTGGCGCGCAACGTCCTCAAGCTGCGCGCGCTACGGGCGCTCGTGCGCGCGCGCCCCGAGCTCGGCGACGCGGTCTTCTACGACTACTGGTTCGAGAACAGCACGCTCGCCCTCGCGCTCGCCCGCCGCGAAGGAACCGTGCGCACGGCGGTCTCCCGGGCGCACGGCTTCGACCTCTACGACGAGCGCTGGGCCCCGCACGTGGTGCCCTTCCGCGCCTTCAAGCTCGGGGCGCTCGACCTGGTCGCGCCGGTCTCGGAGTACGGCACGCGCTACCTGACGGAGCGGGCGCCCGCCTCCGCGCGCGGGCGCATCCGCACCTTCCGGCTCGGCGTCCCCGCGCGCTCCACGGCCGAAGCGCCGCCCGTGGACCCCCCGCTGGTGCTCTCGGTCGGCAGCATGATCCCGACGAAGCGCATCGAGGTGGTGGCCGAGGTGCTGGCCCGCGCCGAGCGGCCGCTCCGCTGGGTGCACTTCGGGGACGGGCCCGAGCGCGCACGGGTCGAGGAGGCCGCACGACGGCTCCCGGCGCGCGTGGCGTGGGAGCTCCGCGGTCACGTGGACAACGCCGAGCTGCTCGACTTCTATCGCGAGCAGCGCGTGGATGCGATGATCTCGATGTCGACGTCCGAGGGGCTGCCGGTCTCGATGATGGAGGCCACCAGCTTCGGCGTGCCGGTGGTGGCCGTCGCCGTGCACGGGGTCGGGGAGATCGTGACGGAGGTCACGGGCGTCCCGCTCCGCCCGGACGCGACCGTGGAGGAGGCGGCGGACGGGCTCCGCCGCGCCCTCGATCCGGGGCGGTTCGACAGGGAGCGCATCCGTGCCTTCCATCGTGAGCGCTTCGAAGCCGGTGCCAACTACGACAGGTTCGCCGATGCCCTCATCGCTCTTCGCGAAGATCAAGCTCCGCGTCCTTGACCGGCTCCTCGCCGCCCGCGAGAGGCCGAACCGAATCGACACGGCCGCGCTGGTGGCGCCGAGCGCCCGGGTCAGCGCCGCCGCGCTGCACGGCCCCGTGCACGTCGAGGACCACGCCCGCCTGCACGACGTCGACATCTCGGGGCCGGTGCACATCGGGCGCTACTCGTCGCTGTGGGGCCCCGGGATCTTCGTGCTGGCGCGGGGCGCCCCGATCCACATCGGCAACTTCTGCTCGATCGCGAGGCAGGTGAGCATCCACGGCTACGGCCACGACGCCCGCCGGATCACCACGTACTACATCGGCCGCAACGTGCTCGGCCGGCCCATCGAGGACGAGGTGGTCACCGCCGGCCCGGTCGAGATCGGCCACGACGTGTGGATCGGCGCGGGCGCGCACGTCATGGCGGGCGTGTCGATCGGCACGGGCGCGATCATCGGCGCGGGCTCGGTGGTCACCCGGGACGTGCCGCCCTACGCGGTCGCGGTGGGCGCGCCCGCGCGCCCGGTCCGGTTCCGCTTCGAGGGGCCGGTCGTCGAGCGGCTCCTGGCGTCGCGCTGGTGGGAGTGGAGCCACGAGGAGATCCGGGCACGCGAGGCGCTCTTCCTCGGCCCCCTGACCCCCGAGCTCATGGACGAGTACCTGTGAGCCCGGGCACGGCGCGGTGAAGCTCGGCTTCATCGTGCTCGCGCACCGCGCACCCCGGCAGGTCGCGACGCTGCTCGCCGCGCTCGCACACCCCGGCACGGCGCGCTACCTGCACGTGGACGCGCGCTCGGAGCTGGACGGCTTCCGCGCGGCGCTCGACGCGACCGGCGCGGGGGACGTGGTCCTCCTGCCGCGCTTCGCGTCGAGGTGGGGCGGGATCGAGGTGGTGGACGCCACGCTCGCGGGGATGGCGCGCGCCCACGCCGACGGATGCGATCATGTCGTCCTCCTGTCGGGGCAGGACTTCCCGCTCTGGCCGGTGGGGCGGATCCGCGGGCTCTTCGCGGACCACCCTGCGCGCACGTGGATCGCGTCCTTCCCGCTCCCGGACCCGCGCTGGCGCTACGACGGCCGGCTGCGCACGGAGTTCTACACGTTCACGGTGCGCGGGCGGCGCGAGACGTGCATCCCGCGCGGCGTTCCCGTGCGCCTGAGCTTCAAGGGGAAGGTGCTGAACGCGCTCCTGCGCGCGCGCGCCGCCTTCCTGCCCGAACGCAGCTTCCCGACATGCGCCGCGCCCTACGGCGGGTCGCAGTGGTGGAGCCTGAGCCGTGAAGCCGTGGCGTACGTGCTCGCCTTCCTCGGCGACCACCCCGAGTACCGCGCCTATCATGCGTACTCGCTCCTCCCCGACGAGATGTTCTTCCAGAGCATCCTGCTCGGGACCACCTTCGCGCGCGACCACGACATCGTCGACGACGGGCTGCACTACCTGGACTTCCCGGCCGGGGAGGACCACCCGCGCACGCTCGGGATCGGGGATCTGCCGGCCATGGACGCCAGCGGAAAGCCCTTCGCGCGCAAGGTGGACGCCGACGCGGACCCGGAGCTGTGGGCCGCGCTGGTCGCGCGGGCCGGGGCGTCGGAGGGGGCGTCGTGAGCGAGGCGTACGAGGCGCTGATCTGCGTCACGACGTGCCGGCGCGTGGGCGCGCTGCGCCGGTACCTGCCGCACCTGGCGCGCTTCTGCGCCACGGACCCGCGCTTCCGCCTCGTCGTCGCGCTCGACGGGGACGAGGCCGACACGCGGGCCTTCTGCGACACGTGGGAGGTCCCGCTCGTCTGGTCGGATCGGCGCGAGGGCGTCGGCCTGTCGAAGAACCGCGTGCTCGAGCGCTTCGGCGACTTCGCCTACTACTTCTTCCTGGACGACGACGTCGAGGTGGTGGACGGCGCGGTCTTCCCCGCGCACGTCGGCCTGCACCGGGCGAGCGGCATCCACCACTTCTCGCTCTTCGAGCGCGGGGGCGTGCGGGGCCGCACGGGCGAGAGCGACGTGGGCGGCGTGCGCGTCACGCACGGGCTCTACGGTGGAGGGCAGTTCGGCTTCTACACGGGCGCAGGGCTGCGCGCGGTGGGCGGCTGGCACACGGACTTCGCCGCGTACCGACGCTGGGGGCACACGGAGCACAGCTTCCGCTTCATGCGGGCGGGCCTGGCGCCGGCCCCGTTCAACGTGGCGGAGTCGCTCGCGGACCACTGCATCTGGCATTATCCGCCCACGGTGACGCTCGTCGAGGGCGTCGCGCTCGACGCCGACCAGATCGCGGCCCCCGAGCGCGCGCTGATCGACCGGGAGCTCCGCCACGTGCCGCTCCGCACGATCGCGCCGCACCACCACAACGGCGTCCCGCCCGGGCCGCCCCGCAAGCTCGCGGCGGTGCTCGACGGCGGGGCCCGCTACCCGCTGGTCGCCGGCGCCGACTGGCGCTACGCCCTGGCCGACTACCTCGTGTGGCGGAGCCGCACGGCGCCGGGGAAGCTCGAGCGTGCCTCCGCGCTGGTGCGCGGTGCGCTCCTCGCGCCGGGAGGCCTCACGCTGCGCCGACGCCTGCGCGGGCTCCTTACGCCCCGGGGCGGGGCGACGTGAGCGAGCGGCTCGTCACCGTCGTGCTTCCGTGTCACGACGTGGAGCGCTGGGTGGACGCGGCGCTCGACGCGATCCTCGCGCAGAGCTGGACGGCGCTGGACGTCCTCGCCGTCGACGACGGCTCGCGCGACGGCACGCGTGCGCGCCTGGAGGCCCGCGCCGCGCGGGACGCCCGCGTGCGCGTGGTGGTGAACGAGGGGAACCTCGGCCTCATCGAGACGCTCAACCGCTCGATCGCCGAGGCGCGCGGCGCGTTCGTCGCGCGCATGGACGCCGACGACCTGTGCCTCCCCGAGCGCATCGCGCGGCAGATGGCGCACCTGGCCGCGCACCCCGACGTCGGCGTGGTCGGCACGGGCGCCTGGACCGTCGACGAGGCGGGCCGCCGGGTCGGCACCCGGCCGGCGCGCTGCACCACGCCCGCGGGAGCGCGCTTCCTCGGCCTTCTGGCCACCCCCCTGGTGCACGGCTCGATGCTGGCGCGCGCCGAGACGCTGCGCGCGCACCGCTACGGCTCGGGGGAGGACGCGAGGCACACGGAGGACTACGAGCTCTTCGCGCGCATGCTGGCCGCCGGCGTGGGGATGGCCAACCTCGAGGAGGAGCTCTACGGGCTGCGCGTGCACGCCGGGAGCGTGTCGCGCGCGCACGAGGAGGTGCAGGTGGCGAACTTCGTAGCGTGCGCCCGGCGTCACCTCGCGCGCACGGTCGAGCTGGACGTCGCGGACGGGGCCCACCGCGTGCTCGTCAACCGGATGGGGCCCTCCACCACGGCCGACGACCTGCGGGCGGGGATGCGCGCCCTCGACCGGCTCGAGGAGATCTTCCGCGAGCGCGAGCGCGCCGCGGCGGACGAGGTGCGCGCGATCGCGGCGCAGCAGCGCGTGGACGTCCTGGGGCAGGCGCTCCTGAAGGGGTCGGCGGCGGTGCGCGCGGCGGCGCTCCCCCTCCTCGCGCGCCACGCGCCGAGCCTTCTGTCGGCGTCGGGCCGGCGTCATCTCGCGCACAAGCTCGGCCGTGGAGACGACCCCGGATCGCGTTGACCCGCGGCGCTCCGCTCGGATACGTTCCAGCGGCCCGCGTTCGACGTGCCCGCGGCTTTCCAGGAGCTCATGACCCGAAAGCGGCTCACCCTCCTCGCGCCCGCGCCCCTGCTCGCCGTCATCGGCGTCGGGGTGGCGACCCTGGGGGTCTCGGATCCCGCCTCGCGGCTGGCCGTCCCCTTCCTCGCGGTCCTCGGGCTGCTCCTCACGGAGGGGCTCGCACGCCTCCAGGCGGGGAGCGACCGGGTCGCCTACCTGCGCAACCTCATGCTGCTGGGCGTGGCGGTCCGGCTGCTCGTCTTCGCGCTCATCCACCAGACCATCGGGCCGTACGTCTTCGCGCCCGACCAGTGGACGTACGAGTCGCGCGGGATGGGCCTCCTCAACTACTGGTCGGGGCTGGGCCCGATGCCGTCGCGCATGGCGGAGACGCTCCAGCTCGCGTACCCGGCGATGAACGCGACCATCTACGCGCTCTTCGGCTTCGCGAAGGCCGCGCCCGCGGTCGTCGACATGTTCTTCTCCGTGTGGACGGCGATCCCGATCTACCACCTCGCGCTCCTCCTCGTCCGGAAGAACGAGGCGGTCGCGAAACTCGCGGCGGGGCTCACGGTCTTCTTCCCGTCGCTCATCCTCTGGTCAGTGCTGAACATCCGCGAGGCGCCCACGATCCTCGTGCTGGTCGGGGCCGTGTACTTCTGCGCCCGCCTCCAGCACCGCCCGAGCTTCGGTGCGCTCACGGGCGCGATCGTCACGCTCGGCCTCCTCACGCTCTTCCGCGAGTACCTCACCCTCCTGGTCGGCGGGGCCGCGGTGGCGGGCATCCTGATGGGGCGCAGCCGGTCGCCGGCGCGCTCCTTCGTGGCGGGGACGATCCTCCTGGTCACGCTCGCCTACGCGGCCCAGGTCTTCGGGCTCGGGCGCACGCTCGCGGGCGAGCCGACGCTCGAGCAGGTGCAGCAGGTGCGCGAGGGGTTCCTCTACGGCGCGAACTCGGCCTACGGCCAGGCGGCCAACGTCTCCACGGCGGCCGGCGCGATCGGCTTCCTCCCGATCGGACTCGCCTTCTTCATGCTCGCGCCCTTCCCGTGGGAGATCGGCTCCACGCTCCAGGCCATGACGCTCCCCGAGACGCTGGTGTGGTACACGATCCTCCCGCTCGGCCTGTGGGGTGCCATCCTGGGGCTCCGGCACGACCCGCGTGCCTACACCGTCCCGCTGACGACGCTCATCCTGGTGACCTTCGCCTACGCGCTCGTCGAGGCCAACGTGGGCACCGCGTACCGGCACCGGGCGCAGGTGCTTCCCGTGGTCTTCCTCTTCTGCGCGCTCGGGATCCGCGACGTGCAGGCGCTCTACCTCGCCCGGCGCAGGGCGCGGGCCGAGCAGCGCCGGCGGGCCAAGGCCGTGGCCACGGGCCCGCTCGTCGGGCCCCCGGCCGGCGGCTCGCCCCCATCCTGAGCCCGCTCCGCCGCGCCTCCGTCCTGTACGTCACGTACGACGGGCTGCTCGAGCCGCTCGGCGCGTCACAGGTCGTGCCGTACGTGCGCGCACTGCGCAGGAGGGGCTTCACGATCGAGCTCCTCTCCTTCGAGAAGCCGGCCGACCTCGCCGACCGCCGCCGCCTCGACGCGCTGGCCACCATGCTGCGCGCGGAGGACGTAGCCTGGACGCGCCTGGTCTACCACAAGCGTCCGTCGCTCTCCGCGACCGGGTGGGACGTGGCGCAGGGACGCCGCCGGGTCGCCGCCTGGGCGGCGGCGCTCCGTCGCGAGGGTCGGACGGGCATCGTGCACGCACGGGGGTACCTGCCCGGGCTCATGGGTCTCGGCGCCCGCCGCCGGGGCGGCATGCGCCTCCTCTTCGACATGCGGGGCTTCTGGGTGGACGAGCGCATCGAGGGCGGCTACTGGCCCGCGGGGAGCCTCCCGGTGCGCCTGGGGCGGAGGGTGGAGCGCGCGCTCCTGCGCGAGGCGGACCACCTGATCCTCCTGGCGCGGCGCGGGGCCGACCGGCTCCCGGAGCTCGCGGGGGGCGCGGCGCCGCCGCCGTGGACGGTCGTCCCGACGTGCGTGGACCTCGAGCGCTTCCGTCCGCCCCCCGATCGCGCGGTCGCGCGCGCGGCGCTCGACCTGGGCGACGGGCCCGTTCTGATCCACCTGGGCACGCTCACGGGGTGGTACGACGGGCCGGCGACGCTGGAGGTGGCGCGCGCCTTCCTGGAGCGGGCGGGCGGCCGCTTCGTCGTGCTCACCCGCGACGTGGCCGAGGCCCGCGCGCTCGTCGCCAGCGCGGGCGTGGACGCGCTCGTGGCGTCGGCCGAGCCCCGCGAGGTCCCGCGCTGGCTCAGGGCCGCCGACGCGGGCCTCGCGCTCGTGCGGCCCTCTCCCTCCAAGGACGCGAGCTTCCCCACGAAGATCGGCGAGTACCTCGCCACGGGGATGGCCGTGCTCGGCACGCCGGTGGGTGACGTCGGCGCGCTCGCGGACGGGGTCGTGCTCGGCCTCCACCAGGCGGGTGCGCGGGCGGACGCCTCGGCGGCGTGGCTGGCGGAGGCCGCCGCACGCGCGGATCGGGTCCCGCGGGCGCGTGCCCTGGCGGAGGCCACGGTGGGGCTCGAGGCCGGGGTGGAGGCGCTCGGCCGCGTGTACGGAACGCTCGGCGTGGTCCCGGAGGGCGCGTGAGCGCCGACGCCCTGCGCGTGCTCGCCCTCGCGCCGTATCCGGAGACGAGCCCCAGCACCCGCTACCGCCTCGCGCAGCTCGAGCCGGCGCTCGCGCGTCACGGCGTGCGGCTCGAGCTGAAGCCCTTCCTGTCGGAGGACGAGCATCGGGCCGTGCGCTCGGGCCGGGCGCTGGGCGCGGCGGGGAGGACCGTCCTCGGCGCCTTCCGGCGCGTGCGCCGCGTGGTGGACGGCGCGGGCGCGTGGGACGTCGTGCTCGTCCAGCGCGGGATCGCCCTCCTCTTCGACCGGGGCCTCCTCGGGCGGCTCGTGCGCACGGGCACGCCGGTCGTCTACGACTTCGACGACGCCGTCTACCTCCCGCAGGAGCACGGACGCCGGCTCGTGGAGGCGCTCCGCGACCCGGAGCGGACCACCCGCGCGTTCTGCCGCGCGGCCCGCGTCGTCCTGGCCGGCAACGAGCACCTGGCCGCGTTCGCGCGCTCGGCGGTCGGCCCCGGCGCGGAGGCGCGGGTGCGCATCCTCCCCTCGGTCGTGGACACCGAGCGCTTCGCCCCGGCCGCCCACGACGCCGACGTCCCGACGCTCGGGTGGGTGGGCTCGGACAGCACGGTCCCGTACCTGGAGGCGCTCGCCCCGGCGCTCCTCGAGCTCGCGGCGCGCGTGCCCCACCGCCTCGTGGTGGTCGCCGGGACGCGCCGCCCCCACCTTCCGGGCGTGACCTACGACTTCGTGCCGTGGCGCCCCGATGCCGAGGCCGCGCACTTCCAGGGGCTGGACGTGGGCCTCTACCCCCTCGACGACACGCCGTGGAGCCGGGGCAAGTGCGGCTTCAAGGCGCTCCAGTACCTCGCCTGCGGCGTGCCGTGCGTGGCCTCGCCCGTGGGCGTGCTGCGCGACATCGTCCGCCCCGGCGAGACCGGGCTCCACGCCGACGGCCCCGCCGCGTGGGTGGAGGCGTGCGCCCGGCTCCTCGCGGACGGCGCCGAGCGCGCGCGCATGGGGCGGGCGGGCCGTGCGCTCGTGAAGGCCGCCTACTCGGTGGACGCGGCCGCGCCCCGGCTCGTGGCCGCGCTCCGCGACGCGGCCGCGTGACGAGGGCGGCCTGACGTGTGCGGCATCGCCGGCATCGTCCGCCTCGACGGCGGGGCGCCGTCGCCCACGCGGGAGGAGGCGCTCGCCATGGCGGAGCGTATCCGCCACCGCGGCCCGGACGGGCGCCGGGCGTGGGCGTCGCCGGGCGGCGACTGCGCGCTCGGCCACGCCCGCCTGAAGGTCATCGACCTGGAGACGGGCGACCAGCCGATGGCCTCGGAGAGCGGGGGTGTGCAGGTCGTGTTCAACGGCGAGATCTACAACTTCCGCGCGCTGCGCACCGAGCTCGAGCGCTCCGGCCACCGCTTCCGCACCCGGAGCGACACCGAGGTGCTCGTGCACGGCTACGAGGCCTGGGGGGACGCGCTCCCGGAGCGGGTGGACGGGATGTTCGCCTTCGCCGTATGGGACGAGGCACGGCGGCGCCTCCTCCTGGCGCGCGACCGGGCCGGGAAGAAGCCCCTCTTCTGGACGCGCTCGCAGGGCCGTCTCGCCTTCGCCTCCGAGATCAAGGCGCTCCTCGAGCTCCCGTGGGTCTCGGGCGAGATCGACGTCTCCGCGCTCCCGGCGTACCTGGCGTACGGGTACGTCCCGGCGCCGGGGACGTTCTACCGGGACGTGGCGTGCCTCCCGCCGGCCACGCTCCTGCGCGTCGAGCGCGGCGCGGCCACGCCCGCGCGCTACTGGTCGCTCGACTGGCGCAACCGGAGCGAGGACCTGTCGACCGCGGAGGCCACGCGTCGCGTGCGCGCGCTCCTGGGCGACGCGGTCGAGCGCCGCCTGGTCGCCGACGTGCCGCTCGGCGCCTTCCTGAGCGGCGGCATCGACTCCACGCTCGTGGTGGGCCTGATGCGCGAGCGGATCGAGGGGCCGCTGCGCACCTTCTCGCTCGGCTTCGCCGACGACCCGAACTACGACGAGACCCCCTTCGCGCGCGTCGCGGCCGAGCGCTTCGGCACGGAGCACACGGAGTTCACGGTGGAGGCGCGCGCGGTCGAGCTCGTGGACGAGCTGGTCGAGGCGTACGACGAGCCGTTCGGCGACTCCTCGGCGATCCCCACGCACATCGTGTCCGGGCTGACCCGCTCGCACGTGACCGTCGCGCTCACGGGCGACGGCGGCGACGAGATGTTCTGCGGCTACCCGCGCTTCCTGGCGATGGAGGCGGCCGACCACTTCCGAGGCCCCGCGGCCCGCCTGGGCGACGCCGTCGCGCGCCGGCTCCCGCACCGGCCCGACTTCCGCCATCCGCTCCGGCGCGCACAGCGTTTCTTCGCGGCCGCGGCGCTCCCCCCCGAGGAGCGGATGCTCCGCTGGATCGGCTACCTCCCGGAGGTCGAGCCCTACCTGAGGCCCGAGCTGCGCGCCGGGGTCGACCGGAGGGTGCTCACCGGGAGCTTCCGGGCGCCCTGGTACCGGTTCTCGGGTGAGGGTCCGCTGGCGCGCGCGATGGCGCTGACCTTCGAGACCTACCTCCCCGACGACCTCCTCGTGAAGGCGGACCGCTGCTCGATGGCGCACGGCCTCGAGCTGCGCGCCCCGTTCCTCGACACCGCGGTGATGGAGTTCGCCGCCGGGCTCCCGCACCGCTTCCGGCGGCGGGGGCGCACGCTCAAGTGGCTCCTCAAGCACGCCTTCCGGGACCTGCTCCCGCCGGCGATCCGGACGCGCGCGAAGTGGGGCTTCGGCGTGCCCCTGCCGATCTGGTTCCGCACGCGCTGGAAACCGCTCTTCGAGGGGCGCGTGCTCGGCGCCGACGCGCGGATCTGGCGGTGGCTCGAGCGCCCTCCCGTCGAGCGGCTCTGGGGCGAGCACCAGGCGGGAACGGCGGATCGCGGCCACGCGCTGTGGGCCCTCCTGACGCTGGAGACGTGGCTGCGCGCCCGGGGGGTGTGAGCGCTGCCGCGAGGCCCGTGCGCGCGGGAGTTGCGGAGGCGGCCCCTGCGCCGCACCCTTTCTCGTCCACACGACACTTCCGGACCCTCCAGAAGGCACCAGGCGTGACCCCGTCCCGGCTGTTCTACGTCCTCGATTCGCTGGAGGAGAACGACGTCGGAGATCAGGTCGCGACGCTCGTCGAGCGCCTGCCGCGCGCCCGCTTCGAGCCCCGCGTGGTGGGGCTCGGCGGGCCGGGGCCGCTCGGGGCGCGCATCCGCAGGTTGGCGGTGACGGTCCACTCGATGGAGCTGAGCGGACCGGTGGGGTCGCTCTTCTCGGTGTCCCGGCTGCGCCGGGTGCTGCGCGGCCTACGCGCGGACGTGGTGCACACCTTCCAGCCATGGTCGGGCGCGGCCGCCCAGCTCGCGGCCCCGCGGGAGACGCGCGTGGTGCGCTCGATCACCGCCTTCTCGAAGGGCCCGCGGACGATGGAGCAGCGCATGCAGGACTGGCTGGAGCGCCGTGCGGCCCGTCGGCGTGACGGCTGCCTGCTCACGGTCTCCGACGTGCTCGCGAAGACCGCGGTGATCCGCGCGTTCGGCGTGGAGGGCGTGGAGGTCGTGCCCCAGTGCCTGGACCTGACGCGCGTGCGCGAGGCGAGCTGGGCGCTCCAGGAGCGGGACGCGCGCCTGCGCGTCGGCCTCACGGACGTGCAGCGGGCCGTCCTCGTCTTCTCGGATTTCGCCGACCGGGTCGTGCCGGGCGAGGTCCTCGAGGGCTTCGCCACCGCCCGGCTGGAGAGCCCGGACCTGCGCCTCCTGTTCGTCGGCTCCGGCCCCGAGGAGGGGGCCGCGCGCTGGCGCGCCGAGGAGCTCCTCCTCGGGGACTCGGTGGTCTTCTTCGGCGGAGGCGCGGATCGGACGGCGCTGCTGCGCACGTGCCGGGCGGCGGTCGACGCCGGCTCGTTCCCGGGCGCGTCGCGGATGTGCATCGAGGCGATGGCGGTGGGAATCCCCGTGCTGCGTTGGATCGGGGACGAGCACGTCCCGCCCGGCGCCGGCCGCGAGGCCTCCACGGGCGGGCCGGCGCCGCGCTTCGCCCGGGACCTCCTGCACCTCCTCGACGACGAGGCGCTGCGCGACCGGGTGGTGGCCTTCGGGCGCGAGGAGGCGGCCGAGCACGACGCCGTCGTCGTGACCGAGCGCTGGGCCGAGATCTACACCCGGCAGGCGACGGCCTGATGCGGGTGCTGGTGACGGGCGGAGCGGGCTTCATCGGCTCGCATCTGGTGGAGCGGCTCCTCGAGCGCGGCGACGACGTGTTCGTGGTCGACGACCTGTCCACCGGGCGCCTCGCGAACCTGGAGGGCGTCCGCCGCCACGAGCGCCTGCACCTGAATGTCGACTCGATCCTCAACTGGCCGATGATGAACGAGACGGTGGCACGATGCGACCAGGTCGTGCACCTGGCCGCCGCCGTGGGCGTGCGCAAGATCATCGAGGAGCCGGTGCGCACGATCACCACGAACGTGCGCGGCACGGAGATCGTGCTCGACTGCTGCGACCGGCACCACAAGCCGCTCTTCGTCGCGTCCACGTCCGAGATCTACGGCAAGGGCGGGGACCAGCTCCACGAGGAGGCCGACCGGGTGATGGGAAGCACCACCCACCGGCGCTGGGCGTACGCCTGCACCAAGGCGCTCGACGAGTTCCTCGCGCTCGCCTACCACAGGGAGCGCGGGCTCCCGGTCATCCTCGGGCGCTTCTTCAACACGGTGGGCCCGCGCCAGACCGGGCAGTGGGGGATGGTGCTGCCGAACTTCGTGGGCCGGGCGCTCCGCGGCGAGCCGATCCAGGTGTACGGGGACGGGAGCCAGCGCCGCTGCTTCTGCATGGTGCACGACACGGTGCGGGCGATCCTCGCCCTGATGGCGCGCGACGACGCCTGGGGCAGGGCGTTCAACATCGGCTCCGAGGAGGAGACGACGATCGAGGCGCTGGCCGAGCGCGTGCGCGCGCGCCTCGGCTCGGACTCCGCGATCGAGCGCGTCCCCTACGACGAGGCGTACGGCGAGGGCTTCGAGGACATGGAGCGCCGCAAGCCCGACACGCGGCGCATCGAGGCGCTCCTCGGCTGGCGGCCGGAGTACGCGCTCGACCAGATCATCGACGCCACCGCCGAGCACATGCGGAGCGCCGCCGCCGCGTGACCGGCGCCGTGCAGCGGGCACCGGCCGCACGGCCCGTCCTCATCCACCGCGTCATCGCCCGCCTGAACGTGGGCGGGCCCGCCATGCACGTGGTGAACCTCACGCGGGCCATGAACGACGGGCCGTGGCGCACCCGCCTGATCGCGGGCACCGTGGCCGGCTCGGAGGGGGACATGGCCTACTACGCCGAGGAGCGGGGCGTCGCCGTCGTGCACCTCCCGGGGATGTCCCGCGAGATCAGCCCGCTCGACGACCTGCGCACCCTCTGGTCGCTCTGGCGACTCTTCCGGCGGGAGCGCCCGGACGTGGTCCACACGCACACGGCCAAGGCCGGGACGCTGGGGCGCCTCGCGGCGATCCTGGCGGGCGTGCCCGTGCGCGTCCACACCTTCCACGGCCACGTCCTGGGCGGCGACTACTTCAGCGCGCGCCGCACGCGGCTCTTCCTGGAGATCGAGCGCCAGCTCGCGCGGGGCACGTCGTGCCTGGTCGTGCTCACCCGCCGCCAGGCGCGCCAGATGGCCGGGGAGCTGGCGGTCGCCCCGCCGGGGAAGTTCGCCGTCGTGCCGCTGGGGCTCGAGCTGGAGCGCTTCGCCGGGGTGGACCGGGTGGTGGAGCGGGGCCGCCTCCGCGGTGCGCTCGGCCTCGCCGAGGCCGCGCCGGTGGTCGGGATCGTGGGACGCATGGTGCCGATCAAGAACCACGAGCTCTTCCTGGCGGCCGTGGCCGCGCTCCGTCGTCGGTTTCCTGGGGCCGTGGCGGTGGTGATCGGGGCGGGGGAGCGGGAGACGTCGCTGAAGACCCTCGCCGCCTCGCTGGGGCTCGAAGGGGCCGTGCGCTGGCTCGGATGGCGCCGGGACCTCCCGGAGCTCTACAGCGCCCTGGACGTGGTGGCCCTCACGTCGCACGACGAGGGCACGCCGGTGGCGCTCCTGGAGGCGTTGGCGGCGGGCACGAGCGTCGTGGCCCGCGACGTGGGCGGGGTGGCCGAGGTGCTCGAGGACGCCGGGGCCGGGAGGGTCGTGCCGCGCGCCGCGGGCGCGGAGGCGTGGGGCGACGCCCTGCACGAGGAGCTGGTGGGGCCCCCCGTCTCCGGAGCGGTGCGCGCGTCGCTCACCCGGCGCTATTCGGTGGAGCGCCTCGTGGACGACCTGGGCGCGCTCTACCGGCGGGAGCTCGAGCGCCGATGAGGCTGCTCGTGACCGGGGCCGGCGGGCTCCTGGGGAGCGAGTTCGGGCGATGCCTCCCGGCGCTGGGCCACGAGACGGTGGCGCTCGGCCGCGCCGACCTCGACGTGACGGACGCCCGCGCCACGCTGCGCGCCGTGGCCGACGCCAGGCCGGACGCGGTGCTCAACTGCGCGGCCTACGCCCGGGTGGACCGCGCCGCGGCCGACGCGGCGGAGGCGTTCCGCGTCAACCGCGACGGGGCGGGCAACCTCGCGCGCGCCGCCGCGGCCGCTGGGGCACGGATCGTGCATTTCTCGACCGACTACGTCTTCGACGGGCGGGAGCCGGGGCCGTACGCCCCGGGCCACGCCCGCAACCCGCTCAGCGCCTACGCCCGCAGCAAGGCCGAGGGGGAGGACGCGGTGCTGGAGGTCGCCCCCGACGCCCTGGTGGTGCGCGTGAGCTGGCTCTACGGCGGAGAGGGCGGCGGCTTCGTGGGCTACGTCCTGGAGCGCGCGCGCGCCGGGCTTCCCCTGCGCCTCGTGGCCGACCAGTGGAGCCGCCCTTCGTGGACCGCGAACGTGGTCCGCAACGTGCTGGAGCTCGTGGCGCGGGAGGCACCGGGCGGCCTCTGGCACGTCACCGACGCCGGGGCGGCGACGCGGCTGGAGCAGGCCCGCGAGGCTCTGGCCGTCGTCGGCCTGGCGGCGGAGATCGTGGAGACCGACCGGGCTACCTTCTGGCCGGATGTGCCGAGGCCGGAGCGGTCGCTGCTGGACGTGGAGGCCACGGAGGCCTTCCTGGGCCGGGTGATGGAGCCCTGGCGCAACGCCCTGGGCCGCTACCTGGGCGAGAGATTTCGTGGTGCACCGGCCCAGGACCGGAGCTAACTTTTCTAAATGGGACCCATCCCCCCTGAGAGGACGAGGCCGTGAACCGTACCCGAGATCTCGAGCGCATCCACCTGGCCCTGCACGCCGCGGCCGAGGCGGTACGCCCGTTCACACCCGGCGACATCGCCTACGAGGTGAAGGCCGAGCGTGAGGACCCGGTCACCGAGGCGGATCACGCCGTGGACGCCGTGCTGCGCGAGCTCCTCCCCCAGAAGGGGGAGGGGTGGCTGAGCGAGGAGACCAAGGACGACAGGACCCGCCTGAAGTGCGAGCGGGTGTGGGTCGTCGACCCCATCGACGGCACCCGCGAGTTCGTGGAGGGCATCCCGGAGTGGTGCATCTCGATCGGGCTGGTCGAGGCGGGCGTGCCGGTGGCGGGCGGCGTCTTCAACCCCACCACGCGTGAGCTCATCGTCGGCTCGCTCGACACGGGCGTCACCTTCAACGGCAAGCGCGCCGAGGTGCGCGACCGGGGCTCCCTCGCGGGCGCCGAGGTGCTGGCCAGCCGCTCCGAGGTGAAGCGCGGCGAGTGGGCCGCCTTCGAGGGCGGCAAGTTCACCGTCCGCGCGTGCGGCTCCGTCGCCTACAAGATGGGGCGCGTCGCGGCCGGGAAGGCCGACGCGACCTGGACGCTCGTGCCCAAGAGCGAGTGGGACGTGGCGGGCGGCACGGCACTCGTGCGCGCCGCTGGCGGCCGCGTGACGCTGGCGAACGGCTCGGAGCCGCCCTTCAACCAGCGCGAGCCGGACCTCCCGAACCTGGTGGCCGCGGGGCCACGCACCGCCGACGCGATCATGCGGCTGTGGGGAGGAGTGCGCGCCAGGTGAAGGGCGTCATCCTGGCCGGAGGGCTCGGGTCGCGGCTCTTGCCGATGACCAGGGTGACGAACAAGCATCTCCTGCCGGTCTACGACCGGCCGATGATCTACTACCCGCTGCAGCAGCTCGTGCACGCGGGGATCCGCGACATCCTGGTGGTCACCGGCGGCAACCACGCCGGGGACTTCCTCCGCCTCCTGCGCAACGGCCAGGAGTTCGGGCTCAAGCGCCTGGGCTACGCCTACCAGGAGGGCGAGGGCGGCATCGCGGAGGCGCTCTGGCTGGCGCGCGACTTCGCGGACGAGGGGCCGGTGGTGGTGATCCTCGGGGACAACCTCTTCCAGCACCCCATCGCGGACGCCGTGGCGGCGTTCGGGGCCGACCCGCGGGGCGCCATGATCCTCCTCAAGGAGGTGGCCGACCCCGAGCGCTTCGGCGTCGCACGGGTCGAGGGCGAGCGCGTGGTCGAGATCGTGGAGAAGCCCGACGACCCGCCCAGCCGCTTGGCCGTGACCGGGTGCTACTTCTACGACGCGCGCGTCTTCGACATGATCGGCGAGCTCACCCCCTCCGCGCGGGGCGAGCTGGAGATCACCGACGTGAACAACCGCTACGTCGCGGTCGGGGCGATGCGCCACCGCGTCCTCGAGGGGTGGTGGACGGACGCGGGCACCGTGCCCTCGCTGCACCGCGCGGCGCAGCTCGTCGCCGCGGAGCGCGACAACCCGGTCCTGGCCGGCTTCGCGGGCTGACGCCGGACATGCGCTATCTCGTCACGGGGGGGGCGGGCTTCATCGGCTCCAACCTGGTACGGCACATCCTGCGCACCCGCCCCGACGCCGAGGTGCTCGACCTCGACGCGCTCACGTACGCCGGGAATCTGGACAGCCTCGCGGACGTGGCGGGCGACGCGCGCTACCGTTTCGTGCATGCGGACGTGTGCGACGCCGACGCGGTGATGTCCGCGCTGGAGCGCGTGGACGTGGTCCTGCACCTGGCCGCCGAGAGCCACGTGGACCGCTCGATCGTCTCGGACGCGCCCTTCGTGCGCACGAACGTGCTGGGCACGCACACGCTCCTGGCCGCGGCGCTGGCGCGGGGGGTGGGCCGCTTCGTGCAGGTGTCCACGGACGAGGTCTACGGCGAGCTCCCCTGGCGGGACCCGGGCACCACGCCGCCGGACGCCGCGCCCAGGTTCACGGAGGACACGCCGCTCGCTCCGCGCTCCCCGTACTCGGCCACCAAGGCCGCCGGGGACCACCTGGCGCTCGCCTACCACGTCACCCACGGGCTCGACGTGGTGGTGACGCGCTGCTCGAACAACTACGGCCCGTACCAGTTCCCCGAGAAGCTCATCCCGCTGGCCATCACGCACGTCCTCGAGGACCGGCCGGTGCCCATCTACGGGGACGGCCTGTACGTGCGCGACTGGGTGCACGTGGAGGACCACTGCCGGGCGATCCTGGCGGCCGCCGACCGCGGCGCCTCCGGTCGCGTCTACAACTTCGGCGGCGCCGCGGAGCGGACGAACCTGAGCGTGGTGCACGCGATCCTGAGGGCCATGGGTCGCCACGCCCACCGCGTCGAGCACGTGAAGGACCGGCCGGGCCACGACCGACGCTACGCCGTGGACTTCTCCCGCGCCGAGGCCGAGCTGGACTGGCGCCCCGAGCGGGGCTTCGAGGAGGGGCTCTCCGGGACGGTGCTCTGGTACCTGGAGCACGAGGCCTGGTGGCGCCGCGTCCTCTCGGGCGCCTACGCGGAGGCGCGCCGCCCGTGAGCCCGCTCCTCCTCGCCGGCATCGTCGCGGGGCTCGCCCTGGTCCTGACGGCCGTGTTCACGCCCGCCGTGCGGGGCGCGGCGATCGCGGGCGGGATGGTGCGCCAGGTGCAGGCGGACCGCTGGCACAGCCGCCCCACGCCGGCCATCGGGGGCGTGGCGATCTACGCGGGCTTCGGGGTGGCGCTCGGCGTGGCCTACCTCCTCGACCCCAACACCACGCAGGGCTTCGTGGGTCCGTCCACGCACGCGGTGCTCCCCATCGGCACCTGGGAAGGGCTGATCCTCGGCTCCTCGGTGGCGTTCGTCGTGGGGCTGATCGACGACTTCCGCCGACTGCGTCCGCTCACCAAGCTGGCGGGCCAGATCGTGGCGGCGAGCGTGCTCCTCCTGAGCGGCGTCGGCGTCTGGCTCACGGGCGTCTACGCCGTGGACGCCGCCCTCTCCCTCCTCTGGTTCGTCGGGGTGACGAACGCCCTCAACCTCCTCGACAACATGGACGGGCTGGCCGCCGGCGTGGCCGCCATCGCGGGGGCGTATCTGACCTGCCTCTTCCTCCTGGAGGGCTCCTCGTCGCTGGCGATCCTGTCGCTCGGCTTCGTGGCCGCCACGGTGGGCTTCCTCGCCCACAACTACCCGCCCGCGCGCATCTTCATGGGCGACTCGGGCTCCCTCTTCCTCGGCCTCTTCCTGGCCGGCCTCGCGCTGGCGCCCGGCGTCGGGCTGTCCAGGAGCCTGGCCGCCGTCGTGGCGGCCCCCGCGCTCATCCTGGGCGTGCCGATCCTCGACACCACGCTCGTCACGGTCGGGCGCGTGCTGGAGGGGCGGCCTGTCAGCCAGGGCGGGCGGGACCACACGTCGCACCGCTTCGTGGCGCTCGGCCTGCCGGAGAGGCACACGCTCTGGCTGCTCTGGGGGATGGCCGGGGCGGGCGGCGCGGTCGGCGTGCTCCTCCGCTCGGCCGCGCGCGGCACGGCGCTCCTCCTCGGGGGCGCCCTCGTGTGCGCGCTCGTGCTCGTGGGGGCCTACCTCCTGGCCGTCCGCTTCCGCGCGCTCGACCACGACGAGGCCGAGGGGCTCAGCCTCTACCGCTTCGTGGTGCGCAGCCAGGAGCGCTACCCCGTCCTCGCGCTCCTCCTGGACGCGGTCTGGATCGTGCTGGCGTACTACGCGGCCTACCTGATCCGGTGGGACCCGGCCGAGCTGGGCCGCGAGCTCCCCTACTTCCAGCAGACGGTGCTGATCTGGGTGGGCGCCAAGGTGGTCGCCTTCGTGCTGAGCGGCGCGTACAGCACGCCGTGGCGCTCCTACGGGCTCTACGACGCCCTGCGCATCCAACGGGCCAACCTGATGGGCGCCTTCCTGGCCGCGGCGACGCTCTTCGTGATCCAGCCGAGCGGGCTGTCGCGCGGCGTGGTGGCCATCGACTTCCTCGTGTGCAGCCTCCTCACGGTCGGGGCCCGCTTCTCCTTCCGGCTGCTGGAGGGGACGGCGCGCCGCTACCGGGAGGACAGCATCCGCGTGGTGGTCCTGGCCGACGTGGACGACGCGGAGCTGGTGATCCGTCAGCTCGCCCGCATCCCCGCGCCGATGCTCCGGGTGGCCGCGGTGGCCGCGCCCCTCAGCCAGGTCGCGCGTGCCACGCTCGCCGGGCGGCCCCTGTTCGGGGGCCACGCCGCGCTGCGCCGCGCGATCGCGGAGACCGGCGCGCAGGCCGTGGTCCTCGCGGACAGGCCCTCCATGCAGAGCAAGGCGCGGAACGCGCTCGAGCAGTACCTGGACGTCGAGGGGGGCCTGGACGTCTACGAGCTGAGCGTGAGCGTGCACCGGCTGGTCGCCCCGGCGGCCCTGGTCGATCCGCCCCCGGTTCCTTGACCAGCCGCTGGTACCGCCCCTGTAGGCGTTTTAGCTTCCTTCGCGCTTCCCATCCCCCCCGCCATCTCTTTTCGGATACTCCATGAGCAAAGCCTCTGTGGATCATTTCCGCACCGATGACGTGAAGCTCGGCGTCATCGGACTCGGATACGTAGGCGTCCCGCTGGTCGTCGAGGCGGCCCGGGCGGGCATCCCCGTGCTCGGCTTCGACGTGAAGAAGCACGTGGTCGACGGCCTCAACGCCGGCCACTCGCACATCCAGGACGTGCCGTCCGACGTGCTGAAGGCGCTCGTGGATCAGGGCCTCTTCGAGGCCACCACGGACATGGCGCGCATGAGGGAGTGCGACGCGCTGTCGATCTGCGTCCCCACGCCGCTGTCCAAGACGCGCGACCCGGACGTCAGCTTCATCCTCGCCTCCACCGAGGCGGTGGCGGCCACGCTCCGCCCCGGCCAGCTGGTCGCACTGGAGTCGACGACCTATCCCGGCACCACGCGCGAGCTCATGCTCCCGGCGCTCGAGCGCGGCGGGCTCAAGGTGGGCGAGGACTTCTTCCTCTGCTTCAGTCCCGAGCGCGTCGACCCCGGCAACGCCCGGTGGCAGACGAAGAACACGCCGAAGGTCATCGGCGGCATCACGCCCGAGTGCACCGAGGCCGGCGTGGCCCTCTACGAGCGCTTCATCGACACCATGGTGCCCGTGTCGTCGACCGAGGCGGCCGAGATGGCCAAGATCCTCGAGAACACCTTCCGGGCGGTGAACATCGGCCTGGTGAACGAGACGGCGATCATCGCGGACCGGCTCGGCGTCGACGTCTACGAGGTCATCGAGGCCGCGGCCACGAAGCCGTTCGGCTTCATGAAGTTCACGCCCGGGCCCGGGCTGGGCGGGCACTGCATCCCCGTCGACCCGCACTACCTGTCGTGGAAGATGCGCACCCTCAACTACAAGACCCGCTTCATCGAGCTGGCGTCGGAGATCAACGCCGAGATGCCGCTCTTCGTGGTGGGGAAGGTGCGCGAGGCGCTCAACAGCATCCGCAAGGCGGTGAACGGGTCGCGCGTGCTCCTGCTCGGCGTCGCGTACAAGAAGGACATCGACGACCTGCGCGAGTCGCCGGCGCTCGACATCCTGCGCCTCCTGCAGGCGGACGGCGCCGAGGTGAGCTACCACGACCCCTACGTCCCCGAGATCCACGAGGACGAGGACGGGAGCCCCGACATGGCGTCGGTCGAGCTGACGGACGAGGCGCTCGCCCAGGCGGACGCCGTGGTGATCCTCACGGACCACTCGTCGTTCGACTACGTGCGGGTCGTGGCGAAGGCCCGGGTGCTCGTGGACGCGCGCAACGCGACGCGGAACGTGAAGGGCACCGACCTCGTCGCCGGCATGCCGCGCTGGGTGGTCAAGAAGGGGTAGAGGCCCGCTTCCGCCGCTTCTCGGTGTCGGCGTAGTAGTACGCGTAGAAGTAGCCGTACTTGCCGTAGGCGCTGTAGTAGCGGGAGTCGCGGCGGAAGTCGATGTCGTTGAGGATGCAGCCGAGCACCGGGGCGCGCACGCTGTGGAGCTGCTGCACGGCGTAGGTGAGCGCGCCCTTCTCGGTGACGTTGGCGCGCGCGACCAGGATCACGCCGTCGGCCTTGGTACCGAGCACGGCGGCGTCGGTGACGGCGGTGAGCGGCGCGGAGTCGATCACGATCAGGTCGTAGAGCGTCTCCACCTTCTCGATGAGCGCGCGCATGCGCTGCGAGCCCAGCACCTCGGCCGGGTTGGGTGGATAGGGCCCGCTCGGGAGGAAGTCGAGCGAGCCGCTCTCCCCGAGGTCGAGCCGGCGGATCGCGTCGGTCACGTCGCAGCGCCCCAGGAGGACGGTGGTGAGCCCCGGCTCGCGCTCCACGCCGAACACCGTGTTGAGCACGCCGCGGCGCAGGTCGGCGTCGATGAGGAGCGAGCGGATCCCCTGCTGCGCGAGGGTGATCGACAGGTTGGCCGCGCTGGTGCTCTTCCCGTCCTGGGGGAGCGCGCTCGTGAAGACGATCGTCTTCGGCGGCCGCTCCAGGTTCGCGAAGGTCAGGTTCGTGCGCAGGCTGCGGTAGGCCTCCGAGACCGGGTTGCGCGGGTCGCGCCCCGCGACCAGGCGGGCGCCCAGCTCGCCGGGCACCCGCGCGTGGGCGCCGCGGCCGTTCATCCCCACCGTGCGGATGCGCGGGATCATGCCCAGCACCGGCGCGCCCCCGGCCGCAGCCTGCACGTCCTCGCGCGTGTGCACGGTCTCGTCCATGTACTCGCGCAGGAAGGCGATGCCCACGCCGAGCATCCCGCCGAGCACCACGCCGAGCAGGAGGTTCAGCATCGTGCGCGGCCTGACCGGCTCGCTGGGCAGGATGGCCGGGTCCACGGTGCGCACGGTCGGGTCGTCCACGGCCTCGAGGATGCGCGCCTCCTGCAGCCGGTTCTGCATGAGCGTGAAGATCTCCTCGAGCACCTTCTCCTGGCGCTGCAGGCGCGCGAGCTGGATCTCCTTGCCCGGGATCCGCTCCAGCTCGGTGGAGAACTGGGCGAGCATGCGGTCGTAGCCGGCCACCTGGTTCTCGAGGCCCTGCAGGTAGGTCAGCGCCGTGCTGCGGAGCTGGGCCTCGATCTGGTGGATCCGGTCCGTGACCGCGATGACGTCCGGGTCCTGCACGGTGCGCTGGCGCAGCAGGCCCGACCGGGAGGAGTTCGCCTCGTTCAGGGCGCGGAGCAGCTCGCCGGCGGCCTGGTTGCGGAAGAGGGTCGGGAAGGAGATCAGGCGCGCGTAGGGAGACGGGGCGGCGGGGTCGGCCGTGGCCGCCTCCCCGTCGATCTCGGTGACGAGCCTGGAGAGCGCGTCCCGCTCCGCCTCGATCGTGTTGCGGTCCGCCTGGAGCTGGGAGAGCTGCGCGACCTGCGCGTCCGCCTCGGCCTGGATGCTCACCACCTGCTCGGTCTCGCGGAAGTCCTGCAGGGACTGCTCCGCCCCCGTGAGCTGGCGGCCCACCGTGTCGATCTGCTGGACGAGGAAGGCGACCGTGCTGCGCGCCTCCGTCTTGCGGATCGTCTTGCCCCGGTCGATGAAGCGGGCGGCGATCAGGTTGGGCACGCTGTGCACGAACTGCGTGTCGGTGCTCTGGTAGCGCACCGTGATGATGCTCGCCTCGCGGTTCGGGCGCGCGACGGTGATCGCCTCCTGCAGGTCCTCGACCGCCTTCTCGAAGGTCTTCACTTCGACGACGATCTCGGGGTAGTCGGAGGCAGCCCCGGTGAGCCGGAAGGTCGCGCCCGGCAGGGCGGCGGCGACCGTGGAGGAGGCGTCGCCCATGCCCACCGCGTCCTCCGCGGTCGTGATCGCGAACGAGCCGTCGGCCTGGCGCCTCAGGAGATACGTGCCCGCGGGCGCCCACCGCTCTGCGAAGACCGAGGCCGAGTCCATCAGCTCGATGCGCGCGGCGCCGCGCGGCTTGTGCACGACGATCTGGAGCCCGAGCGCCTCGACCACGTCCTCGGCGATGGTGCGGCTGCGCACCACCTCCATCTCGGTCTCGACCTCGCTCCCCGTGGAGAGCGTCTGGAGCACGTCGAGCACCGGGAGGTCGGTGCGCTCCTCCTCGACGCGGATCGAGGTGGTGGACTCGTACACCGGCACCGCCCAGAGCGTCCAGGCCGCCGCGGCCCCCACGGTGAGAAGGAGCGCCACCGCGATGATGAGCCAGTTGCGGACGAGGAGGTTCCACACGTCGCGCAGGTGGATCTCGTCGTCGGGCCGGGCGCCGTTCGTCAGCACGTTGCTCTGCGGCTCCATCGTGGACCGGGCCTCAGCGTCCGAAAGCGATGATGAGGCTGATCATTCCCGTGATCGCCGCCGCGACCACGCCCGTGTTCCGGGCCAGCCAGCTCCGCTCCGGCACCCAGAGCTGGTCTCCGGACTGGATCGGGGAGTCCGCGATGCGCGTGTTCTGCTTCACCTCCATGTCGATGCGCTGGCCGTTGCGGAAGATCTCGAGCTTGTCCGGGTTGCCGAGCGGCGTGGCCCCGCCCGCCATGGCCAGCGCGTCGGCCACGGTGATCGTAGGATCCACCGGGAAGAGCCCCGGCCGGTTCACCGCACCCATGATGCGCACGCGCCGCAGCACGGTGATCTCGATCGACGGGTTGACCAGGTACTTGAGATAGTCCGCCTGGAGGCGGGTGCTGAGCGATTCCGGGGTGTCCTGGAGAACGCTGTACTCCCCGACGCGCGGGAAGACGACCCTCCCCGTCTCGTCCACCGTGTACTCGCCCGACATGTCCGGCTCGCGCCAGATCCGCAGCCGCACCACGTCGCCCGGACGGAGATGGCGGTCGCCGGCCCCGGCTCCCGCCGCGCCGTCGCCGGCCGTCTGCGCCGAGGCGGCGGTCGGGGCCGCGCAGCACAGCGCCAGCGCGAGCGTAAACAGATGGATTCTCACGAGATGCGGAATGCGGTAAGCCCTTGAGGCACAGCGTCGAGGCGGCGCGGAGAACCGCGGGGAACGAACGCGCGAAATGTACTATGCGCGCCTGACCCCTACAACGCGGGGCCGGTGAAAGGTCCATCGGCCAAGGAGGTGATCTTCCGGGGGGCTTCCGAGTATAATACGCCTGCCCGAAAACCGGGGTACCGATCCTTCAATTGCTGGTCCATGCTGAAATCCGCCTTGAAAACGCTTCTGGGCTCGCGGCACAAGCGCGAAGCGAAGAAGCTCCAGCCCCTCATCGACGAGATCAACGAGGTCGCGGAGGAGCTCTCCTCCCGGTCGGACGAGGAGATCCAGGCCAAGACGGCCGAGTTCAAGCAGCGCATCGCCGATGCCACCGCGGAGCTGCGCGGGGAGATCGGCGAGCTCCGGGAGCAGAAGCGGCACTCCGAGGACGCCTCGGACCGTGAGCGGCTCTCCATGGAGATCTCCGGGCTCGAGAAGGAGCTGCACGAGCTCATCGAGGACACGCTCGAGGACATCCTCCCGGAGGCCTTCGCGGTCATCAAGGACGCGTGCCGCCGGCTGCTGGGGAAGGAGATCGTGGTCACCGGTCAGAAGATGACCTGGGACATGGTCCCCTACGACGTGCAGCTCATCGGCGGCATCGCGCTGCACCGTGGGAAGGTCGCGGAGATGGCGACCGGCGAGGGGAAGACGCTCGTCGCCACCATGCCGCTCTATCTCAACGCCCTCGCGGGGCGGGGCGCACACCTGGTCACGGTGAACTCCTACCTGGCGCAGCGCGACGCCGAGTGGATGGGCACCGTGTACCGCTGGCTCGGCCTGAGCGTGGACGTCATCGACCTCTACGATCCGGGGAGCCCGGAGCGGCAGGCCGCGTACGGGTCCGACATCACGTACGGCACGAACAACGAGTTCGGCTTCGACTACCTGCGCGACAACATGGTGCACTCGCTCGCGCAGCGGGTGCAGCGCGGGCACGCGTACGCGATCATCGACGAGGTCGACTCGATCCTCATCGACGAGGCGCGCACGCCGCTCATCATCTCCGGGCCCGTCGGCAAGGACACGTCGACGCCCTTCAAGCAGTTCAACCCGTTGGTGTCCGGTCTGTACAAGAAGCAGATGCGCATCACCAACGAGCTGGTGTCCGAAGCCCAGAAGCACCTCGCGGCGGAGGAGCAGTCCCTGGCGGGAGAGAAGCTGCTCGCGGTGAAGCGCGGGATGCCGAAGCACAAGCAGCTCATGAAGATGTTCGCCGAGGAGCCGTCGCTGCAGACGCTCGTGAACAAGGCCGAGGCCGACTTCATGCGCGACAAGCGGCTGCACGAGGTGGACGAGATGCTCTACTTCGCCATGGACGAGAAGGGGCACAACGTGCACCTCTCGGACCGCGGCCTGGACGAGCTCAGCCCCGGCGACCCCGAGGCCTTCGTCGTGCCCGACCTCTCGGCCGAGATGGGCGAGGTCGAGAAGTCCGAGACGCTGTCGGTGGACGAGAAGCGCGAGCGCGTGCAGGCGCTCGAGGCCGAGTATGCGGCCAAGAGCCAGAAGATCCACGTGATCCACCAGCTCCTGAAGGCCTACACGCTCTTCCAGAAGGACGAGAAGTACATCATCGCCGACGACGGCAGCGTCGTGATCGTCGACGAGTTCACCGGCCGTCAGATGGCGGGGCGCCGGTGGAGCGACGGGCTGCACCAGGCGGTCGAGGCGAAGGAGGGGGTGGAGGTGCGCGGCGAGACGCAGACGCTCGCGACCATCACCATCCAGAACTACTTCCGGATGTACGACAAGCTGTCCGGCATGACCGGGACGGCCGAGACGGAGGAGAACGAGTTCCACCAGATCTACACGCTGGACGTGCTCGTCATCCCCACGAACCGCCCCATCGTCCGTGACGACAGGAACGACCTGATCTTCCGCACCAAGCGCGAGAAGTTCAACGCGATCATGGACGAGATCGAGCGGCTCCACAAGATGGAGCTGCCCGTGCTGGTCGGCACGACGAACGTGGACGTCTCGGAGACGCTCAGCCGCATGCTCAAGCGGCGCGGGCTGCCCCACCAGGTGCTGAACGCCAAGCACCACAAGAGCGAGAGCGAGATCGTGCGTGACGCCGGCCAGCCCGGAGCCGTGACGATCGCGACGAACATGGCCGGGCGCGGCACCGACATCAAACTCGGCGCCGGCGTGACCGACCCGCGCACGGTGGCGTGGGCGAAGGCGAAGGGACTCGACCCCGAAGAGATGCTCCCGGTCGATCCCGTGCGGGCCGAGAAGATGGATCCCTCGGACGACGAGGAGCTGCTCGAGGACGGCGGGCTGCACATCGTCGGCTCCGAGCGGCACGAGTCGCGGCGCATCGACCGGCAGCTCCGCGGCCGCGCCGGCCGCCAGGGCGATCCCGGGGCCACGCAGTTCTTCCTCAGCCTGGAAGACGACCTCATGCGCCTGTTCGGGTCCGAGCGGATCGCGAACGTCATGGACCGCATGGGCGCGCAGGAGGGGGAGGTCATCACGCACGGGCTGGTGACGAAGTCCATCGAGCGCGCGCAGAAGCGCGTCGAGATGAACAACTTCGAGGCCCGCAAGCGGCTGCTGGACTACGACGACGTGATGAACCAGCAGCGCGAGGTCATCTACGACCTCCGGCTCTTCGCGCTGGAGGGCGGGCGAGGACCTGAAGGGCGAGATCTGGGAGATGATCGAGCACGCCGCGGAGGAGGCCATCGAGGAGTACCTCCCCGGCGGCAACCCCGAGCGGTGGGACCTGGCCGGGCTGCGCCGGCGGATCCTCCTGGACCAGTTCGTGGTGGTGAGCGAGCTGCCCGAGGTGAACGATCCCGAGGCCGAGGTCGAGCGGGACGACGTGGAGCGGTGGGTCATCGAGGGGCTCAGGAACGCCTTCCACCGCAAGCTCGACAGCCTCGGGGAGCACGCCGAGGGCGTGATGAGCTTCATCATGCTCAGCGTGATCGACGACAAGTGGAAGGACCACCTGTACGACCTCGATCACCTCAAGGCGTCGATCAGCTTCCGCGGCTGGGGGCAGAAGGACCCCCTCGTCGAGTACAAGCAGGAGGCCTACGAGATGTTCGTGGACCTCATGACCGACCTGCGGAAGAGCGTCGCGCAGTTCTTCTTCCGGGCGCAGTTCGGCCCGCCCCAGCCCCAGCGCCGGCCTCCGCCGAGGCTCAGCTATTCCGGCCCGGTCGACGACCCGGCCGGGGGCCTGGCGCAGCGGGCCGCCCGCCTGCAGCCCATGCGGCGCCGGCCCGGCCACAACGGCCAGGGCGAGAACCAGGGCGTCGACGAGCTCGGGATGGCGAACAGCGCGCGCACGGATACGCCGGCCTCCGCCGGCGGCGGGCTCGGCCTGCCCCCGAGCGGCCCCGACCCGCGGAGCCTGCAGACCAACCGTGACGGGGAGGACGGCGAGCGCAAGCAGCAGCCGGTCACCGCGAACAAGGAGCCCGGGCGCAACGATCCGTGCCCCTGCGGGAGCGGGAAGAAGTACAAGAAGTGCCACGGAGCTGCTTGAGTCGGCGTGCCTGCCTACGGCTCCAGGAAGACGCAGAGGTACGGCGCAGGCCGGGGAGAGCGCGGCTCACCGGTCATGTCCTCCCAGCGGCGAAGCGCGTGGGCGAGGCGGGCGGGGAGCCGACGAGGGATCGACGAGGGTACGATCAAGACGCCCGCGTGTGGCGCCCGGAGCTCGAAGAAGCGACGCGTGAGCAGGATGAAATCGTTTCGATTGTAGGTAACGAAGATCCGGCCGTCCGCCGCTGCCGTCTCGAGTTGGCGCTCGTCGGACCCGCCCAGGCGTCCGACTTCGCTGACGGAAAGCACGTCGAGACCCAGTCCCCGTCCAATCTCGGCGGCCTCGGGTGGGACGTCCTCGTCGAGGAGGAAAGCCGTCACTCGGGCAGGCCGCGAGCAAACGGCATCTCGGCGGCCAGCCGTTCCGGCGTCCACTCGGCCTCCAGCGCCAGCCTCTCGTCGATCTCTTCCGGATAGACCTGGTAGTAGCTCAGCGCGGCGCGCAGCAGGAGCTCGGGCACCTGCGGAATGGACTCCTTGAGGGCCTCCCAGTCGGACGACACTGCCCGCCACTCCTGGACCACAGCCCAGACATCGATGCCGGTGCCCTCGAGGACCGCGCGGCGACCCGACGCTCCATCCCTGAACGCGATCCCGGGGCATCGGCGCATGCGGAGGGCCTCATCGACGAGCTCGATCACCTGGTCGGTCCATCCGATCCGACGCAGGCGACGGGCCCGTTCGATCTGCTCGTCGAGATGTTCCGGTACGCGGATGCTCCTCTGTTGCGTGCCCAAGGACACCTCCGACCTCAAGGTAGTACATCGATGTCAATGTATGACACGACATACGTTGGCACAAGGCAACGTGACGCGAACGATGCGGTGTCCCGTCGTCGCTACCGCTTGACCGTACATATGGCTACCCTATACCCTATATCATGCCTACGATCAAGACCACCGTGTACCTGGACGCGGCGGACTACGAGCGCCTGAAGCTCCTCGCGGACCGCGATGGCCGCACGGCCGCGGAGATGGTGCGGGAGGCCGTCTCGGAGTATGCCCGCAGGGCGGCCGCGGCCAAGCCCCGACCGCGGAGCATCAGCGCGGGACGCAGCGGCGGGAAGAACCTCTCCGAGCGGGCCGAGGAGCTCCTCCAGGGACTGGGGAGGGGGGATTGACGGTCGCCGACACCGGGGCCGTCGTGGCGCTCATCGACGCAGACGATCCCCATCACGAGCAGATGGTCGCCCTGTTCGATGCGGATCCACAGGGCTGGGTCCTTCCGTGGGCGATCCTGCCGGAGGTCGACTACCTCATCCTCTCCCACCTGGGCGGAGAGGTGGAGCGGGCATTCGTCGCCGATCTCGCGAGCGGTGCGTTCGTCATCGGCTGGGGGGAGCCCAAGGACCTCGCTCGAGCGGCCGAGCTCTGCGAAGCGTACCGGGACCTCGACCTGGGCATGACCGACGCGGTCGTGATGGCGATGGCCGAGCGGTTGGGAGCCGAAGCCATCGCGACGCTGGACCTGCGCGACTTCGGCGCGGTGACGCTCCGGGGGGTGCCGAAGCTCGTCCCGCGCGATGCCTGAAGGGGCTACGCCAGGACGGCGCCCACCTCCACGTCGATCGTGGGGAGGAGCGTCGGACGGACCGTCCCGCCCGGCCCGACACGGCGCATCTCCGTGTAGTGTCCGCGCTCCGGCGCGCGGTGCACGTCGATCGCTCCGCCCTCCACGTCCACCAGCCACACCTCGGGGACGCCGGCCGTGGCGTACAGGGGCAGCTTGACCTCGCGGTCGAAGCCCAGCGTCGTGTGGGCCACCTCCACGATGAGAAGGACGTCGGGAGGGAGGGGGTGGGCCCCCGTGTAGCTGTCCGGCCGCGGCCTGAGGAGCGCGAGGTCCGGCTGCGGCTCCGAGAGGTCCGAGAGACGGACGGGATTCTGGACCGTCACGACGGCATCGTCCCCGGCCTGGCGGACCAGGATCCGGGTCAGGCGGTTCACCACGCCCGCATGACGGCTGCCGATCGCGGCCATGTCCAGGATCTCTCCCTCGATCAGCTCGACCCGGTCGTCCTCCGTCAGGATGCCGGCGCGGGCCATCCCGTAGTAGTCGTCGACGGTGAAGCGCCGCCGCCGCAGCTCGACGGTCATGGGTGCCCCTTCCTCTCGAGCGGTACCGCGTTGGAGGCGATCGGTCGTCGTCGCATCCTGGATCCGCCCGGAACCTACGGGTGGCGTCGGGGACGCGGGAATGTCGACTTCGGACCGGGATGGCTCCTCCTGGAACTCGATCCCGTGCTCCTCGAGCCAGTCGATGGCGATGCGCCGGAGCGCGTCGTCCCGCCATGAGTACCACGCGTCGCGCACACCGAGTCGCTCCGTGGTCGCCCGGAACATGCGGAACGCCCCGGACCCGTGGATCGCGTCCAGCAGTGACACCCGCTCGTCGTCGGGCCGCGAGAGTGAGAACTGGCGCATGATCTCCCACTCGTGGACGTCGAAGCGGTCCGGGAGATCCAGGAGGTCGCCGCCCTCCAGCGCCCGGCGCGTCTCGATCACGGATTCGCGCTGCCAGTCCGCCAGGTGGGCCAGATCCTCCTCGTCCGCGGTGTCGAGGTAGTCCGCTTCTTCATCCGTGATGGTGACGACCTTCCCCGTGCGCGGATCCAACCAGGAATGCCATCCCTCGGGCTGCTCCAGCGCTTCGAGGATCTCGTGCAGCCTGACCTTGATGCCCATGAGCGTGTCCTGTCCGGCAGCGAAGACGTTTCTGCGGAAACGTGCCCAGGCACGGCGCTTCAGCCAAGAGCCTCCATCGGGGCGACCGAACGCTTGACCCGGCGGACCCAAGGCATCATGATGCCTGCATGAGGACCACCTTGACGCTCGACCCGGACGTGGCGCGTCTCCTGGAGGAGGAGGCGCATCGGCAGCGCAAGCCGTTCAAGCAGGTCGTCAACGAGGCCATTCGCCGGGGCCTCGGAGCGAAGCCGAGCGCGAGCACACCCCTGCCGTTCCGGGTGGAGCCGCACCGGACGACGTTGAGGCCCGGGATCGATCCGCGGGCGCTGAACCGTCTCGCCGACGACCTCGAGGAGGAGGCGGTGCTGGAGAAGAGGCGAGGCGAGGATTGATCGTCCCCGACATCAACCTCCTGCTGTACGCGGAGATCGATGCCTTTCCGGAGCACGGCGCCGCTCGCCGGTGGTGGGAAGGCGCCTTGAACGGGGAGCGCCAGGTGGGCATCGCGCCCGTCTGCCTCTTCGGGTTTCTGCGGATCGCCACGAACCGGCGGGTCTTCACGACGCCGCTCGGCATGGACGACGCCATCGCCCGCGTCGCGCGGTGGCTCGAGCGGCCGCACGTCCTGCTGCTCGTGCCGGCCAGCAGGCACCTGGACACGGCGTTCCGGCTCCTGAGGAAGCTCGGCACGGGAGCCAACCTGACCACCGACGTGCAGATCGCCGCCCATGCCATGGACTATGGGGGCGAGGTGTTCTCCAACGACACGGACTTCGGTCGCTTCGAAGGAGTCCGGTGGGTGAACCCGCTCGCGTAGGGGAAGGGTGGGTCCGGGCTGGGGGCGGCGGGTCCGCCGAAGCTGTCCGGGAGATCCAGGAACTCGCCGCCCTCCCGAGCCCGGGCTGCTCCAGCACCTCGAGGATGTCGTCCGGCCTGACCTTGATGCCCGTTTCCGCGGGAAGGTGCTCGGCCGCAGCCATTCAGCCAAGGGCCTCCATCGCTCCGAAGAGGACTTCGTCGGGCACGTCGCCCTCACGCCGCCACCGCCCCGAGGCCGTCCAGCCGTCGGGGTCGACGCGGCGGCTCCGGTTCTCGGCAATCAGCGTCTCGACCGGCCGCGAGCCAGTTGCCGGCGGCTTCCAGCGACCGTCGTAGTGCTCCCCGCCACGCGGGTCGATGAACACTGGCCGGCCCTCACCCCACCAGGCCACGCGCCATCTGCCCTCGTGGACGAGGCGGTGGTGGTAGTGGCACAGGAGAAGGCAGTTCCCCAGCGACGTCTCGCCCCCGTCGGCCCAGTGCTTCACGTGGTGGCCGTCGGTGAAGCGCAGGCCGCATCCGGGGAAGCGGCATCCCCGGTCGCGCGCCTCGAGGGCCCGGCGAAGGGCGGGTGGGATCGTGCGCGTCCGGCGGCCGACGTCGAGGATCGCACCGTCCGGACCGTGTCCCATCCGGACCACCCCGGCGTCGCAAGAGAGGCGTCGAGACGTTTCCGCGGAAACGCGTGTGCCGTCATCGAACTCGGAGCGGTCCGGCTCGCCGTCGGCCGAGAGCGTCTGCGCGTCCACGTGCAGGACCACCTGGTAGCGCTCGGCGCGGCAGCCGCTGACGGGAACGCCATCCGTATCGTCGTGGTCGGCTTGGTCTTCGGTGGCAATGTCCGGTCGCCGGCCGAACCCCGCCGCCAACGCCCGCTCGGCCAGGAGCCCCACGGCGTCCGCACGCCGCTGGGCCGCCGCACGACGCGACTCCTCTTCGGACTCCATCTCCGCCGGCGGGCCTTCGACGCGGAAAATCTGGTCACTGGCCGCCTCCAGCCCTCGCATCAGCAGCAGGCCGACCTCCGGCTCCAGCGCACCGCTGACGACGTACATCCCGTCGTCGCGGGGGAAGACGGACAGGCATCGACTCTCGTGTCGGGCCCGCTCGAAAGCGGCCTCATCCTTCCGGCTTCCGAGCTTCCACCCACGCACGAACCGCTCGAGCTGCGCGGCCGTGCTCCGCACTGCGAAGTCGAGGAGCTTCGCCTCGTTCTCGGGCGTTGCCACGCGCGTGAGCGCGCGAACCTGGGAGAAGGACAGCTCGCCCTTCGCCATGCGGGCCCGAGTTTCCGGAAGCTCGACGAGCGCCCGCGCCGCACGGACCCGTTCGCGCGCCGCGCCCAGGTCGATGCCCGTGCGGAAGGCGAGCCAGTGGGCGCACGAGCGGTGGCCACCGATCTCCCAGCCGCGGCGTCGGTCGAACTCGGCGAGGAGCTCGAGCAGTCTCTGCGTGGCGGCATGGATGTGGGCAGCCAGTGTTGCGATGGCGTCGCCCAGGTCATCGAGCGCGTCGGCGTCGTCGAAGGGGTCGCGGAGCGTCGGGTTCGGGGTGGGCAGCGGCGCAGTCGTTGAACCGCGGTCCGGGGTAGCCGGCATTCCATAGGCAGCACAACACGGACGCGCCTCGCGCACGAGGCGAACGCCTGGGCGCAGGACGAGCTGCCATTCCGGAGAGAAGCGAACCACGAGTGGACCTCGCGAGGAGCGAAGCTGTCTGCGAGAGCCAGTGCTGGCGCAATGGAGACAATTCGCCCGCATGACCGAACATAAACCGAAGTAATGTAGGCACAGCCCGGCGTGCCATCCAATAGCTGGATGGGACGCTCTTGATCCGTGTCCGTGCGGACTGGGAAGGAGTACAAGAAAGGCCGCGGGCGGTGGGGGGAGGGGCTCGCAACTGCATCTGGGAACACTTCTTGCACCTTGCTATATCGCCTCCCCTTCGCACGCACCGCGGGATGGTGCCGTGGTGTTGACGCCGGTCACGGAAGCGCACTAGTCTAACTGTCCCAATTCCCGTATATGATTGGGACTCATTGCTTCGGCGGTTCCCGCGCTCCCCCCAGGCGTCGGATGCTACTGGGAAGGGCGAATGAACTTCAGGGCAGCTCGGGAAACGTGCTCATCGGCCTACGCCGACGTGCCTCGTTTGGCCGTTCCGCGGGCTCGCCGGAGGATCATTGCAAGGCATGTCCGTCGGATGTTGGCGCGCACGCTCGGCCTCGCTGCGTCGGATTGGCTGACGCTCGGCGCGATTGCGACTGCGAGGAGTGTCATCCCTTGGGGCTACGCCGTTCCTCTGGTCTCCCCGGCCGTCGCCGTATTTCTCGGACTACTCCTCGCCGGCTCGTATGGGCGAGGCGAGCCATGGAGAAGCCCCGCGCGAACCTTCGCGGGCGCGGGCCTGGGGGTCTTTGCGGCGGGGTGGATTTCAATCGTTCATGGCTCCGCCAATACGGCGGTCTACGTCGCGGCTGTATGGATCGCGACCGGATCGTGCCTCGGGACGAGCCGATGGGTGTTGAGTCAAGTCGTCGAGTTCGCCAAGGGTAGGTTCCTCTCGCCCGAGCGGGTCCTGCTGGTCGGGGCCACCGAACAGTCCCTCGACGCCATCCACGCTCAGCTATCGGTGCGCCAGGGGATGGAGGTCGTGGGCCGCCTGGCGCTCCACTCAGCGTCCATCGACATCTGGACAGCGCTGCAACAGGCCGTCCCGGATACTGTGGTCCTCACAGGGGAACTGGGCAGAGACCCTTTCCAGGATGTCGTTCAGGCGGCGGCCGTGTCGGGCACACACCTCCTCTCCGTTTCGAGGTACGACAAGGTCGGTGGCCTGCGGCCAAGGGTGGTGTGGTGGGGGGGGGCACCTATCACCGAACTGTCCCTCCCCGAGCTGACCGCGCCTCAGTTGGCGGTGAAGCGCGTGGTGGACGTACTCGGTGCCGTTCTGGGGCTGATCTTCATGGCGCCACTCCTGGTCCTCATCGCGATCCTCATCAAGGTCACGTCACGCGGCCCCGTTTTCTTCCACCAGCTCCGGATCGGCCTCGGTGGCAGGCTGTTCTGGATGTACAAGTTCCGGACGATGCAGCTCGGCGCGGACGAGATGAAGGATCAACTCGCCCACCTGAATGCATCGGGAGATCCGCGGCTCTTCAAGATCCCGGAGGACCCGCGTGTGACCACCATCGGGCGGATGCTCCGCCGGTGGTCGTTGGACGAGCTTCCGCAGCTCTTCAACGTGCTCAAGGGAGAGATGTCGTTGGTGGGTCCTCGACCCTTCTTCGAGGAGGATCTCGAGAACTACAGGGACGAGCACTTCTCGAGATTGGCGACCAGGCCCGGAATCACTGGCCTGTGGCAGGTCCGGGGAAGGTCCTCCATCCTAGACTTCGAGGAGGTCGTCCGGCTGGACCTGGAATACGTCTACCGTTGGTCGCTCGTCCGCGATTTCCTGATTCTCATGGAGACGGTTCCAGCCGTGCTCAGAAAATCGGGAGCCGTGTAGCTACGGAGGCGAGGTGGCCAACGTCGCTCTGGGGCGATCCGCCTGCGGCTTGCGCCGGCCGCTAGTATCCCCATTCATCAGTCTTTCCACCTGCCCAATCCCCACCTCGTCCGTGGGGAGGGAGACGAACCGGTCCGGGAAGTGAGCCCGACACCGTCATCTTCGAGTGGAGTCTCAAGACCATCTTGCGATACGACGACTATCCGCGGGTGAGGCGATGATCGGCGCCGGAATCGTCGGCCTGGGGAAGATGGGTAGGATACGGGCGGAGGTCCTCGCGGCCACTGGTCGAGCCCGGTTGGTGGCCGCGTCCGATCCGAACGCGCCCGCCGGGAGCAACTATCCGGTTGTTGGCTCGCCGGAGGAGGTGTTTCGCCACCCGGACGTCGAGGCGGTGTTCATCTGTACGCCGAATCACCTCAATCGACCGTTGACCATAGCAGGGCTCGAGGCGGGAAAGCACGTGTTCTGCGAAAAGCCGCCGGCGTTCTCGGCGGTGGAGGTTGCGGAGATCCGGGAGGTCGAAGCGCGCTCGGGGCGGGTCTTGATGTACGGCTTCAACCACCGTCATCACACGAGCATCAAGTATATGAAGTCCCTGATCGACAGCGGCGAGTTCGGCGACGTGCTCTGGATCCGAGGGCGATACGGCAAGAGCGTGGACGCCGGGTTCTACCAGGAGTGGCGCGCGGACCCCGCCCTGGCGGGCGGCGGGATCCTACTCGATCAGGGCATCCATATGCTCGACCTCTTCCTGCACCTGGGGGGGTGCTTTGATGAGGTCGAGGCCTTCGTCTCCAATCTCTACTGGAAGGCGGAGATCGAAGACAACGTCTTCGCCATCCTCCGCAACAGCGAAACGGGGGTGGTGGCGTCACTCCACTCCACCATGACGCAATGGCGGCACCTCTTCTCCTTGGAGGTCTTCTTGAGCAAAGGATACCTGGTGCTCAATGGCCTCAAGACCTCCTCCGGTAGCTACGGCGAGGAGGTGTTGTCCGTCGCAAAGAACCGCTCCACCGCGCCGGCCGCGACGTGGGAGGACGAGGAGCGCATCACCTACCATGTGAACACCTCGTGGCGGAGCGAGGTATCGCACTTTCTCGACGCCGTCGAAGGCTCGGAGCCGGTGACGATCGGGACCTCCGAGCAGGCTCTCGCGCTCATGACGACGATCGACGCGATCTACGAGAGGGGCCGGCGCTAGTGGTGGACTCTGAGCGGTTCGTCCCGAGATACATGGAGCACTTCATCTCGGTGGTCGATCGGCCCGACCTCCCCAGGCTCCTCGCGATCGCCAGGGGCATCGTCGTGACGGCCCGCGATCGAGGCAGCAAGCTCATCTTCGCGGGCAACGGAGCCAGCGCGAGCATCGCGAGCCACTACGCCCTGGACTTCACGAAACAGGCCGGCGTCCGAGCGACCGCGTTCAACGACGCGGCCTTCATCACGGCATACGGCAACGACTACGGGTACGAGCATTGGGTGGCGCAGGCGATTCGCCACAGGGGGCGCTTGGGCGACGTTGCGGTGCTCATCAGTTCGTCCGGACGATCCCCCAACATGGTGAACGCCGCCGACGCGGCCCTGGAGATGAAGTTGGACGTCATCACGTTCACGGGATTCGAGCCCGACAACCCCGTCCGAACGCGCGGCGCGGTGAACCTGTGGGCGGACAGTCGATCCTACAACGTGGTTGAGTCAGCCCACGCGACCTGGCTTGGCCTCCTTTGCGACATGATCATTGGGAAGATCGAATACGACGTTGCCGATCCACGGCAGCGTGGCGGGCAGGGCGCCTCATGAGGGTCGGCGCTAGCCCATCGAGCTTCGGTGCTCCCGACGAGGGACCGATCCGGTACCTGGAAGCGCTTGGCGCCGAGGTGCGACTCAACCCGTTTGGGCGCCGGCTCTCGAGGGAGGAAGCGATCGCCTTCCTCGATGGGCTCGACGGTCTGATCGCGGGGCTGGAGCCCCTCGATCGAGGGGTGCTGTGCTCGAACCCGGGGCTGAGAGCCTTGGCGCGCGTAGGGATCGGGATGGACAACGTCGACCAGGACGCAGCGAAAGAGCTTGGGATCCGCCTTTCCAATACACCCGATCCGCCGGCCCGCGCCGTGGCAGAGCTCACGCTTGCCTCGGCGCTGGCGATAGTTCGCAATGTGGCTGGCCACGTGAATGACGTGCGTGCGGGGAGGTGGAAGAAGCGTATCTCCGGAAGCCTCTACGGAGCCACCGTTCACTTGGTCGGGTTTGGGCGCATCGGGCGTCAGTTGGCTCGTCTGATTGCGCCTTTCGAGCCCGAGATCCTCGTCACGGATCCTGGGTTGGCGAGCGCCGCGGGCGAGGACTCCGTCACGATCGTACCGCTGGAGGAAGGGCTCGCCAGGGCGGAGATCGTCTCGCTTCATGCGGGCGGCCGCGAGACGATCCTCGGTGAGCGAGAGCTGGGCTTGATGAAGCCGGGTGCGGTCCTCCTGAATTCCGCCCGCGGCGAGTTGGTGGACGAACAAGCGCTGCTCGCCGCGCTCGACTCGGGGCACCTCGGCGCCGCCTGGTTCGACGCCTTCTGGTCGGAACCGTATGTAGGTGAGCTGCTGCGTTCCGATGGGTTCTTCGCGACACCCCATATCGGGACCTACACGGTATCGTGCCGGAGTACGATGGAGTCTATGGCAGCGCGCAACCTGGCTCGGGATCTTGGGCTCGAAGGCGGCGCGCCGTGAGCTCCCAATCGAGGGAGAGCCACGGCCCGGATCCTCAGGTAGCCCTGGTCACGGGCGGCACGCGGGGAATCGGCGGAGCGATCGCCAGGCGCTTTCTGGTGGTTGGTTGGCGGGTGATCGTGACCGCTCGTAGCCGCGAATCGTTCGACCGTTTCGCGGCGGGTCTTGGGCCCGACGAACGAGATCGTACGGAGTTCCTGAGAGCCGATTTCCTCGACCGGGGGTCGATGGACGCGTGTGCCGTGGCCGTCGAGTCGCTTGCGCGCCTGGACGCCTTGGTGAACAACGCAGGTGAGAATATCAACAACCCAGTCTCCGAGCTGCGGATCCAAGACGTGGAGCGTCTCTATCGGGTGAACCTGGAGTCCGCGATTCGCCTGACGCAGGCCGCGGCACGGGTCATGGTCGCGGCGAACTCCGGACGTATCGTCAACGTGGCGTCGATATGGAGCGTGGTATCCCGCGTTGGGCGACTCGCCTACAGTGCCTCGAAAGCTGGCCTGGTCGGGGCGACGAGGGCAGCTGCGGTCGACCTGGCGGGCTCTGGAGTGTTGGTGAACGCGGTATCGCCGGGATTCACGATGACGGAGCTTACCGCCCGTACCCTCTCGGAGGACGACGTTCAGGAGCTCTCGGCGCGCGTCCCAATGGCCCGCTTCGCCGAGCCGGAAGAGATCGCCGCTGCCGTCTTCTTCCTTTGTAGCGAGGAGAACACGTACATCACGGGCCAGAACCTGGTGATCGACGGAGGCTACACCGTTGTCTGACTCGTTCGTTGTGAAGTCGAGGCTGCGTGACTACGAGGTGCGTTTCGGGTCTGCGGTCGAGGCTCTGGTCCATGCGATGAGGGACGGCGACGTCGTGCTCGTTGATCGAGCGGTCGAGCGCGCTCATGGAGAGCGCCTCGCGCCCGTTCTTGCGGACCGACCCGTTCTGCGCATCGACGCATCGGAGCAAGCCAAGTCCTTTGAGCAGGTAGGGGACACCCTCGAGCAACTCGTCGAGCTCGGACTCCGCAAACGAGGCCGTATCATGGTCGTGGGCGGTGGGGTCACCCAGGACATCGGCGCCTTCATGGCTACGGTCCTCTACCGCGGCGTCGAGTGGATCTTCGTCCCCACGACGCTTCTGGCGCAGGGAGACAGCTGCATTGGGGGCAAGTCATCCATCAACTTCCGGGGATTCAAGAACCTCCTTGGAAGCTTCCTGCCACCCGCGGCGATCTTCATCGACGTGGACTTCCTGGAGAGCCTCCCGGCGGCGCAGGTTACGTCGGGGATCGGGGAAATCCTGCACTTCCTCATCTACCAGGGTGAGGAGGCTTTTGCATTCCTCGAGGCCCACAACCACGATGTGAGAACCGACCCGGAGTTGCTGCGCCAGCTGATCCGTCGCAGTCTCGCGATCAAGACGTCGGTGATCGAGGTGGACGAATTCGACACCGGTCCCAGGCAGCTCTTCAACTACGGCCACTCCTTCGGTCACGCGATCGAGGCTGCGACGGACTACGCCATTCCGCATGGGATTGCCGTGAGCTTCGGGATGGACATCGCGAACTACATCTCCGTGGGAGTTGGCTTGGCCGAAGCGGCGTTCCGTGATCGCGTTCGCAACGTGGCGGAGACGCTTTGGCCGGGGTATTCGATCAAGGATCTCGAGGTCGAGCAGATCTTCGCGGCGCTCCGGCGGGACAAGAAGAACGTCGGGTCGGATATCTATGTGATCCTCACGGCGGGCTTCGGTGGAACCGTGAAGACACGCATCGACCTCGACGGTCGCGAGGGGACGCTCATCCGGAACTACTTCCGCGCCGAGGCGCGCTAACGGCGGAGCTTGCTGCAACGTGAAACGCACGGGGCTGAAGGAGCGGATGGGGAAGGGCGAGCTGACCATCGGCTCGTGGCTGTCCTTTCAGTTCCTCCCCTTGACCGAGATGCTCGCCCGCCGTGAGTTCGACTGGCTGGTGATCGACCTCGAACACACGACCATCGACCTTCTCGAGGTCATGCAGATGATGATGGTCATCGAGGGAGCTGGGCTCGCGCCGCTCGTACGCGTCGGAGCCAACGATCCACTGACCATCAAGCGAGTCATGGATGCGGGGGCTCATGGCGTCCTCGTGCCCAACGTCAGGTCCGCGGCCGAGGCGCGCGCGGCCGTCGATGCCGTCTACTACCCCCCCGCGGTCAGCGTGGCGTGGGCCTCGGTAGGGCCCAGGCCTACGGAGGTGATTTCGAGGGCTACAGGACGTGGTTGGAGACGGAGGCAGTCGTCGTGGTCCAAATCGAGCATGTCGAAGCGGTTGCGGATCTAGACGCAATTGTGTCCGTGGATGGCGTGGATGGGTTCATCATTGGGCCTTACGACCTGTCCGCGTCCGTGGGAAAGCCTGGAGCCTTTGACGATCCCGAGGTCGCTGGGCTGTTCGACAGCGTTTCCGAGGCTATACAGCGGTCGGCCAAACCAGCGGGCGTGCACATTGTACATCCGGATTTGGAGGCGCTCCTGCGCCGGATTGAGGAGGGGTTCCGGTTCATCGCCTACGGGGACGACATGGTGTTCTACAACGCTGTCGTGAACGAAGTGGCGGGGCACGTCCGAGGAGTCCGTCCTTGATCAACGAAGTCCCGTCGGCCGGCGTGACGGCGTTGCTGTTCATGAAGCTTGAGTCCGAGCGGGTACCTCGGAAGAACATGCGCCTCGTTGGCGGTGAGCCGCTGTATCATTGGATCTTCTCCGCCCTGACCAACTCGCGGTACGTCCAGCGGGTTGTGCTCAACACCGACTCCGAGTTGATCGCTGAGGAGGTGGCTGCGCGCTTTGATGTCGTGGTGCACATGCGTCCCCAATACCTGCTGCGCATCACCAATGACGAAGCCAACCAGATCATGTGGCACGACATGCAGATGCTGGACGGCGAGTATTTCCTCCAGACGCACAGCACCAATCCTCTCCTGACGAGCGCGACACTCGACGCAGCTGTGGAAACGTTCTTCACAGTGGCTCTGCCGGCCGGACATGACAGTCTCCTGTCGGTCACAACGCATCAGAAGCGGTTCTTCTTTCCCGACGGACGCCCGGTGAACCACGACCCGCGGCGGCTGAGGAAGACACAGGAACTAGACCCGCTGCTCGAGGAGAACTCCTGCGTATACGTCTTTTCGCGGCGGTCGTTCGTCGCGAACGGGAACAACCGGATCGGCCGCAAGCCATTCCTTCATGCCATTCCGGCCATCGAGGCACTCGACATCGATACCGAGGACGACATGGAGCTCGCTGATCGACTTCTGACCGCGAGGGCGCCACGATGATCGAGAGGGTCGATGGATTGGAGCGGCCACGCATCCTCCTGCTCTCGCATCCGCTGACCACCGACACGCCGGCCTACGGGGGTGGACCGGGGCTGGAGGTGGAGCGGATCACGGCGATCGAGCGGGGCGATACGGCCAACACTCGACGGATCAGCTTTCCCAACCACCTTGGAACTCACGTCGACTGTCCGTCTCACTTCTTCGACGGTGCGCCTACACTCACGGACTATGCCACTGGCCAGTGGGTATTCTCACACCCTTGTATCGTGGACGTCGGTACGAATCGCGACGGATTGGTGTCGGTCGGGGACGTCGCCGCTGGCATTCCCATGCAAGCGGATCTCGTCCTTGTGCGCACAGGGCACGGAACCGTTCGCGGATCGGAGGACTATTGGCGAGGCGGGCCCGGACTGTCCGCTGAACTCGGAACCTGGCTTCGCGAGGAACGGCCGTCGGTGCGCGCCGTCGGGATGGACCTCATCTCGGTGACATCGCGCCTTCATCGGGAGGCAGGACGAGCCGCCCATCGAGCCTTCTTGGACCCCGGCGGGCCCGGTACGCCCATCCGGCTCATCGAGGACATGGACCTCCTGAACTGCCCGGCGACCCTCGAGTGGGTGCTTTGCTCACCCCTGGTCCTACGAGACGCCGACGGGGGTCCGGTGACGGTCTGGGCGATGGCGGCGGCGCGCTAAGGTGGGTGTGGGCATGAACGCCGATCGCGCCATGGGGCAGCCGGAGGCGATGCTCGGGGTTTTGTGCGGCCAGTAGGGGATCGTTTCGCGAATGAGGCGCCGATCAGGCGCCTGCTGCTTCGCAGCTGGAATTCTCCGGTCCTGATGACCTGGGGCGCTTCTGCTGCGCGCTCCCTCAACCTCCTCGTCGTGCTCCCCCTTGTCGTCAGTCGGCTTGACGCGCCGGAAATCGCGGTCTGGTACCTCTTCGTGACTCTCATACAGTTGCAGCTCCTCGCGGACCTCGGGTTCTCTCCGACATTCGTTCGGGTCTTCGCCTACGCGGCAGGCGGAGCTGACGTGATGGAACTCGCGGAAGCTCGCGGAGGGTCAGGAGGCACGCGACCCGTCAACTGGCGTACCGTCGAACGGATCTGGGGAACTGTCCATTCAATTTATGGCCGGCTGACGGCGTTGGCGGTGGCGGGGATGGCGATCGTTGGTACCGCATTCGTATGGCGGCCCATCGGCGCCATCGCCGATCCGCAGCATGGATGGATCGCGTGGATGACGATCCTCGGTGCGTCCACGATCATCCTCCGTGGGAACGCATACGCCGCGTACCTCAACGGATTGGATCACGTTGCTCTCGTGCGCCGTTGGGAGGCCGTCATGAGCCTCCTCGCGAGCGTGACGCAGGCCGGGGTGCTCCTTGTGGGAGGGGGGCTCATTTCACTCACCGTGTCGCACCAGGTTTGGATGGTTCTGAACGTCGTTCGCAACCGGTATCTCGCCCGATGGATCGAGTCTGGGCGCCTGAGGGACTTCGCTACCGCGTTGGACAAACGGGTTTTTTCGGTCGTTTGGCCGCGGGCATGGCGCAGCGGGCTTGGCCTGGCTATGGGGAACCTGCCACTCCAACTCACGGGCATGTACTACGCTCAGGTAGCAGACGCCGAGAGAGCTGCCGAGTACCTTGTTTCCCTCAATCTATTTGGGGCCATTCGGGGCTTTTCCATGGCTCCTCTCTACAGCCGGCTGCCGACCATGGCGCGCCTGCGAGCGGAGGGGCGGCTGGACGCGCTCGCACGCGTTGCGCGGCGTGGCATGCACGTTTCGTTCTGGGTATTCGCCTTGCTAACCGTGGGAATGGGGGTATTCGCTGGGCGACTGTTGGGCATGGTCGGTGCAAATGCCACCACGGTCGCCCCCCTCCCCTGGGCGCTACTCGGGGTGGCTCTCTTCGTGGAGCGCTACGGCGCATCACATCTGCAGCTCTACTCCACAACGAACCACATCCTGTGGCACATCGCGAACGGAATCGCAGGTAGCATCGTCTTGTTGGCTTGCGCCGCGCTCTTTCCCGCGCTCGGTCTCTTGGCCTTCCCAGCCGCTTTCCTTTGCGGGTACCTCGGTTTCTATGTTCCCTTCGTCGTCCCACGCTCTTTGCGGGCCATCGATTCGACCTTCATGGCTTTCGACGTCCCGATCCTTGCCGGACCCACAGTTGTGATGGCCGCACTGCTCGCCCTTGCCCTTCTCGTCGGATAGCGCCCTTCCATGCATCCTTTGCTTTCGAAGACGCGGTTCATCCTACGAGAGGAGGGCCCCGCCTCGTTGGTCTCCCGGGCTGTCCGAGCAGGCTCGACACGCATACGCAGGGCCCTCAACCCGGACCGCGAGAACTTCCGCCGGTGGCGGGAGATCCGCGGCAGCTTCGCTGGTAGGCGGGCGTTTGTCATAGGCAATGGACCCAGCCTGAACAGGACGCCTCTCCACTTGTTGAGTGGGGAACTGTCCATGTGCTTCAACAGGTTTGATCTGTTCCTCGAACGTCTTCCGTGGGTGCCGACCTTCTACGCTGTAGTCGACGACCGCGTTGCCGCAGACATCGCTGAGACCATCAACGAGATGGTTGGTCTGGTACGGTGGGCGTTCCTGCCGGACCTGCACCCGGCAGGTGTCGATTTTCGCACCTTCGTATCGGCGCGGCCCAATCTGCTATGGCTGCATCCGGATCGCTTGTCCTTCTCGGATGATCTGCCCTACTGCGGCATCAACAAGTCGGTCACGAATGTCGGCCTTCAGGTCCTACATTACCTGGGCGTGCGAGAGATCTACCTCGTGGGTGTCGACATGGATTACGCGCTCCCACAGAGTACAAACCGACACAACGCGCGCGACGTGACCGGCACCTCTGATGACGACCCCAACCACTTCGACCCAAGGTACTTCGGCGCGGGCAGCAAGTATCACGTACCGCGGCTGGAGGAGACCCTCCTCAAGTACAGAGGCGCAGCCGACTTCTTCAGCAAGCGGGGTACCAAAGTCTATAACGCAGGCGTCGGCGGAAAGCTGGACGTATTCCCGAGGGTCCGTTTTGAGACGCTCTTCCCCCTGGACCGTCGCGACGAGGTGCGCTTGGCGCTCAGCGTTGTAGGCATCGAAGCGGACGCAGACTCCCTCGCGCGTGCGGTTCCCGACGCGACTCCCGCGACCAGTATTGAAGACTTCGGCGCAAGGACTGTAATAACGAGCGCCACCGTCGGTGCCTCACTTGTCGCTCAGGTTATCGTGGACTACCTGCCGATCGGGCCTGTGCAGGACGAGCTTCTATTCGTTCGCCGATCGGTACTTGGGCAAGGCTCTTCGCAATGATCGCATTCTATGCCTCGCTGGTGCTTGCGATCACGCCCGTGTGGCCCCTGGTAGGTGTTCCCGTATGGCTGCTCCTCGTGGCTTCGGTGTTTGCTACCTCACTGAGGCGTCGACAGCTACGATTCGATTCCATCGACCTACTTTTTGTGCTCTACTTCATCTATGCCTGGCCTCTGCACACTGAGTGGTATGATTTCACAGTGCTGGTGCGGGTGATGGTATTCCCCTGGCTCGTCTACTGGCTCTTCAAGAACAGTTCGGCGGATCCTACACGTGTGTTCCTCGCGGCGATGATATGCTCGGCCGTGACTGTCACCGCTGTGATGATATTTCAGGTAGCACCTGGCCACTTCGACTTCAGCATAGATAGACTGCTGACTCTCGATCGAGGCACGGGGTTCATTCTGCGAGGAGAGGAGGCCGTGGGTCCCAATGCCGCTGGCTATTTCGCCGCGGGCGGCCTCGGCCTGGCCTTGACCATGATGCGGTTTCGGTTGGGTGGGCCGTTTGGTCTCATCTGGTCCCTGGCGGCTGCCGTGCTTGTGGGCTTCACGGTTATTGCCGGCACCAGAGTAGCATGGCTTGCCGAGGCTGTGATGCTCGGTATGTATGTGTTGTTCCCGCCGAATGATCGATGGAAGGCACGATGGATGCGGGTTGCTCGTGCGGTGACTCTCGTGGCGCTACTCGCCGCTGTCGCGATCGCATCCATTTCGCTGGTACAGGCGGGCGAAGGTGCGGCTCGCTTTGAAGATCGTGTTGAAGGTCTTCTCGACCCAGGCACGGATAGTGGGTTTACCGCCCGTCTGTACTACTGGTCGCTCGCCTGGGCGATGATTGAGGCCCACCCCATGGGAAGCGGGCATGAGACGTTCTATGCGACATATGGCCGCACGACGCACAATGAATGGTTGGCGCAGCTTGTTGCAGTCGGATGGATCGGGACCGCATTGTTCGGGCTGATCGTCTTAGTGACTGCGTGGCATATTTGGCGTGCCGTCTTGCGTGCAGGTCTTCGAGAGCCCGGAGTCTACGCAGTTCTCTCGCTCTCTGTGGTCGTCGGTCTATCGCTCCTAACGGAGAACATCTCTCGCTCCGGAATGTACACACTGTGGCCAGTATTTTGGGGTACGTTCGGGCTGGCAAGTCGTGGGCGCTGGGAGGGGCGGGCTCACCACAGGGAAGAAGCGGGGTACGGGCGGGGCGCGCCTAGTAGAGAGAGCGACGGGGGATCTCATGGAAGGATGGGTGATGCTGTCTCGGGGGCTCACGAGCGTGAGTAGGGTGCGAGCCACTCTGATCGGGTCAGCCATCGCCATGCTTCCGCGCGGTTTGCTGAATGCGCTTCGCCGGGGGAGGGAGAACGAGACGGATTTGCTGGTTGCGCTCGCGGCTAAGCTGCCCCCAGGATGCATGGTGGACGTGGGCGCGCGCTTTGGAACCTCGAGCGAGCCGTTTCTGAGAAGGGGCTGGTCATCGCTGGCCTTCGAGCCTGATGGCTTCAACCGGGCGGCGCTAAGATGGGTGCGCCGGCGATTCCGGCGCCTTACCGTCGATCCGCGAGGCGTGTCCGATCATGCTGCGTCGTCGGTGCCGTTTTACCGCAGCCCGGGACGTTCGGCGATCTCCTCTCTTTACGGGTTTGACGAGTCTCATTCAGTGCGCGGCACTATCGAATTGGTGACTCTCGCGGAGGCATGCTCGGAGCACAACGTTAGCTCCGTGGAGCTGTTGAAGGTGGACGCGGAGGGGCATGACTTGGCGGTGCTTAGGGGCTTCCCGTGGTCTCGCCTCCGGCCGCGCCTCGTCATGTGCGAGTTCGATGAGGCGAAGCGTGAGGCTGGCGGCCACAGCTATCGGTCTCTATGTGACTTCATTCTGGCTCTCAACTACCGCATACTCGTGTCAGAGTGGTATCCCGTGTTGCGGTACAGCGGCCGCCATCGCTGGCGGCGGATCGTGCAGTCCTCGGCGCCGTTGGCGGCTGACCGTGCTCATGGAAACCTGATCGGGATCGATCCGAGCTTTGACGTGGACTGGGTTAGGAGTGTTGTCGCTCGGTGGGAGCGACGGATGAGGGAACTTCACTCGGCTACCGAGGGCATGGATCCTCCGCGGTCGCAGGATGAGTCTGGCGGAAGGAGGAGCGCGGATGAATAGGCGACTCGCCTACCTAGGGAGGACGAAGGCGCATGAGTGGTCGACACGGCGGGTTTGGGATGCCGTTCAGCGCCGTATCAGCGCGGTGCCGCATACCGTCGCATGGTGGATCGGTGAGGACGGCCGCCGACGTCAAGGGGCTCGTCTTGAGTCCTTGCGCGATTCCCACGTGGGTGAGCAGTGCGTGATAATAGCCAACGGACCGAGCCTCTCACGAACGCCGATGGATCTACTGGGAGGTAAGTACACGGTGGGCCTCAACCGCGTTCATTTGCTGCGGGAGCGGTTCGGCTTTCTTCCGAGCTGCTGTGTAGCAATGGACGTGGTGAGTCAGATTCGGTACATCGGCCTAGATCTCGAAGCGCTGGCCATTCCAAAGTTTGTCAACTGGGCAGGTCGTAGATATGTGACCCAAGAGGCAACGTATTTCTTGAGGTCTCTATTCGCGCCCCACTTTAGCACCGATATCGCTCGGGGAGTGTACGGTGGACACAGCGTTACGTTTGCGGCGTTGCAGGTCGTGTTCCACCTGGGGTTCTCGAGGGTGATACTGGTAGGCAAGGACCATAGCTACGCGATTCAGGGAATCCCCTGCACTCCTATTGTCAGCGACGGCGAGGAGAAGAACCATTTCGCGAGCGGGTACTACGAATCGGGCCAGATTTGGCGGATTCCGGACTACAAGGGAGAAGAATTCGCTTACAGCATGGCCAAGGAGGCCTTCGAGCGTGCCGGTCGGGAGGTGCTCGATGCAACGGTAGGCGGACATCTCGACATTTTTAGGAAGGTGCCGCTGGACGTGGCATTGAAGTAGCGGCATCTGACCCGGCGGGGTGCCCGATCGGTCACCAGTCGTGGAGTGGGTGGAGGTTC
>CAVUEU010000006.1:0-786019 GCA_963740595.1 uncultured Gemmatimonadales bacterium
GGCGACGAGAGTCTGGTGGTGCCGGCAGGCCGCAGGCTATCGTAGGACCGGTTGGTCCGTGGGTCTCAGCTCTCCAGCTCGTGCCAGCAGAATTCCAATATCCGTTAGACGGCGGCCCCCAGCGACTTGACGAGCGCTCCCCATGCCTGTTTACCAAACCAGCTTCGAGATCAACGCTTCGCCGCAACAGGTGTGGGAGACGGTGACGTCTTTCGACCAGTATCCGGAGTGGAATCCGCAGATCCCGGTGATCGGTGGCCCGCTCAAAGTTGGCGAATCCATAAGGTTGAGGCTCACGCTACCCGGAAGACCGGCCCTCGACGTCTCAGCAAGAGTTGAGCAGCTCGACCCCAATGCACTCCTGACATGGCGGGGTCACGTTGTCGCTCCATGGTTTTTCGAGGGCTATCGCCGATTCGAGATTCGGCCGCTCGGGGAGCGGCGGGTCATGTTCACTCACGTCGAGGACATCCATGGGATGCTCGGGCCCGTCTTCTCGTTGCTGATGGGACGACCGCAGCAGCGGAGTCACGAGGCTCTAAATCAGGCTCTCCGAGCGCGGGCTGAGGCCCAATAGGAGCCTCGCCAGTGGAAGCGAGGGAGATTGTGCAACCTGCCGCCGTCTAGCAAGGGTTGGGCAGGCACGGTCCTCGGACGCTGTGGAATCCCCGGCGCTGAGATGCGGAGCCGGGAAGCGGTGCATGAATGCATCGATGGTTGCTGCACCTTGGGGACGTGGGGACGCGCCGGGTCGGGCCCCCGAGGGACGATAGCCGCGAACTCTAGCTGCTCCTGATGCGACGCGGAGGGAGACTCGTGGAGAGGTCGGCCCCCCCGTCGCCTCATCAGCGGCGCGCAGGTCAGGGAACAGCGGCAAATCGTTTCCGTCTAACTAGCAAGTCTTGCTTACGAAGGTTAGATCAGGGTCCGAGGCCGTTCGCCTGACAGCCCACGGCCTCGGGTCAGCGCCCAGCCTGCGCAGCAAGAATGCAAAGACGTTTGATGGCGCTGTTCGTCGGCCAACCAGGCCCGGCTAGGGTTGCCAGATGCCCTTGGCTCGAGCGGCGACCGCGCCCACCAGACCTTCCAGCGCCTTGGTAGCTCTGCGCATGGAGAAATGGTATAGGGCTCGGAATCCCTTCACGCCCAGACCAGCGCCCAGCAGGACTCCCCCGATCGCTCCAACCGGCCCTATTCCAATCGCTATCCCGAGGGCACCGAGCCCGCCCAACCCCACCCCCCCGGTTAGTGTCGTCACGAGCATTCCCAGGCCGAAGCCAAGGTTATGGGATGTCACGGGGCTTTGCGCAGTTATCACGCAGCCGCCGATGGGTTCGTCCACCGGGCGCAAGGAGACGAACACCTGCTTGAGCCCGGCATCTGTGGTCTCAACCGCGAATCCGCGTTCGAATGGAGTCCGCGGGCCTGGTAGAGCGAACGCCAGCATGCCCCCGTCAAGTGGATCGCCTTGCTGGTCCGTTAACGTGAGGCGAAAAGGCTCACCCGGGAACACGGCCTCCATGGCGGAGAGGACTTCCTGAGGCGTCGCTGCGACAACTCTCTGAACCGTGATCGTATTGGGCGGGTGATTCAGGAATCGACGGGCGAGAGCATGACCTCTCCGTTCGTTGCCGAGAAGCCGCTCTACTCGGATATCCGCAAGCGCCGCTTCCACGAACTGCTCGGCGATCCCGGCCTCAAGAGCTGCGGAGCGTACTTGCGCAAGCGCATATCCACGCGAGGGAGGCCCATCCTCATCGGTCTCGACCGTTGGCGCCGGGACATCGCCAGCGGCCTCGGCCTGAAGCTGAGCCGCCCGTCCCCACACACGGGCCGCCTCCTCCTCGCTGAGAATCTCCGGGTCGCGCTCCGTCATGCAGATCTCACGTCTGTGTCCTATTCTTGTCGGCCCAGGACGAATGGACGGAAGGGCCTCGCCCGCCGAAGTTAACCTGGGCCTGACGTCATGTCGTCATCACGGTCCGTGTAGCCCAGGCCAGAGGCTGGAACTCTCCGATCGCCGCTGTGGCCGACACATGGCCGTTGAGGGCGCTGAACGGGCAGGAGATGCTTTACAGAACGTACTTGGCTGATGGTTTACAGTTCCAGCGAGTACGACGAGAGCGTTCTTTGACATCCATGATGCGGTAGTCGGCTTCATCGAGCCAGCCGAGGTGAACGGGACCGTAGAAGACGGACCAGACGTCCTCTGCAATCTGCTCGAGGCCGACGAAGTCGTGTTTGAGCAAGCTGGAGACGAAGACCTTCCTGCTCTTCCACCGGAGGGTGCAGCCTCCGGGAGACGCGGCGAAGCTCGAAGTGAGCCGGGTACTCGAGAGGACCGGGCCGGCTGGTGAAAGGCCTCGGCGAGGGCGAGTAGAGCATGGAGGGAGTCTCCATGTTCAGGGCCTCGTGGGGACGGTCGTGGCTATAGACCCTCCGGAACTCGTTGAAGCAGGACTGTTGCGCGCGGAGGTTGGCGCGAGGAGGTAGTGTGGCGTCTTCCTTGAGCGTGCGGTGCATGCGTTCGTGCCGGCCGTTCTGCTGGGGCTTGCCTGGTTCGATGAGTTCGGGCGTGATGCCGAGAGAGATCCACCAGTCTTGCAACTCACAACCCCGGGTCGTCATGTTGCGCGCGCAGCCTGGTTCGAAAGACGTTAGATCCTATGTGAAGACCTAGAAAGCGGCAGCGGGCCGCCGCAGCTAAGCTCCTCTTGGGAAGAAAGCACAACGAGGAGGAGGTATGTATGGAGCAGCGACGACCCGCGGGAAGGAAGATAGGGCAGTTCTGTATCTGGCGCTCGAACTTGGCCAGAAGGAATGGAAGCTGGGCTTCGCGACGGGGATGGGCCGACGACCGCGCGAGCGGGTGGTGGTGGGAGGAGATTTCGAGGCGCTCGAGGGGGAGATCGAGCGAGCCAAGAAGCGCTTCGGGCTGAGCAGTGACAGGGAAGTGGTGAGCTGCTACGAGGCGGGACGGGATGGGTTCTCTGGATCCACCGGTTTCTGGAATCGATCGGCGTGGTCAACCACGTGCTCGACGCGTCGAGCATCGAGGTGAAGCGACGGGGAAAGAGGCGTAAGACCGATCGGCTGGACTTGAAGGGGCTGCTGCGGGTGCTGATCCGCTACTGGGGCGGGGAGCGGGGCGTGTGCAGCGTGGTGCGGGTGCCGAGCCCGGAAGCGGAAGACGCGCGGCACCTTCACCGGGAGTTGACGACGCTGAAACGGGACCGGACGCGGGTGACGAACCGGATCAAGGCGGTGCTGGCGACGCAGGGGGTAGGGGGCCTGGAACTCGGGCCGCGGTTCGAGGAGGAAGTGGAGCGGGCCGAGCTGTGGGACGGGCTGCCGCTGCCGGAGCAAGCGCTGAAGCGTGTGAAGCGGGAGTGGGCGACAGTCGAGTGGCTGAACGGGCTGATCGGGGAGGTGGAGAAGGAACGACGGACGCTGCTGAGGAGGTCGGAGGACGAGGAAGTAGCGAAGGTCCGACAGCTGCTGAGCCTGAGAGGAATCGGATTGAACAGCGCCTGGCTGTTCGTGATGGAGTTCTTCGGGTGGCGGGAGTTTCGGAACCGGCGAGAGGTGGGCGCACTGGCGGGGCTGACGCCGACGCCGCACCAGAGCGGTGACGTGGAGCAGGAGCTCGGCATCGACAAGGCGGGCAATCGCCACGTTCGGGGGATGGCGATCGAGATAGCGTGGTGTTGGCTGCGCTTCCAACCGGAGAGCGAGCTGACTCGCTGGTACGAGCGACGCTTCGGGCATGGGAGCAAGAGGATCCGGCGGATCGGGATCGTGGCGCTGGCTCGCCGGCTGCTGATCGAGTTGTGGCGCTACCTGGAGACGGGTGCGCTTCCGGAGGGAGCGCTGACCCAGGCCTGAGGGGCGATGTCAACAGGTGCAGGTGGGGGCGTGCCGTAATGTCGCCGGGTCTGGTGGCAGGTCGCCAGGACCGAACGTTAGATGGAGCCGCCCCCCAACGGGCTTCTGCAGCTCGCTCCGGGAGCGAACAGAGGATAGGGTGATCGGCCAAGTCGAGAGCGCCGACACGGATAGAAGGTAGTTCGGGGCATGCAGGCCCCGACGCCAAAAGAAGAAGCCGCCGCACCAGAAGTCGAGGACGGGAGACCAGCTACCGTCCCGGGCGCAGTGTGGCCAGTAGTCGAGGAGCTTGACTTCTTAGGCTCCATAGAAGAGCGCCCCAAGGAGTGCGCCGTGGTTCTCGCGAGAATGGCGATAGTCACCTGGTTGGCGGCATCCCTGACAACCGTGTCGTCGGCGACCGCGCAGGCGGTTGGATCGCCGCGCCGGTGCAGTAGCGAGCGGCTCAGAGGAACCGTGTCTTCCGGGCAGGAGTTCTGGAAGGAGGTGATGCCCGGTCTACTCTTCCGTCTGGATCCCGAGGCCGGCGCTCCGAACCCCACTGGGTGGACCATCCGAGTAACGCCCGTCGACTCCCCCGAGACCGACTACTCGATGGTGGCCACGCCGCCGTATCGGTTCGCCAACCCGCGGTACGTGGACACCGGTTATGGCATGACCGCACAGACGGCCCTATCGATGACGCCCCGAGACTTTGCTTTCGTCGCGTCCAGCCGAGACTACAACGTGGCTCGAGGTGCGCTGGATGTCTTGCTTTGGCCCGGAAACCACTCCGAGGCCGAAGTAGAGGAAGCCCGCTCCGTGATGGCAGAACTCCCGGTCTACCCGGCAACGTTTTCGATTCTGGAGGGCTCGGTACGCCCTGGCGACTCCGCGAACCCGAACGGCCTCATCGAGTGGATGACCTTCGAGGTCGAATTGTGCCTTCCACGGTGAAGCTTGTCCTGACGCGCTGCGGGCGAGTGCTCTGACAACGAACTGAACCTGACGCGATCAGCGGAGAGGGTCCGGGGTTGTTCGCCTTGCAGCTCACAACCCCGGCCGAGCATGTTGCTCACGCAGGTTAGCGCCAAAGACGTTAGAATGCAGCCGGCTTGCCCGGGGTACGGCAGGCACTGCGTTCACCGGCCTTCGGGGACCTGAGAGCACTGGGTCGCTACGCGCTCCGTGCCGAGTTTTCGCCGGCGCCACCGCCCGTGGCCGGCCGTGGCCCCATCCCGGCGACCGGCCCATCTCCGGCGTACCGTTCCGATCACACTCCCACCTGGGCCATAGGAACGGGGCGGCCACGAGGCTTGGAACTTCCCAACCGTCACAGCGTCCAGATCGCGCGCCGGAAGGTCACTGGTTACCTGCTGGCCGTTGCCCACTCCGTGGGCGGTGCCAAGGCTCGGTACTTCGAGTCGCGGGGCTACTCGATCGACGCTCCCGAGCAACTCGAGGAGACGTTGCGCCAAGTCGCTGCTGAAGGCACGGTGGCAAAGGAAGATGCCACGGAGTTTGGGACGAAGTACGTGGTGGAAGGGCTCCGTCGTGGCGCCAGACGGGAACCCACTCGCACTCGCAACCGTATGGATCGTCGATGACGCAGGCGTTCCGGTTCTCGTGACCGCCTACCCGACCCCGAGGAGACCATGAGAGAGCTCGATACCGTCGTGCTGCGTCGGGCACTTCCGGACGCTGGCCTTGAGGCCGGCGACGTCGGGGCGGTCGTCCATCGCTATTCCGCCGAGTCCTTCGAAGTGGAGTTCGTGTCGGGGGAAGGGGGCACGGTCGCCGTCGTCACCCTCGCGGCGGATGACCTCCGGCCGATTGAGGCGCGTGAGATCCTCCACGTGAGGAGCCTGGCGCACGGCTGACCACACCTTGGTCGATCGGCCCTGGGGAGGCTGCATTCTAACTAGCAATTCCTACTGACGCAGGTTAGATCGGGGTCCGAGGCCGTTCGCCTGACAGCTCACGGCCCCGGGTCAGCGACCAGCCTGCGCAGCAAGAGATTCAAAGACGTTGGGCAGCCTCGGAAGGGTTCGTGAACATTCCCAAGGATCAGAACCGCGTGGTCGCTCGCTATTTCGAGCATCTGGTAGCCGAAGAATGGACGGAAGCGGCGCGTCTTCTCGATCCGGTCTTCCTCAAGCGTTTTCGGGAAAGCGACGCGCCCCACAACTCGCGGCCAGCCCAGCCGATCACGGTGGAAGCCCATCTGGAGCGTTATCCAGACATGCCGCGGGAGGTGGCCGAGTACTTCGTCCGCCAGCACTCCATGCTTCCACCACGCCGCATCGCTGACTACTTCGCGGGCATAGAGTCCCAAGAGGAGCTGGACCGCCTCGGCGACGTTGAGTTGTTCGCGCGCTACCTCGAAGCGGTGGATCCAAGCGCCCGGTATCGGCGGTATCTTGCATCCCTGGCGGAGGAGTATCCGGAGTTCGCGGACCAGCTAAAGGGCAAGATGGAGGACACTCATCGCACCTGGCGATACGAAGTGCTCGGTTCAATCTACGCGGGCGCCCGGTCGCTCGTCTTGTTCGAGCATCCTGGCATGCGTGAGGGCGCTGTTCCTGGGTACGAGCCCGTCCCCCACGTTGCCGTTGTAATCGACCGTGGGGACGGCCCGCGGATTGCTCACGATCCAAGCCCCCTCACGGGCATGGTTGCGTCGTATGCACCGATAACAGTGCTCGACTCAGAGGGCGAGACGGTGCGACTAGAGCTCCGTGGCGGCGAGTCTGTCTGACAGCGAACTCAACCTGACGCGGTCAGCGTAGAGGGTCCGGGGCAGCTCGCGGCCTCGCCCGAGCATCTTGTTCGCGCAGCCTAGGTCGAAAGACGCTAGGGTGCCCACACCTACAGGAAACGGAGGCCCAATCAATGGCTGGAGACGGCCGGATGCGGTGGGTCAGATGGGCGGCTGATTTCGCCCTCATCGTCGGGTCTGTGTACCTCGGTGTCTATCTCGAGGGGGCATCCCAACGTCGCTCAGATCGTGCGGCAGCTCGCGCTGCACTCACTCAGTTGCTTGGCGAACTCCGTGAAGATGTTCGCGATTTCGACCGAATCATCGCCAAGCAAGACTCCCTTCACGTGGACTACTCCAACCTGGCGCGCTGGCTAGCGAGTCCGGGACCGTCCCCGGCAGATAGTGTTGCCGGAGCGCTGTACCGCGTGAGCGCCGAAAACTCGACGCTATTCCCCCGGCGAGCTTCGTGGACGACCATGGTCGCCGGGAATCAGCTGGCCGATCTGGGAGCTCCCGAACTCGTCCTGAGGCTTGGACAGCTCTACGAGACCATCTACAACCGCATTGACTACAACAGCGCCCACTACGACGAGAGCCTGGATGCTGCGACTCAGAGTTGGTCCGCCGTTCGGTGGCAGTCCCTGGACTCCGCGCCTTTGTCGCGCGACGAAGCCGGCCTCGAACACCTTGCTTCGTCGCTGGCGTTTGTTCACATGGCCTGGAACACGTGGTACAGAGACCTCCTGGTCGGGTTTCGTGGCGACGTCGTTTCGACGATCTCCATGGTGGAGGAGTACTTGGCTCCTCAACGCGTGCCTGCCGGGGCACCCTGACCAGCATGTCTTGCTGACGCAGGTCTATGCAATTCCTCAAGAGGATTTGCATTGCCCGCGCAAGGGTCGCGATAGACGAGCGGCGTGAGGAGAGCGGCCCGCGGGGGTATCACGGTCACGCAGCCATGAGCGCCCGAGGGAAAGAGGTCTCGCGATAGTCGACTGCTGCGATCATCAGGCGGAGCCCGTGCTGCGTGGGGCGATAGAGACGGCTGTTGCCCACCTTCCGGATGAGTCCGTGGCCGCGGAGCTTGGCGATCTTGCGCGAGGTGTGTTCACCCCTGCGCAGCCGTTCCTCCCTGGAGCGTGGTGGCGACGTGTACAGGTGCCGCTGGAGATCGCGGTTGCGGAAGCCGTGGATGGCGTGGTCTCCGTGGAGCACGGCCTGGAAGAGCGCACAGTCGTCGGCTGCGATGGGGTTGAAGCGCGCGTAGCGGGTGCCGCGGTGGACACGGGATCGGCACAGGCGGTCGAGCTCGCGGACCGCCTCGCCCTTCGGTTGTACGTACGCGAGCGCTTCGAGGTACCGCAGGTTGGCGTGCAGCGCGACTTGAGCAAAGCGCCACAGACCGGCCACGCCCTTGGTCATGGGCCACCACCGCCGCGAGCGACGCCCGTCGCGGGACGTCCGGATCCGCAGGATGCGGAACTCGCTCGGATTGTTGATCGTGGTCTCGATCCTGAGCACGCTGCCCTTGTCGTACATCTTGAGGCTGTTGCGCTTCATGCGGTGCTTGATGCGTCGTCCCTCGGTGCGACGCTTGAGGTCGCTCGTCACCTCGCCCAGGAAGTGGCCGTTGAGCTTCCTGCCGAGGAACCGGAAGACGTCGTCGGCCCCGAAAGCGGTCATCGCATGCTCGAGCAGAGCCGGATAGATGGCCTCGAGCGTGCGCCGGTCCTTGAACATCACGTCCGTGGCGTACTCCGCCTGGTCGACGACCCAGTAGTAGCCGCCGAAGCGGGTGCGGCGGATCACGTCGAGCATGGGATTCACCCGTCGGGCCAACGCATTCAGGATCCGAGGCCACTTCCGGCGGGCGAACCGGTCGCAGATCCGCTGGGCCTCGGCCACATCGTCGATGCTCAGCAAGGTGTTGGCGAAGCGCTGGTAGCCGATGCCCCTGTTGTCCAACGCCCGGGCCAGCCACTCCCGGCCGTTGATCCACACCTGGATCTCGAAGGGAAACCAGCTCTGAAGCCGCACGTGCATGAGGCCGAACTCGGGATCCACGAAGTAGAAGTAGAAATGCAGGCACTTGCGACTCTTGCGCACCACCTCCAGGCGGTGCGTTTCCCGATTGCCCTGCACGGTGAACGAGCGGCACGGCTCCAGCACGCTGAACACGCAGACCAGCCCCTCCGTGATGCCGTCTCGCTGTGCGATCTTGCGAGCCACATCCTCCTTCGACTCCCCCTGCCGCTTCGTCGTCGCCGACGCCAGGTACTCGAACGGCCGCCCCGCCTCCTCGGCCAGGCGCATCGCGTGGGCCTTGAGCCGCTGCGTGACGCCCTCGACGTAGCCCTTGAAGTCCTTGAGCAGCACGCCCTGCCGGGTCAGGAACATCGCGAAACGGCCCTGAGGGTAGAGCTGCGTCAGGTGTCCCTTGAACACCAGCCGATCGAAGGTCGACAGCGTGCCGACGACCGCGTCGGCGTGTATCTTCAGGAAGTCGTCCATGGCCGGCCCACCGGCGGGATGGTTGCTACTGAGCCTCGAGCTCCGAGCCTTCGGGCTCCTTACAGGCGGCGTCAAGAACCATCGGCGTCGTTACTTCATGCTTCATCACGACGCGTGGGCCGGCGACCCCCTCGGTTGCTACCGGGTGGGGCAGCGTCAGCGGGGCGGATCGGTGCGGGGCAACCGCGGTGCGAAGCACACGGTGGGGCGACTCAGCCAACCCTCCCAGCCCAGCCTCAACCCCCTCGCCTCCCACCCTTTGGTTGCGGCCGAAGGCCGCGCTATGAGCAAGAGTGACGAGTTGGACGACATGCGCGACGAGTACGACTTCTCGGAAGGAGTGCGGGGCAAGTACGCAGCTCGTTTCGCCGAGGGCAGCAACGTGATCGTGCTCGACCCCGACGTGGCCGAGGCGTTCCCGGACGGTCGCGCGGTGAATGAGGCGTTGAGGGTGCTTGCCCGCGCGATGAAGAAGCCGTCCGAAAGGGCATCCTGAGCGGACCTCGAAGTGCCGATCCCTGCGGCTGCGAGATCGTCGGCGGAGGACGCGATCTCGGAGTACCGCGTAGGCCGAGTGCGGCCAGGGCTTGAGCACCTGCTCGAGATGACCCACCGCTTCGAAGGGAACAACGTCTATCTGGTGGAGCGCCGCCCTTTGGCTACCGTCCAAGGGCCCCTGGATCCAGATGGACATCGGGAAGTGCCGATACATGGTCGGTCGCGGGGAGTGGGTCCTCTACGCTACAGTGGCCTAACTAACATTGCTTGCTGACGCAGGTTAGATCAGAGACCGAGGCCGTTCGCCCGACAGTTCACGGCTTCGGGTCAGCGCCCAGACTGTGCAACGAGAATGCGAAGACGTTGGGCGCCCTTACTGTCGGGCTTGCAGTTCCAACCCGGGACGGAGACGGTCGGAATGACGGCGATGCCTTCAGACCAAGGGGCGGCGACGGGTGGCCAACGCTTCGGGTGGCAAGCGTGGTCGGCAGTGGCTGCCGTCATCCTCTTCAACTCGGCCTGGCTTGTCGCCGGCTGGATCCAGGGCTCCCCGTACTCGGCAGCTCTCCACGACATCAGTGACCTAGGTGCGGCGAGTGCTCGATCGCCGTGGCTCATGCTAGTGCCTGAGGCATTCGCTGGGGTCCTGACAATCGTCTTTGCACTGGCTGGGTTGCGGCCAGCTATGATGCTGCCAGGCCGCGGCGAGCCGATCGGTGCATGGATGGTCGCCCTCTCTTTGATGGGGCTCGACAACCTGAGCGACATGTTCTTCCGGTTGCCGTGTATGGCGGCGGAGCCTGGATGCTCAGTTGCGGTTGCCACGGCCTCATGGCAAGGCGCACTGCACTACGCGTTCGGCATCGGGACGGCCCTCGTGACAGTCGCGGCCCCGTTTGTCCTCGCGAGCCGGATGCGGGTTCTGGCAGGATGGCGAGACTTGGCCAAAGGAGCGATCGGATTCGGCGTAGTGCTGGCGGTTCTGCTGCTTTCCTATGTCGCATTGGACAGACGCTATGGCCAGGGCTTCGTGCAGCGCGGAATGGCCTTGGTGGTCGCGGCCGGTGTGCTGGTCCTGGCGCGGCGGCTTCGGTCGCTCGGCAGGCGAGGGACAGTCGCGGGCGCCTGACAGCCTTGCTGACGCAGGTTGGCTGTTCCAACGTCCTCCGAAGAGGCGCGCGCCCTCCCCATCGAATGCCGCAGACACATGCCGGATCTTCGTGATCCGCCAGACGGTGAGCACTACAGGGGGATCCCGTGGTCCAACCGCCCGATCAGGTGCTCAACTTCCCGAGAACCCACCTCGGTGGTGGCGAGGTCCAGCGGAGTCTGCCTTCCGAGGGCGGAGTGCGGCGGCGTCAGCCAGGTGCGCGTGGCTGCCGAGTCTCCTTCGAATAGACGTAGCGCGAGTCCGACCAACCGGGAAAGCCGAAGGAGCCGGTCAGATTCGTCTGGCTGAAGACGCTTGGCCTCCTTGCGGCGGGCGAGCGTCCGTGCCGGAATCCGGATCAGCTCGGAGACGCGTGAGGCCGGGAGGTCGAGGACACGGCGCAGCCGCTCGAGCGTCTCGTAGGAAAGGCCTTCCGCAAGGCGCGCATGAAGCTCGATGGCGTCGTAGGTTCGAAGCCCGAGCAGGGACACGTAGTGATGCTCTTGCCAGGGGTGCTCCTCAACCTGGCGCCAATACCTGCGAACCTCAGCAAGCCCCGCCCCGATGGATGACATGCGCACCTCCGTGTCTGCCGTATGGCGACACATGCCAGGCCAGATGGCTGAATGCCGGGGGGCACTGCTCTCGAACTCCCTTCCGCAGCCGCTTCGATCGATCGTGGAGGCCCGGCGGGCCCTCAGCGTGCCATCGGGCGAGCCACCTGTAGCCGGTCTTGCGGCTGATGCCGTAGAGCTCGCCGAGACGCGAGAAGGTCCTGAGGCTGCGGTGAACGTCTTCGATGAGACGGGTTCGTTCGTCCACGATGTGGGTCTCGGTGAACGGCCTCGGTCACCTCCTTTGGAGGTGCCGACTGTAACCCATGTCTGTGGACTCGGTTGGTTCCCCATGTCCGCTGACCAGTCCAACGCATCATCCTGACCCAGGCGCTCAACCTGACGTGGTCAGCTAGGTGGGTCCGGGGCCACTCCCTTGCAGCTTGCGGCCCGACCAGACATTGTGCTCGCGTAGCCCAGTTCGAAAGACGATAGCCTGTGCGGGACCCTATGGCGGAGCAATTCGCGAACGTCTACAACGATGATGCCCGTGCCTTGGCGTACTCCCATCTGGAGTTCCCGGGAACATAGCGCGGCCTTCGGCCGCAACCAAAGGATGATGGGAGGCGAGGGGGTTGAGGCTGGGCTGGGAGGGTTGGCTGAGTCGCCCCACCGTGTGCTTCGCACCGCGGTTGCCCCGCACCGATCCGCCCCGCTGACGCTGCCCCACCCGGTAGCAACCGAGGGGGTCGCCGGCCCACGCGTCGTGATGAAGCATGAAGTAACGACGCCGATGGTTCTTGACGCCGCCTGTAAGGAGCCCGAAGGCTCGGAGCTCGAGGCTCAGTAGCAACCATCCCGCCGGTGGGCCGGCCATGGACGACTTCCTGAAGATACACGCCGACGCGGTCGTCGGCACGCTGTCGACCTTCGATCGGCTGGTGTTCAAGGGACACCTGACGCAGCTCTACCCTCAGGGCCGTTTCGCGATGTTCCTGACCCGGCAGGGCGTGCTGCTCAAGGACTTCAAGGGCTACGTCGAGGGCGTCACGCAGCGGCTCAAGGCCCACGCGATGCGCCTGGCCGAGGAGGCGGGGCGGCCGTTCGAGTACCTGGCGTCGGCGACGACGAAGCGGCAGGGGGAGTCGAAGGAGGATGTGGCTCGCAAGATCGCACAGCGAGACGGCATCACGGAGGGGCTGGTCTGCGTGTTCAGCGTGCTGGAGCCGTGCCGCTCGTTCACCGTGCAGGGCAATCGGGAAACGCACCGCCTGGAGGTGGTGCGCAAGAGTCGCAAGTGCCTGCATTTCTACTTCTACTTCGTGGATCCCGAGTTCGGCCTCATGCACGTGCGGCTTCAGAGCTGGTTTCCCTTCGAGATCCAGGTGTGGATCAACGGCCGGGAGTGGCTGGCCCGGGCGTTGGACAACAGGGGCATCGGCTACCAGCGCTTCGCCAACACCTTGCTGAGCATCGACGATGTGGCCGAGGCCCAGCGGATCTGCGACCGGTTCGCCCGCCGGAAGTGGCCTCGGATCCTGAATGCGTTGGCCCGACGGGTGAATCCCATGCTCGACGTGATCCGCCGCACCCGCTTCGGCGGCTACTACTGGGTCGTCGACCAGGCGGAGTACGCCACGGACGTGATGTTCAAGGACCGGCGCACGCTCGAGGCCATCTATCCGGCTCTGCTCGAGCATGCGATGACCGCTTTCGGGGCCGACGACGTCTTCCGGTTCCTCGGCAGGAAGCTCAACGGCCACTTCCTGGGCGAGGTGACGAGCGACCTCAAGCGTCGCACCGAGGGACGACGCATCAAGCACCGCATGAAGCGCAACAGCCTCAAGATGTACGACAAGGGCAGCGTGCTCAGGATCGAGACCACGATCAACAATCCGAGCGAGTTCCGCATCCTGCGGATCCGGACGTCCCGCGACGGGCGTCGCTCGCGGCGGTGGTGGCCCATGACCAAGGGCGTGGCCGGTCTGTGGCGCTTTGCTCAAGTCGCGCTGCACGCCAACCTGCGGTACCTCGAAGCGCTCGCGTACGTACAACCGAAGGGCGAGGCGGTCCGCGAGCTCGACCGCCTGTGCCGATCCCGTGTCCACCGCGGCACCCGCTACGCGCGCTTCAACCCCATCGCAGCCGACGACTGTGCGCTCTTCCAGGCCGTGCTCCACGGAGACCACGCCATCCACGGCTTCCGCAACCGCGATCTCCAGCGGCACCTGTACACGTCGCCACCACGCTCCAGGGAGGAACGGCTGCGCAGGGGTGAACACACCTCGCGCAAGATCGCCAAGCTCCGCGGCCACGGACTCATCCGGAAGGTGGGCAACAGCCGTCTCTATCGCCCCACGCAGCACGGGCTCCGCCTGATGATCGCAGCAGTCGACTATCGCGAGACCTCTTTCCCTCGGGCGCTCATGGCTGCGTGACCGTGATACCCCCGCGGGCCGCTCTCCTCACGCCGCTCGTCTATCGCGACCCTTGCGCGGGCAATGCAAATCCTCTTGAGGAATTGCATACTACTTGGCATTTCGAGACATCCCCGGGCTTCTGCTGGAGCACGTCACCGGGCGCCGTGCGTTGGACTTCGGGTGCGGTGCAGGCAGGTCCAGCCGCTTTCTGAAGGACCTGGGGTTCGAGGTGACAGGGGTCGACATCTCAGCGTCCATGCTGGCCTGCGCCCGCGAGCGCGACCGTGGCGGGGCATACCTCCTGGTTCCCGACGGCGATCTGAGCAGCCTGACCCCGAGTGGCTTTGACCTGGTCTTCAGCGCATTCACCTTCGACAACGTGCCGGGCCGGAAGGCGCGAGCGCACCTGTTCAGGCAGTTCCACGAGCTCCTTTCACCGCGCGGAAGGGTCGTAAACCTGGTGTCCGCGCCGGAGATCTACCTCAACGAGTGGACCTCCTTCACCACCCGCGAGTTCGCGGAGAACCGATCCGCCGGCGCAGGCGACATTGTTCGGATCGTCATGCTCGATGTTCCGGATCGACGGCCCGTCGAAGATGTCCTGTGGCTCGACCGCGACTACCACGAGCTCTACGCGGAAGCTGGGCTCGAGGTGGTGGCACTCCATCGACCTCTGGGGACGGCGGCGGATCCCTATCAATGGGTCTCGGAGACGCGTACATCCCCATGGGCTATCTATGTTCTGCAGAAGGGCGGAGTAGCCTAAGCGGACGCGCATGTGCCAACGACGAACTCGAGCTGTCGCGATCGGCTTTGAGGTCCGGGGCCACTCGCGTTGCAGCTCGCGGCCCAGGCCAGGCATCTTGCCTGCTCAGCTTGCTTCGAAAGACGCGGGGGTCGCTGACGTGCTGCGCGCCGCATGGACAGTGCTCAGGCCTGGTGGACGCATGGTCGCCTCAATAGCGCACCCTTGCACTGACATGCCCTTCCGCGAGTGGGCCAAGGACGCGTCGGGTCGAAAGCGCTGGCTTTGTGTCGACCGGTATTTCGATCGCGGTCCGTTGCGGTATGAGTGGAATCGCTGGGGATACCCGTTCGCCACCTCGGCGCACCACGCGACGCTCGCGGACTGGTTCGACTGGATCCTCGCGGTTGGGTTCTCGGTCGAGGGCGTGCATGAGCCGAGCCCAACGGCGCAAGCGATCGAGCGCCATCCCGATCTCGAAGACGCGACGCGCGTGCCATACTATGTGATGTTCGACCTGCGTCGCGCCTGAGCGGTCCAGCAACGAACTTCAAGCCGTCGCGGTCGGGTTCCAGGTCCGGGGCCGCTTGCGACCCTCACTTGCGCCGGCCTTCTCCAGCAAGCTGGAGCAGAGCACCACTTCACACAGGCAGGGCGTAGCAACCATCTCTGTTCCGCTGCGAGTTGGTCGATACGCTGCCTGGCTCGGTATCGTCGGGGGTTGAACGGTCGGCCCGGATGCACGAAAGCCGAGGTAGCGGTGGTCGCCGGGACGGCTCTCCGGGGCGCGGTCGTGCTCACCGCGCAACGCCCTGCTATCGAGACAGGCTGAGCGCGTACGGCTTCCGGCGCTTGTGCGGACCTCTGGCAGCGCCTATTGTCGAGCCCAATCGGGTCCCCCTGTGCCTAGCGAAGCCGGCTGACTGGGTCCGGCACTTCGCCAAGGTGACGCGATTCTTTCTCGCCCACGGTGGCCGTCACTCGGGAGTGACGGTTGCTCTATCAGGGAGGAGTTCCGATGAAGAACGGACTGCTTGTCGTGGCCACTGCCCTTGCCCTCTCCGGCTGCTATCACGCCACCATCGAGACGGGCTTGCCGCCGAGCCCACAGACGCTGGAGAACAAGTGGGCGAGTGGCTGGATCTACGGCCTGGTTCCGCCGAAGACGGTAGAGACCATGCAGCGATGCCCGAATGGTGTCGCTAGAGTCGAGACCCAACTCTCCTTCGCGAACCAGCTCGTGAACTTCCTCACCCTCGGCATCTACACGCCGATGGAAATCGTGGTCACGTGCGCGTCCGGAGGCATGGAGGATGCGGCGCTGGTCGACAACGCCGCCGATTTCGCTGAGGCTCTCAGGACGCAGAGGCCCGTCCTGGTCGAAGTCCGGTAAGCTCGCTCGGCAACGATGGACGGCTGCTCGGGACCGGGTGGCTGGTCCTTCTGCCGCTTTGCGCCGACTGAGGCTTCGCCTCTAAACCCGTCATGCCGCTACTGGCTCGCGACGGAGTTGACGACGTGCGCTATCTCGACGGAGAGACGGCTGCACTCTGGGTAGTGGTGCAGGTACCACTACCGAACTCTGGAACCGGTTGACGCTCGGGCAGGATGCGTGCGGCGTCGTGGTGGCGTCGCTCGACTCGACGACGCCCGCCTGACGGGCAGAGGTGGCCGCCGCAACCTGTGGACTGCGCGGGGCTGAGGCGCCCTGCGTTCGAACGACAGCCCGGTGAGTGGCGAGAGGGGACTGGGGCCTGCTGTCGCGGTAGGCTGCGTGAACCGACATGGCCAGATCTGTCTCGGCCATCGCGGTGCTCCGGGCACGGATCACCTCCAACACGCGTACGGCGTTCTGTGTGGCTTTGTGGCGAGACCATGGGGCCAACGGCAGCCACTCGCACGCGCGTCGTAGTCCCCGGTGCCAGGGAGGAGCTCCGTGCATACCGTTCCCAGCCACGATGCGTGCACGTGTCGAACCCGGGGCCGAGGTCTTCATCGGATCGAGTTCGTGGTGTTCCTCTAGCGTCGGTCAGACGTATCGACCGAGCGATTTCAGAGAATCCCGCGCCGACAGCAAGGCGCCATAGCCGAGGCGCGTCGGCTTGCGGGGCTGGAGAAGCCCAAGATACGATTCGACGCTGATGCGTCCTCGACGGTCCCAGGCCCGGGGGCCTATTGCAGGAGATGGGCGACATGTCATTGCTTGCCAGCATGCTTGCGGCCAATGCCCTCCTCCATGGCATCGTAGTTGGCCGTTTCGGCTTGAAGGGCAACCGGCCGTTCCTGGCGTTCGTGGTGGTCTATGCAGCACTGGCTGTGGCGGTGTACACTTCCGTGCCCCATGCGCTATGGGCCGTACTGCTCCTGTCGATGTTCGGAATCGTGGGCTTGAGCGTGACGTTCAACAGGAGCGCACGCGACAAGACGTTCGATAGGGCGATCTGGATACTTGATGCCGCCACTATCCTGTACACGGGGTATCTGTTGTTGACAGCGTGACCGCGGTCGCCTACGGAGCGTAACCGGTCGCAGGTGCCGATCGTTGGGTCTCACTGGTACGCCCCCACACGTCGCGGTCCGGAACAGCCCGCGAAAGACATTGGGCCGCGCGCGGTGCCCAAGCGCGAGCCAAACGCATGATGCCGGCCGCGCCGGCGTGTGGACTGTCTTGGCCATCGCTGGCTGAGCGGTGGGCTGTCCCAGCTCTCCCAGCCCCGCACGCCAGGTCAGACGGTTCAGACGATCAGCCAGTGGCCTACGGCGTCTTCGCCCTTCTCGGCGCAATAAGCCCCTTCCGGGGCCGCCGCTGGAGTCGGCTCGTACTGACCCGCCGGACAGTGAGCGTCACCGCGGCGGCGGGCCTGGCCGCCGTCGTATGGGGTGGGGCCAGCGTGGCGGTCGGGATGCTGTCTGGTGGAGCAACGCACCTCATCGCGCTTGCGATCGTCTGGCTACTACGCGTCGGGGCCGGCCGCAATGCAATGCACGGGCATGAAGCTGTCGGCGGCGGCTTCGCTCCGCTTCATCGCTTCTACGCGGCCTTGCCATCGCCTGGATGACGTAAGTACGTTGTGCTTACAGTTCGCCGCCCTATCCTTTGGCGCCATGAAGACCAAGATCGTTCGGATCGGCAACTCGCGCGGCGTGCGCATTCCCAAACCGCTGCTGAAGGAGGCGGGGCTCGAGGACGACGTCGAGCTCCGGGTAATCGACTCGGGCATCGTGATCGAGAAGGTCTCGGCGCCTCGTATGGGCTGGGCCGAGGCGGCGGCTGAGCTCAACGAGGGCGGCGGCCGACTGCTCGACGAGCTCGCGCCGACAGAATGCGACGAGACGGAGTGGGTGTGGTAGCGCCGGCTCCGCGGCGCGGCGAGGTCTTCCTCGTGTCACTCGACCCGACAACGGGCCGGGAGATCGAGAAGACGCGGCCGTGCCTCATCGTCTCGCCCGACGAACTCAATGCTCACTTGAGCACGGTCCTCGTCGCGCCCATGACCACCGGCGGGGATCGCTGCCCGTTCCGACTGCCCTGCCGGTTCGAGAAGAAGGACGGCTTCATCGTACTGGATCAGCTCCGGACCGTGGGTCGGGTCCGCCTGCTCGGGCGCGTGGGCCGGATCGCGCCAGCCACCTTGTCGAAAGCCCTGGGTGTGCTGGGGGAGATGTTCACGGAGTAGCGCCGCATGGTCCAAGGTGCGCGGCTCGAGTCGTCTGGAGCCTCGTGATAGCGCGGCACTCCTCTGCGATGGATTCTCACGCCTAGCGAGGGGGACCGGTGGGTTTCTTTGGAAAGCTGTTCGGCATGGACGGAAATGACTCGGCGAGACGAACGGTCGAAGCCGGGCAGATGTGCGCGAAGTGCGGCCAACCCGTTCCCCACGAGAACATGGCGTTCGACTCCGGTGGAGGCCGGCCGATCCATCGAACGTGTCCCAAGCCGCCCGCGGAGGCGTCTGCCCCTTAGACCGGCGGAGTCCACAGGCTCATCCTGGCTCAGCGCCAAGCAGGTGCTGGACGCGACGTGGTCCGCCCGGAGGGTCCGGGCGTTTTCGCCTTGCCGTTCGCGCCCCCGCCCGGGATCCTGCTCGCGCAGCCGGGTTTCAGGGACGTTGGACATCGCTCGCGCACCCGCCACTACCGGAATGGTGCCCGTCCTCGAAGGCTTCGGACCGGATGCCGGGTCGGCGATCAGTCACGGTCTCCGAGGAGCTCCTTCGTCTCCCCATCCGTGAGTCCCACGTCGGCGACGTCCGCACCCGCGTCCAGCAATTCGCTGTCCTCGGACATCCTTGCCAGCACCAGAGACGCGGTGGCTGATCCTGCGCCGAGGAGAGCGAAGGGGCCGCTGATCACCGCAGTGATCAGCCACAAGCTCTCGTGCGGAGTGGCCAGCCCAAGTGCAGTCATCGCGGCCGGAACCAGACTCAGCAGCAACCCTCCCATCGCACCCCAAGCGCCGAATCGGGATAAGGACAACTCGTCGAACCTGTGATGGCGTCCGGCGATCCCGAGCACCGTTGAAAAGAGCACGCCGCCAACGAAGCCGGGTATCGCCAGCGCCGGCAAAGGGGCGTCGAAGACGCCGAAGAAGAAATCCAGGAGGTGACCGGGCAGGAGCTTGCTGAGCACCCCGACCAGCACACCGGCGAGCACCCACTCGACGGCCCAGGTCAGGCCCATTTCCAGCGCACCGCGGATACGTCTCAGCCACTTCTTCACCCCTGCCTCTCCGTGCAGCTGGACCTGCCGACGCCGATGCGTACCGGTCGTGTGCGAAGTACTTTACAATGCAAAGTACGTCGCGGGGGGCCCTCGGTTCAAGAGGGGGAAATCAACCGACCGAGACGAGCAGGCCCTCGCAGACCACCGTTGACACGTCTCCATGGTGCACCCTACTTTGCGTCACAAAGGAGCCACGGCGAAGGGGAATGAGATGCCGCACAGGTCCGACCGCGGATTATTCCGCGCTCCGGCGGGGGAAGGGATCCACCGTTCGGTCCTTCGATACACGTTGCTGGTCGCAGGGGCCTTCCTCATCGCCGCCCCGGGCTCCTATCTCGCCTGGACCCACCTGCAGCTCGTCTACCGGGCGGAAGGCAGCCTCTGGGTCGCGGACGCGGGTCGGCAGGGCAGCGGTGACGCGATGCCGGAGGGTGCCGGGGAGCTCCCGGCGTCGAGCGCCTGGATCGAGCTGCTCCGATCGTACCGGGTGCTCGAGCGAGTGGTTGTCGACCGGCAGCTCTACCTCCGGCGCCCCGAAGAAGATGCTCCTGCCTTTGCTTCCTTCACCGTCGCGGGGGAGTTCGTGGCGGGTACATACGAGTTGCAGATCCTGGATGCGGCCGGGGACTTCGTGCTGGTCGACGGTCACGGAGGCCAGGTTCAGCGGGGCACCCTGGGATCGCCCATTGGAGAGAGCCTGGGCTTCGTCTGGACGCCATCGCGCACCTCCTTCGCGCCCGGCGCCAGCGTCGAGTTCTCCGTTCGAAGTGTGCGGGATGCGGCTCGTGACGTGTCCGAGAGCCTCATGGTCGTCACGGACCGCGAAGGCAGCGTCCTTCAGCTCGCACTGGAGGGGCCCGAACCACGACGAGCAGCAGACGTTCTGGACGCCGTGATGGATCGGTGCGTCGACCTCGCGGGCAGCCTGAAGCGCGCCAGGCTCGACGAGACGCTCGCAATTCTGCAGAAGCAACTCGAAGCGGCGCGGCGCGACCTGGAGCAGGCTGACCGCGATCTCGAGGCGTTCCGTGTCGAGAGCTTCCACGCGTCCTCGAATCGATCGGATTCTCTCGCCGAGCGGACCACGGAAGAGGGACTGAGGAGGAGGGTCCGCGTAACCGAGAGCCTCTACGAGGAGGTGCGCCGACGAGAAGAGATGGCCAGGCTCGCTGCGGCCCAAGCGACTCCGGACCTCCGCATCCTCGATCGTGCGTCGGTGCGCAAGCGACCGGATGGGGACGACCGGCTTCCGATCATCGCGGCGGTCCTCTTCGGTTGCCTTGGCGCGGTGGTGGGCGGCGGACTCATCCGGGAACGCAACCCGGTCATGGGCTCGGCAGGATCGTGAGGCCGGGAAGTACGGCGAATCCTGTCCCGGCTGGACATCGGAGGACCGCGCCCTGAGGCAGGCTTGCCGACGGACCGGGTGCCCCGTGGGTCCGTTCGCCCTGCAACCCACGACCCCGGGGTCCGCATGTTGCGCGCCAAGTCCTGCGTCGAAGACGTCGGCCTGGTCCCGCTGTCCTGGCCGGGTGGCGCATGCGGCACTCGCTCGACGCAGTGATGGTGCCTGAAGGCCCGAGTTCGTGCAGCACGGGGCGATCCACCACCTTCGGTGGAGCATCTACGCCTCGCAGGCCGGGTTGGACACGCCGCCCAGAAGGCGCGCGTCATGGGTTCTGTGAGGGGATGGAGCGCGACCGCGTGGTTGGCCCGGGAGACGTTGGACGACCGCACGGCTGTCCCGTGGCCGCCGACCCGCGGGGAAGTGTCCCCGAGGCCTCCCCGGCCCGGGGCTCGAGGCCGTTCTCCTTGCAACGCGCAACCGTGGCCGGACATGTTGCTCGCGCAAGGGTCGGGCGCCGACGACGTTGGACGCGAGAAGACGGACGGGAGGCAATCATGAAGGTCACCTGGATGCTGTCTGTGCTCGCGGTCGCCTCCGCGAGCGCGAGGGCTCAGGAGCCACCTCCCCCGATCATCGATGTGCATCTGCACGCGATGCGCGCCACGGATCAAGGCCCGCCCCCGCTGGCGTTCTGCCTTCCGCTCACTGCGTTTCCGCCCGCCGAGCGAGGGGCGACGTGGGGCGAGACGTTCCTGGGCTTCACCAAGAACCCCGACTGTCCGGATCCCGTCTGGTCGGCGCCGACCGACACTGAGCTCATGGAGCGCACGCTCGCGATCATGGAGCGTCGCAACGTGTACGGGATCACCAGCGGTGCCCGGGTCCGGGAGTGGGAGGCCGCCGGAGGCGGACGAGTCATTCCAGGTCTCATGTTCAGCCTGGGCCGCCTCGCGCCGCCGGTGGACTCGGTGCGCGTCTGGTTCGCTCAGAGACGGTTCAACGTCCTGGGTGAGGTGACCATCCAGTACCAGGGCATCGAGCCGGCGGATCCCGGGTTCGAGCCCTACCTCGCCCTGGCGGAGGAGCTCGACATCCCGGTGGGAATCCACGTGGGCCCCGGACCGCCCGGCGCTCCGTATCTCGGCAGCCCCCGGTATCGGGCACGCCTGCACAGCCCGCTCCTTCTGGAGGAGGTGCTCGTCAGGCATCCCAACCTGCGCCTGTACGTCATGCACGCCGGCTGGCCCATGCTCGACGACCTCCTCGCTCTCCTGTGGGCCCACCCGCAGGTATATGTCGATCTCGGCGTGATCGATTTTGTCCTGCCACCCGCCGAGTTCCATCGGTACCTGCAGCGCATCGTGGAGGCTGGATTCGGCAAGCGCGTGATGTTCGGCTCGGACCAGATGGTCTGGCCCGACGCCCTCGAGTTCGCCATCCAGAACGTGGAGGCGGCGACCTACCTCACCGATGACCAGAAGCGTGACATCTTCTACCACAATGCAGTGCGCTTCTTCCGGTTCACGGACGACCGGTTCACCGGGCGGCCCAGGTGACGGGCGTTGGCCCGTCGAGATGTCGATCCTCATGGAGGTCCAGCGAATGGAGGTCCACCCGATGGCGATCATTGGCCTGCACGCCCTGATCTACTCCCGGACCCACGAGGAGACGCGCGCCTTCTTCAGGGAGGCTCTCGGCCTGCCGGCGGTGGACGCCGGGGAGGGATGGCCGATCTTCGCCGCGCCGCCGACGGAGATCGCGGTTCACCCCTCGGACGGTGACCGATACCACGAGCTCTGGCTCATGTGCGACGACATCGGCCGGACGCTGGCGGAGCTCACTGCCCGGGGCGTGACGGCGGGCCCGATCGGGGAACGTCCGTGGGGACGTACCGTGGAGCTGTCCCTTCCGGGTGGGGAATGCCTCCACATGTACGAGCCCCGTCATCCCACGGCGATTCGTGGGCCGCGCTAGGTGGGGCACTCGGCGCTCCCCTGGACACGTGGCTCGACCCGGGCGTACCGGAGGGGGGCCCGTGAGAGCGTCGACGACGAAATGGCTCGTTCCCCTTGCGCTCCCGGTGGCCCTGGCGACGGCGAGCGAGGGGATCGTCCATGAAGTGGATGACGTGCGCGTCGCCCCCTTCGACGTGGATCATGGCGAGGCCATCAAACCGGCGGGCAGCGACTTGATGACGATCGAGGTCGACGACGTCCCACGTGTGACGCGGCACGACCCGGTCGGACGGTGAGGCAGCGAACGACGGTGCGACCCCCGCCGGCCCGAGTGCAGCCCAAGGGCATGCTCGTCGACTTCGGCAACACCCTGCTCCGCGAAGGGCCCGTGGACGTGTTGGCGGGTACGACCGCCGTCCTCGGGCACGTGGCCGCGCCGGTCTGCCACACCGCCGAGGACCTCGCGCAGGCGATCGTCCGACTTCGACAAGACCTCGAACCTCGACGGCGGGCGGCTCAGCTCGAGCTGCCCCCGTACGCAGTGGACCGGCTCATCTACCAGCCACGGGGCATCCGATTCGACGTGCCCGAGGAGCAGGTCGAGTGGACGTACTGGAATGCCGCGACATCATGGACGGTGGAGTCCGGCGCCGTCGAAGCGCTTCGGACCGTCGCCCGCGCGGGGATCCCCTGCGGCGTCGTCAGCAACACCGCGTTCCGTGCGGCAACGATCGCCCGGGAGCTGGAAAGGCACGGCTTCGGGGGACTCTTCCTCTGGGTGCTGGCGTCCTCCGAGCACGTGGTCCGCAAGCCCCATCCTCTCGTCTTCGAGGTAGCGGCCCGACGCCTCGGCGTCCCACCCGGGGACATCTGGTTCGTCGGGGACAGCCTCGACAACGATATCCATGGGGCGGCTGGTGCGGGCATGACGCCCATCTGGTACGATCCGGACGGGGCGGACCCGCGCGACCGCGCTCCGCCGGGCGGGTACGTCATCACCGCGTGGGATGAATTCCCCGGGTTGCTGGCATAGCGCCAGAGCAGGCTCCGAATCGCCTCAAGGAGGGGTTCCCATGGTCGGGCTCGATCCGGCAGATCAGGAGGGACAGCCCGCCGCTCGGCTCGGGGTCCGCGTGCGCCGCGGGCGGACGGTGGCCCGCATCGCCATGGAAGTGCTCCTCATCGGCGCCGGCGTCTTCCTCGCGCTCCTCGGCGACCAATGGCGCGAGAACGCGGAGCACCATGAGCTGGCCGAGGCGTCGCTACGCAGGTTCCGTGCGGAGTTCGCGGCGAACCGCGACGCGGTGGCCGCCGTCGGGGATCGGCACGTCGCCGACCTGAAGCTGATTCAGGCCTACTACAACGCCGACGCCCAGACCCAGAAGGAATTGGCCTGGCCCTTCACGGGCCTCAACCCGGCGTTCCTCGAATACTCGGCCTGGGACCTCGCGCTCGCCACGCAGTCCCTCGCCTACATCGACGCGGACCTGGCCCAGTCCATCTCCCGGACCTACGCCGTGCAACATCAGCTGGACGAGTTGACCCGAGGGGTGACCCAGGTCCTGTACCTGAGGACGGGCGAGTCGAACCCGCACCTGCGCCTCGGCCCTGTCGCCGTGTATTTCGGCGACTGCGTACTCATCGAACCGCGACTGCTCGCGGCCTACGACTCGATGCTGACCGAGCTCGACGCGGCGTTGGGCGCCACCGATACGGTAGATGGCGGCAGGTAGTGGTGCTCCCGCGTTCGTGGGTGGACGTTCCCCCGTGGCGCCGTGCCGTGCCGCAAGTACATTGGGCTCCATGGACCCCGCCAACCTCATGACGACCGCGCCGGTGTGCCGTTGCGGTCTCCTCTTCCTGTGCGGCGCCGTGCTCCTGGTCGGCGGCCCGACCCGGGGAACGGCGCAGGTGAGCTCGCCGACCATCCTCGGTAGCTGGCACGGCACGTCGACCTGCGTGGACAAGGTGGCGTTCCCGGCATGCAAGGACGAAGAGGTCATCTACGACGTGAGAGCCGCCGGCGAATCGGGCGATTCCGTGGCGCTGGGCGCGGACAAGGTGGTGAACGGTGCGCGCGAGTTCATGGGAGAATTCGTCCTGGGGCGGGGAGCAGGGGGAGCATGGGTGGGCGAGATCCAGGCGGCACGTTCTCGGCTACGTTTGACCGTGACCGTGTCGGGCAACGGCATGTCCGCGACCCTGGTGGAGTTGCCCTCGGGGCGCCGCGCCCGGGCGATGGCGTTGAAACGCCTGCCGTGATGTGCCGGCCGTCGAGCTGAGCCGAGGCGTGCTCCGACCCAGCGCATGACCCGTCGAGCCATTCCACTCCGCACACGCGCAGCTGCTGCCGGCGCGGAGCACGCGACCATCCGAGCCCACGAGTGGGACCCCGGGGACGCCGCCGTCGTGATCTGCGACATGTGGGACACCCACCATTGTCGCTCGGCGGCCGGGCGCGTCACCGAGATGGCGCCCCGGATGAACGAGGCCGTATCGAGCCTCCGCGCCCTCGGAGCGTTGATCGTCCACGCCCCCGGTGGATGTATGGACTTCTACCAGGGCTCACCCGCGCGGCTGCGAGCCGAGGGAGCACCCAAGGTGCCTTCCCCGGTCCCCGTCGACTGGAATCCGTGGAACCCGGCGCACGAAGGCGAGCTTCCGGAGAGGCTCGCTGCGCCGGGCGGGTGCTCATGCGAGTCGGGTGAGCCATGCGGAGACGGCGGTCCCCCGTATCCGTGGACCCGCCAGATCGACACGGTCCGGATCGAGGACGCGGACGCCGTGACGGACGACGGTGAGGAGGTGTTCGCTCTCCTCGTGGACCGCGCAATCGAGGACGTGATCGTCATGGGTGTGCACACGAACATCTGCGTGCTCGGCCGACCCTACGGCATCCGCCAGCTCGTGTACTGGGGCATGAGGCCGGTCCTCTGCCGGGACCTCACGGACTCGTTTCATCGTGATCCGCGGGGACACGCGTGGGGTACCGAACGCACCGTGGAGCATATCGAGCGATTCTGGTGTCCGACGACCACCAGCGCCGAGCTCGTGGGCGGCGAGCCATTTCACTTCCGCGAGATCGACTCCGCCGGCTGACCCGTGAGCCGCCTTGGCCGTCACCGGTCGGGCGTCCCCCTCACGACTGTCCTCGCGACCCTTGCCGGCCGCCCCGGGCGACAGAATGGTGTCCGCGTCCGAGCAGGACGGCGCGACGCGATGCGAGGCGGTGTCGCGCCATCCTCCACACAACAGCCTCGGAGGAGCGATCCAGCCGTGCCTTCGATCGGCGCGATCGCCATCCTGCGCGTCGAGGATGGGCCGGTCGCCGAGCTGGTCGCCGAGCTCGACCACATCGGATTGATGCGCCAGCTCGGCGGGATGTAGGTAGAGGGCGCTCGGCGGCTCCGTGGACAGCATCGTCGTGGTCGACTACGACCCGGAGTGGCCTGCCCTGTTCGAGCAGCTCCGTGCATGGATCTGGTCGGCTGTCTCGGAGATCGCCACCGCGGTCGAGCACGTCGGGAGCACGGCCGTCCCCGGGCTGGCGGCCAAGCCGGTGATCGACCTGGACGTGGTCGTTCCGCGCGGGAGCCTCTCCGAGGGCATCGTGGGTCTCGAGGCGCTCGGCTACGAACACCAGGGGGACCTGGGCATTCCGGAGCGGGAGGCGTTCCGCGCACCATCGGGCTCCCTCCGGCATCACCTCTATCTCTGTCCGGAAGGGAGCCCGGCCCTCGCCAACCACCTCGGGGTGCGAGACTACCTCCGCACGCATCCCTCCGAGGCCCGGTCGTACGCGGCGTTGAAGAAGGACCTGGCTGCGCGGTTCCCGCAAGACATCGATCGGTACGTCGAAGGGAAGAGCGGCTTCCTGCTACAGGTGCTGAAGCGGGTGGGGTTCGAGCGCTCTGCCCTGGAGGACATCGAGCGGATGAACCGTCGCTGCTAGCGTGTCCTCGACTTGCAACGCGCGCCGCCGGCGCGACATCTTGCACGCGCTGCGCAGGTCGGAAGAAGTCGGACGCAATGCGGCGAGCGGGTCGCTGCGGCGGACACCTGGACCCGGAGCCCGCGTTCCCAGAGCGTAGCACGTGTGGCCCCACGCCCTCTTCTTCGAGGCTCCCCCCCGTGCGCAATCCACGCGTGCTTGCGGTGCTCCTGATGGCCGCCCCCGGCTGCGCGGCCCCGTCACCCACCCACGAGGTCACGATCGACATCGTCGCCGACGATTACGTGTTCGTGGCGCCCGATACGGTCGCCCCGGGACGGACTGTTCTGCGGCTCACGAACCAAGGCAAGGTTCCGCACGAGGTGATCGTGATGAAGCTCCGTCCAGGTGCCTCGGTCGCCGACCTGTTCGCGGCGCAGCAGCGGGACGAGTCCTTCCGATCGCTCGTCGAAGGAGGCAACGCGGTCCTCTTCGCGCAGCCCGGCGCCACAGGGGACGGGCGGCTGGCCGTCTACCTCGAGCCGGGGCGGGACTACGCGCTCTGGTGCAACTTCCAGGACGGCGAGGGAATGCCGGCGCATTCGACGATGGGCATGTTCAAACAGATCCACGTGGACGATTCGGGGGATGCCGTGGCGGGTGCCCCGCCGGCGCGTCGCGTGGTCGTGGACGTCGACGACTACGTCTTCCGCCTCCCGGACACACTCGCCGCCGGGGTGGCGGACTTCGCCATGGTCAACTCCGGGGAGCAGCGTCACGAGGTCGCCTTCGGTCGACTGACGCCCGGGACGACCACCGCGTTCTTCTTCGACGAGTATCTGAAGGGCAACGCGGTCGATTCGCTCTATGACGACGACGGGGCCATTCTCACGTCGTACGGGGGTGACCCCAACGACTTCACGGTTCGCATCGACCTCATGGCGGGACGTTCCTACGTGCTGGTCTGCGAATTCAGCGACACCCCCGAGGCCCCGATCCATGCGAAGATGGGAATGTTCAAGGGATTCGTCGTACGCTGAGGAGGCGGCGCAGTGAGCGCGAGTCCCGTTCGCACGCATGGCCTGACGCACCTCGCGCTCGCGGTGCGTGACCCGGCCCGCGCGCTCCGCTTCTACCAGGCCGTCCTCGGCGTCGTGCCGATCTACGAAGGAGACGACTTCGTTCAAGCCCAGACGCCCGGGTCGAGGGACGTGCTGGTCTTCGAGCGGCGTCCCGAACGAGCCGGACATGCCGGCGGCATCGTGCATTTCGGGTTTCGCCTGCAGCGGCCCGGCGACATCTTGGCGGCAGCCTCTGCCGTGCGGGCCGCAGGAGGCGTCATCAAGGACCAGGGGGAGTTCGTGCCCGGGGAGCCCTACATCTTCTTCCTGGATCCCGACGGCTACGAGGTGGAGATCTGGTACGAGCTTCCCACGAGCCTGGACCCGAAGAGCTGAACACCTGAGGCAGCAGGATGGTGGGCTATGGCCGTCTCGATCGAGGTTGAGCCGGAAACGGGCGTTGCGATCGCAACGTGCACGGGCGTTCTGGGCCCGGACGACGCTCGGGAAGGCGTGGCCGCGCTCTGGAGGGACCCGCGCTGGTCGGGCCGGTGCGCGATCTGGGACTTCCGCGGGGCGAAGTTCGATCTCTCTTCTTCGGATGTCCGTGAGGTAGCTCTCTTCGTTCTGGAGCGCCAACCCGATACTCCGCCGATGCGCGTGGCGTTCGTCACCGGGAGGGACGTGGATTTCGGGGTGGCTCGGATCTTCGAGGCGTTTCGAGACGATCCGCGTACGGATTTCGGCGTCTTCCGGGACTATGACGAGGCGTTCCGCTGGGCGCGGGGCGAGCCCGGAGATCCAGGCGAGCACCCGTAGGGAGCGGAGCGGAGCAGCCGCGCCCGCGGGGCCGCCTCCACGGTCGGGGCGAGCGCGCCCTCAGTACGGCCGGGCCGTGTAGGAGCGTCCCGCCGTGAGCCCTGTCGGATTCGCGTCGGTATTGCGGAAGGTCACGGGGAGCGTGCCGCAATCCACGGGCTCCGAACAGGCGCACAGATGGAAATGGAGGTGGCGGAAGCCGCCCGTGGCGCCGGTGTTCCCGCTCAGCCCGATCGTATCGCCGCTCTGAACCGTGTCGCCGACCTGGACGAGCACGCCGTCCGTTCCGAGGTGGGAGTAGGCCGAGATCACGCCGTCGGCGTGGAGGATCTTCACGAAGTTCTCATGGCCGGGCACCGTGTCGCCGTCCACGTGGCCCGACCGGATCTCCACGACCACACCCTGCCTGGCGGCGGTTACGACCGCGCCCAGCGGCATGTCGAAATCGAAGCTGTACTTGTAGACGCCGCTGTGGCCGAAGCCCGAGCAGTTCCCCTGCGCCACCTCGTGCGTCGTGCCCACGGGATAGGGCAACACGTAGGGTGACGTCGCCCAGTCGGGGTATCCCTCGCAGATCTCGGAGGGCGCGACGGAAGTGGCGTCGCTGCAGCCCGACAGGAGGAGGACTAGGAGGACGGGGAGGCTGCGTGCGCCCGTACTACCGCTCCAGAAGCTGGAGGGAAACGCGGACAGCGCCCGCCTCGCGGAGCTGATCCAGGACATCCACGGTCCTCTGATACGCCACCTCAGGTCCGGTCTGGACCGCCGCGATCAGGTTTGGATTCTCGGCGACCGCGCGGCGCCAGACGTCGCCGACCTCTTTCGCGGACACGATGACCCCCTGTGGGCTGTCCCCGCGACGTATCTCGACCATCCCGGTTTCCCGGACGAAGAGGTGGAGCACGTTGGAGGCCGAAACCGGGGCCGACGAATCCGGGAGAACGAGGGCCAATCCATGGCCCTTCGGAAAGACGGTGGTGACGAGGAAGAACACCAGGAGCAGAAACGCGATGTCGGCCATGGAGGAGGTCGGAATCGAGCTGGATGGACGGGTCGTTCCGGTGAGCAGTGCCATGGGTACTCCGGGCAGCGGGGAGCGTCACCTGCCTCACCGACTGGGTACGCCCGGGGACCACGGGGCTTTCGCCGGGGGATCGAGCCACGGTCGGGGGTCGTTCGTCTTGCAGCCTACGACTGCCGGTCGGCATGTTGCGCCGCAGCGGAGCTACCGGAGGAGTCGATGCGCATGACGGGCCCACGCGTGGCACGACCGAAGGAGTGGGCGATGACCGCTGGAGTCGTGGGCGATGTGATGGCGATGCGCTGGATCCGTTGCGCCGCGTGGGTCGTGGTCCTGTTCGCGGCCGGCGTGAGCCGTGCGGCGGGACAGGGCTCGGACGAAGGAGCGCCGTTCCTCCTGCTTCCCGTGGGAGCGGATGCAGTCGCGCTGGGTCGAGCGATGACGGCCATGCGAGGTCCGGAATCGGCGTTCTGGAACCCAGCCGGCCTGGTGTCCGTCGAGCGATCTCAACTCACGCTGCTCCGTGGTGACGGACCCGCGGGGACGTCGACGGCCGCTTCGATCCTGATCGCTCGCCCGGGCGTCGGCACCCTGGGCATCTCCTACCTCCTCCTGGACGTCGGGAATCAGGAGAACACGGACTTCGACGACAACCTCCTCGGGACGATCTCGATCCGAGACCACCTGGCGGTGGTGTCCGGGGCCGCGCATATCCTTCCCGGAGTCGATGCGGGCGTGAACTTCAAGGTGCTGGAGTTCCGCCGCTCGTGCCGGGGCGACTGCGGGGATGTCGGGACCTCGTCCAGCGGCTACGCCATCGACGCGGGGCTGCAATTCGTGCCGCTCCACGACGTGCCGCTCCGACTGGGCGCGATGGTGGCGCACCTGGGCCCGCGCCTTCAGCTCGAGAACGCCGCCCAGGCCGATCCGCTGCCCACGCGCATCCGCGTGGCGGCCGCCTACGACGTGCTGCATCACCTGCGCAGACCGGGGCTCGAGGGCTGGGTCACCGCGGAATTCCAGGATCGACCGGGGTATCCGGGAGGCCCGGCGCTCTATCTCGGCTCCGAGCTCGCCGCGGGTGAGCACGACGTGTTGTATCTCCGCGCAGGTCTTTCCGCGTGGACCGATCAGCCGGGCGGCGCGAGCGTGGGGCTGGGCCTCGAGTCCGACAGGTTCAGGGTCTCCGTCGCGAAGGCCCTGGCCTCGTCGGTGCTCCAGGGAGCCTACGAGCCCCTCACGATCTCGTTTTCCGTCGGCTTCTGAGGTGCGGGCGAGGTCGCGTCGGGGAGGCGGGATTCGCCTACCCACCAGGCGCTCCTTCCAACGGGTAGGCTGCGGGATCGACGCCTTTCGACTTGCAGCCGACGACCTGGTTCCCGCATCTTGCTCGCGCAGCCTGGTGAGACCGACGTGGTGACGTGCGACAGCGCAGGAGCGAGCCGTGACTCAAACGTTGCGGGACCGCCGGGTCGAATGGGGACCGGTCTTCATCCTGGGCTGGGTCGGCGCCGTCGTCTTCGGCTCCGCCCTGCTGCTCATCTTTGGTCCTGCGCCCTCGGACTCGCTGGGCGCGGCGCTCCTGGTGCTGGTCCCGGCTCCCGCCGCTTCGATCGTCTACGTGGTGTGCGGCTTGATCCTCGCGACGGCCGGCGTGCGGCTGAGCCGGACCGCCGTGCCACAGCGACTCGAGGCGGACTCCCGGCCCGTGTCGCCGCTCCGCATCCTGGCCGGGGTCGGCGCGGCCTGCCTGCTCGAAGACTTGGCGATTCTGGGGACGATGTTGTTCCGCGGTTCCGCGGCTGGGCTCGAAGTGGCCCAGTGGCTGGGCCCGCACTTCCGCCACTTCTGAGGCGCTGCTGTCCGACCTCCCCTGGTCGGCATTGGAGAGTGGGGCATGTTCACGTTCTGGGGAGTGGTCACGGCCCTCACGGTTCTGGGAGGGATTCCGACCGTCGGCGGCCTCTGGACGTTCGAGCGCATCCGATCCCGACGTCGGAACCGGAGCGGACGGTGCGCGACATGCGGTACGCCATGGCGCGCAACCGCGTCCGGCGACCCCTACCTCATCCACGGCCGCCTCGTTTGCGAGGACTGCGCCGAAACGGCGCGGCGCCGGATGCCTTGGCACTTCGGGACGATCGGCGCCGCCGCGGCCCTGGCAGGGGTGGGCTCCGCGCTGGCCGGAGGGAGCACGGCCATGATCATTCTGGTACCCATAGGCACCACGGTCGCGATGACGGTGGGCGCGGTGCAGCTGATGAAGCTCGCCAACCGTGATGCCCAGCGCCGGATCGCCTCGGGCGAGTTTCCCGACATGAGGGTGTTGGGCGCGGGGCCCACGAACGACGACGAGGAACACGTGCGAGCGCCGTGAGCCCCGATCTGGGGCCGCCCATGGCCGCACCCGGGCCGAAGCGGACATCCGCGAGATCGGCCGTCGCGCGATGCCACGAACCGAAGAGGTATCCATGAAGGTCGAGTGCTTCGCGTGCCACGCCGTGATCGAGGCCGATGGCCCCGCCGCCGCCGCCGACGCCTTCCTGGCCCACGGGCGGGAGAGCCACACCTGGCACTACCCCGAGGAGGCGATCCGGAAGTACGCCCTCAACTACGCCGAGGCGACCGAGCGACTCACCGGGAGCACGGAGCGACGGTCGGGCATCGGAGACGTGAGGGTGCATCCGATCACCGAGGACCGCGTGGACGACTGGCTCGGCTTCTTCGACCACGATGCCTTCGCCGGCAACCCCGGCTGGGCCTCGTGCTACTGCCTCGAGCCCCACGTGCCCACGACGCCCGAGCAGCCCGAGCGCGCGTGGCGCGCGACCCGGGGGACCATGGTCGAGCGAATCCGGGGCGGAGCGACGTTCGGCTATCTCGCGTACGTGGACGGACGGCCCGTGGGTTGGGTGAATGCGTCGCTGCGCTCGGACTACGGCCTCTTCCGTGCGGTCGATCCCGACGGACCGCAGCCGGGATCCGTGATCGGCGTCTCGTGCTTCGTCGTCGCCCCGCCATTCCGACGGCACGGCATCGCGTCGGCACTGCTCGACCGCGTGATCGCGGACGCCCCTGCCCGCGGTGCATCGTGGATCGAGGCGTATCCCCACAACGAGCCCGAAGAGGGCGACCCCGGGCATTTCCGCGGCCCGCGGTCGATCTATGACGAGCGCGGATTCGAGCCGGTCGAGCCGCGAGACCGTGACACCGTCGTGCGCCGGCCGGTTGCCTGAGCGGACTCCGGTCCCTCCGAGGTGGTTCGATGGATACAGCTGCGAAGAGCCTGCGCCGCGCGGTCGAGAAACTGGCAAAGCTCCACGGGCCCGCGCCTGCGCCGGTGTCGACCGATCCGTTCGAGCTGGTGCTGTGGGAGAACGTGGCCTACCTGGCGAACGACGAACGCCGGGCCGAGGCGATGGAGTACCTGCGCCGGACCGTCGGCACGACCCCTCGACAGATCCGTGCCGCCTCGTCCGAGAGCCTCGCGGAAGCCGTGGGCATGGGCATCCTTCCGTCCGCATCTGAAGAGAAGCTCAGGAGGGCCGCGGACCTGGCGATCGACGACTTCGGCGGGGACCTGTCCCGGGTGCTCGAGATTCCGCCGCAACAGGCGAAGCGCGAACTGCGACGCTTCCCCGGGATCGGCGAGCCCGGCGCCGAGAAGATCCTGCTGCAGCTCCGTCGCCACCCCTCGGCCGCGTTCGAGTCGAACGGACTGCGGGTTCTGGTTCGGCTCGGATGCTGCCCCGATGACATCGGCTACTCCGCGACCTACGTGGCGGCACGGGATCTCGCCGCGGAGGCGTTCGGTGACGACTTCGACATGCTCCTCCTGGCTCGCCATGTGCTCCGTCGCCATGGCCAGGAGACATGCCGGCGCGAGACGCCACGCTGTTCCGAATGCGTCCTGAGAGAGGGCTGCGCGTACGCGGCTGCGAAAGCGGCGACTTGACGAGATGCCAGCTCTGCTTGCTCCACGCGGCCCCGGCCGGGCATGTTGCGCGTGCGGCTCGTCTGGTTCCACACGCCGAGCAGGTGCACCGTGAATCTCAGGGTCGTGGGTCCGCATGTGGCTGTGGGAGCGATCGTCGCCGTGGCGTGCGTGGCTCGTCCGGTGGTCGCGCAGAACGGCGATTGGGCGTCGCTCGGCCGGTACCGCGAAGCCAACGCGGCGCTGCCTCCTCCCGCGCCCGGGGAGTCCAGGGTCGTCTTCTATGGGAATTCGATCACCGAGGCGTGGGCGCCATATCTCCCCGGCATGTTCGCCGGCAAGCCGTACGTGGGCAGGGGCATCAGCGGTCAGACCACGCCACAGATGCTCGTGCGCTTCCGTCAGGACGTGATCGCGCTGAGACCCGCGGTGGTCGTAATCCTCGCGGGCACCAACGACATCGCGGGGAACACGGGGCCGTCCACCCAGGCGATGATCGAGGACAACCTGATCTCGATGGTCGAGCTGGCGAAGGCGAACGGGATCGGGGTCGTGCTGTGCTCGGTCTTGCCGGCCTCGGACTACGGCTGGCGGCCCGGGCTGAACCCAGGACCCAAGATCGTCGCGCTCAACACCTGGATCAGGCAGTACGCCGAGCACCATGGCCTCGTCTACGTGGACTATCACTCGGCCATGGTCGACGACCACCTGGGTCTGGGTCCGGAGCTGTCCGCCGACGGGGTGCACCCGAACGAAGCCGGCTACCGCATCATGGCCCCGCTGGCGGAAGCGGGGATCGCCGAGGCGCTGCGAAGGCGCTGACCCGGCCGGGCCGGTCGGGGGCGGTCGCCGGCGGGCCGGGCGCGGAGCCCTTGCCGCAGGAGACGTGCCCCGGGCTATGTTGGGACCGTGGGCCTTTCCCGGCTCCCTGCGACATGGCACTCTACGACTCGATCGGCCTGGGGTATCGTCACCATCGACGAGAGGATCGACGCCTTCGTCGAGCCATTCTCCGGAGCCTGGGTGACGCGCGCTCGGTGGTGAACGTCGGCGCCGGCACCGGCTCCTACGAGCCGCGGGATCGGCCCGTCGTGGCGGTCGACCCCTCGTGGCTGATGATCCGGCAGCGAGGGCCGCACGCCGCGCCGGCGGTGCTCGGGTCGGCCACCGACCTGCCATTCGCTGACGCCTCCTTCGATGCCGCGACGCGCTCGCGGTCCTCACCGTCCACCATTGGCGCGACCGCGATCGTGGATTGGCCGAATTGCGTCGGTGTGCCCGGGACGCGGTGGTCATCGTGACGTGGGACCCTTCCTCTCCGGGCTTCTGGCTCACCGACTACTTCCCCGGGATCCTGGACATCGACCGCCGTATCTTCCCGCCCATGGACGAGCTCGAGCATCGCTTCGGGCCGATCTCGGTGTGGGAGCTTCCCATCCCCCACGACTGCACGGACGGCTTTCTCGGGGCCTATTGGCGAAGGCCCGAGGCATACCTCAGGGCGGACGTTCGAATGGCCATATCGACGTTCTCCAGCCTGACGCAGGTGGATGCCGGGCTCGCGCGACTCCGGGACGATCTGGAGTCGGGCGCGTGGAGTCGCCGGTACCGATCGCTCGCGAGTCTGGCCACGCTCGACCTCGGGTATCGACTGGTCGTGGCGCAGGGGTGTGGGGTCGCAGGGGCGGGCTCACGGAAGGTCAGCCGGCGTGTCGTCTTGTAACGCGCCGGTGCGGGCCGGCCGCCGCGTCTTCGCAGGATCGGAAGAGCGCCATGTCGGGGTGCGGTTCGAAGAGCGCGACCCGCCGGCTCGCTCGCAGCCCTCGACGCGGGGCCCGACACTCCTCCGGGCGACCGGAGCCGGGCACCTTGCCCGGGCAGCCCGGAGCCAGAGAGGTTGGACGGCGCTCGAAGGGCGCCATGCACGGCCCTGCCCACGGACACGACGTGACGACATCGCCGGGTGATGGCTGGAATGCCGGGGAGACCTACGAAGCCTTCATGGGCCGATGGAGTCGTCCCCTGGCGAGGGAATTCGTCCGGTGGGTCGACGTGCCCCCGGGGTGCCACTGGCTCGACGTGGGCACCGGCACGGGTGCGTTGGCCGGCTCGATCTGCGCGCTGGCACAGCCCGGCTCGGTCGTGGCCTGCGATCCGTCGGGCCCGTTCATCGAAGCGGCCCGCTCGGCGCTCCCGGACGCGCGGCTGACCTTCGTCGTGGCGGGCAGCGGGAGCCTGCCGCGCCGCCGGGGTGGCTACGACGCCGTCGTGTCGGGCCTCGCCCTGAACTTCTTCCCGGACCCGGACCGCGCGGTCCGCGAGAAGGTCGAGGTCGCCCGCTCCGGAGGCGTGGTGGGAGCGTACGTCTGGGACTACGCGGGGGGCATGGAGTTCCTCCGGTACTTCTGGGAGGCCGCGGAAGCGATCGGAGCCGCGGTCGCCGACGTGGACGAGCGACGGCGGTTCCCGATCTGCGGCGCCGAGCCGCTGGCATCGGCGTTCGCTACGGCGGGTGCCGAAGGGGTTCGGGGCACCGAGCTGAGCGTGCCCACCCGGTTCGTCGGCTTCGACGACTACTGGAGCCCCTTCCTCGGGGGGACGGGCCCCGCGCCCAGTCTCGTGTCCACGCTCTCCCGCGCGGCGAAGGCCAGCATGGTCGGGGAACTGCGCGACAGGCTCCCGATCCGGCCGGACGGGAGCATCGAGTTGCGGGCGAGCGCATGGGCGGTCGTGGGGCATGCTCCATGTGACGGCCCATGCGCGGGCTGACCGCGCCCCCCAGGGGGAGGGGCATCGGCTTGCCGCCGGCGCCGACGGCCGGGCAAGTCGCGCGGGCCGGCAGGCACCCCCGGTGTCCACCGACCGGGGTGCGCACCCCGCAGTCTCCAACCTCGGAGAGGAGCGTGGACCTGCGTGTAAGACACACGGCCCGCCGCGGGCGCGGGACCTTCCGCGGCCGCGTGGCTCGGCTTGCACCCCGCTGCACGGGCCGAGCATGTTGCGCCCTCCACCGTCCGGGATGTCGGGCGGCAGCGAGGAGAGACGGGAGGGCCCCATGATCCCACCCCCGGGCGTAGACGCGGCACCGGGTCACGCGGCGGACCGGCTCCGCGGCGTCGCCGGCGTCGTCCTGGTTGCCGGGGCCATCGGCTCCGTCGCCATGACCTTCGTGTCCGGCCGGAAGAGCGACGAGCGCGCCCTCGTGATGCTCATGGCGGCTTGGGTGCTCGCGCCCCTCGCGGGGCTGCTCGTCGCGCACCGGATGTCGAGGCGCTGGTCGGCAGCGACGCGGAGAACGCTCCACATCCTCTCCGTCACGATCGTCGCGTGCTCCCTCGCTGCCTACGCCAACGCCGCGTTCGGGTCCCGCAGCGCGCGCCCCGCTCCCGTCCTCGTCGCGGTGCCCATGGCGACCTGGGCGGTGGTCCTGCTCGTCCTCGTCCCCGTGGCCGTGCTGACGCGTCGACGGGAGCGTCGGCACGGAACGCGTTGAGGAGCGCGGTGCGGGGCGATCCGGGATGGAGCCGGGTGCTTCTCGTCGAAGGGACCTCGGGCGTCGGCAAGTCGACGCTCCTCGACGGCCTGCTCCGTCGCTACGTAGAGGGGCGGCCCCCGAGGCGACTGCGGACGCTCCTCCACCTGACGCAGGCGCACACGTACGGTCCCCTGGCGCCCGCGGAGGACGACGGCACGCTCACCGCGGAGCGGAACCTCCGGCACCTCGAGGACGTGCTCTCGTCGCTCGAGTGGCACGTGCAGGCTCTGACGGCCGAGACCACGGTGAAGTTCTTGTGCCTCGTCGACACGCTTCACCTGACGCAATGTCATCGACCCGGCCTTCTGCGCTGGGAGGACGTGGCGGGCGTGGACGAGCGCCTCGCGGGGCTGGGGGCCCGCATGGTGTTCCTCCGGGGAAGCCCCGAGGTCCTCTGGCGACGGGGGATCCTGCCCCGTGCGGACAGCGAGTTCATAGAGGGATACGCGAACCCACGCTTCGGCACGACCCTGGAGGAGATCCATGCCTATTTCGTGGACGAGCAGGAGCGCATGGAAGGGCTCCTGGGCCGGTCGACGGTCCCGCACCTCGTGCTGTCCGCCGAGGACGATCCGGGGCTCACGGCCGCACGGGCCATGTCGTTCTGGCTCGACTGAGCTGTGACGCCCGGCTCCCCGGATCGGTCCGTTCCCGATCGCCCCGTGGCCGACCGGCAGGAGAGCCATTCGTCGTTCGACACCATCCCTCCCGAGTTCCGCCTTCTGGCGAGTAGCCTGCTGGAACACCTGCCCCTGATCCTCGGGGAGGATTTCGTCGGGCTCTATGTCTATGGATCCCTGTGTGACGAGCTGTTCATCCCGCTCATCAGCGACATGGACTGCATCGTGGTTACCCGGCGACCGCTGGATGCATCGACGTTCTCCGGCCTCGACGCGTGGCTCGGCGAGGCCGCCGCACAGGATCCCTGCGTCGCCCGCCTCCAGATGTCCTTCCTGGTAAGGGACCGCCTCCTCGACGACGATCCCACCTCCTGCCTCTACCAGTTCGGAGCTCTCGGCCGCAGCGGGTCGGACGGCAACCCGATCATCTGGCTGGACTTCTTCCAGAGGGGTCTGACGTTGCGCGGAGAGGACCCCGGCGCGTTCGTGCCGGCGATCACCCCCGACATCCTGCACGACGCGCTGGTCCGCGAGGTGGGCTACCTGCGGGAGGAGCTCAGCCTCAAGCCGGGGAGCGCGTGGCGCGATCGGTCATCCTATCGGGCCTATGCCGTCCTCACGCTCTGCCGCATCCTCTTCTCCCACGCGACGGGCGGCGTGACGTCGAAGCCGCTCGCGGCGAAGTGGGCGCTCGACCACGTTCCCCGGGCGTTCCACGATCTCGTCCGGGTGGCGGAGGGCGTGAGGCAGGAGGCCTTCATCTCCATGCTCCCCCTCGACGCCATCGATCGCTTCATCGACCACGTCGAGGCCGTGGTCACCGACGCCGCGACGGGGTCGTAGCGGGCCCGGTCCTGGGGTGATCCCGCGGGGTCCGGCCATCCAGGCGGCGGCCTGCGCCCAGCCGTCCGGCTTGCACCCCGCGCCCCCCTCCCGGCATGTCGCGCGCGCGGCTCGGCGCCGGAGACGTGGGCCGGAAGACAGCAGCTCTGCTCGGAGGAGCGGACCGTGCCCGAATCCCGTGAAGCCCGACCTCGAGGACCGCGTGGCGGGGCTCGAGGCCGCCGTCGAACGGCTGCTGGCGCGGATCCTGTCGTTCGTCCTTTCGGAAGGGCAGGACTCGCCGCCCCTGGCGCGGTCTCGACCTCGCGCGGCTCCATGCGGTGTGGCGCAACCTCCTGTTCCTGGGCTTCGGATCCTCCCTGCTCGGCCTGGCCCTACCTGATGAACCGTCCTGCGAGCCGCGCATTGGCTCGATCGCGGTGAGCGTCGCCGCCATCCGCGACGAGCTCATCAGGCGGTCCCGAGGTCCAGAGGTTCCGGGACCTTGCCGTCGATAGCGGTGAAGCCGTATTGCCGGGCGAGCTCCGCCGCGATCACGACCCGACCCGAGTGCCGCATCGCCTCCGGATCGTCGGCCAGGGCCGCGACGGCCCGGCCGATGAACTCCGGGCTCTCGGAATTCGACAGGTCGAACACGCCCGTGGCCAGCACCGCTTCGGTGCGCACCAGGCCCGGGTAGAGCGACACGACGACGACATTCGACGGCGCCAGCTCATGGGCCATGTCCGCCGCCATCTTGTCCGTCGCGGCCTTGGCGATGCCGTAGATCGCGTTCCCGATGTACTTCCGAGCCGCCCAGGACGAGACGTGGACGATGAGCCCGCGTCCGGCCTCGACCATCGCTGGGGCGGCGAGCGCGGAGGCCGTGAACCCCGCGCGCACGCCGGCGTCCATCATCGCGCTCCAACGCCATGCGGGCTGGAGCCAGAAGGGGCGGGGCCACGTGAAGTCGCCGCCTTCGACCATGCGCTCGTATCCGCCCCACACCGCGTTGACGAGGACCTCGACGCGCCCGGCTTCCTCGAGCACGAGCCCGAACGCGGCCTGCACGTGGTCATCCACGGTGTGATCGCAGGATACACGCCGCCTCTCTCCCGGCAGGTCCGCGTCGAGTACGGTACGACCGGTCGCGAACACCCTGAAGCCGCAACGGTGGAGCTCGGCGGCCACCCCCCGCCCTACGCCCCGGCTCGCGCCGGTCACGACGGCGACACGATCGTCGACCGGAGTGGACTCCGTCGGAGGTCATGCCCGTGGCCCGAGCGCCCGCCTTGCCGTTCACTCATCGACGGTCGGACGACGTCATCGGCGCGACCGCCATCACGTCGACGAAGGAGACCGTGCACGGCGTCCTGCTCCTGGAAGACGACCGACTGGTGCTGCAGTGGCGCGTGGAGCGTCGAACCCAGCACGTGGGCTGGCAGATCCGCGAGGAAGCCGAGGTCGAGCCGATGCGCGAGTTCGTCATCCCGCTTCACCGTCTGGCCTCCGCGAGCGTCCGGTCCGCGTGGTGGCTCCTGGGCCGACGCGCGCGTATCGTGCTCACGGCGACCGACTTGCGGGCGTTCGAGGGCCTCGTCGGGCAGGACGGGTTCGAGGCGAGCCACCCCTCCGAGCTGACGCTGAAGATCCGGGCACGCGACCGCCTCGCCGCGCGCGAGTTCGCCGCGGACCTCGAGCTCGCCCTCGCTGAGCGTACGCTCACGGGAACCGGGGATCCGGCGTCCGGCGACCTCCACCAGCTAGAGCCACCCGGGCCGCGTCGTCTACCGGACGGCATGGGGAGGAGCGGGGCCGCCTGACGGGCACTGCCGACGAGGTGGGCGTGGACCGATTGACGCTGCGGGGCGTCGCCTGGCTCCCGACCCCGGAGCGGCTTCTCGGGACGTACGCGGGGTGGCAGTGGCATCTGGCCTACCAGTACGAGGGCCGAGACGACCAGGACGCGAAACGGCGGTTCGACTGGGGGAGGGAGCGGATCCAGTTCGCGCGGGGCCAGCCGAACCTGCCCTTGGGACCGGCGGACCGGTGCAGCGCCGCCAGGCCGCGGCCGAGCCTCTCGTCGTGGTCGGGCGCCGGCACCCCCGACGGGACGTGCTCCATGAGGAGCCAGGAGGGCGAGCCCGAGCCGCCTCCGTGACCAGGGGCTCGGGGACGCGCAGCGCGCCTGTGTCCCGGAGGGCGCGCAGCCCGTCGGCCTCCGCGTCGAACAGGCCGGGTGGGGCCGTGGGGTTCCACTTCAGGAAGAACGCGCCGCCGTCGGGCGTGTCCACCCTCGCGCCGTGGTTGATGCAACCGCCGCCCACCGGCGCACGCGTCCCTCGAGCCCCATGCGCCGGAGGGCGTCCTCCACGCCTTCCCGGACCGACGGGAGGAGGGAAGGGGTCACGAGTCGCGGCGCAGCTCCTCGAGGAGTCGCGCGCAGGAGCGGTGCACCATCGCGTAGACCACCTCGAAGCCGTCCGCGCCGCCGTAGTACGGGTCAGGCACGTCGTCGCCTCCTCCCTCGGGGTCGAACTCGCGCAGGAGGTGCAGGCGGGCGCGGGCCCCGTCGTCGGCCATCCGCCCGAGGTCGCTCAGGTTGTCCCTGTCCATCGCGACGATCAGGTCGAACCGGTCGAAGTCCTCGGGCCGGACCTGTCGGGCGCGGCCGGGGAGGTCGACGCGGTGTGCCGCGGCGACCGCGACCGAGCGACGATCCGGGGCTTGCCCGACGTGCCAGTCTCCGGTGCCCGCGGAGTCGATCTCGAATCGGTCCTCCAAGCCCTCCTCGCGCACGAGGTGGCGGAACACCCCCTCGGCGAGCGGGGACCGACAGATGTTGCCGAGGCAGACGAAGAGGACGGACAGCGGGGCGGAGCCGGACTCGGACGCGGGCATCGGGCTCGGGCTGCGTGGCGAGGCGTCGGGCGCCGGAACGACGTCCCGGCGACTCGGGACCCGAAGTTGGCCGTGACCTACAACGTTGGCAAGAAAGGATCTAGCTTTCGCGACCAAGCCACGAACGGAGCCAGTGTGGAGATTGCGACTTTCAGGGACCTGAGACTCTCGGACGACCAACTCGCGGCCGTCGAGGCCATCGGATGGAGCAAGCCGACACCCATCCAGGCCAAGGCCATCCCTCCGGGGCTGGACGGCTCGGACGTGGTCGGCATCGCGCAGACGGGCACGGGGAAGACGGGGGCGTTCATGATCCCGGCGCTCGAGCGGCTGGAGGCGGGCGCGGGGCTGCAGGTCCTCGTGCTCTGTCCGACCCGCGAGCTCGCCCAGCAGGTGGCGGACGACACCGCCGCGCTGGCCAGGGGCACGAAGGTGCGCGTCGAGGCGATCTTCGGCGGAGTAGGCTATGGCCCGCAGATCGAGGCACTGCAAAAGGGCTTCGAGGTCATCGTGGCCACGCCGGGGCGCTTCATCGACCACATCCAGTCGAAGCGCGTGGACCTCTCGCACGTCCGGTACCTCGTGCTGGACGAGGCGGACCGGATGCTCGACATGGGCTTCCGGCCGCAGATCGAGCAGGTGCTGCGCGGGATGCCCTCCGACCGCCAGACGATGCTCTTCAGCGCCACGATGCCGCACGGGGTGCACGACCTCGCACTGCGCATCACGCGCGACGCGATCTGGATCGAGGCGACGAAGTCCGGCACCACCGCCGACGGAATCGACGAGGTCTTCTACTCGGTGAAGCCGGAGAAGAAGCCGGACCTCCTCCTCGAGCTGCTCAAGGCGCCCGAGTGGGACCAGGTGCTCGTCTTCACCCGCACCAAGGCGGGGGCCGACGTGCTCGAGGCACGGCTCGAGCGCGAGGGAATCTCGACCGACGTCATGCACTCGGACCGGCAGATGAAGCACCGCACGCGCGCCCTGGACCGCTTCGCCACGGGTAAGACGCGCGTGCTCGTGGCCACCGACATCGCACAGCGTGGGCTCGACGTCGAGGGCATCAGCCACGTCGTGAACTTCGACGTGCCGCTCGACCCCGAGGACTACGTGCACCGCATCGGCCGCACCGGCCGCGCGGGCGCCACCGGCACGGCCGTCACGTTCATCACCGCGAAGGACCTCGGCGCGGTGAAGACGCTCGAGCATCGCCTCGGGCGCACCGTGGAGCGGGTGCACCTACCCGAGTTCGACTACGCCGGCACGCCCCAGCCGGAGGGGCGCTCCTCCAGGCGGGGCCACAAGTCCCGATCTCCCAAGGGCATGGGGTCCCGCTCGGCGGACGACCTGTCCCCCGAGGATCTGGAGGACCTGCTCAATCTCGGCCGATCCTGAACCACCCTACCCACCACGAGGGACCGATGATCTTCAGGCGCTATGGAACGGCGTTTCACAGCGTGGACCCGAACTTCGAGTCGAAGGCCCTCAACGAGATCGGCTTCCGCCGCGACGGGGAGCGCGAGCTCTCGGCGGAGGAGTTCGCGGCCTCCTACGAGCACCTGGTCACGCACGACCTGGACGCGGAGGCCGAAGGGTCGGTGCAGGATCACACCGAGCAGCTCCTTCTCGATCGGCTCGAGTCGCGCCTCCTCGAGCTCGAGGCTGGCCTCGAGCCCGACTGCGTCGTGGTGATCGAGAACAAGGAAGGTCCGGAGTACCCGAAGACGAAGCAGCAAACCCGCAATGTAGTCGTCGAAGGCGAGAATCGCCTGCACTTCGTCTATTCAATCGCGCCCAACCTGCGCGCCGGGGTGTACCGGAAGCGGCGCTGACCGCCCGCGGACAGCGCTCTCCACCCCTCGGCACGACGGGCCGCAAGGCGCCAGTGGTACCTACGGTTGTGGGGCGATCCCCTACATCGCCGAGCCGACTTTCCCCGACAGCATCCCACCCCACCGTCCGGGTATCATGGTGCAGCGATTGAAGGGGCTGACGGCCCGACGGGACGAGGTCCAGCAACCTCTACCCGCCCTCGCCGGACCGCAGTTCCTGGGCCTGCCGGGAGCTTAGGGCAGGAGCTTCCCGGCAGCCCGAATCTGGATCGGACGGAGCTAGCTCGACGCGGGTCGAGACAACCGAAGGGGCAACACGAGAGGCCCCGACGCGAGCGACCGGGTCGAGCGGGACCCCGCCAGCAGCATAGCCCGCTCCGTCCGATTGAACTGGGGAAGTGGATGGTGGAAGGCGCACCAGCCGCCAGCCCCGCAAAGCGGTGAGGGGTGTCCTGTTGGCGGGAGGGTCGCAGGCGCCCCTGCCTGGCCCGGTGAGGCGCAAGTCTCGCCGGGCCTTTTTTTTGTTGTTGCCATGGGCCCGGAGAGAGAGCGGGTAGACCCGTTGCTCCCGGCCCTGGATTCCGTGAGAATTCATTGTTGGAATCCCTCCCGCCGACGACAGCGGTGGGGGTGGCCTTCCTGCCGCGGCCGCCCCGACCTCGGCTTCTTATACATACGGTCGGGTACCATGTCCACGACGCTCGAGGGAGCCGCCCCGGCGGCACCTTTCTCCGATCCAACCTTCCCGAGGGGCGTCAAGCTCCTCCACGATCCCCAGCGCAACAAAGGCACGGCGTTCACCGAGGCGGAGCGCGAGGCGTTCGGCCTGCGTGGCCTCCTGCCGCCTCGGGTGCTCACGCAGGAGCTCCAGGCGAAGCGGGTGATGGTCAACCTGCGCGCCTATGCCGACGACCTCGAGCGCTACGTCTCGCTCATCGCGCTCCAGGACCGCAACGAGATGCTCTTCTACAGGGTGGTGCTCGACCACCTCGAGGAGCTCATGCCGATCATCTACACGCCCACGGTCGGACAGGCGTGTCAGGAGTTCGGCCACATCTTCCGACGCCCGCGCGGGCTGTTCATCTCCGCGTACGACCGCGGGCACGTCAAAGAGGTGCTGAGGAACTGGCCGCACGACGACGTGCGCATCATCGTCGTCACCGACGGCGAGCGCATCCTTGGGCTGGGCGACCTCGGCGCGATGGGGATGGGCATCCCGATCGGCAAGCTCTCGCTCTACAGCGCCTGCGCGGGGATCCACCCGACCCAGACGCTCCCAGTCACGCTGGACGTGGGCACCGACAACGAGAAGATGCTCGAGGACCCGCTCTACCTCGGGATCCCGCGGCATCGGCTGCGGGGCGAGGCGTACGACGAGCTGGTCGACGAGTTCTTCGACGCTGTGGCGGAGGTCTTTCCGAAGGCCGTCGTCCAGCTCGAGGACTTCGCCACGCGCAACGCATTCCGGCTGCTGGAGAAGTACCGGGTCGGCTTCTGCTCCTTCGACGACGACATCCAGGGCACGGCCGGCGTGGCGCTCGCGGGGATCTTCTCCGCGCTGCGTATCACGAAGACGGGGCTGGGCGACCATCCGTACCTCTTCCTCGGAGCGGGCGAGGCCGGCATCGGCATCGGCGAGCTGATCGTCGCCGCGCTAGTGCACGAGGGGTGGGAGGAGGACGAGGCGCGTAAGCTGTGCTGGTTCTTCGACTCGAAGGGCCTGGTGGTGAAGAGCCGCAAGGACCTGGCGCACCACAAGAAGGCCTTCGCGCACGACGGCGAGTTCACCGACGACTTCCTCGGCGCGGTCGAGCGGTTGAAGCCGGCCGCGATCATCGGCGTGTCGGGGCAGCCGCAGAGTTTCACCCAGCCGGTGCTCGAGTCGATGGCCCGCATCAACGAACGCCCGATCGTCTTCTCGCTGTCCAACCCGACGTCGAAGTCGGAGTGCACGGCCGAGCAGGCGTACCGGTGGACCGAGGGACGGGCCGTGTTCGCGTCCGGGAGCCCGTTCGGACCGGTCGAGCTGGACGGGAAGCGCTTCGTCTCGGGGCAGGGCAACAACGCGTACGTCTTCCCGGGCGTGGGGCTCGGCCTGATCCTGTCGGAGTCGAGCATGTGCACGGACGAGATGTTCTTCGAGGCCGCGCGCACGCTCGCCGGGCTGGTCACCGAGGACGACCTGCGCCTCGGCCGGATCTACCCGTCGCTGACGCGCATCCGCGAGGTGTCGGCGCACATCGCCGAGGCCGTGGCCGGCGTGGCGTTCGAGCGCGGGCTGGCGGGTGTGCCGCGCCCGGAGGATCTGGGCACCGCGGTGCGCCAGGCGATGTTCCAGCCGGAATACCCGACCTATCGGTAGGGGGTGAGGGTGCCGGGCCGCTCCGGCCCGGCACCCACTCTCGTGTCCCGAATCAGCCGTCCGCTTCCGCGAGCCGGCGGCGGAGTTCCGCGAAGCGCTCGTCCCAGAACGCCTTCCGCTCCTGAGCCGCCTCGGGGCTCGCTAGCCTGTCGTGCTCGACGGCGATCACGGTCTTCTCGTCGCCCTTCACCGTGAACCCGATCACGCCCTGGGTCCCATCGGGGCACGCGAAGCTCCATGTCCGGGCGCGACCGCGACCCCGGTGCGTCGCCTCCGACTCGGGGAGCCAACCGGCTCGCTCGCGGGCGTCCTCCACGGCCCGGCGCACCGCCGCCTCGGGGAAGGGAAGCGTCCGGCTCTTGCTCGCGGAGTAGCGTCCGTCCCGCCCCTGGCCCACGTCGCGTAGCCCGCGGATGCGCTCGTAACCGAGGGTGACGGTCTGCGACCACCAGCTTCCGAAGTCGTGGTGCTCGGCCACCCAGCGGGCGATGTCGCGGTGGGACATCTCGGTGGCGCCGATGTCGTCGAGCACCGCGACCCAGGCGCGCCACGTGCGGCCGGTCCGCTCGACGAGCCTGTCGTCGGCGATGCCGGCGAGCTGCTGATGGCCGGGCGGCAGGGTGGGCTTCTCGCGGGTGACGTGCGCGCGGGCGGTGCTGTAGGACTCGCCCGTCTTCGCCATACGCGCCCGGACGAAGCGCTTGAGGTCCTTGTGGCTCGGCATCTCTCTCTCCTGGTCGGACCACGGCACGCCCCTCCCCAGCAGGTCGTGCGCCGCGGTCGCGCAGGTCGTCGATGCCGGTCCGGGAGTGTGCCCCCCTTTGCCTCCCCGGTGGATCCCGGCTGGGGCGGGATCGGCGGAGGTTGGGCGTCGGACCGCGCCCGGCCGCGAAGATGTCACGCGGCGCCCGGGCGGGTCAACCTCCACGCCTTGCGGCGCGGGCGACCCGGCGGATGTTCAGGGTCCCCCCTGGGAGACCCTCGCGACCCCATGATCCTCGCCGTCTTCGCGCTCGTGTACATCGGGATGTTCCTCGGCGGCTTTCCGGGGATCCGCGTGGACCGCACCGGGATCGCGCTGCTCGGTGCGATCGCGCTCCTGGTCACGCAGACCGTGCCGCTCGACCGTGCCGTCGCCTACGTGGACCTTCCGACCCTCGCGCTCCTGTTCGCGATGATGGTCCTGTCCGCGCAGCTCAAGCTCGGCGGCGTGTATGCCGCGCTGACGCGGAGGGTGGGCTCCGGCCGGGTGGGCGCGACGACGCTGCTCGCCCTCGTCATGGCGCTGGTGGGCGTCCTCTCCGCGGTGTTCACGAACGACATCGTGGCGCTCGCCGTGGCACCGGGCGTCGTGCAGCTCTGTCGCGAGCGCGACCTGGACCCGGTGCCTTTCCTCCTGGGAGTTGCGTGCGCGGCCAACGTGGGCTCCGCCGCCACGCTCATCGGCAACCCCCAGAACATCCTGGTGGGTCAGGCTCTGCGTCTGTCCTTCCGCGTGTATGCCGCGCGCGCCGCGGTGCCCGCGGCGCTCGGGCTGGCGGCGAGCTGGGCCGTCGTGGTCGTCACGACGCGGAAGCGGCAGGGTGCGCATGCCCCGACCGCGGACGAGGCGCCGTCGCCGCCGCCCGGTCGCCCCTTCGACGTCTGGCAGGCGGCCAAGGGGCTCGGTCTGGGTGCGGCGGTGATGGCGGCCTTCCTCTTCACGGCGTGGCCGCGCGAGCTGGTCGGGCTGGCGGCCGCGGCGATCGTCCTGAGCGGGCGCCGCTTCCACTCGCGCGAGATGCTCGGCCTGGTCGACTGGCAGCTCCTCGTGCTCTTCGTCGGGCTTTTCGTCGTGAACGGGGCGCTCGCCGACTCGGGTCTGGCAGCGCGCGGGCTCGACGCGCTCGCCGCCTTCGGCGTGGACCCGAGACGCCCCGCGTGGCTCTTCGCGCTGAGCGTCGCGCTGAGCAACGTCGTATCGAACGTGCCGGCCGTGATGCTGCTCCTCCCGGTGGCGCACGGCGCTCGGGACGGCGCGATCCTCGCGCTGTCGAGCACGCTGGCGGGGAACCTCCTCGTGGTGGGGAGCATCGCCAACATCATCGTGCTGGAGGAGGCGAGGGCGGCGGGGGTGACGATCGGGTGGCGCGACCACGCCCGCGTCGGTGTTCCGGTCACCCTCGTGACGCTCGGGGTGGCGGCCGCGGCGCTCGCGCTGGGCTGAAGGCGGCCGGGAATCTCCTCCTTGCGCGCCGGGTACCCGTATCCCCCACTTTGCCGCGAACCCCGAGCCAGGAGCCAGCCGTGCCCGTCCGACCCGCCGACAGCCTGCCCGCCGAGGAAGTGACGGCGGGCACCGGTACCACACGCCAGATCCTCATCGGGCCGGACGAGGGCCCGAACTTCGCGCTGCGCCGATTCATCATGGAGCCGGGAGGCGGGATGCCCCGGCACACGAACACGGTGGAGCACGAGCAGTACGTCCTGCGGGGCGCGGCGCGCATCACGCTGGGCGACGAGGTGCACCAGGTGAAGTCGGGCGACGTGGTCTACATCCCCGCGGGGGTGCCGCACTCCTACCAGGCGCAGGGCGACGAGCCGTTCGAGTTCCTGTGCGTGGTGCCGAACCGGCCCGACACGATCGAGCTGGTGAAGGACGGGCCTTCCGGCGCCTGAGCGGGCGGGCCCGGCGCCTACTTGAAGTAGTGGAAGTACTCGCCACGGATCTCACCGAGCAGGAGGCGGTGCAGCTCGATGCCGATCCACTTCACGCTCATGAGCACGCTCCCCTCGCTCTCGAAGCGGCGCGCGGCGATCTCCACGACCGGGCGGCGCAGGAAGCCGTAGCGGCCGACGCGCGCCAGGCGGCGCACGTAGTCCTGGTCCTCGGCCACCTTGATCGTCAGGTCGAACCCGCCGATGCGCCCGTGCGTCGCGCGCGGCACGAGGAGGAACGCGCCGATCGAGTGCGGCCAATGCAGCCTGGAGGTCAGCCGGAAGTAGTGTGAGCTGAACCAGTGGTTCAGCCTCAGGAACGCGCTCCCCGAGTCCGGCACGAACCAGCAGCTCGCCGAGTCGAAGCCCTCGCGGCGCATCTCGCCGAGCGCCGTCTCGATCGCGTCCGGCGGTAGGCGCACGTCCGCGTCGAGGAACAGGAGCCACTCGCCGGTCGCCTGCCGGGCGCCTTCGTTTCGCCCCACGCCGGGCAGTCCTCCGGGCACCACGCGGGCGCCGGCTGCGCGCGCCACGCCCACCGTCCCGTCCCCGGACCCGGCATCGGCGATCAGCACCTCGTGCGCGGGGTGCGTCTGATCGGCGATCGAGGCGAGCAGCGTCGGCAGGTAACGTTCCTCGTTCAGCGTGGGGACGATCACGCTGACCGTGGGCGAAGGGACCGCGTTCATCGCAGCGCCTCCAGGATCGTGAGGACGGCCGCCGCCGTGACCGGCACGGCGAAGTTGTCGTCCACGGGCCAGCTCACGCGCTCCGCCAGCGTCGCCGCGAGGGCCGCGACGAGCGCGACGGGCAGCGGGTGCCGGAAGGCGAGCACGGCGAAGGCCGTGGCCGCGAACACGATCGAGCCCTCGAGCGTCCCACCCAGGAAGGGGCGCCGCCCCCATCTGCGGCCCACCCACCCGGCCGCGGGGTCGCTCACCGCCAGGACGACGATGCCCGACACGGCGGCCGCCCGCGGAAAGAGCGCCACCACCACGAGGAGCGCGATCGCGTACCATGTGGACGAGGCGATCCCATGCGCCTCGCGCGGCGATGCGAGGTGCACGAACGCCCTGAAGAAGACCTCGTTGGCCCGTGTGTCCCGGAGACGGACGACGTCGAGCAGGAGGAGCCCGACCACGACCGCCGCCAGGACCAGGAGGGCGGTGCCTTTCGGCACGCCGGGGAGCGTCAGGAGGGTCGCGACGACCGCGCCGGTGGCAAGATGGAAGAGCCGGCGCCAGGGCTGCGGGCCCCGGGTGCGCTCGACGAGCGCGTCGAGCTCGCGGGTGGGGCGTGCTTCTTCGCCCACGGAGGTCTCGGGCATCCAGGAAGGCTACAGGTCCGCAGCGGGAAGGCCAGTCGCTCCCGGCGCAGGGATGGCGGCTTTTACCCCCGCGTGGCCGGACCGTTACGTCCCTGCAGCATGTGGGGCCCCGGCCGCTGGCGGACACGAGATGCAGCTCCGAGCCCTCGATGGTACGCAAGCGATACGTGGGCTTCGCGGCATCGTCGCCTTGGCGCCAGATGTTTCAGCGTTCGGGTACGCCATCCGCTCCACCTCCGGGGAGGTGACATGCCGGGCGTGACGCTGCACCTCGTGCTGGCCGACCGGGCGCTCGGACGTTGGCGGGACGCCGCCTCGGCTCCTCCGGTCGACCTCGACGATCCGGTGGTCCTGAACGCCTTCTGGCACGGCGCCGTGGGTCCGGACCTGGGCTACTTCCCGGGAGGCCACCGCCTGCTGTCGGACCTGGCGCACTGCGTCCGAACGGGCGCGCTGGTGCGGGCGCTCCTGCGCTCCGCGGAGGACGCGTGCGAGCGGGCCTTCGCGCTGGGATGGCTCACGCACTTCCTCGGGGACGCCCTGATCCACCCCCTGATCGGGCGGGCCGTCGGCGAGCTCCTCACCGGAAGCAGGGAGACCTTCGTCGATGGCTCGTCCGATCTCCTGGCGCACGTGCGCGTCGAGATGGGCCTGGACGCCTGGTACGGGCGCCGTCACCCGCACGTGCTGCAGCGCCGTCTGTCCACGACCTTCGCGCCCGGCGAGGTGGGCTTCCTCGCGCGCGCCTTCGCCAGCACGTACGGCGTCCACCTCCCGCTCGACATGTTCGACCGCTCGCTCAGGATCTCGACGCGCCGCGTGGGCCAGGCGCTGGCGAGCCTCCGCCTCCTCGGGGGCCTCATCGAGCCCGGGGGAGCGCCGGTCCTGTCCGTGCTCCGTGGTGCGCTCGACGTGGCCTACCGCTTCGGGGCACTCCGCTGCACCACGCTCGCGTTCCTGAACCCGGTGGCGCCGGCCGCGTGGCTCCTCGAGGACGTGGAGGGCGCCACGCGCGTCCACCTCGCACGGTTCCTCCGGCACGCCGCGGACGACGGCGCCACGCTCGAGGACGTGAACCTGGACACGGGTCGGCCGCTCGCCGCGGAGGAGGGGCACCTCGGGACGCGGCGCGCCCTCGACGCGCTGGAGCGGCACGCCGCCTGACATGCGCCTCGCGCTCTTCACGGACACCTACCCGGAGGACGTGAACGGGGTCGCGCGCACGCTGGGGATGCTGGTGGCGCACGCCGACCGGCGCGGCCACGAGGTCGTCCTCGTCACGCCGCGCGTGTCGCAACGCGACGCGGAGCACGCCCACGGCCATCGACAGCTCCCGGGCTTCCCGATCCCGATCTATCCGGAGCTCCAGCTGGCACGGGGGCTCGACGGTCGGGGGAAGCGCATGCTGCGCGCCTTCGCGCCCGAGGTCGTCCACATCGCGACCGAGAGCACGGTGGGCTTCTCGGGCCGCGCGTGGACGGCCCGCGCGGGCCTGCCGCTCGTCACCTCGTTCCATACGAACTTCCCGGCGTACCTGCACGCCTATCATCTGGGGCTGCTCGAGCCCGTCGTGTGGCGCTACCTGCGCTGGTTCCACGCGCGCTCGCGGGTCACGCTGTGCCCCAGCCGCGACACGCTCGAGGAGCTCGAGGGGCGCGGCTTCCACGCGCGGATCCGCGTCTGGTCGAGGGGGGTGGACACCGAGCTCTTCTCCCCGGCGAGGCGGAGCGCGGAGGTCCGCGCACGCCTCGCGCCGGGTGCCGAGCACGTCCTGGTCCACGTGGGCCGCCTGGCCGCGGAGAAGCGCGTGCGGGTCGTGCTGGACGCCTTCCGCCGGGTGCGGGCCGAGCTCGGCGACCGGGTCGCGCTCGTCTTCGTGGGGGATGGCCCGGAGGGCGCGCGCCTGCGCGCGGAGGCGGGGGAGGGCGTCCACTTCACCGGCTTCCTCCACGGGGTGGAGCTCGCCGAGGCGTACGCGGCGGGCGACCTCTTCGTCTTCGCGTCGGACACCGAGACGTTCGGCAACGTCTGCCTCGAGGCGCTCGCCAGCGGGCTTCCCGCCGTCGTGGCCGACCGGGGCGGCGTGCGCGAGACCGTCGTGCCCGGCCGCACGGGGCTGCGCGTGCGCCCCGGCGATCCCGACGCCTTCGCCGAGGGGTGCCTCCAGCTGCTGCGTTGCGAGGAGGAGCGTCGCCGGCTGGCTGAGGGCGCGCGCGCCGAGGCCACGTCCAGGAGATGGGCCGCGATCCTGGACGGCGTGCTCGACGCCTTCGTGGAGGCCCGGGACCACGGGCGCTGAGGCGGCGGGTCCCGGCCTCCGGCTACCCGGACGCACGATTCAGGCAGGGTCGTGACCCACCCGTTACCCCGCCCAGGCCGGATCGTCGGTGGAGGCGGACCACCTTTCACGAGGAGACCCGGCGTTTCCCCGTCTCGGGAGGCATCGCCATGAGCGGTCTTATCATCACGCTCGGGAGCTTCGACGAACGCCTGCTCCACGCCCTGGTGGTCAGGCGGCGCAGGGTCGCGAACGTCGTCATGCGCGCCGTCACCCGCCTCGGGGATCCCCGAGTGGTGATCCCCGTCGCCCTGACGCTGGCCCTCGGGGTCCTCCCCGGCCTGCGCGAGCAGGGGTTCGTGGCGGCCTTCGCGCTCGCCGTCTCGCACCTCGCGGTCCAGCTCCTGAAGCGCAGCGTGGTGCGCCCGCGCCCGCGGCTCCCCGTGGGCCTCGGGTTCATGATCGAGCCCGAGGATCGCTTCTCATTCCCGTCGGGCCACGCCGCGGCAGGCCTCTCCGTCGCGCTCCCCGTGGCCCTCGCACTCGGCGGTGCCGTGGGGACGGCGGTGCTGATCGCCGGCCTCCTGGTCGGAGTGTCACGGTGCTACCTGGGCGTGCACTACCCGGGGGACGTGCTCGTGGGCTGGGCGCTGGCCACGGGCTCCGCGGCGCTCGCGGGCCCGTTCCTGTCGATCTTCTGACGGGCGGTCGCTAGCCGACCATTTCCAGGCCGCCGCCGGCGGCCTCGGAGCGACGCAGCGCCGCGTTCGTGGCCTCGAGCAGGTCGGAGGCCTTCTTCATCTCGGGATGGAAGGCGGCGAGACCGATGGCCACCGGGCCCGTCGCCGCGCTCCTGAGCGCGGTCTCGACGCGATCGGCCGCCAGCCGCCCACCGGAGAGGTTGCACCCCACCAGGAGCACCCCGAAGCGGCCGTCACCGAGGTGGGCCACCAGATCCGAGGTGCGCGTCGAGTCCTTGAGGCAGGCGGCCAGCGTGCGCTCGGCGGCCTCGTCGGGCGCCGGCGCCGACACGAGCATCAGCGTGATGGGGACGCCGCGGTCCGCCGCGGCGAAGAGGTAGCCGTACACGAGGTCGAAGTGAAGAAGGTTCGCCAGACCCGTGGTCCGGTCCGTGAGGGCCGGATGCCCGATGGCGGGTTCCCTCCCTGGCATGCCCTGGATCTCCTTGCCTGGTCTGCGGCGACGCGCGATCCCTACCCGAAATCTCGGGCGAAGGAGCCGCAGGCGCCATGACGACGACCGGCTCGTTGCCGGCCTCCGGGCCGCCTCCTACCCTTCGGGCCCATGCGGCGGACAGAAGACGGCGAGGCGACGATCCCGAGCGACCGGGCGGCCGGGTGAGCGGGAAGAGGATCTTCCTGGGCGCGGCGATCGTCCTCGTGGCGGTCGTCCTGCTCGGCCCGAGGGCGCGTGTCCACGGGCACGTGCGCCCCGTGGCGGTGCCGTTGGACGTGGACGCCTGGCTCCGCGCCTCCGAGGACTCCGTGCCGGGCATCCGCGACGGGGACGGGAAGGAGGTCGCGTGGGCGCATCCGGACCACCGCACCACCGAGCTCGCCGTGGTCTACCTCCACGGGTTCAGCGCCGACCGGCACGAGCTCGATCCGGTGCCCGAGCGCATCGCGCGGGCACTCGACGCGAACGTCTTCTACACGCGTCTCGCCGGGCACGGGCGCGACGGCGCCGCGATGGCCGAGGCCACCGCGCACGATTGGCTGCAGGATACCGAGGAGGCGCTGGGCGTGGGCCGGCGGATCGGCCGTCGCGTGGTGCTGATGGGCACGTCGACCGGGGGCACGCTCGCGACGTGGGCGGCCTCGCAGGAGCGCTGGCGTACGGACCTGCTCGCCGTGATCCTCGTCTCGCCGAACTTCGGGGTGCGCGACGGGCGTGCGGGCATGCTCCTCTGGCCGTGGGGGGGCCTCCTCGCGCGGCTGGTGGCCGGGCCGGAGCGCTGCTTCGAGCCGGCCAACGCCGAGCAGCGGCGCCACTGGACGACCTGCTATCCCACGCGGGCGCTCCTGCCGATGATGGCGCTGGTCGATCGCGTCCGCGCGATCGACCCCTCCCGGATCGTGACGCCCGTGCTGGTGTTGTACTCGCCCGACGATCGGGTGGTGGATCCGGGCGCGACCGAGCGGGCGTTCGCCGGCTTCGCGTCGCCGGTCAAGCGCATCGAGCGGGTGGAGGGGAGCGAGGCCGGCGAGCACCACGTCCTGGCCGGTGACATCCTCTCGCCCGGGTACGACGACAAGGTCGTCACGGACGTGCTCGACTTCCTGGGGCCGCTGCGCCCGCACACCGACAGCGAAGCGGATACCCTGCGATGATGGAGAGCGACCGCGTGGACCCACGGGGCCTGTCATGAGCGAGCCGCCGACACGCTCCGCCGACGAGACCCCGCCGGCGCTCCTGGACGACGGCTCCCCGCCGCTCACCCCGGAGGGCCTCCTCCGTCGGCTCGAGGAGATGGGGATTCCGCACACCACGCATCGGCACCCCCCGGTCTTCACGGTGGAGGAGTCCCGGAAGTTGAAGGGCGACCTGCCGGGCGCGCACACCAAGAACCTCTTCGTGCGGGACAAGAAGGGCGCGATGTGGCTCCTGGTCGCGCTCCACGACAGGGACGTCGACCTGGCTGCGCTCGCCAGGGGCCTCGGCGTGTCCGGGCGCTTCTCCTTCGGCAGCACCGATCGGCTCATGCGCTACCTGGGCGTCACGGCCGGCTCGGTCACCCCGTTCGCGGCCGTCAACGACCACGGCGGCGCCGTGCGCATCGCCCTGGATTCGGGGCTGCGCGGGTACGCGCTCTGGAATGCGCATCCCCTGGACAACGGCATGACCACGGCCGTTCGCGCCCAGGACATGCTCCGCTTCCTGGAGGCCGTCGGCCACCCTCCCGTCTGGGTCGACGTGTAGGAAACGGGCGCTGGGATGTCGTATCCCCAGAAGAACCAGGACGCGCCCGAGCGCGCCCGCCTCGGACCGGCGAAACGTCCACCCCCCGGAGGTGGTGCCCCGTGTAAGCGACCGCGCACGCGCTCCCTCGCACCGCGAACGATCGCCTCAAGGACGAGTTCCGGCCGCTCCTGCGCTCTCCCTGCTCGCGGCGACGCTCACCCACCGGATGGTCTTCGAGCTGTGGCCGACGATGTCGACCACGCCGCCCGGGCGCACGGACCCGGCCATGGACATCATCCCACCGGTCGACGACATCGTCCTCCCACCGGCTCCCGAGCCCCTGGCGAGGCCGGCGCTCCGGTGGCGAGCACCGATGTCACGCCCGAGACGACGCTCCCCAGGATCCCCTGGGACCAGCCCAAGGAGCTTCCGCCTCCCCCGCCGGAGACGACGGTGCGTAGCGAGGGGACCAGCATCCCGTTCACGCCCTGGGACGTGCCGCTGCGCATCACCAACGCCGACGAGGTGCGAAGAGCGCTGGAGCGGGCCTATCCCCCGCCCCTGCGCGACGCGGGCATCACGGGCACCGTAGGCCTGCTCGTCCACATCGTCGAGACCGGCAGGGTGCTGGAGGCACGCGTCGGGAATTCGTCCGGGTACGCCTCCCTCGACGACGCCGCGCTGAGCCTCGCGGACGCCTTCCACTTCCGCCCGGCGCAGAACCGGGATGTGCCCACGGCGGTGTGGACGAGCCTCCCGGTGACCTTCGAGATCCGGCGCTGAGCGAAGCTCTTGTAGCTGCCCGGTATTGTCGCTAGCTATTCATACCGCATACCACGGTACGGCCGCCGGCACCCCGCCTCGCAGGGTGCCGGCGTCTTGTTGGACCGGGGGCCCATCCGGCTCCCAGAGGCTCCCTCCTGCGAGGGGGAGGGGGGCCTGACGAGAGAGCGGCATGCTGCGCGTGCCCACCTTCGTGGCGCCCAGCCCCATCGCGGGCGTGGGACTTTTCGCAGCCACGGAGCTGCCCGCCGGAACGGTCATCTGGGAGTACACCGAGGGCGTCGACTGGCGCATCTCGCCCGAGGAGTTCGGCACGTTCCCGGAGCCCTACCGGTCCCGACTTCGCCACTACGTCTACGAGGAAGACTCGGGCTGGCTCGTCCTCTGCGGGGACAACGCGAAGTTCATGAACCACGCCGAGTCCCCGAACTGCGACGACCCTGAGGGGGAGTACACGGTCACCAACCGGCTCGTCCGCGCCGGCGAGGAGCTCACGTGCGACTATCGCACGTTCGATCGCGAGTCGCGGCTCGGGGGGATGCCCTTCGCCGACATCGAGGCGGACGGCACGGGGAACGGGAGGCTGCGAGCCGGCTGATCGATCGCCGCCCCGTCCCTTCGGGCGTGCGGATGTTCAGCCGGAGCTCGGCCGGCGCGTCTCGGCGCTTCCTCGTGAGCGCACGCGATCCGTGACCGGCGGCCTCCGGTCCTTCCACGGCCGCGCGCGCTCGAGCTGGCCGGCCAGGCGGAAGAGCACGTCCTCCGCTCCGAACCGCCCGACGACGTGCACGCCGATGGGGAGCCCCTCGGCGTTCCACCACAGGGGCACCGACATGGCGGGGTGTCCCGTGACGTTGAAGACGGGCGTCCACGGGATGAAGGAAAACGCGTCCTTCGCGGCCTGGTCGAGGAGGCCCGCCCCTTTCACGACGCGCCCCGACCCGAAGAGCCCGAGGAGCGCGAGGATCCGCCGCTCGGCAGGGGAGGGTCCCAGCGCACCGATCGCAGGGGGCGGGGAGGCGAGGGTCGGGGTGAGCAGGAGGTCCCAGCGCTCGAAGAACGGACCGATCCGGCGGCCCGCACGGTCGAGCGCCCGCAGCGCGACGGCATACTCGCGCGCGCTGAACGCCCGGGAGAGGAGGCCGAGCGCCCAGGTGGGCGCCTCGAGCGAGCCCCGCTTCGCCCGCCGGCCGCTCAGGCGCTCGAACTCGTCGAGGTCCGCCCCCAGCTCCGCGGCCACCATCGTCAGGAAGGCCAGGGCGAACGCCTCCCCGTCGAGGTCGGGCGACGCCTCCTCGACATGGTGGCCGAGCTGCTCGAGGAGGACGGCGGCGTCCTGCACCGCGGCCACGCAGTCGGGATGGACCTCCGCGTGGAGCATGGGGCGCGTGGTCCAGCCGATGCGCAGCCGGCCAGGGGGCCGGTCCACCTCGGCGAGGTAGGGCCCCGCCGGAGGAGGGATCTCGAAGGGGGCGCCCACGTCCGGCCCCTGCGTCGCGTCGAGCATGGCCGCGCTGTCGCGCACCGAGCGGGTCAGCACGTGCTCGACCACCGAGCCGCGCCAGAGCAGCCCGTAGTCCGGGCCGGTCGGCGTGCGGCCGCGCGTCGGCTTCAGCCCGAAGACCCCGCAGCAGGAGGCCGGGATGCGGATGGAGCCGCCCCCGTCCCCGCCTCCCGCCATGGGGACGATGCCCGCCGCCACCGCCGCGGCCGATCCGCCGCTGGAGCCGCCCGGTGTGCGCCCCGTGTCCCACGGGTTCCGGCAGGGCCCGAAGAGCTCGGACTCGGTGACGGGCACGAGCCCCCACTCGGGGAGGTTGGTCTTCCCGAACACGACCAGCCCGGCCGCCTTCACGCGCCGCACCAGCTCGGTGTCGTGGTCGGCCTCGATTCCCGCGAGCAGCCGGCTCGCCGCGGTCGTGGGGTGCCCCGCATACTGGCTGACGAGGTCCTTGGCGAGGAAGGGCACTCCGGCGAAGGGACCGTCCGGCGGCGCCGCCGCGGCGCGGCGCGCGTCCTCCTCCATGAGGTGCACGACGGCGTTGAGCTCCGGGTCCAGCCGTCGGGTGCACTCGAGCGCGAGGTCGAGGAGCTCCGCGGGCGTCACGTCGCCGGCGCGTACACGCTCGGCCAGGCCGAGCGCGTCGTGCTCGACGTACTCGTCGATCGTCATCGGGCGTCGGCTCCTCCTCCGACCGTGCGCTCGAGGTCCTCGAGCATCTGGCGGGAGGGAACGTGGTCGGGGCGGAACTCCACGGCGCGGCGCGCGTGTGGGAGCGCGTCCGCGGGGCGCTTCAGGAGAATGTACACACGCGCCAGCTCGAACTGCGCGGGGCCGAGGCCCGGATCCTCGCGCACCGCGGAGCGGTAGGCCTCGGCCGCGCCCTCCAGGTCGCCGGCTCGCTGCTTCAGGTTTCCCAGGTTGAAGTAGGCCACGGCCTCGTGCGGGTCGAGCGCGAGCGCGCGCCGGTAGGCCTCCTCGGCGCCGGCGACGTCTCCTCCGCCCGAGAGCGCGATGCCGAGGTTGACCCACCCGAGCGGGTTCGCCGCCCTTGCCGCCAGGCTCTCCCGCAGGAGGTGCGCCGCCTCGGCGAAGCGGCCGGAGCCGGATCGCAGCAGCGCCTGGGCCTCCAGCACGTCGGGGTCGCCGGGGCGGATCTCGAGCGCCTTCCGGTAGCCCGCGTCGCTCCGCGCCGTGTCCCCGGACGCGCGGTACTTGTCGCCGAGGAAGCCCAGCGCGAGGGCCCAGCGCCCGCGGAGCGCCGCGTCGTCCGACGCGGAGTCGAGCGCCGCGACGAGGACCCGGCGCACCGCGGGGTCGTCACCGCGCGTCCAGTGCAGGGTGGCGAGCGCGAGCGCGCGCACGTCCAGGTCGGGGGCGACGGCGAGCGCCTCGAGCCGATCGAGCACGGGTGCGGGCAGGTCGGTGTCGGGGGCGAGGTACCCTTCGAGCAGACGCCCCAGCGCCTTGAATTGCACGAGCGGGTCCTCCTGGTCCGGGCGGAGGAGGAGCTCGGCCGCCTCGGTGACGTTGTGCGCGCGCAGCTCGTCCACCTGCCCCTGGACGAGCGGACGGTGCGGCTTCAGCTCGCCCCACCACGCCGAGGCCTCGTGCTGAAGCTCCAGGGGCGTGCGGTCGCGGTGGCACCCCGCGCACGCACCCGTGATCCCGAGGTCGGCGTCGAAGGTCGGGCGCGGCACGGAGATCGTGTGGTCCGAGCGCGCGAAGGGGATCTCCGGCCCGACCTCCGGATGCTGGAGGTAGGGCATGTGGCACGAGACGCACCGGCTCGCCTGCGAGCCGGCCGCGTGGTGCGTGTGGGCCCGGGTGTCGACCCCCTTCGAGGGATGGCACGAGGTGCACTGGCCGTCGTCGTACGGCGACGCGAGCGGGCGATGGCTCGTGTCCCAGTAGCCCTGGCCGTGGGGCTCGTGGCAGCTCACGCAGTCCATCGGGCCCTGCAGGTAACACGCGCTCGCCAGGTGGTTGGCCTGGTACGCGAAGGTGCGCACGCGCCCGTCCGCGAAGTACGGCTCGTCGCCCAGCACGGGAAAGGCGAGCGCGTAGTAGTCCTCGAGCTTCTCGCCCGGGAGGAAGCCTTCGCGCACCACGTCCTTGAGGGCGTGGCACCGGAAGCAGACGTTCAGCGACGCGTCCTTGTCGCGATAGGCGAGCGACGCGAGACCGATGTCGGCGCCGACGCGCGCCCGACCGCGCCCACTGCACGTGGCGTCCGGCCGGCCCGTGGCACGACTCGCAGTTGACGCGCAGCGTCGTGTACTCGGTGCGGTAGGCGTGCGCGGCGGTGTCGAGCGCGGTCGTGATCTGGCTGCCGTGGCACTCCTGGCAGTTCGCCCAGCGCGCGACCGTGCCCAGGGGGCGCACGGGTGGCCAGTCGCCGCAGTCGGCCAACCGCATCGCGCGCGAGATCGGCACCCAACCGTGATCGAGCCTGCTCCCCGTGTTGCAGAACCAGGTGCGCTTCCCCCGCGACCAGTCCCAGGGGAGGAAGCGCTCCGTCCCGTCGGGCATGCTCGTCAGGAAGCCCTGCGTGCCCCCTCCGCGCATGTGCCCGCCTCCGATCACACCCACCACGCGGTAGACCGCCTCCTCGAAGTGGTCCTGGCGCACCACGAACTCGTACGCGCCGGCGCGGACCCTGGGCACCACCACGCCGTCCGCGAAGCGGATGGGCGCGCCGTCGAAGGGCGCGATCACCACGTCCGGGCCCGGCTCGCCGCCCGCGCGACCGTGCGTGGAGCGCGCCCAGGAGCGGTACTGCTCGGCGTGACAGCTCGCGCACGCCTCGGAGCCGACGAAGTCGGCGCGCGCGACGGTGGCCGGCGGCTCCGGGTCGGGCGTGGGGAAGGGGAGGAGCGCCGTCGAGGGCGCGGGCCGATCGCCTCCGCATGCCGAGGCGAGCAGCGCAAGGAAGGCGCCGACCACGACGCGCGCCCCCACCACGGGCCCGGGCCTCACGGCCGCCCGCCCGGGCCGTCCCGCGACCAGGCGGGGGCGCTGCACGCGCACAGCGTCCGGATGTAGGCGACGAGGTCGCGCACGTCGTCCGCGGACAGCAGGCCTCCGAACGCCGGCATCCGCGGGCTCCCGTCCAGGACCCAGGCGCCCGCCCAGATCCCGTCGAAGAGCGCGTCGTCGGGGCGCGCCGACATCTTCGCCGAATCCGCGTGCACGGCGGGCGGCACCGGGAGGCTCGGCGCGTTCCACCCGTCTCCCCGACCCTCCGCGCCGTGGCAGGCCGTGCAGTGGCGGGCGTAGAGGCGCGCGCCGTGCGTCGTGTCGCGAGGGGTCGTGCGGGCGCGGTGCCCGGGGTCGGCCAGGGAGGCGCGCTCGAGCGGCGTGCGCGTCCCGCCCCGGTCCAGGAGGTAGCGCGCCAGGCGCGCCGCCTCGCGCGCAGGCATGGGCTGGCGCGGCATCGGGGTGCCGGGAGCGGCGCGCTGCGGGTCGAGGATCATCTCGAGCACGAAGGACGGGTCGAGGCGGGCGCCGAGGCCGTCCAGCGAGGGGCCGATGCCGCCGCCCTCCCCGCCGATGCGGTGGCACCCCAGGCACGCCACGCGGTCCTCGAGCATGCGGTGCGTGCGCTCCGTCTCGAACGCGGTGAGGGCCACCGTGTCGAGCGTCGCGAAGCGTCGGCCGAGACCGTCGAGCCACGCGGAGAGCGCCGCGGCCTCCTCGTCGGACAGGCGGAAGTCGGGCATGCGGGCGGCACCGAGCGTCGGGTGCCCGTCCCCACGGATGGCGACGGGCCGGGCGAGGTAGCCCCCGAGCCATGCCGGGACCACGCGCACGCCTTCGCGGGACAGGTCCGGCCCCACGACCGGCGTCCCACCGTCCACGCCGTCGTGGCAGCCGGCACAGCCGAGCGCGCCGTAGATGCGCCGGCCCGCGTCGGCGTCCGCCCCCGGGTGGCGGCCCCGGGCCGCGGCGAGCGCACCCGACCCGCCGGCGGGCCCGGGAGTCGCGAGAAAGACCGCGAGCGCCACGCGCTCGGCCTCGTCGAGGTGGAAGTCCGGCATGCGCGCCGCGCCGATGTCGTCGCGGCGGCGCACGGGGTCTTCGAGGTACGTGAAGACGAAATCGCCGGAGAGCGGCGGCGAGCCCGGGCCGAGCGCGGGAGCCCGGCTCCGCATGCGGTCGGGCGCGGGGGCGGCGGCGTGGCACGCGCCGCAGCCGAGCTCCACGGCCAGGGCGCGCCCCGCCTCCTGCGGTCGCGACGGGGCGGGGGGCGTGGCCGCGCCGTGGGTGGCGGCCGCGAGGAGGGCCGGCAGGAGGAGGGTCCGGACGGCCGAGGCAGGGAGCATGGGCGCTACCCTCGGGACCGGGCCCCACGGTGTCAAGGAGGGGTGGTGGAAGCGGGCCGATCCGGCGAGCGTGCGGGAGCGACGAAGCGTTCCGACAGGAGGAGGGCCTTGGGGATCGAGGAAGGCACGCCGGTGGAGCTGGGTCGGCTCGTGGACTACCACGACGGCTCGGTGGTCAGCCGTCAGCTCGTGAAGAACGGCTCCGGCTCGGTGACGCTCTTCGCCTTCGACCGGGGCGAGAGCCTCGCCGAGCACACGACCCCGCACGACGCGCTGGTCATGGTGCTCGACGGACGCGCCGAGATCACGGTGCTCGGGGAGACGCATTCCGTCCTGGAGGGGGAGGCCATCCTCCTCCCCGGCGGCAAGCCCCATGCGGTCGCGGCGCCGGAGCGCTTCACGATGGCGCTCGTCATGCTCAAGAACACGTAGCCCTGGCGCGCGCCCCTATTCCGCCCGCAGCACGTGGATCGGGTCCGTTCGCGAGGCCCGCTCGGCGGGGAGGAGCGAGGCCGCGGTCGCCACGCCCAGGAAGAGCGCCGCCACGGCCACGAGCGCGACGGGGTCGAACGGCTGCACGCCGTACAGCGCCGCGGCCGCCGCGCGGGCGAGCGCCACGGCGAGCGCAAGGCCGATGACCACGCCCACCGCGGCGAGGCGCACCCCGTCCCCCACCACGACACGGCGTATCTCGCCGCGCGTCGCGCCGAGGGCGAGGCGCACGCCGATCTCCCGCCGCCGCTGGGCGACCGAGTAGGCGATCAGCCCGTAGATGCCGAGCGTCGCCAGGAGGAGCGCGCCCCCGCCGAACGCGCCCATGAAGACCGAGCCGATCCCCCACTGGAGGAGGTTCTCGCGCACCACCGCGGTCATCGGTCGCACGTTGGCGGGCAAGTCGGGGTCGGCCGTGCGCACCGCACCGCGCACCGCGGGGACCAGGGCTGCCGGGTCGCCGTCGGCGCGCGCCAGGAGGAACCAGCGCCGGCCTCCCGCCTGTCCGGTCGGGCGATAGATCTCCAGCCCGGGGCCCTCCATCGACAGGTCCGCGGCACGGACGTCGCCCACGACGCCCACCACCCGGTATGCGCGCGTCCCCCCGTCCTCGGCCGCCAGGAGCGTGCGACCGATCGCGTTCTCGTCGGGCCACAGGCGGCGGGCGAGGCTCCGCCCGAGGATCACGACCGGCTCGGCGTCGGGTCCGTCCGCCGCGGCGAAGAGCCGCCCCTCGAGGAGCGGCACGCCCATGGTCGCGAAGTACCCGGTCGTCACGTCGTTTTCGATCGCGAGCGGCCACTCGTCGGTGGTGACGCCCGCCATCTCGGGCGGCGCCACCTGCCAGGTGAACAGCTCGTGGTTGAGCGGGAGCCACGCCACGGCGGCCGCCGACGTCACACCCGGCGTGCGCGCGAGCGCCGCGATCGCGCGGTCCACCCAGGCGATGCGCTCGGCGGCGCCGCGATACTCGTCGACCGGCAGCGTGACCTCCGCCGTGACCACCCTGTCGGCGTCGAAGCCGAGGTCGACGTGCTGGACCGCGACCAGGCTGCGCACCATGAGCGCCGCGCCCGTGGTCAGGACCACGGCCAGCCCCACCTGGGCCACCACCAGCGCGCGCCGCGTGCGCGAGGCCCGCACGCCGGCCGAGCCCTTCGAGGCCTCGCTCAACGCCTCCCCGACACCCGCGCGCGACGCCGACAGGGCGGGCCACAGGCCGAAGGCCACGGGCGTCGCGAGGGTCACGAGGAGCGAGAAGGCGAGGACCGCCCCGTCGATCTCGATGTGGCCGACCCGGTAGAGATCCTCCGGGAGGACCGGGTCGAGCAGGCCGGTCGTCCAGTACGACAGCAGGACGCCGAGCGCTCCGCCGAGCAGGGCGAGGACGAGGCTCTCCGTGAGGAGCTGGCGCACGATGCGCCCCCTGGGCGCCCCCATCGCGGCACGCACGGCCACCTCGCGGGCGCGGCCGCTCGCACGCGCCAGCGTGAGGCTCGCCACGTTGAGGCACGCGATCAGCAGCACGAGCGCGACCGCGCCGAGCAGGATCGGGAACGAGATCGCCAGCACGTCCCATACGAAGTTCAGCGCCTCGCGCAGCGGCTTCACCGTGACGCCCGACATGCGACCGTCGGCCTCCGGGTAGCGCGCGGCCAGCTCGGTCTGTACGCCGACCAGCTCCGCCCGCGCGCGCGCAGGCGTCCAGCCCGGGTCGAGCCGACCGACGATCTGGAGGCTCGTGCGCCCACGGTCGGCTCCCGCGTCCTCGGTGACCGGCACCCAGAGGCGGGCGCTCCCGAACGGGAAGACGAAGGCCGGCGGCATCACCCCCACCACGGTGCGCTGCACCCCGTCGAGGGCGATCGGCGCGCCCAGGATGCCGGGATCGGCGCCGTACCGCCGACGCCACAGCGCGTCGCTCAGCACGACCACGGGATCGGCCCCGGGTCGGCCCTCCTCGGGGCGGAAGCCCCGGCCGAGCACCGGCTCGACGCGGAGCACATCCTCGAACAGGCCCGCGGTCACGTGCCCGAACTGCACCTGCTCGGGCCCCTGCGGGCCGGTCAGGTTCCCGACGCCGTAGCTGTACGCGCCGAGGGCGGCGAAGGCGTGCGTGCGCTCCTTCCAGTCGAGCACCTGGGGATAGGAGAAGCGGTCCATGTCCCACCCCGTGACGGGATTCACCTGGTTGACCTGGACCAGCGCGTCCGGCTCCCCGTACGGGAGCGGGCGCAGGAGGTAGGGGCGCATCGCGCTGAAGATCGTGGTGTTCGCGGCCACCCCGAACGCGAGCGTCGCCACCACCAGGGTGGTGTAGCCGGGGGACTTCCTCATCGACCTCAAGGCGTACCGCACGTCGCTGCGCAGCTCGTCGATCGTCATGGCCCTCCGCTCCCCCCGTCCCCTGCGTGACTGCACGGCGCGGCAGAACGCCCGCGTGCCCTCCAGGTCCCCGAATCGGCGCAACGCCTCGCGGCGGGCGTCCTCGGCGAGCCATCCCGCCTCGACCAGCTCCTGCTCCGCCTCCTGGAGATGGAAGGCCAGCTCCTCGTCCACCGACGCCCCCGCGTCCGCCGGCGAGCGGCGGTCCAGCCGGAAGGCGCGCCTGAATCCGTCGCGCACGGCTCAGCCCTCCCCGGCGGCCGGGTCGAGGATGCTGAAGACGGCCCCCGCGTAGCTCCGCCAGAAGTCGGCCTCGCGCTCGAGCTGACGCTCGCCCGCGGGCGTGAGGCGGTAGTACCTGGCGCGCTTCCCCTTCTCCGAGATCCCCCACTCCGCCTCGACCCAGCCGCTCTCCTCCATGCGATGGAGCGCCTGGTAGAGCGCCGCGTCCTGGAGCTCGAGCACGCCCTTCGAGCGCGCGCGGATGGAGCGGGAGACGGCGAAGCCGTGGCGGGGGCCCAGGGTGAGCGTCTGCAGGACGATCAGGTCCACCGTTCCGGGAAGGAGACCACGGGAGCCAGAGCTCATCGACGTCGACGGTTCCGGAGGCGCGCGCCGCCGGCACCCGGCCGACGGTCGCTACCTCACCTGGTGAGGGTATGGACGCACACCTCTACGCGCCGGGCTCCCGGGGGGTTTCACAGCGTACGTTCCCAGGTCTGGGAGACGAGCGTGGGTCCGAATCCGTCGAAGGGCTCCTCCTCGGTCAGCCCGAAGCCCTCGGCCTGGTAGATCCTGCGTGCGGCGTGGAGGATGTCGACCGTCCAGAGCATCATCCGCCGGTAGCCGGCGCGACGGGCGAAGAGGATGCACTCCTGCACGAGCCGGCGGCCGATCCCCAGCCCGCGGGCGGACGGGTCCACGATGAGGCAGCGGAGCTGTGCCACGCGCGCGGACCTCGCAACCACGAGGACGCAGCCCACGTTCCGCCCGTGCCGCTCCGCGATCCAGCAGCGCTCGCGCTTCCGGTCGCGCTTGCGCGCGAAGCGCGCCACGATCTCCGCGGCCGTGGCCTCGAAGCGTTCGTCCCACCCGTATTCCTCGGCGTAGACGCGCCCGTGCGCCTCCACGATCCACCCCAGGTCGCCCGCGTGCGGATCGCGCAGGATGTAGGGGACGGGCTCCTCCGGGGCTGCGGAGAAGAGATCCTCCACCGTACGCATCGCCGCGGTGAGCCGCTCCTGATCGGCCGCGCCGATCGGGTCGAGGAGCGCGCGTATCTGGTCCCGGGAGGCGGCGTCGAGCTTGCGGAAGGCGGCACGGCCGGCGGGGCCGAGCGTGAGGAGGTACGCGCGCCCGTCGCTCGGCGAGCGGCGCTTGCGCAGGACGTCGCGACGCTGGAGCCCGCGCAGCACGCGGCTCAGGTAGCCCGTGTCCACCCCCAGGTCGGACGCCAGCTCCGTGGCCGTGATCTCCGAGCGGTGCGCCAGCTCCCAGATCACACGTCCCTCGGTCAGCGAGTAGGGGCTCTTCAGCAGCCCCTCCTCCAGGAGCCCGATCCGTCGCGTGTAGAAGCGGCTGAAGCGGCGGACCGCCTCGATGCGCTCGGGAAGGGTGGTCATGCACGGCTCCACGGAAGTGCGCTCGAAAAGGGAGGGATCGAGCCAGAATAGGCAAAAGTACTTGCCGAAGGCAACCATCTGGGCGGGCGCTGCCGCCGTCCGATCGGAACTCCGGCCCGGCTCCCGGGGTTCGGGTCGGCGCGCTCCCGGCACCCCTCCACCACCGCCATGGTCACCTCCCTCTCCACCACGCTCCACCTCCTGGCGCAGGCCGCGTCCCAGGGCGGGTTGGCGGACAAGCTGTCCTCCAGCCCCCTGATCGCCCTCGCCGCGCTCTTCGGCGCCGGCGTGGCGACGAGCCTCACGCCGTGCGTCTACCCGATGATCCCCATCACCGCGTCCGTGATCGCGGGGACGGCGCGCGAGGGACAGAGCCGCGGCCGCACCGTCGGCCTGACGCTCACGTACGCGGTCGGCCTCGCCACGCTGTACGCGCTCCTCGGCACGGTGGCGGGGGTGAGCGGCACGCTCTTCGGCGCGATCAGCGCGAGCCCCTGGGCCCTCGCGATCATCGGCAACCTCCTCGTCCTCTTCGCGCTCGCGATGCTCGACGTCCTGCCCGTCCCCGTGCCCCGGGGACTCCTGCGGTGGGCGGGCACGCGCCAGGGCGGCTCCTGGGGCGCCGTGTTCGTGCTGGGCGCCACCTCGGGCGTGGTGGCCGCGCCCTGCGGCGCACCGGCGTTCGCCGTCGTCCTCACGTGGGTGGCGGCCACCCGCGCCGGCCTCATGGGCTTCGTGTACCTCTTCGTCTTCTCGATGGGGATGACCGCGCTCCTCGTCGCCGTCGGGCTCTTCTCGGGAACCCTGACCGTCCTCCCGCGTTCGGGTAGGTGGATGGTGTGGATCAAGCGGGCGTCCGCTGTGCTCATGTTCGCGATGGCGGAGTACTACTTCATCAAGGCGGGATACAACCTGTGACGGAGAGCGGACGGACCATGGGGGAAAGGGTGACGACCATCGCGCGTCGGGCTTCCATCCTGGGGCTCGCGGCGCTCGTCCTCGGGCCGTCCCTGGCGGCCGCGCAGGACGTGGCGATCCCCCTGGGCACACAGGCCCCGCCCGCCGCGGTCGAGGACCTCAACGGGAACGCGGTGCAGCTCCTCGACTACGTGAAGGGGAAGCCCGCGCTCGTGGAGTTCTGGGCCACGTGGTGCGAGAACTGTGCGGCGCTGCAGCCCCAGCTCGACCGTATCCAGGCGCAGGACGGCGACCGCCTCGCCATCGTGGCCGTCGCGGTCGCGGTGGCGCAGTCCGTACGCCGGGTCACGCGCCACCTCGAGGAGCACGACCCGGGCTACCCGTACCTGTGGGACGCGAAGGGTGCCGCGGTGCGCGCGTACAAGGCCCCCACCACGTCGGTGGTGGTGCTCCTGGACGCCGACGGGAAGGTGGTCTACACCGGGTCGGGCCCGGACCAGGACCTCGAGGCGGCCGTGAGGAAGGTGCTCGGAACGCAGTGAGGCGGCGGCGCCGTCAGGCGCGCGCCGCCCCACACGTCGGCTGGTCCTAGTTCCCGCCCTCGGGCTCGGGCGTGACGGCGTCGATCATCGAGCCGAGCTGCTCGTAGGCCTGCGGGTCGACCTGATTGAAGGCCGGGATGACCCCGGCGATCTTCCCGTCGGGCCCGACCACGATCACCGTGCGGCTCTGCACGAACCCGTTGTCGCGGACGGTGCCGCCGAACTTCGCGTACGTCCCGCCGTTGTTCTCCGCGTCGCTGGCGAAGAGGAACGGGAAGTCCAGGTCCTTGAGCCAGGAGCGGAGCTCCTCGGGCGGATCGTTCGAGATCCCGATCAGGACGACGTTCTGTCCGTCGTGGAAGAGGCTGGCGTACTGGTCACGGTACGCTGTCATCTGGACCGTTCAGCCCTTGGTCCGGACCTTGAAGAAGAAGGCGAGGACGACGGTCTCTCCCCGGTAGTCGCTGAGACGCACCGGCTGCTGGAGCAGCCCGTAGCGGGTCGCGCCCGGGAGCGCGAAGTCCGGTGCCGTCTCTCCGACCGCCAGGAATCCCCCACCCGCTTCCTGTGCGGCGATCCCCGCCGGGAGCGCGACCCCCAGGGATCCCGCGAGGAGCGTGAGGGCGAGCGTACGGCGCATGGTGGATCCTCGGATGCGGGAGGGTGCCAAGTCGACGGATCGGTACTCCATGCGGGCGGAATGGGTCCCGCCAGCGGCGTCCGTCAGCCGCCGCGACCGGGGCGCGGCGGGGTGATCATGACGTGTGCGCCGGCCGTTCCGGGGAACATGAGCCACGGCCCACCGCTCGACGGCTGCGTGCTCAGCCCCGTGCTCTCCGGCGTCGCGCCCGGCGTGTAGATCGTCCAGCGCAGGTACGCGTCGGCCACCGTGTTGGCGCCCGCGTCGTACGCGCTTCCGGTCAGGATGTAGTTCACCGATCCGTTCGGGATCGGGAGCTTGCCGTCGTCGTGCTCCTTCCAGCGCGCCTGGACGCGCGCGTTGCCGGTCACGCCCTGGGCGGCCAGCTCGCGGCCGCGCGCGAAGAACGCCTCCAGCCCTGCGTGGTGGCACGACACCTCGAAGCCCTCCGCCTTCGGATCGGGGGCCATGCACACGAGCTCGTTCGTGCCCTTGCGCAGCGTCACGAAGGAGCCGGACGCGTCCCACCCCTGGACCGTGGCGCCGGCGCGCAGGTCCTCCGGCGCGGCGAGGACCGCGGCGCGGATCTGTTGCTCGGGCGAGAGGCCGCTCCAAGACCGCTGGGCCTGGAGCGGCGTGGCGGCCACCAGGGCCAACGTCACGGCGGAGAGGAGGTGGGTGGACATCCGGCGGGTGCTCCTCGGTGCGGTTTCGGGTTCACCTTCGAGCCGCAAGACTAACGCGGGAGGAGGCGGGCGGTCCACGGTCTTCGATCGGACCTGCTTGTCACCGCCCCGGGGGAGCCCCAATCTGACGGCGACCACCACCCCCCTCGCAGGAGGTCGGCGATGCTCCGGTTCGCCCCTCGTGTCGCTGCGCTGATCGTGCTCGCGGCAGCCCCGCTCGCCGCGCAGTCTCCCGCCGACGCGCTCCGCTCCATTCCCTTCCGCTCCATCGGGCCCACGAACATGGGAGGGCGCGTCGCGGACGTGGACGGCATCCCGGGCGACCCGAAGACGTTCTACGTCTCCGGCGTCGACGGGGGGATCTTCAAGACGACGAACGGCGGCACCACCTTCGCCGAGATCTTCAACGACGAGGGGTGGTACTCCATCGGCGCGCTGACCGTGGCCCCCTCGGACCGCAACGTGCTCTGGGTGGGCACGGGCGAGGGCGACCCGCGCAACTCCACCTCCTATGGCGACGGCGTCTACCGCTCCACGAACGGCGGCGCGACGTGGACGCACCTCGGCCTCGACCACACCGAGCGCATCAAGCGCATCGTGGTGGACCCACGCGACCCCGACGTCGCGTGGGTGTGCGCGCTCGGGCACGCGTGGGGCCCCAACGAGGAGCGGGGCGTCTTCCGCACCCGCGACGCCGGCCGCAGCTGGGACAAGGTGCTCTACGTCGATGAGGACACGGGCTGTTCCGACCTCGACCTCGACCTGAGCAACCCGCGCGTCCTGTACGCGGGGATGTGGACGTTCCGGCGCCGGCCCTGGCGCTTCGACGACGGCGGCAAGGAGACCGCCGCGTACCGGTCGATGGATGGCGGGGACACGTGGAAGAAGCTCGACGTGACCGACGCGCCCATGGCGCGCATCGGCATCCAGGTGGCGCAGAGCCAGCCGGGCACCGTGTACCTCATCTCCGAGATCCCGGACATGAAGGGTGAGCTGTGGCGCTCCGACGACCACGGCGACACGTGGCGGGTGGTGAACACCGACCCGAACATCAACTTCCGACCCTTCTACTACTCGGACCTGCGCGTCGACCCCGCCAACCCCGAGGTGGTGTACACGCTCTCCGGCGGGCTGAGCAAGTCCACGGATGGCGGGCGCACCTTCCAGCGCATCGCGCGCGACGTGCACGGCGACCACCAGTCCTTCTGGATCGACCCGACCGACTCCAAGCGTCTCATCAGCGGCTCGGACGGGGGCTTCCAGGTGTCCTTCGACGCGGGCGAGAACTTCGACGTGATCAACAACGTCACGCTCTCGCAGTACTACGACGTCTTCCCCGACGACCAGGACCCCTATTGGATCTGCGGGGGGCTCCAGGACAACGGGCACTGGTGCGGCCCATCCAACTCCCTGAACGGAGACGGCATCCTCAAGGACGACTGGTTCACCATATCCGGCGGCGACGGCTTCTACGCGGTGCCCGTGCCCGGCTCCCCGTGGCTCGTCTACACCGCGAGCCAGGGCGGCAACCTGATCCTCAACGACACGCGCACCGGCGCGAGCCGCCGCGTGCACCCCTATCCGAAGATCGTGGGCTCCGCGGGCGACGCGATGATCCACCACGAGTACCGCTTCAACTGGGAGGCGCCGATCGCGATCTCTCCCCACGACCCGTCCACGGTCTACTTCGGCGGCAACGTCGTCTTCCGCAGCCGCGACTACGGCAACTCCTGGGACGTGATCAGCCCGGACCTCACGACCGACGACCCGGACAAGCAGCTCGACTCGGGCGGCCAGATCTACCTCGACAACACGGCGGCCGAGTTCCACACCACGATCTTCACGCTCGCCGAGTCGCCGGTGCAGCCCGGCGTGATCTGGGTGGGCACCGACGACGGCAACATCCAGGTGACCCAGGACGGGGGCGACACCTGGACGAACGTGTCGCCGAACGTGCGCGGCCTCCCGCCCGAGACGTGGATCAGCAAGATCGACCCGTCCTGGCACGACGCGGGCACGGCATGGGTCGCGGTGGACAACCACCGCATGGATGACTTCAAGCCGTACGTCTACGTCACCCGCGACTACGGGAAGACGTGGAAGGATCTGTCGGCCGGGCTGCCGCAGGACGACTACGTGAAGGTCGTGCGCGAGGACCCGGAGAACCCGGACCTCCTGTACCTGGGGATGGAGCGCGGCCTGTACGCCTCCTGGGACGCGGGCAAGACGTGGGTGAGCATCCGCAACAACATCCCGCCCGTGTCCGTGCGCGACATCAAGATCCAGCGCGAGTACGACGACCTCGTGGTCGGCACGCACGGCCGCGGAGCGTACATCCTCGACGACCTCTCCGCCTTCCAGCGGCTCCCCGAGGCGATGGCCGACCCGCAGGGCGCGTTCCTCTTCCCGATCCGCAGGGCCACGCGCTGGCAGATGGCGAGCAAGGACGCGAACCACGGCCAGCGCGAGTGGATCGGTGACAACCCGCCGGAGGGCGCGCTCGTCCGCTACTGGGTGAAGGACGCACCGGCGCGCCCGCTCACGCTCGAGATCGCGGACGCACGCGGACAGGTGGTGTCGACGTCCACGCTGCGCGGCGCGAAGGCCGGCGTGAACCAGACGACGTGGAACCTGCGCTACGAGGGCCCGGAGCCGATCCCTGGCGAAGGGGGTGGCGGTGGCGGTGGGGGCGGAGGCTTCTTCGGTGGTGGAGGTGCGCCCACGGCGATGCCGGGCACGTACACCGCGACCCTGCGCGGCGACGGCTGGGAGCGGACGCGGAGCTTCGAGGTGCGCGGGGACCCGCGCGTGGAGATGACGAACGCCCAGTACCAGGCGCAGTTCGACGCCGTGGTGGCGCTGCGCGACCTGACCTCGCGGGTCAACCAGGCCATCGGAGCGGCGGAGAGCGTGATGAAGCAGCTCGGCGACCTGGCGGAGACGCTCGAGACCGCCGGCGACGACGGCGGGATCGTGCAACGGGTGAAGGACGCCCACGCGGCCGTACGGGAGGTGAGCGACACCTACCTGCGTCGCCCGCCGCCCCGCATGGGCTACCGGCAGCGTCCGCGCGTGGCGGAGGAGCTGCGCTCGCTCATGGGCTCGATCTCGAACGTCGAGGCGCCGCCGACCGAGCCGCAGTCGAACCGGCTGGTCGAGCTGCGCGGCGAGGTGCAGACGGCCATCGACGCTCTGAACGTCGTCTTCGACACGAAGATCCGTGACCTGAACGACGAGCTGGGCGACCGCCCCCACGTCATGATCGCGCGGCCGAAGGTGATCTCCTAGCAGCCCTGCGGGGGGCCGGCGCGCCGGAACGTGGCGCGTCGGCGGGGGAGCCCCGACGTGGGAGCGCGGCGCCCCCGCGTCGGCTCAGTTGCGCACAGGCAGCATCACGTGCGCGAAGGGTGTGTCCCGCCACATGACGAAAGGTCCGCCCTGCGCCGGGTCGGTCGGCACGTCCGCGAGGGCGTTGGCGCCCGGCACGACGACCATGATGTGGGGGCCCGACACCACCCACTCGTTGTCCGCGGTCTCGCCCGTCGCGCCGGGGTCCGTGTTGCTCGCGCCGGCGTCGCCCTGGAGCATGTACATGAAGCCGACCTTGTCGATCGTCGGCGTGCTCTGCGTGAGGTACGCCTCGAGGAAGGCCATGCTCGCGGCGTCCGCGCACATCGGATCGCGCCTCCCCGCCGCCACCGCGGGCGGCGACGACGGGAAGCAGGTCCATCCGTTCGTCCCGGCGCGCAGCTGCTTCGGCTCCATCCCCTCGCCCTCGGGCCAGTCGAGGATCGTCGCGGCGCTCGATATCGCCGCCGGAGCGGAACTCATCGCGTCCTGGATCTTCGCCTCGACGGTGTTCGGACTCGCCTGCGCATCGGCGGCTTCGGCCGCCTCGGCGGCTGGGGTACGCTCGGACGCCCGGCACGAACCCAGGAAGGCGAGACAGGCGAGTGGGACGAAAACGCGCTTGCGCATGGAGGACCTCGTGGAACCCTGGGGACGTCGAGGTGGGGCCCGGTCGAGACGACTCGAGGCCCTGACGGTGCGGGGCCGATGGTCGGACGCCGGGCGTCCGGCGCACCATGTGTCCCGGCCGGCGGGCGATGCAAGGGTGGCCGCGTGGACAAGCGAGGGAGCCCGAGCGCATGTTCGTCCGGTTCGACCTGGTGGAATCGTCTCCCATCAAGAGCTCACACCATGCCCACGATCGAGCTCACCCGGCGATGGCTCGTCGCCCTCGCGGCTCTCGCCGTGGCGACCCCGGCGCAGGCGCGTCAAGCGAGCGACGCACCCCACGTCGCCCTGGTCGCCATGCCCTATTCGGGCGCCCGCAACGTCCCAGAGCTTTCGGGCGGACCCGCCTACATCCTGCGGGGTGGACTGGAGGATCGCCTGCGCACCTCGGGGGCGCGACTCGACCCGACGCGCACGGTGGCGCTGTCGGCGCAGGACGAGAAGGAGTACGGCGAGTGGCACCGGATGGGGCTCGCCAACGGCCACCTCGCGGACATCGTCGCCGCGAACCGGCGCGCTGGCGCGATCACGGTCGGCCTCCTGTCCAACTGCACGTCGGTGATCGGGATGCTCGGCGGCCTCCAGCATTCGGGGCCCGACGACGTGCCGCGCTCGGTCGGGCTCGTGTTCATCGACGCGCACGGTGACTTCAACGTCCCGGAGACCACGCTGAGCGGGATGCTCGGCGGGATGCCCGTCGCGGTCTCCGCCGGGATGGCCCTCGACCGTCTGCGCCGCGAGTCGGGCCTCGAGCCGGCCGTGCCCACCGACCACATCGTGATGGGCGCCGTGCGCGACCTGGACCCTCTCGAGCGGGACCTCCTCGAGCGCTCGCAGGTGCAGCGGCTCAGCACCGAGGACCTGCGCCACCACCCCGACGCCGTCCGCCGTCAGATCGAGCGCCTGGCGCGCACGTCCGACGTCATCTACGTGCACGTCGACATGGACGTGCTCGACCCCGCCGAGGTCCCGGGCCACCCGCTCACCGTGCCGGACGGCCCCACCAGCCTCGAGCTGGCGGCGGCCATCGCCGAGATGTTCCACGAGCCGAAGGTCGCGGCGCTCGGCATCGCCTCCACGCCGTACGACGAGCGCGACCCGGACGGCGTCTCCCGCCGGGCCGCCTACAACCTCGTCGACGGCGCCCTGCGCGGCGTGCGGGAGCGGGCGGGGGCGCGTTGAACCGGACCCGCGCCCTGGGGGTGTGGATGGCCCTCGCGCTGGTGGTCGGCAACATGGTGGGCTCCGGCGCGTACCTGGTGCCCTCCGCGCTCGGGCGGTACGGGCCGATCGGCCTCCTCGGGTGGGCGCTGACGGCCGTGGGGGCGCTGAGCCTCGCGCTCGTGTTCGCGCGGCTCGGGCGCATCATGCCTGCGGAGGGCGGTCCGTACGCCTACACGCGCGCCGCGCTCGGCGACGCGCCCGCGTTCGTGGTCGCGTGGGGGTACTGGGTGTCGGTGTGGGTGGGCAACGCCGCGATCGCCACCGCCTTCGTCGCGTACCTCACGCCGTTCTTCCCCGCGCTGGGCGCCTCCCCGGTGCTCGGCGCCGCGGTGGCGGTGGGGAGCATCTGGGTGCTGACCGCCGTGAACGTGTGGGGGCTGCGCGAGGCCGCGATCCTGCAGCTCGTGACGACCGTCCTCAAGATCCTCCCCCTGGTGGCGATGGCCACGCTGGGGCTGCTTGCGCTCGATACCGCGCGCTTCACGCCCTTCAACGTGAGCGGCGGGTCGGGGCTGTCCGCGGTGACGGCCACGGCCGCGCTGACGCTCTGGGGCTTCATGGGCCTCGAGTGCGCGACGATCCCGGCCGACGAGGTGCGCGACCCCGAGCGCACGATCCCCCTGGCGACGATCCTCGGGACCACGGTGACCGCCGCGATCTACCTGCTCAGCGCCGCGGTGGTCATGGGGGTGATGCCGCCCGCCGAGCTCGCGGCGAGCACCGCGCCATACGCGGACGCCGCGACGCGCATCTGGGGCGGATGGGCCGGACGCCTCGTGGCCGCCGGGGCCGCGACAGCGGCGTTCGGCGTGCTCAACGGCTGGGTGCTCATGCAGGGCCAGATGCCGCTGGCGCCGGCGCGGGACGGCCTCTTCCCCGAGGCGTTCGCGCGCCTCTCCGCCCGGCGCGCACCCGTCTTCGGCCTGGTGCTGTCGAGCGCGCTGGCCACCGTGCTCGTGGCCGCCAACTACACGCGCGGGCTCGTGGGGCTGTTCACCTTCGCGGTGCTGCTCGCGACCGTGACCGTGCTCCTCTCCTACGTGTGCGCGTCGCTCGCGCAGATCCTCCTGATCGCGCGTGAGCCCGCACGCTTCGGGGGGCCGGGCGCGCGGCGCGCGCTCGTGGTGTCGGCGCTGGCCCTCGCCTATTCGATGTGGGCGATCGTCGGGGCGGGGTGGGACGCGGTCTTCTGGGGCGGCGTGCTCCTCGCGCTCGGCACCCCGATCTACCTGCGGAGCGCGGGGCGGCGTGCCGCGACGGCCGGAGTCGAGGCGGGGGCGGCCGATGCCTGAGGCCCGCGGAGTCCTCCAGTCGGACGTCGGGCGCCTGCGCCGCGTCCTCCTCAAGCACGCGCGGCACGCCTTCGTCGACCAGGCCTCGGCGAACGCGCGGTGGCGCGCGCTCGGCTTCCTGGGCGCGCCGGACTTCGACGCCGCCTGCCGGGAGTCGGACGCCTTCGGCGCCCTCCTCGAGCACCTCGGCATCGAGGTGGCGTGGGCCGCGCCCGACGACGTGGGCCTCGACTCGATCTACGTGCGCGACGCTTCGGTGGTGTGTGACCGCGGGGCCATCCTAGGCCGCATGGGCAAGGAGGCCCGCCGTGCCGAGCCGGAGCGGCTTCGCAGCGCATACGCTGCGGCAGGAGTGCCGGTCCTCGGTGCCATCGAGGGGGAGGGGCGTCTCGAGGGTGGGGACCTCGTCTGGCTGGACGCCCACACCGTGGCCGTCGGGCGCGGCTACCGCACGAACGACGAGGGGATCCGGCAGCTCACGGCGCTCCTGGACGACGCGGTCGACACGGTGCTCACCGTGCCGCTCCCTCACTGGAACGGCCCCGACGACGTCTTCCACCTGATGTCGGTGATCAGCCCGCTCGACCACGACCTCGCACTCGTCTACTCGCCGCTCCTCCCCGTCCCCTTCCGCCAGTCCCTGCTGGCGCGCGGGATCGCGTTGGTCGAGGTCCCCGACGCGGAGTTCGACTCCATGGGCGGGAACGTGCTCGCCGTCGCGCCCCGCGTTGCGGTTGCCGTGGAGGGCAACCCCGAGACCCGCCGCCGGATGGAGGAGGCGGGGGTGGAGGTGCACACGTACCGCGGCGCCGAGATCTCGCTGAAGGGGTGCGGCGGACCGACCTGCCTCACCCGTCCCCTCGAGCGCGACGCGGGCTGACCCGGCGTCGCGTCAGCGCACGCGCAGCACGCTACCCGCGGGAAGGGGTCCGAAGCGACCGTCCTTGTCGAGCGTCTCCAGCTTCAGCGCCTTCCCTCCGCCGGCCTGGAAGTAGACCACGTCGAAGGGGTGCAGCCCCTTGGCGAGGGCGACCTCGGCCGTCTTCGAGACCGGCCCGTGCGGCCCGGCGTTGTCGATCGCGACCGTACCGCCGAAGCGCAGGACCGCGCCGTCGTCCGCGGTGAGCCGGAAGGTGTACACCCCGTCGTCGGGGACCGAGAGGTATCCCCCGACGCGGAGCCCGAAGACCGAGTCGGGCTGCGCGGCCGGGAGCGAGACGTCGGCGACCTTGTCGCGTCGCACGAGCTCACCGCGGTCCTCGACATCCGCGATGCGGCGGATCCGCCCGCGGTACACGTCCATGTTCAGGCCGTCCTCCAGCGCGGAGCCGACCAGGGCGGCCGGCCGCGGCGTGGCCTGGGAGACCTGCACCTTCCGCACCGGGCCCTCGCGTCCGTCCTGGAGCACCAGGCGCGCCGCCACCTCCACCGGGCCGTCCTTCACCTTCACCTTCACGGGACCCGCGTAGCGCGGGGACGAGGCCGACGGCTCCGAGCCGTCGAGCGTGTAGTGGATCGTCCCGTTCGCGGCCGCTCCGAGCGTGAGCTGCAGGTCGTTGTCGAGCGTCAGGTGGTCGCGGTCGAGCCCGATCACGTCCGGGATGCGCCAGTGGATACCCTGCGCGTCGAGACGATCGAGGTGCCAGGGGAGCCGGCGGGCGAAGTCGCGGAAGTCGCGCGGCGTCGGGTCCGTCCACACGACCTCCGAGAGCGCGAACATGCGCGGGAAGACCATGTACTCGACGTGCTCGGGGGTGGCGATGTACTCCGTCCAGACGTTGGCCTGCGCCCCCAGCACGTGGCGCGCGGCGTCGGCCCCGAGCTCCTCCGGCACGGGCTCGAAGTCGTAGACGCGCTCGAGCGGGATGTAGCCTCCGATCGCGAGCGGCTCCTGCTCGGGGTCACCCTGGTAGTGGTCGAAGTAGAGGTCGCTGCCAGGGGTCATGACCACGTCGTGCCCCTGCTCGGCCGCATCGATGCCGCCCTGCGTGCCGCGCCACGACATCACGGTGGCGTTCGGCGCCAGGCCGCCCTCGAGGATCTCGTCCCATCCGATGAGCCTGCGCCCGTGCTCGTTCAGGAAGCGCTCGATGCGCTGCGTGAACCAGCTCTGCAGCGCGTTCTCGTCGGCGAGGCCCTCCCGCTGGATGATCGCCTGCGCCGTGTCGCTCTCCTCCCAGCGCGCCTTGGGAGCCTCGTCGCCGCCGATGTGGATGTACTCGCCGGGGAAGAGGTCCATGACCTCGGTGAGGACGTTCTCGAGGAAGGTGAAGGTCTCCTCCGTCGGGCAGTAGATGTCCTCGGACACACCCCATTTCGTGTCGACCTCGAAGGGCCCGGGCGTGCACGCCAGCTCGGGGTAGGCGGCGAGCGCGGCGAGCGAATGCCCCGGCATCTCGATCTCCGGGACGATCGTGACGTAGCGCTCCTGCGCGTAGCGCACGATGTCGCGGATCTCGTCCTGCGTGTAGAAGCCGCCGTAGCGCTGACCGTCGCCGACGTAGGGGTCGAAGTTCTTCTCGACCATCGTCTCCTTCCGCCACGCGCCCACCTCGGTCAGCTGCGGATAGGCCTCGATCTCGATGCGCCACCCCTGGTCGTCGGTGAGATGCCAGTGGAAGTGGTTGATCTTGTAGCGTGCCAGCTCGTCGATGTAGCGCTTCACGAACTCGGGGCCGAAGAAGTGTCGGCTCACGTCCAGGTGCATCCCGCGCCAGGGGAAGCGCGGGTCGTCCGCCACGTGCGCCGCCGGGAGCTTCACGGGCGTCGGGCCGGCCACGCCGGTGGCCGGGAGCATCTGCGTGAGCGTCTCCAGGCCGTAGAAGAGCCCGGCGTGGTCGTGCCCGGATACCACCACGCTGTCCCCCGTGACGACGAGCGTGTAGCCCTCGGCAGGGCCACTCCCGTCCACGCGCAGGCAGACGGCTCCCTTCGCGCACGGCCCCGCCTCCACGGGGAGCGCCCAGCCGCTGGAGGCGCGCACCGGCGCGGCCCAGAAGTCGGCGAGACGGGCGAGCTCGGCGTCCGACCCGTCGGCCACCTCGACGCGCGTGCGCGGGCCGAGCTGGAAGTCGCCCTTGCCGGGCGTGAGCGTGCGCGGCTCGGGGAGGAGCGAGAAGTCGGCGGCGGTGTGCGCGGACGCACACCCTCCGAGCGAGAGCGCCAGCGCGAGTGCGAGGGTCGGTCGGATCACGGAGATGGCCGTCGGTTCGGCGTGGGGGTCGGTGGGGGGCGGCGGCCGAGCCTCGCCGACGCCGGGTGAACACGTACGGGTGGAGCGGGCGGGTGGCAAGTTGACACCCCTCGACGAGGTGCCGCTGTCCCCCCATGGGGACGGGGTGCGTCCGTCCTGGAGGAGTCGAGGTGGCCACGGCGGGACGTGAAGCGCAGGCGTGGCGCGCCGTCCGGAGGGAAGCCGGCCCGGGTACGGCCCTTGCACGGCCACGAGTCGTCGAGCACCCGCTGAACGAGCCACGGCATGACACCACCTCGCGTTCGCCGCCACCTCGCCCCGATCCCCGCCCTCCTCGTGCTCCTTCCCGGCCTCGCGCTCGCCGTATCCGCCTGCGCGGACGGCGCCGCACCCACGGAGCCGGACGATGCCTCCGACAGCACCGCGCTCGTTCCGGCCGCCGCCACGACATGGCTCAGGCGGGAGGCGCACCCCTTCGCGACCGCGGAGCCGGACGGCGACCTGTCCGACCTCGCGTTCCTTCGCGACCTGGTGGGCGACGCGCGCGTGGTGTCGCTGGGCGAGGGCACGCACGGTACGCGCGAGTTCTTCCGCATGAAGCACCGCATCCTGCGCTACCTGGTCGAGGAGATGGGCTTCACCGCCTTCGCCATCGAAGGGAGCTGGCCGGAGGCCAACCGCATCGACGACTACGTCCGCACCGGCCTCGGCGACCCCGCGAGCCTCCTGTCCGGGCTGTACTTCTGGACGTGGGACACGGAGGCGGTCCTGGACATGATCGCCTGGATGCGCGACTCGAACCGATCGGGCACGCCGGTCGGGTTCTACGGGTTCGACATGCAGTTCCCCGGGATGGCGATCACGAACGTCGAGCGCTTCGTCGACCGGGTCGCCCCCGACGCCACCGCCGAGGTCGGAGCGCGCCTGGCGTGCCTCGCGAAGGACGCGAACGCGCCGGACGGCACGTCGCAGAGCCGGTACGCGAACGAGACCGCGAGCTATCAGGACGCGTGTCGCGCGGACGTGGAGCGCGTGTACGACCTGCTCGCGTCGCGGAGCGCGGCGCTCGCGGCGGCCGGCGGCGAGCAGGCTCTCGCAACGGCGCTACGGAGCGCGCGCATCGTGGTCCAGTACGAGGCCATGGCGAGCGGGAACGGCTCGCGGGACGCCTTCATGGCGGAGAACGCGCTGTGGCTCCTCGACCGCCTCGGGCCCGGAGCGCGTATCGTGCTGTGGGCGCACAACGGGCACGTGAAGACGTCCGGACAGAGCATGGGGCAGTATCTGTCGGACGCGCTCGGGGACGATCTGGTGACGCTCGGCTTCGCCTTCGGAAGCGGCTCCTTCAACGCCGTCCTCGCGACGGGGTCCGGCTACGCAGGGCTGCAGGCGCACACCGTCTCGGACGTCCCGCCGCTCTCGTACGAGGACTACTTCCGCTCGGCGGGGCTCCCCCGCTTCGTCCTCGACCTGCGCGGGCGCTCGGGAGCGGCGCCGGACGAAGCCTGGCTCCAGGGGCCGCGTCTCCTGCGCAGCGTCGGAGCGGTCTTCGATCCCGGGCGTCCGTTCTCGTTCTTCTACGACGTGTCGCTGCCCCACGACTTCGACGCCGTCGTCTGGTTCCGGAGCACCCAGGCCTCCCGCATCCTGCCGTTCGATCCGCCGCCGACCTTCTACCCGTCCGTAGTGGGCGCCGGGGGGCTGAGCCGGGCGGGCGGCTGAGCGCTCACTCCGCCGGCGGCAGCAGGATCCGCACCGCAGTGCCGACGCCGGGCGTGCTGGACGCGGTGACGTAGCCGTCGCCCTGCCGGACGGCGCCGTACACCATCGACAGGCCGAGGCCGGAGGCCGTCCCGCGCTCCTTGGTGGTGAAGAAGGGCTCGAAGACGTGCTCGAGCACGGAGCGCTCCATCCCCGAGCCGTTGTCGGCGACCTCCATCGCGACATACCGGCCCGCCGGGACCTCGTCGGGTCCGCCCCGGGTGAGCGGCTTGCACAGGTCGACCGACGTCAGCGAGACGGTCACGCGACCGCCCTGTGGCATCGCGTCCACCGCGTTGATCACGAGGTTGGCGACCACCTGCCCGAGCTGGGCCCGGTCGAAGTGCACCCAGCGGGCCTCGCCGCCCGGACGCAGGTCCAGCTCGGTGCGGCCACCCGTGAGGCGTACGAGGAGCTCCCGCAGGTCCGCCAGCGCCTGGCGCAGGTCCATCCGCTCGTCCCTGCGGATCTGGCGACGGGAGAAGCCGAGGAGGTGCGAGACCAGGGAGGCCCCGCGCTTGGCCGCCTTCTCGATCTCGGCGAGGTCCTCGAGCATCTCGCCCCCGGCCGGCGCCGCTTCCGTGAGCAGCTGCGCGTGCCCCATGATCGAGGTGAGCAGGTTGTTGAAGTCGTGCGCCACCCCGCCCGCGAGCCGCCCGACGGCCTCCATGCGCTGGGCCTGGAGGACCTGCTCCTCGAGTCGGCGCCTCTGCTCCTCGGCCTCGCGCGTCTCGGTGATGTCCGTGAGCGAGCCGACGATGCTGACCGTGCGTCCCTCGACCACGACCGGGGCCTCGTTGACGAGCACGCGGAGCCGGCGGCCGATGGCCGTTCTCAGCTCGAGCTCGTAGGGCGACTGCCGCGCACCCGATTCGATCGCGCGCCGCGTCGCCTCGAGCCCCGCGGCGTTCCCCGGATCGTCCGTGAGGAAGTCCGTCCAGTTCTTCAGGGCGTCCTCCGGGCTGCAGTCGAAGAAGTGCCAGGCCTGCGGGCTGACGTACGTCAGCTTCTGGTCCCTCCCGTGCGCGTAGAAGAGGTTCGTGCTGTGCTCGAGGATCGCGCGGATGCGCTCCTCGCGCAGGGCCAGCTCGCGCGTATGCTCCTGCACGAGCCCCTCGAGGCGCCGGCGCTCGCGCTCGAGCTTCCGTGCGCGCAGGAAGGGTGCGCCGGCGAGCGCGCCGGTCGCCAGGAGGAGGGCCAGCGCGAGGAACCACTTCGTCTGCCAGAAGGTGGGCAGGACGGTGAAGCGGACCCGGGCAGGCTCCCTGCTCCACACGCCGCTCGGGTTCACCGCCATGACCTCGAACGTGTACGACCCGGGGCCCAGGCCGGCGAGGCTGACCGTCCCCTCCGAGACCGGCTCGGACCATGCGCCGGCCCGGTCCGCCAGGCGGTACCGGAAGCGCACCGCCCGCTCGTCCCGGAAGGAGGGTGAGGAGAAGTGCATGGTCACGACGCCCGGCCGCGGGGGGAGCTGGGCGTCGATGCGCGGGAACCTGCGCGCGCCGACGCTCGGCCCTTCCGCGTAGATCGGCGGAGCGGCCTCGTCCGGCGCGACGAGCGCGCGGTCGTAGCGGTAGAGGCCCGTGCTGCACCCGAACCAGAGCAGGCCGTGCACGTCCTCGAGTGCGGCCGTGGCGGACCCCTCGATGTCCACGACGCCGTCGCCCGGGCCGTAGTGCACGAACTTGCCGTTCGCGTAGCGGTCCAGCCCGAAGGAGGAGAAGAGCCAGACGTCGCCCCGCGAGTCGGGGAGCACGGACCAGACGAAGTCGTTGGCGAGCCCGTCGCGGGTCGTGAGCTGTCGGATCGAATCACCCTCCGCAACGAAGACGCCGTCTCCGTTCGTGGTCATCCACATGCGGCCCAGACGGTCGGCCGCGACGTCCCATACCCACTGGTCCGTCAGCCCCTGCCGCGAGCCCAGGCCACGCACCGAGCGCCCGTCCCAGATCCTCACGCCGCCGGCCCGCATGCCCACCCAGATCCGGCCGTCCGGGTCGAACGCCAGGCTGCTCACGTAGATGCCCTGGAGCTCGGGCACGTCCACACGCCGGATCGTGCCGTTCTCCCAACGGGCCATCCCGGACTCGGTCCCGATCCAGACGCCCGAGCTGTCCGGGAGGAGCGACGACACGTAGTCCGCGGGCAGGCCATCGGCCTGCCGGAAGACCCGCGCGCGGCCTTCGCGATAGTGGACCAGGCCCGAGCGCGTTCCGACGAGCATCCCGCCTTCGGGAGGCGCTCCGAGGGAGTAGACCCGTGGGTCGGTGATCCCCGCGGGGAGGGGGACCGGGCGGAAGGCCTCCCCCTCCTCGATCGCGGCGCCGTTGCGGGTGCCCACCCAGATCCGTCCGTCGTGGTCCAGGGCGAGCGCGCGGGTCGTCCGATCGGGGAGCCCCTCGGCCTTGCCGAGGAGGGCAAAGGGCCCGGGAACGAGCTTGGACAGGCCCAGCTCCGTCCCGAACCAGACGACGCCTTCGCGGTCCACCAGCACGCCCGTCAGCGTGTTCGACGCGAGGCCGTTCGCCTCCGTGAGCCGGCGCACCTCGCCGTTCTCGAAGACCAGGGCGCCCCGGTTCGTCGCGAACCACGCCCTGCCGCGCCCGTCCAGGGCGGCGTCGGCGAACACCATCGGGCCATCCACGTCGGGCAGGGCGATCGGCTCGACGTTACCCTCGCGATAACGCACGAGGCCCCCCGGTCCCGCGAAGAACGTGCCGTCCGCGGTGGGCAGCACGACCGCGACCTTCCCGCCCGTGCCGGGGAGGCGGCCCGGCCCGAAGTGGTCGCCGTCGAGCTCGGCGACGCCCCTCGTGGTGAGCACGGACAGCACGTCGAGGAGCCATACCTTGCGGACGTCGTCGGAGGGGAGGCCGTCCGCCTTCCGGAAGGTCCGTACCGGGCGTCGATCGCGCAGCTCGGTGAGGCCCGATCGGGTGGCGACCCAGACGCTGCCGTCGTCGTCCGCGAAGAGGTCGTTCACGTCGTCGCCGGCGAGGCCGTCCGCCTCGCGCAGGCAGTCGACGACCGCTCCGTTGGCGATGAAGCACACGCCGCCGCCGACGGTGCCCGCGACCAGCGTGCCGTCGGGGGTCTCGACGACCTCCGAGACGCGGTTGGCGCTCAGCCCGTCACGTGCCGTCAGGGTGCGGAACGAGCGCCCGTCGTAGCGGCTGAGGCCGCCGTACGTGCCGACCCACAGGAAGCCGCGCCGATCCTGGTGGAGGGCGCTCACCTGGGTCTGGGGAAGGCCGTCCTGGGCGCCGTAGTTGCGGAAGTTGAGGACCTGCGCGGAGACGGCGGTCGGGGGCTGCACGAGGGAGGCCAGCGCCCAGGCCACGAGGGCGGGTGCGAGTCGGATGGGGAGGCCGGGGATGCTTGTCGCCCTGACGGGCACGCTGCGCCTCTCGCACGCTGCGAGGTACGATCCGGGGGGGGTGGCGCGGCGGCGGGATGGAGGCCGTGGCCGGAGGTTGGCGCCCTGTTCAAGTATTTCCCTTCCAGGGGGGATTCGTCCAGTCCGGCGAGCGGCGGGGAGGCCGTGTCCCGCCTCGCCTCCGGGGAACCGCGGCAGCGGGACGGACGGAGCCCACGTCCGGAGCCGTGCCGACTCCGGCTTCGCGGGCGTCCTCGGGGCATGCACCGACCTCGAGGCCCGTACCGTTCGCTGCGTGCCCGTCAGGCCGGGGTAGGGGCCCGAGGGGCGATTCCAGGCGTCCGTGGTCACGGAATCCCCTCATCAGGTTCGTGGGGGTGGCGCCAGGTGGATGCGCGCGAAGCGATGGGCGGGATACCGATGGACGTCCCGCGGTGTGTCGACCTGTCGCACCTCCCCTCCGTTCAGTATCGGCCGCGGCGTCTCACGACGTGAGCGGCCACGACAGGCCCGGCGCGTGGCCCTGATGGAATTCGACGGGCGAGAACCGGTGGAGCCGCGAGACCCTGGGCGTCATCTTCCCGACATGGAAACGCAATCGCTGCCGCCTCGGCCCGAGATGATGAAGGCGTTCCTCTCCGGGGACGCGACGTACGACGGGATCTTCTTCACGGGGGTCCGCACCACCGGGATCTTCTGCCGGGCCACATGCCGGGCGAAGAAGCCCCGACCCGACAACGTGGTCTTCTTCGCCACGCCCCGTGAGGCCGTGCTGGCCGGTTACCGGGCGTGCAAGCGCTGCCGGCCGCTCCAGCCGGAGGGAGGGACACCGCGGTGGGTGGCGCGCCTCCTCGACGAGGTGGAGCGCGATCCCGGGCGGCGGTGGCGGGACGGAGACCTGCGGGCGCTCGGCCTGAGCCCGGGCAGGGTCCGCACCTGGTTCCAGTCGCACCTGGGGATGACCTTCCACGGCTTCTCGCGCGCGCGCCGGCTGGGCGTGGCCCTCGGGCGGATCCAGGAAGGCGACGGTGTCGCCGGCGCGGCTTTCTCCTCCGGCTACGAGTCGCTGAGCGCCTTCAACGAGGCGTTCAGGCAGGTCCTCGGCACCACGCCGACCGGGGCGCGCTCGTCCACCGTGCTGACGGTCACGCGCGTCGCCACGCCCCTCGGCTCGATGGTCGCCGCCGCGGGGGAGGGCGCGCTCTGGCTGCTCGAGTTCACCGACCGGCGCAAGCTCCCCACCCAGCTCCGGACGCTGCAGGAGCGACACGGCTGCCTGCTCGTGCCGGGAACCGACCCCGTGCTGGCGGACACGGCGGCCGAGGTGGAGGCCTATTTCGCGGGTGAGCTGCGCACCTTCTCGATCCCCCTGCGCACTCCGGGCACTCCGTTCCAGGAGGCCGTGTGGCGGGAGCTGCGCCGGGTGCCGTGGGGGACGACGACGACCTACGCGGACCTCGCCGCGCGGCTGGGGCGTCCCGGCGCGGCGCGCGCGGTCGGTCGCGCGAACGGCGACAACCGGATCGCGATCGTCCTCCCCTGCCACCGTGTCGTGGGGAGCGACGGCCGCCTGACCGGATACGGTGGCGGCCTGTGGCGGAAGAGGCGTCTCCTCGAGATCGAGGGCGGCGCGACAGAGGTGTAATCGGTCGACTCGGCGGGCGTAGAAACGCCATCAAACCTACAACCTTCAATAGTTTGAAGGTGAAATCCGTTGTGCCCTCACCCGCCGGAGAGTCCCATGCGCCGTTCCGCGTTCGCCGTCGCCCTCGCGCTCACCCTGTCACTCGCCGGGTGTGGCGGCGAGAGCCTCACGGACCCGGGAGGGGGCAACAACGGAGGCGCCCGCACCGTGAAGGCCGACCCGTCGTTCGCTTCCGACGTCTTCGAGATCATCACGCGCCGCGGGTGCACAGCTTCGTCGTGCCATGGCGGAGGCCAGGGGGGACTCACCATGAGCTCGGCGAGCAACGCCTACGCCAACCTCGTGAACGTGCCGTCACCGACGACGCACGAGGTCCGCGTGATCCCGGGCAACGCCACCGATAGCTACCTCGTGAAGAAGCTGGAGGGGCGGGCCTCGACCGGGGAGCAGATGCCGCTCGGAGGGAACCCGTTGGACGCCACGGACCTTCAGAACATCAAGAACTGGATCAACCAGGGCGCCAAGAACAATTGAGGAGGTCCGGCCATGACGAAGAGAAGCAGGTCGGCCGCCCTCTCCCTCGCCCTCGCCGCGGTCGCGCTCGGGATCGGCCCCCCGCTACTGGCCCAGGAGCTCGACGTCGACCCATCGGCCGAGCGGGTGGTGCGCTTCATCTCCCGTACCCAGGTCGATGAGTTCGACGGCGTCACCGACCACATCGACGGCTACGTCCAGCTGAACGGGCAGCCCCTGTCCACGTCGACGGGCGGGGAGGGCACCGAGCTCTACCTCGAGGTGGACCTGGCGAGCATCGACACAGGGATCGGGCTGCGCAACCGCCACATGCGCGACAACTACCTCGACGTCAAGAAGTACCCCTACGCGGCCTTCAAGGGGAGCATCGCGTCCGTGCGGCAGGGCGCGAACGGCGCCCTGCAGGTCACGGCGTCCGGGACGTTCTCCGTCCACGGCGTGTCGCACGACCGGCAGATCGACTGCGACGTCACGCCCGCCGGCGCGGGGTACCACGCGCACTGCTCGTTCCCCGTCCTCCTCTCCGACCACGACATCGAGATCCCGAAGGTCATGTTCCTGAAGCTCGCCAACGAGATCCGGGTCGAGGTCGACTTCAACGTCTCACCCGCCGGGAAGAGCCCGGGAGGGAAACCATGAGAGTGCTGTCCTACATCGCGGCCGTGATCCTCCTCCTCGCGCCGGCCGCGGCATCCGCGCAGGAGCCCCCCGCGCGCTGGCAGCGGCGCGGCGGCCCCACCGAGGTCCCGGTGACCGTCTTCCACTCGACGCAGTCCGCCAACCTCCCCACGGCGGAGACGCTGCGGAAGGGAGAGATGCTCTTCGAGATCTCCCACCGCTTCTTTCCCGCCATCTCCGAGGGGTCGAACGCGCTCTGGGGTCTCGACGGGCCCGTGACGAATCGACTGGGGCTGGCCTACGCCCTGACCGACCATGCCATGGTGGGCGTGCTGCGCAGCAACCTGAACGACAACCTCGAGCTGAACGCCAAGGTCCGCCTCCTCTCGGCCGGTCGCGACGCCGTGCCCGTGATGGTGGGCGTGATGGGCGGGGTCGCCTTCAACACCGGCCTGCCGACGGACGCCGGCTACGACGGGAACGAGACGCAGGCCTACGGACAGCTGATCGTGAACGCGCTCGTGGGCGGTCGCCTCGCGCTCGGCGCGGTCCCGACGATCCTCCACAACCCCCGCATCGCAGACGCCGACGCCGGCAACGCGTTCGTCCTGGGCCTCAACGCCCAGGTGTACCTGTCGTCGATGGCGAGCCTCTTCGGCGAGTGGGTCCTGAGCCCCTCGAACGCGGACTTCCCCGACGAGACCACGATGCTCGACGACCCGGCCACGTTCGGGCTGGAGCTCGAGACCGGAGGGCACTTCTTCAAGCTCCTGGTGACGAACAGCACGCGTCTCAACCCCACGCAGGAGCTGGAGGGCACGCCCTATCCGTTCAAGCCCCACGACTGGCGCTTCGGCTTCAACATCACGCGGCTGCTCAGCCTGGGGGGTTGAGCCGGGCGTCCTCGCTCAGCCTGTCCCGAAGTAGTTGACCAGCAGCACGTAGAGCACGCCCGCGATCACGAGGACGGCGGCGACCTTGAGGAGCCGCTTGAGGATCGCGAACGCGATCATCGCGACGATGATCAGGATGGGGACCAGCAGGAGCGGGGTGGCCAACAGGAAGTCGACGATGCCGGTCACGGCGCGTGCTCTCCCGGGGGGATCGGGGCCGATCCGTCCGGGTCGGCCCGCCACGGAGAATAGAAGCGGGGCCCGGCCGGGATGTCCAGCCGGGCCCCGCCGCTCGTCGGCTCAGTCCGAGCGGAGCGCTTTCGCCGGGTCCGTGGCGCTGGCCCGCCAAGCCGGGACGAAGGCGGCCGCGGCGCCCACCGCCGCGAGGACGCCGGCGGCCGCGAGGAGGGGAATCGGATCGGTCGGCGCCACCTCGTACAGGAAGCGGGTCAGGACGCGCGCCGCGAGCAGCGCGGCAACCACGCCGCCCCCGACGCCGAGGAGGACCGGAAGCATCCCGCGGCCCACGACCTCGCCGAGGAGACGGCCCGGACGCGCGCCGAGCGCCATGCGGATGCCGAACTCGGCCGAGCGCTGCTGCACGGCGTACGACACGACGCCGTAGATGCCCACGGAGCCCATCACCAGGCCCATCACGCTGAACAGTGTGAGGAAGAAGCGGAGCCGGAGCGTCTCGGCCATCGCCTCGTCGACCACCGCCTGCATGGTCTCGACCCGCCCGACGGCCGCGGCGGGCTCGAGGTCGTGGATCAGGGCGCGCATCGTCGGTGCCAACCTCTCGGGGGCGCCGGTCGTGCGCAGCACGAGGGTCCCGTAGTTCGCGTCGCCCATCGTCTGCGCCCACGGGTAGTACGCGGCCATCGGCACCTCGCCCACGAGGCCGTCGATCGCGATGTCCCGCACCACCCCCACGACCTGCACGTCCGCCGTTCCGTAGAGGTGGCGGGTGATCGTCTTTCCGATCGGGTCCTCGTCCCCCCACATGCGCCGGGCGAAGGCCTCGTTCACCACGGCCACCGGGGGCGCGCCCTCGTCGTCCGAGGGCAGGACGTTCCGCCCCCGGACGATGCGCGCACCGAGCGCTGCGAACGTCCCGGGCCCGACCGTGCGGAAGTAGGCGTTCGGCGACCGCTCGCCGGTGAGGTCGGGGCGGTCCGAGACGTTCACGGTGCCCTGCCACCCGCCGTCGCGGATCGGCACGCGGTTGATCAGGCCCGCGGCCTGCACGCCGGGGAGCGCCCCCGCGCGCTGGACCAGGGCGGTGAGTACTTCGCGCCTGCGCGCGGGGTCGACCGACTGCTCGCCCATGAGCACGTCGATCGCCAGGGTCCCGGCGGGATCGACGCCCGACTCGATGCCGCGCAGCCGGTCGACCGAGCGCACGAGCAGCCCCGCGCCGGTCACCAGCACCACCGCCAGGAGCACCTCGGCCACCACGAGCGCATGCTGCATCCGTGCGGACCCCCCGGCGTGGCCGCCCTGGCCACGCTGCCCGAGCGCGCTTCCGGACAGGTCGCCGGCGAGGAGTTGTCGCATCGGCGCGAGCGAAATGGCGGCCCCGGCGCCCACCGCGAGGACCAGGCCGGCCGCGAGGGCCTGCCAGTCGAGGGAGAGCGTGTCGGCCAGTCCGCTCCCGAGGGGGAGGCTGGCCACGAGCACGTCGAAGACCGCCCGGGCCAGCACGAGGCCGACCACTCCCGCGACCAGGCCGAGGAGAAGCGACTCGGTGAGCACCTGGCGCGCGAGGCGCACGCGGCCGGCCCCGATCGCGGCGCGCACCGACATCTCGCCCTGTCGGTCCGCCGTGCGCGTCAGGATGAGCGCGGCCACGTTCGCGCACGCCATGAGGAGGACGAGCCCCACGGCGCCGAGGAGGAGGAGGAGGGGCGGACGCACGTCCCCGAGGAGGTAGGTGCGCAGGGGCGTGACGTGAGGGTTCTTCGTCTTGTCCCACGCCTCCGGGTACTGGAAGCGCTCGTCGAGCGCGCCGGCCAGCGACGTCAGGTCCTCGGTCACCTGGGCCTCGGTCACGCCAGGCCCCTTCCGCCCGACGAGGACGAGCCAGCCGTTGCCCTGGTAGCCCTGGTCGTCCGGGTCGAGGTTCAGCGGTGTCCACACCTGCATGTCGGGCGTGGGGAAGAAGAAGCCGCGCGGCATCACGCCGATCACCGTGGTGGGGCGCCCGTTGAGGTCGACGCGACGGCCGATCAGGTCGCGGTCGCCTCCGAACTCCGTCTGCCAGAGACCCCAGGAGAGCACGACCACCGGCTCCGCGCCCGGGCGGTCCTCCCCGGGCTGGAAGGTGCGGCCGAGGAGTGGGCGCGCCCCGAGCACGTCGAAGAGGTTCGCGGACGCCACCGTCGACATGACGATCGTCGAGCCGTCGTTCCCGCGGAGGGTGTAGCCGTCGTTCGAAAAGGCGGCCAACGACGCGAAGGCGCGCGTGCGATCGCGCACGAAGTCGTACTCGACGCCCCGCCAGTTGTAGGTCATCCAGAAGACGGAGAGCTCGGCCTCGTCGCGCACGGGAAGGGCGCGCAGCACCAGCCCGTCCACGACGCTGAAGATCGCGACCGTTCCTCCGATGCCGAGCGCGAGGGTGAGCGCCGCGAGCAGGCTGAACGCGGGATGCTTTCGGAGCTGGCGCCACGCGAAGCGGATGTCGGCGCCGAGGTCCTGCAGGCTGGTCACGCCCCACGACTCGCGGGTCTTCTCACGGAAGCGCTCGACCCCGCCGAACTTCACGCGGGCGAGCCGGCGCGCCTCGTCCGGCGCGTGGCCGGCGGCCTCGAGCTTGCGCGCTTCCATCTCGAGGTGGAAGGCCACCTCCTCGTCGAGGCCGCGCTCCAGGTCGTCGCGTTCGAAGATCGCCCGCACCCGGAACCAGAGATTCGTCATCCACCGCATCGTCGCACCCTCCTCACGCCAGTCCCATGATCCGTTCCACGGCCTCCGAGAGCCGTGACCACGTCTCCCGCTCCAGCCCGAGCTGGCGCGCCCCGGCGGGCGTCAGCAGGTAGTAGCGGGCCCTGCGGTTGTTCTCGGTGGTGCGCCACTCGGAGCGGATCCACCCCTCGCGCGTGAGACGGTGGAGCGCGGGGTAGAGCGAGCCCTGGTTCACCTGGAGCGCGTCCCGCGACCCCTGCTGGATGCGTTCGCCGATCCCCCAGCCGTGCATCGGCTCGAGGGAGAGCACCTTCAGGATCAGCATGTCCAGCGTGCCGCGGATCATGTCGGGCGGGTTCTTCGGCATGGCGTCGCTCCGTCGGTGGTTCCTCTCGAAAAACGAGAGAAGCTTCTCCTACAGACGGCGCGACGGGTCGAAAGGTTGCAGACACCGGAAACGGGAGGCGGCGGGCCGGGAGTCCGGCCCGCCGCCCATGGTCACGCGAGGTGGCACCGCGTCAGCGGCAGCGCGCCCGGCGACCCTTCCCGCTGCACCGGAGGGTGTGCGACGCGGTGTCCGTGCCGCCGCTCCCGTCTCCGACCGTGAGCGTGACGGTGAAGTTGCCGGTGCCTCCGTACGTGTGCGAGGTGGTCTTGCCCGAGCCGTGGCCGCCGTCACCGAAGGCCCAGCTCCACGACGAGGCCCCCGTCGAGCCCGATCCGTCGAAGGAGCACGCGAGGCCGCCGCATTCGAAGGTGAAGGCTGCCGTGAGCGTCGGCGGCGGTGGCGGTGGCGGGGAGCCGCCCTCGTCCAGCGTGTTGCCCGTGACCGCCCGATAGCTGTTCAGGCGGCCGTACCCGAAGCCCGTGTCGTAGCCGGAGGGTCCGAGGTCGTCCGTCGTGCCCAGGATGCGGGAGCGCAGGGCGCTCCCCCGGAGCCCGGTGACCGAGGCCACGATCGCGGCGGTGCCCGTCACCTGCGGGGCGGCCATCGACGTGCCCTGGTAGTACGCGTAGCCGCCCGGCACGGACGAGTAGATCCCCGACTCCTCGGTGGTGTTCGAGTACATCTCGCCGCCGGGTGCGGTGATGTCGAGGCCACTCCCCCAGTTCGAGTAGTAGGAGCGGCCGTCCTGCCAGTTGCTCGCCGCCACGGAGATCGCGTTGGCGTCGCACGCCGGGCAGCTCACCTTGCTCGTGCCGTCGTTCCCGGCCGACGCGATCACGAGCGCGGAGTGCGACGTGGCGTAGGCGATCGCGCTCTTCTCCGCCTGCGACTCGGAGCTGCCGCCCAGGCTCAGGTTCATCGCGACCACGCCCGCGTCCGCGGCGTCGTAGATCGCGTTCACGATCGCCGACGTCGGGCAGCCGATCGGGCCGCACACCCGGTAGACGTAGACCTTCACGTGCGAGCCCGCGCCGGACACCCCGGCGATGCCGACGTTCCGCCCCACCATCGTGCCGGTGGTATGCGTGCCGTGCCCCTCGGTGTCGGTGGGGTCGGCGTCGTTCGAGTAGTAGTCCCACCCGGCGACGAGCTGGCCCGGGAGGAACTCCTGGTGCCCGAAGTCCACGCCCGTGTCGATGCTCGCGATGGCCACCGGCGACCCGCTCGAGGCGTAGCCCTGGACGTTGTCCTCGTCGGCGTCGTTCGTGGAGAGATAGCTGGTCACGACCTGGCCTTTGCTGCTCCCGCTCGTGAACCTGATCTGCAGCCCGCCGGGGTTGTAGAACGCCCACAGCCGCGGATCGATCGAGGTCGGTTGCCGGATGTAGTCGGGCTCCGCCCACAGCACGCGCGGGTCGGCGCGCAGGTTGGCGGATAGGGCGCGCTCGTTCCCGACTGCGCCCTGGAAGGTGGTGAATCCGCGCCCGAGCCGGTCGAGCTCGGCGCCGTGGGCACGGCCCACGTCCGCAGCGTCGGCGCCTTCGCGCAGGCCGACGAGCACGCGGCCGGGAACCACGCGCTCGATGAGGTTCTGGGCGTCGAAGCCCGGGAGGGTGGATGAAGCGGTGGGCTCGGGGGGGGCGACGGGCTGGTCGGCGTCCTGGCAGGCGGCCACGAAGGCGACCGCCGCGAGGAGCACGCCGGGCAGGATACGGCGCATGGATGGGGCTCCGTCGGAAGGGTGATCCTGGCCCGACCGACGGGAGTCCCCCCACACACCCCGGCTCCCGGCCCCGCCGGCCGGACGCGTCCCGCCAAGCTAGGTCGGCCAGTCGGCGGTGAACAAGGAAACCGATTCGATCCCGGCGTCCCGGTTGCTCCCCGCACCCTTGCGCGCCTTCCCTGCATGACCGAAATCAGGGCATCTTGCAGACGTAGATCCGACCGACCGGCCGGCCGCCCCTCCCTCTGGCCGCGAAACCCACAACGGGAGTAGCGATCTTGAGCACGACGCCCGGGGCGACCATGCCCCCCCAGATCGATCAGAAGGGCTTCTTCGGGCATCCCCGGGGCCTGGCGACGCTCTTCTTCACCGAGATGTGGGAGCGCTTCGCGTACTACGGGATGCGCACGCTCCTCATCCTCTTCATGACCGCGAGCACCACGAACATGGTGACCGCGGTGGACGGGACCCCGCTCCGGTCGAACCCGGGCCTCGGTTTCGACGTCGCGACCGCGACGGCCATCTACGGCCTCTACGTCGGCCTCGTGTACATCCTGACGCTCCCCGGCGGGTGGGTCGCGGACAACCTGTGGGGACAGCGCAAGGCAGTCTTCGTGGGGGGCTGCTTCATCGCGGCGGGCCAGCTCAGCATGGCGCTCCCGTCCACCTACACGTTCTTCCTGGGCCTCTTCCTGATCATCATGGGCACGGGGCTGCTCAAGCCGAACGTGAGCACGGTGGTCGGCGAGCTGTATCCCGAGGGAGGCGCGCGACGCGACGCCGGGTTCAGCGTCTTCTACATGGGGATCAACCTGGGGGCCTTCATCGGCCCCCTCTTCACCAGCTTCTTCGGTGAGCAGTACAACTGGCACTACGGGTTCGGCATCGGCTCGCTGGGGATGGTCCTGGGCCTGGTCCAGTACAAGATGGGCGACAAGTACCTGGGCGACGCCGGCTTCCTCAAGACCACGGACACGCCGGACCGGCTGCGCTCGAAGGCGACGCAGTTCTACGCCTGGTTCGTCGGAGCCCTGGCCGCGGTCGGCGTGTTCGGCTGGGCCGTGTCGGCGAACATCATCCCCATCACGCTCACGCAGATCGCCGAGTACATGGTGTACATCGTCCTCGCTCTGGTGGCGCTGTACTTCCTCTACCTTTGGTTCTTCGGCGGCCACACCGCTCCCGAGAAGAAGCGGCTCTTCGTGATCTTCTGGCTCTTCCTGCTCATCGCGGTCTTCTGGTCCGGCTTCGAGCAGGCGGGGACGTCGTTCAACCTCTTCGCGCGCGACCTCACGAACCGCAACGTCTTCGGGTGGCTGATGCCAGCAGGGTTCCTCCAGTCGGTGAACCCGATCTTCATCATCCTGGGCGCTCCGCTCTTCGGGTCGCTGTGGCTGTGGCTCGACAGGGTGCATGCGAACCCGCCGCTCCCGCTCAAAGCGGGCCTCGGACTGGCGTTCCTGTCCGCCGGCTTCTTCGTCATCGCCTGGGGCGCGGCCAACGCGACGGCCACGAACACCGTGACGCCGGCCTGGCTGATCGTGACGTACTTCCTGCACACGAGCGGCGAGTTGTGCATCTCCCCGATCGGGCTCTCGGCGATCACCAAGCTGTCGCCCGCGAAGCGCGTGGGTCAGATGATGGGGATCTGGTTCGTGGGCGCGGCCCTGGGCAACGTGTTCGCCGCGCTGGTGGCGGGCCGGCTCGAGAACCTGCCGCCCGCTCCGGTCTTCCACACGGTCGCCGTCACGGTGGGCGTCGTCGGGATCGTCGCCATGCTGGCGAGCCCCGTCGTGAAGAAGCTGATGGGCGGCGTGAAGTAGCCCTCCAGCGTCGCGGCGCCGGGACGGAGGCGCGCCGACGCACCCGGAGAAAGCCGAAGCGCCCCGGGGGATCCGACCCCGGGGCGCTTCGTCGTGCAGAGAGAGATCCGCGTTCCTTCTAGTCTCTTCCTCCCGTTCCCTCCTGCGGGAAGAGACGATCGTACTCGAGCTCGTGCTCGTGCTTCAGCCGGTGGACGTCCATCTTGCCGGTGAAGATCGAGGTATCGAGCGGGAAGACCTCGGGGCGGAAGATCACCCCGTAGGAGTGCCAGAGGATCACGACCAGCACCGCGAGCGTTCCCTCGAGGCCGTGCATGAGCCGCATCGTCGCGATGATGATGCCGGGGATGTATTGGCTCATCAGTTCCGGGAACATCAGGGCCGTTCCCGTCGTGCTCATCACGATGCCGCCCAGGAACAGTCCCCAGTACTCGAACTTCTCGGAGAAGTCGAACTTGCCGACCTTCGGCATCGGTGCGCCGAAGAGGTAGTGGCGGAAGGTCTGCAGGACGTCCTCGAAGTCCTGGCGGATCGGCACCATCACCGGCAGCCGGTGCTCGCGCACCGCCTTCACGACCGCCTTCGTCACGTGCATGAGCATGAGCGCGACGAAAAGGACGCCGGCCGTGCGGTGGACGATGCGCGTCGTGCCGATGCCACCGAGGAAGTCGATGATCGCGCGCGCGGCCGCCAGGTCGGGGCGCGTCTGCGGCAGGCCGGTGACGACCAGGGTGAGGAAGGTGGCCAACGACCCGAAGTGCTCCAGGCGCTCGCTCCGGCTGAAGCGGGTGACCGTCTGGGGCTTGGGCAGCCGATGGCGGCGCATCCGCGCGACGAGCCGCTGCATCCCCGTGGTCTGCATCACCCGCGCGCCGGCCCGACGCTGGTCGACCAGGTGGAAGATGATGTTGAGGAAGAGCCCCGTGAGCATGAAGGGGATGAGGAAGTAGTAGAAGGTCTTGACGCCCCAGATCAGGACCTGGTTGCGCGGGCCGGCCGGCGTATGGCCGAGCCAGGCGCTCGCGAGCCGCTTGTCACCCTTTTCGTGGCAGCGCAGGCACACGTCCGAGATCACGTCGCTCTTCTTCCACCCGACCTCGTGCGCGCCGTGACAGTCGGAGCAGACCATCACCGCCGGGTAGTCGCCACCGACCTGGTCGGCGAGGAACTGCATCGTCGCGCCGTGGAAGTCGTCTCCGTAGGACTCGGTCACCGTCGAGGGGAGTCCGTACTTCTCGATCTTCATCCCCTCGGAGTGGCACGCGACGCAGCGCTCCGTGGCCTTGCGGCGCAGGAGCGCGCGCTCCTCGGACGGCTCCACGTGCGTGGTGTGGCACGTCAGGCAGTTGCGCAGCGCCGCGGCGTCCTCGTCCCCCAGGAACTTCGCGTGGCCACCCTTGAGGATGCCGTTCATCGCGTCCTCGTGGCACGAGGCGCACCGCTCCGACATCTCCTCGCCCGACATCTCGACCGGCGTATCGCCGTTGAAGTCGTGGCAGGCGAGGCACTCCACCCGCTCACCCCTCATGTCCTTGAAGTCCGCGTGCGCCGGCTTCATGTCGCCGTGGCAGGTCGAGCATTCGGCCTGGCCGGACATGCGGATGACCATCTCCGCAGGCCGTTCGGCTTCGGTATGGCAGCGCTGGCACTGGAGGATGCCGTCCACGTCGTCGTGCGTGGGGTGCGCCTTGTCGTGGCACTCGAGGCAGCCCCCCACCACGTCGCGGTCGTGCGCGTCGAAGCTCTTCCCGGAGTGGGAGGTGTGGCACTGCGTGCACGTGGGCTTCTCGGCCCCCGCGTTCGCATGGAGCGGGTGCTCCATCGTGTGGCACGTGGCGCAGCGCGCGGAGATCTGCGCGCCGGCTTCTTCCGGGTTGGAGGGGTCGGCATGGATCGAGTGGCAGTCGGTGCACAGCGGGGCCTCCTCGGACGCCACGTCGATGTGCGTGCCCGGCAGGTGCCCTTCGTGGCAGCTCTTGCAGGCCTGGGCCCGCAGGATCTTCGCCGAGTCCGGGTCGTTCGTGAACCCGATGTGGTGGCAGGTCAGGCAGGAGATCGTGTCGGCGTGCGTGAGCGCGCCGAGCTTGTTCATGGCCGCCGCCCCGTGGCACTCCACGCACTTGGACGGAATGACCGACTCGCGCTCGACCTGCGCCTCCTGGCCCCTCGCCGTGTCGGGTGCTGCCGCGCAGGTCAGCGCGAGCAGCACCGCGACGATCGCCGTACGCATGGCGGTGTCCCTGATCCCCGGCGCCTCAGGTGGCTGCCGGCTTGAAGGTGTTCCACAGACTCTCGCCCAGCATCCAGAACAGCGCTCCGAACCCGATCACCGGGAGGAAGACCACGAAGGCCAGCCCGAGCAGCGGCGCCACCACCAGCCCCGTGACGATCTCCAGGGACCTGCGCCACGCGCTCTTCTGCACGACCTCGACGGCCTCCGCGAGGACCGGCTCCGGCTCCGCGACCACGGCGACCGTCTCCAGCCTGGGAGTCTCGGGCGTGGGGTCGGTGCGCATGAGCTTCAGGTGCGTCGCCGCCGTAACCACGGCCGCCAGCGTGTCCGGGCTGATCGGCTTGTTCAGGTAGTCGAAGGCTCCCAGCTCGCGGACCTTCTGCTCCACTTCGTCGTTCCCGTATCCGGTCAGCAGGATGAAGCGGGTCTCCGGCTGCTCGTCGTGGAGCCACTCCAGGAGCTGGATCCCGTCCACCCCGGGCATCCGCAGGTCGGACACGACCACGTCCACCGGCTTCGCCCGCAGCGTCGAAATCGCTTCCTGACCGTTCTCCACCGTGGTGACGTCGAACCCGTGCGCCGAAAGGTAGCGGTTCCAGCTGAGCCGGACGCCCTCTTCGTCGTCGACGAACATCACCCTGTTCGGTCTATCTGTCTGCGCGTTCATCTCTCTCTCTCCTTCGCGACACGTGAACCCGGCCTTGCGCCCCGCCCTTACGAGGCGATCCACCGGGTCATCTCGTGCAGTGTGTTGACGACCGAGGCCAATTGGTCTGCCCCTTCTTCCGTCGCGCCGTCCCAGAGCAACGTCACGCCGCAGGCGGTGAGGTACTCGGCGATGGGCAGGGGCGGGGGTGCGTCCATCAGCGCCACCTTCTGCATCGCCGGGTACTCCAGGCTCATCCGCCCGAGCGTGGCCAGGAGGATCCCCTTGGGGAGGGGGCGGAAGTGCAGAACGAGCACCGAGATCGACGACAGGGGCTGCCGCTGCACCAGCTCCGCCACGCTTGGATACCAAGCTGCGGGACCCGTGCGGTCGGCCAGCCTCGCCGCCATCCCGGGCGCCTCTTCCGCGTCCGACAGCAGGACCGTGGAACCCTCATTCCTGGTTGACATCGCTCTTCCTCCTGCGGCTGTTCGCCGCGAGTCGCCGCCGGCCTCGGCCGGCGTCCGTACGACTATAGTGGCAAGGGCCGTGCCGACTTTGTGCCAAATCGGTACAAGCTCATAAATCATTGTATTACAATGGATTACACAGACTATACCGCACGCCGCTCAGGGTCCTCAAGGCCCGATGTGTATGCCTCCCACATACAGGTACGGCCACCGCTTCGGGGGCGGTGGCCGGCTGCATCTCCGAAAAACCGTTGCGGGAGAGGGACTCCGTAGATCTACGGAGCGTGGCCCGGGGGGTGTATGGACTCGCCATACACCGCGACAAACTCAATCGGGAGTAGGCGTTTCTCCCTCCGAGACCTCTTCTTCGGGGTCCGGCGAGGTGATCCCGTGCTTGCGCATGAGCGCGTGCAGGTTGGGGCGCGCCATACCGACGTTGCGCGCAGCCTGGGAGACGTTCCATGCCGCCGCCCTGAGCGCCTTGAGCACGAAGAGCCGCTCGATCCGCTCCACGGCACCGGCCCTGAGCTCCTGCTTCTTCTCGGCGAGCGCCGCGGCGTCGTCGGGCACGTCGCCCCACATCCCGTTCGCGCTCTCGTTCCCCGAGGGGATGGCGTCGAGGTCGATGGTGCGTCCGTCCGCCAGCAGCACCGCGCGCTCCATCGCGTGCTCCAGCTCGCGCACGTTCCCGGGCCAGTCGTGCGCCTCGAGGAGGGCCATCGCGCGCGGCGTGATCACCTCGATCTGCTTGCCGAACTCCTCGGCGAAGCGCTGCACGAAATGGTGCGCCAGGAGCGGGATCTCCTCGCGCCGCTCGCGCAGCGGAGGGAGGCGGATCGTGAAGACGCTCAGCCGATAGAAGAGGTCCTCGCGGAAGGTGCCCTCGTCGACGAGTCCCTGGAGCTCGTGGTTCGTGGCCGCGATGAGGCGCACGTCGACCGACACCGGCTTGTCCGAGCCCACGGGCCGCACCTCGCGCTCCTGGAGGAGACGCAGGAGGCTTCCCTGGACCTGGGGCGAGATCGTCGCGATCTCGTCCAGGAAGAGCGTGCCGGAGCGGGCCGTCTCGGCGAGCCCCTTCCTGTCCTTCACCGCGCCCGTGAACGCACCCCGGACGTGGCCGAACAGCTCGGACTCCAGCAGCGACTCCGGGAGCGACGCGCAGTCGGCGACCACGAAGGGCCCGTCCTTGCGCGCGGAGTTGTAGTGGATGGCGCGCGCGATGACGTCCTTGCCGGTGCCGGTCTCCCCCGTGATGAGCACGGTGCTCATCGTGGGCGCGACGCGCTGCACGAGCTGCATCACCTTGTGCATCTCGGCGGACGTGCAGATGACGTTGCCGATGCGGTGGCGCGTCTCCAGCTCGGAGCGGAGTCGGCGGGTCAGGTCCACCAGGTGCTTGCGCTCGAGCGCGCGCGCGGTGGCAACCAGGAGCTGCGGCGGGCTCACCGGCTTCTCGAGGTAGTCGAACGCGCCGAGCTTGATGGCCTCGACGGCCGTCTCGATCGTGGCGTACCCCGTGACGATCAGGACCTCCGTCTCCGGGGACACGTCGCGCGCGGCCTTGAGCAGCTCGATCCCGTCCATCTCGGGCATCTTGATGTCGAGGAGGAGGAGGTCGTAGCGCTCCTTGCGGAGCATCTCGAGCCCCTGCTTCGACGACGTGGTGGTCGCCACGTCGTACCCCTCCTCGGCGAGCACCCTGCGGATGCTCTCGCACACCACCGGCTCGTCATCCACGGCGAGCACCCGGGGCGGCTCGATCCAGCTCTGTACGTCGTCCATGGCGGTCGGTCTCTAGGGGGCAGGATCGACGGGTACGGGCAGGAGGACCGTGAACGTGGTTCCGGTCCGGCCGTCGCTGGCCGCCAGGATGGTTCCCCGGTAGCTCCGAACGATCCCCAGTGATACGGAAAGGCCCAGGCCCGATCCCTTCCCGACGGGCTTGGTGGTGAAGAAGGGGTCGAAGACCTTGGTGAGGGCCTCGGGCGGGATCCCCGTTCCTGTGTCCGTGACCCGGGTGCGAAGCAGCTTCGTCCCGGGGTGCGGGGGCAGGTCCATGTGCTTGTACTGGCCGCGATCGACGACATCCGACGGCGACGGACAGGCTGCCGCCTTCGGGCATCGCGTGCACCGCGTTCATGACCAGGTTGACGAACACCTGAAGGAGCTGGACCTCGTTGGCCTCCACGACGCGGGAGGTCGTCGGGGAAGGACGTCTCGAGCTCGACGCTCCCGTTCTGGATCTCGACCTTGATCAGGTCGAGCGCCTTCTCCACCGCGTCGGCGATCCGGCACGGCTCCAGCGTGGGCTCCTGCGACTGCTTCCTCGCGTAGTCGAGCAGCTGGCGGATGATGCCGGCGCACCGGTTCGCCTCCCGCTCGATCATCTGCAGGTCCTCCTGCGCGGACGAATCGGCCGGGACCGCGCGCCGCACCAGGTGCGCGAAGGTGATGATCGCCATGAGCGGGCTGTTCAGCTCGTGCGCGATGCCGGCCGCCACCAGCCCGACGGACGACAGCTTCTCGGCCTGCACCACCTGGAAGCGCGCGTCGGTCAGCTCGCGAGCCTTCTCGGCCACCTTCTCCTCGAGCGTCTCCGCCCAGTCCTCGAGCTGGTTCCTGGAGCTGTGCAGCGACTCGACCATCTCGTTGAACGAGCGCGCCAGGAGCCCGATCTCGCGGGCGGCGCCGCGAGGCACCTCCACGGAGGTGCTCCCCTCGGCGACGCGGCGCGTGGCGGCGACCATCGTGTCCAGCGGGCGGCGGACGCTCTGCACGATGATCAGGTAGAGCACGCCGGTGATGACGCTCACCGCGATCATCGAGAACAGGAACGCCTTCCAGCTCGCCTCGGCCAGGCGCTCCTGCGCGGGCTCGAGCGACATCGCGACGTCGAGGACGCCCAGCACGCTCTGCGCCTGCGGGGAGGCGTGGCAGCGCGACCCCTGGCACCCCGACTGGTTCGGGATGACGCGGATCGTCCCGAGGACGGTGTGCCCCTCGGCGTCCTGGAAGGTGCGCGAGGTGTTCTCGGGGTGGATCTCGCTCTCCGGGTTCGGCCCGGAGTGGCAGGCGACGCACGCTTCCTCGGTGCGCGACACCATCCGCCCGACCTCCTCCGGTCTGGACGAGAAGGAGATCTTCCCGTCCTTGTTGAAGATGCGGACGCCCTCGACGCCCTCCTGGCGGCCGACGGCCTCGACCGTCTCGCGGATCGCGTCGCGGCGGTTGATCCGCATCTCGTGGGCGATGGTCAGGTAGATCGTCTCGGCCAGGCTCTGGGAGCCGAGGATCGCCTCCTCGAGCCCGTTCTGGCGCTGCGTGCGGATGAGGAGGAAGGACAGCACGGCGATGCTGACCAGCGCGAAGAAGCCGGCCGGCAGGGCGATACGTGCTCCCAATGTGCGAAACGGCACCCGAAACCCCCTCGAGGCGACTGGAGGGTCGCTACTCGAAAGCTCCCTCAGGGGAGGGGGGCGTCAAGTCGGGAAAAGCCTGAAACGTCTGAACTTCGGGGGTCGCGACCGTGCGCTCCTAGGCGCCGACGCCGCCGCGGTCGAGAATGCGCTTGTAGGCCGCGAGGTGGGCCAGGGCCTCGGTGGCCCGACCGAGCGCCTCGTGGAGGCGCGAGAGGTTGAAGTGCGCGACCGCCAGCTCGGGGTCGAGCCGGAGGGCCGCCTCGTACGCTTCGACCGCGCCGGGGCGACGGCCCTGATCCTCCAGCGCGACCCCCAGGTTGTAGAAGGCCCGTGCGCTCGCCGGGTCCGAGGCGAGCGCCGTGCGATAGTGGGCCTCGGCCTCCACCACGGCCCCGGCCTCGTGCAGGAGCCGCCCCAGGTTCAGGTGGGCCTCCGCGTGGCCCGGGTCGAGCGCCAGCGCGCGCTCGTACGCTTCGCGGGCGCGCTCCGGCGCCTCGCCCTCCAGATCCACGGCGGCGTCGTACCACTGGTCCGCGGTCGCGGGCTTCCCGGTGGTGGGCGCGGTCCGGCGCGCGGGCGTCGCCTCGCCGATGCGCCCCACGATCTGCGAGGATTCCTCTTCGACGTGTGCCGGCGCGTCCAGAGCCATGAGGAGCTGGCCCGAGCGCGGGTCCCACACCCGCTCGTCGTCACGGATGAGCACGCGGTCCCCCAGCGCGACCATGTGCACCGCGGAGAGGGGGCGCCCGCCCGGGACCTGCGCGCGCAGCGCCTCCAGCGTGCGGCGGATGCGGAGCGCGGACACGTCGTCGTCCAGGAGGTCGCGCGCGGCACGCAGGAGCGCGATGTCGCGGAAGGAGAAGTAGTAGGCGCCGCGGGGGCCGCGCACGGGTGTCAGCAGGCCCGCGCGCGTCCAGGAGAGGATCGTGGAGGCAGGGAGGCCCAGGACCTCCGACACCTCGCGTGTGGAGTAGCCGGTCACGGGGTCGGCCGGCGGGGGCGCGTCAGCCCGACGCGGCCTTCTTGCGCGAGGACTTCTTGGCTCCGGACGACTTCTTGGCGTCTGTCTTTCCGGCACTTGTCGCGGGCTTGCGGCCCTCCTCCTCGGATTCGGCCAGGGACGCCTTGAGGGCGGCCATCAGGTCGATGATCTGCGTCTTCGACTCCTCGACGGGCGCCGCCATGATCTCGTGGCCCTCGACCTTCTGCTGGATCAGCTCCAGCGTCTTGTCGTAGACCTCGTCCTTGTAGGCGGAGGCGTCGAAGTCGTCCTGCGCGGCCTGCTCGATGAGCTGCGTCGCGAGCTTGAGCTCGGCGTCGGCGACGTCGCCCTCCTCGATCGGCACCTCGTCGAAGCTCTTGATCTCGTCCGCGTAGTAGAGCTGCTCCATGAGCAGCCCCTCCTCGTGGGGACGGATCATGACGAGATACTCCTTGCCGCGCGTCGCCTGCTTGGCGATCGCGACCCGCCCCGTCGCGCGCATGGCCGCCGACAGGAGCCGGTAGGCGCGGGCGCCACCCTTGTCGGGCCCCAGGTAGTAGGCCTTGTTGAAGTACAGCCGGTCGATCCGGTCCTCGGGCACGAACCCGACGATGTCGATCGAGTCCGACTTCGGGGCCTCCACCACCTTGAGCTCCTCGTCGTCGAAGAGGACGTACTGCCCCTTCGCGAACTCGTAGCCCTTCACGATGTCCTCGCGGGGGACGACGACGTCGTCCTTGGGGCAGACGTACTGCTGGCGGACGCGCGTGCCGCACTCCTTGTGGATCATGTTGAAGGAGATGCGACGCGAGGATTCGCCGGTGGAGTAGAGCTTCACCGGCAGGGAGACCAGCCCGAAGGCGATCGTCGAGGTACCTATGGCGCGGGCAGACATGGTCCGGGGAACATATGTTCACGTTCGGCCGGCGCGCAACGGAAATCGTCCGTGGCGCGCCGCTCCGCGGCCGTCGTCACGCCGACCCGTCTCGGTGACGGATCAGCGTCCCTCCGGCCTCCACTCGGCGGCGAGCTGGAAGGGCGCCACGCGCGCGCTCGGGGCGGTGGACCCCCAGATCCGCACGAAGCCCGTCCCCGGGGGGCCACCGTAGCGCTTGCGCCACGCGGCGTAGGCCCCGTTCTCGTCGACGGCCAGCGGTTCCAACCCTGCCTGGGCCGGCTCGTTCCAGTTGGACGTCCACACCTCGGGGAGCCCGAGGCGCAGCCCCTCTTCCGTGCTCCACGCCCCGGAGCGGTCGAAGATCGCCCCGGCGATCGAGATGCCGAGGAGCCGTTCGGGGCGGTCCCACCCCACCTGGTCGAGGCCGCCGGGGTTCCCGGTGGCCGGGTCGCGCCGCCACGCGTCCGGCGGTACCGAGGCCCACACCACCGTCCCGCCGGCGTCCAGATAGCGACGGAAGAGCGACCGCTCCCCGCCTTCGCGCACCGACTCGGGGAGCCAGCTCTGCGCGAAGACGACGGAGCCGGGATCGCCCGACGCGATGCCCGCCTCGAGCCACGGCGCCAGCGCGGGCACGTCGAGCGTCGTGTAGCCGGCGTGCGCCAGGGTGGAGGCCACGTCGTCGCTCCCCGCGTACCAGCTCGCGGCCGCGGTCGTGGAGTCGTGGAAGACCGCAAGGCGTAGCGACCTCCCCCGGCCGTCCCTCAGCGCGTAGAAGCTCCCGTCCTCGGTGCCGACGAAGAGCACGCCGTCGTCCACCGTGGGCGAGCCGTGGCTGGACCCGGGGAGCGCGGCCTGCCAGCGCACGGACCCGTCGCGGACGGCCAGGGCGCGCACCACGCCGTCGCCGGCGGACACGTAGAGCGTCGAGTCGATCACGGTCGGCGACGTCCACACCACGTTGTCGGTGGTGACGCGCCAGAGCTCCGCGCCGGTGGCGGCGTCCACGGCCTGGATGAAGCGGGCGTCCGAGCTGCCCGAGAAGACCCTGCCGCCGGCGACCGCCGGGCTCGAGTTCACCCAGGAGACCTTGTCGTCGTAGTTCCACAGCTCCCGGCCGGTGGCCAGGTCGAGCGCGTAGAGCCACCCGTCACGCGCGCCGACCAGCACGCGGCCGTCGGCGACGGCCGGCGAGGACTGTACCGTGCGCCGATCGAAGCCGAAGTCGCCCGAGAAGAGCCCCACCCCGCGCGTGTCGTGTCGCCACAGGAGCGCGCCGGTGGCCGCGTCCGCGCAGTACACCCGCCCGTCCGCGCTCCCCACCACCACCTTCCCGCCCGCCACCGCGGGCGTCGAGCGGATGCGTCCCTCGGTCGGGAGCGTCCACAGGACCTTCCCCGTGCCCGGGTCGGCGGCGCGCAGGACGCCGTCCGCCGCGCCCCAGAACACGCGCGTCGCCCCGCCGACGGCGGCCAGGGTGGGGGAGGACGCCCACACGTCGCCGCTCTCGTGACCCCACGGCCACGGGAGCGTCGGGCCCCCGCGCACCGCCCACACACCGACGCCCGAGGCGCGGTCCACGGCGTGGAGGGTGCCGTCCATGTCGGTGACGAGCACGAGGGTCCCCCACACGGCGGGCGAGCCGTGCGCCGGCGCCCCGGTCCGGTAGCGCCACAGCTCCGTGCCGTGCGCGCGGTCCAGGGCGTGCAGCCAACCGCCGGCGCTGCCGACGTACACCACCCCGTCCGCGACGGCCGGGGTAGAGCGCACGGGTCCGGGGAGGCCGACCCTCCACAGGATCCCGCCGTAGCCGTCGAGGCCCCGCGTACGGACCACCCCGGTGTGCTCGGGTCCTCCCCGGAACTGCGCCGTGAGGCCCGGCATGGGTTGGGCGGCGACCGGCCGCTGGGTGACGAGGGCGAGCGCGGAGCCGAGGCCGAGCGCGACGATCCACGTCCGCCTGCAGGCGGCGCGCGGACGGGAGGAACGGTGCGGGGTGGGGGTCCGGTGCATGGGTCGCCTGGCCTGGGGTGTGGAGGAGCCGGGCCCGGGGGCCCGGCACGTCGGGTCTGCGTGGCATTCGTACGCGACGAGCCGCGCACGGATTCGGCCTGCGCGACGAATCGCCACCGTGACGCGGTGAATCGAGCGGGCCCGCGTCACCGGAGGCGTCCGGGCACCTCGAGGCCTACGCCTCCGCGCCCTTCCCGAGGATGCGCTCGAGCGCGCGCCGGCGCGTCCGGGGGATGCGCAGCTCCGCCCCGTCGCTCATGACCGCCACCCAGTCCCCGTGCTGGAAGGGCTGCACCTCGCGGAGGTGCCCCAGGTTCACGAGGTGGGAGCGGTGGATGCGCACGAACGTCCGGCTGGCCGCGAGCCTGCGCTCGAGATCCGTGAGCCGCGCGCGCACCCGGTGCGGGCCCTCCGTGGTGTGCACGCGCACGTGGTCGCCGTCCGCCTCCAGGTAGCGGATCTGCTCGATCGGCACGAGCCGGACGCGGTTGAGCCCGGGGAGCGCCAGGGTGGCGAGGCCGGTGGCCGCGTCGTCCGTGACGGTCGCCTCCGGCGGGTCGCCGGGCTCCGGCCGGGCCTCCGCGACGCCTTCCTCCCCGCCCGTGGCCGGGCGGGCGCCGCGCCCGAGCCAGGCGAGCACGCTCCAGAGGAGCACGGCCGTGGGGGTGTAGCGCACCATCCCTGCGCGGGTGTCGTCGATCACCCACGACCACCCCAGGCGCCCCGCGTCCGGAAGGCGCAGGAGGAGGTTGGTGGCGAAGAGCCAGGCGGCCAGGGCGGCGGCGTGTACCGCCACGTCCCGGATCGCCTGATCCCCGCGCACGGGGAAGCGGTCACCGAGCCGCATGATGAGGGGCACGGCGGCCACCCACAGGAGCGCGGGAAGCACGCGTCCCCGGAAGAGGTGGGGGACGGGCGTCCCGACGCTCCATCGCTCCAGCGCGATCTGAGCGGCGGCCGCGAGCGCGAGGACCGCCGCGACCCACAGGGCCCGATGGCTCCAGGGTGCGATCGGGCGCGGCGGATTCGGGTCGTTCATGCCCCTCGATATCGGCGAAGGCGTGGAAACGTTACACGCTGGCACGTGGGCTGGGCTCGCCGTAGACTGCCCCCTCGGCCGCTGCTCGTGGCGGCCGCACATCGCACCAGGCGGGGGTGACCACGATGGCGAACCGAGCGAGTCGTTCCGTGTTGGCGTACCTCGTGCTCGTGGCGGCGGCCGCGTGCACCGCCACCGAGCCGTCCGCCGCGCCGGCGGGCTACGTGCCGAGCACGGCGAAGGGCGACTGGCCACTCTACACCGCGGACCTCCACGGGACCAAGTACTCACCCCTCGACCAGATCGACGCCAGCAACTTCGACGACCTCGAGGTGGCGTGGTCCTTCAAGACCGACAACCTGGGCAACCGCCCCGAATACAAGCTCGAGGGGACGCCGCTCGCGGTGAACGGCATCCTCTATACCACCGCGGGCACCCGCCGCGCCGCGATCGCGCTCGACGGTGCCACGGGCGAGCTGATCTGGATGTACAGCATGCGCGAGGGGAAGCGGGGCGGGTACGCGCCGCGCCAGCTCTCCGGGCGCGGCCTTTCCTACTGGACGGACGGGCGCGGCGACGAGCGCGTGCTCTACGTGACGCCCGGCTACCGCCTCGTGTGCCTGGACGCGAAGTCGGGTGAGCCGATCGAGTCCTTCGGCGACCACGGCGTGGTCGACCTCAAGGTGGGCGTGGTGAAGGGGGACGGGGAGCAGATCGACCTGGAGACCGGTGAGATCGGCGTGCACTCGGCGCCGACCGTGGTCGGCGACATGATCCTCATCGGCTCGGCGATGGCCGAGGGCTTCACGGTCCCGACGTCGAACAACTCGAAGGGCCTGGTGCGCGCGTTCGACGTGCGCACGGGGAAGATGGTGTGGCGCTTCAACACGATCCCCGGGCCCGGCGAGTTCGGCAACGACACCTGGGAGGACGGCTCCTGGGCGCGCAACGGCAACGCGGGCGTGTGGACACAGATCACCGTCGACGAGGAGGCAGGGCTCGTCTACCTCCCGGTGGAGTCGCCCACCTCCGACTTCTACGGCGGCGCGCGCCCCGGTGACAACCTGTTCGGCGAGACGCTGGTGGCCGTCGACCTGAAGACCGGCGAGCGGAAGTGGCACTTCCAGTTCGTGCACCACCCGATCTGGGACCACGACATGTCCTCCGCGCCGCTCATCGCCGACGTCGAGATCGACGGGCGCATGCGCAAGGTCGTGGCCGTGCCGAGCAAGCAGAGCTTCCTCTACGTCTTCGACCGCATCACCGGCGAGCCGATCTGGCCGATCGAGGAGACGCCCATGCCCCAGAGCAAGGTGCCGGGGGAGAAGACGTCGCCGACGCAGCCGATCCCGACCAGGCCGCCGGCCTATGCGCGCAACTTCCTCAAGGTGCCGGACGACGTGATCGACTTCACGCCCGGGATGCGCGCCGAGGGGCTCGAGATCCTGAAGCGCTTCCAGACCGGCCCCATCTACAACCCGCCTGTGGCGGGCACGGTGGACGGCATCCTGGGCGCGATCGTGGTGGGCAACGCGTCGGGCGGGACCAACTGGCCCGGCGGCGGGATGGATCCCGAGACCGGGATCGTCTACGCGCAGGCCGCCAACTCGTTCGTGTCGGGTGCCTCGGTCACCGAGCCGCCGAAGGGCTTCTCCGACCTCCAGTATCTGTACGGCGTGAAGGGGCAGACCTTCCGGCTCTACTACGCCGCCGGCGCCGGCCAGAACCCGGATGCGGCCGAGCCCCTGCCATTCGCCGGCGAACAGGTGAAGAGCGAGAAGCCGATCCCCCGCCTCGACGTGGAGGGGCTGCCGATCGTGAAGCCGCCCTACGGGCTCCTGGCCGCGATCGACCTGCACGAGGGAGAGCTGCTCTGGCAGGTGCCGCACGGCGACACCCCGGACGACGTGCGCAACCACCCGGCGCTCAAGGGCAGGACCATCCCGAAGACCGGTCAGCGCGGCAACGTCGGCCTGATCGTGACGAAGACGCTCGTCGTGCTGGGCGACCCGCAGGTCACCACCACCGACGATCATCCGCGCGGCGCGATGCTGCGCGCCTACGACAAGCGGACCGGCGAGCAGGTTGGCGAGGTGTGGATGCCCGCGCCGCAGAGCGGGTCGCCGATGACCTACCTGGCCGGCGGGCGGCAGTACATCGTGGTGGCGGTGAGCGGCGGCCCGTACTCGGGCGAGTACATCGCCTTCGCGCTCCCCAACACGAATTGACCGGAACCGACGTGAGAAAGACCCTCCTCTGCTTCGCGGCGGGCGCGCTCGCCTTCGTCACCCTCGTGCCCGGGGAGGGCGCCGCCCAGGCGCCCTCCCGCTCCACCTGGGACGGCGTCTACTCGGCCGAGCAGGCCAAGCGCGGCGGTGACCTCTACATGGGCACGTGCGCGCAGTGCCACGGCCCGCAGATGGGCGGGATCGACGCGGCGCCGGCGCTCACCGGCGGGGGATTCGCCTCGAACTGGAACGGCGTCACGCTCGGCGACATGGTCGAGCGCATTCGCGTCTCGATGCCGCAGAACAACCCCGGCACGCTGTCCCGGCAGCAGGTGACGGACGTGCTCGCATACATCCTGCGGGCCAACGGCTTCCCGGCGGGCGCCAAGGACCTCCCGCGCCAGACGGCGTTCCTCAAGCAGATCGCCTACGAGGCGTACCGCCAGGGGGGCTGAGCCGGGCGACGACCCCAGGACGTGGGGACGCTACCCCTCCGCCTGCGTCCTGAGATACTGCTCGCCGAAATCCACGCGCAGCTCGACCCACATGGGCAGATGGTCCGACATCTGGTAGGTGCGCCACTGCCTGTAGTAGTCGCCCGGGTCCTCGCGCGGCGTCCCCTTGCTCGTGGTCGTGTACGCCTCGCCCATGAGCGGTGCGTACACCGCCTCGTCCTCGTCGCGGAAGACGCACTGGTAGTAGTCGAACACCCCGGCCGCGCTGCACTCCACGGACGCACGCGCGTGCGTCGAGAAGGCGATCTGGTCGTAGAAGCGATCCTTGCGGACGTTCGACCCGGGGATGTTCTGCAGCGCCTCGGGCACCGCGAAGCTGGCGTCGGTGATGGCGCGGAAGGTGGCGTCGCCGCGCGCGTAGATGTTGAAGTCGCCGAGGAGCACGAGGTTGGGCGACCACGCCTCGGGGTGGTTGGCGCGGTCGCGAAGGAAGCACGCCACCTCGGAGATCTCCTGGATACGCTCGGGGGACTCCGCCTTGTCCTCGCCGTAGAGGATGTGGACGGTCGAGAGCATGAACTTGAACCACCCGGCCTGGAAGGCGGCCAGGTACGGCGTGCGGTAGAGCTGGTCCACCGGCTTGGTGATGCGCTCGCCCGTCGGCCCCACCACCGTGACCGGAGGGAGAACGATCTCGCCGGCCAGCCCCGCGAACCGCACCTTGCGCCCGTCGTACAGGAAGGCCATGCGCTCCCGGTTGCCCCTCGTCCCCTCGGTGACGTCGGTGACCAGGTACTTCCACCAGTACCCGAGCTGGCGCTGGAGCCGCTCGAGCGCGGACAGGTCGCTGCGCACCTCCTGGATCGCGACCAGGTCGAAGTGCGAGACCACCTCGGCCAGGTAGAAGAAGGCGTCGTCGGTGCGCACGCCGTACTTGGGCGAGTCGAACTCGCGGATGTTCCACGTCGCGAGGAGGAGCGTCTCCTCGCGCGTGCGCACCGGGATCTCGGCGAGGTTCTCACGCAGGCGCAGGAGGCCAGCGGCGATGCGGCGGCCGTCCGGCGCCCCCGGCATCCTGTAGTAGAAGGGCATGCTCAGCGTCCCCCACGAAGTGCGGACAGACCGGGCCCGCGTCCGGCTAGCGCGACGGCCAGACCACACCCTGGTTCTCGGCGGTCACGTTGCCGAGCCCCTTGTAGACGAATTTCTGGACCCGCTTCCCCTCGTAGGTCTCGGTCGTGTAGATGTTGCCCTGCGAGTCGGTCGCGATCGAGTGCACGGCGAAGAACTGGCCGGGCTGGCGGCCGCCGTCGCCGAACGACGTGATGATCTTCAGGGACTCGCGCTCGATGACGTAGATCTTCTCGTTCTTGCCGTCGGCCAGGTAGATGAACTTCTGCTCGGGGTCGCGCGAGAAGGCGATGTCCCACACCGAGCCGTCGCCGAGCGTCTTCGGCGCGATGCGCACCTCCTTCACGAAGGTGCCGTCCTTCTGGAAGACCTGGATGCGGTCGTTCGGCCGGTCGCACACGTAGATGAGGCCGTCCACGCTCGGCATCGCGCAGTGCACCGGGTTGCGGAACTGCTGCGCGAGCGGCGCGTTCGGGTCGTAGCGGCCGAGGTCGGCGTCGGACGGCTCGTTGCCGTAGGCGCCCCAGTAGCGCTTCACCGCGCCGGTCTCCATGTCGAGGACCGCGACGCGCTTGTTGCCGTATCCGTCCGCCACGTACGCCTCGTGCGCGCCGAAGTCGAAGTTGATCTTCGCGACACGACCGAAGTGCTCGGTGCTCCGGCTGTCGACGGCCTGATTCGCCTTCCCGATCTGCATCAGGAACTTCCCGTCGTGCGTGAACTTGAGGATGTGCGAGTCGGTCGGCCCGTTCCCGCCGATCCACACGTTGTCCATGTCGTCGAGCGTGAGGCCGTGGTTGGAGGTGGGCCAGTCGTACCCCTGGCCCGGGCCGCCCCACGAGTTCACGAGGTTCCCGTCCGGGTCGAACTCGAGGATCGGGGGAGCCGGCACGCAGCACTCGCCCGTCGGCGGATCGGTCGCGGCGCCCATCTCGGTGCGCTCGTTCAGCGTGCCCGCGCCACGGTGGATGATGAAGACGTGGTCGTGCGAGTCGACGCCGACGCCGATCGTGGATCCCAGGATCCAGTGGTTGGGCAGGGGCTTCGGCCAGAGGGGATCGACCTCGAAGGTCGGCACCGTGCCGGCGGCGGCCGCGGCCTCCGCCGACTTCTCCATCGCGCAGGACGCCAGGCCGAGGGCGGCGGCGAGAGCCACCAGGACGCTTCCGAGAATCAGATTCCGCCTCATCCCGTTCTCCTGTCCAGGGAGGGTGATCGGCCGCGGTGCGGACCGTCCGCGGACGCCGCCGGGGGGCGCACCCCGTTTGCGCGCGCGCGGAGGGCGTGGCATTGTCCGCGTTTCCGGACGCCGAGGACCGACATCCTACGGGCGCCGCCGGAATCCGTCCAGACGAGCCGACCGGGATGAGGGCACACCTCCGCGCCGACATCGCACTCCGCGTGGGGATCGCGGCCGCCGCGCTCCTCGGCGCCGCGCCGCGCCCGGCCGTGGGGCACGAGGTGCCGGCGGGGGTCACGGTGCAGGTGTACGTGAGGCCCATGGGGCACGCGCTGCGCCTCCTGGTGCGGGTGCCGCTCGAGGCCATGCGCGACGTCGAGTTCCCGATGCGCGGGCCAGGCTACCTGGTGCTCGACAGCGTGGCCCCCTACCTGCGTGAGGCCGCGCGCCTCTGGATCGCGGACTACGTGCAGCTCTACGAGGGCGACGCGGCGCTCGGCGAGGAGCAGCTCGTGGCCGCCCGTGTCTCGCTCCCGTCCGACCGCTCGTTCGCGACGTGGGACGGCGCGCTCGCCCACGTGACCGGCGCCCCGCTCCCGGCCGACACGCAGATCATCTGGAAGCAGGCGCTCCTCGACGTGCTCTTCGAGGTGCCGATCGCCTCGGAGTCGTCCCGCTTCTCGATCGACCCGGCGCTCGCGCACCTCGGGGTGCGGACCGTGTCGGTCATCCACTTCCTCCCGGCGAGCGGCGGGGAGCGCGTCTTCGAGTACCGTGGCAACCCCGGCGTGGTGCGCCTCGACCCACGCTGGTCGCAGGCCGCGCTCCTCTTCGTCCGCATGGGCTTCCAGCACATCCTCGGCGGGATCGACCACCTCCTCTTCATCCTCTGCCTGGTCATCCCCTTCCGGCGCCTGCGCGGCCTCGTGCCGATCGTCACAGCGTTCACGGTGGCGCACTCGATCACGCTGATCGCGTCGGCGTCCGGGCTCGCCCCGAGCGCGCTCTGGTTCCCGCCGCTCATCGAGACCCTCATCGCGGCCTCGATCGTGTACATGGCGCTGGAGAACATCGTGGGCGCCCGCCACGACCGCCGCTGGCTGATCGCGTTCGGCTTCGGCCTGGTGCACGGGTTCGGCTTCAGCTTCGCGCTCCGCGAGTCGCTCCAGTTCGCCGGGCGCCACCTCCTCTCGGCGCTCCTCTCGTTCAACGTCGGCGTCGAGCTCGGCCAGATCTTCGTGCTCGTCCTCGCGATCCCCGTGCTCGACTGGCTCTTCCGCCGGGTGGTGGCCGAGCGGATGGGCACGATCATCCTGTCCGCGCTGGTCGCGCACACGGCGTGGCACTGGATGACCGCCCGCGGGGCGCAGCTCCTCCAGTACGACTTCACCTGGCCGGCGGTGAGCCCGGCCCTGATCGTGGCGGCCCTGCGCTGGGGGACGCTCCTCCTGATCTGCGTGGCTGCCGCCTGGGCGCTCTCGGCCGTCTACCGCAGGCTCGCCGAGCGTCCCCGCGCGGAGGCCCTTGATCCTCACGTTACGTGAGGTCCTAGCGTTCTCCCCGAGGAGCCACGGGAGACGACATCGGGAGACCGGACCATGAAGGACGAGCAGCACGCCGACGAGCGGCACGCCGCCTGGGAGGTCGAGGCGAAGGAGCGGTGGGGCGACACGGAGGCCTACAAGGAGTCCTCGCGCCGCACGAAGCGGTACACGAAGGACGACTGGGCCCGCATGGAGGCCGAGAAGGAGGGGATCGAGGCCGGCTTCGCCGACGCGATGGCCTCCGGCGACGCGCCCGACGGGGAGCGCGCCACGCACCTGGCGGAGCAGGCCCGCCTCCACATCGACCGGTGGTTCTACCCGTGCAGCCATGCCATGCACGCCGGGCTCGCCGAGATGTACGTGGGGGACCCGCGCTTCAGGGCGCACTACGACGATCGCGCGCCCGGACTGGCGGACTACGTGGCCGCAGCGATCCGTGCCAACCGGGCGGCGGCCGCGAGATAGGAAACACGCCCGGGCTCGACTCCGTACGGGGAGTGTCGGGTCACCGCGGGACAGGAGCGAGCGCGTGGACAGGGATACGATCGCCCTCCTTTCGATGGTCGTGCTGACGGCGATTCCGGTCATGGCGATCAGCGTGCGCATCGCGCTGAAGCCCGTGGCGGAGGCCATCGTGCGACTGCGGGAGGGTTTCAGCGGGGAAAGCAGGGCGCTCGAGGCGCGGCGCCTGGAGCGGATCGAGGCCGAGCTCGACGGGCTGCGCGCCGAGGTGGAGCGGCTGCGCGAGGTGGACGAGTTCCATCGGAGCCTGGAGGCGTCCGCGCGGACGTCGCCCCCGGGCAGGCTGCCGGGGGGTGGGAGGGCGTAGGACGGGCCGTCGACGCGCGCGTCGTCGGCCTCCGGCTCCCCTTCCGTCAGCGCTTCTTCACGTACTTCCTGACCGTCTGCGGCCCCACCTCCGCCCCGTAGATCGCGCCGGTGGCGTCGACCGCGACACCCTCCGCGCCGCTCGTGGCCGAGTGGTCCGGGTCGGGCTCGGTGTCGGGGATGAACGCGGTGACCCAGCCGTCCTTCGCGCTGCCGATGTAGATCCCACGCCGCCATCCGGGGTGGCGGGCGGTGTTCGACTCGGAGTCCGTCGCGTACAGCACGTCGTCCTTGTCGATGAAGAGGCCGCTCGGGCGCCCGAACTGCGTCCAGGTCGCGAGGTGCTTCCCCTCCTGGTCGAAGATCTGGATGCGGCTGTTGGCGCGGTCGCCCACGAACAGGCGCCCCTGCGCGTCCATCGCGAGCGCGTGCGGGTCCCGGAACTCCCCGTCCTCCCCGCCGGTCTGCCCCCACTCCATGAGGAAGGTGCCGTCCGCGGCGAACTTCACGATCCGGTTGTTCCCCTCGGCCCCGTGCCCGTCCGCGACGAAGATGCTCCCGTCCGGCGCGACGAGCACGTCCGACGGCTGGTTGAACGTGTCGTGCCCCGCGCCCGCCACGCCGGGCTTGCCGAGCGTCATGAGCAGCTCGCCGGTCGGGCTGAACTCGTAGACCGCGTGACCGAGCCCCTTCGGCGTCTGGCCGAAGCCGGTCGCGTCGGCGATCCACACGTTCCCCTTCGCGTCCACGTGGATGCCGTGCGGCCAGGCGAACCTGTGCGCCCCCCACTGCGTGAGGAGCTTCCCGTCCAGGTCGAAGCGGAAGACCGTGGTCATGTCCTGCCGGTCGGTGCACGAGTTCTGGCCGCAGCGCTCGGCCACCCAGATGCTCCGTCCGTCCGGCGCGGGATAGACCGCGCTCGTGGCGCCGTACTTCCGTCCGTCGGGGAGCTGTCCGAACGCCGGGTCGGCCACCACGTACGGGTTGTTGTCGTAGTGCTGGGCCCGGAGCGGGGAGGCGCCGAGCAGGAGGAGCGAGCCGACCGCGAGGGTCGAGGCGACCGCGGTGCGAGGCGTTCTGGGCATGGGACCGCCGGCGGCAGGAGGGTGAGGTTCGGTGCGGGAGAATGTCCGGCCGGGCCGTCGGAGGGGCAAGGCGCGCGCCCGGGGGGCGGCACCCGGGCCCGGAACGCGCGAGGGGGGCGCCCCCTGCGAGGCGCCCCCCTCCGTTCGTGCGGCGACGGCGATCGGTCAGCAGCCGCCCTTCTTCTTCGGCTTCTCGCCGCCCGCGCCCGCCATGGGCGGCGGGGCCGGGACGTCGACCGACTGCACGGCGGCGCCGGAGAAGTACGCCGAGATCTGGCCCTGGCGCGCGGCCCACTCCCGGTCCGCCTGCGTGTCGCCCGGCAGCGCCGGCGTCAGCACGCGCAGCTCCCACCCCAGGAAGCCGTCCTGCAGCCAGCTGTAGCCGACGTCGCGCCGCCAGTCCGTGGGGATCTGCGTACGCTCACCCTCCTCGTCGACCAGGACGACCCGTCCCCCGACCGGCACCGTGGCGAGCAGCGCCTTCGCGTCGACTCCGGTGGCCGCGGGATACGACCCGGGGATGCGCTTCTCCGCGGCTGCGGCGTCGGCGCGCAGGTCGAGGATGAGCATCCCCGGCTGCTTGCCGATGATCGCCTCGGCCAGCGCGAGCGGTGCGATCGACGCGACCTGCACGGGCACCGGTGCCTGCGCGCCCGGACGATGGCCCAGCGCGAGGAGCGCGATCACGGCGGAGGCGCCCACGAGCATGAACTTCATGCGCGGGCGGGGCGCAGGGGTCAGCTCCACGGCCGGGTACTTCGCGGCGAAGATCTTCTCCACCTTCTCCGCGCCCACGAAGCCCGCACCGGCCATCACGAGCACGAGGAGCGCGAAGACGAGCGGCGGCACGCCGAAGATCTGGTAGAGGAGCGAGACATCCATCGAGCCCGCCGTGTACAGCGCGTGGAGCCCGGGCACGACACCGATCGCGACCGCGAAGGCGGCCGTGCCGACGAAGATCCCGAGGAACGTCACGACGGCGTCCCAGCGGCCGGACGCGGCCGACACGATCGAGGTGCCGGGGCACAGCCCGCTCATGATGAAGCCCACGCCCAGCAGGAAGCCGCCCACGAGCTGCGACCACAGGAAGGTGGGGTTGACCCACAGGCGGGAGAGATCCATGAGCCCGAGGCCCTGCAGCGTGTACAGGCCCACCATCGCGACCAGGATCGCGGTGAACATCACCTTGAAGACGGTCATGTCGTAGAGGTAGAACTGCGCGGCCAGCTTGCGCGCGTTCCCGAAGCCGCCCCGCTCGAGGCTGAAGCCGAAGAGGAAGCCGAGCCCGATCGCGGTGAGCAGCATCATCTCGTCGTTGGAGAAGACCAGCGGGAAGATCGCCGCGCTCATGTCCACTGCCTCCTCACGAAGTACGCCACGGCGTAGCCGCCGGCGAAGACCATCAGCATGAAGGCCCAGCTCCCGGTGGCGAGGGTCGCGCCGCCGGAGAGCGCCTGGCCGGACGTGCACCCCCGCGCCAACGCCGCGGCGAAGCCCATGAAGACGCCGCCCGTGAAGGCGTAGGCCAGCCGTCCGCGCACCGAGATGCGCGGGCCTTTCTCGACGGTGGAGCGGAAGCGCCCCGCGCTCACCGCGCCGATGAAGCCGCCGATGAAGACGCCGACCACCTCGACCACCAGCCAGTTGCGCAGCGGGTTGGCGCCGTCCGCCACGTAGGGGCCCAGCTCGGGGTTGGCGGCCGTCCACGCCGGGGCGACCGTATGGCCCGTCAGCGCCAGGACGCGCTTGGGGAACGCGCTGGCTCCGAGCCCCTGGCCGGCGATCACGAACGTCGCCAGCAGGGTCAGGCCCAGCAGGACGCCGGCGACGTAGGGGTTCCAGTAGGGCTTCGCGCCCGCCTCCGGCTTGTCGCTCGTGTTCATGTCACTTTCCCTGGAAGAGTGCCACGGTCGCCTCGGTCCAGCCGACGTGCTGTCCCGCGAAGACGATGATCCACCGGAGCGCGAGCCCGCCGGCCAGCACCATGAAGGCGGCCAGACGCCCCGGAACGTGTCCTCCCCGCCGCTCCATCCATTCGGCCAGCAGCGGAGCCGCCAGGCCGAAGCCCATCACCAGCAGCCAGAATGCCGTCGTGTACGGTCCGCCCAGCACGACGTGCGCCGCCGCGCGCGTGGCGGTGCCCCCCGAGCCGAGACCCACCAGCCAGACGGCGATGAGCACCATCTCGGCGAGGATGAGCCCCATGTCGACGCGGGCCAACCGGATCCGCTCGCCGTCGCTCAGGCGGTAGAGGAGCATGTAGGCCGCCCCGGTCGAGAGGCCGGAGGTGAGGAAGAGCGGCCCGAGGATCGCCGAGTTCCAGAGGGGGCGGGACGCCATCGTGCCGAGCAGCATCCCGGTGTAGACGCCGAGCCCCGCGCCGGCGATCACGTTCGTCATCCCCACTCCGGCGCCGTGCGCGTCCACCCACGAGCCCGCGGCGCGCAGCGCGCGTCCGCCCGCGGCCCAGCGCGCGTCCGCCCAGGCGAGCACGCGCTCGCGCGTCGCGGAGGGCGTCGTACGCCACGCCAGCGCGAGCGACGCCGGGTAGATCGCCAGGAGGATCCACGCTCCCCACGACATCGGGGAGGTGGGCCGGAACACCAGGTAGAAGCGGAAGGCGTTGAAGCGGTTCTCGAGGTCCAGCCAGAGGAAGAGCATGCCCAGCGACAGCAGGATCGGGATGCTCCACGGCAGGAGGCCCAGGTGCGTGGAGCGCGGCCGCTCCTCGCGCTGGAGCAGGAAGAGACCCATCAGGACCATCACACCCGCGACCACGCCTCCCAGGAAGAGGTAGGCCGCGACCTCGCCGTGCCAGATGTGCAGCCCCGGGTCGATCAGGGCGTTGGTCCGGGTCGTCGTGATCTCTTGCATGGTGGTCACTTGAGGTAGTAGTGGCGGGGCGTGGTGCCCGCTTCCGGCAACAGGGTGTAGTGCTCCCGGGTGCGCAGGACCCGGACGATGTCCGAGTCGGGGTCGTTCAGGTCGCCGAAGTGGATGCTCTCGGTGGGGCAGACGGCCTGGCACGCCGTGGTCGGGGTGCCGTTCTCGATGCGGTGCACGCAGAACGTGCACTTGTCCACGGTGCCGGTGCGCGGATCCACGAAGCGCGCGCCGTATGGGCAGGCCGCGATGCACGCCTTGCAGCCGGTGCACTTGTCGGAGTCCACCAGGACGATCCCGCCGGGCCCCACGTACGAGGCGCCGGTCGGACACACCGCCACGCAGGGCGCGTCGTCGCAGTGGTTGCAGCGCTCGGAGCGGATCTCGAGCTCGACGTTCGGGAACGTCCCGGTCGCCGTCTGCGTGATCCAGTTGCGCACGTGGCCGTCGGGGAGGTCGTTCTCGGTCTTGCAGGCGATGACGCACGCGGTGCACCCGACGCACGTGCGCGTGTCGATGGCCATCGCGTAGCGCTTGCGGCTCTTCATGAGGCCACCTCCTCCGCCACCGCGGCTTCCGCGCCTTCGGCCGCCGCCCTCGCGGCCGCCACCACGTCGGGCCTGACGAACGTCACGAAGTTCACGTTCATCCCGGTGCCGCCCATGATCGGGTCGATCCTGGTGCGCGTGACGAGCTCGCTGTCGTTGATCCCACGCCCGTAGGCGCGCCCGAGCTTCTTCGTGTCATGGCCGAAGCCGTGCACGACGTAGACGCAGTCGGGGCGGATGCGCTCGGTGACCTTCACCGGCGCGGAGAAGGTCGAGGTGACGTCGTCCTGGTTCTTCAGGTGGATGCGCTCCCCGTCCTTCAGCCCCCAGGCCTTCGCCACCTGCGTGTTCACCCAGACGGCGTTCTCGGGGCCGGTCTCCAGGAGGAGCTTGTTGTTCGTCGTGCGCCCGAAGGTGTGCATGGGGGCGCGGCCGAAGAGGAGCCGGTAGTAGCCGGGAGGCGGGTCGTCCACGTCCTCCGCGTGCCAGGTGGGCATCGCGTCGAAGCCCGCGGCCGCGAGCTTCTGCGAGTAGAGCTCGATCTTCCCGGAGTCCGTCCAGAACGCCGGGACGGCGCCCTCCTCGAAGTAGATCGGCTTGCGCTCGCCCAGGACGATCCCCTCGCGCTGCAGCGTCGCGCAGTCGAAGCCGAGCGGCTTCAGACGGGCCTCGGCGTACTCCTCGGCGTCCTTCCACGGGAAGAAGTTCGGCAGCCCCAGCCTCAGCCCCAGCTCTCGGGCGATCCACCAACCCGGCTTGCTCTCGTACATCGGCGGCACCACCTCCTGGCGCACCGTCACGTACGGCTCGCGGTAGGCCGGCGCGAACGGCTCGTCGCACCGCTCCAGGTACGTCGCCTCGGGGAGCACCACGTCCGCCCACCCGGTGATCTCGGTCGGGAGGACGTCCACGGCCACGAGGAAGTCGAGCGCCTGCATGGCCTCGTAGGTCTTCTGCGGCTCGGGGAGGCTCGAGGGGAGGTTCGACCCGTAGACCATCCACGCGCGGATGCTCGGCACGCCGCGCACCCCCGGGATCGTCGCGTCGCACACGCCCTGCGCCAGCACCTCGTCGGCGAGCGGGTAGTCGCTCGGGCTCGGCTTGTCGGCGGGGGTGTGCCCCTCGTCCCCGAAGGCCGGGTACTCGTACGGCGGGATGCTCACCGCGCTCGGGATGTAGAACCCGCCCTTGCGGCCCCAGGAGCCGAGCAGCGCGTTCACGATCGCGATCGCGCGCATGCGCTGCGTGTCGTTCCCGTACCAGGTGACGTGCCGCCCGGGGTGGATCAGCGTCGCCGGGCGGGCGGCCCCCATCATGCGCGCCGTGTGCCGGATCAGGTCGGGCTCGATGCCGGTGCGCGGGTACGCCCACTCCGGCGTGTAGGGCTTCACGTGGTCGCTGAGCTGCTCGAAGCCGTACGCGTAGGTCTCGAGGTACTCGCGGTCGTAGAGCTCCTCGGCGATGATGACGTTCATCCATGCCAGCAGGATCGCGAGGTCGGACCCCGGCTTCACGGGAAGCCAGTGCGTCGCCTTGGAGGCCGCCACGCTCTGCCTCGGGTCGAGCACGATCAGGTCGGCGTCGTTCCGGAGCGCGTGCGCGAAGTCCTGGACCTGCGTGTTGTGCATGTTCTCGCCCAGGTGCGAGCCGATCAGCACGAGGCACTTCGTCTCGCGGATGTCGGTGCGCTCGGGGGAGCCGACGCCGGACCCGAACGTCAGGTCGAAGGCCACGTCACGGGGCCCGCGGCACTGCGCGTAGGACGGCGCCGCGATGTTGGGGCTTCCCCAGGCGCGGACGAGGTGGTTCATCCAGCTCCCGCCGTATCCGTGCGAGAAGAGCGCGACGGCCTCGGGACCATACTCCGCCTTGATCTTCAGGAAGTTCTCGGCGACGACGTCGAGCGCGTCGTCCCAGCTCACCGGCTTGAACTCCTGGCTTCCGCGCGCCTCGACGCGCAGGAGCGGGGTCTTCAGCCGGTCCGGGTCGTAGAGGAGGCCGGTGCCACCGGTCCCGCGCGGGCACAGGTGGCCGCGGGAGAGCGGGTCCCTCGGGTTCCCCTGGAGCTTCGTCACCCGCCCGTCCTTCACGTGGGCCAGCACGCCGCACTTCCAGAAGCAGAGCTCGCAGAAGGTGGGAACGATCCGGTCGCCGTCGGTGAGCGGGTCCGGGAGCTGGCCCCCGTAGAGGTGGAACCAGTCCGTGGTGACGCCGCCCAGGAGGGCCGCACCGCCGAGCCCGTACGACGAGATCCTGATGAACTCACGCCGTCTCATGCTCTCTCCGATGTGCCCCCGGCTTGCCGGGGGTCGTGTCTACGAGGAGGACTCGACCGAGAACGGATCGGCGCCCGCGCCGTCGGGCTGGTGGACCCAGTCGCACACCGTGTCGAGCAGGTGGAGCGCCACCGGGTTGCCCATGCGGAGGTGGACCTCCGAGCCGTCCCGCTCGGCGGCCGCGAGCCCCGCGGCACGCAGGGCCGCGATGTGCCGGGCCGCCGTCGACTGCGGCCAGCCGAACTCCTCCATCAGCTCCTTCTGCGTGGTGACGCGTCCGTCCCCCAGCGCACACGCCAGCCGGAGGCGATCGGGGTGCGAGAGCACCTTGAAGAGGTCCACGGCGCGATGCATCTCCTCGGGGGAGGCCTCGCGCACCCGCTCCAGAAGGGCCTGGCTCATCGTCCGCTCCCGCTCCGGGGACCCGCATATCCGGGTTTGTGGATTTCTCCGGACACATCACCACGACGTCGTCCGTCGTTGAACATGTGAAAAATGGTGCAAGCCCAGGGAAGGGGCTGACGGGGATCGTTGGACAGAGGGCGTAGGGGATTGCCCTACAGGGATCGGCCTATCGTACCGGGAGGCCGGAGCCCGCCCGGCACGGGCGGGGAGCCGCGGGTCGGCGGGCTGCTCGGCGGCTCACCAGCCGCCGCCGCCCCCTCCGCCCCCGCCGCCGCCGGAGGAGCCGCCGCCGCCTCCGCCGCTCGAGGAGGGAGCGCTGGAGGCCGAGGACAGCGAGCTGGAGAAGGCACCCCCCAACGAGGAGGCCATGCTCGAGAAGTCGGAAGCCGGGCCTCCGGCGTACCACGGCATCGCGGCGGCGGCGGCCGAGCCTCCGGCCGGCTGGGGCACGAGCACGCCCTGGAACCGGTGGGCCCAGCGGTTCTCCACGCCGAGCGCGATCGCGTACGGGAGGAAGCGCTCGAAGACCTCGGGCGTGCGGTCCGGCGGGGTCATCCGATCGAGGCGGTCGGCGTCCGTCGCGGTGAGGAAGGTCCTGAAGCCGTCGAGCTCGTTCAGCACGCCCCGGCCCCGGAGCGTCGGCCGCTCGAGCAGGTGGTAGAAGAGGATGTTGAGCGCGCCGAGCACGACGGCGGCCCCGACGAGGTGGTGGGGCGCGCGCAGCACGACCAGCGAGCCCACGAAGAGCTCCGCCCCGACGAAGGGGAGGGAGAAGAGCCCGAGGAAGATCCCCTCGGCCCACGCCCCGATCCCCCCGCCTCCCAGGGCCGAGCGCCACGCGCGGTAGACGCGCGTCACCAGCGTCCCGACGCCGACGGTCCAGAAGGAGAGCCAGAAGCACATGAACCAGGTCTCCGGCGGGATCCCGTACCGGTCCCTCCACGCCAGCACGCCGAGACCCACGACGCTCACCGCCGCTCCCGCCACGAACCACCGGCGGTTGAGCACGAAGTACTCGCGCTCGAGCCTCCGCGACAGCGTGCGCCGCAGCGTCCGCACGGCGCCGCGCAGCCGCGCGTGGTACTTGGGGTCGAGCTGGAGGCGCCGCTGTCCGACGAGCAGGTCGTGCGACAGCGTGCGCTCCTCGGGCGCGAGGACCGTGTCCGCCCCGTCCTGGCGCACGAGCGTCCACTTCCGTCCCTCGCGCTCGATGTGCAGCGCGCCCTTCACGGCCGCGCTCACGATCGCCGCGGCCAGGAGCGCGTCGGACCACCCGCGGCGCGCCAGGTAGCCGAGCGCGGCGGGCGAGAAGCCGTCGGGCGGCTCATAGCGTACCACAACCGGGCCGGGATCGGGGTCGCGCCCGACGCGGGACCACATGAGGAGGTAGAGGGACAGCACGAGCCCGACCAGCGTGCCCACGTCGATCCACCCGCCCCAGTCCATCCGGAACCACGCCTTCTGGACCTCGGCGGACGGAGGGGCGACCACCCCCTTGGGGAAGGTGAGGCGGACCGTCAGCCCCTCGCGCTCGCCCAGCGGTGCGGTCGTCGCGAAGGAGGCTTCCCCGGCCTCGCTCCACCCCGTCTCGGCCTGCGACGTCGTGGAGCCCTCGGGGCCCGTCCACGCCTCGAGTCGCACGGACGAGGGGTCGGGGGCCGTCGGGAGCGAGAGCCGTGCGGAGGCCTGCAGGATCGGGAAGGCCCACCCGTTCCCCGTCACGTTCCAGTAGAGCTGGTCCTCGGCTTCCCCGAAGCTCACCCAGCGCGACGTCTCGTAGCGGATCGCGTAGCGGTGTACGCCGTGCTCGAGCATGACGTCGGGGTCGCCGATGCGTACGCGCACGCCCCCCCGCCCGAAGGGCCCGCCGATGCTCTCCACCCGATAAGGCTCCGGGCTCCCGTCACGCTCGACGCCGGTCACCTCGAAGGGGGCCTCGATGCGGCCCAGCCCCGCTGCCCTGGGGAAGCTGGTCGGGAAGTCCCGGTAGATTCCGCGCCGGATGTCGTTGCCGAGCGCGCGGACCTCGATCTCCTCCGTGACGTCCATCACGCCGCCGTCGCGCACGGCGACGGCGACGTCGTACGAGAGGATCTCCTCCCGCTCCTGGCCGGTGCCGGGAGCGGGGAGAGGAGGAGCGCTCCCGCGAGGAGGAGCGCTCCCGCGAGGAGGAGCGTGTGGCGGCGTGAGCGAGCGATCACCTTCCCACGATGGCCGGCCGCGGGGGCGATCGCAATCGTCGCGGGCCCGGCCTGCCGCGAGCAGCCCCCTGTGCGCGGGGTACCCTACTTGTGCAGAGCTTCCCCAACTCTCCCGGCGAGCGACCGGAAGACGGCGTACCCGTTGCGCAGCGTCCAGCAGCGCTCGGCGAGCTCGTAGCCGGGGTCGCGGCGCAGGCGCACGTAGTTCCCGTGGTTCTTCATGCCGCGGATGTCGTCGAGGATCACCCAGAGCGCGCCGTGGAGGTCGTCCAGCAGCGCGCGTCCGGTGAACTCCGAGCCGTCGATCAGGACCGCGTCGAAGCGCTCGATCGCGAAGCGCTCGGCGATGTCGCGCACCCCGTCCGTCCCGGCTCCCGAGGCCTCGACGTAGTCGCGGTCCTCCTCGAGCCAGCGCCGATAGGTCCCGCGGCTCCGCCGGCGCAGCCACGGCTTGAAGCCGGAGCAGAACTGGTCGATGTCGTCGTGCGTGGCGAAGCGGTCCAGGCTCACCGACGACACGCGGTGGCAGCGCACGAAGTCGCGGTCGCCATGGCGCGCGACCAGCCGCGTGAATCGCTCGCGCGACAGCTCGACGCAGTGCAGCATCGGCGGGCCCACCGGGTTCTCCAGGGCGCCGGCCACGAAGGCGTCGGTGCTCCCGTCCCCGGACGAGGAGCCGACCTCGAGGATCGTGCGCACCTCGGGACGGGCCGCGACCCGGCGGATCGCCTCGGCCAGGCGGTCGTCGCGGATCTCGGGAGCGATGGGTCGGTCGAGCTTGGAGGGCACGGCGGCTCCTGGTGGGTCGGCAGTCCGCACGATAGCGACGAGGATCCGTCGCTGCACGGGGAGGCGTGGTTCGGTATACTCTCCGCTTCCGCCGAATCCCTGCGGATCGACCCTCCGGCCTGCGAGGAGTCCATGGTCCCGAGGTCCGTGCCCCCGATGCCCCGAAACGTCGTCGCGCTCGCCGGCACCCTTCTGGCGGCCTGGGCCGCACCCGGGCCCGCCCGTGCGCAGGGCTTCCAGGTGGTGGAGGCGACCGTCGCGCAGGCCCACGAGGCGATGCGCGCCGGGACGCTCACGTGCCATGGGCTGGTCCAGGCGTATCGCGATCGCATCGCGGCCTACGACCAGGCCGGCCCGCGCCTCAACGCGGTACAGACCGTCAACCCGCGCGCCCTGATCGAGGCCGACTCGCTCGACGCCGTCCTGCGCGCCGGCGCAACGCCGGGGCCGCTGCACTGCGTGCCGGTGCTGCTCAAGGACCAGGTCGAGACCCGGGGCATGCCGACGACGTACGGGTCCGCGCTCTTCAAGGACTTCGTGTCCGAGCGCGACGCGACGATCGTCGTCCGGCTGAGGCGGGCGGGCGCGATCATCCTCGCCAAGACCAACATGGGCGAGTTCGCTTCCCGCTACGTGGGCTCGGCCTACGGGATCATCCGGAATCCGTACGACACGGACAGGAATCCCAGTGGCTCGTCGGGGGGCACGGCCGCGGGAATCGCGGCGAGCTTCGGCCTGGTGGGTATCGGCGAGGACACGAGCGGCTCCGTCCGCGGACCGGCGGCCGTGACGAGCCTGGTGGGGCTCCGACCCACGCTGTACCTGGTGAGCACCTGGGGGATGATGCCGGCCAATCCCACGCAGGACACCATGGGGCCCATCACGAGGACCGTGGCCGACGCGGCCGCTCTGCTCGACGCCATCGTCGGGTACGATCCGAACCAGCCCGCCACCGCGTACTCGGTGGGCCACATCCCCGAGTCCTACACGAGCGCCCTGGACGCGGGTAGCCTGCGCGGCGCGCGTATCGGGGTGCTGCGCGAGCCCATGGATCCGGGGGCCGATCCGCGGTCCGAGGACTACGGGAAGGTGCGGGCGGTCGTGGACGAAGCCATCCGTGAGCTTCAGGCCGCCGGGGCCGAGCTGGTGGACCCGCTGGTCGTTCCCGAGGTGCGACTCGTGGACGGCACCGGCAACGACTTCGAGACCGAAAAGGCGACGAACGAGTACCTCGCGCAGCTCGCGGACCCCCCGTACACGACGCTGGGCGACATCCTCCTCACCGGCGTGGTGAACCCGTGGCGCGCGCGTGGGCTCATGGCCACCGTGGGACGGAACGTCGACGAGCCCGGCTATCTGGAGTTGCAGCGGAAGCGGGAGGAGATCCGGCAGGGCGTGCTCGCGGCGATGGCGGAGCACCGGCTCGACGCCGTCGTCTACGCGACCTTCGATCATCAGCCGACGCTCATCGCCCCCGACGTACTCTCCAACCCCCGTCCGAACGACGGCTACGGGTGGGGTGACAACCGCGGTCTGAGCCCTGCCATCGGCTTCCCGGCCCTCACCGTGCCGGCCGGGTTCACCTCCGACCGCTTGCCGGTGGGCCTCGAGTTCCTGGGGCGTCCCTTCACAGAGGGGATGCTCCTCGGGTTCGGATACGCGTTCGAGCAGGCCACGCGGCATCGGCGGCCCCCCGAGGCGACGCCCGCGCTGCCCGGAGCGGGCGGCTGAGAGGGCACTCCCGCCACCTGACCCGCGGCCTCGTGACGCACGGTCGTCGCGGCCGCGCGGTTGCGGGACGCGAGCTGCCGGCGCGTCGATGAGGGGGACGTTGTCGTCACCTCCCGCCGCATCCTATCCTCCCCTCCCATGACGCCCTCCCGCGACGAACGCCTGGCGAAGTACCGCGAGAAGCGCCGCGCCGGCCGGACCCCCGAGCCGTTCGGCGGCGAGGTCGTGGTGGGCGGCAGCTCGTTCGTGGTGCAGAAGCACCACGCACGGGCGCTGCACTGGGACCTCCGCCTCGAGCTGGACGGCGTGCTGCTCTCGTGGGCCGTTCCCAAGGGCCCGTCCCCGAACCAGGCGGACAAGCGCCTGGCGATGCAGACCGAGGACCACCCCCTGGAGTACGCCGAGTTCGAGGGCGTCATCCCGGACGGCGAATACGGTGCCGGGTCGATGATCGTGTGGGACCGGGGGACGTGGAGCCCCGTGGAGGACCCGCACGAAGGGCTCGAGAAGGGGAAGCTCCTCTTCGACCTGCACGGCCACAAGCTGCTCGGCCGCTGGACGCTCGTGAAGACGAAGCAGGCGCCCAACTCCTGGCTCCTCATCAAGGAGCGCGACGCGTTCATGGACGCCGGGGGCGGCACCGGGTCCTATCCCGACGACTCGATCTACTCCGGCCTCACGGTGGACGAGTTCCCGCGCGCGGACGAGCACGCGGAGCGCCTGGCGGCGCGCGCAGCCGAGGTCGGCGCGAAGACGCGATCCGTTCGTGCCGACGACGTGGAGCTGATGCTCGCCACCTCCCAGGAGGACCCCTTCACGCGTGCCGGGTGGATCTTCGAGCTCAAGTACGACGGCTACCGGCTCCTCGCGGAGCGCCGGGACCGCGAGCCCTACCTGCGCTCGCGCGCGGGCCACGACCTGACGCTCACCTTCCCGGAGATCGCGCGCGCGGTGCACGGCCTCCCGATCGAGGGGCTCGTGCTGGACGGCGAGGTCGTCGTGCACGACGCGGACGGGCTCCCCTCCTTCTCGAAGCTGCAGAAGCGGGGGCGGATCCTGAACCGGATGGACGCGCTGCGCGCGAGCGTGGAGCTCCCCGCGATCTACTACGCCTTCGACCTCCTCGCGCTGGAGGGGCTCGACCTGCGCGGCGTGCCGCTCCTCGACCGCAAGGCGCTCCTGCGTGACCTCCTCCCCAGCGTCGGCCCGATCCGGTACTCCGACCACATCTCCGAGCAGGGCGAGGCGATGTACGCCCAGGTCGGCCAGATGCAGCTCGAGGGGATCGTCGGGAAGAAGGCCGACTCCGCCTACACCGGCGGGCGCTCGCCGAGCTGGGTCAAGGTGCGCACGGTCAAGGTCGAGGACTTCGTGGTGGTCGGATGGACGGAGCCGAAGGGCTCGCGCTCGGGCTTCGGGTCGCTCCACATCGCGCAGTACGACGGCGAAGACCTCCTCTACCTGGGGAGCGTCGGGTCCGGCTTCACGGACTCGGACCTCTCGGCCACCATGCCGGTGCTCGAGAAGATGGAGGTCGACGCCTGCCCGTGCACGGCCGGGCCGGTGCCGAAGGGGAAGGCCAACCACTGGGTGCGCCCGCGCCTCGTCGTGGAGGTGAGGTACAAGGAGCTCACCGACCAGGGGCTCGCGCGCCAGCCTTCCTTCTCGCGCTTCCGCGAAGACAAGCGGCCCGGGGAGTGCGTGGTCGAGGGCGCCGCCGAGCCGGAGGCCGAGCCCCCCGTCCAGGTCGAGGTGCAGGTCGAGGCGGAGCGTACGGTCCCGTACACGAACCTCGACAAGGTGTTCTGGCCGGAGGCGGGCTACACCAAGGGCGACCTGATCGAGTACCACCGGGCGGTCGCGCCCTGGATGCTCCCCTACCTGCAGGACCGGCCGCTCGTCATGACGCGCTACCCGGACGGGATCCACGGGAAGTCGTTCTTCCAGAAGGACGCGCCGCCCTACGCCCCCGAGTGGATCCGGCGCGTGACGCTGTGGAGCGAGGGCTCCGAGCGGGAGCTGTCGTACTTCGTCGCCGAGGACCTGGAGTCACTCCTCTACGTGATCAACCTCGGCACGATCCCGCTGCACGTGTGGTCGAGCCGGGTGGCGACGCTGGCGAAGCCGGACTGGTGCATCCTCGACCTGGATCCCAAGGAGGCGCCCTTCGAGCACGTCGTCGATCTGGCGCGTACGCTGCACGACATCTGCGAGGAGATCGGCCTTCCCTCGTTCGCGAAGACGAGCGGGTCGTCGGGGATCCACGTGCTCGTGCCGCTCGGGCGCCGCCTCGACTACGAGCAGTCACGCACGCTCGGGCAGCTTCTCGGGCGGGTGGCCGTGGCCGAGCGCACGGAGATCGCGACGCTCACGCGCAATCCGCAGCGCCGCGACGGGAAGGTCTACATCGACTTCGTGCAGAACGGCCACGGGCGGCTGCTCGCCGCCCCCTTCACCGTGCGGCCGCTCCCGGGCGCCCCGGTGTCGGCGCCGCTCCGCTGGTCCGAGGTGAATCGCAAGCTGAAGATCTCCGACCACACGATCGCGACGGTGCCGAGGCGCATGAAGAAGCTCGGCGAGGACCCCCTGCACGCGGTGATGGAGCTGGAGCCGGACCTCCTGGGCGCGCTCGAGCGGCTGACGCACTGGTTCGACTGAGGGGCCGACTCACACCAGGAGCGCCGGGTGGCCTCCGGTGTGCACGAACACGGCGCGGTCTCCGGCGGGGACGCGGCCGGCGCGCATCCAGGCCAGGAGCCCGGCCGCGGCCTTCCCCGTGTACACGGGGTCGAGCACGATCCCCTCGCGGCGCCCGAAGAGGTCGACGGCCTCGCGCCCGGCGGGCGTGGGGATCCCGTACCCTTCGCCGACCTGCGTATCGTCGCAGGAGAGCCGCTCCCCGGAGATCGGCTCCGCCCAGGCGAGGAGCGCCCCGCCCTCGGCGGCCAGTCCGAGCGCGTCCGCGCGCATCCCTTCGGCGGAGACGTCGGCGCTGACGCCGACCAGGTGCACGTCCGTCCTTCCCAGGAGCTCGAAGCCGAGCAGGAGGCCCGCGAGCGTGCCGCACGACGACGCCGACACGAACACCCAGGTTCCCCTCCCGGCTTGTACCGGCAGCTGCTCGTCCAGCTCCAGCGCGGCGAGGGCATAGCCGAGCGCACCGAGGCCGGTGGAGGCGCCGAGCGGGACCACCAGCGCGCGCCCCCCGGCGTCGGCGATCTCCCGCGCCGCGCGCTCCATGGCCGGGGCGCGCTCCGAACGATCGGTGACGGTCCGGATCTCGGCGCCGAAGAGCCTGTGGAGGAGCGCGTTGCCGCGAGGCTCACCCTCGACGGCCCCGTTCACCACCAGGACGCACCTCAGGCCGAGGTGCGCGGCCGCGCCGGCCGTCACGCGGCAGTGGTTGGACTGCGGGCCGCCGGTCGTGATCAGGTGGGTGACGCCGGCCAGGTGGTCGCCTCCGAGCACGGTCTCGAGCTTCCTGACCTTGTTGCCGCCGAGCGCGAAGCCCGTCTCGGCATCCATCTTCACGAGGACCTCCGGGGCCCCGGGCCCCAGGGCCGCGGCGAGGTTGCGCGCCGGCACGAGCCGCGTGGGGAGCGCGGCCAGGCGGGTGCGCGGCCACGCCCGCAGGCGATCGAGGGCGCCGGCGCTCACGCGGCGCTCCGGGCCACGCGCCGGGACGCCGTCCGCACCGTCGCGTCGTGGATGTCGACCGTGTCGGCCACGTCGCGCGCGTACCCGCCGGACATCACCACCGCGACCGGCACGCCTGCGCCGGAGCACAGGTCGAACACCAACGCGTCGCGGCGCGCGAGCCCCGCCTTGGTCACGGCCAGGCGGCCGAGCCTGTCGCCCTCGAACGGGTCCGCGCCCGCCACGTAGAAGGCCAGGTCGCCGCCGTGGGCGAGCGCCGTGGCCACGCCCCGCTCGACCGCCTCCAGGAACGCGTCGTCTGCGGTGCCGTCGGGAAGCTCCATGTCGAGGTCGCCCGGCTCCTTGCGGAAGGGGAAGTTGTTGGCGCCGTGCACCGACAGCGTGAAGACGGCGTCGTCGTCCCGGAAGATCGCCGCGGTGCCGTTGCCCTGGTGCACGTCGAGGTCGAGCATGACCACCCGGCGGACCCTGCGCTCGGCCTGGAGCGCACGGGTCGCCACCGCGACGTCGTTGAAGACGCAGAAGCCCTCGCCCCGGTCACGGAAGGCGTGGTGCGTGCCGCCCGCCAGGTTCGCGCCCACGCCGTCCTCCAGGGCGGCGCGCGCGGCGCCCATCGTCCCGCCCACCGACCGGCGCGAGCGCTCCACCAGGCCGGGCGACCACGGAAAGCCGATGCGGCGCACCTCGTCCCGGGTGAGCGCGCCCGACACGACGCGGTGCACGTACCCCGCGTCGTGGGCACGCTCGAGCTCGGCGTCCGTCGCCGCGTCCGGCACGATCAGCTCGTCCTCCCCCCGGGCGCGGACGCGCTCGCGCAGGCAGGCGTACTTCTCCATCGGGAAGCGGTGGCCGTCCGGGAGGGGGAGGACGAAGTGGTCGCAGTAGTAGACGCGCACGGGAGGAGTCGGCGGAACGGAAAGCCGGGATCGCCGGTATGGGGCCCGGCCGAGCGCCTACATTAGTAACGCGGCGGAGGAGGGCGGGGGAGTGTGTCCGGCGCATCGGACCGCCTTCCCGCCTCCCCTCCCCGGCGCGTCCCTCCCACGAAGAGACCGGATGCGGCCCGGGGCCGCAGCCGCTCAACCGGGGTCCGTCTTGCTTCCATCCATGTCCGGGAGATCGTCGGCGCTCGCCGTCCTTCTCCTTCTCGCCGCCGCGGGACGCGCGTCCGCGCAGGTGGGCCGCGTCGAGGGACGTGTGCGCGACGACGAGGGATCCGCCGTGTTCGGGGCCACCGTCGTGCTCACGGAGAGCGGGACGGTGGTCCGCGGGGTCGACACGGACCGTCTGGGGTGGTTCCGGCTCGACGCCATACCGCCCGGAGCGTATACGCTGCGCGCGATGGGCGTGGGCTACGCGGACGCGGTCCGCCCGGTGGGGGTGGGGCCGGGGGAGGCGGTGGAGGTCGAGCTCACGCTCCCGCGTCGCGCGGTCGAGCTCGAGGGGATCACGGTGGGCGCCGAGCGCAGCCGCGAGCGGGTGCGCTTCGAGGAGGTCGGGGGCGCGACGGTTCGCGAGCTCCGGATCTCGGATCTCAAGCGCGTGCCGGGTGTGGCCGAGGCGGATCCCCTGCGTGCCGTCGAGGTCCTCCCGGGGGTGGTGTCCACCTCCGACTTCTCGGCCTCCTTCCACGTGCGCGGCGGCGCGCAGGACGAGAACCTCATCCTCCTCGACGGCGTGCCCGTCTTCAGCCCGTTCCACCTGGGCGGCTTCTTCTCGGTGTTCAACGCCGACATGCTCGACCGCGCCGAGCTGCAGTCCGGCGGCTTCGCGGCCGAGCACGGCGGGCGGGTCTCCTCGGTGCTCGAGATCGAGACCGATCCCGGAGACGGCCGCTTCGCGGTGGACGGCGGCGTCTCCCTGCTCGCCTCGCGGGTCGCCGTCTCCGGCGGAGCCCCGCCGTCGCTCGCGAAGGCGCTCGGTCACACGAACGTGCACTGGCGGGCCTCGGCGCGCCGCTCGTACTTCGATTGGCTCCTCAAGCCCGCCTTCGACTTCCCCTACCACCTGCAGGACTTCCAGGGCGTGGCCGAGGGGTGGACGAAGTCCGGGGACCGGCTGCGCCTGACCGCGTACTCGGGCGACGACATCCTCGACCTCACCCGCTTCGACGCCCAGGACTTCCCCCTGCGCATCAAGTGGAGCTGGGGGAACGACCTGGCGGGTGCGCGCTGGACGCACCCCCGGCGCGACGGCTCCGTGGACGCGCGGGTGAGCTGGACGCGGTACGGCACCGGCCTGACCTTCCCGGACTTCGGCGACACGGACTTCGCCTCGCGAATCTCGCAGGCGCAGGCGCGCCTCGACATCGACACGCGCCTGTCCGCCACCCTGCGCGCGAAGGTCGGCCTCTCCGCCGAGCGGATGCGCTACCACAACCGGGTCGTCTCGGGCGGCACCGAGTTCGCCAGCGGGGACGGCACGGGCTCGCTGCTCGGCGCGTACGCGCAGGGGAGCTGGTTCCAGGCGCGACGGTGGCTGGTGGAGGCCGGCGTGCGTCTCGACGGCTGGCTCCCGGATCCGGGGAAGGCGTCGCTGGACGTGGCTCCGCGCCTCGCGGTCAAGCGCTTCTTCGCCGGGGGTGACTGGGCCGTGAAGCTGGCCGCCGGCCGCTACACCCAGTACGTGCAGTCGCTGCGCGACGAGGAGCTTCCGCTCGGGCTCGACATCTGGGTGCTCGCGGGCGCGCGTGCCCCGCACGTGGTGTCGGACCAGCTCCAGCTCGGGGTGGAGGGATATCCGAGCGAGGAGTGGTTCACGTCGCTCGAGGGCTACGTCCGCTCGTTCGACGGCGTGGTGACCGTGAACACGGGCGACGACCCCAACGACGACCTCGACGACATCCTGGCGGGGCGCGGCCTCTCGTACGGAGCCGACCTCCTCGTGCGCAAGGAGGGTGGGGCGGTGAACGGGTGGCTCGCCGTATCGCTCCTCAAGGCCGAGCGCACCTTCCCCGACCTGCTCTCCCCGGAGCGGCCCGTGCCCGAGGTGACGTACCCGCCGGTCTTCGACCGCCGGCTCGACGTCGACCTGGTGCTCCGCTACCCGCTTCCCTGGGGGTGGGAGGGCGGCCTGCGCTGGAACGTGGGGACCGGCACGCCGTACACCCGCGCGCTCGGCGCGTACGCTGCGTACTCGCCGAACTTCGGCCAGTGGGGCGGCTGGCTCGACTGGGCGGGCGCGACCGACACCTCGGACAACTTCGGCGGCTACGCCGTCTACCTCGAGGATCACAACGCGTCGCGCTATCCGACCTACCACCGGCTCGACTTCAGCGCGCGCAAGACGCTCACGAAATCGTGGGGCACGCTCGTCCCCTACGTGGACGTGCTCAACACCTACAACCGCAAGAACGTGCTCTTCTACTTCTACCAGTACTCCGAGCAGCCTCCCGTGAGGGCGGGCATCTCGATGTTCCCCCTCCTCCCGACGTTCGGCCTCGAGGTGCACTTCCGATGACGCGGCCGCGCGCGGCGCTCGCGACGGCGGCGGCCTGCGCCCTGGTGGCGGCCTCGGCGTGCGAGCTCCAGGAGGTGACGCTCGTCGACGCGACCGACGTGGTCGTGGCGGAGGTGTACGTGGAGCTGGGGCTGCCCGGGAACACCGATCGCGCGACCGCGTTCCTGCACAGGACGCTCGAGGGCGCCACGGGTGCGTCCCGTCCCGTGCCCGGCGCGACCGTCGTGATCTCGCGTGCGGACGGCTTCGAGCTGGAGATGGGTGAGACGGACCTGGAGACGTGCGTGCGCACCCTGCCGGTGGACGGAGACGGCACCTGCTACTGGGCCGCGACGGGCGTGGCGGGTCGCATCCACCCCGGCGACACGCTCGACCTCGTGATCACGCTCGCCGACGGCGGCGTGATGCGCGGCACGAGCGCGGTGCCCGGCGCGTTCGAGCTGCTCACGCCCGCGCCGCCGTACGGGGCGGAGCCGCCGGCCTGCCTGCAGAAGCCGTCCACGCCGCTCGAGCTGCGCTGGACGCGCTCGGAGGGCGCGTGGGCCTACGTCGACGAGACGCTCATCTTCGGCCTGGGCGACGCCCTCGAGTCGAAGGGTATCCCGGTGGACCCCGACCCGCTCTACCTCCTCGGGGTATCCATCTCGGCGCGGGACACGACGGTGGTCTTCCCCGGTGAGTTCGGCGTCTTCAACCGCTTCGAGCTGGACCAGGACCTGGCGCTCGAGCTGCAGAAAGGCCTCCCCGAGGGTCCCGACGCGAAGGTCACGATCAGCGCCGCCGACCGGAACTACGTGAACTGGATCCGGGGCGGGAACTTCAACCCCTCGGGGCAGGTGCGCATCCCGAGCGTGCGCGGGGACGGGACGGGGGTCTTCGGCACCTCGTTCACGCGCACCTTGCGCGTGTTCACGACCACCGGCGGGATCGCGGGCGGGCTACCCGCCTGCGGCGCGTGAGGCGGCGCTCGGCTCCTGCGCGTCGCTCTCCGCCTCTCCGCGTCCGAGGAGTGCGCGCAGCCTCGCGACGACGAGGTCCACCGCGACGCGGTTGAAGCCCCCCTCGGGGACGACGAGGTCGGCGTGGCGCTTGCTCGGCTCGACGAACTCGAGGTGCATGGGGCGCACGGTGGCTTCGTACTGGGCGATGACCGACTCCGGGGTGCGACCCCGGTCGATCACGTCCCGGCGGATCCGGCGGATGAGCCTGAGGTCGGCCTCGGTGTCGACGAACACCTTGAGGTCCATGAGCTCGCGCAGCCTCGGGTCCGCGAGCACGAGGATGCCGTCGAGGATCACGACCGCCGCGGGGTCCTTCCTCTCGGTCTCGCGCCGGCGGGTGTGCGTCGAGAAGTCGTAGAGGGGCGCCTGCACGCTCGCTCCGCCCAGGAGCCCCTCCACGTGGGCCACCAGGAGCCCGCTCTCGAGGCTCTGCGGATGGTCGAAGTTCACCGCGACGCGCTCGCCGAACGCGAGCTGGCTCAGGTCGCGGTAGTAGGCGTCGTGGTGCAGGACCGTCGTGGCCCCGGCGCCGAGGAGCCGCCGCACCTCGGAGACCACCGTCGACTTCCCCGACCCGCTCCCGCCTGCGACGCCGAGGACCACCGCGCGCGGGCCCCGCTGCATCTCAGCTCCCGGCCGGGACGACGTAGATGAGGGCCGCCAGCTCCCTCCCGACCGCGTGGACGTCCGGGTCCGCGCCGACGGTCACGGCCACCACCTCCTCCGCCCGGGCGCTCTCCTCCACCCGCACGATCGCGCCCGGCGTGAGCCCGGCCGCTTCGATGAAGCGGAGGCGCTCCGGATCCTCGTCGCGCACGGCGCGGACGCGCAGGTCGGTGCCGGGCAGCGCGTCGGCGAGCGTGCAGAACTCGATGCTCTCGATCTCTCCGGCGCTGGTGGGGATCGGCGCGCCGTGGGGATCGTGGCTCGGAAACTCGAGCGCTGCGGCCATCCGCTCGACGAGCGTGTCCGACGCCGCGTGCTCGAGGCGCTCCGCCTCCTCGTGCACGTCCTCCCACGCGAACCCGAGGCGCTCGCACAGGTAGGTCTCGATGATCCGGTGGCGGCGCAGGACCTTGAGCGCTTCCCGGATCCCGCGATCCGTGAGACGAACGCCGCGGTACGGCGCGTGCTCGAGGAGACCCGATTCGGCCATGCGCTTCACCATCCCGGTGACGGAGGCCGGCTGCACGGCGAGCGCGTCCGCGATCGCGCTCGTGGAGGCGGCGTCACCACGCTCGGAGAGCCCGTAGATGGCCTTGAGGTAGTCCTCGACGGAACGGGAGAGTCCGGGCGGCGTGGGAGGCATGAGGTGAAGCTAGAGAGGCCGGCCGGGCCCGTCGACCCCGGGCGGTGCGGCTTCCCCCGCCATGCGCGGTGGGTTGGCATGGGCGCTCGTGCGACGTCGGCGGCCCGGTTCCCCTTGGGTGGAACCGACGTCAGGGCATACCTTTTTCAAGAGAGCATGCCGACCCACCGCTCGGCTCCCCGTCCCGAGTCCCCAGGGTATGAGTTCCGACGACCAGGTACGTCCCTTCCACGCCAAGGACGAGGCGCGCGGTCAGGAAGCCGCCGACGCCGTCGCGGCCGTGCTCAAGCACGCGGCCGAGCGTGACAAGGCGGTCAACGAGACTCCGAAGCGGAAGCCGACCCCCCGTTGGCTCCTCCCGCTGGGCATCCAGCTCTCGGTGCTCGCGCTCTACCTGCTCCTCCTGCCGCCGAAGTGGGTCGTGGTCAACCCGATCCAGCCGCCGGACCCGTCGACCCGGGTGGAGCAGCTCCGCGTCGCCATGTATCTCCAGGCGCAGAGGGTGGACAGCTACAAGCAGGAGCATGGGCAGCTTCCCGACAAGCTGTCCGACGCGGGCAGCACGATCGAAGGCGTCGAGTACCATCGGCAGGGCGTGAACAGCTACCAGCTCGTGGCCACCGTGGGAGAGGAGGCGTTGGTGTACGACTCGAACGAATCCGCCGCAGCGTTCGTCGGTACCGCGGCCAACAGGCTCACGGGGGGATCGTGAGCGCCCGAGACGTCGGCGCGCCCGTGGACGCGACCCGGGGCCGGGCCCCCGATCCGCGGCGTGGGGGCTTCACGCTCGTGGAGCTCCTGGTCACGGCCGCCATCGTCGGCATCCTCGCCGGGCTGGCGATCCCGAACATGAAGACGATCCTGCTGCGCGCGCGCGCCACCGAGCTCGCCGGCGACATGGACGTGGTCCGCGTGGCCACGCAGAACTACAACGGCTCCACGCACACGTGGCCGGCCGAGACGTCCGCGGGGACGGTCCCGCCCGAGCTGACCCCGTTCCTCCCCGACGGCTACTCGTTCATGCGCGACGGCTACGAGCTCGACTACGAGAACTGGAGCCTCCCGGGCGGGCTCCCGGGGGATCCGGGCACGCACACCCTCATCGGCATCTCCGTGGTGGTCGCCGACCCCAATCTCGGCAACGCCCTGGTCGAGCTGCTCGGGAAGGCGATCGTCTTCTCCGTGGGCAGCACCCACACGGTGGTCATCGACCGCAGCTGACGCCGGGAGGATGGAAACCGGGGCGGGCTGTGGCGTATGATCGGAGGAGAGCGATTCCTCCCGTCGTGGTGGCACGCATGCGGTACGAGCAATCCACCGAAGGCATCCGGGTTCGCGTGGAGCCCACCTACTCCCTGGCCGAATCGGACCCGTCCGACGACACCTTCGTGTTCACCTACCGCATCGAGATGCAGAACGACGGCGACGTCCCGGCCCGCCTGCTCTTCCGACACTGGCTGATCCACGACTCGGTGGGCGAGGACACCGAGGTCGAGGGAGAGGGCGTGGTGGGCCAGCAGCCGGCCCTCGCGCCCGGCGGCGCGCACCGCTACCGGAGCTTCTGCGTGCTACGCTCCCCGGCCGGCTACATGGAAGGGTACTACACCTTCGAGCGCCCGGACGGCGAGCGCTTCCGGGTGACCGTGCCCCGCTTCGCGTTGACGGCTCCCGTGCGCAGCCCGTCGGACGACGACGAGCAGCCGCTCATGCACTGAGGCGTCGTCCACGCATCGCGTAGACCACGCCCACCCAGAAGAGCCAACCCGCCAGGGCGATGCCGATCGTGCGGGCCCGGCGTTGCAGGTGGGCCTGTGCGGCGCTCGCCTCCGGCGCGGTGACGACGACGAAGGCGCCTTCGTCCGTGCGGTGCGCCGCGTACGCCGACGGCCCCCGCTGGTTGACGACGCGTCCGGTTACGGTGAGGGAAGCCGGCGGCTCGGGGAGCGCCGCGACGGCCGGGGCCGGCCCCGCGAGGGTGCTCTGGACGACCTCCCCGCCGCGCACGATCGTGGCGTCGAAGCCCGTGAGGCGGTGCACCTCCTCCGCCGAGGCCGTCACCCCGCGCACGCTCGCGGACGCAAGGGCGCGGCTCAGGTCCTCGGCGCTCGTCTCCCGCAGGCGCGTGTCGAACTCCCAGTCCATCTGGATCATGAACGCCCCCGCCGTGAGCGCCGGGACGAGCGCCAGGAGCACCATCGTGCGCGAGCGCCTGGGCGGCGCGCCGCGCGGCCTCCCCGAGATCTGGATCCAGCCGGAGAGCGCCGCGAAGAGGAGGAGGAGCGCGATGGTGAGGACGAGCGGGACGGGCACCGGTCCGGGCACGCGGTCGTGACGCCGGGCCAGCGCCACGATGGTGGCGTCCCCGAAGGTGCCTCCGCCGAGCGCGGCGAGCGCCCCGGCCGGGCGCGGGGCACCCGGCGCCGGGAGCGTCTCGGGCCCGGCGGGCTCCTCCGTGCTCGCCCAGCGGCGCCCGTTCAGGTAGAGCGAGAGGGCGTACCCGGTGGCGCGGCCGATCCGCCCGGGCGCGTCCCCCTCGAGCGGTGCCGAGGCGAAGCGTACGCTGGCGGCGGGGTCCCCGTCCGCGGGTGGGGCCAGGACGAACACCTCCGGCGAGGCGCCGGACGTGCGCAGCCCCGTGACCGTGTCCCCGACGAGCGCCCGCCCGACCGTCGCCTGCGTCGTGTCGAGGCCGGACGTGGGGGCCGCGTTGGCGACCAGCGAATCGGTCTCGCCCCCCAGATCCTGCTCGAACGCGGCGACGAGGATGTGGGCGACACGGGCGTCGGAGGCGTGGAGCACCTCGGCCCATTCGGAACGCGCGACCGCGAGGATCGCCGCCACCGCGAGGGCTGAAGGGAGCACCACCGCGAGCAGATACGTGAGATAGGGACGCTTCAAGGAAGGCCGGTCGGCAGGAAGATGAAAAGGCGGAACGGGGTGTGCCCGTTTTGCCGGGAAGGCTGTATCTTGTTATCCTTGACTGTTTTCACCCACTTCATCCAAGCGAGTGGACAAGGGGGAGAAGTGAGCGATGCGGTCGCTGTCGACGCCAAGCGCATCCTGTTGCGCTACGGCGCGCCCATCTCCGTGCTGGACAAGGTCACCGAAGCGGACCGGATCGAGTTCGCGCGGACGATCACACGCACCGTGCTCCCGGACCGCGAAGCGCGCCTGCGGGAGCTTCTGGCAGAGCACGGCTACGTCGAAAAGAGGTGATCGTCAACTCTCCCCCACCTCGAGCGTGCGCGTAGCATCCAGCGGCAGCTGGACCGCGATGCGCGTGCGCACCCCCTCCGCCGACCGTTCGAGGTCGGCGTGCGCCCCGTCCACGCGCACCCGCTCCGGGCGGAAGGGCAGCGACGGCTCGAGCACGGCCATGACCGGGACGCGCCCGCCCACGGGCTCCAACCGGAAGAGGTGAGCGCCGCCCTCACGGCGGTACTCCATCCCGATCCGCGCTTCCGCGACGCGGAGGTTCCGCACCTCGAACGAGCGCAGGTGCACGGGGAGCACGGGCGCGACGCGGAGGCGCCCCGCGGGCGCGTCCGGCGCGATCCCGAGGAGGCCGTGCACGAGCGTGGCCAGGAGCACGCCGGCGCCCGGCGCCGCCGCTTCCCCCTCGCCGGGCCCCCGATCCCACGCCCCCCTCCCGCCCGCTCCGCCGGCCATGCCGGCCGACAGCGTCCGCCGCCAGGAGGTCCAGGCCTCTTCGCTCCGCCCGGCCGCGAAGGCCGTCCACGCCGCCAGCGCCTCCGGCGCGCCGCCGTCGGGACGCGCCCGCGGGCGAGGAGCGCCGGCGCCACCGAGTAGGTAGCCGGGCCACGACCGCCCGTGTGCGGTGTCCGCGCCGGCCATCGGGAGGCGGAGCCCGCCACCGGCCGCGGCCGGCTCGCGCGCCGCCTCCGCGCGCAACGCGTCCAGGTCGGACTCGGCGGTCGCGTGCCGGAGGGCGTCCGCCAGCGTCGACAGCGCGGCGGGCCACCCGCGCCACGCTTCGGGCCCGGCGCCGCGGAGCTCGGCCAGGCGCTCGGGAGGGAGCGCCGCGAGGCGCTCGAGGGCGGCCGCCTGGTCGCCCGAAGCGAGCGCGTGCCGTGCGGCGAGTAGCGTGGTGAGGGGACCGCCCGCTTCGGCCTCGTCGAGCCGACCGACCGCGCTCCGCCCCACGGCGAAGTCGCCGCACGCGAGGGCGCCCACACCCGTCCAGAAGATGGCCTCCGGCTCCGCGGACCCTGTGCGGCGCACGGCCCCCTGTACGCGCGTCGTGGCCCAAAGCACGGCGTCGTCGATCTCCGGCACCCCGCTCCGCACCACGAGCGTGTCCACCTTGCCGGGATCGGCGGAGGCAGCCGCCCGGATCTCGTGCGCGGCCAGGTGTGGTGCGGCCGCGAGCGCGCGCTCGATCTCGCGCGGGGTGCCTGCCGCGAGCAGGAGTGTGACGCGCGGAGCGCCCCGGACGCGCGCCCGCGCCCGGACGCCGCCGCCCTCCTCCTCCACGGCCGACCACTCCTCCGGGGTCGGATGGACCGTGACGTCCACCCCGTGCTCGCTCCCCTCCTCGACGGCGCGCACCCCGTCGCCGTCGACGCGATAGCGCACCGCCGCCGCGCCCGGCAGGAGCGTGATCTCGAGCACGAGACCGGGGAGCTCGGGCGCCCCGGGTGGCGCCGACCACTGTGCCGCGACCAGCGGCAGGGCGGGGAGCGCCAGCAGGTGCTCGATCACGGAGCCGCGCCCGCCGTGCAGCTCGCGACGCAGCGTGGCCGGGCCGACCACGACGTTGGCGGCCGGCCCGGCGTCCGTGCGCAGCGCCGACGCGACCAGGGTGCCTACGATCCGGAACGCGGCGGCGCCGCCGCGCTCCGTCCCCGTGACTGCGACGCGCTCCCCCTCCAGGAGGAAGGGCAGGGAGCCGGCCGGCGCGGCCCGCACCACCGGCGCCTCCGTGCCACCGAGTGCCGCGGGCGTCCCGGGGAGGGGCGCCCGCTTCAGCGCCGGGTCCGCCCGGACCCCCGCGCTCACGATCCGATCTTGGCCTTCGCGCCGGCGAAGTCCCCGGCCTTCACGATCGTGATCTTCGACAGGTCGAGCCGGCGCTTCACCGCCGCGTTGATCTCGTCCACCGTGAGCGAGCGGATCTTGTCCTCGAGCGCCGCGTCGAAGCCGAACGTGCGGTCGAAGTAGAGGTTCGACGAGATCTGGCCGGCCAGCGAGCCGTCCTGCGCGCGGGAGAGCTGGAGGGTCTCCAGCATCCCCTGCCTGGAGGTGGCGACCTCATCCTCGGTGAAGCCCTCGGTGAGCACCTTCTGGATCTCCTCCTTGAAGTCCGCCTCGAGCTTCTCGGCGTTCTCGGGCGCGTAGATCGCGAACGCGCCGAACGACCCCACCGGGTCGATCGGGTGTCCGTCGATGCTCCCGGCCACGCCGTAGGATAGCCCGTCCTGCACGCGGATGCGCCGCGCCAGGCGCGAGTTGAGCGGGCCGCCGCCGATCATGTACCCGGCCAGCGCGAGGGCCGCGTAGTCGGGGTCGGTGTCCCTGAGCTCGAGGTTCTGCTGGGCGAAGAAGAAGGCGTTGGCCTTGTCCGGTGTCTCGATCTGGATCTCGTCGGCGGGGATGTCGCGGAAGGGCGTCGCGATCCGCTGGTAGGGGTGCGGGCTCTTCCAGTCGCCGAAGGTCTCCTCGATGGCCGCGCGCACCTCGGCCGGGTCGAAGTCGCCGACCACCACGATGTTGCCCGACTGCGGGCCGTAGAAGTCCCTGTGGAACCTCCTCACCTGGTCGAGCGTCACGGACCGGAGGGCGGCGATCTCCTCGTCGATCGTGCCCACGTGGCTCGGATGCCCCTCCGGCCAGGGGGTCATGCGCCGCTCGAGCGCGATCTGGGCGAGGGTGCCGGGATCCGAGCGGGCCTCCTCGAGCTGGGCGAGCCGCTGCTCCTCGAGCACCTGGAGCTCGCTCTCGGGGAAGGAGGGCGTGCGCACGATCTCGCCCATGAGCCGGATCACGTCCGGCACGCTCGCGTGGACCGTGGTGACCTGGCCGCTCCCCGTCGTCGCTGTCGCGGAGATGCCGCCCGAGGCCTTGAGACGGTCCATCTCGTCCTGGATCTCCTGGCGCGTGTGCGCCTCGGTGCCGCGCATGAGCATCCCGCCCACCACGGACCCGGCGGCCGAGCGGCCCGTGAGCGAGCGCTCGTCCCCGAACTGGAGGCGGAGGCGGACCACCGCGGCGTCGCCGCGCGTCTCCTTCGGGAGGAGCGCGACCTTCATCCCGTTGGGGAGCGCGTACGACGTGGTGCGCGCGTCGATGTTCGCCGGGCTCGGGTCGAAGGCCTCGCCCTCGGCGACGGCGGCCCGCCCCTGGTAGCCGTCGACCAGCGAGTCCACGTCCGGCACCTCGGGGATCTCGGCACGATCGGGGTGGTCGGTCGGATGGAAGAGCCCGACCGTGCGATTGTCGGGCTTCAGGTACGTCTGCGCGACGCGGTTGACGTCGTCGGCCGTGACCTTCTGCAGCCCGTCCCGGTAGAGGAAGAGGAGCCGCCAGTCGCCCATCGCCGCCCACTCGGAGAGCTGGAGGGCGATCCCCGCCGAGTTGTTGAAGGCGAGCTCGACCTGCTTCAGGAGCGCGGCCTTCGCGCGCTCGACCTCCTCGCCGGTGATGGGCTTCGTGCGCACCCCTTCGACCGTCTCGTTCAGGACGCGCCACGCCTGGTCCAGGTCCCCGTCCTTGCGCACCTCGGCGACCGCGAAGAGCGGGCCGGCCTCGCGGAGCTGGTAGGCGTAGGCCGCTGTGCTGGTGGCGATCTTGGTCTCGACCAGCGCCTTGTACAGGCGACCGGAGGGCGTGTCGCCGAGCGCGAAGGCGAGCACGTCCACGGCCGGGAAGTCGGGGTGCGAGCCGGGCGGCACGTGGTACATCGTGCTCACGAGCTGCACGTCGCCGACGCGGCGCAGCGTGACCATGCGCTCGCCGTCCTGCGTCGGCTCCTCGGTGTAGGTCGGGTAGATGTGCGAGGCGCCGTCGCGGTCCGGCCGAGGGATCGCGCCGAACCTGTCGGCGATCACCTCGAGCGCGTGGTCCGCGTCGAAGTTGCCGGCCACCACGAGCATGGCGTTGTCCGGCTGGTAATACTTGTGGTAGAAGGCCTGCAGCCGCTCGATCGGGACGTCCTCCACGTCGGAGCGGGCGCCGATGGTGGACTTCCCGTAGTTGTGCCACAGGTACGCCGTGGACATCACCCGCTCCGTGAGGACGTCCTGCGGGCTGTTCTCCCCGCCCTCCATCTCGTTGCGGACCACGGTCATCTCGGAGTCGAGGTCCTTCTTGGCGATGAAGGAGTTGACCATCCGGTCCGCCTCGAGGTCGAGCGCCCACTCCACGTTCTCCGTGGAGGCGGGGAAGATCTCGTAGTAGTTCGTGCGGTCGTACCAGGTGCTGCCGTTGGGCTGCGCTCCCCTTTCCGTGAGCTCCTGCATGATGTCGCCGTGGGTCGGCGTGCCCTTGAACACGAGGTGCTCGAGGAGGTGCGCCATCCCGGTCTCGCCGTAGCCCTCGTTCCGGGAGCCGACGAAGTAGGTGACGTTCACCGTCACCTGCGGCTTGGATGCGTCCGGGAAGAGGAGCACGCGGAGGCCGTTGTCGAGCCGGTACTCGGTGATGCCCTCCACCGTCGTGACGAGCTCGGGCTCCGTGGCGGTCTGCGCCGCGAGCGACGGCCGCTCGACCGGAGCCACCACGGCGACGAGGGCGAGAAGGCCCATCCTCCCGAGGGGGGGCGCGGGGCGGCGGGTCATGGTACCTCCTTGGCGGGCTTTCCCGGCCTGGGCGTGTGGAACTGTCCTCGGACTACACGCAGCGCGCGCAGTCGGTTCAGGGCTGCGGCGAGCTCGTGCCGGCGGAACGCCGACAGGTCGCCGCTCAGGCGGTCGTCGAGCACGTCCAGCCCGTCCGACGCGATCTTCTCTTCGACGATGCGCAGCGCTTCGGGGACGGGGCACGGCTCACCGTCGAGCACCTGCGGGAGGAGCGCGAGCGCCCTCCCGATCGCCCGGATCTGGCCGCTGCACACCACCTGCTCGACGGCGCCCAGATCCACGGTCTCCTCCCCGAAGACGAGCGTGCGCAGGTCGGGCACCTGCACGTGTACGGGTCGGCGGCCACGGCGGGGGACGAGGCACGAGGCGTCGAGCACGCGCGGCTCCGGGCGGTGGAGCGGCGGGCCCGCCTCGCGCGACCGGCCGGTGGGGTGCTCGAGGGCCACCGTCCGCGCGCTCTCCGTCACGTCGTGCGGCTCGTAGCGGCGGAGCGCGACGACGGCGTTGGCCACGTCCAGGTAGTCGCCGCTCCCGCCCAGCACGAGCACCGCGCTGACGCGCAGGTCGCGATGCATCTCGCGGACGCGGTCCACGAACGGCGTGATCGGCTCCCCCTCCTTGGGCACGAGTGCCTGCATGCGGCGGTCGCGGATCATGAAGTTGGTGGCGGAGGTGTCCTCGTCGACCAGCAGGACGCGTGCGTCCGACTCGAGCGCCTCGACGATCGTCGCGGCCTGGCTGGTGGAGCCCGACGCGTTGGACGTGGTGAAGGCGTGCGTGTCCTGGCCGAGCGGCAGGCCGTCGATGAAGGCGGAGATGTCGACGCCGGTCACGGGGCGCCCGTCCTCGGCGCGCACCTTCACGGTGTCGGGGTCGCTCACCACCCGCTCGCGGCCGTCGCCCGGGCGATGGTTGTACACCCCGGCCTCCAGGGCACGGAGCAGCGTGCTCTTTCCGTGGAAGCCGCCGCCCACCACGAGCGTGACGCCCTCGCCGACGCCCATCCCGGTCAGCCTCCCGGCGTTCGGCGCCTCCAGCGCGACGCGCATCGACGGAGGGGAGCGGAAGGGCACCACGCCGTCTCCCTCGAGCGGCCGATCGTCCACGCCGCTCCGGCGGGGGAGCACGGCGCCGTCCGCGACGAACGCGACGAGGCCGCGCTCGCGAAGCTGGGCGCGCAGGCGGTCGGCGTCCTCGTTGACCTCCGCATGGTGCAGGATATCCGCCTCGTCGTGGGCGGCGGCGAGCAGGGAGGCGCGCACAAGCGCCGCGACGCCCTCGGTGAGGAGCGCGGCCGCCTGGACGCCGAGGATCCTCCGCCCCCGCGCGGGCAGGCCCACGCCGAAGCGGGCCTCCACCACCCCCGCCGAATCCACGCGCACGGCGGTCTGGGGGAGGACCTCCTGGCCCGGCGCCTCGACCTCGATCTCGCCGCTCCGTCCGGAGCCGCGCACGCGCCACGCGTCCCGGGCCGCGTCGCCGAGCGCCCGCGCGAGGAAGGCGGCTGTGCCGAGCGCGCGGACGGAGGCGGCGTAGCTCGCGGCGGGGAGCGCGGCCGTCTCCGCGGGCACGAGCACCCGCACGCGGCTGGGCGCGGCGAACGGGTCCCCCTGCACGTGATCGACGTGCAGCGCGAACCCGTCGAACGACCATGCGCCCGCCACCGCCGCGTAGGCCTTGTAGCCCCTCCCGTCGAGGCCGCGCAGCAGCGCCCCCAGCTCCCCCGCGTCCCTCAGTGCTCCCTCCTCGTCGCGCACGTCTCCCGGACCCTATCTTTTTCCTCCGACACCCTCGAAGTTCCCTCTCCCACCGAGCACTCGGGCACCCGGCGCCGGAGCGTCAAACCGCATGTCCCAACCTTCCGCGAGCCCGGGCGACCCCACCGACGAGCCCGTGCTGGCCTCGCGCGTCGACGCGATCCTCGTGCTCACGCTCAACCGGCCCGACCGGCTGAACGCGGTCAGCCTCGCGATGTACGAGCGGCTGGCGAGGGAGCTGCGGGGTGCCTCGGAGGACCCTTCGGTGCGCTGCGTGGTGATCACGGGAGCCGGGCGGGCGTTCTGCGTCGGGGCCGACCTCAAGGCGCACGGCGAGGACCCGCCGACCGGGGAGGATCGGCGCCGCTACGTGCGGATCGCGCAGAGGGTGAACCGGCGCATCCAGCTCGGGCCCACCCCGGTGGTGGCGGCCGTGAACGGGCACGCGATCGGCGCGGGCCTCGAGATGGCGCTCTCCTCCGACTTCATGATCGTGGCCGAGGACGCCAGGCTCCGCTTTCCCGAGATCGCGCTCGGCACCTTCGTGGGCGGCGGCGTGGTCTACACGCTGGCCGAGCGCGTGGGCGTCCTGAAGGCGCGCGAGCTCGTCTACCTGGGGGACTTCTTCCTCGGCGCCGAGGCGGCGCGCATCGGCGTGGCCAACCGTGCGGTGCCGGCGGGCGACGTGCTCGACGAGGCGATGTCGCTCGCGCGCCGGCTGGCCGAGCAGGCGCCGCGGTCGCTGGCGTACGCCAAGCGGCTCATCGGGCCGGCGGGCGCGATGTCGCGCGACGATGCGCTCCGGCGCGAGGCGCACGCGCTCGAGCGGGTCTTCGGCACGCGCGACTGGCACGAGGGGGTGGCCGCGTTCCACGAGAAGCGGCCGCCGCGCTACACCGGTGAGTGACGCCCCGGGGACGGGCCACCCGCTCGACCCGATCCTCCTGCCACGCTCGGTCGCGGTCATCGGCGCCTCGACGGATCCGAGGAAGCGCGGCTTCCAGGTCCTGCGCGCGCTGCGCGAGTCCGGGTACCGGGGCCGCGTCCTTCCCGTCAACCCGAAGGGCGGCGAGATCCTCGGGCTTCCCGTGCACGCGAGCGTCGACGCCCTCCCCGAGGTGCCCGACCTCGCGCTGATCTGCACCCCCGCGTCGACCGTGCCGGACGCGGTCGAGGCGTGCGGGCGCCGGGGGGTGCGCGGCGCGGTCGTGCTCGCCGTCGGCTTCCGGGAGTCGGGGGAGGAGGGCGCCGCCCTGGAGGCGGCGCTCCTGCAGGCCGCGCGGCGCCACGGCGTGCGCGTGGTGGGGCCCAACACCTCCGGTGTGCTCAACCTGCCGATCGGGCTCAACCTGATCGGTGCCCGCGACGTGCGCCCGGGCTCGCTCTCCCTCCTCGTGCAGTCGGGCAACATCGCGCTCGCGCTCATGAACGAGGTCACGGCGCGCTCCGAGGAGGGGATCGCGGTGGCGGTCGGCGTGGGCAACGAGCTCGACCTCCGCTTCCACGAGTACCTGGACTTCCTCGGTCGCCACGAGGACACGCGCGCGATCGTCTGCTACGTCGAGGGCTTCCGGGACGCACGGGCCTTCCTGCAGGTGGCGGCGCGTGTCTCGCGCGCCAAGCCGGTGCTGGTCATCAAGGGAGCCCGCTCGCCCTCCGGGCGCGCGGCGGCGCGCTCGCACACGGGCGCGGTGTCGGGGGAGTACGACCGTCTGCGCGCCGGGCTCCGCCAGGCGGGCGTGGTGGAGGTGACGCGCACGGACGAGTTGCTCCACGTCGCCGAGACGCTCGCCACGCAGCCGGCAATGGCTCCCGGGCGCGGCGTCGCGATCCTCTCGGACGGGGGCGGCCAGGGCACGCTGGCCGCCGACACGCTCTCCGACCTGGGCGTGCCGCTGGCCGTGCTGTCGGACGCTACCCACGAGGCCCTGCGCGGGCTCCTGGGCACGGCGGCGGCGGTGGCCAACCCGGTGGACCTGGCCGGCGCTGCCGACGCGGACCCCGAGGCGTTCGCGCGCGCGCTCCGATCGCTCGCGGCCGACGACGCGGTGGGGGGCGTCCTCCTGGTCGGCCTCTTCGGCGGATATGGGATCCGCTTCGCGGAGGAGCTCACGGAGGGCGAGGAGCGGGCGGCGACCACGATGGCGGATATCATGCGCACATCCGGACGCCCGCTCGTCGTGCACTCGATGTACGCGTCGCACAGGAGCGGCCCGTTACGCACGCTCGGCCGCCTGCGCGTCCCGGTGGTCGAGTCGCTCGAGGTGGCGTGCCGGTGCATCGCGGAGACGAGGGTGCGCGGGAAGGTCCTCGCCCGACCGGCGTGGTGCCCCGACGACGACCCGGAGGCCGTGGCGCCGCGCGCCGGACGGAGGCTGAAGGGCATGGAGGCGCACGAGGCGGTGGCGACCGCGCGCGCGGCGGGGCGCGACGCGCTCTCGGAGCCGGAGGCGCGCGCGCTCCTGCGGGAGGCCGGCCTGTCGTTTCCCCCCTCCGCCCTGTGCGCCACGCCCGCGGAGGCCGCCGAGGCGGTGCGCGGCATGCGAACGGCGGTGGCGATGAAGGTGGTCTCCGCGAAGATCCCGCACAAAACCGACGCTGGAGGGGTGGCGCTCGGGATCGGCTCGCCCACGGACGCGGAGGACGCCTTCGCGGCCATCGAGGAGCGCGCCGCCCGCTGGCTCGAGGATCGCGGCCTCGCGCCCGGTATCGACGGGGTGCTCGTCGCGCCGATGCTGGCCTCGCCGCTGGCGGAGCTCCTGGTCGGCGCGCGGCGCGACCCGGAGCTCGGGCCCGTGCTCACCGTGGGTGCGGGCGGGATCTGGGTGGAGGTGCTCGGCGACGTCGTGCACAGGGTGCTCCCGGTCCCGGACGACGAGCTCCGCGCGATGCTCGCCGAGCTGCGCACCTTCGCGCTCCTGGACGGGGCGCGCGGGCGTGCGCGGGCGGACCTCGACGCGGTGGTGCGCGCCGCGGCGGCGGTCGGGCGCTGCCTCCTCGAGAACGACGACGTCGCGGAGGTGGAGGTGAACCCGCTGTTCGTGTACGCGGGCGGCGCGGAAGCCGTGGACGCGCGCGTCTTCCTCCGAGCGGTGGAGCCGGGCGACACGAGCGCGTAGGTTGGCGGCCGGGGGAGGGGTGGGAAAGCGACCAGGGAACGCAGGAGACCCGATGATCCGACGCACGCTCGCACTCGCGGTGGTGGCACTCCTCTCATTCGGCACGCGGCCGTTGGCGGCGCAGGAGCACACGGTGCTCATCCGGGGGGGCCGGGTGCTGGACGGCACGGGCAACCCGTGGATCCGCGCCGACGTCCTCTTGCGCGGCGACCGGATCGCCGCGATCGGCCGGCTCGGCGACACGCGCGCCGACGAGGTGGTCGACGCGAGCGGGCTCTACGTGGCGCCCGGCTTCATCGACACGCACACGCACGCCGCCGGCGGGCTCGCCACGCCCGGGCTCAGCCATGCGCGCCCGCTTCTCGTGCAGGGCCTCACCACGATCTTCGCCAACCCCGACGGCGGCGGGCCCGTGGACCTGGCCCAGCAGCGTCGTGACCTCCTGAAGGACGGCCTGGGCGTGAACGTCGCGCAGTTCGTCTCGCACGGCTCCGTGCGCGAGGCGGTCATGGGCGACGACGATCGCGATCCCACCCCCGCCGAGATGGAGCGCATGAAGGCGCTCGTGCGCGCGGGGATGCAGGAGGGTGCGTGGGGGATGTCGAGCGGCACGTTCTACGTGCCGGGCTTCTACTCCAGGCCCGTGGAGATCGAGACGCTCGCGAAGATCGTCGCCGAGTACGGAGGCGGCTACCAGAGCCACATCCGCGACGAGTCGAGCTACTCCGTAGGGCTGATGGCCGCCGTCGACGAGGTGATCCAGGTCGGGCGCGTCGCCGGCATCCCGGCGGTGCTCACGCACGTGAAGGCGCTCGGCCCGGACGTGTGGGGCTACGGCCAGGCGATCGTGCGGCGGGTCGAGCGCGCCCGCGAAGAGGGGGTGCAGGTCTTCGCCGACCAGTACGCGTACACCGCGTCCGCGACCGGACTCGACGCGGCGCTTCTCCCGCGCTGGTCGCAGGCCGGCGGCCGGGACTCGCTGCTCGCACGCCTGGACCGCCCGGCGGACATGGCGCGCATCCACGACGCCATGGTCGAGAACCTCGCGCGGCGCGGGGGCGCGGACCGCATCCAGTTCCGCCGCTTCCGACCCGACCCGTCCATCGAGGGCAAGCTCCTGAGCGACGTGGCGAAGGCGCGCGGCCAGGATCCGCTCGAGACGGCGGTCGCCCTGATCCGGAAGGGAGGCGTCAGCATCGTCTCCTACAACATGGACGACGGCGACGTGGAGACGCTCATGGCGCAGCCCTGGACCATGACCAGCTCCGACGGGGACCTCGTGCCGTGGCAGGAGGGCGTGCCGCACCCGCGCTCGTACGGGGCCTTCCCGCGCAAGATCCGCCTGTACGTGGTGGAGAAGGGGACGATCACGCTCGAGACCGCGGTGCGCAGCATGACGTCGCTTCCGGCCGAGGTCTACGGGATGCCGGACCGGGGCGTCCTGCGCGCCGGCGCGGCCGCCGACGTCGTCGTCTTCGACCTGGCGCGCGTGCGCGACACGGCGGAGTACACGAACCCGCACCAGCTCGCGGAGGGGATGGTCTGGGTCTTCGTCAACGGGCAGGCCGCCATCCGGAACGGGACGTTCGAGGACGTCCGCGCCGGGCGGGTGCTGCGCAAGGGGATGGAGCCGGTGGGGCGTTAGCGGGGCGCACGAAGGGGAGTGCGCCGCGACCCGCAGGCCTCTACCCCGCGTCCTTCCAGCGGAACCCGTCCGGCCGCAGGGGATGGCCCCCCTCGCGGGCGCCGATGAACCCCGAGGGCTCGCGCTGCCTCGCGACGTGGTGGTGCGCCTGTGCGAAGTGGAAGCCGAAGTAGGGCGGAAACCGGTCCTCGCCCCACACGAATCCCGATCGGTGCGCAATGGGGCGTCCCGGCACCAGCTCGGCGCCGTCGCGGCCGATCCCCTCCCATCCGCACACGGAGCACCATCGTGCCACCATGTCGGGGAGAGCCCGGTTCATCCACGAGGGGAGGCGGACGGGGTCCGTGTCGTGGCCGCAATCCGGGCACCGGACGCGCGTGGGGGCGCGCCGCACGACGCTTACGAACGCAACGGCGACCAGCGCCACGAGGACGCCGGCAATCAGGGAGAGGGTCATCGGTCGATGGCACGGGAGGGTCGAATCGGCGATCGATGGCGTTCTCATGGTAAGGCCCTCCGACCGTGCGCGTCCAGGGAGAAGAACCGGGCCGTGCCGCTGGATTTGTCATCGCGGCTCGACCGTGTACACTAACCGCAGCGTGCACCCCGACCGGAGAGAAGATTGGGCGCCATCCGCGATTTCATGGACAAGCACTACCTCCATTTCAACGCGCGCGAGACCGTGTGGGCGGCCCGCGCGTACGAGGACCACCTGGCGCGCGGCGGCAAGATGATGATCACGCTGGCCGGCGCGATGTCGACCGGGGAGCTGGGCGTGATCCTCGCGCGCATGATCCGCGCGGGTAAGGTGCACGCGATCTCCTGCACGGGCGCGAACCTCGAGGAGGACGTCTTCAACCTCCTCGCCAACGGCGAATACGAGATCATCCCGTCGTGGCGCGAGCTCTCCTCGGCGGACGAGGTCGCGCTCTACGAGCGCGGGATGAACCGGGTCACCGATACATGCATCCCGGAGACGATCATGCGCCATCTCGAGAAACGCCTGGTGGCCCTCTGGTCCGCGGCCGCCGAGAAGGGTGAGCGCTACACCCCGACCGAGTACCTCTTCCGCGTGCTCGGTGACCCCACGCTCGAGCAGCACTACCAGATCGACCCCGCCGACTCGTGGATGCTCGCGGCGAAGGAGATGGGCGTTCCGGTGTTCGCGCCGGGGTGGGAGGACTCCACCACGGGCAACATCTTCTCCGCCAACGTGATGATGGGGAACGTGAAGCATCACACGTGCGTGAAGACGGGCACCGAGCAGTTCCAGCAGCTCATCGAGTGGTACATCGCGAACCACGGCGCGGAGGAGGGGAAGCCGTCGGTGGGCTTCTTCCAGATCGGCGGCGGCATCGCGGGCGACTTCGCGATCTGCGCCGTGCCGTGCATGATCCAGGACCTCCAGATGGAGGTCCCCTTCTGGGGATACTTCGCCCAGATCACCGACGCGCAGCCGTCGTACGGCGGCTACTCGGGCGCGCCCGCCAACGAGAAGATCACCTGGGGGAAGCTCGAGGGCGCGAACACGCCGCGCTTCAACATCAACTCGGACGCGATGATCGTGGCGCCGCTGATCTTCGCGTACGTGCTGGGGGACTGAGCGCGCGACTCCGCGCCGGCGGCGGGCCGCTCCTTCCGCCGCCACCCCGTCGGGCGGGGCGCGCCCCGGGGTCGAGCAACCAGGGTGCAACTCGGCTGCGGCTGGCCGGTATACGTGTCCATGCCCCCCTCCCCCCGTGGCGCCGACACCGACCGCGACGTCCTCGCGACTGCCGCCGCGTGGCGTGCGCGCGGGCTGGGCGTGGCGCTGGCCACGGTCGTCCGGACGTGGGGCTCGGCCCCGCGCGAGGCCGGGAGCCACATGGCGGTGGCCGAGAACGGGGACTTCTGCGGCTCGGTCTCCGGCGGATGCGTGGAGAACGTCGTGGTGGAGGCGGCCACCGAGGTGATCCGCTCCGGGGAGGGACGGAGCCTCTCCTTCGGCGTCACCGACGAGATGGCCTGGGAGGTCGGGCTGGCGTGCGGCGGCAAGGTCGCGATCTGGCTGGAGCGCGTCAGGTGAAGGAGGCGCTCCTGACCGACCTCCTGCGCGCCCTCGACGAGAAGCGCGCGGTCGTGCTCGGGACGCGCATCCCGGGCGGGGAGCAGGCGCTCCTCTTCCCGCTGGCCCCCGACGGCGGACGCCCGGACGGCGCCTGGCCGATGGAGGCGGCGCGCCAGGCGCTCGTGGACGACCGCGCGGCCACGGTCTCCGACGCGGCCGGCGAGGTCTTCCTTCGACCCTACAACCCGCCCGTGCGGATCGTCGTGGTGGGCGCGGTGCACATCGCCGTGCCCCTGGCCGTGATGGCCACCACCGCCGGCTTCGACGTGCACGTCGTCGACCCCCGCTCGGCGTGGGCCTCGGAGGAGCGCTTCCCCGGCGTCCGCCTCGTGCGGTCCTGGCCGGAGGAGGCGCTCGTGGAGCTCCGACCGGACCACCGGACCGCGGTGGTGACGCTCACGCACGACGCGAAGCTCGACGACCCGGCGCTCCTCGGCGCGCTGGCCTCCCCCTGCTTCTACGTCGGCGCGCTCGGGAGCCGGCGCACACACGCCAAGCGGCTGGAGCGGCTGCGCGAGCGGGGCGTGGGGGACGCCGACATCGCCCGGATCCACGCGCCCATCGGGCTCGACATCGGCGCCCGGACGCCCGCCGAGATCGCGGTCGCGATCCTCGCGGAGATCGTCGCCCGGCTGCGCGGTGGGCCGGCCGCGTGAGCCCTGTGCCCGAACGGGTGCCCGCGCGCATCGCGGCCGTGGTCCTCGCGGCCGGGCGATCGAGCCGCATGGGCGAGGCGAACAAGCTGCTGGCCCACGTGGACGGCGTGCCGATGGTGCGCCGTGTGGTGGAGACGGCGCTGCGCGCCGCGCTCGATCCGGTGGTGGTCGTGCTCGGGCACGACGCCGACGCCGTCCGGTCGACGCTCGCGGGCCTCGCGGCGCGCTTCGTCCTGAACGAGGGCTACGTGGAGGGGATGGGCTCCTCCGTGCGCACGGGGATCCGGGCGGTGGCCGGGGAGGTCGACGGCGCGATGATCGTCCTCGGCGACATGCCCTGGATCTCCGCCGCGCACCTGGGCGCGCTGACGAAGGCGTTCGCACCCGACCAGGGCCGGGGCATCTGCGCGCCGGTCGTGGCGCGGAAGCGCGGCAACCCCGTGCTGTGGGGCGCACGCTGGTTCGACGAGCTCCAGAGGCTCGAGGGCGACGTGGGCGCGCGCCACCTCCTCGCGGAGCATGCCGGGGACGTGTGCGAGGTGGGCGTGTCCGGGGAAGGCGTGCTCCGCGACATCGACACCCCGGAGGCGCTGGAAGCCTCCCTGGCGGAGCGGCGATAGCGACCGTGTTCGACTCCCCCGACGAGACCGGCGCCTCGCTGGCGGACCGCGACTACTTCGCGGATCCGGGGCTGGCTACCAGCCTCTTCCTGGCGCTGCGCATGCGGAAGGCGCTCTTCCTCGAGGGCGAGCCCGGTGTCGGGTCGGGACGCGGCTGTCGCGCATCACGGCCCAGCTCCGCCTGCGCAACGTGGACCGCGCGCTCGACGAGGCGGCCGCGGAGGTCGTGGACTGGGCCGGCGGGACGCGGATCGGCGCCTGTCTCCGCACGTTCAACCGCGCCTGGAGCCGGCGCGTGCTGCGCCGGGGCGCCGTGGTCGTGGTCGTGAGCGACGGCTGCGACCGGGGGAACGTCGACGAGCTCGCCCGGGAGATGCGCTGGCTGCAGCGACGCTGCCATCGACTGGTCTGGCTGAACCCGCACGCGGGTCACGCGGCATACGCGCCGCGCGTCGCGGGGATGCCGGTGGCGCTCCCCTGGATCGACGACTTCCTCCCGGTACGCGACATGCGCTCCCTCGCCGACTTCGCCGGGGAGCTGGCCCGCATGCGCAAGTCGGCACGCAGAAGGTCGAGGGCGCGCAGCACACGCACGTGCACGGGGGAACGATCTATTACTTCTGTTGCGGCGGGTGCAGGTCGCGCTTCGCGGCGGAACCGGAGAAGTACCTCGTAGCGAGCTGAGCCCCGACCGGCGCCGGCCGCCTCAGGGCACGATCGGCGCCAGCCCCGCCTCGGCCACCAGCAGGAGGAGCGCCCGCTGGATGGCGAGGTGCCCGTCCCGGTTGATCCACCACTCGCCGGGAGAGTGGTTCTCGCCGCCCACGCCGCCCCGCCCGATCGTCACGGCGGGCACGCCGAGCGAGATCGGGATGTTGGAGTTCGTGGAGGAGCGCCCGAGGTCCGCCTCCGCGCCGAAGTGCAGCGTGGTCGCGATCGCGCGCTGGACCAGGGGAGCCTTCGGATCCATCTCCCCGGACGGACGGTCGCCGATCATGTCGAGGTCGACGGTGAGGGGGTCGCCGCGCCGCCGGAGGCCGTTCTCCTCGCCGAGCGCACGCTGCATCGCGGCGTGCAGGGCGGCATCGATCGTCGCCAGGCTCTGCGGGCTCTCCGAGCGCATGTCGATCTCGGCCCACGCCTCGAAGGGGATCGCGTTCACGGACGTGCCCCCGCCGATCACGCCCACGTTGTAGCTGGTGCGCGGGCCCGAGCGCGTGAGCGTGTCCGCCGCGTCCTGGAAGTAGCGGATGCCGCGCGCCAGTGCGTGCGCCGGGTTCGCCAGCCCGAAGGCGCCCCACGAGTGGCCGCCCGGCCCGTGGTAGGTCACACGGTAGCGATGGGACCCCAGCCCCATGCTCGTGATGCCGCCGAGCCCGCCGCCGTCCACCTCGATCCACGCGTCGATCGGGTCGGCGCCCTTCCGGAAGAGGTGCTTCATCCCGCGCAGGTCGCCGAGCCCCTCCTCGCCCACCGACCCGACGAAGAGCACGTCGTCGTCGGTCTCGAGGCCCGTCTCCTCCATGGCGCGCAGCACGGTGAGCACGACCACGAGCCCGCGGGTGTCGTCGCCGATCCCCGGCGCGAAGAGCGTGTCCCCCACCTGCCGGACCGTGACGTCGGTGCCCGCGGGGAAGACCGTGTCCAGGTGTCCGTCCAGCGCGACGGTCCGCCGTCCACGCCGCCCCTTCCTGAGGGCCACCACGTTCCCTTCCTCGTCGATCCACACCGAGTCGGCTCCGGCCGCGCGCATGAGCTCGGCATAGCGCGCGGCCCGGGCGGCCTCGCCGAAGGGCGGGGAGGGGATCTGCGTGAGCTCGAGGAGCCGCTCCATCCCCCAGGGATCCAGCGCCTCGACGCGCGCGAAGGCCCGACGCACAGCGGGGTTCGCGACGAGGGCGTCGACCTGCTGCGTGACCTGCGGGTCCACGGTCTGGGCGGGCAGGTGGGACGCCAGCGCGAGCGCGAGGAGCGGGAAGGCGAGGGGTGTACGCCGGATCGACGGCACGGTGGGCTCCTTGGAGGACGAGGGTGGACAACATCGTGCCGAAGCGCCCCGATCGCGAAGGGGCTGAACTTCGGGGCAGACATCGGTTAACTTGAAAGGCTGTACCGAACACGTCTTCCCGCGCCACTGCGGCGCTTTCCGCCATGAAGATCCGCAACATCGCCATCATCGCCCACGTCGACCACGGCAAGACGACCCTGGTGGATCAGATGTTCCGCCAGTCCGGCGTCTTCCGCGACAACCAGAACGTGCAGGAGCGGGCGATGGACTCGAACCCGCTCGAGCGCGAGCGCGGGATCACGATCCTCGCGAAGAACACCGCCGTGGACTGGGGCGACGTGAAGATCAACATCGTCGACACCCCCGGGCACGCCGACTTCGGCGGTGAGGTCGAGCGCATCCTGCGCATGGTGGACGGCGTCGTGCTCCTGGTGGACGCGGCCGAGGGGCCGATGCCGCAGACGCGCTTCGTGACGCGCAAGGCGCTCGAGCTCGGGCTCCTGCCGCTCGTCGTCGTGAACAAGGTCGACCGGGCCGACGCGCGTACCCGCGAGGTGCACGACGAGGTGCTCGAGCTCTTCATGGACCTCGAGGCCGGGAACGCGCAGCTCGACGCTCCCTTCCTCTACGCGTCGGGGCGGGAGGGGTGGGCCTCGCGCGACCCGGACGTGCGCAGCGGGGACCTCACGCCGCTCTTCGAGACGATCGTGTCGTACTTCCCGTCGCCGAAGGTCGACGCGGACGGCTCCTTCCAGATGCTCATCTCGACGCTGGACTACTCGTCGTACGTGGGCCGCATCGCGATCGGGCGCATCGAGCGGGGCCGCGTCCGGGTGGGCGACCGCGTCACCCTGCTCGCGTGGGGCGAGCCGGGGATGGTCGAGGACGACGCCGAGGCGGAGGGCGCGCGCGTCCTGAAGCTCTTCACCTTCCGCGGCCTGGAGCGCATCGACGTGGAGGAGGCCACCGCCGGCGACATCGTCGCGGTGGCCGGCCTGGAGGGCGTCGAGATCGGCAAGACGATCACCGACCCCGAGCACCGCGAGCGCATGAAGGGCATCGCCGTGGAGGAGCCGACGCTCTCGGTCGACTTCAACGTGAACAACTCCCCCTTCGCGGGGCGCTCGGGGAAGTACGTGACGACGCGGCAGGTGCGCGAGCGTCTCTACCGGGAGCTCCAGCGCAACGTCGCGCTCCGCGTCGAGGACACGGACCAGCCCGACACCTTCACGGTGAGCGGGCGCGGCGAGCTGCACCTGTCGATCCTCATGGAGACCATGCGCCGCGAGGGGTACGAGTTCCAGGTGTCGCGGCCGCGGGTCATCACCCGCCGGGCCGAGGGCGGCAAGCTGCTCGAGCCGTACGAGGAGGCCGTCATCGAGGTGCCGTCCAACCTGGTGGGCACCGTCATCGAGAAGATGGGGCCGCGCAAGGCGGAGATGACCGAGATGCGCCCCATGGGCGACTCGGGGAACACGCGGCTGCACTTCCGCGTGCCGGCGCGCGGGCTCTTCGGCTACCGCAGCGAGTTCATGACGGACACGCGGGGCGAGGGCATCCTGCACCACAACTTCCATTCGTGGGGGCCGTGGGCTGGATCGCTCCGCGGCCGCTCGCGCGGCGTGCTGGTCGCGGACCGCGAGGGCCTCGCGGTCGGCTTTGCGCTCTTCAACCTGCAGGAGCGGGCGACGATGTTCGTCAGCCCGGGCGACGCGGTCTACCGCGGGATGGTCGTCGGCGAGAACGTGCGCACGGACGACATGGACGTGAACGTGAGCAAGGAGAAGAAGCTCACGAACATGCGCACCACGGCGTCGGACGAGAACATCAAGCTGGAGCCGCCCCGGCAGATCACGCTCGAGCTGGCGCTGGAGTTCATCCAGGACGACGAGCTCATCGAGGTGACGCCGGACGGGATCCGCCTGCGCAAGCGCATCCTCGACGCCACGCGGCGCAAGAAGGCGCAGAAGATCCTGGAGGGGATGGCGTAGGTCGCGACCGACGTGGCCGAGCCGGCGGGGCTCAGTGCGGCGGCGCCGCCGGGAGCACCCCGTCCACGATCACGCGCAGCACCTCCGTGGCGAGCCCGGCGGGCGTTCCCTCGCCGTCGACGAGCCCCCACTCCGTGGTGGCCACCACCACCAGGTCGCGCTCGGGCGCGACGTACACGTACTGCCCGCCGAACCCCCACGCCATGAAGGCGTGGTTCCGCTCGTCCGTCCACCACAGGTAGCCGTAGGACAGGTCGGTCGGGCCGACGTCGTCGAGCCACCCCCAGCGGCGCGTGGTCGCCTCGGCGACCCACCCCTCGGGGAGGATGCGCCGATTGCCGGACCACCCGTCCTGGAGGAAGAGCTGGCCGATCCGGGCCAGGTCGCGCGGCCGCAGGTCGAGGCCGGCCCCGCCGTTCACGCCCGTGCCGAGCGGCTCCCACTCGCGGGCGCCGATGTGGAGCGGACCGAAGAGCACCTCGTCCGCGAAGGCCGGCAGCGTCTTTCCGGTCGCCTGCTCGAGCACCACGCCCAGGAGGTTGACCGCCGCCGAGTTGTACGCGAAGGCGAGCCCGGGCGGGCTCCCCTCGGGTGTCGCGAGGAGGTAGCCGATCGGGTCGTCGGAGAGGATCCAGTCGTTGTAGCCGATCGCGCCGGCCTCGTGCCAGTCCCAACCGCCGCTCATCGTGAGCAGGTCGCGCACGGTGATGGCACGCTCCCAGTCGGCGAGCGTGCCCACGCTGGCCGGGAGGAGCTCCCCGAGCGTCTGGTCGAGGCTGGTGAGGTAGCCCCGGTCGAGCGCGAAGCCCGTGAGCGTGGAGACGATCGACTTCGTCACGGAGCGCACGTCGGCGAGGTCCGAGGCGGTGCGGCCGCCCCAGTAGCGCTCGTGGACGAGGCGGCCGCGCCGGACCACGAGGAGGCTGCGCAGGCGCGGGATCGCGTCGGCCATGGAGTCGGCGCGCGCGAGCGCGACCTCGTCCATCCCGGCGGAGCCCGGCGTGGCCGACTCCCACGCGCGCACGAGGTCGATGGGCGCGTCGAACACCACCGGGCCGGTCGCGTCGGAGCACGCGACGGACCAGGCCGTGACGAGGAACGCCGCCCACCGGAGTGGCGCTCGGCTGCGGGGCGCGGAAGGCTTCGCCATCGACTCGATCTCCACGGGCTCCCATACGGGCGTCCGGGTGGACCCTTTCCCGGGCCTCCGGGTCCTCTCCATGCCATGAATCGCGAGCCCGTCAACCTGGAGGAGGCGGCCGGCGCCCTGGAAGCGCTCTGGTCGCCCCGCGTCGTCGCGCGTGTCGGTGGCCAGTACGTGAAGGTCGCCCGCGTGCGGGGCGAGTTCGTATGGCACGCCCACGACGGCCAGGACGAGCTCTTCCTCGTGCTCCGCGGCCGTCTGCGCATCCAGCTCGAGGACGGCGAGGTCGAGCTGGGCCCCGGCGACGCCTTCGTCGTGCCGGCGGGGGTGCGCCACAACCCCGTGGCCGAGGAGGAGTGCTGGCTCGCCCTCGTCGAGCCGGTCGACACGCTCCACACCGGGGACGTGGTGGACGCGCGCACGCGCAGCATCGAGGAACAGCTCAGCTGAGGCTCCCCCCATGCCCCTGATCTTCAAGGACGGCGTTCCCGAGAACCGCCATCCGCTGAACGTGGTGCAGGTCCCCGAGGACTTCGTGGCGGCCGTCGATGCGGTCACGCGCCCGCCGCTCTACGAGGTCTACATGCGCATGGCGGAGGAGCTCGCGAAGCGGAGCACGTGCGCCCGGCTCCAGGTCGGCACCGTGGTCACCGACGCGAACCTCGAGCACGTGCTCGCGATCGGCTACAACGGGAACGCGCGCGGCTTCCCCAACCGCTGCGACTCCGAGGAGCCCGGGCGGTGCGGGTGCATCCACTCCGAGATGAACGCCCTGGTGAAGGCGCGGGGCGACGTGCCCGACAAGGTCGCGTTCGTCACGGCGAGCCCGTGCGTCATGTGCGCGAAGCTCATGATCCAGGCGAAGGTGACGCACCTGTTCTTCCGCGAGGTCTACCGGGACGCCTCGGGGCTCGACGTGCTGGACCGGGGTGGCATCATGACGGTGTGCTACACGCGCTGGAAGGACGCATGGAGGACCCGCCCGTGAAGGTGCCGCCCACGATGCGCGACGCCGCGTTCGGCCGCTTCTTCCTCCCGGGGCCCACCGAGGTGCGCCCGGACATCCTGGCCGGACAGCTCCGGCCGATGATCGGCCACCGCGGCCCGGACATGGTCGCGCTCATGGAGGAGGTGCAGGCCGGGCTGAAGGAGGTGTTCGACACGACGCGGCCCGTGTTCGTGTCGGCCTCTTCGGCCACCGGCCTCATGGAGGCCGCCGTGCGCAACGGCGCCTCGCGGCGGGTGCTCTCCCTCGTGAACGGGGCGTTCTCCGAGCGCTTCGCCGAGATCGCCGAGGCGTGCGGGCTCGAGGTGGACCGCCTGGAGGTCCCCTGGGGCTCCGTGCACGACCCCGCCGCGGTCGCGGGGACGCTGGCGGCAGGGCGCTACGAGGCCGTCACCGTCGTGCACTCGGAGACGTCCACGGGGGCGCTCCAGCCGGTTCGCGAGATCGCCGAGGCCGTGCGCGGCGCGAGCGAGGCGCTCGTGCTCGTGGACTCGGTCAGCGGGGTGGGCGGCGCCGAGCTGCACACCGACGCGTGGGGGCTGGACTTCGTGCTCACCGGCGCGCAGAAGGCGCTCGCCCTCCCGCCGGGCCTGGCGCTCGGCGTCGCGTCCGCCCGGATGATGGCGTGCTCCGCGCAGATGGAGCGCAAGGGCGTCTACTTCGACCTGGTCGCGTTCGAGCAGAACCTCGCGAAGATGCAGACCCCCGCCACGCCGGCGCTCTCCCTCATGTTCGCGCTGCAGGCGCAGCTCGCGGACATCCGCGCGGAGACCATGGAGCGCCGCTGGGCGCGCCACCGCGCCATGGCGGAGCGCACCTGGTCGTGGGTCGACCGGATGGCGGGCGAGCGCGGTGTCGGCCTGCGCGTTGTGGCGGCGCAGGGCGCGCGCTCGCCGACCGTCACCGCGATCGAGATGCCCGGCGGCGCGGGCGCGCCCGCCGTGGTGACGGCCATGCGCGAGCGCGGGTGGACCATCGGCAGCGGATACGGTGCGCTCAAGGAGCGGACCTTCCGGATCGGCCACATGGGGGACCACACGGTCGCGGAGCTCGAGGCTTTGCTCGGCGTGCTCGAAGAGGTGCTGACGTGAGCCCCGGCGCCGCGCCGCCCGCTCGCGAGGGAGCGCCGCCGGCCGGCACCCCGCGGCGGGAAGGGTGAGCCCGGCGGATCCCCGCGCAGAGTACCTGCTGCGCGCGGCCGAGCACCAGCGCGCGCGCGACGAGGCCCGCCGCGCCTCGCTGCGCATCGGCACGCTGCGCCTGCTGACGTTCCTGGCCCTGATGGCCGCGCTCGTGCTCTCCGACCCTTGGGAGGGCGCGGCCGAGCTGGCGGCGATGGGCGCCGCCCTCCTCCTGGCGGCCGCGTTCGCCGCGGAGATCCGCGCGCACAGGCGGACCCGTCGGCGCGAGGCGTGGCACGAGGCATTGCGCGCCCTCGCGCACGAGGGGCTGCTGCGCATGGATCGGCGCTGGCGCGAGCTCGACGAGGCGCTTCCCGCCGGGGAGCGCGTCCGGGAGGAGACCCCCGTGGCCCACCCGTACGCCCGGGACCTGGACGTGCTCGGGCACGCATCGATCGTGCGCCTCCTCGGGCCGGTCACCTCGGAGCCGGGGCGGGCGAGGCTGCGGGAGTGGCTTCTGGAGCCGTCGCGCCCCGATCGCGCCCGCGCGCGCCGGGAGGCGGTGCAGGAGCTGGCGGGGCAGGCCGAGCTCCGCGCCGTTCTGGCCGCCCACGGGCGCGTGGGCGCGCTACCGCGCCCGCGCACGATCGAGCCCTTCCTGGCGTGGGCCGAGCGCCCGCCGTGGATGGGGGCGGGGCTGCGGTGGGCGGCCTGGCTCCTCCCCGCGCTCTCGATCGGGCTCGGCGCCGGCGCGTTCTTCCTCGGCTGGCCGCCGCTCTGGCCGCTTCCCGCGCTCGCGCAGGTGGAGGTGCTGCGCCGAAGCTGGCGCCGCATCCACGCCGAGCTGGCCGTGGTGGAGCAGGCGGGGCTCCCGCTGCAGGCGTACGGGCCGCAGGTCGGGGTCCTCGAGAGCGCGTCGTGGTCCTCGCCGCACCTGCGCGAGGTCGCGGCCCGGCTCGGCGGCGCGGGCACGCCGGCGTCCCGCGAGCTCCGGCGCCTGGCGCGCCTCCTCGACACCGTGGAGAGCCGCCGCAACCTCTTCTACGTGGCGTTCGCGCCCTTCCTCCTCCTCGAGATCCACCTGGCCGGCGCGCTCGACCGCTGGCGCGCCCGGTCCGGGTCGGCGGTGCGGGGATGGATCGAGACGCTGGGCACGGTCGAGGCGCTCTCCGCGCTGGCCACGACCTCGTACGACCACCCGGACTGGTGCTTCCCCGACTTCGCGTCCGGGGGGCCGACCACGCTCCGCGCCGAGGGGCTCGGCCACCCGCTCCTGCGCCCGGACACATGCGTGCGCAACGACATCGAGGTCGGGCCACCCGGCCGTTTCCTCCTGGTGACCGGGTCGAACATGTCGGGGAAGAGCACGCTCCTCCGGGCGCTCGGCGCGAACGTGGTGCTCGCCCGGGCCGGCGGGCCCGTGTGCGCGCTCTCGATGAGCGTCCCGGACGTGCGCGTGCACACGAGCATGCGCGTCGAGGACTCCGTCACGGAGGGCGTCTCCCTCTTCATGGCGGAGCTGCTGAGGATCCGCGACATCGTCCGGGCCGCGGACGAATCCTCGGCGCCGCCGGTGCTCTTCCTCCTCGACGAGGTCCTGCACGGCACGAACACCGCGGAGCGGCGGGTGGCCGCGCGCGCGGTGATCCGCCACCTCCTCGCGCGCGCCGCGATCGGCGCCGTCAGCACGCACGACCTCACCCTCGCCGACGCCCCCGACCTGCGCGCGGCCGCCGACGACGTGCACTTCCGCGAGCAGGTCGTATCGGGCGAGGAGGGGCGTCCCCGCCTCACCTTCGACTACCTCCTGCGGCCGGGGCTCGCCACGACGCGCAACGCGCTCAAGCTGCTGGATGCGGTGGGTCTGGGGGGGCTGGAGGGACTGGACGAGGAGGCTCCGCGGGCGGAGTGAGGGAGCGCACCGGCCCGCGTCGGCGCGGCCGGTCCCCGAACAGGAGCGCGGCGTCGCCGAACTCGTGCCAGAGGTAGGGCCCGGCCAGCGCCTCCGCGTACGCACGCCGCACGACGTCCTCGCCTGCGACCGCACGGAGGAGCCGCAGGTGCGAAGCGCCGGGCGCGTGCCAGCCCGTCACGATCCCGTCCACCACGCGGGCGGGCCGCTCCGTTCCCAGGACCAGCCCCGTCCACCCCGCGCCCGGCCTCACGATCCCCTCCGCGTCCGCGACGGTCTCGAGCGCGCGCGTGACCGTGGTGCCGACCGCGACCACGCGCCCGCCCCCGCGCCGGGTCGCCTGCACGCGCTCGGCGGTCGCGCGCGGCACGACGAACCGCTCGGGGAGTGGGCCCTCGCCGGACTCCAGCGACGACACCCCGGTGTGCAGCGTCAGGGCCGCGACGCCGACGCCCGCCTCGTCGAGCGCACCCAGCAGGGCGGGGGTGAAGGGCCGGGCGGCGCTCGGCATCTCCGCGCTCCCCGGGTGCCGGGCGAAGACCGTCTGGTAGGCCTCGAGCGGCCAGCGTCCCTCCACGTACGCGTAGGCGATCGGCCGACCGTGGCGCCGGAGCGCGGTCGGCACGTCGGTCGGCCCGCCCGTGCGTACGCGCCAGAGCCGCCCGTCGCCGTCCCACGGGTCCGGCCAACCCTCCAGGAGCTCGAGCGCGACGCCGCCACGGAGCGGGAGCCGCTCGCCCGCGCGGGCGTCGTGCACCGGCCCGGTCGCGCGACCCGGCGGCCGGACCTCCACCGCCCAGCTCCCGTCGTCCAGGCGCGTGGAGAAGTGGACGGTCACGGCCCGGCCGTCCTCGCGGCGCCCGTCGATCGCGGCGGGGAGCGTGGCCGAGTCGTTCACCACCAGGAGGTCGCCGCGCCGGAAGAAGCGTGGCAGGTCGCGGAAGCGCGCGTGGCGCACCGCGCCGTCGCTCGCGACGAGCAGGCGCACGCCGTCGCGCGGAACGCCGCGCGCCTCCGGCGGAACCGAGGCCGAGCGGTCCGCGGCCAGCACGAACGCGTCCGGCGCGTGGAGCGCTCCGGTCGGCGCCGCGACCCCGCTCAACCGGCCACCTCCGCCAGGGCGTTCGCGGCGAGGAGGTCCCGGGCCCGCCACCGTCCGCTCCGCGGACGCTCGTCGAGGAGGCGGAGGAGCGCCGGCACCACGGTCTCCGGCTCCGGGCGGTCCGAGATGTCCTCGCCCGGGAAGGCGCGCTGGTGCATCTCGGTGCGCATGTCGCCCGGGTCGAACGCGTACACGCGCACCTCCGGCCGCTCCTCCGCCAGGATGCGCGAGACGTGGTCGAGCGCGGCCTTCGAGGAGCCGTAGCCGCCCCACCCCGCGTAGGCCTCGACGGCCGCGTCCGAGCTCACGTCCACGACGGTGCCGCCCGCCGCCGACAGCCACGGGAGCGCGGCCTGCACCAGCGCGAGCGGCGCGATCACGTTGACCGCGTAGACGCGCTCGAGGACGTCGAGCGGGTAGTCGGCCAGGGCCGGCTGCGGGCTGGGGCCGAGCTCGCTGGCGTTGTTGACCAGCAGGTCGAGCCCCCCGAAGAAGCGGACGGCCTTCACCAGCTCGGCGCGGTGCGCGGGGTCCGCGACGTCCCCGGCGACCGTCAGCGTTCCCTCCGTCGGCAGCGCCGCCGCGAGGGCGGACAGCGCATCCCCGTGGCGGGCGTCCAGCACCAGCGACCACCCGCGCTCGGCCAGCGCGAGGGCGAGGGCACGTCCGAAGCCGCGCGAGGCTCCCGTGATCAGTGCGGTGGGCATGGGTACTCCTCCCGTCGTCTTGCGTGGGTCGTCGATGCCGGGTAACCTACAAGTTGAAGTCAACTTCAAGTCAAGGGCCGGCAAGCGCATGGCGACCAGGGACGCGAAGGGCCTGCTGAGCGTGGGGGAGGTGGCGGAGCGGAGCGGTCTGGCCGGCTCGGCGGTGCGTTACTACGAGAAGGAAGGGCTCATCTCCGCCACGCGCACGGCGGGCCGGCAGCGGCGCTTCGAGCGGGGCGTGCTGCGGCGCCTGGCGTTCATCCGCGCCGCGCGCACGATCGGGCTCTCGCTCGAGGAGGTGGCCGAGGAGCTCGCCCGCCTGCCGGGCGGACGGACGCCCACGCGGGCCGATTGGGCGCGCCTGTCGCGCGGGTGGCGGGGTCGCCTCGACGCGCGCATCGAGGCGCTGGAGGCGCTGCGGGACGGGCTGGACTCGTGCATCGGCTGCGGGTGTCTCTCGCTGGACCGGTGCCGCATCTCCAACCCCGGCGACGTCGCGGCCGTGTCCGGCCCCGGCGCGCGCTACCTCCCCGCTGCGTTGCGGGAAGGGGACGGGAGCGCCTTCCGGTAGGAGTGCTGCGTCTTCACGCGCTCGTAGCCCAGCCGCTCGTAGAAGGGGTGCGCCTCCACGCGCACCACGTTGCTGCGCACCGCGATCTTCTCGAGCCCGCGCGCTTCGCCCCAACGCTCGGCGGCGGCGACCAGGGCGCGGCCCGCGCCGCTCCGCCTGCGCGTGGCGTCCACGACGAGACCCAGGATCTCGCAGCGACGGCCGTCCTCGAGGATCTCGATCTCCACGGCGTGCAGCCACCCGATCGCCTCGCCGGCCAGCTCGGCCACCAGCACCACGGTGTCGGTGCGCGCCGCGAGGCGGCCCAGGCGCTCGAGCAGATCCTCGGCGCGCGCCGGGTAGCCGAGCTGCGTGCTCAGCTCGGCGAGGCGGGGCGCGTCCGCGGGCGCCGCCGTGCGGATCGTCAACGCTTCGTCCACGCTCAGCCCATCCTCCAGAAGTCGCCCCTCAAGCCCACCTCGTCGAAGATGGCGGCCGCGGCCTCGGGCGTGCGCCCGCGCCACTGCGGCTCCATGCGCCCCGCGTACCACCGGCGTGCCAGCTCCCAGCAACGGTCGAGCGACATGGTGCCGCCGCGCTCGAGGCGCTCGCGCGCGCACCAGCCCGCGATCTCCTCTTCCGACCGGAAGACGAGGTACGTCCCTCAGGTGAAGCCGATGTCGTCCCACGCGTCCCGGGGCGGCACCACGAAGTGGACGGTGGCCGGGTCGCCGACCCTCGTGCCGTCGCGCACGCCGAAGGAGATCGGCGCGCCGCTGGCCGCGCACCGCGCCTCGGTCCACCCGTCCACCCCGAGGATGGCCGGGATCCCCAGCGCATCCCACACGCAGTTCCCCCAGAAGCGCCCCCGCGCCGTGTCGACCGGGAAGGCCGTCGGGGTGGCGGCGAAGGGATGCGCCATCCAGATCCCGCTCCGGTCCGGGAGGAGCGCGAGGTGGTGCCGCGCCTCGAGCGCTGCCAGGGTACCGGGCACGTCCCGGAGGGGGACGCCGGTGGCCTCCGCGAGCGCCGCGAACGACGGTGCCCGCCCGGTCTCCGCGAATTGGCGGTACACCGCGGCGCGCAGCGCCCAGTGGTGGTCCTGGAGCGTCCCGGGTCCGACGTTCATGGATCCTCCCCCCCATCGCTTCCTGGATCGTGGGAGCGCACAATGTAGCCGGAACCGCCGCCCTGCCGCTCCACCCCGTCCCGGAGACGTGATTGAGTCGGGTCCGATCGCTCCTGTCCGAGCTCAGGAGACGTCGCGTCTTCAGGGCCGCCGGCCTCTACGTCGTGGCGGCGTTCGGCGCGCTGCAGGGAGCCGACATCCTGGTGCCGGCGCTCCATCTCCCGGAGCGGACGATGACCTTCCTCGTGGTCCTGGCGGTGGCCCTCTTCCCGGTCGCCATGGGCCTCGCCTGGGCGTTCGACCTCACCCGCGCAGGCGTTCAAAGGACCGGGAGCGAGCCGTCCACGGGCGCGTCGGCGCGGTCGGAGCCGAGGGTCGCCACCCCGACGTCGGACGGCCGAGCCTCCCCGCCGTCCGTCGCGGTCATCCCCTTCCAGAACCTGAGCGCGGACCCCGACAACGACTTCTTCGCCGACGGCATCACGGAGGACGTCATCGCCAACCTGTCGAAGATCCGCGCCCTCAAGGTCATCTCGCGCACGTCGGTGATGCCCTTCAAGAAGAGGGGACGGAGCCTGAGGGAGATCGGGGCGACGCTCGGGGCGACCGCGCTGGTCGACGGGAGCGTGCGCAGGATCGGGGACCGCGTGCGCATCGTGGCACAGCTCGTCGACGCGGATACGGACCGGCATCTGTGGGCGGAGACGTACGATCGGGATCTCACCGACATCTTCGCGATCCAGACGGACGTCGCGCTGCACATCGCGGCGGCGCTCGAGGCGGAGCTGACCGTGGACGAGCGGACGCGAATCGGCGGCGAGCCGACGAGCGACCTGCGGGCCTACCAGCTCTACCTGAAGGGCCGATACGCCTTCATCGACTTCACGCCGGAGGCGCTGCGGCGGGCGATCGGCTTCTACGGGCGCGCGATCGAGCGCGACCCCTCCTACGCCCTGGCGCATGCGTCCCTCGCGATGGCCGTTGCCGAGCTGGCCGAGGCCGGCGCGATAGCCCCCGACGTCGCTCGGCGGCAGGCGACGGATGCGGCCCGCGAGGCGCTGCGCCTCGACCCCGGCCTCGGAGAGGCACACTGCGCCATGGGCTACGTGCATTCGCTCTGGGAATTCGACTGGCCGGCGGCGGAGGCCGCGTTCCGCCGCGCGGTCGAGCTCTGCCCGAACAGCGCCGACGCCTGGGACCTCTTCGGCCGCTTGTACTCTGCGCGCGAGCGCTACGACGAGGCGCTGGTGATGCAGCGGCGCGCCCAGGAGCTGGACCCGCTGGCCCACCGGCTGGATGTCGCGAGCACGCTCCTGCGTGCCGGCCGGTACGCGGAGGCTGCGGCGGAGGCGTCGCGCGCGGTGGAGGTCGATCCCGAGCACGACCGGGCTCATGCCACGCTCGGATGGGCCCACCTGAAGGAGGGACGGGTCGCGGAGGGTCTCGCCGAGATCGAGCGCGCCGTCGCGCTCGCGCCCGACAACACGCAGTGGCTCGCACAGCTCGGACAGGCACTCGCGCTCACCGGCCGGCCCGACGACGCCCGCGAGATCCTGCGGCGGCTCGAGGAGCGGGACGCGTCCCCCTACCACCTCGCGTTCGTCCACACCGGGCTCGGTGATCACGAGCGCGCCATCGACATGCTGGAGCGCGCCTACGAGATGCGGGGCGGCGCGATCTACGGTCTGAGGGGCTCGTTCCTCTTCGCGCCGCTGCGGACGCACCCGCGCTTCAAGGCGCTCCTTGCGAGGATGAGGCTGGTGTGAGGAGGCTCAGCGCCCGCCGATCACGCCGTGACGCCGCAGCACCTCCAGCGTCGCGTCGAGCGGGAGGGCCTGCACCGTGTGCCCGTTGCTCGTGACCGTCTCGGCCTTCAGCAGGGAGTTGTAGATCGCCTCCTCGGTGGCCTCGACCGCGGCCTCGAAGAGGCCGCTCATCTGCTCGTTGTGCAGGTCGTCGATACGGATCACGGAGGGGGTGGTGGCGCGGCGCACGCCGTTCGCGGTGGAGAAGGCGATCACGTAGTCGCCGCTCCCGTTGCTCGCGTACGAGCCCGTGCGCGCGAGGCCCATGATCGCGCGCTTCGCCAGACGCTCCAGGTTGCGATCGGAGAGGGGCGCGTCCGTGGCCACGACCATCATGCACGAGCCCCACTCCTGCGGATCGCCGGACGGGTCGTAGCCACTGGAGGTGTCCCGCGCCGCGCCACGGGCGGGAGGGCCGACCACGTTCGAGAAGGAGTACTGCCCCAGCTCGATGCCCACCGGAGCGCCCCCCATCTGGAGGATGCCGCCGAAATTCGTCTGCACCAGGACGCCCACGGTGTATCCGCCGAGGGCCTCGGGGAGGACGCGCGAGCTCGTGCCGATCCCCCCCTTCCAGCCGAACGCGACCGTCCCGGCGCCGGCGCCGACGGCGCCCTCCTCGACCGGCCCGTCCGTCGCGGACTCGAGCGCGGACACCACCTGCTCGGGCGTGATCGGCCGGGCACGGATGTCGTTGAGCGTGCCGTCGTTCGTCTCGCCCACGACCGGGTTGATCGAGCGGACGTCCGCCATCCCGTCGCGCGCCAGCATCCACCCGACCATCGCGTCCGCCGCCTTCCACACGCACAGCGTGCACGTCAGCAGGATCGGCGTCTCCAGCTCGCCGAGCTCCCGGACCTGCGTCACGCCGAGGAGCTTGCCGAAGCCGTTGCCGACGTGGATCGCCGCAGGGACGCGGCTCAGGAACGGATTGCCCCCGTGCGGGAGGATCGCGGTCACGCCCGTGCGCACGTTCGGCGGCTGCACGACGGTGGTCTGCCCGACGCGGACGCCCGCGACGTCCGTGATCGCGTTGTTCGTGCCCGGCTGGAAGATGCCGACCACCAGCCCGATGTCGCGGGCGCGAGGGCGTGCGGCGGCGCCCGGCGCGGTGCCCTGGCTCATCGCCGGAGCGGGCGCCAGGAGGAGGGCTGCGGCGAGGAGCGCGGCGGAGCGCACGGGCGTACCTCCATCAGGATCCGATGCGGACGGTGTCGAACAGCATGAGGCCCAGGAGCACGGGATGATAGAGGAGCGACCCGAAGAAGACCCTGCGGGCCGCGCCTCCCGTGAAGTCGCGCGCGGCGGAAAGACCCAACCCCAGGAACGCGAGGCTGGCCACGAGCGCGCCGCCGAAGTAGACCCATCCCGTGTAGCCGAGCCAGGTCGGGACGCCGCTGAGCGGCACGAGGAGGAGGAGCCAGGCGAGCATGTGCCGGCTGATCACCTTCCCAGCGGCGTCGTGCGGGGGGATCAGGCGGAACCCCACGCGCTCGTAGTCCTCGCGGAGCATCCACGCCAGACCGAGGACGTGCGGGAGCTGCCAGGCGTAGGCGATCGCGAACAGGCCGAGACCGGCCGGATCGATCACGCCGCGCGCCGCCGACCAGCCGATCAGCGTGGGCATGGCACCCGGGACGCCGCCGGCGAGCGTGGCGAGATGGGAGTGCCGCTTCAGCGGGGTGTACACGCCGTGGTAGGCCAGCGCCGACAGCGCCGCGAGGAGCGCCGGCAGGGCGCCCGAGAAGAGGGCGAGGTAGACGATGCCGAGCATCATCGTGGCCACGCCGAAGAGGAGCGCCTGGACCGGCTGCAGCCTCCCCGAGGGGAGGGGGCGCCGGCGCGTGCGCACCATGATGGCGTCGTACTCGCGCTCCACGTACTGGTTGAGGGCGAGCGCTCCCCCGGTGGCGAGCCCCGTGCCGAGGATCACGTGCAGCATCGCCACGATCCCCACCTGGCCGCGCGACGCCACGTACGCGCTCACGCCCGCCGTCACCATCACGTAGCCCGCGATTCCCGGCTTCGTGAGCTCGTAGAAGGCGCGGACGACGGAGCGGGAGGTCGCCTGGATCTGGGGGGGCGAGTCGAGCATGGAGCGGGTTCGGCCACCGGCGGAAGGCGGCCGACGACCCCCCGGTCGGGGTCGTCGGCGCCTGGAATGTAACCCAAGGGGACCGCCGGTCTATTCGATCCGCGCTTCGCCTCTCCGCCCCGGTGTGGCCCGTGCCGCAGCGCGCCTATTCCGAGCGCAGCGCCACGGTCGGATCGACCCGTCCGACGCGGCGGGCGGGGAGCCAGGCGGCCATGGCCGCCACCCCGCCCAGCACGAGCGGAGCGATCAGGAGCGAGAGCGGGTCCGTCGCGCCCACGCCGATGAGGAAGCGGCCGAGCGCGGTGCCGAGGGCGACCGAGCCGACCAGCCCGAGGACGGCGCCGATCGCCACGACCGTGAGCCCGCCGCGCACGACCAGCCCGACCACGCGCCGCCGATCCGCGCCCAGCGCGAGGCGGATCCCCATCTCGCGGGTGCGGCGCGCCGCCGCGTAGCTCACCATCCCGTACAGGCCGACCGCGCCGAGGACCAGCGCGAGCCCGCCGACCAGGGAGAGGAGCAGCGCGGCCATCTTCGGCAGGAAGAAGATGTAGCCCAGGTGGTCGGCCATCGTGCCCACGTGGGAGAGCACGATCGCCGGATCCGCCCGCTTGGCCGCGTCGCGCACGGCGGCGGCGAGCTGCGGCGCCGGCTGCGGCCCGCGCGCCACGAAATGGTAGGTGCCGTAGTCGTTGCTCTGCGCGATCGGCTGATAGAGGTACGGCCTCGGGGCCTCGGTCAAGCTCCAGATCTTCGCGTTCCCGACCACGCCCACCACCAGCGCCTCCTTGCTCGCGTCGGCGTCCAGGTAGACGACCTTCCCGAGCGCTCCACCCTCCGGCCAGAAGCGCTCGGCCGCCGCCTGCGACAGCACGATCACGCGCTGGGCGCCCGGAGCGTCGCCATCGTCGAACCCGCGGCCCTCGAGGATCGGGATGCCCATGACCTCGAAGTAGCCCGGCGTCACCCCCGTGCACTCCACGTAGTGGTGGTTCGCGTCCGGCGGCGGCTCGACGCCCGGGATGTCGAGCGCGACGTTCGTCTGGCCCAGGTCGAGCGGGAGGCGGCGCGTCGCGGCGACGGCGTCCACGCCCGGCTCGGCCGAGACCTCGCGCACGACGTTTTCCACGAAGGCGCGCTGCTGCGCGTCCGTGTACTGGTTGGCCCACGTCTCGGCGGTCACGACCCCGGCCGGCGCGGTGGAGAAGCCCACGTCCTGACCCGTCGCGTTGCGCAGGCTGTGGACGAAGAGGCCGGCGCCGAAGAGGAGGACGGTGCACACGGCCATCTGCGCCGCGACGAGGAGCTGGCGCGCGCGCGCCTTCCCCAGGCCGCCGCTCGATCCCGACTCGTCGCGCAGCGTGGACGCCACCGGCGCGCGGATGGCGTTGAGCGCGGGGGTGAGCCCGAAGAGGAGGGCGGCGACCACGGACACGAGGACCGTGAAGAGGAGGAGGCGTCCGTTCAGCGCGACGTCGAGCCGGATCGGCATCGGGACGGGGAAGCGGATCGAGAGCAGGGCCCGCAGGAAGAGCTGTCCCAGGGCGAGCCCCAGCACGCCGCCCATCACGGCGAGGACGGAGGACTCGACCAGGAGCTGGCGGGCGATCGCGCCGGCGCCGGCGCCCATGGCGACGCGGACCGCCATCTCCTTGCGCCGGTCCGTCGAGCGGGCCAGGAGGAAGCCGGCCAGGTTCACGCACGCGATGAGGAGGACCATCCCGACCGCGACGAAGAGGAGCGCGGCCATCGCCCCGATCGTCTTGTCGAGGTCCGGGTGCAGGAGGATGGAGCCCAGCGGGACGGCGCTGAGCCGGAGCCGGCTGCGCGACTCCGGGTGCTCCTCGTTGTAGCGGGCCGCGACGGCGTCCACGGCCGGGATCGCCCGCTCGGCGGGGATCCCCGGCTTCATCCGGCCCGTGATCATGAAGTCACCGTCGCCCTTCCGATCCGGCGTCAGGTGCGTGTACATGCTGAACGGCACCCAGAAGTCCGTGCCGATGCCCGGCGCGATGCGGCCCTTGTACGTGGGAGGCGCGATCCCCACGACCGTGTAGGGCCGCCCGTTCAGGCGGATCTGTCCGCCCACCGTGGACGGATCGGCGCCGTAGTGGCTACGCCAGAAGCGGTCCGAGAGGACGACCACCGGGTGCGTGCCCGGGGTGGCGTCCTCCTCCGGAAGGAAGGTGCGGCCCCGCTCGGCCGGCACGCCCATGACGTCGAAGTAGTTGCCCGTGACCATCTCGCCGATGACGAGCTCGCCCTCGCCGTCGCGGTCGATGTTGCCCATGTACATGGCGTGCGACGCGACGTCGCCGAAGACATCGGTCGCGCCGTCCCTCACCAGCTCGTAGACGCGCCAGTTGGTGAAGTAGTGCTGGTCGGTCGAGCTGAGGCCGTACACGTCGACGAGCGTGTCCGCGTCGCGCACGCCCCACTTCTGGAAGAGGACGGCGTTGACGAGCGAGAAGATCGCCGTGTTCGGCCCGATCCCCAGGGCGAGGGAGAGCACGGCCACGGCCGTGAAGGCGGGCGCCTTGCGGATCATGCGCAGCGCGAACTTCAGGTCGGCGAGCAGGGCGGTCATCGTGCCGTCTCCACGTCCGGTTGCGGGCGACGAGCCCGGGGGAAGGTGCATGCCCCGCGCCTCGCGGCGGAGGCGGAAGAGCGTCGGGGAGAGGATGTCCTTCCAGTAGGCGCGCCGTGCCGCGGACAGGCTGCGCACGGCTTGGCGGTGGAAGCGCTCCTCCAGGTCGCCCGCGAAGGCGTCCCGGACCGCGGCCGGCAGGGCGAGGCGGAGGATGAGACGCGCCAGCGCCGGAGGCCGGGGGGAGGGTCGGGGGGAGGACATCGCGATTCCGGACCGGCTAGCCGCGCGCGCGGCCGGCCGCCTGGCCGGGCAGCCCTTCCCAGAGGCGGTCCATGAGCTGCCGCGTCTCGCGGACCCCCTCGATGCCCTCGGCGGTGATGCCGAAGAAGCGCTTGGACTTGCCGCCGCGCACCGGTGTCGGGTCGGAGAGGCGCGAGCGCACCAGGCCCTTCTTCTCCAGGCGCGTCAGCGTGACGTAGACCGCGCCGTGGGCGACCTCGTGGCCCGTGCGGGCCTCCAGCTCGTCGCGCACGGAGGTGCCGTACGCGTCGTCGCCCAGGCGCCAGACGGCCAGGAGGACCTGCTGCTCGAAATCGCTCGGGAGGTTCGGTGGCACGGCGTTCTCCTCGTGGTCGGTTCGCCCCGACGCGGCGGTCGGACGTTTTCCATACGAGGTAGGTATTATGAACGTTTCAAACGATGCGGGTGAGCGTGGGCATGGTCCGTGCACCCTGACGTCCGTCCAACCACTGCTCCAGGAGGGACCATGTCACGCAACGACCCTACAGGAACACACACGACGATCGACCTCGGGACCTTCCCGAGTGGCCTGCCGCGCTTCGTATCGGCGTCCTTCGCCAAGCTCGAGAACGCGCTCGACGCGACGAGGGATCTGCAGGAGCGCGGGTACGCGCGCGAGCGCATCAGCATCTTCATGGCCACGCAGACGCGCGAGCGCCACATCGAGACGCATCCGCGCTACGGTGAGCTCGAGTCGAACGCGGTGATCGTGGAGTCCGTGGAGCTCGAGAAGCACTCGAAGGCCGGCGAAGGGGCCGGCGTCGGAGGAGCGATCGGCGGGGCGCTCGGTGCGGCCGGTGCGGCGATCGCCGCGGTCGGCACGACGCTCGTGGTGCCCCCCCTCGGGATCGCCCTCGCCGGTCCGTTGGCGGCGGCGCTGGCCGGCCTCGGGGCAGGGGCGGCGACCGGCGGGCTGGTCGGTGCGCTCGTCGGTGCCGGCATGACCGAGTACAGGGCCGAGCACTTCGCCAAGCTGCTCGAGGAGGGTCGGATCGTGGTAGGGGTCAGCGCCGACACCGAGCCCGAGCGCAGCCACATCATGGAGATCCTGGAGGAGCACGGCGGCAATACCGGTCCCATCGAAGCCGGCTGACCCGGGGATCCGCCCGCCCGCCCGCCGGACGCGGAGGTCCGGTGTGGCGCGGTGGTGGCCGGTTTCCGGGGTGTCCCGGGAGGACAGGGAAACCCCTGGACTCATCCCCCTGTAGTAGATAGCGATCGGCGCCGGTCCACGGCGTCGTGCGGCTCGGGGAAGGGCATGTCGGAAGCCGGTCACCACCACCAGGGCGCCAAGGAGCGCAGGCAGCGGGAGCGGAAGATCTGGGGCATCGCGCTCCTCATCTCCGTGCTCGTCCACCTGGTGCTGTTCATAGGGTGGCGGATGACGCCCATCCCCCTGTCGCCCTTCGCGGCCGCCGGCCCGCGGGCCGGGGACAACAGGGCGGCCGCCGGATCCATGCACGCCCTCAACATCTCGGCGCCGCCCGCGGTGCGGATCATCCCCCCGCCCAAGCCCATCGCCGTGGCGATCGAGGTCGAGCCCGTGCAGTTCGTCATGGAGCCCGAGATCGACCCCGCGTCGGTGATCGGCAAGGCCCCCGGCTCCGGCGAGGGCCCCGGCATCGAGAACGGCACCGGCAAAGGCGACGGCGGCAACGCGGCGGAGGGCCGCTTCAGGCTCAACCCACCCCAGCCGCGCGGCATGATCATCCCGCCTGCGAACAAGAGCCTGAAGGGCACGACCGTGGAGGTGTGGGTCTTCGTGGACGCGAAGGGGCGGGTGGTGCCGGACTCGACGCGGCTCAACCCCCCGACGGGCGACAAGGGGTTCAACCAGAGGCTGATCCGCGAGGCCGCGGAATGGGTGTTCAGGCCGGCCACGCGGGGGGGTGAGGCTGTGGCTAGCTGGTTCCCCTATCAGATCAGCATGTAGGGGAACCAGGTGTCGGCGACACCGTGGGTCCCTGAAATGCGTTCTCCCACAACAACTTAGAACACAACGCGGCTCCCAGGCGGAGGCCGTGTGTGACAATCTGTGTGACAAGCTCCGTCGCAGCCGCCAGATGTCGGCGACACGCAAGTCGTTGGGGTGCACGATGATGCGGGGCGTCGACCATGTGACAAACGAGCTGAGGCGGGAGCTGTACGAGCGGCTGCGTCGGCGGACGTGGAAGGGCGGGGCGCACTGGTACCTGGACCTGCGGACGCGGCGGTTCCCGGGACGACGGCATCCTGGTCGTGCGGGATCCGGAGGCGCGCGGGTGGCCTGAGAATGGCGAAACGACGGGCTCGAAGCGGGATGCGCTGCGGTGGGTGGATGCGTACGTGGACCGGCTGGGCGACGGGCTGGTTCACGGGCGGCGTCGCCCTGCGGACCGTCGCGGAGGTGGCGAAGAGCTACCTGGCCGAGCTCGAGGAAACGGCGCCGCCGAACACCATTATCAACCGGAAGTCGAACCTGGATCGGCATGTGGTGCCGGCGTTCGGTGACCAATGGGGCGGAGTGGGGCGGGCGCTAAAGTGTAACAGGCGGGGCGGGAGAAGGTAGGCAGCGCCGGCGAGGCGCTGCAAGAACGAGGGGGGTCAGGCACGCGCAGTTCTGCTGCGACGGGACTTGTTGCCGTCAGTTGAAGTGGGGGAAGTCGCCCGCCGGGTCAGCGAGCTGGCCGGCCGCCGGAACCCTTCGCGCCGCCGCGGAGTCGTAGCTGCGTCTGCATGAGCAGGATTCGACGTCTGGAGGAAGCGTCGAGGATGCGTGCGGCGGGGCGTCGAGGACTGGCCAGTCCTAGTGGGTCTGTTCGTCGTGATGATTGTAGGGAGGCCTCGTGGCGGCGCATGATGATGTCGAGGAGTCTCGGCGGTGGCGCGTAGGTCTTCATACGAATCCTCGAGTGCAGGCGTCGATGGTGCTGAGGCGTCGACGAGTCGCGACCTGGCGTCGCTCGTCGATGATTCCTCGCGAGTTGGAAGACCTCTGAGCAGCCGCGTAGCAGCCGGTGGCCGATGGCGATGCGTGAGGCTGTGCTCTTGCGACGCGGGCGGGCGACGAGGAGGATGTTGTCGTTCGGCGAAGCGGGCGGTGGCAGTCGCAGAGCGGTTGCGTGGAGCTTGGGTTGAACTAGTCGAAGTCGCGACTCTCACTCGTGATGCGCTGCTGAGGCGGCGGGCGAAGAGTCGTCGGAGCGGCATCGAGCTCGTCGCGATGAGATCTCGAGACTAGGTCGTGAGTTGCGCTGGTGGGCGAGGCGTGCAGGCAGGGCTGCGCATGCGGAGAGCGGATTGCTGAGCTGGTTGGATTATAGTCATGAGATTCTGGTTCAGGAAGTGGAGGACATCGGCGCTGCGCGACAGCGAGGGCGGTGGCGCATGAGGAAGTCGGCCAGCGAGTATTGCTCGATGGGTCGAATGGCGGGGTCGTGCTCGATGAGCGCGCGTCGGGGAGGCGGGGGCCGGGGCGAGCGGCGAGATGCTGGAAGGTGGGTAGCGGAAGAGCCGCTGTTCGAGTGCGTGCTTGGCGGCGCGCAGCATTTGAGCGCGGGAGTACTTGTCGGCGAGACGCAGCACGCCTTGCAGAGCTTGAAGCTGCGAATGCCGCGACTTCGTGGGCGGCCTCGGCCCAGCGCGCAGCTCGGGACCAATTCACTGAAGCGACGCTTCAGCCACTGCAGGTGAGAGTGCTGCGTAGAAGTGAGTTCGATGGGGTGGTGCCGGGACGGAGCGCCCAGCGTCCGGGGATACTCGTGCGTGCAGGGCGACCTCTGTGTCGTCATAGAAGACCGCACCAGATGCTCGTCCCAGCGCACGTGCACCTGTACGCCCATGAGACTCAGCGGACGGGGTAGAAGGCGCCCATCACCTTCACGTGCGCATCGACGTGCACCTTGCGCGTGCCGCACTCGAAGAGGCGAAGTCTCCGTGGGGCAGGGCGCGAGCGCAGGGAGGTCACTCTCCAGGAAGTGCGTCCAGACCTGGCGCTGGTGGTGCCGTGGATCCGTGTGCGAGCCAGCGCTCGTTCCAGCGCGCAAGTGATGGTTGTGCTGGCTCAGGGAGTCGAAGCGCTGTTCCTTGCGGTAGGCGTTGTGCTTGCAGTAACGCCCGATCGTTCCTGCTTGCCGTTCTCTGCGGGGTGTAGGGTTGCGTCGGCAGCGGCGTGAAGCCCCAGTGCTTGGCGAACGCCAGGTAACTACGTTGCTGTCGGATCGGAGAAGCACGCGCGCGAGACGCCGCGGTCATGTTGTCGTGGCGGATGACCGTCAGCACACCGGTAAGCTCCCGGAACGCCCGCTGGTGCAGCGGAGGAACGTGGGCAGATCCAGCTCCAGACAGCTTCCTCATACCGTGCGCGAGTGGCACAGCGTCATGCAGAAACCCAGGGACGGCGGTACGTGCCCGGCTCGGGTGGAACGTGGGCGCGCCGCGGAAGTAGTCAACCTGCGCTTCTTCACCAGGCCGTAGTGCATCGCCCCACGACGCGCTGGGGCAGCCGGCTCTGAGATGACGCACGTAGCGCTTCACCGAGTCATAGCTGCCCGCGTAGCCGTGCGTCTCCACCAGGTGCTGATAGATCCCTGCGCGCTGTCGCCGGCTGGACCCCGGCAGAATCTTATCGCGAGGGACGCGGCCAAAAACGGCGGACGGATCTGCGCGGCCGCGGCGGGGGGAGCGGCCTCGACGGGCGCCGCCTCCGAGTCGGTGGGCGTTTTGGTACACTTTGCCCGGCGCAGCTCGGCGTGGCGACGAACCGTGTTGCGGTGGATGCGGAGCTCGAGCGCGATCCGTCGCTCCGACCATCCCAGATCGATCAGACTCTCAAGTCGTTGTCGCTTCGCATCTCCAGGTATCGGGCCAAGTCGCTCGCTCCGGCGAAGGCCCGGAACTTACGTGCCGTGCCTTACCTGGGTGGTACACTTACGGGCGCTATTCCTGGTACACTCTCAGCGCCCGGTGACAGCCAACCGCTCGAAGCCCTCGCCGGGCCGGTGGTCCAGGAGTGGATCTCGGGGCTCCGGACGGTGCGCGGCCGCCCGATGGAGCGGGCGACCAAGCAGACGGTCCTGGCCGCGCTCGGGGAGATCTGGAAACACGCCTATCCGGGACGACCGGCACCCTGGCGCGGGTGGGTGACCATCGAGTCGGTGGGCGGAGCGCTGGCGAGGCGGCGTCGCGCGGAGACGGGGGAACGGCGGCAGGCCGGGCGGGCCTACACGGTCGAGGAAATGCGGACGATTCTGGAGGTGGCTTCCAAACTCGATCGGGCCGCCTTCCAAGACGCGAAGAAGAACGGGGCTGTGCCGGACGTGGCATATATGATCGCCACGCTGTTCTACCTTGGCGTGCGGGTGGAAAAGATGACCTTCCTCCGTCGGCAGGACGTTCACCTGGAGGAGGGCGTCATCTTCGTTTCGGGCACGAAATCGGCCGCGGCCGAGAGATTTGTGCCGATCCAAGCGGCGTTCAGGCCGTGGCTCAAAGACCTCCTGATGCGGGCGGGCGACGATCCACTTGCGCTGCTATTCACGAACTCCGCTGCGGACGGACCTGCCAACACCAGCACGATCCAGGGGCGGGTGCGGAAGGTGCTCGAGGCAGCATCGCTCAGGAGGCCCGGCAAGGCGACGCACATCCTCCGTGCCTCTCACATCACGATCGGCCGCGCGAGGGGCATCCCGAAGGCCGATATGGATCGGTTTATGGGGCACCATGATGGGTCCGTAGCGGATCGGCACTACATGGACTCCGGGGTCTTTGCGGCGTCGCTTCGACCCGAGCATTTCTGCTACCTCCCGAAAGTGAGCTCTCCGACGGGACGAGATACGCTAATTGAGGACCGCCGCCGGCGGCGGCCCCGAAGTACCCCTCCGTGCGGGGGGCGGTGAGCCATTGCACCGCTATGTCGAAGCTCCGATTCCCAGGGGCGGGGGAGGCCCAGGTGACGCGCATCCCGATGCGCTATACCGATCGAGGTCAACCGGTCGCCGCGAGGTCGAGGGCGAGGCTTTCGCAGAGGGCGATCGCCGACAGGCAAAACGAGGCAGCGACCTGCAAGGGAACCTCCTCCTGGTTCCTGTGCTGTCCCCAGTCTCCAATACTCTGGAGGTGGTCGACCAAGAGGTAGGTGCGTTTGGTCACGAACCGGGCCACCGGGCGCTGGTCTTGGGTCCCTGTAATCCGGCGGAGAATGGCGCACTGCCTCCCTCCGCTGGTGGGGAAGCTACCGTCGTCGTCGAGCTGGACTCCGGCCTCCTTCCACTCATCGAGGAGGGCCATCCCTGGGTTTTCAGCCTCCCAGATGACGTGCAAGGCTCGCTCCGTGATTCCCCTTGCCGAGACCACGGCATGCCGCGGCTCGGGCTGAAGGTCACGGATGGCGTGCTCCACGTCGGCGTATAGCTGTGGATCTGTACCCGCCCTGACCTGTGTGAGCCGCAGCTCCAAGAGTGCACGGATGTTCGAATCGAAGCACTCCGTATCACCGAATAGCCGCTGAAGATTAGCGACTTCGACGGCCTGCTGCTTCGCATATCGCTGCATGAGTCTGCACGACGAACGGAGCTTGTTGCCAGACGGATCGAGCCAGGCCGCGCAACTCCAGGTCCCGCATGCGATCATCGGAGACCTCTGAAAGGCGTAGGTCTCCCTCGGCAAGGGCGACCAGGTCTGCCTGAAGCTCAGCGGGGCAGTCGTCCCAGAGCATGCCGAGAGGCTCGCGGCGATCCTCTAGGATAGTCTCGGCAATGGCGTCTACCTCCGTCTTCGAGATCTCACCTCCCCCTTGCGACTCGGCGAGCAATCGGTCCGCCAGGGCAGCGGCCAGGATCAGGGACTCCCCGGTCCAGTTGGAGATCTCCTTGAGGGCCGATCCATCCAGCTCAACGCCCTTCTCCTTGAAGGGCTTGAGGAACCATCCCAGTCTCGGTCCTCAAGGCACCCCACGAGCACCGGCGTGTCGTAAAAGATCTCCCAGAAGTCCGACGTCCTAGATTCCTCTGTCTTGCAGAGCTCCCTCAACCTTCTGCGGCTACCCGTCACCAGACGGAGGCTCGTCCTTTGCGCAAGGGATCGCATCTCGTCCCATATGTTCCGCGAGATGTTGCCGTCGGCGAGGACGTGGTCAAACCCGTCGAGCACCGCCAGCATGCGATGTCCCTTCGCCTCCATCTCCACGAACACGAGTTGAGGAGATCACTGAGCGCTTCGTCCTTCAGGTCCAGGTACTCGGCTAGGTCCCGGTGGACCGGAAGTAGACCACTCTTCACACACCCCGCGAAGCCCGCCCGGAACTCCTCGTCGGTAGTTGGCGTGCCGTGACGAAGGTCCCAGTAGATCGACGTGACGTAGTGGTCGCCGGAGTCCTTGAAGTGTGCAGCTAGGTGGTTCAGCACGACCGATTTGCCAAACAGGGTGTGCCCAACCACGCACATATGGTCCGGCGTGGCCTTGGTAAGGTGCCGACAAAGCCTCTCGAAGAGCTGCTCCCGCCCGAGCATGCGCGGAATACCGGTACCCAGTACCTGGTAGGGGCTATCAGTCATCGTCCATTCTCATCCTCAGGAAAGCCGCGACCACCTGCCTTGCGCAACGTCGGTCTTGGTTCTGAAACCCTGCCCCGATAGAACTGCCATGGATGATTCCACTCTGTTCACTGTCCGGACGCCGCCATCTCACTCGCCGCCTTCTGACGTTGGTCCTCGAAGTCGATGTTCCGGCGGATCCACGCGGCCATCGACGGGATGGCCAGGACGTACGCGGAGCCACGCGTGGTTACTTGGAGTTGGAGAAGCTCAAGCTCACGCAGGAACTCCAAGTCCTCACCGAGCCGGCTGGCTGCCGGCAGGGCGATCCCCTGCTCCTCGACGCTTCATTTCCAGCAGGCTAAGCGTGATGGGATCGGGCTCCGCGTCTAGCCGCTCGCATAGAGAAAGGAGGAAGCGCCTGCGCTCGGTCCCTGCGTAGCCCCAGAGGGTGCGGAAGTGCTCGTTGTCCTGGACCATGACGTCCGCTGCCTCGCCAACGGCGCCAACGGTAACCACGCGCACATCCGAGTTGACGGCACGTTCGAAGATCCGGTTGCACAGGGACTGAATAAGGAACGGCTGTCGAGCGCAGAGTACCACGAGGCGGTCCGCCGCTTCCGGCACGTAGGAGAGACGTCCCTCAACGGGCCGAGTCACCAGGAGGCGGGCATCGTCCAATGGCAACTCGCTCACAGCGACCCTGTGGCCCAGGCCGAAGAGCGCCGACCAGTACTCCTCCCTGAGCCGCTTCAGGCGGCGAGAGCCTGTGAGGACGGCCGATAGACCTGGGTAGGTATGGAGAAGGTATCGGATGTTCTCAGGGACCTGGGGACTCGTGATCCCAGTATCTATCCCTTCCTGGAGCTTGTCGAACTCGTCCAGCATCAGCAGCAGTCGGCGCGGACTTGCAGCTTCCAGAACCCCCTGTACGAATAGCTCGAAGACCTCAAACGGGTGTTCGCCAGAGAACGCCTCCGAAAGAGCTCTCACAAAAGCGACCTTGAATGGTTTGGTGGGATCGGCGGGTTCCACATCCGGCAGCCAGACTTGAAGTCCCGCAGCATGGGCCGCCCAACCGATGTCACGAGCCATGAGCCGGAAGACCTCATTGGTGGGTAGCCCAGCCTTGCTCTTGTGGCCCTCAGCGCCCTGGAACGAGCAGTTGACCACCATCCAGCCCGGCAGGACGGTGGGGTCCTGGAGGCGCCTCAGGATCGATGTCTTCCCTGTTCTTCGGTTTCCCTCAAGGAGGATGACGTTGGCTCGGTGGCTGGTGGACAGCTGTCGCTGGATATTGGCGATGATGTCCTGTCACCCGAAGAACATCTCCTCGCGGTCGATGGGGCTTCCGACGATGTATGGGCTACTGCCAAGGTCTCCACGCTGTACGGTTTCCCGGGTGGACCGGACGTCAACCGCCATTGGCGCCTCGCCAGACATGGCCTTGCCGTCGAGGCGTTCTACCTGCCACCGGAGCTGAAAGCGGAAGGCGCCCGCTTCAGAACGGGGCGGAATGCGTGCCGGAAAGCTGAGCACCTCGCCTTCGGCTAGGTACGGAAGTCGGCGGGAACCAACATTCGGGAGTGTCGAGACCGCTACGTGCCGCAGACCAAGGGGTGACCGGTTCCGAAGTCTCACCTGGACCTCGGTCGCCATTCCTGCGACGACGGCGGTTGGCTCAACGCCTGGCTCCAAGCTGACGTCCGCGAGGATCGACTCCAGTTCCCTCCGGAGGAGTCGGGACATTCCCGCTGCGAGGTCCCTCGCATCGTCAAGCGGGGGAGGGGCGACTCCCCAAGGCTTGTCTGCAGGCTCGCCAGGCGCTGCTGAGCGCTGTCGAGGATCGCCACCCTCCCTGGCCCCGGAGGGACGTGGCTCAGGCCCTCCAGAGTCCCGACGGCCTCCGCCAGGTCCACAATCCATCGGCCAAGATCAGGTGTCGTCGTGATCGACGAGTGTGCGACCCGATTGCGAAGGTCCCGAACCGACCGCGCAACCCTCTCAAGCAGGACAACCGGATCTGAGGCCGCCTGGCCTGATCGGTGCGAACCCAGCGCTTGGCTGAATTCTTCGAGCCAGACGGCTCACCGGATCGTCTCCCTCACGATTCTCGACGATTCGGATCAAGGCCGCGAAGGGATCCACGGTCTCCTCACCTGGAGTGTCGAACCAGGCGTTCCTGGATCGGCAATTCCGGTACCGGCACCGGAAGATTCCGGAGGGTTCGGACAGATAGGTGCTGAATGGTGGCTCCCCGCGCATGGCCGCGGAACCAATCCTGGTATGCGCTTGAGCGAAGCAAGGCAGTGATGAAGCGGGGAGCGATTGGCTCGCGGGGACGCACCACAGCGATGCTCTTTGTTGCCACCGAGCCCACCGTGCCGCCCTGATCGGACACGACACCCAGTTTACCAATTGTGCCAGAGACCGTGATGAGAATGTCGCCGGCGCGCAGTTGGTTTTTCGAATCTACTCGGGCGCTACCCTCCTCCTTGAGGAAAAGCGAGGGGTGGCGAACCTCGGTGTGGTGCACGTCTCCGACACGCAGGAGCCCCGCAAAGACGGCGGGGTCCTCGCCGTTTGTGGTCGTGACGTCTTTTCCGTATGAGACGCCTGTGAAGACCTCCGCAAGTGCATCGAGTTGCTGCAGCGGGATACTGGGGTCCGCCTCGCGCAGCCTGTCGAGCGACCGAGCGAGGGCTTCTTCCCCTGTTCGCTTGGCCACCAGTTCCCAGTCTCGAGCCGCCAACTTCTTGACCGGAGACTCCCATAGAGTCCCGTTGGGTGTTCCGGCCTTGAACTCTTCCGCGACTCGGTGCGCGTGGGCGATGGCCTTTTCTCTGTCAATCACGTCACCCGGGCGAGGAGAGGGCCACTCGTCAACCTGGAGGAACCGTACGACCGGCTCGGCCTTCTCTCGTCGGAACAGGAGCAGGCTCGTCTTGACCCCCGTGTACGGCCCGAAGGCGCCGGCCGGGAGCGATATCACCCCATCAACACAGTAGTCGGACAGCAACTCCTTTCGGACCCTACGATCTGCCCCCCCGTCGGAAGAGCGCGCCCTCGGGGAGCGCGATGACTGCACGCCCCCCCCTACGAAGCGATGCCATTACATGCTGGAGGAACAACGTTCTCGAGGCCGGAGGCAGCGATGGGGAAGTGTGCACCGACTTCAGGCCGAACCCGCCCCCCCCAGGGCGGAACAGCCAGTATGCAATCCGAACCCCTCAGACGAGCGATCCTTGGCCAGCGGACGCTCCAGGGCGTCACCAAGCTCGAGGCCCGGATGGTCGATGCCCGCCAACACCACTCGAGCAAGGCCGATGGAGTAGGCGAAGGGATTCACTTCCACGCCAAACACACTCTTCCGCTGTACGTCTGCCCAGACTCGCGGGGGCATCCGCAGCGCCTTGTCGTGAAGCCGGCCCGCCGCCGCGGAGAGGAGCCCACCCGTGCCAAAGCAGGGGTCGTAGATGCGCTCCCCCGGACTCGGCTCCAAGAGTGCCACCGACGAGTTCAACAACAGCCTGCGGCGACGTGAATTCGCCGCCCATCTTCGATGCTTCTCCCGCAGCCTGCTCGATGAACGCGTCAAGCGTCTCACCCGCCGCTTCACGGCCACCGCTCGTCTCCAGATCGAATTCCCCTACCCACCTCAGGAGCACTTCGATGAGGTGCGGAGGCGCTTGGGAGAGGCTCTCGACCACAGGAGCCAGTCGTCGCAGAGTCTGGCCGAGCAACCCAGTGGGTGCATGCAGTAGCCCGGTCAGGACGTCACTCTGGAGGGCTCCGGCCAAGGGGGCTCCGCTCAACTCGAGCGACAAGACCTGGCGGATCCCCCTCGGCATCGCAGGCGTGTAGTCGCTGCCTTCGAAGGCTGCCACGGCTTCGTGTTCGGCATCGACGTGTTCCGCCCAACGGAGGATCAGCAGAGCGGCGAACCAAGGGACCACCGACTCGAGCGGGTCGCCGGCCCACCCCTTGGTCCCGAAACTCGGCGAGGCGAGTCCAGAGGTGGGCGCCCGAAGCCGTGCGCTCGGCCTGCTTCACGTGGCGATGCCCCCAACTTTCGTGCGCACGTCTAAAGATCCCCGCGAACGCCCGGCGCAGAATGGCTCCCGGCAGGGCGTCGACGGGTTCCATGCTCAACTCGCTACGAATGCTGTCGCTCGCCGTCTTCGCCTCGCGCAAGCGCTCGACCAGTTCTCGCTGCGCTGGGAGCGGAGGTAGCGGCAGTTCCAGCTGTTGGATCTGTTTGGCGTTGATGTTCACCATCCCGATTGCCCGGCGTGCGGTGCGGTAGACGTACGAACGACCGATACGGCTGTTGATCACCGCCGTCACATACTCCGGAAGCGCTTTCTGGCGATCCACTTCAAGTCGAATCAGATAGGAGGCGAATACCCAGTCCCCGGCGAGGCCGGTGAACGTGGCGGCCTTCCCGACGAGTTCCAGGGAGTTCGTGCGATTGAAGAGGATGTCACCTTCCTTCAGTCGATATTTGTCTAGCTCCTTAGGGGGCAGACGCAGGTGCTTCAGGTCGGTCGTATCCAAATGACCATCCTTGATGTTCCCCATGCGCAGAATGGGCACCCCCTCTCCCCGGACGTTAGCCTTGGAAGATGAACCGTACTGCGAACGCACGGTGATCTCACTGAGTCGTACAGTCTCTGCTGCCCCATCCTTCCTGACACGGTCAGCAACGAAGTCTGCGAAGACAGAGCCCTCGAGAGAGGCGGCTTCCGTCAACGATGTGAGACGCAGGCGGCGGAGCTCCTGCACGCGTTCGAGGCACGCTCTGATGCGTCCCACGATGCGCTGCTGCTCGCTCAAGCCTGGGAGAGGGATGGGGACCTTCTTCAGCTCTCGCTGGTTTAGCTTGGAGCGCGTGGAGCCCTTCACGAACCGAGTGACGTCCTGAAGGGCAATTGAGTAGTTCAACCAGTCGACATCGACCATGGGCAGTGGTCGTAGAACGTGCGCGTGGTTGTTTACCCAGCACTTGCCAGATACTCGATACGAGATCGAGCGCAAGAAGGATCATGAAAGAAGCCTCCGTCCTCAGCGACGAGAACAAGAGGTTCATCGAAGATGAAATCGTCAATGGTGCCCACCTGCCCATTCGCCCCGTAATACGGATACGGCCCAAGTCTGCGTGGCGCGCTCGGCCGCGTTGACTGGACGCCGCAGACAGTCGAGGGTCCTTCGCAGACTTCGCCCAGGGGTCTAATGGGCCACGGACCGGTGTCGAGTGCGCACAGTCACCCCCGGTCCTCCAGGAGCGCCTCGAGTTCACCGAGTAGCTCCAGGATTCTCTCCTCCTTGGCCTTGATCGACTGAACGAGCTCAAGTGCCGGGCGGTGCTCGTAGTCGTTCTGTCGCGTTCGGGTTCCGGGCTCGAGAGGTCGCATTCGCGCTCGGCGATCGTCCTCGATGGGCACCGTCCAGAGTTCTCGCTCTCCGTCCGCTTCTCCCACTTGGCGAGGAAGTCGGGGATCTGGTCGCCCCCGATTGGCCTCCGCGTCTGCTTGAGCTCGAAGCCGTCGTTCGTAAGCTCGTAGAACCAGACTTCTTGTGCCGCTGCCATCGTCGCGGCGGTCGAAGAAAAGCACGTTGGTCTTGACGCCGGTGTACGGCAGGAAGCATCCGGCCGGCAGCGAGAGGACGGTGTGCACGTCGAACTCGCTCGAGCAGCTGCTCGCGGACCTTCGCGTCTGGCCCACCGCGGAAGAGCACGCCCTCGGGCACGATCACGCCGGCCCGCCCGCCTTTCGCGAGGTTGGCCATGATGTGCTGGAGGAACAGGCACTCGGTGGCGCGCGCTGCGGACCCGTGAAGTTGGTCTGCAGCTCGCTGAGCCATCTTCCCGCCATAGGGCGGGTTCGCGAGGATCACGTCGTACTTGTTCTTCTCGCGAGACGTTGTGGCGAGTGCAGCTCCAGCGTGTTGGCCAGCTCGAGATTCGCGCCCTCGATGCGGTGCAGGATCATGTTCATGATGCCGAGCAGATACGTGAGCGGCTTGAGCTCGACACCGAAGAACGTCTCGTGTTGCAGGCGTCGAGGTCCTTGCCGCTGAGCGTGCCTGCGATGCCGGCGGATGTACTCCGCCGCCTCGCCGAGGAAGCCGGCCGTGCCGAAGCAGGGGTCGTAGATGCGCTCGCCGAGCTTCGGCTGGACGACCTCGACCATGGCGCGAATGATGTGTCGCTGCGTGTAGAACTCACCCGCATAGCCGGCGGAGTCGGCCGCGACGCGCTTCAGAAGGTCCTCGTAGATCTCCGAGAGCACGATGACATCGGTCTCGTCGGAGAAGTGCAGCTGGTTCACCTGCTGCACGACGCGCGCGAAGCTGGCCCCTCGACGGGAGTGGTTGCGGACCGACGAGAAGATGCGCCGGAAGCGCTCGGCCAGCGGGTCGTCGGCGAAATGCTTCGTGTCGTCGGTTGCGCCGAAGGTCTGGAGGTGGCGCCAGAGCTTGCCGTCGACGAACTCGAGCATCTCGTCCGGGCGGTTCGTCTCTGCGCCCAGGCGGACCAGCGATAATCGCCGTCGAGCCGGCGCACGTATAGTGCGGTCGTCGAAGCCGCCTCCTGCTCGTGCCGGCACTCGGCCTCGTCGAATGCCTTCAGGAAGAACAGCCAGGCGAGCTGCTCCACATAGTCGCGCGGCGTCCACGCCGTCGCTGTTGAGCTGGTCGCAGGCGTTCTTCACGGCCTGCTGCACTTCCTGGCGGCGATGCTCGATCTTCGCCTGTTCACTTGGCCGTTCTCTGTTCTGTGGCCATGCGCATCAGTTCCCTCTATGCCGCCATGGGCACGTAGAGGTGCTCCTTGACCGCCTCGAGGTCGGCCTTGAGCAGGTCGGGCCCCCCGTAGCGCTGAGCAGGCTGCTGAAGCTGCCGAACTGCTCGACGAACTGCGGCGCGCTGTAGGTCGCTCCCTGCTCCAGGTCGTCGATCCCATAGAGCGCGTAGTGGTCGAGGCTCGTCTGCCAGAAGCGCGCTTTTGACGCGGTCCTCGCTCGGGCACGTCGTGCTCTCCGAGCTGCGTCAAGCAGCCAGTGCTCGTCCTCATCCCAGAAGCGCGTCACGCGGTCATGGCGGGTCGGAACGCGCACCAGGTCAAAGCCGACCTTCGCGAGGATGTCGACGTCGTCGGTCGCGTCGAGCTCAAGGAAGTGACGGAAGGCCGCGACGTGGATGTCGCGGTCCTTGAGCTCCGCGCGAAGGTCGCGCCGCGTATTCTTGTCGATCCAGATCTCGGAGCTGATCGAGGCTCGCTGGTGCGATGCCGCGGATGACCTCTTCGACTGCTCGCGGTATCGTCGAACGGGATCTTCCGGCCATCGGCGAGGCAGACGTAGCGCTCGGTCGTAGCAGATGAAGACCGAGACCCCGTCACCGACCGGCTTTCGCGCGGGCTCGCCGGCCTTCTTCTTGGCTGCGATCCGGCTTTTCGGCTTCTGATGTTCGCCGGGTGGCCGTCGAACTCCGCGTCCTCCAGCTGAGCGGCGCCGACGTAGTCGAAGATGGTGAAGTAGCGCTTGTCGATGTCCTCGCAGAGCCGGGTGCCGCGCCCCTTCATCTGCTTGTAGAGGATGGCGCTCTTGAGCGGCCGCGCGAAGACGATATTCTTGACGTCCGGGGCGTCGAAGCCCGTGGTCAGCAGGTCGACGGTGACTGCGACGCGCGGTTTGGCGCGACCGACCTCGGCGAAGTTGCGCTCGAGCTGATGCGAGTTGCGCTCCGATCGCGTGATGCGTGCCGCATAGTCGGGGTCGCCGCTCAGCCGCCGAAACTCTGCGGCCATGAAGGCGGCGTGAGTGTCGTCGACGCAAAAGACGATCGTCTTCTCGTCACGCAGCTCGTACTTGCCAGGATCTGCCACAAATCCTCGGCGATGCGCGTGGTACGGTCGGGCAGGCGGATGTCGCGCTCGAAGTTGCCGTCGTGTAGCGGCGGCCGTCGGGGCCGGTGTACCCGTCGTCGTCGAGGTTGCTGATGCGCTCCTCGAGCAGGTAGGGCACAAGGTAGCCGTCCTCGATCGCCTGCTTGAGGCGTAGTAGGTGTAGCCGTCGGCTCGCCCGAAATAGACATAGGTGTCGCGCCGCAGCTCCTCCTCGGTCAGCGCGCGCCCGTCTGGTCGAGCTCCCGCGGTGTCGCCGTCAGGCCGAGCTGGTAGGCGACTCGAAGTGCTCCAGGACGCCGAACCAGTCGCCGAAGCCGGAGCGATGGCACTCGTCGACGACGACGAGGTCGAAGAAGTCCGGGTCGAAGTGCTCGTAGAGCTTCTTGCCTCGAGCTCCTCGTCGAGGTTCTGGTAGTTGGCGAAGAAGATCTTGCCGACCAGGTGCTCGCCCCTGGCGACGCGCTCCTTGTCGATGATGACGCGCTCGTCCGCTGGAATGCGGCGAAGGCGCGGTAGGCCTGATCCTTGAGGCTGTTGCGGTCGGTCAGGAACAGGATGCGGTTGTTCCTCAGGACGTTGCCGCGCAGCAGCTTCCAGACGAGCTGGAAGACGGTGAAGGTCTTGCCGGTGCCCGTCGCCATCAGCAGGAGCACGCGCTTCTCGCCTGGCGAGAAGCGGTACAGGGTCTCGAAGATGGCCATCTCCTGGTAGGGCCGGACTTCTTCCGAGTGACCTGGTCCTCATGCCAGGGAGCCTCGAAGACAGGCCGCCACTCCTCCCAGACAATGTTGCGGCCCAGACGTGAGAATGTCGCCGGGGCTCGGCGGCGTGTCAAAAGACTCGTACTCACCGGTCTTGTTGTCGGTGAGGACGTACTGGCGCCATTCGAACGATCGAAAAGCGGAGGCCCAGGCGCTGGGCGTAGCGCGAAGCCTGCTGCATCCCGTCGGCCGCATCCTCGGCCTCCGCCTTGGCCTCGAGGATCGCGAGCGGCATGCGCCACAGTCGGAGAACGTAGTCGGCGACGATGTGCTGGGAGTCGTCGTACATCGACTCGCCGGTCAAGTTGACGCGGCCAGGGCCGATGTCGACCTGCGCATCCCATCCCCAGTCCGCCTTCTCGAGTGCGGGCTCAATGAGCTCTCGGCAGGTCTGCGCTCGTTACGACTCATCGAACTACCAAACCGGTTGGGAGTGGGCGGAGACAATTGCACGGACGCCCTTGCGGGCTTCGCCGCGGGAGGGACCGATATGGTATGCCCTTCCACACACTCCTGCTACCCGAGCCTGCGGGCCCCGAGGGGATTCCCTCACGCTGGCTCACCTCCGAGGACACTCCTGAGCTCGACCAGCCGGGCGTCGAGGGCCTCGACCTCCTTCACGAGCGCCTGCCGCGTGCGTCTCACCTTGTCGATGATCTTCCTTCCGTTGCTCTCAACCGTTCCCGCCCATCGGTCGATCTCATCGAGGCTGCTGAGCTCCTTCTCGATGGCTCGAATCGAGGTGTCGATAGCCTCCAGGTCGGCCGCACGCCCTTCCTTTTCGAGCGTCTCGCGGGCCACCAGGGCCCTCGCGAGTTCGAGGCCCGCCGTGAGGTTCACGTCCGTGGCAGGGTCCTCCGAGTCCCAAACCACGGTGATGTCCGACCCGTACCGAGCCAGAGACTCGAGGTCGGACGGCACAGTGGCCTTGGAGAACACGAACAGCCCCACCTGGGCTCCGCGGTTCTTCCGAGCCTCCTCGATCTCCTCCAGCGCGGCGGGCAACGTGTAGGAGGAATTCTCCTTCGCCTCGACTACGATGCGCCCGCCAGCCGCCACGTGGTCCGGTCCCAACTGTACGACCGCGTCTCCTTTCTTGCAGTTGCGGATGGTACCGGTGGTCCTGCCCGTATGGGTGGCGATATCCCCCCGCTGCTGACTGTGGGCCTGCGTGAACTCGAAGACAGCCACCTCGAAGTCGTCCCCATGACGCGTCGAACTCCTCGACTCCTCCCGACGAGCCTGGAGAGCGGCCAACGTCTCACCCACTTCCCGCTGGAACCGCTCGTTCTGCTCCTGTGCCCCTTCAGGAACTCGAGGAGCTCACGGCGGACCCGCGAGAGTGCCGACCCATCTTGGTCGAGCGAGAGCTCGGCCGTGATCGCGCGTTGCTGGGTCTGGATCTGGCGGACAAGCCGGGAGAGCGCGGAGTCGTCGTCGTCCAGCGAGAACTCACCGACGATCTTCCCATTGCTGCGCTTCAGTTCCTGCACGAGGCGCGAGAGGGCCCCATCGGGGTTGTCGAGAGAGAACTCCACGAGAAGCCGATCCCTTTGGCTCTTCAGGGCTTCGTCAAGGCTCCCCTCCATTGCCGCGATGATCCCCCCGGCGGCCTGAGGATCGAGAAGGCGAAGCAGGGGACTATGCTCCCCAACGTGGGAACAGAGCGTGCTGGTCAGCTCAGACCCGTCGGGGCCAACGGCCCGTCGGAGGAGCTGCTCGAGCTCGCCGTCGCTGTGGAACAGCCGGTTGATCCGCTCGCTGAATCGACCGTCGGCGGGGTCAAAGTACTCCTTGAGGGTGCCGGTGAGTTGCCCTTCGAGGAGGCCCTGATGGCGGACCAAAGACTCCTCGAGCTTCACGAGAATGCGCTCTCCTTCGTTTCGGACCCGATCCGCGTCGATCTGTCCCTGAGCGCGCCGCAGCGCCAGGGCCCCGATCCGCATAGCATCCACAGCGAAGTCGTGGCGAGCGCGTCCCTCCCCGTGAGCGTGCAGGTCGGTGCAAAGCTCGCGGTCGCTGACCTGGAGCGTCAGCTCGATGAGTGTCGGCACCTCTGTGGGGGAGGTCACGGAGTCTGTCTCGGCAGTCGTGGACGACATGATCATTCTTGGGGCCAGCTCTGCGGTCGTGGGGATTAAAGCCCGAACTGCTTGTCCTCCCAAGCACCGACCATGCCACGGCCTACTGCGCAGAGAGCGTGACGACGTAAAATAATGCAGGTCATGTATTTAGAGCTAATTAGCCTTCGATCTGTTTCTGAAGTCTAGTACAAGATATTATGTTGTAAGATGCGAATTCTTGTGAGCTGGCTGGGCGAGAATGACCTCCGGGTCCCGGAAGGCCACCCGGCGGCGCGGCCACCTGGCCCCACCGCCAGGGTGTTGGAGGAGCGCTCCTTCGACGGCGTGGTGCTCCTTTCAGACTATCCGCGAGACCGGGAGAAGGCGTACCGGGCATTCCTTGAGGGGCGGGGCGCCCCCCAGGTACATCTCCGGCACGCTGACCTTGGTGGAGACCCGACGGACTACGTGGCTATCCACAACGCCGTCGTGGAGGCGATGGCCTTCGTGGCGACGAAGTTCGGTGAGGACGTGGACCTATCCGTCCACGTAAGTCCCGGGACGCCGGCCATGCACGCCGTCTGGGTCCTCCTGGTTAAGACCCGCTACCCCGCTGAGCTCATCCAGTCGTCTCCCGAGGCCGGTGTACGGACGGTGTCCGTGCCGTTCGATCTTTCGGCCGAATTCCTGCCGATGCAGGAGAAGATCGGTCGCGGGCTTGAGCGGCTTGCAGAGGGCCTCCCGCCGGCAACCGCGGCGTTCGATGACATCCTGGGAACCAGCCCCGCCATTGACCTGGCCAAGACCCGCGCGCGGATCGCGGCAATCTCTCCGTTCCCCGTGCTCCTCGAGGGCGAATCGGGTACCGGAAAAGAACTGTTCGCGCGAGCGATTCACTCGGCCAGCCCACGGAAGGCTGGCGCGTTTGTGCCGGTCAACTGCGGAGCACTCCCCGAAGGCCTGGCAGAATCGCTGTTGTTCGGGCACGAACGGGGGCCTTCACAGGAGCAGACCAATCCCGTCCGGGTTACTTCCAGGAGGCGGACGGTGGCACCCTCTTTCTGGACGAGGTTGGAGAGCTGCCGCAGAACCTCCAAGTCAAGCTCCTCCGAGCCCTCCAAGAGGGCACCGTCAGGAAGATGGGTGCCGCAAGACACAACCGTCAATGTGAGGGTGATCGGTGCCACCAATCGCAGCCTGATTGAGCAGGTGGGGAGTGGGGCGTCCGAAGTGACCTCTACCATCGACTTGCGGTCCTCGTGATCCGACTGCCTCCTCTGCGCGACCGTGAGGGGGACTTGGGCCTGCTCATCGACCACCTACTGGCTGACATCAACCGTCAGATTGCGGCACTGGGGCTTCCGGAAAAGGCGCTGTCGCCAGGCGGTCGCAATGCCATCATCCGTCAGACCTGGCCCGGCAACGTCAGACAGCTTCGCAATGTCCTCATGCGGCTCGCAGTTTGGACCCCTGGCGACCAGATCGCTCGGACGGACGTACTGGCCGAGGTGCGGGACTTCGATGTTGGATCCGGAGACGGGATCCTCGGCCGCCCGCTCGGCGACGGGTTCGACATTCAGGACGTCCTCGGAGAGGTGGTCGGCCACTACTTCGACCGCGCACTTCAAGAGGCTGGAGGGGTGAAGGCCACTAGCCCGCCTCACAGGCTTCGAGCACTACCAGACCTTCAGCGGGTGGCTGGAGCGGTACGGTCGATGGATCACGTACGGAAAGACCTAACGGCCTACCCGCGCACATCACGATCAGAAACTGCAGGCGTGCTGGAAGAGGCGGTGTCACCAGTGAAAAGCAGCATCCGCTCAGAGCGCGTACAGAAGCTCTTACCCCTCCCCTGGACCCAGAAGTCCGCACGCGTGAGCGCCAAGGCCTGCCGCTTGGCGTCTTCGCGGAAGGGGTGACTTACCTCGCCGCGGCATCCAACGAACCCGAAGCCCTGATCCAGATGCAGGATTGACCGAGACCCGTCCTCGAAGAGGAGGGTGAGCTCCCGGGCATGCTGCGTAGCGGTGCGGCGTCGCTCGTCGACGGTAACACTGCCAAAGGCTTCAGCAGCTGTGTAATCACCTCGCGACGGTCTTCTTGAGTCTGCCAATCGTGCCACAGCAAGCTTCCTGGCCGACCATCTGGCGCGAGTTGCGCGGTGACGATGTCGATGGGATGAGGTCTGACGGAGATGCACGATTTCCCGACAGAGGTGGCTGAGGGCTTCGGAGAGGAGCCGGATGGTCAGGGGTGTGTGGAGGTACCGGTCCAGGTATCTAATCCTGGTCAGGCCGGGACGGCCACGAAGTGTGGCCATCCATGCGGGGGCGCCCTTCTCGATGGCAGTCCAGAACCTCGCCCCGAACTCTCGGACGGGGCCGTCACATTCCGAGATGATCGGCACCCGGCAGTGCCCGCAGGCGGCCCCCGAAAGAGCTCCTCCGCAGGCAGCACGTGGCTGTCGTTCGGCCTTGAATACGCCGCTCCCCAGGCCCCTCAGAACACGAAGGTCACCATCGGTCGTGCCCCAGAGCGCGCCAGGGGAGAGGACCGCCCCTTCAGTGACGCCAAACTCGACGCTCCCCCGCTCGTCCCCAACTTGGCCGATCAGACGCCCCCCCTCCGCTAGGTGGCGGCCTCCTCAGACACTTCCAGCACGGTGGCCAGGCCGGTCTCCGACCAGGCTGAGAGGCGGTTCCTCTCGGTGGCGCTGAGCTTGCCCAGAACGCTCCTCGGGACGGCAAGCTCCACGGGTGTGCCTTGGGCCTTCCAGTATGCCAGCCGACTGGTGGGAAGCCATTCGTCCAGGTCCCACGACGCGGGATCGCCGCCCGCCCAGAACCGTATCTGCGGTTGCCGCCATTGGCCTGTTTCCCGACGTAGTACAACATCGAGGGGCTCAAGTTCGAGCTCGGTGTCGGGCCCGAAGCACTGGGCCTCCACAGGGAGCTCCAGGGAATCAAGGAAGGCTTCGTTCAACACCGTGAGTGCCGCGAGGCGATCCAGTTTGTCCGCCGCGTGGCGGGTGTCGTACGTGAGAAGGCAGGCATGGCAAGCCCGGTCACAGGTCCGTGGGCATTCCAGGATCTGCCGAGCACGGCGCAGGAGCTGAGGGAGGTGCCCGGCAGCCTGCGCGACGTAGCCTGCTCCGCCCGCAGCTGCGTCGAGGAGCACGATGGTCTGGAACACCTGGCCATCTTCGCGCGCCGGGCGCGTCGCCCAGCTGATATCACGGTCTTCGACGCCAAGTCGCTCAGAAAGCGCTTGGCGGAGAGCCACCGCAATCGCCGCAGCGGCCTCCTGGTTTTGCAGAGGTTCGCCGTTACCGGAGTGGAAGAGCTGCAGCTCGAAGACATCGGTCTCCCGGGCGGCTCCCATCCACAGGTGTCGCTGAATGCTCCAGAGTTGTTCCGTTCCCGTGCATCGTCCTGCGGCGTTGGTCTCCTTGCCCCCGCGGAGGGGGCGGTGGGTCGTCATGGGCGAAGGAGGTGGCCCCTGCGCCTCGGACTCGGATGTGGCCCGGCCGCATTTCAGACAAACGGCGTACCCGTGGCCCTGGAGGCCCCGAGAGTAGTGGAAGATTGTGCCCCGGGGAGCATACCGGAATCGTCCAACATCCGAACGTGCCAAGGTCTGCCAAAGCTGGCCGCCCGTAGCGATCCAGGGCTCTTCTACGGGCAGGTAGGCGTTGTGCGTGAGATCGTTCGTCGCCTCGTAGAACAGGTCTACCGCGAACCCGGCAGGCTCCAAGAAGGACTGCCGATCCACGTGGGCATCGGAGCCATGGCAGGTCTCGGAGTCACATCCACCGGGTCGTCCGCTGGAGACGCCAGGCGTTCCCGCACCTCCGGCACCGCCACGCCCATCGGAGTGCTTGGATTTCCGGTACCTGGGCGTCTCCGGCGGGAATGTGCCAATTGAGCGTCACGCCATGTGACTCGAGGACACGCCCATCGAGGACAACGGTGTTTCCGGGAGCATAGTCGCGGAGAGCTAGAGCCAGGTCGCGCGATGGATATCCCTGGCTCAACGCCGTGGGCGTGAACACATTGGCGTCGTCCCGCCGATCCCTCCGCCGGAGGTCCTCCACCGTCGTGGTCACGAACGGAACGACTTGAGTCGGAAAGCCGTGGCCGGGAAGGAAGTTCTTCGTGGTCAATTCGCGAAGGAGGTACTCTTCGCGGATGCGACGGAGACGAAGCTCAACTGCCTTCCTTGCCGGGTCACTGCCGGCAACCGTCTGCAGGGCCTCTGCTTCGGAGAGCAACGGGGCCAGCTCTGCCGTCCATCGCTCGCGGACGGATGCGATCTGGTTGGAAGCCTGCGAAAGCAGGCGATCGATGGCGACGCCGTCCAATGGGGAGTAGCGGACAAGGCTCTGGAGCCCGGCGAGGAGCCATTCATCAGTGGGAGCCGCATCCAATAGCCAGGCCTCGAAGCGACCACAAATCGCAGTGCGCCGACGGCCCTCCGGAGGCTCGAAGAATGCGCCGGCGTGCAGCTTCGGGAGATCTCGTTGCGAGAGTTCAGCCTGGAAGAACCGGGCCAGGACCAGGGCGTTGACGTGCCGCTGAACGATGCGTTCGCTGCGGAGTCCCACATCCGGAACGAGGGTCCCACTCTTGAAAGGCCACGTCGGGTTCCGGAAGACCTGCTCCTCGTGAGGAGACGAGCGGCACACGGTCACGCTGAAGGCCCGACTCTCACCGCGGCGGCCCGCCCGCCCGGCCCTTTGGAGATAGTTTGCTGGGCTCGGCGGGGCGTTTGTCATTGCCACGGCTCCGAGCCCGCCGATGTCCACGCCCAGCTCCATGGTAGTGGAGCAACTGAGGAGGTTGAGTCGGCCCTGTTTGAACAGGCGCTCCAGCTCCCTCAAGCGGGTGGCTGTCTGCTGCGCAGAGTGCTCACCGACCTGGTAATACGGTGCCAGAGCGGCGATGCGGTCGCTGATGTCGGTCCAGATGCCCAGGTCCCGAAGCGTCTGAATCGACGGATCCTCCCGGAGCCATGTCGCCACCTCTGCGGTCGACGTGGCACCCCCGTCGTCTTGGCGCCAGAATGGAGAGTGAAGTCGCGGCATCGACAGCGGACGGCACCGCGCATCGCTTGTGGCCAGTTCCGGGGTCAGGTAGGGGGTGAGCCCCATCAGCGCAGTGTCCAACACGCGGCGTGTAACAGGACACTGCCACGCTGTCTGGACCTCGCGGACTTCGACTTGCTGGGCTGGGCGAAGCACATATCCGCCCTGATGTGAGCTCAAGAGCGGCCGAATCTGCTCCCAGGCGTCGCGGAGGCATTGGTCCACGTCGGCACGACCTGAGGCATCCTCCAGGGAGACGTTCATCGCCCGGGCGAGGAGCTGCACGAGCCTGCCGCGTCGGCTGGATCGAGTGGTCGGCCACCGGATGGCCAATCGCTCGTCCGAGTCGGCATCCGGTCCCACCAGCACATGTGGATAGAGAGGCGCACCAAACCACCGGATGTACCGCCGGTCGATCTCCAGGGCGGAGTAGCCGCGAACCTGATAGTCCATGCAGATCTTCAGGAACGCGCGCCATTCCTCCCCGGCCAAACCGCGCTGACGCCACGGATCAGGCGCCGACGGATACTGATCAAGTCGTGGGTACTCGACGCTCGCGAAGCCCAACGTCTCCACGGAGTTCTGGCTGCGAGGCCTGCGCCCGAGCTCGCGGATCAGGAAGAATTCCGCCAATTCCCGCTCGTCCAGGCCGGCCAGGGGGAGGTTGTTCCATTGAGCTCGCATCCATGTGGTCACCTCCCGCTGCGCGGCGAGAATGGTCAATGCCTCGGACCACGGAAGCCGTCCGGGACCCTTGTCCCGCTCAGAGGCGAGCTGCTCCTCCTTCTCCTTGAGGATGCGGTCCTTAGCAGAAGAGGCGGGAAGGTTCTGAAGCTGAGCGATCTCCTCTTCCAGGTCCCGAATTCGCGTGGGTGACGACGCCTCGTCCGCCCTTCGGGCGGCAAGTTGGTGGTAGAGCCACGAGCGGATGTAGTTGCGTTCCGCATCGAGTTGGGCGTCCAGGGCGAAGCGTGCGGTGCCCTGGCGGCTGTCGGTGAAGCTGATGAGGCGCCGTCCGTCTGAAGGGAGGCGGCCGCGCTGGCCCTCCTCTGGTCTGGTGTGCTCCAGCATCAGGGGGGCGAGGCCCCGCAAGAAGAACGCGCCCCCTCTCCTGGCGTGCCGGAAGCGCTCCCCGGGCGAACGCTCAGGTCCTCCGCAGCGAGGGCAATTGATCAAGTGCCCCATCGGCATCTGGGAGACGACCTCGCCGCAGGAGACGAGCGGCTCTCCACCATCGATCTCGCCCGAACGTGAAGAGAACGACAATGGGTGAGCCCCGCGCGTGTCCGGTGCAGTGAGAAGGCGAATCGCTCCGCTCACCGGGTCCGGGGCTCCTGGGTCGGAGACCCCGTCCTCTCCTTCCACTGCCACCAGTTCTCGATACTCGTCCGAGTCAGATAGAGACGTCGGCTCGCATGCGGCTATCCGGTGGACGCCTTCACCGCTGACCCGTTGGGCCAGGAGATAGTCCGCACCACACTCTGAGCAGAGGACCAGCTCGAGTACCAGGGAGCCACAGGACTCGCAATGTGTCCGTCGCTCGAAGTAGACGCGGCCAAAGGGCCAGTCAGGCGTCTGAAGGGCAGTCTCCTCCCTTCCGGGGCACGCCGGGTTGACGCATGCCCATGTACCATCGTGGGTCCGATGGAAGTAGTGCGCGCGCACGCGAAGGAGAGGCTCATCGTCGGGGGAACGCGCTTCCGTAGCGAGATCGACGAGTTGCAGCGCCTCCTCCGGTGCGACCGGCTGCTCGGAGTCAGCCGCGAGGACCCCCGCCAGGGTAGAAACGGTCTGAGGGCCGTCTTCGATGAGGGTCTGCCGGGCTTGGCGGATCCCCCTGGACGAGGCGAGGCGGTGATAGCGCTCCTCAGGGGGAAGCCGAGCCACGTCACGAGGGGAGGGGAGACCAAGATCAACCGCGTGATACCGCCCAGGGAGTGGCGGCGTCTTCCGTCGTCCCGAAAGAACGTGCACGGCCTCCTCTGACACGCCGGCCAGCGTGGCTAGGAAGGTGCGAAGGCGTGCCCTTGAATCCTCATCCTCCGAACCAATGGTGGCAGACGTCGCCACGAAGCGAACTGACTCCGGCGACACGCCGAAGGAGTGCATGACTCGCCGGAGGAGGAGGGCCGTTTCCGCGGCCTGAGAACCCAAATAGGTATGGGCTTCGTCCAAGACCACCCATCGGAGAAGGCCCTGGGACTGGTCCAGTATGGGGCGATCCTCTTGGCGAACGAGCATGTACTCGAGCATGGTGCTGTTCGTAACAAGGATCGGCGGAGGTGCGCTCCGCAGGGTACGCCGGTCCAGTACCTCCGATGGCGATGCCCTCCGCACATCTGAAGGCACCGAGTCAGGGGTATCCCCTTTGTAGAGGCAGAACCGGACGCGATCACCGAATGGCGTGCACCACGTGCGGAGGCGGTCACGCTGGCTGTTGATCAGCGCGTTCAGGGGATACAGGAACAGCGCCCTGACTCCCGTGACGGGGCCAGCTCTCTGCGCACGTGCAAGCTCGTCCAGGATCGGGACCAGGAAACACTCGGTCTTTCCAGAGCCGGTGCCGCTGCTCACGAGGACGGACCTCGGGTCCTCCGCAAGCAGGTGCTGCCATGCCTCGACCTGGTGAGTGTACGGTTCTCGGGTTGGCGGGAATCGATGCTCGCCGAGTTCCTTCGCTGCGTCCTCGGCTGCCAGAGCCTCGACGGTCGCACGCGCCAGGAGTCCCTGAGCGGCCAAGTCCTCCATCGTGGCGCCCGTCGTCTCCCAATCGAAGACAGCTTCGATCACAGGCTCCGCCAGGAAGCCTCCCGGGTTACCTGGAGGTACATCGAGGGATTGGGCGAGGTAGCGCCGGAGAGGCTCAGACGAGGGGCTCAGGGCTCCGATGAATCCTCGGGCCGCCCGAGCGGCCAGCTGTTCGGCGAGGCTCGGAAGCACCCACTCGTGTATGGTGCCTTCACTCTTCATTCGGTTCTCCCAGCGAGACCCCTAAGGCGAATAGGAACGTCGTGCGGTGGAGTTCATCGAACCAGTCGGGGGCCAGGTCGCGCAACGAGCGAAGGCGGAAGATCTGGGAGTCACTGAGCTTGGGGCCGAGGACTGTTGAGACTGCGCAGAGCACCGGCGCATTGAGAACATCAAACCTCTTCGTGCCGTGGTGAGACATCCCCTCCTCGACCCAGAGCTGTCTCCAGGTTCCATGAGTGGGGAGACGGCCGGCACACTCGGAGACGAAGTGGAGGTCAGGTAAGCTGTCGAGGTCGGCCAGGGCGCCGTCACCACCACGTATACCTTCTTGGCGCTCTCGTAGAAGCTGCTCCTGCTTCCTGGGGTCAGCGAGCTTGAGAAGCGGTGGTGTGGGCTGCCCGCCGAGAAGCTCCGTCACGTAGGAGTCGAAGGGAACGCGGAGATGAGGAAGCTGATCCATGATCGGAGAGAGGATCCGCTGAAGCTCCGCCGGGACATCCAGGTCGAATCCGCCTTCCGCCAGTACCTCAGCATCCGCCTTCAGGCGCGCCACGGTGACGCCAAGGGCATCGCGCCAATACTTCAGGTGAAGTCCTCGCCACCAGAACGGCAGAGACTCCATGGCCGACCAGAATTGTCGGAACCCCTCGTCGGACGTGTGCCGCATCAGACCGACCGCTGCGGCCCGGCGGTGTCTTGCGATGGCCTTCAACAAGGGGAACGCCGCCGCCGGAATGTCTGGTCCCCAGCCCGCGTAGCCGTCTACTCGGTCCCAGCCTGGGTGCTCCGGATCTTCAGCCAGCGTGGCCGCCGAGAGCCGGTACCGGTGGGCACCATGACGTCCTGATCGCTGGGCGCTTCAGGGGAGAGCTCCTCAGGGTCCTCCAGGTCCGGATCGCCGTTCATCTTGACGATCACGGGGCCACAGCGGTGAAGAGATCCGGTCCTCCCCGTCACGAGCCAGTCGTTCTCCAGCCTATCGCTTGGCATGGCCCAGGTCCAAGGTGCCACGCGCGCAAGGGGTACCGGCTCAGCGGCTGGGTCCTGAAGGCTAATTGCTTCAACGGTCAACTCTTCGTCCGCCATGTCGCTGGTGGAGACGCCATTCTCGTCACTCAGTCCGACGAGGGCTTGGCCAGCCCAGGGTACCCACTCGTCCTCGGGAATGCCCTTGTACTCCAAGTGCTTCGCGTAATGACCCACGCGTAGCTCTCGCCGTGGAAACCCGGAGATATCGTTCGTCTGGATAAGGATCCGCAGGTAGGCGTGAAGATCCGTGCTGAGTCCTAGAACAGAGCTCAGCTGACGATGAAGCGACCCGAGGTCCAGCGGTGCAACCCACCCGCGATCCGTCGCATCGGGCACGGATGAAGGGACGCCAGCCCTGCACAAGAGATTGATCCGTGCCGCGGTAGTCGCACCAGATGAAGAACTCTGCATGAGGATCCGGTACCAACGCCATTGCACGAACGCCGGACGTGGCTCCTTTCGGTATCGTGCTCGAATCCGGCAAGCGCTCCCCGCCTGGCGCGAGATACGCTCCCGTGAGGGAGGGGTACGGAAGTTCGAGGGTGAGGCGCCCTCTCCGGCCCCAATCCAGCAAGACGGTCACACTCTCAGGCGCCTCCTCTTCCGCTGCCAGGTGGATGGTGACGGAGTCATCCATCACGCTCTGTGTGACATCGACGGAGCCGGGTCGGGGATATGGACGTCGCCACCCTCGAGTCCGTGAATCGATAGGGCTCCCGCGCCCGGCAAGCTCGCCGGCTCGAATCGAACGCTCAGCTTCGGCGGCGCGACCTGAAGCCGCAGAGAGCAGCGGATTTGACCGTCCCTCACGAGTCGAACCGTCCCCTTGCCGATGGCGTTGGGGCCGTAGGGTACCCACGGAGCGCCAGGGGCGTCGGCTCGCCAGCGAAGTTGCTCCGTTGGAACCGCGATGAGTGGGCCCGTGGCTCGCCATGCCACGATCTCGGGCGCCCCCAGGAAGATCCGGTCTTCTCTGCGTCCAATCCGTTGGGATCGACCCCGCGGGCGGTACTCAGACATGTCGGTCCGACCCTGGTGGTTCGGCGTTACTACCACCGACGTGTCGTCTGGGCCATGGAAGGTGGTCTCAGTCCTGACCTCATAGAGAATTCGATCTACGTCCTTCACCACTCCCACTTCGGAGCAACTGGGATCCCTGGTTCGCTCGGCGTCCAGGCCTCGGTGAGAGCTACGAAGGCGCGTGGTTCACGAACGCTGACTGTTCCTTCGCCTACGAACTTGAGAGACTGCGGTGCATCGTTGGCTGAGGACTCCACAAAGGCCCAGGGAAGGTCGGACATCGGCGAAGCCCCACGAAAATCCTCCGAGGCCCGCTCGTAGTCCCTGTGCCGGAGCAGTAGAGAGCGAGCGCCGGATGCGCCTCCGTCGTCGGAGGAAACCGGGCGAGCGTGCTCCAGGGAGAAGTAGTCTCCGGAAAGCGGGTCGTGCCTTGGTGATGCCATGGCCACCAAGGTTGGGGCCGAGTTCTCCGGCTGGACGAGGACATCGAAATACGCGTGGTGAAGGCGGTTCGCTGCTTCCAATCCAAACAAACCCTCGACCTCAGTCAGGCCGAGGGAGGCCGGCAACTCAAGGCGTCCCTTGAGGATCCATGCCTCGCCGGCCTGTTCAAGGAAGCGCTCCCACCTCAGGCGCCCCCCCATGTTGACGACCTCCGCAGCATCGGTGAGGAGGTTCCTGAGAAGAGCCTTGGTCACCTCATCGGAGACGAGCAGAGGAAGGCGCTCGCGCCAGCCCGGGTGATGGCGGTCCAGCTCGACCACCGGGTCACGGGCCTCGCCGACGATCTCTTGTAGTCGCCAGATCTCGGCCGCAAGACTGCCACAGAGCTCGTAGACCACCTGGTTTCGTAGCGTTCTCGGGAGGCGGTCTTGAACACGTTCCGCGAGGGTGGAGAACGGGACCCCGACCTTCCGAACACGCGGGTCTCTTCCAGGAGAGCCCGGAAGTACACCCGCAGGGATGCGCCTTCCTTCTGCACCAGCTTGAGCGGAACACCCCTTCGCACGCCAGGGTGACCAGGAAGGCTCGACCGTGTCCGGTACGCAGCACGTCTCGCTTCCACAGCTTGAGGCCGACCACCACCATCTGGCAGAGCACGCCGTATCGATGGCCGCCGGGTCCGAGTTCCGGGCGGCGCAGCACGGCGAGCATGTCCTCCCAGCGCCAGTGTCCTCCCGTGTGATTGCGTCTCCACCACTCGGCGGCCCAGAGGCAGAAGCCCTGTGCGGTCGATGGTGGACAGCGCCCGCGGGTGGACGCATGCAGGAGTTCCTCGCAGAGCGCCGCCTCCAACGGGTCTAGCTCGGACCGCTTCGCCCGGTACGAGTACAGCGGCTGGGAGGTTGGCTGATCGAGTTGTCGTGCCCTCAGGAATTCGGCCAAGAGGGCTGCCACGGACTCAGAAGTCACGGGGCCACCATCATATGTCCAGGTGGGTCGGGGGGGGCCGGGACGAGAGGTATGTCAGAATGCAGGCGACGCCGGAGGGGCGCCAGAGGGCGGTCCACTGTCATGGGCGTCTCCCACGCTGTCTGGTACATTGGATCAACAGCTTAGCGGCGGCCTGTGACAGTCCGGGTGCCGCCCCGATCACCGCTCGACGGGAGGGAAGGCTTGTTCCAGTCCATGTCTGACCGGCGGATCGCGCTGCTCGCGCAAGGCGCCACGCGCCGCGTGATCCTCGCCACTCCGGGGCTTCGGGCACAAGCTGCAGCGGCCCTGACGGCCGCATGTGCGCGCCTCGGGCCTGACCAGGTGACGGTGGTGGTGGACTGCAGCGAGGAGGTGTTCCGGCTCGGGTACGGTGAGCTCTCGGCCTTGAACACCCTTGCGGAGGGAGGGTGTGAGCTCCGGCAGGCACCGGGACTTCGCATCGGCGTTCTTGTTTCTGACGAACAGGCATGGGTGTTTGCCCCCACCGCCCTCTTCGTCGAGCCCGAAGTTCACAGCGATGAGACGCCCAACTGTGCCGCTCTTCCGGTCGCGGCGGTATTGGAGTTCGTGGAAGCGCTGTGTGGCAGGGAGATCGGAACGGCCGAAGCCGCTGGGGCAGGACCGGAGGTCGGCCTGAGCGAAGTGTCCGAGGAGGTACGCCAAGAAGCGGCCGAGGCTCTTGAGCAAGCTCCGCCCCTGCAGTTCGATGTGGCTCGTCAGGTCCGGGTCTTCCAGCCCTACCTCCAGTACGTGGACATCAGCCTCAAGGGAGCCGCCATCCAACGACATCGCCTTGAGATACCGAGGTCGATACAGGGGCTGGACCAATCCGGCGAGGTCGCGTCCCGCCTTCGTACCACGTTTGAGCTCATCGGACGGGATAGCCAGGTATCATCGACGGCACTCGAATCTGCCCTGAAGCAGATCCGCGATAACTGGACACGGCCCCTCGGCCGACCTTGGGGTCGGGTGATCTTGCGGGCAGGGCGTGAGGGGTTCGACGAGCGGATCTCCGAGTTCCGATCTGCCCTGGAGAAGCATCGCCTTGGGGTCCAGGCGGGCTTGGAGAAGAGCCTCGAGAAGTCCAGGGTGGACCTCGTCGAGCACTTCCTTCCCCTTGCAGTGGAACGGCCTCCGGACGCGCTCCTTGGGCAACTCAGCGGCCCGCCGACCGAGGATCAGGTCAGGGCGTGGCTGGATGTTGAACTGGACGCCGTGTTCCCACAGGCAGCAGACCTTGCTGGAGGCATGGAGCTGGAGGTCCAGTTCAGGGACGTGACGTACGAGACGCTGAACGAAGAGGGATTCAGGGAGGCACTCAAGAAGGCGTATCCACATGTCGACTGGGACAGGCCCTATGAGCAGTTCCAGGCGGCGCGTGAGCGGGGCTAGTACCTGCGCAGCGGGAGATTAGAGCTCGTGAAGGTCGATCGCCCGACGTCCGCCAAGACCGATGCGATCAGTCAAGGACGACAGCAAGCATGGCCTCCCGCACTAGCCTCCAATCCTGCCCGAGGTCGATCCCGCGGGCCCGGATCCTGAACCCTTCGAGGTGCACCTCAACTGCCAACGGGTGGTCCACGACGGGATACAGAAGCACCCCTTCGTGGCGAGCCCCGTCAGGTGCCGCTGCCTGCCGGTTGCGCAGGTAGGCCAGCAGCTGGTAGAGGTTCGCGGACTTCAGCTTCTGGGAGCCAAATGGACCGTCCAGGTTCTTCTCGTGGAACTTGGCGTCCAGAATGATCCTCCGATCGGCAGCGTCGAGTAGGACATCCGCCCACATCCACGGGAGGTGATCGAGGTCGTCGTCCACTGGGGCCCGGGCGCCGTGCCAATCGATCTTCCCTTGGCCAGTCACCGCGTAGTGTGCCTGCTCCCGTTCGTAGAACTCAGTTGCGAAGTTCTCGAAGAGCTTCCACGTTCTCGCCTCGTCCCCCCGGAAGTCGCGGAACCTAGTACTCCGTCGCTTCTTCCGCTCGTCTGCCGCCTCGAGGCTTGCCGTGGCGCTGTGGTATCGACCTATGATTGCCTCGGCGGTTGTGTCTTCGAGCGCCTGTAAGGGAGGCACGCTCTAAGACCTGAAGGTCCAAGGTGGCGAGCAGCCTATCAGTACGGCCCGTAGAGCGCCACCACGTGGAGGGATTGAAGCTATCCGGCGCCGGTGTCTGGATCAGGCGCAGGGAGATGTCGAGTGCGGCCGCTCGCCGGCGCGCGGGGGCACATGAAGAGCAGCGGGACACGCCTTCTTCCTCCCTCAATGGCTGGGACCCTGCGCCACCGTATCCCTCAGGGCCTCTAACCGCATTAGTACGGCCGCTACCCGACCGGTCCGGACTATCTCTCCCCAATGCCCGGCGCAGAATCGCTCACCGCGTACACAGAAGGTCAGCATCGACTTGACCTCCGCCAGCGAAGCGTCCGCCACTCTCCGGTCGTCGCGGAGCATGTCTCCGGTAGTCACGGGATCGTAGTCGTAGTCGCACCACCATTCCTGGGCAGCCAGCCGGAAGAACTCCTCGACGACCTCGGGATAAACCGGATAGGGCGCGTGGATGACCCCGTTGGCGGACTGCCGGTCCAAGCCCGGCCAGGTCGGCTCGAGGTCGGCCCCTCCCTGCGTGAGGCGGGGAAGGAACCGAAGTAGCTCCTCGATCCGAGCAGCAGTGATTACGTCGTCAGTCATCGATTCTCATCCGGCGTCCTGACATTCCTGATCGTCCGTGCGGCCTTGCCAATGAACAGTTCCACGCCGTCGTACTGCCCTTCGGAACCCCCTCCTGGAACACGCAGCGGTCCGTACAGCCGCCCAGGCTCCAGCAAGAGCTCCGCGTCCCGCATGATCCAGCGGAGGAAGCGCTCCAGGTTGCGGGCGTTGCGTCGGTGATTGCGGTCCCGAGTTTCATCGGTCACGAACTCGTGCACCGCCAGGACGGCTCGGGAAATCCCTCTCCGGCCAGCCTCGTCCAGGACCGCGGCCGTAGCCGTGAGCAACTGGTACCTGAGGCGTCCCAGAGGTGGATCGCCCGTCGACGCTTGCCGCGGAGGGAGGAGCCGACGGGCTAGCTGCTCAACTCGGAGGATGCCGTTCGATGCGGGGCTCTTCAGGCGTCGCTCCAGCGCGGAGGCCAGCGTATCGCGGATCTCGGCACCAAACGACTCGTCGGCTTTGGCTTCAACGCCGATCATGAGGGCGCCAGCCTTGTCCTCCCCCACCAACAGCAGATCGAGGTTCGCCGGCTCGCCTCCGAGATCGTCGAAGCGGATTCGCGCCTCGGGCTCCGCCTGCCACGCCAGCATCGGTCCGAATGCAGCGGAGGTGGCCAGTAGCCGCGCGATCTCGTCCGGCAGTTCCGGAGCGCCGACGGACAGCCAGGCTCTCGCGGATTCCTTCGCACTCCGTCCATCCCTCCACTGGCTCCGATGCTTCGGCCCGGCACGGGTCTCCCACTCCGTCAGCGTGGTGATGGGAGCGTCGTCCTTGATGATCATGTTGGTGTGCAGCGTGGGGAAGGACGGGTCGAATACGTCTGCGGGCGTCAGAATGGGCCAAGGACGACCTCACCGCCACCCGGCGCCGTGCGCCTCTCAGCCCGCGAACGAGCTGGTGGAGTAGCACGGCGAGGTCGTCGTAACACGTGAATAGGGGCGGGGACTTGTCGTTGCCTTTCGAGGTCCCCTACACCTGTGCGTAGAGACTCCGATGCCACACAGGTGACCCATGACTGCCCGCGAGATCGCCCAATACATCGCCGCCCTGCCGGTCGGCTTTTCGGCGACCGTCACCTTCGTGGTCGAAGAGAGCCGCGTTCCGATCGCGTCGACCACCCGAGACGCCCGCGCTGGCGACGACGGTGCCCTCGTGCCGACCGCGCCTGACGCTCCCGCTGAGCCTGATGCACTCAAGCTCAAACAAGCGAAGGCGGAGTTCGGCATCCCCGTCCGTGAGCTTCAGCGTGCCGTGAGCGGTCGCTTTCTCCCGGCCGAGCAGAAGAAGGACGGGCGCGACGCCGGGGCGTTCTAGGTGCGGCCCGCAGACGTGGAGGAGTACAGGGCGAGGCGCGAGCGGATCGCCCGTGGCGATGAAGAGGCCCCGGTGAACTGGTCCGGGCCGAAGCCGAGGCCCTGATGCTGTTTTCCGGCACATATGAGGAACGCTGGGCCAGCCTCAAGCGCGAGCTGCACACCAGACTCGAACGGTACGAGTGGGAGGGTCGAGAAGGGGCCGGCGGGTACCGCCTCGACCTTCGCAGAAGGGGCTCCGCGGGGGGCGCCCGATGCTCCGTGACCCGAGCCATCCGGGCTGGCCGGACTCCGGGCCGACCACAACCGCCAAGGCCGTCGCGCTGTCCTGGATTGACCTGTACGTGGACCAGCTCGGCGTCGGTATTTCGCCCCGGGGGCGGCACATGACCTCGTCGGAGCCCTCGCGATCCGGTACCTGGCGACGCTGGAGCAGACCAAGGGGCGCGCCTCCTCGATCTTCGGAATCGCGCCAGCACCATCCGGACCCACATCCTCCCGGCGCTGGGTACCACGTCTGTGCTCGAGCTGACCAGGCCGCGTGCAGGCGATCCTCCGCGACTCGGTGACCGTCCACGGGGGCGTGCCGGCTGACGCGACCCGCGAAGGCATCCTGGCCGCCCTGAACGGGATCTGGCGGACGGCCTATCCGAACAGCTATCCGCCGTGGGCCGGCAAGATCTCCATCAACGGCCAAGATCCGGCCCGGGTCCGGCGCGAGCGGGCGATCGCAGGAGTCCGGATGGAGGTCGAGGACGGATACGCGCCGGACGACCTGGAGAGATCCTGGTGGGGGCGTTCGCGCTGGACCTCTACCGGGCCCGGTACCCCAGGCGGCGCTACGGCGTGGCGAGCGTCGTGGACTACGTCGCCTACGTGATCCACAACCCGGTCCGCCTCGAGGAGGCCACGTTCGAGCGTGCCAAGGACGTCGATCGGCAGAGGAACGTAATTCGCCTGATCGGCACGAAGACGCCGGCGTCGGAAGAGCGGTGGGCGCCAATTCAGGCGGCCTACGAGCCCTGGCTCGAGAAGGCGCTTCGCCATTGCGAGTCCCCCGAGGATTTCCTCCTACCCGGCGCGCCAGGGCAGTTGGCCAACGTCTCCACCGTCTCAGGCGCCTTCGCGACCGTTCTGGTCGCGTGCGACCGGAAGCGGGCGGGCGAACGGACGCAGATCTTCCGGGGGACGAACATGTCGATGGCCCTGGCCGCCGGGATCAGCGCAGACCAGATCGCGGTGTTTGCCGGCCACGAAATCGTCGGTGACCCGTTGATGTCCAGCCACTATCTCAGGTGGCAGGCGTTCGTGGCGGGACTGCCGGCCCGAGCGTGGAACTACGTTCCGGACCTCGGCACGCCCGATGAGATCGAGGCTTTAGTCCGCGAGGCCCTCAGGGCCGGACGATCTGGTTCGACCGCTGAGCGAGAGCCACAAACGGTCATGGAGCGGATCTGTGCACCGCATCGCGCTCGCGTGTTCCAAACGGCACCTGCTCCGGCGAGTACCTTATCGACTTGGCGGTGGCCGGGCGCCCGGTCGAGTCCCCGTCGTCCTCCGGCACCCGGCGGAGCTCCGGTCATGGCCGCCAGACACTGGACCCTGGTGGCACTCCGCGGCGATCCCGACCTGCGATCGGAGGCATGGTCGGCGGCTGGGGAGTCCAAGGCGAAGCAGGAGAAGCTGACCGAGGCGTTGGCTGATGCCGAGCTGGTGGCCCTGAGTCGTTCTGGCCAGGTCCGCACCGTGCGGATTGAGATCATCACCGCGCGCTATGACCAGGATGACCTCAAGCACAAGTTCGCGCGTCTCGACCCACGCACCGAGGTCTTCGCTCCCTCCAGAGCGACAGCGCGACGAGCTCGCGCTGCGGGGTGGCCACGGCCGGTGCACATCCTCGACGGGCGGCGGTACGGGGCTCCGGAGCGGGACTGGTGAGCCGCGCGCTGGCGCAGCCGTCCCCGGCCGCGTGGGCCGTCCTGCGCTGGCTGGCGGACCGGACGTGGGCGACGAGCGCCCAACTGCTCGACCGCTTCTGGGTCTATACGGGTCAGGCGCCGCGGACCGGCTTTGCGACGCTCGAGCGGCTCGTAGCGCTGGGCCTGCTACAGCGCATGTGCTCGATCCAGCCCGCGGCCGGAAGGCCCAGCACGTGTATGGACTGACGACGCGTGGTCGCCGGCTGCTGGGCCTCGCCGGCCGGGCGCGCACCTTTCGACCAGGCCCAGCCCTGGATCTGGTGCTGCAGACGACGGAGGTGTACGTGGAGTTGGAGGCCGAGGGGTGGGAGATCATTCCTGCGGGCGCGCGCTGGGCCCAACATCGGGCGCTGAAGCGAGCCCAGGAGGCCGCCATCCGGAGGGGAGACGTCCGGCGCGTCGACGTCATCGACCGCGAGCAGGCTCTCCGGGTCTCGGTGGACTGGCTGCCCTTCATGGACCTGCTCTTCCATCCGGGGAAGGAAGAGGCGCGCTACGTGATGGTGCTGACTCGGGCGACGCCGAGACGAAAAGCCCTTCTCTCCCTTCCGGGGCCGGAGAGGCAGCGAGAATTGGCGCGGCAGAACATTGTGGCTGGCGTTGAAGACGCTGCGGCCGATCACGATCCAAGTTGTGACCACGGACTACTTCCCGCGCCGGCTGACCACGTTCGCGCAGCGGGCCCGCCGAGAGCTCCGACGCTATCCCGACGAGGTCCGCCTGGAACAGGTCGAGCCGTTCTGGACCCGCTCTTCCCCCGGCCAGGACGCGACGGCCACTGGCTTCAGCCACTACGAAGCGTGGGACGTAGCGGACCCCCGATTCAAGTAGGCCGTCCCCCCCTACCCGTCGCCTCCCGAGGTCCTCTACTCCTGTGAGTAGATCCTCCACCCGAAAGCCCTTGGCGCTTGCTTTTTAACTGAAAACGCCTTTTTTACTGTAGCAGTTAAAAACATTAATCGAGTTAAAAAGCCATGGAACCTGGTGTCGAAGCCAAGGTGCTGCAGCGCCTGCGGGCTGCCGGGGGGCTCAAGTTCGCCCCAGCGGTCCCGGGGATCTGGTGGTGTCCGTACGGGGCACCGAGACCGTGCTTCACCTGGAGGTGAAGCACCGGTTCTCCGGAGACGTGCTGGGCGACATCGAGCGACTCCCTCCGCGGAAGAGGGAACGCGTTGTGCTGGTCGTGCCCTCCCTGTCCCCGAGGCGCCGAGAGGAACTCCGACACCAGGACGTCTCGTGGATCGAGTACCAGACCGGGGCGGTGCATCTCCGGGTTCCGCATCTGGCCATCGACCTGCCGGAGGCACCTTCGGCGGTGGCGGACCGCTCGACCCCGCTGCCCAAGCTCGCGGGGAAGGCGGGGGGGGTCGTCGAGGCCCTGCTCGAACTGGGGCGCCAGAGCGAGCTCGTGACTCAAGCCGACATCGCTGAGCTCTCCGGCAGCACGCGGGCCTGGACCAGCCGGATCTTCGGCGAGCTGGTGAGGGCCGGTGCGTTGGAGGACGTGGGCCGTCGGGGCATGACCAAGCAGTGGCACCCCAAGCTGGACGAGCTCCTTCGGCTCTGGATTGCGGACGAAGGTCCTTCGCCGACGGTGAGAGGCCTGTACCTGTACTCCAGGACCTCCTCGGATCTCCTGAAGGCCGTGGGAGAGCTCGGCGCGGATGACGCCCACTACGCCATCGGCGGCGCGGCAGCGGCGGACCTGCACAAGCCGACGCTCACGGGCCTGCCTGACGTGGCCGCCTGGATCCCCATGGCCACACCGCCGGAGGCCGTCGCCGCCGGGCTGCGAGCGGAGTTCGTGGACTCCGGGGCCAACCTCTTCCTGTGGCAGAGCCCCGGCGACGCGGCGCTCCGGATGGCGGGGCCCCTCGGACGCTGGAGGCACGACGCGCCGGAGGCGTTGCGAGAGCTTCGGGTTGTGACCCCCGCGCGCGCCGTGGTGGAGGCGAGCCAGGCGAGTGGGCGGGGGCCTGAGGTCGCCGAGAGCCTGCGGCGCCGGATCCTCGAGCCCGCGTGGAGGTCGGCGGATGACCAGTGAGGCGGATTCGTCAGGCGCGGTCCCCTGGGTTCCCCAGGACGACTACACGCCCGAGGCGCTGGCGGCATGCGAGAAGGCGCTGCGCACGATCATCTCACGGATCGGCACATGGGGCCCGCGCCTGATCCTGTTCGGGGGCCTGGCGCCCCGGTACCTGGTGAAGAGCCCGCCGCCCGAGTTGAAGGAGCACACCGGCACCACCGACCTCGACGTCGTGATCGGCGTGGAGATCGACGTCGCGGAGGAGGGCCTGTACACCAAGCTCCAGGAGGAACTCGGTAAGGCGGGATTCTCGCCGAGCGACCGGGGAAGCTTCGCGTGGGAGCGGAAGGTGGACGGCGTGAACGTCATCCTGGAGTTCTTCTGCCCGGTCGAGGCGGAGGGCATGCCGGGAAGCCTGAAGCGTAACCCCGGTGGTGAGGCCGGATCGAAGATCTCGGCCATCCAGCTCCGTGGCGCCCAGATCGCGGCGGAGGACTGCGTGGCGGTGATGCTTTCCGGCGAGGTCCTGGACCACGGTGGGCACCGGGACGTCGAGGTGCAGGTGGCCAACATCCTGCCGTTTCTGGTCTTGAAGGCGTTTGCCCTGGTGACCCGGGACAAGGAGAAGGACGCCTACGACATCGTGTGGACGCTTCAGGCGTACGGGGAGGCCGGCCCGGTCAGTGCCGCGGACGCCGCCGTCCAGAGCCCGATCGTCGACCGCGAGGAAGTGGCCGAGGCGATGGCCATCCTCGACGAGCGCTTCGCCGAGCTCGACCGGCAGGGCCCGAGCAACTACGCCCGGTTCTTCCTCGGTGGCCGGGACGACGCGGACGAGGAGCGCACCCGGCTTCGGCGCGACGCCCGCGGGACGGTGCAGACGTTACTGGCGCGGTGGAAGGAGCTTCGCGGGTAGTAGGGTTGTGTGTGCCGCCCGACAGTACCACGGTGCCCCTCGGGAGGAGGTGGTGGTGCTGCTGCTGCCGGTGCTTGTGGTGGCCATGGCCGCCATCGTGGCAGTCTTCTTCATCATGATGATGATGAACATGGCCACCGTGGTGCTCCCGAGGGCGTCAGGGCAGGGGACCCTTCGCTCGACGGCTCGGATCGCTCCGGACCCACGCCGGACCCAGCGGATCAGGCGTGAGGCGGAGTGGGGGTGGAGCCTGTCAGGGGAGTAGGCTCGGCCGGAGAGGTCAAGACGCGGCGGGCAGTGGGGGTGGACGATTCCCCCGCCCTCTTGGGCGCGCCGCCGCCCATCCTCAACGCGTTGCTTTGTCGACCGACGTACACAGCGGGGGAGGCACAGGAGTTCAACTTGGAGTACCAGCGTGGTGCCGCTGGGTGAGAACCGGTTCGGGCTCCCGGCATAGCATACAGAGATTCCCGGGGCTGACGCCGTGCGCGTTCCGCGTTGGGCGCGGAGTTGTCGGGGCGAGCCGCGCAGGCCGGCCTGTCACACTCCCATGAGTATGGTAGTATCCGGGGCGCCCACCTGGCGTGGCGTCCAACTATGCCCCAAGATGCCAGTGCCGACCCAGGGGCTTGATCCGAAGCATCTCCCCCGCCGCCCCCGCGTCGACTCGGGTCGACCACCAAGGGACAATATGGATGCGAATTCTCGAAGCCTGAAAGACATCTTCGGGCAGGACAGACGCCTGGTGGTGCCGCTCTTTCAACGTCCATACGTGTGGGAGCGGGGCCAACAATGGCAGCCGCTGTGGGACGACGTCGTGGCGGTGGCAGATAGGCTACTGCGGAACCAGGGCGGGCGAGCGCACTTCCTGGGCGCGATCGTGCTAGACCAACTCCCCCAGCCTACCGGCCACTTGGATACTCGAGTGGTGATTGATGGTCAGCAGCGTCTCACAACGATTCAAATCCTCTTGGAGGCATTGTCTGACGTCTGCGCTGCCGCAGGAGCCGACAAGTACCACAAGGCCCTGGTGAAGCTCACGCGGAACGATGACCCGCTGAGCAGCGACCCTGATGAAGTGTTCAAGGTATGGCCAACAAACGCAGACCAGGACCACTTCCGTCGGGTGATGTTGGTCAGGGATCTGCCGCAGCTCTGCGAGGCCTACGAGGTTCGTCCTGGTCAGCCCTTTGGGCATGCCATCGCCGACGCCTACGCGTTCTTCCTTCAGGAGATCAGGACCTGGCTGTCGATTGACCAACAGTCCTGGGAAGAGCGGGTCGGCGCGCTCTACAAGACGCTGCGGGAGCAGTTGAGGTTCGTTGTTATCGATCTGACGCCCCAGGACGATGCGCAGGTCATCTTCGAGACCCTGAACGCCCGCGGCACACCGCTCCTGCCTTCTGACCTCGTGAAGAACTTCATCTTCCACAAGGCGACCGCAGAAGACGGCCAATTGGAACGCCTCCACCGGGAGTATTGGGCTCCGTTCGACGACCATGCGACCTATTGGAGGAAGCTTCTGGGCCGCGGTCATGCCAAGAGAGCTCGCATCGACCTCTTCCTTCAGCATTTCCTCGTCGCCCGTAGCGCTGATGATGTGCCTGTGGCACATCTCTACAAGGCCTTTCTTGAGCAAGCCCGGGACATGGACGCCTCGGACGCTGAGGGCTTCCTCGCAGAACTCAATCGGTACGCCCATATCTACCGAGACCTCGGGAATCTCCCCGAAGGAACGCGACGAGCGACGTTCATGAGGCGTCTTGCGAGCATGGACCTCATGACGGCGTATCCGTTTCTGCTGGGGCTTTTCGACCGACACGGTGACGATTGCGAGACTCTGGAGGAGGTTCTTGACGACCTCGAGTCCTTCCTTGTGCGACGACTCGTGTGCCAGCTCAGTACAAGAGGCTACAATCGGTTCTTCGTCGAACTGCTTGAAACGCTCAAGGGTGGAAAGGGCGGCTTGGTCTCGCGGGTTCGGAAGAAGCTCCTCTCATCTGACGCTGAGGTTTCCCGGTGGCCCGATGATGCGGAATTCCGAGATGCCTGGATGACCACCCCGGTCTTCCGCGTGATGGTCCAGGCCCGTGTTAGGATGCTTCTTGAGGCCCTCGAGAATCGTCTGCGGTCGTCCAAGTCTGAGCAGCTCACGTTCCGCGAAAAGCTCACAATCGAGCACCTCCTTCCAAGGTCGTGGGAACAACACTGGCCGCTTCCTCCTGATGTGGATGATGGGGAGGGACGGGAGACCAGGCGGGTGCTGCTCCAGACGATCGGTAACCTCACTCTTCTCACGAATCGCCTGAATCCGTCCGTCTCCAATGGACCGTGGAGAAAGAAGAAGCCCAACATTCTGCGGCATAGTGCCCTGACGCTGAACCGGGACCTTCAGGAGCATGAGGAATGGGACGAGGCGGCGATTCGAGCTCGCGGGGCGAGCCTGTTCAAAGTCGCACGCCGGATTTGGCCCTTCCCGGGGTGAGGGCGGCAGTTCGGTGTTACGCCGGTGATTCGTCAACGGTGGGGTGGGTCGATGAGGGTTCGGTGGTTGTGTTGTGTTTGCCGCAATGCCGTGGAAGGACGTGGGCACGCCCCCTGCCTCAGGGCCGATGTGATACTCCAGAGTGAAGAGGCAACGGACTGATGGCTTCCACTTGTGCTGCACCGTCGCCTTGCCCGCTCCTTTGCGGAAGATTGACTAGCTCCGCGGGGTCCTTTACCCGCACCGACCTCCGCTCACGCACACCGAAGGTCCACTGCCGCCGAAGGACAGGACCGACGAGAGTCGGAGCAGCCCACGCGACGCCATGAACCAAGGCTGACTCCGCCGACTCCTGGGAGGCCGCAGCGAGGGCATCGCCGCGTTGGCATGCCGCGTGGGCGCGTCCAGACGGTCGGACCGGGCCGCGAGGGATGCACCGCCCACGTCCGCACCAACCACGCTGGTCGCGCCCCTCCCACTCGACGGTCATCATGTCGGACACCATGACGCGGCGCATCTGGCTGTTGACGTCGTTGAGGGCCAGCGCGACGAGGTCGTCGAAGTCGCTGTAGGCGTCGGGTCGGAAGTCCAGGTCGATGCTCATGGCGCCAATCGCCTACAACACTGTTCGGGATGGTCCCTGGCTCCTATCGTGCGTAGGCTTCTCCATCCGTCAGCCCCCGCCTATGCCGATCCGCGTTATCGCATCCGTCATCCGACGCAACGGCTGTGTGCTCCTGTGCAAGCGCCCAGCTCACAAACGGCACGGCGACCTCTGGGAGTTTCCCGGTGGGAAGGTCGAGGCTGGAGAGAGCGATCTGGAGGCTGCGCGCCGAGAGTTGGCGGAGGAGCTGAACGTTCGGGTGGTGAGTGTAGGGCCCGTGACCTTCTCCGTTGCCGACCCCGGTTCCGATTTCGTCATCGAGTTTCTCCCCGTCGAGATCCAGGGGGAACCTGCGTGCATCGAGCATGCTGAGTTGGCGTGGGTGCCGCGCGAGCAGGTGCTCTCCTATCGCCTAGCTCCGAGTGACAGTCGATTCGCGGAAGCGCATCTGGCACCTCCCGAAGCTCCTAGCGCTGACTGATCTCATGCCTGCGCCCAAGGAGTTCAGCCCGATGGTGCGCGGCTGGGGCCGTCGCTGGGGAGTCAAAGACTTGGCGGACGTCGTTACCATCGAGTTCAGCAATCGCCTGCGCCGCTCGTTGGGGCGCTGCCAGCCATCGACGGGTCGAATCCGGCTCGCCGCGTTCCTTCGAGATGGCCCGCCCGAGGTTCTGAAGGAAGTGCTCTGCCACGAAGTTGCCCACGTGGCGGTTCACAGGCTCCACGGCAGTCGCACCAAGCCGCACGGCAGCGCATGGTCCGACCTCGTGAAGCGGGCGGGCTTCGAACCACGGACGCGCGCTCCAGCGGCCATGGGCGCACCCAGCCCGGAGGGGGCCGCGTCCGCGGGCTCGCCCACATCTTCACGCACCTGCAGCACCATCCGCTATGAGCACCGATGCCCGGTGTGCCACACCGTGCGCATCGCTCGACGGCCCGTGCCCAGCTGGCACTGCGCCGAATGCCTTGATGCGGGGCTCCATGGCGAGATGACGGTATCCCGTGTGGAGACGAAACGGGTGCAGGATTCGTGACGGAGCCACGCTGCCCCTTCTGCCCCCCGGATCCGGCGCGGGTCTTCCTTAGGGATGACCGTGCTGTGGCAGTGTGGGACGCCTTTCCCGTCTCCAAGGGTCACGCACTGGTCATCCCACTTCGGCATGTGGCCGATCCGTTCGATGCCACGGCAGCCGAGCATGAGGCGCTCGTGCGCATGGTAGCCGCCGTGCGGAACACCCTTGACGAGCTTCACCACCCAGCGGGATACAACATCGGTGTCAATGTGGGCGTGGCCGCGGGGCAAACTGTTTCCCACCTGCATGTACACGTGATCCCACGCTACGAGGGGGACTTGCCCGACCCTAGGGGCGGCATCCGCCATGTCATCCCGGGCAAGGGCAATTACCTGGCACTGGTATCGCACTCTGATGACACACCGGGTGACTCTGTGTTGGCCACAGGCGGCCGTGGAGACCCGCTCCTTCCCCATCTGATTGCCCATCTAGACCGGGCGATGGTGGTGGACGTCGCCGCCGCCTTCACGCTGGAGTCCGGGGTGCGGCTCCTTGAAGAGCACCTGCGAGATGTCCTGGCACGCGGCGGCCGAGTTCGACTGTTGACGGGCGACTACCTGGGCGTGACGGAACCGGAGGCGCTTCTTCGTCTCCTGGATCTTCAGGGAGACATTCAACTCCGGATCTTCGAGAGCAGGGGCGTGAGCTTCCACCCGAAGGCATACATATTCTCGGGCGACGGCAATCAGGGAGCAGCGTTCGTGGGTAGCTCCAACCTCACGGAGACGGCCCTCCGTCGCGGTGTCGAGTGGAACTATCGAGTGGTGCCAGCCCGGGACCAGGCGGGCTTCCACGAGGTCGTCCAAGCGTTCGAGAACCTCTGGAACCATGTCCAGACCCGCCCGCTGGACATCTCGTGGGTCCAAGCATACAGGCAACGGCGTGCTGTCCCCACTGAACGCGAAGCCGGTGTCATGCAGGAGCCCCTGCCGCCCCCTGTGCCGCATGCCATCCAGCTCGACGCTCTGACGGCATTGGAGGCAACGCGGGAGGCGGGGAACACGGCAGGCCTCGTGGTCCTCGCCACGGGCCTGGGAAAGACATGGCTCAGCGCCTTTGACAGTCACAGCGCAGCGTATCCCAAGGTGCTCTTCGTTGCGCACCGAGAGGAAATCTTGAGCCAGGCCATGCGGACGTTCCGGAGGATCCGACCGCTGGCCACGCTGGGAAGCTACGACGGGAATACCAAGGCACCGGACGCAGACGTCCTCTTCGCGTCGATCCAGACGCTGAGCAAGAGACGGCATCTCCACCAGTTTGACCCCCGCCAGTTCGACTACATCGTGGTGGATGAGTTCCACCACGCCGCGGCGCTGAGCTACAGACGGCTAATCGGGCATTTTGAGCCCAAGTTTCTCCTCGGGCTCACGGCGACGCCAGAACGCACAGATGGCGCGGACCTTCTCTCGCTTTGCGGAAACAACCTCGTCTACCGAGCCGACGTGGCCGAGGGAATCCGAAAGGGGCTCCTATCTCCGTTCGAGTACTTCGGGGTTCCCGACAACGTGGATTACGAGAACATACCGTGGCGGAGTCGTCGCTTCGATGAGCAGGCCCTGACCGCGGCGGTTGCCACCCGCGTGCGCGCAGAGAACGCGCTTGAGCAGCTACAGAAGCACGGCCAGGACCGGACCGTGGCCTTCTGTGTTTCGCAGCGGCACGCGGATTTCATGGCAGACTTCTTCCGCGAACAGGGCCTCCGCGCGGTGGCCGTCCATGCGGGCGCAGCGAGCGCCCCACGCGCGCACTCTCTGGAGCAGCTTGAGGCCGGTGATCTGGATATCGTCTGCTCGGTGGACATGTTCAACGAAGGTGTTGATCTACCACGCGTCGATACGATCCTCATGCTTCGACCGACGGAGTCGCGCATCTTGTGGCTGCAGCAGTTTGGACGGGGTCTGCGACACCTCGCCGGCAAGCGACTCCGCGTCATCGACTACATCGGTAACCACCGGATCTTTCTGACCAAAGCGCAGGCTCTGTTCGGTCTGGGAAACGCGGATCGTGAGGTGGCCTTCGCCCTGGACCGTCTCGAGGCGGGCACGATGGAGCTTCCCCCAGGTTGCTCCGTGACCTATGAGCTGGAAGCCCGGGACATTCTCCGGTCGCTTCTGCGCACCACTACGGCCGGCGAGCAACTCGAAGAGTACTATCGGGACTCCCGGGAGCTACGGGGTGTTCGCCCGCTCGCACCGGAAGCGTTTGCGGATGGATTCAACCCGCGAGCGACGAGGCGGGCCGGGTACGGCAGCTGGTTGGAATTCGTCGACGCCATGGGGGACCTGGAGGAACAACAGCAGCAGGTCCGGCAACGAATGGGGCCCTTCCTCGAGCAACTCGAGGTCACCCCCATGACCCGCAGTTACAAGATGTTGGTTCTCCAAGCCATGCTTGGCGCCGATGCGTTTCCGGGGAGCATCTCGTTGGACCAGTTGGCGGAACGATTCCGAGGGCTCGCACGGCGCCACGCGTCCATTCGCAACGAACTGGGTGATGCCCTGGACGAGCCCGAGAAGCTGCGCCGATTGCTCAAAGAGAATCCCATCGCGGCGTGGGTGGGTGGAGCGGGCACGGGCCAGGTCCCGTACTTCACCTTCGAAGGCGACGTCTTCGCCACAGCCTTCTCGGTGCCCACCGAGCTGCGTGAGGCTGCCCAGGACCTGACGGAAGAGTTGGTGGACTGGAGGCTCAGTGAGTACCTCGTTCGATCACGGGACGCCCAGGGACCGGATCGCTTCTTGTGTAGAGTAAGCCACGCGAGCGGGCGCCCGATTCTCTTTCTCCCAGATCGCCAAAGCATGCCCGGGCTCCCTGAGGGCTGGCGGGAGATCAACGTGGATGGGAGCCCGTTCCAGGCCAATTTCCGGAAAGTGGCCATCAACGTCGTGAACGCTCGAGGGAGCGACGAGAATGCTCTCCCGGAACTCCTACGGGGCTGGTTCGGCCCGGAGGCTGGGCGCCCCGGCCGCACTGACGCGGTCCTCTTTACCATCATGGGGTCGGGCTATCGCATGACCCGCGCAGCGCCCGAGACCGAGGAACCCCGTGGGGCTCCCGTCCTCTGGAACCGATACACCCGAGAGGAAGCGATCCAGGCTCTCGACATCGTGGCGAGAGGGTGGGACCGACAGGTCGGGATCCTCCAGCGCCCGGATCGAGTGGTTCTCTTCGTGACGCTGGACAAGAAGGGTCGTACCCAGGCACTTCAGTATCAGGATCGGTTTCTCTCACCCACCGAGTTCCACTGGCAAAGCCAAAACAAGAATTCGCAGAGCAGTGACCTGGGTCAGACCATCCTCCATCACAAAGAGCGCGGCATTCCGGTCTACCTCCTCGTACGCCGACGGGACAAAGTCGGTGGTACGACCCAACCGTTCCTGTACGCGGGGGAGCTGACGTTCGTTCGGTGGGAAGGGGAACGACCGATCACCGTTTGGTGGGAGTTGACAGAACCGGTCCCCGAACCGTTGTGGGGGGAGTTGGGCGTCGACGGAAAGAGCGACTGAACGGCAGTGCTCGCCAGACTCGCCTTGTTCGAGACAAGCATCCGTCGCAGACCTATCCCAGCTTCACTGGCCTCACGGATAGGTGGGCTGGCCGGCGATTTCCGTTGGCCACCCGAGACGGGTATCCTGCCGCCGTCGCTGTGGACCTCGGAGGGTTCCGAATTTGTGAACGACTTTTGTGACAAACCTCTGTCGCCGACACCCAATATGCCGCCGACAGCCCCAGACGGTGTCACCCACATGAACCCAACAACCCCCACCCCATCAACCACTTACCAGGAAGTGTGCCCCACATGACCACCCAGCGGATTAGCCTTCAACCACGATCAGCATGTAGGGGGGTGGTGTGGCTGAGCGAGGTGCGGGGGCTGTCACACCTGCCCGGACACCCCCTCCGCAAACAGGTGTACGTAGCGGTCGTACCTGAAGCGGCGGTTCCGTGCCCATCCTGTGATTTCGTGCAGGATCCCCAGCTCTTCCAGCCTGGACACGAGGTCGTTGGCCGCCGGGTAGGTCGTCCCGATTAGTTCCTGGACCTCATTCACCGTGACGATGGGCCTCTGGTAGAGCCGCTCCAGCACCTTGAGCCCGTTTCCTGTCACGCGCACGATCCGCTCCGTGATCAGCGTGCGGTCCTCCTCCCGCAGGACGAGGATGGCCTTCGCCATGTGCGCCGCCTCGTCCGCGACGGCGGTGACACCGCGGAGGAAGAACTCCATCCACCCCTCCCAGTCCCCCTCGTCGCGTACCGCTTGCAGTCGCTCGTAGTACTCCTGCCGGTGTCCCTTGAACCAGTGGGAGAGGTAGAGCACCGGCTTGTGCAACACTTCTCGTTCGCACAGCAACAGGGTGATCAGGAGCCGACCCATGCGACCGTTGCCGTCGAGGAACGGGTGGATTGTCTCGAACTGCGCGTGAGCGAGCCCGACCTTGACCAGAAGGGGAAGGCCGTCGTCGGTGTGAAGGAAGGTCTCCAGGGAGCCCAGGGCCGCCGGTACCTCCTGTGGAGGTGGCGGCACGAAGCTGGCGTCCGACATTGAGGCGCCCATGGGCCCAATCCAGTTCTGGGTCCTGCGAAGCTCTCCGGGTGCGAGGGTGCCTCCGCGTACTCCCTGCAGGAGCCGCTGGTGGATCTCGCGGATGAGCCGAACCGATACGGGAAGCGCGTCGAGCCGCGCGAGCCCGAGGTTCAGCGCGGCCACGTAGTTGACGACCTCCTCCACGTCCTTCGGCGTCTCAAGCCCCATCACCTGGGCTTCGGCGGCGAGGAGATCCTGAAGCGAACTCCGTGTTCCCTCGATCTGGCTCGAGAGCACCGCCTCCTTCCGCACGTACATCATCACGAAGTGATCGGGGTTCGGAAGGGTCTCGATGGAGCCGTCGAGGCGCCCAATCGCGATGTTCGCCTCGGCCAACCGCGCTTGCAGCGACTCGAGCCGGAGGGGGGGCAAGGGCGGAAGGGGGGCCGGATGAAAGGCCCCCAGGAGGTAGTGCCCGGCGCGCGGGGATCGGGTCGAGGGCATGGGGAGGTCACCTCATGGAGAAGTATGGCGATACTATGACGGGCCCACTGCTCCATATGCAAGGCTGCCATTAATAAGAAGGTGCGTCGGCCGTGTGGGAAAGGCTACCTTTCGCGCACCCCCCGGGGAAGGCGGCGACAGGTACCAAGAATACTTCCATTGTATGGTATGAATGTGGACGCTACTTTGGATGGTATTATTTGACAGGAGGATCGATGGTATCAAAAGCGCGCACCCGTTCACGCCCACCCAGCCCGGACGCCGCACCCGGTGACCGACCCAGGAAGACCGGGTGGCAGGTGCGGTCGTCCGTCGCGGAGGCCGTGAAGCAAGCGGTGGAATCCGGCGCGGCCGAGAGCCAGAACGCGTTTGTAGAACGGGCGCTGGTCCGTGAGCTGCGGGAGCTCCGCCGGCAACGCGTGTACGACTCGTACGCGGAAGCCGCCTCGGATCCGGCGTTTCGTGAGGACATGGCCGAGGTGACCGACGCCTTCGGGCCTGCGGTCGGGGAAGGGCTCGCGGAGGCCAAGGAGCAACGGTGAGCCACATCGGTCCGGTCGGGCGTTGGGAGGTCTTCTGGATCGACCTCGAGCCTCATGTCGGACGCGAGCAGGGGGGAGAGCGCCGTCCCGGGATTGTCGTCTCGAACGACGGATTCAACGCTCACTTCGACGTCGTGACCATCCTCCCCCTCACCAAGCTCGAGGGCAAACAGCGCCGTGTCTATCGGTTCGAAGTCCTCCTTCCGGCGGAAGTCGTGGGAACGGGTTTCGCCAGCATCGTGATGCCGCAGCAGGTTCGCACGATCTCGAAGCTCCGCCTCGTCGAGCGTATCGGTGTTCTCGCCGATGACGAGGTCCGTGCCCAGATCGAGAACCGGCTCCTCGAGCACCTCGGGATCGAGTTCGAAGCGGAGGAGCTTCGCCGCCTGACTCGTTGAGGGCGCCAAGATCATGAGGTCGCCGGAGCAGCATCATCCCTGCTGGACGTGACAACGATCGTAGGCATACGCAGTGTTGTCTGCGTTCGTAGTCAAGAATGGGATTGAGCGCGATCGTGGGCATTGACGGCGTTGCCTACGTTCGTGGTCGCATGAAGATGAGTGGCCGGGGATGCCCGCCTCCGAGAACCAGCGCCTGACCGGGGGGTAGTCGAGCGGCGCACGGTGGACGCAATCACGCCGCTCCCACTAGCATTCACGCCATGACTCGCTTCCTCCTGACCTGGATCGCGCTCGCGACCCTCCCGCTCGGGGCTTCCCGTGGTGGGAGCGCGGCGGAGCTCCGGTCCGGTGGCGAGTCGACGCGCCCGCTGCAGCAGCTCGAGGTGCCCTCGAGCGATGTGCTGGTGCGCTCCGAGTTCCGGTGGGCGGATCTCCGGCCCACCCATGTCCCGCCCCTCGCTTCGATCGGGGCCGCGCGGCTCGACCTCCAGCCATCGCATGGCGAGCCGCTCGCCGAGGAGCCCGCCCGCTCCGGGGCTCCGTCGCGCTCCTTCCTTCTGCCGGAAGCCCGGGCCCCACCCGCGTAGACCTGCACCCACAACGACATCGAGAGTGCCGTCCCACCGCCGGAGTCGCCGAGGCGGGGCGTGTGCTCGTCCATCGTTCACGTCAGGACTACGACGGCAGGGACCCATGAAGACCCTTCGATCACGAATACTGCTCATCGCTCTGCTCGTGATGGGCAGCGTGTTCTCCCTCATCCCCCGCACGGTTGTCGAACGCACCCACGACCCGGACACCGGGCGGATGGTCGAGACCCGGGTGCGGAGGATCCCCATCCACCTCGGCCTCGACCTGAAGGGTGGGACCCACCTGGTGCTCGAGGTGGATCCTTCGAAGGCGCACGTCACGGACTGCGCCGACGCCATCGACGGGGCGGCGCGGGTGATCCGGAACCGCGTGAGCGAGTTCGGCACCGCGAGTCCGGTCATCCAGGTCGCCGGTGGGTGCCGACTCATCGTCGAGCTGCCCGGCGAGCGCGATCCCGCACGTGCCCGCTCGATCGTGCAGCGCACCGCGTTCCTCGAGTTCCGACTCGTCGACGCCCAGGACCGGTTCGACGCCCTCGCGCCGGCCGTGACCCGGGCCGCCGGCGAGGGCGGAGCCCTGGTGCGAGGAACACTGCCCGGAGAGTACCTCCTTCCCGAACGGCTGGTCGACCGCGTGCAGGGCTCGATGGACTGGTCCGGCGCCGGGCGGCCGCTGCCGTCCTCCCTGGACGTGCGCTGGGGGACCGACACGAGGAAGCTCGGCGGTGAGGACTATCGTCCGTTCTACGTGGTCGGGTCCCGCCCGGTGGTGACCGGCGAGACCCTCATCGGCGCCACCGCCGCGCGCGACCCCGTCACCGGGCAGTCGCAGGTGCGATTCCAGCTCACCCGGGCGGCGGGCGAGGCGTTCGGCGACGTCACCGGAAGCCACATCGGATCGTATCTCGCCATCCTCCTCGACGGCCGCGTCCAGGGAGCGCCGGCCGTCATCCAGGATCGTATCGGCTCCAGCGGGCGCATCGAGCTGCCGGGCCGGAGCATGCAGGAAGCCGGCGACCTGGCCCTCGTCCTCCGGGCGGGCGCCCTGCCGGCTCCGCTACGGGTCGTGGAGGAGAGCACGGTGGGACCGTCCCTCGGCACCGACTCCATCGAGGCCGGGGTACGTACCTCGGTGCTGGCCGTGGCCCTCGTCGTCCTCGTGATGACGCTCTACTACCGCTTCTCGGGCGTCCTCGCCGTGGGTGCGCTCGGCCTCTACCTGCTGTTCTCCCTGGGCGGGCTGGCCGTGTTCGGCTCGACGCTCACCCTGCCCGGCATCGCGGGCTTCGCCCTGGCCATCGGGATGGCCGTGGACGCCAACGTGCTCATCTTCGAGCGCATCCACGAGGAGCTCGCGCGCACGCGCACCGTGCGAACGGCGGTGGAGCGCGGGTTCCGCCACGCCATGAGCGCCATCGTGGACTCCAACGTGACCACCGCCCTCACCGCGCTCATCCTCTACCGTGTGGGAACCGATCCCGTGAAGGGTTTCGCGGTCACCCTCCTCATCGGTCTGTGCGCATCGATGTTCGCCGCCATCTTCGTGACCCGCACGTTCTTCCTGATGTGGCTGCGGCGGAGGGGGAGCCTCGCCAGGCTGAGGTACAGGGAGATCGGTCCCCTCACCGGGGCGCGCTTCGACTTCATGCGCGTACGCCGATGGGTGGTGGCGGCGACCGGTGCGCTCATCGTCGCCGGCCTCCTCATGTTCGTGGTGCGGGGCGTGAGCTACGGCATCGACTTCACGGGTGGCGCGCTGCTTCAGGTCCGGACCGAGCAGCCCGTGTCCATCAACACGCTCCGCACCGCGCTCGCGGCGAGCCCTCTCGAAGCGGCGGAGATCCAGAGCCTCGGCTCCGATCGTGACTTCCTCATCCGCACTGGCCCCGAGGGGTCGCCGGCGGACGCCTCCGGGGCCGACGAAGCCGGCGAGGGAGCTCGCACCGCCCTCGATAGCGCCCTCGGCTCCGACGCGTACGAGGTGATGCGCTCGGAGGAGGTGGGCCCCCAGGTGGGAGGCGAGCTCCAGCAGAAGGCGGTGACCGCCATCGCGGTCAGCTTCGCGGCGACCCTCGCCTATCTCGCCGTCCGCTTCGAGTGGCGCCTGGGGCTCGCCGCCGTGGCGGCCACGGCGCACGACATCGTCGCCACCCTCGCCTTCATGCGGCTCCTGAACCTGGACGTGAGCCTGATCACCGTGGCCGGCGTGCTCACCGTCCTCGGGTACTCGTTGAACGACACCATCGTGATCTTCGACCGCGTGCGCGAGAACCTGCGCGCCTCGCCGCGGGCGGGTCTGCGGGACGTGCTGAACCGATCCATCAACGAGACCCTGCCCAGGACCGTGCTCACGGCCGGCACCACGCTCCTCGCGGCGCTCCTGTTGGCGGGCTTCGCCGGTGCGGCCATTCGACCGTTGGCGCTGGTCATGAGCTTCGGCATCACGGTCGGCACGCTGTCGTCGATCTTCGTGGCGGCTCCCGTCCTCATGTGGCTGAGTGCACGGCGCCCTCGGCGCGAGGGGGTTCCGGAAGCCGGTTGAGCAGGGGGACTCCCGCCGGCTCCCGGGCCGGCGGGAGTCCTGCAGCCCGGTCGAGTGCCGATGATGGAATCCGGCCGGCGCTGTCGCTCTCCTGGATGAAGGGAGGGCACGGACCCGCCGCGAGGGCAGGCTTCCGGAGGCCGCTCCCCAGCCCCGAGGAGGCATACCATGCTCCGCACTCACCGCATGCTCAGCGCCATCCTGCTCGTTCCGGCGATCCTGTCCGCCTGCGCCAAGGCCAGTCCGATGGATCCGGTCGACAACAACAACGAGATCGCGCCTCCGCCGGCGCTCGACCTGAAGCTCACCACCGACGACGCTGCCGACCGGATCCAGCTCACCACGAACCTCCCCCGCGCGGACGTGCAACTGCTCGAGGTGTGCCTGCAGGTCAGCACGGCGAGCGGCTGGTGGAAAGGCGTCGGCATCAACCAGGTGAATCCGACCGTGCAGGGGCAGGCATCGGAGGGACTGCAGTGCGCGAGCGTCCAGCCGGGCAAGCTGAGCTTCACGTTCTGGAAGGCGAAGGCGTTCGGCGTGCATACCTCCGTGGGGTCGCGCACGGTCGACCTGTCGGCGTACGCCGGGAGCCGCGTCACGCTCGACTGGAAGGTCGAGTGAACGCGACGCACACGGCCGCCGACCGGTCACGGCGGGCAAGATGCGGGGGGCCGGTCGCGCGCGACCGGCCCCGACTCGTCGGAGCGATCGTGGTCACGTCGAGATGGTGATGTGGGGGGGCTCCTACGACTCCCACGGGAGCGCTTCGGGGATATACGGCGGTGGTGTCACGAGGGGAGACATGGTGGTCGCACACGAGGGCCGACCCTCGCCGGTGGGAGCGCACGAGGTGTTCCAGGGCAAAGCGATGCAGCCGGCTCACCGACCGAGGATGATATCGATACCGTGCAGGATCTGGGCAAGCTGTCCTGGCGAGAGTCGCCCGACGCGCTCCGCGAAGAAGGAGCGATCGAGGTCGGGCACCGAAATCGCAGTCTTCATACCGCGCCGGCCCTCGGCCATCCCGCCGCTTGGTGATGCCCAGCACCGTCTTCATACGGCATCCCGAGACTCCTCGCGTCCCACCGCCGGGCTGTGCGCGGCCGGGTTCCGGAGCCCCTGCACCTGCTCGAGCTCCCGGGGGAGCTTGTCGTTGCACCATGGCTCGCAACGATTTATGTTGCGCAACAACATCCATTGCGCGGAGCTTCTCATGCTTGCCCTCATCGACGCGACGATCGAACAACATCTGTCCTTCGCTCGGGCCGTGCTGGGCACCGACCGGGCGGTGGCCGAGGTGCTGGACGTCTCGCCTTCCCAGATCACCCGCTGGCGACGTGGCCAGGTGCCGGACCTCGACAACGCCGATCGCCTGGGTGGCCTGGCGCTGGTCCTGGAGATGGCCGCTCGTTGGTTCGCGCCGGAAGCCATCGAAGGATGGCTGCACGGACCCAACGCACACCTCCTGGGGGGTGTGCCGGCCCACCTCGTTCGCGCGGGCCGCGTGGCGGATGTGATCGGGGCCATCGAGGCCGAGAAGGCCGGGGTCTACGCCTGAGCGCTGGGCCTCGTCGTCAGACCTGAACGTCGGAGCCGAAGCTCATGCCCACGCTCTGGCGTGTCTTCCCGTGGGACCCTGGCGCGTCCGAAGGCGCACGGTTCTCCGCCTTCTTCATCCCGGCGCCCACGGGTCGGGGGCGCTTCGACCTGCCGCGGGACCTGTCGCCGGTGCTCTATCTGGCCGAGTCGCCGGACCACGCCGTGGCGGAGCTTCTCCAGCCCTGGAGAGGGCGGCGCCTGGAGCCGCATCATCTCGAGCGGGCCGGTCGCCCGCTGGCCGCCGCGGGGGTGGAGGTGCCCTCTACGGCGTGGTTGTTCGATCTCTGCGATCCGGCGGGACTGCTCGAGCTCGCCGTGGGCCCGGACGTCACCGCCTCCCGGCTTCGGGAGCGCACGCAGCCGATCGCCCGCTCCGTCTGGGACCGGGGCGCGGCCGGCCTGCGATGGTGGTCGAGCTTCTGGGGGGACTGGCACACGGTCGTGCTCTTCACCGCCCGGCTTGGGAGCGGCCTCACGTTCTCGCCACCGGAGGTGCTGCGCCCGGACAGCCCCCCGGTGGTACGCGCAGCCACGCTCCTGGGCATGCCCGCCGGTTGAGTCGCGCGCTCGTTCACCCGCCCGTCTCCGCGGCAGAGCGCCCTGGCCGAACACCGAAGCCAACCCGCGGTCGTACGTCTTCACACGTTCCGCGTCTCGGCGCTTGCAGCACGCCAGGTGCAGGAGGTCACGCGCGCTCAGCCCGGGGTGGACCGTCGCGAGCGACTGAGCCATGACGACGTCGTCGACCTCGAGGGGCCAGATGGCACCAGCTGCGTGCGGGCGAGGGTGAGGGCCGCCTCCAGCGTCTGCGCTCGATTCACCGGCAGGTAGGCGTACAGGAGCTCCTGGAGCACCTCGGCGGACGTCACGAGCACGTCGCCGCTCGTGCGTCGTTCGAGGAAGAACGCCCGCGCCTCCGCCTTCAGGGGATGCGCCCGTCCCACCTTCGCGTGCAAGCGATGCATTCCCGCCCATCCCTCACCGCACCCCTGGCGTCCGCCCACCGGGTGTCCGAAGATCGATCTCCCCAAGCCTCCGCCCACCCGCGACCACCGTCCATGATCCTGCAACTGCGGCTCGAACTCGTCGGAAGCGAGCCCTCCATCTGGCGGCGCACCCTGGTGGAGGACACGGGCACGCTGCACGCCCTCCACCGGATCATCCAACTCCTCATGGGATGGTGGGACTACCACCTCTACGAGTTCGAGGTGAAGGGGCGGCGTTTCCACGGCCCGGGCGACGAGCCGGAGTTCGAGGGCGAGGACTTCGGGGAGGAGGCGGCCGAGGTGACGCTGCGCGCGCTCGGCTTGAGGAAGGGCGACGCGTTCCTCTACCGATACGACTTCGGCGACGGGTGGGAGATCGCCATCGACGTGGAATGGCGCCGGCAGGCCGGAGGGCGCGGCTGGGTCCTCCCGGCGCTCCTCGATGGCGCGCGTGCCGGACCGCCGGAGGACTGCGGAGGGATCGGCGGCCTCGACGAGATTCTCGAGGCCCTCGAGCCGATAGGCTCGGAGAATGCCCGGAACGGCAACGGTCGCGGAGCGGCGCGAGCCGCGGGCCGCGGGGACGACGAGATTGACGAAAGCGTCCTGGACGAAGCCATGTACGATGAGGATCTCGATGACGAGGACCTCGATGAGGAGGAGGAACGGCGCCGCGAGCTCCTCGCGTGGCTCGGCGACTACGATCCGGCCCGGTTCGATCTTCGGACCGTGAACCACGTCATCGGACTCGTGGCCGCGTGGGGTGGGCTGGAGCCGTGAGCGGTCTCCATCCGATGCAGTTGGCCGCGGCCGATCTGGTCGATCCGGTGTGCACGGCGCTCACGCTCGGTGCGGCGCTCGATCCATTCGGTCCTCCCGTCGAGATTCCGGAGCCTCCAGCGCCGGACATGTTCCTCGAGACGGATCGGAGGACCGCCGGACTGGCCCGGACGTTGCGTGAGACCCTCGAGCTCGGCCTACGCCGGACACTCGAACTCGACGGCGCGCCGAGCGAGGAGGAGCTGCGTCGTGCCGTCGCGCGGCTGAGCACGGAGGTGGACGCGAAGGCCGCGGAGCTCGGAGCACCGCTGGCCCCACTGACCGCCGAGGAGCGGGACGCGGCGCTCCAGGATGCCAGGGAGCTCATCCGGGAGATCGGCCTCGAGCGTCTCGATCGCTCCCTCTTCCTGGGGACGAGGGCGGGTGCCGGACACGAAATCGGGTCGTTCCCCGTCCACCCCGTCACGGCGCACGTCTGGCTGCTCGGGAGGGTCTTCCAGCGCCTCAGCCTGCTCCTGCTGGAGCACGAGCTCTTTCCCCTCGAGCGCATGGCCGCGGCGTGGTATTTCGACGCCCACAGCTCGCGAAAGCTCCGTGCGAACGACTTCCCGCGCTCCGTGCGTGAGCAGGAGTGGAGCCTCGTCGAGCGACCCGGCCTCCTCCTCCGCGAGCCTCTCGTGGATGCGATCCACGACTCGGATCTCGGAGATCTGCTCCCGCCGCGGCAGTACCGGCTGGCCACCGCCCTCCGGGCTTCCTTCTCCAGCGGCTTCCGCGTGGTGGAGCGGAACGGCTCGGCGGCCGTGTTCGAGGACCTGGTCCGCAACCGGCGCTTCGAGGTGCACGAGCACGGGGACGACGACCAGCGGTATCAGGCCGGATGGATCGGGCTGGGCAGACTGTGCGCCTTCGACGGGCCGCTGCACGTGCGCTCGCCCGGGATGGTCTTCCTGCCTGAGCCTGGTGCCACCGAGGTCGTTGCGGATGTGCTCCGGCGGGGGCGCTACGGCATGCCCGCCGCGATCCGGGTCGAGAGCCTGCTGAGCGTGCTGCTCGGCGACCGGAAGCTCCCTCGCTACGTCCCTCCCGCTCCCTCACGGGGCGTCGCTGGAGAGCTGCTCCGGATGCTCGTGGAGGTGCTCGAGCGCGCGGATCTGGCGCACGAGGTGCCGGCCGACGAGGCCGGGCCTGAGCTGGTCGAACAGGCGCGTCGCGCCGACGTCGCCGAGACCGCCTACCGCCGCTACGACCTGGACGCCTCGACCGCAGGGTGGATGAAGGCGCTCATGGACTATCGAGGCTCGAGTGGCGGGAAGAAGGGCGGGGGTGATGGCCGGAAGAAGGCGAAGGGCGGGAGGCGCAGGCCGCGGTAGCGCCAACACCATTTCCGCACTCGCCCCGGGGCAGCACGAGCCGCTCCTCGAAGTCGCCGTTCCCCCCCCGCCTCTTGCACACTGCTCCCGGCCCCAGGATGATGCGGATCCCGAACCGACAGCGGAGGATCACGCCATGAAGCCCGAGCCGCCCCCGGACCCGTCAGGACTGAGCCGCCGGCAGTGGATGAAGCTCGCGGCCTCCGCGGCCGCCACCGCCCTGGTGCCGGCCGAGGCGCTGGGAGCCGTCGAAGCGGCGGCTTCGACCCTTCCGCTCGGCCTGCCGCCCCACCGTCCGAGAGGCGGCGCGCCCCGCCCTGAGGCGTGGACCGGATACAACGCCCGGCTCGCCGACTACTACGTGGCCGAGGGCTATCCCGCCTACGATCCGCATCCGCGCTACCTGGGTGAGCTGCGCGGCTCGTGGGGTCAGATGGGCAAGCAGTACGGGGAGCGGGCCGGTGACCTGATCCGGATGGTCTACGAGGGATGGTACCGCGAGCTGCTGCCGATCCAGGGCAGCCCGGACGTCATCGCAGCCTATCTGCTGGAGCAGGAGGCGTACTACGAGGCGCTGGTGCCCGAAGCGCTCGAGATGATGCACGGCATCGCGGACGGCGCGGCCACCGAGCTGGCCGCCTCCGCCTTCGCGGGGGAGCTCGGGCACTTCCAGAAGATCCTGATGATCAACAGCTACTTCGGGCTGATGGGCAAGCCGCCCGCCTCCGCGCGCCCGGAGCTGTCGCGTCCCGAGGACGCCGTGCACACCTGCAGCGGCGCGGTCATCCTCGGCTCCGCCACGCGTGACGGCAAGACGATCCACGTGAGCTCGGAGGACCAGCACTTCTTCCCGCAGGAGTACCTGGTGACGTTCGTGGCCAGTCCGAGCGATCCCCGCGCGCATCGCTACACGGTCACCGACTCGGCGGGCGAGATCGGCAGCGAGCACGCGCAGAACGACCGCGGTGTGACGGTCAGCGGCTATGCCGGAGGCTCGGTCGGGATCCTCGGGCCCACCCTGGCACGCCCCTTCTCCGGCTACCGCCGGCCGGGCCTGGACTGGCAGGTGGGCGATTTCTACGCCGCGGCGTTCGCCGCCGACGCGCGCCAGGCCGTCGAGCTCCTCACGGTCGGGCGGCCGGAGTATCGCGCCCGGTCGGGCCTGGGGATCGTCGTGGGGAAGTGCACGCTCGGCGCCAACTGGGTGGTCTCGGACGGAAGCGAGGCGTACGTCGTGGAGAGCATCCCGGCGGACCAGGAGGGTCGGGCGCGCTACGCGGTGCGTCGGCCGGGGGACATGGGGGAGATGGACGCCGGCTACGTCGTCTCCACCAACAACGTGGAGGCCGCGGACAGCTACGACGAGGACAACGTCCACGAGCCGGACCACCCGATGCGCCAGCACGGCAGCGGCGAGCAGCACCCCACCCACTTCGGGTTGAACTCGACCGGCATGCGGTTCTGGACGTTCATGGGGCTCATCGAGCGCAACCACGGCAGCATCGACGTCGACATGGTGCAGCAGTGGCGCACGACGCACTTCGTCCTGGATCGGGACGGCGCGCGCCACGATCAGCTGGACGTGGACGGCCGGAAGCTCCCCATCCACCTGGCGCCCGGTGCCGCGACCATCTGCCGGCACACGTTCGACCCGCCCGGCGTGGACTCCCTGAAGGGCATCAACATCTACGTGAGCCTCTCGGTGGCGCAGGATCTGACGTCCTTCCGCACCAGGGGACGGCCGTGCGAGTGGGTGGGGCCGTGGGACCGGCTGTCGCTGCGCGAGCTGCCGTCGGAGGTGAGCGGTCCGGGCTCGGAGGTGGAGTAGCTCGCGTTCGATCCCCGGCGGTTCCCGAGGGCTGCCGCCGGCCACTCCCTCCGTCCTTGCCCCTCCGCCAGCCCGGACCCTACCGTCCCGTCCGACCGGAACCGAGCGAAGACGCTGCCCGTGCCACGGGAGGACCCCCTTGGACCCGATGTTCCTGCCCGAAGTCGAGAGCCACGAGGCCGCGGGCCCGCGCGGCGCCACGATCCGCGCCATCCGGGCCGCGGGTGCGCCGGTGCCGCAGATCATGCACCTCTTCGCGTACAAGACCGACCGGACGGACCACCTCGCGCGCTTCACGCAGGGGGTGATGCGGGGGCCGTCGCCGCTGTCGCCGGGGCAGCGTGAGCTCATCGCCGCGCTCACCTCGAAGCGCAACGAGTGTCCCTTCTGAATCGGCTCCCACGCCGCGGTCGCGGCGAAGCTGCTGGGTGATCGGGAGCTGGTGGACGCCGTCCTGCGGGACCCTTCCACGGCTCCGATCCCGGAGAGCGAGAAGGTGCTGTGGGCGTTCATCGAGAAGGTCAACCGGGCGTCGAACGAGACGACGCAGGCGGACGTCGACGGCGTGAAGGCGGCGGGGTGGAGCGACGAGGCGATCTACGACGCGATCACCGTGTGCGCGCTCTTCAACTTCTACAACACGTGGATCGACGCGACGGGCGTGCACGACATGCCGGCCGACGCCTACGAGGCGTCGGGCATGCGGCTGGCCACGCAGGGCTACGTCACGGGAGAGTGACGCCGGCGCGTCCGGCGCGATGGATGCGTCGGGACCCGGCTACTGCCCAGGCGGCCGGATGAACAGGTGCGTCCAGTGGGTGCCCCTGAGCCCGACACCGTGCTGCGTCAGCCCGCAGTTCTCGATGTTGGCCTTGTGCCCGGGGCTGCCGAGCCACCCCTGCAGGACCGCCTCCGCCGTCGGGTAGCCGTAGGCGATGTTCTCCGCCGCCGACGCGTAGTCCACGCCGGCCTCCCGCAGACGGTCGAAGGGTGACTTGCCGTCGGGGTTGGTGTGGGCGAAGAACCCGCGGTCGACCATGTCCTCGCTGTGGGCCTGCGCCACCCTGGCCACATCGGAGCTCCACGCCAGCGGGGGACAGCCGATGTCGATCCGGTGCGCGTTCACGAGCGCCACGAACGCCTCGACCTGGGGGTCGGCACCGGGCCCGGGGCCGGTCGGATCGTCCCCGGCACACGCGGTGGCGGCGGCGAGCAGGAAGGGGAGAAGGAGGCGGGGCCGGCGCATGGAGCACCTCGGGTGGGATCGAACAGGGTGCTCTTCCATGTGTGCCACCGTGCCGCTGGGGGCGCAACGACCGCGTGGTGCTACCGGGACGGCATCCGCTCACCTCCTCCCTGTAGGGTCCCGAGGGGCAGATCGCATGGGGTGGACCGGGGCCGGGACGGTGCGACCGCGATCTTCTTTGATTTCCAATTCGTTGGCGTACAACTACTTACACGCCAGGAACGCCCAGGGAACGGTCGAGGGCCGACCCGCCGACCATCGTTGCGCCGCATTCGAATCCGCGAGTGCCTGCAACTGGAGGCCGTCATGTCCCGCCTGCTCCGTTCCGCCCTCCTGGCCGCCGTCGTCGCCTCGGCCGCATGCGCCCATCCCGCCACCTCCCCGTACGCGCCGACCGTGGCCCCCCGGGTCCTCGACGTCGTCGTGGACAACCAGTACGTGAACGACGTGCGCGTCTACCTCGTGCGCGGCGACACCCCGATCCTACTCGGGAGCGTGGGGAGCTTCACGCGCCGCACCTTCAAGGTGGACGCGGGGCTCCTGCCGACGCTCGACGACGTCCAGCTGCGCGTGCGCGCCATGGACGGGGTGGTCTACAACGCCCCGCCGGTGATGGTCAACCCGGGCAACCAGGTGCTCTGGACGCTGGGACCGCGCCTGAAGCTCTCCAGCATCGCGGTGAGGTAATCCGCCTGCATCTGGCGGAGGTTCGCGGCCCCTGGACGAGCAAGACCCGGACGTCCTCTCAGTTGAGGGGTTTCGCCGACCCGCCGCCTCGGCGGGCAGCGCCACGACACCCTACTCGGCGACGGCTCGCAGTACCTCGGGACCGGGTCTCAGCCCCCGCCCGCCACGCCGTCCGCGGCTGCCCTCCCCGCCGCCGCCACCCGGGCGCGGGCGTCGCGGATGCGCGCCAACACGGGGGGCGACGACCCGCCCACCTGGATCTCGGCGGTGTGGGCCAGGGCACCGTCGTACCAGCGTGTCCACGTCTCGAGGATCTCCCGTTGAGCGGCGCCGTCCGGCCCCTCCGCTACGGCGGCGCGGCTCAACGCCTCCTCCCTGGACAGGCGGTCCAGCGCCGCGGCCTCGGTCTCGCCGACGATGTACGCCGCGACGTCCTGGTCCGCGGCGGCGAGCGTCATCCCGGCGACGGCGGCGCACACGCCGACGTTCTTCAGGGTCTCGGCCGATACCATGTCCACGCGGTCGCCGTCGGTGTGGTAGTACACGTCGGTGAAGTGCCAGAAGAGCACGCCCGGCACGCCCGCCTCCAGGAAGGGCACGTGATCGCTGCCGCCCTCGAAGGGGTTGGTGTCGACGACCCAGTCCGTGCCCGCCGCCTGGTCCAGGCACCGGTTGCGCACGAAATCGTTGAAATAGTGCGGCGTGAGCTCGTCGACCGTCATTGGGTCGCCGCCCCATTCGGTGTGGTGGTCCTCGCCCCGGGTCCACACCGCGGAGGGGTCCGGCATCTTCTCGATCAGGAACGTGCCTCCGGTCTTCCGGGTGTCCTCGCCGACCATGTCCAGGCTCAGGCCCCAGCCGACGCCCTTCGCGCGGACCGTATCCTCGCGGAGGTAGCGGCGCGTGGACACGATCTCGTCGCCCCAGATCATCGTGACGGTGCGCGCCGGCGCGAACACGCCCGAGCGCACGCCGGCGGCCAGGGTGCGGGCGACCTCCGTCAGATCCGCCACGCCCGTGGCGTTGTCGTTGGCGCCGGGCTCCTGCACGTGGGCGCTGTATACGAAACGGTGCTCCGGCTCGACGCCCCCCCGCACCTCGGCGACCAGCGTGCGCTCCTCCGACGGATAGACGCGCGTCTCCACGCGCACCGTCGCGCGCACCGGTCCGGCCGCGAGCGCGGCGCGCAGCGTCCCGCGCGCCGCGTACGAGAGCAGGAGCCCCCACGAGCGCGTGACGGAGTCCTGGGGGATGGACGAGAACGAGATGACGCCGGGATGCTCGTCCGGGTGGTTGAAGGCCGGGATGCGATACGCCAGCACGCCCGCGGCGCCGCGCTTCTGCACGGCCTCGGCGAAGAGCCGGCCCACCGGAGCTTCCCCGAAGACGATCCTGCCCTTCACGCTCTTGCCGGAGAAGCCCGCTGCGTCGCCGGCACCCACGTCCACGACCTCGGCCTCGATCCCGCCGGGCGGCGTGGCGAACGAGTTGATGGCGATCAGGTTCCGGTTGCTGCCGAAGTCCAGGAGGGGCGCGGCGGAGCCCTCCAGCGTGAGCGTGGCCGCGACGGGTTCCCAGGTGGGGTGCGCCATCGGCCGGTGCTCCATCCGGTACGTGAGGGCGCCCGCGTCGGGACTGCCCTCCTCCACGTAGCCGGCCTCGCGGAGGGCCGCGACGACACGATCGAGGGAGGCGTCGAAGCCGTGGTTCCCCGGGACACGGAACCACGAGTCCATGAACGCCACGACATCCCTGGCGCGCTCCCCGGAGATGGTCTCACGGGCCAGGCGCTGGTACGCGACCATCGCGGCCGGCGGCGTCGGGCGGGCGGCGGAGGAGGTCCGGTCCGGGCCGCCCGGCGAGCACGCGACGACCATGGCGACGAGGAGGGTGCAGGCAGAGGTACGCATCCGCGGAAGGTAGGGCGCCGACAGGGGATCGGCACGGAAATGGGCACGGACCGGCGCCCCCCGACGGCGTCCACGCCCGAGTCGAGGTCGTAGAAGTCGTCGCCGGGGTAGGCGTGGTGGATGAGGTTCCCGAACTCCTCCCCGTAGCTGGTGCTGCCGCGCGGGTTGGCGTAGAGGATCACGAAGCCCTCGGCGGCCATCATCTGCTTCTCCACGTCGAAGCCGTCGCCGTAGGCCGCGAAGGGCCCGCCGTGGATCTCGAGCACGAGGGGGTACTTCTTGGAGGGATCGAAATCCGGGGGCTTGACGATCCACCCCTGAATGCGCCGACCGTCCTTGGACGATTCCCACCAGAGCTCCTCGACGCTCCCGAGCCGCTTGCTTCCCAGGAGATCCTCGTTCACCTGCGTGAGGACCCGGGTCTGGCCGCCGCGCCGGGCGATCGCCACGTCGCCGGGCCGATGGGGGTCGGTGACGGTGAAGGCGAGCGTGCCGTCGGACGCCACCGAGAAGGAGCCGGCACCGGCGTAAGACGAGCGACCGGAGCCCAGGCCCTCGGCCACGACCTCGTGCCGCCCGTCGAGGGTGAAGAGGGCCAGCTTCGGGTCGCCCTCGTCCACGAAGGTGCCGTACACGCCGCGGCTGTCGGGCGCCCACCGGATGCCGTCCACGTCGCGGTCGAGCGCGTCGGAGATGCTGTGCGCCTCCGCACCGTCGGGTCGCATGACCCACAGGAGGGTGTTCTGGTACCCCTGGTACCGGTCGTCGAAGCCGAGGTAGGCGATCCACCGACCGTCCGGAGAGACGGCCGGAACGTCGTCGGGACCCTTGCGGTGCGTGAGGGCCGTCGCGGCCCCGTCCGCGACCGCGACCCGGTAGATCTCCGTGTCCATCATCTCCATGTCCCGGTCGTCCCGCAGGTTGGCGGAGACGAGGAGGCTCTTGCCGTCGGCGTCCCAGGTGAAGGCGCCGGGCCCCCAGAACCCGGTCGCGAAGCTCTTGTCGCCGTGCGTCACCTGGCGGGCCGTTCCCCCCTCCGCCGGGATCACGAACAGGTGCGTGGCGCCCGGCGGGATCTCTCCCACGCCGTTGAAGCGGAAGACGAGGTCGTCGGTGTACTTCGCCGGCGGCGCCCACTCCGCGCCCGGAGGCGCGGAAGGCATCTGCCCCACGACGAGGGCGGGCTCCGGGACGCGCTTGGCGAAGGCGAGCCGGGTGCCGTCGGGCGACCACTCGAGCCCCGAGGGAGGCTCCGTGAGACTGGTGAGGGTGGCCGTCTGTCCCGAGTCCATCCACCGCAGGGTCACCTGGAGCGAGCCCTCACGGTCCGAGATCCAGGCCAGACGCGTCCCGTCGGGCGACCAGCGGGGGGTGTTGTCGTGGACGTTCCCCGTGGTGAGCGGGCGGTTTCCCGAGCCGTCCGTGCCGACGATCCAGAGGTTCGAGTAGAACCTGTCCGTCATCACGTCCGAGAACTGGCGCACGTACACCACCGACCTCCCGTCGGGAGACACCCGGGGATCGGAGACGAGCTCCAGGTTGAACACGTCCATGAAGCCGAGACGGTCGGGTAGGGAGCCGTTGGTCGTGCAGCAAGGGCATGCGCGGCCGCCCTCCTCAACCCACGAGTCGGGCCTTCTTGAGCAGCTCGGCGTAGGCCCCGGCCTCGATGCGCGCCAGCGCGTCGGCGCGCTCCTGGACGCCCTGCACCAGGCGCGTGAAGAGCTCGCGGTCCCCCTCGGTCGGCGGGGCGTCGGCCATGGATGCGAAGCTCATGAGCCGGGCGAGCTTGCTGTCGATGCCGGTAGGCTGCGCGATCAGGTCCTGCCCTGCGCGCGCCCGGTACTGCACGAGCCTCTCCTCGAGGGGATAGAGCTGGTCGTTCAGCGCCTTCAATGCGTCCTGGAGCTCCTGGCGGGAGCCGGCGTGGCGGACGGCCTCCTCGGCCTGGGTGCGCATGTCGCGGATCTTCTTCACCAGCGACATGGTCCCGGTGAGCTGGTCGCGCACCTGGATGAGGAAGTCGAACTGGGTCACCAGGTCGGCGTCCGTGTACCGGATCCTGGGGTCCCGTACGATCTCGAAGGGCTGCGCGAGCGTACGGCCCGCCACCACGAGCTCCACGCGGTACGTCCCGGGAGGCGCGAGCGGGCCGCGCGGGCTTCCCTGGAAGACGGCGTCGGGGAGCACCTGCGCGCCGGGATAGCGCATGTCCCACACGAACGTGTTCGCCCCCGCGTGGGCCGCCACCTTCGCGAAGGTGCGCACGACGTCCGCGCCCTTCAGGATCCGGATCGTCACGTCGCCGGCGGGCGCGCCGCTCAGGTAGAACGGCACGACCACGCCCTCGGGCGGATTGGCGCCGGCCGCCGGCGTGCTCGCGAAGGCGGCCACGAGGCTCGAGCCGACGTTGACGCGCACCGTGGGCCGCGGCCGGAAGAGGTGGACGGGCTCCGCCGCCGCGGTGGCGTCGAGCTGGTGCAGCAGCGCGACGTCGTCGAGCACCCAGAACGAGCGGCCGTGCGTGGCCGCCACCAGGTCGCCGTCCTTCACGGCCAGGTCGTGGATGGGCACGACCGGAAGGCCGTGGCTCAGCGGACGCCACGCGTCTCCGTCGTCGAAGGAGACGTAGACCGTGCGCTCGGTGCCGGCGAAGAGGAGGCCGGGTCGATCGGGGTCCTCGCGGATCACGCGCGTGAAGTCGCCGTCGGGGATCCCGGACGTGATCTTCGTCCACGTCGCGCCGTAGTCGTGCGTGCGGTACAGGTAGGGCGTGCGGTCGTCGAGCTTGTAGCGCGTGGCCGCCACGTACGCGGTGGCGGGGTCGGCGTGCCCCGGCTCGATGATGCTGATGAGCGCGAACTCGGGCAGCCCGGGGATGTTCACCTTCGTCCAGCTCGCGCCGCCGTCCTTCGACACGTGCACCCACCCGTCGTCGGAGCCGGCCCACATCACGCCGGCCCGCGCCGGCGACTCCGCGAAGGCGAAGATCGTGGCGTACCACTCCGGCCCGTAAGCCTCGCGCGTGATCGGGCCCCAGTACTGGCCGGGCTCCGGGTGGTCGTAGGAAGGGGTGACCTCGAGCGTCTTCGGGTCGTGCCGGGTCAGGTCGGGGCTGATCACGCTCCAGCTCTGACCCTCGTCCGTGGTGCGGTGCACGAACTGCGACGTGATGTAGAGCACGTCGGGATCGTTCGGCGACGTCATGACCGGGTACGTCCACCAGAAGCGGTACTTCATGTCCGCCGCGCCCCAGCCGTAGTAGGTCTCGGGGTTCGGGGAGATGTCGCGCACCTGGCGGGTGCTGTGGTCGTAGCGCGTCAGGTAGTGGTGGTCGGCCGCGTAGACGATGTCGGGATCGTCGGTGCGCACCGCGATGTAGCCGTCCTCCCCTCCGCCCACCGTGTACCAGTCCTCCAGCGTGTTCACGCCGAAGTCCGACCACGCGGGCACGGAGATCGTCGTGTTGTCCTGCTGCGAGGCGTAGAGGCGGTAGGGGAAGCCGTTGTCGACGGCGACGTGGTAGAGCTGCGCGGTCGGCTGGTTCATGAGCGAGGACCAGGACGTGCCGCCGTTGAAGGTGACGATCGCGCCGCCGTCGTTCCCCTCCACCATGCGCAGCGGGTTCTGGGGGTCGATCCACAGGTCGTGGTTGTCGCCGTGCGGGACGTCCATCTCCTGGAACGTCACGCCCCCGTCCGTGCTCTTCCAGAAGTTCACGTTGAGCACGTAGACGGTATTCACGTCCTTCGGGTCCGCGAAGATGTGGTGGTAGTACCAGGGCCGCTGCGTGAGGTCGGCGTCCTCGTTCGTGCGCGCCCAGGTCGCGCCGCCGTCCTCGGAGCGGAACACGCCCTTCTTGCCGAGCTCGGCGTCGATGATCGCCCACACCCGGTTCGGGCGGACCGGCGACACCGTGATGCCGATGCGCCCCTTGAGCCCGTCCGGGAGCCCGGGGTTGCTCGTGAGCTCCTTCCACGTGTCGCCGCCGTCGGTGGACTTGAAGAGCCCCGTGCCGGGCCCGGCGCTGGTGAAGCCCCACGGGTAGCGCCGGAGCTGCAGCAGCGACGCGTAGAGCACGTTCGGATCGCTCGGGTCCACGACCAGGTCGATCGCGCCGGTGTTCTCGTCGCGGTAGAGGACCTTCTCCCAGGTGTGGCCGCCGTCGCGCGAGCGGTACACGCCACGGTCCGTGCTCGGACCCCACGGGCTGCCGAGCGCGGCGACCCACACCAGGTCCGGATTCGTCGGGTGGACGCGGACACGGGCGATCTGGCTGGTGGCGTCCAGGCCGAGGTGCGTCCAGGTCTTCCCGGCGTCGTCGGAGCGGTAGACGCCGTCGCCGACGGAGGCGTTGCCGCGGATGCACGCCTCGCCCATGCCCACGTAGATCACGTTCGGCGCGGAGGGCGCGAGACCGATCGCGCCTACGGAGCCCGTGTGGAAGAAGCCGTCGGAGACGTTGCTCCAGTTGATGCCCCCGTCCTCCGTCTTCCACACGCCGCCGCCGGCCGTCCCCTGGTAGAAGGTGAAGGCGTCGCGCGGATCTCCGGCCACGGCGAGCACGCGACCGCCGCGCGTCGGGCCGACCGAGCGCCAGGTGACGAGGTCCAGGTACGAGGGGTCCACCGCCTGGGCGCGGAGGGTACCGGGCGCCGAGAGGAGGAAAGCCAGGGCGAGGATCGTCCGACACTGCGTCATGACAAGCTCCTTGGTACGGCCGGGGTCGGTGGGCCGGGGGAGCATTGTAGGGGGTGCAGGGGATGTCCGGAAGGTGACCGCCACTCTAGATTTCCCCCCACGACCTACCCCGCCCGCCGTCGGCCTCGCGCGCCCCGACCTTGTTGTCGGTCCACGCGTCGGCCGGTCGTTGTGCGCGAAGTGGCGTAACGAAGCTCTGGCGGCTTCCCCGCGCGATGAGACGACGGGGCGCGCCGGGACGAGCTACCTGTGGGAGTATGCGTGGCCCCAGCACCCGCTGAGGCCGGCGCCGTCCACTCTCACCGCCTCGCGCGCACCCTCCCATGAAGAACCCGACCGATCGGCGTGGAGCTCGCTGCAACGTCACTACCAGGCTGGATCGGCGGCCCGGGACCAGATCCGCGGGTATCTCGCCCGACTGGGACTCCCCGACGCCGACCTGAACGCCGCCATCCGACTGCGGCTGACCGTCGCCCCCGGCCTGCGGCGGGTGGACTTCCTCTCGAAGGCCCCCTTCGGCACCAACGTCACCCTCGTCGCCGGCCCGGAAGGTGCCTTCTGGATGAACCACAAGGCCAAGGCGTTCGTGGCGCTGGACCGGCCGCGCGCGCCCGGGGCCCCACCTGCGGACCCGTCGCAACCCGACCTGCGCAGCCTGCGAAGCCGTGGGCAGGACGCAGGGGCGCAGCAGACGGGCAGTCGCCCATCGGCCGGCGGCGACGCGTCGTGCCCGCCCGCGCACGCCGTGACGGTGACCGACCCCGGGTCCGGCCAATCCGTACGCGTCTCCATCGAGACCAACCCGAAGTGGCGAGCGCCCGAGACGGGCGGGCCGCTGCTCGAGGCGCTCGTCGGGGGCCTCGACGGAGAGATGCCCGCGGGCCTGGTCCTGGAGCCGCTGCTGGCGGCGATCGTCGAGGGGGGCTTCCCCTCCTCGATCCGCTGGGAGAGCCTCGACGCTCACGGCGAGGTGACGGGGACGTTGTCCGAGACGCGCATCACGGGCTTCGAGGACGTGTCCCTGGGCTCGGGCGACTTCGAGCCGCCCCGGGGCTACCGACCCTGGTCGCTCGCGAGCAAGGCTCCCGCGAAGTCGGCGCCGGGCTTCACGCGGATGCCGCCGCGACCGGTCGACGTACCCGCCGGCCCCGTGAGTCAGGACGTCGGCGTCAAGCGGCAGGGGCTCGACGACGACCCGATGGGACGCGACGTGCCCGATGGGCCTCCACCGCCCCCGCCACCCCCGCCCCCTCGTCCGACCCAGACCGGCAGCCCGCGCATCGGACTCCGGATCGAGCAGCTCCTCCTCACCCACATGTCCGGCCTGTTCAACAGCGCCGTCACGCCCATCAAGAAGATCTCCATCGGCCAGGGGGAGATCGTGTTCGACTGGCTGGGGCAGCTCAGGGACGACGTGGCACGCCGCGGGTCCGGCGCCCCGGGCACGGCGGTCTTCCAGCTGCTGCACGACGTGGCCCTGCCCAACCCTCGCGTGGTGCCGCCACCGACGCCCGCCTCGGACTTCGGGACCTTCCGTTGCCGCGGCCTCGTCGATCAGATGGCGATTCGCGACGCCGAGGCCCGTTTCCGGGCGGGCACCTATCCCGGCACGATCCTGCAGGTGATGACGCCCGCCACGAAGGCGCGGATGACCTTCGCGGGCACGAACTGGGACGCGCTGCTGGACATCGACAAGGCCCGCCTGACCTTCGAGCTGATCCGGAGCGAGTACGGGGCGCTGCGGATCCCGTTCCCGACCGGGACGCCGGCGGGCAGGCCCGCCTTCGGACTCGTCAACTTCCGGGCCGACGACATCGCGGGAGCGCTGACGCTGCCGCCCTTGCCCCCGCCCACCGCCGGCATGCCTCCGTTCAATCCGCTCCTGATGTTGACCGCCGGCGCGGGTGGGACGATCACCGGGACGCTGGCGATCGGGACGCTGGGCGTCACGGCCACCATCGCGCGGTGGCCCACCGCGGACTTCTGGCTCATCTACCTGGGTGGGATCTTCGTCGCGCCCCTCGTGCCGACGCTGGCCTGGGTCATCCCCATCATCGGCACGCTCGGCGTGTTCGTCCTGACGGACGTGGTGAAGGCCTCGATCACGACCACGAGCCTGTCCGCGTCGCTCACCATCACGTTCACCCAGGATGCGACGGGGGTGTTCGTTCCGACCGCGAGCTGCGTCCTCAGCGGCTCCGCGACCTTCGGCTGGGCCTCGATCGTCCCGACCGGGATCCACCAGATCCTGGCGCTGATCGAGCAGGGGATCATGAACATGCTGAGCGGCGCCATGTTCACGGCGCTGCGAGACGGCATCGCGTCCGGCGTGACGTCGGCCGTGCGGCACGCGTTGGGGGCCGGTTTCCCCGCCACCGCGCTTCGGCTCGGCCTGCCGATCGCCGGCGGCACGCGCGGCGGCCGGAGCGGCGCGTTCACCTACCTCGAGGCGTCGCTCGACCTGTCGCGCGACCCCAGGTACCAGATGTCGGCGCTGGCGACGCCGACTCCGCTGGAGACCGCTCAGGACCTCGACTCCAGGCGGGCCGTACCCTTCGGCGCGGACTACTACGGCTCGCTGTCCATGGATCAGAACTTCGTCAACGCGGCGCTGATCGGGATGCGGATCGGTGGTCTGTTCCATCGGACCTTCGGGCCCGGCAGCGTCGCGCCCCTCGCGGCGCTCATGCCGCCGCCGCTCCCCGGGAGCACGACCACGCGGGTGAGCTTCACCGTCGAGAGCGGGCCCGCCCTGACGCTCGATACCCAGCAGGCGGTCGGCCGGATGAACCACGGCACGCTGACGATGGGGTACGTGCTGACCTGTGTGGGCGCCACCGGCACGCTGGCCACCCTCCGCTTCCGGGTGGACACGGTCGCGGCGTTGGTGCTCGGCTCGGCGTTCGCCCCGGGAGAGGGCACGGCCCTCGTCCGCATCCAGACCGTTCCCGACCGGGCGTTCGACGTGCTCATGCAGACGCCCGGCGCCGTCATCACGCCGATCTCGTTGGACCTGATCACGACCCAGAAGGTCGTGACCCAGTCCTGGGAGCTCGACGATCGAGGGAAGCCCCACAAGGTGACGGAGGTGGACTACGTCCAGGCTTCCACGTCGGTCCCCGTCACGGCGGCCTTGGCCCAGTCCCTCGACCCGCTGCTTCGCGCCGTCGTCGCCACGGGCCTGTTCGAGCGTGCCCTGTCGCGGGCGCCGCGCTTCGACGGGGTGCCGGCGGCCACGCCGCCCAACGCGACCGACCCGGTGACGATGTTCCGCTATCCCCTGGACGATCGCGATCCGGACGCCGTGTCGCCCATCGTTCCCCACGTGCGCAGCGCGCTCGGACTCGAGCGCGGTCTCGCGCACTTCCATGTGGGGCTGTCCGGCGGCCTGGGGCTGGCCTTCCTCCCCGCTTCGGCGGGAAGCACGATTCCCATGCTCGCGACCATGGCGAGCACCTTCTCGGGCGGCATCCTCACCCAGGTGAAGGTCCGCGCGTCGACCAGGAGCGGCGCCGACCTGCAGGTGTGACACGCGAGGCCGCACCGGGACCCTCGTAGACGTGGGGGTGACGTCCGCAGGACCGACGCTCACGACCTTGTGCCGGGGCCGTGGTGCGCCCTCAATTGCACCGAGAAACGCTTCCTCTCGTGCGCGGCCACCCCCGTCCAAACAGCCTGGAGAGCGTATGGACGCTTGGCTGGACGATCTGAGACACGCCGTCCGGGTGCTCCTCAAGTCGCCCGCGTTCACGCTCGCGGCCGTCGTCTCCCTCACGATCGGGATCGGCGCGAACACCGCGGTCTTCAGCGTCGCGAACGCGCTCCTCCTCCGGCCGCTCCCGTATCCGGACGCCTCGCGCCTCGGCATCGTCTGGCAGCGCTCCCCGGGGCTCGGCGTGGCGCAGGACTGGCTCTCCACCGGCCAGTACCTCGACCTCGCGGAGGAGAGCACGCTCTTCGAGGGGACCGCCGCGGCCATCGGCGCCAGCGTGAACCTGACGGGCGACGCAGAGCCGGAGCGCGTCGACGGCGTGCAGGTGACGTCCTCCTTCTTCCCGCTCCTGGGCGCCCGGGCGGCACTGGGCCGGGTGTTCGAGAGCGGCGACGACGCGCCGGGCGGTGAGAGCATCGTCGTCCTGACGCACGGGTTCTGGGAGCGGCGCTTCGGGGCCGACCCGTCGATCGTCGGCAAGGCGATCGTCCTCAACGGCAACCCGTTCACCGTCGTCGGCGTCATGTCCTCGGACTTCGTGTTCGGGAAGGAGGTCATGCCCGCGGTCAACGGCATCCAGCGCACCGACCTGCTCCTCCCGCTCCGCTTCCCGGCGTCGGCGCGGACGAACCGCAACGGCGAGGACTACAACGTCTTCGTGAGGCTCGCGCGCGGGGCCACGTTCGCGGCCGCCCAGGAGCAGCTCGACGCCGTCGCGGCCCGCATGAAGGCGGACTATCCGGAGTTCTATCCGGCGGGCGGCGGCCTCACGCTCGACGTGGTCCCCCTCAGGAGCCAGGTGGTGGGGGACGTGCGCCTGGCGCTCTGGGTGCTCCTGGGGTCGGTGGGCCTGGTCCTCCTCATCGCGTGCGGCAATGTCGCGAACCTCCTCCTGTCGCGGGCCTCGGTCCGCGAGCGCGAGATCGCCGTGCGCGCGGCGGTCGGAGCGGGGCGGCGCCGCATCCTCCGCCACCTCCTCACCGAGGCGCTCGTGCTCGCGCTGGTGTCGGGGGTCGCGGGGGTAGGCTTCGCGCTCGTGCTCATCGACGTCATCCGCGCGCTGGGCGCCGCCAACGTCCCCCTCGTGGGCCAGGTGCGCCTGGACCTGCCCGTCCTGGCCTTCACGGTCGTGATCTCGCTCCTCACCCCGCTCGTCTTCGGCCTTACGCCGGCGCTCCGCGCCACGGGCGTGGATCCTGCCGGTATCCTGCGGGGCGGGGGTCGGGGGAGCGCGCCGGGGAGCGCTCTGGGCCTCCGACACGGCGGGCTGCGCAGGCTGCTCACGGCCGGGGAGATCGCGCTCTCCGTCGTGCTGCTGATCGGCGCGGGGCTCCTGGTCCGGAGCTACGGTCGCATCACCCGGGCGAACCCGGGCTTCGACGCCCGCAACGTGCTCTCCTTCCGCCTGTCGCTCCCCGGCTCCCGGTATCGGACGCCGGAGTCGATAGCGCTCTTCTACGACCAGCTCGCGCGTAGGCTGCAGGCGTTGCCGGGCGTGGAGAGCGTGGGGAGCAACTACCAGCTTCCGCTCAGCTCCGTCGCGCTCGCATGGGAGCCGATCGAGATCGACGGATACGAGCCGCGCGCCGCCGGCGACGACCGCATCATCACGAGCAGCGCGTACGTGAGCCCGGCGTACTTCGAGACCATGGGCATCCCCCTCGCACACGGGCGGAGCTTCGACGACAAGGACGACCGGGAGGCTCCTCCGGTCGTCATCGTGGACGACCGGCTGGCGGCCCGGTTCTGGCCGGGCGAGAGCGCGCTGGGCAAGCGCCTGCGCCAGGGCTCGGACGGACCGTGGCGCACCGTGGTCGGGGTGGTCTCGAACGTGCGCGAGTACGAGCTCGAGGCCCAGCCGCCCATCACCGCCTGGTTCCCGGTCGCCCAGTACGCGATCCGCAGCAGGTTCATCGTCGTGCGCTCCGCGGTCTCCGTCCCCGCGGCCGGCCTCATGGCCGGCGTGACCGGCGAGATCCGGGCGCTCGACCCCGACCTGCCCGCCTACGACGTCGCCACGATGGAGCAGCGCCTGGGCGACTCGCTGGCACGGCGGCGCCTGTCGATGTCCCTCCTCGCCGGCTTCGCCGCCTTCGCGCTGATCCTCTCGACGATCGGCACGTACAGCGTGGTCGCCTACTGGGTGGAGCGGCGGCGCCAGGAGGTGGGGATCCGCATGGCGCTGGGCGCCGGGCGCGGGGACGTCCTGAGGCTGCTCGGTCGCGAGTTCGCGTGGATCGTCGGATCGGGACTCGCCGTCGGGCTGCTGGGTGCGTTCGCGCTGACGCGGGTGATGGCGGGGCTCCTCTTCGGGGTGACCGCGCTCGACCCCTCGACGTTCGCCGCGGTGCCGCTCGTCCTCGCGGGCGTCGCCGCGCTGGCGACATACGTACCCGCCCGGCGCGCGATGCGCGTGGACCCGGGCCTCGCGCTGCGCGCCGAATGACGCGCCGCATCGCGCCGCTGCGCCTCGCGACGCTCGCCCTGCTCGCGCTCGCGGGCGGATGCATCCAGTCCGCGCACGGCGACGGGCCCTCGAGCTCCCCGCCTCCCTGGGGCGAGGTGCGCGTGCTCGAGGCCGCCCCGGGGAGGGGCCGGCGCATCGCGTACGGCGACAGGATCCGCGTGGACTTCACCGGTCGGTATGCGAGCGGCGAGGTGTGGGGACAGGGGCCACTGACGCTCGTGATCGGGCCGGGGACCTACCCGGGCGCAGGCATCCCGCTGCGGGTCGGCAGCGTGATCCGCATGTAGCACCTGACCAGCGTGAACGACACGACCACCCGGCTGGTGCCCTTCCAGGTGGGGATCCGGCGAACGAGGCCTACCAGGTGCGCCGCGACCGGGGTCCGATCGTCGTCGAGCACGTGATCCGCAGCGCGTGCCGCCCGCTCAAGGTCTTGCTCCTGCGCACCGGCCTCGGGCCGATCGAGATGGGGCTGGGGTGCTGGAGGTTCGCTGGGGGCGGGCTGCCCGCCGGCACGGACCGTGGGGAGCTCGACCCCACGATGCGCGGCACCGGTGCAGGGGTTCGCCGCACCGGAGTGCGCGGACCGGTTGGTCGCGCTCCTCCTCGATCACGGCGCCGACGCGAACACGCTCGACGAGGACGGCGCCCCGGTGATCACCGGCGCCGCCGCCCAGGGGTGCCCCGAGACCGTGGCGCTCCTCGAGCACGGTGCGGACCCGAACCTGGATCCGCAGGGAGGAGGGACGCCGATCGAGCGGCTGGCTGCGGTGAGCGCGTTCCACCAGGGGCACACCGTGGTCGCGCGCCTCCTCGTGCAGGCGGGCGCGCGCACGAGCGTGGCCGCCGGGCGGCTCGCCGCTCGCCTGCACGATCCGGGTCCGGGGAGCTTCGGCTTCTCCAACCGGCCCGAGGCGCGGCGCGTGCTCGAGGTCCTGGAGCAGGCCGCGGGGCGGTGACCCTGGAATCCCGGCTCGAGTGGTTGCACGAGGCCAGCTTCGGCTGGGCCGTGAGCTGCCGTGGATGGCACGAGGCGGACCCCGAGGACGTGTTGCAGTCGACGTACGTGAAGGTGATCTCGGGTCGCCGCGCCGGTCACCGACCGGCGCCCGAGGCGGCGGAAGATATCGAGTGCGAAGGCGCGGCTCTCCATGGCCGTGCGCGGTGCGGCGAGGCCGGCCACCGAGCCGACCGCGTCGACGTGTGAACATGGTTGGGTGCTCCCGTTCGGGTACGAAGTCCGGTGGTTCGGTGGTGAGTGACCCGGGGAGCGGCCCTGTATGACAGCGGCGTGGCACGGCACGTTTTCGTTGCGCTCGGGCGCCGAATTCCTGATCGTGCCGGGAGGGGCTCCCGGGAGCGACGTCCGCCACCTTCTGCGCGCGACGCCTCGCGACCACGGGAGCGTGTCCCCTTTCCTGCCAGACCCGAGCGAGGATCCCCCCGTGTCCCCACGCCGTCGCTTGCGCCTCGTCGCGACCGTTCTGCTCGTCTCCGTCTCCGCGTGCGGCGGCTCGGACGGCACCGACGTCCCGGCCATCGCCAGCGTGTCGGTCACGCCGGGGACGGCGTCCCTGACCAGCCTGGGCGCGACGCAGCAGCTCAGCGCGTCCGCGCGCGACGCGTCGGGCACCGCGGTCTCCGGCGCCACGTTCGAGTGGTCGACGTCCGCGTCCTCCGTGGCCTCGGTGACCTCCGCCGGCCTGGTGACGGCCGAGGCGAGCGGCACGGCCACGATCACGGCGAAGGTCTCGGGCGGTACCGCGTCCGGCACGGCCACGATCACGGTGGACCAGAAGGCGGCGACGATCTCGGTGGCGCTCGCGACCGACACGGTCACGACCGGGGCGACGACGCAGGCGACCGCCGCGGCCACCGACGCGGGCGGCTCGCCGCTCGCGTCGCCCGGCGTGTCGTGGAGCTCGTCGGACAACGCCGTGGCGATGGTGGACGGCAGCGGCACCGTGACCGGCGTGTCCGACGGCACGGCCACGATCACCGCGTCGCGCGACGGCGTCAGCGGCGCGGCCACGCTCGTGGTCGTGCGCCCCGACCTGACGCTCTCCGCGGACACCACGCTGGGCGGCGACGTCCTGGTGAACGAGCTGACCGTCACGGCCGGCACGACCGTCACGCTCGGGAGCGACCTGACGCTGGACGCCAAGGTCGCCGTGTCGATCGCGGGGAGCGTCGTGGGGGACTGCCTCGGCGTGACGATCCAGGGCGAGGGGACCGTGACGGTCTCGGGGACGATCGACAACCACTGCGCCACGCAGGCGCTCGCCGGCGCGGACGCGCCGGCCATCGTGATCGATGCGCCGTCGGGGGTGGACCTGACCGACGCGACGGTGGTGTCGTCGGGGCCGATCACCGTGACGAGCGAGCCCGCCGCGGGCGCTCCGGGGCGGGCGGTGGCGTCGCGACGGGGCCCCTCCCGCGCACCGGATGCCGGCTCCATCGACCTGACGAGGGCCACGCTCCGGGGTGACCCCGAGGAGGTGCCCCAGCCCGGTTCGGCCGACGACCCACGGCCGAACGGCGCGCCCGTGACGTTCCGTGGCAACAAGGACCTGATCCTCGACGGGACCACGATCCGGACCCAACACGGGGGCCCGGGTGCGTCGGTGACGCTGACGGCCGACGTGTCATCGACGGCCACGGGCGGCAACGGCGGAAATGGCGGCGCCATCGACATCGAGATCGCCGAGGGAGGGTTCCTCCGCTTCGGCACCTCGCACGGGGCGATCCATTTCATCGCGGGGGACGGGGGAGCAGGCGGGCCGGCCACGGCGACCACCACCCAGAACGGAGGAGTCGACCCGGCGCCCGAGGCCAATGCACAGGGCGGTGTGGGCGGCAGCGGTGGGAGCGTGACCCTCAAGGGTGCGGCGACACTGCAAGCGGGTAGCGACGCCGGGATGATCGAGTGGCAGGTCGGCACCGGCGGCCGGGGTGGGAACGCCACCGCGGTCGCAGCCGACGGCGTGGACGCGTCGGAGACACGCGACGCGCAGGTCGGAGGGACCGCCGATGCGACGGCCGGCGATGGGGGCGCGGCGGGCTTGCCCGACGGGGGGTTCATCGGCATGCCCGACGCGGACGCGAAGCAAGGCGGGTCCGGGGGCATCGCCCGTGCGACGGCGGGAGAGGGCGGCGACGGCAGTCGCTCACGCCCGAACGGCGCCGACGGTGGGTCCGCCTACGCCTTCGGCGGCCAGGGTGGCGGATCCACGGGCGCGGGCGGACGGGAGGGCGGCGACGCGATCGGCGACGGTGGGAACGGCGGCATGGGAGCGGACGTCTGCCCTGCCTTCACGGACAAACCCCTGTCCGGCCAGATCTCCGTGAACTCCGACCCCGCCTCCAGCGATCAGTTCATCTTCAAAGCGGGTTCGGGAATCGACCTCTCCGTGGTGTTGCGGATCCTCGACCAGGTGGGCGGACCGGGTGGGGCAGGTGGCCCCGGAGGGGATCTCACGGCGGCGGGTGGGAGGGGCGGCATGGGGCGGGAGGTCCCTGGACCGACGGGTGGGGCCTCGATCGGGGCGGGAGGCAACGGCGGGAAGGGCGGAGCCGGCTCGCCGCCGGGGAGCGGTGGCTTCGCGGGGGTGGCCGGCGGGGGGAGCGACCCCGATGCCTCGCACGTGAACCCGATCTTCGTGAAGGGTGCCACGGGGGGAAGCTGCGCCTCGCTCGTGGGCGGGCCGCTCCTCGCGGAGGGCGACCAGACGATCGAGATCCAGGGGACCGGTGCCTGGGTGGACGTCACCGGCACGTTGGCGGCCGACGGCACCGTGAGCGCGACGGGACGCGGCACGGTCGCGGGTCACGCGAACATCCTCGCGGAGTTCTCCGGGACGTGGGACGCGGAGACCGGCGCGCTGATGGGCACCTACACGATCGACTCCGAGAAGAAGATCAGCGCCGGCCACCCGATCATCTACGACGTGAGCGTGTCGGGAGGCTGACGCCGACGCGCCGGGGGGAGCGCCGCCGCTCCTCCCGGCGCCGTCCGGTTCGTCCTTCCCCGACCCCGTGTCCACATGGGAGGGGCGTTCTTCGCCTCTCTCCATGTGGGCGCGACCCCCGGTGCCCCGCGATCGGTTCTCGAACGAGCCCCCCTCGTCGCCGACGTCCGGTGTCGAGACGGGCTTCCCGCACCGGGCGAAGACGTGGCCGTCGAAGACTTCCTGATCCCTTCCCTCGTCCGTGACTTCCAGGACTGGAACGCGCCCACGGTGGCGGACGGTGCGGCCGAGCTGCTCGATCTGGCCGGCGTGTCGGGCACCTTCGACGACAAGGCCGCGTGGATCTCGGAGCTCTTCGACGACCTGCTGGAGACGCTCGAGCCGACGCAGATCCTCCTCGCCCTGACGGACCACCACGTCGAGCGGATCGTCGTCGCCGCGTCCACGGGGGACCTCTTCCCGTCGCTCGTCCTCGACCGCGACATGAAGCTCACCGCGCTCACGCGGGCCGGCCTGCCCGCGCCCGTCACGGATGCCCTGACCTCGCCCACGACCGTCGTCGCGCTCCAGCTGGCCACCCGCTTCGACCTGACCATGCCGCTTGCGGACGTCCACGACGGTTGGCTCACCATCGCGCTCGACGACGGCGGGGGCGCCCTCGACCTGGACGATGTCCGCGATCGCCTGGTCCGCGCCGTGGACGGGGTCCACGCCGCGCTGCTGGACGACATCCGCGACGCCGTGGGTGAGACCCCCCTCGGCGAGCTGCGCGACCATCCGACGATCCAGAGCGGGCTGCTCACCCTCTACGACCCGGCGACGTGGTCCTTCGCCTCGGTCTCCGACCCCGACCGCGACGCGCTCGACGAGGCCGACGCCGACGCGCTCGCGGTCTTCGCCCTGGCCGAGGAGGTGCTGATCCAGGTCAGCGCCGGGGACCTCGACGGATTCCTGCGCGAGGAGGTCGGCCGCAACCTCTGGGGGGTGGTCCCGTGCCGAAGCCGGTTCGACGATACGCGCGACGAGCGACACCTCATGCGCAGAGGCCTGCGCGGCGCGCGGCGCAGGAATCGGAAGCTCGGAGTGGACGGTCATCGTCGGGACTTCCGCGTGGGGCAGGCCCGCGTCCTCACCTATACCGAGATGATCCTGGCCCTGCACATCCAGGGAGTCGCGGATATCCTGCACACACGATCCGTCACGGCCACCACGCCGCGGATCGTCCTCGAGGGCGACGTAGGGGGAGACGAGTTCTTCCAGTACGTCGTCGCCCGCCTGCCTCCGCCCCGCCAGCCGCCGATGGCGGTCACGGTGAAGATCGTCAACGCGCCCACGCCGCCGGGGACGTTGTCGATCAGCTACCGGCGCTGGGGCGCGGAGGCCGCGGTCGCGGTGGATGCGAGCGTCGACGCGAACGTCGACCTCTCGCTCGCCTCCGGGACGCTGGCGCTCCCTCTGCAGGTCGTGGACGGCGCGGGCACCACGCCGACGCTCTCGATCTGCATGGACGCGCCCATCGAGGGCCTGCCGGGCACGCCCAACCTCATGCTCTCGGGTGTCCAACACGGCGACGTGCTGATCTTCGAGGAGGTCGCGCTCGGCGCCCGCACCGAGATCGCGGTGGTCAAGAACCTCTCCCTGGCGGACCTGAACCGGCTGCACGAGGCCGGCTACGACGTCGGGGTCGCGGCACCCTTCGCGTCTGCGACCGCCCTGGCGCAGGCCATGCGTGACACGGTCGCGTTCATCCTCGCAGACGGCGACGGCACCGCGCAGGATCTGCAGCGTCGGAGCCTGCAGGCCTCGTTGGCGGGCGTGTACACCCCCGCCCCGGTATCGCCCCCGAAGGCCTACCCGGCGACGCTCGACGTTCCGTCGGCCAAGGGCGTCGGCATCTTCCCCGACGACGCTTCCCACCTCCACCTCCTGCTGCCGAACAGGGACCCCCGGCCGGACCTCACCGGCCTCTGCGCCACCTATGAGGCGGACAGCGTCGCCGCGGCGGAATCGGCGCACTTCGCCCCCGGCGACGCCGGCGTGGACAACCCGCTGCTCCGCGTCGCCGTGGTGGCGCACGCCGCCGCGATGCGGGACCAGCTCGGCGCGCTCCTGGGCGCGTTCGAGGGAGCCACCGGCGCCACGACCATCTGGCACACGTACGAGACGGCGCAGGCTACCACCGAGTGGTACGTCGACCCTGCCGCCACCCAGCGGCTGTGGCCGTGCGATCCGGTGCGGAACATCCGGACCGACTACGCGGGCGCGCCCACCCTGTTCGCGGTCTCCGACATGAACGACGCGCTCGTCGGATTCGCCGACCAGGGGCTGGACAACGAGCTGCAGGTGGGCGTCTACGTCGATCGGCGCGCCGAGCTGCAGCTCTACGTGGTGCCCGAGGGGGTCGACATCTCCGGGGCCTACGAGGAAGCGCTGCAGGTGGCCGACGCCCTCGACGCGCTGACCGGAATGTCGCTCCCGCCCACCAAGGCCTACGAAGGCGGGGAGCGCCCCTCCCGACCACCGGCGAGCTCCTCCTCCACATCCGGAACGACCTCGACGCTCCGGTCGGGGGCGTGCTCGTGAGCCTCCTGGACGGCGAGGGCGCCACACGGTTCGAGGGCACCTCGGACATCGGCGGCGCGTTGAGCACAGAGGGCTTCCCGGACGCTACACGGTCGCGCTCAGCCACCCGGAGCACGTGGACCGGTGGGTGGAGGTCACGATCACCGTCGGCGTGACGACGCGTGGACGTGGTCCTGAACCGGTCCCTCGTCCGATGCAAGGTCCGCTGCCTGAAGATCGTCGAGTACAAGACCCTGCCGGCCCAGAAGACCCCTCTCCACACTGCCGGGTCTACATCTTCGAGGACGACGGGCACTACACCTGGACGCACCAGTCGCGGCAGGTGAAGGCCGACGGAGTGGTCGACTTCGACTTCGTCGAATCGCAGCCCTACGCCCTGTATTTCGCCGGGCGCGAGCTCTACGGACGACGACATCCAGCGCCTGAGGACGGAGCGCAGCTACCTCCTCATCCGGACCCGGGTCACCGGCCCCTACCTGGACATCGGCTCGTCGTTCTTCTGGTGGATCGCCCTCTTGCAGTACATCGAGGACAACCTCTCCCCGACCACGGGTAACACGCCGAGCGAGGTGCTCACATGCGTGCGTGAGCTGTACTACGACGACCTCCACTGGACCTTCCTCGTCGACCGGGACTCCGTCCCCAGACTCGTCGTCCACAGCTCGTTGGACAGGTCCGGGGCCTTCTCGGTACGCGACGGGATGGACCTTGCAGCGATCATGGCGCTCGGGCGCACCTACGAGCTGGCAGACCCGTCGCATTTCGTGGTCACGCCGAAGATCTCCCTGTTCGGGTACGGGATCGTGTTCGATCGCAAGGTCCGGGATCGCCACGAATACGTGATCCTGCCGGACGGCAGGTCGCTCCATATCGGGCACGCCCTGGCCGGTCTGGAGGTCTTCCTCTTCCCACCCTCGAGTATGGGCGGCCTCGCGTTCGACTATCCGAAGTCGGCCGCGACCTGGGCGGGCGATCTCGGTCAGGCCGTCTTCGACGCGTTCATCGCGTTGATGACGTCGGCGACCAGGGAGGAGTACGACACGTACTGGGAGCTCCACCCGGAGCTGGTCACGTCCGCCTGGGCCACCGCGTCGAGCACCAAGGCCCGGGACGTCGAGATGCTGGGCGACGTCCACGGGATCGGCCTGGGCCGGGCCTACGTCACCGGAGAGCCGGGCAGGGGGGCGCACCTCCCCGCAGGCAGACCCCTGTCGGAGCTCCTCGAAGAGTATTTCGTGAAGTCGGGCCGCGACGCACGGGCGGTGGAGCTGTTCGTGGCCGAGTACGAGGGCTACGGAATGACCGCGCGCACGGTGGACAACGGGCAGATGTCCACGATCGAGGGGCTCCGGAGCGAGGTGAACAGCTTCGCGCTGACCTGGGACATCTTGCCGAATCCGCTGCAGGAGGACTGGGACGGGACCCAGCCCACCGATCGGCTGCTGATCACCCACGCGCTCGAGTACCTCAACGACCTCCTGGAGGGGATGGATCCGTGAGCGCCATGGAGCGGACGTCATGAACGGAGCGCTCGGGACGATCGCACGCACGCTCTTCGAGGCGCTGACACCGCTGCAGGAGGCGCTCGAGAGCCCCGCCGCCTTCGAGCAGCTCCTGCGCGACCTCGGGCACGAGGGCGTGGTGACCGAGGAGGGGCTGGGCTACCTCGACGCCGCGCGCGACTTCGCGGACATCGTCCCGAGGGGCGAGGCGCTCATCGGCCAGCTCGACGCCGCTCTGGGTGGGGACGACGCGAGCCTCCTCACCATCGTCACCGAGCTGATCGACCTGGGGCAGGAACTCCTCGCGGCCATCCAGGCGCTGTCCTCCGTCGACGGCGCGCTGATCGATCCGTCGCTCGCCGACCCGGCGCTCTGGCAGGACCTCGCCGCCGCGCTCCCCGGTCACCTCCTGATCGCGTACCTGGAGGACGAGATCCCCCTCGCCTACGGCCTCCTCCGCGTGCTCGGCGTCATCTACGACGAGGACCTCGGTGGAGACGCTACGCGCGAGGTGCTCGACGCCGACCAGCTCTCGCGCATCGCCTCGGACCCCGTGGACGCGCTCCGGGAGCTGTACGGGTGGGGCGTGGGGCCTGCGTTCCAGCACCAGAGGCTCGTCGACGAAGTCGCCCTCCTCGCGATCGGCCTCGGTATCGGCGTGCGCACGGATCCGATCCGCGCACAGTTCGTCGACCGCTTCTATGGTGCGGACGCTGGCGCCGCGGCGGGGGTCGAGGAGCTGACGCTCCCCTTCGTCAGCGGAGGGGTGGACGGTGGCTTCGTCGAGGCGGGGGTGGCGTTGGTGCCGATACCCGAGCTTCCGGGCCGCGACGTCAGCCAGCTCTTCCTCACCAACGTGAACGCGGGGGGAGCCTCCGTCTCGCACGAGCTCTCCGACGACTGGACCCTCACGCTCACGGCCGGGCTCGACGCGACCGGGCTGGTCGGCGCGAGGATCTCGCCCGACGGCGTGACGGTCGAGGACGCGCCGCCCGGGGGGCAGGTCACGTGGTCGCTCGTGGGCTCCCCCGCGCAGCCGTGGTCGCTCCTCGGCGGCCTGATCCAGGTCGGCGGGCTCGACGTCGTCGCGTCCGTCTCGGGGTCCGGGTCGAGCGCCGAGCTCGAGCTTTCCGCCGCCATACGCGACGGCGCGGTCGTGATCGAGCCGGGGGACGGCGACTCGTTCCTCAAGTACCTCATCGGCTCGAACCCGATGCGGCTCGAGCTCTCCCCGTCGCTCGCGTGGTCGTCGAAGGGCGGCCTCACGCTCGGCGGCGAGGTGGGCCTCGAGGTGACGATCCCGCTGACGCTGAACCTCGGCGTCGTCTTCATCGAGGACCTCCATCTCGCGTTCGAGGGCGACGGCGACACCGCGCGCGTCCAGGCCGACGTGCGCACCACGGCGGAGCTCGGGCCGCTCGTGGTCACGGTCAGCGGGATGGGCGTGGCGCTCGTGACGTCGTCGGCGGGCTCCGGCAACGGCGCGCTCGGCTCGCTCGACGCCCAGGTCGCCTTCGTGCCGCCCGACGGGATCGGGATCGCCATCGTGTCGGACGTGGCCTCGGGGGGCGGCTACATCGAGGCCGACCCGGATGCGGGGCGCTACGCAGGCGTCCTCGACATCGAGATCCTGGACGTCGGCCTCACGGCGGTCGGCATCCTGTCCACGCAGCTCCCCGACGGCAGCGAGGGGTGGTCGCTCTTCTTCTCGCTCGCGGCGACCTTCACCGGCCTGCAGCTCGGGTTCGGCTTCACGCTCGACGGGGTGGGCGGCCTGGTCGGGATCCACCGCGGCCTGGACGCGGACGCGCTGGGCGAGGGCGTGCGCACGGGTGCGCTCGACTCCGTGCTCTTCCCCGAGGACCCGATCGCCGACGCGGCGACGATCCTGAGCGACATCGAGTCGATCTTCCCGATCCAGCCCGACCAGTACGTGTTCGGCCCGGTGGCCAAGATCGGGTGGGGCACGCCCACGGTCATGGAGATGGACCTCGGCGTGGTGGTGGAGCTCCCCGACCCGATCACGTTCAGCCTGCTGGGATCGCTCTCCGCCGTGCTCCCCGACGAGGACGCGCCGCTCCTCGTCCTCAACGTGGACGTGGCCGGCGTCTTCGACCTCACCGCCGGCACGATCGCGGTGGACGCGTCGCTGCGCGACAGCCAGGTCGTCGGCCTGTCGCTCTCCGGGGACATGGCGATCCGGGCGTCGTTCCTCGACCAGCCCTCGTTCCTGCTCTCGTTCGGCGGCTTCAACCCGCACTTCCTCGCGCCGGGCAACTTCCCGGACCTCGACCGCCTGTCGGTGTCGCTCGACACGGGCGACACGCTGCGGATCGGCCTCTCGGGCTATTTCGCGGTCTCGTCCAACACGGTGCAGTTCGGCTCCGCGGCCGACCTGTGGGCCAGCGTGGCCGGGCTGACGGTCGAGGGCGGCTTCCACTTCGACGCGCTCATCCAGTTCAGCCCGTTCCTCTTCATCGTCGACCTCGGGTTCGGCGTGGAGGTGCGCGCGGGCGTCGTCGAGCTCTTCGGCGTGCACCTCGACCTGACGCTCGAGGGCCCGAACCCCTTCCACGTGGTCGGCTCCGCCGAGATGAAGATCCTCGGCGTGAAGACGAGCTTCGCGCTCGACGAGACCATCGGCCGGAAGCGGGTGGAGGGGCCGCCCGAGAGGGTCGACGCGAGCGTGCTGCTCGTGGCCGCGCTGCAGGACGCCGGTGCCTGGCGCGCCGTACCCCCGGACGCCGACGCCTCGGTGGTGACGCTCGCGGAGCCCGCGGACGACGGCGCGGTGCGCGTCCACCCGGCGGGGGCGCTCGAGGTCGTGCAGCGGGTCGTGCCGCTCAAGCGGGACCTCGACCACTTCGGTGCGAGCGACCTGAGCGGCCTCGATCGCTTCGAGCTCGTGAAGCCGAAGGTCGGGGGCGAGGACGCCACCGGCCTCTCGGACCTCGAGGACTGGTTCGCGGCCGCCCAGTTCTACGACCTCGACGAGGACGAGAAGCTGTCGGCGCCGTCCTTCGAGCTCATGACCAGCGGGCTGCGCTTCGAGGAGACGGGCCTCGCGGCCGGCCCGGCCTCCCCGTTCGTCCTCAACTACGAGCAGATCGTGCGCGATCCCGATCTCGACCTGGCCGAGCAGGCGCCGGAGACGCTCTACACACCGAGACGCGGCGACGTCGCGGTCTCGGTGCGCCGGTCGGCGGTCGCGAAGGCCCGACGCGACGCGCAGCTCGCCACCTCGGTCACGGTCGCCTCTCCGTATGGGCTGCAGCGCTCCGGGTGGGTCGCGACCGACCCGGCCACCGGCACGATCGACCAGGCGGCCACACCCACCGCGGGGGGCGTCCGCCTGGGCTGGTTCGAGGCGCGCTCGGCGCTCCGGAACGCGGCGGAGGGCTCCGTGCTGGCGCCGCGCTACGAAAGGAAGATTCCGCTATGAGCGACGAGGGCACGCTGTACTTCCTGCCGTGGATGCGACGTGGGCTGGCGCGGTCGCTCTCCGCCGTCGCGGTCGACGGAGCGCCCACGACCGACGGCGCGACGGTCGACGTGTCCGTGGTGGTGGGCGACGGGAGCGGCGTGGGGGACTCGGCCCCGATCGTCCAGGCCATCGCGCTGCGGGGGCCGGGCGACGTGGTCGGCGTGTCCGGCGGCCAGGTCGTGCGCACGGACCCCGCGGAAGGGGTGCGCGACTTCGAGTCCAACTACTTCGTGGCGGTCGAGCTCGTCACGCCCGACCTCCCGTGGATGTTCACGCCCGCGGCCCCCGACGCCGCCGACAAGCTGGTCCCGTGGCTGGCCCTCGTGGTGGTGCGGGACGACGGCGCGAACCGGATCGCGTCGAAGGCGGGGGCGCTCCTCCCGGTCCTGTCCGTGGCGGACGCGGTCGCCGAGCTGCCGTCCCTCGACGAGGCGTGGGCGTGGGCCCACGTGCAATCGACGGCGGACCTCTCCACGACCGACGTGGACGAGGCGTACGCCGCCGCCCCCGAGGACTTCCTGGCGCGCCTGGTCTGCCCCCGGCGGCTCGACCCGGAGACGTCGTACATCGCAGCGGTGGTGCCGACCTTCGAGGCCGGACGCAGGGCCGGGCTCGGCCTCCCCCAGCCGTCGGCGCCCGACGTGTCGAAGGCCGATTGGTGGCAAGCGTGGGCCACGGGCACGCACGCGGTCGATCTCCCCGTCTTCTACTCCTGGTCGTTCCGGACCGGAGCGGCCGGCGACTTCGAGGAGCTCGTGCGCCGGCTCACGCCGCGCGAGCTCGACGCCGGCACGCACGACTTCGACATCGGCGACCAGGGCACGGACCGGCTGCCGCCGCCGCGACCGCACGAGAAGCTCATCTCGTGGAAGGGCGCTCTGGTCTCGCCCGCGGCCACGGTCCTGGAGCGCGACGAGGCCCATTGGGACGCGCTGCGCCAGGCGATGCGGCCCATCGTGCAGGAGGGGCTGCGCGACGGCTCCGAGCCCGCCGAGGGGGAGGCGTACGACCCGCTCGTCCACGACCCGGTCGTCGGCCCGCCCGCCTACGGGGCGCTCGCGTCGGAGGAGGACCGCATCCCCCAGCCGGTGCGCGCGGGCCAGACCGTGGGCCGACAGCACCTGCCGCTCTGGTTCGGCCAGGCCAACCTCGACCCGGATCAGCGCTCGGTGGGCGGCCTCGGCGCCGAGGTCGTGCGCCGCAACCAGGAGGCGCTGATGGCGAGCGCCTGGAGCCAGGCCGCTTCGCTGACGGAGATCAACCGGCTCCTCAACTGGACCCGCCTGGCCGCGGAGGTCGGCGAGGTGCAGAAGACGACCAAGCTCGGCGGTCTGACGGACGCGGAGCTCGTGCAGGCCGCGGCGCCGGCCTCCCGGCGTCTGCGCGTCGACGCCCACCTCACGGTGTCCGGACGGCTGGCCGCCACCTCCCTGCCCGGCGGGATCGTGTCGGCGGCCTTCCGGCGCATCTGCCGTCCGGAGGGACCGGTCGGCCGTGCCCGGCGGGGGACGCGGGCGCTGGAGCCCAACGCGGCGACCGCGCTGACCCGGACGTGCCTCGAGGACCTGGCGGCCGTCCTCGCGCCCACGGCGCTCGTGCGCCCGGCGGGTGTGCAGATCGCCGCCGAGACCGTCATGGCAGGACTGCCCGGATCGGCCGACCTGTCGTCGTCCAGGACGGCGTCGTCGATGGAGCCCGCGGCCGGCGGCACGGCCCCGTCCGTCGACCCGCCGGGGGTCGCGCCCGACACGCAGCCCTCGCCGCCGACCGGGCGGGCGAAGCGGATCCGGCGCAAGGCCCAGCGACTGGCCGCGGAGGCGATCGAGGCACCCGTCGCGGCCGGGTCGGGCGCCTCGGCGACGCGCATCCCCCTCGTACGTGACCGTGGACCCCTCGACGGGGTGAGCGTGCAGGAGATGCCGAACCGGTTCGTCGACGGAAGCCCGTGGGTGCAGAAGACCACGCGCACGGTGGCGTACCAGGTGGAGGTGGTGGGGCAGGCGGAGCTCGCGGCCGCCGCCGGGGAGATCCGCGGCGCGATCCGGCCGCGCGCGGCCCTCGCGGCCAAGCTGGCGGACCGGATCACCACCCCCGGCGAGCCCTTCGCGAACGACACCGTTCCCGCGTCGCTCCCGGCGACCCCCGTGTTCCCCGATCCGCTCTACGAGAAGCTACGGGCGATCGACGCCGAGCTCCTCCTCCCCGGCGTCGGGGCGATCCCGGACGACACCGTCGGCCTGTGCACGGTGAACGCCGCGTTCGTCGAGGTGTTCCTGCTCGGCGCCAACGAAGAGCTCGCCCGGGAGTTCCTGTGGCGCGAGTACCCTGCGGAGCTGGGTGACACCTGGCTGCGGACCTTCTGGGACTCGATCCCGGAGGGCGGCGCGGACGCCGAGGCGGGCGGGGACATCCCCCCGATCGCGGAGTGGAGCGCCAGGCCCTACGGCAGGAAATCGCCCCTGGGTGCGCACCAGATCGGGTTCGGCGCGGACGGGACGCTGGTACTCGTCATCAAGGGCGAGCTCCTGCGCAAGTACCCGGACACCGTGATCTACGCGAGCAAGGCGGTGTGGAACGAGGCCCGGACGGGGAGCGACGGCGAGCCGGTTCCGGCGAATACACTGCGCGAGGAGGAGCTCGACGCCGACGGCTTCCCCGCGGAGCGCAAGGACCCGCTCTTCGTCGGGGCGCTGGACCGCGACACGGTCTTCCTGGGCTTCGACCTCGACACGAAGGACGCGCTCGGGCCGGTCGACGTGAAGGGGCTGCCGATCCCGGGCGGGAACAAGGGCGACCGCGACGGCGGCTGGTTCTTCGTCTTCGAGGAGCCCCCGACGGGTCCGAGGTTCGGCCTCGACGTCGGACGGGAAGGGCAGGCGGGCAGCGACGTGGACCGCAAGCCGAACTACTGGCGCAACGCGTCGTGGTACCACCAGGTCGACACGCCCGAAGCGCTCGCGGGCCTCACGCACGCCCAGGCGGAGGGACGCCTCGCCGGGAGCGCGCGCCGGTGGTACGACGATCCCTCGTCCGCGGGCGGCGGCCAGTTCCAGGCGCGCTGGGGCACGGACGCGTCGGCGATGGCCAGGATCACGCTGCAGCGCCCCGTGCGCATGCTGGTCCACGCCAGCGCCATGCTGCCGGAGGAGGGCGCGGCCGGAGGCGGCGCTCCGCCGAAGCCGACGCCGAAGCCCGAGCTCCCGAAGCCCACTCCCTGAGGCGACGACATGGTCCCCGCACGAGGACGACGACCCATGAGAGGGCGCAAGGCGATCGACCCCGATCCGACGCGGATCGACGCAGGGCTGGAGAAGCCGCCGGTCCTCGACAGGCCACGCGACTGGTGGACGTTCCCCGACGTCATCGCCGCCGGCGCGTTCGGTGCGCTCGACGACGGCGTTCCCGTCCTCTTCCTCCCGGTGCGCATCGAGACGCGCTTCACCGACGCCGCCGCCAAGAAGGCGCGCCAGCTCAAGGTCCGCATCTATCCCGACCAGGTGCACATCGACGACCACGACCCGGGGCTCACCGAGGGCGAGATCCACGTGGGCCGGGCGTACTGGAAGGCGTGGCGGGCGGCGGACGCCGCAGGCGACGATGCGGGCCGGACCAGCGCCCGCGACTGGCTGGTGACGCAGCTCCCGGCCCGGCGCGCCGCGTGGGTGGCCCGCCAGACGGACCCCGACCGCAAGAAGCCGCCGGCAGCGGCCGAGGCCGCGCGCCCGCCGCGTGCCGCGTGCCTCCCCGATCGGTGGGCGGTGGTCGGCTTCACCCGCCAGAGCGACGGAACCCTCGCGCAGGAGCTGATCGCATGGACGCTCCCGGTCCGTGACGAGCTGAAGGCCGGGGTCGACCTCGGCAGCTACGGTGCGAAGACGTCGGACGGGGGGCTGCCCGTGGACGACGGGATGGCATGGATGGTGGACTACGACGAGGCGGTCGCGGCCGGCATGGCGGTCACGATCGACCTGGCGGACCACGACGCGGTGGCCAAGAGCGGCCTGGCCGTGCTGCTCGTGGTCGGCGTCTCGAGCGCGGGCGGATCGGACGGAAGCAAGGCGCTGACGCAGCTCCTCCAGGCGCACAACTACAGCGACGGGCTCGCCTTCGCGCCCCAGGGGACGCCCACCAACAACACCGACCAGGTCGACTCGCCGTGGTCGTTCCGCGAGACCGATCCGCTCCAGCTCCTGGCCCGCGAGCTCGACGGTACCGGAGTCGCCACGACCGCCGCGAGCAACGGCCGGCGCGCGTCCGAGGCGCTCGGCAACCCCGGCCAGCCCCTCTTCGATCGCCTGGAGCACGCCGCCGACGACGAGGAGACCTCGCAGAAGGCCATGAACCGGGTGCTGTGGCCGGTGACGTGGGGCCAGTACCTCGACCACCTGCTCGCCGGCCAGACGGGCGGGTCTGCGGTGCCGGGGAGCGCGATCTCGGACCTCAAGGCGCGATTCCTCGCCGACGTGCGCGGCGGCGCACCGCTCCCCGGCCTGCGCGTCGGCGCGCAGCCGTACGGGCTGCTCCCGATCCGGTTCTCGCAGCCGGCGGACGCGTGGCAGGACGCGTCCCCGTGGTTCGAGTACGTCCTGCACTTCTTCCGCGGGCAGTGGATGGACGCGGCGGACACGGTCGTGCCACGCATGGACCCGGTCCTCGGCGCGTCGGGCGGGAGCGTCGGGAACGATCCCGACTCCGTCCTCACGGAGATCCTGTCGAACCTGCCGCACCCGAAGCGCTTCCTGGTGCGCGAGCTGCGCAGCTGGCGGACCACCGACACGGAGAGCATCGACGACCTCGGCGAGCTCTTCCTCTCGCTCGTCTTCCCGTACGTGTACTACGACGACCCGACGTTCGGATACGAGGCGCTGAGCGTGCTCGGGCGGTGGGGGTGGGCGCTCGAGTTCCTGGGCGGCCCCGACTACTTCGCCCTTCCGGCGAGCGAGCTCAGGAAGCTCGACGCGCTCAGCCTCCCAAACGCCGCGGCGCAGATCGACGCGCTCCGGAGCCTGCAGGCGCGGCTGGGCTCCCTGCTCCCCTCGGCCACCGACCGGGATGGCGCCAGCGTGTGGCTCGACTCGCTGATCACGCTGGTCCAGCAGCACGAGGCGCGGCAGTCGCCGCTCCGCGAGATCGCTTCGTACGCGCTCGACTACGCCGGGATCATCGCCGACGAGGTCGACGACCCGACCCTCTTCTACTCGGTCTATGGCCGCGACGAGGACAGCTCCACCTTCGCGCTCCCCCTCGTCCACTCGCCGTACACGTTCACCTCGCACTACCTGCGCGTTCTCCAGGACCGCGTCCCCGGCGGCATCGAGGAGTCGCCGGGCGGGGGAGTCGGCTCGCTGGATCCCTCGAAGGCCCCCTCGGCCCTCCGGCAGTCGTCCACCGGCGTGCGGCCCGGAAGCGGGCTCGAGCCGGGTGGCCTGGATCCCGGAGACGTCATCGACATCCCCGGACCCTCCGGCACCCTTCCGCTCCCGCCGCTCTTCCACACCGCCGAGCCATTGCTGTACCAGCTCGTGAGCAGCGTCGTCGCCGACGTGCGCCCGCTCGAATCGGCGGTGTACGAATCGGCGCTGGGCACGCTGGCCGACCTGCCGGAGGACGAGCTCGAGCTCCGGCTCCGCGAGACGCTCGGCCTCGCCAGCCACCGGCTGGACGCCTACTTCACCTCGATGGCGAGGCGACGCCTCGACGAGCTGCGCGCAGCGTCGACGGGGCTGCAGCTCGGCGGTTACGGATGGGTGATCGACCTCGTCCCCGACGCCGCGAGCGCCCTCGACAGCCAGGGCTTCATCCACGCCCCGTCGATCCCGCAGGCGACCACGGCCGCGATCCTGCGCTCCGGGTGGAGCGCCCACGGCACGGCGGACGACGCGTCCGCCATGGCCGTCGACCTGCGGAGCGACAGGGTACGGGCGGCCACGTGGCTGCTCGACGGCGTGCGCCAGGGTGGGAGCCTGGGGGAGGCGCTCGGCTACCGATTCGAGCGCGAGCTGCACGACGCCTTCCTGGACGCGTGGATCGACCCGGTCCGCCGTGCGGTGCTCCTGGACAAGGGCATCGGCCGCGACCCCCGCGGGCCGGTGGACGGGCTCGATCTGCTCGACCTCTGGGACCGCTCGGGGACCGCGGTGAAGCTGGTCGCCGACGTGCCCGCGGAGTACCTGCCTCCCGGCTCGGCCTCGGTGCTGAGGACGCACCTGGAGACGGTGGCCGACGCGCTCGACGCGGCAGGCGACGCGGCGATCGCCGAGAGCGTCCACCAGGTCGCGCAGGGGAACATGACGCGGGCCGCGGCCACGCTGGACGCGATCAACCTGGGCGACGTGGCCCCGCCAGAGCTGGCGGGGCTGGAGACGCCGAGCCCGGGCACCGGCGTGACGCATCGCCTGGTGCTCCTCCTGGGTGACGCCGAGCGGACCGAGGGGTGGTCCTCCAGCCCCCGGGCGCGTTTCGATCCGGCGCTGGAGGCGTGGGCGAGCAGCGTGCTCGGGCCCGCCACGAACGTCTTCGCGTACGTCCGCTGGGTGGACGGCACCGGGTCGGCCTCGATCTGGGAGCCGGTCTCCGTGGCCGATCTCGGCATGTCGGCGCTGGACGCCGCGTTGGAGGCCCCGACGGGCGCCCCGACCCGCGACTCCCGGTGGGGACGACGCGTCGAGATGGCCGTGCGCGACGGGGTCGGGTTCCCGACGCCGGACGACTTCGGGATCGAGATCGACTTCGGCGCGGCGCCGGAGGGCGCCGTGTCGATGGACGACCTCGCGCAGCCGGCCCGGCTGGTGCGCTCCCTCCTGGGCCGTTCCCGCGCGATCGACGCCCGCGACCTCCAGCTTCCCGGCGACGCCCAGGCGGGCACGCTCGTCGACGACACCGTGACACGCGCGCACAACCTCCAGGCCGTATTCCGCAAGGCCGCCGGGACGCTTCTCGACCTCCTCCCGGGCGACCTCGTCGACGACGAGGACCCGAACCCCGAGGGCGCCGCCCGCCCGGACGCGGTGCGCGCGGCGATGCTGGCGCTCGCCGGGTACGCCTTCCTCGGCGCCATCCCGGTGGTGGGCTTCGGCGACTCGGAGGCCGACATGGCCCGACTCTGGGCCACGGCGTGGTCGCTCGGTCGCAAGGTCACGAAGCGGCTCGCGCTCCTCGACGGCGTCCAGCGCGATCGCGCCGCGCAGCCCGACGACTCGGACGAAGCCCGCATGGCGGATGCGACGCGGATCGTGCAGATCGTGCTCGGGCGCGCGTTCCCGTTCATCCCGCGCTTCGCACCGGCCGATGCCGGCGCCGTGGGCGCGCTCTTCGCCTCGAGCGGCGCCCTCACCGGCGGCGATCCGGCGGCCATCTCGAACTTCGTCACCCAGGCCGGCCGGGTGCGCCCCGACACCGCGATCTTCGACGAGCTGACGATGGTGAGCGAGGTGCTGCAGGACCGCCTGGTCGCCACGCTCGCCGTCGGGCAGCGGCCGGGGGTCGAGGGCGAGCCGTGGGTGGCCAACCACCTGCCCGAGCCGGACTCGGGCGGCCGCGTCCACTGGATCGCGGTCGACCACGGAGGGATCGGGGCGGCCGCGGGCGGCATCGGCGCCGGCCTGTTGATCGACGAGTGGGTCGAGCGGATCCCGAAGTCCCGGCAGACCACCGGGATCGCGTTCCACTTCGACGCCCCGGCGTCGCGCCCGCCGCAGGCGCTGCTCCTCGCGGTCACGCCGGACGACGAGACCGCGTGGAGCTTCGACCTCGTCGTCGCCACGCTGATGCAGACCCTCGACGACGCCCGGCTGCGGGCCGTCAGCCCGCAGGCCCTGACGTCCTGGGGCCACCACCTCCCCGCGATCTACCCGCCGGTCGAGCTGCAGACGGAGGCCACCGCATGAGGTCCCCACGATGACGATCTGGAACCGGCTGGAGCCGAACAGCTCCGACGACGACCTGGAGGAGAGCGTCGAGGCGCGCATCGCCGATCCGCTGTGGATGATGGCCCGCCAGTGGCAGCTCGGGGAGTTCAAGGGCGAGGATGCCGCCAGCCCGATCCACGCCCGGGCGGTCGTGGACTCGAGCCCGGTGCTCACCTTCCGCAACGAAGCCGCGCCCGGCGCGAAGGTCGAGTCGTTCAGTTCGGATCGGCCCCTGGAGTGCCGCGTGGAGGCCGAGACCGTGATCGACGGGCCGAGCGCTGTGGGGCTGGCGGCCGAGGCCGGCGCGCAGTTTCTCCGTCGGCTGGAGCTGGCCGGCCTGGGAGAGGTCCGCCGGTCCGTGGCCTGGGCGGAGGGTCTGGGGTTCGACCTCGCGGCGGACGGGATCGACGTCACGATCCTCCCCCTGCGCGTGCAGCGTCGCCTCGACCTGCTGGATCGGCGCGGCCTGGACGGCCGGAAGCTCTACGCGCTCGGCGAAGCCAAGGTGAAGGGCATGGTCCCGGAGCGAGGCGACGAGGTCGTCACCGTGTACCGGGCGTGGAGGCTCGAGTACGCGGGCCGCTTCGACCAGCCGGGGGAGTCGGGGGACTGCTGGATCGACGAGCGCTTCGAATACGGCTTCTCGCTCGGCGTGGCCACGGAGGGTGGGGAGATCGTCCTGGCGGCGGACGAGTACCACGGCGGCCGGCTCGACTGGCACGCCTTCGCGGTGGACGGGGACAAGGCGAAGTCGCACGGCCTCGAGGCGCGCAAGCCGACGACCCGCCAGGTGGAGCTCCTGCCGCAGCCGGCCATGTTCCGGGGGCAGGGCGCCCCGCGCTGGTGGGAGTTCGAGGACCGCTCGGTCTACTTCGGGAACCTCTCCGCCGGGCCCGCCGACGTCGCGCGCCTGGTCGTGGCGGAGTACGGGACGGTGTTCTCCGACGACTGGTTCGTCATCCCGCTGGGCGTGGACGTCGCGACGCTCAATCGGGTGCGCCGCCTCCAGGTGATCGACGTGTTCGGCGGTGCCACAGACGTGAAGGCCGCGGCCGTCAACGACCACGCCGTCTACGGCGAGGATCGCCCGTTCCGCTTCTTCGAGCTGGAGGGCGATCCGTCGGCGGAGTCCGGCGCCGCGCCCTGGCTTTTCGTACCGCCCGCGCTGGCGGACAGCCAGCACGGCCACGCGGTGGAGCACGTCACGCTGGTCCGCGACGAACAGGCCAACCTCGGTTGGGCGATCGAGCACACGATCGAGCTCCCGACCGGCGGGCCGCTCAGGCGCCGGCTCCAGGGCAACGGCCCGAAGGCCGACACCGGGGCGCCGGGCGACGCGCGCACCGACGGCGAGGAGCCGCCGTGGCGGTACAGGCTCCAGTCCCCGGTGCCGCCCTGGTGGGTCCCGCTCGTTCCCGAGCGCACCGGAGAGGGAGCCGACGTGCGGCTGCGGCGCGGCCGCATGGTGAGCTGGGACGAGGTGGATCCGGCCGTGGCCGGAGCCAAGGGCAGGTTGGTCGGCGTTCCCGGGGCGCTGCGCATCTTCGAGGAGGAGGTCCCGCGCGGGGGCGTGAGCGTGACCCGCCGCTGGGAGCGCGCGCGCGGCGCCGACGGACACGTGCACGTGTGGATGGCGCGCAGGAAGCGGCCGGGGCGCGGCGATCGCGCCTCGGGGCTGAAGTTCGACGTCATCCAGCGGAACCGGCCACCCGCCTCGGCGATCCCCTCCACGTAGGAGGGGCCGCGCGGGCGGGTCGGGGTCGGGCGCTTAGCGCCCGACCCCCCGATCCCAGGTGTCCACGCCCTTGCTGTTCTGCTGGAGCTCGGCGTCGTTGACCCAGTAGTAGGGTCCGAACGGGATCTGGTCCGGCCAGATCTCGTCGAGCGACATGGCGTCGTAGAGCTTCCCGCCCTTCATCACGTACTGCATGTCCAACGTGTTGTGGATGTCGTCGAGCGGGTTCGAGTTGAGCACCATGAGGTCGGCGAGCTTGCCGACCTCGAGGGAGCCCAGGTCCCTGTCGACGCCCAGGAAGTGCGCCCCGTGCATGCTGGCGACCTCGAGCGCGCCCATCGGGCCCAGCGCGCTCGCACCCATCCACACCTCCCAGTGCGAGGCGATGCCGTGGTGCTCGCCGTGCGAGCCGATCGCGCCCCATCCGCCCTCGGAGATGATGTCGGCCATCGCCTGCGCGATGTACGGATAGCTGTAGTCGGTCGCGGGGCGGAGCCAGCGGATGCGCGTCTGCGGAACCAGCGCGCGCCAGGGGAACCAGCGGCGCTGCTTCGGATCCTTCCACACGTCGCTCGACTGGAACCAGTACTCGATGCTCCACGCGCTCGGGCCCGCGACCACCAGCGTCGGGGAGTACGTCGCGTCCGCCTGGCCGAAGAACTTCGCGCCGTCCGAGTACATGGGCACCTCGCTGAACGCGTGCTCCCAGCCGGTCTGCCCGTCCATGATGAAGCCGAGGTCCTCCATGAAGAAGCCGCCCTCGGAGGTCTCGTTGAGCCCCACCGTGCGCGACGCCTCGGCCATCCACTGGCGCTGGTCGCGGCGCGGCTGCGCGTACTGCTTGATCGTGACCGCCCCCCAGTCGGCCATCTTGCGCACCATCGCGAGTGCGTCGGCCGGGCTCTCGATCTCGTTGGCGCGCGCCGCGTCGCCGGCGGTGATGTTGTCGCCGGTGCTGAAGCCGCGCGGGCCGATCATCTCCCCGGTCTCGATGAGCTCGGCCGTGGGGAACATGTTCTGGCTGTACATCGACGGGTCGAGCGTGGTGGTCACGCCGTACGCGAGGTAGATCGCCTGCTCGAAGTCGTGCCTCGGCCTCATGCCGCGCCACTCGCGGTAGTGGTGCGCGTGCATGTCGACCCACCCGGGGATGATCGTCTTCCCGCTCGCATCGACGACGCGGTCGACCCCGTTCGTGTCGCACGTGCCCACGCACGCGATGCGGCTCCCGCGGATCACGATCGTGCCGCGCTCCAGGACCTGACGGTCGTGGAGCGTCACGAGGCGCGCGTTGGTCAGCGCGACGCTCCCCCTCGGGACGTCGCGCGCGACGCTCAGCGCGAGCGTGGTCGAGTCGGTGGTGCCGGTGTCCATGTGGTGGACCCAGTAGTGCGTCCCGCTCCCGTACTCGACCGTGGTGCGGTCACGCCAGCGCGGGAAGAGCCCGCCGTCGCGCGTGAGCTGCGTGACCGGGAACTGGCCGTGCCGCTTCTCCACCCGCTGCGCATCGCCGCCGATCCCGCCCCACGCCATCGGCGCGACGTACACGTTGTCGCCCTCCTGGAAGGCGACCCACGTCCCGTCGGGCGAGGGCACGATCTCGTCCGCGAAGGGGAACGTGAGGTTCTCCTGCTTGTCGCTCCCGTCCGGCTTCACGGACATGAGCGCGGTGCCGCCGCGCTGGCCCTCCGCGCCGGCGACCTCGTCCACCCAGAAGAGCCGCCCGTCGGGTCCGAAGGACGGCCGCACGAGCTGGCGCCGCGACTCGCTCGAGAGCGCCGCTCCCGACGGGCGCGTGACCGTCGCGACGACCACGCCGCTGTCGCCGGTGGCGGGCGGTGTGGCCGGGAAGCGCACCAGGTCGAAGTACCCGTTGTGCATCATCGTGCGTCCGCGCGCGGTCGCGCCGTCGCCGCGCGCCACCACCACCGAGCGCCCGTCGGGGCTCCACACCGGGTCGACGTAGTCGCCCGGGTCGCGGGACAGGCGCACCGGGGTGCCGCCGCCGGCGGGCACCTTCCACACCGCGCCGCGCAGCGTGTCCTCGAAGGTCACGAAGGCGAGGGTGCGCCCGTCCGGGCTCCACGTGGGGGCGTACTCGAGCTGCGTGAACGACGTGGGTGTGATGCGTCGGGGCGTCCCGCTCGGCCCGTCCTGCACCCAGATGTGGCCCACCGCCTGGAAGGCGAGGAGCCGGCCGTCGGCGGTGGAGGTGGGCCAGCGGAAGAACTTCACGTCGAGGGGCGCGTCGGTGATGCGGAACTCGTTGCGGGCCATCTGCGAGATCGTCCGGTGGACGCTCGCCGTGAACGGGATCGTCGCCACGTCGCCCGAGGCCACGTCCAGGCGCCGCACCTTGCCGCCCTGCATGAGCACGATCGACCGGCCGTCGTGGGCCCACCTGTAGCGGGGCAGCACGCCGAGCGTCTTGGAGCCCGACCAGACCATCGGCTCGATCGGGTCCATCGCCATGCGCTCGGCCCCGGAGCGCAGGTCGCGGATCCACAGGGCGGTACGCGGTCCGTACTCATGGCCCTTGAAGACGAGCGTGCCGTCGGGGATCTGGCGCGCGAAGGCGAGCCACCGCCCGTCGGGTGAGATCTCGGGCGCCGCGGCACCGCCGCTGGAGACGCGGCCCGCCGCGGCGCCGCTGCTCTCGCCGGCCGTGATGTCGACGGTCTCCCCGGTCCTGAACTCGAAGCGACGGAGCTGCATCGAGCCCGAGAGCGGCTCGTCGTCGTTCACGTCCATCCCGACCTGGTAGTAGAGGTAGCGGCCGTCGTCCGTGACGGTCGGCCACGACGGGGCGCCGTTGCGGCCGTCGCTCCCGATGATCTGCACACCCTGGCCGCCGTCCTTGTGGTACATCCAGATCCCGTTGCCGCCGGCGTCCGCACCGCCTCCGCCCCCACCGCCGCGCCGGCTCCGACGCACGAGGATGTAGTTGCCGTCCGGCATCCACGCGGGCTCGACCGCGGCCACGTGCAGGTCGGTGAACACGGGGCGCGGGTTGGACCCGTCGGCGTCCATGACCCAGAGGTTGTACTGGCCGCGCCGATCGGTGATGAACGCGATCGTCTTCCCGTCGGGTGAGATGCGCGGCTGGAAGTTGAGCGCCACCCCGCTGTTCTGGGTGAGCACCGTGGCCTGCCCGCCGGCCGCCGGCATGCGGTAGATGTGGCCGAGCAGGTCGAAGACGACCCACGTCCCGTCGGGGGAGAGCTCCGTCGACATCCACGTGCCCTCCGACGTCGTGAAGTCGATCTCCCGGGTGGTGCCCCGCGGCTGGGTCACGTCCCACGAGCGGGCCTCGGAGCCACCCGGCCGCGCACCCTCCGCCTGGGCGGCGAGACACCGCGGCAGGGCCGCGAGGAGCAGGAAGGCGATCAAGCCGCGCGTGCGGACGTGGACGCGGGATGACGTCATGGTCGTCTCCTGGTGCCCTGGGGGCACCCGGTCGGGAGGGTGGACGCTCACGTGCGCGTCCCGCGCGAGCGCGAGAACGCGGCCGGCGAAGCTGCCGACGCGGAGCGAAGGCCGCAACCGCCTCACCGTCGCCCCCCGCATGGCGACGTGGGAGGGGAACCTGCTACGCGCGGGGAAGGCGCCGGCGGTCCACCGCCCGACCCGCTCAGGCCATCGGGTCGCGGCTCTCCAGCAGCGCCTTGTAGATCAGGCCTCCGACCACGCCGCCGATCAGGGGCACGAGCCAGAAGACCCAGAGCTGCCCGAGCGCCCAGCCCCCCTGGAACAGGGCCTGGCCCGTGCTGCGGGCCGGGTTCACGGAGGTGTTGGTCACCGGGATGCTGACCAGGTGGATGATCGTGAGCGCCAGGCCGATCGCGAGGGGCGCGAACCCGGCGGGCGCACGCTTGTCCGTGGCCCCGCAGATCACGATCAGGAAGAACGCAGTGAGCACCAGCTCGGTCACGACCGCGGCCAGCAGCGAATACCCGCCCGGCGAGTGCGCGCCGTAGCCGTTCGACGCGAAGCCCGCGCTCGCGTCGAAGCCGGACTTGCCGCTCGCGATCACGTAGAGCACCGCTGCAGCCGCGACCGCGCCGATCACCTGGGCGACGACGTACGGCAACAGGTCCTTGGCGGGGAAGCGACCGCCCGCCACCAGGCCCGCGCTCACCGCGGGATTGAAGTGGCCACCCGAGATGTGACCCACGGCGTACGCCATCGTGACGACCGTGAGGCCGAAGGCGAGCGCCACCCCCACGAACCCGATGCCCAGACCGGGAAACCCGGCCGCGAGGAGCGCGCTGCCGCAACCGCCGAAGACCAGCCAGAAGGTACCGAAGAACTCGGCCCAGAACCGTTTGCCCATGCTCATGCCCGGATCTCCGTTCGACGCTCGAGAGGACTCACGGGACGGCGGTGCGCGGCGACGACGAGTGCACCCGCTCCCCGGCACGAAGTAGCGTATAGGCCGCTCTTTCGGGTCGGGCACACGCTACGGGGCTGGTGGAGCGCCGGCAAGGGTTGCCCGGCGCGGAGCGGGGGGCGGGAGGAGCCCTCCCGCCCCCTTCCATCCGGGAGGCTCGGTCCAGCCAGCCGAGCCGCGTGAGCGCGACGCGATACTCCCTTGCGCGGCTCGTCCCAGGTGATGCGATAGGCGCCGGGGTAGAAGCCGGGGGCGCGTACCGGTCGGCGGTTGACACCCGGATGATCTCGTCGCGCACCGCGGCGGCGTCGGTCTCGCGCCTGGCGAGGATATACGCCCGCGTGGTCATCGGCTCGTCGAAGATGAAGCGGCCGTTCCACGACCCGTAGATGAACGTCCTGGTGGCTGCTCCGCTTCCTCGACGGGCTCGGGACGGCGGCTCTCGCAGTGGTGGCGGCCGCTCCGGTGGTCGTGTCAGCGCTGGAGCCGACCCTCCCCGACACGGAGCGCGTCTCGCGGGTCGTCCACGTCCCCGGCGGAGGCTCCGACGAGACCGCGCTCGACGGCTCGCTCTGCACGCGTGACGGAGGTGCCTGCCTACCTCTCCTGGTCGTTCGCCGGCCCTGTCATCGTCGGACGCTGTGTCGCTGGTCGCCAACCCCTCGACGCCGAGGACCGCCCCCGGGCTCCTTGAAGCGGGGTGAACGTGATTCTATCCTGGAGTGCGTGCATCCTCGCCACCGGGATGCGCCCTCCCCTCCCGGAGCGTCCGTGACCCCCGATCGTGCCCAGCGTTGCCCTCGCGACCTTCCCGTCCACCTCACGCCCTTCATCGGCCGCGACCGCGAGCTGGACGAGCTGGTCCGCCTCGTGGGGTCGGCCCACCTCCTGACGCTCACGGGTGCGGGCGGAAGTGGGAAGACGCGGCTCGCCGGCGAGGTCGCGGCCCGGTCGGCCGGCGGCTTCTCCCGCGTGGCGTGGGCGGACCTCGCCCCCGTCACGGACGGAGCGCTGCTTGCGGGCCACGTGGCCGCCGCGTTGCGCGCCCCCGAGCGCCCCGACGCCTCGCCGATCGACTGGGTCGTTGAGGCGGTGGGCGACGAACGCGTGCTCCTCGTCCTCGACAACTGCGAGCATCTGGTGGAGGCGTGCGCCGTGGTGGCGGAGGCGTTGCTGCGCGCCTGCCGCGGGATGGTCGTGATCGCGACGAGCCGCGAGGCGCTCGGCGTGCCCAGCGAGACGGCCTGGCTCGTGCCCCCGCTCGCCGGCGCCGACGCCGTGCACCTCTTCGTCGAGCGCGCGCGGGGTGCGCTCCCCGCGTTCGTGCTCACAGCGGAGAACGGGCCGGCCGTGGACGAGATCTGCCGCCGGCTGGACGGGATCCCCCTGGCGATCGAGCTGGCCGCGGCGCGGGTGCGCGTCCTCGCGCCGGAGCAGATCGCCGCGCGCCTCGACGACGCCTTCCGCCTGCTCACCACGGGGAGCCGGACGGCGCTTCCACGGCACCGTACGCTGCGCGCAACGATGGAGTGGAGCTTCGGCCTCCTCGACGACAGACAGCAGACACTCCTGTGCCGGCTGGCGGTGTTCACGGGGAGCTTCACGCTCGAGGCCGTGGAGGCCGTGTGCTCGGAGGAGCCCCTGGCGCGCAACGACATGCTCGACGGGATCTCAGCGCTCGCCGACAAGTCGCTCCTGGTGCTGGAGACCGGGGCGAGCGCCACCCGCTACCGACTGCTCGAGACCGTGCGCCAGTACGGGACCGAACGGCTGGACGGGGCCGGGGAGCTGGAGGCGTGCCACGACCGGCACGCCGACTACTTCCTCTCCGTGATCGAGGAGGCGGAGCCCGGCCTCGTCGGCGGGTCGAACCGGCCGGGCCTCGTCGAGGAGCTCGGGCGCGACCACGACAACCTGCGTGCCGCCACCGGGTGGTGCCTCTCGCACGCCGGGCGCCCCGAGCGGGCGCTCCGCTTCGTCGGCGCGATGTACTGGTTCTGGTACGCCGTCGGGCAGTTCCGGGAGGCTCGGCGACTCGTGGATAGGGCGCTCGCCCTCGAGGGACCGGTGGCCCCGACGCTCCGCGGGCGGGCGCTCGTGTCGAGCGCGTTCACCGCGCTCGCCCAGGGGGACTACGCGCTCGCGTGCGCCGACCTCGAGAAGGCCCTGCCGCTCCTGCGGGAGGGAGGCGGCGCCTTCGACATCGCCGTGGCGCGTGCGAAGCTCGGGGCCTCCCAGCTCCTGGCCGGCGGCGTGGACGCCGCGATCCGGACGCTCGACGAGCTCCTCGCGGACCTCTCTGCCTGGCCGGCCGAGAACATGGCCGTGTCCTTCGCGCGCTTCTGGCGGGGGTGGGCGGCGTACGTGCGCGGGGAGATCGCCCTCGCGCGCACGCTGTTCGTGACGAACGAGGCCGTCGGCCGGGCCCATCGTCTGCCGACGACGCTGGCCCACTCCACGGTCGTCCTGGCGCGCATCGCCTTCGCGGAGGGCGATGTGGACCGCTCGGTCCGGCTGGCCGCCGAAGGGCTGGAGCTGGAGTTGGGGATCGGCGACGGCTGGGGGCTCGCACTCGCGATCGACGTCGCCGCTGCCGTGGCCGCGCATCGGCACGAGGCCGCCGTGGCCACCCGCCTGCTGGCCGGCGTCGAGCAGCACCGCCACCGTCTGGCGGTGGCCCTCCCGGGGATCGCCCCGGCAGAGCGCGAGGCGCTCGTCGCTCTACTCCGCACCGGGCTGGGTGTCGGCTTCGAGGCGAGCTACGCGGAGGGCGTTGCGCTCTCGACCGAGGATGTCGTCGAGCTGGCGCGCGCGACGCTCGCTCGCCACGCGGGGTCCGCGACGCCGGCGGGCGCGGAGGCCCCCGAGCGCCTCGGAGCCTCGGCGCGGGAAGCGGACGCTTCCGCGAGCGGCGACGGGCAGCGGCACCGGATCCGCGTACGCGCGCTCGGCCCGCTCCAGGTGGAGGTCGACGGCGTTCCGGTGGAGTCGGGCACGTGGGGCTCGGCCCGCCCCAGAGAGCTCCTCCTCTATCTCCTCATGCATCCCCAGGGGCGCTCCAAGGAGCAGGTGGGGCTCGAGTTCTGGCCGGACGCGAGCCCGACGCAGCTCCGGAACAACTTCCACGTGACGCTCCACCGACTGCGCAAGGCGCTCGGATACGACGACATCGTCACGTTCGTGGGCGATCGGTACCGGGTCGATCCCGCGGCGGTGGGGACGTTCGACGTGACCCGCTTCGAGCGGGACGTCGCGGCCGCCAGGCGGGCGCTGCGCCGCCAGGAGGAGGGCGCGGCGGACCTCCTGCAGGAAGCGCTCGGCGCCTTCCAGGGCGAGTTCCTCGACGGCGAGCCGATGGGCGACTGGCACCTCGAGCACCGCGATCGGCTGCGGCGCACGTACGTCGACGCGCTCGACGCGCTCGCACGCCATCGGCTGGGGGAGCGGCGCCCGGCCGACGCGGGGGAGGCGTGCCGCCGGGTCCTGGCCCTGGATCCGCTCCACGAAGAGGCCGTGCGCACCCTCATGGAGTCCGACGCCGCGCTGGGCGCCCGGGGGGAGGCCCTGCGCGCGTACCAGGCCTTCGCCGTGCGGATTCGCGGGGAGCTGGGCGCGGAGCCCGCCCGCGAGACCACGCGTCTCTTCCAGGCCCTGCAGAGGGGGGCCGCCGCGAGCGCATGACGGATCCGTCCCTGGCCGATACCGCGCGTAGCCTCCGCGCCAGCGAGATCTCCGCCCTCGATCTCGCCGGAGCCTGCCTCGAGCGCATCGAGCGGCTCGACCCGACGCTCCACGCCTACAAGCACGTGGACCCCGGGCGCACGCTCGAGTCCGCGCGCGCGGCGGACGCGATCCTCGCACGAGACGACGATCCTCCTCCCTTCTGCGGCATCCCCGTCTCGGTGAAGGACCTGTACGGCGTGGCTGGCTTTCCGACCTTCGCGGGTACGGCCCGTCGGCTCCCCGACGTCTGGGAGCGCGACGGGTGGCTGGTCGCGCGGCTGCGCGCGCAGGGTGCGGTGTTCGTCGGGAAGACCCACACGGTCGAGCTGGCTTACGGGGCGGTGGGGATCAACCCGCATTGGGGCACGCCCCGGAATCCATGGGACGCCGAGGTGCACCGCATCCCGGGTGGCTCGTCGTGCGGGGCCGGGGTGAGCCTCCTGGAGGGCTCCGCCCTGGTCGCGCTCGGCACCGACACGGGCGGCTCCATCCGCATCCCCGCCGGGATGACCGGCACGGTGGGCCACAAGACCACCTTCGGTCGATGGTCCGTCGAGGGGGTGGTGCCGCTGAGCGGCACGCTCGACAGCGTGGGCGGCCTGACGCGCACGGCCGCGGACGCCGCGTGGCTCTTCGGCGCCGTGGACCCGGCGTGGGGCGACCCCCACGTCTTCCTCGCCTCCCTGGCGGCCACGGCTCCACGCAGCGTGTGCGTCCCACGCTGTGCGCTGTGGGACGATTGCGCGCCGGACATCGCCGACGTGCTCGGCAGCGCCCTCGACGAGCTTGCCGCCGCCGGTTGGCGGATCGGGGAAGGGGAAGGCGCGCTCCTGGACGAGGCCGCCGAGCTCTACCTCACCGGAGGGATCGCGGGCGCGGAGTGCCGCGCCTTCCTCGCTCGCGACCTCCCCGAGTGGCCGGCGCTCCTCCACCCGACGGTCGGCGCCCGCCTGGCCAGGGCGGGCTCGACGACGTCCGCCGCGTACGCCGCCGCGATGGCGAAGCGCTGGGGGATGGTGGCGAGGCAGCCCTCGCTCTTCGGCGACGCGGACGTGCTCGCGCTCCCCACGTGCATCGTCACGCCGCCCCCGGTCGCCGAGCTCGCGGCGCTCCCGCGCTATCTCGAGACCAACGTCGCCGCGCTCCGGCCCACCTCCCCCGTGAGCATCCTGGGCGCCTGCGCGCTGACGCTCCCCGTGGGGAGGGACGCCGCGGGGATGCCCGTGGGGCTCCAGCTCGTCGCGCGCGGCGGTGCCGACGAGACGCTCCTCTCCGCCGCGGTCGCCGCGGAGTCGGTGCTCGGGTCCGCGAGACGGAGGCTGGGCGTGCCGCCCCTCGTCCGTTCCTGACTTCCCCGCCGCCGCTCGCGCGCGAGCGGCGAAATCGTTTTCATGGCACGGAAACCCGCCGCGTAGCAGATTGGTCGGACCGGTCCTCCCCCTGCCCGCCGGAGGCGCGCCCATGCAGCTCAAGCAGATCCTCGTCCGCAAGGGACATCACGTCGAGTCCATCGAAGAGGACCGGACCGTCCTCGAGGCGGTGAAGACCCTGGTGCACCACGGCATCGGGAGCCTGCTCGTGACACGCAGCGGGAGCCCGACGGGCATCGTCACCGAGCGTGACGTGCTCAGGCTCGCCGCCGAGACCTCCGACCTCCAGGCGCCCACGGTCGGCTCGATCATGACCCGCGAGCTCGTGGTGGCGAAGCCCGACGACGAGCTCGTGGAGATGATGGGGGTGATGACCGAGAAGAGGATCCGGCACCTGCCGGTGGTGGAGGGGGGCCGCGTGGTCGGGATCGTGTCGATCGGCGACCTCCTGAACGCCTGCCGCATGATCGCCGAGGAGGAGAACGCCCACCTCAAGCAGTACATCCACGGCTGACGGGGTGGGCGACCGGCGCTCCGGGTCGCCGGGCGCCGGTCGCGGCCCACCTCAGAGCTTGATGACCAGCGTCAGCGTGAGGATGCGGTCGAGCTCGTCGCCGGGCGTGGTCACGGTGGCGCCGGTCGGCGTGCCGGTGCCGTCCACGAGCGGGACGCTCAGGAGCGACGGCAGGTTGTCGAAGAGGAGCTGGACGGAGGTCTTGAGCGCCAGCTTCCGGGACAGCGCCACGGAGATCGAGTTGGTCCAGTCCGCGCGCACGTCGTGCGTGGTCTGGAGGTTCTCGTCGACCGCCAGCGCCGAGGTGAAGTCCGTGGTCGCCGACAGCTTGCGCGCGGCGTCCACGGTCAGGCGGACGCCTCCGAACCCCTCCTTCGCACCGGGCGTCGGGTCGACGTCCTTCTGGATCGTGTAGGTCGCGCCGACGTCGGCCTTGAAGTGGCCGGTATCCCCGTCCACGAACGACCGGCCGACACCCGCGACCAGAGCGTAGCGGTTCTGGATGCCCGCGAAGGTGTTGCGGTCCCATCCGGCGCCCGCGAACCCGAACGCCTGCGTGAACTTCCGGTCGTAGCGGCCCTTCGCGAAGTAGTTCTCCGCGGTGACCTGCGAGATCGTGGTCTCGTGCACCGTGTAGCTGCCGGGCGTGCCGGTCGCGGTGCGCGTGGTCTGTCCGACGCTGCTGCGGATCCCGCCCAGCTCGATCTTGAACACGTTGGCGGCCTTCGTCCCGGCGAGCGCGGCCTTGAGACCGAGCGTGCTGGACGACGAGTTGCCGCCCGTCGCGACGAGGCTGAGCTCGGTCGAGCTCTCCCAGGTGATCGGGTCCTGCGCTCTGGCCGGCCCGGCCGACGCGGTCGCGATCGTGAACGCGAGGAGGACGAGCCCCTGTCTGCGGGTGGTGCCCTGGACCATCGTGGTTCGCTCCGTGGGTCGTGTGTGTGGGACGCTCGGTGGCGGACCGCCCGCTCGAGCTTCCTGGCCTGCTCCCGCGGCCATCTCGGTGGCAAGGTCCGGACCGTTCCTGCCCTCCGGCTCCGCCAAGCCGTCCACGCCTGCCGAAGACCGACGTCGGCCGGACCTACCTCCGCGGCGCCCAGAACAGCAGGATCTCGTCGACGTGGATGTCGCTCTTCTCCAGGGGCACGACCGTCGACTCCACGGCGTCCGCGACCCTCTTCCACTTGTCCCACACCCCCTGGATCTCCTGGGTGAGATCGTCCTCCAGCTCCCGGATCGCCCCGTCGTAGTCCTCCATCTTCTCCGAGGCCGTCTGGAGCCTTTCCTGCGTGCGCCGCGTCTGCGAGCGGCGCGAGGCCGCACCCGACAGGCCGCTCACCCGCCGACGGCCGCCGAGGAACATCGACAGGAGCGCCCCGGCGCCGGCGATCACCTCCTGCTGCTTCCTCTGCCCGACGTCGACCTCGAGCTCGCGGACCCGCCGCTCCGCGTCCTCCTTGTGGCGCCGGGCCGTATCGAGCCGCTTCTCGTAGCGGTCGCGGAGCTTGGCCGCTTCGCCGTCCGCCTGGTCCTCCGCGGCCTCCAGGCAGCGGGCGCGGAACGCCTCCTCCGTCTCCCCGACCCTCGAGAAAAGCTTGAGCGCGTCGTTGCGCAGGAGCGCCACGGTCCGCGAACGGTACAGGAACTCCTCGAGGTCCTTGCGCAGGTCGCGGAAGAGCTCGGCCTTGTGGATCGGTGCCCTCGGGACGACGTACGTGGCGCCCGCGGGGGCCTCGTCGCGGAAGTCGCGGTCGTCGTAGTCCACGACCCGCGCCTCGTCGGCCCGGGGCGTGGCGTCCAGCGGGAAGAGCACGGCCTCCCACTCCTCCTCCTGGCGCAGGTCCGCGCGCTCGTCGTCGAAGAGCAGGCGCACGCGCATCGCCACGCCCGCCTCCAGGCGCTGGGCGCCCGTGCCGACGTCCACGTCGTCGGCCCAGCGGGCGGCCGGGTCGAGCCAGGCGCCGCGGACGCCCCCCGCGACGGATGGTGGCACCGGGCTCTCGTCGTCGCCGAGCGTCGGCTGCGGTGGGACCGGCGACGCCGCGGGCGTCGCTCCGGGTGCGGCGGCGCCGGGTGCCGAAGCGGCCGCGCCGCGCCGCAGGCGCTGGATCTCCGCCCGCGTGATGGGGCCGCGCAGGAAGGACATCGCCCAGCGCGTGGTGAAGAGCCTCGGATGTGTGGACCCGGTGCTCTGCAGGAGGAACTGCCGCTTCCCGAGCGCCCCGATGCGCGCGTCCCACTCGGCGACGTCGACGTCGCCGGAGGCGGAGCGGAGCGCTTCCACGATGCGCGCCTTGTCGCGCTCGGTCTGGAGGCGTCCGACCATCCAGGTGCCGGCGTTCGACATCAGCTTGTAGTCGAGGTCGACGGGATTCTGCGTGGCCACCACCATCCCCACGCCGTGGGCGCGCGCCTGCTTGAAGATCGTGAGCATCGGCTTCTTCGACGGCGGCTCCGCGGTCGGCGGGGCCAGCCCGAACACCTCGTCCACGTAGACGAGGGCGCGCAGGTCGGAGGTGCCGGGCTGGCGGCGCATCCACGTCACGGTGCGTGACAGCAGGAGCGTCACGACGAACTGGCGCTCGGTCTCGGAGAGGTGCGCCAGATAGACGATGCTCGCCCGGGGCCGCCCGTCTGGGGCGCGCAGCATGGAGCCGATGTCGAGCGGCTCACCCTCCAGCCAGCTCGCGAAGGACGGCGACGCCGCCAGGCCGTTCAGGCGCATGGCGAGCGCCATGCGCTCCTTGGCCGGATAGAAGGTCTCCATCTCGAACACGCCCAGGCGCCTCATGGGAGGCGCCTGGATCTGCCCGAGGAGGGTGGCGAGGTCCAGGTCCGTGCCCGACCTCCAGGCGTGCTCCACCAGGTTGGAGATCAGGATGTGCTCGCGGCTGGTGAGCGGATCGGCCTGGATGTCCGCGAGCACGAGGAGGCCGGACACGAGCCCCTCGATCTCCTCGCGGAGCGCCTCGGCATCCTCGTCCCAGGAGGCGCCCACGGGGGCGGACAGGTCGCCGAGGATGTCGAGCGCGGTCCCGGCGGTCGAGCCCGGCGTGAAGAGCTTGAAGTCCACCGAGTCGCGGTACCGGTGCATCGCGGCGGCGTCGATCCCGGATCCGGCGAGCCCCTTCCGCCACTGCTCGGCCGTGCGCGCGGCCAGGCCGTCGCGGGTGAGTCCGTCCCGAGCGGCCTCCGCGTCGTCCACCCACGGCTCGAAGTCGGCGGGCGCGGTGTCGGGGAAGCAGAGCGCCAGGTTCCCCATGTCGCCCTTCGGATCGAGGATGAGCGCGCCGACCCCGGACCGGAGCACCTCCTCGAGGAGCACCACGCCGAGGCCGGTCTTGCCCGACCCGGTCATCCCGACGATCACGCCGTGGGTCGTGAGCTGATGACGGGGGACGGCGACGGGCGGGGTGCCAGCCTCGGAAGGCGCGTCCAGGGCTACGCCCAGGGACAGGTCGTCGGTTCCGTTGGCCATCGGGGGCTCCGGAGCAGGGAATCCGCCGGGAGAGTGGGCGCGCGCAGCGTGCCCCGGGCAGGGGAGATGTCCGGGTATAGTAGCAGGTGGAGCGGGCGATAGGGAGCGTGGCGGCGCCTGTTCGCGGACCCGCGTCAGAACACGGCCGTCACCGGGTCACGACCCAGGAGGATCCGGCCCCCGTCCTCCCACGCGTGCGGCGCGACGGTGAAGTGGTGGGTGACCGCTTCGGCGTCCCGTGCATGACGCTGCAGGGAGGAGGAGGAATAGACCGACCCGCCCCCCGCGAGGACGCTGGCCGTGCGCGTCACCTCGGCGGCGGTCCCGGCCGCGGCGGTCGCGGCCAGGCGGGCCATGGCGAGCTCCCGGCCGGTCGGCGCGCCGCCCGCGCGGACCGTCGCCCACATCGCGCCCACCCGCTCGTAGAGGAAGGCGCGCGCGCCTCCCAGCGCGACCTCGGCGCGCGCCAGCGCGATCTGCGCTGCGGGCCTGTCGGCGAGCACGGCGGGGCTGAGCGTGGGCACCTTCGTCTGCGCGAGATCGACGAGCTCGTCGAGCGCGGCACGCGCGATCCCCAGCGAGACGCACACGAGCTGGAAGACGAAGACGCCGAGCGGCGGCATCCTGTAGAGGGGCTCCGTCCGATGTCCGGCGGGATCGAGGAGCGCGAAGGTCCGCTCGTCCGGCACGAAGACGCCGGCAGCGCTGAAGTCCTGGCTCCCCGTTCCCCGTAGCCCGCTCGTGTGCCAGGTGTCGTGGATCCCCACGTCGCGCACGGGCATGCACACGTGCACGATCTCCGGGCCCGCGTCGGACATCCGCGGCTTCCCGTCCCGCATCACCACGCAGCCCGCCCACACCCAGTCGCTGTGCGTGATCCCGCTGGCGAACGACCACCGCCCCTCGACCCGCACGCCGCCCTCCACGCGCACGGCCCTCCCCGACGGCGCGGCGATCGCCGCCGTGGGCGCGCCCGGGTCGGCGAAGACCACGCGGGCGCCCGCCTCCGCCATGTAGCCCGAGGCCACGTTGTTGCCGATCCCGACCATCACGCACCAGCCGGTGGAGCCGTCCGCGACGGCGACCGCCTCGATCGTGCGCAGGATGTCCAGGAGGTCGCCCTCGCCACCTCCGAGCGCGCGCGGAACGGCGAGCCCGTACACCCCGGTGGCGCGCAGCGCGTCCGCGAGGTCGGGCGGTAGCCGGCGGCCCTCCTCGATCTCGGCGCGCCGCGCGCGGATGGAGGGAAGCAGGTCGTGGAGCCGATCGGAGGGGGTGGCCACGGTCATCGCGGGAGCTTCCTCGTGTGAAGGGGTCGTGGGAGGGCGTCAGTACGTGCCCGCGAAGTCCACCGTGAGCGCCTGGCCGGCGGCCAGCGTCACCGTCCGGGTAGGCGCGGGGAACGTCACGTTGAGCTCGGTCATGACGGAGACCGTGTAGGTCCCCGCCGGCAGGTCGGCGAAGGCGTACGTCCCGGTGCTGCCGCTCGCGGTCGTCGCGGACACCGGTCCCGTGAGCGTGAGCGTCGCCCCGCCGATCGGGAAGCCGTTCCCGGTCACGCGCCCGGAGATCGACCCGGTCCCGCTCCCGGACGTGGTCGAGCCGGCGAAGTCCACGGTGGCCGTCCCACCCACGTCCAGCGACACGGTCCGGGTGGGCTCCGCGAAGGTGCCGACGGAGACGTCGACGAGGTCCACCGAGTACGTGCCGGCCGGAAGCCGGGGGAACGCGTAGCTGCCGTCGGCCACGGTCCGGGTGGTGCCGTTTCCGCCCTCGTTGAGGGCGACGAGCGCGTCCGCGACGGGGTCTCCGTCTAGCGTCACCACACCCGAGATCTCCCCCGGCACGCCGGCGCGCACGACCGTCACGGTGTGTGCGTCCGAGCCGGTGTTGCCGCCCGAGTCCGTGGCGACGAGCGTGAGCACGTGCGTTCCCGCGGACAAGGTGCGGACGACGTTCCCGCCGTTGCCGAGCACGCCGTCCACGCTCGAGGTGAAGACCAGCGCCTCGCCCGCCAGCGGCCCGTCCTCCGCGTCCGTCGCCAGGCCGGAGAGCCGGACCCCCCGTCCGTCCTCGATCGTCGCGCCGTCGGGCGGGCTGACCAGCTCGGCGACGGGTGCGTCGTCGAACGGCTCGGCGAGCACCTCGACGGTGACCGCGGTGCTGCCCTCCGTGCCCTCGGCGTCGGCCGCGGTCAGCGTGATCGTGTGGCGGCCGGGCGAGAGGGTGCGCTCGAAGGTGGCGCAGCCGAACGGCGTGTCGCAGAGGGTGCCGTCGACGCTCGAGGTCCAGACGAGCGCGAAGACGCCGGCGCCCGCGGCGTTCGTTCCGGAGCCGGTGAAGCGGATCGTCGCGTCGGCGGGGTACGCGGTGCCGTCGGCGGGCGCCTCGATGGCGGCGGTCGGGGGCTGGAGGATGAAGCGGGCCGTGACCGTGAAGGTCGTGTCCCGCCTGCCGGGGAAGGAGAGCGCGCACACGTCGCCCGAGCAGTCGCCGCTCCACGCGACGAAGACGCTGACCGGGTCCGCCTCCATGTCCAGCGCGAAGCTCCCGCCGCCGCCCGCGTCCGTGAACGTGTTCGTGCACAGGCCCAGCGCGGGCCCCGTGCCGGGCACCTTCGAGCAGGAGATCGACACGGGCTCCGGAGCGGAGACCCGTCCGCCCCCGTTCCCCTCCACCGTGACCCTCACGGTCACCTCGGTCGGGTCGAAGATGATCCCGCCGTCGCTGAAGGCGACGCAGGCCGGGGCGAGCAGGGTGAGGAGGAGCGCGGAGCGGCGGGCGAGGCGCGACCCGCGGGGGGTGGGTCGAGCGCCGGCGGCGGGAAGGGGGCCCATGGAGGTCTCCGGGGCGGGAAAGTGGCGGGGCGGTCCGATCGCGACCGCCTCCATCCCGCTCTACGCGGAAGCGTGCCGGGTTCCCGCATCGTCCCCGGGCGTTGCGCCCCCCGCGAAGCGCGCGGCATGTTGGCCGGGTCGTCCAACCGCGTGGAACGAATGCCTCCACCCTCCGAAGGGAGCGTCACGGACCTGCTCGAGGCCGCTCGGGGCGGGGACGAGCGCGCGATCGACCGGCTCTTCGTTCGGGTGTACGAGGAGCTCAGGGGCCTCGCCCATCGGGTCCGTGGCGGTCGCGCGGGCGAGACGCTCAACACCACCGCTCTGGTGCACGAGGCCTACCTCAAGCTCCTCCCTTCGGCAGGGCTGGACTGGGAGAGCCGCGCCCACTTCTTCGGCGTCGCGGCCCGGGCGATGCGGCAGGTGCTCGTCGACGCGGCGCGCCGGCAGGCGGCCGCCAAGCGCGGGGGCGACGCGCGGCCCGTGACGTACGACGACGACGCGCACGCCCCGCCCGTCGAGCCCGGCGACCTCCTCGCGCTCGACGACGCGCTCGCTCGCCTGGCGAGCTTCGATCCCCGCAGGGCCCGCGTGGTCGAGCACCGCATCTTCGCGGGGCTGTCGATCCAGGAGACCGCCGAGGTCCTCGGCGTGTCCGCCGGCACCGTGGAGCGCGACTGGAGGGCAGCGCGCGCGTGGCTGTCCCTCGAGCTGTCGGACGGGGACGCCGGCACCGTGGAGTCGGGGCGTTGAGCGAGAGGCGCTGGGACGCGGTCGTGGCGCTCTTCGAGCGCGTGCTCGACGCCCCGCCGGCGGAGCGGGACCGCATCGTCGCGGAGGTCACCGGCCAGGACCCCGAGCTGGGTCGCCGGGTCGCCGCGCTCCTGCGCGCGGACGCCGCGAGCCACCCGCTCCTCGAGTCCACGCCGCGGACGCTCGCCGAAGCGGTCGCGCCCGCTCACGGCAGGCGCGAAGGCACCCGGATCGGGCCGTACACGGTGCTGCGCGAGCTCGGGCGTGGTGGGATGGGCGCCGTGTACCTGGCCGAGCGCGCCGACGTGGACAAGCGCGTGGCGCTCAAGCTCGTGTCGGGGCTGGCGTCCGAGGCCCTCGTCGAGCGGTTCCTCGTGGAGCGCAGGGTCCTGGCGCAGCTCGAGCATCCGAACATCGCGCGCCTCCTGGACGCGGGCGTCGCGGACGACGGCACGCCGTGGCTCGCGATGGACTACGTCGACGGCCGCCCGATCGACGCCTGGTGCGACGAGCGCCGGGCGGACGTGCCCACCCGCCTCGCCCTCTTCGAGCAGGTGTGCGAGACCGTGGCCTACGCGCACCGGAACCTCGTGGTGCACCGCGACCTCAAGCCCTCCAACATCCTCGTGACCCCGGCGGGCGAGCCGAAGCTCGTGGACTTCGGGATCGCGAAGCTCCTCGACGACTCCGACCGCGTCGCGGCCCTCACGCGCGAGGGGCCACATCCCCTCACGCCGCGCTACGCGTCCCCCGAGCAGCTCGCCGGCGAGGCGATCACCACCGCCACCGACGTCTGGCAGCTCGGGGTGCTCCTCTACGAGCTGGTCGCGGGGCGCCACCCGCACGCCGACGCGCCCGACGCGACGCTGCGCGCCCGCGTCCTCGAAGGCGTCGCACCGCTCCCGCCGTCGAGGGCCGCCGCAGTGGAGCCCGGCGGCGGGGCGGGGCGGGAGGAGCCCATCGACGCCGTCGAGCGCGCGGCGCGGCGCGGCACGACACCCGAGCGCCTGGGCCGAAGGCTGCAGGGTGACGTCGACGCGATCGCGCTCATGGCCATGCGCCCCGAGCCCGCCCGGCGCTACGCGTCCGCGCAGCAGATGGCGGACGACGTCCACCGGCACCTCGCGGGCGTCCCCGTCGCGGCCGGCCCGGACACGCTGCGGTACCGATGGGCGAAGTTCGTGCGCCGCAACCGCATGACGGTGGCCGCATCCGTCGTGGTGGCCGTGAGCCTGGTGGCGGCCATGGCGGGGATGACCTGGCAGGCCCGCCGCGCGACGCGGCAGGCGCGCCTGGCGGCGGAGGAGCGGGACCGGGCCGGGCACGAGGCGGCGAAGGCGGAGCGGGTGGCCACCTTCCTGACGGACCTCTTCGAGGGCGCCAGCCCGGCGCAGGCGCTCGGGCGCGACGTCACGGCGCGCGAGATCCTGGACGAGGGCGCGCGCAGGCTGGGCGACGGCGGTGAGCTGGCCGACCAGCCCGAGCTGCGGGCCGAGCTCCTCGGCGTCCTCGGCGACGTCTACCTCAAGCTCGGCTGGAACGCGGAAGCACGCAGGCTCGACGAGCGCGCGCTCGCGCTCCTGCGCGAGAGCGCGGCCCCGACTTCCGCCGATCTCGCGAGCGCGCTCTCGGAGATGGGCACGCTCGAGCTGAGCGACGGGAAGCCGGACGCGGCCAGGCCGCTCTTCGAGGAGTCGCTCGCGATCCGGCGCGCCGCGGACCCGCCCGATCCCGGGGCCGTCGCGGAGGCGGTGTACAACCTCGCGACCGTGCACGCGGCGAACGCATCGCTCGACACCGCGGAGACGCTCCTGCGCGACGCCCTCGGCGCGGAGCGCCTCGCCGGAGCGTCGGACTGGGAGGCGCTGGCGGCGACGCTGAGCACGCTGGGGAGCGTCCTGTCGCGTGCCGGACGCCTCGAGGCCGCAGACTCCTTCCACACCGAGGCGCTGGCGATCGAGCGGGCGCGCCGCGAGCCCCGCCACCCCGAGCTCGCGCGCAGCCTCAACAACGTGGGGACCACGCGCCTGCGGCGCGGGGACCCGGCGGGCGCGGAGCCGTACCTGCGCGAGGCGCTCGAGATCTGGCGCGTGGTGCTCGGCCACCACCCGGACGTGGCGATCGCCCTCAACAACCTCGGGTCGAGCCTCGAGCGCCAGGGGAAGCTCGAGGAGGCCGAGGCCGCGTACCGCGAGTCGCTCGCGATGAAGCGGGAGCTCATCCCCGGCGACCACACCTCGGTGGCGTTCAGCCTGAACAACCTGGGCCTCCTCCTCGTCCAGCGGGGACGGCTCGACGAGGCGGAGGGCCTCCTCGCCGAGTCCCTCGCCATGCGGCGGCGGCTCCAGGGCGAAGACCACCCGGACGTGGCGAACGCCTACCACAGCCTCGCCGAGCTGCGGGCCAGACAGGGGAGGCTCGCGCTCGCCGCGGCCGGCTTCCAGCGCGCGCTCGACATCCGCCGCGGGCGCCTCCCCGAAGGGCACCGGCTGACGCTGAGGAGCGCGCTCGGCCTCGCGCGCGTGGTGCGCGAGCAGGGCGACAGCGCGCGCGCCAACGCGCTCCTGGAGGAGGTGCTGCGCGTGGGCTCCGCGGCGGCCGAGCCGGACACGGCGCTGCTCGGCGAGGCGAGGCGGCTCCTGGTGGCGACGGGGGCTCGTTAGGCCGAACCCGGCGACACCCGTGTCGCGAGCGTCCGGCGTTTTTCGATTGACTTCGGTGAGAACCCGCTGGTAGATAGTGGGTCGCCGCGCGCGAATCGTTGTCGTTCGCCGCCCGGCCGACGACCGGTCTCTCGATCGGAATCCCCCACCGCATCCTGATCGGCCGCCAATCCGCTTCCACCAGCCGTACCCCGGCGGAGTTGCGCTTTGGCCGATTTCCCCTTGCTCCTCGCGGGGCCCGTCGTGCGCCGCGTGGAGCCCACGCTCGCGACGATCTGGGTGGCGCTCAGCCAGCCCAGGGCCGTGCTGCTCTCGGTCTTCCAGGGACGCGTGCAGACCGGCGGGGGGCCGGGGCTCTTCGAGGGCGCGGAATCGCTCGTGGCGCGCGGGGGGGCGAACACGCTTCGCCTTGGCGACAAGCTGCACGTGGCCGTCGTCTACGCGGAGCTCCTCCGCGAGGAGCCGCTCTTCCCTGGGCTGAACTACAGCTACAACGTCGGGTTCGGACCCTTCCTGGCGAGCGACCCCCAGGGCGGATCGTTCCTCCCCGCCTTCGTGCACGTCGAAGCGGACCTCAAGTCGCTGGGCCTGCTCTCGGACCAGCCGCTGGACGGGCGGCCCAACCTCCCCCTGGGCTACGACGTGGGCGAGCTGCCGGGGTTCGCCCTCCCGCCCGCCTCGCTCACGGACCTCCGACTCCTCCACGGCTCGTGCCGCAGGCCGGGGAAGGTCTACGAGTCCGGCCAGGGGAAGAAGACGTTCGACGGCATGGCCTGGGTGGACGACCTGGTCGTCGCGTGGCGCCGCGGCGCGCCCGGCGCCACGGCGATGGATCCGAACATCCGGCCGCACCAGCTCTTCCTGACGGGCGACCAGATCTACGCGGACGACGTGGCGACGGCGATGCTCCCGATGCTCAACCGCGTCGCCAACGCGCTGACCGGCGGCAAGGAGGTGCTCCCCACGCTCTACCCGCCCGAGGCGGACGCCGCCAGCCGCGAGCGCTTCCTGGGCGTGCCCAAGCAGGCCGGCTTCGAGACCCTGCAGGCGTTCATCGACGCCAAGGTCGCGGCCGGGAAGGACCCGCTCGAGGAGCTGAAGAACGACCGGCGCGTCCGCGTCCGGAACGATCCCTGCTTCGACCGGCTCTTCGGGATCCTCTTCGTCGATCCCTTCCGCCTCGAGGGCGGCTTCGAGAGCGACGCGGCCGCGCCCGGCGTGCGCTTCTGGCCGGCCGACCTGACGCATTTCCCGGCGGGCCTGCGGCGCCCGATCCTCGAGTGCGAGGGGCGTTTGTCCAGCACCGACCTCGCCTCGCACCTCGTGTCGCTGGGCGAGTACTGCGCGATGTACCTGGCGGTGTGGGCCAACACCGTCTGGGAGATGGACGGCGACAAGCCCAAGCTCGCCCCGGTCGACGACATCTACGCGGTGCCTCCGGTCGACCCCCTCCCGCAGCTCTGGGACCTGCACGCGTGCGTGGCCGACCCGCGACCGCACCGCTCGGTGCCCGGAGAGGTGAACAAGGCGCTCGAGAAGCTCCGCCCGAAGAGAGCGCAGGGGATCCAGGACGACCACGACACGCTCGAGGTGCTCTTCCAGTCGCTCGCGAGGGTGCGCCGGGGGCTCGCGAACGTCCCCACGTACATGATCTTCGACGATCACGACGTGACGGACGACTGGAACATCACGCGGGCGTGGCGGGACCGGGTGCACACGGCGCCGTTGGGGCGGAGCGTGCTCATCTCCTCGCTCGTCTCGTACGCGCTCTTCCAGGACTGGGGGAACGACCCGAAGCGCTACGAGGCGGGGCCGTACCGGGCGCTCCTCGACCAGGCCGTGGCGTACTTCCCCGAGGGCGCGCCCCACGCACCGCCGCCCGCGGTCGTCGAGACGCTCGGGCGGATGTTCGCGCTGAACCAGCCCGATCCCGAGCCCGCCCCCGAGCTGAAGTGGCACTTCACCGTGGACGGGCCGTCGCATCGCGTGGTCATGCTCGACACGCGCACCCGCAGGGTGTTCCGCTCGCGCCACCAGCCGCCGGGGCTGCTCTCGCCCGAGGCGCTCGAGGACCAGCTCCCCGACCCCGCCACGAAGCCGCTCCCGGCCGGCGTCGAGGTGCTCGTGGTCGTCTCGCAGACCCCCGCGCTCCAGCCGTCGCTCGCGTCGTCGCTCATCATCCCGCTGATGACGAGCATCACCGAGCTGAAGCACCACGAGACGTTCACGAACCAGACGGGCCTGGACCCCGACAACGAGATCTGGCCGGGCGACGCGCTGGCGTTCGAGCGCTTCCTCGAGCGGCTCGCGAGGTTCGAGAAGGTGGTCGTCCTCTCCGGCGAGGTGCACTTCGGCTACAGTGCCCAGCTCAGCTTCTGGAAGCAGGGCACGAAGCGGCTGTCCCTCGCCGCGGCGCTGCGGACCGAGCTGGACGGGGGCGTGCCGGCCGGAACGGTCGGACCGGCGGTGCGCTCCGCGTTCGGGACGGCGGGCCTCCCGCTGGCCACCGACGCCGTGCTCTCGGCGCGCGAGGACAACGGTGAGTGGTCGATCGTCGACACGGAGAGCCGGAAGGCCTTCCTGGTGCGCGACGAGGAGGACCGCCTCGACGTCTTCGAGGAGATCGGGCCCGCGCGCATCGCGCAGTTCGTCTCCAGCGGCATCAAGAACGCGAAGGACCTGATCGCCACGCTCGGACGCGGCCTCGGCTTCGCCTTCACCCTCCTCGACCTCACGCCCGTCGAGCGGCTGATCTGGAACGAGCACTTCCCGGCGCCGCTGACGATCCCCGAGGGGGCGCACCTCCCGCTCCCGGTGCGCGGCCGCCTGGGGGACGATCCCGTCATCCTCCCCGCGCGCGACTGGCCGCCGGGGGTGCGGGTGAAGAAGCTGCCGGACTTCGCGTGGCGCCTCGACCTCGTGCGCGACGAGCGCCCGGACGGCGAGCGCCCGGACTTCGTGCGCCCGACGGGTTCGCCGCCCGACTTCGACGTGCACGACGTCCACGGCTCCTACCGAGCCATCGCCGCGCGCCATGCCGCGCAGATCGCCAAGCTGCGCTTCACGCGCGGCGTGGTGTACCAGGTCAACCTCGGTCTGGTGCGCTTCGAGCGCAGCGAGGACGACGAGCTGGTGGCCTGCCACGACCTCTACAGCCATCCGCCCGGGAAGCACGAGGCGGCGCTGATCAACGTCTACCGGGTGCCGATGGTGCGCTTCGACGACCTCCGGCCGCGGCTCGAGCACGACGTGGCGGAGGACGACGGGTGAGCGCCGCAGGGAGCGTCTTCCGGGCCATCGGGCGGTTCTTCCGCCGCGTCGTCGACCACATCGAGGACTTCGTCGACGAGGTCACGTCGGACCCCGTGGTCCTCGCCGCCCTCGAGGCCGACCTCGGGCTGCCGGCGGGGGGGCTGGCCAAGGCGAAGAAGCCGCGACCCGACAGCTCGGGCATCGACGCGTACGTCTCGTCCGTGAAGCCGGACGCCGAGCAGCTCGCCGTCGCCGTGGAGTTCATCAAGGCGTACGTCGGCTTCTGGCGGGACGTCCTCGAGGCCGCGCAGGAGGAGGACTCGTCGCTCGTGCTCGACGCGATCGTGTCGCGCTTCTTCCAGGCCGCGACCGTCGACCTCATCAAGTTCCGCTATCCCTCGACGTACTACTGGATGCGGCTGCTGGGGGCGATCACGGTGGACCTGCGGCTCAGCCTCGAGGAGGGTCTGGCCCCGGAGGCACCCGCCAACATCTTCCGGCCCGAGTACTGGCGCAGCCTCCCGGACGCGTACCGGAAGGGATACGCGCGCTTCCGGCTCGACCAGGCCGCGGACCTCCTCCTCGACCCCGACCCCCTGCATCCTCCCACGCCGGACGAGCAGGTCGCGCTCGACCAGATCGGCTTCGAGGCCTTCGGGTTCTCGGACGCGGTGCTCCTCGGCCTCTTCTCGCTGTTCGAGTGGTACCTCGCGAAGAAGCTGAAGTCGCTCAACCTGCAGATCGACCAGATCTACGGCTGGGAGCTGCCGCCCGGGACGGACATCCCGCTGTCGGAGCGGATCGCCAGCCGCGGATACACGCTCAAGATCTCGACGCCCGCCGGCCCGCCGGAGAGCTCGTCGGCGACGCTGACGCAGTTCTTCCTCGTGGAGGAGGACGGGCGCCTGGGCCTGCTCTTCTCCCTGCGCGGGGCCGTCGTGTTCACGGAGACCGCGGGGAGCGCGGAGCGCCCGCTCAAGATCAAGATCACCGTGAACACGCCCGACGGGCTGGACGCGGTGCTGCGCTTCAAGGGAGACGACCGGCTCGTCTTCACGGGTGCGCCCACGGGCGGGATGAAGCTATCGATCGAGCCGGCGCAGCCGTCCACGGTCGGACCGGCGATCTCGATCCCGGAGGTGACGGGCTCCCGCCTCGAGATCGGGGACTTCCAGTTCAAGGTGGACCTGTCCGCGGACGGCTTCAAGATCAAGGCCGCCACGCAGAAGAGCGCGCTGGTGATCCTCCCCAGCGAGGCGGACGGCTTCATCGACGACGCCATGAAGTCGAAGCAGGTGCGCGTCGAGTTCGACCTCGGCATCGCCGCCGACCAGGACCGGGGCGTCTACCTGGAGGGCGGCGGCCGCCTGGCCGTCACGATCCCGATCAACACGTCGATCGGGGGCCTGCGCATCCAGTCGGTGCAGCTCTCGCTCGACCCCGGGGGCGAGGAGGGGAGCTCGGAGCTGGCGTTCACGGCCGCCACCAGCTTCGGGCTGTCGCTCGGGCCGGTGCAGGCGAGCGTCGAGCAGATCGGGCTCACGCTCAACGCCCTGGCGACGGGCGACGACCCTCCGGACGACGCCCACCTGCTCGTTCCGCCGTTCTTCTACGTGCGCAAGGTGGGCTTCAGGCCCCCGAGCGGCGTCGGCGTGGTGGTGGACAGCGACTCGGTGTCGGGGGGCGGGTTCCTCTTCTTCGACAAGGAGAAGGCGCAGTACGCGGGCGTCGTCGAGCTCACGATCAAGGAGCGCCTCTCGGTCAAGGCCATCGGGCTGGTGACCACCCGCCTCCCGGACGGGCCCAAGGCGTTCTCCTTCCTGATCATCGTCTCGGTCGAGTTCGACCCGCCGCTGCAGCTCTTCCTGGGCTTCGCGATCGGCGGCTTCGGCTTCATCCTCGGCGTGCACCGCACCCTCGACACCGACGTGCTGCGCGAGGGGCTGCACAACCACACGCTGGACGCGGTCCTCTTCCCGAAGGACCCCGTCGCGAACGCGGGACGCCTCCTCGCCACGCTGCGCAGCGTCTTCCCGCCCGCGCGCGGGCGCCACCTCTTCGGCGTCTCGCTGATCATCGACTGGGGCCCCGCGAAGATCATCTCCGCCGAGCTGGCGCTCATCTTCGAGTGGGGGGAGAACCACCGGCGCGTCCTCCTTGGGCAGCTCGAGATCGTCGCGCCCCGCAAGGGCAAGCCGATCCTGGAGGTGCACCTCGATGCGGTCGGGATCTGGGACGTCGACAAGAACGAGTTCTCGCTCGACGCGCGCCTCTACGACTCGCACATCGCCTTCGTCGAGCTCACCGGGGACATGGCGCTGCGTATCCGCCACGGCGCCGATCCCTTCTTCCTCCTGTCCATCGGGGGCTACCACCCGGCGTTCACGGTCCCGCCGGAGTTCCCCAGGCTCGAGCGGGTCACGGTCAAGTTCGCCGACAGCAAGCACCTGCGCCTGATCCTCAGCGGCTACTTCGCGCTCTCCTCCAACACGAGGCAGGCCGGCGGCAAGTTCGACTTCTTCGCCGGGTTCTCGGGGTTCAGCATCGAGGGCTTCCTGCAGATCGACGTGCTCTGGCAGCCCGACGTACGCTTCGAGGCCGACTTCGACATCAAGGTCGCGCTCAAGTACAAGGGGCACACCCTCCTGGGCGCGCACGCCGTGGGCAAGCTCACGGGCCCCGAGCCGAAGCGCCTCAAGGGCGAGGTCAGCATCGACCTGTGGCTCTTCTCGGTGTCCAAATCGTTCGACAAGGTCTTCGGCGATGACCGTCCGCCCGCGCAGCTCCCGACCGTCGATCCGCTCGGGGACCTGGTGGCCGCGCTGGCCGATGCGCGCAGCTGGAGCGCGCGCCTCCCCGCGGGCAGCCAGATGCTGGTGAGCCTGCGCAAGCGGGCCGAGGGAGGCGTGCTGATGCATCCGCTCGGGGAGCTCAGCGTCCGCCAGCAGGTGGTTCCGCTGGGTATCCGCATCGACCGCTACGCGGGCGGCGTGCCCGGAGCCGAGCGGCGCTTCGACATCACGCACGCGCGCGTCGGGGTCGATCCCGTCGCCGACCTGCCTGCGGTGAGCGAGTTCTTCGCGCCCGCCGAGTTCATCGACATGAGCGACGACGAGAAGCTCGCCCGTCCGTCCTTCGAGAGCCTGACGGCCGGGGTGTCGCTGCAGAGCGCGGGCACGAGCTACGGCGGCCAGGACCCGGCCTCCTCCGAGGAGGCGGTCGCGTCGGACATGGACTTCGACGACGTGATCGTGGACGCGGACGGCGCCACCGTGGTGCCCGACGCGGACGTCGCGACGGGCCCCGGCATCCTGCGCGGGGACCTCGCGGTGCTCGCCGCGACCTTCGGGCCCGCGGGGCGCTCGGCGCTGCGCGCCACCGGGCAGGCGCGCTTCCGCGCGCCCGGCGCGGGGCTGAGGGTGCGCGCGTCCGGATACGTCGTCGCCGGGGTGGACGACCTGGTCGACGCCGGCGTCACGGCCGGGACCGCGGCACAGGTGGACGGGCTCACGTACACGGCGGCGAGCCAGGCGCTCGAGGCCCACCTGGCCGCGGAGCCGACTGCGGTGGGGCGCTTCCAGGTCGTGGCGGCCTTCCAGGCCGAGGAGACCCCATGACGGCCCGCTACCAGTTCCTCCCGTGGGTGCGCCACGGCGCGGCCAACGCCTTCCGCAACCCCGACGACCTCGCTGCCGTGCTGGCCAGGTCCGACGGGAAGCCGCTCTCGCTCTTCCCCATCCACCTGGACGTGAACGACCACGCCCCCGTGGACGTGGCGCTGACGATGTACGGGCCCGGCGACGTGACCGGCGTCGACGGCCGCGTGGTGATCCGCACCGATCCGCCGGCGCGCAGCGCGGACTTCGAGCCCAACTTCCTGGTCTCGATCGACTTCGACCCGCCCGACTTTCCCTGGCTGTTCACCCCCGCGACCGCCGGCGCGCACGGCCGCCTGCGCCCCTGGCTGGCGCTGGTGGTGGTGCGCCAGGGCGACGAGGCGCGCGTCGCGTCGGCTCCGGGCGCGCCGCTCCCCGTCCTGACCGCGGCCGCCGCCGAGCTCCCCGACCTGGCGGAGGGGTGGGTCTGGGCGCACGGCCAGGCCGTCCAGCCGGACGCGAGCCAGGGCGTCCTGGCGATCCTCGACGACCTCCCCGCGCAGAACCTCTCGCGCCTGATCTGTCCGCGGCGCCTCGAGCCGTCCACGCGCTACCTCGCATGCCTGGTGCCCGCGTTCGACGCAGGCCGCAAGGCCGGCCTGGGCATGGAGGTGACCGCGGCCGACATGGACGCGCTCGCGCCGGCGTGGACCGCGGGGGAGCCGGAGGTCCGCCTCCCGGTCTACTACAGGTGGGAGTTCGCCACCGGGGCGGGGGGCGACTTCGAGACGCTGGCCCGTCGCCTGCAGGGCCGCGTCGCGCCGGCAGGCCTCGGACGCCGCCCGATGCGCGTCGACGCCCAGCCGTACGGTCTCCCCGACCTGGGGCTCGTGGTGCTCGAGGGGGCCCTCACCTCGACCGAGGAGATCGTGCCCGCCGCGATCGACGAGGCGTTCCGCGGGACGCTTCGCGACGTGCTCGCCCTGGGGGCCGACGACGCGGTGGTGACGCCGCCCGTCTACGGCCGCTGGCAGGGGGCCCGGGTCACGGTGCCGGACGACCAGGAGACCCCCCACTGGATGCGCGAGCTCAACCTGGATCCGGCGTTGCGCGCGCCCGCCGGGCTGGGCGCGCGCGTGGTGCAGGAGAACCAGGAGCAGCTCGTCGCCGCCGCGTGGGACCAGCTCGGCGACGCCCCGGGCGCCGCCCACGTCGAGCGTCGCCTCGAGGTGGCGGTCGCGGTGCTGGGGTCGGTGGTGCGCAGGCGCGTCCAGACGATGGAGGTGGGGCAGCTCGTCCAGTTCCTCGGCCCCGCGCACGCACGGCTGCGCGCCTCGCCGGAGACGCTGCAGGCGAGCCTCGCCCGCCAGGGGCTACCGGCGTCGTTCGCCTCCGTGACGTTCCGCCGGGCGGTCCGCCCCGCGGGCACGCTGTCGCGCCGCTCCGGCGCGTTCACCACGGTGACCGCGCTGCAGTCCGCGGCGACCCGTCTGGGGACGGCGGTCCCGGCGATCGATCCGGCGCCCGCGACCCCCGGGCTCGTGACCCCGACCATCCTGGGGCGCATCGTCTTCCCCGGTCGGCTCTCGCCGGACCAGCTGCGCTATCGACAGGCCGTGGTCGCGGCCCAGACGTACTTCGACCGCTTCACGGGCGTCCCGCCCACGCCGCCCCCGCCGCCCTTCGGCTTCACGGCGACCTTCAAGGCCCAGCTCGTCGCCAAGGTCGACCCGACGGAGACCGCGCCGAAGCGGTTCTACGCGCGTCTCGCCACGGCCGCGGGGAGCGTGGCTCCACCGGAGGATCCGCAGGAGAGCGTGATCGCGGGCCCGAGCTTCCCGCAGCCGATGTACGAGACGCTGCGCGACCTGTCGCCCGAGCTCCTGCTCCCGGGCGTGGGAACGATCGACGCGGACACGATCACGCTCCTCGAGAGCAACCCGCGCTTCATCGAGGCCTTCATGGTCGGGCTCAACCACGAGCTCGCGTCCGAGCTGCTGTGGCGCGAGTTCCCGAGCGACCTGCGGGCGACCTACTTCCGCACCTTCTGGGACACGTGCGGCGCCCCCGGCGCGATCGAGCAGCTCCCGCCGATCCACGGCTGGGACGCCACGAGCCACCTCGGGGACAACTTCGCGGCGGGCGGCGAGCAGCTCGTGCTCCTCATCCGCGGCGCGCTCCTGCAGCGCTATCCGGACGCCCTGATCTACGCGCTGCGCGCCCAGACCACGTCCGCGCTCGGCACCGAGGAGAAGCTCCCGCTCTTCCGCGGCCGCATCGAGCCGGACATCACCTTCCTGGGCTTCGACCTCACCGAGGACGCGGCGCGCGGCCAGGTGGGGGACCCCGGCTGGTTCTTCGTGATCCAGGAGCAGCCGACCACGCCGCGCTTCGGCCTCGACGAGTCGCGCACACAGCCGCTCGCCACCTGGAACGACCTGGCGTGGACCGACCTGTCGACGGTCCCGGGCGCTCACCTGAAGCTCGCCGACCTGGCGTCCACCCCGCCCCCGGGTCCGACGTGGGGGCGCAACGCCGCCCACATGGCGGCCATCCTGCGGCAGCGGCCGGTGCGCGTGGCGATGCACGCGCGCCACCTCCTGCCGCACGTCGACGAGCCGGCGCCGCCGCCTCCCCGCCTCCGCCCCCGCCGCCGCCACCCCCGCCGCGTCCGCCGATCTTCCGGCCGCCGACGGGAGGAGGGGTGATCCGGCGATGAGGACGCTCGAGGAGGTCTCCGCGCTGGTCGGCGCGCTTCCGCTCACGGACCGGCCCCTGGCGCTCTTCCCGGTGCAGGTGCAGGCGCGCTTCGTGGTCCGCGACGACCGCGAGCAGCTCCTGGTCCGGGTGTACCCGGACGACCTGCACGTGGACGGGCACGAGGAGGAGCTGACCGCGGCCGAGGTGGAGTGGGGGCGTCGCTACTGGGAGCAGATCTGGCCGGCGAAGCGCGACACGGAGACGCAGCGCGCGGCATGGGACCAGCTCTCGGGGCGCTTCGGACCGCGCCGTGCGGCGTGGGTCGCGCGCGTCCTGGCCCCCACGAACCTCGGCGAGCGGCCCACCGCGGGGAACGATCCCGTGGCGTTGTTCCCGGATCCGGGCGCGCCGAAGGACGACACCTGGACCCGTCCGGCCCGTGCGCGCCTCCTCCCCGACCGCTGGGTGGTGGCGGGGTTCGTCTCCGGCGAGCGCGTCCTCCTCGAGGTGGGAGCGCCCGTCCCCGACGAGCTCGCGGTGAGCGTCGACCCCGACGACGAGTCGGAGGCGGTCGAGGGGGCCGGCGAGGAGGCGCTCGCCATCGACGAGGGGATGCGGTGGATGGTGGACTTCGAGGAGGCCGAACGGGTGGGGATGGGGATCCGCGTGATCCTCCCTCCCGAGCTGATCGGGACGGCGCTCGACCGCCTCCTCGTCTTCGGCGTGTGCAGCTCGCTCGGGGTCGGGAAGAGCCAGGCGCTCCTGGAGGCGCAGCTCGACGCCCACCACTACACGCGCGGGCTGGCCTTCGTCCCGCCGGGCACGCCCACGAACAACGCCGCGACCGTCCCGTCGGGCATGGACTCGCGGGGGGGCGACGCCTTCGCGGTGGAGGTGACGCCCCCGCACCTGGACGGCGACACGGACGGCGCGCACGTGGCCGACGCCCTCGGGATCCGGTGGAAGACGCTCACCACGGTGGAGGGCGCCGACCGGAAGGCGGATCTGGACGCACGCCACATGCAGACGGCCCTATGGCCGGTGACGGGCGGCTACTATCTCGACCAGATCCTGGCGCAGCCCGCCGGCACGGCGCCCGCCTTCTCGGCGGAGGATATCGAGGAGGCGCGCCGCATCTTCGTCGACTTCGTGCGCCCCGTCGGCCCGCTCCCGACCCTGCGCGTGGGAAGGCAGCCGTACGGGCTCCTCCCGGTGCAATCGCTCTCGCTGGTCGCGGCCTCGAGCGCCGCGAAGAGCCGCTTCGTGCGCGGGCTGTCCCGGCTCGAGCCGGCGTGGCAGGCGGCTGGCGAGCGGGCCCCCCGCCTCCGCCCGGGGAACAGCGACACCTCGCAGCTCGTCGACATCCTGCGCATGCAGCCGATGTCCACCGGCTACCACGCCCGCCTGATCTTCGACAGCCAGTTCTTCGCCCCGTCCGGGGTGTCGACCGAGCCGCTCGACCCCCTCCTCGCACACCACGCGGACCTCCTGCGCCGGCGCCTGAGCCAGCTGTCGGTGAACGACCTGGTCGGCGACGGACGGGTGATCGACCTCCTGCCGACGGAGACCGCCGTCCCGCTCGGCGCTCCGCTCGTCCAGCGCGACGCGGTGCCGCCGGGCTCCCCGCCGTCGCCGAACTACATCACGTTCCTGCGCACGGCCACCTTCGACGACGTGCTCGAAGACCGGCTCCTCGCACCGGACGGCACGGCCGCGCTGGTCGACGCCCTCCTCTATCTCCTGCTCCGGCACTCGGTCCTGCTGGCCTACGTCCATGTGGCGTCGCGGATCCTCGTGCGCCGCGGCCTGATGTCGGCGCAGCCCTTCCTCGAGCCCGCCCTGGTCGACATCGCGGGCGGGTCACGACCGGCCCACACCCGCACACTCCTGCGCATCCTGGAGCTGGATCCCGAGCTGCGCCCCTCGCTGCACACGCTCACGGCCGCGGACGAGCCCGAGGCGGCGGCGCTGGACGACATGCGCGCCGCGCTCGCGCACCTGGAGACGCTCCCGGTGGACACGCTCGCGCGCGAGATGTGCGGTTGCCTCGACCTGTACGCCTACCGTCTGGACGCCTGGATCACGTCGCTCGCGACGCGCCGCCTGAGCGAGCTGCGCGCGGTGCGCGAGCGGGGGCTCGCGATGGGCGGGTACGGCTGGCTGGAGGATCTGGAGCCGGCGTCGCGCGTCCCGGTCCCGACCGTGCCGGCGGGGGAGGAGGGCGGTCCGCTGTTCATCGCGTCCGAGCCGGGCGGCTTCATCCACGCGCCGTCGCTCGGCCAGGCCAGCGCGGCGGCTCTACTGCGCAGCGGCTACCTGACGCAGCCCGGGGAGGGGAGCGCCCGCCCGTTCGCCGTGGACCTCTCCTCGGAGCGCGTCCGTCTGGCGCGCTGGCTGGTGGACGGGGTACGCGAGGGACAGCGCCTCGGCGATCTCCTCGGCTACCGGTTCGAGCGCGGCCTGCACGACGGCCACCTGGACCGCTTCATCGACGGCTTCCGCAGGGTCGCCGTGCTCGGCACCGTCTACCTGGCGGAGGAGCGTCTGCAGGACGCACAGGCGCTGCCGACGAGCGTCATGAGCCTCAAGGCCGTGAACGCGGCGCGCGTGGCGCTCGAGCAGGAGACGAGCCGCGTGCGCCAGCGGTTCCAGTTCCCGGACGGGGCCACCCTCGGCGCGCTGGAGCGGATCGTGTCGGCGAGCGTGGCGGACGGCCTGGCGCTGTCACGGATGTTCGAGGCGGGCAGCCTGCCGTTCGACCGGGTGGACCCGAACCTGGACGCCACCCAGCGGGCGCTGCTCGAGGGGGAGCTGCGCCGGCTCGCGGACGCGGTCGACGCGCTCGGCGACGCGCTCACCGCGGAGGGGGTGTACCAGCTCGCGCTCGGCAACCCGGCGCGGGCCGCTGCGAGCGTCGACGCGATCGCGCACGGCGAGATCCAGCCCCCGGAGCTGACCTTCGCCGCCACCCCGCGCTCGGGGACCGCGGTGACGCACCGGCTCGTGACGCTCTTCGCCGGGGAGGCGCCGGCGGCGCCGGAGCTCCCACGCGCGCATCGTGCCGCGGCGGAGCCGCGCCTCGACGCCTGGCTCGCCCGGATGCTCGGGGACCTCTCCGACGTGCGCGCCCGGGCCACATTCGTCGACGCGGAGGGGAACGTCCTCGGCGAGGCACGCGCGTTCGGGCTCGACGCGACCGGCGTCTCGCACCTGGACGTGATCCACCTCACCGGGGCCTCGCGTCCGGGCCAGCCCTCGGAGCTCGAGCGGCTGATCGACTACCGGCTGCGGCGGAGCTCGGCCGACGACCTCCCGGCGGACGCGGTGCTCCGGGTCGACTGGGAGCGGGGCGGCGACCTCGGGCCCGACCAGCTCGGCCTCGCCGAGTTCGTCGAGGTCGTGGGCGCGTTCCGGCGGGTGGCGCTCTCGGCCCGGGCGCTCCGCGGACGCGACTTCCTGCAGGGCGAGGCCGAGCCGGCCGACGCGTTGGACGTGGACGAGCTCCGCGCCCGCGCGGACGCCGCGGTGGAGAAGCTGCGCACGTCGGGCGACGCGCTCGTGTCCGCACGGGACGCGTGCGCCTCGGCGGATGCGGACGCCCTCGGGGCCGCGCTCGAGGCGCTCCGCGAGCGCCTCCTGGACGTGCACGCGCTCGGGGTCGAGGACGCCCTTCCGCTCTCGGCGCGCGGCTCCGGGCCGGACGATGTCGAGCGGCTGACGGCGCAGGCCGCGTCGGTCGCGAAGGAGGTCGGCGAGCGCCTCGCCGCGGTGGACGCCTCGGAGGATGCCTTCGACCGCGGCGCCGCGGACGCCGAGACGGCGGTCGAGCACGACCAGGATCGGCTGCGCGGGGTCTTCGGTCGGGCCTTCGTGGCGCTCCCGCTCGTGCGCCCCGCCAACGCCGGTGAGCTCGCCTCGTCGCTGGAGGCGAGCGACGCCCTCCAGGGGGGAGACCCGCTCCAGGCGCCGTCGTGGCTCCAGGCGACCGGCCGCGTCCGCCCCGCGGCGTCACGGCTGGACGGCGCGCTCGCCTACGCGGCCGCGCTCGAACGGCCGGGGGCGCAGGAGCTGCGCGTCGCGCAGCTCCCCTTCGTCGCCGGTGAGCGATGGGTCGCGCTCCCCGCGGAGGCGGGGAGCGCCGTGCCCTCGGGCAGGACCTCGATCGTGGCGCACCTCCCGTCGACTTTCGACGCGGTGGCCCCGTTCGCGGGGCTCGTGGTGGACGAGTGGGTGGAGGTGATCCCCGCCGACGAGGTGACGAGCGGCGTGTCCTTCCAGTACGACGCCCCGGGGGCGCGCCCGCCCCAGGCGATCCTGCTCGCGGTCGCGCCGCCGGACGCCACGCGCTGGGACCTGGCGTCGCTCGAGCGGACGCTCCACGACACGCTGGACCTGGCGCACCTGCGCGCGCTGGACCCGCACGCGCTGTCGCAGGACGTGCTCCTGCAGCGGCTCTTCCCGGCGCTGTACGTGAGCCTGGACCTGGGGGGGAACACGATCTCGACGGACTTCGCGCGCGCCAGGAAATAGCGCCTCATCGGAGCGGCCATGCCATCGATCGTCTTCTGGACCCGTCTCGAGCCCTACGCACGACAGGCCGACATCGACGTCGGGCTCGAGGCGCGCCTGCACGACCCGCTGTGGATGCTCGCCCGCCAGTGGCAGAACGGGGAGTTCCAGGGGGAGGACGCCGGCACACCGGTCCAGGCCCGGCTGCGGCTCGAACGGGCGCCGCTGGCGCGGTACCACCCGGGGCCGTCCGTGGGCGGGCAGGCGATCGCGGGCCTCCCCTATCGCGCCGACCTGCCGCTCGAGGCGCTGGTCGAGCGGGAGGCCGTGCAGGTCGCCACCGACCCGCGGCGCGATCTCCGTCTGGCCGCCGAGGCGGGGCTGTATTTCCTCCGCCTCCTCGACAGGGAGGGGGCCGGCGCGGAGGTGCGCAACGCGTTCGTCGCAGCGCGCGCGTACGCGCTCGCCGCCCCGCCGGACGATCCGGCGGGGTTGGAGGACCGTACGGGGCGCGCGTACCTGTCGGTGATGGCCGGGCGGGTCCCGGACGGCTTCGCGCTCTACCGCGCGCTCGCGGCCGCCATCCGGCCGGACGGAGGCGGAGATCCGGCGCTCCCGGCGGAGCCGGAGGTCGGCGTGGACGCGCGCGACGCCGTGCTGCGGGCCGCGACGGCCTACCTGACGTGGTTCGAGGCCCGGTACAGCGTGCCTCCGGACGCCGCGCCGACGTGGAACGCCGAGCGCATGGAGTACGCCTTCAGCGTCTCTGCCGCCGGGAGCGACACGGAGGTCGCGCTCTCCGCGGAGGAGTATCCAGGCGGGACGCTGGACTGGTACGCGTTCGACCTCGCGTCCGGGGTGCGCCTCGGCGTGCAGCCCGGGGATCCGTCGGCCGAGGCATTGGCGCGCACGCTGCTCCCATCGCGGGTGCGCTACCCCGGCATGGCCGTGGATCGGTGGTGGGAGTTCGAGGACGCCGCGGTCGACTTCGGGCGCGTGGCCGGCGACCCCGACGACCTCCTGCGCCTCCTCCTCGTCGACTTCGCGCTCGTCTTCGGCAACGACTGGTACCTCCTCCCCGTGGACCTGACGCCCGGTGCGATCTACCGACCGCGCTCGCTCGTGGTGACCGACGCGTTCGGCGAGCGCACGCTCGTGCCCCACTACAGCGCCCAGGACGCGCCGCCGCGGGACTGGCGGCTCTTCTCGCTCGCGTCCCGGCCCGCGACGTCCTTCTCCAACGCGTCGGTGCGCCCCGGGCAGGACGCGCTCTTCCTGCCGCCCGTCCTGGCCACGGGTCTGCACGGCGACCCTGTCGAGGAGGTCCTCTTCCTCCGCGACGAGCTGGCCAACATGGTGTGGGCCGTCGAGCGCCTCGCGCCGGGTCTCTCCGGGGACGCGGTGAATCGCGTCGAGGCGTACCGCGCCCGTCGCGCCGCTGCGGCCGAGCGCGCCTCGGCCACGCCGGCGGGCGACCCCGAGGAGCCGCGCCCCGCCGACGAGCTCCGCTACCTCCTCGCGACCAGCACCCCCGACCACTGGATCCCCTTCCTCCCCGTGCGCATCGACCCTGCGCTCCCGGATATCCGCCTGCGTCGCGCGGCCACCCTGCTCGAGCGGACCGACGACGGTCCCGGCGGTCTGCCGGCGCTGTCGCGTCCGCTCGGCAGGATCCTGGAGCCCGAGCGCCCGGACCTGAGCCTCTTCGAGGAGGAGGTCCCGCGCAGCGGCATCCGCGTCACGCGCGCCTTCCAGTACGCGCGCTGGATCGGAGGCGGCACCTTCCTCTGGCTCGGGCGCACCAAGGGACCCGGGAAGGGCGAGTCCACGGCCGGGCTGCGCTTCGACCAACTGGTGTGACGGCCCCCGCTCGCCCCTCGGCGCTCGCTCGCTGAGCCCGACGGTCGAGCGGCACGCGACGTCGCGGCTGTCGACGGGCGAGCCGGGCCCGGTCGTCCGGCTCAGGCGTCCGGCGCCACGCTGCCGTAGCGTCGGTGGTGCCGGAGGAGTGGGTTCCCGGCGCCCCCCGACGGGGCCGATACCACGCGCGCCACCACGAGGCGCGCGCCACCCCCGGCCTCGTGGAGCGCCACGACCTCGCAGACGAGCACGGCCACGGCGTCCGCCACCACGGGATCTCCCGAGGACGGAAACGGCGATGGGCCCACCGGGAAGGAGTCCGCGTAGCGCGTGGCGAGCGCCCCCTGGTCGGCCGAGAGGAGGCTCACGGCGAAGCGGGTGCCCGGATCGAGCCAGGGAAGCACCTGGGCGCCGGGCCCGAGCGAGAGCGCGACGTGCGGCGGCTCCGCGGAGACGGGGAAGAACGACGTGACCGTGGTGGCGTGCACGTGCTCGCCGTCGCGGACGGCGACCAGCGTGACGGTGCTCGCCCAGTGGGAGATGGCCTCGCGGAAGCCGTCCGGGTCCACGCCCGACGTCGCGTCGTCGCCGTGCCGATCCATGGCACAGCCAACCCGCGCCGCCTCCCCGGGTTCCCCCGCCCGGTCCACGGCAACCCTCCGTGCAGGTACCCCTTGACATGACCTAACATCGTTAAGTAGAATGGCTCCGTTAGGTCAACCGGACGGAGTGGGAGATCGATGGGAAGCGCGGAACGACGCAAGCGGGAGATCGCCGAGACGCGGCAGCGGATCCTGGACGCCGCGCGCGACCTGTTCGTGGAGAACGGTTACGAGGCGACGTCGATGCGGGCGATCGCGAAGCGCATCGAGTACACCCCCACGGCGATCTACCACCATTTCGACAGCAAGGAAGCGCTCCTGACCGAGCTGTGTGCCCAGGACTTCCGCTTCCTGGCCGGCGCCTTCCAGCGCATCGGTCGCGTGGAGGACCCGGTGGAGCGCCTCAACCGGATCGGCCATGCCTACGTGGATTTCGCCATGGAGCACCCGAAGCACTACGAGTTCATGTTCATGATCGTGCGGCCGCCCGGCGACACGGACGCCGTGCACGACGCGGATCCGGGAGAGGACGCCTACGGCTTCCTGCGCCAGACCGTCGCCGAGGCCATGGAGCAGGGACGCTTCCGTCCGGAGTACGACAACCCGCACCAGGTGGCGCAGATGCTGTGGGGCACGCTGCACGGGCTGATCTCGCTGAACATCGCCAAGCGCCACGATGCCTGGGTCGACTTCCAGGACGTGCGCGCGACCGCGGAAGCGGCGAAGACGGCCCTGATGCGCGGCCTGCTGAGGTAGGCACCTTCTTTTCTTTTCGACCTGTACTTAACACCGTTACACAAACTTACGAGGTTAGGGATGAACGGGAGCGGAAGGAGTTCGCGAGGGAGAGGGGTGAGGGGTTCGTCCTCTCCTCGATGATCGGGGCGGTCGCGCTGGGCGCGCCGGCCGGAGCGGGGGCGCAGGAGCCCTGCCCGCCGGACTCGGCGTCGATCGGCGCGGATCCCCTGGGCGCGGTGGTGGCGGAGGCGCTGCGCGGCAATCTCGGGATGGTGCAGGAGCGCCTCCTGGAGGCGCGGGCAGAGGCGGAGGTGGACGAAGCGCGCGGACGGTTCCTCCCGTCGGTGACGCTCGACAGTCGGTACTCGCGGCAATCGGGTACGCTCGATCTGGGCGACTTCGTGAACCCCTCCTACGCGGCGCTGAACCAGCTGCTGGGAGAGGATCGCTTCCCGACCGACCTGGAGCTGACGCTCCCGCTGCGCCACGAGACGAAGGCACGCCTGGTGCAGCCGATCTTCGACGCGCGCATCTGGGCGGGGTGGGGCGCGTCGAAGAACACGCTGGCGGGCCGTCACGCGCAGCGCCTCGGCGCGGCGCGCGCGCTCGCGGCGGAGGCGCAGACCGCGTTCCTGAACGTCGCGGCGGCGCGTAGCCTGCGGCGCGTTTGGGAGGCGACCGTCCCGCTCGTGACCGAGAGCGAGCGGGTCGCGCAGCGCCTGGTGGACGTGGGCACCGCCACGCCGGACGCGGTCTTCAGGGCCCGCGCGGAGCGGAGCGACGTGGAGCAGAAGCTCCAGGAGGCGCGCGAGCAGGAGGACGCGGCAGCGCGCACGTTCAACCGCCTGCTCGGCCGGCCGCTCGACACCCCCGTCGACACGATCGCCGAGTCGGCGCTCCTCCTCCCGCTCGACCTCACCGAGGACGACGCGGTGGCGCGCGCGCTGGCGGGCCGCGAGGAGCTGCGCCGGCTGGACTCGGGCATCCGGGCGTCCGAGGCGGGCGTGCACGCGGCCGGCGCGAGCTTCCTCCCGAACGTGGCCGTCGTGCTCGACTACGGCTTCCAGGGGCAGGACGTGGCCTTCGACCGGGACCACGACTTCTGGACGGCCTCGCTGGTGATGTCGTGGAACGTGTTCAACGGCGGGCAGGATGCGGCCCGGCGCGAGGCGGCGCAACTGGACGTCAGGCGTCTGCGCGCGCAGCAGGACGAGGCCGAGGAGCTCGTGCGCCTCGACGCCCGCCAGGCGTGGGAGGCCGCCACGGTCGCGCGCGACGCGATCGGCACCGCCGGGGACCGGCGGGCGGCCGCCGAGCGGACGTTCGCGCTCGTCCGCCGCCGCTACGAGGAGGGCCTGGCCACGCCGATCGAGTTCCTCGACGCGCGCACCTCGCTCACGAACGCGGAGCTCAACCGCGTCGTCACCGTCTACCGATACGCCATCCGCTGGGTCGACCTGGAACGGGCCGCCGCCCTGCGGAACGTGGAAGCCCTGGAGGAGTCACGATGAAGCCGATCAGCATGCGCGGCGCGCGCCGCGCCGCCGGGATCCTGTTCGTCTCGATGGTGGTCCCCGCGCTGGTGACCGCCTGCCGCGCGGGAAGCGCGCAGGAGCCCGACACCGTCGCGCGCGAGGCCGTGTCCGTGCGTACCGTTCCCGTCGAGACCGAGGTGGTGCGCCATCCGATCGTGGCCACCGGGACGTTCGGGCCGAAGGACGAGATCGCCCTCAGCTTCAAGATCGGCGGCGTGGTGGAGGCCGTGCGCGTCGACGCGGGCGCGACCGTGCGCGCGGGGGAGACGCTCGCCTCGCTCCACCTGCGCGAGATCGACGCGGGTCTGGCCAAGGCGCGCAGCGCGGCGGAGAAGGCGGAGCGGGACCTGCGCCGGGCGCGCTCCCTGTACGCCGACAGCGTGGCCACGCTCTCGCAGCTCCAGGACGCCGAGACCGCGTGGGACGTCGCGCAGGCGGATCTGGAGGCGGCCTCCTTCAACCGGCAGTACGCGGTCGTCACGGCGCCGTCCGACGGCGTGATCCTGCGCCGCGGCGCCGAGCCGGGCGAGACCGTGAGCCCCGGCACGACCATCCTCGTGCTCGGAAGCCGCGCGCGCGGCGCGGTGCTGCGGGTGGGGCTCGCGGACCGCGACGTGGTGCGCATCCATCGTGGCGACACGGCCACCGCGCGCTTCGACGCGCTCCCGGACCGTGTCTTCCGCGGAACCGTCACCGAGATCGGGGCCGCGGCGGCGCCCGGCACGGGAACGTACGCGGTGGAGGTGGGCCTCGAGGGCGCGGGCGCGCTCTCCGCGGGGATGGTCGGGCGGGTGGAGCTCTTCCCGTCGACGGGGACGCCCACCTCGGTGGTGCCGGTCGAGGCGGTGCTCGAGGCGGACGGTGACGAGGCGACCGTCTTCACGCTCGCGGACGACGGCGCGCACGCGCGCCGGGTGCGGGTCGGGGTCGCGCTCCTCGACGGTGGGAAGGTGGCGGTGACGCGGGGACTCGAGGGCGTCGATGCGGTGGTCACGGACGGCGCCGCATGGCTCATGGACGGCGACGCGGTGAGGGTGATCCGATGAAGATCCTCCAATTCCCGGTGAAGCACTACCAGTTCACGGTGGTGCTCTTCGTGATGCTGGCGGCGCTGGGGCTCAGCTCGTGGAGCGCCATCCCACGGGGCGAGGACCCGCCGCTCGACTTCCCCACCTTCACGGTGGTCGCGGTGCTCCCCGGCGCGTCGCCGCGCGACATGGAGCGTCTCGTGGTGCGCGACGCCGAGGAGCGCCTCGACGCCCTGGAGAAGGTGAAGCAGATCACCTCGCTGGTGCACGACGGCGTGGCGACCATCCGCGTCGAGTTCGAGCCCGGCGAGGACGCCGACGGCAAGTACGAGGAGGTGCTCCGCGAGGTGAACGCGCTCCGTCCGGAGCTGCCGGCGGAGCTCACGCGCCTGAGCGTGGAGAAGGCGACCACGCTCAACGTCGCGATCGCCCAGATCGCCCTGGTCAGCGAGACCGCGCCCTACGCCGAGATGGACCGCATCGCGGAGGACCTCGAGGACCGGATCGCGGCCGTGCCCGGGGTACGCAGGGCCGAGCGCTGGGGGGTGCCCGAGCGCCGCGTGGACGTCGCGCTCGACCTGGGCCGCCTCGCGCAGCTCGACCTCCCGCCGGGCATGGTGCTGCAGGCGATCGGCGGGGAGAGCCGGGACATCCCGGCGGGAGGCGTGGAGGCCGGTCTGCGGCGCTTCAGCGTGAAGGCCTCCGGGAGCTACGAGACGCTCGACCAGATCGCCAACACGGTCGTGCGCGCACGCGACGGCCAGCTCCTCGAGGTGCGTGACGTCGCCGACGTGCGCTGGGGGTACGCGGACTCGACGTACCAGGCGCGCTACAACGGGAAGCGCGCGGTCTTCCTCACCGTGCAGCAGCAGGACGGGCAGAACATCACCACGGTGCGCGACCGCGTGTGGCAGGAGCTGGACCGCTTCGAGCCGAGGCTCCCGGCGGGGATCGGGCTCGAGCGCGGCTTCGACCAGGCGAAGAACGTGTCGCACAGGCTGTCGCGCCTGGGCGAGGACTTCCTCATCGCGATCGCGCTGGTCCTGGTCACGCTGCTCCCGCTCGGGCCGCGCGCCGCGGGGATCGTCATGGTGTCGATCCCGCTGTCGCTCGCCATCGGAGTCTCGCTCCTCTACTTCACGGGCTTCACGATCAACCAGCTCTCGATCGTGGGCGCGGTCATCGCGCTCGGCCTGCTGGTCGACGACTCGATCGTCGTGGTGGAGAACATCACGCGCTTCCTGCGCCAGGGGCGCTCACGCAGGGAAGCCGCCATCGAAGCCACCCGTCAGATCGCGGTGGCCGTGGTGGGCGCGACGGCCACGCTCGTGTTCGCGTTCGTGCCCCTCCTCTTCCTCCCGGGCGGGCCGGGGATGTACATCCGCTCCCTCCCGCTCGCCGTGGTCTACACGGTGCTGGCGTCGCTCTTCGTGTCGTTGACGATCATCCCGTGGCTCGCGAGCCTGGTGCTGCGCGACGACGAGCCCGAGGGCGGCAACCGCGTGCTCCAGGCGTTCGAGCGGGGCATCCACCGGACGTACGCCCCGCTCCTGGACCGGGCGCTGAACCGCCCGCGCGCGACGGTGGCGATCGCGGCGGCGTTCGTGGTGGGCGGGGTCGCGCTCATCCCTGCGGTGGGCTTCTCGCTCTTCCCGAAGGCGGAGACGCCGCAGTTCTACGTGAACGTCACCTCGCCGGAGGGCGCGAGCATCGAGGCGACCGACCAGGCAGCGCGCTACGCGGAGCAGGTCCTGCTCGATCGCCCCGAGGTGAGCGCGGTGTTCACCTCGGTCGGGCACGACAACCCGACCGTCTACTACAACGTCTTTCCGCGGCGCGACAACCCGGCGGTGGGCCAGCTCTTCGTGGTCATGGACGGGTACGATCTCCACCACACGCCGGCGCTCCTCGACTCGCTGCGCGCGCGACTCGCGCTCTTCCCCGGCGCCAAGCTCGAGCTGCGCGAGTTCGAGAACGGCCCGCCGATCGACGCGCCCATCGCGCTGCGCGTCCGCGGACCGGACCTCGACACGCTCCGCTCGATCGCGGCCGACGTGGAGCGCGTCGTCATGGCCACGCCGGGCACGCAGTACGTGGACAACCCGGTGCGCCTGCGGCGCACCGACCTGCGCGTCGCCATCGACCGGGAGAAGGCCGGCCTGCTGGGCATCCCCACCGTCGAGATCGACCGCACGCTGCGCATGGGCCTCGAGGGGGTGAGCGCCGGCGTGCTGCGTGACGCCTCGGGCGACGCGCGCGACGTGGTGGTGCGGCTGGCGAGCACGGCGCGCCCGCAGCCGTCCAACCTGGACCGCATCTACGTCGCCTCGGGCACGGGCGCGCTCACGCCGCTCCGTCAGATCGCGGACGTGCGCTTCGAGGCGGACGTGCCGCAGATCCAGCGTGTGGACCGCGAGCGCACGGTGACGGTCACGAGCTTCGTGCGCACCGGCTACGTGACGGACCGGGTCACGCGCGACGTGCTGTCGCGGCTCGACGGGGTGGAGCTCCCCGCCGGCTACGACATCGTGCCGGCCGGCGAGATCGAGAGTCGCCAGGAGAGCTTCGGCGGTATCGGCAGCGCGGTGATCGTGGCACTGTTCATGATCCTCGCCATCCTCGTCCTGGAGTTCAAGACGTTCCGCTCCATGCTGATCGTGGCCTCGGTGATCCCCCTGGGCGCCGTCGGCGGCATCCTCACGCTCTACCTCGTGGGCGACACCCTGTCGTTCACGGCGATGATCGGCTTCGTCGCGCTGGTGGGCATCGAGATCAAGACGTCGATCCTCCTGGTCGACCTCACCAACCAGCTCCGCGAGGGTGGGATGGGGCTCGAGGAGGCGATCCGGAAGGCGGGCGAGGTGCGCTTCCTCCCCATCGTGCTCACCGCGATGACGGCCATCGGCGGGCTGCTGCCGCTCGCACTCCAGGGCCAGGGGCTGTACGCCCCCCTGGCGTGGGTGATCATCGGCGGGCTGGTGACGTCGACGCTGCTCGGCAGGATCGTGACGCCGGTGCTCTACGAGATCCTCCCTCCGCCGATCGAGGCGACGGCGTGAGCGAGCGCCCGCGGATGTGGGTGGACGCCGACGCGGCGCCGCAGCCGGTGAAGGAGATCGTGGCCCGGGCCGCGCTGCGCCTGGAGATCGACACGTTCTTCGTCGCCAACCAGCGCCTGTACACGCCGGCCAACAATCCCTTCACCACGTCGGTCCGTGTCGAGGGCGGGCCGGACGTGGCGGACGACCACATCGCGCGCGAGGCGCGGGCCGGCGACCTGGCCGTGACGGCGGACATCCCGCTCGCGGCCCGGCTGGTGGAGAAGGGGGTGAAGGTCGTGGACCCGCGCGGCGCCGAGTACACGGCGGAGAACATCGGAGAGCGGCTCTCGGTGCGGGACTTCATGGACGGGCTCCGCTCGACCGGGGTGGAGACCGGCGGACCGTCGGCCTACGGGACCCGGGAGAAGCAGGCCTTCGCCGCCACCTTCGAGCGGGTGCTGGCCCGCCTGATGCGGGGACGCTGACGCGGACGCCGGCCGCCTTCCGGACGAAGGCGGCCGGCGGGGCGCGGTCGCGTCAGAGGCGCGGCACCTTCACCTCGAGGTGCGCGTGCGGCGTGAGCAGGAAGAACTGGCTCGCCAGCTCGATCCCGGCCTTCGGCTGTACGAAGATGCGGACGTCGGCCTCCTCGCGCGCGAGCGACTGCGGCAGGTCGAACGTCCGGAAGTTCATCGGCTCGACCGTCCCGATGCGGGTGTCGAAGTCCCCGCGCTCCACGTAGACGTCCACGGCCTGATCGCGGCTGTTCTCGACGGTCAGCGTGGTCGCGTCGGCCCCGGGGCTGGGGATGACGTCGCGCCGCTCGGGCCGGTATCCCGAGTCGTTCAGGGGAACGAGGACCGGGAGCGTCCCGGTCATCGGGATGCTTACCTCGGGCGACTCGAGATCGATGCCCTGCTTCGGGTGCACCACGATGCGCACGTCCTCTCCGATCTCGAGGTACGGCGGAAGGGGCAGCACGCCCTCCCGGTCGGCGGCGACGGTGCCGATGCGCGTGTCGAAGTCCCCGCGCTCGACGTAGACGTCCACGGGAACGGGCCGGTTGTTCTGCACGGTCACGGTGGGGGCGCGCCGGACGGGCGGCCCGAGCGCGGAAACCCGGCCGGGGGTGACGAGTGCTCCGAGGGCCAGCGTCGCCCCGGCCAGGATCAGGGTTCCGAAGGGGGTCTTCATATCGTCCTCCATCTATGTGGGGATGGGCTTGTTCGCCTCCTCTGCCCGCGGGACAGGAGCATCGATCGGGCCAGTGCTATAAGTACATATACAATAAGAGCTTACGCTGATTTACCCTTCCGCGGAACCTTGCTCGGTGGTGGTGGAATTCGGCCAGGTGGGTGCAAAGCGGCCACCCGGACGGGGACGCGGTTGCACGGGCGGCGCGGCCTCAACCCGGTCGCCCTTCCGTCCGACACTCGGGAAGGCCCCCCTGGAAGAAGCCGAGGCCGGACGCAGCCGCGGCCGGTCCCGATCGAACGCGCTCAGGCCATGGTATGACACGCATCCTCTTCGTCGACGACGAGCCGTACATCCTGGACGCCTTCCGCAACCTGTTCCGCAGGTGCCGGAAGGACTGGGAGACGGTGTGCGCGACGAGCGGAGCGGAGGCTCTCGAGGCGCTCGCACGCGCGTCCTTCGACATCGCGGTGTGCGACATGCGCATGCCGGGGATGGACGGAGCCGAGCTGCTGGGCCGCATCCGCGAGCAGCACCCGCGCGTGGTACGCATCGTGATGTCCGGTCAGGCCGAGCGCGGCTCGGTGCTGCGGGCGCTCCCGGGCGCACAGCAGTTCCTGAGCAAGCCGTGCGAGTCCGAAGAGCTGCGCACGGTGATCGACCGCGCGGCCGAGCTGAGCCGCCTGCTGAACGACGAGACGCTGCGCAGCGCCGTGGGACGCCTCGACAAGCTCCCGTCGTCGTCCGCGACCTTCCACGAGCTGTCGCGTTTGGCGTCGTCGGCGGACGCGCGCATCGACGACATCGCGGGCATCGTCGAGAACGATCCGGCGATGTCCGCGAAGGTGCTCCAGCTCGTCAACTCGGCGTACTTCGGCCTCGCCCGCCCCAGCGCGTCGATCCGCCACGCGGTGTCGTATCTCGGCGTCGACCTCCTCAAGGGGCTCACGCTCACGGCGAGCGTGTTCACCGCGATGCAGGAGGCACCGGTGCACGGCTTCTCCATCGACGAGCTGCAACGGCACTCGCTGCTGGTGGCCCGGCTCGCCAAGCGGTTCCTGTCCGGGACCGCGAGCGCCGACGGGGCCTTCACGGCCGGGCTCATGCACGACATCGGCAAGATCATCCTGGCGCTCGGCATGCCCGAGCGCGCCACCGATGTGCTGCACGAGGCGCACCGCAGCAGCCGGTCGTGGCACGCGATCGAGAAGGAGCGCTTCGGCGTGACACACGCGGAGGTGGGTGCGTACCTCCTGGGCGCCTGGGGCCTCCCGTACGGGGTGGTGGAGGCGGTGGCGTATCATCACACGCCCGGCTCGGTGGACGGAGACGGGATGGACGTGCTGGCGGCCGTACACGTGGCCGACGCGCTCATCGAGTGCCGGAACACCGAGCCCGACACGAGCTCCGAGTGTATCGACCTGTCGTTCCTGGAGAGGACGGGCCAAGCCGACCGCCTCCAGGAGTGGAGGGAGGTGGCCGCGCGGGAGCTCGATGCGCTGGACGAGCCATGAACCCGGCAGACGTCTGGCACACGCACGGGCTCGACACGTCTGCACAGGAGCCTTCTCGCGAGGCGGAGGCCGTGCGGGCCGACGGGCTGTACCGGGAGAGCCTGGAGGAGGTCTATCGCCGCCGCGACCACGTCTTCTGCGTGGTGATGGTCGCGCAGTGGGTGTTCGGCGTCGCGCTCGCGCTCGTCCAGATACACGCCGGGCCCGCCAGTGTGGGAGCTTCCGACGCGGAGGCCCTCGCCTGCGGCACGATCGTCAGCGGGATCGTCCTCATCGCCACGACCTGGCGTCCGGGCGGCGCCCTGACCCGCCACGTGGTCGCCATCGGGCAGATGACGTGGTCCGCCCTGATCATCCACATGATGCACGGGCGCATCGAGGCCCACTTCCACGTGTTCGGCGGGCTCGCGCTGCTGGCGTACTACCGGGACGCGCGCGTCCTGGTCACGGCCACGGTCGTCGTGGTCGCCGGGCACCTGATCCAGGGCGCGCTCTGGCCGGAGGCGGTGTTCGGCGTCGCCGACCCCGCCCGGCTGCGCTTCCTCGAGCACGCGGCCTGGATCGTCTTCGCGGACATCGGCCTGCTGCTGGGGATCCGTGAGCACCATCGGGAGATGCGCGCGCTCGCGAAGCGCCAGGCCGAGGCGGAGGCGTGGGGCGCGACGATCGAGCAGAAGGTCGAGCGCCGCACCCGGCAGCTCGAGGCGAGCCGGGAGCAGTACCGTACCCTGGTCGAGTCGACGCACTCGATTCCCTGGCAGCTCGACTGTGCGACGTGGGGCTTCGTCTATGTCGGCCCCCAGTCGGCCGCGCTCCTCGGGTGCGCGCCCGCGGACTGGCTCGAGCCGGGCTTCTGGCGGGATCGCGTGCACCCGGACGACCGGATGGCCGTGGAGGAGGCCCATCGCCGGGCGGTCGAGACCGGAGAGCACGTCCAGGCGGAGTTCCGCATGCGTCGCGGAGAGGAGGCGTGGTCGTGGGTGCGCAGCGTCGCCAGTCCCTCGGTCGGGGGGGGGCGGCACACCCTGAACGGCTTCCTCATCGACATGACCGAGCGTCACGAGGCCGAGGAGCGCCTCGCGGCCACACGGCACCGGCTCGAGCACGTGCTCGCCTCGAGCACCGCGATCATCTACCAGCTCCGCATCGCCGGCCCGGACAGCAGGCTCGAGTGGATGACCGACAACGTGAAGCGCATCCTCGGCTACGAGGTCGACGAGGCGCTCGCCCCGGGATGGTGGCACCGCAACATCCACCCCGACGACCGGGACCGCCTCCAGCGGCCGGACGACCACCTGGCCAAGGACGGCACGCTCGAGTACCGCCTGAAGAACAGGTCCGGCGCCTATCGGTGGATACGAGACGACCAGCGTGTCCTGCGCGACGCCGCCGGCGTGCCGGTTCAGATCGTGGGGGCGTTCACGGACGTGACGGAGAGGCGGCATCTCGAGGCCGAGCTGCAGCAGGCGCAGAAGCTCGAGTCCGTCGGCAGGCTGGCATCGGGGATCGCGCACGAGATCAACACGCCCGTCCAGTTCGTGACCGACAGCGTGGTCTTCGTGCGTGAGGCGTTCGACGAGCTGGCGCCCCTGCGGCGTCGATTCCGGGAGGCGCTGCACCGCGCGGCCGAGCACGATCCGCTCGCGGCCGAGGCGTGGCGCGAGCTCGAGGCCGTCGAGGAGGAGCTCGACGTGGACTATCTGCAGGAGCAGGTGCCCAGGGCGCTGGAGCGGTCGCTCGAGGGCCTCGAGCGGGTGGCCGTGATCGTGCGCTCGATGAAGGAGTTCGCGCACCCGGACCAGAAGGAGATGGTGGAGGCCGACATCAACCACGCGCTCTCGACCACGCTCACCATCGCGCGCAACGAGTACAAGTACGTCGCGGACGTCGAGACGGACTTCGGCGAGCTCCCGCTCGTGCGCTGCCACGTGAACGAGCTCAACCAGGTCTTCCTGAACGTGGTGGTGAACGCCGCGCACGCGATCGCCGATCGCTTCGAAGGCGGGGAGGGGCGTGGCCGCATCGAGGTCTCGACGCGTGTGGAGGAGGGGTGGGTGGTGGTGTCGATCTCGGACGACGGGTGCGGGATCCCGGAGGAGATGCGCGCGAGCATCTTCGACCCCTTCTTCACCACGAAGGCGCCGGGGCGGGGCACGGGGCAGGGGCTCGCCATCGCGCGCGGCGTGGTCGTCGACAGGCACGGCGGCAGGCTGACGTTCGACAGCGTGGTCGGCGAGGGGACCACCTTCCGCATCCGTCTTCCGGTGGCCGGCGACGTGGCCGACCACCGACCGGAGGTGGCCGCATGAGCCGTGTGCGCGTCCTGTGCGTCGACGACGAGCCGCTCGTGCTCGAGGGGCTGACCCTGCACCTCCGCCGCCGGTACTCCGTGCACACGGCGACGGGTGGCGCGGAGGGCCTCGAGCTGGCGCGCCAGGACCCGACGCTGGGGGTGATCGTCTCCGACATGCGCATGCCCGGGATGGACGGCGCCGCGTTCCTGCGCGAGGCACGAGCGATCGCGCCGGACGCCACGCGCATCCTGCTGACCGGCCACGCCGACATGGAGTCGGCGAAGCGCGCGGTGAACGACGGCTACATCTTCCGCTTCCTCACGAAGCCCTGCCCACCCGCGACGCTCCTCGAGGCGGTGGAGCAGGCTGCCGAGCACCATCGCCTCGTGAGCGCCGAGCGCGTGCTCCTCGAGGAGACGCTGCACGGCAGCATCGCCACGCTCGTCGACGTCCTCGCGCTGGGGAGCCCGGCTGCCTTCGGCCGCGCCACGCGCGTGAAGCAGACCGTCGGCGGGCTCGCGCGCGACCTCCGGGTCGAGCCGATCTGGCAGGTGGAGGTCGCGGCCATGCTCTCCCAGCTCGGCTTCGTCACCCTGCCCGCCGAGACCGTCGAGAAGGTGCACGACGGGCGCACGCTCACCGACGCCGAGGCGGCGATGGTCGCCCGCGTTCCGGAGGTCACGGAGCGGCTCCTCGCGCACATCCCCAGGCTCGAGGCGGTGCGGGCGATCCTGGCGTGGTGGGCGGGCTCGGCTCCCGCGGTGGACGCGTTCTCCCTGGAGGAGCGGGCGGCGGTCGAGCGAGGCGCGCACCTCCTGCGGCTGGCCGCGGACTTCGATACGCTCCAGGCGGAGGGTTACGCCCCGGCCATGGCCGTCGACGTCCTGCGCGGACGCGGTGACCTCTACGAGCCGGCGGCCGTGGCAGCGCTGGCCGCGCGCCACCATACCGGCCAACCCCGTGCGCGGGTGCGCGAGCTTCCGGTCGCGGCGCTGGAGGTCGGGATGGTCCTCGCGGAGGACGTGCGCCTGACCTCCGGGACGCTCCTCGCCGCGCGTGGCTACGAGGTCACGCTCGGCTTCGTCGAGCGCGCCCGGAACTACGCGCAGGGGATGGTGCGCGAGCCCGTGCGGGTCATCCTCAAGGCCGCGGATCCACGGTGATGACGGCCTCGAGTCGGGCGCCGCGGGCGTCGATACTGAAGCGTGCCGGGGAGCTGCCCACCCCGGCACAACGCCCCCGGAACGCCCCCACGGATCGATCGGAATGAAGGACCGCGTCGTGCAGTCGTGCTCGCGGCCGTTTCGGGCGATCGGCGCATGGCGGCCGGCCCCCGACGCGCGTCTCGGCTCGCTCCTGGACCACCTGAACGAAGTCGTCTTCCAGACGGACGCCGCCGGGCTGTGGACGTATCTGAACCCCGCGTGGACCGAGATGACGGGCTTCAGGATCGCCACGAGCATCGGCGTCTCCTTCCTCGAGTACGTCCACCCGGACGACCGCGAGCGCAACCAGGCCGCCTTCAAGCCGCTGATCGAGCGCGAGAAGGAGGTGTGCCGCCACGAGGTGCGCTATCTGACCGCGAACGGCGGATACCGCTGGGTCGAGGTCTACGCGCGCCTCACGCTCGACGAGGGCGACCAGATCGTGGGGACGTCGGGCACGCTCCGGGACGTCACCGAGCGTCGCGAGGCCGACGAGGCGGGGCGCCGCCTGGCGCTCGAGCAGGGAGCCCGTGCGGAGTCGGAGCGCGCCCGCGAGCAGGTGGAGCGGATCCTCGAGAGCATGGGGGAGGGCTTCCTCGCGCTCGACCGCGAGCGGCGGGTCACCTACGTGAACCGGGCCGCGGAGCGCCTCCTCGAGCTCGACCGTGTGGCCCTCCTCGGGCGGAGCGTCTCCGCGCTGCTCCCCGACTGGCCGATCGATCCCTTCCCGGTGTCGGGGGCGCCCGAGCCGCCCCCGGCGCCCACGCACTTCGAGCACCTCTGTGAGCCCCGCGACGGCGTCCTGCACGTCACCGTGCACCTGTCGGCCGCCGGCTACTCGATCTACGTGCGCGACGTCACCGAGCAGCGGCGCACGGAAGCGCACCTGGAGAAGCGGCTGCGCGTGGAGGCGTCCCTGGCGAAGGTCTCGCCCCTGTTCCTCCTGGGTTCGGCGCCGGAGGCCGACGCGGGGCTCGCCGAGCTCGGTCGCCTGGTGGGCGTGAGCCGGGCTTACATCTTCACGCTCCGCGACGGCATCTATCGCAACCTGCACGAGTGGTGCGCGCAGGGCGTGGAGTCGCGGGTCGACCGCTCCCTGGAGCTCGAGGCAGCCCGCTTTCCCTGGCTCACGACAGCCCTGGCGGAAGGCCGGGCGGTCGTCATCCCCGACGTCCGCGCGCTCCCGCCGGAGGCCGCGGCGGAGCGGGGCATCCTCGAGCCCCGGGGGACGCGGAGCGCGCTGGCCATGCCGGTCATCGGGCCCACGGGCAACCTCAAGGGCTTCCTCGGATTCGACGACGTGCGCGGCCCGCGCCCGTGGTCGGAGGACGACCTGCGCAGCCTGCGCGTCGCCGCGGAGATGGTCGCGTCCGGGGCGGCTCGGGGCCGGGTGGAGGACGCGCTGCGCCGGAGCGAGGAACGGTACCGGCTCGCGACCCGCGCGACGCGGGACGTGATCTACGACTGGGACGTCGTCACGGGCGCGCTGGAGCGTACCGCCGCGTTCGAGTCGAGCCTGGGACATCCACCCGACGGCGGCAGCGGGCACATCGGCTGGTGGGAACGGCAGGTCCACCCCGACGACGCCGCGACCGTGGCGGAGAGCCTGGCCGCCGCCCTGGCGGGGCAAGACGAGATCTGGAGCGCGGAGTACCGCTTCCGTCGCGGCGACGGGACGTACGCCCAGGTGCTGGACCGGGGCACGATCCTGCGCGACGAGCGCGGGAAGGCGCTCCGCATGATCGGCGCGATGACGGACGCGACCGAGCGGCGCGCGGCGGAGGACGCACTGCGCGCGAGCCGGGCACGCCTCGCCGAGGCCGAGCGCATCGCGGGCCTGGGCTCGTGGGAGGTGGACCTGTCCACGGGGAAGTCGATCTGGTCGGACCAGGTGTTCCGTCTGTTCGGCCGGGATCGCGCGCTCGGGCCCCTGTCGATGGAAGGCTTCATGTCCCGCGTCCCGGCGGAGGACCGCGAGTCGCTCGAGACCGCGTTGGCCGGCCGACGCGGGAGCGACGGCCCTTTCCACGTGAGCCATCGCATCGTCTTCCCGGACGGCACCGTCCGCCACCACGAGGTCGTCGGCGAGGTCACCGAGGTGCCCGGGCAGCCTCCGCGCCTGGTGGGGGTGTCGCAGGACGTCACCGAGCGGCGCCTCCTCGAGGAGCAGTACCGCACGTCGCAGCGCCTGGAGGCGGTGGGCCTCCTGGCCGGCGGCGTCGCCCACGACTTCAACAACGTGCTCAGCGCGGTCTCGGCCGCCGCGGAGCTGGCGAAGGGGGACCTCCCAACGGACAGCCCGGTGATCTCGGATCTCGACGAGATCCTCGACGCCGTGCGCCGCGGCGCGGCCCTCACGCGTCAGCTCCTCGGCTTCAGCGGCAAGCGGGTGTCGCAGCCCGCCCGCCTGGACCCGAACGCGCTGGTCGCCGACCTGCAGAAGATGTTGAAGCGCCTCCTCCCCGAGGACGTGCGTCTCGACCTGGACCTGGCCCAGGGCACGCCGCCGGTCTTCATGGACCCCGGCCAGCTCGAGCAGGTGGTCATGAACCTGGTCATCAACGCCCGCGACGCCATGGCGAGCGGCGGGCTGCTCCAGGTGGCGACCGCGCCCGCCAGGGTGGCCCTCGGCCGCGACCTCCCGGGTCGGGTCGGGGATCCCGTGCCGCCCGGCGCGTATGCCCGCCTCACTGTCTCGGACACGGGCCACGGAATGGACGCGAAGACGCTGAAGCGCGTCTTCGACCCCTTCTTCACGACCAAGGCGCCGGGGAAGGGTACGGGGCTCGGCCTGGCCACGGTGCTCGGCATCGTCCGCGACGCGCACGGCGGCATCTGCGTGCGCAGCGCTCCCGAGGAAGGCACCGTGTTCGACATCTACCTCCCGGTGGCGCAGGAGGTCGCAGAGGGCGAGAACGCGGTCGCGACGGTCGGCTCCGCGCTCCCCGGCGGCGGGGAGACGATCCTGGTCGTGGACGACGAGCCGACGCTGTCGCGCTTGGCGCGCAGGCTGCTGGAGACGCGCGGATACCACGTCCTCGAGTCGAACGATCCGCTCGAGGCGCTGCGCGTGGCGAAGGAGCACCACGGTCCGATCCACCTCCTGTTCAGCGACGTCGTCATGCCCGGCCTCAACGGCGTGGAGCTCTCGGAGCAGCTCAGGGCGGATCGCCCCGAGCTCGGCGTGCTCTTCATGTCGGGGCACGTGGCGGACAGCATCCGGGAGCGGGGCGTGCTACCGAGCCGCGTCACCCTGCTGGAGAAGCCGCTCAGCGTCCCGCTCCTCCTGCGCTCCGTACGTATCGCGCTCGACGAGGCGGCGGAGGTCGCGGCGCACGTCTGAGCGTGCCACCGGAATGCCCACGGCGTATCCGACCGCGCCGGCGGGGCCGGCCCGGATGCGCATCTGGCCTGGACGGATGGCGCCCGTGCGGCGTCGTCCTACAGCGCCGCACGACCGTCGCCGCGGCGCGGCGCCTCCCCGACCCGCCGCAGGAGCGGGGCAGGGAGGGCTCGTCGAGGTGGGCGCCCAGCTCCAGGCGCCCGGCCGCGAGGACGCTCTCCGCGCAGCCCGACGCGCTCGGCGGCCTGCGTCGATGGGTGCCTGCTGAGGCTTCGCCACGGTTCGGCCGAAACTTGACTCGTGATCGATTCCGGCGCGGTGGGGATCCCCCCACACCGCCGGGAGGAGATCCTCCGATGGCGACCAGGGTGCGCCCGGGTGAAGTATGGAGATTGAGGACGCGCGACTCCCGCGACCGCCGGCGCGCCGCACGGCCCGGGCCTCGGTTCCCCGCTGATTCGTACCTGCCCATGACCCTCCACCGACGGACGTCGCGTCCAGCCGTTTCCGGCATCGGCGGGCTCGTGGCCGGCGCGATCGGCGCGATGGCGCTGGTGGGGTGGATCGCGCGCGTCCCCGTGCTCGCCACCTTCGGGCCGGGCCGGATCCCGATGGCCCCCAGCACGGCGGTCGCATTCGTCCTGTTCGGGGCGCTCTCCGTCTTCCGCGAGGCTCTGGCCCGCGATCCGCGACGGCAGCGCACGGCCACCGTCGTGGCGCTCGCGGCGACCGGCGTCGCGGCCGTGCTCCTCGTCATGTCGTCGTTGGGGCTCGCGCTGCCGGTCGAGCACCTCGCCATCCCGATCGCCGGTGAGGTCGCAGGCGCCCCGATCGGTCACATGTCGCCCCTGACGGCGCTCACCTTCCTCCTGGTCGGCGCGGCCACGCTGGCCCTGCCGGCGGCCCCGAACACGCGCCGGACGCGGTCGCGGCTCGCGCTCGCCTCGGCCCTCGGGGTCGTGTTCGTCGCCGCGCTGCTCCTGGTGGCCTACGCGCTCGGCGGCCCCATCCTGTACGACAGCGGCGTGATCCCGCCCGCGCTGACCACGGCCGCCGCCTTCCTGGCGCTCGGGGTGTCGCTGGTGGACGCCGCGCTCGAGAAGCTCATCGGCGTGGATGGGGCTCCGCTGTTCCGCTCGGCGCGCTCGGCCGCCTGGCTCTCGGTGGTGCTGTCGGTCGCGGTGATCGCGGTCGTCGCAGGGGCGTACGTGTACCTGCGCGTCTATCGATCGGATTTCCGCACGAGTGCCGAGCGCTCGCTCTCTGCCGTGGCCGACCTCAAGGCGGCCGAAATCGCGCAGTGGCGACGTGAGCGCGTGGGCGACGCGGAGGTGCTGAGCCACAACGACGCGTTCGCGGACCTGGTGCGCGTACTCCTCCACGACGGGAGCGACGTGGAGGCACGCCGCCGGCTCCGCGACTGGCTGGAGTCGGTGCGCTCACGGTACGGGTACGAGCAGGCGGCCCTCCTGGACGTGGGAGGCATGGCGCTGGTCGCGGCTTCGGATTCGGCTCCGTCGCTCTCCGGCCTCTACCCTGCCGAGGTCGCCGCAGTCGCAGCGTCCGGCATGGTGACGTTCGACATGCTCCACCGGAGGCCCGGCGACCGGGCGGTGCGGCTGGGCGTGCTGGCGGCGGTGGCGGATCCGGAGAGCCCGGGCCGCGCGCAGGCCGTCGTCTACCTGTCGGTGGATCCCGAGGAGTACCTCTTTCCGCTCGTCCGCCGCTGGCCCGCGGCGGGCCTGCGCACGGCGGCGACGTACCTGGTACGACGGGACGGCGAGCGTGCTCTCGTCCTCACCGACGGGCGCCTCCGCGACGGCTCCGCGTCCGGCTTCGGGTTCGCGCTGACCGACAGCACGCGCCCAGCCGTGATGGCGGTGCGCGGACGCCAGGGCGTGGCCGACGGCATCGACGATCGCGGCGTGCCCGTGCTCGCCGCGCTGCGCGCCGTGCCGGGGTCTCCCTGGTTCCTGGTGGCCGCCGAGGACCGGGAGGAGATCTTCGCGCCGCTGGCGAATCGGCTGGCGTGGGTCGTGGGCCTGGTGGCGGTGCTCTTCCTGATGCTGGGCACGGTCACGGCGGTCGTATGGCAGGACCGGCAGCGTCGGTACTACCAGGCGCTCGCACGCTCGGAGGCGAGGGAGCGCGCGGGAGAGGCCCGACACCGCCTGACGCTCGAGAGCATCGGCGACGGGGTCATCACCACGGATCGCGAGGGGCGGATCGAGGTCATCAACCAGGTGGCCGAGGAGCTCACGGGGTGGAGCAGGGGGGAGGCGGTCGGAAGGCGGGTGGGCGAGGTCTTCGCGGTCATCGGGGAGCGGTCACGCCTTCCGGTGGAGAACCCGGCCGACCGTGCCTTCCGGGAAAAGCGCGTCGTCGCGCTCACGAACCACACGCTGCTGGTCGCGAAGGACGGAACGGAGCGTCCCATCGCCGACAGCGGTGCGCCGATCCTGGACGACGGGGGGAACGCGCTGGGCGTGGTGCTCGTCTTCCGGGACCGGAGCGAGGAGCGCGAGGCGGCGCGCGCGCTCGAGGAGCGCGAGCAGCGCTACAGGTCGCTCTTCAACAGCCAGCGCGACGCCATCCTCGTCCTCGACACCGAGCACCGCATCGCCGACTGCAACGTGGCGTTCGAGGAGCTGTTCGGGTATCGGCGTGGCGAGTTGATCGGGTCCGACAGCGCACGGCTCTACGGTGACCATGCCGACTACGAGGCGACCGTGCGGCATGCGCGTGAGCACGCCGGCGAGCCGCGATGGCACCGCGAGGCCGCCTTCGCGCGCAGGAACGGCGAGGTCTTTCCGGGCGAGGCCACGTCCTTCCCCCTGCGCGACCCCCGCACGGCGGCCGTGTCCGGCTTCGTCGAGATCCTGCGCGACGTCACGGAAGCGCGCCGGGCCGAAGCGGTGCACAGGCAGCTGACCGAACAGCTCACGCAGGCGCAGAAGCTCGAATCGGTCGGAAGGCTCGCAGGCGGCGTCGCGCACGACTTCAACAACATGCTGGCCGTGATCCTCGGGCACGCGGACCTGGCCCTCGGTGACATCGATCCCGACAGCTCGCTCCACGAGGTGCTGGGTGAGATCCGCGACGCCGCCGAGCGCTCGGCCGCGCTGACGCGGCAACTCCTTGCCTTCGCGCGCCGGCAGGCCATCCGTCCCCAGGTGCTCGACCTCAACGAGAGCCTGGGGACGATGTCGCGGATGCTGCGCCGGCTGATCGGCGAGAACATCGAGCTGGCCTGGGTCCCCGGAGGGGAGCTCTGGAGCGTGAGGATGGACCCGGTCCAGCTGGATCAGCTCCTCGCCAACCTGGTGGTCAACGCCCGCGACGCCATCGACGGTGTGGGCCGCGTCACGATCGAGACCGGCAACGTGCGGATCGACGAGGCCTACGCCGCTCGACATCCGGACGCCCGCACCGGGGAATACGTGCTGCTCGCGGTGAGTGACGACGGGAAGGGGATGGACCAGGGCGTGATCGCGCACCTGTTCGAGCCGTTCTACACGACGAAGGCGCCGGGGGAGGGGACCGGTCTCGGCCTCGCCACGGTCTACGGGATCGTGCGTCAGAACGACGGCTTCATCAACGTCTACAGCGAACCCGCGCACGGGAGCACGTTCCGGCTCTACTTCCCCCGTCACGACGGCGTGACGCCCGATCGTGCCGGTCCCCCCGAGGAGCCCCAGCGAGGTGCGGGGGAGACCATCCTCGTCGTCGAGGACGAGGAACCCCTCCTCCGCCTCGCAACGCGCATCCTGACGGGGCTGGGCTACGAGGTGCTCGCTGTGCCGGGCGCCGGCGAGGCGATCGCGCTCGCGGAGACGCACGGGCCGGAGATCCATCTGCTGCTCACGGACGTGATCATGCCGGAGATGAACGGTCGGGAGCTCGCGGATCGGATGCGCGAGCTACTGCCGGGCCTGCGGGTGCTCTATATGTCGGGATACACGGCCAACGTCCTCGACCACGTGCTCGATGCGGGGATGGGCGTGGTCCAGAAGCCGTTCAGCGTCACGCGCCTCTCGCAGAAGGTGCGCCAGGCGCTGGACGGGACGCCCTCGGACGCAGGGAGTCGTACGTGAAGCGGAGGGATCGCGGTCCTCGCGGCCTACCTCACCTGCCTCGTCGTGGTGCGCCGGCCGCGGTGCGGCGCATCCGCACGCCTTGACCGGCCGGACCGGCCGGGACACGGCGCCCCACAGCGGACCGCGCAGGCTCCGCGCACCGCGCCCCGACCGGCATCAGGTCAGCTACCGGGCGCCACCGTCACCGTGGAGAGGGCGAGGACGTTCGCCACGTTCACGTCGAGGACGTCACCGGGGTTCACCGTGAGCGGCTGGGAGAGGTAATCGTCCGTCCCGCCGATCGGCAGCACGAGGATCTGCACCTCGCCCCCGGGGATCGTCGCCAGCGACGGGAGGGTCAGCCTGGCGTGCCCAGGCCCCGTCACGAAGCCCAGCGAGAAGGGCTCGCCGTCCCGGACCAGGTAGACGTGCACGTCCAGCCAGTTGTCGTTCTCCACCCGCACCGTGGGTGAGGCGTGGGCCATCACCGAGTCGGCCGCGGGTGCCGCCGGAACGGGACGTGCCCACGCCGCGGCGGGTGTCAACGTGAAGAGCGCCGCCGCCACCAGGGCGGGGCGAAGCGGGATCCGGCTTCCGCCGGCGTATCTGCTCAAAGCGTTCATGGTCGATCCTCCGTCGATGCCCGTCGCGGGAGCGGCTCGTCCGAGCGGGCCCCGCAGGCCGCCCCGGGGCGGCACCACATCACACGGAAGCACGGCGCGTGCCACGAGCAGAACACGTTGGCAGCATTGGAGTTGGACGCTTCGGCAGTCTATTCGCCGTCACGCCCTGGTGGCGCATATCGGCCAGATCGGCCCGGATGCATCACCCCCCGTCGGCGTCGAGGCCGTACTTCTCGATGCGGTAGCGGAGCGTCTGGCGGGTGATGCCGAGGCGGCGCGCGGCGGCCGACACGTTCCCGTCCGAGAGCTCGAGGGCGCGTCTCAGCACGCGCTCCTCCAGGGCGTCCAGCGACTCGCTCCCGTCCAGGACGAAGACCACCTTCTCGTCCTCCTCCGGCCCCGGCCCGCCGCCGTTGCCGGGCACCGTCGCCGCGGGGGTGACGCCACCGGTCGCGGAGGGCCTGCCGTCCGCCTGGAGCTGCAGCCAGCGGTCCGGCAGCACGGGCCCGTCGGAGAGCAGCACGCTGCGCTCGATCACGTTGCGCAGCTCTCGGACGTTCCCCGGCCAGGAGTAGGCACGCAGCCTCGCCCACACCGCGTCGGGGATCACGCGCACCGACTTCCCGGAGCGCGCGTTGAGATCGGCCACGAAGCGCTGCACGAGGGGCTCGAGGTCGGCGAGCCGCTCCCGGAGGGGCGGGACGTCGATGCGGAAGAGCGCGAGCCGGTGGTAGAGGTCCTCGCGCAGCCTCCCCTCGGCCACGAGCTTCGCCGCCTCCCGGTTGCTGGCGGCGAAGATCTGGACGTCGACCTCGATCTCGCGCTCGCCGCCGACGCGGCGGAAGCGGTGGTCCTCGACGGCCTTCAGCAGCTTGGCCTGGAGCTGCGGCTGGAGCTCGGCGATCTCGTCGAGGAAGATCGTGCCTCCCTGTGCCTGCTCCAGGTAGCCGCGATGCCGCCCCTTGGCGCCGGTGAACGCGCCGGCCTCGTGGCCGAACAGCTCCGACTCGAGCAGCTCGGAGGGGAGTGCCGCGCAGTTGACCTCCACGAGCGGACCCCCCGCGTGGGGCCCGATGTAGTGCAGGATACGCGCCACGAGGCCCTTCCCCACGCCGGTCTCCCCGCCGATGAGCAGCGCCTCGACACGCACGCCCGCCAGGCGCGTGAGCGCCTCGCGCACGTTCTCCGCTGCCGCGCTCGTTCCGACGAACGCGTCCACCCCGTAGCGCTCGTGGTTGCGCTCGGTCGTCTCCGCCACGCGCCGCTGCGCCCTCGCGCTCCGTGCGGCCCCCGCGATCACCAGGTCGAGGCGCTCGGTGGGGCACGGCTTCTCGAGGAACTCGAAAGCCCCCAGCTTGAGCGCGCGCACCGAGTCCGCCACGGAGCCGTAGCCTGTGAGGATGATCCACTCCGCGCGCAGGTTGGAGCGCGCACGCACGCGCTCCAGCAGGTCGAGGGCGTTGCCGTCCGGCAGCGTCATGTCGCACAGCACGACCAGCGGGGCGGTGCCGCCCTCGCCCAGCGCGCGCTCGGCCTCCGCGAGGGTGGCCGCGGCGCGCACGTCCCAGCCCGAGCGCGCCAGGTGGCGCTGGAGCTCGGTGCGCAGGACCTCCTCGTCCTCGATGAGGAGCAGTGTGTCGTTCATGCGGGTCTCCACGGGAGACGGACGAGCACGCGCGCTCCGCCCGCCTGGGAGGCGGACAGCTCCAGGGTGCCGCCCAGGTCGCCCACGGTGCGGCGCACCATGGCCAGGCCCAGCCCGGTGCCCCCCAGACGCGTGCTCGAGAACGGTCGGATACTGTCGGTCGTGAGGTCGGGAGGGAAGCCGGGGCCGTCGTCGGAGACGGTGAGGTCGAGCCACTCGCCGTTCCGCTCGGCACGCACGATCACCTTGCTACCCACGCCCCGCGTCGCTTCCACGCCGTTCAGGATGAGGTTGAGGAGGGCCTGGCGCACGCGGTCGCGCGGGAGGAGGCACACCAGGTCCTCCGGGGCCTCCACCTCGATGGCCACGCCGTCCGCGGTGCCGCCCACGAGCTCGAGGAGCTCGGTGACGAGCGCGCCCACGTCGGTCGGACGCTCGGGCTCGGGGGTGTGACGCGCGGACGCGAGGTAGCCGTTGAGCAGGTCGACCGCGCGGCGCAGCTCCGACGACAGGAGCTCGACGCGCCTTCCGGTGTCGGGGTCGTCGGACTCGGCGCGCAGGTTGCCGAGCCCCGCGAGCACGCCCGCGAGCGGGTTGCGGAGGTCGTGGGCCAGCCCCGCCGCCGTGGTACCGACGACCGCCAGGCGCTCGGCCTCCGCGAGGGTGCGGTGCTGCTCGAGGAGCGCGCGCCGGACGCCCGCCACCTCGCGCTCGAGCGACTCCTCGCGGTCGCGGTGCTCCGCCTCCAGCTCGCCGAGTCGGCGCACCAGGCCGTTGTAGCTGTCGAAGACCGGCGCTGTCAGCGGGTGCCGGTCCGCGTCGGCGACCGGCTCGTGGCGGCCCTCGGCGACGCGGCCGAGGAGCTCGGTCATCTCGCCGAGTGGGCGCACCAGGCGTCGGGGGATCCACCAGATGCCGAGCGCGACGAGCAGCAGGATGCCGCCGAGCGTCCAGAACGCCAGGCGGCGCTCGTTCACCGCGTTGAGCTGGATCTCCCGCAGCAGCGCCGCCTGCGAGCCGTAGCGCGCGGCCGTGATGTCGCGCAGGAGCTTGAGCCCCTCCACCAGGACCGGAGTCGGCGCGATGCTCGCGTTGCGCAGCAGGATGCGCAGCTCCCCGATCCGTTCGGCCGTCTCCCGGTCCATCGGGAGGTTCATGGACTGCACGTCCTGGAGCGCGGTGCGCAGCGCATCCACCATGAGGAGGTTGGCGGTCAGGTCGCCCGAGAAGTCGGACACCAGCGAGCCCTGCAGCTGCAGCGTCAGGTCCTGGAGGCGGGCGGTGGCGTACAGCTCGTCGCCGACCAGGGAGACGCGGGAGAGGTTGCGCGACGCAAGCGCGAGGGGCGCGCCGGCGGCGATCGTGAGGGAGAGGAGGAGGAGGGCCCCGAGGGCGAGCCCAGGCGTCGCGAGCGCCGAGCGCAGGCCCTTCGCGGGAGCGTTCGTCATGGTGCGAATCCTCCTTCTCCCGGAGGGGCGATCGGGTGCTCCATCGGCTCAAATGAGCCAACCTGGCGGATTTCCGCCATCCCGCAGATCATCATAAGTGATTTCATGACAATAACTTAGATTCTGGCATCGGCTTTGCCTACCCTGCCTGCCGGACGCGGCACCACGACGCCGCGGAAGCATCGAGGCGGCCTGGCCGCCCCACCGCAACGCAGGAGACAGGGACCATGACACGCAATCGAATGGGCAAGGCGGCACTGCTTCCCCTCGCCCTCACGACCTTGGCGGGCGCGGGCGCCATGATAGTACCCCGCGCGCTCCGTCACGAAACGCCCTCCACCGGAGCGGCCGCGGTGGCGCCGGCTCCGGCGGCCACGCTGGACACCGCGATCGGGGCCCCTGAGCTGTCGAGCTCGTTCGTTCAGCTCGCGAAGCGGGTAACCCCGGCGGTGGTGCGCATCGAGGTGCGCAAGCCCGGGACCGACGGGGGCTCCCAGGCACAGGGGATCGACATCCCGGAGCCCTTCCGGCAGTTCTTCCGCATCCCGGACGACGGCCAGATGCCGCAGCAGAGCCCGCGGCCGTATGCGTACGGCGGCGGAACGGGCTTCATCACGAGCGCCGACGGGCTCATCGTCACGAACAACCACGTCGTGAGCGACGCCGACGAGATCACCGTGTGGTTCCATGACGGGCGGTCGCTTCCCGCGAAGGTGGTGGGGCGCGACCCGACGACGGACGTCGCGCTCATCAAGGTGGACGGCGCGGGTGAGCTGCCCACGCTCCCCTTCGGCGACAGCGGCGCGCTGGAGGTCGGTGAGCTGGTGATGGCCGTGGGCAACCCGGGCATCGGCGCCGAGGGTCCGCTCGACTACTCCGTGACCAGCGGCATCGTGTCCGCCAAGGACCGTCCGCTGCGCATCCTCGACCAGTCGCTGGCCGAGGATCCGGACTACGGCACGGCGATGGCCGGCTACGCGATCGAGGACTACATCCAGACCGACGCGGTCATCAATCCGGGCAACTCCGGTGGGCCGCTCGTGAACCTGCGCGGCGAGGTGGTGGGGATGAACTCCGCCATCGCGAGCACGGACGGCTACTACCAGGGCTACGGCTTCGCCATCCCGTCGAACCTCGTGCGCAGCGTGTCGAAGCAGCTCGAGACCGACGGCCGCGTGCACCGCGCACGGCTCGGCGTCTCGGTCACGCCGGTCACGCCGGAGGACGCCGACGTCTACAAGCTGCCGGCGGTGAGCGGCGTGCTCGTGCAGAGCGTCACGGACGACAGCCCCGCCAAGGGCGATCTGAAGGCCGGTGACGTGATCGTGTCGATGGAGGGCACGGGCGTGCGCAGCCCGGGCAGCCTGCAGAGCCTGGTCGCGCAGCACCAGCCGGGCGAGCGCGTGACGCTGAGCGTGTACCGCGACGGCGGGGCGCGCGACGTCGAGGTGAAGCTGGGCGAGGTGCCGTTCCACGCCCAGGCGGGTGAGACGGTGCACAAGGGCGCGGATGCCGGTCGGCTGGGCGTCGCGCTCGCCGAGCCGGGATCCGACGCGGCCCGTGCCATGGGCGTGGACACGCAGGGCGCGCTCGTCGTCCGCGTCGACCCGATGGGGCCAGCCTCGCGGGCGGGAATCCGCCCCGGCGACGTGGTCACCTCGGTGAACGGCAGGTCCGTGGACCGCGTGGAGGACCTGACCCACGTGCTGTCCGGCGCGGAGTCCGGCTCCGTGCTGAGCCTCAAGGTGATGGACACTTCGGGACAGACCCGGATCGCCAACGTTCGGGTGGGCTGACCCGCCCCCGGGCTCGTCCCTTCACCGCCCCCCGTCGGTCCCCCCACCGGCGGGGGGCACTCTTCTGCCCCCGATCCAGCCCTGGACTAGCCTCCGGCCGGAGGCCGGATCTCGTAGTCCTGCGGCGGCGTCTCGCCGCGCAGGTGCTCCACGAAGTAGTCCCACGTCCGCCGGATCACGTAGGGCTCGCCCCCGTACCCGTGGTTCCGGTTCGGCATGACCAGGAGGTCGAAGGTCTTGGTTGTCGGTCGAGTATGCCGTCGAGGAGGACACGGCGACCTTGAAGAAGTCCGGGTAGTGGAGGATCGCGTCGGTCGAGGAGAAGCCGCCTCCGGAGTGCCCGTAGATGCCGACCCTGTCCAGGTCGATCTGTGGATAGCGGACCGCGAGCGCCTTGAGCGCGGCGATGTGATCGGGGATGCCGTTGTCCGCCATGTTCCCGTAGTACGCGTCGTGGAAGGCCTTGCTGCGGAGCGGCGTTCCCATCGCGTCGATCGTGAACACCACGAAGCCGAGCTCGGCGAGCGCGGGCCCGTTGCCGCCGGGGCCGGGAGTCGCCTGACGCCACCCGATGGGCCCCGTCTGGGGGCCCGGATAGATGTAGTCGATGACCGGGTAGCGCTTCCCCTCCTCCATGTCCCGGGGGAAGTACAGGTAGCCGTAGACGTCCGTGATGCCGTCCCGGGCCTTCGTCCTGAACGGCACCGGCCAGCGCCACCCCGTGTCGAGGAGCGCCGTGAAGTCGGCCTTCTCCACGGTCAGGACTGCGGCCCCGTCCGCGGTGCGCACCACGGTGATCGGCTGGCTCACCCGGGTCGAGTACGTGTCGACCACGTACCTCCCGGACGGGCTGAAGCGGACGTCGTGGTCCGCCGGCTCCGGCGTGAGCGGCTCCATCGCGGAGCCGTCCAGCCTCGCCCGGTACAGGTGGCGGTCGTAGGGATCCTCTCCCGTCTCCCTGCCCACGGCCGTGAAGTAGACCCAGCGGTTCACGTCGTCCACGCGCAGCAGGTCCACGACCAGCCACGGGCCCCGCGTGATCTGGTTCTTCAGGGCGCCGGTGTGCGCGTCGTACAGGTAGAGGTGGCCCCAGCCGTCACGCTCGCTGAACCACACCACCTCGCGGTTGCCGGAGACCACCCGCCAGTTCGGGATCCCGCCGCTGTACGCGTTGGCCTCCACGTACGTCGGGCTCGTCTCGGTGAGCACCGTGCGCGTCGCGCCGGTGCGCGCGTCCATCGCCACCAGCCGGAGCGTGTCGAAGGAGCGCTCTCCGTACGTGTAGAAGAGCTCGTCGGAGCCGGCGCCCCAGCGCGCGTCCTTCCACACCGGCTCCCCGTCCGGGCCGGTGGTGGTGAGCGTGCAGCACGACGTGTTCACGTACGCCTGGGGCGGCCGGTCGGCGCGCACGCCCGCACCGCCATCCACATCGAAGACCCACGCGTCCCACGTGGGGATCACCGAGTCGCCGGGGAGCGCGTTGTGGTACGTCCACAGCACGGGCCCCTTCACGTTGGTCTCGAGCAGCCCCATCACGCGCACGTTCCGCTCGTCGAACCTGTGTGTCGCGATCCTGCGTGAGTCGGGGGATCATACGTCGCATCGCCAGCGCACGGAGTCGCCGAGGAAGAAGCGGATCTCCCGGTCGCCGTCCACGAGCTCGAACTTCTCGAAGGGGAGCTTCCGCCCCTCGTAGCTCGTATCCCGCGCGACCGAGAGCGCCGCGGCCAGACGGTCGTGGTCGAATACCGGGGCGCGCGTCCGCCGGGCGGGGTCCACCAGGATGAACTGCCATCCGTCGAGGACGTGGTTGCGGTACCAGAAGCGGTCGCCCCCGTCGATCCACACCGGATCCACGCGGTCGCCGGACACGAGGTTGCGGGCGTTCCACCCCAGGAACGCCTCTGCGCGCGCCTAGTCGGTGGCCGTCACCTGCGCCCCGAGAACCGCGGGCGCCGTGCCGACCAGGCAGAGCGCGGCGAAGGCCGCGCGCGCCCTCGATGTCCGGCCCGCGTGCGGACCGGTTCCCCTCACATCCCCGCCAGCTGCCGGACGACTCCGCCGAGCGTCGTCACCTTGGCCCGGTCGCCGGCGCCGCGCGCGTCGCTGTCGAGCCGGGTCGCGAGCTGGCCGAGCGCGTCGGACCGCTCACGCCCGCTCAGCCGCTCCGTGCGGTCGAGCTCGCCGCGCGCGCTCGCGATCTTGTCGGCGGCGAGCCCGTTCGAGCGCTCGAGCTGGTCCAGGTAGGCGCGCGCGAGGACGAAGGTGGCCGGCCACACCAGCTTGCGCTGCTGCTGCGTGTTGAAGTAATCGAAGTGCACCGTACGCGCGGCGTCGATCTCGTTCTGCGAGATCCACGGGCTCGGCGTCAGCTCGAAGACGTCCAGGCCGCGCGCGATCTCGGAGCTGTACAGGTAGCCGTTGTACCAGTAGACCGACCACGAGCCCGCCAGGACCATCTTGGTGGAGTCCATCGGGCCGCGGTCGAAGTAGGCGATCTCCACCGGGTGCGACGGGTCCGTCCAGTCGAAGACGTCGATCCCGCCCTGGTACCATCCCTGAACCATGACCTCGCGGCCCGGGATCGGGATGAGCGACCCGTTGTGCGCGACGCAGTTCTCGAACTGGGTCTGCGCCGCCGGCATCTTGAAGTAGCTCTTGAACGCCAGCCGCTCGCCCTCACGGGTGAAGATGGCGTCCGCGCCCCACTCCGGCTTGTCCGTGCTCCGGCACCGCGGCTGGCCGCCGCCGCCCCACTCGTCGGTGAAGAGGACCTTGGAGCCGTCGTTGCTGAACGTCGCGGAGTGCCAGAAGGAGAAGTTCGAGTCCGCCGCGGCGAACAACCTGCGCGGGTGCGCCACGTCACTGATGTCGAGGAGCAGCCCGTAGCCGCCGCAGGCGCCGCCGGCCAGCCCGACCTCGGGGTAGACGGTGATGTCGTGGCACTGGGTGGGGCCCGTGGGCGGGCGCGCGGGGCCCGGCCGGGGACGACGGTTCGCCACGTCCTCCGGGTTCTCGGCGTGCTTCGCCGGCGCCTCGAGCCCCTCGAAGATCCGCGGGGAGCTGACGATGTGCGCCTGCTCGGGGTGCGCGAGTGGGACCTGGATCACCTCGATGCGGAAGAGTGCCGAGTTCGGGTCCTCGTCCGGGGAGAGACCCGAGCAACCGGCGAGCTCGCTCGGGGAGCGCACGCCCGCGGAGCCCGAGACGTAGATGTAGACGTTGGCGGGGTCCTTCGGGTCGTTCACGACCGTGTGTGTGTGCGAGCCCCGGCACGTCTGCACGTTGGCGATGTTCTTCGGGTGCGAGATGTCGGTCACGTCGAAGATGCGGATGCCGCGCAGCCGGTCGTGGCTGACCGTGTCCGGCACGCCTCCCGCACCGCAGTCGAGCCGGCCGGTGAGCCCCTCGCCCGACACGAACAGGAGGTTCCGGAAGACCGACACGTCGCTCTGGGAGGCGGGGCAGACGTAGCCCTCCTTGAGGGTCGGGCGCTGCGGCCGGGAGATGTCCCACACCTGGTAGCCGTTGTAGTTGCCCTGGATCGCGTAGTTGCCCAGGAACGCGAGGTCGGAGTTCGTCACGCCCACGAACGCCTCGGGGGGCGGGGTGGTCGAGACGAGATGCAGGTTCCACGACGCCGTGGCCGCGTCCATCCACCCGGCGGCCAGACCGACGCGCGGGTCGGGGGACGGGGGGGCCATCGCGGCCCGGTCCATCGACATGGAGCTCATGCCGGCCGGGGAGGACTTCGCCGTGGCGCACGCCGTGGCTTGCACGGCTACCGCGACGGCGGCGGCCACGAGCGCGGTGGCGCGCGCGCTCGGCTTCTGGGAGGAACGGCTCATGCTCATGTCGGGTCCGGGCAGGGGTGGGACGGGAGGGTCGCGGGGGAGGCGGCGCGTCAGGGCGCGCCGCCCCCGGCTTCGATGGCGTCCAGCATCTGCTGCATGCGCTCGATCTCGATCGTCTGATCGGCGTAGATGTCCGAGGCCACCTTGTAGACGAAGTTGTCCTGGGCGCCCCCGTAGGAGGCGAACAGCTCCTTGACCATCGTGAGGGCGCCCTGGTGGTGCGGGATCATGTACTTCAGGAAGAGGCGGTCGAACTCGGGGCCCCGGGCGTGGTCCAGCTCGTCGAGCTGCTCGCCGGTCAGCATGCCGACCATGAGATGGTGGTGCATGCCGACGCGCGTGTCCGCGCTCTCGGGGGTGCCGGGTGGCACGGGCTGGTCGTGGTCCGCCAGCCAGGTGCGCATCGTGCGGATCTCGTCGCCCTGGCCCACGACGACGCGCTCGCAGAACGCGGCGACCGCGCGGCCGGCGCCGTGCGACTCCGCCCATCCGGCAAAGAGGACGGCCTGGGCGTGGTGCGGGATCATCCCGGTCATGAAGCGCACGTCCGCTTCGTTGACAGGCGGGCGATTCCGCTGCGCCGCCGCCTCGTAGGCGGCCGTGCTGCCAGCGTTGGGACGGGGCCCGCCGCCGCATGCCGCCAGGGCGGCCGCGACGAAGGCGAGCGCGACGAGCGTCGGGGAGGACGACGGCTTCATGATGGACTCCGCGGAACCGGATCGGGCGTGGGGCAGTCGGCGCCGCTCGCGCTCCGGCGTCCACGACCGTCCGCGATGCTACGCGCTGCGGGGCGGCTTGGAAAGAGCGGGTGCCCGCCCCCGGGGAACCGTCCGCGCGAAGGGGCGTCGCCGATGCGCGCGACGCCCCTCGCGCTCTTCGGCCTAGCCGCGCGGGTCCGGCCGCACCATGAACGTCTTCTCCTGCCGCTTCCCGTTCGCGGTGAGGCGCGCCGTGAACGTCGCCGGGAGCGTGACGACGGGAGCCTGCGGTCCGCGGCCGGGGCCGCCGAACCCACGCCGCCGGCCGGTGTTGGGCGTCCACACGGCCCGGTGCATCCCGGGGGCAGTGGCGAACGGCTCGGGCTGCGGCTGCCAGAGCGGCGACGTGCGTGGGATGCCGCCCGCCTGCCCCCCGGGCCCGCCCGGTCCACCTCCGCGCCCTCCGCTCCGGGAGGGGAACGACTCCAGGACGGTCCCGTTCTCGTCGAGGATCTCGAGCGTCACGGAGCCCGACGCGCCCGCGCCGAGGTAGTAGTCGATGAAGACGCCCTCCGGCGGATTCTCCGCCTGCGGCTCGTCCTTCTGGAAGGGCGTGCCGTTGTCACCGCCCTGGTCGAAGAGCGTGGCCTCCCCCGGCTCGAAGAGGAAGGCGTCCGCCGCGGCGACCGTCGCGTCGGCCTGTCGGAGCGCGGCGACCTGGTCGATCACCCAGAAGCCGCGCCCGTGCGTGGCCACGATCAGGTCGCCGTCGTAGACCTGGAAGTCGCGCACCGACGTCACCGGGAGGTTGAGCTGGAGCGGCTGCCAGTGGTCGCCGTCGTCGAAGGAGACGAACGCGCCCCGCTCCGTCCCGGCGAAGAGCAGCCCCTGCCGCACCGGGTCCTCGCGCACGACGTGCACGTAGCCCTCGGCGGGGAGGCCCGTCGTGATCTTCTGCCACGTCTTCCCCATGTCGCGCGTGCGGTAGGCGTGCGGGCCGAAGTCCTCGAGCTGGTGGCGGTCGACGCTCGCGTAGGCGGCGTTGAAGTCGAAATGCGACGCCTCGATCGTCGTGATCCGGCTCCACGCCCCCACGTCGGGCGGCGTCACGTCGGTCCACGCCTTGCCGTCGTTCGTCGTCACCTTGATCAGGCCGTCGTCCGTGCCGATCCACACCATCGGCACCAGGAGCGGGGACGGGGCCACCGTGTAGATCACGCCGCGCTTCCCGTTGCGGTCGGTCTGCGCGGCGGCCGTCGCGTCGAGGTTCGGGGGGATGCCGGCGTCCGGCCGGGTGAGGTCGTCGCTCAGGCGCGTCCACGTCCTCGCGCCGTCCGTGGACTTGAAGAGGAACTGGTTCGCGTAGTAGAGCGCGCGCGGGTCTGCCTGCGACAGCACGAGCGGCTGCGTCCAGTCCGACCGGCCTTCCTCCGGTCCCTCGGGGGCCGTGGTGCCGGGGAGGGAGCGGTTGGCCTCCATGTCGTAGCGCGAGCCGGTGCCTCCGTAGATGACGCCCGGGTGCAGAGGATCGCCGACCGTGCACCCGCTCTCGCCGCCGGCGGCGATCGGCTCCCAGTCGCGCATCGAGATCTCCGCGAACTTCCCGCGCGAGCGGACGGCCACCGCGCCGCTGTCCTGCTGCGCGCCGGTGACCCAGTACGGGAAGCGGTAGTCCACCGAGAGGTGGTAGATCTGCGCGATCGGCTGGTTGAGCCAGGAGCTCCACGCGACGTCCTGCGCCTCGGCACGGGCGTTCTGCGTGATGATGCACCCCTGGTCGCTCGCCATGATCATCGTGTTCGGCTCGTCGGGCGAGATCCACGCCTGGTGGTAGTCGTCGCCGCCCGGCGAGCCGCGGATGGCCTCCCACGTGTGCCCGCCGTCGCGCGAGCGGGCCACCACCACGTTCGAGACGTAGACGAGGTCGGCGTCCTGCGGGTCGACCACGACGTGCTCGAAGTACCAGCCGCGCCCCCACAGCCCCGGGTCGGCGGAGAGCTTCGTCCAGCTCTCGCCCGCGTCGTCCGAGCGGAAGAAGCCGCCCTGGCCGGTGGCGCTCGTGCCGAAGGCGTTCGCCGTCGGGTCGGGAGCCGGAGCGCCGGGCGGGGGCTCCAGGTCGTCGATCACGGCATAGACGCGGTTCGGCTGGCTCGGGCATACCGCGATGCCGGTCCGCCCGACCCCCTTCTCGGGGAGGCCGCGCGTCAGCCGCTTCCAGGTGTCGCCGCCGTCCGTCGACTTGTAGATGCCGCCGCCCGGACCGTTCGTGGGCGCGTAGACGAACCAGGGCGGACGCCGCGTGTTCCACAGCCCCGCGTACACGGTACGAGGGTTCTTCGGGTCGATCGCGACCTCGATCGCACCGACGTCGTCGTTCTCGAAGAGCACCTTCTGCCACGTCCTGCCGCCGTCCTTCGAGCGGAAGACGCCGCGGTCCGGGTGCGGCCCGTAGAAGTGGCCGATGGCCGCGACGAAGACGATGTCCGGGTTCGTGGGATCCACCGCCACGCGGCCGATGTGCTGCGTGTTCTCGAGGCCGATATGCGTCCAAGTCTTCCCCGCGTCCGTGGACTTGTACATCCCGTTGCCGTAGCCGACCGAGTCGCGCAGCGTCGACTCCCCCGACCCCACGTAGACCACGTCCGGCGCGGAGGGCGCCACGGCGAGCGCCCCGATGGAGGCCACCGGCTGGTCGTCGAAGATCGGTGCCCACGTGCGTCCCGAGTCCATCGACTTCCACACGCCGCCGTTCACCGCGCCGAAGTAGAACTCGTTGGGCCGGCCCGGCACCCCGCTCACCGCATCCACCCGTCCGCTGCGGAAGGGGCCCAGAAGGCGCCAGCGCAGCCCGGAGAACACGCGCTCGGGGAGCGGTCCGGCGGCGGGCCGGCCGGTGGCGAGGACGCCGCGGGCCAGGTCCTCGGGTGCCGCGCTCGGCCCCGGAGGCGGGGCCGCGAGGGCGCGCTCGAGCGTCGGGCCGCTCAGGAGGAGCGCGCCGCCGAGCCGTCCGGCGTCGAGGAAGAATGTGCGGCGTGATAGCGGGCGATCTTCGGGCAGGCTTGCCACGTCAGTGACTCCACCGGATGAGGGATCGACGGCCGTCACGAGGAGGGGCAGCGGAGGCCGCGCCCCTTCCGGGCGGGGAGGAGACGGTGGGGCGGGGGAGGCGGAGGGTCAAGGGCCGCCGGCGGGTGTGGTGACGACCGGTGCGGAGGGGCGCCCCCCGAGCCGTCGCTCACCCGCCGCCGCCCGCGAGCTCCAGGACCACCACCCGGTCGGGACCGCCGCCCTCCTCCTCGGGGAGCACGAGTGTGACGCCGACGTCCGATGCGACCCACTCCACCGGCTCACCCGTGCGCAACATATGCGCTGAGCGGATCGGCCCGCCGACCCGGGGCAGTGCGAGGGCGCGGTCGGGCCAGTCGAGGACGTGCACGAACACGGTGTCGCCGCGCTGCGTGGTGACGCCCCAGTCCCGGGGCGCGATCGGTCCACCCCGGGTTCCGTAGATCGACGGTCCGAACGTCTCCAGCCATCGTCCGATCTCGCGGAGCCTGCTCTCCGCCTCGGGCTGGATCGTGCCGTCCGGCCGGGGGCCGACGTTGAGGAGAAGGTTCGCGCCGTTGCCCGCGGCACGCACCAGGGTGCGCACGAGCTCGTCCGTCGACTTGAACGTGGTGTCCGTGATGCTGAAGCCCCACGACCCGTTCATCGTGAGCGAGGTCTCCAGGGGGAGCCGCCCCACCGTGGTCGTATTGAAACCGGCCGTATTGGCTCCGGGGAGGTCCTGCTCGAAGGTCTGCACGTCCTCTCCGGGGAGGGGAGCGAGGTGGTGGTTGGGAATGACGAGCGCGGCGGGTTGCAGACGGTGGATGAGCGCGTAGGTGTGCTCGAGCCTCCAGTCGGCGTCGGGCTTGTCCCACATGCCGTCGAACCAGATGCCACCCACCGGACCGTAGCCCGTGAGCAGCTCCTCGAGCTGCCGGTCCATGAAGTCGAGGTACGCGGTCCAGCTTCCGCCCTCGGGGCGGCCCGTGGCCCGGCCCGTGCCTCCCCGCGGCCAGTAGTCGGGGTGGTGCCAGTCGAGCTGGGAGTAATAGAAGAAGAGCCGGATGCCCTGCCGGTGGCACTCTTCGGCGAGCTCCTTCAGCGGGTCTCGTCCGAAACGGGCGTGGTCGACGATGTCGTACCGGGTGGCATCGGTCGCGAACATCGAGAAGCCGTCGTGGTGGCGGGCCGTGATCGTGATGTAGCGCACCCCGGCCGCCCGTGCGAGGGACACCCACGCGCGAGCGTCGAAGCGGAACGGGTCGAAGGTGGACGCCAGCCACTCGTAGCGCTCGACCGGGATCCGCTCGTTCTCCATGACCCACTCGCCCCGACCGAGCTGGCTGTAGACACCCCAGTGGATGAACATCCCGAACGCCGCGTCCCGGAACCATCGCCGCGCCTCCAGGCGCTCCGGGGGGACCGATTCCGGGACCTGTGCCGAGACCCGCACGAGGGGTGCCGCGGTCGTGACGAGGAGCGCGAGCGTGGCCAGGACAGGAGCATGACGTGGTTGCATGGCGCTCAGGCCCCTCCCAGCTCGCCGTTCAGCTCCGCGTACACGCGACGCACGGCGGTGGCGCCCTGGCTGGAGCGGAGCGACCATGCCTCCAGGGGGCCGAAGTCCGCCTGCTCGACGGCGTCGTCCACGCCGACGCCGGCATCGTGGAGGCGTGTCGCCTCGGCGATGACCGACACCATCGCCTGCCGGTAGGTCTCCAGCTCCTCCCGCAACACCTGGGGGCTCTCGACGAAGCCGTGGCCGGGCACCCAGATGTCCACGTCCATGGCCTGGGCCTTCTCGATCACCGCCACCCATTCGGACGGATACGCCGAGCGCATGGCCGGGAAGACCCGGTTCAGGTACGTCTCGCTCATGAAGAGGATCTTGTCGGCCGGGAGATAGACCACCAGATCGCCCCCGGTGTGGGCCCGTCCCAGGAAGAGGATGCGGATCTCCCGACCGCCCAGCTTCAGCGTGCGCTGGTCGGGCACGAGCTCGGTGGGCACCACGACGGGCGGCGCGCCCTCCCGCGGGTGGGCCGCGCTCTCCCGGAGCACCTCCGCCGATGTGGGGTGGGCGTAGAAGGTCGTGCCCGGTGGGAAGGCCACGTTTCCGCCGGTATGATCGCCGTGGTCGGAGCAGATCACCACGTGACGGATGGGCTGGTCGGTGACGCCCGCCACCGCCTGCACCAGCCTGGCCGTCTCGTCGGGGCTCCCCTGGCCGTCGGCCACCAGCACGCCCTCGTCGGTGACGACGAAGAGGCTCACCGTGGTGAATCGCTCTTCACCGGCCGAGCGGAGCGCCTCGTAGGTGTAGATCCCCTCGGCGAGCTTCTGCACCCGGGGGAAGTCGGCTTCCGTGTATCCGCGCTTCGTCGGGTCGGCGGTGCGGGGGACGTCGGTGGTCGCCGTGGCCGCGGGCTGCCCGTCGGCCGCGGCGGCGGGCGCACCGTCCCCGGAGGAACCGGCGCACCCGAGGACCGCGAGGAGAAGGGCGGGGGCCAGGCCGCTGGGTCGCATCGATCGCGCCTCCGTCATGCGTGGTTGTTCCTGGCGCCCATCCTGGCTCATGTCCCGGCTGGTTGAAAGAGCTCGATGACGTTGCCGGACGGGTCCACCAGGAGGATCTGGGAGCCGCCGGAGCCCTGACGATGTCGTTCCGGAACGCGAGCCCGGCAGCGCGGAAGCGGCCGACCTCGGCCGGACGCCTGGACGTCGTCCACCATGTGGCGGACGTTCACCATCCCGTCGCGTGGCATCTTGCCTCCTCCTCCAGGTCGTGGCCGGGGCGTGGCTCCGCAGGTGACCGGAGAGGGCGTCGGCGGAGCGCCCGAGTCGTCCTCCGAAGCCCGAGGCGGTAGTCTACCTGGTCGCTCCTGCCCCGAGCGAGCCGCCCCTACCGGGAGGGAGACCGTTGGCCATCCGGTGCACCCCCACATCCACGCTGCTGCTCTCCTCCCTCCTCGCGACGGCTGCCCTCCGGCCGCCCGTGGTCGCCGGCCAGGACGACACCGCGTACGTCGAGGAGACCGATCCGCTGGTCCGTGCGAAGCTCGAGCGCTGGCAGGACCTGAAGCTCGGGCTGCTCATGCACTGGGGGACGTACAGCCAGTGGGGGATCGTCGAGTCGTGGTCGCTCTGCTCCGAGGACGAGGACTGGTGCCGCCGCCCGCCCGACAGCGAGTACGGCGAGTACAAGAAGGCGTACGAGGCGTTGCAGGCGTCCTTCGATCCGGTGCGCTTCGACCCGGAGCGCTGGGCGAGGGCCGCGTGGGACGGCGGGATGCGCTACGTGGTGTTCACGACGAAGCACCACGACGGCTTCTCGATGTTCGACACGAAGCAGACCGACTACCGCATCACCTCGCCGCGCACGCCGTTCGCATCGGACCCGCACGCCGACGTGACCCGCGCGATCTTCGACGCCTTCCGCGCGCGCGGCTTCATGGTCGGGGCCTACTTCTCGAAGCCGGACTGGCACAGCCCCGACTACTGGTGGCCGTACTTCGCCACGCCCGACCGCTATCCCAACTACGACGTCACGGCCCATCCGGAGCGGTGGGCGCGCTTCGTCGCCTTCACGCACGCCCAGATCCGCGAGCTCATGAGCGGCTACGGCCCGGTCGACATCCTGTGGCTGGACGGGGGCTGGGTGCGCACCCGCACGGAGGAGGAGCTGGCGGAGATGCGCGCCCGACCCGGCTTCCCCAAGCAGCGCGTGCAGAGCCTCGACATCGACATGCCGCGCCTCGTGCGCGAGGCGCGCGCGCTCCAACCCGGGCTGATCGTGGTCGACCGCGCGGTGCCCGGACCGTACCAGGACTACCTCACCCCCGAGGCGCGCGTCCCCGACGAGGCCATCGGGCATCCATGGGAGGTCCCCATGCCCATGGCCACGAGCTGGTCGTACGTGCCGGGCGACCCGTACAAGTCGCCTGGGGAGCTCGTGCACATGCTCGTCGATGTGGTCGCCAGGGGCGGGAACCTCCTCCTGAACATCGGGCCCGGCCCGGACGGCACCTGGGACCCCGCCGCCTACGAGCGCCTGGCCGCGCTGGGCGCGTGGATGCGCGTGAACGGGAAGGCCATCTACGGCACGCGCGCCGTGGCGCCGTACGGGAAGGGGAAGGTGCGCTTGACGCGGGGCCCGGACAGGTCGGTCTTCGCGTTCTATCTGGCGGACGAGGGGGAGCGGGCGCTCCCGGCGGCGATCGACGTCCCGGGGGTGCACCCCGCGGCGGGCGCGGCCGTGACCCTCGTCGGCTCGGACGCCAAGGTCGGCTGGGAGCCCACGGCGGACGGAGTGCGCATCCGCGTGCCCGGAGGGGTGACGCCGCCGTCGGAATGGGCCTGGGCGTTCCGCATCGCGCCGGCCGGCCGATGAGGGACACCCCGCCCGTCTCGCGACGCGGGTTCATCGCCGCTGCGGCCGGTGTGGCCCTGCGTTCAGCGGTTAGGCTGCGCACAACCCTCGCGTCCGGCGCCGGTTTCGCGTCGCCCGCCGGCTCCGCGTCGGGCACCGTCTTCGCGCCGGGAGACATCCTCGCGCCCGGCGCCGGCTTCGCACCGGGCGACACCCTCCGGTCCGGCGCCGTCCTCGCGCCCGGCCGCATCCCCGCGCGCCCCACCCCCACGCCCGCGCAGCTCGCCTGGCAGCGGGACGAGCGCGCGCTCTTCCTGCACTTCGGCATCAACACGTTCACCGGGCGCGAGTGGGGCGACGGCACGGAGGACCCCGCGCTCTTCGCGCCCGACCGCCTCGATGCCCGCTCGTGGGCGCGCACGGCACGCGCCGCCGGCTTCCGCGCGATGGTCCTCACCGCGAAGCACCACGACGGCTTCTGCCTGTGGCCGAGCCGCACGACCGGCCATTCGGTGGCGTCGAGCCCGTGGCGGGGCGGTTCAGGGGACGTGGTGCGGGAGTTCACGGACGCGTGCCGCGCGGAGGGTCTGAAGGCGGGGCTCTACTGCTCCCCGTGGGACCGGAACGCCCCATCGTACGGCGACTCGGCCCGCTACGACGACCTCTACGTCGAACAGCTCACCGAGCTGCTGTCGCGCTACGGGCCGATCCACGAGGTCTGGTTCGACGGAGCGAACGGGGAGGGGCCGAACGGGCGGCACCAGGAGTACGACTGGCCGCGCATCTGGTCCACGGTCCGCCGGCTGCAGCCGGCCGCGGTGATCTTCTCCGACGCCGGTCCCGACGTCCGCTGGATCGGCAACGAGGACGGCTCGGCGGGCGACCCGAACTGGTCGACGGTGGACCCGGGCGCCGTGCCGTACCCGGGGGCCGCGGGCGAAGGCGTGCTCGACCAGCTGCAGCACGGTGATCCGGAGGGCACCGTGTGGCGCCCGGGCGAGACCGACGTGTCGATCCGGCCGGGGTGGTTCCACCACCCGGCGGAGGACGACCGGGTCCGCTCCGTGGACGACCTGGTCGGCCTCTACTTCTCCTCGGTGGGGCGGAACTCCAAGCTCCTCCTCAACGTGCCGCCGACGCGGGCGGGCCTCCTGCACGACACGGACGCGGCGCGCCTGAGGGGGATGGACGAGCGGCTCGGCGCCGTCTTCGCGCGCGACGTCATGGAGGGGGCGACCGCCGCGCGGGACGCCTCCGGGCCGCGGACCCTCGCGCTGCGGATCGACCTGGGGCGTCCCTCGACGTTCGGCGTGCTCGACCTGAGGGAGGACATCGGGCAGGGCCAGTCGGTGGTGCGTTACGCGCTCGAGGCCCTGGTCGACGGCGCGTGGCGGACGCTGGTCGCGGGACGCACGATCGGGTACCGGAAGCTCGACCGCTTCGACCCCGTCTCAGCGCGTAACCTGCGCCTGGTGGCGGAGGACGGATGGGGCCCGGCGCGGTCGATGCGGATCGGCCTGTACGCCGATGGATCCAGGGGAGGGGCGGATCGGTAAGCGACCGTACGTCGATGGGGTACGTAGTCGTGGCCACGCGACGCCCGGACCGCAGTGGCCGGACGCCGGCAACCCGCACGGAGCTCGAGCATGATCCGCATCCCGGCGCGCGCCCTCCTGGCGCTCGGCATCCTCCTCGCCACGCTCCCGCTCGGCTGCGGGACGGACCCGACCGGCGACGGGCCGCCCGTGCCCGGGGAGATGGTCGCCGCGCTCGGCTCGCCGTTCGGCGCGGAGGGATCGGCCGTGCTCGAGGTCGCCTCCGGCACCGTTACCGGCGTGTCCTCGGACGACCCCGACCTCCTCGTCTACCGGATCGCGACGCAGCCCGTGCGCATCGTCGTGCTGCGGGGGACCCCGGGCGCGCTCGCCTTCCGTCTCAGCACCGACGACGTGCACCACCCGCCCGAGCTGCGCGTGGTCGAGGTGGGCGGGCCCGACGATGCGATCCGCGGGAGCGTGAGCGGCTACGCGGTCGCGCTGGTGCCGGGGGAGGGGTCGTGATCCGGGCGGCCACGGTGTCGCTCCTGCTCGCGTTGGCCGCGACGCCCGCCGCCGCGCAGTACATCGAGCCGTTCGCGCGCCGGCCCGGCGTGACCCCTCCGTCCGAGCGCCTGGCGGCCATGGGCGCGGAGGCCGAGCGTCTCGGCTTCGCGGCGCCGAACGCCGTCCTCTCCCCGTCGGGGATCGAGCGGAAGGGGACGCGCGGGATGGTGGTGATCCCCGCGCTCTTCGCCGACTCGCCCGCGCCCTTCCTCACCGCGGAGGAGATGCAGGCGGCCCTCTTCGACGGCCCCTCGCCCCGCGGGACGGTCGGGGACTTCTACAGCGACCAGTCGGGCGGCGTCTTCACGATCGACGGCGACGTGAGGCCGTGGGTGCGCACCTCGGTCAGCCTCGTCGGCGCGGCGGGCCCCGACGGGATGTTCGGCGACTCGCTCGGCACCTACATCCGCCAGGCGATCACGCTCGCGGACGCGACCGTGGACTTCGGCCTGTACGACAACGACGGCCCGGACGGCATACCCAACTCGGGCGACGACGACGGCACGGTCGACGGCCTCACCGTGCAGTACCTGGAGATCGCCGGAAGCTGCGGGGGTCCGGCCATCTGGCCGCACCTGGGAGGCCTCTTCGGCGAGCACGGCGGACCCTTCGCCACACAGGATCTCCGCCCGGACGGGAGCCCCATCGTCGTGCAGGTCTACATCGCGGACTCGGCCGTCGACTGCTCGGGCACACGCATGCAGGGCCCGGAGGTGATGGCGCACGAGATCGGCCACCTGCTCGGCCTCCCCGACTACTACCGCCAGGCCGAGGGACTGCAGCCGTGGCAGCGCCACTGGGCGGTGGGCTGCTTCGACACCATGGGCGCGGGCTCGTGGGGGTGCGGCAGCGGCGCGAAGGCCGAGGACTTCGGTCCCACGGGCTTCTCGGCGTTCTCCCGCGCCGTGCTGGGATGGGCGACGCTCGACACCATCGGCGAGGTCACCGATCAGGAGTTCACCCTCGCGCCGCTGCAGGAGGGGCTGAGCGCGATCGAGATCCCGCTCACCGAGGACGGTGCGGAGTCGTTCATCGTCGAGTACCGGCCGCGCATCGGGTACGACCAGGACCTCCCGGCCGGCGGGGTGCTCGTCTACCACCGCGACCGGCTCGCGAGCCCGACGCGGTGGATCCCGCCGGGGCTGCCCCCGGCGTATTCGTACGAGCTCGTGGAGGCGGACGGCGACGACGCGCTCCTGAAGGTCGAGGCTCAGGGCGGGAACCGGGGCGCGGCCACGGACGTCTTCGCGCGCGACGGCGCGGTCGACTCGATCGTGGACTCCGAGACCCGACCGTGGACGCGCGATCACCTGGGCAGGCCGACGCGGCTGCGCATCCACGAGATCCGCGTCGCGGGCGGCGTGGCGCACGTGCGCCTCTCCACGACCGAGGGCTTCGCGGTCGCGAGCCGCGACGCGCCCCCGGTGATCGAGGGCGGCCGGCCGTTCGCGATGAGCGCGACGCTCCAGGGCGGCGCGGTGCCGCTCGAGGTCGAGCGGATCGACGAGCCCGGGGCGCCCCTGGGGATCGTGGTCGAGGTGAGCGGGCGGCAGGTCGTCGTTTCGGGCACGGCCCTCGAGCCGGGCCCCTTCCACGTGGCGCTGCGCATCCGTGACGCGGTCGGGCACGAGGTGGTGGAGCGCCTGGGCACGACGGTCGAGGACCCCATCCTCGACGCCGGTGCCCTCGCGGCGGCGGCGGCGGGCGTGTCGGGCCCGATCGCGCCGGACGAGGCGACCTACCTCGACCATGCCGGGAACCGGAACGGACGCCTGGACGTCGGGGACGTGCGCGCGAGCTTCCGCCGGCGGGGCATCCTCGGGTCCCCCGGCGGCTGACCGACCCCGGAGCGGCCCGGACACCGGTCAGTGGGCTCCCGTCAGCGCTTCTTCTCCAGGAGACGCATCGCCGCGGCCGAGTCGCCGCGCGCCATCTCGCCGCCCGGCATGACGTCGAGCATGGAGTCGCGCATCGCCTCGTCGTGCATCGCGTTCACGACGGGCATGCTGTCCGGCATGTCCATCCGTTCGGCCGCCTCGTGCTCCGTGCGGCACGCGCCGGTCGCGAGGACGACGCCGGCCGCGGCGAGCAGGCTCAGACGCCTCCGTACCATGGATATCCCTGATCCTCCCAGTAGCCGCCGGGACGCTCGTCCGTGAACGTGATGCGCGTGAGGTACTTGGTGAGCTTGTAGCCGAGCTTGTGCGGAGCGTACACGCGCAGCGGGGCGCCGTGGTCCGGCGTCAGATCCTCCCCGTTGAAACCGTAGGCGAGGATCGTCTGCGGGTGCAACGCCGACTCCATGTCCCAGCCGTTGTAGTAGTCGGAGTCGAAGGAGTCGAAGCGCACGTAACGCGCCTCGGGGAGCACGGTGACCGTGTCCGCGAGATCCCGCATCGGCAGCCCCGTCCACGTGGCGATGGCCGACCACCCCTCCACGCAATGGTGCTTCACGGTGTAGGTCGTCGAGGTGGCGCGCCGGATGTCGGCGAGCGTCAGGGAGAGGGGGATCTTGACCAGCCCGCCGATCTCGAGGCGCCACGACCGCGGATCGCGGAGCGTGGGCGTCATCCCGCTGATGTGGTAGGCGGGAAAGCTGCTGGTTCGTTCACCGGGGTCGTACGTCGGCGCCAGACGCTCGCCCGACTGGAGCACGCCGCCCACCCAGTCGTTGAAGCGCGAGAAGGCCCGGAGCTTCGGGCGCAGCCCCGGGCCGCCGTCCCACCCGCACGCGGACAGCATCGCGCCCAGCCCTCCGGCGAGGAACGCGCGGCGATCGGGGTGGAGCGGGCTACGGCGCATCTCGCCTGAACCTCCCGAGGTAGGTGCCGGTGATCATCGCGCGCAGCGAATGGCGGTCCGCCACGAACACCATGACCACGTGCACGAGCGTGAAGGCGACGAACAGCCACACGGCCCAGAAGTGCCAGTACCGGGCCGCCTGGAAGCCGCCGAAGAGCGACGTGAGCCAGTGGAGCTGCACGGGCTTGTAGATCGCCCATCCCGTCGCCACGGAGAGGAGCCCGAGGAGGAGGATGAGCGTGTAGGCCAGCTTCTGGAGCGCGTTGTGCTTCCCCTGTGGGGGATGCTCCTTGGCGATCCGCAGGTAGTACATCTGCATGCGCACGGCGGGCCGCACGTCCCGCGGACGGAAGACGAGCTTCTTCCACTCCCGGCTGACGAGGAGGTAGAGGAAGTAGAGGCCGCCCGCGGCCATGAGCGGCCACATCAGGAAGAAGTGCCAGCTCAGCCCGCCCGCGAGCCACCCGCCCAGGCGGGCCCACTGGGGGAACGCCGTGTCCTGGAAGGGCTGCGGCAGGTACGGCCCGCCCCGAAGACCGAAGCGCGGATAGGCCCGATAGATCTGGAGCCCGCTCGCGATCATCCCGAAGATCAGGACCGCGGCGAGCCAGTGGGTCACGCGCACGATCCAGTGATGGCGTTTCACATCTTCCCGCCGGCGTCGGAGGTATCCGCCATCATGCTACCCATTCCGGCCGGGTCGTGCATCATCCCGCCCATCCCGGCGGGATACGCCCGGCTCAGCGATCCGGCACGAGCATGCGCACGACGCCGTCCGCCTTGTTCAGCAGGAGGACGCGTCCGTCCGGCCCGGTGCCGAAGCGCAGGTCGGCGCGCCCGGCGCCGCCGTTCTTCTTCCGGATCAGCGCGAGGAAGGTGCTCGGCTCCCCGCTCCCGTCGTCCAGGAGGACGCGGTGGAAGCCCTGGTTCCCGCCCTGCGGGAGGGCGTCGGCGTCGAACCAGAAGATCTCGCCGCTCGGGAAGTCGCCGAAGAGGACCTTGTTCCGGAGCTGGGGGATCACGTCCCCGCGGCAGACCACCACCCCCGTGACCGCGGCGCGCGACTGCAGGAGCGGGTCGCCGTGGGCGTACTCCACCACCGGATACGTCACCGCGCGGTCGCCGCGGGGGTTGGAGGCGTCCACACCCCGGCGGCTCACGAACGCGAAGCTCCCCTCCCACCTGTTCCAGCCGAGGTTGGCGCCGACGGTCACGGGGCTCACCTCCTCCACGAGGTTCTGCCCGATGTCGGCCACGAACATGTTGCCGTTCTCCGGATCCCATCCCATGCGCTGGGGGTTGCGCACGCCGTACGCGAAGATCTCGCCGAGCGTGTGCGGATCGCCGTCGCCCGCCCAGGGGTTCGCGGCGGGGATCCCGTACTTGCCGTTGGGGCCGTCGGAGCCGAGCGGATCGATGCGCAGGATCTTCCCGAACGCCGACGCCAGGTTCTGCGCGAGGTTCATGGGGTCTCCGCCGCTCCCTCCGTCGGCGACGCCCACGTAGAGCAGCCCGTAGTCCGGGTCGCCGGGCCGCGCGAGGGGGTCGAAGACGAGGTGGCCGCCGTTGTGGTTGGCGAACGGCTGCTCGACACGCAGGAGCTCGCGCGGAGGCCCACCGTCGTACGTGGCCGACGAGGCGTCGCGCGCGCGCCACTCGAGCAGCACCGTGTGGTGGGAGTTGCCCCCGCCACCCGGCGTGTAGTCGGCCTGCGCGCGGTTGTTCTCGGTGTCCGTCCACGTGTAGAGGCGCCCGTAGCCAGGCGCTCCCCGGCGGCCGAAGTCCGGGTGGAAGGCGAAGCTCTGGAACCCGCGCTCGCTTCCCGACGACTGCACGTGCACGCCCCAACGCTCGTCGTCGATGTCCAGGTAGGGGGTGACCGTGGCGCCGTCGTAGCTCACGGAGTAGAGGGGGCCCCGCATGTCGTTGACGAACATGCGGCGCGTGCCGGGCTCGTCGACCAGGAGCATCATCCGCGGCGCCTGCTCGCCGGAGCCGGGGATCGTGGCGAAGTCGACGACGCGCACCACGACGACCCCCTCGTCGGCGCGGATTCCACGGGGGAACGGCTGCGTGGTCGTCTGTGCGAGGGCCGGTGCCGGCGCCAGGGGCGCCGCGAGGGCGGCGACCAGCGCCACGGCTGCCGGCGACCTGGGGATCCTGGGCATCGGTGGCTCCGCTCTGCGCCTGGGAGAACCGCGGTCTCGAGCCGCACGCTACGCCGGGACGACGCTCTCCGGCAACCGTCCGCCGACCCCGTGCCGCCCGCTCCGGGACGCTGACGGTCGCCTCGACGGGGCTCCAGCCGGCCCGCTCGGCCCTCAACCAAAACGCCGGTTCGGGGGTCCTGGATCGTCGGCGTAGCGTGCTGGATGACCAGCCGGGGTAGCGCCGACCTCGGACTCGAATCCAACCCGACAACCAGTGGGGACCCGGATGTCACGTTGGCGCCCTCGCGGCTTCGCGGCCGCCTTCGTCTCGCTCTGCCTCCTCCGCGGGGCCGCAGCGGCCCAGGAGGGGAGCACGGGTGACGTGATCACGCTCGAGGAGGCCGTTCGGCTTTCCCTCGAGCGCCAGCCGGCGGCCGTGGCGGCCGCGGGCGCGGTTTCGAGCGCGCGTGCCGACCAGATGCAATCGCGCGGGGCGCTCCTGCCGACCATCAACGCCAACGGGATCTTCGCGAACTCGAGCAACGAGCGCTTCGACCAGGCCACCGGACAGCTCGTGTCCCAGAACTACACCTCCCAGCTCCAGGGCTCGTACGAGATCTTCGGGGCCGGGCGCCGCTTCGCGAACCTGCGTGCCTCGGGCGCCGGAGTGGACGCCGCCGAGGCGCGCTTCCGGGCGCAGACGTTCCAGACCATCCTCCAGACGACGAGCCTGTTCTATGCGGCGGCCGCCGCGACCGACCTGGTGCGCGTCGCGGAGCAGCGCCAGGAGCGGGCGCAGGAGCAGCTCGAGTTCGCCCAGGTGCGGCTCGACCTCGGGACGGCGACGTCCTCCGACCTCCTCCGCACGGAGATCGAGGTCGCCAACGCGGAGCTGGCGGTGGTGGACGCCCGCGCGAACCTGCGCGCCACCGAGCTGGAGCTCGGGCGTCAGGTGGGGACGGGCGAGGCGGTTCACCCGGCCCCACAGTCGCTCCCCGACCACGCGCCGGAGCTTCCCCCCACGGACGAGCTGGTCCGGCGCGCGCTGGGGAGCGCCCCGACCGTGGTGGCCGCCGACGCCACCTTGAGAAGCCGCAGCATGGAGACGCTCGCCGCCTGGACGCCCTACCTTCCCGTCGTGCGCATCACGGGCGGCTACGACTGGTTCGCCTACGACTTCCCTCCGCACCAGCAGAGTTGGAGCTTTCGCGTCACGGCGTCGCTCCCCCTCTTCAACGGCTTCCAGCGGGAGGCGTCGCTCCAGCGGGCCCATGCGGCCCAGCGGACGGCCGAGGCGCAGGCGCGGGACGCCGAGCTGGGTGCCCGCGTGAGCGTGGAGTCGGCGGCGCAGGCGATCGAGGTGGCCGCGAGGCGGGTGGAGATCTCCGATCGTACCGTGAAGCTCGCGGAGGAGGACCTGAGGGTGCAGGAGGAGCGATATCAGCTGGGGGTCACCACGATCCTCGACCTGCAGGCCTCGCAGGTGGCCCTGGCCGACGCCCAGGTGGCGGCGGTCACGGCCCGGCAGGCGCTCGGAAGCGCGGTCGCGGGGCTCGAGGCGATCCTCGGAGAACCGATAGCCCAGGAGTCGGGACGATGACGATGGGGAGATGGAGGAGCACGTCGCTCCTCGTGGCTTTCGCCGCGACGCTCGGGGCGTCGGCCTGCAAGCAGGGGGAGGCGACCCAGACGGGCGGTCCCGGGGGCGCCGCGAACCGGCGTGGGCAGCCGCGCGTCGCGGTCGTGCAGACGGTGGCCGTGACCACGGGCTCGATCGCCCGTTCGGTGACGGTGTCGGGCGTGGTCGAGCCCCTGCGCACCGTGGCGGTCAACAGCCAGCTCTCGGGCGCCGTCCTCTCCGTGCGGGTGGAGGAGGGGAGCGTCGTGCGCTCCGGCGACACCCTCGCCGAGCTCGACGGGCGGGAGCTCCAGGCCCAGATCGACGCGGCGGAGGCCTCCTACCAGGTGGCCGACGCGGCCTTCGAGCGCGCGAAGCAGCTCCGCGATCGGCAGATCATCACGCTCCCGGAGTACGAGCAGCAGCGTACCGCGCACGCCGCGGCGACCGCGACGCTCGGTCAGCTGCGCACGCGCATCGGCTACACGCAGGTGCTCGCCCCGGTGGACGGCGTGATCACGGAGAAGCGCGTCGAGGCCGGCGACGCCGTCGGCACGCAGACGCGTCTCTTCAGCATCGCCGAGGTGTCCACGCTGGTCGTGCGGGTGGGCGTCTCCGAGCTGGACGTGGTCGAGCTGAAGGAGGGCGACCCCGTGCGGGTGGACATGGACGCGTTCCCGGACCGGGTGGTCTCGGGACACATCCGCAGGATCTTTCCCAGCGCGGACCCGACCACGCGGCTCGTGCCCGTCGAGGTGGCCCTGGTCTCCGAGGCGCGCTCCTTCGTGCGCCCCGGCTTCCTGGCGCGCACGACCTTCGCGCTCAACGAGCGGTCGGGCGTCCTGCTGGTGCCCCAGTCCGCGCTCGTGGGCGGGAGCTCGTCCCAGGCGGTGTTCGTGGTCGACCAGGGACGCGCCGTGCGGCGCACCGTCGAGACGGGACTGACCTCGGAGGGGAGCGTGGAGGTGGTGTCCGGGCTCAAGGAGGGGGAGCCGGTCGTGACGCTCGGGAACCATCTCCTGCGAGACGGAGCCGAGGTGCGCGTGGTCGACGACGACACCGCGGCGAGCGGCGGCGGCGGCGATGCCCCGAGCGGCACGGACCAAGCCCCCGAGGAGGAGGCGCGCCATGAGTGACACGAAGCGGCCCGCCGGGCCCCGCCGGGGCCTTCCCAGCCTCGCGATCCTGCGGCCGGTGGGCACGCTGATGCTCACCTCCGTGCTCATCGTGCTGGGCGTGTACTTCCTGCGCGGTCTCCCCCTCGACCTCCTTCCCACCATCGTCTACCCACAGCTGCGGGCGGGCGTCGCCAACGCGGGCGTCGAGCCCCAGGTGCTGGAGGAGACCGTGGCGAAGCGGCTGGAGGCGGCGCTCGCGAGCACGGAGAACGTCACCAACATGCAGACGGAGATCCGCGAGGGTCGCGTCGGCGTGAACCTGACGTTCTCCTACGGGACCGACGTGGACTTCGCCCTCCAGGACGCCTCCAAGAACCTGGAGCGCGCGCGGGGCGGCCTTCCCGAAGAGGCCGATCCGCCCACGATCAACAAGTTCGATCCCAACCAGAGCCCCGTGTACGAGGTGGCCTTCTCCTCACAGACGCGCGACCTGGTGTCGCTGCGCGAGTGGGTGGAGTACCGCCTGCGCCCGCAGCTCCTGACCATCGAAGGCGTGGCGAGCGTCGACATCTCCGGCGGCCTCGTGCGCGAGATCGAGGTCGTCCTCGACCAGGAGCGCCTGCGCTCGTACGGGCTCACGGTCTCCCAGGTCATCGAGGCGGTGCGCGCCGCCAATCAGGACGTGGCAGCGGGCCGGGTGTCCTCGCCCACCCGCGAGGTCGTCGGCAAGACGTCCGGGAAGTTCCGCACCGTCGAGGACGTGAAGTCGGTCCTCCTGACCGTGCAGGGCGGGGCGCGCGTGCCGCTCTCCGAGATCGCCTCGGTGCGCGACACACACCAGGAGCAGCGGCTGTGGGCGCGCCTGGACGGGGTGCCCGCGGTGAAGGCCTCGGTGCGCAAGCAGCCGAACGCGAACACCGTCTCCGTGGCCGAGCAGGTGGACCAGCGCCTCGCCGCGCTGAAGGCGGGCAACTTCACGCCCGCCGACATCGACTACCAGACGATCCAGAACCAGGCCGACTTCATCCGCAAGTCGGTGCGCTCGGTGGAGAGCGCCGCGCTCCTCGGCGCGATGCTGGCGATGATGGTGGTCTTCCTCTTCCTCGGGTCGCTGCGCAAGACGATCATCGTCGGCGCCGGCATCCCCATCGCCATCCTGGCGACGTTCATCATGATGGGGCTCGGTAAGCTCACGCTGAACATCATGAGCCTGGGCGGCCTCGCGCTCGGCGTCGGGATGCTGGTCGACAACTCCATCGTGATGCTGGAGAACATCTTCCGGCACCGCGAGGAGGGGCAGGAGGACGTGGAGGAGGCCGCGCACGAGGGCGCCGCGGAGGTGCAGAGCGCGGTGGTCGCCTCCACCGCCACCAACCTCGCGGCCGTGGTGCCCTTCCTCCTGATCAGCGGACTGGCCGCGCTCATCTTCCGCGAGCTGATCCTCACGATCTCCTTCGCCATCCTCGCGTCGCTCGGCGTGGCGCTGACCGTCGTCCCGATGCTGTCGGCGCACCTGGCCAAGGTGCGCTTCTCGAGCGGCGTCAAGAACTGGTTCGCGCCGCGCTGGGTGGACGCAGGCATGCGCGCGCTGCGCGACCTCTACCGGAACGCGATGGCGCGCATCGTCCCGTTCCGCTGGGTGGTGCTCGGCCTGGCCGCCGCCGCGCTCGCCGGGGTGTTCTTCATCACGCGCAACCTGGGGAGCGAGTTCCTCCCACAGGTGGACGACGGGAACGTGGGCGTGAGCATCTCGCTCGCGCCGGGCGTCTCGGCGCTCGAGACCGACCGCGTGACGCGGGAGGTCGAGGACATGATCCAGGGGATGCCGGACGTCCAGGCGCGCTTCGCCACCGCCGGCGGCATGCTCTTCGGGGCGTCCACGAGCCAGCAGTCGGGGCGTGGCTCGATCGACGTGGTGCTCGTGCCGGCCTCGCAGCGCACCATGAGCGCCGACGCCTGGGTGAGCCAGCTGCAGGACAAGATCAACGCCAAGGGATTCCCCGGCGCGCGCATCTTCGTGCGGCCGCCGCGCATCCGGGGGCTGAGGACGTCCAACTACGGCTCGCCCATCGCGCTCTCCATCCAGGGGGACGAGCTCGACGAGCTCAAGCGCATCGGCGACGACGTGATGGCCGCCGTGCGCGGCGTGCCGGGGCTCGAGAACCTGCAGCCCTCCGCGGAGGACGCGACCCCGCAGCTCTCGATCGAGCTCGACCGCGAGCGCGCCTCCTACCTGGGCCTCAGCGTCGCGGCGGTCGGCCAGACGCTGCGCACCGCGCTCGACGGGACGATCGCGACGCGCTTCACCGCGGGGAACCAGGAGTACGACCTGCGCGTCATGTTCCCCAGGGAGCGCTTCAAGAGCCCCGAGGACCTCGGCTCCGTCGCGCTCTTCCCCGGCTCGGCGGGCGGCCAGCCCATCTACCTGCGCGACGTAGCGCGGGTGCAGAACGTGATGGGCCCCACGATGATCCTGCGCGAGAACCAGAACCGCGTGTTCCGCCTCACGGGGGACAATATCCCCGAGGTGGCGTCCGTCGGCGAGGTGAACGACTCGATCCGCGCCCGCCTGGCGAGTCTCCCGCTCCCGGACGGCTACGGGATCGTGTTCGGCGGCGAGGAGGAGTCGATCAAGGAGAACAACCGCCAGCTCGCCATCGTCGTCGGGCTCGCGATCTTCCTGGTCTTCGTGGTGATGGCCGTCCAGTACGAGAGCATCGTCAACCCGCTCGTGATCATCTTCGCGATCCCGATGTCGCTCGTGGGCGTGGGCCTGGCGCTGCGCCTCACCGGCACGCCGCAGAGCGCGCCCGTGCTGCTCGGCGTGATCCTGCTGGCCGGGATCGTGGTGAACAACGCCATCCTCCTTGTCGAGTACATCGAGCAGGGGCGGCGCTACCGCGGCCTGACGCGCGAGGAGGCCGTGGTGGAAGCCGGTGCCGTGCGCCTGCGGCCCATCCTCATGACCACGCTCACCACGGCGTTCGGGATGCTCCCGCTCGCGATCGGCATCGGCGACGGCTCGGAGCTCATGCAACCGCTGGCCATCGCGGTCGTGGGTGGCCTGAGCGTGTCGACGCTCCTCACGCTCTTCGTGGTGCCGAGCGCGTACCTGGTGCTGAACCGGGGCGCGGAGCGTCTGCAGGAGTTCCTGGTGGGGCGTGCGTCGCGCGAGGACGGCGTGGTGCGCGTGGCGCCGGAGGAGCCGATCGCGACGTCCTGACGGTCCGCGCATCGCGCAGGCGCGGGGACGTATGGTCGTGCTCGTCGGCATCACCGCCGCGTCCGTCGCCTTCCTGGCCCGACGCGCTGTGCTCCTGCACGCGCTGCCCGACGGCCTCGGGCGTCTGCGCACCCACGTGCAGCTCCTCGCCAACGACGTCCAGACGTCCGTGGGCGCGGTCCGGTCGGACGTCCTGGCGCTGGGAGCCCTGCCGGCCACCACGGAGGCGCTCCGCGACGACGCGACCGGGCGCGCGGCGCGCGACCGGCTCACGCGCCTCTTCCTGGCCGTGCTGGGAGCCAAGCCCACCTACGTGCAGATGGTGCGGACCGCTTCCACGACGTCTCGGTCGTCTTCACGTCGGGGTATTGCAGGGATGCCGTGATCGAGCACGGCATCCTGGCCTCGAACTCTGCGTTTCTGCAGAAGCCCTACACACCGCGCGCTGGCTGCCCGCGAACGCCGTTCCTACAATGGCGGACAGCTCCCCTTCATACGGCAGGCACCAAGATGACATCGGCACCCTTCCTTCGAGCCGTCGGCCGGTCGGCCGCGGTGGCGCTCGCCCTTTCGCTCGCCACCCGTGCGGCGCTCGCTCAGCAGGCGAACCCCTTCGCCGAGCTGGGCCTCCGCTCGATCGGCCCGGCCGTGACCGGCGGACGCATCCACGACGTGCAGTCCCTCCCCGACGACCCGAGCACGATCTGGGTGGCGAGCGCGACCGGCGGGCTGTGGAAGTCCACGAACCGGGGCACGACCTGGACGCCGGTCTTCGACGGCCAGCCGACGGGGACGTTCGGCGTGGTCGCCGTCGCACCCTCCGATGCGCAGGTGGTGTGGGCGGGGACGGGCGAGCAGAACAACCGGCAGAGCAGCTCGTGGGGGAACGGCGTGTACCGCAGCACGGATGGCGGGAGCACGTGGACGCACGTGGGGCTCGAGGGCACGCGCGCGATCGGGCGGATCCTGGTCGACCCGACCGATCCCGACGTGGCGCTCGTGGCAGCGCTCGGAAACCTGTGGGCGCCCTCGCCCGACCGGGGCGTCTTTCGCACGACCGACGGTGGGCGCACGTGGCAGAAGGCGCTGCAGGTGGACACGCTCACGGGCGTGGTCGACCTGGCGCGCGACGGCGGTGACCCGGCCACGGTGTACGCGGCGGCGTACCAGCGGCTGCGCACGCCGTGGGGCTTCAACGGAGGGGGCCCGGGGAGCGGGATCTTCCGGAGCGTCGACGGCGGTCGCACCTGGGAACGGCTGGGCGGCGGCCTCCCGTCGGGCCCCATCGGGCGCATCGGGCTCGCGGCCTCGGCGCACACGCGCGGCCTGGTGTACGCCGTGGTCGAGCACGCCACGGCGGGGGGGATCTACCGGTCGACCGACGGGGGCGGGCACTGGGAGCGGATGAGCGACATGAACTCCCGGCCGGCCTACTACAGCGGCCTGTACGTGGACCCGACGAACGACCGTCGACTCTACCTGCTCACCCGCTGGTTCTACTCGAGCGAGGACGGCGGCGCCAACTGGCGGACCATGCCCACCGAGCCGACGTACGACGTCGGCCTGAAGGGCGACTATCATGCGATGTGGATCGACCCGAACGACTCCCGCCACTTCTACCTGGCGGGGGACGGCGGGCTCTACCAGACGTGGGACCGCGGCGACACGTACGTGCCGTACGAGAACATCCCGATCGCGCAGCTCTACGGCGTGGGCCTCGACGACCGGTCGCCGTACTGGATCTACGGCGGATTCCAGGACGTGCACTCGTGGCAGGGCCCGAGCGCGACGCGCCACTACCTGGGGATCACGCCGGGGGACTGGAAGGAGATCGGCTTCAACGACGGTGCCGAGCACGACGTGGACGTGGACGGCCCACGCTACGTGTACAGCAACGCCGTCGGCGGGGACCTGACGCTCGTGGACGGGCTCACCGGCGACCGCCGTGAGATCCTCCCGGCGGCGGCGCCCGGCGACGCGGCGCTCCGCTTCGAGTGGATGACGCCCGGCACCGCGTCGCGTGTCACGCCGGGGACGTACTATCTCGGCGCGCAGCGGCTGATGGTCACGCGCGACCACGGGACGACGTGGACCGGCACGGAGGACCTGACCCGTGGGATCGACCGGGACACGCTGAGCATCATGGGGGTGAAGGGCTCGGAGGCGATGCTGTCGAAGAACGACGGCCAGGACGCCTTCAGCGCGCTGAGCGCGGTGGCCGAGTCGCCGCTCGACCCCGCGATCCTCTGGGTGGGAAGCGACGACGGGAACGTGCAGGTCACCCGCGACGGAGGCGCCACCTGGGCGGAGGTCGGTTGGAACCTGCCGAACGGGCCGAAGGGGGCGTACGTGAGCCGGGTCGCCCCTTCGCGCGAGGGCCCGGGCGTGGCGTACCTGGCGGTGGACGACCACAGGCGCGGGGACTTCCGGCCCCACGTCTTCCGCACCGAGGACTTCGGGCGAAGCTGGACGTCCGTCGCCCGGGGCCTCCCGGCCGACGGCTCCGTGCGCTTCGTCGGCGAGCACCCCGGCCGGGCGGGGGTGCTCTTCCTCGGCACCGAGCACGCGCTCTACCTGTCCCCCGACCGCGGCGCCACCTGGTATCCGCTGGGGAGCCACCTCCCCTCCACCCCCTACATGGAGGTCGAGGTGCAGCGGAGCACGCACGACGCGGTGGTGGCCACGCACGGGCGCGGCGTCTACATCCTCGACGACGCGTCGGCGCTCGCCGAGTGGACGCCCGACGTGGCGGCCGAGCCGGCCCACCTCTTCCCGATCCGGCCCGCGCACATCTGGCAGTACTGGGAGGACGACTCGTACCGCGGCCAGGACTACTGGACCGGTGAGAACCCGCCGGACGGCGCGATCCTCGACTACACCCTCGGCCGGGCCGCCCCCTCGGTGGAGATCTCCATCGCCGATGCGGACGGCAACGTGGTGCGCACGCTGACCGGCGACCCGGGCGCCGGCGCCATCCACAGGGTGGTGTGGGACCTGCGCCATGAGCCGCCGCCGTCGGCGCCGGAGGAGTCCGACAGCCCGCAGGCCCACGCGCTGCCACGGCCGCCGCGCCCGCTCTCGCCGTCGGGACCGTGGGTCTCCCCCGGAACGTACACGGTCACGCTCACGGCCGGCGGGGCCTCGGCGACCGGCTCCGTGGTGGTGGAGGGCGACCCGGGGATGCCCGCGCTCACGGTGGCGCAGTACCGGGAGCGCGAACGCTTCCTGGTGGAACTCCTCGACGTGCAGAGCCAGGCGTTCACCCATGCCGGGCGCGGGGGGCCCTCGGGCGCTGCGCGACGCGTCGTGGCCCGCGCCGCCGGGCTCGCGTCCGAGTTCAACGGGCGCGGCGCCGTACAGGGCTCGCTCCACCCGCCGACGCCCGAGCAGCGGCGCCGTCTCGAGGAGCTGAAGGCCGAGCTGGCGCGCCTGGGAGGCTGAGCCCGACGGCCGGCCGTCGGCGAGGGCCGTCCCGGGGCCTGGCCGACCGCGTAGCCGTCGGCTCCGCCGACGTCGATCGCGAAGGTGACGCCGTCCTCGCCCGGCGAGGCGTGGCCGGACTCTCCGACGAGGACCAGGCCCGTCGGATGTGGCGTCTCGGCAGCAAGCGATGTGCCGCCCCTCCGGCGTGGTGCCTTCTCCGCCATCGGGTGGGGCCGTCCACGGAGCGCGCGGTCGGGGCGGCGCCACACGACGTTCGGGCGCCTGCCGGCGCCCTCCGGGGGGAGCGGAACGATGCTTGCGTCCCCCGGGGAGCGGTTGATCCGCCGCCCGGCGACGCGCGCTACCGAGGAGCGACCGCAGTGATCGAGGTGACGCAGAATCCTTCCCCGGACCCGCTCTGGTACAAGGACGCGATCATCTACGAGCTCCACGTCCGGGCCTTCCACGACAGCAACGGCGACGGCATCGGCGACTTCCCCGGGCTGATCGACAAGCTCGACTACCTCCAGCACCTCGGCGTCACCGCGATCTGGCTGCTCCCCTTCTACCCCTCGCCGTTGCGCGACGACGGCTACGACATCGCGGACAACACCGGCGTGCACCCCGACTACGGCACGCTGGCGGATTTCCAGCGCTTCCTGCGCGAGGCGCACGCGCGTGGGCTGCGCGTGATCACCGAGCTGGTGATGAACCACACGTCCGATCAGCACCCCTGGTTCCAGGCCGCGAGGCGCGCGCCCGAAGGGAGTAGCGAGCGCGACTTCTACGTGTGGAGCGACACGCCCGAGAAGTACCGCGACACCCGCATCATCTTCCAGGACTTCGAGGCGTCGAACTGGAGCTGGGACCCCCTCGCGAAGGCCTACTACTGGCACCGCTTCTACACCCACCAGCCCGACCTGAACTTCGACAATCCGGAGGTGCGCAGGGCGATGCTGCGGGTCGTGGACTTCTGGCTCGACATGGGCGTCGACGGGATGCGTCTGGACGCCGTGCCCTACCTCTTCGAGCGCGAAGGGACGAACTGCGAGAACCTCCCCGAGACCCACGCGTTCCTCAGGCAGCTGCGCGCGCACGTGGACCGGCATCATCCGGACCGGATGCTCCTGGCGGAGGCCAACATGTGGCCGGAGGACGCCGTGGCCTACTTCGGCGAAGGCGACGAGTGCCACATGGAGTTCCACTTCCCGCTCATGCCGCGCCTGTTCATGGCGATCCGCATGGAGGACCGCTTCCCCATCATGGAGGTGATGCGCGCCACCCCCCGGATCCCGGACACCTGCCAGTGGGCGCTCTTCCTGCGGAACCACGACGAGCTCACGCTCGAGATGGTGACCGACGAGGATCGCGACTACATGTACCGCGTGTATGCCGCTGACCTGCAGGCGCGCATCAACCTGGGCATCCGCCGTCGCCTCGCGCCGCTCCTCGGCAACGACCGGCGGAAGATCGAGATGATGACCGCCCTTCTCCTCTCGCTCCCCGGCACCCCCGTGATCTACTACGGGGACGAGATCGGGATGGGGGACAACATCTACCTGGGCGACCGCAACGGCGTGCGCACGCCGATGCAGTGGAGCCCGGATCGGAACGCCGGCTTCTCACGCGCCAACCCGCAGCGCCTCTACCTCCCGCTGGTCATCGACCCGGAGTACCACTACGAGTCGCTCAACGTCGAGTCCCAGCACGACAACACGCAGTCACTCCTCTGGTGGATCAAGCGGCTCATCGCGCTGCGCCGGAGCCACGCGGCCTTCGGACGCGGGTCGATGGAGCTGCTCACGCCGGACAACCGCAAGGTGCTGGCGTTCCTGCGGGAGCTGGACGACGAGACGATCCTGGTGCTCGTGAACCTCTCGCGCTTCACCCAGTTCGTCGAGGTCGACCTCCAGGCCTTCGCGGGGAGCGTGCCCGTCGAGCTCTTCGGGCGTACGCGCTTCCCGCCCGTCGGCGACGGTCCGTACTTCTTCACGTTGGGAGCCCACACCTTCTACTGGTTCGCCCTCGAGGCAGCGCCGAGCGGGGACGTGGCGCGCACGCGCAGCCTTCCGGAGGTGCGCGTGCCCGGGGGGTGGCGCTCGGCCGTCGGACCGGGGGCGCCGGATCGGGTGTCGGCCGCGGTCGAGCACTACCTGCGGGGCGTGCGCTGGTTCGGGAGCAGGGCGCGCGCCCTGTCGGGCACGAGCGTGGTGGACACCGTGCCCACCGATGCGGACGACGGGTTGAATTCGTGCCTCACGCTCGTTCGGGTCGAGTACCTGGAGGGTGAGCCCGAGACGTACGTCCTCCCTCTCGCGTTCCGTCCGGACGCCGAGGGGGATCGGGTCGAGGTGAGCCCCGAGCACATGGTGGTGCGCATCGTGGTTCCCGGGAGGGACGGCCACGAGGTACGCGGCGTGATCTACGAGTCCGTGGCCAACCCCGAGCTGGCCGGGGTGCTGCTCCGCACGGTCGGCGACAACGACCTCCTCCCCGGCGGGGCGGGCGCCGTCCTGGGCGTGCCGGCGGAGGGGCTGCAGGCGATCTGGCACCCGCCGGACGACGTGCCCGTCCCAGCGACCGTGAGGGCGCGGCAGAGGAACATGTCGGTGCGCTTCGGCCAGGAGCTGATCCTCAAGCTCTACCGTCGGGTGGATCCCGGCTTGAACCCGGACCTGGAGGTCGGCCGCTTCCTCACGGAGGAGACCGACTTCGAGAACATCGCCCCCGTGGTCGGCTCCGTGGTGTACCGGCCGTCGTCGGGGCCCGAGGCGACGCTCGGCATCCTCCACGCCTTCGTGCCCAACGAGGGTGACGCGTGGCAGTACACGATCGACGCCCTCGGCAGCTACTGGGAGCGATGCCTGGCGCTGCCCGAGGGCGAGCGGGAGGCGCCGCTCTTCTTCGAGACCGCGCCGATGGACCTCCTCCAGGCCGTGCCGCCGGAAGCGGTCCGGGCACTCGTCGGGCGCTACCTGGGCTCGGCCGACGAGCTGGGCAGGGTGACGGCCCGGCTCCACCTCGCGCTGGCCTCCGATCGGGACGATGCCGCCTTCGCGCCGGAGCCCCATCCGCCGCACTACGCACGGTCGCTCTACCAGTCCGTGGGGGCCCAGATCCGCGACTGTCTGGAGCTGCTCGTGCGGCGGGCCGGCTCGATCCCCCAGGCCGACCGCGAGCTGGTCGACATCCTGGTGTCGAGGGAGGACGATCTGCACCGTGTCCTGAAGCGGCTGACCCGGTCCGACATCACGGCCCGGCGGATCCGCACGCACGGGGACTTCCACCTCGGCCAGTTGCTGTTCACCGGGCGCGACTTCATCGTCATCGACTTCGAGGGGGAGCCGGCGCGCTCGATCAGCGAGCGCCGCCTGAAGCGGTCGCCGATGCGGGACGTGGCCGGCATGCTCCGCTCCTTCCACTACGCCAGCGTGTTCGCGCTGCGCGTATGCAACACGATCCGCCCGGACGACGTCCCCTTCCTCGATCCGTGGAGGCGTGTGTGGCACCAATGGGTCTCTTCGGCCTATCTGCGGGCGTACCTGGAGCGCGCGGGGGACGCCGACTTCCTCCCGCGGACGCTCGAGGGGCGGTCGGCGCTGTTGCAGGCCTTCCTGGTGGAGAAGGCGATCCACGAGCTTCGTTACGAGGTGGGCAATCGGCCCGACGCGGTCCGGATCCCCCTCGAGGGGCTCCTGGAGATCCTCGGGCCCGTGGAGGCATAGCGGCGGGACCGGCGATGGACATCACGCTCACGGAAGAGGAACGCATGCAACGCCCCGAGGGGCCACCGACGGCAGGACGGCCGCGCACCGGCGACGAGCTGCGCCTGAGCGACGACGACCTCCACTGGTTCGGAGAGGGGAGCCACTACCGGCTGTACGAGAAGGTCGGGGCGCACCCTTCCGCGGAGGACGGGGCGCAGGGCACGCGCTTCACCGTGTGGGCACCGCAGGCGCGCGGCGTCTCTGTGATCGGCGCGTTCAACGACTGGGATACGGAGGCGAGCCCCCTCGCCCCCGTGGGCTCGTCCGGGCTCTGGTCGGGCTTCAAGCCCGACGTGGGCCCCGGTGCCGCGTACAAGTACCACATCGCGTCGAGCAGGTCGCGATACCAGGTGGACAAGGCCGACCCCTTCGCCTTCCGCACGCTCACCGCGCCGGAGACCGTGTCGGTGGTGTGGGACCTGTCGTACGAGTGGAACGACCACGACTGGATGGCCCGGCGCGCCGAGCGCCGCGACGCCACCGAGCCGGTGTCGATCTACGAGGTGCACCTGGGCTCCTGGCGGCGCCCGGGCGACGATCCGCGCGCCTTCCTCACGTACCGCGACATGGCGCCGGCGCTGGCGGAGCACATGAAGGAGATGGGCTTCACCCACGTGGAGCTCCTCCCGGTCATGGAGCACCCGTTCTACGGCTCCTGGGGCTACCAGGTCACCTCGTTCTTCGCGCCGACAGCGCGCTACGGCACGCCGCAGGACCTGATGTTCATGATCGACCACCTGCACCGGAACGACATCGGGGTGATCCTCGACTGGGTGCCGTCGCACTTCCCCTCGGACGAGCACGCGCTCGGCTACTTCGACGGGAGCCACCTGTACGAGCACGAGGACCCCCGCCAGGGCATCCACCCCGACTGGAACAGCCTGATCTTCAACTACGACCGCCACGAGGTGCGCTCGTTCCTCCTGAGCAGCGCCCACTTCTGGCTGGACCGCTACCACGCCGACGGGCTCCGCGTCGACGCGGTCGCGTCGATGCTCTACCTCGACTACTCACGCAACGCGGGGGAGTGGATCCCCAACCGCCACGGCGGGCGCGAGAACCTCGGCGCGATCCAGCTCCTGCGCTCGCTCAACGAGACCGTGTACGAGGAGTATCCGGGGACCGACACGATCGCCGAGGAGTCGACCGCGTGGCCCATGGTGTCGCGCCCGACGTACCTGGGTGGGCTCGGCTTCGGGATGAAGTGGGACATGGGGTGGATGCACGACACGCTCGAGTACTTCCGGATGGACCCGATCTACAGGAAGTACCACCACGACCGCCTCACCTTCCGGCAGCTCTACGCCTCCTCCGAGAACTTCGTCCTCCCGCTCAGCCACGACGAGGTCGTGCACGGCAAGGGCTCCCTCCTCGGCAAGATGCCCGGCGACGAGTGGCAGCGCTTCGCCAACCTGCGGCTTCTCTTCGCGTGGATGTTCGCGCAGCCCGGCAAGAAGCTGCTCTTCATGGGCGCCGAGCTGGCGCAGGGCCGTGAGTGGAGCCACGAGGGCGGCCTCGAGTGGCACCTGCTCGAGCAACCGCGCCACGAAGGCGTGCGCCGCTGGGTCGCCGACCTGAACGCGATGTACCGGCGCGAGCGGGCACTCCACCGCCGCGACTTCGATCCGGGGGGCTTCGAGTGGGTGGACTGCTCCGATTGGGAGCACAGCGTGGTCAGCCTCCTGCGCAACGGTGACAGCGGCGACCCCGAGATCCTCGCCGCGTTCAACTTCACGCCCGTGCCCCGCCACGCCTACCGGATCGGGGTCCCGCGGGGCGGCGACTGGACCGAGGTGCTGAACAGCGACGCTCCGCTCTACGGCGGGAGCGGGCAGGGCAACCTGGGGGTCGTGGCGGCGGCGCCCGTGCGCGGTCACGGCAGGCCCTTCTCGCTCGACGTGGTGCTCCCCCCGCTCGGCGCGGTCTTCTTCCGCGCGCCGGGCGCGGACGCGGGGTGACCTCGGAGGTGTCCGCGCCCGGCGCCACCTGGCTGGGCGCCGGGCGCTGCCGCTTCCGCGTGTGGGCGCCGGACCATGCGGAGGTCTGGGTGCACCTCCTCGAGCCGCAAGACCGCCTCCTGCCGCTGGAGGCGGTGGAGCGCGGCTACCACGAGGCGATCGCCCGCGACGTGGCGCCCGGCGCGCTGTACCGGTACCGGCTCCCAGGGGGCGTGGAGCGCCCCGACCCGGCCTCCCGACACCAGCCCGAGGGCGTGCACGGGCCGTCGCGCGTGGTCGACCCCGACTTCGCGTGGGAGGACGGTGGCTTCCGGCCGCCGGCCGCCCGCGACCTCGTCCTCTACGAGCTGCACGTCGGCACGTTCACGGAGGAGGGGACCCTGGCGGCGGCGGTCGCCCACCTGGACGAGGTGCGCGACCTGGGCGTCACCGGCGTGGAGCTCATGCCGGTCGCGCAGTTCCCGGGCGATCGCAACTGGGGCTACGACGCCGCGTACCCCTGGGCCGTGCACCACGGCCACGGCGGCCCGGAGGGGCTCCGGCACTTCGTGAACGAGTGCCATCGCCGTGGTCTCGCCGTGCACCTGGACGTGGTCTACAACCACCTGGGCCCCGAGGGGAGCTACCTGGCGGACTTCGCCCCGTACTTCACGGACGTGTACCGCACACCGTGGGGCTCGGCCCTCAACTTCGACGGTCCCGGGAGCGACGAGGTGCGCCGCTACTTCATCGGCAACGCGCTGCACTGGGTCCGCGAGTACCACGTGGACGGGCTGAGGCTCGACGCGATCCATGCGATCTTCGACCAGTCGGCGCCGTCCTTCCTCGAGGAGCTGACCACCGCGGTCGCGGGCGACGGGGAGCGCCGGGGGCGGCCGGTCATGGTGGTCGGCGAGACCCACCGCAACGACGCCCGGCTCGTGGAGCCCCGCGAGCGCGGCGGCACCGGGCTCGACGCGATCTGGAGCGACGACTTCCACCACGCGCTGCACACGCTCCTGACGGGGGAGTCGCGCGGCTATTACGCCGACTTCGGCGCGCTCGCCGACCTCGAGCTGGCCTGGCGCGACCGCTTCGCCTACGTGGACCGCTACTCCGCGTACCGCGGCCGGACGTACGGCCGACCCGCCCGCCACGTTCCCGCCGACCGCTTCGTGGTGTTCGCGCAGAACCACGACCAGGTCGGCAACCGGGTCCGCGGCGGCAGGCTGAGCACGCTGGTCGGACCCGAGGCGCTTCGCCTGGCCGCCGTCACCGTGCTCCTGTCGCCGTACGTCCCCCTCCTGTTCATGGGCGAGGAATACGGCGAGACGGCACCCTTCCCCTTCTTCACGAGCCACGGCGACGCCGATCTCGTGCGAGCGGTCCGCGAGGGACGCAAGGCGGAGTTCGCGGGGTTCGGGTGGGACGTGGAGCCGCCCGATCCCCAGGCGGAGGAGACGTTCCGCGCCGCCAAGCTCCACCGCGAGCGCCGCGGGCGCGAGGGCCATCGCGGGCTGCTCGCGCTCCACCGCGAGCTCCTGCGCCTCCGCCGCGAGCACCCCGCGCTCGCCTCGCGCGACGCGGAGGACGTGTCCACGGCGCGCGACGACGCGTCGGGCCTCCTGACGGTGCGCCGGAGCGCGGGGGGACGCACGTGCGCGCTCCTGCTCCGCTTCGCGGATGGCGCCGCGCGCGTCGCCCTTCCCCTCGAGGGACGGTGGCGGCGCGTGCTCGACGCCGCGGATGCGCGCTGGGACGGGCCGGGCGCCATGGTCCCGGGGACGCTCGACGCGGACGGGGCGCAACCGGTCGCGCTCGGACCCTGGGCGGCGGTCGTGCTCGAGCGGCTCTGAGGGCCGGACGCAGGAGGCTCGAGGCGGCGCCCCGCGGCGCGCCGGGGAAGGGCCTCCGTCGCGTGTCGAGGCGCGGGGGCGACCCGACGGCGCCGCCGGGTGTACGTTACCCGCGAGAACCGTCCGCCCGCCCACGACGACGCGCGCCTTGAACCCACGACGCCCACGCCTCGCCGCCGCCCTGCTCCCGCTCGCCGCCGGGTGCGCCGTGTCGTCGTCGGGGCCGGAGCCCCCGAGCTGGTCCCCGGCGTGCATCGTGGCGTCGGGCGCGAACGCCTCGTCGGACCCGGTCCGGGTCGTGGTGCCGCAGGCGGTCGACCCCGCCCACGCGCCCGTCGCGATCGACGAGGGCGAACGCCTCGTGTTCCGGCAGATGTATCGCACGCTCGTCGACGTCGACTGCGAAGGACGGGTGCGGCCCGATCTGGCGGTCTCCTGGTCGCACGACGACGAGGGGCGGCGCTGGAGCTTCACGCTGCGCCCGGACGCGCGCTTCTGGGACGGCGCCGCGATCACCGCGGAGGCGGTCGCGCGGAGTTGGCTGGCCACGGAAGGCCCGGAATCCGGCGCGCGGATGCCCCTCATCGCGTCGGCGAGCGTGACGGCCCCGCTGGAGCTCACGGTCGTGCTGCGCACGCCGACCACGGCGCCCGAGCGCTTCGCCCGCCCGGCCCTGGCCGTGACCGGGGACGGCTCGGCCGGGGACTGGCCGCTCGGGAGCGGGGAGCTCCGCCCTCGCGTCACGGCCCGGTCCTCGCGCGAGATCCCCCTCGAGCCGGAGACGGGAGCCGGCATGTCCGTCACCTTCGTCCGGACGGCGGGGGCCGACGCGCGCGCCTCCCTGGACGCCGGCGCCGACGTCGCGATCTCCTCGGACCCGACGGTGATCGCCTACGCCCAGGCGCTTCCCGATTTCACGGTCACGCCGCTGCCGTGGTCGCGCACGTACGTGCTCGCCGCGGCCGAAGGCACCGCGTGGGGCTCCGAGGTGCCGCCCACGGCCCCGACGGAGGCGCGCGAAGGCCTGGCGCGCGGCGCCGTGCGCGCCGAGGCGCGTGCCGCCGAGCCTCCCTTCTGGTGGACGGGGGAGCGGTGCGTGCGGCCCGCGGGCCCGCCGCCGACCGACCCGGGGGCGGGCGGCGCCGCGCCCGGGAGCGCGGCGGACACCGATCGGGGGGCGTCGGCGCGCATCGTCTACCCGTTGGGCGACGGCGCCGCGCGCGGGATCGCCGAGCGGCTGGTGGCCCTCACGGGCCGTGGCTCCGCCCTCCCCGCCTGGCTGGTCACGGCGGTCTCCGGGCTGGCCACGGCGCCCGGCCCCACCGTGGCCGCCGGGCTCGACCCGACGGCGCTCGCGCGGGCCGTGCGCCGGGGGGACGCGCTCGCCTTCGTCGTGCCGGTGCCGAGGGCGCCCGGCGGCGCGTGCGCGTCCGCGCTCCTCGCCGCGGAGGACCCGGTCGCGTCCGCCGTGCTCGATCCCGACGCGGGGGTGCGTGTGACGCCGCTCGTGGACGTGCGACCCTCGCTCGTGCTCCGGCGGGGCGTGGCCGGCATCGCGATCGACGGCGACGGGACGCTGCGTTTCCTCCCCGGCCCTCCGGTGTCGGGGAGGGGGGGGCCCGGTGAGCTTCCGCACGCGGGTTCTCGTCGCGTCCGTGGTGGTCGCCGTGGCGCCCCTCGCGCTCCTCACCCTCGGTATCCGTCACGAGGTCGAGAAGAGGCTGACACAGCAGTTCCGCGCCCGGGTCGAGGCGACCATGGGCGCCGTCCGCGACGACGTGCGCCGTCAAGGCGAGACCGTGGACGCGCGGCTCGCCGCGCTGGCCGCGGACCTCGAGGACGACGCGACGGTGCGCCGCGACATGCTGCACGGCGCGGAGACGACCGCGCTCATCGAGTGGGCGGGCGGTGCCATGCCCCTTGCCGGGCTCGACTACCTGGTGCTCCTCGATCCGGCGGGCCGCGTGCTCAGCTCCGGGCACTTCCGCAACGAGTACGACCGCGCCGCCGCGACGCTCGACAGCGCCGTCACCGAGGCCGAGGGCCCGGTGCTCGTGCGCGCGCGCACGGCCGAGGGATCGTTCCTCGCGCTCGCGCGTGCCCGCGCGCTCGTGCTGGGCGACCGCCGCTTCCTCCTGGCCGGAGGGATCTCCGCGGACCGGGGCTTCCTCGACCGCCTCCGGCGAGGGGAGGAGGCCGACGGCCTGAGCCTGGCGCTGGTGCGCCCCGGCGGGGGAGAAGTCGCCGGGGCGGCCCCCACGTCGGCGGCCTCGCGGGACACGACGATGGCGGCCACGCTCGCGCTCCCCTTCGTCGACGACGCCGGGGCCGGGGCGGCGCGCGACACCGCGCGCATCGTGGTGACGCACTCGCTCGCGCCCCTGGCGGCGTTGCAGCGTGGGATGGACCTCTGGTTCGTGGCCGGCCTCCTCGGGGCGCTCACCCTCGCGATCGTCATCGCGCAGGTCGTGTCGGCCCGGGTGAGCCGCCCGCTCACCGAGCTGGCGACCAAGACGCGCCGCCTCGACCTCGACCGCCTCGACGTCGACTTCCGCTCGGCACGGCGCGACGAGGTCGGCTCGCTCGCGCGGCTCATGGGCGCGATGGTCGAGCGCCTGCGCGCGAGCGTGGCGCAGCTCAAGCAGGCGGAGCGGCGCGCCACCGTGGGCGACATGGCCCGACAGGTGAACCATGACATCCGGAACGGGCTCCTCCCCATCCGCAACGTCGTGCACCACCTGGGGGAGGTGGCGCGCTCGTCGCCCGACGAGCTCGTCGGCGTCTTCGCGGAACGGCGAGGCACGCTCGAGGGCGGCATCGGCTACCTGGAGGGCCTCGCCTCCACGTACGCCCGGCTGTCGCCGCGCGCCGACCGGCGGCCCACCGACCTCAACGAGGTGACGCGCGTCGTCGTGCGCGACGTGGTCGTGCCTCCCGGCGCGACGCTGCGTGACGAGCTGGACCCCACCCTCCCGCGCGTGGCGGGCGACCCGGTGGTCCTGCGGCGCGTCGTCGAGAACCTCGTGGTGAACGCCCTGGAGAGCCTGAACGGCGGTGGTCGCGTGGTGGTGGCGACGGCCGGGCGGCGCGGTCCGGGCGGGGCGACGGTGTCGCTCACCGTCACCGACACCGGGAGCGGCATGGACGCGGACCGTGTCGAGCGGATCTTCGAGGACTACTTCACGACCAAGCCGAGCGGGACCGGGCTGGGTCTGTCGATCGTGCGGCGGCTCGTCGCGGATCTCGGGGGGCGCATCGACGTGGAGAGCGAGCCCGGGCGCGGCAGCCGCTTCCGCGTGGAGCTCCCGGGGCTGGAGACGGTCGGCGCCGGGCCCGCGGACGCGGAGACGCCATGACGAAGCGCATCCTGGTGGTGGACGACGTCGCCACGATGGCGGAGCAATATGCGTACGACCTGCGTCGGCTCGGAGGGTGGAAGACGCGCGTCGCCACGGGCGGACGGGAGGCGCTGGACGCGCTCGCCGAGGAGGAGATCGACTGCGTCATCCTCGACCTCGAGATGCCCGGGGTCGACGGCTTCGACGTCCTGCGCAGGATGGCGGAGCGCGAGCTGGTCGTGCCGGTGATCGTCTACACGGGAACGGGCGACTTCGACCGGTGCGCCCAGGCGATCCGCCTCGGCGCGTACGGCTTCATCGACAAGGCCGAGTCGATGCAGCGCGTGGTACACGAGGTGCGTACCGCGCTGGAGCACGGCCGCCTGGTGACGGAGGTGAAGGCGCTCCGCGCCCGCGTGGATGCCGACACCTCGCTGCTCGGCACGAGCCCGGCCATGCGCCGGCTCCAGGACGAGATGCGTCGCGTCGCGCCGATCCCGAGCCCCGTCCTCATCCTCGGGGAGAGCGGTTCGGGAAAGGAGCTGGTGGCGCGCGACCTGCATGCGCTGCGCGGGCCGGAGGGTGCGCCCTTCGTGGCGGTGAACTGCGCGGCGCTCCCGGAGGCGCTCGTGGAGAGCGAGCTCTTCGGCCACGAGCGCGGCGCCTTCACCGGGGCCGACCGCGCGCGCCGCGGCGCGTTCGAGCAGGCCGAGGGCGGCACGCTCTTCCTCGACGAGATCGGCGAGCTCCCCCTGCAGGCGCAGGCCAAGCTCCTGCGCATCCTGGAGAGCCGTGAGCTCACGCGCGTGGGCGGCGAGCGCGCGATCCAGGTGGACGCGCGCGTGGTGGCCGCGACGCACCGCGACCTCGAGGCGGACGTGGAGGCGAAGCGATTCCGTCAGGACCTGCTCTACCGCCTGAACGTTCACGTGCTGCGCGTGCCGCCGCTGCGGGAGCGCGCCTCCGACGTGCCGCTCCTCGTGCAGCACTTCCTCGCGACGGTGTGCGAGCGCTTCGGCGTCCGGCCGAAGACGATCGAGGACGGCGCCGTGCGCATCCTCGAGGCCCACGACTGGCGACGGAACAACGTGCGCGAGCTGCGCAACATCGTGGAGCGCCTCGTCCTCGCGTCGGACGACGACATCGTGCGCGTCGAGGAGATCCCCGCCGACATCCTCGGCGGGGCGCCCAGCGCCGGCGACGGGGCTCCGCGCTCCTTCCAGGAGCTGCGGTCGGATGCCGAGCGGACGATCGTGCTGGCCGCCCTCGACCGCCACGAGGGCCACGTGACGCGCGCCGCGGAGGCGCTCGGGCTCGCCGACCACGCCAGCCTGCTGAAGATCATGCGCCGCCTGGGGATCCGGAGGGACTGACAGGTCGCTGAAGAAGGGGAGGAGCGTGCGACCCGCGCCGCGCGCGGATCCCCCGGAGCGCGACGGGCTCCGAAGCCAAGGATCCATCGGCGCTCCTCCCGGCCGTGTCCCTCCGGACACATCGGCGCCGCCCCGTTGTGTCCCGACGGACACATTCTACACCGCCCGGTCCGCATGGTAACTCCCATAAGGTGAAGTCGGACCATCCTTTACGTGGTTCCGTTGGTCGGCGCTCCTCCGTGGCCGCGCCCTTGCCCTTTCCATGGCCGTCGATCTCAATGCGGACGGCGCCCGAGGGCGCCCGAGAGGAGGAGGGAACCATGGCGGCGAAGCATGCGATCACGGGCGGAGCGCGGGGGCACCGGTGGCTGACGGCGGCGGTGGCGGGGCTCGCGCTCGGCGCGGCGGCGTGCGGGGGCGACCAGGGCGGGACGAAGGAGGCGCAGGCGAAGCAGCAGACCCGCGTGGCCGGCACGCCGGCGGCCCCCGCTCGGGCCGTGCGCCCGGCGTCCGACAGCGCGACGCTCCCCCCGGAGCCCGTGGGGGAGGTGACGCGGGAGGTGACGTACAAGGAGGCCGAGGGCGTGTTCCGGAAGGGTGACTACGCCCAGGCGAGCCGACCTCTTCGAGGCCTACACGGGGCAGAAGCCGGAGAACGTGTGGGGCCACTACATGCACGGGCTCGCGGCGTGGAAGGCAGGTGACCGGGGCACCGCGGAGCGTGCCCTGGCGCGGGCCGTCGAGCTGGATCCCGACAACGTGAAGGCACTGGTCAACCTCGGCCGCGTGCTCCTCGAGGACGGTCGGGCGGACGAGGCGGAGCCACACCTGCAGCGCGCCACGGACGTGGCGCCACAGTCGGAGGAGGTGTGGAGGGTGCTGGGGAACGTGCAGGCGGAGCTCGGCGAGACCGACATGGCGGTCGAGTCCTACAAGGTGGCGCTCGGCCTGGACGCCGAGGACTCCTGGTCGATGAACAACCTCGGCCTCGTCATGATCCGCATGGGCCAGTACGAGGAGGCGCTCGGCCCGCTGGCGCGCGCCGTCGAGCTGAAGCCGGGCTCGCCGGTCTTCCAGAACAACCTCGGCGTGGCGCTCGAGCGGAGCGGATACCTGGTGGCGGCGGCGGAGGCGTACCGTTCGGCGATGGCGGCCGACAGCACCTACCATAAGGCAACGACGAGCCTGGAGCGCGTCGAGCCGCTGGCGAGCCGGTCGCGTCCGGACGTCGCCGACCTGACCGCGATGGCGCAGGCTTTCGCAAGCGAGGTCGCGCTGTGGGCGGACTCCACGGTGGTGGTGGAGCGCCGCGGCCCCGGGATGTGATGCCCGTGGTCTGACCCGCCCCCCCAGGGTGCAGGACGGCCCCGCGGGCTTCGGCCCGCGGGGCCGAAGCGTCTATCGACGCGCCAGGAGCGCCACGGGAAAGCGCGCGAGCAGGGTGTCCACGGCCACCTCGCCGCCGTCGACCTCCTCGCCCGTGAGCCGGTTCTCCCACCGTCCGTCGGGAAGCGCCACCCCGGTGTCCTTCCACCCGCCGGCCACCTCCAGGCGGAGCACCAGCCTCGGCACCAGGGTCACCGCGCCGCCGGAGCGCGCGAAGACCACCACGTGGCGCGCGGCCTCACCCTTCACGGGGAGCGGGTGGTAGCAGCCGCCGTCCCCGAACGCTCGCGGCTGCTCGGCCCGGATCCGGAGCGCCTGGCGTACCACCCACATCTTCGGCAGCCCGGCGTCCATCGCCTCGAGGATCGCCTCGGGGGACGAGCGGGCCCGCGCCTCCAGCTCGTCGAGCGCGCGCCGCCGTAGCACGAAGTCCACGGGGCGGCGGTTGTCGGGATCGACGAGGCTGAGGTCCCAGAGCTCCGTCCCCTGGTAGACGTCCGGGACGCCGGGGGCGGTGAGCTGGAGGAGCTTCTGTGCGAGCGCGTTGACGCGACCGGGCCCGACGAGCGGCTCGGCGAAGGCCGCGAGGTCCTCCTGGAAGGCGTCGTCGTCGTACAGGCGCTCGATGAACGTCGCGAGGGCGCCCTCGTACCGAGCGTCGGGATCCGTCCACGAGGTGTGCGTCTTGGCCTCGCGCACGACCTTCTCCATGTACGGTCGCGCCCGCTCGAGCGGCAGCGGCCAGGCGCCGACGAGCGTCTGGTAGAGGAAGTACTCGGTCACGCGGTCGGGGAGCTGCTTCCCGGCCTTGTGGCGCGCGTTCGACCCCGTCCAGCGGCGAACGGTGCGCTCCCACGCCCCGGGGATCTCGGAGAGGAGGTGGAGCCGCGCACGCACGTCCTCGCTCCGCTTGGTGTCGTGCGTGGACAGCGCGAGCATGGAGCGCGGCCACCGCTCGGCGGCCCGCCGGCAGCGCTCGTGGAACGTGTGGGGCGCGACGCCGAAGCGGGACGGATCACCGCCCACCTCGTTGAGGGCGACGAAGCGCGACCACCCGTAGAAGGCGGTATCCTCCACGGCCTTGGCCATCACGGGGCCCGTGAGCTGCTGGAAGCGCATACGCAGCGCGGCCTGGGCCTCCCCGGGCTCGCCCCGCTCGCCGGAGAGGATCGCATGAAGGAAGTCGAAGAGCTCCGGATCGACGTCGGGGGCGTGCGCCCGCGCCGCGTCGAAGGCGCGGCGCAGGACGTCCAGGTCCTCCGGCTCGGCCGCTCCGTCCTCCTCGACGTAGGTCCGGTACACGGGGAAGGCGGCGACGACCTCGGCGAGCGCGTCACCCAGCTCCTGCCGGGTGAAGTCGCGGTAGCGGCGGTTCCGCTCGCACACGAGCACGAACACGTGGGTCAGGCGGTTGAGGTCGGCGGCGAGAATGTCCCGCAGGATCCTCCGCTTCCGGTCGCGGACGATCTCGGGCCACGGCGCGACGTGCCCCGTGAGCGACCCGTACAGCTTCGTGAGCGGCGCCTCCGCTTCGGGATCGACGAAGAGGCCGCCGACGTCGTTCAGGAAGTCGTAGCCCGTGGTGCCGTCCACGGGCCAGGAGGCGCGCAGCCCCTCGCGGGGCTCGAGGATCTTCTCCACCAGGAGCCAGCATCCGGGCGTCTCCGCCCGCAGGCGCTCGAAGTAGAGCCGCGGACGCCGGAGCCCGTCCGGGTGGTCGATGCGCAGGCCGTCGAGGACGCCCGCGCGCACCCACTCGAGCACGCGCGCATGCACCGCGTCGAAGACTTCCGGGAGCTCGACGCGGAGCCCCGCAAGGCCGTCGACGTCGAAGAAGCGACGGTAGTCGAGCTCCCGGTTGCCCGTGCGCCAGAAGGCGAGGCGGTAGTTCTGCTCCGCGAGCACGGTGTCGAGGAGGTCGGCGTCGGCGTTCACCTCGTCGAGGACCTCGTCGAGCGTTCCCACGAGCGCGGGATCCCTGGCCAGCATCCGCTCCAGCCGTCGGCGAAGGCCGTCGAGCTCCCGCGCCCGCCGCCGGCGGCTGTCGGGATCGGTGGCGGCCGCCGGGGGGAGCTCGCCGAACGAGCACGCGAGCGCGCTCAGGGAGGGGGAGGGCGAGGGGCGGCGCGCCGCGGCGCGCTCGAGAAGCATCCCCAGCGATCGCGGGGACAGGGGATAGGAGAGCTCCGCGTGGCGTACGGTGAGCGCGGCGCGGTCGCGGGCGAGGCGCAGGCCGCCGTCCTCGAGCACCCGACCGTAATGGTCGGGGAGCACGGGGAGGAGCACCTGGCTGCGCAGCTTCTCCTCGGGCGGCTCCCAGTCCACGTCGAACCACGGTGCGTACACGCTCGAGGGGCCGTTCTCCAGCACGTCCCACCACCACCGGTTCGCGGGGGTGTTCACCGCCATGTGGTTGGGAACGAGGTCGAGCACCTGGCCGAGCCCGGCATCGTGGAGCGCGTCGCACATGCGCGCGTGGCCGGACGCGCCGCCCAGCTCCTCGTTAACACGGGCGTGGTCCACCACGTCGTAGCCGTGCGTGCTCCCGGGCGCTGCCTGCAGCACGGGGGACGCATACAGGTGGCTCACGCCCAGCCGCGCCAGGTAGTCGGCGAGCTCCGCGACCTCGTGGAAGCCGAAGCCCGGACGGAGCTGGATGCGGTACGTGGCGATCGGGGTGGTCACGCGTCGTCGCGGATCAGCACGAGCACGGATCGGCCCTCCACCACGCGCCCGACGCCCGCGCCCAGCCGCTCCTCGGTCGGCACCCAGCGCGTGGTGTCGATCAGCACGGTCCATGCGGCCCCCCAGCGCTCCCGGGGGAGCGTCCACGAGACCGGCTCGTGGTAGGCGTTGAAGAGGATGAGGAAGGAGTCGTCGCGCACCGGGTGCCCGTGCGGGTCCGGGAAGCGGAGCGCCTCTCCGTTCAGGAACATCCCGAGCGTCGCGGCCTCGCCCCACCCCCAGTCCTCGTCGCTCATCTCGCCGCCGTCCGGACGGAACCAGGCGATGTCGTCGATGCCCCGGATCGGCTGGCCCTGGAACCAGCGGCGCCTGCGCAGCACCGGGTGCGCGCGGCGCACGTCGAGGAGACGGCGCACGAACGCGAGCATCTCCTCGTCCGCCGACTCCCAGTCCAGCCAGGAGATCGCGTCGTCCTGGCAGTAGGCGTTGTTGTTTCCGCCCTGCGTGCGGCCGATCTCGTCGCCGGCCAGGAGCATCGGCACGCCCTGCGACACGAGCAGCGTGGTGAGGAGGTTGCGCCGCTGGCGGTCGCGCAGCGCGGCGACCGCGAGGTCGTCGGTGGGGCCCTCGGCCCCGCAGTTCCACGAGCGGTTGTCGTCGGTCCCGTCACGGTTGTCTTCGCCGTTCGCCTCGTTGTGCTTCTCGTTGTACGAGACGAGGTCGAGTAGCGTGAAGCCGTCGTGGGCGGTCACGAAGTTGATGGAGGCCAGCGGTCGGCGAACGTCCGATTGGTAGAGGTCCGGGCTGCCCGTGACGCGGTAGGCGAAGGCGCCGATGCCGCCGCCCAGCCCGCGCCAGAAGTCGCGCATCGTGTCACGGTAGCGGTCGTTCCACTCCGACCAGAGGGGCGGGAAGTTGCCGACGTTGTAGCCGCCCTCCCCCAGGTCCCACGGCTCGGCGATGAGCTTCACCTGGCTGACCACCGGGTCCTGCTGGATGAGGTCGAAGAAGGTGGCGAGGCGGTCGACCTCGTGCAGCTCACGCGCCAGCGTGGCGGCGAGGTCGAAGCGGAAGCCGTCCACGTGCATCTCGGTGACCCAGTACCGCAGGCTGTCCATGATGAGCTGGAGCGAGTGCGGGTGGCGCATGTTGAAGGAGTTGCCCGTGCCGGTGGTGTCGTAGTAGTAGCGCGGGTCCTCGGGGACGAGGCGGTAGTACGCGGCGTTGTCGATCCCCTTGAAGGAGAGCATGGGGCCGAGGTGGTTGCCCTCCGCCGTGTGGCTGTAGACGACGTCCAGGATCACCTCGAGCCCGGCCGCGTGCAGCGCCTTGACCATCTGCTTGAACTCGGCCACCTGCCGCGAGGACCCGGAGCGGCTCGCGTAGCAGTTGTGCGGCGCGAAGAAGCCGAGGGTGTTGTAGCCCCAGTAGTTGCGCAGGCCCCGGTCCACCAGGTGGGCGTCGTGCACGAAGTGGTGCACGGGCATGAGCTCGACGGTGGTCACGCCGAGCGCGCTCAGGTGTCGGATCGCGGCCGGGTGCGCGAGCCCCGCATAGGTGCCGCGCAGATCCTCGGGCACCTCCGGGTGCCGCCGCGTGAAGCCCTTCACGTGGACCTCGTAGATCACGGTCTCGTGCATGGGCACGGCGGGCGGTCGGTCATGGCCCCAGTCGAAGAAGGGCGTGTGCACGACCGAGCGTGGCACGTAGGGTGCGCTGTCCTCGTCGTTGCGCGTGAACGGATCGCCGAACTCGAAGGGGAAGCACGCCCGACACCAGGAGACCTCGCCCTCGATGGCCTTGGCGTACGGGTCGACGAGGAGCTTGGCGGGGTTGAAGGGATACCCGCCCCGGGGGTCCCAGCGTCCGTGCACGCGATAGCCGTAGCGCTGTGCGGGGCCCACGTCGGGGAGGTAGGCGTGCCAGCAGAAGGCATCGACCTCGAGGAGCTCGACGCGTCGCTCTCCGCCCGCGTCGTCGAAGAGGCACAGCTCGACGCCCTCGGCCGCCTCCGAGAAGAGGGAGAAGTTCGTCCCCGTACCGTCGTACGTCGCCCCCAGCGGGTAGGGCCTGCCAGGCCAGACGTCCGTGCTCGCGTGCTCGCCCACGGCTCAGACCACGTGGTAGAAGGCGCCGATGATCGCGCCGTAGACGAGATGTGACGCCAAGCCGAAGATCGGGGTGCGGTGGCCGTAGTTGAGCGCGAAGAAGCCCGGGGGCTGCAGCGCCCGGCGCGCGGTCGGCCCGTCGTGCTCCGTGGCCATGCGGGGATGCACCGATGGGAGGTACGGCATGACGACGAGCACGAGCGTCGCGTGGGCCGCGCCCAGCAGTGCGCCGATCCACCACGAGGCCGCGCGCAGGCTCTCGAAGGCCGCGGCGTATCCGAAGGCGAAGACCCAGCCGTTGACCAGGTGCAACCCCGCGCCGAGGAACGCGGCGTGGCGGCGGTCGCCCGTGAAGATCGTCCCGAGGATGAACGGCAGGCTCATGCGCGTCCACCCGCGGTACATCGCGCCCTCGAGGATGGTGGTCATGGCCACGGTGGCGATGCCGCCCCAGACGAGGACGTCCGTTACGCTCATGCGGTCGCGTCACTCCGCCTCGGGCACGGGCTCGGGCCGTGCCTCCGTGGTGTCCGGTGGGCGGGCCTTGCGCTCCGGCGGGCGCCCGCGCGCGCGCGCGATCCGGTTTGCCGCGCTCACCAGTCCGAGGTGCGTGAACGCCTGGGGGAAGTTGCCGAAGAGCTCGCCCGTCGACGGATCGATCTCCTCCGAGAGCAGGCCGACGTCGTTCGCGAAGCGCGCTGCGTGCTCGAAGCGGCGCTCCGCCTCGTCGAGACGCCCCGAGCGCGCGAGGAGCTCGACCTCCCAGAAGGCGCAGATGCCGAACGCGGCCTCGCCCCCGGCCAGCCCGTCTCCATAGCGGTAGCGGCGCAGGAGGCCGCCGACCGCGAGGTGCTCGCGGATCCGCGCCAGCGTGCCCTGCATCCGGTCCGAGCCCGGGTCCTCGTAACCCACCACGCCGAGGAGGAGGAGGGATGCGTCCACCTCGTCGCCCCCGAACCAGGCGACGTAGCTCGCGAGGTCGTCGCTCCACGCCTCGGTCTCGATCGCTTCGCGGATCGCGCTTCGCTCGCGCTCGACCTCGTCACGATCGCGGGGGAGCGTGAGCATGCCCTCGTCGGCGAGGCGAAGCAGGCGGTCGAGCGCCACCCAGCACATCACCTTCGACTGCGTGAAATGGCGCCGTGGGCCGCGGACCTCCCACATGCCGTTGTCGGGCTCGCGCCATGTGCGCAGGACGGTCTCGCCGAGGCCGGAGACGAGCTTCGCCTCCGCCGCGTCCAGCCTGCCGCCGCGCTCGACGAAGGTGCACGCCGCGTCGATCACCTCACCGTAGTTGTCGAGCTGGCGCTGGTCGGAGGCCGCATTGCCGATCCGCACGGGGCGCGCGCCGCGGTACCCTGCGAGATGGCCGAGCACCTCCTCGCGCCGGTCGGTGCGTCCGTACACGTCGTAGAGCACCTGGAGTCGGGGGAAGGTCAGGCGGGTAGCGTGCAGGAGCCAGCCGAGGAAGGCCTCCGCCTCGGGCGCGAAGCCCATGTGCAGGAGGACCTCGATGGTCATGGAAGCGTCACGGAGCCAGCAGAAGCGGTAGTCCCAGTTGCGCTCGCCGCCCCTGCCCTCGGGAAGCGAGGTGGTGCCGGCGGCGAGGATCGCGCCCGACGACGGGTACGCCAGCAGCTTGAGCGCCAACATGCTCCGCCGGACCTCGCGCCCGTAGGCTCCTTCGTAGGAGCAGTCGTCGAGCCACGTACGCCACCAACGCGTGGTCGCGTCCAGCCGGCGGTCCGCGGCCGCGCCCAGCTCGCCCACGATGGTCGGCTCGGCCCACGCCGTCGCGAGGGAGACGTGGCGCCGCTCGCCGGCGCGCAGCGTGGCGAGCCCGCTCCATCCCGGGAGACCGTGCCGGGGCGCGAGCTCCACGTCCGAGCTGAGCATCAGGTCGTCGGCGCCACCGTCGAAGTGCGTCCCGAGCCGGCCCAGCCGGCGCGCGCGGGGCGCGCGCCGTCCGTAGTCGAAGCGCGGGTCGCACACGACCTCGATCTCGACCTCGCCCTCGACGCACTCCAGGCGCCGGAGGATCTCGTGGTCCGGCTGGAGCCGAGGGTCCGGGCGCGTCGGGTCGTGCAGGATCATCGCGTCGGTGAGAAGCAGGCGGCCCGTGGGCGTGCGGAACGTCGTCTCCACCACGTTCGTGTCGGGCAGGTAGCGCCGCTCGGCGGTGAACGGCGTCGCGGGCCGGACGGCGAACCGGCCGCCCCTGCGCGCGTCGAGGAGCGCGCCGAAGGCGGACGCTCCGTCGAAGCGTGGGAGGCAGAGCCAGTCGATCGACCCCGCCTTCGACACGAGCGCCAGCGTGCGGCAGTCGCCGATCACCGCGTAGTCGGCGATCGGCGGCTGGTCGTCTCCCGGAGGCTCGTCGTCGCGTGCGTGCGTCATGCCCCGCACATGCCGCAGGAACCGTTCCAGGCGCGCGCGCCCCGCCGCGGAGCGCACGGCGGGACGCGGGGAACGACCGGGAGGAGGCGCGGAGCGTCGCGCGAGCGCCACGGATCCCCGGACGCGCGCGCCCCACGCGCGCCGCTACGAGCCGAGCTTCTCCCGCACGACCCGTCGCACGTACGCCGCGGGCGGATTGTGGGCGCGCGCCAGGTCGAACGCCTTGCGATAGAGCTCGTTCGCCTCGTCGTCCATGCCCATCCGCTCGTAGGTCATCGCGAGGAGCGTGTTCATGAACGGGTCGTTCTGGTTGCCCCTCGTCGACACCGCGCGCTCGAGCTCGGTACGGGCCGTGGGCAGGTCGTCCGTGTAGAGCGCCACGTATCCGGTCAGGTACGTGAAGAAGCGCTCCTGCTGCTGTGCCATCTCAGGGTCGCCGTCGAGCGCCCGGCGCGCCGCGGCGACCTGGCGCCTCGCCTCGGCGGCGTCGCCGCGACGGGCCGCGATGCGCCCGAGGGCGTGGGCGAGCCGGTAGTCCCACAGACTCTTCGGATGCGTGCGCGGCTCCGGCTCCATCAGCCCCATCCTGTAGCCCTCGCGGTACCAGTGCTCGGCGGCGTCGATGTCGTCCGCGTCGATGCACACGCGCGCGGCCTCGTCGGCCATCTCGCCCTCCTGGTAGAAGGCGTTCTGCGGCTCCGCCTGCTCCCGCGTCTTCCAGTAGGCGATGACCATCTGCTCGTACTTCACCGTGTTCGCGCAGTCGCCGTCGAAGGCCCAGGACATCGCCATCGAGCGCTGCGCGGCCGCCTTCTGCGCGGGGTCCGAGGCCGTGTCGATGACCGACTGGTAGATCCTGCGTGCTTGCTCGGTCTGGCCGTCCTGGTCGAGCTGCGCGGCCTGCTGCATGGGGCCGGACCCACCGCGCTGGGCGGCGAGCGGGAGCGCGAGCAGCGTCGTCGCGGCGAGCCCCGCGAGGGCGCACGTGGCGCGGCGGAGGCGTGTCGGCATGGTCGTCATCGGATCCTCCTGGTCTGGCGCGACGGTGGAGCCGGGCGGGGCTGCTATGGATAAGCGACACCGCCCCGCGGCGCGAGGGTGGTGGGCAGGCGGGGCGGGGCGCCGATCGACACGCGAGCGACGACCATCGTCACGGTTCTGCGTGTGCGCGTGGACGGCCGTGCCCGATGGCTCTACGATTGACGCTGTGCCCACACGCACCTCCGCACCCCGACGAGAGGATTCCGGAGCGCCTTGACCAGCACCGATCGCTTCCGGAAGGAGTGGGCGAGGGCCCGCCGGAACGTCGACAAGGCGCGCGGGCGGGTGCGGAGGCTCGGGCGTCAGCAGCACCTCAGGCTGCTCCTGCTCGCGGCGATCGTGGGGGTCGTGGCCGGCCTGGGGGCCGTGGCGGTGCAGGAGCTCATCGGCCTCGTGCAGTGGCTCTTCTGGGGATCGCGTGCGGAGGTGCTCGAGTCCGCCGCGCGGGCGCCCGTCTGGCGGATCGTCCTCATGCCCGCCCTCGGCGGCCTCGTGGTAGGCCCGCTCGTGTGGTTCTTCGCCCGCGACGCCGGCGGCCACGGCGTGCCCGAGGTCATCCAGTCGCTCCTCATGCGCGGGGGCCGGATCCGCGGGCGGGTGGCGCTGGTGAAGGCGGCGGCCTCGTCGCTCACGCTCGGGTCGGGGGGGAGCGCCGGCCGCGAGGGCCCGATGATCCAGATCGGCGCGTCGCTCGGCTCGGTCATCGCGCAGTGGGGCCGTCTCGGCGAGGAGGGGATCCGCACGCTCGTCGCCGCCGGGGCGGCCGGCGGGCTCGCCGCGGCCTTCAACGCGCCCATCGCCGGTTCGCTCTTCGCGCTCGAGGTCGTGCTCGGCGACTTCGCGATCGCCTCGTTCTCGCCCGTGGTCATGGCCGGCGTGTCCGCCACGGCGGTCTCGCGCGCGGTGTACGGCGACGCGCAGGTCTTCGACATCCCCGCCTACACGCTCAACTCCGCGCTGGAGTTCATCCCCTACACGCTGCTCGGCATTCTGGCCGGGTTCGTCGCCGTCGGCTTCACGGTGTTCCTCTACGGCCAGGAGCGCGTATGGGAGCGCGTCGACGCGCCGCCCTGGCTGAAGCCGGCGCTCGGCGGGCTCGTGGTGGGCGCCGTGGCGCTCATCTTCCCCGAGGTGCTCGGGATCGGCCACGTGTCCATGGACCGCATGCTCCAGGGGCAGGCGGGGCTCGGCCTCCTCCTCGCGCTGGTGGTGATGAAGATCGTGGCGACGTCCCTCACGCTCGGCTCCGGCGGGTCCGGCGGCGTCTTCGTCCCCTCGCTCTTCGTGGGGTCCGCGCTCGGCGGCGCCCTCGGCACCGCGGTGGGTCGCTGGGCGCCCTTCGCGCACGGCGGACCCGGAGCCTATGCGCTCGTCGGCATGGGCGCCCTGGTCGCGGCCACCTCGCACGCGCCGCTGACCGGCATCGTCATCATGTTCGAGCTCACGGGGGACTACGAGATCATCCTCCCCGTGATGCTCGCCTGCATCCTGTCGACGGTGATCGCCTCGTCCCTCAAGGAGGAGTCGATCTACACGCAGAAGCTCAAGTGGAAGGGGATCACGCTGCGGCAGGGGAGGGAGGAGACGATCCTTCGCCACCTGAGCGTGGGCGACGTGCTCCGTCGCGACTACCGATCCTTCCGGGAGGACGCGCCGCTCCCCAGCCTCCTCGGCGAGGCGCTCGGGAGCACCCAGACCACCTTCCCGCTGGTGGCGCCCGAGGGCGAGCTGGCCGGTGTGATCCGCGTGCAGGACCTGCACCGCGCGCTCGACGACCGCAGCGCGCTCGAGGGCGTGCTCATGGCCGCCGACCTCGCCGTCCCGTCGAAGGCGCTCGGCGCCGAGGACACCGTCGAGGACGCGCTCGACCTCCTCACCGAGACCGGGGCCGACCTCCTCCCCGTCACGGACGCCGAGGGGCGGCTGCAGGGCGTGGTGCTCGCGTCGGACGTGATGGAGCGCTACTCGCACGAGCTGCGCAAGCTCCGCCTGGCGTCCACGCTGGCCCAGAAGCGGAGCTTCTCGGTCCAGACCGACGGGATGGAGCTCGGGCACGGGATGCGCCTCGCGGAGATGGAGGTGCCCGAGAAGATGCGCGGGGGCACGCTGCGCGAGATGGAGCTGCGCGCGCGGCACGGCGTCGAGGTCCTGTACGTCCTCAAGGGTCCCTACCGCATCCGCAAGATGGCGGACCCCGACCTGCGCCTCGAGGAGGGCGACAGGATGCTCGTGATGGCGGAGGCGTCCGCGCTGCGCGCCTTCCGCGGAGGGGCCGAGTAGCGAGGGGAGGCAGCGCCGGCGCGGACCCGGCCTGTTTGCGCCGGGCGCGGTGGTCGCCCCCCGCGGGCCGTTGGGGAGCGGCCGCGCGGCCCGGGTGACAGGGCCGGGCGGCCCTTCCGGCGGGCGTCGCGGCCACCTCCCCGGTGGCTCGCGCCAATTCCGCGTGGCTCGCGCCATCTCCCCGTGGCGCGCGCGGCCATCCACCACTTCCGGCAGCCTCGCACCTCCCCGGCGTTTCCGCCATCTCCCCGTGGCTCGAGCGGCCATCCACCACTTCCGGCAGCCTCGCACCTCCCCGGCGGTTCCGCCACCTTCCCGTGGCGCGCGCGGCCATCCGCCACCTCCGGCAGCCTCGCACCTCCCGGCGTTTCCGCGGCCACCCGTCGTTCCAACGGCCACCCGTCGTTCCAACGGCCATCCGCCTCGTTCCCGATCGGGCACAGTGTTCCGATTCGGGAACCATTCGCCGTTCCCGATCGGGAGCGACTGAACGCCCACCTCTCTCGCCATGTCCGTCCAAATCGCTGCGCCACAACATCTTATCCAGATGTTTCCACCTGGCACGCCTCCTGCCCCTATCCCAACGCGACACGGAGCCCTCCCGGTGTGGAGATCAGCTCCTCCACCGAGAGCGCAGCATCAACGACAGGGAGCACAGCATGAACCGCATGAAGCAGGGCATCGTCTTCTGGAGCCTGGCCACGGCGAGCCTGTTCGCCGCGGCGCAGAACGTCTCGGCGCAGAGCGCGACCGGAACCGTCAGCGCCACGGCCACCGTGCTGGCGTACCTGGACGTGACGAAGGTGGACGACGTGGCGTTCGGCCAGATCAACCCGGGCAGCGGTGCGGCCCTGACGCCGGGCGCTGCGGTGGGCGCGGGCCAGAGCCTGGGCGTGCTGAAGATCGACCACAACTCGGACGTGATCGTGTCGGCGTCGGTGCCTTCGGCGCTGTCGCTGGCGGGCGCGCCGGACCTTGCGGTGAGCTTCACGTGCGGGTATTCGGCGGCGGCGTCGGGCGCGCTGGACGGGGCGCAGTCGGCGTGCAACGCGATGGCGAACCGTACGGGCAACGGGGACGGCTCGACGAAGACGAGCTACATCCAGATCGGTGGGTCGATCCTGGCCGCGGACACGGGAAGCCGGATGCCGGGGACGTACACGGGCAGCCTGGTCTTCACGATCACGGCGACGTACTGAGCCGCAAGGCACACCCCCCCAGGCGCTCCCACTCACCACACCCCCCCGAGGACGACACCATGATCGCGCGCCGAGCCCATGCCGAACGGAAGGAGGTTCGGCGCGCGATCGTGGTCTTCGCCCTCGCTGGCCTCCTCCCCCTCCTCGCCATCCCCCGCGCACTCCACGCGCAGGCGAGGGGGGGGACGGTCAACACGACCGCCGAGGTGCTCCCGCCACCCGTCACCGGCACCGGGCTCCAGGAGCTGAAGTTCGGCTCCGTCCGGCCGGGTGACGTGGTGGACGTCCCGCCGGGACCTGCGGCACCCGGGGCGCCCACCTCCTCCGCCGGCTGGCACTTCGGCAACATCCGCAAGGGCCACTGGGTGGCGCTCGGCCTCACGCTGCCGCCCTCGCTCGTGCGAGGCACCTACTCGATCCCCGTCGACTGGAACAACGCCGACTATGGCCTGCTGTGCGTTGCCGGAAAGAGTGGCGTCTGTCAGATCAACGGGTCGTTCAACCCGGGTGCGACTCCCGCTCTCTTCTTCCAGCTCTCCAACTCGATGGCGGGAAACAACTTCGACGTCCGGCTCTTCGCTGGTGCGAAGATCACGGTCCCGGCCGCTCTCCCTCCGGGCGTATACGCCGCCACCGTGGTGGCCTACTTCGCCTACGTGACCTGAGCCGTCGCCGGCGCGTCACCGGATTGCCGGGCGACGGCGCCGCCTCTTCCCAGCACCGGGCTCGAAGGCACCGGAAGTTCCCAGGAGTGATCCGTCCGGAGACCTTGGGAAGATCAAGGGCGTGGAAGGCACCCGGATCTCCCGGGATGGGTCGGCGCGGCGTCACGTGGACGATCCGGTGCCAACGCTCCCACCCGGAACGTCCTGGATCGGCCGCGCGGCCCGGGTGACAAGGCCGGGCGGCCGTTCCGGCGGGCGTCGCGGCCACCTCCCCGGTGGCTCGCGCCAATTCCGCGTGGCTCGCGCCATCTCCCCGTGGCTCGAGCGGCCATCCACCACTTCCGGCAGCCTCGCACCTCCCCGGCGGTTCCGCCATCTCCCCCTGGCGCGCGCGGCCATCCGCCACTTCCGGCAGCCTCGCACCTCCCCGGCGTTTCCGCGGCCACCCGTCGTTCCAACGGCCATCCGCCTCGTTCCCGATCGGGCACAGTGTTCCGATTCGGGAACCATTCGCCGTTCCCGATCGGGAGCGACTGAACGCCCACCTCTCTCGCCATGTCCGTCCAAATCGCTGCGCCACAACATCTTATCCAGATGTTTCCACCTGGCACGCCTCCTGCCCCTATCCCAACGCGACACGGAGCCCTCCCGGTGTGGAGATCAGCTCCTCCACCGAGAGCGCAGCATCAACGACAGGGAGCACAGCATGAACCGCATGAAGCAGGGCATCGTCTTCTGGAGCCTGGCCACGGCGAGCCTGTTCGCCGCGGCGCAGAACGTCTCGGCGCAGAGCGCGACCGGAACCGTCAGCGCCACGGCCACCGTGCTGGCGTACCTGGACGTGACGAAGGTGGACGACGTGGCGTTCGGCCAGATCAACCCGGGCAGCGGTGCGGCCCTGACGCCGGGCGCTGCGGTGGGCGCGGGCCAGAGCCTGGGCGTGCTGAAGATCGACCACAACTCGGACGTGATCGTGTCGGCGTCGGTGCCTTCGGCGCTGTCGCTGGCGGGCGCGCCGGACCTTGCGGTGAGCTTCACGTGCGGGTATTCGGCGGCGGCGTCGGGCGCGCTGGACGGGGCGCAGTCGGCGTGCAACGCGATGGCGAACCGTACGGGCAACGGGGACGGCTCGACGAAGACGAGCTACATCCAGATCGGTGGGTCGATCCTGGCCGCGGACACGGGAAGCCGGATGCCGGGGACGTACACGGGCAGCCTGGTCTTCACGATCACGGCGACGTACTGAGCCGCAAGGCACACCCCCCCCAGGCGCTCCCACTCACCACACGCCCCCGAGGACGACGACCATGATCGCGCGCCGAGCCAGAGAGGACCAGCACCCGGTCCGGCGCGCGATCGTGGTCTTCGCCCTCGCCGCCGTCCTCCCCCTCCTCGCCCCTGCGCGCCTCCACGCGCAGGTCGCGGTCTTCCCGATCCAGAACCTGACGTTCGGGACGCTGCGCCCGGGGATGCCCGAGTACGTCGACGCGGACGACCTGGCGCGTCGGGCGGAGCTGCAGATCGTCGGCTCCGGGAAGGTGGTGATCACGTTCGGGCTCCCCACGTCGATGACGAGCCCGAGCGGTCATCACGTCGCGCTGGAGTTCCAGAAGGGCGACGCGATGCTCGTGACCCGCGACGGCGCCCGCGAGAAGGACTTCGACCCCCGGAAGCCGAAGAACTTCAACATCAAGGACCGGGACGGCGGCGGCACGCTCTGCCTCGGCGGGATGGCGCTCCCGGACGCGTCGCAGCCTCCGGGACGCTATACTGCGATGATCACCATCCAGGTGGTCACCCCCGGAACCTGACCGGTTCCGTTTTCGCGCGTACGCGCATCCCTTCCCAGCCCCCCTGGACGGAGACGAGCATGCAGCGGTGGTCGATCGGACGAGGCGCGGGCAGCCGCCCCGTGCGGGCGCTCCGGGTCCTCTTCGTTCTCGGGTGCCTCTTCGTGATCGCGTCCGCGCGGGGCGCGGCCGTGGCGGTGAGCCCGGTCGCGCTGTACATCGACTCCCACGAGCGCTCCGGGACGCTGACGCTCTTCAATCCGGGCTCGCGGCCGGAGGAGATCCAGGTCGACTTCGCGTACGGCTATCCGGTCTCCGACGACGAGGGGAACGTCTCGGTGTCGATCATGGACACGGTGCCGGCCGGCGACCCCTCGGCCGTGGAGTGGTTGCGCGCCTTCCCGCGCCGGATGGTCCTGCAGCCGGGCCAACGCCAGGTGATGCGCGTGATGGTGCAACCGCCGGCGGGGCTCCCCGAGGGTGAGTACTGGGCCCGGGCGATGGTCCACTCCCGCGGCGGCCAACCCCCCATCGAGCAGCAGCGGGGCGACGTGACCGTCCAGCTCGAGGTGGAGACGGTAGTCGTCGTGGCCGTGAACTATCGTAACGGCTCCGTGGCGACGGGCGTGAAGGTGGTCGACGCCTCCGCCTCGATGGCGGGCGACACCGTGCGGACCACGATCGACTACGAGCGCACCGGCAACGCCGCCTACCTCGGCCGCGTCCTGGCCGAGCTGGTGGACGCAGGCGGAAACACGGTCGCGAGCACGGAGGAGGTGCTGGCCGTCTACAAGACGATCCGCCGCCGCCTCGAGCTGGTTCCGCCCGCGGGCTCCGCGGGTCCCTGGCGCGTCCGCTTCACGATGGACACGAACCGCGACGATCTGCCGCCGGGCGGGGCGCTTTCCAGCGAGCGCGTCGTCCGCGAGGTGGACGTCCACTAGGTCTCGTGGCGCCGCCGCCGACCCCCGGGCGCTTCCCCACGGGCCGGGCCGTCCCCATGCAACGCCGCCCACGCCGGATCCGGGGCGCCGCGGTGTGGCTCTCGGCCGTCGTCGCGATCGCCGCGTGGTCGATGCCGCTCGGCGCGCAGGAGACCTTCGACGAGGGCTTCTTCGAGGTCTACGTCCAGAGGATCCCGACGCGCATCACCGTGACCACGCTCGTCGACGCCCGGGGCCGGGTGCTCATCCCGCTCCGGCCCGTGGTCGAGCACGTTGGTATCCCGCTCAAGTCGGAGAGCGGCACGTTCGTCCTCGAGTGGCCGCCGGGAGCATGGCGCACGGTGCTGGACCGCTCGGCGCGCACGATCACGGTCGGTGGCGAGACCGATACGATCCCGGCGGAAGAGTGGGTGGAGCGGGGCGGGGAGATCTACGTGTCGAGCGGCGTCCTCGCCCGCGTCCTCGCGGCGCACGTGGACATCGACTGGGCGGGTCTCGGCATCGTCGTGTCGCAGAGCTCCGAGTTCCCCGCGACCCGCCGACTGGAGCGCGAGGCCCGCAGGGAGCGTGAGCGCCTCGCCGCCGAGCGGATGGCGACGACCGAGGTGCCGCTCGCCTTCGAGCCCCGCTCCGGGGGGGTCACGGGGACGTGGGGGCTGGCGCTCTCCGGCGCCGAGGGCGTGTACCGCGGGGCGCTGCGGAGCGGCGTGGGGGGAAGCCTGTGGGGAGGAGCGACCGAGCTCGGCGGGACGTTCTCGTTCGGGGACCACGTCGGCGACGCGGTCAACGAGGGGTACGCGCGCTACAGCCGGGTCTTCCCGAACGCGACGCTCGTGCGGCAGCTCCAGGTCGGGAGCGTGCTCTCCGGCGGCCCGGTCGCGCGCCGCCTGGTGGGCGCGACGCTCACGAACGAGCCGTACACGACGCCGCGCTACTTCGCCGATGCGCTCATCCAGCCCTCCGTCCCGTCGGGGTGGGAGTACGAGGTCTATCAGGGCGAGACGCTCGTCGGCGTGTCCTCCGGCGACGAGCCGGCGAACCTCCACGCGCCGCTGAACTACGGCAACACGCCCGTGCGCGTGCGGATGATCGGGCCGGCGGGTGAGGAGCGCGTCGAGCAGCTTCTCTACGTCGTGCCGCCGACGCGCATCCCCTTCGGGGAGTGGCGCTACGACCTCGGTGTCGGGTCGTGCCGCGACCCGTCCTGCGACGCCTACGCCTACGGCGAGGTGAAGCGCGGCGTCACGCCGTGGATGACGGCGGGGTTCGGCGTGGACCGCCTCGATCCGGCCGAGGGCCGCGTGCGGGTGCGGCCCTGGGGATACCTGGGCGTGTCCCCGCTCCAGGCACTCAGCGTCGACGTGCAGTCGCAGCCGGGTTCGTTCCTTCAGGCCAACGTGAGCTGGGCCACGGTGGATCGGGGCGTCTTCGGCGGCTCCTGGGCCTGGACGCGTCCGACCGGGGACGCCCCGACCCTCGACGGCTGGTACGGACAGCTCACCGCGGCCGTGCCGATGAACGTCCTGGGCGGACGCACCGTCTCGGGTCGGCTCCTCCTGCGCGGCACCGAGACCGGGAAGACGGACTCGTGGCAGGCCAACCTGGCCACCACCCTGCGCCGCTCCTACGTGTCCGCGGACTGGGAGTCCGGGCTCCAGGCCCGCCGCGTCCTCACGGCCCGAGCCTTCACGCCGATCGCGTCGCCGACCGCCACGTACCTGCGCGACCTCGCCACCTCCGTCGGTCTGGCCGCCACGTCGCGCGGGCCGGAGTTCCTCGAGCTCGGCGTATCCTTCCGTCCGTCCCCGACCGGGAGCCTGAGCCTGAGCCTGCGTGCTAGCCGCGGGGCCCCCGCGTTGCTCAGCATCGGCTTCGTGACCCGGCGTCCCGAGGGATACTTCCAGGCGCGCGCCGCGCGCGGCAGCAGCGCCGGCCTCTTCCTGGCGGGGGACGGCGGGGTGACGTGGGACCCCGAGACCGGCGTGGTCCCGCTTCCCTTCCAGAGCCTGGGGCGATCGGGGATTCGCGGGCGGGTCTACTACGACGTGGATGGAGACGGCGTGGACGGCCCCGGCGACCTTCCCGCGCCGGACGTGGACGTCGTGGTGCGCGGAGACCGCGTCACGACCGACGCCACCGGGAGCTACCACACCTGGGAGGTGCGCCCCTACGACGTCGTTCGCGTCGCGGTGGACTCGCTGAGCATCGATCCGAGCTGGGTGCCGGCGCCTCGCGAGGTGCTCCTGCGCCCCTCCCCGAACCTCTTCAACGAGGTGAGCCTCCCGCTGCGGCGCACCCGCGAGGTGAGCGGCAGCGTCGAGCTCGGCGGGGACACGCCGCACCCGCTGGCGGGCGTGGCCGTGGAGGTCCGCGACGCCTCCGGGCGCCTGATTGCCTCCGAGCGCACGTTCAGCGACGGCGTCTACTACTTCCAGCGCATCCCGCCCGGGCGCTACACGATCGGCCTGGCCCGGGCCTCGCTCGATGCCCTGGGAGCCCCGGACACGCCCCCCGTACCCCTGGAGATCGCCGGCGGAACCGACGCCCCGGTCGAGGTCCCGCTCCTCCGCGTCGAGCCCGGCGGAGGGCCTTGAGCCTTGCGCGCAGGGCCCTTTCGGGCCCGTAATGGGCCCGGGGCCGGCCACGGAGAAGAGCGCTAAAGGTATTTCGGACCGCGACCGATACCCCGGGTCAGAAGGGAGGAACCGGGCGCGCGGCTGGAGGGCCGGCGACCGGTCTCCCACTGGACGGAAGGGCTCCGCGTGGGTTGGACCCGTCGGAAATTCCCGGTCTGGTCGGTGCTTCCGGTCTCGCTCGCCATGGCCTCCCTCGCGGGAGCGGCGACCCGCGCGGAAGCCCAGTCGGCCGGGGCGACCGTACGCGCCTCCGTCACGATCGTCGATGTCGTCGGGATCTCTTCGGGCGATGCGCTGAAGGTGATGGACACGGGGTCGGGCGAGCTCCGGATCGGTGGCACCCTGGAGGTCACCAGCCCGGTCCCCCACGTCGTCTCCTCCTCGCTCGGGCCGGCCGACCTGCCCTGGATCGCGGGACGGTATTCCCACGTGCGGGCGGGCACGCAGGGCTCGATCCCCCAGCGGGTCGACGTGGCGCTGGACCGCGCGGGGAGCGGCCGGCCGATGAGGCTCGTCTACACGATCGCGGTGGTGCTCTGAGCGATCGGTCGCATCGGGCGCGATGGAGAAGGAGCCCCCGGTACCGCCGGGCGCCCTCAGGCCTGCGCCGCCCGATCCCTCCGCTCCCGGAGGCGTTGGACGAGGTACACCGCGAGACCCAGGAGCCAGATCAGGCCGGCCTCTCTCAGGTCCAGGGTGAAGGCGAACACCACGCTGCCTGCGGCGAAGCCCCACGAGAAGAGCTCGCCTGCCAGTGCCTGGGACCACCGCGCATCCTCCCCCGAGGGATCCACCCGGGGACGGAGCGATGGGATCACGCGGGGAACAGCGTCCAGGTAGCGTTGGAACGAGGGACCGTGTCGTTCCAGCAGCTCGCCTTCCTCACGGGCGATGAGGCGGAGCACCACCCCCGTCATCCCCACGACGATGACCGCCGCACCGGTCACCGAGGCGGTTCCGGCCAGGCCAACCGCCAGAAGCAGCGTCCCGAGGTACAGGGGGTTCCGGACATGTCGGTAGGGTCCGTCGGCCACCAGTCGTTCGGCGTGGAGCGCACCGTCGTGCACCACCTCGGAGCGAAGGTACGCCGCGGCCCAGGTCCGCAGCGCCGCGGACGCAGCCACGAGAAGGGCGCATCCCAGGAGGACCGCGCGCACCAGCGCCCATGGGGCCGTACCGCCCCCCCCGGCCAGGGCTCGAGCCAGCGCGACGGAGACGTTGCGGGGGTCCACGGCATAGACGAAGAAGCCAGCCGTGAACACCGCCGCGATGACCCAGAAGCGGTGGCGAAACTCGAAAGTGGTGGCGCGGCCGATCAAGGGCGTGCTCGGCGGTGGGCAGGGGCAGAAGGGCGCTCCCTGAGCACGACGGGTTCCGGTGCCGGACGGTTTCCGCAGCACCCGTTGTGCAGGAAGCACCCACGCGCACGCGCCGGCCGCGTGCTCAACCGGCGGGGGCTTCTTCCTTCGCCTCAGGCACCTCCACGGGCTCGGGGACCGGCGCGGTCTTTGCTCCGGCCCGACTGCTGCGCGGGCGCTTCGCCTTCGTCGACCGTCGGCCCGCGGGCTTCGATACGGTGCCCAGGAACTCCTCGAGCTTCGGGCTGCTCAAGCCCTTCCTCTTCTTCGACGTGTTGATCTGATCGATGATCGCGTAGGCCTCGTCGCAGTACTTCTTGAAGAAGGCCCAGCTCATCCTCTGCTTCCTGCCCCACGTCACACAGGTCGGTCCGAGCGGCGTGTAACCCGATACGTACACGTAGTGGCCACCCCAGCTGCCGCGCGAGGACCCCTTGCCGGAGACCCGCTTCCAGGGCTTGCCCGCCTCGAACTCCTCCTGCGCGCTGAGCGGCAGGGAAAGCCCGATGCCCACGCCGAGCTCCATGAAGATCGCGCGCTTCACTTCCGACTGCTTGGTCCGGTCGATCTCGGCGAACGCCTTGATGAAGTAGCGCTTCCTGGCCGCGATCCAACCCCGTTTCCTCCAGAGCCTCAGCGAATCGAGCACGACGAGCCCCGAGTCGATGCCGTCCGCCTCCTCGAAGTACTCGTCGACGACATCCGCATCCGCGATCTTGATGAGCTTCTTCTGCTCCAGGAGCTCGAAGCGAAGGCTCTGGTGCGCCCGTCCCGCGATCACACAATCCCCGTAGAGGTCGTTTGCGAACATCGGGGCAGGTATCCCCTTGTGCGCGACGTCGAAGTCGTACTCCCTCGGGATCTTGGGCGGGAGGAGGAGCACTGCCTGCAATCTCAGGTTGCGTTCGTCGCGCTTGGCCGCCGCCTTGCCGAGCTTGAACAGCGGGTGCCGCTGAATTCCCTTGCTCCCGGCCATCGTCTCCTCCGGTTCCGCGACCGTGTGCTGCCCGGTGTGCTCACGGACGGTCGAAGAGGCCCGTGGGTCTCGGCGCGCCCGCCACCGGTGATTCCGCGCAGGTGCACAATGCCGAGTGGAGGCCCCGTGCGGCAAGACGCGGAGGGCGCCAGGACCCCGGCCATTCTCGCGACCGGATCGCGACGGGTGAGCGCCGCCTCCGGCGCGTACACGATCCCGATCGCGGGGAGCACGACGATCGCTGCCACCACCACTTCCGGGGAACGAGGCTCCTGCGATCGAGGGCGTCGGCGCGCGTCTCGTCGAGCTTCCTCGACGTCGCGGGCAACGCGACGCGCTCAGTCGATGAGCCCGAGCCGCTTGCGCCGCATCCACAGCACCTTGCGCGTCACGCCCAGCTCGTCGGCCGCCCGGGCCACCTGCCCGTCGCACGCCTCGAGCGTGGCCTCGATGTAGCGTCGCTCCACCTCCTCCAGCGTGAGGCCGAGGGGGAGCGCGACGTCGCTCGACGAGGCGGGGCCGGGTGCGCCGGGCGCTCCGGGGCGCCCGCGGGGGACGGGGACGACGAGGACGGGGTCGCGCGAGAAGATGAGCGCCCTCTCGATCGCGTTGCGCAGCTCGCGGACGTTGCCCGGCCAGTCGTACTCCTGCAGGTGTCGGGAGCTCTCGGGGTCGAGCGTCGGGGCGGGGCGGCGGAAGTAGGCCGCGGCCTTCTCCACGAAGTGCTCCGCGAACATCGGGATGTCGCTGCGGATCTCGCGCAGGGGCGGGAGGACGAACTGCGCCACCGCGAGCCGATAGTAGAGGTCCTCGCGGAAGCGCCCGGCGTGCACCTCCTCGTGCAGATCCGCGTTCGTGGCGGCCACGATGCGCGCGTCCGAGCGGCGCTCCGTGGTGCCGCCCACCCGCCGGAACGCCCGCGACTCGAGGAAGGTGAGGAGCTTGGCCTGGAGCTCGATCGGCAGCGTTCCGATCTCGTCGAGGAAGAGGGTGCCGGAGGCCGCCACCTCCGCCAGGCCCTGCTTGGCCTGGCGCGCGTCCGTGAACGCACCCTTCTCGTAGCCGAAGAGCTCGGCCTCGAGGAGGTTCGCGGGGAGCGCCGCGCAGTTGACCTCGACGAAGCGGAAGGGCGCCGCCTCGCTCGCGGCGTGGATCGCCCGCGCGACCAGGTTCTTCCCCGTACCGGATTCGCCGAGGAGGAGCGACGGGACGCGCGCGGCGGCGGCCACGTTCTCGATGAAGTCGCGAAGCTGGTGGATGCGCGGGTGGTCGCCCAGGATCGCGACGTCGAACCGGTCGCGCGTGGCCTCCCGCAGGATCTCCCGTGCCGGCGCGTCGTCCAGCGCCCTGTGGATGCGGGTGATCAGGATGCGCGGCTCCACCGGCTTGGTCACGAAGTCGGTCGCGCCCGCAGCGAACGCCCTCTCCGCCGTGGTGGCCTCCTCCCTCCCGGTGAGGATGATGACGGGCATGTCCGGGAACTCGTCGCGCAGGATCTTCGTCAGCTCGATTCCGTCCATCTCCGGCATGGACACGTCGCAGATGGCGAGGTCCGGCGCCTCCTGGCGCGCCAGCTCCAGCCCCTGCAGGGAGGCGGTGGCCGAGACGGTGCGGAAGGCGCGGTCGCGCTCCAGGACGGCTGTGAGGAGCGCCACCTGGTCCGGGTCGTCGTCCACCAGGAGGATGGTGCTTCGCTTCGGGGGCACGGCCGCGTGGGTGCGGGGAGCGGGGCCGGCGTCGCGATCGGTGCCGGATTCGGGGAGTAGCCTGTCCGGGCGGACCCTTCGGCGCAAGGGAAGACCGGTGCGCAACGCCGGCCCGCGATCCTGCCACGGACACCGCGCCATTCCGGCATTCCAGGGTGGGCACCGAGGCCCGTCCTTCCTCCGCCTGGTCGGGCCGGCGTCCAACGCGATCGCCTACGGGAGCCGGCAGCTCACGCCGAGCGAGCTCTTCACGGCGGGGGTCCCGGCGAGCCCCCTCCACGTGGCCGTGGTCGGGCTGTTCGAGTGGCTGATCTGGCCGATGACGGGGATGCCGGTGCCGGCCGGAGGGTAGGGTCGGGTCAGCTCCCCGGCGCCCGACCCTTCGCCCCGAACTGCGCCTGGAGGAAGGCGAAGACGTCCGGGCTCCACGTCTCCCCGCCGAAGTAGCCGAAGCTGTGCCCGTCGAGGTCCGTGGTGCCGAAAGCCGGGTAGACCTTCCGCACGTACGGCTTGCCGGCCCGCTCCATCTCGGCGGCCATCTCCTTCGTCGGCGTCAGGTCGCGGTCGTTCGCGGCCTGGAAGAAGTAGATCGGGACGCGCGCGTCGCGTACGGCCTCGCGCAGGCGGTCGCGCAGCTCCGGAGCCTCCGCCCAGGTCAGCGCCGCCGGCGCCGAGGACACGGCCGCCCGGATTCCGTCGGCCCGCGCCGCGGTGAACACGGAGAGGATCCCGCCGAAGGAGTTGCCGGCCACGACGATCCGATCCGGGTCCACGTCCGGCCGGGCGCGCAGATACACGAGGCCCGCGAGGACGTCGTCCATCTGCTCCGTGGTGAGGAGCTCGGTCATGAGGCGCATGCGGGCCTCGGCGCCGTGGGCCTCGCCCTCGCGGTCCATGCGCGGGACGATCGCCTCGCCGATGCCGGTGGAGAGCCCCTGGCCCCGTCGGAAGGGGACGAAGAGGACGAAGCCGCCCGACGCGTACAGGGGGCCGACCGCCGCCACCTCGCGCGTGTAGTCCTGCCCGCTCCCGTGCAGGAAGAGCACGGCCGGGTGGCGTCCCGACGTGCCGGGCGTGAAGACGAGCCCCTTCAGCCGGAGCGGGCCCGACGGGAAGGTCACGGTGTCGGGAGGCGAGGGCCGCGCGGCCTGGGCCGACAGCCCGCGCGGGGCGCCGCCGCCGACGCAGAGGGCGAGCGCGCCGGCGAAGGCCGCACCCCTGGCTGCGGCGAGGGTCCTGCGCGAGGTGGGCATCGGGCTTCAGCTCCGAGCGGTTGGAGGGGGTGGCGGCTCAGGCGCCGCCGAGGCGCAGCAGGACGTGGGTCGTGTCTTGCGGCTCGCCGTCGTAGAACTGCACCTGGATGGCGTCGGTCGTGTCCGGGGGCTCCGCTCCGCTCGTCACAACGAGGTGCACGCAGAACGCTCCGGGGGCGCCCAGGAAGGAGACGACGCGCAGGGTGAAGAAGCCGGTGGAGTCGGTCCGGGCCACGCCGTCCGCGGGACTCTGCTGCCCGTCCGGAGCGTCACACGGTCGGCGGACGCCGTCCGCGCGCACGTCCGCGCCCCCGACGGCGACGTAGGAGCGATCGAGGACGACGCCCGCGACGACCCCGCCGCTGGCGCCGTCGATACAGCAGTCCGTCGTGTCGCCGCACGCGGACAGCGCGAGCAGCGGCAGGAGCCCGACGAGCAGCCCGACGCGGGCCGGGCGCCGCACCCCGGCGCTCGCGGAGTCGGCCTGCGTCGGAGCCACCATCCGCATCAGGCGAAGCGCTCGGCCGCCCTGGCCCTCGCCTTCGCGGCCTCCACCTCGCGGTTGCGCGGCTCGGCGCGCGTGGTCAGCGCGTCGAGGAGCTCCGCGGCCGCGGCGGACACCCTGTCGACGGCCAGGTCGAACGCGGCCTCGTTCGCCTGGGAGGGCTTCGTGAACCCGCTGATCTTGCGCACGAACTGCAGCGACGCCGCGCGGACCTCGTCGTCGGTCGCGGGCGGGTCGAAGTTGAACAGGGTCCTGATGTTGCGGCACATCGTCGTCTCCCCTCTAGAATCCCAACGTTTCCCGAACGAGCACGATCCGTACCCGGTGACGCGGATCGTAGTGCAGCATGAGCGTCTCCGACCAGAGCGTTCCAGCGCGCCCGGCGGCCTGCATGCGCTCGAACTCCCTCGGGAGGCTGTACTCGCGGATGCGGCGCAGGCCCTCCTCGACGTCCGCCACCACCTTCTGATGGCCGACCACGAGGATCACGCTCCCCGCGGCGTAGGCATACGCGCCGAGCTGGCTCCCGGATCCGGACGCCACCAGGACCTGGCCGTCCTCGGTGACCGCGGGTACGCTCCCGAGGATGAAGTCGGGCGCGGCGCCGAGCTTGCGCATCTCGCGGCCCTGCGTGGCGCGGTCGAGCTTCTGCAGCCTGGGGCGCACCGCGTCGTAGCGCCCGGACTCGTCGATCTCCGCGGTGATGCCGAGCTCGCGGAGCGTCTCGGAGAGCGCGACGTGGACCTCGGCGCCCTCCGGGATCAGGTCGAGGACGATGCGGCGGGCCCGGGCACCGTCCTCCACGATCTCGGCCGTGAACCCGCGCGCCTCCAGGGCCTGCACCGCCCGCTGCAGTCGCTCCTCTCCGGCGGGCCGCTCGAACATGCGGTTCGGGGCCCCCGGGTCGGGCAGGGCGGCGCTCACGAAGGCACCCCGGAGCTCTCGCGGCGCTCCTCGTCGAGCCGGGCGAGGCTCTCGCCGATCTCCAGGATCCCGCCGCCGGCGACGAGCGCGCTCCCCAGGAACATGAGCCAGATGCCCCACCGGGTGGACAGGGGACCGATCATGCGGCCCACCGCCACCGCGATGATGGCGAGGGTGGCCCAGAGGGTGCCGGCGAGGATGCACCAGCGCGACCTGAGGATGCGAGCGCCGGGACGACCCTCGAGGTTCCGCCACGAGAAGACGAAGACGAGGATCATCGAAACGGGGAGCAGCCACACCACCTTCGAGGTGAAGCGGGCCAGGCCGAGCCCGCTGTGGACGCCGCCGAACACGGTCATCCAGGGCAGGAAGAAGGAGGCGAGACCCGTGATCGAGCCGTAGACGAGCGCGCGCTCCCCGGGATAGCGGGCCCCGCGTACGGTCGCTGCCGCGGCGCTCCAGATCGACCCGGCGAGCGGCCGCACGACCGCGGCCACCCTGCCGGCGCCCGCTGCGATCCACTCCCTGATCCCCGGCTCCCGTGAAGGAGCCGCGGGCGGTACTCCCGGAGGCATGGCCATGGCTGCGAATCCCAGGATAGAGAGGCCCTCCGACCGACGCCGCGTGCTCACACGCGCGCAGTCGGCGCCGCCCGTTCGTGCTCCCCCTCCTCCGGGGCGCCCGGGCGAAACGCCTGCAAGTAATGCTCGTGCGCAGGGGGGTTCGTCCAGAGCGCCGCCTGCACGCTCAGTCGCGACCGGCGAGAAAGCGGGCGGCCTCTGCCAGCTCCGGGCGTGGTGAGCCGGCCACGGCGGACGCGCTCAGCGTCGCGTAGTAGCGGGTCGCGAGGGCGTCGTCGCCCACCCGTCGGGCGGACCGTGCCGCCCCCACCAGGCTGTCGAAGCGGCCGGGCTCTGCGTGCAGCGCCTCCTCGTAGGCCCGCAAGGCCTCCGCGGGCCGATCGAGCTCGAGGAGGAGATCGCCGAGGAGCTCGGAGGCGGGCAGGGTGGGCGCCGGCGTGACGGGCGGCTTGGGCGTGGCCGCCTCGAGGCTCACGGCCTGCTGCAGGAGGCGGACGGCTCCGTCGTCGTCCGCCTGCGCGTGGGCGAGCCACGCCGCGACGTCCAGGCGCAGGATCTCGGTCTGGTGGGCGAAGAGTTCCTCGCCGAGCCGCTCCGACGCGGTCCCTAGCTCGGCGAGGCGGGCCTCCGCTTCGCGGGCCGCCGCCACCCGCCCCAGGCGAGCGGCGCCCAGGCCGCGCGCGAACCAGGTGACCGCTTCGGGCCACGGGAAGCGATCCCACGCCAGCGTCGGGTCGGGCCGCGGCTCGAGCGCGGCGGCCCGCGCCCAGTCGTGCCGCTCGACCGCGTATCGGGCCGGGATCGAGGAGAGGTGGAAGGCGGTCTTGAAGCCCGGCTCCAGGCCGGCCGTGCCCTGCAGCCTCGTCATCTCCCCGAGCGCCTCGCCGTCGTCCCCGACCTGGAGCAGGGCGTACACCAGGTACTCGATCGTGTGCGGGAACTCGTCCCAGACCCACTGTCCGTGGTCGCCCACGGGATTCTCGAGCGCGGCCGCCGCAGCCTGGCGATTGCCCTCGATGACGCTCGCCCACTCCCCGAGCCGGACGTAGATGTGCGTCGGCATGTGCAGCGCGTGGGGATTCCGCGGAGCGATCCTCCCGTAGCGCCGCACGACGTCCAGGGACTCGGTCTCCCGCCCGGGGGCGTCGTTCGCGTGGATCGTGTAGTGGACCGCTCCCGGATGGTCCGGGTGCGCCTCCAGGATCGCCTCCAGGAGGGCGGCAGCTTCCTGTTGATGCGTCTGGTCGCCCGAGGGCGGCGCGGTGGCGAGGACGGAGAGCGCATAGAACGCCGTCGCCTCCACGTCCCCGGGGTAGGCGGCGTGGAGGGCGCGCATCTGCCCGGCCCACGCGCCGATGCGCTCCCAGTAGCCCCCCGCGGACGGGTCGAAGAAGGCCGCGGTGGACGCGATGAACATCCGCTCGCGGGGCGTCACGGTCCCGATCCCGCGGGCGCTGGAGACCGCGTCCCAGCCGCGCTTCAGGTCGTCCTCGCTCGGGCGCGTCGGCCACAGCGGCTGGAAGTACGTCATCGCGACGCCCCACCAGGCCATGGCGCACGTGGGTTCGTCCGCCGCGATCGCCGAGAACTCGGCCCGGGCCCGCGCGTAGGTCATGTGGTGCAAGAGCGCCACCGCCCGGTCGAAGCGGGCCCGTCCGCCCTCCGCGCAGGAGGTCTCGAACCGTACGTCCCCCAGGTTCTCCGCGCCCGGGGCGGCCTGGGCGGTGCCCGCGCGCGGAAGGAGGGAGCTGGCGCCGACGACGAGGAGCACGATGGGGACGCGACGCGGCCACATGGGCGGCCTCCGACCACGAGAGGTTCGAACGACCGTTCGTTCGGGGTGCCGCGGCGGGCAGGCGGATCGCCCGTGCCCGCGCGCGGCCGGACCCCTGCTACCCCGCTGCCCGCGGAAGATGCGCGCGCTCGCCGGCCAGCTACCGGACCCGCGCCTCCGCGTGGGCGTGCTCTGCGGCCCCGCCGCTCGGGAAGAAGAGCGCGACCACCAGGCCGAGCAGGGCCATCCCCGCCATGATCAGGTAGACCGCGTGCAGGCCGCCGTCCAGCGCGGACACCACGTGGCGCAGGGCTTCCTCGGGAACGAGCGCCCGGCGCGCCGGGCTGAGCACGGTGTTGGCATCCACCGTGCTGCTTCCTGCCAGATGGGCGTTGAGCACGGCGCCCAGGACGGCCACCGCGACAGCGCCGCCGATCGTGCGGAAGAACTGGACCGAGCTGGTGGCCACGCCGCGCCTCCGCCTGGGCACCGCGTTCTGCACGGCCAGCAGGTAGGGTGTCGCCATGAAGCCGAGGCCGAGCCCCACCAGGAACATCGCGGCCATGACGAGCCCGCGGCCGGAGCCGACGTTCGCGGTGGAGAGGAGGAGCGATCCGCCGGTGGCGAGCACGGAGCCGAGGATCGCGAACGGACGGTACCCCCAGCGCACGGCCCACCACCCCGACACGGTGCTCGCGACCGGCCATCCGATCGACATCGGCGCGAGCGTCATCCCGGCGTCGATGGCGGTGCCGCCCAGCACCCCCTGCGTGAACATGGGCACGAACGCCGACGCGCAGAACATGACCGTCCCGATCACCACGCTCCCCAGGCTCGACACGGCGATCACCGGGACCCGGAAGAGCTCGAGCGGAAGCATGGGCTCGGGCGCCCGCCGCTCCTGCGCGAGGAACCATGCGAGGCCCACGCCCGACGCGGCGATCATCCCGAGCGTACGGAGGTCGGTCCACCCCCACAGCTCGCTCCCCTCGAGGAGTGCGAGCAGGAGGAGCGCCACCGCCGCCGTCAGCGTGAGCGTGCCCACCACGTCCAGGCGGTGGTCCTGGCGCTCGGTGTCCTCGCGCAGGAAAGCCGCGAGGATGAGCGCGGAGAGCAGGCCGAACGGCAGGTTCAGCCAGAAGACCCAGCGCCAGGAGAGCAGGTCGGTGATCAGCCCGCCCGCCGCAGGCCCCACCAGGCTCGACACGGCCCACACGCCGGAGAAGAGCCCCTGCATGCGGCCCCGCTCCTCGAGCGTGTAGATGTCGCCGACCAGCGTGATCGTGACCGGCTGCACCCCGCCGGCGCCCAGCCCCTGGAGCGCACGGTAGGCGATGAGCTGCGTGAAGGAGGTCGCCGTTCCGCTCAGGACGGCGCCGAGCATGAAGAGCGTGACGCTGACGAGGTAGATGCGGCGGCGGCCGTAGAGGTCGGCCAGCTTGCCGAACATCGGCACGGTGGTGGTGGACGTCAGCAGGTACGCCGAGAACACCCAGGAGTAGCGCGAGACGCCGCCGAGCTCGGCGACCACGGTGGGCATGGCCGTGCCCACGGCGGTCGCCTCGAGCGCCGCGAGGAACATCCCGAGGACCAGCGCCGCCGTGACGAAGCGGCGCTCCCGACCGGGCTTCACGGCTCGGGGCAGCGCGGCCCATCGTGCAGCGCGCCGGACCCGCGCAGGATGCCGGGCGCGCTCTGTCCGGTGGTCATCATCACGATCTCGCCGATGCGCGCCGGGTCGGAGGTGGAATCGTGACAAGAATATCGGATTCCGTCGCAGCCCAGAAGGGCCGGGTGCCCGGTGCGCGCGGGGGCTCTAGATTCTCCCCTGCACAACCACCCCGCGCCCTCCGGAGACGGCATGGCCCACGATCGCACCGCCTTCCAGGACCAGTATCCCGACGACGTGGCCCACTGCTACGGCTGCGGCCGCCTGAACGAGCGCGGCCACCGGCTGCGGAGCTTCTGGGACGGCGAGGGGACGGTCGCACGCTTCACGCCGAGCCCCTGGCACACCGCCATTCCGGGCTACGTGTATGGCGGGCTCATCGCCTCGCTGGTCGACTGCCACGGGACGGGAACCGCCGCCGCGGTGGCCGCGCGCACGGCCGGCTGGCGCCTGGGCGAGGAGCCCCCGCCGGTGGGTGAGGAGGCGCCGCGCTTCGTCACGGCATCGCTCCAGGTGAGCTACCTGAGGCCCACGCCGCTCGGGCCGGAGCTCACGATCCGCGGGGTGGTGGAGGAGGCGGACGAGGCGCGCGGGAGCCGGAAGGTGGTCACGCGCGTCACCGTCGAGGCGGACGGGATCGTCACGGCGGAGGGGCGGGTGGTCGCCGTGCGCATGCCGGCGGCGCTCGTGCGCTGACGGGCGCTGGCCCGGGGGACGCGATCGTGACACGGATGCTCCCGCCGCGGGGGTGAACGGGGGGCACGGGTTGGGTAGCTTATCTGTGCCTGCCCGGCCTTCCACCCGGAGTCTCCAGGGATGCACGAGAAGAGCATCGAGCTACTGAATCGGGGCCTCGCCGACGAGATGTGGGCGGTGCACCAGTACCTGTACTTCCACTTCCACTGCGACGATCAGGGCTTCGACCTCCTGGCGGGCCTGTTCAAGAAGACGGCCATCGGGGAGATGCAGCACATCGAGGAGTTCGCCGAGCGCATCCTCTTCCTCGGCGGTAAGGTCGACATGAAGGCGTCGCATGCGGTCGAGGACGTCACCGACGTGCGCGGCATGCTCCAGAAGGCGATGGAGATGGAGCGGGCCGCCGTGCGCGACTACAACGACTTCGCCAACCAGTGCAGCGCCAGCGCGGACGCGGCGTCGCGCAAGATCTTCGAGGACCTGGTGGGCGACGAGGAAGGCCACGCCGACATGTTCGAGACCGAGCTCAAGCACCTCGACGAGTTCGGCGAGCACTACCTCGCGCTGCAGTCGATCGAGCGCACGAAGAGCCTCGCGGGCGGGAAGTAGCGACCTGCGCACGGGTCGGGGTCTCGCCCCGACCCGTCGTGCGGGCCGTCCGGGCTGCTAGGGAAGCTCCGCGAAGAGCTTCGTGCTGAGGTAGCGGCTCGCGGAGTCGGGCGCGATGCAGGCGACGCGGCTTCCCGTGCCGAGCTCCTCGGCGACCTGGAGCGCGGCCCACACGATGGCGCCGCTGCTCATCCCCACGAACAGCCCCTCCTCGCGCGCCAGCCGTCGGGCCATGGGGAAGGCGTCCTCCTCCCACGCCTTCACCACGCGGTCCACCACGGTGCGGTCGAAGTTCGCCGGTACGAAGCCGGGCCCCATCCCCTGGAAGTCGTGCGCGCCCCGTGCCTCCCCGGAGAGCACGGCGCTGCGGGCCGGCTCGACCGCCACCACCTCCACCTCCGCCAGGCGCTCCTTGAGGAAGCGCCCCACGCCGGAGATGGTGCCACCCGTGCCGCTCCCGTATACGAAGGCGTCGATACGCCCGCCGGTAGCCTCCCAGATCTCGGGGGCCGTCGTCCGGTAGTGGACGTCGGGGTTCGCGGGGTTGGTGAACTGGTCGGGGAAGAAGGCCCCCGTCTCGTCGCGGATCCGCGCCGCCTCCTCGATCGCGGCCAGCATGCGGCGCTCGGGGTCGGTGAAGACGAGCTCCGCGCCGTACGCGCGCAGCGTGTCGACGCGCTCGCGGCTCATCGAGGAGGGGAGGCAGAGGGTGAGACGGTAGCCGCGCGCCGCCGCCACCTGTGCGAGGCCGATTCCCGTGTTGCCCGAGGTGGGCTCCACGATGTGCCCTCCGGGGCGGAGCAGGCCGCGGCGCTCCGCGTCGAGGATCATCCCGAGCGCGGTGCGGTCCTTGATCGAGCCGGCGGGGTTCATCCCCTCGAGCTTGACCCTCACCTCCGCCGCGCCCCCGGGTACCACCCGGGCGAGCCGGACCATGGGGGTGCGGCCGACGGCGTCGAGCACCCCGCCGCTCGCCGCGGGCGCGTCCGCGGCGCCCCGCTGCGGCGGCGTACGTCCGGGGACCGGCCGGCCCCGCGCGTTCACGGCTCCACTTCGACGCATCGTCCTGCTCTCCCGGCCCGATGTGGGGGCGAAGAAAAAGCCGCCGGGTCTCGAGGAGGACCCGGCGGCTTCGGTCTGCGGATACGTGCGGACGGTCAGTCGGACACGTGATCCTCGCGACGAGCGGCGGAGCCCCGGGCGGGGCGTCGACAGACGCACCGGTCGGTGTGGCTCCGGTTGGTCGGGCGGATGTTCACGCGCATGGCTCCCTGGTCGATCGTCCGAGCTCGAAGGAACGGCCGGCGGTGCGCCGCTGTCAAGGTCGGCGTGCTCGACGGCGCCCTGTGGAGCACCCTCAGGAGACCAGGTGCCTGCGGGCCGGGTCGATCCACCAGTCCTTCACGTTCACCCACTCGCCGCGCGCGTCCATGAGCACGTTCTTCACCCGCCGGCTCACGCCGTCGAGGCGGTCCGGGAAGTAGAAGAAGGTGAAGGGCTGCTCCTCGTTGAGCACCCGCTCGTACTCGTGCCAGAGGCCGGTGGCCTCACGGCGGTCCACGGTGCGCTTCAGGCGGTCGATCAGCCCGTCGAGCTCGGCGTTGTGCGTCCCCGACCAGGCGTACGGCTGGTCGAGCCTGGACGAGTGGAAGAGATCGGTGTCGTCGATCTCGAAGTCGGTCACGAACGCCATGACCACGCCGTCGAAGTCCCGTTGCGCCGGGTCCGTGATCCGACCGATCAGCGTGCCCCAGTCGAGCATGCGCGGCTCGACCTCGATGCCCACCCGCGCGAGCTGCGCCTGCATGAGCTCCGCGATCTGCGCGCGCTGGCTGCTTCCCTCGTTGTACTCGATGGAGATGGACAGCCGCGTGCCGTCGGGGCCCTCGCGCACCCCGTCACCGTCGCGGTCCTTCCACCCGGCCTCGTCCAGGAGCGCGGCCGCGCCCCCCGGATCGTAGTCGAGCGTCCCGCCGGGCCTGGACCGGTAGGCCCAGTGGAACGGGGGGATGCGCCCGTTCGCCACGGTGCCGTAGCCGTGCAGGAGCGCGCCCACGACCTCCTGCCGGTTCGTCGCCATCGTGATCGCGCGGCGTACGCGCGGATCGGCGAGTGCCGGCCGGCGGGAGTTCCACGCCACGAAGACCACGTTGCGGAAGGGGTAGTGCCGTAGCTCCAGGTCGGGGTCGTCCGAGATGCCCTTCGCCTGGTCGGGCTTCGGCGCGATGTAGACGTCGACCCCTCCCGTCTTGAGCTCGGCGAGGAGCGTGGTCTGCTCCGGCACGACGCGGTAGACGTAGCGGTCCACCCGGGGACGCCCGCCCAGCCCCTCGGGGAAGGCCGGGTCGGCCTCGAAGACCCAGCGGTCCTTCGCCCGGTGCTCGCGGAAGACGAACGGCCCGTTCCCGACCGGGCAGACCGAGCCGTACGGATGGGATCCGAGCTCCTCGGGCGGGACGTCGCCGAGGAGGTGCTCGGGCATGATCGCGAGGGTCTGCCACACGTCCATGTAGTCGGCGTGCGGGCGCAGCCGGATCGTCACGGTGGAGTCGTCCACGACGCGCACGCCCTGGGGGCCGCGCACGTACTCGTCCCAGAGCGCCGGGTTCGGGAAGGCCGTGCGCTCGTCCGTGGCGCGCAGGTACGTGAACGCCACGTCGCGGGCGTCCGTGCGCACGCCGTCGTGCCAGAAGACGTCCGTGCGCAGGTGGAAGGTGAGCGACGTGCCGGCGTCGCCGACGTCCCATGACCGGGCGAGCCAGGGGCGGAGGCCGAGATTCTCGTCGTACGTGACGAGCGTCATGAGGTTCACGTGCTGCTGGTGCTGCGTCGCCGCATAGTCGGGCGAGGTGAGCGCGTTCATCCCGCCGGGGAGATCCCCGAGCGAGCCCACGACCACCGTGCCCCCGTAGCGCTCGTCGGCGGGCTCCGGGTGCTGCGCGCGCGCACGCGCCAGCCAGGCGTCCACGCGCGGCATGACGTCCGCGCAGAAGCGCTCGGCCGCGGGCGCCGCGGCGTCGGCCTCCTTCCCGCCGCACCCCGCCACCACGAGCGCCGCAACCCACGCGCCCCGGCGCACCGCCGCGCGCCGGCTCATACGGCCTGCACGCGGAGGTGCCGCGTCGGGGTGGGGAGCTCGGCGCGCGCGAACTGCGGGATCACCTCGTCGCGGAAGAGGCCGAACACGGTGGGGTCGAGCGTACGGCCGATCTCGGACTCCATGATGTCCATGGCCTTGTGGTGGGGGAACCCGGGGCGGTAGCTCCGGTCCGTCGTGATCGCGTCGTAGACGTCGGCGACGGTGAGGATACGCGCGGCGAGCGGGATGTCCTCGCCGGCGATGCGGTCCGGATAGCCGCTCCCGTCCCAGCGCTCGTGGTGGTGGCGGATCATCGGGCGCACGTCCCAGGGGAACTCGATCCCCTCGAGGAGCTCGATGCCCGCCACGGGATGCGTGGCCATGATGCGGAACTCCTCGTCGTCCAGGGGGCCGGGCTTGTTCAGGATCTCCAACGGAACGGCGACCTTGCCCACGTCGTGCAGGAGAGCCCCCATGCGGAACCAGGTCAGCTCCTCGGCCGGGAGGCCGCTCGCGGTCGCGAGGAGGCACGCGACGTCGGCCACGCGCGAGCAGTGGCCCTGCGTGTAGGCGTCCTTGCTCTCGATCGACTCGCCCCAGTCGCGCACGATCTGGAGGAAGAACGCCTCCAGCTCGGAGAGGCGCGTGTCGACGTCCGCGAGCTCGCGGCGGGCCCGCAGACGCTGGAAGATCCCGTGGGCCTCGTTCAGCCGCTGCAGCGTCTCGCGGTTCTTGCCGACCGCGCGGAACGCGCCGGCCTCCTCGAGCACCACGTCGGCGAGCACCTTCGCGTCGCGGCGGATGCGCGCGATCTCGGCGGCGCGCCCGAGGAAGCCGAGCGCAACGTCCACCTGTCCCATGCGCGCGTAGGACGCGCCGGAGATGAGGTGGATGTCGGCGAGCCAGCGGTCGTCCCCGGTCGCCTCGGAGAGCTCACGCGCGTCCTCCGAGGCGCGCAGCGCCGGCACCACGCGGTTCGTCCGCAGGAGGAGGCGCGCGAGGTTGACCTCGACCACGATGCGGTGGTGCTCGTCGCCCTGCTCGATGCACAGCCCCCGCGCCCGGGCGAGCGTGCGCTCTGCGCCCAGGTCGTCGCCCAGGTCGATCTGCAGCCGCCCGATGTTGTTCAAGAGGGGGCCGACGTACTCGGGCTCGCCCAGCGTCTCGAAGGTGGCGAGGCTCGAGCGGAAGCGGGTGAGCGCGAGCTGGAGGTCGCCCCGGATGGAGGCGACGCTCCCCAGGTTCTGGTCGGCCATCGCCTGCAGCTTGGGGTCGCGGATGCGCCACGCCAGCGAGCGCACGCGGCGGAAGAGCGCCTCCGCCTCGTCGAGGTCGCCCAGGTTGAAGAGCGTGCCGGCCCGCGTGTTCAGCACGGACGCGAGCGCACGGTCGTCCCCCGTCGTGAGCGCGGCGGCCTCGGCGACCTCCAGGCAGTCGAGGGCGGCCTCGGGGTCGCCCGCGTTGGCGTGCGTCCAGGCGATCCACCGGAAGAGCGACGTGGCAAGGCCCGGGTCCGGGTCCTCGCCCATGACCCGCAGCGCGCCCTCGAAGTGGAGGCGGGCCTCGTCGGTGGAGCCGCGTCGCTCGGCCTCGCGGCCGGCGTCGACGAGCGCCCGCGTCGACGCGCCGGCGGCCTCCAGGTCGAGCCTGGGCTCCTTCATGCGCCCGCCCCCGACGCGATGCCGTACCGGCCGATCTTCTTGTGCAGGGTGGGGCGCGAGATCCCGAGGATGCGTGCCGCCGCGGTCTTGTTGCCCTCGGTGATCGCGAGGGTCATGCGCACGAGCTCGGCCTCGACCGAGCGGAGCGAGCGCCCCTCGGCCGGCACCGTGATCGAGCGGTGATGGGGATCCGCGGCCTCGAGCGACGCCTCCCCGTCCACCGGCCGGTGGCGGCGCTGGTCGAGCACGAGGTGGGCCGCGCCGATCTCGTGTCCGTCGCTCATCACGAGCGCGCGCTCAAGGACGTTCTTCAGCTCGCGGACGTTGCCCGGCCACGAGTGCGTCTCCAGAGCGGCCTCCGCGGCCGGGGAGAGGCGCACGGGCGCCAGCCCCTGCGACGCGGTCAGCTCGCGCAGGAAGTGTTCGGCGAGCCGGAGCACGTCGCCCGTGCGGTCGCGCAGGGGCGGGAGGTGGATGCGCAGGACGTTCAGCCGATAGAAGAGGTCTTCGCGGAAGGTGCCCTCGGCCACCAGGTCCTCGATCGCCTCGTTCGTGGCCGCGACCACGCGGCACCGGATCTCGATCTCGTCGAAGCCGCCGACGCGGCGCACGCGCCGCTCCTCGATCGCGCGCAGCAGCTTCGGCTGCAGATCCAGCGGGAGGCTGGACACCTCGTCGAGGAAGAGCGTGCCCTCCAGCGCCAGCTCGAGGAGCCCCATCTTCTTCTGCTTCGCGTCCGTGAACGCGCCGCGCTCGTAGCCGAAGAGCTCCGACTCGAGGAGGTGCGCCGGGATGGCCGCACAGTTGACGGCCACGAAGGGCGCGTCCGGGTTGGGGCCCGCGTAGTGGACGGCGCGCGAGAAGATCTCCTTGCCCGTGCCGGTCTCCCCGACCAGGAGGACGTTCGTGCCGCTCCGTCTCGCGACCCTGCGCGCCACGCGCATCGCCTCGGCGAGCGCCGCGCTCCGGCCGACGATCGAGGCGAAGGCGTCGTCCCCGTCGCCCGGCCCCACGTCGTCGAACACGTCGCGCTCCCGCGCTGCGAGCTGGTAGCTCATTCCTTCCTCTCCCCCGGAGCGCGCGCGATCCACTGCGGCAGCGACGACAGGCGCATGCGCACGACGTCCGCGTCCAGCGTCGCGTCCAGCGCCTCGAACCCCTCGAGCGCCTCCGTCCAGTCGGTCATCGCGCCGGCCGCGTCGCCCTCGCGGAGCCTCAGGTCCCCGAGCTCGCGCAGCACCTCCGCGACGAGCAGCGGGTCGTCCACGCGCCGGGCCCGCCCCAGCGCGTCCTGCAGGTGCCGGGCGGCGGGGCCGTAGCGCCCCCGCTCGCGCTCGAGGATGCCCCGGAACTTCAGTCCCTCCGCCTCGCGCGCCGGGTCCTCGCCGTCGCGGGCGATCGACAGGGCCTCGGTCAGCATCTCGTCAGCTTCGTTCCAGCGTTCCATCGCGATCAGGCTCTCCGCGTAGTTGGTGAGCAGCATCCCCTGCATCGGCCGATCGCGACGCATGCGGGCGATCTCCAACCCCTTCAGGAACGACTTCTCGGCCCGGCCCGGCATGCCCAGGTCGTTGAGGAGCATCCCCATGTTGTTCAGCACCCACGACTCCGCTTCGTCGTCGCCGACCTGCTGAAACGCCCGCAGCGAGGCCCGGTAGCGCACGAGGGCGCCGTCGAGGTCGCCGCGGATGTTGGCCAGCACACCGAGGTTCTGCTCGATCATTCCGGCGAGGCGGATCTCGCCGGCCTCGGCGGCCAGCCGCGCAGCGCGCCTGTACAACATCACGGCCTGGTCGAGGTCGCCCCTGCGCTGCGCGAGCACGGCCCGGCAGTTCAGGGCGGACGCCTGCCCGGAGGTGGTTCCCGTCGCCTCGGCGATCTCGAGGCTGTCGGCGTACAGCCGCTCCGCACGCTCGACCTCACCCATGTCCCTGTGTACCGATCCCATCCACCGGAGGAGGTTCGCCAGGAGCGGCGTGGGGTTCAGCGCCGCGAGCAGCGTCCTGGACTCCCCGTACCGCTCCAGCGCGCCGGACAGGTCGCGCCTCATCTCCGCGGCACGTCCGGCGCGTGCCAGGGAGAGCGCCTGCTCGAGGAGTCCCTCGGGCTCCAGGGCCACGGCGATCAACCTCCCGGTCTCCGGGTCGACGCGGATCGCCCGCGTCAATCCGTGGCGATCACGTAGCCCGAGAAGTGCGCGACCCTGAACACGCCGACCCCGAGGCCCTCCAGCAGGCGGAGCGGAAGGAGCTCGAGCGCGTTCACGGTCGGCTTCAGGTCGCCGTCGAAGTACGCCGCGGTCAGGTTCGAGCCGACGATGCGCGCGAGCAGGCCGGCATCGGTCTTCGACAGGTCCTGCACCACGGTGACGTCACGCCGGAACCGCAGGCCGTGGGGGCCGAACTCGTAGCCGACCAGGTCGCCCGCCGGCGCGACCACCGTGATGCGGGTGGGGACGGGGACGGCGTAGGCGGGGAAGCGCACGGTGAGGCCGGCCTCGGGGAGGCGGATGACGCCGCCGCGCGGGCCGACGACCTCGGTGGCCACCTCGTCGTGGGCGAGGGGGTGCGTGCGGTGGAGAACCTCGACCTCGTGGTGGCCGAGGAGCGAGAGCGCTCCGCCGAGGAGGTTCCCGGCCGGCTCGGGGGCCTGAGGCCCGGTGGGGTTGGACGCGTCCGAGCAGCCGGACACGAGGAAGGCGAAACCGAAGACGACGCTGGCGAGCGCTCTGCGGTACGTGCGCATGGCGGTACTCCTGCCTTGGGGGGGTCTGCGCAGAAACGCGCGGTCTCGATGCAAGGCCGGTGCCAGGCGCGGTTGTGCCGCGCAAGTCGTGTAATTGCAAAAGGTTACGCCACATGATCGCCGTCTCGGGCGATCGGCAAGCTTCTTTACTCTCTTCCGATCCGTGGAAAGAAAGTTCGCGGTCGGGCGTCGGGGCGTAACGTTCCTTTACGGCTTCCGCAGCGGCAGGGCGATCCCGCCCCCGAGGTCACCGTCCGCGTGCGCCGCGACCGCTCGGGTGCGCTATCACGCGCCCAGCCGGTCGAGGAGGCGGATCTGGCCGGCGTGGTAGGCGTCGTGCAGCGCCAGCCCGAGCAGCTCCATCCCGATGGAGCGCCTCCTTCCCGGGCGGCGCTTGCGCAGGGCTTGGGGAGGCACGCTCTCGAGCACGCCGACCAGGCGCTCCTGGTACGCGCCGAGGAGCGCGCGGTCGCGCTTCCACGCGCGCTCGTCGAGTGTGGGCGGTAGCTCCGGGAACCATGGCTTCTGCAGCTTGCGCGGGAACGCCGGGAGCTCGATGTCGTGGAATCGCTTCACCCGGAGCAGGAGGCCGTGCCGTGCGTAGGCCAGGTGGAGCACGAGCTCCCAGATCGTGTTCCGCTCCGGAGCGGGGCGCACGGCCGCGCGCTCGGCGGACAGGCCGCGCAGCGCCACGCGTACGGAGGGGCCGTGCCAGGCGGGCCCGTCGTACGCCTCGCGTAGCGCGCGCACGATCGTCGCCGCGTCCGGTGACGCGGCCTCCGCGGGATTCGGCTTCCTGGCGCCCATGGGAGCTCCTGTCGAAGGTGTGTAACCTTACGGATACACTAAAGAGGTTACATAGTGCGGGAGCGTCCATCGGTCGTCAACGGGGTGCGGGGTCGTAATCGCGGCGGTTCCGCCGCCGTACCCTCCGGTGAGGTGCCCGGGCCCCGCTGGCGTCCGCGGCGCCGAGCCACCATCGTGCCACGCCACGGGCGCCGCGCCGCCGGTGCGCGGCTCCACCATCACGGAGGGATGACATGGGATCCGTGTGCGTCCGACGTCGTGCCGCGCTCGCCCTGGCTCTCTCGCTCGCGCTGGGAGCATGCGCGAGCGGCGGCGGCGGCTCTTCCCGGCGCGGGTCGTCGACCCGTCTGACGGAGGCCGACTTCGCGAGCGACGTCAGCCTCGACCTCTACTCCATCATCGAGCGGCATCGCCCACAGTGGTTCCAGGTCCGCGGGACCGCGAGCACGCAGGGCCCCGCGACCATCGCGGTGATCCTCGACGGCACGCGCCAGCAGGGGAGCGTGGAGATCCTGCGCTCCATGCGCGGCGGCGACGTGCAGGAGGTGAGCTTCATGAACGCGCGGGACGCGACCACCCGGTACGGCACCAACATGACGGCCGGGGCCATCGTCGTGGTCACGAAGCACTGACCCGGCGGCGGGAGATGGGGTGACCGCGGCGCCCGGCGCGGTGGGACGCCGGCCGGGCACCGCGCTCCGTCACTCCACGCGCAGCGCGTTGGAGGGATCGACCCCCGCCGCCCTCATCGCGGGGAGCCAGCTCGCGGCCGTGGCCACGGCGATGAGGGCGAGCGCCACCGCGCCGTACGTCACCGGGTCGGTCGCGCTGATGCCGAAGAGCAGTGTGGACATCAGCGAGCTCATCAGGCCCGCCGCCAGGAGCCCTACCACCACCCCCGCGCCGGCGAGGGCCAGCCCCTGGCGCACGACCATCCCGCGCACCGTGGGCGCCGAGGCGCCGAGCGCCATGCGCACACCGATCTCCCGCGTGCGCTGCGACACGATGTACGAGATCACCCCGTAGATCCCCACCAGCCCGAGGATCAGCGCGATCCCCGAGGCCACCGCCAGCAGCGCCATCGTGAACGAGGTGCGCGCGGTCGCGCCGTCGAACACGTCCTTCATCGTCCGGGGGTTGTCGAGGGGGATGCGCGCGTTGAGGTCGTGCAGCTCGCGGCGCAGCACCGGCACGAACTGGAGCGGGGACCCGGTGGTGCGCACGACCACGTCGAAGGCGCGGTTGACGAACGGGCGCTCCGCGGCGCCCAGCGTGGGCGGGAAGTAGATCAGCTCGCCCGGCGGGTCCTCGAGCGTGGTGAGGTGCACGTCGCCCACCACGCCGACGATCTCCCACCAGTCCTCGTTCGGGAAGCCCAACCTCAGGCGCTTGCCCAGCGCGCTCGCGTTCGGCCACCAGTGGTCGGCGAAGGCCTTCCCGACCACGACCGCGCGTGTGCCCGCCGCCCCGTCCTCACGCCGGAAGGTGCGCCCCTCGAGGAGGGGGATGCCCATCGCCTCCATGTAGCCGGGCCCGGCGGCGGTGTTGTTGGCGAACACCGGAAGGTCGCCGGGGCCTCTGGGCTGGTCTTCGACCTCGATGGTGGTGAAGCTCACGCCGCCCGACAGGGGCACGCGGCCCACCAGCCCCGCCGCCTCGACGCCGGCCTGATGGGTGAGGCGGTCCTGGAGCTCGACGAAGAAGTCGGCCGTCTCCGCGCTTCCGGAGATCTCGGCGCTCGGCACGGAGAGCCGCGCCGTCAGCACTCCGTCGGGGTGGAAGCCGGGGTCGACCGCGCGGAGCGCCACGAAGGACCGGAACATGAGGCCCGAGCCGACGAGCAGCACCAGCGCCAGGGCGACCTGCACGACGACCAGCGTGTTGCGCATGCGGTGGCGCTCGCGCCCCGTCGTGCCCCCGCGCGCGCCGCCTTCGCGGAGCTGGTTCGCCAGGTCCGCCGTGCCGTAACGCAGGAGCGGAAAGAGCGCGAAGAAGAGCGCGCAGCCCAGCGAGAGCAGGGCGGTGAAGCCGAGGACGCGCAGGTCGACCCCGACCTCGGCCATCCGAGGGATGTCGCTGGGGACCACGCCCACCGAGACCCGAACCGCGAGCGCCGCGATGGCCACGCCGAGCCCGCCACCGACCGCGGCGAGCACCAGGCTCTCGCCCATGAAGGCCCGCAGCACGTGCGCGCGCCCCGCCCCGACCGCGACCCTGAGCGCGAGCTCCCGCTGACGGCCCTCGGCACGCACGAGCAGGAGGTTGGCGACGTTCGCGCACGCGATCAGCAGCACGAAGCCGACGGTGCCGAGGAGGATCCAGAGCGTGCGCCCGACGTCACCGACGACGGCCTCCTTGAGCGGCCGGACCACCGTCTTGAGGTTCACCTGCTTCAGGAACGCCGCCTCGTCGGCGGGGGCGAACTCGGAGAGCCGATCCACGAGACCCTGCAGCTCGGTGTGCGCGCCCTCGACGCTCGCGCCCGCCGCCAGGCGGGCGATGCCGCCGGCACCGAACCCGCCATAGGACAGCTGGGTCGGATCGACCACCAGCGGCACCCAGAGCTGCGCGTCGCGGTTCGGGTGGCCGAAGTCGGGCGGCATGACGCCCACGATCCGGCGGCTCACCCCGTTCAGGTCGAGCATGCGCCCGACCGCCGAGGGGTCGGCGCCGAAGTTCCGCCGCCAGAGTCCGTCGCCGATGACCACGACCTGCTCCCCGTCCGGGGCGCCCTCGTCATCGGTGAAGGTGCGACCGACCTGGGCCTCCACGCCGAGCACCTTGAAGAAGGAGGGCGTGACCGCCTGCGCGGCGATGCGCTCGGGCTCTCCCTCGCCGACCAGGTTCACGACGGTCTGCTGGAACATGGCGATCGACGCCAGCGCCGGCGCCCGCTCGCCGTACGTCACGTAGAGGCCGGACGAGATCGGCAGCACGTCCTGGCCGTCGCGACCACGGTGCTCGATCGCCAGCAGGCGGTCGGAGGCCGGGAAGGGAAGGGGGCGCAGGAGCACCCCGTCCACCAGGGTGAACACGGCCGTGGTGGCCCCGATCCCGAGGGCCAGGGTCACCACCGCGATCGTCGTGAACGCGGGATGGCGCAGCAGTCCGCGCAGCGCGTACCGCAGGTCGTTGAGCATGCCCGTCATCGTCATCGTCTCCTTCCGCTCCCACAGGGCGTCGATCACACAGGTCAGGATGCGCGCCCGAAGGCGCAGGCTCGCGAGTCGGGACGTACGCCCGCCTCGCACGAGGGTCTTCCACGCATAGGCCGTCTCGGCTTCCCACTCTCGCCGCCAGGCGTCACGGCGTACCGGCGGCACGAGGTGGGAGGCGGCGGCGATGAGCCCCAGGCCTGGCGTGTCCATCAAGCCGGGCCGGTCTCGGCGGCGAAGAGCCGCAGGAGCGCCGGAAAGCGGACCGTCACCTCGCCGAGGGCCTCTTCGCCGACGGTCGTCAGCCGGTAGTAGCGCCGCGGTGGCCGCTGCTCCGCGCGGGCGTGCGCCTCGTCCTCCCAGGCGCCGACCAGCACACCGCGACGCTCCAGGCGCCGGAGGATCGGGTAGACCGTCCCGTCCGGCAGGCCCGTCGCGTCCATCACGTCGAATCCGTAGCGGTGGCCGTGGCGGATGGCCAGGAGGACGGCGGCGGTCGGATAGGTGAGGCTGAACAGCTTGCCCATGGTCCCTGCGGCTCGGGTACACAGAATCCTAGGTAGGGTACCCGAATGAGATGCGGACGGCCAGCGATTCGTTGCACGGCCGGGACCCGGTTGCGCGCGTCGCGGGTCTTTCCCGACACCCGTCTACCCGCATGGACGGGTAGATTGGACCCATCGGGAGGGACCATGGAACGGATCGCCCGCCTCTACAAGGCGCTCTCGGAGCCGGCACGGCTCCGAATCCTCGCGCTGCTCATGCGCCACGGTGAGCTCTGCGTCTGCGACGTGGAGGCCGCGCTGGGTGCGACGCAGTCCAAGACCTCGAGGCATATGCGGTACCTGGCCGCCGCCGGGCTGGTGCAGGATCGTCGGGACGGCGTGCGCGTGCTCTACCGCGTGGCCGAGGTCCCGGATGCGGACGCGGCCCGGGTGCTGAGCGGCTTCGCCCCGTTCACCGCCGCCGCCCCCGGCGACGAGGACGAGGCGCGGCTCTCCCGCTGGCGGGTTCGCGCCGCGCTCGCGGACGCGACCGCTCCCGTGGCGCTGAGGTGACGACCGTGCTCCGCGTCTTCTCCCTTCTTGCCGACGCCGTCACCTACCGGCTCCTGGGGTGGACACCCGGGACGCGCGCCGCCGAAGCCCTGCACTTCTTCGTCGAGGACGTGACGAAGATCTTCGCCCTCCTCGTGACCGTGATCTTCGTCATGGGCCTTTTCCGGTCCATGCTCTCTCCGGCGCGCGTGCGCGCCGCCCTCGAGGGGCGCTCCCGGTGGGCCGCCTACACGATGGCCGTGGTGCTCGGCGCGGTGACGCCGTTCTGCTCGTGCTCCTCGGTGCCGCTCTTCATCGGCTTCGTGGAGGCCGGCATCCCGGTGGGGGCCACCATGGCGTTCCTCATCGCCTCGCCGATGATCAACGAGGTCGCGGTGGTCCTCCTGCTGAGCCTCCTCGGGTGGAAGCTCACCGTCCTCTACGTGGCCACCGGGCTCCTGGTGGGCGTGGCCGGCGGCGCGCTCATCGACGGGCTCGGGCTCGAGCGCTGGGTCGAGGACTACGTGTGGAAGATCCGCGTCGGGGACGCGGGCTCCGTCACGTCCGACCGCGGCTCGCTGCGCGCACGCGCGGACTTCGCCTGGGGAGAGGTGCGCGACATCGTGGGTCGGATCTGGGTGTGGGTGCTCCTGGGCGTCGGGCTCGGGGCCGCGCTGCACGGCTTCGTCCCCGAGGACTTCTTCGCGCGCTGGGCGGGCGCGTCCAATCCGCTCGCCGTCCCGCTGGCGGTGATCGCCGGCGTGCCGATGTACGCCAACGCGTCGGGGATCATCCCGGTCGCGGAGGCGCTCCTGGGGAAGGGGGTGCCCGTGGGCACGGTGCTCGCGCTCATGATGAGCGTGGTCGCCCTGTCGCTCCCCGAGATGATCATCCTGCGCAAGGTGCTGAAGCTCCGCATGCTCGGCTTCTTCGCGGGCTATCTGGCCGTCGCCTTCGTGGTCGTCGGCTACCTCTTCAACGCCATCCGCCTGTAGGACCCGGGCGGGCCGAGGCAGGGAACATGAAGGACATCAAGGTGCTGGGCTCCGGGTGCCGGAGCTGTCGGCTCACGGCGGAGATGCTCGAGCGCGAGGCCGCCTCGCTCGGCGTGGAGGTTCAGGTCGAGAAGGTCACGGAGATGGCGGACATCCTCGGGTGGGGCGTGATGAGCACGCCCGGGGTGGTCGTGGACGGGCGCGTCGTGCACGCGGGCGGGGTCCCGCACGTGCGTGACGTGCGGGGGTGGCTCGGCGGAGCGACGTGACCCGGAGGCGCCGCCGGGGGCCGTCGCGCGACGTCGGGCGCCCCCGCGACGACCACCCGGGCCGGTCCCCCATTCCACCGGGGGCCGATCGACTCTAGCTTGACCGAATGCCCCAGGAAAAGCCGAAGCGGCCCAAGGTAGACTTCACGAACGTTCGCGCCGAGGCCACGCACCTCGTCCGCGAGCACCGACGCACGCTCACCATCGGCCTCGCGCTCATGGTGGTGAACCGGCTGACGGGCCTCATCATGCCCGCGATGCCGAGATTCCTCATCGACGACGTCATCGGCCAGCACCGGCCGGAGCTGCTGAAGTGGCTCGTGCTGGCGGCGGGAAGCGCGGCGATCGTCCAGGCCGTGACCTCGTTCACGCTCGCGCAGGTCGTGAGCGTGGCCGCCCAGGGCGCCATCGCCAAGATGCGCAAGCAGGTGCAGGCGCACGTCCTGCGTCTCCCCGTCGGTTACTTCGACTCCACGAAGACCGGCATCGTCATCTCGCGGATCATGACCGATCCCGAGGGGATCCGGAACCTCGTCGGGACGGGGCTCGTGCAGCTCGTGGGCGGGCTGCTCACGGCGGTGATCGCGTTCGGCATCCTCGTGTCGATGAACGCGAAGCTCACGCTCGGCACGATCCTCTTCCTCCTCCTCTTCGCGGCGGCGATGTCGATCGCCTTCAAGAAGCTCCGCCCGATCTTCCGCAAGCGCGGCGAGATCAACGCGGAGGTGACGGGGCGGCTCAACGAGTCGTTGGGGGGCATCCGCCTCGTGAAGACCTACGTGGCGGAGGAGCGCGAGGAGGCCGTGTTCGGCGGCGGTGTCGACCGCCTCTTCAAGAACATCGCCTCCACGATCACCGGCACGTCGCTCCTGGGCGCGGTGTCCACGATCGTGGTCGGCGCGATCGGCGTGACGATCCTCTGGGTCGGCGGGCGCTCGATCCTCGACGGGTCGATGACGCAGGGCGAGCTGTTCAGCTACGTGATGTACGTGGGCGTGATGGTCGCGCCGCTCGTGCAGATCTCCTCGATCGGCACGCAGATCACCGAGGCGTTCGCCGGGCTCGACCGCATCCACGAGCTGCGCGCCGTGCGCTCCGAGGACGACGAGGACGACGAGCGCGCCGTCATCCCCGACCTGGTCGGCGAGGTCGCCTTCGACGACGTCTGGTTCGAGTACAAGCCGGACACGCCCGTGCTCAAGGGCATCTCGTTCCACGCGCCCGCGGGCACCACCACCGCGCTGGTCGGGCCGTCCGGCTCGGGGAAGAGCACGCTGATCGGCCTGGTCATGGCGTTCTACAGGCCGAAGTCCGGCAACGTCCAGGTCGACGGCCGCGACCTGCAGGAGCTGCGCCTGCGCGACTACCGGCAGTTCCTCGGCGTCGTCATGCAGGACAACTTCCTCTTCGACGGCACCGTGCGGGAGAACATCGCCTTCGCGAACCCCCAGGCCACCGACGGCGACATCCGCCAGGCGGCGCACATCGCGCACTGCGACGAGTTCATCGAGCGCTTCGACGAGAAGTACGAGACCGTGGTCGGCGAGCGCGGCGTGAAGCTCTCCGGCGGGCAGCGCCAGCGGGTCGGCATCGCCCGCGCGATCGTGGCCAACCCGCGCGTGCTCATCCTCGACGAGGCCACCTCGTCGCTGGACAGCGAGGCGGAGGCGATGATCCAGGACGGGCTGCGCGCCCTGCGCAAGGGACGCACCACCTTCGTGATCGCGCACCGGCTCTCCACGATCCGCTCGGCCGACCAGATCCTGGTGCTCGACCAGGGCGAGATCGTGGAGCGCGGCACGCACGAGGAGCTGCTCGCGCTGGGCGGCCTCTACCGCCGCCTGTACGAGAAGCAGCACGGGCTGATGGAGGACCTCTACATCAACCCCGGCGAGGAGCCTCCGGCCGAGACCGGGCGGGAGCTCTAGGCAGCCCGGGCTTGCATCCAGCGGGCGCGTGCGCCGTTCCCCACGGCCGCCCGCTCAGTCGTAGGCGCGGCGCACCTCCTCCGTGGCGAGGAGCGCCTCGTTGCCCGCCAGCACCGGGAGTGACGGGAGCCGCCGGTGCACCTTCATGTACTTCTCGGGGATGGGGTGCGTGCCGAGCACCACCGGCACGCCGTACCGCTCGGTGATGAACGACGTGAAGTAGTCGAGGTACGGGCATGGCGGATAACCCACCACCATACCGGTCGCGAGGTGGATGGCCTCGGCGCCGTTCCTGATCATCTCCTCGGGCACGTACTCGACGTTTCCGCCCGGACATCCCGCGCACGTCGTGTACCCGACCACCTCGAGCGGCTCGTCGGCAGCGTATCTCGCGAACGCGCCGGCGCGCTCCCGCACCGAGCGGAAGCACTTGCCGCCACCGCACGTGCGGTAGCGGTCACAGATGATGATACCGATCCTCATGGGGGTCCTCCTCTTGGACGTGGGTCCGCGGCTCGGAGTCGGGGCCGCCCCCGGGGGCGGGGCGTCCGCCGATCACGCCTCGTGGAAGTGGACGTGCCCGGGTCCCGCGCCGCCCGCGCACGCCTCCTTCGCGTCGATCTCCTTCAGGCCCCCGCTGCGCACCTGCGCGAGGACGTGGCCGAGCGTGGCGGCGCGCGTCAGGTACGTGGGGATGCCGGCGGCGGCCAGCCGACGGAGCGCGTTCCCGCCGATGCCGGCGACCACCACCGCGTCGGGGGCGAGCTTCGAGAGTCGCTCCAGGGGGTCGCATTGCCCGTGCTCGTGGTCGACGTGGTCGTTGGGCTCCGCCGCGACCTCGCCGGTCACCGAGTCCACGACGCTGAAGAACGGGGCCCTGCCGAAGTGCCGCGACACGGGCGCGCCGATCCCTTCATCCGTTTCCGTCGGTATGCAGATGCGCATCTTCCTCGCCCTTGCGTACGACCAGAGCCCGGCCGTCGACCAGGCAGCCGACGACCTTCGCGCGGGCGCGCTTCACGAGGCGCTGGACCGTGCCGCGTGACACGCCCATCCGCTCCCCCGCCGCTTCCTGGTCCAGACCCTCGAGATCGCAGAGGCGCATCGCCTCCAGCTCGCTCAGCGCCAGCTCGACCGTGTCCAGCTCGGTCATCGGGACGCTGCGCGGCTTGAAGACGGGGTCGCCCTGGAATCGGCGACAGGCGCGGCGCTTTCGGGGACGGGGCAGAGGGAGGCTCCGGTTATGGGTATATGCACAAAATAACGCAGGTCCCGCCTCGTCTCAACGGTGCCCCCACGGACGCGCGCGCTCGCCACGGGCCCGCGCGGCCCCGGTCGGCGCGCTCCGCATGGCCTCCCCAGGGGGCGCGGATGCCTTAGCTTTCAGGAAGGGGCATCCCCCCACGGAGGTACCAGGAGCCTTGGACGAGACCCGATTCTTCGAGACGGTCCTGCGCTGCGTCGCGGACGGGGTCTTCACCGTGGACCGCGAGTGGCGCATCTCCTCGTTCAACCGCGCCGCCGAGCGGATCACGGGCGTGACCGCCGAGCGGGCGATCGGCCGACGCTGCTCGAACGTGTTCCACTCCGACCTGTGCGAGCACGCGTGCCCGATCCTGGAGACGCTCGACTCGGGGCAGGAGGTGATCGACCGGGCCGCCCGCATCCTGACGACCCGCGGGCGCTCCGTTCCGATCTCGGTGAGCACGGCCGCGCTGCGCGCGGACGACGGCACGCTCCTCGGTGCCGTCGAGACCTTCCGCGACCTCTCCACCATCGAGCAGCTCCGCCGCGAGGTCCTCGCGCGCTACACGTTCGAGGACATCATCGGCAAGAGCGAGGCCTTCCAGAAGATCTTCGCGATCCTCCCCGACATCGCGGCGAGCGGGAGCACCGTGCTGATCGAGGGGCCGAGCGGCTCGGGGAAGGAGCTCCTCGCCCGTGCGATCCACAACCTGAGCCAGCGCGGCAAGCGGCCCTACGAGGTGGTCAACTGCGGCACGCTCCCGCCGAACCTCTTCGAGTCCGAGCTCTTCGGCTACAAGCGCGGCGCGTTCACCGACGCCCGCAGGGACAAGCCCGGGCGCATCACCGCGGCGGAGGGGGGGACGATCTTCTTCGACGAGATCGGCGACCTCCCGCTCGAGACGCAGGTGAAGCTCCTCCGCCTCCTGCAGGAGCGCGAGTACCACCCGCTCGGGTCGGTGGAGAGCCACCGTGCGGACGTGCGCATCGTGGCCGCCACGAACCACGATCTCGCGTCGCTCGTCAGCCAGGGGCGCTTCCGCGACGACCTCTACTTCCGGCTGGCCGTCGTCCGCTTGATCATCCCGCCGCTCGCCGAGCGGCGTGAGGACATCCCCTACCTGGTCGACCACTTCATCCGCCGCTTCAACGCGAAGAAGGACCGCAGGATCCAGGGGGTGACGCCCGAGGTGATGGAGATCCTCATGCGGCACCACTTCCCCGGGAACGTGCGCGAGCTCGAGAACATCATCGAGTACGGCTTCGTCCTCTGCCACAACGGCCTCATGGAGGTTCGACACCTCCCGGACGACGTGCGGGCAGGGTGGAAGCCGATGCCCGCCTCCACCCCGGCGCCGGTCGGATCCCCGCTCCTGCGCGGGGAGGCCGAGGTCATCCGCAGCGCGCTACGCCGACACGGCGGCCGGCGCGACGCCGCGGCGCGTGAGCTGCGCATCAGCCGCACCACGCTCTGGCGCAAGATGAAGAAGCACGGAATCGCCGACGCTCCCACCCTGCCGCACGACGCAGACGTTCCGCGGGCGTAACGCGTGAAACGCGGCGCGTTTCAGCGCCGAAACCTCCACGCCCCACCCGAGCCCCACACCGGCACTCGCGAAGCCCCGTAAGCACTTGGAGGACGCGGGGTTATAGCGTCGAGCGCTCCGCGCCTCCGGACGGGTCCGCGACTTGCGCTTGAAACGGGTGAAAGGGAGGTGCGCGTGAGAGTCGCGGTTCCACGGATGGGTGAGACGGTCGCGCCGTGCTTCGAGTACTGCGCCACGATGGCCGTGTTCACGATCGAGGGCGGCCGCGTCGTCGACCAGATCGACTTCCCCCTGCGTAGCCGCGACCCCTTCGACCGCGTCCGACTCCTCCGCGACCAGAAGGTCGACACCGTGATCTGCGGCGGGATGCAGGACTTCTACGAGGACGTCCTGAAGGCCAGCGGGTTCGCGGTCGTCTCATGGGTCGCGGGGTGCGTCGAGGACCTCCTGGACCTCTACCTGCGGGGCCGCCTGACCCCGGGAACCGAGCTTCCCGACCACCGCGGGGCGACGAGCCCCGCGGGCGGGCGCTTCATGGAGTGACATCCGGTGGCCATACCGAGCCGATACAGCTATCACGTCGAGGCGGGCGCGCTCGCGCCGAGCGGTCGACCGCGGAGGTTTCTGGAGGCGCTCGCGGCGATCCTGGAGCACGGCAGCTACGGCGTCGCCCTCGACACGTACGCGCGCACGAGCGCCAAGTGCGGACGTTGCGCGTCCGACTGCCAGCTCTACGCGGCGACGGGCGCGCCCGAGGACATCCCCTGTCGCCGCTCCGAGCTGCTCCTGCGCGTCTACCGCCGCTACTTCATGCCCGCAGGCGTCCTGAAGGCGAGGATCTTCGGGGGCTTCGAGCTCACCGACGCCTACCTCGACGAGATGGCGGAGGCCTACTACCGGTGCACGGCGTGCCGTCGGTGCAAGGCCTCGTGCCCGATGGGGCTCGACCACGGCCTGGTCACCCACCTGGCGCGCTGGGCGCTCGCCGAGGTGGGGATCGTGCCGCGCGCGCTCCTGGTCTCCGTCCGCGAGCAGCTCGACGGGAAGTCCGGGAACACGTCGGGGATCCCGCTCCCGGCGCTCAAGGACACGTGTGAGTTCCTCACCGAGGAGCTCCACGACATCTACGATGTCGACATCGAGTACCCGTTCGACGTCGAGGGCGCGGAGTACGTGTTCTTCCCCGCGGTGTCGGACTACATCATGGAGGCCGACACGCTCATGGGGAACGCGGCCGTGATGCACGTCACGGGCGGCTCCTGGACGATCGGCAGCGGCAACTACGACGGGATCAACTACGGGCTCTTCTACAGCGACCGGGTGATGGAGCGCGTCGTGAAGCGCATCGTGGCGGAGGTGCATCGCCTCGGCGCGCGGAAGATCCTGGTCGGTGAATGCGGGCACGCGACGCGCTCGGCATGGTACGCGCCGACGTTCGCGGGCGCGGACGCGCCCGAGGTCGTGCACTGCCTCGAGTACGCCTACGACATGCTCGAGGCGGGGAGGATCCCGCTCAAGGCCGACCGCATCGCCGAGCGCGTGACCTACCACGACCCGTGCAACATCGCGCGTGTCGGGCGCATCACCGAGCAGCCGCGCGAGATCCTGAAAGCGATCTGCTCGGACTACGTCGAGATGACGCCGAACCGTACGCGCAACTACTGCTGCGGCGGGGGCGGCGGGCTGGTGTCGATCGACGAGGTCCGCCCCTTCCGCACCGGGCCCATGGGGCTCCGCAAGGCGGAGCAGATCCGCGACACGGGCGCACGGATCGTCGTGTCGCCGTGCGCAAACTGCAAGAAGCAGCTCCGTGAGCTCTGTCAGGACAACGACCTCGAGGACGTGGAGGTCATGGGCGTCCACGACCTGCTCCTGCGGGCGATAGACTTCTCGGCCGTGCGGCCGAAGGAAGGCTGACCATGGACGGCTGGCTCCACCTCGCGCGCGGGCCGCTCTTCCAGGCCGCGCTCGCCTTCATGGTCCTGGGCCTCGTGCGCCAGTTGGCGCTTACGCTGTGGAACGCGCGCCGCACCTGGCGCCGGGCCGGGGACCGGACGCTCCCGACCGCGCTGGTCGCGCGCGCCACGCTGCGCTGGCTCGTGCCGGTCGCGCACCTGCGGGAGCGCTGGCCCTACAGCACCACGACGCTGGTCTTCCACGCGGGCGTGATCCTGGTGCCGCTCTTCCTGGCGGGCCACATCGCGCTCTGGGAGCGGGGCGTAGGCCTGTCCTGGCCGGCGCTCCCCAACGGGACCGCGACGACGCTCACGCTCACGGTGCTCGTCAGCGCCCTCGGCCTGATCGTCCTGCGCGCCGCGTCGCGCGCCACGCGCCCGCTCGGGCGCTTCCAGGACTACGCGCTCCCGGTGCTGGTGGCGGTCGCCTTCGCATCGGGGATGCTCGTGATGCACCCCACGTGGAACCCGCTGCCGGCCGATCCGACGCTGCTCGCGCACGTCCTCTCGGCCGACCTCCTCCTCGTGCTGGTCCCGCTCACCAAGCTGAGCCACATGATCCTCCTCCCCCTGACCCAGCTCGTCTCCGAGCTGGCCTGGCACTTCCCGCCGGACGCGGGGAGCCGGGTCGCGGTGGCGCTGGGCAAGGAGAACGAGCCGATATGATCCGCGCGCCCGCGATCCTCGTCGACAGCACGCGCTGCACCGGTTGCGAGTCGTGCGTGCTCGCCTGCAAGGAGGAGAAGGGACTGGGCCCGGACCGGAAGCGCGCCGGCCAGGAGGCCCTGGACGGCCTCTCCTCGACGCGCTTCACGACGATCCTGCGCCGACCGGACGACCACTTCGTCAAGCAGCAGTGCCGCCACTGCCTCGAGCCGGCCTGCGTGAGCGCCTGCCTGGTGGGCGCGATGCAGAAGACGCCCGAGGGCCCGGTCGTCTACGACTCCGAGCTGTGCATGGGCTGCCGGTACTGCCTGGTCGCCTGCCCGTACGGCGTTCCCCGCTACGAGTGGGAGGAGTCGGTGCCGTACGTGCGGAAGTGCGACCTCTGCTACGGGCGCCTGCAGGAGGGAAAGGAGCCCGCGTGTGTCGACGCCTGCCCGCACGACGCGCTCCTCTTCGGGTCGCGTGAGGACCTCCTGCGCGAGGCGCACCGGCGCATCGAGGCCGAGCCGGGGCGCTACGTCGACCACGTCTGGGGCGAGAAGGAGGTGGGGGGCACGTCGGTGCTCTACCTCGCGGACACGTCGCTCGGCTTCCTGGGATGGAGCGGGAAGCTCACGGACACGCCGCTCCCCACGCTGAGCTGGGCGTCGCTCGAGAAGGTGCCGCCCGTGGTGGTGGGGATGGCGTCGCTCATGGGTGGGATCCACTGGGTCATCCGTCGGCGCATGAGGCTCGCGGCGCGGGCGGCCGACGAGGCCCCGGCAGGCGAAGCGGGAGGCGAAGATGACTGACCGGCTCGTCGCTCTGAAGACCGTCCTGTGGACGCTGGTCGGCGTCCTGGCGGCGGTCACCGTGGTCCGCTTCACGTACGGACTGGGCGCGGTCACCAACCTCTCGGACGCGGCTCCATGGGGGCTGTGGATCGGCTTCGACGTGATGTCGGGCGTCGCGCTCGCCGCCGGAGGCTTCGTGCTGGCCGCGACCGTGCACGTCTTCGGGCTGGAGCGATACCGCCCGTTCGTGCGGCCGGCGGTGCTCACCGCGATGCTCGGCTACGCGGCGGTGGCGGTAGGGCTCCTCTACGACCTCGGCCTGCCGTGGCGGATCTGGCACCCGCTCGTGCACTGGCAGCACCACTCGGTGCTCTTCGAGGTCGCCATGTGCGTGATGCTCTACCTGACCGTGCTGACGCTGGAGTTCGCGCCCGCGGTGCTCGAGCATCCGCTCTTCTCGGGGCGCGTCTTCCGCGCGCTCCTCTCGGGGCTGAGGAAGGCGACGATCCCGCTCGTCATCACGGGAATCGTCCTCTCCACGCTGCACCAGTCGTCGCTGGGCTCGCTCTTCCTCATCACCCCCTACCGGCTCCACCCGCTCTGGTACTCGCCCATCATCTACGCGCTCTTCTTCACCTCCGCCGTTGGGCTGGGGCTCATGATGGTCGTGCTCGAGTCGGTGCTGTCGTCGTGGTTCCTCGGTCATCGTGCGCACCAGCGCGAGCTCGGCGGGCTGGCCGCGGCGGCCGCGGTGGTGCTGTGGATCTACGTGGCGCTGCGCATCGGCGACCTGGCGCTCCGGGGCATCCTCCCCTCCGCGCTCGACGGGTCGCGCCAGGCGGACCTCTTCCTCATCGAGCTCGGCGTGAGCGCCGTGCTCCCCGCCACCCTGATGCTCTTCCGGCGCGTGCGTGCCACGCGCGTGCTCGTGGGTGTGTGCGCCGGCCTGACGGTGGGCGGGATGGTGCTGTACCGGCTGGACGTGTCGATCCTCTCCTTCGCGCGCCCGGAGGGCTTCGGCTACTTCCCGAGCTGGGAGGAGGTCGCGGTGAGCGTGGGGATCGTCTCCGCGTTCGCGCTGATCTTCGTCTTCTTCGTGGAGCGCTTGCGTGTGTACGACGACGTCGGCGCCGGCGCTGCGCCCGCCCGGCCCCGGCCCAGCCACGATCCCGCCACGCTGCACGGACTGATGCCGGCGGCCGTCGCGGCACCGGGGCGCTACTCCATGGCGGCCCTGGTCGGCGTCGTGGTGGCGCTCGCCTTCCTTCCGGTTACCGGGGTGGAGCCGGTCCGGACGCCCGTGCAGGCTGCGCGCGGGGTCGAGGGCGTCGTGCGCGATCCGGGTCCCGGTGTCGAGCGGGAGCTGTCGCTCGCCGCCGCGCCCTCGGGGGCGAGGGTGTCGTCTGCCGACGGCGTCTCGTCCGGCGACGGCCCGACCCCGGCGCCGGTGCGGCTCCTCGCGATCGACGGGAACCGCGACGGCACGCTCGTGCTCTTCGACCACGACGCGCACGTCGCGCGCCTGGGCGCCGACACCTCGTGCGCGACGTGCCACCACCTGAGCCTCCCGCTCGAGCGGAACACGGCGTGCGCGGCCTGTCACCGCGACGCGTACGCGACCACCGACGTGTTCGACCACCCCGCGCACGAGGCGGCGCTCGGAGGGAACGCGGGGTGCGTGCAGTGCCACGCGGACGATGCGGCCACCAAGACGCGGGCGACCTCGACGGCGTGCATGGACTGCCACGCCGGAGACGCGGTCGCGAGCCGCATCGTCGACCCGCCTTTCGCGCGCTGGCGGCCCGCCGCGAGCTACGTGGAGGCGATGCATGGGTTGTGCGTCACGTGCCACCGCCTGGAGGTGGAGGACGGCACGCAGGCGAGGCCCGAGGGTCTGGACGAGTGTCGCGCCTGTCACGACGCCGATCGCGGGCGGCTGCTCGAGGAGCTGCGGCCGCAGCGCCGGTCCGCCGTCGGGGCGGGGAGCCCGGGCGCCGACGGAGGCGCCGGCGGGCTCGTCCGCGGTGTGACTCGCCCATGAACGCGCTGGGCACGAGGGCGGGCGAGATCGAGAGCTGGATCCGATCGAACCTGTTCGACGAGGTCCCGATGGCGATCAGCGTCATCAGCCGGGACTTCCGCGTGCAGGAGGCCAACCGACGCTTCACGGAGGCGTTCGGCCCGTGGGAGGGGCGGCCCTGCTACGAGGTCTACAAGAAGCGCACGGAGCCCTGCCTGCGCTGTGCCGCCCTCGAGTGCTTCATGGACGGGAAGATCCGCAGCCGCGAGGAGGAGGGGGTCCACGACGGCCGGCACATCGACTACTTCGTGCACATGGTGCCGATGGTGCGCCCGAACGGCGACATCCCGTTCGTGATCGAGATGTGCACCGACATCACGCCCGTGAAGCGGCTCGAGCAGGAGAAGCGGGATGCCGAGCGCCTGGCGGCCGTGGGCGAGACGGTCGCGGGAGTGGCGCACGGGATCAAGAACGTCCTCATGGGGCTCGAAGGCGGGATGTACGCCGTGAACACGGGCATCCGCACGGCCGACGACGCGCGCATCGCGCGCGGCTGGTCGATGCTCGAGGCGAACGTCTCGCGCATCTCCGCGTTCGTGAAGGAGTTCCTCGACTTCGCGAAGGGCCGCCCCACCGTCACCGCGCCGGTGGACCCGAACGCCCCTGCCCGCCACGTGGTCGATCTCTTCCGCGAGCAGGCGGCCCGCGCCGGGATCGAGCTCGAGGCCACGCTCACGCCGGGCCTCGCGCCGGCGCCGCTCGACGAGGACGGCATCCACACCTGCCTGGCGAACCTGGTGTCGAACGCGATCGACGCCTGCCTCGTCGCCGAGGCCGACCGGCGCTTCGTGGTGGTCGTCGGCACGCGCGAGGTGGACGGCACGCTGATCTACGAGGTCTCGGACAACGGGCGCGGGATGGACTACGACATCTCCCGCAAGATCTTCTCGAAATTCTTCACGACGAAGGGCTCGGACAGGGGCACGGGGCTCGGCCTGCTCACCACGAAGCGGATCGTCCACCAGCACGGTGGCCGCATCGCCTTCGACTCGAAGGAGGGTGAGGGGTCGGTCTTCCGCATCGAGCTGCCGCGCTCCTCCCTCCCGAGGGCGGGAGAGGGGGCGGCCGCCGAAGCCTCGCCGGAGCCCGGGAGGCCGATGTGATGATACGCGCGCAGGACAGGACCGTGCTGGTGGTCGACGACGAGCCGGACGTCCGCGACTACCTCTCGCAGATCCTCACCGACGCGGGGTTCGACGTCCGCACCGCAGCGGACGGGAGCGAGGCGCTCGAGATGATCCGCGCGGACCCGCCGGACTTCGTCTCGCTCGACCTGGTCATGCCGAAGAAGAGCGGGCACAAGCTGCTCTACGAGCTGCGCAAGGACCGGGAGCTCTCGCGCATCCCCGTGCTCATCGTCACGGCGCACGCGCGCGACGAGCTGGGCAGGGGAGACCTCGAGGACATCGTCGACAGCCGGGTGCTCTCCGGTCCGGGCGTCTACCTCGAGAAGCCGGTGAAGCCGCTCGACTACGTGCGCTGCGTGCAGCGGGCCCTCGGCATCGAGGAGTCGCCCGGGGACGAGGACCGCGTGGGTCTTCAGGAGGAGGTGCGGCGGCGGCTCGCCGGGGCGGAGCCGCACGCGCTCAGGCGCGCGCTCGAGGCGCTGCAGCACACCGGCGCCGGAACGCGGGGCGGGCCCCCGGATCCGACTTGACCGCGATCGCGAAGGAGGAAGTCATGGCATCGTCCGCACACGCCGGGTCCCAGCCGGCCAAACGGGTGCTCGTCGTGGACGACGAGCCCGACGTCGTCGCCTACCTCGAGATGCTGCTGCGGGACAGCGGCTACGAGACGCTCACAGCCTCGGACGGGACGGAAGCGCTGGCCAGGATCCGTGCGGAGAAGCCGGACCTGGTCACGCTGGACATCTCGATGCCGAAGGCCTCGGGGACGCGCCTCTACAAGGAGGTGAAGACCGACCCCGCGCTCGCGCGCATCCCGGTGCTCGTCGTGACCGGGGTGACGGGCTACGGCGGCGACCGCTACGCCTACGAGAAGTTCCTCGGCAACAGGACGCTGGTGCCGCCTCCCGACGGCTTCTTCCCGAAGCCGATCGACCGGGCGGCCTTCCTCGAGGCGGTGGCGAAGCTGCTGGCCTCGTGAGGTCGCGCGGGGCGCTTCAGCGCTCCGACGCGATCGTCAGGTGGAAGCCGTCGGGATCGACGAGGGAGAAGGCGCGAGAGCCCCAGGGCATGTCGGCGGGCTCGGACGCCAGCGTCCCGCCGCGTGCCTTGATCCCGGCGGCGATCTCGTCCACGTCCTGGGCGGTGCCGAGGTGGAAGCGCATCCCCACGCCCTTCACGCGGTCCCGCCCCTTCGACCAGTCGTCCTGGTTGAGGATGAGCCGCACGTTGCCCGCCACGAGCGCGTAGCCCTGCACCACGCCCTCGTGCTCCCACGTATCCGCGAGCGTGAAGCCGAGCGTGTCGCAGTACCAGGCGCGGCTCGCCTCGAGGTCGGACACCGTGATGCCGGCGGACATGGCGCGCAGGCGGAGGGAGTCGGAGTGACGGCGTTCCGGTTCGACGCCGACGTTGTTGGGGCTCATCTGGGGGGCTCCTTCCCGGTCTTCCGGGGGGCAGAGTGAGCCTGGATAGTCCACTTTCCGCTCCCCGGGAGCAAGGTGCTCGTTTCGCGCCACTCAGCCTACGACCGACCGGAGCAGCCCCCGCCAGGAGAAGACGCGCGCCGGATCCACGGTCTCCGCGACCACGCCGCGCGCCGCCTCCTGCAGCCAGCGGCCGCGCCTCATCCGCCAGGACAGGAGGTCGTTCAGCCAGGGGCGGGCCAGCCAGCGCTGAGCCACCTCGTAGCCGTGGTAGCGCGGGCGCAGCTCGCGCTCGACCCGGCCGGCGTACCTGTCGAGCGCCGCGGCGTCGCCGTCGAGGAAGGCCGCGATGTGCTGCGCCGCGAGCTCACCCGTCTCCATCGCCTTCCCGATCCCCTCGCCGGTGAACGGATACGTCGTGCCGATCTGCTCCCCCACCGCCACCACGTTGCCCGGGCCACGGGCGCGGGCGCCGCTCAGGCCGCAGCGCAGACGGGCGCCGCGGATCGGGGTCGTCCACTCGGCGGCCTCCGTGAGCGCGCGCGCCTCCGGGTACCCCGTGCAGAAGACGTCGTAGAGCCGGCGCAGGTCGTGCCGTGCCGGCTCGGCGGGGTCGTAGAGCGTGCCGACGCCGACGTTGTACACGTGGTCGGGAAGGGGGAAGATCCACGCGTAGCCTGGCACGATGTCGCGGTCGAAGGAGATGAGCATCGAGCCGACCGTGACCGGGGAGCGCACGTACGCACGCACGGCCACCGCGGTGGGCGCGGCGCGCTCCACCATCCCCAGGCCGTCGATGAGCGAGACGTCCGCGCCCGCGGCCAGGACGGCCGTGCGGGCGTGGAAGGGGCGCTCCCGTCCGCGCACGTCCACCTCGACGGTGCCGTCCTCGAGCGGGCGGACGCCTTCCACGCGCCCGTGCGCGACCACCGCCCCCCGGTCGGCCGCGCCCTCGGCGAGGAGGGCGTCGAGGCGCTCGCGCTGCAGGCAGAGGTACTCCCCCGGGATCGACCACTCGATGCGCGATGGGCTGGAGATCACCGCCTCGGCCAGCGGCCGGGCCACCGCCGCGACCGCGTCGTAGAGCCCGGCGCGGCGGAGCGCGCCGAGCGCGTCGGGGATGAGGAGGTCGCCGCACGCCTTGTCACGTGGGTAGACGTGGCGCTCCAGCATGAGCACGCGCCGGCCCGCCTCGGCGAGGTGCAGGGCGGCCATCGACCCGGACGGTCCGCCGCCCACCACCACCGCGTCCCAGCCGCCTCCCGGAAGCGCGGTGGCGGCCCGCTGCCACGCGAGGAGGTCGGTGCCGTCTGGGCTCACGAGGCCCTCCGCCGCACGACGGGGACGGTCACGTGCGACGGGTGGGTGGGGTCGCGGTACACGCGGATGCGGGCGGGCTGGAAGTCGGCGTCGCTCGCCCGGAAGATGTTGGGCACGAACTTCTGCGGGTTGCGGTCGATGATCGGGAACCAGGTGCTCTGCACCTGGATCATGATGCGGTGGCCGGCGCGGAAGGTGTAGTCCTGCGTGTGCAGCGACCACGAGTAGTGCAGCACGGAGTCCGGCACGATCGGCTGGGGGCGCTCGAAGCCGTCGCGGTAGCGCCCGCGGAAGACCTCGTTCGACACCATGAGCTGGTAGCCCGCGAGCTCCCAGTTCTCCGGGTAGCTCTCCGGATAGACGTCGATCAGCTTCACGATCCAGTCGCCGTCGGTGCCGCTGGTCGCGGCGAAGAGGTCGGCCACGACCTCGCCGGCGATCGTGACGTCGCCACCGAGCACGTCGCTCTCCCAGGAGAGCACGTCGGCGCGGTCGTCCACGAAGCGCTGGTCCTCGACGAGCCAGGTGCGCCACTGCGACCCGGGCCCGTACGTCGCCTGCACCGGGCGGTGGCGGTAGGGCACCGGGTGCGCCGGATCCGAGACGTAGGCGTCGAAGGGGTCGGCCTCGCCGGCGGAGGGCGCCTCGAAGGAGAGCCGCCCGTTCGCGCGGAGGTAGAGCGGCGTCTGCTCGGTCTCGCGCTTCGGCGGCCACGAGTCCCAACGCTTCCACGTGTTCGAGCCGGCCTCGAAGGTGAGCGCCTCCGGGAGGTCGAGCTTCCCCTCGTCCTTGAGCCAGTATGCGAACCAGGGCGCCTGCACCTTGGCCAGGAAATACTCGGACGTCGCGCTGCCGAACGGGATCGGGCCGAGCGCGTCGCCGGGGCGCCGCGCCCACCCGCCGTGGTTCCACGGTCCCACCACCAGGTAGTTCAGCCCCTTCGCGTCGTGCTTCTCGAGCTCCTCGTAGATGCTCAGGGGTCCGTAGAAGTCCTCCTGGTCCCACCACCCGCCCACGTTCAGCGTCGGCACCTGCACCGAGCGTATGTGGGGGATCATCGTCTGGCGCTGCCAGAAGGCGTCGTAGTCGGGGTGCGCGACGTAGTCGTTCCACGTCGGGATCTTCCCGTTCAGCACGCGCTCGTTCACGTGCGCGAGGGAGCCGAGCGAGAGGTACCAGTCGTACGTGTCGTAGCGGTCGAAGGCGAACTGCTCGGTCTCCTTCGAGGTCTCCATCATCGCGGCGTACTCGAAGCCGTAGCTCAGGCGGAAGGCACCGTTGTGGTGGAAGTCGTCGCCGAGCCACATGTCCGCCGGGGACGCCTGCGGGGAGATCGCCTTCAGCGCCGGGTGCGGCTCGAGCGCGCCCATCACGGTGGTCCAGCCGTCGTACGAGATGCCGAGCATCCCGACGCGCCCGTTGTTGCCGGGGACGTTGGCGAGGAGCCAGTCGATGGTGTCGTACGTGTCCGTTCCCTCGTCGATCGCGGTGCTGTCCCCCGGCGCGCGGGCGGGGCGCTGCATGACGAACCGCCCCTCCGAGCCGAAGCGGCCGCGGATGTCCTGGAAGACGAAGATGTAGCCGTCCGCCGCCAGGTCCTTCATGTAGCTCGTGAAGTTGCCGGCCGAGCCCGCCACGCCGTAGGGCGTGCGCTTGAGGATGAAGGGGAGCGGGCCGGCGTGCTCGCGCGGCACGAAGATCTTCGTGTTCAGGTGCACGCCGTCGCGCATCGGGATCATCACGTCCCTCACCTCGAAGCCTGCGGCCGGGTCCTGTCGGGCCGCGGCCGCGGCGGGCGCGAGGATCGGGAGGAGGAGGAGGGCGACGGCGCGCGCGTGCGGAAGCGTTCTCATGGACGGGGTCCTCCCTCGTGTCGCGTCGGTCGGTGGCGTGCGCGCGGGGCTCAGAAGCGGCCGGCGTCCACGTCCTTCAGGAAGCGGATCAGCCCTTCCATGTAGGCAGCCTGGTCGTCGTACATCGCCATGTGCCCTCCGTTCGGGAGGTAGAGGAAGCGTCCCCGCGGGAGCTGCTCCGACATCCACCGCATGTAGTTCGGGTCCATCGTGTCGTGCTCGGCCCCGATGACGAGCGTGGGCATCCCGATCTTCGGCAGGTCCGCCGAGCGGTCCCAGTCCACCAGCTTCCCGCTGGCGCCCAGCTCGCTCGGCCCCTGCATCGGCACGTAGATCGACGGGTTGATGCGCGCGAAGGCGCGGTTCACGGGGTCCGGCCACTCCGCGGCGGGCATGCGCAGGATGTGCTGCTCGTAGAAGTTCGGCACGAGCAGCTCCATGTAGCGCGGGCTCTCCGTGTCGCCCGAGGCCTCCATCGCCTCGATCTCCGCGAGCACCTTCTGGTCCATGGCCGGCTTCAGCACGCTGTCCGCATACGCGTTGTAGGCGGGGATGCTCGCCATCATGTTCGAGATGACCAGCCCCTTCAGGTTCTGGCCGTACTTCAGGGCGTACTCCATCGCGAGGATGCCGCCCCACGAGTGCCCGAGCAGGTAGAAGTCCTGCGGCCCGAGGCCCAGCGCCTTGCGGACCTGCTCCACCTCCTCGACGAAGCGTCCGGTCTCCCAGAGCGAGGAGTCGTCGGGCTGGTCCGAGTACGCCGACCCGAGCTGGTCGTAGTAGTAGTACTCGATGCCCGCGGCGGGCAGATAGCTGTCGAACGCCTCGAAGTACTCGTGCGTGGCGCCCGGGCCGCCGTGCAGCAGGAGGAGCTTGATCCTGGGGTTGTTGCCGACCCGCTTGGTCCACACCCGGAACTCGCCCTTCGGCGTGCTGATCGGGATCAGCTTCACGCCCCCGGAGAGGACGTCGTCCCTCCCCGAGTTGTCGAAGTACGAGGCCGGGGGGGCGGCGCCGTCGTCCCCGGACGACGCGCCCCCGCACGCGGCCACGCCCACGACGAGCGGGAGGGCCAGCACGAGCGTGCGGGGAAGGGAGACCCTGCGCATCGCGCCCAAGCTACTGCGACCCGCCGTCGTTCCCGTCCGTGACGGGGTGGTCGACCTTCACCCGGTGGTCCAGGTCCGCGACGTGGATGGCCACGTCCTCGACGAGGCGGGCGATCTTCGCCATGTGCTCGTAGTCGATGTACTCGGGCTCGTCCGTCACCTGGTGGTAGTCGGAGTGCAGCCCGGTGGTGAAGAAGACGATCGGGATGCCGAAGCGCGCGTACTCGTAGTGGTCGCTGCGCCCGTAGATGTTCGACGGGTGGTTCTCGGCGTCGAAGGCGTAGTCGAACGTCATGTCGTGCCCGTCCTCGGTGTTCACCTTCTCGACCAGGTTGCCGAGCTCGGTCGAGAGGCGGCGCGACCCCACGAGCATCACGTAGTTCGGGCCGCCGTGCAGCGGCGCCCCGTCGATCGAGCGGCCGGTCTCGTCGTCGGCGTCGCCGCGTCCGACCATGTCCATGTTGAGCTGCGCCACGATGGAGTCGCGCGGCACGCTCGGGTGGTCCGTGAACCAGCGGGACCCCAGCAGGCCCTTCTCCTCACCCACGTGCCAGACGAAGAGGATCGAGCGCTTCGGACGCGGGCTCATCGCCGCGATCCTCTCGGCGATCTCGAGCACGGTGACCGACCCGGAGCCGTCGTCGTCCGCGCCGTTCGAGACCGAGTCCATGCGGGGCGGACCGGGGTGGGCGGCTCGGTACTCGGCGAGCAGGCGGTTCACCTCCTCCTGCTGCTCCGGCGTGGCCTGGTTGCCGCTGTCGTCCGCGCCCTCGGGGCGGACCACGTGGTTCCAGATGCGCAGGGAGTCGTGCGCCACCGCGGCGTCGCGCACCCCGATGTGGTCGTTGTGGGCGCCGATCGCCACGTATTCGCCGCGCAGCTTCGGATCGCTCCCGGGGATGATCCCGACCACGTTGCGCGACGGGTAGGGGAGATCCTGGACGTGGTAGCGCAGGTCCACGTCGACCCTGGCCCCCGTCGCGCCCGGCCGCAGGTCGGCGAGCGGCGTCGAGAACATCTTCGCGGCCGCTCCCTTCGAGACGATGACGACCGGCGTGCCCGAGCCGCCCGTGCCGGCGGTGGCCGGGTCGTCCACGAAGCCCTGCGGACGGAGGAAGAAGCCGCGGAACCCCTGCGGCACCTCCTCGAGGCCGACGACAGCGACGGCCGCGGCGCCGGGGATGGTCAGCCTACGCGCCCGGCGGGTGAGGTTCCCCTGCCCGGCCGTGAGCACCACGAGCTTGCCGCGCGCCTGCTCCGGCGTGAGCCCGGGCTCGGCGTCCGCGGCCCCGCCGTACACGGCGGTGAGCCCCATCGCCTTCCCGCCGTCCCGCCCGGCCGGGAGGAAGTCGTCGCCCAGCCGGAGGTGCTCCCCGTTCACGGCGATCACCGACGCGGTGTCCAGCGAGCGCGTCTTGTAGGGGACGGTCTGGAAGTACGTCCCGTCGTCACCGGCCGGCTGGAGCCCGATCCGCTTCGCTTCGGCGGCGATGTAGTCGGTCCCCTTCACGTTACCGAGCGTGCCCGCCTCGCGGCCCATCATCGAGTCGTCGGCGAGGATGTAGAGGCGGGTCATCAGGTCGCTCGAGGTGATGTCCGCCCCGGTCGGCTCCGGGGTGTGGTGGCGCGGGAGGTCGGTCTGCGCGGCCAGCGCCGCCGGCGCGCACAGGAGGGGAAGGGAGGCGAGGAGGAGGAGGGGGATGCGCGATCTCATGCGGGGCTCCGGTCTTGAGCGTTCGAGAACAGCAGTAGAACGGACCGACCGGGCGCGTGCAAGCGGGGTGCCGGGCGCGTGGCGCGCCGCCGCGGCGCCCGGCCCCCGCGGGTGGTGCCGCGCGCTCAGCGTCCCCCGTCGGACGTCGACATCCGCCCGAAGCGCCGGTCGAACCACGCGGCGGTGGCGGAGTCGGCCTGGATCCAGCTCTGGTGGCGCAGGAAGTCGTGGATCTCGTCGGGAAGGACGATCTCCTCGAAGGGGACGCCCTTCGCCTTCAGCCGTCGGGCCAGGTCCACCGTCTGGTGGAACTCCACGTTGCGGTCGTCGTCGCCCTGGATGAGGAGCACGGGCGAGCGCCACGTGTCCACCCAGGCGACGGGGGAGGACCTCCAGGCGATCTCGGCGCGGCGCGCGAGCTCCTCCTCGCCCAGCTCGTAGCGCCAGTCGCCGCGGCCGAAGCGACGTCCGCCGTCGACCGTGAAATCATGGACGCCGTGCAGGTCCACGCCGGTCGCGAAGAGATCCGAGTCGCGCCCCAGCCCCAGCGCCGTGAGGTACCCTCCGTACGACCCGCCCCACAGCCCGATGCGCTTGGGGTCCACGTCCGGGCGCGCGGCCAGCCAGCGCCCCGCGGCCTCGATGTCACGGTACTCCGAGGCGCCCCGCACACCGGCGCTGTCGGGGTGGTGGAAGTCGTGCCCGTAGCCGATGCCCAGCCGGTAGTTGACCGAGAGCACGATGAAGCCGCGGCTCGCGAGGTACTGGTTCACCGCGTACGCGTTCGAGTAGTAGTACGAGTAGTGCCACCCGAGGAGCATCTGCCGGGGCGGGCCCCCGTGGATGAAGATCACCGCGGGGCGCCTGCCGTCGCGCACCAGCCCGGCCCCGCGGGCCGGCGGCGGCTGGAAGAGGTCGGCGTGCACCTCGACCCCGTCCGCGGCATGGAACACCACGGCCCGCGGCTCCACGAGGAGCTGCGTCGGGAAGTCCGCGCGGAGCCTGTCCTCGCCGATCGTCACGGCCCGCCCCCCGCCCGTCGGGAGGGCCGCGGGGAGCGGCGGCCGACGCGTGCCGCCGCCCAGGTACGCGATCCAGCGCCCGTCGGCCGTGGCGACGGGCGTCCACCCGTTGCCGTCACCCGGGGTGAGGTCCCGGAAGTCCGAGCCGTCCACGCCGACGCGGAAGACGTGGCGCCGCTCGATGTCGTCGGCGCCGTCGCCCATGTTGCCCGCCCACAGCAGCGTGCGCCCGTCCGGCGAGAGGTGGATGTACTCGGCCATCCCGGCGTGTGGCGTGAGCAGCTTCGGCTCGCCGCCCGCCACCGGCACCGAGTAGAGGTGCTCCCAACCGTCCAGGTCCGCCAGGAAGACGATCCGGTCGGCGGCGCCCCAGTGCAGGTTCGCCTGGCCCTCGGTGGTCGGATACGAACCGCGCAGCGTGCTCGGGCTCGACCAGACGGTCCGCCCCGCGCCCGTGGCGACGTCGGCCACGTCGATCTCCCAGGGGCTCGGCGTCTGCACGAGCCAGGGCTCCGGCGCGCCGCCGGACCCCGGACGCCGGACGAACGCGACGCGCGTGCCGTCGGGCGACCAGCGCGGCGTCCCGTCGCGCCCGGTGGACGGATCGAGGTAGACGAGCTTGCCCTCGCCCTCCGTGTAGATGCCGACGAAGGCGTGGTCCTCGCGCGAGCTCACGAAGGCTAGGCGGCTCCCGTCCGGCGACCACGTGGGGTCGCCGTTGCGCCCCTTGTCGAAGAAGAGGCGCGCCGGCTCGGCCGAGTGGTCCACCGGCACCGTCCAGACGGCGCCGCCGCGCTCGAAGGCGACCACCCCGCGCGACGACACGGCCGGCCCGTCGCCGTCGGCGAGGAGGGTCGTCTCACCGCCCGCGAAGGGCACGGCGAAGATCTGCACCTTCCGCTCCTGGACGCTCACGCCCGGGTCAGGCTGCAGCTCCCCGGCCCAGTTCGACCCGTGGTCGCCGCCGCGGACGAAGACGACCATGCTCCCGTCCGGCGAGAACGCGAGCTGGGTCAGCTCCTGCCCGTCGTCCTCCGTGTAGGCCGTGAGGCGGCGCGCCGTCCATGCGGGAGCCTCCGCAGCATAGACATTGCGCACACCCTCCTCGTCGAAGACCCACGCGATGCGCGCTCCGGCCGGGGACGCCACGAGCTCGGTGGGGAACGGGTTGCCGCGGACCTGGCGCAGGGTGAAGGGCCCGTCCTGTGCGGCGGCGGGGAGCGTCGGCAGGGCGAGGAGCGCCACGAGGGCGAGCGCACGGAGGAGGTGAGCGGGCTGAGGACGCATGGTCGGTCGGCTCCGGGTGGGGAAGGGCGATGCGGTCGTCACGACGGGCCGCTCAGGCGAACGAGGTAGCCCGCCTCGTCGAGGTCACGGTCGAAGTCCTCCACGAAGCGTGCAACGTCGCCGCGGAGGACGCGCCGCACCACACCCGGGAGGACGGGGCGTCCGGAGGAGCCGCGCCCGCGCCCCGTGATCACGTGGACCACCCGACCGCGCGAGATGCGTGCGTGCGTGCGTATGAAGTCCCGCACGCGGCGCTCGGCCTCGACCGCGGTGTCACCGTGCAGGTCGAGCGTGGCGACGGGCGTCGCGTCGAGGAGCGGGTCGTGCCCCCCGTAGGCGGGGACGTCGCCCGCGTGCCGACTGCGCTTCTTCTGCGCCACGGGGCTCCTCCTCGGCGGCCGTTCGATGGACGATCACGGCTGACAAGGTACGTCCCCGGGCCAGCCCGGCGACCGCGCCCGGAGCGCCCGGCCACCGAAACGGCCGGGCGCCCCTGCCACGGGCTGCTACCTCATTCGGTGCGCAGCGCCGTCACCGGGTCCACGCGGGTGGCCCTGCGCGCCGGGATCCAGCACGCGGCCAGCGCGCCGCCGAGGAGCAGGATGCCCGCCACGGCGAACGTGGTCGGGTCGATCGGCCGGATCCCCCACACGAGTCGGGAGAGCAGCCCGGAGAAGCCGATCGCGCCTACCGCGCCGAGCGCGAGCCCTGCCACGGCCGGGACCATCCCGACGCGCACGACGCGCCCCAGCACGCTGCGCGGCTCCGCGCCCAGCGCGAGGCGGACGCCGATCTCGTGCGTGCGTCGGCTCGTCGTGAACGCCACTACGCCGGCCACGCCGGCCAAAGTGACCAGGAGCGCGAGCGCCGCGAAGATCCCCATGAGCGCCGCGGTCAGCCTCCTGGGCGCGATCGCGTCCGCCACGTACGCCTCGAGCGTGCGCACCCTCGACAACGGCGCGTCCGGCTCGAGCTGGTGCACGACGTCGGTCAAGCTCCTCCCCAACGCCGCGAGATCCCCGTCGGCGCGCACGACGACGTCGCCGCCGCCGTACGTCGTGCTGTTGTCCGCCGCGTAGACCGCGGGCGTGGCGTCCGCCTCGAGCCCCTCCATCTTCACGTCTCCGGCCACGCCCACCACGGTGAGCCAGTCCTGGCACTGGCCGGAGTTGAAGGAGCAGGCGCGGACGCGACGATCCAGCGGGTCCTGGCCCGGCCACAGACGCTCGGCCAGGCTCTGCGACAGGACCACGGACCGCTCGGGGAGGGCGCGGTCGTCCTCGGTCAGACCCCGTCCGGCCACGATCGGGATGCCCAGCGTCGCGAAGTAGTCCGCCGAGGCGCGCACCGGCATGATCTGCACGTAGCGGTCCGGCCCGGCGTCCGCGGTCTCCTCCGTCTCGAGGCCCGTGCGGAACGAGTTCCCGTTGAGCGGCACGGTCTGCACGCGGGCCACGCTGTGGACGCCCGGGAGCGCCCGGACCCGGCGCATGAGCTCGTCGAAGAAGGCGTCGTCCGTGGGCTCGGGGCCGTTGAAGTAGCTCTGGGGCAGCGAGATGCGCGCGCCCAGCACGTGCTCCGGATGGTAGCCGGGGTCCACGGAGGACACCGCCACGAAGGTGCGCGTGAGCAGGCCGGCGCCGATGAGCAGGACGAAGGCGAGCGACACCTGCGACGCCACGAGCCACCCGTGGGCCCGGTGCCCCCCGGGACCGGTCTCGTCGGTCCTGCTGCGCGCCAGCGTCGCGCTCGCTCCGGCCGCGCGCCGCAGCGCGGGTACGGACCCGAAGAAGAGCCCCGTGACCAGCGAGACGAGGAGCGCGAAGCCCAGGACCGTCCCGTTGATCGAGGCCTCGAACGCGCGCGGCGTGAACTGCCCGGCGAACCTCGCCAGGAGCCCCATGCTCCCGCGCGCCAGGCCGACCCCGAGGGCTCCGCCCGTGAGGGCGAGGAGCGTGCTCTCCGTGAGGAGCTGCCGCACGAGCCGCCCCCTGCCGGCCCCCAGCGCCTGGCGCACGGCCAGCTCGCCGCCGCGGCGCACGGCGCGGGCGAGCGCGAGGCTCGCCACGTTCGCGCACGCCACCAGGAGCACGAGCGCGGTGGTGGCCATCAGGATCCACAGCGTCGGCCGCGCGCGCGCGACCAGGTCCTCCTTCAGCGGTGCGACCGCGGCGTCGTAGCCCTTGGTCTCGGGCTGGTAGATGTCCGCGTTCTCCTCCGAGATGCTCGAGGCCACGCGCGACAGGTCGGTCTGGGCGGCCTCCAGGCTCACGTCCGGGCGGAGCACGCCGAACACCGTCATCATGCGCGCTCGCCGGTTCGCGATGAAGTCGGGGCTCGACCGCGTCGGGCACTGCGACGTCGGCATGTAGACGTCGTTCTGATCGGGGTACTGCGGGATGGGAGGGAGCACGCCGATCACGGTGTGCACCTTCCCGTTCATCACGTAGCCCTTCCCGATCACGCCCGGGTCGGCGCCGAAGCGCTTCACCCAGTACTCGTTCGACAGGATCATGACCGGGTCCGCGCCGAGCCGGTCGTCTTCGTCCGTGAACGAGCGCCCCAGGATCGGGCGCATCCCCAGGACCTCGAAGAAGTGCGCCGACACCACGCCGGTCGCGACCAGCTCCGGCTCGCCCTGCCCGAGCAGCGTGAACGTCATGCCGTGGTACTCGACCACGGCCGAGAGCGAGCGGTTCCGCTCGCGATAGTCCTCGATCTCGTGCACCGAGAACGCCATGTCCGGATCGTCGATGGCCGGCTGCGTCTGGCGCAGGTGCACGATCCTGTCCCCCTGCGCGTACGGCAGCGGCGCCAGCAGCACGCCGTCCACGAGGCTGAACATCGCCGTGTTCACGCCGATCCCCAGCCCGAGCGTGATCACCACGATGAGCGCGTACCCGGGACTCCTCCGCAGCGTGCGCAAGGCGTAGCCCAGGTCCTGCATCAGGTCTCCCAGCATGTCCCCTCCTCCCGTCGTCGTCGTCCACCCGTCCCCTCTCCGCCGCGCCGCCACACGCTCGGCCCGACCCGTCCGCACCACGTCCAAGGCGGTGCGCATCCACAGCCACGTCGTCGCCCGCCACCCTCGCTCCGCCGCGGCGCGGCGCAGGCGCAGGAAGTCGGACGTCATGCTCTCCCCGAACGCGTCCCGGAAGCCGCGGGGGTACGCCCTCAGCAGGAGGCGATAGACCGCCGCCGCGGTGCGCGCGCGCAGGGAATCCTCCACGTCAGCTCCCCTTCGTTCCAGCGGTTCCCGCGTGCGCGACGCCCGGCACGAGGTGCTGCTCCTCGGCCACGCGGATGAGCACGGAGAGGCGCTCGACCTCCACCGCCACCACTCGGCGCCCCAGCTCGGTGAGCCGGTAATAGCGCCGACGGGCGTCGTCGTCCGCCGGATCGGGCCGGTCGGGCGCGTCCTCGATCAGCCCCTGCTCGAGCATGCGCGCGATCGACGTGTACAGCGTGCCCGGCAGGATCACGGCCTTCCCGCCGGTGCGCTCGTCGATGGCCTGCATGATGCCGTAGGGGTGCAACCGGCCCGAGCCGAGGGCCAGGAGGATGTTGAGGACCGGGGGGCTCAGTGGGAGGAACGCTTCGGGGTCGAGGATCTGCCGGCGGGGCACATGGCCCTCCGTCTCACGCCGGGAGGCGGGGACACGGCCGTCGCGCGCGTCGGTCCTCCGGGCAGGTTACCTTTTTCGGCAAGGTAAGGACCCGATCACTTTTTTCGCAAGGGAGTCGTGGGGAGGCCCCGGTGGCTCCGCGTGCGAACTGTTAGGATGTAGGCCGGCGCGCGGACGCCTCGAAGCTCCCTCGAACGACCCAAGGCCATGGCCACGCAGCCGACCGTCCCCGTCTTCGACGGCCACAACGACACGCTGACGCAGATCCGCAATGCGCGACCCGACTCGGCCCGGTCCTTCCTGGAGCGGAGCGAGCGCGGCCACATCGACCTGCCGCGCGCCCGCGAGGGCGGCCTGGGGGGAGGCCTCTTCGCCATCTTCACCGCGTCGCCGGACTGGGACCGCACGATCCGGCCGATGATCGGGCCGGACGGGAAGGAGGTCCCGGGCGGCCGCGCGGTCGAGCTCCCACCGCGGCTGCCACGCAGGAAGGCGCTGCTCTACGCGCTCTCGGTCATCTCCGACCTCCTCCGCCTGGAGGCCGAGGCGAAGGGCGCGCTCGAGGTGGTGCGCACCGTGGCGCAGCTCCGCGGCTGCCTGGAGGAGCGGACGTTCGCGGCCGTGCTGCACATCGAGGGGGGGAGGCGCTCGACACCCGCTTCGAGGCGCTGGACGTCCTCCACGCCGCCGGGCTCAGGTCGCTGGGGCCCGTGTGGAGCCGCCCGAACGCCTTCGCGCACGGCGTCCCCTTCGACTTCCCCCGCGGCCCGGACACCGGCCCCGGGCTGACGGAGGCGGGGAAGCGCCTCGTGAAGGCGTGCAATCGGCTGGGCGTGTTGATCGACCTCTCGCACCTGAACGAGGCGGGCTTCTGGGACGTGTCCCGCCTCTCCGACGCGCCGCTCGTGGCCACGCACTCCTGCGCCTGGGCGCTCGCCAGCTCCCCGCGCAACCTCACCGACGCGCAGCTCGACGCGATCCGCGCCAGCGGGGGGATCGTGGGCGTGAACTTCCACAAGGGCTTCCTGCGCGCCGACGGGAACGCCGACGAGACCACGTCGCTGACCGAGATCGTCCGGCACGCGCGCTACATCGCCGACCGGATCGGCGTGGAGCACGTCGGGCTCGGCTCGGACTTCGACGGCGCGAAGATGCCGGAGGACCTGGGCGACGTGACGGGGCTGCCGCGCCTCCTCGCCGCGCTCCGCGCCGCGGGCTTCGACGAGGGCGACGTCCGCGGCATCGCGCACGGGAACTGGCTCCGGGTCCTGGAGGCGACGTGGGGGGCGTGAGCGACGGCGACGTGGGCGAGCGGCCGGCGTGGACCGCCGAGGCCGACGCGCTGCGCGAGGCGCGGCCCGCGCACGTCCTCTTCCTGTGCGTGGCGAACTCGGCGCGCAGCCAGATGGCAGAGGGGATCGCGCGCGCGCTGGCGCCGGCCGGCGTGAGGATCTCGTCGGCGGGATCGGTGCCGACGAGCGTCCGTCCGGAGGCGATCGAGGTGCTGCGCGAGGTGGGGATCGACGCGTCGTCGCATCGCTCCAAGGGGATGGAGGAAGTGGAGCGGCCCGTCGACGCGGTGGTCACGCTCTGCGCCGAGGAGGTCTGCCCGGCGTGGCTGGGGCCGGCGCTGCGCGTGCACTGGGGCCTCCCCGACCCGGCCGCGGTGGAAGGGCCCGGCGACGCGCGTCTCCAGGCCTTCCGCGACGTGCGCGACGAGCTGCGCCGTCGCCTGGCCGTGGTGTTCGGGCGGTAGCCCCCATGGTACGCGCGCGCTTACGTTTCGGGCCATGACGACGACGGCGCGCGCGGCGAAACGCATCCTCTGGGTGGACGACGAGATCGACCTGCTGCGTCCGCACCTCCTCTTCCTGCAGGCGCGGGGCTACCACGTCGACGCGATCTCGAACGGCGACGACGCCCTCGCCCTCCTGCGCGAGAACCCCTACGACCTGGTGCTCCTCGACGAGCAGATGCCGGGCCGCCGGGGCCTCGAGGTGCTCGAGATCCTGCGCCGCGACGACCCGCACGCGCGCGTGGTCATGGTCACCAAGTCCGAGGAGGACCACACGATGACCGAGGCGATCGGTCGGCGTGTCGACGACTACCTCGTGAAGCCGACCAGCCCGCGCCAGGTGCTCTCGGTGGTGACGCGCATCCTCGAGGGCTCGTCGATCCGCCAGCAGCAGGTGGCGCAGGACTTCGCGGGCCGCTTCCCGCGCCTGTCCCAGCACGCGCAGGAGGCCTCGACCGCGGACGAGTTCGCGTCGGTGTTCACCGAGCTCACGGACTGGCACCTGCGCCTCGAGGGCGCGGGCGAGCAGGGGCTGCTCGACACCGTGCGCTCGCTCATGACCGACCTGCGCCGCGACTTCGGGAACTGGATCCAGCGCGAGTATCCCCTGTGGATGCGCGGCGCGGAGGACCGCCCGGTCCTCTCCGTGGACCTGGTCGAGCTCTTCCTCCTCCCGTGGCTCGGCGACGACCCCGTCTACTTCGTGGTGCTCGACTGCATGCGCCTCGACCAGTGGCGGGCCATGACGCCGCTGCTCGCGCCCTACTTCGAGATCGAGGAGTCGTACCACTACTCGATCCTGCCGACCGCCACGCCCTATGCGCGCAACGCGATCTTCAGCGGGACCTACCCCGACCAGATCGCGAAGCGCACGCCGGGGTGGTGGGACGCGGGCGACGACGAGGGGAGCCTGAACGCGTTCGAAGACAAGCTCCTCGAGGAGCAGCTTCGTCGGCTGACGGGGCGCCGCGTCCCGGTCCACTACGAGAAGATCTTCTCCGACCGCGAGGGCGATCAGGTGCGCGCGCGCGTCAACTCGGCGGTGCGCACGCCCGGGGCCGTCATCGCGCTCGTCTTCAACTTCGTGGACCTGATGACGCACGGGCGCTCGGAGTCGCCGATCCTCATGGAGGTGGCCAAGGACGAGGCGGCGCTACGCGCGCTCACGCGCTCCTGGTTCGAGCGCTCGACGGCGTACGAGGTGCTGAAGGCGGCGGCGCACGCCGGACACCGCGTGGTCCTCACCACGGACCACGGCTCGATCCTCTGCCAGCGTCCGGCCACCGTGTACGCGCGGCGCGACGCCACGAGCAACCTGCGCTACAAGTTCGGCCAGGACCTGCGGGTCGAGCACGCCGCCACGGCCTTCTCCACGAAGGACGAGCGCGACCTGCGCCTTCCGGGCGGTCGGCTCGGCATGACCTACGTGCTCGCGCTGGAGGACCACTTCTTCGTCTATCCGACGAAGCTGCGCGAGTACCAGGCGCGCTACCGGAACTCCTTCCTGCACGGGGGGATCAGCCCGGAGGAGATGATCGTGCCGGTGGCCAACCTCACGCCGCGGCCGCGCTGACCGGAGCGAGGCGCCCGGGCGTGTGCGCCGAACGGCGGGGCGTCATCCGCCCCCGCCGCCCTCCTTCTCCTTCTCGCCCTTGATCCTGGATGGGGCAGAGCGGCCGGGGACGATCGCGTCCCAGATCTTCCCGAGCCAGCTCCTGAACCTCCCCGGGCATCCGCCGACCACGTACCGTCCGACCGGGACGTAGCCGTCCTCGAACGAGGAGGCAGGCCCGGAGCGGCAGCTCTCCTCCACGGGCTCACCGGTCTGCGGGTCGTAGCGGACGCGCTGGACACCGAGCGGCGGGACCCAGTCCCGCGCGCCGGAGAGGGTGCCCTTGCGCTCCAATCTGGACATCCAGACGCCCCACGCGGGCCCGGCGAGCGCGCCGCCGCTCCCGTTCGGGACGATCGTGCGCGGCTGGTCGTAGCCGATCCACACGCCGGCGGTCAGCTCGGGGACGAGCCCGATGAACCAGGCGTCCCGGCTGTCATTCGTCGTGCCGGTCTTTCCGGCCGCGGGCCCCGAGAAGCCGGTGCTGCGCACGGGCCACCCCGTGCCGTGGTCGACGACGTCGCGCAGCGCGTCCAGCACCACGAACGAGGTCACCTCGGAGAGCGCCGGCTCGCTGCGCTCGGGAGCCTCGCGCCGCCACAGGACGTCGCCGCGCGCGTCCTCGATGTGCTCGACCAGGAAGGGCTCGACGTGGAAGCCGCCGTTGCCGAACGTGGCGAAGGCGCCGGTCATGTCCAGGAGCGAAGCCTCGAAGCTGCCGATGAAGACCGACGGCACCTCGGGGATCGTCGCCGTGATGCCCACGTCGCGGCTCACCTGGCGCAGCGCCTCCACGCCGAGCGAGCGCCCCAGGCGCACGGCGGCGCGGTTCGAGGAGCGCACCAGCGCCTCGCGCATCGGGAGCGCCGGCTCCTTCACGTGGTCGGCCGGCGACCACACGCCGTCGCTGACCTTCACGGACACCGTGTCCGCCGACACCAGGTCGAGGATCCCCCGTCCGGACTCGAGCGCCGACGCGACGATGAACGGCTTCACCAGCGACCCCACCTGCCGCTCGGACTGCGCCACGCGGTCGAACTCCGAGCGGCCGAAGTTGCGCCCTCCGATCCACGCCCGCACCGCGCCCGTGCGCGGGTCGAGCGCCAGCGCGGCTCCCTGGAGCGGGCGGGTGGAGTCCATCGGCTCGACGCGGCCGTACCGGCCGCGCTCGATGGCCTCCAACTGCTTCGTGAGCGCCTCTTCCCCCGCGGACTGGATGTCCGGATCGATCGTCGTGTAGACGCGCAGCCCCGGCCGGCCCGCCAGCTCCGGGACGGCCTCGCGGATCATGCGTGTCACCGCGGAGGTGACGTAGCTGCGCCGGTAGGTCGACGGCGGGGCCGCGATGGTCGCCAGCCCCTTCGCCCGCGCCTTCGCCGCCTGCTCCTCCGTGATCACGCCCGCGCTCGCGAGCACGCCCAGAACCACGTCGCGGCGCGCCTTCGCCCGCTCCGGATGGCGGCGCGGCTCGTAGCGCTCCGGCGAGCGCGTCATCCCCACGAGCGTGGCGGTCTGGGCGACGTCGAGGGAGTCCGCGGACACGCCGAAGTAGTAGCGGGCCGCGGCATCCACGCCGTTCAGCCCGTTGCCCATGTAGATCGAGTTCAGGTAGAGCGCGAGGACACGGTCGTGGCCGAGGTCGTCGATCAGCTTCGGGGCCATGCGGGCCTCGATGACCTTCCGGCGCCACGCGCCCATGTCGGACAGCGACGGGGCCCAGAGCGTACGCACGAGCTGCATCGGGATCGTGCTCGCGCCCTCCTCGATGTCGCCCGAGCGCAGGTTCTGGACGAAGGCGCGGAACACGCCGTGCAGGTCCACGCCCCCGTGGTCCCAGAAGCGGCGGTCCTCGACGGCCACCCAGGAGGCCTTCAGGCGCTCCGGCATGAGCTCGTCGGGGATGGCCCGGCGGCGCGGCCCCGCGACGTCGGCGAGGAGCGCCCCGTCCCGGTCGTAGATGTGGATCGCCTCCGGGAGGGCGGCCCCCTGGCGGAGCTCCTTGAGCGTCACGCACGGGACGTCGGGCTTGCACGACACCGAGAAGGCGCGCACGAGCACCACGGCCGCCAGCACGAGGGCGGCGACGCCGGCGAGGGCCCAGCGGGACCACTTGGGGGGTGTCCGGACTTCGGTCTTCGACATATGGGGGCGTTCCGCCCACGAGAGGGTCGTGGTGCTGCTACCCCGCAGGACGATGAAGGAATCGTGCCAACCCGCTCCAGAACGCTAACTTTCCCCCCGTGAAGCTCTATCTGCGCATCCTGTCCTTCCTGAAACCGCACGTCCCCCTCCTCGTGGCCGTGGTGGCGTCGACGTTCGTCTTCGCCCTGCTGGACGGAGCCGTCTACGTCCTGCTCATCCCCTTCGTGCAGGCGCTCTTCGTGAGCGGGGGCACCCCCCTCCCCCAGGGGGGCCACAACGTCATGCAGCGGCTCCTGGACGCGACGGTCTACCGCTGGGTGGACCTGCAGGGCGAGCCGCTCGCCGCGATCACCCGGATCATCGTCCTGATCCTGATCGTCTTCGCGGTGAAGAACGTCTTCTTCTTCGCGCGCGCGTATCTCGTGGCGCGGGCCGAGCAGTCGGTCAACCGCGACCTGCGCGACCGGGTCTACGACCACCTGGTGGACCTCGACCTGGCGTTCTTCGGCAGGGTGCGCATGGGCCAGATCGTCTCTCGCCTCACCACCGAGGTCGAGACGCTCCGGACGGTGGTCACCTCCGAGCTGTCGAAGATGCTGTCCGCGCTCTTCGAGTTCGCGACCGCCGTGGCCTACATGATGGTGATCTCGTGGAAGCTGACCGTGGCGGCCTTCGTGGTGATCCCGGGTGCGATGGTGATCTGGGGGCCGCTCGTGCGCGTGCTGCGCAGGAGGGACCGGCGCGTGCTCCACCTGGGCGGGGAGGTGAACGCGCACATCCAGGAGACGCTGGCCGCCATCCGGCTCGTGAAGGCGTCCTCCGCGGAGGAGCGCGAGCGGAGCCGCTTCCACGGCCTCACCTCGGACTACTTCCGCAACTTCCTGCGCGCGGAGCTGGCGCGCTCGCTGGCGACGCCGGTCACCGAGATGCTCGCTGCCTTCGGCACGGTCATCCTCCTCTGGTACGGAGCCCGCCTGGTGGTGGCGGGGGAGCTGTCCGGGCCGCTCTTCGTGGGCTTCCTGGGGCTGTCGCTCAAGCTCTACGCGCCGGTGAAGAACGTCGCGAAGTTCCCGGCCACGGCGCAGCCGGGGCTGGTGGCCGCGGAGCGTGTCTTCGAGTTCCTGGACGCGCCCGTCGAGATCCGGGACCGTCCCGACGCGCAGCCCTTCCCCGGCTTCCGCGACCAGATCTCCTTCGAGGACGTGACGTTCGCCTACCGGGAGGGCGAGCCCGTCCTGCACGACGTCTCCTTCACGGTCGCGCGCGGCTCCGTGGTCGCGCTCGTGGGCCCGTCCGGGGCGGGGAAGAGCACGCTGGTGGATCTCCTGGGCCGCTTCTTCGAGGTCGGCTCGGGCCGCATCGCGATGGACGGGATCGACGTGCGCGCGATCCCGATCGCGGACCTGCGCCGCCAGCTCGGGATCGTGTCGCAGGACACCGTCCTCTTCCACGACACCGTGCGTGCCAACATCGCCTATGGCCGGCCGGAGGCGACGGCGGCCGAGGTGGAGCGCGCGGCGCGCGCGGCGCACGCCCACGACTTCGTCTCGGAGCTCCCGCGGGGCTACGAGACGGTCGTCGGGGAGCGCGGCACCGAGCTCTCCGGAGGGCAGCGCCAGCGGATCGCGATCGCGCGCGCGATCCTGCGCGACCCCCCGATCCTCATCTTCGACGAGGCCACCAGCGCGCTGGACACCGAGTCGGAGCGCCTCGTCCAGGAAGCGGTGGAGCGGCTCCTGGAGGGGCGCACGGTGCTCGTCATCGCCCACCGCCTCTCCACCGTGCAGCGCGCCGACCAGATCCTGGTGCTCGAGCGCGGCCGGATCGTGGAGCGCGGGACGCACGGCGAGCTCCTCGCCGAGGGCGGGCTCTACCGCCACCTGTACGAGCTCCAGTTCGAGAGCGCGGAGCCGCGCCCCACCGAGGTCCCATGAGTGAGCGGGCGCTCCGTCACGGCGCCGAGTACGCGCTCTTCCGCCTCCTCTCCGCGGTGCTGCTCGCGGTGCCCGAGGTGCTGGCGCTGCGCGCCGGCGCGGCGCTCGGGTGGGTGGCCGGAAGCGTGCTGCGCATCCGCCGCGACGTGGTGGACGCGAACCTGCGCCTCGCCTTCCCCGACCGTCCGCCCGCGTGGCGCCGCCGGGTGGCGCGCGCGAGCTACGTGCACCTGGGGCGCGAGGCGGCGGCGATGTTCCGCATGGCCGGGATGGACCGGGAGACGATCGTGGCCCGCACGGAGGTCGCCGGGCTGGAGGGACTGCGGGCCGCGCTCGCCGAGGGGAGAGGGGCGGTGCTCCTGACCGGGCACCTCGGGAGCTGGGAGATGGGCGGCGCGGCCGTCGCGGCGCACGGCATCCCGGTGCTGGGGGTGGCCAAGCCGATGGCCAACCGTCGCTTCGACGCGGACCTGACGGCCGCGCGCGAGCGCCTCGGGATCGAGATCGTGGACACGGGGGCGGCGCCGAAGAGGGCGCTGCGCGCCCTCTCGGAAGGAAAGGTGGTGGGGCTGGTGGCCGACCAGAACGCCGGGACGAACGGACTCTTCGTCCCCTTCTTCGGGCACCCGGCCTCCACGCACCGGGGGCCCGCGCTCTTCGCCGTCCGCGCCGGTGCGCCGCTCTTCATCGGCTCGTGCATCCGCATGCCCGGAGCCCGGCAGCGCTACCGCATACGCATGGAGCGCGTCCCCGCGCCGGCCACCGGCGACGCCGAGCGCGACGTGCACCTCCTGACGGCGGCGCACACCGCGGTCCTGGAGCGCGCCGTACGCGAAGCGCCCGAGCAGTATTTCTGGCAGCACAAGCGCTGGAAGACGCGCCCCGCGCCGGAACCGGCCCCGGGGGCACCTGTATAACGTCCAAGGCCGGTGACGCCGCCGAGACGGCACCGGCCTTCCTGATATCGGCACATCGAAACGGTGATCCGTGATCTACGTCTGCATTCCCGCGCACAACGAAGCGGCCACGGTGGGCGTGCTCCTGTGGAAGCTGCGCAGGGTTCTGGGGGAGTTCGGGAGGGACTACAGGCTCGTCGTCCTGGACGACGCCTCGACGGACGATACGGCCGAGGTGCTGTCCCGGTATCGCCGGAGCCTCCCCTTGACGATCCTCCGCTCCGAGGAGCACCTGGGGTACGCCCGCTCCGTCGAGCGCCTCCTCCGTGAGGTGGTCGAGGTGGCCCCGTACCCGAAGCGCGACTGCGCCGTGGTGCTGCAGGGCGACTTCACCGAGCGCCCGGAGGACGTGGTGGGGCTCGTGAAGGTGATCGAGGGGGGGGCCGACATCGTGGCAGGCGCGCTCGCACCGTCGGACCGACCCGTGCCCAAGCCGGTCCGGCTCGCGCGCCGCTTCGCGCGCCTGGCCTTGGGGCGGACGTGGAAGGAGGCGCCGGTGTCCGACCCTGTGAGCGGGCTGCGCGCCTACCGGGCCATCGTGCTCAAGAAGGCGTTCCGGGACCTCCCGGCCGATCAGCCGGTCACGCGCTCGGAGGGGTGGGCCGCCAACGTCGAGATGCTCCGCTTCCTCACGCCGCACGCGCGCCGCGTCGCGGAGGCCCCGCTGGAGCTCCGGTACGACCTGCAGGTGCGGCCGTCCCGCTTCCAGCCCTGGCGCACGCTCCTCTCCCTGACGCGCCTGCGGCGCGGTGCGCGCTGGCGGAGCGGGGAACCCGAAGCCGCATGAGGCTTCGCACGTCGGCTCTCGTCCTCCTCGCCGCGGCGTGGCTGCCCGTGCGCGCCCGTGCGCAGGACCGGCTCGACTCGCTGGCCGCGGCCTTCCCGGTCGAGCCCGGCGCCGCCGCCGTCCCCTTCGGGCCGGGGGAGCGCCTGGTCTACCACGTGAAGGTGGGGATCTTCGGCGCCGGTGACGGCTCGCTGGAGGTCGAGGCCGTCGACACCGTGCGCGGCCATCGCGCCTACCACGTGCGCATGAAGATCGACGGCGGGCTCATGGGGCTGAGCGTGCACGACGCCTACCAGTCGTGGTTCGACGTGCGCACGCTGGTGAGCTGGCGCTTCATCCAGGACATCCACGACCCGGGCTACAGCAGCTTCCGCCACTACGAGATGTTTCCCGAGCGCCGCACCTGGGAGCGGCAGGACAACGACGAATTCGGCCCGCTCGGCTCGCCGCTGCCGCTCGACGACATCTCGTTCATCTACTACATCCGCACGCTCCCGCTCGAGGTCGGCAAGACCTACACACTGCCGCGCTACTTCAAGCAGGACGGCAACCCCGTCATCGTGAAGGTCCTGCGCAAGGACCACCGGGAGACCGACGCGGGGACGTTCAACACCATCGTGGTGAAGCCCATCATCAAGACCACCGGGCTCTTCGGGCAGGGCGGGGACGCCGAGATCCACTTCACGGACGACGACCGGCGCATCATGGTCTACATGAAGTCGAACATCCCCAAGTTCCCGGGCTCCCTCACGCTGCATCTGCAGGAGATCCGGGAGGGGCTGCCGCTCAACCCCGAGGCCCGGGCGCAGACGATCGAGCGCTGGAAGTCACGCGACGACGGCTCCCAGGACGGTCCCGGCTCGTGAACATGCGCCGCCTCCGTCTGCGGGCGGTGTGGCTCCTCGTCGTTCCCTTCCTCTGGTTCGCGCGCCCCACGCCCACCCTCCTCGGCATCGGCACGGCGCTGGGCGTGCTCGGGCTCCTCGTTCGCGGCTGGGCGGCCGGCACCATCCACAAGGAGAAGGAGCTCACCACCACCGGGCCCTACGCCTTCACCCGCAACCCCCTGTACGTCGGCTCGTTCTTCCTGGGCCTGGGGATCACGATCGCGGGCGGGCAGTGGATCTGGCCGGTGCTCTTCCTCGTGTTCTACCTCGGTGTGTACGGCCGCACGATGAGCGGCGAAGCAGCGCTCCTGGGCGAGCTCTTCGGGGAGCGCTTCCACCACTACGCCGCGAACGTGCCGGCCTTCGCGCCCCGCCTCACCCCCTACCGGGCGACCGGCGTGGAAGGCGGAGGGTTCACCCTCGCCCAGTACAAGCGCAATCGCGAATGGGAGGCCGCGCTCGGCGCATTCGCGGGCTTCGCGTTCCTCGTCGTGAAGTGGTGGCTCGAGCGTCAGTAGGCATCCACGTGCACGCCCTTCACCGCGCGCCCCGACGGCTCGTTCACGTTCTGGAAGGAAGCGTCCCACGCGAGCGCCTCCGGCGTGCTGCACGCCACGGACTTCCCGCCCGGGACGGTCGCCGCTGCGGCCGGGAGGGGGAAGTGCTCCTCGAAGATCGAGCGGTACAGGTAGCCTTCCTTCGTGTCCGGCGTGTTCTGCCCGAAGCGGTAGTGCGCGTTCTCCATGTCCTGGTCGGAGACGCGTGAGGCGGCGTGCTCCTTGAGCGCGTCGATCCACCCGTAGCCCACGCCGTCCGAGAACTGCTCTTTCTGCCGCTTGAGGACGACCTCGGGGAGGTGGTCGGCGAACGCCTCGCGCAGGATCTTCTTCTCGATCCCTCCCGGGGCGACGAGCTTCCGCGCCGGATCGAGGTTCATCGCCACCTCCAGGAACTCGAGGTCGAGGAAGGGCACGCGCGCCTCCACGCCCCACGCCGCCATCGACTTGTTGGCGCGCAGGCAGTCGAAGGAGTGCAGCCGCTCGAGCTTGCGCACGGTCTCCTCGTGCAGCTCGCGCGCGTTGGGTGCCTTGTGGAAGTAGAGGTAGCCGGCGAACACCTCGTCGGCGCCCTCCCCGGAGAGCACCATCTTGATGCCCATCGCGCGGATGCGCCGGGCCATCAGGTACATCGGCGTGGAGGCCCGCACCGTGGTGACGTCGTAGGTCTCCAGGTGGTAGATCACGTCGCGCAGCGCGTCGAGCCCTTCCTGCACGGTGAAGTGGAACTCGTGGTGCACCGTGCCGATGTGCTCGGCGACCTTCGCCGCGGCCGCCAGGTCGGGCGAGCCCTCCAGCCCGATCGCGAAGGAGTGCAGGGTGGGGAACCACGCGTCGGAGCGGTCGTCGTCCTCGATGCGGTGGGCCGCGTAGCGCTTGGCGACCGCGGAGACGATCGACGAGTCCAGCCCGCCGGACAGGAGCACGCCGTACGGGACGTCGCTCATGAGCTGGCGGTGCACCGCGGCCTGCAGGGCGCCGCGGATCGTCTCGGTATCGATCCCTTCGGAGCGCAGCTCCTCGTACGACGTCCACGTGGGGTCGTAGTAGCGCACGGGCTCGGGCCCGGCCGCGCTGTCCAGCACGTGCCCGGGGGGGAACTCCGCGACCGTGGTGCACACCGGGGTGAGCGCCTTCATCTCGGAGGCGACGAAGAGGTTGCCGTGCCGGTCGCGGCCGGTGTACAGCGGGATGACGCCGATCGGGTCGCGCGCCACCAGGTAGCGGTCCCGCTCCGCGTCGTACAGCACGAACGCGAAGATGCCGTTCAGGTCGTTCAGGAAGTCGGCGCCCTTCTCCATGTAGAGCGGAAGGATGACCTCGCAGTCCGAGTCCGTCGCGAACGGATGGTCCGGGTAGCGATCCCGCAGCTCGCGGTGGTTGTAGATCTCACCGTTGACGGCCAGCACGGGCCCCTTCTCCAGGTCCCCAAGCGGCTGCGCGCCGTGCAGCACGTCCACGATGGAGAGGCGCTCGTGCGCGAGGATCGCCCGGTCGGAGGCGTACACCCCCGACCAGTCCGGGCCGCGGTGGCGCTGGCGGCGTGAAAGCTCCAGGGCCTGATCCCTCAGGCCCTGGGCGTCGGATCGGATCTCGAGGATTCCGAGAACGGAGCACATCGGCGTCCCTACATGGAGGCGCTGCCCACCAGGGTGTTGAAGAGCAGCTTGAACGTGCCGTGCGTCTGGGCACGGTGCTGGGCGCGGAACCCGATGAGAACCACGTTGCCCGCACCGAGTTCCACCGAGACCACGGCCGCCTTGTCGGCGAGGCGCTCCTCGCCGAGGAGCCAGCCGCTCTGCAGGACGTCCCGGTGCACGTACGTGACCGGCCGTGACGCGCGCTCGTTCTCCGCGACGGGCACGAGCTGGTAGGCCTGGCTCCCGGCCAGGAAGGTGGCCAGCGCCTCCTCCGGCATCCCGAAGGCGAGCGGGTCGTCCGTGTCGACCAGGACATGGAGCGTGGACCCCGGCGACCAGAACTCGGTCGAGGACAGCCCCGCGAGGACGTTGCGCACCGGGAGGTCGAAGCGCTCGATCGCCAGGTCTCCCGCCTCGCCGAATGTGACCAGCGTGCCGCCGGCCCGCACGAACGCCTCGAGCGCCTTCACCCCCTCGTCGCCGAACCCGCTCCGGTACTCCGGCGGATACTGCGGCTGCTCCGCGGGGCCGTCACGACGCTGGCCGGTGAGCGTGGCCACGTCGTCCTCGGGGATGAGGATCACGTCGTACTTCCGGTTCAGGCTCCCGGCCTTGAGCTCGGGGTCGAAGAGCGACGTGTACGGGAAGCCGAAGTCCTCGAGCAGGAGGCGCGTCCACCCTTCGTCGATGTTGCCGCCGTAGAAGCGCTGGTACATGGCGATGCGCCGGCGCGGGGCCTCCGGGGCGGCGGCGCCGCCGTCCACGTCCATCGCCTGGAAATCCACGCCCGTCGCCTCGGCCACCCCGTTCACGAGCGCTTCCGGCGCGCTCTCGATCCAGAAGTCCCCCGGGCGGTGCGGCCCGTGCTGCCGGACGAAGCGGCGCACCGTCACGCCCTCGTCCCAGAGCATGTTCATGGCCCTGAAGGCGTCGTTCAGCCGCCCGTCGACCAGCCAGCCGTGGGTCCCCTTCGCGACGCTGCCGCGGGGCGCGACGGTGTCCTCCACCAGCGCGAGCCCGACGCTGGGGCTCGTCTCGACCGGGTCGACCCGGACGCCCATGAACTCGGCCATGTCGTCGGTGGACATGTCGTACGGCCGGATCGGGGTTCCGTCGGCGTTGCGCGTCCACGAGTTGTCCGGGTAGAAAGTCTGCCCCAGCAGCCAGCGGATCACGCCGCGCTTGGGCTGCGCCATCGTGACCACGAAGGCGCCCGCACCGTACGCGCGGCCCTCGTGGTCGAACGCCTGCCCCGCCCGCTTCACCTCGATCCCCTGCGCGAGCAGCTTGTTCACCATCTTCATCATCGTGAGCGGGTCGTGCTGCTCGGCCGGGATGACGAACGCGGCTGGGCTTCCCGCCGCACCGCGCTCCGTCTGTCGCGAAGCCTTCAGGTACGCGTTCCGCAGCACGGTCTCCCGGTTCTTCGCGGCCATGTCGAGCGTCGAGAAGGTGGCGACCTTCTGCCGCTCCACGATGTCGCGCACGTGCCACCACCCGCCGGGCCACGGGTCGGGGAAGTTCGTCTGCTCCTCGTACTCGGGGAGGTTGCGCGCGCCCCCCTGGAGCTGGTCCGGGTGCAGGAAGAGCGGTGTCGCCAGCCGGGCGCTGGCGGACTCCGTGAGCATCCCGGCGATGTTGTGGAAGGGCGTGATCCAGTGGAAGCCGAAGTGGCCCCACCCGGAGTAGACGGCGTCGTTGATGATCCCGGACAAGCCGGCCTGCTCCTCCTTGTAGGCGATCTGCGCGCCGTACCAGCTCAGCTCGCGCCACACGAGCGGATCGGCCTCGGGCCGGACGGGCTCGGCATAGGGCGGCACGTACATGCGCGCCCCGTACGGGCCCATCTGGTGGTGGTCGATGTAGGCCTGCGGGGTCCACTCGCGGAAGAGGATCTTCGCCCCGTAGCGCGACTCTACCGTGGCCTGCATGAACGCGTCGCGGTTGTTGTCGTGCCCGATGTAGTGGTGGTACAGCTCGGGCGGCCCGAGCCCCTCGGACGCGCTGCCGACGGTCTTGTCGTACCAGTCCGTGACGATGATCTCGCCGTCCGGGTTGAAGCACGGGATCATGATCGCGACGGTGTTGTCGAGGATGCCGCGCATCTCTTCGTCGTCGCGCGTCGCCATGTCGTAGAGGATCTCGGCGGCGGACTGGCTGGCTGCCACCTCCGTCGAGTGCAGCCCGTAGGACTGCACCACCACCGCCTTCCCGTTCGCGATCGCCGCGTCGACCTGCTCCTGCGAGGCTCCGCGCGGATCGCTCAGGAGCGCGTTCATGCGCTGCAGCTCGTCCAGCTTCGCCAGGTTCTCGGGCGAGGACACCCAGATCGCGAGGAAGGGGTTGCCCAGCGTGGTCGGCCCCATGTTCACCACGTGGACGCGGGGGCTCTGCCGATCGAGGAGCTGGTAGTACGCGACCAGCTTGTCCCACCGGGCGAGGTGCCGGTCGGCCCCCATCTGGAAGCCGAAGAAGGCCTCCGGTGTGGGGATCTGCTGGGCGTGCACCATGCCCGGGCCGGCGGCGAGCGCGGCGAGGACGGGCAGGAGGAACGAGCGTGCTCTTCGGCGGGGTCGCATCGAGCGTCTCCAGGGCTGCGGCTGGGCAGGTTCCGGGTTCGATGCGCCAACGTGGCTCCCCGACCGGGCGGGCGCCACCGGAGGGTTCCCTCCGCCGGCGGGCTGCTACTGTTCTAGGACGCTATATTGGGGAGTCTGCCGAACGCTCCCGGGGCACCGCCCCCGGCCGTCCCACCCCGTCGAGGCCATGCGGTACGTTCGAGCCAATGCGCACCGTGGCGTGCGCGCACGCTCCGTTCCTGGGCTGCCGTCGTTTCCGGTCCCGCTGTCGTTGGCCTGCGCGCTCCTCGTCGGCGGCTGCTCCGATCCTGGCGCCGTCGAGGACCACCGCCCGGAGACCGTCGTCTTCGGTCCCGCCACGATCGCCTTCAACGCCCCCGACCTCGAGCAGGTCGGCCCCTGGCAGGCGCTGAGCACCGGCGCCGATGGGCGCTTCCACTGGACGTTCGAGCGGCAGGTCACCCGGAGCCTGTACGACCTGTCCCACGGCGCCGTCGGCGACACCGTCACGGCGGTCCACCCCGCCCTCTCGATCGGCGAGGAGCTCGACGCCCTCCCGTTCAATACCCTGCGCGCGAGCATGCACGGGGGAGAGCTGGTGGTGATCGTGCGCAACGACCTCGGGTTCGATCTCGAGGTGCCGGACAGCTCCGCGATCGCGACCCAGGTGACGGTCCCGCCGCGCTGAGGGCGCGGGAGCTCGGCTAGCCCCGCACCGCCCTCCGGATCCGTTCGAGCTGGGCACGATGCGCGAGGTCGTGCCCGGCGTACAGCCGCATCATGTGCGCCACCGTCTCCTCGCCGCGCTCCGCGTGCACGCCGAAGCGGGTCAGATCCTCCTCGGTGGCGGCGCCGAGCATCGCCAGGTGCATGGCGCGTAGCGCCTCGAAGACGGCCCGTGCCCGCCCGGCGTCCGCCGTCGCGTAACCGAGGCGAGCCGCCCACCGGTCCTGGTCGAAGCCGGTCAGGGTCGGCCGGTCCTCCGCCAGGACCTTGCGCAGGCGGTACCCCCACACGAGCTCGGAGTCGGCCAGGTGCTGGAGGACGTGCCCGGCCGACCACTTCCCCTCCTTCTCGGGTCGGGACAACTCCTCGGCCGTGAGGTCGCCGGTGAGCCGGCGCAGCTCCCCGGGCGTGGCCGCGAGGACGGCGAGCGGCTCCCGGTCTCCGAGGAGGCCGAGCACCGCCCGGATGTAGGCGTCCGCGTCGGTCTTGGCGCCGGAGGCGGGGTTGCTGAGCTCGGACATGTCGGTCGTTCCTCGCCCGTCACCGGGATCCCAGGACGAATGCGAGCCCCAGGGTGAAGGACGTGTAGTGCGGATGGGTGTCGAACGCGTCGGCGTACCGCGCGTCGATGATACGACGATGCGCCATCGCCGCCTGGATCCTGAAGCGCCCCACCAGCCCGACCTCCGCCAGGATGCCGATGCCGACGGCGGGGTGCCACGCGCCTCCGTAGGGCTGGCCCGGGCCCCGGCCCGAGCGGCGGAACGCGCCGAGCGACGCCTCGACGCCGACGAGGTTGCGCGTGTCCCCCCCGAGCAGCGCCCCGCCGGCCGCGAACGTAGATCCGTCGTAGTCGCAGCGGAGGTCGTCCAGCGGATTCGCGGAGCACCCCCAGTCGCCCCCGATGGGCTCCACCGTGGCGGTGAGGTGGAGCGGACCCGCCACGTGTACGCGTCCCTCGAGCTGGCCGACGGTGTAGGGGGCGGTGCCGTGCCCCTTGCCGTACCGGAACCCGACCGCCACCTGCCCGGCGAGGGCGCCGTGCCCGAGCCAGAGCAGGGCGACCGTCGTCGCGATCACGGTCCGTCGCATCGCTCCCTCTCCTGCCGGACCGGCGGCCGCTGCGCCGCGCCCGACGTCTCAGTCGCTCCCCAGCGCCGCCTTCGCGGCGGCGAGCGCCGCGTCGACGAACGTCCCCACCCGGCTCCGCCGCTCGCCGTCGGGCATGGCCACGATGTCGGTGCCGCGGAGCACGGCGCCCGTCCACCCCTCCACGTGCCAGGCCGCCGGCGCTTCGAGCGCGGGGAGCGCGGCCGCGGGCGGATACGGGAACGGCGTGACGTACCAGTACCAGCTCTCGTACCCTCCACCCATCGGCGCCATGCCCACGCCGACCGTGCGCGCCGGGTCCGTTCCCCGCGCGGGTCGCACCACCGCGAGCGTCGCGATGTCGAAGTGGTGCGGCCAGCACCGCACGGGCGATGCGCCCGCGGTGCGCACCACGACCTCGTCGAGCAGCGCCGCCGCACCGCCGTAGAGCGCGGCGAGCGCGCGCCGCTCGCCGACGGGCCCGCGCGAGAAGGGCCTGCCCTCGCCCACGCGGTGCGCCGGGATCTCGAAGTCGGGTCGCTCGATCACGGGCCCGGTCCCGCCCATGTACTGCGAGAGCCCGGTGCGCAGCCACGCGTACGCGTCGTCGAGCGTCGCGCCGCCCAGCGCAAGCTCACCGAGCGTTGCGTCGGTGCGATCCAGGAGCCGGAGGGTGAGATCCTCCACGCTCAGCCCGAGGCGGAAGGGATAGCCGTCCGTGAACGCCTCGCCCATGAAGCCACGCAACCCCTCGTCCCACGTCATCGCCCGGTGGCTGTCGTCGTCCCTCGGAGACACGAACGTCTGGCCGGCGGCGGCCAGGAGCCGCGTGGCCCAGTGCAGCTCGAGCGTCGCGTCCACGAGGGCGTCGGGCGGGACGTCGGCGAGCCGCGTCCATGCGTCGGTGTCGTTCATCGGACGTAGCGCTCCATGGCGAGGGACACCTTCTCCAGCACGGCGTGGACGGTGACCCGCCCCATCCCGTTCCGGTAGGCGTGCTCGATCGGGTAGTCCTCTCCCGGGTGCGTGGCGTAGCCGTCCACCACCAGGTCCCGGTAGAGCCGGTAGGGCCCCGAGCGCTTCGGGTTCGTGTATCCGAAGAGCCCGACCACCGGCGTCTCGAGCGCGCGGGCGATGTGCAGGGGACCGGTGTCCGGGCTGATCGCGAGCGCGCTCCCGTCGAGGATCCACACGAGGCGGCGGAGGTCGTTGCCGAGCGCGTCCACGACGCGCGCGCGGGTCCGCGCGACCACCTCGTCGGCGATGCGCCGCTCGATCGCCGAGGGCCCGCCGACGAGCACGGGGCGCAGGCCGTGCGCGCGCTCCACCTCCTCGAGCACGCGCGCGAAGCCCTCGGGCGTCCAGTTCTTCTCCGGCTTGCTTGTGCCCACGACGACGGCGCACGCGGGCCGGTCGAGCCCCTCGAAGAACGCCGCCTGTGCCCTTCGCTCCTCCTCCGGGATGGGGATCCCCCACGTCGGCGGCTCCGGGTCGACGCCCAGGTCGCGCACGAACTCGAAGTACTGGTCCTGAACGTGCTGGGGCTCGTGCGCGGGGATGCGCCGGTTCGTGAAGAGCCACTGCATGTCACGGGCACGTGCGCGATCGAAGCCGAGCTTCACGGACGCGGGAGCCAGCGCGGTCAGGACTCCCGCCTTGAGGTAGACCTGGAGCCCGAGGAGGAGGTCGAAGCGACGCTCGCGCACGTCGCGCGCGAACTCCGCGAAGCCGAGCCAACCCTCGAGGCCGCGGCGGCGCTTGAAGACGATGAAGTCGTCGATCGCCGGATGGTCGCGCACCAGCAGGTGGGGGACCGGCTGGACGACCCAGGTGATCCGCGTCTCGGGCCAGGCGCGCTTGAGCGCGTTCGCGACCGGGAGCACGTGCACCGCGTCGCCGATGGCCGACAGCATCACGATGCAGATCTCCCGCGGTGGGGGACCGGTCCACCCCCGCGCTTCCGCCGGGACGGGCGCTTCCGTCACGGCCACGCGCCGTTCCCCCCGCGGACGCGGCTCACCGTCGCTCCCCGTAGCCCCGGCGCAGCGCGGCCCACTCGCTCGAGCCCAGGCCGCGTCCGGTGCGCATCTGGAACTTGCGCAACGAGCGCTCCAGGCGACGGCGCATGGGGAAGGCGGGCGCGGGCACCCCGGCGGTGCGGGCGCGGCAGCGGTCGAGGTCCACGAGGTGCGCGCGGGGCCCCCCGCCGTCCGTTCGCAGGACGATGTTCTTCGCGTTCAGGTCGGGGTGGTAGAGGCCGGCCTTCTCGAGTGCGCGCACCAGGCCACCGGCCGCGGCGAGCGCGGCTTCGCGCCCTGTCGCGTGGGTGTCCTCGACGAACAGCACCCGCGCGAGGTCGGCGGCGTCCGGGATCTCCTCCGTGACGAGGTCCGCCCGATACCAGATGCCGGCGGGATACACGGCCCCCGCCACGGCGGCGGGCGTCGGGATCCCTCGCTCCCGGGCACGACCGGCCGCCTCCGCCTCGAGGAGCGGGCGTGCCTGGCCCACCCCCAGGTAGCGGTCGTCCAGGACGCGGGCCACCGCGCCTCCGCGGTAGTAGTGGCGCACGACCCACCGCTCGCGCGCGTCGGGGCCCGGAACGGGCGCGGGCACCGAGTAGACGCGACCCCGCCCCGCCAGCTCGCGGCGCTCCGGGTGCGCGGCGGCCCATCCGTGCAGCGTGCCTCCGTGGGCGAGCGTGCCCTCCAGCCAGGCCAGGCCTCCGTCGATCACGAACCCCGACGCATGGTCGGACCGTACGGCACCGTATCCGGCGGGGAGCGTCACAGGTAGGTCGATCGCGCCACCTCCACCTTCTCGAGGACGTCCCTCACCGTGATCGTGTCCATCCGGTCGTCCCTGGGAAGATAGCCCGCGGGATCGGGGTCGGCTCCCGGCTCGGTGTAGCGGTCCACCACGAGGTCCGTGAAGCGTCTCCAGGGGCCTACGCGCCACGGGTTCGTATGCGCGAACAGGCCAATCACGGGCACCCCGAGCGCGTGCGCGACGTGCAGCGGCCCCGTGTCAGGCGCGACCACGAGCGCGGAGCCCGCGATGCGGCCCATGAGCGCGCGCACAGAGTCGCCGAGGCCATCGACCGGGCGCGTGCGCGCGCGAGAGAGCACCGTATCCGCGGCCCGGCGCTCGCGCGGGGAAGGTCCGCCGAGCAGGAGGACCCGGAATCCGTGGTCCCCGGCCAGCGCGTCCGCGAGCTCCGCGTACCGCTCGGGCGGCCAGTCCTTCTTCGGGTTGGCCGAGCCGAGCACGAGCGACGCCACCGGGCCGCCGCCGAGGTGCGCGAAGAACGCCTCGCGCTCGACGACCTCGTCCGGGGAGAAGGTGATCTCCCAGCGCACGGGCGCGTCGCGCGCCACGCCGAGCGCCCAGCGGAAGTCGAGGAAGAGCTCCTGGGAGTGCTTCCACGGCCCCTCGGCCAGCACGTGCGTGCTGAACCAGCGCACGCCGTCGCGCGTCTTGGAGGGGGGTAGCCCGACGCGGAGGGGCGCTCCCGAGAGGAGGGTGGGCCACACGCTCTTGAAGTAACGCTGGACGTTGAGGGTCAGGTCGGCGTCGACGTCGGCCATGACGCGCCGGAGCGCACGCAGGCCGCCCAGGCCGTCGCGCGTGCGGTACACGACGATGCGGTCGACGGCGGGGTGGTGGCGCAGCACCTCCGCGGGCGCCGGCTCCGCCACCCATGTCACGTGATGCCGGGCGTCGCGCGCCTTCACGTCGAGCGCGAGCGGGAGGCCGTGGATCACGTCCCCGATCCCCGACAGGAGGACGATGCACACCCGCCGCGGCTCGTCGTCGAGGAGGACGGGGCCGTCCGGCCCGACGGTCCGCGTACGGAGGGAGACGGGAGCCTTCAGGTCGATGCCTCGTCGAGCTCCCACAGGTGCAGCACCGGACCGGAGAGCGTCTCGCCCTTGATGCGCGCCTCGAGCCGGTACGGCCCCGGCGCGGGGAACACGACGTCCTGGACCGGCATGATCAGATAGGTGCGGGCGGGCCGGTCGCCGGCCGCGTACGGTCTCACCTCGGTCTCGCCTTCGATGGTCAGCGAGGGGCGTCCGCCGTCGCCGACGAGCTCGACCTTGAAGCGGTAGCGCCCGCCGTCCGCGGGGCCCCATTCGACGGCGACCACCAGGACCATCTCGTCCTGCTTGGCCGGGAAGCCCGGGGCGGCCAGGTCCACGAAGGCGCCGTGGAGGTCGAGCTTGCCGTCGGGCCGCAGCTCGGCGTGCTCGCACAGGGCCATCGTCAGGAGGTGCATGGGCGGTCAGGCACGGTTGGGGGGACCCCAGCCGCCGCCGCCCGGCGACCGGATGCTCACCACGTCGCCGGCGTCGACCGTGAACGTGGCCTTCGAGGGGAGGCGTTCCTCGACGCCCCCGCGGATCACGACGTTCTCGCCCGTGGCGCCGTCGCACCCGCCGCGCGCGCCCGCGGGCCCGACGGTGCGGCGCTCGCACAGGAGGGCGACGCTCGCCGGAGTCAGGATCATGAGGTCACGGCGGAGTCCGTCGCCTCCGCGGTGCAGCCCGTCGCCCCCGCTGTCACGGCGGATGCCGTAGCGGACCACGCGGAAGGGATACGCGTGCTCGAGGGCCTCCACGGGCGTGTTGAGCGAGTTGGACATGTGCACGTGGACGCCCGACAGACCCGGCCCGGAAGGGCCCGCCCCCATCCCACCCCCCACGGTCTCGTAGTACGCGAAGGGCTCCCCGGTGCGCGGGTCCATCCCGCCCACCGTCGTGTTGTTCATGGTTCCCTGGGAGAGCGCGGGCATCAGGTCGGGGAGCGCCACCCAGAACGCGCGCAGGAGGACGTCGGTGATGCGCTGGCTGGTCTCCACGTTCCCCGCGGCCACCGACGCCGGCATGCGTGCGTTCACGAGGCTCCCCTCCGGAAGGACCAGCTCGACCGCCGACATCGAGCCCCCGCCGGCGGGGAGCGGCTCTCCGAGCAGCGCCTCGACCACGCAGCGCACCACGTAGCGGCAGGCCGACGCGGTGATGGCCGAGACCGCGTTGATCCCCCCGGGCACCTGCGGATCCGTCCCCGTGAAGTCGATGCGGAGCGACGGGCCGCGCACCGTCAGCGTCGCGCGGATCGTGACGGGGCCGCTGCCGAATCCGTCGTCCTCCAGCGCGTCCTCGGCGCTGTACGTCCCGTCCGGGACCTCGGCGAGGCCGGCCTCGACCAGCCGGTCGGCATACGCGACCAGCGCGTCCATCGCGCCGAGCGTCGCCTCGACGCCGCGCCGCGCAGCGATCTCCAGCAGGCGGGTCCGCCCGGCGTGCAGGGCGGCGAGCTGGGCGTCCAGGTCGCCGGCGCGCTCCACCGGGGTGCGCACGTTCGCGAGCAGCGTTCGCCAGAGATCCTCGTTGCGACGACCGCGGACGTAGAGGCGCACGGGCGGAATGCGCAGGCCCTCCTGGAAGATCTCGCGCGCGAGTGGCATCGACCCGGGTGACATCCCGCCCACGTCGGAGTGGTGGGCGCGCGACGCGACGTATCCCAGGAGCGCGCCCCCGTCGGTGTGCACCGCGGAGATGAGGGTGATGTCGGGGAGGTGGGTGCCACCGCGGAACGGGTCGTTGAGGCAGGCGACGTCCCCGGGCGCGAGCTCGCCCAGGTCGTCGAGCGCCGCCCGCACGCTCATCGGCATGGCGCCGAGGTGAACGGGCATGTGGTCGCCGAGCGAGACCGCTTCCACTTCGGGCGAGAAGAGGGCGCAGGAATAGTCCCTGCGCTCCTTGATGTTGGGGGAGAACGACGCCCGCTTGAGCGCCGCGCCCATCTCCTCCGCCAGCGCGGTGAAGAGATGGCGGAAGACCTCGAGCGTGATGGCGTCGGGTGCGTAAGGGTGCGTCACGAGCCTGGTTTCCCCGGGGACGATTCTGCGTTAAACTACTTGGCTGTAAGCCTGTGGTAACACGGCGAGCAGTCGCGTGCGCGCGCGTCCGAACGATAAAGGGAGGAACGTTTGAGTAAAGAGAAGCTCATGGATCGGGCTCGGGACGAGCTCTTCAGCCATATCAATCGCTGCGGCGTCCTTCAGGCCGCCGAAGACGATCAGCGCCACTGGATGGACGAGACGATCGAGTATCTGGGTGAGCGTTACCCCGACCTGGCGGATGCCGATCTGGGTCAGCTCTACGAGATCGGCATGCGGTTCTGCAAGCCGGCGATCGCCCATGGCGCACACAACACCGCCCGGAACATGGAGGACGTCGGCGTGGCCTGACCGCCGTCGCCGTCCCATCCGGAAGGGTGAGAGGGGCGGGGGGCCGACCATCGGCCCCCCGCCTTTCCGTTTTTCTTCGGGCGACGTTCATCCAGCGGGTTGGCGGTCGGGCGCCATGCGGATATACTTGGGCCCATTTGAAACCGTCCGCCGGGAGACCAGCCTCGATGGCCACGAAGAAGGACAGGGGGGGAGCCGGAGGCTCGGCCACCGGAAAGGCACCTGCGAAGGGATCGGGCGCCCGGCGCGCCGTAGCCAGGAAGGCCAAGGACGAGAAGGCTTCCCGCGCTCCGGCCCGGCGGTCGGGGAAGGGTGGAGGCAAGGCCGGCCCCAGGAAGTCGGCGTCCGTGAAGGCCATCGCGAAGAAGGCGGTCGCGGACAAGGCCGCCCCGAAGAAGGCCGGGATCGCAAAGAAGTCGGTGAAGAAGACGGCCGGGAAGGCCGCCGGCGCGAAGGCGAAGGCGGTGCCCGTGAAGAAGGCCGCACCCGCCGCGAAGGCGCCCTCCGGCAAGTCGGCCCCGAAGAAGGCCGCCCCGAAGAAGGCCTCGAAGTCCGGTAAGGCGGCCCCGACGAGGAAGAAGGCCGCATCGCCGAAGAAGGCGGCGGCGACGGGGAAGTCGACACCGTCGAAGAAGCCCGCGACGCCGAAGAAGAGCTCCTCGAGCAAGGCCTCCGCGAACAAGCCGCCCGCGCCGAAGGCCGCACCCCCGAAGAAAGCCGACGCGAAGAAGGCCGCCCCGAAGAAGGCCGCGTCGAAGAAGGCCGCCCCGAAGAAGGCCGCGTCGAAGAAGGCCGCCCCGAACAAGGCCGCTCCGAAGAAGGCAGCTCCGAACACGGCCGCTCCGAAGAAGGCAGCTCCGAACAAGGCCGACTCGAAGAAAGCGGCCCCGAAGAAGGTGGAGGCCTCGCGGGCGAAGCCCGCTCCCTCGTCGAGGGCCCCGGCCAGGACGTCGTCCGCCAAGGCCCCGACGAAGAAGGAGGCGCCGGCCGCCGAGTCGAAGAAGGCACTGGCCGGGGGCACGGCCGCGCCCGCCGGTGAAGGCGCGCGCGAGAAGGCCTCCGCCGGTGAGTCTCCGAAGAAGACGCCGCCCGCCGGGACCGAGGCTGCCGAGCCTGCCACCCCGTCCAACGCGGGGGCGCCGGACACGGCCCCTCCGGCGCCACCGGAGTCGAAGCGCGAAGCCTGCGGCGGAGCGCCCCCCGTCCGCGGGAAAGGCGCCGAAGGGGAGCAAGGAGGCGCGGGAGAAGCGGAAGGCGCGGCGCAAGGCGGCCGCGCTCCTGGGCTCGGGCGACGAGCCGGAGATGACCCCCGAGGAGCTGCGGGAGGCGCGTCGGCGCGCCCGCCGCGAGGAGCGGCGCAGGGAGCGGCGCGAAGCGCGCCGCCGCGCGGCGGAGGCCCGCAAGAAGCCCGAGGCAGAGGTCTACCGCCCCAAGGCACGCATGGGCCCGAACGGCGTCATGATCATCGAGGACGACAAGGTTCTCCAGCGGGCCTACTACACCGGACAGCAGCTCCCCTCGCCGATGGGCGGCTTCCTCATGCTGCTCGGGGTTCGCCCGGCGGCCGACGGGGGTGCCGTGGCGCTCTTCGAGTGCAGCGCCTCGTCGCTGCGCTACCAGATGGAGCTGGCGAAGGCCACCCGCGCCGAGCGCGCCGCGGTGAAGGAGGTGCAGGACGCGGGGGACGACCCCGACTGCCCCCGCCACGGTGCCGGCCACCGGCTCCACCGGGCCGGAAAGGAGCTGGTCTGCTCCCTCTGCGGGATCGCGTACGGCAAGGTCTGACGCGACGCGCGCGGGCGCTTCCCGGCGCCTCGGCGGCGCTCCCGGGCGACCCGTTTCCAGGGTGGTACGGCCCGTCGCGCGACATTACATTGGCTACATCCCCCCGCGCAGGCGTATGACCTGCACCATGTTCCGTCCAAGGAGCTCCCTACATGCCCGAAGGGTTCCTCAGTTCAGAGGAATACGACGAGCAGGCGCACAAGCTCTACAACGACGGTGATTACGACGGGGCCCTCGAGATGCTCAAAGAGGGCCTCTCTCTGTATCCGAACGCCGTCGAGCTGTACGTCGGTCTCGGCTACGCCCGGCTGGCCCGGGAGGAGTACGCCTGGGCCCGCAAGGCCTTCGAGCGCGCGGCGGTCCTCGACCCCGCGCACGAGGACGCCCTCGTGGGCCTCGGGGAGACGCTGCTGCGCTTCGGCGAGCGCGCCCAGGCGCTGCAGCTCTTCGACCAGGTCGCGGCCCTGGGCTACGACGACGACATCGAGCTCATGCTCACCATGGGCCGCGCGCTCTATCGCGAGGCCATGTACGGCGAGTGCAGGGACGTGTTCGCGAAAGCGGCCGCGGCGCGCCCGGACAGCGCGGAGGCGGCGGCGTCGCTCGGCTACGCGCTGCATCGGCTCGGCGACGACGTCGGTGCGGGCCGACAGATCCGGCGGGCGCTCCGACTCGATGCGGACCTGCACGAGGCGCGCATCTACCTCGGCCACCTCCTCTTCGACCGGGGCGACTGGGAGGCAGCGTTGCGCGAGTTCGAGAGGGTTCCGCCGCAGGAGCACTGGGACGCGCTCGCCGTGTGGCGGCTCATGGAGCTGAAGCGCGCTCTCTGGCACATGGAAGCTGGGGACGCGAGGCTTTCCCCGTGGGAGCAGCGGCTGCGCGAGCTGGAGGACCTGGAGGACCCGATCGATCGGCTGCTCGGCGAGGTCGAGCAGCGCATGGGCGGCGGGAGCCCGGTGGCGACGTACGACCCGAGCCAGCTCGAGCTGTTCGAGCGGGAGGCGTCGAAGTCGGACACGAGCACGCACGTCGTGCGCCTGGCGGGCGGCCATCAGCTGCGTGGCACGTGGCACGAGATCGTACGGCAGATGCGCGATCAGGCGGGCTTCTCGCACGAGACGCTCGGGCATTACATGCGGAGGCTCGCGGAGCGCTGGCACGAGCAGAGCGGGGTGGAGATCCCGTTCACCGACCCCGAGTCGTTCCTGCGCGCGGCCGTGGCGGCGGGGCTGGTCCATCTGGAGAGTGAGGACGATTCGCGGCGGGGGGACGAATGATCATGGACACGAACGACATCCTGACGCGCTTCCACCGGACCCTGGTGGAGGAGATCAGGAATCGGCGTCCCGAGTACCTTCGGGAGCCCTTCACCGTCGCCGAGATCTACCAGAACCTGGTGCCGTACGGCACACACCGGGACCGGCTCGGCATCGAGATGAACGGCGACTACGAGGACGCGCTGCTGCGCATCCTCGCGGGGGAGGGAGGCTACCTGATCCTCGAGTCGGAGCCGGCGCTCCGGGTCCTGCGCCAGGAGCTCGAGTCCTCGAACCCGAACACGGGCGTCTACCGCGAGTACGCGGCCGTGGACGTGCGGCTCGATCCGGACCGGCTCCCCTTCGCGGGGATCTCGGCGAGGGACGCGGCGGCCGTCGCGCAGGAGGAGCTCGACGAGGCGATCTCCGTGGCCGACCTGGCGCCGGAGGAGGAGGCGACCGCGACGGTCGGCGGGGCCGACCACGAGACGCCGGAGTCGTGCCGCTGGTGCCGGGCGGAGCTCCCCGATCGTCCCCACCTGAAGTTCTGCCCGTTCTGCGGGACGGACATCCACGTGGTGCCGTGCCCGGAGTGCGGCGAGGAGATCGAGCCGGAGTGGCGGTTCTGCATCCAGTGCGGCGCCGAGGTCGGCACGTGACGGTCGAGGTGCAACCGAGCGTACCGCGTCGGCCCCGCATCGCGGGGCCGATTGCTTTTGCGGCCGCGGTGGGCGCCACCCTCCTCACCGGGGCGTGCGGCAGGGAGGAGAAGGCCGCGCCCGCCTTCCCGCCCGACAGCGTCCTGCGCACCCAGCTCGGCCTGACCGACGCGGACGAGGTGCACCGGGTATCGATCACGGGAGGGGAGGAGGAGGCGCTCGATCCCGCCGAGGTGGCGGTGCCACCCGGGGCCTGGGTGGAGTTCGTCACCACCGACTGGCGCGTGCACCAGCTCCGCTTCGAGAGCGACAGCCTGGACGCGGGCCGCCTGGCCTTCCTCGTGGACGGGGACCAGATGGATTCGCCGCCCCTGATCGACCGGGACGCACGCTACGTGGTGTCGTTCGCCGGCGCTCCCGAGGGGCGTTATCCGTATGTGGTGGAAGGCAACGGGGCGCCGGCGCACGGGGTGGTGGTGGTCCTCACGAGGCGCTAATCTGACCGCGACCCGGCCGTGGGCCGGGCCTCGGCCGAAGGACCCGTCGACCTCCCCCACGCCACAGGCTCGCGCATGCCCAGGATCGCCCTCGTTCCCGGAGACGGAATCGGCCAGGAGGTGGTGCGGGAGGCGCGCCGGGTGCTCGAGGCGGTCGCGGAGGTGGAGCACCTGTCCTTCGAGTTGGTCGACTGGGACCTGGGCGCCGATCGCTACCTGCGCGAGGGCGTGACGATCACGGACGAGGAGTTCCGCAGCCTCGCCGACGACCACGACGCTATCCTCATGGGGGCGCTCGGGGACCCGCGGGTGCCGGGCAACGAGCACGCGCGCGACATCCTGCTGGGCCTGCGCTTCCGTCTCGACCTCTACGTGAACTTCCGTCCCTGCGTGCTCCTCGCGCCGGACCTGTGCCCGCTGAAGCGTGTGAAGGTGCCGGTGCGCCTCGAGATCTTCCGCGAGAACACCGAGGGCATCTACGTGGGGATGGGCGGCGTGTTCAAGAAGGGGACGCCGCAGGAGGTGGCGATCGAGGAGGACGTGAACACGCGCGCCGGGGTGGAGCGGATCGTGCGCGCGGCCTTCGAGTTCGCCCGGGCGAGGCACCGCACGCGCGTCACGCTGGTCGACAAGGCGAACGCCATGCGATACGCGGGCGGACTCTGGCGGCGGGTGTTCGCCGAGGTGGGGGAGACCTTCCCCGAGGTGGAGCGCGAGGAGATGTACGTGGACGCGATGGCGATGGACCTCGTGCGCCGCCCCGAGCGCTACTCCGTCATCGTGACATCCAACCTCTTCGGGGACATCGTCAGCGACCTCGCGGCGGAGCTCACCGGAGGCCTCGGCCTCGCCCCCAGCGCGAACATCCACCCGGGGAGGCACGCGCTCTTCGAGCCCGTGCACGGCTCCGCGCCGGACATCGCGGGGCAGGGCAAGGCGAACCCGATCGGCGCGATCCGGTGCGTGGCGCTTATGCTCGACCACTTCGGCCACCCGCGCGCCGGCGAGCGCGTGGAGCGGGCCGTCGCGGCCGCCATCGCGCAGGGCCGGACCACGGTGGACATGGGTGGGAGCTTCAAGACCGAAGAGGTCGGGCAGTGGCTGGCGGAGCGCCTCGCGCAGGGGGCTGCGGTCGAATCCTGATGGGAACGCAGGGACAGGCCAGGGACGTCGTGTTCCTCTCGGGGAAGCGCACGGGCTTCGGGACGTTCGGTGGCTCGCTCGCCTCGTTGAGCGCGGTGGACCTGGGCGTCGTGAGCTCGATCGCCGCCCTCGAGGCGGCGGGCGTCGAGCCCGCCCAGGTGCAGCACACCTTCATCGGCAACGCCCTCCAGACGTCGGCCGACGCCATCTACCTGGCGCGCCACGTGGCGCTGCGCAGCGGCGTCCCGCACGAGGTCCCCGCGCTCACCGTGAACCGCCTGTGCGGCTCCGGCTTCGAGGCGGTCGTGCAGGGCGCGAAGGAGATCCTGCTCGGCGAGTCGGAGGTCTGCCTGGTCGGCGGGACGGAGTCGATGAGCCAGGCTCCACACGCCGTGCGGGGCGCCCGCTGGGGAGCGCTTCGCCTCGGCGAGGCCGGCGGCTTCTTCGAGGACGTGCTGTGGCAGGCGCTCCTGGACTCGAACTGCGGGCTCACGATGGCGCAGACCGCCGAGGAGCTGGCGGACCGCTACGCCGTCACCCGCGACGAGGCCGACCGGGTGGCGCTCGCCTCACAGCGGCGCGCGAAGCGCGCCCGGGACGAGGGTCGCTTCGACGCGGAGACCGCGCCGGTCACGGTGCGGACCCGGAAGGGCGAGACGACGTACGCGACCGACGAGCACATGCGTCCGGACACGACGCTCGAGGGCCTGGCGGCGCTCAGGCCCTTCTTCCGCGACAACGGGCTGGTGACCGCCGGCAATGCCAGCGGGATCGGCGACGGGGCGGCGAGCGCCGTCGTCGCCAGCGCCGACTGGGCGGAGCGCCACGGGCGAGAGCCCCTGGGGAGGTTGGTGTCGTGGGCGTTCGTGGGCGTGGATCCGCGCATCATGGGGATCGGACCGGCGCCCGCGGCGCGCCGGGCGCTCGAGAAGGCGGGGCTGACGATCGAGGACCTGGACCTCGTCGAAGTGAACGAGGCGTTCGCACCGCAGTACAAGGCAGTGGAGAAGGAGCTGGGACTCGATCCGGAGAGGACGAACGTGAACGGCGGCGCGATCGCGCTCACCCATCCGCTGGCAGCGTCGGGTGCGCGCATCACGATCCACCTCCTCCATGAGCTGCGACGACGCGGGGGGCGCTACGCCCTCGGCTCGGCGTGCATCGGCGGTGGCCAGGGCGGCGCCGTCGTCGTGGAGGCAGCGTGACGCGCGCGCGATGAGCGAGGAGAAGGGAAGGGGGCTGACGCGGCACGAGTTCGACGCCGTGATCCGCCGGGCGGCGGAGCTCGCCTCGGCGGACTCGGACCCGGGCGATGGTGGCCTGACCGAGGCCGAGCTCTTCCGCATCGCGCGGGAGGTGGGCCTGAACGAGCGCCACGTGCGCCTGGCGCTGTCCGAGGTGCGCTCCGGGCGCAGCGTGGGTGGGGCGCTCGACCGCGTGTTCGGGCCGTCGTTCCTCCGCGCCGCGCGGGTCGTGCCGGGCACCCCGAAGGAGCTCGCCACCAAGCTCGACGACTTCTTCGCCGGGACGCAGCTCCTCCAGCCGGTGCGCCGCGGGCCCCAGGTCCTGCAGTACCGGCCCGCCCTGGACTGGGCCTCGCAGATCGCGCGCGCCGCCAGCTTCACGTCGCGGAAGTACTACGTCGCGTCCGCGAAGTCCGTCGAGGTCCACCTCGAAGCAGTGGACGAGGCGAGCACGCTGGTCGAGCTGCTCGTGGAGCCGGGCACGCGCAACGACAGCGTGGGGGGCGCCGCCGTCGGTGGCGGGACGGGAGGCGTGGGCGCGGGGATCGGCATCGGCTTCGCCGTCGTGGCGAGCGGCGGCGCGCTGGCGGTGGCGATCCCGATCGGCCTGGCGGCTGCGGGGGCCATCGGCGGAGGCATCACGTACCTGGTGGGCGCCTCGCACAAGAAGAAGCTGATCGAGGTCCAGGCGGAGGTCGAGGGCATCCTGGACCGCCTCGAGATGCGCGAGTCCCTCGAGCCCCCGCCGGCCTCCTGGCGACGCTGGGTCAAACGCCAGTTCCACGGCGTGGCGCGGGACCTGATGAGCCTCGAGGACGATGCGGACGAGGAGCCCCGGGGCTCCTGACCCGCTCCGCGCCGGCGCGCTCCCGGGTCCGGCCGCCGAGGGCCACCGACAACGGGAGGGTAGCGCGAACGGCATGTCCCTGCACAGTTTGGAGGACCGCCGATCCCCCCCCAGGTGCCACCGATGATCATCGTCCACGTCTCCGATCCTCCGCTCCGCACGGCGCTCCGCCGGGCGGCCCACGCGGAGGAGGACGTCGTGACGGACGCCGAGCTCGCCGTCGAGGCGATCCAGCTCGGCTATCCGAGGCTGCTCGTGACGACGCCCTCGGACCTGGCGCGGTCACCCTTCGCGAGCTGGATCGGCGCGGTGCCGATCGTGGAGATCCTGCCGACCACGCTGGCGCGCTGGGAGGCGGAACGGCGGGCCCACGTCGTCCCGCCGGCCAGGGTGGACTTCCTCGCCGGGCGGGTGGGGGAGCTGCTCGAGAAACAGGTGGGCGACGCGATCTGGGTGGACCGGGCGCTCGGCGACCTCGGCCGCGCCGCGGGCGCCCCGCTCCCGCCGGCCCTGCGCTCGTTCGCCCGCAGGGTGCTCGAGTTCCCGTCGCACTATGCGGACCTGCACACGATGGCGCAGACGTGCGGGCTGTCGCGCGGCGCGCTCAAGGCGCGCTTCCGCCGCAGGGGGCTCCCCTCGCCGTACGCCTACATCCGCTGGCTGCGCGTGCTGGCGTGCGCCCACCTGCTCTCCGACCGCGGGGTGACGGTCGCGAGCGCGGCCCGGCGGCTCGGCTACACGTCGGCGGGGAACCTGTGCCGGACGATGATCTCCCTGACGTCGGTGACACCGACCGAGGCTCGCACGCTGCGCGGCTGGAACCGCCTGCTCCTGTGCTTCGCCTGGGAGTACCTGAGGCCCGAGGCGCTCGCGGCCTGGCGGGAGCTGGACGACCTCTTCGTGCGCCGCGCCGCCTGACGCGGCCGCCGTACCCACCACGAAAAAAAAGGCCCTCCCCCTCGGCGGGGGAGGACCGTCCCGGTTGGTCGTCCTCGATGGCCTAGCGGCGGTTGCGCCGCTGACGACGGCGCTCGCGCCGGATGGCCGCCTCGCGCTTGCGCTTCCTCTGCGCGCTGGGCTTCTCGTAGTAGCGGCGCTTCCGCAGCTCGGAGTACAGACCCGACCGCTGCACTTTCCTCTTGAAGCGGCGCAGTGCCCGCTCGAGGCTCTCGTTATCCTGGACGACTACTTCCAAGACGATCACGCTCCATGGCTGGTGGCGAACGATAAAGCTCTGAAAGCTAAGAGGTGCGCCCGCGTGCGGTCAACAAGGGCGCCCGACGGGTAGTGGATCACTCGACATCCCCACTACCGCCCGGCGGCTTCCCCCGGTCAGGGGAGCCGACCCTCCCTGTGGAGGGTGTGGGCGTAGAGGCGGTAGGCCTCGGGGTGGGCGCGGAAGTCCCGCGCCCATATCTCGAAGGGCGGGAGGGGGAGGAGCTTCTCGATGTGCTCCACCACCATCATCGCGAACTGGATCCGGTCGGACGCCTGGAAGTCGATGCGCCCGCCGTCGAGGATGCGGTCCACGGCCTCCTCGAAGTCGCCGGGGTCGACCAGGCTGATGAAGTGCGCCACCTGGTCCAGCCGGTAGGACGCGTACAGCGAACGCAGCGCGTCGAGCTCCTCGTCCGAGGGGAGCGTCCGGCCATCGCCCGACCAGTCGCCCGAGATCTCGCGGGCGTTCTCCGCGAGGAGCGCCCTGAACTGGCGGCGGAGCTTCGGGGAGCGGTGCGCGCTCCGACGGCTCTTGTGGAGCGCCGACGCCAGCAGCCCGCCCAGGAGCGGGCGCCCCAGGCCGCGGGCCTTCTGGTGGATCTCGGCCTCGGAGTCCTCGAGGAAGATGTCCGCCGTGCGCACCTCGTCCTCGGTGACCTCGCCGTCGCCTGGACGGAACGAGAAGAAGCCCAGCCAACGCCCGCCTTCACCGAGGTGTGTGACGAGGAAGCACGCCCAGGTCTCGTCCTCGTGCTCGAGGAAGGCGACGGAGCGTCTGCGTTCGCTGGGGGGGGCCATGGGCGCGGATTTCCAGGGGGGTGCCTGGCCGGAAGATGACCGACGCCGTGGAGCCGTGCAAGCGACACGGCGGCCCGACCGTCGAGATCGGGGCCACGGCATCCTTGCCGGCACCGTAAACAGATAGTTATCCTACCAACGGACTCCCTGGCAGGGGTCCGAAAAACGTCCGCGCCCGAAGGCTGGCAGACAGGGAGAGCGGAATCGATACCCGGCTGCGGCCGGGTTTCTTTTCCGGAAAAAGCGGACGAGGGTCGCGGGGTGCGCTCCGCGACGTGGACGGAGCGGAAAAGAAGAGGAGCGTCCCCGGCTGGCACCGGAGACGCTCCCTGAAAGGCACGGGTTTGGCGGCCCGACCTGACTCTCTTGGCTGAGGTCAAGCTAGTCGGACCGTCCGGCGGGTGTCAAGGGATTCCTGCACCCGCCGATGGGCCTCCATCCGTGCCCCACGACGACGACCCCACGGGGCCGGTGGAGACGACGATGAACACGACCGTGCTGACCGAGACCCGCCCGGAGGCCATGGGTGACGTTCCCGGGATCTGCGAGCTGCCCCTGACGCGGGCGGTGGTGCAGTACCGCGACGTGCACGAGATGGACACGCCGGGCGGGCGTATCGAGGACATCGGCCTCGCCGTCGTCGTGGAGGGTCGCTACGCGGCCTCCGCCGAGGCGCTCGACCTCGGGAGCGGGAAGATGAAGGTGCTGGACCTCAGCACCGAGCTCGTGGTGCTCGACTGGGTCTACGACCCCACCCTGGAGCACATCGCCGCGCTCCTGACCGCGACGGCCTCGGGGAAGAACGAGGCGCCGCTCCGCCAGTACGCGTTCCGACTCGGGCTGCGTGTGCTCGAGCGGGTGGGCTACGGCCCCCTCACGCGCCCGACCTTCCTGCGGATCGGCTTCCGGGACATCTGCCGGGATCTCGACCTGCACGAGGGCACCTCGATCCGCATCGTCCTCGGACCGGGCCGGCTCACGCGCGTGCACCTCGACTACGACGGGTGCGCGCTCCTCTTCCGCACCGCGTTCCAGGAGCCGGACGCTCCGCTCGAGCGGGGGCTCGTGGCCGCCTTCCCCGACGCCGAGGTCCGGCGTCTGGTGCCGGCGGTCCCGAGCGACGCGCTCGATTACCAGGTCCGGTTCCCGCTCCCGACCGGCCTGGAGGAGGCGCGCTCGTGTCTCGCCTCGATGCGCCGCGGGATCGGCACGCTCGTGGCCCGCTTCGAGCCCGAGCGGTTCGAGGTCGTACAGGGGGTCCTCTCGACCTTCGGCGCGCGGGAGACCCTCGCCAGCGTCCAGGTGCGCGAGCCGCGGCTGCGTGCGGTGCGCGTCTCCCCGTCCGCCCCGGTCTCCACCGCGGTGCACTGACGATGGTCACCACGCAGACCGCCCCCGATGTCGCCGGATCCCCACACGTCGTTGCGGACGAGCTGCGGGTGCGATACGCGGCCTATCGGCGACGACAGGCGGGTCGCCTCCTCCAGATGCTGCCGCGCGACGCGATCCGTCCGCTCTACCGGCGCGCGCGCTCCGAGGCTGCGCGCGAGGGTGCGAGCGCCGACGTCGTCGGCGACGACCCGCTCGCGCTCCTGGTCCGCTACTGCGAGTCGCTTCTTCCCCTCCCACCGTTCGACGTGTGGTGCCGTGACGTCGAGCGTCATCCGGACGCCCACTTCGCCGACCTCGAGGATTCCCTCGACGATCCCACGCCCGACGCTCCGTCGACGATGGAGACGCGCGCGCTCGAGTTCGCGGGCCAGGCGTGGACCGCCCACCTGCGGGCCTTCCGCGAGGGCGGATTCTGGCGGGCCTTCATCTCGTTCGAGGAAGGCTCCACCGGGTACCTGCACAGGACCGCGCCGGTGTTCTACGAGCGTGACGTCGGCGAGCTCCGCGACCGCTTCCTCTCCTTCGAGACCGGCGCCCTCCAGGCCTTCCTGAGGTCCGCCCTCCCCTGATGCCGGTTTTCGTAAAAAACGTTCGACGGAACCGCCACGCTCGCGTATCGGCTTGACAGCCGAAACTCCGTGGCGCGCATGACTTTCGTGCGGTTCCTCTAGCGTCGTCACTAAGCTGCTCACCCCTCTGGGAACAGGTGGATTCGCGCGGAGGGTCGTTTTGTAAGTAATTGTATCGCAACAACTTACGGATAAGCTGCTGTCGACCGCCGGTGCCCACGAAAGGGTTGCGCGGCCCCCGGAGGGCGCTTAGAGTAATGCCCACTTCGAGGTGACCGCTGTTCCCGCCGAGGCCACGCCCGGTGACGACCGGGTGGACGTACGGTGACCCAGAAATCCGAGACTTTTCATACTTCGACGATCGGGTGAGGTGTGTCCATGTGGGAAACGTGTTCCGTCCAGCTCAGCGTGCGTCTCCCACGCGACGTCGCGGCCCAGGCGGAGGAGGTCCAGAGGACCGATCCCGAGTTCCTGAGTCGGGTTGTGCTGTACGGACTGACACGCCGCTCGATCTACCGTCACCTGCGCGAGCAGGCGCAGGGTGACGTGACCACCGGAGTAGGAGAGGCTACGCCCGGCGCCTACTGAGACTTGCGCTTCCGACCCCGTCGAGTCATACGTTTCGGCGCGACCGGCCCCCGCGGTACGGTGCGCGCACCGTGACTCGAGGGGGTTTTTCACGTCCAGCGGGAGGGCCGCCGTGGGCGCAGGCCAGGCGGGCTCGGAAGAGCCCAGCGAAGTCCTGCGGGCCAAATACCTCGATTACTCTTCGGCTCAGGTGGCCGATCTCTTGTTGTACCTGAGTCCCGACGAGATCTACCTCCTCGCTCAGCGCGCGCATCGTGAGCGGGGGGGTGAGGGCAACCTTTCCTACGTGGAGATGGTGCACATCGCCACGGACTGGCTCTCGAGCAAGGTCAGGCTCCCGCCGTTCGAGGTCTGGGTGGAGGACTACCGGCAGCACCCCGATCGGTACGAGGAGTACTTCATGGGGCTCTGGGAGTCGGAGGCGGAGGTTCCCGAGGAGCCCTGACGGGGGGGGAGCGCCGCGAATCCTCCCGCAAGCTCAGCCGCCGAGCCGGCCGGAGACCTTCTCGGCGAGGAGCGCTTCGAGCTTGCCGGTCGTCGTGCACTCCCGCACGCCCTCCATGTTCCCCCGCGCGTGGGCCTCCGCGTCGATGCGCGTCTCCAGCGTAGCTCCATCGCCTGCCGCCGACACCGCGGAGACCACGTTGAGGACGACGCGAGCGTCGTCGGCGATCGGCCCCGAGAGATCCTGTCCGCAGTCCACCCACCAGGACGCGCGTCGACCGTCGAGCCGCACGAGGCGCTGTCCCTGGCTCGCGACCTGGCTTCCCGGCACGCGCTCCGTGATCGCCAACCCGAGCTCCTCGTAGGTGGCCGCGAGCGCGCCGAAGAGCCGCTGCGCGCCCACCGAGGGGAAGGTGTCCGTGACCAACCTGCCGTGCTGCACGGTCGCCTCGGTGCCCGAGACGCCGCGGCGGAGCTCCGTGGGCGCCGCCGCGGCCCCACCGCCGCTCGGGGCGCTCCCACCCGACGCGCAGCCCGCGAGGAGGGCAGCCAGCGCGGCGCACGCGGGCGCCGCGACCCTCCTCCGACCCCGGAGCGGACGGGGGTCAGAAGGGCAGGTCGTCGTCCGGCTCATTGGACGAGGGCTGCGATCCCCCGCCAGCACCGTGGCTGCCGCCACCACCGCCGCCGCCACCGCCGCCGTAGCCGCCCGAGCCGCCGTAGCCGCCGCCCGGCCCCCCCGAGCCCCCGGTCGTCGCGCCGAGCATGACCATCTCGTTGATCACGATGTCGGTCCAGTACTTCACGCCGCCCTGATCGTCCTGTGTCTGCGAGTACTCGATGCGGCCCTCGACGTACAGGCGGTCCCCCTTGTGGACCCACTGCTCGACGATGTCCACGAGCCGGCCGAAGAACGTGAGGCGGTGCCACTCCGTCTTTTCCTGCTGCTGACCGTCGCGGCCGGACCACGAGCGGTTCGTGGCGAGAGAGAGCTTCGCCACACGGGCTCCGCCTGACGTGGCGCGGATCTCGGGATCGTTCCCGACGTTCCCGATCAGCATGACCTTGTTGAGCGACCGACTCATGGGGGTGGGGACTCCTGGTGCAAGGGCCCGGAGGACCGGACGCGAAGACTCGAGGCGCGGCGGATGGAACCGCTCGAAGGGCCTAAGGTAAGCGGCCGCGCGTCGTTTTTCCATCGTTCGTCGGGACGCTATCTTGCGTCTTTCCGACGCGTTTCCCGAACGAAGCCGGCGCCCCCCGACATGACCGACCTCACCTACATCCGCGTCGAGTGGGACGGCGATCTGGCCGTCGTCACCGTCGACCGCCAGGACAAGCTCAACGCCCTGAACGCCGACGTCATCGCCGAGCTCGGTGAGGTGTTCGAGGCGCTCAGGGACGACGACAAGGTCCGCGGCGTCCTCCTCACCGGTGCCGGGGAGAAGGCGTTCGTCGCCGGGGCCGACATCGGCGAGCTGGCCAAGATGGACTCGGTCACCGGCGTCCGTGTCAGCCGCAGCGGGCAGGAGGTCTTCCTCGCGATCGAGCGCTACCCCAAGCCGGTGCTCGCCGCGGTCGGCGGGTACGCGCTGGGCGGCGGATGCGAGCTCGCGCTCGCGTGCCACCTGCGCGTCGCCTCCGGGAACGCGCGCTTCGGGCTGCCGGAGGTGGGGCTCGGGATCATCCCCGGGTACGGAGGCACCATCCGGCTCGCGCGCCTCGTCGGGCTCGGACGCGCGATCGAGATGACGCTCACCGGAGACATGATCGGCGCGGAGCGGGCCGCGGAGATCGGGCTCGTCTCGTCGGTGCATCCGCGGGCGGAATTGCTGGACCGCGCCAAGGAGCTGCTCCGGCGCGTCACGAAGAACGGACCGGTGGCCGTGCGCATGGCGCTGGAGTCGATCCATCGCGGTCTGGACGTGTCGATGCAGGCGGCCCTCGACTTCGAGTCCTCGCTCTTCGGCCTGCTGGCGTCGACCGAGGACATGAAGGAGGGGATGTCGGCCTTCCTGGAGAAGCGCAGAGCGGAGTTCAGGGGTCGCTGACGCATCGCTCCAATCCCTCCGATCGAGCCCGTCCGGGCCACCGTCGTGGAGGGGCCGAAAGTCCTTGGAATACAAGCACTTCCAGGGCGACGTCACGGGTAGCCCGAAGGCGCGGGAAGGGTTAAATTTCCTGGATGCTTCCAGGGCTCTGCTCCACGGATGGTCCGTGCGCCTGAGACGGCTCACGCTACGCCATTTCCGGAACCTGGGGATCCAGGAGCTGGACTTCCCTCCGGAAGGGGTGGCCATCGTCGGCGACAACGCCCAGGGGAAGTCGAACCTCCTCGAAGCCATCTACTACCTCGAGACGACGAGGTCCTTCCGGGGCGCGCGGGACGATCAGCTCCTCGCGTTCGGGGAGGGTGTGTTCCGCGTGGTCGGCGCGCTCGCGCCGGAGTCCGCGGACGCGCGTCCGCTCCAGGTGGCGGCGGCCTTCGAGAAGAAGGGGCGGCGCAAGAAGGTCACGGTCGACGGCACCGAGCCCGAGCGTCTGGGAGACGCGCTCGGTCGTCTGGCCGCGGTCGTGTTCTCGCCGGCGGACGTCGAGCTGGTGAGCGGAGGACCGGGGGAGCGGCGGCGCTTCCTCGACATCGTGCTCTCGCTGAGCCGGCCGGGGTATCTGCAGGCGCTCCAGGAGTTCCGGAAGGTGCTGACGCGGCGCAACGCGTCGCTGAAGGACGGGCAGCCCGGTGCGGTGGTGGGCGCCTGGAACCAGGGGCTGGTGCGGTCCGGGGCGGCCGTGACGATGGCGAGGGCGGAGTGGATCGAGGAGAGGTGCGGCGCGTTCCGCGAGTACTACGCGGCCGTGTCGGGCGGGGCCGGTGCGCGCATGGCCTATCGGCCGAGCGTGGGTGCCGCGGGCGCCACGAGCGTCGAGGAGTACGCGGAGGCGTACCGCGAGGCGCTCGCGGATTCGGCGGAGCGGGAGCGCCGGGTGGCGACGACCGTGGTGGGGCCGCACCGCGACGAGATGGTCCTCCGCCTCGAGGACGAGGGGGACGACCTCGACCTGCGGGACTACGGGTCGGGCGGACAGCGGCGAACGGCTGCGCTGGCGCTGCGGCTCGTCGAGGCTCGGACGGTGCGGGAGGTGCGCGGCCAGGAGCCGCTCATCCTCCTCGACGACGTGTTCGCCGAGCTGGACGAGCGCCGCAGCGAGCGGGTGCTGGACCTGATGGAGCGGGAGGAGACCGGACAGGTGGTGCTGACGGCACCGAAGGAGAGCGACGTGCGCATCCGCAGGGACACGCTGCCGCGGTGGCGCATCCAGGCGGGACGGGTGAGCGCGTGACGCGCGGCGGTGGGCGCGTGACGCGCGGCAGCGGGAGGGGCAGGCGGCCCACGCCGGTGGCGGAGGTGCTCGACGGCGTGCTCGAGCGGGCCGGTCTGCAGGACCAGGTGCGCAGGATGGAGATCCTCGACCAATGGCCGGAGATCGTGGGCGATCACATCGCCACCGTGACCCGGGCCAAGGTCGTGTCGAACGCCGCGCTGATCGTGGAGGTGCGCACGAGCGCGTGGCTGATGGAGCTGGACATGATGAAGGGGGAGCTCCTGGGGCGGGTGAACGAGCGTCTACGCGAGACGCCCCTGGAGCGCATCGTCTTCGTGCTGGCGGAGACGACGTAGCAACGGCTCACGGAGCAGACATGGCGAAGAAGAAGAAGAAGCAGGAGGGCGGAGAGCAGTATACCGCCGGCCAGATCCAGGTCCTCAAGGGTCTGGAGGCCGTGCGCAAGCGTCCCGGCATGTACATCGGCTCGACGTCGGCCCGGGGACTCCACCACCTGGTCTACGAGGTGGTGGACAACGCCATCGACGAGGCGATGGCGGGCTTCTGCACCGAGGTCACGGTCACCGTTCACGAGGACAACTCCGTGACCGTCGATGACGACGGGCGGGGCATCCCCGTGGACATCCATCCCACCGAGAAGGTGCCCGGGGTGGAGCTGGCCATGACCGTCCTGCACGCGGGCGGGAAGTTCGACAAGAACACCTACAAGGTGTCCGGCGGGCTGCACGGCGTGGGCGTGAGCGTGGTGAACGCGCTCTCGGAGTATCTCGAGGTCGAGATCCGCCGCGAGGGCAAGCGCTACCGCCAGCGATTCGAGCGCGGCACGAAGGCGACGGAGCTCGAGGAGCTCGGCGCCGCGAAGGGAAGCGGTACGCGCGTCACGTTCAAGCCCGACCCGCAGATCTTCACGGAGCTGGTCTACAACTTCGATACGCTCTCCGACCGGCTGCGCGAGCTGGCCTTTCTCAACAAGGGCCTGCAGATCGTCATCATCGACGAGCGCAACGGCTCGCCGGTGCGGGAGGAGTACCTGTACGAGGGCGGCCTGGCCGAGTACGTCGGCTGGCTGCGGGGGCAGAAGCCCGCGCTGCACGACAAGGTCTGCTATTTCGAGGCCGTCAAGCCCGAGGCGGAGATCGAGCTGGCGCTGCAGTACGACCAGGGGTTCGCGGAGAACACGCACACCTTCGTGAACAACATCAACACGCACGAGGGTGGTACGCACCTCACCGGCTTCAAGGCGGCGCTCACGCGCACGATCAACGACTACGCGCGCCGCAACGGCCTCTTCAAGAAGGACGAGGGCCTCTCCGGGGACGATGTGCGCGAGGGTCTGATCTGCGTCTTGAGCGTGCGCGTGATGGAGCCCCAGTTCGAGGGGCAGACGAAGACGAAGCTCGGCAACTCCGAGGTGCGTGGCGCGGTCGAGGCCGCGGTCAACGAGAACCTGTCGATCTTCCTGGAGGAGAACCCGCGGGCCGCGAAGGGGATCATCGAGAAGTCGCTGCAGGCGGCGCGGGCGCGCGAGGCGGCGCGTAAGGCGCGCGACCTGGCGCGCAAGAAGAGCGCGCTGGAGGGCGGCGTGCTCCCCGGAAAGCTCGCGGACTGCTCGATCTCGGACCCGACGCTGTGCGAGCTCTACCTCGTCGAGGGCGACTCCGCCGGCGGCAGCGCCAAGCAGGGGCGGGATCGCTCGTACCAGGCGATCCTCCCGCTGAAGGGGAAGATCCTGAACGTGGAGCGCGCGCGCATCGACAAGGTCCTGTCGAACGACGAGATCCGGGCGATGATCACGGCGATCGGCGCGGGTATCCGCGACGACTTCGAGATCGACAACACGCGCTACCACAAGATCATCATCATGACGGACGCCGACGTCGACGGCGCCCACATCCGCACGCTCCTCCTGACCTTCTTCTTCCGCCAGATGCCCGAGCTGATCGAGGCGGGGATGGTCTACATCGCGCAGCCGCCCCTGTACCGCGTGCAGAAGGGGAAGCAGGAGCTGTACGCGTACAACGAGGAGGAGCGTGACGACTACGTGAAGCGCTTCGGCGGCAAGGAAGGCGACGCCAAGGGGATCAACATCCAGCGCTACAAGGGGCTGGGCGAGATGAACCCCGACCAGCTCTGGAAGACGACCATGGACCCCGACTCGCGCACGATCCTGCGCGTGCAGATCGAGGACGCCGCGATCGCGTCCAACCTCTTCGACCGTCTCATGGGCGACGAGGTGGAGCCGCGCCGGGCGTTCATCGAGAAGAACGCGAAGTACGTGAAGAACCTGGACGTGTAGGGGGGGCTGACGGGACGGAACAGTCCCCAAGCCGGCCTTGTCGTGGAGCCGACGCGGTCGTGCGAGGTTACGGAGTTGACATAGGCCTCGTTCCGCGTGCGTCGCGTCGGCTCACCCGCCCAGTCGCCCGAGGGCCTCCCGCGCCTCGACGATCTCCGGGAGATCGGGGTCTCCCCGCCGCGTCATCGTCAGGAAGCTCCGGTAGTACGCCCGCGCCTCCTCTTCCTCCCGGCGCCGGTCGTGCATCCGGGCCAGCGCCAGCGTCGCGCGCGTCCGGTCGTAGGAGCTCAGGTTGCCCTCGAGGTAGCGGATACCCTCCGTCGTGTTCCCGGCCGAAAGCTCCAGATCCCCCAGGGCTGCGCGAGCCAGCGAGCCCGTGATGCCGGGATCCAGGGACGTCGCGCTCAGCAGCCGACGGGCGTCGTCGGTCCGTCCTTCGGCGGCGGCGACCGCGCCCTCCACGACGTCCGCCATCGGCGTCAGGGTCGCCGCGAGCTCCTGGTCGGGGATGTCGGACACGAACGCTCGGAGCCGACGCCCGGACTCCTTCGCCTTCGACACGTCACCGCTGCGCGCCAGCCCCCACCCCACGAACATCAGGCAGAGCGGACTCACCGACGGTGACGCGCACGTCGCCGGACTGGCGACGTCGGCGTTGGGGAGCGTTCTCCCCGTGCTCCAGGCTTCGAGGAGAAAGCCTTCCGCGACGCCCTTTCTCGCGGCAGCCAGGTCGAGGGAGTCCAGCAGGCGGTCCGCCCGGACGATCTGCCCCTCGGTGATCAGGAGGTACAGAAGCCCCTGGTGGTCAGCTCCGTCGCGGTCGCGGTTGGCCCACAGGAGGTCGAACAGGCGGTCGTTGCGGTCGAGTCGATTGGCGAGATCGAACAACATCTGAATCAGCACGTCCATATCCACGTCGCGGGAGGAGCGGATCGCCTCGGCGGCCTCCGCCGAATCGCCGAGCAGCAGCGGGATCGCCAGCTCGTACTCGATGGTCCGCCGCCGGTCGGAGGATTGCGTCAAGGCCGCGTAGCGCTTCGCGCGTGCCTCGGCGCCCGCCCGGTCGCCCCGCGCGATGGCGAACTCGATGGGGTGCACCTGATAGGGGCCGAAACCGGGGTCGAGTTGGATGGCGCGTTCGAAGGCCTCGGCGGCCTCCGCCGGGCTCGCGAGGCCCACGGGCATCGCAAGGTGATAGATGAAGTCTCCGAGGTGGTACCAGATGTCCGGGTCGTCCGGATAACGCTGGACGGCACTCTTCAGCGGCCCGTAGAAGTCCACGTCGCCGGCCCGGTCCGCCTCCGCGGCCCGCACGACCAGGCGCTCCCGCGGCGGGAGGCGCTCCAGCATCGCCACCGCCCGCTCCGCAGCCTGTACGCCCGCCTCGCTGCCGATGCTCTCCAGCCAGCCGTAGGCCTCGGAGAGCCGGTACCACGCCATCGCGAAGAGCGAATCCGTCGCCACGGCGCGCTCGTAAGCGGCAACGGCGCTCGCGAAGTTCGCGTGGCGCATCGCGGCTTCGCCTTCGAGGTAGGCGCGCAGCGCCGTGAGCGAACCGGTCGTGACCGCCTCCAGCTGCCCCGGGGCGAAGCCACCGGCCGAAGAGCCGAGCAGGCCGCGTACGATCGCCACCGAGAGCGAGTTCGTGAGCGCGAGGACGTCCTCGGCGGAACCGTCCTCGGCCGCCTCCGCGATCTTGTCTCCCGTGGACAGGTCGTAGACCGCCGCGCTCACGCGGATGCCGGCCGGATTGCCCACCACCGAACCAACCACCCCATAGCGCGCGTCGGTCGCGGCCGCTGCCTCGAGCACGGTGCGCAGGTCGGGCATCTCGCTCCCGCGCACCTTTTCCCGCCAGCGCGCCAGGACCGTTCGGCTGTCGATGGTGCGGAACCCGCCCAGCCCATCCAGGCTGGTGGCCAGGAGGTCGACCATCCCCTCGCGCCAGAGGGCCAGGTTGTCGCCGCCAGTGACCGTGAACGGCACCACGGCGATCGCCGTCGCGGCCTCGCCGGCTGCCACCTCCTCGGGGCCGAAACGGCGCATGGCTCCTCTCGTGGCGAGCACGTACGCGCCCGCGCCGCCGAACACCAGCGAGAGCACGACGACCGCGCCGAGGATCCCGCGCTTCCGGGCAGGACCCGTCAACGGGATCAGATCCCGGGGCGTCATCCCCCCGCTCGGGGTCGCCAGGGCCTCCAGGTGCAGCAGCATCTCTTCGGCGCTCTGCCACCGGTCCGCGGCCTTCTTCTCCAGGCAGCGCATGAGCACCGCCTCGAGCGCCGGCGGCACGGACGGCCGATGCTCCCGCACGGGCCGCGGCGCCTCCATGACCTGGGCAGTGAGGACCTGCTGGGCAGTCTTGCCGCTGAACGGCGGGCGGCCGACGAGCAGCTCGTAGCCGACGACACCCACGGCGTAGATGTCGGCCCGGTGGTCCACGTCGGGCTCGCCGGAAACCTGCTCCGGCGCCATGTACGCGGGCGTCCCCAGCGCCGCGCCCTGCGTCGTCGGATGGCGGCGGCCCGTGGCCTCGCTCACCGCCTTCGCCACACCGAAATCCGCCACCATCGCGTGGTTCCCCGACAGCATGATGTTCTCGGGCTTGATGTCGCGGTGGACCACACCCTTGGCGTGAGCCGCTGCCAACGCCTCCACGATGTCGCGGAGGAGCCGCGCAACCTCCAGTATGGGGAACTCGCCGTTCCGCAACAGACGCTCCCGCAGCGTGTCGCCTTCGATGAAGGGCATGACGAAGTAGAGGAACCCGTCCGCCTCTCCGGAGTCGAACAAGGGCAGGATGTGCGGATGCTGCAGGTTGGCCGTGACCCGCACCTCCTGCAGGAAGCGCTCGGCGCCCACGGTGGCGGCGAGGTCGGGACGTAGCACCTTCAGCGCGACGCGACGCTGGTGCCGGAGATCCGTGGCGAGGTAGACGGTTGCCATCCCCCCCGCGCCCACCTCCCGCTCGACGGCATAGCGTCCGGCGAGGGCGGCCTGGAGTCGACCCAAGGCGTCGGACATCGTTGCCCTCCGGTTGCGGTGAATCCGGTCGGCAGGTTGGGGCGGGAGCTCCTTCACATCGATGTCGACCGACCCGATTGCGAGGCGCAGAGCTTCGAGAAACGTGCTGCGCACGAGCCACCGTGTTGGGTCGATGCGAAAGGCCCGTGCTCAGCGCAATGTCGCGATGCGGGGTCCTCCTTCTGCGTCCCTACGCTCCCCGATGTCTGGTATGATGGCTGGTGCCGAGGACGACGCGCCAGCGTCGGGATCCTCGATCGGCTGCCCGTCGCCTGCTCGCTCCGAATGCCCGATGGAGGTGCCGAGACAGCACGAGCCATCGCAGCTCGAGTGACGCAAGCGATCCTCGACTTCGTGAAAGTGCGTCGGAGTAGCCCTGTCGGCTGACTCCCCCTTGTCTGCCCGCGCTCACCGGGTGTGCTCGCGGGGCCTCTCCCGCAGGATACCCCCGCCCTCGTCGGACCGCTCACCGAGGGCCCCGTACCCGGCCGGCTCGTTCGCGTCACCCTGCATGGCGCAAGGAAGGGTCACGTCCTCGACGACGAACCCGTCCGTCGGTCCGTCCTCGAGCGCCCGGAACGCGAGCTCGATCGCACGACCGAGCCCGAACATGTCGCTCACTTCGACGCGGGTGGCGCCCGGCAGCCCGGTCACGATCCGTCCGTCCGCGACGTCCTCCGGCCTCGCCATGTACTGGAAGCGGCTGTCGTCGTAGGACACCGTGAGCCCGAGGGGGCCGCCGTCCCAGCACGCCTCGTCCACGTGCAGGGTGAGCCACAGCACCTCCCCGTACCGGACTTCGGGGGCCGACGTGGTGAGGCTCACCGCGGTGGACCGCGGGGGGACCCGGAGCGAGGTCTGAACGGTGATCGGGTCGTCGCAGCCCGTCGTGCCGGTCAGCGCGAGCATCAGCAGCAGGGCGACCTTCGCAAACGCGGCGCGGGAACCGGGATTCGATGCGTCCATGGCTCTACCTCCTGGGCAGTGGAGACCTGTGCCGGGGTCGGCGCGCCCCGGATCGTCCACACACACAGGATCGAGCCGCGGATCTGCTCATCCCTCCCGCCGCGAGGCGGCGGTCACAGCAGCGTCGAGCCCACCACCTTCCGGGGGATCGCTTCAGGGGCTCGTTGCCGCGCGAGAGCACGACGCCGTGGCGAGATGTGGCATCCTGCCCCCGCCTGGGGCGGGTAGGCACAGGCCCGCCCAACGCGCGCGATGCAGCGGCGCCCCCTCGTACGTCCTCACCCGACGAGGCCCAGCACCTGCCGCACCCCGGCGTGCTCGGGCCGGTAGTCGTCGCGCGCGAGGCGCGCGCCGGCGTCCAGCAGCGCGCGCACGCACCCCTCGTAGTCGCCGTCCGACCGCGCGAAGTAGTCGGCGCCGAAGCATGCCCAGCCGAGCGGCGTGCCGCGGTGCTCCGGGTCGCGGATCGTCAGGTCCGGTCCGGATCCGAGGAGCGCCCGCACGATCGGGGCTCGGCCGCGGATCCCAGCGAGGTGGAGCGCCGTGGCCCCGTTCGAGTCCCGCGCATCCACCGGCACACCGGCGGCGAGCAGCGCCTCCACGACGTCGAGACGACCGTCCTCGGCGGCACGGGGGAGGAGTGCGAGCTCCTCGGGCTCGAGCGATGCGATCAGCTCGGGGGAGGTGAGCCTCCGCGCCGCCTCGGCGTTCCCCGAGCCGCAGGCCGCGAGCAGCCCGTCGACCGGCGACAGCTCGGTCGGAGTCGCCCCGGCCTCTTCGAGCAGGCGGGCCAGCTCGTCGAACCCGCCGCGGCGTGCCAGCTCCCACGCCGTGCGCCCGTCCCCGCGGGCCGCGTGCACATCGGCGCCGCGCTCGAGGAGGAGCCGCACGATCTCCGGGGACTGTCCGACGCGCACGGCCACGTCCAGCGCGCTCTCCCGCTCCCGCCCGCACCGGACGTCGGGATCGGCACCGTGCTCGAGGAGCCAGTCCAGTCCCTTGCGGACGTTGGGCTGCTCCGCCACGTCCCAGTAGCGCAGCAGGAAGTAGAGCGGCGTGTTGCCCCATTCCCCCGTCCGGTTCAGCTCGACACCGAACTCCCACAGGAGCGCGAGGGCGCGCTCGTGGAAGCGCTCGGCCGCGTGGAAGACCGATTCGCCGTCGGTCGGCGAGGCTCCGGCCTCGAGCAGGATGCGCGCCACCCCCGGAGCGTCGTACTCGCCGGTGACGCCAAAGAGCGCGGGGACGCCGTAGCGGTCGTCGACCGTCGCGGGATCCGCGCCCGCCGCGAGCAGGGTGCGCGCGGTGGCCTCCAGCGCCGTGTCGCGTTCCGGGCTCTCCCCGTGGAACGGGGAATGGCAGAGCCAGAGGAGCGGCTCGGCGGCAGGGCTGCCGGCGCGGAGGCGCACGCGCGTCGGGTCCTCGTCGAGAAGGCGCCGCACCCCCGGCTCGTCCGCCAGGACGGCCGCGACGTGCAAGCTCTCCTTCGCGAGGCGGGGCTCCGCGCGCGTCACCTCCAGCACGCGCGCGCGGTCGTGGTCGGACACGGCCTCGAAGAACGCCGCGAGCGCCTCGTCGAAGCCGCGCGAGGCCTGCACGTGGGTGCGCAGCCGCGCCCAGGTCGCGAACCCGTACTCACGGGCGACGACGCGCTGCGCCTCGGTGAGCTTCAGCGCCGGGCGCTCGCCCAGCACGGTGGTCACGCGCGCGACCGCGTCGGGCTCGCCGGCCAGGAACGCCCTGTGCAGCGCCCTGGCTTCGTGCTTGAGATGATCGAGGTGGGGGTGCGCGGGAAGGTCGCGAGACGGCATGGGAACCTCCTTTCAGAAGTCGCCCGTCGTCCGCGGTCCGGGCTGAAAGAAGGCCGGTATGGGGTCCAGCGGAGCTGCCGGGTGGACTGGGTCCTTTCCGCGGACGGATGCGCCCTCGCGCGCGGGGAAAGAATAGGGGTCGGCCACCGCCGGATCAACGGGACAACACGCCGAACCCGACAGGCGCGCGGCGAACCCGACGGGGCGCGCGCCGAACCGGGGATCGAGCGCAGCCTGGGGCCGCGGCGCCGCTCAGGGCTGGAACGCCAGCATCCGCTCCATCTGCCTCGGCTGCACACGGGCAAGCAGCCTACGCGCCGTGAAGTCGCGCACGCGCACCGCTACCCGGTTGCTCCACTGGCCCATCTGGCCCGCGCGCCGCGAGCGGACGACGAAGGCGTTGGCGCGTGCGGCGCGCACGGCCTCGTACCGGCGGAGCGCATTCCCGGTGGCTTCACCGCCGGCGAGCGAGCGCGCCAGCACGACCGCATCCTCGAGCGCCTGGCACGCCCCCTGGCCGAGGTTGGGCGTCATCGGGTGGGCTGCGTCACCGAGGAGCGTGACCCTGCCGGCCCCCCACGAGCGCAGCGGCGCACGGTCGTAGATGTCGTTGCGCAGGAGGTCCTCCTCGCGCACCGACTCCAGGAGCGCGGGGATCGGATCGTGCCACCCGCCGAAGGTGCGCAGCAGCTCGGAGCGCTCGCCGTCCGGCGCGTGCTCGCCCTCGCGCGCGTTCTTCGTCGCGTACAGGTAGACTCGGTCGCCGGGAACGGGCGCGTGTCCGAAGCGCGCCCCGTGTCCCCAGCTCTCTCCCGGCCGGAGGGCGACGGCGGGCGCGGGAAGGACGGCCCGCCACGCCGTGTAGCCCGCGTAGCGGGGAGGCTCCGCACCGTGCAGGCGCGCGCGCACGACCGAGTGCAGCCCGTCGGCGCCCACGAGGACGTCGCCCTCCTCGCTGCCTCCGTCTGCCAGCACCGCCGTGACCCGGCCGCCCTCGTCCACCACGTCCTGGAGGGCGGCGCCGAGGCGCACCACGTCGCGGCCGACGGCATCGAGGAGGAGCTTCTGCAGGTCGGGGCGGTAGAGCACCACGCCCAGCTGGTCGTAGCGTCTGCGCAGCGACGCGGATCCCACCTCGAGGAGCGGCCGCCCCCGCCGATCGCGGATCCAGCCGTCCCCGTCCGCGATCCCGGCCGCCAGGACCGCACCCGCGAGGCCGAGGCGGTCGAGGGCGGAGAGGCCGTTCGCCCAGATCGAGATCCCGGCGCCGACCTCCCCGAGCGTGGTCGCCTTCTCCAGGACGCGCACCTCCCATCCGGCCCGCCGCAGGCCGATGGCCGCCGCGAGTCCACCGATCCCACCCCCCACGATCAGCGCCGTCCCTCTCATGGTCGATCCCCTCCGTCGAATCTCGCCGGGTCCATCGGGTCCTACAGGAAGGAGACCGCAACGGGCTCACCGGTGCGACCGGCGCCCCCGGCACCCGGGCCCCTCAACCCTCGCCCGCCAGCGCGCGCACGTCCACGACCGTGACGTCGTGGCGGCGGGCCACCTCCCGTGCCAGGGGAAGCGGCGCCTCGCCCCTCACGAACAGCAGACGCAGCCGACGCTCCCGACCGAAGCCGTAGCGGGTCTCCCGGATCTCGCGGTCGAGCGTGCCCAGGACCGGAGGCTCCCCCTCACGCCAGAGCGCGGGCCGGCCGTAGAACGCCGCGCCGGAGGAGAGGATGCCCGCCACGGGGATGTCGTAGCCCGCGCCCCACAGGCCCCCGCACTCGCGCGCGTTGGCGCCCAGCGTCTCGAGGGCGTCCTGGCGCATGTACTGCCGACACACCTCGGGCAGGACCGTGGCCACCTGACGGCCCAGCTCTGCGCGCAGGCGCTCGAGGACGACGTCGGCTCCCTTCGCGAGCGCGAGCTCCTCCCGGTGGGGGAGGACGAAGCGGAACCAGAAGGCGAAGAACGGATCGGTGATCCCGTACCGTCGGTTGCGGCTGCGCGCCGACGCGTCCAGCGAGCGTCGTACAGCTACGAGTCCCAGCTCCTCGAGGCGCTTCAGATAGGGCGCTACCTGGCCGCTCGCCGTGAGGTCGGCGACACCCGCGTGCACCCCCGCCCAGTCGGACTCCCCTCCCGAGAGAGCGGTGAGGATCGCGGCGTAGCGCGCGGGAGCCTGCGCCGCGCGCTCGAGGAGGTCGATGCCGGCGTCCGCCAACGGGCCGGTGGCCCGCAGCACGAGCCGCCGGAGGTTCTTGGCCAGGGAAAGGCCACGGTCGAGGAGGGCGAGGTGCGCGGGAAGGCCGCCGAAGACCGCGTACGCCTCGAGGCGCTCGTTGGCCGTGGACCCGGGGAGGAGAGGGGTGGCGGCCCGGAACCCGAGCGGGGCGAGGCGCACCCTCTCCGGGGGCACGTCCCATCCCTCCCCATCGGCCGCCACGAAGTCCGACGGGGCCACGAGGATCACGTGCAGGGAGCGGCCGCGGGCGCGCGCCGCCTTCAGGGCGTCGGTGAGCGCCGCGAGGACGCGTGCGCGCGCCGGCTCGAGCCGATGCGCGTCGTCGAGGACGAGCACGGCTCCGCGACCCTCCGGCACGGCCGTGGAGGCCGCGCGGAAGAGCTCGCTCCACGCATCTCCACCGGACCACGCTCCCGGTCGGGCAGGTGCGGAGGGGGACGGCTCGTCGGCGCGGATGCGCCAACCCCCGTCCAGGCGGTCCATCGCGCGGCGGAGCGCGGCACGCTGCTCGGGCTCGGGAAGGGGGGGCACGCGGTGGTAGACGTGCGGGACGTCCGCTACCGCGGCCAGGGCGAGCTCCGACTTCCCGCCGCCGGGAAGACCGAAGAGCGTGACCACGCCCCCGCCCGGGCGATCCAGCGCCGTGCGGAGCATGCCGAGCTCGCGGCCCCTTCCGAACAGTCGTGGCGCCATCTTCGGTCCCGAAGGTCATGAATCAATCGAGATTAGCGTAAACGTATTTATGCTCTTTGTCGTTGATTCGCCAGGCTTCCGGGGTGAAGGTTCTTCTTCGTCGTTTCCCCCCGATGCTCCAGGAGCCATCATCCCATGACCCGCGTCGCCCCCCGTTTCGACATCCTTGCCGCCGCCACATTCGCCAAGCCGCCGACCAACGGCGGATCCGAGAAGAAGAAGCGCGTCGATCTGGAGGCCGTGTTCGGCGACAACGTCTTCGGGCTCCACGAGATGAAGTCGCGCCTGCCGAAGCCGCAGTACGACGCGCTGCTCGCCACCGTGCGCAACGGCTCGGAGCTCGATCCGTCGGTCGCGGACGCCGTCGCCGTCGCGATGAAGGAGTGGGCCCTCGAGAAGGGCGCGACGCATTTCACGCACTGGTTCCAGCCGCTCACGGGGCTGACCGCGGAGAAGCACGACTCCTTCCTCAACCCGACAGGGGAGGGACGCGCGATCACGGAGTTCGGCGGGAAGGAGCTGGTCCAGGGAGAGCCCGACGCATCGTCGTTCCCCTCGGGGGGGCTGCGGGCGACGTTCGAGGCGCGGGGCTACACGGCGTGGGATCCGACCTCTCCGGCGTTCCTCATGGAGGGGGCGAGCGGCGCCTACCTGTGCATCCCCACGGCGTTCGCCTCCTGGGCCGGTGACGCGCTCGACAAGAAGACCCCGCTCCTCCGCTCGATCCACGCGCTCGACCAGCAGGCGCGCCGCGCGCTCAAGCTCTTCGGCAAGCCGGCCAAGGCCGTCCGCGCCACGCTCGGTCCGGAGCAGGAGTTCTTCCTCATCGACCAGGAGTTCTACTACCGTCGTCCCGACCTGGTGACCACGGGCCGCACGCTCTTCGGCACGAAGCCGCCGAAGGGGCAGGAGATGGAGGACCACTACTTCGGGTCGATCCCGGAGCGCGTCCTCGAGTACATGAACGAGGTGGAGCTCGAGCTCTACAAGCTGGGCGTGCCGCTCAAGACGCGGCACAACGAGGTCGCGCCCGGACAGTTCGAGATGGCGCCGATCTACGAGGATGCGAATCAGGCCGCCGACCATCAGCAGCTCACGATGTCGACGCTGCGCCGGATCGCGCGCAAGTACGGGCTGGCCTGCCTCCTGCACGAGAAGCCCTTCCAGGGCGTGAACGGGAGCGGCAAGCACCTGAACTGGTCGTTCGGCACGGACGACCACAACCTGCTCGAGCCCGGCGAGACGCCCCACGACAACGTGCAGTTCCTCTTCTTCTGCGCCGCGGTCCTGCGCGCCGTGGCGCGGCACCAGGACCTGCTGCGGGCTGCCGTCGCGCACGCGGGCAACGACCACCGGCTCGGCGCGAACGAGGCGCCGCCGGCGATCATCTCGGCGTTCGTGGGCGACCAGCTCCAGGACATCTTCGAGCAGATCGCGGAGGCCGGCGAGGCGAAGACCAGCAAGGCCGGAGGCATCATGGGCCTCGGCGTGAACGTGCTGCCGCGGCTGCCGAAGCACGCGGGCGACCGGAATCGGACGTCCCCGTTCGCCTTCACGGGGAACAAGTTCGAGTTCCGCGCGCTGGGCTCGTCGCAGAGCATCTCCTTCCCGGCCACGGTGCTGAACACCATCGTGGCCGAGGCGCTCGACGAGATGTGCACCGCGCTGGAGGGATCGCTCGAGAAGGGCGAGGCCTTCGACGACGCGCTGCGCACGCTCCTCGCCTACGAGGTGCGCGAGTTCAAGCCGATCGTCTTCAACGGCGACAACTACTCGGCCGAGTGGGTCGAGGAGGCCGAGCGGCGTGGGCTGCTCAACCTGAAGAACACGATGGAGGCGCTGCCCCGCATCGTGGCGGAGGAGAACGCGGTGCTCTTCGAGAAGTACGGCGTGCTCTCGCACCGTGAGCTGGAGTCGCGCCTCGAGATCTACGTGGACCAGTACTTCAAGACGGTGAACATCGAGGGCGAGACCGCGCAGTACATGGCGCAGACGATGGTGCTGCCGGCCGCGATGCGGTACCTGAGCGACCTGCTGGCCACGGCCGGGCGCGCGGACGGGGTCGGCATGCAGGCGGACGGCGTGCTGGCGACGGCCCGTCAGGTCAACGAGCTCATCGACCGGCTCACGGCCAGGCTCGGGGTGCTGGCGGAGCAGAACCAGGAGCTCGGCGGCGACGACGTGATGTCCAAGGCGCACCACATGCGCGACCACATCGTGCCGGCGATGACGGAGGTGCGGGACGTGGTGGACCGCCTCGAGCGGATCATCCCGGACGACCTGTGGCCCTTCCCTACGTACAGGGAAATGTTGTTCGTGAAGTGATCCGCGACGTATCGTAGCATCCGTCGCGACCCACGACCGCGGGTTGCCGACACGCCGACGACCTTCTCGCCTACTGCCGGGCGCGGAGGTGGCGTGATCGGCAACCCGCGGTTTCTCCTCGTGGGTGGCGAGGCCCGGGCACGCGCTCCATGTTGGCGGCTCCCTCTCGCCGAGTCGCCCGCATGTCCCGCTCCGCCGCGCACGCACGCACCGTCCCTGCCGCCGGCGCACCGGTCGCCGTCGCGCTCCTGGCCCTCGCGGCCCTCGCTTCCTGCGGACCCCCGGCCGACATCGACTGGCCCGTGTACGGCGGTGACGACGGGCACACCCACTACACGACGCTCGACCAGATCTCACCCGCCAACGTGGCGAGGCTCCAGATCGCCTGGACGTTCGACACGGGCGACGCGTTCGACGGGTCCGAGATGCAGGCCAACCCGATCGTGGTGGACGGGGTGCTCTACGCGACCACGCCGAAGCTCCAGGTCTTCGCGCTGGACGCCGCCACCGGGCAGCAGATCTGGCGCTTCGACCCCACGGGCGGGGAGGGTCCGACCTCGCGCATCCGCCACCGCGGCGTGGTGGTGACCGGCGACAGGGTCCTCTTCAACTACCGGAACCGCCTGTACGCGCTCGACCGCGCCACGGGTCGGCCGATCCCGACGTTCGGACACGACGGCCAGGTCGACCTCCGCGAGGGCCTGGGACGTCCGGTCGAGGGGCTGAGCGTGAGCGCGAGCTCACCAGGGGTGGTCTTCGAGGACCTCCTCATCCTCGGGAGCTCGGTGCCCGAGTCGCTCCCGAGCGCCCCCGGCGACATCCGCGCGTACGACGTGAAGACGGGCGCGCTGCGCTGGAGCTTCCACACGATCCCGCACCCCGGCGAGCCCGGCTACGACACCTGGCCGCCCGACGCCTGGCAGGTGGCGGGCGGCGCCAACGCGTGGAGCGGCGTGACGCTCGACAGGGAGCGCGGGATGGTCTTCGCGGCGACCGGGTCGGCGTCCTACGACTTCTACGGAGCGAACCGCGCAGGCGACGACCTCTTCGCCAACAGCGTGCTCGCGCTCGATGCGCGCACGGGCGAGCGGATCTGGCACTACCAGGCGCTGCACCACGACCTGTGGGATCGTGACTTTCCCGCGGCCCCGGTGCTCGTCACGGTCACGCACGACGGCCACGCGGTCGACGCGGTCGCGCAGATCACCAAGACCGGCCACGTCTGGGTGTTCGACCGCGACACCGGCGCGCCGCTCTTCCCGGTGGAGGAGCGGGAGATGCCCGGGGGCGGCCTCGACGGCGAGCGGACGTCGCCGCGCCAACCCTTCCCGGTCCTCCCGCCCCCGTTCGCCCGCCAGCGCCTGACGCGGGACGACCTCACGCGACGCACGCCGGAGGCGCACGCCGCGGCGCTGAAGACGTTCGAGGAGTTCGGGACCGAGGACCCGTTCTCTCCGCCGAACGAGCGCGGTACGATCATCTTCCCAGGCGTCGACGGCGGCGGGGAGTGGGGCGGGCCCGCGTTCGATCCCGGGACCGGCCTCCTCTACGTGAACTCGAACGAGATGGCGTGGCTGCTGAAGCTCGTGCCGCGGAGCGACGCCTCGCTCTACCAGGCCGATTGTGCGGGCTGCCACGGCGCGCGCCGCGAGGGCACGGCGATGGCGCCGTCGCTCCGGGGCGTGGGCGCGCGCCGTACGCGCGAGCAGCTCATACAGATCGTCCGCGAGGGGACGGGGCGCATGCCGGGCTTCGCCGCGGCCGTGGGCCGCGACGCGCTCGAGGACATCGTGCGCTACCTGGAGACCGGCGTCGACGCGACGGCGGGCGAGGTCGCGAAGACACCCTTCGACCTCCCGTACCGGACCGCGTACTTCGACATCTTCCTCGACCCCGACAGCTTCCCGGCCATCGCGCCGCCCTGGGGCACCCTCAACGCGATCGACCTGAACGAGGGCGAGATCCGGTGGTCGATCCCCTTTGGCGAGTATCCTGCGCTCACGGCGCAGGGCGTCACCGGCACGGGCACGGACAACTACGGTGGCGCGATCGTCACGAAGAACGGCCTCCTCATCATCGCCGCGACCACGCACGACGACCGCATCCGGGCGTTCGACAAGGTGACGGGAGCGCTGCTGTGGCAGGCGCCGCTTCCCGCCGCGGGCAACGCGACGCCGTCCACCTACATGGTGGATGGGAAGCAGTACGTCGTGATCGCGTGCGGGGGCGGCAAGAACGGGGCGAAGAGCGGCGGAAGCTACGTGGCGTTCGCGCTCCCGGACTGAGTCGGCCGGGGCGGGACGGCGGCGGGGCGGGACGGCGACCCGTCCCGCCCGCCTCACGGCTCCCTCAGCCGCCCCATCCCTCGTCGGCCGTCGGCCCGTACATCGAGGGCACGGGCACGTCGAGCAGCCGGAGGTAGACGCCGAGCTGGGCGCGGTGGTGCACCAGGTGGCTCATGTGCATGCGTACCACCTGCCAGCGCGGCATGCTCATGAACTCCTGGTCGCCGCGCTTGAGGGCCCACCCGACCTCCCAGTCGTCGTCGGTCACCGCCTGGATGGCCGCGCGCGACGAGGCGACGTTCTCGTCGAAGCCCTTGAGGAGGGTCGCGGTCTTCTCGGAGGAGTAGCCGCCTGCCTTGGCCAGGTCGAGTGAGGTCTCGCGCAGCGTCTGCCCGATCCACGCGGGCATCCAGGAGACCAGCTGAGCCAGGTGCTCCAGCGAGAACGACTTCTCGTGTGGCTTCCACGAGCCCTTCTCGTCGGGCACGCGCTCGAGCACGCGCCGTGTGGTCGCCATCTCCTGGTCGAACTCCTGCAGGAGCTCGTCCTTCCTCTTCCGGTTCGGCGCTTCCTTCTGCCGCTGGGTTGCCGCGTCTCCGTTCATGGTCGATACGTCCTCGTTCGGAAGGGTCCGCCGCGCCGCGTGTGCGACGTCAGCTGATGAGCTTCCGGTCGTCCTTCTTCAGCACGACCGGATCGAGGCCGAGCGAGCGGATGAGCTCGTTGAACCGCGCCAGGTCCTCGTCGAACACCGCCTGCAGCCGCCCCTGGACGTCGCCGACGCGCGTACGCAGCTCGCCGAGGCGGGCGACCGCCTGATCGGTGGGTGGTGCATCGACCGTGCCGACCGTTCCGGCGACCGTGTTGTAGAGGTACGCCAGCTCGGCGGTGAGCTTGCCGGGATAGTCGAGCGGGTCGTAGAAGCTCTTGCTCTTCGTCTGCTGGATCTCTTCCTCGAGGCCCGTGAGCTTCCCGCCGAGCGAGTCGGCCGCGGCCTTCACACGCGCCACGTCCGCCTCGGCGAGCCCGGCGTCGGAGGCGAGCGCGGCCAGCCCCTTCGACTGGTCCCGCACGGACCGCAGGTTGTCCATGCGGTCGGCCATCCCCTCGATCATCCCGCCGAGGTCCTTCAGGAAGCGGTACTGGGCGACGTAGTCCGCCTGAGCCACCTGCGCGCGCGGGTCCGGAAGCACGCGCAGCGTCTGCGTCTGCACGTCGTCGCCCACCTTCAGCGTCACCGTGTAGTCGCCGGGGGGGGCGGCGGGCTGCGTGATCGCGCCGAAGAGGACGGTCCCCGCCGGGAGACGGGGCTGCGGGTACAGGAGATTCCACGTCGTGCGGTGCAACGCCTTCGTCTTAGGCAGGAGGTTGCCGCCGCCCGCGAACCCGAAGAGCTCGGCGAGCGCCGCGAAGGCACCGAGGTCCGGGCCGGCCTGGGCCTCGCTCGAGAGCGTGGCCGCCGTGTCGCCCGCCTGGTCGGTGATCGTGATCGTGATCGGGCCCTGCACGTCGGCCGCCAGCGAGTAGTGGATCATGGCGCCGTCCGGCGGATTCTGCGTGCGCGTTCCGGTCGGGGTGGCGCCCGGCGCGCCGCCCCCGAAGAAGACGCGGTATGCCGGTCGCACGGGATACAGGTGCGCGGGCGCCGCCATGGCCGAAGCGGTCATCGAGCGCAGCGGCGTCACGTCGTCGAGGATCCAGAAGGAGCGCCCCTGCGTCGAGAGCACCAGGTCGCCGTGGTGCACCGCGATGTCGGTGACCGGTGTGACGGGGAGGTTCCGCTGGAAGGGCTGCCAGTGCGCGCCGTCATCGACGGAGAGGTACGCGCCGAACTCCGTCCCCGCGTACAGGAGGCCCTCGCGCTCCGGGTCCTCGCGCGCGACGCGCGTGAAGTGGTCGGCCGGGATGCCGTTCGTCCCGTCGGTGAGGAGCCGCCAGCTCTTCCCGTAGTCGGTGGTCTGATAGATGTAGGGGTGCGTGTCCGCCTGCCGGTACCGGTACGCGGCGACGGTCACCCGCCCCTGCGTGCGCGGCGAGATGTCGATCGAGTTGACGGTGGCGCCCGCCGGGAAGCCCTTCGGCGTCACGTCCGTCCACGTCGTGCCGTCGTCCCGCGACACGTGGATGAGCCCGTCGTCGCTCCCTGCCCAGAGCACGCCCGCCTCGAGCGGCGACTCCTCGAACGCGAAGATGGTGCCGTACACCTCGACCCCGGTGCCGTCGTGCGTGATGGGGCCGCCGGCGTAGCCCTGCTGCTCCGGGTTGTTCGTCGTCAGGTCGGGGCTGATCACCTCCCAGGACTGACCGGCGTTGCGCGACCGGTGCACCCGGTTGGAGGTGTGGTACAGCACGTTCGGGTCGTGCGGGGAGATGCGGATCGGCGCGTCCCACTGGAAGCGGTAGCGCAGGTCGGAGATCTTCTGCGCCATCTGGTTCTGCGGATAGGCCTGGATCTCCCTCGTCTGGCCGGTGCGCACGTCGTAGCGGTTGATGGTCCCGCCGTAGCACCCCGCGTACACGACGTTCGGGTCGCGCGGGTCGACGGCGACGTGGCCGCTCTCGCAACCGCCGACCTGGTACTCCTGCTCGAAGTCCGAGATGACGGCGGGCGAGAGCCGGCTCGGCACCGACACCGTGGAGTTGTCCTGCTGCGCGCCGTAGAGCCGGTAGGGGAACTGCTCGTCCACGGCGACGCGGTAGAGCTCGGCGGTGGGCTGGTTGCGCTGCGTCGACCAGCTCCTGCCGCCGTTGAGCGTGACCGTGGCGCCCCCGTCGTCGCCCTCGATCATGATCTCCGGCTGGTCCGGGTTGATCCACAGCTTGTGGCTGTCGCCGTGCGGGATGGTCGGGGTCGGCACGAACGTGGTGCCCCCGTCCACGGACTTGTACAGCAGGACGTTGTCGTTCCAGACGGTGTTCTCGTCCTTCGGGTCGGCCGTCAGCCGCATGTAGTACCACGGCCGGTGGAAGAGCTGCTTCTCGCTGGTCAGCCGCCGCCAGGAGTCACCGCCGTTGTCGGAGCGGTACACGCCGCCCTTCTCGTCCCCCGCCTCGATGACCGCCCAGACGCGGTCGGGGTTGGCGGGCGATACCGCGAGCCCCGCCTTGCCGAAGAGCCCCGTGGGGAGGCCGCCGCCGAGCTTCTGCCACGAGTCGCCGCCGTCCTTGCTCCGGTAGATCCCGCCCTCCATGGCGCCGGAGATCATGCTCCACGGAAGGCGCTGCGCGCGCCACGCCGCGGCGTAGAGGATGCGCGGGTTCCCCGGGTCGAGCGCGACGTCGATCACGCCGGTGGAGTCCGAGACGAAGAGCACCTTCTCCCAGCTCTTCCCGCCGTCCTTCGTGCGGAAGACGCCCCGCTCGGGGTTCCTGCCGAAGAGGCTCCCGAGCGCGGCCACGTACGCGACGTCGGGGTCGTTCGGGTGCACCTGGATCTTCCCGATCTGTCCGGCGGCACGCAGCCCCACGTGCTGCCACGTCTTCCCCGCATCGGTCGAGCGGTACACGCCGATCCCCGGGGAGACGTTGCCGCGCGGCTCCGCCGAGCCGGTGCCCACCCAGATCACGTTCGGGTCGGAAGGCGCCACGGTGATCGCGCCGATCGAGCCGACTTCGAGCTGGCCGTCCGTGATGTTCCGCCAGGAGGTGCCGGCGTCGTCGCTCTCCCATACCCCGCCGCCCGTGTTCCCCATGTAGAAGTGGAAGGGCTCGCCGCGCACACCCGCGACCGCCGTCACGCGTCCGCCGCGCCAGGGGCCCACGTTCCGGTAGGTGAAGGCGGACAGGAAGGCCGGGTCGACCGGAGGGGCGGCCGCCTGGGCGGCGAGCCCGCCCGCTCCCGCGGCCCACGACAGCGGGAGGAGGAGCAGGGCGCGCCGGACACGTGGTGTCGTCAGGCGGAGCAGGGTACGGGACGTCGTCGCGATCATGGTGCCGCTCCGAGGGGGCCGCAGGGGTGGAAGGGAGCGTCAGAATACAACGCGGCGATGCCCGCGTGTAGGGTCACGACGCGCGGGCGAACGGGGGTGCGGGGCGGGGTCGCGCCCCGGCCCGCTACGGCATCCCGGGCGGCGGCACCCTCCGCTTCGTCGCCTGCTCGAAGGCGTAGGCGAGCTGGAGGAGCTTCGGCTCGCTGCACGCCCCGCCCGTGAAGCTCACGCCCATCGGCTGTGGCTTGGCCACGAACCCCTCGGGGAAGGGCGGCCCGAACGGCCGGTTCTCCACGAACGCGAACGGGACGATCACGGTCGGGTAGCCGGGCTTCGCCGCGATCCCGGCGCTGCCCGGCCCGGCGAACAGGAGCGCGTCGAGCTGGTGCGTCTCGATCGCCTCGTCGATCCCGTGCTCGCCGTTCAGGCGCAGGTCGCGCGCCCGGTCCGCCTCGTACGTCGCCTTCGCGCGCTGCAGGTCCAGCGTGTCGGCGCCGTCGAGACGCGCCTGCTCGTACTTCATCGACCCGCCCGCGCGGTGCGCGAGGTTCCACTGACGCAGCTCCGTGAGCGACTTCACGGGCGCGCCGGCACCCAGCGTGGCCAGCCAGGCGTTGAAGTCGCGCTTCATCCCGTAGTCGAGGACGATGCTACGTCCGTTCAGCATCAGGTTGCTGGCCGAGTCGGGGTCGAGCACGCTCGGGATGTCCGCCGGGTCGACGATGACCGCGCCCTGCGCCTTCAGGATCGAGACCACCGTGTCCATGATCGCGTGCTCCTGCTCGGACAGCCCGCCGCGGTACCGGTCGGAGCCCGGCGCCTTCACGGAGTCCCAATACATCGCCCGCGGGATGCCGATGCGCGCGCCCTGGAGGCCGTCCGCCTTCAGGAAGGCCGTGTAGTCGTTGTTCGGCGGGGGCGTGCACGTCGAGGTGGCGGGGTCGTTCGGGTCCGGTGCCGGGCCTTCGAGCGCACCCAGCATGATCGCCGCGTCCGTGACGGTGCGCGCCATGGGGCCGGGCGTGTCCTGATCGGCGGTGATCGGGATGACGCCGTAGCGACTCACGCGGCCGACCGTCGGCTTCACCGCCGCGAGCATGTTCTGGTTGGAGGGCGACAGGATCGAGCCGGAGGTCTCGGTGCCGACGTTGGCGGCCCAGAAGCTCATCGACGTGCCGATGCCGGAGCTCGAGCCGCCCGTCCCCATGACCGGACGGCCGTCGTCGCGCCCCTCACGCGGATCGCGGCGCGGGTCGTACGGGTTCATGCCGTAGCCGCCGATGGCGCTGTAGTTCCCGGGCATGCCGGCGGCCATGAAGTTGGCCAGCTCGGTCATGACGGTCTTCGCGAGGATGATCGCGCCCGCGTCCTCCAGGTTCTTCGTGAGCGTGGCCTCGTAGGGCGGCGTGAAGTCGCGGAAGGCCAGTGCCCCGCCCGTGGTCGGCATCGCGGTGGTGTGGATGTTGTCCTTGAGCGCGACGGGAATGCCGTGGAGCGGCCCGAGCAGGTGCCCCGCCGCGCGCATCCTGTCGAGCGAGTCCGCGATCTCGAGCGCGCGAGGGTTCACGGCGATCGTCGCGTTCACGCGCTCCTCGTAGGTGGCGATGCGCATGAGGTAGTCCTCGACCAGCTCGCGCGACGTGACGGTGCCGTTCGCCATCGCCTGCTGCATCGCCGGGATCGTGGCCTCGACCACGTCGAAGCGCTGCGTGGGCTTCGCGGACGCCGTGCAGGCCGCGAGGATCGGAAGGAGCGCGAGGGCCGCGCACGCGCGGGTCGGCTGCATCGGGACCGTCGTCATCGCAGTGCCTCCAGGACCATGCCGATGAATTCGTCGAAGGCGCCGCCGTCGATCCAGCGGGCCACCACCACCAGGTCGTTCTCCCGATCGACGTACACGATGTTCGCGCCCGCCCCCCGGTGCGCGAACGCCGAGGCCGGCGCGTGCGGGTACATCTTCCCGTCCGTGTTCAGGAACCAGTTCATGAAGCCGTAGCCCGGGTTGGCCGGCGTGGGCGTGGTCGCCATCCGATACCAGGCGTCGGAGAAGATGCGCTGCCCCTTCCAGACGCCGCCATGGAGCGTCAGCAGGCCGAAGCGCGCCTGGTCGTAGGCGTTGATGAACATCCCGCCGCCCCAGTGGCCACCCCCGCCCACGGCCTGCACCATGTGGCCGTCGAGCGGGATCCAGGAGTTGTCGTAGCCCATCCACCGCCACGTCGGCGAGGCGCCGATCGGGTCCATCACCAGGTCGCGCAGCACCTCGGGGAGCGGGCGGCGCCAGACCATCTGCGCGGCGAGCGCGAGGACGTTCACCCGCGTGTCGTTGTACTCCCACGCCGACCCGGGCGCGAGGCGCGGGCGCGTGACCCAGGTGGACGGGTCGCCCGAGGGACGGTCGGCCCACTCCGGCTTCCCCCACAGCGTCCCCTCCCAGTCGCTCACCTGACGGAGGAGGTCGTCCCAGGTGATCGTGCGGTTGTGCGCGGACTCGAAGAGGAGCCTGGGGCGCCGACCGGCCTGGTCGCCCGGCTCGCCGTCGCCGTCGTCGAGGAGCACCGGGGTCACGTAGGCCCGCACGGTGTCGTGCACGTCGCGGATGAGCCCGCGGTCGACGGCCAGCCCCACCGTGGTCGACAGGAAGCTCTTCGTCACGCTGAACGTCATGTCCACCCGCGCGGGCTCGCCCCACTCCGCGACGATGTAGCCGTGGCGGACCACGAGCCCGCCCTGCGGGCCGCGCGGGAGGAACGGACCCACCGGCTCGCCGTGGGGCTCGCGTCCGAAGGTGAGCTGGTGGTTGAGCGCGAGGTCGCGCGGAGAGTCCGCCTCGTGCGCCTGCGCGAAGGCGATCGCGCGCCCGAGCGCGGCACCGTCGAGGCCGACGGCCTGCGGGGTGCGATGCTCCCAGTCGGGGTAGCGCCCCGGGAAGTACTCCTGCGCGGCGGCACGCGCGCACCCGAGCGCGAGGAGGAGCGCCGGGAGGCCGTACCGTAGGCGACGGGCGGTGCGATGCATCGCGATCTCCGGGAAGCGGTGGAGGCGCGTAGCCTAGGGCGACGTGGGCCGCTCCGCCACCGCCGGCCCTCGTGGACGCCCCGGCGCCGGCCCCCGGCCTCCCCTCTCCCGCGCGTCCCTCCTATCTTGGCGCGGCCCTGGTCCCGCCGCCCCGGAGCACGCCCCTTGAAGCCCACCCCCACCCTCCGACTCGTCGAGGCGCTGGCGCGCGTCGTCCGGGAGCGCCCGGTCGAGCGCAAGCTCCTGGTCGCGCCGACGTTCGGGGCCGGGCGCGAGCTCCTGCGCCAGCTCGCCCGACGCGGACGCGGATGGGTGGGGTTCGACGTCACCACGCCCCGCCCGCTGGCGCTGCGCCTCGCACGCCCCGCGATGGCGGTCGAAGGGCTGCAGCCCATCGACGCGTTCGACCGCCAGGCGCTCCTCGACGAGGCGCTCGACGGCGCCCTCGGCTCGGGGGCGGACGCCGGTCTGGGCGAGCTGTCCGAGGGCGTGGGCTTCCGTGAGGCCGTGCACTCCTCCGTGGTCGCGCTCCGACTGGCCGGGATCGGGCCGCGCCGCGTGCGCGGGTCCCGGCTGCACGACCTGCGCAAGCGCGCGTTCGTGGCGCGCGTGCTGGAGCGCTACGAGGGGCTGCTGCGCGATCGGCGCCGCGCGGACGAGGCGACGATCCTGGCACTCGCCGTCGAGGCGCTCGAGCGAGCCGCGGCCGACCGGGACCCGGGCGCGCTCGGTGCCGACGCCGTCTTCCTCGTGCCCGGGCTGGGTCGGCGGGGCCTGAGCGGCCGCTTCCTGGACGGCGTCATCGCGCACGGCGCCGAGCTCCTCGAGACCGACCCCGTGGCGGGGCTCGCCGCGCCGGAGTCGATCCTCTGGCGGGCGGGCGCCCCGGTGGGCGACCTGTCCTGGCTGTACCAGCCCGCCTCGGCGCCGGGCCGCGGCCCGACCGTGGAGCTTTTCCACGCCGCCTCCGTCAACGACGAGCTGCGCGAGGTGCTCCGGCGTGCCGCGGCGCAGGGCGTGGCCTGGGACGACGTCGAGATCGTCGCTTCCGACCCCGCCGCGTACGGCTCGGCGTTGCACGCGCTCTCCATCCGGCTTCGCGTCCCCGTGACCTACGCGGTGGGGCTTCCCGTGGAGCGTACGCGTCCCGGGCGGGTGGTGCAGGCCTACCTCGACTGGATCGAGGGGGGCTTCCAGGCCGCGCCCATCCGCCGGCTCCTGGAGGCGGGTGACCTTCGCCCGCCGCGGAGCGCCGGCGTGCACGCGGCCGCCGCCCTGGCCCGGCGGTTCCGCGCGCTCCGGATCGGGTGGGGACGCCGGCGCTACCGGACGCAGCTCCGCGAGGCACAGGCGGCCGTCGAGGCGGCGACGCCGAAGGGGTGGGAGACGCCGGAGGGGTTCGAGCGCCGGGTCGGACGCGCCCGGGGCGAGCTGGAGGCGCTGCGGCTGATCCTGTTCCCGGCGCTGAAGGCGACGCCCTCCGTGCCGGATCGCGCGGGCGAGGGCGGAGAGGCGGTGTCACCCGCGGAGGTCGCGCGCGGGGTACGCGCCTTCCTGCGCCGCGTGCCGCGCGGACGCGCGCGCGGACCGGACGCCGCCGCGTACGAGGAGATCGTGCGCGTGCTCGACCGCGTCGAGGCGACGCTGCGCCGGCGGACGGATTTCGCGGCCGCGGTCACGATCCTGCGGCGCCACCTGGAGATCCGGGTGCGCGCGCCGGAGCCCGAGCCCCGGGGACCGGACGACCCGGGCGCGCCGTGGACGTCCGAGGGCGGCCACCTCCACCTCTCCGACTTCGAGCACGGCGGCTTCTCGGGGCGGCGTGCGGTCTTCGTGGTGGGGCTCGACGCGGACAGGGTGCCGGGGCCCGGCACGCAGGACCCGGTCCTCTCGGACGCGGATCGGCGCGCCCTGGGCGGGGATCTGCCGGGCGCCGCCGAGGTGCAGCGGGAGCGGGCCTTCCGCCTGGCGGCGCTCCTGGCGCGCCTGCGCGGCCACGTCACGATGAGCTACGGGGCCTGGAGCGCGGCGGAAGCCCGCACCGTCGCCGCGTCCCCGGTGCTCCTGCAGGCGCTCCGCCTTCAGCGGCGCGACGCCTCGCCGACCTTCGAGACGCTGTACCGGACACTCGGCGACGTGGCGTGCGCGATCCCCCGGGCGGGGCGGCCGGCGCTCGACGCCGACGACGTGTGGATGGCGGCGCTGGAGCGCGAGGGTCTGCTCCGCTCGGGGCTTGGCGCCGTGCGTGAGGCGTTTCCCGGACTCGACCGGGGGTTGGCGGCGCACCGCGAGCGCGCCTCGGGCGACCCGGGCCCCTACCACGGCGTGGTGGCACCGCGCCCCGACGAGCTCGACCCGCGCCGGCGCACGGACCTCGTGCTGTCCGCCAGCCGACTCGAGGACCTGGGCGCGTGTCCCCTGCGCTATTTCTACCGGACGGTGCTGCGCCTCTACCCGCCCGACGACCCGGAGCTCGTCCCCGACCGCTGGCTGGACCCGCTCCAGCGCGGGAGCCTCCTGCACGCCGTGTACGAGGAGACGCTGCGCGAGGCGAAGGCGCAGGGCGTCACGACGTCCGAAGCTTCGCTCGAGGGGCTGGCGCTCGAGGCGCTGCGCCGGGCGCTCGGACGGGCCCGCGAGCAGATCCCGTCCCCCGGAGACGGCGTCGTCCAGCGCGAGATCGCCGCGCTGGAGGAGGACGTCCGCTCGTTCGTCCGCATGGTGCTCGAGCACGGGGCGCCCTGCGCGAAGCTCGAGATGAAGTTCGGCCTCGAGGGCGCGGAGCCGCTGGTCCTGGACCTCGAGGGCGGGGAGCTCCGCCTGCGCGGCGCGATCGATCGCGTGGACGTCGACCTGCACGGGATGCGCGTGATCGACTACAAGACCGGCGTGCCGTACGACTACGAGGGCGGCACGGGCACCTTCAACGGCGGGCGGCGCCTGCAGCACGCCGTGTACGCCGTGGCCGCCGAGCGCCTCCTGGGCGGGGAGGACGTGGCCGGCGAGTACCACTTCCCGACGCGGCGCGGCGAGAACGACATCAAGCGATTCGCGGCGGCCGACCTGCGGCCGGTGCGCGCGCTGCTCGACCGGCTCCTGGACGTGGTGGCCGGCGGCGGGTTCGTGCCCACGGAGTCGAGCGACGACTGCCGTTTCTGCGATTACGCTGCGATCTGCCGCGCCCGCGACTCCGGCTGGGGACGCATCGAGTCCCCGCTCGCGGACTGGTCCGAGCAGCGCCTCAACCTGGGCCTGCACCCGCCCTTCGCGCTGCTCAAGCGCGTGCGTGGCTTCGAAGGATAGAACCGGTCGCTCCCGTCATCCCTCCGGGGCGTTCCCACTCCCGTCGGCGAACGCCGTGGCCTCGATGAAGATGCGCCGAATGCGGGCGTCGCGCGCGCGGATCGTCTTCTCCAGACGCCGCACCGCAAGGGCGACCGCGCGTGCGTCGAGGTGCGGCCGGAACTCGACGTCGAGGTTGAGGAGCACATCGTCCCGACCGAGGTGCATCGTCATCGGCGGACGGACGCGCCGCACGTCTGGGTCCGCGGCCGCGAGCGCGCGGATGTCCTCGACGAGCGCGGCGTCGGCGCTCTCCCCCAGGAGGAGGTGACGGCTCTCCGCGGCGAGGAGGCACGCGACCACGCACAGGATGAGCCCGATCACCACCGAGGCCGCTCCGTCCAGGACCGGCAGGCCGAGGAGCCGGCCGAGCCACACGCCGAGGAAGGCGACCGCGAGGCCCGCGAGCGCCGCCGCATCCTCGCCGATCACGATGAAGACGGAGGGGTCCTTGCTGCCGCGCAAGGCTCGCCAGAACGACGCGCCGGGCTCACGTTCCCTGAGCAGCTCGCGAGCCGCGATCGTGAACGAGATCCCCTCGGAGGCCGCGGCGACCGCGAGAACCACGTAGTTCCATGTCGGGTCGCCGCCCTCCCGCGGATCGAGGACGTGGCGGATCCCCTCGTACACGGAGAGCCCGCCCCCGATGCCGAAGAGGAGCATGGCGACCATCAGGCTCCAGAAATAGAGCTCGTGCCCGTAGCCGAACGGGTGGAGCGCGTCGGGCTCTTTGCGGCTGCGCCTGAGGCCGAGGAGGAGAAGCGCCTGGTTGCCCGTGTCCACGATCGAGTGGAAGCCTTCGGCGAGCAGGGCGGAGCTCCCCGTCGCCGCGGCTGCCACGAACTTGGCCACCGCGATGGCGAAGTTCGCGGTCATCGCGCCGTAGACGGCGATCGGGTTCCCGTGCGAGCCTGAGGCCAAGGCGGTCGTGGTGAGGGGAGGAGGCGACGTGTGGTGCAGCGGTGCGCCGCGCTCCCGCCCTCGCGGTCACCGCGCGAGGTCGACACGCAGCAAGGCACGTGCCTGTGCTCCGGGGGACCCGCGCGCAGCGCGGGTCGCGGGGTGCCATACTCGTGCAGAGCTTCCCACTAGGGCGTCCCGCCGCGGAGGATCGTGGCCAGCGCCGACGTGTCCAGGTTGCCGCCCGAGACCACGGCCACCACCGTGCCGTCCCCCGCGGCGCCCGTGAGCGCTGCGGCGACCGACGCGCCCCCCGCGCCCTCCGCGATGACGTGCGCCCGGCCGGCGAGGAGCCGGATCGCGTCGGCGATCTCGTCGAGGGACACGACGATCGAGCCGTCGAGCAGCTCGGACGCGAGCGGCCACATCCCGGGGAGGAGCCCCGTGCTCCCGATGCCGTCCACGAAGCTCGGCGTGCGCTCGACGCGCACCGGCTCACCCGCTTCGAGGGAGGCCGCGAAGGGTGCCGCGGTCTCCACCTCCGCCGCGTAGACGCGCACCCCGGGCCGGAGCGCCTTCACCGCGGAGGCGATCCCGCACGAGAGCCCCCCGCCCCCGTACGGCACCACGATCGCGTCCACGTCGGGGACCTGCTCCAGGATCTCCAGCCCGGCGGTACCGTTCCCCGCGATCACCGCAGGGTCCGCGACCGGGTGGACGAAGAAGCCGTCCTCGTCCGGGTCGCCGTGTCGCTCGAGCACCGACCACCACACGTCGAACGGCCTCGCCACCCAGGTGGCGCCGAGCCGCTCGATCGCGTCCAGCTTCGCGCGCGGCGCTCCCTCCGGTACGATGACGCGGCAGGGCACGCCCATGCGCCGGGCGTTCCACGCCACGCCCTGCGCCATGTTCCCCGCGCTCGCCGTATACACGCCGCGCGTGAGCGCCTCGGGCCCGGCGAGCGCCATCGCGTTCCCCGAGCCCCGCAGCTTGAACGAGCCGATCGGGTGCAGGCACTCGAGCTTCGCGAGCAGCGTGCACGGCGCGTCGTCCAGCTCGATCGGGATCGTGGGCGTCTCGCGGACCGTGGCGGCGAGGCGTGCCCGGGCGGCGCGGATCGCCTCGAGAGGGATGGGAGGGATGGATGGCATGGCGTCGTCGGCGCTCCGGATCGCGGCAGGGCGGGCGAAGGTACCACGCGGATAGGCGGGGCGCTGCGCGCCGCCTCCGCGCGGCCGCCGGCTTCGCGCCGGGACCGTGGCCCACGCCACCACCGGGCGCTACGTTGGCGCGACCGACCCCGCTGGAGGCATACCATGGCACGATTCGTTTCCGCGAGCCGCGTCGCGGCCTTCGCATGCGCCTGTTTGCTCCTTCCCCACGCCCTCCACGCCCAGCGCCCCCAGAAGCCCGTGCTGCACGGGAAGCACTGGGTGGCGATCACCGGCAAGCCGATCTCGGCCACGGCGGGCGCGGCGACCTTCCAGAAGGGCGGCAACGCCGTGGACGCGGCCGCGGCCATGCTCGCCGCGGGCGCCACGATGTGGGACGTGCTCTCGTGGGGCGGGGAGACGCAGGCGCTCATCTACGACCCGCACCAGAAGAAGGTCGTCGGGCTGAACGCGCTCGGCGTCGCCCCGACCGGTGCCACCCAGGCGTACTTCCGTGCCAAGGGGATGCGCTACCCGCCGGAGTACGGCGTGGACGCGATGGTCACCCCGGGCACGCCCGGCGGACTGATGACGATGCTCGCCGAGTGGGGGACGATGTCGCTCGCGGACGTGCTCGCGCCGGCGATCGAGATGGCCGAGGGGGGCTATCCCCTGGAGGGGAGCGCCGTGCGCAGCATCCACGCCGAGGCGGAGCGCATGAAGAAATGGCCATACACGGCGGCCGTCTTCTTCCCGAACGGCGGCGACGGGCCGGAGGAGGGCCAGGTGCTCGTGCAGAAGGACCTGGCGGCTACGCTGCACAAGCTCGTCGACGCGGAGGCGGCCGCGCTCGCCGCCGGGAAGAGCCGCAAGGAGGCCATCTACGCGGCCTACGACCGCTTCTACACCGGCGACATCGCGCGCGAGTTCGTGCGGGGGGCGCAGGAGCAGGGCTCACGCGTCACGATGAAGGACCTGGCCGACTGGAAGGTGCGCATCGAGGAGCCGGTGAAGACGACGTACAAGGGCATCGAGGTCTACAAGCTCACGCACTGGGTGCAGGGCCCGGTGATGCTCCAGGCGCTGAACATCCTCGAGAACGTCGACCTGAGGTCGATGGGCTACAACAGCGCCGCCTACATGCACACCCTCTACCAGGCGATGAACCTCGCCTTCGCCGACCGCGACTTCTACTACGGCGACCCGTACTTCCCGCCCGAGGAGCCGATCCGCGGGCTCCTGTCGAAGGACTACGCGAAGGCGCGCGCGGCCACGATCGACCCGGACCACAACGACCCCGACGTCGGGCCGGGCGATCCGTACCCGTACCAGGGCGGCACGAACCCCTTCCCGGAGCTGCTCGCGAAGTGGAACCGTGGGCGCAAGTCCGTGACGGAGGCGTCGGGCCCGGAAGCGATGGCCCGGCTCGAGGAGGACTTCTACCAGGGCACCACCTCGGTCCAGGCGGCGGACGCCGAGGGTTGGGTCGTGTCGATCACCCCGTCGGGCGGCTGGGTGCCGGCGGTGATCGCGGGCCACACCGGGGTCGGGATGAGCCAGCGCGCGCAGTCGTTCGTGGTCGAGGCGGAGGACGGGCCGTACAACGTGATCGAGCCCGGGAAGCGCCCACGCGCCACGCTCACGCCCTCACTCGCGCTGAAGGACGGCAAGCCGTTCCTGTCCTTCGCCGTGCAGGGCGGGGACTCCCAGGACCAGAACCTCCTGCAGTTCTTCCTCGACGTGGTGGAGTTCGGGATGAACGTGCAGGAAGCGGCCGAGGCCGCGAACATCAACTCCTTCCAGATGAGGGCGTCCTTCGGCCAGCACGAGACCAGCCCGGGGCGCATGCTCGTCCAGGACGCCACACCCCCGTGGGTGCGCGATCGGCTCCGGCAGATGGGCTATACGCTCACCACCTCCGACCGCACGTCCGGCCCGATCAACGCGATCTGGTTCGATTGGGCGCACGGCACGTTCTGGGGCGGGTCGAGCAACCACGGCGACGACTACGGGATCGTCTGGTAGGATGGGCCGCGCGGCCGGCGCGTCGCTGGGCGCGACGCTCGTCTCGGTCGCGCTCTTCGGGTCGTCCTGCACGACCCGCGCCCCCGCGACGCCCGACCGCGGGGTTTTCGTGCGCGACTCGGCGGGCGTCCGCATTGTCGAGAATCCGTCGCCCGGCGCGCTCCCGGAGCTCGCGGTCGCCACCGAGCCCCTCCTGTCCGTGGACAGCGGGCCCGGAGGTGACCTCTCGGGCGTGGTCGCGGCCGCGCGGCTCTCCGACGGAACCGTCGTGATCGCGGACGAACCGAGCCACGAGGTGCGCTTCTACGGCCCGGACGGCGTCCACAAGGTGACGGTCGGCGAGCAGGGGAGCGGTCCCGCGGAGCTCACCCGTCCCCTCGCGCTCCTGGTGGAGCAGGGCGACACCGTGACCGTGCAGGACACGCGGGATCTGCACGCCCTCCCGGACCGGGTTCGTTTCGCGCCCGACGGGACGTTCCTGGGCAGGGTCGCCGTGGAGGGTGGACTCGAAGGGGTCGTGACGGGCGTGGAGTATCCCGGGCTGTGCCGCTGGCTCCCGGACGGCTCGCTCCTGGTGACCGTGACCCACCCGGACGCGGGTGCGGACCCGCCGCGGCCGGGCGCGCCGAGCCGGGCGTCGATGACGTTCCTCCGCGTCGACCCGGCGCTCTCCCGTGTGGACACCCTGGGCGAGTTCGGCGGGATCCTGCACCAGTACGTGCGCCTCGAGGACGGGCCCGGCGGGGTAGGCATGGTGATTCCGGCGTTCGCCGTGCAGACGGACTGGGACGAAGGCGCGCCGGACGGCACCGTGCTCTTCGCAGACAACGAGCGTCCCGGGGTCCTGCTCGTCCGGGGAGACGGTGCGCGGGTGCGGGTCAGTTGGCGGGCGGTGCGCGAACGGGTCACGGCGGACGACCTGGAGGCGTGGAAGGCGGAGCACAGGGCGCGCTGGCCGGAAGGCGTCCTGCAGCGCCTCGAGCGCGAATGGGCGCTGATGGACGTCCCCGAATGGAAGCCGTGGTACGGCAACCTGGTCGCCCTGGCGAGCGACGGCTCGGTCTGGGTCCCCGAGAAGTCGGAGTTCTTCGTGGATCCGTCGCCCTGGCTCGTGTTCACGCCGGACGGACGCCTCCGCGGGCGCGCGGAGCTGCCCGGGCCGTTCAGGGTGCTTGACGCCGGTCCGGGTTGGGTCCTGGGCTCGTGGCACGACGGGGAAGGGGGGGATCATATCAGGGTCCTGCGCATCGGGACGTGAGGTCGGCACCCCGACCACCCGATCACGAGATTCTGGTTTCCCGCGCGCGGCCGTGCCTATACTCGAAATAGACCGGATGGCCCCCCACCGGACGCGCCCCGACCCCTCCCAGCGGCGCGTCGTCCTCGACCCCGAGACGAGTGCCTCCGAATGACCGACACGAATTGGAGCGAGCTGGAGCGGGCCGCCGGAGCCGGCACCTCCGTCACCCCCGAGCCGAGCGTGGGGACCCTCTGGTTCTCCATGCGCGGCCGCGTGCCACGCTCGACCTACTGGCTGAAGTTCTTCCTCCCGATCATGGTCATCGAGTTGCTCGCCACCTTCGGCGACGCCGCGATGGGCACGCTCCCCGCCGAGGGGGGTGCCGGACCGTTCGCCTCCGTGGTGTGGCTCGCGCTCCTCTACCCCACGCTCGTGGGCGCGGTCAAGCGGCTCCACGACCTCGGCTACCCGGGGTGGTATCTCGGCGTACTCTATGGCGGCCTGTTCGGCATGGGCGTTGCGTTCGCGGTGGCCCTACCGTTGCTGGGTGAGGCGGCGCTCGTCCTCCTCGTCCCCGGGCTCGTCCTCATGGTCGGCAGCCTCTGGCTCTCCGTGAAGATGGGGTTCATCCGAGGGACCCGGGGCACGAACCGCTACGGGCGCGACCCCCTGCGTGAGCGCTGGGAGAGACGGAGCGCCTGAAGCCCGTCGGTCCCTTGCCACACCCCCGCATCACCGGCTCCTCCTTGCCATGGCCGGCCTCGCCCTCCTGCTGATCCTCGGCATCGACACGGCGTGGATCAGCGTCGGCGGGAAGATGTGGACGCAGCGCTCCGTGGTGATCGTGATCTGCGTCATGGTCCCGTACGTGGTATACCTTCTCTTCCTCGGTCCCCGTTTCATCGGTCGCCGCAGGAAGAGATGAATTGATCACAGACCCCGTCGCCGTCTTCTTCGTCCTCGCCGCCATCGTCGCCCTGGCCCTCGCGCTGGAGCGACGCTGGCACCTCTTCCGCTCCTTCGGCGCGGCGTTCGTGGGCATCCTGCTCGGGATGCTGCTGTCGAACACGGGGGTTCTGCCGGGCCGCTCGCCCGCGTACGACTTCCTGGTCGGACCGGCCGTGAGCGCGGGGATCGTGCTCATCCTCCTCTCCGTGGATGTGCGCACGATCGTGAAGGCGGGGCCGCGCATGCTGGCCGCGTTCGCGATCGGCGCGGTGGGCGCGATGGTGGGCGCGGCCGTCGCGGCGCTCCTGCTCGTCCACCAGGTCGGGCCGGAGACGTGGAAGCTCGCCGGGCAGTACGCGGCCACGTATACCGGAGGCGGCGCGAACTTCGCGGCCGTGGGCGCGGCGCTGGGCACGAGCGGCGACCTCTTCGCGGCGGGGGTCGCCGCGGACGTCATCGTGACGGCCGTGTGGATGGCGATCTGCCTCACGGCGCCGGTGGTGATCGCGCGCGCCCGCGGGCTCGGGAGCGACGAGGTCGTCGAGCGCCCCGACCCGGGGGAGGCCGGGGGCCGGCTCTACGCCACCCTGGGGACGGTGGAGATCCTCGACATCGCCGTGCTGGCCGTGATCGTGCTGGGCACGCTCTGGGCGTCGGCGGCGCTCGGACGGCTGGTGCACGGGGTTCCGTCGGTGCTCTGGCTCACGACGATCGCCCTCGTCCTCGCGCAGATCCCGCGCGTCTCCCGCGTACGCGGCGCCGGGGTGATCGGCAACTGGCTCGTCCTCCTCTTCCTCGCGAGCAACGGCGCCAAGTCCGTGGTGGCCAACATCGTCGCGGTCGGGCCGCCCGTGCTGTGGTTCGCGCTCGTCACCGTGGGCGTCCACGGCGTCATCCAGTTCGGCGGCGGGCTGCTCGCCCGGCTGGATCCGCGCACGCTCGCCGTGGCGTCCCAGGCCAACATCGGCGGATCGGCCTCGGCGATGGCGCTCGCGTCCGCCCGGGGATGGACCGCCGACCTCCTTCCCGGCATCGCGGTCGGCCTGCTCGGGAACGCGGTCGGGAACTACATCGGCATCGGCGTGGCGGTGGTGGTGCGGGGGTGGCTCGGCGCGTAGGCTCAGGCCATGAAGCCATCCCTCACCGAGGCCGAGCGTGCCCTCCTCGACGGCGGGGCCGGCGAGGCGGCCGCCCTGGCCATGCGCGTGGTCGTGGCGGCGGCCGAGCTGCTGGGCGCGGAGCGGCTCGTCGCGATCGAGTCCGCCCACATCGACGGCTGCCTCCATCACGGCGACGGAGGCGTCGAGTTCGCCGAGAGGCTCGTGGCCGGTGGCGGGCGCGTGGCCGTGCCCACCACGCTGAACGTCGGCGCGCTCGACCTGCTGCACCCGGGCACGGTGCACGCCGACGCACACCGGACGGCCATGGCGCGCCGGCAGATGGAGGCGTATCTGGCGCTCGGGTGCGCGCCCACGTGGACGTGCGCGCCGTACCAGGCCGGACACCGCCCCGCGCTCGGCGCGCAGGTGGCGTGGGGGGAGAGCAACGCGATCGCCTTCGCCAACTCGGTGCTGGGCGCGCGCACGGAGCGCTACGGGGACTTCCTCGACGCCTGCTGCGCGCTCACCGGGCGGGCACCGCTCCACGGCCTGCACCTCCCGGAGAACCGGCGCGCGACGGTGGTCGTGGACGCCTCGGCGGTGCCCGCGGCGCTGGCGGCGGACGACGTCTTCTATCCCGTGCTCGGGAGCTGGCTGGGGCTCGAGGTCGGGCGTCACGTGGCGGCCATCGCCGGCCTGCCGCCCACCGTCACGGAGGACCAGCTCAAGGCGCTCGGCGCGGCGGCGGCGTCCACGGGGGCGGTGGCGCTCTTCCACGTGGTGGGGGTCACGCCGGAGGCGCGCACGCTCGAGGCGGCGACCGGAGGGGTGGAGCCCGCCCGCCGGATCACGCTCACGGCGGACAGGCTGCGCCCGGCGCTCGAGCGGCTCAGCACGACGAGCGCGGACGGGATCGATGCGGTCGCGGTGGGGAGCCCCCACCTCTCGGTGGACGAGGCGCGACGTCTCGCCGGGCTCGTGCGCGGGCGGCGGATGACCGTGCCGTTCTACGCGTGCACGGGCCGCGACGTGCTGAAGGTCCTGGAGGTGGGCGGCGAGGCCGCGACGCTCGCCGAGGCGGGCGTCGACGTCGTGGTGGACACCTGCGTGGTGGTCACGCCGATCCTCCCGGCGCGCGGGGGCGGCGAGCCCGGCGTGCTCATGACGTGCTCGGGGAAGTTCGCGCACTACGGACCGTCGAACACCGGCTACGAGGTGGTCTACGGGAGCCTGGAGGATTGCGTCGCCTCGGCGGTGACCGGGCACGTGGTCCACAACGAGGCGACGTGGACGTGGTGAGGACGGTCGCGGGCCGGCCGCTCGTGCCGGGAGCTGCGGAGGGGCCCCTCCTCAGGCTGCGCGCGCCGATCAGCTTCTGGGGCGGGGTGGACCCGGTCGCGGGCACGATCGCCGACCCGCGCCACCCGGACCACGGGCGATCGATCGCCGGCACCGTGCTCCTCGTGCCGGCGCCGATCGGCTCGTCGTCGTCGAGCGCGATCATGCTCGAGCTGCTTCGCGAGGGGACCGCCCCCGCGGCCGTCCTCCTCGGGCGCGCGGACGCCATCCTCGCGCTCGGCGTAGTGGTCGGACAGGAGCTCGGCTACGCGCCGATTCCGGTCCTCGAGGTGGACCCGGCCGCCCTCGACGGGGTGCCCGACGGCGGCACCGTGCGCGTCGGAGCGGACGGGGCGACATTCACCGGATGACCGAGCCGAAGATCCTCTCGCTCCCCCTGCCGGACGCCGCCGCGCGCCGGCGGATCCGGGAGGAGCTGGACGTCGATTTCCTGGTGGAGGCGGGCGCCGGGTCGGGGAAGACGACCGAGCTGGTGAACCGCATGACCGCGCTGGTCGCCACCGGCACGGCCGAGGTGGACGGCATCGCCGCGGTGACCTTCACGCGCAAGGCCGCGGCGGAGCTGCGCGAGCGCTTCCAGGCGCACCTCGAGTCCGCCCTCCGTGCCGAGGGCGAGGGCGCGCCCGAGCCGGACGAGCGCGCGCGCCTGAGCACGGCGCTCGAGGACATCGACCGCGCGTTCGTCGGGACGATCCATGCCTTCTGCGCGCGCCTCCTCCGCGAGCGGCCGCTCGAGGTGGGGCTCGATCCGGGCTTCGAGGAGCTCCCGGTGGAGGAGCGCGCCGGCTTCTACCGGCGCTTCTGGGAGGGGTACCTGGAACGGCTGACGCGCGACGCCGATCCCGTGCTGGAGGAGCTGGCCGAGGCCGGCCTGAGGACGTCGCAGCTCTATCGGCTCTTCACGAGCCTCGCCGAGAATCCCGACGTGGCGTTCCCCGCGGAGGCGATCGCGCCCCCGCCCGCGTCGGAGGTCGCGGCCGTGAGGCGCGACCTCGAGGCGATGGTCCGCCAGGCCCGCGAGCTCATGCCCGAGATCGAGCCGGAGCGCGGCTGGGACAGCTTCCAGAAGAAGCTGCGCACCGCATGGTTCACGCTCGACGTCACGGGATGGAAGCGCCGGTCGGAGTTCTTCGACGCGCTGACGCTCCTCTGCCGCACGGGGACCACGGGACACAAGGCGACCTACAACCGCTGGAAGGACAAGCCGCTGACGAAGGAGCTCGAGGCGCGGGCCAACGCCTTCGGCTTCGGCGACACCCCCGCGCTCCGGCTCCTGGAGCGCTGGCACGCGCACCGCTACGCGCTCGCGATCCGGCTGACGAAGCGCGCCGCGGACGAGTTCGCCGAGCACCGCCGCCGCGTCGGCCGGCTCGACTTCCAGGACCTCCTCCTCCTCACGGCGCGGCTCCTCCGGCGCGACCCGGCCGCGCGCGCCGAGCTGGGACGGCGCTGGCGGAGGCTCCTCATCGACGAGTTCCAGGACACCGACCCGCTCCAGGCGGAGATCATGCTTCTCCTCGCCTCCGAGCCCGCGGAGGGGGAGGCGTCCGCCGCGGAGCCCGATGCCGACCACGATGCGGAGCCCGTCGCGGGGTCCGACGCCGCGACCGCCGACTGGCGCACCGCCGTCCCGCGGCCGGGCGCGCTCTTCGTCGTGGGTGACCCGAAGCAGAGCATCTACCGCTTCAGGCGGGCGGACATCCAGCTCTACGAGTTCGTGAAGGAACGCTTCCGCGTCTTCGGCGACGTGGTGGAGCTGACGTCGAACTTCCGCTCCCGCCCGCCCATCGGGGACCTGGTGAACGAGGTCTTCGACCACCCCGAGCGCTTCCCGGCGGAGGCGACCCGGGAGCAGGCGCGCTTCGAGCCGCTGCGCACGCGCCCGTCTCCGGATCCCGCCCCCGAGGAGGGTGTCTTCTGGTACGCGGTGCGCCCTGCCCGGGACGTGAACGCTCTCGTCGCCGAGGACGACGCGGCCCGCCTCTCCACATGGATCCGCGACCGCGTGGACCGCGGGGAGCGGGATGCCGGGGATTTCCTGGTGCTCACGCGCAACAAGCGGAGCCTGTCGGTCTACGCGCGGGCCATGGAGGCGCACGGGATCCCGGTTCAGGTGGCGGGCGCCGGCGTGGGCGTGGAGCTCGAGCTGAACGAGCTGATGGCGCTCCTCGAGTGCATGATCGACCCGACCGATCCGGTGCGCGTGGTCGCGGTGCTGGTGGGGCTCTTCTTCGGCCTGGACCACCAGCGCCTCGTGGATCACCACATGGCGGGAGGCTCCTTCGACGTGATGCAGCCGCGCGCGGAGGGAGACGCGGAGGTGCGCGCCGCGCTCGCGACGCTGCACCGGTGGTGGCTGGCGGCGAGCCGCGAGCCGGCCGACGTCTTCCTCGGACGCGTGGTGCCGGAGCTGGGCCTCCTCCCGCTGGCCGCCGCCGGGGAGCTGGGCGCGATCCGGGCGGGCGCGCTCGTCTACTCGCTCGACGCCGTGCGTGCGGCCGCGCTGGCGGGCGACGCGTCGCTCCCCGGCGCGCTCGAGGCCGTGCGCGCGGCGCTGGACGCGGCCGAGGCCGAGGCCCCGCTGCAGCCGGGACGTCCGGGCGTCGTGCGTCTCATGAACCTGCACCAGGCGAAGGGCCTGGAGGCTCCGGTCGTGGTACTCGCCGACCCCTCGGCTCCACCGACGCCGACGCCCGACCTGCACGTGGAGCGAGGTCCGGACGGCGCGGCGGTAGGGTGGCTGGACGTCTCCGAGCAGCGCGGCACGTTCCGGAGCGGCACCGTGCTCGCGCGTCCGCCGGAGTGGTCCGGGAAGCAGTCGGCCGAGGAGCGCTTCGACCGCGCGGAGCAGGTGCGCCTCCTCTACGTGGCCGCGACGCGCGCCCGCGACGAGCTCGTGGTGGCCCGCCGTCCCGACAAGCCCGAGGCGTCCGCGTGGAGCCCCCTCGACGCCTGGCTCGTGGACAAGGGCACCGAGCTCCCGCTGGAGCCCCGCGCCCCGCGCCCCCGGGAGGAGCTGCGCGTCGGGCCGGAGGAGATGGCGGACCGCGTCGGCGACGCGGCCGGACGCGTGCGCCGCATGGGCGTGCCCTCCTTCCGGCACGTCACGGTCACCGAGGTGGCCAAGGCCGGCACGACGGAGGCGGCGCCGCTCGCGGAGGCGCCGGTGCGGACGGGGCGCGAGGGGTTCCGCGGCTATTCGTGGGGGAGCGCGGTGCACGGGGCGCTGGCCGCCGCCGCGGCCGACGACTCGGAGATCACGCTCAGGGCGGCCTGCCGCGGGCTGCTCATCGAGCACGGCCGACCCCTCGACGACCACGGCGAGCCGCGGGAGGTCGAGGAGCTGCTCGCGCTCGTGCGCTCGGTGCGGGCCTCGGAGCTGTGGCGGCGCGCGGCGGCCGCCGGTCGGGTGCTCGTCGAGGTGCCCTTCGCGGCGCCCGGAGCCACCCGGCCCCCGGAGCGGCCCGCGCCCGCCCCGAACGGGAAGCAGGCCTCCGCCCGACCCCAGCGGCAGCTCGACCTCTTCGGCGGTGCGCTCGACGCCGCGCCGGACGAGAAGGGCGGCGCCGACGCGTCGGAGGGCGAGGCCGACCCGGAGCCGGGCCCGCTCCCTGCGGTGCTCGAGGGCGTGATCGACCTGGCCTTCCGCGAGCAGGGCGGGTGGGTGATCGCGGACTACAAGACCGACGTCGGGACGGACCCGGAGTTCCAGAACCGCCTGGAGGCCTACCGTCGGCAGGTGGACCTGTACGCCGAAGCGTGGGCGCGCCTCACCGGCGAGCCGGTGAAGGAGCGCATGCTCTATTTCACATCCCAGGGGAGGGTGGAAGCGTGGTGAGGCGCGTGGCGGGGGAGGTCGTGATCGTGGTCGTGTCGGCCCTGTCCGCGGCGGCACAGGCCGGCGCGCAGCAGAGGCCGACCCTCACCCCGGCCGACTACGGGAAGTGGGAGACGCTCGGACAGGCGGAGCTCGCGCCCGACGGTGGCTGGCTCGCGTACCAGATCCGACGGGTGGACGGGAAGGACGAGCTGCGCGTGCGCGCCCTGGACGAGGATAGCGCGCGCGTCGTCCCGTTCGGCTCGGACGCCACCTTCAGCAACGACGGGCGCTGGCTCGCCTGGGCGGTCGGCCTCTCCCCGGAGGATGAGGACGACGAGGACGCCCGCGAGAGCACCGGCCTCCTCGATCTGGGGTCGCGGCGGGACACCACCTTCGAGGGCGCGAGCGACTTCGACTTCAGCGACGATGGCTCCTACCTCGCGCTCTACCGCGAGGGAAGCGGGGAAGACGAGGCGGGCGACCTGGTCGTGCGCACGCTGGCGAGCGGGGCGGAGGTCCCCCTCGGGAACGTGGATTCGTGGGCGTGGAGCCCGCACGGGCACCTGCTCGCCGCCACGATCCGCACCGCCTCCGGCTCGGGGAACGCCGTGCAGCTCTTCGATCCCGGCACCGGGGCGCTGCGCGTGCTCGACCACTCGGACCAGGACTACGCGCAGCTCACCTGGCGCGAGGACGACGACGACCTGGCCGTGCTGCGCGCGCGCGCGGACGAGGGCTTCGACGAGGACACGAACGTCGTCCTGCTCTGGCGCGACCTGTCGGGGAAGGGCGGCCCCGTGGCGATGCTCGACCCGGACTCGGCGCCCGGCTTCCCCGAGGGGATGCGCATCGCGGACTCGATGGCGCCGGCGTGGTCCGAGGACGGACGCTCGGTGTTCATCGGGCTCCGGCCGCGTGAGCGGAGCCGGGACGAGGCGGGCCCGGCGGACTCCGCGAGCGCAGCGAAGGACGAGGCCGGGAAGGAGGGCTCCGCGAAGGAGGAGAAGCGCTCCGAGGTCCAGGTGTGGACCACCGACGACGCCCGCATCATCCCCATGCAACGCGCCCAGGAGGACCGCGACCTGGCGCGTACCCTGCTCACGACCTGGCGGATCGACGACGGACGGGTGGTGCCGCTGCAGAGCGACCTCATGGCGACCACGGACCTGCTCGAGGGCGGCCGGGACGCGATCGAGCTCGACGAGAAGCCGTACCAGCGCGACGTGATGTTCGGGCGCGCGTGGCAGGACGTCTACCGCATCGACACGCGCACCGGGGCGCGCACGCGCGTGCTGGAGAAGGTCCGCTACGTGGACACGGGGAGCCCCGACGGCCGCTGGGTCCTCTGGTTCCAGGGGGAGGACTGGTGGTCCCTCGACCTGACCACGGGGAAGAGCGCGAACCTGACCGGCGCGCTCGACGGGGACTTCGCGGACCGGGCGTACGACTTTCCCGTGGTGCAGCTCCCGCCGCAGGGGTACCGGCCGCTGGGCTGGATCGACGGGTCGGCCGCCGTGCTCCTGCGCGACCGCCTGGACGTGTGGGCCGTGCGTCCGGACGGCTCCGGCGGGAACCGCCTGACGGACGGGACGGCGGCGGAGGTCGCGTACGGCGTGGTGACGCTCGACCCGGACGCCGACTCCTTCGACTCGTCCGAGCCGCTCTACCTGACGATCTTCGGGAAGAAGTCGAAGCGCTCGGGGTTCGCACGCGTCCAGCTCCGCAAGACGAACGGCGGCTACACCGCGCGCGGGCCGGCGCAGCGCCTCGCCTGGGAGGACGCCTCCCTGTCACGGCTCGCGAAGGCGTGGGACGCGGACGTGTACGCGTACGTGGCGCAGCGCTTCGACGACTCCCCGGACGTCTTCGTGGCCGGGCCGACGCTCGCCGACGCGCGCCAGGTCACGCACACCAACCCCTTCCAGTCCGACTACGCGTGGGGCCACGCCGAGACGGTCGACTTCACCAGCCGCGCGGGGGTGGCGCTGCAGGCCACGCTCCTCTACCCGGCCGGGTGGGTGGCGGGGCGGAAGTACCCGATGATCGTCTATACCTACGAGCTGCTCTCGGACGGCGTCCACCGCTACGAGGTGCCGTCCGAGCGCGACTACTACGACTTCCAGGCGTGGACGCAGGAGGGGTACTTCGTCCTGGAGCCCGACATCGTCTACCGGCCGCGCGACCCGGGTATCTCGGCGGTGGACGCGGTGGTCCCGGCCGTCGCGAAGATCGTCGACATGGGGCTGGTCGACGCGGCACACGTGGGGCTCATCGGGCACTCCTGGGGTGGCTACCAGGCGGCCTTCATCCCCACGCAGACCGACATCTTCGCCACCTCCGTGTCGGGTGCGCCGCTCACCGACTTCCTGAGCATGCCCGGCTCGCTGCACTGGCGCCCCGGCTTCCCCGAGTTCGGACACTGGGAGACCGGGCAGGCCCGCATGGACGTGCCGCCCTGGGAGGACTTCGAGGCCCACGTGCGCAACTCGCCCGTGGCGCACATCCAGGACCTGCACACGCCCATGCTCCTCATGCAGGGGGACGACGACGGCACGGTGGACTTCCGCCAGGGCGTGGAGTTCTACAATTACGCCCGCCGGGCGGGGAAGGAGCTTGTGTTCCTCGTCTATCCGGGTGAGGACCACGGCCTCCGGCGCGAGGAGGACCAGAAGGACTACCACCGCCGCATCGTGCAGTGGTTCGCCCACTGGCTGAAGGGAGAGCCGGCGGCCGACTGGATGAGCGGCGTGAGCTGGCTCGAGCGGAAGAAGGAGCTCGGCGGGTGAGAGCGGCAACGGGCCCGCACGGACGTCGACCGCGACGCGGTCGGCCGGGTCGGCCACGCTTGCTCGCGACCCGGCGGGTCGCGGCGTGTGCCGCGCTCCTCGCGCTCGCGGGGATCGCGCCCGGCGCGCCGCTCGCGGCCCAACATCCGCGCACGCGCCTCGTGCTCCTGGGCGTGGGGACGCCGAACGCCGACCCCGAGCGCTCCGGCCCGGCCACCGCGGTGGTCGTGGACGACCGCGCCTACCTGATCGACGCGGGCCCCGGCGTGGTGCGGCGCGCCGCGCAGGCGGCGCGCGACCGGGGCATCGACGCGCTCGCGCCCGCCCGGCTGGACCGGGTCTTCCTCACGCACCTGCACTCCGACCACACCGTCGGGCTCCCCGACCTGCTCCTGACGCCGTGGGTGCTCGACCGGCCCGATCCGCTGGAGGTGTACGGGCCTCCGGGTACGGCCGCGATGATGGAGCACATCGGGGAGGCGTGGGCCGAGGACATCCACATCCGGCGCGACGGGCTCGAGCCACGCGACGCGAACCGCGACGCGTACCACTCGGTCGTGCACGAGGTGATGCCCGGCCTCGTCTACCAGGACGACCTCGTGAAGGTGTGGGCGATCGCGGTGCCGCACGGCTCGTGGGAGCACGCGTACGGCTACCGCTTCGAGGGGCCCGACCGCACGATCGTGATCTCCGGGGACACGTCCCCCACCGAGGCGCTCGCGGACGCCTGCGACGGCTGTGACATCCTCCTGCACGAGGTCTACAGCGCGGAGCGCTTCGCCGGCCGCCCGCCGGAGTGGCAGCGCTACCACCGTGCCTTCCACACCTCGACGACGGAGCTGGCCGCCCTCGCCACGCGCGCCCACCCCAGGCTCCTCGTGCTCTACCACCAGCTCTTCTGGGGCACGGACGACGAGGGGCTCGTGCGCGAGATCCGCGCGGCCGGCTACGCCGGATACGTGCGCTCGGGGCGCGACCTGGACGTGTTCTGAAGACCGGCCGGCGCGCGGCTGGTGCGGTGGGCTAGGGTCGGATGCCGATCCCGATCGACAGCATCAGGTCGCTCTGCCGCTGATCCTGGGGCGTGATCCCCCGGATGGGCAGCTTGGCCTGGTCGAAGGTGCTGGGGAGGTAGCGGACCTCCGCGGCCACGTCGATCGGACCCAGGCCGACGCCCACCAGGCCGATCCCGACATCGGCGGTGGGTCGGATCTGTCGCTCCGCGTCGGTCAGGTCGAACGCGTACGCCTTGAGCCCGCCCCCGAGGCGGAGCGTCGGCTCGACGTTCGCGCCCAGCCAGCCCGTTCCGGTCAGCACGATTCCGGCCGTGCCCGCCAGGAGCGTAGCCCGGGCGGTGGGGCCCACCACCGCCGGGCGGATCGAGCTTCCGGGGCGGATCGTGCCGAAGGCCGCCGTCGCGTTGGCGTAGGCCGACACCGAGCCCATCACGCGGTAGCGGGCCTCGAGCGCGAACGCCGGTCCGGCCGCGAGGCCGGTGTCGTCCGTGTCCGCCGCCTTGATCAGCGACGAGAACGGGACGTAGGCGCCGCTCCACGCCCCGATCCTCCACGGTCCGCCGTCCACCTGCTGGGCCCCCGCTCCGGTGGCGGCGAGGATCATCGTGCAGGCCGCGAGGAGCGTCCCGAGCGGCGCCACCATCCTGTCGTTCGATGCGCGATTCATGGTGAGGTCAGTTGAAGGTGATGGCGCTGCTCGTCGCCGAAGCCAGGGACGCGCCCGATATCGTGAACGTCCGGTCGCCCGCGAGGCCGGTCACGCTCAGCCCCGTGAAGCTCACGACGCCGCTCGCGTTGGTGACCAGCGTGGGGGTGCCGCCGAGCGTGCCCCCGCCCGAGGCGATCGCGATCGTGAGCGGCACGCCCTGGAGCGCGACCGCGGCACCCGCCGAGCTCCTGAGCTGGGCGGTGACGGCGAAGCTCGCACCGAGCGCGACCGGGCTCCCCGGCACGCCGGTGATCGCGATCTGCGTCGCGGACTGGGCGGTGAACGTCACCGGGTTGCCCGCGATGCCGGACCCGGTGACCGTCGCCGTCAGCGTGTTGGGCGTCCCGCTCCCCAGCGTCCAGCTCCCCACCGAGGCGCGGCCCTGCGTGTCGGTCACCTGGCTCGTGCCCGTGACCGCCCCTCCGCCGAGGCCGACCGCGAACGTCACGGTCGCGCCGATGACGGGGTTCCCGCCGGCGTCGCTGACCAGGACCGTCGGCGGCACCGCCACGCTCGTGCCCTGCACCGCTGCCTGCGCGTCGCCCGCGTACGCCGCGACGGTCGCGGCCGTGCCGGCCGTCCCGCTCGCGTTGAACGTCACGGCCGGCAGCCCCGTCGCCGTCGCCCGCACGGTGTTGGCCCCCACCGCGGTGCCGAGCGTCCACGACGAGACCGTGGCCACGCCGCTCGCGTTGGTGGTGTCCGGCGATCCCGTGACGCTGCCTCCGCCCGCGGTGACCGTGAACGTCACCGCCACGCCCGCGACCGGCACACCGGCCGCGTCGCGCACGATCACGCTCGGCGGATCGGCCACGGCGGTCCCGGCGGTGGCGGACTGGGTCGTCTGCGAGACGGCCACCATGCTCGTGGGGATCCCCGCGACCCCCGTGGCCGTGAAGGTCACCGCGGGGAGTCCCGTCGAAGAAGCCGTGAGCGTGTTGGTGCCCGCGAGCGGACCGAGGAACCATCCGCCCACCGTGGCCATGCCCGTGGCGTCCGTCACCTGCCGCGACCCCACCACCCCTCCGCCTCCCGTGGCCACCGCGAAGGTGACCACCACACCGGGGATCCCGTCGCCCGCGCCGTTGCGGACGACGACCGTGGGCGCGATCGGCACGAGCTGCCCGACCGTGGCGTGCTGGCCGTCGCCGGCCGTGGCCACCATCTGCGACCCGGTGGGCGTGGTCGCCGTGGCGGTGAAGAGCACGGGGTTGTTCGCCACCCCGCCGGCCTCGACGCGGGCGGCGAGCGTCTGCTCGCCGGTCGCGGACCCGAGGACCCAGCCGCCGACGGTCGCGACCCCCGTCGCGTCCGTGGTGGCCACCCCGCCCGTCACCCGTCCACCTCCCGACAGCACGGAGAACGTGACCGGCACGCCCTGCGCCAGGTTGCCGAACGCGTCGGCCACCTGGACGGAGGGTGCCGTCGGCACGGCGGTTCCCGCGGGGGCGGTCTGGGCGTTCCCCGCCACCGCGCTCACCGTGGCGGGGGCGGCCGCGGTCACGTTGGCGGTGAACGTGGCGGATACGCCGCTCCCGGCCGCGGCCGACAACGTGTGCTGCCCGGCCGCGGTCCCCACCGTCCAGCGGGTGCTCGCGATGCCGTCGGCATCGGTCGTCGCCGTGGCCGGGTCGACCGACCCGCTCTGGGTCGAGAAGGTCACCGTGGCACCGGGCAGTGGCTGGTTGTCGGTGCCCACCACGAGGACCTCGATCGGGTCGGCCACCTCCGTTCCGGCCGGAGCGGCGAAGGTCGCGTTCGACAGCGCGTCCACGCGTGACGCGGGAAGCGGGACGCTGACCGTGGTCTCGCCACAGCCTGCCAGGCTCATGACGGCGGTTACGAGGGCGACGGCCGCGAGGCCGCGTCGCGCGGATCGGGGGAGAACCTGGAGAGCCATGTGGAGAAGTCCCATCCTGAGGCCTGACGGCACGGGAATCCGGCGGGGGCAGGGGGCCGCCGAAGGGCGATCCGTTGTGGGGGGGCCGGTGGGACGTCACAGCATCCTACGCCGTCGACACCGGATCCTTTCACGAACGAGCGAGGGCCGCCGTTCGTGACGACGGGAGGGACGGGCCTTCCTCAGCCCGTGATCTTCCGGCAGTCCCGGAAGAGACGGCGCCGGGCGCGGTCGGCCGTCGCGATCGCGTCCCAGAATCCCCCGAGGTAGTCGAGCGTCTGGGCGCGCGCGTCCTCCGGGAGAAGCGCCATCCCGCGCACCAGCTCCTCCACGCCGGGTCGCGCGTCGCGGAAGCCCTGGAGCACGGCCTCGGTGTCGAGGCCTGGCCAGCACCATCCCTGGTAGAACCGCTGCTGCACGGTGTGGATCGGCGTGCCGGAGGCGGGCGCGGCGTAGGGGGCGCCGACCGCGCCCGCGAAGTCGAAGTCGTAGGGGACCGGCACGATCCGACCGCCCACGGCTACGATGGCGACGTTGTGCACGCGCGCGTCGGCCCAGTCGGTGTTGCCGATCATGTACTGGAAGACCGCGACACGCGTCGCGCTCGCCGGGTGGAGGAGGGAGGTGCGCACGTTCTTCCCCTCGGGGATGTCGAGGAGCTGCCCGCCGACCCGGGCCGCCATGGCCTCGTCGCTCTCGATGAGGAACGCCCAGCGGGTGAAGGGCTCCTCGCGTCCCGCGGCGTCGGTGAAGGTGACGCGGGCCAGCCGCGTCCGGAACGACACCTCCGTCATGAGCGCGTACACGCGATAGAGGAGATACTCCCTCAGCACGTACGCCTCGTAGCCGTCGCGCTCCGGGTGGCAGGGCACCACCACCTTGAGCTTGTCCTGCTCCGCGAACACCGTGCCCCCGGTGTCGCCCTTCTTGAGGTTGAGGCGGAGGGGCGGGAAGGAGCAGTAGGCGGGGTCGCGGCGAAAGTCGCCGCGCGGCCTGAGCTGGGCCGCGAGCGTGTCCCCGGTCGCGAGGACGACGCGCGCCGGCCGCTCCTCCGGATCGCCCGAGTGGTCGCGGCGGAGTGCGTCGAAGTCGGCGATGAGCGTGAGCTCGACCGGGTCGTCGGACGCGAAGAGCGGTACGGTGTCCACGGGCCCCTGGAGCGCGAGCAGCGCGCCGAGCAGAAGTGGCGACGGGGGCAGCATGCGGACCGCTCCGCTACGGGATCGCGTTCACCGCGGACGCGGACCAGCGTAGGGGCGGGGGAGGGGGGGTGGCAAGACGGACGCGCGCGTCCGTCCGGGTGATCGTGCAACCTTTCGGCGTCCTTCGCGCACTGTGCTCCAGGGATGGGATGCCGGAGGACGGAGGGAGGATCATGCGCGCTTGGATCTGGGGTGTGCTGGGCATGGTGGTGGCGGCGCCGGCCGCGTCGCAGAGCGTGGAGGCCGGACGGGCCGGACCCCGCGACGTGCTTCCGAGGGCGCGGGAGATCGCCCTCGCGAGGAGCGCGGCGCCGCCGGCCGTCTCCGACGACGCGCGGGTGCTCGTCTGGAACGGATCGGACTTCGATGTGGCCGCGGAGGGATCCAACGGGGTCACCTGCTACGTCGCGCGGAGCTGGCCGACGAGCCTGGAGCCGCACTGCTTCGACCGGGAGGGCTCGGCGACCATCCTTCAGATCCACCTGCTCCAGATGAGGATGTGGAGCTCGGGCGCGTCCGACGACGCGGTGCAGGCCGCGGTCGCGGACGGACTGCGCACCGGCGCGCTGCGTCTCCCCTCCCGCCCGGTGATGTCGTACATGATGTCCGCCGGCCAGCGTCTCATCGGCGATGACGGACGTCCCGCGGGCGCCTGGCACCCGCACCTGATGATCTACTATCCGTACCTGACGCCCGAGGGATTCGGCCTGGGCGACGTGCCGTCCACCGAGGCGGCCGTGGTCGTGGATCCGGGGACGCCTCTGTCCAACATCATGGTGGTCGTGAAGGACTTCGTGCCGGTCGCCGGGGAGGGTCCGCCGCTCCGATGAGCGAGGCCGAGGCACGCGCAGTGGCCGCGGCGCTCGCCGGGGACGAGGGCGTGTTCCGGGACCTCTACCGCGCGCACACGCCCACCATGTACAGACTCGCGCTGCGGATGACCGCCGGGTCGGACTCGGCGGCGGAGGACGTCGTTCAGGAGGCGTGGGCGCGGGCCGTCCGCGCGCTCTCCGGCTTCCAGCACCGCTCCGCGCTGCGGACGTGGCTGCACGGCATCGTCACCCGGTGCGCCCTCGAGCGCATCCGCCGTGAGCGGGTGCACGCCGGCGGCTCGGCCGACACGGACGGTCTCCCCGACCCCCACCCGGCGAGCGACGGGCGTCACCTGGACCTCGAGCGCGCGTTCGAGGCGCTTCCTCCCGGATACCGGACGATCGTGGTCCTGCACGACATCGAAGGCTACACGCACGAACGCATCGGCGAGCTCCTCGGGGTCACGGCCGGCACCTCGAAGAGCCAGTTGTCGAGGGCCCGGGCATGGCTTCGGCGCGCGCTCGGCCGCGACTACCTGACGGAGTGACGCATGACCCACGAAGACGACCCACTGGATCTCGACGCCCTGTACGCGGATCGGGCCCCTTCGGCCGAGCTCGAGCGGAAGATCGTGGACGAATGGGCGCGCGTGACGACGGCCGCCGCCCCGAGCGGCGGCCGCCGCCGCTCGGAGCGCCGGCGTTGGGCCGTCCGCACCGCGGCGGCGGCGGCGCTCTTCGCCGCGGGGTGGATCGCCGCGCGCGGGACGGCGTCGCCTCGTGAACCGGTGGGTGCGGCCGCAGGGGCCGGGGCGAGCGCGCCGACGACCCCCCGCTACATGCTCCTCCTGTGGGAGGGACCGGGGTTCACGCCGGGGCCGGAGACCGGCGGCTACGCCCGCGAGTACGCGGCGTGGGCGCGCGGCCTCGCGTCGGCCGGCGTCGGGATCTCGGGGGAGGAGCTGTCGACCGACGTGACGTGGGTGGCGCCACCGGACCGATCGGCCGGGCCCCCGCGCGAGCCGGGGGGACTCCACGTCTCCGGATACTTCCTCGTCGACGTCCCGGACGCCGCTACCGCCCGCCGGATCGCGGAAAGCCACCCGCACCGGGCGCACGGGGGGTGGCTGGAGATCGTCCCGGTCGCCGTGCGCCCGTCCAGCCGCTGATCCGGAGCGCCGGGGCGTGGCTCAGGAGATCGCCTTCTTCCCCTGCGGCCCCTCCTTCCCCTTCTCGAGGAAGGGCACGCCGTCCACCATCCACTTCGGCGCGGGCGCCTCCATGAGCCAGTGGTCGAAGAACTGCTTCATGCGGACCTGGAAGTCCTTCTGGTTCGCTTCCTTCGACAGGTGGTGCGGCTCGTCCGGGTACGACAGGAGGATCACGTCCTTCCCCAGCCGCCGGGCAGCGGTGTAGAGCTCGAGGCCCTGGTTCCAGTCCACCGCGCCGTCGGCCGTGCCCTGCAGGATCAGGAAGGGCGTCGAGATGTCCGGCACGTGCTCGATCGGCGACTGGCTGCGCCACCGCTCTGGATCGTCCCACGGCTGGTCGCCCATGCGCCCCTGGCTCCACTGCAGGATCGCACCGTTCCCGTCACCCGAGGACTTGTAGAGGATGTTGTTCATGCTCATGAGGTCGGTCAGCGGCGCGCCGGTCACGATGCACGCGAACATGTCCGTCTGCGTGAGGATGAACGACGTCTCGTACCCGCCCCACGAGTGGCCCTGGAGCCCGATGCGCGCGGGGTCGGCGTAGCCGAGCTCGACGACCTTCTTCGCCGCGGAGGTGACGTCGTCGAGCGCGGAGCTGCCCGGGTAGCCCATGTCGTACACGATGTCGGGCATCAGCACGAGGTAGCCGTTCGACGCGTAGGTGGACATGTGCGGGCGGTCGTCGTAGACGGGCCGGCTGAACTCGTGGTGGCGCTGGCTCATCTTCTCGTAGAAGTACACGATCATCGGGTACGTCTTCCCCTGCTCGTAGCCCGCGGGGAGCGTGAGCGTCGCCTGCAGCTTGTTGCCCCGCTGGTCCACGTAGTCGACGAGCACGCGGCTTCCCCACGCGAACTCGGAGATCTGTGGGTTGGCGTCGGTCACCTTGCGCGGGCTCCTCAGGGCGGGACCGGTCACCCAGTAGTCCGGGAACTCCTCGAACGTCTGGCGCGTGAACGCGTAGCGGTCGGCGTCCTTCGCCTTGACCAGGTCGTCGATCATCTCGTCGTCGAAGACGAGCGCCTCGGGGTCGCTCCCCGGGTGGGCGCGGAAGTAGCCGGACTTCTTCGTCCACTCCCCGTAGGCGGACAGGATCGCCGTGGACGGATCCGTCCAGTCGGCCTCGCGGTCCAGCCGCACGACGCGGAACTGGATCTGGTCGCGCGCGCCGCGGCCCCCGGTGAGCGCCACCGCCTTCCCGCCCGCGAGCGGCACAGCGTACACGTCGAAGCGCGTGTTCAGGAGGACCTTCCCGTCCTGCGTCCACCCGGCCACACCCCAGGCCGGGCGCTCCGCCACGTGGTCGAACTCCGCGTTCATGAAGTCGACGCCCGTGCTCGCGGACAGGTTCGCGGTGGCGAGCGACTCGAGGTTGGTGGCGTACACGGAGTCGCCGCGGGAATACACGAAGTACTTCGCGTCCGGAGACGCGCCCATCGGCCTGCGCACGCCCTCCACGATCACACGCTCGTCACCGGTGGCCGGATCGAGGCGCACCCAGTCTGCGCGGCCGCCCTCGACGTCGATGTCGTCGCGATAGGGCGCGTCCCGACGCCCGACCGCCCACCGGCCCTTCCCCTCGACGTCCACGCGCGGCATGTCCTCGGTGGCGAGGCGCACGAGGCGCCGCTTCGCGGGGTCGTAGATCGACGTGTACGTGAAGCGACGATCGGCCTGCGCCTGCCTCATCTGCACGGACTGCAGGCGGTCGTCGGACCCGTGCCAGACGTCGACGTTGGCCTTCTCTTCGCCGTCGTCGTCGGCCTTTGCCGAGTCCGCCTGCTCCTTGATGCCCACCACGACCCGCGTGCCGTCCTCCGTCCAGCGGGTGTTCGCCAGCTCGGAGAGCACGAAGCCCTCCGGGAAGGAGGCGTCCGCCGCGGGGTCGTACGTGTCGACGCGCGGCGAGGTGCCGATCCCGCGCGCCACCACGAGCGCGTTGGCGCGCTGCGTCTTCCCGTCGGGCTTCTCGCCCTTCAGCACCGCCACGTCGCTCGCGGCCTCACTCCACGTGAGGTCCTCGAAGCGGGCGGCGCCCGTGCTCAACGGGCGGATGCGGCCCTCCGCGGCGTCCACCACGTAGAGCCCGTTCCCCGCCTCCTCGGCCGCATCGACCAGGTAGGCGAGGTGCGTGCCGGCCTCGTCGAAGGCGAACTCGGAGACGTTGCCGAAGGAGAGGGCCGTGCCCGCCGAGAGGTCCCGCAGGAGGAGGTCCGATCCGGTGTGCTTCGCGTCCGCGTCCGTCCGGTCGCGGTGGACCGCCAGGAAGCGGCCACCCTTCGAGAAGGCGAAGGCGCGCACACCCGCCTCGGTCTGCGTCGCGCCGCCGGCCAGGTCGACGAGCTCGAGCGTCCGGGGCACCGGCTTCTTCGCCTTGCGCAGCTTCTCCGCGTCTTTCTTGGGCGGCTCCGTCAGGAACGCGACCCAGCGGCCGTCGTCGGAGAACGCGGCGTCGCGGCCGTTGGTCGCCTGGTGCACGGTGGCGCCGTCGAGCTGCTTCACGTAGAAGGTCGCATCCCCGTCGTTCGGCTGGAGCGCGTAGGCGATCCATTTCCCGTCCGGGGAGAGCGCGGTCTGCGTGACGCGGTTCCACGCCCCGTAGTCGTCGAGCGTGAGGGGGCGCTTCTGCTGCGCGGCCGATCGTGTCGGCAGGGCGAGCGCGAGGAAGAGGAGGAGGGCTGCGCTGCGGGGATGGCGTCGCATGGTACCGGATCCGCGAGGGTGTGGAGAGACGTCCCCGGATGCTGCGCCCGGAAGCGGTCTCGCACAAGCCTGCCGCCGGCGTGACGGCCGGCGGCGCCGGCCCGTCGTTGCCGATCGTCGAACGAGGGGACGCGCTTTCGAAACGGCGCCCCCACCTACCCTCCGACGCGCACCTCCAGAGCCCCGCCGCGGTGCTCGTCGGGAGCGACGCCGGACTTGCGGACCGTGACGATGCGACCGTTCGCGGGCCACATCACCTCGACGTCCACCGGCTGGCTGCTCGGCAGGCCGAAGACGACCGGCAGGTCGCTCTGGCTGTCGTAGCCGGACCCCGAGTCGACGAGCCCCGCCCCCAGGATCCTCTCCGTCCCCGCCGCCAGGACCCGCACCAGGGCACCGGCCCGTGTGGCGTGCCCGTTGCCGTCCAGGACGCGCACGGCTAGGGAGTGCCGCGCGTACTCGGGCCGCATGAGGTTCTGGAAGAGGAGGTGCATCCCCGTCTCCTGCGAGCCGGTGAGCGCGAGGTCGAGGTCGCCGTCGCGGTCGTAGTCCACGAGCGTGGCGCCGTGGTCCGCTTCGACGTGCAGCGGCGCGGGCGTCACGTCCTCGAACGCATCGCTGTCCTGGCGGAAGAGGAGGTCGGGGTAGCTCGTGCCCGCGGTGACGGTCCCGTTCACGTACAGGTCCGGGCGGCCGTCGTGGTCGAGGTCGCCCCACACGCACGTGTCGAAGAAGGAGTCCGTCGCCACGCCCTCCGCCACGGCGACGTTCTCCCACACGCCGGCGCCGCCCGGGTTCCGGAAGAGCCCGTTCGTGCCGTAGTTGGCGGTGAAGAGGTCGAGGTCGCCGTCCCCGTCGAAGTCCACCGCGCATGGTCGCACCGTCCCCTGGTGCTCGTCGCCGAGCGCGCGCCCGCCGTCCGCGAGCCCCCATTCCGGAGCCGCATCCCGGTAGACGCCGCCCTCCGCCAGCCAGAGGCCGTTGGCGTCGCCGTCCATGTTGGCCACGTAGACGTCCAGGTCGCCGTCGCCATCCGCGTCGAGCCACACGGCGCCGACGGAGCGGCGCGGGTCGCCGATGCCAGTGGCCGAGGTCACGTCCGTGAAGGTGCCGCCGTCGTTGCGCCACAGGCGGTTCGGCGCGTCGCGCAGCGCGAGGAAGAGGTCCAGGTCGTCGTCGCCGTCCACGTCCACCCACGAGGCCTGGCGCGTGGCTCCGGAGTCCAGGACGATCCCGACCTCGGCGGCCACCTCGGTGAAGCCCGCCTCACCGTCGTTGCGCCACAGCGCCAGGGCCGGCGCCTCGCCCGCGTAGCCCAGGAGGAGGTCCGGATCTCCGTCGCCGTCGAAGTCGCCCCACGCGGAGGTGCGCACCCGCTTCTCGACGACGAGGCGCAGCGCGCCCGCCACGTCCACGAAGCCGGCCGTACCGTCGTTCCGGTAGAGGCGGCTGGGCGCGCCGTTGAAGCCGACGAAGCGGTCGGGGTCGCCGTCGCCGTCGACGTCCGCCCATGCGTCGGTGAGCGTCCCGCCCGCGTCGAACGCGCCGATCGGGACGGGCACGAGGCGGATCGGCTCCGGCCCTTCGGAGCGCACCTGCCAGCCGCGCCAGACCAGGACGGCCCCGACGACCACGAGGAGGGCGGCGATGACCTCCCCCCGGCGCTTCACCGGCCGCGCACGGTGTTGCGCAGCGTGCCCACCCCCTCCACCTCGATCTCGACGACGTCGCCGTTCGCCATGGCGCGCGTGCTTCCCGGCGTGCCCGTGAAGATGAGGTCCCCCGGGCGCAGCGTGACGTAGCGGGAGACGTAGCTGACGATCTCGGACGTGTTGAAGATCAGGTCGGTGGTGCGCTGGTGCTGGCGCACCTCGCCGTTCAGCCGGGTCTCGACGAGCACGTCGTCGGGATCGAGGCCCACGGCGATCGCGGGGCCCACGGGCCCGAAGGTGTCGGACGCCTTCGCGCGGAACCACTGCAGGTCGGCGGCCTGCCAGTCGCGCTCCGACACGTCGTCGCCGGCGGTGATGCCGAAGATGCAGCCGGGCGCGTCGGCCTCGGAGACGTTCGAGCACTCCCTGCCGATGACGAGCACCATCTCGCCCTCGTAGTGCAGGTTGTCCGCGTCGGGCGGGCGGACGATGTCGTCGCCCTGGCCGACCAGCGAGGTCGGATACTTGGCGAACAGACCCGGGTAGGCCGCCGGGTCGCGCTCGCCCAGGTGGCTCTGGTAGTTGAGCCCGACCGCGATGACCTTCTGCGGCTCGGTCGGCGGGAGGAGCTTCACGTCTCCGAGGGCGAGCCAGCGGTCGGTGGTGCGATGGGCCGCGAAGAGGTCGCCGTCGATCTCCTGGATGCGCTGTCCCTGGAGGACGCCCCAGGCCGTGCGGTCCCCGGCGCGGTAGCGGACGTAGCGCGTGACGCCGTCGGCCTGCGCGGCGAGCGGGGCGGTGGCGACGAGCAGGGCGACGACGGCGAGGACGGGACGGCGCATGGGCTCCTCCGGGTCGGATGTGCTGCGCATGCTGGGGTCGGGAGGTGCGACGGGCAAGCCACGGGGCCGCGCGGCGCTGGCCCGGGACCGTCCCACGGCGGTAGTGTGGGCGTCGACGTCGCGCCCGCGGGACCGGTCGCCGCCCCCCTTCCCCCTGCCCGGGAGGTCCCATGTCCCCACTCGTTCCGTCACGCCGCGGTTTTCTTCGCGCTTCGGGCGCCTCGGCCGTGGGGGCCTGGGCGCTCGGGCTCTCGGCCTGCCGGCGCGCCGCGGACTCCGCCGCCGAGGCCGTACGCAACGGGGAGCCGCCCAGGGTGCTCACCGAACCCGAGATGCGCACGCTCGACGCCCTGGCCGGCCGGATCATCCCGGCGGACGGCGACGCCCCCGGCGCCTCCGAGGCGGGTGCCGTCGTGTTCATGGACCACTACCTGGCCGAGCAGCCCGACGCGCTGGAGCAGATCCGCGCGGGGTTGGGGAAGGTGGCCACCGGGCTCGCCGACCTCGCGCCGGACCGGCAGGACGAGGTGGTGCGCGGGCTCGAGGAGCACGAGCCCGCCTTCTTCGGGCTCGTGCGCTTCCTCACGATCGCGGGCACCTTCGCGGAGCCGTCCCACGGGGGGAACAGGGACAAGATCGGCTGGGCGATGATCGGGTTCGACGACCGACACGCGTGGCAGCCACCTTTCGGCGCCTACGATGCGGCCGCCGCCGCGGAGGGCGACCGTTGAGCGCGCGCCCGATCAGCCGCCGGGCTTTCCTGAGCGCGGCGGGGCCGGCCCGCTTCCAGACCCGCGACGAGGTGGACTTCGCGATCATCGGCTCGGGCGCGGCCGGCGGCGTGATGGCGCGCGAGCTCTCCCGCGCCGGGCACACGGTGGTCGTGCTCGAGCAGGGGCCCTACCGCAAGGCCGAGGACTTCCGCCACGACGCCTTCTCCACGTGGGTGCAGGGCGAGATGCTCGGCGAGGAGCGCTCGACCTTCCGCAAGACGGCGAGCGACCCGGCGACCGCGGAGTGGATCGGCGGCCTGCCGGCGCTCGTCTACGCGCACACGGTGGGCGGCTCGAGCGTGCACTTCACCGCCAACTACTGGCGGTTCCGCCCGGTCGACTTCCGGGAGCGGAGCCTCCTCGGACCGATCTCCGGGACCGGCTTCGCGGACTGGCCGATCACCTACGAGGAGCTCGAGCCATACTACACCAAGGTCGAATGGGACGTCGGGGTCTCCGGGGCGCCGGGCCCCCACGATCCGCCGCGCTCGCGGCCCTTCCCGCACCCGCCGCTCCCGGTGAAGTCCTCCGGCGTCCTCTTCGAGCGCGGCGCGCGCGCGATCGGGTTGAGCCCCTACCCGGCGCCGATGGCGATCCTCTCCGAGCCGCGCCCCGGACGGAGCGCCTGCGTGCACTGCGGCTACTGCAGCGGCTACGGCTGCGAGATGAACGCGAAGTCCTCCACGCTGGCTTCGATGATCCCGGAGGCCGAGGCCACCGGGCGGTGCGAGATCCGCCCGGAGAGCACTGTCCACCGGATCGAGACCGACGCGAGCGGTCGCGTCACGCGCGTGGTGTACTTCGACCGGGACGGCGTGGAGCAAGCCCAGCGCGCGCGGGCCGTGGTGCTCTCCGCGAACGGCGCCGAGACGCCCCGCATCCTCTTCATGTCGGAGTCGTCGCGCTTCCCCGACGGGCTCGCCAACTCCAGCGGCCTGGTGGGCAAGTACCTCATGTTCAACGGCAACGGCGGCGTGAGCGGGGTCTTCGAGGAGCCCCTGAACGAGTACAAGAGCGTCCAGGTGACGCGGCTGTGCACCGACTGGTACGAAGCCGACCCGAAGCGCGGCTTCTACGGCGGCGGCGGGGTGGACGGACGGTGCTTCTTCAACGAGCCGATCATGTTCGCGCTCGCGGGCATGCCGCCCGACGCGCCAACGTGGGGGCTCGGGTACCGACGCACGATCGTGGACTACTACACGCGCACGATGGACGTGGCGACGCACTCGACCTCGCTCGCGCTCGAGACGAACACCATCACGCTGGACGAGCACGAGAAGGACCGCTTCGGCCGGCCGGCGGTGTGCGTGACGTACCGCGATCACCCCGACGACCTGAAGATGGTCGACTTCCTGCAGGCGCGTGGGCGGGAGATCCTCGACGCGGCCGGCGCCAGGCGCACGTGGGGCCTGCCCGCGCAGGAACAAAGCAACGGCTTCCACCTCCTCGGCACATGCCGCATGGGGAACGAGCCGGCCACCTCGGTGGTGGATCGGTGGCACCGCGCGCACGACGTGCCCAACCTCTTCATCTGCGACGGGAGCAGCCTGGTCACCAGCGGCCGCGGCCAGCCGACGATGACGATCCAGGCGCTGGCGTTCCGGGCTGCCGAGCATATCGCGGACGCGGCCCGAAAGGGCGAGATTTAGGGACGTTCCGCGGCGGGGCCCATCGGGCACGCCGCCCCCCGTGACCCTGGTCGCCGAGTCGTGGGAGTACGCTGAATGCGTGCCGTCCGGATGTCGCCGACCCTCCCGCTCGTTCTCGCTCTGTCCCTGGCGGGTCCGCTCGCACCCGCACGCGCCTCCGCACAGGAGGGCGTCGTGCGCGCGGTGCTCTTCTACTCGCCGACCTGCCCGCACTGCCACAAGGTCATGACGGAGGATCTCCCTCCGCTCGCCGACCGCTACGGCGACCGCCTCGTCATCGTCGGCGTGGACGTGACCTCCCCCACCGGACAGGAGCTCCTCCGGACGACCGCCGAGCACTTCGGGATCGCCGCCGCCGACGTCGGCGTCCCGCTGATGGTGGTCGGTGACGAGGTGCTGATGGGGGCCAGGGAGATCCCCGAGCGTCTTCCCGGGATCATCGAGCGCGCGCTCGCCCGGGACGGGATCGACTGGCCGCAGGTGGCGTCGCTGCGCCAGGCACTTGCCGCGAACGGGCTCGTCGCGGAGGAGCCCGGAGGCCAAGCGGCCGGCGACGCTCCACCGGCCGACACCGCCGCCGCGACGGAGGCTCCGACGCCACCCCCGGGGAGCGCCGGGCGCGAGCCGACCGCTCCCGCGCCGCCCGCTCCGGCGGCCGCGCGCACGAACGAGCCCACGGCGCCCGCGGACACCGCGACGTCCGGAGGATCGTTCCGCGCGCAGCCGTCCCGGCCCCGGGCCGTCCCGGCCGAGGAGACGCCTTCGGGGATCACGCGTTCCCTCACGCCCGCCGGCACGGACGCCCGACCCTCGGCGCTCGAGCGGCTCCTCCGCGATCCGCTGGGCAACGGCGTCGCGCTCGCCGTGCTGCTCGGCCTCGTCCTCGCGCTCGTCGTTTCCGTGCGGCGCGCGCGCGCCCCGGCGACCGGGCCCGCTCCGCTCCCCGCGTGGCTCGTGCCGACGCTCGCCGTCGCGGGGATGGGCGTAGCGGCGTACCTCTCCTTCGTGGAGCTCACCGGCCGGAGCGCCGTGTGCGGCCCCGTGGGCGACTGCAACGCGGTGCAGCAGAGCCCGTACGCGCGCCTCTTCGGCGTGCTCCCCGTGGGCCTGCTCGGCCTCTTCGGGTACGCGGCCATCCTCGGCGCGTGGAGCTTCGGCCGGGGTAGGCCCGGCCCGGTGCGCGAAGGCGCGCTCCGCTTCCGGTGGGCGATGGCCTTCGTCGCGACGGCGTTCTCGGTCTATCTGACGTTCCTGGAGCCGTTCGTGATCGGCGCCACCTGTGTGTGGTGCATCACCTCGTCGGTGCTGATCGGCCTCCTCCTCCTGGTGACCACGACCGAGCTGCGGGCGCCGGCCGACGCGTAGCGGGGTCGGGACGGTCGCGCCGACGGAGCGCCCGGCTATCTTCCCGGCCATGGACATCCGAATCGTCGTTTCCGGCGCGGCTCTGGCTCTCGGGGCCGCCCTGTCCGCGGGGCCGTGCAGCGTGCCGCTCGCGGCGCAGCAGGTCGCCGACTCCGCCTTCGCCCCCGACGTCGGCCCACCGGCCTTCGCGCCGGGCAGGGGGCCGCGTGTCGCGATCGACGGCGCACACCACGACTTCCACACGGCGGACGGCCGCTACCTGAGCTTCGCCCGCCTCCTGCGCGCGGACGGATACGTGGTCCGCGGCTCGGACGTCCCGTTGGACGCGCACGCGCTCGAGGGCCTGGACGTGCTCGTGGTCGCGAACGCGCTGAACGAGCGCAACGCGCTCGCCGACGACTGGACGCTCCCCACGCCGTCCGCCTTCACCCCTGCCGAGATCGAGGCGGTGCGCGCCTGGGTTTCGGGAGGCGGAGCGCTCCTCCTCATCGCGGACCACATGCCCTTCGGGGGCGCCGCCCACGACCTCGCGGCCGTCTTCGGCTTCGAGCTGCGCAACGGCTTCGCGTTCGACGGGGGCGCGCCCGGCGGCGGCCCGCTCGTCTTCCGCCGCTCGGACGGGAGCCTGGCTCCCCACCCGGTGACGGACGGGGCCCGGGCCGGTGGGCGCATCGACTCCGTGGCGACCTTCACCGGCGAGGCGCTCCGCCCACCGCGGGGAGCGACGTCGCTCCTCACCTTCCGCCCGGGGATGTTCTCGGTCGAGCCGGACACCGCCTGGACCTTCCACGACGACACGCCGCGCGTCGACGTGGGCGGGTGGTCCCAGGGCGCGGTCGCGGAGGTGGGGCGCGGGCGCGTGGCCGTCTTCGGCGAGGCGGCCATGTTCTCCGCCCAGCTCGCGGGCGCGCAGCGCGCACCGATGGGGATGAACGCCCCGATCGCGGCGCAGAACCCGCGCTTCCTCCTGAACCTGATGCGCTGGCTGCGCCGGCCGGAGCGGGCTCGATGAGCGAGACGTTCGACGTCGTCCTCGTGGGCGGCGGGATCATGGGGTGCGCGACGGCCTTCGAGCTGTCGCGCCGCGGCGTGCGCGTGGCCGTGGTGGAGAAGGGGGCGCTCGCGTCCGGGTCGACCGGGCGGTCCTCGGCGATCGTGCGCCAGCACTACTCCAACGAGGTGACCGCGCGCATGGCGCGCTGGGGCCTGGACGTCTTCCGCGACTTCGATGCGCGCGTGGGCGGGGAGTCCGGCTTCGTCAACGCCGGCTTCCTCGTCCTCGTCCCGGCGGAGGACGGCGAGGGGCTGCGCGAGAACGTGGCGCTCCAGCGGTCGGTGGGGATCGACACGCGCGTGGTGTCGCCCGAGGAGATCCGCGAGCTCCTGCCGGGCGCCGCCTCGTCGGACCTGGTCGCCGCGGCGTGGGAGCCGGGCGCCGGATACGCGGATCCGCACATGACCACGTCGGGCTTCGCGGCAGCGGCGAAGCGCCACGGCGCGCGCTTCTTCCTGAACCGCGAGGTGACCGGGATCCGCTTCGCCGGGGGTCGCGTCGCCGGGGTGGACACGGGGTCCGGGCCGATCGACGCCGGCACCGTGGTGAACTGCGCGGGGCCGTGGGGCGCACGCGTGGCGGCCATGGCCGGGCTGGACGTGCCCGTCGCCTCGTGTCGCGCGCAGGTCGCGGTGTTCGGTCGGCCCGAAGGCCGGCGGGGGGCGCACCCGGTCGTGCTCGACTTCGCGCACGCCTCGTACTTCCGGCCCGAGACGGGCGACCTGATGCTCGTCGGCCTCATCGATCCGTCGGAGGCCGAGGACGTGGTCGACCCCGACCGCTACCCCGAGCACACGGACGACGCCTTCGACCTGGACGTGGGCTCCCGCTGGATCCAGCGCTGCCCGGAGATGGAATCCGCGTCGCGTCGCCGCGGCTACGCCGGGCTCTACGCCATCACCCCGGACTGGCACCCCATCATCGACGAGGTGCCGGCCGGGAGCGGCCATTTCCTGTGCACGGGCTTCAGCGGCCACGGCTTCAAGCTCGGGCCGGCGGTGGGGCGCCTCGTGGCCGATCTCGTGACGGGGGAGTCGTCCCCCACCTTCGATCCGCGCATGTTCCGCCTGGCCCGGTGGGCCGAGGGCGATCCCGTGCGCGGGCGCTACGAGTACAGCATCACGGGCTGAGCCCGGCGCCGCGCCGGCTCAAGCGACGAAGCCCTCCATGACCTCGTGCAGCGCTTCCCCTTGGTACGACGCCGGTGGTGCACGGGATCGTCACCGCGGAGCGATTGCCAGCGAGGACGCGGATGCCGACTCTTCCACCAACCGAAAAGACCGCTCCACCCGGGACGAACCATGCGGCTCCGCACCCCCTTCCTCCTCCTCGCCGTCGGCCTCCTCCCTTCCGCCTGCAGCCGTGTGGCCTCCGGCGGGGCCCCGGAGCCCGCCGAGGAGCCTTTCCTCCCCGTCATCGGCCGCCTCCCGACCGGGAGGGTGCTCGATCCGGAGGGAGCGTCCGTTCCCGTGGGCTCGCTCCCGCTGGCGATGGACGTGGCGCCGGACGGCCGTCACGTCGTCCTCCTCCTCAACGGGTGGCGGGAGCAGGGCATCCAGGTCGTGGACCGCTTCACCGGCGAGGTGACGCAGACACTCCCGCAGGCCGCGGCGTTCCTGGGGCTCGCCTTCAGCCACGACGGTAGCACGCTCTACGCGTCCGGCGGCAACCAGGACGTGGTGTACCGCTACGCCTGGAAGGATGGCGCCGCCTCGCTGCGCGACTCCGTGGTGCTGGCGCGTAAGCAGCCCAACCGGTCGGGCACGCGCTACCCGGCGCAGCTCGGCGTCTCCCCCAATGGGCGCTTCCTGTACGTCGCGGAGAACCTCGCGGACTCCCTCGCGGTCGTGGACCTGAGGACCCGGCGCGTCGTCGCGCGCTACCCCACGGAGCGCTATCCCTACGGCGTCGCGGTGTCCCCCGACAACACGGTGTACGTCTCCGCGTGGGGTGACGACGTCGTCACCGCGCTCGGCTTCTCGGCGGACGGCGAGCCCCGCTCGATGACCAAGATCGAGCTCGCGCGCCATCCCTCGGCGCTCCTCCTCAACGAGGACGGTTCGCGCCTCTTCGTCGCCTCGGGGAGCACGGACCGCGTGGTCGTCATGGACACGCGCACGACCGCCGTCCTCGCCACGCTGCACGATCCGGGGCCCGAGGGCCCGTCCGAGGGGAGCACGCCCGACGCGATGGCGCTGTCGGCCGACGGTCGGCGCCTCTTCGTGGCCGAGGCGGACAACAACGCGGTGGCGGTCTTCGAACTGTCCCCGGCCACCGGGGGGTACCTCGCCCCGCAGGGCGTGACCATCCCGGACCGGCTGGTCGGGCGCATCCCGGTGGAGTGGTATCCCACGGCCCTCCAGGTCCGGGGCGACACGATCCTGGTGGCGAACGGGAAGGGGAAGGGCACCGCGCCCAACCCCGGGTTCCCACAGCCCCCGCAGCGGCGTGCGCAGGGCGAGCCGAACTACACGATGGGACAGCTCAGCGGCACGCTGAGCACGATCCCGCTCGCGCACGCGCCCGCGGCCGACCTGGTCCCGCTCAGCGCGCGGGTGGCGCGGGCGAACGGCTGGGAGGGTCGGACCGTGCGGCCTGCGCACTATCCGCCGATCGAGCACGTGATCTACGTCATCAAGGAGAACCGGACCTACGACCAGGTGTTCGGCGACATCTCCTCCGGCGACGGGGACACCTCGCTCGTCCTCTTCCCGCGCTCCGTGAGCCCCAACCACCACGCGCTCGCGGAGCGCTTCGGCCTCTACGACCGCTTCTTCGTGAACGCGGAGGCGAGCCCGGACGGACACAACTGGTCGATGGCGGCCTACACCACGGACTACCTGCAGAAGACCGTGCCCTCCAACTACTCCGAGCGGGGGCGCACCTACGACTGGGAAGGGACGAACCGCGGCCGCATCCCGTACGAGGACGGCGACGACGACGCGGCCGAGCCGGCGATGGGCTACCTGTGGGACCTCGCGGAGGACGCCGGCATCACCTTCCGCAACTACGGCGAGTTCGTCGTGCCGGACAACGTCGACCCGGACGGCGACATGCCGCGCGGATACAAGGGGAACAAGCCGTTCCTGGCGAAGCACACCAGCCGCGAGTACCCCGGGTTCAACCTCGACATCCCCGACCAGCGCCGCGCCGATGTCTGGATCCGGGACCTGCAGGGCTTCGTGGAGACCGGCGCGATGCCGGCCTTCCAGATCCTGCGGCTGCCCAACGACCACACCGCGGGCGGGGAGGCGGGTGCGCCCACGCCCAGGGCGTACGTGGCGGACAACGACCTCGCGCTCGGGCGCATCGTGCAGGCGCTGTCCGCGACGCCCTTCTGGGCGAATACGGCGATCTTCGTGCTGGAGGACGACGCGCAGAACGGGCCGGACCACGTCGACTCGCACCGCTCCGTCCTGCTGGTGATCTCGCCGTGGAGCCAGCGCGGTGTGCACCATCGCTGGACGAACACGACCGACGTGGTGGCCACGATGACGGAGATCCTCGGCCTCGGCTCGCTCTCGCAGTTCGACTTCTACGGCCGACCGCTGCGCGGCGTGTGGGCGGACGCGCCCGACCTCTCGCCCTACGAGGCGGTGACGCCGGAGGCGTCCATGGACGAGAAGAACCCCGCGGGCGGCCCGGACGCGGAGGCGTCGGAGGCGCTCGACCTGCGCTTCGAGGACTCCGGCCAGGACGACCTCTTCAACCGGATCCTCTGGAGGATCGTGAAGGGCGGGGAGGTACCGTATCCCGGACCGACCCGCATGTCCGCGCTGGAGTGGAAGCGGGCTCGCTGACGAGGTGACGACCACCCCGGCCGGGTCACCCCGGCCGGGCCGACAGGCCGGGTCAGACGCCCTTGTCCAGGGCCTTCCCGAGGGCCTCCAGCCCCTCCTCGACCAGGGTGCGGGCACCCCCCATGGCGATGCGGAAGTGGCGGGGCGCCCCGAAGAAGCGTCCCGGTACGAGGCCGACGCCGAACTCCTGGCGCGCCATCTCGACGAAGGGCTCCGCGTCGCCGACCGCCGTCAGCCGGGGGAACGCCACGCAGCTCCCCACCGCCGGCGCCACCCATTCCAGCTCGGGTCGGCTCTCCATGAAGCGCTTCACGATCGCCCAGTGCGGCTCGAGGATCGCGCGCGCCCGGTCGAGGAGCCTGTCGATGTGCTGGAAGGCGAGCGTCCCCAGGCGCTCGGTGGGCGCGGGCCCGCTCCCGTCGACCACGTCGCGCACCCGGCGGATGCGCTGGATCGTGGGTGGATCGGCGAGCACCCATCCCACGCGGAGCCCCGCGAGGCCGAACGACTTGGTCAGGCTGTTGATCGAGACGAACGCGCGGCTGCGGAGCGCGGCGGGCACCGAGTCGAGCCCGCACACGGCCTCGAGGTAGACTTCGTCCACCAGGACCTTCGCGCCGATCGCGTTGGCCATGTCCGCCACGGACATGAGCGTCCACGCGTCCGTGTACACGCCGGTGGGGTTGTGCAGGTTGGTGAGGAGGATCGCCCGGGTGGTAGGGGTGAGCTCGCGGGCGATGCGGTCCGGGTCGACCTTGAAGCCCTCGTGCCAGGAGCGGTCGAAGGTGCGCACGTTGGCGCCCAGGAAGCGCGCGGCTCCGGCGATCGGGTCGTATCCCGGCCACTCGGTGAGGATCGTGTCGCCCGGGCGGATCAGCGCGCCCAGCGCGAGGAAGTTGGCGCCCGCGGCGCCGTTCGCCGTCGCGACGCGCTCGGGGCCGACGCCGTAGCGCTGGGCGATGGCCTCGACGAGCGGGGGCCACCCCTCGTCGGTGTTCCCGGACAGCGCGAGCGCCTCCCGCGCGCCGTCCAGCTCGTCCAGCGTGCAGTGCAGCAGGTTGCTGCCACGCAGGTCGAGACGGGCGGGCGGGTGGTGCTTCGCCCACGTCATGTAGGGTGCCCAGCTATCGGGCCAGTTTGTCGGGCTCATGGGTCGTCCGGATCAGTACCCCATCGTAGCGAACCACCGGCCATGGCGCACCGGTTCGGGCGGGGTTTTCGTGCGCGCCCGCCGGCGTCTATCTTGGCCGGCCACCGCACGGAACCCAGGAGCCCGGAGGAAGGATGACCACGCGTCGCCCGCTCACCGCATGCACGCTCGCGCTCGCCGCGGCCGGGATGCTCGCGCCGCCCGTACGCCTCCGGGCACAGACCGTGCCGCCCGAGGAGTACCGCGAGCTGTCGAAGTCGATCTTCTCCGAGCTGGTGCGGATCAACACGACCAACTCGGTGGGCGACAACACGGCGGCGGCCCGGGCGATGGCCAAGCGGCTCCTCGACGCCGGCTTCCCCGCCGAGGACGTGCACGTGGTCGTGCCCGACGATTCCCCCAAGAAGGGCAACCTGGTGGTGCGCTACCACGGGCGCGACTCGGGGAAGAAGGCCGTCCTCCTCCTGGCGCACATCGACGTGGTGGAGGCGAACCCGGCGGACTGGAGCCAGGACACCCCGCCCTTCTCGTTCCTGGAGCGGGACGGCTACTGGTACGGGCGCGGCACCACGGACGACAAGGACGAGGCGTCCATCAACGTCGCCAACCTGATCCGCATGAAGCGCGAGGGCTTCGTGCCCGACCGCGACATCATCGTGGCGCTCACGGCGGACGAGGAGGGCGGCCCGCGCAACGGCGTCGCGTTCCTGCTCGAGGAGCACCGCGACCTGATCGGCGACGCCGCCTTCGCGCTCAACGAGGGCGGCGGCGGGATGGAGAAGGACGGGCGCAAGATCTCCAACAACGTGCAGGCGAGCGAGAAGAAGTTCCTCTCCTTCACCTTCGAGGCCACGAACCCGGGCGGCCACTCCTCGCTACCGAGGAAGAAGAACGCGATCTACGACCTGTCGAACGCCCTCCTCGCCGTGCAGGGCTACGACTTCCCGGTGATGCTCAACGAGGTCACCGAGGCGTTCTTCTCGCGCTCGGCCGACCTCGTGGGCGGCGAGATGGGGCGGGCCATGAGCCGCATCGTCGCGAACCCGGCCGACGCGGACGCCGCGAAGACGCTCTCGGTGGAGCCCAACTACAACTCGCGGCTGCGCACGACCTGCGTCGCGACGATGCTCGAGGGCGGGCACGCGCAGAACGCGCTGCCGCAGATGGCGAAGGCGACGGTGAACTGTCGCATCCTCCCCGACCACGATCCCGAGGCGGTGGGGAAGAAGCTGCGGGAGCTGGCCGCGCCCTTCGACGTGACCGTCACACCCAACTCCACGGCCACGCCCTCGCCGCCCTCGCCGCTCACGGACGAGGTGCTCGGGCCGATCGAGCGGATCACGCAGGACATGTGGCCGGGCGTGAAGGTGCTCCCCGTGATGAGCACGGGCGCGACGGACGGGCTCCACCTGCGGCGTGAGGGGATCCCGGTGTACGGTGTGAGCGGCCTCTTCGGCGACATGGACGACGTGCGCGCGCACGGCCAGGACGAGCGCATCTTCATCCAGAGCTACTACGAGGGCCAGGAGTTCCTGTACCGGCTCGTGAAGGCGCTCGCGGGGGGTGGGATCGCCTGAGGCGGCGGCCCGGGGCCCCGGGGGCGCCGTCCACGCGGGCGGCGCCCCCCGTCGCGCTCCGGTGGCCCTACTGCGCCCTCATCGCGACCACCGGGTCGACGCGCGTCGCACGCCACGCCGGCACCAGGCTGGCCAGGAGTCCCACGGCCAGGAGGACGGCGCTGACGGCGACGAGCACGCCGGGGTCGCGCGGGGCGACGCCGTAGAGCTGCGCCCCCATGAGCCCCGAGAGCGCGACCGTGCCGACGAGCCCGAGCGCAAGGCCCAGCCCGACGATGCGCGCGCCGTCCCGGAGCACCATCGCGCGCACCTGCGCGCGGTCGGCGCCGAGCGCCATGCGAATCCCGACCTCGTTCGCGCGCTGGGCGACGGCGTAGGCGAGCACCCCGTACACGCCCACCGCGGCCAGCGTGAGCGCGACCACGCCGAAGAGCGTGAAGAGGAGGGTGCTGAAGCGGTCCCGTGACCGGGCCGCCGACACCACGTCGTCCATCGTCTGCACCCGGGTCAGGGCGACCCTCTCGCTGATCGCCTCCAGCTCCCGCCGTACCGCCGGGAGGAGGGTGGCGGGCGCCACCGTCGCGCGCACCACCAGCGTGCGCCGGCGCAGCGACGACTGGAGGCCGCTGAAGTAGATGGCCGGCTGCGCCGGGTCGCGCAGGCCGGCGTAGCGGAGGTCCTTCACCACGCCCACCACCTCGCAGGAATCGACGTCGACCGCGCCCAGCGGGCCGAAGCGGTAGCCCGTGCCCCGGACGGTGGTGCCCAGCGGCGACCCGTCGGGGAAGAAGCGCCGCACGAACGCCTCGTTCACCACGGCCACCCCGGCGCTCCCGAGCGCGTCGCGCGCGTCGAAGAGACGGCCCTCCACGACGGGTGTGCGCAGCGCCTCGAAGAAGCCCGGCGCCACGGGACGGAGGTAGGCGCGGTTCTCCTGGTCGGGCGGGAGCTCCACGTCCATGCGGAAGGGCTGCCGGTAGTCGTAGTCGGTCTCGAGGGGGAGGGAGGCGGCGTCTCCGACCACCTCGACGCCGGAGAGGCGCGCGAGCCGGTCGCGGAACTGCGCGTAGAACTCGATGACGGCCGTGTCGCTGGGCGCCACGGACGGCGGGACGTCCAACTCCATGGTCAGGACGCCCGACGACGAGAAGCCCGTGTCCACCGCGCGCAGGTTGTCGAAGCTGCGCACCAGCAGCCCCGCGCCCGTCACGACCATCACCGCCAGCGCGAGCTGGCTCACCACGAAGACGTTCTGCACGCGGTGCCGCGAGGCGCTCCCGGTGGTGCGCCCCCCGTCGCGCACGGCGCTCTGCACGTCGCGGCCGAGGAGGCGCGCGATCGGGGCCAGGCCGAAGAGGATGCCGGTGACCACGCTCACCCCGACCACCACCGCGAGGACGGTCCCGTCCAGGCGGATGCCGTCCTCGTACGGGAGGGAGACGGGGGCGACCGCGAGGAGGCCCCGCAGCCCCACCCACCCCACGCCGAGCCCGACCAGCGCACCGGCGCCCGACAGGAGGAGGCTCTCGACCAGGAGCTGACGCACCAGCCGCCAGCGGCCGGCGCCGAAGGCGGCGCGCACGGCGATCTCGCGCGCCCGGACCTCCGAGCGGGACAGGAGGAGGTTGGCGACGTTGGCGCACGCGATGAGGAGCACCAGCCCCGTGGCGGCGAGGAGGATCCACAGCGCGGAGCCCGTGTCGCCCACGAGCTCGTCGTGGAGGCGCTCGGCGCGGATCGTCCACCCCTCGTTCGAGCGGGGGTTCTCCTCGGCGATGCGCGCCCCCAGCGACGTCAGGTCCGCGCGCGCGGCCTCGATCCCGTCCGCGCGCTTCAGCCGCCCGATCGCGCTCATCCAGCGCGCGAAACGGCTCTGGATCTGCATCGACCAGGTCATGTTGATCCACACGTCCGCGTCGAGCGGGAAGGTCTGCTCGCCCCGCAGGACGCCCACGACCTCCATGGGGTCGCCGTCCAGCGTGATCGTGGTACCCACCACGGACGGGTCGCTCCCGAAGCGACGCTGCCAGAAGCCCTCGCTCAGGATCGCGACGGCGTGGGAGCCGGGTCCGTCCTCCGGCGTGAAGGTCCGCCCGAGCACCGGCGACGCGCCGAGCACGTCGAAGAAGTCCTCGGTGGTGTAGACGACCTGCACCCGCGTCGGATTCCCGTCGTTCTCCGTCACGGTGCCCGCGGTCGGCCAGTAGGCGGCCATGGAGGCGAACGTGTGGTTCTGGTGGCGCCAGTCGTCGAAGTCCATCGGGGAGCTCATCCCCCTGCGCTGCCCCTCGCCCTCGTTCTCCGAGTAGAGCGCCACCAGCTCGTCGGGGCTCCGGAAGGGAAGGGGATCGAGGAGGACCGACTCGACCACCGTGTAGATCGCCGTGTTCGCGCCGATGCCCAGGGCGAGCGTCACGACCGCCACGAGCGTGAACACCGGGTTCTTCGCGAGCATCCTGAGGCCGTACTTCACGTCCTGCATGCCGTCCTCCACGATTCGGGTCCCCCGGGCGTCCCGGGCCTGCTCCTTGAATCGCTCCACCCCCCCGAAGCGCACGAGCGCCAGGCGCCGCGCTTCGGCCGGATGGACCCCCTCCCGTTCCAGCCGCTTCGCCTCCATCTCGATGTGGAAGCGCACCTCGTCGTCCAGCTCGCGGTCGACCACGTCGGCGCGCAGCATACCGCGCACGCGCAGCCGCGCGGCGCGCAGCACGTCGCCGAGGATCTCCAGGAGCGCGCGCACCAGGCTCACGTGGCGTGCAGGATCCCGTGGACCGCGCCGGCGAAGAGCTCCCACTGCACGCGCTCGTCCTCCAGGTGGGTCCGGCCCAACGTCGTCAGCCGGTAGAACTTGGCGCGCCGGTTGTTCTCGGACGTGCCCCACTCCGAGCGGATCCATCCCTTGTGCTCGAGCCGGTGCAGCGCCGGGTAGAGCGACCCCTGGTTGACCTGGAGGACGTCGGCCGAGCGCTCCTGGATGCGCAGCGCGACGCCCCATCCGTGCATGGGCTCGCCCAGCACGAGGGTCTTGAGGATGAGCATCTCCAGCGTTCCCTGGAGGAGGTCGGCGTGGGTGCGGGTCATCGGGCTTCCCCAGGGCGTCGACAAGGGCGGACGTCCTTGTAGACGCTCTAGGGGAGCGGAAGGTTGCATCCGCGCCTTGGCTCAGGGAACGGGACCGGGCCGCGACGCGCCGCCCGCCGCCCTCCGGCGCCTACTTCTTCCGTGACGGGAACATCCAACCGCGCCGGACGGCGCGGGGCTCCTCCACGATCACGAACGCGTCGGGAGCGAGCTCGTCCACGGCGTCGAGGTAGGCGTGCACGCGCCGCCGGGGGATGGCGGAGTAGAGGTGGAAGACTTCGCCCTGTCGGCCCCGCGCGGCCATCTCCGTGACCGCGAAGCCCTGGCCGCGCAGGTCGGCGGCGAGCGCCTCGCCGCCCGACTGTACGATCGTCTGCACGGTGGAGACCCCGATGGCGAGCCGCTCCTCGATCATGAGGCCCACGACGTTGCCGGTCGCGAAGCCTCCCGCGTAGCCCAGGAGGTGGAGGGGGCTCGTCAGGTGCTGCACGACGGCGCCGACCGCGAAGACCCACACCAGCACCTCGAAGAACCCGATGATCGGCACGAGGAGCTTGTTGTTGCGCACGATCAGGACGACCCGGACGGTGCCCATCGACACGTCGGTGATGCGCAGGAAGAAGATGAAGAGGGGACCGTAGGGGCTCGCCAGAAGATCCTGGACCATGGTTCCGCCTGTCTCGATGTCGCCGGGGTCGGGCCCCTATCCAAGCGCAAGCACGTCCGCGCCGCCAGGGGGATCGGGGCGGGAGCGGACCGGCGTGGCCGCCGGCGGGCGCGAGCCGCGGAACGTCGCGCGGGCGCGCGCCCGCCCTCTATCTTCCGGCAACCCGGAGGCCGGAATGTGCCGCTTCACGATGTATCTCGGACCCGCCGTCCGACTCTCGACGCTCCTCACCGAGCCCAAGCACTCGCTCATCCACCAGAGCTTCCACTCGGAGGAGCGCTCCGAGCCGACCAACGGGGACGGCTTCGGCATCGGCTGGTACGCGCCGCGGCTCACCAGCGAGCCCGCCGTGTTCCACCAGATCACGCCGGCGTGGAACAGCCAGAACCTCTTCAGCATGGCGCGCGTGCTCACGAGCCCGTGCGTGATGGCGCACATCCGGGCGGCCTCACCGGGAAGCGACGTGAACCTGGCCAACTGCCACCCGTTCGCGTACGGGAGCTACCTGCTCATGCACAACGGGCGGATCGGGTCGTTCCGCCGGATCCGGCGGAGGCTCCTCGAAGGTCTCACCGACCAGGCCTTCGACGTGGTGCGCGGGAGCACCGACACCGAGCATCTCTTCGCGGTGTTCGTGGACGAGCTCATCCGCAACGGGTGTCCGGTGGACCCGGGCGGTGCCGCGAACTCGCACGGCACGGGTGCGCGCGAGCTCGCCGAACGCCTGGTCGCGGCGCTCAAGCGAGTGCTCTCTCTGGCGCGCGCCGAGGGTGACGGGACGTCGAGCTTCCTGAACGTGGCGGTCTCGGACGGGCGGCACGCGGCGGTGTCGCGCTTCACCGACGATGCCACGGAGGGTGCCGAGACGCTGTACTACCTGCACGGCGAGCTGTACGAGCCGGCGGGTCGCCGCTTCCCCGAGCGGCGCGCGGGCGACGACGGCGAGGCGGTCGTCGTCTCCTCGGAGTGTCTGACCGACGACCCGCGCTGGCAGGTCGTGGCGCCGGGCACCGTGCTCGCGCTCGACCGCTATGCGCCGCCCCAGGTGCTCAGCCTCGACGCCGAGCTGGCCTTCGCCGGATAGCACCGGCCGGAGGGCCCGGCGACGCCGCGCGCGTTCCTTGCCTTATCACCGACATCGTAGTACATAGGTCACGATTTCACCCACGACGTCGTAGATATCCGTCATGAGCAAGACCCTCGGCGAGTTCGAGCAGCTCGTCCTCTTCGCCCTCGTCTCCCTCGAGGAAGACGCGTACGGCGCGTCCATCCGCCGCGAGATCGAGCGGCGCACGGGGCGCGACGTCTCCGCGGGCGCCGTCTACACGGTGCTCGAGCGTCTGGAGACGCACGGGCTCGTGGCCTCCTGGGTCGGCGCCCCCACGGCCGAGCGGGGCGGACGCCGGCGCAAGCACTACCGGCTCGAGCGGGAGGGCGCCCGCCTCCTCCGTGAGGCGCACGACCAGATGCGCCGCATGGCGGACGGCCTTGCCGGCCGCCTGGTCCGCCTCGCCGAGGGCGGTCGGGATTGAGCGGGGCGTCCATGCCGGGTTCACACCGCTCGCCGCCTCTGCTCGCGCGGCTCGTCCTGCGCGCGCTCGTGCGCGGACCGGACGCCGAGTTCGTGCTCGGCGACATCGAGGAGGACTGGGCGCGCATCGCCGAGCGCAGCGGGCGTCGTGCCGCGGCGCGGTGGTATCGCCGGCAGGTGGTGGGGACGGTATGGGCGTGGGTGTGGCGGGGCACGGCCGTGCCCCGGCGCGACGGTGAGGCCCGACACACGGGAGGGGCGGGGATGGAGACGACGCTCAGGGACGTCCGGTACGCGATCAGGAGCCTGCGGAAGAAGCCGGGCTTCAGCGCACTGGTCGTGGCGACGCTCGCGCTGGGGATCGGGGCGAACACCGCGATCTTCAGCGTGGTGCAGGCCGTGATCCTGCGCGCGATCCCGTACCCGGACGCCGAGCGGCTCGTGGACGTGGCCGAGACGGTGGGGGGCGACCGGAGCTCGCGGATCCCCACCTCGGCCGCCACGTGGCGGGACTGGAAGGCGGGAACGTCCTCGTTCGACCGCATGCTGCTCACGGCCCCCTACCAGACGCTCGTGTTCACGGGCGGCGACGAGGCCGTGCGTCTGCGCGCCGACTTCGCTTCGGCCGGCTACCTCGAGCTCCTCGGCGCCCACTTCCTCATGGGGCGCGACATCCTTCCCGAGGAGGACCAGGCGCCGGGCGAGCACCCGGTCGCGGTGCTCAGCCGGGGCGCGTGGGAGCGCCTCTTCGGCGCCGATCCGCACGTGGTGGGGCGCACTGCCGCGCTGAGCGGCACGACGTACACCGTGGTGGGCGTGGTCGACGGATCGTTCGAGGACGTGAACGCCGGCGCCGTGCCGACGGACGTCTTCGTGCCCGCCACCATGATCGTGCAGATCAACGGACCCCAGGCGTGGGACCGCCGGGCCTCACGCACCTTCCAGGTGGTCGGCCGCCTCGCGGAGGGTCAAACGATCGAGCAGGCGCGCGCCGAGATCGAGGCGGTGATGCGGGGGCTGCAGCAGCAGGACGCGGGGACGCTCGGCGACTCCGGCGTCATGCTCACGCCGCTCAGGGCGCAGCTCCTCGGATCGCTCGACGCGCCGCTCCTCGCGCTCCTCACGGGCGCGGTGTTCCTCCTCCTGGTCGGCTGCATCAACGTGGCCAGCCTGATGCTCGTGCGCGGGGCGGCGCGCGCCCGCGAGATGGCCGTGCGCCTCGCGCTGGGTGCGGCCCGCGGCCGGCTCGTGCGCCAGCTCACCACGGAGGCTCTCCTCCTCGCCCTGCTCGGGGGCTCTCTCGGCATCGGCCTGGCGCGGGGGGCGCTCGGCTTCCTCCTCGACCTGAGCGGCGGGAACCTGCCGCCGTGGGTGCACGTGCGCCTCGACCCCACCGTGCTCGGCGCGTCGGTCCTCCTCGTGCTGGCCACGGGCCTCGCGTTCGGCCTCCTCCCGGCGCTGCGGAGCACGCGCTCCGACCTGCGCACGGCGCTCACGCGCGGCGACGCCCGCACGGGCGGCGGCCCGAGCGCGAACGGGCGCAACGCGCTGGTCGTCCTGGAGGTCGCCTCGGCGATGATCCTCATGGTGGGCTCCGGACTGATGATCCGGTCCTTCCAGGAGCTGGCCGGCACCGACATGGGCTTCCGCACGGACCACGTGCTCACCGCGTTCGTCTCGCTGCCGACGCTCGGCTACGAGACCGGCGAGTCCGTGCAGGCGTTCGACGAGGGGTTGCTCGAGCGGCTGCGCGCCACGCCCGGCGTGACCTTCGCGCACGTGTGGGGTCCGGGGATCCCGGGTGCCGCCGGCGCGTACACCACGATCCTCCCGGTCGGGCGCGAGGTGCGCTCGCAGCTCGACGCCGACCTCATGCGCCTGCACAACGTGTCGCCGGGCGCGCTCGAGGACATGGGGCTCCATCTCCTCGAGGGCCGCACGCTCACGCCGGACGACCGCGAGGGCACCACGCGCGCGATCGTGATCAGCGAGGGGCTCGCGAAAACGCTCTTCCCCGACGAGGACCCCGTCGGGAAGATGGTGAACAACTTCATCCCGCCGGGCTTCGACCCCGCGGCCTTCCCGCCGTGGGAGGTGGTGGGGGTGGTGGCGAACGCGGCGATGGGTGGGCGGCAGACGCGGGGCGCGTTCGCCGTCGATCACGACGGGTATTTCAGCTACGCGCAGAAGGGGGTGCAGGGCACGCGCCAGACGACCGTGTTGATCGGCACGGTCGGTGACCCCGCCGACATGACCGGGGCGTTGCGGGCAGCGCTGCACGAGGTCGATCCCGACGTGCCGCTCTTCCTTCCCAGCCCGCTGACGGAGGTGCTCGGCCAGGAGCTGATCGTCTCCCGCTTCGTCGCCGTGCTCCTGGGGATCTTCGGCGCTCTCTCGCTCTTCCTCGCCGCGCTCGGGATCTACGGCGTCCTGTCGCAGACCGTCGCCGCGCGCTCCCGCGAGATCGGGCTACGCGTCGCGCTCGGGGCGCAGCGGGGCAACACCGTGCGCCTCTTCGTCGGCCACGGGCTGCGGCTCACCCTCCTCGGTGTGGGGTCGGGGCTGCTGGCGTCGCTCTGGCTGACCCGCTTCGTGCGCGGGATGCTCTACGGCGTCGCCCCGCACGACGCGATCACGCTGGCGGGCACGGCCCTCGTGCTCGTGCTCGTCGCGCTCCTGGCGGCATGGCTCCCGACACGTCGCGCGCTGCGCGTGGACCCGGTGGTGGCGCTCAAGGCGGAGTGAGGCGGGCCGGGGAGCGGCGCACCCTCCGGCGTCGCCGCTCCCGCCCCGCCCGGGCGGCTCAGCCGCCGAAGAGGACGCTCACGCCCTGCTCGAAGACGATGTCGCGCGGAATGCCCAGGCCGTCGAGCTTCACCAGCTCGGCCTGGAGGTCGTCGGGGACCACGCCCTTCTCGGCCATGAGGCGACCCACGCCGTCGTAGTCGCCGTCGCCCTGGAGCTTCAGGATCACGCCGGCGAGCGCGTCCACCGCCTGGCCCATCCTGGCGTAGTCGACGCGGTACTTCCCGTTCGCCTCGTCCCTCGCGAAGGCGCCCCGGTCACGGAAGAAGTTGAAGGTGACCATGTTCGCCTTCCCGTGCGCGTCGGCCGCGCCGAAGCGCACCGAGCGGAAGAGGCCGGCCAGGAAGGTGGTGTAGTTGTCCTCGACGCTCCCGTCGGTCAGCTCGCCGCGGTCGTAGAGCTGCTTGACCATGTACAGCCCGACCACGTCGGCTTTCTCCTCCTCGAGCGCGGAGGCGTGGTCCTTCAGCGCCGTGCGCACCGTGCCCCTGCGGTTGATCGTGTTCTTGATGCCGAGACCGTGCGCGACCTCGTGGAACATCGTGTTCTGGAAGAAGGCGTCGAAGCCCACGTGCGCGTGCTGATCGTCCACCACCAGCGCGTCCGCGATCGGCACCATGATCTTGTCGAACTTCGCGCGCATCGCGTTCTCGAGCTGAAGCCGGCGCGTGCCCTTCTGGAGCTGCACCGCCTCGTCGTTCGGGAGGTTGATCGCGATCGTCTTCCCACCGGTGTTCGCCTGGCCTGCGTAGTAGACCACGTCGTACGCGTTCAGGTCGGCGTCCGTGCCCGGGGTCTCCGTCTTGTACTTCGGATCCACCGGGAGGCCGCGCTGCAGGTCGGGGAGGAGCGCGGCGAAGCGCGACAGCCGCTCGCTCCACGCCCGGTCCTTGATCAGGACGTAGCCCTCGTGCGCAGCCTTGTAGCCGAAGAGCGCGTCCTCGTAGGTCTCGATCGGACCGATGACGATGTCGATCGGGTTTTTCTTCATGTCCATCCAGGCGAAGTCGCTCGCCTGGTACTCGTCGGTCTCGAGCGCCTCGGCGCGCAGGCGCAGGTAGCGCGCGAACTCCTGGTCGCTCGACAGGTCGGCCGCTGCGCGCAGCTTCGCCGCGGCCGCGGCGTGCTGCTCGGCGAACGCCACGTGGTAGGGGACGGCCTCGAGGCCACCGTCGTCACCGCGGCGGACGAGCGTGTAGAGGCCCTTGAGCTCGGGCTTCCCGGAGGCGGCGGCCTCGAACTCCTGGGTGGTCATGTCCGGCGGATAGAGGTTGGCGCCGCGCGGCTTCGGGCCCACGCCGTCGATGAAAGGCTCGTTGTCCCGCAGACGGTCCCAAGGGCCGTAGTTGATCTCCAGGTACGAACGCGTGGCCGCGTCGCCCTTCGCCAGGGCGAGTGCGTCCGCTTCGGCGCCGTACGCCTCCTGCCAGAAGATCGGGTCCATGTGCTGCACGGCCTCGATGAGCAGGCGCACGGCCTGCTGGTCGTCGTCCGAGAGGCTGGAGACGTCCGCGGTGAGGCGGACGGTTGCGTACTGGTCCACGAGCGCCTGCATGGGCGAAGCGCTCGCGGTCTGGGTTTCATCGGCCGGCGTGCAGGATGCAGCGACGATCAGGGCGGCGAGTACGCACGGGGCGCGGAATCGGCGGTACATGGTCGAAAATGCCTCCGGAAGGTCTGTCGGATCCGTCGCCTGAAGGTGACGGGGCTGGGGGGCGCACGCCAGCCGACGAGCTCTTCCAACCTCCGCGGGGTGATTGTCGTCTCACCTGGTACTATGACGTTCGACAATCGACCCGGAAGCGTGTCATGACCGACAAGGCCGATCTCCTCCAGGGGAGCCTGGACCTGCTCGTCCTCAAGACGCTGGACCTCGAGCCGCTGCACGGCTGGGCCGTGTCCAAGCGCATACAGCTCCTGTCGCGGGGCGTCCTCGAGGTGAACCAGGGGTCGCTCTACCCGGCGCTCTACCGGCTGCGGGACCGCGGGCTCATCGCCTCGACCTACGGCGAGACCGAGGAGGGGAGGCGCGTGAAGGTCTACGCGCTGACGCCGAAGGGGCGTCGCGCGCTCGAGAGCGGCCGAGAGAGCTGGCGCCTCTTCGCGGACGCGGTGGACGCGATCCTGGCGACGGGCTGATCGGGGGCGGGAGGGAGCGATGGGCGCGTGGGGATGGATCGGACGGCGCCTCGCCGTCGTGTTCCGCAAGGGGCGGTTGGAGGAGGAGCTCGACGACGAGCTCCGCTGGCACCTGGAGAAGGAGATCGAGCTGCACGTGGCGGCGGGGATGTCGCCGGAGGAGGCACGCCGGCGGGCCCTGGTGGCCTTCGGCGGGGTGGAGCGCTTCAAGGAGGAGGTGAGGAACGTGCGCGGAGCGAGGATGGTGGACGACGTGGTGCAGGACGTGAGGGTGGCGTTTCGCTCCTTCGCGAAGCAGCCGGGCTTCGTGGCGACGGTTCTGGTCACGCTCGGACTCGGGATCGGCGGGAACGTCGCGATGTTCGGGATCGTCGACGCGGTGCTCCTCCGCGGGCTCCCGTACGAGAAGCCCGACCGGCTGGTCATGGGGCGGGTGACGTACGACGGGGAGCGTGGAAACACGGTGTCGGCGCCTGACTACCTGGACGTGCGCGAACAGGCCACGTCGCTCGTGTCGCTCGCGGCGTTCACGCCCTTCTCGATCGAGGCGACGGTGACCGGCGCGGGCGACCCCGAGCGGGTGAGCGCGCCGCTCGCGTCGTGGAACCTCTTCCGCACGCTGGGCGTGGAGCCGGCGGTCGGGCGCTCCTTCCGCCCGGAGGAGGAGGAGCCGGGGGGTGCGCCGGTGGCGCTCCTCTCATGGGCATACTGGCAGAGACGCTTCGGTGGCGACCGGAGCGCGGTGGGTGCCCCGATCGACCTCGACGGCGAGCCCGTGACCGTGGTGGGCGTGCTCCCGGCGTCGTTCCGCTTCCCCGTGAAGGGAGACGTGTGGCGGCCCCTCGTGCGCGGAGGGGGGTGGGCCCAGGCGCGCCAGTTCCACAACTGGGTGGAGATCGGGCGCCTGGCCGACGGGGTCGACCTGTCGGCAGCGCAGGCGGAGGTGGACGCGGTGTCCGCGCGCCTCGCCGAGCTTTACCCCGACTCGAATCGCGACAAGGGGATGTACCTCGTGCCGCTGCACGAGGCGCTCGTTGCCGGCTATCGCGGCACGCTCGGCGTGCTGGCCGCGGCGGTCGTGGTGCTCCTCCTCGTCGCGTGCGCCAACGTGGCCGGGATCCTGCTGGCACGCGGGAGCGCGCGGCGCGCCGAGATGGCGCTCCGGTCGGTGATGGGCGCCGGGCGCGTCCGCCTCCTCCGCCAGCTCATGGTCGAGAACCTGCTCCTGACCATGGCCGCGGCGGTCCTCGGCCTGGTCCTGGCGGGCGTGGTGCAGCGCGGGATCCTGGGCTTCGTGTCGCTGGACCGGCTGGGCGGAGTTGAGCCGGGGCTCTCGGTGTCGACGCTCGGCGTAGCCGTGGGTCTCGCGCTCGTCACCGTGGTGCTCTTCGGCCTCTTCCCAGCGATGCGCGCCGCGCGCACCGAACCCGCGCGCGAGCTGGCCGGCGGCGGCGCCCGCGCCGGGAGCAGCCGCGACGCCGCGCGCTTCCGCAACGCGCTGGTCGTGGGGCAGGTGGCGCTGACGGCGGTGCTGCTCATGGTGTCGGGGTTTCTGCTGCGCAGCTTCGACCGGCTGGGCGGCGTCGACCCTGGCTTCCGGACCGACCACCTCCTCACGGCGGAGACGCCGCTGCCGCCGGGCAGGTATGCGGACCCGACCACCCGGCCCCCGCTCCTCGAGGAGCTGCGGGAGCGCCTGGCGGCGCTCCCCGGCGTGGAGGCGGTCGGTATCGCCTCGCACCTGCCGCTGAGGGATCAGGGCAACGACGTGCACGTCGCGCCCATCGAGCGCTGGGGGGACCGTGGCGCGTTCGACGGGACGGCGTACCAGCGCATGGTCCTGCCGGGCTACTTCGCGGCGATGGGAATCCCGCTCCTCGCCGGCCGCGACGTCGCGTCCACGGACCGCCGCGACACGCAGCACGTCGTGGTGCTCAGCGAGGCGCTGGCGCGCCGCCTCGTCCCCGACGGGAGCAACCCGCTCGGACGGACGGTGGGCGTCGACGTCGGGGATGACGAGCCGTACCGGGTCGAGGTCGTGGGCGTCGTCGGCGACGTGACGCCGGCGAGCCTCGAGGCGGGCAAGGAAGGCGCGATGTACTTCCCCTACGGCCAGCGCTCGCCCTCGACGATGCGGATCGCGGTGCGCACCCAGGGTGAGCCCGCCGCGGTCACGGGCCGGATCCGGGAGATCCTGGGCGCGCTCGATCCGGACGTCCCGCTCGCCGACGTCGCGACGATGGAGGACGTGCTGGCGCGCTCCCTCGCCGACCGGCGCGCGGTGCTCCTCGTGCTCGGGTCGTTCGCGGCGGTCGCGCTCCTGCTCGCGGCGGTCGGGCTCTACGGCGTGCTCGCGTATCGGGTCTCCCGGCGCGTGCGCGAGATCGGCGTGCGCATGGCGCTCGGCGCCACCGTGGGGAGCGTGTCGCGCGGCGTGGTGTCGGGGGGGTTCCGCCTCGTGGCGCTCGGGCTGGCGCTGGGACTGCCCGCCTCCTGGCTCGCGTCGCGTTGGGTGCGGGACATGCTCTTCGAGGTCGGCACCACCGACCCCCTGACCTACGTGGCCGTGACGCTCTTCTTCGCCGCGGTGGCGACGGCGGCCTGCGTGCTCCCGGCTCGCCGGGCGGCGCGCGTGGACCCCGCGCGCACGTTCCACATGGAGTGACGGCGAGGGCGTAGTCGGAATCATCGTCGGCGCCACCACGCATCGAACGAAGTGGCGCTCCGTGCGGGGCGAGGAGCTCCCGCCGACGTTCCTGCCCGCTCCGGGTGGTGGTATGAGCCTCGGCCTGTCCCTGCGGCACTGAACCCGCCGAAGCGTCAGAACGCGAAGAGCTTCGTCACCTTGAGCGTGATGCCGCGCTCCAGCACCGGCTCGGTGACCGCGTCCGCGAGCGAGCGGCGCTCGGTGTAGACGACGAAGAGGTCCGAGAGCGGCGCGTGGATGAGGTTGAAGCGCACGTTCGTGATGAGCTCCTCCGTCTGCTGGTTGTACTGGACGAAGCCCATGAGGAAGGTGCGCACGTCGCGCGCCCACCGGATGCGCGCGTCGTAGATGTCCGCGTTGAACGAGCGTCCGGCGAGCTGCAGGTCGTTGTGCTGGACGCCCAGGTCGAAGGTGAAGTGCGGGTTCGGGCGCAGGCGCGTCGACGCGCCCAGCGACAGGCGGGTGCCGTCGTAGAAGTCGCCGCCGGTGACCGAGAACGTCCCGCTCACCCTGTGGCTCCCCGAGAGGACGTAGCTGGCCTTCGCCTCGCGCCAGGCGTAGCTGCCGATCGGCACCTCGTTCCCCGCGATCGGCGCAGGCTCGAAGAGGCGCTCGAAGCGGTCGGACGCCGAGATCGTGAGGATGCCGCCGTCCGTGAAGCTGACCGCGAAGGCCGGGGTGAGCGTGCGGCTCTCGAGCGCGCCGTCCAGGTTCTGGTAGAAGTCGGTCTCGACGTACGGGTTCACCTCGAAGAGCCGCCGCCTGTGGATCTCCGGATGCGCGCCCACGGTCGCGTAGAGGCGGCGCACCCCGACGCGGTCCACGAAGCCGAGGCCGGGGTCGAAGTCGTCGCCGATGTGCTTGAGCAGGAGGGACATGTCCCAGAAGGGGTCGCGCCACGCCGCCTGGAACATCCCGGCGTCGCGGCTGCTCCCGGTCGGGGAGCGCTCGTCCGTGTGCGCCGCATACGCCGACAGGATGAGGTCGTCGAAGAGCGTGACGTTGCCGTCCACCCCGAACGACCGGTTGTAGTCGCGCTCCCCCTCGCCCGCCGTCTGCTGACGGTTCACGAACATGACGCCGACGTTCGAGGCGTCGCCGAGGAGCGTGCGCACGCGCGCCACGGCGAAGTTCTCGGCCGGGTAGAGCCGCGGGTCGTCGACGGGGCCGTCCGAGCGCGTCTGCATCTCGAGGAAGCCGATCTCCGTTCGGTCCGAGAGCTTGCCCGTGAGGCGCGCGCCGCCGGCGATCGGGAGGGGCGTCCGGCTCGGCGACAGCCCGATGCTGCGGGAGTGGAAGAGCTTGAAGCTCTGCGCCGACGAGCCGACCCGGTAGTTGCGGATGGTGACGTCCTGGAAGGCGAACGTTCCCTCGTTCTCGAGGAAGAAGTCGCGCTTCTCCGGGAAGAAGAGGCTGAAGCGGTCCAGGTTGACCTGCTCCTGGTCGACCTCGACCTGGCTGAAGTCCGTGTTCACGGTCATGTCGAGCGTCATGCGCGGGGTGAGCCCCCACTTGGCGTCGAGGCCGCCGTCCGCCTGGTTGTCGGCCTCCGGCAACGCCTGCCCGGTCGTCCGGCTCCCCAGGACGTACGGCTTCACCCAGACGTTGCGCCCCTTCTGCAGGTCGCGGAGCCCGGTGAGCGTCCCGGCCAGCGAGAACTTGTAGAGCTTGTGCTGCCGCTCCGTGGGCGCCCAGTTCGACTCCTCGTTGAGGTGGCGGATGCGCCGCGAGAAGGCGAGCCCCCACACCTGCTCCCCCTGCACGGGGTTGTAGCGGAGCGTCGCGAACGGGATCTCCATCTCGACGATCCACCGGTCCGGACCGATCGAGGTGCGCACGCTCACGATCCCCTCCCACGCCAGAGCGACGTCCCGCTGGTCGTTGAACGTCTGCGCGTCCCACACGGCGCCCGCCGGATTGATCGCGAACAGGAAGCCGTTCTGCTTGTCGTGGTAGGTGTCGAGCGCGATCCCGAAGATGTCCGAGTCGTGCGTCTGGAAGTCCTGCTCCAGGCCGGGGACGATGAGCTTCTCGGGCTCGGACTCGTAGAGCGTCGCGCCCACGTAGAGGGCGTGGGCGTCGTAGAGGATGTGGATGGTCGTGGCCTCGGAGGCCGGATATCCCGGGTTCGGCTGGACCTGGATGAAGTCCGATGTCGACGAGTCCGCTTCGGCCCACGCCGGCTCGTCGAGGCGCCCGTCGATCCGGATCTCCGAGTCGATGCGGTGCGCGGCCAGGGAAGGCCGCGGCATCGCCGTCGGATCGACCGGATAGCGGGCGTCGCCGTTCCCGCCGACCTGGGCGGAGGCCGGGGTCGCGAGCAGGGCGAGCGCCAGCGCGAGCGTGGCGATGGGACGGTGCGGGGTCATCTCTCTCCGGGGCGGGCGAGGAAGGCCCGAAGTCTCGGCGGGCCCCCCGGATCGGGCAAGCGGCCTCCGCCCTCCGCCCTCCGACAGGCCTCCGCCCCCCCCTCGGCTGTCCGGCATTTTCCCACGCGCCAGGACCGATCTCCCACGACGCGTCGGGGGGGATGCCGGACAGACGGCGCTTGCATTCCTGGGAAGCTTGAATGATCGCTCCGCTTCCGTCCGGCAAGCGGACGCTCTCCGGGTCCAGGGACTGGGCCGCCCGGCGATACCCAGGTAGCGCCCCACCCACGAGGAAACGACGTGCGGAGCCAACCGCGGATTGCGGTGTGCAGACGGGGCTGGACGACGCGGGGTCGCGCCGCGGCGCCGGGCGCGCCTGTGCCGCGCGTCCCGCGCATCGTTCGCTCCCGGGTGCTCCGTTGGCGCGCGCGCGCGCCAACGCCCGTCGTCGAGGGGTGGCTGTGAGCCCGCTCGCGAAGCGACGGCGGTCGCGGCATCGCACGCTCCTCGTCCGCATGACGCTGGGTGTGTCCGCCGTCGTCGCCGGCATCTCGCTGTTCATGTACGTCGACTTCCCGCGGCGGATGGAGACGCAGGCGCTGGCGGCCGCCTCCGACAAGGCCCTGAGCCTGGCGCGCCTGTCCGCCTACAGCATCGCGGCGGCCCAGTACTTCGAGGACAGGGCCGGCGTGGACGAGGTGCTGCGCGGGTTGAGCACCGATCCGGAGGTGTATTACGCGGTCGTGCTCGACCCGTCCGGGCACGCGATCGCGTCCGTGGCCCCGGAGCGGGCAGACGAGGACGCGTTCCTCGAGACCGCGGAGCCCTCGCTCTGTCCGGACGGCACGGTCCTGCGCGTCCGGGCGCCCATCGAATACAAGAACGGGCTGATCGGCACCTTCTACGTGGGGGTGAGGCTCGACCAGCTCCAGTCCGCCGTGGCGCAGGCCCGGAGGCAGGTGGCCGGGCTCGCGCTCCTCGTGTTCGTGGCGGCGTTGATGAGCGTCATCGCGATCGGCGTGATGATCGAGCGGCTCGAGCGCAGGAACCAGGGCCTCTCCGCCCGCTTCGCGACCCTCTTCGACTCGGCCGACCTCGGACTGGCGACCGTCGACGGGGAGGGCATCGTCCAGGAGCACAACAAGGCTCTTCGAGACACCGTCGGGGCCGCCCACCTCTCGGGAAGGCGGCTCACGTCGCTCCTCGAGCCCGTGGACGCCACCCAGGTGGCCGACTGGATCGAGACGCTGCGCCGGGGTGAGCGCGACAGCCTCCACGGGGAGGTGCGCCCGGGCCCGCCCGGCCCGCCCGACCGCTCGTGGCACCTCACCCTCTCCGGAGTGCGCACCCCCGAAGGCGAGCTGGACTTCGTCATGGCGATCGTCGAGGACGTGTCGGATCGTCGCCAGCTCGAGCAGCAGCTCCTCCAGGCGCAGAAGATGGAGGCGATCGGGAGGCTCGCCGGGGGCGTCGCGCACGACTTCAACAACCTGCTCACGACCATCAACGGTACGGCGAGCGTCGGGCTCATGGAGCTCGACGACAGGGCCGCGATCGAGACGGACCTGCGCGAGATCCTCGCGGCGGGGGAGCGAGCGGCGACACTCACCCACCAGCTGCTCGCGTTCAGCAGACGGCAGATGGTCAGCCACAAGGTGGTTGGCCTGAACGCCGTGGTGGCCGAGACCGCGACCATGCTGCGCCGCATGATCGGCGAGGACATCGGGCTCCATCTCGAGCTGTCGCCCTCCGTGCCCACCGTGCTCGCCGACCCGGGGCAGCTCGGCCAGGTGCTCATGAACCTGGTCGTCAACGCCCGCGACGCGATGCCCGGGGGCGGCGAGCTGTGGATCGAGACCGGCACGCTCGAGCTGGACGGGCCGCTCGCATTGCGCTTCGGGACGCCGCGCCTCGGCGCCCACGCGATGCTGCGCGTCCGGGATACCGGCCAGGGGATGGACCAGACCACGCTGTCGATGGTCTTCGAGCCCTTCTTCACGACCAAGCCGGTCGGCAAGGGAACGGGCCTCGGCCTGCCGACCGTCTACGGTATCGTCAAGCAGAGCTCGGGTGGCGTCCTCGTGGAGAGCGCACGCGGCGCCGGCACCACGTTCACGATCGTCCTTCCCGCGCACGCCGGGGCCCGCAACGGCGAGGATGGTCCGACGCCGGACGACGATACGCTGACGCCCGGAACCGGGACGATCCTCCTGGTCGAGGACGAGGACGCCGTGCGCAGGCTGGTGTCGCGCGTCCTCAGGCGTGTCGGATACCGCGTGCTCGAGGCGGACGACGCGCATGATGCGATCCAGGTGGCCTCGCGCCACCAGGGCAGGCTCCAGGCCCTGGTGACCGACGTGGTCATGCCGGGGATGGGGGGAACCGAGCTGGCCCGGACGCTCGCGGCCATGCATCCGCATCTCAAGGTGCTCTTCATGTCCGGCTACACGCGCAGCGAGGTCCTCCCGGCGGAGCAGCTCGGCGGGGACTCGGCGTTCCTGCCGAAGCCGATGACGCCGGCGGACCTGACCCGCACCCTCGCGGACCTCATCGGCAGGCGGCCGGTCCGCGCCTGATCGTGCGGCGCGGCGCCACGCCGTGCGTGCACGCTCCGTCCCTCCTCCCCGCGCAGCGGACGGGCGCTATCTTGCCGCTCCATGGCCTCCGAAACCTCCAGGGTCCGAACCGGGCTCCAGCGCCTCGTCGACGGTGAAGGCGGGCGTGCGCTGCGCGGCGCCGCGACCGGTCTCGTGCTCCACCCCGCCTCCGTCACCGACGGCCTCGTCCTCGCGGTCGACGCGCTCGTCGCCGCCGGCTTCGACCTGCGCGCGCTCTTCGGCCCTCAGCACGGTGCCCGCGGCGAGAAGCAGGACAACATGATCGAGTCGGCGCACTACCGGGACGCGCGCACGGGCCTCCCGGTACACTCGCTCTACTCGGACGCGCGCAGGCCCACACCGGAGATGCTCCACGGCCTGGACGCCCTGATCTTCGACCTGCAGGACGTGGGCGTGCGCGTCTACACGTTCGCGTGGACGATGGCGCTGTCGATGGAGGCGTGCGCGGAAGCCGGCGTGCGCTTCGTGGTGCTCGACCGTCCCAACCCCGTCGGTGGGGTGGGAAGGGAAGGCCCCGTGCTGCGGCCCGGCTTCGAGTCCTTCGTGGGGCTGCATCCGATCCCCCTGCGCCACGGCCTCACGGTCGGAGAGCTCGCGCGTTGGCTGAACGAGGTGCGCGGGATCGGGTGCGAGCTCGAGGTGGTCCCGATGGACGGGTGGCGACGGGACATGACGTGGCGCGAGACCGGGCTCCCATGGGTCACGCCGAGTCCGAACCTGCCGACGCCGGACTCGTGCGCGGTCTACCCGGGCATGGTGCTGGTCGAGGGCACGAACCTCTCCGAGGGGCGGGGGACGACGCGTCCCTTCGAGCTGGTGGGTGCGCCCTGGCTCGACGGCTTCGCGCTGGCGGAGCGATTGCAGGAGCGCGCTGGGGAGGGTGCCCGGTACCGGCCCGCGTGGTTCGAGCCGACCTTCCAGAAGCACGCCGGCGCGGTGTGCGGCGGGGTCCAGGTCCACGTGACCGACGCGCGCACCTTCGAGCCGGTACGCGCGGCCGTGGAGCTCTTCCGGGCGGCCCGCGCGCTCGCGCCCGACGACTTCGACTGGCGCCCGCCGCCCTACGAGTACGAGGAACGGCTCATGCCGATCGACATCCTGTGGGGCCACGACGGGCTGCGCCGCGGCGTGGACGCGGGCGCGCCCACAGAGGAGATCCTGGCGGGCGTCGAGGAGGAGTGCGCGGCGTTCGGGCGGAGCGTGCGCCCCTTCCTGCTCTACGACTGAGCGCGCGGCGCTGCCGGGTCGCTCACCGGCACCAGGAATTCATCATCGCCAGGTCGGTGGCGATCTGCAGCTCGAGCGTGTCGCCGGGGTCCACGTCGAGGTTGTCGGTCACGCAGCGGGGACCCGCAAGCAGGTCGAACTCGAGGCGCATGGGCTCGGAGAACCGCCACGGCAGGGTGAAGACCGCGTCGCTCTTTCCTGTCACGGTGCCCAGCCGCTGCCGGCGGCCGTCGCGCACGAGCGTCCACAGCGTCACGTCCGAGAAGTTGCGGTTCTGGATCGAGATCCTGACCTCCTGGCGCTCCCGCAGGTCCTCGCTGAAGGGGGTCGCCGTGCGCTGGGACGGCCCGCTCGCGCACGCAGACGCGGCGACGACGGCTCCGATCACGGTGAGGCGGTGGGCGCGCGAGGTCATGGGCTCTCCAGTGTCTAGCTTTTCCCGGCGTAGCACGGCGTCATCCCGATCTGGGTGGGGATGCGCAGCCATACCCGGTCGCCGGGATCGACCGTCATCGGCCGGACGCCGCACCCCTCCCCGCCCACCAGGTCGACCTGGAACTCGATGGGCACGGAGAAATTCCAGCGGATCTTGAAGTCCTTCTGGGACTTGCCGGTGACCTGACCCAGCCGGATGCGCTCGCCGCCGCGCAGGGCGTGGATGGTGGCGTCCCCGAAATTCTGGTTCTCGATCCTCACCTCGATGGAGCCCTCTCGCGACGCGCGCCCCACGAACGGGTTCTGCGCGTTGCCGCCGCGCGCGCACGCGACGGGGGCGAGCGCGAGCATCGCCATCAGCATGGCACGACAGGGTGGACGGGACGGCGGCATGACGGAAGGTCTCCTCGGCTCTGAACGCGGACGGAATATGCTACCCCCGATCTTCGGGGGCGAGTCGGCCGGGCGGCGGCCGGCCGTCGTGGAATTGCCTGGAGCGGTTCCAGGCCCGATCATGCCTGCCTGCCCCACCTCCCGACGGCCGGGAGGCGCACCACGCGATCGGAGGAAACAAATGCCCCGCAGCATCATACGCTCGAGCCTCGCGCTTCTCTCAGCCCTGGCCCTGCTCGCGTTCATGCCGGCCCAGTCCGAGGACGAGACCCTGCTCGGCTTCACCGCCGCGAGCAGCCAGGCCGAGCGGCAGCTCGAGGCCCGTTTCGACGCCCAGCTCGACACGGCGAGCCTGCGGGAGTGGCTGAAGTACCTCACGCGTCACCCCGACCACATCGGCTCGCCCGGGGGGAAGGAGAACGCCGAGTGGATCGCCGCGCAGTTCGAATCGTGGGGCTTCGAGACGCGCATCGACGAGTACCAGGTGCTCTTCCCGACGCCCAAGGAGCGCATGGTGGAGCTGGTGGCGCCCCGTCGCTACCGGCTGAAGCTGGCCGAGCCCGCCTTCAAGGAGGACGCCACCTCCGGGATCACGAAGGACCGCCTCCCCACCTACAACGCCTATTCGGCCGACGGCGACGTGGAGGGCGAGATCGTCTACGTGAACTACGGCATCCCGGACGACTACGACGAGCTCGAGCGCCGCGGGATCGACGTGAAGGGGAAGATCGTGCTCGCGCGCTACGGTGGCTCGTGGCGCGGGATCAAGCCCAAGGTCGCGGCCCAGAAGGGCGCGATCGGGTGCATCATCTACTCCGATCCCCGTGACGACGGCTACTTCCAGGGCGACGTCTACCCGAAGGGCGCGTACCGCATGGACCAGGGCGTGCAGCGCGGATCGGTGGCGGACATGCCGCAGTACCCGGGCGACCCGCTCACGCCGGGCGTGGGCGCGACGAAGGACGCGAAGCGCATGACCGTGGCGGAGTCGCCGACGATCATGAAGATCCCGGTGCTGCCGATCTCCTACGGCGACGCGCAGCCGATCCTCGAGGCGATGGGCGGGCCCGTGGCGCCGCCCGCCTGGCGGGGTGCGCTCCCGCTCACGTACCACCTCGGCCCCGGGCCGGCCCGCGTGCACATGAAGCTGGCCTTCAACTGGGACCTCGTGACGGCGCACGACGTCATCGCGGTGATGCGCGGCTCCGAGCGGCCCGACGAGTGGGTGGTGCGCGGCAACCACATCGACGGGTGGACCTTCGGCGCGGGCGACCCGCTCTCCGGCTTCGTGGACCTGATGGAGGAGGCCCGGGCGGTGGGCGCGCTGGTGAAGGGCGGTTGGCACCCGAAGCGCACGATCGTCTACGCCGGCTGGGACGGTGAGGAGCCGGGCCTCCTCGGCTCGACGGAGTGGGCGGAGGACCACGCCACCGAGCTGCAGCGGAAGGCGGTGGCCTACATCAACTCCGACGGCAACGGGCGCGGCTTCCTGGGCGTGGGCGGGTCGCACCAGCTCGCTCGCCTCGTGACCCAGGTCGCGGCGGACGTGCCCGACCCCGAGACCGGCGTGACCGCCCTGGCGCGGATCAAGGCCGCGATGGGTGTGCAGGGGCGGCCCGTGCCCAGCGGGGACCTGGACATCTCCCCGCTCGGCTCGGGCTCCGACTACACGCCCTTCCTCCAGCACCTCGGCATCCCCTCGCTCAACATCGGCTACGGGGGCGAGGACGGGGGTGGGTCGTACCACTCGACCTTCGACTCCTACGATCACTACTCGCGCTTCGGCGACACCACCTTCGAGTACGGCGTGGCCCTCGCCAAGACGGCCGGCCGGGCGACGCTCCGGCTCGCCGACGCCGACGTGCTCCCCTTCCGCTTCGGCAACCTCGCCGCGGACGTCCAGGACGACCTGGGCGAGGTGAAGAAGCTGGCGGATGACATGCGCAGGGAGACCGCGCACACGAACGAGATGCTCGACCAGCACGCGTACACGCTGGCCGCGGATCCCACCGAGACGTACATGCCGCCGAAGAAGAAGGACCCGGTGCCGTACCTCAACTTCGCGCCGCTCGACAACGCGGTCGCCCGGCTCGACCAGTCGGCGAAGGCGTACGACGCGGCCCTGTCGAAGAAGATGGCCGCGGGCGGGCCCGACGCGGCGACCGCGGCGCGCCTGAACGGGCTCCTGCAGGGGCTCGAGCAGAAGCTCACCCGACAGGACGGTCTTCCGCGTCGCCCGTGGTTCCGCCATCAGATCTACGCGCCCGGCTTCTGGACCGGGTACGGCGTGAAGACGCTCCCGGGCGTGCGCGAGGGGATCGAGCAGCGCGAGTGGGGGGAGGTGCGGCAATTCGTCGACGAGATCTCGGCGGCGCTGGACCGGCTGAGCGACGGGCTGGACCAGGCCACGGGGATGCTCTCCACCGGGTGAGGGTGGTGGGCCGCGGGACCGAAACCGGCACCCTGCGTCCGCTCGAGACCGAGCGGCTGCGCATGGTGGCCATGGAGGCCCGCGGTCTGAGGGCCTGGTTGGACGGGGACGCCCACGCGCTCGGTGACGCGACCGGCGCGTGGTTCCGTGAGCCCCTGGACGCCCCGCCCCTCTTCCGGGAGGACCTGGCGTACTTCAGCAGGAAGATGGCGGGGGCGCCGGACGAGGTGGGCTGGTGGGTCTGGCTGGCCTACCGGCGAGACGACGGTGAAGCCGTGGCGGTGTGCGGTCTCGGCGGCCCGCCCGACGCGGACGGGGCGGTCACGCTGGGCTACTCGGTGTACCCCCTGCACGAGGGCCGCGGCTACGCCACGGAGGCCGCCGGGGCGCTGGTGTCGTGGGCGCTGACGCAGCCGGGCGTGGAGCGCGTGCGCGCCACGGTGCCGCTCGGCCACGCCGCATCCCTCGGCGTCGCCAGGAAGCTCGGGATGGCCGAGGTGGGCAAGGCGGTCGATCCGGAGGCGGGGGAGGTCGCCGTGTTCGAGAGGATCAGGGGCGTGTAGCGCCGCGATGCACAGGCTGACGAAGCTGCTCCGCGAGATCCACCGCCGCTCCGTCTGGCAGGTGCTCGGCGTGTACCTGGGCGGGTCCTGGGCCGTGCTGCAGGCGGTGGACTTCCTCACCGGCTTCGCGGGGCTCCCCGGGTGGACGACGAGCTTCGCGCTCGTGCTCCTCCTCATCGGCCTGCCGATCGTGGTGGCGACGGCGATCGTCCAGGAGGGTCCGCCCGCGCTCACGGGCGAGTACCGCGACGAGGTGGATCCCAACGAGCTCGTGGGGCGCACGCCGGCCGAGGTGCACGTCGATCCGTCGGCGCACCCCCTGAGCCGCGAGCGAATCCTCACCTGGCGCAACGCCATCCTCGGCGGCGTGTGCGCCGCCGTGCTCCTCTTCGGCTCGGTGGTGGCCTACCTCGCGATGTGGGCCCTGGGGATCGGGCCGGTCGGCTCGCTCCTCGCGCAGGGCGTCCTCGACGAGCGCGATCCCGTCATCCTGGCCGACTTCGCCGACCGGGCGGGGGACCCGACGCTCGCCGCGGCGGTGACCGCCGCCTTCCGCGTGGACCTCGTCGAGTCACGCATCGTCACGCTCCTCGACGGGCACGCGATCCAGGACGCGCTCCAGCGCATGGGGCGCGCGCAGGATGCGCGCCTCGACCCCTCTGTGGCACGGGAGGTCGCCGTGCGCGAAGGGCTGAAGGCCGTCGTCGAGGGCGACGTCTCACGCGTCGGGACGGGGTATCTCCTGACCGCCCGCATCGTCATCCCCTCCGACGGCCACGCGGTCGCGGCCTTCCGCGCGGACGCCGAGGGCGACGCGGACCTCCTGCCCGCCATCGACCGCCTGTCGGAGAGCGTGCGGGAGAAGGCGGGCGAGTCTCTGCGCGACATACGCGCGGGCCAGCCGCTGGAGGCGGTCACGACCTCGTCGCTCGACGCGCTCAGGAAGTTCGCCGAGGCGAACCGCGCCGACGACGCGGGCCGCGTCGAGGACGCGATCGACCTGCTCGGGGAGGCCGTCGCGCTCGATCCGGGCTTCGCGATGGCGTGGCGGCGGCTCGCCGTGATCTACTCGAACCGGGGGGCGGGCCGCTCGGACATGGTCGCCGCCGCCACCCGGGCGTACGAGGGCCGCGAGCGCCTGACCGAGCGGGAGCGACAGCTCGCCACCGCGTTCTACAACGACGTGGTGACCGGCGATCTCGACGAGGTCGTGCGCGCCTACGGGCGCGTCCTCGACGACCACCCGGACGATCCGGTCGCGCTCAACGACCTCGCCGCCACCTACATGACGCGGGAGCGGTGGAGCGAGGCGGTCGAGCTCCTGCAGCGCGCCGTGGACGGGCCGGCGCGGACACGGTCCGCCTACAACAACCTCGTCCTCTGCCTGTACAACGTGGGGCGGAAGGAGGAGGCGGAGCGGGCGTTGGCGCGCTGGGGCGAGCTCTACGCGCCGGACTTCTCGTACTACAGACACCGGGCCCTGATCCTCCTCGGGTCGGGAGACGCGCAGGGCGCCCTGGCGACGGTCGACGAGGCCGTGGCCTCCCTCGAGGCCGATCCCGTGGGACGGCTCCGCATGGTCGAGATGGGTGGGCTCCTGGCGATGGCGCAGGGCCGGCTGGACGACGCCGAACGGCGTTTCCGCGACGGCATGGCGGCCTGCGACGCGCAGGGCCTCCCCCACGGCTCGATCCTCTTCGCCCTCGACATCGTCGGGGTCCACGTGCACCGCGGGGCGAATCCGGTCGCCGAGCTGCGCCGCATCGACGCCGACGCGGAGCGACGGCTCGCCACCGTGTCCGCGCTGGACCGCCCCTACGACGACCTCGGCCTCGCGTGGGCCGAGTACGGGCACGACGCGGACCGCGCGGAAGCGTGGTGGGAGCGGCTCCGCGAGGTGACGCCGGCCGCCGTACGCGACGGACCGACCTTCGGCCTCGACGAGCTCGACCGGCAGCACTGGCTCGATCTGCTGCGGGGTCGCCCCGCGGACGCGCTCCAGGCGCTGCGCGAGCGCCAGCGCCGGCGCCCCTGCGCTCTCTGCGACCTGCGTGAGCGCGCCGCCGTCTTCGAGGCGCTCCAGGAGCCGGACTCCGCCGTGGACGCCCTCGCGCGTTGGGCGGACGGCGACGAGTTCGACTGGGTGCTGAGCCGCGAGACGACGCTGGGCCACACCCTCCCCGAGCTCGCGCGCCTCGACGAGCAGCTCGGCCGGAACGACGATGCCCGGGCGGCCTGGCTCCGCTTCGCCGACCGGTGGGCCGGCGCCGACGAGGCCCTGCAGCCAGGCGTGCGTGCGGCGCGGGAGCGGGCGGACGCGCTGGGGCGCTCCACGACGGGGGGCGGCGGCCCGTGAGCGTCCTCCCCTGAGCGACGCGCCCGCCTTGGCCACCGCGCACGACTGGCCGCTCCTCGTCCACCGCGTCCTCGCCGACGCGGCGGTGACGCAGGTCGGCTACGTGCCGGACGCGGGCCACCGCAGGCTCATCGAGGCGTGCCACGCCGACCCGACGATGCGCGCCGTGGCCCTGACGAGCGAGGAGGAGGGCGTCGGTCTCGCCGCGGGCGCGTGGCTCGGCGGCGCCAGGGCCGTCCTGCTCATGCAGTCGAGCGGCGTCGGCAACCTCGCGAACGCGCTCGCCATGGCGAAGACGTGCCGCTTCCCCGTGCCGATCCTCGTCGCCATGCGCGGCGAGGAGGGCGAGACGAACCCGTGGCAGCTCCCCATGGGCGCGGCCGCAGCGGATATCCTGCTGACCATGGGTGCCCACGTGGTGCGCGTGGACGCGGCCGATCGAGTGGCGCCGACCGTGCAGCGTGCCCTCCGCCTGGCGTTCGACGCCGAGGAGGCCGTGGCCGTGCTCATCGCCCAGAGGGTCCTCGGCGTGAAGCAGTTCACGGAGGCGCCGCGATGAGCCCCGGCCTTCATCGCAGGGAGGTGGTGGCGGCGCTTCTCGAGGAGCGCGGGGACCTGCTCGTCGTGGCCGGACTGGGCGCGCCCGCGTGGGACTGCGCTGCCGCCGGCGACCACCCCCTCACCTTCCCGCTCTGGGGTGGGATGGGGCAGGCCGCGATGGTGGGGCTCGGCCTCGCGTGCGCGCGTCCGGAGCGGCGCGTGCTCGTGGTGACCGGCGACGGCGAGATGCTGATGGGGCTGGGCGCGCTGGCTACCATCGCGGTGCAGCGGCCGCCCAACCTGGCCGTGGTCGTGCTCGACAACGAGCGCTACGGCGAGACCGGGATGCAGCGCACCCACACCGCGCAAGGCGTCGACCTCGCGGAGGTGGCGCGCGCGTGCGGCTTCCCAGCCGCCGCGAGCATTGCGGACGGCACGGATCTCGTCGAGCTTCGTCGCTCGATCCACGGCGCGTCGGGGCCGGTGTTCGCGGCCGTCAAGGTGATGGCCGAGTCCCCTCCGCTCGTGCTCCCCCCGCGCGACGGCGTCGCGCTCAAGACCCGCTTCCGGGAGGCCCTGCATGCCGGCACGTGATCCCCGCGTCGACGCCTACGTAGAGAGCGTCGCGGACTTCGCCAGGCCCATCCTCCTCCGCCTGCGCGAGATCGTGCACGAGGCGTGTCCGGACGTGGAGGAGGAGATGAAGTGGAGCCGTCCGCACTTCGGGTATCGCGGCATGATGTGCGGCATCATGGCGTTCAAGGAGCACTGCTCGTTCCGCTTCTGGAAGCCCGAGCTGGTGGCCGGGGACGACCCGAAGGCGAAGGCCGCGATGGAAGGCCTCGACCGCATCGCTTCGCTCGACGACCTGCCGCCGAAGAAGGTCCTGGTGGGCTTCGTGAAGGCGGCGATGCGGCTCAACGAGGAGGGCGTGAAGCCGAAGCGCGCGCAGCAGCCCAGGAAGCCGAAGGCCGCCGCCGACGTCCCGCCCGACCTGGCCGCGACCCTCGCGTTGAAGAAGAACGCGAAGGCGCGCGCGACCTTCGAGGCCTTCAGCCCGAGCCACCGGCGTGAGTACGTCGAATGGATCACCGAGGCGAAGCGCGAGGAGACGCGCGCCCGGCGCGTGGAGCAGACGGTGGCGTGGCTCGCGGAGGGGAAGCCGAGGAACTGGAAGTACACGTGACGGGCCCGTGCGTCCCTCGCCACGGCGCGTCGACGGCCTAACGCTCGGCCTGCACCTCGGCGAGCGCGGCGGCCACCTGCTCGTTGGTCGGGCGGATCTTGTAGTTGATCTCGATGAACTTCCACCGGACGCGGCCGTCCCGGTCGATCACGAGGGTGGTGGGGTGGGGGATCGGACGCGCGCGCGGGTCCTGCTGGTTGAGGAGCCCGTAGCGGTCGATCACCGAGTGCCCGGGGTCCGACAGCAGCGTGAAGTCCAGCGCACGCCCGTCGGATTCCGCGACGCGATCGATCGTGATCTTCTCGTGCTCGCGATCGTCGATCGACAGCGCGAGGATCGCGGTCCGGGCCTTCTGCTCCGGCGTCAGGAGGTCTCTCAGCTCACCGAGCTGACGGACGCACCAGGGTCACCAGTAGCCGCGGTAGAAGACGAGGATGACGTCCTTCTTCCCGCGGAACTCGGAGAGCGTGACGACGCCCGCGTCGTAGGAGTCGAGCGCGAAGTCCGGCGCGACGTCGCCGACCGCCACGCGCCCGGTGTCCGCCGGGGGCAGGTCGCGTCCGTCGACCGGTCCGAGCGTCGCGCCCCGGCCGCACGCCACCGCGATCACGGCGCACGCGCCGAGCGCGAGGGAGCGGAGGTAGGGTCGTCGGGGCATGGCACGCGGACGGCTCGGGATCGACGGCTCGAACGCCGGGGGAGGCCGGATCGTGCCACACGCGCCCGATCCGCGCAAGCGGCGGGGGGTCCCCGGTACGGGCACGGCGCCAGCGACGCCCGCCGGCCACCCCGCCCGGCAGCACACGCTACGACGCCGGGCGCCGCACGACCGACAGCCGGATCTGCGAGGGATACTGGCGCGAGTGGTGGATCACGTTGTGCGCCACCACGCCCTCGGTCTCGTCCCAGTTGCGCCCGCCCGTGTTCAGGTTGCGCGTGAAGCGCGGGAAGTTCGAGCTGGACACCTCGACCCGGATCCGGTGACCGGGCGCGAACCAGTTGCTCGTCGACAGCGGGCTCATCTCGATCTCGTAGACCTTCCCCGGCTCCATGAAGACCTGGTGGTCGTAGCCCTCGCGATAGCGTGCGCGCTGGATGGTCTCGTCCAGGTTGTACGCGGTGCCGTCCGGGTACACGTCGATCAGCTTCACCGTGAAGTCCGTGTCGCGCACGTCCGACGAGACGTGCAGCGTGATCCCGATCGTCCCGGTCACGTCCACACCCTCCCGCAGCGGCTCCGACGTGTAGACGAGGATGTCCGTCCGCTCCTCGCTGTCGCGCTGGTCGAGCGCGCCGCCCTGCACGGCGTTGCCCGTGCAGCACACGTTGCCGCCGTGCGACGGGACGGGATCGAACGGATCGTACACGTAGTGGTCCGGATGGTCGGCCCCGGGGCGGCGCGTGGTGAGCACGCCGTCCCCGTCCCGCGTGTTGGCCGCGCCGCCGCTGTCCAGGTACCAGGTGACGGGCTGGGCGCTCTTCGGCGGCCACGCGTCCGCGGTCCTCCACTCGTTGGCGCCCATCGTGTAGTACCTCACCTTCGGGAGCGTGTCGAGGAGGCCGTTGTCCTCGCCCTTCAGCCAGTGGTCGAACCACCCGTAGACGAGCGCGTCGTAGTCCCAGCGCGCGTCGCCGACGCTCCGCTCGCCGACGATCGTGTTCTCGGTCGCGCGCGTGTACGAGCAGTGCAGCGTAGGCGCGATGATCGCGTACTGGTTGGCGCGCGCCTCCGGGCTCTCGGCGTCGTCGATCATGTGGTTGAAGAGCGCGAGGTTCGGGCCGATCGACACGTCGTACCACGACATGAACCACAGCGCCGGCTTGTCGAAGGGCATGTCGTCATGATAGAGCCCGCCCTTGTACCATGCCGGGTCGTCCGGCGTGCGCTCGATCATGTCCTCGTAGGGGCCGGTGTTGGACTGCACGTTCTTCAGGATGTCGACGAGCGGGAGGTGCTTCAGCGCCTCCGACCAGTCCACCGGCGGCATCTCCGGCGCCAGGTCGAAGTAGCGCGACACGCGCGCCCGCTGCTCCTGCGTCAGGTCGGCGGGGAACATCGGGCGGATCCCGTCCTGCACCCCGTAGAGCCACGCGAAGAAGAGCATCTGCTCGGCGCCGCCGCGGTACCAGTTGCCCTGCTCGTACCACTTGCCGATGCGCCCCACGCCGGCACCGAAGCCCTCGGCCACCAGCGTGGTGTGGGCCGGGTGGTCGAGCGAGGCGACGCCCATCTGCCACTCGGCGGTCGACGAGCACCCCAGCGTCCCGACCTTCCCGTTCGACCACGGCTGCTCGGCCATCCACGTGAACGCGTCCGCGCCGTCGGTGAGCGGCGGGCCCAGGATGTCCCAGGTGCCCTCGGAGAAGAAGCGGCCGCGCTCGTTCATCACCACGTAGGCGTACCCGCGGCGAACCGCCTCCCAGGCGGAGCGGTAGGTGCCCGGGCTGAACTCCCCGTCGCGCCACGAGTTGAAGTTGTAGGGGGTGCGCGAGAAGATGATCGGCACCGGCCGGTCCGTCTTCGGCCGGTAGACGTCGGCCGCGAGCCGGACGCCGTCGCGCATCGGCACCATCACCTTCTGCTCGATGATCGCGTTCGCTTCGAGGAGCGGTCGGGGGTCCTCGCGCTGGGCCTGGCAGGCGCCCCGGGCGGGGGCGAGCGAAGCGGCGGCGAGGACGAGGAAGGAGGCGGCGGAGCGGTTCATGGCGCCCTCTCGGCGTGCAGGCGGCGTGGTGCGATGTCCCGTCGCCTCGGCGACGGGCCCGGCCGGGAGGGGGGCCTGAGGGAAGATGCACGCCGACCCGGCTCCCCGCGAGGGAGGCGCGGCGATCGGGCTACGAGGTGGAGCCGAAGAGCTCCTGCACGGCGGGCTTCGTCACCTTCCCGAGCGCGTTGCGCGGGAGCTCGGCCACGACGCGGACCTCCTTCGGCACCTTCCACGGCGCCAGCCGCTCGCGGGCGAAGGCGCGCAGCGCCCCGGAGTCCGGCGGATCGACGCCGGGCGGCGGCACGACCGCCGCGCACACGCGCTCGCCCCACGCGGGATCGGGCACCCCGACCACGGCGCAGTCCGCGACGCCCGGGTGCGTGCGCAGCACGTCCTCGATCTCCAGGGCCGACACCTTCTCCCCGCCGGTCTTCAGGATGTCCACCGACTCGCGCCCGAGGATCCGGTACGCGCCGTCCTCCACGACCGCGCGGTCGCCCGTGCGGAACCAGCCGTCTCCGGTGAACGCCTCCGCGGTGGCCTCGGGGCGGCGCCAGTACTCGGCGAAGACGCCCGGTCCGCGCACCTGGATCTGGCCGGGCTCACCGGCGGCGGCCGGACCCCCGGCGTCGTCCACGAGACGGACCTCGACGCCCGGGAGCGGCGTGCCCACGTGCCCGGGACGGCGCTCGCCGTGCAGGGGGTTGGACAGCCCCATCCCGATCTCGGTCATCCCGTAGCGCTCGAGCAGACGCTGCCCCGTGATCTCCTCCCACCGCTCGAGCGTGGGCACCGGGAGCGCGGCCGAGCCCGAGACCATGAGGCGGAGGCGGCGCGCGCCCTCGCTCCACGTGCGCCTCGTCTCCGGGTCCGCGGCCTCCCATGCCTCGATCAGCCTGCGGTACAGGGTCGGCACGGCCATGTAGAGGGTGAGGTCCCCGCGCTCAAGTCGCGTCCACACCTCGCGGGCGTCGAAGGACGGGAGGATCTGGCAGACGGCGCCGGACCAGAGGGCACAGGTGAGCACGTTCACGATGCCGTGCACGTGGTGGAGGGGGAGCGTGAGGAGGATGTGGTCGCTCGGGGCCCATCCCCACGCCTCGACCAGGGCGCGCACCTGCGCCTCGAGGTTGGCGTGCGTCGCGACCACGCCCTTGGGTCGGCCGGTCGTCCCGGAGGTGTAGAGCATCATGGCCCGGCGCGCCGGCGCGATCGCCGGAAGCCGCGCGAGAGGGCCGTCCGCCAGGAGGGCGGGGGTGCGCAGCACCGGAACGGCCCGCTCGGCCGCGACGCCCGCCACGCGCTCGGCCAGCTCCGGGTGGGCGATCACCGCCTCCGGCTCGGCGTCGTCCAGCACGTAGGCGAGCTCGGGGGGCGGGTGCGACACCGCGAGCGGCACGGCCATCCCGCCGGCCCGCCAGATCCCCCACTGCGTCGCGACGTGATCCCACCCGGGCGGGACCAGGTAGGCCACGCGCGCCTCCTCCAGGTCGTCGCGTCCGGCGAGGAGGCGCGTCGCGGCAGCGCCCGACGCCCTCAGGAGGTCGCGGTAGGTGAAGACGCCCTGGTGTGCGACGACGGCGAGCCGGTCCGCGTGGTCGTTGGCGCGCTCGAAGAGCCGGATCGTCGCCACGCGGAAGCCTCCCGTCAGTCCACCGGTTCAGGGGCTCGATGGGGTCACATCGAGATCGACTCGCGGGAATGTAGCAGTGTCGCGACAGGAGGTCTTCTCTCCCCGGCCGCCGACCGCGGAACCTCGCGCTCGCGCCCTGCGTACGATAACCTTCGTAGGACGCAACCCTCGAGCCCTCCCGTGCGTCCCAATCCGTAAGCGCGCCGCCGACCGCTCCCCTGCCGCGGTGTGATCGCCAACCCGATGTGTGGAGGTGGGGCATGCAGCTCGGACGGGTGTTGGGATGGTGGGTCCTGGTGATGGTGCTGGCGGCTCCGGTCGCCGCTCAGGAAGAGGGTGGCGCCGACGCCTTGAACCTGTTCTTCGACTGCCAGGGCTTCGGGTGCTGGGACATGGACTTCTTCCGCCGCGAGATCCCCTGGGTGAACTGGGTCCGCGACCGGGAGGACGCCGCCGTGCATGTCCTGGTCACCACCCAGACCACGGGGGGCGGCGGGCGGCAATACGTGCTGGCCTTCCTGGGGCGAGGCGCGTTCCAGGGCCAGGACCAGGAGATCGTGGTGAACACCCCCGGCGACGCCACCGAGGACGAGGTGCGCCGGGCGCTCGTGGCCCGACTGCGCCTGGGACTGGGGCGCTACGTGGCGGGGACTCCCCTGGCCGACCGGCTCCAGGTCGTGGGCCCGCCGCCGGGGACCGAGGGCCCGGGAGGAGCCCCGGGGCCGGCGCCACGAGGCGCTCCCCGGGACGACCCCTGGAACTACTGGGTGTTCAACCTCCGCCTGAGCTCGAACCTCCAGGGCGAGTCGTCCTACTCCACGTCGTCGGTCAACACGTCGGTGAGCGCCAACCGCACCACCGACGCCTGGAAGTTCGCCCTGACCGGACGGTACTACCGCTACACCCAGACCTTCGACCTGGAAGACGGGACCGACAAGTACAGCCAGGAGCAGTGGAACACCGACGGGCTGCTGGTGAAGAGCGTCACCGACCGGTTCTCGGTGGGCATGAAGACGGGCGTCGGAAAGAACAGCTACCTCAACGAGGACTTCCGCTGGAATGTGTCGCCGGGTGTGGAGCTGAACCTGTTCCCCTACTCCGAGTCGAGCCGACGCTCCCTCACGGTCCAGGGGCTCCTGAACGTGCGCCACTGGGACTACGCCGAGCCCACGATCTTCCTCGAGACCGCGGAGACCCGGGTGGCGGCCTCCCTCACGTCGTCCCTCAACCTGGTGCAGCCGTGGGGGAACGTGACCTTCACCCTCGACCACTCCCGCTACCTCCACGACACCTCGAAGTGGCAGGCCAGCTTGGAAGCCTACTTCAACGTGCGCGTGTTCAAAGGCTTCTCGGTGAACCTGTTCGGGAACTACGGGTGGATCCGGGACCAGCTCTACCTGCCGGGGGGGGACTACACCGAAGCGGAGATCCTCCTCCGTCAACGAGCGCTCGCCACCTCGTTCAGCTACTGGACGTCCTTCGGCATCTCGTACCGGTTCGGGTCCATCTTCAACAACGTGGTGAACCCGCGCTTCGGCGGTAGCGGCAGCAGCGTGATGATCATCGGCTGACGCCGGACGGGTCCCGGGCGCGCCGCCCGGGGCCGGGCGGGCCGTCGGCGCTCCGCCCCCCTACCCGAAGAGCGCCCGGATCGTCACGAACACGACCGACGGCCCCAGCAGACAGCCCAGCCCGGTGTAGAACGTGGCCGTCATCGCACCGTACGGCACGAGCCTCTCGTCCGTGGCGGCCAGCCCGCCGGCCACGCCGCTCGTCGTGCCCATCAGCCCGCCGTAGACGAGCGCGGAGCGTGGGTTGTCGAGCCCGATGAAGCGCGCCACGAAGGGCGTGCCGGTCATGACCATCATCGACTTCACGAGCCCCGCCGCGATGCTCAGCGCGATGATGTCCGAGGGCGCGCCGATCGCGGTGCCCGTCACGGGCCCGACGATGTACGTCGCCGCGCCCGCGCCGATCGTGGTCATGGCGACCGGGTCGCGGTAGCCGAACGCCCACGCGACGGCGGCGCCCACCGCGAAGGAGCCGAGCACGCCCACCAGGAGCGACACCGCGGCGCCGAGCCCCGCCTCGCGGATCTCGTCGAGGCTGACGCCGAACGCCGTCGCGATGATCGCGAAGTCCCGCAGCATGGCGCCGCCCAGCACGCCCACGCCCGCGAGCACGGGGATGTCCGCGAGCCCCTGCTGCCCGCCGGTCACCAGGCCGCCGATCCACGCGAGGAAGAGGCCCACCAGGATGGCGATGGCGGAGCCGTGCAGGCGGCCCTTCGTGAGGCGGTCCGACACCAGGTAGGACAGCCAGACGGTGATCCCGACGAACGCGAAGGCGGTGATCAGGCCGTTTCCCGTCAGGACCTTCGCGACGAGCGCCCAGGTGCCGCTCATCGGGGGTCGCCGCCGGGCGGCGGCGCCTCCGCGACCTCGTCCGGCGGGCGGCCGATGCGCGACAGCACCGGCACCAGGGTGAAGCTCACCAGGGTCGCGAGCGCGCCCGCCAGGATCGCCGCCGGCCCGCCGCGCACGGCCGCGATCACGTTCTGCTTGGCGGCCATCGCCACCACGATCGGGATATACACCGCGCTCCAGAAGAGCACGCCCTGCTGCGTGAGCGGCTTCATCCCGCCGCGCCTGCGGAAGAGGTCCGAGAGCACGATGAGCAGGATCATCGCGATGCCCACCCCGCCCACGTTCGCCTGCACGCCGATGAGCACGCCGAGCGCCTCGCCCACGAAGAGGCCGACGAGCATGCAGCCGGCGAGGAGCGCCACCCCGTAGATGACCACGGGCGGACTAGTGCTTGTCGGTGGTGACGCCTCCGTCCACCAGCCAGTGCGTGAACCACTGCCGCAGGCGGCCCAGCCGGTCCACGAGGAGCCATGGCTCGCCCGTGCGCGACAGGTCGTGCGTGGAGCGCGGGTAGCGGATGAACTCGGCCGGCACGCCCTGCTTGCGCAGCCCCATGAACCACTCCTCCGCGCTGGTCATCGTGGCCCGGTAGTCCTCCTCCGACTGGACCAGCAGCGTGGGTGTGCTCACGTTGGCCAGGTAGGTGGCCGGCGACAGGTCGCGGTAGAGGTCGGGGTTGTCCCACGGCTTGCCGTAGAACTCGAACTCGGTGAGCCCCTGCGCATCCGACGAGCCGTACCAGCTGAACCAGTCGCTGATCATGCGGTCCGTCTGCGCGGCCTTGAAGCGGTGCGTCTTCGTCGTGATCCACGCGGTCATGAAGCCGCCGTAGCTCCCGCCGGTCACGCCGAGGTTGTCGGCGTCCACGTCCGGGCGCTGGATCGCGATGTCCACCGCCTTCATGAGATCCTCGTAGTCCTCGCGTCCCCAGCGGCCGCGGGTCGAGTAGGTGAAGTCCGCACCGTAGCCGCCCGAGCCGCGCGGGTTCGTGTACAGCACGAACATCCCCGCGCCCGTGAGGTTGTGGAACTCGTCGAACCACCCCTCCCCATAGGCGGAGTGCGGGCCGCCGTGGATGTAGAGCACGAGCGGGTACTTCTTCCCCTGTTCGTAGCCCCAGGGGTACTGGAGCCACGCCTCGATCTCGAGCCCGCCCACCGATGTGTAGGTGAAGCGGTCCGCCTTCGGCCAGGCGATCTCCGCGTTGAGCGCGTCGTTGAAGCCGGTGAGCCGCCGCTCGTTCTTCCCGTCGATGTCCGCGATGAACACCTCGGTCGGCTCGTCCACGGACGTCGCGACGAACGCCACCTTCCGCCAGGCGTCGTCGTACGAAAAGCCGTTGATGCGCCGACGGCCCGAGACGACCTCCGTGGGCGTGCCGCCTTTCGGGTCGACGTGGAGGAGCGCGGTGCGCCCCCCGATCGACGCGCTCATGACCAGCTTCCCGTTCTTCATCCAGTCGACGCTCTGCGGCTCGTACTTCCAGTCGCCGAGCACGTTCACCGGCTCGGCGCCGCCCTGCGCGTCCACGATCCAGATGCGGCTCGAGGACGTGCGCGTCAGCGCGGAGACGAAGGCGATCCGCTTCGAGTCGGGCGACCAGACGAGGCGTCCCTCGCTCCCGTTCTGGTGCGTGACGCGGCGCGGCGCGCCGCCGGTCGACGGGATCACGAACACGTCGGCGTCGTCGCGCGGCTTCTCGTCGCGCGCGGCGTCGTAGGGGAGCTTCGCCAGTGAGTCCCGCTCCGCCTGCACCACCGAGTCGGGGCGGAGCTCCGGGTCGGCCACGAAGGCGATCCAACGGCCGTCGGGGGAGACCACGGCGTTCCGGTGCGAGTAGCGCGTGTCGGTGAGCTTCGTCTTCGCGGTATCCCCGAACGTCTCGCGCCAGAGCTGCGCGGCGTTCCACTCCCGGGCCTCGCGGCGGCCGGGCAGGTAGCCTCTCCCGTTCCCCTTGAAGGGGAAGTCGACGATGTGGCGGCCGTCGAAGCGCTTCGGATCCACCGGCTCCGTGATGCTGCCGTACGGCGGGCGCGCCATCGGCTGCATGTGCGCGAAGGGATCGTCGTGCGCCGCGGAAGGCTTTTCGGCGCCGGCCCCACCCTCGTCGTCGTCGCCGCTCTCCGTCCACACGGCGAACGAGCCGTCGGCGGGCACGGAGCCCTGCGGCATCGCCTCCGGCTGCACCGCCTCGCCCGAGGGCGAGCGGTCCATGCGCAGCGCCCACGTGCTGCCGTCGCCCCCCTGGCGGCGGGAGGTGAAGAAGAGCCAGCTCCCGTCGTGCGACCAGTGCGGGTTCGAGCTCTCGGTGCCCGGGGCCGTCAGGCGGACCGGGTCGCCGCCGGCGGTCGACACCATCCAGACCTCGTCGTGCCGCTTGTTCGCGGCCTCGTCGATCGTCATGACGGTGAAGGCCACCCATCGTCCGTCCGGGGACATGGCAGGGGACGAGACCGTGGTCAGCTTGTACCAGTCCTCGGGGGTGAACGCGCGCCCGCCGGTGGAGGCGGTGGAGGTCTGGGCCGCCGCGGGGGCCGCGCCGAGCAGGAGGATGACGAGCGCGGTGAGAGAACGACGCATGACCGGAGCTCCGATGGAGCGTGGACGCACGGGCGCGGACGAGCGCCCGGAAACGGACGCGAGATTAGCCAGGTCCCGCGTGCAGCGTCAACGAAGGGCCCTCGCGTCGGGCGGCTCCCGGCGTGGGGTGCCGAGGCTCAGCCCGGCCGCCCGGGCCCGTCCGCCGACAGCACCTCGACCGGGTTCGCGGCGGCGGCGCGTCGGGCGGGGATCCATCCGGCCGCGAGCGCGACAGCACCGAGGAGCGCGACCACCGTCAGGTAGGTGACGGGGTCGAGCGGCGTCACGCCGTAGAGCATGCCCCGGAGCGACCGCCCGGCGAGGACGGCCGCCAGGAGGCCGAGCGGGAGCCCGATGCCGGCGAGGAGGAGCGTCTCCCCCACGATCCGCCGGCGGACGTCTCCGGCGGAGGCGCCGAGCGCGACGTGGATCCCGATCTCGCGCCTGCGGTGCGCGACGGAGTACGAGACCACGGCGTAGATGCCCAGGGAGGCGAGGACCAGGGCGAAGGCGGCGAAGCCCGCGAGCAGGGCCACCAGGAAGCGCCGCGGTGCGAGCGAGGCGTCGACGATGTCCCGGATCGGCTGCACCTCGTCGAGGGGCAGCCGCGGGTCGATCGCGCGGATGCGGGACCTCGCCTGGCCGACCAGCTCCTCGAGCGGTCGGTCGCCTCGAAGGACCAGGTGCACGGCGCTCGCGTCGGCGAGCTGCCGGATCGAGAAGAACACCTCGGGGCCGGGGTCCTGGTCCACGGAGAGTTGGCGGGTGTCGCGCACGATACCCACGACCTCGTAATCCCTGCCGCTCGAGTGCACGCTCGCGCCCAGCGGGTCGCCCGAGGGCCACAGCGCGCGGGCGGTCTTCTCGTTGACCAGCGCCACGCGCCGGCCCTCCGGCCCGTCCCCGGGCCCGAGGTCCCGACCCGCGGCGAGCGCGAGCCCCATGGCGCGCACGTACCCGTCGCTCACGACGCGGACGTACGCGAAGACCGACTCTTCCTCCGGGCGGTCCGTCCGGTGGAGGCTCCACGTCCGGTTGAAGCCCATCGGGAGCACGTCGGTCAAGCCCGCGGCCGTGACGCCGGGGAGCGAGCCCGCCGCGTCCAGCACCGAGGCGTAGAACGCGACCCGCTCGGCGTCCGAGCCGAAGCGCGTCGGGGGGTCGACGCGGATCGCGACGGCGTGCTCGGCGCCGTAGCCGAGGTCCACGTCGAGGAGGCCGACGAAGCTCCGTACCATGAGCGTGGACACGCTCATGAGGAGGCAGGCGAGGGCGATCTCCGAGATCACGAGCGCGCTGCGCAGCGCTCCCTGGCGGTGCCCCGCGGACGATCCGCGCGCGCTGTCCTTGAGCGATTCGTGGAGGCGGGGCTCCGTGCTCCGCACCGCCGGCACCAGGCCGAAGACGATGCCCGCGCCGAGCGCCGCCCCCAGTGCGACGAGGAGGGCCGCACCGTCCACCCGCGCCTGGCCGAGCAGGGGGATGGGGATCTCCAGCCCGGCGATGACGCCGGTCGACAGGTAGGCGAGCGCCAGGCCCAGCGCCGAGCCCGCACCCGACAGGAGGAGCGCCTCCGTCAGCATCTGCCGGATCAGGCGCCCACGGGGCGCGCCCATCGCCGCCCGGATCGCCATCTCCCGCTCCCGGGCGGCGCCGCGCGCGAGGAGGAGGTTGGACAGGTTGGCGCATACGATGAGCATGACGAGCGACACCGCCCCGAGGAGGACCGCCACCGCGGCGTTGAAGCTCCCGCTCACGTGTGCGCGCAGCGGGCGCACCACCGGGTCGAACCGGTTCAGGCGATCGCCCTCCACGCCCGCGGCCAGCGCCGACGCTTCGGCCTGAGCCGATGCCGCGCTCGCGCCGGGGGCCAGGCGGCCGACCAGGGCGAGCGTGTTCCCGGTGCGGTTGCTCCGCTCGGAGAGCGGGAAGGGGGCGACGTAGTCGATCCGCTTGCCCGGCGCGAAGATCGACCCGAAGTCGAACGACGGAGGCAGCACGCCGACCACCGTGGCGGGGTGGCCGTCCACGGTCACGGAGCGGCCCACCACGCCGGGGTCGGAGCCGAAGCGGGCGGTCCAGAAGCGGTGTGTGAGCAGGACGGCACGGGGGCCGTCGTCCCACGCCTCTTCGGCGGAGAACGTCCGGCCGAGCGACGGCTCCACGCCGAGCACCGCGAAGAAGTTGCCGGTGACGCGAAGCCGGGTCAGCCGCCGGGGCTCGCCTTCGCCCTCGAGGACGTGGTCCCCGTCCCCGTCGAAGAGATGGTAGCCGGCCACGTCCTCGAGCTGCCCGGATCGCTCCCGCAGGGCGACGAGGTACGCTACCTGGACGCTGATCTCCGACAGGTGCTGACCGCGCTCCCAGGCGCCGTTGGACATCCAGACGAGCCGGTCGGGCTCGCGGAAGGGGAGGGGACGCACCAGGAGCGCCTCCGCGACGCTGAAGACCGTGACGCTCGCGCCGACGCCCAGTCCCACGATGAGCACCGCGAAGAGGGCGAAGCCGCGGTCGCGCCGAAGCGACCGGAGGCCGAAGCGCACGTCCTGGCCGAGCGTCTCCCGGGAAGGGACGCGCAGCGAGACCGCCACGGCCACGACGTCGGCGGCCGCCCGGAGCCATACGAGGGTCCGCCGCAGGGGGCCACGCCCCTTCGCCCACGCCGTGGCCATCTCGGAGATGCCCTCGCCGTACGAGCGGCGGAACTCGCCCGGGAGGAGCGCGAGGAGCAGCCGGAACCACGCCGGAGGGCGGCTCATGCGCCGGCGTCTCCGAGGCGGCGGCGGGCCACGCTCGCGAACGTCGCGAGGCGGCCGGCCTCGGCCGCGAGCTCCGTGCGCCCACGCTCCGTCACCCGGTAGTAGCGCCTGCGCCGGCTCTCCCCGTCGGGGTGCTCTCCGCCCGTCAGCTCCTCGATGAGCCCTTCGGCGACCATGTCGTCCAGCGTCCGGTACAACGTCGCAGGCCAGAGGCGGAGAGCCCCGTCCGTCCGCTCCAGGACGTCCTCCGCGATGGCGGAGCCGTGGCGCTCCTCCTGGGCGAGGGCGACGAGCACGTGGAACCAGTTGGCGCGAAGCACGGCCGTCTCCTCGTTATATTACATATGATAATATCACGTAGTATAGAAAGCGGCGGCGCCGCGCGCCAGGCGGGTGTCAGGGGGTCGAAGGGGGGTGCGTCCGCCCGACCGGGCGGTCAGGTCACGACGCTCAGGTGAACCCGCCGGTGCCGCAGCTTCCGCCGCCGGATAAGCCTCCCGAGCCGGAGCGGCTCCGGGCGATGACGTTCACGGCCGTGAAGGCGCGGTCGACCTGCCGGGAGCCGCATTCGGGGCAGGTCCTGCCCTCGCCGGCGGAGTACGCTGACATCGACAGGCGCACCTCGAAGGCGGCGCCACAGTCCTTGCACACGAAATCGTAGCTCGGCATGCATGGAATAATATGAATATTTCGATGTAAGGGAAGGCCCCTGTCTCATCGACCGGCTTTGCGAAACGCCGCTCGGGCGAGCACATTCGAAGTTCTCATCCTACAACATCCGCAGCGCTTCGAACCGGGGGTATTCGCGCGCATGCTCGAAGAGAAGCTCGCCGGGGCGCGGCTTCTCCTCGTGGACGACGAGGAGGCCGACATCCAGCTCCTGCGCCGCATGCTGGAAGTGGGGGGCTACAGCGAGATCCGGAGCACGAACGATCCGGCCGAGGTGGGCGACCTGCTCGACGAGTTCGATCCCGATCTCGTCTTGCTCGACCTCCTCATGCCCGGCATCGACGGCTACGAGGTCCTCGAGATCATCCGCGCCCGCACGCCCGACCAGGCGTATCGCCCTGTGCTCGTCCTCACGGCGGATCACTCCCAGGACGCCAAGCGCCGTGCGCTGTCCGGCGGGGCGAAGGACTTCCTCACCAAGCCGCTCAGCCCGTGGGAGGTCCGGCTTCGCGCCAGGAACCTCCTGGAGGCCCGCTTCCTGCACCAGGAGCTCCAGGAGCAGAACGAGCGGCTGGAGGAGCGCGTCGAGGCGCGCACCGCGGAGCTGGAGGAGGCGCGCCTGCAGATGCTCATGCGCCTGGCGCGCGCGGCGGAGTACCGCGACGACGCCACCGGCGAGCATACCCGCCGCGTGGGGAGCACGTCGAGCCAGATCGCGCGCGAGCTCGGCCTGGATGCCACCAGCGTCGAGACCCTGCGCCTCGCGGCTCCGCTGCACGACGTCGGGAAGATCGGCATCCCGGACTCGATCCTCCTCTGCCCGGAGCGCCTCACCCCGGACCAGTTCGAGGTGATGAAGACGCACTGCGTGATCGGCGCGGACCTCCTCGCCGGCCACGACATGCCCCTCCTCGAGCTCGCGGCCGAGATCGCGCTCAGCCATCACGAGCGTTGGGACGGCTTCGGGTACCCGCGCGCGCTGTCGGGCGAGGACATCCCGCTGTCGGGCCGCATCGTCGCGGTCGCCGACGCGTGGGACGCGCTCACGAGCTCGCGCCCCTACAAGCGCGCCTGGACGGAGCGCGCGGCACTCACCGAGCTGGAGGTCAACGCCGGGCTCCAGTTCGATCCGTCGGTGGTGGCGGCCTTCCAGAACACCAGGCGGGCCAAGGCGGCTTCCGGCGACTGAGGTCGCGGTCGGGGTCGGGCGGCGGCGGGGGAGGGTCCGGTCTTCCGCGTCACGCGGCCTCGCGCGAATGTACCCCCGGGGACCGGCGGGGATGGCCCGTCGCACCGGTCCCCGACAAACGTGACTCCGGCCAGGAAAGCTCATGAGCGGATCGAGCTCGCATCCGGTCGCACACGCCGCGCGCGGCGTCTCCCTCTCGCTCCTCCTCGCCGTCGGCGCCTCCGCGCCGGCCCGCGCCCAGGAGCGCACGCCTTATCACCCCGATCGCGTCACGGCGGACACCTACGCCCGCGCGGAGGCCTTCCTCGCCGATCGGACGGATCCGCTCGTCTTCGGCGCCGACGTTCGGCCGGTGTGGGTGGACGGCGACCGCTTCTGGTACCGGAACGACATCCCGCAGGGACGGGAGTTCGTCGTCGTCGACCCCAGGCGGCGCCGACGCGCGCGCGCCTTCGATCACGAGGTGCTCGCGCGGGCGCTCTCGGCCGCGATGGACTCCACAGTGTCCCCGTACGACCTCCCGTTCTCGAGCTTCGACTTCGTGGAGGGCGGCATCCGCTTCGACGTGGGCGACCGCTCCTTCACGTGCGACACGAGCGCGGGGCGCTGCACCGGCGGCGGGCGCGACGACGGCCCGGGGCGTGACTACGTGCTGTCGCCCGACGGGACGAAGGCCGCGTTCCGCCGGAACGAGAACCTCTGGGTGCTGGACGTTGCCACGGGGCGCGAGACGCAGCTCACCACCGACGGCGTGAAGGACTACGGCTACGCCACGGACAACGCGGGGTGGACCAAGAGCGACCGGCCCGTGGTGCTCTGGTCCCCCGACTCGAAGAAGATCGCGACCTTCCAGCAGGACGAGCGCGGCGTGGGCGAGATGTACCTCGTGAGCACGGCGGCCGGACACCCGAAGCTCCAGGCGTGGAAATACCCGCTCCCCGAGGACTCGGTGATCTTCCGCATCTCGCGCGTGGTCGTGGACCTGGACGGGCCCCGGCTGGTGCGTCTGAAGATGCCGCCCGACCAGCACCGCTCGACGATCTGCGACGACATATCCTGCGACGGGAGCTTCACCGACGTGGCGTGGAGCCCGGACTCCCAGCGCCTCGCGTTCGTGTCCAGCTCGCGCGACCACCGGGACGCGACGCTGCGCGTCGCGGACGCGGCCACGGGGGACGTGCGCGACGTCCTCTCCGAGCACGCGGAGACGTTCTACGAGTCGGGCTTCAACGCCGTGAACTGGCGCTTCCTCCCGCGCTCCAACGAGGTGATCTGGTACTCGGAGCGCGACGACTGGGGCCACCTCTATCTCTACGACCTCACGACGGGGAAGCTGAAGCGGCAGATCACGAAGGGGAGCTGGAACGTGCTCCAGGTCCGGCGCGTCGACGAGGACGCGCGCAGGTTGTGGTTCACGGGCGCGGGGAAGGAGCCCGGCGATCCCTACTTCCAGTACTTCTACAGCGTCGGCATGGACGCCGGCGAGCCGGCGCTGCTCACGCCGGACAGCGCGAACCACACGATCACGATGGCCCCGTCGGGGAAGTGGTTCGTGGACTCCTGGTCCACGCCGGTCGTGCCGCCCGAGACGGTCGTGCGCGACCTCGACGGCAAGAAGGTGGTGGCCGTCGAGAAGGCGGACATCTCCCGCCTGGTGGCCTCGGGGTGGAAGCCGCCCACGCCGTTCACGGTGAAGGCGCGTGACGGGAAGACCGATCTCTACGGCCTCATGTTCACGCCGACCGACATGGACCCGTCGAAGAAGTACCCGGTGGTGAACTACCTCTACCCGGGCCCGCAGACGGGATCGGTCGGGAGCCGCAGCTTCGGCGCCGCCCGGCGCGACCACCAGGCCATGGCCGAGCTCGGATTCATCGTGGTCGAGCTCGACGCGATGGGCACGCCCATGCGCTCGAAGTCGTTCCACGCCGCCTACTACGGCGACATGGGCGACAACGGCCTCCCGGATCAGGTCGGCGGGATCCGCCAGCTGGCGGCCGACCACCCGTGGATGGACCTGGACCGCGTCGGCATCTGGGGCCACTCGGGCGGCGGCTTCGCGTCGACGGACGGGATCCTGACGTACCCGGACTTCTACAAGGTGGCGGTGTCGGAGGCGGGCAACCACGACAACCGTATCTACGAGGACGACTGGGGCGAGAAGTGGCAGGGCCTCCTCGTGCGCCACGACGACGGCACGACGAGCTACGACAACCAGGCCAACCAGCTCAAGGTCGAGAACCTCAAGGGGAAGCTGCTGCTCGCGCACGGCACGCTCGACGACAACGTGCCCCCGAACAACACGCTGACGATGGTCGACGCGCTCATCGCCGCGAACAAGGATTTCGACCTCCTCATGCTCCCCAACCGGCGCCACGGCTTCGCCATGGAGCCGTACATGATCCGGCGGCGCTGGGACTACTTCGTGAAGAACCTGCTCGGCGCGGAGCCGCCGAAGGGCTACGAGATCGGGAGGCGCCGCCCCGTCTCCTGACCGCCGCCGCGCGCCGGCCGTCCGGGTAGCCGGCGCGCATCGCGGCCGCCATGATTAGCCGACCTTTCCTCAGGAGCACGACCATGTCGATGCGTCTCGTCCGTCGGGCGGCCCTTCCGGCCCTCCTGTTCGCGCTCACCGGTGCGTCGCTGTCCGCGCAACAGGCCCCCCGCGCCATGACCGTGGTGGACCTCATCGACCTCACCTCCGTGGGCGACCCGCAGCTCTCGCCCGACGGGAGCCAGGTCGCCTACGTGCGCACGGAGGCCGACTGGGCGCAGAACGGCACGGTCTCGCACATCTGGCGCGTCGACGCGAACGGCACGAACGACCTCCAGCTCACGCGCGGCGAGAACGGGGAGTCGGGGCCGCGCTGGTCGCCGGACGGGAGCCGCATCGCGTTCGTGGCCGACCGCTCGGACGAAGAGCCCGGCCAGGTCTGGCTGCTGCGCAACACGGGTGGCGAGGCCGAGGTGCTCACGAAGCACGCCACCTCGGTGAGCGACCTGCAGTGGTCGCCCGACGGCACCTGGATCTACTTCACCGCGTCCGAGCCCGAGTCGGCCGAGCAGAAGGCCCGCGACAAGGTGAAGGACGACGTCTTCGCGTACGACGAGAACTACCAGCAGGTGCACCTGTGGCGCGTGCGCGTCGCGACGGGCGAGGAGGAGCGGGTCACCGACGGCGACTTCTCGGTGATCGGCTACGCGCTGTCGCGCGACGGCACGATGATCGCCCACCACCGTGCGCCGGACCCGCTCTACGGTGACGCGGAGAAGGGGGAGGTGTGGGTCATGGCCGCGGACGGCTCGGCCGCGCGGCGGCTCACGGACAACGGCGTGACCGAGGGAGGCGCGGAGCTGTCCCCGGACAACCGCTGGGTGCTCTTCACGGCGGACGGGCGCGGGGACCTGGGCGAGAGCTACTACAACACCAACCTCTTCGTCGTCCCGTCCGGCGGCGGTCAGGCGCGCGAGATCGCGCCCGGCTCCGGATACGGGCTGGACCAGGCGACGTGGAGCGTCGACGGCAAGAGCATCTTCGTGATCGCGAACGAGGGCGTGCGGGACGCGATGCTGCGCGTCCCGGCGCAGGGGGGCGAGCTCACGCCGGTGCTCGAGGGTGACGCGGCGCTCGGCGGATGGAGCTACAGCCCGAAGCTCGGACGCCATGTCTTCACCCGGCGCACCGCGTCGAGCCCCGGAGACGTCTGGCTGATGGCGGGCGAGGGACGGCCCGCCCAGGTCACGCACGTCTACGATGACCTCGCCTCCCGCTTCCGCATCCCGAAGGAGGAGGCGATCACGTGGAAGGGCGAGGACGGCGTGACGGTCGAGGGTCTCCTCTACTATCCGCTCGACTATCAGCAGGGGCAGCACTACCCGCTCATGGTGCAGACGCACGGCGGCCCCGCCTCGAGCGACCAGTTCGGCGGCGCTTGGAGCTCGTCCAACTACGTGCCCGTGCTGGCCGGGCTCGGCTACGCGGTGCTCAAGCCCAACTACCGCGGGAGCACGGGCTACGGGGACGAGTTCCTGCGCGACATGGTGGGGAGCTACTTCGACCAGGCCCACAAGGACGTGATGGCGGGCGTGGACGCGGTGATCGCGAGGGGCGTCGCGGACGGCGACCACATGGGGAAGATGGGGTGGAGCGCCGGCGGCCACATGACGAACAAGATCATCACGTACACGGACCGCTTCAAAGCCGCCGCCTCGGGGGCGGGCGCGGCCAACTGGATCTCGATGTACGCGCAGTCCGACGTGCGCACGTACCGCACGCCGTGGTTCGGCGGAACGCCGTGGGAGAAGGACGCGCCCATCGACGTGTACTGGAACAACTCGCCGCTCAAGTACGTGAGCAACGTGAAGACCCCGACGATCTTCCTGGTCGGTCAGCAGGATCCCCGCGTCCCCATGCCCCAGTCGATCGAGATGTGGCGCGGCGTGAAGCAGCAGGGCGTGCCCACGCACCTCTACGTGGCGCCGCGCGAGCCGCACGGGTGGCGCGAGCTGCACCACCGCCTCTTCAAGGCGAACGTCGAGTTGGACTGGTTCGAGAAGTGGGTGCGCGGGAGGACGTGGACGTGGGAGAAGGCGCCGGGCTCCGACGAGCCGGACCAGACGGTGTCCGACGGAGGGCGCTGACAGCCCCGGGCGCAGCGCGGTGACGCGAGGGGGTCGGTGGCCGTCGAGGTCGCCGGCCCCCTCGGCGCTGCGACGAGCTGCCGACTCACCACCCCAGGAGCATCAGCCGGGCGTGCCGCCCTCGTGCGCGAGCTCCCGCTCCGGCGGCTGCACACTCGCGAAGAAGGAGAGGCCGAGCCACTCCGGGAAGGAGCGACGCAGCTCCGTGGGCCCGCGCAGGACGATCTCCCTGCGGCGTAGCGCTTCGGGGAAGCGCACCCGCCCCATCCAGATGTCGATCATCGTCCGAACGGTGCTGTCCACCGACAGGTCGACCGGATAGCCGGGGTCCTGCCAGCACAGGTCCACCTCGCGCTCGGCGTCCACCACGATCCAGTAGTCGCGGTGCCGCTCCGCGAGGTCCGAGAAGGTGAAGCGGACGACGACCTGCCCCGCGGGCACCCGCGAGGTGTCGACGCGGCGCCGGACGTCCCACATGAGGAGGTCCGGGTCGAGGTCCTCCTCGTCGAGCTCGCCCGAGATCCAGCGCTTTCCCCAGACCCCCATCGCCTCGATCACCGGCATCAGCTCCCGCCCCGCCTCGGTGAGCCGGTACTCGTCGTGGTCGGTGCCGGGGACGCCAGAGCGCGTGATGACGCCGGCCTCGGTCAGCTCGTCCAGCCGCTTGGAGAGGAGGGAGGGCGACATCTTCGGGACGCCCCGCCGCAGCTCGTTGAACCGCGCGCTGCCGGAGAGCAGCTCACGGATCACCAGCGGTGTCCAGCGGCGGGTGAGGATATCCGCCGCCAGGGCCACCGGGCAGAATTGGCCGTAGGTGCTCATGCCCTGATGCATAGCCTCGTCCCACCCGCGGTGCCAGTCGGGCGGTACAGATCCTGTACTTGAGAGGGGGGCCGGCTTCCGTCAGGCTGGTCGTCCGAGTCACTGCCCAACTCGACGAAACGGAGGACTCCGATGACCGACGCGATCGGAAGCAAGCTCGGCGGACTGGTGAGGGGAGAGGTGATCACGCCGGACAGCGACCGCTACGACGCGGCGCGCGTGGTCTACAACGGGATGATCGACCGGCGGCCGCAGGCCATCGTGCGCGCGCGCGACGAGGCGGACGTGGTCGCCACGATCCGCGTCGCGGGGGAGGCGGGCGTACCGCTCGCCATCCGCGGGGGCGGACACGGGGTCCCGGGCTACGGCACCTGCGACGATGGCGTCGTGATCGACCTGGCCGAACTGCGCAACGTGAACGTCGATCCCCAGCGCCGCACCGCGCGCGTCGGCGGCGGCGCGCTCCTGGGCGACCTCGACCACGCCACCCACGCGTTCGGGCTGGCGACGCCTGCGGGGTTCATCTCCACGACCGGCATCGGCGGGCTCGCCCTCGGCGGCGGGCTCGGCTACCTGTCGCGCCGCTTCGGGCTCACCTGCGACAACGTGCGCTCCGCCACCGTGGCCACGGCCGACGGACGGCTGGTCACCGCCAGCGCGGACGAGAACCCGGACCTCTTCTGGGCGATCCGGGGTGGCGGTGGGAACTTCGGCGTGGTCACGTCGTTCGAGCTCGACCTCCATCCCGTCGACCAGATCGTGGGTGGCCCGATCTTCTTCGAGCTCGACGCGGCCGCCGAGGTCCTCGACTTCTTCCAGAGCCATTTCCGCGCCGCGCCGCGGGAGCTGGGCGGCTTCGTCGGCTTCCAGATCGCTCCCCCGCTCCCCTTCATCCCCGCGAATCGCCACGGCGACACCCTGTGCCTGCTCGTGACCTGCTGGAGCGGTGACCCCGCCCGCGGCGAGGAGGTGCTGAAGCCGATCCGCGCGGCTGGACCGGTGGTCGCCGAGCACGTCGGCCCCATGCCCTACCCGATGCTCCAGGGCGCCTTCGACGCCCTCCTCCCCGCGGGCCTGCGCCACTACTGGAAGGCCGACTACGTGCGCGACGTCCCCGAGGCTGCGATCGCGGTGCACGTGGAGCACGGGTCGAAGGTTCCGACCATGACGTCCACGATGCACATCTACCTGAGCGACGGCGCGGTGCAGGACGTGCCCGCGGACGCGACCGCTTACGCGCGCCGGGACGCCGACTTCAGCATGAACATCGTCGGCGTGTGGGATAAGGCCGCGGACGACGCGAAGAACACCGCGTGGGTGCGGGACTACTACGCGGCGGTGCACCCCTACTCGGGCTTCGAGGGCGGGTACACCAACTTCATGGCCGCCGACGACCAGCGGCGTGTGCGCGAGAACTACGGTGCCAGCTACGACCGTCTCATGGACGCGAAGCGCCACTGGGATCCGCGCAACGTGTTCCGCTTCAACCAGAACGTGACGCCGGCGAAGGAGGCCACCGCGACCGGCTGAGGGCAGGACGCGACCGGAAAGGGGGGCCGGTGCCGCGCTCGGAGCGGACGCGCCCCGGCGCGGTCGCGCTCGCGGTGGGCGAGGTCGGGAAGGGCCGCGCGGTCTCCCAGGCGTGGACGCGCGCGGCCCTTCCGGTCAGCGGCGGAGCCTGAAGAAGAGGATTCCCGCCAGGAGTCCGAAGCCGATCGCGGTCTTCACCAGCGCGTCGCGGTCCCACGGCTGCGCGGCGGGGGTCTCCCCGGCGTCCACGTCCTGGTCGGTGTGGATGGAGCAGAACGCCGACCCCTCGGCCGCATCGCGCTTGCAGCGCGCGCCCTTCCTCGTCGTGCCCTGGCACTGAGCCACGCGTCACCTCCCTGCGGTTGGATCGATCCCACGGAATCTACTACGGGAGACGCGGCCAGTCGGTTCACCGCGCGATCGGAGGATGCGTCAGCGGCGGAGCAGGTCGGCCAACGACCGCAAGCGGAGGCGGGTGCGGAAATCGGGGGTCGGAGCCTCCGGGGTGACACGCACGGACACGGTGTCGTGGGGAAGGACGTGGAAGAAGTCCGTCGAGGCGTGCGCGCCGACGCCGTCGAGCGCGAGGTGTGCGGCGAACGCGAAACGATCCGCGGTGAGCGCCACGCGCCACGCGTCGCCGTCCGCCTCGACGGAGACCACGCGCAGCCCCGGATCGGGGAGGGTGAGCTCCTTCGGCGCCACGAAGAAGGCCACGTCGGAGGCGAGCGCGGGCGTGCCATGGCCCTTCCGCAGTGTCGCCACGACGACCACGCCGCGCGGGTCCGTGGCATCCGGGAGGAGGTCGCGCCGGGTGCCTCGCCACGCCTGCGCGGGCGCCGACAGGGACGCCTCGCGCCGCGCGAGCTCGTGCCCCTCGAAGTCGAGGGCGCGGACCTCCAGCACGCCGCCGACGGCCGTGTCCGAAGCCACCCACACGGCCAGCGTGTCCGCCCACCGGTCCGCCAGCACGGCCACGGGCGCGAAGACGCGCGCCGCCTCGTATTGGAGGGCCTTCCACCGACCGAACGCGTCGACGCTCGACCACGACACCACGGGCCAGGTGTCGTCGAGTTGCCAGAAGAGCGTGCCGCCGGTGCGGGGCCAGGAGCGGCGGTGCGCTTCCAGGGCGAGGCCGACGCCCTCCGCCTGCGCGAGCTGGCTGACGTAGCTCCATGCGCCGAGGGAGTCGTCCGGCGGGACGGGCCAGCTCCGCTCGACGTAGGCGCGGATGGTCTGGAGGCCGGTGGGGTGCTTCTCGTGCGCCAGGAGCGCCGGATCACCGAGCGAAGTCGGTGCCGGATCCCCGAACGCGGCGACGGTCACCGGGTCGGGGAGCGCCTGGAAGCCGAACTCGCTGGCGAATCGGGGCACCTTCTCGGCGTACACGCGGAACGGCTCCATCCCCCACCACACGCCCCAGTAGTGGCTGTCGCCCTCGACGAGGCTCTCCGGGTGGCCCCACCCGATGCGCGGCGACGTCGGCACGTAGTCGGTGCCGGGATCCTCCATGCGTACGACCGCGGGAAGGACGTCCTCGAAGATGCGTCGGTACGCCGCCTCGACGCGGGCGGCCTGGTCCGCCGTGTAGTCGTCGCGCCAACCCCAGTTCGCCCACCCCTCGGCGACCTCGTTGTTGCCGCACCAGAGCGCGAGGCTGGGGTGGGCGCGCAGGCGCCGCACCTGGTCGCGCGCCTCGGTCCGGACGGTGGCGACGAACGCGGAGTCCTCCGGAACCAGCGCGTTGGCGAACATGAAGTCCTGCCACACGAGGATGCCGCGCGCGTCCGCCAGGTCGTAGAAGACGTCGGGCAGGTACACCCCGCCTCCCCATACCCGGAGCATGTTCATGTTGGCGCGCGCCGCGTCGTCCAGGATGCGCGCGTACGTCGCGGAGTCGGCGCGGGGCGTGAAGTGGTCGGGAGGCACGACGTTCGCGCCGCGCATGAAGACGGGCCGGCCGTTCACCTCGAAGCGGAAGCTCTCGCCCGCGGAGTCCGCCTCCGTGACCAACCTCACCGTGCGCAGGCCGATGCGCCGCTCCGCCCGCGCCCAGCGGAGGCCGAGGACGGCGTCGATCTCGACGTCGTAGAGCCTGCCGGGCGTCTCGCCCGCACCGCGCGGCCACCAGCGCTCGGCGGCCGGGAGCGTCAGGGTCAGGTCGACGCTCGTGCTGCCCCCCGGCGCGGGCGCGGCGACCTCGTCGAAGACGGAGGCGAAGGCCCCCTCGGGGCTGCGCGCCCCCACGCGGACCGCGCCCGTGCCCTCCATGCGCGACGCGGCCTCCACCTCGACGGAGAGCGCCACCCGTGCCGTGTCGCCGCTCCAGTCGACGCGCGCGACCCGCACGCTCCCGAGGCGCACGCCGCTCCAGGCCTCGAGGCGTACGGGCCGCCAGATCCCGCTCGTGACGTAGCGGGGCCCCCAGTCCCAGCCGAACTGGTAGGCGGCCTTCCGCACGAACGCGCGCGTCCGGCTCGTGTCCGGCTCCTGGTGCGGGATGGGCCACGGGTGCGCGGCCGCCCGTGCCCTCCCGACGCGCGCGGGAGAGGCGAAGTGGACCTCGAGCGTGTTCGGCCCCGACCGGAGGGCGTCGCGCACGTCCACGCGCCAGGTGCGGAACTGATCGTCGGCCTCGAGGACGGTGCGCCCGTTGAGCACGACCTCCGCGTACGTGTCGAGCCCCTCGAAGACCAGCTCGACCGACGCTTCCCCGATCAGTCGGGGGTCGACGTCGAAATCCTTCCGGTAGACCCAGTCCTCGCGCTCGATCCAGGCCAGCTCGGCCTCGTGGTCTCCGGTGAGCGGGTCGGGGATCCTCCGTGCCGCCAGGAGGTCCGTGTGCACCGTGCCGGGTACGGTGGCCGGCGCCCACGTGGAGTCGGACGCGGCGCGCATGCGCCACGCTCCGCCCAGGTCGACGACGCGCACCGCCGGGGTGGGCCGGGGCCCGCACGCGGCCGCGGCGGTCAACGCCAGGAGTGTGAGCCCGGAGCGCACGACCGAGCGCGGATGGGCCCTGGAGACGCCACGCGCGCAGCCCCTACGCCGCGACCCGGCCTTCATCGACGCGCGGCGGCTTCCGCGCGGGCGCGCGCCTCCACCACGTCGCGGGCGTCGGAGTCCGAGGGCGGCCGCTGCCAGAGCGCCTTCCCCCAGGCCGGATCGGGGGTGGCGCCGAGCGTGATCTCGAGCGAGCCGCCGGCCGCCACGTCGGCGTGGCGCACGTACGTGAGCGGCCAGGGACGTCCGTTCAGCCGGACGGAGCGCACGTAGCGGGCGTCGGGCCCGGAGCGGACCGCCCGCACCACGAAGGTCCCTCCCTGGACGCGCAGGCGCACCTGGTCGAAGCGTGGCACGCCGAGCACGTACACGCCCGACGACGGGTCGGCGGGGTAGAAGCCGATCGCGCTGAAGACGTACCACGCCGACATCTGCCCGCAGTCCTCGTTGCCGGCCAGGCCGTCCGGCCCGGCCCGGTACTGCGTGTCGAGGATCTGGCGCACCCGGTCCGCCACGCGGTCCGGCCGCCCAGCCCACGCGTACAGGTAGGCGATGTGGTGGCTCGGCTCGTTGCCGTGCGCGTACTGGCCGATGAGCCCCGAGATGTCCGGCGAGGCGTTGTCGCCCACCACCACGGTGTCCTGGTCGAAGAGCGCATCCAGGTGGCGCACGAACGCCTCGTCCCCACCCATCGTGCGCACCAGCGCGGCCGCGTCCTGCGGCACGAACCACGAATGCTGCCAGGCGTTGCCCTCCGTGTAGTCCGTGTTCACCCGGTGGTCGGAGCGGAGCGGATCGAACGGATCCACCCAGGTGCGATCCGCGTGCCGCCCGCGCATGAAGCCGGTGGAGGCGTCGTAGACGTTCGTCCACCCGCGCGACCCGCGCAGGAAGCGCGCGGCCGTCTTCCGGTCGCCCACCGCGTCGGCCAGGCGCGCCACCGCCGCGTCGTCGTAGGCGTACTCGAGCGTCTTCGTCACCGCCTCCACCCCGAGCTCCGAGGGCACGTAGCCGTAGCGGGCGAAGTCGTCCACGTCGCGCAGCGACGACGACTGGCTCTCGACGGCGGCCCGCAGCGCCTCGTGCGGATCGACGCCCGCGAGCCCCTTCAGCACCGCGTCGGCGAGGACGGGCACCGCGTGGTTGCCGGTCATCGTGTTCGTCTCGTTGCCCACGAGCGACCAGACGGGGAGGAGGCCGTGCTCACGCCGGAACGCGAGCATGGAAGCCACCAGGTCGTGCACGCGCCCGGGGTCGAGGAGCGTGTTGAGCGGGTGCGCGGCGCGGAAGGTGTCCCAGAGGGAGAAGATCGAGTGGTTGACGAAGCCGTCGGCCGTGTGGACGCGGGCGTCGCCGCCGCGGTAGCGGCCGTCCACGTCCTCGAAGAGCACGGGGGCGAGGCGGGTGTGGTAGAGCGCGGTGTAGAAGATCCTGCGGTCGTCCGGCGAGCCCCCGGAGACGCGCGCCTTGGACAGCTCCGCCTCCCAGGCCCGCGCCGCCAGGCGGCGCGCCGCGTCGAAGTCCCACCCGGGCGCTTCGGCCCGGAGGTTGGCCAGCGCCCCGGCCTCGTCCACGTACGAGATCGCGACCTTGATCAGGAGGGGCGCGTCCGTCGTCGTCGGCGCGAAGCGCAGGAGCGCGCGCGTGCGCGGCGCGTCCATCGCGCGCTCGACCGCGCGCACCGGCCGCGACGTGGCGAGCGCGAAGAAGACGCGCTCGTCGTCGGCCCACCCGCTGCTGTAGCGGAGCCCCGTGAACAGCGTATCCGCCACCTGGACGATCTCGGTGCGGGTCGGCCGGTCCCAGTTCTCGCTGAAGCCCAGGTCGACCACGAGCCCGGCGTCGGCGCCCTCGGGGTAGTGCACGCGGTGCAGCCCGACGTGCGGCGTGGCCGTGAGCTCCACCTCGATGCCGCTCCGCTGGAGGATCGCCGCGTAGTAGCCCGGCTCGGCGTGCTCGTGCTCGTGGCTCAGCCGGTCCGCATAGGGGCGCGTGCCGTCGGGGAGCGTGTCCGTGGCGAGGTCGACATCGCCCGCCACGGGCATGACCAGCACGTCGAGCAGGTCGCCGATCCCGGTGCCGCTCAGGTGCGTATGGCTGAAGCCCGTGAGCACGGAGTCCGACCAGTGGTAGCCCGAGCACCAGTCCCATCCGGAGCGGCCGTTGTCCGGGCTCACCTGGACCATGCCGAACGGCACGGTGGCCCCCGGATACGTGTGCCCGTGGCCGCCGGTGCCGATGAACGGGTCGACGCGCGGCACGAGGTCGCGGTCGGTGAGGCGCGTCGGGCGGTCCGGCGGCGCGCAACCCACGGCCAGCACCGCACCCGCGAGGAGTACCGCGGTCCGGGCCCTCCGGCGGCTGCGATTCGGGACGGCGCTCACGTGCGCACCAGCTGCGGCCGCTCGTCCAGTACGGTCAGGACGAGCTCGCCGAAGAGGGTGTTGGCCCACGCGAACCAGGCGCGCGTGAAGTCGGTGGGGTCGTCCTTGTCGAAGGACTCGTGCATGAAGCCCGTCCCGGCGTCGGTGCGCGCGAGCGTGCGCAGCACGCCGGCGATCTCGGTGTCGGAGGTGCTCGTGAGCGCCTGCATGATCAGCCCCAGGTGCCAGATGCGGTCCATCCCGGCGTGCGGCCCACCCACGCCCTCGGCGGCGCTGCCCCGGAAGAAGTACGGATCGTGCTCGGAGAGCACGAAGGAGCGCGTGCGCAGGTAGAGCGGGTCGTCCTTCGCGCACGCGCCCAGGTACGGAAGCGAGAGGAGGCTCGGCACGTTGGCGTCGTCCATGTGCAGCCGGTTGCCGAAGCCGTCCACCTCGTACGCCCACACCATCCCCAGGTCCGGGTGGCGCACGCGCGCGTACGTACCCAGCGCAGCCTCCACCTCGTCGGCGAGCGCGCGGCAGCGCCCGGAGAAGTCCGCGCCCAGCCGGAGCGGCTCGGCCATCTCGGCGAGCTGTCGGAGCGACACGACCGCGAACCAGTTCGACGGCACGAGGAAGGGGAAGATCGTGGCGTCGTCGGAGGGCCTGAAGATCGACGCGATCAGCCCGACCGGCCGGATCGGGTTCCCGTACCCGCCCCCGGCCACCGTGTCGGTCTGCCACCCCGTGACGCGCTGGAACCTGTACGGCCCGTTCCCGTCCTTGCGCTGCTGCTCGACGAAGGTCGCCAGCACGCGGTGCATCGCCTCGCGCCACGCGTCGTCGAAGGGCGAGGCGTCGCCCGTGAGCTTCCAGTAGCGGTACGCCAGCCGGATCGGATAGCAGAGCGAGTCGACCTCCCACTTCCGCTCGTGCAGCCCGGGCTTCATCTCCGTGAGGTCGTCCTTCCAGGGGCTCTCGCGGGGCTCCTCGTAGAAGGCGTTCGCGTACGGATCGAGCAGGATGCAGCGGGTCTGGCGGTTCACCACCCCCGCGATCAGCCGGCGCAGCTCCGCGTCGTCCGCCACGAACGGGAGGTACGGCCACACCTGGGCGCTCGAGTCCCTGAGCCACATCGCGTCGATGTCGCCCGTGATCACGAACGTGTCCGGGCGCCCGTCCACCTCCGAGACGTCGACCGTGGTGTCCAGCGTGTTGGGGAAGCAGCTCTCGAAGAGCGAGGCGAGCTTCGGGTCGGCGACCTCACGGCGCACGCGCTCGATGGCCCGCTCGACCGCCGCGCTCGTGAAGCGGCGCTCGGCGAGGGGCGGTCGTCCCGTGCGCTCCTGGACCCGGCGGCGCGCGGCTGCGGCCCTTCGTGCGACGGGGCCCGCTCCGTCCCCCGGGGACGCGGGCCCCGCCTCGCCCGCGGCGACAGGGCGGCTCGCGCCGAGGCCGAGCGCGGCCCCGCCCACCGTGGAGGCGGCACGACGCAGGAAGGTGCGCCGGTCGGGCGTCGGGTCGGTGGATGCGTGGCGCGGCATGGCTCGCCTATCGGTACGGATCGTCGGTCGCCAGGTGGTGCTGCACGTAGTCCGCCACGCCCTGCTCGACGGTGCGGAACGGCCGGTCGTATCCGGCGGCGCGCAGCCGTCCCATCTCGGCCTGCGTGAAGTACTGGTAGCGGTCGCGGATCTCCTCCGGGGTGTCCTTCCACGCCACCTCCAGCTCGTGGCCCACCGCCGCGTAGAGCGCCCCCATGAGCTCGAGCCACGTCTGAGCCCGGCCGGTCCCGAGGTTGTAGAGGCCGCTCGCGGGGCGACGCTCGATGAGCCAGAGCATCACGTCGACGCAGTCCTTCACGTAGACGAAGTCGCGCTTCTGGCCACCGTCCGGGTAGGCGGGGTCGTGCGAGCGGAAGAGCGTCACCGCCTCGCCGCGCGCGGCCGCGGGATAGGCGCGGGTCACGACGCTCATCATCCCGCCTTTGTGGTACTCGTTCGGGCCGTAGACGTTGAAGAACTTCAGCCCGTACCAGTGGCGCGGCGCCGGCGCCTTCCCGCCGACCTGGCGCACGACCCACCGGTCGAAGAGGTGCTTGCTCCAGCCGTAGGCGTTCATCGGCACGAGGCGTGCGAGCGCCCCGGGGTCGTTGTCGTCGTCGAAGCCGGCCGAGCCGTCGCCGTACGTCGCCGCCGAGGAAGCGTAGATCAAGGGAACGTCGTGCTGTGCGCACCACCGCCAGACGCGCTGCGACAACCGGATGTTGGTCTCGGCGATGAGGTCCGCGTCCGTCTCGGTGGTGGACGAGACCGCGCCCATGTGCACCACGTGCGTGATGTCGTGCACGCGCCGGTAGAGGAAGTCCTCGACGCCGTCCGGGTCCACCAGCTCGTCGAGCTCCCGCCGGCGCAGGTTCTTCCACTTGTCGTCGTGGCCGAGCCGGTCCACGACCGTGACGGGTCCCCGCCCCGCCTCCTCCAGGCCGGCGACGAGATTCGAGCCGATGAAGCCGGCTCCTCCGGTGACGACGATCATCGCGCTTCCCTCCCTGCGGCTGCCGGTGTTCGCTCCGGGGCTTCCGGGGGGTCCGGAACGCTGCTAAGTGTACTATCGCGCACGTTCCCGGGCATTCGGCGAGGCCTCGCCGGTCCGTTCGGGACGTGGCGGAGTCCCCCGAACCCGAGGCGCGCGTGTCCCCGAGCGAACGCATCGACCACGCCTGCCGGGCGTGCACGGGGGCCGCGCTGATCCTCTCCGCCAACCCGATGCACGACACCGGGGGCGGCCAGCGCAGCGCGCAGATCGCGGTGGAGCTGCTCGAGCGCGGGTGGTGCGTGGTGTTCGTCGCCCACGGCGAGGTCACCGAGACGGTGGACCTGGGGCTGCGCTTCGACCACCCGCGCCTCGTGGAGATGCCGCTCGCGCTGGCGCGCTCGCGGGAAGGCGTGCGGGCCCTCCGCGGGATCGACGCCGCGCCGCGGCGGATCGTTGCGACGCAGGTGCCCGTCTCGGCGTGGGTGCGCGTCGTCACGGACGCCAGGGCCCGCGGCGCGACGACCGTCTACGACCTGGTCGACCGCTGGGATTCCGAGCTGGGGCGGGGGTGGTACCGGCCCCGCGTCGAGCGCAGGATCGCGGCCGCCTCGGACCTCCTCGTCGCGTCGGCGCCCTCGCTCGCGCGGGACCTCGAGGCGCGCGCGGGACGGCGCGTGCACCTCATCCCCAACGCATTCAACGCGCGCGTCTTCGATCCCGACGCCGCGTATCCGCGTCCGCCGCGCCTTCCGGAGGGTCGGCCCGTCGCGCTGTACGTCGGCGCGCTCTGGGGCGGGTGGATGGACTGGGCGCTGGTGCGCAGGCTCGCCTGCGAGCTCCCCGACACGTCCTTCGTCTTCGTCGGCGACCACCGCGGGGAGGGAAAGGGGCTCCCCGCGAACTGCGTCTTCACGGGGCTGGTGCCGCAGACCGCGCTTCCCGCCTACGTCGCGCACGCGGACGTGGCCTTCCTCCCCTGGGCGACGGGGCCCGTCACGGAGGCGACGAGCCCGCTGAAGGTCTACGAGTTCCTCGCGATGGGCCTCCCGGTCGTGGCGCCCGACCTCGAGCCGCTCCGCGGGCTTCCGGGCGTGGTCCTGGCCCGGGGCGCGGACGCGCTCGTGCGCGCGCTGGCCACGACCGGACGCGCGACGCTCGATCCCGGGGTCCGCGAGGCGATGCGCGCGCACGCGGCGGAGAGCTCGTGGTCGGCGCGCGTGGATCGGCTCCTCGACCTCGTCGGGGCCCACGAGGCCGGCGTGTGAGGTCAGCGGGGGACCCAGCGCGCGGAGAGGGTGAGGTTGACGTTCCAGACGTCGTCGCGGTGCACGAAGTAGCGGTTCAGCTCGCGGGACAGCACGCCGCCCACGCCCACCTCGAGGTCGCGCGCGAAGAGGAGCGCGCCCCCGCCCACGTCCAGCGAGACGTCGTGGCAGCAGAAGCCCGCGTCGTGCTCCGCCGCCCACACCCAGTAGGCGTCGTTGTCGTGGACGCTCCGGCGCACGAAGAGCTCGGCGCTCCCCCACGGCGCGTAGAGGGTGGCGCCCAGGTGCTCCCCGTTCCCTCCCGGGCCGAGCGCGGCGCCCAGCACCTGGCCGCGCTGGGTGTACCCGGGCGGGACGGCCCAGTCCGTGTAGTAGGTCGGCTCCGCGCGACCCTGGAAGGTCGCCGCGCGCTCCAGGTGGGTGACCTCGCCGCCGAGCGCCAGGAGCCGGTCGGCGGAGAGCGGGATCACCTTCTGGAATCCGAGCGTGTACGCCTGCGAGTGCTCGGGCTCGAGGAAGACGTCGCGCAGGTCCCACGCGTGGTCGTTGCGCGCCCACTCGAAGTACGCCTCGAAGCCGTTCCGGTCGCTCACCCAGCGCATGAACAGCGACACGAGCTGGTCGCGCCGGTCGTCCCCCGTGGGGTTCGCCTCGGTGGCCAGCGCCTGCTTCGTGCCGCGCTGGAAGACGACGAGGTACTCGCCCGCGTCGAGGCCCGAGGGCGGGATCATCTCCACGAAGACGCGCGCGGCGCCGAGGGATAGGCCGTCGAGCCCGCGTGGGGTCAGCGACACGACGGCCCCGGTGACGAAGCGCCGTGTGGTGTCCGGGGCGGGCGGGTCGAACCACTCCGAGCTCTGCAGCCTCCCCCAGATCCACTGCGCCTCCAGCGTGCCGAAGCCCACGTCCACCGGCCGTGACGTCGCCAGGAAGCCGTGCGGGAACCCGGGCGCGTTGTCGCTCATGAGGATCGCGTTCCGGATGCCCGGCCCCCACCACAGGCTCTCCGTGCCGAACCCCACGGACGCCCCGCGCCACGTGACGCGCGCCGAGGACTCCCCCGGATCGAGGACCGCCACGCGCCCGTCGCCGAAGCGCTGCGGGAGGTCGATCTCGCGCCAGGGATAGGCGTACGCAGCCGCCCCCGCCCGATCCACCGGAGCGAGCGGGAAGGCCGCGTTCTGCGCGTAGAACAGGACCGGGTGGGCCGTCACGGTGAGCGGTCCCCACGCGGCGCGCACGCCGGCGTCCAGCGCGGCGGTCAGCCCCTTGCCCTGCCACACGGCCCCGTCGTTCCCTCCGAAGGGGTGGCCGGTGTTCTCGAACAGGCGCAGCCGCGCCTCCGCCCCGAAGAGCGCGGGTCCCGGCGCGTCGGGTGGCGCGGTCACGAGGCGCCCGCGAGACCGCCAGGGATGGTCGACGGAGTCGTCGGGTTCGACCCGGAGGAGGAGGGGGCGTACGTTGAACGACCCCGGATCGACGCGCCCGAGGAGCTGGAGGACGCGTAGATACCCCTCCAGCGGGTCGCCGACGACCACGCTCTGCGCGGTCGCGGGGCGCGGCGGGAGGACGGCGAGGACCGCCAGGGCGAGGGCCCACGGCGGAAGGACGGCGAGGCACTTCCGGACGACGGACATGTCCGCGGGAACATGTGTGTACGGTCGGTCGTAGGCAACGTCACGGGCGGCGCCACCCGCAGGCGTCCAGCCCCCAACCGGTTCCGCGACAAAGGGATGCCTGCCCGTCCACCGTCCGCCGGCGACTTCGTCTCGGTCGTGATGCCCGCGTACCAGCACGAGCGCTGGGTCGTCGCCGCGATCCACAGCGTCCGGGCCCAGTCCTTCGCGCCCGCCGAGATCGTCGTGGTGGACGACGGCTCCACCGATCGCACCCCCGACCTGCTCGACGCGATGGAGGTCGACGGGATGCGGGTGCTGCGCCAGGAGAACCGCGGCGCGCACGTGGCGCTGAACCGCGCGATCGAGGCCAGTCGCGGCGCCTGGATCGCGATCCTCGACTCGGACGACCTGTTCGACCCGACGCGCATCGAGCACGCGCTCGGCGTGGCGCGCGCCACCGGGGCGGCCCTCCTCATCGGCGCGGTCGAGCTGGTCGACGAGTCCGGCTCGGCCATCCCGCCGGAGCACCCGACCGCGCGTTGGTACGCCGAGGCCCGGGCCGCACAGGCGAGCGCGGCATCGCTCCGCGACGGGCTCCGGCTGCACAACGTGGCGGTGACCACGTCCAACTTCTTCCTGCACCGCTCGCTGTGGCGGGCGTTGGAGGGCTTCCTCCCGTACCGCTACGTCCACGACTACGACTTCCTCCTGCGGGCCGTCGAGCTCGTTCCCGACCGCGTCGTCTTCGAGCCCGGGCTGGACGGCGTGCGCTACCGCGTGCACGACGCGAACACGATCACGGAGGACGTGCCCTCCGCCCTGGCCGAGCGCTCGGCGTTGCTGCGCGCCCGATCGAGCGCGGTGGGCCGCGCGGCCGGGCTGATCCGACGGGGCGGCCGGGCCCGCCGCGTGCGTGTCGAGGTGGACGCGGCGCCGCCCGCGATGCCGGGGACCGTAGGTGGCACCGCGCGGCCCGGGACGGACGGGCGGGCGCGGGAGGCGACGGACGCGCCGCGACCGTCCGCGGCGCGCTCGCCCGCCGCGACGTCCCATGTCGCTTCACCGGTCGTGCCGCTCCGCTGTGGGATCGTGGTGCGGGACCTCGACGCCGGCGGCCTCGAGGAGGTGGTGGCGCTCCTCGCCCGGGGGCTCCCGGCCGAGGGGGTGGAGCCCCACGTGCTGTGCACGTCGGGGGGAGGGGCGGTGGCCGACCGCCTCGAGCGCGCCGGGGTGGCGGTGGCCGTCGCCGACGGCAGGCGCGGGGCGGCGCGCCGGTGGCTGGACGAGGTGCGCCCGCACGTGATCGCCTCCCACTTCGGTGACCCGGACGCGGTCGCGGAGCTCGCCGGACGCGGGGTGCCGGTGGTGGAGGTCGTCCACAACGTCTACGCGTGGCTGTCGCCGGCGGAGTGGGACGGCGAGCGCGCCAAGGCGGCCTCGGCTTCGGCGATCGTGGCGGTCGGCGAGACGGCCGCGCGCCACTGGGCGCGACGGTGCGGGACGGATCCCGGACGCGTGCGCGTCGTGCCGAATGCGGTGCACCCGGGGCGCGCGTGCGGGCCGCCGCCGGCCGTCGCCCGCCGGATGCTCGCCCTCGACCCCTCCGACGTCGTCTTCGTCGGGCTGGGGCGCTACGGCGTGCAGAAGAACCAGGCGGGCCTCGTCGAGGCGTTCGCGGAGGTGGCCGCGGCGGAGCCGCGGGCCCGTCTCGTCCTGGCAGGCGCCGCGCCGGACCCGGCGTACCTGGAGACGCTGCGCCGGACGCACGGCGCTCTGATCGCGCGGGGCCGGCTGCGCCTCGATCCGGAGACGCACGCTCCCGCGACGCTCCTGGCGGCCGCGGACGCCTACGTCTCGGCCTCCCTCTTCGAGGGGTGGAGCGTGGCGGCGTCGGAGGCGCTGTGGACGGGCCTCGCGCTCGTCCTCACCGACTGCGGGGGCGCGCGGGAGCTGGTGGGGCGCGACGGGGAGCGCGGCCGTGTGGTCCCGAACCCGGCGGGCCTACCGGAGGCCGTCGACGCGGATACGCTGCGTGCCCCGCTCCCGCCCGGGAGCGCGGCCGCGAGTCGGAGCGGCCTCGTCGAGGCGATGACCACGCTGGTCCGGGAGCGGGACGCGTGGAGGGCCCGCCGCGGCGAGATCCGTGAGGCGGCCAGGCGCCTCCTCGACCCCCGGCGCATGGCCGCCGGGCACGCGGAGGTTCTGCGCGCGGCCGCCGAAGCCGCGGATGGGCGCGCCTCCCCGCTGCGCGCGAAGGGGGCCGCCCTCGCGCTCTGCCTGGGGATGGCGCTCGTGCCGTCGCTCCTCCTCCCGGGATCGCTCGCCGCGAGGCAGAGCGCGACCACGGCCGAGCCGAGAGCCACGGACGGCGCGGCGGAGCACGCGTGCGCGCAGGGCCGCATCGAGGACATCGCCATCCACAACGCGTCGGTGTTCGACCCCGGCGCCACCGACCACGCCCTCCTCAAGTGGGCCTACGGCACGGCGAACCTCCTGCACGTGCGCACGCGGCGCTCGTTCATCCGCCGGGAGCTGCTCTTCGAGGAGGGCGACTGTCTCGATCCCTTCCTCCTCTCCGAGTCGCAGCGTCTCCTGGACGCGTACGGGTTCCTGACCGGCGCGAGGGTGTGGTCCGAGCCGACCGGCGACGACGGCGGCCGGCGCGTGGTGGTGGAGACCCGCGACGAATGGTCGACGCAGCTCGACGTGGGCGTGAGCTACACGCAGGGGCTGAACCTCGAGAAGCTCCAGCTCACCGAGAAGAACTTCATGGGGCAGGGGATCCTCGCGGACGTGACGCGCCGCGAGTTCCGCTCCGAGAAGACCCAGTCGTTCGGCCTGTCCACCCCCCGCCTCTTCGGGCGCACGGACGCGGGCGTGTGGTGGGGGACGCAGCGCGCCGGCCGCTTCTTCACCGAGCGGGTGAGCTACCCCTTCGTCGGGCAGACCGGTCGGGTGGCGCTCCTCGAGTCGTTCACGCGCGGCACCTCGTTCTTCCCGTACGCGGTGGCCGGGGGCGGGGCGGACGGGCTCACGAACGCGCTCGCGCCGGTGTTCCAGGAGCGGCTGCAGCTCGCCGCGGCCGGGCGCTTCGGGCCGCCCGGGAGCGCGGTGGTGGCCGGCTTGAGCCTGACGCGGGACGTGATCCGCAACCGGGGGCCGCTCGAGCTCGTGTACGGCGGCGACTTCGACGAGCGCACGGTGTCCGGGGACCCTCCGCCCGGGGACGTGGCGCGCCAGCTCCGGCCGCTCACCGAGACCCGCGTGAGCGTGCACCTGGGTCTGCGGCACTACCGCAACCGCGAGTACGTCGGGCTGGACGCGGTGCGAGACCGCCAGACGATCGGTCTCGGCTACTGGACGGGGGTCAGCCTCGGGCGCGCGGTGCCGCTCGCGGCCGACGGCAGCGACGACGTCTACGCGCGCATGCACTCGAGCATGGGGGTGCCGTTCGGCTCGTCGCTCCTGCACGGGGGCACGACCGTGGAGGCCCGCCACGCGGGCACCGGGTGGCACGACGTGCTCGCGGAGGCGGACCTCGTCGCCTACCTGCGCAACGACGCGCTCCGCGGGCACACCCTCCTCCTCCGCGCGTCGGCGGCCGGGGGGTGGCGCACCACGCTCCCCTACCAGCTCACGCTCGGCGGGCGCGACGGCGTGCGCTCCCTGCTCGAGGACGCCTACCCGGGCGGACGCCAGCTCCGCTTCGTGGTGGAGGACCGGATCGTCCTCCCCTGGCCGCACTGGGACGCCGTCGACCTGGGCCTGACGCTCTTCGGCGACGCCGGCCGCGTGTGGGCGGGCGACGTGCCGTGGGGCGCCGACTCGCCGTGGCTGGGCGCGGCCGGCTTCGGGCTCCGCGTGGGCTTCCCGTCCGGCACGCGCACGGTGCTACGCCCCGAGATCGTCTTCCCGGTGGGGCCGATCCCGAGGTCGTGGGTGTTCCGCATCACCTACGAGTTCAACCGCATGCGCGCTGGGTATTTCACACCCGAGCTGGCGCGCAGCCGCAGGTTCGATCTCGGTCCGGAGCGCTTCTAGCGCGGGACGTCAGGCCTCCTCGACGATGACCGGCTCGAGCTCCTTCGCCGAGATCGTGAGGTCGCCGACCGCCGGCTCGGGCTCCGTCGAGCTCTCCCACTTGATCTCGATCTTCAGGGACTGCTTGTCCTTCTTCCGCCGAGCCTCCAGCTCCATCGTCACGTTCGGCTCCGGGTGCAGCCCGATCACCTCCTGTCCGCTCTGCACGTAGATCGTGCCGGCCTTGAAGCCCGCCATGAGGGACTTGAGATGGGCCTGCACGGCGGCCAGGTCCATCTGGCCCTCGAACGTCACGCTCTTCTTCTCCTCACCGCTCATCGTTCTCTCCTGGGTCCATGGGTGACGACACTCGGCTGCCCCGCCCGCGTCACGCGAGCGAGAGCAGGGCTTCCACCAGGAGCACGTCGTCCAGATAGGGCGCGCTCCCTTCCGTCACGAGAGGGGTGTCCACGACGCGGACGCCCAGCTTCTCGATCTCCTTCACCTGCGCCGCGCTCACGCCCGTCCCCGTGTCCAGCAGGACGAACTGGAGGAGCGCTTCCACGCCGACGCGTCCGGCTGCACCCTCGCGCAGGTAGCGGACCAGCGTGCGGACCTTGTCGGGCAGCGCGAGCCCGATCTCCTCGGGATCGTGACCGGGGTTGGGGACGTACACCTTGGGCATGTCCACCCCGGCGATCGTGTCGGCGACGCCCTCGGGGAGCAGCGTCGCGATCAGGCTCGTGTAGAAGCTCCCCATCGGGTAGCAGATCAGGTCGGCCGACCGGATCAGCGACACCACGGCGTCCGGGACACGCGGCCGGTAAGGCCGGGGGCGCTTCGTGGACTTCGTCAGGAAGAGGCGCGCGACCGGGGAGTCCAGCGGCGGCGAGCCGTTCCCCGTCAGCGCGTGCTGCCCGACGACCGTGCGCCCACTCGCCAGCTTCGCGACCAGGTGGAGATCCTCCTCCACCACCGGCCGCACGATGCCGCGTACCTCGACGAGCTGCGAGAAGAGGAAGAGCACGGAGTCGAGCTGGCGCCCCTGGTTCAGGTAGCCCCCCGCGAGCACGAGGTTGCCGATGTTCGCGCCCCGCAGGTCGAAGTCCTCCGGCATCGCCTCCTCGAAGAACCCGAGGTGGTTGCGCACGAGCGACCGGAGCGGCTCCGTGACCACGGCGACCCGCGGGTCCTCGCCCCGCACCATGCTGCGCAGCGCCGCGCGCAGCGCGGCGGGCCGTCCCTCCTGCGGGAAGCGGTACGCGAAGAGCGAGTAGATCTCCGGGTGGCCGAGCACCGAGCGGTCGGCGAGCGCCATGAGGCGGTTCCGCAGGTCGCCCACCGCCGGCATGCGGAAGGCGTCGCGCAGCACGGCGGAGCTCCCGCCCGAGTCGAACGCGGTGATGATGTGGGCGGAGTTGTGTGTGTACGCGATGAGGTGATGGCTCAGCCCGCGGAGCGCCGTTCCGCCCGAGAAGAAGACCGGGCGCACCCCCACCTCCGGGGCGTGGCGGAAGCGCGTGAGGCGCACCGGGTCGGGGACGCGCACCGAGCGCGCGATCCGCACCGTCCGGGTCGGGTCGGGCACGTCAGCTCTCCTCGAAGGCGCGCATGCACAGCTCCTCGACGGCCGCGAAGTCCCGGGAGCCCGTGACCTCCCACGTGGGGCGGGACGACAGCACCTCGAGGTACGCCTCGGGGGTCAGGTCCACGGGCTCGTCGCCGTCCGGCTCGTAGAAGAGGCCCGGCGACTTGATCACGTGCTCCAGGAGATCGCGTCGCTCGTCCAGCGACACCCGCCCCAGCCTCGGCGGGCCCTCGCCGTTCCAGGCGATCACGACGAGCCCCTCGAGCGTGGCGCGCAGCCCGAAGCGGCCGGGCCCGACGACCTGGTCGATGAGCACGTCGTGCTTCTCCTCGAGCACGCGCAGCTCCTCCGGCTCCATGGCCAGCCATCGCTCGAGCGCGGCGGCGGGCACGAGTGGGTGGAGCATCGGGTTGTGCACGATCGTGCCGGGATTCACGCGTGGATGCTTGGGGACGCCCTGGATCTCCACCCCGGCGCCGTCACGGCGCAGGAGGAGGCGGTCGTTGCTCACGAAGTCCATGCCACGGCGGACGAGCGCCAGGGAGACGGTGGACTTCCCGGCGCCCGAGGTGCCGCACAGCGCGAGCCCGCGCCCCTCCCGGGCCACGGCGCCGGCATGGCAGAGCACGTACCCCTGAAGCAGCCGCCACTGCATGTAGCGGTTGATCACGAAGTTGACGATCTGGTTGTCGTTCGCCAGGGCGGGGCCGTGCGCGACGTGCAGGTCGCCCCCGAAGACGAAGACCATCCCGGTGAGGCGCTTGCGGACGAGGCGCCCGTCCGGGAAGTCGACGTACTCCTCCTTGATGCGCGTCTTACCCGCGTCGGGCGTCTTCTCGGTGAGCGGGAAGTCGAGCGAGGCGGGTGGCCCGTCGACCGCCACGATCCGGAAGTCGACGGGCGCCTCCCCGTCGGTGAGGTGGTCCCGGAAGTAGCGCTGCAGCCGCTCGCGCAGCCTGGGCTCGTTGGTGCGCACCTGCACGCGGCAGCCACCCACGTCCAGCAGGAGCTGCTCGCGGGCGTCGACGCCCGCGAGCAGGCCCGCGGCGGCCTCGCCTGCCGAGCGGGTGCCCGCGACGAGCCTCATGCGATCCGATCGAGGACGTAACGCACGTACAGCTCGGCCGCGTCGATCCCGTGGGCCTGCTGGAGCCCGCGGAAGCCGCCGAACGCCGACACCTCCCAGACGACGGGGCCCTCCTCGGTCTCGGCGACGTCCACGCACGTGAAGTCGAGGCCGAACGGCTCCTGAGCGCGCCGGGCGAGCTCGATCAGTTCGGGCGAGGGATCGTCCTTCTCGTAGTGTCCGCCCTGGAAGACCGACGTGAGCCAGGCCCCCTTCGGCGCGGCGCGCGCGTAGGTGGCCACGTACGTGCCGCCGAGGAAGACCATGCCCAGATCGCGCCCCGGCAGCGGCATCCACTTCTGCAGGTAGAGGACGTGGTTGCCTGCGTCCCGGAAGCGGAGCACCGCCCCCTCGACGTCCTCCTCCGCCGTGATGCGCACCATCCCGCGGCCCTTGCTCGTGTAGAGAGGCTTGGCCACGGCGGCGCCCCAGGCGTGCACGGCCTCGACGGCCCGCCCGACCTCCTCGGTCACGACCGTCGGCGGGAGCGGGATGCCGGCGCGCACGAGCGTGACCGTGCACGCGAGGCGATCGATCACGCGCAGCACGCGGACGGGGTCGGAGAAGACGCGGGTGCCCCGGTCCTGGAGGACGCGCAGCACCTCGAGGCGGTCGAGGTACTCCGGACGGTAGCCGTGGCCGATCTTCTTGAGGATCAGCGCGTCGAGGTCACCCAGGTCCCGGCCGTTCGCGAGGACGGTGCCGCTGCCGGCGTCCAGGGTGAGCCGGGCCGGATCGATGAGGATCCGCTCGCCGGTGGCGCGTGCGGCCGTGTCCGCGAGATGCTGCGAGGACCAGCCGTCGGGGTTGCCGAGGACACCGATGCGGGGCATGGAGCGGGGTCACCCGTAGATGAGGACGTCGCGGGGGATGCGGAACGCGGAGATAGCGCCGACGTCGGACTGGGCCTCGAGGCGCTCGAGGAGGTACAGGGCGCGGCGCAGCATCTCCTCGGCGAAGGCACGCCGGATCTCGAATCGCGTGGACGAGATGAGCGAGCGCACCAGGCCGAGCGCCAGCCGTGCCTCGAAGGCGTCGTCCCCGTGCTCGCGGGCGAAGTCGCGCGTGAAGTCGAGCGTGAGGCCGATCACCCGGTTGAGCGGCGCCCGCCGGCGCGGCCGGAACACCGGCACGCGGAAGGCCGACACGAGGTGCACGGAGACGTCCTGCACGTAGTCCATGCGCGTGGAGCGGTACAGGTCGATGAAGTGCACCGAGTCGTCGCGCGCGTTGTAGATCACGTTGTCGAGGTTGAAGTCGCCGTGGCCGAGCACGGTGAAGGGCGCCTCGAGCAGCTCGTCGAGGGGCCGGCCCCGCTCGAGCAGCTCCTCGAGGGCCGCCACGCGCACGGGGCCGATCTGCTGCCCCGCGCCGCGGAAGTAGGGATGGACCGTGTAGACGTCCCCGATGCGCTTCAGGAGCTGGGCGATGAAGCGCGGTTTCACGGGCTCGCGCTCGATCGTCTCCGTCCATACCCGGCGCATGGTGTCGTGCACGCGACGCAGCGCGGTCTCCACCTCGGGGAAGGGCTGGTTCAGCAGGATCTCCTGGAGCGTCTGCCCTTCCAGATACTGCACGAGCATCGAGGCGCGCTCCGCCTCCTGGTAGCGCAGGACCTTGGGAGCGAGCCCCGGGACGATCGAGGCCCACCGCTCCATCGCGTCCTTCTCGCGCCGGATCTTCACGGGGTCGCCCTCCTTGAAGATCACCTCGGCGTCGTGCTCGGGGCCGCCGTTCTGCACGACCCTGCCGATCTGCGAGCCGGAGCGTGTCCCCCAGATGCCGTGGAAGCGCACCTCGTCCAGGGACGGCTCCTCGGCATCGGGATGGAGCGCGTTCGAGAGGTCGCGGTAAGCGCGCATCTTGAGCCGCTCGCCCATCTTCGCGAAGAGCACGGCCTCGCCGATGTTCTGCAGGCAGTCCCCGATCCGCTCCAGGTAGTGGAAGATGAAGAGCGCGGTGACGTGGTCGGCCACGGCGTCGGTCGCCGCGAGGTCCGCGAGGATCGTCGCGAAGCGGCTCCGGTAGAGCTCGTCGAGGTCGAGCTCGCCCTGGGCGATCTGGACCGCCTTCCCGGAGTCGCGGCTCTCGTACGCGTCGACCACGAGCTCGAGCGAATGGAAGATGATCGTGAAGAAGGGCTCGGGCTCGTAGCGCGCGAGGAAGGCGGGAGAGCTGAGGCGGCCGCCCTGCCGGACGGCGCTCACCGCGTGGTCGGCGATGCGCTCGAGGTTGGTCGTGATCGTCGTGGTGGAACGCAGGAAGTCGACCGCGGACTTCTCGATCTCCTCCCCGCGCCGGAGCACGGCGAAGCACTTGTTCTCCACCAGCGTGCGCAGGTGGTCGATGTAGTCGTCGCGCCCGGCCATGCGCTCGGGCGCGACGTCCGCGGCACCGGTGAGCGCCTGGCGAGCGGCGTCCACCTGCTTGACGACCTCGAGGACGAGGAAGCGGAAGTTCCTCCCGAGGCTCTCGTCGAGGATCAGCGCCTGGTCAGCCACGCTCCTTGGGTACCTTGATGCGCAGGGGGGTCTGACGGGTCTTCCTGGGCGTCGCCTCCTTCCACTGCACGTCGATGGAGATGCGCGCCGACCCGTCCTTACGCTTCGCCCGGACCGCCAGCTCCAGCAGCCCGTGCGGCTCCAGCTCGATGTCCTTCTTGCCCGACGTGAACTCGAGGTGCCCGGTCCGGAATCCCTGGGCCAGCGCCTCGAGGTACTTGCCGATCGTCTCCGTGTCCTGGAGCGACTCGTGCGCGAACTCACCGGATCTGCTGCGACTGCCCACTCGTGACTCCTCCTTGCCGGCGGGTCAGGCCAGACGGGCCCTGTACTCCCGGATGAGGTTGCCCCGGTCCGCCGCTGCGACGATCAGCGCCTTGCGGATCTCGAGGTCGTCCCACGGCGGCTGCACCCCGACCTCGCGTCCCGCCTTCTCGGGGTCCTGCAGACGTGGCTCCTTGACCTTCTCGCCCATGTGGCAGTCATCACCCATCGTGATCAGGATGGGTCGGTCCGTCCGCTCACGCGTGCCGTTCTTGCGGATCACGACGTCGATGAGGAACTGTGTGTACTCGAACGACTGCGGATTCCACACCTCGATGCCGTCGATGTCGAGGTCGTCGAGGAGGACGGGCCAGAATTGCTCCGGGTGCGGGATCACCACCCCGCCGCCGAGCGCGCGCACCTCCTCGATGACCTCCTCCGTGCGGTAGAAGTAGTCGAGGGCGAAGTCGCGCTTCACGATCATCTTCAGCGCGCGCAGGAAGACCTGGACGTGGTCGACGACCGGGTCACCGAAGTCGGTGCGGAACTCGTCGATGTAGTTGCGCAGGAGCTTGTTCTTGATCATCTCGGCGGGCGTGGTCCGCCAGTTGCGCTCGATCATCTCGCGCAGGCGGGCGCCGTGGGCGCGCGCGAAGGCCACCACGTCGTCGTCGGCCCACGTGTCGCGCGCCGCCTCGTTCACGTGGTCCTCGAAGCGCGGGTCGAGGAGGTAGTCGAGGAACTGGGAGAGCTGGCTCGACCTGTACTTGAAGGTGTGGTCGAGCATCCCGCGCAGGACGTCGCCCCGTCCCTCGAGCTTCTCGCTGGCAAAGTGGACGAGGAGCTGGACCTTGCGGTTGAAGCCGACGCTGTAGCAGTCGACCTCCACGCCGGTGTGCCCGTCGAAGGAGGTAAGCACGTTGTGCTGCGTCGGGATGACCAGCTCCTCCTCGCGGTTCGGGAAGAGCCTGGCGATGCGCGTGCGCACGTACTGGAGCGGCACGAACTCCTGGTGCCAGTGCACGGCCAGGACCTGGAGCTGCCGCTCGTACGTCTGCGGCGGCTCGATCACGCGGGCGATCTGGTCGTCGGTCAGCTCCGTGGTGACGAGCGCACGATAGACCTCGGCGTCGCGCTCCGTCACCTCGCGCGGCACCGTATCGAGATCGATGTCCACCTTGGCCGGACGGCCGAGGCGTACCACGGACATGGCTGCTCCTTCGGACGCACGACGCCCGATCTCCCCGGGCGGCTCGTCCGGGGGGAACGGACGTTTCGGGACGGAAGCTGACGGTACGGGCGCCCCCATGCGCCGGGAAGCACGATCCTGTAACAGTTCGATGACGGCCCACATGCTGTTACACGGACGGCTTCGAGGCTCCGCGCGCCGGGCGTCGGGGGTGGCGTCCGGGCGTCCTCCCGCATGAGATTCGGCGATGCTCGGAGCGCTCGGTGTCGTCGTCGCCTGCGCGGCCGTGGTGGCCGCTTCGACCGCGGGCATGCTGCGCGGCGTCGAGCCCTGCGCGACCTGGTACTATCCGCTCGCGTGGTATCCGACGCTCCTCGCCGCCGACGCGGTGGTGCGGCTGCGGACCGGGCGTTGGGCGCTCGCCGGGCGACCGCGCGCGGCGCTCGCCGCGCTGGGCTGGTCCGTCCCGTTCTGGCTCTTCTTCGAGCTGGTCAACTTCCGCGTCGCGAACTGGTACTACGTGTTCGTGCCGCGCGCCCTGGCCACCCGGTGGATCGGCATCGCCCTCTCGTTCGCGACGGTCCTGCCCGCGATCCTCCTCGCGCGCGAGGCCCTGCGCGCCTTCGGGGTCGCCGAGGGCGCCCGTTGGCGCCCGGTCCGCTCGCCGGTGCGGCCCGTCGCGCTCCAGGCCGCGGGGCTCTCCTTCTTCGCGCTCTCGTTCGTCTGGCCGCGCCTCTTCTTCCCCCTCGTGTGGGGCGGCGTCACGCTCCTGGTCGATCCGTGGGTGCACCGACGCGATGCCGAGCGGTCCTTCCTCGGGATGCTCGAGCGCGGCCGTCCCGCCACCGTGCTCCAGGTGCTCCTCGGCGGCCTCGCGATCGGCTTCCTGTGGGAGCTCTTGAACGCCCGCGCCCGCGGACACTGGATCTACACGGTGCCCGGCCTCGAGGATGTGAAGCTCTTCGAGATGCCCGTGCCCGGCTTCCTCGGCTTCCCCGTGCTGGCGCTCGACGGGTGGACCACGTGGAACGCGCTCGTGCTCCTCGGGCTCGCCCCCGACGTATCGACGTCCGGGAACCGGCCGCGCGCGGCGGCGCCCATCGCCCGCGTGGTGGCCGCGTGCGCGGTGGCCGTGCCCGCATGTCTGGCGGTCCTCCGGGGGATGGACCGGTGGACCGTCACCTCGGTGACGCCCGAGCTCGACGCGGTGGCCCCGGGGGGGGCCGCTCCCCTGGCCGCATCGGGGATGGACGTGTTCGCGCTGGCCTCCTCGGGGCCCGAGCGCGTCGCCCGCCTCGCGTCGGCGGAGCCGGACGAGGCCGCGGCGTGGATCCGGCGCGCCCGCCTGGTCGCGCTGCGCGGGATCGGGGTGCAGAACGCGCGCTTCCTCGAGGAGGTGGGCGTCACCTCGGTCGAGCGGCTGGCCGACGCGGACGCCGACGCGCTCGCGAGCGCGCTACGGCGTGTGGGTGCGCCCGACGTGCGGGAGGCGCGTGTGCGCGTCTGGGTGCGGGGCGCGCGCGACGCCCTCTCCGCCGAGGCGACCCCGTCTCCGACCACGAGCCGGGCGGGGACGCCTCTCCTCTACAGCCGGATCGCCGTCACGAGCTGCCGGTCCGCGTCCAGGTCGTCGACGTGTGCGTCCCCGAACCCCGCGGCCTCGAGCCAACCCACCACCTCGTCCTCGCCGTAGGCGTCGCCCTCGTCGGTGAGCAGGAGCATCTGGATGCCGAAACGGGCGGCCCGCCCGCTGCGGCCGCGCAGGAACTCGGCGACGGCCACGACGCCTCCCGGCGCCGTGACCTCGGCCACCCTGGCCACCAGCGCCTTGTTCCGCTCCGGCGCGTAGATGTGGAGGATGTTGGAGAGGAGGACGACGTCGAAGGGGCCGCGCGGGAGGGGATCGGCGTTGAAGTCCGCGACCACCATGTCGATGCCGCCCTCTTCGGCGAGGTGATACGCCCGTGCGACGTGCTTCACGATCTCCTCGGTATCCACGAGCGTGGCGGTGAGGCCGCGCGCCACGAACCCGCGGCTGAGGTGGCCCGGCCCGCCCCCCAGGTCGAGGACGGTGGCCGCTCCGGGGCGGCGCTGAAGGCAGAGGTCGACGATGCGCTTCGTGCGCGCCTCGGGCGCCGCGGCCATCGCCGACATGAAGCGGCCCGCGCGGGCTTCGTCCCGACGCACGGGTCGCTCCTCCAGGGGGCCGCCCCGGTGCAGCGCCTCGCCCAGGCGGATCCACACGCGCATGCTCGACAGCCAGTGCGAGAGCGCCCCGGCGGCGTAGCCCGGTGCCTCGGGGTCGCACAGCTCCTCCCGTGTGCGGGCGGCCGGGCGGTACGCGCCGTCGTCCACGGTGAGGAAGCCCAGCTCCACCAGCGCCTCGCAGGCGACGCGCGTCGCGCGTCCGTCCAGCCCCAGGCGCTCGGACAGCGCACCCGCGTCGGCGGGCTCGTCGCACAGGGCGCTGAAGAGCCCCACGTCGTGCGCGGCCGCGATGAGCAGGGTGGCTTCCGTCTGATCGCGGAGCTCGGCCAGCGTCCGGCCGCGCAGGTCCATGGGCGCCTCCCTCTTCCATTCGCGCATGCGGTTCGTCGTGCCCGCGGGGACCACTATATTCGTCGCGCCCGCTCCGGCGGGACACCCCCGACCGCCTCCGCTCCAGCCGTCCAGCCCATGGAAACCAAGCGCAACACCATCCCGGCCGCCGAGGAGATCCTGGGCGGCTACTTCCCGGTGCTCGACCACGGCTTCGTGAGCCTGGTCGACTACATGGGCTCGGACGAGGACGTGGAACGAGCCGCGCGGGTCAGCTACGGCGCCGGGACGCGGAAGGTCTCGCAGACGCGGGGCCTCGTCCGCTACCTGCGTCGCCACCACCACACCACGCCGAGCGAGATGGTCGAGGTGAAGCTCCACTGCTCGATGCCGATGTTCGTGGCCCGGCAGTGGATCCGGCACCGGACGGCGTCGGTCAACGAGCTGAGCGCGCGCTATTCGCTGATGCCGCTCCTCTTCTATACGCCGCCCGAGGAGCAGTTCGCGCTCCAGAGCCGCTCGAACGCGCAGGGGAGGGAAGGGGGCGCACCGCCGGAGGTCTATCGCGAGGCGGTGGCGCGCTGGGAGCGGCTGCGCACGGACGCGGGAGGAGCGTACGCCTGGATGCTGGAGGAGGACGTGGCACGTGAGCTGGCGCGCATCGACCTGCCGCTGTCCACCTACACGCAGTGGTACTGGAAGATCGACCTGCACAACCTGCTTCACTTCCTGACGCTGCGGGTGGATCCGCGCGCGCAGTGGGAGATCCGCGAGTTCGCGCGCGTCATCGCGGGGATCGTGAAGCGCGTGGCGCCGCTCTCCTACGAGGCGTGGGTCGACTACGACCTGTCGAGCCGGCCGCTCACCCGCGTCGAGCGCGAGGTGCTGTCCGGGCTGCTGATCGCGGACGTGGAGGGTGTGCGCGCGCGCGACGGAGCCGCGGCGAGCGCGGAGACGCTCAAGGACGCAGGCCTCTCGGCGCGGGAGATCCGTGAGCTCGTGGAGAAGCTGGCGCCGCCCGACCATCCGGACTTCGAGCTCGACCTGTCGACGATGCGGCCGGCCGGCGAGATGGCGGAGAAGATGTCCAGGGCGGTGCCCGGGACGTTCGAGTAGGGGGGGGCGGGCCGGCCGCGGCCGTGCAGAGAGGCGACCGACCGGGCGGCGGCCCCGGGACGTCCACCGTAGACGCCGCCCCCACGCGGTGGTTGGCACCGGGATTTCCCCGGGGCGGCGAGTCGACCGGTCGGCGCCAGGACGCCCACCGTCGCCGCAGCCCCCACGCACTGTTGGCACCGGGATTTCCCCGGGGCGGCGAGTCGACCGGTCGGCCGGCCGGCGCCAGGACGCCCACCGTCGCCGCACCCCCACGCACTGTTGGCACCGGGATTTCCCCGGAGCGGCGAGTCGACCGGTCGGCCGGCCGGCGCCAGGACGCCCACCGTCGCCGCACCCCCCACGCACTGTTGGCACCGGGATTTCCCCGGAGCGGCGAGTCGACCGGTCGGCCGGCCGGCGCCAGGACGCCCACCGTCGCCGCACCCCCCACGCACTGTTGGCACCGGGATTTCCCCGGAGCGCGCCGTCGAAGCAGCTTTGGACGTTTCGGTGCCACCATGGCCCCCAAACGTCCCGGCGTCCCTTCGCGAGGGCTTCCCGGGTCGATCTGGGGTGTGATTGGGCTGCGACCGACCGGGGGGGCCGCCCCGGAAGTCGACGCTCGGGGGGATTAGGCTGCGACCGACCCGGGGACGGTCCCAGAACCGACATGCGAACGGTGCGCATGTGCGATTGGACTGCGCGGACCCCCGATCGGCGCGTGGGATGAGGCCGCGACCGACCCGGATCGCCCGGATCGGTGCGATTAGGCTGCAACACCCCCAGCCCCGCCCGGGTCCACCCCAGTCCGCCCGGGTCCACCCCAGTCCACCCCGGTCCACCCCGGGTCCACCCCGGTCCACCCCGGAAGCCGCCCCGGTCCACCCCGGAAGCCGCCCAATGGGTGCGATTAGGCTGCGACATACCCTCGAGCCATGGGATTGGACTGCGACAACCCGGAACCGACCCCGGAGGCCGACTCGGAGGTGCGATCAGGCTACGACGTACCCGACCCTCCCGGACCCGAACCGACCGCCGCGCCCCCGAACCGACATGCGACCCGACGCGCGGGGGGCGACCCACCGCGCGACGATCGGGACGTCGCGCCACGACACCGCTCCGCCGCGACGACAGGCCGCCGGCGCCTCGCGGCGCGTTCCCCCGGGGCCACGCGCGCGCCGCACCCCCGCGCCGCCTACATCCCGCCGCCGCCACCCTTCTCGTACGCCACCTTCCCGCCCACCACGGTGTAGAGCGCCTCGGTCCCGAGGATCTCCTCGGGCGGGACGGTCATGATGTCGCGCGACAGCACGGCGAGGTCCGCGAGCATTCCCGGAGCCAGCTTCCCCTTCTCTCCCTCCTCGAACGCGGCATACGCGCCGTTCGTCGTGTACGTCTGCAGCGCCTGCTCGCGGGTGAGCGCCTGGTCGGGGTAGAAGAGCTGGTCGCTCCCCACCATCTCGCGCGTGACCGTGCAGTGGTACGAGGCGAACGGATCGATGTTCTCCACCGGGACGTCGGTGCCGTTGGTTACGATGGCGCCCGTCCCCCACAGGGTCTTCCAGACGTACGCGCCCTCCTGGGCCCGCTGGGCGCCGAGGCGCGGGCGCACGTACGGCGCGTCGGAGCAGGCGTGGATGGCCTGCATCGACGCGATGATGCCCATCTCGGCGAAGCGGGGGATGTCCGTGGGGTTGAGGTGCTGCGAGTGCTCGATCCGCCAGCGCAGCGTATCGCCCTTCACGCCCTGCTCGCGGAAGACCGCCTGGTAGACGTCGAGCGTCTCGCGGTTGGCGCGGTCGCCGATCGCGTGCGTCGCGATCTGGAAGCCGTGGCGCAGGCCGATCTCAGCGATCTCCTTGATGCGGGGCATCGCCGTCACGTTGAGCCCGGTGCTCTTCGCGTCGTCGCTGTACGGCTGGAGCATCCAGGCGCTCCGCGAGCCCAGCGCCCCGTCCGCCGTGACCTCCCCGATCGCGCGCACGGTCAGGTGGCCGTTCGCGTGGTCGATCATCCGGTGGGCGGCGAGCTCCCGCTCGTTCTCGGGGGTGACCTCGCCCTGGTCCACCAGCACGTAGAGCCTGAGCGGCAGGTCGCCCTCGTCGGCCATCTTCTTCAGCCCGTCGATCGTCGCGAACGATTCGCCCATGTCCTGGAAGCTCGTGACGCCGTTCGACAGCGCCTCCTGCGCCGCGAGGTGCACCTGCTCGCGGAAGTCCGCCTCCACCTGCTCGGGCGTCCGGCCGGCCTGCGCCTGGCCGAGCGCGCGGCGCACCAGCCCGCTCGCGGCGTCCACCAGGATCCCGGTCGGCCGCCCCTGGGCGTCCTTGATGATCTGCCCGCCCGACGGGCTCGGCGTGCTGGCGGTGACGCCCGCCGCCTGGAGGGCGGCCGCATTCGCGATCAGCGCGTGGCCGCTGGCGTGCGTCAGGAGCACCGGGTTGTTCGGCGCGGCCTCGTTCAGGAGGTCGTTGGTCTGGAAGCCGGCGACGACGCGGGGCGGGGGCGCGTCCCACTTCTCCTGGTGCCACCCGCGCCCGAGGATCCACGCCCCCGGCTGGGCGTCCGCGGCGGCCGCGCGCACCATCTCGACGATCTCGTTCCAGGTGTGCGCGTGCATGAGGTCGAGTTGCTGGAGGGAGCTGCCGAGCCCCATGAAATGCCCGTGCGACTCGATGAGCCCTGGCACCACGAGCTTGCCGTCGAGGTCGATCACGCGGGTTCCATCCCCGATCCAGTGGGCGATCTCCTGGTCGGAGCCGACCGCCGCGATCGTGTCCCCGACCACCGCGAGCGCCTGGGCCTGCGGGTGGTTGGAGTCCATCGTGACGATCTTCCCACCCCGCAGGACGAGGTCGGCCGCCGGGGCCAGGGGCTCGCACGCGGCGGCCAGGAGGACGAGGAGCGGAAGAACGACGAGTGCGCGGCGACGGCTCATGACGGGGCCTCGTTGGCGTGCGGTGCGAGCGGCTCGATTCGGGTGCCCCTCAGTCTGCCACGACGGCTCGGATTCTGCCACCGCCCGGCGCCCTGGCGACCGCGCCGCACAGGGGCGAGCTTGCCGCATGGCCAACGAGCATTTCTACCCCGAGATCCAGCCCTATGCGTCGGGCTCGCTCGCCGTCGACGCCCCGCACGAGCTCTACTGGGAAGAGTGCGGGAACCCCGACGGCATCCCGATCCTCTTCGTCCACGGCGGCCCCGGCGCAGGGTGCTCCGAGTTCGATCGACGCTTCTTCGATCCCGCGAGCTTCCGGATCGTCCTGCTCGATCAGCGCGGCTCCGGGCGCTCCAGGCCGCACGGCGAGCTGACGGGGAACGACCCCGACGCTCTCGCCGCCGACTTCGAGCGGCTGCGCGAGGCCCGCGGGATCGACAGATGGCACGTCTTCGGGGGCTCGTGGGGGAGCACGCTCGGGCTGCATTACGCGGAGGAGTACCCGGAGCGCGTCCTCGGCCTGGTGCTGCGCGGGATCTGGCTGCTGCGCGACGAGGAGATCCACTGGTGGCTCTACGACCTCGGAAAGGTCCAGCCCGAGCTCTGGCGGATGTTCGTCGAGCAGGTCCCCGAGTCCGCGCGCGACGACCTGCTCGAGGCCTACTGGCGCCTCCTCACGGGCGACGATCGCGAGGCGGCGCTGTCCGCCGCGCGTGCGTGGAGCGTGTACGAGGGATCGTGCTGCACGCTGCTGCCCAACGAGGAGTTCGCCGACATGTTCTCGGACGCCGACATGGCGTGGAGCCTCGCGCGGCTCGAGGCGCACTACTTCCGCAACGTCCGCTTCGACCCCGACACCAAGCTCCTCGACCGCGTCGACCGCGTCCGCTCGATCCCGTCGTTCGCCGTGCACGGACGCTACGACATGGTCTGTCCCGTGAAGAGCTTCGACGACCTGCGGCGCGCCTGGCCCGAGCTGGACGGCGTGATCGTGCCGGACGCGGGGCACTCCTCGCACGAGCCGGGCATCACCGGCGAGCTGGTGGCCGCGACGCGTCGGATCGCCGAGACGGGGAGCCCGGTGCGGAGGGGTGGCGGGGGCTGATGCCGGCGCCCCCGTCCGGACCCCTTCAGCCCGCGAGCACCACCAGGATCGCGCCCTGCAGATGCCCGGTACCCCATCGGTGCGTGGCCCTCCCGGCGTCCAGGTGGTACGCAGCACCGACGTCCTGCGCGGCGATGGTGCGCAGCGCCTCGATGCCACCGATGTACTCCTCCTCGACGTAGACCTTCAGCGCCGGGCCGCCGTCGCTGAAGTCACCATTGGCCGGGCGGGAGGAGCGTCTGGTGGCCCCGCAGCACGAACCACTCCGGGCGGAGCAGCCGCACGGCCTCGTAGGCGTTGACGACCTTCGCGTCCAGGATCTCCTTCGCGCCCAGGCGGCTCCGGCCCGTGGGGAGGGCGTCGCGTCGCTCGGCTCCCACGCCCATCCTCGCCAGGGGGAAGCGGAAGCCGACCGCGAACCCGACCCCGCCGCCGATGGCGGCCCACAGGGGCCGGTCGATCGGGTGGCCCCCGGGGCCGTCCTCCCAGTCGCCCCGGGCGACCTGCGAGGCGAAGAAGCCGAGTCCCGCGCCCAGCACGGCGGCGCCCGTGCCGGTCAGGAGCCGGGCCCTGAGGGGGAAGGACTCCTGTAGCGAATCCGCCGGCGGCTCAGGCCGGTCCCCGAGCGGGGACGGGGCCGGGCGGCGCAGCCCCTGCGCGTCCGCGCCTCCGACGTTCCCGACGAGGAAGAGGGCGGCGAGCGTGCCGCAGCGAACGAAGGTCGATCTCATCGACTTCCCGGACCTGGAAGGCGGGACGCCGTGCGTCGCACGTCCTTCCAAGACCATCGTGACGAGCGTCCCGGCGTGCAAGGGCGAGCCGGGGTTGTCCGTCAGAGGCCGGGGCTCTGCTGCATGATCCCGCCGTCCACCACGTACGTCGTCGCCGTCGCGTAGCTCGCCTGCGGCCCCGCCAGGAACGCCACCACGCCGGCGATCTCCTCCGCCTTCGCCACGCGCCCGAGCGGGATGGCCGCGGCGAGCTTCGTCGCGAGCCCGGGGTCCCTCAGCGTCTCGCGGTTGATGGGCGTCTCCACCGCGCCGGGCGCGACGCCGACCACCAGGATGCCGTGCTTCGCCAGCTCCACCCCGGCCGTCCGCGTGAGCATGCGCATCCCGCCCTTCGAGAGGCAGTAGGGGGTGTTGCCCGGCATGGGCCAGTCCTCGTGGACGGACGAGATGTTGATGATGCGCCCACCCTCGCCCTGCGCGATCATCTGGCGCGCAGCGATCTGCGTGCCGAAGAACGCGCTCTTGAGGTTGATGGCCATCACGCGGTCGTACTGCTCCTCCGTGGTGTCGAGCACGGAGGTGCGCGTCTCGATCCCCGCGTTGTTCACCATGATGTCCAGACGGCCGTACTCCTTCACGGCGGACTGCACCAGGCGCTCGAGGTCGGCCACCTTGCTCACGTCGGCCCGCACGCCGATGGCCTCGACGCCGAGCGCCGTCACCTCCTCGTCCAGCTCCTCGGCCGCCTCCGGGTGCGTGATGTAGTCGATGACCACGTCGGCGCCCTGGCGCGCGAGCTCCAGGACCACCGCCGCGCCGATGCCGCTGTTGCCGCCCGTGACGACGGCGACCTTCCCGCTCAGGTTCACGATGACCCTCCTCCGCGTTTCGTAGGTGATACGCCCGCCCGGACGTGCGCGCCCACGTCCTACCCGGGTGCGTCCAAAAGGTCGGCAGCGGCCACCAGCACCACGGACGAGCGCGCCTCGAGACGGTACGTGCGTGCGTCCGACTCCAGCGGTACGTGTGGATCGGCGAAGTCGTCGGGGGCCTCCAGCGCGGTGTCCACCATGCGGCACCAGCGCGAGCCGGCGCCCGGGTCGGGGAGCTCGAAGGAGAGGGGCTCCCAGTAGGCGTTCAGCATCACGTGGAGGTGGAGGCCGGTCTCGGCGTGCCGGAGCTCGTACGCCAGGGTGTGCGAGACCTCCCCCCAGTCGGGGCTGCCCAGCCGCACGCCGTGCCAGGCGATCTCGGCGCCGCCCGGCTCCCCCCAGAACTCCTCGCCACGGAACACCGGCGAGCCCTGGTTGAAGTCGATGAGCCCGCGCACGAACCGGTGGAGGTCGGCGTGGCGCTCGACGTCGGCCCAGTCGAGCCAGCTCACCTCGTTGTCCTGCGCATAGGCGTTGTTGTTGCCGCCCTGCGTACGGCGCACCTCGTCGCCCATGAGGAGCATCGGCCGGCCCTGCGACGTCAGGAGGATCGTGACGAAGTTCCTGATCTGGCGACGGCGCAGGCTCTCCACCTCCGGATCGTCGCTCGGGCCCTCGGCACCGCAGTTCCAGCTGTCGTTGGCGTCGGATCCATCCCGGCCTTCCTCGCCGTTGGCGTCGTTGTGCTTCCGGTCGTAGGACACCAGGTCGGCGAGCGTGAATCCGTCGTGCGCGGTGACGAAGTTCACGCTCCGGCTCGGATCGCGCTCCAGGTCCCCGAAGAGCCCCGCGCTCCCGCTGACGCTGTCCGCCACCGCGCCGACGACGCCCTCGTCGCTCTTCACGAAGCGGCGGACGTTGTCGCGATACGCCCCGTTCCACACCGCCCAGCGATCGCCGGGGAACCTCGCGACCTGGTACAGCCCCGCCACGTCCCACGGCTCCGCGATGATTCCGGCTCCCGCCAGGACCGGGTCCACCTCGATGTCCAGGAGGATCGGCGGCCGGGCGAGCGGGCTCCCGTCCTCCCCGCGCGACAGGCTGGAGGCGAGGTCGAAGCGGAATCCGTCGACGTGCATGTGCTGCACCCAGTGGCGCAGGGCGTCGAGGATCATCCGACGCACCACGGGCTCGTTGCCGTTGATGGTGTTCCCCGTGCCGGTGGTGTCCACGTAACGCGACGGGTCGTACGGGTCGAGGATGTAGTAGGTGGGGTTGTCGAGCCCGCGCAGCGAGAGCGTCGGCCCACGCTCGTCGGCCTCGGCCGTGTGGTTGAACACCACGTCCAGGATGACCTCGATCCCGGCGCGGTGAAGCGCCTTCACCATGTCGCGGAACTCGTCGACGGGGCCGCTCGGGCCGGCGATCGAGCTGTAGCCGCGATGCGGGGCGAACCAGGCGACCGGCTGGTAGCCCCAGTAGTTCAGCCCGTGCGGGGCGTTCTGGGCGTCGAACTGCTGGACCGGCATGAGCTCGATGCTGCGGATGCCCAGGTCCTGCAGATACGGGATCTTCTCGACGAGTCCGGCATAGGTGCCGCGGCGCTCGGGAGCCACTCCCGAGCTGGGGTGGCGCGTGAAGCCACCCACGTGCGCCTCGTAGATCACGGCGTCGGCGAAGGCCCGATGGCGCGGAGGCTCGCCCTCCCAGTCGTAGGCGGCTGGATCCACGACCACGGATTTCATCGCCGAGGCGGTGTTGTCCCCGGGCGCGGCGGCGCGCGCGCGGTCGTAACCGTCGACGTTCGCGACCGACAGCGCGTACGGGTCGAGCAGGAGCTTCTCGGGATCGAAGCGGAGGTCGAGCGCGGGACGCGTCGGACCGTGCGCCCGGTACCCGTAGAGCTGCCCTGCGCCTATGCCACGCACGAGCACGTGCCACCAGTTGTATGTACGGTTCTCCCGGGGGTCGAGGTCCACGATCGCTGAGGGCTGCGGGTCACCCGCGTGGTCGAAGAGCAGGAGGTCGATCCGGGCCGCGTGCTTGGAGTAGACGCAGAAGTTGACACCCTCCCGGGTGACGGTGGCACCCACGGGGTGGGACCGGCCACGCCGCACGTCAGCCATCGGCCTCCTGCTCGGAGAGCTCGAAGAGGAGCGAGGCGATCAGCGCGGTCCATCCGGTCTGGTGGCTCGCGCCGAGCCCTGTGCCGTCGTCGCCGTGGAAGTACTCGTGGAAGGGGACGAGGTCGCGCCAGTGCGGGTCGGTCTGGAAGTAGTCGTTGTCCCCCCACACGGGGCGCCGCCCGTCGCGTGGATCGCGCAGGAAGATCGAGGCGAGCCGGCGGGTGAGGAACGCCGCGACCTGTGCGAGCGGGCGCCGTTCGCCGGACCCGGTCGGGCACTCCACCAGGAGCCGATCCCCGTGGTAGAGGGAGAGCTCGCGCAGCGCCCCGACGATCATGTAGTTCAGCGGGAACCAGATCGGCCCGCGCCAGTTGGAGTTGCCACCGAAGAGGCGGTTCTCCGACTCCGCGGGGAGGTAGCGGATCGACATCGCGTGCCCGTCGAGGTCGAGCACGTACGGGTGGTCGAGGTGGTGGCGCGACAGCGAGCGGATGCCGTGGTCGCCGAGGAACTCGGCCGGGTCGAGCATGCGCCGCAGCACTGCGGAGAGGCGGTCCTCGTCGAGCACGGCCAGGAGGACGCGCTCGTCCTGCCCGGGCACGCCGATCGGCGCGACGTTCGTGAGCAGGGCGGGGCGCTCCTCGAGGAACTCCTTGGCCCGGTCGATGAAGTGGTCGAGGCCGGCCGTCTCGGCGGGCGCCAGCACGTGCACCGCGAGGAGCGGGACGAGCCCGACCGCGGAGTGGATCTTCACCGGGAAGCTCTCGCCGGACGAGAGGCGGATGACGTCGTAGAAGAAGGCGTCGTCGTCGTCCCACAGGTCGATGCCGGCGCCGTCGATGTTCGTCATCGCGTGCGCGATGTAGATGAAGTGCTCGAAGAAGCGGATCGACGCGTCCTGGTAGAACGGGTCGTGGCGCGCCAGCTCGTCGGCCATGCACAGCATCGTCAGGCAGAAGCGCGCCATCCAGCTCGTGCCGTCGCTCTGCTCGAGCTCGGCGCCGTTCGGCAGGGGCTGGCTCCGGTCGAAGGAGCCCACGTTGTCCATCCCCAGGAAGCCGCCCCCGAAGATGTCGCGGCCGTTGGAGTCCTTCCGGTTGACCCAGAAGCTGTAGCAGAGCAGCTCGCTCTGGTACATCGCCTCCAGGAAGGCGAGGTCGGCCTTCCCCGTGGCGTCGCGCTCGATGCCGTACACCTGCCACGCCGCCCAACCGAGGAGGGGCGGGTTCACGTCGTCGAAGTTCCACTCGTACGCCGGGAACTGACCGCTCAGGTGCTGGTAGCGCACGTCGCCCATACGCAGGAGCTGCTCCTTGGCCAGCTCCGGATCGATGCGGGCGATCGCCACGCAGTGGAAGGCCAGGTCCCACGACGCGTACCAGGGATACTCCCACGTGTCCGGCATGAGGATCACGTCGGCGTTGGAGAGGTTCTTCCAGCGTCGGTTGCGCCCCTGCCAGCGCTCCTGGGGAGGCGGGGGCTGGGTCGCGTCGCCACGCAGCCAGCGGTACACGTCGTAGTGGTAGAACTGCTTCGACCAGAGGAGGCCGGCCAGCGCCTGGCGCTGCACGAGGCGCTCGTCCTCCCCCAGCGACTCCGGGTGCACGGCGTCCCAGTACGCGTCCGCCTCGGCGACGCGGCGCTCCACCATGGCATCGAAGTCTGCGAAGGGCTCCTCCCTGGGCTCCGCGCAGAAGCGTACCCTCACCGTGAACGTGCCGCCGGGCTCGACGACGGCCCGCGCGTGGCCCGCCACCTTGCTCCCCTCGTCCGCGCGCACGCGGTCGGCCAGGCCGCCCACCACCGCGTCACCGATGCCGTCCTTCACCCACGGCGTCGGATTGGGCGCCCCGAAGAGCCGCTCGGTGTTCGTGTCGTTCTCGGTGAAGAGGAGCGGGACGTGGCCCTCAGAGGCCTCGACGTACCACCAGCGCTCGCCGATCCCCTCGTGCTCGGTCCAAGCGGCGCCCTCACCGAGGGCGCGGATGCGCGGGCGGTGTGCCCCGGGGTGCCACGACCACGTGTTCCGGTACCACAGGTGCGGGAGGACGTGGATGGGCGCGGGGTCGGGGCCGCGGTTGTGGACGGTGATGCGGCACAGGAGGTCCTCGGGGTTGGCCTTCGCGTACGCGACGGACACGTCGAAATAGCGGTTGGCCGTGAACGCCTCGTGGAGCGCGTCGAAGAGCTCGAACTCCGGCTCACGCTGGCTACGCGCAGCGTTCTCCTGCACGAGCAGGTCGTAGGGATAGGCGACCTGCGGGTACTTGTAGAGCATCTCCATCCAGGCGTGCGAAGGCGTGCCGTCGCGGAAGAACCAGTACTCCTTCGCGTCCTCGCCGTGGTTCCCCTGGCCGTTGTCCAGCCCGAAGAGGCGCTCCTTCAGGACCGTGTCGTGCTCGTTCCAGAGCGCGACGGAGAGGCAGACGTGCTGCTCCAGGTCCGAGAAGCCGGCGATCCCGTCTTCGTTCCAGCGATAGGCGCGGCTGCGCGCGTGCTCGTGGGGGAAGTAGCGCCAGGCGTCGCCGTCCGCGCTGTAGTCCTCGCGCACCGTCCCCCAGGCGCGCTCCGCCAGGTAGGGGCCCCAGCGACGCCAATCCGCGCGCCCGGACGCCTGATCGTCCATGCGTGCGTGCTCGGCCGTCTTCCGTGCCCCGGCTCGTGTGCTCCGCGCCCCTTCCGGGGGCGCCCCGGCCTTTCCGTCCATCGAGGGCCTGTCGATCGAGTCCTGGGGGGGCGCCCAAGATGAGCCGGCCGGGTCGCCCCGTCAAAGCCCCTGACGGCTCGCCCTACGGCCACGAGTAGATGAAGCTGGTGGCGTAGTAGCACCAGTTGTCCGCGTTGTCGAACGCGGTCTGCGCGCTCGTGCGCGCCAGGGTGCGGCATGGCCCCGGCATGTAGACGTGGTCCGGGATTCCGAGGAGCTTGTGCGCCAGCTCGTGGTAGATGGTCGCCGCCCGGTCGACGAGGTTGCTGCTCGTATGGAAGAAGCGCTCCCCGAGGTAGAGGCGCATCCCACTTCCCACGTGGCCGGTCCCGGGTCCCGATGCGCCCGGGAGCAGCTTCACGTAGGCGTAGTCGCAGGCGCCCATCGGAAGCGAGCGCCCGTATGCCGCTCGCACACCCGGGCCCCTGTAGATGATCTCGCGCTCACGCTCGTGCCGACGGTCGACGAAGGTGACCGTGCGGCCATCCCCCTGGAAGAACGCATCCATGATCCGCACGCGTTCAGCGACCTGCAGCGGAATGGTGTCGCCGAACCACTCGACGATCCGGTTCGCCTCCCTCTCGTCGTGGATGGCGCGCGAGACGCCCGCCGCGGCCATCGAGGACGCCTCCCTCGCTGGTTGCATGCGGTCGTGATCTGGTACTGCTCCTGCGGGGTGAAGTGTCCCTGCTCCATGCGGATCGTGAACATGTGAGCGCCTCCGGGTGCCGAGGAGATCATGGTGCCGGGCGACCGCGGCAGGAATACCGGGCTCCACCCGAAGGGTCAACCCGGCTTGTCGGCCCCCGTCCCCCCGACCTAACGTGCTCCCCCCGATCGGTCCGGCCCCAGCCGTCCGTTTCCCCGTCCAGGAAGGCACCGTGAGGACCTCAGCCCCCCGTCGGCTCGCGATTCTCGTCGCTCTCGCTCCCCTCGGCCTCCTCTGTCCGCGCGCTGCCCTCTCCCAGGTGGACTCCGCGCTCTTCGCGTCCATGCATTTCCGCAACATCGGCCCGTTCCGCGGGGGCCGCGTGACCACGGTGACCGGCGTGCGCGGCCAGGCCTTCACGTTCTACATGGGCGCCACGGGCGGCGGCGTGTGGAAGACCACCGATGCGGGGACGAGCTGGCACAACCTCTCCGACGGATTCTTCACCACCACGGGGATCGGCGACATCCGCGTCGCGCCGTCCGACCCCAACGTGATCTACGTGGGCACGGGCGAGTCGCCGGTGCGCGGCGTGAAGACGTCGCACGGCGACGGCGTCTACAAGTCCACGGACGCGGGCGCCACCTGGACGCACCTGGGGCTCGAGGCCACACGTCACATCGCCAAGATCCAGGTCGACCCCCGCGATCCGGGCCGTGCGTGGCTGGCGGCGCTCGGGAATCCGTACGCCCCCAACCCCGAGCGTGGGATCTACCGCACGACGGACGGGGGCGCGTCCTGGGAGAAGGTGCTCTTCGTCAACGACTCCGCCGGGTTCGTGGACCTGAGCATGGACGCGCACAACCCCGACCACATGATGGCGACGTCGTGGGAGCTCCGGCGCTTCCCCTGGGCCGTGAAGAGCGGCGGCCCCGGGAGCGGCGTGTGGAGGACCACGGACGGCGGCGATCACTGGAAGCGGATCACCGCGGGGCTGCCCTCGCTCGTGGGGAAGATCGGCGTGGCGATCTCCCCGGCCGATCCGAGCGTCGTGTACCTCGCGGTCGAGGCGATCGGGAAGGAGGGCGGCGTGTACCGCTCCGACGACGCGGGCGAGACGTTCCGCCAGGTGAGCAACGACCCGACGACGTTCGCGCGCGCGTGGTACTACATGCAGATCATCGCGGACCCGCGGGACCCCGACGAGGTCTGGGTCATGAACAGCGGTCCGATGAAGTCGATCGACGGCGGGAAGACGTACACGCGCATGCCCGATGCGCACGTGGACCACCACGCGCTGTGGATCGACCCGGACGACACCGACATCATGATCGACGGCGACGACGGCGGCGCCACGGTCACTTTGAACGGCGGGAAGACCTGGTCGACGCAGCTCAACCAGTCCACGGCGCAGATGTACCGCGTCGAGACCGACGACGGCTACCCGTACAAGGTCTACTCCGGGCAGCAGGACGCGAGCGGCATCGTCATCGCGAGCCAGACGCTCGGCGACGGCATCGGCGATCACGACTGGCAGACGATCCGCTCCGGTGAATCCGCGACCGTCGCGCTCGACCCCGAGCACCCGCGCTACGTCTACACGACGTTCTTCGCGGGCTTCCTCGGCGAGTGGGACGCCGTCACGCAGAACTACCGCATGATCCGCCCGTACGCGGAGCGCGTCGAGGGCGAGCAGCCGAAGAACCTCAAGTACCGCGCGAACTGGAACGGGCCGGTCGAGGTCTCGCCGCACGACCCGGACGTGATCTACTACGGGTCGCAGTTCGTCCACAGGTCGACGGACCGCGGCACCACGTGGGAGGTCATCAGCTCGGACCTGACGCGCAACGACAAGGCGCACCAGGGGAAGGGCGGCTACCCGATCTCCAACGAGCAGATCACGGCGGAGAGCTACAACGACGTCTTCAACATCGAGGAGTCGCCGCTGCAGGAGGGCGTGATCTGGGTCGGCTCCGACGACGGGCTCGTGCACGTGACGCGAGACGGTGGGAAGACCTGGAAGAACGTCACGCCGAAGGATCTGCCCGAGAGCATCGTCAACGTTGTCGAGCCGTCGCCGCACGACCCGGCCACCGCGTATTTCGCGGCCGCGGGCTACAAGCTGAACGACTTCACGCCGTACATCTACAAGACGAACGACTACGGGGCGACGTGGACGAAGATCGTGCGCGGCATCCCCGGCAACACCTTCGCGCGCTCGGTGCGCGAGGACCCCGATCGCCGCGGCCTCCTCTACGCCGGCACCGAGACGGGGATGTTCATCTCCTTCGACGACGGCGCGACTTGGCAGCCCTTCCAGCTCGACCTCCCCGAGGTGCCGGTCACGGACATGCGCATCCGCCAGAAGGACCTGGTGGTCTCGACGCAGGGGCGAGGGCTCTGGATCCTCGACGACGTCACGCCGCTCCACCAGATCGCCGACGCGGCCGCGGCGCCGGAGATGTTCCTCTACCGGCCGCGCGACACCTACCGGAACATCGCCGACGGCTACTACGCCGAGGGTGGCTTCGGCGAGAACCCCCCGAAGGGCGTGCAGGTGAACTACGCGCTGAAGCACACGGTGCCGGACGCCACGCCGATGGCGATGGAGGTCCTCGACGACGCGGGGCAGGTGGTCTTCGCCGAGCGCACCGACGATCCCACACCCGACTGTCCCGGTTCGCCGCGCCCGAAGCTCCTGAAGCGCGACGCCGGCGCGCACCGGTGGAGCTGGAACCTGCAGGTCGGCACATTCCCCTGCTTCGTCGAGATCACGGCGACGTCGCCCGGGCTCGGCGCCTACACGGCGCGCCCGGGTCGCTACCAGGTTCGACTCACCGTGGGCGACCACAGGGAGACGCAGGACTTCGCCATCGTGATCGATCCGCGTCTCGGCGGGATCGTCGCCGATCCGGTGGCCGAGTACGCCGTGCTGGACAGCCTGTCGAGGTCGCTCTACGACGCCGCGACGCGCATGGGACAGGGGGTCACCGACCTTCGGCGGGTGAAGGACCAGATCGATGTGATCATGGAGCTGACGACCGCCACGGACGTGCAGGAGGGCGGCGCCGCGCTGGACGGGAAGCTCGACGGGTGGATCGAGGGGATCCTGCAGGAGGACCTGAAGACGTTCCAGCACGCGTACCAGTTCGAGGCGCGTCTCATGATGAAGTACAAGGACCTCCTCGAGCGGATGGGCGGCGCCAACATCCCGGTCACGCAGGGCGTGCGCGACGCGACCGCGGACTACCTGGCCCAGTGGTCGCGCCTCGAGACGCAGCTCCAGATCCTCAAGACCCGGGACATCCCCGCCTTCAACGAGGTGCTCGCGCGGGCTGGGCTCCCGCTCCTCTACCTCCCGAGGCCGATCAGCTGAGGGTCGCCGGGCGGCGGCGTCGACCCCGCCGCCCGCGCCGCCGGTCAGTGCACCTTCACCACCGTCAGTGGCGCGTCGGCTGCGAGCCCGGCCTTCGTCTTCGCGTCCGAGACCATTCGGGCGACGTCGGCGAGGAGCTGGCGCGCGTCGTACACGATCCCGTCCTTGATCGTCCAGCGCACGCCGCCCACGCGCTCGACCGCGCCGGTCTCGTCGTTCAGGCGGAGCGTCCCGGTGCCATACAGCACCTTGAAGTCCTCGATCGGGTTGTACTCGGTGATGACCAGGTCCGCCCGACGGCCTGCCTCGACCACGCCGAAGTCGGCCTCCTTCCCCTGCTGCCCGGCGAGCAGCTCGGAGCCGCTCATCGTGGCGGCGCGCACGACCTCGAGGGGATGGAAGCCCGCTTCCTCGAGGAGCTCCAGCTCACGGATGTAGCCGAAGCCGTAGAGCTTGTAGATGAAGCCGGAGTCGGAGCCGGTCGTGACGCGGCCGCCGCGGTTCTTGTACTCGTTCAAGAAGCGCATCCACAGCGTGAAGTCCTGCTTCCACTCGATCTCGTCGCGCGTGGTCCAGTGGTACCAGTACGAGCCGTGGCTCTCACGGTTGGGCTGGTAGAACTGCCAGAGTGACGGGAGGGTGTACAGGTCGTGCCATTCGGCGCGTCGCGCGCGCATGACGTCCCGGCTGGCCTCGTAGATCGTCATCGTCGGGTCGATCGTGAAGCCGAGGTCGAGCATCGAGTCCATGACCGCGTTCCAGCGCGCGCTCCCCTGGGTGGCGGCCTGCTTCCACAGCCGGCCGGCCTGCCCGAAGCGGTCGTACTCGTTGTTGTAGTTGTAGTCGTCCGGGAAGTCCTGGACCGTGCGGTCGTCGAAGAGGGCCTCGGGGAGGCCGTAGTAGTGCTCCATGGAGCCGAGCCCCATGCGGGCGGCGTCGAGCGCGTCGATGCGCGACACGCCCTGCTGGCTCAGGTGCGACATCGTGCCGAGGTGGAGCTTCTTCGCCTCGTCGACGACGGCCGCGAACACCTTCGGGTCGTTGGAGCGGGGATACGTGCCGGGGATCATCTTGAAGCCGTCGACGCCCTTCTCCGCCGCCCAGCGCACGTAGGCGCGCGCCTCCTCGGGTGTCGTGACCGGTCCACCGCTCCACCCGGTGCCCACGAAGGCGTATGCGTAGATGTGCGGCGCCACGATCTCGTTCTTCGCCGAGCGCGCCCGCTCCTGGAGGGTCCAGTCGACGCCGTTTCCCGAGCCCGGGTCGCGGATCGTGGTCACCCCGTGGGCGAGCCAGAGCTTGTACACGTATTCCGCCGGCGTGCCCTGGGCGAGCCCGCCGATGTGCGCGTGCACGTCGACGAAGCCGGGGAGGACGTACATCCCCGCCCCGTCCAGCTCGCGCGTCGCGCCCCCCGGGCGCCCCCCGGGTCGGATGGGCACGCCCGGAGCACCCACGCTGCGCACCTCCACGATGCGGTCGCGCTCGATCACGATGTCGACCGGTCCGACGGGAGGGGCGCCCGTGCCGTCCACCAGCGTCGCGCCGCGGATGACGAGGCGGTCGAAGGGGCCATCACCCTCGGTGCCGCGCGGTGGGGCGTGGGGCACCTCCTGCTGGGCCCACAATCCAGGGTGTTGTGCGAGGGCGAGCAGGAGGGTGGCCAGGGTTGCCGTGACGATTCGGCTCTTCTTCATGGGCGTCGCGGGGCAGAGGGTCCGGAACGGGGTGGGGCAATGTGGGGCCGATGTCGCACGGTCACCAGACGCCGCCACCCGCTCCCCCTGGGTGCAGCGCCCGCTCGGTCCCGGCGCCGCGGTCGACGACCCGTTACACCCGTGTCACGACCGTGAGAAGTCAGTGTGACATCCGCCTTGCGTCGCCAAGCCGCCAAACCTAAGCTTCACCTGCTTGAAATATCAGGGCTCACCGCCTGGTGGGCCCCCCGACCTCGCGAGACCCCGGTCTGCGCCCCCGCACGAGCCGGTCCCCTGGTCTCCCTGGCCGCTCCGGGCCCGTCACGCGATGCCGGCCCGACCTCGGTCGGACCGCATTCGTGAGTCCGCGGAACCCGGTATGTGGTCCGGCCACCCCACCCGAGACGTGCCACGGACTCCGCCGGGCTCCGTCCACCCACTCGCGAGGAGGCACACTCATGACGCGTCTCGCTACCAAAGGAGCCTTGCTTCTGATCGTGCTGGTCGCCCTCCCGGGTCTGCTGGCGGCACAGCAGATGCGGAGGGTCACCGGGCACGTGACGCTGCCGGGCGCAGTCGCTCCGACGGGCGTCCAGGTCACCGTAAAGGGCACGGCCCTGGGCGTCATCACCAACGAGCAGGGCGATTTCTCGATCCAGGTTCCCGAGAGCGCCAGCACGCTCGTCTTCACGTTCATCGGCTACAAGACCCTGGAAGCGCCCATCCAGGATCACGTCGAGGTGACGCTCGAATCGGAAGCCATCGGTCTGGAGGGCGTCGTGGTGACCGCGATGGGCATCCAACGGGAGCAGCGTACGATCCCGTTCTCGGCCCAGTCGGTGTCGGGGGACAACCTCAACAAGGTGCCGACGACCAACATCGTGTCGGCGCTGCAGGGCAACATCGCCGGCGTCCACGTGACGAACTCGAGCAGCCCGTTCGGATCGGCGCGCATCGTGGTCCGCGGCGCGAGCTCGATCCTCGGCGAGAACCAGCCGCTCATCATCCTCGACGGCATCCCGATCGACAACTCCGCCGCGTCGCTGAGCGGCTACGGCGCAGGGTCGATGGCGGGCTACAACGTCGGCAACGCGGCGGCGGACATCGACGCGGACAACGTCCAGTCGGTGACCGTGCTGAAGGGGCCGAATGCGGCCGCCCTCTACGGCTCCCGCGCGGCGAACGGGGCCATCGTCATCGAGACGAAGAAGGGCAAGGGCGGCGGGGGCGAGAGGGGGTTCGGCCTGACCGCGACGATCGGCTCCAACTTCGAGACGCCGCTTATGCTGCCGGCCTACCAGAACCAGTACGGCCAGGGCTTCTACGGCGACTTCCAGTTCGTCGACGGCAACGGCGGCGGCGTCAACGACTTCGCCGACGAGAGCTGGGGGCCGAAGCTCGACGGCCGGCCGATCGACCAGTTCTTCGGCAAGCAGCAGCCGTGGGTCGCGCACCCGGACAACGTGCGCGACTTCTGGAACACGGGGATGCTGAACACCGTGAACGTCGCCGTGTCACGCAGCTCCGAGCAGAGCAACGTCCGCCTTTCCGTCGGCCGCAAGGACGAGGCCGGGATGTACCCGAGCAACCGCAACATCCGCACCGACGTGACGTTGGCCGGCGGCGCCCAGATCTCGAACAAGATCAGCACGGAAGCGTCGCTCGACTACATCAACGACGCCATGGCCAATCAGCCGAAGCAGTCGTACGACGAGGCCGATCCGATGCAGAACTTCATCTGGTTCGGCCGCCAGGTGGACATGAAGCTGCTGAAACAGAGCCTGATGCGCGATCCGGGCGACCCGATGACCAGTGACATCATCGCGGGCAACTCGTGGATCCGCACGGACGCGCCCATTCCCTACAGCTGGAACTACAGCTACCACGACAATCCGTACTGGATGGCGGGCCAGAAGACGACGGACTTCAAGCGGGACCGTCTGATCGGCCATGCGTCCGCCACCTACGCCCTCACCGACTGGATGAGCGTCACCGGCCGTGTGGGCCGCGACTGGTACCAGAACGACTTCCGCGCGAACTACCCCGTGAACACCGTGGACGACCGCCTCGGCCGCTTCGACGACAAGGCGGAGACGCACAGCCAGACCACCGCGGACGTCCTGCTCTCGGCCAACCGCCCGCTGGTGCCGGACCTGAGTGTGACGGTCAACGCCGGCGCCGTGTACGGCAAGACCGAGTACGGGTCGACGACGAACACCGTCACCCAGCTTGTCATCCCCGGGGTCTACACGCTGGAGAACTCGGCCGGCCAGCCCGGTAGCTCGATCTACAAGTCGGAGAAGCAGGTGAACTCCGTCTACGGCTCGGCGAGCTTCAACTACAAGAACTGGTTCAACGTCGACGTGACCGGCCGCAACGACTGGTCGTCGACGCTACCTGACGGGGGCAACTCGTACTTCTATCCCTCCGTCGGGGCGGCGTTCATCTTCACCGACGCGCTAGGGATCGACAGCAACACCCTCTCGTACGGCAAGCTGCGCGCGAGCTGGACGCGCGTCGGCAACGACACCGATCCCTACCAGCTCGCGGCCACCTACGGCTCGGGCACGCCGTGGGGCGGTCAGCCGACGTTCAACGTGGACAATCAGTTGCCGAACTCGGGCCTGAAGCCTGAGCAGACGACCGCGTTCGAGTTCGGCACGGATCTCGGCTTCTTCGACAACCGGCTGGTCCTGAACGCCACGTGGTACCAGAAGAACACCAAGGACCAGATCCTGCCGGTCTCGATCTCGCAGGCCAGCGGCTTCACCTCGGCGTGGGTCAACTCGGGCGAGGTCCGCGATCGCGGCATCGAGATCGAGGCGAACGTCACGCCGATCCGTACGGAGGCCTTCAACTGGAACGTGATCGCGAACTGGTCGAGGAACACCAACAAGGTGCTCTCGCTCTACAGCGGCGTCGACCGGATCGAGGTCGGCAACTACTGGAACGCCACCATCACGGCCGACGTCGGCCAGCCGTACGGCACGATCGTGGGGACGAAGTGGGCCCGCGACGACCAGGGCCACATCATGGTCGGCGACGACGGGCTGCCGGTCCGCGCCTCCGACCAGGTCGTGATGGGCAACTACAACCCGGATTGGGTCGGTGGTCTGACCAACACCCTGTCGTACAAGAGCTTCGCTCTCTCCTTCACGATCGACGGCCAGCACGGCGGAGACGTGTACTCGGTGACGAAGTGGTTCGGCAGCTACTCGGGCGTGCTGGAGCGGACGCTCGCGGGCCGGGAGACCGACTGGGACCAGCCCGGCTACGTCGTCCCGAACGCGGTCTACCAGAGCACGGGTGCGCCGGACACGACCCATGTGCTGGCGCAGGATTACTGGCACAACACCTTCTACTCCCAGGAAGACGGTCTGATCGACGCCAGCTACCTCAAGCTGCGCGAGGCGCGCCTCGCCTACAACCTGCCCGACGCCCTCGTGGGTCGCTGGGGCTTCTCCTCCGCGACGTTCGCGTTGGTGGGCCACAACCTGTTCCTCTGGGCCAACAACGACATCATCGACCCGGAGACCGCCTTCGACACGGGCAACCGTCAGGGGGTCGAGAACGCACAGTTGCCGACGGCGCGCAGCATCGGCTTCACGTTGTCCGTCCGGCCATAGCCACCCGCGAGACAGGAGCCAACCATGAGATCTAGAATCCATGCAGGCGTGGTCGTCGCGGCGGCTATGTGCGCCGTTGTCACGGCGTGCGCCGGCGACATCACGTCGATCAACACGAATCCGAATGGGCCGACGGACGTCCCGCCGCCCTCGATCCTGTCCGGGATCCTTCAGTCCACGGTAAACACGTGGTCGGGCACCTGGCAGATCCGGTACGGCGGGCTCTGGGTGCAGTACTACTCTGAGATCCAGTACCGCGACGAGGACAAGTACATCGTGCGTCCGGGCACGGACGGCAACTGGGGCCTCTACAGTGGTGCGCTGGAGGACGCGCAGACGATGATCGACAAGGGCACCGAGGAGGGGACGCCCAACTGGGACGCGGTGGGTCGCATCATGAAGTCGTACATGTTCGATGCGATGACGGATGCGATGGGGGACCTGCCGTACTCCGAGGCGTTGCAGGGAGGCACGAATCTGCAGCCGGCGTACGACGCGCAGCAATCGATCTATACGGCGCTGTTCGACGACCTCAAGGTGGCGAGCGACGAGATCGATCCTGCGGGGCTCGGCTTCCCCACCGGCGACCTGATGTACGGCGGGGACATGGGCGCATGGCGGAAGTTCGCCAACTCGCTGCGACTGCGTCTCGCGATCCATCTGTCGAACGTGGACGCGGCCACCGCACAGAGTGAAGCGCAGGCGGCCGTCGCCGCGGGCGTCTTCGAGAGCAACGACGACAACGCGACGTTGCTGTACCTGGCGGCGTCCCCGAACCAGAATCCGATCTACACGAACGCGATCGGTCGCGACGACTACGGCATGAGCAAGACGTTCGTGGACTCGCTCCTCAGCGTGAACGACCCGCGGCTACCGGTCTTCGCGGATCTGAACTCCGAGGGCGTGTATCGGGGTCTGCCGAACGGCTTGAACAACGGGGAAGGTCCGACGGACCTGTCGCTGATCTCGCGCATCGGCGCATACTGGCGCAGGACGCCGGACGCACCGCTGGCGCTCGAGACGTACTCGGAGGTGCTGTTCCTCGAGGCCGAGGCCGCCGAGCGCGGGTGGATCGCGGGCGACCCGGCGACCCTGTATGCCTCGGCGATCCGTGCGTCGATGGAGCAGTACGGGATCGGCGGGGCGGCCATCGACGCGTACATGGCGCAGCCGCGCGTGCAGTACAGCGCGGCGACGGGCCTCACGCAGATCGCGTATCAGAAGTGGATCTCGATGTACATGCAGGGGATGGAGGCGTGGACGGAGTGGCGGCGGACGCGGGTCCCCCATCTGGTGCCGGGGCCGCGCGCGACCCTCAGCGACATCCCCGAGCGCATGCCGTACGCGGACAACGAGGACGTGCTGAACAAGGCGAACCTCCAGGCCGCCGTGTCGGCACAGGGGCTCGGACAGTACACCGCTCTGGACAAACCGCTCTGGTTCACGGGGCGGTAGCAGGAGGCTGCCGGCGCAGGTGCCCGGCCATGTGACCGGGCACCTGCGGTCGGCTGCGGGTAGCATGGAGCCCCCGGGGAGTCACTCCCCGGGGGCTCTCTCCTTCCTCAGCGACCCGCAAATGTGAGGCGGCGCCGCGCCGTCAGCTCCGGTCGATGGCGTCGGAGCGCTGGAGGAAGACGAGAATGAGGCCGTGGGCGCTGCTCTGGTAGCCGGCCCGCGACGTGACTCCGAGGGGGTATACCTCGACCAGCCTCGCGTCGATCGCCTGGATCATGGTGAGCGGGCAGGTATCGACGGTGCGCATGCCGTCGACGTATACGGTCGGGTTCGAATCGCCATGGATCCGGTCCCTGCCGCGCAGCTCGATGGTCGGGCACGTGGTCGGGTCGGCCGTTCCCGCGGTCCTGATCTGGGGCATCGCCCTGCGCACGGCGTCCAGCAGCGTCAACGTCGGATCGCCCTTGAGCGCATCACCGGAAATCACGACGGACCCGGCGCTGGTGATCCCGAGGGGCCTGCCTCCGGGCTCGGTCGATCGGTCGAACGGCCGGGTAGCGCAGGCCGCGAGGAGGGTGGAGAGTGCCACGGAGAGCAGGAGCGGCGGTCGGGGCGACATGTTAGTCCTCGCGGTGAAAGAGCTGCGGCCCGGATGAGACGCGGGCCGCGGGCGGGCATGGCGCGACTCAGGCACCGCCATCCCACCCCCATCCGGTTCTCCCGGCGGCGGGGTCATCCCGTCGCCGGCCTGTCATTCCGATGCCGCTGTCGTCAGCAGAATCGCGCCGTCTCCGTTCCCCGCACCCCAGCGAAGCACGGCCGCCGCGGCCTCCAGGAACTCGACGCGCGTAACCGCGTCGATCGATACCTCGTCGAGCGTGTCGAGCCCTCCCAGAAGCTCGCCGTTCAGATACACCCGAACGCCGGGGGCGTGCACGGCGTCGCGACTCGGGGTGATCACATCCACCCCCCGCGAGCGCAGCCACTGCGGACGCCGTTCACGCAGCAGCTGCGGCAACGAGCGCGCGGTCGAGGCGCGGATTTCCTCCGCGGTGATCGCCGGATGTGCGGTGGTCGGCGCCGGTGGCACGAGCGCGGCCGCGGCGGGCGTGTGCGTTCCGATGAGAAGGCCGGCCACCAGCCCGATCGCGGCGCCACCGATGGAGAAGCGAAGCCGCTGGTCGCCGCGCCCCGGGGCGTCACGCCAATCACTCCATGCTACCTGCGCGCCCACATATCCGGCCCACCCTCCCACGATGGCACCACCGACCGTGTACAGGGCGACGTGCATGGCGGAGTGGTCCGCCGATGGGGGAGAGGGGGACGCGAATGCCGGCGTCGCGCGCTCCGTCGGCGTCTGGCCGCGGAGGCGGGGGCCTCCGGGTGCGAAAAGAACAAGAACGACGAGGAGAAGGACCCTCATCAATGCCGCTCGCTCGGTGAGACGGCCCGATCGAAGCTGGACACCCCGCGTCCGCCGTCGACGATCCGGTCCAGGGTTCAGGCCGAAGGGATACACGTCACGCTGTTCACCCTCAAGGTTGCCGGCGACGCGGAGGGAAGCGCAAGGACGAATCTGCAAGCGCCGCCTTCCTCGCCGACGTCGGCCGGCATGACCGGGGCTCTGCGGCCCCGCTCCCGAAGCGGGTTCCGGCCGCTCGCTACCGTTCCCGCCGTCCGTCAAACGGATACGCCGCCTCTCCTCTCGTGTTACCCGGACCCGCCGAGGAGCGCGTCATGCCCGACGTCGTTCCCCTACTGCAGCTCGTCCACGCTCCGGATGATCTTCCCGGCGAGGCCGTACTCGACGGCCGCCTCGGCGTCGAGCCAGAAGTTGCGCCGCGTGTCGTCGATGATCCGCTCGATCGGCTGGCCGGTGCGCTCGGCGTACATGTGGTTGAGCCGCTCGCGCATCTTCACGATCTCCTTGGCCTCGATCGCGAGGTCGGCGGCGGAGCCCCGCATGCCGCCCGCCGGCTGATGGAGGAGGAAGCGCGTGTTCTTGAGCGCGAAGCGACGCTCCCTCGGGACGGCCACATAGATCGTGGCGCCGGCGCTCGCGACCCACCCGGTGCCCACCATGCGCACCGGGGCCTTGATGAACTGCACCATGTCGTGGATGGTGTCGCCCGACTCGACGTGGCCGCCCTGCGAGTTGATGAAGATCGTGATCGGCGCGTCCGACTCGACCGACATGGCGAGGAGCTGGCCCATCACCTCGGAGGCGAGCTTCTGGTTGATCTCGCCACTGATGATCAGCGTCCGGGCCTTGAAGAGACGTTCGCGCATCCCCTCGGTCCAACGCGTCGACGTGGGCCGCGCGGCGTCGCCCCCGTCATCGTCGTCGTCATCGTCGTCGTCGTCCTGATGGGAGGCGGTGGGGCGGGCGGCACCGGGAGGCGTCCCGTGTCGGGGGTCCCACGTGCTACGGCTCTCGGTCATCCTCTCTCCTCGTCTCATCGAGCCGCCGGTGGGTGGCGGCCCGTCGGGTTTGTCGTCCCGCCGAGCCTCGAACGTCGTCAAGCGCCCGGCGTGCGGTCAACTGCACCCGGCGCTCAGGCGATCCAGACGGTCTTCACGTTCGTGAACTCGTGGATGCCGAGGGGCGACAGCTCGCGGCCGTACCCGCTCTCCTTCACCCCTCCGAAGGGCAGGCGCGCGTCCGACTTCACGATCCCGTTCACGAAGCAGTTGCCTGCCTCGAGGAGGTCCGCCGCGATGCGCTCGCCCTTCTCCCGGTCGGAGGTGTAGACCGCGGCGCCCAGGCCGAAGACCGTGTCGTTGGCGATGCGCACGGCGTCGGCCTCGTCCTTCGCGCGCAGGATCGTAGCGACCGGTCCGAAGAGCTCCTCCCCGTACGCGGCCATCCCGGGGCGCACATCCGTGAGGACCGTGGGCGGATACCACGCGCCCTCCCGGTGGGGCACCTCTCCGCCGAGCGCGAGGGTCGCGCCCGCCTCGACGGAGCGGACCACCTGGTCGTGCAGCTCGTCGCGCAGCTCGACGCTCGCCATCGGGCCGAGCTCGGAGTCGGGGTCCATGGGGTCGAGCATCTCGATCGCGCGCATGCGCTCGACGAAGCGCTCCGTGAAGGCGTCGGCCACCTGCTCGACGACCACGAAGCGCTTGGCCGCGATGCAGCTCTGCCCGTTGTTGATCATCCGCCCGCGCACGCACGCGGTCACCGCGGCGTCCAGGTCGGCGTCGGCGAGCACCACGCTGGGGTCGCTCCCGCCGAGCTCGAGGACGCACTTCTTCAGCACGCTTCCGGCTCGCTCGGCCACGCTCCTCCCCGCGGACACGCTCCCCGTGATGCTCACGCCGCGGATCAGCTCGTGCTCGATCAGGTCGCTGGCGCGCGTTCCGCTGATGTAGACCGTCCGGAAGAGGTCGGGCGGGAAGCCTGCGTCGCGGAAGAGCGTCTCGAGAGCGTCGGAGCACCCCGGCACGTTGGAGGCGTGCTTGAGGATGCCGGCGTTCCCCGCGGCCAGCGCGGGTGCCGCGAAGCGGATCACCTGCCAGAACGGGAAGTTCCACGGCATCACCGCGAGGATCACGCCGAGCGGGCGGTAGGTCCAGTAGCTCTTCGACGCGTCGGTCGCGACGGGGACCGGCTCCAGGAAGGAGGCTCCGTGCTCCGCGTAGTAGTCCCCGGCTGTCGCGCACTTCTCGGCCTCGGAGACGGCCTGGGAGATCGGCTTGCCCATCTCCTCCACCATCAGGCGCCCGTACTCGTCTTTGCGCTCCCGCAGGAGACGGCCCAGCGCGCGCAACGGCCCGACGCGCTCCGTGTAGGGGGTCTCGCGCCAGGCGAGGTGGGAGGCGTGCGCGGCCCGCACGATGGCGTCGACCTCGGCGGGTGGGGTGGCAGGGTGGGCGGAGACGGGCTTGCCGGTGGCGGGGTTCACGGCCGTGTAGCTCACGGTAGAGCGCTCCTGCGGGAGACCGCTTCGGGGATGATGGTCGCGTCGAAGTGGCCGTACCCCACCACCGCTCACCGGTGTCACTCCACGCGCAGCGCCTCCACCGGATCGAGGCGGCTGGCGCGCCAGGCCGGGATGAAGCTCGCTGCCGCGGCCACGCCGACGAGGAGGAGGGCCACCAGCGCCATCGTGGTGGGATCCACCGCGGCCACCTCGAAGAGCATCCCCTTCAGCGCGCCGCCCACCGGCACGGCGAGGCCGAGGCCGACGGCGGCGCCCGCCACGACGGGCACGAGCGCCTGGCGCACCACGAGCCGGCGCACGCCGCCCGCGTCCGCGCCGAGCGCGACGCGCAGGCCGATCTCCTGGGTGCGCTCGCTCACGGTGAACGAGACCACCGCGTAGATGCCGACGGCCGCGAGGGCGAGCGCGAAGAACGCGAAGAGCGAGAGGAACAGCGTGGTGGCCCTGCGCGTCGCGGAGGCGGAGGCGTACGCCTCGCCGACCGTCTGGATCGCGTAGATCGGCTGGTCGGGGTCCATCTCCTGGACGACCCTGCGCACGGAGGGCAGCACCGAGCGCGGCTCCACGTCCGTGCGCGCCAGGAGGAAGAGCTGGTTCGCCGCGTCGCCGAGCTGGGCGTGCAGCGCGAAGACCTCGGGCTCAGGCGGTCGGTCGAGCCCGCGGTTCTGCGTGGCGCCCACCACGCCGACGATCTCGAACCACGGGGCGTCGGCGTCCGGCCCGCCGACCTTCATGCGGCGGCCTACCGGACTCCCGTCCCCGAACCAGCGGCGCGCGGCGACCTCGTTGACGATCGCCACGAGCGGGGTTCCCGCCGCGTCGCGCGCGTCGAAGGTGCGCCCGGCGCGCAGCGGGATGCCGAGCGTCTCGAAGTAACCGGCGGTGACGACGGTCGTGAGCGCGCGCGGCAGCGTCTGGTCCTCCGAGGGGGCGCCTCCCTCGAACCACAGCTCACGGAAGGAGAAGCCGATCGGCGGGAACTGCGTGGCCCCGGCCGCCGACCGCACGCCGGGGACGGCCTCGACCCGCTCGGACAGGTCCTGGAAGAACGCCGGGACCGCCTCGCCCGAGTACTTCTCGCGCGGGAGGGTGAGCCGCATCGTCAGCACGTTGTCTGAGGCGAAGCCGGTGTCCACGCGGCTGAGGCGCACGAAGCTGTTGACGAGGAGCCCACCGCCGGCGAGGAGGACGAACGCCAGCGCCACCTCCGCGCCCACGAGCGTGCGCTGGAGACGCTGTCGGCTGCGCCCCGCGGTCGCGCTCTTCCCCTCCGCCTGCAGGACGCTCGAGATCTCCGTTCGCGAGGCCTGGAAGGCGGGAACCAGCCCGAAGACGATGCCCGCGGCGATCGCCACGGCCGCGGTGAACGCGAGCACGGCGCCGTTCAGCTCCACCTTCCCGGCCACCGGGAGCGCGAGGGTCGTGAGGAGCGCGCCCACGCCTGCGTTTCCGAGGCGCGCGAGCCCGAACCCGACCGCGCCGCCCAGGAGTGCCAGGACGAGGCTCTCCGTGAGCAGCTGCCCGAGGAGGCGGCCGCGCCCGGCGCCCATGGCCGTGCGCACCGCCATCTCGCGGCGCCGGCCCTGTGCCCGTGCGAGGAGCAGGTTGGCGGTGTTCGCGCACACGAGGAGGAGCACGAAGCCCACCGCGCCCATGAGGATGAACGCGCCGGCGCGGAAGGGACGCGAGCTCACCTGGTTCCACGTCAGCGCGCGCATCGACCAGCCCTGGTACTCCTCGAACTCGGCTGCGTACGCCTGCTCCGTGCGGCGGGCGAGGCCGTCGAGCTCGGTGTTCACGTCGCGCAGCGTCGAGCCCTGGCGGATCCGCGCGATCAGCTGGAACTGCCTGCGGTTGCGGGGATAGCGGTCCGGGGGGACCGGCATGATGGTCCACAGGTCCATCCCGTAGAGGTCCACGCCCTCCGGGAGGATGCCCACGAGCGTGTAGGGTGCGTCGTTCACCAGGATCCTGGTCCCCACCATGGTGGAGTCCGCGCCGAAGCGGTCCCGCCACATCCGGTAGCTGAGGAGCGCCACGGTGGCGCCGCTCTCGATCTCGTCGTCGCTGAAGCCGCGCCCCAGGTGCGCCTTCATCCCGAGCGTGCGCAGGGCGTCCCCCCACCAGAAGCCGGTGAAGACGTTCTGCGGCGTGCCCTCGCCCGAGATCTGCCGGTTGCCCATGTCCCAGGCGACGACGTCCTCGAGCGTGCGGCTGTTGTCCCTGACGTCCGTGAACTCCACCGGAGAGAGGTTCTCCCAGAAGCCCAGCTCGCCACCGAGCTTCGGGTAGGCCGTGCCGATGCCCACGACCCGTCCGGGCTCGGGGAAGGGGAAGGGGTCGAGGATCAGGCCGTAGACCACGCTGAAGATCGTCGTGTTCGCGCCGATGCCGAGCCCGAGCGTGAGCACGACAACGGCGCTGAAGCCCAGATTCTTGCGCGCGCCGCGCAGCGCATGGCGGATATTCTGCAACAAGGTGCCCATGGTCCCGTCCCCCCTCCGTGCCGTGGTGGTCCCGCGCGCCGCGCGCAGGCGATAGCCCAGGTTGGCGGCCGCCGTGCCCACGGCCTGCCTCCGGTACCAGGCGCGCGCGCCGGGGTCGCCGCGAGCCACGCGCTCCTCGAACTCCTCCTGCAGGTCGCCGAGCTGGTCCTCGCGCTGTGCGTGCGGCACCGTCAGGCGGACGAGCAGCTCCGCCGCGCGGGGCGGGCGGACGGGTCGCCTCACGACGGGTCGCCGCCGTCGAAGGCCACGCCCTCCCACATGCGTGCCATCATCCCCCGCGTCGCCTCCAGCGCCTCCGCCCCCTCGGGGAGGATGCGGAAGTGCCGTCGGGCACGGCCTCCCCGCCGCGGCGTGGCCTCTCCCTCCTCCGATGCGACCAGCCCCTTCTCCTCGAGGCGCGCGAGCGTCGCGTACACGGAGCCCACGGTGACCTCGCGCCCCGCGCGGCGCTCGATCTCCCGGCGGATCGACATCCCGTAGCCGTTCCCCCCGAGCCGCGCCACCGCGAGGAGGACCACCTGCTCGAACTCGCCCAGGAATTCGCCCTTGCCCATCGGCCCATCCTCGTCGTAGAGGGTGTCGCGTTCCCGGTCGGCCGGGCCGTCCATGTTTCTACAAACTAGAACAAATAGACGAAAGGGGTAGCTCGGAGGTTTCACCGGAACGAGGAGCGGGGCGGCCGCCCGGACCCGGCGACCGCCCCCCGAGAGAGCTCCCGGCCTCGGGAGCCTAGCTCGTGATGACCCGATAGACCTTGAGCGTCTGCACGTCGAGCTCGTCGCGCGCCACGCCGTAGAACAGGTCGCCCATCGCGCGGATCGGCTGGTAGCGGCCGGGGAAGGTCACGGTGCCGAGGTAGCGCCCGTCGGCGTCGAATACGCCCCAATCGGGGGAGCCCATGTCCTGGATGTCGAAGGTCTCCCCCTCGCCGGCGAGCTCGTCGCCCGAGCGGAAGTGCTGGACCCAGACGGAGCCGTTCGGGCCGAGCGCGAGCGTGGCGAAGGCCGGGAAGAAGTCGGCGAACTCGTAGCGCTGCATGAGCGCCTCGATGGCCTGGGGAGGGGCTCCCTGCTGCCTCGCGAGGGTGGCGACGGCGTCCTTGATGACCTGCTTGTCGCGCTCGGTGACCGGCTTCCGCTCGGAGGGCCGCGTGATGACGCGGGTGAGGGAGCCGTCGGGGGACCAGAGCCGGATGTGCCAGGCGTCGTTCATGGCGGTGACCAGCCGTCCCTCGCGGTCGGCGTCCCAGATCGGCTCGGGCTCGAACTGCCGGATGCGGGCCCGCCCCCCGGTGACCTGGAAGCTCTGCCCGATCGGCAGGACCGCCACGGTGTCCGGCTCCACGCCCTCGGCCGCGAGCGTGACGATGGGATCCCCGCGCGGGGCCGCCGTCGAGTCGCCCACGTTCAGCGCCCGCTTCTGCGCGATCAGCCGTCCGCCCACCGACGCGTCCCAACGGAGTGGCACCCCCTTCGTGAAGTCCAGGCGCTCGCTGCCGAGCGACGTGCCGTCCATCGCGAAGCGGTCGATACGCTGGTTGCCCAGGTCGGGCACCAGGACCTGGTCGTCGACGACGAAGACGCCGGTCACGCCGAGGCCCATCTCGCCCGGTCCGGACCCGGGTCCCCCGAGGGTGCGCAGGTAGCGGCCCTGCGCGTCGAAGACGCGCACGTCCTGTGCCTGCTGGTCCGCCACGTAGACGTTCCCCTGGGCGTCCACGTCGACGCCCGCGATCTGGCCGAACTGGTAGACCACGTCCCCCTCGACCGAGCCGATCGAGAGCACCTCCTCGACCTTCCACGCGTCGTCCGGCTTCCACATGCCTTCCGCCGGGTTGGAGACGATCGTGACGCCCGCGCTGTCGGTCATGGTGCCGGCCCAGCTCGATCGGTCGGCGGCGGCGCAGGCGTTGAGGAGGGGGGCGGCGCAGAGGAGCGCGACGAAGTGTCGGTGGGCCATGGGAATCGCTCGGGATCAGGGCACTCGGGGGGGCACGATGACCGAGGTACGGACGGCACGACGGATTTCTTCCCGACCTCGGAACGCCCGGCGACCCCCCCGCGCCCACTGAAGATCCGGGGGGGCCGCCGTGATCGAAACCCCGGCGCGGGCCCTCTCGTCCATGTATGTCAGATGCCTCTAGTGCGCCCGGACACAAATACGGTGACGCACCGAGAATGGCGATGCGTTCGACCCTGCTAGGCGCGAGGAGGAGGGTAACAACGCGAAGCGTTGTCGGCAGGGCTATTTCGACGACGAGCAACGACGCAGGGCGAGATGCAGCGCCGTTCGAATGCCACCGTATTTGTGTCCGGGTGCACTAGTCACCTGGCAGAGAGAGGTCCATGACCGATCGAGACGTGCGTGCGAGGCTTCCCCTGAACCCGAGGGTGTTCGCGATCCTGGCGGCCCTCCTCGAGGCTCCCTCCCACGGATACCGGATCAAGCAGGCGGTGGAGGACCGCTCCGGGGGCTCGGTGGCGCTCGACCCGGGCTCGCTGTACCGGACGATCGCCAAGCTCCTGGACGACGGCGTGGTGGAGGAGGTGCCCGCGCCGCCGGAGGAGGCGGACGTCGATCCCCGCCGCCGCTACTACGCGCTCACGCCCCTCGGGCGCGCGGTCGTGGTCGCGGAGGCGTCGCGGCTGCGCAATCTCCTTTCACAACCGGAGCTCCGTGGGGTCGTCGCGGGGCCGGAGGGCGCCGGGTGAGCGAGCGCGAGCTCCTCGCGGTGCGCCTGTACCGCCGGTCGCTGTGGATCTTCCCGCGGCGTATCCGCCGCGTCCACGGCGACGAGATGGCGGCCATGTTCCACGCGCAGTGGCTGGAGGCGAGGAGGCGGGGCGGCTGGAGCGTCGCCCGGCTCCTCCTGCGCACGTTGGTGGACCTGTCGGTGAACGGGGGCGGGGCACGCTTCTCCGCCGTGCTCGGACTGGAGGCATCGGAGACGACGACGCCGCATCTCAGGCGCGCGGTGGGCAAACCCAGCGGAGGGACGATGGAGAGGATGACGAGGGACCTCAAGCAGGCGCTGCGAGGCTTCGTGCGCAGGCCCGGGTTCGCCGCGGTCGCGGTGCTCACGCTCGGGCTCGGCATCGGGGGCAACACGGCCATCTTCAGCGTGGTGAGCGCTCTGCTGCTGAGGCCGCTCCCGTACGCCGACCCGTCGACCCTGGTCACGCTGAACCACTACTACCCGTCGCTGAACGGCCTCGAGGCCTCGGTGTCCGCGCACGGGTTCCACGACTACCGGAGCGGCCCCGGCAGCTTCTCGGACATGGCGGTGGAGACGAGCCAGCCGCTCAACCTCACAGGGAGCGGCGAGCCCGAGCGCATCACGGCCGCCGCGGCGTCGCCGACCTACTTCCAGACGCTGGGGGTCGCCCCTGCGCTCGGACGCGCCTACGGCCCCGACGTCGAGAGCGGTGACGCGCACGTGGCCGTGCTCTCCTACGGCTTCTGGTCCCGGCGCTTCGGCGAGGACAGGGACGTGCTCGGGCGCACGCTGGTGCTGGACGGCGACCCGTACACGATCGTCGGCGTGATGCCGCGGACCTTCCGCGACGTGTTCAACCGCCAGGTCGAGCTGTGGGTCCCACTCGTGCTGACCGAGGAGCAGTACAGCCAGGGGTACACCAACGAGTACCTGTCTCTGGTGGCGCGCATCGCGCCCGGCTCGGACATCGCGTCGGCGCGGGCCGAGATGGCGGCGTTCGCCGAGCGCCTCAAGCAGGACAACCCCGACGAGTTCATGTCGGACTGGTCGATCCACGTCACGGGGCTGCAGGATCTCGCCACCAAGGACGTGCGGCCCGCGCTCCTCGTCCTCCTCGGCGCGGTGGTGGTGGTCCTCCTCATCGCGTGTGCGAACGTGACGAACCTCCTGCTCACCCGCGCCTCCGGGCAGCGCCGGCAGGTCGCCGTGCGTCTGGCCATGGGCGCGAACCGCTCCGACGTGCTGCGTCGCCTCCTGGCGGAAGGCGTCGTGCTCGGCCTCGCGGGCGCGGCGGTGGGCCTCGGGATGGGCTACGCCGGTCTCGCGGGCCTCGAGGCGGTGGCGTCGCGCTCCGTGCCGGGGCTCTCCGACATCGGCCTGGACGGGACCGTGCTCCTCTTCACCCTGGTCGTGAGCATAGGCACCGGCATCCTCGTCGCCCTCACCCCCGCGCTCAGCACGCTGCGCACGGACGTCTCCGGCGCCCTGCGCGAGGGCGCGCGGGCCGGCGACGACCGCTCCGGCCTGCGCCTGCGGCGCCTCTTCGTCGTGTCGCAGCTCGCGCTGTCGCTCGCCCTGCTCGCGGGCGCCGGCCTCCTGCTCCGCAGCATGGCGCGGCTGCAGGCGCTGAGCCCGGGGTTCGATCCCGAGGGGCTCATCACCTTCTACGTCGCCCTCCCGGGGAACGCGTATCCGGACGCGAACGCGCAGCGGGCATTCTACGACCAGCTCGTGGCCGCCGTGCGCGAGGTGCCTGGGGTGAGCGCGGCGGGCGTCGAGTCCGTGCTTCCGTTCGGCGGCGGGTGGTCCACGGCGAGCTTCACGGTGGTGGGTTACCAGCCGGGGCCGAACGAGCCGAACCCCTGGGGGGACATCCGCATCGCCAGCCCCGGCTTCCAGGAGGCGCTGGGCCTCCCGCTGCTTCAGGGGAGGTTCTTCTCGGACGCCGACGGACCGGAGACGCCGCTCGTCGCCGTCGTGGACGAGGGGCTGGCGCGCCGCTACTGGCCCGACCAGGACCCGGTGGGGAAGAGCATCTCCTTCGGGGACGCGCCGATCGAGGTCGTCGGCGTCGTCGGCCACGCCGCGCACGAGGGCCTCGCGGCCGATCCGCGCATCCAGGTGTACGGCTCCTACCGCCAGTTCCCCAGGGCGGGGATGTACGTGCTCGCGCGCACGACCGGCGATCCCACGGCGCTCGTTCCCGCGCTGCGCGCCACGGTCGCGAAGCTCGATCCGAACCTCCCGCTCGCCCGTGTCTCGACGATGGAGCAGCTCATCTCGAACTCGCTGGGAGAGCGCAGGCTCTCGCTCGTTCTGCTCGCCGTGTTCGCGGCGGTCGCCCTGGCGCTGGCCGCCACCGGCGTCTACGGCGTGATGGCGCAGGTCGTGGGGCAGCGCACCCGCGAGCTGGGTGTGCGCATCGCCATGGGGGCGGACCGGGGCGCGGTGCTCGGCCTGGTCATGCGGCAGGGGCTCCTGCTCGTCCTGGTCGGCGTGGGGCTCGGCCTGGTCGGGACGTTGGCGGTGTCACGCGTGCTCCGGAGCCAGCTCTACGGCGTCACCGCGACGGACCCGCTCACCTACACGCTCGTGGTGGGCGTCCTGCTGGCGTCGGCGACGCTCGCCACGCTCGTGCCGGCGCTCAGGGCCACGCGCGTGGACCCCGTGGAGGCCCTCAGACAGGAGTGACCGACCAGGTCGGGCGTGCTCCGCGCGGGATCGTGGGATCCCGCGCCGCCGGGTCGCCGCGGACCACGAGGTACATCGCGCCATGCGGGTCCTGCGCGAAGGGGACGTAGATCTCCGGCTTCACCGCGACGGCGAGCGCGTGCTGCCGCACGTCGCCGACCACCCCGACGACGGTCAACCATGGCTCGCCGTCGCCTCCGGTGATGCGATGACCCACCGCGTCGCCCTCGGGGAGGAAGCGCCGGACGAACGCCTCGTTCACCACCACGGCGGGCTCCGTCCCGGGGGCGTCCTGCTCGCTCGGGAGGCGGCCGGCGCGCAGCGGGATGCCCGTGACGCCGAAGTAGGAGCCGGTCACCACGCGGTAGTTCGCCGCCTCGAACGTCTCGCCCGGCTCGAGGCGGATCCGGTCGAGTGTGAGGCTCGCGGTGGTGTTCCCGCCGTCCAGGGGCAGCCTCTCGATCATCCCGACGCCCTCGACGCCCGGGCGCGCCACCACCGCCGCCGCGACGCGGCGGTAGTAATCGGTGCGCTCGTCGCCGGACGCGTACCGGTCGGGCGCGGGCGCGACCCGCGCCACCACAACCCCCTCCGGATCGAAGCCGGGGTCGACCCCGAGGAGGCGCGTCCGCGACGAGCTCCGTTCCCAGCGAGGCCGTTCCACCTGGTGCTCCGTGGGCGCGCGCCGCGGAGCGCGGCGCCCCATTCGCGGGTCGCGGTGGAGGGTACCTCCACGGCCGCACGCGCCCACGTGGCCAGGAGGCCCGCCAGCCCGTGCGCCTCGCCTATCGAGGCGCGCAGGTCCGTCCGCATCTCCTCGCCGAAGCGGCGCCGGAACGCGGGCGGGTAGAGCCAGCACAAGGCCCGGAACGCCCGGGCCAGCGCCCGGGTCGCCAGCGCCCTCACCGCGCCGCGCCGCGGGGTCATGCCCCGCGCCAGTCCGGGATCAGGCGGCGGTCGGCGGCCACGCCGAGGAGGCGGGCCATGCGCCGGGCCTCCGCGCGCGCAGCCTCCTCGCCCAGCCCGGTGATCCGGTAGTAGCGACGGCGGGGGTCGTCCTCGGGGGGGCCGGGCGCTCGTCCGTCTCTCGGATGAGCCCGCGCTCGAGCATGCGCTTGATGGCCGTGTACAGCGTCCCCGGGCCCATCTCCACCTCTCCGTCGGTGCGCGCCGCGACGTCCTTCCGGATGCCGTGGCCGTGCGCCGGCCCCTCGAGGAGCGCCAGGAGGATCTGGAACTCGGCCGTGGGCAGGGCGTCCTGCGCTCGTTGGCTCATCTGTCGCGTCCCGATCGGTGTCGACGGTGCCCTCGACGGGCTCGAGAGATCGACACACGAGGCATCGTTTGTCGATGCATTGCCAAGCGTCTCTTCTGTGGTCTTTTCAACAGAATGTTGATTTTTCAACATCACCGCATTACCCTTGGCCTGTTGGCCGTGTCCCATCACGAACGGAGCGGGCGATGTTGCCGGAAGGCGGGCTGAGCAGGCGGGAACGGGAGGTGATGGAGATCGTGCACCGGATGGGGCGCGCGACGGCCGAGGAGATCCGCTCGGCCATGGAGGAGCCGCCGAGCAACGCGGCCGTCCGCTCCACGCTGCGCATCCTCGTCGAGAAGGGACATCTCGAGCACGAGTACGAGGGGCCCCGGTACGTGTACTTCCCGACGGTCTCGGCGGCGGCCGCGCGGCGTACCGCGCTCGACAGCCTCCTGAGCACCTTCTTCGACGGCTCGACCGAGGGCGCATTGGCTGCGCTCATCGAGCGGGGAGGACCGCTGACTCCCCAGACCAAGGCACGGCTCAAGCGGCTCATCGATCGGGCGGAAGAGGAGGGGCGGTGACATGACGGCTTTCGAAGCGATGTCGGGGATCTTCCCCGCGCTCGCGATCTCCACCACGCTGCGCGCGACCGCGCTCCTCGCCGGCGCGGCGCTCATCGCGCGCCTGGTGACCCGGTCGGGCGCCAGGGCACGGCACGCCCTGTGGAGCGTGACGCTCCTCGCGCTCCTCGCGCTTCCGGCCCTGGGTCCGCTGCTGCCACGGGTCCCTGTCGTGCTCCCGGCATGGGCGGGGACGTCCGGTGGCGTCGGTGAAAGGGCGAGCCCCCGAGACGGCTGGGTGGGCGTCACCCGCTCCCCCTCCGCATCACCCGCCGCGGGAGACGCGAGGGCGGGAACGGAGCCGACGCGGACCGCGCCGTCGCTGGGGACGGGGGAGCGCGTCCCGTGGCTCCCCCCCGGCTCTCTCGCCCTGGTCCTCTGGCTGGCCGGTGCGCTCCCGGTTGCGGGTGCGCTGGCCCTGGGCCTGGCCCGGGCGAGGCGCGTGGCGCTGGCGGCGACGCCGCCGGCCGATTCCTCGTGGGAAGCCGCGCTCGACGAGGCACGCCGCAGGGTGGGCGTCCGTCGGCGCGTCGCCGTCGGGTTCACGCGGGGCGTGTCCACGCCGATGACGGGCGGCGTCATGCGTCCCTTCGTCCTCCTCCCCGAGCGAGCTCGCTCGTGGAGCCCCGAGCGGCGCGAGATGGTCCTCCTGCACGAGCTGGTGCACGTGGCGCGCGCCGACGTCCTGCGCCATGCGGCCTCGCGGCTGGCTGCCGGCATCTACTGGTTCCACCCGCTCGTGTGGTGGGCGGTGCGGCGGGCGGCGCTCGCGCGCGAGGAGGCGTGCGACGCGGCGGTGGTGGCGCTCGGGCACCGGCCCTCTTCGTACGCGCGCCACCTGCTCGAGCTCGCGGAGCCGGCGTGGCTCCCCCTTCCGGCACTCTCGCGCCTGGAGCGACCTCAACTGGAGAAGAGGCTCATGGCCGTCCTGGATCCTTCCGCCGGTCGCTCTCGCCGCTGGCTCGGCGCGACCACCACGCTGTGCGCGATCCTGTGGGCGCTCTCGGTCGCCGCCGTGTCCCCGCGCGTCGCCGGTCCGGAGCGGGACACACCCTCCTCGCCGCAGCCCCCGGCGGCCGGGACCTTCCTACCCGTTGCCATCACCCCGGGCGCCGCTCCCGCGGAGCCGGACCCGTCGCTCCCGCAGGAGTCGGCGTGCCTGGCGGGCGACCTCCACGGCGACTTCGACGGCACCTGGTCGCAGGACAGGGACGACCGCGGCAGGGAGAGCATCGAGGCCTCCGGCACGCTCGACCGCGACCGGATCGTGCAGACGCACGTGGACGGCGCCCTCGTGTGCGTCAGGGCGCGCGGTCCGGTGGGGTTCGACGACGACATGACGCACGTCTCGTCCATGGCGGACGGCGCGATCCTGCAGCTCGAGGTGCGCGACGAGCACGGGACGCAGTCGCTGGAGATGTCCGGCACCGGCGACGGGATCCGGACGCGCTGGGTGGTGGACGGGAAGCAGCGCGCCTTCGACGAGCAGGGGGAAGCGTGGCGGGACGCCGTGCTCGCGGTCGCCGGCGCGCGCTGGCAGGTCGGCCGCATCCGAGGCCAGGTCAGCACCCTCCGGGGCGAGATCTCCTCGGTGCGCGGCGAGGAGAGCAGCCTCCGCGGCGAGATCTCCGCGATCCGCGGGCACGTGAGCGAGCTCCGTGGCGAGATCTCCTCGGTGCGCGGCGAAGCCAACGGCATGAGCGGGAGGGTCTCGGAGATCCGTGGCGAGGAGAGCAGCCTGCGGGGCGAGATCTCCGGGATCCGGGGCCGCGAGAGCACCCTGCGCGGCGAGATCTCCGAGGTGAACGCCCACCTCTCGGAGCTGAGGGCCGCGCGCGGGGCCACGGACGACGCCACGACCCGCGAGCGTCTCGCCACCGAGATCGCCGGGGTGGAGTCACGCCTCACGGAGCTGCAGGCCGAGCTCGAAGGATACGGCGCCGACGGGCGGGTCGCGGCGGTCGAGAAGCGCCTCGCCGAATACGACGCGGACGGGAAGGCGCAGGCCGTGCGCGAGCAGGAGCGCGCATACGATGCGGACCGCCGCACGCGCGCGATCGATGAGGAGCTGGCCACGTACGACGAGCGGGCCCGCGTGCGCGCCGTCGAGGAGCGCCTCGCCGCGCTCGACGTGGCGGGCAGGGTCGGGGAGATCGAACGCAGGATCGATGGGCTCGACGCCGACCGCAGGGTGCGCGCGATCCAGGAGCGCCTCGAGGTCGCCGGGCGCCGGCTTCTCGAGGTCGTGCGCTCCGTTCGCTGAGGGCGGGCCGACCGGGCCGGCCGCCGGATCGGTGCCGGCCCGGTGCCGCGCTCCTCGCGTGCTGGGTCCCGGCACGCCGTGCGCTGCGCGTCCCGGTGTCCACCGCGTTGCGGGGCGATTGGCGCCGGCGGCCCACGCCCCCGGACCCGGTCATTCGCGGCGCAGGGCCGTGGCCGGGTGGACGCGCAGGGCGCGCAGCGCCGGCAGCGCGAGCGCGACCACGGACGACACGAGGAGGATCGCCGCGACGGCGATGAGCGTGCCTGGCGTCCCCCGGCGAGACCTCGTAGAGCATCCCCGAGAGGGCGCGCCCGCCGAGGAGGGCGCCGGCGCCACCCACCCCCAGCCCGAGGACGACCGGGAGGAGCTCCTGACCCACCACCCCACGCATCACGCCGGCCGGCTGCGCCCCGATCGCCAGGCGCAGCCCGATCTCCCGGGTGCGCACGAGCACCGACTGGGCGGCCACGGCGTACACGCCGACCGCCGCCAGCACGAGCGCGAGGGCGGCGAACGCGCCGAGGAGCTGCATGATCGTGGTGCGGTCCGAGACGGAGGCGCGCACGATCGAGTCGAGCGTGCGGATGTCGTAGAGCACCGCGGACAGCGCGACCTCGACGCCCACGAGCGCACGGCGGAGGCGGCCGCGGGCGACGCCGGTGCCTGCCGTCGACGCGCCACGGAGGGTCTCCCCGGAGGCGGCTCCGGCCGCTCGGCGCGCGGGCGCCCAGCCGAAGAGGAGCCCAAGGAGGATCGACACGCCGAGCGCGAACGCCACCACGCGCGGCCCGATCGCGGCGGCGAGGTCGGCGACCGCCGGCTGGCCGGCGGCGGGCGCGACCCAGGACGTGACGCCGCGCGCCACGAGGACGCCGCCGGCGCCGCCGACCAGGGCCAGCAGGGTCGTCGCCGTGAGGATCTGCCGGACCAGCCGGACGCGCCCGGCGCCCAACGCCCCACGCACGGCGAACTCAGGTCAGCACCGGGACCTCGGGGAGCGGTCTCCAGAGCGCGATCAACGGATCGGGCTCGTCCTCGCGCAGCATCCGCCGACTCAACCCGAGCCGTCCCCGGCGCGGACCAGCCTCCACAGCGCCTCGGAGAAGCGCGCCCAGTTCTGCATCTCGGCCTCGAGCTGCCGCCGACCGCGCGCGGTGAGGCCGTAGAAGCGGGCGCGTCGGTTGTTCTCGCTCACGCCCCACTCGGCGGCGATCCACCCGCGCTCGACCAGACGATGCAGGGCGGGATAGAGGGCGCCGTCCTCCACCTGGAGCACCTCGCCGCTCTGCTCCCTGATCCAGCGCGTGATCCCGTATCCGTGCTCGGGCCCGCCACGCAGCGCGCGCAGGATCATCAGGTCCAGCGTCCCGCGCAGCACTTCCACCGATCCGCCCAGGAGGCGCGTCTCCTCGCAGCAGGGTTGGCTCGGGGGCGACCCGGGGTCGTCCCCGGCACCACCACTATGGTTCCCAGGGAAGCTGCGCGCTCTATCCCCATGAAGTCGAGGGGAGCGTTCGAGGTGGCGCTGCGCGCCGACCGCGTGCGCCTCGGCGATGCCGAAGGCGTGGCTCTGGTTCCGGTTGGCGAAGGCGCGTCCGCACGAGGGACAGTGCCAGAGGAGCGCGGACGGTCCGCTCATCGCATCCACGGACGATGGACCGTGTACACGGGCACGTCGGTGATCGACCGCCGTTCTATGCCGATGAGCTTCCTGCGCGCGAGCGTGGCGAGCGCGCCCTGCACGCCGCGCCGCGAGAGCCCCGTGCCCTCCGCGATCTCCCGCAGGCTGGCCGCCACCGTCGGCGCTGCGCGTCCGTGCGTGTGGCGCCAGAGGTGCAGGGCCAGCGCGCCTTGATCCGCCCGGGTGGATCGTCGATCCATCGTGGCGCGCCGGTGCCCCACCCGCGCCGCGAGCGACAAGCCCCTCCACGCGGAGCCTCCTCGATGATCAAGGGCGTCAAGTTCGTCAGCATCCCGGTGCGCGACCAGGACCGCGCGCTGGCCTTCTACACCGGGAAGCTCGGCTTCACCGTCGCGACCGACCAGCCGTTCGACGACCGGCAGCGGTGGATCGAGCTGAAGATCCCGGGCGCGGACACGCGGGTCGTCCTCTTCACGCCGGAGGGCCACGAGGACCGCATCGGCAGCTTCCAGAACGTTACCTTCCTCTCGGGCGACGTGCAGAAGTCGTACGACGCGCTGAGCGCGCGCGGCGTCGCGTTCGAGGGCCCGCCGCAGACTGCCGATTGGGGGAGCGCGGCGATCTTCCGCGACCTGGACGGCAACCAGTTCGTGCTCTCCTCGAAGTAGGACGCGCGTCCCGGCGCCCACTACCGCGTCGTCGTCCCGGACACCTGCCGCTCGGCTCCGATCGACGCGAGCGGCTCTGCGCGGAACATCAGCTCGGTGTTCCGCACCACGAGGTGCCACAAGACGGCCCCCGAGGGCGAGACCTCGTAGACCTCGACCGGGCCGGACGACCCGGAGCGGCCGGCGCTCATGCCGAAGCCGACGAGCGTGTTGCCGTCGGGGAGTCGGCGCGCCGAGCCGACGGCCGAGGCGAAGTTGGGCGGATCGGGCTCCCACGCCCGGACGAGGCGGGCGCTGTCGCCCCCGATGGCATACTCGGCCAGTCGCGACCGCGCCCCGCGCTCGATCCCGTTGTCGAACATGAGGATCGTGTCGGGCGCGATCTCGCGGACCGCGTGCTGCCCGGAGAACCGCTCGTCGTCGGACACCGGTAGCGTCGCCCCCACGCCGCCCAGGCGCCACTCGAGGCTCCTCCAGTCCGGCGCGATCGACAAGATCTGGTCGAAGAAGTGCACGCTGAGCAGCACGTTGCCGTGCAGCCCGAGGGCGAGCGCGTTCGCGTGCATCCACTCCGAGCCGAAGCGCGGGCCGCGGTCCGCGTCCGGGTCGAGCGCATCCCAGGCGCTCCACCGCTCGGCCACCTCGCCCGACTCCGGCCACCACTCCCAGATCGACTCGCCCGCGAGCGGCGCTCCGTCGTGGTCGCGTGTATCGAACGCGATGAAGAGGAGCGTGTTGGCCGGGGTCGCGATGACGTCGTGATGCATGGCTCCGCGCGCGAGATCGCGCGCGAGCTCGTGGACGACCACGCCGCTGGGCGCGACCTCCACGAGGCCGCGTCCCCGGTCCATGAACACGAAGTCGCCGTTGTCGCGGCGCGTCATCCCGTACGGGAGATCCTCCGTGCGCCAGTACCAGCGCACCCGGCCTCGGCCGTCCACGGCCGCGTATCCCCTGAACCCGCTCTGGTCGTGGAGGTGCAGGAGGACGAACGGGATCGAGAGGGTGCCGGTGGACTCCAGGCCGACGGCTTCCAGGTCCGCGGGGAGCCGATCGGTGGTGAACACGCCCTCGGCCGACGATCCCAGCACCCGGTAGTGGTAGGCCCGCGCGGGCTCGAGCCCGGTCAGGACCAGCGTGGGCGCGGCGGCCGCGGCCGCCTCCACCGCCATGTGGACGCTGCCCTCGGTCCAGTATTCCACCGTGACCGGTGCGGGGGCGCCCAGGACCACGTGCACGGTACGCACGAGCGCGTGGGGCGTTTCCATCTCGACGTCGAGGACGTCGAGGACTGGCGCGTCGAGCCCCGCCGAGCAGGCCGTCGCGAGCAGGACCGAGCCGCACGCCGCTGCCCGGGAGGCGCGCGCAAGCTGACGCAACATGCCCTGACCGACGTTGTCGGGCATCCCCCCTCCCACGGTCGCGGATCGATGCCGCTCCATACGCCGCCGCGGGCGACGCCGTGACGGCGCAGCCTCGGGGCGCATCGGCCGCCGTTGACGGCGACCGCGCCCCGCGGCATGATTACCTGAGATTCTAAGGGTATATCACGGAGTCCCCATGACCGATCCGCTGCGGCTCGTGCGCGGCACGCTCGACGTGCTGATCCTGCGCACGCTCGAGGCCGGCCCCCGGCACGGCTACGACATCGTGTCGGCGATCGCCGACCTGAGCGACGGCGCGCTCGTGGTGGAGGACGGCGCGCTCTACCAGTCGCTGCACCGCATGCGCGAGCGCGGTTGGGTGCGCTCGGAGTGGGGGCACGGCGACAGCGGCAAGCGCGCGCGCTTCTACGAGCTCACCCGGAGGGGACGCGGGGAGCTCGAGCGGGAGACGCGGCGGTGGATGGACTACTCCGAGGCCGTGCTGAAGGTGCTGCGGCCCTCGTGACGTGACGGGCGGCGGCGAGGGGCCGCGCATTGGGCGGCTCGACGAGGGGGCGGGACGCATCGAGTCGGAGGTCGAGGAGGAGATCCGCCTCCACCTCGAGGCGCGCATCGACGCCCTCGTAGCGGAGGGGATGGACCCGGAGCGGGCGCGCGTGGTGGCGCTGGAGCGTTTCGGCGACGTGGAGCGTACGCGCGCGGTGTGCGTCCAGGCGGACAGGAGGTGGATGATGCGGACGAGACGGCGCTCCCGGATGGACGCGCTCGCGGCGGACCTTCGCCTCTCGGCACGAGCGCTCGCGGCGCGGCCGTGGTTCACGCTCTCCGCGGTGGCGACGCTGACGCTCGGGATCGGCGCGGGCACGGCGATCTTCAGCGCGGCCGATCACATCCTCTTCCGGCCGCTCCCCTTCGCCGACCCGGATCGCGTGGTCACGCTGTGGCGCACCGACCCGAAGACGGGCGAGACCCGCATCCCTCCCGCCACCGGCGACTTCCTGCAGTGGGAACGGAGCGCGCGCTCGTTCTCGGCGGTGGGGCTCGCCGAGCCGACAGGTGTGGACATGGCCGCCGACGGCGTCACCGAGTCGCTCTCGGCGTGGGGCGTGACCGCCGGGTTCTTCCGGGCGCTCGGCGTCGCGCCGCGACTCGGCCGCGACTTCGTCGCCGCGGACGCCGACCAGCGCGAGAAGAGCGTGGTGATCGTGAGCGACGGCTTCTGGAAACGGCGTCTCGCCGGCGACCCCGCCGCCGTGGGCTCAACCATCCAGGTGGACGGGGCGGCGGCCACGGTCGTGGGCATCCTCCCGCCGGTCGACCTGTGGCCCTCCACGAAGGACATCTGGTTTCCGAAGGTCTTCTACCCGAACGAGCGGAACAACTTCGGCCGAGGCTACATGTTCGTGGCCGGGCGCCTGGCTCCGGGTGTCACGCTCGCCGGCGCCCGCGCCGAGATGACCTCGCTGGGCGCGGCGATCGGCGACGAGTTCCCGGACAGCTCGCTCCTGGGCGTGGAGGTCGTCGGGCTCCGTGAGCAGCTCCTCGCGTCGGTGCGCCCGGCGCTCCTCGTGCTCCTCGGCGCGGTGGGCCTCCTCCTGCTCGTGGCGTGCGCGAACGTGGCTGGCCTCCTGCTGGCGCGGGGGGCGCAGCGCGGCAGCGAGCTGGCCGTGCGCGCCGCGCTCGGAGCCGAACGGAGCCGACTCTTCACACAGCTCCTCACGGAGGCCTCTGCGATCGCGGCGCTGGGTGGGATCGGGGGCGTCGCGCTGGCGTGGGCCGGCCTGCACCTCCTCGCGCGTCTGATCCCTCCGGAGCTGCCGCGCGCGTCGTCCATCTCGATCGACCTCCGCATCCTCGCGTTCGCCCTCGCCACCACGCTCGGAACCGCCCTCCTGTGCGGGCTCCTCCCCTCGCTGCGCTTCTCGCGGGTGGAGGCGATGGACGCGCTCCGCGGCGAGCGCACGACCACGGGCGGACGGGGACGCGTCGGGATCCGCCGCGCGCTCGTGCTCCTCGAGGTCGCCCTGGCTACGGTCCTCCTCGTCGGCGGAGGGCTGCTCACCCGGAGCTTCGCCCGCCTGGTGGGGACCGACCTCGGCTTCGACCCCGCGGGCGTCGCGTCGGCGCAGGTCTTCCTGTGGGACCGGAACCCGCGCGCCGGCGAGCGGCTCACGCGCGCGGACGCGGTGCTGGAGGGTATCCGCGCCACGCCGGGCGTGGAGGCGGCCGGCGTCGTCACGTCGCTCCCGTTCCACCCGTCGCGCATCGACGCGGTCGGGACCGTGGTGGCCGAAGGGCGCGAGGCGGAGACGCCGCCCCAGATGTACACGACCGTCGCGGACTCGGGGTACTTCGCGACGCTCGCCGTCCCCATCCTCGCCGGCCGGGGCTTCACCTCGGCAGACGACGCCGATGGCCGGCCCGTGGCCCTTCTCGACGAGAGCGCGGCGCGCCTGCTCTTTCCCGGCCTGGATCCCGTCGGGCGCTCCGTGACGTTCGGCGTCATGGAGCGGCCCGTCCGGCGCCAGGTGGTGGGCGTGGTGGGGGACGTGCGCCCCGAGGCGTTCGACAGCCGGCCGCAGCCCGAGCTCTTCGTGCCGTTCGCTCAGTCGCCGAACGGGAGCCTGACCTTCGTGGCGCGCGGGCGGGAGCCGGAGGCGCTCGTGGCCCGGATGCGCGGCGCCGTCTGGGCGGTGGACCCCGGCCAGTCGGTCTACCACGCCGCGACGATGCGGACGATGCTGCGCGCCACGGTCGCGGAGCGCCGCTTCGACCTGGTCCTCGTCGGCGCCTTCGCTGCGCTGTCCCTCCTGCTGGCCGCCGTGGGGCTCTTCGGTCTCATCACCTTCACGGTCACGCAGCGCACCCGCGAGCTCGGGATCCGCGTGGCGCTCGGCGCACGTGGCGCTCAGATCGAGGGCCTGGTGCTGCGCGACGGGGTCCTGCTCGGGGCGGGAGGCGTCGCGCTCGGCCTGGCGGGCGCGCTCGTTGCGGGCCGCGTCCTCTCGGGATTGCTCTACGGCGTGGCGGGCACCGACCCGCCCACCTACGCGACGCTGGGCGTGTTCATGATGGCCGTCGTGGTGGCCGCCTCCTGGCTCCCGGCGCGGCGGGCGGCACGACGCGACCCGGTGGAGGCCCTCCGTGTCGAGTGAGGACCCGGGGGTGCCCCTCGTCGTCGTGCACGGCCTCATCCACGCCTGCGCCGACCTGCGGCGGGAGGGACGCGGCGGCGTCCGGCCGATCCTCGTGCCCGACCTCCCGGGCTACGGGGAGAACGACCCCGGGACCGGGACGTCGATCGAGCGCTGCGTCGCCTGGCTCGACGTGTGGATGCGCGAGGAGGGCATCGACGAGGCGCACCTCGCCGGGCACTCGGCCGGCGGCGCGATCGCGATGGCGTTCACGCACCGTTTCCCCGGACGCGTCCGCTCGCTCGTGGACATCGAGGGGAACTTCACGCTGGTGGACGCCTTCTGGTCGAAGGGGATCGCGGCCGGCACGGAGGAGGAGGCCGAGGCGCTGCTGGCCGGATTCCGCGCCGACGTGCCGGCCTGGCTGCGCGGCCAGGCGATCGACCCGATGCCCGGCGTGGTGGCGCGCGCGCGCGCCTCGCTCGAGGCGCAGGCGGCACGGACGCTGCGCTCGATGGCCGGCTCGGTGGTCGACTTCACGTCGCGCCCGGCCTACCTCGAGGATGTCGCACGGGTGATGGCCACCGGGCTCCCCGTGCACCTGGTGGCGGGCGCGCGCAGCCTCTCCGGGTGGGACGTCCCGGGCTTCGTGCGCGCCGGGGCGTCGTCGCTCACGGTGCTCGCGGGCGTCGGCCACATGATGATGCTCGAGGACCCGCAGGGGCTGGTGGAGACGATGGAGCGCGTGCTCGCGGGCGGCCGGCCCTAGGCGCGAGGGTGCGGGCCCGCGGCCGACCCACCGGCGAGGGCGCGCGGGCCGCTCGACCGCTTGCCCGGGGCCGGCGGCCGGCGGAGCTTTCATCCCTCGCCACACCCCGACACCGGAGCCGTTCCTTTGAGCGAGCCGATCCGCCTCTTCGTCACGGGGGGCACGTTCGACAAGGAGTACGACGAGATCCGCGGCAACCTCTTCTTCGCGGATACGCACCTCCCCCAGATGCTCGAGCTCGGCCGCTGCCGCGTGGACGTGAAGGTGCGCACGCTCATGATGATCGACTCGCTCGAGATGACCGACGCGGAGCGCGAGCTCATCGCGCACAACTGCAACGACGTCGCCGAGCGCTGCATCGTCATCACGCACGGCACGGACACCATGGTGGACACCGCCCGCGTGCTCGCCGCCAACGTGAAGGACAAGACGATCGTGCTCACCGGCGCGATGATCCCGATCGCCTTCGGCAGCTCGGACGGCCTCTTCAACCTTGGCGGCGCGATCGCCGCCGTGCAGGCGCTCGCGCCGGGGGTGTGGGTGACGATGAACGGCCGGATCTTCCCCTGGAACAACGTGCGCAAGAACTGGAGCGTCGGCGTCTTCGAGGCGCTGGAATAGCGCACGGCCCCCGGCCCCTTGAACGCGCCCGGCCCCGGCGCGATTCTCCACGTACCATCCCGGGGTCCTCCTCCGCTCCGTCCTGCCCCGCCTCGGGCTCTCCCCACAAGGACGGACGATCATGCTCGACAAGAAGGCCGACCTGGCCGGGCCCGGCATCGGCGACTACGCCGACCTCGAGAAGGTGCTACCCACCGACTACCGCTCCCTCCTCGACCCCCGCGAGACGCAGGAGGCGCTCTTCGTCGCCAAGGACGCGATCGAGGCGGGGCTGTGCCGTGAGCTCGGGCTCATGCGCGTCACCGTGCCGCTCATCGTGGACGCGGAGAGCGGCGTCAACGACTTCCTCGACCGCGACGGCTCCCGCACGCCGGTCCAGTTCCACATCTCCAACGACCACGGCAAGAACCCCATCGACGCGCAGGTCGTGCAGGCCGCCACGAAGTGGAAGCGGGTGGCGCTGAAGCAGTTCGGGATGGCCCCCGGCGAGGGCATCCTCACGGACATGCGCGCCGTGCGGAAGGACTACTTCCTCGACCACGACCACAGCGCCTACGTCGACCAGTGGGACTGGGAGCGCGCGATCACCGCGGCCGATCGCAACCTCGACTTCCTCACCGACGTGGTGAAGCACATCTGGAAGGTGCTGAAGGGTGCCGAGGTGGAGGTGCTCGAGCGCTTCCCGAAGCTGAGCACGCCCCGCTACCCCGACCTTCCCGAGGAGCTGGTCTTCCTGCACGCCGAGGAGATCCTCGAGCGGTACCCGGACCTGCCGCGCAAGGCGCGCGAGACGATGATCCTCCAGGATCACCCGGCGATCTTCATCTACGGCATCGGCTGGCCGCTCGCCGACGGCTACCCGCACGAGAACCGCGCCGCGGACTACGACGACTGGGTCACCGAGACGACGGCGAAGGACGGCCGGCCCGTGCACGGGCTGAACGGCGACATCCTGGTGTGGAACCCCGTGACCGGCCGCCGCCACGAGCTCAGCTCGATGGGGATCCGCGTCGACGCGGGGTCGCTGAAGAAGCAGCTCGAGCTGTCGGGCCAGACCGACTTCCTGCGCTTCCCCTACCACCAGGGGATCGTGAACGGCACGCTCCCGCTGAGCGTCGGCGGCGGCATCGGGCAGGCGCGCACGTACATGACGCTCCTCAAGAAGGCGCACCTGGGGGAGGTCTCGGTCACGGTGTGGCCGAAGATCCTCAAGGATATGTGCGCGGCACGGAACATCCACGTGCTCGACTGAGGACACGGCCGGGCTCCCGGCGCCGGCGATGTCCGGCGTCGGGGCCAGCGGGTCCGACCTCCTCGGAGAATCACCTTGCGGGGGCGCCGCGCGGCGCGATACTGATCCTCATGCGCCGTGGCTCCGGTGTCCGGTTCCGGGACGCGTCGTCCCGGTGGCGCGGCGGTCGAGCGTGCGACGGAGCCGGGCTGGCCTGACCGTAAGATCAACACGGTCAACGAGTTCCATTCCTTCGCGCCGATGGCACGCTTCTTCCTTTCGCTTCCTCCTGCGTTCGCCGCTCGGACCCGACGGGGAGGGGTGATGATCGAAGGCGTCTTCAGGGACCTGATCCACGCGGCCCGGAGGCTCCGCGCCACCCCCACGTTCACGTTGGTGGCGGTCACGTCGCTGGCGCTGGGGCTCGGGGTGAACGCCGTGGCGTTCAGCCTGCTGAGCGCCGTCAGCCTGCGGCCTCTCCCCTTCGCGCACCCAGAGCGCCTGGTGGACGTCTACGAGCACCACCCGGTGGAGGTGTGCCCGGGCTGCGGCGTCGGCACCTCCTGGCAGAACTTCTTGGACTGGCGGGACGGCAACGGCGCCTTCGCTGCGATGGCAGCCTACCGGCCGCAGGGGCTGGTGTGGCGCACGGCGGACGGGCCGCAGCGCATCCGCGGGTTGGCGACCACCCCGGGGCTCTTCGACCTCCTGGGGGCGCGGTTCGTGGCGGGACGCGCGTTCACGTCGGCCGAGGACGCACCCGGCGGGCCGGCCGTGGCCGTGGTTCGCGAGGGCTTCTGGCGCGAGCGCCTCGGAGGCCGGAGCGACGTGGTGGGGTCGGTCCTGTCCCTGGACGGGGTGCAGCACATCGTGGTGGGGGTGGTGGCCGACGGGCTGGACTTCCCCTCCACCGAGGACGCGTGGGTACCGCTCGCGCCGCGTGCGGCGGGCGAGGCGCGTGACGACCGGTCCGTCTCCGTGGTGGCACGCCTGGCGAGTGCTCGGGAGCTCCCCGACGCCGCGGCGGAGATGGCAGCCATGGGGACCCGCCTCGCCGAGGCGCATCCGCTGGAGGACGGCGGGTGGAGCACGCACGTGCGTGCCCTGCACGCGGACCTCGCGGCGGACTACGCCCCGAGCTTCATGGCCTTCCTCGGCGCCGTGCTCTTCGTGCTCCTGGTGGCGTGCGCGAACCTGGCGGGCCTCTTCCTCGTCCGAGGCGCCGACCGGGGCCGCGAGCTGGCGGTGCGCGCCTCGCTGGGCGCGAGCCGCGCGGCGCTCGTGCAGAGCCTCCTCGCCGAGGCGGCGGTCATCGGCGTCGGGGGCGGGGCTCTCGGGTTCCTCGCCGCGTGGTGGGGGATCGACCTCGTGCGGGCGCTCCTCGGCGCCAACCTCCCGGGGTGGGTGAGGGTCGCCCTGGACGGGCGCGTGCTGGCCTTCACGACGGCGGCCACGCTCCTCACCGTGGTGGCGTTCGGGCTCTTGCCCGCGCTCCGCTCGTCGCGCGAGGGGCTGGCGGCCGCGCTGCGGAGCGGATCCGGAGGGAGCGGGGGGCCCGGCCCCAGCCGCATCCGGCGCGTGCTCGTGGTCGCGGAGGCCGCGAGCGCGCTCGTGCTCCTGACGGGCACGGGGCTCCTGCTGCGGCGCGCCGTCGAGGCGAGCCGCGTCGACCTCGGCTACGATCCCGCGCCGCTCCTCACGGCGGACGTGCAGCTCTTCGGCGACGGCGAGGGGCGGAGCGCGGAAGGCGCGCTCCAGCGCGCCCTCGTCGAGGGCGCGGCGGGGGTGCCGGGTGTGGCCGCGGCCGCGCTGAGCAACGTCTACGTGGTGGACTGGCCGGGTGGGGCGGAGCGCGGCGCGGAGGCTGAGGGGACGGGGCCGGGCATCGCGGAGGCCACGCTCCGGCGTGGCGTTCTCGTCTCTCCGCGCTACTTCGAGACCCTGGGGATCCCGCTCGTCTCGGGTCGCGTCTTCACCGCGCAGGACGACGAGGGAGCGCCCGTCGTGGCGATCCTGAGCGCAGCGGCCGCGGAGGCGCTGTGGCCGGGGGAGGACCCGCTCGGGCGACGCGTCCGCGTCGGTACCTCCGATCCCGACAGCCCGTGGCGAACCGTGGTCGGGGTCGTTGCGGACGTCCAGCTCAGTCCGATGGCGCGCGCGGTGTCGCCCCTCCTCTACATCCCTTACCTGCAGCACCCCACGACGAGCCCGCAGGGGGTGCCGCCGTCCGTCCACGTGCGCGCGGCCTCGGGCTCCCCGGCACGCCTCGTCGTGCCGGTGCGGTCGGCGCTCGTGCGCGCCGCGCCGGACGTGGTGGTCTCGACCGTCGACACGGATGTGCAGCGGCTGCGCGCCTGGATTTGGCCGCTCTGGCTCACCACGCGCCTCGCGGCCGCCCTGTCCCTCTTCGCCGGAGCGCTGGCGCTGAGCGGGGTGTATGGCGTGATTGCCTACGCCGTGCGCAGTCGGCGGCGAGAGCTGGGCATCCGCGTGGTGCTCGGAGCCGACCGCCGGCGCATCCTGCGCGGTGTGCTGGACCAGGGGATCCGCCTGGCCGGTGCGGGCACGGCCGTCGGGATCGTGGCGGCGGCTCTGCTGACGCCCGCCATGGGGAGCGTGGTCGTCGATCTCGGGCGGCTCGATCCGCTCGTCCTCGCGGTCGCGGTGGCCGCGTTCGGTGGCGTCACGGTGCTCGCCTCCTACCTCCCCGCACGGGACGCGGCGCGCACCGATCCGGTGGAGGCGCTCAGGGAGGACTGAGGCCGGCGCGGGCCGCGCGACGAAGCCCGCGCCCGGCGCCGTCGTCGCCGCTCATCGGCTTGACTTCGCCCGGCGCCCCGCGTCTTGTCAGCGCACCCGCCCCACGAACGCCCTCCGGAGGATCCCGTGCGCCGCTTCGCTCCGCTCGTCCTCGCCGCCTCGCTCCTCACGGCCTGTGCCTCCGAGCCCGACGTGGACGTCGTCCTGCGTGGAGGCACGATCTACGACGGCTCCGGCGGGCCCCCGGTCGTGGGGGACGTGGCGATCCAGGGAGACTCGATCGTCGCGGTGGGCGACGTCGGCCGCATGAAGGGCACCACCGAGCTGGACGTGACGGGCCTCGCGGTGGCGCCCGGCTTCGTGAACATGCTCTCGTGGGCGACCGAGACGCTCCTCGAGGACGGGGCGGCGCAGAGCGACGTGCGCCAGGGCGTCACGCTCGAGGTGTTCGGGGAGGGGGATTCGATGGGCCCGCTCACGGACACCATGCGCGCCGACATGATCCGCTTCGAGGGTGACATCAAGTACGACGTCCCCTGGACGACGCTCGGCGAGTACCTGGAGCACCTGGAGAGCAAGGGCGTCGCCGTGAACGTGGCCTCGTTCGTCGGCGCGACGACCGTGCGCATCCACGAGCTGGGCTACGCGGACCGCGAGCCGACGCCGGAGGAGCTCGCGCGCATGCAGGACCTGGTGCGCGAGGGGATGCGCGAGGGTGCGCTCGGCGTGGGGTCGTCGCTCATCTACGCGCCCGCGTTCTACGCGAAGACGCCGGAGCTGATCGCCCTGATGAAGGCCGCGGCGGAGTACGACGGGATGTACATCAGCCACATGCGCTCGGAGGGGAACCAGCTCCTCGAGTCCGTGGACGAGCTGATACGGATCGCGCGCGAGTCCGGCGCCCCCGCCGAGATCTACCACCTCAAGGCCGCGGGCGTCGACAACTGGCCCAAGATGGACCGGCTCGTCGAGAAGGTGGAGGCCGCGCGCGCGGACGGCCTGCGCATCACCGCGGACATGTACACGTACGAGGCGGGCGCGACCGGGCTGGACGCGTCCATGCCCCCGTGGGTGCAGGAGGGCGGATACGACCAGTGGGCCGCGCGCCTGGAGGTTCCTGCGATCCGCCGGCGCGTCGCGAGGGAGATGACCACCCCCACCGACGCGTGGGAGAACCTGGCGCTCTCCGCGGGCTCGCCGGACAAGGTGCTCCTGGTGGGCTTCCGCGCCGACTCGCTCAAGTACCTCACGGGCAAGACGCTCGCCGAGGCCTCGAAGATGTACGGGACGCCGTGGCCCGAGACCGCGATGGACCTCGTCGTGAAGGACGGGAGCCGCGTGGGCACGATCTACTTCCTCATGAGCGAGGACAACATCCGCAAGGAGGTCGCGCTCCCGTGGGTCAGCTTCGGCTCCGACGAGGGCGCACCCGCCACGCGCCCGCCGTTCACGCTCTCCAACGCGCACCCGAGGGCCTACGGGAACTTCGCGCGCGTCCTCGGGAGGTATGCTCGCGACGAGCAGGCGCTCGGCCTGCCTGCCGCCATCCGCAAGCTCGCCGCGCTCCCCGCGCAGAACCTGAAGCTGCGCAGGCGGGGGATGCTGAAGCCCGGCAACTACGCGGACGTGGTCGTCTTCGACGCGCTGACGATCGCCGACCACGCCACGTACGAGCAGCCCCACCAGTACGCCACCGGGATGAAGCACGTCTTCGTGAACGGGACGCGGGTCCTGGCCGACGGTGAGCCCACCGGCGCCACCCCGGGGCGCGTGGTGCGCGGCCCCGGATGGACGGGATGGGGGAACTGAGCCAGCCGTCTCCGCGCATCCGACGTGTGGTCGAGACGGGGCTCTACGTCGACGACCCCGCGCGCTCGGCCGCGTTCTACGTGGAGGTGCTCGGGCTGCGCGCGATCGCGGAGGGGGAGCGCCTCACCGCCCTGGACGCCGGCGGGGGCACCGTGCTCCTCCTCTTCAGGCGCGGCGCCACGGACGTGTGGGCGGACCTGCCCGAGGGGCGCATCCCCCCCCACGGTGCCGAGGGGCCGTCGCACTTCGCCTTCGCGATCGACGTGGACGCGGTCGCCTGGTGGCGGGACCGCCTGGCGGCGCACGGGGTCGAGGTCGAGAGCGAGGTGACCTGGCCGCGCGGGGGCGCGAGCCTCTACTTCCGTGACCCGGACGGGCACTCGTTGGAGCTCGCCACGCCCGGCGTGTGGGAGACGTACTGACGGCGCTGTCGCGTCCGGCCACGCGCCCCCGTCGGCTCCGGACGACGGAAGGGCACCCCGCTTCAACCTTTCCGGCTCAGGGCGGCATCGAATCCCCGAACGACTCTGGCGCAACCGCTCGCCGTCGAGTTATATAACCGGCTTAGGTTACTCGACGGGGACACGCCGGGTCGGGGTGCTCCCTCCTCCGATCAACCCTTCCAGGGGACCGCGATGGGCGGGATCGACGCGGACACGCTCTACGGCACGCTGAACCTCCTCGTGCTCCAGGCGCTGCGCGACGGGGCGCTGCACGGGCTGGCGGTGAGCCGGCGCATCGAGGCCGCGACGCGGGGCACGCTGCGCGTCGAGGAGGGCGCGCTCTACCCGGCGCTCCATCGCCTGGAGCGGGACGGGCTCGTGGAGGGGGAGTGGGGGAGGACCGACGAGAACCGGCGGGCGAAGTTCTACCTCCTGACCCGGAAGGGACGGCGCCAGCTCGAGCGCGACGCCGCGCGCTGGGCCCGGCACGCCGAGGCGGTGGCCGCGGTGCTCGGCCTGTAGCCCGGGGCGCGGCGGCGGCGGACGGCGAGGAGGGGACGAGGCGTGGTGGACTGGCGTGACGTGTGGAGGAGGCTCTTCCCCCGAAGGATGATCGAGCGCGACGTGCGCGCCGAGATCGCCTTCCACATCGAGGAGCGCGTGCGGGAGCTGGTGGACGCCGGGTGGGACGAGGCGCGCGCGCATGCGCACGTGCTCGAGCGGTTCGGGGACGTGGCGTCGGTCGAGGAGGCGTGTCGCGACTACGATGCGCAGCGTGTGGACGTGGAGACGTGGAGGTCCGCGATGGAGGGGTGGATTCGCGACGTGCGCCTGGCCCTCCGGGGCATGCGCCGGAGCCCGGGGTTCACGACGGTGGTGGTGCTCACGCTCGCGCTCGGGATCGGCGCGACGACGGCGGTGTTCAGCGTGGTGGAGGGCTTCCTCCTCCGGCCCCTCCCGTTCCGCGATCCGGGGCGGCTGGTGATGGTCTGGGAGAACGACCGTGCGACCGGCACGACGCGCGAGAACGCTTCGCCGCTCGACTACTACGACTTCGTCGGGCGTGCGCACGGGTTCGACGGCTTCGCGATGTACGCGCTCACCGCCACCGTGCTCACGCGCCCGGGGAGCGATCCCGTCCGACTGTACACGGCCCAGGTCACGCGTGACCTGCAGGGGCTGCTGGGCGTGGACATGCAGCTCGGGCGCGGCTTCACGGCCGAGGAGGACCGGCCGGACGGGCCGCGCGCGGTGATCCTCACCGACGCCGCGTGGCGTGTACACTTCCAGGCCGACCCGGGGATCGTGGGGCGTGTCGTGGACATCGACGGCGCGCCGGTGCCCGTGGTGGGCGTCCTCCCCGCGGGCATCGACTACCCCGCGGGGCAGACCGACGCCTGGATGCCGCTCCAGATGGCGCCGGCCCGGGCGACACGTGAGAACCACTGGGTGAGCGTCGTGGCGCGCATGGCGCCGGCGAGCACGGTCGGCGCGGCGCAGGCCGAGATGACCCGGGTGATGGCGGAGCTGGAGACGGAGTTCCCGCAGGCCAACACGAACCGTGGCGCGTACGTGGAGCGCCTCGCCGACGTCGGCCGGGGCGACCTGCGCACCACGTTGTGGGTGCTCTTCGGCGCCGTGCTCACGGTCCTCGCGATCGCGTGCGTGAACGTCGCGAACCTCCTCCTCGCGCGGGGCGCGAGCCGGGCGAGGGAGATCGCGGTCCACGCCGCGCTGGGCGCCGGCGCCGGCCAGCTGCGCCGCCGCTTCTTCGTGGAGGGCGCGCTCGTGACGCTCCTCGCCACGCTGGGCGGGGTGGGGCTGGCCCTCCTGGGCGTGCGCCTCCTCGGCTCGGCGGCGCCTGCGCGCCTGCTGCGCCTGGGAGCGCCCGAGGTGAACGCCTCCGTGCTCGCCTTCACGCTCGGGGTGGGCGCGCTGATCGGCATCGGCTTCGCGCTCCTGCCGACCCTCCAGGCGCGTCGCACCGACCTGCAGCGCGAGCTCAAGGACGGGCGTACGGCGGAGGGGAGGACCCCGCACATGGCTGCGCGCCGCCTCCTCGTCGCGGGGCAGCTCGCGCTGGCCGTGGTGCTCCTGACCGGGGCGACGCTCCTCATGCGGACGCTGCGCAACCTGCAGGCAGTCGATCCCGGCTTCCGGAGCGCGAACGTGCTGCGCGTGGACTACTCCCTTCCCGAGAGCCGCTACCCGCGCGACTTCGCGCGCTGGCCGAACTGGACGGAGGTGAACGGCTTCGACCGCGCGCTGATCGACCGGGTGCAGGCGCTCCCGGGCGTCCGCTCCGCGGCGATCGTCACGAACCACCCGCTCGACCCCGGCTTCACGAACTCCTTCCAGATCGAGGGGCGGCCGCGCGACGCCGAGCAGGGCGAGATCACCACGCGCATGGTCACCCCCGGCTACTTCGAGACCGTCGGGCTCCACCTCCTGGAGGGGCGGCTACCGTCGCCGTCGGACGGTACTTCGGACCCGGCCGTGATCGTCATCAACCGCACCGCGGCCGACCGCTACTTCCCGGACGGCGGGGCCCTGGGGAGCCGGATCGGCTTCTGGGGGCAGTTCCGCGAGGTCATCGGCATCGTGGCGGACGAGCACATGCAGGGCCTCGCGGAGGCGGCGCCGCCCGCGCTGTACGTCAACCTCCTTCAGTCGCCCCCGCTGGCGACGAAGATCACGCTCATGGTGCGCACGGAGGTGCCTCCGCTCGACATGGCGGACGGGGTGCGCCGGACGATCTGGTCGCTCGACCGGGACCTTGCGGTGTTCAACGTCGCCACGATGGACGCCACGCTCGCCGACGCGACCGCCCGCGAGCGCTTCGCCTCGCTGGTGCTCGTGGTGTTCGCCGGCGTCGCGGTCTTCCTGGCCGTGCTCGGCGTGCACGGCGTCCTGGCGTACCTGGTCGCGCAACGCGGCCACGAGGTGGGGGTGCGCATGGCGCTCGGCGCGACCCGCGGCGAGGTGGTGGGGGCGGTGGTTCGGCAGGGCGCGTCGATGGCCGCGCTCGGCATCGTCGTGGGTGTGGCCGCGGCGCTGGCCGTCTCGGGCACGCTGCGCGGCCTCCTCTTCGGCGTGAGCGCGACCGCGCCCTGGGTCTACGGGGCCGTGGGCGCGGGGCTCGGGGTGGTGGCGCTGGTGGGCACCGCGCTCCCGGCGCTGCGCGCCGCCTCCATCGACCCGGTGGCGTCGCTCCGCGGGGAGTGAGCCGCGGGCGACGTCGACGGGGCCCCCTCCCTCAGCGCCCCTTCGGCGGCCGGCCCCGCCCGGCCGACTCGAAGTGGAGCGCACGGCTCGCGCGCGCGATCTCGGTGAAGCGGGGATCGGCGCGGAGGGGGTCCCACACGGGATCGGACTGGAGCGACACCATGGCCCGCTCGTGGTGCGCGAGCGCGTCCGCGAGCGTGGCCAGGGCACCGTCGGCGTCGCCCGACCCGGCCTGCGCCGCCGCGTACTCGGTGAGCAGGACGTGGTCGCCGGCGGCCTTCTTCGCGTCGAGGCGCGCGAGCGTCCACGTCCAGTAGCCGTGGGCGCCCTGGCTCGCGACGCCCGTGCGCAGCGCGCGCGCCGACTCCGCGTCGGGCGCGTCCTCGCCACCGTGCTCGCTCCACCTCTGCACCACGTCGACCGCGGCCGTCGGGTCGCCGACCGAGATCTTCGTCCGCGCCAGGAGCTCCCACGCCGGATCCATGTCCGGAGCCTCGTCGACCAGGTCGGAGAGCATCTCGGCGGCCGAGGGGAAGAGTCCGGAGGCCAGGAGCCGCCGCGCCCCCGCGATCCTCTGGATGCGGCCGAGACGCTCGGCGTCGTGACCGCTGAGCCGGACCTGCTCCTCGATCCGTCGTCCCATCTGCGTCATCGCGGCGACCCACGCCGTATCCATCCCCGGCACGTCCGGGACCGAGACGACCACCGTACCGGGGGTGGGCGGTACCGGCGGCACGCCCTCCGCGCTCGCGGCCCCGGTCGTCGGCACCATCTGCCGGATGATGGTGAGGACCTCGCGGGCCTCGTCGGAGGTGCTGTCCATGGCGACCGCGTGCTCGGCTTCCCTCCGTGCCCGCTCCATCGTCGTGTCCGAAGGCTCCGGCTCGGCCATGCCCAGGAGGAAGCGCGTGCCCGCCAGCCCGGCGAGCGCGGGCGCGAACGCGGAATCCTCCGAGACGGCCTCCTGGAAGTGGGTCATCGCCGCGCGGTACCCCTCCGGCGTGCCCTTCTCCTGCTCGAACTTCCCGCGCAGGTACGCGTCCTGCGCCTGCGGGTCCACGTCGCGCGACGCCGTGCGCTCCAGGAGGTTGGTCTCCTCGGGGCTGAGCTCGGCCTGCACCTGGCGCGCGATGTCGAGCGCGACCTCCGCCTGGAGCGCAAGGACGTCGTCGAGCGAGCGGTCGTACACCTTCGTCCAGATGTTCGTCTCGCTGGCGGCGTGGAAGAGGCTCACGGTGATGCGCACCTTGTCGGCGTCGCGCCGGATCGAGCCCTCGATGACCGCGTCGACCTGGAGCTCGCCGCCGATGCGCGGGATCCCCTCGCTCGTTCCCGCGAAGCGCAGCACCGAGGTGCGCGACACCACGCGCAGGCCGGCGATCTGGCTGAGCTGCGCGATCAGCTCCTCGTGCATCCCGGCGCTGAAGTAGTCCTGCTCGCCGTCGGCCGAGATGTTGTCGAGCGGGAGGACGGCCAGCGAGCGGATCGGCACCGAGGGGTCGTACGCGACCAGCGCGGGCGAGGCCGCCTCCCTGCCGTCGGCGCCGCGCCGCGACCGCTGCGGCACTTCGAGCAGCCCCTCACGCGCCAGCCAGATCCCCAGGCCGCCCACGACCACCAGCGTGAAGACCAGGAGGGCGAGACGGGGCGTGAGGTTCTGCGGAGGGTGCTCACCCGCCGCGGCGGGGAGATCCTCCGTGCGCTTGATCCCCTCGGTGGTGATGTCGAACACCCACGCGAGCACCACCGCGGGGGGAAAGAGGAGCACCACGGCCACCACGAGGATGCGCAGGCCGGTCTCCCCGATGGCGAACGCCGGGAAGACGATCTCGGCGAGCTGGAGGACGACGAACGCGGCCGCCGCGTAGCCGAGGGAGAAGCGCACCACGTGGCGCCGCTTGATCTCGGCGAGGAACTGGCTGAAGCCCGAAGGACCGTCTTTGCGCGTGCTCATCGTACCTGGAAGACACCTCGGATGCTCGAAAGGTCATGCGCACGCGGCATGGTTACCCCGCAGGGCCCGCTCAGAATCCCCGGGCCGCCGGGGACCGTCGGCGTAGCACCGCCTGGATGCGCAGCATGAAGCGGGGCGGATCGACCGGCTTGACGACGAAGTCGTCGGCTCCGGCGTCGAACAGCTCCATCTCGGTCGAGGGGTCCTCGGACCCGGTGGCGACCACGACCGGGACGCCCGCCGTCGCGAGATGGCTGCGCATCCGGCGCAGCACCTCGAGCCCGGGCATCCGCTCCATCCGCAGGTCCAGGGTGACGAGGTCGAACGGGCCGTCCCGACCGAGGATCTCCAGCGCCTCCGGGCCGTCCGGCGCCTCCTGCACCCGGAAGCCTCCCTCCTCCAGCACGGCGCGCAGGAGCGCCCGGCTGTCCTCGTCGTCGTCGACGACGAGGATGTGCGGTGCGGCCTTCCGGTCCCCACCCGGCCCGCCTCCCGCGGAGCCGGCCTCCGCGCCCTCCGGATAGGCCCGGGCGACGGCTTCCTCGAGCGCCGCGGGGGGCGCGATCTCGAAGTGCACGGCCCGCCCCGTGATCTGCGCGATCTCGCGCTCGGCCGCCATGCTCACGGGGTCCGCCGTGGCCACGTCGATCGTGCGGTCGGTGCACCGGAGCGGGAGCACGGTGAACCGGCGCGCGAGGGCCGCGGGGAAGAGGCGGTACGTGCGTGCCTCTGCCCGCGACAGGTCGGCCACGGGCAGGCGGTAGTGCGACGCGACGGACCCCGCCAGGGCGTGGGGATCCGCGCCGACGTGGCGGACCGTCTCGTCCCAGGCCGCGCGCACGGTCGTCTGCGCGGGCAGGTCGAGGGAATCCGCATCGGGCAGCCCGGCCGCCCTCGCGACGGTCACGATCCAGTGCTGGGAGCCGCGGGTCTCCAAGGAGGTCTCCTGATGGGTCGGAGGGGCCCGGGAGGCGGGGCCGGACGGGGCCCCCCGGGGGAAGCCCGTCGGGGCAAGTTGCCGCTGGCGCACCGTCGCCGCCACCCCGAAGTTGTCGGCGTCATGCAGATCGCCTACCTGGACGGCCCCCGACTCCGTAGATCGCTCGTAGCGGCCTGCGAGTACGCTCAGCGTCAGCGCGGGGAGCTCAACCGCATCAACGTGTTCCCGGTCCCCGACGGGGACACGGGCACCAATCTCGCGCTCACCGCGGCCGCGATCGCAGATCACCTGCGTGCGAGTCAGGCCGCGGGCGTGTCCGCCGTGGCCGACGAAGCGGCCCAGGCCGCGGTGCTCGGCGCGCGCGGCAACTGCGGGATGATGCTCTCTCACTTCCTGCTCGGCTTCGCCGAGGGCCTGCGCGACCGCGCGCGCGTCGGGACCCGCGAGTTCGCCGCCGCCCTGCGCCTCGGCGTTGCGACGCTCCGGTCGGCGCTGGAGCAGCCGGTCGAGGGAACGATCCTCACGGTGATGCGCGACACCGCCGAGGCGGCGATGCGCGCGGTACACCGCGACTTCGTGGCGCTCCTGCAACACCTCGTGGACGAGGCGCGCGCCTCGCTGGCGCGCACGCCCGATCTGCTCCCGGTGCTCCGGCGGGCCGGCGTCGTGGACGCGGGTGCGAAGGGCTTCGTGAGCCTGCTCGAGGGAGCGCTCCTCTTCGTGCACGGGGACCCTATCGTCTCCCTGAACGGCCGCCCCGAGGTGGAGTCGGAGGTCGAGCCGGCGGTGGCACGGGTGGAGTTCCCGGGCGCCAGCGAGCGCTATCGCTACTGTACCGAGGCGCTCGTGCGCGGGGACGGGCTCCCCTCGCAGGACGAGGTCCGCGCGCACCTCCGGGAGCGGGGAGACTCGCTCATCGTGATCCGCTCGGACCGCGTGCTCAAGGTGCATGTCCACACCGACGATCCCGAAGGGGTGTTCGCCTACCTGCGCGGCGTCGGGCGCCTCGTCACGCACAAGGCCGAGGACATGCAAGCGCAGCACGAGGCGGTGGAGCGGGCGGCCGACCAGCACGTCCGCTTGGCGCGTCGTCCGGTCACCGTGGTGACGGACTCGGCCGCCGACCTCCCGGAGGAGGTCCTGCGTGCCCACGGCGTGCACGTGACCCCGCTCCTCCTGGTGGACGGGGACGAGGCGTACCGGGACGGCCTGGACATCAGCGCGCGGGACTTCCACGCGCGCATGGCGGCGCCCGGGACGGTGCCCACCACCAGCCAGCCGGCTCCCGCCGACTTCCTGGAGACGTTCGCGCGCGCAGCGGAGGACGGCGAGGCCGTGGTAGGCGTGATCCTGGCGTCGTCGCTCTCCGGGACGTTCTCCAACGCGGTCGCCGCGGCGGCCCGCTTCAGCGCGGCGCCCGTCCGGCTGATGGACTCACGGGCCGCTTCGCTCCTGCAGGGTCTCCTCGTGCTGAAGGCCTGCGAGCTCGCCGAGCTCGCTACGCCGCCCGACGAGATCGTCCGGGAGCTCGAGCGCATCCGGCAGCGCTCCGGCATCCTGTTCACGGTGGACACGTTCGACCGGCTGCTCGCCTCCGGGCGCGTGGGTCGGGGGCAGGCCATGCTCGGCTCGATGCTGAGCGTGAAGCCCATCCTGGGGCTCACGCTCGACGGGAAGGTCGAGCCCGTCGGCAGGGCGCTGGGACGCAAGAGGGCGCAGACCGCGCTGCTGGAGGCCGTGATGGCGCGGCTGCCGCGCGAGGCGCGCAAGGTGCGCTTCGGCATCGTGTACGTCGGCGACGACGAGATCGTCACACCCGTCACCGGGGCACTCCGCGGACATTTCGGGTACGATGTCGAGATCCTCTCCTCACCGGCCACCCCGGTGATCGCGACCCACCTCGGGATCGGCGCCTGGGGCATCGCCTACCTGGTCGAGGACTGAGGGGCACCGATCGTGCTCATCCGCCGCGGGGCACCACGAATCGAGCCCGTCGTATCGCACGTGGCAAATCCGACCCTCACAGCCTGATGTGAACGATGATCGCACAATTCGTTCCGGCCGCGCTCGCGGCGCTCACCCTGGCCCCCCAGCAGGCGCCCGACGCGTGGCAGCAAGGGGTGTCGTACCGTATCGAAGCCCGCCTCGACGAGGAGGCCGAGACGCTCTCCGGCCGTGCGCGCGTATGGTACCGGAACGAGTCTCCCGACACCCTGCGCGACTTCTACCTGCATCTCTATCTGAACGCCTTCCGCCCCAACTCCGAGTGGGCCCGGACCGACCTTCAGCACGGGGTGCGGACGTTCCAGGACCTCGCCCCACGGGACCAGGGCTTCGAGCGGCTGGCGCAGGTGAAGGTGGACGGCACGGAGGCCATGGTCTTCTATCCGTTCGCTCCCGATTCGACGGTCGCGCGCCTCGCGCTGCCCGCGCCGGTTCCCCCCGGTGGGGAGATCGTGCTCGACTACGACTGGAGCGCGCGGCCGTCCACGGTGGCGCGTCGCCAGGGGAGGGAGGGGCGCCACTACGACTTCGCGCAGTGGTATCCGCGCGTGGCCGTGTACGACCTGGAGGGGTGGCGGGACCATCCGCTCTATCGTCAGGGCGAGTTCTACAGCGAATTCGCGACCTACGACGTGACGCTCGACGTGGCCTCCGACCAGGTGATCGGCGCGACCGGTGTGCCGGTAGAAGGCGACCCCGGATGGGAGGGCGCCGCGGCGCCCGGCACGGGCCCCGTGGAGCTGCAGGGCGACTGGTACGGGACCATGCAGGGCCCCCCGTGCGTCGTGCGCGGCGGGCTGCGTACCTGCGGCGTGCCGGTCCGGCGCGAGCTGCAGCCCGGGGAGCGTCTGGGACTCCTGGATCCCCGGGCGGGAGCCGGGCGCAAGCAGGTGCGCTGGCACGCCGAGGACGTCCATCACTTCGCCTGGTCCACCAGCCCGGACTACATCTACGAGCAGGGGACGTACGACGACGTCGCCATCCACGTGCTCTACCGCCCCGGCGACCGCGACGAATGGGGTGACGGCAAGGCCGTGCAGCGCACGATCGTGGCCCTGCGCTGGCTGAACACCGTCTTCGGGAAGTACCCCTACCCCCAGGTGACCAACCTCCATCGCCTGGAGGGAGGGGGCACCGAGTTCCCCATGATGGTGATGAACGGGGGTGCCTCGCAGGGTCTGATCCTCCATGAGGTCGGACACATCTACACCTACGGCATCCTCGCCGACAACGAGTGGTACGAGGGCTGGATGGACGAGGGCTTCACGTCGTTCCAGACGGCGTGGTACTTCGAGGAGCAGGGCGCGGGCCGCTCGGAGTGGCTGGAGAGCGAGATTGAGGTGCTGAACCTGGAGCTGCACGGGGTCGCGGAGCCCGTGACGCTGCAGGCGGAGCGCTACGCGGAGATGGGCATCTACAGCGCGATGATCTATACGAAGGGATCGGTCGTTCTGTGGATGCTGCGGGAGATGGCGGGTAAGGAGAAGATGCTCGAGATCACGCGCACCTTCTTCGAGCGGTACAAATTCCACCACGTCGACCAGAACGCGTTCCAGTCGGTCGCCGAGGAGGTGATGCGCCAGGACCTCGACTGGTTCTTCGGGGAGTGGCTGCACACGAACGGTGTCGTCGACTACGCACTGGAGGGCGTGCACGTGGAGCGGGACGGCACGTCGTGGATCACCCGCGTCGACGTATCGCGGCGGGGCGGAATGCGCATGCCGGTGCCGATCCGGCTCACGGGTGGCCACGAGGTGTGGGACACGGTGGTCCCCGGGGACGCGCTGCGGGCGACGCACGTGGTACGCACGAGCTTCGAGCCGCAGTCCGTGCGCCTCGACCCCAGGCTCGTGACCATGGACTGGAACGCGCTCGACAACGCGTGGCCGTCGGGGCCCATGAGCGGGGCCACGTACGCGCGGGGCATCGACAACCCGCTCGCCGGCCTGCCGGTGTACAGGGACCGGGCCGCGCTCCGCTTCTTCCCCCTCGCCTGGTACAACGACGCGGGCGGCATCGTGGGCGGGCTCCAGGTGCGCACCTCCTACATGGGGGACATGCGCAAGGCGCTGCTGCGCATCGGCGGGCCCGGCGTGGAGGGGGCGGGTGTGGGAGGCGCCTCCACCGCCACCGATCCCGGGTCGCTGTACTTCCTGCTGGAGAACCCCATCCTCTTCGACCGTCCCCGCATCGGTATGACCGTGGAGGGATTCGGCGGCGAGGGACGGGGCTTCTTCCGTCTCTCGGGGGAGCGCGACGTGAGCGCGATGCCGCTGAGCGGGCCCCGCCGCTCGGTGCGCGCGTCGCTGGCCGTGACCGGGATCTTCGACCCGGCGTACGTGCACCAGGGGCGCTGGTCGACCGATACCCACCTGGACGTGGAGGGTGGGCTCGGCTTCCGCCGGACCGGCCGGCGGTGGACCACCGACCTCGGCGGCTCGGCGGGGCTGACGACGGACGACCGCGTCTACATGCGCGGTATCCTCACCTCCGAGCTCGGCGCGACGACCCCCAAGGGATGGACGCTGGGGATGCGCTTCTTCGCCGGCGGCGTGATGGCGCACGAGGACAACGTGTGGCGCGGGGAGCGCGCGCCCCGTGAGCGGCAGCTCTTCCTGTCGGGAGGGGATCCCCTGGTGGCGCTGTCGAATCCGTGGATCCGGAGCGCCGGCGCGATCTTCGACGAGGGGGGATGGGTGGAGGGCGGCGGCCAGCTCCTCGGATATGACAAGGGCCTGTCGTTCGCCCAGCTCCTCACGGCGACCGCGGACGCCCGGACCGCTCCGATCCGACTAGGCCTCGGCCTGCAGGGTTCCGCGCGCGTGTTCGGGGGCGTCGCGGTCGGCTCGCGGCCCTGGCCGGTGGACGGCCCCGCGGTCCTCACGGAGGCGACGGACTCGCTGCCGGGGTGGAGCCACGCATACGCGTCGGCGGGGGCCGGCGTGGAGGTCGGGCTGACGAGCTCGCCCATCCGGCTGCGGGTCGACGTGCCGTTCTTCGTGGCCGATCCCGCGCTTGCGACCCGATCGCGGATCGACCGGCTCGGCTTCCGCTACACGATCCGCCTCATCGGCTACCGGTAGGGAAGCTCAACCGCGCAGCTTCTGCTTCCCCGCGACCAGGACGTCGTAGGTCGCGCGCTGCGCCGCGGAGAGCTCGGCCGGGAGGCCGATGAGGATCGCGCGCCCGCCCTTCCCGCCGGGGAGATGGAGGATGAGGTGGTCGCGCGGCGCCGGTACGGCGTAGGGGTGCGCGCGACCCGTCGCGTCGACGGCGACCGTACGGCCGGGGGCGAGCGCCTCGGCCAGGCGTCGCCCGTACTCGGTCCAGGCGGCCAGAGGATCGCTCTCGCCCGACGCGACCTGGGGGATGAGCGTGTCGCGGTAGAAGCCCACAGCCTGGGCGTAGCCGTCCGGATTCGCCTGCTTCAGCTCGCGCAGGCGTTCGCGGTAGAACTCCCGTGGATCCCGGGCACCCTCGGCCGCCAGCGCCTCCTCGAGGCGGCGGTCCGCGGCTGCGGTGACGTCGTCGGACATGGGTCGAAGGATCGTCGGGGCTCCTGGCAGCGTCAATCCGTGGGGAGCCGCACGTGGGGTCCCGGTCGCCCGTCGTTGATCCCCTGGTGTGGGCGCAGTAGGTTGGGGCCATGAATCCGCCTGCCTTCCAGGTCCAGGGCCTCGCACCAAAGCCCACCGAATACCTCGACGTCCCGTGGGACATGTTCGGCGAGCTGTGCCGCGCTCTCGCGGTGCGCGTCGCCCGCGACTACCAGCCGGACCTCGTGGTGGGCATCGCCCGCGCGGGCGTCATCCCGGCCGCCGTGGTCGCGTCCATCCTGCGCGTCGACTTCTACTCGATGAAGATCTCCCGCAAGGAAGGGGACGAGCAGGTGCGCGAGCGCCCGGCGGTCCTCTCCGCGGCCCCCACACAGGCCGCGGGCAAGCGCGTGCTCCTGGTGGACGAGATCGCGACGTCGGGTGAGACGCTGCGCATGGCGCTGGCCGCCGTGCGCGACGTGCGCCCGCTCGAGGTGCGCACCGCGACCAGCTTCGCCCGCACGAAGGGCTACAAGCCGGATTACTTCGCGCTCGAGACGGACGCCACGGTGATCTTCCCGTGGGACCGGAAGATCTTCGAAGAAGGCGAGCTCGTCGTGAACCCGCGGTATTCCTCCGTCCTGGACGAGTAGGGCAGGGGGGTTGGGCGGAGGCCGCCGCCCCCGCCCCTCGGCTCGGAGACGGCTCCCGCCCCCCGGCACCATGCTCGGGGAAACCCTTGTGATTCCGCGTCGCCAATCCTCGCTCGGGGCGGGGGCGGCGGCCTCCTCCTTACCCTTCGGACTCGTCCAGGACTCCGGCACCGGGGTGTACGGGTGCTCTGGGGGCCTGTGGTGGGCGCTGGCGCTGCCCTGCGTTCCAGTGAGTCGGCGCGGGCCTCGCGTCGCTGCGGGCCCACCGCGCCATCGCTTCGCTCGGCGCTGCTTCCTCGCGGGCCCACCCGCCGTCGCTTCGCTCGGCGCTGGTTCCTCGCGTTTCCACCGCGCCGTCGCTTCGCTCGGCGCTCCTCCCTCGCGTTTCCACCGCGCCGTCGCTTCGCTTGGCGCTCCTCCCTCGCGTTTGCACCGCGCCATCGCTTCGCTCGGCGCTGCTCCCTCGCGGCCCACCGCGCCATCGCTTGGCTCGGCGCTGCTTCTTCGCGGCCTACGCGCCATCGACTTCGCTCGGCGCTGCTTCCTCGCGGCCCACCACGCCATCCCTTCGCTCGGCGCTGTTTCCTCGCGGCCCACCGCGCCATCGCTTCGCTCGGCGCTGCTTTCTCGCGTTGCACCGCGCCGTCGCTTCGCTCGGCGTATCAGGACTCCTTCAACGCCTCGACCGGGCGGATCCTGAGGCCACGGAGCGTCGGCGGCACGCAGGCGAGCAGGCCGACCGTCAACGTGAGGGTGCCCACGGCGGTGATCAGCGCCGGCCGCGACCAGGTCGAGGCCGTGAGCGTGAAGTCGCTTGCGAACACGTGGCTCACCCCCAGAGCGCTCAGGGCGGCACCCAGCGCGACGCCGAGGGCGAGCTGGACGAAGGCCCTGCGCGCGACCGCCACGACGATGTCGTGGGGCATCGCGCCGAGCGCGGTGCGGATGCCGATCTCGCGGGTTCGCTGGGAGACCGTGAACGCGATCAGCGCGTAGAGCCCCGCCGCCGACAGCACGATGGCGATGGAGGCGAGCAGCCCGAGGACGAGCGAGCCCCACTGCGAGGCGAGGCGCACCTCGGAGAGAACCCGCGTCATGAGGCTGGCGTCCTCCACCATGGCGGTGGGGTCGACCCCTGCGACGATCTGGCGGAGGCGAGGCACGAAGGCGAGGGGCTCCCCGGCCAGGTGGATGGCCACGCTCACGGGGTTCAGCTCCCCGGGGGCCGCAGGGTGGTAGAAGCCCGCGTCCTTGTCCGGGGCCGCCTCGTTCATGCCCAGGTGCCCGACCACGCCGACGATCTCGTACCAGGGGCCCGGCTGGTCGCCTTCGCGGGGCGTGTAGCGGAACCTGCGCCCGATGGCGCTCCGGTCTCCGAGGACGTCGTGCACGAAGGAGGAGTTCACGATCACCGCTGGGCGGGCCCGCGGGTCGGTTCCGGTCAGGTCGGCCTGGTCGAAGTCGCGGCCGCTCAGGATCGGCTGGCCGAGCCCCGCGAAGAACCCGAGCCCGACGCGGGTCCAGCGGACGAAGTGACCGCGCGGGTCCGGCGGCGCATCTTCTCCTTCCACCTCGATCCAATCGTCGTGATGGTCGTGGCCGGGGAGGATACCCGCGAAGGCCACGCCGAGGACGCCGGTCTCGGACGCCAGCCGGCGCGCCAGCTCGTCCTGCGTGGTGGCCACGCGCGTGCGGAGCGCCGCGTCGAACGTCTGCACCTCGGCCGTCGTCGGCTCGACACGGGGCATGCGTACGTCCACGGAGAGGTACTCCTCGGCCCGGATGCCCATGCCCACGCTTCGGTCGCTGAGCGCCCCGCGCACGAGCGTCCCGCCGAGGGCGAGAAAGCACACCGAGACCGCGACCTCCGCGACGATGAGCGCGCTCGACAGCCCGCCGAACCGGACCCCCGACGCACCCGCGGCGGAGCGCCGGAGCGTGGCCTGGACGCCGCGCCCGGTGGCCTTGAGGGCGGGGATGACGCCGGCGAGGACCGCGCTGGCAGCCGCCAGCAGCAGGGCCCACACGACCGTCTCCCGGCTTACCCCGAAGTCGAGGAAGAACGGCATCTCCGACTCGAAGTTCGCCAGGAACCGGTGCGACAGGTGGTTGGCGAGCACCAGGCCGACGCCTGCGGCCATCACCGCCAGGACGAGCGCCTCGACGAAGAGCTGGGACACGATCCGGGCGCGGCTCGCGCCGAGGGCCGTGCGCACCGCGAGCTCTCCGGCGCGCGACGCGGTCCGCGCCAGGATGAGGGTGCCGACGTTGCCGCACGCGATCGAGAGCAGGAGCATCGCGACGACCTTCATCACGTAGAAATCGCGATCGTCGGAGAAGTCCGTGCCGATGACGAGGGTCGCGAACGGAACCGCCGCCGAGCGGATGCCGGCTCGGGCGACCGGCTGCTCGGCCGTGAGACGGCGGCCGATGCTCTCCACCTCCGCGCTCGCCTCCTCGAGGCGGACGCCGTCGGCCAGCCTTCCGTACACGGCCAGGGACGGGCTCCCGCCCGGCGGATAGTTCACTGCCCGCGCGCGCAGGGGAAGCCAGAGGTGGTCGCGCCACGGGAACAGGAAGTCCTCCGGCATCACCCCCACGATTTCGTGGGGCACGCCACCGATCCGGATGGTGCGGCCGACCACGTCCGGCACGCCGCCCAGCCGCGACTCCCAGAGTTCGTAGCCGATCACGACGACGTTCGGCGCGCCCGGAACCTCGTCGTCGGCGAGGAGGGGCCGGCCCAGCAAAGGAGCGACCCGCAGGATCCCGAACGTCGACGCGGTCACCTCCGACCCCCGCACCGGCGCCGCGCGACCGTCCTCGGAGATGACGTTGTACGAGCCCAGGCGCGCGGCCCCGAGTGCCGTGAACGAGGTCGCCGCCGCCCGCCATCCCTCGAAGTCCCGGAGGGACGCCTCGGACATCCGCGCGCTCCGCCCGTTCCGGTTCCCGAGGCCGACGATCCGGTCGCCCTGGTCGAAGGGGAGGTCGACCTGGAACGCGCGGACGAGTTGGAAGGGGATCATGCTGGCCGGGATGGCGATCGCCAGCGCGAAGACCGCCACCGCCGTGAGGCCCGGCTGCCGGCCCGCCATGCGCAGACCCAGCTTCACGTCGAGCCAGGAGGTGGTAGGACCGCGGTGTCGCAGTCGGGACCACGTCAGCGTGAGTCCGGAGCCCAGCGCGTTGACGAGGTAGCGCCGCCTGGCGCGACGGGGCGGAAGACCGCGCGCGAGGTCGCGTTCGAACGCCTCCTCCAGGTCGCCGAGCACGTACGGAGCCTCGGGTCCGCGCACGAGAAGCCCGGCCAGGCGACGGAGGAGGCGGGGCGGGGAAGAGGACACCGCTCAGCCCTCGGCCAGGTCGGTCAGCTTCGGGATGAGCCCGCCCGCCATCGCCTGCAGCGTCGTCCAGGTGGACTTCAGCGCGCGCGCCCCGGCGGGCTCCACGGTGTAGAATTTTCGCGGGCGTCCGGCCCGTCGCTCCACCGCCTCGCCCACCCGGGACGATACGAGCCCACGCTCCTCGAGGCGCCCGAGCGCCGTGTAGATCGCGCCGGACGAGACCGTCCGCCCGGTGCGCTCCTCGATGTTCTCCCGGATGGCGACCCCGTACGCGTCGTCCCCGAGCTGCAGGACCGAGAAGAGGATGAGCTGCTCGAACTCGCCGAGGTAGGTCACGCGTCCGCTCCTGTGGAAGGCGTCTGCGCGATAATACCACACTGTAGTTAAATACGCAAGTGGGGTGAGCGAGGGAGCGGGCGGACAGGTCGAGCCGAACCCACCGGCTCGCATCCCTCGCGCGGGTGGGGCGGGCGTCGGGGTGCCCTGAGCGAGTGTTGGCGACGCGGAATCCGAACGTGCCCCGGCCACCATGTTGGCGGGCGGGAGCCAGCTCACGAGCCGAAGGGCACCCCGCCGCTCGCCCCCCGACCCGGACTATCCCCCCTGCGTCATGGAATCCAGGAACTCCTGGTTCGTCTCGGCGCGCTTCATGCGGCTGAGCAGAAACTCGATGGCCTCCGATGAAGGCATGTCGCCCAGGAAGTTGCGCAGGAGGTAGACTCGGTTCAGCTCGGTCTCGCTGAGGAGCAGCTCCTCCTTTCGTGTGCTGGAGCGGTTGAGGTCGATGGCCGGGAAGATGCGCTTGTCCGAGATGTGGCGGTCGAGGATGAGCTCCATGTTCCCGGTGCCCTTGAACTCCTCGAAGATGACCTCGTCCATGCGGCTGCCGGTCTCGATGAGCGCCGTCGCGATGATCGTGAGCGATCCGCCGTCCTCGATGTTGCGGGCCGATCCGAAGAAGCGCTTCGGCTTGTGCAGGGCGTTCGCGTCCACGCCGCCGGACAGGATCTTCCCCGAGTGCGGCACGGTCACGTTGTAGGCGCGCGCCAGCCGGGTGATAGAGTCGAGGAGGATCACCACGTCCTTCTCGTGCTCCACCAGCCGCTTGGCCTTCTCCATCACCATCTCGGCCACCTGCGTGTGTCGCTCCGCCGGCTCGTCGAAGGTGGAGGAGATGACCTCGGCGTCGACGTGCTCCTCCATGTCCGTCACCTCCTCGGGCCGCTCGTCGATGAGCAGGACGATGAGGTGGACCTCGGGGTGGTTCGTGGAGATGGAGTTGGCGATCTGCTGGAGGATCGTCGTCTTTCCGGCCTTGGGCGGCGACACGATCAGGCCGCGCTGTCCCTTCCCGATGGGCGCGATGAGATCGATTACGCGCGTCGCCAGGTTGCCGTTTTCCTCGAGCTCGAGGTGGAGGCGCTCCTCGGGATAGCGGGGGCGCAGGTTGTCGAACGCCACCCGGTGCTTCGTGGACTCGGGGTCGAGCCCGTTGATCGTCTCGACCTTGAGGAGCGCGAGGTAGCGCTCCCCGTCTTTGGGCGGGCGCACCTGCCCCAGGATCGTGTCGCCGGTGCGGAGGTCGAAGCGCTTGATCTGCGAGGGGCTCACGTAGATGTCGTCCGGCCCGTAGAGGTAGTTCCAGTCCTGCGACCTCAGGAACCCGTAACCCTCGGGCAGGATCTCGAGGACGCCCTCACCGCGCAGCACCGTCTCGCCCTCGAGCAGGTTCTGCTCGATGCGGAAGATCAGGTCCTGCTTGCGAAGCCCTGCGTAGTTCTGGATCGCGAGCTCTTCGGCCATGTCCTGCAACTCGCCGACGTTCTTGCTCTTGAGCTCGGAGATGTCCACGGGAGGGGGCCTCGGAGGGGGGTAGGGGCCTACCGAAGGGAAGGGGGAGCCGGGGTCGGTAGAGAGGAGAAACCGGCGCGACCGCCGGGTCGGGATTCGGCTAGAGTGGCGTTCCGCCTGGGGGGCGCTGCCCGAACGTGAATGCAGATATGGGCTTGGAGTGGGGCCAAAGGTACGACTGAGCGTGGAAGACGGTCAAGGCGCTCGTTCGGCGGCTATCATGTCGACGCCATGGCCCGCGCCCTCGGCAGACTCGTTGGGGGGCAGACGCCTAGCTGTGGCGAGGGGTGTCGATTGACGGAGCAGGGCTCCGAACCGTAGTCGTATCTACGCGCTACGGTACGCCCACGCCCGCACCGATCGCGTCCCCGGAAGCCCGAGCGGCGGGCGCCGCGTCGGCGGCCTCCCCCACGCGCGTCAGCCCGTCCGCCTGGCGGAAGTAGATCTCCAGAGTCAGCAGGCCGAGCACGTGCGTGCTCCACCCCTTCTTGTCCGGCACGGAGCTCAGGTAGCGGCCCGCCGCGCCGTCGAGGAGGTCGTCCATGAGAAGGGTCTGACGCCTGAGCCACGCGAGCGGGAGGGAGTCCGCGAGCAGGCGATCGTAGTCCGCGAAGTAGGCGGGACGCCGAACCGGACGGTGGACCTTGCGCCCGATGCGGCGGCGCCAATCGCGCCCGTTCCTGACCCACCACGACTCCCGGAGCCCACGTCCCGTATCCTGCCAGGGTATGTCGGCGAAGTAATCGGGGTATTCGGAGGCGAGGAACGGCTTGTAGAAGGCGCCGTCCAGCTGCTGCTCCTCCGTCAAGCCGCCCATCAGGAGCTCGAGGATCGGCAGGTCCACACCCGGGATGAGCACGTCTCCGTGGGCCATCAGGGAGAAGCAGCCCGGAAGGTTCGCGCGGCGCCCGCTCGCATGGATCGCCATCACGATCGGGCTCGGACCCACGACGATGGGATCCAGGTCGGGGCCCGACGCCTCCACGGCCTCCTCCTCGGTGACGAACGGTCCCGCGTGATAGCGGATGCGCGCCTGGTACGCCCCTGTGGTCGGCCAGGGCTGCGGCGTCGCTTCAATGGGCCGCCGACCGCCGAGCAGCGAGTTGCCGAACAGGTTCTTGAGCAGGAGGCCACAGCCGCGACGAAGCTCTTCGGCGGCCCGGAACGCGTGCAGGTCACGCGCGCTCGCCATACCATCCACCTGCCAGATCGCCTCCTCCCTGCCATGCCACCAGGTGTCCCGATCGAAGGGCAGGTCGCGGTGCTCCACCCCGGCCACCCGGGCGCACTGCGCGGCGATGCGCATGTCCGGACAATCCCGCTCGCCGAAGGTGAACGTGACCACCTCCTGGCCCTGTCGGCGGAGCTCGGCCAGCACCGCACGCGAGTCGAGGCCGCCGCTGAGCAGGTGCGGCATGATCCCGGGCCCGCGCCGCCTCGCGATCGACTGCCGCCAGAGGGTCGAGAGCTCCCGCATCGCGTCTTCGGTCGACCTTGGCACGATGGGGATGGCGTCGGCGCTCCAGTACTGGCGCTCCTTCGTTCCCGCGCGTGACACCTGCACGAGCGCGGCGGGAGGGAGCATATGGATACCTTCCCAGAGGGTCCGGCGCCCCCACACGCGCCGATACGCCAGAAAGTGCGTGAGCGCCAGCCGGTCGATGCTGGGCAGGCGGTCGAGGATCGCCAGGATCGCCTTGACCTCGGACGCGTAGGCGAACCAGCGCTTGGTTTCCGCCACGTAGACGGCACGCGACCCGATCCGGTCCGTCACCAGCGTGAGCCGGTGACGGGGCTCCTCGTAGCAGGCCAGCGAGTACTCGCCGTCGAGCGAGGCGAACGCCGCCTCCCCGGTCTCGAGCCAGCGTGCCGCCTGGGCGCCCGTCGGACGCCGGCCCGGCTCCTCTCCCTCCCCGTAGATCCTTCCGTCGAACCAGGAATGGACCCCCGGGGGGCCGCCGGGCAGGGGTTGGGGGTCCGGATTCAGTACCCCGGAATGAACCCGGCCTGCCGAGAGACCGGACGCCGACCAGCGCTCCACCTGCAGCCAGGGTCGCGTTCGAAGGGCCGCAGCCATTCTCGACCCCAGGGCGTTGAGCCTCTCAGGACCCAATTCGCCTTTGTCGAAGACACCGAAGAAGCCCGGCATGATCGTCCGCGCGGTTGGGGGAGACCGGATGGACAGGAGGGGGGCGGCGACGCTGAGCCTTCGCGGATCGGCGACGGGCGCGGCCGGCCTTTTCCGACGTTAGGCCCGTCCTTCGCCGGTGCGCAAGGACTGTCTCGCAGCCCTGTAGCGCGGGCCCTGGACGCGGCACGCGCGATCGAGGCGCGGTAGCGCCCCTGCCCGGACCTCGGCCGCCGTGCGTCCGCCCGCCGACGTCCGCGTCCCCTGCCCGTGGATCGGGAGGTTGCGATCCGATCGGGTTCTTCCTCCTTGTTCGCGTCCTGCTGATTGCGAGGAGTGTGGAAAAGCAAAAGGGGCCGCACGCCCAGGACCCGCGCCGCGAGGGCGATTCCGGGGTTCCACGGCCACGACAAATCTTGACAATTCAGTCCATGGAAGTAAACATTCGTTTACCCAATTCTGGACAGTCCCCCCTCCGGAGGAAACGGGTGGCAAGACACAATCGCGAGGGTCGTGGTGCGGACCAGCGCGGCTTCGAGTACGGCGTGAACTACCAGCCGGATTGGCTCAAGCAGGTCAAGGTGACACGGCAGCTCGAAACCGGACGGCAGTCGACCAAGACGCTCTTCCGGAACCCTGCCGACGCGCCGGAGACCGAGCCGGGCGAGCGGGTACGCACGCGCATCGTCTCGCAGGACCAGTGTCTGGACTTCGAGCTGGCCCTCACGGACCCGAGGTCCGCCGTGCGCAGCATCCGTGTGTGCTACGCCCTCCCCGGCGAGAACGGCCGCGAGGAGGAGGTCGAGTTCACGCTCGAAGCGGAGGTGCCGCCCCCTCGAAACTGAGCCTCGCTCGCCAAGCTCGGGGCGGCGTTTCCTACGCTCTCCGCGGGCCCTCCCGCTTGGCCGGGAGGGCCCTTTTCCGTTGGGGCCCCCAACCGGAACCTGCTATCTTGAGAGCCATGCGCGTCTCCGTGACGGGACCGATCCAGGCTGTGGGCCGCGCCTCCCTGTCGTCCGTGGCCACGGTCGGGCGGGCCGGGTTTCTGGCTCTGGGCGCGCTGCGCGCGCTCAGGAAGGTCGAGATCTGGGCGCCCAACGTCCTGACGCAGATGGTGCGAATCGGGGTGGATTCCGTCCCGATCGCCCTCTTCATCGCGACGTTCACTGGCGTCGTGCTGGCGCTCCAGTCGTCCTACACGTTCACGGGCGCCATTCCGCTGTACTTCGTGGGCACCCTGGTCGGAAAGACGATGGTGCTCGAGCTGGGCCCCGTGCTGACGGGCCTGGCGCTCTCGGGAAGGGTCGGTGCGAACATCGCGGCCGAGCTGGGCACGATGCGCATCACGGAACAGGTGGACGCGCTCGAGACGCTGGCCTACGATCCGAACGCTTATCTGGTCGTGCCGCGCGTGATCGCGGGCGCCCTCATGTTCCCGGCGGTGGTGGTGCTGGCCAACGGGATCGGCATAGCGGCCGGATGGATCACCTCGCTCTACCTCCTCGACATGTCCTCCGTGGAGTTCCTGAAGGGGCTCCGCCTCTTCTTCCGGAGCTGGGACGTCTGGTTCTCCGTCATCAAGTCGCTCACCTTCGGGATCACGGTCACGTCGGTCGGCTGCTTCTTCGGGCTGCACACCACCGGCGGGGCGGAGGGCGTCGGCCGCTCCACCACCCAGGCGGTGGTCGCGGCGAGCATGATCATCCTCGTGCTCGACGCGTTCCTCGCGGCGGTGCTGCTGTGAGCATCGAGCTGATCGACCTCTACAAGGCGTTCGGGCCCAAGGAGGTGCTGAAGGGCTTCTCCCTCGACGTGCGCGAGGGTGAGACGCTCTCGGTGATCGGCGGCTCGGGCTCGGGGAAGTCGGTCGCGCTCAAGCACATCGTCGGGCTGCTCCAGCCCGACAGCGGGGAGGTGCGCGTCGATGGCGTCGAGGTGGTCGGCCTGCCGCAGCAGGAGCTCTACGAGCTGCGCCGGAAGGTGGGCTACGTCTTCCAGTTCGCCGCGCTCTTCGACTCGATGACGGTGGCCGAGAACGTGGGGATGGGGCTGAAGCGCATCCGTGGAACGACCGAGGCACAGATCCGGGAGCGCGTGGCCGAGTGCCTGGCCCTCGTCGACCTGGACGGGTACGAAGCGCGGCTCCCGGCCGAGCTCTCCGGTGGGCAGCGCAAGCGCGCGGGGCTCGCGCGCGCGATCGCGACGAAGCCGAAGTACCTCCTCTACGACGAGCCCACGACGGGGCTGGACCCGGTGACCACCTCGGTCATCGACTCACTCATCCAACGGATGCGCGCGGAGCTCAAGGTGACCGGCGTCGTCATCACGCACGACATGCAGAGCGCGTTCAGGATTTCGGACAGGATCGCCATGCTCTACGATGGGCGGATCCGGTTCCATGGCACGCCGGATGAGGTGCGGGGCACAGACGACCGCGTGGTACGTGCGTTCATCGAGGGGAGGCCGGACCTCCTGGAGGCCGTTTCGTGAATCGAGCACGCGAGTTGCTGGTGGGGGTGGTGATCATCGTCGCCATCGGGGTGGGCGTGGTGGGCACGCTCTGGCTGAAGCGCACGAACTGGGGGAGGCTGCCCACGCCCCTGGTGGTGCTGGTGAGCGACGTCGCCCAGCTCTCGCCGGGCAACCCGGTGAAGCTCCGCGGCGTGCGCATCGGTCAGGTGGGGGACATCGACGTCGAGCCGGACGGACAGGCCGTTCGGATCACGCTCCAGCTCCAGGCCCCCGTGGCGATGCCGCCGGACCCGGTCGTGCTGCTGGCCCCGGAGTCGTTCTTCGGCGAGTGGCAGGCCGAGATCGTGCCACGCGCCCAGTACCCCGGCTTCGACTTCTTCGACGTGGCGCACGCGACGGCGCTCGAGGGTGAGGGCCCCGTGCTGGGCGGCTACGCGCTTCCCGAGCTGTCGAGGCTGACCGCGTCGGCAGAGCAGATCTCGGCGAACGTGGCCGAGCTGTCGGAGCGGCTGGAGATCGCCTTCAACGACGAGACGGCCAACAACCTCGCGCAGGCGATCACGGACATCGCGGCGATCAGCCAGCAGGTGCGCGAGCTCGTGAACACGCAGTCCACGGTCGCGGGCGATCTGACCGCGAGCGCCGACAGCGCACTCGAGCAGATCGAGGAGGCCTCGCGCGCGGCGCGCCGCTCCTTCCAGCGGATGGAGGGGATCCTGGGCGACGGCCAGGTGGACAGTATCGTGACGAACGTGCGCATGGCCACCGCGAGCATCCAGGAGCTCTCGGCCAACCTGTCGGACGCCTCGGGCGGGATGAGCACGACGATGGAGCGCGCGGACTCCGCGTTCACCCGCCTCGACCGGCTCACCGCGCGCGTGGCGTCGGGGGAGGGCACGATCGGCCGGCTCCTCTCGGACTCCACGCTCGCGCTTCGCACCGAGGACGTGCTGCAGCAGCTCAACCTCCTCCTGCAGGATCTCCGCGAGAATCCGCGGCGCTACGTGCGTCTGTCGATCTTCTGACCGCGCGATGACGAAGCGAGGTCGGGCCAGGGTGGAGAGGAGTGCCGGCGGCGTCGTCGTGCGCGTGCTGGACGGGGTCCCCCACGTGCTGGTGATCCGCGACCCGTACCAGAACTGGGGCCTTCCGAAGGGACACCTCGAGAACGGCGAGGGGTCGGGGGAGGCCGCGGTGCGGGAGGTGGGCGAAGAGACCGGGCTCGCCGACCTCACGCTCGGACCCGAGCTGGCCACCATCGACTGGTATTTCCGCTCGGGAGGGAAGCTGATCCACAAGTTCTGCGCGTTCTACCTCATGCGCTCGGCCGACGGGGACACGGTGCCGGAGGCGGCGGAGGGGATCACCGAGTGCGTGTGGCTGACGCTGGGGGAGGCCGAGGCGCGCATCTCCTACGACAACGCGCGCGAGGTGGTCAAGGTGGCGCGTGAGCTGCTGGCCGGGGAGGGCGGGCCGTGAGCGAGCCGCTCATCCAGCGCGGCATGGCACGCCACCGCACCTCGGAGCTCGATCTCGGGGAGGCCGTCGGCGGGCCCGAAGGCCGCTGATCCGACCGGCCCGCGGGCCGTTGGACCCCTCCGCACGGGGGGTTAGACTTGTGCGGCCTTCCCGCCACACGCGAACGCTTCCCCAGGATCCCCGATGCCGAATGACGTCCGGGACATCACGATCATAGGCGGGGGCCCGACCGGCCTCTTCGCCGCCTTCTACGGCGGCATGCGCGGGCGCTCCACCCGCATCATCGACTCGCTCCCCGAGCTGGGCGGCCAGCTCACGGCCCTCTATCCCGAGAAGGACGTCTTCGACGTCGGCGGGTTCCCCAAGATCCTCGCCAAGGACCTCGCGCGGAACCTCGTGAAGCAGGCGCTGCAGTTCGAGCCCGAGGTGATCCTCGACGAGCAGGTGCAGGAGGTCCGCTGGGAGGGTGGCCACTTCTCGCTGCGCACGAAGGCCGACGTCTACCTGTCGAAGGCGGTCGTGATCGCAGGGGGGAAGGGTGCGTTCGAGCCGATGCGCCTGGAGGCCCCGGGCTACGACGCCTTCCTGCATCGCGGCGTGGAGTACGCCGTGGGAAACCCCGAGGTGTACAAGGAGAAGCGCGTCCTCATCGTGGGCGGCGGCGACTCGGCGCTCGACTGGGTGCTCATCCTCAAGGACGTCGCGGAGCACACGACGCTCGTGCACCGGCGCGACGGCTGGCGGGCGCACCAGGCGACGGTGGCCCGTATGGAGGCGTCCGTCGCGGCCGGCGAGATCGAGCTGCGCACCTTCCACGAGGTGCGCGAGATCCACGGCGCCGACCGCGTCGGGGCGGTGACGATCTTCGACAACCGCACCGACGAGGACGTGACGGTCCCGTGCGACACCGTTCTCACCTGCCTGGGCTTCAAGCCGGACCTGGGTCCGATCGCGGAGTGGGGCGTCGCGGTGGAGAAGAACCGCGTCAAGGTGAACAGCCTCATGGAGACGAGCGTCCCGGGGATCTACGCGGCCGGGGACCTCGTCGACTACGAGGGGAAACTCGACCTCATCGCCACGGGTTTCGCAGAGGCGGCCATCGCCGTCAACAACGCGGTCCACTTCGTGGATCCCTCGGCGCGGGTCAACCCGGGCCATTCGACCAGCATGAAGGTCTTCAAGGACAAGTAGGAAGAGGAATCGAACCATGGCGGACAACACGGCGCGCGAGCGCGAGCAGGTCGTGATCATCGGGTCCGGCCCGGCCGGCTGGACCGCCGCGATCTACGCGGCGCGCGCCCAGCTCGAGCCGCTCGTCTTCGAGGGCGCGGGAAGCCGCACGATGATCCCCGGCGGACAGCTCATGCTCACCACGGAGGTGGAGAACTATCCGGGCTTCCGGGAAGGGATCACCGGGCAGGAGCTCATGGCGGAGATGCGCGCCCAGGCGGAGCGCTTCGGCACGCGCATCGTCACCCAGGACATCGTGGACGTGGACTTCGAGCAGCGGCCGTTCCTGCTGAAGTCGAGTCGCGGCAAGGAGCTGCGCGCCGATACGGTGATCCTGGCCACCGGCGCGAACGCGAAGTGGATGGGGCTCGAGAACGAGGAGCGGCTCGCCCAGTCGGGCGGTGGCGTGAGCGCCTGTGCGGTGTGCGACGGTGCGCTCCCACACTTCCGCCAGCAGGTGCTGGCGGTGGTGGGGGGTGGCGACTCCGCCATGGAGGACGCGCTCTACCTGACGAAGTTCGCCAGGGAGGTCGTGATCGTGCACCGGCGCGACGAGTTCCGCGCCTCGCGCATCATGGTCGAGCGAGCGCTCTCCAACGAGCGGATCCGCGTCGCGTGGAACAAGGTCGTGACCGAGGTGCTCGGCGACGACGTGATCACGGGCCTTCGGCTCAAGGACACGGTGACCGGCGAGGAGAGCGAGCTCGAGGTCGCCGGGCTGTTCGTGGCGATCGGCCACGAGCCGAACACGGCCTTCCTGAAGGGGAAGGTGGCGCTCAAGCCGAACGGCTACATCGAGATGCCGGTGCCCTGGCGCACGAACACTTCGGTGCCGGGCGTCTTCGCCTGTGGCGACGTGATGGACGACTACTACCGACAGGCCGTGTCGGCCGCGGGCACGGGGTGCATGGCCGCGCTCGACGCGGAGCGCTGGCTGGCGCACGGCCGCTCGGAGGTCCACGAAGAGGCGCTCGCGGCGGGCTGATCCGCCCGCGCGACGAGGCGCAGCAGGTGGCGCGGCGCGCTCATACCGCGTCGGGCCGGGCCGCCGCCGAGCCGAGCAGTCGGCCCCCGTCCACCGCGAGGATCTGTCCCGTCACGTAGCGCGCCTCGGCCAGGTAGAGCACAGCGCCCACCACGTCCTCGGGCGCGCCCAGCGCCTGGAGGGGGGCGCGCCGTCGCAGCTCCTTCAGGCGCTCCTGCGGGTAGTCGTCCGGGGGGAGCACCGCGCCGGGCGCGATCGCGTTCACCCGTACCTCCGGGGCCAGCGCGCGCGCCTGCACGCGCGTCAGATGCGCGAGCGCGGCCTTGGAGACCGCGTGCACGGGGTACTCCCTCCAGGGCTGGAACGCGGAGAGGTCGACGATGTTGACGACCGAGCCGCGCGCCGCCCGCAGGAGGTCGACGGCCTCGCGCACGAGGAGGTGCGGCGCGCGCACGTTCACGTCCATGACGCGGTCCCATCCCTCCGCGTCGGCGTCCGCGAGCGAGAGCGCCTCGAAGCCGGCGGCGCTGTTCACCAGGAGGTCGAGACGGCCGAACGCCTCGCGCACCGCTGCGACCACGGCCGCGGGCGCGTCGGGGTCGGCGAGGTCGCCCCGCACGGTGACGCCGGTGCGCCCGAGCGCGCGCACGCGCTCCGCGACCTCCACGGCCGCCGCCTCCGATGCCCGATGGTGGACCGCGACGTCGAAGCCGGCCTCCGCGAGACCCAACGAAATCGCCCGCCCGATGCGGACGCCGCCACCCGTGACGAGGGCGACACGTTGAAATCCGAGCGCATTCATGGGACACTGATAAGCTCGGCTCGCGTCGGTGGGCCAGGGCGAGGATCACATCGCCTGCGGGAAAGGGGGTCTGGATGCCGGACCTGACCGGCAAGGTCGCCATCGTCACGGGGAGCACCAGGGGGATCGGACTCGCGGTCGCGGAGCACCTGGTGCGCGCGGGTGCCTCGGTCGTCGTGTCGTCGCGGACGGCGGCCGACGTGAAGGAGACCGCGGAGCGGCTGGCGCCTCAGGCGGGCGGGAAGGTGCTCGGCATCCCGTGCGACGTGCGCGACGCCAAGGCGTGCGCCGAACTGGTCGGGGAGACGGTGTCGCGCCTGGGCCGCCTCGACGTCCTCGTGAACAACGCCGGCCTCGGCGTCTTCAAGTCGATCACCGACATGACGGTCGACGAGTGGCGCCTCCAGATCGACACCAACCTCGGCGGCGTCTTCTACTGCTCGAAGGCGGCGATCCCGCACCTGAGCGCGACGGGGGACGGCTTCATCGTCAACATCGGCTCGCTGGCCGGGCGCAACACCTTCGCGGGCGGCACCGGCTACAACGCGAGCAAGTTCGGGCTGTTGGGGATGACCGAGGCGATGATGCTCGACGTCCGTCACGACGACGTGCGCGTCAGCATCGTCATGCCCGGGAGCGTCAACACGTGGTTCAACGGGCGTGAGCAGAAGAGCGAGCGCGACTGGCGGCTCGAGGCGGACGACTGCGCGCTGGCCGTGCTGCAGCTCCTGGACTACCCGAAGCAGGCCCACGTGAGTCGGATCGAGATGCGACCCTCCCAGCCGAAGAAGGGGTGACGGGCCCGGTTCGATGAAGAAGCCTGCCCTGGGGAAGCACCTCCGCACCGCCTTCCAGCGCTCGACCACATGGGGTCCCCTGACGATGGCCGTGACGGTGGGCGTCATGGCCGGCCTCGGCGCGATCGCCCTGCGCTGGATGATCGCGGAGGTCCACTGGCTGTTCTTCGAACAAGGCGCCCGGCTGGGCGGGCTGCTGCACCTGCCGATCCCCTTCTGGCTGGTCACCCTCCTGGTCCCCGCGATCGGGATGCTGATCGTGGCGTACCTGACGCGCTGGTGGGCGCCGGAGGCGCGCGGGCACGGCGTCCCCGAAGTGCAGTATGCCGTGCGCATCCTGGGGGGGCGCATCCGCGCCCGGGTCGCCTTCGCCAAGGCGATCGCCAGCGCCATCTCGATCGGGTCGGGCGGCTCGCTCGGCCGCGAAGGCGCGATCGTGCAGATCGGCTCGTCCCTGGGGAGCCTGCTCGGCAAGGTGCTGGGCCTGGGTGCGGAGGACGTGAAGCTCCTGGTGGCCGCCGGGGCGGCGGGCGCCATCGGCGCCACGTTCAACGCGCCGATCGGGGGCGTGCTGTTCGCGCTGGAGGTGGTGCTCGGGAGCTTCGCGGCCCGCTCCTTCGGGCTGGTGGTGGTGGCCTCGGTGAGCGCCACGGCGGTGACGCAGTCCGTGCTCGGCACCGAGCCGTCGTTCCGCCTGGTGGAGCAGTTCGAGCTGGTGAGCTACAGCGAGCTCTGGCTCTACCCCTTCCTCGGCCTGGTGACCGGGGGCATCGCCGTCCTGTACGTGCGCTCGGTCTACGGGATCGAAGACCGCTTCGATCGATGGACGGCGCCGATGTGGGTGAAGGCAGCCAGCGCGGGCATCATGATCGGCGCCCTGGGCACGTGGGGGAGCGCGCACCTCTTCGGGGTCGGCCACGAGGGCGTCGAGCTCGCCATGGCGGGGGAGCTCGCCACCGGGCTCATGGCCGCGCTCATCTTCATGAAGATCTTCGCGACGTCGATCACGCTGGCCGGCGGCGGGTCCGGCGGCATCTTCGCGCCCGCCCTCTTCATCGGCGCGATGACCGGCGGCGTGTTCGGGCGCGTCGTCGACGCGGCCTTCCCCGGGGCCACCGCTTCGCCGGGTGCGTACGCGCTGGTGGGCGCGGCCGCGGTGTTCGGCGCCGCCGCGCACGCGCCCATGACCGCGATCATCATCCTCTTCGAGATGACCGACAACTACCGGATCATCCTCCCGCTCATGCTGTGCGTCGTGCTGGCGCAGCTCATCGCGTCGAGGGTGGATCCGGACTCGATCTACACGATCAAGCTGCGCCGCCTCGGTGGGATGGCGGGCGCGCGCGAGACCGGAACGCTCGACCTCCTCGTGGTGGCGGACGCGATGAGCGAGGAGGCCCCGAGCGTCACGGCCGAGCTCCCGCTGGAGGAGCTCGCGAGCCGCGCGCGCGACGAGCATTGCCGGAGCTGGCTCGTCCTCGGCGAAGAGGGGGAGCTACGCGGGATCGTCGCGGTGACCGACCTCGAGCACGCGCTCATGGAGGGTCGGCTGGAGGGCCGGACGGTGGGCGACGTCATGACCACCGGGGTGGTGACGTGCGAGCCCGGCGAGACGTTGCGGCACGCATTCCGCCGCTTCGCCGAGCACGACGTCTACCAGTTCCCGGTGGTGGATCCGCGGGAGCCCGACTCCGTCCAGGGCGTGCTCCAGCGGCGGGAGATGATGTGGGCGTACAAGGAGCTCTCCGACGAGCACCAGCGCCTTCTCGAGCACACCGACGCGCTCCCCCAGGGGCGCCGGTTCGACGCCGTGCACGTCGAGCTGGAGGTCACCCCCGACCACCCCGCCATCTCCTACCAACGCATCCGCGACATCAAGGTGCCCGAGCACGCGCTCATCGCGCTCCTGCGACGCGGAGAGCGCGTCGTGGTGCCGCGCGGCTTCACGCGCGTCGAGCCCGGCGACGTGCTCACGCTCATCACCACGCGGGAGCACGAGCGGGCCCTGCGTGGGTGGATCTCCTCGGGCGTCCACGGCGGCTGATCGGGGGCGCCCCGGTCGTCTTTACCCACCCGGGCACGGGGGTAGATTCCAGGGTGTGACGAGCCCTGGCGGCGCACACGCCGGCCGGGCCGCGACCCCCTCAGAGACGAGCCGCTCCCATGGCTGACGGATACCGGATCGAAAAGGACTCCCTGGGCGAGATGAAGGTGCCCGAAGCGGCGCTCTACGGCGCCCAGACCCAACGCGCGGTCGAGAACTTCCCGATCAGCGGCCAGCGCTTCGGCCGGCGCTTCATCGAGGCGCTCGGCACGATCAAGAAGGCCGCTGCCCTCGTGAACGCGGACATGGGCGGGGTGGACGCGGCGATCGCCGGGGCGATCGTGTCCGCGGCCGGCGAGGTGGTGGCGGGGGAGTGGGACGACCAGTTCGTGCTCGACGTCTACCAGACCGGATCGGGCACGTCCACGAACATGAACGCGAACGAGGTCATCGCGCACCGCGCCACGCAGATCCTCGGCTCCAGCGTCCATCCCAACGACCACGTGAACTTCGCGCAGTCGTCCAACGACGTGATCCCCACGGCGATCCACGTGGCGGCGCGCGTGGCGATCGAGAAGGAGCTGATCCCGGGGCTCGACCACCTGCGCGCGGCGCTCGCGGAGAAGGCCGCGGCGTTCGACGGGATCGTGAAGTCGGGCCGCACGCACCTCATGGACGCGACGCCGGTGCGCCTCGGCCAGGAGTTCGGCGGCTATGCCACGCAGGTCGCCAAGGGGATCGAGCGGGCGCGCCGCGCCTCCGAGGAGCTGGCCGAGCTGGCGCTCGGCGGGACCGCGACGGGCACGGGGATCAACACCGACCCGGCGTTTCCGATGCGCGCGATCGCGAAGATCTCGGAGCTGGCCGGTGTCGACTTCCGCGAGGCCGACGACCACTTCGAGGCACAGGCCGCGAAGGACGCCGCGGTGAGCGCCTCGGGCGCGCTGAACGCGATCGCCACGGGCCTCATGAAGATCGCGGACGACATCCGCTGGCTGGGGAGCGGGCCGACCTCGGGGATCCACGAGATCAAGCTGCCGGCCATCCAGCCGGGCTCCTCGATCATGCCGGGAAAGGTGAACCCCGTCATGTCCGAGGCGCTCATGATGGTGGCGGCGCGCGTCATGGGGAACCACACCACCGTCACGATCGCCGGGAGCCGCGGCAACTTCGAGCTCAACGTCATGATGCCCGTGCTGGCGCAGGCGCTCCTCGAGTCGATCACGCTGCTGGGGAACGCGGCGCGCGCGTTCGCGGACCATTGCGTGGTCGGGATCGAGGCGAACGAAGCGCGGTGCCGGGAGCTGCTCGAGCTCAACCCCTCGATCGCGACCGCGCTCAACCCGTACATCGGCTACGACAAGGCGGCCGTGGTCGCGAAGACCGCCGCGAAGGAGCACAAGAGCGTGCGCGAGATCGTCCTCCGTGACAAGCTCCTCCCGGACGAGAAGATCGACGAGGCGCTCGACGTGCGCGGCATGACGGAGCCGGGCCTGCCCCACTAGGTCGGTCGTGGACCGGGAGCCCGCCCTAAAGGCTTCCCAACGGGGGGCGCCCTCCGGAACGGAACGCTGGCCAAGCCCGGCTCCTCGCTCAAGATTGGGCGGGCCCCCAGCAGGAGCGAGCCACGGCCATGGAACCGCCCCTTCCCAGCCGATACACGATCCTCTCGAAGATCGGTGAAGGTGGGATGGGGGCCGTCCGTCTGGCCGAGGATGCGGAGCTCGGGCGCAAGGTCGCCCTGAAGACCCTGGCGTCGGCGTCTCTCGGCGACGAGGAGGCGCGCCGCCGGCTCCTTCGCGAGGCAGCCGCCGCCGCGCGGCTCGACCACCCGTTCATCTGCAAGGTGTACGAGGTGGGGGAGCGCGAGCGGCAGCCCTACATCGCCATGGAGTACGTGGAGGGCCGCTCGTTGGCGGACAGGTTGCGCGACGGCCCTCTGCGCCTCCAGGAGGCATTGCGCATCGCCTCGGAGATCGCCGAGGCGCTCGAATGCGCCCAGGTTCACGGGGTGGTCCATCGCGACGTCAAGCCCTCGAACGTGATGCTCGCGCAGGACGGCCACGTCAAGGTGATGGACTTCGGCATCGCGAAACGCCTCCCGCCCGGGGGCGGGGACGCGACCGCGCTCACCGCGACGCTCACGCCGAGCGGCACCCTTCCCTACATGTCGCCCGAGCAGCTGCGGGGCGCCCCCGTGGACTCACGCTCGGACGTGTTCTCCCTCGGCCTCGTCCTCTTCGAGATGCTCGCCGGGCGACGTCCGTTCGCGCGCGAGTCCGCGGTCGCGGCGGCCGCCGCCACGCTCACGGAGCCCGCACCCACGATCGTCGCCACCGTGCCCGGCGCCACCCCGCTTCTGGACCACCTGATCGCGCGCATGCTCGCCAAGGATCCCGAGGCGCGGCTCCAGACGTTTCGCGACGTGCGCAACGAGTTGGCGTCCATCCTGGCGGAGGACGGCGCCGCCGCCCGACCTCCGCTACGGAGGGCTCGCCTGGGCCGGATCGCGAAGGTGGTGGGGCCGGTCCTCGTCGCGGGCCTGGCGGCCGTCCTGCTGTGGCCGGAGCAACCGGCGCTCGCTTTCGCGGAGCGGGATTGGATCCTCATCGCCGACGTCGAGAACCTCACCGGCGACGCCGTGTTCGATCGGTCGCTCGCGACCGCCCTCGACGTCGGCATCGCGCAGTCCCAATACGTAAACGTCTTTCCGGAGAGCCGCGTTCGGGACGCGCTCGCGAGGATGGAGCGCCCGCCCGACACACACATCGACGAGGTCGTCGCGTCGGAGATCGCCGTGAGGGAGGGGGTGAAGGGCGTGCTGGCCTGCACCGTCGCGCAGATCGGTGCCATCTACCAGCTCACCGCGCGCCTCGTCGATCCGAGCTCCCAGGCCGTGGTGTGGAGTGAATCGGTGCGCGCCGAGGCGAAGGACGACGTGCTGCCCGCGCTCGACGAGCTGGCGACGCGCGTCCGGCGCGGCCTCGGGGAGTCCCTCGGGACGCTCTCGCGGCAACATCTCCCGCTCCCGCAGGCCACGACCGCCTCGCTGGACGCGCTCAAGCTCTACGCGGACGCGGACACCACCTCCGACCGCGGCGCCAGCATCCGACTGCTCGAGGAAGCCGTTTCGCTGGACCCGGACTTCGCGCTCGCGCACGCCTCGCTGGGTCTCCAGTACTACATGGCCTCCGAAAGCGCGCGCCGCCTTCGTGGCGAGACGCACGTGACGAAGGCGCTCGGCCTGCTGGACCGCCTCAGCTTCCGGGAACGGCTCCTGGTCACCGCGCTCGGGGAGGATGCGAGGGGAAACCGCGACGCGGCCGTCGCGGCGTACCGGGCCTACCTCACCGCATACCCGGACGACAGTGAGGTCTGGTTCCGGCTGGGATGGAACTACATGGCGGGGCTCGGGCAATTCGAGCAGGGCGCCGAGGCCTTCGAGCGCGTGATCGCCATCTACCCGGAGGCGTTCGGGGCGCTCATCAACGTCGCGTCGTGCTACAACGGCCTCCACCGGTATCAGGAGGCGCGTGACGCCTACGAACGCGCCTTCGCCGAGCGACCCATCGCCATGATGGGGGACTTCGTGAACCACGAATACGGCTTCACGCTCGTGCAGCTCGGCGAGCTGGACCGCGCCGCGGACGTGTTCCGGAGGATGGAGGCCGAGAGTGATCCCTCGCGACGCGCGAAGGGCTATCGGTCGGCGGCGCTGCTGGAGGCGTATCGTGGGCGATACGAGGCGGCGCAGCAGTCGTTCGCGCAGGCCGTCGTGATCGACCACGCGGCCGATTCGCCGGTCAGCGAGTACCGCGACCGCCTGTACCTCGCCTCGACCCTGTGGGCCCGGGGAGAGGAGGGCGCGCTCGACCGCGAGATCGCGCGTCTCCGGGCGCTCGTCTCGCACATGGCCCTGGGCCCGGAGTGGGTCCACCACGCGGTGAGGCTGCTCGCGCGGAGCGGGAGGCTACGTGACGCGGAGGAGCTCCTCGAGGCATCCGCCGGGAACGCCGACAACCCCACCAACGACTCCTCGATCAATCGGAACTCGCAGAACGACGCGGCCTACCTCGACCTCGCCCGCGGTGAGCTCGCGCTCGCGTCGGGGCACGCCGACCGGGCGGTGAGCCTCCTCGCAGGGGCCCACGAGCAGTTGGACACCCCGACTTCCCTCGAGTCCCTCGCGGCAGCCCTCCTCGCCGCCGATCGCCAGGACGAGGCGGCGCGGCGCTACGAGGAGTTCATCGACGAGCGCCCCTTCGGGGGCGAGGCGCAGGAGTTCTGGTTCCGGGCCCACCTGCGCCTCGCGGAGATCCTACGGCGTCGGGGCGACGTGGCCGGCGCCCGGACGCTCCTGGCGCAGGTGCTCACGCTCTGGCGGGACGGCGACGACGGACTTCTCGTCCTCGAGGTGGCCAGGGCGAGGCTGGCGGCGCCGGAGTGACCTACGCTCTCCACCGGACGATTCGAGGGGGTCGGCCGTCTCCGGCCGGCCCCCTCGCGTCCGTTCGCGCACCCCGACGCTGCGACTCCCGGTCGTCTCGTCAGAACAGGATGGCGAACGGTCTCAGGCGTGTCTCGGCGGCCCGCGCCATGAAATGCGTGGTGTATGCGCGGATCTGTCGGCCGCCGCCGTATACCTCCACCATGTAGAGCTCGTACGGGCGGATCACGTTCAGGTAGTCGAGCCCGCCGATCACCGGGGCCTCGTCGATCCAGACCGACGGCTCGATCGCCCTCCCCCGCACGATCAGGCAGCTGCTGCTCCAGCGACCGCGGCATGGCACGCGCGGCACGCCTCCGCGGACCGTCACGAAGTCGAGCGCGCTCTCCTGGGGCGACGACGCCAGCGCGGCCCGATCGAACCAGCGCACGCTCGTCGCCACGGCGCGGCGCCGCGACTCGAACCGGTCGGCCACCACGTGCAGCCCCTCCAGCAGGACCGGCCGCGGCGTCATCTGGAGCGAAAGCGGCTCGTCGGCCGACACCGGACCTTCCCAGCGCAGCGTGTCGTAGCCGAGCTGCTCCACGGTCAGCGAGACCCGGTCCCCGTCCACGTCCCGGATGCGGAACCAACCCTTCTCGTCCGTCAGCGACCCCCACTCCGACCCCTCGAGGGCGACGAACGCCCCCGCCAGCGGTCGGCCACCCTCCCCGATCACCGTCCCCGACAGGTCGAACGAGCCGGGATGGTCGGCCTCCTGGGCGAACGCGCTCCCGGCCAGGAGCGCGACGGCCACGAACGCGAGGCTCAGCCAGAGCACCATCGGCTTGATCGCCTGCCACCGTGGCGGCATCGGCGTGTGCCACAACCTCTTCATCATCCCCTCCGGGCAGCGGGTCCGCCTCGGACCCGACAGGAACGGGAGGCGCAAGCCACGTGCCGCGTCCCGGGCGGGGGGTTACGCACGCCGTAAGGTGTTGGCGCACAGCGAGAAGGGCGATGTGCGGGGTGCCGGAGCGGTTACGCCGCGGCGTCCGCGGGCGGGGACGGGGGGGAAAACGGCAGTGTCCCCCAAGCGGGACGATCGACCCCGGGCGTCGATGCCGTTCGAGTCGTCGGACGAAGGGCAGGGGGGAAAAGAAGCGACGGCAGGCTGGCGCCTGCCGCCGCTAGGCACGCCCCCCCCAGGGCGTGAGGCCCGGCCCAGAGCGGGCGCGGGCACACCATCACGACTCCGACCAACCTGCTCGAAGGTCGCGAGCCGCTCTTCAATCTATGCTGTCTTGCGCTCCATTTGAAACACCTGCTTCGATCGCGCGTTCACCTCGCCGACCGGGACCCCCCCGTGGGGCTGGACCCGGGTGACCGATCCGTCGAGGACCAGCGGATACACCCACGGACCGTACTGCACGATCTGTACCAAGTGAGGCTCGCCGCGCTTTGGCGGGGGTGCCACCGGCTCGGTGATCGAGCGCCAGACCCGATCCACGAGGGACATCCGCTCCGACACCGAGTCAGCCCACTGGGCCAGGCGGATCTGTCGGCGCTCACCGTCCGTCAGGCCACGGATGATCCGCCGGTGACCCGGAAAGCTGTGGGAGAGCAGGAAGGCGATCGCCTCACGCTCGGGGAGAGGCTCGATCTCGGAACCGGAGGACGGCCCGGGCGTCCGGACGCGGCGCCCATCCCTGCAATCGATGTATCCGTCGGCCGCGATCCGCATCATGGCCTCCTTCACTGAGCATTGGGGGGTTTGGACTTCTCGGCGATCGCCCCGGTCCAATCTCAAGGATCGTGCCGCTTGGAGGGCGCCCCGTACCGCGCATGGATCACGACACGTATATCATTGTGCGACAAATGCTTATGGGAATTGCCGGGATCGCCTTCAGGAGCCGTTCATCGGCCCGTGGGGCCGCCATCTGTTCCGGAGGTGGAAATTTCTGCCCACCTTGGTCGGCATGAACTTCCGTTCCGGAGACGACGAGCTCGGCGCCCACGTCTCGACGAGCGGGGGCGTCCAGAACGCCCCGGAGCGTGCCCGCCGGATCGAGTCCGCGTGCCTACAGCTCTTCACCAAGCAGCCCAACCGGTGGGCGGAGCCGACGCTGTCGCAGGCGACCGTGGAGGCTTTCCTGGCCGCGCGCGAGGCGCAGGGGATCCGCACCGCCGTCGCCCACGACTCGTACCTGATCAACCTCTCCTCCCCGGACCCGGCGCTCTGGCAGCGCTCCGTCGCCTCCTTCGCGGCCGAGCTGGCCCGGTGCACGGCGCTCGGGCTCGAGGGTCTGGTCACGCACCCGGGCAACGCCACCGACGGGGACCTGGAGCGCGGGATCGAGGCCAACGCCCTGGGCATCGCCCGGGCGCTCGAGGAGGTGGGCGACGGTCCCACCCGCATCCTCCTCGAGCTCACCGCAGGGAGCGGCACGTCGGTCGGTGGGACCTTCGAGCGGCTGGCCGCGATCCTCGAGGCGCTCCCGGCGGCGGCGCGCACGCGCGTCGGCGTATGCGTGGACACCTGCCACGCCTGGGCGGCCGGCTACGACCTGGCGGGCGGGTCCGACGCCGTGTGGGAGGCGTTCGAGCGCGTCCTCGGCAGGAGCCGGCTGGGCCTCCTCCACCTCAACGACTCCATGCACCCCATGGGATCCCACCGCGACCGGCACGAGACGCTGGGGGAGGGCACCCTGGGGCCCGGCCCGTTCAAGAGCATCGTGCTCGACCCGCGCCTGAGGGAGGTGCCGAAGATCCTCGAGACCCCCAAGGGAGACGACCCGGTCGCGGCCGACCTGGCGAACCTGCGCTTCCTCAGGGCCTTCCGCGCGCCCGCGGTCAGTCCGCCGAAACGCCGCTCAGGCCGCCGTGGGCCGGATGCAGGGCGCCGTCCCCCTCGTCCGCGATCCCCTTGACGCGGATGCGGCTCCCCGGGTGCACGCCCAGGAAGGGTCGCAGGATCATGGCGATCACGAGAACGAGCCCGAACGCGCACACGAGCAGCGGCCCGGTGGCCAGGTCCCAGTAGAAGGAGGCGCCGATCCCGCCGATGATCGCCACCGCGCCGCTGGCCCACGCCAGCAGGAGCGCGGTTCCGAACTTGTCCGTGAAGAAGAAGGCCACCACGGCGGGGATCACGAGGGTGCTGAAGACCATGAGCACGCCGGCGATCTCCACGGAGAAGGAGATCACGATTCCGAACGACAGGTAGAAGAGGAAGTCCCAGCGCCGGACCTTCTTCGCCTTCTCCGGATGGAAGGAGACGGTCAGGAAGTAGCGCCTCAGCACGAAGTGGAAGATTGCGATGACGGCGTAGGGAACCGCCATCTTCACGATCTGCTCCCAGCTCACCCAGAGGAGCGTGCCCGTCAGCGTCTCCTTGATGTGCTCCGCGCCCTCCGCCGTGAGGCCGGCCAGGAGGATCACGGCGGCCGACGCCACCACGTACGCGATGCCGATGATCGCCTCCTGCGGCACCGCGGAGCCCTCCATGCGGGTGAAGCTGAAGAGGAGGGCGCCCGCGAGCGTCGCCCCCAGCGCGAAGAAGAGGGACGCCTCCGTGCCGAGCGGGATGCCCATGAGGAGGGCCACCGTGGTGCCGAGCGCGGCAATCTGTGCGAAGGCGAGGTCCACGAAGATGACCTCCCGCGCGATGACGTGCAGCCCGAGATACGCGTGCACGGACAGGATCACCAGGGCGGCCACGATGGGCGGGATCATGAGGTCGAGCATGGCTTTTCCTTCCGTGATGGTGTCAGCTGCCGGAGAACGCGGCGGCGAGTCCGGAGACCCACGCGTCCACGAGCGAGAAGTAGTCGTTGAGGTCCGGCCGCACCCCCGGCTCCATCGGGACCTGCACGAGCTTGGCGCCGGCCCGGTTGGCGACGGTCTCGACCTTGGTGCGGTCGAAGTACGAGGCCGCGAGCAGCACCTGGATGTGCTCGGTCTTCATCTTCTCGATGAGCTGCGCCACGTGGCCCGGCGTCGGCGGGATGCCGGGCTTGGCCTCCACGTAGTCGGCGCACGTGACGCCAAAGCGGTCTTCCAGGTACGCCCAGTTCTTGTGGTAGCAGATCATCTGCTTGCCGCGGAACGGCTCGCCCTGCTTGAGCCAACCACCGAGCTCCTGGGCCAGCGGATGTCCTTCGTACTGCTGGTTCTGCAGGAACTGGAAGAGCGTGCCGTTGAACGCGAGCTGCTCGAGCGTGGGCCCACCCAGGAGCTCGACCAGTCGGTCGCCGAAGAGCTTCCTGTAGATCTTGTCCTGGAACTTCGTCAGGCCGGCCTCGAAGACGCTCGCCCGGTCGGGCGCCACCCGCTTCAGCCCCGTCGTGATGTTGCGCGCCACCTGGAGCACGCGCAGCGGGTCCGTGGTCAGGTGCGGGTTCCCGTAGATGTGCACATCGCCGGCGCTACGGTCGGCCGCCACCGGGATGTCGAGGAGGGTGATGCCCGTGTAGGCCGTGATGTACCCCTTGCCGCCCTCGAGCACCTGGGCGTTGCCGGCGCGGTCGAGCAGGGTCGGCACCCACATCTCCAGGTCGAGGCCCGTGGTGATGAAGGCGTCCGCCCGGCGCAGGTCGAGCGCGAAGCTCGGCTTCGGCCGCACGAAGTGCGGATCTTCGTTGGGATTGGCGATGGAGGTGGTCTCCACCTCGGCGCCGCCGATCTCACGGGCGAGCTCCGCGTAGATGGGCAGCGTGGCGACCACCTTGAGCGGGGCCTGGGGTGCGGCGGCCGGGCCGCCTCCCGAGACGGCCAGCACCACGGCTCCGAGCAGGGCAGATACGATCATCGTGTCGTCTCCTGACGAGGCACGGGCCGCGTGGCCCGCCGCCGGCGTCGATCAGTAGTTTTCGTGCTTGTGCGGCCCCATGGCGAACGTCACCTGGAGCAGGAAGCGGCCGGGGTGCAGGTCGCCCCGGCGGAGCAGGTCGTACTCGCCGCGGACGCGCACGAACTCGCTCTGCCACCAGGTCAGGGTGGGGCTGACGAGCCACGCCGTCTCATCGGTATTGTGTGGGTTCTGGGTCCAGTCGAAGCGGCCGCCCGCGAACCATTGCTGGCCCAGCCGCGTCTCCATCATGGTGTACACGCCCTTGGCCTGGTCGGCGACGTGGGTGCCGTCCTCGGCCACCAGCCCGTCCAGCACCATCACGCCGCCGCGGATGTTCAGGCCACGGTAGAGCGAGCGCGCGGGAGGTCGCCACGTGTACGAGAGCTCGACCTGGTACAGGTTGCGGTCGAAGAGGTTCGTCTCGTCCTCGTACGACCCGTTGACCCAGCTCAGGCTCAGGTCCAGGTCGTTCGCCGGAGACAGCACCCAGAAGGCGGTCACGTTCCCGAGGAGCGAGGGGCGCGAGGACGTACCGAAGAGGTTTTCGTTCTCGCTGCGCGTGACCTCGCCCGTGAGCGTGTACGTCCCGGCGCTCCCGCCCACGGGTGCCAGCCAGCGCACCGAGGCTCCGGTCTGGCCGAGTGGCTCCTCGCCGAGGAAGGCGATGCTGGGCAGCGAACGGCTCTGGAACGGGTATGCGTGCGAGTGGTAGCGGTTGAGCTGTCCGAGCTGCTGGTAGAAGTGGCCCAGCTTGAGGCCGACGTTGCCCGGGAGACTGACCCACTCGACATAGCCCTCCTCCACCGCCAGCTCGCCTTCCCCTCCCGCGTCGCTCTCGCCGAAGGGCACGATCTCGCCCCCCGGCTCGTGGCGCGAGATGAAGGCCTTGGCCCTGGAGAACGGGTCGAGGTTGGATACCACGGACAGCTCGAACTCGCGCGGGAAGAAGTTGTTGCTGTCGGTGCTTCCCTTCACGACCTGCGCGAAGAGATCACCCGTGAAGCTGATCTCGGGGTTGAAGGCCTGCAGCGAGCGCTGTCGGCCCACGAACTGCTGCGTCTGCGTGGCCGAGGGGGCGGGAGGCGGGGCCTGACCCCCCGCGGACGCGGCCGCCTCTGCGGCGGCACGAAGCTTCGAGAGGGCGTCCTGGGCCTCCTCCTTCTGGCCCGAGGCGCTCAGGCGCGCGACCTCGCGGCCAAGGCTGTCCACGGTCGCCTCGAGGCGACGGAGCTCGGCGCGCAATGAGTCGGCAGCCTGCGGGGGCGCAGCCTGCGCGGCGCCCGGGCGGGCGTATGCCACGACGGTAACGAGCGTTGCAGCGCCGACTGCGAACAGCCGGAAGCAGCGTGCAGGGATGTTCACGGATCTTCCTCTCCGTCTGGGTCGACGTCCGGGCCGACCGCCCGATTTCGCTCGGGGCGGCGGCGGAATGGCCGCGTTCGGCGGCCGGAGGACCGTCAGACGGAGGGAGGCGCCCGGGTGGGGTTGCCGTTCGCCAGGAGCCGGCGGTTCGCGTGGCCCAGGCCGACGGTGCGGCTGCCGCGGATGACGCGAAGCTGCGGGCTGGGGAGCCCCGGGTGCGACGGAAGGGACAGGTTGGCCCCGACCTGCGTGCAGATCTTGTGGTCGTGGGCGGGCGCGCAGGCGGCCGGGTCGTGGCCGCTCTCCCACCGCTCGTTGTGGTCGAGGTCGGCACGCTCCATGAGCGGTACCGCGACGCTCAGGGCCAGCATGAGCGCCGACAGCCAGGCCGAGACGGCCCGCCGGGTACCTCGTCCCCTCGGATTCATGTCGTGGTGAGCGTAGGTCCCGCCGTGAAGGCTGTCAAACCGGCACCGCCATGCCTTGGACGACCGTGGATACCCGCGCCGGGTGGGGAGGTTGCGGGCATAGGGCCAGGGGGATCTCCCGACATCGGGTTTTCGGCCCGAGGACTACTCTATTCGGATTGGACGCATCTTCTCGCGGAGGCCACATGAGCGGGAACGTGAGCCGCCCGGTCGGGGCGACGCTGTGGGTCCTGGCGTTCGTCGCGATGCTCCTGGCGGCGAGCTATCAGCGACGCACGGGGCCGACGTACGAGTTCCACGGCCGCGTCGAGGTGGCGGGACGGACCTACGCGTACGCGCTGCTGCGTAGCGAGGAGACGATCCGGGACGCCCGCATCGCCCTCCCCGTGCCGGGCGAGGGCGCCACCGGTGTGGTCAGGGTGCGCCGCTACCCGACGGACGACCCCTTCACGCCCCTCCAGATGCGTGTGGAGGCGGTCGACGGCGGGCAGGAGCTCGCCGGGTACGTGCCGCGCCAGCCGGCCGCCGGCAAGCTCGAGTACTTCGTCACGCTGCGGACATCGGACGGTGATCGGCGCATCCCCGAGTTGGGAGGCGCGGCGGGCGGGGCGAGCACGATCGTGATGCGCTTCAAGGACCCGGTGCCGCTTCCTGTCCTCCTCTCCCACATCCTCCTGATGTTCGTGTCGATGCTGATCGGCATACGTGCCGCCCTGGGGGCGGTGGTCGACGACGCGCGGTCCCGGCGCCTCGCCTGGATCACGCTGGCCGGGCTCACCGTGGGCGGGATGATCCTCGGGCCGATCGTGCAGAGGTACGCGTTCGGGGCGTACTGGACCGGGTTCCCGTGGGGCTACGACCTCACGGACAACAAGACGCTCATCATGTGGCTCGCATGGGCCGTCGCCTGCGCGGTGCTGGTGCGCGGGCGCGAGCGGGCGACGCCCGGTGTGGGCGCCCGCCTCGTGGTCGGAGCGGCCGCGGTGATCATGGTGGGCGTGTACCTGATCCCGCACAGCCTGCGGGGCAGCCAGCTCGACTACGCGGACGTGGATCAGGGCGTCGCGGCGGAGGCCGCGATCCACGCCGGCCGGTAGGCCAACGCCGTTCGGCCGCGCACGGAAGGCACGTCTCCCTTTTGTGTCCAACCGGCCCGTCGGTATATTGCCCATGCGTGCCGGAGGGCTCCTTTATTGAGCCAACACTCCTGAAGCCGGGACTGACTCCCGGGCTGGACGTCACGCCCCCACGGGGGAAGGCGGAAGGTCTGGGGAGGTCACCAGATGTACTACCCGGGCTTCAATAATACCCCTTCGGTGCGCGCTGGAGGGCCGGCGTCCACGGACGCCGGCCCTCTCGCACTTGGGGGGGACGATGCGGCCCCTCGAGGCGGGCGCTCCACGCTCCCGACGGAAACAGGGCTCGGGGGCAGGGGTAGGCGAAGCCCTGATCCGAGAACGTCCCGGACCCTCCCAGGAGCGTCGTGATGCCGACCGTCCGAGCAACCCGGCGGGTGCACTTCTCCGCCGCGCACCGTCTCTTCCGCCCGGAGTGGTCGGAGGAGCGGAACGCCGAGGTCTTCGGCGACTGCTCGAACCCGAACTGGCACGGCCACAACTACGAGCTGGACGTGACCGTGGAGGGGGAGATCGATCCGGAGACCGGCTACGTGCTGGACCTCAAGCGCCTGCGCCACGCGCTCGAGGAGCGGGTGCTCCGGGACGTGGACCATCGGAACCTGAACCTCGAGGTGTCGTGGCTGGAGGGGGCCAACCCCACCACCGAGAACCTCGTGGTGGCCATCTGGGACCGGATCGAAGGGGGGCTGCCCTCCGGCGTCCGGCTGGCGCGGGTGGTCCTGCACGAGACACCACGCAACTCGGTGGAATACACCGGGCAGGAGCGAAGAGGATGAAGGTCGGCGACGTGATGGGCGAGGCGGGCGGCCGGGTGGCCGCCGACCTCTCCGACGTCCCGTTCGAGGCGCTGGTGGCCGAAGTGATCCGCCGCTGCGGGGACGACCCCGAGCGCGAGGGGATGTCCAGGACGCCCGAGCGGGTGCGCAAGTCCATGGAGTTCCTCACGCAGGGGTACGGCCTCACCGCGGTCGATGCGATCGGGGACGCGCTCTTCGAGGAGCACCACCACAACATGGTGCTCGTGAAGGACATCGAGATGTACTCGCTGTGCGAGCACCACCTGCTCCCGTTCTTCGGGAAGGTGCACGTCGCGTACATCCCCGACGGCCGCATCATGGGCCTCTCGAAGACGGCGCGCCTCGTGGAGGTGTTCAGCCGCCGCTTCCAGGTGCAGGAGCGCCTGACCGAGCAGATCGCCCAGGCCATCTGGGACACGATCCGGCCGCTGGGCGTCGGGGTGGTGGCCGAGGCGTACCACCTGTGCATGATGATGCGTGGGGTGCAGAAGCAGAACTCGAAGACCATCACCTCGGCGATGCGGGGCGCCTTCCTCGAGGACCATCGCACGCGGGACGAGTTCCTGCGCCTCACGATGAGCCCGCACCAGCCGCTTTCGTGACCGGAGCCGACGCGTTGCGCGGGCGGACCGCGCTCGTGACGGGGGCCAGCCGCGGGATCGGCGCGCGGGTGGCCGAGCGACTGGCGGAGGCGGGGGCGAGGGTCTGGGCGATGGCACGCTCGGCCGACGCCCTGGCCGAGCTGTCGGCGCGGACGGGCGTCGAGGCGCTTCCCGCCGACGTCACCGACGACGCGTCGGTGTGGAGCGCGCTGGACGACCTTCAGGATCGGCTCGGGGGACCGCCGGCGATCGTCGTGCACGCCGCGGGCGTGTTCGGGCTGGCTCCGATCGCGACCGAGACGGTCAAGGCGTTCGACGCCCATCTGGCGGCCAACCTGCGGGGAGCCTTTCTCGTCGTGCGCGCGCTCCTCCCCGGGATGCTCGAGCGCGGCGACGGCCTGATCGTGAGCATCGGGTCGGTGGCGGGGCGGAAGGCGCTTCCGGGCAACGGCGCCTACGCGGCCTCGAAGTTCGGGCTGCGCGGTCTGCACGAGGTGCTGCTCGAGGAGGTCCGGGGCACGGGCGTGCGCGCCACCCTCATCGAGCCGTCGGCCACGGATACGCCCCTGTGGGACCCGCTCGACCCCGACCGCGACCCGGCGCTCCCCGACCGCGCCGCCATGCTCTCCCCCGAGGATGTCGCCGAGGCGGTGCTCTTCGTGGCCACCCGTCCGGCGCGTGTCCGCATCCCCGTCCTCCAGATCGAGCGCGCCTGATGTCCTCCCAGCCCTGCGTCTACACCGTGAACGTCCAGGCGCACTACGACTCCGCCCACTTCCTCGTGAACTACAAGGGGAAATGCGAGCGCCTGCACGGCCACCGGTACGTGGTGGAGGTCGCCGTCCAGACCGCGGAGCTGAACGAGGCGGGGATCGCCTTCGACTTCGTCGATCTGAAGCGGGAGTTGCGCGCCCTGGCCGACCATCTGGACCACGAGCTCCTCAACGAGCTGCCGGAGTTCGAGGGCGTGGAGACGAGCGCCGAGAACCAGGCGCGCTGGTTCTACGACGAGCTGCGCCGCCGGCTCCCGGGGGACCTGGCTGCCGGGCTGCTCTACGCGCGCGTGTGGGAGACGCCCACGCAGTGGGCGCAGTACGGTCCCGCGGGCGCGCCACTCCCCGCGCCGGGCTCGGCCACCGGCTGAGACGGATCCCGCGCTCCCCGTCGTGCACCTCCTGCTGACCGACCGGATGACCTGTCCGCGCTGCGGCCCCGAGTTCGGCCTCATCCTCCTGGCGGACAAGCTGCGTGACCGACGGGTGCTGGAGGGCAGCCTCGGGTGCTCCAACTGCCGCGACACCTTCCCCGTGCACGCAGGCTTCGGCGACCTGCGCGCGCCGCCGAGGGGCGAGCTCCCGCCCGGACGGGCGGGCCGTCCGGGCATGGTCGACGCGGCGAAGACCGAGCGCATCACCGCGCTCCTCGGCGTGCCCGAGGGGCCGGGGACGCTGGCGCTCGTGGGCGCGGTGGCGAGCCATGCCGGCGGGGTGGCCGCGGCCGTGGAGGGCGTCGAGGTGGTGGCGGTGGACGCCGACCTGGCGGGCTGGCCCGAGGCGGCGCGCGTGAGCCGGATGGTGGCGCGCCCCGGGCTTCCCTTCTTCTCCCGGACCCTGCGCGGGGTGGCGGTGGACGGGGCGCTGGGGCCGGCCTGGATCCGGGAGGCCGCGCGGGTGGTCGCGCCCCTTTCGCGCGTGGTGGTGGTGGACGCGCCGGACGCGGCACGATCCCTGCTGGAGGAGTCCGGCCTGAAGGTACTCGCGGCGGAGCCTGGAACCGTCGTGGCGGCAAGGGGTTGAGGCGCCGCCCTGCCGTTGCGCCCGCCGCCGGACGTCGCCTACCTTCCCACGTAGGGCCGGCCCGGCCGGTGATGCCGGGCTCCTCATTCCCCCCGGGTGCATGGCATTCTGGAAGAAGCTCTTCGGAGACGACGGTCCCCGCCGTGTGGACTACTATCATGAAGGCGAGGAGCTGCTTCGTGACGGCAAGTTCCACGAGGCGTTGACCTCCTTTCGCCTCGCGCTGAAGGACCATCCCGGCGACACGCTGGTGCTGCAGCAGATCGCGATCTGCTACACGCGCATCGGGATGACCGACGAGGCGGCGAAGACCTACAGGCACGTCCTGCAGAAGGATCCCGGCGCTTCGGGGGCGCACTACGGGCTCGCGTTCATCCTCCTGCGCACCGGACGTCCGGACGAGGCCGTCCGCCATCTGGAGGCGTTCCTGGCCCACGTTCCTTCCCATCCCGAGGCGGGGGACTTCGTCACCCACGCGAGGGAGACGCTGGCGCAGCTTCGGGGCGAGGCCCGCGAGACCGCACCCGAGACGCCACCCAATGAGCGTCTCTAGAGTCGAGCTGCGCTGGACCGAGGGGCTCACGTTCGTCGGAGGCGCCGAGGGTGGGCCCCGGATCACGACCGCCAGCGGGGGCGGGGAGGGGCCGTCGCCGACGCAGTTGCTGCTCCTCGCGCTCGGGGGCTGCATGGGCGTCGACGTCGTCGACATCCTGAACAAGTCACGTGTGCCGCTCGAGGAGCTGCGCGTCGAGGTGGAAGGGGACCGCGCCTCCGAGCCACCGCGGCGCTTCCTCGCGATCCGGCTCACCTACCACGTGCGCGGGCCCTCGGACGCGGACGAGGGCAAGCTCGAGCGCGCCGTCCAACTCTCCAGGGACAAGTACTGCAGCGTCCTGCACACCCTGCGTCCGGACCTCGATCTCGATGTCCGCATCGTGCGCAGCTGAGCCCGCCGATCCGCAGGGGGTTCGCCATGTCCGATCTCAAGCACGCCGCCAACGAGACGCCGGTGGAGCGCACGACGCTCACCGAGCTCTTCCTCGACGCGGTCGACGAGTTCGGAGAGGCGGACGCCTTCCGCTTCTTCGTGTCGGAGGGCGTGCTGCGGGGGATACGCTACCGCGAGGCGCTGGAGGCGGTGCGTCGGGTGGCGGCGGCGCTGGAGGTGCACGGGATGACGCGCGGGGACCGGGCGGCCATCCTCGCGGAGAACCGTCCCGAGTGGGCGCTCGCGGACTTCGGGTGCCTGTGCGCTGGGATCGTGGACGTGCCGGTCTACCCCACGCTGCCGGCGGCCCAGGTCGCCTACGTGCTCCAGGACTCCGGAGCGAAGCTGCTCTTCGTGTCGACGGCCGAGCACATGGAGACGGCGCTCGCCGCCCGGGCGTCGTGCGCGTCCCCGGTGGGGATCGTCGTCTTCGACGCGCCCGCGGAGCTTCCCGAGGGCGTCCTCTCCTGGGATGCGTTCCTGGAGGCGGGCGTCGCGCGGGCGGAGGAGATCGGCGAGGACCTCTTCCGCGAGCGTGCCCTGCAGGCCCGGCCAGACGACGTCGCGACGGTGCTCTACACGTCGGGCACGACCGGCGCGCCCAAGGGGGTCATGCTCACGCACGACAACATCGGGTCGAACGTGCTCGCGTGCGCGGCCGTGCTCGGGGTGAGCCGCGCCGACATGGCCGCGAGCTTCCTCCCGCTGTCGCACATCTTCCAGCGGATGGTCGACTACCTCTTCTTCCACGTCGGGTGCACGATCGCCTATCCGCGGTCGATCCACACCGTGGTCGACGACATGCGGGTGATCCACCCGACCATCGCGGTCTCCGTTCCCCGCCTCTACGAGAAGATCTACAACGGCGTCATGGAGGCGCGTGGCCTCAAGAAGCGCATCATCGACTGGGCGGTGGGCGTGGCCGATCGCACGGCCGACCTCCGCCTCGCGGGCCGCGAGCCGACGGGGCTCCTCGCGCTCCAGTACGCGGTGGCGGACCGCCTGGTCTTCCGGAAGGTGCGCGACGCGGTGGGCGGGCGGTTGCGCTTCTTCGTGAGCGGGGGTGCGCCGCTCGCGCCCGCGCTCAACCGCTTCTTCTACTCGATCGGCCTGACCATCCTCGAGGGGTACGGCCTCACGGAGACCAGCCCCGTCACGAACGTGAACACGGTCGAGGACTTTCGCATCGGCACGGTCGGCAAGGCGGTCCCCGCGACGGAGATCGCCATCGCGGAGGACGGCGAGGTGCTCGTGCGTGGGCCGCAGGTCATGAAGGGCTACTACAACCATCCGCGCGAGACGGCGGAGGTGATCGATGCCGACGGGTGGTTCCACACGGGCGACGTGGGCGAGCTCGACGAGGACGGCTTCCTGCGCATCACCGACCGCAAGAAGGACCTGATCGTGACAGCGGGCGGCAAGAACGTGGCGCCCCAGCCGATCGAGAACCGGCTCAAGACGAACCCCCTGGTCGAGCAGGCCGTGCTGATCGGAGATCGACGGAAGTTCGTCTCGCTCCTGATCGTGCCCGCGTTCGCCCAGCTCGAGGCGTGGGCGAAGGAACGCGGGCTGCACTGGGGAGACCGGAGCGACCTCATCAAGCTCCCCGAGGTGGTCGAGCACGTGGAGCGCGCGATCGAGGCGGAGCTCGCCGACCTGGCCTCCTTCGAGCGCCCGAAGAAGATCGCGCTCCTCGAGGACGACTTCTCCATCCAGAACGGCTTCCTGACCCCCACGTTGAAGGTGAAGCGGCGGGTCATCCAGGAGCGGTTCAAGGATCTCATCGACGACCTGTACGGGGACGAGGCGGTCGACGCCGCGCTCCGCTGATTCACACATGGCCACCGACGTCCGAACGATCCTCCTGAGCGCGCCCGACGTGGATACCGCCGAGCGTCTTGGACGGGCGTTGGTGGAGGAGCGCCTGGCGGCGTGCGCGAACGTGGTCCCGGGCGTGGTGTCGGTCTTCCGGTGGCGGGGAGAGGTGCAGCGGGAGGTGGAGACGCTCGTGATCGTGAAGACCGTTGAGGCGCGGGTGGAGGAGGTGCGCGCGCGGGTGGTGGCGATGCATCCCTACGAGGTACCCGAGGTGCTGGTCCTGCCCGTGCTGGGCGGCCACGAGCCGTACCTGCGGTGGGTGGCGGAGGAGGTGACAGGAGGGTGAGCGCGCGGAGGCGAGGGAGGTCGCGGAGCGGAGGGAAGGGGCCGAGCGAGCAGGTGGAGCTGCTGGCAGGAGGGGAGGCCGCGGAGGGCTCCGACACCCCGGAGTCTCCCGACACCCCGGAGGACGCGGAGGACGTCGCGGCCCCGGACGGCCCGCACGTTGAGGACGTACCCGGCGCCGCCGCGCCCGCTGCCGACGCACCTCTCGAAGCCGCGGATGCCGACGACGCGCCCGCCGAGGACGCACCTCTCGAAGCCGCGGATGCCGACGACGCGCCGGCCGAGGACGCGGCCGCGGCGGACCCACCCGGCCCCGCGCCCGCCCAGCGTACGCTGGACCTGGGGCCTGGGGCGGGGTCTGCGGCCCCGGCGCCGGCGGCCCGGCGCTCGGCGAAGTCGGCGGCCGCCGAGGGGCCTGCGCTCGATGCGTCGGGACAGCGGCCACCGCCGTTCGGCGAGCGGCTGGCGCGTGCGAAGGAGAAGGTGGGGGAGGGGAGGGTCGAGGAGGCTGCGGAGCTCTACCGGGCGATCCTGGCGGAAAGCCCGGGCAACCTGAAGGCGCGCAACAACCTCGGTGCGCTGTTCGGTGCCATGGGGCAGCACGATACCGCGCTCGAGCAGTTCGAGGCGGCGGCGCGCATCGACCCCGACAACGTCGAGGTGCTCAACAACCTCGGCGCGACGCTCGCGCTCCTGGGTCGTTACGACGAGGCCGAGGCGGTGCTGCGGCGTGCGCTCCGGCACGCCCCGGAGGACCTCGAGCTCCGGACGAGCTTCGGGATCCTCTTCTTCCGGCGTGGCGTGTACGCGCAGGCCGAGGCCGAGCTCAGGTGGGTGTGCGAGCGCGACTCCGAGCACGCGGCGGCGTTCTACTATCGCGGCGAGGCGCTGAACCGGCTGGGGCGGGTGGACGAGGCACTCGAGGCCCTCGAGCGCGCCACGCAGCTCGAGCCGACGAACGCGAAGGCGTTCTTCACCCTGGGCATCCTGTACGACCGAAAGCATCTTCCAGAAGAGGCTACGGTCATGTACCGGCGGTTCAGGGAGCTGCAGCGCAGGTGATCCGAGTTCTCACGGGCGTCCTCTCCGAGCTGGATCTCGAGGGGATCGTACGGCCCATCCGATCCGACCTGGCGCCCCTCACCCAAGCGGCCCGGGACGTGGTGGCCGCGGCGGGGCCCGCGGTGGCGGAGCGCCTGGAGCAGCTCGGCACCCTTCCGCCGGGGAGCGCCGTCATCACGCCCGCGGGGAAGCTCCCCGCTTCCTTCATCATCCACATCGTGACCGCTGCCGAGGACGAGCCGGAGACGCCCCTCTCCGTGCAGCGCGCGCTGCGCAACGGGCTGCGCCGCGCCGCGGACTGGGGGCTCACCTCCCTGGCGATGCCGCCGTTGGGCGCGGGCGTCGGGCACCTCGATGCCGAGGACGCGGCGCGCGCCCAGCTCGAGATCCTGGTCGACCATCTCGACGAGGGCGCTCCGCCCCTCGACCTCGCGATCGTGGTGGCCGGCGAGTACGAAGCCGAGGTCTTCGGAAGGCTGGCGGCCGAGCTGACGCGGGACCGCTTCCCCCTGGGCAGCTGAACGCCGGACCGATGCGGACCCACTCCCGATTCCCCTCCACGGCGTGCGTCGGCCGGTGAGACGCGTCCTCGCGGGAGCGATCGTCCTCGTCTGGCTCGCGATGGTCGGATGGCAGGTGCGCCGCGAGTACTACCAGCCCGAGCTGGCGCGCCTGAGCGAGGCCGCCCTCTCCCTCGCCCCGGGGGTGAGCTTCTACACGCTGACGATGGGGGGGCGCACGGTGGGGCAGGCCACGTCGCGCCTCGACACGCTCCCCGACGGCTTCGAGCTCGAGGATGTCATGGACCTCGAGCTCCCCGCGCTCGGGCAGACCGGTAAGGCCGTGGCGCGCACGCGCGTCAAGCTGAGCCCCGCGCTCGTCATGGAGGACTTCGCCTTCTCGATGGACAGCGATGTCGGACGCTTCCAGGCGACGGGGAGCGTGGGCGCGGACACCACCCTGCACGTGTCGATCCGATCGGCCGGGAGCGAGCAGGATCTGACCTTCCGCCTCCCGCAGCCCCCGGTGTTCTCCTCGGTCGTGCCGATCCGGCTGGCCGTCGGCGAGGGCTTGAAGGTGGGCTCGAGCGTGCGCTTCCCCGTGTTCGACCCGACCACGCTGGGCACGCGGACCGTCGAGGTGCGGGTGCTCGAGCACGACACGCTGGTCGTGCCGGACAGCGCGGCGCTGGACGCCGGGACGGGGCGGTGGCACGCCGCGCACTGGGACTCGATCCCGGCGTGGCGCGTCACGGAGGCGTTCGGCGGGATCCAGGTGGAGAGCTGGATCGACGAGGACGGGAGGATCATCCGCTCGGCCAGCCCGCTCGGCTTCGAGATGGAGAAGACCGAGTACGAGCTGGCGCGCCAGGCCCAGGAGGACGCGCGCGGCTCGGCCGCGGGACGCGCAGCGGACGCCGACGTCATCCTGTCGACGGCGGTGCGCAGCAACGTGGACCTCGAGGACGCCGAGCAGTTCGACGAGCTGCGCTTCCGTCTTTCGGGCGTCGACCTGTCCGGCTTCCAGCTCGACGGGGGGCGGCAGACGCTGCACGGCGACACGCTGATCGTGCGCCGCGAGCATTGGGACGCGATCGATCCGGGGTACCGGCTGCCCTACCCCCGCATGGACCAGCGTGACGCGCTCGAGCCGGAGCCCCTCATCCAGAGCGACGATCCGCGCATCGTCCAGCGGGCGCGGGAGATCACGCAGGCGCGCGCGTCGTGGCGGCAGGATCCCAAGGAGGTCGCACGCCAGATCAACGCCTCCGTGCACGGGATGCTGGAGAAGGCGATCACCTTCTCCGTGCCGAACGCGGTGCAGGTGCTCGAGACCCGGCGCGGCGACTGCAACGAGCACACCGTCCTCTACGTGGCCCTGGCACGCGCGTTGGGACTGCCCGCGCGCACGGCCGTCGGGCTCGTGTACGTGAACGGGTCGTTCTTCTACCACGCCTGGCCGGAGGTGTGGCTGGGAGCGTGGGTGGCGGTGGACCCGACCTTCGGCCAGGTGCCGGCCGACGCGTCGCACATCCGCTTCGTGGTGGGCGGCCTGGCCGAGCAGGTGGAGATCGTCCGTCTCATCGGCAACCTGGACATCGAGGTGCTGCCATGACCGGCGCTGCCGAGGGCGCGATGCTCCGCCTCGAGGGCGTGGTGAAGCGCTACGGCGGCTTCACGGCGGTCGCGGGGCTGACGCTCGACGTGCGGCGTGGAGAGATCTTCGGGTTCCTGGGGCCGAACGGTGCGGGGAAGACGACCACGATCCGCATGGTGGCGGGGGTCCTCCAGCCCACCGCGGGGCGCATCCTCGTGGGCGGGGACGACCTGGCCGCGCGGCCCGCCGCCGCCAAGGCGCGCATGGGGTACGTGCCCGACCGGCCCTTCCTCTACGAGAAGCTGTCGGGCGGGGAGTTCCTGCGCTTCGTGGCGGGGCTGTGGGGGAGGGACGGTCCGGCGGCGGAGGCGCGCGCCGACCGCCTGCTCGAGCTCTTCCAGCTCGGTGCGTGGAAGAACGAGCTCATCGAGAGCTACTCGCACGGGATGCGCCAGAAGCTGCTCATCAGCTCGGCGCTCATCCACCAGCCGGAGGTGATCGTCGTGGACGAGCCGATGGTCGGGCTCGATCCACGCTCCGCACGGCTGCTCAAGGACCTCCTGCGCGCCTTCGTCGACCAGGGGGGCACGGTCTTCCTGTCGACGCACACGCTCGAGGTGGCCGAGGCGCTGTGCGACCGCATCGCGATCATCAGCGGCGGCGAGGTGATCGCGCTCGGCACCATGGAGGAGTTGCGCGCGCGGGTGGACGCGGGCGGCGCGCACCTCGAGGAGATCTTCCTGAAGGTGACCGGCGGCGAGGAGATGGCCGACGTGATCCGCGGCCTGCGCGAGGCGATCGAGCCGTGACGGACACGGGCGCACGCCGCGCGCCGGGCATCGCGTGGCTCCTCCGTCCCAAGCTGCGCACCAAGCTCAACCGCGCCCGCTCGGACGAGGGACGCTGGTTCAAGGCCGGGCTGCTCGCGTTCGTGGCGCTCTTCTTCTGGGCGCTCATCTTCGCGGTGATCTTCCGCATGCTCCTCTACTTCAGGGGCACGCAGGGGATCGGCGACCTCCTGGCGGCCAAGCTGCTCGGGATCGCGCTGCTCACCTTCCTCATGATCCTCGTCCTGTCGAACGTGATCACGGCGCTGTCCACGTTCTTCCTCTCGGACGACCTCGAGCTGCTGATGGCCGCGCCGCTCGACCCGGTGCGCGTCTACGGTGCGCGCCTGGCCGAGACGATCGTCGACTCCTCGTGGATGGTGGCGCTCCTCTCCGTTCCGCTCGTCGTGGCGTACGGCGCCGTCTATGCGGCCGGCTGGCCCTTCTACCTGCTGGCCGTTGCGACCATGGCGCCCTTCCTGGTCGTCCCCGCCGTGCTCGGGAGCGCGCTCACGCTCGTGCTCGTGAACGTCTTCCCGGCCCGTCGCACGCGCGACCTGCTCGCGCTCATCGGGCTCTTCGGCGCGGCCGGGGTGGTGGCGCTCTTCCGCTTCCTGCGCCCCGAGCGCCTGGTGCGCCCCGAGGAGTTCCGCGACCTGGTCGACTTCATGACCGTGCTGCGCACGCCCACCTCGCCGTGGCTCCCCAGCGAGTGGGCGTCCGGCGCGTTGATGTCGTGGCTGAACGGCGTGTTCGAGCCCTTCCCCTTCCTCTTCCTGTGGAGCACCGCGGCCGCGTTCGTGGTCCTGGGCGCATGGCTGCACGTGCGCTGGTTCCGAACCGGGTACACCCGCGCCCAGGAGGGCGCCGAGCGGCGCGAGGGGAGGCTGCGCTCGCGCCTGGTGGACCGCCTCATGGCGCGGGCCCGCTCCGACACGCGCGCGCTCGTGGGGAAGGAGGTGCGGGTCTTCTTCCGCGACACCACCCAGTGGTCGCAGCTCGTGCTCCTGGCCGTGCTGGTGGCGGTCTACGTCTACAACATCACCGTGCTCCCGCTGTACTCGGGCGAGCAGGTCTCGTTCTTCCTCATCAACGTCGTGTCCTTCCTGAACCTCGGGCTGGCGGGCTTCGTGGTGGCGGCGATCGCGGCGCGCTTCGTCTTCCCGGCGATGTCGCTCGAGGGTCGCATGACGTGGCTGCTCCGCTCGTCCCCCGTGGACGTGAAGACGATCTTCTGGGCGAAGTACTGGGTCGGTACGGTCCCGCTCCTCCTCGTCGCGCTCCCGCTCATCGTGATCACGAACGTGGTGCTGAAGGCGTCCCCCTTCGTGCTCGTGCTCACGACGGTCACGATGGTGGGCGTGACCTTCGCGCTCACCGCCCTCGCGCTGGGCTTCGGGGCGCTGTACCCGAACTACGAGACGGAGAACGTCGCCGAGATCCCCACGTCGTTCGGCGGGCTCCTCTTCATGATGTCCGCCGTGACCTACCTGGCGGGCGTGGTGGTCATGGAGGCGTGGCCGGTCTACCTCTTCCTCGCGTCGCGCTTCCGCCCGGACGCCCCTCCGGTCGGCGTCGTCCCGCTCGTCCTCGGCGGCGCGGGCGTGGTCGCGCTGACGGTCACCGCGGTGCTCCTCCCTCTCGGCGCCGGCATCCGGCGCGTGCGCGAGCTCGAGCGGTAGCCGGGACGTGCGCCGCGCCCGCCTCCGGGCCTACATTCGCCCGGACCAGCCACTCCCGGGGAGCACGGCTCATGCTCGATGCCATCAGGAACTTCTTCCGCACCTCGATGTCCCCGCCGCCCGACGCGGAGGAGGACGCCTCGCACAAGGACCTGCGTCTCGCGGCCTGCGCCCTACTCCTCGAGCTGGCGCACGCCGACGACGAGTTCACGGAGGACGAGCGCCAACACGTGGAGTCGGCGGTGCGCCGGCAGTTCGGCCTCGGGCCCGAGGAGGCCGAGCGCCTGCTCGCCCTCGCCGAGGAGGCGCGCGCGAACGCGGTGGACCTCTGGCAGTTCACGAACCTGATCGCGGAGAACTATTCCCTGGGCCAGAAGATGGTGCTGGCCGAGATCATGTGGGGGCTCGTGTACTCGGACGGGGAGCTGGGGAGCAAGGAGGACTACCTGATGCGCAAGATCAGCAACCTCCTGCGGCTCGAGGCGGGCTACCTGGCGGAGGCGCGCAAGCGGGTGGAGGACCGTCAGCCCGATCCCGGGCCCCACGACGCCCTCGACTGAGCGCAGCCGGGCCCGCCCCGGGGTCGACATCCCCGTGGGCACCCCGCATATTTCCACGTCGCCGTTCCAGGACCCTCACCCGACGCTGCCATGCGAGCCCTCGTTCCCGGCGGATACGTCTTCACCCACCTGATCTTCTGGTCGGTCGTGGCCATGGTCGCCGTGGGCACGAACGCCGTGGCCATCATCCTCTCGATCGGGCTGGTGCTGTTGGCGCTGGAATCGCTCGGCAAGGCGTGAGATGCTCGTCCTGAAGATCCTGGTCGCTCTGGCAGCCGTGGGGTTCGGCGTGTGGCTGGGCCTCCCCGGGAGGTACGACCAGACGCTCGAGGACATCGAGCGCAACATCGAGCTGGGTCGGGAGACGCAGAAGGCCCACCGCCACTTCACGCCGCTGGCGTGGATCCAGCGTCACGTCACGGCGCGCGGTCAGGTCCGGAAGCCGCGTCACGCCTTCCGCATGGAGCACCCCGAGGACCGCTAGTCGGCGATGGGCCGCCGGCCGCCCGGGTGAGCGACCGCTGCGATTGCGAATTTCGCAGATTCGCAATCTCGCGACGCCGGGACGTCCCTCGCCCGACCGCGGACGCGCCCTCAGGTGAAGAGCGCGTTCACCCCTACCAGCAGCACGCCGATCACCGCGCCGAGCACGTAGCCCAGGCGCACGATCAGCTTCAGCTCGCGATCCGTCACCTTGCGGACGAGCTCCTCCATCTTGGGGGTGGGGAACTCGAGGACCTTCTCCTCCACCCGGCGCGCGACGTCCAGCCGCTGGACCACGTCGGGCACCTGCGTCTGCAGCCATTCCCACACGGGGTCGCCCAGCGCGCCCTCGATGCGGTCCGGCGCGCCCTCGGGCATCCACCGGGCCGGCGTCCCGATCGGCCGGTCCAGCAGCACCGTCACCAGGCGGTGCGCGGCCTCGCGACAGGCCTTTCCCGCCGCATCGCTGCGGGCGGCGTCCACGAGCCACTCCGCCACCCTCTCACGCGGCACGCGCTCCAGCACCTCACCCCAGGTGCGCGCACCCGCCTTCTCCAGCCCCTCGTGGAGCTTCTCGACGACGAACTCGCGCGTGCCGGGGTCGCGCGCCATGCCGAGCACCCAACCCTGGAGCGTGCCCCGGGCCTCGACGACGCTCGGCTCGTCGGCCTCGCCGAGCACCGACGTGACCGGGCGGCGCAGGAAGTCGACGATGGCCTCGTTCACCCCCTTCGCCATGGCGTTCTGCACGGCCTCGTCGCGCAGCAGCTCCGACAGGCGCTCGGCGCCCTCGCGCTCGATCGTGTCCAGCACCTTGTCCACCGTGTCCTCGGTGACGACCAGGCGGGCCACCACGCGCTGGTGGAACTTGAGGTCCTTCAGGAACCGATGGAGCAGATCGTGGATCGTCGCCTCGAGCTTCGCACGGGCGCCACGGTCGTCCAGGAGCTTCCCGAGCCGCTCGATCGCGAGCGGGAGGTAGCTGGCGATGGCTTTCTCCACGGCGCCGACCAGGCCCAGCGGCAGGATCTCCTCGAAGGTGCGGCCGGGCGCCAGGAGGCGGCGCGAGCCGCGCTCGAGGTAGTCCGACAGCGCGTGCTGGAAGTCCTCGCTCTCCACGGCGTTCTGGAGCCAGTCCTGCACCGCGGCCTCGAGCGCGGCCCCGCGCGCGGGCGTCAGCACGCCCCGGATCGGCTCGTCCGCGATCGCGCGCACCAGGTCGTCGGCGCGCCGGTGCATGGACTCCTCGAAGCGCTCCGACGCGAGGTACTCCGACAGTCGCGACAGCCCGAGCTCCACGGCCTCCTCGATGACCGGCTCCAGCTCCTTCATGAGACCGGGCGGGATGAGACCGCGCAGCGACCCGCGCTCGCGCTCCAGGATCTCCTCCACGAAGACTCCGAGGCGCTGGTCGAAGGCGCTGCGGAACTCGACGTTCGTGAACGTCCGCTGCAGGTCCTCCGACGTCAGCAGGCGGTTGCCCACCGTGCGTCCGATGGCCGCGGCCAGCCGAGGCTGGTTCTTCGGCACGGCGCCCTGGAGGAAGCGGATGCGCCAGCGTCCGATCCGGGGAGCCTCGTACGGATGGAAGAGCATCCAGATGGCGATGGTGTTGGTCACGCCACCGGCCAGGGCGCCCACGCCGATGGTGACCAGGGCGCGTACGATCTCGTCGTTCACGGGCGGGTGTGCCTGAAGAGTCCGCGTACGGGGTAGGCGCCGCCTTCCACCTGCAGGGTTCCGGAAACCAGGAAGAGCGCGTCCACGGGAAGGAGGGGGCCGGGGCCGTCGCCGGCCTGGATCTGGGCCGACTGCACCTGGAGCACGCCCTCCACGTCGTCCTCCAGCGAGGTGATCGTCCAGGAAACGGGCACATCCTGGCGCGCCGGCTGGAACGCGCGCACCTCGGCCCAGTCGATCGTCAGCGAAGGCCACTGCAGGTCGCGGAAGTCGAGGCGCGCCCACCCGCGGCAGGCCCCGGGCGTGCCGGGCGACGCACCGGACGGGTTCTCGAGCACGACCTGGAGGGAGTCCCCCGAGACGAGGAACGCCCAGTCGCCTTCGGCGGGCGCGTCGGCGCCGTGCACGCGCGCCATGTCGAGCGCCATGCCGCCCACGCGTCGGTCCGAGATGTAGATGGCCGCGTCGATGAGCCGGTAGGTCTGGCCCCGCACGCCGGTCCACTCGATGAGCGGGTCGCCGGACAGCTCGAGCTCCAGCTGCCTGGGCCCCTCCGAGAAGAGGATCTGCTCGACGGCGTCGCCCTCACCCACCACGAGGCGCAGGTTCGCGTGCGGGAGGATTCGCCAGGGCACGCGCGTCGGCGGCGTGGTCCACGTCGCGTCGTAGAACGCCTCCCACGCCGTACCCCGCGCGAGCGACCCGCGCGCGTGGCGGTCGACGCCGCCGGGGCGCGTCCGTGCGCTCATGAGCCAGGGGACCAGGAACGTGCTGTCGGCGGTGAGCGTCGTGAACACGAAGTTCCGTTCGTAGATGCGGCCCCGGAAGTTTCCGGGCGTGACCGCCCGGGCCGCCGGCACGGAGTCGGGGGTGGGGGCCGGCTCGGACGGGCCGCACGCGGTCAGCACGACCACGGCGGCCAGGGCGAGGGCCGGGATGCGCGTGGGTATCATGTCGGCCGGAAGGTAAGCCCGTGCGCGTCAGGAACTCCAGGTGGGTGCGCCGGCCGCGTCGGCCGCGCGCGGGGCGGCGAGCCCCAGCGCTTCGTCCAGGCGACCGAGGAAGAGCGCGATCGCCCGACGGCCCGGGCGCCCGTCGACGCGCCCGTCCGCTGCGCGCGCCTCGAGGGAGACCCGGGTCTGGGCGTTCTCGTCGAGGCCGACCTCGATGCGCACATCGGCCTCGCGGCGCAGCAGGGCGCCGTCGCGTCGGGCCGTGATCACGCCCTTCCCGTCGTCGGCGCCCTCGAGCCGCCACCCCTCCATGCCTCCGTCGGCCAGCGCGATCGCGGCCTTCCACACGCGGTCGAAGGGGATGGCGTACGTGCGCCCGCTGTCTCCGTCCTCCCGGCCCGTCATCGCCCGCCCGTCGTCGGGCCGAGCGCGAAACGGATCGTCACGGAGGCCGTCACCTTCTGGTCGGCGGCCTCGATCGGGGTGGGCGCGCCTTCGACCGCGCGCATCATCACGGCTCCGGACAGCGGACGCGGCGTATTGTCGGAGGCTCCGCCATGGACCTCCAGGGCGGGCCCCAGCTGCCGTCCGAGCGCCGTCGCGATCGCCTCGGCCTGCGCGCGCGCCGACTGGACCGCGGCTGCCAGCGCCTCCTTCCGGGCCGCGTCCGTGTTCGACGCCTCGAAGGAGAGCGCCGAAACGCGGTTGGCGCCGGCGCCGATCGCCGCGTCGATCACGCGACCCGCGGCCTTCACGTCGGGCACCGTCGCGCGCACGTTGTTCACGGCCGTGTACCCGTCGATGACCCGGGTGCGGTTGTTGCTCTCCTGCGTGGGGTACGCGTACTGCGGCTGCAGGTTGTAGCCGAACGTCTCGACGCGCAGCCCCTGGATCCCCGCGCCGCGCAGGGCGCGCACGACGGCGTCCATGACCGTGGCGTTGCGCGCCGCGGCGTCCGAGGCGGAATCCGCCCGCGTCTCCACGGCGAAGGACGCGTAGGCCACGTCCGGCGAGACGGTCGCGCTCGCCTCTCCGGTCACCTCGACGAACGGAGGCGCCTCCTGCTGGGGCATCTGCTGCTGCGGCATCTCGAGGGCTCCCGCCACCTGGTATTCGTAGGGATGTGCGCGTCCGTCGTCCCGCGGCGCGGGGGTCTGGGCACCCACGGGTCGGCCCCCACAGGCGGGGAGCGCGAGGAGGAGGGCCGCGAGGCGACGGAAGGGCATCATCTGTGGTCTCTCCGTTACTCTGCAGGGGCTTCGCCGCAGTTTACACCTGCGGGCGCATTCGGATATGTTCCGCGCCCGTGAGGCGCGAAACGCCAACCTCGAGCGCGATGAAAGCCATCATTCCCCTGGCCGGGAAGGGTACCCGCCTCCGGCCACACACGCACCATACCCCGAAGCCCCTCCTCAAGGTCGCCGGAAAGCCGGTGCTGGGCTTCATCCTCGACGACCTCATCGCCGTGGGCGTCACCGAGATCGTCTTCATCGTCGGCCACCTGCGCGAGACCGTCGAGGCGTGGATCGCCGAGACGTATCCCGAGCTGAAGGCGCATTACGTGCTCCAGGCCGTGCAGGACGGGACCGCGGGCGCCGTGGCCCTGGCCGAGCCGTTCGTGGACGAGGAGGTGCTCATCGTCTTCGCCGACGCGGTGCTCGAGGTGGACTACGGGATGATCCGCGACCTCGGTCCGGAGTACGCCGGCGTGATGTGGGCGAAGGAGGTCGAGGACTACCAGCGCTACGGCGTCATCGTGACCGGCGCGGACGGCACCATGGAGCGCATCGTCGAGAAGCCCAGCGAGCCGATCTCGAAGCTCGCCAACATCGGCCTCTACTACATCCGCGACTGGAAGCTCCTCTACGAGGGCGTGCGCCACACGCTCGAGCAGGACCCGGGCCCGGGGGGGGAGTTCTACCTGACGGACGCCTTCCAGTACATGGTCGATCACGGCGCGAAGATCCTCACCGCGCCCGTGGAGGGGTGGTGGGACGCCGGGAAGCCGGAGACGCTCCTGGAGACGAATCACCACCTCGTCGAGACCGGGCGGGGCGGGGCGCATCCGTCCGCGGTCGTGGAGGGCGCGGAGATCGTGGAGCCCGTCCGCCTCGAGGAGGGCGTGGTCGTGAAGGGCGGGCGGATCGGGCCGAACGTCACGCTCGAGAAGGGGACGCGCGCGGAGCGGTGCGAGCTGCGCGACACGGTGGTGGGCCCGCACGCGACGCTGGTCGACGCGCGACTCACGGACTCCCTCGTGGGCGGCCACGCGGTCATCCGGGGCGTGTCGGGGTCGATGCTCGTGACCGACCACTCGGTGGTCGAGGGGCGGTAGGCGACGGGAGGCTAGGGCGCCATCCCCGCCGTGAGCACGACGGTGTAGAGCGCCCGTACCACGCCCTCCACGCCGTGCACGTTGCGGTACCACTCGTCCGTGGTGTGCGCGCCGCCCGCCTCGCCGCCGCCCCCGAGCGTGACCGCGGGGATCCCCGCCGCCATCGCGGCGTTGGCGTCCGTCGACGAGAGCGCGAAGACCGGCTCCACCCCCACGGCCTCGGTGGCCACGCGCGCCGCGCGCACGAGGTCTGCGTCCGGGTCCGTGGTTCCCGCCGGGCGCACACCGATCCGCTCCACATGGGCCTCCAGCACCCCGCGCTCAGCCCGGGCGTTCTCCGCGGCGGTCGCGGCGGCCACGGCGTCTCTCACCGCCGCCTCGGTGCGCTCGAGATGCTCGTCCGAGGCGCTCCGGCAGTCCACCTCCACCCACGCCTCCTGGGCGATCGCGTTCACGCTGGTGCCGCCGCCCCAGCGCGCCACCGTGAGCGTGGTCAGCGGGTCGCGCGGAAGGGGGAGCGCGACCAGCGAAGCCACAGCGCGGCCGAGCGCGTGGATGGGATTGGCGAGCCCCCAGTCGAGCCAGGAGTGACCGCCGGGGCCGCGGACGCGCAGACGGAATCGGCGCGAGCCGAGCCCGTGCGCCACGACGCGGTCGAGGCCGGCCCCGTCGATCGAGATGAACGCCGCGGCGCCCCGCCCGGCTCCCGCAGGGCCCATCAGGTGCTTCGCGCCACGGAGGTCGCCCACCCCCTCCTCGCCCACGGTGGCCGCGAAGAGGACCGGGGCCCGCGTCACGATCGAGCCCGCGTCGAGGGCGCGCGCGACCGCGAGGAGCACGGCGAGGCCGCGCCCGTCGTCGGAGATCCCGGGGGCCGCGATCAGGTCGCCGTCGCGGCGCACCACGATCGGCGTCTCGGCCGGGAAGACGGTGTCCAGGTGCGCGGACAGCACGATCGGCGAGGCCTCCGCAGCGCCCGGCCGGAGCGCGAGCACGTTGCCGATCGCGTCGGTACGCACCTCGAAGAGCCCCGCGCCCATGAGGAGTCCCGTCATCGCGGCGGCGCGGGCCTCCTCGGCGAAGGGTGGCGCGGGTACCTCGGTGAGGGCGATCTGATCGGCGAGCGTCTCCTCGTCCGTGGCGGCCGCGTGCGCGACAGCGGAGGCGATGCGCGGGTCGTCCATCAGCCGCAGGCCGGGGCGGTCGCCGAGGGCGTCCAGGAGCGTGCTCATACCCCACCATAACCGGCGGATGCGCGGCGTGACAGGGGTGCGTGACGGAGTCGCCGCAGAGCGCGCACCCGTCAGAAGTCGTTCGTGTAGCTCAGGACCGCGAAGCGTCCGTCCCGCTCCAGGATGGCGCCGAAGAGCCGGAGCGTGACCGGCTCCGCCCCGTCGCGCCCCAACGTGACCGCACAGTTCGTCCAGAGCCGGTTCGCGCCCTCCATCGAGGGCTCCGGGTCGCACGCGTACCCCTTGTAGTCCAGCGCGTGGCCACCGAGCTCGCGCAGCGCCCGGAGCGCGCCGCGCCGGTTGCGCTCCTGGAGCTGGAACCATGCCAGCCCGGGCGGGAGCTCATAGGGAGGGCGCGCCACGGTCGAGGACGGGAAATACAGCCATGCCCACTCGGCTCGGTCCACGGCCAGCGCCTCGAACGCCATGGTGTCGCTGGCCGCCAGCGCGTCGACCACGCTGCGCACGAGCGCGTCGCGCGTGTCGGCGCCGCTCGTCAACACCCGGGCCTCGGACAGGTCCGCACGGAACCGGTCGAGCGCCACGTCCATGGGAAGCACGCTGTCCACCACGGTCGCGGGCGAGGGTGCCGCCGACAGCGTGCCCGCATCGGGGTCGGGCTTTTCGCACGCCGTCGCGACGAGGGCGAGCGCGAGGAACACGAGAGGGTGAGCGGAGCGTCGGATCATGCTCGAGCGATGGGTCCGGGGAAGAAGGGGGAACGGGCTCGGCGGCCGGGCGAGAAGTCCCGCCCGGCCGCCGCTGGTGCTGCACCCGCGCGCTAGTTGCGCTTGAACTGCGTCCAACCCTCGTACCACTTCGTCGCGGCCGACGGGTCGATCGCGCCGAGGTAGGACGTGGCGGGCATGGCGCCGCCGAAGAAGTCCATCACACGCGGCGCGAGCGGCGTGCCCGTGAAGTCGGACAGGCCCGCGGTCTCCGCCGCCGATCCGGCCTTCAGCGCCAGGTTGAGGTTCGCCTCGGTCACGTCGGTGGCGCTCGTGGGCAGCGCGCCGGTGAAGACGTCGGCCATCGTGGCCTCCGTGACGTTCCACGCCGTGGCGCTGTCCCCGACCACGAAGCCGAACTTGCCGGCGGAGGGCGTCTCGAAGTTGGTGTGGTTCTCGACGAGGTAGACGTTGCGGATGTACAGCGAGTCTGCGTCCATGAGCGCCTTCGTCTCGTCGTCGCGGATGCTGAAGCCCACGCCCGGCCAGCGGGCGAGGATCCCGTTCACGAAGTTGGCGGCGCCGCCACGCCGCACCACGGCGGCGTTGCCGTCGCTGGTCGAGAAGACGCCCTCCCCGGGCCCCACCACCGTGAAGTTCGCCCACACGGGCATCGAGTACGGCGTGTTCGCGAACGTGCAGCCCGCTTTGTCGCTCTCGCAGCCGTCACCCTCGAACCCGCGCGGGTCGCTGGACACGGTGCCGGTGCCCGGCCGCGGCGTGAGCACGGTGGTCTGCAGGGCGATCAGGTACTGCGCGCGGCCCTGGAAGCCCTCGGTCCAGTCGAAGTGGTCGTCGCCCGTCTCGAACGAGAGGACGTGGCGGTAGTCACCCGCGCCGCCGAAGGACTCGATGCCGTCGTCCAGGCCGGCCATCACCTCGATGTAGTCGAGCGTGGTGCCGCGGCCCACCGCGTAGTTCGAGATGCTGTTCAGCTCCTGTCCGCCGCCGTTGGAGACGTCGTAGCCCGCGAACTCGACGCGCACGTACTTGAGCGAGCCCGAGCTGTCGTTGAAGTCCGTGCCGCCCGAGTAGTCCTCGGCGGCGCCGACCGGACCCTCGGTGAAGATCGGGCTGGCGGTACGGTTGATGAGGCCGTTGCCGACCATGATGATCCCGCCCCAGTCGCCCGGTGCGCGGTTGCCGGCGGAACGCTCCGACGTGAACACGATCGGCGCCTGCGCCGTGCCCTCCGCCATGAGCTTCGAGCCGCGCAGGATCCAGAGCGAGCTTCCCGGCACCAGCGTGTCGCCGACGATCTTCGTGCCCGGCTGGATCGTGAGCGTCGCCGTGTTGCTCACCTTGACGTAGCCCTGGAGCACGTAGGTCGTGTCGGCGTAGAAGGTCCGGCTGAGCGGAATCCCCGTCACCGTGGCGACCTTCGGGCCCGGAGGCGGCTCGGCGGGGGTCGTCGCCGAAGCCGCGGAGCTGTTGGCGCTCTTCCCGGCGGCGTTGACGGCGCGGACGACGTAGCTGTACTGCGTCGCGGGCGTGAGCCCCGTGTCCACGTAGAACGTCGTGTTGAGCCCCGTCGCGACGCTCGACCCACCGCGGTCCACCTCGTAGCCGGTGGCTCCTGTCACCTGGGCCCAGGAGACGCGGATCGTGGTGGTCGAGGTCGGGTCGGCCTGGACCCCGGTGGGCGTCGTCGGCGGGTCCAGGGTCTGCGTCGGCGAGTCGCTGCTGCACGCGGCCACGTACACGCCCAGGAGGGCCGTGGCGAGCGGGAGGAGCTTGCGAGCGTTGGGTCTCATCGAACGTGTTCTCCGTGTTACGGTGCGGTGCCGCGAACGGCATAGACACCCGAGTATGCGGAGGAGGTGTACGGTCCCGGCGACCGGGCGGTAACGATGTCGTCACGCACCCATGTCCGATCGGCGATGGACGCGAAGCGCCCCCGACGGGGGTGTCCGCCGGGGGCGCTCGCGCAGGTCGGGCTGCGGGTCGGGGGGACTACTGAAGCTTCCAGCTCATCCCGAGCGAGAACGACCGTCCGAGGGTATAGCGGTACCGGACCACGTCGCCCTGCAGCTCCTCGTACGGGGCGTCGAGGAGGTTCTTCGCATCGAACTTCCCGGTCATCCCGCCGCGCACCGGGAAGCGCACGGAGAAGTCGACGAGGTGGCGCGGCTGCTCGTAGGTGTCCACGGTGATCGGGGTGACCGCCGCCGACGTGATGCGCTGGCCGACCACGTTGTAGAGGAGTGTGGCGCTGAGGGCGTCCGAGTCGCTCGTGTACGTGAGCCCCGCGTTCACGACGTACGGCGCCTGGCCGACCATGGGCCGGTTGTCGTTCGTGAGCGCCGACAGCGTGCTGTTGCTCGTGTTGATCCGGCTCCTCATGAGCGTCGCGTTGGCGAACATCGACACCGGGCGCAGCGCCGGCGACAGGAAGCCCATGCGCTTGCGCAGCTCGAGCTCCACACCGTAGTTCGTCGCCGACTCGGCGTTGATGAAGCTGAGCTGCGAGACGCCCGACGTCGCCACGTCGATCTGCTCGATCGGATCGGCGAACCGCTTCGCGAACAGGCCGATGCTCACGACCTCATCGTAGCTCGGATACCACTCCCAGCGCGCGTCGTAGTTCTGGACGAGCGTGCGCACCAGGCTCGAGTCGCCGAACACCTCGCGCTCCCCGAGCATGTCACGGTAGGAGATCGGCGCCAGCTCGCGGTACTCGGGACGCGCGAGCGTCTGCGACGCGGACAGGCGCAGCGTCTGGCTCTCGGAGAGCTTCACGTTCAGGGCCAGCGACGGGAGCACGTCCGTGTTCGTGCGCGCGATGTCCACCACGGCGCGGCTCGTGGGCTCCGCGGACATCTCCAGGTTCCAACGCTCCACCCGGGCGCCGCCGATGACGCGGATGTGCGCGCCCACCGGGACCTCGACCATCGCGAAGCCGGCCGACACCTTGTCGGTGGCGTTGTAGCTGCCGCCGCTCGAGTTCGGCTCCAGCGCGATCTTGGCCGCGTCGCCCGCGGTGTAGTCGCCGTAGAACAGGTCCTCCGGGGAGGCGGCTCGCGCCGCGGCGTCGAGCCCCAACGCACGCAGGTTGTACGACGCGCTGTGCGCGTCCCGCTGCGTGTCCCTGTAGTCGCCGCCGACCTTCACCGACGCGTCGCCGAGCTTCAGCTCGTAGTCGAGGTGCGCGCCGAGCACGTCCTCGGACAGGTCGCCGGAGGTCCGCTTCGCGGCCTCGGGGATGAAGCCGAGCCACGCGAGCGGGAGTCGCTGGCCGTCCGGCGCGAACTCGTAGCCGTAGGCGAGGTCGGACCGATCGGGCTCGGCGCGCGACACCGCCGACGAGGTCCCGGACCACGTCACGCGGTTGCGCTCGCCGAGCTGGTGCTCGCCGCGGAGCTGCACCGAGCGCATCGTGCGTTCCACGTAGCGCATCGACGTCCGGCGCACGCTGTCCACCTGCTGGAACTCCTCGAGCGTTCCCCAGTCGAGGTGCGCGGTGTTGTCCGCGGTCCGATCGTACGTCCCGTTCAGCTCGAGCTTGGTGCTGCTCCCGAGGTACGTGCTCAGGTTCACGAGTCCGCCCCACAGGACGCTCGTCTGCCCGGTGCTCCCCTCGAAGATGTTGTACGGGACGGGCGTCCCCTCCGCGTCGCCGGGCACCGCCCGCGCGCGGATCTCGCCAAGGTGCACCTCCTGGCTGCGCGAGTACGAGAGCGCGCCGGTGTAGCCGATGCGATGGCCGAAGAGCGGGTCCTCGCCGCCGAAGGAGAGGCTGCCCCCCACGTTGGGGTCGCCCGCGGCCTGGCTGAGCGTCCAGTCGCGCGGGAACCCGCGGATGAGCGTGTTGATGTCGCTCCGCGACAGGCGGGTGAAGTCCGTCGTGCTCGTGAGCGCGCTGGGGAGCTGGCGGTCCGATGCGGCCATGCCCAGCCACTCGCCGCCCGTGGTGACCGGGAACGGGATGTCCTTGCCGGTCGCGCGGTCGTTGAAGCCGCCCGAGAGCGAGAGCTGGAACATGCGGTGCGCCGGGAACGAGCGCGTCTTGAGGTTGACCTGCGCCCCGCTGAAGTCGCCCGGCTGGTCCGGCGTGAAGGTCTTCGAGGTCGTGATCGCCTCGAGCAGACCGGAGGGGAAGAGGTCGAGCGGGACCTCCTTCTTCTCCGGCTCCGGACTCGGGACGCGCGTGCCGTTGAGCGAGGTGGTCGTGTAGCGCTCGCCCAGCCCGCGCACGAAGACGTACTTGCCGTCGCGCACGGTCACGCCGCTCACGCGCTGCACCGCCTGCGCCGCGTCGCTGTCCGGGCTGCGCGCGATCTGCTCGGCCGTGGTGGCGCTCGTCACGCCCACGGCGGAGCGCTGCGCGTTCAGCGCCGAGCTCACCGACCCGTTCTCCCGCGCCGCCGAGACCGTCACGCCCTCCAGCTCGATGGCCGTGGAGACCAGCGAGATGTTCTGCACCACGGACTGGTCCGCGGGGACGACCACGCCCTCCACGGTCTTCTCGCCGTGGCCCAGGTAGACGATGTGCAGGCTGCGCGTGCCCGCAGGGACGTGAAGGATCACGAAGCGCCCGTCGACGCCCGAGAGCGCTCCCACGCTGGTGCCCTCCACCGTCACCTGGGCGCCGGTGAGCGCCTGTCCGGTTTCGCCGTCGACGACCCGGCCCACGATGCGCCCGGTTCCCACCTGGGCCACCGCTGGAGCGGCCGAAAGCGCGGAGACGACGAGCGGAATCAACAACGAACGGGAGATCAGGCTCATACCTGGAATCCTTCATTCGGGGGCCGGCATGCGAACACGGCCCGGGCGTGCCGGGCCGTAGCGAATGAAAGGTGCGCATCGAACCTGCTTTTTTCCGGTAACATCCGGTCACTGTTGCGTAACGGTTGAGGGCGGTACGCGGGCGTGCGTGGGCGCCACGAACGCGCACGGGCCGAGCGGGAAGTCGTCGCCGGGAGGTGTCCGGCCGCACGCCGGGACGTCGGGCAGGAAGCGGAGCCAGGCGCCGATCCGTAGCCGAATCGAGGCCCTGGGGGCCGACCGTCTGCACGGTTTTACCGGTTCGTTACATCCGCGGGCAGGCCCCGTTACCGCCGGCTCCTAACCTTCGGTCGCGATCCGCTCCGCAGGTCCCAGCCAAGAGGAGTCCTTGGACCGTCTCTCCGGGAATGCCGCGTCCGTGCCGCCACCGTCCCGCCGGCGTATGTTGAGGGTCTGTTCGAGCCGAGCGGATCAACGGCCGGGGAGCCATGGACGAGAAGGATCTGGTCTACGATTGGAGCAGAACGGACGCCTCCTTCGATTGGTCGACCGTCCGGCGCGTGGAGCTGGACGACGAGACGCTGCGCGACGGCCTGCAGAGCACGTCCGTGGTGGATCCGCCCATCGGGGAGAAGATCCGGCTGCTCCACCTCATGGACCGGCTGGGGATCCACACCGCCGACGTCGGGCTGCCGGGCGCGGGGCCGCGCGCCGTGGCGGCCGTGACCGCGCTGACGCAGGAGATCGTCGACGCGAAGCTCTCGATCCGACCGAACTGCGCGGCGCGTACGCTCGTCGCGGACGTGAGGCCGGTCGCGGAAATCGCGCAGAAGGTCGGCATCCCGATCGAGGCGTGCACGTTCATCGGCAGCTCGCCGATCCGGCAGTACGCGGAGGGGTGGACGCTCGCGAAGATGCTCAAGGTCTCCGAGGAGGCCGTGACCTTCGCGGTGCGCGAGGGCCTGCCCGTCATGTTCGTGACGGAGGACACGACGCGCGCGCGCCCCGAGGCGCTGAAGGCGCTGTACGGGCGGGCGATCGAGTGGGGCGCGAAGCGGCTGTGCATCGCGGACACGGTGGGGCACGCGACGCCGGACTCGACCCGCGCCGTAGTGCGCTTCGTGCTGGACCAGATCGTGGGACCGTCCGGCGAGGACGTCGAGGTGGACTGGCACGGGCACAGGGACCGTGGGCTCGGCCTGGCCAACGCGCTGGCCGCGATCGAGGCGGGCGCGACGCGCGTGCACGGCTCCGCGCTCGGGATCGGGGAGCGCTGCGGCAACGTGGAGATGGACCTCCTCCTCGTGAACCTGGTGCTCCTGGGCGTGCATCGGGCGGACCTGTCCGTGCTCATGGACTACTGCACGGTGACGTCGCGCGCGTGCCGGGTGCCGCTCCCGCCCTCGTATCCGGTCGTGGGACGGGACGCCTTCCGCACGGCGACCGGCGTGCACGCCGCGGCGATCGTGAAGGCGGAGAAGAAGGGCGACGCCTGGCTGGCGGACCGCATCTACTCGGGAGTGCCGGCCTCCCTGGTGGGCCGCCACCAGGTGATCGAGGTCAGCCCCATGTCAGGCCTCTCGAACGTCAAGCACTGGCTGAAGAGCCACGGCTACGACGCCGAGGACGAAGCGCTCTGCGGCAGGCTGTTCGAGGCCGCGAAGCACACCGACCACACGTTCACCGAGGAAGAGCTGCACGCCCTCTGTCGCGGCGCCTGAGCGCCGCCGGGGAGTGGGCTCCTCCAGGCTCGCTCCCATGAACCAGACAGCCCTCAAGGTCAGCATGGAAAGCTCCCAGGACTCCGCCGCGGTCCCCCGCGTTCTGGTGGTGGAGGACGAGTCGGATATCGCCGCGCTCATCGCCTATCAGCTCACCCGGGAAGGCTTCCGCGTCGAGACCGCGGGCACGGGGATGGAGGCGCTGCAGGCCATCGCGCGCGACATCCCGGACCTGGTGGTGCTGGACCGCATGCTTCCGGGCCTCACGGGAGACGAGGTGCTCCTCCGGCTCAAGGAGGAGTCCGCCACGTCGAACATCCCGGTGCTCGTCCTGACCGCGAAGCGCGAGCAGGAGGACCGCATCAAGGGCTTCGAGCTGGGCGCGGACGACTACCTCACCAAGCCGTTCAGCCCGCGCGAGCTGGTGCTGCGCGTCCAGGCGATCCTGCGCCGCGTGAAGGAGGCCGGGGTGACGGCAGGCGGCCGGGTGCTGCGCGCCGGGCCCATCCGCGTCGACCTGGGCTCGCACGAGGCCACGCTGGACAGCGTCGAGCTCAACCTGACGCCGACCGAGTTCCGCCTCCTGCAGGCGCTCATGGAACGGCGGGGCCGCACCCAGAGCCGCAAGCAGCTCCTGGAGAAGGCGTGGGACGTGGAGCCGGGCGCCTCCGAGCGCATCCAGACGCGCACGGTCGACATGCACGTCCGGCGCCTGAGGGGGAAGCTCGGGCCCACGGGCGACTGGATCGAGACGATCCGGGGGTTCGGGTACCGGCTGAAGGTGCCCGACGGGCTGTGAGCTTTGAAGGGGCGTGACGGAACTGTAACATTCCGCGCGTCGGAGGGGCGTGCGCCCCTCAGCCCACCCTCGAAAGGCACGTCATGCTCCGTCTTCCGTCGGCCGTTGTCGGTGCGCTCCTCCTCGCGGGTGCGCCGGGCCTCACGGCGCAGTCCACCCCCGCTCCCAGGCTGACGCTGGGCGGGGAGATCAACGCCCAGTACGCCGTGTCGTCCGTCGGATCCGACGCGTCGGGGTTCACGCTCCGCCGCGTGCGCCTCAACAGCGCGTACGTCGTGAGCGACCTCGTCGACGCGAACGTGCAGGTGGAGCTCGCCGGAAGCGGCGGCGCCGAGCTGCGTGACGCGTGGGCGCGCTTCTCCTTCTCCCCGGCGCTCCGGGTGTCCGCCGGCCAGTTCAAGCGCGCCTTCGACCTCTTCGAGCTGGACAGCTTCACCGACCTGTCGCTCATCGAGCGGGACGGCCGCGTGGGCGGCGTGAACAGCTGCACCGGCGTGGGGAGCGTGTGCTCGTACAGCCGCTTCACGGAGAAGCTCGGCTTCGCCAGCCGCGACCTGGGCGTGCGCCTGGAGGGCGCGGCGGGGCGGATCTCCTGGCTGGCGACGGCCACGAACGGGCCCGGCCAGAACGCCCCCGAGGAGAACGACGCCAAGTCCGCGTCCGGGCGCGTGTCCGTGGAGGTCGCCGGCGGCGTGAGCCTCGGCGCCCAGCTCGCGCTGCACGACCGGGTGGACGACGCCGAAGCCACCCGGCACGCCTCGGCGTGGTCCGCGGACGTGAGCTGGGGCGAGTTCCGGAAGGGATTCCTCTTCCAGGCCGCGCTCACCGGGGGGGACAACTGGCTGGCGGAGGGCGCGCGGGGCGGCGTGCCCACCTTCCTGGCGGTGCAGGGGATGGCCGCCTGGTACGCGCCCATCGTGGGGCACCGCTTCGCGGCGGTCGAGCCGCTGCTGCGCCTCAGTTGGGGTGACCCGGACACCGACGCCGAGGACGACGCCGGGCTCCTCGTCACGCCGGGCTTCATGCTCTACGTAGCCGGGAAGAACAAGATCGGCCTCAACCTCGACGTCTGGTCTCCGCAGACCGGCGACACCGGGTATTCCCTGAAGATCCAGTCCTTCATCCACATCTGATCCGACCCGTGCGCTTCCGCATCCACCACGCGCTGTTCGGCGGCTTCCTGGGGGTCATCGGCCTGCTGGTGATCCTCATCGTGGGGTTCGTGGGCGCGGGGCTGCGGCGCGACCTCCTCGAGACGTACCGCACCGAGCTGCGCCGCGAGATGGACCTCGGCTCCTGGATCGTGGAGCGGACGGAGGCGAGCGACGCGGACGCGGTGGCACGGGAGATCACGGACCGCATCGGCTACCGGGTCTCGCTCATCGACACCGCCGGCGTGGTGCTGGGGGACTCGTACGTCGAAGCCTCGCGCCTGGGGGAGGTCGAGAACCATCGCACGCGCCCCGAGGTGGTGGGCGCGCTGGCCGGGGAGGACCTGACCTTCGCGGAGCGCACGAGCGCGACGGTGGGCGTGCGCCTCCTCTACGCCGCGCGCCTGGTGCGCTTCCGCGACCAGCCGGTGGTGCTGCGCGTGGCGGCACCCCTCGACACCGTGGAGGAGACCGTCGACCGCGTGCAGCGCACCGTGGCGCTCACGGGCCTGGCCGCGACCATGCTGGCCCTCCTGGTCGCGTACTGGCTGAGCCGCCTGCTCGCGCGTCCGCTCGTGCTGCTGGCGGAGCGCGCGCGCATCCTGGCCTCGGGCGACTTCTCGGTGCGCGCCCCGCGCGTGCGCGGGATCGCCGAGCTGGCCGACCTCGCGCACACGGTCAACCGCCTGACCGAGCAGTTGCAGACGCGCCTCACCGAGATGCGCCGCGACCGCGACGAGATGGGCGCGCTCATCGACACGATGGCGGAGGGCGTGGTCGCCCTCACCGACGACGCGCGTGTCCTGCGCGCCAACCGCGCGGCGCACGTCCTCCTCGAGCTTCCGCGCGACATGCCGCCCTTCGCGCCCGTGGGCACGCTCGTGCGCCACGAAGAGCTGCGCGAGCTCATGGAGGAGTCGGTCGTGCACCCGCTGCAGACGCGGGAGATCCAGGTGCGCGACCGGGTCCTGCTCGTGGCCTCGCGCCGCCTCGACCTCGGGGGCGCGGTCACGACGTTCCTGGACGTCACCGAGACCCGTCGGCTGGAGCGCGTGCGCCGCGACTTCGTGGCGAATGCGTCGCACGAGCTGAAGACTCCGCTCACGTCCATTCGCGGCTTCGCGGAGACGCTCCTCGAGGGCGACCCGCCCCCGCCACTCAAGGAGCAGTTCCTGCGGGCCATCCGCGACAATACCCTGCGCCTGCAGCGCCTCGTCGAGGACCTGCTCGACCTCTCCCGCCTCGAGTCCGGGGGGTGGAGCGCTGCGCGCGAGGAGGTGTCGGTGGCCGAGGTGGCCGAGGAGGCGTGGATCCAGTACGAGGAGCGCGCGGAGGAGCGGGGCGTGGAGTTCGAGGTGGAGGGCGACGTGGTGGCGTTGGCCGACGCTCGCGGGCTCGTGCAGATCTTCCGCAACCTCATGGAGAACTCATTGCGCCACACCGAGGAGGGCGGCCATCTGCACCTCGCGATCACCACGCCCGCCCCCGGGATCGCGGAGGTCGCCTTCGCGGACGACGGGGAGGGGATCCCGTCGCGGGCCCTCCCGCGCATCTTCGAGCGCTTCTACCGCGCGGACTCGTCGCGGGCGCGCGACATCGGGGGAACGGGGCTCGGCCTCGCCATCGTCCGCCACCTCGTGGAAGCGATGGGCGGTGAGGTGTGGGCGGAGAGCGAGCTGGGGAAGGGGACGACCATCCGCTTCACGCTGCCGGTGAAGCCGACGTGACGGCCGGCCGCGTTACCGCGATGTTACGCTCCCATCGTCGATCGGTCCCGGCTCCGATCTATTCTTCCGGGCCGCGGGTCGCTCCGCGAGGTCAACGTCTGCGCCGCTGATGCCCACGATCCACGCCATCGACACCGGCGGGCGCGAGCCCGCGCTCGAAGCCCGGGACGTCTCGGTCTTCTACGGTCGCAAGGAAGCCGTCAAGAAGGCCTCGCTCGTGATTCCCGCGAACCGCGTCGTTGCGCTCATCGGGCCGTCGGGGTGCGGGAAGAGTACGCTGCTGCGGTGCTTCAACCGCATGAACGACCTGATCGTCGGTGCGCGGGTGACCGGCTCCGTGGAGTTCCGGGGGAAGAACCTCTACGACGACGACGTAGACCCGACCGAGGTCCGGCGCCGCATCGGCATGGTGTTCCAGAAGCCGAACCCCTTCCCGAAGTCCATCTACGACAACACCGCGTTCGGCCCGCGCCTCAACGGCTACGAGGGGGACCTGGACACGCTCGTGCGGGATTCGCTGACGCGCGCGGCGCTCTGGGAGGAGGTGCACGACCGCCTGCGGGACTCGGCGTACGCGCTCTCCGGCGGGCAGCAGCAGCGGCTGTGCATCGCGCGCGCGCTGGCGGTGAAGCCCGAGATCGTGCTCATGGACGAGCCGGCCTCGGCGCTCGACCCGATCGCGACGCAGCGGATCGAGGAGCTCATCTACGAGCTCAAGAAGGACTACACGATCGTCATCGTCACGCACAACATGCAGCAGGCCGCGCGGGTATCGGATTACACGGCCTTCCTATACATGGGTGAACTTATCGAGTACGGTCCGACCGAGACCATTTTCACCGCCCCGCGCGAGGAGCGGACCGAGGCGTACGTGACCGGGAGATTCGGATGAGCACGGAACAAACGCGGCGCCGCCATTTCCACGACGAGCTGGACACGCTGCAGAAGCGCCTCATGGAGATGGCCGGCATCGTGGAGCGCATCGTAGGGCAGGCGATCCAGGCCGTGCTGGACCGCGATCCGACCGTGGCCGCCGCGATCATCCGCGAGGACGATCGCGTGGACGAGCTCGAGGTCGAGGTGGACGAGCGCGTGACCGAGCTGCTCGCGCTCTTCCAGCCGATGGCCACGGACCTGCGCCAGATCATCGCGACCAACAAGGTCGCGAACGACCTGGAGCGCGTCGGCGACCACGCCGTGAACATCGCGAAGGCCGCGCGCCGCCTCGTGGACACGAGCCCGCTCCCGGAGCTGCGCGAGCTGAGCGAGATGGCCGGGATCACCCGCGAGATGCTCTCCGACGCGCTCGCGGCGTTCGTGTCCCGCAACGCGGGCACCGCGCGCATGGTGTGCGTCACCGACGACAAGGTCGACAACCTGCGCCGCTCGCTCTTCCGCATCCTTGTCACGCACATGCTCGAGGACCCGAAGCGCATCAGCGGGGCGCTCGAGCTCCTGCTGGTGTCGCAGAACCTGGAGCGCGTCGCGGACCTGTCCACGAACATCTCGGAGGACGTGGTCTTCCTGGTGGAGGGGCGCACGATCAAGCACGGCGCCGAGGGCCATCAGGTCGACGACGACGAGGAGCTCGAGACCGAGGCCTGAGCCGCCCCGGGGGGGCGCCCGCTCCGTTGCAAACATGTGTTCCCGCGGGTAGTCTTTCGGGATGTCGGACGACGCCACCGAGCGACAGGGGCGCGCGGAGGCGCGCATCGCGGACAAGGGCAACGGGCGCGAGCTCGCGGCGAGTCCCCGCGGCGAGGCGGTCGAGCGGGTGGTGGAGCAGCTCCTCGACGAGGTGGGGACGGAGACCGAGCCCCAGCCCACCTTCGACCTGAGCCGGCTGCGCGGGCAGGTGGCCGTCGTCACCGGCGGGTCCTCCGGGATCGGTCGCGCCATCGCGCTCGAGCTCGCCCGGTGCGGGACGCACATCGGCTTCTGCTTCCTCGACGACGGCCCCACCTCGCGCATCGAGGCGCAGAACGTCGCGCGCCAGCTCCGCCAGGCCGAGGTGCGCACGTACTTCCGCGCGTGCGACGTGCGCGAGCCCGACGACGTGCGCCGCTTCGTGGCCGAGGTCGTCGACGAGCTCGGAGGCGTGCACATCCTGGTGAACAACGCGGGGATCGGACGCGACGGCGCGCTCTGGCGCATGGCCGACCACGAGTGGGACGCCGTGGTGCGCACCAATCTCGACGGCGCGTTCTTCTTCACGCGCTCGGTCGCACCCCACATGCGCGCCCAGGAGTACGGGAAGATCGTCAACATCGCCTCGGTGCACGGCGAGCGCGCCGAGTTCGGGCTCGCCAACTACGCGGCGTCTAAGGCGGGGATGATCGGCCTGACCCGCAGCGCGGCGGTCGAGCTCGGGCCCCGCAACATCAACGTGAACGCGGTGGCGCCCGGCTACATCCGCACCACGCGCCTGACCGCCGGCGTACCCTCGGAGATCCTCGACCGGGCGCGGGAGCGGTCGGCGCTCGGCCGTCTCGGCGATCCCCAGGACGTGGCCGGCGCGGTGCTCTTCCTCGTGTCCGAGTCCGCGCGGCACATCACCGGGGCGGTGCTCCCGGTCGACGGCGGATACCTCCTGTAGCGGAGCGGCGGAACCGGCGTCCGGCGTTGCGGGGGGCCCTCCCGCCCCTCATTCTGGGCCGATGCATTTCCTGAGCCGCCTCGCGAACGGCGTCGACGCGCTGAACAACCGCATCGGCGCGAGCATCCGCTGGCTGTCCCTGATCATGATCCTGGTCGGGGCCTTCAACGCCATCGCCCGCTACCTGACCCGCTACACCGGGGTCTCGCTCAGCTCGAACGCGTACTTCGACCTGCAGTGGTACTTCTTCAGCCTGATCTTCCTCCTGGGGGCCGCGTATGGGCTCGAGCGCGACGTGCACGTGCGCGTCGACGTGCTGTACGCGCGCCTGAGCCGGAAGGGCCGCGCGTGGATCGACCTGGTCGGCACGGTGCTCTTCCTCATCCCCTTCTGCGTGCTGATGCTGCGGGTGTCGTGGCCCGCGGTGCGGAACTCGTGGGCGGTCCACGAGACGTCGCCCGACCCCGGAGGGCTCCCTCGCTACCCGATCAAGACCGTCATCCTCCTCTCCTTCGTCCTCCTCCTCCTGCAGGGGCTCAGCCAGCTCGTGAAGCAGGTGGAGATCCTGCGTGACCCCGATGCCGCCGGCCCGGAGGCCGCCGCGGGCGACGCCGACCATCTGCACGGGGGCCACCTGTGAACTTCTGGGGCCCCAGCATGTTCTTCGGGGCGCTCGTGCTCATCTTCAGCGGCTACCCCGTGGCCTTCGCGCTGGGGGGGACGGCGCTCGCGTTCGCGCTGATCGCGTCCCTCTTCGGGCACTTCGACCCCATCCTCCTCTACGCGCTCCCGGAGCGGACGTTCGGCACGATGTCGAACTACACCCTCCTGGCCGTCCCCTTCTTCATCTTCATGGGGACGATTCTGGAGAAGAGCCGCCTGGCCGAGCAGCTCCTGGAGACCATCGGCGCGATCTTCGGGCGCTTCCGCGGGGGGCTGGCGCTCGGCGTGATCTTCGTGGGCGCGCTCCTGGCCGCGGCGACCGGGGTGGTGGGCGCGAGTGTGACCGCGATGGGGCTGATCTCCCTCCCGGTCATGCTTCGCAACAACTACAAGGCTCCCGTGAGCCTCGGCGTGATCGCGGCGTCCGGCACGCTCGGCCAGATCATTCCGCCCTCGATCGTGCTCATCGTGCTCGGCGACCAGATGGGGGTGTCGGTCGGCTCGCTCTTCGGCGCCGCGCTCCTGCCGGGGCTCGTCCTGACCGGGCTGTACGCCTTGTACGTGGCCGTGCTCGCCTTCGTGAAGCCGGACGTGGCGCCGGCGCTTCCGCCCGAGATGCGCTCCTCGGGGATGGCCCTCATCCGCCGGGTGATCGTGAGCCTGATGCCGCCGCTCATCCTCATCGTGGTGGTGCTCGGCAGCATCTTCGCCGGGGTGGCCACGCCCACGGAGGCCGGCGCGCTGGGAGCGGTGGGCGCGATGGTCCTCGCCGCGCTCAACCGTCAGCTCTCGCTCGGGACGCTCAAGGCGGCGATGGAGGAGACGAGCCGCCTGACGATCATGGTCGTCTTCCTGCTCATCGGCTCGACGGCCTTCTCGCTCGTCTTCCGCGGGCTCGACGGCGACCGCTGGATCGCGAGCGCGCTCACCGGGGTGCCCGGCGGCGCGCTCGGCTTCCTCCTCGTCGTGAACCTGGCCGTGTTCTTCCTCGGCTTCTTCATCGACTTCTTCGAGATCGCCTTCATCATCGTCCCGCTGATCCTCGCGCCGGCCGACATCCTCGGGATCGACCGCACCTGGCTCGGCATCGTGCTGGCGGTGAACCTCCAGACGTCGTTCCTCACGCCCCCGTTCGGCTTCAGCCTGTTCTACCTGCGCGGCGTCACGCCTGAGCGCATACCCACCACGGCGATCTACCGGGGCGTGGTGCCCTTCATCGCCATCCAGCTCGTCGTGCTGGCCGCGATGATCTTCTTCGCGCACCCGGACACGCCCGGGCTGCCGACCCTCTTCTGAGCCCGTGATGTCCCGACACGCCCGGCACGCACCGCCCCGATCCGCCCCGATCCTCCCGCTCGCCCTCCTCCTCGCGCTGGGGTCCGCCGCGTGCGGCGGGGGAGGCGAGCCCTCCTCCACGGGCGGCCAGGACGCTGCGACCGTGGCGATCCCGCCGAACTTCCGTCCGACGCAGCCGGAACTGTTCGCGGCACCGGGCGGCCAGCCGAACGCGTGGGCCGACTACGACCACGACGGCGACCTCGACCTGTTCGTGGGCTTCCGCGGCGGACCGAACCGGCTCTACCGCAACGACGCCACGGTCTTCGTGGACGTCGCGGCGGACGTCGGCCTCGCGGACGAGCCCGAGACGCGGGCCGCCGCGTGGGGCGACTTCGACGGCGACGGCGACCTGGACCTGTACGTGGGCTTCGCCGGGGCGGACGGCACCGCCAACCGCCTCTACCGCAACGACGACGGCGGCGCGCGCTTCACGGACGTCGCCCCCGCGCTCGGGCTCGACCGGGTCGGCGTGACGCGCCAGCCCGTGTGGGTGGACTACGACGGCGACGGCGACCTGGACCTCTTCGTCGCCTTCCGCGACCAGCCGAACCGCCTCTGGCGGAACGATGGAGGCACCTTCACCGACGTGACCGACGCGTCGGGGATCGGGGATCCTCGCCGCACCGTGGGCGCGGTCTGGTTCGACATGGACGGCGACGCCGACCTCGACCTGTTCGTCGCCAACCAGGACGGCGACGAGGACGGGGTCTTCCGCAACCTCGGCGACGGACGCTTCGAGGACTTGGCCGCGGAGCTGGGGATGAACGCCCCCGGCCGCGCCCCCACCGAGGGGGGCGTCGGGGTCGCGGTCGCCGACTACGACGATGACGGGGACCTCGACCTCTTCGAGGCGTGCTACGGGCCGGACGTGCTCTGGCAAAACCAGGGGGACGGCACCTTCGTGAACGTCGCGCCGGGCACCGTCCTCGCGGGCGACCACCACTCCGTGGCGGCCGCCTGGGGCGACTACGACAACGACGGCTGGCCGGATCTCTACGTCGGCACCTTCCTGTCGAGCGAGCCGCAGGCCGCCGACCACCTCTTCCGCAACGTCGGGGGCACCTTCGAGGACGTGACCCCGCCCATCGTGCTGGAGAAGGGCGCGAGCCACGGCGTCACCTGGGCGGACTTCGACATGGACGGCGACCTGGACCTGGCGCTCGCGAACAACGACCCGGCCGAGGGTACCCACCCGCTCTACGTGAACGGCCTCCCGCCCGCGCGCGCGGCCCGCTCGGTCGAGGTGGCCGCGCTCGACGGTGCGGGCCGCTGGCTCCTCGCGGGCACCACGATCACGGTCACCGCGGCGCCCGCGCCGGGCCACCCGGAGGGGTTCACCTCGGCGCGCCTGATGGACACGGGCGGAGGCTACTCGTCGCAGGGCGCGCTGCCCGTCCACTTCGGCCTCCCGGCCTGGGTGCAGCGTGTGGAGGTCACCGCCACGTGGTTCCAGAAGGGCCAGCGTCGCACGGCGACGGTCTCGGGGCTCGATCCCGCGCGCTTCCTGCACGCCTGGGTCCTGATGAAGCTCGCGGTCCAGTGAGCGGGCGGAGTCGTCGGCCCGCGCCGCCGACGCTCAGGCCGCGCGTGGCGCAGAGCGCGCTCGCGCGGGACGAGGCGTTCGGCCCGTGGGTGGCCCGCATCGGGCCGGTGCGCATGCCCCGGGTGACGCGGCCGGGCTTCCCGTACCTGGCGCGGGCGATCGTCTACCAGCAGCTCGCCGGCAACGCGGCGTCGACCATCCACGGCCGCTTCGTGGAGGCGTGCGGCGGGAAGGTCACGCCGGGCTCGGTGCAGAAGGCGAGCGACGAGGCGCTGCGCGCCGCCGGGCTCTCGCGCGGGAAGCTCGCGGCCGTGCGCGACCTGGCGGACAAGGCGCGCTCGCTGCGCCTCGAACGGCTCGCCTCGCTCGACGACGGGGAGGTGCTCGCGCGCCTGACCTCGGTGCGTGGCGTCGGGCCGTGGACGGCCCAGATGTTCCTCATCTTCGCGCTACGCCGCCCCGACGTGTGGCCCACGGGAGACCTGGGCGTGCGCGCCGGGTACGCGCGCATCATGGGGCTCGAGGAGACGCCGAACGCGAAGGACTTGGAGCCACTGGGCGAGCCCTATCGCCCCTGGCGGAGCGCGGCCGCCTGGTACTGCTGGCGAGCCCTCGAGACCGAGGTGCCGTGACGAGGAGGGGGAGCATGGGCCGTGGACGGGGCATCCGCCTCGTCGACGTCGGAGCGTCGCGTTCGCGGCCTTCGCCGTCGCGTGCGGCGGCGATGCGCGGTGGGATCCACCGCCCGTGGCGTCCGTGGGCGAGCTGACGGACGCCGATCGCGTCTTCGCCATCGAGGGGCTCTCCGGTCGGGAGTCCGTGCGCTACGACCCCGACCAGGACGTCTGGTTCGTGGGCAACATGAACGGGGAGCCGGGGGGCGGGGCGGCAACGGCTTCGTCGCGCGCGTCTCCGCAGCGACTGTGGGCGTCGAGACGCCGCGCTTCGCCACCGGCGATTCCGCGGCGCCGCTGCGCGCTCCGCGCGGCGTGGCCAGAGTAGCGGATACGCTGAGATGACGGACATCGACGGCGTACACGTCTGGGCGCTCCCACCCGGCTGACGAGAGCCGCCGCCGCGGATCGCGACGCCCGGGGGTGGAACCTCCGGTCCGGCTCGGGGATTGTGCTGTGCAGGGTGCCCGCCGGGCGCCACGACCGAACGACCATACGTTCGACTACATCACGAGAGGACGCACCCTCCCGCTCCTCTCGGTTCCACGGAGAAAAGCTCGATGGAAATGAGGATCGTGTTCCCGGGAGGGGAGCGCGTCGACGCGTTGCTGGGCAACATGGTGGTCTCCACCAACCAGGACGGCACGGCGCCGACGCCCTTCGGACTCTTCCTCGCGTCGATCGGGACGTGCGCGGGGATCTACGTGCTCGGCTTCTGCCGGCACCGCGGCCTGCCGACCGACGGGATCGAGGTCGTCCAGCGCCTGCACACCAACCCGACGACGCGGATGATCGAGCAGGTCGACCTCGACATCATGGTCCCGCCGGACTTCCCCGAGAAGTACCACGAGGCGCTCATCCGCGCGGCCGCCCAGTGCGCCGTGAAGAAGCACCTCGAGCAGCCGCCGACCTTCAACGTCCAGACGAAGGTGGCGTCGCGGACCTGACGCGCTCCCGCGCGCCGCGCGATTCGTCGTCGATCGCGTTCTGCGCCAGCCGCACCGAGGTCTCGACGACGTGACGCAGGGAGCCGGGGATGCTCTCCGGCCCTCGATGCGTGATCTCCTCCGCCACCGTCAGCGCCAGGTACGGCTTGGAGTGGCGCCGGACGGCGCGCGCGACGATATGGTGCGCCGCGAGCTTCCTCCCGTCGACGTGCGTACGGCCGTCCTCGGGAAGACCGGCCGCGCGCCGATACACGTCCGCGAAGCCGCCGTGCCAGAGCTCCATCTCCACGTTGCGCCGCCGCAGCCGTGTCACGTGCTGCTTCGCGGGGCGCGCGCCGAGGTATCCGCGCGCCTCGCGCGCGTAGGCCGCGCCGGAGTCGTCGCCGTCCGCGAGGAGGTGCCACTCGATGCGCAGGTCGTCCGCCAGACGCACCAGCGGCTCGACCCCGCACTGGGCGAACTCCACGCAGCGCACGCCCTCGGCCTCGAGGTCGTAGCCCATCACCTGGGCGAGCTGGCGCACCAGCCAGAACTCGGTCTCGCCCTCCACCAGGAGCCAGCAGCGGGCGAAGAGCGCCGAGCCGCGCTTGGCGCGGATGTGGTAGCCGACGCGGCGCATCCCCTCGGCGGAGAGCGTGTGCTCGTGCAGCCTGAGCGCGTCGATGCGCCCGTCACGGCGCACGAGCCGGCGCAGGAGGGGTAGCGGCACGTTGGAGAGGAACTCCCCCGAGTTCGTGATCACCAGCGTCTGGGCGCGCAGCTTCTCGATCACGTCCCAGGTGGACGCCACCAGCATGGGGTGGAGGTGGACCTCGGGCTCCTCGATGGCGAGGAGCGGCTCGGCCTCCGGGGAGAGCACGGCGTCGCCGCGGACGTCGATGAGCGAGCCGAGCACGAGGAGGAGGCCGAGCGCGTGGCTGCCGCTCCCGGGGAGCGGCCGGCCGGGCCTGCCAACGTCACCCGGCCGTCGCCCACGAGTGGCCCGAGCAGCCCGCCGAGCGAACCCGGCTCCGCCAGGTAGCGCTCGGCGAGCGTGGTGCGCAGATCGTACGCGGAGCGGAGCGCCCTGCGGACGTCCTCCGGCGGCACGGGGCCTCGGGCCTCCACCAGGCGCCGGTAGACGCGGGCGATGTCCTGCTCGGAGCCGTGCTCGGACCGCCTCTTCCCCTGGTAGTCCTCGCGATCCTCCGCACGCCGCCACTGGAGCGGGTCGTGGACGTGCGGCTGGGCCAGGCGCACGACCAGGACCGGGTGGAGCTGCCGCAGCCTGGAGAGGACCACCGCGTGCGGCTGGGGATCGAGGGGGCGCCCGGAGGTATCCACGAAGCGCGCGTGCATCGCGCCGGTCGTCGGCTCGCCGGTGAACTCGACGCGCACGAGGCGCTTCCCGCCGGCGCCGTGCACGGTCGCCATGTCGAATACGCCGGGGTGCGTGGCCGCCCGTCCCTGGGCCTCGTCGTGCCCGAAGGTGAGGAGGACGCGGATGGGCGCCGGCGTCGGCGCGTCGGTGCGCCGGAAGTCGGTTGGCTCGAAGTGCGTGGGCGCCGGCGCGTCGGGGCGGCCGAGGCAGCGCTCGAGCACGTCCAGGAGGCTGGACTTGCCGTGGTTGTTCTCGCCGATGACGACCGTGAGGCGGTCGAGGTCGAGCTCCAGCCGTCCGATGCCCCGGAAGCTCTCGATCAGGACGTGTGCGAGGCGCATCGGCGGCGGCGCCTCAGGACTTCATGTCCGCCTGGCCGATCTTCGGGAACGCGAAGTTCGCGTACGCCAGCTCGTTGCCCGCGAAGTACGGGAAGGCGTGCGCGCGGAAGTCCTTCCAGCTGTCGTAGACCTTCTTGAAGGTCGCGTCCGCGGAGGCCTGCTCCTCGAGATATGCGTTGGACTCGCGCCAGGCGGCCTCCATGATCTCGCGCGAGTACTCGCGCAGCGTGACGCCGTCGTTCTGGACCAGCCTGGCCAGGGCCAGGGGGTTGGCGGCGTCGTAAGCGGCGAGGCGCTCGGAGATCGTCTCCGCGCACGCGCTCTTGAGCGCCTCCTGGTACGCGCCCGGGAGCGCGTCGAACGCCTGCCTGTTCACGAGCAGCGAGCCGGTGAGGCCGGGCTCCCACCACCCCGGGTAGTAGTAGTTCTTGGCGATCTGGTGGAAGCCGAGCTTCTCGTCGTCGTAGGGCCCGACCCACTCGGTCGCGTCGATCGCCCCGCGCTCCAGCGCCGGGTAGATGTCACCCCCCGCGAGGACCTGCACGGTGACGCCGAGGCGCGCCATGATCTCCCCGCCGATCCCCGGGATGCGCATGCGCAGCCCGCCCAGGTCCGCCAACGTGTCCACGGGATGGCGGAACCACCCCCCCATCTGCCCGCCCGTCGATACGCACGGGAAGGACACGATCCCGAAGTCGGCGTAGACCGCGTTGATCAGGTCGAGTCCGCCGCCGTGGTAGAACCAGGCGATCTGCTGGCGGGTGCTGAGCCCGAACGGCACGGAGGAGTCGAACGCGAGCGCCGGACTCTTGCCGATGTAGTAGTAGCCTGGCGAGACGCCGCACTGCACGGTGCCCTGCTGCACGCTGTCCATGACCTGGAGGGGGGGCACGATCTCGTTGGCCGCGTAGACGCGCATCGTGAAGTTCCCGCCGGTGAGCGCCGCCGCGCGCTCGGCGATCTTCTCCCCGGCGCCGTGGATGATGTCCAGGCTGCGCGGGAAGCTCGTGATCAGGCGCCAGCTCACCTTCGGACCGGCGACGCCGGCATCCTGGGTCGCGGCGCCGGCGCCCTCGGGCGCGCCACACGCGGAGAGCGCTGCCGCGCCGGTGGCGCCGACGGCGGCCTTCTTCAGGAACTCACGTCGCTTCAGGGTCATCCGCCCAGCCTCTTTCTTCGGGGGGTCGTCACCCCCTCCGGGGTGCCGGCGCAGCAGGTCGCTAAGGTACGGCCCCCCGGCCGTGGGGCAATCGCCCGGGGCGGCCGCTGGCGCGACGCGACCGATGCCGGGATCTTGAGCCCATCACCCCAACGCTCGGAGCCAAAGCCATGCGCGACGTGCCCGCCCTCCGGTTCCCCCTCTTCTCCACCCTGGCGCTGGCCCTCGCGCTCGGCACGGCGGGCGCGGCGGCGCAGACCGCGATGCCCACGGAGCCCGTGCGCGCGCCCTCGGGGATGGTGGTGTCGGAGCACTGGCTGGCCAGCGAGGCGGGGCGCGACGTGCTGGCCTCGGGCGGCAACGCCGTGGACGCGGCCATCGCGACGGGCTTCGCGCTGGCCGTGACGCACCCCTCGGCGGGGAACATCGGCGGGGGCGGCTTCATGGTGATCCGCTTCCCCGACGGCACGGCGACCACGATCGACTTCCGGGAGAAGGCCCCGCTCGCCGCCGACCCGGGCATGTGGCTGGACGAGAGCGGGGAGTACTCGGCGCGCATCCACCACAACAGCTACAAGGCGGTGGGCGTGCCGGGGACGGTGGCCGGGTGGGACAAGGCGCACCGCCTCTACGGGTCGATGGAGTGGAACCGTCTCGTCGCCCCGGCGGTCAAGCTGGCCGAGAAGGGCTTCCAGCTCAGCGACCGCCAGGCCGAGAGCTTCGCGTCGCTCATCCGGCGCATGGACGCCTATCCGGCCACGGTGGCCAAGTTCTCGAAGAACGGCGCGCCCTACGCGTCCGGGGACACCTGGAAGCAGCCCGACCTCGCCAAGACGCTCCGCCGGATCCAGAAGGAGGGCCGCGACGGCTTCTACCGCGGCGAGACCGCCCGGCTCCTCGCCGAGGAGATGCGGCGCGGCGGCGGCCTCGTCACCGAGCAGGACCTGGAGATCTACCAGGCGCGCGAGCGCGCCCCGGTCCGCGGGACGTACCGCGGCTACGAGGTCATCGGCATGCCGCCGCCGAGCTCCGGAGGCGTGGCGATCGTCGAGATGCTGAACATGCTCGAGGGGTACGACCTCGCCTCGATGCAGCACGACGGCGCGCCCTACATCCACACGCTCACCGAGGTGATGCGCCGGGCCTTCCGCGACCGCGCCGAGTACCTCGCCGACGTCGATTTCGTGGACGTGCCCGTGCACCGTCTGACGAGCAAGCAACACGCGAAGAGGATCGCGGCGGACATCCTGCCCACGCGGGCGTCGGTCTCCACGCCGGCGGATCTCGCTCAGGGGCACGAGAGCCCCGAGACCACCCACTTCTCGGTCGTGGACAAGGACGGGATGGCTGTCTCGGTCACCTACACGCTGGAGCAGGGGTACGGCGTCGGGATCGTGGTGCCCGGTGCGGGCTTCCTCCTCAACAACGAGATGGGCGACTTCAACGCCGGGCCGGGCCTGACGAACGACCGCGGCCTGATCGGCACGCCGCCCAACCTGGCGAGGCCGCAGCAGCGCATGCTCTCGTCGATGAGCCCGAGCATCCTCGCGAAGGACGGGAAGCTCGTGGCCGTGGTGGGGAGCCCCGGCGGACGCACGATCATCAACACGGTGCTGCAGGTGATCCTCAACGTCATCGACTTCCGGATGAACATCCAGGAGGCCGTGAACGCACCGCGCATCCACCACCAGTGGCTCCCGGACGTCACGCGGATCGAGGAGGGCGGCGTGGACCCGGCGACCGTGAAGGCGCTCGAGGCGATGGGCCACAAGGTCGAGGTGGGCGGGAGCCAGGGGCTCGCGCACTCCATCATGGTCGATCCGGCCACGGGCGAGCGGCTGGGCGCCGCCGACCCGCGCAATCCGGATTCGGGAGCGCGGGGCTACTGACGGTCCCCGGGGAGGGGCCCTCGACGCGCCTCGGCGCGGCGCGTGCGTGTGGATGTTTCAGAAGAGGAACACGCGAAGGCCGTTTTGGTTTAGATTGTCTTCGTAGCACTGCGGGTTCACGAGGATCGAGGGAGCACGAACGTGAGCATCCTGCCCATCCTGGCCCATGTGGCCGTCGCGGCGTCTCTTTCCCTTCCCGGCGGCACGCCCGCCGCGCCGCCCCAGCAGGCCGCCGCGGCCGAGCCGCAGCATCTGGAGGGGCATTACCACGAGGGCGTGCTCGGCCAGACGTACCTCGAGATCGAGCGGTCCCTGCGCTGCGACTGCGGTTGCGGGCTCGACGTGCACTCCTGCCAGTTCCAGATGCAGTGCGGCACGTCGCCGGTCTGGTCGGAGAAGATTCGCACGGAGCTCAACGACGGGAAGACGCCCGAGGCGATCAAGGCCGGCTTCGTCGCGGAGTTCGGCGAGACCGTGCTCATGGCGCCCCCGGCCGAAGGCTTCAACCTGGTCGGTTACCTCCTTCCCGGGGTCGCGATCCTCACGGCGGGCGTGCTGGTCGGCCTCGTCGCCAAGGGCGGCGCGGGCACGAAGGAGCGGCTCGCGCCGGTCCTCGACGTCTCCGACGAGGAGGAGGCGCGGCTCGCGGCCGAGATGCGGCGCCTGGAAGAGGCGGAGAGCCCCGACTGGTAGGCGTCGCCCGGCACGGGTGACGGGTCCCCGACAGGGGCGCTCCCCGAACGCGGTTCCCCCCTTCGGTACCGGAGACGGCGGGCCGATGAGACGCATCGAGCTGCCCGTGCGCGGGATGGACTGCGCGTCGTGCGCGACGCACGTGCGCACCGCCCTCGCGGCCGTCGACGGCGTGGCCTCGGCGGAGGTGCTCCTGGGTGCCGCGAAGGCCGTCGTCGACTACGACGAAGCGCGCGCCGATCCCCGCCGCCTCGCCGCCGCGGTCGCCTCGGCCGGCTACTCCGTTCCCACGGACGCGCTCCCCGACGCACCAGGCGCCACCGCGGCCACCGACGGAGACGACCTCGCCGCGCGTGCGGTCCGCGTCACCGGCCTCGTCTTCGGCGCCGTCCTCCTCGTGGTGGTCGCGGGCGAGTGGCTCGGGGCCTCCCACGCGCTCAGCCGCCTCGTCCCCCTTCCGATCGGCGCCCTCCTGGTGGCCCTGGTGGGATGGCCGGCCTTCGCGGGCGTGGCGCGCGCGGCCGTGCGCGGGCGCGTGACCTCGCACACGCTCATGACCCTGGGGGTCGTGGCGGCCCTCGCGATCGGCCAGTGGACCACCGCGGCCGTCGTGGCCTTCTTCATGCGCGTCGGGGACTTCGTGGAAGGGCTCACGATGCGGCGCGGGCGCCGCGCCCTGCGCGACCTCGCGGCGCTGGCCCCCGCGCGGGCCCGCGTGGAGCGGGGCGGGGTCGAGGTTGAGGTCCCCGCCGCGGAGGTGGGCGTCGGCGAGGTCGTGGTGGTGCGTCCCGGGGAGCGCATCCCCGCGGACGGCGAGGTGCTCGCCGGCGCGGCATCGGTCGAACAGGCGGCGATCACGGGCGAGCCGCTCCCCGTGGACGTCGTGCCCGGCATGCGCGTCTACGCTGCGACGATCCCGCGCGGAGGCGCGCTCCGTGTCCGCGTCGAGCGCGTCGGGCGGGACGCCACCTTCGGCCGGATCGTGGCGCTCGTCGAGGAGGCGGAGGCCAGCCGAGGGCCGGTCCAGCGCTTCGCCGACCGCTTCTCGGGGTGGTACCTCCCGATCGTCGCGGGCCTGGCCGCCGCGGTGTTCGTGGTGCGCCGGGACCCGCTGGCCACGGCCGCCGTGCTCGTGGTGGCGTGCTCGTGCGCGTTCGCGATCGCCACGCCCGTGGCGATGCTCGCCTCGATCGGCTCGGCGGCCCGCCGCGGTCTCCTCGTGAAGGGCGGGGCCTGGCTCGAGGCGCTGGCGCGCGCGGACGTCGTCCTCGTCGACAAGACCGGCACGTTCACGGTGGGGCGGCCGTCCGTCGCGGAGGTGATCGCCCTGAACGGGGCGTCGCCGGACGAGATCGTCCGCCTGGCGGCCGCGGCCGAGCGGGACTCGGAGCACCCACTGGGCGCCGCGATCCGGGCCGAGGCGCGCCACCGGGGGATCGCGGCGCCGGCGCCCGAGACGTTCGAGGCGCTCGAGGGGCTCGGGGTCGCGGCCCGCGTGGAGGGGCGGCGCGTGGTGGTGGGGAGCGAGCGCGTGGCCCGGGCCGAAGTCTCGGGAGCCTTCGAAGCGGGGCCGACCGGGGGGCGCACCGTCGCCTGGGTCGTGCGTGACGGCGAGCCGATCGGCGCGCTCGCGCTGACCGACGAGCTGCGCGCCGACGTGCCCGCCGCCCTCGCCGCGCTGCGCGCGCTGGGGATCGAGCACGTCGAGCTGCTCACCGGCGACCACGAGGCCGCCGCGGCGGAGGTGGCCGGACGGCTGGGCGTGCGCTGGCGCGCCGGGCTCCTCCCCGAGGACAAGATCGCGGTCGTACGGGAGCACCAGGCGCGCGGGCGCACGGTCGTGATGATCGGCGACGGCGTGAACGACGCGCCCGCGCTCGCGCAGGCGGACGTCGGGATCGCGATGGGCGCGGGCGGCTCGGAGCTGGCGCTCGAGGTCGCGCACGTGGTGCTCCTGCGCGACGACTGGAGCCTGGTGCCGGAGGCGTTTCGTCTCGCGCGTCGCACGATGGCCGTGGTGAAGGGCAACTTCGTCCTCACCGGGATCTACAACGTGGTCGGGCTCACCCTCGCCGCGCTCGGGATCCTCCCGCCGATCCTGGCGGCTGCGGCGCAGTCGATCCCCGACCTCGGCATCCTCGGGAACTCCGCGCGGCTGATGCGTCCGCTCAGTCCACCCAGGTGAGCCACCCGCGCGCGTCCTCCACCTCGCCACGCACGGTCTGCAGGAAGCGCTTCTGGATGGCCATCGTGATCGGACCGGCCTTGCCGGCGCCCACCGGGATGCGGTCGACGCTGCGGATCGGCGTCACCTCGGATGCGGTGCCCGTGAAGAAGAGCTCGTCCGCGGTGTAGAGGCTCTCGCGCGGCACGTCCTGCTCGCGCACGCCGTAGCCCAGGTCGCTCGCGATGGCCATGATCGCCGTGCGCGTGATCCCCGCGAGCGACGTGCCGTCCAGGAAGGGCGTGATCACCGTGCCGTCGCGCACGAGGAAGAGATTCTGGCCGCTCCCCTCGCTCACCAGCCCGCTCGGGCCGAGCGCGATGCCCTCCGCGTAGCCGTTCGCCACGGCCTCCATCTTGATGAGCTGCGCGTTGACATAGTGGCCCGCCGCCTTCGCCTGAACGGGGAAGGTGTTCGGGTGCGCGCGGTTCCACGACGACACGCACACGTCGACGCCCTGCGACAGCGCCTCCTCGCCGAGGTACGCGCCCCACGGCCACGAGGCCACGTACGTCTCGAGCGGGCTGTCCGTCGGATTCATCCCCGCCGAGCCGTACCCCCACAGCACCATCGGACGCACGTAGCAGTTCCTCAGCCCGTTCTTCCGCACGGTGGCTCGGCACGCCTCCACGAGCGCCTCCTCGGAGTGCGCGAGCGGCATGCGGTAGATGCGGCAGGAGTCGTGGAGCCTGCGGATATGCTCCTTGAGGCGGAAGATCGCCGGTCCCTTCGCCGTGTCGTACGCGCGGATCCCCTCGAACACCGAGGAGCCGAACTGTACCGCCACGGACAGGAGATGCACCTGCGCGTCCGCCCAGGCCACGAACTCCCCGTCCTTCCAGATCCACTCCGCCGCCGTCAGCGCCGACGTGCCCATCGCGTGCCTTCCTTTCGGATCGACCTCAGGTTCCTAGAACAGTCCCTTGATCCAGCCCCCGTCCGCCGCCACCGACTGCCCCGTGACGTACGACGCCTTCTCCGAGCAGAGGAACACCGCGAGCGCGGCGAGCTCCTCCGGCTCGCCCAGGCGGCCCATCGGCACCTCCTTCGCCCACCCCTCGTAGATCTCCTCGAGCGACGCGCCCGACCGTCCGGCGTTGGCGCGCGCCAGGTCCACGAGCCGCTCGGTGCGGGTGTAGCCCGGCAGCACGCAGTTCACGGTCACGCCGAAGGGCGCCGCCTCGTTGGCGATCGTCTTCGCGAAGCCCGTCACCGCCGCCCGCAGCGAGTTCGACAGGATGAGGCCGCCCACCGGCTGCTTCACCGAGATCGAGGTCACGTTCACGATGCGGCCCCAGCGGCGCTCCTTCATCCCCGGGAGGACGGCGCGCACGAGGTGCACGACGCTCTCCAGGTTGTTGGCGATGGCCGCCCGCCACGTCTCGTGCGAATGGTCCTCGAACGGGCCGGAGGGCGGGCCGCCGGTGTTCGTGACCAGGATGTCGATCTTCCCGAGCGCAGCGCGCGCCCGCGCGACCAGCCGCTCGATCTCGGCGGCGTCCGTGAGGTCCGCGGCGACCGCCGCCACCTTCGCGCCGGTGGCGCCGGCGATCTCGTCGCGCACCGCGTCGAGCTTGTCGGCCGAGCGGCCGTTCACGACCACCTCCGCGCCCTCGTCGGCGAGCCCGTCGGCGATCGCGCGCCCGAGCCCCTGGCTCGAGCCGCACACCAGGGCGCCGCGCCCCTTCAGTCCCAGCTCCATCGCCCCTACTTCCGGTGGAAGTACGTGTCCGTGCCGTCGAGCCAGTCCTGACGCGGAGGGCTGAAGACGTCCACGTCGAAGGTGTCCTCCAGCGCCTCGGCCTTGTGCGGCACGTGCGACGGGATGTAGAGCACCTCACCCGCCTTCACGACCAGCTCCTGCCGGTCGGGCGCGTCCTCCGCGCCGATCCAGAAGCGCAGCGCGCCGTCGAGGATGTAGGTGAGCTGCTCGTTCTCGTGGGAGTGCGTGGGCACGATCGCGCCCTTGTCGAGATAGACGTGCGCGAGCATCATCCGCTCGCCCGTGAAGAGGCGGCGGTGGATCGTGTCGGTGACCTTCTCCCGCGGGATGTCCTCCCAGCGGGCGTGTCGGACGGAAGCGCTCATGGCGTGCGTGCTCCGGTACGTGGCGACGTGGGGGACCGCAATGGGGGGTGGCGGCCGCCCGGTGTCAACCGATCGGGCATGGCCGCGGGGCACCGGAGGTCCACCGGGCGCCCCGACGACCGGGCAGCGACCGTGCTCGCCGCGTATGGTAGATCCGTTCGGAGTCGAGGAATCGACGTTCCCACCGCACTCGTTCACGATGCCGACGGAGAGGATCCGGCGATGAGCTCCGAGGGCCATCTCAGTCGACGCGACCTGTTGCGCGCCCTGGGCGCGAGCACGTTGGCGCTCGGCCTGGGCGGGGACGTGGCCGCCGCTTCGACCCCCTTCCAGGGCGGAGCGCCCACGTCTTCCGGTCGGAGGCGCCCGACCGCGGTGACGCCCGCCGCGCGCCCCTTCGCGCTCCGGGACGTCCGCCTGCTCGACGGCCCCTTCCGCGCGGCCCAGGAGCGGGACGCCGCCTACCTCATGGCGCTCGACCCGGACCGCCTCCTGCACAACTTCCGCGTGAACGCCGGCCTCGAGCCGAAGGCGCCGGTCTACGGCGGGTGGGAGTCGCAGGAGCCGTGGATCGAGATCCGCTGCCACGGGCACACGCTCGGCCACTGGATGGGCGCGTGCGCGATGATGTACGCCTCCACCGGCGACCCGCGCTTCCAACAGGCGCTCTCGTATGCTGTGGACGAGTTGAAGGCCTGCCAGACCGCCGGCGGCACGGGGCTCGTGTGCGCGTTCCCGGACGGCTCGGCACAGCTCGACAACGCGGTCGCGGGGCGCCGCTTCGAGGGCGTGCCCTGGTACACGATGCACAAGGTCTTCGCCGGGCTGCGGGACGCGTACCTCGAGGCAGGGAACGAGACCTCGCTCGAGGTCCTCGCCGCTCTCTCCGAGTGGACGTGGAAGGCCACCCGCTCGATGACGGACGAGGACTTCCAGCGCATGCTGCGCACCGAGCACGGCGGGATGAACGAGGTGCTGGCCGACGTGTACGTCCTGACCGACGACCCGCGCTATCTCGAGCTGGCCGAGCGCTTCAACCACCGCGCGCTCCTCGAGCCCCTGGCCGCCGGACGGGACACGCTGGACGGGCTGCACGCCAACACGCAGATCCCGAAGGTGATCGGCTTCCACAGGCTCTACGGCCTGACCGGGAAGCAGGAGTACCTGGACGCGGCGCGCTTCTTCTGGCGGACGGTCGTGGGCGAGCGCTCCTTCGTCACCGGCGGGCACGGCGACGTCGAGCACTTCTTCCCGCCCCGCGACTTCCCGGAGCACGTCCACTCCGCCAAGACGATGGAGACGTGCTGCACGCACAACATGCTGCGCCTCACCCGCGCGCTCTTCGGCACCGATCCCTCATCCGACTACGCGGACCACTACGAGCGCGCGCTCTTCAACTCCATCCTGGCCTCGCAGGACCCGGATTCGGGTTGGAACACCTACTTCCAGCCGACGCGCCCGGGGTACCTCAAGCTCTACCACACGCCCATCGATTCCTTCTGGTGCTGCACCGGCACCGGGATGGAGAACCATGCGAAGTACGGCGACTCGATCTGGTTCGAGGGCGACGACGGCGTGTTCGTGAACCTCTTCATCGCGTCCGAGCTCACCTGGAGGGACAAGGGCCTCACGATCCGGCAGGTCACCGACTTCCCGCAGAGCGACGTGGTCCGCTTCGAGGTGCGCGGGAGCGGTCCGGTCTCCACTGCGCTGCACGTGCGCGCGCCCGCGTGGACGCGCGGGGCCACCGTGCAGGTGAACGGGAGCGCGTGGGCCGGCGCGGCGCGCCCGGACGGGTACGTGTCCGTGCGCCGTGACTGGAGTCCTGGCGACGTGCTCGAGGTGCGCATGCCGATGGGGCTGACGACCGAGGAGCTCCCGGGCGCGCCCGACCGGGTGGCGTTCCTGTACGGGCCGATCGTCCTGGCCGGGCGCCTGGGCCGCGACGGGCTCTATCCGGGTGCGGACATCCTGCGCAACGAGCGCACCACCGGGATGATCCTCGAGACGCCGGTCGAGGTGCCGGTTCTCGCGGGGAGCGCGCAGCGCGTCCGCGAGAGCATCCGACCGGTGGCCGGCGCGGAGCCGCTCACCTTCGAGACCGTGGGCGTCGGGAAGCCGCACGACGTCACGCTGATCCCCTACCACCGTATGCACCACGAGCGCTACAACATCTACTGGCAGCTCGCGGACGGCGCGTAGCGCGCAGCGTCAACCGATCCTCCTCATCCCTCGTTCCTGAGCGACACCGCGGGGTCGACGCGCGAGGCCCTCCGCGCGGGGATCCACGCCGCGAGGATCGCGGTGCCCAGGAGGAGGAGCGATGCACCCGCCAGCGTCGGCACGTCCGACGCACCCACCTCGAAGAGGAGGCCCTGGAGGGCGCGTCCGAGCGCGAAGGCGACGCCCAGCCCGAAGAGCACGCCGACCGCCGCGATGGCGAGGCCGCGCGCGAGCACGAGGCGCACGAGCGATTCCCGGCGCGCGCCGAGCGCGATGCGTATGCCCAGCTCGCGGATGCGCTGCGACACGCCGAACGACACGAGCCCGTACAGGCCGATCGCGGCGAGCACGAGCGCCAGGAAAGCGAAGGCCGCCACGAGCCAGCCGATCGTGCGCGTCTCGCCCATGGATCGCGAGAGCGCGCTCCGCAGGTCGACGACCGCGGACACGGGGAGCTCGGGATCGGCGTCGGCGACGGCGGCCCGGAGGGAGCGGTCGAAACCGCTCGTCCCACCGGCCACGCGGGCGTGGATCAGGACGCGGCTCTGCCACTCCTGGCTGACCGGGTAGTACACGGCGGGGTTGGGCGCGGCGCGCAGGGAGCGCATCTGTACGTCGCCGACGACCCCCACCACCCGTCCCCGTCCGTTCGCCAGCTCCTTGCCCAGGGCGCTCTGGGCACCGCTCGCCGAAGGCGAGGGGTCGGGCCAGAAGAGGCGCGCGAGCGTCTCGTTCACGACGACGACCCGTTCGGGCTCGTCGTCGGGGCCGCCGAGGGCCCGGCCCGCGAGGAGGGGGATCCCCATCGTCGTGAAGTAGTCGGGTCCGACGACGATGTACTCCGCCTCGTACCCCTCCGACCCGGGCTGGTCGGCCGGCACGACCGTCGATCGCGAGTGCCCGCCGGCGATCGGCGTCTGGTTCGCGTACGTGGCGCCGAGGACGCCGGGGATCGCGCGCACGCGCTGGAGGATGCGCTGCGCCGCCTCCCGCCCGGAGTCGGTGTCGTAGCGTCCGGTGGGCGACAGGTCCATGAAGCCGACCACGAGCCCGTCCGGATCGAAGCCCGGCTGCGAGGTGCCGGCGTTGAGCACGCTGCGCCCGAGGAGCGCCGCGCCCGCCACGAGCCCGAGGGAGAGCCCGAGCTGCGTGACGACGAGGAGGTCGCGCAGGCGGGTGCGCGCGCGGCCCGCACCGCTCCGGCCGACGCGCAGCGCGTCGGAGATGTCCCGCGCGGCGGCCGCCCACGCGGGGGCCGCCCCGAAGAGCAGGCCGGCGACCAGCCCCACCACGACGAGGAAGAGCCACACGCGCCCGTCCGCGGCGACCGAGACCGACAGCGCGACGGGGAAGAGGAGCGGGAGGAAGCTGCCCGCCGCGCGGACGATGGGGACCGCGAGGAGGGTCGCGAGCAGGGCCAGGAGGACGCTCTCCGTCACGAGTTGGCGGGTGAGGCGCCGGCGTCCCGCGCCCAGCGCCAGGCGCACGCCCATCTCGGTGGTGCGCGTGGCGCCGCGCGCGAGGAAGAGGTTCGCGACGTTCGTGCACGTCAGGAGGAGGACGAGCCCCACGATCCCCGAGAGGAGGAGCGAGATGCCTCGCGCTCTGGCGCGCCCCTCCGGGTCGAGCCCCACGCCCTGCGCCAGGAGCACCCGTATGTCCTTGTTGGTCGGCGAGGCCTCGCGCAGGCGTGAGGTCACCACGTCCATGGACGCGCGCGCCCCCACGAAGTCGACCCCGTCACGCATGCGCCCGATGACGTCGATCCAGCTCCACCCCCACTGCTCGAAGGGGAGCTCGCCCAGGTAGCCGGGCGTCTGCATCGCCGGGACCCAGATCTGGGGTGCCCCACCGATCGCCGACGGGCCGGTGAAGCCGGGTGGCGCCACGCCGACGACCTCGTACGGCTGCGAGCCCACCGCGATCGTCCGGCCCACGATCCCCGGGTCGGCGCCGAAGCGGCGTGTCCAGTATGCATGGCTCAGCACGGCGACGGGATGCCCGCCGGGCGTCACGTCGTCCGAGGGCTGGAGGAGGCGGCCGAGGAACGCGCGCACGCCCAGCACGTCGAAGAACGACCCGCTCACGTACTCGCCCGCCACCTGCTCGGTCTCGGTGCCGCGCCCGACCACGAGGGCATCGTCCTGGTATCCGGCCACCCCCGAGAGCGTGCGGGACTCCCGCTCGATGAGCCGGAGCGCCGGCCACGACCAGCTGTCCCAGCGCGGCGCCTCGTCGTAGCTGCGCGCGATCTGCACCAGCCGGTCGGGTTCGCGGATGCCGGCGGGCGGGCGGAGGATGAGCCCGTTCACGAGCGAGAAGATCGACGCGTTCGCGCCGATCCCCAGCGCGAGCGTGAGCGCCGCGACGAGGGTGAAGCCGGGCGCACGTCGGAACGTGCGCGCGGCGTACCGGACATCCTGGAGAACGCTGTCCATCGTCCACTCCTCCTTCCGCATCCACACGGCGTGCGGGACGGCGCCGGACACGAACGCGAGCCATCCCGGATAGGCGCCTCCGGCGCCGTCGGCGCGGGCGCACGCGAGCGCCTCGACCTCGCCCTCCCACTCCTCCAGCCACTCCTCCCGCCGGGGCGGCGGCACGAGCCGGGACAGGGCGCGCAGGACCCACCGGGCCCAGCGCGGCGACGTCGGGCCGCTCATCCGGCGTGCGTCCCGGGCACCGCGCCCAGGACGGCGGCGGCATCCGCGACCCGCTCCGCGCCGTCGGCCAGCGCGCGCGCGCCGTCGGCGGTCAGCTCGTAGTAGCGCCGTCGGGGACGCCCCTCGCGCTCGGCGACGCGCTGGTCCTCCCAGCGGGCCGCCACCAGGCCGCTCCGCTTCATGCGCGCGAGCGTAGGATAGACCGTGCCGGACGGGAGGCCGGTGCGCGCCACCAGGTCGAGCCCGTAGGCGTCGCCGTCGCGCACGGCGGCGAGGATGCGTAGGGAGGTCAGGCCGAGGGGACGCGGCATCTCGCTTCCTGCGTAGAAGTGTAAGGTACGTAGTAGTCATATCGTTGGACCCAGGTTCGCCGCAATGGGTTGCACGGCGGGAACCGGCCGCGGGGGGAGCGTGTTTCAGCCGGGTGTGGTGGACCTTCCCGGGAGGTGTCAGGTGGCCGATCGCGTCGAGAAGACGGACGAGGAGTGGCGGGAGCAGCTGAGCGACGAGGAGTACCAGGTGCTCCGGAAGAAGGGGACCGAGCGGGCGTTCACCGGCCGGTACTGGAACGAGAAGTCGGACGGCGTCTACCGCTGCAAGGGGTGCGGCGCCCCGCTCTTCTCCTCCGACACGAAGTACGACTCGGGGTGCGGGTGGCCCTCCTTCTACGAGCCGCTCGACGGGGCCGAGGTCGCGAAGAAGGTCGACCTCAGCCATCTCATGGTGCGCACCGAGGTGCTGTGCGCCCGGTGCGGCGGGCACCTCGGGCACGTCTTCCCGGACGGGCCCCAGCCCACCGGTCAACGCTACTGCATCAACTCCGTGTCGATCGACCTCGATCGGGCGCAGGCGGGGGCCGCCGGCGGCGCGGCGGGGGCGGGCTCGAAGGCGGAGTCCGGCGAGAAGTAGGCGGCGCCACGCGGTGCCTCGCGCCGCGCCGCGAGGTACAACCCCGCGGGCGCTTCTTCTACCTTTCGGCGCCGACGGACACCCCCGCCGGGGGCCCGATGGAGACCCTACGCAGCCTGGAGCGCGCGTGATCGGAAGTCATCCCACTCCGTCCCACGGGCGTCGCCTGCTTGCGATGCTCGTGATGGGTCTGGGCGCCTGCGCGCACCGGGCGGCCCCGCCCGGGCCCGGCACGTCACAGGGGACACCCCCCGACCTGCGGGGAAGCCGCGTGATGGTGCTGCCCGTCCAGGACAACCGCGGCGTGCGTGGCGACGTAGACGCGGAGCTGGCCTTCGGGCTGAACGCGCGCGGGAAGGGCGTGGAGTGGATCCTCCCGGAAAAGCTGCAGGATGCCGTGGACCGCTCCCCGGGGCTGGGCGCGAGCCTGCACGGGCTCCCGGTGGGGACGTTCGAGACGGCCGAGGTGCGCCGGGTCGGGGATCCGCTCTACGGCGACCTGCGCAGGCTGTCCGCGCTGGTGGACGCCGAGGTCGCGCTGATCCCCGTGAGCGCGACTCCGCAACCCGATTCCGTGGGCGACTTCACCGTACGGCTCTCCACCGCGCTGGTGCACGTGCGCACGGGACGCGTCCTCTGGTTCGGCGTGGTGGAGGGAGAAGCGGGCCCGCCCGACGACCCCCGTGCCCTGGCGTCGGCGGTGGATCGACTGGCTCGGACGCTGCTGTGGTACGCCGGCGGATGACCGCGCATCCGCGCCTCCCGGAGGCGAGTGCGCACACCGGCGCCAGGACGGGCACCCGGTGCCCGCGTGCGCTCCTGGTCGCGCTGGCCGCCTGCGCGGTGACCGGGTGCGCGCCCAAGCCCGGACCCGCGCTTCCCACCGAGGCGGAGATCGCTGCGCACTACCGGTACGAGGGCGGCGTGAAGGTGGCGCTGAACGGGAACGTGGCCGAGATCACCGCGCCCCAGCCCGCCAGCCAGCTTCGTCGCGGCGGTACGCTATGGGCCAAGGTGGGGCCGTACGTCCTCCTCTTCTCCGACGAGACGAGGAAGCTCTTCGACGCCTATCCGGCGCTGGCGGGCGTGCGCGTCATCACGACCGTGGCCGGCGGACCCGAGGTGGCGCGCGCGATGCTGACGCGCACGGAGCTGAGCGGCATCCAGTGGCGCCGCGCCCTCAACGTCGCGGGCCGCGCGCGCAAGGAGGGGACCGAGCGCCCGGCGCTGCTCGACGACCTCGTGCGCTGGGGTGAGGAGCACACCGACTACGAGTACAGCGCACGCTACACGCACTGAGCGCTCCGCGAGCCTGCCGGAGGGAGTGACGCATGGGCACGACGATCACGGTCATTCCCGGTGACGGGATCGGTCCCGAGGTCACCGACGCCACCCTTCACGTCCTGCGGGCGGCCGGAGCCGAGCTGGAGTACGACGAGCGCCCGGCGGGACTCGGCGCGCTCGAGCGCCTGGGCGACCCGCTCCCCGAGGAGACGCTCGACTCCATCCGCGCGAACCGGGTGGTGCTCAAGGGCCCCCTGACCACGCCCTCCGGCACCGGGTTCCGCTCGATCAACGTCGCCATCCGCAAGGAGTTCGACCTGTACGCCAACGTGCGCCCCGTGCGCACGATCGTGCCGGGCGGCCGCTACGAGGACATCGACCTCGTGCTCATCCGCGAGAACACCGAGGGCCTGTACGTCGGCGTCGAGCACTACATCGGGATGGAAGGCGATCCGCGCGCCGCGGCGGAGTCCGTGATGATCATCACCCGCTTCGGCGCGGAGCGCATCAGCCGCTACGCCTTCGAGTACGCGAAGAAGCTGGGGCGGAAGAAGGTCACGCTCGCGCACAAGGCGAACATCCTGAAGTACACGCAGGGACTCTTCCTCGACGTCGCCCACGAGGTCGCCACGGAGTATCCGGAGATCGAGTGGGAGGACCGGATCATCGACGCGACCGCGATGCAGCTCGTGCTCGACCCGTACCGCTTCGACGTGCTCGTCATGGAGAACATGTTCGGCGACATCCTCTCGGACCTGATGGCGGGGCTGGTGGGCGGGCTCGGCTTCGCGCCCGCCGGCAACATCGGCGACCACGGAGCCATGTTCGAGGCCGTGCACGGCTCGGCACCCGACATCGCGGGGAAGGGGATCGCGAACCCGACGAGCCTCCTCCTGTCGGCGTGCATGCTCCTCGACCACGTCGACCAGCGGGAGACGGCGGACCGGATCCGTGCGGCGGTGATGAAGGTCGCGCACGGCGGCCTCGCCCGCACGATCGACATGGGCGGGCGGGCCACCACGTCCGAGTTCGCCGACGCGCTGGTCCGGGCGCTGGAGTGACGGAGGTGGACGAGCGTCCCTTCTCCAGCTCCGAGGACGTGGAGCCGATGCCGTGCGCACGCTGCGGCGCGCCGTACGACCCGATGGAGCTCGATCGCCTGCTCTGGTGCGAGCGCTGCCGCGTCGTGGCCCGCAACCGGGCGGGGTGGTGGGGGTGGGTGATCGGCCTGGCCTTCGCCGGCGGGGTCGCGGCGTACGTGTGGGGCTTCGTGCACCCGACCAGCCTCGTCATCGGCGGGTGGGTCGGCACGGTCGTCGCGGCCGCGTGGATCGGCTCGAAGTTCGGACGCGAGATCGTCTTCGGCGTGATGCGCGTCCGGACGGGTCCCGGGCGGGCGCCCGCCCCCCGCTCCGTCGACTGAGCTCCGTCGACTGAGCACCCTCGCGCCCGTACCCGCCGCCGCGTTCCGCGAACGTTTCAGAAGGGACGCGCGCGTTTCCTGAAACGGGCCCGTGGGCACGCGCCCACGCGCCGCCCGCCCGGAAAACCACACGGAGCCAAGGGGTCCCGGGATCCGACCCGCGCGCTGCCCCTCGGTGGCACGGAGGTTGTTTCAGCACGGGACGGGATCCCGTACCTTCGCGTCGGGATCCGCGTCCAAACCCCCCGTCCGAGTCCGGTCCGTGCGCGTTCCACTCCTGATCGCCCTCCTCCTCCTGCTGGCGGCGGCCCTCGCGGCCTCGCTCGTGCCCGCCGGCGTGGCCCTCGACCGCCGGGTGGGGGCCGAGCTGCGCCGGGTGGCCGTGGAGGACCTGGGGCGGGCGCCGATGATCCTCGAGGAGCGCAACGCGGCGCGCGAGGAGGTGCTGTCCATGCACGCGGGGACGGTGGCGGGCGTGGACGGGATGCTCGAGGCGGTGAGCGACGGCCACCTCGAACGTGCCGCGACGCTCGCGCGCGCCGCGGCCGCCATGTACGGCGAGGAGCCGGTCGTGGTGTCGAAGGAGGGGTCGGTGTTCGTGGGCCCCGGGATCGACGAGCACGTGCTGGCGGCGCTGCGCCGCGGGGAGAAGCAGGTCGGGTACGTCTACCAGAACGGCATGCCGCGCGCCGTGGGGCTCGTGGCGCTCCGGCGCGGGAACGACTGGGTGGGCGCGGTGGGCTCCGAGCGTCTCCTGGATTCCTCGCTCGCGACGACGCTGGCCGCGCTGACGCGCGCCGACGTGACGCTCATCGGCGCGGACGGCGCGCTCGTCGGGTCCACGCTCGACTCGCTGACGGCGCGCAGGCTCGGTACGGCGATGCGTGACGGCGAGGGCGTGCCCGAGACCGAGAAGGTGCGCCTCGTCTCGGTGGTCGACGAGCCGCTCTGGGTGGCGGGGGGGAGCCTCGGCCAGGCCGCGACCGTCCTCTTCAGCCGATCCGTGTCGCAGGAGCTCGCCGCCCTCCCGGGCGTGCGCAAGGGCGCGCTCCTCGCCGGCCTCCTCACGCTCGGCCTCGCGCTCGCGGTGGGCACCCTGGTGGGCGTCGCGCTCGCGCGCCCGGTGCGCGCGCTCGCCGAGGCGGCGGACCGCGTCTCCGAGGGCGACTTCGACGCGCCCGTTCCGCACTCGCGGATCGAGGAGATCGACCGGCTGGGGAGCACCTTCCGCACGATGCGCGAGAACCTGCGTGGCCGCCTCGACGACCTGGCGGAGGCGAACCGCGCGCTCGAGGACCGGCAGCGGCGCCTGCACGACCTGCAGGCCGAGCTCATCCGCCAGGACCGGCTGGCCTCCAGCGCGCGCATGGCGGCCGAGCTCGCGCACGAGATCCGCAACCCCGTCGCCAACGTCCGCAACTGCCTGGAGGTGGTGCGGCGCGGGCTTCCCGACGGGAGCGAGGGCTCGCGCTTCGCGGACATGGCGATCGACGAGCTCCTGCGCATGCACGAGCTCGCCGAGAACCTCCTCGACCTGAACCGGCCGAGCGACCCCTCCGAGGGCACGTGCGACCCGGTCGCCGTGGCGGGGCAGGTGGCCACGCTCGCCGGGGTGGGCGACGAACCCGTGCACGTCGCGATCCGGTCGAACGCGGCGGGCAGGGTGCGCATGGCGGTTCCGCCGGACGCGCTCAAGCAGATCCTCTTCAACCTGGTCGAGAACGCGCGCGAGGCGAGCGGCGGCAGGGATGGCGTCGAGATCCACGTCGCGACGATCCCCGGCGCGGTCCGCGTCGACGTGCTGGACCGCGGCCCGGGGATCTCCGAGGACGCGCTGCCGCAGCTCTTCGACCCGTTCTTCACCACCAAGCACGCCGTCCACGGCGTGGGGCTCGGCCTTTTCGTCGCGGAGGGGCTGATCCGCCGATACGGAGGCCGCATGCAGGCGTCGAACCGCGACGACGGGCCGGGTGCCCGCTTCCGCATCGAGGCGCCGCCCGCTGCGGAGGAAGGGCCATGACGAAGCCGCCGCGACGTCGCGTCCTGGTCGTCGACGACGACCGCACCTTCCGCCTCTCCACCGCCGAGCTGCTGCGCCAGGACGGGCACGAGGTGGAGGTCGCGGCCGACGCCTCGGAGGCGGTCGAGCGCCTGGCCGCGGGCGGCGTGGACGTGGTGCTCCTCGACATGCGCATGCCGGGGATGGACGGGCTCACGGCGGTGGAGGTGCTGCGCACGCGCGGGCTGCGCGCCCCCATCCTCATGATCAGCGGCTTCGGCACGATCGACACCGCGGTCGAGTCGCTGCATCGCGGGGCGGACCACTTCCTCGCCAAGCCGGTCGATCCCGACGTGCTGAGCGCCAGGGTCGCCGAGCTCCTGGAGCGCCGCCCCGCCGAGGAACGGGTGCGCGAGGGTGCGCTGGGCGCGATGGTCGGACACGCACGCGTCATGCGCGAGGTGTTCGACGCGGTGCGCAGCGTCGCGCCGACCGAGACGACCGTGCTCATCACGGGCGAGACGGGCACCGGGAAGGAGCTCCTCGCTCGTGCGGTCCACGACCTGTCGGATCGTGCCTCCGGGCCGTTCGTCCCGGTCAACTGCGCGGCGCTCGCCGAGGGCGTGCTGGAGAGCGAGCTCTTCGGGCACGTCCGCGGGGCCTTCACGGGCGCGTTGATGGACCGGAAGGGGCTGTTCGCCGCCGCCGCGGGCGGCACGATCTTCCTCGACGAGGTGGGCGACGTGAGCCTCGCGCTCCAGCAGCGCCTCCTGCGCGTCATCCAGGAGCGGGAGGTGGTGCCGGTGGGCGCCGTGCGCGCCGAGCATGTGGACGTGCGCGTGGTGGCCGCCACGCACCGGGATCTGTCCGAGGAGATCCGGCTCGGGCGCTTCCGCGACGATCTGTACTACCGCCTCAACGTCTTCCGGGTGGACGTACCGCCCCTGCGCGAGCGCGCTTCGGACATCCCGCTCCTCGTGGAGGCCGCGCTCGCACGGCTGCGCGGGCGGAGCTCGGGCTCGCCGCCGCCTGCGGCCTTCTCGCCGCTCGCGATGCGCCTCCTGCGCAGCTACGCCTGGCCGGGCAACGTGCGCGAGCTCTTCGGCGTGGTGGAGAGCGCCGCCATCCGGGCGGGCGGGCCCCGCATCGAGGCGCAGCACCTTCCCGCGCCCATCCGCGACCCCGAGGGGCGCGGCGCGTCACCGGGGCTGGAGGAGCGCTACCGGGCGGGGGACCCGGAGTCTGAGCGCGAGGCCATCGTGGCCGCGCTCGCCGAGGCGGAGGGGTCGCGCTCCCGGGCCGCGGATCTCCTCGGGATGAGCCGTACCACGCTCTGGCGCCGCATGAAGGAGTTCGGGCTCGGCGAGGACGAGTAGCTCCGCCGGCCCGTCCGCACCGGCCACGCACTCGCGAGCGCCGCGGCCGTTTCACGGGACGGGGTGAAACGCCGGCGCGCGTTTCATGGAACCCTTGCCGCGTTCGCGGCATGGTCCCGCAAACCATTGTACGACAACGCATTGGATCCTGAGCACCACCGGGTCGGGGGGTGGCATGGCCGTTGCCCCTTCGTGGGGTTCGTTCAGCGACACACGAACCCACGGAGGTGAACCATGCGCTTCGATGTTCGAAGACTCTTCGTACCGCTCCTCGCTGTGACGGCGATGGCGGCCTGCAGCAACTCGGACGACGGGATGGGGCCCGACATGCCCACCCCCCTCGACCCTGCGACCGCGCCGCGTGTCACGATCGACCGCTTCAGCGACGCGTTCGCGACGCTCTTCAAGCGGAGCGGCAACGCCTCGCTCCCCGCGGCCGGAGCGGCCATCGACATGGATCAGGCGCCCTTCATCACCCAGGGCCTCGGGCCCGACGGAGCGCCGGTCCGCTACTACAACTTCGACGTCATCCGCCCGCAGGCCGCGCCGATCTTCGTCCTCTTCCGCGAGGGGAGCTCCACGCCGGTCTCAGGCCAGCTCAACATCGTCGACGTGGTTCCGGGCGACGCCGGCTACAGCGACTTCTGGCAGGTGAGCAAGGTCACGGTGCCGGCCGACTACGTGGCGAACACGGTGACGAGCGCCCAGGCCGTGGTGGACGGCGGCTACACGGTGCAAGCCACGGACATGATCGTGAACTGCCCGATCGTGCCCGACGGCTCGACAGCCGACGAGGGGCCGGGCGCGGCCGGCCTCACGATGGGCTGGTACAAGGACCAGGTCGTCTTCTACTTCGACTTCAACGAGGCCTCGCTGACCGGCACGAACGGCGCGGTCCCGAGTGCGGACATCTTCGTCGCCTTCAACGTGAACCCCGACCAGGCGGGCGGCGGCCCGGCGTCCGGCTTCAAGGCGCAGGGGAGCTCGGTACAGACCCACAACGTGGTCGAGTCGGTGCCCGGTGACCCGGACTACTCGCCGCTGTGGGACGTGATGCCGTACGACAACGCCGACTTCGACGCGGTGCACGACCTGCCGAGCGCGACGGCCGTGGACAACTTCGGGCTCGCGGCCCAGGTGAACTGCCCGATCGTCTTCGTGGGCGAGGCCCCCGGCAACGCCGAGACGGCCGGGGAGGTGGTGGTCGACCGCTTCAGCGACGACGCGGCCCACCTCTTCATGCGCAGCGCCAACGCGTCGCTCCCGGCAGCCGGCGCGGCGATCGACTTCGACGAGGAGCCGTTCATCTCGCAGGGTCTCGGCCCGGACGGCCGCGTGGTGCGCTACTACAACTTCGACGTCCAGCCCACGGCGCCCGCGCCGATCTTCGCGCTCTTCTACGAGAGCGGGGACCCGGTGCCCGGCCAGCACAACATCGTGGACGACGTCCCGGGCGACTCGGACTACAACGACTTCTGGCAGGTCGTGAAGGTCACGGTGCCCGACGGCTACCTCGCGAACTCGGCGACCAGCCTGCAGGACCTCGTGGACGCCGGCTACGACATGGAGTTCACGGACATGCTCGTGAACTGCCCGATCGTGCCCGACGGCTCGACCGCCACGCTGCGCCTCAACGGCGCGGACACGGGGCTGACCACGGGGTGGTACCAGGGGAAGGTCGTCTACTACTTCAACTTCTTCGAGGCGCCCCTCGGTACCACGATGGACGGCGCCGTGCCCACCAGCGACATCTACGTCTCCTTCAACGTCAACCCGGACCAGCCGGGCGGCGGCCCGCCCTCGGGCTTCATGACCGAGGCGGGCACGAGCCAGACGCACAACGTGGTGGAGACGGTCCCGGGCGACGCGGCCTACTCGCCGCTGTGGGACGTGATGCCGTACGACAACGCGGCGTTCGACAGCGTCCACGACCTCGCCAGCGCGATGGCGGCGATGAACTTCGGGCTGGCCGCCACGGTCAACTGTCCGATCGTGTTCATGCAATGAGCCTCGCGCGCACCTTCGGCGCGGTCGTCTTCGGCGCGGTGGTCGGGGGACTGTCCCCGGCCACCGCGCAGTCGGTGGCCGCCCGCACGCCGAACCTCGCGGGGGGTTGGACCGCGGCGCCGGGCGTGGTCCAGTTCAACCTCGTGCACCGGTTCTCGATGAGCGCGGCGCCGCTCCGCAAGGTCACCAACACGCCGACGTTCAACGTGGGCACTGGGGTGACCGATCGGTTGATGGTGGGCTTCGTGTACGGATCGAACTCCGCGCTGGTGCCCTCGTACCCGAACGAGTGGGAGCTCTACGCCCGCGCCCTGCCGCTGTCGGAGGCGCGGGGCGCGCCGGCCGACGTGTCGGTGCAGGGCGGGTACAACGTGGCCTCCGAGAGCGCGGACGGAGAGCTCCTCGTGGCGCGTAGCCTGGGGCCGGTCAAGGTGCTGGCGGCCGGGCGCGCGTTCTCGAGCGCCTACGAGGGGGACGACACCCGCTTCGCGGTCACGGGCGGCGCCGTGCTCCGGCTCACGCCGACCGTGTCACTGGCCGGCGACTACGGTGCGCTCCTCGATCGCTCGGACGGCGAGCCCGCCGCGTGGAGCGCGGGCCTCCAGCTCGGCGTGCCCTACACGCCGCACAGCCTGTCGATCCACGCGACGAACGTGGGCACGGCCTCGCTGGAAGGCGTGTCGCGCGGCTCGCGCACGCGCTGGGGATTCGAGTACACGATCCCGATCACGCTGCGCCGCTACGTCCGCCCGGTGGGCGGCGGAGCGCCCCCTCGACGCATGGACATGGAGATGGAGTCCGCGCGGGGCGCCGATACCGTCTTCGTCGACGTCCACAACCTCGCCTACCAGACGGAGGCGCTCGAGGTTACGACCGGGACGACGGTGGTGTGGCGCAACATGGACCCCGTGCAGCACTCGGTCATCGCCGACGACGAGACCTTCGACTCGGGGCTCATCGACCCCGGGAAGAGCTTCTCGGTGACGTTCACCGGGCCGGGAGAGCACGGCTATCACTGCATGCCGCACCCGTTCATGAAGGGGCGGGTCGTCGTGCGCGACGCGATGGAGGGCGCGGGCGCGCCCTCCCGCAGGGAGGAGGACGCATGAAGACGCGCCAACGCAGGCCGACGCACGCCGTCCGGGGCCTCCTGCTCCTCGGCGTGGCGGCGCTCATGGTGGGGTGCAGCCAGCACCAGGACCCGATGAGCATGAACAACGGCGGCGACGTCGTCGAGGTCGAGATCCGCAACTTCGAGTTCTCGAAGCCGGATCTGCACGTGGCCGCCGGCACCACCGTGCGCTGGCGGAACACGGTGGACAACTACCACACCGTGACGCCCGACGGCCACCAGGCCTGGCAGCAGTGGCAGACGACGCGCACCGGGGAGACGTTCGAGGTCACCTTCGACACGCCGGGCTCCTATCCGTACTACTGCGCGGTGCACCGGTCGCTCATGACGGGGACCGTCGTCGTCGAGTAGGGGGAGGGACGGTCGGGCACGGGTCGGCCGCTTCTCCCCCACGGCCCGGCGAGCCTACATTACGGGCTCGCCGGGCCGTAGCGCCCTCCGCGCACCCCTTCCCGAAGAGCCCGATGGCCAGGTTCGAAGGCATCGATTTCTACGACGTCGAGTCGCTCCTCTCCGAGGAGGAGCGCATGGTGCGCGACACCGTGCGTGCCTGGGTCGAGGACCGGCTCATGCCGATCATCGGCGAGGCCTACGTGGGCCACCGCATGCCGCGCGAGCTCATCCCCGAGCTCGGGGAGCTCGGCGTCCTCGGGGCGAACCTCCCCGAGGAGTACGGCTGCGCCGGGCTGAACAACGTCGCGTACGGGCTGATCATGCAGGAGCTGGAGCGCGGCGACTCCGGGCTGCGCTCCTTCGCGTCCGTGCAGGGTGCCCTGGTGATGTACCCGATCTTCGCGTTCGGCTCGGAGGAGCAGAAACGGGCCTGGCTGCCGAAGCTCGCCACGGGTGAGGCGATCGGCTGCTTCGGTCTGACCGAGCCGGACTACGGCTCCAACCCCGCCGGCATGGTCACCCGTGCCGAGAAGACGTCGGAGGGGTGGGTGCTGAACGGCGCGAAGATGTGGATCACGAACGGATCCCTCGCCGACGTGGCCGTCGTCTGGGCCCAGACCGGGGACGCCGGGGACGTGCGCACGATCCGCGGCTTCGTCGTGCCGAAGACCGCGAGCGGCTTCACCGCGCGCGACCAGAAGGGGAAGCTCAGCCTGCTGGCCTCGGACACGAGCGAGCTCGTCTTCGAGGATGTGCGAGTCCCCGCGGACGCGATGCTCCCCGGGAGCACGGACGGCCTGAAGCATCCCCTCATGTGCCTGACCCAGGCCCGCTACGGGATCGCCTGGGGCGCCGTCGGCGCGGCGATGGCGTGCTTCGACGAGGCGAGGTCGTACGCGAAGGAGCGCGTGATGTTCGACGGCCCGATCGGCGGGAAGCAGCTCCAGCAGGCGCGCCTCGCCGACATGCTGACCAAGATCACGCAGGGCCAGCTCCTCACCTGGCGCCTCGGCCGCCTCAAGGACGAGGGAAGGATGACGCCGCAGCAGGTGTCGCTCGCGAAGCGCGCGAACGTGGACATGGCGTGCGATATCGCGCGGGAGGCGCGTAGGCTCCTCGGCGCGAACGGCATCCTCGCCGAGTACCACTCGATGCGGCACATGGCCAACCTCGAGTCGGTCTACACGTACGAGGGGACCCACGACATCCACACCCTCGTCCTGGGCCAGGCGGTCACGGGTCTCTCTGCATTCTAGGCCGTCGGAGGCATTCCTCCGGACCCGTCGGTATGGGGTGTTACGGAGGCTGGCGGATGCGGATCGCACGCGTCGGTGCGAGCATGCGCCGGAATGCGCGCCGGGACATGGCTTCCCGGGATATCCGCTGTGCCGGCTCACGATCCGGGAGCGCGCCCTCCGCGCGGTTTCGCTCAGGGCGCTCCCGGGGGTGTAGGGAGAAACGTCCGTAGTTGTACGGAGTTTCCCCATTGCGGCTCCCCCGGACGTTCCACTACCATTCTCCAGCGGCCCTCCCCGTTGTTGCATGATCACGTTGTTCGCGAATCACGGTCCCTCACCGTGGTTCCACCTGAGATCGGAGCAAACAATGAGGAACCAGTCCAACAGGGTCGCCCTTCTTCCCCTGCTGGCACTCGCCCTCTCGTCGCTGTCCGCGTGCGTGGACGAGAAGATCGTCTACCAGGATCGGACCCTCTTCGAGGAGGTCCCTTCCGCAGCGGCCGACTTCGTCGGCTACACGGACCACGACACCAAGCTGACGGTGTGCGGCAACTGCCACGTCGAGAAGCAGAACGCGTGGAAGGAAACCGTGCACGCGACGGCCTGGGAGGATCTGCAGGCCAGTGGACACGCCACCGCGGCGTGCGAAGGGTGTCATACGGTCAACGAGCTGGGGAACGCCTCGACGGGCGCGGCCGGCTACACGGCCACGCAGGATGTCCGGTACGAGGACGTTCAGTGCGAGGCCTGCCACGGCCCCGGGCTGAACCACGTCTCCAGCCCGACACAAGGCAACATTCCGCTCGCGTCGCTCGCCGTCGGGACCGACCTCACGTCGGGATGCGGCGAGTGCCACCAGGGCGCGCACCATCCGTTCGTCGAGGAGTGGTCGCAGTCGGCCCACGCCAAGCTCGAAGACCACATGGCCACCAACTCGTCGTGCCAGCCCTGCCACACGGGTGACGGCGCGCTGAGGGCATGGGGGATCGACAACGACTTCGTCGAGAAGCAGGACAGCGCCGGCCAGATCCCGATCACCTGCGGCGTCTGTCACGACCCGCACGGGAGCCCGAACACGGCGCAGCTCCGCTTCCCGATCACGGCGACGACGGTCGACGAGAACCTGTGCATGAAGTGCCACCAACGGAACAGCGTGCCCAACCCGGCGAACACGTCGCGGGGGCCGCACTCCGCGCAGGGTCCGACCCTGCTGGGCGAAGCCGGCTGGTTCCCTCCGGGGATGGAAGCCGGGAAGCTCGTGGGGACGCATGGAACGCCGGAGGCCAACCCGCGCCTGTGCGCGGGCTGCCACGTGTTCTCCTTCGCCACGACGGACGAGGCGACCGGTGAGGCTTTCACGGCGACCGGCCACGTGTTCTCGGCCATCCCCTGCCTCGTGAACGGCCTGCCGACGCCCGGCGTGGACTGCGATGACTCGCAGCGCACGTTCAAGGCGTGCACGGGCTCCGGCTGCCACGGGAACGAGGACGTGGCGCGCTCCGCGCGGTCGACGGTGAATTCACGCCGCGACCTGCTCGTCGGCGAGCTGAATGCGCTCCTGGCGCAGGTGCCGGCTGCGGAGTTCGCGGCGACGGACGGCATCCTCACCGTCGCGGAAGGGGCGAAGTTCGACGTCGGGATCGCCGAGGGCGGCGCCCCGGTGCACAACCCCTTCCTCGTCGAGTCTCTGCTGATCGGCAGCATCAACGAGGTGAAGAGGACGTACGGGCTGTCCGCGCAGACCAAGGTGGACCTGACCCCGATGTTCACGCTGGACGGGGCCCACTGACCCGCGGATCCAACGCACGGTGAGCGTACCCGACATGAGCGGCCGCCCGACCTCCGGGTCGGGCGGCCGCACCTGTTCGCGGGCCCACTCCGGCGCCTGTATGTTCGGAGTCGGGACCGACGGCCGGACGAAGGGTCCACTGCCGCGGCCACGCACGCCGTGACCTCGAGACCAACTCGATGATGGACAAGCTCCGCTCCCTGCCGGGCCGCATCGCCTCCTGGGCGGGCTCCCTTTCCGCACCGGCCCTGGCCGCGATCGGCATCGCGATCGCCGGGTCCGTCGGCGCCGGCGGGTACTATGCGTACCAGACGTACGACTACGTGCAGCACGACAACGACTTCTGCCTGTCGTGCCACCTCATGGTCGAGCCCTACGAGCGTTTCGCCCGCAGCGCGCACCGGGGCCTGGGGTGCAAGGCCTGCCACCAGCCCACGATCGTGGTGCGCAGCCAGATGGCTCTCACCCAGATCATCGAGAACCCCGACTCGCTGGCGGTGCACGCCAGGGTCACGAACGACAAGTGCGCGAGCTGCCACATCAACGGGGATCCGGAGAAGTGGGAGCTGATCAAGAACTCGGCGGGGCACAAGGTGCACCTCGAGTCGAAGGACTCCACGCTGCAGGGGCTGCAGTGCGTGCGCTGCCATTCGACCTCGCTGCACGAGTTCGCTGCGTCCGACAAGACGTGCGCGCAGGCGGGTTGCCACGAGCACAACAAGATCATGCTGGGGCGCATGAAGGATCTCACGATCCACTGCGCGGCCTGCCACGACTTCAGCAAGCCCATCCCGCAGGGGGGCGGCACCGAGGCCGTGCTTGCGGCGCTCAGCCCCGACAAGAACGAGTGCCTGAGTTGTCACGAGATGCGGGTCCTCGTGAACCTCCCGGACCCCGACCCGCACCAGGGTGCGTGCGCGGCGTGCCACAACCCCCACACGCAGGCCACGCCGCAGGCCGCGGTGGAGTCGTGCACGAAGGCCGGTTGCCACACGCAGGCGGACACGCTCACGCCCTTCCACCGTGGGATGGGACCGGGCGTGCTCGAGAACTGCGTGAACTGCCACAACGCCCACGACTTCCACGTGGACGACACGAACTGCCTGTCGTGCCACACCGGCGTCTTCCGCGACTCCGTGCGCGCCAACCCGGGCGGCGGCGTGGCGATCCAGCCGGCGACCGCGCACCCGACGGTCCCCGCTTCCTTCCTGGGGATCGGCGCGCCTCCCTCGGCCGACGCCTGGTGGCTGCACCCGGCCAGCCCGGCGCTGCAGCAGACCCCGCCCCAGGCCACCCCGCAGGCGACGCGCCGGGAGGGCCCGCGCTTCCTGCACTCCCAGCACCGCAACGTCGCCTGCACGAACTGCCACGACTCGAGCCAGAGCCACGGCGGGCTCAAGGTCACCTCGATCGCCGACTGCAGGGGCTGTCACCACACGGGCGGTCTCAGCACGAACTGTGCGCGCTGCCACCAGAGCACTGACGCGCGCGGGGACCCGCACGCCGAGCAGCGCACGATGAGTCTCTCGGTCGGGCGCCCCGTGCGCCGTGACCTCCCCTTCCGGCACGAGAACCACACGAGCGAAGCCTGCTCGATCTGCCACACCCAGGGGCTCCAGCTCAGCGCCGCTTCGGTCGACTGCAACGAGTGCCACGAGCAGCACCACGCGCTGGACAACGACTGCACGCGCTGTCACGTCCAGCCACCGGCGAGCGCGCACCCCGTGGCCAAGGCCCACGAATCCTGCTCGGGCTCGGGCTGCCACCGCGCGCCCCCGTTCGCGACCCTCCCCACCGCCACCCGGGAAGTCTGCCTGGTCTGCCACCAGAAACAGAAGGAACACAGGCCCGGCCAGATCTGCGCGGAGTGTCACGCGATCACGGAGCCGGCCGGATCAGGAGGGAGGGCAGGAGCGTGAGGATCGGGAAGAGTGATTTCTTCGCGTCCGCGGCGGCCGGCGTCGCGGCGCTGACGATCCTGCTGATGGGCTCCGCTCCGGAAGCTGCGAGCGCACAGGGTGTCCGCGGCTGGGTGAGCAGCAGCGTACAGATGCTCGAGATGCGCCCGCTCGCGACCGACACGATTCCCGTGGAGCTCACGACCACGGACGCGAACGGCAACACCATCTACCAGGGCAACGTGGTGCAGTGCACGCTCGTCAGCGCCTGTCTCGGCTACCGCGCGCTGGACGAGGCCCGCACCGTGGCCGTGTCCCAGGACCTGTCGCTGACCGCCTGGGGCTTCGGCATGCGCGGGCTGAGCTTCACGACCCTCCTGCGGACGCGGCAGCGGGGCGGCAGCGACGTGCTGTGGCCGCGCTCCGACGACGCCTTCGACGCGATCCTCGCCTACGCCCAGCTCGTGCGGGGCGCGCTGCAGGTGCGCCTGGGGCGCCAGGAGATCCGCTCCGGCCTCGGCTTCCCCGCGTTCGACGGGGCGAGCGTGGGCTGGTCGAGGAACCAGATGCACCTGGAGGCCTACGGAGGCCGGAGCCTCGCGCGCGGGCTGCGCGACCCCGCCAACGACGCCCTGCGCGGTCTCGAGGACTTCGTGCCCGACCAGAGCGTCGTGCTCCTGGGCGCCGCCGTGCGGGCGCGGCTGAACGTCACCTCGGTGACCGGGCGCTACCAGCGCGAGATCTACTGGGACCGGTCGGGCCTGGAGTCCGAGCGCGCCTCGGTGGACTTCGCCACCTGGCTCCCGCGGCTGCGGGTCACCGGCTCGCTCGACTACGACTTCGCGTTCGAGCGGGTGGGGAAGGGCAACCTGACGGTGAGCGCGCCGTTCGCCGGCAGCCGTTGGCTCGTGGAGGCCACCGCGAAGCGCTACGTCCCCTACTTCTCGCTGTCCACGATCTGGGGGTTCTTCGAGCCCGTGTCGTACAGCGAGGCGCAGCTGCGCGTAGCCTGGGGCCCCAACCCCCGCCTGGGGACGTGGGTCTCAGGCGCCTGGCGCAGGTATGGGACCACGAACACCGCGGTGATCCTCCGCCCCCTGGAGAACGTCGGGAAGCGGGCGGGCGCGGGGCTTCGCTGGCAGCCCTTCGCGGAGTGGGCGGTGGACGGCTCGTACCACCTCGAGTGGGGGCCGGGCTCCACGCTGAGCTCCGGAGACGCGTCGGTGCGCTGGACGCCGTCGGAGCGGGTGTCGGTGGCGCTGAGCGCCCTGTCCTTCCAGCAGTTCGAGGAGTTCAGGCTCGGTGAGGGGCGCGCCTGGGGCGGCGGGCTGAGCACGGACCTGGGCATCTCGCAGCGGGCTTCGCTGAGCGGGGGCGTGTCGATCCTGCGCCACGACGACCGTGGGGGATCGGTGACGAGCCCGTGGGACCAGACCCGCGCGTGGTCTTCGCTGAGGATCCTGGTGGGTGACGATCCGGGGCTGCGCGGGAGGAGCCGATGAGCGCCGTGAGGGGGAGGGGCCGCGCGCTGCGCACGCTCGTGCTGGGGCTGGCGACGGCGGCCGCGGCGGGCGCGCTGGCGCTGCGGGGCCAGGCCCGGCAGCCCATCATGTTCCCGCACGCGCGCCACGAGGGACTGTTCCCGGTGTGCACGGGCTGCCACACCGGCGTGCCGTCGGGCGATCGGGCGAGCTTCTATCCCTCGCCCGAGCTCTGCTCGCGCTGTCACGACGGGGACCAGCAGCCGCGCGTGACGTGGAGCCCGCCGGCGCAGAAGCTCGACAACCTTCGCTTCCAGCACCCCCGTCACGCCGAGCTGCTGGCCGGCGCCGGGGACGAGCCGGTGACCTGCGAGTCCTGCCACACCGCGCCGGGTGGCGGACGGATGTCGGTGGACGTCCATCCGCAGCTCGGCACCTGTTTCTCCTGCCACGCGCACGAGGCGCAGGACCACTACACCGAGGCAAAGTGCGTGACCTGCCACGTGCCGCTCGCGGAGAGCCGGTTCGGCACCGCCAGGATCGCGGCGCTCCCGGTCCCGACGGACCACGAGGGGCCGTCGTTCCTGGAGGGTGGGCACGGGCGCCTGGCACGCGGTGGCACCGATCGTTGCGCCACCTGCCACACGGTGGAGCGCTGCCTCACCTGCCACGTGGACGGGGAGCGGCGCGCGATCCAGGCCATGCCCGCCGCGCCGGCGGGGATGGAGCTGCCGCCCGCGGTGGCGCACTACCCGAAGCCCGACTCGCACGCCGACGAGGGGTGGCTGTCCGAGCACGGACGGCAGGCCCAGGTCCGGCAGTGCAACACGTGCCACACCCGGGACGACTGCACCGTCTGCCACGTCCAGCCGTTCCCCGACCTGGTGGTGGCGCTCCCGGAGCGCTCCCGGTCGAAGGCCCCCGGCGTGATGGTCACGGGCCACCCGCCGGAGAGCCACGCGTCGCCGTTCTTCCTGGCGTCGCACACCACGCTGGCCGCCTCGGACGTGAAGAGCTGCAACACCTGCCACACGCAGAGCTTCTGCACCGAGTGCCACGACGCGGCCACGGGGAGCGGCAACGCCTACCACCCGCCGGACTTCGTCGCGCGCCACCCGGCGCTCGCGTCCAACCAGGACACGGAGTGCTCGACGTGCCACAACACGGCGGTCTTCTGCCGCGAGTGCCACGTGCAGAACGGGTTCGGTGCGGACGGACGGCTGGGTCAGGGGTACCACACAGCGGAGCCCGTGTGGCTGCTGCGCCACGGGCAGGCGGCCCGTCAGAACCTCGAGACGTGCGCCTCCTGCCACACGCAGCGGCAATGTACGCAGTGCCACGGGGTACTGGGTGCGTTCAAGGTGAACCCCCACGGGCGTGACTTCGACGCGGAAGGCGCGTGGAAGCGCAACCCGCGGACCTGCTTCGCCTGCCACATCAAGAACCCCCTCGAGGGAGGCGGATCATGAGCGCGAAGGGTGCCGTCCTGCTGATGCTGACGCTCGCGGCCGTGGGTTGCGGCCGGCCGAAGGATCAGGAGACCGGCTCGCTCGACCCGGTCGCGGCCCGCCAGAAGCGCGAGAGCATGCCGGCGGAGCTGCGGGCGCAGCTCGACAGCGGCAGCGCGGCGTTCCGGGCGCAGGACATGGACGGGGCGCTCGAGCACTACATGGCCGCCACGAAGATCGACGAGAGCGTCGCCGCCGGGTGGTTCGGCGTGTACATGGTGCAGAAGGCCGAGGGCAACAGCGCGGAGGCGCTCGCCGCCCTCGAGCGCGTGCAGCGGCTCGCCCCCGGCGCCACGCTCGTCCACCCGGCACCCGGGGACACGGCGTCATGAGGCGGCTCCCGATCGCGCTGGCCGCCGCGGCCGCGGTGGGTGCCGTGTCCGCGTGCAAGAGCGAGCACCACTTCGAGCCGCCGGACCGCCAGGCGCAGGTCCGCCACGCGGAGATGCTCTACACGCCCGCGCTCTTCGATTCGATCACCTGGGTGAGCGACAGCGTGCGTACGCAGGAGGGCAACGGCGTGTACGCCGCGAAGTGCCGGCGCTGCCACGGAACGCTCGGCGAGGGCGGCACCGACTACGCCAAGGCGCGCGACCTGCAGGTGCCCTCGCTGGTGGTGCGGGACTGGCCGCTCGCGAGCTCGATCGACTCCGTGCGGCACACGGTGTTCGTCGGGCACGCGCAGGGGATGCCGACGTTCGGCGTGGCGGGGATCACGCTACGGGAGATCGACGCGGCGTCCTTCTACGTGCTGAACCGCCTCCGGCCCGACGTGCTGGGGACCGGAGGCGGCTAGTAGCTCGCTGGTTCGGCGCGAACGCCCGTCAGGGCGCCCAGGAAGGCTTCGCCACCAGCCCGGGCTGGAACGTGGCCAGGTAGGCCACCAGATCCCACATGTCCGCGTCGTCGAGCACGATGCCCCAGGACGGCATGAGCGAGCCGTGCACCCGCTGCCCGCCCTCGCGGATCTTGTTGTAGACGGCGTCCCAGTTCCCCGAGGCCACGAGCGTGTCGGTCGTGAAGTTGGCCGGCTTCACGTCCACGAGGTTGGCGGCGCCCGGCCCGTCCCCGAGCCCGTTCGGCCCGTGGCACCCCGAGCAGCGGAACTGGTAGATGCGCTCCCCGTTGATCGCGCTCCCCGGGATCTCGGGCGGGTAGGCCACCGCCGGGATGTAGGCCAGCGCGGCCTCGAACGCCTCCGGCTTCACGAGCTTGACCACGTACTGCATGTGCGGGTGTGTCGAGTCGGCGCCTTCCAGCGTGGCGCGGAAGCGCTCCTGGAGGCTCGCGGCCGACGCCATCGCGTAGTCGCGGGTCTGGAAGGAGGGTGGTACCACCTCGGCCGTGCGGGCGGGCCCGTTGCCGTGGCCGGCGGACCCGTGGCAGGTCCAGCAGACGGACTCGAAGACGACCTGGCCCTCCTTCTGCTCGGGGTTCAGCGTGACGGCGGCGTGCTCGGTCGGCGTTGCGGTGGTAGCGGCCTGCATCGTTCCCGACGGCTCCTCCCGTGGACCGGAGCAGGCGGTCAGGACCGCCGAGCCGGCCAGGACCGCCGAGAACATGACGAGGACGAGCTTCCGCATGACAACCTCCGGGACGGTTTCGGTTTTCGGAGCCGGGGGCGCGCGTCGGCGGACACACGGGCACGGCTCGACGGGGTACGTTGAGGCAAGGCTCCGGCATTGTATGTAGGACGAATCCCTTTCGCACGGGGGGGAGAATCCCCACGTCCCCCGCCGGCGCTCTCCGGGCAGAGAAGACGGCTCCGCAGGGCGAGGTTTCCAGGAGCTTCCGGCATGGTGCCGGGGCGCGCCAGGAGGCCTGTCGTGAGCGACCACCCCACCTTCTCCCTGGATCTCGTGCGCCGCGAGCGCTTCCAGTTCGACGTGACGTTCGACGATCCCTCGTGGAGCCCCGTGCTCCTCGACGAGCCCGCGCCCCTCGGCGACGGGGTCGCACCCAACGCGGCGCGCCTGCTCGGCGCGGCGATCGGCAACTGCCTTGCGGCGAGCCTCCTCTTCTGCCTCCAGAAGTCGCGCGTCGAGGTGGCCGGCATCACCGCGCACGTCGAAGGGGCCCTCGAGCGCAACGAGAAGGGGCGCATGCGTGTCGGCTCCGTGAAGGTGACGCTGAAGCCCACGCTCGAGGGGGTTCCGCCCGAGCGTTTCGGGCGCTGCCTGGAGCTCTTCGAGGACTTCTGCATCGTCACCCAGAGCGTGCGCGACGGGCTCGACGTGGACGTCTCCGTCGAGCCGGTGGGCACCGCGATCGAAACCGGTTGACCGCGGGGGTCGATTCGGTACTTTTCACTGCTCCCGACCGTTGGTCGATCCGTCGGTCGGAGTGCGGTGCCACGCCCCGTTAGCTCAACTGGTAGAGCAACTGACTCTTAATCAGTAGGTTCGGGGTTCGAGTCCCTGACGGGGCACTGGGAGAGACGAGGCCCTTCGACGCCCCCGGCGTTGGAGGGCCTCGCGCGTCGATGGGGGGCGACTCGACGGCCCGGCCGGATCTCGTGGTGGTCAGTCGACGCGCACCTGCGCCAGCTTGCGGTCGAGGGTCGAGCGGGACACCCCGAGGGCCCGTGCGGCGCGGCGCTTGTTTCCCCTCATGCACTCCACCACGTACAGGATGTGGCGGAGCTCCGCGGAGCGCAGGGAGAGATCGCGCTCCTGCTCGGGCCGCCGCTCTCCGTGGGTGGACGGGGCCGGACCCGCTCGCGGCTCCTCCCGCGTCGCACCGCCGGGCGGAGCCAGGCGCAGCGCGTCACGGCCCACGATGTCGCCGGTGGTCAGCGCCACGGCGGTGTGGATCACCCGCTTCAGCTCGCGCAGGTTTCCGGGCCAGTCGTGCGCGAAGAGGGCGTCGGCCGCCTCACGGCTGAGACCGACGATGCGTCTGCCGAGCGCGCGAGCGGCCGCGGCCACCTCCGTCCCGACGAGCGCGCGCAGGTCCTGGGGTCGGTCGCGGAGAGCCGGCAGCGCGATGGTGAAGCCGCTGATCCGGTAGAAGAGGTCCTTGCGGAAGCGATCCATCTCGAGGTAGCGGTCGATGGGCAGATGCGTCGCCGAGATCAAGCGCACGTCGGCCCGACGCAGCGTATCCGACCCGAGCCGCTCGAACTCGCCGTGCTCGACGGCGCGCAGGATCTTCGCCTGCGCGCACTCCGACATGTCCGCGATCTCGTCGATGAAGAGGGTGCCCCCGTCCGCCAGCTCGAACTTGCCCCGGATCTGGCTCTGAGCGCCCGTGAACGCACCCCGCTCGTGGCCGAAGAGCTGGCTGTCGAGGAGCGTGTCGCTCAGCGCGGCCGCATTGAACGCGATGAAGGCGCCGCGGGCGCGCCTGGACGAATTGTGGATCGCGCCCGCGAGGACGGTCTTGCCTGTGCCGGATTCACCGAGAATGAGAACCGGCAGCTCGGTCCCGGCCGCGACGCGGGCCTGCTCCAGGCAGGCCTGCATCGCGGGATCGGCACTCTCGAAGTCTTCCAGCGAGTAGATCGCGTGGTGTCTCATCTCGGCGGCTCCGCGAATCGTTCACGTGCGGCCCGGATCGGCTCCAGCAGATAGCTCGCGAGCCGGCGCCGCCCCACGAACACGTCGGCTCGCCCGCCCATGCCGGGAAGCAGTGGTCGGGGCCGGCCTCCCACGGTGATGGTCGTGTCCCTGAGGTCGATCAGCGCCCGGAAGGAGCGCGTCCCGCCTTCGTCGTCGCCCGACGGACCCAGCCAGCGAACGTCGCCGAACCGCACTCCGAATCGCTGATAGGGAAAAGCATCCAGGCGGAGTCGGACCGTCTGCCCGGGTTGGACCAGCGGCACGCCCGATTCGGGCACGGTCAGCTCACCCTTCAACGCGTCGCCCTCACAGGCGATGTCGGCCAGCGTGTCGCCCTCGCGCACGACCGCACCGGGAGCGCCGACGCGCACCTGCAGCAGCGTGCCCGCACAGGGTGCGGCCACGAGCAACGCCGTTCCGTCCATGCCGAAGAGGTCCGCCTGGAGCGCGTCGATGCGATCGCGTGCGGCGTCGACGCTGGCCTGGAGACGCCCGCGTGAGCGTTCGAACTCGAGGTCCGCCTCCGCCACGCGCTCGAGCAGTCGAGCGCGGCCGTCACCCGTCTCCACGATCTGTCGACGCGTCGCGTCGAGCTCGTCGGCATACGTCCCCGCCTCGAACTCGAACCGGCTCGCCTCGAAGGGGGTGACCACCTGCTGACGCACGCCCGAAGCGGCGCTGTCCGCGAGCTCCCGCGCCAACGCGTACCGCTCGGCGATCGCCCGGGCGTGGTCGTGCAGGTACTCCGCTCTGATCCGAAGCCGGCGATCCTCGCTGGCCGCCTGCTGCCGAACGGTCTCCCGCTGGCGATAGGCGACGTCCAGCGCCACGGAATCCGCCGCCCGCTCCGCCTCCAGCGAGCGCAGCTCGCCACCCCGATCGACGGCGAAGGACGAGCGCACGACGAACAGCGTCGCGCCGGCGGCCACGTGCCCGCCCTGCTCCCCGCGCACCGCGGTCACGACGCCGTCGCGGCGCACGCGGATCGGGCTCGAGCCGTGCTCCGGCACGAGGACGAACCGGCCCGAGACGGTCTCGGACACCCGGACGAGCGCGAGGGTGACGCCGGACGCGACGGCCAGGGCGGAGAGCCAGGTCCAGATGCCGCTCGTCACCCAGTGCGGCGGGGTCTCGCCCAGGAACGGCGGATCGGGGAGCGTCGATGTTCCCTTCACAGGACGATCTGCCGGGTGGAGAGGTGGTGGTAGAGGCCTTGCCGATCCATCAGCTCCCCGTGGGTGCCGCGCTCGACGATGCGTCCGTCGTCGAGCACGAGGATCGTGTCGGCGTCGCGGACGGTGCTGAGTCTGTGCGCGATGATGAACGCCGTGCGGCCCGCGAGCAGGCGCTCCATGTTCTCCTGCAGGACGCGCTCGGATTCGGTGTCGAGCGCCGCGGTCGCCTCGTCGAAGACGAGCACGGCCGGGCGGTGGTAGAGGGCACGCGCGATCGCGATGCGCTGGCGCTGACCGGCGGACAGCAGGAGGCCGGTCTCGCCCACCCGGGTGTCGTATCCGAGCGGCAGGCGTTCCACGAACCCGCGGGCGTCGGCCAGCTCGATCGCGGCTCGCACCGCGTCCAGATCGGGCTCCTCCTCGCCGAACGCCACGTTGCGGGCGATCGTGTCGTCGAAAAGGTGCGACTCCTGGAGCACGATCCCGATGTGGCGTCGCAGCTCCCGATGGTTGAGCGTCCTCAGGTCGAGTCCGTCGTAGAGGATGGTGCCCACCGTCGGCTCGAGGAGGCCGGCCAGGCACTTCACGAGCGTGGTCTTGCCCGATCCGCTCCGACCCACGATCGCGATGCGGGTGCCCGGCAGCGCCTCGAAGGTGACATCGGCGAGGACGGGCGAGGCTTCACGGCCTTCGTAGTGGAAGCCCACGCCACGGACCGCGATCCGGCCCTCCAGCGTCGGCACCGGCAGCAGCCGGGCACGGTCCTCGCCCTGCTCCGGCTCGTGCACGAGCACATCCTCGAGCCGGTCGAGGTACACGGTCGCGACCTGCGCGCTGTCCCACATCCGGAGGAGCGCGAGGATCGGCGCGTTGGCCAGCGCGACGAGCACGTTGAAGGCAACGAGCCCGCCGATCGAGAGCGAGCCGTCCAGGACGAGGCGTGCACCCACGGCGAAGAAGAGGACGACCGAGAGCAGCGTGACCGAGTGGGAGAGGGCGTGGTAGCCCATCACCAGGAAGTCGGCCCGGAAGCGGCGACGCGCCACGGTGTTGAACTCGTTCAGCATCATGCCACGGAACGCCTGCTCCCCGGCGAGCGACTTCACGGTCTCGATGCCCTTGATGGCGTCGATCTGGAACGACTGGTAGGTGGCGTAGGCCTCCTCGAGTCTGCTGTACAGGGGATAGAGCCAGGCGGAGGCCAGCCGCACGAGGAGAACGTGGACGGGAGCCAGCGCCAGGAACACCAACGTGAGCCGGGGGCTGTACAGCAGCATGAGGGTCAGGGCCGCACCGAGCTGCGTCACGTTCGTGATCGCGGCGACGCCGTGCTCGACGAGGAACTCCCGGATCTGCCACATGCCGGCCAACCGGCGCTGGATGTCGCCCGTACGTCGCCCGTTGAAGTAGCGCATGGGCAGGCTGAGCAGGCGGCGGGTCAGGAAGTCGAGCGTGTGCGAATCGATGCGGACGGCGACGAAGCCGAGCAGATACCGCTGCAGGAGGGTGGCCGCGAGCATGAACGCCACGGCTCCCACCATCCCGATCCCGAGCAGGTCGAGCAGCGCCACGTCCCGCTGTACCAGCACCCGGTCCACGATGAGCTGCGTGAACACCGGGAGTACCATCTGCAGCCCGGCTGCCAGGAGCGCGAGCAGTACGGCGCGCGCGAGGAGTCCACGCCAGGGTAGGAAGAAGGAGGCGAGCCAGCGTACGCCCACCCGTCTGCCCGGCTGCTGCGAGAAGGCAGGCACGTACTCGAAGAGCGCGGCGAATCCGGTCCACTGCTGCTCGAACTCGGTCCGTTCGATCCGTTGCTTGCCCGTCGCCGGGTCCGAAACGCGGACGTACCCGGGCGCCACGTCGTACAGGACCACCCAGTGGTTGCCGCGCCAGTGCACGATGGCCGGCAGCGGCATGTGATCGAGGTTCCCCGCCGACGCCTTCACCGGCCGGGCCGCGAGTCCGAGCTCCTCCCCGCACCGGCAGATCGCGGCGAGGCTCGCGCCGTCGAGGCCGATGTGCAGCAGGGCGCGGATCCGCGCCGGGCTGATCGAGCGACCGTAGTGGCGGCGACGATGGCGAGACACGCCGAGGCACAGTCCATCTCGTCGATCTGCCACACGTGCGGGAAGCGACGGATACGCCGCGGTCCTCCGGCGAACCGGCCCGCCTCCTCCGCGAACGGTCACCCGGCCCACGGTTCGCGCCGACGTGACCGTTGCCATGGGCGTTGCCGTTGCCGTTGGGGGCAGCAGCCGTCGGAAGGAGGGGGGCGAAGTCGAGCGGAATGCGGACGCGTCGCTCCCGGTCGGACGGCGGAGCGCCGGCCTCGATCGCGCGGCGGAAGGCCCCGTGCCCGCCGAGCAGCGCGCGAACCGTTTCCCCGGGCACGCAGAGCAGCCGGCAGTTCGACGCGGCCTCGACGGTGTGAGGACTGTTCCCGCGTAGCA
>CAVUEU010000007.1:0-665936 GCA_963740595.1 uncultured Gemmatimonadales bacterium
AAGCGAAGCGCGCCGTCGTATCCACCGGCCGGGCAGGGCACGACCTCCGACGGACCCGGCTCGCTCTTGACGGAGCGCCGCTGGAATCCCTATCAAGCCAGCCTGGCGCGTGTCGGCGCCGCGACGACGGTGCAGTCGTCGGCCACTGCAGAGACCCTCGAACCGGAGACCCGATGGCACCGTCGCGCTCGATCGGAGGCGGTCCGCGGGCGCAGGGCGGTGCTCCTTCCGATCCCGATGCGTCGCTGCGGCGCCGCCTGCGTTTCGAGGGCGACTGTCGGTATGCCTTCGACCGTATCGGCGCGCATCTCGGGAGCAAGGCCTCGGTCCACCGCGTACCTGAGCGCTTGTTCGTGACCGCCTTCGACCTGTTCGAGTCCCTGCGCGCCGGCCGGATCGTACCCGCGCCCGGGAATCCGCGTACGGCGGTCGGCCACGCGGCCGGTCGGCTTCCGCAACATCCCCGCTACCTCGGCTACTGGCACGACCCCGAACGCCGGTCGCTGGTCGGCATGGAGCTCGGCGTCGACCTGATCCGCAGCGGCGGAACGTACTGGGTGCTCGAGTTGAACCTCCGCACTGGGTTGGCGAGTCGTCGGCAGATGTACCACGCCGAGGTGGACCCCATGGTGAGCGGGGTCGTGGAGTTTGCCCGCTCGCATGGTCTTCGGCGCCTGGTGGTGCTGCGCGGCGAGTGGCCGCCCGGCTACCCCGAGGACTTCCGGACGGCGGGGATCCGCGCCGGTGTCGACGCCGTGGCTGTGGACACCAGGGGCACCGGTGGAGGGGCCCAGCACAGAATGGTGGCCCTCCCCGATCCGCTGCAGACGCGAACCCTGTACGTGGTCTTCTCGACGCGGCACACCGCCATCGACCATTTCGTTCACGACAAGGGATGCACCACCGGATGGCTGGCGGAGTACCTCCCCGACGATGCGGTACCGCCGGTCCGCTCCATCCCCACCAGTTCCAGGCCCTTCGTGCCGGGCGAGCCGACCGGCGCATCGTGGCCCGACCTCGTGGTCAAGCTCGCGAGCTGGGATCGGGGCGAGTTCGTTCGGTTCGTGAAGCTGCGGCCCGGAGGGGACCTGTTGGGCGAGCTCGGGATGGAAGGCCCGACGGACTGGCCGGGGGTGCTGGGCATGGGGATCTGGAAGCGGACGTGTGCATGGGCCCTCGCGAGGGACCGCATCCTCTATCAGCCGTTCGTGCCGCCGAGCCTCAGCCCAAGCGGCCGGCCCGAGAGGTTCCGCTTGCACATGCTCGTCACACCCCTCGGTTCGGCCTTCCTCTCCGCGCACACGGTGCAATCCGCCTGCGCGCTCCCCGAGGAACTGCCCGTCGGACCCGTGGAGGATCCCCGGCCCTTCCTCGTCTCCCACGGCAAGGGAGGTCGCTACGAGCCCTCCGACGCAGCCACGGACGCCGACCTTCGCTGGGTGGCCGTGGCGGTCGGGAAGGCACTCCACCGAGCCGTGAGCACGACCTTCGAGACGGGTCCCTGACGGCGCATCGTGTCGAGCCCCTTCCTCCTCATGCGCGCAGCGCTCGAGCTGGCTCGGCTCGAGAGGCAGCAGTGGCTCTCCCCGGAACGGCTGCGCGAGCTCCAGTGGCGCCGACTGGGCGCGATGGTACGGCACGCCGAGGCGCGGTCGCCCTTCTACCGAGCGCGCTTCCGGGCGGCCGGATTCTCCAGCCGGAATCTGGGGAGCTGGCCGGATCTGGCCCGGATCCCGGTCACCACCCGGGAGGATCTGCAGCGCCCCGAGCACCTGGTCGTGGACGGGCTCACGCCGAATGGCATGAGGCGCTCCCGGACGACCGGATCCACGGGCGTGCCCACGACGACCTACTTCGACCCGTGGGCCTGGCTCGTTGGACGGTACGTGCTGAAGCTCCGTGCGCGCTTCGCGTGCGGCCTCCGTCCCTGGGACCGCGTGGCGATCTTCCAGGAGGAGCCCCCCGGTCGGCCCCACACCGGGATGGCCGGCAGGCGCACGTCGTTCTCGGTGCACCGGCCGCCCGAGGAGATCCTGGACGAGCTCCACTCCTGCGATCCCGACGTGCTCTACGGCCCCCCCAGCTACCTGACTCGTCTGGCTCGGGTGGGCGCGTCCCCGCGTTCCGTACGCCTGGTCTTCACGTCCGCCGAGATGCTGGACCCCGGCACGCGCCGGACGCTGGAGGAGGGCTTCGGCGCCCGCGTTCTCGACGTCTACGGGTGCACGGAGACCAAGGAGGTCGCCTGGGAGTGCCCGACGCGGGAAGGCTACCACGTGAACGCCGAGTGGCTGATCGTGGAGGTGCTGGACGGCGCGGGTCCCGAGGGTCTGCCCGAGGGCACCGTCCTCCTCACGTCGCTCTACAACCGCGGCATGCCCCTGCTTCGGTATCGGGTGGGGGACACGGGTCGCGCCGTTCCGGGGCGGTGCTCGTGCGGGCGAGGTCTCCCGCTCGTCTTCCCGGCCCTCGGGAGAAGCGTGGACTACCTGGTTCTTCCGGACGGGCGCACGGTCTCACCCTACACGCTCACCTGTGCCGTGGAGGAGGTGCCTGGAATCAAGCAATACCAGATCGTCCAGACCGGCCCTGATCGGGTGGTGGTGCGGATCGTGCCGGGGGAGGCGTTCGATGACGGCGCCCGTGCCGTGATCCGGGCATGCCTGCGCCCCGCCCTCGGCCAGATCGACGTCCGGGTGGAGACGCTGACGCACATCCCCCCGGAGCCCGGGGGCAAGTTCCGCGTGGTCCGGTCCGTCCTCCGTGGCCACGACCGGTAGCGCGCCCCGCCCCGGACGATTGCGTCGCATCGCCCTCTACGGCGTGACGCGAATCGCGACCGAGGGCCTCCTCGCCGCCCGGGGCGTGATCCTCGCCGCCGTGCTGGGCCCCGAGCTCTTCGGCGTGTGGGCGCTCTTCGGGCTCGGGCTCCGCTACGGGACCTTCCCTGCGCTGGGAATTCAGCGGGGCATCGAGGTGGAGGTCGCCGGCTCGTCGGAGCGGCGCCCATGGGGCGAGGCCACCGTGGCCTACCTCGTGATCGTCTTCGGGGCCCTGGGGCTCCTCTGCCTCGCGGTCTCGTTCGCGGTCGCACCCCCCACGCGGGACGTCATGCGCGCGCTCGCCCTCGCCCTGCTCGTCCAGCGCCTCTGGGCCTACGGCGCATCCTATCTACGCGCCTCGGGTGTGCTGCGCCGCTTCGCCATCGTCGAGGTCACCCAGGCTGCCCTGGGTCTCGGCCTCACGGTCGCGCTCGCACGCCTCTGGGGTCTGTCCGGAGCCCTGGCCGGGTACGTCGTGGCCCTGGCCGCTGGCGTCGCCTTGCTGGGCCGCGGTGTCCCGATGCGTCCGGTGCCGGACCGGGCACGCCTGCGACGACTCCTCGCGCTGGGGATGCCGCTCAGCTTCGCGGCGGTGACCGGCACCCTGCTGGCCACGGTCGATCGCCTGATCGTGGTCGCGGTCGCGGGAACTTCGGCGCTGGGGCTCTACGCGTTCGCCGTCGCGCTCTCGGGCATCGGCGCCGCGGCGGCCCTCGTGGTGCGCACGGTGGTCTTCCCCGACGTCTACGCGAACGCTCGCCGAGAGGGCGGCGACGCCGCGGCCCTGGCCCACCTCAGGGATACCCTGCTCCCCTTCGCCTGCGTGTTCCCGCCGTTGGTGGGCATGGCAGCCTTCGCCCTGGGACCCGCGGTGGCGCTGATCGTGCCCCGCTACCTCGTCGTCCTGCCCGCGGCGCGGCTCTTCCTCTTCAGCGGCATGGCCGTGGGTTTGACGAGCCTGGGCACGCTGGGCGTCGTCGCGACCGAGCGCCAGCGGATCCTGCCCCTTCTGACCCTCGGTGGACTGGCGCTCAACGCGGGCGTCGCCTTCGCCGCCCTGCATCTCGGATGGGGGTTGTTGGGCGTCGCAGGGGGCGCGCTCCTCAGCCGCTCCCTCACGGGAGCCGCCGTCGTCGCGGTGTCGTCGGCCGCCTCGAGCGAAGGACGCGCGATCGTGGGGGTGACCTTCGAGCTGCTCTGGTGCCTGGCATGGTGCGCCACGTCGGTCTTCGTCGTCGGCGCGCTGCGCCCCGGCACGGACGTGGCCACGTCCCTGATGTCGGCGTCGATCTACCTCGCCACCTTGCTCCCGCTCGCGCCGATGGTGCTTCGCGAGGTGCGGAGGCAGCGGGGGTTCGAGGCCCGCCACCCGCGCTGATCGCCGCCGTCGGGGCCGGCCCGTCCCCTACCGGACGGGGTCGGGCCGCGTGGTGGGGGCGCGTTCGGTCATCTCCCGGTAGATGTCCAGGTGCCACTGCGCCACAGATGTCCACGACAGGGACTCCGCGATCTGGCGTGACCTGCGGCCGTGCGACCGACGCAGGCCCTCGTCCGCCGCGTAGCGGAGCACGGCGTCGGCGATGCCGGACGCGTCCCCGGGTTCGACGACGAGGCCGTTGCCGTCCAGGACCTCCGCGGCGGCAGGCGTGGTGATCACAGGGAGGCCCGAGGCCATCGCCTCGAGCAACACGTTCGGCATCCCTTCCCGGCGGGATGGCAGCACGAGCACGCTCGCCGCCCGGTAGATCGGGGGCAGTGCTTCGTTGGCCACGGATCCCAGGAAATCGACGAACCCCTCCACCCCGGTCCGGCGCGCGCGCGCTTCCAGCGCCGCTTTGAGGGGACCCTCCCCCACCACGACGAGACGCGCCTCCGGAAGCCGCCGGACGATCGCCGGAAAGGCGTCCACGAGGTCGTCCACCCCCTTGCGCGGGATGAGACGACCCACGAACAGCACGGTGAACCGGTCGGGCGGGTCGCCGCAGGCGAAGCGATCGACGTCCACCGCGTTGGGGATCACGCGGGCCCGCAGCGCCGGTGAGGTCCGGAGCGCGAGACGCCGCAACTCCTCGCTCACCGCCACCACGGCGGCCGCCTCGCGCCATACGCGGCGCGAGATCCGGCGGAAGAGAACGGGGTCGAGGAGCCACAGGCGCCGGTTGTAGCCGGGAACGTCGGAGCCTCGCAGGGAAACGAGGTAGGGCAATCGACCGCGGAGAGCGTAGCCCAGGAGGCCGGGCGGCCAGCCGGCCCAGCAGTGGCACAGATCGTAGGGCGTGCGCCGCGTGAGCTCCCGGGCGAGTCGCCACGCCCTTCGTGTCCAGCGGAGCAGCTCGCCGGGCCGCCAGAAATGCAGATCCCGTTTGCGCACCGGGACGCGGTGGACCGTCACGGAGGCCGAGAGCCTCTCCACGGGCGCCGCGGAATCGAGGCCGGCCGTCACCAGATCCACGTCGGGGCCGGCGATCCGGTCGAAGGCCCGCAGCAACTCGCGGCATGCGGTTCCGGTCCCACCGCCCAGGGGCGGGAACTCGTAGTTGAGCATGAGGATGCGCAGGTGTCCGCTCGCCCCGGTCATGGCCGCTCGGCCCTCTTCCGGGTCATGTGGAGCGCGAGCACCTTCGACGCTCCGGTGGCCAGCGGCTCCTGTCGCCGGATTCGGAGCGTGTCCCCCTCCCTCCATCGGTCGGCGTAGCGGCCCGACGGCCCCGGAGCCACATCGAGAAAGCCGAGCACGACCTCGAGAACGGCGCCCTCCTCCAGGTGCCCCACCCGCGGGCTCACCAGCAGCGAGACCTTCGGCAACCCCTCCTCCTCCTCCTCGACGAACTGGTAGTCCGTGGGCCCTCCACCGAAGCGGCCCGGAAGCACTTGCTCCACGAGCCGCACGATGTCGGCGCCCAGGAAGTTCATACCCTCGCTCGTGAGCTTCTCCCAGCTACGGATCTCGTGCAGGTGCAGGTCGTAGCCCAGCTCGTCGAGAAGGCATCCGCAGCTCCGCCGGGTCAGCGTGCCGTAGTCGTCGCTCTCCACGTTGAGCATCAGCTTCGGGGGCAACGGCAGCAGCGTCGTGTACACGTTGACCGTCACGGGCTCCCCGATCCCCACGCGGGGCCGCTGCAGAACGGCCATCTTGTCCGTGACGATGTGCACGTCGTCCACGGCCGCGCCCCGCTCACACGCCACGCCGATCCGTCCCACCTCCCCCATGGTGTAGTGGCAGACGGCTCGAGCGCCCGCGGAGCCGATCGCCTCCGCCTTGGCCTGCGTCAGGGGCTCCCCTCCGAGACGGAACAGCGTTCCCGAGATGTCCAGGCCACGGTCCCGTGCCGCCGTCGCCACGCGCACGCCCGACGCCGCGTTGGTGTTGAGCCAGCCCGGCGTCCCACGCTCCCTGCATCGGGCCGCCCACGCCGCGACGCGCCACGCCTCGGCCAGAGGCACGAACTCGGGTCGCGGGATGGGACGGCCGAGGATGCGGCTCTCCCCGAGCAGCAGCTCCGTCAGGATCGCGTGTTTCCACGCCCGCGACGCCAGCCGCAGACGGCTCTGGGCGAACCAGCGACCGTTGGTGTGGCCGAGCTTGGCGTGGCTCAGAACCGACTTGATCCCGGCTCCGAAGGGGGGCGGCGGGCGCCACACGGCCCACGGGCGATCCACCAGCCCGAACGCCTCGAGGAAGAGCTGGTCGTAGACGGCGTCGCGCGCGCAGTGCGCCAGATCGACGTACACACGCGTGCCGGTGCTCCGCGATCCGCCGGTCGTGGACATGAAGTGCCGCGTGGACAGCGGGTTGTCGAAGTCGTGGCTCCGGGTCTCCAGGGTCCGGCCGTCCCGCACGATGGGCCGGCGACCCTTGAACTCGTCCAGCGTGACGAAGACCCCGGCGGCGTGCAGGTCGGACAGCGTTCGCTCCAGCCCATGCACGCGCACGGACCGGCGGAGGTCCGGGAACCCCACGCCCGCGTGGTCCAGGAGCCAGAGATAGGGGCTTCTGGCCACGCCGAACACGGCGTGCTCGACGAGGTCGAGGAAGGAGGCCTCCCGGCCGTCGATCCCTTCCCGGACGCGGCGCCGGCAGTCCGCCGCGTCGAGGGGTCGGCGCACGAACGGCACGAGGTCTGCGCAGAGTCGGCGCAGGATCGCCAGTTCGGAGCGTGCTGAAGCTCGGGCGGCCATTTCGGATCGCGACACCCCGTTGAGGACCCCGGTCGCCGCAGGAGCCCCCCCCGCTGGCTTGGATTCAGGGGGCCCGCCCCCTTAGTATCTCCCGTCGAGGACGGGGCCACGACGACCGTCGAAGCTTCGGCGGTGCCGGAGGCTCCTGTCAAATACCGGGGCGGCGGTCCTGCGCCTCGCGCGTTCTTTCCCTGTCGCAGAGGCCTCGTGTCCGTACCAGGGACGACCGGCGCCCGCGAGTCCCGCCCACTCGGGCTCTTCCCGCTCGCCGCCGTCACGGGGCTCCTTGCGCTCCAGGCGGCCTGCACCTCCACGGGGGACGCCGGAAGGGCCGACGCGATGGGCGATGCGACCGGCTGCCCCGGCTTGGCCGGAGAGACGATCTCATGGATCGTCCCCTACACCCCCGGAGGCGGGTACGACGTGATGTCCCGCCTGCTGGAGCCGTTCCTGGAGAAGGCGATCGGGGCCGAGATCGTGGTGCGGAACCGACCGGGCGCCGGGGGCCTGGTGGGCGTGCGGTTGATCCGGGACGCCGATCCCGACGGCCGAACGCTCGGGATCGTGAACGCCACGGGCATGCTGGTCCTGATGTTGGAGGACAGCACGGTAGATCTCGACCCCGCGCGCGATCTGACGATTCTCGGACGCGTCGCCGTCTCCGCCCCCGTCATCGTGACCCGTGCGGACTCCCCGTGGCACACCATCGACGACGTGCTCCACAGGAGCCCCGACCGGGACGTCCTGTACGGCGTCACCGACGTGGCCGCCTCTGGGTTCGTCGCGATGAGCGTCGGATCGGGGCTGCTCGGGCTCGACGTCACCTACCTCGCAGGATATCCGGGCAGCCGCGAGAACGCCCTCGGCGTCATGCGCGGGGAGGTCGATCTGGCGGGTCTCACCTTCGAGTCCATCCGGGATCGCATCGCGGCGGGCGACCTCCGGCCGCTGCTCCAGATCTCAGACGCGCCCATCTCCGACGACCCCTCGCTCCGCGACGTTCCCCTGCTCGGCGGGCCTGAGGGCATGGCCGTGCGGCGCGCCCGCGCGCTGGGGCACGACCCCGAGCAGGCGAGGTCCAGGGCCGAGGCCGTCTCCCGCCTGTTCGACGCAGGCCGGCTCGCCGCGGCGCCGGCGGGGCTCGATCCCGACCTGACGGCGTGCCTGCGGGCCCGTCTCGCGGAAGTGGGAAGGGACTCGGGGTTCGTGGCGGCGGCCACCCGGGCCGGCCTCACCCCCTCGTTCGCCCAGGCCTCCGAGGTCCTCAGCGCCCTCCGATCCACGGAGCAGGTGCGCGCAGGACTGGCCACCGAAATCCGCGGCCAGATCGAGCGAGTCCGGAGCGGCCGTTGAGTTCGCCGCTCCGGCGCGGACGCGCCGCCATGGGCCGATCCTGATGCTCGAGTCCGCCTGGCGTGCCCTCCTGATCGTCCTCTCCTGGCCGAACATCCTCTACCCGGTCGGAGGCACGCTCGTCGCCATGGTGTTCTCCTTCATCCCCGGCGTCGGGGGTGTCACGCTCATGGCACTCGCCATCCCGTGGACGTTCTCCTGGGATCCACTGGCCACGGTTCTTCTCTTCGGTGCCCTGATCGGGGGCGGCACGTTCATGGGATCCATCACCGCGATCCTGTTCAACATCCCCGGCACCGCACCCAACGCCGCCACGATGCTCGACGGGCATCCCATGGCCCTCCGGGGGGAGGCGCGCACCGCCATCGCGTGCTCCGCGACGGCGTCCGCGTTGGGATCGAGCGTGGGCATCGTGCTCCTCGTGGCGCTCATTCCCGTCGTCCGATCGGTGCTCCTGGCCATCGGCCCGGCCGAGCTCCTGCTCCTGGCCGTCTGGGGGCTCGCGACGGTGGCGCTCGTCAGCCGACGCTCTCTGCTCAAGGGACTCATCGCCGCGGGACTGGGCCTCGCGATGGGCTTCGTGGGACTGGATCCCGCTACGGCGGAACCGCGCTACACGTTCGGCATCGACCAGTTGCGGGACGGCATGCCGCTCATCCCGGTCTTCCTCGGACTCTTCGCACTCTCGGAGATGATCGATCTGTACGTGGGAGGGCGCAGGACCATCGCCCCGGAGGGGGGCGGACTCTCCCTGGCCGGGAGCACGTGGGAGGGGTGCGTGGCCGTCGTTCGCCATGCCGGGTTGTTCCTCCGGAGCTCCGTCCTGGGAACCATCGTCGGGGTCATCCCCGGCATCGGTGGGACGGTGGCGAGCTTCGTCGCCTACGGGCACGCCGTGCAGAGCACCCCGGACGGCCACTTCGGCGAGGGGGACATCCGAGGAGTCATGGCGCCGGAGGCGGCGAACGACGCCAAGGACGGCGGCTCGCTGCTGCCCGTGCTCGCATTCGGGATACCGGGCAGCGAGGGCACCGTGCTCCTCCTGGCGGCGCTCACGATCCACGGCATCACGCCCGGTCGAGAGTTGCTGGAGACCCAGCTTACGCTCGTCTTCGTGCTCATCTGGTCCCTCTTCCTGTCCAACTGGATCACGTCGGTGCTCGGGCTCTCGGTGTCCGGGGTGTTCGCCCGCCTCACCCTCGTCCCGGCCCAGGTTCTCGTCCCGATGATCACGATCCTCGTCGCCCTCGCCGCGCTCGCGTACCGCGCCAGCTTCGCCGATCTCATGATCACGATCGGGTTCGGCGTGTTCGGTTGGGCCCTCAAGGTCCGAGGATGGCCCAGGGTGGCCTTCGTGATCGCCTTCGTGCTGGCGTCGCTCTTCGAGACCAACCTCCTTCTCACCCTGCGCCTCGTCCACCTGGGTCGGTTGCACCTCCTCCACCGGCCGATCCTCCTCGGGCTCCTCGCACTCCTCGTGCTGACCTTCGCCTGGCCTCTGGTCATCCACGCGCGCGGGCGACGCGCACGATCGGCGTGACGACCCTGCGGCGCGCCTGGTTCACCGCCCTGCTCACCGCCGCTACGTCGGTGCTTCTCGTGCGCACGCTGGCCCTCGGTCCGGCGAGTCGTCGGGCCCCGCTCTGGGCGGTGCTGACGACGCTCGCCCTGCTCGTCCTCCAGCTGCTTCTCGACCTGTTGCCGGCTCTGGGAACGCACCTCGGCGTGCTGCAGCACGACAGCCTCTTCGGTGCCGCACGGCATCTGGACGCCCTTCGGCACCGCGGCGCCGGGGCCGCGACGCCGCGGGAGCGGCGCGTGCGGGGCGTCCGGTTCTGCCTCTGGCTCACCGGCCTCGCGGCGCTGGTGCGGGTGGTGGGCTTCCCGTGGGCCGTGCCCGTATTCCTCGCGCCCTACCTGCGGGCGGAGACCAACCTCGGGTGGGGGCGCGCCATCGTCGTATCGGCCGTGACCGCGGCGCTCGTCCAAGTCGTCTTCATGATACTCCTCGGCGTGTCGTTTCCACCGGGGCTGATCGGGTAGCCTACGCGCTGCCAGGCGAGCCGTCCCTCGTCATGGCGCTCCACGACGGCGACGCCCTCCAGCGCCGTCTCGAGCGGGAGACCTCGCGGGCCGCTTCATTCTATTGCGGGCTGCTGGGCTTCCGGGTCGGGAGTCCGGCCGAGCTGCAACATCGAAGGAGGGAAGCCGAAGGTCTGGCGGGACGTGCGGGCCAGATGCGCGGAGTCCGCGAAGCCGGCTTCATGCGCCGCCGTGGAGACCGACTTCCCGATCATGAGCAGCTCCCACGCGCAGATGAAGCGACGCCAGAGCACGTAGGGCCGCAGTCCCATTCCCGTCTGCTCGACGAAGAGATGGCGGAAACGCCCTGGAGACAGACAGGCGTCTTTGGCGATCTCTTCGAGGGTGATCGCTCCCCTGAGGTTGGCGTTGATGTACGCGACGGCCCGCAGGATCCGCCGGTCGGTGACGACCCCCGGCTCGACGCCACGGGTCAACGTATCGAGCACGCGCAGCGCCGCGTCCATCACGGCCTGCTTGCCGGCGTGGCCGAGCCAGATCGCGAAGAGCGCCGCGGTCGCCTGACGGACGTCGGCGGCGTCGACCGACACGATCCCGTCGTGCAGGTACCGCTCGGTCAGAGCCCGCCCGCCCCGGGTCTCCGGCTCGACGAAGATGACCGCGTTGCAGGTGGACGCGGTGGCGTCCATCGCATGCGGTTGGCGCGAGGGGATGATGCCGAGCGGGTGCGGCGTTCCAACCTCTCCGATTTCGTAGACGTCGTATACTTCGACGACGGCGTAACCGGAACAGGATCGAGGCGCGCACGGGCCGTCGCCTCACCCGGGGCGCCATCTACACGGCCCTCCGCCGCCTGGAGGCCAAGGGCTTCCTCGCCGGTGAGATGGGGGAGGTGACCCCCGCGCGGGGGGGGCGCGCCAAGCGCTACCTGCGCCTCACCGCGACGGGCCTCGCGGAGCTGCGCGCGGCCACCCGCGACTGGTCCGGGCGCTGCATGCCGACCCCCAGGCCGTTCTCCGGGAGTCGGGCGTCACCGCGGGCTCGCCCCGGGCGGCGAGGCGCGTGCGCGACGGGCTGGTGGTGGCGCAGGTGGCTATCGCGTGTACGCTGCTTGTGGCCGTGGGGCTGGCGGGGTCGGCTTTCTCGGCGCTCGTGGCGCGGGATCCCGGATTCCGCGCGGACGGGGTCCTCACAGCCGCCATCGAGCTGCCGGCCGGTGCCTACCCCGGCGCGGACGGGGCGGCCTTCTACCGCTCCCTGGTGGAGCGCCTGGGCGCCCTCCCCGGGGTGGAGCGCGCCGGCGCGGTGGAGTTCCTCCCCTTGAGCGGAGTGGGCTGGTCCGGGTCGTTCGAGCTCATCGACCCCGACCCCGCGGTGACGGATCCCGACCCGGGGAGCAACATCCGCGCGGTGGCGCCCGGATATTTCGAGACCCTGGGCATACCCGTTCTGGAGGGACGGACCTTCGTCGACGCCGACGACGGGACCGGGCCGCCGGTGGCCGTCATCGATGCGACGCTGGCCCGCACATACTGGCCCAACGGATCGGCGGTCGGACGCCAGGCCTACTTCGGCGCGCTGTCCCGCCAGCCCACGACGATCATCGGCGTCGTGGGCACCGTGCCCGACGAGAGCCTGGCGAGCCCCGGCGCCGGCACCATGTACTTCAGCGTCCTGCAGCGCTCCATGCGGGCCATGACCCTCACGGTGCGCACGGGTGGCGACCCCGCCGCGCTGGCCCCCGGGGTGCGGGCCGCCATCCGGGAGGCCGATCCCCGCATCCCCGTCACGGAGCTCTCCACGCTGTCGGCGCGCCTACGTGGCAGTGTTGCCGACGCCCGCGCCGGTCTCCTCCTCCTGGGCGCGTTCGGAGCGGTCGCCATGCTGCTGGCGGCGGTGGGCATCTACGTACCCGCGACGGGCGTAGTATCGCGCCTGGAGCTCGAGCATCTCCTTCTTGTATGGCGTGCGAGCGAGCACCACGGGCGCCGGCCCGGCGCCGTCGGGCCGGTAGACGTCGGTGGCGAGGGCGATGCCGTCGCGCATCGGGATGGCGACGTCGCGCTCGACCACGACCTCGAAGGTGGCGGTGGACACGGCCGTCTCCTGGAGACCGGAGGCCGGCCCCGCGCCCTGCCAGGCGCCGTAGCCCTCCCGGACGAGGGCCACGCCCTGAGCCGGAATCTCGACGACGCACACCCTGCCCGCCGGGTCGGCCCACACGGCGAGGTCGCTACCGGGCAGCCCGCACTCGAAGCAGGTCAGGTCCGGCATGCCCGACGGCCCGGCCCTGGCCGCGCCCATGCGGACCACGAGAGGCACGGGAGCCCTTCCGCCCAGCGACACGGGAAACGTCTGCGCGCCCCCTACCGCGCGATCGTAGGCTCGGAGCACCTGGCTGAAGAGTGCGGGCGCATCCTGATCGAACCACGAGGCCGGCGGGCGTCTCGAACGTCGACGTCACCTGACGCGCCTCCCCGCGGTAATGGCGCGTGACCGTGGTACCCACGCGCGTGGAGGTGCGCGTGCCGTCTCCCGCCACGGTGACGATCTCGCGCCAGCGGCCGTCCGCCCGCCGGCGGTGGTGGCGTCGCTCCCCCGGCCGTCCACGGTCACCGCATCCGGTCGGCCAGCGCGTCCTTCACCGCCTTGCTGGCCTTGAAGATCCCGTGGACCTTCACCGACTCGATGGCGGCGTCGGCGAGCTCGGGCGACACGTCCTCGTCGATCAGGAGGAGACCCACGACGCGCAACGCCAGGCGCTGATTGGCGTCCCGCGCCCGCTCCAGCGCGCGGCGATCGTAGGTCAGCGCGCCGATGACGGCGGCCTGTCGCACCGTCGTCTCGCGCACCTGCTCCGCGTGCCCGGCCAACTGATCGCGGACCGCGACGCGGATGAACTCGGCCCGGTTGGCATAGAACCCCTGCTCGACCAGGAGCTCGATCTGGCCCAGGTCCACCGGGCTCAGATTGATGGTCAACTTCTCCATGTCCGTCATCGTACACCCTCCATAAGACATCCCGATACCATCCAATAGGATGGTATACGGAATCTGACGGCGTGGCCTCCGGTACGTCAAGAGATCCCGCGCCCACCGCATGGGGCGTAGTCGCGCCGCCCCTAATCCCGCGACAGGATCCGGGCGGGATCCAGGCGCAGGCAGGCCCGGACGGGGCCCTGTGCGGCCAGGGCCACCACGACGCTGAGCACGGCCACCGAGAACACCAGTGAGAGCGGTTCCAGAGGGCTGACGCCGAACACCAGCGACGTCAGGGCGCGGGCGGACAGCAGTGCTCCCGCCACGCCGGCGGCCAGGCCCAGCGCCAGGGCACGAAGCGTCTCGCGCAGGACGGACGTGGCGATGCTCGCCCCCGTGGCCCCCATGACGGTCCGCAGCGCCAGCTCCCGGCGCCGCGTCGCCGCGCTGAAGCTGATCACCGAGTAGAGCCCCATGGCCGTGATGAGAAGGGCCAGCAGCGAGAAGGCCACCGTGAGGCTGGCGGTGAAACGCGCCCGGGCGGCGGCGTTCGCCATGAGCGAGCGCATGGAGGCGGGGGCGTTCACCGGCACGTCGGGATCCAGCTCCGAAACCACTGCCCGCATGGTGGCGAGGGCCGTCTCCGGGGTGAGTCCGTCCTTCACCCGCACGACCAGGCGCGCGGTGCTCTGCGGCGAGTACCCTCCCTGGGCGATGTGCACGTACATCTCGGGCCGCGCCGGGGTGGTCAGGTCCGTGCGTTTCACGTCGGCGACCACTCCCACCACACGCAGCCATGGGTACGGGGCGTCGGGGCGCCCCCCCAGCTTGATGCGGCTCCCCAGGGCGCGTCCGACGGGGAACTGGGCCGCCAGGGACTGGCTCACGACGGCCACCGGCTCCGAGGTGGCCGACTCCCCGCCGTCGAACTCCCGACCCTCGATCACCCGGATCCCCATGGCGCGGAAATAGTCCTCCGTCACCACCGTGTACTCGGTGAAGGGAGGCTCTGCGGGGTCGGCCATCCCTTCCGCCCAGAAGACGCTCGCTTCCTGGGTGCCGCTGAACGGGAGCGGGTCGGCGAACGCGGCCGCGGCGATGCCTGGCCGTGCCTCCAGCCCCTGGACGACCTGCCGTTGGAACCGGGGGACCGCGGCCCCTTCAGGCATCGGCCACGTCGCGCTTTGCACGGCCGCCGCCCGCGCCTTCTCGGGATACGTCGCTTCGGGCAGGGTGATCTCGGCGGTCATGACGCCCGCAGTGTCGAATCCGGGATCCACGGCGAGAAGGTGGAGCACGCTCCTCGTGAGCACGGATGCCCCGGCGAGAAGCACGAGGGTCGCCGCCACCTCCAGGGCCACCACGGCGTTGCCTGCCCGGCGCGCCGAGGGCGAAGCCGTGGAGCGCTGGCCCCGGAGGGCATCCACCATCCGCCACCCGAGCATCCGGCCCACCGGCCCCAGCGCCAGGCAAGCGGCACCCGCCATGGCGAGGACGACGGCCAGGCCCGCCGCCGGCAGGCCGACATGTACCTGGTCGATGTCCGGAATCCCCGGAGGTGCGGCGCGCCTCACCAGGGCGGCCAGGACCATGGCAACTCCGATCCCCCCCGCGCCGGCCAGCGTGCCCAGCACCAGGGACTCGGCGGCCAGGTAGCTCGCGACCCCGCGTCTGCCTGCGCCCAGGGCCATGCGGACGGCAAGGTCCCCCAGGCGCGCCTCGGACCGCGCCACCCCCACGCCCGTGACGTTGGCCATGGCGACGAGGATGAGCAGGCCGGTGGCCAGCAGCAGCATGAGGAGGGCGGGCCGGACCTTCCCGACGGCTTGCTCCCGGAGCTCCACGGCGCGGAACGAGAAGCCCGGGTCCCGTCCGTAGCGCTTGGCGAGCTCGGCCACCAGCGCATCCAGGCGTGGCTGGAGTGAAGCGGCGCTGACACCGGGGCGGAGGCGGGCCACCACGCCGAGCTCGGCGGGGCCGCGGACCGGGGGCACGAACGGGACCCAGACGTCGGGGCGGGCGGGGAAGCGGAAGGTCGCCGGAACGTCCTCGGCCCGGGGGAACGAGAAACCGTCGGGCATCACCCCCACCACCTCGTACGGCTCGTCGTTGAGGACCAGCGTGGACCCGACCGCACCCGGATCGCCGCCCAGCGCGCCCTTCCAGACCCGCCAGGAGACCACGACCTGCTTCTCCACGCCGGTGGCGTCCCGGGCGAAGCCCGGCCCCAGCATGGGATGCACGCCCGCCACGTCGAAGAGACGCGGCGTCGCGAAGAGGCCATCCAGCCGTCGGGGATCCCCGCGGCCCGTGAGATTGAAGTAGCCCGACTGGAAGGCTGCCATGGACGCGACGCCGTCCATCCGGGACATGTCGGCCACCCAGCTCCCGTGCAGGGGCTGCTGCTGCATCCCCTCGGGGAGTTGCGCGTAGAGGGTGTGGAAGGACACGACGTGCGCGGCGTCTTCCACACCCCCCATGCCCAACAGGACCGTTCGGCTCAGGGTGACCATGAGGGTGGCGACGCCCACCGCGGCCGCCAGGGTCCCCACCACCAGGGCCGTGGGCCCTGGCGTCGCCCGAAGCGACCGGCCGGCGTGCCGCACGTGCGTCCACCCCCGCCCCACCGAGAGGCCCGCAACGCGGCCGCGGGGCCCCGCGGCGATGTGCATCATCTCCGCGCGCACCCGCTTCCGATCGCCGAAGCGTCGCTCGGCTTCCCGCAACGCCTCCGCCGCCTCCATGCCCTCCGCCCGGAGGCGCTCGGCGTCCAGCTCGATGTGGGTCCGGATGTCCTCATCCACGTTCCACTGGACGCTGTGGCCGTCCAGCCGGCCCCGGAGCCACCACCCCACCCGCTTGAGCCACCTCATCCCGTCGCCTCCCTCGCCGCGTCGCTCACCCCGCCTCGCCCCGGACCACCCGCGTCATGGCCTTCGTGAACGTCTCCCAGCTCGCCAGCTCCTGCTCCAACCTCCGGCGGCCCGCCGCCGTGAGCGTGAAGAGCTTCACCCGTCGGTTCGTCTCCGACTTTCCCCACCTGGAACGCACCAGGTCGGCCCGCTCCAGGCGGTACAGCGCCGGGTAGAGCGAGCCCTGGTCCACCCTGAGCACGTCCTGGGAAAGGCTCTCGATGCGCCGGGCGATCGCGTAGCCGTGGAGCGCACCGTCCTCGAGCATGCGAAGCACGAGCAGGTCCAGGGTGCCGGGAAGGAAGTCGACGGAAGACATGGGGAGCCGTGAGCCGTAGATGGACTACATGTAGATAGACTCACTATATGCCCGCCGACGTGCAAGTGTCGCATCGGGACGCCAGCGAAGGAAACCCGGAGCGTGTCGCCGGAGGACGCGCTCGACGGAGTCCGCGCCGCTGTCGGCCGAAGAGGGTGCGGAGCTTCTCCCCCGGATGCATCCGTCGGGCCATGGAGGTCTGCCGGGACTCGCCGTGCCGCCGTGCACGCAGCGCCGACGCTTCGCAGCGCCTCGTCCGTCGACAGCGAACAAGGCCCAGGGAGAGTACCCCTTCCGCCACCTCCAACATATAGCCCGGCCGGGGGCTTGCAGCCAGATCCGGGGCGTCGGTTAGCGTTGCTGGCCCACGGCAAAAGGAACAGACGGAGCGATGTTGTCTGGAGGGCACACGAGGGAGGGATCGGATGGGTCGCTACGTGTTGGATTTCCAGGAGATCGACCGGACGCAGGTCGCGGTCGTCGGGGGCAAGGGCGCGCACCTGGGGGAGCTTTCGCGGATCGAAGGCCTCCGCGTGCCGACCGGCTTCTGCGTGACGACGGACGCCTTCCAGCGGATCATGGCGGAGACGTCGTCGATCGACGAATCGCTCGATCGGTTGTCCCGGCTCAAGCCGGACGATCAGGAGACGATCCGCGCGCTCAGCGAGGAGGTCCGCCGGACCCTGGAAGGGATCGCCGTCCCCGACGACCTGGCGGCGGCGATCACCCGCGCGCTCGCCCGGCTCGGTGAGCAGGGCGCCTGGGCCGTCCGGTCCAGCGCGACGGCCGAGGACCTGCCGACGGCCTCCTTCGCGGGCCAGCAGGACACGTACCTGAACGTCGTGGGGCCGGCAGCGATCCTCCGACACGTCCGCCGGTGCTGGGCCTCGCTCTTCACCGAGCGGGCCGTGACCTACCGCCTGCGCAGCGGCTTCGACCACCGGAAGGTCCAGATGGCCGTGGTCGTGCAGCAGATGGTCTTCCCGCAGGCGGCCGGCATCCTGTTCACGGCCGACCCCGTCACGGGCAACAGGAAGGTCGCCTCCGTGGAGGCCGGCTTCGGCCTCGGCGAAGCGCTGGTCTCCGGCCTGGTGAACGCTGACGTCTACAAGGTGCGTGACGGCGAGGTCGTCGAAAGGGCGATCGTCATCAAGCAGCGTCGCCATCCAGGCCTCGCCGGCAGGCGGGACGCACGAACATGCGATCGAGCCCGCGCGGCAGGGGCAGCCGGCACTGACGGATGCGCAGGTCGTGCGGCTCGCGGGGCTGGGCCGGCGGATCGAAGCGCACTTCGGCCGCCCCCAGGACATCGAATGGTGCCTGGACGACGACGGCTTCCACATCGTGCAGAGCCGGCCGATCACCACGCTGTTTCCCATCCCCGAAGCCGGTGACCAGGAGACCCACGTCTACGTCTCCGTGGGTCATCAGCAGATGATGACCGACCCCATGAAGCCGCTGGGGCTCTCCCTGTGGCAGCTCACGACCCCGCGGCCCATGGCCGAGGCCGGCGGGCGGCTGTTCGTCGATGTCACCCGGATTCTCGCTTCCCCCGCGAGCCGCGAAAGCCTCCTCGGGACTCTGGGGAAATCCGATCCACTCATCCGGGACGCGCTCGAGACCGTCCTTGATCGCGGCGACTTCATCCCGACGCTCCCGAACCAGGGATCCGGATGGGCGCCGCCCGGCCAGGGGGCCAGTGCGATCGAGACCGATCCGGCCATCGTCGACGAGCTGATCGCGCGCAGCCAGGCTTCCATCGCGTCTGCGAAGCACGACATCCAGACGAGGTCCGGACCCGAGCTGCTCGACTTCATCGAGGCCGACATCGAGGAGATGAAGCGGATCCAGTTCGAGTCCAGGAGCATGCAGGTGATCATGGCGGGGATGGAGGCCGCCTGGTGGCTCAACGAGAAGCTGCAGGCGTGGCTGGGTGAGAAGAACGCGGCCGACACGCTGACGCAGTCCGTGTCCCACAACGTCACGTCGGAGATGGGGCTGGCGCTCCTGGACGTCGCGGACGTGATCCGCCCGTATCCGGACGTGGTGGCCTTTCTGCAGCAGGTCGAGGACGACGGCTTCCTGGACGAGCTGCCCGAGCTCGAGGGCGGGCGGGAGGCCCGAGACGCCATCCGGGGCTGGCTCGACGCGTACGGCATGCGCTGCGCCGGCGAGATCGACATCACACGGCCGCGTTGGAGCGAGCGCCCCACGACGCTCGTGCCCACGATCCTCGGCAACATCAGGAACTTCGAGCCGGGTGCCGGCCGGCGGCGCTTCGAGCAAGGGCGGCAGGAGGCCCGGGCGAAGGAAGAGGAGTTGCTGCAGCGCCTCCGCGTCTTGCCGGGCGGGGAGGAGAAGGCCGAAGAGGCCAAGTGGATGATCGACCGCGTCCGGACGTTCGCCGGGTACCGCGAGTATCCGAAGTACGGCATGGTCAGCCGCTACTTCGTCTACAAGCAGGCCTTGCTGGAAGAGGCCGAGCGCCTCGCTCAGGCCCACGTGCTTCGTGAGAAGGAAGACATCTTCTGGCTCAGGTTCCAGGAGCTCCAGGACGTCGTGCGCACGAATCAGGTGGACGACCCGCTCATCCGCCGGCGCAAGGACGCGTTCAGGTCGTACGAAGCGCTAACCCCGCCCCGGGTGCTCACGTCGGAGGGCGAGGCCGTTGCCGGAGCGTACCGACGCGACGACCTGCCGGCCGCCGCCCTGGTGGGCCTGCCTGTCTCCGCCGGGACCATCGAGGGGCGGGCCCGCGTCATCCTGGACATGGGGGAGGCCGATCTCGAGGCGGGCGACATCCTGGTCACCGCCTACACGGACCCCAGCTGGACGCCCCTGTTCGTCGCGATCGCCGGTCTGGTCACCGAGGTGGGGGGCCTGATGACGCATGGCGCGGTGATCGCACGGGAGTACGGGTTGCCGGCGGTCGTAGGGGTGGAGCATGCCACACGGCTGATCCGGGATGGGCAGCGTATCCGCGTGCATGGAACGGACGGGTACGTCGAGATCCTGCCCGAGGAGGGCCAGCGCGACAGGTAGCCGGGCGGCACATGGTCGGTCAGCCGGACGACGTCGGCGGCGCCGGACACGAAGGAGAGTCTCTTCTTCGACCACCGCGACCCTGCCAGGGTGAAGATGCTGTCGACGGCCAAGCCAGACCTGAGTCGCGGAAGACCACACCGAGGAATCGGTCCGAGTCGGCGTCGAGGCGCTCGATCCGGTCGTGCTCCGAATTCGAGGGGAGGTCACGTGAACCGCACGTAGACCCCTCCCATTGCGGCTGCAGCCCCCCGCCGTCCATCGTGGGTGCATGCCTGCCCCCGTGAGCGCCCTGGCGGTGCTCGAGACCAAGCTGCACGCGCCGAGATGGCCTGGCGGGCTCGTCACCCGGCCCGGACTGATCGAGCGCATCCGCGCCGGTGTACGTGGCAAGCTCACGGTCGTTGCCGCGCCCGCGGGCTTCGGCAAGACCACCCTCCTCGCCGAGTGGCTCACCCACGGGAAAGCGGACGAGCCGCCCGTGGCGTGGGTGTCGCTCGATCGAGCCGACAACGAGCCCGCGCTCTTCTGGACGTGCATCGTTCGCGCGCTGCAGAAGGTCCATGCGGACCTCGGACAGCACCCTCTCGCGATCCTGCAGACGGAAGCCGCGCCCAGCGCTGCGACCCTCACGGCGCTCCTCAACGAGATCACCGCGCTCGACAGCGACGTGACCCTCGTCCTGGACGACTACCATGTCATCGAGACGCCTGCCGTCCACACGGCGCTGGCCTTCGTTCTCGACCACCTGCCGCCGAAGCTTCACGTCGTCCTCGCCACCCGGACCGAACCGCCGCTCCCTACGGCCCGGATGCGGGCGAGCGGCGAGCTGACGGAGCTACGCACGAACGATCTGCGCTTCACTCCGGACGAGATGTCGACGTTCCTCGGGACCGCGCTGTCGTTCGAGCTGTCCGCCGCCGATGCATCCGCATTGGAGGAGCGGACCGAGGGGTGGATCGCGGGCCTGAAGCTGGCCGCACTGTCCATCGCGGATCGCAAGGACGTCAGCGCCTTCATCCGCTCGTTCTCGGGGGACCACCGATACGTGGCCGACTACCTGGTCGAGGAGGTCCTGGACCGCCAGCCGGACCACACCAGGCGGTTCCTGCTCGCGACTTCCATCCTGGAGCGGCTGAGCGCATCCCTTTGCGACGCCGTCGCGAGGGAGAGCGGCTCACAGGCGCTTCTCGACTCGTTGGAGAAGCGCAACCTGTTCGTGGTCGCGCTCGACGACCGGCGCGGCTGGTACCGGTATCACCATCTCTTCGCCGAGGTGCTTCGGGCGCATGCCCTGCGCGAGGACCCCGATCGGGTGCGGGAGCTCCATCGTCGCGCGAGCGCGTGGTACGAGCAGAACGGAGCCGTCTCCGACGCCGTGCGCCACGCCCAATCCGCAGACGACCTGGAACGCATGGCCGAGCTGCTCGAGCGGCACTGGCCAGCCAAGGACCGCAGCTATGCGTCGCGACGCTGGCTCGAGCAGGTGAAATCGCTCCCCGTCGCGGTGGTGGCGGCGCGGCCCGCCTTGAACATGGGCTACGCCTGGGGACTTCTGAACGCCGGCGAGCTCGATGCCGCCGAGCTCCGGCTTGGAGAGGTCGAGGCGTCGCTGCTGGGTGAGGATCCCTCATCCCCCCTGGTGCGCGAAGCCGCTACGGCACGCGTCTACCTCGCGCAGTCCCGCGGGGACGGAGCGGCGACACTGGAGCACGCCCAGCGTGTGCTCGAGCTCATCCCACCGACGGACGATGCGTCGCGCGCGACGGCTCAGGCACTGCTCGCGCTCGCGGAGTGGGCACAGGGGAATCTCGAGGCGGCCCATGACACGTTCAGTGCCGCACTGGGCAGCATGCGGCGGGCAGGTGCGGCGCTGGATGCAATCCGCGGCGAGTTCGTGCTCGGCGACATCAGGGCGATGCAGGGCAGACTGCGGGAGGCCGCGCGGATCTACGAAGCAGGCTTTGCGCTGGCGGCTCCGCACCCGGCCGCGGAGACGGACGAGCTGTACCTCGGTTTGAGCGAAGTGCACCTCGAGCTCGGACAGGTGCAGGAGGCACAGCGCCTGCTGCGCGAGCTCGCGGAGAAGTCGTCGGACACCCAGCACATCGGCAACCGGCATCGCTGGTGCGTGGCGATGTCGCGGGTCGCTCAAGCCCGGGGCGACCTCGAGCACGCGCTGAGCCTGCTCACGGAGGCCGACGCCAGCCACCGCCGCGACCCGCTTCCCGTGGTGCGGTCGGTCGCAGCGATGAAGGCGCGCATCCGGCTCGCGCAGGGGGACGTCGCCGCCGCGGCGCGGTGGACGACCGAGCAAGAGCTCCGGAGCGACGACGCCCTCACCTTCATGCGCGAGTACGATCACATGACGCTCGCGAGGGTCCTGGTCGCCCAGGACGCCCCGGGGGAGGCGATCGAGCTGCTGCAGCGCCTGGGCGCGGCTACGCAGGCGGGGGGGCGACTGCGCCGCCACATCGAGGCCCTCGCCCTGGAAGCACTGGCGCACCAGAGGCTCGGCCAGACACGGGAGGCGCTCGATGCCATCGCCCGGGCGCTCGAGCTGGCGGAGGAGGAGGGCCATCTGCGCGTATTCGAGGTCGAGGGCACGCCGATGCGTGACCTGCTCCGGCACGCTGCGGCGCGCGGAATCGCGGGTGCGTGGACGCGACGCATCCTCGTCGGAGTCGACACTCCCGCGGTGGGCCCGCGACAGCCTGCCGCGCCGCAGCTGCTGACCACGCGCGAGCACGAGATCCTCCGGCTCATCGCGGCAGGCATGCGGAACCAGGAGATCGCCAAGCAACTGTTCATCAGCCCGGCGACGGTGAAGCGCCATATCGCCAACGTCTACAACAAGTTGGACGCTCGCCATCGGACGGACGCGCTCCGACGCGCCACCGCGCTGAACCTCCTCTAGCGCCCCCGGCCTACACCCCCTCTACACCCCCCAAGATACACCTTTCGGCGGACGCGACGGCCCCCGGCTCCGGGCAGATTGGATCCATGGTTCAGCCACAGGATCACATGGTTCTGGTTCGCGTGCGTGCTTTCAGCCGCAACGGCCCCTTCATCGAGTTCTCCGGCTTCGTGGAGGGCATGGGCGAGCAGGTCAGCGGGTTTGCGCCCGGCGATGAAGTGCACGGCACAGCCACCGAGGTCTTCGCGGACTACGTGTGCGTCCACAGCGGCTCGATCCGACACGCGAATCACGAATGACCACCATCGGCCGAAAGGGACCCTCCATGTTCAAGTCAACGGCAGTTGTTGCTCTCGCGGCACTGATGATCGGCGGGACGAGCTCGGCGGCACAGGAGCCGGCGGCGCCCGCACACGGGCATTGGCAGCTCATCGTGAGCTCGGGCAGGTTCATCCCCACCGGTGCGCAACGGGCGGCGGTCGAGCGCGGCAAGGCCACGGTCGCTCAGGTCTCGTACGCCCTGCAGGAGGGCTTGGCCCTCACAACCAGCTTCGGTTGGGCGCGCACACGCGACGTGGCCGGCCTCGATAGCCCCCGCCTCGACATGTTCACCTATGACGTCGGCGCCGAGGTTCGTGCCGGGAAGTGGCTGGACCGCGGCCGACTGAGCTTCAGCCCGTTCGCGGGTGCGGGTGCCGGCGGCCGCACCTACGACTACCGCGGCCTGGCCGTCCACGCGACGCACAACCTCGCCGGCTACGTCAGTGCCGGAGGTGAGCTGGGTATCGCCCACCGCGTGACGCTGCGCCTCGAAGCCCGCGACTACCTGACCGGCTTCAAGCCGCTCAACGGCGGGGGAGCTACCGAGGCCCGCAACGATGTGACCGTGATGGCGGGCCTGCGCCTGGGGGTGCGCTGACCATGCACACGGTCCCGTCCGCGCGCGGCCGCGCTTGGCTGGTTCCCGCAGGGCTGGTCCTCCTGAGCCTGGTGCCGGCGGTTGCCGGCACCAGCAGGCTCGCCGAGCTGGCGGGCGACCCGGAGGTCACCGCCGCGAACGAACGGTTCGTCACGATGCCGCTGCCCGTCGTGCTGCACCTTCTCGGGGTGATCCCGTTCAGCATCCTCGGTGCTTTCCAGTTCTCCGCGGAGCTTCGACGCCGCTACCGAGGGTGGCACCGCAAGGCGGGTAGACTGCTGGTGGCACTCGGACTGATGGCGGCCCTGTCGGGACTGTGGATGACGCTGGTCTATCCGTGGGCCAACAACGACGGCCAGGCGGTCTACGTGATGCGCCTGCTCTTCGGGTCGGCCATGGTAGCGTCGATCCTCGCGGCGGTCGACGCGATCCGGCGGCGGGACTTCGCCGCCCATGGGGAGTGGATGATTCGCGGCTACGCGATCGGGATGGGCGCGGGCACGCAGGTGCTGACCCATCTCCCCTGGTTCATCCTGGTCGGCACGCCGGACGAGCTGCCCCGTGCCGTGATGATGGGTGCCGGCTGGGTGATCAACGTCATCGTCGCCGAGCTGGTGATCCGGTCGGCGCGCGGTCGCCGGGAACGCCCAGCGGCCCGCACCGCGTTCAGCCGCCGGGCACTGTCCGGAGCTGGACGGGAGCCCCGTCATGCGAATTGAGCCAGCCTCGGTGGTGGCCGCGGTCGTGATCGGCATCGGCGCCACGCTGCTGATGGACGCCTGGAACCTCCTGCTCGAGCGGGCCTTCGGCATCCGCTCTCTCGACTACTGCATGCTGGGGCGCTGGGTACTTCACATGCCCGCGGCGCTTCAGCATGCGAACGTCGCCGCCGCCGCGAAACGTCACGGCGAGTGCGCCGTCGGCTGGATCGCACACTATTCGATCGGTGTCTCGCTGGCGCTGGTCTTCGTTCTGCTCCAGTCCCGTGATTGGCTCACGAGGCCGACCCCGTCGCCCGCCTTGCTCTTCGGCCTGGTGACGGTCGTCTTCCCGCTCTTCGTCCTGCAACCGGCCCTCGGTCTCGGAATCGCATCGGCGAAAGCCGCGAAACCGCTGCAGGCGAGGGTGAAGAGCCTGGGTACGCACATCGTGTTCGGATTGGGGCTCTACCTGGGCGCACTGGGCTACGCTTCGGTCCACTCCTGGCCTGGACTCCTGCCACGCTGACCGGGCGGGCAACGCCCCCTCCAACGTCCCTGGCGCGTTGCGCCGCTACGGCCCGAGGAGAGCCGCGGGCACGACTCCGATCCCATCACGGCGCCGGTACGCCGCGGGACCCGTCGTGACGACGATGGCATCCAGGAGATCGCGGCCCATACGGTCCCGTGCCCACGCCAGGTGTCTCACGTCCTCCTCCGTCACCTCTGGCTACAACGCGCAGATGGCGGCGCCCGTGCACTTCGGCCTGAGGTCCATGGCGCCCGTACGGGTGGAGGTGACGTTCATGAGCCGTGACGGCCGCAAGACGCAAACAGTGGACGGCGTCGACCCGGCAGACTACGCGGGGCGGCCCTCGTGATTCGGGAATCGCACTGAGCCTGTCGGTGCACGATCTTCGGCGCTCCGGGGCCTGATCGCCCTCTGAATGGCCCTACGCAGGGGCGGGTATCCACACCATGTTTCCATACCCACCGCTCATCAACGCGTCCGTTCCATCAGGCCTCGGAAAGCAGGGTTGTCCCTGAGCCGTGACAGGTCCGGGTCCGTGTGGAGAGATAGGCCGAACCTCAGGCCCTCGCCATGCGCCGCCTGCAGGTACCTCATCGCCTCGTCCTCCCGACCGAGCGCCGCCATTACGCGGGCGCGCCACAGCGTGTTCTCTCCACGCAGATAGGGCCGCTCGATCCGGCCCAGCGAGTCGGCGACGAGGGCCGCCTCGCTCACCTCGCCCATGTGCGCCGCGGCACCTCCGACGTAGCCCAGGCACGAGATGCAGTCTGCGTCCTCGTCCCACAGCTGTTCGAACTGGTCCCTGGCCTCCTGCCAGCGTCCGGCCCGGTACAGGATCGTGGCGAGCCCGAAGCGACCCTCCGCGGTGCCCTGCTCCGCTGGCGAGCGGGAGCGGTACCAGGCCAGTGCCCGATGGAGGGCCGCGTCGGCAGCGTCAGGATGCCCGTGTGCGCGAAGCTCGTCCGCGGTCGCCAGTGCCACGTCGCCCGGCGTGATCTGCGCTTGGGGAGAGAGGGACAGCGCGTAGTCGAGTCGCCCGAGTGCCTCCTCGATCCGGCCCATGGCCACCAGGGGTCTGATCTCGTCGATCTCTACTCTGAGAACCTCCGGCCTCCGCTGCCGCGCGCTGGCTGCGATCGCGAGCTCGGCCTTGTAGTCACCCAGCAGGTGATACGCCCAGGTCAGCCGTGTATCGTACTCGTCCCAATCCACGGCGGAGTGTCCGACGTCGATCTTGCTCAGATCCTCTACGGCTTCGCGAAAGTCGCCAACGTCGAATGCCGATACGCCGGCCAGGTACAGCGCCAGCTCGGATTTGGGCGCCACGTCCAGGATCTTCATCGCCGCCCGATGAGTCGCCGACCAGTTTCCCCGCAGGCCTTCCATCCACATGTCGAGGAGGCCGCGGTCGAACGGCCGCAGGCTCTCGGGCCGACTGCTCGCGATCCGGAGGAGCGAGTCCGCCCGCGCGTTCTCCCCCAGGTTGCCGGAGGCGGCTGCGGCCCAGATCAGGGGCGTGACGAACGCACCGGTGGAGTCCAGGGAGGCGGCGTACAGCATGCTCTGGCGTGACCCCGTGTAGTCGCGGCGGCTGTACCGCCGCAGGCCGTCCGCCCAGGCCATGTACGCCCCCCAGGAAGGGGGCTGACTCCCCGCCGGGTCCAGGGCCCTCACCGACGGATCCCCGTTCGCCGCCAGGGCGCCCGTCACCCTGTCAGCGAGTTCGGCCACCAGGCGCGGCATCTCGGGCGCTTTCCCGGCGACGGTACCGATGGCGGGCATCACAGAACGCCCCTGAGCGTCCGCTACCTGAACACGGAGCTGGATGGAATCCCCGAGCCGATAAACGGCGCCCGAGATGAACAGCGCCCCGCCGACGTCGTGGGAAAGGTCGTGCACGACCCCCGCCGACGGTGCCACGGCGTGGCTGCCCGGCAAACCCACGCCCCCGTCGAGCACCTGAATATCGCGCACGCGGGAAAGGCCGTCGCGGATCCAGTCGGACGCCAACCAGCCCAGGGCATCGAGCGTGGCGTCACCCGATCGGTTCTCGAGGGGAAACACCCAGACAGGGTCGATGAGCCCTGGGTGCCGCCACCATCCCAGCACCCATCTCGCCGACATCACACCGACCAGAAGGAGCGTCGCCACGACTGCAGCGTGCCGTAGCATTCCCGCCCTGCCACCTCGCCTACCGACTGGGGGCACCAGGTCCGATCGTCCGCCCACGGCCACCGCGGGCCCGACCGCGTCGTTCTCGTCTGCGTTTCCTGGGGACGCGGCTGAGCCTCGGGTCTCCCCGGGACGCCGACCTTGGTCGGTCACAGGTGCCACGCCGGCACCTCCGGATCGGATCTCCGCGGCGAGGGCCCGGGTCTCCTCGGACGGCTCGACGTCGTACTCCCGCCCGAGCCGATCCGCGAATTCCCCGTAGGCGCGGACCGCACTGGCGCGATCCCCCACCCGGTCGAGAAGCGCCATCAGCCGGCGGACCGTATCCTCGTCGTCGGGCGTCAGCCGAAGGGCCCACTTCGCATAACGCGCGGCCCCCGTCGCGTCGGCCGCGCGCTCGCGTTCCGCGGCCAGGGACCAGGCGACGTCCAGAGCCCGGGCACGCAGCTCTCTCCGCCGACCCTCGAGCCACGCGTCGAAAGCCGGGAGATCCGCGAGGAGGAACCCCGGCAGCAGGTCCCCCTGGTACAGCTCGAGGGCCTCCTCCAGCCGCTTCGCCTCCACGGCCCGCTCGAAGGCCACGACGTCGCACCACAGAAGGGTCTCGTCGATGCCCAGCTCTTCGTCGCCACGCCTCGACGGAGTGCCGCTTCCAAGGGACTGACGCAGATGGCGCACCGCCTGGCGTAGCGCGTCTCGGGCGTGCGCTTGATCGGCCTCGGGCCAGAACAAGGCCATCACGCTGTCCCTGCGTTGGAAGCCTCCGGGACGGGCGACCGCCAGGTACGCGAGCAGCGCAAACCGCTTGGGCTGCGCGAGAATGGAGCCGATCTCGCGTCCATCCGGGCGCCTCAGATCCAGCACGCCGAGAGTGAGGAGACGGAGCATCGGCCGAGAGTTCGAGTGAGCAGGCAGTAGTCCCGCGGGGCGCGATCACGGTCGGATCACGCTGGGCTCCGGACGCGAAGGCATCATTCGGGCGCCACGCTCGGGAACGCAACCCTGCCGTGCCGTACGGCGCAGTCCAGTCGCACCATACCCGTTCGACGGAGGAAGCCCCGTGAACACCCTCGACACGGCGAGGCGTCCCCAAACGCCCCGGTGGCGCACGATCCTCCCGGGAGGTGTCCTGCTGGTCGTCTTCCTCCTGGCGCTCGACTACGTCCTCCGGTACACGCCTCGTTACTTCCTTCAGGACCCTGCCGCCTACGCCGGCAACACCACGCTGCAAAACGTGATCCTCGTCGTGCACCTCTGCGTCGGCGTCGCCGCCATCCTGGTGGGTCCCCTCCAACTGTTCACCGGCTCGCATCGGCGCAGCATGCGCCTTCACCGGTGGATGGGCCGCGCCTACGTGTCGGCGGTCTTCGTGGGTGGCGTGGCGGCGGGCACCATGCTGATCCTGGTGGACCGCCTTCCCAATTTTCGACTCGGGGTCGCCGGCCTCGACGTCGCGTGGCTCGCAAGCACCGGCTTCGCCTACCTCGCCATCCGCAAAGGGCAGGTGAAGCTCCACCAGGAGTGGATGGTGCGCAGCTACGTCGTGACGTTCGGATTCGTGATCTACCGGATCATCCGCGAGACACTCCTGGCCAGCTACAACGGGCCCTACCCCGAGATCGAGGCCATGGCTAGTTGGGGCTGTTGGTCCATCCCCCTCCTCATCACGCAGCTCGTCATGGAAGGAAAGAAGGTGGTAGCCGCGCCGCGTCGCGCCCTGCGAACGGTCGCCGGCGCCTGACTCGCGCCCGGCACGAACGCCCGTGGGTCGGATGAACCCAGGAACCGTTGAGCGAGGCGGGTCCGGCCGTCGCCGGTCGCCGCGCCGCTGCCGATCGCGCGCCGCCTTCAGATCCCGACTGCCGCGACATGACCGGCCTGATCGAGGCCCGCGCCGGGCACATCGTACTCGACTGGCACGGCTTCCGCGCCCATGGCGAAGGCACGATCTCCAGCGACCTGGACGGTGCCGTGCGCGTGGAGGTGCGGCGGTGGCCCGAGCTCGTCCCCGAGCGATCGCCCGAGATCGCAGGGCGGGTGGTGGTGAGCGGTACGGCCGACACGTGCTCGCACGCGATCCAGGTCAGCTACGCCGGGCAGATCTGCGGGGAATCGGCACATGGTCCCGACGCCGCGGCGCAGGGGGACGATCGCTTTCGCCATGGCGTGCGGGCAGATGATCGGAAAGACCGCGCTCTTCCTGGGCAGCGAGCGGCTCACCCGGAGGGGCGTCGCTGGCCGGCTGGCCACGTGGAGGCTCGACCGCTGCCCGAAACACGCACGGGGGCTCCTGGTGCTGCTCAGCGCCTTGGTGGGCGTGCCCCCGTTCTACCTCGTGTCCGTCGCCGCGCCGGTCCTCGGCGTGCGGCTCCCCTCGTTCGTCGCGTTCGGGCTCGCGGGCCGCCTCGTCCGCTTCGCTGCGATCGCCTCAGTCGCCGGCGCCCTTCCATGACACCCCCTCGGCCTTCCTTGGAGGCTCCCATGAGCTACTCCCTCATTGCCGAGCGCGAGGCGCTTCCGACGGACGCTCAGGCCGCGACCCTCCAGGGCAGGCGTGTCGTCCTTACCGGCGGAAGCAGCGGCATCGGCCTCGCGCTGGCCCTCGAGCTGCAACGGCGTGGAGCCGAGGTCGTGGTCGGGTCGAGGAGGCCGGTGCCGGCCCCCGTGGTGCATCGCCCGCTCGACCTCGCTTCCCTGACGTCCACCCGCGACTTCGCCCACGGGCTGATGCGGGACGGACGCCCCATCGACCTCCTCGTGCTGAACGCCGGCGTGCACGTGCCGTGGCGCACCGTGCGCACGCGAGGACGGTGAGGAGCTGCACTGGCAGGTCAACTACCTCTCGAACGTCGTGCTCACGCACCTGCTCCAGGAGCTGTGCGGCCGCTCCGAGCTCAGGCGTCTCGTCTACGTGGCCAGCGAAGCCCACCGCCTCGCAAGCCTTCCCGGCGCGCGGCTGCTGGGCTTCTGGCACCGCTACGCCCGCTCGAAGGAAGCCGCGGTGACGTTCTTCCTGAGCTTCGCGCGGCTCCACCCGGAGCTGACCGTCCGGGCGGTGTCCCCCGGCTACGTCGATACCCCGATCCACGGGGGCAAGTCGCGCGTGGCGAAGCGGGTCGAGCGCGCCTGGTCCCACCCGCGGCCGAGTGCCGAGGTGGCGTCCGAGATCCTGCGGACGGCGCTCGCCCCGGCCGTGGACGGCAATGGCTACTGGGACCGGGGGCGCCCGCGGGCGCCCTCGGCGCGGTGCCTGGATGCAGGTCGGATCGAGGCGCTCTGGCGCGCCTCCGTCGCCTCCGTCGGCGACCTGGTGCCGTCGCTCCAGCCGCTGGAGCGCGTCGTCAACTACGCGGGCAACGTCCGGCAGCTGGGTCCCGCGATCCAGCGGCCGGCCACGCTCGACGCGCTCGGGGATGTCGTGCGTGTCGCGAGCGCCTCGGGCCTCCCCATCCGCGTCGTGGGGAAGTGCCATTCGTACAATGACGGATTCCTGAGCAGCGGACGCATGATCTCCATCGAGCGCCTGGACCGCGTGGTCGACTTCGACCCCGAGCGCGGTACGGTGACGGCGCAGGGTGGGATCCCGATCGGAGTGTTGTGCCGGTGGCTGGACGAGCGCGGGTACGCGCTGCGATTCAGCGGCAACTTCGGCGAGCAGACCCTCGCCGGGGCGCTCGCCACGGGAACGCACGGGTACGGCCGGGACGGCGGGGTGATGTGTGAGCTGGTGCGCGGAATGGCGATCATGCTTCCCGACGGCTCGGTGCATCGTACGCGCGACGAGCGCGAGCTCCGCGCGCTCCGGTTGAGCCTCGGCACGCTCGGCGTGGTGGTCGAGCTCACGATGGCCGTGGTGCCGAAGGGACCGTGCACGTACGCGGTCGGGTGCACCCCTCGCGTCGCGTTCACCGCGCGGCTCGAGGAGCGCATCCGCGCGCACGAGTATCTGCGCTTCGTGCCGCACCCCTTCGACGCGCGCCAGATCCTCCATGTCACGATCGACCGCGGGGGCGAGGGCGGGCCGATGGAACCGGCCCTGAGCCTCGGCGACGCCCGTGCGGGCCTGGCCGGGCTCCTGGTCGGGCCGCTCAGGGTCCCGGCTGTCCGCGCCGCGCTCGGGCGACTCCTGCGCGTCGCGGGGCACGGATACACGCTGCGCGTGCCGTTCTCGGGGATGCTCTTCATCGGATCGGGCGTCGTGCGGCGCCACCCGTCCCTCGCGCGCGCCGGCCAGCGCGCGCTCGATCGGCCCGACTGGCTGAACATGGAGCTGGCCGTGCCCGTGGCACGGTACGCGGAGTTCGCGGAGGCGTTCGAGGCCGAGCATCCCCCCCGGTCGACGCTCCTCCCGGGCCACGCCTACTACACGTGTCGCGTGGTCGGCGCGGCCGACAACGTGGCCCTGGCGCCGAACTACGACCGGGACGTCGTTTTCGTGGACATCCACGCGGACCCGGCGGATCCGCGCTCCGTGCCGTTTCTGCGGCGGATCGAGGAGCGTGCCACGGCGTGCATGGGGGCGCGTCCGCACTGGGGAAAGATGTTCTTCACGGCAGGCGAGGACCTGCGCGCGCTGTACCCGCAACAGAACGTCGCGGAGTTCCTCGCCGCCAAGCGGCGCCTCGACCCCGCCGGCGTCTTCTCGAACGACTACACGCGACGGGTGCTGGGGGTGTGAGCGCAGGCATAGAGCCTCGACAAGGAGTGGGATCCCTTCGTGGTAACACCTGCGACGTTTCGCGCGTCCGGTGATGACACTGCCACGGAAGCACGATGCACAGGTGAGTGGATCGAGATGGTCGCCAACACGGGCGCGTACGCCGACAGCCCCTTCCATCGCTGCCAGGACGGGAAGGACCCGTGCGAGCTGCCTCTGGAATCGGTGGCCGACCTGGAGTGCCTCGTCGTCCGCGTCGGATCTGAGGAGCCGCCCGGGGATCGACTCGGTGCCGCTGACCGCAAAGGAGGTGGGTGGCCGAGCCGTGCTGTTCCACACGGGCAGGGATCGGCGCTGACGCAACAGCACCGCGACCGGCACGCGCCCTGTCCACCCGTCAGGGCCTTCGTTTCACTGTGGACAAACTTGCAGGCGTGGCCTATCGGTGCCCTCCGGCGAAGAGCCCGGCGAAGAAGTCGCCCTGGTTCCAGGTGGGCCGTTGGTCCTCCTGGGCGATGATATACCCGGTGAGGAAGTTGATCCGGGCATGGTCGGCGCCCGACTCGAAGTCGAAGGCCTGGCTCATGTCGTCGGAGGGAGTGTGGTAGCGCTCCTGCCGGTAGGCGGTGTTGATGGCGCCCCCGTCGCGCTCGTCTCCCGTTTCGAAGCCGCTCTTGATGAAGAGGGCCGGGATACCGTGCCGGATGAAGCTGAAGTGGTCACTCCGGATGAAGAGGACCTGCTCGGGGATGGGGTCGGGGCCCAGCCCCAGGCCCATGTGCGCGGCGGCCGCGGCGACCGCGTCCCCCATGCTGGTGTGATCGGCACCGTACGGCACGATGTCCAGCAGGGGGTGGAAGAGGAACGGCATGTCCAGGGCGAAGTTCGCTACCAGGCTCTCCCGGGGGACGGTGGGGTGCTCCGCGAAGTAGTCCGAGCCCAGCAGGCCCCACTCCTCGGCGGTGACGATGAGGAACAGCACCGAGCGGCGGGGTGCGGTGGGCAAGCTGGTGAAGGCCCGGGCCGTCTCCAGCACGATGGAGACGCCGGACGCGTTGTCGTGGGCGCCGTTGTAGATCGAGTCGCCCTTCACCGGCACACCCACCCCGAAGTGGTCCACGTGCCCTACGTAGGTCACGTACTCGTCCCGCAGCTTCGGGTCGCTCCCCTCCAGCTTCGCGATGACGTTGAAGCTGTTCACGTCCGCGTGCTCCGTGACGGTGCGCATGGAGACACGGCTCGCCAGGTCGAAGGCCTGGGGCGTGTTGGCTGCCGCCCGCTCCACCGCCTGCTCCAGGGGCGTGGCCGACCCGATGAACAGGGCATCCACCGCGGCCTGATTGAGCGATGCGGACCCCATGAGCGCCGCGTCGGCGCGGCTGGGCGTGCCGTCGGCACCGAGCCAGTCGAAGCTTCCCCTCCTGGCCCGGGCCGCGTTCACGTCCCACCGGAGGCGGGGGTCGTCGGGGGCCCAGAACGTCATGGTTCCCACGGCGCCCCGGCTCAGGGCTTCGGAGGTCTTCGTGGCGCCCGACGAGTAGTAGGCGCGCTCGTCGCTGGGAAACGACGAGGGAGCCCCGTTCAGGAAGAGGACCACCTTGCCCGTCACGTCGGTGTCGGCGTAGTCGTCGTAGCCCAGCCCGGGCGCGCTGACGCCGTAGCCCACGAAGACCACGGGTGCGTCCTTCAGCTCCACCGAGGGCCTCAGGGGATCGGCCCCGAGGTAGTAGTCCACGTCGTAGGCCAGCTCGCGCGTGCCGTCGGGCGTGTGCACGGACATGCGGCTCTCCGGGTCCACGACGGTGCTGTGGCGAAGGGGCACGGCCTGCCGGTACCCGCCGTTCTCGCCGGCCGGCTGGAGCCCGAGGTCCCGCAACACGCCCTCCGCGTAGCTCGCCGCCTCCTCGAATCCCCGGGTCCCGGGAGCACGCCCCAGCATCGAGTCGTCGGCCAGCACGCGCATGTGGTGTTCGATGGCCGTCGGGGTCACGGCCGCCATGGCGGCGGCGACCTCGGGCGCGTCCAGGTCCACGGAGGCGCCACCCGATTCGGCGGGTCCCCCGCAGGAGGTCAGGATCGCGGCACACCCGACCGAAGTCACGAGGATGCGCACGCTCGGGATCGACGGGAACGCGGAAGCGGAATGAGAGCGCATGGCCTTGGGCGGCACGGGGGGGAGGAGGACCCGGGGACGTTCGGGAGGGGGACGGTAGGAGGGGGTCGGAAGTGGAGCAAGTTCGTGAGCCGTGCTCGTGAGCCGTGCCCGTGAGCCGTGCCCGCCGTCGTCGGTCTGCGCGCCGCTCGCTCGGCGCGACCTCGGGGCCTACTGTTCCACGCGATCAGGAGATCGGCCCCTTCGGACCCACCCGGAGCTCCACCCGTGACGCGATCCCCCTCGGCGACCCTGGCCGCCCTCACCGCGAGCGGCGCCCTGCTCGTGCTCGCTGCCACCGCGTGCTCCGGCCCGGCGGCAGACACCGAAGAGATGGCGTCGCAGACGCTACCGTTCACCGAAGTGCAGCACGACCTCTTCGCCATCCCGAATTCCTACGCGAATTCCTGGGGCGACTTCGACAACGACGGCGACCTCGACCTGGCCGTGTCCCTCGCTACCGGCGAAGTGCGGCTGTACCGCAACGACCAGGGGGTGTTCGAGAGCGTGGGTCCGGAGATGGGCATGTCGCAGGCCGGCGGGCAGCAGCTCCGCGGCGTCGGCTGGGGTGACTACGACGAGGACGGCTTCATCGACCTCATCGGCGGCGCCTTCGTGGCTGACCAGGTGAGCGTGGTGATGCACAACGAGGGCGGCACGCACTTCAGGGACGTCGCGCCCGCGCTCGGCCTCACCATCCCCGGCCGTTCGTCGCGCCCGACCAACTGGGTGGACTTCGACAACGACGGGCACCTCGACGTCTATGCCACCAACCGTACCGGCCCCAACGCGCTCTTCCGGAACGCCGGCGGGAGCTTCACACGCGTTGCCGGCGGCGCGGAGGACCCGCGTCCCACCGTCGGCGCCTGCTGGTTCGACATGGACAACGACGGAGACCTGGACGTGTTCCTCGCCAACCAGGCGGGCACGGCCGATGCCATGTGGCGCAACGACGGATCGACGTTCACCGACGTGGCCGCGACGCTCGGCATGCAAGGTCCCGAGCGCACCAGCGCCGAAGGGGGTGTGGGTTGCGCCCTCGGTGACTACGACAACGACGGGAACCTCGACGTGTTCGTGGCCAACTACGGGCACAACCAGCTCTACCGGAACCACGGCGACGGCACGTTCACCGAGGTCGCGCAGGCGGTGGGCATCGATGTCGAGAACCACGCCGTCTCCGCCGATTGGGGCGACTACGACAACGACGGTGACCTCGACCTCTTCGTGGCCTCGTACGTCGGGAGCACCCCCGACCAGCAACCGGCGGACGCACTCTTCAGCAACGACGGAGCCGGCCACTTCACGGACGTCCTCCCGAAGCAGAACGCGCTCAACGCCGCCGATCACTCCGTGCAGTTCGTGGACTACGACCACGACGGCGGGCTGGACCTCTCCCTGACCGACGGGTACGGGCCGGTGGGCGGTCACTTCCTGTTCCGGAACACGCTCCCCGACGAGACGACGCAGCGGAGCCTGAGCGTGCTGGTCCTCGACGCCGACGGCCATCACACGCGCTTCGGCGCAGAGATCCGACTCTTCGACTCCTCGGGGCGTATCCTCGCCGCCAGGCCGGTGGTCACCGGCGGCGGCTACAACGCGCAGATGGCGGCGCCCGTGCACTTCGGCCTGAGGTCCATGGCGCCCGTGCGCGTGGAGGTGACGTTCATGAGCCGTGGCGGCCGCAAGACGCAAACCGTGGACGGGGTCAACCCGGCAGACTACCGCGGAACGGCCCTCGTGATTCGGGAATCGCACTGAGCCGGGAGCGGTGCATGAAAGAGCGGGGCCGAACTGCGCCTCGCGTGTCATCGCCGCGCGGAGTACGGCGCGCCTATCCTTGCCCTCTATCTGGCCCCGATCTACAGCTGAACCGGGAGACGCAGTTCAGCGTGGACGAGGCGGTGCGCATCGCGCGTGAGATCGCCGACGCGCTGGACTACGCGCACCGACAGGGGTGATCCACCGGGACATCAAGCCGGAGAACATCCTGCTCCACGACGGCCGTCCCATGGTGGCGGACTTCGGCATCGCGCTGGCCCTGAGCGCCGCGGCCGGCGGACGCATGACCGAGACCGGGATGTCGCTGGGGACGCCCCACTACATGAGTCCGGAGCAGGCGACTGCGGGCAAGGAGGATCACGGGGCGCAGCGACGTATACTCGCTGGCCAGCATGCTGTACGAGATGCTCGCCGGGGATCCGCCGCACACGGGCTCCTCGGCGCAGCAGATCATCGTGAAGATCATCGCCGATGTGGCACGGCCGGTGGCGGAGGTGCGCAAGTCGGTGCCGCCGAACGTGGCCGCCGCGGTGGCGAAGGCGCTGGAGAAGCTCCCGGCCGAACGCTTCGAGACCGCGAAGGCGTTCGCCGATGCGCTGGCGGATCCAGGGTTCCGAACCGGCAGTGATGGGAGGCGCGGGGCGCGACGCCGCGGAGGCTCGCGCCTTCGGCTGGTGGATCCGGAGCCCGTGGTGTGCGATGACCGCGTCTCACAGGTCCCTTCCACGAGACGAGAACGCCCCGAGGACCTGAGTCGATGGGGCGTCATCACGTCGAAGGCCTTGGGGCGGAGAAAGAGGACGCGGAAGCTCCGTGCGGTTCCGCTCATCGGTCAGGGCGCCCTGCGGGGGTGGCGTCGATCCCCGCCGGCACCGCGCAGTTGGAGATCCCGGCCAACTCCGCGTCATCATCCGGGAAGTACCGCACCCGCCAACGCAGGGCGACGTGCACCAGACCGATGAGCACCGGCACCTCCACCAGCGGGCCGATGACGGCGGCGAAGGCGGCGCCGTGCCCGATGCCGAAGGTCGCCACCGCCACCGCGATGGCGAGCTCGAAGTTGTTGGAGGCCGCGGTGAAGGCCAGCGTGGTCGTCTTCCGGTAGTTGGCCCCGAAACGCCGGCTCATGAAGAACGTCACGGCGAACATCACCACGAAGTAGATCAGGAGCGGCACGGCCACCCGGACCACGCCCATGGGCTGCTGGAGGATGGCCCGGCCCTGGATGGAGAACATCACCACGATGGTGAAGAGGAGCGCCACCAGGGTGAGCGGTCCGATTCGGGGAACGAACTCGGCGTGGTACCAGTCCCTGCCCTTCACCTTCACGCCGACGAAGCGCGTGGCCATGCCGGCGAGGAACGGGATCCCCAGGTAGATGAAGACGCTCTTGGCGATCTCACCCATGGTGATGTCCACCACCGCGCCCCCGAGACCCAGCCACCCGGGCACCACGGTGATGAAGAACCAGGCGTACACGCTGAAGAAGAGCACCTGGAAGACCGAGTTGAACGCCACCAGCCCCGCTGCATACTCCGGGTCCCCGTCGGCCAGGTCGTTCCAGACGATGACCATGGCGATGCACCGGGCCAGGCCGATGAGGATCAGTCCGATCATGTACTCGGGGTAGCCCCGCAGAAAGGTGACTGCGAGGACGAACATCAGGACCGGCCCCACCACCCAGTTCTGCACCAGCGACAGGCCCAGGATCTTCCCGTCGCGGAAGACGTCACCCAGCTCCTCGTACCGCACCTTCGCCAACGGTGGATACATCATGAGGATGAGCCCGACGGCGATGGGCAGGGACGTGGTTCCGACCTGGGTTCGCTCGTTCAGCGCCCGGATGGCCTCAGGCCAGAGGTAGCCGACGCCCACCCCCACGGCCATGGCGGCGAAGATCCACAGGGTGAGGTAGCGATCGAGAAAGGACAGGCGCCTGGCTTCTCCGCTCATCTCGGTCTTCTCGGTCTCGGTTCGGCGTTGCGATCGGGACGGCTACGAACAGCAGGAAGGCCCACAACAGGGCTCCGCCCCTGCGACGGCCGGCTTCCGAGCCCGCACGAACGCCGAGAGGATCCGCCCCTCGACCGCCGCCGCCATGACGTCGACGTCGAGGCCCGCCTCCTCGAGGAAGGAGCGTGCGTCTTCGGGCTCGTAGATTCTCGTCGGCTCGAGGCTCGGATCTTCGAAGCCCACCTCGCGCAGCAACGCCTCGAACTCCCGCTCCTCCAGGGCACCGGCCACGCACCCCACCCACAGCTCCATGCTTCGCCGCACCTCCTCGGGAATGCCACCGCGCACGACCACGTCGGAGACCGCGAAGCGGCCTCCTGGCTTGAGGACGCGGAAGGCCTCACGCAGAACCTGACGCTTGTCGCCGGAGAGGTTGATGACGCAGTTGCTGATGACCACGTCCACGCTCGCGTCGGGGAGGGGGATCGCTTCGATCTCCCCCTTGAGGAACTCGACGTTCTCGGCTCCGGCATCCGCAGCGTTCTTCCGCGCCAGAGCGAGCATCTCGTCCGTCATGTCGAGGCCGTAGGCCTTCCCGGTGGCTCCCACACGACGTGCGCTGAGCAGCACGTCGATACCACCGCCGCTCCCCAGGTCGAGGACCACCTCACCCTCCGTCAGCTCGGCGAGGGCCGTCGGGTTCCCGCACCCCAGCGAGGCGAGGACCGCCTGCTCGGGCAGCGACGAGGCGGTCACGGAGTCGTACAGGTCGCGCGTGATGGGATCGGCGAAGCCGCCGTCGGTCTCCGTGTCCCCGCACCCGCAGGACGTCCCGCAGCACGTGCCCTTCGCTCCTGCCTGCGCCCTGAGGGCCGCCTCACCGTACTTCTGCCGCACCGTCTCCTTCAGGTCCTCGCTCATCCCCGCCTCCATATCAATGACAGTTGATGTATTACGACAAAAAAACTCAGCCGCAGCATGGCCCGTCCGGGCGGGTTGTGGACCGCCACTCCTCCGGCGGCTTCACCTCGCCCAGGAACGCCCGCATGTCCTCCAGCGCTTCGGGCACCAGGGAGTAGTGCACCCAACGCCCGTCTCGCCGGTCCGACACGACACCGGCGTCCTTCAGCTTCTTCAGGTGGAAGGACAGCCGCGACTGCGCCGCGTCCAACTCAGCCTGCAACTCGCAGACGCATCGCTCGCCTTCGGCCAGGAGCTGGACGATGCGGAAGCGGGTCTCTTCGGCCACGGCTTGGAACCGTTGAAGAAGGGCGTCATTCTGCTGGGCAGCGTTGGACATGCGAGAACATTACATCAACTCCAGTTGATATGTCAAGCCGGCGGCGGCGGCGAACCACACCGATGTGTCGTCGGGCCGTCTCTCCTGGCCCTATCGAGACCAACGCCGCATCTTGGCCCCCGATGCCCGACCCTCCCCCCCGCCTGATCTCCGCCCTGTCCGACCGGTACCGCATCGAGCGCGAGTTAAGCCGCCAAGCCAGTTCGTTGGTGGTCCGTGCGTAGGGGACAGCCTACAGGGCCTTGTTCCAAGGGACCGCCATGACCTTGTCGGTGAGCCAATAGGTGTCCTCCCCGGTGTAGACCAGTACGGCTGCAGATGCCTTGTCCGGGTATTCGTCCAGGAACGTGAGCAGGTGCCTGGCGTCGTCTGTACGGACACTCACCTTGTCCTTCACCTCGATGGGCAGGAGTACACGGGGCGTCTCGATCACGAGATCGACCTCGGCCCCCTTGCTCGTGCGCCAGAAGAGGATGTTGGGTCGGTGGGTCCGTGTTTCCCGCCAAGTGAAGAGGTCGTTCACGATCAGATTCTCCAGGTGCGCGCCACGGGGCTCGCGCTCCGCACTCAGATGAAGAGCCAACGCCGTATCACTCCAGAACAGCTTGGGGCTCTTCACAAGGCGCTTTGTCCTGTTCACCGCATAGGCTTCGACCCGGAGAAGTTGGTAGGAGACCTCCAGCAAATGCAGATACCTCTGTGCGGTGGTAGGGGGCACGCCGACATCCCGGGCCAGGTCGGCCTGGTTCATGAGATTGCCCAGTCGAAGCGCCGCAGCCCGCGTCAGCCGCTGGAACCCGATCAGGTTGTCGATCGAGGCCAGCTGTTGGAGGTCCCGCTCGAGGTACGTTCTGAGGTATCCCTCGAACCAAGCGCTACGCGCCTCTTCGTCCGCGAGCGTAAGCGCCGGGTCCGGGTAGCCACCTCGGAGCGCGAGGTCTGTCCAGGAGTCAGTCCTCCCACTTCGAGTCGAACTCAATGCCTCGAGCCATTTCTGCCTGGGCTCATCCACAAGCGTGTCCCAACGCCCCACCGCACCCTGTCCATCCAACTCGCTCCGCGTCATCGGCCAGAGGGTGACGTAGACGGCACGACCGGCCAGCGTTTCCGACACACTCGCCATCAACTCGAGGTTGGCCGAGCCCGTCAACAGGAACCGCCCAGGCGCGCGGTGCTGGTCCACCGCTCGTTTGATGGCGAGCAGGAGATCCGGCGCGCGCTGTACCTCATCCAGCGTAAGGCGAGATCCGCGCGACAGGAGTTGGTCAGGAGCGCGCTGGGCCTGGTCCAGGACACTGAGATCGTCCAGGGTCAGGTAGGTGCGATCGGGACCCACCTTGCGCACCAGAGTGCTTTTGCCGGTCTGCCGCGCTCCGGTGACGACGACCACCGGGAACGCAGCGAGCCTGGCCTCGAGCACCGACTGCACAGCCCGGGGCAGATATCGCGATAGTGTCACAAATCGCCCGCGTTGTGGGTGATATACACCCACAACATGGCCCGGGTGGCCGGTCAGGTCAAGGCCGGCCAGCCGACGCTAGACCCACACACCAAAGACCACATGGGGTCGGCATGACGGAGATGGGGCCAACCTGTGGAAACGCCGTAAGTGGCCTATTTGCAGACACTTGCTGGCTCCGATGTGCCGTCACTTTCTACACACTGATCGGGTAGGGCGCGGCGACCACTATGGCTGCCGCCGGCCCCAGAGGACTTTCACCTCCAAGTCACTTCCCGTTCGGCTTTCGCCTCACGGTTCCTTCTCCCGTCTCTCGACGGGTCACTGCCATGCCTGGCGCACAACAGCATGAGGCCCACCGACTTGTCGTTGGCCCTCATGCACTTCGGAACACCGCTATGGTCGCTGCAGGACTGCGGTTCGATCGCGATGATTCCGGGTGATTCCCGGAAAGGCCTGTTCTTGGCCGGTCTTCCACCATGGTCGAGGGCCTCACTGCTCCCCAGGCACTGAAATCGGGGGAGGGTATCCAGACCCTGGCTTCCAGAGGTTGGGTGCCCCTCGGTCCATCACGCCCGCGTACGGGCCGACGACGTTCAACGGACCCGAGCTTCCAAGAGTTCGACGAGGTCCGTGAGGTGACCCTGGACATCCGCGCGTGCGGCGGCAGCCTCCACACCGTCACGCTCCGACAGCATGTCTCCGCTCGATGCATGGAATCGCGAAGCGATGTTCCTGAGGTGGCGCCCTGGTTCCAGGTGGGCCGCTGGTCCTCCTGGGCGATGATGTACCCGGTCAGGAAGTTGACCCAGGCATGGTCGGCTCCCGACTCGAAGTCGAAGTCCTGGTCCATTTCGTCGAAGGGAGTGTGGTAGCGCTCCTGCCGGTAGGCGGTGTTGATGGCGCCCCCGTCGCGCTCGTCTCCCGTCTCGAAGCCGCTCTTGATGAAGAGGGCCGGGATCCCGTGCCGGATGAAGCCGAAGTGGTCACTCCGGATGAAGAGGACCTGCTCGGGGATGGGGTCGGGGCCCAGCCCCAGGGCCAGGTGCGCGGCAGCCGTGGCGACCAGGAGCAGCCTGCCGTGAAGGCAGCGCCATCCGACCCGAGGACAGCTCGGCGAGGTGCTCCGCCATCGGCCGCCCTACAGCAGTCCCCGCGTCACGAGGAACGCCGTGAACGCGACACAGGCGGCGGCCACCAGGCTGTAGTGCACGCGTCCGGCCCGTCCCCACCAGCCGCGCCGCCACGCGAGCACGGCAAACGCCACGGCCCCGAGGGTAGAGGCCACCACCGCCCAGGGTAGCCAGAGGAGCGGCGCGGCGGACTCCGGGATGCCGAATCCGATCACGTACGGATTCTGCGCCGCCACGCGACGGATGACCCACGCCAGCCCGACGACGAAGCCCACGGCCGTCAGGGCTGCCAGCCCGGCGAGCGGGCGCGCCAGACGCCGGGCATCGCGGGGTGGTGCGGGACGACGCCGAATCCGGCGCACGAGTGCGACCGCGGGCCAGCCGAGCACCGCCGACACGAGGAGAAGCAGCGTCGCTCCCAGCCACAAGATCAGGCCGAGGCCCGGACCGGCCGCCAGCTCCTGAGCGACCGCGCCGATGGCCGGCTCGATGTGCAGGTCGGTGACGAAGACTACTCCCGGAAGCTCGCCCAGGCACGCCGTGTCCGGCATCGTGGCGGGGGCGTCCAGAAAGCTCTCGAGGATTCCGCGCGTGCAGGCGGTGAACGGAAGGGCGCCGTGTCCCATCCCCCGAACCTCCAGATAGAGGCTGTTGGGCAGGTGCTCGGCTACAAGCCGACTGTAGTACGGCGGCGTGATCGGGTCGAACTCGCCGACGGAGATCAGCGTCGGCACGTCGGTGGTGACCGGCTCACGCAGTCGGGCCGTGTCGCCCCGCTCCGAGTGCCAGGCTCCGCAGACGGGCTCGAAGAGCCTGTCGGCGATCACCGCCAACCGATCGCCGGCGCCCACGTCCGCCGGCCTCTCCACCGAGAGCAGGGGCAGTTGCTCATAGCACTCGACGGTGTATTCCAGCCACGGGTTCTGCGTCTCGGGGTCGGGTGCCAGCGCGTCGGCCAGGCCGACGAGCAGCTTGACGTTGCCCTCGCGCATCTGGTGGATGACGTGGGGCAAGAGGGGAATGAGGTACCGCGAATAGAGCGCTTGGAAGACACCGAGGGCGAACGTCCTTCCGTCGAGGACGACGTGGCCGGTGGGGAAGCGGGAAGTGTCCGCCATGGGAATGGTCAGGGGGTCGGCGTTCAGCTCGTCGATGGCGGCATAGAACTCCGACTCCAGGTCCGGGAACTGCGCGCGGCACGACGGGCTCGACTCGCACTGCCGGAAGACCAGGTCGAGCGAGCGGGCGAGGTTCGCCGCCGTGTGGTCGCCGCCACCGACGTTGGGCGGCGATGTGGCGTCGAGGATCAGAGCGCGGATCCCCTCCGGCACTTCCCGCGCTGCGACGAGGGCCAGTCGAGCCCCGTACGACCCGCCGAACACGTTCCAGCGCTCGTAGCCCAGAGCATGCCGCAGCGCGTCCAGATCGTGGGAGTTGGTCACGCTGTTGTACGCCGAGAAGTCGAGGCCCTCGGCCAGCATGCGCTCCCGGCAGTCGGAGACGATCTCGAGAGCCGCGCGCAGCGGATCGTCGTTGCCGACGTACTCCAGCGACAGCAGGCGCGCGCGTTGGTCGGGACAGAAGGTGGGGTCCGAGTACCCGGTCCCCCGCTGATCCCAGAGGATGAAGTCGCGCTCGCGCCGGATCGCTAGCACCACCGGCGAAGCCGAGAAGCTGCGCGCGAACGTGACCGCCGCAAAACCAGGCCCGCCGGAGAGCCATACCACGGGATCGGGCCGCGGCTCGTCGGCCGAGCTGCGCAAGATCGCCACCGCGAGCCGCAGCGTGCGACCGCCCGGCCGGTCACGACTCTCGGGGACGACCAGTGTGCCGCAGTCGAGGTTCTCTCCCTCGAGCCACGCGCCGCCCTCGAAAGGGCACGGGCCGGGCTCGAAGCGCGCCGCCGCCTGGGCGCCGAGGGGAAGCGTCGAGGAGATCGAGAACGCGAGCGCGATCTGTAGCGACCGCGAAAGCAATCGTCGGGCGCGGTGCATGGGCAGAGCTCCGTCGCTACATGGTGGGTGAGCCGCCAATCGGCGAAGATCCACTGTCACGCACGGCGCCGGCATGACCGATTGGCATGGCCCGCCCATGCGCGTGAACGTACGCCACCCGATCGGAACGCGATATCCCCCGGGTCCGGGAGACGAAGGCCCTTCGACGACGCTCGCCAGGTTGGACGGCGGGACCAAGTGGCGGATCGCCGCGCCGGTCGGCTCCCCCGCCTCAGCGCTCGGGCGTGCGTGAGCACCGCCGCCCCTGGTGTGATTGCAGATAAGCGACCGACTCGTCCACCATCGCGTCGAGCCCCGCCGAGCCGTCGAATCCCACGAACTGACCAGAAGCGGGTCGTTGCCTCGTCCAGGTGGTCAGGCACTGGACGACATGGCCGGATGCGCCAGAGCGGCACCCACGGCTGAAAACCAAACTGCCCCAAGGTGAATCACCGATCTCCGGAGCTCCCGACCGGAACAGGAACACGACGAACTGGTTCGACCTACTCGAACGCCTCGTGCCCGTCCCGGGGCCGGGCGAGATAACGTCCGAGCGCAGCCGGTGACCCCATCCTGACCCGGAGCGGGAGTCATATCGAGCAACGCTCAACCGGACATGAACCAGAGGTTCCAGTCGAGAAGGGACCTGAAGCTCTGGAACCTCAGCCACCGGAATCCGCCCAACCACGCGGTTCCTGACCGACCCGCCCCCTCAGACCTTCCAGAGGCATTCCCACCTATGGAAACGCCCCAACGACCTAAGGCGCTGGGGCGTCATCACTTCCGAAAATCGCCATGGTCGCAGCAGGACTGCGCTCATTCGGCGATGATTCCGGGCGATTCCCCAAGCAGCCCGCTATTGGCGGGTCGGCGGCGGTCGTCCGGGTCGTCCGTCCACCGTAGGACCCGAAATCGAGGGGGGGTATCCAGACCCTCCATCCAACCTCTGGAAACCGCTGTGCCGTTCATGATGCGGCGTGCGTACGACGCCTGCGCGACCGCGCGCGCGCTCGCTCGGACAACCGATCGACAGACCCTGGTCTCGGTCAGGTTCCCCCCTGATTCGCCGCGCCACTGCGCGCTCATCATGCTCGAACGCAACGGCGAACGCGTCGAGCTCCACGTTCGTCATGCCGAGGGCGCGGCCCCGCGCGCGCCAGTCCGCGACCGCGCGCTCGACTTCGCCCACGATCTCGCGCGCCCGGGCCAGGCTCACCTGGAAGTACGGGGCCACGTCCATCAGGGGCTCGAGCGCAGCGGCGGGCCCGGCGTCCTCCGAGATCCACGTCTTCAGCTCCCGCACCCGGTCGTGGAACGGATTCACGTCGAACGCCGGCGACAGGACCCAGCGCCCCTGACCTCGGTGCAGAAACCCGTGGTTGAGCAGGTGGTCGTCCAGGTTGGTGATCAGGATGGAGAACGCGATCCTGCGCCACAGCTCCTCGAGCTCGTGCGTCAGGTCGTCGCCGTGTACGCGAAGCGCGTCGACGATGCCTTCGCGTCTCTCTCGATCCTGCTCGCGTGCGGTGGCGTCTACGGGACCATGCTCTACACCGTGGGGCAGAGACGCCGCGAGATGGGGGTCCGGTTGACACTGGGAGCCGACATCGGCTCCATCGTTGGGATGATTCTGAGGCACGGGATGGCCCTGGCGGCCGGAGGCATCGTGCTCGGCGTGGTGGCGGCCTGGTGGCTGTCGAGGTTCCTGGAGGGACTCGTATGGGGGATCGAGGTTACCGATCCGGCGACGTTCGGGGCCACGGCCGTGGCGCTGGCGGTGACAGCCCTGGTGGCCGCCCTCGTCCCGGCATGGCAGGCCGGACGGACCGACCCGGTGGCGGCGCTGCGGGAGGGTTGAAGCGGACAGGACTCGAACAAAGAGCGACGGCGGCGCAGCGTGACTTCCTCCTCGACCAGACGCCGAGCTCGACCCCGCCGATCCCGAGCCCGTTCCCGACTTCCAGTTCGATCAGTCTCCGCCCGGCGACTTCGACGACTGACTGACGGGCAGCTCTGGCCATCCGCCTTGACTTCCCATCCCTACCGCGGTCGGGTCCGGATGACCCCCGGCGTCAGTCCGGCCGGGCATCGGCCGCCTCGTCTCCGGCGGCGCCCGCGAGCATCGCGTCCTTCGCGGCGCGCACGCGGGGGTGGAAGCAGTCGAGCTCGCGCGTCCCGATCCGACCCCCACAGGCGTTGCAGAACACGCAGGTCGGCCCGGGGGTGCCGTCGCGCAGGTGGCGGTGGAGCCAGGGATCGGCGATGAAGGCACGGCCGCACGAGACGGCGTCGCACTGTCCGGCGGCGAGGGCCGCCTCCATCGCCTCGCGGGTGACAAAGCCGCCGACGCACAGAACCGGGATCGACAGCGCCTCCTTGAAGCGACGCGCATGGCCGGCGTTGAAGCCCTCTCGCGGACGCCAGGCCACGTTCGAGGCCAGAGCGACCACCGGCCAGAACGTTCGGAAGGCGATCCGCCACGGGAACGGGAGATCGCGTCCGCTCCCGCGGACCATCCCCTGGAGACACCGCCAGAAGGTGCCGCGCACCACCGGGAATCCCGACTCGTAGTGCCCGACCGACACCTCGACCGCGTCCACGCCCTCTGCTCCCATGATGCGCGCGACCTCGACCAGCTGGTCCGTGTCGAGGCCCCGCCGGAGCGGGAGCGCATCGGTCCCGTTCAGCTTGAGGAGGACGGGGAAGTCGCGGCCGGCCCGATCCCGGATGGCCCGATGGACCTCCCGCAGGAACCTCGTGCGGCCCTCGAGCGAGCCGCCGTACTCGTCCTTTCTCCGATTCGTGTGCGGCGTCAGGAACTGGCTCGCGAGATAGCCGTGCGCGGCGTGGATTTGCACGCCGTCGAAGCCCGCCTCGCGACACCGACGGGCCGCATCGCCGAACCCGTCGACGACGCGACGGATCTCGGCCGTCGTGAGCGGCCGCGGCCTGGTGCCCAACATAGGCTCGAACACGGCGGACGCCGAGACCGCGCCGTGCCCCACCGTGCGGGGAACGACCTGGCGGCCGCAGTGGTTGAGCTGGGCCACGATCCGGCTCCCGTGCCGGTGCACGGCCGCCGTCAGCTCGGCGAGCGCCGGGACCTTGTCGTCGTGGTCCACGCCCATCTGGCGGCGCGTCGACCTGCCTTCCTCGCTCGTGTAGACGTTCCCCGTGACGATGAGGGGCGTGCCCCCGCGCGCGATCTCCTCGTAGAAGTCGACCTGCGAGGACGTCGAGAATCCCGCCTCGTCCGCGCGCGTCTCCGCCGTGGCGGTCTTCACCAGCCGCCCGGCGATCTCCATGGAGCCGATGCGCAGGGGCTGGAAGAGCGGGCTGTCGGGACCGGCTGGGCCGGGGGCGGAGGGAGGGGGGCGGTGGTCGGAGGGGGTCACGGCGGTCCTCTACACGAACATCGAGGGGCTGACCTCGAGCGACACCTCGGCGATGGAGTCCACCGGCAGCCCGGCCAGCTTGGCGTGGAGACGGATCGCCTCCTCGTCGGGGGCGTCGCACTCGCAGTAGATCTTCCCCTCCGAGACGTAGCGGCAAACCCAGCGGACCCCCGGAATCCCCTGCAGGACTTCGATCGACTTCCGAGCGGCCGCCTGGAGCTCCTCGGCCGTGAGCGCGCCGGTCACGCGCTCGATGATGTACCTGGGCAAGAGTCTTCCTCCTTGTCAACCACGTAGGCGTGCGCACGCCTCCACGAGGGGGGCGTGATCGAGCTCATCCGCGATGGCTTGCGCCGCCTGCAACAGGTCCCTCAGCCGGTCAAGATTGCCCTGCTCGGCGGCGGTGTGGGCCAGCGCTGCAACATCCATCCCTCCCCGAGGCGGTCGTTCCTCCATCGGCGCAGCGCGAGCGATTCCCGGAAGAGCGCGTCGGCGGATGCATGCTCACCGAGGTCGCAGAGGGTGTCGCCGAGCACGGCGAGCGCGTGGCCGTGCAGCGTGGCGTAGGCGAACGCGCTGTTGTGCCACGGCCTCCCGAAGCACGGTCCGTGCCTCGTCGAGCCGACCCATGCGACGCAGCGTCGCGCCGAGACTGTTCAGGCCGAGCCCCAGCCCCGGGGCGTCCCCCAGGCGCCAGAAGCATGCCACCGCCTCATGGTATCGGTTGGCGGTCCGGGAGAGCTCGCCGTCTTCCCAGGCCAACACCCCGAGCGTGTTCAGGGTCGGCCTTCGTGCACGCCGAAGCCGCCCTGCCGGGCGACCGCGAGCGCCTCCTCGTAGTACGGTCGAGTGACGGCCTCGCCTCCGACGACAGCCATCCTCGGAAGGCTACCACGCCCATCCACTCGTGCCGAGGAAAGCCGCCAAGCCAGTTCGTTGGTGGTCCGTGCGTAGAGGGCGGCCCTACAGGACCTTGCTCCAAGGGACGGCCAGGACCTTGTCGGTGAGCCAATAGGTGTCCTCCCCGGTGTAGACCAGTACGGCTGCAGATGCCTTGTCCGGGTATTCGTCCAGGAACGTGAGCAGGTGCCTGGCGTCGTCTGTACGGACACTCACCTTGTCCTTCACCTCGATGGGCAGGAGTACACGGGGCGTCTCGATCACGAGATCGACCTCGGCCCCCTTGCTCGTGCGCCAGAAGAGGATGTTGGGTCGGTGGGTCCGTGTTTCCCGCCAAGTGAAGAGGTCGTTCACGATCAGGTTCTCCAGGTGCGCGCCACGGGGCTCGCGCTCCGCACTCAGATGAAGAGCCAACGCCGTATCACTCCAGAACAGCTTGGGGCTCTTCACAAGGCGCTTTGTCCTGTTCACCGCATAGGCTTCGACCCGGAGAAGTTGGTAGGAGACCTCCAGCAAATGCAGATACCTCTGTGCGGTGGTCGGGGGCACGCCGACATCCCGGGCCAGGTCGGCCTGGTTCATGAGATTGCCCAGTCGAAGCGCCGCAGCCCGCGTCAGCCGCTGGAACCCGATCAGGTTGTCGATCGAGGCCAGCTGTTGGAGGTCCCGCTCGAGGTACGTTCTGAGGTATCCCTCGAACCAAGCGCTACGCGCCTCTTCGTCCGCGAGCGTAAGCGCCGGGTCCGGGTAGCCACCTCGGAGCGCGAGGTCTGTCCAGGAGTCAGTCCTCCCACTCCGAGTCGAACTCAATGCCTCGAGCCATTTCTGCCTGGGCTCATCCACAAGCGTGTCCCAACGCCCCACCGCACCCTGTCCAACCAACTCGCTCCGCGTCATCGGCCAGAGGGTGACGTAAACGGCACGACCGGCCAGCGTTTCCGACACACTCGCCATCAACTCGAGGTTGGCCGAGCCCGTCAACAGGAACCGCCCAGGCGCGCGGTGCTGGTCCACCGCTCGTTTGATGGCGAGCAGGAGATCCGGCGCGCGCTGTACCTCATCCAGCGTAAGGCGAGATCCGCGCGACAGGAGTTGGTCAGGAGCGCGCTGGGCCTGGTCCAGGACACTGAGATCGTCCAGGGTCAGGTAGGTGCGATCGGGACCCACCTTGCGCACCAGAGTGCTTTTGCCGGTCTGCCGCGCTCCGGTGACGACGACCACCGGGAACGCAGCGAGCCTGGCCTCGAGCACCGACTGCACAGCCCGGGGCAGATATCGCGATAGTGTCACAAATCGCCCGCGTTGTGGGTGATATACACCCACAACATGGCCCGGGTGGCCGGTCAGGTCAAGGCCGGCCAGCCGACGCTAGACCCACACACCAAAGACCACATGGGGTCGGCATGACGGAGATGGGGCCAACCTGTGGAAACGCCGTAAGTGGCCTATTTGCAGACACTTGCTGGCTCTGATGTGCCGTCACTTTCTACACACTGATCGAGGTAGGGCGCGGCGACCACTATGGCTGCCGCCGGCCCCAGAGGACTTTCACCTCCAAGTCACTTCCCGTTCGGCTTTCGCCTCACGGTTCCTTCTCCCGTCTCTCGACGGGTCACTGCCATGCCTGGCGCACAACAGCATGAGGCCCACCGACTTGTCGTTGGCCCTCATGCACTTAGCAAAACCGTATGGTCGCTGCAGGACTGCGGTTCGATCGCGATGATTCCGGCCAATGCCCGGGAATGCTCGATCTGGGCGGGTCTTCGCCGGTCATGCTGGGGGCGATCGGTCCTCCAGAGGCCCGAAACGGGGGTGGGGATCCACACCCCGTTTCCACACCCCCAGCCCTGACTGCTCCTACGGCCGGAAGGAGCCCTACGGTCCGAGCAGGGCTGCCGGCACCACTCCGATCCCGTCCCGACGCCGATACGCCGCGGGACCGGCCGTGACGACGATCGCATCCAGGAGGTCGTGGCCCACACGCTCCTGCACCCATCGTAGGTGCTTCACGTCCTCGTCCGTTACGGCTCCCGTGAGCTTCACCTCCAAGGCTAGTACTCGGCCATCCCGGCGCTCGACGATGAGGTCGATCTCCTGCCGGCCTCCCTTTGTTCGGAGGTGCCTCACCTCGGCCTCAGCGGCCTGCGCGTAAACTCGCACGCTCTGGGTGACCAACGACTCGAACAGGTGCCCCAGGAGGGTGCCGGCTCGCGGGAGCGCTACGATTCCCTCGCGCCCCTCCAACAATCCGCCAGCGTCGATTCCGAGCAGAGCAGCCGCGAGAGCGGGATCTGCGAGGTGGTGCTTGTCGGGATGGGCCAGCCGCGAGAAGTAGTTCCGACTGGGAATCCACGCGGGGACCGGATCCAACAGCCAGAGGCGCTGGAGGGCGTCCCGGTACTGGATGACCGTGCTGCGAGCCGGCTTGTCTGCCTCGCCTCCGGTCGCGGCGTCCCGGATACTCTCGAGGCTCGCTGTCGTGGATGTCGCGGCGGCGTACGCGGCAATCCAACGGCGCAGCGTGGCGGGCCGGCGAACGGGCTGGCCGACTTCCTCGAAGTCCTTGTCCACGACGCGGGCGAGGTAACTGTCGAGCTGCGCGCGCCGCGCGCGCGGGGGCAGGGGGCGGATCGCGGGAAAGCCCGAGGCCACGATCTCTTCAGCGTACTCCGCAAGTCCCACCGTTGTCTCACCACCGAGATCAGGAACCCCTCCCTCGAGGAGCCCGCGAAGACTCACGGAGGCTGGCGCGACCCCACGTTCGACCAGACTCATCGGCCTGAGGCGAAGGCGCACAATGCGCCCCGCCCCCGAATGGGTGGACGGCGAATCGGGCGAAGCCGACCCCGTGATGAGGAAGCGCCCCGCGGTGGCGTCGGCGTCAACGGCCCGGCGAACCGCGTCCCATGTGGCCGGCACCCTCTGCCACTCGTCAATCAGGATTGGCGGGACGCCCACGGTGATCCGGTTGGGGTCGGCACCAATGAGGGACGCCTGACGGGGATCGTCGAGGCGACGCACGGTCGAGGCGCGCTGGAGGGCCGTTTCGGTCTTGCCGACCGCCTTTGGGCCTTCGATGGATAGCGCCGCGAGAGAAGCGAACAGTTCGTCGATCTCGTCGTCGATGATGCGTCGGAGGTAGGCCACGATGGCCGCCCATGGATGAGGGACTGTCCGACTACAATACACTCGGACCACCTTCCGCGCTACAATCAGTCCACTGCCCAGACTACATCTGGTCCGCGGAGCCGTACGAAGTCAACATGTGGAAACGACGCAACTGATTTCGCCCCAGCGCCTTACGGTGTTCGGATAGCCGCGATTTTCCACACCCAAACAAGTGAGACCAAACGACAAGTCGTTTGGCCTCAATCACTTAGCAAAATCGTTATGGTCGCTGCAGGACTCGAACGACGAGCGACCAGCTCTAAAAACCCTTGAAACACAACGGTTTTTCCGCTGTCCGACCAGCCCAGGTGGGCTGTGGTGGGTTGGAATCTACGGGAGGGCGCGACGCGGGGCAGCCCTCGGGGTCGGCCTGAGGGGATGTCGCCGAAAGCTCACCCATGCGACTTCCAGGCTCAGCCGCCCCGTGGCCCGAGCAGCTCGATCAGATCCGTGAGATGGCCCTCCACGTCCGCGCGCGCTGCGGTTGGCTCCACACCGTCCCGTTCCGACAGCACGTCCCCGGCCAGCGCGTGGAAGCGGGGGGCGACATTCTCCAGGTGGACCACGCCGCGCGGATGTAGTCTCGCACGACGCTTCGACTCCTCGCTCGCGAGCATGGTGTCGAGATCGGCTTCAAGCGTCGCCGCGGGGCGCTTGCCGGCGGCCATGATGTCCCTGAGGTACAAGAGGTCCTTCGCGGACTTCACCGCTCCGTCCGCGCCGCCGCGCAGACTGAACGTGTTCGCCTTGTTCAGCGCGAACGCACCGAGGAGGGGGATCCGGGCCGGCGCGGGTCGCTGCACCGTGTTGGGGTGCCGGGACCAGCACGAAGTCGGTGAAGGCGCCGAGGATCCAGAGGTGGTCCAGCGAGAGCGCTTCCAGTCCCGGCTGATCCTCGACGGGTCGGATGGTGCTGCGCCGCGAGGCCGGACCCCGGTGGGTCTGGAAGAACTCGATCCGCTCGCCGTGCTCCGGGGCCTTCTCCCAGACGGCCGCGGCTGCGGGCAGCCGGCGGTAGCCTGCGGCTTCAAGGATCTCCGCCACCAGTGGTCGCTCACCCGGTGGCAGCCTTCCCGGAATCACGAGATCCGCTTCCGCAGTCAGCGACGTCCGGGCGCCCTTCTCGGCGGCCCGCCCGTACGTGAGGTGGAGGTAGGGCACCCATCCGCCGATGAGGAGCACGTCCTCCCCGTACGGCCGCAGCGCGTCGAGGATGGACCAGAGCGCGGCCTCGAGCTCAATCCGTCTCGACATCGGCATCCCAGATCGGCTCGAGGACCGCTTCGATGAGGTGCTGTGCCTGCTCCCGTCCCCTCACCGGATAGTGCCAGAGGTCGAGTACGAGCTGGAGTGGACTCACGACCGGCGTACCCTGCACGGAGCGGCTCTGAAACCACACCGACTCCGCGTAGGTCGGGTGCATGAGGCAGAGCTTGCCCGATGAGCTCGGCTCCCACCCCTGCTCGAAGGCGAGCTCTGCGAGGTCGACTTCGGGGTCGATGTAAGCGTGGATCGTCTCGAATGCCGCGTGCGGGGCCAGCTCCGCAGCGCCCGCCTGGAGGGTCAGCGCCCACCGGACCTCGCCGAGCAGTTTGCCCAGCCGACGGATGAACCGACGGGGTGTCCCCACTGGGAGCCGCGAGCCGCAGTTGCGTGTTGTCCTGCCAGGAGTAGGCGCGAGCCCAGTCTTCGATCAGCGTCCGCCCATCAGGGATCCAGATCGAAGATCGTCGCCCCTGTCCGGGGGTTTCGTCTCGGAGGAGATCGCGTCGTCGAAGCTCACGGGCGACCCGGGAAGCCGTGGCCGTGTCCACATCCGCATCCCGGGCCAGCATCTGCGTTGACCATCGCTTTCCGCGGGGCGCCATGAGCAGCGCGCGGAGCACGCGGGACCCTCGGTCGGCGTACGGATCCGCCCCCTTCTTCCCCCGCCCGATATTCGTAACGGCGGGGAGATCGGAGCGATCGAGGTAGAACCCAGGCGTCTGGAGGAAGACGGCGCCAGTCAGATCGACGTAGCTGCGGCCCTCGTTCCGCAGGCGCTCACGCTCTCGACGGGAGAGCGACCGGAAGACGGGGACGCACAGGGGCGCTTCAGCGTCTTGGGGCCCCACGACGGCGTCACGCTCATTCAGTTGGAGCAATAGCGGCAGCCCCTGCGGAACGGAGAGTTTCACCGCGCCGTCGGGGCGACCGTCAACGGCGTTGACCTCCACGCCTGCGGGAAGCGCATTCCGCAACATCCGGAGTGCCGCGAGTGCCATGTCCCCCATCTTTTGCATAGATACCTCACTTTTGCGCAACAACGCAAAAGTCACATCCTGACGCAAGAGCAGCAAGGGCCCCAACCCCCATTGGTGGGCGAGTGGTGGGTGGCGAACGCCCTGGAGGGAGGATCGCGGCGTGGCTCGGGTGAACTGATCGATCCGCGAATGAGCGGTCGCCGCAGGATTCAGCCTTGCGACGACCGGACGGTGCAGAACCCGTTGTGCCACAACGAGATCGGGAAACACGCCGAGATCACCAAGGACCAAAGCAAAACGCCCCAACGACCTAAGTCGTTGGGGCGTAACTACTTATAGCCAGCATGGTCGCTGCAGGACTGCAGCTCGATTCCGGGCGATTCCGGCTGATCCCGGAGAATGCCTGTCGTTGCTGGGTTATCGGCAATAGTTCGGGCTCTGAACTCCCTCCGAATCGCTCGAAATCGGGGTGGGTATCCACACCCTGTTTCCACACCCCGGTATGATCCCATGGGTCGCGCCCGGCCGGAGGAGTTCCCCGACCGCGCGCAACCCGCACACCTCAGCGCACCGCTGCGGTCCGCTTCCTGCCCAACGCCACCGAAACGCCCGCCCGGAAGACGAGCATGTCCGCGTTCGTCGAGATCGGGCGAATGGCTATGGAGCCGAGTTCATCGACACTCAGATCGCCCTTCCGGACGAAGTCGGCCTGCGCGCCATGATGGTACTCCACCCCGAGATCCATGTCGGTGCGCCCCCGGAGCGGCAGCCGCATCCCTGCGCGCGCGCCCCACACGAAGGCCGCGTCCTGCTGCCACACCGTGGTGGTGACCCCGAACTGTCCCTCGCGGACGTAGCCGGACGCGTCGGTCACGAACCAGGCTGCGCCGGCCCCGACACCCACGTAGGGACGGGTACCGCGGAACGAGCCCGTGAACTCCGGCCCCATCTCGAGCAGCACCACAGTGCTGCTCGTGTTCAGAGCGAGCGTCCGCATACCGCCCACCGGGGAGGGAACCTCCACGTCGCGCCCACCCCACCCGCGGTTGAGCGCCTCACCGTCGAAGCGCAGGGCCAGGCGCCCCTTTCCGTCGAGTCGCACGCGCACGTCGGCACCGGCCCCGAATGCATGGTCGAGCTGGTCGGCGAAGCCGCCCTGCGGCGCGGCACCCAACCCGCTCACGCCCAGGGTGATGCGAGAGGTCTCCCGCAGAGGCGGCGTGGCCGCCGCCTGCGCCGCGGCACCGGAGGACGTGAGAACGAGTGCGGCAGCGGTGCCCAGGATGATCGTCTTGATGTTCATGTATACCTCCAAGGGTCTGGATCGTGGTCTATGGAATGGAAACCGTCCTTCAGCGGACGACGTCGAAGTGGGCCATCATCCCCACGGCGTGGTGCTCGAGGATGTGGCAGTGGTACATCCACTCGCCCGGACGGTCGTCCGGCATCCAGGCGATCCGCACGCGCGCCCTCGGCGGGATGTTGACCGTGTCCTCCCACGAGAGGAACGCGGGCGCTTCCCCATTCACCTCCAGCACCTGGAAGAAGAAGCCGTGGAGGTGGAACGGGTGGTCCATGAGCGTGTCGTTCACGACGTCCCACACCTGCAGCTCGCCCACACGAACCGGGTCGGCGCGGTGATGCTGCTCGTGATCGACGGTGAAGAGCACGCCCTTGCGCAGGTTGATCTTGAAGCCGAGGTGGACCTCGCGCGTCACGGCCACCGGTCCCTGGACCAGCGGCGTGATCTCCCGGAGATGAGCGGGAATCGAGGCGCGTGACGGGGCGAACGCCCCGACGCGCACCATCCCGTACCGGAAGCGCCGCGGCCGCGCCACGCTCCCCTGGTTGTAGGGCAGTGCCTCGATGGCGACCTCCTCACCCTCCTCGAACGGACCCACCGCGACGTCCACCCGGTCGGCGGGAGCGACGAGCACCTCGGTCATGGTCACGGGAGCCGTCAGGAGGCCCCCATCCGTGCCCAGCAGGTGGAACGGCCGCCCTCCGATGGACAGCCTCACGTAGCGTGCACTCGAAGCGTTGACGATGCGCCAGCGCTCGATCTGCCCGGCGGCCATGCGCAGCTCGCTTCCCTCCCGTCCATTGATCAGGACGGTGGTGCCCAGCCTCCCGTCGTGGCGTTCCACCACGCCGCCCGGAGGCTTGATCTGCCCGTCCCGATCCAGCTTCACGTCATCGAGGACAAGCACGCGCTCGGCGTCGAGCTCGGGCTCGTCGTCGGCGCGCACGATGAGGGCACCGTAGAGCCCGCGCTCGAGCTGGACGGTCTCGTTGCTGTGGGGGTGGTACCAGAACGTGCCCGCGTCGGGCAATGCGAAGCGGTAGGTGTAGGTCTCGCCCGGCATGACCGGATGCTGCACGTTCTCAGTGCCGTCCATGGCCGCGGGAACCCGCAGGCCGTGCCAGTGGATGGTCGTGGGCTCCGGCAGCGAGTTGGTCAGGCGCACCTCGAGCACGTCCCCGACGCGCGCCTCGATGACCGGACCGGGAACCTGACCGTTGTAGCCCCAGGCGCGGGCGGATCTGCCCGGGCACGAACGACCAGTTCGTTTCCCTCGCGTCCAGCTCGACCACGACGACGTTGCGGCCTGGCGCCGGGATCGCGCGCTCCCACGCCCGCTGGTACGCGGCGTCGGAATCTGCCGACATCTCCCGCATCATCCCGCAGTGTCCGGTGTGCGAAGCGGCATCCCTTGCGAGGGCGTGTCCGTGGTGCTCGGTCTGGTATGGCATGGTCCTCTCCTGGTCGCGATGGGCAGGCCCGTGGTGTGCGGACCGTTCGTGGTCATGGAGAGAAGGTGCCGGATCGGTCCGACGGCGGATTGAACGAAGTCGCCGGGATCTTTGAATGAACCGGCTGACGTCATCTCCGGGACCCGCGGTGCTCCCGGCGTGAATCCAAACGAAGAGGCGGGGCGACCACGAATGGCCGCCCCGCCGGGGGGATCACCTGTCCGCGTGACTCAGCGGCTGCAGCGGCAGCTCGCGCCCTGGCAGGTGCACTCGGGACCGCAGGCGCAGTCCGTGGGCTTGCTCTGGCATCCGCACGTGCACGCGGCGCCCATGCAGGGCTCGCAGGCGCAGTTCGCTTCGGTGTTCATGTCGATCTCTCCGATCTCGGTGTGATGTCGTGGAGGAGGGCCCGGATGGCCGCTCCCCCCGACGAGAGAAAGGTGAGCTCGGCTGCTCACGGCGGATTGAACGAATCCGCTGCTTCGGTTGAATGAACCGGCTGACCTCGCTACGTGTCGACGCCGTCGACCTCGAAGGGAGCGGGGATCTCGTACAGCTCCCCGCGACCGAGCATGTTCGTCGGTGAGATGCCGAACATCTGGTAGAACGTGCGGGTCAGGTGCGCCGAGTCCGAGAACCCTCCGCCGTGCGCAGCGGCGGAGAGCGTGTTGCCTCGCGCGACCAGTTGCATCGCGCGCGACAGCTTCCGCCAGAGGACGTAGCGTCGGAAGGGCAGCCCCACCGTCTCGGTGAATACGTGCGCGAATCGGCTGGGCGACAGGAACACGGTCGCGGCCACCTTGTCGAGAGGGAGCCGCGAGGTCTCGCTCGCGCGGATCACCTCGAGTGCCTTCAGCACGCGCGCGTCGATCTTCCGCGCGGGGGGCGGACCCACGCAGAGGTTGCGCACCACCTCGATCACGAGAGCCGTGACCTCTGCCACGTCCATGGGCCGCTGCAGGAGTTCCGTGAGGCCCGGCACGCAGCACGCATAGCGCTCGGCAGGGACGGCGCTGATGGGTCCCGCCCAGCTCTGGCGGAGCCAGCGGCCCTCCAGGCATTCCGGGTCGATGAACAGCATCCCCACCGCACGACCCGACGGATCGAACGAATGCGGCACGTCCGGGAGCACGATGACACCAGGGGTTGTGGTCCACTCGCCCTCGGCCTGCCGCACCCGGAGCTCTCCGTCCAGCGCCAGCGAGATCTGAACGGCATGGTGCTCGTGGGGCGGGACGATGGCCGACGCCCGTCCGACGCCGATCCACCCTCCCTCCCAGAGGTAGGCTCGTGGTGCCCAGCCGCCCCCCGGGGCCGTCTGATCGATGGGGTTCTTGTCGTTCACGACAGCCGGTTCGTTCAAGGAACCCGACGGGTTCGTTCAATCCCCCGTGACGGTGAAGCGGCATGCTTCTCCAGGCGCTGGGCCCCCGCGGCCCCGCCCAGGAAGACCAATTGATGACGAGGAACGACGATGGCTCACAAGACCCCCGATGTCGCGGTGGTGGGTGCGGGGGCGGCCGGAATCTCCGCAGCCCTGCATGCGGCCGGTGCGGGACTGTCCGTGACGTTGGTGGAAGAGCAGGGGTCCCTCGGTGGCGCCGCGACGGATCTGGCACGGCTGGAGGTCGTGTCGGGCTCTCCCGTCGGACTCACGGGCCAGGAGTGGATCGATCGGGCCGGTGCCGAGCTGTCGCGCGCCGGGGTGGAGGTGCGCACTGCAACGCGCGCGGTGGCACTCCGCTGCACCCGCCGGGCTCGGGAGGTGGTGGTCGAAGACGGCTCGACCGTTCGGGCTCGGGCCGTCATCGCCGCCACCGGCGCCGATGTGTCTCCCGTGGAGATCAATGGAGCGCGTAGCTTCAGTGGCGCGGGGTTCTATCGCGGCGTGCCGCCGCTTGTGCCTCCGGGGTTGGTCGGCAAGGACGCCGTGGTTCTCGGCGAACCGAACGCCGCCGTCGCGGCGGCCCTCAGATTGGCGCGCTCGTGCCGGAGCGTCCTGGTTCTTTCCGAACAAGCCCGCGTGGGAGATCACTTGAGCCAAGATCTCGTCCGTGAGGTCCGGATAACGCTCAACGTAGCCGCCCGCCCTTCGGTGGAGGTCGTCGAGCTCGTCGGCGTCGGATCGCTGGAAGCCATCGTCCTCCGCGACAGCACCACCGGCAGGATCATTGTCCGCCCCGCCGCCGCACTCTTCGTGCTCGATCCCCGGACCCCTCGCAGCGAGTGGCTCAACGGCGCTCTTTCCTTGCCGACCGACGGCTGGGTGGCCACGGGTGACGCCATTGAGCGACAGGGATGGAGTCGGGCGTTTGCGCGGCGGCGTCTGCCCCGGGAGACCGTCGTGCCTCGGGTTTTCGCGGCGGGGGCCGTGCGGCAAGGAGCCGACCCTGGGTTCCGGGGTGCCATCGAAGAGGGAATCGCCGCCGCCCAGGATGCTGTGGAGCGGATCCGGGGGTGGAGGGCAGTGAGGCTCTCGTCGCCAACCGGAACAGGATGACGCCTGGCGGTCGCGAGTCTCAACCGGCGCCCCCGTGGTCGTTGTGCGAGACCACCTCCGGCCGTAGCAGGCGACGCCACATCAGCACTCCAGCGATCATCGTCCAGGCCCAGAGTCCCGGATTGCGGGAGAGAAACCACGTCTGCGCCACCACAGAAAAGCCCGTTACGGCGATCAGGATCGCGTCGACGAACACCGCGACGCCGATGATGACGCCGAGCCAGCCAACCCAGCGCGGATAGGCCGACCCGCGCAGCATCGCGGCTCCGGCCAGGGCGGCCGTCACACCAAGGGCGAGGCCCTGCATCGCGTTCATGCTCTCTTCGAGCCAGCGGATCGCTTCGGCCGCGGCGAACGTCGCCGATCCCGTCGAGGCACCCGCGGCCACCCAGGCTCTCGCTGCCCTTCCGAGTGCGATTCCGTCCACGCCCAGGAGTGCGACCGTAGCAGGGACGCTTGCGGCGGTCGTGATCAGCGCCAGTAGAGCCGAAAGACGCCCGCGCTCCTGGAGGCGGAGAATGGAGGCCGCGATCCCGCCCAGACCGAGCAGCGCCACCATCTGCGTGGCGAACTGCCCAAGATGGACCGCCGTCCAGCTCCGGGATTCGGCGTACGCGCGGAAGACGGCAGGGTGATCGTTTCCGACGCCGCCGGGGTGGAGAAGTGTCACCGCGATGTAGAGGATCGGGCCGAAGACGGAGGCGTACGCCGCCGTGCGGAGGGCACGCGTGGCCAGGTCGTGCCGCGGCGCTTCAGGGGCTGCAAGCATCGGTCGTGTTCACCCCGGGGCAGGAGATCCAGCGCCTGTCTCGGCGCTCCGCGGCACAGTGAGAGCCCGATCAGTGGGCGGTCAAGGAGCTGCGACGCCTCCGGAACGTCGCCATGCAGTCGCGAACTCGCCCCGACGGGGAGGGCCGAAACCTGTGGAAAGACCGTAAGTCTTTCCTGCACCATCACTTGCAGGCCCAAGCAGCCCAGACCTTCCACACCTGAACGACTGAGGCCCAACGCCTAAGACGTTGGGCCTCATAGATTTATGAAAGTCTGCCATGGTCGCTGCAGGACTGCGGTACCTCGTCGGTGACTACGGGAGATTCCCAGGGATGCCCGCGATTCAAGGGTCTTCTACGGTCGTGCGGGTCGTCCGTCCACCGCAGCGCCCGGAATCGTCGGGGGGGATCCAGACCCCCCATCCGACCTCTGGAAGCACGGGCACTCCGTCATGCGGTTCGCGCACGACGACGACGCACGATTCCCCCTGCTACCCGGCCGCACCACGTAGATGCCGCGCGCTCCGAAGCGTCAGGTCCTCTCCCTGATTCGCCGCGCCGCGGCGCGCTCTTCGTGCTCGAACGCATCTGCGAACGCATCGAGCTCCGCGTTCGTCATGCCGAGGGCGCCGCCCCGCACACGCCAGCCCGCGACCGCTCGATCGACGATGCCCACGATCTCGCGCGCCCGGGCCAGGCTCACCTGGAAGTACCGGGCTGCCTCCATCAGGGGCTCCAGCGCGGCCGCGGGCCCGGCGTCCTCCGAGATCCACGTCTTCAGCTCCCGCACCCGGTCTGGGAACGGATTCACATCGAACGCCGGCGATAGCACCCAGCGCCCCTGGCCTCGGTGCAGAAAGCCGTGGTTGAGCAGATGGTCGTCCAGGTTGGTGATCAGGATGGAGAACGCGATCCTGCGCCAGAGCTCCTCGAGCTCCTGCGTCAGGTCGTCGCCGTGCACGCGAAGCGCGTCCACGATCTCCGTGTACGTGTGCGGCTCGGGGTCGCGCGGACTCACGCCGAGCAGCGTGGCCGCCGAGATGTAGGGGATACGGCCCGTCGCGTCCCGGTCGAAGCGTCGCACCACGGCGACCGGCAGTCCCTCGCTCTCGACAAGCGTGGCCTCCGCGGCCCTGATCCCGGCATCCTTCGCCAGGCGGAGCGCGAGCATCTCGGCCTTGGTCACCGCTCTCTGGTCCCCGACGCTCGGGAACTTCCCGATCGCGAGGTGGCCGTCCGACGTGACGATCGAGCACTTCGGACGAAGGCCACCCAGCGAGGTGCCCCGGCCGCGGAGGTACGCGAGGTCGGCCAGGGTCTCCTCGTCCATCTCCACCGCGTGCGACGATGCAACCAGTTGGGCGAGGCTGACGTGCGGCGGCGTGCGCCGGCGCCCTGGCTCGGGGGCACGCTGGTACACGCCGTCCTCGTCGCGGAACCGCAACGCCCCCACCCGGCTCGCGTCATCCACCGCAAGCAGGAAGTCCAGGTGGTTCAGCGGTGCGCCGGGCGCGGCCTCCGCAAGCCTGCTCTCCGCACGCCGCTTCGCGTGGTCCCGGAGAATGACGCGCCTGCCCCAGCCGTCCGGCTCGGTGTCCGCGAGCGCTCCGTGAAGGACCGTATCGTCCCGATACGCGCGCTTGTGGAACTGCGGGCCCCTGACCAGGCGTAGCAGGGCCGGGTCGATGGCGAAGCGGTCGGCCGCATCCAGCCAGCTCGCGTCGTACTCGAAGGCCGCGCTCTCGCGCGACCCTTCGAGGTTGTAGTGGAGGTAGCCGACGAGGCGGCCCTCCTCGCCGAGGTACACCGCGAGCGTCCGCCTCATATGCCCTCGCTCGGGCCACGCGGTCGCACGCGCTCTGGCAGCCGGGACTCCTCCATCGCGAGGCCCTCCTCGTCGCCCGCCGGATCGGCGATGTCGGCCAGCGGCGTGCCGAGCCCCAGCGCCATCAGCGTCGTCGCGTAGATGCCGACGCCCACGCGCGGGTCGCCCTTCTCGACCTTGAGATAGGTGACCTTGGACACGCCGACGCGCTCCATCATCATCGCCACCGTGAGCCGGCGCTTCTTCCTCGCCACGCGGATGTCTCGCCCGAGCTTCTTCAGCGAGCGCCGTACCGGAACCGGGAGGATATCATACGCCTCGGATTTCATCTCATCGTACCGTTCATTACACTGTACCTCATGTACGTTTAGGTTCAATATATTGAACCATACGTGTCCGCGTCAACGCCAGCGTGGATTGATGTGCTCGACCTCCCAAGCGGGTCCCTCAGGTCCGGAAGGAACCATGACCTCCGGCACCCCAGTGACCGTTCGCCGCGTCGTTGCTCGCTTCGCGCCACCAGGTAGCCTCGATCCTTCCAGAGGTATCCGCACCTACGGAAAAGCCCCAACGGCCGTAAGCCGTTGGGGCGTAATCACTTCCACAAATCGCTATGGTCGCTGCAGGACTGCATTGCGATTCCCGGTGATTCCGCCTGATGCCGGGAAATGCCTGGCGTTGGACGATCTTCGGCGGTGGTTCGGGGGCTGATCGGCCTCCAGGTGGCCCGAATCAAGGGTGGGTATCCACACCGTGCTTCCGCACCCTGGCTGCCTCCTCCAACCAAGGCAGGGCGGCGCCGCTGCAAAACGTCACGCGCTGTCGGGCAGTCTCCCTGCCTCCAGGCCTTCCAAGAGCGCCAGGAGCCCCGCAGCCTCCCAGGACCGATTCCGCTTCGAGGTCGAAAGTGGTGCCAGGATGCCGCATCGCTCGAGTTGCTGGATCGCCTGATGGATCGCCGCCTTGGCCCTCCCCGTGGCCGCAGCCGCTACCGGCGCGGTGATCACGGGGTGCGCAGGCAGGACGTCGATGACTGCCCAGGCGGCCGCGTCAGACCGCGGCGCGTCCCCTGCCGCCAACTGCCCACGCCATGTCTCGATATGTGCCGTCACCGCATCGAGGTAGGCCTCTGCCAGGCGCGCAGCCTGCGCTGCAGCAATGGCGAATTGCTCGATCCAGCCGTTGATGTCGCCGGCTCTGAAGTGCGTCAGCCCATCGATGTACCGCTGTCGATGGGCGGCGAGAACGACGCTGATGGGCGGGATGTACGATGCCGCAATGCCGCGACGTCGAAGGACGACGTGGAGGAGCGCGCGGCCGGTTCGGCCGTTCCCGTCGTCGAAGGGGTGGATGGTCTCGAACTGTGCATGGACCAACGCCGCCTGGACAAGGGGCGGCAGGGACTCCTCGGCCATGGCGGCACAGAGGTCCTGAAGCAGCGGCTCCACGCGCTCCGGCGGAGGGGGGACGAAGTCGGCACCACAGGGATTGTAGTCGTTGCCGCCGATCCAGTTCTGACTCGTCCGCAGCAGCCCGGCCACGTGCGAGTTGGGGGCGTTGACCATCAGTCTCCTGTGGATATCGGTGACGTGCGACACGCCGATGGACGCGGCGGCAGAAGCTTCATCCACGGCGAGCTGCATGGCGTCGATGTTGCCAATGACCTCGAGGGCGGTCGGAGCCGGCCTGCCCCCGGTTTCCATCCGCGACTCGGCCCGGGCCAGTTGCCGAATCCCCACCTGCAGCCCTTCCACTTTGGAGGAAGCGATGGATTCGGTGCGAAGGAGGAGGCGAGCCAGAGGAGCCAGTGCAGGACGAGCGATGGCGTTCAGGCTCATGATCGCCTGTTCGGCGTCCGAGACGACTCCCGATACCCGGGAGAGCAGGCTGAACTCATCGCCCGCCAGTGGCTCGGGGATGAACGCGTCGTAGCTGCACGCTCGTCGGTACCGCGGTGGAGCATAGAGGGTCGGGTCGTACGTCCAGGTCCGGGAGACGAGTGTGCCTCGCATCCTGACCTCCCTCCGCGTCTTGGTTCACCTTAACCCGTAAGCTGAACTAAGATCAGGCCTTCGTTCAGGATCGACAAGGCGAAGTTGCCGCTCCACTCCAACCAGGAAGAGTGGATACGGGACCTTGTGGAAGCGTCGCAAGTACGCTCTGCACAATGACTTGTGGCAACAACTCCTCGATATCTTCCACTACCTAAACAACTGAGGCCCAACGCCTAAGACGTTGAGCCTCGATCACTTGGCAAATTCTGCATGGTCGCTGCAGGACTCGAACCTGCGACTTCTACGATGTGAACGTAGCGCTCTACCAGCTGAGCTAAGCGACCCCGGGAGCCAGGTCGGCGGACCGACCCGGCTTCCCTCAGTACCCCCACGGGGACTCGAACCCCGGTCTTCTGGCTGAGAACCAGAGATCCTGGACCGCTAGACGATGGGGGCGGTGACCCTCCGGAAGCAGGAGGGCCCCAATACTAAAAACGCCCGAGCGAAGGGGTCAACCCCTCAACGCCCCCGCCGAGCACGGTGTCTCCGACGGTATGGACATTCGGTTGCAGAAACGGGTCGGCGCGCGGGGGGACACCCGGGCGCCGGGATTCCATGAACCGACACGCGGGGTCGCCATGGCGAAGACCGAAAAGCTCAACAACGCATCCATCCAGAGTTGGCTGAAGAACCGGAAGGGGTGGAAGAGGAAGTCCAATGCGCTGACCAAGGAATTCCATTTCTCCTCGTTCCGCGACTCGGTGGTGTTCGTCAACCGCGTGGCCACGCTCGCCGACACCGCCGACCACCACCCGGACATCGACGTGCGTTACGACCGCGTCACGCTGACGCTCTGGACGCACAGCGCCGGGGGAATCACAGAGAAGGACCTCACGCTCGCCGAGCAGGTCGATTTCGCCACGTCGGCGGGATAGCACCGCGTTCCACCGCCGGGCTTCCCCGGCGCCGCGCACCCGCCCACGGCCTCACGGCTCGAGCGACAACACCTCGCTGGGCTCGTCGACATAGTAGTCCGCCTCCTCCGCCCGCAGGACGTCGTGGGCGAAGGGGCCCCACAGGGCGGCAGCCGTCTTCGTGCCCGCCGCCCTCCCGGCCTTGAGATCGTGCGGCGAGTCGCCCACGAACAGCGTCCTGTCCGCGGCGCCCGTCAGGTCCAGCCGCTCCAGCGCCAGGATCACCGGCTCGGGGTCGGGCTTTCCCCTCGTCACCTCGTCGGCGCACACGAGCACGTCGTATCCGTCCGTGAACCCGCAACGCGCGAGCGTCCTGCGCGCGATCTCCAGCCTCTTGCTGGTCACCACACCGACCGCCACCCCCCTCGCCCGCAGCGCCGCCACCATCTCCACCGCGCCGGGGAAGGGCGTCACCATCTGGTCGTGGATGGTCTTCTGGAAGTCACCGTACGTCCGGGCCATCGCCAGCGCTTCGTCGGCGTCGCGCGCGAAGGCCCGCAGCTGGTCGGTCAGCGGCGTCCCGATGCCCGCGAGCCACCGCTCGTCCGGCGGCGAGGCACCGAGGTGGACCTCCATGGTGTGCCGGTAGCAGCGGAGGATGAGCTCGACGGTGTCGGCGAGCGTGCCGTCCAGGTCGAAGAGCACCGCCGCCCAGTCCCCCCCGGCCCGGGCGCGCGTCAACGATCCTCCGCGGCGACGCCGTCCGACAGGAACCGCCGGACGATCCGGAACACCTCGAGGTCGCGTAGCAGCCCCTCGTGCGTGGGGCAGCAGACCTCCACGTCCTCCACGCCGGGCAAGGTGGCCGACTCGGGCGGGAGGACGTGCGCGTCCAGGGGGGTGCGCAGGGTCACCATGTGGATCCCGGGGGGCACGGGAGGGCCGTCGTTCAGCGAGTCCAGGAACGTGCTTCCGGGGATCATCTCGTCGCGCCCACCGCCGAAGGCGAAGTAGGCGGAGTACGTGCCCTGGTTGGGCGTCGCGAGGAGGACGACGCGACGGACGCGGCGCGCCCCCGCGGGATCCTTGAGGTACTCGCGCGTCGCGAGCCCGCCCATCGAGTGCGCCACGATGTCCACGCGCGCCTCGCCCGTGCGGGCGAGGAGGGTGTCCACCGCCTCCGCGATCTCGGCCGCGTGAGCGACGTTGCTGCCGGTGGGGTCCGCGAAGGTGATCGCCATCACATATCGCTCGGGCCAGCCCGCGCTCACGAGGCGGATGCGCAGGGGTGCGAGCTCGCGTGCCGTGTCGAACCACCCGGGCACGAGCAGCACCGGGACGTCGGTGCGGTAGGCCTCCGTCCTCGCCGGCGACCCGCCGGGCGCGGCGAGGAGCACCGCGCCCACGAGCGCGAGCCACTTCACGCGGCGCGCGAGCGTCCCTGACCACACCGGCGCCCTCACGCCGCCACCGCCGCGGCTTCGGTCACCGCGTCCGCCACCACCTCGACGGCGAGCGCCACCTGATCGTCCGTCAGATCCACGGCAGGCGTCAGCTCGAGGACGTGCCCGACCTCGCCCGCCGGGAGCACGAGCACGCCGCGCCCCAGCGCGGTCTCGGCCGCGCGCACCGCGGCGCCCGCGAGCGGCGCCCGGTCCTCGTCGCGGGCCAGCTCGATCCCGATCATCAGCCCGAGTCCGCGCACGTCCGCCACGCCGGCGCGGCCGTCCAGCCGCTCCCGGAGCATCGCGACGACCCGACCGCCGAGCACCCGGGCCCGCTCGCACACGCCCTCCGCCTCCATCGCGTCGAGCACCGCGAGCGCCGCGGCGCACCCGAGGGGATGTCCGAGGAAGGTGCTGGTATGCGCGGCTTCGCCCTCGCTCTCGGGCCAGGCGTCCATCACCCGTCGGGGCGCGAGGCACGCGCTCATGGGCAGCCCCCCGCCGAGCGCCTTCCCGAGGCAGACGAGATCGGGCGCCAGCCCGACCCGGGCCGACGCGAAGGGCGCGCCGCACCTGCCCATGCCGGTGAACACCTCGTCGGCGATCACCAGCGCGCCCGACTCGTGCGCCAACGTGCCGAGCCGCGCCATGAACCCGTCCGGAGCCACGCGCACACCCGCCCGCCCCTGGACGGGCTCGACGATGACGGCGCCGATGGGGTCCCCGTTCGGTGCGCCCCGCAGGAGCGCGTCCCGGACACGGGCCAGCCCGTTGCGCCCGGCGTCGGCGCCCTCGCGCACGGGATCCGGGAAGGGCACGAAGGCCACCCCGTCGTACAGCCTGGCGAGGAACGGCTCGCGGAAGAGCGCGCGATCGGTGGCCGCGAGCGCGCCGAGCGTGAGACCGTGGTACGCGCCCCCGAAGGCCAGGATGCCGGGCCGGCCGGTGGCCAGGAGCGCCGTCTTGAGCGCGGTCTCGACGGCCTCCGAGCCGGTGGACGAGAGGACCACGCGGGCGTCGTCCCAGGGGGCCATCGCGCACAGCCGCTCGAGCAGCCGGAGCTTCACGGTCGGGGGATGAACGTCCCCCATCCCGTGCACCAGAGCCCGCGCCTGGCGCGCCACCGCCTCGACGACACCTGGGTGCGCATGGCCGAGCAGCCCGACGCCGAACGCGCCCGTGAGGTCGAGGTAGAGGTTGCCATCGGCGTCGAGCACGTTGGTGCCGGCAGCCTCCTCCCAGAACACGGGCCACCCTTCGGAGACTGCGGTCACGTTGCGGGACTCCACGGCCCGCAGCCGGCGCGCGAGCTCCCGCGAGGCCGGACCGGGTGGTGGCACGCGGATCTCCGGGAGGCGCCCGCCGAGGCGCGGCCCGGGGCTCACGACGACCCCCTCATCGGCGGGCCCGCCGACTACTGGGGGGCGGAGCCGGGGTCGGCGCCCATCCCCATCGCGTGGTAGCCCTTGTCCACATGCAGCGTCACGCCGCTGATGCCGGCGCCGAGGGGGGAGCAGAGGAAGGCGGCGGCGTTGCCGACGTCGTCCGCCGTCTGTACGTCCGCGAGCGCGGAGTTCATGCGGTAGTACTCGACCATGCGATCGATCGTGCCGATCGCCTTCGCGGCGCGACTCGCGAGCGGGCCCGCGCTGATCGTGTTCACGCGGATCCCCCAGCGTCTTCCCGCCTCGTAGGCGAGGAGGCGCGTGTCGCTCTCCAGCGCCGCCTTCGCGGAGCTCATCCCGCCGCCGTAGCCCGGCACCGCGCGCTCCGCCGCGAGGTAGCTGAGCGACACGACCGCTCCGCCCGGCCGCATGAGCGGGCCCATGCGCTGGACCATGCTGACCATCGAGTAGGCGCTCGCGCTGACCGCCGCGAGGTAGCCCTGCCGGCTCGTCTCCAGGAGCGCGTTCTTCACCTCCGGCCCGTTGGCGAGCGAATGGACGAGCACGTCCAGGCACCCGTCCCCGAAGTCGGCCCTCAGCCGATCGGCCACCTCCTGGATCGTGTACCCCTCCAGCTCGGCGTACCGCTTGTCCTCACGGAGCTCGGCGGGCACGTCCTCCGGGTTGTCGAACACGGCGTCGAGCGGATAGACCTTCTCGATCTCGATCTGCCCGCCGTCCGGCAGGGCCGTCTCCAGGCGCCCGCGTTCCAGGCTCTTCGTGAAGATGCGCATCATGGGGGGCCAGGTGCCCACGCAGATCGACGCGCCGGCGCGTGCCAGCGCGCGCACGATCGCCCATCCGTAGCCGCTGTCCTCGCCCACGCCCGCCACGAACGCGCGCTTGCCGCTGAGATCGACGGGAAGCATCGGCTCCGCAGTCTCCTGTCGTCGGGTCGGTGAAGAAGCTCCGTCCGGAGGAGGCCGCCCTCCCGGAGGCCCCAAAGCTACGTAGAGGCGCCGTCGTCGCCCAGCCAGGTCTGGATGCGGCCGGACAGGCGGAAGAGCGCGACCGCCGTGATCCCCAGCGCCAGCACGGCTCCGAGCGCGCCGCCCCGGTCCACCGCCCAGTACCACGTGGGCGCGATGAAGGCGACCGCGCTCGCGGTGAGCACGCGGCGCATGCGGTAGCGCACCGCGTACGTGAACCCGGCCACGGCCGCGCCCCCCACCAGGACGAGCGCGACCTCCGGGGAGCCGTCGAGCGCCTCGAGCGCGGTGTACATCCCCAGGGGGATCCACATCACGATCGCCCATGCGAGCTGCGCGCCGAACCAGTCGCGGCGCAGCCCGGCGGGCGCCAGGTGGATCCCCCAGAGCGTGAGTGCCACCACCAGGAAGAGCCAGAGGTCGAGCGGGAGCACCGTCGACTCGTTCAGGTCGAGCGGCCCCACGCCCGTGAGGAGGACGAGGAAGAAGCCCGCGTAGATCGCCGCCACGAACGCGTTGACCGCCCAGGGGTGGCGGTCCCCGTGCGGGTCGGAGCGGATGAGCCCGACGAGGCAGAGCGCCGCGAGCAGGAGCACGCCGTCGAGCACCCACACGATGGCGTCCTGGTCCATTCCGGTGGCCCGGTCGAGGAAAAGCGCCAGAAAGGCGAGGCCGAAGCAGAGGTGCACGGCGGGCATCACGACGCTCCGCCGGAAGGAGCGCGGCGCGAGCACGATGGGAACGCCCAGGGCGAGGACGCCCACGACCACGGACGCGGGTCCGCCGTCCCACACGCGGCCGGCGTAGACGAAGGCGCCGAGGACGAGCGCGAGCCCGGAGATCTGCATGAGGAGCGAGGCGGGGAGCCACCGCCGGCTCCACTCGATCCGCGCGCCCCACGCGTAGACGCCGACGCCGAGCGCGGCGAGGAAGGTGGCGCGCGCGCGCTCGCCCATGAGTGGCCACGCCCACTCCACGAACACGCCGGCCGCGATGAGGAGCACCACGGCCGCCGTGCCCGCCACGACGTACTGGCCCATGCGCGCCGTTCCCGCATCGGAGGCCTCGTCCACGTCCTCGCGCAGCCGCGCGGCGAGCTCGGGAGGCACGAGACCCCGCGCCTCCCAACGGTCGATGGCCTCGTGGACCGGCCGTGACTCCTCGCTCAACGGTCGCCTCCTCTCCCGGGACGCGTGCAACCTCCACCCCCGGGCGACGCCCCCGCAAGCGTCGACGCTCTCCCGGCCCTTCCCTTAGCTTTGGGAAGCCTCCCGCCGGATCTGCCCGGCCCCGCGGTCGTTCCAGCCGTCGCGACCCCGGCGCCCCCCCTCACGCGCCCGGCTAGCAGGAGCCGTCCCGATGTGGGACAAGGAGAAGAAGAAGCGGATCGGTGACCACCCGGTGAGGCCCGAGAGCCTCATGATGAGCTTCGGCTACGAGCCGGAATGGTCCGAGGGCTCCGCCAAGCCGCCGATCTTCCAGACGTCCACCTTCGTCTTCGAATCCGCCGAGGAGGGAAAGGCCTTCTTCGAGGTCGCCTACGGCCTGCGGGAGAAGCGCCCCTCCGAGACGATGGGCCTCATCTACTCGCGGCTGAACAACCCCAGCCTCGAGATCCTCGAGGACCGGCTCACCCTCTGGGACGGGGCGGATGCCGCCGCCGCCTTCGAGAGCGGGATGGCCGCCATCTCCACGACGCTCCTCACCTTCCTCCGACCCCGCGACGTGGTCGTCTTCGCCGAGCCGATCTACGGGGGCACCGAGTACCTCCTGCACCACACGCTCCCCGAGTTCGGCATCGACACGGTTTGCTTCCCCGCAATGGAGGGGATGGCCGGGCTCGAGCGTGTCCTCGACGAGGGGGACGACCGGCGCGGCCGGCTGCGCATGATCTACCTGGAGACGCCCGCCAACCCGACCAACGCGCTCATGGACATCGAGGCGTGTGCCGAGCTCGCCGGAACGTGCGGCACCGCGGAGCGCGGCACGCTCGTGGCCGTCGACAACACCTTCCTCGGCCCGCTCTGGCAGCATCCTCTTCGCCAGGGCGCCGACCTCGTGCTCTACTCCCTCACGAAGTACGTGGGCGGGCACTCGGACCTGATCGCGGGGGCGTGCCTCGGCGCGGGGGAGCTGATCGGCGCGGTGAAGACCACCCGGACGATCCTGGGCACGATGGCGGGCCCGTGGACGTGCTGGCTCCTCCTGCGCAGCCTGGAGACGCTCAAGCTGCGCATGACCAGCCAGATGAAGAACGCGCGCTACGTGGCGGATTTCCTGCTCGATCACCCCAGGGTGGAGCGCGTGCACTACCTCGGACACCTGGACGAGTCGGACCCGCAGTTCGAGATCTACCGCAAGCAGTGCTCGGCGCCGGGGGGGATGATCTCCTTCGAGGTGGTGGGCGGCGAGGCGGAGGCGTTCCGCCTGCTCAACGCCCTGCAGCTCGTCAAGCTGGCCGTGAGCCTGGGCGGCACCGAGAGCCTGGCCGAGCACCCGGGCACCATGACGCATTCGGACGTGCCGCCCGAGGACCAGCTCAGGATGGGGATCACCCCCGCGCTCATCCGCATCAGCGTGGGCATCGAGCACCCGGAGGATCTGATCGCGGACCTGGAGCAGGCGCTCGAGAAGGTCTAGCCAGGGCGGGCCGCGTGTCGGGGCGCGCCCCCTACCGCCTCACAGGAGCCAGAGGCCGAGCCCCAGGTAGCAGACCAGGAGGAGCGCGCCCTCCCAGCGCTGGATGCACCATCCCGTCCGCAGCATCGGGACGACCAGGACGGAGATGATCAGCACGGCCGGCAGCTCACGCGCCAGGACCGAGCTCGACACGTGGATCGGCTGCACGACGGTCGCGGTGCCGAGAATCGCCAGGATGTTGAAGATGTTGGAGCCGATCACGTTGCCCACCGCGATGTCGGCCTCCTTGTGCATGGCCGCCACCAACGAGGTGGCGAGCTCGGGGAGGGACGTGCCCACGGCGACCACGGTGAGCCCGATCACGATCTGCGAGATCCCCAGGAAGGACGCGACCGCCACGGCGCCCTCGACGATCGCGTACCCGCCGAGCACGAGGCCGCCGCACCCGGCCACGATCAGCAGCACGTCCATGCCCCGGACCCGCTTCCCGCTGGGGCTCGCGGCCCTCATGAACTCCTCGTACTCGCCGACGATCTCCGGCGCCTCCGACTCGACCGTCTGGAAGACGAAGATGAGGTAGCCGGCCAGCCCGAGGAGCAGGATGGTGCCGTCCCCCCGGCTCAGCTCGCCGTCCAACGCGAGCGGATAGAGCGCGGCGGTGACCAGGAGCATGAGCGGGACCTCGCGCCAGACCACGCGGGCTGCCACCTCGAGCGGGCGGACGAGCGCGGTGAGCCCCAGGATCAGGCCGAGATTGGCCAGGTTGGAGCCGAGCACGTTGCCCACGGCGAGGTCGGAGTTGCCTCCCAGGGAGGCCACGACGCTCACCACCAGCTCGGGCGCGGAGGTGCCGAAGGATACCACGGTGAGCCCCACCACGATCGGGCTGACCCCGAGCGAGCCGGCCAGGCGGGCCGCGCCCCTGACGAGCCACTCGGCACCGAAGTACAGGATGCCGATGCCGCCGACGAGCAGCAGTGTGTCGAAGGCGAGCGCCATCACGCGCGGCTTCCCGTCAAGCGCGCTCCCTTACGAGCCACGCCCGGAAGTCACGGGCCGGCATCGTGTTGAGCACGTTCGCCGGCTCCAGCCAGCCGCGCCGCGCCTGGTCGACACCGAAGCGCATGTTCGCGAGCTCACGGGGCGAGTGCGCGTCCGTCGAGATCACGACCTTCACGCCCAGCTCCCTCGCGCGGAAGACGTGCACGTCGCTGAGGTCCAGGCGGTTGGGGTTCGCATTGATCTCCACGGCCACCCCCAGCTCGGCGGCCGCCGCCAGCACCGCCTCCATGTCGATCTCGAAGGGACTCCTCCGGTTCAGCCGCCTGCCAGTGGGATGCGCCAGAATATCGACGCTCGGGTGCCGGATCGCACGCAGCACCCGGTCGGTCATGGTCGTTCGGTCCTGGTCCATGAACGAGTGCACGGACACCACCACCACGTCCAGCTCCTCCAGGATCTCGTCGGGGAGGTCGAGCGCCCCGTCCTTGAGGATGTCGACCTCGGCGCTGCGCAGGATGTCGATTCCGTCGACCCGCTCGCGCACCTCCTCGACCTCCACCCACTGCTCGCGCGCCCGCTCCGGCGTGAGCCCCTGGACCATCGCCATCGCCTGACTGTGGTCCGTGATGGCGCAGTATGCGTAGCCGCGCTCCCGGCACGCGCGCGCCATCTCCTCGAGCGACACCTTCCCGTCGCTCCAGGTGGAGTGCATCTGCAGGTCGCCGCGGATGTCCTCGAGCGTGACGAGCCGCGGTAGCTCCCCGGTGAACGACGCCTCCACCTCGCCGCGGTTCTCGCGCAGCTCCGGGGGCATCCACGTCATCCCGAGCGCAGCGTAGACGCCCTCCTCGTCCGCGCCCGCGAGACGCTCTCCCTCCTCCTTCCCCAGCGACTCGGCGTCGGCGCCCTCCGGGATGCGGAAGACCCCCCACTCGTTCACGCGCAGCCCCTTGCGCACCGCCCGCGTGCGCATGGCCACGTTGTGTTCCTTGGAGCCGGTGAAGTACTGCATCGCCGCCCCGAAGGAGCGGGGAGGGATCACGCGCAGATCGATCTGCAGGCCGGAGCGGAGCACGATGCTCCCCTTCGTGCCCCCGGCGGCCTCGACGCGCTCGGCCGCGGGGTACTTCACGAAGTGGTCGACCACCGCCGTGCCGTCCCCCTCGAACTGGGCGAGGAGGTCGACGTCACCGATCGTCTCCTTGCGGCGACGCAGGCTACCCGCCACCTCCACGCGCTCCACGCCGGATGCGCCCCGTACGTGCTCGATCACGGGCGCGACCAGCTCCTCCACCTCGTCGATCAGGAAGCGTCCCACGTGCGTGCGGTGCTCCCCGATGGCCCGCAGGATCTTCTCAGCGCTCTTCTTCCCGAACCCCTGGAGCTTCTCGACGCGCCCGGCCTGCAGCTCGGCCTCGAGGTCGTCCACGGTGCGCACGTCGAGCTCGTCGAAGAGCTTCTTCGCCTTCTTGGGCCCCACCCCGTCCAAGCGCATGAGCTCGACGAGCGTGCGCGGCAGCTCCGCGTCGAGCTTGTCGAGCATCTCGAGGCGTCCGGTGGCGATCAACTCCTCGATGCGACCGGCGATGTCCTTGCCGATGCCGGGCAGCGTGGTCAGCTCCTCCCCCGCGTCCACCATGGCCCGGAGCGGGCGGGTGAGCCCCTCGACGGTGCGCACCGCGTTGCGGTAGGCGCGGATGCGGAAGGGGTTGGCGCCCTCGATCTCGAGGAGGTCGGCGAGCTCCTCCAGCGTGCGCGCCACGTCCAGGTTCTCCATCAGGCCTCCACGGTCCCGCCCAGCTCCTCGACCTTCCTCACCCAGGCGTCGAAGTCGAGCACGGGCACGCCCAGCTTCTCCGCTTTGGCGAGCTTCGAGCCGGCGTTGGCGCCGGCGACCACGAAGTCGGTGCTCTTGCTCACGGAGCCGACCACGCGGCCACCGACCGAGCGCCAGATCTCCTCGGCGGTGGAGCGGGGGATGGGGATCGTCCCCGTGAACACGGCCGCCCCGGCGTCCGCCCCGGCCGCGGCAGCCTCGGGCGCCGGCTCGGTCTCCTCGGGCAAGACGCCGCGGTCGAGGATCGCCTGGATCGCCGCGTCGTTGCGCTCGTCGGCCAGGAAGGCCGTGATCGCCTCGCTCATCTTCGGACCCACCCCGGAGACCGCCTCCAGCTCGTCGCGTGTCGCGCGCCGGATGCCTTCGAAGCGCCCGAAGTGCCTCGCCAGGTCGCGCGCGACGGCCACGCCCACCTCGGGGATGCCCAGCGCCACCAGGAAGCGGTGGAGCTCGGGCCGTTTCCGCGCCGCGATCGCGTCCACGAGGTTGGTCGCGCTCTTCTCCGCGAAGCGCTCGAGCGGGACGAGCTGCTCCACGGTGATGGCGAAGAGGTCGGCGACCGTGCGCACCAGCTCCTGCTCCACGAAGAGGTTGGCGGTCTCCTCACCGAGTCCCTCGATGTCGAGTGCCTCCCGGGCGCCGAAGTGCACGATGCGCCCCTTGAGCTGCGCCGGGCACCCGAAGCGGTTCGGACAGATCGTGCGCGGCCCGTCCTCGTAGACCCGCGTGCCGCACGCCGGGCACTCCGCGGGCATCTCGAAGGGCGGCTGGCGCTCCTCCTCGTGGGCCACCACCTCCACCACCTGCGGGATCACGTCCCCGGCGCGCTGGATGCGCACGGTGTCACCCTCGCGCACGTCCTTGCGCTTGAGCTCTTCGCGGTTGTGCAGGCTCGCCCGGGAGATCGTGACGCCACCGACCACCACGGGGCGCAGGAACGCCACAGGCGTCAGGACGCCCGTCCGCCCCACGCTCACCCCGATCTTGTCGATGCGCGTGACCTCCTTGCGCGGCTCGAACTTGTAGGCGAGCGCCCAGCGCGGGTGGTGCGAGGTGGTGCCCATGCGCGCGCGCGCGGCGAGGTCGTCCAGCTTCACCACCACGCCGTCGATCTCGTAATCGAGCTCGTCGCGCTCCTTCACGTAGGCCGCGTGGTACGCGAGGACGTCCTCGACAGAGCGCGCCACGTCCAGGTTGTCGGGCACCTTGAAGCCCCAGTCGCGGATGGCCCGGATCCCCTCGGAGTCGGTGGCGAAGGCAGTGCCCTCCACCTTCAGGACGTCGTAGACGAGCACGTCCAGCTTCCGCCGGGCCGTCATGCGCGGGTCGAGCTGACGGATGGCCCCCGCCGCGGAGTTCCTGGGGGAGGCGTAGGGCTCCTGCCCGCTCTCCACGAGCTTCTGGTTGAAGGCCTCGAAGTCCGAGATGTACATCATGACCTCGCCACGCAGCGCCACGAACGGCGGTGCGGGGCGCGCGTCCGCGCGCAGCCGGAGCGGCACGGTCGGGATCGTCTTGAGGTTCTCGGTGACGCCCTCCCCCTCGCGCCCGTTGCCACGCGTGACGGCGCGGCTCAGCACACCGTCCTCGTACACCAGCTCGATCGAGGCCCCGTCGAGCTTGGGCTCCAGCACATAGACGGGCTCGGCCCCGTCACCGAGGGCTTTGACCACGCGGTCGTGGAAGCGGCGGACCTCGTCGGCCTCCTGCGTCGAGTCGAGCGAAAGGAGGGGCGCGGCGTGCACGATCGTCTCGAAGCGCTCCTGGGGCTCCGCACCGACGCGCTGCGTCGGGGAGTCCGGCGAGAGGAGCTCCGGGTGGGCCTCCTCGAGCTCGAGCAGGCGCCTGAAGAGCCGGTCGTAGTCCGCGTCCGAGATCGCGGGTCTCGCCTCGACATGGTACAGGTGCGCGTGTCGGCGAAGCTCCGCGCGGAGCCTCTCCACCTCGTCACGTACCTCCTCCGACACCCTGTCTTCCGGGCCCCCGTTCGTGCTCATGCGCGCTCCGCGAGACGTGGCGCGATTCGGGCAAGGCTCCAATAATAACGCCTTCGTCTCCGGGCAGGATGCGCGTGCCGGGGACCGGCGACCCCACCCGGGAGGCACCGCATGAAGAGGCACCGCCACCTCCGCCGACACGCGTTCGGCCTCGCGCTCGCCGGGGCGGCGACGCTCTCCACGTCGAGCCCGGCCCGGGCCCAGGGGATCATGGTCGACGCCAACCCGCTCGAGAACGTCAAGGTCCTGTACGGGACCGGCGCCCCGAAGCTGAACGACGAGACCGGCCGCATCGAGCGCGTGGGCGGGATCAAGCACACGATCAAGGACGGCATCGTGTACGATGCCCGGAAGCTCCTGGCGGACGTGCGCGAGGTGGTCCGTAGGCAGGAGGCGGAGCGCAACATCACGCAGGGCGGCGGCGCTCGCTGAGCGACCGCTCCGGGTGGGGTGCAGGCCACGCCGTCGTGGACCCCGCGCCTGGAGTTTGCCTAAACTTCGAGGTACCTCTCGTCACAGTCCCGGAGCCGCCCCCACCCCCCATGGAGTCCCTACCCGTCTGGGCGAACGCCCTGGTCGTGCTGGCGACGTTCTTCGCCATCGCGGTGGGGGCCAAGTACGTGGTGGACGCGGCGGCGGAGCTGGCGCACCGCGCGGGCGTCTCCGAGTTGACGGTGGGCCTCACCGTCGTGGCCTTCGGCACCTCGGCTCCGGAGCTCGGCGTCACGCTGATCGCGGCGTTCGAGAACCAGAGCTCGATCTCGGTCGGCAACGTCGTCGGGTCGAACATCTTCAACCTCGGCTTCATCCTGGGAAGCGCCGCGCTCCTGCGGGCGATCCCCACCGACCGGCTCCTCGTGTGGCGCGACGCCCTCGTGCTGGTCGCCTCCACGGTCGTCCTCTACCTCCTGATCGGCATCGACCTGAAGCTGAGCCTCGCCGACGGCCTCCTCCTCGTCGCGATGCTCGCCACGTACCTCGTGTTCGTATGGCAGGCGCGCCACCAGGGGACGACGCCTCGGGCACTCGAGACCGGGGGCGGCGTGGCAGAAGGCCTGCCGCTCTGGCGCCAGGGGCTCCTCCTCGGGCTCGGCCTCGCGCTGGTGGGCATCGCCTCGCACTTCCTGATCGGCTCCGCAACGGCGCTGGCGCGCTCGTTCGGCGTGAGCGACTGGGCGATCGCGGTCACGGTCGTCGCCGCGGGGACCTCCGTGCCGGAGCTGGCGACGACGATCGCGGCCGTGGCGCGGGGGCATACGGCCATCAGCGCCGGGAACGTGATCGGCAGCGACATCTTCAACGTGCTCGGGGTGCTGGGCGTGGCGGGGATCGCCCACCCGATGTCGATCGACCCCGCGGCGCGCCCGTCCCTCCTGGCGCTCACCGGCATGGTCGTCGTGGTCATGGTCATGATGCGCTCGGGCTGGCGCCTGTCGCGTGCGGAGGGCGTGACGCTCGTCATGCTGGGCGCGCTCCGCTGGGTGCTCGACCTCGCGACGCGCGGCTGAGGCGATGGACGTCCAGCGCCTGCGCGACGACACGCCCGGGTGCTCGCATCGCGTCCACCTCAACAACGCCGGCGCGTCGCTCATGCCGGAGCCCGTGCTCGCGGCGATCCGCGGCCACCTCGATCTCGAGGCGCGCATCGGCGGCTACGAGGCCGAGGCCGAGGCGGCCCCCGCGATCGCCGACGCGCGGGCAGCCCTGGCGGATCTCCTGTCGACCGAGACGCGGAACGTCGCGTTCACCGAGCACGCCACGGTCTCGTTCACGCAGGCGCTCTCGTCGATCCGCTTCGCGGCGGGCGACGTGGTCCTGACCACGCGGGCCGACTACGTCTCCAACCAGATCCAGTACGTCGCGCTCTCGGAGCGCTTCGGCATCGAGGTCGTGCGGGCCCCGGACGCACCGGAGGGCGGGGTCGACCTGCAGGCGATGGAGGAGATCATCCACCGCCGCCGACCGCGACTGGTCGCCGTGACGCACGTGCCCACGAACTCGGGCCTGGTCCAGGACGTGGCCGCGATCGGACGCATGTGCCGGGCCCGCGACCTCCTCTACCTGGTGGACGCCTGTCAGTCGGTCGGCCAGATGCCCGTCGACCCCGAGGCGATCGGCTGCGACTTCCTCTCGGCGACGTCGCGGAAGTTCCTGCGCGGGCCGCGCGGCTCGGGCTTCCTCTGGGTCTCCGACCGCGTCCTGGACAGCGGCATCGAGCCGCTGTTTCCCGACCTGCGCGGCGCGGACTGGATCGAGGAGAACCTCTACCAGCCGGCCCCCGACGCCCGGCGCTTCGAGACGTGGGAGTTCGCGTGGGCGCTCGTCCTGGGCACGGGTGCCGCCGCGCGCTACGCCTCGGCGGTCGGCCTCGAGGCCACGCGCGAGCGGGTGCGAAGCCTCGCGGCGTCGCTCCGCGACGCGCTCCCCGAGCTGCCGGGCGTGCGCGTCCTGGACCGCGGGCCGGAGCTGGCCGCGATCGTGACGATCGACGTGGAGGGAAGGAGCAGCCGGGACCTGGTGCGGGCGCTGAGGGAGCGGGGGATCAACACCACGGGGCAGGGTCGCACGGACGCCGTGATCGACTACGACGCGAAGGGCGTGGACGGAGCCCTGCGCATCTCCCCGCACTACTTCAACACGGAGGAGGAGCTGACGACCCTGCGCGACGCGCTGGCCGAGATCGTCGCGCGTTGACCGCGGCCCGAGGGGGGCGCTCCTGCGAGAGAATCGTGGACATGCGACCCCCCGTCGAAGAAATTCCTCGCGTTTCGCGTATCCCGTCTCACAGGTGAGGAGTGCCGTTTGCAACCGGATCTGGAGCGGGAGCTCATTCGCAAGTGCAAATCGGGTGACGCCCGTTTCTACGAACCGTTGGTACGGGCCTACGAACCCTCGGGGCTGCGGCTCGCCGCAGCCATGCTCGGGAACCTGGAGGACGCGCGCGACGCCCTCCAGGAGGCCTTCGTGAAGGCCTACGAGTCGATGCATCGCTTCGACCTGCGGCGTCCGTTCGGCCCTTGGTTCTTCCAGATCCTGCGGAACCACTGCCGGGACATGCTCCGCAGCCGGCAGGCCCGCTTCAAGGTCGAGGCGCTCGACGAGCGTCTGGAGCTCCGCCCGGCCGACCCGGCGCAGAGCCCGGAGCGGGTCCGGCAGAGGAGCGCGGCCCGCGAGCTGCTCTGGCGGGCGCTGGAGCGGGTGGGCGAGGATCATCGCGAGATCCTCGTCCTGAAGGAGCTGCAGGGATTTCGATACAACGAGATCGCCCGCATCCTCGAGATCCCGGAGGGCACGGTGGCCAGCCGGTTGTTCCACGCACGGAGGGCGTTGAAGGACGCGCTCGACGAGATGGGCGCGGAGTTCCCCTAGGAAGCCATGCGCGACGACCTTTCCCACGAAGACCTGATGCGCTTCCTCGACGGCGAGCTGCCGCCCGAGGAGCACGCGCGCGTCCAGGCACGCATCGAGGCGTCGAGCGAGCTCGGGCGCGAGGTGATGATCTTCCGTGCCATGAAGGCCGGCTTCCAGGACCTGACGTTCCACCCGGGCACGCACCGCCGCTCCGTGTGGGACCAGGTGAACCAGCAGCTCACCCGCCCGATCGGCTGGATCCTCGTCGTCGTCGGCGCGGCCGTGTGGACCGGCTACGGCGCCTACGTCTTCGCCACCTCCCCGGTGAACCCGTGGGAGAAGCTCGCGGCCGGCGCCGTCGTCATCGGCATCCTGCTCCTGCTCGCGAGCGTGATCTGGGAGCGCTACAGGGAGTGGCTCACCGACCCGTACCGGGACGTGTATCGATGATCGTGGTGACGACGCCGGACGTTCCGGGGATGAGGGTGGTGCAGACGTACGGGCTGGTTCGCGGAAACACCATACGCGCCCGACATGTCGGCAAGGACGTGATGGCCGCGCTGCGCAACGTGGCGGGCGGCGAGATCCACGAGTACACGAAGATGATGGCCGAGGCGCGCGAGCAGGCGATCGACCGCATGGTTGAGGAGGCCGAGGCGTTGGGTGCGGACGCGGTCGTGATGGTGCGCTTCCAGACGGCCGAGATCATGCGCGGAGCGGCCGAGATGCTCTGCTACGGAACGGCGGTCCGCCTCGAGCCCGACGACTGAAAACATCCCGGGTGGGATGGCGTTCCCTCCGCTTGCCGTTCCCCGTGGCCACCGGCATCTTCGCACGCGCTTCCCCGATGGCGGGCCTGACCGGGCCCGGACGACGAACCGGCCACGCTCCTCCTCGACGAAACGGGGGGATCACGACTTGGCATACCTGGTGGTCTTCCAGCCCGACGCGCGGGTGCGCGCGCGCCTCTCCGACGCTCTGAGCGCGGGCCATCAGGTGACCACCGTCGACTCCTGGGCCGGCCTGTCCGCGCTCGTTGCGAGGGAGATCCTCGACGGGTGCGTGGTCGACGGGGACTACCCCACGCGCGAGGACGCCCTCGCGCAGATCCGCCGGCTGCGCCTGCGCCACCCGGGCCTGGCGCTCGCCGTGTACGCGGACGTCCACGAGAGCGATCTCGAGATCTACCGGTTCGGGGGTCTGGGCGTAGACGGCGTGGTGCTCGCTCGGCGCCCGCCCTGGACCAGCACGATCCGCGACGCCATGGAGCGCTCCCTCGCGTCGGCGCGGGCCCAGACGGTGGGTGCCGCGTTGGAGGGCCGCTATGCCGCGGAGGTCGTGCGCGCGGTGTCCTGGGCCGTAGAGCACGCGGGCAAGGTGATGTCCGTAGCGGACTTCGCGGCTTCGCTCGGCCACTCCACCCGGAGCCTCGGAAACCTCCTCCGCAAGAACGGCCTTCCTCCCGCCAACCGCGTCCTCGTGTGGGGACGACTGCTGGCCGCCGGGGCCTACCTCGGGCGTGACGGCAGGACCGTCGAGGAGACGGCCTTCATCCTCGGATACTCCACGGCGAACGCGCTCGCGCGCGCGATGAAGCGCGAGATCGGCAGGTCGCCGAAGTCGGTCGCGCAGCACGGCGGGATGCCGCTCGTGCAGGCGCGCCTCTTCTCGCGAAGCATGCCGCGCCGGCGTAGGGGACGCGGCCTTCGAGGACTCGTCGTGGCGGCGGCGGTGCTCGTCGGGGCCACGGACTGCGCCACGTTCGGGCGCGGCGGGCCGCGGGTCGACCGCGGGCGGATCGACGCCATCCTCGACGCTCCGCCCATGGACCAGGTGCACTTCGGCGTGCTGGTCGAAGACGCCTCCACGGGACGGGTCCTCTACGAGCGCAACGCACGGCGCCACTTCGTCCCCGCCTCGAACGAGAAGCTCCTCGTCACGTCCACGGCCCTCTCCCTCCTGGGGACGGACTACCGCTACCGGACCGACCTGTGGGCCACGGCGCCCGTCGTGGATGGGACGGTCGAGGGAGACCTCGTCCTCGTGGGCAGCGGGGACCCAACCCTGGGTCGGCCGTTCTGGCCCTCGGGGGAGGAGGCGCTGTGCGCACTGGCGGACAGCGTGCGCGCAGCCGGCGTGCGCCGCGTGAGCGGCCGGATCGTGGTGGACGCCTCGGCCTGGGACTCCACGACGATCGGGCCCGGCTGGGAGGCGGACGACCTTCCGTTCGGGTACGCGGCGACCGGAGGCGCCTTCGCCGTGGACCGCGGCGAGCTCCGCGCGATCGTGCACGGCGGCGTCGAGCCCGGCGCCGAAGCGGATATCTCCTGGAGCCCTGTCGGAACGCCGGACTTCGTCCGGGCGACGCTCACGACCGCACCGGCCGACTCGAGCACCCGGGTCCGCTCCGCGTATCTCCCGGAGTCGCACCGGCTCGAGCTCGGGGGAAGGGTGCCGGTCGGCGCGACCGACACGCTCACCTTCGCGCTGCGCGATCCCGTCCGGCAGGCCACGGCGGCGCTGGCCCGCGTGTTCGCGGAGCGGGGCATCGAGGTCCTTGGCGACTGGGGCATCGCGTGGGACGCTGGCGCCGGTCTCGGCGCCGGCTGCCTCGCGGGATCGATCGGGGCGTGTCCGGGGGCCGTGCGCCTGGCCGGGCTCTCCTCCCCGCCGCTGATGGAGGTGGTGGAGGCCATCCTGGAGCCGAGCCAGAACTGGATGACCGAACAGCTCGTGCGCACGCTCGGAGCGGAACGGGGGGAGCGCGGCAGCTGGAGGGCCGGGCTGGAGGTGGTCGAGCGCTTCCTGGTCGACCAGGTGGGCGTCGACTCCCTGGACGTCGCGCCGAGGGACGGCTCCGGCCTGTCGTCGGCCGACATCGTGACGCCCAGGGCCATCGTCCACATCCTGCGCTACATGGCCGCGCGCCCCTGGGGCGAGGCCTTCCGGCACGCGCTGGCCGAGCCCGGTGAAGAGGATTCGACGCTCGAGCGGCGACTGGCCGGCTACGAGGGGCGGGTCTTCGCCAAGACGGGAACGATCTCCAACGTGAACTCCCTGTCGGGGTATCTCGTAGGGAACGACCGTCACGAGATCGTGTTCTCCATCCTCTCCAACGGCTCCGGACTCCCGTCCTCCCGCGTCCGCGCGGCGATCGACGAAGTCGTCCACGCATTCGCAGGACGTCCATGACCGACTACAAGCTCCCCGACCTCCCCTCCGACGAAGAGCTCGGGATTACCGACCAGGATCGCGAGAAGTTCGCCGACGGCGATGAGGGCTCCGAGCTTTCGGACGAGGAGCGCCGCGCGCTCGGCCTAGAGGATCCGAAGCCGAAGGCGCCCCCTCCGCCCCCGCCTCCCGGCGGGAAGCCCCCGAAGGCGAAGAAGAAGGAGCGGCCTCCCGAGGCGCCGGGACCGAACAGCCGCTGGCGCGGTCCGGGGATGCTCGTGGCGCTCGTCGCGGCCGCGTGGCTGACGAGCTCGCAGCGCACGGTCCCCGGCCCCGTGCCCGCGAACGCGCCGGACACGGCCTTCTCGTCGGCGCGCGCGATGGCGATGGACGTGGAGATCGCGCGTCGCGCGCACCCGACCGGCTCACCGGAGCAGGCACGGGTCCGCGAGTACGTCCTCGGTCGCCTGCGCGACCTCGGGCTCGACCCCCAGGTCCAGACCACGACCGCGATGGTCGGGCGGGGCACCCGCGTGCGGGCCGCCACGGTCCGGAACGTCGTCGCGCGCATCCCGGGCACGGCAAGCACGGGCGCGGTGCTCCTCCTCGCCCACTACGACGCCGCCGGGATCGCGCTGGGCGCCGGGGACGACGGCGCCGGTGTGGTGTCGATCCTCGAGTCCCTGCGGGCCCTGCGTGCGGGCCCGCCCCTCCAGAACGACGTGATGGTCCTGATCTCGGACGGGGAGGAGCTGGGGCTGTTCGGGGCGCAGGCGTTCGTGGACGAGCACCCCTGGATGAAGGACGTCCAGGTCGTCCTCAACCTCGAGATGCGCGGCGGCGGCGGGCCGTCGATCATGTTCGAGACCGGCGACCAGAACGGCTGGATCGTGCGCGCCATGCGCGCGGCAGGCATCGAGCCGTCGTCGAATTCGATCTCGTACGAGGTCTACAAGCGGCTCCCGAACGACACGGACTTCACGCGCTTCCGGGCAGCCGGGAAGCAGGGCCTCAACTTCGCGGGGATCTCGCGGGCGTCCGTCTACCACCAGGCGTACGACGAGCCGTCCAACCTCTCCGAGGCGCTCCTCCAGCATCACGGAGAGAACCTCCTCGGGATGGTGCGCTACCTGGGGAACACCTCGCTGGCCCAGGTCGATGCGCCGGACATGACCTACTTCACGATCCCGTGGGTGGGCGTGATCGCCTATCCGGGATCGCTCGTGCTCGCGGTCGCCGCGTGGGTGCTCCTCCTCGCGGTGCTCGTGCTCCTGGCCATCCTCAAGATCGAGGGGCGTTGGCCCGGACTCCTGGTCGGCTTCGGCCTCGGCCTCGTTTCCACCGCGCTCACGGCAGCGGTCGGATGGGCGCTCATGCTCTGGCTTCCCCGCTTCCATCCGGAGTGGGGCGCCGTGGTCGGGGGAGCGTTCCACCACGAGGGGTGGTACGTCCTCGCGCTCGTGGGCGCGGGCCTCGCGATCGTGACCGCGCTCTTCGGCCTGGCCCGGCGCTGGGCCGGCGTCGCTTCGCTCCTGTGGGGCGCGCTCTTGATCCCGCTCGTCGGCGCGCTCTTCCTGTCGATCGAGGCCCCGCTGGCCGCTGCGAGCCTCCAGTGGCCGGTGACCGCCGCCTACCTGGGTATCGGAACGCTCCTCCTCAGGAAGGGGCCGCGCACCGCGACGGTGTCGTGGGTGCTCTCGCTCGTCCTGGCCGTGGCGGCCCTGGTCTTCCTGACCCCGCTCGTGGAGCTGCTCTGGCTGGGGCTGTCCTTCCGCGCGGCCATGGAGCTGGGCGTGCTCGTCACGGTCGCGCTGATCCTCCTCCTCCCCGCGCTCGACCACCTGCGCGAGCCGAACGCGTGGTGGGGGCCGCTCGTGGCGCTGGTGGCCGGAGCGGCCTTCCTAGGCCTCGGCATCCGCGCGGCCGGGCCCACCCCGGAGCTCCCTGCGCCGTCGACGCTGCTGTGGGCGTTCGACCACGGGAACGGGGAGGCGCTCTGGGTCACGCGGCCGGGCGCCACCGAGGACGCGCGCACCTGGGCCGCCCGGAGCGCGGGCGCTCCGCTCACGCAGAGCCGGCCGATGGCCGCGTTCGGCTACCGGGACACCGCCGACGTGGCGACGGCCCAGGCGGTGGACGTGCCCCCGCTCGAGGCGTGGGTGGTCGCCGACTCGACGGTGGGCGCCATGCGCCGCGTCCGGCTGGCGCTGCGCTCCGCGATCGGAGCGGAGCTCATGCAGCTCCGCTTCCCCGAGGCGGGGGGGACGCGTCTGCTGGCGCTCAACGGGAGGCCGCTGCCGGTGCAGGAGCGCGTGACGCTCGCCGAGCACTGGGGCGACCCCGACCCCGCGGTGCTCGTGGACCTGGAGCTGGCGCAGGGCGCCGCGATCGACATGGACGTGGTGGAGGAGCTGCTGCGGCCCGGGGAGCTGGTCGGTGCCGAGCACTTCCAACGGCCGCCGGGCCTGGCCCCGAACGTCGTATGGCAGAGCGATCGGGCGCTGGTGCGCACGCCGGCCTCGGCGCTGTCGCTCCAGTACGGCACGCCACCCTTCGCGCTGAACGACACCAGGCTGGGTGGCGTCGCCGTGCCGCCCCGGCCGACGGGGACGACGCCGGACAGCGTATCCGCGCCCGCCGGCGACTCGGTCCGTACGCCCCCGGACACGGGCCGCGCGGCGCCGCCCGACACGACGCGAGCGGCCGCCGACACCAGCGTCGTCCCGGACACGACCGGAGCACGCTCGTGACTCCACCACGGCCCGGAGCGACCGCTTGATCCGCGTCATCGTAGGAGGGGCCTTTCTCCTGATCGCGGGGCTCATGCTCTGGCTGGGTTTCGTGTTCAGCCACAACGCGACCCTCGCGAACGTGTTCATCAATCTCGGCACGGAGACGATCGGCATCGTGCTGGTGGTCGCGGTGGTCGAGTCCCTCCTCGAGCGCCGACGCCTCCAGGACCGGGGCCGCCAGCTCGCCTGGGACACGTTGCACGCCGCGGAGACCGCCGTGTGGGTCTGGCAGGGCGGACCGCGCGAGATGGAGACCGACGAGATGCTCGGGATCCTCAACGCCGTGCACGAGCAGGATCCCCTGCCGGACTTCACCGAGGGGCTCTTCCTCAACCTCGGGACCCGCAGCAGGCGTCTGCTCAACAACGACCCGCATGCGGTCAGCGCGCTCCCCGGCTTCATGGAGGCGCTCGAGCAGCTCGCCCGCCTGAGCGCGATCCGCGACGGCAAGCTGCCGATGCCGGCACGCAAGATCGCCGACATCCTCGACGAGGGCACGAGGCCCCTGGCGCGCGCGCTGAATCAACCCACGGAGCGCCACCTCGCCAGCCTGATCCGATACCGCGATCCTTCCGTCCGTAGTCAGGAGCGCCGCCACCACGGCGGTCACGACGCCATCGCTTGGCGGTCCGCCACCACCGAGCTGGACGCCTGAGCGCACTATATCCGCACGCCCCGGGAGGGAGCATGAGCCCGTTCGCCCCGTGTCGGTCGGCCGCCGCGGTAACTGCCGCCATCCTGCTCGTCACCGGCTGCGCGCCTCCGGACGCGCGGACCCCCGCGTGGCACGCCTCCGAGTCCGACTGGCCCGCCTACGGTGGCGACGCCGCGGGCACGCGGTACTCCGCCCTCACGTCGGTCACCCCGGAGAACGTGTCCCGGCTGCAGGTCGCCTGGACGTGGAACACGGGGGACGTGCCCGTCCCCGGACCGATGCACCCGGTCCCCGGACAGGACGTGCGCGCGGGCAACTTCGAGGTCACCCCGCTCGTGATCGGCGACACCATGTACCTGTCCACTCCCTACAACCGGGTGGTGGCGCTCGACGCGGGGACGGGCCGGGAGATCTGGTCGTACGACCCGCAGACCGTCGAGTGGGGGAAGCCGCCGAACGGCACGGGCCTGGTCCACCGCGGCGTGGCGGTGTGGACGGGACGCGGAGAGCGGCGGGTGTTCCTGAACACGCGCTGGCGCCTGATCGCGCTGGACGCGGTCACGGGGCGGGTGATCGACTCGTTCGGCGACCACGGCGAGGTGGACCTCACCGAGCATCTGCTCTGGCACACCAACCGGCTGCACTACACGCAGACGTCCCCACCGGTCGTGTTCGAGGACCTCGTCATCGTGGGGAACGGCGTCTGGGACGGCTTCGTCTACCCGAACGACCCGCCCGGCAACATCCAGGCGTTCGACGTCCGCACGGGGAAGCTGGTCTGGAACTTCAATCCCATCCCGCAGGAGGGGGAGTTCGGCAACGACACCTGGGAGGACGGCTCCTGGCGGGTGAAGGGCCACACGAACGCCTGGGCGCCGATCACCGTGGACGTGGAGCGTGGCCTCCTCTACGCCCCCATGGGGACGCCGAGCGGCGACTACTACGGGGGCGACCGGAAGGGGAACAACCTCTTCGCGGAGGCGCTCCTCTGCCTCGACGCGCGCACCGGAAAGCGCGTCTGGCACTTCCAGACCGTGCACCACGGGCTCTGGGACTACGACCTCCCCGGCGCGCCGGTTCTCTACACGGCGCACGTGGACGGACGGGACGTCGACGCGGTGGCCGTCGCGGGGAAGACGGGCTTCGTCTATGCCTTCGACCGCGTGACCGGGACGCCGATCTGGCCGATCGAGGAGCGGCCCGTGCCGCAGAGCGACGTGCCGGGGGAGCGCTCGTCGCCCACGCAGCCCTTCCCGACGAAGCCGCCCGCGTTCGCCCGGCAGGGCATCACGGCGAGCGACCTCGTCAGCCTCACACCGCGCCTCCACGCCATGGCGCTCCAGGCGACGCGCGGCTTCCGCCTCGGCCCGCTCTTCACGCCCCCCTCGCTCCAGGGCACGCTCGGGACGCCCGGCATCATCGGCGGGGCGAACTGGGGCGGGTCGGCCGTCGATCCCGCTACCGACTACCTCTACGTCAAGGCCACGGAGAGCCCGGCGCTCTTCAAGCTCGGCCCGGCGGACACCTCGCGCGTGGTGGCCCGCTGGGACATCGACCGGAGCGTGCGCGGCGCCACCAGCGTCGACGGGGTGCCGATCCTGAATCCCCCGTACGGCACCGTAACGGCGATCGACATGAACCGGGGCGAGATCGTCTGGCAGGAGCCGGTCGGCGACGACGAGCGGGTCCGTGCCAATCCCCTCCTGGCCCACGTGGCACTCCCAGAGCGGCTGGGGGCGTCGGGGGCGCCCGGTCCCATCGTGACGAAGGGCGGCATTGTTTTCGTCGCCGGCGGCGCGAGCGTGCTCACCGCGTTCGACGCGGCCACGGGAAGTCGCCTCTGGGAGGGCCCACTCCCCGGCCGCGGCTACGCCAACCCGATGACGTACGCCACCCGCGACGGGCGGCAGTTCGTGGCGGTGGCGACAGGGGGCGGTGCAGATGGGGGAACGCTGGTGGTCTTCGCGCTCTCCGCGCGCTGATCGGGCGGACGGGTGGCGTGGCACGGACCATGCTCCTCTCCGGGCCGGTTTTAACGCCGACCTGGGGGTCGGCATCTCCTCGTCCAGATTCGATTCCGATCCCCAGAACGAGGATGTGACGACATGACGACCAGACGCGTGATCGCCTGTGGGAGCGTGGCCGCGGTGGCCGCCCTCGCGCTCACCGGCTGCGATGACAACGGAACCGCACCCCAGCTCGACGACGCCATCCTGCTGAACGCCGCCGTGGTGGTGGCCGACGCGACCATCGAGGACGTGACCCTCGCCTCCACGGGCTTCGGCTTCGGCGCGGCCGGCGCGCCGGACATGACCGACCGCCTCGGTCAGGGACCGGGCGAGCCCGGCGGCCGGAACGGCATCGGCGGGAACCTGTCCGGCACGCGGGAGGTGACCTTCTACGACGCGTCGGGCGCCGAGCAGGACGCCTACGACCGGGAGACGACCGCCGAGATCCACTTCGTGCTCGAGGTGGCCGGCGACGTGACGCGCGACACCTGGTCCGCCAGCATCGAGCGCATGCGGGACATGACGGTCAGCGGTCTGGAGGGCGCCGAGACGACCCGTACGTTCAACGGCAGCGGCACCGAGACGATCAGCCGCAGCCGTACGCTGGACGACGGCAGCGAGGCGTCGCACGACATGAGCGGGACCTTCACCTACGACAACGTGGTCGTCCCCGTGCCTGGCTCCGACTCCAGGTGGCCGCTCTCCGGGACGATCCATCGCACGCTCGAGGTGACCGTCGTGAACGGACCCCACGGCGACACCACGAAGACGCTCGACGTCACGGTCACCTTCGACGGCGACGACACGGCCACGGCCGTCATCAACGGCGAGACCGTCGAGATCGACCTCACCACCCGCCAGGGTCACTTCCCGATCCGGCACGGTCGCTTCGGCCGGGGCGGCTGAGCTCCACCCCCCGCACAGGCCACGGGGGTGGCGGACCGGGTCCGCCACCCCCGTTTCCCCACCCGCCTCGACGCGGGTCGCGTCCTCCATCAGAGTCGGTCGGTCCACGCGCGCACCGTGTCGTGGTGCGTGGCCCAGGCCCGCCATACGCTCTCCGCCCAGGCGCGCACCAGGCGGTCGTGCTCATCCGGGCTCCGCGCGGCGAGCACGTCGGCCACCGTCACGGGACCGAGCCGCTCGGGCGGCTCCAGCCACGACAGCGACTTGTGCAGGGCCTTGGCACGCTGGCGCTTGCGGGCGGCGGTGAGGAGGTCGAGCCCCCGCTCCACCACGAGGCAGAGCCCCATGAGGTGGAACGCCGCGGAGTGCGTGGTCTGCGACGACTCGACGCCCGGGTGCTGCGCCGCGTAGGTGTCCACGGTGAGGGGGTGGGGAGGCCAGTAGCGCGGATCGTTGAACTCACGCGCCAACACCTCGCCGAACGTCTCCCAGCAGGCGGGCGTCGACACCAGATAGCGGTGGGTCGGGCCGGAGCGTGCCGCGAGCTCGAGGCCGCATCCCGGGCAAGCGGTGCGCGCCACGGCGTCGGTCACGCGCTTTCCGGCCCACAGGCGCCGTGCGCCCTCATCGCCTTCCCGTAGTAGGCCCAGAGCCCGTCGGGGAGGTGCACGCCGTGACGCGCCACCACGTTCCCCGCCCCCTGCTCCCGGTACATGCGCGCGAGGCCGTCCCGGATCCCGGGATCCCCGCCGGTGAACTGCCCGATCAGCGCCTCCGCCCGCGCCGCGAGCTTCTGCACCTCCGCGTCGCCCGGATCGAGGCCGCGCTCCATCGCGCCCGCGAGCTCGGCCAGGAGCTCGGCCCAGTCCTCCTGCCCTTTCCGGATCCTCGCCTCGCCCATCTCCTCGGCGCGGCGGGCGATCCTCGTGCGCTGCTCCGGGGTGTAGTACTTCTCGTGCCAGGTGGTGGCTTCGATCGTGCGCGCCACGTCGTCGACGGAGATCTCCTCGGCGCCCGCCAGTCGCCTGCGCAGCTCCTCCAGGAGGCGCACGAGCCGCTTCTGCCGGTCGATGTCCTGGCGAAGGCGCTCGACCTGGAGCGACAGGACGCGGTCCAGCGAGTACTCCGGACGCTCGAGACACTCGCGGATGTCGTCGAGTGAAAGGCCCAGGTGGCGCAGGGACGCGATCTGCTGCAGGCGGCGCACCTGGGGCATCCCGTACACGCGGTGACCGGACGGCGTACGCCCCTCCGGAGCGAGGAGGCCGATGTCGTCGTAGTGGTGGAGGGTGCGCACGGACAGCCCCGTGCGCTCCGCTAGTTCGCCCACCTTCAACCGCTCGGTAGTCGCCATGGATCCTCCTCGTCGCGAGCCCCCCGGAGGCGCGGAAAGGCCCCGCGTCCCCACCCGGAGATGTCGACGCGAGGACGCTAGTACCTCACGTAACGTGAGGTTCAAGTCGGCGGTGCGGAAGGTACGACGGCGGCCTCGGCAGTGTCGATGAACGGTCGGGAGGGGACCGGTTCTTGCAGTGCATCGGAGACGCCGGCGCGACCGCGCGCACGTCCGGGACGCTGGTTCCGGTCTCGCCACGGCAGGAGAGGACGGTGGGACCATGAGGAGCAACCACCGTCATGGGCAGAATCCAGCGGGCTTGGACGAGCAAACGCCCGGTGCTCGTATCAAATCGAGAGTGACAGCACCCGACCTCGCTGGCATCTTGAACGCCATGCTTCGTCTCGTGCGTACAGACACTGGAATCTCCATGACATCGAGGACACCCCCCGACGGTTCGTTCGTCGTCCTCGTGGTCGAGGATGAGCCGGACCACGCCGCGCTCCTCCAGGCCGCTTTCGCCTATCGCGACATACCTTGCGCCCTCCACGTCACCGGCTCGAGCGAGGAAGCGATCGACTACCTCCTCGGCCGCTGGCCCTTCGACAACCGCACCCGACACGCGCTCCCGAGCGTGATCATCCTGGATCTGGGCCTCCCCGGGCTCGGCGGACTCGACTTCCTGCGATGGCTGGAGGCGCGCCGCGAGCCGTGGGGGATGACGCCGGTGATCGTGTTCACCGCCAACACGAACCGCGCGCTCGCCACGCAGGCGTTCGCGCTCGGCGCCAAGGAAGTGAAGATCAAGCCCACCGACTTCGGCGAGCTGGTCGACATCGTCGAGGAAGTCCTCAAGAGGTGGAAGTCGAACATCGCCTAGTGCGTCGCCGGCTCCCCGCCCCGGCGCGCCCGCTGATCGGCTGAGCCTGCCTGCGCCCCGGTTCCTGTACAGGATCTCGAAGTTTCGTATCAACGTCCGATGCGAGGTCGAGACTGCCATGGTTACGCCGATGCGGGGTTACAAGGTGGCGTTGCTGGTGATGGTCGTCGCCGTGCTGATGGGTGCGGTGGCGTGGGGGGGGAAGTCGGGAGGGTCGGGGACCACGGCTGCGCACGTGACGGCGCAGACGTCCCTGGCGGCGGGCCGTTATCTCGTCATCGCGGGCGGCTGCAACGATTGCCACACGCCCGGGTGGGGCGAGCGGAACGGCGACGTGCCCGAGTCCGAATGGCTGACGGGCACGCCGGTGGGCTTCAGGGGACCGTGGGGCACGAGCTATCCGCGGAACCTGCGGCTGAGCGTCGCCTCGATGACCGAGGACGCGTTCGTCGCGCGCCTCGAGGCCGGTTCCGGGCTGCCGCCCATGCCGTGGATGAACGTGTCCAGGCTCGCGGACGAAGACATCCGTGCGCTCTACCGGTTCATCGGGTCCCTCGGACCGACCGGTGAGGCCATGCCACTCCCCGTCGCGCCGGGTGTCGAGCCGCAGACGCCGTACATCCTCTTCCAGCCGGTGATGCCGCAGACCGCCGCTCACTGAGCCGGGGTCGCGCGAGCGCGGCGGAAGGGGCCCGGGGTGGCGAGGCGCCGCCCCGGGCCTCTATCGTCCCGGCCGTGACCGCGACCTTCCCCGACCATTTCTCCGGACACGCCGATCTCTACCGTCGGCACCGTCCGACCTATCCACCCGAGCTCTTCACCTGGCTCGCAGAGCGCTGCCCGGGTCGCGCGACCGCGTGGGACTGCGCGACCGGCAACGGTCAGGCCGCGGTCGGGCTCGCCGCCCACTTCGCGTTCGTGGCGGCCACGGACGCGAGCCTCGACCAGATCACGCGCGCGCGGCGGCACCCTTCGGTGGGCTACGCGCTCGCCTCCGCGGAGCGGGCACCGCTCGCCGACGACTCGGCCGACCTGATCACCGTCGCGCAGGCCGTGCACTGGTTCGACCTCGACGCCTTCTACGCGGAGGCACGCCGGGTCGCCCGCCCGGGCGCCCACCTCGCCGTCTGGACCTATTCCCTCGCGCGCGTCGACGCCGCGGTCGACGCGGTGGTGGACTGGTTCTACGAGGACGTCGTGGGACCGTGGTGGCCGCCGGAGCGCCGACACGTCCACGAGCGCTACGGCAACCTGCCGTTCCCGTTCGAGCGTGTGCCGACGCCCGACTTCGACATGCGTCCGCGCTGGACGCGGGCCGACCTGGCGGGCCAGCTGTCGACCTGGTCGTCGGTGAACCGCTACCGGAAGGAGCGGGGCGAGGATCCCCTCGATCTCCTGGAGCCGCGCCTCGCCGAGGCATGGCCCGACGCCGACGAGGTGCGTGGGGTCTCCTGGCCCATCTACCTCCATGTCGGAAGATTGTAGCGTCCCTCCCCTCGACCGCCCGACGCCGCCGATGCTCCACATCCTCGCGCTCGCCGCTTCCCTCCACGTCCCACTGGCGGTGGACTCGGCCGCCGAGGCGGCCATCGCCGCGCGCGTCGAGATCGTCCGCACGGAGCACGGCGTGCCGCACATCTTCGCCGAGGACGTCGAGGCGATGGGATTCGCGCTCGGGTGGGTCCAGTCGGAGGACTGGGGCGACGTGGCCGCGGTGAACCTGGTGAAGGCGCGCGGCGAGTACGCGCGCTGGGTCGGCCACGACTCGATCGACGGCGACTTCGGCGCGCGCGTCGACTACGACCGCGCCGTGGAGACCTGGCCGCTCCTCCAGCCGACCACCCGGGCCGCGTACGACGGCTTCGCGGCCGGCGTGCGCTACTACGTCCGGCTCCATCCGGACCGCTTCCCGGCGTGGATGGTCCCCGACTTCACGGGCGTCGACGCGCATGCCCGCGAGGTCCAGTCGTGGAGCCGCGGTGATGCCGCGTCTTTCCTGCGTGCGCTGCGTCGGGCGGGGCGCGGGGAGGGCCCGGGCGCGTCCACGGAGACCGCGCTCGACGCGGTCGACGACGGCGACGCCTTCGCCCTCGACGGCTCGAACGCCTGGGCCTTCGCGCCGAGTCGCACGAAGTCCGGCCACGCGATGCTCCTCAGGAACCCCCATCTGGCGTGGGACGCGGGCTACTACGAGGCGCACGTCGTCGTGCCCGGCGTGCTCGACTTCTACGGCGACTTCCGGATCGGCGGGGCATTCGGCATCATCGGCGGCTTCAACCGCCGGCTGGGGTGGGCGACCACGAACAACTACCCCACGTACTCGCAGGTCTACGCGCTGGCGGTCGATCCGGACGATCCCGACCGCTACCTCCTCGACGGCCGCGCCCACGCCCTCCAGGAGCATCGCACCACGGTCGAGTACCGGACGGACGCCGGCGGGCTCGCCACCGAGACCCGCTCCACCTGGTGGACGCCGTACGGTCCCGTGATCCACCGCACCGCCGAGCGCATCTACGTCCTCAAGGACCCCCGCGACGGGGAGTGGAGGAGCGGAGAGCAGTTCCTGCGGATGATGCAGACGGGGAGCTTCGAGGAGTGGCTGGACGTCATGCGTTGGCGCGCGCATCCCTCGTCGAACTTCACCTACGCCGACGCGGACGGGCACATCGCGCACCTGTACAACGCGCGCCTCCCGCTCCTCCCGCATCCGCCCACCGGCGACACGGCCGCGATCGCGAGCACGCGCGCCGACATCTGGGAGGAATACGTCCCGTTCGACGACCTCCCCCTGTACGTCGACCCGCCCGGCGGCTACGTGCAGCAGGAGAACGACACGCCCGACTACACCAACCTCAACGTGCCGATGGACCGCGACACGATGCCGGCCAACCTCCCGGCGCCGCGCCTGCGCCCGCGGAGCCAGCTCGCGCTCGAGTTGCTGCACGACGGTCCGAGGCTGAGCCTGGAGGAGATGGTCGCGCTCAAGCACACGCCGCGCATGCTGGTGGCGGAGCGCGTGGTGGACGAGCTCCTCGCGGCGATCCGTGCGACCGGGCCGAAGGGCGAGGTGGCCAGAGCGGCACGGGCGCTCGAGCGCTGGGACCGGACCGCCGCCGCCGGGAGCCGCGGGGGCGTGCTCTTCGAGGTCTGGGTGGACCGCTACGCCCAGACCATCGACACGGCGCGGTTCTACCGCGAGCCGTGGACGCCCGACCGGCCGATGGAGACCCCGCGCGGGATCGGCTCCCCCGACGAGGCGGTGGCCGCCTTCGCGTGGGCGGTGCAGCGGATGCGCGAGCGGCGGTGGGGGTACGACATCCCCTGGGGAGACGTCCATCGCGTGATCCGGGGCCACGTGGACGAGCCGGTGTCCGGCTGTCCGCCCACCCTCGGGTGCTTCCGGGCGCTCTCCTTCGAGGAGCAGCCGGACGGGAGGCAGGCGGCGAACCGCGGCGACGGATGGATCCTGGCGGTCGAGTTCGGCGACCCGCCACGCGCGTACTCCGTGCTGGCGTACGGCGAGAGCGACCAGCCCGACTCCCCCTGGTTCGACGATCAGGCGGCGATGTTCGCGCACGGCCAACTGAAGAAGGTGGCCTTCACGCGCGAGGACGTCGAGCGCGGTGCGATCGTGCGCTATCGGCCCGGAGCGGACGCAGCCCCGAAGGCCGGCCGGTGAGCGGCGCACGGCGGCCACGGTGAATCCCGGCCGCCTGGCGGGCGTGCTCGGCATCCTGGCCGCCGTCCTCGTCTTCCATCTCCTGCTCGCCCCGAAGGTCGCCGACGTGGACGCGTTCTACCACGTCGGCCACGCAGCCCACTACCTGGCGTCCGGTCCCTTCGACACCGCGTTCCCGTGGACCGCCTTTTCGATCGTCGGCACCGAGAACGCCGACATGTGGTGGGGCTTCCACCTCGCGCTCATCCCCTTCGCGCTCTTCCGCGACATCGCCGTCGGGATCGGCGTGGCGGGGATGGTCCTCACGACGGTCCTGCTCGGCGGCGTCCACTGGATCGCACGCCGCCACCGGCTCGTGGCCGATGGCGTCTGGCCGCTCCTCTTCCTCGTGGCGGTGCCCAACGTCCTCTATCGCTACGTGATGGTGCGTCCCGAGACGGTCTCGCTCCTCCTCGCGCTCCTCCTCCTCTGCTTCCTCGCGCGCGGACGGTGGTGGAGCGTGGCGCTCGCGAGCGCGGGCGTCACCTTCTTCCACCTGAGCATGTTCTGGCTCCCTCCCGGCATCCTCGCCGCCTGGTTCGTGGCGCGCGGCGTCGACCGGCTGAGCGCGGGACCGGGCGAGGAGGACCCCGGGCGGCCGTGGTGGCTCCTGTGCGTCGCCGTGCTCGCGGGGACCGCGGCCGGGTGGGTCGCGCGACCGCACCCGCTCGCGGCCGCCCGCCTGGCGTGGGTGCAGATCGGGCTCCTCCTGAGCGTGAAGGCGCAGGGGGGCGACGCGCCGCTCACCTTCGCCGTGAGCCTCGCGCCGCTGGACGCGATCACGCTGCTGCGCTCGGCGGGCCCGATGATCGTGGCGTGGCTGGGCGCGGTGATGCTCGCCCTCCTGTCGCTCGGGCGGGGCGCGCGCCTGCGCGCCGTCGAAGCGTCGGAGCGCCGCCTCCTCTGGGCCGCCCACCTCGTCGCGGCCGGCTTCTTCGTCATGACGCTCGCGGTGGCCCGCCGCTCGCTCGTGCAGTGGGAGGCATTCGCGGTGCTCGGCCTCGGCCTCACGCTCACGCACCTCACGTGGGGGATCGACCGGCGGCGCCTCACGTACGCGCTCCTGCTGGCGGTGGCGGCCCTCCTGCCGTGGTCCGTGCACCGGCACCTGATCAACGTGCGCTACGTGGCCGCCGAGCCCGACCACCTCGCCGAGGCCGCCGACTGGCTGCGCGAGAACAGCGCTCCCGGCGACCTGGTGTTCAACACGCACTGGGACCAGTTCGCCCCCCTCTTCGCGCGCGACCGTGTCGACCGTTACGTGGGCGGGATGGATCCCATCTTCCAGTATGCGTACGATCCCACGCTCTACTGGCGCTTCCACTACCTGTCGACCGACTCCATGACCGACCACACGTGCGGGACCTACCCCTGCACCCCCGAGGCGACCGTCGACACGTGGGACACCCTCGCGCACGATTTCGGAGCGCGCTTCGTCCTGGTGGAGCCCCGGCGCAACCCGAGGCTGTCGCGCTACCTCCTTGCGGACCCCCGCTACGAGCTCGCGCTCGAGACGCAGCACGAGGCGATCTTCCGCGTCCTGTCGACGGCGCCCGGGGGCTGAGGTGCGCGTCGCGCTCTTCGCCACCTGCCTGGGAGACGCTTTCTTCGCGGAGGCGTGCGCCGACGCGGTCCGCGTGCTGCGCCATCTCGGCGTGGACGTGGACTTCCCCGGGGGCCAGACCTGCTGCGGGCAGCCCGCCTTCAACGCCGGACACGCCGACGCCGCGGGCACGATGGCGCGGCACACGCTCGGCGTGTTCGAGGACGCCGAGTGGGTCGTCCTCCCCTCGGGGAGTTGCGCGGGTATGCTGCGCGCCAACTATCCGACGCTCCTGGACGGGCGCGACCGCGAGCGCGCGCTCGAGATGGCGGAGCGCACCTTCGAGCTCGCGCAGTTCATCGTGCGGGTGCTGCGCGTCGAGGCGCTGGGCGTGGGTCTCTCCGGCCGCCGGGTGGCCTACCACCACGGCTGCCATGCGCTCCGCGAGCTCGGCGTGCGCGACGAGCCGCTTACGCTCCTGCGCGGTGCGGGCGCCGAGGTCCTCCCGTGGGAGGCCGCCGAGGAGTGCTGCGGCTTCGGGGGGCTCTTCTCGGTGAAGCTCCCCGAGGTGTCCTGCGCGATGGCGGACCGGAAGCTCGACACGCTTCCCGAGGTGGATGTGGTCACCTCGGCCGACGGTGGATGCCTCCTGCAGCTCTCCGGACGGGCCGCGCGCACGGGTCGCGCCACCCCCTTCCGCCACCTCGCGAGCCTCCTGGTGGAGGCCGTGGGGCGATGAGCGAGCCCCGTCCTGGCGGATACGCCGCGGCCTCGCGCGACCTCCTGCGCGATCGTCCAGAGATGCGTGCCTCCGTGCTGGCGGCCACGCGCACCTTCGACACGCACCGCCGCGAGGCGTGGGCCCGGATCGACGCGGACGCCTGGCGGGACTGGATGCGCGACGTGAAGAGCCACGTCCTCGGGAGCCTGGATCGATACCTGGAGGAGGCGGAGGCACGCCTCCGGGAGAACGGCGTGCAGGTGCACTGGGCCGAGCGCGCCGTGGACGCGCTCGACGTCCTGGGGCGCATCGCGCGCGAGCACGGCGTGCGGCGCGCGGTGAAGGCGAAGAGCATGCTCTCGGAGGAGCTGGGCGCGAACGCCTTCCTCGAGGCGGAGGGAATCGCGGTGCGCGAGACCGACCTCGGCGAGTACATCATCCAGCTCCTCGGCGAGCCCCCGTCGCACATCGTCGGGCCGGCCATACACAGGAGCGTGGACGATTGCCGCCGGCTCTTCCACGAGAAGCTCGGCACCGCACCGGACGCCGACCCCGAAACGCTGGCCGCCGCGGCGCGCGCCGCCCTGCGCCAGGACTTCCTCTCGGCCGACCTGGGTATCTCGGGCGCCAACTTCCTGGTCGCGGAGACCGGGACCATCGCGCTCATCGAGAACGAGGGGAACATCCGCCTGTCCACGTCGGTCCCGCGGGTGCACGTGGCGCTGGTCGGCATCGAGAAGCTCCTGCCGCGCTTCGAGGACCTCTCGGCCTTCCTGCAGCTCACCGCCCGCGCGGCGACGGGCCAGCCGATCGGCAACTACGTGTCGCTCATCCAGGGGCCCCGTCGCGACGGCGAGCCCGACGGCCCCGAGGAGGTGCACGTGGTCCTCGTCGACAACGGCCGCACGCGCCTGCTCGCCGACGACCACGCCTGGGAGGCGCTGCGCTGCGTGCGCTGTGGCGCATGCCTCAACACCTGCCCGGTATACCGGCAGACGGGCGGGCACCCGTACGGCTGGGCGTATTCCGGGCCGATCGGCGCCGTCCTCGCGCCGGGGCTCCTCGGCCTCGAGGAGGCGATGCCTCTCCCCTACGCTTCCAGCCTGTGCGGAGCGTGCGCGGACGCATGCCCGGTGCGCATCCCGCTCCCCGAGCTGCTCATCTACTGGCGGGAGCGCGCGGTGGAGGCGGGCCTGGTGCCGGCGGCCGAGCGCGTCGGGATGAAGGCGTACGCCGCGGGCGCCACGCTGCCGGGCGTCTTCGGTGCGGCGACCTCCATGCTGCGCCACGTGCCGTGGGAGCTCGGGGGCCGCGCGCTCCCGGTCCTTCGCGCGTGGACGGAGCAGCGGACCGCGCCCGTCACGTCGCCCTCGACCTTCCGCGCTCTGTGGAAGAAGGGGATCGAGTGAGCGGCGCGGGTGACGTGCCGACGTCGGGGAACGGACGGGAGCGCATCCTCGGGCGCGTTCGTGACGCGCTGCGCGGACGGTCTCCCGTGGCTCACCCCGGAGAGTTCGGCGGCTGGCGTCCCGAGGGCGCGCAGGACCCGGATCCGGTGCGGGCGTTCGCGGAGGCCTTCACGAGCGCGGGAGGCGAGGTGTTCGACCTGGCCTCGCCGAAGGAGGCGGAGGCCTGGCTCGCAGACTTCGCGACGGGGTTCACGGCCGTCTCGCTCGGCGCGGGCGTGCCGCACCCCTTCCGCCCGGCGCTCCCGGAGACGGGCGCCGAGAATGCGCCGCTCGGCGTGGGCGTGGCCCGCTGTGCGGTCGCCGAGACCGGCTCGCTGGTGCTGGACGCGCGCGACGGGCGGCGCACGCAGCTCCTGCCGCCCACACACCTCGTGTGGCTGCGCGCCTCCGATGTCCACGCGACCCTGCGCGACGCGTTGCGGGCGCTCGGCCCGGACCTGCCCTCCGCGCTCGGCCTGCACTCGGGGCCGAGCAAGTCGGCGGACATCGGGCAGATCCTGGTGCGCGGGGTGCACGGTCCGGGCCGGCTGATCGTCGCGATCGTGCGGGGGTGAGGCCCGCGCGCCCTGTCGCGCCACGCGGGCGCCGCGCATGTTGCGCGCGTCCACCCTTCGCCCCGGCCGCCCGCCCGTTCCCCGACCCCGATGGACTCCGTCGCGCCCACCCACCGGCTGCACCGCGTCCTGCGCGTCCGCGACGGGATGGCGGTCACGGTGGGGATCGTCATCGGCGCGGGGATCCTGCGCACGCCGGGCCTCATCGCGGGCTACCTCGGCGACGCGTGGCTCATCCTCGCGGTGTGGGTCCTGGGAGGGGTGGTGGCGGGGCTGTCCACGCTCCTCCTCTCCGAGATGGCCGCAGCGCTGCCGGAGGCGGGCGGCAAGTACGTCTACGCCCGCCATGCGTGGGGCCCCGTCATGGGCTTCGTGGCCGGCTGGTCCGAGCTGCTCGTGAGCCGGGGCTTCTCCGGAGCCTCGAAGGCGGTGGTCATCGCCGAGTACGTCCGCATCCTCGCCGGCGGGCACGGCTCCGTGCCGATCCTGGCCGGGTGCGTGGTGCTCTCCTTCTTCGTGCTGCACACGCGCGGCCTGCGCGCCAGCACCACCTTCCAGAACGTCACGACCGCGCTGAAGGTGCTGGTCATCCTCCTGATCGCGGGTGCGGGCATCTGGGCCGGCGACCTCCAGGGCTTCCGTGGAAGCTCCCTCCTGGGCGGGCACGAGGCCTCCCTGCTCGGCTTCGCCCTCGCCTACCAGTCGGTGTCCTTCGCCTACTACGGCTGGGAGGACGCCGCGAAGATGGCCGAGGAGGTGAAGGACCCCGGGTGGGCGCTCCCGCGCATCCTCCTGGGTGGCTCGCTCGCGGTGATGATCCTCTATCTTCTCATGAACGTCTCCTTCCTGGCCGCGCTCTCCCCGGCGGAGATGGCCGGCTCCGAGCTGGTCGCCTCGGACGCCACCGCCGCGGTGTTCGGCGGTGCCGCCGGCACGGTCGTGGTGGGGGCGAGCCTCCTCATCCTCATCAGCAGCGCGAACGTGAACTTCCTCGGTCTGCCGCGCGTGGCCTACGGACTGTCGCAGCACGGCCTCGCCTTCCGGAGCTTCGCGAGGGTGGACCGGCGCGGCACGCCACGCAACGCGCTCGTCTTCATCTGCCTCTGGATCGGTCTCCTGGCGCTCTCGGGGGCCTTCGAGCTCCTGATCCGCTTCATGATGATGGTCGCCATCACCGTCGACACGATGGTCCTGCTCGGCTACTTCCGCCTGCGCGCGACCCGCCCCGAGCTCGAGCGACCCTTTCGCGTGCCCGGCCATCCCTGGATCCCCGGGGTGACGATCGTCCTCTACCTCGCCATCCTCGCGGTGCTGGTGGTCACGCAGCCGGCGCTCGCCGTGGGTGGCGGCGCCATGATCGGCGCGCTCGTGCTCGCGGGGTGGATCGTGTCGCGCCGCGCGCCCCCGCGGCGGGCCGGAGCCTGACCCATGGCGATCCACGACGTCGTCGCGGCCCTCGAGCGCGCGGGGGTGTCCTGGGTGCTCGGCGTTCCCGACAACACGTCGGGGCCGCTCTTCGACGCCCTCCTCGACCATCCGCGGATCCGCCTGGTGATCGTCACGCGGGAGGGAGAGGCCTTCGCGATGGCGTCCGGCCTGTGGATCGGGGGAGCCCGGCCGCTGGTCGTGATCCAGAACACGGGGCTGCTCGAGGCCGGTGACGCGCTCCGTGGCACGGCGATGCGCATGGCCGCCCCGATTCCCATCGTCGTCACCGGCCGCGGCTACGCGAAGCTCGCCTCCGCGGGGCTGGAGCCGGGCGCGCCGCGGACCCGGGAGCTCATGACGCGCGCGGACGTCGACTCGGTGGCGCTCCTCACCGAGCCGACGCTGGATGCCTGGGGGGTGCCGTACGAGGTGTGCGGGCGCGGCCACGATCCGGCCGCCGCGCTCGAGGCGCTGGTGGCGCGCACCGACGAGCGGGCGTGGCCCCACGCCCTCCTCCTCACCACCGACCTGGCCTGAGCGAGCCATGCTCACCCGCGACCAGCTCCTGCACCCCCTCGCGCTCCACCGGACCGACGAGGTGGTCGTCACCACCATGAGCGTGACGCGCCCGTGGGGGCGGATCTCCGACCACGACCTCGACTTCGCCTCGGCGGACTCGGCCATGGGACACACCGCGGACCTCGCGCTCGGGATCGCGCTGGCACGCCCGGAGCGCCGCGTGGTCTGCCTGAACGGCGACGGCAGCATGCTGATGTCGCTCGGCACGCTGGCCACCACCGTGGCGTGCGCGGCCACGAACCTCACGCTCTTCGTGGTGGAGAACGGCACGTACGAGATCACCGGACACCAGCCCGTGCCCGGCGCGGGACGCCTCGACTTCGCGGCCATGGCGCGCGCTGCGGGCTTCCCGCGGGTCTTCCGCTACGAGGACGCCGACACCTTCGCCGCGGCCGTCCCGGACCTCCTGCGCGCGCCCGGTCCCACCTTCGTCGCCGTCCCTGTCGAGCGCACCGCCGAGGGCCCCATCAGCCGGAGCGCCAAGGAGCAGGCGCGCTACCTGCGCTCCTCCCTCGCCGACTGGTCCCGGCTCATGCGGGACGCCCTCGCCGGCGGCTGACGGCCCCGATCCGCTTCTTTAACATCGGCGCTCCCCGGGGACTCCATACGTTCGGAGCCGGGTGGGAACGGAGCCCGGCAGCGAGCGGGACGTGAGACGACGAGGAGAACGACGATGAAGCTGATGACGAGCGGTGCGGCGATCCTCGCCGCAGCGATGACCCTGAGCCCGCTGAATGCGAGCGCTCAGGCCCGGCAGGGCCGGGGGATGATGGGCATGGGAATGGGCAGCCCCGATTCGCTCCGCGGTCCGGGCGTCGAGATGATCCTCCGGCAGCGCGAGCAGCTCCAGCTCACCGACGACCAGGTGCAGAAGCTCGACCAGCTCCGCGAGGATGCGGTGAAGCGCCGGACCGAGCACCAGGCCCAGATGGAGGAGCTGCGCTCGAAGGTGATGGCGGGAGAGATGAAGGTGGAGGAGCTCCGCCAGGTCGCCCAGAGCCGCCGCGAGGCGTCCGTCGAGGTCGCCAGGCAGCAGCGGGATCGGGTGAACACGATCCTGAACGACGCGCAGAAACAGAAGCTCGACACGTGGCGCGGCGAGGCGCGCGCCTTCCGCATGGGCCGGATGATGGGGATGCGCGGTGCCCGTGGACAGCAGGGCATGGGGATGCGCGGTGCACGTGGACAGCAGGGCATGGGGATGCGCGGTGCTCCCGGCCAGCGCGGGATGATGGGGCGCCCAGGGTTCGGTCGTGGCTTCCGCGGCATGGACGGCGGCCCGGGCTTCGCACCCGGCATGCGGCAGCGCCCGGCGCCGATGGGTCCCGGCTTCCGGCGCGGTCCGGGAGGGCGCCAGGGCTTCGGCCCGCCCGACGGGTTCGGCCCGCCGGCCGGCGCGGTTCCGCCCGACACCGTCGGCGGAGGCCACGGCTCGGGCCCGTCCGCCTGACATCGCCGGAGCCGACCCGCCCGGGTCGGTCGGACATGTGAGAAGCGAGGCCCCGCCTGCCGGAAACGGCCGGCGGGGCCTTCGCGTGCGACGAGGCGCTCCCGGATTCGTCGCGCCTGCAAGCCCCCCCCGGCACGCCCAACGTTCCTACGGCATCGACGCGGCGCCGTGCCGCAGGGATCCAGGGGCCACTCAGAGGAGCGCCCGCGACATCGCGCGGTAGCCCTCCTCCAGGAAGTGCTCGATCCGGTCGAAGTCGAAGGTGCCGAAGCCGTCCAGGGCGGGGCGGACGTACAGAAGCGGCTTCCCCTGCCAGTGGCGGACCAGCTCGTTCCGGCGCCGCCACGTCATGATCGCGAAGATCCGCTGGTGCACGGCGACCATCCCCTGCTCCACGATGCGGTGCGCCTCCCCGGTCTCGCCGGCCCCGACGTCCACACCGATGAGCCCGGTCGCATCCGTCTCGGCGGCCCGGCCGAGCGCGAGGGGGTGCTCCGTGCCCCCGTCGACCAGGACCGTGTCCCCGATCCTCGCCGGGGGGTAGAGCACCGGCAGCGCCGACGAGGCGTAGAGCGCCTCCGTGAGCGACACGTCGGTGCGCGCGCCGGCGCCGAACCACTCCGTCCGGCCCGTGGCCAGGTCGACCGCGTTGACCAGGAGCGGGATGCCGAGCGTCTCCCAGCCGGTGTCCGCGAAGATCGACGCGTAGTACTCCTGGAGGACGTCGCCGCGGAAGACGCTCACCTGGTGGATGCCGTTGAACAACACGGCGCGCCGGTTCACGCGGACGATGTCCGTCCGCTTGAGCGCCCGCGCCAGCCGCCGCATCTCCTTCCACTCCGCGCCGGACGCGATGAGGGCCCCGACGAGCGCGCCGATGCTGGTTCCGACGACACCCGCGACCCGGACGCCCGTCTCCCTCAGCGCCCGCCATGCGCCTATGTGCGCGAGCCCCTTCAGGCCCCCTCCGCCGAGGACGAGCCAGATGCGGTCGCCCAGGGACCCGAGGTCCGCCTGGGGGGTAACGGTCGGCCCCCCGGAAGGGCTCTGCGGATGGCCGTTTCCCCGCTTGGCACGCGGGCCTCGGTCCACTTGATTCCTATGGGGAGTGGGTTAGGTTTTGAAACCGAGAATCATTCTTGATAAGGGACGCCCGTCCCCGATGCATCCGTGAGCGAGGACCGATGAGCGACGCCCCCATTCTGAAGATCCAGGGCCTCCACGCCAAGGTGGCGGAGAACGATCTCGAGATCCTGCGCGGTGTGGACCTCGCGCTGGGCAAGGGCGAGATCCACGCCATCATGGGCCCGAACGGATCGGGCAAGAGCACGCTGGCGAAGGTGCTGGCGGGCCACCCCGCGTACGAGGTGACCGCGGGGCGGATCTCCTTCCGGGGTCGCGACATCATGGAGATGGAAGCCGACGAGCGCGCGCGCGACGGGATCTTCCTCGCCTTCCAGTATCCGGTCGAGATCCCCGGCGTCTCGATCGCCAACTTCTTGCGGACCGCGGTCCAGTCGAACCTCCCCGAGGGGGAGGAGCTCGACCTCTTCGACTTCCAGGACATGCTCATCGAGCGGATGGAGATGCTCGAGATGGATCCCTCGTTCGCCGAGCGTCACGTGAACGCCGGCTTCTCCGGAGGGGAGAAGAAGCGCAACGAGATCCTGCAGATGGCCGTCCTCAAGCCCACGCTCGCGCTCATGGACGAGACCGACTCGGGGCTGGACATCGACGCGCTCCAGATCGTCGCGGCGGGCGTGAACAAGCTCGCCCGGGAGAACCCGGACATGACCGTTCTCCTCATCACGCACTACCAGCGCCTGCTCAACTTCATCAAGCCCCATCACGTGCACGTGATGGTGGAGGGCCGCATCGTCGAGTCCGGCGGGCCCGAAGTCGCCATCGAGCTGGAGTCCGAGGGCTACAAGAGCTGGACCGACCACGAGGCCGAGGGCGCCCCCGCCTCCGCCGCCGGCGCCTGAGGAATCAGGAGGACAACTGCCATGCCGCAGAACGAACTCATCACGAACCTGGACGTCGACCAGCACAAGTACAACTTCGTCACGGGGGGGAAGCCCGTCTTCCAGGCCAAGAAGGGGCTTTCGGAGGAGGTGGTCCGGCAGATCTCCGCGCACAAGGACGAGCCCGAGTGGATGCTCGAGTTCCGCCTCAAGGCGCTGAAGATCTACCAGAAGAAGCCGATGCCCACCTGGGGCGGCGACCTGCGCGGGCTCGAGGACGTTCTCGACGAGATCTACTTCTACGTGCGCCCGCAGGACCGCATGGGCCACACCTGGGACGAGGTCCCCGACGAGATCAAGGACACGTTCGAGAAGCTCGGCATCCCCGAGGCGGAGCGTAAGATCCTGGCCGGAGTCGGCGCGCAGTACGAGTCCGAGATGGTCTACCACTCGCTGCGCGAGGAGTGGACGAAGAAGGGCGTGATCTTCGACTCGATCGAGGACGGCCTGAAGAACCACCCCGAGCTCTTCCGCGAGCACTTCGCCACGGTCATCCCCCCGCAGGACAACAAGTTCGCGGCCATGAACTCCGCGGTGTGGTCGGGCGGGTCGTTCGTGTACATCCCGAAGGGCGTGAAGCTCGACACGCCGCTGCAGGCGTACTTCCGCGTGAACCAGGAGCGGATGGGCCAGTTCGAGCGCACGCTCATCATCTGCGACGAGGGCTCGCACGCGCACTACATCGAGGGGTGCACGGCGCCGGTCTACTCGACGGAGTCGTTCCACTCCGGGGTGATCGAGATCATCGTGAAGGACAACGCCCGCTTCCGCTACACGACCATCCAGAACTGGTCGAACAACATGTACAACCTGGTGACCCAGCGGGCGCTGGTTCAGGCGGGTGGGCACATGGAGTGGCTGGACGGGAACCTCGGCTCCAAGCTCACGATGAAGTACCCCTCGTGCTACCTGGTGGGCGAAGGCGCGCACGGCGAGATCCTGTCGATCGCGTACGCGGGCGACGGGCAGCACCAGGACACGGGCGGCAAGGTGGTCCACGTGGCGCCGCGCACGACCTCGTCGATCGTGTCGAAGTCGATCTCGCGCGGGCACGGCCGCTCCACGTACCGCGGCCTTCTGAAGGTCTACGCGGGCGCACACCACGCGCGCTCGAACGTCGAGTGCGACGCGCTGCTCATCAACGACACGTCGCGCACGGACACCTACCCGTACATCGAGATCGAGGAGAACGACGCCAACGTGGGGCACGAGGCGTCGGTGTCGAAGATCGGCGAGGAGCAGCTCTTCTACCTGACGAGCCGCGGCATCCCGGAGGACGAGGCGATGGCGATGATCGTCCGCGGCTTCATCGAGCCGATCGCCAAGGAGCTGCCGCTCGAGTACGCCGTGGAGTTGAATCGACTCATCGAGCTCGAAATGGAAGGTTCGGTCGGGTGATGGACCGTTGAAATCGGCCCCAGAACAGGGCGGGTCGTAGCGGTATTCTTTCGAGGACGGACGTTCGATGAACGATACGGGGCTCATGGAAGGCGTCACCAAAGCGATCAACGGGGCCGCCGTGGGGAAGGTGTCCACCCGGGAGCCTTCCTGGATGCGCGAGCGTCGCGACCACGCCTGGGACGTCTACGAGCGTACGCCGATGCCGACCACGAAGCTGGAGGAGTGGCGGTACACGGACCTGCGCAAGAAGCTCGACCTGGAGTCGCTGCGCCTGAGCTCGGCCGCCACGGCGCCCGACGATCCGACGTCGTGGCCGATGCGCCTGCGCGAGGCGATGGCGCTCGACCGCGAGGCCTCCGGCCGCCTCGTGCTCATCGACGGGCACGTCGTGCACACCGAGCTCGACGCCGGCCTCGCGAAGAAGGGCGTGGTGCTCGCCTCGCTGCACGACGCGATCGACACGCATACCGAGCTGGTGAAGGAGTACCTCGCCACCAAGGCCGTACCTCCCGAGGAGGGGAAGTTCGCCGCGCTCAACGCCGCCCTCTGGAACGACGGCATCTTCCTGCACGTGCCGCGCGGCGTGAAGCTGGAGACACCCGTGCGCGTCACGCGCTGGTTCACCGAGTCGGGCGTGGCCTTCTTCAGCCGCACGCTCATCGTGGCGGACACGGCCTCGCAGGTCTCGTACGTGGACGAGGTGCTCTCCGACGACTTCGAGCGCCAGACGTTGACATCCTCGGCGGTCGAGGTGATCGCGTCGGAAGGGGCGCAGGTGCAGTACGTGGCTGTGCAGCGGCTCGGCCGGGGCGGCTTCTATCAGGCGGTGCAGCGCACCTTGGCCCAGCGCGACTCGAGGCTGGACACGCTCAACGTCGCGCTCGGCGGCACGACGACGCGCGTCGACCTCAACGCCCGCCTCCTGGGCGCGGGCTCGAACTCGGACATGCTCGGCCTCTACTTCGGGGACGGGGACCAGCACTTCGACTTCAACACCAGCCAGGACCATGTGGCCGACAACGCCGGGAGCGACCTCCTGTACAAGGGCGCCCTCGACGGCCACAGCCGCGCCGTGTTCCGCGGGATCATCCGCGTGCACAAGGGCGCTCAGCGCACGGACGCCTACCAGACGAACCGGAACCTCCTTCTCTCGCCGAACGCACGGGCGGATTCGTTGCCGAACCTGGAGATCGAGGCGGACGACGTGAAGTGCTCGCACGGCGCGTCCGTGGGCCAGCTCGACGAGGAGGCGAAGTTCTACCTCATGAGCCGTGGGCTCTCACGCATCTCCGCGGAGCGGCTCGTGGTGCTCGGCTTCCTCGGCGAGGTGCTCGCCCGCCTCCCGCTCGGCGGTGTGGCCACGAAGGTCACGCGCGTCATCGAGGAAAAGCTCGGCGATCATGTTTGAAGCGGCTGTCCGTGGCTGATTGGGTGCGCGTAGCGGATGTCGATGCGTGCCCGGTCGGAAAGCTCGTGTGCGCGATGGCGCGTGACGTCCCGGTGGTGCTGGCGAACGTGGACGGCGACCTCTGTGCGCTGCAGGACCAGTGCTCCCACGAGGCCTATCCGCTCTCGGACGGGGACCTCGAAGGCAACGAGATCGTGTGCATCTATCACGGCGCGCGCTTCGACGCGTGCACGGGAAAGAACCGTGCCCTCCCCGCCGTCCGTCCGGTGAAGTCGTTCCGGGTGGAGACGCGGGAGGACGGGATCTACGTGGAGGTATAGCAGGCGTGAGCCTCGATGTCGCCGCGCTGCGGCGTGAGTTCCCGACGCTGGATCAGGAGGTGAACGGCAAGCCCCTGGTCTACCTCGACAACGCGGCCACCTCGCAGAAGCCACACGCCGTCCTCGAGGCGGTCGACGCGTACTACGAGCACGACAACGCGAACGTCCACCGCGGCATCCACGAGCTGTCCCGGCGTGCCACCCTCGGCTACGAGGAGGCCCGCGCCAAGGTCGCCCGCTACGTCAACGCGGCCGACCCCGCCGAGGTGGTGTGGACGCGCGGCACGACCGAGGCGATCAACCTGGTGGCGAGCGCGTGGGGCCTCGACGGCCTGCGCGAGGGCGACGAGATCCTCCTCACGGTCATGGAGCACCACTCGAACCTGGTGCCCTGGCAGCTCCTGGCGCGCCGCAAGGGCGCGAAGCTCCGCTACATCGAGATCGACGAGCAGGGACGGCTGATCCTCGACGACCTCCCCGCCCTCCTCGGCAAGCGGACGCGGCTGGTGGCGTTCAACCACGTGTCCAATGCGCTCGGGACGATCAACCCCGTGAAGGAGATCACCGCCGCGGCGCACGACGTGGGCGCGCTCGTGCTGGTGGACGGGGCGCAGGGCGCGGTGCACCGCCACGTCGACGTGCAGGATCTGGGGGTCGACTTCTACGCCTTCAGCGGCCACAAGATGTGCGCGCCCACCGGCATCGGCGCGCTGTGGGCGCGGCGCGACCTGCTCGAGTCGATGGAGCCGTACCAGGGCGGCGGCGAGATGATCGAGTTCGTCGAGCGCGACATGAGCACGTGGGCCGAGGTGCCGCACAAGTTCGAGGCCGGCACGCCCAACATCGCGGGCGCGATCGGGATGGGCGCCGCGGTGGACTTCCTCTCCTCGCTCGACGCCGACGCGGTCGCTGCACACGAGCGGGAGCTGCTCGAGTACGCCATGGAGCGGGTCGGCTCGATCCCCGGGATCCGTATCTTCGGGCCGGAGTCGCCGGACGAGCGCGTCGCGGTGCTGGCGTTCACGCTCGGCGACGCCCACCCGCACGACATCTCGACGATCCTCGACTCCGAGGGCATCGCCGTTCGCGCCGGCCACCACTGCGCGCAGCTGGTCATGAAGCGCTACGAGGTCTCCGCGACCGCCCGTGCGTCGTTCTATCTCTACAACACGAAGGACGAGGTGGACCGACTCGTGCAGGGCCTCGAGGTGGTGCGCGGCATCTTCGGCTGAGCCCGCCTCGCGCGGGCGGCATGCTGTCGCGCCACGCGCGACCTCGTACATTGCTGCAACCCGATGACATCAAGGGGCCGTCATGGAGACGCCACCTCTCAACTCGCTCTACCAGCAGCTCATCCTCGAGCACTACCGGAGCCCACGGAACAAGGGGGAGCTCCCCGAGAAGACCGTGGAGATCCACATGCGCAACCCGTCGTGCGGAGACGAGATCCGTCTTCAGCTCCGCATCGACGGCGACCGCATCGAGGAGGCGAAGTTCGTCGGCCAGGGATGCTCGATCTCCCAGGCCGCGGTGAGCATGATGACGTCGCTCGTCAGGGGCAGGTCGCTGTCCGATGCGGACGCCCTCGCCGAGCGTTTCAAGGCGATGATGCACGGAGACGCCGAGGCCGCGAAGGACCGCGCCATGGGCGATCTGCGCGCGCTGGCCGGAGTCGGCAAGTTCCCGGTACGCGTCAAGTGCGCCCTCCTGGGGTTCGATGCCCTCCAGGAGGCGCTGAAGAGGACCGGGGAGAGCGAGGAGCACTGAGCCCCACGGACGTCCATTCCGCCCACCTGAGCGACACCCCCGCGGGCCCCCTGACGGTGTGGGTCTCGGCCCGCGGCCTGCGCCGCATCGAGTTCGGCCCCCTGCCGGACGGCAGCCGCCCCGATCCCCCGGAGAGCTGGCCGCCCCTCCTCCGCAGGGCCCTGGAGGAGCTGGAGGAGTACTTCCGCCGAGACCGTCGCGACTTCGACCTCCCCCTGGACCTCGACGCCGCCACGGACTTCCAGCGCGACGTCTACGCCGAGCTCGTGAAGGTCCCGCACGGCCGCGTCACCACCTACGGGGAGCTGGCCCAGGCCGTGGGGCGGGCCGAGCTGGCGCGCGCGGTCGGGCAAGCCGTGGGCGCCAACCCGATCCCCGTGGTCATCCCCTGCCATCGCGTCGTGGCCGCGGACGGCCGTCTTGGCGGGTTCAGCGGCGGGCTCGGCGTGAAGGTCGCGCTCCTCGCCGTCGAGAACGTGCACGCCGACGGCGCCACCGAGGCCAGCCGGATCCACCCCGAGGAGCTCCGGCTCGACCTTTGAGGCCCCCTCAGCGGGGCGCGGACGCCCTCTCCTCGACGGCCCCGATCAGTCCCTTCCGCCCGAGGCGCGCCATCCACGGTGCACCCCAGGTCGCGGCCTCCCGCGGCGTCGCGGAGACCGGGACCTCCGACACCGCCACGCGCACGGGCTTCGGTACGCCCGCGAGCATGTACGTCCCGAGGACCGTGGGCTCGCGCTCCTCGCGATGCAGCCCGACCCACGTCATGGCCTCGCCCACCAGGAGCACGTCCCCCGGCCGGCCCAGATCGCGCAGGACCGCCTGGCCGGCCACCCGTGCCCCCGCCTCCGCCGCGTGTACCACGATGCGCACGGGGATGCCTCTCTCGCCGGAGAGCGCGACGCGCACGTGCTCGGCGGCCAGGGCCGCGTCGCGCCCCCACCCGAATCGGCCCACCACACGCGCCCCCTCCGCGTGCTCGACGTGGCCGGCGTAGCGGAGCACCGCACCGCCCACCATCCGCCGGACGCGCGTCCTGATCCGGCGTGCCAGCGTCGGATCCTGGCGCACGACGTCCTCCCAGGCGTCCACCTCCACCAGGAGCACCGCCTCGGCCGCGTCCGCGTGAAGCGCGCGCGCCCTCGTCGGGCCCGGCTCCGCCCGCTCGGGCGCGACCGCCGGCCGGCGCTTCGCGAAGAAGCGCGGCACCCCCACGTCCACGAGCTTTGCTGCCGCCGATCCGCCCACCGCCCCCTCCCTTCTTCGGCACCGTCGCGTCCGGACGCCCCCGCGCCGCCCGCCACGGTCGGGAAACTCGTTGTGAGAGCCCTCCTCCCGGCGTATCCTGAAGGCTCGCCGTCCGACCGGAGGCTCGCTCCCGTTGGGCATACCGGAACACGAGCAGGGGGGGCTCAGATGGCGGACGGGTCCGACCTCCAGGAGATCACCCAGCTCCTGATGGCCGCCGGCCAGGGGCACGACGGTGCCCTGGACGAAGTGTTCGCGTCCGTCTACCCGCGGCTGCGCCAGCTCGCGCGCTCACGCCGACGCGGGTGGCAGGGCAACCACACCCTCGATACCACTGCGCTCATCCACGAGGCCTACCTCAAGGTGGCCTCGTCCAGCAATCCCCGTTACGAGAGCCGGAGCCACTTCTTCGCGGTCGCGGCGCAGGCGATGCGCCAGGTCCTGATCAACTACGCCGAGAAGAAGGGGGCCCAGAAACGGGGTGGCGGCGCGGCGCACGTCACCCTGCACGAGGCGGACGCGGTCTCGGACGACGCGCTCGACGAGATCCTCACGCTGGACGCCGCGCTCCAGCGTCTCGAGGCCATGAGCCCCCGGCAGGCACGCGTGGTGGAGTGCCTCTTCTACGCGGGCTTCACGGTCGAGGAGACGGCCGACGCCCTCGAGACGTCGCCCGCCACGGTCAAGCGCGACTGGAGCGCGGCGCGGGCCTGGCTCTACCGGGAGATGCAGTCGGACCCGAGCACGACGGCGCCCCGCGACTGATCGGATCGTCATGAGCGCGACCGACGCGGAACGCTGGGAGCGGGTGCAGGAGATCCTCGCCGACGCCCTCGAGCTGGAGGACACCGAGCGTGGCGCGTACCTGGACCGCGTGTGCGCCGACGACGACGGGCTGCGCACCGAGGTCGAGTCGCTCATCGAGGCCGCCACCGAAGCCGACGCGTACTTCACCGACCTGGCCGGGCGCGCCGGCATCACGCAGGAGGCCTCGGGGCCGAAGGGGAGGCCGGGCCCGGACCTGGACATGGAGGGCCGGCGCGTCGGCGCGTACCGCCTGGGCGCGCTCCTCGGCCGGGGCGGCATGGGCGTCGTATACACGGCCGAGCGCGCCGACGGCCAGTTCGAGCTGACCGCGGCGCTCAAGCTGCTCCCCGTGGGCGCGGCGACACCGGAGTCGCACCGCCGCTTCCTCGAGGAGCGGCGGATCCTGGCGCGCCTCGAGCACCCGAACATCGCACGCCTCTACGACGGCGGGATGACCGACGACGGCACGCCGTACTTCGTCATGGAGTACGTGCGCGGGCTCCCGCTCACCGAGTTCTGCCGCCTGCGCCAGGTGGGCTTCGAGGAGCGGCTGCGCCTCTTCGTGAACGTGTGCGACGCGGTGTCGTTCGCGCATCGCAAGCTGGTGGTCCACCGCGACCTGAAGCCCAACAACGTCCTGGTGACCGCCGAGGGGCTGGTCAAGCTGCTGGACTTCGGCATCGCGCGCCTGATCGAGCCGGGCGAAGGCACGCTGACCGCCACGAGCATCGGCGGCCGTCTCATGACCCCGCGCTACGCGAGCCCCGAGCAGCTCAAGGGCGAGCCGGTGACGACCGCGTCCGACGTCTACACGCTCGGCGTGATCCTGCACGAGCTGCTGACGGGCGTGCCGCCCTACGAGGTCGGTAGCGAATCCTCGTGGATGGACGCCATCTGCAAGCAACCGGTGCCCGTGCCCTCGCACCGGATCGCGCGCTGGGCGAAGGCCACCGCCGAGGTGACGCCGGAGACCCGGGACGTGGTGACGACCGCGAACGCGATGGGCCTCAGCGTACGCGCGCTCGGGCGCCGGCTCCGCGGCGACCTCGACAACATCGTCCTCAAGGCGCTGCGCAAGGAGACCGACCGACGCTACGCGTCCGTGGAGGCGCTCGCCGATGACATCCGCCGCCACATCGAGGGCTTCCCGGTCAAGGCGCGCCCCGAGGGCTTCCGCTACGTGGCCTCGCGCTTCCTGACCCGGAACGCGCTGGCCGTGTCGGCCGCCGCCACCGTCGTCGTCCTCCTGAGCACGCTCGTCGTGCTGCTGGTCCGCTTCGCGCTCACCACGCGGGACCAGTCCGAGGAGATCGCGCGCGAGCGCGATCGCGCCGAGGAGATCTCGCACTTCATGCGCGAGCTCTTCGAGGTCGCGAACCCGGCCCTCGCGAACGGCGCGACGCTGACCGCCCGCGAGCTCCTCGACCGCGGCGCCGAGAAGATCCAGCACGACCACGCGGGTGAGCCCGAGCTCCAGGCCGAGATGATGACCGTCCTGGGCTCCGTCTACCACCACCTCGGGCTCAACACCTCGGCGATCGACCTCCTCCGCCAGGCGCAGGCGCTCCAGGAACGCCTGCGTACCGTCCGCCCGACCGACCGCGCGACCACGCAGTCCGAGCTGGGCAAGGCGCTCCTCGACCACGGCGACCTGGAGGAGGCCGCGGTCGTCCTGCGGGACGCGCGCGACCTCCGACGGGCGGTGAGCGAGCAGGACGATCCGGCGGTCGCGCTGGCCACGTTCGACCTCGCGAGGACGCTCCACCTCGCGGGCGACGCGTCCGGGGCCGAGCGCGAGTTCCGCGAGGCGGTGCGCGCGTTCCGCGCGCTCCAGATGACGCACGACGACGAGTACGCACAGGCGCTCTACCTGCTCGCGGAGTACCTCCAGGTGCAGCGCTCGAGCGCGGAGGCCGAGCCGCTCTACGAGGAGGCGCTGAAGATCACGGAGGACCTCCACGGCACCGACCATCCGAACGTGCCGCCGATCCTCATCGGGATGGCGTCCGTGGCCGTGCAGGTGGGCAAGCCCGACAGCGCCACGACCCTGCTGCGCGCGGCGCTCGCCATCGACGAGCGTCTCTACGGCGAGGCGGACGGAGGGAACAGCTCCGCGCTCGCCCAGAGCGTGTTCAGTCTCGGACGCCACCTCGCGCGCACCGACGACCCCGTCGAGGCCGAGGCCCTGCTGCGCAAGGCCATCCGCATGTTCGAGGCGGCCTCCCAGCCCCGGCCCGACCTGCACGGCGCCGCGCTGCAGGCGCTCGCCGGCCTGCTCGCGGAGCAGGGGCGCACGGCCGACGCGCTCCGGACGTATCGTCGCGCGGCGGACGTGCTCCGGGGCGTCTACGGGCCCGACTCCCTGCTCGAGGCGAGCGTCGAGGTGGACTGGGCGACGCTGCTCATGAAGCTGGGACGCCACGACGACGCGGCCCCCCTCCTCGAGTCCGCGCTGGCCACCTACCGCGGCGTCCTCCCGCCGGACCATCCGCGCCTCGCCGAGATCGCGGGGCTGCTCGGGAGCGCGCGGGGCGGCGGGGAGCCGCGCTAGCGCCGGACGCTCACCGGCTCGGGTCGCGCTCCGGCTACTCGAAGCGCGCCGGAGAGAGCGCCGCCCAGCGCCGATCGGTCGTCCCGTCCAGCACCCAATCCGCCACGATGCTGCCGGTGACCGTACCGAGCGTCACCCCGAGCATCCCGTGCCCGGTGGCCACGACCACGCCCTCCGCGCCCGGAAGGGGCCCGACGATCGGCAGCCCGTCCGAGGTCATCGGCCGGAGCCCGCACCACTCGGACAGGGGGTGGGCGGCCTCGAGGGCGGGGAAGTACCGCTTCGCGCTGCGCGTGAGCTGCTCGAGGCGATCGCGTCGCATCTCGAGGTTCTCCCCGGAGAACTCCATCGTGCCCGCGAAGCGCACGAAGCCGCTCATGGGCGTGCAGAACACCGACCGCTCGTTCAGGACGCACGCGATGCGCAGGTCGGGCGACCCGCCCGGGCCGACCCCGAGGTCGCGGTGGTAGCCCTTCCCGGGCTGTACCGGTAGCCGTGTCCCGAGGCGGCGTGCCAGGCCGAGGCTGAACGGGCCGGTCGCCAGGACGACCGCGTCCGCCTCGAGCGTCGACCCGTCCTGGAGGCGCACGCCCGCGACCCTCCCCCCGCGCTCCACGACCTCTGCGACGGCCGCGCCCTCGCGCACGTCCACGCCCCGACGGCGCGCCGCCGCGCCCAACCCCAGCAGGAGGCGCTCCGGGTCGAGCGTCCCTGCCTCCGGATAGAAGATCCCGCCCACGACGTCCTCGGCGAGCGCGGGCTCCGCGGCCCGCAGCCCGGCGCCGTCCAGGACCTCGGGGTGGTAGCCGTGGTCACGGATGATCCCGGCCTCGTGGCGGGCCTCGGCGAGCCCGGCCTCCGTGCTGCACACGTCGAAGTAGCCGTCCCGCCGGTAGCCGCAGTCGATCGACTCGGCCTCGAGCACCTCGTCGAAGAGGCGGAGCGCCTCCATGCCGAGCGGCGCCATGACCTCCATCGCGGCACGCACGTGCTCGTCGGTGCAGTGGCGCGCGAAGTCCACGAGCCAGCGGAAGAGCGCCGGGTCGAAGCGCGGCTGGATGTAGAGCGGGCTGGTCGGGTCGGTCGTCTGCAGGATCGCCCGCCGCACGCGCCCGGGCTTGTTGAGCGGCGGATGGCCCGCGCTCACCGTGCCTGCGTTGCCGGACGACGCTCCGGCGCCCAGGCGCTCGCGCTCCAGGAGCACCACGTCGGCCCCGCGCAGCGCCAGGCGGTGGGCGCAGGACACGCCGATGATGCCGCCTCCCACCACCGCGACGCGCGTGCTCACGGCCGTCCCTCCTTCACCCCTCGTGCGGGTCGAGCAGCACCTTGATGGACCGCGACCTGCGCCGGTTCGCCGCCGTGGACAGGGCGTCGCGGTACTGACGGAGCGGGAAGACGTGCGTGACCATGTCCGACACCGGGGCCCCCCCTCGCACGAGCAGGTCGTGCGTGATCCGGAACGTGTGGGCGTCGCCCCCCTGCCAGCTCTCCCGCCCGTAGCAGACGAAGCCGCGCACGGTGATCTCGTGCGCCCACACGAAGGTCAGGTCGAGCTTCCGGATCTGGGCCGCGCACCCGAGCATGACGACGCGGCCGCGCGCCGCGGCGAAGCGGAGCGACTGGTCGAGGCTCTGTCTGCTCCCCACGCAGTCGAAGATCAGCGGGAAGCCGCCGCCCACGTACACCTCGTTGCCGACGATCGGCATGTACGCCCGGGCGCCCGTGTCGACGAGCGCCTGGCGCGCCTCGTCGCCCGGCGCGATCACCTCGCTGGCGCCCAGCGCCCTGGCGACCGCGGCCTCGTGCCCGCGCTTGATCTGGGCCACGAGCGGCCCGTCGTAGCCGGCGGCCCTCAGCGCCCAGATGGTGCCGAGCGCGATGGGCCCGCTCCCCACCACGAGGACGGGGCCCGACCCCCAGGGGCGTACACGGAGCACGGCGTGCATCCCCACCGAGAGCGGCTCGATCAGCACGGCGGTGCGGTCGTCCAGGGCGTCGTCCACCACGAAGAGCTGGCTCTCGTGGGCGATCAGGCGCTCCCCCCATCCACCCGGGAGGTCCGCGTGGTACCCGATCGTGGTGCCACGGCGGATCGGGTGCCCCGATATCTCGAGCGTCCCCTCCTCGCCCATGCGCGCGCACGTGTTCGGCATCCCCACCGCGCAGGAGGGGCACCGCTCGGCGCCTCCGTGCCCGCGCATCGTGCAGCTGACCACCGGGTCCACCACGACCCTCTGGCCCGGCTCGACCGAGCGCACCGCCGGCCCGACCTCCGTCACCCGCGCGAGGATCTCGTGCCCGAGCACGGCCGGGAACGAGCCGAACGGCTCCATCGCCGGGCTGGCCGAGAAGGTGAGGTTGCCGATGTCGGTGCCGCAGATCCCGGCCTTGAGGACCTCGAGACGCACCCAGTCCCCTCCGGGCAGCGCGGGCTCGTCGACCTCCGCGAGGCGCAGCCCGCTCATCCGCCCGAAGAGCACGGACTCGGTGACGCGGCCGAGGCCCTTCCCCAGCAGGTAGCCGGGGATGGTGACATCGAAGCGGACCGCACGCATCGAAGGGTTCTCCCGACTCAGCCGGTCGGGCCGAAGAGCCGGTTTCCCGGTGCGTCGGGGTCGTCGCTCCGATAGAACTCGTGGGCCATGGCCACGAGCTCGTGCCGGGTCACGGTCCCGTCGCCGTCCATGTCGAGCGCCGCGAACACCTGCCGGGCCATGGCGGAGTCGAGGCCGTAGACGCCGTAGAAGTTGCAGAACTCGTCGGGGCCGAGAACGCCGTCACCATCCGTGTCGAAGATGTCGAAGAGGGTTCGCGTCACCACGGCCACCTCCCCCTCGTAGCGCTCCTCGTCCGACAGCACCTCGTCCCACCAGGCGAGCCATTCCACAAGGTCTACGCCACCGTCGCGGTCGGCGTCCGCCGACTTCCGCAGCGACTCCCAGCGCACGAGGTATCCGTCGCGCAGGCGCCGGTGCGTGGACGACTCCTCGTCGACGCCGTAGAGCGCGCGCACGTTCTCGACGACGCGCTCGAAGTCGGGACGGGCGAGGCGGCCGTCGTCGTCCACGTCGTACACGCGGAAGTAACGGGTCAGCTTCTTCTGCTGGAGGTCGGAGAGCATCGGCGGGGTGGCGCGTTCGGGGAAGCGCGCCGCCTCGGCGCGCGAGCGCCCTGAAGATAGCCCGCCTCCCGGTGCGAGCCCACCGGAACGGGCTGCTAGAGGAGAGCCCGCGTCACCCTCTGCGCCGCGTAGAGCCCGAGGCCGGTGCCGACCATGCTGACGACGAACGCCGTGAAGATGGAGATCGGGGCACCCACGACCCAACCGATCCACCCCCCGAGCGTCATGCCGGCCAGGTTCAGGATTCCCTTCATGTCCCCTCCTCTCGTGCGTGACCCGCCTGTTCGACGATAGGCCCTCCATCCGGATGACGACAGCACCGTATCGCCGAAGGGCCATCGCGCGCTTCGCGCTCGTCCCGGGCGCGAAACGTCCGTGCACGTCGGGGTACTGGGTCGCAGCGAGCCGGCCCGGCCACCACCCCTGCATGGAGTCGTCTGCATGAAGACCGTGATCGTCGCTGGCTGTCGCACGCCGTTCCTCCGCTCGGGGACCGGCTTCGCCCGGCTGTCGGCGATCGAGCTCGGAAAGGTGGCGGTGCGGGAGGCGCTGGCGCGGAGCGGCCTGCGCGGCGACGACGTCGACCACCTCGTCTACGGCACGGTCGTCCACGACCCGCAGGCACCCAACATCGCGCGCGAGGTCGGACTGGCCGTCCTCCCGAACACCGTGCCCGCGGTGACCGTGTCCCGCGCGTGCGCCTCCGCCAACCAGGCGATCGCGGACGCGGCGGCGCTCATCGAGCTCGGCCAGGCGGACGTGGTCATCGCGGGCGGGGCGGAGTCGCTGTCGCGCGTCCCCATCACGGTGTCGGAGAAGCTCTCCAGATCGCTGATCGAGGCCTCGCGCGCCAAGTCGCTCGCCGCCCGGCTCGCGCCCTTCAAGCGGATCCGTCCCCGCGACCTCGTGCCGGTGACGCCGGCGATCGCCGAGCCCACCACCGGCGAGTCGATGGGCGAGGCAGCCGAACGGATGGCCAAGGAGAACGGCATCTCGCGCGTCGACCAGGACGCGTGGGCGCTGCGCTCGCATCGGCGCGCGGCGGCCGGGGTCGCGGACGGGCGCATCCCCGCCGAGATCGCGCCCGTGTACCTCCCGCCGCGCTTCGACGACGTGGTCACCGCGGACAACGGCATCCGCTCCGATACGAGCATGGAGGCGCTCGCCCGCCTCGCGCCCGTCTTCGACCGCAAGCACGGGTCCGTGACGGCCGGCAACGCCTCACCGCTCACCGACGGCGCGTCGGCGCTCGTGCTCATGAGCGAGGAGAAGGCGAAGGCCGAGGGGATCCGCCCGCTCGGATGGGTGCGCTCCTGGGCGTGGAGCGCCCTCGACCCGGGGACGCAGCTCCTGCAGGGCCCGGCCTGGGCGGCGCCCTGGGCGCTCGATCGCGCCGGCGTCGACATGAAGGACATCGAGCTCATGGAGATGCACGAGGCGTTCGCCGCCCAGGTGCTCTCGAACCTCCAGGCGTGGGAGTCGCGCGAGTTCGCACGCCGCGAGCTCGGGCGCGACACGGCGGTCGGCCACCCGGACGTCGAGCGCATCAACGTGATGGGCGGGTCCATCGCGATCGGACACCCGTTCGGCGCCACCGGAGGCCGCATCACGCTCACCCTGCTCGACGAGATGGCGCGACGGGGCGCGCAGCTCGGCCTCGTCACCGTGTGCGCCGCGGGTGGACTGGGCTTCGCCATGGTCCTCGAGCGGAGGTAGCGCCCGCTCAGCCCAGCTTCGCCACCACCGCCCGCACCTCGTCGAACGGCGGAAGCGCGTCCGCGTCCTCGCTCACCCAGGCGTACGCGACCACCCCGGCCGGGTCCACCACGAAGACGGAGCGCTTCGCCACACCGAGCAGCTCGAAGAACTCGGGGTAGAGCACCCCCCAGGCGCTGCTCGCGTCCTTGTTGAAATCCGAGAGGATCGGAAACGGCGCGCCCGTCTCCTCGGCGAACCTCCGCGTCACGAACGGGGAGTCGACGCTGATCGCGAGCACCTCCGCGCCCAGCTCCCGCCATCGGTCCCAGCTCCCGGCGACGTCGCACATCTCCTCGGTGCACACGCCCGAGAAGGCGAGAGGGAAGAAGAGGATCACCACGGGTCGGCCGCGCAGCCCGGAGAGGCTCACGGGCGGCGCGCCCGGCCCGGGCCTCAGGGAGAAGTCGGGCGCGTGGGCGCCGACGGGCACGTGGGAGGTCACGGCGTTCGCTCGTGCAGCTCACGATCGAGCTGCTGTCTCGCCTCCCGGCGCCGCTTCCCGTCGCGGAAGCGACGCTCGTCCTCGGGCGTCTCGAGGTGGAGCGGAGGGACCGGGCAGGGCCGGTGGTCGGCATCGATCGCCACGAACGTCAGGAAGCAGGAGTTGGTGTGGCGCTTCGTTCCGGTGAGCAGGTTCTCCGTCACCACCTGGACCCCGACCTCCATGGACGTCCGCCCCACGTAGTTCACGCGGGCCCGGCAGGTCACCACCTCACCCGCGAAGATCGGCTCCTTGAACTCGACGCTGTCGATCGAGACCGTCACCGCGGAGGTACCGGCGTGGCGCATCGCGGCGATCGCCGCCGCGCGGTCCACCATGGACAGGAGCTCCCCGCCGAAGACGTGTCCCAGGTTGTTGACCTGGTGGGGCATCATGAGCTCGGACACGATCGCGTCCGAGGCCGAAGGGGACTTGGAGGCAGGGTCGGGCCGGCTCATGGCGCCCGCATACCCTCCACCCGGTCACGTGTTCGGTCGGAGGACGTCGGGCGTCACGTCTCGGATTCGGACCCGCTCGCCCCGCCGATGCGGCTCCCCGCGACGGCCCGGAGGCGCTCCTCCAGGCGGTTCGGACGATCGCTCCCCACGTAGAGCCGGATGCCGTCGCGCAGGTGCAGGACCACCGCCTGGTCGCCGCGCGCGGTCCACGCGCGCTTGCCGTCCCTTCCGTACCGGACCCCCCAACCCCCGAACTCCCTCAGCGGGTGGTAGCGGACGGACTCGACGCGCTCGATGTCGTCGTACCGGATCCGCTTGGCGATCATCCCCGACGAGCCGATCCCGACCACCATCCGGTCCGGATAGAGTCGGACCGCGAGACCCGCCACGAGCCAGTGGATCAGGAGCGCCACGCCGACGACCAGGACCGTTCCCAGGGCCCGGTCGCGGGGCGGGGTGGCGTCGACCGCGAGAAAGCTCGCGACGGCGAGCGCGATCGAGCCCCAGAAGACGATCTGGATCCACCCGGGCCAGGGGCTCCATTCCTTGTACACGGGCCGTCCACGTCGATCCATCGACGCCTCCCCGCTCGAAGTGTGCAGGGCAGATGCGTGCCAACACCGGTAATACGGTTGCCGGACCGGCTTTCTTCCCGCACACTGCCGCGCGGCCCCGCATCCCGGCGTGGGCCATCCCCGGTCACGGAGTCGCCTGTTGGACGACGGAAGCCAGGAGCATTCGTACCGGCCGGCGCAGCGCATCGGGCTCTTCGCCGGTGGGGCGGCCTTCCTCGTCATGCTCGCGCTTCCGGCACCGGCGGGGCTGTCCCAGGAGGGTTGGCGCACCGCGGCCGTCGCGGTCCTGATGGCCGTGTGGTGGATGACCGAGGCGCTCCCGATCCCCGCGACGGCGCTCCTCCCCCTCGCGCTCTTCCCGGCGCTCGGCGTCCTCACGGGGTCCGCCGCCTCCGCCCCCTACGCCAACGAGCTGATCTTCCTCTTCATGGGCGGCTTCTTCATCGCCGTCACGATGGAGAAGTGGGGACTGCACAAGCGCATCGCGCTCCGGATCATGTCCTGGGTGGGCACCGGCCCCCACCGGCTCGTGCTCGGGTTCATGCTCGCGACGGCCTTCCTCTCCATGTGGATCAGCAACACGGCCACGGCCGCCATGATGCTCCCGATCGCCCTCGCGGTCGGCGAGATGCTGCGCCCGCCGGAATCGGAGGGCCGGACCTACGACTTCGGTGTCGCGCTCATGCTCGGCGTGGCATATGCCGCGTCGCTGGGCGGGGTGGCGACGCTCATCGGCACGCCGCCGAACGCTGTGCTCGCCGGGGCGGCGAGCGAGCTGCTCGGCCGACGCATCGGCTTCGTGCAGTGGATGGGCGTCGGCGTCCCCGTGACCATGGTGATGATCCCGGCCGCGTGGCTCCTCCTGACGCGCGTGCTCCATCCGCCGGGTGACCTGCACGGGGACGCGGCCGCGATCATCCGTGCCGAGCGAGAAGCGCTCGGTCGGCCGTCGCGAGGCGAGAAGCTCACCGGCGTGGTGTTCGCCCTGACCGCCCTCGCGTGGGTGCTCCGGGCCGAGAAGACGATCGGGGGCGTGACGCTGCCGGGCCTCGAGACCTTCATGCCCGAGGTGAGCGACTCGACGATCGCGATGGGCGCCGCGGTGGTGCTCTTCCTCCTGCCGGCCGGCAGCCTGCGCCGGGGGGAGTTCTGCCTCGACTGGAAGACCGCGCGCCGCATCCCCTGGGGCGTGCTCGTCCTCTTCGGGGGCGGCCTCTCCCTCGCGGTCGCCATGGAGCGGTCGGGGCTGGCCGCGTGGATCGGCGGCGTGGTCGCCACGCTCGTCTCCGTCCCCGGGTGGGTGGTGGTGGCCGCCGTGGCCACCCTCATCGTCTTCCTCACCGAGCTCACCTCCAACGTGGCGACGACGAGCATGGCCATGCCCATCATGGCCGGCGCCGCCGCCGGGCTGGGGATCGAGCCGCTCCTGCTCATGACCACCGCCGCGCTCTCCGCGTCGATGGCCTTCATGCTCCCCGTGGCCACGCCGCCGAACGCCATCGTTTTCAGCTCGGGGTACCTGACGATCCCCCAGATGAGCCGCGCCGGCGTTCTGCTCAACCTCGTGGCGATCGTGACGATCACGCTCGTCTCCGACTTCCTCATCTCGTTCTTCCTGCTTTCCTGACGGAGCCCCCCTCCCATCACGGCAATGAGCGGCGACATCTGGGCGCGCTACGGCGGATACCTCGAGGCTCCGCCGACGCAGGTGTTCGAGTGGCACGATCCCGAGACGGGGGCTCGCGGGTGGCTGGTCCTCAACTCGCTGCGCGGCGGCGCGGCCGGAGGGGGCACGCGCATGCGCCGCGGGGTGACGCGCGAGGAGGTCACCTACCTGGCGAAGGCGATGCAGCTCAAGTTCGCCTTCTCCGGGCCCCCGATCGGGGGCGGGAAGTCGGGGATCGACTTCGACCCCGCCGACCCGCGCCGCGTGGACGTCCTCCGGCGATGGTACGCGGCGATCCGTCCCTTCCTCCTCACCCGGTACGGCACGGGCGGCGACGTCAACGTGGACGAGCAGCGCGACGTCGTCCCGCTCTGCGCCGAGCTCGGCATCGTCCACCCGCAGGAGGGCATCGTGCGCGGGCACCTCGGCCTCGACGGCGAGGCGGTGGAGCGCGCCTTCCGCTTCCTTCTCGACGGGCTGCACCAGCCGGCCGGCCCCGAGCTCGGCGTGCCAGGCGCCGACCTGTCGGTGTCGGACCTGGTGACCGGCTACGGCGTGGCGCGCGCGACCGCCCGCCTCTACGAGCGGCGGGGCGAGAGCCTCGAGGGCGTGCGCGTGGTGCTCGAGGGGTTCGGGAACGTGGGGGCGGCCGCGGCGCTCTACCTCGCCCGCATGGGCGCGCGCATCACGGGCATCGTCGACGCGTCGTACGGGCTGGCGAGCCCCGACGGGCTGGACGCCGCCGACGTGGAGGATCTCCTCAGGCGGCGCACCGGACGCACGCTCCCCGAGCATCCGCTCCGGATCTCGGGCGCCGAGCGGGAGCTGGCATATCGGGAGGAGGCGGACCTCTTCGTGCCCGCCGCGATCTCCGGGTCCGTGGACTCGCGCCGGCTCGCGCAGCTCGCCCGGCACGGCACCCGCCGGATCGTGTGCGGCGCCAACCAGCCGATCCGGGAAGTCCGCCTGGGCGACACGGACACGGCGCAGGCGGCGGACGCGGAGTTCGAGGTGCTCTCCGAGGTGATCGCGAGCCTGGGGATGGCGCGCGCCTTCTCCAATCTCATGGCCGGCTCGGAGCCGCAGGACGCGGCGCGCATCTTCGACGACGTCGGTCGCACGATGGACGTGGGCGTGGACGCGGTGATGGACCGCGTCGGGGATCGCCGCACCGGCGTCATGGCGGCCGCCGTCGACCTCGCGATGGAGCGGGCCGGGGCCTGAGCGGCCCTCAGGCCCGTGCGACGAAGTCCAGCAGGAGCCGGTGCGCCGCGGCGCTCCCCAGGATCGAGTTGTGCCCTGCGCCCTCCACGACGTGGTAGGGACGGCCCGAGGCGGCGGCGAGCCTCCGCGCGTGGCCCAGGGCGACGCGGTGGTCGTCCTCCGGCTGCAGGATGAGGATCGGCAGCTCGAGCCCGCGGATCTTCCGCTCCGGGACCAGGTCGCGGAAGCTGCTCCGCAACCGCCACCACCAGAAGGGTCGCAGCGCGATGACCATGAACCCTCCTGGGAGCCCCTTGTCCTTCAGGTACGCGGAGGTGACGTCGAGCACGTCCGCCGGGGCGGCGAGGAGCGCGAGCGCGTGCACGGGCGCGCCGACGGCGGCGGCCAGGACCCCCGCGGCCCCGCCCATGGAGTGGCCGACCAGGACGCGCCGATGCACGGGGAACCGATCGGCCGCCCAGCGGGTGACGGCGAGGATGTCGTCGCGGAACTCGCGCACGGTGGCGTAGGGCACCCGGGAGTTGCGGCCGTGGCCGCGCACGTCGAAGAGGAGCACGGGGTAGCCCTCGCGCACCAGCGGCTCGGCGAGATGGAGGAGGTTGCCGTAGTTGGCGCCCCAACCGTGCGCGAGGAGGACAAGGGTGTCGCGGGCGTCGTCGGTCGGGGTCAGGAGCCAACCGTGCAGGAGGAGGTCGCCCGAGGGGATCCTCAGCTCCTCGTGGGGGAGCCCGAGCTCCGGGGCCGTGACCTCGGGACGCCGCGGCACCGGGCGCACCACCTGGCCGGCGATCCTGTCGAGCGCATAGAGGCCACCCAGGGTGGCGGCGCCGACCGCGACGAGGACGCCGGTCACGCCCTCAGGCGCTCGAGCGCCCGACGCACGTACACGGGCACCATCGCACGACGCCACTCCGGGTCGAGCGTGATGTTCTCCAGGGGGTGGCACTGCCGGTGGGCGCGCTCGGCCAGCTCCGACACCAGATCGTCGTCGAGGCGGCGGCCCTCTGCGAGCTCGCTCCAGCCGGTCAGCTCCTTCGGCCTGGAGCCGAGCCCCGTCACGACGCCCTCGACGGAGCGCACCACCCCGTCACCCTCGAGCTCGGCGGCGACGGCCACCGTGAGCAGGGGGAAGTCGATCGCCTGCCGTTGTCGCAGCTTGGCGTAGCCGCCCCTGCGCGCCGCGGACGAGAGCGGGATGCGCACCGCGGTGACGATCTCCCCGGGCCCACGGCGCGTGTTGACGATGCCGTCCGCGACGAAGAAGTCCCGCACGGCGATCTCGCGCCCGCCCCCCGGCCCAGCGAGGTCCGCGACCGCGTCCAGCACCATGAGAACGGGCGGCGTGTCCGCCGAGTGCGCCGCCACGCACTTCTTCCCGACCCGGGTCACGTGACAGACGGTGCCGTCCTTCTTGAGGCAGTAGCCGAGGGCTCCCCGCCAGAACGCGGTCTGGTTGTAGTACGTGCACCGCGTGTCGAGGCAGAGGTTGCCGCCCAGCGTTCCCATGTTGCGGAGCTGCGGGCCCGCCACGTTCCCCGCGGCCTCCGCGAGGGTGGGGAAGAGCCGCCGCACGGTGACGTCCGCGGCGACGCTCGCGAGCGTCTCGGCCGCGCCGATGCGCAGCCAGCCATCCTCCTCGCGAATCTCCTTCAGCTCCCGGATCCCTTTGAGCGCGACCAGATGGCCCGGCTCGAAGAGCCGATGCTTCATGTTCGGGACCAGGTCCGTGCCGCCCGCCACGGGCAGGGCGTCGCCCGCGTGCTCGCCCAGGAGGGCGACCGCCTCGTCGACGGTCGCGGGGCGGTGGTACCGGTACGGAGGGAGCCTCAGCATGGCGCCGTCATCGGCCACTTCCCTCGAGGGGCCGCGCCACGATGATCCCGTCCTGTCCGGTAATGCGCAGGATACGCGCTGAAAGGGGCTCCTCGCTGATCTGCACGGAGTCCCCGACCAGCGGAGCATGCATGAGCCGGAGCTCGCCGCCGACGTGGATGGCCAGCCCGGTGTGGGCGACGTCCAGCCCCGGAGCCGTGCTCGTCGCGGCGATGACGTCGCCGTCGTGGATCCCGTCCGCCACGTCGGCGATCCGATCCTGGGGCACGTACCAGCGGCCGGCGGCGGTGAGTCGGGCCTCGGCCTCGCGGATCGCAGTCAGCGCGCGCGGGTCTTCCCCGAGCTGCCGGTACGCGTCCACGTGCGTGCTCATGAAGTCCACGGGCTCGGCGTCGGGCACGCCCCCGAGCTGGCGCGTGATGTCGCGGAGCAGCCCCTTGACCTCACCGTCCCCGATCCAGTCCGTGAAGTAGTGGAGGCGGCTGGGGTATCCCGCGAGCGTCCCGCCCCGGTAGCGGAGCCGCCGCAGGAGCTCCTCGTAGCGCCGCTCGGCGCGGCCCCTGTGCTCCAGCAGGGCCGCCGCGTCCGGGTCGCGTGCGAAGCGCGTGGTGGTGAGAGCGGTTTCGACGAACGTCACGCAGTCGAGCTCGCGGAAGTCGATCACGAGGTGCTCCGGGCCCTCGGCCTCGAGCGTGCGCGGCACGTACGGCGTGCCCACGAAGGTGCGCCCCAGCGCGGCCACCGCGTCACCGATCGGCAGCGTGTCCACGCGACGGCCCAGCGCCCAGCGCACCTTTCCGGAGAAGATATCCCAGTCCCGATCGCTCCACCGCGGCGTCGTGTCCGGATCGGCACCGGCGCCCGCGGAGGGCGCTGCGCTCCCGCCCGACCCGTAGGCGTCACGAAACCCCGCCTGGAAGTCGTCGGAGCGCAGCAGGTACGCCGCGGCGGCCACGAGCAGGCCGAGGAGCGCGATCAGGATGGGCTTCTTCGACATCGGTCAGTCAGCGCTCACCGGCTGGCCGACGCGAGCGGCCACCGGCGGCTTGGCGAGCGTGCCGGCGGCCTCGGCGGCGCGCAGCGCGCGCCACACCGCGGGCGGCGAGAAGGGGAGCCTGTCGAGACGCACACCCACCGCGTCGTAGATGGCGTTCGCGATCGCCGGAATCGACGGATGGAGCGGTCCCTCGCCGGCTTCCTTGGCGCCGTACGGCCCTTCCGGATCGATCGACTCGACGATGAAGGACTCGAGCTCGGGCGTGTCCAGGCTCGTCGGGATCTTGTAGTCGAGGAGCGAGGGGGCGTCGTGCAGCCCGGCGCGCCCGTGGTCCCCGTCCTTGAAGACCTGCACCTCCATGAGCGCCTCGCCGAAGCCCATGTAGGCCGAGCCCTCCATCTGGCCCTCGACGAGCACCGGGTTGAGCGCGCGACCGCAGTCGTGCGCCACCCAGATCTTCTTCACGTCCACGATGCCGGTCTCGGCGTCCACCTCCACCTCCGCCACATGCGCGGTGAAGGAGTAGGCCGGCGAGGCCCCGATCGTCCCGCCCCTGTACTCCCCGTGCACGTCCTTCGGCGTGTCGTACCAACCCGTGGCGCCGAGCGTCCCGAACTTCGCCTCGGCGAGGTTGAACGCCTCGCGGATCGGCATCTGTCGCTCGGTGTCGGGGGCCCACAGCGCCCACCCCCCGGCCAGGAGCACCTCGGAGGCGCGCACCTCCCACCTCTCGGCCACCGCCTCGCACACCTGCTTGCGCAGCTTGCGCGCCGCGTCGATCGCCGCGTTGCCGAGCATGAACGTGACACGGCTCGAATAGGCCCCGAGGTCGACCGGCGTGAAGTCCGTGTCGCCACGCAGCACGCGCACGTGCTCGATCTCCACGCCGAGCTCCTCCGCCGCGATCTGCGCCACGAGCGTGTCGCACCCCTGACCGATCTCGCTCGCCCCGCTGAACACCGCGACCCGCCCCGACCGGTCGACCTGCATCTGCACGGCGGACTGCGGCATCTCGTTGGGGTAGATCGGATAGTTCGTCCCCGAGATGTACGTGGAGCCGGCCACACCGACGCCCCTTCCGAACGGCAGCCGCCGGTGCTTCTCCTTCCAGCCGCTGGCCCGCTCCACGGCCTCCAGGCACTCGAGGAATCCGTTCGACGTGATGCGCAGCTCGTTCACCGTCCGCGTGTTCTCGCCGATGAAGTTCGCGCGCCGGAACTCGATCGGGTCCATCCCCACCTTCTCGGCCAGCTTGTCCATCTGGACCTCGAAGGCGAAGCGCGGTTGCACGGACCCGTGTCCGCGCTTGGGCCCGCACGCGGGCTTGTTCGTGTACACGCGCGTCGAGTCGAAGCGGTACGCCGGCATCGCGTACGGCGCGCACAGGAGCTGGCCCGAGTAGTACGTGGTCACCAGCCCGAACGAGGCGTAGGCCCCCCCGTCCAGGACGATCTTCGCGTCCACGCTGCGGAGCTTCCCGTCCCGGGCGCACCCCGTGCGGTACTTCATGTGGAACGGGTGCCGGCCCCTGTGCGCGTAGAACACCTCCTCGCGCGTGTAGAGGATCTTCACCGGCCGGCCCGTTCTCATCGCGAGCTTCGCGACGCAGAACTCCAGGTCGAAGGGCTCGCTCTTCCCGCCGAAGGCGCCGCCGACCAGCGGTTGGACCACCCGGACGCGGGCCGGGTCCACCTCGAGCACCCGCGCCAGCTCGCGGTGCAGGTAGTGCGGCACCTGCGTGGCGGACCACACCGTCAGCTTCCCGCGGGTGCCGGCGCCGCCGTCCGCGACGCGCCGCCTCCCGTCGGGCTCCCACAGGCCGATCGCGCAGTGCGGCTCGATCGGCGTGTGCGTGGTGCCCTCGAAGAGGTAGTCCCCCTCCACCACCACCTCCGCCGCGTCCATGAGCGCGTCCACCTCGCCGAACTCCAGGTGGACCGTCTTGGTGACGTTGCCGTTCCGACCGGACTTCTTCGGCTCGTGGACGTACGGTGTGGAGCCGTCGGCCGCGAGGGCGGCGAAGGGATCGAAGAAGGCCGGCAGCTCCTCGTACTCGACGTGGATCAGGTCGAGCGCGCCGATCGCCGTGTCCTCGTCCACGGCGGCTACGGCGGCCACGCCGTCGCCGATGTAGCGCACGCGGTCGACGGCCAGGGGGTACTCGTCGGGCGTCCAGGGGATGATCCCGTACGTCGTGGGCATGTCGCGCCCGGTGACGACGCCGCGCACGCCCTCGAGCGCCTCGGCGGCCGACGTGTCGATCGAGAGGATGCGCGCATGCGGGTGCGGGCTTCGCAGGATCTTCCCGTGGAGCATCCCGGGGAGCTGGATGTCGTCGGCGTACACGGCCCGCCCGGTGGACTTGTCCAGTCCCTCGATCTTGCGCTGGGCCTTTCCTATCAAGTTGAAGTCAGACTTGATCTTACGTGTATCGCGGATCATCACGCCGCCCCCTCCCGTAACGCGCGGACCCGGGCCGCCGCGGCCTCGATGGCGTCGTAGATCTTCGTGTAGCCGGTGCAGCGGCAGAGGTTGCCGGCGAGCGCCTCGCGGATCTCCTGCCGGGAGGGCGTTGGAGTGCCGTCCAGGAGGGCGGCGGCCGAGCACAGGATCCCCGGCGTGCAGAAGCCGCACTGCGCCGCGCCGTTCAGGTCGAACTCGTCCTGGAGGGGGTGCGGGCCCTCGGCGGTGGCGAGCCCCTCCACGGTCGTCACCTCGTGCCCCTCCGCCTCGAGCACGGGCGTGATGCACGAGAGCGTGGGCCGGCCGTCCACGATGACGGTGCACGCCCCGCAGTCGCCCTTGTCGCACCCCTGCTTCGAGCCGGTCAGCCCGAGGACGTAGCGGAGCGTCTCCAGGAGCGTGTAGTGCGACGGAACGCCGACCTCGTACAGGTCGCCGTTGACGTGAAGGCGGACGATCTCGTTGGCGGAGGGCATGAACCGGAAAGTTTGCACGGCGCGCCCCGCGCAGCAACGGAACCCGGGTGATGAACCCGCGCCCCGGGTGGGGGTATTGGCCCCTCCCGATGGACCTGGAGGCGGGCACACGCCCGTCGGGACGCACAGGAGAGAAGACTCACATGCCGTACCCCGAGTTCATGGTCGCGCCCATGCGCGAAGATCTCGTCAAGATCGGATTCAAGGAGCTGCGCTCCGCCGTGGAGGTGGACGAAGTCGTGGGTCGGGAGAAACGCACCCTGCTCGTCGCCGTCAACTCCGTCTGCGGCTGCGCGGCCGGGATGATGCGCCCTGCCGTGTACCTCTCGCTGCAGGGGAGCAAGAGGCCCGAGGTGCTCACCACGGTCTTCGCCGGGCAGGACATGGAGGCGACGGATCGAGCGCGCGAGTACATCGTGGGCTACCCACCTTCCTCGCCGTCGGTCGCGCTCTTCAAGGACGGTGAGCTCGTCTACTTCATGGAGCGCCATCAGATCGAAGGGCGCCACCCCGAAGACATCGCGACCGACCTGCGCGCCGCCTACGTGGAGCACTGCTGAGCGCAGGCGAGCCCGCACGAAGGACCTTCGAGCGACGGATCGAGGGGGCCCGGCCAGACGCCGGGCCCCCTCTTCCGTTGCCGTGGACGCGCCGGCGTCGCCGGCCGCGGCGATCGCGCGTGAGCCCCGGAAACCGGAAGTCCTGTATCACCGTCTGGTGGGATGAGTGAGGTGGGACGTGTGAGGTGGGGTGAGTGAGAGCTACGGCCGGGGCCGCGGTGGGGCCCGTCCGGGGACCATGGGAATCCACCTGAGAGGATGACGACGATGATGAGGGGAACTCTGCGGATCGCCGTGGCGACCGCCTTCCTGGCGCTGGGCGCCGCTACCGTGAAAGCCGAGACGCCCGGCCCCGAGAGCAACGCACTCGAGATCCGGGTGCTCAACAACTACACCTCGGTCGTACGCGTGTACGTCGAGGACGTGTTCGGCCGGATGACCACGCTCGGGCGGGTCGATCGTTCCGAGTTCAAGGTCCTGACCGTCCCCGAGGGGTTGACCCGACGGGGTGCGGTCGAGATCAAGATCTTCCCGGACGAGCCGGTGTGGTCGCCCGCGGCGGTGCCCGACGGCATCCGCACGCTGCCGCTGAACCTCAAGATGGGCGACGTGGTGAACTTCTGGGTCGAGACCAACCTGACGGACTCGCACCTGGAGATCGTCAGGAACTGACGGAAGATCCGGACGCCTCGACGCGTCCTTCGACGGAACCGGCCCCGAGGGGCCGAGGGGCTTCGACCCGAGAGGGCCGGGCCCCTCTTCCGTGGTAACGGCCGGGGCGGGGCGCCGTACCAAGCTGCAGACGGGGCTGAGCCGCGGAAACCAATTCCCCGGTACACTCGTCCAAGAGGACATGAGTGTGGAAGGGATGGGCTTGCGGCGGGCCCGGTGGGCGGGAGGCCGTGGGCGGAGGTTGGGAATCCACTGGGAGGATGACGATGATGACGAGGGGAACTCTGCGGATGGCCATGGCGACCGCCTTCATGGCGCTGGGCGCCGCTGCCGCGAAGGCCGAGACGCCCGGACCCGCCAACGGCACGGTCGAGATCCGGGTGATCAACAACAATGCTTCCATCGTCCAGGTCTACGTCCAGGATGCGAGCGGCCGCCTCCGCTCGCTCGGGCGTGTGAACCGCTCGGACTTCAAGATCCTGGAGGTGGACAAGCGCATCGCCGAAATGGGGGCCTTCGAGATCAAGGTCTTCCCCGACGAGCCGGTGTGGTCCCTCCAGGGTGAGCCCGACGGCGTGCGGACGCGGCCGCTCGCCCTGAAGCTCGGCGACGCGGTGAACTTCTGGGTCGAGACCGCGATGACGGACTCGCACCTGGAGATCATCAAGGGCTGAGGAACGCAGGACCTGCGACGCGGAAGGCCGTGGGGGCTCTCGGGCTCCCACGGCCTTCTCGCGTTTGGGCGGCGATCCCGGCGGTGGGCCCGGTCGCTCCGGGCTACCCGCCGCGTCGGATCCGGTCGCGCTGCTGGGCGGCCATCTCTACCAGTCGGCGCAGCTCGGCGATGGGCCGCTCCGCGTCGTCCACCTGGAGGCGCAGCACGACGTCGTTGTGCAGCCAGACCCCGCCGTCCTTCTTGACGATCAGCATCGCGGCGGACTGCATGCCACGGCGGTCCCCGCCGGCGGCCTGGCCCGCCTCCAGCGCCGCGAGCAGGCGGAGGGAGAGGTGCCCCTGCGTCGACTCGAACGCCTTCACCATCCCGTCCACCACCTCCGGCCCCGCGAGGATGTTGCCCTGCGCGGAGACGTAGCGGCCGATGCGATGTCCCGCCCACTCCGAGGCCTTGGGTCCTGTGTGCGTGGCCACATTCCCGTGCGCGTCCATGACCGAGAACTGGCGGCCGGCCTCCGGCCAGTCGTCGGGGCGCGGATCGGGATCCTCGTCGAGGATGCGCCGCACGACCTGCTCGGGCGTCAGCCCCTGCTCGAGCAGCTCGAGCGCGCGCGGGCCATAGCTCACGTCGACGATCGCCTGCGTGGCGGCGACCCCGACGTCGGCCTTCCCCCAGATGACGCCGTTGCCCACCGAGAAGACGCGCGACTGCACCGCCACGCCGACCTCGCCCGTCGCCGGGTCGTAGCCGAGCACCGAGAACGTCGCCACCGGGGGCCACGGGCGGCCTCCCTCCTGGGCGACGGCCGTGTGCGCGGTCGCGAGCGCGGCGAGCGCGATCGCCGCGACCCGTCGCAGCCCCACGCCGCGGGCGCTCACGACCCCTCCGAGACGCCGCGCGCGGCCGCGAACCTGCGAACGATCTCCAGCGTCATCGCGACCCCCCTGCGAACGTTCTCTTCGGTGACCCGTTCATTGTTTCCGTGCACGCCGCTGGCGTCCGCCTGCGGCGTCGCGGTGGCCTCGTAGCCGTAGCAGACGATGCCCATGTCGCGGAAGAAGTGCGAGTCGGTGAAACCACCCTGCACCTGGGGAACGAACTGCGCCCCCGGGAAGCTCTCCAGGCTCACGTCCTTCAGGATCCGATAGAGGTCGGTGTCCGTCGTGGACACCGCGGGGGTGAAGCCCATGAGCTTCTCGATCTCCACCTCCGGGCCCAGCACGGACTGCAGCTCGGCGATGAAGGCCTGGGGATCCTGGTCGGGGAGGAGTCGGCAGTCGAGCTCCGCGCCGGCCTCCGGCGGGACGACGTTGATCTTGTCGCTCCCCATGAGCCGCGTGATCGAGCACGTGTTGCGCGTCAGCGTGTGCAGGCCGGGATCGTACTCCTGCAGCTCGCGCAGCACCCCCGGCCGATGGATCCACGACGCCATGTCCCGGAAGCGCGTCCGCCACGGCTCCGGCTGGCCGGCGGCGATCCCCTTGAAGTGTGCGTCCACCGCGGGGATGATGCGCGGCTCGAACTCGTGCGCGCGGAGCCTGGCGAGCGCGTCGATCAGCTCGGTCACCGACGACGACGTGTGCGGGCGGGAGCCGTGCCCGGGCTCGCCGACGGTCTTCAGGTGGAACCAGAAGGGCACCTTCTGCGTCACCTCGACGCCGAACTGCACCTCGTCGCCGACCTTCTCGCCTCCGCCGCCCTCGTTGAGGAGGAAACCGACGTTGTCGAAGATCTCCCGGTGGTTCTCGGCGAGCCATCCCGCACCGTACGCGCCGCCCGCTTCCTCGTCCGCCGTAGCGACGAAGATCACGTCACGCTTCAGCGGCACGCCGGAGCGGTGCAGCGCGAGGAAGGCGGCGAGGTTGAGGATGCCGCTCGTCTTGGTGTCGAGCGCGCCGCGCCCGTAGATGTAGCCGTCGCGCTTCTCGCCGGAGAGCGGATCGACCGTCCAGTAGCGTGCGTCGGCCGGCACCACGTCCATGTGGTGCAGGAGGACGATGGCGGGCTCGTCGCCGCCCTCGAGGCGCGCCCAGATGTTGCCCCGTCCCGGCGCCGACTCCGCGATCCGATATGGGATGCCCTCCGCGTCGAAGATCCCGGCGAAGAAGCGTGCTCCGAGGATCTCGTTCCCCGGGGGGTTCTGCGTGTCGAGGCGGATGTACTCCTGCAGCCAGGCCACGGCCTCGTCCTCGAGCGCCTGCATGTCCACCGGCTGCTGGGCCGGGAGGGGCGACGACGCCAGCGCCCACGCGACGGCGACGCCGACCATGGTTCGGACCGGGAAGGGAGCGCGCATTCGATGGACCTCGGTTCGGGGATCGCTGCGGCAAAGTGCGCGGCGCCCCGGCGGGCAGCAATCACCACACCACCGTGCCCACCCACTCCGGGAACCTCGTCGGACGGATGCCGTACCGCTCCGCGTTGCCCTCGATGTCCGCGTCGTAGCCTACCTTCTCGAACCACGCGAGCATGATCGCGAACTCCTCGCTCGCCTTGCGCACTTCGTCGAGAGGCACCGCAAGGTGCTGCACCGGGCGGCCGGCAGCTTCGCTCAGCACGGCCGCCATCTCCCTGGGCGTGAGGGAGTCGCCCGCCAGGTCGATGGCCTCGCCGTTCAGCTCCTCGTGCCGGTCGAACGCCATCTTCCCGTACGCGCCGATGTCGCGCACGGCGATCATCTGGAGCGGGGTGTCTCCACCCATCCCGAGCGCGAGCGTCCCGTCGTCGATGCCCGGCTTGAACCACGGCGAGGCGAGGTTCTCCATGAAGAACACCGGGCGCAGGATCACCCAGGACGGAAAGCCGAGGCCTCGCACCACGTGCTCCACCCGGTCCTTGTTGTCGAAGTGCGGGATGCCCGTCGACCGGTCGGCCGAGCCCACGGACGAATACACGTAGTGCTGCACGCCCGCCTCCCGCGCGATGCGGGCGAAGCGCTTGCCCTGCTCCTCCTCCCCCACGACACCGGCCTCCCATGTGTTCTGCACGGCGAAGGCGCCCCACTTCCCCGCGAGGGCGGCGCGCAGGGAGTCCTCGTCGTCGAGGTCGCCCCGCACGATCGTCGCGCCCGCGGCCTCGAGCGCCTTCGCCGCCTCCCCATCGGGATGTCGTGTCATCGCGTGGACGGCATGACCCTCGGCCAGCAGCTCACGTGCGGTAGCGCCACCCTGCTGTCCCGTCGCCCCCGTGACGAGGATCGTGTCTTCGCCCTTCCTCATGGTCCCCTCCTGTGTCCACGCGGTCGGTCTTTGAAGTTTGAATCAAGAAGATATATTCAACCTTGAAGGAAAGCGAGGGTTCTCCGTACGGCCCACCGGGGGCGTGCGGCGCACGGCGTGGCGTCCTATCGTGGGGCCCTCGTCGGATCGGCTCGACCCTGGATCGGAGACCTTCCCATGAAGATGCCTTGCCTCGCCGTCGCGGCAGCAACGCTCCTCCTCGTCGCCTGTGGGGGCGGGGAACCGGCCCACGCTCCGTCGACCGCCGGGGGATCGCCCGCGATGACCGGCCCGCGCGTCCCCGCGGCGCCCACGGCCGAAGACCAGCTTCCCGCCGCCGTCCTGGGCCAGGCCGGCCCGCTCCAGGGGGTGGACCTCCAGTACGTCGAAGGGGACACGCTCACCACGGGCTACCTGGCCGTTCCCGAAGGCGACGGACCGTTCCCGGCGCTGGTGATCGTGCACGAGTGGAACGGCCTGGTGGACCGGGTGCGCGAGGTGGCCGACGCGCTCGCCGCGGAGGGTTACGTGACCCTCGCCGTGGACCTGTATGAGGGACGCACGGGCTCGACGCCCGACGAAAACCGCGCGCTCATGCAGACCGTGGGCGACGACCAGCCGAAGATGATCGCGAACATGAACGCCGCGGTGGACTACCTGAAGGCTCGGTCGGACGTGACCGGCCGCGTGGGGGCGATGGGTTGGTGCTTCGGGGGCGGAATCGCGCTCTCGTTCGGACTCGACGGCGAGAACCACGACGCCACCGCGATCTTCTACGGTCAGCTCGTGGACGACCCCGATCGCCTGGCGCACATCTCCCACGAGGTCTACGGCACCTTCGCGGGCCTGGACCAGGGGATCCCTCCTTCGGCGGTCCAGGCATTCACGGCCGCGCTCCGACAGGCGGGCATCCCGAACGACGTGCACGTGTACGACGACGTCCAGCACGGCTTCTGGCTGCACGTGGACCAGGATCCCGCGACCCGCACCGCGCCGGCGCTGGACGCGTGGAAGCGGCTCAAGGCCTACCTGGCGCGCACGCTGCGCGGGTGACCTGGCCCGCGGCGCTCCCGGCACCCGGTCGGGAGCGCCGCACCTGGCCGACGCGTCCTCAGATCCCGGACTTCGCCTTCCTGCGCGCGGCCCGCAGCCCGTCGAGGCTGAACGATCCGCCGCCGTGCGCGGCGATGTAGAGGAAGGCGAAGCAGAAGAGCACGACGACCTCGCCGCGATTGAGGATCGGGAACCATCCCCTGGGGAAGTGCGCCTGGAAGTACGCCACCGCCATCTCGCCCGAGAGGAGGAAGGCCACGGGGCGCGTGAAGAGCCCGAGCACGATGAGCATCCCGCCCCAGAACTCGAGCACGCCCGCGAGACCCATCTGCGTGAAGAGCTCGACCGGCTGCTCGCGGCCCAGCACCGCGAAGAGCTTCTGCGCGCCGTGTTGCATGAACATGAGCCCGAAGACGATGCGCAGGAGGTTCAGCGCGATCTCCGAAAGGCGTGACCGGAGCGTCTCGGGCATGGAATCTCCTTCGGGGATGATGACGGGAGTGGAGGTGGAGGGTCCGGCGGCGGGTCAGAGGATGGACTGACCGAGTGCCGAAGCCAGGAGGCCTACCGCGAGACGTGCCGTGTGGTTCCGGTCGTCGAGCACCGGATTGAGCTCCACGAGCTCGAGGCAGACGACGCGTTCGGATGCGGCAGCCTTCTCGCACACCAGATGTCCCTCGCGGTAGGTGAGCCCGCCCTGCACGGGTGTGCCGACACCGGGCGCCTCGCGGGGGTCGAGCGCATCGAGGTCGAACGAGAGGTGGAAGCCGGCCGTCCCGTCCGTGGCGCGCTGGAGCGCCTCGTCCATGCACGGCGCGATGCCGCGCTCGTCGATCTCGGACATCGTGAACACCCGGACCCCGAGCTCGGCGGCCAGCGCCCGCTCGCCCGGATCCAGCTCCCGAGCGCCGAGCACGCTGGCGTTGCCGGGTCGTACGGCGGGCTCGCCACCCGAGAGCGCGGTGAGCGCCTCGTGGCCGTGCCCGAGCAGGACCGCGAGGCTCATCCCGTGGATGTTGCCGCTGGGCGTCGTCCCCGGGGTGTTCATGTCGGCGTGGGCGTCGACCCAGATGATCCCGATGGCCTGGCCCCGCGCACGGTGGTGGCGGGCCACGGCCGCGACCGAGCCGATCGAGAGCGAGTGGTCCCCTCCGACGACCAGCGGCAGGCACCCCGACTCGAGCCCGTGCGTGACGAGCTCGCCCGTGCGCGTCGCGACGTCCACGATCTCGCCGAGGAAGCGCGTATGCCGCTCGCCGCCGGGGTCGGTGGTCTCGAAGCCGCCGGCGGTGACCGTGCCGGCCTCGCGCACCCTGTATCCGAGCGACTCCACCTTCTCGGTCAGCCCGGCGATGCGGAGCGCGGAGGGGCCCATGTCGACGCCCCGGCGGCCGGCGCCCAGGTCGATCGACACCGAGATCATCGCGACCTCGTGCCGTGGATTCAGCCCCATCGAGCACCCGCGAGGACGCCGGTCGGGGCCGGCAGCGCGCGCCTACTCATCGCCGCCCCTGCCGCGGTGCAGGCGGCGGCGCTCCCGGCGCTCTGCGCGACGGCGACGGCGCGCGTCCCGGCTGCTCTCGCCCGGGTAGCGCTGGCTGATCTCGACGCCGCCCATGCACGCGAAGCCGGTGACGCGCAGTGTTAGGCGCATCAGGGTCCGGCGCCATCTCCGTGAAGTGGTCGAACCCGCCCATGATCCCGATGCCGTGGCTCTCCACGTTCATGCCGGGCGGTACGATGATCTGGATGCCGCCCCACATGGCGAACACCTGGACCTCCGTCACGCCCGGCCCGAGCACGGCCTCGCGGAAGTCGAGCTCGGCGCCGCCCATCATCGCGAACGCGAAGTTCTTGCGAGCCGGCGCCCACTGGCCCCTGCGGGAGGCGCCTCCCATGATCGCCACTACGATCCCCCGCTCCTTCACCTGGGCGGCCGGACGCACGCGATAGCTGCGCGCCTGCGCGGCGGGCACCGGCGCGGCCGCACCCGCCACCGGGGCAGGGAGGTCGCTCCCGGGGAGATCGCGCAGCAGCTCCTTCAGCTCCGCGACCGTGGAGGCGCGATGCGCGGAGTCCACACGCCGCTCGAATTCCTCGACGCTCATGACGTCGTTGGCGAAGTGCTCGCACAGGGCATCGATGGTGACCTGCCGTGTATGGCTCAGCGGCTGCCGCGAGCCCTCTGGATCCTGCTCCATGGCTGCTTCTTCCCGTCCCTTTCCGGATCCTGCTAACCCGGGCCGTCCGACCGCTCGTACGCGACCCGGCCGCCCACCACCGTCATCTGTACGCGCACGTTCACGAGGCTCTTCGGATCGAGGGAGAAGATGTCGTCCGAGAGGACGACGAGGTCCCCGAGCATCCCGGGCGCGAGCCGACCCAGGACGTTCTCCTTGAACGCCGCCGTCGCGCCGCCCCGCGTATACGCGCGCAGCGCCTCCTCCAATGTGACCCGCTCCTGCGCCATCCAGCCGTCGGGGTTGGCCCCGTCGATCGTACGCCGGGTCACCGCCGCGTCGATCCCGAGAATCGGGTCGATGGGGGCGACCGTCCAGTCCGACCCGAACGCGAGCGTCGCCCCCGCGTCCAGGAGCGAGCGGAAGGCGTACGTGGTCTTGATCCGCTCCGGGCCGATCCGCTTCTCGGCCCACCGGCCGTCGTCCGCGGCGTGGTACGGCTGCATGGAGGCGATCACACCCTGCTCGGCGAAGCGGCCGATGGCGCCCGGCGTGAGGTGCTGCGCATGCTCGACGCGGAAGCGCCGGTCACGCGGGCCGTTCATCTCCGCGGCCTCGCGATAGACGTCGAGGAGCCAGTCGTTCGCGCGGTCGCCGATCGCGTGCACGATCACCTGCAGGCCGACGGCGTCGGCGGCCTCGATCTCCGTGCGCAGCTCGACCGAGTCGGTGACCATGAAGCCGGAGGTGGAGGGCGCGTCCGAATAGGGCTCGTAGAACCACGCCGTGGTCGACCCGAGCGAGCCATCCACGAATCCCTTCAGGCCGCCCCACCACAGGCGGTCGTCGCCGCGGCCGTGCTCGGCGACGTAGTCGCGCAGCCTCGCCCACGTCGCGAGCGGGACCACGGAGTAGACACGCAGCGGCAGCGCGCCCCGGTCCAGCGCGCGCTGGTACGTCTGCAGGCTCTCCCACGTCGCCATGTCGTGGATCTGCGTGACCCCCAGCTCGAGGGCATGCTTGGCCGCGGCCTGGAGTGCCCGGTCCATGTCGGCCTCGGAGGGCGGGGGGATCGCGCGGTCGATCAGCGCCATCGCCTCGTCCTTGAAGACCCCGGCCGGCGCACCGGTGCGAGGGTCGCGCACGATGGTGCCGCCGGGCGGGTCCGGCGTGCGGCCGCCCCGGTCGATCCCGGCCGCGCGCAGCGCCGCGGAGTTGGCCATCGACATGTGGCCGTCGAGCCGATTCACGAAGACGGGGTGGTCCGGCGTGAGCGAGTCCACCCACTCCTTCCTGGGCAGCTCGCCCCCCCACAGCTCGTGGTCCCAGTCGCCTCCGGTGATCCAGGTGCCGGGAGGAACGGTAGCCGCGAAGGCGCCGATGCGACGCGCGAACTCCTGGGGAGTGGAGGCGTCCCGCAGGTCGACGCTGGAGAGCTTGAAGCCGCCGTCGATGAAGTGCGTGTGCGCGTCGATGAAGCCCGGCGTCACCGCGCGGCCCGCGAGCTCGACCACCCGCGTCGCCTCGCCGACGTAGGCGCCGACGTCGGCGTCCGAGCCGACGGCAAGCACCCTGCCGTCCTTCAACGCCACCGCCTGCGCGGTCGCCATGGCAGGGTCGCCGGTCCAGACCTCGCCTCCGCGGAAGACGAGGTCCGCCTCCTCTCTCCGGCCTCCGCAGGCAGCGACGAGGAGGACGCCGGCCAGGAGGACGCCGCCCCGGCTCGCGATCCGTGTCGACTTCATACCGCCCCCCGCTGGTTCGGGCGCCCTCGCCCGCGTGCTCGTCGCGCGGCTCGTGAGGTTATCCGGGCGCCGTTGGGGGAGCAAGCTCGGCGCGGCGGCGCCCGCCCTCGGCGCGGTGGCGCCCTCGCGGCGCGCGCGGCATGTTGTCCGACCGGCGCGCGCCGCCATCGAACACGAACGGCCACCCCTGCCCTGGAGGGCCAACCATGCGCTTCTCCCGTTCGCCCCGCGTCCTGCTCGCCCTCCTCGCCCTCACGCTCGGGCTGACCGCCTGTGCGAGCGGTGGCGGGACGTCCGGTGGGGCGCGGCGCGGAGGCTCGAACCGCATCACGAGCGACGAGCTCGAGTCCGTCGCCGAGCTCGATCTCTTCTCCGCGGTGGGCCGCCTCCGTCCGCAGTGGCTTCGCGCCGGGACACGCGGCCAGCTCCCCGAAGTCGTGCTGAACGGCAGCCACCAGCCGGGCGGTACCGAGTCGCTGCGGAACATCCGCGCCAGCGAGGTGAGCGAGCTCGAGTTCATGAGCGCGTCGGACGCCACGACCCGCTACGGCACGGGGTTCACCGGAGGCGCGATCGTCGTCTCGATGAAGCGATAGCGCGCCGTCGGTCGCCGGCGGCGGGCCGTCGTCCTGGGGCCGACCTCGTCCTCAGGCAGGCGCGGCCAGCCCGCGCGCGAACCGATCCAGGATCCTCGCGCAGGCGTCGATCTGGGCCGCGTCGATCCACTCGTCGGCGCTGTGGGCCTGGGCGATGTCCCCCGGTCCGAAGCAGACCGCGGGAATCCCCGCCTCGTTGAGGAAGGCCGCGTCCACCCAGGCGGTCATGCCGGCGACCGCCGGGGCGACGCCACAGGCCTCGCTGGCATCGAGGAGCCCGCGCACGAGCCTGGAGTCCGCCGGGATCTCGGTGCCCGGTCGGGCGAGCGTGACCTCGAGGCTCGCCCGGACGAGCGGGTCGCGGGCGACGACCCCGTCGAGGACGCGCCGGATCTCCTCGAGCACCTCCTCGGGCGTCTCCCCGGGCAGCGTCCGCCGCTCGAGCAGGAGCTCGCACTGCTCCGGGTAGACGGACTCGGCCGTGCCGCCCCGGATCGTCCCGGCGTGCAGGGAGCCGTGGCCGAGGAGCGGATGCACGGGACGGTGTCGGACCTCCTCGACGTGGTCGTCCAGCGCCACGAGCAGGAGCCCGGCGTGTCGGATCGCGTCCACCCCGATCTCGGGGCGCGAGCCGTGCGCCGCACGCCCCACGAACGAGGCCTTCACCCAAACGAAGCCCTTGTGCGCGGGCATGACCGACAGGTTGGTCGGCTCGCACACCACGGCAAGGTCCGCGCGCACGCCCGAGCGCACGAGCGCGTCCATGCCGAGGCTGGCGTGCTCCTCGTCGGCCGTGAGCGCCACGACGAGGTTCGGCCGCGGACCTTCGGCCGCCAACCTGGCCGCGGCCGCGAGGAGCGCGGCCACGCCCCCCTTCATGTCGCAGCTCCCGCGGCCGAGGATGCGCCCGTCGCGCAGCACACCCCCGAACGGATCGACGGTCATCCCGTCCACGCCCACGGTGTCGAGATGACCGTTGAGCAGGAGGGTCGGGCCGCTCCCGCCGAGGGTGGCGACCACGTTGAAGCGGTCGGGCTCCACCTCGTGCAGGTGGGTGTCGAGTCCCCAGAGGTCGAGCCATTCGGCACACGTGCGTGCGATCCCGGCTTCGCCCGCTCCGCCGGGCGCGAGCACGGGGTTGACCGACGGGACCCCCACGAGGGCGCGCGTCAACGCCACCGGATCGCCCGACCGCACCCTGTCCGCAAGGCCGCCCAGGGCCGTCGCCATGGCCACACCTCCCTCGGGCTCGAGTGTCAGATTTTCGACGACAGCGTGCGCTTTCCGCACGGCGCGCTCGGAAATCCGTCGCCGTGCGCCCACCCGCTATCTTGGTGTAAGTCTATGCAGCTAAATGTTTTGTGGGATCAGCACGTCCACGGAGTGGACCGGCATGGTTCGTGCATTCGGCTACGAGCAAGGACACTGACACGGAGACCCCCCCCATGCGCTCCCTCACTGCAGGACTGCTCGGCGCTGCCGCCTTGGCCGCGGGCCTCTTGTTGGTTCGTCAGGTCAAGGACAGCGCCAACACCCCCAGAGTCGTGCCGGCCGGGGAGAACCAGCCGGCCACGATCTCCCTCGAGCGGATCCGCGCCCTGGGCCACTGACGGTCACGAACTCGTCCGGACCCGCCGGTAACGGCTCTTCTATGCCTGATCGCCGTGGCGGCGCCTCAGTCGAAGTGCACGCGGTTCTTCTCGATGTAGGTCGTCCATTCGGAGGGCACGTCGGTATCCGGGAAGATCGCCTGGACCGGACACTCGGGCTCGCACGCCCCGCAGTCGATGCACTCGTCGGGATGGATGTAGTACTGATCCGACCCCTCGTAGATGCAGTCCACGGGGCAGACCTCGACGCAGCTCGCGTCTTTGGTCTCCAGGCAGGGCTCGGTGATGATATAGGCCATGAAGCCTCCGGACGTCCTTCTCGCCAGTCTACTCGCGTTCAGCCGAAAAGGTGTAACCAAAGGCCGCACCCCCCGCAAGCTCGGACGGGCCAGGCGCGCCGCGTCGCGACAGGATGTGTACTTCCGGGCCCTTCCCGTCGTATGGTAGGTGCAACCCTCGGGTCTCCGTGGTTCGCTGCCCCTCGAGGAATCGATGTCGACTGTCGCGCCGATCCGGACGCTCGTCCTGTGCGCCACCGCCCTCGCGTTGGCCGCGCCCGGGGGCCGGGCGCAGGTCGAACCCAGGGCGCGGGTCGGCGCCGTACGCGGCATGGTGTTCGACTCCATGGCGAAGGCGCCGCTCCCGGACGCCGCGGTCTTCCTGTGGAACACCTCCCACCGGGCCGTGACCGACGCGGACGGACGCTTCCTCATCTCGGAGGTGCCACCGGGCGACTACACGCTCCTCTTCTTCCACACGCGGCTGGGCGAGATGGGGATATCCCCCGGTCCCCGTGCGATCCACGTCCTCCCGAGCGACACCGTGGACATCGACCTGGCCACGCCGTCCACCTTCACAGTGATGGTCACGCCCTGCACCCTCGAGGACCCTGGTCCCAGCACGGGCGCGATCGCCGGGTGGGTGGGGGACGGAGCGACCGGGATGGGCCTGCCGAGGGCGCAGGTCGATCTGTCGTGGACGCCAGAGGGCGCGAAGGAGCCGCAGCACATGCAGCTCCAGACCGACGTCGAGGGATGGTACCGCACGTGCACGGCGCCGAGCGGGGTCCCGATCAGCATCGGTGCGCGCTTCCTCGACCGCGACGGGCTCAGGCGCGAGGTCACGGTCGCCGAGCGGGGCGCGGCCGAGGTCGGGTTCCTCCTGTGGGAGCTCGACAACGCGCGCATCTCCGGGCACCTCGTCGACGCCGCCACCCATGTCGGGGTGGCGGACGCCGACGTCTGGCTCCGGGGCACGGCGATCCACGCCGTGACGGGGTCGAACGGCGAGTTCCGCTTCCGCGACGTGCCGCCCGGCACGTACATGCTGCTCGCCCGTCATCTCCAGTACGGGACGAAGCAGGACACGCTCATCGTCACGTCGGGCCAGAACCTCGGCGTCGAGATGCGGGTGGACACGCGCGCGATCGAGATCGCGCCCCTCACGGTCACCGTCGAGTCGGAGCCGATCACCCGCCGCGCGATGGGTGGGCTGACGATCACGAAGTCGGAGATCGACAAGGTGCGCGCACGCGTGCGCGACGCCGGCGACATCCTGCAGGACCAGCACCTCCCGGGCATCATCGTGCGTCGCCGCGCCGACTCGTCCCTGTGCGTCGGCTACTCGTCCGGCCAGGTCCGCATGCTCAACAACGAGAGCGGTGGATGCGTGCCCATGACGATCTACATCAACGACGTGCGCGCCACGAACAGCGATCTGGCGCTCCAGATGCCGCCGGAGTCGATCGACCGCATCGTGATCTACAAGCCGCTCGAGGCGGGCAACCTCTTCGGCGCCGGATCGGCCAACGGCGTCCTGGTCATCTACACGCGCAACCGCTGACGGCCGCGGCTCAACCGTCGCCCAGGCGCCTCGCGAAGGCACGCCACCAGTGCCGGTAGCGCTGCGCGATGCGCTCGTGCGTGCGCTCCGCCACCGGCAGGTACACCGCACCGACCTGCTCGTGGAGCGCACGTCTCCAGGCGTCGTCCGCCTCGCGCAGGTGGGCGTGGCGGGCGTGGTCGAGCCGCTCGGCCAGCGCCACCAGGCGCACGCGCTCGTCCGCCATCACCAGCGCCTCCGCGAGCGTCTCCGTGTCCGGCATCGGCACCTCCGCCACGAGCCTGGCGACGTCTTCCCCGACCGACCGGCCCACCTCCTCCCCGGCGATCCTGAACACGACGTCCTCGCTCTCCGTGACGGCTGCCGCGGCCAGCACGACCGGGTCCGTCACGAGCGCGTCGCGCAGGAGGATGAGGACCGTGCGCCCCGGGTGCAGGTAGAGCGGGTGGTGGTCGTCGTCGAGCGCGCGGACGCGGGGAGCCATCGCCACGGCGTGGGCTCGACCGACCAGCCCGATCCCGGGCGCGTCGACACCGAACGAGCGCGCCGCCCGCGCGACGCTCGCGGCCATCGCCGAGCCCCTGTCCTCTTCGCTCAAGCTCCGCCCGCGCTCAGCCGGGCGGCGTCTTGCGCCACTCCACGTCGCCACCGCCCGAGACCAGGTTCTCGAGGCGCGCGAACGTGAAGAGGAGGTCGGAGAGCCGGTTGAGGTAGGTGAGCGTCCACGCGTCGACGGGCTCGAGCGCGGCCAGGTGGACCACCGCGCGCTCCGCGCGACGGCACACCGTGCGCGCCAGGTGAAGCGCGGCCGCACCCGTGGAGCCGCCCGGGAGGACGAAGGCCCGCAGCGCGGGAAGCCGCTCGTCCGCCTCGTCCATCCAGGCCTCCATCTCGGCGACGCGCGAGGTCGGAGGCTCGGGAAGCCCCTTCGGCGCCGGCCGTCCCTCCTTCGACGCCGGCGTGGCGAGGAGGGCGCCGATGGCGAACAAGTCGTGCTGGATGCCGCTCAGGCGCTCGCGCACGTCCGATCCCGCGACCACGGCGACCGCCCAGCCGAGGCACGCGTTCAGCTCGTCCACCGTGCCGTACGCGGCCACGCGCGGATGGTCCTTGGGTACGCGGCCACCCCCGAAGAGCGCGGTGTCCCCGCCGTCCCCGGTGCGGGTGTAGATCTTCATCGGATTCCCCTGGGGAGCCTGGTCAGCTTCTGCAGGGTCTGCGCCTTCTCGAGGATCGACGTTCCCTCCTTCTTCCTCTCCCCGCTCGGAGCCGGCTCGGCGAGCAGGTCGCGGATGTCCAGGAGCAGCTCCAGGTGGAGTTGGTCCCGTTGGTAGTCGAGATCGAGCCGCGCCATCTCCGTGTGGTCCCCCCGCTCCCTGGCGCCCTCGAACGCGTCCCTGTAGACGCTGTCGAGGCTCTGGAGCACGCGCTCCCGTTGGCGCATGCGGGTTCCTCCGTCAGAAGTCGTTCGACGTCTCGGCCGGCCGGCCCGCCCGGTCGATGTCGGGTCAGACCGTCGCGAGCAGGCGTGAGCCCGGCCCGGAAGCGTAGTACCCCCGGACCGCTTCGCGAAGCTCGTCCAGGTGGTCCGTGAAGAAGTGGTCCGCGCCGGCGATGCGCACGAAGGTGATGTGCGGCCCGAGCCCGCGCAGATAATCCGCGACGACGTCTGCCGACCCGAACTGATCGTGCTCGCCCTGCACCACGAGCACAGGGCGGTCCACGTCGGCCAGGAAGCCGAAATCGTACTCCGGCTGCGCGACAGGGAGGCCGAGCCCCATGAGGCCCACCACGCGGTCGTCCTCCGCCCCGACCCCGAGCCCCACCATGGATCCGAAGGAGAAGCCCCCCACAACGACCGGGAGCGAGGGATAGCGAGCCTCGAGCCAGTCGAGCGCGTCGCTCACGTCATCCTTCTCGCCGATGCCCCCGTCGTGGCTCCCCGTGCTCGCGCCCACGCCGCGGAAGTTGAAGCGCAACGCGACCAGTCCCGCGTCGACGAGTCCCTGGGCCGCCCGGTACACGGCCTTGGTGTGCATGGTGCCGCCGTGGATCGGATGGGGGTGGCAGACCACGGCGGCGCCGCGGGGGCTCTCGTCCGGCTCCTTGAGGGCGGCTTCCAGCCAGCCATGGGCTACGGGAATCTTCACCGGGTGGCTCGCGGGACGGGGCTGCCGCCCCTTCTGCTGTGCGGGACGGGTACGGGACAGCTATGTTGGACCACGGTCAGAAGGGGGTCAAGTGAACAGGGGTAGCCGTGCCATGTCCGGCGTAGAGCGAGAGCGCGAGAAGCGGGCGAACGACCTCTACTGGGGCTCGGAGCTCAGCGTGAACCAGATCGCGGACGAGATGGACGTCTCGAAGGGCATGCTCTACGAGCTCATCCATCCCGAGCCCACGGGACTCGCCTGCCCCGTGTGCGCGCAGGAGGTGGTCCACGCCAACCGTACGGCGCGGGACCGCGCCATGCTCGCCTGCTCGCACTGCGGGTGGGAGGGCGACGAGGACGAAGCCGAGCTCGGCGTCGCGGACGCGTCGGTCGTGCTCCCGGAGGGCGCCGAGGAGTCCGCCTCGGACGACGTGGCCCTGGCGGACGAGGATTTCGGACGTAAGCGCGTGATCGTGGGCGGAGCCCTGATCGGTGCGGCGGTCGGCCTGGCCTGGGTGCTCTGGTCGAGGCGTCGCTGAGGCCTCCGCACCGGCATCCGATCCATCATGGCCGCGCACTCCGCGCACACGCGCGACCCTCGCAGCATCATCACGCCGGACGCGTTCGAGGTGTCCCCCTCGCTCCTCGGTATGCCGCTCGCCACGCCCATGAGTCGATTCTGGGCGATGGCGATCGACCTGGTGGTCATCGGCATCATCACCGTGCTGACCAAGAGCTTCGCGCTGGTGCTGGGCGTGGCGGCGGCGGTGTTCTTCATTCGCGTCAGCATGAAGCGGACGGCCGTGCGCGGATCCGTCTTCGGGCGCGCCATGCGCTTCTCGCTGGGCTGCCTGGGTGTCGGCATCGGCGGCGTGACCGCCGTCGTCTGGCTGGCGGTCGGCTCTCACCGGTCCCGAGGCTCGGACCAGGACACCGGCGAAGCGGTGCAGGCGGCGCTCGAGCGCGCAGGGGTCTCCGTGTCCGGCAACGCGGGCCTGGGCGACCTGTTCTCCGGCCTCGGCCGCGTGCAGGACTACCGCTCGGCGCCCGACGTCGATGCGGCCGTCGCGGCGGGCGCGGCCCTGGCGCGGCAGCTCCGCGGGATCGGGCAGAGCTCCTCCGACATCCGCGAGGTGCTCGAGGAGATGGCGCCGAGTGAAGGGCCCTGGGCGGACCGCCTGGACGACGTCGTGTCGGGCGCCCTGGCCGCCGCCGAGGAGGAGGCCGGGGACTCGGCCGCCGCCGAGCCCCCGCCGGACCCGCGCGTGGCCCTGCTCGACTCCGTGGCGGGCGACACCCTGCGCACGCTGAACGGCCGGGTCGAGGAGCTGGAAGGCGAGCTTCTGAAGAGCGACCAGCGTGTGCGCGGCCTTCGCGGCGCGATCACGGACGCGGAGAAGAAGGACGACGGCGGCTTCTTCGCGTGGCTGCGCGGCATCGTCGACGAGCTCGGCTTCGGCTTCGGGTGGGCGTCGCTGTACCTCACGGTCATGCTCTCGTGGTGGAAGGGACAGACCGTAGGCAAGCGGATCATGAAGGTCCGCGTGCTTCGCCTGGACGGTGAGCCGATCACCTGGTGGACCGCCTTCGAGCGGGCGGGTGGCTACGCGGCCGGGTTCGCCACCGGGCTGCTGGGCTTCGCGCAGGTGTTCTGGGACGCCAACCGGCAGGCCATCCACGACCGCATCGTCGGCACGGTGGTGGTCGCGGAGGGCGTACCCAGGGTGGCCGACTGGGAGGACGCGCTGTGAGCGAAGACCGCTTCGACACCGAGGCCTACGCCGACCCTGGCGGACCCGAGCGGGGCGTGAGCGAGCGCTTCGAGCGGCGCATCCTCATGAGCGTGCCCGACCGCCACAACCCGAAGCTCCATCGGCTCATGGACCTGGTGAACGCCGACGAGGACCTCTACGGGCTGTGGATCGCCGCGAACGTCAACGCGATGGAGCGGCTCGGGATGACGGACCACGGTCCCGTGCACGTGAAGATCGTCATGAACATGGCGGTGCGCATGCTTCGCCTGCTCGTGGACGCGGGGGTGGAGCCGTCCGTCGTGACCCACTACGCGATGGAGGTGCAGGACGCCGAGGTGATCGTCGCGCTGGCCGCGCTGCTGCACGACCTCGGGATGTCGATCCACCGTGCGGACCACGAGGCCTTCTCGCTCTTCGTGGCGCAGGACAAGCTCCGCGGAATCCTCCCCGAGATCTACGAGCAGCGCCACGCCACGATCGTCCGGGCCGAGGTGCTGCACGCGATCATCTCGCACCGCTCCGGCGGACGCCCGCTCACCATCGAGGCCGGCGTGGTGCGCATCGCCGACGCGCTGGACATGGCGAAGGGACGCTCGCGCATCCCGTTCTCGTCCGGCTCCCTCTCCATCCACTCCGTGTCGGCCGCGGCGATCGAGGCGGTGCGCCTGGAGCGTGGCGCCGACCGTGCGATCAGCGTGATCGTCGACATGTCGAACTCCGCCGGGCTCTTCCAGCTCGACCAGCTCCTGCGCGAGAAGCTGCGCGGCAGCGGGCTCGAGCCGCACGTCGAGATCCGCGCGCGCCTCGGCGAGGAGGAGAAGCGCCTCCTCACCGACTTCACCCTCTGACCCGTCGGCGGCGCCCCCAAGGACACGCGCCGCCGCACCCATGGAGATCTCGGTCTCGCTCCCGCTGGCCTTCGTGGCCGGGCTCGTCTCCTTCCTGTCGCCCTGCGTCCTGCCCGTCGTGCCGAGCTCCCTCGCGTTCATCTCCGGCCTCACGCTCGAGGAGCTGCGCGACGGCTCCGCCTCCTCGGCGCGGCGCGCGGCGCTCCTGCACTCCCTCCTGTTCGTGGCGGGCTTCGCGGTCGTCTTCATGACGCTCGGCTGGGCGGCGACCACCGCCGGCCAGACGCTCGCCCACGCGCTCCCTTGGCTCAACCGGATCGGCGGGGCCATCCTGATCCTCTTCGCGCTTCACCTCATGGGGGCCCTCCGCCTCCCCGCGCTCGCGCGCGAGCGACGCGTCCACCTTGCCTCCCGGCCGGCCGGCGCGATCGGCTCCTTCCTGGTGGGCGTGGCCTTCGGTGCCGGGTGGACGCCTTGCATCGGACCCGTCCTCGCGTCGATCCTCCTGTATGCGAGTCTCGAGACCACGCGCGTGCACGGCGCCCTTCTGCTGGCCGTGTACGCGGCGGGGCTCGGGCTCCCTTTCGTGGCGGCCTCGGCCGCCTTCAACGCGTTCCTCGCCGGGATGGAGCGGGTGCGCCGGTGGATGGTGCCGCTCGAGCGGGCGGCCGGCGCCGTGCTCGCCGTGGTGGGGGTCATGATGATCACGGGGGGCTTCGCCAGCCTGTCGGCCTTCCTCGCCGGGCTGGGGCAGCTCGTCCATCTGGAGATGCCATGAGGTCGTCGCTGGCACGGTCCCTCGCCGTGACCTGGCTCGCCCTGGCCTGCGGTGAGGCGCCGGCCTCCGACGCGGTGCGCGCCGGCGCCGCGCCCGGGGACCTCGTCACGTCCGCCCCATCATCCGCACCGGCATCCGCAAACGCCGACGTGGACATCGCCTCGCTCGGCTACACGCTCGGCGCCCGCGACGCGCCGGTGCGCATCATCGAGATGTCGGACTACGGCTGCGGCTACTGCCGCGGGTTCCACCAGGATACGTGGCCGGTGCTGCGCACCGAATTCGTGGACGCCGGGAAGGCGCAGTGGAAGTTCCTCCCGTTCGTCTCCGGGATGTTCAAGAACTCGGAGGAGGCGACGCGCGCCGCGGAGTGCGTCCTCGAGCAGGGGGGCGCGCTCTTCGAGGCGATGAACAACCGGATCTGGACGGACCAGAAGGAGTGGAAGGGAAGCGCCCGGCCGGCTCCGATCCTGCGCGGCTACGCGGGCGAGGCCGGGGCCGACCTGCGGCGCTACGACTCGTGCCTCTCGGAGAACCGGCGCGGCGCACGGGTCTCGCAGGCCACCGCCGTCGCTCACCAGGTCGGTGTGCGCGCCACGCCCACGTTCTTCATTCTCGGCTATCAACCGCTGCAAGGCGCGCTCCCGATCGAGGCGTTCCGACAGGTGCTCGAGATGGTGTACGCGGACGCCACCGGCGGCGGGAGCCGTCGCTGAACGCTGCCCGACGCTTCGCTGCGTTCCTGTGCGTCGGGGTCGCGGCGTGCGGCCCCGTGGCCACCGGCGGGCCCGGCTGCCAGCCCGTCCACATGGGAATCCGCTTCCCGGACCCGTTGCGCGAGTCCAGCGGCGTGGCCGTGAGCCTGCGCCATCCGGGCGTGTTCTGGACACACGGCGACGGCGCGAGCTCGGAGCTCTTCGCCGTCGACGACTCCGGTCGGGTGCTGGCCCGCTTCCCGGTCCGGCCCCGCACCCGTGACTGGGAGGACGTCGCCCTCGCCGGTTGCGGTGACGGCGGCTCCTGCCTCTACCTCGCCGATACCGGGGACAACTACGAGGAGCGCCCGCTCGTGCGCATCCTGCGTGTGGCCGAGCCGGACCCGGCGAGCGGCGCGACGGCGACCCTGGACGCGGACGCGTTCCCGGTGCGCTACCCGGACGGGCCGCGCGACGTGGAGGCGCTCCTCGTCCTTCCCGGCGAGCGGGTGCTCGTCGTGACGAAGGGGCGGAACGACCCCGTGACCGTCTACCGGTATCCCGGCACGCTCCGCCCGGATACGGTGGTGCTGGAGGAGGTACAGCGCCTCACGGACGACGCGCGCATCCTTCCCCGCCAGGTCACGGGCGGAAGCGTGTCACCGGACGGCACGTTGGCGGCGCTGCGCACGTACGAGTCACTCCAGTTCTACCACGTCCGCGCGGACACGCTCGTCCCCGTCGACGGCGGGCTCGTGAACCTGCGCACGCTGGACGAGGCGCAGGGTGAGGGGGTGGGGATCGGCCTGAACGGCCAGGTGGTGCTCACCTCGGAGGGGGGCCCGCTCGGCGGGCCGGGGTCGATGGCGACCCTCCGCTGCAAGCTGGACGGGCTGTAGCGCAGACGTCGGCGAGGCCCCTTCCGGTCGCTGGCGCATCCGGACCCGCCCGGGTCACATTGCGCGGGCTCCGCCCGTGGCGGGCGGAGCGGTCCGAACCGCAGAACCGGAGCGCCCGATGGATCGAAGCAAGATCAGCCGTCTCGTCCCCCTGCTCCTCCTCGTCGCCGGCACGCGCCTCGCGTCCCCCGGCCTGGCCGCGCAGGAGCCGGCGTCCACACCGCCCACCATCGAGACGAAGACCGGGGGAATGCGGAAGATGGACGGCTTCCTCCCGGTCTACTGGGACGAGAAGGCCGGGAAGATGTGGCTCGAGATCGGGCGCTGGGACGAGGAGCTCCTCTACTATCCGTCGCTCCCGGCCGGACTGGGGCAGAACGACATCGGCCTGAACCGCGGCGACCTGGGCGGCGAGCACGTGGTGAAGTTCGAGCGCGTCGGCCCGAAGGTGCTCCTGCAGGAGCCGAACTACCGATACCGGGCGGTCTCGACCCGGCCCATGGAGCGGAAGTCCGTGGACGACGGCTTCCCCACCTCGGTGCTCTGGGGCTTCAAGGTCGAGGCCGTGACGGGCGAGCGGGTGCTCGTGGACGCCACGGATTTCTTCCTTCACGACGCGCACGGCGTGGTCGAGACGCTCAGGCGCAGCAACCAGGGGACGTTCCGCCTCGACGCGACCCGGAGCGCCTTCTACCTGCCACGCACGAAGGTCTTCCCGGAGAACACCGAGGTGGAGGTCACGCTCACCTTCACCTCCGACCAGCCGGGCGGGCTGGTGCGGAGCGTCACGCCGGACGCCGAGGCGCTCACGGTCCGCGAGCACCACTCGTTCGTGAAGCTCCCTCCGCTCGACGGGAGCTACACGCCGCGCAGGGCGGACCCCCGCGCCGGGTACGGCGGCATCGCCTACATGGACTACGCGCAGCCGATCGACCAGGACCTGACGCAGCGCTTCATCGCGCGGCACCGGCTCAAGAAGCGGAGCCCCGGCACGGCGCCGAGCGAGCCGGTCGAGCCCATCGTCTACTATCTGGATCCGGGCACGCCGGAGCCGGTGCGCAGCGCGCTCCTCGAAGGCGGGCGCATGTGGAACCAGGCGTTCACCGCGGCGGGGTTCATCAACGCCTTCCGCATGGAGGTGCTTCCCGACACCGCCGACCCCATGGACGCGCGCTACAACGTGGTGCAGTGGGTGCACCGCTCGACGCGCGGATGGAGCTACGGCAACTCGATCGTGGACCCGCGCACGGGCGAGATCCTCAAGGGGCACGTCACGCTCGGGTCGCTGCGCGTCCGGCAGGACTACCTGATCGGCGAGGGCCTCCTGTCGCCGTATGCGGACGGTGACCAGGACACGGTCGCGATCCGCCAGATGGCGCTCCAGCGCATCCGCCAGCTCGCCGCCCACGAGATCGGCCACACGCTCGGCCTGGCGCACAACTACGTGTCGAGCGCGCAGAAGGCGAACGGCGTCCAGTCGGTCATGGACTACCCGCAGCCCGTGGTCACGCTGCAGAACGGCCGCATACACCTCGGCACCGACTCCTACGCGAACGAGATCGGCGCCTGGGACAAGATCACGATCCGGTACGGCTACACGGACTTCCCGCCCGGTACCGACGAGAGCTCCGCGCTCGAGGCGATCCTCCAGGAGGGCATCCGCACCGGGATCACCTTCATCACGGACCAGGACGCGCGCCCGCAGTCGAGCGCGCACCCGAACACGCACCTGTGGGACAACGGCGCGAACGCGGCCGCCGAGCTCCAGCGCATGATGGACGTGCGCCGGGTCGCGCTCGCGCACTTCGGCGAGAACGCCATCAAGCGCGGCGAACCGCTGGCCACGATCGAGGAGGCGCTCGTCCCGCTCTTCCTCTACCACCGCTACCAGGCGCAGGCCGCGTCCAAGGTGGTCGGGGGCCAGTACTATACGTACGCGATGCGGGGCGACGGGCAGCCGCCGCTGCGCGCCGTGCCCGCGGCCGAGCAGCGTCAGGCGATCGACGCGCTTCTGCGCACCCTGCGGCCGTCCGAGCTGACGATCCCGCGCGACGTCCTCGCCGAGCTGCCCCCGAGGCCTTTCCTCTTCAACCCGCACCAGGAGCTCTTCGACCGCCGGACGGGCCTCGTGTTCGATGCCGTGTCGCCCGCGACCGCGGCGGCGAGCTTCACGCTCGAGTACCTCTTCGACCCGGCCCGCAGCGCGCGCATGGTCGAGCAGAAGGCGCTCGACCCGTCGCTCCCCGGCCTCCTGGACGTGATCGAGCAGGTGCGCCAGGCGACGTTCGGCGCCTCACCCGCCGACGGGTACGAGGCCGCGGTCAACCGCGCGGTCGAGCAGGTCTTCGTGGACCGCCTGATGTCGCTCGCCGGGAGCGCGCCGATGCCGCAGGTGCGCGCCGAGGCGCAGTACGAGCTGGAGCAGATGGCCGTGCAGCTCGCCCAGGCCACGGACGGTGCCGCGCCCGAGGACCGGGCCCACTTCCGGCTGCTCACCTCGGAGATCGGCCGCTTCCTCGAGCGACCAAACGCCCCGGTCGCCGAGCCGGGCGCACCCGACATGCCACCCGGCGACCCCATCGGCGAGCCCGGGATCGATTGGCTCGGGCGCTACGGCTGGTCCGGCGCGACGATGCCCGGCGCCGGCACGCCGCAGGTGGACCTGAGCTGCGACTGGGACCGGTGGTGGTGGTAGCGCAGCGCCGCGACCGCACTCTTGCGCATTCCGTACGTTTTGTACAATTATGACGCATTGTCCCAACCTTCCGGACGGGTGGTGCCGTCCAGGAGGAAGCCGCCCGAGCCCGGAGAGGGAGCATGAAGCCGATCACCACCGCGGAAGCCAGGAAGAACATGGCCGATCTCCTCAACCGGGCGGCCTACGGCGGCGAGCGCTTCGTCGTGACGCGCCACGGCAAGGAGCTCGTGGCGATCGTCCCGGTGGAGGATGCGACGCTCCTGGAGCGACTTCGCACGCTCCTCGAGAAGCGCGACTACGAGGCCGCGCTCGAGGCGGTGTCGGAGCTCGGCACGGTCTCCTGGGACGAGGTCCGCAGGGACCTGGACCTCTAGGTGATCGGCGGGCGGCGGTCGGTGGCGCTCCTGTGCGGTAGTCCCGGTGGTCCACGCGGAGGCTCGGCCGCGTGACCTGGCGGGTGGAGCTCTCGCACCCGGCGGTGCGCACGCTGCGGGCCCTCCCGCGTGACGAGCAGCGGGGCGTGGCCGAGCGCATCCGCATGCTCGAGGAGGCGGGCCCACCACCCGTAGCGGGGGGTGAGGACGCCCCCTTCGAGCTCCCGGCGGCGGGGCAGCGGCTGGTGTGCGTGGTGGACGCGCAGGCGAGGCGGATCGTGGTGGTGACGCTCCGGCCGGACGACGCGCCCGCGGGACGCGCGGTGGCGGGGTTGATCGGCCGGATCGTGACGCGATGGGTGGACTTCAGCGGAGGAGGGGGAGGAATGGGTGCGCTCACACAGGATCTCGCGTTCGCGCTGCGTGCGCTGCGCAAGGCACCGGGCTTCGCGCTCGTGGCCGTGCTCACGCTGGCGCTCGGCATCGGGGCCGCGACGGCGATCTTCAGCGTGGCGGACGGCGTCCTCCTGGCGCCGCTCCCCTACGGACGCTCCGACGAGGTGGTCGACCTCTGGAGCAGCTGGGTGAACTTCCCGGACAAGACGTGGGTGTCCGAGGGCGAGTACCAGGCATGGGTGCAGGACAGCCACTCGTTCCGGGACCTGGCGCTCTACTACACGACGAGCGTCAACTTCACGGATCCGGAGAACCCCGAGCGCGTGGGCGCCGCCGGCATCACCCCGAACACCCTCGAGGTCCTCGGCGTGGTTCCCGTGCTGGGCCGGATGGCCACGTGGGAGGAGGCGCAGTCGGACCTGCCGCTCGCCGTCCTCAGCTACGACGTGTGGCAGCGCCGCTTCCAGGGTGACCGCTCGCTGGTGGGCCGGACCGTCGAGATCAACGGCGTCCCGCGCACGGTGCTCGGGATCCTCCCCGAGGGCTTCCACCTGCCGGTCGACTACGGCTCGCCGATCCCCACGGACGTCTATCTCCCGCAGTACGTCGACCGCGAGGCCGCCGACCCCGTGCGCACGAACGGAGGGAACCACGGTTGGTATTCCGTCGCACGGCTCGCTCCGGGCGTCAGCGTCGAGGAGGCCCGCGCCGATCTCGACCAGCAGGCCGACCGGTGGGTGGCCGATGGGGCGAGGAACGCCCAGATGAAGTACAAGCCCCGCGTGTTCGCCGTGAAGGAGGACGTGGTCGGCGGCGCTCGCCGGACGATCTTCGTCCTCCTCGGCGCCGTGGCCTTCGTGCTCCTCATCGCGGCGGGCAACGTCGCCAACCTCCTCCTGTCGCGCTCCGAGTCGCGCATGCGCGAGATCGCGGTGCGCGCGGCGCTCGGCGCCGGGCGGGCGCGGCTCATCCGCCAGCTCCTCACGGAGTCCTTCGTGCTGTCCCTCCTCGGAGGGGCCTTGGGGGTAGGCCTCGCCGCGCTCGGCATCCGCACGCTCCTGGCCGTCGACCCGACGGCCGTTCCCCGCGCGGGCAACGTGCACATGAGCGCGCCCGTGCTCGCGTTCGCGCTCGGCGCTTCGCTCGTGACCGCCCTCGTCTTCGGCCTGGCGCCCGCCCTGCGCGTCTCGGGCAAACGGGCGGGACGGACCCTCGCGGACGGGGCCCGCGGCGCGGGCGGCGGGGCCCGCTCGAACCGCGTCCAGGGGCTGCTGGTCGCCGCCCAGATGGCGATGGCGGTGCTGCTCCTCACGGGCTCCGGCCTGATGATCCGCACCTTCGTGCGCCTCCTCTCGGTCGACCCGGGCTTCCACGCCGAGAACGTCCTCACCTTCAGGATCACCGCCCCGAGCGCCATCTATCCCCAGGACGCCGACGTCGTCGCGTTCTACGACGAGCTGATGCGCCGCATCGGGGAGATCCCCGCCGTGAGCTCCGTCGGGGCCGCGCGCCTCCTCCCGCTCGCCAGCGAGATGGGCGACGCAGGCGTGAATGTGGAGTCGTACGTGGCCGCCCCCGACGAGTCCACGCAGGGCGAGTGGCAGTTCGCCACGCCGAACTACATGGAGATCATGGGGATCCCACTCCTCGAAGGTCGCACGTTCGACGCCCGCGACCGCGAGGGGAGCGAGGAGGTGATCGTCATCAACCGTTCGCTCGCGCGTCACTACTTCGGGGACGACAGCCCGCTCGGAACGCGGATCCGCGTCTTCGGCACGTGGTGCACCGTCGTGGGCGTGGTGGGCGACGTGCGCCACAACGGGATCACCGCCGCCGCGAAGGAGCGCTTCTACAGGCCGGAAGCGCAGCAGGCGGCCCGCACCATGACGCTGACCATCAAGGCCGCCTCCGGGGACGCCTCGGCGCTCGTCGCTCCGGTGCGCCGGGCCGTGTCCGCGCTCGACTCCCGCATCCCCCTGTCCGAGGTCCAGACGATGGACCAGGTGCTGGCCGCGTCCGTGGCGCAGCCGCGCTTCGCGATGCTCCTCCTCGGCGTGTTCTCGGCCGTGGCGCTCGCGCTCGCGGTGGTGGGGATCTACGGCGTCCTGGCCTACGCAGTGAGCCAGCGCACCCCCGAGATCGGCATCCGCATGGCGCTCGGGGCCGACCGCGGTCGGGTGGTCGGCATGGTGGTTCGACAGGGCATGGCCATGTCGCTGGTCGGCGTGGGGATCGGGGTCGTCGCGGCGGGTGCGCTGACGCGCTTCATGCAGGGGATGCTCTACGGCGTCACTGCCCAGGACCCGGCCACCTTCGCGGCCGTCCCGGTGGCCTTCGCGGCCGTCGCGCTCCTCGCGTGCTGGATCCCCGCCCTGCGCGCCGCGAGGGTCCGCCCCGCCGTCGCGCTGCGCGGCGAGTAGCCGTCACCTGGCGGATCGAGCGCGTCGCTCCGCGTCGGCGAGCGCGCGCTCGATCCGCGGGTCCGGGATGAGCCAGATGAGGGCGACCAGGAGGTAGAGCCCCCCCGCGATCGCCTGGTGCACGAAGGCGGTCGGAATGGCGACGGCGTAGAGGACCGGGGAGAGCTTCCCCTTCCAGTCGCTGCCCACCGCGCGCGCCAGGATCGAGTCCGGCCCCTCCAGCGCGAGGATGCGCCCCTGCAGGATGTAGTAGGCGATCGCCGCGAGCAGGAGCACGATGCCGTACACGGCGGTCGGCCCCGGTGCGAAGTGGTTCTCCCCCATCCAGGCGGTCACGAACGGCACCAGGGAGAGCCAGAACAGGAGGTGGAGGTTGGCCCAGAGCACCGCGCCGTTCACACGCCGCGTGACCGCGCACATGTGGTGGTGGTTGTTCCAGTAGATGGCCAGGTACAGGAAGGAGAGCACGTAGCTCAGGAGGATCGGCCACAGCTCGCGAAGCGCCGAGAGGCTCGCGCCGTGCGGGACGCGCAGCTCCAGCACCATGATCGTGATGAGGATCGCGAGCACGCCGTCGCTGAACGCCTCGAGCCGGTTCTTCTCCATGCCTCTCCCTGGATCCGAGCTGCCGGCGTCCCGTCTCCCCGGGGCGGGCGAGCGCGCTCGCACAATACCGGGGCCTACAGGCTTCCGCCATGCGCCGCCGCTTGCCGCGGCCGCCGCGACGCGCATCTTGACGCGCACCCCTCCCCATCCCGCGATCCCGAGGGTCTCTCCCATGCTCGCTCTTCGCCCGCGGCGGACCTCCACGCTACTCCTCGCCGTCGTCCTGGCCGTGTCGGCCCTCCCCGTGGGGGCGCAGAAGGTCACTTCTCCCAGGGAGTTCCTCGGCTTCGACATCGGGGCCGACTACCAGCTCGCGAGCTACAAGCAGCTCGAAGCGTACTGGAAGCGTCTCGCCGACGAGTCGCCGCGCATGGTCCTCCAGGACATCGGCCCCACGGCCGAGGGTCGCAGGCAGCTCATGGCGATCGTGACCTCTCCGGAGAACCACGCCCGGCTCGAGCACTACCGGCAGATCTCGCGGCGCCTCGCGCTCGCGGAGGGAGTGGGGGAGGAGGAGGCCCGCGCGCTCGCGAAGGAGGGGAAGGCGGTCGTCTGGATCGACGGCGGCCTGCACGCGTCCGAGGTGCTCGGCGCGCAGCAGCTCATGGAGACCGTCTATCAGATGGTGAGCCTGAGCGACGAGGAGACGCTCCGCTTCCTCGACGACGTCATCATCCTCTTCGTGCAGGCCAACCCGGACGGCCAGGATCTGCTCGCCGAGTGGTACATGCGCGAGCTCGATCCGACGAAGCGGACCACGGGCGGCATCCCGCGCCTCTACCACAAGTACGTGGGGCACGACAACAACCGGGACTCCTACCTGGTGTCGCAGCCCGAGACGGAGAACATGTCGCGCATCCTGTACATCGACTGGATGCCGCAGATCATGTACAACCACCACCAGGTCGGTCCGGCGGGAGCGATCATGTTCGCGCCCCCGTTCCGCTACCCGGCCAACTACAACATCCATCCGCTCGTCCTCGCCGAGCTCGAGAAGGTGGGGATGGCCATGCAGGGGCGCTTCGTCGAGGAGAAGAAGCCCGGCGTGACGATGCGCGGTGGTGGCCCCTTCTCCACCTGGTGGAACGGAGGCCTGCGGACCACCGCGTACTTCCACAACGTCATCGGCCTGCTCACCGAGACCCAGGGCAACCCCACCCCCATCCAGGTGCCGTTCGTTCCCAGCCGGATCATGCCGAGCGGCGACGCCTTCATGCCGATCACGCCCCAGACCTGGCACTTCCGGCAGTCCGTCGATTACGAGGTGACCGCCAACCGCGCCGTGCTCGACTACGCGTCCAGGCACCGCGAGGAGCTGCTTCTCGACATCTGGCGGGCCGGCAGCGACCAGATCGAGCGTGGGAGCACGGACACCTGGACGATCACCCCGAGTCGCATCGCCCGCCTGCGGGAGGTGCTCGCCCGCGACGGGAAGGAGGAGCGCTTCCTCGGTCCGCAGACCGGCGCCCTGGCCGGGTACTTCTCCTCGGGCGTGCCCGCGGAGTACTTCGCGGAGCTCCGGCGGCCCGAAGACCGGGATCCGCGTGGCTACGTGCTCCCCAGCGACCAGCCCGACTTCCCCACCGCCACCAAGTTCGTGAACACCCTGCTCAAGAACGGCGTGACGGTGCTCCGTGCGACGCGCGACTTCGAGGTGCAGGGGAAGCGCTACCCTGCCGAATCCTGGGTGGTGAAGACGGCGCAGGCCTACCGCGGACACGTGCTCGACATGTTCGAGCCCCAGGACCACCCCAACGACTTCAAGTACGAGGGTGGCCCCCCGATCGCCCCGTACGACAACGCCGGCTACACCCTGGCCTTCCAGATGGGTGTGCAGTTCGACCGGATCCTGGAGGGATTCGACGGCCCGTTCGAGCGTGTCGAGGGGCTGGCGACGCCCCCGGCCGGCCGCGTGGCGAACGCCCAGGGTGCCGCGGGGTTCCTCCTCAGCCACGCCGAGAACGACGTCGCCATCGTCACCAACCGCCTTCTGGCGGAAGGCATCGAGGTTAACTGGCTAAAAGAAGGTATGGCGGTTAACGGACGCACCTTCCCGGCCGGCACGATCTACGTGCCTGCGGGGGGACAAGTTGTGGAAAAGCTCTCACAATGGGCGCAGGAGCTGGGTGTAGATGTGCAAGGCGTTTCCACTGCTCCCACGCTGCCGATGCTCTCGCTGAGCAAGGTGCGCATCGGACTCTGGGACGAATACGGCGGCTCCCAGCCCTCGGGCTGGACCCGCTGGCTCTTCGAGCAGTTCGAGTTCCCCTACCAGGTGGTGTACCCGAAGCAACTCGACCAGGGCGCCCTGAGAAATCAGTACGACGTTCTGATCTTCGTCACGGACGCGATCCCCGCGTCCGACGATGCCGGAGGTGGCTTCGAGATCTTCGGGTCGGCGCCGGACGACATTCCCGCCGAATACCGGGATCGCCTCGGGCGGATCACCGTGAAGGAGACCGTCCCCCGCCTCGTCGAGTTCCTCGAGGCCGGGGGTACGATCGTGACCGTGGGCACCTCCACGGCGCTGGCGCACCTGGCCGGCCTCCCCCTCTCCAACCACCTGGTGGACGGAGAGGGCCGTCCCCTGTCGGAGGACGCCTTCTACGTCCCGGGCTCGGTGCTGCGCGTGCGCGTGGATCCGACGCTTCCGATCGCCTGGGGGCTGGGCGACGAGCTCGACGTCTTCTTCGACGGCAGCCCGGTCATGCGCCTCGACCCCGCGGCCGTAGGCATGGGGGTGAGGCCCATCGCTTGGTTCGACACGGACCATCCGCTGCGCTCCGGCTGGGCATGGGGACAGGAGCGACTGCGCGGCGGCGTGGCCATGGCGGAGGCGAAGGTGGGATCGGGCAACCTCTTCCTCTTCGGCCCGGAGATCACGAACCGGGGGCAGCCGCACGCCACGTTCAAGCTGCTGTTCAACGGGATCTTCCTCGCCGGAGCGAAGGAGCGACCCGCACGTCCGATCTCGTGACCGCCCCGGGCTGGAGCCCGGCCGCGACGCTCGAGCTGCGCCCGGGCCTCCACCTCCTGGAGACCCGGGTGGATGACTTCGACGTGCGGGCGGCTGTGGTGCTCGGCCGGGACCGGGCCCTGGTGTGGGATACCCTGGCGCACCCCATGCAGATGACGCCCGCCGCCCGCCTGATCGGACGCCGGCCCGTCACGGTGGCATACAGCCACGGTGACTGGGACCATATCCAGGGGACAGCTGCGCTCGGAGAGGTGCAGGAGGTCGTCGCGCACGCCGCGTGCAGGGCGCGCTTCGTTTCGGAGGTGCCCGCCGAGCTCCGGGCGCGCGTCCGCGCGGAACCCGGCCGTTGGGACGCCGTGCGCCTCTTCGCGCCCACGCGCACGTTCACCGGGTGGGTCGGCATCGATCTCGGCGGCGTGACCGTCCGCGTGGAGCACCTCCCGGGACACACCGTGGACTGCACCGTCGCCTGGATCCCCGAGTGGGGCGTCCTGCTCGCAGGGGACACCGTCGAGACACCGCTGCCGGTCGTCGAAGATGCCGCCGCCATCGGCGGCTGGCTCGAGCGGCTGGGCCGGTGGGCCCGTGAGCCGGGACTCGTGTGCGTGGCTCCGTCGCATGGTCGCACAGGAGGACCGGACGTGATCGCCGAGACGATGCGGTATCTCGAAGCGCTGCGGCGGGGCGGGCCGTGGTCCCCGCCGGGCGGCGCCGAGCCCTTCTATCTGCGCACGCACGTGGAGAACGTCCGCCGCGTCGGCGCCGCCCGAAGCGGGGATTGACGCCGCCGAGGCGTGGCGTTAGTAGTTGCATATGACAACTACTGCACCGCCGCTCCACCCCCGACCGGGCATCGAGGGCCGGCTGCTCGAGGACGCGCGCGCGATGTCCGACGCCCTGGGTGATCTGATCCGCGTCGTACAGTTCCGCGACCGGGACCGCGCCTGCTGCTACGACGTGAGCGTCAGCCAGTGCTACGCGTTGAAGGCGGTCGCCGACCGCGGTCCTCTGACCGTGAACGACCTGGCGGGCGAGCTGTACCTCGACAAGAGCACCGCCAGCCGCGTGGCGAACGGCCTCGAGGAGAAGGGCTACGTCGTGCGCGAACGGGACGAGGGCGACGGCCGGGTCATCCGGCTTTCGGCCTCGGCGACGGGCTCCACCCTGTGCGCCCGCATCGACGACGACCTCGCACGGGAATACGCGGACCTGCTCACGGACTTCGATCCCGAGGTGCGCGCCGCGATCACGCGCCTCCTCGGGCGCCTCGCCGCCTCGTTCGCCGCGCGCGTCGAGACCTCGGGCGGGAGCTGCTGCGTCGTGAGCTGAGCGTGGGACGGGAAGGGCACGCCGCTCTTCTCGTGGGCCTATGGTTGCAGGACACAACTTCCGGGAGCCGACCGATGATTCATGGGAAAGAGGAGATCCGCCAGGCGGTTCGGGACCGCTATGCGCGCGCCGCCACCCAGGAGACCGGGTGCTGCGGCCCTTCCTGCTGCGGGGGCGGGGACACGGCCGAGGCGTCGGTACGTGTGGGGTACGACGAAGCCGTTCTGCGGGAGATCCCTTCGGAGGCGAACCTCGGCCTCGGGTGCGGGAATCCGACGGCCATCGCCTCGCTGCAGCCGGGTGACGTGGTGCTGGACCTGGGCTCGGGCGCCGGGATCGACTGCTTCCTGGCGGCCCGGCGCGTCGGGCCGGGCGGCAAGGTCATCGGCGTCGACATGACGCCCGAGATGGTGGCACGCGCCCGAGCGAACAGCCGGGCGGGGGGCTTCGCGAACGTGGAGTTCAGGCTCGGGGAGATCGAGGCGCTCCCGGTGGCGGACGCCAGTGTGGACGTGATCCTCTCCAATTGCGTGCTCAACCTCAGCCCCGAGAAGGAACGCGTCCTCGCGGAGGTCTTCCGGGTGCTGAAGCCCGGCGGGCGCGTCGTCGTCTCCGACCTCGTGTCCGATCACGCGATCCCGGAGGTGGTATCGGGATCGCCCGACGCTGTGGCCGGATGTCTGCCCACGCCGCGGTCCCGGTACCTGGACGAGTTCAGGCGCGCAGGGTTCGCGGACGTGCGCATCACGGAGGAGAAGGCGTATCCCTCGGACTACATCCTAGGCGACGACGGGGTGCGAGCCTTCCTCTCGGCTCATCCGGAATCGGCAGGCGAGCTGGAGGCGTTCGCGTCGTCGATCAGCGGAGCCTACTTCGAGGCGTCGAAGCCCGGCGGTCGGGCCTGACCCGCCGGTGGGGACGGCGGTCCCGGTCAACGCGTGTAGATCAGGACCGCCCCGTTGCCCGCCAACGATCCGAACTGGAACTGGGCGTCGACCGGGCTGAGGATCTCGATGTGGTCGACGGAGCTGGGATCCAGGTTCATCAGGATCTGGTCGGGGTTCGGCATCATGATCCCGTTCACGAAGATCGCGGCCTGCGTGCAGCTCGCGGCCTGCCCACCCCGACGGCTCACCTCGACGCACAGCCCCGGAACGACCACACCGGTCGCGTCCGTGACCTGGACCTCGCGCACGCTCAGCCCCGGGGCGTTCATGCTCCGGAGCAGGTCGCCCATGTTCTGCGTGCGCGCCAGGATCGGCTCGATCTCAGCACGGGTGAACACGTCCGCGCGCTTGTCGACGGCCACCCGGGTGCGCCCGAAGCGCGTGCGCGCGGTGACCACCAGCCCCTCGACCTCGACCGCCTGGGGAGCCATGTGGATCTGGATGTCGACGGTCTCCTGGCTGAAGACCGTCACCGAATCCGTGCGCTGCCCGTAGCCGAGGTACTCCGTGGTCACCAGGTGGCGTCCGGGCGGGAGACCGTCCAGCACGAAGGCCCCCGTCGAATCCGTGATCTGCTGCACGTCCGTGCCCAGCACCGAGACCACGGCTCCGTTCAGCGGCTTGCCCGACTGGTAGTCTTGAACGGTGCCCACCAGGGCTCCGTGCGCCGACAGGTGCAGGGTGAGGTCCTCGAGGTCCGCGTCACCCTGCGACACGGTCACGACCATGGAAGAGCCTGTGCTCTGGCCGAAGCTCGCCTGGAGGCGCACGTCCCGACCGGCGGGGACCGTGCACAGGCGGTAGTAGCCGGTCTCGTCCGTGCGCGTCTCCGCCTCGTCGGGATCCCCGGGGCGACGTTGCGCAACGCGCGCGGTCACGATCGCGCGGGGAAGCGGGACACCCGTGAGCGAATCGGTCACCACGCCGGCGACCGACCCGAAGCCCGGGCCGGGCTGCTCAGCCATGCACCACCCCATCAGCAGCGTCTTCTCCGAGGGCACGGCGAGCTCCACCTCGACCGTTTGCCCGGCGTCGAACGCGATCTGCCGCGTGGGTGCGCTCACACCGAGGGCCTGGAGGCGCGGGTGGAAGAACGAGACCGCGTGGTTTCCCGAGGGGATGCCCGTCAGCTCGAAGTGCCCGTCCGCGTCCGCATCCGCCATCGCGGTGGTGCCGAGCACGGCGACCCGAGCGCCGGCGAGCACCTTCATCTCCGTGCTGTCGAAGACCACGCCCCGCAAGATCGCGGTTCCCGAGATCTCCTGAGCGTCCACCTTCCTCGCGAGGAGGACGCCGGACACGAGGACCGCGCAGGCGATCCGCGCCCCGCGAGCCGCGTCCCGCAGCAAAGCGTTCCCCGACGTGCTCATTGCCCGTCCCGCCTTCATGGATGGCCACCGTGCGTGAGCGGGTGCCCGCCCCCCGCTCGCGTCGAACGAGAATACGACGTCGACCCCGCGATCATGTCCAGCCCGGTCACCCCCAGATGTCGAAGAAGTCCACGTCCCTCGAACCCGCCGGACCCTCGCGCCCGCCGGCCAGATACGACATCAGGAGCGTCGCGGCCTCCTCCATACGCCTCTCCACCGGAAGGGGGTCCGCACCCACGATCACCCGGGCCTCCAGAACGGAGAGGGCGGCGCGCAGTCCCACCGGGACTGCGACGGGCGGGTCAGGATGCGCCATCTCGTCCGAACGGGCCAGGAGCAGCTCCTCGAGCCCGGCGGTCACGTGGGTGCGGAAGGAGAGGTAGGCGTCCCCCCCCGCGCCCGCCGTCTGGCCGAGCGCCCTGAGATAGGCCGCACGCGAATCGTCCGCCTCCCCGAGGAGTCGGACGGCGCCCTCCACCATGCCGGCCAGGTCGAGCCCGCTCCAGTCGCGGGCGGCCACCGCTTCATCCCATCGTCCCGCGGCCTCCCGCCAGACCCGCTCGCCGAGATAGTCGAGCAGCTCGTCCTTCCCGGCGAAGCGCGCATAGAAGGAGCCCACCGAGGAGCCGGCCCGCTCCACGATCGCCTGGACCGTGAGGCCGATCGGACCCTCGTCCTCGAGAATGGCGAGGGACGCCTTGACGATGCGCTCGAGCGTCCGTCGGGAGCGCCCCTGCTTCGGTGGATTGAGATGCGCTGTCTCGCTGGACATCGGCCACCAGGATCAGAATGGAATTCTGGTTCCTATATATCGAAAGGGACGCCGGGGCACAAGGCGATTCTCGGTCGGCGAAGGAAAAGCACCACCCTCTTGCTCAGTGGTGGGGAATGCGACCAGCCCTCCGCTCCTGCCCGCCGGTGCATCATCAGGATCGTATCAGGAAGGCGGTCCTGACGAAGTCCTGACGGCCCTTGCGCACGGTGCACCTCCCCCCCCGACCCCTTCCCTGGAGGTGGACCATGTCGTCTCCCGCAGTCGCGATGCCGCTCAGCCTGCTGTCCCCCCCCTACGCGAGCACCCGGCCGGTGGCCGGAGGGATCCGGCAGCTGAAGCTGGAGGGCCGGAGGCCCGGCAGCGCCCTCGTGTGGGAGATGGGCAGGGGGATCCATCATCAGGACGCCGGGGTGGTGCGTGGGCGCCCCGGAGGCCTCCCCCTCCTCGTCATCCTTCCCCCGGCCGAGGACCTGTCCCGCGACGGCGGGTTGATCCGCCTCCTCGAGGAGATGCGCCCCCAGGGCATCCTCCCCCACCACGAGGCACCTGCTCCCGAAGACCTCGCCTGCGTCCTCCGGCAGCCGCCCGAGGACCTCGGGTGCGAGGTCACCGAGTATCTGCGCTGGCGCGGCATCGTGCTGGAGCGGGAGATGACCCGGCTCGTTCGCCGCATCGTGGCGCTGTCCGCGGAGTTGCGCTCCGTCTCCGCGCTCGCCCGTTCCATGTACCTGTCGCGACGGGCGCTCGGACGGCGGTTCATGGCCTACGGGCTCCCCGTGCCGTCGCATTGGCTTCACTTCGCCCGTCTGCTGCGGGTCGCGATCAGGCTCCAGAACTGCGAGGAGAGCGTCCTCTCGGTGGGATACGAGCTCGGCTACCCGGACGGTTTCTCGTTGAGCAATCAGATGGCCCGGCTCACCGGGCACCGCCCGACGGAAGCGCGCACGTATCTCGGGTGGGAGTGGTTGATCGAGGCGTGGCTCCGCCAGGAGGCGGAGACCGGAGGGCTGGCCCCGGAGCTGACGGTGGAGCTCCTGCAGCCCGACCCGAGAGGCTCACGGCCGGCCACGTCGCCGTCCCCGGCCGCGCGCAGGCTGGCGCTGTCCGTCGTCCGGCGGGGTGCTTCGAGATCGGAGGGCGCCGTCGGGTGAGGCCCCTCTTGCTCACGAATCCCGGCTGGGGGAGATTCGCCCTGCCCGCCTCGTTCCCAACCTGCGGCGGCGACGGCCGAGGACGCCGGCCACCGTCGCCGCGGGAGCGTCGATGCCCATGGCCCAGCCCCACAGCACCGGACCTCGACTGAGCCTCTTCGGAGGCCCTGAGATCTGCGGGACGGAGGCCCAGGTCGTGGGCCTGACGCCGACGCAGGAAGCGCTTCTCACCCTGGTGTGGGGAGAGGAGGATCAGGGGCTTGCGAGGCGCCGTGCGATCTGGCTCCTGTGGGAGGACGACGACACGACGCGAAGCCGGCACCGACTGAGTCAGCTCCTGCACGAGATGCGCGCGCGCCTCTCGTTCGATCCGGTGTCCGTGTCGGGGGAAGACGTCCTGCTGCCGGCGTGGGACGTGCTCCCCTCCGACATCGCCGAGTACCGAGCGGCGCTTCAACGGGGAAGCCTGCAGAGAGCGCTCGCGATCGAAGAGCGCGGGTTCGCCACCCGACTCAAGCGTGTTCCCGGCGAGGAGTACGACGACTGGCTCGTGGCCAAGCGCGCGCGACTGCGCCGTGAGCTGCGCGAGGCCGCGGCACGCGCGTGGGACACCCACCAGCCCAACGGTGCGTGGCGCCAGGCCCGTGACGCGGCCGAGGTCCTCCACGCCCTCGATCGGGCGAGCGAGTCCGCGCTTCGCAACGTGGTCGAGGCCCGTGCGATGAGCGGCGGCTACGAAGCGGCGGAGGCGGCATACGCGGCGTTCGTCGACGGCCTCGGAGACGACGTTGTCCTGGAGGCCGAAACCAGGGCGCTCATCGATCGGGTGCGGCGCCTCTCGGGAGAGCGCGAGATCGGACCGCCGCGCGATACGGCCAAGGCGCCGCCCCTGGTCGGACGGCGGGAGCATCTACAGACGGCGCGGGGAGTCCTGGACCGACTCCGGAGCGGCGGCTTCCACTTCGTCGTCCTCCAGGGGGAGTCCGGCGTCGGGAAGACCCGTCTGCTCGAAGAGGTGCGCCGCGAGGCTCACATCAAGGGATTCAGGTGTCTCCAGGCGCGGTCCGCCGAGCTGGAACGACACATCCCGCTCAACCCGCTGATCGATGCCCTGGGCCACCCGGAGGTGGGTCCGCACCTTCGTGCGCTGGACGATCCCTGGCGAGCGGTGATCGCGGCCCTCCTCCCCCAACTCCCCGACGGGATGGAGCGCCCGGCCGTGCCGCCCATCGCCGAGAGCAGTCTCTCACGGCGCCTCTACGACGCCTTCGCGATCCTGTTCGGCCGCATCGCGGAGGACGAGCCGACGGTGCTCTTCCTCGACGACCTGCAATGGGCGGACGCGACGACGATCGCGGTCCTCCAGTTCGTCCAGCGGCGGTGGCGTAGTGGGTCGATGGCGGTGGTCGGGACCATCCGGCCCGACCTCGCCGAGGGTGTGGACGGCGTCGGCCGATACCTCACGGACGACGAGGACCTTCCGGTTACCAGGCTCGAGCTCGAGGACCTCGACGAGGCGGAAGCCATGCGCCTCGTCGGTCTCGTGTCCGAGGAGCGGCTGGACGAGCCCACGCGGGTCCGGCTCTGCCGGCTCGCCGGGGGGAACCCCTTCTATCTCGTGGAGCTCACCAAGGATCAGGTCGCCGGCAACCTCAGGCTGCCCGAGCTACCCAGCGACGCCGTGTCCGTCCCCATCTCCCTCCGGCAGCTCGTGGACCCTCGCCTCGAAGCGCTCGGCGAGGGTGCGTCGCAGGCCGCTTCGTTCCTCGCGATCTGGGGGCGATGGGCGCGTCTGTCCGACCTGGCGGCGCTCACCGGCGCGGCGCCCGGCGACTGTGTCGCCGACGTGGAGGAGCTCGAACGCAAACGCCTGGTGGTCGTCGACCGCGACCAGGTACGCATCGCGCACGAGCTGTTCCGTGGTGTGCTCTACCATCGCCTCGGTGAGACACGGCGGGCGGTGCTGCACCGGACGGTCGCCGAACATCTCCTGTCGACGGAGCAGCCCCAGCCCGGAGAGCTCGCGATCCACTTCGGCAGGGCTGGTGATGGAGCTCGCGCGGCCTCCTTCGGACGCGGAGCCGCCGATGCCGCGCTCGAGAACGGCGCGATGGCCGAGGCCGCGCACTTCCTGCAGGTGGTCACCGAGAACGAATCCGACGAACGGCTGAGAGCCGAAGCGACCGCCGACCTCGCCAGGGTGCTCCACATGAAGCGCGACATCGCGAGGGCCGATCCCCTCCTCGAGCTCGCCGCGGCCCGGCTGAGGGCCGTGGGGAATCCCGGGCGGGCCTTGCGGATGGACATCAGGCGGGTGGAGGGGCTGGCGGAGCTACATGGCAAACCCACCGCGGATCTCCTCCGCCAACTGCAGGCGATCAAGGCCGCGGCGCGCCACACGGGCGACGACGAGGCGTGGGCGTTGGCCCTGGACTCGGAACTCCATCTTCTCAATCGAGTGGGCATGTTACGCGACCTGCGCGCTCTCTTCGCCGAGATCAGGGCGTGCGGAGCAAGCGCCGATCCGCGGGCCCAATGCCTGTCCAGCGCGGCACTTTCGGCGGGGGTCCTCTTCGGAGACCAGCATGAGGCACTGGAAGCCGCGCGCAGATCGGTGCGCCTCGCCGAAGACCATGGCTTGGACGATTACCGCTTTCTCGCCTATCTGCGACTTTTCGTGGCCCTCTTCTACATGGGATTGTCGCAGTCACCTGAGGCGGATGGAGCGATCTTCCGAGCGCGCACCCTAGCGGAGCGCAGCGGAGACGTGGTCCTACGATTTCAACTGGAATCGAACTATGGCGTCGCACAAATGGACGCTGGACGATTCGATGAGGCAGCGCTTCATTTCGCGCGTGCAGCGGAGACCGTCGCGCATGCGGAAGACGCGATCGCGCAGTGCCACATCCAATGCAACCAAGGCGAGCTTGGCTGTTCTTACGGCGCGAGTATACGCTAGCGCTTCACCACTTTCGGGAAGCCGCTCAGATCCTTGGTGAAAGCACGATGCCCGCCGACATGGCGCGGATCGTCGTCAGCAGGCGTTGGTTTGGGCGCGCTCGAAGCGGGAGACCTCGGCGAAGCGCGCCGGAGGGAGGCCGAGGTATCACCCATCCCGGACGACTGGCACTTCGATCCCTTCATCTTCCTGACGTTCCACGCGCGCCTTCTGGAGCGCCGCGGTAAGACCCGAGATGCGGTGGGGCTCCTCCGGGCGCACTCCGAAAGGCTCCGCTCCCGGATGCCGAACGCATGGTTGAAGCTGCTCGTCGGCGAGGTCCGGATCAGCCGACGCGCGAGGATCGACGGATGGGCGGCGCGGGCTTCGGAGGGCCTGGCGGTGGCGGACCGACTTGGATTCAAGACGTGGGGTGCAGAGCTCCGCGATATGGTACAGCGCGCGGGGGCAGCACGTCGCTAGAGCAACGTCAAGCGCACAGCGGTTGGAGATCCGGCTCCTCAGGATTCCACCGGAGGCCGGCGCCGCTTCAGGAAGAGGCCCGAATGGGCCATCGGGCCTGCTCGGCCGCGGACTGGAGCCGTATCGGAACAAGGACGCTCGGGCGGCGCTTCGGAAGCTCGCCAAAGGCCACCTCGTAACCCTCGGTCTCGCGCTCCGCCGCAACGACGTCTGCATACTCATGAAGCAACGTGCTCTCGAGCACTACGCTGACGACCGCAGGGGCGAACTGCGTGCTCTTGTTCACGCGTAGCTGCTCGACCACGGCGGTCAACGTCAGGGCGCGTCGGTAGGGCCTATCCGACAGCATCGCATCCACGGCGTCGCAGACGGCGACGATGCGCGCACCGATCGGGATTGCCTCTCCCTTCAGCCCATCCGGATATCCGCCGCCGTCCTCGCGCTCGTGATGATGGCGCACGACCTGCAGAACGCTCTCGGGGAAGGAGGAGAGGTTTCGGAGCAGCTCCTCTCCCTTGGTGACGTGGGAACGGATGATCGCCCTTTCCTGCAGGTTCAACGTCTCGGTCTTCGAGAGGATACCCGTGTACGGCGCCTCGATCTTGCCGATGTCATGGAGCAGCGCTGCGGTCTCGATGTGCTTGACACCGGCCCGAGAGAGCCCCATGCGCGTGGCGATACGCTTCGCCAGGTGGGAGACGCGCACCGAATGGCCGGAGGTATACGGGTCCCGGGTTTCGATCGCCTTCACCAACGCCTTCAGCAGCGCCGTGTTCGCGGCTCGAAGCTCGTCCGCGGTGAGGTAGGAGCGCCGCACGAACAGAAGTGGGAGGAGGACGACGAGGATCCCCGAGACGCCCCATTGCACGTAGAGAAATGCGACGAGGATCGCCACGGGGCTCACCAGAACGTCCTGTAGACTCGCGCCGGAGTTCCCCCACATCTGGGCGAGCACGTCCCTGAACTGGAGGCCACGACTCAGCGTAATCGCCAGCGATACCGCAGCGTGGTTGAACGCCAGGAAGACCAAGGCGAAGGTCATGAAGGGGAGGAGTTGCGTCGATAGGTCCGCTGAGACCCGGTTGGCGAGCAACGGCTCTAGCGCGACCCCACCCATCATGGTGAACGCCCAGCCACCCAAGGCGGCAGCGACCGTCACCTGTGCAACATTGAACCCGACCCGCTCCAAGCGACTTCCGACGCACCACGAACTCCCCAAAAGCGTCGGTGAGGGACATCACCAATACGCCTGCTGCCGGCCCGAATAGTTGGACGCTAGCCAGAAGGGGAATAAAGGTGATCGACGAACTACTCGCCGTCTCACCGACGTTGAGTCGGATCGCCAACGATTCCGAGGCGATCGCCATCCCTAGCAGCAGGACTAGCCCGACGAGACTCCCTATTTCCATGTGGAATAGGGATGCCCAATCCGTCAACGCCACCGCCGCCAAGGCTGCAATGACCATGACTGCTATGTAGAGATGAACGAGCCGTGCGCGCATGGCTTCTAGGAGCCCCCTCAGTCAGCGGCTACCAGTTCACGACACCGGCACCGAGCAGGGCGAACAACGCCCCCAGGCTGTCCAGCAGAGTCCGGAACATACGCTCACCTCCTTTCGAGGAACGTCGGCTTCCGAGTTGATCGATTTGGAAACCGCGAGCGCTCCGCTCTACCGCTCAGCTTCGCTTCGCCGTCAGACCGAGGGGGTTCTCCTTTCTCCGTTCAGGTTTTCATTCGGGTCGTGGGACCCTCTTCGGATTCTCCCGCGGACCCAGCGGTCCGTTGCCTGCATCGTCGCGAGGATCGCGGCCCTGTCGGTAGAGATCTCCACCACGGCGGCACCCGCGAGGGGAGTGATGTCGGAGCCGGCCATGGCGTTCACCGCGACCAGGACGAACCTCCGTTCGAACGCATCCAGGAGCTTCACGCCGTCCAGGGCGAGGGTGACGCCGGGTGACCCGGAATCGCCGTTGAGCTCCCTGGACAATGCCGAGGACACGGCGTCGAGGGTCGCCTTCGCGACCGCCTCGAGCCGCATGCGCGGCAGGTCCGTGGCGACCGCCGTTCCCGCGTGTCGCTCTCCCTTCCACTCGATCTCGACCCGGTGGCGAGACCTGTGCGATCGCTCGGTCTCCACCTGGTGCCCATGGAACAGAAGACGGTAGACCCCGACGGGGCGTTCGGGCAGGATGCGCACCGCGGGATCCGGCATCGCCGGCGGCGCAGGGCGCTCCCTGGTCTGCGCCACCGAGATCTTCCGGTGATCAACCTCCAGTCCGAGATGCGCGAGGAGAGCGGATTCGACGTTCCTCACCGTCTGCTTCGCCGTAACCTCGTCCGTGGTCAGGAGATGGACCTCATCCACCTCGCCGCCGGGTCTTGTCACGAGCCTTGCGGAAACCACGCCGGTCAGGGATAGAAGGAGCCGTTCGGCCTCCTCGATCGTCCACCCTGCGCGATGTTCCTGACTTGACGTCATCAACCTTCCGGCTTCTCCGGAGCCAGGGCGCGCGAAGCGCCGCGTCTATGCCTGGTCGTGGGGGGCAGGGAGGGCACGACGTCTTGGGTTGCGCGTTTCCAGCACGACTTGACATCCGCGAACCGCGGACGCGCTGGGAAGGCTCGGTTTTCTTTGCCGTTCCTTGGACGGCGACGAGGGGCCGGAGCTCGGTCCGAGCGGCGTCGCCAAGGGGGGGCGGTTCAAATGTTTACTTGAGCGCCTTACATATGGGGGCGCGGTCCAATTCTGTCAAGAGTCCAGGAACGACGCGCTCTTCACAGCTTCGTCACGACTCGCCCGCAGCCCCCCCAAAACGGATAGTTGCGAAAAACCGGGTCAATGATAGACGGGCTTGCCATCCAAGTCGTCTGGCACCGGGACGCCGACCAGACCAGCCAACGTCGGGGCGAGGTCGACCGTGTACACCGCGCTCGACGACTCCCCGGACCGAACGCCCGCCCCCAGCAGCATGAAGGGTACGTGACGGTCGTTCCAGTAGGGCGTGCCGTGTGAGGTGCCCGTGGGACCCGACACGAGGTCGTGGTACCCGAACCGGATTTCTATGCCGTATATCGAAAGATAACCTCCGGCACGGCCGGGATAGTAGGAATTCCTGAACAGGGCCGCGAAGGAGTCGGGCGATGGCCCCACGGTGAGGTCCGCGTCCGTGTACGCCTTGGCGACCAGTCCGCGCTCCTCGACGAGACGCGCGATACGAGCGGAGATCTCCTCCTGGGTGCCGCCGTCGGCGATCGCGTCACGCACGGCCTGGCCCATCGCCCCGAGCCGCGCACGAGCGTCGATACGCTGCGCCGCCTCGCCCGAGGCCGCGAGGTACTCGGGCATGGTCAGGACCCCGTGATCGGCCGAAAGGCCCGTGACCCATCGGCCCCTGCCTACGTGCTCGTCCAGGTAGTCGAAGAGCTCGCCGAGCTCGCCGTCGAGACGCACGAGGTTGTCGAGCTGCTCCTGGCTGAGCGGTCCGAACGCGTGGCCGACGTAGTCCGTGGAGGAGAATGAGAGCGCGAGCATGTCCAGGTGCCCGCGCTGTCCGAGCTGCAGGGCGTCGATCGCCGTTCGCGCGAATGTCCCGACAGCGCGGTCTGAGAAGGGCTTGGCCAGGAGCCACGCGACGCGTCCTTCCGGCGTCGTCTCCTGGGACGCGAGATGGGGGAAGGTCGTGTGGACGCCGTCCCCCTCGTAGTACGCCGAGTCGGCGCGGGCGAGGCGCCGAAGCGACACGGGAACGGTGTCGCTCCACACCGTATCGCCGAGCAGCCCCGGCATCTCGTCCTTGTTGAAGCGCTCCACCCAGTCGGGGTACGCGTCGCGGTAGTACGTCGAGGTCACGAATCGCCCTACCGCCGGAGCGAGCCAATACACCTGACCGCGTGTCTTGCCCGCGAGGGTGATCGCGGCGCGGTCCTTTCCGGAGATCGAGGCCACCCGTGCGTCGGGATCCGCGGCAAGCACCCAATCCGCCAGGCCGCCCCGCAGGAGGTTACGCGGCGACCGGCCCGGCTCGGCCGGCATGCCCACGATGGGGGAGTCGAAGTCCTCGACCGCGTACATGTCGCGCCACGTGTCGCCTTCCTTCACCGACCAGTCGTTGGCGACGATGCCCGAGCGGGAAGGGAAGACGCCTGTGGACAGGGTCGTATGCCCGACGGCGGTCTCGGTGTTCGCGTGCGCATGTGAGGCCTGCGTAAACCGATACCCCTGGTCGAGGAGGCGCTTGAAGCCTCCGGTGAACGCCGGCGCATACCGGTCGATCAGGTCGGCGCGTAGCTGGTCCACCGAGATCATCACCACGAGCCTGGGTCCCTGTTGCTGTGGTGCCTGGGCCACGCACGTCGCACCGTGGAGCGTCCAGAGGAGCGCCAGGGAGGCACCCATCGAGATCGGGGTCTTCATCGACAGCCTCTGAATGGATTCGGCTCCGGGACGTCCGCGCCGGAGCACCGCTCGTTCGGCCACCCCGTGTCGCTGGACAATCCCGAAGCGGCCCGGCTAAACTAGCCCACCCATCAGCCCCGCCACAGCCCGGGGCATCCTTGTGACCGTGTCACGGCCATCATGTTACCCACGGCTCGCGCGCTACACGTTCTCGCCCTCTTCCTCGCCTCACCGATCGCAGCCCAGGACACCGCCCCCTACACGCTCCGCCCAGGGGATCGCGTGACCATCGACGTCTTCACCGCGGCCGGCCAGCGCGTCGAGGTGGTGTCGGGCGCCCGGATCGTCGACCGCGATGGCGCGATGTACCTCCCCTATGTGGGCAGCGTGCATGCCGCGGGCCTGGACGAGGCGGGCTTGCGCGACGCGCTCGCCCGACGGTTCGGCGACTTCTACGACCAGCCGGTCGTGAACGTGAAGGTGGAGCTTCGCGTGAACGTGACGGGCTCGGTAGGCCGCCCGGGCCAGTACTACCTCGATCCGAGCGCCACGATCATCGACGCGATCGCCGAAGCCGGAGGCGCCGCCAGCGAGTATGCGATCAACACGATCCAGATCCCCTCGGACCAGAGCGAGGTTCGGCTCGTGCGCGAAGGACAGACCATCATCCTGAACGTCAGGCCGGACGAGATCACATCGGACGTCATCCAGATGCGTGTCCACTCGGGCGACTGGATCCACGTTCCGGCGCGCCGGCGTTCGCGCATCCGTGACGAGCTGACGTTCTGGGGCAGCATCGTGTCCTTCACAACGGGCATCGCCACCCTCATCCTGCTCGCCAACGGTCGCTGACGGGCGGATGCACCACGGCGCGCAGGAGGGCTGGGTCGAGGTCGTCTCGGGGGTGATGTTCAGCGGCAAGTCCGAGGAGCTCCTGCGCCGTGTCCGACGCGCACTGATCGCGCGCAGGCGCGTGCAAGTGTTCAAGTCACACCTCGACGACCGCTACGCGGGTGTGTTCCGGATCAGCTCGCACGACGGCTCCGAGCTCGAGGCCCACCCGGTGTCCTCGTCCACACAGATCGCCGAGATGGTGCGTCCGGACACGCAGGTCGTGGCGATCGACGAGGCGCAGTTCCTGGACGACGGCGTCGTCTCCGTCGTCAACGCCCTGGCCGATCGGGGAGTGCGGGTGGTGGTGGCGGGAACGGACATGGACTTCCGCGGCGAGCCGTTCGGGCCGATTCCCCAGCTCCTCGCCATCGCGGAGAAGATCGACAAGCTGCACGCCATCTGCGTGGTGTGCGGCGACCTTGCCACACGCAACCAGCGCCTCATCGACGGCAAGCCGGCACCCGCCGAGGGACCCACGATCCAGGTGGGCGGGGCGGAGAGCTACGAGGCGCGCTGCCGGAAGTGCCACGAGGTTCCGAAGATCGCGCGTCACCAGACGGAGATGGCGATCGAGAGCGCCGCGTCGCCCTGAGCGCTCGGCGCCGCCGCGCGCCGCACCACCTCGTCCCGTCCGGACATCCTCCTGCCCCTTCCGTCGACGCACCTTCCGGGGACCTCGACTCCCGGAGCGTCCCATGCAACCCGTTCTGCCCGGTCTCTCCCCTTCGACGTCGTACCTCCTCGACGAGCGCGGTCGCCCCGATTTCCGCGACGTCTTCGGCGCGCTCGCGTTCCGCTCGACCCACATCCTGACCGCCGTGACGCGGGTCCGCCTGAGCACCGTGGACCTGTCCGAGGATCACCTGCCGCAACTCCAGAGCATGCAGGTCCTCGTCTCGGAGATCAGCGCGCTGCACCTGGACGCGGAAGCCCGTTCCCTGATGCAGCTTCCGGGTCGGGCCCGGAACGTCCGCTTCCTCGTCGGAATGCTCGAGGCAGGTCGCCTGGAGGTACGCTCCGCGCCCCTGGGCGGCTGGTCTCCCGACTTCACGGTCTTCGTCGATACGGACGGCCCGAGCGCGGTGCTCGTGGGCTTCCACGCGTTCGAGCGGCCCTACCCTCACCGCGGACCCGCGCTCGCGTCCCTGCACGGCGACGACGCGGCGCGCCTCGCCGCGTCGCGTCACGCGGACCTGTGGGAGAGCGCGCACGACGTCGGCCCGGCGCTGTGGAGCATCCTCTCACGCGCCGAGAAACGGGCGGCGCGCGGCGCTTCGGCCGGTTGACACCCCTCGACCGCATTCCTTTATTTTCGGGTCTCGGCATCCGATGCTGGATACATCGGACGTCACCTCTTCCGGGGTAGCTCAGTCGGTTAGAGCATCTGACTGTTAATCAGAGGGTCGTGGGTTCGAGTCCCACCCCCGGAGCTAGGTAAAGCAAGGCCCGGCAAGCAGATACGCTTGGCGGGCCTTGCAGTTCTCAAGCGTCGCGACGGCCGCGGTCAGCTCTCTTCTCGCAGCCGCGCCACCAGCTCGATCTGGACCGCCGCGCCGAAGGGGAGCTGGGCGACGCCGGTGGCGGTACGGGCGTGGCGGCCGGCCTCTCCCCAGAGCGCGACGAGCAGCTCCGACGCGCCGTCCACGACGGACGGCTGCTCGGTGAAGTGCGGCGCGGAGCGCACGAACCCGTTCAGCTTCTCGATCGAGACGATCCGGTCGAGGTCGCCGATCTCCTCCCGCACGATGGCGAGGAGAAGGAGCAACGTGTCCCGCGCCGCGCGCCTGGCCGCGTCCGTGGAGAGGTCGGAGCCCACCTGCCCTCGTGCCTCGCTCACACGCCCCGACACGAAGAGCAGGTCGCCCGACCGCTTCGCGCCGAGATAGGAGGCCACGGGCGGCTTCGGGAGCGGCAGGACCAGGCCGAGCGCCCTCACCTTGTCTTCGATCCCGGACATGATCCCTCCTCGGTTCCGTGGGTCACGAGATGCCGGAGAAGAAGCTTCGCACGTCGCCACCGTGTCGCGGCGACGCGCCTCCGCAGCTCGTCGACCTCCGCGTCCCAACAACAGGGTGTTCACGGTTGCGGGGTCGTAGGCCGGCACGGCGTGGCCGGCTCCGGGGAGCTCGACGTAGCGCGCATCGGGGATGGCCCGGGCGAGATGAGCGGGACGATGGGGCCGTGGCCGGTTCGGGTTCAACTGATGCGCGCTCCTGCACGTTCGACGATGGTCATGAGGTCGCTCCGGTCTCTCAGGTGGTGGATGGGCCGGCGTCGAGGGGTGCCGCGCCGCGCGCGACGCCGAGCGCCGGCCACAGGATCTCCAATGTCTCTTTCACGACCCGGGAGCAGGGTCCGCGGATGCCGAGCTCCACGCCCTCCCCGCACCAGCGTGCGCGGGAGAAGAGGGACGAGACGAGGAGCCGCGCGCAGGCGTGCGGGGAGATCGCCGCGAACTCGCCGCGATCGATCCCCTCCAGGACGAGGGCGGCGGTGCCCGTCAGGCACGCGAGGAGGATCTCCCGCATCGGGGCGGCGCCGTCGCCTACGACGGACCACGTCCGATAGGTGACTCCGAAGTCGGTAGCGCGGAGCACGTCGAAGGCCCGGCCGCAGTAGTGGGCCAGCCTGTCCGCCGAGGTCCCCGCCGGGAGCTCACGAAACGCGCGCTCCATGGCGGCCGAGATCCCGCCGGCCTCCGACCGTCGGGCCCGTGCGGTGGGTTCCATCCCGCTCACGTCGTGGTCCCCCTTGGAAGGTGTACGAAGGACGCGTCCGTCGGCGACCCCTTCCGCAAGCGCCCTGCCAGCTGCACGCCGACCTCGCGCGTGCTCCCCAACCGCATGTCGGACAACGCGTTGCGATGTCGACCCAGAGCACCGGGAGTGGCGAGCGAGTCGCCAGGGGGTCACGACATGCCGTGGTACCACGATCGCTCGTAACGACGTGTCAAGGCCGGGGGGCGTATCGAAGACCGTGTCGGGGGACGGTCGCGGCCCTATCTTGGCCGCGTGTCAGCGAACCCGGCCGGGCACCTGGAGATGCTGCGCCGCATCACGGCGCAGCTCGCGAGCGTGCGTGAGCCCGATGACGTGACGGCGGTGCTCGACGCGCTCGCCAACGGCCTCGTGGAGCACGCCGGGCTCGCGGCCGTCCAGATCTGGCTCTTCGTCCCGGACGCGGCGTGCCCGCACTGCGCGGCACGGGCGGTGGAGGAGTCTGCGCCCTGCCTGCACTCACTCGCGCGGGCCGGCGCCGTGCACCCCGACCACATGCGGACCCACCACCGCCTGCCGCTGGGGTGGAACGGGCCCGGCGTCGCGGCGCGGACGCGCACGCCCTTCCTCCTCAACAACCTCGGCGCCCTCGTCTCGCAGTACCGCGAGGACCCCGACTCGATCCCGCTCATGCGCCTCGGGGAGAGCTGGGACGCCGACATCGCCTGGGTGGAGTGGGGCGGGTTCGAGGGCGGCGTGGTCTATCCCCTGGTGGTGGGGGGCGACGAGCTCGTGGGGGCGTTCGCCGCCATTGCCCGCCGACCCGTGAGCGAGGAGGAGTTCGCGCACCTCGGCGTGTTCGCGCACCAGGCGGCCATCTCGATCCACAGCGCTCAGCTGCTGCAGGAGGCGAGCAGGCTACGGGCGCGGCTTCTCGACGAGAACGCGCATCTGCGGGAGGAGATCCGGATCGAAGGTGGCTTCGAGGGCATCGTGGGGAGGAGTGCAGCGCTCCGCTCCGCCCAGCGCGAGGTGGAGCGGGTCGCCCGCACGGACTCCACCGTGCTCCTCCTCGGCGAGACCGGTACCGGCAAGGAGTTGATCGCGCGCGCGATCCACGCGATCAGCCCGCGCTCGGAGCGCCCGATGATCAAGGTGAACTGCGGCGCCATCTCCCCGAGCCTTGTCGAGAGCGAGCTGTTCGGCCACGAGCGCGGCGCCTTCACCGGCGCGGCTCGACGCAAGGTCGGCCGCTTCGAGCTCGCCGACGGCGGGACGCTCTTCCTCGACGAGATCGGCGAGCTCCCCGCGGACGCCCAGGTCAAGCTGCTCCGCGTTCTCCAGGAGCAGGAGTTCGAGCGGGTCGGCGGCGACCGCACCCTGCGCGTCGACGTGAGGTTGATCGCGGCGACCAACCGGGACCTCGAAGACGAGGTGCGCGCCGGGCGCTTCCGGGCCGACCTCTACTACAGGCTCAACGTCTTCCCCGTGACGGTGCCTCCCCTGCGCGAGCGCATCGGCGACATCCCGATCCTGTCCCGCCACTTCGTCGAGCTGTACGGCCGCAAGCTCTCGAAACCGTTGCGGGGGCTCACGTCGGGCTCGCTGGAGCGGCTCCAGGGCTATCCTTGGCCCGGCAACGTCCGCGAGCTGCAGAACGTGCTCGAGCGGGCCTGCGTGCTCGCCGACACGGACGTGGTCGACGTGCCCCCACTCCAGCAGGGGCGTCCGCTCGTCCCGGACGGGGACGAGCTCGTCACGATGGAGGAGATGGAGCGACGCCACATTCGGCGCGCGCTCGAGGCGAGCGGCGGTCGCATCCAGGGCGCCGGGGGTGCGGCCATGCTGCTGGGGCTCCATCCGAACACGCTCCGGTCGCGGATGGAGAGGCTCGGCGTTTCGAAGCGCGGCGCCTGAGAGCCGCGGCGGTCGCCGCGGCCACGACATTTCGTGGAGCCACGGAATCTCGTCGGCGCAGGCCTCCCCCGCCCGGCCCGCCGGACGCGCTCGTCCCTGCGCCAAGTGCTTCTCCGAAGAGCGATTGGCGTCTTCCCCGGATCAGGTCGCGTTCGTGGTCCGGGGTCTGCCTCAGGGTGTGCAGGTCCCTCCATCCACCGACACCCGACGGAGACGCTCATGGATCCGCTTCCTGCTCGTACCGATGTCGCCATCGTGGGGGCCGGACCCACCGGCCTCACCCTGGCCTGCCGGCTCGCCGGCGAAGGCATTCCGTTCGTGCTTCTCGACCGCCTGCCTCAGGGAGCCAACACCTCCCGCGCGGCCGTCGTCCATTCGAGGACGCTCGAGGTCCTGGAGCGGATCGACGTGACCGAGCGCCTCCAGGCGAAGGGCATCGTGGTCCCGACGTTCACCGTCCGCGATCGCGACCGCGTGCTCGCCAGGGTCCCGTTCGACTGGCTCCCGACCCGCTACCCTCACACGCTGATGATTCCCCAGCAGTCGACGGAGAGCATCCTTCTGGCGCGGCTCCGGGAGCTCGGAGGTGACGTGCACCGGCCGTGCGTGATGCGCACGCTCTCCCAGCGGACGGACCACGTCCTGCTGGGCGTGGAGGCACCCGACGGCGCCACGCACACGCTCACGGCGCGCTACGTGGTGGGCGCCGACGGAATGCACAGCGGCGTGCGCGAGGCCGCGGGCATCGGCTTCAGCGGCGGGAGCTACGAAGAATCCTTCGTCCTGGCGGACGTGCACATGTCGTGGCCGCTGCCGGACGATGAGGTCGCGCTCTTCTTCTCCCCCCAGGGGCTGGTGGTCGTGGCGCCGCTCCCGGAGGGCCGCCATCGGATCGTCGCCACCTGCGATCCGGCTCCCGAGACGCCCGACGCGGACTTCGTCCAGGCGCTCCTCGATACGCGAGGGCCTGTTGTGAACTGCGGTCGGGTCGGCGACGTCGTGTGGAGCTCCCGCTTCCGGCTGCATCACCGGGTCGCCGACCGCTATCGTGCCGGGCGCGTCTTCGTCGCCGGCGATGCGGCGCACGTCCACAGCCCGGCGGGTGGCCAGGGGATGAACACGGGCATCCAGGACGCAATGTGCCTCGCCGACGCGCTGGCCGATGTCATCGCGGGGCGGACCGGCGACTCCCGGCTCGATGCGTACGAAACCGTGCGCCGGCACGTCGCCCAGCGGGTGGTGGGCTTCACGGACCGCATGACGCGAGTGGCCACGCTCCATACGCCGCGCAGGCGGCGCGTGCGCAACGCGGTCTTGAGCCGGGTGGCCGGCATCCCGGCCGTGCGTCGCCGGATCGCGATGACGCTCTCCGGATTGAGGTACCGATGAGGGACCACGACGCGGGGGGGCCGCGATGGGCCTGTGTGATGTTCCCGAGCCACGCATCGCTCGGTGAAACCGACACGCGCGGCGTCCGTACAAATGCGGCGAGACTGAAAACCGGAGGTGTCCATTCTGTCGCTCAGGATGCTGCTTTGCGCATCGGTCGCGGGCCCTGCATTGGCTACCCTCACCGAGGCCGCGCAGGCCCAAACAGAGTGGCGTGACACACACTGCTACTACGACGACGAGCCTGGCCGGACGCTTTCCATCTCCTTGCCCGGGGGCTACGCGCTGAAACTCGAGAGATCGCGCGACGACGACGCTTCGGGCGGCAACGAGTGTTCAGCGCACGTCCTAGCTCCCAGCGAGGCAATCGTGTGGCAGGCCACCGGCTTCGGCACCGGAATCGATGGGTGGACCGGTCACGACGTCGACGGTGACGGCTTCCCCGACGCCATCGTCACCATCGATACCGGAGGAGGCAATCGATGCTGCTGGTACGTTCACGTGCTGCGTATCACGCCAACCTCGGTCCGGGACGACACTCTGGAGGTCAACACATCCTTCTCGGCCGACCCGGACGGACGTACGGTCCTGTGGGATGTGGTCCCCTTCTATGGTCTCGGTCCCGACATGGCCGACTCACCTGTCGTTCACCTGGCGCGCCAGTATCGAGGTGGTCAGCTCGTGGAGATCACACCCGAGAGATGCCCAGCCATGCTCGCAGACACGCTTCACGACTTCCCGTCGCTGCGATCGGAGTGGGAGGCGGCCACTCCCGCGATGCGCGAGGCGGCGCAACAGGGTCAGGACACCGCTTGGGCCGTGCAGCGGGTTCGCGTGGCGGTAAGCAGCCTCGCGCTCCAGTACTTGGCGTGCGGTACCACGGATGATGCCCAGGACCTGGTCTACGAGACGTGGCCAGCTAGCCGGGCGGCCGAGCGCTGGCGGGTCCTCCTCGATGCCTGGGCGAAGGTGGCCGCTCACCGACCGTCGGCGGCGAGCCGAGTCCCTTGGAGTCCTCCAAGCGTCCGCGCGCGAGCCGACGTCTTTGCATTTTTGCTGCGCAGGCCAGGTGCTGACCCGAGGCCGTGAGCTGTCAGGCGAACGGCCTCGGACCCTGATCTGACCCTGTGTCGATCGCCACGCGAGTCGTTGGGGCACCGCCGCCGCAGGCGGTGGTCGGCTACGGCGAGGAGGAACGACGACGTATGAGCCCGCGACCCCCCGGCGCCCGCAACCGCAATGATCACAATAGCTCGAGTAGCTCGGGGGTCGGGGCGGCACGGCCCCGCCTCCGTTCTTGGCGCTCGACGTAGTCCGGGCTACGTGCTCGCCCTCACCCCACTTCGCGCCGCCTGGGATTCGGGGCCGTGGCGCGCGGGGGCACGTGCGCGCAGCGCGGGTCGCGGGTCGCCGTGCTTGTGGCCACGGGCTGCTAGGTCGACGAGGACGGATGGATGACAGCGGTTCGGGGGCTCCAACGTATGGCGTGACGTGCTCACCGCCGCTGCGCGAGGATGATGGCTCGGGGTGACGTGGCGGTGAGCGGGCGGCCGGAGTCGTCGCCGCACACATCCGTCACGGTGAACTCGCGGTCCGCGAGCATCGCCGACAGGTCGCCGGGTTCGAACAGACGGACGCGTTCCCTGAACACCTTCGCTGGCGTTCCCATCACGATCGTCGTCGTGACGAACCGCCCATCCTTCGTCCATCTGGCGATATGCGTAAACACGATATATCCTGGCGCAGGGAATGGGCGCAGGACCGTTTCGGTTCGGGGAGGGAGGGGACGACGATGTCGGATCGCGCCAGGAGGAAGGCTATCGTGGTGCGGCTGCTGAGCTGTGCGGCCGCGGTGTGTGCACTCGCGCTCGGAGGACGGGCCAGCGGACAGGCGGCGCCGTCGGCCGACCTCGCCTCGTGGATGGCCGGGTGCTGGCGCTCGGCGGGCGTTGGTCGGAGCACCGTCGAGACATGGATGGCGCCCGAGCAGGGCATGATGATGGGGATGTCGCGGACCCTGCAGGCCGGGCAGATCCGAAGCTACGAGCTCCTTCTTCTCCACCTCATCGAGGGCAGGCTGGCCTACGAAGCCCATCCGAGTGGACAGGAGCCGGCGTCGTTCCCGGTGGTGCGGCTCACCGCCGACGAGCTGCGGGTCGAGAACGCGGAGCACGACTTTCCGCAGGCGATCACGTACCGGAGGGTTGGTGCGGACTCCCTGTTTGCCAGCGTCTTCGGCTCGGTGGCCGACGAGTCGCCCGCCTCGGTGTTCCGGTACGGTCGATGTGAGTCGGCGGACGATCCACCGTCGGGCCGGGCATCACGAGCCGTGCAGCTCCCCGACACCATGGGTGCCGATTTCTCGATCGCGGATTCCGCCTCGGCCACGAGCGGACCCGACGACTTCGACTTCCTGATCGGCGTCTGGCAGTTCGACTTCCAGCAGCGGCGCCAGGACGGGACCTTCAATCCGCCCTTCCCGGGTCACTGGGTGTTCGACAGGAAGGACGCCGATGGCGCCATGATCGAAGACCACTGGCGCGCGGACCAGCCGGATCGGACGTACGACGCGGGCACGTGGACGTATCGGACGTTCAATCCGGCCCGGAAGCTGTGGGAGATGCAGGGCGTGAACACGGCCTCGGGCGCCTGGCAGCCGGGGCTGATGTGGCGCGACGGCGACAGCCGCCTGGTCATCGAGCACTACGGCGACACGATCATGCGCTTCCGCTACTTCGCGATCGAGCCCGACCACTTCCTCTGGCGCGCCGACCAGAGCACGGATGGCGGCAGGAGCTGGTTCCGGGACTGGTGGACGATGGACGTGCGGCGCGTCGCGAGATAGGGCACCCGAGCGGCGCGCCTGGCCCCGGCGGCGCATGGACACCCTCGGGGCGCAGGGGACTTCTGGGCCACCACGCTAGTGTCCTGTAACAGGAGTGTATCGCCATAAATCGCGAGTGTCCGTGAGCAATGGCGCGGTAGCGTTGGGCGCAAGCGCCCTGAACCAGGAGGCATATGCGCAGCGGGTCGCCCCAAGGCCGAGTTGATTGCTGAGCCTGATGAGGAACGGCGATGAGCTCGCGGAGTCGTTGGCGCGACGCCGTCGGAGCGCGTCGGCGCTGGCGCAACGGGCGGCGCATGATCCTGGCCTGCGCGGAGAACGGCGTACAGGACAACACGAGGGTAGGTCGCGGCGCGTGCGGAAGTGGACGCGCGGCCGACGGTCGAGCCAGCGTCGGACGACGCCGCTTCGTCGAGGACCGCGTGGCCGGCCTCGATGGACGAACCCCGGCCCGGCGCCGCCGCGCCAGGTCACGGACGACCACGTCGAGGACGTGATCGTGCGCACGCTCGAGAGCACGCGCCGGAGAGGGGCGACGCACTGGAGCAGCCGGGACATGGCCAAGGCCACGGGCCTGAGTCACATGAGCCGTCAGTCGCGATTTGGCGTCGCCGTTCGGCCTCAAGCCGCACCTGGAGCGACGACGTTCAAGCTCTCGCCCCCGATCCGCTGCTTGACGTCGATCGAGAAGATCCGCGACATCGTCGGGCGGGTCTCACGTGGACCCGCCCGACGACGCCGTGGATCTTCTGCGATCGACGTCAAGCCGCAGATCGAGGCGCTCGACCGCACGGCGCCGCTCCTGCAACTGCAGCCCGGACAGGTCGAGCGGCGTACGCACGACTACAAGCGACTGCGGCACCACGTCTCTGGTACGCGGCCCTGAACGTGAAGTCCGGCAAGGTGACGGCGCGTCGACCTTCTCTCGGCAGCGAGCCCGCGAGCGTGCGCCGATCTTCCTCAACGAACTCGACACGCAACGTGGCCCGACGACCTCGAGGTCCAGCATCATCCTCGACAACGGCCAGCGCCCACAAGAGCGCCCTCATCCGGCGCTGGCTCGAGCGTCATCCCCGCTTCCACTTCCACTACACGCCGCGACCTACTCCTCGTGGATGAACCTGGTGGAACGCTGGTTCTCGGCGCTCACCACAAAGAAGCTCGCGCCGTGGCGCTAGCACCGCACGCGTGCGACGAGCGTCGTCGACAGCGACTCCGCGAGTTCATCGACGTTCCACAACAGGACCGGCAAGCCCTACGGTCTTGGGTCAAGACCCGCTGACGCAGATGCCTCGCCAGCATCAGCAGGCTTCGCCACAACGCTACCGCGTCAAGGCTCACGGACCCTCGTGATTTATGTCGCATAATCACTGTTACAGGACACTAGTGCACCCGGACACAAATACGGTGGCATTCGAACGGCGCTGCATCTCGCCCTGCGTCGTTGCTCGTCGTCGAAATAGCCCTGCTATTCCTCCTCCTCGCGCCTAGCCGGGTCGAGCACATCGCCATTCTCGGTGCGTCACCGTATTTGTATCCGGGCGCACTAGTCGGACCGGAGCGCCTCGAGGGGATCGACCCGGGTGGCGCGGCGTGCCGGAAGCCATGTCGCCGCGAAGGCCACGACGAGCAGCACGGCGGGCGCCACCGCGAAGGACACCGGGTCCGTGGTGCTGACCTCGAAAAGGACCGCGGCCATCAGACGGGTGAGCGCGAAAGCGCTCCCGAGACCGACGAGCACGCCGGCCACCACGACGCGTCCGCTCTGCCGGAGCACCATCCTGCGGATGTCGTCACCCCGCGCTCCGAGCGCCACCCGGACGCCGATCTCCCTCCTCCGCCCGCTCACGACGTAGGAGACCACGCCGAAGAGACCGACGGCGCCCAGGAAGACGGCCACGCCGGACGAGATGCCGAGAAGGGCCATCGTGAACGAGGTCTCGGCCATGTCGCGGGCCACCACGTCGGCCATGGTGCGCGCGCTGGTCAGCGGCACCGACGCGTCCAGGCCGCCCACCACGGCGCGGATCGCCGAGAGCGTGGGCGCGCTCCGTGGGTCGGAGCGTATGACGAGGTACACGTTGTCCAGCCCCTGTACCATCGGCACGTAGGCCCAGGGGTCCACCTCGTGGCGGAGCCCCCACTCCCTCACGTTTCCGACCACGCCCACCACGCGCGCGTAGGCGCCCGCGGAATCCCACTTGATGCCGCGCCCCAACGCCTCGCCGTCGAGGTAGCGATCCTCGAACGCCTTGTTCACGAGAGCCACGGGCTCGTCCGCGTACGCATCCGCGCGGGTCAGCGCGCGCCCCTCCAGGAGGGGGATGCGGAGCGCTCCCAGATAGTCTGCTCCGACCGACTGGTACATCACCACGGGAGAAACGCCCTCGTCCTGCCGGCTCTCCCCGTCGATGTAGATGGAGCCCCCCCTCCGGCTTCCCTCGCCGAGCGGCAGGGCCGTGGCCAGCCCGACCTTCTCCACGCCGGGGAGCGCGGCGATCCGCTCGGCCACGCGCTGGTAGAAGTCCGCGGCCTCCGCCGCGGGTGCTCCGGCGCCGAGGCTCAGACCGACGGTCAGCACGTTCTCGGGATCGATGCCGGGATCCACCGATCGTAGACGCGCGAAGCTGCGCAGCATGAGCCCCGAGCCGACCAGCAACACGACCGCCACGGCGAGCTGGCTCGCGACCAGCACGGCGCGCGTCCGGTGCCGTTCGCGACCGTCGGTGGAGCCACGACCCCCGTCGCGCAGGATGGACGCCATACGTGCGGCCGACCAGCGCGTCATGGGGATCGCGCCCAGGGCCAGGCTGGCCACGAGGGAGACCGCGGCAGCGAACAGGAGCGAGGTGCCGTCCACGGACACCTCGTGGAGCCGGGGGAGGACCGAGGGCCCCCGGGCCACGAGGAGCGTCACACCCGCCCAGGCGAGGCCCACCCCCACCCCACCACCCAGCGCGCCCAGCAGGAGCGCCTCGGCCAGGAAGCCGGACGCGAGACGGCCGCGGCCAGCCCCCATGGCGGCGCGCACCGCCAGCTCCTTCCGTCGCGACTCGGCCCGCACGAGGAAGAGGTTGGCGACGTTGGCGCTCGCGATGAGGAGCAGGAATCCCATGGTGGCCAGGACGATCCACAGCGAAGACACGATGCTCGGCCCGACCACACGATCCTGGAGCCGCTGCAGCGTCACGGTCCACCCCGACGGGCCGAGGAAGTCCCTGCCGAGGCCCGGGAAGTAGTCGGGGAGGCCGGCCTGGAGGTCCTCGATCCTGCGCTGAGCCTCCTGCAGCGTGACCCCGGGCGCCAGCCGCGCGACGCCGTGGGTGCCGAAGGCGCCGAACGCCCCCTCGGGGTCGATGTACAGGGGTGTCAGCAGGACCACACCGGCGTCGGGGAACGCGAAGCCAGCCGGCATGACGCCCACCACCGTCGTGGCGACGCCGTCGAGCGTCACGTTGCTGCCCAGCACGCTGGGGTCCGCGCCGAAACGCGACACCCACGCCTCGTGGGTGAGGAGCGTCACCGGAGATGCGCCGGGGCCGGCATCGGCGTCGTTGAACGGTCGCCCCAGGGCCGGCTGGACCTGGAGGACCTGGAAGATCTGCGGGGTCACGGCCGCGACACCCACGCGCTCGGGCTGCGGGCCCCCGAGCAGGTTGCGCTGTTGCCGCTCGTACGCAGCCAGCGACTGGAGGAAGTCCGCGCGCTTCCAGTAGTAGTTCAGGGTGCCGGCGGAGTTCTCGAGGTTCGGGATGTTCACGGCCGGCGCGTGGTGCGTGATGCTCACCACCCGGTCCGCGTCGGGATACGGGAGCGGCCGCATGACCACCGCATCCACCACGGTGAAGATCGCGACGTTGGCCCCGATTCCGAGGCCGAGCGTCGTCAGGGCCGCAAGGGCATAGGTCGGCCGGCGCGCCAGGGCTCGCGCGGCCAGCCGCAGGTCTGTTCCCATCGTCATCGTCCACTCCCCCGTTCCGGGCCGTCGGCGCCCACCCGGCGTCGCGCGCGGGCCCCGCAGGACGGCCCACCACTCCGCGGGAAGGCGGCGCATGATATCCGCGACCGCGACCGCTCCGGCCTTCACGACCGGCCACCAGCCTCCCGTGCGCTGGAGGCTTCGCAGGGCGCTCTCCAGGTCTCCCTCGGCTTCCCGGAAGTACCTGCGGCGGAAGCGCGCCGGCAGCAGACGCGCGACACCCCTGTACGTGCGCAGCACAAGCCGCAGGGCGAAGGTGCGCCGGTGGGGGTCATGTTCGGAAGCCGATGGACGCAACGGTGAGGGCCCGGAGAACGAGAGGTCGCAAAATCAGTACAGAATCATACCGATATCATTCTATACTGATCGGCCCGGGTCAAGCGTCGCGCAGGGGCGTCGCCTCAGTCGAACGGCTCGATCTCGGGGTACTCCGGCGAGACGATCGACGGCGGCGGGCCGCCGCCGGGCTTCAGGTAGGCGTCGAAGAATGCGTCGATGCAGTGCGCGGTCACGGCCAGCTGCCGGCGGCCGCTGATGTGCAGCTTCCCGAACAGGCGAAGGGCCCCGCGCAGGACGCGGCTCTTCAGGAGCGCCCCGTCGTCGCTGAAGGTGAAGTGGTTCGCACCCCGGATCGCGACGCGATAGCGGGCCTTCACCGGCAAGGCGTCGTAGATGGCCTGGATGTCGGCGTTGATCCGACGTGCCTCCGGATCCGACGCGGTATCGGCGTGGTCGCTCAGGAGGAACATGAACGGCTTGTCCAGGCCCGTCCGTACGACGCTGCCCAGCGGTCGACCGTCGATGTCGATCGCCGCGACGCAGCGGGAATCGTCATGGCAGAACTGCGCCGCGGTCGCCCCTCCCAGGGAGTGGCCGAACACGCCCACGCGTGTCGCGTCGATCCGCCCCGTGAAGAGCCCGGACGGGTCGTCGGCGTTCAGCCGCTCCAACCTGTCCACCACGAACGCGACGTCCCTCGTCCACGCGCTCACCAGACGGTCCCCGACGCGCACGAGCTCCTCGCCCGCGAAGAGCTCGGGGTTGTTCTCCGGCGTGCGTTCGACCACTCGCCCGTCTGGAAACACGACGCGCCAGGTACGGTACGGCGCGTCGAACCCCACGACGATGTAGCCGTGACTGGCCAGGTCCTCGGCCAGCGTCGAGTAGGCGAGGACCGGCGCGGACGCCCCCGCCCTCATGACCGCGACCGGATAGGGCGCCTCTCCGGACGCGACCGCCGCGTCTCGAAGGCTGTGGCCGCGCACCCTGGCCAGGTCCCTCGTCAGCCACTCGAAGAGGAGCGGGCCACGCGGGACGGGGGTCCTGGGCCGGAGGGAGGCCGGAACGTAGTCGTCGAACGGCGCCGGCGTCTCCCCCGCCCGCGACGCGCCGGGGTACCAGATCCATACGAGAAGCTCCCGCCTCGTGCCCGACTCGGGTGCGAGTGAATCCACCGCGGTGTCGTCGATCCAGTCGTAGATCACCCGGCCGACAGCGTACGCGCCTGATGGGGACGGCAGGGTGATGCTGCTGCGATGCTCCACCCAGAGGTACGCGCAGAGCCCGACCGCCACGAGGACCCCGAGGGCCGTCATGCGCCCGAGGGTGACGAGAATCCGGCGCGAACGTCTCCCGGACATCATGGGCCTCCGCGGGAGTGATGCAGGTATGCCAAGTACTTTGCACTATAGAGTGGCGTGTAGCGCCGCGTCAAGCGAAGGGCGACGGCGTGCTGCAGCCACGGGGTCGAGCGGACGGCGTCGCCCCGCGAGCCGACGTGGTCGCCCGCCCGGGTCCGTGGTCGCCGCCGGGGCCGTGGTCGCTCGCCTTGCACCTTGCGATCCCGGCCGAGCATGTTGCGCGCGCAGGTCGGCCCAGTGACGTCATGCGTCGACAACCCGGTGCGCGGGCTGCAGCGACATCGACCTCCAGCTCTACCTGACGCCTGACGGCGACCCGTCGCGCGTGGCAAGCAGCTCGGACCCCAGCATGTCAGTCACGGAGAGCCGCGTAGAGAGATGGCCGAGTCAGGCACGACGCCCCTGAGGCTGGTTCCCGCGGTCGATCCCGGTCGCGATCACGTCCGCGGGAGCGTTCTGCCAGGCTCGGTCAGTCTGGTCATCTACGCCGACTACCTGTGCCCGTACTGCCGGCGACTGCGACCCGTGCTCGTGCAGCTGCGCGAGGCTCTGGGCGAGCGCCTCGCGTACGTCTTCCGCCACTTCCCGAACGAACGGGCGCACCCGGGCGCCACGCTCCTGGCGCGTGTGACGGAGGCGGCCGGACGCCAGGGCCGCTTCTGGGAGCTGCACGACTGGCTCTACACGCAGGACCCTCCGCCGTCCGGGGACGCGGTGCTCGCGTATGCGGCCTCCCTGGGTCTCGACATGGAGCGCTTCGCCGCGGACCTGGAGAGCGAGCAGGTTCGTTCGCGCGTGGAGGAGGACCTGGACCAGGGGCGTCACAATGGCGTGAGCGGCACACCGACCGTCTTCATCGACGGGCAGCGCTACGACGGGGCGTGGGACTTCCATGCGATGCTGGAGGCCCTGGAGCGCCCGGTGGGAGCGCGCGTGCAACGTTCGGCGCGCGCCTTCGCGAGCCTTCCTGCCTCCGGCGGCCTGGTCCTGCTGCTGGCCGCGGCCGCCGCGCTGGTGTGCACCAACACGTCGCTGGCACCCTGGTATCGGCTGTTCGTCGAATCCGAGCTCGCCGTGGGCCCGCCCCGACACGCGCTGACGATGACCGTCGGCGAATGGTCGTCCGAGGCGCTGCTCGCGATCTTCTTCCTGCTGGTCGGGCTGGAGATCCGACGGGAGTTCACGGCCGGCTCCCTGTCGGACCGTCGCAGCGCGGTGCTCCCGGTCGTCGCAGCCTTCGGCGGCGTGGTCACGCCGGCGGCCGTCTACCTGCTCCTCAATCACGGAGCGTCCTCCACCGGCTGGTCCATCCCGACGGCGACCGACGTCGCCTTCACGCTCGGCGTCCTGGCGTTGTTCGGTAGCCGGATTCCTTCGGCGCTGCGCGTCTCCGTAGCGGCCCTCGCGGTGGTCGACGACGTCATCTCGGTGGTGACGCTCGCCGTGTTCTACTCGCACGGCTTCGCCCCTCGGTTGATCGCAGCCAGCGTAGCCACCACCGGCGTGCTCTTCGCCCTCAATCGCTCACGCGTCTACAGGGCCTGGCCGTACGCCGTCGCGACGGTGGCGCTCGCGGTCTTCCTCCACGCCGCCGGCATCCATGCGGCCCTCGCGGGCGTGGTGCTCGCCGTGTTCCTCCCCACGCGCCCCGCCCCCGCGGCGGGCCCGCTCCTCGCGCAGGCCGCGACCGCGCTCGCCTCGCTCGAAGACGCCGAGCGGGACGGCGAGGAGAGGGAGCGCGCCGGCATCAAGGAGGATCCCATCTGGGACTGGGCCACCCGCAACCTGGCCGCCGCCACGGACCGGCTCCTGTCACCGGCCGAGCGCATCGAGCGGGCGGTGGCGCCCTGGACCGCCTACCTCATCCTGCCCCTGTTCGCGTTCTCGGCGACCGGCGTGGACCTCTCGGTCGATGTGTGGGAGCCCCGGACGAGGACGATCCTGCTCGGCGTGACGCTCGGCCTGGCGCTCGGCAAGCCCGCCGGCATCCTCCTCGCAGGGAGCCTCGCGGTGAAGGCGGGGGTCGCGGTCCCACCTCCTGGCGTGAATCGGGGGAGCTTCGTCGGCGCCGCGTGCCTGTGCGGGCTCGGCTACACGATGTCGCTGCTGATGGCCGATCGGGCGCTCGGGGACCCCGGCCAGTCCGCGATCGCCAAGATCGGGATCCTCGCGGGCTCGACCCTCGCCGCGCTCGTCGGCACCGCGATCCTGCTGCGCAGCACACGGCAGAGCGGAGCTCGCACGCCCCGGCAGGAGGGCTGAGCGCATTCGTCGGGTCGGCCTAACCCTCCGCGGACCGGGGGACGGCGTCGATCCGGATGACGCCGGTCTCCCTCCGCTCGCGGAGGAGCCGCTCCACCTCGCGATGCCCGGAGAGGAGGTTCTCCATGTGCTCGGAGACGTCGCGCGCCTTCTCGAGATCCAGGGTCAGGCTCTCCACCGTCCCCGCGCCGCCGTGCATCAGCAGCAGACCCAGGCGGATGGTCTCGAGCGCCTTCACCGCCTGCTGGAGCTTTTCCCGGGCGTCGTTCCGGGTGGCTTCCACGCCCGAGCGCACACGCCTACGCTCCTCGGCCCCCGGGCGCGCCGAATCGTCGTCACCGATCTCGGCCAGGACGGCATCCAGCTCCGCCACCTGCTGACGCATCGCGCGCGCGTCGTCCTCGAGTGACTTGACCGTCTCCGGGAGGCCCTTGAGCGCCTTCCTCGTCTCCTTCGGCAGCTCCTCGAAGAGACGGTCGGCGGCGATCCCGAGAGCGACCTCGGTCGCGCGGTGGAGCCCCATCGCCGGCGCCTCCGTCCGCTTCAGGCCGAGCCCCGAGAGCTTGAAGATCCCCTTGCCGAGCCAGCCCTTCCAGACGCGCAGCCAGCGCTCGCCCATCACGTCGCCGCGGTGGCGGGCCCGGATCTCCTCGAGCACCTGGGCGCTCAGGCCCGTGAGAAACGACCAGGTGAAGCCGATGTACATCCCCGCTCCGGCGTGCGTCTCGATCGCGATCGCCAACGTTCCCGCGGCCACCCCGTACCCGACCCGCTTCAGCCAGCGCAGGATGGTGTCGGCGGGCGTCCTGCGCTGCCCCACCTGGAAACGGAACTCCTCGTCCTTGACCCCGATGTCCAGGGCGAACGCGGAGGTCGCGTCGTCGCGGGTGAAACCGGACCGGAGGAGCTGTCGCACCGAGCGCAGGAGCAGGCCCACCGGGAGGCCGATCAGCGCCAGCAACACGGCCAGGAGCGGGAGGGCGTCGAGGCCCCCCCCGTTCCGGAGCACGGCCAGTGCGATCGGCCCGACGAAGACGAGGCCAAGGGCACTCCACGCCACCGGTGTCTCCCATTCCCTGCTCCGCTTGATGAACACGCGGAGCGGCACGGGGAGCTCCCGCTCGGCCTGCGCCTCCGGCGCGAGGGCCTCGGCCAGCGCGTCCGCACCGGAGAAGCGGCGGTCGGGCTCCTTGCGCAGGCATCGATCGACGGCGGCCGCGACCCCCGCGGGCACGTACGGTGCCACGGAGAGGAGGGGCGGGGCCGCCTGCGAGACGTGCTGACCCAGGATCGCGACGGGCGTCGGCCCCGTGAACGGCACACGTCCCGAGAGCGTGTACCACGCCACGCATCCCAGGCTGTAGAGGTCGGAGCGCGCATCCACGTCGCCGCCGCGTGCCTGCTCGGGGCTCATGAACTCCGCGGTGCCCTGGACCTCGCCAGCGGTCGCGCCGTTCGCTCCCCCCATCACCACCGCGATGCCGAAGTCCGAGACCATCGCGCGGCCCGTACCCTCCTCGAGGAGGATGTTCTCGGGCTTCACGTCCCGATGGACGACCCCGTGCAGGTGGGCGTGGCCGAGCGCCCAGGCGACCTCGCGCAGGACGCGCACCCCTTCGTGCGGCGACAGGGGGCCGCGCGCATGGATCCGCTCCGCGAGGGTGCCGCCCTTCACGTGCGCCATCGCGAAGAACACATGCCCCCCGACCTCGTCCACCGCGTAGATGGGCACGATGTGGGGGTGCGAGAGTCGCGCGGCCGTGCGGGCCTCGCGCAGGAAGCGCTCGCGGACCTCCGCGTCCGCCGCCATCGCGGCCGGCAGCAGCTTGAGCGCCACCATGCGGTCGAGCGCGACCTCCCGAGCCAGGAAGACGATGCCCATGCCGCCCCGGCCAAGCTCGCGCTCCAGCGAGTAGCGCCCGGCCACGGCGGCCTGGAACGCGAGGAACTCTGTGGTCGGGCGGGTGGAGATCGTCGTCATGACCCCAGCACGATGCGGAAATCCGGAGGTGTGGGGCAAGAAGGCGGTTCCAGGACGCTTCCGGGGCGCGTCCGACACCGCGCGCCGACGCCGCACGCCGGCGGCGGTGGCTGCGCCGGCGGACAGACTGCGTCAGCGCTCGCCCGGACCGGCCACCCGTCGGAAGAAGGAGCGCGCATCCCACGAGCGCGCGCGGAGCTCCATGCCCGACGCCCGGCCGTCGGGACCACGGCTGAAGGCGACGCCCACGATCGTGCGGGCGTCGACGCCGAAGTCGTCGCCCATCCCGAGGGGGAGGAGGGGGAGCGCTCCCAGACGCGGGTGACTGAGCTCCAGACCCGCGCTCCCGAGCGACACCTGGTACACGGCTCCGAGCTCGTCGCTGTAGTACCAGCCCACGTAGGGCGCGGCGGACGTCGCGTCGAAGCGCGGCACCTCGACCCGCTCGCCCACCTCCCGCTGCGTACCTCCGTCCGCCCGTGGGTGGTCGACGATCAGGCGGGCCGCGCTCCCGTCGGGGGTGGTCTCGAACGTGTAGGGGATCCGGAGCGGCATCATGACGAAGCGATCGCCGGGCACCGGGAAGAGCGGGATGAACGGGGCCTCGCCGTTCTGCGCGTACTCGAGGCGCTCGCCGCTTCGACGGACCACCAGCACCGATCCGTCCGCGAAGCGGTACGCGCCGGCGAGGCTCGACAGCCGCTCCCGCGGGACGTGCACGTCGCGGGATTCGGGCGGTGGCGTCGAGATCATGCTGTCGGTGAGGAGCATCATCCTGGGCCCGGGGGGCGGCGGACCGACGGGGTCGAGCTCCGCGCCGACGTAGAGGTCGGCGGCCAGGCGCGCGACGCGCGCGGGATCGACGATACCCGGCGCGGCCGAGGCCGCGGCCACGGCGAAGTCGAGCTCCGGGAAGACCTCGAAGTAGGTCTCCGTGGCCACGCCGCTGCCCCCGTGGCTCAGCGTCGCCCGGCCGCGGTAGCTTCCGACGACGATGCCCCAGCCGTACGACAGGGGCTCTCCCGAGGCCAGGTGGCCGGGCGATTCGATGCGGGCGACCGCCGCGGCATCACGCGCCGGATGGAGGAGCTCCGCCGCCCAGATCATCATGTCGTCGACGGTGGCGTAGAGGCCGCCGGCCCCGACGTAGCCGTCCACGCGGCTCCCGACGAACGCGCCATCGTCGCCCCGGACGTAGGGGAGCGCCCGGTCGGGCACGAGCGCGGTCGGGGACCCGGGGAAGCCGGACGCGCTCATGCCGAGCGCGCGGAAGATCGCCGAGTCCGTGTACGCCGCGAAGGACATCCCGGACGCCCTCGCCACGATCTCCGCCAGGAGCGCATAGCCTCCGTTCCCGTAGCCCTCCTGCTCGCCCGGCAGCCAGCGCACGTGCTTCTGCCCGAGGAGGATCCTGAGCACGTCGGAGTCGTCGACGACGTCTCCCGGTCGCCACCCGGCCAGGGCCAGGAGGCCGTCGCTGTCCTCGAGCCCGGACGTGTGGTGCAGGAGCTGGTCGACCGTGACGGTGGCGCCCGAGAGGTCGAGCTCGGGGAGGAGCTTCCGCGCCGGGTCGTCGGGGGACAGCGCCCCGGCTTCCGCGAGCTGGGCCACCGCGAAGCCCGTGAACTGCTTGGCCACGGACGCCCAGTCGAAGCGCGTCCCCGTGACGGCGCGCACGTGCCGCTCGAGATCCGCGAAGCCGGCGGCGCGATGATACACCACCTGCCCGCGATGCAGGATCGCCACCGCGACGGCGGGCTTCGCCGCTCCCGCGTCCACAGCGTCGTAGATGGAGTCGAGGACGTGCGCCGGGTCCTGCGCGCCCGCCCCGCACGGCGTCGCGAGGAGGGCGGCCACGACCCACCGGCGTCCCGGCAGCGTCACCGCGCGCCGGGCTTCGCGAAGCGGACGACCTCGTCCGCGTCGCCTCGCCGCACCTTCAACGTCACGTCGGCGCCCGTCGCCAGCGGTCCGTAGAGGAGCTCCAGCCCGGCGAGCGCGGCGATGCTCCGCCCGTTGACGGCGACGATCACGTCCCCGACGCGCAGCGGGACGGCGGCCGCCGCCGCGTCCGATCCCCGGAAGACGACCTCGGGCATGCCCTGGCCGTTGCTGCGGATGTGCGCCCCCGCGATGACCACCTCCGTCGATCCGCCCGCCCCGGGGGCCGCAGACGTCCACGCGCCGGCTCCGCCGCCCGCGCCTGCCACGGCGATGTGTCGCTCACCCGTCGCCTGCGGAGGGCGGGGGAAGCGAACCACGTGCTCGCGTCCGTCCCTCAGGATGCCCAGGGCGACGTCGGTGCCTTCCGGGATCGAGTCCCACGCCGCCATGAAGCGCGTCATATCCGCCATGCGAACGCGCTGGAGCGAGACGATCCGATCCCCCTCCTCGATGTCCACCTTCGCCCCCGGCACGGACGCGTCGCCCTCCACGACGCCACGCACGGACAGACCCGCGGAGTCCGGCACGACCACCGCCAGCCGGCCGCCGGGCATCACGAGGACGCTCCCTTCCGCCCGCTCCATGCGCATCTGCTGGCCCGCCGCGCCTGCCACCGATCCGCCCACCGACAGAACGACCATGAATCCGCGGCCGAGCATGCGGCGCGCCGCCCTCGCCACCCGTCCTCCGGCCCCACCGCCCCCGCGCTCCTCGATCTCGTGCATCCCTGCGCTCCCCCTCCGAGTGTGGAATTTTGCACAGTGTGGAATTTTACACAGGCATGCGCTATGGTCAAGGCATGATCCGAGACCCCCATGCCGGGCTCAGCGCCCGCGAGCGCGAGATGCTGGACGCCCTGCTCCGTCTGGGAGAGGCGACCGCGACGCAGGTGGAGGCGGAGCTGCCCGACCCACCCTCCAACGCGACGGTCCGCTCGACGCTGCGGATCCTCGAGCGGAAGGGATGGGTCGCACACCGCCGCGACGGCGCGCGCTACGTCTACCGACCGACGCAGGCGGACGACAAGCTCCGCCGAAGGGCGGCCCGCCACTTCGTGCAGACATTCTTCGGCGGCTCGGTCGCGGATGCCATGAGCGCGCTTCTCGACGATCGCTCGCGCTCGCTGAACGACCGCGACCGGAAGCAGCTCGACGAGATCCTGCGCCGCCTGGAGGCGGAGGGATGAGCGCCTACCTCGCGTGGTGCGCGGGGGTGGTGGCCGCGACCGTGGCTACCGTCGCCGTCATGGAGACCGTGGCCCGCACGCGCTCGGCGAGCTTCCGCCATGCGCTCTGGACCGCGGCGCTCGTCCCCTGCCTCGCGGGCCCGGTCCTGCTCGCCATCGTCCTGGCGGCGGTCCGGGCCGCCCCGCCCGCGGCGGTCGACCCCCTGGCTCCGTCGTGGACGACCGCGCCGACGAACGGCCTCTCCCTCCTCGCCCTGGCATGGCTCGCGCCCGCCCTGATCCTGGTGCTCCGGTCCGTGACCGGCTGGGCGCTCGCGGCACGGATCGCGGCGCGCGGGCGGCCGGTGGCGTCCGGGGACTGGCTGGCCGACGCGCGGGCGTCGGCGCGAGCCCTCGGTCTGCGCCGCGCTCCTGCCCTGGTGGTGAGCGACGAGGTACCCGGGCCGGCGGTTGTGGGCGCGCTCCGGCCCGTGCTCCTGGTGCCGACCGCCGTACTGGGGGCGCAGCACGCGTTCCGCCGGGCGGTGCTCGACCACGAGCTCGCGCACGTCGCACGCCGCGACGTCCTCGTCTCCAGGATCTGCGCCGTGGCCACAGCCCTCAACTGGTACAACCCGCCGGTGTGGTGGGCCGCGCGCAGGATGGACCTCGCGGCGGAGTGCGCCTGCGACGACGCCGTGCTCCGGAGCGGGATGTCCGCGCGCGAATACGCGAACGTCCTGGTGTCGGCGATGGGCTCTCCGACGGGCCCTGCCGTCGTGGGCGCCGGCTTCCGCGCGGCGCCCATCGTCGAGCGCGTACGCGCCCTTGCGGTCGCGCGGGCCCGCCAGGCGCCCGTGGGGCGGGAACGCTGGCTGCTCGGCGCCGCCCTCATGGTGGCGCTGATCCCGCTGTGCGCCGGTGCCGCCCTGGCCTCCCGTGCGCACCCCCGGGAACGCGTCATCAGGCTCGAGGCGGGGACCCGCTTCACGGTCGACGGCGCCGACGCCGCGGGCGGGCTCCGCGTGAAGGCAGCCGCGCCCCTTCGCTGACCTCCAGGTCCCTCCCGCTCCTCAGCGAAGCAGCGCCCGCACCCGCGCCGCGTACGACCGGCTCGACCGGAGCTTCGCGCCGTCGGGCATCGTGATCACCCACTCGCCGTGCTCCGCCGTCTGGATGGAGCCGACCCGGTCGATGGCGACGATCGTGGAGCGGTGGATGCGCACGAACCGATCGGGATCGAGACGCGCCTCCACGTCCTTGACCGTGTAGCGGACCAGGTGGGTCCGGCCGGACGCGTGGACGTGCAGGTAGTTGCCGTCGGCCTCCAGCCAGTCGATGTCGCCCACGGGCACGAAGTAGTGCCGTCCGCCCCTGCGGGCGACCAGGCGGCGCACGAAGCCACGCTCGCGCTCGATGTCCACCGGGAGGGCGCGCGCCTGAGCCGACTGCTCGCGCAGCGGGAGGCGCACCCCGAGCCGCGCGACGGCCGCGTCGAACCGCTCGCGGGTGACGGGTAAGAACATCGGCTCGTGCGACTCGCCGTCCGCCCACGTGACGATCACGCCGCCCGAGGAATGCCCGACCAGCGTCCGCGGCTTCCCTCCGCGCCAGCGTCGGTCCACCTCCGGGAGGAGCTCCTTCTCGATGAAGTCCAGGAAGTCGTCGCCTCCCTCGTGTGAGGAGCTGCCGCTCACCGAGAGCCCGGGCGGCGTCATGTCGTGCACCCGGCCCCTCGGATCGTCCGACGCGTTCGGGATCGCCACCACGATCGCCTCGGGCACGTGCCCGAGGCGGGTGAGCGTGGTCTCCACGGTGACGGCGGGCGAGAAGCACGCCTCGCCGTCGAGCACGATCACGACCGGGTAGGTGCGCTTCGTCGCCGACCAGGATGCGGGAAGCGAGATGAAGGCCCGGCGCGGACGGCCGAGGATCTTCGAGTCGATGGTGATCGTGTCCGCCGATTGCTCCACCGGCGGAGGCGTCGGCGCGGTCGACGGGGAGGGGGCCGCGCCTCAGCGCGCGTGGCGCTCGAGGCGCAGCAGCAGATGGCGCTGCACATCGGGCCACTCGGCCGCGAGGATGCTGAACATGACCGAGTCGCGCACGGTGCCGTCGCTGCGCGCCTGATGGTGGCGCAGGACTCCGTCCTGCCGCGCACCCAGGGCGGCGATGGCGCGCTGCGACGCGAAGTTGAAATTGTCCGTGCGGAAGCCCACGACGGCGCAGCCCACCGCCTCGAACGCGTTTCGCAGCAGGAGCAGTTTACACGCAGTATTGACGTGGCTTCGCTGCCACCGCGCCCCGTACCAGGTGTAGCCGATCTCCACACGGTCGATCGCGGGGACGATGTCGTGGTAGCGGGTCGTGCCGACGATCTCGCCGGAGGACAGCTCGCGCACCGCCCACGGGAGCATGTGGCCGGCCTCCTTCCCCTGGAGCGCCGTCGAGATGTAGACCTCGACGGCGTGCGGCTGCGGAACGGACGTGAACCAGAGCTCCCACAGGCGGCCGTCCGAGGCCGCGTGGGCGAGCCCTTGCGCGTGCGAGGCGTCGAGGGGCTCCAGGCGCACGCCGTGTCCCTCGAGCGTGACGGGTTCGGGTCGGATCATGAGGCGACGGGTCCACGGGCAGGGGCGGAATCCACCGGCCGCGGAAGATAGCACCGCGGCTGCCGCGCGCACGCCGTGCCGGGCCACGGTCGGGGACGCCGCGACAGCGGACGCTCACCTCGAGAGGGGGATCCTCCGTGCTGCGCCGTGGACCAGGTCGGCCGTGGCCACCGTTCCGGCGCGGCGGCCGGCGACCTCGACCGTGATCGACCGCACCGTCGCGGGAACCGTCACACGGTAGTCCGCCAGGGAGCCGGCGTCGTTTCCGATGCGCAGGCTCCCGGGCCCGACGATGAGCTCCTCCGCATCCGTGCGGCCCACCGTGCGCGCCACCACCCTCGCGTCCGTCCCCAACGAGACCGTGAGCGAGCCGGAGGCCTGGGGCGCGTCGACCGTGATACGCAGCGTCTCACCCTCCAACTCGAAGGCCACCGAGCCGTGCGCGCCCGGGCTCTCCTCGGCGCCGCTCGCCCCCGTCCCCGCCGCTCCGACGAGGGACGAGAGCCCGGCGGCGATCCGGGCCCGTACCGGCGGCGTGAGGGCCACGCCCGCCAGCAGCGCCAGCGCGGCCGCCACGGCGGTGGGGAGGCGAGGCCACCGGTGGCGCGAGGCACGCGCGCGGCGGGGCACCCGCTCGAGCGGCGGCCAGTCGGCGGCGGGCTCGTCGAGGACGGCCAGCGCCTCGTCGAGCGCATCGAGGCGGCGTTCGAGCACGCCGAGGCGGCGGGCGCACCCGGCGCACCGCTCCAGGTGACGCGACGCCTCGTCCCGCCCGGCGCCCTCGAGCGCGCCGTCGAGTAGGGCGAGGAGCACCCCGTCGTCCATGGAGCCTTCGTGTGATGGAGCCGTCATCCCGTGATCTCCTCCCGATCCAGACCGAGGATCGCGTGCACCTTTCCGAGCGATCGGGCCAGGAGCGTCCCGATCGACCCCGTGGTGGTTCCCAGCGCTTCGGCGATCTCGCGGTGGGCGAAGCCCTCCGCGCGGAGGAGGAGCGCCGAGCGCTCCTTCTCGCTCAGCGCATCCAGCGCGCTCCGTACCCGCATCCGCAGCTCCGCCCGCTCCAGCGCGCCGTGCGGATCGGGCGCGCTCGCCGGACGCACCTCCTCGGGCGCGGCCCCGCCGAGCAGCCGCAGCCGACGCGCCTCCAGCTTGCGGCGGTCCCGCACCACGTTCGTCGCGACGCGGAAGAGCCAGGCACGCACGTGCGCTCGCTCGCGGGGCGGACGGGACTGTGCGCGCACGAACGTCTCCTGCACCGCGTCCTTGGCGAGCTCGGGGTCGCCGGAGAGGCGGCTAAGGTACCGGAACAGGTCGTCGCGATGGGCCCGGTAGAGCGCCCCGACGTCGAGCGTCTCAGAAGACAACGCGGAGTCCGATCAACGGAAGCGGGAAGGTGATGCCGGACGCGAAGACGTCGAGCGTGCGGACGCCGGACGCGCATCGGCCGAACGCGTAGCGGTCGTCCTCGCACGTCGACTCCACGTACGCGGACCGGTTGTCGCGGCCGAGGACGTCGCGGAGGGTGGCGTAGAGCCCCCAGCTCCAGCGGGGGCCGGGACGGGTCCAGTCCACGATCAGGTCCACGCTCTCGTACCCGGGCCCGCGCTCCGCGCCGGGCGCCTGGTACCAGGGGGCCGGGCCCCCGCCGGGCGTTGGGCATCGTCCTTCGACGCGCGGCGCCTGACAGTAGCGCAGGAACGCGCGCGTGAAGGAAGCGCCCGACGCTCCGGTGAGCGCCACGCCCAGGCGGAGCGTCGGCGTAGCCGATCCCGACACGACGGCCGTGAGCACCCGCTCGCGGTCGCCCGGCGCGGCGAACTCCACACCCCCCGACGCGACGCGCGCGTGGCCGAGCGTGTACGCCACGGAGCCCGTGACCCGCCCCACCAGGCGGCGCACGGACAGCTCGACGCCACGCGCCCGCGTCTCCGCCGGCGCCCATCCGGGGCCCGCACCCGTGCGCGGGCCGGGCGTCGGGTCGAGGATGGCCACGTCGTGTCCGCGTCGGTCGTACGCCGTGACCGCCCACGTCCATCCGTCGGCGGTGAGGACGTCCGCGCCGAGCGTGAGCACGTCGGTGGTCGCGCTCGCGCGATCCGCGCTCGCGGGCACCCAGAGCTGGCTCGCGTGCAGCTCTGCGGCGAACGGGGTGCCCGTCCCCTCGATCGCCTGGAGCCGCGCCCGGCCCCTCCCCCACGCGCCCGACAGGTAGGCGCCGGCCCCCAGGTCCAGGCGCGCCGCCACGCTCGGCGCCACGTGGAGCACGTCGCCTCCGGGAGCCCCGTCGCTCTCGAGGCGCATCCCCGCCCGCGTGTCCAACGCCCCCCGGCTCCACGTCGCGTCGGCGTAGAGCGCACCCCAGTCGAGGGTCCCGTCGAGCGCCCCGCGCGCCAGCACCCGCCCGTCCTCGAGGACGCCGCCGCCCTGCGTCACGCCCTCGCGCACCACCTCGGCGCCGAGCGTCCAGGCGGGGAGCCCGAGCCGGTCGTCCGAGGCCAGGGAGACGCCGAGACGATCGTAGGAGACCCGGCTGTCGAACGGCTCGATCGGACGCGCGTCCGGATCGGGCGACGGTCCTCCGTCCTGGAAGCGGATGCGCGCGTGCGCGTCGTACCGCGACCGTCCCCACGACGCCCGCAGCGGCCGGGCGCCGACGCGCGTATCCAGCGCGATCGAGACGGCCTCGTTGCCCCATGCGCCGTGCGTGCCGGTGAGCGCGCCCGGGAGGTCTCCCTCCACGTGGTCCTTCTCCCTCAACCCGCTCGCTGTGAGGCGCGTGTGCTCACCGAGCGCCCAGTCCGCGCGTGCCGTGCCGCCCTCGATCCAGTAGTCGACCGCGTCGTCGGGGCCGTCACCCACGTCGGCGAGCGCGTGGAAGAGCACGTCCGCGAGGGAGCGGTGGGCGGTGACCATGACCCCGAGCCTTCCGTCCCGGAAGCGGCCGCCCCCCGCGGCGCGTGCGTTGAGCGCGTCGAGGTGGACGCTCGTCGGCGTGGCCGGCGTCCCGGCCGACCGGGAGGCGACGTCCACGAGCGCCGCGCCACCACCCCCGAGCGCGGCGGGCCGAGCCCCCGCGTGGAAGAAGACGGCGCCGACTGCCTCCGCCGGGATGGCCCCGAGCACGCCACCGACGTGGAGGGGGTTGTAGAGCGGCACGCCGTCGTAGCGCACCTCGGTGCGACCCCACGGCGCGCCGCGGACGCGTAGCTCCGCGGACCAGTCGTCCCGCGGCGCCACACCGGGAAAGCGCTGGAGCGCGCGCATCAGGTCGACCTCGCCGAGCGTCACGCTCTCGAGCAGGTCCGCGCCCGTGACCGCGTGGACGTCCGGCTCGAGGTACCGGCTCCGGCGGCCGCGCTCGGCCTCGATGCGGGCGAGGGGGGCCGGCCGCTCGTCGGGCGCGACCGGGCGGAGCGCCGCCGGCTCCACGACCACCGCGAGGGCCTCGAGATCGATCGGCTCCACCACCAGGCCGACGCCGACGCGTAGCGGGCTCCTCGGCACGACCTCCACGTCCACCGCCCTCTGTCGGTAGCCCAGACGCGTGACCCTCAGTCGGTACGCCCCGGACGGCACCTCGTCGAAGCGGTATCCGCCCGACGCGTCGGTGACGCACATCGCCACGCCGAGGCGGGGCCGACCGGCGGGTGTCCACGAGGTCAGCAGACCGCTCGGCGCCGGCTCCAACGTGACGGTCGCGCCGTCGAGCCCCCGCGCCGTCTCCGCGTCGAGCACGAACCCGGATATCGACGCGGGTCCGGCGTCGCGCGCCTGGGCGCTCGCCGAGGACGCCGCGAGGAAGGCCCCTGCCAGGGCCAGGACCGCGCCCGTGGCCAGCCCCCCCCGGCGCGTACCCTGCCATGGGCCCCTTCGAGGACACCCCTGCGTCATCATCCCGATCCTCCGCGGTCTTCCCGTGGATCGCGTGGCGGACCCTCCGTCCGGCGCGGCCGTCCGCGACGACCGTGCGACCCTGGAACGAGCGAGCCGCGCTGCTTCTGCCCTGCCGCCGTCCCGGATCCCCCGGGTCCTCGGGCACAAACCGCCGGGGTCGTTCGTTTCCAGGCCCTGTCGCCGGTCGGCGAGGACCGTGGCGAGGGAGGTCCGACCGGGGCCGAGCCGCTCCCTGCAGATCGGACGATCGGCCCTCCGCTGGAACGGCTCGTCCCACGTGGGCACGGCGCGCCACCGATCCGCTCCTCCGCGGCGGGCTTCGCCGCACCTTGGTCGCGCGGTCGGGGGACGACGGATCGAAGGGAGCGCACCGACCTCGGCGCGCCCGTGGACTGGCGGCCGATCCTCGCGTTCCTCCAGACGTCCACCAAGGCGTTCGCTTGGGCCGGCGTGCCGATGGTGCTCGGCACCGACGAGGTCGGCGTTCCGGGGGTGGTGCCGGGTTTCTCGATCCACGGTGAGCTGCGTCTCCTCTACGACGCGGGGATAAGCCCGTTCGAGGTGCTCGCGAGCGGGACACGCAACGCGGGCACGTACCTGGCCGAGCACATGGGCGCCGTGGCGTTCGGGACCGTCACGTCGGGTTCGCGCGCGGACCTCGTGCTGCTCGACCGCGATCCAAGGTCCCATCGGTCGGTCTTCCGCGATCCGGTCGGCGTGACGGTCGCGGGTCAACGGTATCCGCGGAGCTGGCTCCACGCTGAGATGGAGGCGTTGCGGGCGCGCTGACGGGATTCGACCGCCTCACGGGACGGTCGCGGTTACGCGCACGGTGGCCGACCTGACGAGACCGTCCCCGGTGGCGGTGACCGACACGACCGCCGTGGTCCCCTGCGGCCCGGGGTCGGCGGGCGAAGCCGGGTCGCCCCCGCACGCGCGCACGGCCAGCGCCGCCGCGAGGGTCCACGCCAGCCTCCTCGCCCGGGGCAGGGCCCGGGGCAGGCGCCGTCCCGCCAGCGTGGCGCCCACCACCCAGAGGAGCCCGACGAAGAGGGGCCATGCGGGCAGCGCTCCCCCGGGCACGGGCCACACCGGCGCGCGTGCGGAGGCCGCCGTCCGGATGGTCAACCCGACCGTGTCGGCCCCGGCCCCGGGGTGGGCCTCCGCCGGGGCGAACGTGCAACTCCATCCGGCCGGCAGCCCGCCGCAGGAGAGTGCGACCGCGTGCGGGAACGTCAGGCCGCGGTCCGCGGTGACGACCACCTCGACCGACGCCGCCGATCCTGCCGACACGCGGATGGTGCCGGGCGGGACGGCCACGGCGAAGTCCGGGAGGCGCTCGACGAAGAGAAGGCTGTTCGGCGCGCTCAGACCGCCCCCTGCCGCGAAGACCCCCATGGGCTCCCCGGTCCCGGCGTCGAAGCGGAGCACCTCGTCCTCGGACCAGTCCGCGATGTAGAGCTTCCCGTCCGGTCCGATCGCCCATCCCTCGGCGTTCGTGAAGCCCTCGATGAACGTCTCGACGAACGCGCCGGTGGAGGCGTCGAAGCGCTCGACGGTCCCCGCCTGCCAGTCGAGCACGAGCAGGTCACCGTCCGGGTGGCGCCAGAGGTTGACCGGGCCCGCCAGCTCCTTGCCGCTGGTGGCCATTCCGCGGAAGGTGCCCGAAGCGTCGAACCGCCGCACGTCCCGGGACCCGAACGACACAACCAGGAGGTCCCCGTCCGGCTCGAGGAGGTGCTGCATCGGCTCGGAGAGCTGGGGCGTCGCGGTCCTGATGAAGGATCCGGTCGCCGCATCGAACACGGCCACGGAGGACTTCGTCTGGCCCCACTGGGACACGTAGACGCGCCCGTCGTCCGCGAACGTGGTCTTCGTGGGCTCGTCGAGGAGGTAGCCGGTGGTGAACGCTCCCAGGAAGTCCCCGGTGCGGGGGTCGTACGCGAGGATCGCGCCGTTCCCGCGCCCCGTCACGTAGATGCGCCCGTCCGGCCCCTGCCGGACCTCCTGCGTCACCGCCAGCCCGCCGGCCCCCGGCGCGATGAAGTCGTCGACGTAGGCGCCGGTCTCGCCGTCGAACCGCTTGACCGAGCTCGTGCCCCGGCTCGAGACCAGGAGATCGTAGCGGGGCGCATCCTGGGCACGGGCCGGTGCGGGCGCTCCGAGCGCCCACGCCACCGCCGCCCACGCCAACCCCGCGAGCTCAACGCCGCCTCGTCCCTTCCGCGCGCGCATCCACCCTCCCTCCATTCGTGAATGCCGCCCAAGCTATGGCCGCGCGCCGGGCCGGGTGGCCGCGAGGGGCGGGACGTGCGCAGGCGGGCGGAGCCGTGCGCAGGGCGGGACGGCGCGCGTGCGGCTCCGCCCGGCGTCCCTGTGCCGGCGGCGGCGAGCGCTCCGGCGCCCGGGGGCGCTGGACCCGGCCGCCCAGGCACGGATATCGTGTCGGGGCCGGTTTCGGCGATCTCATCCGGAGGAGCGACGTGGAGAAGCGTTCGAGTGGTCTCGCGAGGGGGATGGGGAGGGCGGCGGTGTGGGCGCTCGCCGCGGCCGCGGCGCCAGCGCCGCGCGGGGCGGCGGCGCAGATCGCCCCGGAGGAGTATGCCGCGCGCCGGGACTCGCTCGCGGCCGCCGTGGGCGACGGGGTGGTGATCGCGTTCGGCGCGCCCACGCCGATCACCGACCGGGGGCCCTTCTTCCAGCTGCCGGCCTTCCACTACCTGACGGGATTCGACGAGCCGGACGCCGCGATGGTCATGGTGGTGCGGGGGGGCCGCGGCGAGACGACGCTCTTCCTCACGCCGATCGACCCGCGCGTCGCGCTCTACTACGGGCGCAGGCCCGACTCCGCGGCGGTGCACGAGCATCTCGGCGTCGCGGGCCGCTCCTTCGCGGCGCTGGAGCCCGTGGTGGACTCGCTCGGAAGCGCGGCGCACACGTTCTGGACGCTGGCCGACTTCCAGGCCGCGGACTTCGCGGCCGATGACTCCCTCACGCTCGGCCAGTCCTTCATGCGCCGCTTCGCCTCGCGGCACGCGGGCGTGGAGGTGCGCGACGCGCACCCGATCGTCGACCGGCTGCGGGCGCACAAGAGCGAGGCGGAGATCGCGCTGCTCGAGAAGGCCGCCGAGATCAGCTCCGAGGGCCATCGCGCGGCCATGCGCGTGCCCGACCCGCGGCACGAGTACGAGCTGCGCGCCGCCCTCGAGTCGACGTTCATCCGACTCGGCGCGGAGCGCGTGGCGTACGGCTCCATCGTGGGCTCGGGAGCCAACGGCACCCAGCTCCACTACATGAAGGACATGGCACCCGCGCGCCCGGGCGACCTGGTGGTGATGGATGCGGCGGCGGAGTATGGCGGATACGCCGCGGACGTGACGCGCACCATCCCCGTGGACGGCACGTACACCGCCGAGCAACGGCGCATCTACCAGCTGGTGCGGGACGCGCAGGCCGCTGCCGAGCGCAACTCCGGACCGGGGCAGAGCCAGCCCGCGGCTCAGGACTCCTCGTTCGCGGTGCGCGCCCGGGGGCTCGCCGAGATCGGGCTGGTGGAGAGCGCCGACGCGATGTTCGATCCGCCCTGGCAGGTGAACTGCGACGCCTACCCGACGGCGTGCAGGCAGGCGATGCTCTGGACCATCCACGGGATCAGCCACGGCATCGGGCTCGAGGTGCACGACCCCGCCTCCTACTACGAGGGCGACCACACCTACCAGCCCGGCGACGTCTTCACGATCGAGCCGGGGATCTACATCTCGACGGCCTCGCTGGACATCCTCCCGGACACGCCGCGCAACCGGCGCTTCATCGCGGCCGTGCGCGAGCAGGCGGCCCGTTACCAGAACACGGGCGTGCGCATCGAGGACGACTACGTCGTCACCCCGACGGGGCTCGAGCGCATCAGCACGGCGCCACGGGAGATCGACGAGATCGAGGCGCTGATGCGGCGTCGCGTCCCCATCGGATAACGCGGCGCACGGGCCGACCCACCGGACGGGTCGCGCCCACGGGCTTCGTTCGTCCCCTCCCCGACCCCGGATGGCGCATCGGAGGATCGGCTGACACCTTCCGGACGCATGCACGTAGCGAGGTTCGTCACGCAACATGCGTCACTCGGGGGGGATGATGCGCGCACCGATCCGCAGTTCGATGGCGTGGCTGCTCGCCGGCACGGCGGCCGCCTGTGCACCGAAGCCGAGCTCCTTCGTCGCGATGCTCGGCTCGACCGACACGATCGCGGTGGAGAGCTACACACGGTCGGGAGACCGCCTGTCGGGATCCAGCGCCGCGGCCTACCCGCGCGCGCAGGTGCGCGCCTACGAGGTCACCTTCGGGCCCGGGGGCGAGGTCACGCACCTGCACCTGACCTCGGGACCGCCCGCCGCCGAGCCGACGACGGTGGCCGACTTCACGTACACCGGCGACAGCGTGTCGGTCGAGGTGCGCCGCGACACGACGACCCAGCGCTTCGTGGTGGCCACGGCGGGCGAGCGCCCCCTGCCGTTCTACGAGGACCTGTTCGCGTTCTGGGAGGTGGAGCTCGCGCGCGTCATGGAGAGCGGCATCGACAGCACGACGATCGGCACGCTGGCCGGGCGGAGCGTGTTCCCCGTCGATTTCGACCGCAGGGGTGACTCCGGCGCCGACTTCGGGGCGGGGGACTGGGGCACCGTGCACGCCTCCCTCAGCGGCGACCAACTCGAGGGCCTCGACATGACCGGGACGACGAGCAAGTACACCGTGACCCGGGTGCCCTCCGTGGACGTGGAGGCCACGGCGACCGCGTGGGCCGCCCGCCCGCAGCCCGGCGCGCTGTCGCCGCGCGACACCGCGGGCGCGCAGGTGGGCGCGGCGCACGTGGCGATCGACTACGGCCGTCCGGCCATGCGCGGCCGGAAGGTGTTCGGGGGCATCGTGCCGTGGGGCGAGGTGTGGCGCCTGGGCGCCAACGCGGCCACGCAGCTCATCACGGACAAGGACCTCGTGATCGCCGGCACGCCCGTTCCAGCGGGCACCTACTCCCTCTGGTGCGTCCCGACGTCCTCCGAGTGGACGCTCGTCGTCAACGCCCAGCACGGGCAGTGGGGCACCCAGTACGACCAGAGCCAGGACTTCGCGAAGATCCCGCTGGCCGTGACGGACGTGCCGGAGCCGGTCGAGCGGTTCACGATCGATGTCGCCGACGCGGGCGGCGGGAAGGGGACGATCTCCCTGTCGTGGGAGAACAAGCGGGCGAGCGTCCCCTTCACCGTGCGGTAGCCCGGAGCCGGCGGTCGGACCGATGACGCCGGGACCGACGCGTGCCGCCCGGCCGGAGGGCCACGGCGTGGTCATGGCAGGGTGGGTCGCGCTCGTCCTCCTCCTCGCGCCCCCGCTCCGCGCCCAGACGCCCGAGGAGCGCTCCTCGGCGATGGCCTGGGGCGCGCACCACCTGTGCGCCGGCGTCTTCGTCGTCGGGCGGGACTTCCAGCGCTCACCCGACGTGGTGCTGGATCGCGACATCCGGCCCTTCGCCTGGTTCCGCTGGGAGGACGCCTTCACCTACGACGTCGACTGGAAGGCGCGACGCGTCACCGTGAGCGCCCCCGGCCTCCCACCGCGAAGCGCGGGATACCACGGCGACCAGGGATGCATCATCGAGCCCCGCGCGCAGGCTGCTGCCGCCCTGGGCACGGCGCCCGTGCTCGCGTTCGAGCCGCGAACGATCCCCTCGACGCTCCCGGATCCGCGCACGCAGCGCTGGCCGACGGGGGACCTCGGCGCGCACGGTCCGCTCCCGGCTGGCGCCGACGGGGCCGCGCTCGACGCGGCGATGGACCGCGCCATGGGCCCGGCCGGACAGAACACCCGCGCGCTCGTTATCCTCCACGCCGGCCACGTCGTCGCGGAGCGGTACGCGGAGGGCTTCGGTCCCCACACCCCGCAGATCTCCTGGTCGCAGGGGAAGAGCATCGCCGCGGCGCTCGCGGGGATCCTCGCGCGCGAGGGCGTGCTCCGCCTCGACGAGCCGGCCCCGGTCGCGGCCTGGCACGCCGATCCGGACGACCCGCGCGGGGCCATCCTCGTGCGTGATCTCCTGCACATGAGCAGCGGGCTGGACTTCCTCAACCTCGGGCTCGACGACCCGCGCTCCTACACGGCAGCCAACGAGCACTTCCGCCTCTACATGGACCAGGTCGGCGACGTGTGCCGGCACGCCACCGAGCAGCCGACGGACCTCCCGCCGGACTCGGTCTTCCGCTACCGGAACAGCGACCCGATCACGGTCACCTGCATCGTACGCCGGATCGTCGAGGAACGGGGGGAGGACTGGCTCTCCTTCCCGCGGCGCGCCCTCTTCGACCGGATCGGCATCCGGGACGCCGTCCTGGAAACCGACCTCCACGGCACGCCGATCATCACCGGCTACGACTTCATGAGCGCGTACGACTGGGCGCGCTTCGGGCTCCTGCACCTGTGGAAGGGCGTCTGGGAAGGCGACCGGATCCTCGCGGAGGGGTGGACCGACTTCGTGCGCACGCCGACCGCGTCCGACCCGCACCACGACTACGGCGGGCTCTGGTGGGTGAACGCCGGCGGCCGCTTTCCGAGCCTCCCCCGCGACGCCTACACCGCCGCGGGATTCATGGGCCAGAACACGATGGTCATCCCCTCGCTCGACCTGGTCGTGGTTCGGCTGGGCCCGAGCCCGGGAGGGTCCGACCGCTATCTCGACCGCGTGGTGGCGGAGGTGATCGCCGCCCTCGGGCTCTGAGCCCGGTTTCGGACCTGGGCGACCGCCCCTATCTATTCAGGATGACGAACCCGCAGCGCCGTCGGGGCGCCTTCCTCGTCCTCGCGCTCGCGACCTCCACCACGGCCTGGAGCTGCGCCACGCTCCAGGAGCTCGCCGCCCTGCGCAACGTGGACTTCTCGCTCGCGGGGACCACGGGGAGCACGCTGGCCGGGGTGCCGATCCGGTCGATACGGAGCTTCGGCGATCTCTCGGCCCTGCAGGTGGCCCGGCTCGGAACGGCATTGGCGCGGCACGACCTGCCGCTCGAGACCGTGCTCCAGGTCCGCGCCGCCAACCCTGCGGACAACGTGCAGGCACGGCTGGTGGGTCTCGACTGGAAGCTGTTCCTGGATGACCGGGAGACGATCAGCGGCGTCCTGGACGAGGAGTACGTCCTGCCGCCGGGCCAGCCCGTCGACGTGCCGGTGACCGTACGGCTGGACCTGCTCGACTTCTTCGACGGACAGCTGCAGGAGGTGGTCGGCCTCGCGCTCGCGGCGGCCGGGGCCGGCGAGCCCACGCGCATCCGCCTGGAGGCCACCCCTTCGATCCAGACGGCCCTCGGACCGATCCGCTACCCGGAGCCCATCCGCATCGAGCACCAGGTCGGCGGCTGAGCGCCCCTGCGGGCGCCCTCCGGACTACCGGTAGTACTTGAAGTAGCGGAGGCTGCAAGCCACCGGGTCGAAGGCGACCTTCCAGAACTCGTGCGAGATCTTCGCGAACTCGAACGTCTCGTCGGCCCTCTCGTCCGCCAGGTCCTCACTCGCCTCGTGGCTCACGTCGCGCACCGTGAATTGATAGCCGTACCCCGACGCGATCGAGGCGAGCGTCTCCATGGACATGCCGTCCGAGCTGCCTGCGTCGCGCATCTGCGCGCGGAGGCTGGCGTCCTCCTCGATCTTTGCGGTGAAGGCTCTGTAGGATTCAATGCTCATTGCGCCCCCCCCAACGCAGCGGTTTCGACCTGGCATGAATATGCGTAGGCGGCAGAATGCGAAAGTGTCACGTTTACGTGCCCCCCTCGGTCGGGAGGAGGATCCCCAGCGAAACGAGCCTGTGCAGGAGCGCCGGGAGCCCGTGCAGGAACGGCTCGGTCGGGAGACCGTGTCGCTCCGCGAGCACCGACAGGGCCTCCCGCGGGGTACGCCCGTCCCTCAGGAGGCCTACCAGGGCGGAGGCGACGGGATCGACCCGGGCGGCGAAGCGCAGCCCGTCCCGGACGCGCAGGCGCACTTCGGGACGGGTCCAGCCCGCGCCCGCAGGCTCGCTGGTCTCCGAGCGCTCGAGGGACGGGGCCGGGGCCATGGGCACGTCCATCAGGCGCTCCACGCTCCCGAGGGCGGCCAGGTGGTCCTGGGCGCCCAGCCACCGTAGGAGCGAGGGGCCTACCGGACCGTCCGACAGCGGAGGAGCGTCCACGAGCTGACGCACGGGCTCCGGATGGCGGCGCGGGCGGAGCAAGATCAGCCCGCCTCCGACCGCGTCGAGCCCGAGCGATCTCAGGTGCTCGACCCACGTGCGCAGGGCCTCCTCACCGCCGCCTTCGGGCCCGTCCTGCACCACCCACCGCCACGCGTAGTCGGCGGCCTCGTGCGCGTACAGACGCAGCACCCACGCGTCGCACGCGGTTCCGTCGAGCCAATCCAGGACCTCGGTGCGCCAGTCCGCCCCGAGGCGCTCGGGCCACTCCGCCATCATCTGCAGCCATCCCGACGGCGTGAGGTGGTCGGGACCGGCGCGCGCGATCGCCCGGGTGAGCTCGGCTCCGCCGTCGCGGTACGCGAAGGTGCCGGTGGGCGAGATCGCGAAGGGCGGGTTACAGACGATGAGATCGAAGCGCTCACCCTCGACCGGCTCGTAGAGGCTCCCCTCCCGGAACTCCACGTTTCCCAGGCCGTTGAGCTCGGCGTTGAAGCGCGCGAACGCGAGGGCGCGCGCGTTCACGTCGGTGGCGACCACGCGGTCGGCGTGGGCGGCGGCCAGAGCGCTCAGCACCCCCGCCCCGCACCCCAGGTCGAGGGCCGACGCCACGGGGCCGCGCATCGTGAGGTCGGCGAAGCGCCGCGTCGCCCCCCCGGCGCCCAGCACGAAGTCGCGCTCGCGGCGGCGATGACGCTCCGCGAGGTCGGAAGCGAAGGCCAGCTCTCCGACCGCGCCGAGCCGAGCCGTCGCGGCGCAGCGTCCCGCGTCGGTCCGGACGAGCCCGCACGCGTGCAGCGCCTGCACGACCCCGGCGCCGAGCGCCGCCTCGGCGTCGGCGCGCACCAGGGACCTCTCGAGGAGGAAGAGCTCGAGGAGCGTTCGTGTAGGATCCTCGAGCGTCCGTATTCGCTCGCCCAGCAGAGGGGACCCGAGGCTCGCCAGGGGGGAGCCCTCCGGCACGCCGAGCCGACGGCGGAGAGACCCTTCGGAGAACCGGGCCGCGCCCAGGCAGCCCCGGACGGCGACAAGCACGTCGGGCGAAGGGAAGGAGGGAGCCGGATGCGTCACGGACGGGCCTGCCTGGTCGCGCGGCGGACGTGGGCGGATGCTCGGGCCGTCCGGCCGGGGCGGACGGCATGGCCCGATCGTAGGCGGCGCGCGCGCACGCCGGCAAGCTGGATCTCTTCCCCGCGCGCGGCCCATGGCGCAGAGCCGCACCGCCGGCTAGGGTGCCGGCGACCGTCCCGCCCGGCGTCGCGGCGGCGCCGGCCCCGTCGATCCCTTCCCCACACCGAGCACGTCATGAGCGATTCTCCAGCCCACCGTCCGGTCGTAGCGTCGGGCCTTCCGAAGCCGGTCGGCCCCTACTCGCCAGCGATGGCCTTCGACCGCCTGGTCCTCGTCTCCGGCCAGGGCGCGACCGATCCCGCCACCGGCCAGCTCGCCGGCGCGGACGTGGCGACGCAGACCGAGCAGGTCTTTCGGAACATCCAGGCGATCCTGGAGGCGGCCGGGACGGACCTGGCGCACGTCCTCCGGTGCGGGGTCTTCCTCGTGGACATGCGGGACTTCGAGGCCATGAACGCCGTGTATGCGCGCGTCTTCGGCGAGCATCGGCCGGCGCGCACCACCGTGCAGGTTGCTGCGCTGCCACACGTGGGCCTGAAGGTGGAGATCGACGCGATCGCCTATCGGCCGTAGCGGGGGAGCACCGGGACCCGTGCGGGAGGGCGCCGCGCCGAAGCACGGCGTCCTCCCCTCACAAGCCGCCCGATGGGCCGCACCGCGCGGTGCGGGAGCCTCCTGCTGTCCAGAAGGTAGGCTCGTCAGCGGGAATCGGACCGAGGTCCGATCTGCGGGTGAACGGGTGGCCACGACGGCAGCAGAGAATTCGCCGGACGCACCCGGTTCGAGGTTGTAGGTGGGTGGCTCCACGCGGGAAGGTCCAGTACCTGGGGGGTAAGGACGATCGGGCGACGGTGCTGTCCAACCCATCGGACGGATTCCTCTTTGCACACGGTTGTCGGTGTGCCCAGAGGATGCCCTCGACCACCGTGCGCCCGCCCTACGACTCATGACGTAGTGGCGCTCCGGGTTTACGTAGAGGAGGTTCCGCCACCTCGTAGATACCAGTCGGTCAGATGCCGCAACGTCCTGTCACACATCGACTTCCGGGAGACGCCGCGCGATCCATACCGTACGGTAGATCGCGGTTCCGACCGTGCCCACGGCGACGAGCGCGAGCACGGGCACCAGCAGCGCTCCGGAGGGCCGCCCGGCCCACGCCGAGATCGACGGGTCGAGGATCGCGCCGAGCCCCACCAGGAGGAGCCGCTCGGCGCGCTGCATGACGCCCTGCTTGCAGACGACCCCCACGCTCTCGCCGCGCGCCCGCGCGTAGCTCACGAGGAGCGATCCGCCCAGCGCGGTCACGACCAGCACGAGCGCGGTGCCGGAGCCGCGGAAGAGGAGCGCCAGACCGACGAAGGCCGCGACCTCCGCGAAGCGGTCGAGCGTGGAGTCGAGGAACGCGCCCCTCAGGTTGGCCATGCCGAGCGCGCGCGCGATGCGGCCGTCCAGGATGTCCGCGACCCCGCCGAGGAGCACCGCCCACCCTCCTGGGTTCGTGCGGCCGGCCGCGAAGAGGGCGGCCGCCACCACGCCGAACGCCACGCCCAGGAGATTGAAGAAGAGCGGCCCCAGCCTCAGCGCGAGCGAAACGCGCTCCACCGGGCGCACGAACCAGTAGAACCAGCTGCGCGCGAAGCCGCCCAGCACGAAGGAGCCCCGGTCGGAGATGTCGCGCGGGTCGTCCCCGCGTCGGGCGGCGCTCGCCGCGTAGATCGGCATCGAGGCCAACGCCGCCGCCAGGATGGCGACGAGCACGATCAGGTCCGTCCTCATTCTCGGTGCTCCCGTTCCGGGCGGGTGAGAAGGACGCGGAAGACGCGCGGCCAGAGGAAGAGGAGGGGCGCGCGCCGCTCCAGGGTGGTGAGCTCCACCCTCCTGCCGGTGCGCCGCTCCACCTTGCGCGCGATGTAGGGAAGCCAGTTGTCGAAGGTGAGCACGTGCTTGAGCCAGCGGGCCGTGACGCGCGCCTTGGAGCGGCGCATGTGACGCCGCCAGCGCCGCCTGGCGCTCGCTCCGGGCGCGACCGCGAAGCGGTATCCGGCCCCGGTCCGCACGAGCCGGCCGGCGTCGGCCTCCGCCTCGAGGAGGGGCTCGAAGACCCGGTGGAAGTGCTCCCTCTGCATCGAGAAGATCGTCTCGGCGCGGTTGCGTGCCTCCGGACGGAACTCCGCCCGATAGCACATCTCCAGGAGCTTGTGGCCCAGCTCCGCGGCGTCGAACGGCCCGTCGAGGAAGGGACCCACCCACGCGAGCACTCCCGCGCGTGCGCCGTCGAGGCACCGCTCCACCCACCGCGCCCGGTCGTCGTCGGCCGCACGCACCAACACGACCCGCTGGACCATGCGCGCGAGGAGGAAATGGTCGGGCGGCGCGGGCCCGAGCGCCCGCTCGAAGTCGGCCCGGTCGACCACGAGGCACTTGGCGAGGCCGGCCGCGCCGTCCTCCGGCGTGAAGGCGATCACGTTGGGCGGGAGCACGCGCGCCAGCCCCGACATGAGCCAGACGGGGCGGTGGATCTCGCCCGCCGCGTGCAGCGCGCGGTAGAAGCGCCGGTAGCCGTCCACGACCACCACGAAGTCGAGCGCGCTGTGCCGGTCGGGGCTCGCCCCGAGGAGGTGCGATCCGTAGAGCAGGACGGCCGAGACGGTGCCGTCCGCGGCACGCTCGAGGCGCTCGGCGAGCCTTTCCGCATGGTGCCTCGCGTCGCCGCCGCCCTCTTCGCCGGCGCCGCGGGGGGCCGGAGCGGAGGGGTCGTCCACACGTCCGTCGGGGGCACGCCCGGGCATGGCCGGCGTCACGTCGCGGGCACCGCGGCGCGCATCCCGGCCAGGCGTCGCGCCATCTCCGCCCGCATGTCCTCGATGAACGGCCTGGGGTCAGCCCCGGGGTCCGTCCACGCGAAGGGTCCCGAGAGCTCCACCCGTCCCCGGATCCCCGACATGCCGCGCAGGAAGTCCTTGAGCTTGGCGCGCTCCCAGAAGCCGTCCGCCACCAGCACGTACACGGTCCACGGCCGCTGCCTCAGGATCATCGCCAGGCCGGGGGTCTTGAAGTCGCCGATCTCGCCGTCCCGCGTGCGCGTTCCCTCCGGGAAGATGGCCAGCGGCACGTCGGTGGTGCGCGCCGCCTCGCGGATCTCGCCGAACATGCGACGTAGCGAGCCGGCCTTTGCGGAAGCCTCCACGGCCGGGTATTGATAGAGCCGTGTCATGTGCGAGATTAGCGGGATCCATCGCATATACCGCTTCCGGGTCACGATCCTGGGGTACGTGTTCCTCAGCGACGCGACGACCAGGGGGATGTCCAGAAGCGATTGGTGGTTCATGAGGATGAGCGTGTCCGCCCCCCCCGCCACCTCGGGCAGGTCGGGAATGCGGGCACCCCCAATCCTCGAAACCGACCCCAGTACGATATGGGCGAGGAAGCGCTGCCATCGGCCGAGCACGGCGACCCGCCGTGACGGCGCGAGGCGCACCCACGGCGCGATCACGAGGCGCTGGACGGGATCCAACAGGAGCAATGCGAGGCACGCGAGCGTCAGTGCCAGGTAGCCTCGGAGCTTGGACAACGAGCCTCCGTCGACACGGGGGGGTCGGAGGGGACGATCGGCGGGTGCGCCTCGACCCGCCAACGCTAATCGGTTCGCGGGACGCGCATCAAGGCGGGCCCGCCCCTGAAATCGGTCACGGCCAAGGACAGCGAAGCCATGGAGTACACGCGTTACGGGTTCCGGAACTGCATCGGGGCCTTCTTCGAGATGGCGACCTCGGACGCCCGCAGGATCCTCCCGCCCCACCTCCAGCCGCTCGAGCTGCTGCACACGCGCAGCATCTTCGCGCTCACCGCGTTCGAGTTCACGGAGAGCGAGGTCGGTGCGTACGAGGAGGTGGTGCTGGCAATCCTCGTGCCTCCCATGGTGGAGCCGGGCAAGCCGCTGCCGAAGGCGGCGTTCTACCCCTGGGCGGTAGGGACCTCCACGGAGGCGTCGCGCATGCACGCGATCGAGCGCTGGCACCTCCCGCACTACATGAAGGACCTCGAGATCCGCTTCACGCAGACGGACGGGCGGATGGAGGTGGAGGTGCGCGACGGGGACCGTCCCGTGCTCGACGTGGCCGTGACGGAGTACTCCTTCGAGCCCGCGAAGAACCTCTACAACGCCTTCACGCTCGACGGGGAGGACCGCTTCAAGGCGAACATCTACATGGACGCCCCGCACTCCGAGCACGAGGAGGAGCGCGGCTCGCTCACGCTCTACGATCACCCCATGACGGCGCCGCTGACGATCCCCGAGGTGCACACCTGGCCGTTCCGCGAGCAGTGGTACCAGGCCGGGATGCAGACGTTCGAGCCGCTGGTGAAGATCTGAGCGACGCGCGCCGGGTCTTCGTCGTCTTCAACCCCGCGTCCGGTCGGGGGCGCGGCGCCCGCCGGTTCGACGCCTATCGGCGCCTCCTCCACGAGCACCTCCCCGACGCGACCCTGGTCGTGACCACCCGTCCCGGCGAGGAGCGCGACCTGGCCGAGCACGCCCTCGCCGACGGCTTCGACCTCATCGTCGCGGTGGGCGGGGACGGCACCTGGAGCAACGTCGCCGACCGGGTGGTCGCGTCCGGACGCGACGACGTCGCGTTCGGCGTGCTGCCCAGCGGCACGGGGAACGACTTCGGCAGGAACCTGGGCTTCGATCCCGCGGGCGGCGCCGAGGCGGTGCGCGTCCTCGCGGAGGGGCACACGCGGCGGGTGGACGTGGGCCGGCTCGACACCCCGAGCGCCTCGGAGCACGCGCCGGCACAGCACGAGCCGCGCCACTTCCTCAACCTCGTCGGCTTCGGCTTCGACATCGCGGTCCTCGACGCCGCCGCGGGCGCGCGCTTCCTCCGCGGCGAGCTCCTCTACAAGCTCACGGCGCTCCAGCAGCTCTTCCGCTTTCCGGGCTTCCACTTCGCCCTGAGCAGCGACGGGTCCGAGCGGCGTGACGGGCGCCACCTGATGCTGACGATCTCGAACGGGCGCTACTTCGGCGGCGGCTTCCCGATCGCTCCCGACGCCCGCATCGACGACGGGAAGCTGCACGCCTGCCGGATCATGGACGCTCCGCCGCTCACGCGGCTGCGGCTCTTCAACCTCGCCGAGAAGGGGCGCCACGTGCGCTCCGAGCGCGTGGAGATCCTCGACGAGACCTCGTTCCGCATCGACTTCCCGGCACCCCCGCGCTTCGAGATGGACGGCGAGGTGCGCCAGGCCGCCGCCGCGGAGCTGGCCGTGCGGGTGCTCCCGGCGGCGCTGCGCGTGGTGGCGCCCCGCGCATGAGCGGCCGCCCTCTCGTGGACTTTATACGGCAAAGTACTTGACGAACACCCCCGATCGCCCCCATTCTGAGGGGATGACAAGACCCGCGCCCCGGCTTCGAGACCCGGATCCGCCGCCGCTCGCCCTGCACGACCGGGCGATGGAGAACCTGCGCTACATCCGCGAGACGATGGAGCGCTCGCAGTCGTTCACGGCGGTGTCCGGCCTGGGCGGGATCTTCATGGGGCTCATCGCGCTGGCGGCCAGCTTCGTGGCCCGCCACGCGTCCGATCCCCGTGTGTGGGTCACGATCTGGATGACCGCCGCCGTCCTCGCGCTCGGCGTGGCGCTCTTCGCCATGGCGCACAAGGCGCACGCCGCGGGGAGCGCGCTCCTGGGGGGAGCGGGCAGGAAGTTCGCCTGGAACGTCTCCCCACCCCTCGTGGTGGGGCTGCTGCTGACGGCGGCGCTCGCGCGCGCGGGGTCGGTGGAGCTCCTGCCGGGAGCCTGGCTGCTCCTCTACGGAACGGGGGTGGTCACGGGCGGCGCGTTCTCCGTGCGGGTGGTGCCCGCCATGGGGTTCACGTTCATGGGGGCCGGGGCCGTCGCGCTGTTCGCGCCCGCTGCGTGGGCGGACGTCGTGATGGCCCTGGGCTTCGGGGCTCTGCACATCGTTTTCGGAATCATCATCTGGAGGAAGCATGGCGGCTGAACGAAAGCCGGTTGCACGCGATCCGGACGAGGACGCGCCGAGGGCGCGCCCCGTGCTCGGCGCGGTCGCGGGAGCCGGACCGGAGGCGGGCGCGCTCGAGCTCGACCGTCTCATCCACGAGAGGGTCCGCCTGGGCATCGTGAGCGCGCTCGCCGTGAACGGCGTGCTTCCGTTCACGGACCTGCGGGACCTGCTGGGCACCACGGACGGGAACCTGAGCGCGCACGCCCGGCGTCTCGAAGACGCGGGCTATCTCCTGTGCCACAAGTCCTTCGACGGGCGGGTGCCGCGCACCGACTACGAGCTGACGGCGAAGGGGCGCAGTGCCCTCGAGGCCTACCTCGACCACATGGAAGCCATCATCGCCGCCACCCGGGAGCGGTGATCCCAGAAACGGAACAACGTTCTATTTTTTTGGGCGCGAACTCTATGGGACAGAGCACACGCAACGGTGGAGACAGCCTCCACGTGGGCATCATCATGGACGGCAACGGCCGCTGGGCGAAGGCCAGGGGCCGCCCCCGCGAGTGGGGACACCGACAGGGGGTGAAGGCCGTCCGCTCGGTGGTGGAGGGCGCTCCCGACCTCGGCGTCACCACGTTGACCCTGTACGCCTTCTCCTCGGACAACTGGCAACGTCCGTTACGTGAGGTGCGGGCCCTCATGTCGCTCTTCCGACGCTACCTCCGTTCGGAGGCGCCGGCGCTGGCGGAGAACGGGGTCCGCCTGAGCGTGATCGGGCGTCGCGACCGGCTCGCCCCCGAGGTGGTCGAGGCCATCCGGCAGGCCGAGGCCGCCACGGCCGGCGGGGAGCGGCTCGTCCTCCGCCTCGCGGTCGACTATTCCAGCCGCCACACGCTCCTGGAGGCGGCGCGCGCCTGCGGGGCGGACGGGGCTCCGGACCGGACGACCTTCGAGCGCCGGATCGCGGAGGCCATGAACGCCGGAGCGGACGGCGCGCCCGACGTGGACCTCCTGTTGCGCACCGGCGGGGAGCTGCGCCTGAGCGACTTCCTGCTCTGGGAGTGCGCCTACGCGGAGCTCGTCTTCACGCCGCGGATGTGGCCCGACTTCCGGGCCCGGGATCTGGCCGCCGCGATCCGGGAGTTCCACGGCCGCGAGCGGCGCTTCGGGAGGGTGGCCGCCGTCGGCTGAGCGGTCGGTGTCGCCTCAGGCGCAGAGGACCTACTATTAGCGCGATCCCCACACATCCACCTGGAATCGCGCCGCGACGCAGGCCATGGAATCCAGCACCGCCGCGCCACAGGGCGACGCCGGAAGTCTCCCGGCCACCTTTCCGCTGGTGGGTCGCACGCAGGAGCTGGCGACCCTCGAAGCCCTCATCGACGACCGTGACCGCTCGGTGCCCGCAGTGCTGCTGTGCGGCGAGGGCGGCTCCGGGAAGTCCCGCCTGGCCGCCGAGGTCGCACAACGCGCCGAGCAGAGGGGGCTGAGGGTCGCGCGCGGACGCGCGTATCCGGTGGAGAGGGGCGTTCCCTTCGCCCTCCTCGCCGACGCCTTCCTCCCCATCCTCCGCGACATCGAGCCCGAGACGCTCACCGTGCTCAGCCGCGGCGGAGAGGACGGGATCCGCTACCTCTTCCCCGCGCTCGGGCCCGGAACCGAGGCCGTGCGCGACCCCGACGGGGGAGACCCGGACGAGGTGCGCACGCGGCTCTTCTGGAACTTCGCCGAGTTTCTCAAGAGCTTCGCGGAGCGCAACCCGCTCCTGCTCGTGCTCGAGGACCTCCAGTGGGCGGATCCGTCGTCGCTGGAGCTCATCCACTTCGTGGCCCGGCAGTCCGCGCGGCACCCGCTCTTCCTCCTGTGCACGTACAAGGACACCGAGCGCGACCGCAGCCCCGTGCTCGTGCAGACAGAGCGGTCGCTGGTCTCCCTCGGGGCGGCGCGGGTCCACCACCTCAAGGTGCTGACCCGCGATCACATCTCGGCGCTGGTGTGCCGCATCTTCTCCGTGGAGCCGGAGATGGTACGCGAGTTCTCCGCGATGCTCTTCGGCTGGACCAGGGGCAACCCGTTCTTCGTCGAGGAGGTGCTCCGCTCCCTCGTCGCCAACCGTCGCCTCGTGAGCCGGAAGGGCACGTGGGTGGGATGGGATGCACGCGACTTCGCGCTCCCGGGATCCATCCGCGACGCGGTCGTGGGGACGCTCGAGGCGTTCTCGGACGAGGCGCGCACCGTCGCGGAGCTCGCCGCGGTGATCGGGACGCGCGCCACGTATCCCCTCCTGTCGTCGATCAGCGGGCTCGGGGAGACCGCGCTCCTCTCCGCGCTCGAGGAGCTCTGCGCGCACGGCATCCTGACCGAGCGCGCCGAGGGGTCGACGGTCGTGCACGACTTCCGCCATCCCCTGGTGCGGGAGACGCTCTACCACGAGTTCGGGCTGCAGCGTAGCCGCGTCCTGCACGGTGCGGTCGCGGAGGCCATGGAGGCCTACTGGGGCGACCGCGCGCTGGAGCACGCCGCCGAGCTGGCGTACCATTTCGCGCGCGCGGACGCCGGACACCTGACGTCGAAGGCGGTGACCTACCTGGCCGCGGCGGGGCGCGCTGCGCTCGAGCGCCACGCCGACCGCGAGGCCGCCGACTATCTGCAGGCCGCGCTCGACCGCGCGGAGGGCCCGGGTGGCTACCGGATCGGCGAGGGGAAGTTGGCTCCGCTGGTCGCTGACCTGGCCCGCGCGCACCGGAGGCTCGGGGAGTACGACGTGGCGGCGGCGCTCTGGGAGCGCGCGCTCCCCTGGTCGACGCCCGGGACGGAGGAGCGCGCGGCGATCCTCCGGCGCCTCGCGCTCGTGGAGTTCTGGTGCGGCCGGGCGCAGAAGGCCCTCGAGCACCTGGACGCCGCCCTGCGCTCCGCGGAGACTGCGGGCGCGGAGGCGCAACAGGTGCAGATCCGCCTCATCCGCAGCCACTGCTTCCAGGAGCTCGGGCGCGGCGCGGACGCGCAGGCGGAGGTCGCGGCGGCCCTGCCGGTCGCGGAGTCGATCGGCGATCCGGACCTCCTGGCGCGCGTCCACCGCTCGCTGGCCCTCCTCCATGCCTGGATCGGACCGCCCCGGGCCGCCGCGCTGCACGCGGAGAAGGCGATCGAGCTGGCGCGTCCCGCGGGCGACCGCTCCGTGGAGTTCTGGGCGCATTGGGGGCTCGCGGTGCTCTGGGGGATGGCGGGGGAGACCAGCCGCATGATCGCGGAGACGGCGGCGGCCACCGCGCTGGCCAACGAGCTGCGCTCGCCGGTGCTGCGCCTGTGGACCGAGGAGCTGTCGATCGAGCTCGCCTACGGGAGCGGCGACTGGGACGCCGGCATCGCGCTCGGCGAGCAGGCGATCACGCTCGCCCGCAGCCTCAACCAGCGGCGGCTCCTTCCCCGCCTGCTCACGCTCACCTCGTTCTTCTACCACGGTCGCGGCGACCTGGACCGCGTCCGCGCCCTGCTCGACGAGGCGTACGAGATCTCGGGCCTCTTCGAGGACGGCCCGCGCGACGTCCACATGATCGTGCCGACCCTGATCGGTACGGCGCACTACCAGGTCGCGGTGGGGGAGTACGCCGAGGCGATCGAGACGGCCCGAAAGGGCCTGAAGATCGCGGAGGGGACGGGATACACGCCCTGGGCGGTCCACCGGCTCCTGCCGATCCTGGCGGAGGCGTGCCTGTGGGCCGGCGAGATCGACGAGGCCGAGCGCGTGGGCCGCACCCTGCGCGCACACGCGACGGCCAACAACCACAAGCTCGGCCTGGCGTGGGCGGACGCCTGCGACGCGATGGTGCGCTGGAAGCGCGGCGACGCCCGGGGCGGCGCGGTGGCCATGCGCCACGCGGCGGAGGCACTCGAGGCGATCCCCATGATCCCGTACGCCGCGCGGGTTCGCCGGCAGCTCGCGGGCCGGCTCGCCGAGATCGGGGACGTGGAGGGCTCCCTGGCGGAGCTCCGCCGCGTCCACGAGGTGTTCGCGCACATCGGCGCGGAGCTCGAGCTCGAGAAGGCGCGCATCCAGTTCAGGGAGGTCGGACATCGGCCGCCGCCGCGCGGGGTCGGCGAGGGGATGGCGGGGCTCACGCCCCGGGAGCTGGAGATCGCGCGCAGGGTGGCCCGTCGCCGCTCGAACAAGGCCATCGGCAAGGAGCTCGGCATCTCGCCCCGCACGGTGAGCACGCATCTCTCGAACATCTTCCAGAAGCTCGATCTGACCTCGCGCACCGAGCTCGGCGACCTGATCCGCGACCAGGGACTGCTCGAGTAGGGTCGCCGGACCGGACCCGACCGGGCCCTTGCCCGCCAGGGGGGAGGTCGGCCTATTCGGGCCATGTTCGAGCCGCCGCAGGGGACGCCCGTCTCGGAGACGGAGATCGAGGTCCGCAGCTACGAGCTGGACTCCTTCGGTCACGCGAACCACGCGGTGTTCCTCAACTACCTGGAGCACGGACGCTTCCAGGCGCTGCGCGACTGGGGCTTCCCCTACGAGGCCCTGGTGGCGCGCGGATGGGGCGTCTACGTCGTGCGCATCGAGGTCGACTACCTGAAGGAGGCCCGCCTCGGCCAGCGCCTGCGCATCCGTACGTGGACGCAGGGCTTCCGGCGCACCAGCATGGTGCTCGCTCAGGACATGCGAGATGTGGGCGACTCGGCCGAGGTCGCACGCGCGCTCGTCACGGCCGTCTTCGTCGGCGAGGATCGCCGGCCGATGCGCGTCCCGGATCCCATCCGACATGCCTTCGCCGGCGGCGCCCCGTGACGCGACGGAACGGGCCGCACCCGCCTCGACGCCCGCCGGGCAGGCCCAGCACGTCGATCACCGTTCGCAAACCACATGGAGTGTCACCATGATCAGCAGCCGCCGCCTCCCCGGCGCAGCCCTCTCCCTCGCCCTGCTCGCGCTCGTGGCGTGCGCTCCCACGGACGACGCCTCCGGCTCCTCGCAGTCCACCGGTGCCGCCGGCATGGGTGAAGGGCTCGCAGCCCACTGCGCCGCCGACAACGGGGGCATCACCCTCCCCGACGGGTTCTGCGCGATCGTGGTGGCCGACGACCTCCCGGGGGCTCGCCACATCGCGGTCGCGGACAACGGCGACGTCTTCGTCGCGCTCGACGACACGGACTCCGGAAAGGGCGGGGTGGCGGTGCTCCGCGACACGGACGGCGACGGCAAGGCCGACAAGACCGAGCGGTGGGGCGTGGCCGGCGGGAACGACGTGCTCCTCGCCGACGGATGGGTCTATCACGCGCCGGACGATCGCGTGCTCCGCTATCCGCTGCAGGCGGGCCAGATGACGCCGTCCGGTCCGCCCGAGACGATCGTCTCCGGGCTGCCGCACACGGAGAACCACACGGCGAAGAGCATCGCGCTTGGCGACGACGGCAGCCTGTACGTGAACATCGGCGCGCCCTCGAATGCCTGCCAGCAGGTCACGCGCACACCCGGCTCGCCCGGGCGGGATCCGTGCCCGCAGCTCGCGACGCGCGCCGGCATCTGGCGCTTCGACGCCAACCGCGCGAACCAGACCGAGGCGGACGGCACACGCTTCGCGACGGGGATGCGCAACACCGTCGCGCTGCGCATGAACCCGACCACCGGCGTGCTCTACGGCGCCGTGCACGGCCGCGACCAGCTCTACAGCCTCTGGCCCGATCGCTACACCGTGGACGACAACGCCGAGAAGCCCGGCGAGGAGTTCGTGCGCATCGAGCAGGGCGCCGACTTCGGCTGGCCATACTGCTACTACGATCCGCAGACGAGCCAGAAGGTCCTCGGCCCGGAGTACGGCGGCGACGGCCACCAGGTGGGTCGCTGTGCCGACAAGTCCCAGCCCATCGTCGCGTTTCCGGGTCACTGGGCCCCCGACGATCTCGAGTTCTACACGGGCACGCAGTTCCCCGAGCACTACCGCGGCGGCGCCTTCATCGCGTTCCACGGCTCCTGGAACCGCGCTCCCCGCCCCCAGGCCGGCTACGTGGTCGCCTTCCTCCCCAGGCAGGGCGACAGCTTCGCGAAGCCGTGGGACATCTTCGCGGACGGCTTCCAGCAGCAGGACGCCCGACCGGTGGGGGTGGCGATGGGGCCGGACGGTTCGCTCTACATCGTCGACAGCCAGAAGGGTAAGGTCTGGAGGGTCGTGCACGAGGGTGCGTGAGCGGAGCACGGGTCGGTAACGACGTCGTCGACCTCGACCACCCCGCGCTGCGCGGCAAGGCGGAGCACGCGCGCTTCCTCGAGCGCGTCCTCGCCCCCTCCGAGCGCGACGAGGTGCTGGGCGCGCCCGACCCGCACCTCGCTCTGTGGACGCACTGGGCCGCCAAGGAGGCGGTCTACAAGGTGGTCACGAAGCTCCGCGGCGAGCCGCCCGTGTTCGTGCACCGAGCCTTCGTCGCCTCTGGCGACGCGGTCGCCTACGAGGGGCTCCGCGTCCCCTTCCACGTGCGCCGCGACGGCCCGCTCCTGCACGTGATCGCGGCGGCCGGCGCCGATCCCTCGGAGGTCGCCGCGCAAGCGGCGCGGGTCCACACGCCGGGAGCGCTCTGGGACGCCGCCCTCGAGCAGCTCCTCCCCCGGTTCACCGCCCGCGAGGTGGACGCCGTCCACTCCCTGGCGTCCGCGGCGGTCCGCCTGGGGGCGCGCGCCGCCCTCGCGCGCGCGCTGGACGTCGCGGAGCGCCGGCTCGAGATCGTATGTGCGCCGGGCTATCCCGGTCGGCGGCCGCCGGCCGTGCTCCTGGACGGCGCGCCCTCCACGGCCGACGTGTCCCTCTCACACCACGGGGCGTGGATGGGTTGGGCGATCCTCGTATGAGCGGGGTGCGCGCGGCGGCCCGACCCCGGACCGGCGTGATCAGCTCCCCATCGGGCGGTAGTTGAGCTGGAGGGACATCCCGAAGCGCCGGTAGTACTGGTTGCCGAAGTCCGACTCGGCGCGCGTCCAGCCGAAGCGGACCGCGGCGTCCAGGTCGAGCGCGACGGGGCGGTTCACCTGCAGGTAGGCCACGGACGCGTTGTCCGCCTCCTCGCCCGGGACCAGCCGCGTGAAGGGTGTCTCGGACACGTAGCTCTTCCGCGCGAGGAGCGCGTAGAGGCTGGCGGACAGATCCCCCGGGAGGGGGGCGGTGATCAGGACCCGGAAGCCGAGCGCGTCGTACTCGGGGCGGCTCGAGTTGGAGCGGTTGAGCGTCCCCTCCACGCCGGTCTGCGCGAACACGCTCCCCGAGTACGTCCACTCCAGGCCTGCGCGCACGGTGCGGTCCCGCCTGAAGGGGTCGGCGGGGTCGTAGCTCGGCAGGTTCGTGTAATCCGTCCAGCGCAGCCCCGCGTAGAAGCGCACGGTGGAGGTGTAGCCCCAGCGGATCCCCGTCTCGACGCCGGACGAGGTGCGGTCCAGGAGGTCGAGCTGGGGCAGGATCTCCGGGGCGCGGTAGTCGGCGGACTCGATCTCCCCGGTCGCGTCCAGCGTGACGCCGTCGAGCGAGCGGGTGACGAACGTCGCCGACCCCTGTCTCGTCGTGTACGCCGGCTGCATGAGCGAGAACGGCGGCGGCGGCCTGTCGTGTACCGTGCGGCCGCGGGCCTCCCCGCGCAGCTGCAGCGCTCCCCACGACCGGAGCTGCTGCTGAAAGCGGGCGGTCGCGTTCCCGACCCACTCGCGGGGAGCGTAGTCCCTGAACTTGAAGCCGAACGCCGCGGTCTGGCGCAGCCCGCCGTCGAAGGACACCTCGAGGCTCCGGCCCTTCTGCTGCAGGAGGTCTACCGTGCCCCGGACGCCGACCTCGCCCACGGTCGCCGTCGCGTGGTCGGTGCTGTCGACCAGGGGAAGCGTCACGGTGGAGAAGTTGCCCACGTACCCTTCCACCGACCCGCCCAGCGTGACGACGAGATCGCGCCACTTCACCTGCGCCGACGCGTCGCCGGGCAGGGAGAGCGCCGCCGACAGCAGCGCGCCGAGCGCAGAGGCGCGGCAGGTCCGCCGACGTCCGCGGGTCACGACGCCACCGATCGGACGCTCTCCCGGAACACCCGCGCCCGCACCAGGTGCTCGTCCCGGTACCGGACGAGTTGCGCGCGCGTCTCCTGAAGCTGCTCGAGCTGGGTCTCCAGGCTGACCGGCTCCGAGCGCGCCGCGGTCGTGTCGGCCGCGGCGGGTCGGTCCCGGTCCCCGGTGGGCTGACCGGTCGCCACGGGGAGCCGCGTGTCATCGAAGCGGCCCAGCGTGGCCATCAGGTCGGCGCGCTGGCGCTCCCTGCGGATACGGTCGTTCAGCCCTTTGATCTGCCGGTCGACGTCCTGGATCATCGTGTCGATGCTGGCCGCGCGCCGCTCGAGGATCTCGGCCTTCGCGAGGCGCTCGGCGGGCACGTCCCGGGGATCGAACGTGATCTCCGGCATGACCGTCGGGTCGATGCGGAGGCCGGTGCCCGACTCCCGCTCCAGGTCGTTCAGCTCGTGGTCGAGGTCGGTCCACAGGATGTTGAGCTGGGAGCGCTCGCTCGAGCTGGTCGCGGCGTCCATCTGCTCCATGAGCTGGTCGAGGCGGATCGTCAGGATCTCGGTGAGCGCCCGGCCCGCCGTGGCCAGCCGCGCGCGCTGCTCCCTGACGCGCTCCTCCTGGGCCCCGAAGGGGATCACCAGGTCGTGTGCCCGGGCGAACGCCCGGTCGAGCGCGTCGTCGTCACCGCTGCGGCGCGCGCGCGTCACCTCGGCGAGCGCGGTGCGCCACTGGCGCTCCACGACCCGGAGCTCACTCTGGGCCGACCCGTACGCGTCCTTGGCCGCCTGGTACTCCAGGCGGCGCTCGCTGAGCGTCTGCTCGGTGGTCTCCTGCCCGGAGGCGGGCGCGAACGCACCTCCGAGCGCGGCGACGCAGAGCAAGGCCGCCGTGACGAGTCTCCTCGGCGGGCGGGGTATCACGCCTCGATCCCGTACTTCTCGAGCTTGTAGTACAGAGCGCTGGGCTTGAGGCCGAGCAGTCGGGCCGCCTCCGCCTTCACCCCCTCCGCGTGCTCGAGCGCCTGGCGGAGGAGTCGTTCCTCCATACCCTCGACGGCCTGGTTGAGGTCGACCCCGCCGGACGGGAAGGCGAGGGCCGCCTCCCGCGCCTGGGCCCCACCGCCCGCGGCGCGCCTGCCGTGCGGGGGGCCGCCCATGCCGAGCGTGGGGATGTCGTGCTCGTCCAGCTGCTCCCCATCGGCCAGCACCAGCGCACGCTCGATGACGTTCTCCAGCTCGCGCACGTTACCCGGCCAGTCGTAGGACGCGAGGCAGCGCAGAGCACCCGGGCTCGCGGCGCGCGCCGGGGACGCGGTGCGGCCGCGCAGCTTCTCGATGAAGTGGTCGACGAGGAGGGCGATGTCCTCCTTCCGGTCCCGGAGTGGCGGCAGCGTGATCGGCACCACGTGCAGGCGGTAGAAGAGGTCCTCGCGGAAGGTCCCGTCATTGCGCAGCTGATCCGCCGTCGCGTTGGTGGCCGCGATGATGCGTGCGTCCACGGGGATCGTCTCCTCCCCGCCGACCCGCTCGAGCTCGCGCTCCTGGAGCACCCGCAGCAGGCGCACCTGCGTGGTGAGCGGCACCGTCGCGATCTCGTCGAGGAAGAGCGTGCCGCCGTCCGCGAGCTCGAAGCGGCCGCGGCGACGCCGCTCCGCACCCGTGAACGCCCCCTTCTCGTGGCCGAACAGCTCGGAGTCGAGGAGGTTCTCGTTGAGCGCGCCGCAGTTCACCCGGATGAAGGGACCGCCTTTGCGGGGCGACGCGGCGTGGATGGCCCGCGCCACCAGCTCCTTCCCCGTCCCCGACTCCCCGTAGATCATCACGGTGGAGTCGCTCAGCGAGACGCGGTCGATCCAGCGGAAGACCTGCTGCATCGGCGGGGATTCGCCGATGATCTCGCCGTAGCGCGCCTGGCTCTCCTCGCGCAGGTAGGTGTTCTCGACCCGGAGGGCGAGGTTCTCGCGCAGGAGCCGCATGCGCTCCGCGTGCTCGCCGATGAGCCGGTCCACCTTCACCCCGAACTCCTCGGAGGAGAACGGCTTGGTGATGAAGTCCGCGGCGCCGAGCTTCATGGCCTCCACGACCGTCTCGATCGTGCCGTGCGCGGTGATGACCATCACCTCGATCTCGGGGGTGGTCTCCTTCACCCGCCGCAGCACCTCGAGCCCGTCCATCCGGGCCATCTTCAGGTCCGTGATGACCAGGTCGACCGGCTCCTGTTGGAGGAGCTCCAGGCCGCGCGCCCCGCTCTCCGCCGAGCGCGTCCGATGGCCACGCCTGCGCAGGAGGAGCTCGAGCCCCTCCCTCATGGAGTCGTGGTCGTCGATGATCAGGATCTCGGCCATGGGACGTCGTCGCGGGGCTGACTTCTAGCCGCCGACGCGCAGCGCGGGCGGGCTCTCGAGGCTCACGAAATATATGCGGAACTCCGCACCCCTCCCACCATCTGTTTCCCCGTCCGGGACGAGCTGGACGCGCCCTCCGTGTGCCTCCGCGACCTTGCGCACGATGGCCAACCCGAGGCCCGCGCCCTGCTCCTTGTCGGTCACGAAGGGGTCGAAGATGCGCTCGCGCAGGTCGGGCGGTACGCCCGGCCCGTCGTCCGACACCGAGATCACCACCTCGCCGCCGTGCGACCAGGCGCGCAGGCGGATCCGCTCCGCGACCTGCGCCGCGTTGCGCAGCAGGTTCAGTGCCGCCCGCTTCACGTGGTCGGCGCCGACGCTCGCGACCAGCGGCTCGTCGGGCAGCTCCACGCGCAGCTCGCCGCCCCTGCGGTCGACCTCGGCGCGCGCCAGCTCCGCCGCTTCGCGCAGCGGCTCGCGCAGGTCCGTCGGCCCGCGGGACGGGGCGAGCGGCCGGGCGAAGGTGAGGAAGTCGTCGATGATGCCGTTGAGCCCGGACACCTCGGTGCGCACCCGCTGGATCAGGCGCTTCCGCTCCGCCGCGTCGTCGGTCTCCGAGGCCGCGGAGGCGAAGAGCTCGAGGCCGCCCAGCGGGTTCCGGATCTCGTGCGCGACCTGGGCCAGCATGAGGCGTAGCTGCTCGTCGCGCTCCTGGATCCCCCTGCGCATGCGCTCCATCGCCCGCGAGAGACGGCCCAGCTCGTGCCCCCGCTCCGTGGCGACCGGCTCGTCCATCCGTCCGCGCTGGATGCGCAGCGCCACGCGGCTCAGCCGCTCGAGGGGCTCGACGACGCGCGTCGCGAGGAGCGCCGCCAGGATCGCGGCGAGCACCGCGGCGATCGCCGACCCGTAGACCAGGTTGCTGCGCAGCCGGGCGAGCGGCTCCAGGTAGTCCGCCTTCATGAGCACGGCCAGGAGGATCCCCGAGTCGTCCAGCTCGGCGAAGCCCCACTTGTAGAGTCGTCCGTCGGTGCCCTGGAAGGCGCGCGTGGTGGCGGTTCCGCTCGTGCGCGCCGAGTCCAGCTCCGGGGCGAACTGGTCGAGCACGTGCAGCGGCATCCCGATCGGCACGGAGTCCGCGGAGAACGAGCTCACCAGCGCGGTGTTGTCCTGCGCGACCAGATACGCCTCGTCGACGTAGCGCAGGAGGTGGCGCAGCCGCGCGTGGTAGCTCTTCCACGCCTCCAGGCCCTCGAAGCCGGGCTCCAGCCCGACGACGGTGGATGCGCTGAGACCGACCTCCACCGCCGCGCCCGCGACCACCGCCGCGCGCTCGTCGAGCTGCGCCGCGACCGCTCCGCTCGCCTCGTTCCAGGAGAGCCACCCCACGGCCACCGACAGGAGGACCGCGAAGGTGACGAGCACCGTGATGAAGAGCCGTCGCAGGGACATGGCGGAGTCCGCTCAGCCGCCGCAGGGCACTTCTTCGCGCCGGACGGCGTTGAACTCGTGGGGCCGCGGCAACCTGGGCGCTACGACGACGTGGAACGGCACGTGCGTGCCGGCCGCGGGCGAGCAGAAGTCCCCCGGGATCAGCTCGACGACGTCGATCCGTGCGCCGAGGTCGACCTGGAGGATGCGGCGCACCTCCACCGAGTCCCCGGCCTCGCTCTTGGGCCCGAGGATCGCCGCCACCACCATGTCCTCGGCGAAGTTCACCTTCGGCACGGGGGCCGTTCCCCCGGTGTGGGTGATCCAGAACGAGCTCCACGTGCTCGCGTCCGTGATCGTGGTCGGCTCGACGAGCGTGGAGCGCGAGTCTTCCCCGCGGTCCAGGGTGCCGAAGGCGATGCTCCCCGCGTAGAGAGAGCCCCATCCGTCCCCGAGGGTGCCGTCGCGCACGAGGCGTACGGCCTGCGCGATCCGGGAGGCCGCCGCGTCCGGTCCCGCTTCGTCCGTCGTGACCGACTCGAGCGATCCCCGTACGCAGCGGGTCCAGGAGCGGACCTCGTCTTTCGCCTCGTCCTCGATCGTGAAGGTGACCAGCGTCGTCACCGGGCCACAGGTCACGTGCAGGGTGTCCGGCAGCTCCGGCACGTCCAGCTCGACGCCGCGCGTGTCGTTGAGCTGCGTGATCACCTCGGCGTACGCCCCCGCCGACTGGGCGGGGTCGGCGTCGTGCCGTTGGAAGTACTCGTCGCCGATCAGGCCCCGGTAGGAGATCGACTCCTGCAGCGACCAGACGCCTGTCGACCCCCACGACAGCACCTGGTGGAGCTCCCCGGGGCCGGCGCCGGGCCCGGACTGCTTCGGCGTGACCATGTCGACCACGATCTTCCCGATCTGGCCGAAGCGGAGGGCGTCCGGCGGAATCGGGGTGTCCTCCCCGCATGCCGCAGCGACGAGCGCGACCGCCAGCGACAGCATCGCGGCCACCGCTGCGCGGCCACGGTGACGCCCGTAGGTTGTCACGCCATGGATCATCGTGAACGGCTCAAGGAGCTCCTCGTGGAGCGCTCGGTGCGCGTCGGTGACTTCACGCTCGCCAGCGGCGCCCGCTCTTCCTACTACGTCGACGCCCGTCGGACCACCATGTCCGCCGAGGGCCAGTTCCTCGTCGGACACGTGGCATACACCATACTGGGCGAAAGTGGCCTCGACGTGACCCACGTGGGCGGGCTGACCATGGGTGCCGATCCCGTGGCCTACGCCCTGTCGCACAGGAGCTGGCTGGAGGGCCGCCCCCTCGACGCGTTCTCCGTCCGAAAGAAAGCGAAGGAGCACGGCACAGGCCAGCGTGTCGAGGGCGGGCTCCCCGCCGGCGCACGTTGCCTCGTGATCGAGGACTCCATGACCACAGGGTCGAGCGCGGCCACCGCCGTGGACGCGCTGCGCGAAGCAGGAGCGGTCGTGGTGGCCGTCTTCACGCTCGTCGATCGCCAGGAGGGCGGATCCGAGCGCCTGGCCGCCGAGGGGCTCACCCTGATGTCGGCCTTCAGCGGTCCCGAGCTCCTGGCAGCGGCGCGCGAGCGTACCGTCTGAAGGGTCGCCATGAGGCTGACGAAAGGCGGCGGCCGATCGCGTGTCCGCCGCCGCCCTCTCCCCGCTCGCTTTGCTCCGTTGCGCCGTCGGAGCGCGTCAATCCAGGAGGCGGAGCGGCATGACGAGGCAGAGGTAGTCGATCTCCTCGTCCCCCTCGGACACCGGCTCGACCGTGGCGGCGCGCTCCGGCGCCTTGAAGGCGATCTTCACCTCGTCGGTCGGCATGTAGCGGAGCACCTCGAGGAGGTAGTTCGCGTTGAAGCCGATCTCGAGCTCCTCACCACCGTAGCCGATCTCGAGCTCGTCGTGCCCCTCGCCCAGGTCCGGCGTGAGCACGTTCAGGTGCACCCGATCGCTCTCGAGGTGCAGGCGGATCCTGTGCGTCTGGTCGGATGCCACCACCGCCATCCGCCGCACCGCCGACTCGAGCGCCTTCTTCTGCACCGTGGCGATCTTGTCGTTGTCGCGGGGAATCACCTGCTCGTAATTCGGATACGTCCCCTCGATCAGCCGCGTGAACACCTCCGTGGACTCGGCCTGGAAGCCCAGGTGGTTGCCGCTCCTGGCCACGCGCAGCTCGTCCTCGGAGCGGAACAGCCGCTGCACGTGCTGGAGAGCGGCCGGAGGCACGATGAAGTCCGCGGACGGAGTCCCCGAAGACACCGCCGGGATGCCCATCCGCGCAAGCCGGTGGCCGTTCGTGGCCACCATGCGCATCGACCCGTCCCTCAGCTCCCACAGCACGCCGTTCAGGATCGGGCGGCTCTCCTCGGTCGACACCGCGAACGAAGTGTGGTGGATCAGGTCGTGCAGATCCTTCCCGCGCACCGTCCACCCGTCGTCGAACGCGATCTGCGCCAGGGAGGGGAACTCGTCCGCGGGCAGTCCGTTGAACTTGAAGTGGCTGCGCCCGCACTTGAGCTCGATCTGGTCACCGCGCGTGGACACCTCGACGGGCTGATCGGGCAGCTCCCGCGTGATCTCCTGGAGCTTCTTCCCCGGCGCGGTCAGGCTGCCGGCCTCGACCACGTCCGCCGGGACGCGCACGCGCACCGCCACGTCCAGGTCCGTACCACTCATCCAGACGCCGTCCTCCCTCGCCTCGAAGAGGATGTTGGACAGCACCGGCAGCGTCGTCTTCGACGGGATGCTTGCCGAGACGGCTGCGAGACCGTTGTGGAGGTTCTGTCTGGTGATCGTGAATTTCATGGACGTGAAAGCTCCTGACTCGGTTCCCGACCGATGAGCGACGCGCTTTTCAACGACAGCTGGAACCTATCTCTCTAGAGGTTATAAAAACATAGCAGTAGTAGAGGGTGTGGATGTGTGGAAGAACCCTCCGGCGAACGCCCGCCGGGCCCTCTCCGGAGCGCGCTTCCCGCGACCTGGGTGGGCGTGGAAGATCCGTCGACAACTCCGATGATTTCAAGACTGCGAGGTCACGGCCGCTGCCGTCCGTGGAGAACTCCGCGGTTGTCCCCATGCTTGTCCACACCCTCGTCACGGCCGGACCGCGGATGCGCCTCAGCTCCGTGACGATCCGGCACGTACCTCGGCGCGCGCCTCGTCCACCCGCTTCCGGAAATCCGGGTCCCGGGCCATCTCCTCCTCGACCTTCCGGATCGAGTGGATGACGGTCGAGTGATCGCGGCCGCCGAACATCTCGCCGATCTGCACGAGCGAGGTGCCGAGCGTCTCCTTGATGAGGTACATCGCGACCTGGCGCGGCACGGTCAGGTCCTTCGTACGGCGCTTGGACGAGAGCGCCTCGGGCTTCACCCGCCACCGGCGTGCGACCAGATCCTGGATGCGCTCGGGCGAGGGCACGGGTGTCTCGTGGCGGCTGAGGACCCCCTTGAGCGCTGTGCGCGCGAGGTTGGGTGTGATCTCCTGGTGCGTGAGGGACGAGTAGGCCAGCAGCTTGATGACCGCGCCCTCGAGCTCACGCACGGACGCCGTACACGAGTGCGCGATGAACTCGATGACCTCGTCGTCGATCGTGAGGCCGTCGTCCGCGGCCTTCTTGCGCAGGATCGCCATGCGCGTCTCGTAGTCCGGCGCCTTGATGTCGACCACGAGGCCCCACTCGAACCGGGAGACCAGCCGCTCCTCGAGGCCGGGGATCTCCTTCGGTGGGCGATCGCTCGTCAGAACGATCTGGCGCTGGGCATCGTACAGGGCGTTGAACGTGTGGAAGAACTCCTCCTGCGTGCCCTCCTTCCCCTCGAGGAAGTGGATGTCGTCGACCAGCAGCAGGTCCATCTCGCGGTATCGGCGCCGGAAGGCGGCCATCGTGCCCTGCTGGATGGACATCACCATGTCGTTGGTGAACTGCTCCGAGGAGACGTAGGAGATGCGGTGCCGCGGATCCCCCTCGACCAGGTGATGACCGATCGCGTGCATGAGGTGCGTCTTGCCGAGCCCTACGCCCCCGTAGAGGAAGAGCGGGTTGTACATCTTGGCCGGCTTCTCGGCGACCGCCCGGCAGGCGGCGACCGCGAGCTGGTTGTTCGTCCCGACGACGAAGCGCCCGAAGGTGTAGCGCTCGTTGAGGCGCGGGCGCGGGGCCGCTGGAGCTCCAGGCTGGGCTTCGCGCTGGCGCGCGCGCTTCTCCTCGGGCGTGGGGAGGTCGAGCGTGGGCATCGGAATGGGCGAGAGCTCGGGCGCGCAGATGATCGACACCCCGAGCGGTCGCCCGAGCACACGCTGGCACGCGGACGCCAGGATCGGCCCGTACTTGTCCTCGATCCACTCCACGTGGAACGGGCTCGGCGCCTCCACCACCAGCTCGTCGCCGGAGAGGCCGACCGCGCGCGTCCCGGCGAGCCAGGTCCGGTATCCCTGCTCCGGTACCGAGGCGCGCACGACCTCCTGGACACGGGCCCAGAGCTCGGGGGCCGTCAGCTCCACGATGTCTCTGCTCGCGTTGTCCTGGGTGTCGCCGTCGCCGGTGAGGGAGGTGTCGCGAGGCGGGTCATGTGGGCGGAACGGGCCGGCATTCTCGAAGGGAGTACGGTGAGGTTGGTGCGTCGTGGGGGCCCCCGTCCCCAGGCGAGGGGCGCCGAAGCTAGAGAAGCGATGTGGGAAAGTCAATTCGCCTTGCGGGACACAGATGTTCCGCACCTTTCCACAGCCGTGGACCCGCCCAAGTTGACGGTTTTCGGCACCCGTCGCTATCTTTCCAAGCTCGTTTCGCGACGAAGAACTCCCATGCATCGGGCAGCCCGTAATGAAGCCGACGTACAAGCCGCGCAACCGCAAGCGCGTCAACAAGCACGGGTTCCGTGCCAGGATGAAGACCAAGGGCGGTCGCGCGACGCTGTCGCGCCGTCGCCGGAAGGGTCGCGCACGACTCACGGTGAAGGTGGGCAGCAAGTAGGCCCCCGTCCCGCGGGCGACGGCGAGCCCGGAGTCGGGGAGCGACTCCCCGGGGCCGCGCGGATCCGTCGGACCCGGGAGATACGCGCACTCCTCGAGCGGGGGAAGCGCAAGAGGACGACGCATCTCGAAGTCTTCTTGGCGACTTCCCCCGCTTCCTTTTCCAGGCTCGGGCTGATCGTGCCCAAGCACGGCCGGAAGATCGTGGAGAGGAACCTGCTCAAGAGACGGTTGCGAGAGATCTTCAGGCGGCGGGTGCTCCCGGCGCTCGCTGTGCGGGGTACCACGGTCGATCTGCTCGTGCGCGCCCGGCGCGGCGCCTACGAGCTGGACTTCGAGGCGCTGGCCCGCGAGGTGGACGAAGCGGTGGAGGGGATGTGTTGAGATCCTTGCTGACGGGCGTGATCCGCTTCTATCGGTCCGCCATCTCCCCGCTCACACCGCCGTCCTGCCGCTACACGCCGACGTGCTCGGCGTACGCGCTCGAGGCGATCGAGCGACACGGCGCCGGTCGAGGTAGCTGGCTGGCCTTGCGCCGCCTCCTCCGCTGCCATCCCTGGGGTGGACACGGATACGATCCCGTGCCCGAGCCCAGGGTGCACCATCATGGCGCCCCGGCCCCGGCCGGCGGCGCACCCGAACCCCGACAGAGCGCGACGAGCGGCTCCGGCCGCACGACGTCGAGCGATCGATGAAGACAGAAGTCCGCTTTCTCCTGGCCATCGCCCTCATGCTCCTGGTCCTGGTGGGGACCAACATCCTCTTCCCACCCTCGCGCCCGGACGAGAGCCTCCTGCCGGCGGACAGCGCGGCTGCGGCCGTGCAGATGGAGGATTCCGCCGGCCCACGGGCCCCGGTGATCCCACCATCGGTCGGCGGACAAGCTGCTCCCCAGGCGGCGGCCGGAGTGGTTCCGCCGGCGGCGGCGGCCGTGGAGGAGAGGTCGGTCACGGTCCAGGGCCCCCTCTACCGCTACACGTTCAGCAACGTCGGCGCGCGGCTCGTGTCCGCGGAGCTCCCGCAGTTCAAGGCGCTCAACCACGGGAACGGCGTGGTGGACCTCGTGCCCGACGAGTCCGCGGGATGGCTCGCCCCGAAGCTGCTGGTGGGCTCGGACACGGTGGACCTGACGCGCGCGCCGTTCGAGGTCGAGCCGGCGGACGGCGTGTCGCTCACCGAGGGCGGCGGGACGCGCACGCTCAAGTTCGTCTACCAGCCACCGTCGTCGCCCTTCCGCTTCGAGCTCGAGTACGAGTTCCAGCCCGGGTCCTACCAGGTGGTCGCTCGCGGCCGCGTGACCGGTGTCGACCGGTCGCTGCTGATCACCGACATGGGCCAGGGCCTTGCCTTCTCGGAGGCGGATTCGGCCGGCGAGGCGCGGGCCATGGCGTACGTGGACAACCACGAGCAGGAGGGAATCAGCTCGACGGCGCTCAGCCGGGCGAAGCCCACCGTGGTGGACGGTCCGCTCCTCTGGGCCGCGTTCAAGAGCAAGTTCTTCGTGATGGCGCTGCTGGCGGGCGAGAACGAGGCGGCGGAGGGCGCGCAGCCCGACTATCTCGGGGGGCTCATCGTCACCGAGAGCCCGCTCGCCAACCGCGTGCGCGTGGCCGCGACGCAGACGGTGCACGCGGACGGCACCTTCGGCTACCGGCTGTTCATCGGTCCGCAGGAGTACGCGCGGCTGTCGTCGATCGGCGAGGACATGCAGGAGGTGAACCCCTACGGGTGGAAGTTCTTCAGGCCCGTGGTGCGCCCGTTCGTGTCGATCGTGGTCGCGATCCTCTCCTTCCTGCACGGACAGCTGCACCTGGCGTACGGGTGGGTGCTCATCCTCTTCGGCGTGCTCATGCGCGTGGTGCTGTGGCCGCTCAACCAGAAGGCGATGCGCTCACAGCTCAAGAACATGGCCGTGCAGCCCCTCGTCCAGGAGATCCAGGCCAAGCACAAGGACAATCCGGAGAAGCTCCAGAAGGAGATGATGAAGCTGTACAAGGAGCACGGCTTCAACCCGTTGGGCGGTTGTCTGCCCATGCTCCTTCCGTGGCCGGTCCTGATCGCGCTCTTCTTCGTCTTCCAGAACACGATCGAGCTGCGCGGCGTACCGTTCCTCTGGCTCCCCGACCTGTCCGCGCCGGACCCGCTCTACATCCTGCCGGTGTTCATGGCGCTGTCGATGTTCCTGATGCAGTGGGTGACGATGCGCTCGCTGCCCCAGCAGCAGAGCGGGCAGATGAAGATGATGATGTACTTCATGCCGATCATGATGCTCTTCATCTTCTTCCGTCTGGCGAGCGGCCTGAACCTCTACTACGCGACGGCGAACATCGCGACGATCCCGCAGCAGATCTGGATCGCCAACGAGCGCAAGAAGGTGCAGCTGGCCGGCCCGCCGATCAGCAAGGGATGACCGGGCGGCCGCGGCGCGCATGAGCGTCGAGGTCGACACCATCGCCGCGGTGGCCACCGCCCCCGGCCCCGGGGCGCTCGCCGTGGTGCGGCTCTCGGGCCCCGCCTCGCACGCGATCCTGCGAGCCCTCGCACGTCCCGGACTCCCCGCCCTTCCCGCGGCACGCCGCGCGACGCTCCTCGATCTGCTGGACCCTGCGGACGGCGAGCCGCTCGACCGGGCGGTCGTGACCCTCTACGAGGCGCCCGCGAGCTTCACGGGGGAGGACGCCGTCGAGCTCTCGTGCCACGGCGGTCGGCTGGTCCCCGCCCTCGTGCTGGAGGCGTGCCTCACCGCCGGTGCCCGGGCGGCCGAGCCGGGCGAGTTCACCCGCAGGGCGTACCTGAACGGCAAGCTCGACCTCGTTCAGGCCGAGGCCGTGGCGGATCTCGTCGAGGCGCGCAGCGCAGCGGCGCATCGGGCGGCGCTCGGGCAGCTCGAGCGGGGGCTGTCCGTTCGTGTGGCGGCGTTGCGCGAGCAGCTCGTCCGGCTCGAGGCGCTGCTGGCCCATCACCTGGACTTCCCCGAGGAGGACGACGCGCCGGTGCCGCTGGGGGAGGTGGAGCAGGCCGCACGCAAGGTGGCCGCGAGCATGGACGCGCTCCTCGCCACGGCCCCGGAGGGCGAGCTCCTCCGCGAAGGCGCGGTCGCCGTGCTCGCCGGCCGCCCGAACGTCGGGAAGTCGTCGCTCTTCAACGCGCTCGTCGGGGAGGAGCGCGCCATCGTCACCGAGGTCCCGGGCACGACCCGCGACGCGCTGGAGGCGAGCGTCCAGATGGGCGGCTATCCGTTCCGGCTGGTGGATACGGCCGGGCTCCGCGACAGCGACGATCGGGTGGAGCGCCTCGGCGTGGAAGTGGCGCGGCGCCATCTCGGACGCGCGGACGTCGTGCTCCTGTGCGTGGAGGGAGTGGGCGGCGTGGACCCCGGGGAGCGGGCGTTCGTGGAGGAGCTCGGTGACGTGCCCGTGGTCGTCGTGAGGACAAAGGTCGACCTGCGCGTCGCCCCCGAGGAAGGGCCTGTGGATACACTGCCACATGGATGCGTGGGTCTGGTGGACGTCTCCGTGGTCACCGGCGAGGGCCTGGACGCCTTGCGGAGCCTCCTCCCGAGTCTCGTGTATTCGGGCCTCGTGGGGCTCGCCGCGGACGCGCCCGTGCTGATGCGGCGGCGGCAGGCGCGGGCGCTGCGCGCTGCGCGCGTGGCCGTTGACGCGTTCGGCGAGGCGCTCCGTGGGGGCGTGCCGGCGGAGATGGCGGGCACGCACCTGCGGTCCGCCGAGAGCGCCCTCGAGGAGATGCTGGGGGTCGTGTCGCCGGAGGACGTGTTGAGCGCGGTGTTCGCGGAGTTCTGCATCGGGAAGTGAAGGACATGGACGGACCCTCGAACGCCGAACGGAGAGGCTACCTCGTGCGCGGTCGCGTGCAGGGTGTCGGCTTCCGCTGGTGGACCCAGCGGACCGGTGCGGCGCTCGGGCTGGGTGGCCACGTCCGGAACCTCGCGGACGGATCCGTGGAGGTGCACGCCGCGGGTGCCCTCGACGCCCTCGACGCCCTGGAGCGCGCCCTGCACGCCGGTCCGCCGGGGGCCGTGGTGCGGTCGGTCGAGAGGATCGATCCCGACGCGCGGACGCCCGTAGATGTATTCCAGATGGAGCGTTGGTGATGGTGTGTAAGACAGGCAGTGTAAGCTGCGTGGCGTACAGGATGCGCACGTGAAGCTTCGCTACGACGTGGTGGTCGTGGGCGGCGGCCACGCCGGCACGGAGGCGGCCGCTGCCGCGGCGCGGGCGGGCGTGCGCACCCTTCTCGTCACCCCGGACCTCGCGCGTGTCGGACAGATGAGCTGCAACCCGGCCATCGGTGGCGTCGCGAAGGGCGTGGTGGCGCGCGAGGTGGACGCGCTCGGGGGCGTGATGGGCCGGGCGACGGACGCGACGCGCATCCAGTTCCGCATGCTCAATCGCTCGAAGGGGCCGGCCGTCTGGGGGCCACGCGCCCAGTGCGACCGCGCGCTCTATCCGGTCGCGGTGCGGCGGATCCTGGACGAGATGGAGGGCCTCGACCTCTTCCAGGAGATGGTCACGGATCTCGTCGTCCAGGACGGTCGTGTCGTGGGCGTGCGTACGCGCGGCGGGATCGAGTGCGAGGCTTCCGCGGTGGTGGTGACCACCGGAACGTTCCTCCGCGGGCGCATCCACGTGGGGGGTCGGGCGGGTGTGGAGGCGGGGCGTGCCGGCGAGGCCGCGTCGGTCGAGCTCGCCGAGGGCCTCGAGAGCCTCGGGCTCGAGGTGGCCCGGTTCAAGACCGGCACCCCGCCCAGGGTGGACGGACGCAGCGTGGAGTTCACCGGGCTCGAGCGCCAGGACGGCGAGGACACGGACTTCCGGTTCGCATCGTATGCGCGCGAGACCGTTCCGGAGCAGCGTCCGTGCTGGATCACGTGGGCCGGGGAGGCGCTCAAGGCGGTCGTGCGGGAGAACCTGGCCCGGAGCGCGCTGTACGGGGGGAGCATCTCGGGACGCGGGCCCCGCTACTGCCCGTCGATCGAGGACAAGATCGTCCGCTTCCCCGACGCGCCGCGGCACCAGGTGTTCCTCGAGCCCGAGGGGCTCGACACCACCGAGCTCTACGTCAACGGCCTGTCCACCTCGCTCCCGGCCGACGTGCAGCTCGAGTTCCTGCGGACGCTCCCCGGGCTGGCCGACGTGCGCATGACGAAGGTCGGGTACGCGATCGAATACGACTACTTCCCCCCGCATCAGCTGCGGCACACGCTCGAGCTGAAGGACGTTCCCGGGCTCTACTTCGCGGGGCAGATCAACGGCACCACGGGGTACGAGGAGGCCGCGGGCCAGGGCATCGTCGCCGGGATCAACGCGGCGCTGCGTGTGCGCGGAGACGAGCCGTGGGTGCTGGAGCGCGATCAGGCGTACATCGGCGTGCTCGTGGACGACCTCGTGACCCGCGGGGTCGACGAGCCGTACCGCCTGTTCACGTCGCGCGCGGAGTTCCGGCTCCTCCTGCGCCAGGACAACGCCCACCGGCGTCTCGGGCCGCTGGCGCACGACCGGGGCCTCCTCACGCCCGAGCAGGAGCGCGCGCTCTCCGCGCGTCTGGCCGAGGAGAATCGGGTGCTCGTCTGGTTCAGGGACACGACCGTGCGCCCGGAGGCGGTGCGGACCACGCTCGAGGCGGCCGGGTCGGACACGATCGCGGAGCCCGTGCGGGCCCTCGAGCTCCTGCGACGTCCCGGCGTGGGCGCCGTCGATCTTCTCGCGGCGGCCGGGGATTCCGCTCCAGCGGTGTCGCAGGACGTGCTCGCCGCCGTCGAAGTCGAGCTCAAGTACGAGGGGTACGTCGCGCGCGAGCGCGAGCGTGCGGCCAAGCTGCGGGAGCATGCTACCTTCGTGCTGGCTAACGACTTACCGTATGACGAGTTCGTCACGGTGTCGTTCGAGGCGCGCGAGAAGCTGCTGCGTGTGCGCCCGGAGACGCTCGCCCAGGCCGGTCGGATCCCGGGTGTATCGCCGGCGGATCTCCAGAATCTCGTGATGGAGGTGAGGCGGCGCCGATCCGCACCGAGCGCGACGCCGACCGCCTGACCCGGTGGCCTCGCGGCGCGACGCGGTGACCAGGCCGGAAGGGGTCGAGGACGGGTCCCAGGACGGGATGTCAGCCGCAGGCCTTCCGTCGACCGGCGGCCACCCTTCTCCGCCAGCAGGACGGGTCCACGGGTGGATGTGCCGGACGCCTCCGTCGGTCAGCTCCCCGGCGGCCACCCGAGCGGGTGTCGAGCCCGAGCTCGTTGGCGGTCGTGCCTGGAGCGGTCATGCCTGGAGAGGGGGCTCGCCTGCCGCGGGGATATTCCGTGGAGTGTTTCACGTGGAACACTTCGCGGCTGAGCGCCCGCAGTGAGGTGCGCTGGCGCGGCGCCCGGCCCGCGGCGGGGTGCCGCCGGCGCAGGCGGGGTGCGATCATGCGGCGAGATTGGGGGTGGGGGGCACCCTCGTCGAAAGGCGCGACCCCGTGAGGCTCCAATGGGCCGGGCTCCGCGCCCCTGGGAGACTGTGTGACTCCGACAGATGTGGGGCGCGGGCCACCGTGGCGTGTGGAGGCGATCCTGGATCAGCCGGCGTGAATCGGGGGCGCCCAGGTTTGTCGGGCACCTACGATAATGGGACACAGCGGGACCGCGAGCAGGGGACGAGGGCGGCGATGGAGCGGAAGCGGGGAAGGCCTCGGCGCACGCATCCAGCGGGCAACGCTGCCGGTAAACGAGCGAGGGGGTCGCGGGAGCAGCGGGCGGAGCGGCGGAGAGCGGACCGGTAGCAACCGTTCCACGCGGGGGAGGCGGCGAGGATCGCGCGACGGGGAAAGGAGCGACCAGGACCGAGCGGCCGCTCGTTGGGCCCCGCGTGGACGCGATCGCGCCCGTCGGGTCGGGCTCGTTGCGGCGCATCGGGGTGCCACGCGCCTGCACGGAAGACGCGTGGCGCTCGAGAACGCCGCGGAGCGGTGATGGGGATGCCCTTCATGGCCCGGGGACGCGCGCCGCCTTCGGGAGTGCGCTGCACGAATGCCGACGAACTTCGGCGCCAAGACACCAGCATGACAGTCTGGGCCGCAAAATCCCCTGGGCGGACAGGCTTTTCAGGGGGATCGGCCCATTCCGGCCGTTGGAAACGGCCTGGCGGTGTGACCCGCTCTGCGCTCAGAAGGAAGTGACCCGCACCGGCTACGCGTGCGCGGCGCCGCAGCCTCGTTCAACTCGAGGTCCTGCCTCGCCGGTGTTCCACGTGGAACATCCTACCGTCGGGAAAACGCGATGTGCGCCTGGGCCGCTTCGGCTGTGCCGTCCAGGTTGAAGTCGAACTCCGTGGCGCCGTCGAGGACGAAGTGGTCCGGGTCGGGGAAGGTGTAGTCCGAGATCGCAGCGGGGGCCCCGGCGGGGAAGGAGGGCTGCAGCGTCACGGTGCCGCCGGACACGGAGAGTTGCCCGATCTCGGTCTGCGTCTGCCCCGAATAGATGAGGATCGCGGTGTATTGGCCGGACGGCTGGACGTCCACGCTGAAGGTCGCGCCGAGGGAGATGAGGTCGGGGTGCACGTCGGGGTTCGCGACGGACGTCAGGACCATCGTCGTCGCCAGCCAATCGCCGACGAACGGTGCTACCGCGGCGTCGGTCTGGACGCCCCCGCTCGAGCCGCATCCGGGGGCCAGCGCCAGAGCCGTCAGGAGGGCGGGAAGAACCCACCTCGAACGCCGAAAACGATGTGGCACAACGATCATCGGACCCCCACTCCCCTCCGGACCGTGCGTCCGTCACGCCGTGGACTCCCCTGATGAAGGAGGAAACTCCAGAGAAGGCCGCGCACCGTCAAGCGGCTTTCGCTTTACGTCCCGGGCGGGGCGGGCATATTATTGATTTCCCCCCTCCGAAATCGATCGCTTTTCGGGACTCCCTGTCGAGAGCTCCATGTCCCGCGTCATCGCCATAGCCAACCAGAAAGGCGGCGTCGGCAAGACCACGACCGCGATCAACCTCGGCGCATCCCTCGCCGTGGCGGAGAAGCGCACGCTCGTGGTGGACATCGATCCGCAGGGCAACGCGACCAGTGGGCTGGGGATCGAGCAGGGAGAATCGCTTCCGACGATCTACGACGTGCTCCTGGGCGACCGCTCGGCGAAGGAAGCCGTGATGTCGGAGGTGCACTTCCCGTTCCTCGACCTGATCCCCTCCACGCGCGACCTGGTGGGGGCCGAGATCGAGCTGGTCCAGGCGCCGCAACGCGAGCGCATCCTCCGGAACGCGCTGGAGCCGCTCCGCCAGAGCTACGACTACATCCTCGTCGACTGCCCGCCGTCGCTGGGGCTGCTCACGCTCAACACGCTCACGGCTGCGGATTCGGTGCTGATTCCCATCCAGTGCGAATTCTATGCGCTCGAGGGGCTCAGCCAGTTGCTCAACACGGTCCGGCTCGTGCAGCGCGGGCTCAACCCGGCGCTGGACATCGAGGGCGTCCTCCTCACGATGTTCGACCGCCGCCTCAACCTCTCGCGGCAGGTGGCGGCGGAGGCCCGGGAATACTTCGGCAACAACGTGTACCGCACCGCGATCCCCCGGAACGTCCGGCTCGCGGAGGCCCCGAGCTTCGGGCAGCCCATCGTGCTGTACGACGTGCTCTCCCAGGGGGCGCAGGCGTATCTGGCGCTCGCCAAGGAGGTGCTCGCCAAGCGGAAGATGAACGCGAAGGAGCTGGGCAGGACGGGCGCGCGATGAGCCGGCGCGACCGCCTCGGGAAGGGGCTCGGGGCGCTGCTGGGGCAGTACCTCGATCCAGAGGCGCCGGAGGCGGATATCCGGCGGATCAAGCTCTCCGCGGTGGTGCCCAACCCTCTGCAGCCTAGACGCACGTTCACCGATGGCGAGCTCCGGGAGCTTGCGGAGTCCATCCGCGAAAACGGCCTTCTGCAGCCCCTCGTGGTGCGCCCCTCCCCCAGCGTACCCGACCGCTTCGAGCTGGTGGCCGGCGAGCGTCGCTTCCGCGCGGTCGCGCAGCTCGGGTGGGAGGACGTCCCCGTCCTGGTGCGGGACGCCTCGGACGAGACGCTTCTGGTCCTGGCGCTGGTGGAGAACCTCCAGCGCGAGGCCCTCAATCCGCTCGAGGAGGCCGAGGGCTACAAGGCGCTCGCGGACAAGTTCTCGATGACCCAGGCCGACATCGCACGCGCCGTCGGCAAGGACCGCTCCACGGTCGCGAATATCCTGCGCCTGCTGAACCTGCCGCCCTCGGTCCGCAAGCTCCTCGAGGCCGGCTCGCTCAGCATGGGCCACGCGCGCGCATTGCTGACCGTGGACGACGCGGTGCGCGCCGGCGACCTGGCACGCCAGGCGGCGCGCGAGGGTTGGACGGTACGGGAGGTGGAGCGACGGGCGGGAGCCGACGGTCAGCGGGGCTCGAAGCGGAAGAGGCCCGAGCGGCCCAAGGAGCCGGTGGTGCGCGCGCTCGAGGAGGCGCTCCAGGAGTCGCTGTCGACCCGCGTGAACATCAAGCGGAGCCGGAAGGGGAAGGGCGTGATCGAGATCACGTTCCACGGTCCCGAGGACTTCGAGCGGGTGTTCGAGCTGGTGACCGGGCGCGAGGCGTCGGAGGTCGTGGGATGAGCGGCGAGAAGCCCCCACGTCGCTACCTGACGCTGATCGTGGTGCCGGACCGCGGGCAGGAGAGCCGCACCTTCCAGCTCTCCTACCGCCTCCTGCGCCTGCTCGGCGCCTTCGCCGCGGTGATCGCGCTCGCCGTCACGCTGGTGGCCGGGAGCTGGTGGTACCTCGCCGCGCGAGCTTCCAGGGTCGCCGAGCTGGAGATGCAGGTGCGCTCACTGGAGGCCGACCGGGCGCGCGTCCAGGCGCTCGCGGCCGAGCTCCAGGGTATCGAGCGCCAGTATGCCCGTATTCGGGATCTGTTCGGTGCCCACACCGCCGCCACGCCCTCCGACGCCTGGCTGCCACCCGCCGGTGCCGGTCGACGGAGCAGCACGCCACGCACCACCGTGTCGGCGAGCGTTCCGTCGAGCTGGCCGCTCACCGAGCGTGGCTTCGTCACCCAGGGACTCCTGGACGCGGGGGACGGTCGGACCGAGCACCCGGGGCTGGACATCGCCGTGCCCACGGATTCCTACGTACGGGCCGCCGGCGCGGGCACCGTCGTGGACGTCGGCGAGGATCCGGTGTACGGCCGCTTCGTCGTGATCGATCACGGCGAGGGCTACACCACCCTGTACGGGCACGCTTCCCTCAACCTGGTGGCGCGGGGGGAGCAGGTACGACAGAACGAGGTGATCGCCCTTTCGGGCTCGACCGGGCGCTCCACCGCGCCTCACCTCCACTTCGAGGTCCTCCTCAACGGGGAGGCCGTGGATCCGCTCACGCTGGTACATCAGCCCTGATTTCGAGGAGGCGCGCGGTGGCACGAGATCGCGCTGGCAATGGAACGGCCCCCGAGACGGTCATCTCGATCATCGGTCCCGGGATGAAGGTCGTCGGCAACTGCGAGACCGACGGCACGATCCGCATCGAAGGCACCATCCAGGGGTCGGTGCACGCGGGGAAGGCGGTCGTGGTCGGGAAGGACGGCTTGGTGGAAGGGGACATCAAGACGCAGGACGCGGTGATCTCCGGGAGGGTGATCGGCACGCTCGTCGCGGAGTCGCGCCTGGAGCTCCAGGCCACCTGTCGGATCGAGGGAGACGTGCGTGCCCGTCGCATGCAGCTCGAGGAGGGGGCCGTGCTCAACGGCACCGTGGACATGGGCGCAACCGGGATCGAGGACCACATCGCGCCGCCCGTGGAGCTCATGCCGGCCGAGGGCTGAGGGCACCTCCCCCGCCCCGTGTCGGCCCGCGGCGTCGTGGACGGCGACCCCTCGGCGGGTGTGGATTCTCCGCAAGGGCGCGACGCGTCGGCAAAAGACTGTGGATAACCCTGCAAGTCGTTGTGCAACAGCATATAACGGGCTCACATCAATGGCGCCGTAGTCCGGGGGGAGCGATGACGGGCGCTTTTTCCACAACTTCTCCACCCGCCCGCGAGCGGGGCTTCGCCGGGCTGGAGGGGTGCCGATGAAATTAGAATCCTTGCTCCAATATCTGGACGCGTACCTCGGCATCCCCGACCATCCGGACTACCCCGTGGCGCTGAACGGACTCCAGGTCGGCGGACCCGGGGAGGTGGGCCGGATCGTCGCCGCCGTGGACGCCTCGGAGGCTTCCATCGCAGCCGCCGTCGAGCGCGGGGCGGACCTGCTCCTCGTCCACCACGGCCTCTTCTGGGAGGGGCTCAAGCCCCTGACCGGGCGTCGCCTGCGCCGCGTCCGGCCCCTCATCGAGAGCGGCGTCGCGGTCTACAGCGCGCACCTGCCGCTCGACGGGCATGCCGAGGTGGGCAACTCGGTGCTGCTGGCGCGGGCCCTGGGGCTGCACGTGGAGGGGGCGTTCGCGCCGTACGAGGGTGCGCCGATCGGGTGGTGGGGGACGCTCGACCCGGTGCTGGACGCCCCCGGGCTGGCCGCGCGGCTCGAGGAGGCTCTCGACGGCGCGCCGGTGCGCCTCGTGCCCGGCGGCCGCGACCGCGTCGAGCGCGTCGGCGTGGTGACCGGGGGTGGCGCTTCCTTCGTGGGGGACGCCGTGGCGCTCGAGCTGGACGCCCTCGTCACCGGCGAGGGCTCGCACCATGCCTACTTCGACGCGATGGAGCTCGGCATCCACCTGCTCTTCGGCGGTCACTACGCGACGGAGACCTTCGGCGTGCGGGCCCTGGCGGCCCACCTCGCGGAGCGCTTCGGGCTGGAGTGGGAGTTCCTCGACCAGCCCACGGGGATGTGAACCCGGGGCGCGCCGCGCCCCGGGTCCGGTCCCGTTCCTTCCCGGCTCAGGTCCCCGGCATCATCGCGTCGCGCGCGGCCTTGAACTCCTGGCCCTCGTTCCAGTTGGGCCATCCGTCCGCCATGGCGATGTCCCACGCGGTACGGAAGATCAGCAGGCCCTGCTGGACGGCGCCGTCGAACACGAAGTCCCCGGAGAACTCGTCGCTCGGCGCGTGGTAGCGGTGCGCCGTGTAGTCCTCGGAGATCTGCTTCCCCCACCCTGCGGGCTTGCCCCGGTAGCTCTGGCCGTGCTCGATGTAGAGAGACGGCACCCCGGCCTTGGCGAAGGGGAAGTGGTCGCTCCGGAAGAAGTAGCCCTTCTCGGGCTCCTGGTCCGGCACGATCTGGAGGCCGAGCTCGGAGGCCCGCGCCCGCACGTACGTCCCCAGCTCGCTCCGGTCCTCGCCGAAGACGGTGACGTCGTCGGTCTCGCCCCAGAGATTGGCTCCGTCCATGTTGATCTCGGCGACGGTCTCGGCGAGCGGGTAGAGCGGCGACTGGGCGTACCACTGCGACCCCAGCAGCCCCTGCTCCTCCGCCGCGGTCGAGATGAAGAGGAGCGAGCGGGCCGGGCGCTGCGGGAGGGACGAGAAGCCGTGCGCCAGCTCGATCAGGAGCGCCGTGCCGGACGCGTTGTCGTAGGCGCCGTTGTAGATGCTGTCCCCGCCGACCGGTTCGCCCACGCCGAAGTGGTCGTAGTGCGAGGTGAGCGTGATGATCTCGTCGGGGCGTTCGGAACCGGGCAGGAGGCCCACCACGTTGCGGGTCTCGACCTGCCGCACGCGCGCCTTCAGGGCGGCCGTGGCGGTCACGCCCGTAGGCACGGCCTCGAAGCCATGATGGGCCGCCTGCGCCTTGAGCGCGTCGTAGTCCATCCCGGCCAGCGTCAGGATGTCCGCGGCCACGTCGCGCGTCACCCATCCGAGCATCCCGGCCGGGGCCGGCCCGTTCGGATCGGGCGGGAGGGAGAACTGCTCGCCCGAGCGGCCGCCCCGCACGACGCTCCACGGATAGCCGGCCGTCTCCGTCTCGTGGACGATCAGCGCACCGAGCGCGCCCTGACGCGCGGCCTCCTCCCACTTGTAGGTCCAGCGTCCGTAGTACGTCATCGCCGGTCCGCCGAAGAGGTCCGGCTGGTCGGCGGGTGCGGGCGGATCGTTGACGAGGATGAGGATGAACTTCCCCTTCACGTCTACGCCCGCGAAGTCGTTCCACTGGTTCTCGGGCGCGTCGATGCCGTAGCCGACGAACACGACCTCCCCGGTGCCGCCCGCCGTCGTCGCCTCCGGATCGCCCGCGTTGAGGACGAAGCCGTCGAGATACGTCGGGGAGAGGGCGCCCTTCGGTCCCCGGAAGGTGAGCTTCACCGACGCGGGGTCGGTGGTGTAGCCGACCATGGGCACCGACTGGAAGTACGAGCCGTTCACCGGCTGGAGCCCGGCGTCCTTGAAGCGGTCGGCGACGTACTGCGATGCCAACTCACCCCCGCGCTGGCCGGACCCTCGTCCGAGGTACTCGTCCGACGAAAGCACGCGCATGTCCTCGCGGATCCTGTCGCCCGAGAGGGACACATCCGGGGTGGCGGGGGTGGACGCCTCTCGGGCGCAACCGGCCGCCAGGAACCCCGCCACGACCCATACGAAACGCTTCACCTGGAACCTCCTCCCTGAGTCCGCAACCTCCGGGAGTAACGGTACGGGGGCCGTCGATCGGGGGAAAGCCGAGAGCCGGTGGACCGGGCGCACCGAAGCGCGCCCTGCACCGTCAGAAGAGGCCGTCCAGGTAGAGGTGGATCTTCCAGCCGGACCCGAGGCGGACCGCATGCGCCAGGTCCGCGCGGATCAGACCGTCGAGGAGGGACACGCCGATGCCGGCCGACACGGCTGGATCATCGAAGCGGAAGTCGGCCCGCGGACCCGCCCACCCGGCGTCGCTGAATACGCCGATGCGGGCCCCCGCGAAGCCGGAGGCGATCTCCGCGCGGCCGTGCCACGCCGACTGGCCGTGGAGCGCGTTGGTGTGGAACCCGCGCAGCGACTCGGAGCCGCCGAGGAAGAGGTGGCGCTGCACCGGATCGTCGCCCCACAGCATGCCGGCGCCCACCTCGAGCGCGCCGGCCAGGCCGAAGAAGATCGGGTGCGTGGCCGACAGCGTCGTGGAGAGGCGCTGGTACGTGGCATCGCCACCGGCCGCCTCCGCCGCGACGCGCCCGGTGAGGATCAGCCCGTTCGGATCCACGCCCGAGAACCAGGACATCCGCGCACGGCCGCCGGTCAGGTCGAGCGGCTCGGCCTCGAGCACGGCAGGAGCGGTGTAGTCGCGGATCGGCTGGAGGAGGAAGAAGTCGGTCGTCTGCTCGACCGCCCGCTGCCGCTCGTGGAACCCCTCCACACCCCAGCGCACCCGTCTGCCGTCCCGCGTGTACGCGAGCGAGCCCCCGGTCGCCCGGTAGTACTGCCCGTGGTCCGTACCGAGGAGGAGGTTGCCTACGGACTTGGTCAGGGAGAATGGGTGCGTCTCCTCCGCCATCGGCTGGAGGCGCTGGTAGTAGCCCGAGAGCGTCCAGCGTCGATCCTCCGGGCCGCGCTCCAGGGCGAGGCCGAGGTTCGGCTTCCGGTCCCCGGTGCCGATCCGTCCGTCGAGGGTCACGCTCGTGGACACACCGAGCGGCACGCTCACCGAGGACCCGACGCTCAACCCTTCCACGCGGTTGAAGCGCATCAGGCCGTGCCCGAGCCCCCAGGCCAGGTGCGGGCGATACTGACCGTAGGTGGGGAGGAGCTGCTCGAGCTCGCCCTTGAGGTCGTGGATCTCCTCGTCCGTGAAGGCCGTCGGCGAACGCGCGCCGAAGTCCTCCGAGAGCCGGGGCGAATCGAGGAGGGAGTCGGGCTCGGGCACGATGACCGTCACGTACGAGACCTTCCCCGTCTCGTCGTTCTTCACCCTCTCCTCGTGGCGCGACCACCCCGGCGGGAGCGGCCCGACGAGGGGCATGTCCGTGGCCGCCTCGTTCACGGTGTAGGCGCCCACGCTCCATTCGACCGTGATGGGGATGCGCACGAGCCGGCCGAGGCGCGCCTCGCCCTCGGCGGCGAAGCGGCGGGGGAGCCAGTAGCGCAGCTCCTGCAGCGAGTACTCGACCGTGATGTACGTCATCTCGGCCTCGACCGGCTGCAGGAAGCCTGGCACGTCCTCCGCGTCCTCGGGCTCGTCGAGCAGGAGGTTGAAGGGGCGCGCCGGCCGATACGTCGCGCGCACGAGCGACGCCGTCTCGGAGTCGAACCAGAGTGAGCCGGCCACGAGATGGAAGTCCGCCCGCCTCGGCTCGACCCTCACCTCGTAGAGCACGACCTCGCGGTCGGGGAGACGGATGCGCAGGGTGTCGCCGGAAGAGAAGCGGTAGTGCGCGTCCGCGCTGTCGGCGAGCGGATGGATCGCCCAGTCGCCCCCGAAGGCGAGGCGGTCGCCGCCGGGGTCCAGGGGGAACTCGGACAGGTCGCTGCTCCCGAGCAGCTCGTCCGGGAGGTCGCGACGTAGCTCCGCGCGCACCTCCTGGCGGGCGCCGCGCACGCTCCCCTGCGCCTCGATCGCGTCTCGGCGGGTGTCGGCGCCGACGATCGGGATGGCGCGACGGGCGCCCAGCCACTGGACCGCCTCTTCGCCGTCGTCGGACCAGCGGATGCGCGCTACCCTCTCCTGCTCGAAGAGACCCCGCTCGCGGCGGAACCGCAGCGCAGTGAGGCCTACGTAGATGTGCTCGCGCAGCACCCCCTCGTAGCTCGTGATGCCGGAGACGTCCCGCTCCCGGGCGGCGCGGGCCCGCATGATCAGCGCGCGCGCCGCCTCGTCCCGGAACGTCGGGTCACGGGTTGTATCGGTCTGGGAGGCACCCACCGACGGGCGGAGGGCGAGGCCCAGGCAAAGGGCGACGAGAGAGGTCCGGATCAAGCCAGGGTGCTCCGTTGCCGGTGGGGGAGTCAGTGGATACCATCCACTCCTACCGCAACCAGCCCCGAGGAGATTCGATGATTCGCCGCGTCCTGCCGGCCATCCTGGCCGTCGCCGTCGCATCGACGTCTGCCGCCGCCCAGGGCGTGCCGACGCCGCGCCAGCATTTCGGGTTCGAGATCGGCACCGACCGTAAGCTCGCCGACTGGAATCAGCTTACCGCATACTACGAGAAACTGGCAAAGGGGAGTCCCCGGGTCATCGTCGACACGCTCGGCACGACCACGATGGGTCGGCCGTTCATCATGCTGACGGTGACGAGCGAGGCCAATCAGGCCCGCCTGAGCGAGCTCCACGACATCCAGATGAAGCTCGCGGACCCGCGCCGCGTGTCCGGCGAGGCGGAGCTGCAGCGGCTCCTCGACCAGGGGCGCACCGTGGTGCTGATCACGCACAGCATCCACGCGACGGAGGTGGGCGGGAGCCAGATGGCGGCGAGGTTGCTCTGGCGGCTTGCCACGTCCGACGACCCCGAGATCCGCGAGATCCTCGACAACGTGATCCTGCTGGACATCCCCTCGCTCAACCCCGACGGGCTCCAGTGGGTCGTCGACTGGTACGACAAGTACGTCGGGACGCAGTACGAGGGGGCTCCCCTCCCCTGGCTCTACCAGTTCTACGTGGGCCATGACAACAACCGCGACTGGTACGCCTTCACGCAGGACGAGACGATCCTGACGATCAACGGGGCGCAGAACGCGTGGCACCCGCAGATCGTGCACGACATCCACCAGATGGGCTCGACCGGCGGGCGCATCTTCTTCCCGCCCTACATCGATCCCTGGGAGCCGAACATCGACCCCGCGGTCCAGGCGGCGGTCAACCAGCTCGGCACCTTCATGGCGGCGCGGGTCACCGCGAAGGGGATGGCCGGGGCGGTGATCGGCGGGCAGTACGACGCCTGGACGCCGTCGCGGGCCTACCAGCATTACCACGCGGGCGCACGCATCCTCTCGGAGACGGCGTCCGTGCGCGTCGCGACCCCGATCGACGTGCGCTTCGACCAGCTCGGCCCCAACCGCAACTACGACTCGTCGCAGCGCTCGTGGAACCTCGCGGACGTGTGGCCCGGCGGGCACTGGACGCTCTCGAACATCGTCGACTACATGGAGACGGGCGCGCTCGCCCTCCTGGCCAACGCCGCCAAGAACCGGCGCTACTGGCTGGAGAACTTCTACCACATCGGTGAGCGCGCGGTTCACAAGTGGGACGTCTGGCCGGGCGCGTGGGTGATCCCCGCCGGCCAGGCCAACAGCACGGGCGTGGACTACGTCCTGCGCATCCTCGCGATGGGCGACGTGGAGGTGCACCGCACCCAGGCCGCGTTCAGCGCCGACGGGATCTCCTTCCCGGCCGGGAGCTGGGTCATCCCGATGAACCAGCCCTACGCGTCGTTCGCCGAGACCATGCTCGAGGTGCAGCACTATCCCGACCTGCGCGAGTTTCCCGGCGGCCCGCCTCTGCGCCCGTACGACGTGACCGCGCACACGCTCCCCTACCTGATGAACATGGAGGCCGTGGCGGTGAACGAGGCGCCGAGCGTGGCGATGTCCGACCCGATCGAGCCGCCCGACTTCCACTTCGAGCTCCCCGCGGCGTTCCGGGGCTCGCACGCCCCCAGGGTCGCGCTCTACAAGTCGTGGCAGGAGCCGATCGAGGAGGGGTGGACCCGCTGGGTGCTCGACACGTACGGAATGAAGTACGACACGCTCCACGACGCCGACGTGAAGCGCGGCGACCTCGCTGGCCGCTACGACGTCATCCTCCTCGAGGCGCAGGGCGCGCGCTCGATCCGGAACGGCTTCCCCGCGACCGCGGTGCCGCCGGAGTACGCCGGCGGGATCGGCGACCAGGGCGTGGCCGCGCTGAAGGCGTTCGTGGAGGGCGGTGGGCGGCTCGTGGCGGTGGAGGACGCCACGGACCTCGTGGCGGAGACGTTCGGCCTCGACGTGCACAACGCGGTGGACGGCCTCGCCAACACCGATTTCTACATCCCCGGCTCGATCCTCCGGCTCGAGCTGGACGGGTCTTCGAAGCTGACCAGCGGGCTGAAGACGGAGAGCATCGCGTGGTTCGGCACCGGGAGCCGGGCGTTCGATGTGGGAGACGCGAACATCCACGTCGCGGCGCGGTATGGCTCGGGTGATCCGCTCCTGTCGGGTTGGGTCCTGGGCGGCGAGCACGTGGCCGGGAAGCCGGCGATCCTGGAGGCCAGCGTGGGTCGCGGCACCGTGGTGCTGTTCGGCTTCCAGCCCAACTATCGGGGGCAGTCTGTGGCCACCTGGCCGCTCCTCTTCAACGCTCTGGTCGGAACGGGCTCCTGAGATGACGCAGGAAACGCAAGGCGGGGCGCAGAAGCAGCCCTGCCCCCAGTGCGGCAAGCCTTCGAGCGGGAACTTCTGTCAGCACTGCGGTGCGGCGCTGGGCGGCCGGTTCTGCAACCAGTGCGGCGCGAAGATCCCCGGCACCGCGAGGTTCTGCACGCAGTGCGGCGCCCAGGTGGGCGGCGTGGGGCGACCCGCGACAGCCGCGGGCGCCCCACCCGCCGCGATGGGCCACAAGGCCGCGGCTGCGGCCACGCTGGGCGGCCACAACGCGCCGTGGTGGATCGCGGGCGTCGCGATGTTCGGCCTCATCCTCGTGATGGGGTGGACCATGGTGAACCGGGCGGGTCCGCAGGCGGCGGCGGGTGCGCCGGGCGGGGGCGGGATGCCCCCGGGCGCGGGGGCCGGCAACCCGGCCGCGGGCCAGTCGACGGTCGACCTCAACTCGATGACGCCGCGCGAGGCGGCCGACCGGCTCTTCAACCGCGTGATGCAGACGCTGTCGTCGGGCGACTCCACCAACGCGCTCTTCTTCCAGCCGATGGCGGTGGAGGCCTACGAGCGAGCCGAGCCCCTCGACCTCGACGGCATCCTCCACGAGGCGCTGCTCCAGCTGATGACGGATCCGGCAGCCGCGTTGGCCACGTCACAACGCGTCCTGGAGTCGGAGCCCGACCACGTGCTGGGCCTCGGCACGGCGGCCCGCGCGGCGATCGCGATGGGCGACACGGCCAAGGCGAAGGAGTTCTACCAGCACCTCCTGCGCGTCTACGACAAGGAGTACGCCCGCAACCTGGTGGAGTACGACGGACACCGGCAGCTGATGGCGGAGATGCAGGGCGACGCCCAGCGCTTCCTGGGCTCCGGCTGATCCCGTGAGCCCGCCTCGCGGCGGGCTCCATCCTCCATGCGCGTCTTCCTGACCGGCGGCACGGGCCTCATCGGCTCCCACACCGCGGCCCATCTGCGCGACGACGGTCACGAGGTGGTGGCGCTCTGCCGGAAGGGCTCGGACACGAGCTTCCTCGAGGGCCTCGGGTGCGCCCTCGCGGAGGGCGACGTCCGCGACCCGCCGGACGTCCTCGCGCCCGCCATGGCCCGCTGCACGCACCTGCTTCACTGCGCCGCCCTGGTGTATGCGGGCGGCTCCTGGTCCAAGGTGCGCGAGGTGAACGTCGAGGGGACGCGCCATGTCCTCGCGGCGGCGGTCGAGGCAGGCGTCGAGCATGCCGTCCACCTCTCCTCGGTCGCCGTGTACGGCACCGTCGACGGTCCCGTCGACGAGGACTCCCCGATCGATCGCGACATCCCCAAGCGCGACCTGTACGCCCGCTCGAAGCGCGAGGCCGAGGCCATCGCCCGTGCCGTCGAGGTCGAGCACGGGCTCCGCGTCACGGTCCTGCGTCCCGCCGCCGTGTACGGCGAGCGCGACCGCCTCATGGCGCGCCGTATCGCCCGCATGGTCGAGCGACCCGTGACCTTCCTGCTCGGCTCGGGCCACAACACGCTGCCGACCCTGTACGCCGGGAACGTCGCGGTCGCCGCGGTCCTGGCGCTGAAGGCCGGGCGGTCGGGCGCGACGTTCCTGGTCGGCCAGGATCATCCGCTCACCCAGCGGGGACTCCTGGAAGGGCTGGCCGTGGGGCTCGGGCGCTCGCCGGTGTTGATCCCGATCCCCGCGTCCCTGGTGCGCGGCGCTGCGCGGTTGCTCCAGAAGCTGGGCGTCTCGGCCCCGGGCGCGCAGCATCTCCCGCTCGCCCGGGTGGCGCGATTGGCTCTCTCGGAGAACCCTTATGGCTCGGCGCGCATCCGGCGTGAGCTGGGCTGGGACCCGCCGTACCGACACGAGGACGCGCTCGAGCGCACGGGCAGGTGGCTGCTGGAGCACCCCGCCGACTGATCCACCCCGCACGCGAAGGAGTGACGCGGACATGGAGCACGACTCCGGCGCCAACTGGGCGGAGCCCTTTCCCAACCATGTGCGGAAGACCGAGGACGAGCGCCTCCTGGAGAGCGTGGAGGAGCTCGAGACGATCGGCCGCGACGCGTGGCGGATCTTCCGCATCATGGGCGAGTTCGTGGAGGGCTTCGAGGCGATGACGAAGGTCGGTCCGGCCGTGTCGATCTTCGGGTCCGCACGCGTCCAGCCCGACCATCCCCAGTACCAGCTCTGCGTCGATACCGCGCGCCTGATCGGTGAGTCCGGTTTCGCGATCATCACCGGGGGCGGGCCGGGTATCATGGAGGCCGCCAACCGCGGCGCCCGCGAGGCGGGCGCGCGCTCGGTGGGATGCAACATCGAGCTCCCGTTCGAACAGCACACGAACCCGTACGTCGACGTGTCCATCGACTTCAGGTACTTCTTCGTCCGCAAGACGATGTTCGTGAAGTACGCCCAGGCGTTCGTGATCTTCCCGGGGGGCTTCGGGACGATGGACGAGCTGTTCGAGTCGCTCACGCTCATCCAGACCGGGAAGGTGCGCCACTTTCCCGTCGTGCTCATGGGCAAGGAATACTGGGGTGGGCTCGTCGACTGGATGCGCGAGCGGATGGCGCCGGAGGGGAAGATCGCGGTGAAGGACCTCGATCTCTTCCTCCTCACGGACGACGCGCGCGAGGCGAGGGACCACGTGGTCCGGCGCTTCCGTCGTCGCAAGGAGGCGCTGCAGGGACAGCTTCCGAGCGACTGGAGCCCGGAGCGTTGATCGCTTCCCCGCTGCCTCTCGCGGCCGTCATCGCGGTGGCGGCCGCGCTGGCGTTCTGGCTGGAGCGCCACGTTCCCGCCTTCTCGAAGATCGGTGCGTCGCTCCTGGTCCTGGTCTTCGGCGCGCTCCTCTCCAACTTCGGGATCGTCCCCGCGACGTCGCCCGTCTACGACGCGATCGCCGGGCCGGTCACCTCGCTCGCCATCGCCTGGCTCCTCCTGTCCGTGAATCTCGGCGACCTGAAGCGCGCCGGACCCCGCATGCTCGGCGCGTTCGGGCTCGCCCTCGTCGGCACGACGATCGGGGCCTTCGTAGGCGCCGTCGCCTTCGCCTCGTCGCTCGGAGAGAACGGATGGAGGCTCTCCGGCGTCTTCACCGGCACGTACACGGGCGGGTCGGTGAATTTCGTCGCGGTGGGCCGCGCCGTGGTGCTCCCCGACTCCCTGTGGGCGGGCGCCACGGCCGCGGACGCGCTCACCACGGGGCTGTGGATGGCGGCCACCCTCCTCCTCCCGCTGTGGATGGCGCGCTTCTATCCGCCCGTTCCCGAGGAGCTCACCGAGCTCCCGGAGGGGCACAAGGGCGGACCCCACGAGCACCACCCGTTCTTCGCGCCCGCCTCGCTGTCGGCGCTCGACCTCTCCGTCCTCTTCGCCACGGGGCTCGTCCTCCTGGCCGCGGCCGACCTGACCGCGAGGGTGATCCCCCAGGTCCCGTCGATCCTGTGGCTGACCACCTACGCCCTCCTGCTCGGCCATACCCGGGCGTTCCACCGCGCCGAAGGCGCGCTTCAGCTCGGCACCATGGTGCTGCAGCTCTTCTTCGTGGTGATCGGCATCTGGTCGCAGGTGGCCCAGATCTGGGCGGTGGGCGTGGTGGTGTTCTTCTACACGCTCGTGGTGGTCGGCATCCACGGGGTGGTGGTGTACGGCGGCGGCCGGATCTTCAAGCTCGACCTGGGCACACTGTCCGTGGCCTCGCAGGCCGCCGTGGGAGGCCCGTCCAGCGCCCTGGCCGTCGCCGTCGCGCGGGAGTGGCCGGGGCTGGTTCTGCCCGGGATCATCGTCGGGCTGGTCGGGTACGCGGTCGGCAACTACCTCGGATTCGGGGTGGCCTACCTTGTACGGGGCCTCGGCCTCGGCTTATGATTTCGGGCTCTGCCGAGGGCGTGAAAACCGTTGGCCCACCTTGCACGAGCGGCCGGCGCCGCGCCCCGCGGGACCATTTCGTCTACGAGCGGTCCGCTCGGGCGCGACGTCGCGTCCAGAGGAGCGGATCGGGAGGATAGAGGCGTGAGCATCACCTCGACGGAAGCCCCTCGCGGCTACGCCCCCGAGGGGAAGGACACGGGGGTGGTCAAGCCGAAGGGCACACACAGGATCCGGGCCCACGTGGGCCTGGACACCGTCGACATCAGGTCGCGGAAGCCCGAATGGCTGAAGGTGCGCTCCCCCGGCGGGGACAACTACCGCCGGCTCAAGCAGATGATGCGCAGCGGCGCCCTGCACACGGTGTGCGAGGAGGCGGGCTGTCCCAACATCGGCGAGTGCTGGGAGGCGGGCACCGCCACCTTCATGATCCTCGGGGACGTGTGTACGCGCGCGTGCAAGTACTGCGGCGTGGCGCACGGCATGCCGACCGGGCTGGACACCGACGAGCCGCGCCGGGTGAGCGAGAGCGTCGCGGAGCTCGCGCTCGAGCACGTGGTCATCACGAGCGTCAACCGCGACGAGCTGTCCGACGGCGGCGCCGCGATCTATGCCGAGACCATCCAGCGCATCCACGACGCCGTGCCCGGCTGCTCGGTCGAGGTGCTCATCCCGGACTTCAAGGGCGACGAGGAAGCCCTGCGCGTCGTGGTCGAGGCGAAGCCGGAGATCCTCGGGCACAACCTCGAGACCGTGGAGCGCCTGCACCCGGACGTGCGGCCGGGCGGCCGCTACTGGCGCTCGATCTCGTTCCTGGGCGCCGTGAAGAAGATGGATCCCGCCATGCTCACGAAGACCGGCATCATCCTCGGGATGGGCGAGGAGGCCCATGAGATCCACCAGGCCATGGCCGACCTGCGGGAGGCGTCCGTGGACATCCTGACGCTGGGGCAGTACCTGCGTCCGTCGCCGATGCACATCCCGGTGGCGCGCTGGGTGACGCCCGACGAGTTCGCCACGTGGAAGCGCGTGGGCGAGGCCGCGCACGGCTTCAAGCACGTGGAGTCGGGCCCGCTGGTGCGCTCCAGCTACCACGCGAAGGAGCAGGCCCGCGAGGTGGTGGCGGGCGGGCCCGGCGCGATCACCGAGGTCATGGAGGCCGACGTGCAGGCGCCCGCGGAGATGAGCGCGGAGCTGCTGCGCTTCGCGTTGGTGCAGATCGAGCTCGGGCGTCCGGGCAAGCCGACCGCGAGCGACCGGTGACGCCCATGGCGCAGACGAAGACGACGAAGAGCCGGTCCACGAGCGCCGACGAGCTGAGGGAGCACGGCATCAGCCCCGAGCTGGCCAGAGAGCTGCTCCGCGACATGCTCCTGTACCGCCGCTTCGAGGAGAAGGCCGAGGAAGCGTACGCGATCGGCAAGATCGGCGGCTTCTGCCACCTGCACATCGGGCAGGAGGCGGCGGCGGCCGGGTGCATCAAGCCCCTGCGCACCTCGGACTACGCGATCGGTGCCTACCGCGAGCACACGCTGGCGTTGTCGAAGGGGGTGGCTCCCTCCGCCGTCATGGCCGAGCTCTACGGACGGTCGAGCGGCGCCTCGGGTGGCAAGGGCGGCTCGATGCACATCTTCGATCGCGACGTCCGCTTCATGGGCGGCCACGGCATCGTGGGCGGTCAGGTGCCGCTGGGCACGGGCATCGCCTGGAAGATCAAGTACCGGGGGGACGACGACGTCGTCGTCTGCTTCATGGGCGACGCGGCCGTGAACCAGGGCGGCTTCCACGAGGCGCTGAACATGGCGGCCATCTGGGAGCTGCCGGCGATCTACGTGGTGGAGAACAACGAGTACGGGATGGGCACGGCGTTCCGGCGCGTGTCGCTGACCGAAATGGTCGAGAAGGCCTCGCCGTACGGCATCCCAGCGAGCGAGGTGGACGGACAGGACGTCCTGGCCACCTACGCCCACTTCCGCGACCTGGCCGAGGAGGTGCGCACGGGTGGCGGGCCGCGCTTCGTCGACGTGCACACGTACCGCTTCCGCGGTCACTCGATGTCGGACCCGGTGTCCGGGACGTACCGCTCGAAGGACGAGGTCGAGAAGCACACCCACGAGCAGGACCCGATCGCGCTCCTGCGCGAGCGGCTCTTCGACGGTGGGCATCTCGAGCAGGAGACGCTGGAGGCGATGGACGCGGAGGTGAGGGAGATCGTCGCCGACGCCGCCGAGGCGGCGGAAGCGGCGGCGCCGCCCGACGCCGCTGCCATCTACGACCACGTGTGGGCGGACCTCGACGTCCACGGCCGGCTGCGCTTCGACGGGCGGGAGGGCGCGCCATGGCGGTGATGACCTACCGCGACGCGCTGAACGCGGCGCTGCGCGAGGAGATGGAGCGCGACCCCGACGTCTTCCTCATGGGCGAGGAGGTCGCGGAGTACGACGGCGCCTACAAGGTCTCCAAGGGGCTGCTCGAGGCGTTCGGCCCCCGGCGCGTGGTGGACTCGCCGATCAGCGAGCTCGGCTTCGCCGGGCTGGGCGTGGGTGCCGCGATGGCCGGGCTGCGCCCGGTCATCGAGTTCATGACCTTCAACTTCGCCTTCCTGGCGATCGACCAGGTCATCAACTCGGCCTCGAAGATGCTCTACATGAGCAATGGCCAGTTCCCGATCCCGATCGTCTTCCGCGGCCCGACGGGCGCGGCGCTGCAGCTCTCGGCGCAGCACTCCGTGGCGGCGGAGACCTACTACCTGCACTCACCCGGCGTGAAGGTGGTCGTGCCCGGCACGCCCGCCGACGCCAAGGGGCTCCTCAAGGCAGCCATCCGCGACAACGACCCGGTCGCGTTCATGGAGGGGGAGCTGCTCTACAACTTCAAGGGCGAGGTGCCCGACGACGACGACTTCGTCATCCCGCTCGGCGTGGCCGACCTGAAGCGCGAGGGCGCTGACGTCTCGATCATCACGCACGGGAAGATGATCCACGTCGCGATGCAGGCGGCGAACAAGCTGGCGAAGGACGGGATCGAGGCCGACGTCCTGGACCTGCGCACGCTGCGCCCGCTCGACGTCGACGCGATCCTCGAGACGGTCAAGAAGACCAACCGCGCGGTCTACCTGGAGGAAGGGTGGACGTACCTGGGCGTGGGCGCCCAGATCGTGGCGACCATCCAGGAGGAGGCGTTCGACTGGCTGGACGCGCCCGTGCTGCGCGTGTCCCAGGCCGACGTGCCCATGCCGTACGCGAAGAACCTCGAGGCGTTGGTGAAGCCCAGCGCGGATCGGGTGGTCGAGGCCTGCAACAGAGTCCTCTACAGGTGAGCGGCCCCAAGCGATGATCACCAAAGTCCATATGGAAGCGCTGTCGCCCACCATGGAGGAGGGCCAGCTCGTCCGGTGGCTGAGGTCCGAGGGCGATCAGGTCGCCAATGGCGACGTCATCGCCGAGATCGAGACGGACAAGGCCACCATGGAGCTGATCGCGCGCGGCGACGGCACGCTGCGTCGGATCTTCCTCGGCGAGGGCGGCACCGCGCCGGTGGGCGAGGTGATCGCGGTCATCGCCGCGGCGGACGACGACATCTCCGGCGTCCAGGGCGCGTCCGGTGGCGGCGCGCCCCCGGCTGCGAAGGCCGAGCCGGCGGCGCCGCCCGCGGCGAGCCCCGCCCCGGCGGAGGCGAAGCGTCCGGAGGGCGCTCCGGCGCGGCAGCAGACCCCGACCCGGTCGGCGGCGGCCACGGCCACCGCGCCGGCACCGGCGCCTGCGGCGTCCGCGGACGGTGGGCGGGTGAAGGCCTCCCCGCTCGCGCGGCGTCTCGCCGACGACGTGGGAGTGGACCTCGCGCGCGTCGAGGGCTCGGGCCCCGGCGGGAGGATCGTGAAGCGCGACGTCGAGGCGGCCAGGGAAAGCGGGGTCGCCGCCCCGGCGGCCGGCTTCGCGGCCTGGACGCCCGACGAGGCCGAGTACGAGGACGTGCCGGTCTCGCAGATGCGCAAGACGATCGCCAAGCGGCTGGTGGAGTCGATCGGCCCGGTCCCGCACTTCTTCCTGACCGTCGACATCGACATGAGCCGGGTGGTCGAGGCGCGTCGCAGCATCAACGCGATGCTCGAGAAGAGCGGCGAGAAGGTGTCGATCAACGACATCCTGCTGAAGGCGGTCGCCGGTGCGCTCCGTCGTCACCCAGATTGCAACGCGCAGTGGCACGGGACGCTCGTGCGCCGCTTCAACGCGGTGCACCTGGGCGTGGCGGTGGCGATCGAGGACGGCCTGATCACGCCGGTCGTGAGGAACGCGCACCTCAAGGGGATCGCGCAGATCGCCGCGGAGGTGCGCGAGCTCGCCGGCCGTGCCCGCGAGAAGAGGCTCATGCCCGACGAGTACACGGGCTCGACCTTCTCGGTCTCGAACCTGGGGATGTTCGGCATCCACGAGTTCACGGCGATCATCAACCCGCCCGAGGCCGGCATCCTGGCGGTGGGCGGCATGGAGGACACCCCGGTCGTCGTGGACGGCGAGGTGGTGGTGCGGCCACGCATGCGCATCACGATGAGCTGCGACCACCGCGTGATCGACGGGGCGCAGGGCTCGCGCTTCCTGGCGACGCTGCGTGCGATGCTCGAGGAGCCGACGGCCATCCTGGTGTGACGCCGGCGGCAGCCGGCTTCGTGGACGGCGACTGCCGGCCGCGCACCGTGAAGTCGCGGCGGGCACCCGGCGTCCTCAGCCCGCCCCTTCCTCCGCATAGCTCCCCAGCACCCTCACCTCGCTCCCCGTGCCCCGCAGCTCCTCCACGCACGCGAGCTGCTGCGCGAGCGGCACCCCGCGCAGGTCGGCGTAGAAGCGATACTCCCAGGGCGTGCCGGGGATGGGGCGGGACTCCAGGCGCGTGAGGTCCACGCCACGGTGCGCGAAGTGTCCGAGGGCGGCGTGCAGGGAGCCGGGGCGGTGGGGCACCGTGAACGCGATCGACGTCTTGGCGCCCTCCCCGACGGACGCGGGCTCGCGCGCCACGGCCAGGAAGCGCGTGAAGTTGCCCGGGTCGTCCTCGATGTGCTCCAGGAGGCTCTCTCCCCCGTACAGCTCCGCCGCTAGCTCGGAGCCGATGGCCGCATCGTAGTCGCCACGACCCTCCATGAGGTCGCGCACGCTCCCGGCCGTGTCGTACGCTACCACGCGCTCGACGCCCGGATGGTCGCGGAAGAAGGCATGGCACTGCTGGAGCGCGACCGGATGCGACGCGGCCGAGCGGATCGCCCCGAGCCTCGTGCCGGGCCGCACCACCAGGCAGAGCCCGATTCGCACGCGCGTCTCCGCGACCGCGTGGAGCGCGTGCTGCACGAGGAGGTCCATGTTGCGCTGCACGGATCCGGCGAGCGTGTTCTCGACCGGCACCACGCCGAGTCCGGCGGAGCCGTCGTCCACGGCCTCGAAGAGCTCCTCGAAGGTGCGGCACGCGAGGATCTCCGGGTCTCCCCCCACGACGCGCTTCGCGGCGGCGTGGCTGAACGCGCCGCGCTCGCCCTGGATCGCCACGACGCTCACGCGGCACCGCCCGCCACGGGGCCCGCACCCGGCGCGGCCGCGGCGAGGCGCCGCTGCCCGTGTCGGGACATCTCGATGATGCGCCAGTAGATGTCGCGCACCAGCTCGGGCTCGAGGCCGAGCTCCCGGGCGCGTGCCGCGGCGTTGCGTACGACCTGGGCCTCGCGCTGCATGTCGGCGGTGAGGAGGCCGTGGCGGGCCTTCACCGCGACGGTGTCCAATGCGAAGCCGAAGCGGCGGGCCATGAGCGCGAGGATCTCCTGGTCGAGGCGGTCGATCTCGCCGCGGAGCGTCCGCAGCTCGGCGGGCTCTCGCTCCGGGTCGGTGGTCGGGGTCTCCATGGGTCCCTCGGGTCTGGCTGGAGAAGACGAAAGAGGCGGTCCGGCATCTGCCGGACCGCCTCGGGTCACTCGGGCTGGTGTCGACCGCTACGTCGTATGAACGCAGGCGTCGCACCCCGGCAGGGATCTGCGGGAGTGGGCGGTAAATCGCCGGCTCGAGGCGTAGACGGTCATGATCGATACTCTCGGTTGGGCACGGCCTCGGGTCAAGCCCGGTCCCACCGGGCCCCCGGGGACGACCGGCTCCCCCGGTGTGACTGCCGTCACTGCCCGCGGCTCCACGGGGGCACGACCTTGTTCATGCGCGCGTACGCGATGAGCTGGCCCAGGTGCTCGTGCATGTCGGTCGCGGCCATGCCCACGGCCGTGCCGGCGTCGGTGTCCTGCCCGAAGAACTTGAGGGCCCGCATGCGGGCCTGGTCGTCCATCCCCTGCACCGACGTGATCATGTGGTCGAACGCCCTGTTCATTTCGGCGAGCAGGTCCTTCGGCTGCATCGCGGAGGCGCGTCCCACCTCCGCGCCGAAGTTGGCCCCGGCACCCTGCACGGCGGGTGCGCCCCACGCGGTGGGGAAGAGGTTGCACTCGGCCACCATGAGCGCGAGCACGTCCTTCACCGAGCGCGTGCCCTCCATGGGCCGCCAGTCCCACTTCGCCTCTGGGATGGCGCCCGCCAGGTCGGCGAACTTGCCCTTCATGGTCTTCAGATCGCTGACCTGCGCGTCCTTCATCGACATGGCCTGCGCGCGCACCGTGGCCGGCACGGCGAGCGCCGCCACGAGGAGCATCCCACCCCACATCCGCCTCACGTCCATGCTCATCCTCCTGAAGGTTGCCGACTTCGCTCCGGGAACGGATACCTACGCCGCTACGCGCCGCTCGTGACCGCTTCGCCGCCTCGCCCGGAGCCCCGGGTCGCCTTACAGTTCCGCCATCATGAGACATCTTCCCGAGCTGTTCCGGAACAACCGCTCGTGGGCGGAGGGCCGCCTCGCCCACGATCCGTCGTACTTCGCCGAGCTCGCGCGCGAGCAGAACCCCACCTACCTCTGGATCGGATGCGCCGACAGCCGCGTGCCGGCGAACGAGATCGTCGGCCTCCCGCCCGGCGAGCTCTTCGTGCATCGCAACGTGGCGAACGTCGTCGTGCACACCGACCTCAACTGCCTCTCCGTGATCCAGTTCGCGGTCGAGGTGCTGAAGGTCCCGCACGTGATCGTGTGCGGCCACCTCGGGTGCGGGGGGGTGGCGGCCGCGTGGCGCCACGAGCCGGTGGGCCTGGTGGCCAACTGGCTCCGCCACGTCGAGGACGTGGCGGCCCGGCACGCCGATGCGCTCGGCGGGCTCGACGACCACGAGGCGCTCGATCGGCTGGCCGAGCTGAACGTCCTCGAGCAGGCGGTGAACGTCTGCCGCACCACGATCGCCCAGGACGCCTGGCGGCGCGGTCAGCCGCTCACGGTGCACGGCTGGATCTACGGCCTCTCGGACGGGCTGCTCCGCGACCTGGGCTTCGCGGTCGCCTCGCCCGCGGAGGTGGACGAGGCGTACCGCGCCGCCGTGGCCGGCGTCGCTACTCCGACTTGAGGACGCGCATGGGGTCGAGGCCGGCGGCCCGACGCGCGGGGATGTAGACCGCGAGCGTGGCTACGCCCACGAGGATCAGGGGCACGCCCACGAAGGCGAACGGATCAAAGGCGGACACGTTGTACAGGAGCCCCTGCACCAGACGGGCGGCCCCCGCCGCGCCGATCAGCCCGATGACCGTGCCGACGGCCGCGAGCCTGAGCCCTTCCCGCAGCACGAGCCTGAGCACCGTGGCGCGGTCGGCGCCGAGCGCGACGCGGATCCCCATCTCGCGGTTGCGCTGGGCGACCGAGTAGGCCATCACGCCGTAGATGCCGACCGCGGCGAGCACCAGGCCGAGCACGCCGAACAGGCCGAGCACGGAGCCGGCGAGCCGGGCCGGGAGGAGCGCCGTGCCCATGTGCTCCTCCATCGTGCGCACGTCGAAGATGGGGAGGTCGGGGTCCTGCGCGCGTATCACGTCCTGGATGCGGCGCAGCGCGACGCGGGGATCCCCCGAGGTGCGCGCGAGGATCACCCGCTCGGCGCTGAAGATCTCGCGCTCGGGCAGGTACATCATCTCGGTCGGGCCCTCCCCGAGGCTCTGCACCTTCCCGGTCTCCAGGACCCCGATCACCGTGCGGTCCTTCCCGGCGGTGTGGACGATCTTCCCGATCGCGGACTGGCCCGGCCAGAAGTGCTCGGCCATGCGCCGGTTGATCACGATCACGGGCGGGCCGGAGGCGTCGTCCTGACGCGTGAACGTCCGACCCTCGAGCAGCTTCGTGCCCAGCGCTTCCAGGTAGCCCTCGGAGACCGTCTGGTAGTAGAGGCTCTGCCGCTCCCCTTCGGCGAACTCGTACCCGGGGATCGTCACGCCGCGATCCGAGGAGCTGATCCCCAGGGGCAGCCAGTCCGTGAGCCCCACACCCGTGACCTCCGGGAGCGCCGCGACGTCCTCGGTCACCCTGTCCCAGAAGGCGCGGGCGCGCGCCTCGTCGTAGCCCTGGAGCCCCGGATCGGCGGACGCGGTGACCAGGTGGGCCGGGTCGTCGAAGCCGGGGTCGATCTCCGTGGCACCCGCGAGGCTGCGCAGGAAGAGGGCGGAGCTCACCAGGAGGATGAGCGAGAGCGCCATCTGCACGACCACGAGGCCGCTGCTCGCGCGCGACCGTCCGGCCTTGCCCGCGGTCTCTCCCTTCACGGCCGAGACCATGTCGGGGCGGGCCGCCTGGAGCGCCGGCGCGAGGCCGAAGAGGACTCCGGCGATCATCGACACCGCGAAGGTGAAGAGGAGGACGCGGTCGTCCATCTCCACGGCGAAGTGCCACGGGCCGTCCAGCGGTGGGCGGATGTTGGTGAGGACGCGCACCGCCAGCTGCGCCAGGCCGAGCCCCGCGAGGCCGGCCAGCGCGCTGAAGAGCAGGCTCTCGGTCAGGAGCTGGCGCACGACGCGCATGCGCCCGGCGCCCAGGCTGAGCCGGATCCCCATCTCGCGGCGGCGCTCCCGGGCACGCACCAGGAAGAGGTTCGCCACGTTCACGCACGCGATGAGCAGCAGGAGCGAGACGACGGCCATGATCACCGCGCTCAGCTTGACCTGGGCGCTGCGGAACATCGGATGGATGCCCGCGTCCATCTGCGGCACGAGCACGATGCCCACCTGGTCCTCGTAGGAGTCCGGAAGCTCCTCCTTCAGGCGCGCCAGCGTCGCATCCACCACCTCCTGGGCGCGAGGAAGCTCGACGCCGTCACGCAGGCGGCCGACCACGTTCATCATGTTGTTGCCGCGCGATTCGATCAGGTTGTGCCCCGGAGCGATCTGCATCTGCATCATGAGCGGGACGTAGATCGGGATGCTCGCGAAGGTCACCGGGCCCCGGAAGTCGCGCGGCGCGACGCCCACGACCTCGAACGGCTGCCCGTTGAGCAAGAGCGTCCGTCCGATCACTCCCGGGTCCCCGCCGAAGCGGTCCTGCCAGAAGCCGTAGCCGAGAATGGCCACCGGATGCGCGCCCGGCCCGACCGACTCCTCCCCCGGGATGAAGGCCCGGCCGACGATCGGCGTCACCCCGTAGGTCTGGAAGAAGTTGGCGCTCACGAGGGTTCCCATGATCCGCTCGTTGCGGCCGTCTCCCGACACCGAGATCGAGGTGAAGTACCACGCCGACATGCTCTCGAACGCGGCGCCGGTGCGATCGCGCATGTCCTGGTAGTGCGGGATCGAGTTCGAGCCGTATTCCATCCCGGGCCAGGCCCGGTAGAGCTGGACGAGCCGATCCGGGCTCTTCGCGCCGGGGAGGGGCCGCAGGAGGAGCCCGTTCACGGCGGAGAAGGTCGCGGCGTTGAGGCCGATCCCCAGCGCGAGGGTGACGACCGCCGCGACGGTGAACACGGGGTTCTTCACCAGCATGCGGATGGCGTAGCGCAGGTCCTGGAGCACGTCGTTCATCATCGTCCCCACCCAATTGTCGGCCCGGCGATCTCTCGCCAGCGGCATGGAAGTCATGAAGTCACGCAGGAGGAAGAGCACGAGGCGGAGGCCGCCCACCGTGCCCCGGAAACGGCGCTCGCGGCGCCTCTCGTCGAAGACCTGCAGGAGGTCCGCCTCGTACCGTTCGCGGAACGCGTCGGGATAGAAGCGGAGGAGCCGGCCGTAGAGCCGCCGCATCCGGTCCCCGTGCGGCGTCACGTACCGAGCCGCTCCTGGGCGACCGACACGGCGCGGGTGAGCCGCTCGGATTCGGCGCGCAGGGCGGTGCTCCCGAGCGGCGTGATACGGTAATAGCGGCGGCGGTCCGCGTGCGTCGCGTCGTCGCCGGGATTCGCGGCCTCGGCGATCAGCCCGCTCTCGGCCATCCGCTGGAGGGACCCGTACAGCGTGCCCGGGCCCATCGTGATGCGCCCGTCGGTCAGCTCCTCCACGTCGCGGGCGATCGCGTAGCCGTGGCGCGGCTCGCTGGCCAGCGCCACCAGGACGTGGAAGACGGTGGGCGTGAGGGGGAGGAGCGCATCGAGCTCGGGACGTCCGGTCATGGGGCCTCGCGAGGTCGCCGATACATCCGTTGCGGATGCATCCGTGAGTGATAGAGCCTACGTAGGGACGCCGCGGGAGGTTTCGCAAGGAGGTCGTCCGGGGAGGGCCGCGGCGCCCGGCTGCGGCCGCCCTGCCGCCTGCGGGCCGCCTGCGAGACGCGCATCACCCGCCGACGAGCCGTCGGCGAGCCGACTACCACGGCCGACCAGCGGCCGACGAGCCGACTACCAGCCGCCTCCGCCGCCCCCGCCGAAGCCGCCGCCGCTGAAGCCGCCCCCGCCGCTGAACCCCCCGCCGCCGCCGAAGCCCGACCCGCCGCTGCTGCGCGGCCCGGACCCGAGCGCGGCGGACGCGGCGGTCGACATGCGCCCCATGCTGTTCACGAAGTGGGTGGTGTGGAAGCCGCCATCCCACACCCCCACGTACCAGGTGGGCGGCTCCGTGTAAACGCTCTCGAACGCCCGCGCCCACTTGTGCTCGACGCCGAAGGCCATGGCGTAGGGGAGGAACCTCTCGAACATCTCGGGCGAGGTGATCATGCGCTTGAAGCGGTCCGACTCGACCCGGTCCAGGAACTCCTCGAAGCCGAGCACGCGCTCGCGGACACGCGCCCCCTTCACGGTCCGCGCCGGCATGAGCGCACCGAACACGAAGACGGGCACCGCCGTCCCGATCGCCGCGAGGACGGCGGTGAGGTGCGAGATGCTCAGCCGATCGGCCACGAACACCGCCGCCAGGATCCCCGCCACGAGCACGACGACGCCCGCCACCATGTAGCGCCCGAGCGTCTTGTCCGGGCGCTGGTCGTAGTAGCCGCGGCGCACGAGCTCGTCGAAGATGCCGCTTCGGATGAGGGGCAGGTGCGTGTAGAACTTGTGCTGGAGCTCCGACATCTTCACCGCGAGCGGCACGCCCGCGAACGCCACCCCCCCGAACACTCCTCGCAGGACCTCACGCTCGTGCGGCCGCAGCTCCGACCACGACGCGGCGGGCTTGACCGGGACGAGCGCGTAGTCGGTCTTGCCGACCCAGCGGGAGATGAGGCCGTCCGGCTGGACCTCCTCGATGCGCAGGTAGCCCCGCACGGCCAGGTCCACGAGCGCGGCGGTGATGTCGCGCAGGTCGGGCCTGTTGTCCACCAGCGTGCCGGCCTCGGAGGGCGACAGCTCCTCGGGCGGCTCGTACTGTGGGGACACCGCGAGCTTCGTGGGGTCGCGCCCTCTCAGGTACCAGCGGCGCCACATCACGCCCAGGCTGACCAGCGGGAGGAGGAGGAGCCAGTTCGCGCGCAGGAAGCGCACGGCCTTGGCGAGCCGGCTGGGACGTTCGACCACACCGGGGTTCCACGCCACCGCGATGGTGAGGCCCTCCCGGTAGTTGAGAGGACGGCGCGTCTCGAAGAAGAATCCGTCGTCGGTCGTCTCGACCGAAGCGGCGTCCTCCGTCGCACCGTATCCGCCGGTCCACGACGCGGTGCGTGTCCCCACCGTTCCCTCGGGCAGGATCACCAGGGCGGTGGCCGCGCGGATGGGCATCTCCCACTCGTCCCCGGTGACGTTCCAGTAGAGCTCGTCGTACTCGTCCCAGAACTTCAGGGCGTTGGGCACGCGGTAGTGGACGACGACCGGGCGGGTGGCGTCGTTCGCGCCCGGCACGAGGATCTTGAGCTGGCGGTAGTGCCGCTCGCGCGACGACCAGAACCGGTAGGGCTCGCCCCCGGGGCCGGTCACGCTCACATCCTCGAGGAAGAGCTTGTAGGAGAAGCCCTGCGGCGTCCTGTACTCCACCGGGATCGTGCGGAAGATGCCGTTCCAGGCGCCCGTGAAGTGGACCTGGATCTCCTCGCGGACGTCGATCCACCCGGACTTCTCCACCCGGATGGTGGCGTCGAAGCGCTCGATCGACAGGCTGCGCTGCGCACGCGCCGCCGAGGGGGCGGCGAGGGCGCAGGCGAGGACCGCGGCCAGGGCGTGTCCCCGGGGAGTCCGGGAACGACGGGTCGAAGCGTTCATCGGCGGTCTCCCTGCGGGATCGGTCGCTCCCAGATGCGCCAGGTGCGGGTCATTTCGGCCTGGATCTCGTCGAGCGGCGCGCGCATGAGCGTGTTGTCGGCGAGGATCCAGGAGGCGTCGGCGCCGATTCCTCCGTACGCGACGCCCCGACGGACGAGCTCGTCGAAGAAGAGGGGGAGGATGCTCCCCCCCGGTACTCCGGGCGGATGCCGAAGGCCATGATGCGCCCGACGCGGAGGTGGCGCTTCGCCATGAGGAGCCGGAAGATCCCGGTCGGGAAGAGCCGGCCGTTGCCGATCCGCCGGAGCACCTCGTTGTAGTCCGGCACGACCAGGATGAAGCCGACCGCCTCACCGTCCACCTCCGCGACGATCACGAACTCCTCCACGAGGAGGTGGCGCAGGTCCTTGGCCATGTGGCGGAACTCCTCGTGCGTGACCGGCACGAACCCCCAGTTGTGCTCCCACGCGGAGCCGTACACGGACCAGAGCCGCTCCACCTCGTCCTGGAAGTGCGCCAGATCCGCGTTCCGGAAGGTGATGCCCGTCTTCCTTCGGCTCCGCTCGACGAGGCGCAGGAAGCGCTCGGAGAGCGGCGGGCGATCGCCATCCGCGCGGATGAAGTACGCCACCATGTCCTGCACGCCCGTCATCCCCGCCGTCTCCATGAGCGTCGGGTAGTAGGGCGGATTCCACGTGGTGAGGAAGGTGCAGCGGGCATCGAAACCGTCCACGAGCATCCCGCAGTCGTAGTTCGTGGACGGGCTCATGGGGCCGCGCACCGCGTCCAGCCCGCGCGCCCCCAGCCACCCGCACGCGGCGTCGAGGAGGGCGCCCGCCACCTGGGCGTCGTCGATCGACTCGTAGAAGCCGAAGAAGCCGACGCGGTCGTGGTGGAACTCGTTGTGCGCGCGGTTCTCGATGGCGGCGATGCGCCCCACCGGGCGCCCGTCGACCTCCGCGAGGAAGAGCGCGCGCGCCGCGACGCGGTAGAAGGGATTCCTGCGCTCGTCCAGCAGGTCCGCCACCTGGGAGCGGAGCGGCGGCACCCACCGCGGATACGCGTCGCGGTCCAGGATGCGCCACGGTACGTCGATGAAGCGGGCGCGCGCGCGGCGTCCCTCGGCCGGGAGGATCCGAACCACTCCCGCCTCAGTCGAATTCGACGCGCGGCACCGCCTTCTCCGATTCGGCGACCTCGAAGAACTCGCGCTCGGAGAAGCCGAAGGCGCGAGCGATCAGCACGCTGGGGAAGGTCTGGGTCTTCGTGTTGAAGTCGCGGACCACGGCGTTGTAGTACCGACGCGCCTGCGCGATCTGCTCCTCGATCTGCGCCAGGGAGGCCTGCAGGTCACGGAATCCGCCGGCCGCCTGGAGCTGCGGATAGGCTTCGGAGAGCGCGAACAGGGACTTGAGCGCACCACTGAGCGCACCCTCGGCCTCGGCCTTCGCTGCAGGGCCGCGGGCGTCCATCGCGGCGGACCGCGCCTGCACCACCCGCTCCAGGGTGTCCTTCTCGTGGCTGGCGTATCCCTTCACCGTCTCGACCAGGTTCGGTATCAGGTCGTAGCGCCGCTTGAGCTGAACGTCGATGTCCGCCCAGGCGCCGTCGCCACGTTCGCGGAGCTTCACGAGCGAGTTGTACATCGCGACGGCCACGACCACGACCGCGACGACGACGAGGAGCTCCCACATGTTCAGCTTCTCCCGATGGGGTTTCGCTGGATACGAGCATTGTACGCCGCCTCTTCAACGGCCGCCACGTGATGGCGGGGCGCTTCGCCCACCCACGCGCGGAAGCCGAGCACGGCCTCCGGGTCCGGGACGGGCAGGTCGTCGAGGAAGTCGTCGAGCTCCTCGTAGCTCCCTGCACGAGCCACGCCACGGCTCGCGGCGTCCCACGCGTTGAGGACCTGCTCGGGCTGACCCTCGGTGGGAACCGCGAGGACCGGCTTCCCGAGCCGGAAGGCCTCGCACAGCGACTCGAACCCCGCCGAGCCCACGTACGCGCGGCACCCGGCCATCCGCTCGAGGAAAGCCTCCCCGTCGAGGTCGTGGACGTGGAAGCCCCTGGGGGCGTCGCCGTGGAGCGCCCGCCTCCCCCCCTCGACGAAGCAATGCACCTCCAACGGCCCGCGGCGCCTCCGGTGCCACGCGGCGAGGTCGTTCGCGTAGCCGGGGTTCACCGCGTAGGCGAGCAGGTGGTCGCCGTGCGCGGTGCCGGTGTCGAGCGTGCGGGGCCGGAGCAGCGGCGGGGCGACCCGGAGCCCCAGCTCCGCGTCGACCGGGCCCGGCCCGAAGGCGAGGGCGAGCCGGACGTCCGAGGCGAGCATGGAGGCACGCGACAGCGTGGTCACGGCCGCGCGCGTGAGCTGGGAGCCCGGCGGCAGGGACGCGGCACGGTGCAGGAACCAGTAGTTGTGCGCGAGCGTCACCGACGGGATCGCCGCGCCCAGTACGACGCGCGACAGCGCCCCCACCAGCTCGTAGAAGTTGACGACCACGTCCACCTCGTCCGGCCGGATCTCCCGTGCGAGACGGACGCCCGCCGCGACGTACGCGGGGAGGTGGAGCGTGCTGTTCAGCGCGGTCGCGCCCATCGACACACCCCTGTGGTCGCGCTCGGGGACGAGCGTGGGGGCAGCGAAGGTCCGGATCGGGGCGCCGATGCCCTCGACGAAGTAGGCCGGGACGGCGCGGACGTGGCTCCTCCCGAGGAAGACCTTGACCACCCGATGGCCCGCGACGCGCAGCATGCGGGCCAGCGCCAGCGCCTGCGTCATGTGCCCGCGGCCCTCGCCCTGGACGACGAAGGCCACGCGCAGCGAGGTGCCCGGGTGAGGCGGGGAGCGGAGGGTCATTGGAAACGAGACCGGTATGCTGGCCGTCCGACGGAAGAAGAGACGCTCCTCGGGAGCCGAAAGTTACGTGCCACGTGTCCATGCGCGAGGCGGCTCTTCTGCCCGTTTGCGGGGTTTACCGTCCCGGCAGGGCGACCTAAGTTCCTTGATTCTTCAAACGTTGTACGACCTTTCGGGGGCTCTCGGCCCCTCTTCAAAGAGCGAGGTAGCACGTGGCTGGCAAGGAGAATGGCGACCGGTTCGACGTCGTGATCGTCGGCAGCGGACCCGGTGGCTACGTCGCGGCGATCCGCGCCGCGCAGCTCGGGATGAGCGTGGCGTGCGTCGAGGTGGACAAGCTCGGCGGGGTGTGTCTGAACATCGGGTGCATCCCGACCAAGGCGCTGCTCACGAGCGCGCTCCTCGTCAACGAGATGCAGGGCGGCGAGAAGCACGGCATCATCGCCAAGGAGGTCTCCTTCGATCTCGGCCCGGCGCAGAAGCGGAGCCGAGCCGTCGCCGACCAGATGAACCGCGGCATCGCGCACCTCTTCAAGAAGAACAAGGTGACGCACGTAGAGGGCTTCGGCCGGCTGAAGGGGAAGGGCGAGGTCGAGGTCGAGGGACCGGACGGCTCGAAGCGCACCCTCGAGGCGAAGAACGTGATCATCGCGACCGGGTCGCGGCCGCGTGACCTCCCCGTGCTCGAGATCGACGAGGACCGCATCTGGTCCTCCACGGGCGCGCTCATGCAGCAGAAGGCGCCCGCAACGCTGCTGATCGTCGGGGCCGGCGCGATCGGGATGGAGTTCGCCGACGTGTTCGCCTCGTACGGCACGAAGGTCACCATCGTCGAGGCGCTGGACCGCATCCTCCCGCTCGAGGACGAGGACGTGTCGAAGTTCATGGAGCGCGCCTACAAGAAGCGCGGGATGGACATCCACACCTCGGCGCGCTTCGAGAAGGCGGACATCCAGGGCGACGGCGTGGGCGTCACCTTCAAGGACGGCAAGGGACAGGCGCACGAGGTCAAGGTCGACTACGTCCTGTCCGCGGTGGGCCGCGTGCCCAACTCCGAGGGGCTCGGCCTCGACACCGTCGGCGTGAAGACCGACGAGCGCGGCTTCGTCATCGTGGACGCCCAGCTACGTACGAACGTGGACGGCGTGTACGCGATCGGCGACGTGGCCGGGCATCAGCTCCTCGCGCACAAGGCGAGCCACGAGGGGATCGTCTGCGTGGAGCACATCGCCGGGAAGGGCCACGGAACGGTCGACTACGGGAACGTGCCGAACTGCACCTATTGCCACCCCGAGGTGGCGTCGGTGGGCCTCACGGAGGCCCAGGCGAAGGAGAAGGGCTTCGACGTGGAGGTGGGCAAGCTGCCGTGGGTGGCGATCGGGAGGGCCGTCGCGGCCGGGCACACCGACGGGTTCGTGAAGATCGTACGGGACAAGAAGTACTCCGAGATCCTCGGAGCCCACATCGTCGGGCCGAGCGCCACGGAGCTGATCGCCGAGTTCGTGCTCGGCCGGCACCTGGAGTCCACGGTCGAGGAGATGGAGAAGGCGATACACCCCCACCCGACGCTCTCGGAGGGCGTCTCGGAAGGAGCGCTGGCGGCTCTTGGCCGGCCGATCCACATCTGATGACGAACGAACCCGACGGGGCGTCCACCCCCCAGGAACGCCTCGATCCCGACGCTCCGGCCACGCGCGAATGGTCGGAGCGCCAGGAGCGGGCGCTACGACTCTGGATCGCCCTCGCGCGATGCTATTCGACGTTCTCCCGCGCGGTCGCGTGCAAGGTCCAGGAGTACGGGCTCACCACGCCGCAGTTCGGCATCCTGGAGGCGCTCCACCACCTGGGGCCGCTGTCGCTGGGCGAGCTGGCCGAGAAGCTCCTGGTCACCGGCGGCAACGTGACGTACGTCATGGACCGCCTCGAGGAGCAGGGGCTGGTGTATCGGGAGCGCTCGCCGGCCGACCGGCGGATCATCCAGGCGAAGCTGACCGAGCGGGGAAAGGCGTTGATCGCCGAGGTGTTCCCGGGACACGGCGACTACATCGAGCGGCTGGCCTCCCACCTCGACGAGGCCGAGCAGGAGGCGATGCGCGACCTGCTCAAGAAGCTGGGGCGCGCCGTGCGCGAGGCCGAGCTGACCTGACGCGGCGGCGTGGCGCCCGTCAGACCGGTTGCGTCTCCTCTTCCTCTTCCTCGGGCACGCCGAGGTCGACCTCGATCCCCCGGATCCCGAGCACGCGCGTGACCGCCTCGCCGATCTTGTTGTTCGGCGTGGACGCGCCGGCGGTGATGCCGAGCTGGAAGGGACCCTCCGGGAGCCAACGCTCCTCCACGACCTCGGGAGCTGACGGGTCGAGCTCCGGCTTGTGGCGGATGTGGCCGCTCTCCGCGTCGATGCACGACGCGTCCTCGATGTGGAAGGTGCGGGTGTGCTGCCGGCAGAGGTGGGCGAGGTGGTTCGTGTTCGAGGAGTTGTAGCCGCCGATCACGATCATGATGTCCGGGGGCTCCTTCATCATGTCGGCGACGGCGTCCTGCCGCTCTTGCGTCGCCGAGCAGATCGTCCCGAACGACCGGTAGTGCTCCTTGATCTGATCGAAGCCCCAGCGCTCGACCATCGCCTCGTGGACCTTCATGCCGATCGCGATCGAGTCGCTGGCGAGCATCGTCGTCTGGTTGGCCACGCCCACCTTGGTCAGGTCGGCCTCGGGGTCGAAGCCCTGGGTGGCCTTGTGGGCGAAGTGCTCCATGAAGGCCTCCCTCGTCAGGCGGCCCGGGCGCCGGGCGATGTAGTCGCACACCAGCCTCGCCTCGTCCATGTCCCGCACCACGAGGTACTTCCCGTGGTTGTACTTGGTCGCCTGCGACGCGGTCGCGCGCGATTCCTCGTGCGAGTACTTCCCGTGGATGATCGAGGTGAAGCCGTCGCGGGCGTACCCCTCCACGCGCTTCCACACGTGCAGCACCGAGCCGCACGTGGTGTCGACCAGGATGCACCCGAGCCCCTTCAGCGTCTCGAAGTCGTGCGTCGTGACGCCGAAGGCGGGGAGGATGACCACGTCCTCCGACGTCACGGAGGAGAAGTCGAAATGGCCTGCCGGATCCGGATAGATGAACCGGATCCCCATGTCGGTCATGCGCTGGTTGACGTGCGGGTTGTGGATGATCTCGCCGACCAGCCAGATCGCGCGGTCCGGGAACTTGTGGACCGTCTCGTACGCATAATCGACCGCGCGGTCGACCCCGTAGCAGAAGCCGAACTCCTGCGCGAGGCGGACCGTGACGTCGCCGAAGGTGTCGGTGTAGCCGCGGGCACGGACCCGCTCCACGAGCGCCGAGTGGTACTCGGCGTCGATGAGCGGCTTGAGCTCCTTCTTGAGCCCGAAGCCCTTGCGGAAGTACGTCTGCTCCATGGGAGGCCGGTCCGTCTCGATGGCGGTTCGCGCGGAGCCGAAAGCTACCCCCGGAGGGGGCGGGGGGTCCTCCGGGAGGGTGGTCCGCGGCGTCCCGGCCGTCCGGGCCGGCGACCTTGCGTCACGGCGGGCCGGACCCCCACCCCGCGCACCAGGGTAGAGGACCCCATGTCCTTCCTGTCCCGACTGGCGATCCTCTTCATCCTGCTGCCGATCGTGGAGCTCATGCTCCTGATCCGCATCGGGGAGTGGGTCGGCCTGTGGCCGACGCTGGCGCTCGTGGTGGTGACCGGCGCCACCGGCGCGGCCCTCGCCCGCGCCGAGGGGATGCGCGTCTTCTGGCAGTTCCAGCAGGAGCTGGCGCAGGGGCGCGTTCCGGGCCGACCGCTCCAGGACGGGATCGCGGTCCTCCTCGGCGGCGCCTTCCTGCTCACGCCGGGAATCCTCACGGACATCACCGGCTTCGCGCTCCTCTTCAAGCCGACGCGCCGCTGGATCCAGGCGCGGGTACGCCGCTCGCTGGAGCAGAGGCTGCGCGCCGGGACGATACGCCTCACGGTCATGGGGCCCGGAGGGTTCGGCATGCCGTTCGGCGGCCGGCCCGGCGGAGACGGCGCGCCCGGGGGGGGCACCCCCCACGGGCTCGACCCCGAGAAGGAGATCCGGGTCCCGCTGCGCGACGAGGATCCGCTGGGCTGAGGGCGCCACTGGATCGGCGGGGGGCGGCGTCCTAGCTTGTCTCGCTCCTCTCCCCACGTCCGATCCGGACCTGCCGCCACGCCCGATGGCCCAAGACATCTCCTTCCTCGAGAAGCTCCTCGACGCCGCCGGCCCGTCCGGCTTCGAGGTCCGCCCCGCGCGCGTCTGGCGCGAGGAGGCGGGCACCTTCCTCGACGACGTGCGCGTCGACGTCAGCGGCAACTCCTTCGCCACGCTGAACCCGGACGGGCGCCCGCGCGTGATGCTCGCGGGCCACATCGACGAGATCGGCCTCCAGATCACCTGGGTGGACGAGAAGGGGTTCCTCTACATCGACGAGATCGGCGGGTGGGACCCGCAGGTGCTCGTCGGGCAGCGGGTGACGATCCTGGGACGCGAAGGGGACGTGCCGGGCGTGATCGGCAAGAAGGCGATCCACCTGATGACGCAGGAGGACCGGACCAAGGCGTCGAAGACCAAGAACCTGTGGGTGGACGTGGGAGCCGGCTCGCGCGAGGAGGTGGCCGGGCTCGGCATCCGCGTCGGTGACCCGGCGGTCCTGGCCCACAAGCTCGTGCGCCTGGCCGGGGACCGGATCGCCAGCCGCGCGATCGACAACCGCATCGGGGCCTTCGTGGTGCTGGAGGCCGTGCGCCTCCTGGCCGCCGACCCGCCGGCGGCCTCGGTCACGGCGGTCGCCACCGTCCAGGAGGAGATCGGCTACTCCGGTGGCGGGGCACGCACCGGCGCGTTCTCACTCGAGCCCGACGTGGCGATCACCGTGGACGTCACCTTCAGCACCGACGTGCCGGACATCGAGAAGAAGGAGCTCGGCGAGCACCGGATCGGCGGCGGCCCGGTCCTCAGCCGTGGCTCCGCCTCGCACAACGAAGTGTTCGAGGCGCTGGTCCGCGTCGCGGAGGAGGAGGTGATCCCCCACACGATCCAGGCGGCTCCGCGCTCGACGCGCACCGACGCGGACGCGATCTACCTGACACGCACGGGGGTGCCCACCGCGCTCGTCTCCGTGCCCAACCGCTACATGCACTCTCCCAGCGAGCTCGTGAGCGTGGCGGACCTGGAGGCCACCGCGCGGCTGATCGCCGCCTTCATCCGCCGGCTGGGCCCGGAAACGGATTTCACGCCGCGTTGAGCTGCGAGGCGGGCCGGCGCCGAGATTGACGCGTCCGGTCCCCTCTCCTAGCCTTCAAGGCTCGGTCCGGGGGCCGTGGCTCGTCCTCTCATCCGGAGAGGCGCCCGGGGCCGGCATCGCAGGAAGCTCGCACGGGGCCTCGCCGGCGCGGGTGGAACCGCCTGAGGGAATCGGAAAAGCATGCTGGAAGCCGGAAAGCTGGTGAAGGACCTGCAGACGATGCGCGACGAGGGACATCTCTCCGACGCGCTCCTGCGCTACGCGGTGCGGACGATCGCCTCGTCCGACACCCGCTTCAACTGGACGGGCGTCTACCTCCTGAACGCCGAGGGGTCGGAGCTCTGGCTGCACAACTACATGGGCTCGCCCACGGAGCACGCGAAGATCCCCGTCGGGTCGGGCGTGTGCGGTCGCGCGGTGGCCGAGAAGGTGAACCTGAACGTCCCCGACGTGAGCAAGGAGGAGAACTACCTCGCCTGCTCGCCGGACGTGCAGTCGGAGATCGTCGTGCTGATCCGTGCGGGCGACGACATCTTCGGCCAGATCGACATCGACTCCGAGGACGCGCGCGCCTTCACGGAGGAGGACGAGTCCGGCCTGCAGGGCGTGGCCGACAAGCTCGCCGAGCAGCTCGCCGCCGAGCGTCGCTGACGGGGAGAAGCCCGCGGTGGGCGAGCACCCACCGTACCTGAGCGCCGGCAACAGCGGCCCCTTCACGCTGGACGGCACGCGCACGTACCGTGTGGGTGATCGTGACGTGGTTCTGCTCGACCCGGGCCCCGACGTGGCGGACCACGTCCAGGCTCTCGTCGCCTGGGTGCGCGACGCGGAGCGCGTGCGGGTCGTGGTCACGCACGGTCACGCTGACCACGCCGGCTGCGCGACGGCTGTCGCGGACGCGGTCGACTCGGCCGTGTACGGCCCCCCGACTGTGGACGCTGTGACCGCTCCCCTCGCGGACGGCGACGCGATCGCGACCGACGCCGGCACGCTCGTCGCGATCCATACGCCCGGCCACAGCGCGGACCACCTGAGCTTCCACTGGCGGGAGCGGAGGGCGCTCTTCGTGGGGGACCTCGTGCTCGGGAGGGGCGACACCACCTGGGTCGGCGAGTATCCGGGGTGCGTGGCCGACTACCTGGGATCGCTGCGACGGGTGCGCGCGCTCACGCCGGGCGTGCTCTATCCTGCGCACGGCCCACCGATCGAGGACGTCCCCGGCGCCCTGGATCGCTACGAGCACCATCGTCTGGAGCGCATCGCGCAGGTCGAGCGAGCGCTCGCCGACCGCCCGGCCGCCGCCACGGAGGAGCTCGTGCGTGTGGTGTACGGCGAGGCGCTGCCGGCGGGCGTGCGCCGCGCGGCGACCATGAGCTTGCAGGCGCTGATCGACCACGTGCGTAGCGGGCAGGCGCACTAGGCGCCGGGGATCGGTTGCCGGAGGGGCCGCCCGGGCTCTATCGTCGAGGATCCCGACACGCGCTTCCGGGCCCGCCCACGCTCCGCCAGACGACGGCATCAGACCGTGCCTCCCACCCTTCCCGCCTCCGTCCACCGCCGACTCGGCGAGCTGGTGGGTCCCGAGCACGTCATCACGGACCCGAACCACCTCCTGGTCTACGAGTCCGACGGTCTGACGGCGTACCGCTGGCCACCTCGGGCCGTCGTCCTCCCCGCGACCACAGCCGAGGTGGCGGGGGTGATGGCGGTGCTCCGGCGCGCGGGGATCCCGGTCGTTCCGCGGGGTGCGGGGACGGGGCTGTCCGGCGGCGCGCTCGCGGGCGACGGGGCCGTCGTGGTCGGGACGGCGCGTATGACGCGCATCCTCTCCATCGACCCGGAGAATCGCACCGCGCGCATGCAGCCGGGCGTGGTGAACGCGCGCCTGAGCGAAGCCGCCCGCCCCCACGGACTCTACTACGCGCCCGACCCCTCTTCGCAGACGGCGTGCACGATCGGTGGGAACGTCGCCGAGAACTCGGGCGGGCCGCACTGCCTCAAGTACGGGGTCACGTCGCGCTACATCACGGGGCTCACCGTGGTCCTCTCCGACGGCGAGGTGGTCGAGCTGGGCGGCGCGGGCGCCGATCCCGAGTCCGGATACGACCTGGTCGGCGTCTTCGTGGGCTCCGAGGGGTGCTTCGGCGTGGCCGCGGAGATCGAGGTGCGGCTCCTCCCGCTCCCCGAGGGGGTCCGCACCCTCCTCGCGATCTTCGAGACGCTCGAGGACGCGGGCCGCGCCGTCACCGCGATCGTGGGCGCCGGCCTCCTCCCCGCCGCGCTCGAGATCATGGACCAGCCGTCCATCCAGGCGGTCGAGGCCTCCGTGTTCGCGGCGGGGTACCCGACGGACGCCGGCGCCGCGCTGGTCGTGGAGTTCGACGGCACCGAGGCCGCGCTCGAGGCGGACGCGGGGCGCGCCGAGGCGCTGTGCATGGAGCACGGCGCGCGCGAGGTGCGTCGTGCGCGCAACGACGCGGAGCGCGACGCCTTGTGGAAGGGCCGCAAGAAGGCGTTCGGGGCCTTCGGGCGGCTGGCGCCCGACCTCATCGTCCAGGACGCGACCGTTCCCCGCACGAAGCTCACGGACGTGCTCGCGCGCATCCGCGAGATCGGCGCGGCACACGGGCTCAGGGTCGCGAACGTCTTCCACGCCGGGGACGGCAACCTGCACCCCAAGCTCCTGTTCGACAGGCGCGACGCCGACGAGCTGGCCCGCGTCGAGGCCGCCTCGCAGGAGATCATGGCGGCGTGCGTGGAAGCGGGCGGGACGATCACCGGTGAGCACGGCGTGGGCGTGGACAAGCGGAAGTACATGCACCTGGTCTACGGCCCCGACGAGATCGAGGCGATGCGCTCGGTCCGTGACGTCTTCGACCCGTCCGGCCTCCTCAACCCCGGCAAGGTGCTTCCGGACGCGGAGGACGCCGCGGTGGTCGCGAAGCCGCGTCGCAGCGCGGCGACCGTCCCGTGAGCGCCGCTCCCCCGACGCTCGAGGCGGCCTTCCCACAGGGCGCCCTGGAGGTGCCCGCCGACCCGATGGCGTGGGCGCTGGGCGGAGCCTCGCCCGAAGGCGTCGTGAGCCCGCGCTCGGTCGCCGAGGTGCAGGCCGCGCTGGCGGCCGCCGTGCGCGCGGGGGTGGGCCTCGTGCCGCTCGGCGGGCGTACGGCGCCCGGATGCGAGCCGCCGTCGCGCCCGTTCGTGGTGCTCTCCACCGCGCGTCTCGAGGGCATCGAGGACTACGAGCCCGCGGACCTCACGGTCACCGCCTCGGCCGGCACCACGCTCGGTGACCTCGCGGCGGCGCTGGGTGCGCACGGCCAGTGGCTCCCGGTCGACCCGCCCTTCGCGTCCCGACGCACGCTCGGCGGTCTGGTGGCCACCGGCGCGCCGGGTCCACTCGGGTCGGCGTACGGATCGCCGCGCGACCACGTGCTCGGCCTGACCCTGGTGACCGGGGACGGGCGGGTGCTCCGCCTGGGCGGGAAGGTGATGAAGAATGTGGCGGGCTTCGATCTCGTGAAGCTCGTGGTGGGCAGCCACGGGACGCTGGGCGTGGTGGTGTCGGTGACCGTGCGGGTCTTCCCGCGCCCGGAGACGGAGCGGGCGCTCGTGCTGCGCTCGGCCCGGCCGGCGGATCTGGTCCCGGTCGCGAGGGCGGTGGCCACCTCCCCGGTGGTGCCCGCTTCGGCCGTGCTGATGGCGCCCGACCCGTGGCAGGGTGCCGGGGCGGCGCTGGTCGTGCGGCTCCAGGGGGCTGCCGCCGGCGTCGCGGCGGACGAGGCGCGCATCCTCTCCGGCGTGAAGGTCGAGCCGACGCGGCATGAGGGTGAGGCCGCCGGGAGGCTCTTCGTGGATGCCGCGAACCACGCGGCGGAGGGCGCGCTGGTCGTGCGCGGCACCGCGCTGCCGGCCTCCCTGGCGGCGGTTCTGTCGGCCGTGACCGAAGCGCTCCCGGGGTGCTCGGTGGTGGCGGACGTCATGGCCGGACGGGCGCGGGCCTCGCTCGCGGAGGCGGGACGCGTGGACGCGTTCGCGCTCACGGTGCTTCGCCGGCGCCTGGAGACGCTCGGCGGAGGCCTGACGCTGGAGGAGGCGCCGCGCGAGCTCGCCTCCGCGGTGGGCGTGCACGGAGACCGCGGCCGGGCCGGCGCGCTGGGCGCGGCGATCCGCACGCGCTTCGACCCGGACGGTGTGCTCTCGCCGGGACGGTTCGGCGCATGAGCGTCGGCATGGTCGGCACGGAGACGTTCGTGGTGTGCAGCCCCCTCGACCGGAGCGTGCTGGCCGAGCTTCCGGTGCACGACGCCGACGAGGTGCGCGACGTCGTGGCCACGGCGCGCGGGGCACAGCGCGCCTGGGGCGCCGCGGATCCGTCCGCGCGGGCGCGGGTGGTGCGACGGCTCGCGGCCGTGCTGGGTGAGCGCATCGTCGAGATCGCCGGGCGCATCCGGGCCGAGACCGGAAAGCCGCTCGCCGAGGGGATGACCGAGGTCCTCGTCTCCATCGACCTGCTGCGCTTCTACGCGTCGCGGGCGCCCCGGCACCTCCGTCCCCGCCGCGTGTCCTCCGGCTGGCTCCTGTGGAAGCGCGGGTGGGTCGAGCTCGAGCCGTACGGGGTGGTCGGTGCGATCACGCCGTGGAACTACCCCTTCATCCTGGCGATGGACTGCGTGGCCCCCGCGCTCGCGGCCGGCAACGGCATCGTGCTGAAGGCATCGGAGCTGACGCCGTGGACCACGATGCTCATCCCCGGGCTGTGCGAGGCCGCGGGGGTGCCGTCCGGGCTCGTCGGCGTCGTGAGCGGCGACGGACGCACGGGAGACGCGCTCGTCCGCTCCGGCGTCGATCGGGTCGTCTTCACCGGGAGCGGCCCCACGGGCCGCAAGGTCATGGCGGCCGCGGCCGAGACCCTCACGCCGGTGACGCTCGAGCTCGGCGGGAAGGACCCCGCCCTCGTGCTCGCGGACGCGGACCTCGACCGCGCGGCGCGCGGCGTGACGTTCGGCGCGTTCTTCAACGCGGGCCAGACGTGCATCTCGATCGAGAGGGTATACGTGGACCGCTCGATCTTCGACGACTTCCTGGGTCGCCTGAGGAGGGAGGTCGAGGCGCTGCGGGTCGGCCCCGGTGCCGATGCCGACGTCGGGCCGATGGTGAGCGGCGCGCAGGTCGAGATCGTCGAGGAGCACGTGCGCGACGCCCTCGAGCGCGGGGCGCGGGTCCTCACCGGCGGTCGAAGGAGGGAGCCGGGCTCGGCGATCTTCCTCCCCACCTTGCTCGTGGACGTCACGGACGCGATGAAGGTCCTGCGCGAGGAGACCTTCGGCCCGGTCCTTCCGGTGATCCCCGTGGACGGGGACGAAGACGCCGTGCGCAGGGCGAACGACTCGCCCTTCGGCCTCTTCGCGAGCGTGTGGACCGGTGACCGCGCCCGCGGCGTGCGTGTCGCGCGTAAACTGCGGGCGGGTGGGGTGTCCGTGAACGACGTGCTCGGCCACTACGCCCTCGGGGCCCTTCCGGTCGGCGGCGTGGGCGCGAGCGGGTTCGGGAAGCGCCGAGGCCTCGAGGCGCTCGACGAGATGTCGCGCACGCGCACCATGCTCGCCAATCGCGTCGACCTGGCCAGGGAGCCCTGGTGGTTCCCGTACACGTCGAAGACGGAGGCCGAGCTGATGGCGGTCTGTGAGATGCGTGGCCGGGGCGGCCTCGCCGGGCTCGTCGGGGCCGCCCGGCATCTCCTCTCGAGGAAGAGGTGACATGAGCCCCCAGGCGACGACGGTCGCGGCGGACGCCCTGACGCGCGCGCTCGAGCGGCAACGTGAGCGCCTCCTCACCTGCGTGCACTGCGGGTTCTGCCTCCCGGCGTGCCCGACGTACAACCGGCTGGGCGACGAGGCCGACTCCCCGCGCGGCCGCCTGCACCTCATGCGTGCCGTCGTGGAAGGACGGCTCGATCCGGGAGCGGACGCCTTCCAGACGCACATCGATCGATGCCTGGGCTGCCGCGCCTGTGAGCCCGTCTGCCCCTCCGGCGTCGAGTACGGCTCCCTCCTCGAGCTGGCCCGGGACGTGGGTGCGCGCCACCGCCCGCGCGGCGGTCTCGGCGCGCTTCTCCTGGGTGTGTTCGCGAACGCTCCGCTCCGGCGCGCCTTCTTCCTGTGCGGGAGGGTCGCGCGCGCCACGGGGCTCCCGGCGCTGGGCGCACGGGTGCTGCCTTCGAAGGGGCTGCTCGGCAGCGTGCGCCTGGGGCTGGCCATGCTCGCCGCCACCGCGCCGTGGAAGCGCCTGCGCACGGATGCGCCCCCGGAGCGCACCGCGGACGACGCGGTGGGCGGACCCGCCGACACGCCGCCCGCGGGCGGCCGCGGCCGCGTGGCCCTCCTCACGGGATGCGTCCAGGAAGGTCTGTACGGCAGGGTGAACGAGGCGACCGCGAGGGTGCTGGCCGCGAACGGCTGGGAGGTGGTGCCGTCCCCAGGGCAGACGTGCTGCGGCGCGCTGCACGCGCACGGGGGGTCGCTGGACGGGGCGAGGGCGCTCGCCCGGGTCAACGTGGACGCGTTCGAGGCCGCGGGTGCCGGGATGATCGTGGTCAACGCCGCCGGGTGCGGAGCGACGATGAAGGAGTACGGCGAGCTGCTGGCGGACGATCCCGACTACGCCGAGCGCGCGGCGGAGCTCGCGTCGTGCGTGCGCGACGTGTCGGAGCTCCTCGTCGAGGCGGGCCCGCGCAAGGGTGCGCCCGTGCCGTGCGCGGTCGCGTACGACCATCCGTGTCACCTCCTGCACGCGCAACGCATCAAGACGGCGCCGCTCGACGTGCTGGCGGCCGTGCCCGGCGCAAAGGTGCGCGTGGTGGACAACGCCTCCGAATGCTGCGGCGGGGCCGGGATCTACGGGCTGACCCACCCGGAGCTGGGCGGGAGGATCGGGGGCGACAAGGTGGCGGCGGTGCGCGCGGCCGGCGCGACCGTGGTGGCCACGCCGAACCCCGGGTGCATGATGCAGATCGGCGCGGGGCTCCGCCTCGCGGGCGCCCACGAGGGTGTGGTCCATCCCGTCGAGCTGCTCGACGAGAGCTACCGGCGCGCCGGGCTCTACGGATGACGCGAGCCGCGTCGGTCGGGGTCGAGGCGTCCGAGGTGCTGGCGCGCGTGCGCGCCGAGCGTGATGCGATCGTCTCGTTCGTCCGGAGGCTCGCCGAGCACGAGTCGCCCACGGACGACCCCGCCGCGCAGGCCGGGGTGCAGGCGCTCCTGGTCGACGCGCTGGGCGAGATCGGGTACGTGTCCCGCCTCCGGCGGGGGGTGCGCAGCGGCGGCCTGATCGTGGCCCGACCGCGGGAGCGGACGCGGGGGCTACCGCTGCAACTCCTGGTCGGACATGGAGATACGGTATGGCCCCATGGCACGGTCGAGGAGATGCCCGTGCGTGAGGCCGAGGGTCGGCTGCACGGCCCGGGGACGTTCGACATGAAGGCCGGCCTCGCGCTGATGGTCTTCGCGCTCCGCGTCCTGCGCGACCTCGGCGCCACGCCGCCGGCCACCCCGGTGGTCCTGGTGAACTCCGACGAGGAGATCGGTAGCCCCGAATCGGGGTGCGTCGTCCGGCGCCTTGCGCGCCGCGCCTGCCGCGCGTTCGTGACGGAGCCCGCGGCCGGTCCCTCCGGGAAGCTGAAGACCGCGCGCAAGGGCGTCGGGAGCTTCGAGGTGGAGATCTACGGCCGGGCGGCGCACGCGGGCCTCGCCCCCGGCGAGGGATCGAGCGCGATCGCCGAGCTCGCCCACGTGATCGGGGCGCTGCACGCGCTCGACGAGGGCGGGGACGGCACGACCGTCAACGTGGGGGTGGTGCGCGGCGGAACGCGCCCGAACGTGGTGGCGGCACGAGCCACGGCGGAGGTGGACGTGCGCGTCGCGCGCGCCGAAGACGGCAGGCGGGTGGAGGCGGCCATCCTCGGCCTCGGACCCGCCACGCCGGGGGTGAGGGTCGAGGTCGGCGGTGGGATGAGGATCCCGCCGCTCGAGCGGACCCCACGCAACCGGAAGCTCTGGGAGCGGGCCCGGGCCGCCGCGTCCGCGCTCGGCCTGGACGTCGAGGAGACGATGGTGGGCGGGGCGTCCGACGGGAGCGTCATCAGCCAATTCACGGCGACGCTGGATGGTCTCGGCGCCGTGGGCGACGGGGCGCACGCGCTGCACGAGCACATCGTCATCGACGCCACCGTGGACCGCTGCGCACTCCTCGCGCTCCTGCTCATGGCCCCGGTGGACGGATGAGCGAGTGGACGATCCGCCCCCTCGAGACGATCGAGGAGCTGCAGGCGTGTGTCGCGCTGCAGGAGGAGACCTGGGGGCACGGCTTCTCGGAGCGCGTGCCACCGGCCATCCTGAAGGTCGCGCAGATCCTCGGCGGCGTGGCTTCGGGGGCGTGGGACGAGCGCGGCAGTCTGGTGGGCTTCGTCTTCGGCATGACCGGCGTGCGCGACGGCGAAGTGGTGCACTGGTCGGACATGCTGGCCGTGCGGCGCGGGCTGCGCGACACCGGGCTCGGCTCGGAGCTGAAGGCCTACCAGCGCCGCCTCCTGCTCGATCGGGGCGTGACCACGATGTACTGGACGTTCGACCCGCTCCAGTCGCGCAACGCCTACCTGAACTTCTCCAAGCTCGGCATCGTCGTTCGGGAGTACGCCCGCGACATGTACGGCGAGACGGACTCCCCCCTGCACCGCGGCATCGGCACCGACCGGTTCATCGCGCTCTGGCGCATGGCCTCGGAGCGCGTCGGGAACCGCGTCGCCGGCACCGAGCGCGGGCCGGCCGCCGAGCTGCACGCCTCGGACCCGTCCGCGCTGGGCGAGGCCGACCCGGCCACCGCCCACCCGCATCCGGGCGCGCCGGTCACCGGCCTCGACGCTCCGCGGCTCCGCGTCGCCATCCCGGCCGACATCTCCGCCGTGATGGCGGACTCGATGGAGCTCGCCCGGGCGTGGCGCGAGGCGACGCGCACGGCCTTCACCCACTACCTGGAGCGGGGTTACGAGGTGCGCGAGCTGCTGCGCGGCGCCCGTACCTCCGACTACCTGCTCACGAGAGAAGGGACCCCATGAAGATCGAGCGCGCCGAGCTCCGCGAGATCCCGCTGCGGCTCAAGGAGTACTTCGAGATCAGCAGCGGCGGGAAGCAGGACCGCCGCATCATCCTCCTCACGCTCCGGGGCGAGGGGCTGGAGGGGTGGGGCGAATGCGTGGTCGGGGAGGATCCCTCGTACTCCTACGAGACGACGGAGACGGCCTGGCACCTCCTGACCGACTTCATCCTCCCGCGGATCGTCGGGCGCGATGCCGACGGGCCGGAGGACGTGCTCGCGCCGATCTCGTGGATCCGCGGGCACCACATGGCGAAGGCGGCCGTGGAGATGGCGGCGTGGGACCTCGCCGCGCGCATGGACGGGGTGTCGCTGTCGAAGAAGCTCGGCGGGACGCGCGCGCGCGTGCCGGTGGGGGTGAGCGTCGGCCTCCAGAGGACGGACGAGGCGCTCCACGAGAAGGTGGCCGGCTTCGTCGACGAGGGCTACGCGCGCGTGAAGATCAAGATCAAGCCCGGACGCGACGTGGACATGCTCGCCGGGCTGCGGGCGCGCTTCCCGGACGTGCGCCTCATGGCGGACGCGAACTCCGCGTACACGCTCGCCGACGCTTCCCGCCTGCAGGAGCTCGACGCGCTCGACCTCATGATGATCGAGCAGCCGCTCTTCTACGACGACTTCATGGAGCACGCGAAGCTCCAGGAGCGGCTGCGCACGCCCATATGCCTCGACGAGTCGATCGAGTCGGTGGGCGACCTCGACCTCGCGCTCGAGCTCGGGAGCTGCCGCATCGTCAACATCAAGCCCGGCCGCGTCGGCGGTCACGCTTCGTCCCGACGTATTCACGACACGATGAAGGCGCATGGGCTTCCCGTGTGGTGCGGCGGGATGCTCGAGTCCGGCGTGGGGCGCGCGCACAACGTGGCGCTCGCGTCGCTCGAGGGCTTCACCCTCCCGGGAGACATCTCCGCGTCGCAGCGCTACTGGGAGCGCGACGTCGTCGAGCCCGAGTTCGTGGTCGAGGGTGGGGAGATGAGGGTGCCGCAGGGTCCGGGCATCGGGGTGGAGCCGGACGTGGAGCGCATCGAGTCGCTCACGGTGCGGCGCGCGGCGTTCGCCTGATCCGGACCCGACGGCGTACCCTCAGCGCGGATCCACGGGTCCGACGTCGAACGACTCGGTGCGCACCTTGAAGCGCCGTGCGGGGAGCCCGAGCATGCGCACGATCACGCGGCGTACGCCCCGCCCCATCGCGGTCTCCATGGGCTGGTCGCCCTTCACGGCGGGCGCGAGGTCGCCGTTCAGCCAGCGCTGCAGCTCCTCCAGGTCCGTGAGCGACAGCGTCTCGACCTGGACCTCGCCCAGGTAGTAGTAGCGGCCCTCCTCCCTGGGCTCGAGCGGAAGCGAGAAGGAGCTCTCGAGCGCCTCGCGCACGGCCGCGATGGAGTCGACGGAGAGCTCGGCGGTCCCGGACGCGGTGGCCACGCGGTACTTCTGCTCGAGCGGGTCATAGAGGACGCTCGCCCGCCACTCCGAGCGGCCTTTCTGGCTGTCGAAGAAGCCGTCCTTCCACAGCTCCGCCACGATGCGGATGCGCAGGGGGAGCCCCGAGTGCAGGGCGCGGCCGAGCGAAGGCTCCTCGAAGAGGCCGCCGATGTGGATCTGCAGGCGACCTCCCTCGGACGAGGCCGAGAAGGTCAGCGGGGCGTCGTCCTGCGCCGCGAGCGGGGCGGGCCACAGGGCGAGCGCGACCCAGAGGGCCCCGACGAGTGGGGCCCCGGAGAGGAGACGCGAGGGCCTGTGGAGCCGGGCTCGCGTCCGGGGTCGGGCGCCGCCGTCAGAACCTATGGTCGATGCGCATGAAGAAGTTCGCGTCCTTGCTGTTCCCGGAGAGCGGCCACGCCCAGTACAGGCCGATGTCTCCCAGGAGCAGCCCGAATCCGAGGTCCATCTGGGTTCTGGTGGAAGGGCCGAGGAAGGCCGGATCCGACGGGTCTGCGAGCGACCAGCCGCGGCCGGCGTCGAAGAAGATCGACCAGCTGGGATGGAGGTCGATCACCGGATACCAGTCCCAGGTGTCGCCCCAGTCGTCGCCCGGGCCCAGGTCGAAGTCGAAGAAGAGCGTGCTCCTGTACTCGGCCTGGAAGAGCGCGATGCGGTCGCATCCGTAGCCCGCGTAGACCGGCATGCGCACGCTCTCGTCGTCCACGTTCCGGTAGACCGAGAAGAGGCGGTCGCGCGCGCCGCAGTCGAGCGACATGAGGGGATGTCCGGGGAGCGAGCCCTCGCCTCCGAGCGTGTGCTGGAACTGGGGCGGCAGCGTCTCGCCGTCGATCGAGCCGGCCAGGTAGCCCCGCAGGCGCAGGTCGGCGCCGGGCCCCAGGCGGGCGTAGCGTCGCAGGTCGATCGACCCGGCGCTGAAATCCGTGTCGATCGGGCGCGCCTCCTGGAAGAGGTTGGCCGGCTGCGGATCCGGGAGCCTGTACTCCGGAAACGTCAGCCCGCCGCCCAGCCCCACCGTGGCGCGCGCATTCAGGTACCACCCGTCCGTCGGGTCGTCCGAGTCGTTGCGCGCATCCACGAGCACGTTCGACGAGACCGTGCGCAGCCTGCCCTCGGCGACCAGGGGCTGCGGGCGCCAGGGAGCGTCGTTGCGCTTGAGCGTCCACGGGCTGCCCACCGGCACGAACGAGTACTCGTCGTCGCCATACTCCAGCGCGAGGTGGAGCCCCCAATCGGGCTCGTCGTAGCGGACGTAGCCCGAGAAGCCCTGCCGCTCGAAGTAGTCACGGTAGTCGCGGTGCAGGAGGAAGGCGGTGAGGGACGCCTCCAGGTCGATGAGCCCGTTCGTCTCGATGGGGTCCACGAGGGAGTGCGCCGTGCCGCCCACCGTGAAGCGGTTCCCCGGCCCGAAGTGCTGCTCGGCCCGGAAGAGGTAGCCCAGCTCGCGCGGCGCGAGCCGGATGCCCGATTCGGACTTCCAGATCCCCATCAGGTCGACGCGGAACGCGTCGTCCCCGCGCGTGCGGAAGACCGGCCCGAACATCACGGGCAGCCCCTCGACGCGGTTGTAGTTCCCCGCCGAGCGCACCGAGAACCAGCTGCGCCCGTGTCGGCGCCGCTCCTCCCACCGGCTCCACGGCGACTCGTCGTACGTGATCCGGTCGCCGCGCCGCTCGTACGTGAGGGCCTCCTCGTAGACGGTGAGCTGCCCGCCCACGGCGGTCACGTCCACGTTGGCCTCCCCGCCGACCACCGTGACGTCTCCGGTGATCCGCCCGCCCTCGGGCACGGTGAGCGTGCCGTTCACCACGACCAGGTCGCCGTCGACCTCCCCCGCCACGGTGACCGGCCCTCCCAGAACGGCCACGTCGCCCTGGATCGTACGGCCCGCCGGGATCTCCGCGCGTCCCTGGAAGCGGACCGTGGTCGGCCGGTTGAAGAAGGCGATGATGTCGTCGGCCACGTGCCGCGGCAGGTCCAGCTCCTCCACTCCCCGTTCCTGCGCGCCGAGCGGTGCCGCCACCACCAGGAGCGCACAGATCCAGCCCGTCATCCACCGCATGGCTTTCCACCCTCCGTTCGAATCACACCGGGTACGGGCCGATGTCGGAGGCAGGGAGCGTACCAGTCCCGTATGATCCCGTATGTCCATGTCCGACCTGACGTTAGGTGGATGTATCCCGGGCGGGAGGGTGTGTCCCGCTCACGCTGCGGGGGGCCCGGGTCGTGACATTTCTACACGCCTATTCACCCACGGATTCCGAGGCGCTTCATCCGGCGATAGAGGTTGGCCCTGTCGGTCTGGAGCCTGCGCCCCGCCTCCGCGACGTTCCCCGCTGCGGCGTGGAGCGCGCCACCGATCAGCTCGCGCTCGTAGTCGTCCAGGCGGTCCCGCAGACCGCGCGCGTCGGCGTCCTCGTAGGCGGGCGTATCGGGCGACGCCGTCTGGGCGCGTGGCAGGACGGCCGCCACGTCCGGTGGCTGGACCTCCGGGCCGGACGTGAGGATCGAGAGCCGCTCGATCAGGTTCATGAGCTCGCGCACGTTGCCCGGCCAGGTGTAGCGCTGGAGTACCGCGACGGCCTCGCGCGAGAAGCGCGGCGCGCGGATCCCCTGGCGGCGCCTGAGCCGCCCCAGGGCGTGCTCCACGAGGAGGGGGACGTCCTCGAGCCGCTCGCGGAGCGGGGGCATGCGGATCGGCACCACCTCGAGGCGGAACAGCAGGTCCTCCCGGAAACGCCCCGCCTTGCACTCCTCGTGCAGGTCACGGTTGGTCGCCGCGATCACGCGCACGTCCACGGCGATCGGCCCCGCGCCGCCCACGCGCTCCACCTCCCCGGTCTCGAGCGCGCGCAGGAGCTTCGCCTGCGCTTCGGACCCGAGGTCGGCGACCTCGTCGAGGAAGAGCGTGCCGGTGTGGGCCAGCTCGAAGCGACCCCGGCGCCGTTCGGTGGCGCCCGTGAAGGAGCCCCTCTCGTGGCCGAACATCTCGCTCTCGACCAGGTCGCGCGGGATGGCGGCCGAGTTCACGCGGATGAAGGGCCCGCCCATCCGCTTCGAGAGCCCGTGGATGGCCGCTGCTGCGAGCTCCTTGCCCGTGCCGCTCTCTCCGGTGATGAGGACACGCGCGTCCGTGGGCGCGACCTTCCGCACCAGATCCCGCACGCGGTTCATCGTCGGGGTGTCCCCGACCAGCTCGGCCTCGGGCCCGATCTCCGCCGTGAGCGCGCGCGTCAGATCGCGCGCGCGGCTGACCTCCATCGCCGCGCGCAGCGTGACCAGGACGGTCTCCGGCGTGAGCGGCTTCTCGATGAAGTGGAACGCCCCGCGCCGGGTGGCTTCCACCGCGTCCGAGAGCGTGGCCCGACCGCTCATCATGACCACGGGCACGCCCGGGACCACGGAGCTCAGGCGCGGAAGCGCATCCAGCCCGCTCATCGCGGGGAGCATGAGATCGAGGAGGATGACCTCCGGGGGGTGTCGCTCCGCTTCCAGCAGCCCCTCCTCCGCGGTCCCGGCCTCGCGCACGCCGTATCCCTCGGATTCCAGGAGCATCCGCAACATCCGCCGGATGTTGCCCTCGTCGTCGATGATGAGAACGTCCATGGACATCACCTACGGGCCCCGACGAACGGGTGTGTCATCCTGACTCGGTGGCGACGGGAGGCGCACCTCGAAGCAAGCTCCGCCGCCCTCGCGGTTGCCGACGGCGACCGAGCCCCCATGGTGCGCGACCGTCTGGCGGACGATGGCGAGCCCGAGCCCCGTGCCGTGCCGCTTCGTGGTGACGTCGGGGTTCCAGATCTCGTCGAGGAGGTCCTCGGGCACGCCCGGACCGCGGTCCTCCACCCGGATCACGGCCCAGCCCGGCTCACCCTCCAGCGAGACGTCGACCCGGCCGGTCCCCTCCTGTGCCTCCACCGCGTTCACGATGAGGTTGCGCAGCGCCCGCTCCAGCGCGTCGTAATGCGCGTCGACCTCCATCGCCCCGTCGAGGTGCACCTCGACCGGCGTCGCCCCCGACGAGTGCTGCGTCGACAGGGAGGTGATCAGCTCGCCTAGGTCCACGCGCGAGCGCGGGCCTTCGGGCATGCGACCGTACTGGGAAAAGGTGCGCGCAAGCCCGTCCAGGCGCTCGATCTCCTCGCGCAGGATCCGGCCCGCCTCCGCCTCCTGCCCCTCCCGCCCGTGGCTCAGCGCGGCCGCCGCCATGCGCATGGGGGTGAGCGGGTTCTTGATCTCGTGCGCGACCTTGCGGGCGAGGTCGGTCCAGGAGCGCATGCGCGCGTTCTCGACCGTGCGGCGCCGGCCCTCCTCGAGCTGGTCGGCCATGCGGCGCAGCGCGTCGCGCAGCGTGGCCAGCTCCTGGACCGACGTCTCGTCGTCGCTCGGCTCCGGAACCGGCTCCCCGCGGGCGATGAGCTCCGTCCACCCAGCGAGCTCCGCGACCGGACGCCCGAACCCGCGTGCGATCCAGCGTGCGGCGAGGAAGGCGAGCGCCCCCACCACGAGCCCGGCGAAGAGCGCGGCGACCGGGAGCGCGCTCACGGAGCGCTCCACGAGGAGCGTCCAGACCCGCGACATGCGCACGGACTCGGAAAGCGCTCGCCGATGCCGCTGGGCGGCCGCGCGCAGCAGGGTGTCCCCCGCCGCCGCGCTGTCCACCGCGTCGAAGAGCGTCTGGCCCGACTGGGCGACCGCGTCCCACGCGCCCAGCGTGCCGGTGCTCGTGACGAACGTGCGCAGGGTGAGCATCCCGCCCACGACGCCCACGGCGGCGGGCACCAGGACGACCACGAGGATGGCCAGGAAGATGCGTCCCTGGAAGCTGCGGACGCGAAGAAAGGGCATGGCCATCGGGGCTCTCGGATCCCGTGCGGAGACCGACTCGACGGACGAAGTTTGACGCCGCCGGAAGGCAGGGGCAACGGCGCTTCCGCGCTCGCTTCCCCGCTCGAAGGGCTTGCGTCACGCGACGAGTCGGCGCACGCAGCGTGGGCAGAAGCGCCACCCCCTCTCGAGCTCCGTTCCGCACGCGCAGGTGCGTCGACGATGCCGCCCGCACGACGGGCAGGCCGCCGCGCCGGTCGGCACCTCCGCGTCGCACGCCGGACAAGGGAGGGACGCGCCCGGATCCGCGTGGATCACGCGGACGATCTCGTGAGGCGTGGTGAGGCCGTCGGCGACCGCCCTGCGCGCGTCGTCTCCCAGACGGGCCATTCCCGCCTCCCGCGCCAGGGCTCGCAAGCGCGCGGTGGACGCCGTACCAGTGATCTCGTCGCGGATCGCGTCCGTGACCGTGAGCACCTGGAAGACGCCGGTCCGACCGCGGTAGCCCTCGTCGCAGTCGGCGCATCCCCGCCCCGAGCACGCGCGGCATATACGCCGCACCAGCCGCTGGGCGATCACGCCGGTCAGCCCGCCCGCGACGAGGAAGGCGGGCACGCCCATGTCGAGGAGGCGCGTCACAGCGCCCGGCGCATCCGTGGCGTGGATGGTGGAGAGCACGAGGTGGCCGGTGACCGCCGCGGCCATCGCGATCTCGGCGGTCTCGCGGTCGCGGATCTCCCCGACCATGACGACGTCGGGGTCCTGGCGTAGCAAGGCGCGGAGCGCATCGGCGAATCCGAGGCCCGCGCGGCGGTCCACCTGCACCTGGTTCACGCCGGGCAGACGGTACTCGACCGGGTCCTCGAGCGTCACCACGTTCTGCCGCTCCCGGTCTATCTCGGAGAGCGCGGCGAAGAGCGTGGTACTCTTCCCGCTCCCGGTCGGCCCGGCCGCGAGCACGACGCCCTCGCGCGCCGTGAGCATCCGGCGGATGCGCGCGAGCTCGGTGGCGGAGAAGCCGAGCGCGTCGAGCGAGGCCGGCGCGCCCTCCGAATCCAGGATGCGTACCACCGCCTTCTCTCCTCCGTTCACGGGGAGCGTAGAGACCCGCATCGTGAGCGAGCGGTCGGCGTGGGACAGGGCGATGCGTCCGTCCTGGGCGCGCCTGCGTACCGAGATGTCCATCCCGGCCATGACCTTCAAGCGGGACAGGACCGCGTGGCGGGCCGCGGCCGGGATCTCCAGCGCCCTGCGCATCACGCCGTCGACGCGATAGCGCACGCGTACGTCCCCACCGGTCTCCTCGACGTGGATGTCGCTCGCGCCCCCGTCCACGGCCTCGCGCAGGACGCGGTCCACGAGACGCACGACCGGAGCCGACCGTGTGGCCCGCTCGAGGGCGTCCCCGGCGTCCACCGTGTTGGCGCGCAGCTCGGCCGGTAGCGACGCCACCAGCCCTTCGAGGGCGCCGCCGTAGCAGCGATCCAGGCCGTCGGTGATCGCGGCGAGCGTGGCGACCTCCACCTCCACGCGTCGGCCGGTCTGGAACTGCAGGTCGTCCACCGCGCCGAGGTCCAGGGGGTCCGACATCGCGACCACGATGGAGCGGGGCGCCGTACGCATGGGGAGCACCGAGCGGCGGCGCGCCAGCTCGGGCCGCACGATCCGGATCGCCTCCTCGTCGGCCGCGAGCGGAGGGGGTGCGTACGGGAGGCCGAGCTGGAGCGCGAGGGCGCGGGAAACGGCGTCGGCGTCCGCCGAGCCCTGCTGGACGAGGACCTCGCCGATGCGCGACCTGAGCGTGCGCTGGGCCTCCAGCGCCTCGGTGAGGGCGTCGGCGGACACGGCTCCGGCGTCGAGGAGGAGCTGCCCGAGGATCTTGGATCGAGGCTTCACGCCCGGAGGATCGGGCGAAGGCCGGGGCGTGGGGATGGCCGGATGGGCCTGCGCGCGCAGGAGGGTCGCGTTCCGCTCAGTCGCGGACGCCGAGGTGCGCGAGGGCGGCCGGCGCGACGTCCTGGATCGTGCGCATGCCGTCGGCGAGGCGGCGCGCGCCGGGTCCGGCGGCGAGTCCGAGCGACGGATTCCGCGTGTGCTCGCGCGTCACGTCCTCGACGTTGCCGTGGTCGCTCGCGAGGAGGAGCGTGACGTCCGCGGGAAGCGCCGACATGACGCCGCCGAGGAAGCGGTCGACGCGCTCGAGGGCGGCCACGGCCCCCTCCATCCCGCCCCGGTGGCCCGCCGTGTCCGTGGCGTAGTGGGCGTAGAGGGTGAGGTCGGCTTCGGCCGCGATCCCGGCGAGGTTCCGGCCCGCTCTCTCCTCGGACACGTCGGGGAGCCAGTCGTGTCGCAGGTAGCGTCGCCAACCGTCGTTGACGATCTCGCTCGACACGGCCTCGCCCCGTCCCAGCGCCTCCTCGTGGCGATCGAGGACCCCGGCGCCGCGGGCCGCCAAGGGAGGGCCGGCGACGCGGCGGCCGCCCTTCGGTCCCGGCCATCCGCGGGGATAGGCGTTCGCGAAGGCGACGGTCCGGCCGGCGGCGCGGGCGACCCGGAGCAGACTGCGCTGCTCCACAAGCGGGCGGAGGCGGACGGGCGTCCAGGGTCCGAAATGGCGGCCGAAGAGGCGCGCCGCGTTCTCGCCGGTGAGGAGGGCCGCCTGGCCGGTGCCGCTCTGCGGCGTGCCCTCCACGCCGAGGGTAGCGTCGAGCGGGAAGGCGGAGGCGTGGGCGGTGTCGCGGCGCGGGCGGTCGAGCGTGGGCAGGCTCCCACCCGTGAGTCGTTGGAGGGTGGGGAGCACCGCGCGCGCGAACGGGTTCCGCTCCCCGTCCGCCTCCCCGATCCCCACCCCGTCCAGGAAGACGAAAAGAAGTCGCCTGGCCGCTGCCATGCTCCTCCGGGAATCCCTACCGCCTGTGGATGATGCCCGACCGGCGCAGGATGCTCTCGATCGGGGCGCCCTCGTCCGTCACCATCCTGCGCCACACGCTTCGGAGCAGGGAGTCCGTGCGGGCCATGTCGAGCACGGCGACCACGGCGATCAGGAGGACCGCCGCGACCAGGACGCCCCGGCGACCCCTCGCCCGCGACGCACGCCGCACCAGGGGTCCTACCGGGGTGGGGGCGCGGCCGGCGCCAACGTCATTCCGCCGGGCGGAGGTCGACCGTGACCTGGACCTGGACGTGGCCGAGGTCGGCGCGCTCGCGCAGGGCGTCGCGGATGCGTGGCTCCACCTTCTGGTAGGCCAGGAGGACGCCCTGCCGGAGCTCCTTCCTCAGGACCTTCAGCGCGTTCACGTCGGCGCGCGTGGTCTTGGTCTCCTTCTTCGCCTCGGAGACCTCGTACGGCCGGATCTCGAACGGGGTCATCCCCACGTCGTCGGGGCGCTCGTGGTCCAGGTACTGGATCTGGATGCTCACGTCGCCGCGCGCATGGTGGTGGTGGATGTCCCCCACGGACTGGAAACGGGCGGCCAGTCGTCCCAGCTCGGCGCGCTGTGCGGCCTTCGTGTAGGCCCGCTCCACGGTCCGGAAGATGCGCTTCACCCGCTCGGGATTCGTCGCGTCGGCCACGGGCACCTCCGTGTCCAGCTCACGCCCCATCGCCTGCCGGTCGAGGTGGAAGCGCGCGCTCTCCGCATCCCGGTTACGGGCTCGGTCGATGTTGTCGAGGATGCGGTCCGGGTTGGTGCGATAACTCATTCTGCGCTCCACACGCGCGAAGGCTCGATTTCCGTCTCCCGCCGGGGCGCGCCCGGTCCGGAGCATCTGACGATACCAGCCAACCCCCGGTCGGCCAAGTGTATGGTCGGACCGAAGATTCCCTCGGGGCTCCTCGTACACTAGACTGCCATCAGGTTGCCAGCAGGTTGCCTGCCGCGCGAACTCCACCCTCCCGCCGCGCAGCGTCCCGGAGCCGACGAAGGAGACCCCCATGCCACCGCGTCCCGTCCTCGCGACAGCCCTGACCCTGGCCCTTGGAGCGTGCGGCGGTGGGCCCGCCTCGCCCCCCGCACTGGCCTATGGCGTCCCGCAGACCACGTCCGTGCGGTACGTCACGGCCGACACGTCCCGCATGGACATCGACGCGGACGGCCAGAGCATGCAGGCCCGGGTGACGGCCACCTCGACGGTGGCCACCTCCTTCGCGCGCGCTGCCGACGGGGTCCAGGTCACGATGACGGTCGAGAAGATGGACGCGCGCCTGAGCAATCCGGCCGGTCCGCCCAGCTCCGCCGACGAGAAGGGCATCGACGGGCCCCTCGTCTTCACGCTCGACCGCAAGGGAGCGGCGACGCTCGTCTCGCAGCCGAAGGTGAACCAGAGCGCACAGACCTTCTTCCAGCCGGTCCTCCTCGCGCAGACGTTCTTCCCGCGCCTTCCCGGCCGGGGAGTGTCGCCGGGCGCGAGCTGGACCGATACGATCCGGGCGGAAGGACCCCAGGGCGAGGGGAGCATCTCGATGACGTCGGTCGTGACGTACACCATCGCGGGCGACACCCTGGTCGACGGGCGCAGCCTCCTGCGCATCGACCTCGCCGGGACGACCGACCAGACGGCGAGCGGGATCATCGCCGGGATGGACTTCTCGCAGACGGCCTCGGGCACCACGTCCGGCTGGGTCCTGTGGGACGTTGCCCGTGGCCTGATGGCCGAGAGCTACAACGAGACCGACGCGAACGGAACGATGGACGTGGCGGCGGCGCCCTACCCCCTCGGGATGAGGGTCCGGCAGCAGAGCCGGGTCAAGCTCGCGGAAGGCATGTGACCCCAACCCAGGAGGCCGTGGCATGAGCTCCCCCGAGAACGTAGACGAGACCTTCGTGGGCGACACCAGCGACAGCGCGCAAGCGGCTCCCCCGCTCTCGCCCTTCCCCAAGCGCGTGGTGGAGGTCTTCTTCTCCCCGGGCCGCCTCATGGAGGGGCTCGCCGCGAAGCCCCTGTGGGGCGCGGCCCTGTTCCTCGGCATGGTGCTCGTGATCGTGGCCACCGCGCTCATCCCGGCCGAGGTCTGGGAGACGATGATCCGCGAGCAGATGATCGCGCGCGGCCAGGACGCGTCGGCCTTCAAGGGCGGCGCCTCCCTCGTTCGCATCTTCGGCCTCCTCGGGGGCACGCTGGGCTACCTCATCATCACGGCGGTCTTCGGTGGCCTGGTCACGCTGGTGTTCGCCTTCGTCCTGGGCGACGAGGGGCGCTTCACGCAGTACTTCGCGGTGCTCGTGCACGCCTTCCTGATCACGGGCATCATCGGGCTCGCGCTCGTGCCGCTCCGCATCGCCCAGTCGGACCCGCGCCTCACACTCAACGTCGGCACTTTCCTCTTCTTCCTGCCGGACGGGTACCTGCACCGGTGGGTGACGATGATGGACCTGTCGGCCGTGTGGTCCTGGCTGGTGATCGCGCAGGGCGCCCACGCCATCCACCCGAAGAGGAGCTTCGGGAGCGCGGCGACGGTGACGATCACCATGTTCATCGTGACCACGGCGCTCTTCGCGCTCCTCCCCGGCACCGGATGACGCTCGTCGGGGTGACGCCCTGAGCCGCGCCACGCGGCTCACCGTGACCCTGGCCGCCGGCGGAGCCGCGCTCTTCCATCTGTACGCGGCGGGTATCTCGCCGTTCACCGCGCTCGTGCAGCGGCCCGTGCACCTGGCGTTCATGGGCGTGCTGGGGTTCATGGCCCTGCGCGCCGGCGTGGAGCCGCGGGCGGACGGCGAGGAGGCGCCACCGCCCGGGCGCTGGGCCGTCGCCTTGTCCTGGATCCTCGCCGTAGCCCTCGTGGTGGTGTGCGCCTACCTGGCCTGGCAGCACCAGGAGCTGGTGCGCCGCTCGGGCTCGCCCACCGGCGTCGACCTGGCCTTCGGCGCGGTCGCGGTGCTCCTCGTGCTGGAGCTCGCCCGGCGCACCACCGGATGGGGGCTGGTGGCCGTGTGCGTGCTCGCGCTGGCGTATGCGATGGCGGGACCGCACCTCCCCGGCTTCCTGGCGCATCGCGGCTACGGCCCGGAGCGCCTCGTCGAGCACCTCTACCTCTCCACGGAGGGGATCTGGGGCGTGCCGCTCGGCGTGTCGGCGGACTTCGTCTACCTCTTCGTGCTCTTCGGCGCCGTGCTCGAGACGGCCGGGGGCGGCGCGCTCCTCATAGCCCTCGCGGACCGCGTCGCGGGGCGCACCCGCGGCGGACCGGCCAAGACCGCCGCGGTCGCCAGCGCCTTGATGGGATCGCTCTCGGGAAGCGCGGTGGCGAACGTGGTCACCACCGGGACGTTCACGATCCCGCTCATGAAGCGCGCGGGGTTCAAGCCGTACTTCGCCGCCGCGATCGAGGCGGCCGCCAGCACGGGTGGGCAGCTCATGCCGCCGATCATGGGCGCGGGTGCGTTCATCCTCGCGACGTGGACGAACATCCCGTACGTGCGGGTCGCTACCGCGGCGATCATCCCTGCGCTCCTCTACTACGCCGCGCTGCTCGCGGCCATCCACTTCCGCGCGGGACGGATGGGGATCGGCGCAACACCGGGCACGCGCGCGCACGAGAGCGTGCTCGATCGCCTCCACCTCCTCCTTCCCGTGGTCCTGATCGTCGCGTTCCTCGCGGCCGGCCGCTCGCCGATGCGCGCGGCCTTCTGGGGGGTGGTGTCCGCGCTCGGGCTCGCGTTCCTGGCGCCGTCGACGCGGCCGTCACGCTCCGCGATGCGCGCGCTCGTCGAGGGTGCGGGGAAGGGTGCGGTGCAGGTCGCGGCCGCATGTGCGGCCGCCGGGATCGTCGTGGGGGTGGCCTCGCTGACGGGGATCGGGCTGCGCATGTCGGAGCTGATCGTGACGCTCTCGCACGGCAGCCTCCTGATCGCGCTGCTGCTCACGGCGGCCGGCTCCATCGTGCTCGGGATGGGCCTCCCCACCACCGCGGCGTACGTGGTGCTCGCCGCGCTGGGCGCGCCCGCGCTCGTCCAGCTCGGGGTGCCGCTCCTCGCCGCCCACCTCTTCATCTTCTACTTCGGGTGCATCTCGAACGTGACGCCGCCGGTCTCCCTCGCGGCCTTCGCGGCGGCCGGGATCGCCGGCGCTCCGCCCGTGCGCACCGCCATGTCCGCCGCCGTCCTGGCGGTGGCTGGATTCCTGGTGCCCTTCATGTTCATATACGGCCCGCCGATCCTCCTGGACGGGTCCGTTGCGGAGATCGCCTGGGTCACGCTCACGGCCACGGCCGGCGTGACCGCGCTGGCCTCCGCGGCCATGGGATTCGGCCGCCGGGAGCTGGTCGCCTGGGAGCGCCTGGTCCTGGGTGCCGGCGCGCTCTGCCTGGTCTTCCCGGGCCTGGCGACGGACGGGGCGGGATTCCTGGCCCTGGCGGTGGTCTTCCTCCGTCCCGGGGCCGCTCGACCGCGTTGACGGAGCGTCGGCGACGACGCACGGAGGAGCTCGCGTTGGGAAAGACGCTCGTACGATCGCTGGCCGCCTGCACGGCCCTCACCCTGGCGCTGGGCTGCGGCGGGGGCGAAGGGGGTGCGCGGCGCTTCCTCTCCATCGGCACCGGCGGGACCGGCGGCGTCTACTATCCCCTCGGCGGCGCGCTCGCCAACCGGCTGTCGCTCGCCGACTCGACCCGCCAGTACACGGCCGAGGTGACCGGCGGATCCGTGGAGAACGTCAACCGCATCCTCGCCGGGCAGATCGACCTGGGCTTCGCGCTCGGCGTGACCGCGTACGAGGCATACAACGGCGGGCCCGACTTCCCCGACCCCGCGCCCGACCTCGTCATCGTCGCCCCCCTCTACGCGAACGTCTCCCACATCCTCGTGGCGGGCTCGTCGAAGGCGAAGAGCCTCGCGGACGTGCGCGGCATGCGCGTCTCGGTCGGATCCGCGGGGAGCGGCACCGAGCAGATCTCCAGGCAGCTCCTGGAGGTGTACGGCCTGACCTACGACGACATCCAGCCGCGCTACCTCTCGTTCACCGAGTCGTCCGCCGCCCTCCGCGACGGAGCGATCGACGTGGCGATCATGTCCGTCGGGATCCCGGCGGCCGCGGTGCTCGAGGCGACCACCACGGGCCACGTCCGCCTCCTTCCGGTCGAGGCGGACAAGCTCGCCGAGCTGAAGCGGATCTATCCGTACTATTCGGTGGGCGTCATCCCCGCAGGCGCCTACCCCGGCGTGGCCGAGGACGTCCCGACCGTGGCGATGATGAACTGGCTGGTTGCGCGTAAGCAGCTCGACGACGACGTGGTGCGCACGCTCCTGAACATTCTCGGACCTGGACGTGTCTCCCTGGAGCAGGTCCACGACATGGCGAAGCAGATCGATCTCGCGCGGCTCGCGGATGCTCCCATCCCGCTGCACGCCGCCACGCAGGCCTGGCTGGGGGACAACCGGGAATGACCTCGAGGACGGCGGAGCGCGCTGCCGCGGCTCTTGTGCGCGCCGCGGCGTTCGCGGCGGCTCCTGTCGGCCTCGCCCGTCGCCCTGCTGGCCCGCCAGAACGAGGAAGAGCAGGGAGGTCCGGCACGCGTCACTCCCGTCCGCCCCGCCACCGGGGCGGTGGAGCGCACGGGCGAGATCGTGGTCGACGGCCACCTGGACGACGCGGGGTGGGCGAACGCCCCCGTGGCGTCGGGCTTCGTGCAGCGCGAGCCCGTGGAGGGGCGGCCGGCGAACCAGGACACCGAGGTGCGCGTCCTCTTCGACGACGAGGCCATCTACGTCGGGCTGCGCATGCTCGACGAGCATCCCGACAGCATCGCGCGCCAGCTCTACCGGCGTGACGACCGCGGCCAGGCCGACTTCGTCGAGATTGCCTTCGACCCGAACCTCGACCGGCGCACCGGCTACCTCTTCTCCGTGAGCGCAGCCGACGTGCAGGGCGACCAGTACCTCTACGACGACGAGCACGAGGACAGGGCGTGGGACGCGGTCTGGTCCTCGGCCGTCTCCGTGGACGACGGTGGGTGGACGGCTGAGATCCGCATCCCGCTTTCGCAGATCCGCTACGAGGCCGGGGCCGGCGAGCAGGTATGGGGGTTCAATGTCCACCGCTCGCGCGTCGCGTCCAAGGAGGAGACCTACTACTCCCTGGTGTCGCGCGTACAGCGCGGCACGGTGAGCCAGTTCGGACGTCTGGAGGGGATCGAGGCGCGCCACGGCTCGCGGCGCCTCGAGATGCTCCCCTACGCCGTGGGCAGCCTGCACAGCGGCCCGGCCGACGCCGGCGACCCTTTCTTCGACGGCACCGCGACCGACACGCGCGTCGGCCTCGACCTGAGCTACGGGCTGGGCGCGGCCTTCACGCTGGACGCGACGATCAACCCGGACTTCGGACAGGTCGAGGCGGACCCGGCGGTGATCAACCTGTCGGCGTTCGAGACGTTCTTCGAGGAGCGCCGTCCGTTCTTCGTGCAGAACGCGCGCGTCTTCGACTTCAGCCTCTCCGGCGGCCGCAACCAGCTCTTCTACAGCCGGCGCATCGGGCGGCGGCCGCACGGCGGCGCTCCGGACGACGCGCTCTACGCGGACGTGCCGGACAACGCGACGATCCTGGGAGCCGCCAAGCTGGCCGGCCGCACCTCGTCGGGACTCTCGGTCGGGGCGCTCGCGGCGGTCACGGGCGCCGAGCAGGGGCGCGGGCTCCTCCAGGGCTCCGACGACATCACGACCTTCCAGGTCGAGCCGCGCACGGAGTACGGTGTCTTCTCGCTGCAGCAGGACTTTCGCGACGGGCAGTCGCACGTGGGCGGCATCGTGACGGCGCTGACCCGCGAGCTTCCCGCGGACGGCGCCTTCGACTACCTCCCGTCCACGGCCTACAACGCCGGGGTGAACTTCGAGCACCAGTGGGGCGACCGGGAGTGGGCGCTGTGGGGCTTCCTGGCCGGGAGCCTGGTGCGCGGAACGCCCGAGGCCATCACGGACATCCAGGGGTCGTCCAACCACTACTTCCAGCGACCGGACGCGACGCGCTTCACGCTCGACCCGACGGCCACGTCGATCTCCGGTGCCGAGTGGCGCCTGCAGTTCGAGCGCCGCAGCGGGCTCCACTGGACGGGCTCCGTCTGGCTCGGCGAGGTCACGAAGGGCTTCGAGATCAACGACCTCGGATTCTCCGGCTCCTCGGAGCGGCTCGACGGCGGCGTTCGCCTCGGCTACCGGGAGATCCAGCCCGGCTCCCTCTTCCGCAGCTACAACGTCAACGTCTCGACCTTCCACAACGTGAGCCACGAGGCGCTCGACGACGCGGGCTCGTGGCGATCGTGGCACGACGCCTACCTGCGCGGGAACTTCAGCGTGGAGGCGCGCGGCGAGCTGCTCAACTACTGGTCGGGGAACGTCCAGCTCCAGTACTCCCCGGACGAGATGAACCGCACGCAGACCCGCGGCGGTCCCATCATGAGGACGCCTGGCAACACGCAGGTCGAGCTGCGTCTGAACGGTGACCGCAGGAACACCGTGAGCTGGGGCGGCAACGTCCAGCTCCAGCGTGACAACTTCGGCGGCGGGCACTCCGTCGAGGTGGGCGGACAGCTCAACGTGCGGCCCTCGCCGCGCCTCGAGCTGTCGCTGCGACCCGAGGTGCAGAGACAGCGAACCTCCGACCAGTACGTCACGCAGACGGACCCGATCGGGTACGAGCCGACGTACGGGCCGCGCTACCTCTTCGCCGACCTCGAGCGGCGCAGCTTCTCGATGGAGACGCGCCTCGACTGGACCTTCACGCCGCACCTCTCCCTGCAGCTCTTCGCGCAGCCGCTCCTGTCGTCCGGCGACTTCGTCACCTACAGGCAGCTCCTGCGCCCCGGGACGTTCGACCTGCACGACTTCGCATCGGGCACGGCCGCGACCGGCGCCGACGGCGTGCGCTGCTCGGGCGGCGACATCTGCAGGCTCGGCGACCAGGAGTACGTCGACTTCGACGGGGACGGCGCCGCGGACTTCTCCTTCGACGAGCGCGACTTCAACGTGCGCTCCCTGATCGGCAACCTGGTGCTGCGATGGGAGTACCGGCCGGGCTCCACCCTCTTCCTGGTCTGGCAGCGCCGGCAGTCCGACGCGGTGATCCGGGGCGACTTCGACTTCGGCCGCGACGTCGGCGCGCTCTTCGGCGCCCCGGCGAACAACCGCTTCATCGTCAAGCTCAACTACTGGCTGGGGCTGTAGGCGGTCCGCGCCACCCGGGTTAGCTTCCGGAAAACAGCGCTGCAACCGCACGGGAACGGCCCCGTCGGCGTTCCCTGGAGCGAGCTTTCCGTGAGCCTCTTCGAGATCGTGGGGCTGGTGGTGGTCGGCGTCGGCTTCCTCGGCCTCATCGCGTACATCGCCCGTCACGCGCGTCAGTGGGACGACGAGTGAGGGCAACCCATCCTGCCTCCCGTGCGTTCCACGTGGGATGAGACGTCCGACCCGAGCCGGAGCACCCGCTTGACCCGACCCCTCACCTGCCAGCGCGACGCGTTCGGCCTGCCCGAAGGGCTTCATTACCTGAACTGCGCCTACATGGGACCGATCCCGCGCGTCGCCGAGGAGGCCGGCGTGGCGGGGATCCGACGCAAGCTGGACCCGACGTCGATCCGGGTGGACGACTTCTTCGCGCCCAGCGACGAGTTGCGCGCGCTCTTCGCGACGCTCGTGAACGCGGGCGACCCGACGCGCGTGGCGATCCTCCCGGGCGTGTCGTACGGCGTCGCCGTGGCCGCCAGGAACCTGCCGATCGAGCCCGGGCAGAACGTCGTGCTCACGCACGAGCAGTTCCCGGGGAACGTGCACGCCTGGGTGCGCCGCGCCGGCGAGTGCGGCGCCCAGGTCCGCTTCGCGGCGCCGGCCGACGGGCCGGGGCGCGGCCAGAAGTGGAACGAGGCGCTCCTCGCGGCGATCGACGCGGGCACCGCGGTGGTGTCCGTGCCGAACGTGCACTGGACGGACGGCACGCGCTTCGATCTCGTCGAGGTCGGCAGGCGATGCCGCGAGGTGGGCGCGGCGCTGGTGATCGACGGCACGCAGTCCGTCGGAGCGTTCCCCTTCGACGTCCAGGAGATCCGCCCGGACGCGCTCATCGTGGCCGCGTACAAGTGGCTCCTGGGCCCGTACTCGGTGGGGATGGGGTGGTTCGGCCCGCGCTTCGACGACGGCGTCCCGCTCGAGGAGACGTGGATCGGCCGGGACCGCAGCGAGGACTTCCAGCGGCTCGTCGACTACCGCGAGGGCTATCAGCCTGGCGCGCTCCGCTTCGACGTGGCCGAGCGCTCGAACTTCGCGCTGGTGCCGATGGCGTGCGCGTCGCTGCGCTTCGTCTCCGACCTGGGTGCGGAGAGGATCCAGGCGTACTGCCGGGACCTCACGGCCGGCCTGCTCGAGGAGGCCGCTTCGCTCGGGTTCACGGTCGAGGACGAGCGGTGGCGGGCGAGCCATCTCTTCGGGCTGCGCATGCCGCCGGGCATCGACCTCGCGTCACTGCAGGAGGCGCTCTCGCGCCGCCGCGTGGCGGCTTCACTGCGCGGCACGGCGCTGCGACTGGCTCCCAACGTCTACAACGACGCGTCCGACGTGGACGCGCTGCTCGAGGGTCTTCGCGAGGCCGTGGCGGGGTGATCTCCCTCGACCAGGGCGGTCGGGCGGCGGGGACGGCGGTGCGCCATCCGGTGCCGGAGGCGCTCCGCGGCGCGGTGGAGGGGACGTGGATCCTCCCCGCCCCGGGCGAGCCCGCAGCGGCGCGCTGGCGGGTGGTCGCCGACCCGGCTCCGCACGTGATCCTGCACCGCTTCGCCGCCGCCGGCGTGCGGGCCACCGTGGTGGGCGCGCGCTCCCGCTGGGTGGACGTGGACCAGCGCGAGCGTGCGTGGACGGTCGGCGTGCGCCTCGCGGTGGGCGGCCTCACGCGGCTCGCGCGCATCCCCGCGCCCGAGCTCACCGACAGGAGCGCTCGCCTCGACGACCTCTTCGGCGCCGAGGGGCGCGCCGTCGTCCGGCGCCTCGAGGACGCCACCGACCCCGCCGACGCGGCGGACGTGCTCCTGGACTTCATCGGCCGGAGGGTGGCTGGCGCCGAGGCCCCCGACTGGCGGGTGAGGGGGCTCATGGCGACCCTCGCGACGGCGCCGGGCGCCACCGTGCGCGCCGTGGGCCGGCGGATCGGCGTCTCCACCCGGACGCTGCGCGAGGCCGTGCGCGAGCATGTGGGCCTGAGGCCCAAGACCGTGCAGCGCGTGCACCGGCTCCTGTGCGCCCTGTCGGCGATGCAGCGCTGCGCCGGGGGGAACGATGTGCGCGCCGCGCTCGCGCTCGGCTACGCCGACCAGGCCCATCTGGTGCACGAGTGCCGCGACCTCCTCGGGGAGACGCCCCGTTGCTTCCTTCAGCGGGGCCGGACGCGCCACGCGCCGATTCCTACAAGCCCGCGGGCGTCCGGCACGCCAGCTTAGCCCCGCGGGACCGACATCGCGGTCCCCGACGTCGGTCAGGGAGGCGAGGATGCGGAAGACGGTCGTGGGGGCGGGGGTGGCGGTCGTGGCGATGACGATCGGCGGTGGAGCTGCCGGCGCGCAGACGGGGGGCAGCGGGCGCCCCGTGCTCGAGACGACGCGCTTCTCCATGTACAGCGACCCGTGGATCAACCTGCACCACTTCCTCTATCAGTGGGCGCGGGCCGATCTGGGGCTGGGAACGGGGCGAACGGAGGTACCGGTGCCCGAGCGCCGCCAGCTCGACGGGCTGGACGCCGGGGAGCGCGCGGCATGGTCCGCGGCGCTCGACTTCTACCGCGCGGAGATCGCGAAGCGCGACCACTTCGACGACGGGATGCTCGAGCTCAAGGACGGTCTGGTCGGGCTCCAGGGGGATCCCCGGGCCGACCCACCCGACGACATCCCGGGCGTGGCCGCGGCGCTCCGGGCCGCCATGCCGGTCTACCTCGCGCGCTGGTGGCCCGAGCACGATCGGGCCGACCGCGCGTGGATCGCGGACGTGGGCGCGCTCGTCGACGCGTACGAGGATGGCTACCCGCGCTACGCGGAGCGGAGCTTCGGGGGGATCTGGCCGGCCGAGCGGATCCGGGTGGACGCGTCGGCCTACGCGAACTGGCAGGGCGGCTACACCTCGGTGCGGCCCACGCACACCGTCATCTGGTCGACCGACCCGGGCAACCGGGGTCTGCCCGGCATGGAGATCGTCTTCCACGAGGCGTCCCACGACAACCGGGTGCAGGGACCCTCCCGCCAGACCATCCGCGAGGCCTACGCGGAGGTGGGGGCCGAGCCGAACCCCAATCTCTGGCACGCGCTGATCTTCTACACGTCGGGGTGGTACGCGCGCCGGGTGGCCGGGGAGCGCGGGCAGAGCGACTACGTCCCCTACATGGTGAAGGAGGGGATCTCGGGGTTCGCGGGGTGGAAGGGGATCTGGGAGGCGCTCGACGCGGAGTGGCCCGCCGTCCTCGAGGGACGGCGCGACCGCGTGGATGCCATGAAGGCCGTGGTGCGCCGCATGACGGCGGGCGCCGGCGGGCGCTAGGCGGACGCCCGCAGGCGCCGCTGCCTCCGGCCGCTCGGCCGTCAGGCCTTCAGGGCCCGAACTCCACCTGGGCGTGATCGCCGACCTTCACGCCGTGCGCGGCGAACCACCCCTTCGGCACCTCGAGCGCGAACATGGCCGGCCCGGCGCTCTCGTGCGGGTCCGTGGTCTGTGGCTCCATCTGCTGGATGTCGACCACGCGCAGCGACACGTCCAGGAAGGCGATGTCGAGCGCCACGTACGTGTTCTGCATCCAGAAGGAGCGCACCGCCGCCTCGTCGAAGACGAAGATCATCCCGGTGCCGTCCGGGAGCTCCTGGCGGTACATGAGCCCCTGCTCGCGCTCCTCGTTCGTGCGCGCGACCTCCGCCACCACGGTGTCCGTCCCGAACACGACCCACGCGCGCCCCTGCGGGGGACGCGGCGTCTGGTCGACGGCCACGCGTGCCGGCGTTCCCGTCGCGGGGGCCGTGTCCCCGCCCGCGGCGGGGCGGCACGCACCCACCAGGGAGAGCGCGACCAGCCCGGCCACCCATGTCGTTCCTTGCGCTCTCAAGCCCGCCTCCGTTGCCCCGGGTTGCATTTCAGGCGCGGTCTCCCGATCATCCGCCGACCCTGATAACTTACCCGGCTCCGCGAAAGATCCCAGAGGGGGCGCCCGTCGCCCCGGGTGTTGCGGGATCGGGCGGAGTGGAGTACATGCAGCGGCGCAAAAGGGGGCGTCGAGGAGGCATCGAGTGGTCGAACAGGCGTTGCTGGACATTCTCGTGTGTCCAGAAACCAAGCAGCCTATCCGTCTGGCGGACGAAGGCATGCTGGCGCGCCTGAACACGGCGATCGAGGCCGGCGGCGTCAGGAACCGGGGTGGGGAGCTCGTCACCGAAGCGGTCCGTGAGGGACTGGTTCGGGAAGACGGGCTCTTCCTGTATCCGGTGCGGGACGACATCCCGATCATGCTCATCGACGAGGCGATCCCGTTGGAGGGGACGACCGCGTAGTCGCAGGAATCCACGAAAGTCGGACAACGATGGAGCGGAACACCTTCGCGGGTGCGGGGTGCGGGTCCGCTTCGACGAACGATTCTCGTTCGTGGCCGGTCGGCGCCGGCCACGGCGGACGAGCCACCAGGTGAGGCACATGGCGCGACTTTGGAGCAGGCGAATGTCCGCGGGCGTGATGCTGGTCGCGGCCGCGGCCTGCAATCAGGCTCCCACGCCCGGACTGGCCCGGGGCAAGGCGCTCTACGACACCTGCACGCCCTGTCACGGCGTGAAGGGTCATGGCACCACGGAGCTCGCGGCCCCGAACATCGCCGGCCTGCCCGAGTGGTACGTCCAGGCGCAGCTCCAGAAGTTCCAGTCGGCGCACCGCGGCTACGACGCCTTCGACACCACCGGGATCCGCATGAAGTCGATGTCGTGGACGCTCGGCCTCCCCGGCGACCTCGAGTCGGTGGCCCAGTACGTCGCGAGCCTGCCCCGCGTGGCCTTCGAGCCGACGCTCCAGCAGGGGGACCCCCAGGCCGGCCAGGCCACGTACCAGGTGTGCGCGGCGTGCCACGGCCCGCAGGCCCAGGGGAACCAGGCGGTGAACGCGCCGCCGCTCCTTGGACAGGCCGATTGGTACCTCCTGTCGCAGCTCCACAAGTTCAAGTCCGGCAAGCGCGGCGGCGATCCCTCCGACGTCGCGGGCCAGACGATGCGTCCGAACACGCTCGCCCTCGACGACCAGGCGATGCTGAACGTGGTCGCCTACATCCAGACCCTGAAGTAGCCGCCGGAGCGATCGACACACATGGCACACGACGTGGCAGACGACCCGAAGGCACCGGAGGCGGCGGACGACCCGTCGCTCGTCGCGCCGTCCGACGACGAGAACCCGGCGCTCATCGACGCCGAGCATGCCTTCATCGTCACGCTGATCGGAGCGGCGCTCTTCATCGGCGCCGTCTTCGTGTTCATCCTCTGACCCAGTCGGAACCCTGATCCATGGTCGAGAGACTGATCCAAGAGGCATCTACCTTCGCGGGGTCCATCGACGGGCTGATCGCGCTCGTGCTGGTCCTGGTCGGCTTCTGGCTCGTGCTGGCCGAGGGTGTCTTCTTCTGGCTCATCTTCCGCTTCCGCGAAAAGCCCGGCGTCCGCACGCAGTACATCACCGGGAAGGAGAAGCACCTCAAGCGCTGGATCACCATCCCGCACGCGCTCGTGCTCGTGTGCGACGTGTTCATCATCGTCGGCGCCGTGAAGGTCTGGTACGACATCAAGCAGCGCCTGCCCGAGGCCGACTACACGGTGCGCGTCATCGGGCAGCAGTGGGGCTGGGTGTTCCAGCACCCCGGGCAGGACGGCGAGCTGGACACGCCCGACGACATCTACACGACGGACAACCTCTACGTCGTGAACGACAAGACCTACCACTTCGAGCTCCAGTCGCGCGACGTGCTGCACGACTTCTCGGTGCCGGTCTTCCGCCTCAAGCAGGACGCGGTGCCGGGCCGCACGATCACCGGTTGGTTCCATCCCACGAAGACCGGGACGTTCGACATCCAGTGTGCGGAGATCTGCGGGATCGGACACGGGGTGATGCTCGGCCACATCAACGTGCAGACCGCGAGCGAGCACGAGCAGTGGATCGCGGAGCACAGCCCCGCCAGCGCCCAGTAGGGAGAGGATAGCAACGATGGCACAGGCTGCCCCCGTCGAGGCCCACGCCCACGAGCACGACGCTCACGAGCACCATGGGCCGCAGGGAATCCTGAAGTACATCTGGTCCACGGACCACAAGATCATCGCCATGCAGTACCTCTTCACGGGGATGTTCATGGCGATGATCGGCGGCTACATGGCGTACGTCTTCCGCATGCAGCTCGCCTTCCCCGGGACGTCGGTGCCGCTCTACGGGGTCGTGTCACCGGGCGAGTACAACGCGCTGATCACGAACCACGGCTCGATCATGATCTTCTGGGTCGCGATGCCGGTCCTGATCGCGGCCTTCGGGAACTTCCTCATCCCGCTCATGATCGGCGCGGACGACATGGTGTTCCCGCGCATCAACCGGCTCTCCTACCAGATCTTCCTCCTGAGCGTGATCATCGTCCTGGCTTCGCTCTTCGTGCCGGGCGGCGGCTTCGGGGGCGCGTGGACGTCGTATCCTCCGCTGTCCGCGAACTCCACGTACAACCTCACGCCGCTGGGATCGAGCATGTGGCTCACGGCGGTCGCGCTGGAGTTCGTCGCGTTCCTCCTGGGCGGGATCAACTTCATCACCACGCTGATGAACTCGCGCGCTCCCGGGATGAAGGCCTACGACATCCCGCTGACCGTGTGGTTGATCGTCATCGCCAGCATCATCTTCATGCTCTCCGTCGGCCCGCTCATCGCCGGCGCCGTGATGCTGCTCTTCGACCAGAACCTGGGAACGGCGTTCTACGATCCGGCGCGAGGCGGCGACCCGATCCTCTGGCAGCACCTCTTCTGGTTCTTCGGGCACCCCGAGGTCTACGTCGTGTTCTTCCCCGCCATGGGGATCGTCATCGACATCATGGCGACCTTCGCCCGCAAGAAGCTGTTCGGCTACAAGATCATCCTCTTCACCGCGGTCGCGACGGCGGTGCTGAGCTTCTTCGTGTGGGCGCACCACCAGTTCATCGCGGGGATCGACCCGCGCATGGCGAACATCTTCACGGTCACCACGCTCCTCATCTCGGTGCCGATCGCCGAGATGCTGTTCGTGACCATCGCGACGCTCTACGGCGGATCGATCCGCCTCACGACGCCGATGCTGTGGGCGCTCAGCTTCGTGGCCGAGTTCCTGATCGGGGGTGTGACCGGGATCTTCCTCGGCGCGAGCGGCGCGGACGTGTACCTGCACGACACCTACTTCGTGCTGGCGCACTTCCACTACACGTTCTTCCCGATCGCGATCATCGGCACGTTCGCCGCCTTCACCTACTGGTTCCCGAAGATGTTCGGGAAGATGATGAACGACACGCTGGGCAAGATCCACTTCTGGGGAACCATCATCCCCTTCAACTTCATCTTCATCCCGCTCTTCGTGCTCGGGCTCGGCGGCCAGCATCGCCGCATCTACGACTTCCAGAACTTCCCCGAGCTCCAGCACCTGCAGCCTCTGCGCATCCTCGCCACGGTGTCGCTGGTCGTGATGCTCTTCTTCCAGCTCTTCTTCTTCTTCAACGTGATCAAGAGCTGGATCAGCGGGCCGAAGGCGTCGAAGAACCCCTGGCGGGCCAACACGCTGGAGTGGACCACGGAGTCGCCGCCGCCCCACGGCAACTGGCCGCCCGACGAGATGCCCAGGGTCTATCGCGGTCCCTACGAGTACGGGCACCCGGACGCGGCTGTGGAGGACTACTGGCCGCAGGACATGCCGGCCTCCCAGACCCAGCCCGCGCGAGGATAAGGCACGTGCAGAGACCCATCGCGACGACGCGCAGCGCCACCGGGATCCCCACGGGCCGTCTGGCCATCTGGTGGGTCCTCGCCTCCGAGGTCGTCATCTTCGGCGGGCTGCTCGCCTCCTACGTCATGCACCGCCTCGGGCATCCGGAGTGGGCGAACGCGGCGGCGGGGACGAACACCTGGATCGGTGCGTTCAACACGCTGGTGCTGCTCAGCTCGAGCTTCACGGCGGTGCTGGCCCATCAGGCGGCCGAGCACGGTGACGGGAAGCAGGCCGCGCGCTTCCTGCTCATGACGATGGGGGGGGCGGCCACGTTCATCCTCGTGAAGAGCCTGGAGTGGACCCACGAGATCCGAGAGGGGTTCACGATCACCGCCAACGGGTTCTGGTCCTTCTACTACACGGCGGCGGGGCTGCACGCGCTGCACGTGATCGCGGGCGCCGTCATCATGGGGTTCGTGGCGAGGGACGCGGCGCGGGGACGCGAGCTCCATCGCGTGGAGCTGATCGGGATCTATTGGCACTTCGTCGACGTCGTGTGGATCTTCCTGTTCCCCCTGCTCTACATCGCCAAGTAGGGCCAGCCGGGTAGACATCGAACATGTCCGAGCCTTCGCATCATCCGAACTACAAGAAGATCTACATCACGCTGGTGATCCTCCTCGCCATCAGCGTGGCGGGTCCGCATCTCGGCATTGTGTGGCTGACCCTCATCACCGCGTTCGGGATCGCGCTGATCAAGGCCAACCTCGTGGTGCAGAACTTCATGCATCTGAAGTGGGAGAAGCGGATCATGAAGTGGATGCTGTCGACGTCCCTGGTGCTGGTGTTCCTCTTCTTCGCCGGCGTCGCGCCGGACATCATGCACCACACGGGGCACCACTGGGTGAACGACGCGGCCCTCGCCGCGACGGCGCGGGGCATCGCACCACCGCAGCACGAGGGCGAGGAAGCCGGGGCCGCGACGGAGGAGCCGGCGGCCGAGACCGCCGCCCAGACGGCCGCCGCCCCGGCACCCTTCGACGCCAAGGGCCAGTTCGAGACCGTGTGCGCCACGTGCCACGGTACCACCGGCGAGGGGAACGGTCCCGGCTCGGCGGCGCTCGATCCGAAGCCCGCGAACTTCACGGACCCGGGGTTCTGGAGCGGCAAGACGGACGAGGAGCTGCTCAAGGCGATCCGCGAGGGCGGCGCCTCGGTCGGCAGGTCCGCGCTCATGCCGGCGTGGGGCGCGCTCTACGACGAGGAGAAGGCGGAGCAGCTCCTCGCGTACGTCAAGACCCTGAAGAAGGGGTAGGCGAGTGTCCACGGGAACCGTGGTCCTGCCCATGGACGCCCACCGTGAGCCCCGGCGCCCGCAGCGGCTGGTATCGTCGGGCGTCCTGGCGATGCTCCTCTTCGTCTTCACGGAGGCGATGCTCTTCGCGGGGATGATCTCGGCGCACGCGATCGTGAAGTCGCGCGCGGCCGGGCAGATGTGGCCGCCCTTCGGTCAGCCGCGCCTGCCGGTGGAGTCCACCGCGCTCAACACGGCGGCCCTCATCGCGAGCGGCCTCATCCTGGTGATCGCGCACCTCGCGTACCGCCGGCGCCCGTCGCGGGCGCTCGTGCCGCTCGCCCTCTCCGTGCTGCTCGGGATGTTCTTCGTGGTCTTCCAGGGCGTGGAGTGGGTGGCGCTCCTGGAGGACGGGCTCACCATGCAGTCGAGCCCGTATGGCGGGTTCTTCTACCTGATCGTGGGCACGCACGCGCTGCACGCCGTCGCCGCGATCCTCTGCCTGGCGTGGGCGTGGTTCCGCCTCCGCCGCCGGCAGCTCAGGGCCTCGGAGTTTGCGGCCGTGCAGGTGTTCTGGTATTTCGTGGTCCTGGTGTGGCCCGTGCTCTATCTCAAGGTGTACCTATGAAGATGAGCCGAAGCTGGATACCCGTTCTCGTCCTCCTGGCGCTCGTGCTCGTGCCGGAGGTGGCGCACGCCTGCCCGGTGTGCTTCGATCCCCGCGAAGAGAACCGTGCGGCGTACCTCGCCACGACGGCGTTCATGAGCCTCTTCCCGCTCGGGGTCGTCGGTGGATTCGGGATGTGGCTGCGCAAGCGTGCGCGGGCGTTGCGGGGTCTCCCGGAGGACGAGGGGGACGACCGGCAGGAGCCGTGACGCGGCCCACCCGCTGACCGTCGCTCGCGATGGTCCAGCTCGGGCGGGACCCGCTCTCGGGGGAGGATCGGACGCGGCGTCGCTTCGCCGAGCCGTCGCCCCGGCACGGCGTGCGCGACAGGAGCTCCGCGGGGCGGGGCGTCCTCACGATCGCGTTCCTCGGGTCCCTCCCGGGCTTCGTCATCGGCGGCGCGCTCGGCTGGTTCCTGCACCAGAAGGGTGCTCCCCTGTGGGTCGCCGTCCTGTGCGCCGTCGGCTTCGCGGCCGTGATCCCGATCGGCGCCCTCTTCATCACCGGCAGGACGGCAGCGGTCGCCTCCAGGCTCCACGCTCCCTCGGGACGCAGCACGCCGCCGAAGAAGGAGTACTCCTTCGCCGAGTCGCTCGTCGCGCGCGGCGCGTACGAGGAGGGCGTGACGGCGTTCGAGCTCGCGGTAGCCGGTGACCCGACCGACCCGACGCCCTACCTGAGGATCGCGCGCAACTACCGCGACCAGCTCGAGCGGCCGGGGGACGCGGCGCGCTGGTTCAGGCGGGCGCTCTCGGAGTCGTCGGCGCCACGGGGCGGGGCGACGCTCGCCCGCAGGGAGCTCATCGAGCTGTACCTGCATCGTCTGGGCGAGCCGGCCCGTGCCGCCCCCGAGCTCGCGCGCATGGCGGAGGAGATGGCGGGCACGGCGGACGGGAGGTGGGCGGCCGAGAAGCTGGCGGAGGTCAAGGCGCGGATGGCGGAGGGCGGCGTGGGCTGATCCGCCCCGCGCGGGCGAGGCGCCCACCCGGCCGCGCGTCCCCGACGACGCTCAGCGTCCGGCCGGCGGCGTCTGCAGCGGGGGCGCGCCCAGGTACCACGACGCGACGCGCACGTCGAGGCGGTGGTTGACCCGGAGCCCCGCGATGCCGTACGGGCTCGCCTGCTCGACCGGCATGCGGTGCACGACCGTGCCGTTCACGAGGAAGCGGACCTCCTCGCCCACGGTGAGGATGCCGAGGATGTTGACCGGCTCGTCGCCGTGCTCGGTGACGCGCTGTACGGCCGAGTGCAGCGTCCACCCCACGAGGGTGTCGACCTCCATCCCCGCCCGCTGCCGCACCTGAAACTCGCCGGTTGGGCGGACCAGGAGGTACGTGTAACGCCGTTCCGTGCCCTCGAGGTCGGCACCGCCCACGAAGATCCCGTAGGCCTCGCGATAGCCCGGCGGCGCGCCGTAGGCCGTGAAGGTGGCCTCGGCGAGGAAGTCGCCCTTCTCCACCACGTCGCCTGGGCGCCAGGCGATCCCGGCGGGGCCCGTGGTGATGTGGGTGAGGTCCTTCTCGCGCTCGAGCTGGAAGTGTCCCGGATCCCCGCGCACGGTGTCCACCACAGCCATGTATCCTCCGGGGAGGAGCTGGTCGTCGGCTGCCGGGGCGGCCCGGTCGCCCACCGTGCATCCCGCCGCCAGGAGCGCGACCAGGACGACGGTCGCGCGAGGGCGATGGGTCAACCAACCCTCCGACGCTTCCGCCGCATGAAGTCCATCATGATGTACTGGCCGAGCGTGAGCGTGCTGGTGAAGTACGCCTTGCCGCGCGCGATCTCCGTGACCTTCTGGACGAACTGCACCAGGTGGGGGTCGCGCGCCAGCATGAAGGTGTTGATCAGGATGCCGGCCTTCCGGCACGCCGCCACCTCCTGGAAGGTGCGCTTCAGGATGTTCGCGTCGAGCCCGCCCGAGTTCGTGTAGACCCGGCCGTCCGGGAGCGTGATCGCGCTCGGCTTCCCGTCCGTGATCATGATGATCTGCATCATGTCCTTCTTCTGGGACCCGAGGATGCGGCGCGCGATCTCCAGCCCCTCCGCCGTGTTCGTGTGGTACGGGCCGACCTGCGCCTTGGCGAGCTGGGACAGGGGGATCTCCGCGGCGCGATCGCCGAAGGTGACCACGCGCAGCGAGTCGCCGGGGAACTGCGTCCGGATGAGGTGCGAGAGCGCGAGCGCGACCCGCTTCGCGGGCGTGAAGCGGTCTTCGCCGTACAGGATCATCGAGTGGCTGATGTCGAGCATCAGCACGGTCGCGCACGACGACCGGTACTCGGCCTGGTGCACCATCAGGTCGCCGTACTCGAGGTCGATCGGGACCTTCAGGCCCTCGCGCTCGATCGCGTTCTTCAGCGTCGCCGGGATGTCGAGGTTCAACGTGTCGCCGAACTCGTACGGCTTCGAGGCCGCCTCCGCCTCGACGCCGGTGGCGAGTTGTGGTGTGTCGTGCACGCCGAAGTCCGCCTTCCCCATGGCGCCGAGCAGGCCGCGCAGCGCGCGATAGCCGAGGAAGTCCATCCCCTTCTGCGTGAGGTTGAACTCGACCTTCTGCGCGGCCTCCCTGGCCTCGTCGATCTGCCCCTGACCCGTGACGTCGTAGGTGCTCCCCGGGAGCGAGGGGTTGCCGCCCTCCATGGAGATGTAGCCCTCCTCCACCATCCGCTGGATGAGCTGGTCGAGCAGCTCGGCGAGCTCCCGCTGCACGGCCTCGTCCCCCTCTCCCTCGCCACGCAGCTCCGCGATCATCTCGGGCGTGAGCTGCCCGCTCTCCATGAGCGCGCGCAGGAGCGCCTCCTTGAGCGCGTCGGTGGAGTTGGTGTCGTCCAGGCCGGACCATCCCCAGTAGGGATGGAAGTTGGGTCCGCCCGCGAAGCCCCCGTCCAGCAGGAAGTCGGAGAGGAACTCCATCAGGGACTCGAGGTTCAGCGCGTCGAGCCAGCGGCCCTTGTACTTGCTGTAGGTGGTGAAGCGCATGGAGCGAAACCCCCCGTGCAGGGATACCTTGGCGCCATGAGTCGACCCGGAGCACCGGACCCGCCTGCCGTACCCCCCGGCGCAGTGGAGACCCTTCGCGCGGACCTGCTCGGCCACTACGACCGGGGCCGGCGTGACCTGCCCTGGCGTGGAGAGACCGACCCGTATCGCATCTGGGTCTCGGAGGTGATGCTCCAGCAGACCCGGGTGCACACGGTAATCCCGTACTACAGACGCTGGATAGGGCTGTTCCCGAACGTCGGGGCGCTGGCCGACGCCACGCGGGACGAGGTCCTTCTGGCCTGGCAGGGGCTCGGCTACTACCGGAGGGCCGCGCGCCTGCACGAGGGAGCGCGGGTGGTGCGCGAGCGGCACGAGGGGCGGATCCCGGCGTCCTGGCAGGCGCTGCGCGCGCTCCCCGGCGTGGGCGACTACACCGCGGGCGCGGTGGCGAGCATCGCGTTCGGGGAGGCCGTCCCCGCGGTCGACGGGAACGTGCGCCGCGTGCTGGCGCGGCTCTTCGACCACGCGCGCCCGACCGCCGGCTGGCTCCGCGTGGTGGCGGCGGCCCTCGTACCGCCCGAGCGTCCGGGCGACTGGAACCAGGCGCTCATGGAGCTCGGCGCGACGGTGTGCACCCCGCGCGCGCCCGCCTGCCCGCAGTGCCCGCTCGCCGGCCGGTGCGCCGCGCGCCGTGCCGGGACGCAGGAGGAGCGCCCCGCGCCGCCGCGCCGTCGCGAGGTCCCGACGGCGACGTTCGCGACGGCGGTGGTGGTGGACCAGGAGCGGCGGGCGCTCCTGGTCCGCCGTCCGGAGGGGGGGCTCCTGGGCGGGATGTGGTCGTTCCCGGAGCGCGAGGTGGGCGAAGGAGACGGCGACGACGCCCGCGCGGCGGCCCGAGACGCCGGCGCGACGCTGACGGAGGGGGCCGCGGAGCTCCGGCTCGGCGAGGTCCGCCATCGCTTCACGCACCTCGACGCCCGCTATCGCCCGGTCCTGCTGGCGGGGGCGGGGAGCGACGGCGAGAATCGGCGCTGGGTTCCGCTGGAGCGCCGAAGCGGGCTCGCGCTGCCCAGGGCGCAGGAAAGGATCGCGGAGGCGGCCGCGGCGGCCCTCGCGGACGTGTGATCCCACGAGACAGAGCGACGGAGGAGAGGCTGAGGCCATGCGCATCGCGGACATGACCTGGATGCAGGTCGAGAGGTACCTCGAGAAGGACGATCGCTGCGTGCTCCCGCTGGGGAGCACGGAGCAGCACGCCTACCTGAGCCTCGCCGTCGACGCGATCCTCTCGGAGCGCGTGGCCGTCGACGCCGCGGAGCCGCTCGGCGTGCCCGTTTTTCCGGCGGTGCCCTACGGGCTGACGCCATACTTCATGGCGTTTCCCGGGACGGTCACGCTCATGCCGGGGACGTACGAGCGCGTCCTCTCGGAGATCCTCGGCAGCCTCAGACGGCACGGCTTCCGCCGGCTCCTCGTCGTCAACGGGCACGGTGGGAACGCGGTCGCCCGTCCGGCGGCGGAGGCCTGGGCGGAGGGACACGAGGGCGTCGAGTTGCTCTGGCACGACTGGTGGAAGGCCCCCCGGACGATGGCCGCGGTGAAGGCGATCGATCCCGCGGCCTCGCACGCCTCGTGGATGGAGGGCTTCCCCTGGACGCGCGTGGCCGCGGCGCCGCCGTCCGGGCACAAGGATCCGGTCGACCTGAGCGGTCGCGAGGGGCTGACGCCCGAGGCGTTCCGGGAGCGCCTGGGCGACGGGTCGTTCGGCGGGTGGTACGAGCGCCCCGACGAGGAGCTGCTCGCGGTCTGGGCGCTCGGCGTAGAGGAGACGCGCGCGCTGCTCGAGGGAGGATGGTCGTCGTGAACATCACGTTCGAGGGTCGTACGGTCATGGTCACGGGCGCCGCGCACGGCTTCGGTCGCGCGCTGGCCGGCGCATTCACTGCGCGCGGCGCGCGCGTCTTCGCGTGCGACGTGGCCGCGGCTGAGCTGGCCGAGACGGCGGACGTGGTGGGCGAGGCGTGCACGGTGTCCGTGGTCGACGTGACCAACCGCGATTCGGTGCACGCGTGGGCCGCGGAGGCGCTGGACGCGACCGGGCGCATCGACGTGCTGGTCAACAACGCCGGGGGTGTGCTCGGGCAGGTGGGCCGCCCCCTCGAGGAGATCGCTCCCGCGGACTGGCACCGGGTGGTCGCGGTGAACATGAGCGGCGCGTTCTGGTGCTCCCAGGCCGTGGCCCCTGCGATGAAGTCGGCGCGCTGGGGGCGCATCGTGAACATCTCGTCGGGTGCGGGGCTGAGCGTGAGCCTCACGGGGATCCAGGCGTACGCCTCGGCCAAGGCCGGGCAGATCGGCCTCACCCGCCAGCTCGCCCACGAGCTCGGGCCGTGGGGGATCACCGTGAACAACGTGGCGCCGGGCTTCGTGCGCTCGAACCCCAGCACCGAGCGCCAGTGGGAGTCGTACGGTCCGGAGGGTCAGGCCGCGCTGGTGGACCGGATCGCGCTCAAGCGCCTCGGCACCCCGGCCGACATCGTGCACGCGGTGCTCTTCTTCGCCTCCGAGCACGCCGGGTGGATCACCGCCCAGGTGCTGTCGGTGGACGGGGGGAAGACGCGCTAGGAGCAGCGGGCCGGGCGGCCGCTCCGCGTCACGTCGTCGGAGCGCCCGCCCCGCGCACAGGGTCCGCGATGTCGCCCTGCTTCGGGTTGACCGCCCAGTCCAGCGGCGTGCCGTCCCAGATCCTGTCACGCAGGTCCGGCCGCGCGCCCCGCTGGACCATGGGGCGCACCACGTCGAGATGTCCGCCTGCGACGGCCCGGTGCAGCGGCGTCGCGTGATCGTGCAGCTTCGGAGGGGCGTACAGGTCCGGGTTCGCGCCGGCGTCGAGGAGGAGGCGCACCACGTCCACGTGCCCGTGCATCGCGGCCAGCACGAGCGCGGCGCGACGGTCGACGTCGTCGGCGCCGGGCAGGAGACGCTCCGCATCGTCGGTTCGGCCCAGCCCCGCCGCGGCCGGCAGGGTGTCGGGGAGCGCGCCGCGCCGCACCAGCGCCGCCGCGACGCGCGGGAAGCCGAAGGTGAGGGCCGTCATCAGGATGGAGTGCCAGGCCGACCCGGCACCGCCGAGCGCCGCGCCCCGGTCGACGAGGAGCTCCGCGAGCGCGACCTGGACGCCGGCCTGCGCCGGCGGTGTGCTCGACACGAGCATGCTCATCGTGGTGCACCTCTCCCCGTACGCGTCCGAGAGCGCGTCCACCTCCGCGCCCACGTCGAGCAGGACGATCGCGACCTCGACCGCGTTGTGCGGCGTCCTCTGCCGCGCTCCCTCCACGCCGTTGGCCGCCACGTAGTGGAGCAGCGTGGCGTGGTGGCGCTTCACGGAGCGCGCCCGCACGAGGCCCGGGTCGTCGCGCAGCGCTTCGCGCAGCGTATCAGCATCGCCGCCCACCACCGCGTCCGCGGCGCGCTCGAAGCGGCGTACCGGTCCGTCGTCCTGCACCGTCTCGACGTACGCCGCCAGGTCCTCCCATGCGTCGAACGCGTGGCCCCGCGCCACGACGATGCGTGCGTCCGCGAGCTCCATGGGCGCTCCGTGCACTTCGGAGAAGGGTCGGTCGCGGAAGCGGGGATGCTCCCACTTGAAGCGGTCTTCGGCGCCGGGATGTCCCGAGCGGAACGCCTCCAGGAGCGCGCGCGCCTGCCCGTCGTACGCCACGAGGGGTGCGTCGAAGGGGAGGGAATCGGATGGGCTCATCGTCGCTGGCGCCGGGCGGTGTCGATAGCGGGAGGTTGGCGTCTGGACGCTCCGGCGGCAAGCCGGCCGCGTCGGGCACGGCAGGGTCGGGCCGGCGAGGGTCGGGGCCGGGCCCCGCGTCCGACCCCTTCGCGCCGGAGGCATGGCGCGTGCGCCGTCGCTCCCCGAGCTTCCGCGGACCGCATCCCGTACCTCCGAAGGAGCCTGGCCTTGATCGTCCATCTGGTGGACGGCACCTACGAGCTGTTCCGCCACTTCTACGGCCTGCGCCGCTTCTCGAAGGGCGAGGATGCGCCGTACGGAGCGGCGGTGGGGGTGCTGCGCACGGTCCTGCAGCTCGTCGAGGGCGGCGCGACCCACGTGGGGGTCGCCACCGACCACGTGATCGAGTCGTTCCGGAACGGGCTGTGGGCCGGGTACAAGACCGGCGAGGGGGTGGAGCGCGCGCTGAAGGCGCAGTTCGGTCCGCTCGAGGAGGGACTGGCCGCGATGGGGGTAGCGGTGTGGCCGATGGTGGAGCTCGAGGCGGACGACGGGCTCGCCTCCGCCGCCCGGCTCGCCGAGGCGGAGCCCGCGGTCGACAAGGTGTGCATCTGGACGCCCGACAAGGACCTGGCCCAGTGCGTTCGAGGTGACCGCGTGGTGCAGATGGACCGGCGCGGAAACACGATCCGGAACGAGGACGGGGTGCGGGAGAAGTTCGGCGTGGCCCCGCCCCTCATCCCCGACTACCTCGCCCTCGTGGGGGACGCCGCGGACGGCTACCCGGGGATCAAGGGCATCGGCGCGGTCGGCGCGGCGCGGCTCCTGAACCGCCACGGGCCCATCGAGGACTTCCCGCCCACGGTGCTGGGCGAGGAGAGAGGGCGCGCGCTGCTCTTCAAGGACCTGGCGACGCTGCGGACCGGTGCCCCGCTCTTCGCGAGCGTCGACGCGCTTCGCTGGGGCGGTCCCACCGACGCGTTCGAGGCGTTCACGGCCCGCATCGAGGAGACGCGGCTGCTCGAGCGCGCGCGTTCGGCGGCGCCGCGGCCGTGAAGGGGCGGGTGGCCGGGCCACGCCTCGCGGCACGTGCCGGCGGCCGCGGGACCCGACGACGTATGAGCCCGCGACCCCCCTGCGCCCGCAACCGTAATGATCACAATAGCTCGAGTGCTCGGGGGTTACGGCGGCACGGCCCCGCCTCCGTCGTTGAACCTCCTCGACGCAGGCTGGGCTATGCCTTCGGAGGTTCGCCTAGGATTCGGGGCCGTGGCGCTCGTAACGCGGGCCGCTGTCTTTCTACCACGGGCTGCTAGTCCAGCGCCGCCGAGCGCAGCAGGTCGACCACCCAGCCCGGCGTGTCCTTCAGCCAGGCCTCAACCATCCCCGAGCGGCGGAAGTAGTAACGCGCGTTCAGTCCCTGGAAGATCGCGGTTGCGCCGATCACGCCGATGTAGAGGACGACGGTGAGCTGCTGGATCAGGTCGGACCCCACGCCCACGACCTCCTGCAGCTCCGCCATCTCCGGGTCGGGTGGGCCTGTCTTCGTCCGCCAGATGCTCCACACGCAGTAGAGGACGATCAGCGCCATGAGGGCGACCTGGTTCCGGCCGAGGAGGCGTGCGCCGGCCGGCTCGAAGCGACGGAGCATCCCTCTGCCCCTGAACTCGTTCCACGCGATGACGCCCATCCCCGCGCCGAGCGCCATCACGATCGGATTGCCCAGGCCGAAGAGGAGCGAGAGCGCGGCGAAGATGCCGATCGTCCAGCCGTTGAACGACGCCACCTTGCCGGCCGAGAGGATCTTGCGCGCGCGCTCCTTCGCTTCCTCGAGCTCGCGGCGTTGCTCCGGGGAGAGTGTGGGGTCGGCGCTCAACGACGGTGACCCTCCGTGGCGCGGGAACCGGTCGGCGCCCCCTGCGCGGGAGCGCCGGCCGGTCGTCAGACGTTCAGGCCGCCCATGGGGTCGAAGCCCTTGAACCCCTTCCCCTGCTGCGGGCCCTCGTGCCTCGCCCGCGTGTACCCGCCGGACGAGCTGCGGCTGATCCGCTTCTGGGCGACCAGTGCCTCGAGAGTAAGCTCGCACGCGGCGGCGCGCACGCCGTCGCCCGCGTCGCGGGCCGCGAGGCCGACGTTCTCGATCAGATCGAGCAGCCCCGGCACGGTCTCGAAGCCACGCACCGAAGCCTCGCCCGTGGCGTCCTCACCCACCTGCAGCGCGCCCCCGGACTCGAAGTACCCGACGATCTCGTCCACGTCCGCGCCGCCCGCCCGCCCGGAGAAGCAGCGCGAGGCCGCGCCCTGGATCAGCTCGCGCGCGATGCGGTCGTGGCCGTGCAGCTCGCCCTCGTATTCGAGCTCCATCTTCCCGGTGATCGCCGGGAGCGCCTGGTAGATGTCCGCGATGCGCGGTACCACCCGGGTCTCGCCGTTGCGCAGGGCACGGCGCTCGGCGTTGGAGACGATCGTCTCCATGACCGTGATCGGCATGCGCTGGCTCACGCCGGAGCGGTGGTCCACCCGCTTGTCGGCGCGCGCGAGGAAGGCGATGAGCTCCACCGTCTCCTGCACGAAGTCCGGCACCTCGACACCGAGGCCGTCGCGATCGGTCCACGCCTCCTGACGGGTGATGTCCATCCCGATCTCGACCGTTTCGGGATAGTGCGTACGGATCTCGGCGCCGATGCGGTCCTTGAGCGGCGTGATGATCTTGCCGCGCGCCGTGTAGTCCTCGGGGTTGGCGGTGAAGACCATCATGACGTCGAGCGCCAGGCGGATCGGGTAGCCCTTCACCTGCACGTCACCCTCCTGCAGGATGTTGAAGAGGCCCACCTGGATCTTCCCGGCGAGGTCGGGCAGCTCGTTGATCGCGAAGACCCCGCGGTTCGCCCGCGGCAGCAGCCCGTAGTGGATCGTCAGCTCGTCGGCGAGGATGTGCCCGCCGCGCGCGGCCTTGATCGGGTCGACGTCCCCGATCATGTCGGCGATCGTGACGTCGGGGGTGGCCAGCTTCTCGACGTAGCGGTGCTCCCGGTCCACCCACTCGATGGGCGCGTCGTCACCCTGCTCCGCGAGGAGCTGGCGCGCGTACTTCGAGATCGGTCGGAGCGGGTCGTCGTTCACCTCGCTGCCGGCGAGGATGGGCGTCTCGCGGTCCAGCAGCTCCACGAGCTGGCGCAGGATCCGGCTCTTCGCCTGGCCGCGCAGCCCGAGGAGGATGAAGTCGTGCTGCGCCAGCACGGCGTTGACGATCTGGGGGATGACGGTCTCGTCGTATCCCTGGACCCCCGGGAAGAGCCGGGCTCCCTCCTGGAGGCGGCACACGAGGTTGCTGCGCATCTCCTGCTTGACCGTGCGGGGCCGGTAACCCGACGCCTTGAGCTCGCCGACTGTGCCGGGGCGAGACTCCGCCATGGGGCCTCCTGTTCGCGGGTGGGTCGCGGGAGAGGGTCCTACTCCCCGGCTCCGGCCCGGTTCCGGGAGGTCGGGGCGCGCCGCCGGCCCGCTCGAGCCCTCCTCGGAGCCGTGCGGCCGCACCCCGATTTGGCTAGAGTTGCCCCCATGGATACGCCACGGATCGTACGCGTCTTGGTCGCTCTCTACCTGGTCGGCGCGATCGCCCTGTTCTCCAAGCTGGTGGCCGACAAGGTCGCGTTCGTGCGCAGGGGGAAGCCCGAGCGTCGCACCGACCGGATCGGCAGACGTATCGGCCTCTTCTTCACCGAGGTGATCGGCCAGTCACGGGTGCGGGAGCGGGTGGCCGCCGGGTGGGCCCACGCCTTCGTGTTCTGGGGCTTCCTCGCCTTCGTGATCTCGACGCTGGACCTCCTCGTGCGCCTGGCGATCGGGGGGGCGGGATTCCTCCAGGGGCCGCTCTCCTGGATCGCGATCGTCGTGGACGCGTTCGCGTTCATGATCCTCGCCGGGATCCTCTTCCTCGGCGTGCGCCGCTACGTCTTCCGGCCGCCCTCGCTCACGTACTACAGCGCGGAGTCGGCGATCGTCCTGGTGGTGATCGCGCTCATCGCCGCGACGCACCTGGGTGAGCGCTACCTGACGGGGACCACGAGCACGTACTTCGGCTACGCCCACCTGGCCGTGGCGTTCTCCTTCCTCGCGTACGTGCCCACCTCCAAGCACTTCCACATCCTCGGCGGTCCGGTCAACGCCGTCCTCCAGCAGCTCGAGGACGAGCAGAAGATGGACTTCATGGACCTCGAGGCCGAGCTCGACGAGTCGAAGGGCGACGCGTACGGCTTCAACCGCCTGGCGCACCTCGCCTGGACCGACCGGCTCGACCTGATGACGTGCATCGAGTGCGGGCGCTGTCAGGACGCCTGTCCGGCGTACGCGACCGGCAAGCTCCTCAGCCCCCGCGACTTCATCGTCGACCTCAAGTACCACGCGAAGGGGCAGACGCCGCACGGGAAGCAGGCGGAGATCGCGCGCGGGCGCTTCCAAGGGTCCGGCGCGAGCCTGGAGGGGGTGCCGCTGGAGGAGCAGCCGCTCATCGACCACGTGATCGCGGCCGAGACGCTCTGGCAGTGCACGACGTGCATGGCGTGCGTCGCCGCCTGCCCGGTGAACATCGACCACCTGTCGATGCTCCTGAACATGCGCCGCTTCCAGGTGCTCGACGTGGGCGACATCGAGCCCGAGTACCAGAAGGTCTTCCAGAACATGGAGCGCGCGGGCGACCCGTGGGGCTACGGCGAGCACAGGAAGACCGAGACGGTCGAGAAGCTCGGCGAGGTGCCGGTCGCGAAGCCGGGCGACGCCTTCGAGGTCCTCTTCTGGGTCGGCTGCTGGGGCCTCTACGACGACCGCTCCGTCGAGACCACACGCGCGACGCTCAAGGTGCTCGACCACTTCGGCGTCGACTACCGCATCCTCGGCGACACGGAGGTGTGCTGCGGCGAGAACTACCGGCGCATGGGCAACGAGCTCCAGTTCCAGATGAACGCGCAGACGAACCTGGAGCTCTTCGGCAGCGTGCAGTTCCAGCGGCTCATGGTGACCAACCCGCACTGCCATCAGGTCTTCGGGAAGGACTACAGGGACTTCGTGCCGGAGGGGTGGGACGGCCTCCCGTTCGAGGTGGTGAGCGTCGAGCAGGAGGTCGCGCGCCTGGTGCGGTGGCACGGCCTCCCCGGGAAGGCGGACCTGGGCCGCGTGGCCTACCACGACTCCTGCTTCTACGGCCGCTACAACGGGATCTACGAGGAGCAGCGCGCGCTCGTGCAGGCGGGCGGCGGCAAGCTCGTCGAGCTCGAGCGGAGCCGCGAGCGGTCGTTCTGCTGCGGGGCGGGCGGCGGCAACTTCTGGCGCGAGGAGCAGGAGCCGCGCGTCTCGTGGAACCGGGCGGCCGAGATCATGAAGTCGGGGGCACCGACGCTCGCCGTGTCGTGCCCGTTCTGCATGGCCATGCTGGAGGACGGCCTCAAGGCGCAGGAGGGGTACGAGGAGCACCCGGTGAAGGTGCGCCATGTGGTGGAGCTCGTCGCGGACGCGATCCCGGATGGCGCGCTCCCGGCGGGGGACGCGGCCGCGCACTGAGCGGGAGCCGCGCCCCCGCGTCTCATCCCTCCGGGGGCAGTGGCGCGCGAAGCTCCACCACCGTGGGACGCCTCCTCTTCGTCAACGAAGCCGGATGCGCACGGCCACACCGCGGCGCCCGTGCTCCAGCGCCGGGACGAGCGTCACCGCGCTCCACGTCGGCGACACGGGTGCCCAGACATCGTGCACATGCCCCGCTCCCGCGATCAGCCCGAACAGCCCGCCGGCGATGCCGAGCCCGATCCCGTAGATCTCGGCCTTCTGCTCGGCGGTGAACGAGAAGATCAGGCTGGGAGCGTCGTCGCCGCTCGCGAGTCCCGCGAAGACGCCGACCATCCCGCCCAGGAGCGCACCCATCGCCCCCGCCGTCCGGGCTTCGGACTGGTGGTGGACCGACACCTCCAGCCGCTCGATATCGGCGCGCGCGAGCGTGGTGGATCCGTCAGGGTCGAGGCCCCGCACCACGATCCCATCGTGCGTCGTGTCCTGCACGGTGGCCACGACGTCACGGAGCCCGAGCGCGGGCGCCGTGATGCGGACGCGGCTTCCCGGCCCCACGACGGGGGTCTCCTGGGCGCCGGCGCCGGCGGCGGAGAGGATGCACGCCGCCACGGAAAACGCAGCGACGAGGTGGAGGGAGCGTGCGAGCTGCGGTCGAGCGCTGCGGGTGTTCGCGGACATGAGTGCCTCCCGGTGCGGGTGTCTTCGCATCCAGGATGCCCGCGAGGGCGCGGCCGATCGTTACGTCCCCGGACGTAGGGCCGTGCGAGGACCTACGTAGGCCCCGCACACGACGTCGACGTGGGTCTCTTCAGGTAGGGAGCACCACGCGGCGCACCGCCATCCCCCCGTACGCGCCCGCGAAGGGGAACACGAGGGCGACGAGCGAGCCGTAGTTGTGCGACAGGATGCCCAGCGCCGGTATCCACCCACCCACGGCGAGCGCCCACAGCCAGGGACGCTTCGGCCCGAGGGCGCCCAGGACGGCGCACGTGATGAGGAGCGCGCCGGCGGTGATGCCCGTGTCGTCCCAGGTCGGCCGGCTGTCGACGTATGCGATCGCGGCACCGACCACGAGCGCGATGATCAGGCGAACACGTGCCATGAGCCTTCTTTCTGGTTGGCAGTGAGCTTTGCAATACAGAGTAACAGTGCGCGAGGGCACGGTTCCCGGTCAAGCTTCCCGTGCGGAACGGCCCGTGTGCGACGGCGCGGTGGGTACGGCCTCGCACGGGCCCTGTCGCGCGCCGGCGGCGTTGCCGTGCTCCCCCGTGGCGCCGTAGGCTTCTCGCATGAGTTCCTCATTCTCCATCCAGGAGCCCGTGGTCGTCTGGGGTGCCGGAGCCATGGGAGGCTCGATCGGTGCCGCCCTCCGGCGCGCGGGCCACGACGTCCTCTTCGTCGACCGGGACGAGGCGCACGTCACCGCCATCGTGGCGCACGGCCTCGGCATCACCGGTCCGGTAGACGCCTTCCGGGTGCGCGCGCCCGCGGTGCTCCCGTCACGCGTCGAAGGGCCGCTGCGCACCGTGCTGCTCGCGGTGAAGGCCCATCACACGGAGCAGGCCATCGAGCAGGTGGCGCCGCTCCTGGCGGACGACGGCTTCGTGGTGTCCGTGCAGAACGGCCTCAACGAACGGGTGATCGCGCGGCGCATCGGCAGCGAGCGCACGGTCGGGTGCTTCGTGAACTTCGGCGCCGACGTCCTCGAGCCGGGGGTGATCCAGCGCGGCAACCGCGGCGCGGTCGTCGTCGGCGAGCTGGACGGCACGCGCAGCGACCGGATCGTGGCGGTCCACGCGCTCTTCCGGGAGTTCGAGCCGGACGCCGTGCTCACCGGGAACGTCTGGGGCTATCTGTGGGCGAAGCTCGGGTACGGTGCCGTCCTCTTCGCGACCGCGCTCACCGACGCGTCGATCGCGGACGTGCTGGACTCCGCGGAGCACCGTCCGCGCCTGATCGAGCTCGGCCGCGAGGTCATGCGCGTCGCAATCGCGCGCGACGTCCGGCCCGAGCCCTTCGACGGCTTCGACCCCGCCGCCTTCCTCCCCGATGCGCCCGAGCCGGCCGCGGCGGCGTCTCTCGACCGCCTGGTGGCCTTCAACCGCAACTCCGCCAAGACGCACAGCGGCGTCTGGCGCGACCTGGCCGTGCGCAAACGGAAGACCGAGGTGGACGCCCAGATCGCCGTGATCGCCGAGCTCGGGAGGGAAGCGGGTGTCGCCACTCCGCTGGTCGAGCGCCTCGTGGAGCTGGTCCACGACGTGGAGGAGGGGCGGCGCCCACAGAGCTGGGAGACCCTCGGGGCGTTGGGATGAGCGAAGCCGCCCGCCGCGGTCGCGCGTCGGGCCCGAACCTGGCCAACGACCTCGACCCGGAGAGCCGATGCCCGCCTTCATGATCGTCGACGTGCACGTACGCGACGCCGTCGCGTACGAGGACTACAAGAAGGGCGTGGCCCCCCTCGCCGCGAAGCACGGCGGCGTCTACCTCGCGCGTGGCGGCGCCACCGAGGTGCTGGAGGGCACGTGGACGCCCTCGCGCCTCGTCCTCTTCCGCTTCCCCGATCGCGCGAGCATCCAGGCGTTCGTGGACGACCCCGCGTACCAGGAGCTGAAGGCGCTCAGGCACCGCGTCGCGGACACGAACATCGTCGTGGTCGAGGGGCTCTAGGGGCCGCAGCCCTGATGATCCGTCGCCCGGGTGTTTCCTCCACGGAGGGGTCGGCTGCTCCCCGACCTCGTGCCCTCCTCCGCGACCGGTACCGACGGCCGGCGAGGACCGCACCCGACCGCCATGAGCGCACGCTACACGCCGCTCACGTCGCCGACCGCCTCGTGCGCTCCGCGGTGGCCCGGAACATGGCTTCCGTCTCCGGATGATCCCGTCCGGTCGTTTCCCCGGTCATACCCCCTGATGGAGGTACGACGGGGCCTCCTCGGCCCCCTCGATGACGAACCGATGCCTCGGGAAACGGGGCCGACCTGGGAGGACGACGATGACGCAGACGATGACCCAGCCCCGCAAGCGGGAGCCGATGAACGGCGTGGACGTTCCGACGCTCTTCGCGACGATCGATGCGGTGGCGGGCCAGCGTGAGCTGGCGAAGTTCCGGTTCCGCGCCACGAACAAGTGGATGGCCGGCGCGCACAGCCGCACCACCGTGGAGTCCTTCTACGGCGCCGGCGGCGAGCAGGAGCACAAGCGCACCTTCGAATTCGACGCGGACCACCCGCAGGTGCTGGTCGGGACGGACAACGGCCCGACGCCGGTCGAGTTCGTGCTGATCGGCCTGGCCTCTTGCCTCACGGCGGGGATCGGCAACATCGCCTCCGCGCGTGGGGTCGAGCTCTACGGGGTCGAGGCGCGCGTCGAGGGCGATATCGACCTGCAGGGCCTGCTCGGGATCTCCGACCAGGTACGCAACGGCTATCAGAAGATCCGCGTCGGGTACTCGATCAGCGGCAATGCCCCGGAGGAGAAGCTCCGGCAGATCGTGGAGCAGTCGCGGGCCCGCTCGGCCGTGTTCGACATCATCACGAGCCAGGTGCCGGTGGAGATCACGGTCAACGAAGGCTGAGGCACCACGGATGCGCCGCCGGTCGGACACGACTCCGGCCGGCGGCGGCGGTGGGCTGCAGGAAGGGGTGGGGAGGATGCGCGTGCACACGGTGGTGGTCGGGGGGGGCCAGGCCGGTCTGGCCGTGAGTCGTGAGCTCACGGTCCGCGGCGTGGAGCACCTCGTCCTCGAGCGCGGGCGGGTGGCGGAGCGGTGGCGAAGCGAGCGCTGGGACTCGCTGCACCTGCTCACCCCCCGGTGGATGTCGCGGCTGCCGGGGTGGTCCTACGAGGGTCCCGACCCGGACGGCTTCATGAGCCGGGCGGAGGTGATCGGATACCTGGAGGGATACGCAGCGTCCTTCCCCGCACCCGTGCTCGCCGGGGTGACGGTCACCCGCGTGGAGCGCGTCGGTGGCTTCTTCGCGGTGGAGACCGACCACGGGACGTTCCATGCGAACGCGGTGGTGGTCGCGACCGGCTGGTGTGATCGGCCGCACGTGCCCGCGGGCGCGGCCCATCTCGCGGCGGACGTCGAGCAGGTCGTTTCCACCAGCTATCGGAACCCCGGGGAGCTCTCCGAGGGGGGCGTGCTCGTGGTGGGGGCCTCCGCGACCGGGATCCAGCTCGCCGCCGAGATCCACGCGTCGGGCCGGCCCGTGACGCTGGCGGTCGGTCGACACGTCCGGCTCCCTCGCAGCTATCGCGGCCGGGACATCTTCCGCTGGCTCGACGAGATGGGCTCGCTCGAGCGTCGGACGGAAGAGGTCTCCGACATCGAGGCGGCCCGCGCCGAGCCGTCGCTGCAGCTCGTGGGAGGCGCCGAGCGACGCTCCCTCGACCTGGGTGTGCTCCACGACGCGGGCGTGCGGGTGGTGGGTCGCTTCCAGGGCGCGGAACGCCACCACGTGGCTTTCGGGGACGATCTGGCGGAAGACCTGCGTGACGCCGACGCGCAGCTCTTCAAGCGTCTGAGCCGCATCGACGCGCACATCGCCGCGAGCGGAGGCCGGGGTGCCACGCCCCGGGAATCGATCCGACCGGTGCGCGTCCCGGATGCGCCGCGGGGCCTCGACCTGCGGGCCGAGGGGGTGCGCACGGTCGTGTGGGCGACCGGCTACCGCCGGCGCTACCCGTGGCTGCGCGTTCCCGTTCTCGATGCGCGGGGCGAGATCCGACATGACGGGGGCGTCACGCCGCAGCCGGGCCTCTACGTGCTCGGGCTCAACTTCCTGCGTCGGCGTAACTCGAGCTTCCTCGACGGGGTGGGCGCCGACGCGCGCCACGTCGCCGAGCAGATCCATACACGGTGTGCGGACCTGGGGAGGGCCGTCGCATGAACGCATCCGATACGCGGGAGCTCCGGCTGCACAGCCGATACGACGTGGTGATCGCCGGGGCCCGATGTGCGGGGGCATCGCTGGGCATGCTGCTCGCCAGGAGCGGGGTGCGCGTCCTCGTCGTGGATCCCACGCGAAGGGGAAGCGACACGCTGTCCACGCACGCCCTCATGCGCGGCGGCGTCCTGCAGCTCGCGCGCTGGGGGCTGCTGGACAGGATCGTCGCGGCTGGCACCCCACCCGTGCGCACGACGACGTTCCACTACGGGGACGAGGCCGTGCCCGTCGCGATCAAGCCGCGGGACGGCGTCGACGCGCTCTACGCGCCACGCCGCACCGTCCTGGACCGGGTCCTCGTGGATGCGGCGGTGGAGGCGGGCGCGCACGTCGTGCACGGAATGTCGGTCACGGGCCTCCTGCGCGACCCCTCCGGGCGCGTGGTCGGCGCGAGCGTGGCCGGAGCGGACGGACGCGAGATGGAGATCCGCGCGAGCATGGTCGTGGGAGCGGACGGGATGCGCTCGCGCGTGGCCCGCCTCGCGGGGGCCGCGGTGGAGCACTCCGGCCGCCACGAGGCCGCGTGCGTCTTCGGCTACTGGTCGGGGCTGGGGATCGAGGGCTACCACTGGCACTACCGGCCGGGCGTCGGCGCCGGGCTCATCCCGACGAACGGCGGCGACACGTGCATCTTCGCCGGGATGTCGGCCCGCAGGTTCGAGCGGGACCGGTGGCGGGGGCTGGAGTGGATGTACGGTGAGGTGCTGCTCGAGGCGGCACCGGAGCTCGCCGCGCACATGGAGGAGCGGTCCGCGCTCCCGCGGCTGCGCGCCTTCGCGGGCGCACCGGGATTCCTGCGCCGCTGCGTGGGCCGGGGGTGGGCGCTCGTCGGGGACGCGGGCTACTTTCGGGATCCGTTCACGGCGCACGGCATCACCGACGCGTTGCGCGACGCGGAGCTGCTCGCGCGCGCGATCGTGGCCGGTGGGGACGCGGAGCTCGAGGAGTACGCCGCGACGCGCGACCGCGCGGCACGAGAGCTCATGGACATCACCGACCGGCTCGCGTCGTTCGCGTGGGACATGGACGAGGTGCGCGAGCTGCACGTCGCGCTGAGTCGCAGCATGGCCGCCGGCGTGGACGTGGTGCGCTCGCTCGACGGCACGCCGGCGGCGGCCCTGGCGGCCGTCGGCTGAGACGCCGACCCGAAGCATCGCGGCCGACCGCACCACGGGGTAGGTCCCCGGTGTCGGGGTCCCGGTCGATGTAGTACCGTGTTGCCGACATGCGCATCGCGGCCCTCTACGACATCCACGGCAACCTCCCCGCCCTCGAGGCCGTCCTCGACGAGATGGCCCACGAGGGCGTGGACCGCGTGGTGGTCGGTGGAGACGTGCTCCCCGGCCCCATGGCGCGCGGCACGCTGGCGCGCCTGACGGGGCTCGACCTGCCGATCGACTTCCTCCACGGCAACGGCGAGGTGGACGCGCTGGCCGAGCTGGACGGTATCCCGAGCCGCGTGCCCGAGGCCTTCCGCGAGGCCGTGCGCTGGTCCGTCCGGGAGCTGGAGCCCGAGCAGGTCGACTTCGTCCGGGGCTGGCCGCCGACCGTGCGCGCGACGGTCACCGGGCTGGGCGAAGTGCTCTTCTGCCACGCCACCCCGCACAGCGACACGGAGATCTTCACGCGCGCGACGCCCGAGGAGGACGTGGCGCACCTGGTCGCGGGCGCTCGGGCCGACGTGGTCGTCTGCGGGCACACGCACATGCAGTTCGACAGGGCCGTCGGCGGCACGAGGGTGGTGAACGCCGGGAGCGTCGGCATGCCCTTCGGCGAGCCGGGTGCGTACTGGCTCCTCCTCGGTCCGGACGTACGGCTCCGCCGGACCCGGTACGACCTGGAGGGGGCCGCGGAGCGCATGCGCGCCACCGCCTTTCCGGGGGCGGACGCGTTCGTCGAACAGAACGTCCTGCGGCCGCCCACGGAGGAGCGCATGCTGGGGGCGTTCGGTGGCGTTCGGAGGGGCTGACCCATGCTCGTGAGCGTACGCGTCAAGAGGCTGGCGCTGGACCCGACGAACGACACGCCGGTCGTGATCCTCGGCGGAGACGAAGACGATCGGGAGCTCCCGATCTGGATCGGGCCCGCCGAGGCGTCGTCCATCGCCCTGCGGCTCTCCGGCAAGCGGGTCGTGCGCCCGCACACGCACGACCTCATGACGCGCGTCATCGCCGGCTTCGGGGGGAAGCTCACCAGGGTGGCGATCGACCACATCGAGGGGGGCGTCATCCACGCGAAGCTCTTCCTCGAGCGCGAGGGCCGGACGTTCACCCTCGACGCGCGCCCCCCCGACTCGGTTGCGGTGGCGCTGCGTTCCGGCGCGGAGATCGTGGTCGACGACGCCTTCCTCACCGCTCCGGTCGCCGAGTTCGAGGAGTGGCGCCAGCCGCCGTCCGGGTGGGAGTGGCTCGCGCAGGAGGAGTGGGAGGACGAGCCGGCCGACGAGGCTGACGACGCCGGGGAATCGTGAGCAGGGCCGCCCCGGACTCCGTCGTGGACTGGCTGCTCGCGGGGGACCCGTCCATCCGTTGGCAGACGCTGCGGGACCTCGCCGACGCCGACGAAGCCGCGGTCGAGCGCGACCGGCGCGAGGTCGCCCGCCACGGGTGGGGCGCGCGCCTGCTCTCGCTGCAGGGTCCCGACGGGCGTTGGGCCGGCGGTGAAGCCCCCGACAGCGGGCTCTACACTCCGAAGTGGATCTCCACGACGTACACGATGCTCCTCCTGCGGGACTTCGGGCTCGCGCCGGACCACGCGGGCGCGCACAAGTCGTGCGTCCTCCTCCTGGACCACGGCCTGCAGGAGGACGGAGGCATCAACTACGGGTGGTGGGGACGAAGCGAGACGTGCATCACCGGGATGGCGCTCTCGCTGCTCGCCTACTTCGAGCACGACGACGAAAGGCTGGACGTCGTGGCGGATCACCTGCTCGGTGAGCAGATGGGCGACGGCGGCTGGAACTGTCGACGATCCCTCGGCGCCACGCACGCGTCGGTGCACACGACAATCAGCGTGCTCGAGGGACTGCGACACTACGAGCTCTTCCGCGCCCGGAACGCGGGGGATATCCGCCAGGCCCAGCTCCGCGGCCGGGAGTTCCTCCTCGCGCACCGGCTCTATCGCTCGCACCGGACCGGCGCCGTCATCAAGCCGATCTTCACGAGCCTGTCCTTTCCACCCCGGTGGCACTACGACATCCTTCGCGGGCTGGACCATTTCCGGGCGGTCGACGCGCCCCGCGACGAGCGGCTCTCCGACGCGATCGGCCTCCTGAAGGAGAAGCGGCACCCCGACGGCCGCTGGCGGCTGGAGAACCGTTACCGGGGCAAGACGTACTTCACGCTCGAGCGCATCCACGCTTCGAGCCGGTGGAACACGCTTCGCGCGCTTCGCGTCCTGCGATGGTGGGACGGTTCGGGCGGAACGGGAGGATCGACATGCTCGTGAAGGTCACGGTCGGCTCGCTGGGTCTCGACCGGAGCAGCAACACGCCCGTGATGATCCTGCACGAGGAGGGCGGCGACCGGATCCTGCCGATCTGGATCGGGCCGGCCGAGGCCGACGCGATCGCCATCCAGCTCACGGAGATGGACCTGGTCCGGCCGATGACGCACGACCTCCTGGTGACGATCATCCAGGCGTTCGGCGGCGAGCTCACGAGGATCGCGATCGACCGCCGCGAGGAGGGCACTTACTACGCCGAGCTCTTCCTCGGGCACGACGAGCGGAGGTTCACCCTCGACGCGCGTCCGTCCGACTCCGTCGCGCTGGCGCTGCGCACCGGGGCCGAGATCATGGTGGCGGAGGACCTGCTGGTGCCGAAGGAGTCGGTCACGGGCCCGCGAAGTACAGATCCGTCGGATCCATCCCGCTCAGATCGACCAGAAGACCCGCCAGCTTCGTCGTGACCACGTCGAAGTAGCGGGCGCCCTTCTCCTCCGTCGAGGGGGCCGGGTCGCCTACGCCGGTGTCGCTCGTCACGCGTGTCCACTGGCGCGGCGCCCACGCCCAGCGCTCGCGGAATGCGGCCACCCTCCACTCGCGGGCCGCGCCCGGTCCCGCCTCGTCGAGCGGGAGCACGAGCCCGGGCTGCAGGTGCATCATCAGGCTCGTCTCGGCCTCGCCGGCGTGGTCGCCGGGATCGTCGAAATGGTCGAGCGTGCCGGGGATCGTGAACCAGTTCGTGGTGCACAGGAAGAGCGGCGTGGCCGCCTGCAGCTCGCGGATCATCTGCCGGAAGTCGTTGCCGCCGTGTCCGTTCAGGACCAGCAGCTTGGACACCCGGTGCGACTCGAGGCTCTCGACCACGTCCGCGAGCACCGCGGCCTGCGTGCTCGGCTTCATGTTCACCGTGAGCGGGATGTCGAGCTGCTGGGTGTTCACGCCGAACGGAACCGTGGGGAGCACGACCACGCGGGCTCCCTGCTGCCACGCCTTCCCGGCGGCCGCCTCGGCGACGGCCGTGCTCTCGTAGCAATCCGTCCCGTAGGGCAGGTGCAGGTTGTGCGCCTCGGTGGCTCCCCAGGGCAGCACCGCGACCTCGTACGGGTCGTCGCGGACGCTCGACCAGGTGGCCTCGGACAGCACCCACGGCCTGCCGCTCATCGCTGCCCCCCGGCGGTGTCCACCGGTGGCAGCATGTCGTCCAGGCGTATCACGCTCCCGCCGGGCATGTGCACCTCCCCGCCGAGCTGCAGGACGAGCGCGAGCCCGTCGATGTAGTCCGCGGCGCGGTGGATGCGACCGTTCCGGATCTCCAGGATCGTCACGCCGTTCAGCACCACGTCGCGGCCGGTGGCGACGGGCACGCGGTTCCCGATGGGGTGGGCCTGGGTCGCGCTGAAGACCCACTCGACGGTGGCGCCTTCCTCGGACGCGTGGACGGCCGAGACGTCGATGCTCAGGCCGTCCGCCCAGTCCTGGACCTGATGGATGTAGCCCACGATCTCCTGGATCCCCTGGTACTGGATCTGATTGGCGAAGTCGTCGTAGACCGCCTCCGGGAGGAAGAGGTCGGTGACGGCGTTCCGGTCGCCCGCCTGCCAGGCGCCCATGAGCGTGCGGGCCACGATCTCGTTCCTCGCGACGGTGGGCGACGGGCCGCTCCGCGGCGCGCACGCCGTCAGGGCCGCCAGCGCGCCGACGACCATCGATGTCCTCATGACGCTGCCTCCGCTCGGATGAGCTTCGCCGTGGTCACCACCTGCCCCGCGTGTCGGGCGGCGTGCTCGGCGATGTGGAAGAGCACGCCCCCCACGGTGGAAGGGAGGTGCATGCGGCCCACCTCCCTGGGTTCGGCGAGCGTGTCAGGGTCGATCCCGCGCAGGTGGACGAGCACCCCGTCGAAGCTCCGGTGCAGGCCGTCCAGCAGCTCGTCCAGGTCGGTGGTGAACTCGCCGAGCGTCTCCCGCGCGCGACCCTCGCGGTCGGCGGATCCGAGCTGCTCGCCGCGCGCGGCCGCGAGGAGCCGGTGCGTGCTCCCGGCCAGGTGGAAGAGGTGGAAGGCGAGCGAGGCCACCCCGCCGGGGCGGGCGGTGAGCTGCTCCTCGGTGAGCCCCGCGACCGCCGCGCCGATCTCCTCCTGTGCCTGCAGGAGCGCGTGCGCCACGGGCTGGAGCCCGATCGGGACGTCCGGGACGGGGCCGCGGAGCCAGCGTTCGGTCGCGGTCATGGCTCCAGCTCCATGCCGATCCCGGTGGGCGTCATGACGAGCCGTGGCATGATCGCGAGGATGCGCCGTGTCCCGAGCGCGGCCAGGACCGCGTCCACGTCGTGGAAGGCGCGCAGGTCCCCCAGGGTGTGGATCGTCGGGAAGACCATCGGGAGCGTCCCCTCCTCATTCCGGCGCAGCGCCGCGTCCGGCGTGAGCCACACCGCGTCGGTCATCTCCCTCGCGTCCACGATCGCCTCGGCGTGCTCCCCCACCCTCGCCGCGAAGAAGCGCGTGTCGTAGCGGCGCGGCTCGGGCTCGGGTGTGATCCAGTGCGCCAGGTATTCCACCGCCCCACCGTCGAGGCGCCAACCCATGCGCTCGAGCGCATCGGCGAAGCCGACCCGGTCCCCCATGAGATCGTTGCGCAGCGCGTCGACCGCGGCGCTCGCCGCCGCCGTGGGCGGCTCGGACCCGTCCGCTCGGCGCCCCACCAGGATGCCGGTCTCCTCGAACGCCTCCCGGAGCGCGGCGAGGTAGTAGGCCAGCGCCGGGGGATCGCCATCGGGGAGGTCCAGGCGCTTCGCCGCCGCGCCCCCGGTGAGCCCGTCGAGATGGGAGACGATCCCCGGCTCGGCGTCCGCGCGGTCGACCCGGCCACCGGGGAACACGTAGGCGCCGGGGACGAAGCCGGCGCTGCGCGCCCGGCGCAGGAGGAGCACCTCGACGCCGTCCGCGCCGTCGCGCATGAGCACGATCGTGGCCGCCGGTCGGGCCACGGCCGGCACCTGGGGAGGATGCCGGACGCTCTCCGCGAAGCGGGGCGGGAGACGATCGAAGGGAATGACGTAGTCGGGCATCAGTGCCCCGCGGCCATGCCGTCCTTGCGCGGGTCCGACGCGGCCGCCCAACCGCGCTCCAGCTTCATCACCGCCTGCGCGCCGCCGAATGCCACACCGTCCGCGCTGCGCAACTCGTGGCCCATGGCGCGTAGCTTGTCCGCCACGCTGTCGGGGAGGTTCTCGATCGCAACGGTGGCGCCGCTGAAGTGGCGGAAGCGGGGAGCGTCCACGGCCTCCTGCAGGTCCATCCCGAACTCGACGAGGTCGAGCAGGACCTGGACGTGCCCCTGCGGCTGCATGGCGCCGCCCATCACGCCGAAGGAGAGCCAAGGCGCGCCGTCCTTCGTGACGAACGCGGGGATTATGGTGTGGAAGGGGAGCTTGCGCGGGCCGATCTCGTCGGGGGAGCCCTCCTCGAGGTTGAAGCCGGCGCCGCGGTTCTGGAGCACGAAGCCCGTGCCGGGCACGACCACGCCGGAGCCGAAGTACTCGTAGATCGAGCAGATGAACGAGACCATGTTCCCGTACTGGTCGGCCACGGACAGGTAGATCGTCTCGGAGTCCGTGATGGGCTTGCCGGGCTCGGTGAGCCGGGCCGCGTGGTTGGGGTCGATCAGGGCCGCACGCGACTTCACGTACGCCGGGTCCAACAGGCGGGCCGGGTCGATCCTCATGTAGTCGGGGTCCGCCACGTACTCGGCCAGGTCCGCGTACGCGAGCTTCTTGGCCTCGATGAGCGTGTGCAGGTACTGCGCCGAGTTGTGTCCCATCGACTTGAGGTCGAAGCCCTCGAGCATCTTCAGCATCTCGAGCGCGGCCACGCCCTGTCCGGCCGGCGGCAGCTCCCACAGGGTGTATCCCTTGTAGTCGACGGACATGGGCGCGACCCACCGCACCTCCTGGGCCTTCAGGTCGTCGAGCGTGAGCCAGCCGCCCATCGCGTCGAGCCTGTCGACGATCTCGCGACCGAGGGCGCCGCCGTACATGACGCCCGGTCCGTCCGCGGCGATACGCCGGAAGGTCCGCGCCAGGTCGGGGTTGCGGAACCACTGCCCGGCGCGGGGCGCCTTGCCGTCGATCAGGAAGGTGGCGGACGCGCCCTCGTCCTGGCGCAGCACGTCCACGTTGTTCTGCCAGTCCTGGGCGATGATGGGCGTCACCGGGAACCCCTCGTCCGCGATGCGGATCGCCGGCTGCAGCAACTCGCCCAGCGGCATGGTGCCGTAGCGTGTCACGAGCGCGTTCCAACCGGAGAGCGCCCCGGGCACCGTGATGGAGCGCGGCCCGCGGTAGGGCACACGGTCCTCCCCGGCCGCGCGCAGCGCCTCGGCGGAGGTCTTCGAGCCGGAGCGTCCGCTCGCGTCCAGCCCGACGAGACGACCCTCCTTCGCCGACCAGGCGAGGGCGAACATGTCGCCACCGATGCCGGTCATGTACGGCTCGGTGACGTTGAGCACGGCCGCGGCCGCGACCGCCGCGTCGAAGGCGTTGCCCCCGGCCTCCAGGATCTTCAGCGCCGCGCCGGTGGCGAGAGGCTGGCTCGTGCCCACCGCTCCCCGCGGGGCGTAGACCGTGGATCGTCCCGAGCGGGTGGCGGGGCTGGTCACCTGGGCCGTGGCCGGCTGGGCCGCGAGGGCGAGGACGAGGACGAGGAAGCTCGTCGCGAGGCGCATGGGGCGTCCTTGTGTCGTGGGATCAGGCTTCACGCTCCAGGATGTGGACCTCTCCCGAGAAGAGGTCGCGGATCCGCTCCACGTCCTCGAGCGTCGCGTGGGGCTCACCCCAGTGGATCGGTATGACCGCGGAGGCCGCGCAGGCGGCGGCCGCGCGCGCCGCCTCCTCGGGCCCCATCGTGTAGTGCCCGCCGCAGGGAAGGAAGGCGACGTCGCAGCGTATCCCGAACATCGAAGGCAGGAAATCGGTGTCGCCGGCGTGGTAGAACGTGGTGCCACCGACTGTGAAGACGTAGCCGAGCCAGCCCTGCTCCGGGCGGTGGAAGCGCTTGTCCACATTGTGCGCCGGGACCGCGAGGACGTCGAGGCCGTCGAGCTGGAGCATGTCGCCGGGGCGCATGAAGTGGTCGGCGTCGTCCAGCAGCTTCTTCATGGTGGCGGGAGCCACGACCACGGTGTCCGGCGTCCGGACCCTGCCGATGTCGGACTCGCTGAAGTTGTCGTAGTGCGGGTGCGTGAGGAGGATATAGTCGGCCTTGGAGTCGCCGGTGACCCCGATGGGATCCACGTGGATCTCCAGCCCGGCCCGCCTGATCCTGACGGACGAGCCGCGGAACCACGTCAGACCGTCGAGCATTCCGCTCATGAGCGCTCCGACCGTTGGCGGCCTGCCTGGTGGCGCGAGGCCGATGGAGGTGCCAAGCTAACTTCGCGTCATCAGGGGTAAAAGTGGCGTGGCAGGCTCGCCGGGTCACGTCAGATTGGCAGCGATTCCTGCGGATCAGGCACGTTCTGCGTGGCTTGGATCCTGCACGCTTGGGCGCGTTCCGGGTGCCGTGCCGGTCGGGCCGACACCCGCCCAGCGACAGAGTACGATGCCTCCCGCCCGGATGGGATGGAGGACAATCCGAGAGAGATCATGGCCGAGCGATTCACCCTACCGGTTCTTCCGCTCAGAGACACCGTCGTCTACCCGGGGGTGGCCGTACCCATCTCCGCCGGCCGACCGGGCACCGTCGAGGCCGTCCAGGAAGCACTGGAAGGCGATCGGCGCCTCTTCGCGATCGCCCAGAAGGAGAACGTCGACGATCCGGTGCCGGACGTCCTGTACAAGGTCGGCACGGTGGTGCGCATCATCCAGACGCACCGCGTGCGTGGTGGCGTCCAGCTCCTCGTCCAGGGCGAGGGGCGCGCACAGGCGCTGACCTACGAGAAGGAAGGCCAGGCCATGCTGCAGGCGAGGCTCCTGCAGATGGACCGGCAGCCACCCCAGAACCTCACCGACCCGAGCTTCCAGGCGCTCGACCGCGAGCTGCGCGAGCGCGCCGCCGAGCTGGGCACGCGCCGGGGCGTACCGGCCGAGGCGCTGAACCAGCTCATCCAGGGCGTGGACGATCCGGGCTCCTTCGCGGACCTGGTGGCGTTCTATCTGGAGCTCCCCACCGAGGCCAAGCAGAAGCTGCTCGAGACGCTGGACGACGAGGAGCGCATGCGTGCCGCGCTCGTGGCGGTCGAGCGCGAGCTGGCCCGCATCGACGCGCAGGAGGACATCCAGGCGAAGGTGCAGTCCGAGCTGGGCGAGCGGCAGCGCGAGATGCTCCTGCGCGAGCAGCTCAAGGCGATCCAGAAGGAGCTGGGTGAGGAGGAGGAGCGCGACGACGTCGAGGAGATGCGCAAGCGCATCGAGGAGCTCGAGCTCTCCGAGGAGCAGCGCTCCGAGGTGGACCGGGAGCTGAGGCGCCTGGAGCGCACCAGCCCGCAGTCGGCCGAGTACCAGGTGATCCGCACCTTCCTGGAGTGGGTGACCGAGCTGCCGTGGAACGAGCGCACCGAGGACAAGATCGACCTGGCGCGCGCGGAGCAGATCCTCGAGGAGGACCACCACGGCCTCGAGGACGTGAAGGATCGCATCCTCGAGTTCCTGGCGGTGCGCAAGCTGCAGCTCGAGCGCGCGGAGGCGGAGGGCGACGCCGAGCCCGAGGAGGCCGCCCCGTCCGGCAACGGCGGAGGACAGCCAGAGACCGCGATCTCGGCCGAGGACATCCACCACACCGGGCGCGGCCCCATCCTCCTCTTCGTCGGGCCTCCCGGCGTCGGCAAGACGTCGATCGCGCAGTCGATCGCCCGCTCGCTGGGGCGCAAGTACGTGCGCATCTCGCTGGGCGGCGCGCGTGACGAGGCCGACATCCGCGGGCACCGCCGCACCTACGTGGGCGCCATGCCCGGCCGGATCATCCAGGGGATGCGCCAGGCCAAGAGCAAGAACCCGGTCTTTCTCCTGGACGAGGTGGACAAGCTCGGCGTGTCCTTCCAGGGCGACCCGAGCTCGGCGCTCCTGGAGGTGCTGGACCCGGCTCAGAACCAGACGTTCGTGGACCACTACCTCGGGATTCCGTTCGACCTCTCCGAGGTGCTCTTCATCGCGACCGCCAACTACCTGGATCGGATCCCCGGGCCGCTGCTCGACCGCATGGAGCGCGTCGACTTCGCAGGCTACACCGAGGCGGAGAAGCTCCAGATCGCCAAGCGCTACCTCCTTCCCCGTCAGCGGCGCGAGAACAGCCTGACGGAGGAGGAGTTCAAGATGCAGGACGACGCCATCCTCACCGTGGTGCAGAACTACACGAGGGAGGCCGGCGTCCGTCAGCTCGAGCGCGAGGTCGGGAAGTTCGCACGCAAGGTCGCGCGCCGCATCGCCGCGGGTAAGGTCGACAAGCTCGTCGCGAAGCCCGAGGACGTGCGCGAGCTCCTCGGCCGGCCGCGCGTGCACCCGGAGCGGATGGCCGAGGAGGACACGGTCGGGGTCGCCACCGGGATGTTCTACACGCCCATGGGCGGCGACATCATGTTCGTCGAGGCGAGCGTCTTCCCGGGCGAGGGCGGGTTCGTCCTCACGGGACAGCTCGGCGACGTCATGAAGGAGTCCGGGCGCGCCGCCCTCTCGTACGCGAAGGCGCACTGGGACCTCCTGGGCATCCCCGAGGAGTCGCTCAAGGGGCGCGAGGTGCACATCCACGTGCCCGCGGGGGCGATCCCGAAGGACGGTCCTTCCGCGGGGATCACGATGGCCACCGCGCTCGTGTCCGCGCTCTCGGGCCGCAAGGCCCGCCACGACGTGGCGATGACCGGGGAGCTCACGCTCACCGGCCGGGTCCTGCCGATCGGCGGGTTGAAGGAGAAGGTGCTGGGAGCCGTCCGGGCCGGGATCACCGAGGTCATCGTGCCCCTGGAGAACGAGGCCGATCTGGAGGACATCCCCGCCGACGTGCAGGAGACCCTCACCTTCCATATGGTGGAGACGCTCGACGAGGTGATGGCCGTCGCGCTGCGCGGCGAGAACACCAAGGGGAAGAAGGCGCCGCGGAGGCAGCGCGGTGGCCGGAAGAAGGAGGAGGAGGTGAGCGTCCCGGCGTCCTGACGCTCCCGACCGGCCGCGGGCGGGTCGGGGTCAGGAGACGGTGATGGTGCCCGCGGGCCCTTCCGTCACCTTCCCGACCACGGCCGCGGCGAGCGCATTCCCCTCGAGCCCGGCGCGCAGAACGTCCAGCGCGCCGGGCTCGACGCACAGGAGGAGGCCGCCGGAGGTCTGGGCATCCGTGAGGAGCGTGCGCACGGGCTTCGCGATCGCCGGGTCCCAGGTGAGCGCGTCGCGCAGGTCGGCGGCGTTGCGCTCGGAGCCACCCGGCACGTGGCCCGCCGCCGCCAGCGCCTCGGCACCCTCCATGAGCGGGACGCCGGCGGCGCGCACCCCGGCGGACACGCCGGAGGCGCGCAGCATCCTGTGCAGGTGCCCGAGGAGACCGAAGCCGGTCACGTCCGTGCCCGCGTGCACCCCCGCGGCCAGGGCCGCGCGCGCGGCGCCGTCGTTGAGCGAGGCCATGACCTCCACGGCGGCTGCGATCACCCGGTCGGATGCCGCGCCGGCCTTGATCGCCGTGGCGATCACGCCCGAGCCGATCGGCTTGGTGAGCACGAGCACGTCGCCGGGGCGCGCGCCCGCGTTCGTGAGCATCCGGTCGGGGTGGACCTCGCCCACCGCCACCAGCCCGTACTTCGGCTCCGTGTCGTCGATCGAGTGGCCTCCCAGGATCGGCACGCCGGCGCGTACGCAGGTATCGCTTCCCCCGCGCACGATCTCCTCGAGGAGCCCCTCGCCGAGGAGCTTCCGCGGGAAGGCGACGAGGTTGAGGGCGAAGAGCGGCCTGGCGCCCATCGCGTAGACGTCGGAGAGCGCGTTCGCGGCCGCGATGCGTCCGAAGTCGAACGGGTCGTCGACGATGGGCGTGAAGAAGTCGGTGGTCACGACCAGGGCGCGGTCCGCGGACAGACGGTACACGGCGGCGTCGTCCCCCGTGGACGCGTCCACGAGGGCGTCGGGGTCCTCCACCGGAGCCAGGTGACGCAGGACCTGCGTCAGCTCGGACATCCCGAGCTTACACGCTCAACCGGCTCCGTGGCTGAGCTGGGACAAGCGGATCCTCGGCCGCTGGTCCCGTGGCTCGTCGGCCATGGGCTCCTCTCGGGATGGGTGGACGGGTGCAGCCGGCGGTCACCAGGAGCGTGGATCCTGCAGGAGCAGGCGGTACCCGCCGTCCGGCGAGGTGATCACGGACACCTCCGTGACGCGATTGTGCCACCATGCCCCCGGCACCGCCGTGTTCGGATCCGGGGGTCCGAACTCCCGCGTGATGCGCTCGATGAGCGTATCCCCGATCGCCGGGGCCGGAAAGATGACCTGCACGACACCGACGCGACCATCGTTCGCGCCGACCCGGTAGGCGATCGAGTCGGAGCCCGCGAAGAGGCCCACGGTGCGCGCGCGGACGCCGACGGCGCCGGACGGACGGGTGCCGGCGTCGAGACCATCGGGAGGGGTCTCCCCGAGGCGGAGGCGCGCCCCGCCCGCGAGGTCGACGGCGCGGGGCAGCCTCCTCAGGGCGTCGGAGGATGCAGGGGGCGCTGAGGCGCAGTCCACGAGGGTGAGCGAAAGATCCCGCTCGTAGAGCTGCGCGCCCTCGGTGGCGTCGAAGGTGCGTAAGAGACCCCGGAAGCCAGAGTCGGCGCCGACCAGGCTCCCCTGCAGCCCGGATCCCGCGGCGGCGAACCAGAGGAGGAGGCCGCCTTCCGCCGAGGCGCGCCACGCCTGGGCGCGGTGGCCGGTGGGGAGGGCTCCCTCCGGCGCCGCGGCGCTCCGCCATTCCCCGCCCGGCAGGTCTACGGGCCGGGTGGAAAGCAGCACGCGTGGCGGGAGCACGTACGCGGTGGAGTCCCGCGTCTGGTCCGGGGGGAGGCGGGGCACGCTCACGGTCCGGTCCGTGAGCGCCCGCCACAGCCCGACCTGCACGTCGTAGCACCCCTCCGGGCCCGGTGGCCGGGACGACGGCGCGGAACCGGCGGAGGCGGCGGCCGACAGGAGGACCGCGGCGCAGGCCGTGGCGAGGGCCGTCGCCGGGAAACCAGGAACGCGGGGGGTCACGGGGCGTGTCGGCCCACGCGCACGAGGATCTCCGTCGAGCGATGCTTGAAGTCGCCGGCGTCGCTGGAGAAGGCGGGCGAGAGCCCCTCTACGTGGCGCACCTCGAGCCGGAAGCCGTACTGCGCCGGGATGCGCAGCTCGACGCCCCCGCCGGCGGTGACGGAGAAGACCTGCTGGCTGGGGTCCTGGTACGCCGCGGCGAGGTTCGCGCTCGAGCGGGTGCGCACCGACAGCTCGAGCGTCGGTCCCCCGTAGGCGAACGCGCCGACGAACGCGACGTCGAAGTGCCACTCCGGGGCGACGGTCATGCCGAGGTAGTCGGCCTCCACCTCGCCGCCGTCGACGTCGCCGGCCGGGAAGCTCCCTCCGCGCTCCACGTACTCCGCTTCCGCGAGCACGCTCCACGGGTCGGAGACGCGCACGTCCACGAAGGCGCCCGCCAGGACCCCCGCACGTGAATCGGAGTCGTCCTGGCGTTGGAGCACCTGTCGCGACTCGACGCTGCCGCCGAAGAGACCGACGCCGCGCACACCCTGCGCGCCGACCGAGGCCGGCACGAGGACGAGGGCGAGCGGGAGGGCCAGGGGGAGCGGGCGCATGAGGGAGGATTCCCCCGCGCGGGCCGCTTGGCAAGTGCGGAGCGCCGGGCCGCCGCGGCGCTCCGGAAACCAGGGACGGGATCGGTGTACGCATGGGTCCCCGGGACCCCAGCACGAGCAGGAAGATGCCCGCACCAACGCCCTCGACGAGACACCTCCTCGCGATGGAGGTGTCGCGCCCGGAAGCCGAGCTGGACATGGCGCGGGCGGCGCTGCTGGTGGCCAGGGAGGAGTATCCGCAGATCTCCGTGGACCTCTACCTCGCGCGGCTCGACCAGATGGCGGAGGAGGTGAAGGACCGGCTCGCCGACGAGACGGCGCCGCTGGTGGTGCTCGACGAGCTGCTCACGATGATCTACCAACGCCGGGGCTTCCAGGGGAACCGCCAGGCCTACTACGATCCGCGGAACTCCTACCTGAACGACGTGCTCGACCGCGGGCTCGGCATGCCGCTGTCGCTGGGGATGGTGGTGCTCGAGGTGGGGTGGCGGCTGAAGCTTCCCCTGGAGGGCGTGAACTTCCCGGGCCACTTCCTCGTGCGCTACAAGGGCGACGCGATGGACCTGCTCATCGATCCGTTCGACCGCGGTCGGATGCGCTTCGAGGATCAGGCCCAGGAGCTCCTCGACCAGGTGTACGGCGGTATGGTGCGCGTGCAGGAGCCGTTCCTGCGCAAGGCTTCGCGTCGCGACATGCTCTTCCGGCTGCTGTTGAGCCTGAAGAGCGTGTACGGAAACGTCGCCGACCACCCGCGGGCGCTCGCCGCGGTGGAGCGCATGCTCCTCATTCAGCCCACGTCGCGCGGCGAGAACCGCGCGCGTGGGCTCCTCCTCGCCCGTATGGGCCGGCGCGACGAAGCCGTCGAGCAGCTCGAGGCCTACCTCGACCTGGCACCGGGGGCCGGAGACGCCGAGCGCATCCGCGAGATGGTCGACGACCTCAAGGCGGGCCGGAGCGTCGGCGACGACATGGGGGACCTGTGAGCGGCGACCCGGATCGCGCATACACCGCTGCCACCGACAGCGCCGCGGTCTTCGACCGCGGCGCCCGGACCCGCCTGCTCGTCCGGGGGCGTGCGCCCGCGCAGATGCTCAACGGCGTCCTCACGGGCTCGATGCCCGCCACACCGGCGCCCGTATCGGACGGGGTCGTGGGCGGGACGGCCACGTACCACGCGGTGCTGACCCCCAAGGGGAAGATGGTCACCGACCTCTGGTGCCTGCGCCTCGGTGACGAGGAGACGGAGGGGTTCCTCCTGGACGTGCCGGAGCGCGGGCGGGCCGGGCTGGCGGGGCATCTCGCGAGGTTTCTCCCGCCGCGGCTGGCACGGGTCGAGGACGTGAGCGCGGCCACCGGCTCCATCGCGGTGGTGGGACCGGTGGCCGCGTCGCTGCTCTCCCGCGTCGTGCTCGGACTGCGGGTCGAGGCGGCGGATCTCTCCGGGCTCGAGGAGGGCGCGTGGCGGGCCGTGGGACCCTCGGTGCCCGACGCGATCGTGGTGCGCCGGACGTGCGACGTGCTTCCGGAGGCCTTCGTGCTCACGGGCCCGGCCGCGTCGGTCGGGGCGGCGCGCGCGGCGCTCTCGGCCGCGGGTGCGGAGCCGGGGAGCGCCGACACGTGGACGACGCTGCGCGTCGAGGCCGGTCGGCCGGAGTACGGCGTGGATATGGACGACGGGACGATCCCGGTGGAGGCGGGAATCCACGAGCGTGCCATCGACTACGGGAAGGGGTGCTATACGGGTCAGGAGGTGATCGTGCGCATCCGGGACCGGGGGCACGTGAACCGGAATCTCCACCTGCTCATGCTCGGCGACGTCGAGCCCCCGGCCGCGGGAACGGAGCTCTTCGTGGAAGGTGGCGAACGACCCGTGGGAGCCGTCACGTCCGCGGCGCGGTCTCCGCATTTCGGTCAGACGGTCGCGCTCGCATGGGTGCGGCGCGGCACGGAAGGGACACCGCGCGCGGCACCGGCCGCGCGCCTCGCTCGGTGACGCGTCCCGGGGCAAACCGAGCGGAGGGATGCGTGTACCCTCGCAAGAAGCTGGATATCGAGGTCCGGATAGCGAATATTCGTTGTGTCGCCCCCTCCTGAGGATCCTTAAAATATGGCCGCCTCAACCCCAAGGGGGGCTGAGCGTTACCGCTCTGCGGGTATGCTCGACAGGCTCTTCGAGATGTCTCCGGAGATCCTGTGCGTCGCCGACGTCGGTGGGGTGGTCCAGGCGATCAGCCCCGCGGCGCGCACGCTCCTCGGCCTCGAGCCAGAGGCCGTGCACGGGAGGCCCCTCTCGTCCTTCGTGGTGGAGGAGGACGAAGGCATCGCCCGGCACCTCTTCTCCGGCCTCAACGTGGAGACGCCGACCTCCTCGGTGGTGCTCCGATTCAGGGTGGACGACGAGCTCAGGCGGATCCGGTGGTCCGTGCGCCTGGACCCGAAGGAGCGCCTCTGCCACGCGGTGGCGTGGGACGTCACGGAGAAGCAGCGGGCGCAGGCCTTCCAGCACGCCGCGATCGAGTCCTCGCCCATCGCGCTCCTGATGGTGGATCAGCAAGGCGGCATCGTGCTCGCGAACCACGCGGCGGAACGCCTCCTCCGCTACGGGAAGGATGCGCTCCTCGGGCGCGGCGTCGACGACCTGGTGCCGGATTCCGCCCGGGGCCGACACCAGAAGCTGCGGGCCGGGTTCCAGGCCTACCCCTCCCCCCGACCGATCGGCGAAGGCCGCGACCTGTCGGTCGTGCGCAGCGACGGCGAGGTGGTGCCCGTCGAGATCGGGCTCAATCCGGTCGTGGTCGACGGCCAGTTCCTCGTGGTCGTGTCCCTCGCAGACATCACCGAGCGCAACCGGAGCAGGGAGCGGATCCAGGGCCTGGCCCAGAAGCTGCGCGAGGCCAACGAGGGGCTCGAGCAGCTCGCGGTCACCGACGCGCTCACGGGCCTGTGGAATCGGCGCAAGTTCTTCGAGGAGATGCAGCGTCTCCTCGGCATCCTCCAGGAAACGGGCGGTCCTTGCTCGCTCCTGATCCTCGACCTGGACGACTTCAAGGGGCTCAACGACACGTTCGGCCACGCCGCGGGCGACGAGGTCCTGAAGGAGGTCGCGCAGCTCATGAAGGAGACGCGCCAGAGCGCCGACATCGTCGCGCGCCTCGGCGGCGAGGAGTTCATCGTGGTCATGCCCGGCGCCGAGGCGGTGGGGGCGGTCCGCGTGGCCGAGCGCCTGCGCTCGTCCATCGAGACGCACCGGTGGCCGCTCCGCCCGCTGACCGCGAGCGTGGGCGTGGCCACCCTGCGCGATCCCGGCAAGCGCGGCACGTCCACCACCGCGCTGGTCTCGGGGATGCTGCGCGCGGCCGACCTCGCCCTCTACGCGTCGAAGGAGGGCGGAAGGAACCGCGTGGCGCACGCGGACTCCCTGGTCGACACCGTCGGAGACGACTGACCCGCCCCGCCGCTCCCCCTCAGGCCTTCCACACCTCCCCGAACAGTCGCGCCCAGTTCCCCCCCAGCACCTTCTCGATCACGGGGGCCTCGTGCCCCTTCCCGGCCAGCAGGTCCGCGATCTTCTCCATCCGTCGCGGTGAGTTGAGGTCGGGTACGGTGAAGAGGATGTCCGGATCCTCGCTCGGCGCGGCGATCCCCTGCTCGATGCGCCGGCGCACGAACTCGCGGTGCGCGCTCCAGTACGCGTCGGACATGTCGATCGGCGTGACGGAGAGGTCGCTGCCGATGCCCACGTGGTCCTCGCCGCACACGTCCAGCGCGTGCTCCAGGTGCGCGACCACGTCGTCGGCCGTCGGGACGCGGCCCGGGCTGAGGAAGGGCATGAGGTAGATGCCGACCACCCCACCGCGCTCGGCCATGCTCCTCAGCTCCTCGTCGCGCTTGCTGCGCGGATGGGGCGCAACGGCCTGGCAGGCGCTGTGGCTGATGGCGACCGGGTTCTTCGACGCGGCGATCCCGTCGGCGGTCGTGCGCTGCCCGCAGTGTCCGAGGTCGACGATGATCCCCAGCTCGTCCATGCGCTCCACGTACGCATGGCCGAAGTTGCTCAGCCCCGCGTTCCCCGGCTCGAGGCAGCCGTCGCCCACCAGGTTGCGCACGTTGTAGGTGAGCTGGATGACCTTCACCCCCAGGTCGTCGAACACCTGGAGGCGGTCGAGGTCCCGGTCCACCGGCGTGGCGTCCTGGAAGCCGTAGATCACGCCGAGCCGTCCGCTCCGCTTCGCCTCCGCGAGCTGCCCGGTGGTGCGCACGCGCCGAAGCGCGTCCGCATGGCGCTCGATCTCGGCCTCCCAGCGCGCGATCTTGGCCACGGTTGCCTCGAAGTCGCCGCTGCTCACGGTGAGGTTCACCGCGGTGATCCCCGAGTCGACCGCGTTGCGCACCATGTCCGCGGTGAGGGGCGGGTCCGACGGGTAGTTGAAGTAGCCGGGGCTCGCGAGGAAGTCGACGACCGTCGCTGCGACGTAGCCGGGCCAGGCGGGCCCGACCCGCTCGCCGGGACGCCCGGCGGTCGATCCGCCTCCGGAGAGGCCAAGGGGGAACGCGGCGGGTGCCGCGGCCAGGGCCGCGGCACCCTTCACGAAGTCACGGCGCGAGATGCGGGAAGGGTCGGTCATGGCGGCCTCCGTCGAAGAAGGTGGAGACCGTACGGCGCCGCCGAGGCGTCCGTCAACTCCGCTCCGGCGTCGGGCGGCTACTCCAGCCGGAGGGTGGACGCCGGGTCGACACGGACGGCACGCACCGCCGGGATGACGCACGCGAGCGCCGAGACCGCGAGCATCACGAGGGCGGCGGCCGCGAGCGAGAGGGGATCGCGCGGCGCGACGCCGTAGAGCAGCCCGGAGAGCGTGCCGGTGAGGGCGAGGGAGCCCGCGAGCCCGATCGCCAGCCCCAGGAGCGCGATCCGCATCCCCGCCCAGATGGTGCGTCGCAGCACGGAGCCCGGGGCGCCGCCGAGCGCCAGACGCACCGCGATGCTCCCCCGGCCCTGTTGCACCGAGAACGACGTGACGCCGTAGACGCCCACGACCGCCAGCGCGAGGGCGACCGCGGAGAACACCGCGAGGAGGAGGGAGAGGTCGCGCGGCCGGGTGAGCGAGTCACGCAGCAGCTCGCGCCCCGTGGCGGGGCTCGTGACCGGTACGCCCGGATCGAGGCGCCGCAGCTCGCCGCGCGCGGTCTCCGCGACCGCCTTCGGATCACCCGATGTGCGCACGCTCAGCCAGGCCTGCCTGAAGCGGTCGGGGGACGGCTCGTACATCGCGCCCAGATCGCTCGCGCCCAGCCCCATGTAGGGCACCGTGCCCACGACCCCCACGACGGTCGTCCGCGGTCCGCTGGTCTGGCCGCCCGAATACAGCCTCCTGCCGACCGGGCTCCCGTCGGGATAGTTGCGACGCACCCACGCCTCGTCGACGAGCACGACGGGCGGCGCGTCCTCCTCGAGGTCGAAGGCCTCGAAGCCCCGACCTTCCACGAGGGGCACGTCCAGCGCGTCGAAGTACGAGGGACCGACCACGATCCAGGCGGCCAGGCGGATCGGATCGCCCGGCGTGGTGGGTCGGTCCTCCAGGTCGAAGTTGTTCACGTCGTTGACGTTGTCCGGAGGGCGCTCGGACGAGAGCGCGGCCGCTCGCACCCCCGGGATGGCCTCGATGCGCTCGAGCGCCGACCGCCAGAAGCGCTCCCGGCTGGGGCCGTCCGGGTAGGCCACGGGAGAGAGCATGACGGACATGGTCAGCGTGTGGTCGGCATCGAAGCCCGGATCGACGCGCCGCAGACGCGCGAAGCTCCCGACGAGTAGCGTCGCGCCGGAGAGGAGGGGCACCACGACGGCGAGCTGACCGGCCACGAGCAGGCGCTGCGAGCGATGCCTCCGCCCGCCGGTCGTGGAGGTGCGGCCGCCCGAGTGGAGGGCCTCGGCCAGGTCGCGATCGTGGCGTCGATGCACGGCGGGCACCGCCACGAAGAGGAGCGCGCTGCCCACGGCGAGGGCGAGCGCGAAGAGCACGGCGTGCCCGTTCACGCCCGCCTCGTCGGTGCGCGGCAGCCAATCGCGCGCGACGAGCGGGAGGGCGGCCACGCCCAGACGGGCCAGACCGAGCCCGAGCGCCGCGCCGCCGGCCGCCAGCAGGCCACTTTCCACGAGCAGGTGCGACCAGATCCGGCCCCGCGTCGCGCCGAGGGCCGACCGCACGGCGAGCTCCCGCCCGCGCGCGTTCACGCGGGCGAGGAGGAGGTTCGCGGCGTTGGTGAGGGCGATGAGGAGGACCATGCCCACCGCCGCCATGAGCACACCGAGCAGGGGACCCGCGCCCCCCCGGGCCCGTACCTCGGCAGGCATGAGCCCCCACGACGCGCTCCGGTCCTGGTACGAGTCCGCCCACAGCGGGAAGAGCCTCTCGGCGAGGGTGCGCAGCTCCCGGGCCGCGACCTGCGGCTCGACCCCCGGCGCGAGGTGTCCGTACACCCGCAGGAAGAAGGGGCCCTTCCGCGTGGGCGGATCGAGGCGAAGCGTCGGCACGATCTGGACGGGGCGCTCCACGGGTCCGAGCGACGGCGGCAGGATCCCGATGATCTCGTAGGCTCGATCGTCCAGCGTCACGGTGCGTCCCAGCGCCGCCTCCGGGTCGGTAGCCCCCAGGACGCGCTCCGCGAACCCGACCGTGACCATCGCGGTGCCGCTCGCCCCGGGCAGTCCCTCCTCCCGCGTCGGCGTCCTCCCGCGGACGACCTGGAGTCCCCAGGTCTCGAGCAGCCCCGGTGTCGCCTCCATCACCTGGACCGGCCGCACCCCGTCGTCGGTCTTCAGGGTGCGGCCGGCGGACCGGACGGCCGCCACGTGGTCGAAGGCGGTCTGGCCGTCCCGGAGCGCCTCGAAGTCGACGACCGAAAAGGGGAAGAGGTTCGGGGGCGCGTCCGTGTAGATCCAGACGAGCCGATCGGCGTCCGCGTAGGGGAGCGGCTGCAGGTAGAGCGCGTCCACCATCGAGAAGATCGTGGCGCAGCCGCCGATCCCCAGCCCCACCGTGAGGACGATGGTCGCTGTGAGGCCCGGCGAGCGCAGCAGGCTACGCGCGGCGCGGCCGAGCTCACCGGATCCCGGCGTGGTCGAGGACAACGAGGCGTGTATCCTGCCGGCGAGGAGGCGCAGCGGGTACTGGCGGAGCTGGCGGCGATAGCGCCGATCGGCCTCGCGGACTCCGCGGCGCGCGGCCACGGCGGCATGCAGCTCCGCGAGCTCGTCCAGGACGGTGCGCGTCTCGCGCTCGTCGAGGAGGCGGTGGAGCGCCCAGCGGATCCACCGCGGCACGGGCGGGGGCGCGCCGGCGCCGCTCACCGCTCCTCCAGGACGCGGTCGAGCCCTTCCCAGAAGCGTACCATCGCGCGCCGGGTCTCGCGGAGCGCGTCCATTCCGGCCGGCGTCACGCTGAACCACCGCCGCTCGCGCCCGCTCCCGGTCTCGTCGCCGGGCTCCATGCGCGACGACACCAGCCCCTTCTCCTCGAGCCGGCGCAGCGCGATGTAGACCGCGGCCTGGGAGACCTCGCGTCCCGCGCGCTCCTCCATCTCGAGCACCATGGGCACGCTGTATGCCTCGCCGCCCATGTGCAGGATCGTCAGCAGCACGTGCTGCTCGAACTCGCCCAGCCCCCGTCGCGTCATCCGTCACCTCACTAGCAGAGTTAGTACACGCTGTGCGTCGGGGTGCCGGCTGTCAATAGCACCGCTAGTGAGCCGTCGCAGAGGCCGGCTCCCGGTCGTTCCCATGAGGGGACCGTTCCCCATCGCACCCTTCGCGCGACCGTTCCCCCTCGTGCCGTGTACCAGATCGAGCGCGAACGGACCCGGACCACCTTCCGAGGCGTGCCCCCACCATGCGACGCTCCGCCGCCCTTCCCCTCCTCGTCCTCCTTCTCCTCGCGCTCGGCGCACGTCCCCGCGACGCCTCGGCGCAGGTGAGCGCGGCGGACTCCGCCGCGGTCCTCCTGGAGGCCGCCGACCGCTTCGCTGCGGACGGCGACGTCGACGTGGCCCGCGCCCTCTACCGGTTCGTGGTCGAGAACTTCCCGGACACGCCGGCCGCCGGGCAGGCGGCGGCCCGTCTCGACACGGTGAAGGAGACCGGGACCGCCGGAGGAGGGAGGGTCGAGCTCCAGGTGTGGAGCACGCTCTACGGGCTGTGGCTCGGCGTGGCGATCCCCGGCGCCTTCGGTGCGGACGGCCCCGAGCCGTACGGCGTCGGCCTTCTCCTGGGGGGCCCGCTCGGCTTCGTCGGCGGCAAGCTGCTCGGCGGCTCGCGCGACGTCACCGAGGGGCAGGCGCGCGCGATCACGCTCGGCGGGACGTGGGGCACGTGGCAGGGCGCCGGGTGGGCGCGCGTGATGGACCTCGGCGAGGGCAACTACGAGTGCGACATCGACGTGTGCACGGACAACGGGAGCGCCGAGGAGACGTTCGCCGCTATGGTCGTCGGCGGGCTGGCCGGCATCGCGGTCGGAGAGCGCCTGTCGCGCAAGTCCATCTCACCGGGGGTGGCGACCACGGTGAACTTCGGCGCGCTGTGGGGCACATGGTTCGGATTCGGCCTGGGATATCTGGCGGACGCGGAGGGCGACGGCCTCCTGGCCACGACGCTCGTGGGTGGGGACATCGGGCTGCTCGTCACCGCCTTCGGCGCCCCCCGCTGGAACCCGAGCCGCGGCCGCGCGCGCCTGGTGAGCATCTACGGGGTGATCGGCGGCCTCGGTGGCGTGGGCGTGGACCTCCTGACCCGCCCGGACGACGACAAGGTCGGCGTCGCCATCCCGCTGGTGGGGAGCGCGATCGGCCTCGCGCTCGGGATGGGGCTCACGCGCGGCTACGACCTGCGCACCGGCGGACGCGGGGACGGTCCTGCGGACGGCGCGCTCCTGAGCCGCACCGGCGGGGGGTGGGGCGTGGGCGCGCCCATGCCGTTCCCGGTGATGCTCGAGGTGGACGGTCCGCGCGGCGTGCGAAGGGTGGCGGGCGTGGGCCTGACGCTGCTGAGCGCGCGCTTCTGAGGGGTTACGCGCCGGGCCGCCGGGTCGGCCCGGCGTCGGCGTGGCGCGCAGGCTATGCGCCGGCCAGCGCCTGCCGGTGTGCGACGATGCGGCCGCCGTGCTCGCGTCCGTTCTCGATGAAGATCTTGTTGGCGTCGTGGCCGGCGGCGATCACGCCGGCGATGTAGACCCCGGGCACGTCGGTGGCCATGCTCGTCGCGTCGTGCGCGGGGATACCGGTCGTCTCGTCGATCGACACGCCGAGGCCGCGCAGCATGACGGGGTCGGCCCGCCATCCCGTCATGGCCACGACGAAGTCGTTCGCGATCGCTACTGCCGCGCCGGTGTCGACGTTCTGCAGGATCACCGACCTCGGCTCGACGCGCGCGATCCGGTGGCGCCAGTACACGGCGATCTCGCCCTTCTGCAGCCGGTTGGTGATGTCCGGCACGACCCACGGCTTCACGCCGCGGTCGATTGTGTCGAGGAAGTGCACCATCGTGACGCCCGCGCCGTTCCGGTACAGCTCCAGCGCGGACTCCACGGCGGAGCTCCCGGCGCCGACCACGAGGACGTCCTGGCCGTAGAACGGGTAGGGCTCCTTGTAGTAGTGCAGCACCTTGGCCAGGTCCTCGCCGGGCACGCCCAGGAGGTTGGGGCGATGGAAGCCCCCGGTCGCGACGACCACGGCGTCGGCCCGGTACACCCCCTCCGTGCCGTCCGCCGTGCGCGTCAGCACGGTGAAGTCGCCCTCGCTCCCCGTCACCGCCGTGACGGCCTCGTACTGGCGCACGTCGATATCCCAGTGACGCACCACGAACCGGTAGTACGCGAGCGCTTCGCGCCGCGTGGGCTTGTCCGTGGGGATCGTGAAGGGGACGTCCCCGATCTCCAGCATGCGCGCGGTGCTGAAGAAGGTCATGTAGTAGGGGTAGTTGACCAGGGACGCGGTGATGCATCCCTTGTCGAAGAGGGCGCAGGAGAGACCCGCCTTGCGCGCGGCGGCACCGACGGCGATGCCACAGGGGCCGGCGCCCACCACCAGGATGTCGAAGCGCTCTTCCATAGACGTTTGCCTTACCCCGGTCCGGGGAATCGTTCCAGCGGGGGCGGACCCGCCTCGACCCCCGTCACCATCACGGAGGCACGACCTTGAGCTCCGCCGAATCCGAGGCCCGCAAGGCATTGAACCGGCTCCGCCGAGCGGCGGAGAAGGCCGAGCGGGAGCTGGCCGAGCTCGAGGGTGCGCTCCGGCACGCCGAGGGCGCCGACTTCCCCGACGAGGAGTACGAGCAGGTCCGCGCGGCCATCGTCCGCGTCCTGACGTTCACGGACGAAGAGGCGGCCCGGCTCCGGGAGAAGATCCTCCACGCCGGCGGGCTCGAGCCGGGGAGGGTGCGTCGGGGCTGACGCGGAGGCGCGGGGCGCCGGCGACATTCACCCGTCCGGGGGGTCGCCGTCCTCTTCCGCGGCCGGGAGACGCGCGCGCGCGCCCACCTCGGCAGAGATGCGCGCGACCGCCTCGCGCAGGGCGGCGTCCTCCCTCCGGTACCAGCGGCGATACATCAGCCACGCCGGGAGCGTAGCGCCGGCGGCGAGCGCGAGCGGCGCCGCGCCGCCCAGCGCGGCGAGGGCGCCCACACCCTTGAGAACGAGGGCGGTCAGCGCCATCCCCACCGAGCCCCCGCCGGCCGCGGTCACCAGCGCGCCGTCGCGGAAGTTCCCGAGGGCCTCGATGCGCGTGGTTCCCTCCGCGGAGCTGACCGTGACGTACCGACCGCCGAAGGCGTCCTGGGCCTTCCAGCTCAACGCCCCCAGCTCGGCCGTCACCACGCCCTGGCGGCCCATGGCGCCGCGGATCGCGCGCAGCACGTCGGCGCGCCGCTCGGGCGGGAGCTCGCCGTCCACCTGGACGTCGTAACGTGCGGTGACGCGCCCGTGGGCGGCCGTGCCGGTACGCGACTCCGCCTGCAGGTCCAGCGCTGCCGCCTCCACCCGTCCGGGATCGATGCCGACCTCGGACGCGATCTCCTTGAGCTGCCGGAGCGTCAGCCCCGGCCCGTCGGAGCGGCCGTCGGCTTCGAGCGCCCGTCGCAGGATGAGCGCGACCTCCTCGTCGTCGAAGCGCTTTTCCGTCATGGCTCTCCCGGGGGCAGGGTCCGGCCGACCCAACAGTTACGCCAGGACGGGCGGGTCTCGTCAATGTTGCTCGCCCCGGGGCGTTCTCGACGTGGCCCTCCCCCCCTGATACCGTTGCGGGAGCAGCCGAGCCACGCGGGCCGACATCGGCCCGCATCCAGGGACGCTCCATGGATCGCCGCACCTTCACCCGTACCTCCACCCTCGCCGCCACCGGCGCGCTCGTCGCGCCCGGCCTGGCCTACGCCCGCTCCCGCCGCGCCGACCTGGTCCTGCGCGGCGCCACCGTCTTCGACGGCACGGGCTCGCCCGGCCGCATGCTCGACGTGGCCGTCACGGGCGACCGCGTCAGCGCGATCGGCGCCGGCCTCGCGGCGGGCTCCGAGGAGCTGGACCTGCGTGGCCTCGCGCTCGCTCCGGGCTTCATCGACATCCACTCCCACGCGGACATGTCGCTCTTCATCGAGCCGAAGGCCGAGAGCCGGATCCGGCAGGGCGTGACGCTGGAGGTGGTGGGACAGGACGGCAGCTCGGTCGGCCCGTGGTCCGAGGAGGAATTCCAGGAGACGCGGGAGAGCTACGCGCGCCGGGGGGCGGAGATCGACTTCCGCGACCCTCCCGGGTTCCTCGCCGGCGTCGACCGGCTGAAGCCTGCGGTGAACGTCGCGACGATGGTGGGGAACGGCTCGGTGCGCGGGCTCGTGATCGGCGACGAGGACCGCCCCGCCACGGAGGCCGAGCTCGCGCGCATGAAGGAGGAGGTGCGCAAGGCCGTGAACGGCGGGTGCGTGGGGCTGTCGAGCGGGCTCGAGTACACCCCCTCCGGCTTCGCCGACGCGGCCGAGCTCGGCGAGCTCGCGTCCGCGCTGCGCGGCACCGGCTACCCGTACGCCTCACACATGCGCAACGAGGACGACCGTCTGCTCGGCGCGGTCGAGGAGGCGATCTTCGTCGGCCGCCTGGGCGGCGTCCCGGTCGAGATCTCCCACCTCAAGGCACAGGGCCAGCGGAACTACTGGAAGGAGGACGTGGTCCTCGACCTGCTCGCGAAGGCGCGCGCCGACGGCGTCCAGGTCGCCTTCGACGTGTACCCGTACACGGCCTACCAGACCGGGCTGACCAACCTCTTCCCGACCGGGATGCGCGCGGGCGGCACCGACGCCTTCCTGAAGCGCCTGCGCGACCCGGCCACGGCGGCGCGGCTCGAGCGCGCGTGCCGCGACAAGGTCGCGCTCCTCGGCGACTGGAACGCCGTGCAGATCACGTCGGCCGGGGAGGCCTCGCCCTGGGCGAAGGGTCGGCGCATGGGGGACCTCGCGCGCGAGCGCGGGGTCGACCCGTACGAGCTGACCGTGCAGCTCCTCGAGGCCGACCACGGCGGCGTGGGGATGATCGGGCACGGCATGGGGGAGGAAAACGTGGAGAAGCTGGTCGCCCACCCGCTCGGCGCGATCTGCTCGGACGGGGGTGCGTACGCGCCCTATGGTCCGCTCAGCGGCGGGTCGCCGCACCCGCGCGGGTACGGCACCTTCCCGCGCGTGCTCGGCCGCTACGTGCGCGAGAAGAAGGCGCTCCCGCTCGAGGAGGCCGTGCGCAAGTGCACGACCGAGCCTGCGGCCAGGCTGCGCATCCCCGACCGTGGGCGCGTCGCGGTGGGCGCCTACGCCGACCTCGTCGCCTTCGATCCGGACACCGTCGAGGACCGTGCCACCTTCGAGAACCCGCACCAGTACCCGGTAGGCATCCCGGTCGTGGTCGTGAACGGCGTGGTGACGCTGCGCGACGGGGAGCACACGGGGCACCTGGGCGGACGCGGCGTGCGCGGCACGGCGAGCGTCTGAAGACGCCGGCCATGTCATCCTACTTCGACTTCTCCGAGCGCTACGGGAGCCGCGCCGGAGGCTACCGCGACCTCATGAGCCACCAGGTGCGCCACGTGCTCCTGGTGTCGTCCCTCTACGAGTCGTTCATCCTGGCCGAGGACGGACACCTGCACGAGCGTGTGCTCGGCAAGTTCCTGGAGGCCTCCCCGCGCGAGCCGCCCGACCTGACGCGCGTCTCCTCCGGACGCGAGGCGCTCAAGATCCTGCGGGGCGGGCACCGCCGCGTGGACCTCGTGATCACGAGCCCCGACCTGGGGGACATGGACGCGCTCCAGCTCGCGGCCACCCTGGCGGACGAGGGGATCAAGGTGCCGGTGACGCTCCTCGCGTACGACCGCGAGGAGCTGCGCGCCGTCGAGACGCGCCTCGACGACACCGGCATCCTGGCGTCGTTCCTCTACCAGGGGGACGCGCGCATCCTCATGGCGATCGTCCAGGCGGTGGAGGACCGGCTCAACGTGGAGCGCGACACGCGCATCGGCGTGCCGGTCTTCCTCGTCGTGGAGGACAACGTCCGCTTCTACTCGGCGTTCCTCCCCGTGATCTACTCCGAGGTGCACAACCTCTCGGAGTCCGTGCAGTTCGAGGCCGGCAACCGGCTGCAGCGCATCATGCGCATGCGCGCGCGCCCGAAGATCATCATGGCCACGACGTACGAGCGGGCGATGCGCGACTTCCAGCGCTACCGCACGTCGATCATGGGGGTGTTCAGCGACATGCAGTTCCCGCGCGGCGGCGAGCCGGACCCCGATGCCGGGCGGGCGCTCGTGCAGGCGATCCGGGCACTGGAGCCCGAGGTGCCCTTCTCGCTGCAGTCGTCGCACGAGGAGAACCGCTCGATCGCGCAGGAGCTGAACGTCGGGTTCCTGCTCAAGGGCTCGCCGGACTTCCTCCAGCAGCTCAGGCGCTATCTCTCCGAGCACCTCTTCTTCGGCGACTTCGTCTTCCGCAACGAGGCCGGCGACGAGATCGCGCGCGCGCCCGACCTGAAGGCGCTGGTCGCGAAGCTGGAGACGATCCCCGGGGAGAGCGTGGCCTACCACGCGCTGCGCCACGACTTCTCGCGCTGGCTGCGCGCACGCTCCGAGTTCGGGCTGGCGGCGCAGCTCCGCCCCCGGCTCCTCGAGGACTTCCCCTCCGTGGAGGCGCTGCGGGGCTCGCTCATCCACGACATCGACCGCTACCGGCGCGAGCGCAACCGCGGCTCGGTCAACCCCTTCCGCGCCGAGCTCTTCGACGGGGAGGACGGGATCGTCCAGATCGGGGGCGGCTCGCTGGGTGGCAAGGGGCGGGGACTGGCTTTCGCCTCGCGGCTCCTCGACGAGGTCCGGCTCTCGGAGCGCTTCCCGGGCGTGCGCATCGACGTGCCGGCGGCGGTGGTGCTCGGCACCGGCGTCTTCGACGAGTTCCTCGACGACAACGACCTGCGCTCGTTCGCGCTGCAGAACGACGATGACGCCCAGACGCTCGAGCGCATCCTCGCGGCGCCGCTCCCGCAGCACGTCGTGGACGCCCTCGAGAAGGTCGTGAGCGTGGTGACGAGCCCGATCGCGGTGCGCTCGTCCTCGCTCCTGGAGGACTCGCCCCAGCAGCCGCTGGCCGGGATCTACGGCACCTGGATCCTCCCCAACGACGCCGCGGACGTGAGCGCCCGGCTCGCCCAGCTCGTGGACGCCGTGAAGCGCGTCTACGCGACCACCTTCGGCAGGAAGGCCCGGGCGTTCATCAACGCCACGCCGTATCGCCTCGAGGAGGAGGCGATGGCGGTCATCATCCAACGCGTGGTGGGGGCGCGCCACGGGAACCGGTTCTACCCGCACATCGCGGGGGTGGCGCGCTCGCACAACTACTACCCGCAGCCGCCCGCGCGGCCCGAGGACGGCATCGCGGCGGTCGCGCTCGGGCTGGGCAAGACCGTCGCCGAGGGGGAGCCCTGCCTCCGCTTCGCGCCCCCACACCCCGGGCACATCCTCGACCACTCCTCGGTGGAGGGGATGCTCGAGAACGCGCAGCGGGAGTTCTGGGTGCTGCACATGGGCGAGTCACCTCCGCAGGAGGGTTGGATCTCGGACGGACCACTCGTCAGGTGCTCGCTGCGCGACGCGGAGGCGGACGGCACGCTCGCGCCGGTGGCATCCACGTTCTCCGCCGAGAACCACGCCGTGTACGACGGCATCGGCCGCCCCGGCGTTCGTCTCGTCACCTTCGCGCCGGTCCTGAAGCACGACGTCTTCCCGCTCGCGGAGATCCTGCGCGAGCTGCTCATCCTGGGGATGGCCGGAACCCGCCTGCCCGTCGAGATCGAGTTCGCCGCGACGCTCGGCGAGCGCGGGGAGCCGTCCGAGATGGGCTTCCTCCAGCTCCGGCCGGTCGCCATGTCGCGCGACGGCGCCGGTGTGGACACGAAGGGCTTCCCGCGCGAGCGGCTCTTCTGCGAGAGTCCGTCGACGCTCGGCCACGGCAGGGTCGACGGGCTGACCGACTGGATCGTGGTGGACCGGGACCTCTACGAGAGGTCGCAGAGCGCGGAGGTGGCGACGGCCGTGGCGCACTTCAACGGGATCCTGGCGTCCGAGGGACGCACGTACGGCCTGGTGGGTGTGGGCCGATGGGGCTCGACCCAGCCGTGGCTGGGGATCCCCGTGAAGTGGGAGGACATCTCCGGCGCGCGCGTGATCGTCGAGGCCGGCTTCCGCGACTTCAGGGTCACGCCCTCGCAGGGGACGCACTTCTACCAGAGCCTGGTGTCGCTCGGCGTCGGCTACTTCACCGTGAACGCCCAGGCCGGCGAGGGCTTCGTGGACTGGGAGTGGCTCGCAGCCGTGCCGGCCCTGGCCGCGCTGGGTCCGGTCCGGCTCCTGCGGTTCCCGTCCCCTGCGGTGGCCGTGATGGACGGCGCCGAGCGCCGGGGCGTCCTCCTCAAGCCCGACGGCGTGTGAGCGCGCGCCCGCTGCGGCGGACCTCGCGCCGGACCGGGGAGCGCCGCTGACGTGCGCATCGTGGCCGGCATCTGGGCCGGGAAGGACCTGGTCTCGCCCGGCCAGCGGGTGAGGGCGACCTCCGAGGAGGTGCGCGACCGCTGGTGCGGCTTCATCGAGGAGCACCTCGACGGCGCGCGCGTCCTCGACCTCTTCGCGGGCTCGGGCGCCCTCGGGCTGGAGGCGCTTTCGCGGGGGGCGGCGAGCGTCGACTTCGTGGAGTCCGGCGCCGTCGCCCTCCACGCCCTCAAGGCCAACGTGGCCGCCCGCAAGCTCAAGCCGCCCTCGGCCGACGCCCCGCCGACGGCGAGGCAGAAGGGGGCGCGGATCTTCAAGAAGGACGCGATCCCGTTCGTGCGGGCCCTGGAGCGCGGTACCTACGATGTCGCTTTCGCCGATCCACCCTACGGCTCCGCGAAGCTGGACCTGGTGATCGGGCGCTGGTGGGAGGTCCGTTTCGCCCGGATCCTGGGCCTCGAGCACGCGGCCGACCAGGAGGTCCCGCACGGCGGGAAACGGCTGGATATGGGCGACACCAGGGTGACGATCTACGGCCTTCCGGGCCGCGGACGGCGCCCCCGCCGGCGGGGCTGAGCGGGCTTCATGTGAGAAAGGGTGCATATTGCGCCCGGATGCGCCATCTTATTGAGCCCTCCTGTTGCATCCCCCCTGCCCATTTCACTCCCACCGAGAGAAACGAGCGCACATATGGCTGCCTACGTCACCGGCCTCATGGAGGACGTGAAGGCCAAGAACCCGGCCCAGCCGGAGTTCCATCAGGCCGTCCAGGAGGTCGCGGAGTCGCTGGAGCTGGTCCTGGAGAAGCGGCCCGAGTACCGGTCCGCGAAGATCCTCGAGAGGATCATCGAGCCGGAGCGCGTGATCCTCTTCCGCGTGCCGTGGGTGAACGACCGCGGTGAGGTGCAGGTCAATCGGGGATTCCGTGTGGAGATGAACAGCGCGATCGGGCCCTACAAGGGCGGTCTGCGCTTCCATCCCTCCGTGACCCTCGGGATGTTGAAGTTCCTCGCCTTCGAGCAGGTCTTCAAGAACGCCCTCACCACGCTGCCCATGGGCGGCGGCAAGGGCGGGTCCGACTTCGATCCGAAGGGGAAGAGCGACGGCGAGGTGATGCGCTTCTGCCAGAGCTTCATGACCGAGCTGTTCCGCCACATCGGCGCGAACACCGACGTTCCTGCCGGCGACATCGGCGTGGGCGGCCGTGAGATCGGGTTCCTCTTCGGGCAGTACAAGCGCCTGGCCAACGAGTTCACCGGCGTGCTCACCGGGAAGGGCCTCAACTGGGGTGGGTCGCTGATCCGTCCCGAGGCGACCGGGTACGGCGCCGTGTACTTCGCGGCCGAGATGCTCGCGACGCGCGGCGAGACGCTCGAGGGCAGGGTCTGCCTCGTGTCGGGCAGCGGCAACGTGGCCCAGTACACCGCGGAGAAGCTGCTCGATTTCGGCGCGAAGCCCGTCACGTTCTCGGACTCGGCCGGCTACATCTACGACGAGGCCGGGATCGACCGCGAGAAGCTGGCCTTCGTGATGGATCTGAAGAACCATCGCCGTGGTCGCATCGCCGAGTACGCCGACAAGTTCAAGAGCGCGGTCTACACGCCGGTGACCGGCGGACGTGACCACGATCCGCTCTGGGATCACGAGGCGACGTGCGCGTTCCCGAGCGCCACGCAGAACGAGATCAACGCGAAGGACGCGCAGAATCTGCTGAACAACGGCGTCTACGTGGTCTCCGAGGGCGCGAACATGCCCACGGTCCCCGAGGGCGTCGAGCTCTTCCTGGACAAGAAGATCCTCTACGGGCCCGGAAAGGCCGCCAACGCCGGTGGCGTGGCGACGTCCGGCCTGGAGATGGCGCAGAACAGCATGCGCTACGCGTGGAGCCGCGAGGAGGTCGACGACAAGCTCCACCGGATCATGAAGGACATCCACGCGCAGTGCACGACGGTGGCCGACGAGTTCGGCACCCCGGGCAACTACGTCAACGGCGCCAACATCGCGGGCTTCCTGAAGGTGGCCGACGCGATGCTGGACCAGGGCGTGGTGTAGCGCGCAGCAGCCTGGCCGCGGCACGCCGCGGCCGCGATTCACACCCTGCGGGGTGGAGGGCGGTCCCCTCGGGGCCGCCCTCTCTCGTTCTCGCCGCACGGCCATCCGTTTCTAACGTCCGCGGCTCCCGAGCGTCGACAGGAAGGAGTCGTCACCACGCCGGGGAGTCGAAGCGATGGATCCTGCCCTCAGAGCCCTCAACCGGTTCGGCCTGGGCGCGCGTGTGGCCGAGCGCGCCCGCCTGGGCGACCCCCGCGCCTGGCTCCGCGGCCAGCTCGACACGCGTGCCGCCCTCCTCGAGGACGGCGCCCTCCCCACCGCCGAGTCCATGTCCGAGCGGATGCGCTCCCTTCGGCAGGCTCAGCGCGACGGGGACCAGGACGCGGTGCGCGCGGGCCGGCGCGCGCTCCAGGAGATCCGCCTCACCGAGTCGCTGGCCGTGCTGCGGCGGCGGGCGACGACGGACACACCGTTCGTGGAGCGCCTGGTGGCGTTCTGGTCGAACCACCTGTGCGTGTCGGTGGCGGCGAAGCAGCCCGTGATCCCCCTCGCGGGGCTCTACGAGCGCGAGGTCGTACGCCCCCACGTGCTCGGCCGCTTCGCGGATATGGTGCTCGCATCCGCGCGGCACCCGGCGATGCTGTTCTACCTGGACAACCTCCAGTCGATCGGCCCGGACTCGCCGGCGGCGCGCGCGGCCGCGCGGCGGAGTGGCCGCGAGCGCGGGCTGAACGAGAACTACGCGCGCGAGCTCATGGAGCTGCACACGCTCGGCGTGGATGGCGGCTACACGCAGCAGGACGTCATCCAGGTCGCGCGCGCGCTGACCGGGTGGACGGTCTCGGGCGTCGGCCCCCGCGACGACGGCACCCAGGCCTTCGTGTTCCGGCCCGCGCTGCACGAGCCCGGCACGAAGGTCGTGCTCGGGCGGAGCTACGCGCAGGGGGGAGAGCGAGAGGGTGAGGCGGTCATTCGCGACCTGTGCGCCCACCCCGCCACGGCGCGCTTCGTATCCGCCAAGCTCGTGGGCCACTTCGTCGCGGACGAGCCGCCGGCCGCGGCCGTCGATCGGGTGGCCTCGGTCTTCCTCGAGTCGGGTGGTGACCTGAAGGCGGTGTCGGAGTCCCTCGTCGACCTGGACGCGGCGTGGGACGCCGGGCTCCGCAAGCTGCGCACGCCGCAGGACTGGCTGGTGGCCGTCCTCCGGGCCGTACACGCGCGCGAGGTGGAGCGGCCCGTCGCCCAGGTGCTCGGGCAGCTCCGCCACCCGCTGTGGGCGCCGGCCGCGCCGAAGGGCTACCCGGACGCCACGCGCGACTGGGCCGATCCGGACTCGCTGATGAACCGGGCGGAGCTGGCGCGCACGGTCGCGAAGCGCGTCGCACGCGCCGGGGTGGAGCCGGCGCTCCTCCTCGACGTGATGGACGTGCCTGCGGACGACCCGCTCTCCGTGATGCTCTCGGACCGGACGATCGCCCCCGACGAGCGCGTGGCGCTCGTGTTCGGCGGCCCGGCCTTCCAGTGGAGGTGACGATGGATCGCAGGAGCTTCGTGCGCGGGATGTGCGCGGGTGGTCTGGCCACCTTCGCGGCCCCGCTCGTCACCTTCGCGCGGGTGCCGGGGCGCAAGCGCTTCGTGTTCGTGCTTTTGCGCGGGGGCTTCGACGGGCTCGCCGCGGTCGTGCCGGTCGGCGACGACGGCTACGCGTCCGTGCGCGGAGCGATGGCGTACGCGCCCTCCGACCTCCTCGCGCTCGACGGCACCTTCGCGCTGGCGCCGGGCCTCGCGTCCCTGAAGGGCTTCTGGGACGTGGGCGAGCTCGCGGTCGTGCACGCGATGGCGATCCCCTATCGCACGCGCAGCCACTTCGACGGGCAGGCGGTCCTGGAGACGGGGCTGGACAAGCCTGCGGGCGCGGCCGACGGCTGGCTCAACCGGCTCCTCCAGGTGATGGACGGGGAGCGCTCGGGGATCGCCGTGGCGGCGGGCATGCCGCGGTCGATGACCGGATCGTACCCGGTCCTCTCGTGGTCGCCGGCGCAGCTGGGGACGGTCGAGGAGGCCTACGTGGAGCGGCTCCACGTCCTGTACCAGCGCGATCCCGTGCTCCACGACCGCTTCGAAGCGGCGCTGCAGCTGAAGACGCTCGAGGAAGAGGAGGGCTCGGACGGGGCCATGGCCGGCGCCGGGGCGGGCGGCCCACGATCCCAGGGGCGCATGGCCGCAGTGATGCAGGCCACCGCGCGCTTCCTGCGCGATCCCGCCGGACCCAACGTCGCGGCGGTGGAGTGCAGCGGGTGGGACACCCACGCCAACCAGGGGCTGGAGGGTGGGCCCCTCGACCGACTCCTCGGTCAGCTCGCGGGGGCCCTCACGGAGTTCAAGACCGGGATGGGCGAGGCGTGGTCCGACACCACGGTGGTGGTCATGACCGAGTTCGGGCGCACCGCGCACCCCAATGGCACCGGGGGGACGGACCACGGCACGGCGGGTGCCGGCCTCGTGCTCGGCCCGGGGCTCGCGCGCAGCCGCGTGCTGGCGGACTGGCCGGGCCTCGGTACCCGCGAGCTCTACGAGGGGAGGGACCTGCGTCCCACGCTGGACACCCGCTCGGTGCTGAAGGCGGCGGTCGCCGCCACGCTGGACCTGACGACCTCCCAGGCCGATCGGATCTTCCCGGACTCGGAGTCCGCCCGCGCGGTGCCCGACCTGATGGGGTGAGCTTGGGCGCGCGTTACACTAGAACCCGATGACCACCGGGAGCGTGATCAGCGCCAGGTAGGTCACGAAGACCACGACCATCCAGCGCAGGAACGTCCGGCCCCGCTGCACGTTCGCGGTGGCGCGGGTGGCGCCGAAGGTCAGGAGGGCCCCCACCCCGAGGACCAGCAGGATCGCAAGCGCAGTGCTCATGGTGGGGCCTCGGAAGGGGTGGAGCCGGTCCTTCCAAATCTACATCCGGGCAGGCGTTCGCGAAGGGGTGCGGGCGGGGTGCGCCGCCGCGGCATGCGTTAGATTCCAGGCACCTCCCGCCCCCTTCTCCGTTCCGCGCGACGAGCGATGACCGATTCGAACGGCGAGTCCGGCCCCCGCTTCCCGGGGGAGCTTCCAGGGAAGGCCGACGTGATCGTCGTGGGAGGCGGGATCGCGGGCACCTCCGCCGCGTACCACCTGGCCTCGGCCGGGGTGGACACGCTCCTCCTCGAGCGTGAGCGGATCGGCGAAGGGGCCACCGCCCGCGCCATCGGGGTGCTTTCGCCGCCCATGCGACAGCCCTTCGACGAGACCGTGCACTTCCGTGGCGAGGAGACCGCGCGCGAGATCTGGGACTTCGCGCTCCGCTCCGTCTCCGGGCTCGCCCACCTCCTGCGCCGGCGCGGGGCAGAGGCGTCCTCGGGGCTCGACCTCTCCGGCGGGTACGTCCTGGCGGACGCCCACACGCTGCACGAGCTCGAGGGCGCGTTCGCGGCGATGGAGCGCTCGGGGCTCCCCGTGGAGTGGCTCGACGCGGATCGCGTGCGCGACCTGTGTCGGGGCCGCGGGCTCCTCGGCGGATATCGGCTCGACGGAGGCGGTGCCATCGACCCCGGGCCGACGACGGTGGCGCTCGCCGAAGCTGCGCGGGACGCCGGCGCCGCGGTGCGGGAGGCGGTCAACGTCGGGGACACGAAGCGTCGCGACGGGGAGCTCGTGTGCGAGACCGACCAGGGCGAGGTGCGCGCCGAGATGGTGGTGTACGCCACGCACGTGGACACGCGCCGCTTCTCGCACTTCCTCGGGGACGAGATCGTGCCCATCCGTGGACAGGGGATGGTCACGGAGGTGGGGCAGCACGCGCTCGGCGGATCGTTCGCCACGCCGTGGAAGCTGAACGTGTGGCGCTGGGACGCCGCAGGCCGGCTGCACGTGGGAGGGTGGAGGCACGACGCCTGGGACCGCTCGTACTGGAAGCTCCGCCCCGAGGTGGACCTCCACCTGCAGAAGCAGGTCCAGGGATGGTTCGAGTCCACCTTCCCGGAAGCCGCCCCGCTCCGCGTGTCGCGCCGGTGGAGCGGCATCTTCGGCTGGACGGCCGACTACCTCCCGCTCGTCGGCCCGCTCCCCGGTCGGACCGGCGAGCTCGTCATCTCGGGCTTCAGCGGTGGCGGCCTCCCCTTCGCCTTCGAGGCCGGGCGGGTGATCGCGTCGATCGTCGCGGAGGGCGAGCCCGTCCGCGGGGGTGCGCTGCTGAACCCACGAAGGTTCACGTGAGCGACGGCTTCGACCGGCTGTGCGCCGACCTGGAGGAGGTGTTCGCGCGCGGCGTGGACGCCCCCGACGCGGACGCCTGGTTCGAAGCGCTCGCGCTCCGGGTCTTCGCCCACCAGTTCGAGGCCAACGACACGTACCGGGCCTTCTGCGAGGGCCGCGGGGTCGCCCCGGATCGGATCACCTCCTGGGAGGACGTCCCGACCGTGCCCGCCCGTGCGTTCCGGCACGTGGACCTGGTCTCGGCCGAAGGGCCCCCGGAGGCCGTCTTCCTCACCAGCGGCACCACCGCACAGGCGACCGCGCGTGGCCGCCACCCGGTGCCGCGCCTCTCCCTCTACACGGCGTCGCTCCGCCCGGCGTTCCGGGCCCACCTCCTCCCCGGGGGCGAGCGCCTCCCGCTCCTGTCGCTGATCCCCTCTCCCGCGCTCGCGCCCGGATCCTCGCTATCCACGATGATCGGCGACGTCGCCGACACCTTCGCGACGCGCGTCTCCTGGCTCGCGCATCCCCGTACGGGGACCGACGTCGGGGCCTTCCTGGACGCCGCGGCCGGGTTGGCGGACGCGGGGCAACCGGCGCTCGTGGCGGGCACCGCGTTCGCGTTCGTCCACCTCCTCGACGCTCTCGCCGCCACCGGACGACACGTCCGCCTCCCGGACGGCACGAGGATCATGGAGACGGGAGGGTTCAAGGGGCGCTCGCGCAGCGTCCCGCGCGACGATCTGTACATGGAGATCGAGCGCCGCCTGGGTGTTCCGGCGAACCACATCGTGAACGAGTACGGGATGACCGAGCTGCTCTCGCAGCTCTACGAGCCGGTCCTGCGCGTCGGGGCGCTGGGACGCGGGCGCCACGTGCCTCCCCCCTGGCTGCGCGTGCGCGCGCTCGACCCGGGGACGCTGGAGCCGGTACCCGCCGGCCGTCCGGGCCTGCTCGCGTTCTTCGACCTCGCCAACGCGGGCTCGGTGGCGCACGTGCTCACGGAGGACGTCGGCACCGTCTCGCAGGACGGCGTGCGCCTGCGCGGGCGGGCCCGCGGCGCGGAGCCGCGGGGCTGCTCGCTGGCGGTCGAGGAGCTCCTGTCGGCGACGGAGCGGCGGTCGTGACCGCGCCGGAGCGGCGGAGGGTCTTCGAGGCGTGGGCCGTGCCGGACGGAGTGGCTCTTCCGGGCACCGTGCGCCCCCCGCCGCGGGGCGGCGAGGTCGACGACGTGACGGCCCTCGACGCGACGCCGGAGTGGCTCGCGGCCCTGGCACGCCGGCTGCGCGCGGCGGGCGATGAGCTCCGGGGGATGGGGCACGGATCGATCGTCGCGGCGCTCGGCCGCGTGGGTGAGCGCTTCCTCGGGCCGGGCGACCCGCTCAGGATCCGGGCCCTGGAGCTCCTCCCGGGCGACTCCGGGCTCTCGCCGGCCATGGCCGCGGCCGTCCTCGACGGGATGGCGGTGGACTGGACGCCTGCCCGCCTCGCCGAGCTGCTGCGCGCCGAGCTGGGGGATCCGGCGATGCTCGACCGCTTCGTCCCCACACGGCACGGTCGGGCCCGCGCGTCCGGGCCGGATCTCTGCGTGCAGGTGGTCTCGGGGAGCGTGCCGGGTGTGGGGGCCACGGCGCTCGTGCGCGCCCTGCTGGTGAAGGCGCCCACGCTCCTCAAGCCGGGGCGCGGGGACCTGGTGCTCCCCGTGCTCATGGCGCGCGCCCTGGCCGAGGAGTCGACGGTGCTCGCGGCCGCGGCCGCGGTCGTGTACTGGCCCGGGGGGAGCGAGGCGCTGGAGGAGGCGGTGCTCGCCGAGGCCGACGCGGTGGTCGCCTACGGCGGCGATGCGGCCGTGCGCGCCCTGCGCGACCGGGCGCCGGTCTCCGCGCGCTTCGTGGCCTATCCGAACCGGATGGGGGTGGGCGTGGTGGGGCGCGGCGCGCTCGATCCGGCGCACCTCCACCGCGTCGCCTCGGAGGTCGCGGGCGCCGTGGCGTTCTTCGACCAGCGCGGGTGCGTCTCTCCGCATGTCGTGTACGTGGAGGAGGGAGCCGCGGCGACGCCGGCGGCGTTCGCGAAGGAGCTGGGGGAGGCCCTGCGGCGGTTGGAGAGCCATCTGCCGGGCGGGACGCTCGACGAGGCGGAGGCCGCCGCGCTCCACCAGCTCCGTGGTACGGCGGAGTTGATGGCCGCCTCGGGCTCGGGCGCCGCGGTGTACCACGGGGGCGCGGCGACGTGGACCGTGGTGTTCGATCCTTCGGGGACGCTCGAGTCGGCGTGCGTCGGCAGGGTCGTGCGGGTACGTCCCCTCGCGGACGCGCTGGAGCTGGCCGCTCGGCTCACCCCGATCCGGGGGCGCCTCCAGACGGTAGGGGTCGCCGGGTGCGAGGACCGCCTCGAGGAGCTGGCCGAGTCGCTCGCGCTCGTCGGCGTGAGCCGTGTGGCGCCGTTCTTCGCGGTGCCCTTCCCTCCGCCGTGGTGGCACCACGACGGGCTGGGAGGGCTCGCGGCGCTCCTGCGCAGGACGGATCTGGAGGCGTGACTGTCGCCGTCGTGGCGCCGCGCCGCCGCGCCGCCACGCCGATCAGGTCGCGGCGATGCGGGCGAGCGCCTGGGCGTCGGACTCCGTGTAGCCGTAGAGGACCACGACCTCGGGATGCTCCGCCCCGGCGCCGTGCGCACGGATCTCGTCGATCATGAGACGCGCCGCCTCCCCGAACGGGAAGCCGCCGATGCCGCTCCCCAGGATCGGGAAGGCCACGGACGTCATCCCCTCGGCGGCGGCGAGCCGCAGCGCGTGGCGCGTCGAGGAGCGGATGGAGGCGGCGGAGGGAGGTGCGTCTCCCATCGCGGCCGCGTGGATGACCCAGCGGGCGGGAAGGTCTCCGGCACGGGTCAGCGCGGCCTCGCCGACGCGTAGGGGTCCGTGGGCGCGCACGATCGCGTCGCACTCGGACTGGATGGAGGGGCCACCGCGTGCCCGGATCGCTCCGGCCACTCCGGCGCCGAGAACGAGGTGGTTGTTCGCGGCGTTCACCACCGCGTCGCCGTCGAACAGGGAGATGTCACCCTGCTCGACGCGGAGCAACAAGTTATTCTTCCTCGGGCTGCTGCTCGGCCCGCCACATCACGATCTGCCGTCCGCCGTCCGGATTCTCCTCGACGCGCACGGTGAGAGAGTCGCCTTCGTCGATGCCGAGATCATCCCGCATGTCCTGCGGGATGGTGATCCGGCCGCCGACACCGACGGAGACGTCACCGTAGTACAGCGTACGGTAGATGGCCATCCAGCCTCCTCGTGTTCTGGAGCAACAGCCGTGTAATGTACAGAAACCGCGGGGAATGCGCGACGGATGGCGCGTATTTGAAGGGTTTTCGCGGTATCCTCGTACTCGGCCCGATTCCTGGTACCCGGCTCGCGATCACGGTTTCCTGCCATAAGGGCAGGGCCCGCGACACAACCAGCCCCTCCATCCCGCCTCGCCCATGAACGGATCGGACCTCGCACTGCGCCTCGAGGGCGTCACGAAGCGCTTCGGGAAGCACACCGCCGTCTCCGCGCTCGACCTGGAGGTGCCGCGCGGGGTGATCTACGGACTCCTCGGACCCAACGGATCGGGGAAGACGACCTCGATCCGGATGATCATGGGGATCCTCCATCCCGACGAAGGCACGGTGTCCCTGTTCGGAGGGGACGCCGACGATACGCGCCGGAGCCGGGTCGGCTACCTCCCTGAGGAGCGGGGCGTCTACAGGAAGATGAAGTGCCTCGACCTCGTCGTCTTCCTCGCGGAGATCCGTGGGATCCCGCGGAGCGAGGGGCGCCGACGCGGTCTGATGTGGCTCGAGCGCCTCGGCCTCCCCGAGTGGGCGGACCGCAAGGTCGAGGATCTGTCGAAGGGGATGCAGCAGAAGATCCAGTTCATCGGCACCGTGATCCACGAGCCCGAGCTGCTGATCCTCGACGAGCCGTTCAGCGGGCTCGACCCCATCAACCAGGACGTCCTCGAGGAGATCGTCCTCGACTTCCACGCGAAGGGCACGACGATCCTCTTCTCGACCCACCTGATGGATCAGGCGGAGCGCCTGTGCGAGCGCGTCTGCCTGATCTCGCGCGCGAAGAAGGTGCTCGACGCCGATCTCAAAGAGCTCAAGGCCTCGGAGCGGAGGGGGCTGATCGCCGTGGAGTTCGACGGGTCCGATCGCTGGATCCAGGGTCCGGAGATCGACGGCGTGGAGCGCACGGACGGGACGGTCATGATCCGCCTGAGGGACGGTGCGGACCACCAGGCGATCCTGCGCCGGGCGGTCGAGTCGGGTGCCACGATCTATCGCTTCGACCTGGTGGAGCCCCGCCTCCACGAGATCTTCGTACGACACGTCGGTGCCAGCGCGGCCGCGGAGGCGGGGATCCCGCAGAGCGCGCTCGGACCCGCGGCGGCAGTGGGAGGCGCACGGTGATGTCGAAAGTATGGGCGGTGATCCGGCGGGAGTACCTGCAGCGCGTGCGGTCGCGGTGGTTCATCTTCTCGACCATCGCGGGCCCCCTCTTCATGATCGGCGCGATGGTCGTGCCCGCTTTCCTGGCGAGCCGCGGTGAGAAGGCCGACCGCAACATCGTGGTGGTCGACCGCACGGGCGTCCTCTACGACCGGGTGACGCCGCGCCTGGAGGACGCCGGGTACAAGGTGCGCCCCGAGGCGTGGAGCGAGGACGTCGTCGGCGAGCTGACCCAGCAGGTGTCGGACAAGAAGCTCGGCGGCTTCCTCGTGCTGGACCAGGAGGCCCTGGCCTCCGGTCGCGCCACGTTCTACGGCTCGTCGAGCCCGTCGCCCTTCCAGAGGCTGACGATCCGCTCGGCCGTATCACGCTCGGCTCTCGAGAAGATCCTCGACGACCAGGGGATGAGCTCGGAGACGCTGATGGGCGGCGGGGAGCTCGACGTCCAGGTGCTCTCCAGCGGCGGCGCGGGCATGAGCGATCCGCGCTTCGCGACCGCGTACATGGGCGCGTTCTTCCTCTACTTCATGCTCCTCATCTACTCCGTGTCGGTCATGCGCGCCACGCTCGAGGAGAAGACCAGCCGGGTGGTGGAGGTCGTGATCTCGTCGATGAAGCCGTGGCACCTCATGCTCGGGAAGATCCTGGGCGTGGGTGCCGTGGGCCTCACGCAGATGGCGGTCTGGCTCGGGTCGGGCGCCCTGGCGGCCTCGGCCGGGCTGCCCGCGCTCGTGGCCGCACGGCCCGAGCTGGCATCGCTCCAGAGCGTGAAGGACTTCCTTCCCGGGGTCGGGCTCCTCGTCCTCTTCGGCGGCTTCTTCCTCTTCGGGTTCTTCTTGTTCTCCGGGCTGTACGCGGCGGTCGGTGCCATGTGCAACACCGACGAGGAGGCGCAGCAGGCGCAGTTGCCGGTGACGCTCCTGGTGGTGGTGCCCGTGCTCCTCCTCATGCCCGTGATCCGCGATCCCGGCTCGACGATGTCGGTGGTGCTGTCGCTCGTCCCCTTCTTCTCCCCGATCCTGATGTTCGCGCGGGCGGCCGGGGGTGGCGCGCCGGCCTGGCAGGTCGCCGCCTCCTTCGTGCTCATGGGTCTGGCCACCGTGGCCGTGGCGTGGGTGGCGGGGCGGATCTACAAGGTGGGGATCCTCATGGCCGGGAAGCGGCCGACGCTGCCCGAGCTGTGGAGGTGGGTGCGCGAGGCCTAGCAGCCTCCGTGGTGTGACGGGTGCCTCGCTCGTCGGCGCCGGGTCGTTCAGATCCGGCGCCGATGTCCGCTCCGGGGGAGCGTCTCGAAACCCCGGCCGGGGTGGGCGCCGTAGGGGTGGGCACGAATGCAACGCGAGGCCGCTTTCACCGGTCTCATTGCAGGGGTGGCGGTGGGTTCCGTCCGCGCCCGGGCGAAATCCACTGGAGGGGAGGGTCGTCGATGGCGGATCTGAAGCTCGCCACGCGCACGTTCACGAAGACGCCGTTCATCACCGCCGTGGCAGTGCTCTCGCTCGCGCTGGGGATCGGCGCGAACACGGCCATCTTCTCGCTGTTCGACCAGATGCTGCTCCGCAAGCTGCCGGTGCAGCAGCCCGATCGGCTCGTGAACCTGTCGGCGCCGGAGCCCAAGCCGGGATCGCAGTCGTGCAACCAGGCGGGTGACTGCGACGCGGTGTTCAGCTACGCGATGTTCCGTGACCTGGAGAAGGCGGACCTGCCGTTCTCCGGTGTCGCCGCGCATCGGCTCTTCGGCGCGAACCTGGCCTTCGAGGGGAACACCCTCAACGCGAGCGGGCTCCTGGTGTCGGGCTCCTACTTCCCGACGCTCGGCGTGCAGCCTGCGCTGGGTCGGCTGTTCGGCGCGTCCGACGACCAGAACCTCGGGGCGAACCCGGTGGTCGTGCTGTCCCACGAGTACTGGGAGCACGACCTGGGGGCCGATCCGAACGTCCTCAACAGCACGATGGTCGTGAACGGGAACCCGATGACGGTGGTGGGCGTCGCGGCGAAGGGTTTCACCGGGACGACGCTGGGGTCGGAGCCGGACGTGTTCGTGCCGATCTCGATGCGCGCGCAGATGGAGCCGTGGTTCGAGGGGCAGTTCGACAACCGGCGCAACTACTGGGCCTACGTCTTCGCTCGCCTGAAGCCGGGCGTGACGGTGGAGCGGGCGACGGAGGAGGCGAACACCTTCTACCACGGCGTCATCCAGGAGGTGGAGGCCCCCCTCCAGGAGGGGATGAGCGAGGCCACGCTCGCGCGCTTCCGTGACAAGGAGCTCAAGATCGAGGAGGGCAACCGGGGGCAGAGCTCGATGAACGAGGAGGCGCGCACGCCGCTCTTCCTCCTCCTCAGCATCACGGGGGTCGTGCTGCTCATCGCCTGCGCGAACATCGCCAACCTCCTGCTCGCGCGGGGTGCCGGGCGCACCCAGGAGATGGCGATCCGTGCCTCCCTGGGGGCGCGTCGCGGCCAGCTGATCGGGCAGCTCCTCACCGAGTCGCTCCTCCTGGCGTTCATCGGCGCCGCCGCGGGTCTGCTCGTGGCGCAGTGGACGCTGAAGCTCATCGGCTCGTTCATGCCGCCCCACGCATTGGGCGACGTGATGCTGAGCCTGCGTCCGTCGATGATCGCCTTCACGGGCGCGCTCGCGATCGGCACGGGCATCCTCTTCGGCCTCTTCCCGGCGCTGCACGCGTCACGCGCGGACCTGGTCACGACGCTGAAGTCGAGCTCGGGCCAGCCCTCCGGAGCGCGGGCGGCGGCCCGCTTCCGCTCCTCGCTGGTGACGGCCCAGATCGCCCTGTCGATGGCGCTCCTGGTCGCCGCGGGCCTCTTCATCCGCAGCCTCGTCAACGTCAGCCGCGTGGACCTGGGGCTCGACACGAGCCACATGATCGTCTTCGGCAGCTCGCCCGTCCTCAACGGTTACAAGCCCGACGAGAGCCACGCGCTCTTCGAGCGCGCCGAGGCCGAGCTGGCGGCCATCCCGGGCGTCACGGGCGTGTCGGCCGCGCTGGTGCCCGTGCTCGGTGGCAGCTCGTGGGGTCAGGACGTTGCGGTCCAGGGCTTCGAGGGCGGGCCGGACGTGGACCAGGACGCGCGCTACAACGAGGTGGGCCCGCACTACTTCAGCACGCTCGGCATGCCGCTCCTCGGGGGGCGGGAGTTCGACGAGAGCGACGTGAAGGGTGCGCCGAAGGTCGCGATCATCAACGAGGCCTTCGCGCGCAAGTTCAACCTCGACCCGCGCGATGCGGTCGGGAAATGGATCTCGAACAACCGAGGCGCCGCGCCCGACGAGCTCGACATCCAGATCGTGGGCGTGGTGCAGGACGCCAAGTACAACAACGTGAAGGACGCCGTGCCGCCGCTCTTCTTCCTGCCGTACAAGCAGGACGAGAGCCTCGGCTTCATCAACTTCTACGTGCGCACCTCCCTCGATCCGGACCAGGTTCTACGGGCCGTGCCCACGGTGATGAAGCGGCTCGACCCGAACCTCCCCGTGGAGGACATGAAGACGCTGGATCAGCAGGTGCGCGACAGCGTGTTCGTCGACCGCATGATCAGCACGCTCTCGGCGGCCTTCGCCGCGCTCGCCACGCTCCTGGCCGCGGTGGGCCTCTACGGCGTCCTGGCGTACACGGTGGCGCAGCGCACCCGCGAGATCGGGCTGCGCATGGCGCTGGGGGCCGGCGCCGACCGGGTGCGCGGGATGGTCCTGCGCCAGGTGACGAAGATGCTCCTCATCGGGGGCATCCTCGGCATCTTCGCGGCGCTCGCGCTCGGCAAGGCGGCGGGCTCGCTCCTCTTCGGGCTTCAGGGCAACGACCCGTGGGTGGTGGCGGCGGTGTCGGTGCTGCTGGCCGCCGTAGCGCTCGGCGCGGGCTACCTGCCCGCGCTGCGCGCGTCCAGGGTCGACCCGATGCAGGCGCTCCGCTACGAGTGACGCGGGCGCCGGGGCGCCCGACGGCTACGGCCGACCCTGCCCGCGCTGGAGGATGGGCGGGTCGGCCAGCGAAGGGTCGATCTGGCGGAGGTGGTGCTTGAGGTGCCCGACGTAGTCGCGCATGAAGTACTCGAGCGTCGCCGGCTCGTCCGCGGGTACGACCTCCCAGGCGAGGCGGTCGAGGTTGTGGTCGGGTCGCGTCGCGCGCAGAATATCCGCTGGTGTGGTCTCCATCACCCGCGCGAGATGCAGGTTGAACGTGCGCCACAGCTCCACGAGCTCGGGCCAGGGAGCGGACGCGTACCCCTGGGCCTCGACCCAGGCGTCCTGCTCGTAGCCGTCGAAGCGCAGGTCGGGGCGGAAGCGCGCGCGCACGAAGCGCTGGTGGTTGTTCGACGCCGAGTCGACGAGGTGGCCGACGATCTGGGCCGGCGACCACTTCCCGGGGGCGCGCGGGCGCGCCGCATCCCGCTCCGTCATGGCGCGCAGGCGTCCGGCGGCCTCCGAGACCGTAGCGCGAAGGTCCTCGGCGAAATCCAGCGACATCGTGGGACTACCCCTCGCCGTCTTCGTCGTCGGGGATCACGGAGCGCAGGAGCCCCTGGAGCTGGCGGTCGTCGAAGGTGCGCGCCTTCGCCACCGCCTCCTCGTAGGACGGCTCGATGATGATCGTCGTGGTGCGGTACGTCCCGTCCGCGAGGCCTCCGTCGGGCGAATCGAAGCGCAGCCGGCCGCGGTGCGAGTCGGGGTGGCGGGGATCCTCCTCGATCTCGAGATAGGCGTCCCAGATCCGGCCCCGGTACGCGACCGTGGCGAGGTGGAAGCCACCGGTTTCGGGCTTCATGCGTCGTCCTTCAGGATGCGGACGGGGAAGGGCTCGGTCACCGACCCCGCGTAGAGCGACACGTGCGGGAAGGGGATCTCGATCCCCTCGGCGTCGAAGCGCACCTTCACGTCCTCCGTGATCGTGTTCTTCACGGCGAGCCACGACTCCTTCTTGGCCCACACGGCGAAGAGGAAGTCGATCGACGAGCTCCCGTACCCCTGGAAGATCACCACGGGCTCGGGCTCCATGAGCACGAGCGGGTTGACCTCGGCCACCTCCACGAGGATCCGTCGGACCCGGCCGATGTCCTCCTTGTACGCGACCCCGATGTTGACGTCGACCCTGCGGATCGGGAAGCGCGTCACCGTCGTGACCTGGTTCTTCACGAGCGTCTCGTTGGGGATGCGCACCATCTTGTTGTCGAAGGTGCGGATCTTCACCGAGAGCATGTCGATCGTGAGGACGGAGCCCGTCACGTCGCCCACCGAGATGACGTCGCCCACCTGGAAGGGCTCCTCGGCCAGCAGGAAGAAACCACTGATGATGTTCGACACCGACGTCTGCGAGGCGAAGCCGAGCGCGATGCCGAGGATCCCGGCCGCCCCCAGGAGCGGCGCGAGGCTGAAGCCGAGCTCGCGCAGCACCGAGATGAAGATGACCAGCCCGAGCGGGTAGAAGACGAGCTTGCCGGCGATCAGCCCCTTCTGCGCGTTGTAGAGGCGCGTGGCGTATCCGCGCACCCAGCGCGACAGGATCCAGGCCGCCGGGAGACCGACCGCGAGCAGGAGGGCCGAGCGCAGCAGGCTGCCCGGAGCGGCGAGGACGCGGTCCAGGCTCCCGCCGGCCACGTTCGAGCCGGCGCCCTGGAGCGCGGCGACCACGGCGAGCGTGCTCACAGGCCCCCCCAGCCCGACAGCGCCCTCAGACGCGCGAAGGTGCGCGCCCGGAACGACCGCGTCTGCGCGCGGGCGGGCGACAGCTCGCGCGCCCCGGCCGCCTCACGGGGCGGCTCGTCGTCCATGTGGATGTCGCTCCCCTCCGCCTCTCCCCGGTATTCCACGCGCACCTCCTCGGCCCAGAGCCAGCCGTCCTTCTCGTAGATGCTGAGGTGCTCCACGCGCAGCGACAGCTTCTCGACGCGCAGGGCGCCCTCCGAGTGGTTCTCGAGCTGGAGCGTGCTCATCACCATCCAGGGCTCGAACAGCTCGGGGCGCACCTCGCGACGCGCCTTCGTCGTGAGCCAGTACGCCAGCTCCCCGTCGAGGAAGTCGCCCCACCAGGTGTCGGAGAGGCGCTCGGTCGGGACCTCGGTGAGGAGCGTGCCCCGCCCCCGGGACTCCTCCACGGCCTCGAGGCGCACCCAGGGCGGCACGCGCATGTAGACGCGGGCCTGGGCCCGTGGCATGAGCGTGAACGGGTGCTCCGGCTTGACCACCAGCGGCCGGTCTGGGAAGACGGGCAGGATGCGCAGGCGATGGGGCACGTCCTTCATGGCCCAGCGGCTCCACTCGGCGTCTCCGGGCGGATCGCCCGGCACGTCGCCGGACGCGTCCGCGTAGCCGTGCGTGACCCAGAGCTCGTTGCCGACGCTGCTCAGCCAGATCGCGAGCGGCCCCACGACGAGCCGCTCCGTCTCGCCTGCGGCGGGAGGGGGGCGGTCGCCCCAGAGTCCCTCAGGTCCGATCCGTCCTGCGTTCATGTCACCGTCATCCGTCCCGACGCGATAGGCTCGAGCTGCTACGCGCCCGCGCGCGCCCGCAGCGTGCGGCGCGTCGCGCCGAGCGCGACGCGCATCTCGCGGAGCTCGGAATCGCCGAGCTCCCGGCCCCCGTAACGTGCCCGAAGATACAGCTCCACGACCCGCTCGGCGGGGCGGGCGGCGCTCGGGCGCTCCAGGCGAAGCCGCTCGACGAGGACCAGCGGCGTGAGACCCGGCGACACCACGACGCCGGCGCGCTCACAGGCTTCCCGGAGGCCAAGATACATGCGCGTCGCCGGTGGGAGAGAGCCCCCTCCCCTGCGCGCCCACCACAGTCCCGCCAGGAGCGCGAGGGCGAGCGCGAGGCTCCCCCAGACCGTCAGGTCCGGTCCGTGCCGCGCGGCGCGCTCCCCCCGCTCCCCGGGCTTCGCGTCGAAAAGCGCGGTCCAGCGCTCCAGGATGCCCACCTGCGACTGCACGTTGTAGTCGAGCACCCACTTGTTCCAGCGATGCTGGATGGCGTCGAAGAAGATCCGGCCGGGCCAGAACCAGGACTCCATCCGCTCGCCGCCGGCCGCGCCGGCCGGGGTCGGATCGAACGTGACCCACCCGAAGCCGGGGAACCATACCTCGACCCAGCTGTGCGCCTGGTTCTGCGTGACGGCGAGATACTTCCCGAACTGGCTCCACTCCCCGCCGAGGAAGCCGTTGACGTTGCGGGCCTCGACGCCCGCCGCGCGCAGGAGCACGACCATCGCCGTCGAGAAGTACTCGCAGTGGCCGGCGCGGCGCTCGAAGAGGAACCAGGAGAGCGTCGCCTCGCGCGCCGTGGCGGGAAGCTCGAGGGTGTAGTCGAAGGAGCGGAGATGGCGCTGGATCGCCACCGCCTTGTCGTAGTCGTCGTGGAGCCCGGCGGTGAGCGAGTCGGCGAGCGCCTGGATGCGGGGGTCGAGCCGGTCGGGGAGCTGGAGGAAGTAGTGCGCCGGGGGGGCGTATCCGCCCACGGCGGCGCGCAGGCTGTCGGCTGGAGGGCTCCCGAGTCGGGAATACGCCGTGTACGCGGGCGCGCCCGAGCCCCAGTAGACGAAGTCGCCCGCGTTGTCGAAGAGCGGCTGGATGCCGTTCTCCGGCTCGATGCTGATGACGGGGTGGATGCCGAAGAGGACGCGCACGTCCAGCGGCGCCGCGAAGATCTTCTGCTCGACCCATGGCCCGGTCCAGCGTTCGCGGTACCAGCGCGTCGGCCCCGACGACGGGGGCAGGCCGCGCGTGCGCGTCCAGCGCGTGCCGTCGAAGTGGTCGTACGAGCGCCCCCGCCAGTGCAGGGAGACGAGGTCGTCGGGGGCACCCTTCGGGAACTCCACACGGAGCACGATCTGCGGGTTGCCGTAGATGCGCGACCCGTGCTCGCCGATCGAGACCTCGTCGCTGAACCCCGCGATCGAGGTGGCCAGCGTCTCGCCGCGTCCGGCCCAGCCCCGGGCGACGCGCGGGAAGGTCACGAAGACCAGGGCGGCCACCAGGAGGATCACGACCGCCAGCCCGCTGGTCGTGAGCATGAGGCTCCGACCGAGGGGGATCTCACGGATCCCGTGGCGCTCCGCCTTGCGTCGCAGGTGCCCGACCATGAGCGCGAGGGTGGAGAGCGTCACGTAGGCGATGAACGCCGCGAGGAAGAGGATCCCCGGGCGATACGCGGTGGAGGCGAGGAGGAGCGCGAAGCTCAGCGCGTAGAGCCGGATGTCGTTGGGCGCGTCGAGGGAGCGCAGCGCCTCGGCCGCCATGAGGAGGAGGAGGAGGTCGACGACGGGGACGACCACGTCGTCCCGGATGATGAGCACGTGGATCGCGGCGCGTGCGACCAGGAGCGCGGCGAGCGGCAGCCACACACGCTCCAACCGGACCGAGAGGACGCGATCGGGATGCCAGAAGAGGGCGAGCGCCAGCGCCACGGCGGCGAGCACGGCGGAGATCGGCTCGAAGCCGGCGCCCCCGGAGAACGCCACGAGCCCGGCGAAGGACATGAGCACCGCGAGGCGGCGGTGCAGGAGCCTCAGGTTCACGCGGCGCTCCCCGCCTGCACGAGGACGCAGGCGTCCAGCTCGACCGGCGGCTCCGACGCGGGCGCCTCCGGATGGAAGTCGACCCGTGCCAGGACGTCGAGGACGCGCTCGAGCTGGCCGGGTCCCTCGCCGGGATCGACGAGCACGTCGCCCGCCACGAGCGCGAAGGGCACGCCCTCGGCGGCCGCGCGCGCCGCCACGGCCGCGACCAACTCCACCGCCACTTCGGCCTCCGCCCCCGGCTGGCAGCGGAGGTCGAGGCAGATCCAGCGGGTGCGCGCGCCGTCGTGCTCGTACTCCCGGAGCACCGGCTCGCGGAGGCGCGCGGAGGAGCGCCAGTGGATGTCGCGGGGATCGTCTCCGCTGCGGTACACGCGCAGGCTGCGGTATTCGCCCCGGTAGCCCAGGGTGCCGCGCGTGGCGGCGCCGGCGCGCTCGGTTCGATCGGCGCGGGGGAGCGGCATCTGGACCGCCCGGTCCGTACGCGGCCACACCACCACCTCTCCTGGCAGCGGGATGTCGTGCTCCTTCAGGAAGAGGCCGAAGGGGAAGGCCGTGGCCAGCGTCAGCGAATGCAGCGCGTACGTCCCGCGATGCACGAAGCTGTTGACCGACCGAGCCTCCACGGTCTCCCCGGCGGCCACGTGGGCCAGGAACGCCCTCCCGGGGAGGCCCTGCTCCACGAGCTCGACGGCCAGGCTCGGGAAGCGGGCCTTGGTGTTGGTCACCCGGTACGTGGTGCGCAGGTCGTGTCCCACGGTCACGGCGCGGGGGAGGAGGCGCTCGACGACCAGCCCGCGGATGGCCCGCTCGGAGAGCCAGCCGCTCACCGTGATGAAGCCGAGCATCGCCCCGAGGAGCAGGTAGAGGAGGTTGTTGCCCGTGTTGAGCGCGGCGAAGCCCACCGCGAAGGTCCCTACCGTGAACGCGAGCCCTCCGGGCGTGAAGCTGATCCGGCGCCAGGCCCGCAGCCGCCGCCAGGCCTCGCGCACGGCCGGGAGGAGGGACGCGAGCCGGCGTCTCACACCGGCGCCTCGACCTCTTCGAGGATCCCCTCGAGGATCTGGGCGGCCTGGTCGTGGGCGTCGAGGGCGGCGCCCGACGTTCCGGCCGGGAGGATGCGGTGCGCGAGGCACGGGACGACCAGCGTGCGCACGTCGTCCGGGACGAGGTAGCTGCGGCCCTCCGTGAGGGCGAAGGCGCGCGCCGCCCGGAAGAGCGCGATGGCGCCGCGTGGGCTGACCCCCATGCGCAGGCGGCTGACGCGACGCGTCCGCTCCACCACGGTCATCAGGTAGTCGACGATGGCGGCGTCCGCCTCGACCTGTTCGACGCGGTCCTGGAGCTGGAGCACCTGCGTCGGCGACAGCACCGGGCGCAGCCGCTCCATGACCGGGACGGTGGTGGCCGACTCGGTGAGGATCCTCCGTTCCGCCTCACGGTTCGGGTAGCCGATCGTGATGCGCATCAGGAACCGGTCGAGCTGGCTCTCCGGCAGCGGGTAGGTGCCGTGGTGCTCGAGCGGGTTCTGCGTCGCCATCACCAGGAACGGCTTCGGCAGATCGTACGTGGCGTTGTCGATCGTGACGCGCCCCTCCTGCATCGCCTCGAGGAGCCCGCTCTGCGTGCGCGGCGGCGCCCGGTTGATCTCGTCGGCGAGCACCACGTTGGAGAAGATCGGCCCCGGCCGCGTCTCGAACTCGCCCGTCTGCGGGCGGTACACGGAGACCCCCAGCACGTCGGACGGGAGGAGGTCCGAGGTGAACTGGATGCGCCGGAACTCCAGGCCGAGCGTGCGTGCGAGCGCGTGCGCCAGCGTCGTCTTGCCGACGCCCGGCACGTCCTCGAAGAGGACGTGGCCCCGCGCGAGGAGCGCCGCGAGCGCCAGCCTGACCACGTCCCGCTTCCCGTGGAAGACCGTCTCCACCTCCTGGACGAGGTGGTCCAGGAGCTCCAGCGACGGTCGTACGTCTCGCGGCGAGGTCGCGGTTGAGGTTTCGGCCATGGATACGTCGCTGAAGGGTCGGTTGTCCGGGCCGGGAGGGAACGCGTGCCGACAGGGCCGCGAGCGGGAAAAAGTATAACACCCACGCCGAGAAAAAGGTTCTTCCCACGGGGCCCGTTCGCCTTGACCCCATGTGGGGGGGCGGGTAGGTTCATGCCGTTTTTCCTGGGCGGTTTCCCACCGACCGGCTCTCTCGTGTCCAACCGGCCGGTCGCCGCCCGCGTGGCACCCCATTCCCGGGTGCGCGGCATGCTCAGGAGCACAGCGTCGAGATGAAAAAGCACTGGCTGATCGGCGGCATGGCCGGCGTGCTCGCCCTCGCCGGCCTCGCCTTCGTCCGGGTGCAGGATACCCAGCAAACGGCGCCGACCGGGGGGCTGGATTCCTACCCGTCCGGGCAGCCCATCGCCTTTCCGCACAACACGCACGCCGGCTCCGAACCCGGGCAGCTGGGGATGGATTGCCAGTACTGCCACTTCTCGGCCGAGCGCTCCGTCGACGCCGGCATCCCGCCGATCTCCACCTGCGTGGGCTGCCACCAGGTGATCCCCGGCGCCAACAAGCCCGAGGAAGTCGCCAAGCTCATGCAGTACTGGAACGACAAGAAGACCATTCCCTGGGTCCGGATCTACAAGATCTCGGACCACGCCCACTACCCGCACATGCGCCACATCGCCGCCGGCCTGCAGTGCCAGCAGTGCCACGGCCAGGTCCAGACCATGGACGTCATCAACAAGCGAGACCCGGCCTGGGGCGGGAAGAACATGGGCTGGTGCATCGACTGTCATCGCACCCAGGGCGCATCGGACGATTGCGCCGTCTGCCACTACTAGGGGGACGGCGCCATGAGCGACGGCATCAAGCGGCGGGACTTCCTGAAGGTTCTCGGCGTCACGGGGGCGGGTGCGACCCTGACGGCCTGCAACACCGGGAACGTCGAGCGTCTCCTCCCGTACGTCACCGCGGACGAGTCGATCACCCCGGGTGTGGCCACGTGGTACACCTCGGTGTGCGACGGCTGCTCCTCCGGGTGCGGCGTCTGGGTGCGCACGCGCGAGGGACGCGTGGTGAAGCTCGAGGGGAACCCGCACCACCCGGTCTCGGGCGGCGCGCTGTGCGCCAAGGGGCACGCGACGCTCCAGCACCTCTACGACCCGGACCGCTACGCGGGCCCGATGGTCCGGGAGAACGGCGTGCTCCGCTCGATCAGCTGGGAGGAGGCCGAGACCACCCTGGCCGAGCGCATCCGCAGCGCGGCCGGCAACGTGCTCTACATCGGCGGGCACAGCGGCCCGACGATGGCGAGGCTGGTGGACCAGTTCGTGGGCGCGGTGGGCGGGCGGCGCGTGCAGTACGACGCGCTCTCGGCCGCCCCGCTGCGCGAGGCGGCGCGGATCGCGTTCGGCATCGACGCGCGTTCCCCGCTACCAGATCGACCAGGCCCGCTTCCTGATCTCCTTCGGGGACGACTTCATCGACGGCGGCACCGCGCCCCTCTCGCAGCAGCGGGACTTCGCGCGCATGGCCGCGGTGGACGAGCACGGCTCCAAGGGCCGTCTGGTCTACGTGGGGCCGAGGCTGTCGCTCACCGGCCAGAACGCCGACGAGTGGGTGCCGATCCGTCCGGGCTCCGAAGCCGCCGTGGCGCTCGCCATGGCCTCCGCGATCGCCGCGGACCGCGGTGCGGCCGGCCCGTACGCCTCCGTGCTGGCGGCCTACGACCCGCGCGCCGCCGCCGAGGCCGCGGGCATCGACGAGGACACGATCCGGGAGCTCGCCGACCAGTTCGCGACGGGCCCCAGCCTGGCGCTGGGACCGAGCGTGGCCGCGCACCACCGCGGTGCCACGGCGGCGCACGTCGCCGCGCTGATCCTCAACCACGTCGCGGGCAGCTTCGGGCGGACGATCCACATGGGCGGCGGTCCGCAGACGCCCGCCCGTCCGTACGCCGACATGGAAGCGGCCATCCGCTCGATGGCCGGCGGCGAGGTCGGTGTCGTCATGATCCACGGCGCCAACCCGGCGTACTCGCTCCCGGCCGCGTCGGGCTTCGCCGACGCGTTCGGCTCGGTGGGCTTCAAGGTCTCCTTCGCGCAGTCGCCGGACGAGACCTCCGCCATGGCGGACCTGATCCTCCCCGACCGGCACTGGCTCGAGTCGTGGGGCGACTCGGTCGGGCGTGACGGGGTGATGGCGCTCCGGCAGCCGGCGATGCGTCCCGTGCCGCACTTCGACGCCAAGCAGACCGGCGACGTCCTCCTGTCGGTGGCCTCCCGCCTCGGGAGCACCCTGGGAGGCGCGACCTTCTACGAGTACCTGCGGGCCGCGCACCAGGCGGACGCGGGCGCCGGCGACTTCGAGGGGTACTGGCGCGAGGCGCTGCGCACGGGGGTGATCCTCCGCGAGGCGCCCGCGCCGGACGTGCCCGCGCTGCGCGCGCCCGACACCGCGCTCTCCTTCGACATGCCCGCCTTCGACGGGGACGGGGACCTGACGCTCCTCGTGCACCCGTCCCCGCGCTTCGGCGCCGGCGAGCTCTCGAACGCGCCCTGGATGCAGGAGCTGCCCGACCCGGTCTCGAAGATCACCTGGCACTCCTGGCTGGAGATGCACCCGGACGCCGCGGAGGCGCGCGGGCTCCGCGAGGGCGACTTCGTCACGGTGGCCTCCCCGTACGGCCAGGTCCAGGTGCCGGTGTGGCCCTACCCTGGGCTGCGGCCGGACACGGTCGCGCTCGCGATGGGCGGCGGACACACCGACTTCGGCCGCTGGGCGAACGACAAGGGCGTCAACGTGATGCACCTGCTCCCGGCGGAGGCCGAGCAGCCCTCCGGGGCGTTCGTCACGCTGGCGACGAAGGTGTCCGTGACGCCGACGGGCGAGCATCGACGCCTCGCGAAGGTGTCGGGCGCGGACACGCAGCAGGGACCGGCCGATCGCGCCGGCCATCGCGCTCGCCGACCTGTCGGAGGGCGCCGCGCCGGAGAACGAGGAGGAGGGGCTCGAGGAGCTGCAGGCCGGCGGCGGCTTCGTGCCGGTGCCCGCCGAGGGTGGCACCCCCGAGTCGTTCCCGCTCGAGGGGTCGCGCTACGGGAAGTACGGCGACCGCGAGAACCGCGCGCGTTGGGCGATGGCGATCGACCTGGACAAGTGCACGGGATGCAGCGCGTGCGTCACCGCCTGCCAGGCGGAGAACAACGTGCCCTTCGTGGGCGAACAGCAGGTGATGATGGGCCGCGAGATGCACTGGATCCGCATCGAGCGCTACTACGAGCACGTGGACGCGACGCAGGCCGGCGACCTGGACATCCGCCACCTGCCGATGCTGTGCCAGCACTGCAACAACGCACCCTGCGAGCCGGTGTGCCCGGTGTTCGCGACCTACACGACGCCCGAGGGCGTGAACGCGCAGGTCTACAACCGCTGCGTGGGCACGCGGTACTGCGCGAACAACTGCCCGTACAAGGTCAGGGTGTTCAACTGGTACCGGTTCACGGACGCGATCCCCGAGCCGATGAACTGGCAGTGGAACCCGGACGTGACCGTCCGCGACAACGGCGTCATGGAGAAGTGCAGCTTCTGCATGCAGCGCGTGCGCGAGGCCGAGAACCGCGTGGCGCTCGAGAAGCGCGGCTCGATCCCCGACGACGGCGAGGTCGTGATGGCGTGCCAGCAGAGCTGCCCGGCAGAGGCCATCGTGTGGGGCAACATCCGTGACCCCGAGTCGCGTGTCGCGCAGGTCTCTCGGAACCAGCGCACGTACAGGGTCCTCAACGAAGAGATCAACACGCAGCCCGCCGTGAACTACTTGAAGAAGGTCACCTTCCACGAGGTGGCGTCCGGAGAGCACGCATAATGGCCACGGCGACCCAGGAGCGCGGCGCGCTCACGCATCCGGACGTCCACACGCTCGCGGAGGTCAACGACGACGTCCTGGTCGCGCTCAGCAGGCCGGGCAAGGGGTGGTGGGCGCTGTTCGCGCTCGCGGCCGCCGGCGTCGGGCTCTTCTTCACCTCCTGGGGATGGCAGCTCTACCAGGGGATCGGGGTCAGCGGCCTCAACTCCCCGGTCGGGTGGGGCGTGTACATCACGAGCTTCGTGTTCTGGGTCGGCATCGCGCACTCGGGCACGCTGATCTCCGCCATCCTCTTCCTCTTCCGCGCGCCCTGGCGCCAGGCGATCTACCGGACCGCCGAGGCGATGACGGTGTTCGCGGTCATGACCGCGGGCCTCTTCCCGCTCATCCACGTCGGCCGCGTCTGGCACGCGTACTGGCTGATCCCGTATCCGAACTCCCGCTTCCTGTGGCCGAACTTCAAGTCGCCGCTGGTGTGGGACGTGTTCGCCGTGACCACGTACTTCACGGTGTCCGCGGTGTTCTTCTTCCTCGGATCGGTGCCCGACCTGGCCGCCGCGCGCGACCGGGCGATCGGGCTGCGCAAGAAGCTCTACAACGTCGTGAGCCTCGGGCTGGCGGGGCACGGACAGCCAGTGGCACCACTTCGGCAAGGCCTACATCTTCCTCGCCGCGCTGGCCACGCCGCTGGTGCTCTCCGTGCACTCGGTCGTGTCCTGGGACTTCGCGATGGGCATCGTGCCCGGGTGGCACGCCACGATCTTCGCGCCCTACTTCGTGGCCGGCGCCATCTACTCGGGCGTGGCGATGGTCATCACGCTCATCGTCCCGATGCGGAAGATCTTCCACTTCGAGAAGTACGTCACGATCAAGCACTTCGACGCGATGGCGAAGCTCTGTCTGCTGACGTCGATGATCGTGCTGTACGCCTACCTCTCCGAGTTCTTCACCGCGTGGTACAGCGGCGAGGCGATCGAGCGGGCGTCCTTCTGGAACCGTCTGTTCGGGACGTACTGGTGGGCCACCTGGACGATGCTGACGTGCAACGGCCTGGTGCCGGTCATGCTCTGGTTCAAGCGGGTCCGGCACTCGATCCCGGCGCTCTTCGTCATCTCGATCTTCGTGAACATCGGGATGTGGTTCGAGCGGTACGTGATCGTGGTCACCTCGTTGCACCACGAGTTCGAGCCGTACGCGTGGGGGGTCTATCGTCCGTCGGTGACGGAGATGGGGATCCTCATCGGCAGCTTCTGCTGGTTCAGCTTCTGGTTCCTGCTCTTCACGCGGCTGATACCTCCGGTGGCGATCTCCGAGCTCAAGGAGGTCCTGCCCCCGCCCCTGCGCAGGCAGCCCGAGGAGGCCCACTGATGAGCGCCGCCGGAACCGCCGGAGGCGGACAGACCACGGGGCTGCTCGCCTCGTACGAGTACCTGGACAACACGGTCGACGCGATCGAGAAGCTGCGCAAGGCGGGCTTCAAGACCCTGAAGGCGTACGCGCCGTATCCCGAGCACCACATCGAGGCCGCGCTCGGATACGGCCAGAGCCCCGTGCGCGTCTTCACGCTCGTGGGCGGGCTGACGGGCACGGCGACCGGGTTCGCCTTCACGACCTTCACGTCGATGGACTGGCCGCTCGTGGTCGGGCGGCAAGCCGATCGTGTCGATCCCCGCGTACGTCATCATCGCCTTCGAGCTCACGGTGCTCTTCGGGGCGCTCGCGACGGTGATCGGGCTCTTCATCAACAGCCGGCTGCCGAACGTGAAGCCGAGCGTGATCTACGACCCGGAGTTCAGCGCCGGCCGCTACGGCGTGTACGTGGAGGCGCCGCACGAGCGGGCGGACGAGGCCCGACGGATCCTGCAGGCGCAGGAGCCGGCCGAGCTCCGCGAGGGGACGGAGGCGGCCCATGGCTAGGGGTCCGATTCCGAAGTCCGGTGTCAGCACCGAGAGTGGCGATGCGCCCGCAAGGCAAGGAGCGACTCGAGGCCCCCGCGAAACGCTTGCGGTTCGTGGGGTGAGGGCGACGACGCGTAGCCTTGAGCTACGGGGAGGAGGAGCGACGCAGCATGGCGGGATGCAGCGCCGCTCGAATGCGACGGGACTTCGGAATCGGGCCACCAGGGGCGTGAGGGTCCTCGCGGCCGTCCTGGCCGTCGCCGCGCTCGGGGCGTGCAAGCCGCTCGACGACACCATGGTGTTCATCTTCGGGCGCAGCATGCGCGACCAGCGCTCCTTCGACCCGTACGAGAACACCCGCCCGGCTCCCGAGAACTCCGTGGCCTTCTCCTCCGGGACGTATCCGGGGGCGGCGGACGAGTGGAACCTGGGCGAGCCCGACGGCACGCCGATCATCCCGGTGACGCAGCAGGACATGCAGCCCATCGGCACGGGGAACGCGAAGATGCAGGCGCTGGTCAACCCGATCACGCCCGACTCGGCCTCGCTGGCGCGCGGCAAGGTGATGTTCGAGCGCTACTGCGCCGTGTGCCACGGCTTCGCCGGGATCGGCGCGCAGGCCGCCATGGCGCAGAAGCACCCGACCGTCGCGGCGTACAACCTCGCCGGCCCGGTCGTGCAGGGCTACACCGACCAGTACATCTACGGGATGATCCGCGTGGGCCGCGGGCTCATGCCGGACTACGGGTACCGCGTGACCGAATTCGATCGCTGGAGGATCGTGAACTACATCCGCACCCTGCAGGCGCAGTTCAACGCGAACGCGGCGGGAGGACGCTGAGATGTCGCACGGTCCCACCATCCCGCGCGACATCGCGGTCCGCTACCTCCCCCGCTCGACGAGCGCGAACCTTCTCGCCGGGACCTTCTTCCTGGTGGGCCTGATCGCGTTCGGCATCGCGCCTGACGCAGGACCCGCAGGGCGCGTGGGCGTCGTACGTCGCGAACTGGCTCTTCTTCACGAGCATCTCGATCGGCGGCGTCCTGCTCGCGGTCGCCACCTGGATCACCAAGGCCAGGTGGAACTGGTCGGTGCGCCGGGTCAGCCAGTCGTTCGCGGCGTTCCTCCCGATCGCGTTCGTGGCGATGCTCCCCATGCTCACGCTCCGCGGGTCGTACTTCCCGTGGGTCGAGGAGATGGCCAGCGACCCCGTCCTCCAGAAGAAGGCCGCGTACCTCAACATCCCGTTCCTGATCTCGCGGAACGTCGTGGGCCTCGCGGTCCTCTTCGGCGTCGCGATCTACTTCGTGTACCTCGCGCTCCGGCCCGACATGGGCCTGCTGGGGGATTCCGACGGCGACCCGACGCGCCGGACGTGGCGCGAGCGCCTGACGCAGGGGTGGATGGGGCAGGAGCAGGAGGAGGTCGAGAGCTACCAGCGCATGACGCGCATCGCGCCGGCGTTCGTGCTGATCTACGCGGTGGTCCTGACGATCGTGTCGTACGACTGGGTGATGACCCTCGAGCCGCACTGGGCCAGCACGATGCTCGGCCCGTGGTTCTTCATGGGCGCCTTCCTGGGCGGCATCACGGCGACGACGCTGTGGAGCCTCTACCTGCGGACGCAGCACAAGGACTTCCAGCACTGATCGGGCTGCAGCAGCGGCACGACCTCGGCAAGCTCTGCTTCGCCTTCACGGTGTTCTGGACCTACCTCTTCTTCGGCCAGTACATCGTGATCTGGTACGGCAAGCTGCCGTGGGAGCAGGCGTGGATCATCCACCGCTCCGACCCGCCGTGGGGGCAGATCAGCGCGCTCGTGATCGTGATGGTCTTCGTCGTGCCCTTCGCGGGCCTCCTCGGCCGCCGGCCGAAGATGAAGCCGCCGCTGCTCGCCACCTTCGCGACGATCTCGCTGATCGGGCTCTGGCTGGAGCGCTACGAGATGGTCGCCCCGGCGTTCTACCACGAGGGCGACCCGGCCTTCCCGCTCTGGCAGCCCCTCATCGGCCTCATGTTCCTCGGCCCGTGGATGTGGGTGATCCGGTGGTTCCTCTCCACCTTCCCGGCGATCCAGATCTGGCAGCCGATGGCGGATCCCGAGGCGCTGGAGATCGAGCACCCGCCGGCCGTCGGTCGGGGCGCGATGCACGGCTGAGCCGGGGGCCGTCCCCGACGAGAAGAACGCGGCGCCCGGCTCCGCTCGGCCGGGCGCCGCGATCGCGACGATCGCCGCGAGCGGCACACGAGCGTCTCAGGGCCTCGCGCCCGACCGTCACGGCCTCTCGATGCGATACCAGATCCGCCACGAGAGCATGTCCTCGGGATCGACCACCTCGCCGCTGGGTCCGTAGGCGCCGTACCACGACCCGGGGCTTCCGCAGAAGATCCGCGTGTACTTCCCGATGGTGTCGTCCGGATCGAAGGTGTCCTTCTCCACGCCGACCACCTCGATTCGCAGGTCGTCGGCCGCGTACCCCTCGAAGATCACCTGGTCGAGCACGACCACGTTCTTCCGGGCCGGTCGGAGATCTCGTACTCGCCGGTGGCCGGCATCCGCGTCTCCTGGTGAAGGCCCCCGTTGTTCCTGGTATGCACGCGCGCGCGGAAGCGGATCTCGCCGGCTCCCTTGAACCAGGGGTCCCGGTCCTCGAGGATCTGGATCCGCTCGAGCACGACGCGGATCTTCGCCCCGTCCAGCGGCCTGGGGTGGTCCGGGTCGTCGGGATCGTGCCAGACGGTGGGATCGACCCACTCGATGCCCGCCGACTCGGCGAGGGCCGCCGCACGCGCCCGGATCGTCTCGACGCGTCGTGCCAGGACCGGGTGCCAGGGATCGGACGCCCGGGTCAGCGACAGCCGTTCGAACATGTGCTCGAGGAGCCGGCGCTCCGCATCCGCGATGAGGCGCGCCTCGCTCACCTGGATGTCGAGCCGGAAGCCGCCGGTGGTGCGCTGCTCGCCTCCCCGTAGCTGCACGACGTCGACGGTCCAGCCCTGACCTTTGCGGATACCCTCGGGAAGCCGCACGGTGACGACGCCCGGAACGCGCCCGTCACGCACGTTCGGAATCGGGAGATAGGTGGCGTCGCCCGGGACGAGGCGCAGGGTGTGCGAGTCGACGATGCGGACGTCTCCGGGCGCGTGCCTGAGGCTGCGCAGGTTGATCACGTCCTCCGCGCTCACGCCGGGGAGGTAGACCTCCACCTCGGACTGCCGGGGGAGGCCGTTCCAGGCGAAGAGGAGCTCGTCGAACCAACGGGTCGTGCTCTGCCACGCCGACGCGTCGAAGACGAACGGGAAGCGCATCTTCTCGAAGGCCGCCGCCGCCTCCATGAAGCGATCGGGCTCCATCATCTCCATCATGTTCGTGGCCTCGAGCATCGCGATGTCGAAGGCGCGCCTGCGAATCCTCGTGCGCAGCCGATCGGCGGAGATGGGTCGCAGGGGCACGTCCGGAGGGGGCGCCAGCGCGCCGGCAGGCACCTCGCCTACGTCGCCGCGGTTCCTCCGCGACGGGTCGCCGCGCGCCAGCAGGTCCGGGAGGTTGAGCGACCTCGAACCGGGGGACGCGCCCGGGGAGCCGCTGGCCCGTGTTCACCTCGAAGCTGTGCTGCACGGTGTGCGTCAGCGGCGCGCCCGGGTTGTCGGTATAGAGGATCGCCAGGTTGCGCTGGGCCAGGTTGTCGGAGCTGGCGGGGGTCTCTCCGGCTGCCGTGGGATCGCCGTCGTAGTGCACCTCGACGACCATGCACTGGTGGGCGTCCGTCATGAGCGACCGGATCGACTGGACCTCACCCACGCCGAAGCCGCCGTCGGGGTGCGCCACGACCCAGTCGGACGGCAGACGCGCCCCCGTCTGGTTGATGTCCAGGTAGGCACCGAAGTAGAGCACGCGCTCGTCCGTGGGCCCGGCGGGGAACGACTGGACGTTCGGCGCGTCCGTCTGGGAGGTCATCGACTGCGTGTAGCCCACGCGCTCTTCCGCGAAGAACGGGATGGAGATGACCTGGCCCCCGCCGGCGGGCGCGCTGAAACCGAGCAGCGGCACGGTCGCGCTCGCGCCGGCGTGGGTGCGATAGCCCGTGGAGGCGTCGAAGACGAGGTTGCTGGACGTATAGCGGAACAGTCGGAAGAACGCGCGCACGTCCGCCGCGCCGCTCGCGCCCTGGAGGCGCACCTTCGCCAGCGCGAAGTTGTGCACGTTCTGGCTGGTCCCCGCGGACGGGTTGTCGATGGCCGTCGAGTACTCGAGCGCCGATTCGGCCTGGTTCGTGGGCAGACCGTCGAAGGTGTCCGAGCCCGCCGTGCCCGCGTTCAGGCGCTGGATCACCTCCTGGACGAAGGCCTCCGGCTGCCCCGCCGCCAGCGTCGCGTTGAAGCGCGACTCCCCCTCGAAGAGCCGGAAGACGCGCGTGTCGATGCTCAGCCAGCTCGGGTCGCCGTCCCGCATGAAGGGGTTGGCCTCCATGAACAGCTTGAGCTGGCCCGAGGCCGCACCCTCGTTGCCCGAGCGATCGGCGGCGCGGACCTCCACGTCGACCCAGCGCTCGTCGCCGGTCGAGAGGCCCGTGAAGGCGTCGTTGGTGGCGTCGAACACGATGTCGTACCGGTAGGTGAAGCGCTGCGGCAGGTTGTCCGCGAGGGAGGCGTCCTCGACGAGCGGCCCGGAGGCGAGCTCCGCGCGCAGCCCCGTGATGGCGGAGCCTCCGTCCAGGATGTCCACCTCGGGAGCGTGCAGGGCATCGTCGAACAGGCCCGACGCGGGCACGAACCCCGTGATGAGCCCCTTCACCTCGTCGGCCACCTCGCTGGGCCAGGTGATCGCGGCGGGTGCCGTGGTCCGGTCCTGCACGACGACGATCAGCGCGTCGGCGAAGCGGGACTCACCGCCCGCCAGCGCCGAGGTCACCTGGTCCTCACCGAAGCTGCTCAGGTCGAAGTACAGCTCGATCTCCGGGCCCGACTTCTCCTGGACGAGCTCGATGTCGCAGAAGTCGGTATGCACGAAGCCCGGGTCGGACCCGTCCTCGACGTCGAGCGTTCCGGTGATGCGGATGCGGCTGTTGACGAAGCCGACCGCCGGGTTGGCCCCGACGGGATCGTCGGACTGGAAGGCCCCGGTGAAGGAGAAGTCGACGAAGAACTCCGTGTCCAGGTCGAAGTCGTCGCCTCCCGCCACGCTGCCGACCGTGAAGGTGTGGCTGCCCTCGGGGATCGTCTCGACCGGAACCGTCGTGCTGGTGGCGTCGTCGAAGACGTCGGCGCGCAGACGCAGGCGGATGGGGCGACCGTACGAGTCCTGGACGAGGAGCTTGATGCGGAGCGTCCCGGCTCCGGTCGTGAGGTCGAAGCCGGTGACCGCGCTCGCCGGAGACACCACGTCGCCGCCCGTTTCCAGCGGATCGCGCACGATGGTGAGCGCGGGAAGGCCCGGCCAGTCGGCGCCGGTGGACAGCACCGGCTCGAAGACGCGCTCGCGCAGACCCGTCGTCGGGTCCCAGCGCGCGAAGCGGGGCTCCCGCCACCAGAGCTGGTTGTCGATCCACCCATGCCAGGCGTGGAAGCGCGGCACGTAGTTGTTGTGGAAGATCGGCGCGATGTCCGTGTTGCGGAGGTGGCCGGACCCGTGGATCCCGAAGTTCATGTCGGAGCCGAGGTCGTCCACGTCGGTCTCGTCGGTGCGGAGATGTCCGTCGGCGTCTCCGGTCTCGCCGTTGATCCACGGATCGTCGTCGGCTTCGACCCACGTGCTGGGATTGCCCGTGTTGGAGCCGGGCCATCCCGTGTTGCCGTTGTACATGTCGATGCCGCGCACCGCGGGCTGTCCCGTGCGCGCCAGCCAGCGCGTGAACAGCTCGACGTGATCGCGATGGAAGCGGATGAACTCCTCCCCGCTCCCCATGCCGATGCCGCCCAGCCTCGCGCGCTGGCCGGCCGTGGTCCGGAGCCCCGGCGTAGGCCCCGAGGCCGGAAGCGGCGTGGCGCCGTCGGCGTTGTGCCATCGCCAGTGCAGCTCGTTGAACGTGTCCGTGAAGGGGATCGCGGAGAGCAGCGTCCCGTCCCGGTCGTAGATCGGGGAGGGAGGCACGACGATCTCGCCGTTGAAGCGGCGCCGCATGAGCTCGGCCCACTTCACGTAGCCCCAGTACCGGTAGCTGAAGGGAGCCTTCGTGATTCCGTTCAGCTCGTCCGCGGTGTTGTCGACCAGGGCGAAGCGGTCGCGCAGCGCGGCGCCGAGCTGGTCGAGGCTCGCGACGCCGGTGAAGCTGCCGTCGAGATCCGTGCCCAGGGGGATGTCGGAGGCGGGATCCCACGGCTCCGGGCGGGTCCCGTCCCACGGGATGATCGGAGGGAGGAACCGGCTCGAAAGCCACGCCTCGAACGCGGGCAGCATGCTGTCGACGTGGTGATCCAGCCAGTCGGCTCCCGAAGGGCTCGGATGCGCGGCGGTCCAGGCGTCGTGGTTCGGCGTGATCTCCGCCTCGGCGCCGGTGCCGTAGATCAGTCGCGCGATGAAGGCGATGAACGTGTCCATGCGGGAGCCTCGCTGCCGGGTAGGGTCGAGAGCCGCGGTGGCGCCCCTCGCCACGCGAATGCGGTCGTACCGTCAGCCAGGATCGCACCGCTCGTCGCCGGCCGCGTGGCGTGATCGCGCGGAACGCCGTACCGCGTTCGCGCGACGCAGGCGGCTCCCTACTCTCCCTTGCCGCGACCGGGCGAGCCTCCAACGGCGTGCATCAGCGAAAGGGAGGCCCACGCTGCGCGACGGCCCGCCTCCTGCATGGCGCCCTGGAAGGTCCAGGTCCAGGAGCCGGACGTACCCCGGGCGTCCCCCTCGACCACCCAACCGTCTCCCTCCAGGTCGGGGGCGAAGAGATTGTCCGCCCCCCGGCGCACGGCACCGGCACCCAAGGCCACAGACACCCGCGCCCCCTCCCTCCGGTACGTGATCAGGGCGGCGGTCCCCGCACCCCCGAGGAAGGTGCCCAGCGGCCATCCACGGTCCGTCCATCCCCACGCCAGCGCCCCGTGACGATACCACGGCGGATACGTCGCCCGCGGCTCCGCGAGGTGCACGAGCGATATTCCCGACCAACCCGAGCCGAACGGGCTCCAGGCCCATTCGCCGGTGAGGCGCATGCCCGGGACGCGGAGGAACGCGTATCCCGAGTCATCGGCCCCGTACTCGGCCGTGACCAGCAGTGGCCGGCGGAGCGCCGAGCCGCGCCAGCGCGCGTCCACGCTGGCGACCTGGTTCTCGAAGTCGGAGTCCTTCGCCCCGGTGTCCGTGATGCCGATGAGCATCAGCCCCACCGTACGGAACGTGATGGGAACCGTCGTCTCCGATCCGCCGAAGATCACCGCACGGTTGAACCCGATCACGAGGTCGCCAGCGGGGTGCGTCTCCACGCGCATGGCGTGGAAGAGGGGGCGGCGGTTGCCGGGGCCGGCCTCACGCAGGAACCCGAGCTGAATCCCCAGCCCCGTTTCGCCGAGCAGGGGGAGGCGGAAGACGGGTGTCGCGAGGAGCTCCACACCGTAGAGCGACCCCTCACCGTCGACCATCGCCGAAGTACCTGCCAGGACCACGCCGCCCCCACACGACGGCCCGGTCCGGGGCGTCAGTGCGCCGGCGAACGCCAGGAGCGCGCCCCGTTCCACCGCGAGGCCCAGCGTGTGCACCCGGACCGCGCGCCCGTCCGTGCCGATGTCGGCCGCCGCCGCGAAGTGCCGACGGGCCAGGGACGCTCGGCCCCGCAACGCGGCGGCAAGGCGCCGCCGGGTTCGTGGCCCGTCGTACTCGTAGCGAATCGGGTTGCCCGCCCCACGGCTGGCTCCTGCCTGCACCGGACCGTCGAGGGCCAGCGACTCCGCGCCGATGGCCGGGCCCGTCCCGGTGGAGCCGGCTTCGACCAGGGGCACGCCGAAGCTGGGCATGCCAGCCCCCGTCCGCTGCCCGGAGGTCCACGCATGCAGCCACTCCGCGCACCGGGCGTACGCGACGGCCACGGGTATGGAGGTGGGCGGCGGGCGCTGCGCCGCGAGCGGAGCCGCTCCCACGGCCAACGCCAACGAGAGGCGGAGGGGCCATGGGCGGGCCGCCGCCGCTCCGTGGGCCGAAGCGCACGAAGGAGCCCGTCGTCCCGGTCGAGATTCCGCCGGTCGGAACGTCATGAGCGTCCTTGTGTGCCGGGCCCGCCCGCACCCCGGCGGGTCCAGGCGCCCGATGCCATCAACCTGCCGCCGTCATCCCGCGCATCGCCGTTGGGACGCCCCGCCCGAGTGCCGAGCGTCGGTAGTAGGCGCCACGCCATGGGTCGTCGTCCTCGGGCCGGTCCGCCGTCTCCTCCACCAGCCGTCGCACGCCCACGGCGGACCTCAGCGACTCCAGGGAGGAACGACGCCGTTCATGCGCGCATATGCGATGGCCTGTCCCAGGTGCTCGTGCATGTGGGTCACCATCATGATCCACAGCGCCTGGACGGTCATGGGCCCCCCGAAGACGTCCACGGTCTCGCCCAGACGGGCGTCCGACGTGGCGCGGATCGCCTCGGCGGCGTGGTCGAAGGAGCCGGCCAGCGCCGCCACCGTCTCCGCCTTGCTCATCGTGCGGCCCTCGAAGTCCACCGCCGTGTGGTAGTCGTCGCCACGGATCCCAGTGGATCCGGGCGCCTCGTGCCCTGCGGCAGCGGAGAGGAGGTAGTTGTCACTCGCCAGGTGCTTGAAGACCTCGACCACCGATCGGATGCCCTCGGCGGGGCGCCACCCGTAGGTGTTCTCCGGCATGGCCTCCGCCAGGCCCACCATCTTCTCCTTCGCATCCGCAACGTCGCGAAGCAGGTCGGTGACGACGGCCGGGGCTTGCTGGGCCCCGCCCGGCGTCGCGAGGGCGAGGGCGAAGATGGCGGCGAGGGAGAGGCGTCGGATGGCAGGCATGGTCTGGCGTGGGTGGGGCCGAGGGCCACGTGGGTTCGTCGCTGCGACGCGCGGGGGCGGGACGGCGGCCACGGTCGCTCGAGAAAGGCCACAACGTACCACATGCCGCCGCGGCCCGCCCTCCGTCACAGGGAGCTCGGCACCGTCGCGGGGTGCACGTCGATATCGGCGTAGCCGTCGGCGAGAGCGTTCTCGATGCGCCGGTAGCGCGCCGTGGCCCGGCGCCCCGCGACTGCCGTCGCACCGTCAGGCACGCTCGGCGGGTCGGATTCGATCGGCCGTCCGTCATCGCCGCCGAGCGGCTCACCGGCGCAACTCCGGGCCGCCGCCGTCCCGAGCAGGGCGGCGGCCTGGAGAACCCGTCGGCTCGCTGCGACCGCGACACCTGGCTTCGACCTACCGCCGCGGCGGCGATCGCCTCGGCGGGATTCCCACCGCCCGACGTGATCAGGCTGCGCAGGCTTTCGTCGAGGGCGCGGCCGTCGATGTCCTCCGACCACCCGCCCCCACTCCCTTCAGGCGTGCGCTTCGCCCGGCCGGCGCCGCCAGCCGAAGATGCCCTCGAGCGCGACCAGCCCGACCGCCACGCCCCAGGTGATCCAGCGCGCGCGCGACTCGCCCAGATAGACGAAGGCGGTCAGGAAGGCCGATGAGATCAGGATCGTCAGCGTCGCGATGGGCGCGGCGAAGCGGCTGTACTCACGGAAGCCGATGCGCACGCCGTCCTTCTCGGCGAGCCCTACCGTGGTGACGTTCGCGGAGGCGCCGACCACGGTCGCGTTGCCGCCCAGGCACGCCCCGAGCGCGAGCGCCCACCACAGCACCTGGGTGTCGCCCGAGAGGCTCGGGATGAGCTGGTGGATGATCGGGATGCTCACGGCCACGTAGGGGATGTTGTCCACGAACGCCGACAGGACCGCGGAGAGCCAGCAGATGAAGACCGCCGCGAAGACGAGCGTGCCCTCGTCGGTGAGGGCGAAGCGCTCGTGCACGGTGGCGATGCTCCACGTCATCCCGCGCGCGATCGAGTCGATGAGCCCGGTCTCCACCGCCGCGCCCACGATGATGAAGAGGAACACGAAGAAGGAGAGCGTGGGCCACTCGATGTCGCGCTCGATCACCTCGAGCACGCCGTGCGCCCGCTCGTGCGCCGTGGGGTGGTGCGAGCGGATGTACATCAGGTCCTGCACGAGCAGCGCGCACGCCGCGCCGATCACGGCCGGGACGGCCACCGGCGTCTCCGTGAGCGAGTGCGTGAGGAAGCCTACCAGGATGCCCGCGCAGATGGCCATCATCCAGCGGAAGAGCGCAGGGTCGGCGAGCTTCACCTCTTCGATCGGCTCGTCCGGGACGTGGGCCGCCGCCGCCGCGGCGTATTCCTCGCGGTAGTACCACGAGATCCACACCTGCATCACCACCATCATCACGAGCACCGGCGCGGTGAGGTTCTCGATGAAGTCGAGGAAGCTCAGGTGCGCGCCGGAGCCGATCATGACGTTCGGCGGGTCGCCGATGAGCGTGGCCGTGCCGCCGACGTTCGACGCCACCACCATCGGGAGGAGGAGCGCCACCGGCGACAGGCGCATCTTCCGGGAGAGTCCCACGGCCATGGGGGTGACGAAGATCACCGTGGTCACGTTGTCCAGGAAGGCCGACGTGATCGCGGTGAACCAGGTGACGAGCCGTGCGGCGAAGCGTGGCCGCCCGCGCGCGCGCATCAGGAGGCGGGCGACGGCCCACTCGAACGCGCCGGTGGACTTGAGCACGCCGACCACCGCCATCATCCCGGCCAGGAGCATCAGCACGTTCATGTCGAGGGCGCGGACCGCGCCGTCGAAGCTGATCAGGTGCCATGGCGTCAGGTAGGTGACCATCCAGATGACGGCCGAGCACACCATCGCGATCAGGACGCGGTGCGCCGCCTCGCGCGCCAGCAGCGCGAAGAGCGCCACGATCACGAGCGCGACGATCCCCTGGGAGATCGGATCGGTGGTGCTGGTCGGCCCCGTGGCGCCCTCCTGCAGGAGGGCGATGGGCGCAGCGGCGAGGTGGACGAGCATGTCGGGGAACAGCGGGAGCGCGTTCACGGGGGGCTCTCTGCGTCCTTGATCGGAATGGGGGGGATGAGGGCACGAGGTAGTAAGAGTCGCGGAGTCCGTCGGCAAGAGGTCCGGCCCTGCTACGAAGCCTTTCGTGGCGCGTCCGGGCGAGGGGGCTTATGGTCTTCCCCGGTCCCCCTGTTCGAAACGAAGGGAGCTCCCCGTGCATCCAGTCCAGCGAACGCTCTGCCTGGTCGTCGCGCTCGGCGTCGGGACAGCCTGCGCCGACGGCGCCGACAGGGTCGGGGACGTCACGGTCACGGACAGCGCGGGCGTGGCGATCGTGACCAACGGCGACGCCTCGCTCGCGGGGGCCGCGCGCTGGTCGCTGTCGGGCCCCCTGTGGGAGGCCGGCTCGGACGAAGGGTCCGGCGTCACGCTCTTCGGCGTGACGGACGTGGCGCCGCTCCGGGGAGGGCAGGTGGCGATCGCCAACGGGAGCCCGACGCAGGTCCTCGTGCTCGGGGGCGACGGCGCGCTCACCGCGACGCTCGGCGAGAAGGGCGAGGGGCCTGGCGAGTTCTCCACGATCGCCTCGGTCGTGGCGCTCGGGGGCGACTCGGTGGGCGTGTGGGACCCCGAACGCCAGCGCCTCTCCGTCTTCACGAAGGACGGTGCGTTCCAGCGGGATGTGGACCTGAGCGGCACCGTTCCGGCGACCGTCGACGGATGGACGCGCATGCTCCCCACCGCGTCGGATGCGCTCGTGGCGTTCACGGCCGCGAACCTCGGCGACGTGAGGGGCGTGTACCGCCTGGAGGCGGCGTCGCACGTGATGGGTCCCGCGGGAGAGGGCCGGGGGACGCTCGGGCCGTTCCCGGGCATGGAGATGTTCGCCGGCGAGCACGTCATGGGCCCGCTGACCTTCGGCGCGCGCACCGTGGCCGCGACCTCCGGCGACCGACTCGTGGTCGGAACGGGGGACGCGACGGAGGTACGCATCTACGACCTGAAGGGGGCGCTCGAGCGCGTGGTGCGCTGGCCGGAGGGGGACCGGAGCGTGGCGGGGCCGTTCCTCACCGAATACGGCGAGTGGGTCGAGCACATGATCGCGACCGCTCCCGAGCAGGCCCGCGCCCGGCTCTGCGCGATGGCCGAGGGAATGCCGCTCGCCGAGCGGCTTCCCGCCTACGGGGATCTGCTCCGGGGCGACGACGGGACCTTCTGGGTCGGCGCCTACCCCGGGCAGCTCGCGACCATGGGCCAGGCGCGCATGCACGCGCACGATTGGCTCGTCTTCGACGCGGACGGCGCCGTGATCGCCACCCTGCGCACGCCGGAGGGCTTCAAGCCGTACGCGGTGCGGGACGGGCGGATGTGGGGTGTCTTCCAGGACGAGCTCGACGTCGAGTCCGTGCGCGCCTACGACGTCGAGCGGGGCGACGGATGACGCGTCTCGTCGTCGTGAGGGGTGCCCGCGCGCTCGCGGTCGCGGCGGCGACGGCGTGGATCGGAGCGGCGCCCGCGGAGGCCCAGACGCTCCAGGGCCGCGTGGTCGACGACACCGGCGGCCGGGGCGTGTCGGTCGCGATCGTGCGCCTCTTCGACGCGAACGGCGGGCCGCTCGCGCTGGTGCTCACGGATTCGCTCGGCGCGTACCGCGTCGAGACCCCCGGTCCCGGGGAGTACCGGGTGGAGGCCGAGCGTATCGGGTACGAGGCGACGCGGTCCCCGCTCCTGGCCGTGCGCGATCCCGACGGCGTCTACGCCGTCGACATCACGATGAGGAAGGCGCCCCTCGGGCTCGAGGGGATCACCGTGACCGCCGACCGCACCGCGCAGATCGAGCGGGGCGTGCGCCACGAGATCGGGATGAGCACGGGGTCGCTGAGGGTGGAGCCCATCCTGCGACCGACCATCGAGGAGCACCTCGCGAAGGCGCACGACGTCGTCGACCTGGTGCGGTGGCAGAACCTGCCATCGATCATCGTGAAGGAGACCAGGGACGGCCCGTGCTTCCAGTACCGGAACCGTGGGTGCGTGGAGGTCTACGTGAACGGCTTTCGCATCGACCCGGCGCTGGTGCCCGTCGTGCCTCTGGCAACGGTCGAGGCGATCGTCGTCGTTCTCCCGAACGAGAGCATCGCGTACCCGGCCGGCGCGATCCTGCTCTACACACCCGGGTGGCTGCGCTAGAAGACCTGCTGCAAGGGCCTCGTCGCCAGGATATCGCGCTCCCGCCGCTACTTCGTGGACCCCGCAGGGCTTCGAGCCATGGCCGCGCTCCTTCTGCTGCGCGACAAGATCCTCCGTCCCCTCATCGCGGCAGAGGCCAGGGTCGCCCCCGCTCACACGCCCCGCGTCAACAGCACGCTGGACCAGCGCTACCGCGCCGTCCACCGAGAGATGGGAAGCCTCCTCACCACTCTCGGAATGGTTGCGTGACTCCCATCGTCAACTTTTTCACGATGTTTAGCCCGCAAGCGGCCCAGAAGCTGTGGCGGCAGCTCGGCTCAAATCCTGCCTCGGGAGCCGACGCGCGGCCCCTGTCCCGCTACGCGCGGGGACGTCCTGATAGGTTGCTGCGCCGGTTCACTTCCTTCGGCGGGCACCCATGTGAGTGCCGCTCAACGGCAACGAAAGGTGGTAGGATCGCCTAACGAAGCCTGTCTCATCGAACTTCAGGCACGTGGACTCTGCAGTGTCGCGCGGCGGTCGCGATGCCCTCCCATGACTCCTCCGTGAACCATGGCCGCGACGGATCCGACTCGCATGTCGCTTTTGCGTCAGATCCCGGCATCTCAGGTTCGACGAACATCCCGAGGCGGGGATCGTAGTGTTGGCCGTCTCGGTAGAGCAGGCCGGTCGTGCCGTGTTGACCATCCAGCAGACTGCCGAACCACGGCCCAAAAGGCGCATCCGGGGCGACGGCGCCGAACTCATCCTCGAGGTCCGCGGGCCACAGGGCGCCCGCACAGGCCCGGTTCCCCAGGTCGCATCGCCGACCTGCGCTATCCGTAGCCAACGCAACCCGACCTCGCCAATCCAAGTGCGGGAAGACGACGTGTGTGACGCCAGAGTCCTCATTTTTCGCGACCGAGACCGGATGACTGCCGTCGGGTCCGTATGTGTACTGGACAGAGCCGTACTGTCCCTCCAGGTGATCAGCTCCGTCGATCGAGGCGCTCTCCTCGAAGTAGATGCGGTCTCCTCCCCAGGCGTACGACCGCTCGGCGCTAAAGCAGTTAGGGCTGTCACACAGACCGTTCGAAATGGTGCGAACGACCACGCGGCGCCCGAGGCCGTCGTACAGGTACTGTTCCCAAGCGCCGAATATGCGCTCGACGCGCAGGGGGTCGGCCTCGCGAAGAACTCCGAACTGCTGCCGGAAGCGCAGCCGACCGTCGGCATCGTAGTAGTTGTGCTCGGCTGATGCGGTCATCCAGACCGGTGGGTGGAGAATGCCGTTCGCGTTCGACCGGTAGCCAAGGCTACCGACGGTGGAGACGGCGCCTCCCCGTTCGTACGTCACCTCGAGGATTCGGGGGTAGTTGCCTGGCCCGGCAGCATCGAGGGGCGCCACTGCGCTCTGCTCCGACAGCCGCCCGGTCTCCGGGTCGTGGTGCGACACCACCACCGCGCCACGGACGTCGGCGCGCCACGTCGACAAGATGGCCTCTCGGAGCATGACCCGGCCTCGCCCGTCCATGGCGAAACGATCGGCACGGACCGGTGAGGCCGTGAAGTCGGTGGTGCCGGTGACGTGGCCCAGGCCATCGTAGGTTCTCTCGAGTTGAACCTTGTCGCCTCCCGGGAGGTTCTGCACGACCTCGAGGACGCCGTCGGCGGGGTCGCGCACGAACGAATTGCTGAGCAGCGAACCGAGGTTGATCCGTTCGAGCCGGCCGTCAGCATCGTACTCGATCGATTCGAAAAGGTCTCCGGGATGGAGGACCCCATTCGTGCGACCGGCACCGTCGTACCGGAACGATGTCGCGTAGCCGAGCGGGTCGACCACGGACGCGAGGTGGCCGGTTGCCTGGTCGTAGTAGTACGTCGCAGCGCCGGGCTCCCCATCGGTCGTCTCAGGGTAGTCCACGTGCTGCAAACGCCCGTCCCGGTCGTACTGAAAGGCGATCGCGGCCCTGGCTAGGTCGGGCTCCGATTCGTCCGAGGGCGTCGCACGAGAGAACCCGTCCTTGGCCAACTCGCCCCTGAGCGTGAACTCCCGGATCACTGTCCCGGCCCGATTGACGGCCCTGACCAGGTTTCCCATCTCGTCGTATTCGAACGTTGCCTCGTCCCCAGCCACGTCGAGGTTCCCATTCGAGCTCGGGTAGTAGGGGAACGGCCAGGCCAGGAGATCTGCGGGTGCGCCTTCGATCTCGCGTGCGGGACCGTAGGACCGGTCGTTGCTCCTTCGCCTCACGAGTCGATTCAGGTTGTCGTACTCCATCCAGATCGTGTCGCCGGATGCCGTCAGTCGCCGCGTGAGGTTGCCCGCGAGGTCGTACTCGAACGCATCCTCTGAGGCACCGTCGTCCGACGTGGTCTTCACGCGGCCGAGTTGATCGTGCGTCCAGGTCAGCGACGGGAGGGGGGCATCGGGAAGCGAAGCCTGTCCGGAGACATCGAGGGCCTCGACGGCCCGCGCGGACACCGTACCTCCTCGATAGACCAAAGCCAGGTCTCCGTGACGATCGTACGACGTCGAATCCCAGCCCATCGCGTCGTCGACGGTGTTGGCCAGGCGGTGTAGCAGCGGGCGCCCGGAGGCATCGTAGCGGAAGGTCTCGACCCTCTCGCCCGTCTCATTCCCAACGGCGATGGGCCTGAGTATCTCTAAGACCCGGCCTACCTGGTCTCGCTCGTACCGTGTCTCCGCGCCGAGCGCAGACGTCTGTGAAACCGCGTTGCCCAGCGAGTCATAGGCGAACGTCGTGAGATTGCCCTCGCCTGTGGCCGAGGTCAGGACCAGGCCTCTTTCGTTGTACGTGAAGCTCGCCACCGTGGTGCCGACCCAGGTCGAATCGAGGTCGCCGGTGCGGGCGTCGTATGCGAAATGGCGCGCAAGCCCCTCCGGGCTGCGGATCGACGTCGGGCGCTCCCATTGAGCGTCCCACTCGTACCGCGTCACGGCCACGTCGTCCGCGCAATCGGTGTACGAAACCACAAGACCGGTTGCGGGATCGTAGCTCGTCTCGACGACGCGTCCGTTGGGATAGGCTGCACGTGTCACGAGTCCGGGGAAGTGCGGATCCGTCCGGTCGATCCATGTCTCGTTCCATCCGGCATCTTTCACGCCCCTGATCGCACCCCATCCCGTGACGAAGTACCGGGTGATGTCCTCGACATCGGCTCGCGGACCGTCGAAGACCGAGCTTACACTGTCCGTCGGCATGGGCGCGAACGGGCCATCCACGTCGAGCCCGACCAGGTCGGCGGGACGGTAGCGCATCACCACGTCGTCCGTGGTGGGATCGTCCGGCGTGAGCACCCGGACTTCCGAGACCTTGCCTCGGTCGTACGTCAGCTCCGTCACCGCCCCGCGCTGATCAGTTACCGACGACAGGGAGCCGGTGTCGTACGCGAAGGACGTCGTGAGCCCATCCGGGGCGGTGATGGCATCGATCTGGAAAGCCGCACTGGTCGGGCTCGTGGCAACCTGATAGTCCTGCCAGCCACCGCCGCCATCCAATTCCCGGATCGCCAGTAGGGCCACGGTGGCGGAATCGTACTGGAATTCGAAGGCTGGCTTCGGACCCTCGGGCGTCGGGAGGAGGATCGACGTCAGGCGGGCCTCGGTACCAATCACCGAATGTTCGAACCGGGTCTCGTTCCCGTTTCGGTCGACCGCTCCGATGTGCCGGCCCGCAGCGTCGAAGAGTTGCTCGCCTCCACCCGACATCGGTCGGTGGTACGCGGCCATGTCCACGAGTTTCCTCCAACCCCCGGTCGGTGTCTCGCGGCTGGGGTAGGCGGACGTGGCCACGAAGTCACCATCCTCGCTCTCGATGGTCCGGCTCGCGAGGTCATTGCCGGCCGGACCGACGTCGTGGAGCGACTCCCGCCATTCGAAGCCGGAGACCAGCCCCTCGTGATTGAAGTCGATGCCCCGCGTGTACCAGTCAGACCTCTCGTCTTGCGAGAGGAGCGTGCGCAGAATGGCGACCTCGCCCAGCTTGCCCACCAGGCCCGGGCTGGGGCTGGATCGTCCGAGTCCGAGTGCGACCTGTGGGTCGGACCGGAGCTCCGACGGCACTTCTCCCTGGAAGGAGATGGCGACCTCGTTGCCATTGATCCAAGCGCGAAGTCGGCCCTGGTTGGACTCCTGTGCGCCGTCGTACTGCACGATCACGAAGGCCCATTGGTCCCACGGGAGGGGCGTGAGGGCTGTGCTGATGGCGCCAGTCCCGGCGGCCTCCAGGGAGACGCGCAGGCCCGCCGGCGTGATGTCGAACCACCAGACCCTCGGCAGCCAGGACTGATCGTGGAGTCCCGCGAACTCGCCTGGCGACATGGCCGCATCGACCCAGAATGCCCAGGTCACTGTGGAGCCTCCGTCCAGCCCGGTGGTCGGTTCGCCGTCCGTCGACGCCCATTCGAAATCCGACAAGTCGAGAGCCCGGGCTTCGTCGGCGAGGGGCTCTGCCGCCGTCGAGATCGTCTGAGGCCGACCCCGGGTCTGTGCAACCCAGAGTCCGGGCGCGCCACCATCGGGCAGGTAGACGCGGGCACTCCCATCGGCGTCCGACCACAGAAGCACATCGCCGAGATCGGGATCGTTGAGCGGCGTGAGCTTCTCGTAGCCGGACAGCCACCACCCTTCCCCGAACTCGCTTCGGCCGGAGCCTCGGTCAACCTGGATGTAGTAGCCCAAGGCAGAGACGGTGTCTGCAATGGCCACGCCGGTGTACCGGATCGTCGCCGAGATGCGGTACCGGACGACCCCGTCGCCCGAGAAGGGCGGGCGCGTCACCTGGAAGGCAAGGCGGACCGGGACGCCGAGGGGCACCTCGCTCCCGAGTACCACCGAATCCTGGAGTTCCCCGTTTGCCCAAAGGGCCGCATTCACCCCTTCGACGCCCACTCCTGTGGGGAGCGTGAGGTTGGCTCCGACGACCTTCGACGAGGCGGTCGTGCCGCTGTTGTAGGACAGGGCGAGGCCTCTCATCCGGTTCATCCTGCGGACCGAACCGAGGGAGAACTCGTAGCGGTAGTCGTCGCATTCGATCGAGCCCGCTCCCGCTGGTATCGTCGGGCAGTCGTGCCTGTCTTCCTCCAGGCCGGGATTGGCATCATCGAGTGTGAGCGTCGGACCCGACCCGGGCTCCACGACGCTTGTCGTGGTGACTGTCATCCAACCGGCGTCGGTCCCGCTTTCGGCCGAGGCCGTTACCGTGACCCGGTACGTCGTGCTGGCGTCGGGCGTGAACCGGACCGGCAACGCTTCCGCCTCCCCGGGTTCGACCGTCCGCTCCCCCTCGATTTCACACCCGCCCTCCACTGGCGGGGCAACGGTGCATGTGAATTGATAGCTGGCCCGGGCGGCTCCCCGGTTCCTCACCTGAAAGTCGATCTCGGAGATCGAGGCGAGCGGCGCTCTCAACGTGCCGCCCTTGGGGGTCACTTCGGGCACGGACGAGATCGGCTCCCGAGGAGCGGTGACATGCACCGAGTATGCTCCCTCTGCCATGGGCTGGCCGTGGTAGCTGGCCAGGACCTGGACGACACCCGCCGTTTCCTGTTGAGGCGCAGACAGATAGGCGCGGATCACCTCGCTCGCGCCGACCGGAAGAGTCGCCGAACCAAGGTCTCGATCCCTGCATTCGAGGCCCATGGTGGCCGAGCACGTGAAGCCCAGATGAACGGCGGTGCGTCCACGGTTCGTGAACGTGAAGGTGAGCATCGCGTCGGTCGATCCGGCCGACACCTCCCACTCGTCGTACACCGGGACGACCGAGACGTCGAGATCCTGCGCGTGCACGGCCCGGGATCCCCAGCCGAGTTGAGCAAGGACCGCCACGAACCCGCCCGTCCGCCGCAGGATTGACACCGTCGACATGCCGAGGACTCCGCGAAGGGGGACACGTTTCCCACGGTGACCGCATCATGCCCCGTGCCGTACCCTGCGCCTCGGCTAAGTCATTGTCCATGAACGATTTGACGAACGTGGCCTCACCGACGTGCGTCCCATTCATCCCGATCGCTGACGTCGATGGTGGGATCGCCGAGACGGTGGTGCGCCGCGTCGTCGTAACATCGATTCCGGTCGTCTGCACAACCTTGATCCAACTCGACCGGGTAGGTAAGATGAGTCCGGGCTCGCGGCGGCACGGCCCCCAGCCGCCGATCCCCCGAAGCCCTCGGTCGTTCTCTCCGACGGGCTGGCCCTCCCGGTTGATCCGCGAAAACGACGACGAGACAGGGCGTGCTGTCTGCGCTCGGCGCCCTCCATGGGCCCGGGCTACCCCCGCATCAGGCCGCTCAAGGAGCGCTCGGTAGGCTTGCTTCGCTGGGACCACAAGACACGCTCGCCCATGGCACCACGCCACGAAGGTCGTCACTGGTGCAGAGGGCATGCCGGAGTCGAGCACGGAGGAGCTGGCGGCGCGGTCGCCGCAAATGCGCCAGGCGCTTCAGCTGGCGCGACTGTACTCGAAGGTCAATCGGTCGATCCTGATCCTCGGGCCGGTCGGCGTCGGCAAGACCACGCTGGCGCACGCCATTCATCGGTTCTCCGCTCGCTCCGGCCCGTTCGTGGCGATCTCGTCCGGAGAGCTCACTGAAACGCTCTATTCCGACACCCTGTTCGGGCACGTGACAGGGGCCTTCACGGGTGCGGTCGCAGCACATCGCGGTGCCATCGAACGTGCCAATGATGGAGACCTCCTGCTGGACGACGCGGCTCTCATGCCCTTGGTCGCACAGGCGGCCATCCTGAGGGTGCTCGAGAGTGGCCGGTTCCGACCACTGGGTGCCTCGGAAGACCGGCGCGCAACCGCCCGGTTCATCTTCGCATCGACGGCGCTGCCGGCGGAGCTCGTCCGTACGGGCCGGCTGCTTCCGGACTTCGAAAGCCGCATCGGGGAGCTCATCATCCATGTTCCGCCCCTCTGTCACCGGCGTGAGGAGATCCCGGGCCTCGTGCACCACGTAGCCAGCTCGTTCCTGCGCGAGCACGGATGCGAAGGCTCCGTCGAGCTCACGTATGAGTGCGAGGAGCTGGTCCTGCGCTACCCCTGGCCAAGCAACGTTCGAGAGTTGCGAGGCGTCGTGGAGCGCGCGGTGATCCACGCCGGGCTACGCAACGGTGCGATCATGCTGCGCCCGGGCCATCTGCCCGATCGGTTCCACGAGCCGTTCGATGAAGACAACTCGTCATCGCCGAACCTCACGCGCAGCCTCGTGGAGAGCGTGCTAGGTGAGGCTGCCGGGAACCAGTCCGAGGCAGCGAGGCGCCTCGGCGTGCATAGAAACACCATCGCGCGGTATCTGAAGACAGCTGGCTGACCGCACAGCGGGCTGTGCAACCCGCCCTCCGGCGCAGTGCACATCGCGCGCTGCGCCGCACCGCCAATGTTTGCGAAAAGCCTTGTCTCCCTGGGGCTTTGAGCGTACCGCGCACCTGCGCGCCGACTTGGCACGATGGGTGCCAGTGAAGGTCGACAGTTCCTTCCTGGACTCTCGCCGATGCCGGACGCCTTGGTTACCCAGCTTCCCCTCACAGAGCGGTTCGACGCCGAGTACCTGGACTACTACGGCGTGTTCCCCCTGGAGGTCGTGGACGACCGCCTGCGCGTGGCCGTGGCCGGGACACCCTGCACGGAAGTTCTGACCGACCTCGGGCGCTCCTTCGGCGCCCGCGTGGAGGTGGAGCCGGCGGACCGCGAGGTCATCGAAGACGCCATTCGACGCACCTTCGCGGGGGTGCAGTCCGTGGACTCCCTGGTCCGTTCCCTGGACGAGGCCGGTGCGCAAGACGACCCGAACGGCTCCGCACTCGAGGCAGACGCTCGCGACCTGGCGAACCAGCCGCCCGTGATCCGCTATGTGAATCTCCTGATACAGGAGGCTCACGAGGCCCGCGCCAGTGACGTCCATCTCGAGTCGACCGCCCGGGGCCTGGTCGTCCGCCTTCGGATCGACGGCGTACTCACCGCCGCCCCCGCGCCGCCCCCGAGCATTCACGCCGCCGTCGTTTCGCGTGTGAAGCTGATCGCCGACCTCGACATCGCGGAGCGCCGCGTGCCCCAGGATGGCCGCATCCGGATCCGGCTCGAGGAGAAGGAGCTCGATCTGCGGGTTTCGACGGTGCCCACGCTGTATGGGGAGTCAGTGGTCCTTCGTCTTCTGGACCACGGCGGGGCGCCGGCGGACCTGAGCGGCCTGGGGATGGACGATACCACCCGCCGCGCCTTCACGCAGCTCGCGCGACTCCCTCACGGGATCATCCTGGCTACCGGGCCCACAGGAAGTGGAAAGACCACCACGCTCTACGGCGCGCTGAGACTCCGCGACGCGACCTCGGAGAAGATCATCACGGTGGAGGATCCGGTCGAGTACCAACTCCCCGGGGTCACGCAGGTCCCCGTCAACGTCCGTGCCGGGATGACCTTCGCGGCAGGGCTACGGTCCATCCTGCGGCAGGATCCGGACATCGTCATGGTCGGCGAGATGCGTGATGCCGAGACGGCCCGGATCGCGGTGCAGGCCGCGATGACGGGCCACCTGGTGTTTTCGACGGTCCACACCAACGATGCGGCGAGCGCGATCACCCGCATCGTCGATCTGGGGATCGAACCGTACATGGTCGCCGCAACGTTGCAGGGCGTTCTGGCTCAGCGACTCGTCCGACGCGTGTGCCCCCACTGCGGCGAACCCGTTCGGCCCTCCACGGCCGACCTTGCCGTCCTTCAGGCAGTCGATGACGACCAGTCGATCCGCAGAGGTGGCGGTTGCGCCCTGTGCCGACAGACCGGCTACGCGGGTCGCGTCGGCCTCTTCGAGCTTCTCGTTGTCGACGAGGGGATCCGCCCGGCGATCCTGCGAACACCCGATGCCGTGAGCCTCAAGGCGCTCGCGCACGAGGCCGGCATGCACCCGCTGCGCGAGGACGGCCGGAGAAAGATCCTCGCAGGTCTCACCACCCCCGAGGAGGTTCTTCGTGCCGTCCAGGACTGACCCGACGATTGGTCGATGCGGCTTCACGCTCATCGAGATCATCGTCGTGATCGCGGTTGTCGCCATCCTGGCCTCGCTCGTGTCCCCGATGGTGTTTCGCAACGTAAGCGACGCCAAGGTCTCGGCGGCTCGGGCGCAGATCGAGATCTTCGCGCTCGCCCTCGACGCCTTTCGGCTGGACAACGACAGGTATCCCACGACGGACGAGGGCCTGTCTGTTCTGCGCACGGCGCCGGGGGACTCCATTCCGCGCTGGCGCGGCCCCTATCTCCGCAAGCAAGTGCCCCTCGACCCGTGGGGACACGGCTACGTGTATCTGAGCCCGGGCGCTGTGAACCCGTCGTCGTATGACCTCACGTCGCTCGGAAGGGACGGTACCTCCGGAGGTGAGGGTGAGGATGCCGACATCGATTCCTGGAGATGACGGGTGAGCGCCTCGGCATCCTTCAAGTACAGGGCAGTCAAGAGCGACGGGTCGGTAATCCGGGGTGTGGCATCCAGTGATTCCCCCGAGGCCCTGGCGGCCCGGCTCTCGCATCAGGGCCTCTACCTCCTCGATGCACGCACCGTCCGGGAGCGCTTCCGGCTTCGCCGTAGGGTCTCGAGGCAGGACCTGGCCGTCGTATTCCGCAACGTGGCGGCGCTCACACGTGCCGGAATGCCTGTCGAGCGGGCCATGGGAGCCAGCGAGGCGCTCGTCCGTGGCCCGCTTCGTGAGGCCTTGGACGAGGCACGGCGACGCATCCGCGAGGGGCGAGGGGTCGCGGAGGCGATGTCGGCTCAGGGGGAGGTCTTTCCTCCGGTGGTCGTGGGCATGGTCAGGGCCGGTGAGCGGGGTAGCCAGTTGGCTGAAGCGCTCGGCAGCGTGGCCACGCAGTTGGAAGGCGAGGCGGCTCTCAGGTCGCAGCTCCATTCCGCCCTCGCCTATCCCGCGATGATCGTCGTGGTCGGTCTCGTCTCGGTCGTGGTGATGGGGGGCGTGGTCGTTCCGCGATTCGCGGAGGTGCTCGCCGAGCTCGGCGCCGAGCTTCCGCGTTCCACACGCATGCTGCTGGCCGCGTCGACCCTCCTGCGGCGCTTCGGAGTGCCGGGGCTGATCGGGATTGCACTGGGCTCCGTCGCACTCGCGTCGCTTCTTCGCCGAGGGGACATCCGGTGCCGGGTGCACGCCCTCCTCTTGCGCGTGCCGGTGCTTGGCGGTATCCGCCTGGGCTTCGCTAGCGCGCATACATGTCGCGCGCTGGGCGCGATGTTGGCGACCGGCATGCCCTTGCTGTCGGCACTCGACTCCGTGGGTGATGCGGCAGGAGATGCCGAGATCGCACGTCGCCTGCGCCTGGTCCGGGAGTCCGTCGCCCGCGGCGAGCGGCTGACGCCTTCCCTGGAACGAGAGCACGCCCTCGTGCCGCTCGCACTCCAGCTCGTGGGCGTCGGGGAGAATAGCGGCGATCTCGGCAGGATGGTCGGAAGAGCGGGTGACCTTGCCGGCGAGCGGACGGAGCGGTCTTTGAGGACGCTCGTGAGCCTGCTGGAGCCGGCTCTGGTCATCGGCCTCGGCTTCCTCGTTGCCCTCACGGCAGGGGCCCTTTTGCAGGCGGTCTACAGTGTTCGCCCCGGCGTATGAGCGCGAGGCGTCCAGCAGCCGGGTTCACCCTCGTGGAACTGGCCGTGGCGTTGGCCATTCTGACGTTCTCGGCAGTGCTGGCAAGCGCGGCGTTTCGGACGATCCTCGAGGACCGAGGTACGGTCGAGGGAACACGAGCGTCGAACCTCCGGAGGGCCCGACGCGAGGCGGTCCTCACCGGACGTCCCCTGGTGGTCTGGCCGGACACGACCAGCGGAGCGTCGCCGGTCTTGTTCCTCCCCGATGGTCGAGCGGTCGGCGGCGGCGTGGATCCGCTCACCGGCCGCGACACGGTCGAGCCATGAAGACCAGCGGCGCGGTTTTGATCGAGGTTCTGGTCGCTCTGGTGGTGCTCGCATCCGCGGGCGTCTCGACCCTCGGATACCTCGCCACCTTCGTTGACGCGCAGGCAAGGCTGGAGGCGAGGGAGGCGGAGCTCGAGCGTGCCGACCGGCTCCTGACGGCGACGAGCCTGCTCGCGCGTTCGGAGCTCGACGTGCGACTCGGCGCGCGGGATACGGGCGAGTTCTCGGTCTGGGTCAGCCGGCCGGAGCCCGACCTTTATCGTCTCTCCGTTACGCGTACGGCGACGCCAGACGAGGAGCTGCTCGTCACGATCGTCTTCCGACCCGAGGAGGCCGGGGATGGCGCGTAGCGGGTTCACCCTGGTCGAAGTCATGGTCGCGCTCGTCCTCGCCGGCATCGCCGTCTCGACGGCCGTCGGTGTCTTCGCGAGCACGGGCGACACCGTTCGGAAGCTGGGTGAGGAGAGCCGGGCATGGACGCAGAGGGCCAACGCACGGGTATGGCTGTCAGACGCGCTGGCGTCCGCGGAGGTCGACGCTACGAGTGGCCTCGTCTTCGACGGAGATCGGGAGTCCTTGACGTTTCGCGGATGGCAGTGGTCGCGCGACGGTTGGGTGGAGCCCGCTGACATCGAGGTGAACCTCCAGGGCGTGCGACTCCGCGCGACGAACGGGAGCGGGACGCCGCTCGTCCTTGGGGACTCGATCGAGGGAATCGCATTCGCCTACCTACCGACCTGGGGCGAGGACACCGAGTGGTCGCCCCGCTGGCGATCGGATTCGGGGCTGCCGGTGGCGGTCCGGCTCGTCGTGTGGTCCCGCGCTGGCGCCGCGTCGCGCGCAGACACGTCGATCGTGCTCGTGGGAGCAGGGGGATGAGGGGACGAAACGATGGGTTCGCACTGATCACGGTCCTGTGGGTCGTCGCTGCCCTCGCGATGCTCACCACCTTGGGTCTGGCGGACAGCGACATCGCACGTGTCGCAGTTGAGAACCGAATGTTGCTTCGCCGCGCGGAATGGTCCGCGCGGGCGTGCCTGGCCATCGTGCGATCTCTGCCTGCGCATGGCGATTCGACGCTGACGGTGGACTCCACGGACCTGGGCGCGGGGTGGTGCCGAGCCGAGCGCCTCGATCCCTCCGAGCGCGTGAACGTGAACCTCGCCGATTCCGTCGCGCTCGAACGAATACTGGACGACCCCCCTCGAACGGCTTCGCTCCTCGACTGGATGGACGGCGACGACGCGCCGCGCGAGAACGGCGCAGAGGGGGATTGGTATCGGGCTGCGGGGCGTCCACCGCCCCGGAACGGGCCCGTGGTCGATGTCGCAGAGATCCAGTTGATACGCGGCTTCGAGGACGTTTCCGCTGCCGTGCTCGAAGGCGTCTTCACCGTGCGGGGAGACGGGCGAATCGATCCGAACCGTGCGTCGGTAGAGGTTCTTCGCGGGATCGCCGCCCTCCCCGGTGGAAGCGCGGAGCGTCTCGTTGGAGCTCGCCGGGGCGGCAATCGCCTGGACGACGCCGAGGAAGTGGCCAACGCGGCGGGGGCTCACCTGGACGCGGATGGCTTCCGCGAACTCACACGCCAGACGGTCTTCGACCCCCGCCTGCACGTGGTCCGCCTCGTGGGCGGTGCTGCCAGTGGACCGCGGTCCGTACGAGCGACGATGACCGCCGCACTACGCACGAGTGGAGCGCGGCTGCTCGTGCGCCGCTTGGAAATCGGCCGATGAGACCCGTCGGTGTGCTCGCGGTGGCCTCGGACAGCGTGGCCGCAGGCAGAGAGACACGGGGCGGTATCGAGTGGGTCGAGCGTCGAGCGTATTCCTCCGCCGAGCAACTCCACGAGGTGGCCGACGTCGTCATGGCTCACAAGGAGGTCCGCCGGGCGCGGGGGATTCGCGTGCTGCTCCACACGTCGACGCTACAACTGCGAACGCTGCACGCCCTGCCGCCCGTGCCCCAGCGACAACTCGGCGACCTGGTCCGGGGCCAGGTCCGTCGCTTCTTCCGCACGAACGGTGATCCGCTCGTAGTCGACGCGGTCTGGACGGAGCCGGAACCGGGCAACCGCGTGGTGCGGGCGGCGGCTGCGGAGCTTCCCCTCGTTCTGGCTCTCGAGTCGGCCGTCGAAAGGTCGGGCATACCCATGCTGGGCATCCGACCAGGGGGGGAGGGTCCGGAGGCCAGGCTCTGCCTCGAGTCCCCTCAGGCCCGATCCACGCGCGCCCGCCGCGCCCTTCGGCGCCTCTTGCCGTACGCGGCGGCGGCGGCGTTCACCTGGATGGCAGCGGCGGCAGTCTACGCTGGCGACCTCTGGCTGGACGCAGCGCGCCTGGAGGCGGAGACGCACCTGATCCAGGGCGAGGTCGAGCAGGTCCGACGCGTGCGCGATCGGATCGCGGTGTTTCGTCCAACGGCCACCGCCGCTCGAGCGCAGGGGCCGGATGGCGCCTGGGTGCTCGATGCGTTGGCGAGCGTCACGCAGAATCTCCCGGATTCGTGCTACGTGGTGCACCTGTTCGTTCAGCGCGAAGGCCCCCTTCATCTCGACGCCCGGGCGCGCGATCCCGTCGCAGTCGTCGAGGCTCTGGGCCAAGCGGGCCTGGGGCACCCGACCATGAGCGACGCGCCGGTCCGCGACCCGCTCGACGGTCGGTCCTGGTATCGGTTCGCCGTCAGCCTGGACGGTACGACGTGATGAGCCGCGACCTGCGCGTAATCGTCGCTGGCGCGGCGATCGTCGTCGGAGCCTGGCTCGGCCTCCGCATGATACCCCGGGGCCTGGGGCGCATCGCCACGCTGGAGGACGAAGTGGGGCAGCGTCTGCTCATTCTGGAGAAGGCTCGACGGGAGACGTCGGGTCTCGAAGCGCTGTCGGATTCCATCGAACAGCTCGAGGTTGTCGCGGCGTCGCTCCATCGCGTCCTCCTTCTCGGGAGTGAGCCAACGACCGCGACTTTCGACCTCACGCGGCGGCTCAGCGAGGTGTTGAGTCGAAGCGCTGCGTTCGTGGACGAGATCGGGCCGGTCCCCGACTCGGCGCGCGAGGGGCGCCTCCGTCGTGCGCGGGTCCAGGCCAACCTCGAGACGGACGTGATCGGGCTCATGGAGGCGCTGCAACACCTGGAGGCGGACTCGACGATGCGCGTCGAATCCGTGGAGGTGACGGCGCCCACGCCCGAAGCCCCCGCCGCGGAGATGGAGCGACTGGTCGTCGTGCTTCAGGTCAGTGGGTGGTTCATGCCCGGAGCAGAGGCTGAAGAAGCACCCTCCGGTGGGGCAACGTGATGGAGCCCCTGTACGCGGTGCTCAGGATCCTCTTCGTCGGCCTCACTCTGCTCGGCTTGGCCGCGGCCGTGAGGGCGCCCCGTGATCGCGCGCCTGGGTCGGCCGTCGGCGCGTCCGCAGGGGCCGCGACGACGCCGGAGACCGCCAACCTAGCGTGGCGAGGGTCAACCGTGACGGGTCGTGACCCCTTCCGGATTGTCCGCAAGGCACCGACCCGGAGATACGAGCGCCTCGAAGCCGCGGCCGTGGCCTCGACGCCGGACCTTCCGCCCCCGCCCGCGACCCCTCGTCCCGACTGGCACTTGACGGGGATCGTATGGGGAAGCGCACCTGTCGCCGTCTTCGAAGGTGTCGACGGCGTGGAGGGATCCGCGCTGCTGGGTGAAGGGGACACCGTCGGCGCGATCCGTGTGGAGCGGCTCACCCCGGACACCGTGGTCCTCAGGGGACCGACCGAGTCGTGGTCGTTCACGGTCGAGGCGCCGTGGAAGAAGGGAGGTGCCTCGTGATCACGAGGGCCTGGCGCGTGGCGATCCTGGTGCTGGGCGTGGCTTTCATCCGTCCGGTCGGAAGTGCCGCTCAGGAGGGGCAGTCGGTGGAGATCAAGGACGACAGCATCCGGATCCGATTCGCCAACACGGACCTTCGCGCGGCCATTCAGGCGCTCGGACGCTTCCTGTCCAAGCCGGTCCTGACCGGCACGATCGGTGACGTGCGCGTGGAGTTCTTCGAGACACCCGTTCCCGTGACCCGGGCGGCCCTGCCGGGGATCCTCCAGGGCCTCGTCGAGGCGAATGGCTTCGAGTTCGTGGAGGACTCGACGTTCTACCGGGTCGCGCCCCGTGCTCAGGAGACGCCAGCGCGGGGGAGAGGACCCCAGTTGCCGACGGCTGCGCCGGCGCGGGACACGGCCCCCGGCCTGAAACTCTTCACCGTGCGCCTCAAGCATGCGAGGGCTGCGGACGTGGCCGCCACGTTGAACCAGCTCTACGGCACCGGGGGGACGTTCTCGCAACGACCTGGCCTATCCTCCGGAACGCTCTCCGACGTGCTGCGGTCGAGCCGCACGGCTCCCCCGACGGAAGGAGGAGGGGCGGCACCCACAGCCGCCGACGAAGGCAGCGCATCGCTCCGCGGTGGGGTCACTATCGTGCCGGACGAGCTGACGAACTCTCTGCTCATCCGCGCTTCGGCGACCGACTTCGCGGTGCTCCGCGAGGGAATCACACAGCTCGACATCCGGCCGCTGCAGGTGCTGATCGAAGTGGTGGCGGTCGAAGCCAGGAAGGATCGGCAGTTCTCCCTCGGATTCAACCTGGCCGTGCCGCCGCAGGACTTCGGCGACGGCACGGTGGGGGGGACGCTGACGAGCGCGGGTCTCGGGGACCTCGTGGTCAAGGTGATGAACCTCGGCAAGGAACAGATCAGCGCCACGCTCGATGCGGCCCGCTCCCGGGGAGACGCGGAGATCATCTCGCGGCCCGTTCTGCTGGCCTCGAACAACACGGAGGCCCGCTTGCTCGTTGGAACCCAACAGCCCTTCGTCCAGGTCAGTCGGTCGCTGCCCACCGAGACGTCGCAACGGGATCAGGTGGTCCAGTATCGGGACGTGGGCACCAAGCTCACGGTCCTTCCCACCATCAACGAGGACGGCTACGTGTCCCTCCTCATCCAGCAGGAGATCAGCCAGGCGACCGGCGAGACCCAATTCAGCGCACCGGTGATCTCGTCGCGCGAGACCGTCACCCAGGTCCTCGTGGCGGATGGCCAGACCATTGTGATCGGTGGCCTCCGCGACCGCGTGCACGACCAGATCCGCACCGGCATTCCAGTCCTCTCGGACATCCCGCTGCTCGGGGGCCTCTTCGGCGGCACGAAGACGAGGACGACGGAGACCGAGTTGTTCCTCTTCATCACACCTACCATCCTGGCGACTGACGCCGACGCGGATGCGGCGACGCTGGAACGCATGCCGGAATACCTGAGGGGCGAGCCGGCCGATTCAACGGTCGATGCCGACACGGTTCCGTCGCAGCCAGATACGATTCCGCTCCCAACGACCGGGAGGGGCCGGTGAGCACGATGGTGTACGGCGATGCGCAGCCGGAGATCATCTCCCGTGTGCCCGGCGGCGGAGACCCGTTACCGATCGTGGGGCGCTCGCCCGCTCTGCTGGCCGCGCTCGACACCGCTCGCCGACTGGCTGCTACATCCCTCCCGATCTTGATCGTCGGTGAGACCGGAACCGGAAAGGAGCTGATCGCCCGCTACATCCACCAGGCCAGCGGTCGTGCTGGACCGTTGGTCGACGTGGACTGTGGTGCACTCCCTGACGACCTCATCGAGGCGCTCTTGTTCGGGCATCGCAGAGGCGCCTTCACCGGCGCCCTCGAGCACCATGAGGGCATCATCGAGAACGCGGACGGAGGGACTCTGTTCCTCGACGAGCTCGGCAGCCTTCCCCTCCGCGGCCAGGCGAAGCTGCTTCGTGTGCTCGAGACAGGCGAGATCCGCAGGGTGGGAGCGACCCGCGCGCGGTCGGTCGACGTGCGCGTGGTCTCCACCATGCAGGAGGACGCTTCGAAGCGTTTGGCGGATGGGCTGTTCCGCGCGGACCTGATGCAGCGGGTGGCCGGCGCGGTGATACGCGTTCCCCCTCTCTCGGAGCGTCCCGAGGACGTCATTCCGCTTGCGCGCCACTTCTCGGCCTGCACCCGCAGGCGCCTCGAGCCCGACGCGGAGGCGCTCCTCTTCGATCGCTCCTGGCCTGGGAACGTCCGGGAGCTCCGCTGGACCATCGAACGGGCAGCCTTGTTCGCGGTGGACGGGGGCATCGGGCCGACCGCTGTGACCGAGGCGCTCGAGATCGGTCCGGGCACGCTCTTCGGCGAGGAGCCGGCGCCGGGAAGTGCCCGCGTCACCGAGCTGAGGGCGGCCTGCCGGCGCTATGGTGGCGACGCAGACCGCGTGGCCGTCGCGCTTGGGATCGGGCGGTCGACGCTGTACCGGTGGCTGAAGGAGGCTCGACTCGAGCTACGCACCTTCAAGGAGCGCGTGGTCTCGTAGGTGAGGCCTCCCGCACTCCGCCGGGCGCTCGCCGCATCTGGTTGGTGTCCCTGTTGTCCCGAAGGCAACGACGCAGCCTAGGACAAGTGAGAATGTCAGCTCCATGTCTGCGGGTCTAAGTGTCTTGTTGACAACAGTATAGGAGCCACGGTCCAGTGGCATGTGCCGTGAAGAGGGACTGGGCGGCAAGGTATCTCTCTTTGCGGAGGTCGGCATGGCGCGGGCATCTGTTCGGTCGCGAGCGTGGCTTTGGGGCATTGCAGCGAGCGTGTTGCAGCTGGTGGCGACCGGAGTAGTCGCCGCGCAGACACCCGAGATCTCGGTCGATCCCGTGTACGACACCTGGGTTGTGTCGAAGGGGACGACGAATGTGATGCTCGTCTTCACCTTCACGAACGATGGGGAGAACTCGGCCGCCCTGACATTCTCGTGCAACTCCAGCAACGGTCTGGCGTGCGCGAGCGTGAACCCCACGTCGACGACACTCGCTCCGAACGACATGCAGGTGGTTCGCGTCTACTTCGACGCGCCTTCCTACGTTACGGAAGGAGACGTGCAGGCGAGAGCGAGCTACTCGGGAGGCATGGTCGCCCAAGGCGCGTACAGGGTTACCGTGCGGGGGGCCGTGCCGAGCGTCACAAAGACGGGAGCCGACACGCTCACCTACACGACGGCACAGAGCCCGGCGTCCGCCTCTTTCACAGTGGCCAACGTCGGATACGCATCGGGCACGTTCGACTTCGATTGCACGTCGACCGGCGTGGTCGCCTGCGGGTCGGGTCCCGCGTCTGACACCATCGACATGAGCGGCCAGGAGACAATCTCACAGAACTTCAGCTTTTCAAGCTCTGGCAGCGGCACACTGACACTGACCGCGACCTCCGACAACAACTCGGATACTGCCTCCTATGTGGTGGTGGTGAACAGTCTGGATCCCCCGGTCGTGCATGCAATCTCTCCGTCCACCAGCGTACCGGTGGGGGGGCATGTAACCGTGAGTTTCACGCTGTACAATCCCAATCCCGGCGGGTCGATAGTGTACATTCCGAGCTGCGTTCCAGTCCCGTCTGGATACGCAAGTTGCACACCCGATCAGGATTCGGTGAGTGTTGCGGGGGAGAGTACCGACACGGTCTCCGCGACGATTGAAGGGCTGTCGGTCGGGAGCACCACAGCGTACTTCGGGGTGTCGGGAGCCGGGGGAGGCGATACGGAACCGGTGTCGATCACGGTAACGTCGGCAGTCGCTGCCGGCCCTCCCCACGTCACGCCCGACGGAGGGACACAGGTGACCTCTGTTGATTCCCTAACCGCCGTGCAGTTCCATGTGCACAACACGGGAACCGCCGATACCGTCTACGACGTCGACTGCGATATCGACCCGGTTCCATCCGGGGGGATCACCTGTAATGGCCAGCTGTCTGTGGATTCGATGGCTACGAGGAGCATCTACGCATCCTTCACGCCTGACACGGCGGGTACCTATCGCGTCACCCTCACTGCCAGCGGTATACCTCCGGCCGACTCGGGCTGGGTGATCGTGACTGCCTCTTCGACGGGAGGCGAGCCTTCGGATACTCTCTTGTCGGTGCTTCCCAAAGGAGAAGTGGTCATGGTTGGGCCGGGCGCGCAGCTGGAGGATACGTTCGCCGTTACCCTCTCCGGGATCTCAGACACAGTTCACATCGAGGCGCTCTGCACCGAGCTCGCCGGATCCTGTTCCACTCCCGTTCCGGCCTTCCTCTGGACCGGTACGCCCGACAGCGTCACGCAGACCGTCGTGGTGGTGGGCTACACTACCGGGACAGAGCCCGACACAGGTTCGGTCACTCTGATTGCGAGGCTTGCAGAGCCATCGCAATTGGCGGACACCGGGTGGGTCAGCATCCAGCTTGACACGACAACCCCGCCACCTCCCCCAACGGGGCCATCTCTCTCGCTGGAGGACGCCAATCCAGGCACAGAAGAGCTGAGAGGTGAGTGTCTGAGCATTGCTGCCGGAGCCGGCTCGATCGAGTGCGACGACTACCGATACGCCTATGCTCTTACCCCTCTCAGTAGGATGAATCGCCCGCGAAACCTCGGGTTGCTTTACAACGGCGCGACCGCGCGTCGTAGCAAGATCATCGGGGTCAACCTCACCATTCCGTCCAGTACCACGGTGGACAGTGTCGCCGCCCTTCTTCGGATCGACGGTGAGCTGCAGGATTCAACCATGTACCGGAGTGGCTTGCCCAGCGGCAAAACGGTTCGCTTGGCGCTGGAGGTCGATGATCCGCCCGTATCCGGCAACGCCGTTGTTCCATACGAGGTAACGCTACTATCCGCTCGGGCAGCGTCCGTGGATACACTCGTCGCCTCAGGCCACTACCTGCAGGTGGATCGATCTGGAAGCCGAGGCGAGTTCGGGGAGGGCTGGTGGGTAAGCGGATACGAGCGACTGGCCACCGTCACTGACCCCGTCCTGGGCGACGGACTGATGTGGGTCGGCGGCGATGGAAGCGCGCGGCTGTACCTTCCTACGAGTGCCGCAGCCGACACGTTCGTCGCGCAGACGAGAGGCAGGCCCGACACGATCTTCGCGGCGTCTCCGTCGGTGCCCGATAGCGCGTGGTACCTCAGCCTGCAAGGCAACGAAGGCGCCTACACGCCGGTTGGGCAGCATCACCATGGCCTAGACGGTGGTTCACTCATGACGTGGGCCTTCTGGTTCAGCGGCCTGCAATCCTACACTGGTGCCATAGCCGGGCTATCCTCGACAACACTGAGTGTATGGTGGTCGTTGGCCCTAGGATTCAGACCGCAGTTCAGCCTCACGAATCCCAATCCCGTTCAAATCGACGTAGGCGCAGTCCCGAATCAGTTGGCGTTCTGGGTGTTTCAGTATGATGGCTCGCAGTCGGGAAACGCCAATCGCTTCAGGGCCTGGAAGAACAACGTCGAGCAGCCTCTCACTTTCACGCGGGATAGTGTGCCAGGAATGCTGGCATCCGACTCCCTGGCCCGTCTCTATCTCGGAAAGGTGAGTACGCTGTCTCTATATGGTTGGCAGGGCGAGTTCGCGATTCTACGTACAAAGTTGACAGACAAGGAAAGGACACAGTGGTACGAGCATGGGATCGACTTTGGTCATGTCGACCTCGCTGCCGGCTACGAGTGGCGCGAGTCGCTTGATGACGTCAGCCCCTTTGGCAACAACCTTGCGAGCACCACGATTACAGTTGGTGGTAACGACTTTATGCGGACTATGGCCTATCCTAGCCGAGCCGCACCCGGTGGTAGCTGGGCAAGCTTGGCGGCGCGCGGTGCCTACTCTCGCCGAATGATAGGCGGCGGTACCGTCTACTACGACGCGGCGGGCCGTCACATCGGTACGGTCGATCGCAATGGCAACGAGACCCGCTTCAACCACGATGTCATTGGGACCGAGACGCGACTGACATCGATCGACCTGCCGACCAAGGAAGGGCCACGGCCCGCCTACGAGTTCCAGTACGACGCCACCACTCTGCGGCTCGGGAGCGTGAGAGTGGTTGGCAGCGACGGCGGCTGGCTTGATTACGCCGTTGGGACTTCTGGCACGAGCGGGTTCGATATCGAAGCCATCACGTCACCCGACTCGCTTACAACGAGCTTTGAGTACGTATCCGGTTCCCTCACTAGCGTGACGGACCATCGCGGAGCGGAGACTGAGATCAACTACGACTACGGCAAGGTGGCCGGCGTGACCGTGATCACTCCGGGTGACACGACGATCAACGACATCGACATGAGCTATGTCGCGGCCTCGCCGCTGGGCCTGACGCCTACCGGCACCTTTGCTCCGGTCCGGAGAGACAGCGTCAGCGCGCAGTTCGACGGACCGCGAGCGCTCAGCGATGTCGCGGATAGCACGCGCTTCTTCCTCACCGGATGGGGTGCCGTGAGCGGCGTCCGGAACGCCCTTCAACACTCTACCGCCATGCTGCGGGCTGATGCCCACTTCCCGGCTCTTGTGACGCGCGTTACCTACCCGAACGCCCGCTACGTCCAGGCCGTATACGATCCGGGCTCGGGCCTCTTACAGCGGATCGAGGACCATGCTGAGACCGTCGATACCACGGAGTACGAATGGGACACGAGATGGAGTCGACCAACCCTCATTAGGACACCGGAGCATGTGGAGACGCATTCTGCGTACGATCCGGAGACAGGCAACCTCGTGGCGAGGTGGATCGGCGCGGATACAGTCACGTTCGGCTACGACACCTTGGGTCTCATCGAGACGATCCGGTCCGCGAGACTGAAGGTGACGAGCTTCGCGTACGATTCCCTGGGGAACCTGGAAGGCGAGACGAGCCCACTGCTGACCGAGACCACCTACGAGCGCGACGCGACGGGGCGAGTCAGAGAGGCGCGGTCCCCCATGGCGGTTGAGGGGGCACCTGGAGAGTTGGTTCAGACCTACGAATACGACGACGTAGGGCGAACTCTCGTTCATCGGACGACCAACACCATCGATGGCGCGACGGCCCGGGACTCGACGAAGTACAACGACGATGGCGACCGAGAGACAGTGTTCAGCTTTGGCTTCGCGGCCCCAGAAGCCGTCGAGAAGTTCTATGGCGACACGACGTCGACGTATGATGCAGGCTCAGATCCGAAGGCCGTGCAATGGACCTACGACGCATTCGGGCGCATAAGCACTGAGTCGACTGCGATCGGGCGCGTGAAGAAGCTCAAGTATGATAAAGCCGGAAACATAAAGCACGTTGTGACTCCCGCAGGTGACACAATCCGTATGGAGTATGACGTGCTGAACCGGCTGAGTTCCCGGTGGGCCGGACACCGTACGTACCCGACAACCACCACCATCGACGGCCAAGCGGACGTCCAGCCCGAGTCCCTGTGGAGATTCCCCTTCATTGTGTCGGCAGGAGGCGGACGCGAAGTCCTCGGCGACTCCGCATCCTTCGAGTATGACGTCATGGGCAACATGAAGCTCGCGGAGAGTCGCGATGCTGCAGTGCGACGCACGTATACTCAGCGGGGAGAGATCAAGCTCGATTCCCTCGACATCCGCATCCTCAACAGCACGGACACGGTTGTGGTCCCGGGAGAGGACGGCCCGCCCATTATCCGGCCCCGTGGGATGTTCCGTTCGTTTGGACTGGAGTACACATATGACGGCGACGGTCGACTTGCCGAGCTCAGGTATCCAGGGCACACATCCGCACACCCGAAGCGTGTGGCGTACGCGTACCACCCCATCACCGGTCGCCTCGTGTCGGTCACCGACATGCTCGACAACGTGACCACCTATCAGGAGTATGACGCCGACGGTCGCCCAACTGTAGTCCTGCACCCCGGCTCGCTGTTCGAGCAACTGAGCTATGATGACGACGGTCGGCTATTCCGGCGCAGCGTCGGCGCCATGTTCACGGACTCGATCCTCTTCGATCCGGCAGGGCGGATCGTGAAGGTCTATCAGGATCCGGGTGCAGCCAACAACCTCACGGTGACCAATGAGTACGATGGTCTCGGGCACGTGACTGCCTCGATCGATTCAGTACGGTCGAATCCTCAGATCGAGAGATTCGTGATGGACGGCCTAGGCCGCCTCGGCCTTCGTTGGACCTCTCCACACCACCAAAGCCCTGACAACCACGATGCGGTTGAGGAGAGCAGCTACGACGCGGATCATCGGCTCTCAGAGCAGAGCGCCGGGTGGCCGATCGAGTATCCTGACACAGTCGCGGGCGACTATCCTCGGGTTAGGATGCTGACATACGACTTGAACGGGAACGTTGAGACGGTCGGCAGTCATGCGAAGTACACCGACGCGAACGGTGCGGAGAAGGACTGGGTCACCACGTCCGGTGAGTACAACTACTACGATGTCGAGTCCAGGCTCAGATATCGTCAGCGTCAAACGAAGAACAGGTCTGGCGACCCACTGGTTCCGTCCAGCGACTCACTGGGCGCCTGGGAGGAGTATCACTACGACGCGCTTGGTCGGCGCGTCGCCGTCCGGACGCTCGGTGGGGGCCTGTGCACGGCGGCAGACTGCTACAGCTCTGAGCGGTTCTTCGTCTGGGCTGGCGAGGAGCTAGCCTACGAGATGAGCAAGCCGGCTGACGACGGGCTGGAAAAGGAGGGGCAGTACGGAGCAGTGTACTACGCCCATGCTGGGTCTGTGGACCGTCCCGTGTCGGTGGTCCACGAAGATGAGTCACTGCACAGAGACGCTCTGTTCCCTCACGTGAACTGGCGTGGTCTCGTAACGGAAGCGACGGACAGTGCGGGCAACGACTGCACGGAGGAGGGAGGCGTCTGCTGGGGGTTGGCGCGGCCGGGCGACCGGCAGAACGCATTCCGGTCCATGCCGAAGGACGTCGCCGACTGGGACTGGTATGGGTCACTCATGGCCGACCAGCAGGACGTCACAGGCCTTTTGTACAGGCGCAATCGATATTATGATGCAGAGACGGGGCAATTCACCCAGGAAGACCCCATTGGCATCGCGGGTGGGCTCAACCTCTACGGGTACGCCAACGGCGATCCGATCAACTACTCGGATCCGTTTGGGCTGTGTGCTCCGTTCCCGCTCTGCCTCTGGAGCGAGTCGGGTATGGCCGAGGCTGTTGCGAACGGCCTGGACGCGTTCGCGGGAATCCTCCTCAAGGTCGAGCAGACGCTTGGTGGAATTGGGAGCGACCTTGTTACAGCGGTAGAGGGCCGAGATCCCGCGACGGGTGAGGATGTTGGAGTCGGTAGGAGGATCTTCTCCGGCGTCAGTGCGGGCCTCACGGTTGGTGGTGCTGCAGCCGGGGGAGCGGGATTCAGCGCGAAGCAGTTGGCCAAATTCGAAGGTCAGTTGGCAGAGCACGGAATCGGTTCTCTTCTTCGCTCCCAGAGGAGACTCACCGGACGCCTCAACGAACATCTGGACAAGCTCGACAATATCCGTGCGGCGGGGGGCTTCACCAGTTCCGTAGAGAGGGAGATCAGGAATTACCGAGCGGAACTTGCTGCCATTGAGGATGTGCTAGGGAGAGCTCGATGAGCGAGGCAGAGACAAGCAAGAAGGGTGACCAGCTGGAAGAGGCGGAGAAGATCAAAGTCCTCGCTGACCTGCTGCAGGATGTGCTTCCGGTGAGACGCTTCGACACGTCTGACGAGCCTGCTTCATGGAATCTTGCAGTCGGGCTTGCCGATATTCAGAAGTCATGCGCAGCGATCTCAGGGGTGCACATTCCCGAGCTGTTGGCGACTGCCGATTCCGCTGCCGACGTACATGGTATCCTGCTGGAGATTGGTGAGGAGCTTCGCCACATCCTCTATCACGTGCGAGACATGCCGTTCTATAGGTACTTGGCGGAGTGACACTCACCCAATTGAGAGGGCGCCACCAGAAGCCCGGTCCCTTCGGGGGCCGGGCTTCTTGCTGATCAGGAGGCGAGCAGCTGCCCCATCTGAGAGCTGTGGGAGGCGAAAACCCATCCGGCCGCCAGATTTCGACGACGCTTCGGGGCTTACCCGTGGAGCAGACGGGGGGTCGGCCGTCAGTATCGGCGCGCCTGGCCCTTCGGAGTGGGCGAAGCCAGCTCACCAACCCTCCGATAGCGATGATGAAGCCCGCCGACGCGCGGTTCCGCGACGATCACGTCGCCGGAGCCGGGTAGCTCCACCGGCCGTCCGAGGGGCGCATCGTCATCGAGCGCCCGGTGGGGCCGGGCGAGGTTGTAGTACGACGCGTACTCGCGGACGACGCGGAGCAGATGCCGCTCGCCGAGGACGATGACGTGATCGACGCACTCCCTTCGGAGCGAGCCGATCACCCTCTCGCAGTATGCGTTCTGCCAGGGAGACGCGGGTGCCGTCAGCACGTCCTTCGCGCCGAGCGCCTCGACCGTGCTGCGGAACTCCTGGCCGAAGATCGCATCGCGGTCGTGTAGTAGGTACCGAGGTGCGTCTCGCTCCGTGAACGCCTCTCGGAGCTGTTGAGCGGTCCAGGCCGCGGTCGGATGGGCGGTGACGTTGACGTGGAGGATGCGGCGTCGATGGTGCGCCAGGATGACGAGGACGTAGAGGACGCGGAAGTCGATCGAGGGCACGACGAAGAAGTCGAGGGCGACGAGGTCCCAGAGGTGGTTGTCGAGGAAGGCCCTCCAGGACGCCGAAGGCGGACGGGGCCTCGACGGTCGGTAGCGGCGGACGGTCGAGTCGCTGACGGAGATGCCGAGTTTGGCGAGTTCGGCCTGGACGCGGCGCTTCCCCCAGGTCGGGTTGGCGCTCCACATATGCCGGATGAGCCGGCGGACCTCGGGATCAACCCTCGGCCGGCCGCCTCGAGGTCGGCTCTTGAAGGCCCAGTAGGCTCGGAACCCGCGCCGGTGCCAGCGCACGATGGTCTCGGGCTGGAGGACGATGAGCGCGGATCGCCAGTGCTTCCAGAACCGGAAGAGCGCGATCCAGAGCCACCGGTCGCGGTCGAGGACGCTTGGACGAGTCCCGCGACGCTCGAGCATAAGGAGCTGGTGGCGGAGCGCGAGGTTCTCGAGGACGAGGGCCCCCCGGCTCTTGAACGCGGAGGGGACGAGGGAGAGGACATCGAGCAGCAGAGCGCGCATGAGTCGCGCGAACGGTCAAGAACGGTGCCGGGGCGCAGGCCGCGGAGGAACACGACTTCGCCGACCAGGGCGACCCATTCGTCCCGGGACATGAAGGCAGTTGGCCGCACGGATGAGACAAGGAGACCCCGGGGGGGGATGGTGATCGACCGGTCGGCTCCCGCCCTGCAAGCCGGCAGCGACGGCCACGGGGCGAGCGGCTCGGGCCCGCTGCGTCCCTACGGTTCCCCTCCGGGACCGGGCGAGCCTGGGTCGCCTCCGCGGTACTCGCTCCGGCTCCCTTCGCCTATGGCCACCATAGGCGGAAACTCGCCCTCGCAGCGGGCCCTCCCTCGGCCTCCGGCTTCGCATACCGCCGGTATGCGAACTCGCCCCGGGCTCCGACCGTGCGGGTCCCGCCCTATGAACCAACACCTGTGCTGAACGGGTAGAACCGGAGTACTTTACCGTGACACCAACCGTGACGGATGCCATGGAAGCCAAGGCCAAAGAGAGACTCTACCGGCTTGTGGAGCAGATCCCCGAGGGGGAGGTCCACACCGCCGAGCGGTTCCTGGAGTACCTGGCCGTCGACCCAGTGCTGCGCTCGCTGATGAATGCGCCCGAGGACGACGAGCCGGTGACCCCGGAGGAAGAGGAGGCCGTGCGCGAAGCCCTCGAGGACGTCGCAGCCGGTCGCATGCACTCGCTCGAGGAGGTCAAGCAGGAGCTCGGGCTCTGAGCTGGTCCATCGAGTTCACGACGCGAGCGAAGAAGGATCTGAAGCGGCTCGACAAGCAAAGCCAGGCCAAGGTGCTGGGCGCGATCGAGACGTACGCCAAGACGGGCGAAGGCGACGTCGTCCGGCTGGTGAACATCAAGCCCCCGCAGTACCGGCTGCGCGAAGGTGACTGGCGGGTGCGCTTCAAGAAGCACGTGCAGGAGGAGATGCTCGAGATCCTCCACATCCGCCCTCGTGGGAAGGCGTACAGCCCACGGCGCGAGAACAAGTAACGAGTACGACTCCACCTGAGCGGCCGAAAACTCGCGTCAGGGGGTATATCGGCGTTGAAGGGCAAGAAATAGCAAAAAGGGAGCGGCTAAGGAAAGAAGCAGCTTGCACTTAGGAGTTGAAAAAGCTCAGAAGTGCGGCAATGGGACCAGTAACCCAGGAAGATCCCATTGGCATCGCCGGCGGCACAGAAGACCTGCTAGCCGACGCTCGTCAGCTCGCGCAGCACCTCGGCGTGGAGGATGCCGTTCGTGCTGATCCCCGAGCCCCCGTGGATCGTGGCCTCGCCTTCGCGGGTGGTGAAGCGCCCGCCGGCCTCCGTGGCGATCGTGAGGAACGGGCCGGCGTCCCACGGCTTCATGACCGGATCCACCATGACCTCGGCGCGTCCGGTCGCCACGAGCGCGTGCCCGTAGCAGTCGCCCCACGTGCGCGAGAACGCCGCGCGCCGCTGCAGTCGCCGCCACCCCGGGTCCTCGGGGCTCGACAGGACCCGCTCCACGTCGGTCGTGAGGACGAGCGCGTCCTCGACGCGGGCCACGTCGGAGACCCGGCACGGCTTTCCGTTCCACGTGCAGCCCAGTCCCCGCCCGGCGGCCACGGTCTCGCGCGAGCGGCGGGAAGTGGGCCACGCCGACCACCGGCTCCCCCTCGACCTCGATGCCGATGAGCACGCCGTAGAGCGGCACGCCCCGAGTGAACGAGCGCGTGGCGTCGATGGGGTCGAGGATCCAGCGGACGCGCGCACCCGCGTCCGCCTCGCCGAACTCCTCGCCGAGCACGCCGTGCCCGGGATAGCGCTCGGCGATGCCGCTGCGGATGAGCTTCTCGGCGTCGCGGTCGGCGATCGTCACGGGGCTGCCGTCGCCCTTGGCGTCGTAGTCCACGAGGTGCCCGTAGTACCGCAGCGTGAGGTCGCCCGCCCGGCGCGCGAGGTCGACGGCGAGCCCGAGGAGGTCGCGGATCTCGTCGGACGCGATGGACGGGCTCACGCGGGGAGGACCCGGGCGGTCAGGGGGAGGCCGCCTGGCGATCGGTGTTGCGCTGGCTCTTCGCGCGGTACATGTCGGCGTCGGCCGCGTGGATCACGTCGTCCATCGTGCTCATGCTGGTGCGGTCGAACTCCGCGACCCCCGTGCTCACCGTAACCCCCCTGGGCGCCATGATCGGGTCCTTCGCGACCCGGTCGCCCACACGCTGGATGTACTGGTGGGCGCCCTCCATGTCGGTGTCCGAGAGGATGGACACGAACTCGTCGCCGCCGTAGCGCGCCACGAGGTTCATGGCCCGGTTCTCCTCGTCGAGGATCTGCGCGAACGAGCGGAGGATGTCGTCGCCCGCCACGTGGCCCAGGGTGTCGTTGAACACCTTGAAGTCGTTCATGTCGAAGAGCACGACGACGAGCGGCCGACCGCGGCGCGCGGCCGCGACCTCCTTGTCCAGGTGGATCTGGAGGCGACGGCGGTTGGGGAGGCCCGGTGAGGGGATCCGTGAGCGACAGCGCCTGCAGGTTGGCGTGCAGGCGGGCGTTCTCCATGCGCCACGGCCGCCTGGCTCGCGAGGCGCTGCAGCGCGGCCGTGTCGTCCTGGGCGAAGTGGCGCGGCTTCCGGCTCCCGGCGGTGAGCACGCCGGCGACCTGGCCGCCCACCACGAGCGGGACGCCCATGCCGGAGCCGATCTTGAGGTGCTCCCGGAGGTGGAGGGGCACGCTGGCGCTCCGTGACAGGTCGTCGACCACGAAAGGCCTCCGCTCCACCAGGAGCCGTTCCCCGAGCGAGCCGGTGAGCTCCCACGCCAGCCCGACGGGGAGCACGACCTCGCCGCCCGACTGCGACACGCGCACGACGATGCTCGCCGGCCCGTCGCAGAGCCAGACGGAGGCGCCGTCCACGTTGAGCACGTCGTTGACGGCGGAGATCACCTTCCCGAGCACCTCCGTCGGGTTGAGAGAGCTCGCGAGCACCCGCCCGATCTCCTCGATCTGCTCGGCTTCCAGGCGGCGCCGCTCCAGCTCGGCGACGTGCAGCGCGTTGTCGACCGCCACGGCCGCGATGTCCGCGATGCCCTGGATGAGGTCGATGTCGGCCTCGGCGTACGCGTCGGGCCGGTAGCTCTGGGCGCTGATGGCGCCCAGCAGGCGGCCCTTGTGGATCATCGGGGCCGAGATCGCCGAGCTGGTGATCTCGGTCTCGTCCGCGCCGAGGTGGAGGAGCGAGCGGTCGTCGAGGCGGTCGCGCACGAGGACGGGGCGCCGCGAGCGGATGACCTCGCTGTCGGAGCCGCGATAGGTGATCGCGGCGCGCTGCACCTCGCTGCGGTCGGCGTAGTAGACGATCGTCGCCAGGTCCCGCGCCTGATCGTACAGGGACACGTAGAAGCCCGCGGCCTCCAGCACGCGCGCCGTCTCGTGATGGATGGCCGCGTAGAGGTCTTCCGTGCTCAGGGTCCCCGCCAGCGTGCGCCCGATGTCGAGGAGGACGCGATAACGGTCCCCGACGCTCGAGCGCGCGGAGGGCGCATCGGATGTGGGCATGGACGAAGCTCTACCGGGGCAGCCACCGGCGAAGGCGGCGGCGCGAAGCCAGGTGTACCGATCTTCCCAAGATAGGGAGCCCCCGAAGCGCGAACAACCGAAGAAATGGTGCGCAGCCGGCCGGTCGGTGGGCCGCGGGGAGGGGCGTCACGCTTCCTCCCTCGCCGCCCCGGAGTCGCTCGCGGGCCGCGTCTCGGTTGCGTTCCGCAGCCGCTCGACGAAGTGCCCGATCTCGAAGCCCACCGCTGCCAGGAGGCGCGACTCCCTGAGGTCGGGCTCGGCCCTCGCGACCAGCGTGCGCAGCGTGCGCATCACCGCGGCCGGCTCGCGCGCCTTGTAGAACTCGATCGCCGCCAGCCCCTCCTCGAGCGCCCGGTAGGTCTGCTCGAGCTCCTCGGCGGTGGGCGGGCGCGTGGCCCGTCGGCCCCGTGGGAGCTCCTCCGGGGCGTCCTCCGCGGCGAGGAAGGTCTCGTAGGCCATCACCAGGCAGGCCTGCGCGAGGTTGAGGGACGAGTAGTCGGGGTGGGTGGGGATGATCACGACCGCGTGGCAGAGGTCGAGCGCCTCGTTGGAGAGCCCCCTGTCCTCCCGCCCGAAGACGATCGCGACCCGCCCCTCCGCGGTCTTCTCGACGAGCTCGTCGGAGACGTCGCCCGGGCGCGTGTAGTTGCGGCCGGCGGTGCGCGCGCGCGCCGTGGTGCCGACCACCCAGGTGCAGTCGGCCACCGCGTCCTCGAGCGTGTCGTGGAGGGTGGCGGCCTCGATCAGGGGCGTGCTGCGGTGGGCGATGCCCTCGATGCGGTACGCGTCGAACTCGTCCGGCTCGACCAGTCGGAGCGACGAGAGGCCGAAGTTCATCATGACGCGGATGACCCCGGCGATGTTCACCACGTCCTTCGGGTGGTCGAGGACGACCACCACCCGCGACAGCGCGTCGGTCACGGGCTCTTGTCGCTGTCGTCGTCCGGCGGCTTGAGCTCGCCCTTGAAGTTGCGGATGCCTGCGCCCAGGCCCCTGGCGAGCTCGGGGAGCTTCTTCGCGCCGAACAGGAGCACGATCACCGCGAAGAGCAGGATCATCTCCCCGATCCCGAACGTGAACAGGGCGAGCGACGGGACGAGGGTCAGCACGGTGCGGCTCCCGGATCGGGGTGCGCGGAGGCGGACATCACTTCACCAGCATCTTCGCGATGGTCTGCTTCTGCATGTTCGAGGTTCCCTCATAGATGGTGCCGATCTTCGCGTCGCGGTAGAGCTTCTCGACCGGGTACTCCTTCGTGAAGCCGTACCCCCCGAAGAGGTCGATGCACCGCGACGAGACCCGCTGGGCGGTCTCCGACGAGAAGAGCTTGGCCATGGCCGCCTGCGCGAGGAAGGGCTGGCCGGCGTCCTTGAGGCGGGCCGCGTTGTACACCAGGAGGCGGGCGGCCTCGATGTCGGTGGCCATCTCCGCGAGCTGGAACTGCACGCCCTGGAACGAGGAGATCGTGCGGCCGAACTGCTCCCGCTCCTGCACGTAGCGTACGGTGTGGTCGAGCGCGCCCTGCGCGAGCCCGATCATCTGCGCGCCGATGCCGATCCGCCCCTCGTTGAGCGTCTCGATGGCGACCTTGTAGCCCTTGCCGACGTCCCCGAGGACGTTGCCCGCGGGTACGAACACGCCGTCGAGCAGCAGCTCCGTGGTCGACGACGCGCGGATGCCGAGCTTGTCCTCCTTCTTGCCTACCTCGAACCCGTCGAAGCCACGCTCCACGAGGAAGGCCGTGATCCCCTTGTAGCCCGCGTCCGGGTCGACGGTGGCGAACACGATGTAGACCCCGGCCTCCTGGCCGTTCGTGATCCACATCTTCCGGCCGCTCAAGCGCCAGCCGTCGCCGTCCTGCGTGGCGCGGCAGGAGAGCGCGAAGGCGTCCGAGCCGCTGCCGGCCTCGGAGAGCGCGTACGCGCCCACGGTGTCGGAGGCGAGCATGGGGAAGTAGCGCGCCTTCAGGTCGTCCGACGCCCAGCGCAGGATCGCGTTGACGACCAGCGTGTTCTGGACGTCGACCAGGACGCCGATCGACGGGTCCACCTTCGACAGCCCCTCGACCACGAGCACCGAGGTGAAGAAGTCCGCGCCGGTGCCGCCGTGCGCGTCCGGGATCTCCACGCCCATGAGCCCCAGCTCGAAGAGCTGGCGGACGATGCCCGGATCGATGTTCTGGCTCTCGTCCATCGCCATGACGCGGGGAGCCACCTCGGTGGTGGCGAAGTCGTGCACCGCCTCCTGGAACATCCTCTCCTGGTCGGTGAGCGTAGTGAGGGCCGGGCGTGCATCGGTGAGAACGGTCGACATGGCACGGGCGGTTGGGGAGGTCATCTCCACTCCGGGGGCGGGTACCCCAGCCCCGGAGCGCCGTTTCGTCGAAAGAGGCTGCACGAAATGTACAACGCACCCGTCGGTCCGGGCGCAATCCCGGGGGCCGGCTCAGGGCCTCCCGGCGCGGGCCCCGCGGCGCCGGGCCCACTCCCGCAGCTCCGGGGGCACGCCCAGCGTGCGCCGGAACGCCTCGAGCTCCGCGGTGCGGAAGGCGTCCAGGTCCGTCACCACCACGTCGATGGCGGCCAGCGGCACCGCCTCGAAATAGCGGTTCCAGACCGTCACGCCCCCGGGGGCCTCCCACACCTGCTCGGCGGGACGGTCGTCGGCCAGGTGCTGGGGGAAGCCGGGGGGCAGGATCTTCGTCGCGTCGGCGGCCACCAGCACGGGGACGTCGGCGCGCAGGGCGCCGAGAACGGCCGCGAGGCTTCCCACCTTGTTGACGACGCCCAGGTCGCCGATCGAGTCGGCGCCCAGCAGCACCGCCACACATCCCTCCACCAGCGTCGGAGCGGCGGCGTCCACGGCGAAGAGGACGGGGATGCCGGCCTCGGACAGCGCCCGCGCCGTGTCCCTCCCCTCGGTGGCCGGCCGGCTCTCGAGCACCACCACGCGCCGGCGCGCCCCTGGGGCGTGCAGGAGGACGCTCCGGACGGTCGCGGAGGAGGAGAGCGTCAGGACGTCGCCGTCTCCCGGGAGCAGCTCGGACGCGCGCCGGGCGATCACGGCGCCCCGGGTGTCCAGGGAGGCGGCGAAGCCACGCGCGGCGCCCGCCGCCGCCTCGCGGGCCGCGTCGAGAACCTCCACGCCGTCGAGCGCGTTCAGGACGGCCGCCACCAGGGTGACGAGCGGTGCCATGGCCGGCTGGGCCTCGAGCACGCGGACGCCCGCCTCCGCGAGGAGGGCGCGGAGCTCGCTCGCGGCCGACACGCCCTCCCAGCCGGCGACCTCGGCGAGGGCGTCCGCGGCCCGGCGCGCGAGCCGCGCCGCGCCCGAGAGCACGTCCTCCCGCAGGGGGGTGACGAGCGCGGCGAGGCGCTGCGAGCGGTGCATGGAGCGCGCTTCCCTGTCGGGGCTGAAATCGGCGGCGGAAATGCCCAGATTACGAGGGTTGACGCCCGCTCGAAACCCAGTCATCGTCAGGGCCCGAGCAGGTTGCCGAGGTGGGTCGGTCGGCCTGCCTGGCTCGCCCCCCACCCCGGCTCTCGCCCGGAGAAGAAGAGACATGTCCGACATTCCGGCCGACCTCCTCTACACCGAGGAGCACGAATATCTGAAGTCCACCGATGTCGACGATGTGTACATCGTCGGCGTCACCGACTACGCCCAGGGCGAGCTCGGGGACGTGGTCTTCGTCGAGCTGCCGGAGCCGGGCGGCTCCTTCGGCAAGATGGACGCCTTCGGCACCATCGAGGCCGTGAAGGCGGTGAGCGACCTCTACTGCCCCGTGGCGGGGAAGGTCGTCGAGGTCAACACGGGGCTGGACGACGACCCGTCCCTCGTCAACAGCGACCCCTACGGGGCCGGCTGGATGATCAAGATCAAGGTGTCCGATCCGGACGAGGTCGCCGCGCTGATGGATGCCGCCACCTATACGGAGCACGTAGGCGAATAGCCGGCGGAACACCCGCATGGAAGCAGGTACAGGGCCGCGTCCTCGCCACACGGCGGCGCGGCCCTTTCTCCATTTCGTGAGATAGAAGATCGATGGCGACGCGCATAGATCTACCGGCCGGGTTCGAGCACCGGCACCTCGGCCCCGATGCCGAGGAGACGAAGGCGATGCTGGATGCCCTCGGCTACGACTCCCTCGACGCGCTCATCGAGTCGGTCGTGCCCGAGGCGATCCACCACCGTTCGGAGCTCGCGCTCCCCGAAGCGCTCCCCGAATCCGACCTCCTGCGCGTCCTGCGGGAGCACGCGTCCGCCAACCAGGTGCACCGCTCCTATCTGGGGATGGGCTACCACGACACGATCGTGCCGACGGTCATCCTCAGGAACGTCATGGAGAACCCGGGCTGGTACACCCAGTACACGCCCTACCAGGCGGAGATCTCGCAGGGGCGGCTCCAGGCGCTCCTCAACTACCAGACGATGGTCATCGACCTGACCGGCCTGGAGATCGCCAACGCCTCCCTGCTCGACGAGGCCACCGCCGCGGCCGAGGCCATGCACCTCGCCCACGGGGAGGCCCACGGGGACGCGAACCGCTTCTTCGTCTCCGAGCTGTGCCATCCCCAGACGATCGACGTCGTCCGGACCCGCGCCTGGCCGCTCGGCATCGAGGTGGTGGTCGGCGACCACGAGAGCGTGGATCTCGCCGGCGTGTTCGGCGCCGTGCTGCAGTACCCGGCCACCGACGGCCGCGTCCTCGACTACGCGTCGTTCGCCGAGCGGGCGCACGCGGCGGGGGTGGTCGTGATCGCGGCCGCGGACCTCCTCTCGCTGGCGCTCCTGCGGCCGCCGGGCGAGTGGGGCGCGGACATCGCGGTCGGCAACACGCAGCGCTTCGGCGTGCCGATGGGCTTCGGCGGCCCGCACGCGGCGTACATGGCCGCCCGGGACGACTTCAAGCGCAAGATGCCCGGACGCATCATCGGCGTGAGCGTGGACGCGGACGGCAACCCCGCCCTGCGCATGGCGCTGCAGACGCGCGAGCAGCACATCCGGCGCGAGAAGGCGACGTCCAACATCTGCACCGCGCAGGTGCTCCTCGCGATCATGGCCGGCGCCTGGGCCGTCTACCACGGTCCGGAGGGCATCCGGGCGATCGCCCGGCGCGTGCGCGACCTCACGGGGACGCTCGCGCATGGCCTGGAGAAGCTCGGGCACGAGCTCCTCCACGAGGTCTTCTTCGACACGATCCGCGTCCGCCCGTCGGGGGGACGGCTCCCGTGCTCGAGGCCGCCGCGGCGAGGCGCATCAACCTGCGTGACTTCGGCGACGGCACGCTCGGCATCGCGCTCGACGAGGCGGTGCGCCCGGAGGACGTGGACGACCTCTTCGCCGTCTTCAACGGCGGGCGGGCGGCCGCCTTCGACGCGCGCGGCCTGGCCGACGAGGCGCCCGCGCTCCCGCGCGGCTCTGCAGCGCACGTCCGCCTATCTCACGCACGAGGTGTTCAACCGCTACCACTCCGAGACGGAGATGCTGCGGTACCTGCACCGGCTCGAGTCGCGCGACCTGTCGCTGAACCACAGCATGATCCCGCTCGGCTCGTGCACGATGAAGCTCAACGCCACCAGCGAGATGGAGGGCGTGACCTGGCCGGAGTTCGGCGCGATGCACCCGTTCGCGCCGCTCGACCAGGCGAAGGGCTACCTGGAGATCTTCGACGACCTCAAGCGCTGGCTGTGCGAGATCACCGGCTTCCAGGCGTGCTCGCTGCAGCCGAACTCGGGGGCGCAGGGCGAGTACACGGGGCTCCTGGTCATCCGGGCGTACCACGAGGACCGGGGCGACCACGCGCGCGACGTGTGCCTGGTGCCGGCCTCCGCGCACGGCACGAACCCGGCCAGCTCGGTCATGGCCGGCATGAAGGTCGTGGTGGTGAAGTCGGACGACGAGGGCAAGGTCGACATGGCGGACCTGGAGGCCAAGGCGCAACAGCACAGGGATCGCCTCGCCGCGCTGATGATCACCTATCCGTCCACGCACGGCGTGTTCGAGAAGGGGATCCGCAACGTCTGCAGGATCATCCACGACAACGGCGGCATGGTCTACCTGGACGGCGCCAACCTGAACGCGCAGGTCGGGCTGGCCCGCCCCGGCGACTACGGTGCGGACGTCTGCCACATCAACCTGCACAAGACGTTCGCGATCCCGCACGGCGGGGGCGGCCCCGGGATGGGCCCGATCTGCTGCAACGACAAGCTCGCTCCCTACCTCCCCGGCCACCCGATCCATCCGGTCGGCGGCGACAGGGCGATCACGGCGGTGGCGGCCGCGCCGTGGGGGAGCGCGAGCATCCTGGTGATCTCCTGGGCCTACATCGCGATGCTCGGCGCCCACGGGGTGAAGCGGGCCTCGGAGATCGCCGTGCTGAACGCCAACTACATGGCGAAGCGGCTGGAGGAGCACTTCCACGTGCTCTACCGCGGGGACAACGGGCTGGTCGCGCACGAGTTCATCGTGGACCTGCGCCCGCTCAAGAAGGCGACGGGGATCACCGAGGAGGACGTCGCCAAGCGGCTCATGGACTACGGCTTCCACGCGCCCACGGTGTCCTTCCCCGTGCCGGGGACGCTCATGATCGAGCCGACCGAGTCGGAGCCGAAGGACGAGCTCGACCGGATGTGCGACGCGCTCATCTCCATCCGGGCGGAGATCGAGCAGGTGGAGCTCGGGCTCGCCGACCGCGAGGACAACGCCCTCAAGAACGCGCCGCACACGGCCGCGATGGTCACGGCCGACGGGTGGACGCACGCGTATCCGCGCTCGCAGGCGGCCTACCCGGCGCCCTGGACGCGCGACCACAAGTTCTGGCCGCCGGTGCGGCGCATCGACAACGCCTACGGTGACCGCAACCTCGTGTGCGCCTGCCCGCCGGTGGAGGAGTACGCCGAGGCCGGGGCGGAGTAGCCGCTATTCCGAGCGCAGCGCCTCGAGCGGGTCCAGACGCGCCGCGCGCGCCGACGGCAGGAGCGCGGCGATGAGGGCGACCGCGACGAGGAGCCCGGCGGACACGGCGTAGGTGAGGGGGTCCGTGGTGCCCACGTCCACGACGAGGGACGCCATGAGCCGGCTGGACACGAGGGCGACGAGCACGCCCGCGGCGCCGCCGACCAGCGTGACGCGCAGCGCGCTGCCGAGCATCAGCGTCAGGATCCCCATCCGATCCAGGCCCAGGGCGGCCCGCACGGCGATCTCACGGGTGCGCTCCGACACCGCGAAGGAGATCAGCCCGTACACGCCGAGACAGACCAGGAGCAGGCCCGCCACGGCGAAGGCGCCGACGACCGCGAGCGTCAGGCGGCGCTCGGCCAGGAGCGCACGCACGCGGTCCTCGAGCATCCTGGCGCGCACCGCCAGCGAGGCGTCCACCGCGCGCGCCGTTGCGCGCATCGTATCCGCAATCGTGGCCGGTGCGCCTGGGCGGAGCCTCGCCACCGCGGTCATGAAGCGGGTGTACGCGGGCATCTGACGGTAGAGCACGAAGACGTCGGGGCGGGGGTCCGACTCGAACCCGTAGTGGCGGGTGTCGCCGACCACGCCGACGACGCGGATCCACTCCGCCTGGCCCCCCGCGAACCATGCCTCCATGCTGGGCGCCCTGAAGCGTCTACCGATCGCCGTGCCGTCCGGCCAGAAGGTGCGGGCGAACGACTCGTTGACGACGCCTACGCGCTCCGTGCCCGCGTCGTCCCGCGCCGCGAAGGCCCGTCCAGTGCGCACGGGGATCCCGAGCACGGCGAAGTAGTCGTCGCTCACCACCCGGTAGCCCGCGCCCTGGTTCGGCCTGTCGTCGCCTTCGATCTCGATGAAGCTCACGCCGCCCCCGCCCGTCGGGATCGCGTTCGAGATCGCGACGGCCTCGACGCCGGGGACAGCCCGCTCCCGCTCCATGAGGTCCTCCCAGTACGCAAGGCTGCGGCCACGGTCCGAGTACTCGGCGTTCGTGAGCGCGACGTCGACGGTCACCACGCCCTCCGGGTCGAAGCCGAGGTCGCGGGAGCTCGCGGCGAGGAACGAGCGCAGCAGCAGCCCCCCACCGACGAGGAGCGCCACCGCGAGCGCGACCTCCGTGGCGACCATGATCGAGCCCGGCAGGCCCTTCCCCCCACGCACGTTCCCGCGTGCGCCGGGGCCGTGGGCGTGGGAGGTGCGCAGGGCGGGAGCGACCGCGGTGAGCAGCCCCGACGCGAGCGTTGCCACCAGCCCGAAGGCCGCGACCCGCAGGTCGAAGCCGAGCTCGGCGGCACGCGGGAGGAGGTCCGACGCGTAACGCAGCACCCACTCGGTGCTCCACCAGGCAAGGGCGAGCCCGAAGGCGCCGCCGAGGAGGGCGAGGGTCATCTGCTCCGCGAGGAGCTGGCGGAGGAGCTGCCCGCGCCCGGCGCCGAGCGCCAGGCGGGTGGTCATCTCGGCCGCCCGGCGACGGCCGCGCGCCAGGCCCAGCCCGGCCAGGTTGGCGCAGGCCGCGAGGAGCACGAAGAGGACCGAGGCCATCAGGACCCGGAGCACGCGCCGCACGCCCCCGGCCACGAGCTCGTTGAGGGGCTCGACGCCGACGCCCCACGAGTAGATCCCCTCGGGATCGCTCTCGCGGATCCCCGCGGCCACCGTCGCGAGGTCCCTGCGCGCGTCGTCGGCGGACAGGTCCGGCGCGAGCCTCGCCACCGCCTGCCAGTTGATGTTGTTGCGCATCCCGCCGGGCTCGGGCCGCCAGGGCGTCGGCAGCCAGACGTCGGCGTCGGCCGGGAGCCCGTGGCCGCGCGCGACCACCCCCACCACGTCCACCGTGCGTCCGTCCACCTCCAGGGTGGTCCCGTCCATGGGGGCCCCGGCCAGGACGCCCCTCCAGAACCGCTCGCTCACGACCGCGACCGGGGCGCGGCTCTGGCCGTCTTCCTCGGTGAAGGCGCGGCCCGCGACCATGCGCGGGCGGAGCGTCTCGAAGAACGCCCCGGCGACGTCGGCCGAGGGCGCGCGGAACGCGTCGCCCCGCCCCGTCACCGTGACCGCGCCGGACGCGAAGAGCCCCGTGGACGCGAGCGCGCGGCTCGCGCGCCAGTCGACCCAGTTCCCCATGGAAACCAGGTAGAAGGGCTCGCCGCGCTCGGACACCGAGCCGAGGGCGACGAGCTCCTCGGGGTGCGGGAAGGGGAGCCGACGGAGCAGGACGTGGTCGATCACGGCGAACATCGCGGTCGTGACCCCCACGCCGAGCGCGAAGATCAGGACCGAGAGCGCCGCGAACCCGGGTGAGCGCCGGACGCGACGAAAGGCGTGGGCGGCGTCGCGACGAACGCCTTCGGCCCCGCGCGCCCAGCGGCGTCGCCGATCCCGCCGGCGCGCGGTGGCGAGCAGCGTGCGGCGCGCCCCCTCCACGTCCCCGAAGCGGCGGAGCGCTTCCCGGCGGGCCTCGACCGGATCCATCCCGCCCGCCACCAGCTCGTCCGCGCGCATGGCCACGTGCGCCTCGATCTCGTCGTCGAGCTCGCGGCGGAGCTCCGCGTCCCGCCCCGACGTGCCCGGCATGCCCGTCCCCTCACCCATGTCCGCCTCCCCTCGACGCTCGCCTACTCCGCATCCCCCGCCGCGAGCACGCTCTCCACCGAGCGCGCGTACCTGCGCCACGTGTCGGTCTCGGCCTCCAGGTGGCGTCGCCCCTTCGCGGACAGGCGGTAGTAGCGTGCACGTCGGTTGTTCTCCGTGACGCCCCACTCGGCCGCGACGTGCCCGCGCGCCTCCAGGCGGTGCAGCGCCTGGTAGAGCGCGCTGTCCTCCGCGCCGATGTCCCCTCCGGAATGGGCCTCCAGCCACTTCGCGATGCCGTAGCCGTGCGTCGGCTCGACGCTCAGTGCCTTGAGGATGAGCAGGTCCAGCGTGCCCTTCAGGAGCGGAAGCGCGTCACCCATGTCGACCCTCAGAACGTTACCCGTGTGTGCTCAGGGATACGAATAGCACGCGCGCGCTCGAAGCGTCAAGGCAGGCGGGGTCGCCTCCTCACGGGCCCTTGGCCAGATTCCTGGCAAGAGACCCCAGCCCGAGGACTACCATGGCCAAAGTCACCTGGCACGGTCACGCCACCTGCACGCTCGAGACCGACGACGGCACGAAGCTCGTGATCGACCCCTTCTTCGCCGACAACCCCGCGACCGACCTCACCGTGGACGACGTGGAGGCCGACTACATCCTGGTCTCCCACGGCCACTTCGATCACTTCGCGGACTGCATCCCCCTCGCGAAGCGCACGGGCGCGATGGTGATCTCCACCTTCGAGATCGTGGGCTTCTGCGCGGAAAAGGGCGTCGAGAACGGCCACGGCATGAACATCGGCGGCGCGTACGACTTCCCCTTCGGCCGCTTGAAGCTGACCCCCGCGCTGCACACCGGCTCGGTGGCCGGCGACGACACGGGCACCCACACGACCGACTGCGCCGGCCTGCTCGTCACCTTCAACGGGAAGCGCTTCTACCACTCCGGGGACACGGCGCTGATCATGGACTTCCATCTCCTCAAGGGGCAGGTGGACGTCGCGCTCCTCCCGATCGGAGACAACTTCACGATGGGGCCGGACGACGCGGCCCGGGCCGTCCAGATGTTCGAGCCGCGCGTCGTGATCCCCATCCACTACGACACGTGGCCCCTCATCGCGCAGGACCCCGAGGAGTTCAGGAAGAAGGTCGGGGGCGTCGCCCGCGTCGAGATCCTCTCGCCGGGGGGCAGCTACGAGTTCTGAGCCCGGCGCGGGGCTGTGCTGGCGCCTCGTCCGCGACGACACCCCGCTCCCGGGCCCGCGCAACATGGCGCTCGACCACGCGCTGGCCGAAGGCGTCGGCGAGGGCACGGGCGTGCTCCGGCTCTACGCGTGGGAGCCGCACACGATCTCCTTCGGCCGCAACGAGCCCACCGCGGGCCGGTACGACGTCGACGCGGCGCGCGCGGAGGGGCTCGCCTTCGTGAGGCGACCCACGGGCGGCCGGGCGGTGCTGCACGCGCACGAGGTCACATACTGCGCCGCGCTGCCCGTGCGGGCGCTCGGAGGCGTGCGCGCAGCGTACCAGCAGATCCACCGGGGCCTGGTGGTGGGGCTGCGCGCGCTCGGCGTCCGGGCGGAGCTGGCGGCGGACGGGGCGGTGCTAGCCCCCGACGCCGGCCCCTGCTTCAGGGCGCCGGCGCCCGGCGAGGTGGTGGTGGGCGGGAGGAAGCTCGTCGGCAGCGCGCAGGTGCGCCTGGGGGGAGCGATCCTGCAGCACGGGTCGGTGATCCTGCGCGGCGACCAGGGCGCGGTGTCCCGCCTCTCGGGAGCCCCGGCGGACGCCGCCGGGCCCGCCTCGGTGGAGGGAGAGCTGGCGCGCCCGGTCGAGCCGGACGAGGTGCGGGACGCGCTCGCCGACGGACTTCGACTTGCGCTGGGCGGTCGCTGGGTCCAGGGTGACTATCGTCCGACGGAGATCCGGCGGGCCGACGAGCTCGAGGACGGGCGCTACGCCCGCGACGACTGGACGTGGCGCCGCTGACCCCGGGTGCCGCCGCCCCACCCCGGGGCCGCGAGAGAATGGAGGCATGGTGACGGTGCGAAGGTCTACGGCGGGCGGGGCGCTGCTCCTCCTCGGCGCCGTCGCGGCGTGCACGGGGACCGAGCCGGGCTCTTCCGCGGACTTCGCGGACTTCTGCGCCCGGGTCCGGCCGCGCGTCACCGCCTACCTGGAGCGCATGGCCGCGGAGCACCCGGTGCCCGCCGGCGACGAGCGCTACGGGGGCACGGGGGTGATCGGCGTGGTCGCCGACCTCCCCGGAGGAATGAACTCAGCCACCTCCACCGACTACAACGGCACCCAGTACCAGCAGTTCGTCGTGCAGACGACGCTCGTGCGCTTCGACGCGAACCTGCTGCCCGCCCCGTACCTGGCGCGCTCGTGGGAGATCGACGCGGACACCACCGAGCTGACCTTCCACCTGCGCGGCGACGTGTACTGGCACGACGGCGAGCGCGTGGACGCGAACGACGTCGCCTTCACGTACCGGACGGTGACCGACACGGCGACGGGCTTCCCGAACCCCTCCTACTGGGACGGATACGAGCGGGGCGAGGACGCGGTGCGCGTGGTGGACGACACCACCGTGGTGCTCCGCATGCATCCGCACGCGGACTACCTGGACGCATGGCGTGCCACGGCCATCCTCCCGGAGCACCTCCTCGGCGACGTGCCACCCGAGAAGCTCGCCCAGCACCCGTACGACTCCGAGTGCCCGGTCGGGAGCGGCCCCTTCGCGGTGATCGAGCACCGCCCGAACGACCGCTGGGTGTTCCAGGCCAACCCGGGCTTCCCCGAGGAGCTGGGCGGGCGGCCCTTCCTGGACCGCCTGGTGCACCGCGCGATCCCCGAGCAGGCGACGCTCCTCAACGAGCTGCTCACGGGGGGCATCCAGGTGTACGTGGCCGCGCCGCCCGATCAGGCGGCGCAGATCCAGGCTGACCCCGCCCTGGAGCTCCTCGGCTTCGAGCACCGCGAAGTCTCGTTCGTCGCGTGGAACTCGCGCCGCCCGCAGCTCGCGGACAAGCGCGTGCGCCGCGCGCTCACGATGGGCATCGACCGCAAGGGGCTCGTGCAGTCCGTTCTGCACGGATACGGCGTCCCGGCCAGGTCGACGGTCCCCCCGACGCACTGGGCGTACGATCCGGAGGCGCTCCCCGAAGTCCCCTTCGACCCGGCCGGGGCCCGCGCGCTCCTCGACGAGGCCGGGTGGCGCGACCGCGACGGGGACGGCGTCCGCGAGAACGCAGAGGGCGTGCGCTTCTCGATCTCCCTCAAGTACAATCAGGGGAGCCGGCAGCGGCAGAGCTTCGCCGAGCTGATCCAGGCGCAGCTCGCCGACATCGGCGTCGAGGTCCAGATCCGCGTCGAGGACCCCAACGCGCTCAACGAGGAGCTCTTCCACGAGGTGCGGGACTTCGACGGGGTGATCCTCTCCTGGGTGATGGACTTCCGCCAGGACGACCGCGATATGTTCGACTCCGGCCGTATCGACGGGTCCTTCGCGATCTCGGGCACGCACAACCCGGAGATGGACCGTCTCCTCGGCACCCTCCAGAGGGTCGTGGACCGCAAGACCGCCAGGCCCCTCTGGGTCGAATACCAGCGTCTCCTCGTCGACGAGCAGCCGTACACCTTCCTGTTCAGCGGCGAGCGCCTGGTGGGCGTCCGGAAGAGCATGCACGGCGTGCACGTCGACGCGCGCGGCGAGTGGGTGAGCGTCCACGACTGGTGGCTGGATCCTTCGGCGCGATGAGCGGACCCGTGCGTCGCCCGCGACGGCGGGCGGTGTGACACGCCGATGAGCCGCTACGTGGCGCGCCGGCTCCTCGGCGCCGTAGCGCTCGTCTTCGGCATCGCCACGCTGGTCTTCTTCGTCCTCTCCGTCGCGCCGGGCGACCCGGCGTCCTATCTCCTGCACCCCGGGATGACGGCGGAGACGATCGCCCAGATCCGCTCCAACTTCGGGCTCGGCTGCTCGCTCCCGGTCCGCTACGTGAAGTGGCTGGCCGCGCTGTTCACCGGGGACTTCGGGTACAGCTTCTCCCTCGGGCGGCCCGTGGCGGGTGTGATCGCCTCGCTCCTCCCGAACACCCTCCTCCTGTCCGGGTGTGCGCTCGTCCTCTCCTTCCTCGCCGGCATCGCCCTCGGCGTGGTGCAGGCGGTGCGCCATCGCACCCCGGTGGATTCCGTGCTCGGCGTCACGCTCCTCTTCTTCTACTCGATGCCGTCGTTCTGGCTCGCGCTCATGCTCATGCTCGTCTTCTCGGTCTTCGCGAGGAGCGTGTGGCACTGGCCGGTCTGGTTCCCCGTATCCGGGCCGACCTCGGTGGACTACGTGGCGATGGGCCCGGGCGCGCGCCTCCTCGACCGTGCGTGGCACCTCGTGCTCCCCGTGCTCTCGCTCACCCTCGTGCTCACGGCGGGGGTCGCGCGCTTCGTGCGCACGAGCATGCTCGAGGTGGTGCGGCAGGACTACGTGCGCACCGCGCGCGCCAAGGGGCTCCCGGAACGGACCGTCGTGCTCAAGCACGCGCTCCGCAACGCGCTCATACCCGTCGTGACGCTCGGTGGCCTGTACATTCCGCTCCTCTTCGGCGGGACGGTCTTCATCGAGTCCGTGTTCGCGTGGCCGGGGATGGGCAAGGCGATCGTCGACGCGATCAATACGCGCGACTATCCCCTGGTGATGGCCACGAGCTTCATCTTCGCCGCGCTCGTCGTGGCGGGTAACCTGCTCGCTGACATCCTGTACGCCGTCGTGGATCCGCGCATCCGTCATGGCTGAGGCCGTCTCCCCTCCGCCGTCGCCCGCCGCGCGGATGCTCTCGGTGGTCGCGCCGGGGCTGCCGCAGCTCCTGCGGGGGCGCGTCACGTCCGGTCTCGTCGCGCTCCTCGTGTGGCTCGGGCTCGGGTGGATCGGGCTGACGCGCACCGGGCGGCTCGTGGCCGCGTGGGGCGGCCCCGCGGAGGACCGGATCGCCGCCGCGACCGTGCTCGCCGGGCTGGTCGCCGTCTGGCTGTGGTCGTGGGTGGACACCGGAAGGGTCCGGGAGCCGGGACATCCGCGCCTCGGCGGGTGGGCGGACACCGTGGCCGTCTTCTCACGCGATCGCACCGCCGTGACCGGACTGGTGGTCGTGGTGGTCCTCCTCCTCGCAGCGCTCACGGCGCCCCTGCTCGTGCCCTTCGACCCGATGCGCCCGGGCGCGCTCGTCGAGCGGATGATCCGACCGTCGCGACTGCATCCGATGGGCACCGACCATCTCGCCCGCGACGTGCTCTCGCGCCTCCTGTACGGCGCGAGGATCTCGCTCGGCATCGGCGTCCTGGCGGTGTCGATCAGCGTGACGGTCGGCACGCTGCTCGGCGCGGTCGCCGGCTACCTGGGCGGCTGGATGGACGGGGTCGTCATGCGCGTGGTGGACACGGTGATCGCCTTCCCCCGCCTCGTCCTCCTCGTCACGATCGTCGCGCTCTTCCCGCCCAGCCTGCTCCTGATCGCCGCCGTGCTGGGCCTCACCCTCTGGCCGGGGACGGCGCGCATCGTGCGCGGCGAGGTGCTGGCGCTGCGCGAGCGCGGTTTCGTCCAGGCGGCGCGCGCGCTCGGCTACTCCCGCCGCAGGATCATCCTCCGCCACATCGTCCCCAACGTGCTCGGGCCGGTGATCGTGGCCGCCACGCTCGGCATCGGCGAGACGATCGTGCTCGAGGCGGGCCTCTCCTTCCTAGGACTCGGCGTGCCGCCGCCCACGCCCTCGTGGGGGACCATGGTCGCCGACGGTCGCGGTGCCCTCCTGGAGGCGTGGTGGCTCTCCACCTTCCCGGGGCTGGCGATCGTCGTCACGGTCCTCGCCTTCAACCTGGTGGGCGACGGGCTGCGCGACGCGCTCGACCCGACGGTGCGCTCGTGACCGCCGCCGCCGCTGCGCCGCACCTCCTCGACGTCCGTGACCTGCGGACGTGGTTCGACTCGGACCGGGGCGTGGCGCGCGCCGTGGACGGGGTGTCGTTCCACGTCGACCCCGGGGAGACGCTCGGGCTCGTCGGGGAGTCGGGGTGCGGCAAGACCGTGACCTCCCTCTCCCTCCTCGGTCTCGTGCGCGGCCCGGCGGGGCGCATCGTCGAGGGGAGCTCGATCCGCCTGCGGGGGGAGGAGCTGGTGGGCGCGGGGGAGGCGCGGCTGCGCGCGGTGCGTGGCAACGAGATCGCGATGATCTTCCAGGAGCCGGCCGCGTCGCTGAACCCGGTGTTCCCGGTGGGCGACCAGATCGTGGAGGCGCTGCGCGCGCATCGCGGGTTGGACCGGCGCGAGGCCCGGGCCGAGGCCGTGCGCCGGCTCGAGGAGGTGGGCATCCCCGACCCGCAGCGGCGCGTGGACGCCTATCCCCACCAGCTCTCCGGAGGGATGAGCCAGCGGGTCATGATCGCCATGGCGCTCGCGTGCGGGCCCGCGCTCCTGGTCGCCGACGAGCCGACGACCGCGCTCGACGTGACGGTGCAGGCCCAGATCCTCCAGCTCCTCGCCGAGCTGAAGGCCCGCCACGGGATGGCGGTGATCCTCGTCACGCACGATCTGGCCGTGGTGTCGGAGGTGTGCGACCGCGTGGCCGTGATGTACGCCGGCCGGATCGTCGAGACGGGTCGGGTGGAGGAGGTGTTCCGGAGCCCGGCCCATCCGTACACGCGCGCGCTCCTCGACGCGATCCCCGGGCCCGGCGGTCCGGACGGCCCACTGCGCGGCATCTCGGGGAACGTTCCCGCGGCGACGGCGTGGCCCGCGGGATGTCGGTTCCGGCCCCGCTGTCCCCTCGCCTTCGCGAGGTGCGTGCAGGAGCCCGAGGCGTTCCCCCTGCCCGGCGAGGATCGCACGGCGCGGTGCTGGCTGGCGGCGAGTCCGGAGGAGCCCCGCGCCGAGGACCCGTCGCCGTGACCGACCCCGACGCGACGACGCCCGCCGAGCGCCGGGACGAGCCCCTTCTCCGGGTGCGCGGGCTCGTGAAGCACTACCCGGCGCGCGAAGCGCTCTTCCGCCGCGCCGGGAAGCCAGTGCGGGCGGTGGACGGCGTCGACCTCGACCTCTTCCGCGGGGAGACGCTCGGGCTCGTCGGGGAGTCCGGGTGCGGCAAGTCGACGCTCGCCCGTGCGGTGCTCCGCCTCGACGAGCCCACCGAGGGCGACATCCGGTACGACGGGGTGGACGTGCGCGCACTCGACCGCACCGGGCTCATGCGCTTCCGCCGCCGTGCGCAGATCGTCTTCCAGGATCCGGCGGGCGCGCTCAACCCGCGCATGTCCGCCGGGGCCGCGCTCGTGGAGGCGATGCGGGTGCACGGCGTGGCGGGCGGCGACGTGCGCGCCCGGGTGCGGGACCTCCTGGTCCGCGTCGGGCTCCAGCCGGAGCACGAGCGCAGCTATCCGCACGAGTTGAGCGGTGGCCAGCGTCAGCGCCTCGGGATCGCGCGCGCCCTCTCCGTGGAACCCGAGCTGCTGATCCTCGACGAGCCCGTGAGCGCGCTCGACGTCTCGGTGCGCGCGCAGGTGGTGAACCTGCTGCGCGAGCTGCAGCGCGAGCTGGGGCTCACCTACCTCTTCATCGCGCACGACCTCCCGCTCGTGGAGCACCTCAGCGACCGGATCGCGGTGATGTACCTCGGCCGTGTGGTGGAGCTGGCGCCCGCGCATGCACTCTATGCGCGGCCGCTGCATCCCTATACGCGCGCGCTCCTCGCGGCGGTGCCCGCCCCGGTGCGTCGGGCGCCGGGGAAGCGTCGTGCGGTCCTGGGTGGGGACGTGCCCAGCCCTGTCGATCCCCCACCCGGGTGTGCGTTCCATCCGCGGTGTCCGCATCCGGAGAAAGACGACGCCTGCACGGCCGAAATCCCGCCGCTGGAACGCCTGATGACGGGGCGTTTTGCCGCTTGCATCAAGGCCTCCCGGGACCCTTGACACCCCTTTGCACGCGGGCCATTATCCGGGCCTCCCGAAGTACGGCCGTTCCCTCGGTCTGGCGAGGCCCGGCGCTGAGAAGCCCAGACAACTGAAATTGGCTGGAGGTCCCCTTGCTGGCGATGCGACTTGTTGGCGCCATGCTGCAGCTCCCTGCGGCTCCGCAGCTCACGTGGAAGGAGCAGATTGCGAAGGCCTGGTCCGACACCGGGATCATGGTCTGGCCTCTGGCGCTTTGCCTCGTCCTGGGCATCATCGTGATGGTCTGGAAGTTCATCTCGCTGACGGCGAAGGCGGCCAAGACCCGCCGCATCCTCAAGGACGTCGACGAGCTCCTCACGCAGCGCCGGGTGAAGGAGGCGCTCGAGTTGACCCGCGACACGGACGGCGCGGCCGCCAACATCCTCTACGCCGGCCTCGAGCGGGCGGACGAGGGTACGGAGCGCATCATGAAGGCGATCGAGAACCAGGGCCTCATCGAGATGAGCAAGCTCGAGAAGGGCCTGGTCATCCTCGCCACCCTGACGAACGTCGCCCCGCTCCTGGGCTTCCTCGGGACCGTGCTCGGGATGATCATCGCCTTCCAGTCCATCGAGGCTGCGGGCGAGGTGGAGGCCACGCTGGTCGCGGGCGGCATCAAGGTCGCGCTCTACACGACCGCGATCGGGCTGATGATCGCCATTCCCGTGTCGATCGGGCACAACTACTTCGTATCCCGCATCGACGCGCTGGTCATCGACATGGAGGAGTCGGCGCAGAAGATGGTCGACACCCTCCACGCCATCCAGATGGGCAGAGCCGCCAGCTGACGCGGTTTGCACGCCGACGGCAAGGGGCCGCTCCCGTTTCGGGAGCGGCCCCTTTTCGTTGTGCGCCAGGCATGGCGTGACCCGTCGAGAGACGGGAGAAGGAACCGTGAGGCGAAAGCCGAACGGGAAGTGACTTGGAGGTGAAAGTCCTCCGGGGGCCCTGGGTGCCGGGAACCCCTAGCCGAACAGCAACCGTAGCTTCGCGAGGAGACGTGGGAAGGAAGCTGAGAGCAAAGCTCTGGCCCGAGGAACACGAACCGCATAGGAGGCGTCCGCGAGGTGGGTGAGGGGGCAATGCTACCTGAAGCCCGAAGGCACTCCGGACCGGACGGGCGTAGATGCGGCGGGCGAATGGAGTGAAGGTCACACGCCTTACCCTGGGAGATCTCGCCTAACGCCCGAAAGGGCGACATCGGGCACTGCGCTTGGACCGCACGCCGGGTGGAGCGAGAAGTCAGCCGAGGCCATAGTAGCCGCCCTGAACTGATGGAGGAGGTGCTGCGACACGAGAACCTGAAGGAAGCGTATCGGCGGGTGGTCCGGAACAAGGGTGCGGGAGGCGTGGACGGCAGGAGCGTCGACGACCTCGAACACCAGATCAGGACGGATTGGCCGCGGATCCGTGAGCAGTTGCTGAGTGGAAGCTATGAGCCGAGCGCCGTGCGGAAGGTGGAAATCCCGAAGCCGGGGGGAGGAGTGCGGACGCTCGGTATCCCGACAGTGATGGACCGGATGATTCAACAGGCTCTGTCCCAGAAGCTGACACCCATCTTCGACCCGACGTTCTCGACGGACAGCTACGGCTTCCGACCGGGACGGAGCACGCACCAAGCGGTCTTGCGTGCCCGCGAACACATGGCGGCGGGCTACCGATGGGTGGTGGACCTGGACCTGGCGAAGTTCTTCGACACGGTTCAGCACGACGTGCTGCGGCGGGCGAGCGGGTGAAGGCGTCGCTGGAGCGCTTCCTCGAGGGAGCGCCTCCGACTGAAGGTGAACCGGGACAAGAGCGCGGTGGACCGGCCCTGGAAGCGGAAGTTCCTGGGGTACACGACCACCACGAACCGGCAGCCGAAGCTGAAGCCCGATCCGAAGTCGGTGAAGCGGCTGAAGATGAAGCTGAAGGATCTCTTCCGCCGGGGCAGAGGTTGGAGCGTCGGGCGGACCATCCAGGAACTCACCCCGATGCTACGGGGATGGGTCACTACTTCTGGCTGGCGGACGTGGAAGGAGTCTTCGAAGAGTTGGACGAGTGGATCCGGCGGAGACCGCGCGTGTTGCTGTGGCGCCAGTGGAAGCGGCCACGAACCCGGTTCAACGAACTCCGGAAGCGGGGCCTGGACGAGGCGCGAGCCGCGACCTCGGTGTACAATGGCTTCGGCCCCTGGTGGAAGGCGGGAGCCAGCCACATGAACCAGGCAGTTCCCGTCAGTATGCTTGCCCAAATGGGACTCGTGAGCCTCCTCGACCAGCACCGGAGACTCAAGTGCAACTCATGAACCGCCGGATACGGAACCGTACGTCCGGTGGTGTGGGAGGGCGGCGGCGGCCATAGTGGCCGCCGCGCCCTACCGATTTGGAACCTGGCGTGAATTCAGATGTTTCTACATCCATTGAAGGATCGGCCCCTGAGTCCCCGACCCGACATCCCTTGAAGCCACACCGCCTGCTCCAGGTGCTGGGCGCCGCCGCCCTCCTGCTCGTCGCCGGCTCCGCGCCCGCGCACGACCTGCCGACGAGGTGGCCTTCGTCCGCCGTCGATTCGGCGAAGGAGGAGATGCGGGCGGGACGCTTCTGGCACGCGGCGCGCATCCTGCGGGCGGCGGGTCTCCCCTCCGGAGACCGTGAGAACACCCTCCTCCTGGCGCGCGCCGACGCGGGTTGGCACAACTGGCCCGGAGTGCTGGCCGAGCTCGAGGGGAAGGGTTGGCTCGGCGACGTGGGGGGCGGAGAGGGATGGCTCCTCGTGGGCCGGGCTCAGGAGGAGGCCGCGCGCTGGAGCGACGCAGCGGTTTCCTATCGCTCCTACCTCGATCGGCTCCCCAGCGGCGACGCTCGTGCTGCACCCGTCCTCGCCCGACTCGCCCGCGCGGTCGCGCACGGCGGCCGGCCCGACGAGGTGCTCGCCGCCGTGGACGAGATCCCGGCGGGCGCGGCCGTGGTGCGGAGCTGGATCGCCCTGGAGCTGGCGATCGGGGCCGCCGCCGCCGGGGACACCACGACGGTGGTCGCTCTTCTCGCGCGCATCGGGGACGACGGCGCGAGCGACGCGGGGTGGAACCTCCTCCCCCGTACGCGGCTCGCGGCCGGGGACTCGGCCGGGGCCGAGCAGGGCTACCGCGCCGTCGCGGCGACAACCACCGGCTCACGTCGGGCGGAGGCGATGGTGTCGGCGGGGGTGCTCACGCTCGCTCGCCGTGACAGCGCGGCCGCTGCCAAGCTGTTCGCGGCGGTGCTCGACGACGCGCCGCGCTCCGCGGCCGCGCGAGCGGCTGCCGGTCTCGTCGAGATCGGCGGGACGACGCTCGAGCTCACGGTGCGGCTGGCATCGATCCTCGACCGTGCCGGGGACGGGGCGCCGGCGCTCAAGGCCTACGACCGGGCGGCGCGCCTCGCCGCGCGCAGCGAGGGCACCTTCCCCGCGTCGGCCAGGCTGGCGCGCGCGCGCCTCATGGCCACGGTGCGGAGCCGCCAGGACGAAGCCATCGACGAGTTCAGGGCGATCCGCGCCGAAACGAAGGACGAGCGCATCGGCGCACGCAACCTCGAGACGTGGGCCGACGTGCGCCGCCGCCAGGGTCGCACCGGGGACGTGAACACCCTCAGGAAGTGGCTCCTCGCCGAGTACCCCGCCAGCCCGGAGGCCGCGGAGGTGCGCTGGGACCGCGCGACGACCGCGCAGACGAGCGGGGACGTCGCGGGCGCGCTCGCCGAGTTCGCCACCCTCGCCGCGAAGGCGCCGACGCTCGGGCGCGCGGGCGAGGCGCGGATGCGCACCGGACAGATCCACCTCGGGCGCGGCGAGACGAAGGCGGCCGCGAGGGTCTTCGAGGCGTACCTGAAGGAATTCCCCTCCGGCCGGCGCTGGGACGAGGCGTCCTACTGGGCCGCCCGCATCCACCTGCAGCTCGGCGACTCGGCGGTCGCGCGCGAGCTGGTGGCCCGGATCCGCAAGAACGAGCCCGTCTCGTACTACGCGGTGATGGGGGCCCGGCTCCTCGGCGAGCCGTACGACGTGGACGTGCCGGCGGGCGAGGCTCCCGTATCGTTCGACTGGCTCGACGACGGGCTGGCACGGCTCGACCTCCTCGCCCAGGCCGGGCTCGATCAGGGCGTCGACGCCGAGGAGAAGCGACTCGAGGAGCGGGCCGACGGGACGCCGGCCGCCCAGCTTCGACTCGCGGAGGAGCTGAACGACCGCGGACGCACCGTCGAGGGCATCAACATCGGCTGGACGGTGCGCGGCGAGGGACGGCCCTGGGACCGGAGGCTGCTCCGGGTCGTGTACCCGTTCCCCTACCGCGAGCTGGTGGCGAGGGAGGCGGCCGAGTGGGGCGTCGACCCCATCCTGCTGGCCGCGCTGATCCGCCAGGAGTCTGCGTTCAAGGCTGACGTCCGGAGCGGCGCGGGCGCGGTGGGGCTCATGCAGGTCATGCCACCGACCGGGCGCGCGCTGGCGCGCACGTACGGGCCCGAGGACTTCCACGAGAAGAACCTGACGACGCCGGAGGTGAACCTGCACCTGGGCGCGGCGTTCTTCGTGGACATGAACCGCCGCTACGGGGGCGACCTCCCCATCGTGCTCTCCGCGTACAATGCCGGCCCGACGCGCGCCACGCGCTGGCGCCGCTATCCGGAGGCGTCGGACCCCGACCGTTTCGTCGAGCGCATCCCGTTCGAGGAGACCCGCGGCTACGTGAAGAACATCCGCCGCAACGTGGGTGTCTACCAGGCGCTCTACGGCCTCGAATAGTGGCGCGGCGCCGCCGCTCCACGCTCCTCGCCGCCGCCCGCGCGACGCTCGCGGACCACCGGGTTCCTTCTTCCTTGCGTCGGCGCCGGGGCTTCGCCAAGGTACGTGAGGCCGCCGACTCGAGGGCGGCCTTCCGTGACTCAGTCGGAGGTGACGGCATGAAAGGGACCGTGAAATGGTTCAACGACTCGAAGGGGTACGGCTTCATCCAGCATCCCAAGGGTGACGACGTATTCGTCCACTTCTCCGCCATCGTGGGCAATGGATTTCGAACGCTCGCGGAGGGCGAAGAGGTGGAGTTCGAACTTCGGGCCGATGAACGCGGCCCCCAGGCCACGAACGTCGTTCGGGCCTGACGCGAAGCCTGCACGGAACCAGGCGCTCCGCGGCCCCTCGGGCTGCGGGGCGTCTTTTTTCCTGAGCCCTTTCTGACGCCCTGCCCACGAATCGTTGGACATCCCCGAGAAGACCGCCCCCCGCATCTTCCTGATCGACGCGTACGCCCTCATCTACAGGTCGTACTTCGCGTTCATCAACCGCCCCCTCACGAACACGAAGGGCGAGAACACCTCCGCCCCGTTCGGCTTTACCCAGTTCCTCCTCGACATCCGTGAGAAGTTCGCGCCCGACTACCTCGCGGTGGTGTTCGACGCGGGCAGCTCGTTCCGGGAGGACATCTTTCCGGACTACAAGGCGACGCGCTCGAAGATGCCCGACGACCTGCGCGCCTCCCTGGCCCGCGTGCGCGAGATCGTCGCCGGGTTCAACGACGCGGTGGTGGAGTTGCCCGGGTACGAGGCCGACGACGTGATCGGCACGCTCGCCACGAAGGCGCGCGCCGCGGGGCTCGAGGCGGTGATCGTCTCCGGGGACAAGGATCTCTACCAGCTCGTCGGCCCGGGTGTGCACCTCATGAACCCGGGGCGCGGCGGGGCGGCGGGTGTGGCGGCCGAGTGGGTCGACACGACCAACGCCTCGGAGAAGTTCGGGATCCCGCCGTCGCAGGTGGTCGACTACCTGGCACTCATCGGGGACTCCTCGGACAACGTCCCGGGCGCACCCGGCGTCGGCCCGAAGACCGCCGTGAAGCTCCTCGAGGAGTTCGGGTCCCTCGAGGCGATGCTCGAGCGCGTGGCGGAGGTGACGCCGCCTCGGGCGCGGAAGTCCCTCGAGGAGAACCTCGACCAGGTACGACTGTCGCGGCGCCTGGTCACGATCATGACGGACCTCGACGTCGACCTCGACCTCGAGGCGTGGAAGGTCCACGAGCCGAATGCAGCCCGCCTCCGCGACGTCTTCGTGGAGCTGGAGTTCCGGCGCTGGGCGGAGCAGTTCGCGGCGGGTGCGGAGGACGCGGTGCGGGCCGCTCCGGCGGGCGCCGAGCCGGCCGCGGGTGGCACGGCCGAGGCGTATCGCATCGCGGACGACGCGGCCGGCGTCGAGGCGGTCGTGTCGGCGGTGCGTGAGCGCGGCCGGGTGTCCGTCGCGGTTGTGACGTCGGAGACCGATCCCCTCCGTGGGGAGCTGGTGGGGCTGGCTCTGGCCGTGGAGCCCGGGTCCGCCTGGTACCTCCCGTTCGGGCACGTGACGCCGTTCGAGCTGACGTTCGAGGGGGAGGAGCAGGGGAGGGCGCGCAACCTCCCCGCGGTCACGGACGGGAGGCTCGCCGGGCTGCGCGCCGTGCTCGAAGACGCGACGGTGGCGAAGGTGGGCCACGACCTGAAGCGCACCGCGCTGGCCCTGTCACGCGCGGGGGTGGAGCTCGCCGGCTGGGCGTTCGACACGATGGTGGCGAGCTACGTCCTGGATCCCGGGCGGCGCGGGCACGGCCTCGACTTCCTCGTGCTCGAGCTCTTCGCCCTGAAGACCACGACGCACGCGGACGTGGTGGGGAGCGGCCGTGGGAAGGTGCCGTTCGCGGAAGCGCCGATCGAGCGCATCCGGGACCACGCCTGCGAGAGCGCGGACTTCGCGCTGCGGCTCGAGGAGCGCTTCGAGCCCGAGCTGGAGGAGGGCGGGCTCGTCGAGCTCATGACCCAGCTCGAGATGCCGCTCGTCCCCGTGCTCGCGCGCATGGAGCTCGCGGGGATCGCGATCGACGAGGCGGTCTTCCGCGGGATGCGCGGCCGGCTCAAGCGTGAGCTCGACCTCATCCAGGAGGAGATCTTCAAGCTGGCCGGCGGGGAGTTCAACCTGAACTCCACGCCACAGCTCCGGGAGGTCCTCTTCGAGAAGCTGGATCTGCCGGTCCTGAAGAAGACGAAGACCGGCGCCAGCACGGACGCCTCCGTCCTCGAGGAGCTCGCGGCCGAGGGCCACGAGGTGCCCAGGCTGCTCATGGAGTACCGCGAGCTCGAGAAGCTGCGCAGCACGTACGTGGACGCCCTCCCCGGCCTGGTGAACCCGGACACGGGACGCATCCACACCAGCTTCAACCAGACCGTCGCGGCGACCGGCCGCCTCTCCTCGAGCGACCCCAATCTGCAGAACATCCCGATCCGCACGCCGTTGGGGCGCGAGGTGCGCAAGGGGTTCGTCGCCGATCCGGGCCACGTCTTCCTGGGGGTGGACTACTCGCAGATCGAGCTCCGCATCCTCGCGCACTTCTCCGGGGACGAGGCGTTCGTCACGGCGTTCACGCAGGGCGTCGACGTGCACAAGCAGACCGCCGCGGTCATCTTCGACGTGCCCGTGGCCGACGTGACCCCCGCGATGCGCGCCCAGGCCAAGACCGTGAACTTCGCCACCCTCTACGGCCAGGGGCCGTTCTCCCTCGCGCGCCAGCTCGGCATCTCGCGCGACGAGGCGAAGCGCTTCATCGACACGTACTTCGAGCGCTTCGCAGGGGTGCGCGCCTACCTGGACGAGCAGGTCGAGAAGGCGCGCGAGCTCGGCTACGTCGAGACGCTCCTCGGGCGTCGGCGCTACGTGCCCGAGCTGCAGGCACGCAACTGGAGCGTGCGCCAGTTCGGCGAGCGGGTCGCGCAGAACACGCCCATCCAGGGCACCGCCGCGGACATGATCAAGCGCGCGATGATCCACGTGCAGCGCGCGCTCGACGAGAGCGGCAGCGCCGCCCGTCTCCTCCTCCAGGTGCACGACGAGCTCCTCCTCGAGGTGCCCGAGCCCGAGCTGGACGGCGTGCGCGCGCTCGTGGTCGGGAGGATGGAGTCGGCGATGGAGCTCGCCGTTCCGCTCGTGGCGGAATGGGGCGTGGGCGCCAACTGGTACGAGTGCAAGGCGTAGGCCCGGGGCGGCGGACGCATCGCGCCGTCCGGATCGGCCGGCGCGTCACGCATCGGTCGCCACGCGCGCAGCGCACCCGTTGAGGTAGCGCTGCTGCGGAAGGCTCGTCGCCTGGCGGGCCGCCTCCACGTAGCTGGCATGTGCCGCGGTGCGTGCTCCGGCCATCTCGAGCAGGTGCCCGCGTACCGCGTGCAGGCGATGGTCGCGAGCGACGCGCTCGTCGCCGCGGAAGGTGTCGATCAGCTCCAGCCCGGCTTCCGGTCCACGCGCCATCGCGACGGCGACGGCATGGTTCAGCCGGACCACGGGATTGTCCTCCATCCGGATCAACAGCTCGTAGAGCGCTACGATCTGCGGCCAGTCGGTCGCGTCGGCATGGGGCGCCTCATCGTGGAGCGCCGCGATCGCCGCTTGCAGCTGGTAGGGGCCCACCGGACCCCGCGGGAGGGCGTCGGTCACCAGGTCGACGCCCTCCGCGATGGCCGCGCGGTCCCAAACGGACCGGTCCTGCTCGGCCATCGGGACGGGCAGCCCGTCCGGATCGGTTCGCGCCGCACGGCGTGCGTCGGTGAGCAGCATGAGCGCAAGCAGCCCAGACACCTCGGCGTCGTCGGGTAGCAGCCCGTGGACCATGCGAACCAGTCGGATCGCTTCGACCGAGAGGTCCGCGCGGTGCAGATGCACGCCCGAGGTGGCCGTGTACCCCTCGTTGAAGATCAGGTACACGACGTGAAGCACCGCAGCGAGCCGCTCCGCACGCTCGCTCACGTCGGGCATGCGGAAGGGGATGCCGCTCTCGACGATGCTCCGCTTCGCCCGGGTGATGCGGCGTGTCATCGTCGCCTCGGGCACGAGGAACGCGCGCGCGATCTCGGCCGTGGTCAGCCCGCCGACGGCGCGCAGGGTGAGCGCGATCTGCGACGCGGGCGAGAGCGCGGGATGGCAGCACATGAAGAGGAGGATCAGGCTGTCGTCCGCATCCCCGGGGACGCCGTCCACGGTCGGCGCCACCTGCCGGTCCGCGAGTTGCCCCAGGGCGACCCGGTCCTCGCGGAGCCGGCGCGCCCGCTCGCTGCGCAGCAGGTCGGTGAGGCGGCGCGCGGCCACGCGGATCAGCCACGCGACCGGGCGATCCGGGACGCCCGAGATCGGCCACTGTCTGCTGGCCGCCAGGAGCGCCTCCTGCACGGCGTCCTCCGCGAGGTCGAAGTTGCCGTACCGGCGCACGACCGCGCCGAGGGCCTCGGGCGCCGAGCGGCGCAGCAGGTCCTCGACGCGGGTGGCGTCGGCCACGGGGCGCCTCAGCCCTCGAAGTCAGGGCGGTGGTCGTCGATCGGGCGCACGTCCGCGATCGCACGCACACGCACGTGCTCGGGGGCAGGGCACAACGCGAGGCGGGCGGCGATCTCGGTCGCGCGGTCGAACGAGGCGCAGTCGACGACCCAGTAGCCGGCGAGCACCTCCTGGGCTTCCGCGTACGGTCCGTCGGTGACCAACGGCACGTCGTTGCGCAGTTGGATCCTGCGCGTGTGGATCGGGGCGCTCAAGCCGCGCGTCTCGACGAGCTCTCCCGATTCGGCGAGCTCGCGATTGAACGTCTCCATGAACGTGCCCAGGGCCGCGAAGTCCCGGGACGTCCAGGGCCGGCCGTCACCGGCCTTTCCGGCCATCTCGTCGTAGTCCCGCTGGGACGCGTAGGTCAGGATCATGTACTTCATGGCGCTCCTCCCGTGTCGTGGATGGCACCCCCGTGGTGCCTTTCGTGGGAGACGTCGGAGCCGGCTCCGCGATCCGGACATCTTCGCGACGTCGCCGGTTCAAGCGGCCGCCCGGCACGGTAGCGCGGCCGCGCTACCGGGGACAGCGCACGTCCCCGGGGGGGACTTGACGAGATCGCGCGCGAGGGTGGACCCTGCGTGATGCGCCGACGGATCTTCCTCCTGTCTCCCGCTACCCTCGCCGGCAAGCGCGCGGAGCGCCTCCTCCGCGAGGATGCGGTGGGTGAGCTCGCGCGCGATCTACGCGACGGCCGGCTCACGATCGCCGACGTGTTCGCGCGCACCAGCTCCCTGTACTTCCGCGGCAAGTGCGCGTACGCGCGCGCCTTCGCGCAGCCGCCGCCGGGGCTGGTGGGCGGTTGGGTGATCACGAGCGACCGGGGGCTGGTCGCGTTGGACATGCCGGTCACTCCAGCCATCCTGCGTGCGATGGCGGAGGTGCCCGTCGACCCGAACGATCCCCGGTATCGCGGACCGCTCGTGTCCACCTCCCTCTCCCTCCGGGACCGCGCCGGCCCGGACTGCCAGGTCGTGCTCCTGGGGAGCCTCGCGACCGGGAAGTACCTCGATCCACTCGGCGAGGCGTGGGGCGGGGCGCTGGTCGTGCCGGAGGCGTTCATCGGGCGGGGCGACATGAGCAGGGGTGGGCTGATGCTACGCGCCGTGGACGAGGGACGTGAGCTCGGCTATGTGGCCGCGCGGGGACCCATGTCGGGCAGCCGGCCGCCGCGCCTCGGCCCGCTGCCCCCACGGCACCGGCCGTGAGTGGCTCGAGCGTGGTCGACCGACGACCGCGCCGACCTGACGGGGGGCGGGGTGCGGAGAGGCCGGTCACCGCGTGGTCTCGCCCGGGCCCGGGAACCCGACCCACCTTCCCCGCGTTTCTCCTGCAACGGGTAGGGAAAGGCTGGACCTCCGATGACCCACTCATTTTCATCGGAGACAGGAATGGGACTCGTACGCTTCATGGCGTCCGCCGCGGGCAGGCTGCTCCGCGTGGTCGCCGGTGTGGTACTGATCGTCGTGGGCTTCATGGTCGTGAAAGGCACCGGAGGGTGGATCGTCGCGGTCGTGGGCCTCATCGCCTTCGCATCCGGAGCAGTGAACTTCTGCCTCCTCGGCCCGCTCATGGGTGGTCCGTTCTGGGGGAGCGCGCTCAAGAAGCGCGCGTAGCCGGCGCACCCGTCCCCAACGGGCATTCGGGTGCCCCCGGAGCCCGCCCATCCTTCGTGTGCGACGCGTCGGCCCCCGGGCCGACGGAGGCCAACACTCCGAAGGAGGCGGTCCCCATGAGCCGGTCGGTGAACAAGATCATCCTGGTGGGCAACGTCGGGCGCGATCCCGACATCCAGCAGACGAAGAGCGGGACGAAGGTCGCGCACCTCTCGCTCGCGACGAACCGTCGTCCGCCGGCCGGTGCGGACGGCCAGCCGCGCACGGATTGGCACCGGCTGACCCTGTGGAACCGGCTCGCCCAGTTCGCCGAGGACTACATCAAGATGGGCGACCGGATCTACATCGAGGGGCGGGTCGAGTACGACTCCTACGAGCGCGACGGAATCTCGATCCCGACCGCGGACATCAACGTGAAGGAGGTCGTGCTCCTGTCGTCGAGGGCGAACGACGACGAGGAGGAGCTGGACGAAGCGGCCTGAGGCGTCGACGCGACGCGGGGCGGGGCGCTGACGGGGCGGCCGGGGCGGCCCACGCGCCCCGGCCCCCTCGCGACCGCGAATCGAGGGCCCGCTCAGAGCCAGGGTCGGAAGCGCGGATCGACCGAGAAGATCACCTCCCAGCGGCCCTCGTCGCCGACCCCGTGGGCCACGTCGAGGCGGAGCACGTCCCAACCCAGCGAGAGGCCCGCGCCCACGGAGGCGCGTGGGCCGTCGCTGTCGTGCGCGCCCTCCCAGCCGGCGGGGAGGGAGGCAGAGGCGAAGGTGGTGGCGCCGAGGGCGGCGAAGGCACGGATTCCCACCCACGGTTGGAGGAGGGGGTGGGTACCCTCCACGCGAGCCAGCCAGAAGGCCCGCCCCACGAACCTCCGGAAGTCCCACCCCGGCAGCGTCCCGCGTCCGCCGAGGAGGAACAGCTCCTGGACGGGCGTGCGCGGCGACGCGCCACCGGCGTCCAGCTCCGCGAGGAGCTTCCACCCGCGGTCCCGGTCCTCGACCGTCCAGGCGTTGTGCGACACCAGCGTCCCGAACGTCCGGCCGGCGATCCTCCCGCCCGTGATCTGCACCGCGCCCGCGCCGCCGAGCGGAAGCGCGAACGGCACCCGCGCTTCGGCACCCACGAGCGTGCCGTCGACGATCGGTCGGACGGGGGCGTAGTCGCGCCCGTTCACCACCGTGCGTCCCGAGGCCTGACGCTCCCAGCGCAGCGTGACGGACGGGCCGTCGCCGGGGCGGGGTCCGCGCAACGTGAGGCGAGCCCCGCGCGCGAACCACGGGTCGAGCCAGTCCTGGCTGGTGAAGGCGGTGCCCAGCGAGGAGACGACGGGTGAGGAGGCCTCGAAGGGGCCCAGGTCACGAAGCTGGTCCCAGTACGCCTCCACGACCGGGACCACCCGCGCGGGCGTGCCCGTGATCTCCAGCGACCCGCTCGGACGCTCCCTCCCGAACGCGTAGCCGATCCCCAGACGCACGGCGAGGTCGGGGTCCGGCCGCAGGTCGACGCCGGCCCCGGCGAAGACGCCCTCCGCCCTGTCGTAGCGGAGCGCGTCGGAGAAGGACCGGATCTGCAGCCGGACCGGCGCGAGCCCCGACAGAGCCTTGCCGGCGAGGATCCGACGCGCCTCCGCCCGGATCTCCTCGAGGCTCGGCGTAGGGGCCAGGCCCTCCTCGTCGAGGTCGTCGAAGAGCCCACGGTCGAACGGGTAGGCCTCCCGCTGCGCCTCCGGCACTGTGGTGACCGCCCGTCCTCCGAAGAGCGACGCGGGGAGCGGGACGTTGAAGGCGTATGGTCCGATCTCGAAACGACCCCGGATGATGCTCCCGGCCAGGAAGTCGAGCTGGGGGATCTCGCGCCGCAGCTCGACCTCCTGACGGTAGGGCAGCCAGTAGCGGCCCATCCAGAGCGAGTTGTCGAGGGAGATGCGGATGTAGTCGAGGTAGGCGTCGACGTAGGACGACGGCGTGAACGTGAAGCTCATGCGCACGATAGCCGCCGTCGTGCGGTCGAGGAACACGGACCCCACGTAGCCCGGGATCCCGGGGTCCTTCGGCCGCACGCGCAGCTCGTAGACCCGGACCTCCTCCGATCCCCCTCCGTACGTGAGGCTCAGGGAGTCGGCGAGGAGGTAGTCGTAGACGGTCTCCGCGCCCGGAGCCAGAGGGTGCACGACCGCCGACACCTCGTCGCCGTCGCCCACCCGGATGCGGTCGCCGAAGTCGTCCTGGACGACCGTCAGGTGGTCGAGGTGGTAGTGGATGTTGGTGGGGAGCACCTTCTTGTCGCGCAATCCCACGATGCGCTGGCGCGTCTTGTCGGGCGCCTGCCAGAAGACCTCGAGGGCGATCTGGTCGGCCTTGACCAGGTTCCTCTGGTCGGAGTCGGGGCGGTCGAAGAAGAAGTAGACGTAGCCGCGTGCGTCCGCCTGGTACGACGTGAAGGAGGTGTCCACCACGGCGGAGTGCCGCTGGATGCGCGCGCGCGCGACGAGCTCGAGGGCCCGCTCCCCGTTCCACCCGCCGCCCGCGCCGTCGGGCCGCTGCGCGCGGGCCGGAAGGACCCCCAGCGAAAGGCTGGCGACCAGGGCGGCGACGGTGGTGGTGCGCGGGCCGGGAGGTCGGCGGGTCAACGGGCTCTCGGTAGGGAAACGGAAGGCGTCACGGCCACGCTTGGTACGCTCGCCCGAAGGGGGCGGTTCCGGACGCGACGGGGGTCGCGCGGCGGGTGGACGGGCGCCCGACGGGTGGTGGGTGCGTCGATCGCGACGGGTCGCGGCGGCGGGATGGTCGAGGGGTCGGTCGGGTCGGTGCCCGTCGTCGCGGCTACGACGGGCCCGAGGGATCGCCCCGGGACTCGACCTCCCGGGTCACCTCGCGGTGGAGCAGCCGGCGTCGGCGGGTGCGCGACGCCCCGTCAGTTTGCGGTCCAGAACCCTGACAGCGACTCCCCGTGCGGGCTCTCCCGCAGCTTCTCGAAGGCGCGGTTGCGGATTTGCCGGATCCGCTCGCGCGTCACGCCGAGCAGCGAGCCGATCTCCTCGAGGGTGCGCTCCTCGCCGTCGTCCAGGCCGTAGTACAGGTAGAGAATCTTCCGCTCGCGCTCGGTCAGGTAGTTCTCGAACATCTGCTCGAGGAACTCGCGGCGGGCCATCGCCTCCACGTCCTCCTCGATGTCCGAGCCCTCCGCCCCCGCGAAGCGCTCGCCGAAGCTCGAGCTGTCACGATCGCTCCGGTCGATGGGCGCGTCCAGGCTCAGCTCCGACGCCGCGACACGGCGCAACGCGCGGATCGTTTCGAGGGGCTCTCCCATCTCGTCGGCGATTTCCTGGTCCGTGGGCGACCGACCCAGCGTCTGCGTGAGCTGCGTGTCGGTGCGGGCCAGCCGCGCGAGGTTGGAGTTCTGGTTGAGCGGGATACGCACCGAGCGGGTCTGCTCGGCCAGCGCCTGGAGCACGGTCTGGCGGATCCACCAGACGGCGTACGAGATGAACTTCACGCCCTTGTCGGGATCGAACTTCTTCACGGCCTTGAGTAGACCTTCGTTCCCGATGCATACCAACTCGGCCAGGCCGAGCCCGCGGCCCTGGTACTTCTTCACGTAGGAGATGACGAAGCGGAGGTTCGCCGTGACGAGGCGCTCGGCCGCTTCCTTGTCCCCTTGCCTCGCCCGCCGGGCGAGCTCCCGCTCCTCCTTGGGGTCCTGGATCAGCGGGTATTTCTCGACGTCCTGCAGGTATTGGTCGAACGAATCCAGGCCACGTGACGGAGAAAACATCCGTTTGTCTGTTCCTCGACTTGCGACCGAAGGGGGGACCTAGTCGGCGTAACCGACGCGAAACGAGGAATCCGGGCGGGAGGATCCCGAAGGACCGCAAAGCGAACGAACTGATGGCAGAGTGAACCGGAACTTATAAAAGCCTGTTTCCACGGTCAAAGGTTTCGTGTGTCGCATTCCGGAAACATCCTGGGGGCCACTCTGCGTGGGGATCGGCCGGGTTACCCGCTGTCAGCCCTGGGGTTCCACGGGTCGGCGTACGCTCCGCGGCCTGCCAGGAACTCGGCCCGGAGGCTCTCTGCTCCGGGCCCGTCCAGGCCGAAATAGAGGTTGGCGGGAGGCGGTCCGAGCAGCTCGACACGGCGGAAGAACGCGCTTTCCGTGATGCGGTGGGCGCGCAGGGGGCCCAGATCCACCCTCCCTGGTGACCTCCCCCGCGGGTAGACGAAGAGAGGCGTGTCCCCCCGCACCACCACCCACCCGACCACGAACCTGGGCGCCCGTGGTAGGCGATGGCCGCCTGCCATGCTCCCCCGCAGCCCCCCGCCGGGCGCCATCACGTCGCCCTCCAGGGCATCACGCACCCAGGCGGGAAAGGTCTCGGGATCCTCCCACCGGGACTGACCGAGCGACCGCCACGCCCGCGCCCACACGAGGCGCACCGCGAAGGCGAACGCCCGTACCTGCGACCCGGCGACGGGCAGGGTGAGCGCGATCACACCGAACGAGACGCCCAGCGCCACGCGGGGCGCGTCGAGGACGAGCACGACCGTGCCGAGCACGACGACGTCCTCGAAGAGCGCGACCAGCACCCGGCTCGGGTGGCGCGCCGAATCCAGCCAGAGGAGCACGCCGCCGCCGGTGCGCGCGGCGTGCGCTCCGGAGGCCAGCGCGCCGGCGACGATCGCACCGGGGACGACCACCGACGCCGGCTGCCCATCGAGGAGGAGGAGCGCCAGGAGCGCCCCTGCGAGCGGCCGGATGATGGCGTGGAACGCGTTCCAGAAGAGCGCCGCGGACGGCCACGCTTCGGCGAGGAACTCGAGGAGGTAGAAGCTCCCCACGATGAGGACGACGCCGGGCGCTCCGAGGTCCCCGAGGGCCCCGGGGAGGCTCTCCCACCAGCCCGAGCCCGGAGCGGCTCCGAGCACGAGGAGGGTGAGGTACAGGTCCACCCCTGCGGCCAGCGCGAGCGGCGGGATGACGAGCAGCTCGGGAGGGATGCCCGCCAGAGCGTTCAAGCCGACGCTCCTCCGACCTCCTCCGCGGCTCTGAGGACCAGGCTCGCGTTGATCCCGCCGAACCCGAAGGAGTTGGACAGGATCGTACGGATGCGCTGGGGCCGCCCCCCGGCCTCCACGTAGTCCAGGTCGCAGCCGTCTCCCGGCTCCTCGAGGTTGAGCGTGGGCGGAGCCCAACCGTCGCGGATCGTCAGGCACGCCACGGCGGCCTCGATCGCCCCGGAGGCGCCGAGCGAGTGGCCGTAGAACGGCTTCGTGCCGGACACCGACACCGCGCCCGTGTGCTCGCCGAACACCTCGCGGATGGCCTGGCTCTCCACCGCGTCGTTGAGCGGCGTGGAGGAGGCGTGGGCGTTGACGTGGTCGACCTCGTCGGGGCGGATCCCCGCCGAGCGGAGTGCCAGCCTCATCGCGGTGACCGCCTGGACCCCGTCGGGACGGGGTGCGGTCATGTGGTGCGCGTCGTTCGTCACCGCGTAGCCGACGATCTCGGCGTAGATCCGCGCGCCGCGGGCGAGCGCGTGCGAGGCCTCCTCGAGCACGACGATGCAGGCACCCTCCCCCATGACGAACCCGTCCCGTCCCGCATCGAAGGGGCGGCAGGCCCGGCCGGGCTCCTCGTTGCGCGCGCTCATCGCCCGCGCGATCGCGAAGGCGCCGAAGCAGAGGGGAGCGAGGGGGGCCTCGACGCCCCCGGCCACCGCCGCGTCGGCGAGCCCGCCCTGGATGAGCCGGAACGCGTCGCCCACGGCGATCGTACCCGACGCGCAGCTCATCGCGTTCGTGGAGTTGGGTCCGGTGAAACCGGTGGCGATGGCGGCCTGGCAGCTCGCGGCCCCGCAATACGCGCTGGTAACGACGCGCGGGTCGACGCCGCGCACGCCGCTCCGGATGAGGTTCCCGACCTGCTCCTCCGCGTACGCCATCCCACCGAGCGCCGAGCCCATCTGGACAGCGACCCGACAAGGGTCCACCGCGTCCGTGGTGAGCCCCGCGTCGCGGAGCGCAAGGGCGGTGCCCGCGCACGCGAACTGGGCGAAGCGGTCGAGCCGGCGGGCCTCCCTCCGCTCGAAGAACGCGTCGGGGTCGAAGCCGTCCACCTCCGCGGCGATGCGCGTCCGGAAGGGAGAGGCGTCGAAGCGGGTTACCTCCCGGATCGGCGACACGCCGGAGCGCAGCCCCGCCGCGAACGCGTCGATCCCGATCCCGGACGCGGTGATCGGCCCGAGCCCGGTCACGAACACGCGCCGGGTCACCACCCCACCTCTCTGGTCGTCACCCAAGCCGATGCCTCCGTTCCGCCTCGGCCGCCACCCCGGCAAGGGTGCGACCCGCGATGTGGCTGATGAATCCGGGCCCGATGATGCGGTCGGCCGCGAACCCCTTCACGAGGGGCCAGGACGGCCCGTCCCATTCGTGGACGATGCGCAGATGGCTGCCGCCCTCGTCGAGGGGGGTGACCTCCCAGAGGACGTCCATGCCCCGGGTGACGCCCTCCACGTGCCGGTACCGCACTACCCGGGCGGTGGCGTCGTGCTCCATCTCCGACACCCACCAGGTGGGATAGCGCACGGGCCCGAAGGACCGCCACGCGGCCATCTCCACCAGCCCGCGCCCGAAGCCCTCCTTCCGGAGGAATCGGACCCAACGGTAGTGGCCCAGGATTCCCGGCCATCCCTCGACGTCGGCGGCGACCTGGAACGCCACGTCCGCGGGGGCGGCGCAGCGGTGCTCGTCGATCGTGACCAAGGGCGTTCCGGAGAGGGTGCGAAGGCGGGGGCCCGGGGCGGGAGACGGTAGGCGGGCGCCGCCGGGTGGGCAAGCGACGTCGCGTGGCCCGGGAGCCACGTGTGCCGAGCGCAGGGCGGCGGGCGGGCTCAGACCCAGACGAACGGCCGCAAGAGCGTCGAGGGCGGCGCCGCGTCGCCGGTCACGCGGATCACGGCGGCCAACCCGCCCGACGCGCGAAGCCTCCGCAGCACGACGCCCCGGACGCGGGGGTGGGCCATGACCACCTCCACGCCGCGCTGCACGCGCCTCCCCCACCGGGCCTCCCGCTCCCAGCGGCGGCCGTAGGCGCCGAGCGGCCCCCAGGACCCGGAAGCCAGCGCCTCGTCCACAGCCGGCGCGGCCAGCTCGGACGAGCGCACGGCCCGGTAGACGCCCTGCCCGGTGAACGGATCGAAGTAGCCGGCCGCGTCGCCCACCAGCACGACGCCCGGAGCCCAGGCCCGCCGCACCGGCCAGTCGAACGGGCCGGAGGCGAGCACGTCGTCGTCCGGCTCCCAGCGGGCCTCGGGGAGGCGTCGGCGGAGCACGTCGCCCACCCAGGCCGCCGGATCGTCGGAGAGCACACCGTCGTCGACCGGGGCGGGCGCCACCACGGTCACGTTCCAGCGCCCCCGACCGACCGGCGCCACCCCGAGCGTCACCCCGTCCCGCACGTCGAGGAGCCCGTTCCGGTCGGGGAGCGCCTCGCCGCGCACGTGCGTGGTCAGCGACACCTTGCGCAGCCGGGGCCGGCGCGCGAGGAGTCCCAGCGCACGCACGACCACCGAGCGCAGGCCATCCGCCCCGACTACCACGCGTGGGCGGAGGGTGCCCGCGGGGCCGTCCGCACCCGACCGCCACTCGACCGCCGGACGGCCGTCGATGGGGTCCGCTGAGCGGGCGGCGGTCACACGCGCTTCCTCCTGCACGTCGACGCCGGCGCGGCGCGCCTCGTCCAGCAGGGCGGCGTCGAGGCGGGTGCGCGCCACGCCCAGGCCCCTCAGGCCGTCTCCGAACGCCGCGGACACCTCGACCCCGCCCGTGCGGATGGTCCAGCCCCCGAGCGGAACGGGATCCAGCGCGAGGACCGGGTCGAGCAGCCCGGTGCGCTCCAGCGCGGCCAGTGCGCCCGGGTTGAGGCACTCCCCGCACGGCTTGGCGCGCGGGAAGCGCGCGCGATCCAGCAGGAGGACGCTCCATCCCCGGCGTGCGAGGAGCGTGGCGGCCGTGCTCCCGGCCGGGCCTCCGCCCACCACGACCACGTCCGGCTCGCGGGTCAAGCGTGTCCCTCCAGGACGATCCGCCAGGGGAAGTGCCGGCGCACGCGCGCCCCGCGCAGGCCCGCCCGCGTGCCGACCTCGAGGAGCTCATCGAGCGTGAAGGAGCGGAGCACCGAGAGCGGACCGTCGTTCCTCGTGATCCGGTTCCCGCGCCAGAGCGTGGCCGCGAGCGCCCGCGCCCCCCAGTAGTTCGGCGTCGAGCGCTCGAGGTCGTTCACGAGCACCAGGTCGCGCGACACGCGCGCCATCTCCCGGACCAGGGCCGCGGCGTCGGCGTCGGTGAAGTGGTGGAGGGTGAGCGTGCACAGCGTCGCGTCGAAGGAGCCGTCCGCGAAGGGGAGACGGAGGGCGTCGCCGCGCACCACCGCGTCCACGCGACCGCGCGCGATGCGGGCCGACTGCGGGCTCAGCTCGACGCCCACCCCGTACCACGCCACGCCCCGCCCCCGCGCCCACCTCCCGAGCGCGCCCAGGGTGTCGCCGTTCCCGGTCCCGACGTCCAGGACGCGCAGCGCCCGCCCCCTCCGGGCCGACGGCGCCAGGTGCCGGCGCAGCGCCGTCGTCCCGCCGAGCCAGCGGTTCACCTGCGCCACCTGGGCGAGCGAGCGTGCCAGCTCGTCCTCGTCGGGCGTGGGGCCGTCCAGGATCTCCGGCTCGAAGGAGCGCGGTCTCACGCGCTCGGCTCCACGTGCACGACGACCTCCCGGGCTCTCAGCGCCTCCGCCACCCGACGCTCTGTCTCGTCCGCGATCGCGTGCGCGGCCGCCACGTCGAGCCCGGCGTCGACCGCGATGGTCAGCTCGGCGAAGCGGGCGCCGGGGCGCCCGCGCGAACGGATCTGGTAGGCCGCGTACACGCCCTCGATCTCCAGCGCCACGTCCTCGATGCGGGCGGGGTCGACCGCACGGTGGTCCACGAGCACGGGGACGGTCTCGCGCACGATCTCCCACCCGGTGTGCGCGATGATCAGGGCCACCAGGATCGTCACGACGGGGTCGGCTACCGGGTAGCCGAAGCGGATGGCCGCGAGGCCCACGAGCACGCCGAGCGTCGTGAGCACGTCCGAGCGCGTGTGCGCGGAGTCGGCCAGGAGGAGGTCGCTTCCCAGGCGTCTTCCGACCCGTGACTCGTAGCGCGAGATCGCGACGCCCGCCAAGAGCGAGATGCCCATGAGCACGAACGACCAGGCGCCGACCTCCGTGGCGCGCGTGGTGCCCGCCATCATCCGGGCCACCGAGTGCTGGATGAGCTCGAACACCGTGATCGAGAGCACGCCGACCAGGGCAAGCGCCCCGAGCGTCTCGAACTTCTGGTGGCCGTACGGATGGTCGTCGTCTGGCCCGCGCGAGGCCACGCGCGCGATCGCCAGGGCGAAGACGTTGTTGGCCGCGTCCAGGGAGGAGTGGAACGACTCCGCCATCACCGACATCGCGTGCGACGTCACCCACACGCCGAGCTTCACGAGCACGACGCACACGTTCATCCACAGCACGAGGCGGAGCACGCGCCGCACCTCGTGCGCCCGCTGGCGGGCCTTCTCGGGAGTCATCAGCGCCGATCCGTGGTGAAGAAGTCGGGGCCCACCGCCAGGCGACGGCTCCGCTCGAGCTGCGGATCGGCGAAACCGCTCGAGAGCCCGAGCAGCTCGAAGAGCGTCACCCGGAAGACAGGGCCGCCCGTGGCGCCCGCCCCGAGCGGGAAGGCGAGGTCGAGACGCGCGAGGCCCCGTGTGCCTGACGGGAAGCCGAGGCGGATCCCTCCGCCCACGGCGCCCTTCCACCCCGAGTCCGTACCGTACGGGACCTCGCCCGCCCAGACGCGGCCCCCGTCCGCGAAGAGCGTGACGCCGAGGTCGAAGACCGACGGTGCGGGCCAGTGCAGGAAGTACCGGTCCTCGAGCGTGAAGAGGACGCGGCGCTCCCCCGGGTAGCTCTCCTCGCTGAGACCGCGCAGCGAGCGGCGGCCTCCGAGGGTGAGCTGGAAGGGGGTGACCATGGACCACCCGCCCGCGCCCGAGACCCGCGCGAAGAAGGTGTGCGACGGTGTCCTGCGCGGGCGGAGATAGCCGTAGAGATCGACCTCCCCGATGAGGTCGCGCCACCCCTCCGGCAACGCTCGGCCAGACAGCACGTCCCGTCCCTCCGCCGCCACGTTCAGGAAGAGGTACGAGGTCCCGGGGTCGTGACCCGCGAAGAAGCGGAAGCGCGTATAGAGGTCGTTCGTGCCGCCCAGCCCGGAGGCCGACAGCACGTCGATGCTGCGCCCCACCGTCAGCCCGACGTCGGTGCCGAGCTGGACGTCCTGCACGCCTGAGAGCGCGTCGAGCCCGCGCACCCGCAGGTAGCGGACGTTGCGCTGGCCCATGAAGAAGTTCACGCGCGTCGTCGACGAGGCGTGGGCCTGTGGGAGGATCCCCGGAAGCACGTCGGGGGGCGCGGGCTCCGTGTTCCCGAAGTCGTTCTGGTGCGCGACCTCCAGGCTTCCGGGGAAGCCCTCGAAGTCGAGCGTCTCGCGCGACACGCCCAGCCCGAGGAGCGTGAGGTTGCCCGGCCGCCCCAGACGGCCCGCGACCGAAAGCTCCACGCGCTCGTCCAGGTCGGGGAGGAGCACGTGGCTGTAGGGCGCCGAGGAGTCGTCCACCACGTAGGGGAAGAGCTCGTCGCGGCGGCTGTACACCTGTCGGAGCGCGATCCGGCCCACCTCGCCCACGAACGGATACGCCACCTGCTCGTCCAGGAACGTGCCGGAGCGCGTGCGGCCGCCGCTCACCACCACGTCCGTGCGCGTGTGCAGGAGGCGGGGCAGGCGAAGGGTCCCCCCAAGGTCCTTGCGCTCCTTGCGCTGGCGGAAGAAGACGGACGCCAGGATGCCCTGGCCCGCGAGGTTCTCCTCGGAGAGCTCGAGCGCCTCGACGTGGACACCGTCCTCGAACGACATGCCGAGGTCGACGCGCGTGGTCCACTCGTCCTGGGTGTCCACCACGACGTGCTTGTTGCCGTCCGGCTGGTCCACGGCGAAGACGTCCGCTCGTGCCAGGAACGCGTAGCCACGCAGGAGCCGTCCGGACTCCTCCAGCAGAAGCGGATCGAAGCACTCGCCCACGTGGAAGAGGAGCTCGCGGCGGATGAAGTTCGCCCGTGTCTTCACGTGCAGGGCGTTCGCCGCGCCGTACACCCACCCGAGCACCCCGGCGTCCTGAACCTGATCCACGTCGTAGATCGAGTGGTTGTCCACGAAGATGCTCGTGATCCGCCCGCCCGGGCAGGCGCGCGCCGCGGTGTCGGGCCTCACGACCTGTCCTGCCCCTCCCGCCGGGATCACACCTGCCGTGATCGCCGCGAGGCACGCCGCGAAGCGTCGGGTCCGCGTCGGATTCAGGCAGGCTCGGATGGCTTCCTCCGCGGCTTCCGGGACGCGTTCGGCGGGAGGGTGAATCTACGAAGGAGGGGGACGTTTGACACCGCCTGACACGGGTCTCTAACGTCCCCTCTTCCTTTCATCTTCGGAGCTCAACGACCATGGCAAATCGCCGCAAGGACGCCCTCGAGTACCACATGCAGGGCCGTCCTGGAAAGATCGAGGTCGTCGCCACCAAGCCGGTGGCGACCGCGCGTGATCTGTCGCTCGCATACTCGCCCGGCGTGGCCGAGCCCTGCCGGGAGATCCATGCCAACCCCGAGGACGTTTTCAAGTACACCGCCCGCGGGAATCTGGTCGCCGTGGTTTCGAACGGAACGGCGGTGCTGGGCCTCGGCAACATCGGGCCGCTTGCGGCCAAGCCTGTCATGGAGGGGAAGGGGGTCCTCTTCAAGCGCTTCGCGGGCATCGACGTCTTCGACATCGAGGTCGCGTCGGAGGACCCGCAGGAGGTGATCCGCTTCTGTCAACTCCTCGAGCCGACGGTCGGCGGCATCAACCTGGAGGACATCAGCGCGCCGGCGTGCTTCGTGATCGAGCGGACGCTGAAGGAGACCATGGACATCCCGGTCTTCCACGACGACCAGCACGGAACGGCGATCATCGCGGCCGCGGCGCTGCTCAACGCGGTCGACCTGATCGGCAAGAAGATGGAAGACGTCAAGGTCGTCTTCAGCGGTGCGGGCGCGTCCGCACTTTCCACGGCGGACCACTTCCAGCGGCTCGGCGTGCCCCGTGGCCACATCCTGATCTGCGACTCCAAGGGCGTGATCTACGAGGGCCGCACGGAAGGGATGAACGAGTACAAGGCGCCGTACGCCGTGAAGACGGACGCGCGCACGCTCGCCGACGCGATGAGGGGCGCCGACGTCTTCGTGGGCCTGTCGACCAAGGGCGTGGTCACCGGGGAGATGGTGTCCTCGATGGCCGACAACCCGGTCATCTTCGCGCTCGCCAACCCGGATCCGGAGATCCTCCCCGAGGAGGTGGCCGCGGTGCGCGACGACGCGATCATGGCCACCGGGCGCTCCGACTACCCCAACCAGGTCAACAACGTCCTCGGCTTCCCCTTCATCTTCCGCGGGGCGCTCGACGTGCGCGCCAGGGGCGTGAACCACGAGATGATGCTGGCGGCCACGCACGCCCTCGCGGCGCTCGCGCGCGAGGAAGTGCCGGACACGGTGCGCGGCGCCTACGACGGCTCGGACATCACGTTCGGGCGCAACTACCTCATCCCGAAGCCCTTCGACCACCGTGTGCTCTTCCACGTGGCCCCCGCGGTCGCGAGGGCCGCGATGGAGACCGGGCTCGCGCGGACGGAGCTGAACCTGGACGAGTACGTCGACCGCCTGCGCGCGAGCCTCGGGCCGGGCCGTGAGGTCATGCGCTGGATGACGAACCGCGCGCGCAGGCACCCGGCTCGGATCGTCTTCCCCGAGGGACACAACGACTCGATCATCCGCGCCGCCGCGCAGATGGTGGAGGAGGGCGTGGCGCGGCCCATCCTCATCGGGCGTCCGCCGCGCGTCGAGGAGAAGGCCCACCTGCTCGGCGTGAAGCTCGACGGCATCGAGATCGCGTACGCCGCGGAGCTCGAGTCGAAGCGCCACGCCTTCGCCGACCGGCTCTTCCAGCGAAGGGGCCGTAAGGGCCTGACGCTCGCCGAGGCGCGCTGGAACATGTACCGGCCGATCTTCTTCGCCTCCTCGATGGTGGAGGCGGGCGAGGCCGACGCGATGGTGGCGGGGATCGAGGCGAACTACGCCGAGATCCTGCGAGCGATCCTCCAGGTCATCGGTCCGGCCAAGGGCGTGAGGCGCGTGGCCGGCCTGTACATGGCGGCCTTCCCGCACCGCGAGCTGATGTTCCTGGCCGACACCACGGTCAACATCGACCCGGACGCGCAGACGCTCGCCGACATCGCGCTGCAGACCGCGAGCTGGGTGCGGGACCTGGGGATCCGCCCGCGGGTCGCGATGGTGAGCTTCTCGAACTTCGGGTCGGTCGACCACCCGGAGTCGCGAAACGTGGCCGAGGCGGTGCGCCTGGTGCAGGAGGCCGATCCCGAGCTGGAGATCGACGGTGAGGTGCAGGCGGACACGGCCGTGGAGCTGCACAAGCTCAAGGGGGTCTACCCGTTCAGTCATCTGGAGGGGCCGGCCAACGTGCTGATCTTCTCCCGGCTGTCGGCGGCGAACGCTGCCTACAAGCTCCTGGACAAGCTGGGAGGGGCGGACACGATCGGCCCCGTCCTCCTCGGGATGGCCAAGCCCGTGCACGTGCTGCAGAGGGGATGTTCGGTGCAGGACGTGCTCAATCTGGCGACCGTGGCGTCGGTGGACTGGCAGGCGCGAACCAAACAGATTTAGGGGACCCGCCGAGACCCAGCCGGAGAATAAGCGCATGGCCACCCAGATGCAGGATCCCCTCGTTTCCGAACGCCTCGTGGCGGCGTCGTCGGCCGAGGGAAGCTTCAGCCTCGAGAACCACGGCCTGGACCCCCAGAAGACCGTGCACTGGAACCTCTCCCCTGCACGGCTCTACGAGGCGGCCCTCGCGTGCGGCGATGGCCGCCTCGCTCACATGGGGGCGCTGTCGGCGTCCACGCAGCCGCATACCGGGCGCTCGCCGAACGACCGCTTCATCGTGCGTGACGCCGCCACCGAGACCTCGGTCGACTGGGGGAAGGTCAACCTCCCCATCTCCCCGGAGCACTACGCCGCGCTGCGCGCCGAGCTGATCGGGTACCTGAACGCGCAGGAGCTGTACGTACGGGATGCCCGTGCGGGCGCCGACGAGCGCTACGGTATCAACGTGCGGGTGGTGACTTCCAGCCCGTGGCACTCGCTCTTCGCCTACAACATGTTCCTGCGGCCCTCGGCCGAGGAGCTGTCGCGCATGGTGCCGGACTTCACGGTCCTGCACGCGCCCTACTTCAAGGCCGACCCCGCGAAGCACGGGACCAACTCGGGCGCCTTCATCGTCGTGAACTTCACGGAGCGGGAGGTCCTGATCGGGGGGACCCGCTACGCCGGCGAGGTCAAGAAGTCGATCTTCTCCGTGCTCAACTTCGTGCTGCCGGACCAGGGCGTCTTCCCGATGCACTGCTCGGCGAACATCGGCGAGGACGGCGACGTAGCCGTGTTCTTCGGGCTCTCGGGCACCGGGAAGACGACGCTGTCGGCCGATCCGGAGCGTGGTCTCATCGGCGACGACGAGCACGGGTGGAGCGATCACGGCGTCTTCAACTTCGAGGGCGGGTGCTACGCCAAGACCATCCACCTGTCCCCAGAGGGCGAGCCCGAGATCTACCGCGCCACCCAGATGTTCGGGACCATCCTCGAGAACTGCGTCCTCGACGAGGACACCCGTGAGATCGACTTCGACGACGGGTCGATCACCGAGAACACCCGCGCGTCCTATCCCATCCACTACATCCCCAACGCCGTCCCCGGGGGACAGGGTGGGCTGCCGAAGAACGTGATCTTCCTGACCGCCGACGCCTTCGGCGTGCTCCCTCCGATCGCGCGCCTCTCGCCCGAGCAGGCGATGTACCAGTTCCTCTCGGGCTACACGGCGAAGCTCGCCGGCACCGAGCGGGGGGTCACGGAGCCGAAGGCGACGTTCAGCTCGTGCTTCGGTGCCCCGTTCCTCCCGCGGCACCCCGGCGTCTACGCCGAGATGCTCGGTGAGAAGCTCCGCGCCGGGAAGGTGCGTGCATGGCTCGTGAACACCGGGTGGACAGGGGGGCAGTACGGCACGGGGAGCCGGATGTCGCTCGGCCACACGCGCACGATGATCAAGGCCGCGCTCGCGGGCGAGCTCGACGACGTGGCGACGCAGCCGGATCCGGTGTTCGGGCTCGAGGTACCGAAGTCGGTCCCGGGCATTCCGACCGGCGTGCTGAGCCCACGCACGACGTGGAAGGACGGGAGCGCCTACGATGCGCAGGCCGCGAAGCTGGCGACGATGTTCAAGGAGAACTTCGCCAAGTTCGCGGACCACGTGCCCGACGAGGTGAAGAGCGCGGGACCTCGCTGACGCGCGGTCACGCCCTCGGTCGGCGTCGCTCGCGCGTCGGGTAGGCTGCGGCGCCTCACGCCACGGCGCGCCGCCGATGCCACATGCCTCCTGCGAGGGCACCGAGGAGGAGGAGGAGCGTGGTCCCGAGCGTGGCGCGCCGCGGTAGCCCGGGCCCGTACGTCTCGTGCCCGACGTAGGTCGCCACCCACCCTGCCGCCCAGGCGTCGAGGGACTCGCCGAAGGCGCCCTGGAACGCGGCGGTGACGTCCTCGTCGGACGTCCAGAACCGATCGAACGCGTCCGCACCGTACTCGCGCTCGAGGTCGGAGAGGAGGTAGCGCGCCGCGTCCGTGAGCACAGGCGGGAGGTCCCACAGGAAGTTCGCGCCCAGGCCTTCGGGGAGGTCGGCCAGGACGCCTCCCTCCGGATCGTCGCCGCCCCCGTCGCCCCTCAGCACGAGGTCACCACACGCGGCCGCGGTGCCGGACAGGCACAGTTGCGGCGTCAGGTCGTGCCGGTCCCACGAGTACATCCGTCTGCCGAACGGGTCTCGCACCGCCACCGTGGTCGGCTTCGCCGTCCCTTCGGGCGGTGCCGCGCGCTGGGCGAAGCGGAAGGCCCCACGCGCAAGCCAGTCGCGGATATGCGGTCCGGGCATGCCGTGCGCGGCTACGATGCGGCAGGCCTGGAGGAGGTCGCTGTGGCGCGTGCCGGACGCGTCTTGCCAGGGTCCGATCGCCCCTGGGCCCCACGAGTGGTCCGTGAGGTAGAGGACGAGGCACCAGGGTGTGTCGCCGAGACGGCCGGCGTACAGCTCGAAGCGCGGCCGCGTGTCGAGGAACCCGGTGCCGGCGCTCGCGAAGTAGGGGGGCTGGAAGAAGAAACCGACAACGCCGTTCTCGTCGCCCCGGGGCACCTGTGACAGCTCCCTGCGCAGGAGCTCGCGGGTCTGGGCGAGATCCTCCGGTCGGACGAGACCAGGATCGCCCCCCACTGCGAGGCCGTCCCGGGCCGTCGCCACGGCGAGCGCGGGGAGGGAGTCCAGCCACCGCATGCGGCGGATGAGCGCGGTGGTGCGCGACGCGTCCGCCCGGAGGGTGCTGAAGCGCACCTCCTCGGGAAGGCGCTGCGGGAGCGTGCTGATCTGCATCACGGAAGGCGGAAGCGTCGCGATGCTGAGCAGCGCCGCGCCGACAAGGGTCGATCCGATCCAGAGCTTCAGCGCAGGCGCCATCTGGTGCTCCTCGTCGCGAGCGCAGCGAAGGCGACGATCCACATGATACAGGTGAGAAGGTGCGGGTCGAGCAGCGCCCGTTCCGGGGGCGCACCCTGGAGGACCCACGCGCGCCAACGGGCACCGAGCTCCTCGGTGGTGAGGCCCGAAGCGAAGCGCAGCGCGTCGGCCGGCGTGGCCCCCGGGTCGGCCCGCAGCCGGTCCCACGCCCCGCTGCCCCCCGCGCGCAGCGCGATCCACACCATGGCCTCTCGCGCCTTGGAGTCCCGGATCGGCGGTACCCGATACCACTGTTCGAGAAATGCGTCACACGCATCCGTGGACCGCCCCTCGACGCACGCGGTGCGCGTCGCCATCCGGTCGCGGGCGAACGACCCGAACGCGGCGACGCGCGCGCGCCGCTCCTCCGACGTGTACCAGTCGTCGATCGGCGCCGCGTCGAGATCCAGCCCGAGGGAGGTCCAGCACGCCCGGGCATCGCCGTCCAGGCAGGCACGGTTCGACGCCGAAGCGGTGACGGTCACCTCACGGAAGACCTCCGGGGCGGCGTCGGAGCGGTCGCGCACGTCGGCGCCCGCCCAGTGCGCGAGCGCGACCGGCAGGTCGGCGCCGAGCGACCCGGCGATCGCTGCCACCACACCCACCCGCAGCACGCGGGCGGGTCGCCACGCGAGCGATTCCACGCGGCGCACGGGGCCATCGACGGCGATTCTCCCCGGCTCGGGAGCCCACTGGAAGGTGAAGAGCGTCCGGCCGAGGTCCGGGCTCGACGTCACGAAGGGTGCGTACTCGTTCTCCCACACGTCGTGGAAGAAGCTCTCCGCGACGCGCCGTTGGCCGGAGGGTGTCAGGACGCGTAGCGGCCCGACGGCGAAGGTGTCGACCGACCCGACGAGGGGTCGGGCGTCCCGCGCGTTCACGGCGGCGCGGGCCGCGTTCGCCACCGCCCGGGCCGAGTCGAGGCGCGGCAGGAGCTCCTGGAGGTGACGCACCAGCTCCTTCTCGGTCTGCTGCGCCCCGAGGGGCCGACCCGGGGCGGCGAGGGCACCCGCGAGCAGCAGCGGGACGAGCGCCGCGGAGCACCGGATGTGCGGGGCGCGGCGGGAGGCTTCGTCACACATCGATCAACGTCCAGTTGCCGCTGAACACCTGGAAGGGTCCGGGCGCCGACGAGAGCACGCGCAGTACCCAGCCCAGGAGGTTGGTCCCGCGCAGGATGCCGAAGTACGGGAACACCCACTGCGAGAGGACGACGCTCACTCCCATGGCGGCGGCCACCCCGAGGAGGAGCCACACGGTGGTGCGCATCGTGCCGGCCGCCAGCGCGAAGAGGAGCGCGTAGGCCACGAGCGTCGCGGCGAGGAAGCGCACCGTGAGCTGGTCCGGGTACGCGTGCAGGCCGGGCGGGAGCGTGATCGACGCGACCGCCACGTGGGCGCCCACCCAGAAGGCGAAGGCGGGCAGCAGCGCGAGGACCACGCCGGAGGCCATCTTGTTGACGGCGTAACGCAAGCGTGAGATGGGGAGGCTGAGCGCGTAGACGTGCCCGAGCTGGTGGTCCCAGTTCCACGAGGAGAGGGCGAGCGTCACGCCCGTGGCCGTGGCCAGGAGCGGGAAGGCCGGGAGCCAGAACCCGTAGGTGGACACCACCCGGTAGGCCTCGAGCGACGGCGCCTCCATCCCCGGCCCGGAGCCGAGGCCCTGGACCGCCAGCAGGGGAAGCCCGTAGGCGGCGATGATGAACGGGAGCAGGCCGAAGCGGATCTGCTTCCAGTGCAGGAAGAGCATGGGTTGGTACATCGCTCAGCTCCGGTAGTGGGGCCGGGGCCGCGACGAGCGCAGGAGCTCGACGAAGCCCTCCTCCAGGTCGAGGTCGACGACGTCGCGCAGGGCGATGCCCGCGCTGTCGAAGTACTGGCGCATGGGATCCTGCCAACCGCGCACGATCCACATCTCCGACCCGGCTCCGTTCAGGCTCTCACGGGCGAGGATCGTGAAGGGCGGCTCCACCGGCGCTTCCGGCGCGTGGGCGACCTTGATGCGCTTGATGCCGTTCTTGAAGGCCTGCATCGGCAGCTCCGCGACGAGCTTCCCGTCGTCCATCACCCCCACCCAGTCGCACATGCGCTCGAGCTCGTGCACGAGGTGGCTCGAGATGAAAACCGTCGCGTGGGCCTCGGAGACGTAGTCGAGCACCGCCGCGAGCACGTCGCGGCGCACGACCGGATCGAGGCCGTCCGTAGGCTCGTCGAGGACGAGCAGGTCCGGCCTCTGCGAGAGCGCGAGCAGCATGAGCAGCTTGCCCGTCTCGCCCTTGGACATACGTGCGATCCTGCGGTCGGGGTCGAGCGCCAGGCGCTCCACCAGCTCCTTCGCCCACCCCTCGTCCCAGAGCTTGAAGAAAGAGGCGTGGTAGCGTACCTGCTCGGCCACGGTGAGGGCCGGGTACACGTGCGGGCGCTCGGGCACGTAGCCGACGCGCGCGAGGATGCTGGGCATGTCGTGAGGCACGCTGCGCCCCAGCACCTGGACCGCGCCGCGGTCGGGCTTCAGCATGCCCATGACCAGCCGGATCGTGGTCGTCTTCCCCGACCCGTTGGGTCCGAGGAAGCCGTAGATCGATCCGGCCGGGACCCGGAGGGTCACGTCCTTCATCTCGAAGGACTTCCCGGCCCTCCATCCCACGTCGTTCAGCTCGATCGCGCTATTCACGGATCTCGACTCCGGTTTCCGTCTGGAGGGCGCGGGCGATCTCGTCCGCCCCGATCCCCAGCCGCGCGGCGTCCTGCAGCATGGTGCGGACGAGCTTGGTGGCCTGAGCCGCGCGTTCTTCGTCGCGCAGGAACGTCGGCACCTCCCGGATGAACGTTCCCTGCCCGTGGCGGAGCTCGACGAAGCCGTCGGCGGCCAGATCGCGGTAGGCCTGTACGACGGTGGCGGGATTTACGCGCAGGCTACGCGCAAGCGAGCGGACCGAGGGGAGCGCGTCGCCCGGCACGAGCTCCCCTGCCGCCACCGCCATGCGCACGCGCGCCGCGATCTGCTCGTAGAGCGGGGTCGGGCTCCGTGGATCGACGCCGTCGAACATGGTGCGCTCAACCCTCCCCGCCGCTGGAGGCCGCGGCGCCGCACACGATGTGTCCCGGTTGCCAACCCGGAGGGACGTCGGCGCCGTAGCTGAGCCCGCAGATCCGGTCGAAGCCCGGGTGCGTGAAGACCGCCGTCCACCCGCGGGTGCCGGCGTCGACGAAGTCGACGAGCACCCCTTCGGGCGCCTCCCACTCCAGCGAGTCGGTCTCCGACGTGTAGCTGTAGTGCGAGGCGTAATGGATCTCCTGTGCCGACGCCATCCGCTTGATGGCCGTCCGGATCGTGGCCAGGAACTCGGCCTCCTCGGGGGGCGGCACGTCGGTGCGCTCCGCCGCGGCCGAGAGCCAGACGGGCGCGGGGCGCGTCTCCCCGGTCCGCTCGAGCGCGTAGCCGCGCACGAAGTTCACGTCGTTCCCATCCCTCCAGCGCCCCACGACCCGGTCGGCGCCCAGGTACCGCGGATCGAAGCGGGCGGGCGTCGTAGCCACGGCCGACGGCGTACCGGAAGGGTCGAGCACCGTCCACCGGCGGCGGCCGTCGGGTTCCACACCCGGCTCCCGCACCCAGACGCGTTGGTCGGCGGCCACCCGCGCGTAGCGCCAGCCGGGAGGAGACGGCGGCGCCGGGAGCCGGTCGAGGGCGGCGCGGACGCGGCTGCGTGCCGCGGCGTCGACGGCCCCGTCGACCCAGAAGCGGCCGTAGAGCCACACGTCCATGGCGAAGAGGGTGTCCCCCGAGAGCGTGTGCGCGTCGATCTGCCGGGAGAAGCCGCCGTCGGGGCCGAACACCGACACCCTCACGTTCGCCTGGTCCAGGGCCGCGACCGAGTCGCCGGTCCACGGGTACACGCGCGACAGCGACCCGAACTCACCCGGGCCCTGGCCGCGACGCCCCCACCTGCGGACGAAGGTCCCATCCGCGGCGTAGCGCGTGAGCTCACCCGCGCCACCGTCGGCCACGACCACGTCGCCCGAGGGCAACGGGAGGACGCCCGTGACGTCCTGGAAGGTGTAGTGCTCGTCCCCCTCCACGACCCCGATCTCGAGGAGGGGCACGGCTCCTACCCGGAGCACGGCGAGCGAGCGCGGCTCGCTCGCGGCGTCCGGCCTGGCGCACGACGCCACCGCCAGCGACAGGGCGAGCAGGGCGGCTCGGCGGATCATCGACGTCTCCCGGGCGGTCGGTGTATCAGTGTATCGGTTAACTAACACACTAGGACACCTCGCTGTCCGAAGTCAAGGCCGATGTGTATTCTCCCCCTGCCATGGAGAACACCCCTCCCAGCTCGCAGCGTGGGCGCGGCCCCGACACGATCCCCTCGGAGCGGCACGCGCTCGACGCCGTGCGCGCGGGGCTCAAGGAGGACTTCGACGTGCTGCGGGTGCTCGGCCAGGGGTCCATGGCGACCGTGTACCTGGCGCGGGATCACGTGCTCGGCGTCCTCGTCGCGATCAAGGTGCTAAACGCCGATCGCGCCCGCGACGAGACCGCGCGTAGGCGCTTCGAGCGCGAGGCGCGCGCGGCCGCCTCGCTCGCCGAGCACCCCAACGTGGTCGCGGTGCAGCGCTACGGCAGGCTCGCCGACCAGACGCCCTACCTGGTGATGCAGTTCGTGAAGGGGCGCACGATGGAGGAGCGCCTCAAGGCGGAAGGACGCCTCTCGATCGCGGAGGCCAGGCAGGTGCTGCGCGAGGTGGCGTCCGCCCTCGCCGTGGCGCACGCCCACGGCTTCCTGCACCGGGACGTCCGCCCGGGCAACGTGCTCTGGGACGAGGAGCACGGCCGCGCCCTCCTGACGGACTTCGGCATCGCGGCGGTGCTGTCCACGGGCGGCGAGGAGACCACGCGGCTGACGCGCACGGGCCAGCTCATGGGCGAGCTGCGCTACCTGAGCCCGGAGCAGCTCCACGACGCGGAGCTCACCGAGCTCGCGGACATCTACCTGCTCGGCGTGCTGGGCTACGAGCTGCTGTGCGGCGAGGGGCCGTACGAGGCGCGCAGCAACACCGACTGGATCACGGCACACCTGCGCCAGGAGCCGCGCGACCTGCGCACGCTCCGCCCGGACGTCGACGCGGGAACGGCGGATCTGCTGCGCCGCTGCCTGGCCAAGGAGCCCAGGCACAGGCCGCGCGCCGTGGACGTCGCGCGGATCCTGGAGGGGGCATCGACGGCGGGCGACGGCGGGCGGGAGGACGTCGCCGAGCTCCTGAAGCGCCGGGTCCCGCAGATCGTGGGCATCGCCGTGGCCTTGAGCGCCGCCTTGATCGGGGTGGCCAGCGACCTCACGGGCGACGGCCTGATCCCCGAGGTCTCGGTCTCCCTCGCGGTCGCGCTGTCGATCGCGATGGTGCTCGCGTCTTCCGTCGTCGCCTGGTTCCACGGAGCGCGTGGCCGGCAGCGCGCCACCACCCTCGAGTATGCCCTCCTCGGCATCATCACCACGGGCTGGCTGATCGTGAGCGGGTGGATCCTCGTGGCGAGGTGACACGGCAGCGCCTAGGTTGGCCGCACCTTCCCTCCCCACCCCGTCCTCGCCACGACCTGCCGACCATGACGTCTCTCGCACGCGCCGCGGCGGCGGCGGCCCTTCTGATCGCCGCTCCGCTGTCGCTCGCCGCGCAGGCCCCGGCCGACGTCCCGCCGCAGGCACCGCCCCGCTACCACCCCCTTCCCCCCGTCCGGGAGCAGGCGGAGGAGATGCAGGGGTGGGTGGAGCAGCGCCTGACGAAGGTCTTGCCCGCGCTCATGACGGAATACGGTGCGGACATGTGGATCCTGTCCATGCGCGAGTACGGCGAGGACCCGGTGTTCTGGTCGATGATCTCGCCGACCACGTTCGCCGCGCGGCGTCGGTCGATCTACGTGTTCACCCGCAAGTCCGACGGGAGCGTGGAGCGCCTCGCGCTCGGGGGCGGCGACCAGGGCGGGCTCTTCCAGATCTACCACTCCCCGCACCCCACCGTGACCGGGAAGGAGGCGGAGCTGTGGGGCGACGAGCAGTGGCGGCTCCTGCACGAGATCGTGGCGGATCGCGACCCGGGCGACATCGTGCTGGACATCGACGACACGTGGGCGTTCGCCGACGGCCTGGGCGCGGGGGAGCGCGAGGCCCTGGAGAAGGCGCTCGGCCCCGCGTACGTGAAGCGGGTGAAGCGCATCCCGCAGCTCGCCACCGACTACATCTCGGTGCGCGTCCCCGAGATGATGCCCCGCTACCGGAAGATCGAGGAGACCGTCCACGCGCTCATCTCCGAGGCGTTCTCCAACTCGGTGATCACGCCCGGCGAGACGACGACGGAGGACGTCGTGTGGTGGCTCCGTCAGAAGGTGGACGACCTCGGCTACGACCAGTGGTTCCAGCCGTCGGTGTCGGTGCAGCGGGCGGACGGCGAGCACGAGGGTCCCGACGCGGTCATCCAGCGCGGCGACCTGCTGTGGACGGACTTCGGCGTGGTGGGTGAGCGCCTCAAGACCGACACCCAGCACCTCGGCTACGTCCTGAAGGAGGGCGAGACCGACGTGCCCGTGGGGCTGAAGGCGTGCATGAAGGCGAGCAATCGCATGCAGGACCTCACCCTCGAGGAGATGAAGCCCGGGCGCACGGGGAACGAGGCGCTCGCGGCCGTGCTCGCGCGCATGAAGCAGGAGGGGATCGACGGGTCGCTCTACTCGCACCCGATCGGCGACCACGGACACGGCGCCGGGCCGCTCATCGGGCTGTGGGACCGTCAGGAGGGGGTGCCGGGCCGCGGCGACGCGAAGATCCGCCCGTCCACCTGGTTCAGCATCGAGCTGCAGGCGACCACGCCGATCCCGGAGTGGGGCGGGAAGACCGCCTCGTGCCGCCAGGAGGAGGAGGCCTACCTCGACCAGGGCGGCGAGCGGCACTGGGTGTTCCGGAGGCAGGACCGCTTCCACCTGGTGTGGTGAGCGGCGCGCCGACCGTCACCGTCTAGAAGAGTCCGACGCGCCCCTTCACGCTCGCGACGAGCTTCGCGGGGTCGTAGCCGACGCCCTGGCGGAAGACCGTCTCCACGTTGCGGATGTCGGAGATGGTCGCGGCCGGGTTGCCCGCGATCACGACGAGGTCGGCCTGCTTGCCCACGGCGATCGAGCCGACGCGGTCGTCCCGGCCGAGGTACGTCGCGCCGTTCAGCGTGCAGATCCTGATCGCCTCCTCGGGGGAGAAGCCTGCCTCGACGAGGAGCTCGACCTGGCGCTGGTCGGAGTAGCCCGCGATCACGCCGCCCCCACCCGTCGGGTCCGTGCCCGCGACGAGGAGCCCGCCGGCCTTCACGAAGCGACGCTCCATCGCCATGTCGAGCGGGAGGAGCTTGGCGTAGGGCGACGCCGCGTTCTTCTGCGTCTGCGCGAAGCGGCGCTCGAACTGCTCACGGAGCGCGGGGTCGAGCACGTCGACGCCGGGTGGCATGGGGCGGCCGGGCGCGAACGTCTCGAACACGGTGAGCGTCGAGGTCACGGCCACGTGGTGCGCGACGAGGAAGTCGACGAGCGCGCCGAGCTCCGCGCCGTCCGGGTCGACGCCGGCGAGCGCGGCCATCCCCTCGCCCTGCCCCGGGCAGGCGTCCGGCTGCTTGCCGGCCACGAAGTCGGTGGCGACGAAGAAGCCGTGCTCGAGGTCGTCGATCCCCAGCTCCGCCGCTTCGCGGTAGGTCACCGAGCACAGGTGTCCGGTGACCTTCATCCCGCGCGCGTGCGCCCGCTCGATGGCCGCGCCGAGCTCCGCGCGCGTGATGTGCATGTACGCCTTGAACGAGGTCGCGCCCGCGTCGGCCCAGAAGTCGACCATGCGCCGGGCGTCGTCGACGCCCTCGAGCGCGTGGACCTGCCCCAGCGGCAGCCCCGGGCCCTCCAGGTAGGGCGCGGAGGCGTCCACCCACGGCCCCGGCTTCTCCCCGTCGCGGATCGCGCGCGCGATCGCGATCTCCCCGTAGCCGTTCATGTTGCCGCCGGTGCGCATCGACGTGACGCCGCCGGCCAGGTACAGGCGCGTGAAGCTCTCGGTGAGGTTCCCGTAGACGCCCGGCCCCGTCGGGTAGTAGAGGTGCTCGTGCAGCATGACCAGCCCGGGGATCACGGTCTTCCCGGTGAGGTCCATGACCCTCGCGCCGTCCGGAATCTGTACAGCGGAAGAGGGACCGAGCGCGACGATGTCGCCGCCGCGCAGGATGAGCGTCCGGTCCTCGACCGCCGGCGCTCCGGTGCCGTCGATCACGCGGGCGTGGGTCAGGGCGACGACGTCCGCGTCCACCGCGACGTATTGCTGGACGTTGGCCGAAAGCGTCGGCCGCTGCCCCCGGGCGGGTGTCGGGTGCAGCACGCCGAACGCCGCCAGGGCGAAAAGGAAGCTCGCTCGATGCGTACGCATGCGGTGAGCTTATCCTGCGCGGGCGGTTGCGTCCAACGTAATGGCGCGATGCGCCCTTCGCCGACATCTTGCGAGTCTCGAAAACCGACCCTCCACCTCCCGCACCTTGGCCACGACTGCCCGAAAGACCCGGTCCTTCGACCGGCGCATCGTCGAGGGCCCCCTCCCCGGGGCCGTCTGGCGCCTGGCATGGCCCACCATGCTCCAGAACGTCATCGGTGGCCTCCAGGGCGTGATCGACCACGTCATGGTCGGCCACTACGTGGGGTACACGGGGAACGCGGCGATCGGCGTCTCGTGGCAGATCTTCCTCGTGGTGATCGTCTTCATCTCGTCCGTCTTCACCGGGATGGGCGTGCTGGTGGCGCGCTTCACCGGCCAGGACGACCCCGAGAAGGTCAACCGGACGGTCTACCAGGCGTTCATCACGGCCGCGGTGCTCTCCGTCGGCCTCATGGCACCGCTCGGATACTTCCTGGCGCCCAAGCTGCTGAACCTGGTGAACGCCGCGCCGGAGGTGCAGGCGGAGGCGCTCCCGTACCTGCGCATCATGTTCGTGTTCAGCTTCGGGATGATGATGTTCTTCATGACCGGCGGCGCTTTCCGTTCGGCCGGAGACGCCCAGACGCCCCTGCGCCTCGGCGTCGTGCTCACGGTCCTGAACATCGTCCTGAACATCGTCTTCATCCGCGGGCTGGGCCCCATCCCCGCGTTCGGCACCACGGGCGCGGCGATGGGGACGGTCATCGCGGGCGGCGTGGTCAGCGTGATCGTCCTGGGCCTCCTCCTCTCAGGAAGAGCGGTAGTGGCCTTCAGGGGTCTCAAGTCGTGGGCGCCCGACCTGCGCATCATCCGTGAGCTGTTCCGCTTCGGGCTCCCCACGGGCGTGCAGGGCGTGGCCATGAACCTCGGCGGCGTCTTCCTCCTCCGCTTCGTAGGCTCGCTCCCGGAGAGCGCGGAGGCGCAGGCGATCTACGCGGTGAGCTACACGCAGCTCTTCTCCTTCATCACGTGGACGTCCGTGGGGATCATGGGCGCCACCGCGGCCATCGCCGGCCAGAACCTGGGTGCGAACAAGCCCGACCGCTCCGCGCACGCCGTTCAGGTCGCCTCCGGGATCGGCCTCTCCGTGGCCGTCGTGATCGGACTCCTCTTCGTGCTGATCCCGCAGGCCCTCCTGTCGATCTTCGGCATGGAGACACCCGAGCTGCTCCGCCTCGGCGTGCAGCTCCTGCGCTACCTCAGCGTCTCGGGCCTCTTCATCACCGTGGCGCTCGCGTACACCGGAGGCCTGCAGGGGACGGGCGACACGAAGAGTCCGCTCTGGATCTCGATCATCTCCCAGATCGTGGTGCCCATCGGCATGTGCGCGATCCTCCAGGCTACGAAGGGGCTGAGCGCGGGGGACATCTGGCTGGCCATCGTGCTGGGGCACGCGACGCGCTGCATCCTCAGCGTGGCCCGCTTCAGGCAGGAGAAGTGGCGGGGGATCGAGGTCGACATCGGGCCCGCGCGGGCCTAGGAAGAGACGTTTCCATGGCGAAGCGATACTGGCTCGTGAAATCCGAGCCCGACGTCTACTCCATCGACGACCTGGAGCGCGACGGCTCCACGATGTGGGAGGGCGTCCGTAACTACAGGGCCCGCAACAACATGCGGGAGATGAAGGTCGGCGACGAGGTGCTGTACTACCACAGCAACGCCAAGCCGCCCGCGATCGTCGGCATCGCCCGCGTTGCACGCGAGGCGTATCCGGACCCGTCGCAGTTCGACCGGAAGAGCCACTACTACGACGCGAAGTCCAGGCCGGACGACCCGCGCTGGTCGCTCGTGGACATCGAGTTCGCCGCCAGGTTGCCGCGGTCCGTCGGGCTCGACGAGGCGAAGGCGGACCCCGCGCTCGCCGAGATGGAGCTCGTCCGCTACGGGCGCCTTTCCGTGCAGTCCGTGTCGGCCGAGGAGTTCCGGCGGATCAGGAAGCTGGGCGGCCTGTGAGGACGCGCCCGGGGGCCGCGCTCCCGGGGAATGGCGGCCGAGGCCGTCCGGAACGCTTTTTGCACCAGCAAGCGGCACGTACGTACCAGCACCACCGGCCGACAGGATCCGTGACAACAGACGAGTCACTCGCGAACGGACGCGTTCTCGAGGGTAGCTTCAAGCGCTTCGCGCCTGGGGCCGAGCAGATCCACGTCCCCACGTCGTCGAGGAAGGCGGCGCTCGCGGGTATCGCCATGTATCCCGCCTGTCGGCCGGATGCCGCACGAGCGCAGCGGATGGCCTGGAGGGCCACGGCGCTCCTGGGGCCGAGGGCGTTGCCGGGGCGCTCGGCCCCGTGGACGCCCCCGATGGAAGAGGCCGTGTGGAAGGCGCTCACCCGCCAGTGGCGCTGGGAGATCGGGGACTTCGACTCCGTGGCGGTCGCGTACCGGGGAGGCGAGCAGGCCGAGTTGCGCCTGCTGCTGATCCAGCGGGGAGAGCCGTGCGCGATGGTGAAGGTCGCGCCGAGCGGCACGACCGGCCTGGAGCGCGAGGAGTTGGCGATCAAGCTCCTCACCGGATCACGCCCCCACGGCTTCACGATCCCGAGGATCGTCGCGAGCGGCGAGGTGAGCGGGTGGCGTTTCCTCCTCACCCGACCCCTCCCGGCGCGGATCCATCGTATGGCCTCCTCGCCGCCGTTGGGCCGGATCGCCGGCGAGATCAACACCGGGCTGTCGAAGCTCCCCCGCCCCGCCTCCATGCCCAACCACTGGCACCCGATGCACGGTGAGCTGGCGCCCTGGACCCTGCGCGAGCTCCCGAGCGGCGACCTGGTCGTGCTCGACTGGGAGAAGGCGGGATGGGGGCCCCCGGGCGCCGACGAGGTGTTCTACCGTGCCGCCGTGTCCGCGCTCCTCGACGAGTCGACGGGCCCGATCCACGTGCGCGAGGCCATGGACTTCTGGCGGCAGAGGCTCCGCTCCGAAGACGGGCTGCACCACCAGGGACCGGACTTCACCAGTCGGCTGGTGCGGGCCCTCGACCGGATGGCCGCGGAGGCGAAGGGCGGCGGAAATCGGTCCTGAACGCCGGCAGGCTCGACGCTCGACGATCGATGGTCGCACTCTCTACCCTCCTCCTCCTTCATTCTCTGAACACGCGCAAGCGCCATGCGCGCGGGGTACCCCCGTTCCGATCACCCTCGCTAGCTATGGCTAGATGTTCATTTCAGGTGTGTTCCCGTTGCGGATCTGTCGGTAGCGGAGCCACTCCCCATGGTCGCGCCGGTAGATCCCCAGGTGCTTCGACCCCGGGCTCGCATCCGACGCGATCGCCGGGGTCTGGCGGAGCGGGGACATCACCGCGTAGGACTCGCCGTAGACCCACGCCCAGTCCCCCATGACGACGACCTCGTGGGTGATGGCTTTCAGGTAGAGGTATTGCCCCATGCCGCGATACCGGGTGTGGATGCCGTCGTAGTAGGACCTGACGGCGTTCCATCCCACGATGGGCGGGCGACCGGGAACCAGGTAGACGACATCCCGGTGGAAGTGGCTCATCAGTCGGTCGAGATCGAGGCTGTTCGCCGCGTCGACGATCTCCGTCTGAAGCCGGCGGATCGCGATCGCCTCGGCCCCACCGACGTCGGAAGTGTTCATGCTCGGCTCCCCCTGCGATGGTGCGCCGGCCGACGCGGCCACGGCCGCGCCGCCCGGTGAGGGCGGGCCGCACCCGGCCCACCCGAGGAAGGGCAGAGCCGCCCCGGCGGCTGCAGCGCACTTGACGAGATTCCGGCGGTCGAGACGTTGGCTCATGTCAGGTCTCCATGTGAAGGCGCGTCCGCCGTCGGCCCGGGCTCGGGAGGAGTCTCCGCGAGGGCGCGTCTCGCGGGCCACCGCTCACGCTCCCCCCGGGGGAGCCACGACGCCGAGCTGCTGCATCAACCCCAGCAGGTTGGCCTCCTCCCATTCCTCGACGACCCGGCCGTCCCGGAAGCGGGAGATGATGATGCCGGTGATCGTGACCTCGCGACCGGTGGCAGGGATGCCGAGGAACTCGCCCGCGTGCGTGCCGTGGAGCTGCCAGCGCGTCGTCGTCAACGTGTCATCGGAAGGGGCGATGGCCACGGCGCTCATGGTGGCGCCCGGGAACGCCGCGAGGACCGTCGCGTGGAAGGCCTTGAAGGCTGCGGCGTCCATGTCGCCGCCGGGGCCGTGGTAGACGTAGCCCGGCCCGAAGTACTCGTCGAGGTAGGTCGGATCGCCCCGAGTGGCCGCGTCGACGTAGGCGCGGATCCTGGCGACGTTCTGCTCGTCGACGGCGTCCCTCGCCGGTCGCGGCGAGCAACCCTGGAGCACGGTGACGGCCATCGTGAGCAGGGCAAGTGCGGGGACGTCGGTTCGCCTGATCATGGTGTTCACTCCACGTCGACATTGCTGGACAGGGTGCCTTCCTTGATCGTCCCCGACGCTGGCGCGTGTGGGCATGGGTGCGAGGGCGCCATGGGAGGCGGGGTGCGGTGCCCCCCGGGTCATCGGCAGGGGCCTCCGTCGTCCGCGGCGCCCGCCTCGACGCCGGACGGAACGAGCTCCATGTCGACGTGGATCTCCACGTCGTCGGCGAGGACCATGCTCGGCTCGCCGAGTTGGTAGTCGAGCCGGTCGATCGTCAGCGTTCCCGCCATCTGTGCTCCCGCCCCCTTCCGCTCGAACGTGAACGGGACCTCCGCCTCGCGCTCCACGTCGCGGATACGCAGCAGGAACGTGCCCACATAGCCATCGGACGCCTCCCTGAGCCGGACCGAGCGCATCTCGATCATCCCGAACCTCGGTACGTCGAACCACCCGTGGCGCTGCAGGTGCCGGTCCCGCATGTCGATCCCGGTGCGGATCGTGGTGGGATCGATCACTCCGGAGAGACTCGAGGCCTCCGGCCGCGCCGGATCGAAGCACACCCGCGCGCGGAGGCCCTCGAACGAGCCGCGCACCGGAAAGCCGGCGTTGTGGACCACGAACGTCACGGTCGCGGCGTGTACCTGCCAGGCCGCGCTCTGCGCTCCGAGAGGCGTGGGGAGGCCTGCGCCCAGGGCGATCAGGACCGTGACGTGTGCCGGAAAGCTCCGGAGCGCGGAAGGCACGCGGGGTCGCGTCAAGGCACGCTCACAGCGTCCTCAGGTACGCGATGAGGGCGGCCTTCTCCTTCGCCGACAGCTCGAAGCCGAAGGGGTGGCCCGGCACCGCCCGGGTCGGCGAGGTGCCGTGGAACCCGTGGGGCACGAAGTCGTCCCTCGAGCGGGCCGGGTCGAACACCTGCTCGAGTGACAGCGAGCCGTCGTGGAAGAGCTTGTCCCTGTACCAGAGCCCGCGGAGCGACGGGACCACGTAGTAGCCCGTGCCTCGCCGGGTGTAGAGGGTCAGGCCCGGGTCCGTGTCGACGGAGATGTCGAAGATCGGGTACTTCGCGTACGCCTCCTCGGATGGCTCGAAGCCTGCCGCCGGCGTCAGCATGTTGTTCGTGTAGTCAGGGGGCGTGTGGCAGCTGATGCAGCCCTCCTGGATGAACACCTTCTCGCCGAGCGCCATCGTCTCGTCGTCGAAGTCGTAGGGGCTTGGGAGCGGTTCGAGCGAGTACAGATAGCGCGCGAGCGCGTAGGCCTGGGCGTCCGTGAAGCGCGTAAAGGGCCCGTTCACCACGGAGCGCACCGAGTCCGGGGGCGGGAGCGGGCCGGGGTGGCTCCCCAACGACGGGATGAAGTCGCCGTAGCGGTTGAGGTGATCGACGAACTGGTTGAAGGCGGCGTAGCGCATGAGGTCGCCGATCGAGCGCTGCTGCATGATCCCTGTCGCGTCGAAGAAGCGCCGGGTCCGGATGCCGCGGATGTCCGGAATGCTCGCGGGATACGTCGGACTCGTTCCCTGGCGCGCGTGGACGCCGGGCGGGATCGCGCGGAACATCGCGGCGACGGTCGCCGCGTGTGCGGTGTCGAGCATCGTTTGCGAGGGGTCGTCGACCCACGGGGCGCGGAACTGCTCTCTGCTCGGCGGGAGCGGTGGGGGGACCCTCGCGAAGCGGCCCACGATCGCCGCGAGCTCGGCCTGCAGCGGCATGTTGCTCTGCCCACCCTTCGCGACGGAGCCGTCGGGCAGCACGCGCGTGTGGCACTCGCCGCACGCGACCGCGCCGACACGCACGTCGCCCTTGGCCACCACGACGTAGGTCTGGAAGGGATACACGCCGTTGGCGTCGGACGGCGTGCCGAGCTGCGCGAGCGCCTCGGCCGAGAAGGGCGGGCCGATGCCAAGGTAGAGCTGAGGCGCATCGAAGACCAACTCACCGGCACCGATCCACCCCTCGTCGGTGTCGATCGTGTCCGTGTCGAGCGCGATCTCGGGCTCGAGCGTGCGCAGGGAGTCGAGGTATCCGGGCGGCTCGTGCTCCGGGTCGTACATCGGATACGTCTTGTAGATCACGCGTTCCGGAAGCCCGTAGTAGTACTCCGGCGAGATGTGCCGGACCTGGAAGGGCGCGTTCGCGAGAGGCAGCTCGAAGTCCTTCAGCGCGTCCTCGTCGAAGGTGCGCGGGATCGCGGCGGCGCTCCGGTCGTCCACGTGTGCATCCGCGGGGGGGCGTGCGTCCGGGGTGAGCGCGGTGACCAGCGCCACCATGAGCGTGGCGCCCACGACCAGGGGCCATTTCGCGAATCCCGCTTTCCGTTCCGTCCACATCCTCGACCTCTCCCGACGTGAATGCAGGGCGCCCGTCACACCGACATCGACGCGGAGGCCGGAGCCTCGGCAGGCGCCTTCGCCGGCGAACGCCTCGCTTGACCCGCCTCTCGGGGCGGGAGTAAGGTGCGAACGCGTGTGGCGCGGTTCGCCGCGCCGCGGTTGCGCACCTACCTCGCGGCTGGAGCCCAATGCGCGACGCGTCCGAGACACCGTCTCCTACCATGTCAAGCGACATCGGGCTGCGGTCCGGACCATCCGGGCGCGGCGAGATCACGGAGCTCCTCGCCGAGATCGGACGGGGCAACGAAGAGGCGAGGGAGCCGCTCTTCGAGACCGTGTACGACGAACTGCGCGCTCTGGCGCACGCGCGGCTGCGTTCCGAGAGCCGGGACGTGACCCTCAGCACGACAGGGCTCGTCCACGAGGCGTACCTGAGGCTGATGCCGATCGAGCGCATCGACTGGCAGGGCCGCTCGCACTTCTTCGCGACGGCGGCGCGGGCCATGCGCCGGATTCTCGTCGACCGCGCCCGCGCCGCGAGGCGCCAGAAGCGCGCGGGACCCCCGGCCGGGGTGTCGGCACCGGGCGGCACGGGAGAGCCGGTGGCCGATCTGGTCGAGCTCGGCGCCGACGAGCTCCTGGCGCTCGACGAGGCGCTCGACCGTCTCGGCGCGCTCCACGTCCGACAGCTGCGTGTGGTCGAGCTGCGCTTCTTCGCCGGGCTGAGCGTGCCCGAGACGGCCGACGTTCTGGGCGTCGCTCCCAACACGGTGAAGCGTGACTGGAGCACCGCGCGCGCCTGGCTGAACCGGGAGCTGGCCGGCTAGCCGGCCGGGTGCCGTGCGTACCACGTCCACTGACGTCTCCGACGCCGGCCTCGCCACGCCCGAGCGCTGGGAGCGGGTGCACGAGGTGCTCCAGGAGGCGCTGGCGCAGGGGGACGCCGCCGCCCGCGCCCCCTATCTCGCCGAGGTCGGCCGTACCGACCCCGCGCTCCGGCGTGAGGTCGACTCCCTGCTCGAGGCCGGGGAACGTCCCGGCCCCTTCGACGCGCTCGTCCATAGGTTCGTGACGCCCGCGCCGGGTGAGGAGACGCCACCCGCGCGGATCGGGGCCTACCAGCCGCTCCGCCTGCTGGCGCGTGGCGGTATGGGCGCGGTGTACCTGGCCGAGCGGGCCGACGGGGCGTTCGATCGCCGCGTTGCGCTCAAGCTGCTTCCCGCGGGGACGGGCGCGGACGTGCGGTCGAGGTTCCTCGCCGAGCGGCGGATCGTCGCGCGGTTGCGCCACCCGAACATCGCCAGGCTCCTCGACGGGGGCACGACCGGGGAAGGGCTTCCCTACCTCGTTCTCGAGTACGTGGAGGGAGAGCCGATCACCACGTACTGTGACGCCCGACGCCTCTCCGTGGAAGCGAGACTCCGACTCTTCCTCGACGTGTGCGCGGCTGTGTCGTACGCGCACGTGAACCTCGTGGTGCACCGCGACATCAAGCCGGGAAACGTGCTCGTGGTCGCGGGCCGGGGAACCGCGTCACCCGCCGTCAAGCTGCTCGACTTCGGAATCGCCAAGCTGCTCGACGACGAGCCCGGACCGGGCGCGCCACCCGTCACCCGGATCGGCCTTCGCCTCATGACGCCCGACTACGCGGCGCCCGAGCAGGTGCGCGGCGAGCCGGTCACCACCGCGACGGATGTCTACCAGCTCGGCGCGCTCCTCTACGAGCTGATCAGCGGAGGGCGGCCGCACCGGAACATGACGCACGATCTGCGACGCCTCGAGCGGATCGTCTGCGAGGAGGAGCCCGCCCGCCCGAGCGCGAGGGTCCGGGAGGGCGACGGCCAGGCCGAGGTGCGCGCCTCCACCCCGAAGCGGCTGCAACGCCTCCTGCGAGGGGACCTGGACACGATCGCCCTCCATGCGCTCGCCGGCGAGCCGGAGCGGCGCTACGCCTCCGTCGATGCCCTGGCGGACGACGTGCGTCGCCACCTCGACGGGCTGCCCGTCAGGGCGCGGCCGGACACGACGCTGTATCGCGCCGCGAAGTTCGTGCGTCGCCACCGCGCCCCGGTAGCGGTGGCCGGTGGTGTGGTGCTGCTGCTGGCGGGCGCCGGGGTCTACACCGCCACGCAGAGCCGGAGGATCGCCAGGGAGCGCGATCGAGCCGAGCAGGCCACCGATTTCCTCGCGGAGCTCTTCGAGAGCCTCGAGCCGGTACAGGCCCGAGGGGATTCCGTTCCGGCCCGCGCGATCCTGGATCGCGGCGCCGCGCGGGTCGAATCCGAGCTGGGAGGCCAACCGCTCCTGCAGGCGAGGCTCTTCGAGGTCCTGGGACGGGTCTACCAGGAGCGCGGCTTCTACCCGGAGGCGGAGCGTCTCCTGCAGAGGGCGCTCGACCTGCGACTCGACGACCTGGGCCCCGACGACCTGCAGGTCGCCGGGAGCCGCCACGCGCTGGCGGGCCTGCTCGAGGAAGTGGACCGGAGCGCCGAAGCCGCGTCACTGCTCGAGGCCGCGGCCGATACGTACCGTCGGCGCCTGGGACCCGACGATCCGTCGCTCGCGGGGGTCGAGATCGATCGCGCGCTCGCGTTGCGTGCCGCGGGGGAGGGCGCACCCGCCGGGGTTCTCCTCGCCCACGCGGTGGACGTGCTGCGGCGGCATCCGGACCGCGGGGAGGATCTGGCGACGGCGCTGCTGTACGTCGGCAAGGTACGGATGGAGAGCGGGGACGAGGAGGGTGCCGAAGCGCCTCTCCGGGAGGCGCTCTCCATCCGTCGCCGACTCTTCGGTCGCGACCATCCCCAGGTCGCGAACGCGGTGGACGGGATCGGGGAGCTCATGCAGGCGCGGGGCGACTTCGCCGCAGCCGAGGCCGCGTACGGGGAGGCCCTGTCGATCCGCCGCGACCTCTTCCCCGACGACCACATGGATGTCGGCGTCAGCCTGGAGAACCTCGGTATCGTCCTGCAGGCGGAGGGAAGGAGCGACGGCGCGGCGGAGCTGCTCGAAGAGGCGTTGACGATCCTGCGCCCCGCCCTGGGCGACGAGCACTCGCTCGTGTCGACGGCGGCGGCGTGGCTCGACTCGGCCCGTGCGGTGGCGCCCGGGGGCGCGGCGGACGCACCGACGTCGATCCGCTGAGGCGACCCGGCCACCTTGCCTACCGGACCTCCTCCCCGGAGGTTGGGGCGGCGACCCGGCGGACCGCCGCACCGGTCGCTCCACGCCGACGCACGTCGCCGTCTTCCGAGGTGGTGAGCATGAGCACCGCGACCGCATCCACGAGCAACGCCGACATCGTCGCCGGACAGCGCGAGTACCTCCTCCCGGCCCTGCTGCACATGTACTCCGAGCCCCTCGCCCTGGTGGAGGGGAAGGGCGTGCGCGTGCGCGACGCCGACGGCAAGGAATACCTGGATCTCTTCAGCGGCATCCTGACGACGTCGCTCGGCCACGCCCACCCTCGCATCATCGAGCGCGTGACCGAGCAGATGAGCCGCCTCGGGCACGTGTCCACGTTGTACGCCACGGACGTGCAGGTCGAAGCCGCGCGCCGGCTTGCCGAGGTGGCTCCCGGGAACCTGACCCGGAGCTTCTTCACCAACTCCGGCACCGAGGCGATCGAGACCGCCCTCATGATGGCCTGCCTGCACACCGGGCGGAGCGAGATCATCGCGCTGCGCATGGGCTATCACGGGCGCTCGTTCATGGCCACCAACGTGACCGCGCACGCCTCCTGGCGGCCGCTGGCCACGCGCGTCGCGGGCATCCACCACGCGCTCTCGCCGTACGCCTACCGCTGCCCCTTCAAGCAGCCCTGCGACGAATCCTGCGCCGAGGCGTTCGCCCGCGACCTGGAGGAGGTGATCCTCACCTCCACGAACGGACAACCCGCGGCGTTCATCGCGGAGACCATCCAGGGCGTGGGGGGCTACGTGGTGCCGCCGCCGCGCTACTTCGAGCGCGTGGCCGAGATCATCCGGTCGTACGGCGGCCTCCTCATCATCGACGAGGTGCAGGCCGGGTTCGGCCGGACCGGCCGCCACTGGTTCGGCATCGAGCACTTCGGCGTGCTCCCGGACATCATGGTGATGGCCAAGGGGATCGCCGGCGGCTTTCCCGTCGGCGCCACGATCACCACCGACGAGATCGCCGCGTCCTGGAAGGGGAAGACGATCTCCACGTTCGGCGGCAACCCGATCTGCATGGCCGCCATGTGCGCCACGCTCGAGGTCATGAAGGAGGAGCGCGTGTACGCACGCGCCGAGGAGCGCGGCGCCCAGCTCCGCGACGGCCTGCTCGCGCTGCAGGCCGACCACCCGTGGATCGGGGACGTGCGCGGGATGGGGCTCATGCAGGCCATGGAGATCGTGGAGGACCCGGTCGGCAAGAAGCCCGACGCGAAGCGCACGAGCGCGCTCCTCGAGGCGTGCCGCGACGAGGGGCTCCTCCTCGGCCAGGGCGGGATGTGGGGACACTGCGTGCGCATCGGTCCTTCGCTCCTCGTCACCGGGGACGAGATCGCCGAGGGGCTGGAGAGGCTGGGGCGCGCGTGCGCGCGGGTGGGCTGAGGGGAAGATCGGGATCCACGACATCACGGGACGACGCATCATGGGAACGACGGGACGGGTACGGGGAAGCGCCATCCTTCGCGGCACGATCACCTTTCTCCTCACCGTGGCCACCGCGGCATGCTTCGGGCGGGCGCGCCCGGGGCCGGCCCCTGCACCGAACGGGGAGCGGGGCGAGGGGGCGGGCGCAAGGAACGCAGCCGCCCAGCAGGCGCCGAAGCCCTACCGCGAGGTCGTGACCGCACGGGCGAAGAGCGACAGCGGCCTCTTCACCGTCCACCACGTCGACGACAAGCTGCTGTTCGAGATCCCGGACTCCCTCCTCGGTCGCGACATGCTGCTCATCTCGCGCATCGCGGGGGTGCCGTCGGACATGGGCGGCTTCCTGTCCGCCGGGACGAGCGTGAACGAGCAGCTCGTGCACTGGGAGCGGGTGCAGAGCCGCATCCTGCTGCGCCGCGAGGGCACGCGCGCCGTCGCCGACGAGGAGCTGCCGATCTGGCGCTCGGTGGAGGCGAACAACTTCGCGCCGGTGCTCGCATCTTTCCCCGTGGAGGCCATCGGACCCGACAGCACGTCGACCGTCGTGGACGTCACGGACTTCTACAAGGGCGACACGCCCGCGATCTCGGGGCTCAGCCCCGCGGAGCGCCGGCAGTACCAGGTCCGCCGTCTGGATCCCGCGCGCAGCTACATCGAGTACGGGCGCAGCTACCCGCAGAACGTGAACGTCCGCCACGTGCTCACGTACGAGGCGGGCGAGCCGCCCTCCGCCGAGGAGACGGGCACGATCTCGATGGAGATGAACCAGTCGCTCGTGCTCCTCCCCGCGGTGCCGATGCGCCCCCGCTACGCGGACGAGCGGGCCGGCTTCTTCAGCATCGAGCGGATCAACTACGGGCTCGACGAGCAGAAGGCGGCCACGCAGCGCTTCATCCGCCGGTGGCGGCTCGAGCCCAGGGACCCCGCGGCGTACGCACGAGGCGAGCTGGTGGAGCCGGTCAAGCCGATCGTCTACTACATCGACCCGGCGACGCCGGAGCGGTGGCGGGGGGCCGTGAAGCGCGGCGTCGAGAACTGGCAGGCCGCCTTCGAGACGGCGGGCTTCAAGAACGCGATCATCTGCCTGGATCCGCCATCTCCCGAGGAGGACCCGGAGTGGGACCCGGAGGACGTGCGCTACTCCGTGGTGCGCTGGACGGCGAGCCTGGTGCGCAACGCGGTCGGGCCGAGCACGTCGGACCCGCGCACGGGCGAGATCATCGAGAGTGACATCACGTGGTACCACAACCACATGCGCTCGTACCGCAACTGGATGATGGTGCAGACCGGCGCGGCGAATCCGGGTGCGCGTAGCCTGCCGATCGACGAGCGGCTGATGGACGAGGCCATGGAGCAGGTGATCACCCACGAGATCGGGCACGCGCTGGGCCTCCCACACAACATGATCGCCAGCTCGTCCTTCCCGGTGGACTCGCTCCGCTCGCCGAGCTTCACCAGCCGCTACGGCGTTGCGCCCACGATCATGGACTACGCCCGCCAGAACTACGTGGCGCAGCCGGGCGACGGGTTGCGCCCGGAGGACTTCCTGCGCCGCCTGGGACCGTACGACCACTACATCATCAACTGGGGCTACCGCGTCATCCCGGACGCGCCGACGCCGGAGGCGGAGCGGCCGGTGCTGGACGGGTGGATCAAGGAGCACGCGGACGACCCGATGTACCGCTACCTGCCGCAGGGCGGGCTGGGCGTGTCCGACCCGCGCGCGCAGACGGAGGACATGGGGGACGACCCGGTGCGCGCCACCGAGTACGGCATGGCCAACCTGAAACGCATCGTGCCGAACCTGGTGGCGTGGACGACGAAGCCGGGCGAGGACTACGAGGACCTCGCGGAGCTGTACGGCGAGGCTCTGACGCAGTGGAGCCGCTACGTGGGCCACGTGCTCACCGAGGTGGGCGGCGTGTACGTGGACCTCAAGGTCTCCGACCAGGCGGGGATGGTGTACGACGGCGTTCCGCGCGAGCGCCAGAAGCAGGCCATGGCGTGGCTGGCGCGAGAGGTCTTCCAGACGCCGGTCTGGCTGAACGATCCGGGCATCCTCGAGCGGGTGGGTCCGACTGCCGGTGGAGGCTTCGCGGCGCTGTCGGACCGGCAGGCGTCCGTGCTGACACGACTCCTCGACCCGCGGCGCATGGCCGCTCTTGCCGAGATGGAGGCGCTGCAGCCGGAAGGTGCGTATCCCCTCACGGAGTTCCTGGACGACGTCCGCGGGGCCGTGTGGGGCGACCTGGAGCAGGCCTCGGCGGTGGACGGCTACCGGCGCGCGCTCCAGCGGGCCTGGCTCGCGCGGGTGGAGTACCTCATGACCGAGGAGCCCACCTCGAACGCCTTCCAGGGACCTGCGCCCGACGTCGAGCGCTCCGACATCCGCCCGCTACTGAGGGCGCAGCTCGTCGCGCTGCGCACCGACGTGGAACGGGCGTCGCGGCGCATCCGGCACCCGGCCACGCGCGCGCACCTCCAGGACGCGCTGGTGCGCATCGACCGCGTGCTGAAGGGGAACGAGGCCGGCGCCGGCTGAGCGCCGGCTCCGGCTAGGGCCGCTTCACGAAGGGCGGTGCCCACGCGGACGCCCGGTCGGCCGTGTCCCCGCGGGCGTCGTCGTCCGCCTCCTCGCTTTCGACCTTGCCGTGCGCCGCGTCCTCGACGCGGTGGGCGTAGTGGAGGAACCCGACCATCGTGGCCGCCGTGGCGAGGTTGATGATCGAGACCCGGGTGTAGCCCAGCAGCGCCGCGAGTTCGGGCAGCGCCACCCGCAACGGCAGGAGGGCCCCGGCCTCCATGATGCCGAAGAGCACGAGGGTCACCCACACGGTGTGCCGCTCGTGCGCCTCCAGCCCACGGACCAACAGCGATCCGACGAGGCCCAGCACCCCGAAGAGCGCGAAGTGGATGACGGAGAAGAGCGCGACCGCCCCCAGGCTCGTGGCCGGCGCCGCCTGCAGCGGCACGCGGAAGAGCAGCGTGCTCCCGAGCACCGACGGGGTGAAGAGGGGGTGGCCCTGCGCCGAGTCGGAGAGGAGGAAGAGGAGGGCCAGCGCCGATCCTCCGATCGCCCCCGAGTAGAACGTCTCGTAGAGGATGTCGTTCGTCTTGGACGGAGATTGCGGCACTCGAGCCATGTTGCGCTCCTTCGGTTCCAGGGAACGGGGCGGCAGTCGCGACGCCGCCGCGCATCGGCCTCCTCCCTGCCACATCTACCTCCTCATGGGAAGAACCGTGCCGTTGGTTCGTGACAGAAGGGCGCCGCCGTTGGGTGAGCACGTCCACCCTGGCGGCTCGCGCCCGGGGTCCCGCCCGCGCATCTTGCGCGCTGGTCGCGACCCGATCCTCCAGCGCCGAAGCCGATCATGCCCCTCGATGCCTGGGCTCTCCTCGTCGCCGCCGTCGGCCTCGGGCTGTGTCTCGAAGCCGCCTTCTACCTTGCACGACGGCGCGACCGCGGGAGGCGCGGCCGGTGACCACGATCGTCGCGGTGCTGGTCGGCTACCTGGCGGTGCTCCTGGCCATCGGCGTATGGGGGAGCCGCGACTCCACCGACGTGAAGGGATACTTCCTGGCGGGGAAGCGGCTGCCTGCCTGGGTCATCGCCTTCAGCTCCAACGCGACCGGCGAGAGCGCGTGGCTCCTCCTCGGGCTCACGGGGATGGGGTACGCGGTGGGCGTGCACGCATTCTGGGTCATCATGGGCGAGGTGATGGGCGTCGCCATGGCCTGGGTGTTCGTCGCGCGCCCCTTCAAGGCGCTCACCGACCGCTACGACGCGATCACGGTGCCCGACTACCTGACGGCGAGGTTCCGCGACACCCGGCACGTCTTCCGCATCCTCTCCGCCGTGATCCTGCTGAGCATGGTCACCGCCTACGTCGCCGCGCAGCTCACCGCGTCGGGGAAGGCGTTCGACACCTTCATGCACACGGGCTACACCGCCGGTGTCTGGATCGGGCTGGCCATCGTGCTCTTCTACACGTCGGTGGGCGGCTTCAAGGCCGTGGCGTACTCCGACCTGCTCCAGGGCGTCCTCATGCTGGGATGCCTCGTCACCCTTCCGTTCGTCGCGATCCCAGCCGCTGGAGGATGGGGGGCCACGATGTCGGCGCTGCGTGCCGCCGATCCGGATCTCCTGAAGCCGATGGGCGCGTTCGGCCCGTCGATCGCGGGCTTCGCGAGCGCCTTCGGGTTCGTCGCGATCGGCTTCGCCTTCCTGGGCTCTCCGCAGCTCCTCGCGCGGTTCATGGCGGCGCGCGACCAGCGCGACATCGAGGACGCGGGGGTTTGGGCCGTGCTGTGCGTCATCGGCTTCGACGTGGGGGCGGTCCTCTCCGGGATGGCGGGTCGCGTCCTCTTCCCCGGACTCGCCGACTCCGAGACCGTGCTCCCGGCGCTGAGCCAGGCCCTTTTCCCGGCGTTCTTCACCGGCGTGTTCCTGGTGGTGGTGCTCGCCGCGATCATGTCGACCGTCGACTCGCTCCTCATCCTCGCGTCGGCCGTCGTCGTGCGCGACGTGGTGCAGAGCGTCTTCGCGCCCGACGCGGACCAGCGCAGGCTCTCCCTCCTGGGGAAGGCGGTCACCGTCGTCATCGGCCTGGTCGGCATCGCGCTCGCGCTGTCGCGGACGCGGATGATCTTCTGGTTCGTGCTCTTCGCGTGGTCGGGCATCGCCGCGGCGTTCACGCCGGTGGTGCTGTGCTCGCTCTTCTGGAGGCGCACGACCCGCGCCGGCGCCATCGCCGGCATGGTGGGCGGGTTCGTCACGACGATCGTGTGGGTCGTGGCGTTCAAGGAGCGCTTCTGGGGCCTCTACGAGATGATCCCGGGCTTCGCGGCCGGCTTCCTGTGCACGATCGTGGTCAGCCTGGCCGGCCGGCCCGACGCGGACGCGCTGGCCGAGCTGGAGGAGGCACGCCGCGCCGTCGGACCGGTCTTCTGACCGGGGACCTCATGGCGCACACGGCGCCCGGTGCTCGCGCCCGGGGGCGGGCGCGCCCATGATGAGGCCGGCGCGCCGGGCCTCCCGCCCGACCGCGCCGCCCCCGCTTCCCGGAGGTGACGCGTGAGGCAGGTGAGCCGGAAGGAGTTCCTCGGCCTGGGTGCGGCGGCGGCCGCGGGCCTCGGCGCGGGGTGCGCACCGACGGAGGCCGGGGCACCGCTCGACACGGCACCCGACCTCATCGTCGTGAACGGGCGCGTGCTCACGCAGGACGACGCCACACCGTCGGCGACCGCGTTCGCCATCGCACGCGGCCGGTTCGTGGCCGTGGGGTCGGACGACGACGTGCGCAATCTCGCGGCCGCGGACCGCACCGAGGTGCTCGACGTCGGCGGGATGTGCGTGCTTCCGGGCTTCATCGACGCCCACTCCCATCCGTCGGGGGTCGGCGTGGACGAGCTGAAGAACGTGAACACGAACCTGGGGAGCATCGCGAAGATCCAGGCCGCGCTGAAGGAGAAGACGCGCGCCACGCCGCCGGGGACGTGGGTGGTCGGCTTCATGTACGACGACACGAAGCTCGAGGAGGGCCGCCCGCTGAGCCGGAAGGACCTGGACACCGTCAGCACGGAGCACCCGATCGTGGTCGGCCATCGGGGCGGCCACACGGGTGTGTACAACTCGATGGCATTCCGCCTCGCGGGCGTCACGGCGAGCACCCCGGACCCGGAGGGCGGGAAGTTCTACCGGGAGGGCGGCGAGCTCACGGGCAAGGTGGCGGAGCGCGCTCGGGGCGTGTTCCACATCCCCGCCTCGTCGACGCGCGAGGAGCGCGCGCGGGGGATCGCGGTGATCTGCCGGAAGATGAACGCGGCCGGGCTCACCTCGGTCCACCAGACGGGGACCTACCCCGACGACTTCACGGCCTACCAGGACGCGTACGCGGCGGGTGACCTCACCTTCCGCATGTACGCGATGGCGCGCGGGCCGTCGTTCCCCGCGCTCCTGCGGGCCGGGATCCGCACCGGGTTGGGCGACGCGATGCTCAAGGTGGCGTCGGTGAAGTACGCGGCCGACGGCTCCGCCTCGGAGCGGACGATGGCGATGAGCACGCCGTACGAGGGCCGCCCGGACGACTTCGGCATCCTGACCATGACGCAGCAGGAGGTGCACGACGCGGTCGAGGAGGCCCACCGGGCCGGATGGCAGGTGGCGATCCACGCGAACGGCGACGTCGCCATCGACATGGTGCTGAACGCATACGAGCGCGTGCAGAAGCTATGGCCGCGCGCGGACTGCAGGCACCGCATCGAGCACTGCTCGCTCGTGAATCCCTCGCTCCTGCAGCGCATCAAGGACGCGGGCGTGATCCCCGTGCCGTTCTACACCTACGCGTACTACCACGGCGAGAAGTGGCGCGAGTACGGGGCCGAGAAGATGGAGTGGATGTTTGCCCACAAGTCGTTCCTGGACCATGGGATCCCGGCGGCTCCGGGCTCCGACCACCCCCCGGGCCCGTTCGAGCCGCTCATGGCGCTCACGAGCATGGTGACGCGCACCGACTACGCCGGGCGCACCTGGGGCCCGAGCCAGCGCATCACGCTCGATCAGGCGCTGAGGGTGTGCACGAGGAACGGCGCGTACGCTTCGTTCGAGGAGAACGAGAAGGGCTCGATCACGCCCGGGAAGCTCGCGGACTTCGTGGTGCTCGAGCGCGACCCGCACGACGTGGATCCGTCGGAGATCCTGAACCTGCGGGTGGCGCGGACCGTGCTGGGAGGGAAGACCGTCTACGAGGGCTGACCAGGCTCACCCGCGGGAGCGACGCCGGGATCGCTGCGGACCACGAGCCCGGCTGCCGAGCGGCGCCACTCCGCCAGGCGGTCCTCGACGCCGATCTCCGCCACGTAGGCCGCGTCCATGGGTGCGCGATCCGCCGGTTCGATCCGCCCCAATGCCGCCTCGCGCTCGCGTACCAGCGCGTCCGCGATGTGCACCGCGGCGATCGCGTCGAGCGCGGGGTACGGCGCCGACAGGGGGGCGTGGTGGTAGGCCACGGCCTCCACGACCTGCTGGGGCAGACCCCAGGCGCGCAGGAGGTACGCCGCGACGGCGGGATGCTCGGGGAGGTCGCCTCCCAGGATCGGTTTGCCGAAGTCGTGCAGGAGCCCGGCCATGAACGCTGCGTCGAGCCCCGTCCGGGTTCCCGCGACGACCCGCGCGAGGAGCGCGACGGCGAGCCCGTGACTCCGCTCCGCGTCCAGGTCGATGCCGGCGGAGCCCGGAAGGCGTTCCACCTCCCGGTACAGGCCGGTTGCCAGCACCAGGGAGCGGACGACGACCGGCCCCAGGTAGGCGGTGGCCTTGTCGATGCTGAAGGTCGTCCCCGGGAGCCCGAACAGCGCCGAGTTCGCGACGTGGAGGACGCTGTCGGCGAGGGCGGGGTCGCTCTCGGCCATGCGCGTCAGGTCGGCGAGCGTGAAGGAGCCGCTGGCCATGCGTCGTGTCAGCTCGACGTACGGCCGCGGCACCCCCGGGATGAAGGCCGCCTGGTCGATCCTCCCCCGCAGCGCGGGGTCGCCGAAGAGGGCGCGCAGCGACAGCGCCCGGGCTAGAACGCGCTCCAGCACGGGCACCTCGATCGGCTTGGGAAGGAACTGGTGCGTGAGCTGGGCCGCCCGACGGGCCGCATCGCGGCCCGACTGTCCCGACAGCACGAAGCGGATCGCGTCCGGCTGCCGCTCGCGGACGCGGGCCAGGAGCTCGGCGCCGTCCATCTCGGGCATGCGCATGTCGGAGATGACGATGTCGACCGCGTGATCCTCGAGGACCGCCAACGCTTCCCGACCGCTTCCGACGAACCGCATCTCCCACTCGTCGCGATGGCGTCGGAGGGCACGGCGGAGTCCGTCGAGCAGACGCTCATCGTCGTCCACGAAGAGGATGCCGGGCTTGCTGTCGGGGCGATCTGTCATGTGTCCGGGGTGCGAAGTGGTTACCCGGAGTCTCGACGCCTGGCCGCCACCCCTTGAGCCCCCGCGATCCGCTCCGGCCGGGTCGTAAAGAAAAGCCCCGGGCCCCCGATACTCCGGACATCGGGTCGGAGCCCCTTCGTCCGTGGGACGCAGGGGGCTTCGGCGTTCGGCAGCCAGGACGAGCGCCGGCGCGATGCGATCCTTCGAGCCCATCATGGAGACCCTGACCCAGCACTACTCCCCCGTGCTCGTCGTCCTGTCCGTCATCGTGGCGGCCCTGGCGTCAGCGTCGGCGTTCGCCGTGGTGGACCGCGCGGCGGCGGCCGCGGCCCCGCGCGTCCGTCGGCGCTGGGTGGCGGGCGGCTCGGTCGCGATGGGCTTCGGTGTGTGGGCGATGCACTTCACGGGGATGCTGGCTCTCGTGATGCCGATGCCCGTCTCCTACGACCTCCTGATCACGGTGGTGTCCCTCGCTCCTGCCGTGCTAGGGGGCGGCGCGGCCCTCTGGGTGGTGAGCGCGCGCGAGGTGGGCGTCGGCCGCATCCAGGTCGGCGGCCTGCTCCTGGCGGCCGGGGTCGGCGGGATGCACTACACGGGCATGGAGGCCATGCGGGCCGCCATGACCATGGAGTACGTGCCGGTGCTCGTGGCGCTCTCCGTGCTGGTCGCCTACACGCTGGCCGTCGTGGCCCTGTACACGCGCTTCGCGCTGCAGCGCGCCGCCGGCCGAGTGCGGAGCGCGGCCCTGGTCGGGCTCCTGTCCACCGTGGCGGCCGCGACCATGGGGTGCGCCGTGGCCGGGATGCACTACACGGCCATGGCGGCCGTGCGCTTCCATACCGCGCTCGGCATGGCGCAACGCGGCCTGCCGATGTCCACCGGCTGGCTCGCGGTGGTGGTGTCCACCGTGGCCGCGGCGATCGTCGGGTTCACGCTCCTCATCGCCTACGTGGACCGGCGCGTCAGTCAGGCCACGCACTCCGTGCTCGACGCCGAGACCCGCCTGCGCGTGATCTTCGCCAGCATGGCGGACGCCGTCGTCACCTTCGACGCGGAGGGGACGATCGAGTCCGTCAACCCGTCGGGCGAGGCACTCTTCGGGTACCGCGCGGACGATATCGGCCGCGTGCACATCGAGGATCTCCTCCCCGAGGTGTACGCCGAATGCCACGGCGGCCCGCTCGTGGGGGAGCCGGCGCGCACGAGGCGCGCCGTCGAGACCACGGCGCGGCGCTCGGACGGGTCGTCCGTGGCCGTCGAAGTGTCCCTCAGCCCCATGACGATCGCGGAGCGCTGCCTGTGCAACGCGTTCATCCGGGACATCACCGCCCGGAAGAGGGACGAGATGAGCTTCAAGCGGCTCGCCACGGCGGTCGAGCAGACGTCCGAGGCCGTCGTGATCGCCGACGTGGACGGGACGATCCAGTACGTGAATCCGGCGTTCGAGCGCTCCACGGGCTTCCCCGCCGACGGGGTGGTCGGCTCCTCCACCTTCGGCCTCACCCGCCTGATGGACAACGCCGGCATCGGCGAGGAGATGCGGTCGACGATCGTGCGCGGCGACGTCTGGTCCGGACGGATGCTGAGCCGGCGCAAGGACGGGACGCTCCTCGAGGGGGACGGGACCGTCTCCCCCGTCCGCGACGCCTCCGGGCGGATCAGCTATTCCGTGGGCGTCTTCCGTGACGTCACCGAGCGGGCGGTCCTGGAGCGTCAGCTCCAGCACGCCCAGAAGCTCGAGGCCATCGGGAGCCTCGCGGCAGGGATCGCGCACGAGATCAACACCCCCACCCAGTACGTGGGCGACAACATCCACTTCCTGCAGGAGGCGTTCGAGGATCTCGAGCCGGCGCTGGGCGCCCTCCAGGAGCTGTCGAAGCCCCCCGACGGGACGCCCTCGGCGCTTCCCGGGCCGGTCCGCGAGGCCGTCGAGCACGCGGACATCGCGTACCTCCTCACCGAGATCCCGCGCGCGGTGCACCATTCGCTCGAGGGCGTCTCACGGGTCGCGAAGATCGTGCGGGCCATGAAGGAGTTCTCGCACCCGGGCGCGGAGAAGAAGCCCTTCGACCTCAACCGCGCAATCGAGAGCACGGTGACCGTCGCCACCAACGAGTGGAAATACGTCGCCGAGGTCGACCTCGACCTGGACGAGCGATTGCCGCTCGTGCCGCTCCTCGCGGACGAGTTCAACCAGGTCATCCTCAACATGATCGTCAACGCGGCGCACGCGATCGGTGAGGCCCAGGCGAAGGAGCCGGAGCGGAAGGGCCTCATCTCCGTGAGCACCCGCCGCGACGGCGAGCGCTGGGTGGAGGTGCGCGTCGCGGACAACGGCGTCGGCATCCCCGGGGAGATCCAGTCCCGCGTCTTCGAGCCCTTCTTCACCACCAAGGAGGTCGGACGGGGCACGGGACAGGGGCTGTCGATCGCGCACGCGGTGGTGGTCAAGAAGCACGGTGGCCACATCGCCGTCGAGTCGGAGCCCGGTCGGGGCGCGTGCTTCGTGATCCGCCTCCCCACGGACGGATCCGCCGCGAGCGACGAGCCTCCGGCTGACGAGGGAAGCGAGCGCGTGGCCTAGGGGCCCGGATGCGGCGCCGCGAGCGGCCCGCGCACCGCGACGCCCCTCACTCCTCCCGCATCACCCGCGCCGGATCGACCGCGGACGCCCTGCGCGCCGGCAGGAAAGCCGCCGCGTACGCCACGGCGGCGAGCAGGAGCAGCGCGCCGACGAGCGACGGCAGGTCGAGCGCGCCCACGCCGAAGAGCACCCCCTGGAGCGCCCGGCCCGCGAGCCACGCGAGCAGGAGGCCCGCGCCCAGCCCCACGGCGACGATGCGCGTGGCGCCGCCGAGCTCGCCCATCAGCAGCCTGCCCCGATCCGCGCCGAGCGCCGAGCGCACGCCCAGCTCGCGCAGCCTGCGCGCCACGGCGTGGCTGATCACGGCGTAGATGCCGAGCGCTCCGAGCAGGAGCGTGACCGCGCCGGCCAGCGCGGCGAGGATCGCCAGCGTGCGCGTCGGGCGCAGGCCGCGCTCGGCCACTTGGTCGAGTGTCTCCACCTGTGAGACGGGTGCGCCCGAGGCGACGGACCACACGGCCTCCTTCAGGCGTGGCATGAGCGCCATCGGATCGCGGCGCGCCCGGACCACCGCGTACATGGTGCGCCACGCCCAGTCACGATGCGGGATGTAGAGCCCGGGGAGCACCGGGCGCGTCGGACCGTTCTCCTTCACGTCGGCGACCACGCCCGCGACCGTGACCCAGGCGGTGTCGCCGTGGCCGTAGAAGCGCTTCCCGACCGCCGAGCCCCCCGGCCAGAAGGTCTCCGCGGCGGCGTGGTTGATCACCACCAGCTCGGGGAGGCCCTCGCGGTCGTCCTGGTCCGTCGGGATCCTCCCGTCGAGGAGGCGGGCGCCCATCGCCTCCAGATAGCCCGGCGTCATCAGGCGGTGCCACGCCACGGGCCGGGCGTCTCCTTCCGCATACTCGTGTCCCTCCGGCGACACCGTGATGCGGCTGTCGCCACCTGCCAGCGGGAGGCGGGAGCCGAACCCTGCGCTCTCCACGCCGGGGACGGCGGCGAGTGCCAGCCGTGCCTCGTGGAAGAAGCGCACCACGTCCTCGTCCTCGGGATAGGCCGCGGGCGGGGCCGTCACGCGGAAGACCACCGCGTTCGGGGTCTCGAAGCCGGGGTCCACGCTGGAGAGCTCGAGCAGGCTCCGGCCGAGCAGGCCGACCGCTGCGACCCCGGCGGTGGCCATCGCGAGCTGCGTCGCCGAGAGGATCTCCTGGATGCGTCCGAGCTGGCGTCGCCCGGACGACCCCCGCCCTCCCGCCATCGCGCGTGCGGGGTCGCGTCGAGACGCCTGCAGGGCGGGCACCGCGCCGGCCGCCACCGCCGCGACGCCGGCCAGCGCCGCGGCGGCCAGCGCCCACCTCGGATCCACCGGCATGCCCCGGTCGGGGAGCGCCGAGGGGAACCACCGCTCGAGCGCCGCGGTGAGGCCGACCGCGAGCGCGAGGCCTACGAGCGCTCCGGCGGACGCGAGCAGGACCACCTCGGTGAGCACGGTGCGCGCCGAGCGCAGCCTGCCGGCGCCGAGGGCCGCGCGCACCGACAGCTCGCGCTCGCGGCCGGTGGTGCGCGCGACCACGAGGTTCGCGACGTTGGCGCACGCGACCAGGAGGACGAGGAGCGCCGCGCCCAGCGCGACGAGCACCGGGGTCCTCCGGTCGGCGGTCCGGTCGCGGGCCAGCGACGGTGACGTGGCCCGTTGCCTGTGCTCGGGGGTGAACCAGTCCGCGTGGGCCTCGCCCAAGCGCCCGGCGAACGCCCGCAGGTCACGCTCCGCGTCCTCCGGCCCGGCTGCGGCCGCGAGCCGGCCCACCGCCTTCATGAAGTACGAGTCGCCGTACTCGCCGTCCGCACGGTCGACCACCACGGGCACCCAGACGGCGACCCCGGCGCCCTCGAGGGGCAGGTAGCCTTCCGGCATGACGCCGATCACGGTGCGCGTCCTGTGGCCGTCGCCGCCGAGCGCGACGCCCCGTCCGATCACGCCCGGATCGCCGCCGAACCGCTCGACCCAGAGGCCGTGCGAGAGGATGGCGACCGGCTCCGCGCCCGGCGCGCCGTCCTCGGCTACGAAGCCCCGCCCGAGGGCGGGCTTCACGCCCACGACGTCCTGGAGGTTGGTCGTGATCGTCGAGGCGAAGACCTCCTCCGGCTCGCCGCCCTCCTCGAGGACCAGGCGCTCGCCCCCGGCGCCCGCGACGCCCTCCATGGACGGGAAGCCGTCCCGCGCGATGTCGATCATCTCGCGGCTCCAGTTCTCCTCCGGCCACACCGCGATCAGGCGCTCGCCGTCCGGATAGGGGAGCGAGCGCAGCAGGTACGCGTCGACGAGACCGAGCGCGACCGTCGTCGTCCCGATGCCCAGGCCGAGCGTCACCACCACAGCCAGGGCGAACCCCGGCGAGCGCATCACCGAGCGTACCGCCCAACGCAGATCCGAGCCCATCCCGCCTCCCATACCCGTGCGTGCCTCGTGAACGATCTCGTCCCACCACTCCCGGACCAGCGTGCGCGCCAGGTCCACGGCCAGGCGCAGCCCGGCGAGCACGCGGCCTGCGCCGGTGTCGGCCTCGTCGAGGCGCGTGCGCGCCTGGTCGACCAGCTCCGCACCATACGCGCGCCGGAAGCCCGGCGGCAGGAGGAGGAGCGCCAGCCGGTAGAGCCGCATCACGTCCTCACGCCTCCCCGGACGGCCTCAGCGACTTCGCGGCCGCGATGTCGAGGAGCTCGGCCAGGCGATCCACCTCCGCGCGCGCGGCCTCGCGCCCCTCCGCCGTGAGCCTGTAGAAGCGACGACGCCCGTCACCCTCCTCGCCGCGCGGCGGGTCGATCTCCTCGATCCAGCGGCGCCGATCCAGCCGCTTGATCGCGCCGTACAGCGTGCCCGGGCCCAGGTCGACCCGCCCGCCCGTCCGCTCCAGCACGTCGAGGCGGATGCCGTGCCCGTGCTTGGGACCGTCCACCAGCGCCAGGAGGATGCGGAACTCCGCGGGGGGAACGAGATCGTCGGCCATGGGCTCCTCGGACAATATCGGGGCACGATGCTACGTCGCTCGATATTGTTGGACGCCGGACGGAGGGTCAAGGTTGCACGCGCGGCTCCGCCGCTTGTTCGATGGGCCGCGCCGGGGTAGCCTGGCCATACCGACCCAGGGGGCACGACCCCCGGAGCGTCGGAAACGAACCCGCTCAGGGAGAGCCGACGGATGACGGATCGAGCCCTCGTTCGCTGCGTGGCCGTGGCGGTGCTTTCACTGAGCCTGTCGATCAGGGCGGCCGGGGCGCAGGAGACCGAGAGGCTCGACGTGCCGGGCCTCGACCGACCGGTGGAGGTCCGCGTCGACCGGTGGGGCATCGCCCACATCTACGCCGAGACCGAGCACGACCTCTTCTTCGCGCAGGGGTGGAACGCGGCCCGCGACCGCCTCTTCCAGCTCGAGCTGTGGCGACGCCAGGCGACGGGCACCGTGGCCGAGATCCTCGGCCCACGCGAGATCCGGCGCGACGTGGGCACGCGACTCTTCCGCTTCCGGGGCGACCTCGACCAGGAGCTCTCCCACTACCATCCGCACGGCGTCCGGATCGTGGGGGCCTACGTCGAGGGGATCAATGCGTACATCGCCCGGGCGAACCGCGACCCCGAGCACCTCCCGATCGAGTTCCGGCTCCTGGGGATCCGCCCGCAGCCGTGGACCCCCGACGTGGTCATCTCCCGCCATCAAGGTCTTCTTGGCAACATCGGCGAGGAGCTCGCCATCGGGCGCGCGGTCGCCCGCGTGGGCCCGGACGTGGTGAAGCGCCTGGAGGACTTCGGCCCCGGAGATCCGGTGCTCGCGCTCGATTCGACGATCGACCGCGAGGCCCTCTCGCAGGACATCCTCGGCCTCTACAACGCGTTCCGGGGGAGCGTTCGCTTCCGCCCCGAGGACGTCGTCCCCGATCACCGCGGCGACGCGAGCGGCTTCGCGATGCTCGAGCGCGCGGCCGAGGAGGCGGCGTACGCGCCGGAGTACGACCCGGCCACCGACGTGGGGTCGAACAACTGGGTGGTGAGCGGCCGGCTGACCGAGAGCGGCTATCCGCTCATGGCGAACGATCCGCACAGGGCCCAGGGTGCGCCTTCGCTGCGCTACTGGGTCCACCTGGTCGGGCCCGGCTGGAACGTCATCGGGGGCGGAGAGCCGAGCCTGCCAGGCGTGTCCATCGGCCACAACGAGCACGGCGCGTGGGGGCTGACCGTCTTCGCGACGGACGGTGAGGACCTGTACGTCTACGACACCAACCCGTCCAATCCGGACGAGTACCGCTACCGCGGCGAGTGGGAGCCGATGCGGGTGATCCACGAGCGCATCCCGGTGAAGGGGCAGGACGCCGTGGACGCGGAGCTCAAGTACACGCGGCACGGTCCGGTCGTCTTCGAGGACCGCGAGCGGCACCACGCCTACGCGGTGCGCGCGGCGTGGATGGAGGTGGGAGGCTCGCCGTACCTCGCGTCACTGCGCATGGACCAGGCGACCACGTGGGAGGAGTTCCGGGAGGCGTGCAACTACTCGAACATCCCGGGCGAGAACATGGTGTGGGCCGGTCGCGACGGCACGATCGGGTGGCAGGCGGTGGGCATCGCGCCGATCCGGCGTGGCTTCAGCGGGCTCGTGCCGGTGCCGGGCGACGGGCGCTACGAGTGGGACGGCTATCTCCCGATCAAGGCCAAGCCGCACGTCCTGAACCCCGGGCAGGGATACTTCGCGACGGCGAACAACGACCTCATCCCGCGCGACTACCCCTACATGGACGCGATCGGGTACGAGTGGTCGGACCCCTACCGGTGGATGCGCATCAGCGAGGTGCTGGGGAGCGGGCGGCGCGCCTCGGTGGCCGGGATGATGCAGCTCCAGACCGACGAGCTGTCGATCCCGGCGCGCCAGCTGGTGCCGCTCCTGGAGGACCTGCACGCTTCGGACGCGCGTGTCGAGCGGGCGCGCACGATGCTCCTCGCCTGGGACCGGGTGATGCGCAAGGACTCGCCTGCCGCCGGGATCTACGCGGCCTGGGAGGGAGAGCTGCGCCGCCTGGTCGCGGAAGCGATCGTTCCGGAGCCGTCGGGGATCGACATCTCGCTGCACAAGACGATCGAGACGATCGTGGTTCCGCCCGGCGAGCTCGGAGCGGACCCGCTGGAGGCGCGCGACCGCATCCTCCTGGACGGGCTGTCCGCGGCGGTCGTGGTGCTCACGAAGAAGCTGGGCTCCGACATGGGCGGCTGGGCCTGGGGCGGTCCCAAGTACCACCACGCGACGCTGCACCACCCGCTCGGCAACGCCGTGGACGCCGCCACGCGGGCGCGGCTGGACGTGGGCCCGCTCCCGCGCGGGGGTTACGGTTACACGGTGAACGCAACCGGGAACGCGGACAACCAGACCTCGGGTGCGTCCTTCCGCATCATCGTCGACACGGGCGACTGGGACCGGGCGGTCGGGCTCAACACCCCCGGACAGAGCGGCAACCCGGACGATCCGCATTACCGCGACCTGTTCGAGAGCTGGGCGAACGACCGCTTCTTCCCGGTCGTGTACTCGAGGGAGCGCGTGGAGGCGGCCACCGGCCACGTCTACGCGCTCTCGCCGGGAAGGTAGGCCGCGGGCGACCTGTCACAGGGGCGCCGCGGGGGCATCCCGGTCCCGGCCGTCCTCCTACTCGGCGCCGAGCACCCGCACCGGGTCCACCCGGCTCGCCCGCCACGCGGGGACGAGCGACGCGAGGACGGCGGTGAGTAGGAGCGTCCCCCCGACCAGCACGAACGTGGTCGGATCGGACGGCTCGGTGCCGAACAGGACCGAGCGGAGCACGCGCGACGAAGCGACCGCGCCACCCAGCCCCACCACGAGGCCGACGGCGACCGGCACCGCGCAGGTGAGGAGCCCGACGCCGAGCACGCCCGCGCGCGAGGAGCCCAGCGCGATGCGCACGCCGAACTCCGGGAGGCGGCGCGCGACCGCGTAGGTGGTGACGCCGAAGACTCCCACGGCACCGAGCAGGAGCGCGAGCGCACCGAAGGAGCCGAGGACCACGGTCAGGAAGCGCGTGGACCCCGCGGACCGATCATAGACGGTCGAGAGCTCGTCGAGCCCGCCGATCGGCACGTCCTTGTCCAGCGACCAGATGGCCGCCTGGATGGCGGCCGCGTGCCGGAGCGGATCGCCCTCGCCGCGCACACGGATCATCAGCCACAGCTCCGTGCCGAAGCGCCATTGAGCCATCGGGATGTACATCTCGGGCTCCGGGTCCCGCCCGAAGCCGTGCTGGCGCACGTTGCCCACCACGCCCACCACGCGATACGGGTCGAACTTCCGCGAGAGGGTGCGCACCGTTCGGCCGATCGGATCGAGCCCGGGCCAGTGCCGGTCGACGAACGCCTTGTTCACGACCACGACCCGCTCCGCGTCCCCCCGGTCCGCGTCCGTGAGGAGGCGCCCGCGCAGGGCGGACAGGCCCAGCGTGGTGAAGTAGTCCCCCTGTACCATGCGGAAGTTCACGACGGGCGGCGCCGCTCCCTCCGGCACGTCCACGCCCTCCGGCCAGGTCGGGAAGTTCCAGTTGCCCGACGTGCCCGGCAGGAGGTGGATGCCGCCCACGGAGGCGACGTCCGGCAGCGCACCGACACGCTCCATCACGGCCGTGAAGTACCGGACGTAGTCGTCGGTCGACTGGTAGCGGACGCCCGGGGGCGACGGCTTCATCACGATGACGTTGCGGGTGTCGACGCCGACGTCCATCGAGGTGAGACGGCGCAGCGAGCGCACCATGAGCCCCGAGCCGACCGTGACCACCACGGCCAACGCCACCTCCGCGCCGACGAGGGCGAGCGTGAGGCGTGAGCTCCGACGGGCCGAGGAGGTCCGGGTCGCGGCGCCCATGGCCGCGACGGCTTCGACGCGGCTGACGCGCAACGCGGGCACGAGCCCGGCGACCAGGGTGGCCAGGAGCGTGACGCCCACGGCGTACGCGAGCACGGGGCCCCCGACCACGACATCGTGGATGCGCGGGAAGTCCGCGGGCGCGAGCGAGACGACCAGGCGCACGAGCCCCAGCGACGCGAGGATGCCGAGCCCACCGCCGACGGCGCCGAGGACCCCGGCCTCCGCGAGGAGCATGCGCACGATACGACGGCGGCCGGCGCCCAGGGTGGTGCGCACCGCCAGGTCGTGCGCACGGCTCTCTCCGCGGGCCAGCAGGAGGTTCGCGACGTTCGCGCACGCGATCAGCAGCACGAGCGAGACCGCGGCCAGCGCGGCCCAGAGCACCGTGCCCATGTCCCGCGCGAGATACTCGCCGAGGGGTTGGACGGTTGCGTGCTGCACCGCCTCCTCGTCGAAGCTGCCGCCGAGCTGATCGCGGACCGTCCGTGCGAACGCGCGGACCTGCTCGTTCGCCTGCTCGAGGGTCGCACCCGGGGCCAGGCGGCCGACCCGCTGGTTCACGAACCAGGAGTCGTCCGACGACAGCGTCGCCCCGGCGTCGAGCGACATGGGGATCCACACGTCCGGGTCGTTGACGACCGGCCTGAAGTCGGGCGGCATCACACCGACCACCGTATGCGTGTCCGAGTCGGCCCCCGAGAGCTGCAGCGTCCGGCCGATCACCCCGGCGTCGGCGCCGAAGACACGGACCCAGAACGCGTGCGAGAGCACGACCACGTCCCCGCGGCCCGGCAGTCCCTCGTCGTCGGTGAAAGTGCGTCCGAGCTCGGCGTGGACCCCGAGCACGCGGAAGTGGCTCGGCGACACCCGATTGGCGTCGACCTCGATCGGCTCACCCTCGCCGACGAGTGTCAGCCCCCACCCGGAGATGCCGGACGCCGACTCCAGCGCGGGCATCGACGCGACGGCGTCGCGCACCATGGCGTTGTTGAAGTTCGCGGTCGGCCACAACGCGACCAGCCGGTCCCCGTCGGGATACGGAAGGCCCTTGAACAAGACGGTGCCGACCACCGAGAAGGTCGCCGTGGACGCCCCGATCCCGAGCGCGAGCGTCAGGACGGCCACCCCTGTGAAGAGCGGGGAGCGCAACAGCGTGCGAACGGCCCACCGCACATCCTGCATCCTGGTTCCCATACCCCCCTCCCCTGGCTCGTGCGTGCGTGCCGGCCGGACCCGATCCAGCACGGATTGCTTCAGGACGTCCGCGATCGCCCGTGTCCACGTCCACGCGCGCGCCCCCCGGGACCGGCACCGCGCCAGCCTCCAGGCGAACACCTCCTCCATGTCGGCGCCGAAGCGCTCGCGCAGCGCGTCCGGGAGGAGACGCAGGAGGCGGCGGTAGGCCGCGCGGGTGCGCGCGTCCGCGTCCACGGGTCAGCCCTCGGGAAGGAGGTCGTGTCCTTCCGCCTCGCGCACGAGCTCCCGCAGGCGCTCCGCCTCGGCGCGCGCCACCGCGCGACCGGTACGGGTCAGGCGCACGTACGTGCGTCGCGGGTCGGCTCCCTCCGGAGCCGCGCACTCCTCGAGCAGCGCGCGCCCCATGAGGTCCCGGATCCTGCGGAAGAGGTTCGCGGGATAGAGCTTCGTCCTGCCCCGCTCGCGGGCCTCGATCTCCTCGACGATGCGCGTGCCGTAGCTCGGCCCCTCGAGGAGGACCAGCAGGATCCTGAACTCGAGTGGATGGAGCGGGAGGAACGCGCTCGCGCGCTGACTCTTCGTCATGACCTTCTCCCGGGTGCGACCACGGCGGACCAGCACGGCCCGCCCGAAACTATCAATCTGACAGTTTCGACCTGGGAATGGTTGCAGGTCTGTCGAGCGCGGTCAAGGCCGCCTCGGCGATGGCCGCGTCCTGGGCGCCCACGCCGGTGAGATCGCAGACGATCGTCTCGTCGCCCTCCCGGCCCGGGCGCTCCCCCGTGAGCACCTGGCCGAGCTCGGCGTGCACGTCGTCCAATCCCATGAGGCCGGCCGCGATCGCGTGGTGCAGCTCGCCCAGCCGGGCGCACTGATCGGTGCGGTCGGTCACGACCTTGCCCGCTCCGGCCACGACGTCGGGCGCGAGCTCCCGCTTGTCCGGGCCGTCCGAGCCGACGGCGATCACGGTCGCGCCCGGGCGCATCATATCCGCGAACACCAGGGGCTCACGGGAAGGCGTCACCGTGACGACGAGGTCGGCGTCCGCCACGGCGCCCGCGACCGACTCGTGCGCGACAACCTCCGTGCCGAGCGCGTCGCGCATCTCCGCCACGTAGGCCTCTCGCGAGGCCACGGTCGGCGACCACACGCGCACTGCCGCGAGCGGGCGCACCCGCGCGATGAGGCGGAGCTGCATGCGTGCCTGGATCCCCGCGCCCACGACCGCGGTGACGAGTGGCCGCTCGGGCGCGAGGAGGCGCGCGGCCAGGGCGCCGGCGGCCGCCGTGCGCACGTCCGTCAGCCAGCCGTTGTCGGCCAGGACCGCGAGGGGGAAGCCGGTGCGCGCGTCGAAGACGAGCACCAGGCCCGCGCCCGTCGGCAAACCGAGCGCGGTGTTGCCGTAGAAGCCGGTGGCGACCTTGAACGCGAAGACCGGCGCGCCCTCGAGCGCGGCTCCCTTCACGTGGATCTCCCCGCGCACGCGCTCCAGGTCGAGCCCGAGCGGCGGCGGCACGCGTGCCTCGCCGCGCGCGAGCGCCGTGAAGGCGCGCTCCGCGCTCGCGAGGGCGGCCTGGTCGTCGACGGCGCGGCGGATCTCCTCCTCGCCGAAGATCCGCAGCAGGGGGCGCGAGCTCATGCCGACGCGGAGCTGCGCGGGCCCTTCTCTTCGAGCCAACGGGAGGGTGTCAGCGTGCGACGACGCTCCCTGGGCCGCAGCCTGAACCACTGCGCAACCAGGAGGATCTCCGCCGCGTCTTCGGGCGCGAGGCCGCGGGGGCCGTGGTCGATCTCGCCGTACACCTCCTCGACGGCGCGCGTCACGCGCTCCCGCGCACGGCGACCCTTGGGCTGCGGGAGCTCGCGGTGGATCCGACCCCGGCGGATCAGGTAGACGCGGTCGTCCCCGTGGTAGCCCGGCACGCGGTACACGAAGGTGAGGTCCTCCACGCGGCCGCGGAACGCGACCAGCTCGTCACGGAAGCGCCGCAGGCGCTCGAGCCGGTCGCGCAGGAGCCCCGCGTACTCGAACTCCATCCGCTCGGCCGCGGCCTGCATCCGCTCCTCGATCTCGCGCAGCGGGCCCTCCGCGCGCCCCTCGAGGAAGCGGCGCGCCGCCTCGACCGCGTGCGCGTACTCGGCTGCGGTGGGGCGTCCGCAGCAGGGGGCGAGACAGGTGCGCAGGTCGGCGCGCAGGCAGCGGGGCGGCCGCCCTCCGCGGAAGATCTCGAGCTGGTCGCCGAAGAAGATCGGCGTGGCGGCCGGACAGTCGCGGATGCCGAGCACGTGCGAGAGCTCGCGCACGGTCTGCGCCAGCGCGCCGACGCGGGGGAAGGGGCCGTAGTAGGTGGCGCCGTCCTCGACCACGCGCGTGGTGGGGAGGACGCGGGCGGCCGGCTCGCGCGTGACCTTCACGAACGCGTAGATGCGCTTGCGCCGGTGCTGCACGTTGAACCGCGGCTGCCGGCTCTGGATGAGCTTCATCTCGTGGACCAGGGCGGCGAACTCGTTGGGGATGTACTCCCACTCGACGCGCGTCGCCTCGCTGATCAGGTCCCAGGCCTTCTCGCCCTTCGTCGCGCGGAAGTACGACAGGAGGCGCGAGCGCACGTGCACCGACTTGCCGACGTAGAGGAGCTCCTGCCCCGGACCGTACATGCGGTACACGCCCGGGCGGTTCTCCGCGCGGTCGCGGACCTGCTCTCGGAGGGCGGGGTTGGCGTGCAAAGGGTGTAGGGCAGGGTGTGGGTGCCTTCGCTTTTCGTTCGGGAAGATAGAGTGGCCCTCCGGCACCCGCCACCGCGTTCTCCGCCGTGGCCGGGCGGGTCGCGGGGGGCCGGCTCCTCGTGTCCCGTCGGATCATTGCCCCCCTCCGCCCCTCCGTCCAACTTCCTGCATGACCACGCCGATGCACGGGAAGCTCATCCGCGACCCGCTGTGGAACACGATCCGCCTGGACGGCACCGCCGTGCGCATCGTGGACACGGCCGAGTTCCAGCGGCTCCGCTACATCCGCCAGCTCGGGCTGGCCCACCTGGTCTACCCGGGCGCGACGCACACGCGCTTCGACCACGCGCTGGGCGTCTACCACCTGACCGTGACCGCCCTCCGTCAGCTCCACGACCGGGGGGGCGTCCCCCCGGAGGTCTGGGAGGGCGAGGAGCTCGTGCCGTACGCGGCGCTCCTGCACGACATCGGCCACTATCCCTTCTCGCACGCGCTCGAGGAGCTGGAGGGCGAGGTCCCCGCGGACCACGAGGAGGTGAGCCGCCGCTTCTTCCAGTCGCCCGCGTTGCGCGACGCGCTGGCGCCGCTCGGCCTCGGCGCCGCGGACCGCATCCACGAGCTCATCCGGGCCCAGAGTCCGCTCGCCCTCCGCGGCCTGGTGAGCGGCAGCCTCGACCTGGACAAGATGGAGTACCTGCGCCGGGACGCCCGCTTCTGCGGCGTGCCGTACGGCGAGGTCGACGTGGATCGGCTCGTGCAGGGGCTGGTGCTCCTCCCCGACCCGGGCACCGGGGCCTATGAGCTCGGCGTGCACGAGAAGGCGGTCGCCGCGCTCGAGTCGCTCCTGTTCGCGAAGTACCAGATGTTCCGGAACGTGTACTGGCATCACGGCGTGCGCGCCGCCACCGCGCTCTACAAGCGCATCGTGGAGGAGTCCGTCTCGGCGGGGCTCATCGATCCCGAGGAGCTGGTGGGGCCGACCGACGAGGAGCTCCTCTACGAGATCGGGCGCCGCGCCCACGAGGACGACTCCGACACCGCCGAGCGCCTGGCCACCCGCTGGCTCCCCGCGCTCCGGCACCGGCGCCTGCCCAAGCGGGCCCTCGAGCTCACGGCCGCCGACCTGCGGGGCCGGCTGGTGGAGGACTGGGCGGTCGGGGATTCACCCTGGAAGCGCGTCGTCGAGGACGAGATCGCCGGAGAGCTCGGCCTGGAGCCGGGGGAGGTCATGATCGACTTTCCGGCCAAGCGCGCGATGTTCCAGCTCGACGTGCTCGTGGAGTTCCGCGACGGGTCGGTCGAGCGGCTCGGCACGGAGGGGCTGGCCGGGCTGGTCGATCTCCCGAGGGTCGCCCGCGAGCTCTACACCACCGCGCGCGTCCTCAGGGTCTTCACCCTGGAGCGTCGCCACCTCGACCGCGAGCAGGTGCTCGATCGCATCACACGCCCCGCCGGCGCGCTGTAGGCAGCCGCGCACCGGCGCGGGGCGAGGGCCCTGCGCGTCGAGCACCGGAGACCGCGCCGGCCCCGCCGCCGATCACGACTCGCCCGCGCCCACCTCCGTGACCACGACCGTGATGTTGTCGAAGCCGCCGCGCTCCTTGGCGAGCGTCACGAGCGCCGACGCCACGGCCTCGGCCCCCTCGGACGAGCGCGCCTCCAGGATGCGCTTCAGGTCCGCGTCCTCGAGCATCCCCACCAGGCCGTCCGTGCACAGGAGGTAGACGTCCCCCGGCGCGACCAGCCCCGTGAGCACCTGGGGCTCGGGGGCGTCCTCCAGCCCGACGCACTGCGTGAGGATGTGGCCGAACGGGTGGCGGCGCGCCTGGTCCGGAGTCAGCTCGTCGGCCTCGACCCGCCGCTGGACCCAGGTGTCGTCCCGGGTGAGCTGCACGAGCGCGCCGTCGCGGAACCTGTAGGCACGCGAATCCCCGACATGACCGATCGCGTAGCGCCCGGAGGAGGGGTCGATCGCCATGGCCGTGAGCGTGGTGCCCATCCCGTCCAGGGTCGGCTCGCGCACTCCCTCGGTGCGCACCGCGTGGTGCGCGCCGAGTACCGATTGGGCCATGGCGGTGCGCAGCGCCTCGGTCGTATCCTCCTGTGCGCCGCCCCTGGGAAGGAGTGCCCGCAGGCGGCGCGCGGCGGTGTCCGCGGCGATCCGGCTCGCGACGTCTCCGCCAGGGTGTCCCCCCATGCCGTCCGCGACGACGGCGACGCCCAGATCGGGCTGGAGGGACAGGCTGTCCTCGTTGCGCTTCCGTACCCGCCCGATGTCGCTGAGGCCGGTGAAAGTGAGCTGGTGACCCAAAGGCGATTGGTCGTTCGAGGAGGCGTAGGTACGGGTGGGCGAGGCGCCAAGGTAGAGCCTCTTGTGGACGGGCGGCAACCGGAGCTCCAGGGCTGGGGGGACGGCGGAACTCGCCTCTCATGAGGGTTTACCAGAAACCGACGCCCAGGGGATCGTCCCCCGTTGATTCCCTCCCGCCCCGACCCTCCGGTCCCGGGAATGCACGGAGGATGGAACCCCGCTCCCCGAGCGAAGTAGTAAGCTCCCGGTGATGTTGACAACCAAGAGATCGGCCCGCATCATCAAGGGCTATGGATCCGGCGCCTGTGCCGAGTCCCGTGTCGATTGCGAAAGAACCAGCCGATCCCCGATTCGGGGTCGTGCCCAAAGGAGCATAGATCGAGATGGCTACTGCCCCTGCCAACAAGGCACCAGCGGCCAAGCGCCGGAAGCGTAAGGGGAAGAACCTTCTCTCCGGGTTCGACGCGAGCGTGGAGGAGCAGAGCGCCCTGGATCAGTACCTCCGCGACGTGAGTCGCCACGAGCTCATCACGCCCGACCGTGAGAAGGAGCTCGGAGCGCTCGCCCAGAAGGGCGACGAGGAGGCGATCCAGGAGCTGGCCCGTGCCAACCTGCGCTTCGTGATCAGCGTGGCGAAGAAGTACCAGAACCGCGGCGTGTCCCTCACGGACCTGATCCAGGAGGGGAACGTCGGGCTGGTCACCGCCGCGCGGAAGTTCGATCCGGAGCAGGGGGTGAAGTTCATCTCCTATGCGGTGTGGTGGATCCGGCAGGCCATCCTGGCCTCGCTGGCCAACCACGGCCGCGCCGTGCGTGTTCCGCTCAACCGTGCGAGCGACCTCGCCCGCATCTTCCGCGAGAAGGAGCGGCTCAAGCAGGAGAAGGGACGCGAGCCCACGACCGAGGAGCTGGCCGAGGCCACGGACCTCACGCCCGAGCTCGTCGAGTCGCTGCAGACGCTGAACGCCGCGGAGATCCGGCTGGACGCGCCCATCGGCGACTCGGAGGACTCGCAGCTGGTGGAGCGCTTCATCACCGAGGAGGCCGCGGAGCCGGAGGTGGAGGTCGAGAGCCGGCTGCTGACCGAGGCCATCACGGAGGCGCTGTCCACGCTCGAGGCCCGCGACGCGAAGGTGCTGCGGCTGTACTTCGGGCTCGACGGCGAGCGCGAGCACACGCTCGAGGAGATCGGCAACATGCTCGGCGTGACCCGCGAGCGGATCCGCCAGCTTCGTGACCGCGCCCTGCGCAGGCTGCGCGAGGGTGAGCGCGGCAGCGCGCTGGAGTCCTTCGCGGCGTGAGCCCGGGCCCGACCGGTCACGGTCGGATCCGCCTGCCGTGCACAGGCCCCTCACCGGACCCGGAAGGGATCCGGTGGGGGGCCTTTCGCATGGGGGTGCGCTCCTGATGGACGCGTCGCCCGCGGCCGGAGCGCGCGAGGGTACGGTCTACGCCACGGGCGGGGGCGTCTACCGGGTCCGGCTCGACGAAGGGGGCGAGGTGGAGGCCGCGCTGCGCGGACGGCTGAAGCTCGAGCGGCGCACGGGCGACAAGGTCGTGATCGGGGACAGGGTGCGCGTCGAGCCCTCAGGGGACGCGTGGGTGGTGGAGCACGTCGAGGAGCGCCGCTCGGAGATGGTGCGACGAGGCCCGGGCGGGCGGCGCGCGAAGGTGGTCGCGGCCAACCTGGACCGCGTCCTCGTGGTGGTCGCGGCGCGCGACCCGGACGTCAGCCCCGAGCTCGTCGATCGACTTCTCGTGGTGGTGGAGGCGAGCGCGCTGCATGCGGTTCTCGTCGTGAACAAGGTGGACCTCGCCGGGGGTGCCGAGCGCGGGCGTGAGCTCGCGGCGACGTACGCGCCGATCGGCTACCGCGTCCTGGCCGTGAGCGCGACCACCGGCGAGGGGATGGAGTCGTTCGCCGAGGAGGCGTGCGCGGGCATGGCCGCGCTCGTGGGGCCGTCGGGCGCCGGCAAGTCGAGCCTCGTCAACCGGCTCGATCCCTCGGCGGACCTGCGAACCGGTGCGGTCTCCCGACGGAGCGGCCGCGGTCGCCACACCACCGTCGACTCACGCCTGGTCCCGCTGGCGTGCGGCGGCGTCATCGCCGACACGCCGGGGTTCGGGGACGTCGGCACCTGGGGCGTCGCCCGCGACGACATCGAGGCGTGCTTTCCGGAGCTGGAAGCCTATCGCGGGCGATGCCGCTTCAGGAGCTGCGCGCACGTCGCCGAGCCGGACTGCGCCGTCCGCGCGGCGGTCGATCGCGGTGAGGTGGCCGAGAGCCGCTACCGTTCCTACGTGGCGCTCAGGGGGGAGGCGCGGCGCGTCTGAGCGGCGCGCCGGCGCGCACACGCCGCTCTGGTTCCTATCGTTGCCCCGTGCGCAGCGGCGTGACGCGGGGGATGCCGGTGCTCGGATCGGCGGAGACCGCGATCGGCCAGCGATAGACCCCCTCCAGGATCCCCGAGCGCATGACGTCCGTCGGCGGGCCCTCGGCGGCCACCGCGCCGCGGGCGAGGAGGAGCATGCGGTCGGCGAAGCGCGCCGCCATGTCGAGCCCGTGCGTCACCACCAGGACCGTCATGCCGGCGTCCGCGGAGGCGCGCAGGAGCTCCAGGATCGCCATCTCGTGGCGGATGTCCAGGCTCGCCGTCGGCTCGTCCAGGACGAGCGCCCGCGGCTCCTGCGCGAGCGCGCGCGCGATGCGCACCCTCTGGAGCTCCCCTCCCGAGAGCGTCGTCACGTCCCGCGTCGCGAGGTCCGACACGTCGCACTGCTCCAGCGCGCGTGTCACCGCCCGCCGGTCGGCCTCGCCCTCGCCGCCGAGCGCGCCCAGGTGCGGGTAGCGGCCCATCGCCACCAGCTCGCGCACGGTGAGCGGGAACGCGATCGTCTCCGCCTGCGGGACCACGCCCACCACGCGCGCCAGCTCCCGCCCCGACCACGCCCCCGCGTCCGTCCCGTCCAGGAGCGCGCGCCCACGCTCCGGCCGCAGCACGCCGAGCATGGCCTTCATCAGCGTGGACTTCCCCGAGCCGTTGGGGCCCAGCACCGCGTAGAGGGAGCCGTCCGGCACGTCCATCGTCACGCCGTCGAGCGCGGGCCGGGACGCGCCAGGGTAGCGCACCACCAGCCCCTCGGTCGAGAACCTCACGAGGTGAGGCTCCTGCGCAGGAGGAGGAGGAAGAGCGGGACCCCCACGAACGCCGTGATGACCCCCACCGGTACCTGCGTGGGAGCCAGCACGAGTTGCGCGACCACGTCGCACAGCACGAGGAAGGCGGCGCCGCCCATGAACGAGAGGGGGAGGAGGGCGCGGTGGTCCGAGCCGACGAGGAGGCGGATCGCGTGCGGCACCACGAGCCCGACGAAGCCGATCACCCCGGCGACAGCGACGCCGGCCGCGGTGAGGAGCGCGGCCAGCCCGAGCGCCATGCGCTTGACGCGCTCCACGTCCGCGCCGAGGTAGTGGGCGGTCTCCTCGCCGATCGCCATCAGGTTGAGCGGCCTGGCGAGCGTGAGGAGCAGGGCCGCGGCCGGCAGCGTATACGCAGCCGTGAGCGCCACGCTCCGCCAGCTCGCCGCGGCCAGGCTGCCCATGATCCAGTGCACGGCGCTCTGGACGGTGCGCGCCTCCGAGATCGACAGGATGAAGGCGATGCACGCGGTGAAGAAGGACGCGATGACCACGCCGGCCAGGAGGAGGACGCGCACGTCCATCCCGCGTCCGGACGCGGTGGCGACCCTGAACACGAGGACGATCGCGAGCATGGCGCCCGCGAAGGCCGCGAGCGGGAGCGGCCAGGACGCGGCGCCCATCCCGAGCGAGAGCACGAGGACCGCCCCGAACGAGGCGCCGCCCGAGATGCCGAGGATGTAGGGCTCGGCGAGCGGGTTGCGCAGGAGCGCCTGGAAGGCGGCGCCGGCCAGCGCGAGGCCGCCGCCCACGAGCGCGCCCAGCAGCACACGCGGGAAGCGGATCTGCAGGACGATCTGCCGGTGCGCCTCGGAGCCGCCGCCCCCCAGGACGGTCAGGACGTCCGCCGTGGTGAGGTGCACCGACCCGAAGCGGACCCCCAGGACGAGCGAGGCTACGAGCAGCGCAGCCAGACCGAGCCCCAGGCCGACGCGGCTCACGGCGCCCCGCCGTGCAGGGCGTTCGCGACCACCCGGGCCGCTTCGGCGACCGAGGGTCCCGGGATGCCGAGCACGTCCCCGACGTCGACGACGCGCGCTTCGGCGACCAGCGAGCGGTCGAGTTGGGCTCCCCGCGGCAGAAGCACCACGTCGATGTCCCTGGCCACCAGCTCCTCGGGGCTCACCGACGCGTAGAGCGTGCCCAGATCCGAGAAGACGTTGACCCCGCCGGCCAGCGAGATGAGCTCGTCGACGTACGTGTCCGGCCCGGCCACCCACGGCGGATCCCCGCCGAGCACGAAGGCCGCGCGCACGCGCGGGGCGTCCTTCCAGCGCGCGCGCACCTCGTCGAGCTGGGCCTGCAGGCGGGCGTGCAGCGAATCCGCCGCGCGCTCGTGCCCGGTCAGTCGCCCGAGCAGATCGACGATCGACAGCACGTCGCCGATGTCGTCCGGACGGATCGCGAGATGCGGGACGCCCAGGTCGTCGAGCCGGGCCGGGGTGCGGGGGTCCTGCGGACCGCCGAAGCGGATCACCACGTCGGGGTGGAGCGACACGATCGTCTCGAGGCTGGGCTCCAGCCCGCCGCCCACGGACGGCAGCCCCGACGCCCAGGACGCCGAGTCGAAGTCCGTGCGCGCCACCAGCACCGAGCGTGCCCCGATCGCGCCGAGCGTGAGCGTGGCGGAGGGGACGAGCGAGACGATGCGCTCCACGGGGACCGCGAGCCGCACCTGGTGGCCGTCGGCGTCCACGAAGGTGTCGATCGCGCCGTGCCCGCTGTTCCGGTCACCCGCCTGCGATCCCCCGGGGCGCCCGCACGCCGCCGCGAGGAGGAGGAGGGCGAGCGCTGTCAGCGGCCTGGGGGCCGGCATCACCCGCTGGGCGCGCCGCAGGGATCCTCGAAGGAGCGGACCCACTTGTCGCCCCGCTTCGAGAGCCCCGCGAACCAGCGGCTCCCGGCGCCCAGGACGTCGAGGAGCACCTCGCTGCGTCCGTCGCCGTCCCAGTCCAGGTGGTCGAAGTAGCGGGGCGCGCCCTTTCCGTTCTGTGCGCGCCGGTACCAGGTGAACCCGTTCTCCCACCCGCGCGGTCCGCGCGTACCCATGATGAAGAGCGCGTAGGCGCGCTCCCCGGCCTCCCCGACCACGAGCTGATCGTTGTAGAGGAAGGTCGACGCGATGGAGGGCTCCTCGCCCTCGGGGAGGCGGAAGGCCTGGATGTCCGCGCGCGACTCCAGGAGCGACGGCGGCCAGGGCGCGCCCACCTCGGGAAGGGCCGCGCCCGCCAGCGTCAACGCGGCTGCCCGCTCGTCACGGTCGTGGTCGAGGTGCTGGAACGGGGTGTACGGGCGCTCCCCCGCGGCGGTGTCCGCGAGCGCGAGGAGGCGCCGGGTCGAGGCCGCGGCCGGCAGCAGCTCCACCACGCCCTGCACCGAGACCTTCGGCGTGCAGAAGCGCTCGTCGACGCCGGTCCGCGTGATCGTGACGCGCCCGACGCGTGCCCCCTCCGCGAAGAGGGTGAGCTCCGTGCCGACCGGGAAGCGGACGTGCGCGAAGTGCTCCAGGAAGCCGGGCGCGTCCTTCTCCGCGGTGAGGGGGGTCAGTCCGTCGGGCCCCACCTCGGCGACGGTCACCAACCGGGCGGTGTCGCCGTCGTGCACCCCGGCGAGGAGGATGGGACCGGCGGGAAGCGCGGGAAGAGGCTGCGCGTCCGTGCCCGCCTCGCCGCCCTCCGCGGCCGGCGTTGCGGCACGCGCTGGAGGTGCCTCCATGCGGACCTCCGTCCCGCCCCAGGTCACGTTGTCGCAGCCTGAGGGCGCGGTTAAGATCACCGCGAGAAGGAGCCAGCGCCGTCGCATCGAGCCCTTCGTTCCTGGGGCGTGGTGGTCGGATCCCCGTGCCGAGCCGGGCCTGGAAGCTAGCGACCGCCTCCGGGGGGGCAACTCCGGCCGGAACGCCCGGGTACGAGCCGGCATGCGGCCTCGGGCACGGGGCTCCGCGAGTGGATGTCGCATCGGGAACGCGGCGGCACGCCCCGGCAGGCGGGCCGCCGCGGTGTCGTCAGGGGGGTCGAGTTGAAGGACGCGCTCGCATTCAGACAGGTCCTGGGAGCCTTCCCCACGGGGGTGACGATCGTCGCCACCCGGGACGGCCGGGGCGCGCCCTGCGGGATGACGGTCAACGCCTTCTGCTCGGTGTCGCTCGATCCCCCGCTCGTCCTCGTGTGCGTCCAGCACACGGCTTCCTCCCACGACCGCCTGCTCGAGTCCGGCTCGTTCGCGGTGAGCGTGCTCGGGACCGACCAGGCCGCCCTCGCAGCCCACTTCGCGACGGAGCCCGCGGACGTGCGCTTCCAGGAGGTGGACTGGCACGAGGGCCCCTCGGGCGATCCGGTGGTGACCGGCGCCGCTGCCTGGATCGCGTGCACGCTGGACTCGGTGCATCCCGGCGGGGACCACTCGATCCTGATCGGCCAGGTGGAGGAGCTGGGGCTCGGCCGGGGCGATGCCCTCGTGTTCTACCGCGGGGAATACGGCCGGGTGGGCCCGAGGTGAGCACGCAAGCGCACCGCTACGGTTGGGCGCCCGCCTTCGTGGTCGGTATCTGCGTGGCCGCCGTCGCGGAGAGCGCGGTGGGCCTCCTGCTCTACGCGGGCCCGGGGCTCATGCGCTCGATCACGACGATCCTGGGTGTGGAGGCCGCCGCGCTCGCCGTCGGCCTGTGGACGGCACCGGGGCCGCGGCCCGACCTGGTCGACGCGCTGCGGCGCCGCTGGATGCTCTGTCTCGTCGCCTTCCTGGTGGCGACGCTCTTCGCGGCCTTCTGGAGCTTCCTCCAGAACCTCGGCGGCACGGCGCTCGGCCAGGGGCTGGGCCTCGCATTCATGGCCGGCCTGCCGCTCTACGCCTGCGGGGGCGTGCTCGGCGGGATGGGTGCCGCCACGGAAGGCCAGCCGGACGCCCATCCGGTGAGCGTCGGCGCGCCCGCGTTCCTCGGCGGGGCGACGGGGATCGTCGTGACGGGGGTCTTCCTCCCGCGGGTGCCCACGCCGGCGTCGCTCCTGCTCGTGTGCCTCGTCCTCCTGTCCGCCGGGGGGCTGGTGTTCGGCTTCATCCTGGACAGCCAACTGCGCGTGCTGGTGCGGGCGCGACGCCCGACGGGCGTCGGGGACGTCTGGGTCGAAGACCGGCATCTGGCCTCCCACGACCGGGCGGCCCGGCTCCTCCTCGAAGGGCGGTCGCTCCGCCGCTGGATGACGCTCGGCGAGGAGAACGGATCGCCGTGGGACGTCGCCGCGTTCCGCGCCTTCTCGGCGCCCCCCGACACGCCCTTCGACGTGCTGCTCATGGGCGGGGGCGCGTCGCCCCTCCCGCGGGCCGCGGTCCGTGAGCACCCCTTCGTGCGCGTGTCGGTGTCGGAGCGCTCGGCGAGCGTCCTCGAGCTCGGCCGCGAGCACATGGAGACCGGCCTGTCCGGCGAGCTCGGCGACCGGCTGCACGTCGGGATCGGCAACCTCGACGACCTGGCGCAGCATGCGGGCGGCCCGTACGGCCTGATCCTCCTCGACACCCGGGCGTTCGGCGTGCTGGGCGGCCTGTCCGGCCTGTCCGAGCGTGCGCGTGACGCGCTCCGGGCCAGGCTGGGCCCCGGGGGCACGATGATCGTGGGGCCCGTGGCGCCGGAGCCCGGGGCGTGGGCGTTCCCGCCGGATTGGCAGGTGGCCACCTATCGCCGCCGCTTCCCGGACGCGCTCGAAGGGCTCGGCCTGGCGGGGGAGGAGGAGGTGCTCCTGGCCGCCCGTCCGGGCGGCGCGACGCCGGCCTTCCCCGAGGTGGAAGGCTTCGTCCTCGAGCGAGGGACCGGGGCGTGATCGTCGCGCACCTCTCCGACCTCCACCTGGGCTTCCGCGCCTACGGCCGCGTGGAGCGCGGCGTCGACGTGCGCGAGCGCGACGTGGCCGCGGCGTGGGACCGCGCGGTGCAGGAGCTCGTGCGTCTGGGTCCGGACGTCGTCGTCGTGGCCGGAGACGTCTTCGACCGTCCCGACCCGCCGGCCGGAGCGCTGGTCGCGCTGGCCCGCGGCCTCGAGCTGCTGCGCTCGTCGCTGGCGCGCACGCCCGTGCTCATGGTGGCCGGCCCGCGGGACACGCCGCGCCGCCCCGGCGACCCGGGCGCGCTCGCCGTGCTCGACACCTTCCCCAACGTGGAGGCCGCCGCCGGGCTGCCCCGCTCGATCCTCCTCGATCGGCTCCAGCTCCACGCCGCCCTCGTCCCGTACCGGGCCACCGTGCGCGAGCCCGCCCAGCATCCGGAGCCCGATCCCCGCGTCCGGTGGAACCTCCTGGTCGTGCACGCGCTCGAGGGGACGGGCGACGATCCCGGCGTGTTCGTCGATCCGGCGGACTGGGACTACGTCGCGCTCGGCGGAGAGCATCGCCGCCGACTGGTGTCGCCCAACATCCAGTACTCCGGCTCGCTCGAGCGTGTCGCGCTCGACCCGTGGAGCGAGGCCGCCGACGAGAAGGGCTTCCTGACCATCGACCTGGAGAGCGGCCGTACGACCTTCCACGCCATCCCCGGCCGGGCCGTGGCGGCCCTCGCGCCGATCCGCGTGGGTCCGGACGATCCGGAGCGGCTCCGTCGGCGGGTGGACGAGGTCATGAGGGAGGTGCCGGGCGGGATCGCCGGGAAGATCGTGCGCCTCCGGCTGGAAGGGGTCGATCCCGAGCAGCTCCTGCACCTTCAGGGTGCCCAGCTCCATGGACTCCGTCAGGAGGCCCTGCACCTGGCGGTCGAGGCCGGACGCGAGCCGCACGTTCCCGCCGAGGCCTGGCTCCCCGCGGACGCGCCCTCGCTCGTACGGGCCGCGCTCGAGGAGGACCTGGTGCGCGACGGGGACCACGGCCCCGTGATCCACGAGCTGGTGCGAACCCTCGTGCCGGACACGGTCGCGCCGTCGGTGCCGGCCGAGCCGATCGGCGCGCTCGAGACCGTCGACGGCGAGGTCGAGGGTGTGGGCAGGGTGAGCATGTCCGTGCGCAGGGGCCTCACGGCCGTCATCGGCGGGGCGGGCCGCTCGAGGCGGGCGGTGGCCGCTCTGCTCCTGCGCGCGGGCGAGGGCGTGGGCGGGCCGCTCGGGAGGCTGTGGGCCGGCCGCGGGTCCGAGACCCTCGAGGGCGCGGTGCACCAGGCGCTGGAGGCCGTCGCCGAGGTGCGCGGGCTCGGCGTGGTGACCGCGGCGCTCGGGCGGGCGCGGGACATGGGGATCCCGGAGCCTCCCGCGAAGGGGCGGCGGCGGACGGACCGTGCGGGCGCGGTGCGCGTGGACCCGGAGCTGGTCTCCGCGGAGCTGCGCTCCGCCGAGCGCGAGCTGCGCGCGATCCGGGCCGACGCGGCGGAGACGGACGGCGACCTGGAGGTCGCGACGATGGACTGGCACCGCGAGCGCCAGGACGCCGAGACCACGCTGCACGCATACCGGGACCGTGCACGCGAGCTCAAGGCCCGCATCCACCAGATGGAGGCCGCCGGTCCCACCGCGCCCTGCCCGACCTGCGGACGGACGCTGGAGAGCCACTACGACCAGGTGCTCGCCGAACTGAACGAGGAGTGGGAGGCCATCGTCCAGGACGGGAGCTGGTGGAAGCGCCGGTGGGAGCAGCTCGAGCTCAAGCCGTCGCATCTCCAGGAGCTGGAGGGGCGCACGCTGCGGCTCCACGCGGCGCTGGAGGCGACGTCCGAGCGTGTGGAGCTCCTCCGGGCCCGCCTCACCGAGCTGGGGGGGCCGGACGTGCCGACCGCGCCGGGCGACGGTCCGCTGGGTGCGGTCGTGGCCGCGCTCCTGCGCGTCCGGGACGCGCGCCTGGCGCGCGCGCGAGAGCTGCTCCTGGCACGGGCCTCACGCTACCTGGGACGCATTTCCGGGGGGCGCATCCTCGCGATCACGTGGAGTGACGGCGCGGCCCAGCTCCAGGGGGACATGGGGCCGCTCTCGTCGCTCTCCGAGGAGGACCTGGCGGCTGGCCGGCTGGCCGTGCGCCTGGCCGCGGTCTCGCTCGTGGCCGGCGGGGGACAGGTGCTGGGCTCGCTGATCCTCGAGGAGCCCTTCGACCGCCTCGACACCGAGGGCGCCGTGCGCTCCCTGGTGCTCCTGAGGAAGCTCCTGCGCGAGGTGCCGCGCATCGTCGTGGTGAGCCGCGGCGACACCGTGGACGCGCGCCCCGAGCTGTTCGACGCGGTCCTGGAGGTGCGCGACGACGGCGGGAGCGGGGCGGCGGCGCTCCGCCCGGCGGCGGCCGGATCGGGGCACGTCTTCTTCGGCCGGCCGGCGCCGGTGGAGCGGCAGCGGCCTCGCGTCGGACGTCCGTGACGCTCCCGATCTGCAACCTTTGCACCCCCTCTTTCGTCTTAATACCATGGAAGCGTCGGAGCGTGGGGGGGCGGCCGCAGGCGGTCGCCCCCCTCGGCTCCCGGTGTCCCGACGGACACCTGGCTCGGATTCTCGTGGCCGCAGCAAGACGGATATGACTACCTGGATTCCAGCCCTGATCGTGGGCGTGGGCATGGGCGTGGGGCTCCGGATCTGGTACCGGAGCTGGCGGAAGCGGCGCGCGGCGGCGCGGCGCGTGGTCGAGATGCCGAATTCCCACTACTCGTCGCTGGGGGTCCGCAATCAGGAGGACCGCGACCGGTGGGGCCGCATCAACGTGCGCAAGCTGCACCCCCTCAATCGGGACGAGGTGCAGCGCCTCCTCGACGTGGTCGATCAGGACGGCATCAAGTCGCTGTCGTCGAAGGATCGTCTCTTCCTCGACAACATGACCATCCCGCGGATGGGGTGAGCGGAGCGCCGGGCGACCGGGCCTGCTAGCGACCTTCCTCCGGCGACCAGAGCCACGCGGCTCCGCGCACGCCGCTCGAATCACCGTGCCGGTTGCGGACCACGCGCGTCCCGACCACGTCCGTGAACACCCACGGCGCCAGGGCGCGCTCCGCGGCCTCGGCGAGGCCCTCCAGGTTGGACATCCCCCCCCCGAGCACGATCACGTCGGGGTCCAGGACGTTCACCACCGTCGCGAGCGCCCGGCCGAGGCGCTCCACGTAGCGGTCATGCGCGGCGACGGCGCCCTCGTCCCGCGCGGCCAGCGCCTCGACGATGCGGTGCGTGCTCCACCTCCTCCCCGTCGCCGCCGCGTGATCGCGCGCCATCCCGGGGCCGGAGAGGAACGTCTCGACGCACCCTTTCCGGCCGCAGTAGCAGTCCGGGCCCGGACGCTCGTCGTCCGCCGGCCAGGGGAGCGGGTTGTGTCCCCACTCTCCCGCGATGAGCTGCGCGCCCGCCAGAGGCCGACCGTCCACGACGATCCCCCCGCCCACCCCGGTGCCGAGGATGACGCCGAAGACGACGCGCGCCCCCGCTCCCGCCCCGTCGCTCGCCTCGGAGAGGGCGAAGCAGTTGGCGTCGTTCATGAGCCTCACCGGCCGATCCAGGCGCGCGGCGAGGTCGCGGTCGAGGGGATGGCCGATCAGCCAGGTGGAGTTGGCGTTCTTCACGTATCCCGTGGCCGGTGAGATCGTCCCGGGGATGCCGACGCCGACCGGGCCGCTCCCGCCGGCCTCGGCCTCGAGCCGACCCACCAGCCCGGCCAGGGCGTCGAGCGTGGGCTCGTACGCCTTCGGGGTGGCCACGCGGATGCGGGCCATCTCCTCGCCCGCGGGTCCCAGCGCCACGCCCTCGATCTTCGTGCCGCCGAGATCGATCCCGATCCGGATGCCGGGCGGCACGCGCGTCGGGATGGGGCCCCCGATCAGGAGCGGAGGGTCGTCGGGGCCGGACGCGCGCTCCGCTCCACCGTCTGGTAGGCTTCGTACAGCTCCTCGGGCCGATTGGCGTAGAGCTCGACGAAGCCGCACGCTCCGCACACGCTGGCGTGCACCATCGTGCTCGCCGTGCGGGTCAGCCTCCCGCGATCCGGATGCCGCTCCACCCCCACCACCACCCGCGGCCCCTGAGCGTCAGCGACGTATCCGCCATCGATCATGTGGTCCGAGTTGCACTTCGGGCAACGGTGGTAGGCGCTCACGGGGACTCCTCCTTCAGCGCGGCGATGGCCTGGATCTCCACGAGGTAGCCGTAGTGGAGATCCCGCACCGGTACCACGGCGCGCGCCGGCCGATGCCCGCCCATCATCTCCGCGTACACCCGGTTCACCTCGCTCCAGTGGGTGATGTCGGAGACGTAGACGGTCACCTGCAGGACGTGGTCGAGCCCGCTTCCCGCCGCCTCGAGGATGCGGCGTACGTTCTCCATTGCACGACGCGTCTGCGACGCCGCGTCACCCGGAGGCGCCTGGGGATCCGCGGGGTCGATCGGGAGCTGACCGGCCACGTACACGGTTCCTCCGTGGAGCACCGCCTGGCTGTAGTGCCCGGCGGGGCGTGGCGCATGGGGGGTCTCGATGATGCGCATGGTCCGCTGCGGTTGGTGGACGGCACGGAGTGGGCAGCCTCCCTGTACCTCAACGTTGACGTACGGGGGCCCACCCCAGCAAGGTGTGCTCCCACGGGATCCCCCGCCATCCACCCGCAGGGAGGCCGAGATGGAGCTACGCATCCTGTCGGGTGCGGACGTGGCGGCGCTCGTGGACATGCGCGCGGCCATCGACGCGATGCGGGACGCGTTCATCGCGCTGTCCAGGGGCGATGCCGTGGCGCCGCTCCGGCTGGCGCTCGACACGCCGACGGGCACCGCGCTCTTCATGCCGGCACACCTGAAGAGCACGGGGGCGACGGCCGCCAAGATCGTCACCGTCCACCCGGGGAACGCCGCCCTCGGGCTCCCCGTCATCCACGCGGTGGTGCTCGTTCTGGACACCCGGACGGGACGCCCGGTGGCGCTCATGGACGGCACACGCCTCACGGCGCTGCGCACCGGCGCCGCCGGAGGCCTGGCGGCCGAGCTGCTCGCGCGCCCGGACGCTTCCGTCGTGGCGCTCTTCGGATCCGGCGTGCAGGCCCGGTCGCAGCTCGAGGCCGTGCGCTGCGTGCGGCCCATCGCGGAGGTGAGGATCGTCTCGCCCGATCGCACCTCCGCGCTGGCGCTGGCCGCGCGGCAGGAGGGGGTGCGCGCCCACGTCGTGGAGGACCGGGACACGGCGCTCGTCGGCGCGCACATCGTGATCGCGGCCACCAACAGCCCCACCCCGGTGTTCGATGGCGCGCGTGTCGAGCCCGGGACGCACGTGACGGGGATCGGCTCGTTCACCCCCGGGATGCGCGAGGTCGACACCACGCTGGTGCGCCGCGCACGGGTGTTCGTGGATCAGCGGGAGGCGGCGCTCGCCGAGGCCGGGGACCTCATCGGCCCGATCGCCGACGGCGCGGTGGGGCCGGACGTCATCGTCGCGGAGATCGGCGAGGTCGCGGCCCACACCCGGCCGGGGCGGACGTCGGCGGAGGAGATCACCTTCTTCAAGTCGGTCGGCAACGCCGTCCAGGACGTGGCCGTGGCCGCGCGCGTGCTGGCGGCGGCGGAGCGTGAGGGGAGGGGCGTCGTCGTCCAGCTCTGACGAGGGGTGCTCAGCGGTCGCCCGCGTCGGGCGTGGCGCCGTCGAAGCTCTCGATGACGTCCTCCAGCAGCTCGATCGCCTCCTCGAGCCGGTCTCCCGGAACGAGCACCGTCACGCCGAGGTGCGAGGCGCCGGCGAAGCCGGGGCCGAAGATCCCCGTGCGGTCGTTGAGCACGGCGACCGGGATCCCCGCGGTCTCCAGCAGCTGACGCGCCATCTCCGCCCCCGGCTCGGCGGGGAAGACGGCCACCTTGCGCCAGTGGGGCGTCCCGTCGACGGCGCGGTCGCCGGTCAGGTTCCCAGGACCGACCATGCTTGGGCACGCTCCCTGTAGCGGCTGGCGTCGTCCTTGTCCCCCTCCTGCGCCGCGGCCTGCGAGAGGGCGAGGTATCCCCAGAAGTAGTAGTTCGGGATGCCGATCGTGGACGCGTCCGGCCAGTGCTTCCATGCGTCCGGGATCCCGGTGTGATGGACGAACACCTCGTCCATGAGCTTCTCCGTGCGCGGCACGTCCACCCAGTTGCCCGTGACGCTGATGTACGGGGACTGCGCCATGCGGATCACGCCCTGCGGCTGCGCGTCCTCGAGCGGACCGTCGTTCAGCTTGTAAGCGAGCCCCTGCCGGACGAGGTAGGCGTCCAGCCCGAGATCGGAGGCGGCGCTGGCGCTGGACGCGAAGTAGATGGGGCGCTGCCCGATCGAGTTGTTGATCAACACGAGCGCATACTGCATCCACGGATAGAGGAGCTGACCCTGGCGCAGCGTCGTCGAGACGTTTCCGAGGTGCAGCACCTGCTCCCGGTCGAGCTGCGAGTACGAGCTGGCCACGCGCTCGATCGTCGCGTCGTCGAGCGGGATGATCGACTGCGTGGGTGGCGTGAGCGGGTGATCGAGGAGGAGCGGGACCCTCCCCTGCGCCTGCGTGGAGTCCGACACGTAGGCCGCGTTCGTGTTCTCGGCGGTGTACGGGCGTTGGCAGAGGTTGAGCGTCGGCCGCTCCGTGGGGTCCTCGCCGGAGGCGCACGGGGTCGTGAGATCCCGGAGCTGCTTCGTGTACCACGGTGTGTTCAGGTAGGACGTCACGATGACGGTGACATCGCGGCGGATGCCCTCCGCCTCCTGGAGGTACCAGAGGGGGAAGGTGTCGTTGTCGCCGTTCGTGAAGAGGATCCCGTACGGCTCCACGCTCATGAGCAGGTTGTACGCCCAGTCACGGGCGGCGTGGTCGTGCGCGCGGCTGGCCCACGACCAGTTGAGCACGAGCGGGATGAGCGCCAGCCCGAGCACCGGCACGGTGAGGGAGAGCCGCGTCTTGAGCTCGTGGGCGGCCTCGCGCCAGAGCGTGGCGATCCCCACGCCGGCCCACAGCCCCCAGAGCGAGAAGCTCACGGTGAAGAAGTAGTCGCGCTCCCTCACCTCGTGCATGTCGCTTCCGGGCACCGGCGCGTCGAGCGAGTACCCGTACTTGAAGTTCATGTAGTAGACGAGCGCGACCGACAGCGTGAGGAAGAGCGTCGCCAGGCAGAGGAAGCTCGCGCGGTCACGGCGGTAGTGCTCGACCCCGCCCCACACGCCGAGCCCCGTGAAGAGCATCGTGAAGGGGAGGCGCAGATTGGCGAACACCGTGTTCGTCCCGGCCAGGGAGCGCGCCCACTGCCAGTCGAAGTACTGCAGGTAGTTCACGAGCTGCGACCAGAGCGCCGCCTGGCGCACGGTCAGCGGGGGCTTGTCGTACTGGGTGCGGTTGAGCGCCTCCGCCAGCGCGACGCACCCGGCCTTCCCGTACGTGACGATCGCGCCGAGCGCGGAGCCGATGTCCGGGCAGGTGGGCGCGGCCTCGTTGATCACCGGGTTCAGGCCGGCGCGGATCGGCAGGAAGAGATGGATCGACAGCCCGAGGATGGCGGCGACGATCGCGGCCGGGTAGATGCGCCAGTTGAGGAACGTCTTCGGGTGCACGACGAGGATGAAGACGCCGATGGCGGGGGCCGCCAGGAACGCCATGAGGTGGTTGCCCACCGAGAGCGCCAGGATGAACGCCATGAGGACGAGGAGGTTGTCGTCCTTCCCCTTGCCGAGGTTCTCCTGCCAGCGGAACGCGAGCCAGGTGAGGAGCGCGATCGTGAGGAGGGAGACCGTGTAGACCTTCTCGTTGACGTTCGACTGGTTCCAGACCGTGTAGGCCGTCGCGCTCACGAGCACGGCGGCCGAGGCACCCACGAGCCGGAAGCGGCGGTCGTCGGAGAAGAAGCGCAGCACGTGGTGGATCACGAGGAACCAGAGCGCGTGGGCCGAGGCGCTCATGAAGGCGCTGAAGAGGTTCACGCGCACGGCCACGGAGAGCCCGAGGGGGGCCAGGAGCACCGACCAGGCGCGCGCGAGCACCACGAAGAGCGGATTCCCCGGGGGGTGCGGGATGCCGACGATGTGCGCGGTCGCGATGTACTCGCTCGTGTCCCAGAAAGCCGTGGTGGGCGCCAGCGTGATCGCGTAGAGCGCGAACACGAGGAGCCCGGCCAGGGCCGCGGTCCCGTAGGGCGGGCGCAGCGCCGCGTCGGCCGACGCGGCGGCCTCGGTCTTCCTGCTTGCCTGGGCGACCATGATCCTCGGTGGTACGGTCCTCTGGCGGAGTCGGGGAAAGATAACGCGCAGGGGCGTCGCCCCAACCCGGCATCTACTTCGGAAACGCGCCGGGGATCCCTGGCGGACGCCGCCGGCCGCCGAGCGCGGCCGCGCCGTGGCGCCGCGCGGGTCAGTCCGACCGCAGCAGCGCGACGGGGTCCGCGACGCTCGCGCGCACGAGCGGCACCAGCAGCGACACGAGGCAGACGCCGACCATGACGCCCACCACGCCCGCCAGCGTCATGGGGTGGAGGCGACCGACCAGCGCGAGCGGCCCGACCGGCTCCGCGAGCGCCTTCGCCGCCAGCGAGGCCGCCAGCAGCCCGACCGCGCAGCCGAGGACGGCACCCGGAAGGACGAGGCGCAGCGCCGCCCCGAGCACGTGACCGCGGAGCCCGCCGCCCCGGGCTCCGAGCGCGGCGCGGATGCCCAGCTCGCGCGTGCGGGTGCGCACCCACCGCAGGAAGTGGGCGTGGACGCCCCCGGCCACCACCGCGAGGGAGAGGCAGGCGAAGAGGAGCGCCAGGCGCGCGAGGAACACGGAGAGGAGCCTCGTCCGGAGCAGGAGCGCATCGAGCGTCTGGTACGACTGGAGCGCGAGGCCCCGCCCGCGCAGCGCGGCGAGGAGGGCGCCGGTGGGTACGGACCGCGGGCCCGCGGGGCGGACGAGGAGGAATCCGTATGCGACCGGCGCGTCCCCCCAGCCGAGGTACACGGTCGGCCGGAGGGAGCCGGATCCCCAGGTGGCGGACTCCACGGTCCCGACGATGCGCACGGGGAGCGTGTCGCCGAGAAGGAGGGTCCGGCCGACCGCGGCGGCGGGGACGGGCGCGATGCGCGCCGCGAGGTCGGCCGACACCACCGCCTCGTCCGCGCGCTCCGGCGCTCGACCGGCCCGCAGCTCCGCGCCCACGGTGGCGAACCAGTCGCGGGTCACCTGCTCGATGACGGCATCCTCGTGCGCGCCGCCGGGCAGGAGGACGGAGTCGCGCCGGGCCCCCAGGAGCGGCAGCCGCCGCGTGAGCGCGACGCTCCGGACGCCCGGGAGCGCCGACACGTCGTCGAGGACGGCGTCGGGTGCCGGTGCCACGCCCTCCGCGTCCGCGCCCAGCCAGTGGACGGACACCCCGCCGTGGCGGAAGCCCACGAACGCGCCGTCCATGGTCCGGACGTCGTGCACGAAGAATGCGCAGACGACCAGGAGGACGCTCCCCATCGCCACCTGCGCGGTCACCGCGACCGCGGACGTGCCTCCCGCCGCGACGCGGCCGCCCGGGGCCATGGGCCCACGGTCACGCAACGTGACGACCACGGCCGGCGCCGCGCACGCGAGTGCCGCGAGCGTCGCCGTCGCCCCCGCCCACGCGAGCGCCTCGCCGCCCAGGGTGACGTCGATCGCGTTCGGGCCGCCGACCATGGGGAGGAACCACGGAGCCGCCGCAGTGAGCCCCCACGCCACGAGCACCGCCACCATCGCCGCGAGGAGCGCCATCCAGGCGGCCGAGGCCACCTCGCGCACGGCGAGATGGAGGCCGTCCGACCCGAGCGCCCGCCGGATGCGGTGCTCCGCCGATCGCTCGAGGGCGTCGGCGACGAGGAGGTTGGCGCCGCCGAAGAGCGTCCCCGCCCAGGCGACGCCCGCCAGGCCGAGGAGGACCGCGAGCGTGCGTCCCACGATCCCCGTCTCCCCGCCGTACGGCGCGGCCTCGGCGGGCTCCAGGCGCGCACGTCGGAGCTGAAGCCCCTGCGCGCCCCCGGCGGTCCGCGTCAGCCACGCCGCGACGGCGTCCGGGTCGCGCGGCTCCACCACCGCGACCACCGCGGGCGCAGGACGCGCGTCCGCCTCCCGGACCACCCAGTAGTCCGGGGGCGCGCAGCAGAGCGCTCCGTCGAATCCGGTCGGAGCCACACCCACGACGCGCAGGAGCGCTCCGTCGAGCTCGACGGAGCCGCCGAGGGCGCCCGGGTCGGCGGCCCAGCGTGCGCGCCAGAGCCGATCGGACAGGACGACGTCGCCCTCCTGCTCGAGGTCGTGGCCCAGCGCGGGCACGACACCCAGGGCCGCCAGGAAGCGTGGCCGGACCCGCTGGCCGGGCACGCGCACCCGTCCGTCCGGGGTGCCGAGGGTGCCGGCGGTCGGCCAGAACGGCGCGAGCGCCGTCGCCGCGGCGCGGCGGTCCATCAGCCACGCCTCCGTGCCCGCCAGCGGGAGGGTGAGGCCCTCCACGCCGGTGCTGTCGGCCCAGCGGACGAGGGAGACGTCCCGCCGGAGGCCGAGGTCCGGGTGCAGGAGATCGCTCCGGACCTGTGCCATGAAGGAGGTCGCCGCCATCCCGAGGCCGACGACCACCGCGAAGGAGAGCGCGAGACCAGGCGCACGGCGCACGCGCCGCAGCGCGAGGCGCGCCTCCCTCGCCACGCTCTCGAGTCCGTGGCCGCCCCCCGCATGCGACAGCCCCCGCAGGAGCGCCGGGAGGACGACGCCCGGGACGCGGGCGGCCGCCGCGAGCGCCTGCCGTCGGTACCAGCGCCTGGCCGAGGCGCTCCCGAGCGCCGTTCGCGCATGGTAGAGGTCGTCCACGTCCGCGACGAGATCGGGGAGGCCGAGCCGAGCGGCGGCCCGGGCGAGAACCCACCGGCTGATCCGGGGCGGAGGTGGGCCGTGATGTGGTGGCGCGGTCACGGGGCATCGTCCGGAGCGGGCAGCTCGAGCCCGGCCCACAGTCCGCGCCACATCTCGCGGAAGCGGGCGAGGGCCTCCACGCCGACGGGGGTCGGCACGTAGAATCGTCGGGGCCGGCCCCCACGTGCCGAGGGCGAGCCGGTCCGCGACGAGAGCAGCCCCTTCTCCTCGAGGCGCCGCAACGTCACGTGCACGGCGGGCACGCTCGGTCGCGTCCCGTGCGCGCCACCACCTCCTCGTAGATGGCCGTCCCGTGCGCCTCCTCGTCATGGAAGCGCATCACCGCCGCGAGCACCATCGCCTCGAGGTCGCCCAGGTGGTCCCCCCGCCCCATCGCCGCCTCCCGTCCAGGTCCGACGCGTGCCGACGCTGGTATATAACAAAGTTTCAAACCGGCAGGCAAGACAGGAGTGGGGCGGGTGTGTCGACGTCGGCCGCGGTAGCGTGTCCGCACGACGGGCGCGGGCCGGGTGCGCCTAGTACACCCGGACACAAATACGGTGGCATTCGAACGGCGCTGCATCTCGCCCTGCGTCGTTGCTCGTCGTCGAAATAGCCCTGCTATTCCTCCTCCTCGCGCCTAGCCGGGTCGAGCACATCGCCATTCTCGGTGCGTCACCGTATTTGTATCCGGGCGCACTAGCGTTCCGTGCCTCCGCGATCGGGCAGCAGGTGGAGGCACCCCCACGCGTCCACCTCGAGTCGCCACTCGGGCGGGACCCAGGTCGTGGCGCTGTACTCCTGCACGACCGCAGGGCCGTCGATCACGTGGCCCGCCTGGAGCTGCCGGCGCCACACGCGCACCGCCTGCACCTCGCGCCCGCCGTGGAAGACCCGCGTCGCCTCCAGGGGCGGGGACGCCGTAGCTTCCGGGACGCGCGGCGCCTCCAGGCGCACGGGCGGTGCGGTGACGACCACGCGGAGCGTGACGGCCTCCACGGGCGTGTCGGGGCGCCTGTAGCCGTAGCGCTCGTCGTGGAGGTCGTGGAAGCGCTCCACCCATCCGTCGGCGGGGACGCGCAGCTCGAAGCTCTGCCCCGCGTACCGCGCGTCCACCCAGCGCTCCGCGACGAGCGTGTCGGCGCGCGCGCCCTCGTCCAGCATCTCCGCGCGCGCGTGCTCCTCGAGCTCTGAGAACACCTCCGCGAGGAGGGCGTCCAGGTCGGAGCGGGTGGTCGAGGCGAGGACGGTGCGGGACAGCTCGCGCGTCACGGGGGAGGCCAGCATCCCGTACGCCGACAGGAGGCCGGGGTCGGGCGGAACCAGCGCGCGCGCCGCGCCCAGGCGGCGCGTCAGCTCGGCCACGTGCAGCGCGCCCGCGCCCCCGAAGGCGACTACCGCGAACTCCGCCGGATCGTAGCCCCGCTCGACGGAGATCACGCGCAACGCTCGCTCCATCGCGGCGTCCGCGACGGCGAGCACACCCTCCGCGGCCGCCTCGAGAGACCCGCCCAGCCCTTCGGCCAGCGCGGAGAGGGGACCGCGCACCGCCTCGCGGTCGATACGGCTCTCGCCCCCGAGGAAGGCGTCCACCGGGAGCCGGCCGAGCCAGACGTGCGCGTCGGTGACGGTCACGCCCGTGCCGCCGCGGCCGTAGCAGATCGGCCCCGGGTCGGCGCCGGCGCTCTGCGGCCCGACGCGGAGCGCGCCACCCGCGTCCCGGCGCGCGAGGGAGCCGCCGCCGGCCCCCACCGTGTGGATGTCGATCACGGGGATGGCGACCGGCTGGCCGTCGATGTCGAACTCGCGGGTGCGCAGCGCGTGCCCGGGACAGAGCGACACGTCCGTGGACGTCCCCCCCATGTCGAAGGAGAGCACGCGTTCGTGGCCGACGCGCCGCGCCCAGTCCAGCGCGCCCACGACGCCCCCGGCCGGTCCGGAGAGCACCGTGTGCACCGGCTCGCGTCGGGCGCGCGCCACGGGGATGGCTCCGCCGTTGGAGCCCATGATCGTCACGCGCGCCGCGCCGGCCTCCTCGGAGAGCCGACCGAGGTAGCGGGACATGACGGGTGCCACGTACGCGTTCACCACGGTCGTCGACGTGCGCTCGTACTCGCGGAACTCCGGGAGCAGCTCGGAGGAGACGGAGAGCGGGAGGCCGGTGGCGTCGAGCGCGGCGGCCACCGCGCGCTCGTGGGCCGGGTTCGCATAGGCGTGGAGGAGACACACGGCCACGGACTCGGCCCCGCGCTCCTCCACCAGCGTGGCGAGCGCCTCGAGCACGCCGGCGTCGAGCGGGGAGACCTCCTCGCCGCGCGGGCCCAGACGGCCGGGGACGCCGATGCGGTCCTCGCGGGCCACGAGCGGGGGTGGGCGATGCCCGACCAGCGCGTAGAGCTGCGGCCGGTTCTGTCGGCCGATCTCGATGACGTCCTCGAACCCCTCGTTCGTCACCAGCACCACGCGCGCGCCGCGCCGCTCGAGCAGCGCGTTCGTCGCGACCGTCGAGCCGTGCAGGAGCACGAACCGCTCGCCCTCCTGGACGAGCCGACGCACGCCGTCCAGCACCGCCTGCGCGGGGTCGGACGGCGTGGAGGGCACCTTGAGCGTGGTGAGCGCACCGTCCCGCCAGAGCACCAGGTCCGTGAAGGTGCCCCCGGTGTCCACGGCGATCACCGGCGTTGACGCTGTCGGCGCGACGGGGGACATTGGGTCGCTCATTTCCCGGCTCCCGACCCTGTATGCATCCGATCCCTTCCTTCCGTGAATTCCGGGAGTACGCCCGTTCCGCGCGGGTGGTCCCCGTTCGGCGCGAGTTCCTCTTCGACGTGGACACGGCGGTCACCGCGTACGCCAAGCTCGCACGCCCGCCGTTCGGCTTCCTGCTCGAGTCCGTGGTGGGCGGCGAGCAGTGGGCGCGCTACTCGTTCCTCGGTACCCGGCCGTCCGGCGCGTGGCGCCTGCGCAGGGGGGAGGTGTCGTGGTGGACGCCCGAGGCGGGGTGGACGCCCGTGGCGACGGACGATCCTCTCGGCGACCTGGAGGCGCGCCTGCGGGCGCGCACGCCCGCGCCCGTGCCCGGGTTGCCGCGCTTCTGGGGCGGCGCCGTGGGCTTCTTCTCCTACGACGTCGTACGCGAGATCGAGGACCTCCCCGACGCCCCGCCGGACGATCTCGACCTTCCGGACGGCCTCTTCCTCTTCACGGACGTGGTGCTGGCGATCGACAACCTGCGCGGCCGCGCGATGGCGATCGCGGCCGTGCCGGTCGAGGAGGGCGCCGACGACGAGGAGCTGCGCCGTGCCTACGACGAGGCCGGCGCGCGCCTGGACGGCCTGATCGCCGAGCTGGCGGAGCGCGCGGGCCCTCGCCCGCTGACGCTCGGCGCGGAGCCGGAGCGCGATCCCGAGTTCGACTCCTCGACACGGCGCGAGGACTACGAGGCCGGCGTGGAGCGTATCCGCGACTACATCCGTGCCGGCGACGCGTTCCAGGTGGTGCTCAGCCAGCGGCTGGGCGTCCGCCTCGAGGCGACGCCCTTCGAGCTGTATCGGGCGCTGCGCACGCTGAACCCCTCGCCCTACCTGTACTTCCTCGAGCTCGACGGGCTCGCGCTCGTTGGGAGCTCCCCCGAGGTGCTCGTGCGCGTCGAGGACGGCGTCGTCACCGTGCGGCCGATCGCGGGAACGCGTCCACGCGGCGCCACACCCGAGGACGACCGGGCTCTCGCGGATGAGCTGCGCGCCGACGAGAAGGAGCTGGCCGAGCATCGCATGCTCGTCGACCTGGGCCGCAACGACGTGGGGCGGGTGGCCGCATACGGCACGGTCACGGTGCCCGACCTCATGGTCGTGGAGCGCTACTCGCACGTGATGCACCTCGTCAGCCAGGTCGAGGGCCACCTCCGTACCGGGCTGCACGCGCTGGACGTCTTCCGGGCGTGCTTCCCCGCCGGCACGGTGTCCGGCGCGCCGAAGATCCGCGCCATGGAGATCATCGACGAGCTCGAGCCCGTGCGCCGTGGGCCCTACGCGGGTGCGGTCGGCCATCTCAGCTACGGGGGCGACGCCATGGACACCGCGATCACGATCCGCACGGTGCTCGTGAGCGGTGGGCGCGCGTACGTGCAGGCCGGCGCGGGGATCGTGGCGGACTCGGACCCCGCGAAGGAGTACGAAGAGACGCTCAACAAGGCTCGTGCCCTGCTGCGGGCGGCGGCCATGGTGGCACGGCCGGCGCCGGAGTGAGTCGCGCGGCGGGAGCTCAGGCCAGCTTCTCGTAGAGGATCGCGAGCGCGCGGATGCCCTTGTCGAAGGCGCTCAGCTCGAACCACTCGTTCGGCGCATGGAGGTTGCACCCGGGGAGCGCGAAGCCGACGAGGAGCGCCGAGGCCTTCAGCTTCTCCTCGAAGTCCACGACGATCGGGATCGATCCGCCCTCGCCCTGGAGCACGGTCTTCGCGCCGAACGCCTGCTCCAGCGCGGCCGACGCCGCCTCGACGAGCTTCCCCTCCACCTTCGCCTGCCACGGGCGCCCGCCGTGGAGCGCTTTCAGCTCCACGGTCACGCCCGCGGGCGCGACCTTCTCCAGGTGTCTGGCGACCAGCTCCTGCACCTTCTCGGGCGTCTGGTCCTTCACCAGGCGGAAGCTGACCTTCGCCATCGCCTTGCTGGGGAGGACCGTCTTCGCGCCTTCCGCAGTGTATCCGCAGAGGATGCCGTTCACGTCGCAGGTCGGACGGATCCAGAGTCGCTCGAGCGCGGAGTAGCCCTTCTCCCCGCCGAGGGCGCCCACCTCGAGCTCCTTCCTGTAGGCCTCCTCGTCGAAGGGGAGGGAGCGTATCTGCGCCCGCGTCTCCTCGTCCCACTCCACGACGTCGTCGTAGAAGCCCTCGACGGCGACACGGCCGTTCTCGTCGTGCAGGGAGGCGATGATCGTCCCGAGCGCGTTGCCGGGGTTCACGACGGTGCCGCCGAACTGCCCGGAGTGCAGGTCGCTCCGCGCGCCCCGGACGTGGATCTCGAAGTAGGCGAGCCCGCGAAGCGAGAAGAGGACCGACGGCATCCCCTCGGCGAACATGTTCGAGTCGGAGATGATGACGTGGTCGCAGGCGAGGCGCGCGGCGTTCCTCTCGACGAAGGGCACCAGGTTCTCCGAGCCCACCTCCTCCTCCCCCTCGGCCAGTACGACGACGTTCGTCGGCAGGGAGCCGTTCACCTTCAGGTGGGCCTCCAGCGCCTTCACGTGCATGTAGAGCTGGCCCTTGTCGTCGGCGGAGCCACGCGCGTAGACGCGGCCGTTCCGCTCGGTCGGCTCGAAGGGCGGAGACTTCCACTCGTCGAGCGGCTCGGGCGGCTGCACGTCGTAGTGGCCGTAGATCAGGATGGTGGGCGCGTCGGCCCCGGCTCCGCGCCACTCCCCGAGCACGACCGGATGGCCCGGCGTCTCGTGGATGCTCGGCTCGAGGCCGGCATCGCGCAGGCGATCGGCGAGCCACTCGGCGGCGCGCCTCATGTCGCCCACGTGCTCGGACCGGGCGCTGATGGAGGGGATGCGGAGGAAGTCGTACAACTCGGCGCGGAAGCGGCTGAGGTTGTCGTCGACGAACTTCAGGACGTCGGACATTGGCGCATGCAACCTTTCGGGGGTCCATGGACCTCTAAGTATACGTGCGGAGGCGGAGGGGTGGACGTGAGTGGCGCCCCGCATGACAACGCGGCGCCCGGCGCTTTACTCCGGGCGGAGAGGCACCTCGCCTCTCGAGGCAGGCAGGCCACGGAAGGCGGGCAAGCCATCTCCGTGGCGAATATGCGCGAGGCGTCGGTCCGGGGGGACCGACGCCTCGTTTTCTTCGGTGTCATGGCGCGCGCGAGCGCGCGTCAGACCAGACCGCGGACACCCCATCGGTAGATGAAGGTCATGAGCGCCGCGAAGACGAAGGCGGCTCCCATCCCCCCCGGGCTGATGGCGAGCGGGTCGTAGAGGTGGAAGATGCCCACGCCGAGCATGCCGCCGATGCAGGCGGCGAAGGAGCCGAGCACGGCCAGGACGGGCGTGTGGCCCGGCGTCTCCTCGGGACGCTTGATCAACACCTTCATGGCGAGCCCGATCACGGCCCCCATGACGATCCAAATCCCTACGCCGATCCAGTTCTGCATCGTCCGCTCCGCCCGCTCCGAGCCGGGCGTTGGAGTCCTCGAAAAGCCGCGGCCAATCTACCCGAACCCGTTCCGGTGGGCCAGACCGTGCCCTGCGCAACCGTTGACGTGAGGGCGCCCGGTCGGGAGCTTGGTCGAATGAGCGACGGCATCATCGATCTGGGCGAATACCTGCGTCGGCGGGACGGCGACGAGGAGCAGACGGCGTCCACCTTCGCCCTCTGGGGGGCCGACGGGGAGCGGTCACGATTCGCCCTGCCCCTGTGGCGCAGCATCTATCTGGCGTCGGGGGAACGGGGTGGGATCGTCTGGCAGATCGATCCGGCCGGCGACCTCCGGCCGTTCGTGGTGCTCGACCTCGCGCACGACCCCGCCCGTAAGGACTTTCCCGCCTCCGCGGTCGCGGCGCTGCAGGGTGAGGAGGCGCCCGCCATGAGCGAGGCCGCGAGAGGCTCCCTGGCGATCCACCTGGGCGAGCGGAACGGCCGGCGTTGGTTCCTCGTCGTCCAGGGGAGCGCGGAGCGGATGAAGGGGCTCAGCGGCCGCGACCGCGAGGATGTCCTCTTCCTGGCCGGAGAGTGCGCCGGACTGCTCTTCCTGCGCGACTTCGCCACCGGAGCCGGACGCGGGGAGTAACCCCCGCCGCGCGCGCCGCGTCGGCGCGCTACTCCCGCCCCATCCGACGCTTCAGCTCCGCGAGCCGCTGGTCGAAGTCGGGCTCCGGTGCCCTCGGTGGGGGCTCGAAGCCGTCGTCCCCGGACAGGTCGATGTCGTCCATGGACGCCGAGGCCCTGGCCCGCGCGTCCTCGCCGTCGATCTGGTCGGCCATGCGGTCGAGCTCGGAGAAGAGGTCGTCCGCGGCCCGGAGCGACTCGCGGGCGCCGCTCCGCCCGGCGGTGGCGGCGAGGGAGTCGCGCTTGGTCTGCGCCTCCTTCACCTTGTCGAGCATCTCGTCGACCTCCTTGCGACGCAGCTCGACCTCCTGGCGGAGGGCCACGCCCTTCTGCTCGAGCACGCGCTGGCGCTCCTCGTGGCGCGCGGCGTACTGCGTCGCGATGTCGGCCGTCTCCGTGTCGCCGATGTCGTGGGCCATCTTCCCTCGTCGGCGAGCCGTCGCGACCTCGGCCTTCTCCCGCTCCACCTCGGCGTCCGTCCGGCCGATCTGGTCCTCGAGCTCGCGGAGCTGGACCTTCGCGTCGGAAACCTCGTCGCGCATTCCCTTGAGAAGCCGGTCGACGGTCTCGGGCACCTGGCCGCGCGCGAGCTCCTTGTTGAAGTTCTCGACGGCCTCGCGGAAGGCGTTGCGGAGGTTCTCGAACATGGTTTGTCGTTCGCTTCGTGGTGTGGGTCGGCGGCACCGCGGGCCCCGGCTGCGACTCGGACGCTACGCCTACTACCCTGTAGCCATGGGACCGCTTCTGTGGCTCCGCTCGGCGCTCGCGCCTGCAAGGGCGCGGCGCCGATCCTCCCTGCATCCGAGGCCCGCGGCGCCACCTCCCTCGACCATCGGCTCACTCGGGCCTGCGGAATCGGTGGACAACATAATGCCGGGTGTGGGCTCCCGCCCCACACCCGGCATGTACGGCCCGAGGCCGCCGACCGTCGGTGGCTAATTGAGGAAGGGTTCGATGCGCTGCGCGAAGGAGTTCCGGGCCCGGTGCAGACGGCTCTTCACCGTGCCGAGGTTCACACCGGTGATCTCGGCGATCTCCTCGTAGCTCTTTCCTTCGAGCTCGCGGAGACGGAACACCAACCGGTGATGCTCGGGCAGCTCCTTGACGAGATCCTCCACGAGGCGGCGCAGGTAGCGCTTCCGGTAGAGGTCGTCGGGACGCATCGAGTAATCCTCGAACTGGAGGGGACGGTGATCGTCCTCCCAGTTCCCCGTCAGCCGCTGGAAGAGCACCAGCGGGCTGCGGGAGCGGTTGCGCAGCTCGTTCTTCGAGAGGTTGCTCGCGATCGTGTAGATCCACGTCGAGAACTTCTTCGACGTGTCGAACCGGTGGAGGTGCCGCGTGACGCGGATGAACGCCTCCTGCACCAGGTCCTGGGCCCGGTCGGGGTCGCCCGTCTTGCGGGTGATGAAGTGGATCAGCCGATCGCGGTACCGCTCGTACAGCTCCTGGAAGGCCCCGGGGCGGCCCTCCAGGTGGGCCGTGACGAGCTCCTCGTCGGAGAGGTCTCCGAGCAGCCGGGATCCCAGCAGCTTCTTGAGTTTCTCTGGATTCGCGTTGACCATGTCCAGTCCGTTGACCTGCGGCGCCCTTCGGGCGTCCTCAGTCACTTCGCGGTGGAGCGTGACGAGTTCCGAAGAGCGCCCGGGCTGCTCAGTTCAGGAGCGGTCGGCCGGGCAGAAAAAGGCGGCCTTCGTGGGGCTGCCACCCCCGAATCCGCCCGCTCCGAAACTAGGAATCATTCTTGTTTCCAGGTTGAAATATGTACTTCTCGTCAAGGGGTACAAGGCACGGCGCGCCCCCTGGACGTTCACGCGGCTTGGTCGCTCCCCAACGTACGCCGCGGGTAGGTGGTTGGCTACACGCCCCGGCTGGCCCGTCGGGAGCGCTCACAGCGGCCGTCGATCCAGCCCGACGAGCACGCGACCCTCGGAAAAGCCTTCGTAGAGAGCCGTTTCCGGCTCGGGCACGCGGTCGCGTGAAGCCAACGCCGCATCGGCCGCGCGCTGCATCTCCACGGTCACCTCCTCCTCGATCCCGGCGAGCCTCGCAGCCGGCACGCCGCGCTCCGCCAGATGGGCCTCGTACAGCCCGATCGGATCCCGTCGCCCCCACGCCTCGAAGAGCCCGGGCGGGAAGGTCTCCCGCGCCTCGCGCTCGTCGTGCGTGGCGTGGCCGCCCATGCGGAAGGTCTCCGCGACCACTGCCGCGGGCCCCTCGCCGGAGCGACACTGCGCCACCGCCAGCCGCGTGGCTGCATAGACGTCCAGGACGTTGTTGCCGTCACAGCTCCATGACGGGATCCCGTACGTCTCCGGCCATCTCCGCAGGTCCCCCACGGTGTGCTGGTCGAGCCTCGTGCCCAGCGCCACCTGGTTGTTCTGGATGACGAAGACTGCCGGTACATCCTGTACGGCGGCAAGGTTCATGCCCTCGTGGCAGGCCGCCGTCCTGGTCGCTCCGTCGCCCACCCAGGTCATGGCGACCCGGCTCTCCCCGCGGTTGCGGAAGGACAGCGCGATGCCCGCCACCACGGTGACGCTCGTCCCCATGTGGCTGATGGGCTGGATCACCCCGAGGTCACGGGCCCCGATGTGCAGGTCCCGCCCTCCCGTGGGCGAGTCGGCCGTTGCGAGGTAGCCGCGGAAGAGGTCCGGAAGCGGCATCCCCATCATGTGGAGGGCGCCGGCGTTGCGGATCATGGGGATCACCACGTCCCGCGCGCGGTCGAGCGCGGCCACGGTGCCGACCGTCACGGCCTCCTCGCCGGTGCCCAGCCAGGCCTTGGAGATCACCCCCGTGCGCACCCAGCGCTTCAGTCCGATATCGTGGAGGCGGGTCCGCAGGAGGTCCCGGTAGAGCCCGAGGAGGGCGTCGTCGTCGAGCGCAGAGACCTCCCCGGCCCTGGCCGCGTCCGACTCGATGCACCGCCGGTAGGCGGCGACGAGCTCGGGGTCCGGCGTCCAGGAGACGTATTCCGGGGGATCGAAGGCGGGATAGCGCTTCATGGGCCCGTAAGGTACCGCCCCTTTCCGTGCCGTGGAATCGGGCCCGCGCGGGGGGGAAATAAAGGAGCGGGGGAGGCGAAGGGTCTCGAGGCGTAAAGAACCAGCCCCCCCAGGGTGGGCCACGAGATTTGCCCTTCCACACTCCGCCCGCTCCAGTGCATACCAGACCCTTGGACCCGGCACGCAGCTTCTATATACACGGGGCCGGAATGGGTGTCACTCTCAATTTGGCACGTTCGAAAAATCTCTTTCCCTCCTGTGTCGGGCGAATACGACGGGTTGTCGCGCCCTCGCCCCATGCGTTGCCCGCGGAGCATGAGGCGCCGAGATTAGGGGCTCGACGATCGATCGAACGCCCTGCGCCCCCGCTGAAGCCGTGCCTCCCTCACTCCCCGATGACAGCTCGCGCCGCCGCGTGCAGGCGGTGGTGGCCCTCAGGCTGCTCGAGGGGCTGCGGGACCTGGACCATCCGGGAGAGATCCTCGAAGACGAGAACCCCTCCGTCACGATGCCGCGACGGCTCGGCCTCAGCGACGTCGTGGAGCGGCAGATCCGGGCGTACGGGGAGGACGTCAAGCGGCGGGCCCGCCTGACCGACGGGGAGATCCGGGACCTCTTCCGCCTCGTCACCCGCCGGCCCGACGCAAAGGAGATCTTCCTGCGCGCCGGCCGCACGCTCGCGGACGCCCTGGAGCGGCGCGCCTGGCGGCGCCTCGTGCCGCGTCGCGTGGCCCTCGCGCTGGCGCGCTCCCGGGTCCGGCGTCGGCTCACCGCCCTCTTCGGGCGGCGCATCGGCGGCTTCGGGCGGGGAACCTTCTCCGTGGAGGGGCGCTCGCTCCTCTTCATCGAGGCCGATCCCGGGGGAGACGCGTGCTCGCTGGTCTCCGGGCTGTGCGAGGCGACGCTCGAGCAGGCCACGGGGCGCCCGGCCCGGGTGGCTCACGTGCTCTGCCAGGCGCGCGGCGACGCCCTTTGCCGCTGGGAGGGATCGCTCTCCGATCGACCGGCGACCGCGACGGGGGATGCCTCCTCGGCTCAGGCCGTCGCGGGCTGAAACCCGTCGGTGCCGACGGGGTAGGCGGCTCCCCCACCTCCACACCCGTAGCCCCGAGGAGAGGCATGGTCGAGAAGGGCAAACCCGCACCGGACTTCACCCTCCCCTCCGACCGGGACGGAGACGTCACCCTCCACGAGCTGCGCGGACGTCGTGTCGTGCTCTACTTCTACCCGAAGGACGACACCTCGGGGTGCACCGCCCAGGCCTGCGAGCTCCGCGACGAGCTTCCGCGCTTCGAGGGAGTGGACGCCGTGGTACTCGGGGTGTCGCCCGACTCCGTGGCCTCCCACGGGAAGTTCCGGGAGAAGTACGGCCTCAACTTCCCCCTCCTGGCCGACGAGGACCATCGGGTCGCCGAGGCCTACGGCGTGTGGAAGGAGAAGAGCATGTACGGGCGGAAGTACATGGGGATCGAGAGGAGCACCTTCCTCATCGACGAGAGCGGCGTCGTGATCGAGGAGTGGCGGAAGGTGAAGCCCCAGGGTCACGCGGAGCTGGTGGCGGGGGCGCTCGGCGCCTGAGCCGTCGGGGGCGCTCCACTCCCTCAGGTGAACAGAGCCCGGTGCACCTTGTACGAGCACAGGTCCTGGACCACCAGAAGTCCGGCCTCGCGCGCCTCGGCGGCCTCCGCGTCCGCGCGGATGCCCTCCTGGAGCCAGATCGCCGGCGCCTCCGGCCGCGCCGCCGCCTGTCGGACGAATGCGCCCGCCTCCGCCGAGGGGCGGAAGATCAAGACCATGTCGACCGGCTCGTCGACATCCGCCAGCGTGGCGTGGGCGGGTCGCCCGAGGATGCGCTCGGCGTGCGGGTTCACGGGGATCACCTCGAACCCCTTGGCCGCCAGATAGGACGGGACCCGGCGAGCCGGCTTCCCGGGGTCGCGTGAGAGCCCCACGACCGCGATACGGTGCAGGCGCCGGAAGAGCGCCTCGATGCGCTCGGCCGGAGGGTTGAACGGGTCGCTGCTGTCCGCGAGCACTTCGCGGAGCCTGTCGAGAGGGTCCATGGGCGGCGAGGATAGGGCGGCCCGGCCCGACTCGGCAACCGTCGGTTGCCCCCGCGGAGGGGTGATGCCAAGATCCCAGCGCCGCGATGCCCTCATGGTGTCGGCCGGTCGCGGCGAAGACGCGTTGCGAGAGGCGAGCGAATGGAGACAGCGATCTGGATCGTGGTGGCACTGGTCCTCGGGGCCGTGGGGTACGCGGTCGGCCGGGCCGGCGGCAGCACGGCCGGTCGCGAGGCGGCGCGCCAGGAATCCGCAGCCGCGGGGGAGGCCGCACGGCGGGAGGGGATCGCCGAGGGCAGGAAGGCGGGCGCCTCCGAGGCGAGGGGCGACGCGGAGCGGCGGATGAAGGCCGTCGTGGAGTCCGTCCGCCGGGGTCGCATGCCGGAGGGCGCCGCCGCTGGAAGCCCCGAGGCCGAGCTGAACCGCGCCCTGGCCGCCGGGTGGACGCCGCGCGAGGAGGAGCGCCAGAGGGCCCTGCGCGAGGCCATCGGCCGGGTGAGCGGTTTCCTCGACAAGGCCGTGCGCGCCCCGCTGGCGGGCGCTGACGGGCACGCCGACGCGGACGAGCTCCGCGAGCGGATCGCCCGCGCGCTCGGGTCGTTGCAGGACCTCGAGTTCTTCGTGTCGGAGGCCCGCACCGAGACGGAGGGACGCGACCTGCCGCAGCTCGTGCAGCAGGTCACGCGGGAGTTCGCGGCCGACCAGGGGGTCGGCGTGCGGCTCCGCCTGGACGGCCGGCCGATCCGTGCCCGCCTGAACGCCCAGGCGCTCATGGACGCGCTCTACCTCGTGCTGCACAACGCCGCCCGCTTCGGCGGGTCGTCGACGGTCGACGTCACCGTGGAGGGGAGCGACGGACGGGCGCGGGTGAAGGTGCGCGACCGCGGCCCCGGCTTCACCGAGGAGGCGTTCGAGCGGGCCTTCGACCCCTTCTACTCGACCACGGACGACGGCCTGGGGCTCGGCCTGCCGCACGCGCGACGGACCGTCGAGGCGATGGGCGGCAGCATCGAGCTGCGCAACGTCCCGGACGGCGGCGCCGAGGTCGAGCTCTCCTTCCCAGCGGCGTAAGCGCGCGCCCCGCTCACGCTCACAGGTACCCGTACACGCGGTAGAGCAGCAGGTAGACGACCAGCCCGGTCACGGACACGTACGCCCAGATCGGGAAGGTCCACCGTGCCAGGCGCCCGTGGTCGCGGAACCGCCGGTGCCGCACCAGCCAGAGCAGCCGCAGGACGAGCGGGACGACCGCCACGGCCAGCGTCATGTGGGAGAAGAGGATCGTCAGGTAGACGACCTTGGCCAGGCCCACGCCCGCGAAGTGGTGTGTCCCCGTGAACGACACGCGCGTCAGGTAGAAGACCAGGAAGATCGCCGACGCGGTGAGCGCGGTCAGCATCGCGGCCCGGTGCAGGCGGATGCGCCTCCTCTTCACGAAGACCCATCCGGCCGCCAGCGCGACCGCGCTGGTGGCGTTCAGGCTCGCGTTCAGCATGGCGAGGGCGTCGCCCACCTGGGCCCGATCCATTCCGAGGGGTCCTTTCCGGGAAGCGCTCAGCGCGAGGCGGCGCCGACCGGCTCGGACCGCGACGGCTCGGCGACCGGGACCGTCCACCCGAGCGTGGTCACGTGGACGAGCACCGCGAGCGTGCTGGCAGCCACCAGCGTGTGCAGCGACACGGGCACCACGGCGAGGCCCGTGAGCACCGAGATGAAGCCCAGGGCGATCTGGATGAGCACGAGGACGGCGGCCCAGCTCGCCCAGCTCCGCACCACACCCGGCGCGCGCACGCGCATCGTCCAGGCGGCCAGCGCGATCACCGCGCTCGCCGCGAGCACGGCCACGACGCGGTGCGTGAAGTGCAGGGCGACGAGCGGGATGTCCAGCGGCGGGATCACGCGCCCGAGGCAGAGCGGCGCATCCGGGCAGGCCATTCCGGCGCCCGTGTGGCGCACGAGCGCCCCCAGCACGCACTGCACGAAGACGAGCGCCGCCACCGCGCCGCCCCAGCGCCGAAGCCCGGCGGCCACGTCTGCGCGCACGGGGCCCACACCGCGGGACCACCCCGTGTGCGACGCGAGCGCCGTCGCGAGCGACAGGAAGAGGAAGGCCAGCGCGAGGTGGGTGGTGGAGACCAGATCGGGCAGCTTGAAGAGCACGGTGAGGCCGCCGAACACCGACTGGACGAGCAGGAGGCCGATCCCGGCGAGACAGGCCCTGAAGATCCACGGGCGCGCCCCGCGGAGCTCCTTCCACACGATCCACGTGGTGAGGCCCCACATCAGGAGGAGGCCTCCGGCGACGAGGCGGTGCAGGTGCTCCCAGAACACGCCCCCCGTCATCTCGGGGACCAGCGTGCCGTGGCAGGTGGGCCAGTCGGGACAGGCGAGGCTCGAGTGGGTCGCGTGGACCACGCTCCCGAGGAAGAGGAGCAGAAGCGTCCACACCACCGTCACCGTGAACGCGCGGATGTGCAGCGTCTTCATGGACGAGGTGCCTGGGGGTTTCGACGATCACGCTCGGCCGGCGGCGTTGGGCACGCGGCCGCACAAACCGTATTCTACCCAAATCCCCTCCTCGCCGCGCGTGCGCGGCAGGACCCCTCAGAAGAAAGGTGCGGAGATGGCGACCAAAAGGATTCCCCGCCTCCTTCCGAAGGCCATCAACCCCCTGCACCAGATCCGGGTGGTCGGGCGGTGGGTGCGGCGCGCGACCAAGAAGCCCGGCTCGGCGCCCGGGACGCTGGTCCATACCGGCGTGCAGAAGGTGGAGCGCGTTGCCATCCGCTACCTGGACTACGATGCGGACCACCTCCAGGAGGTCGAGCTCGACCAGGTGCACCCCTGCTTCGAGCTGAAGGACTCGCCGACCGTGAGCTGGATCAACATCGACGGGCTGCACGACGTCGACCTGATCCGGGAGGTAGGGGAGCGCTTCGGTTGGCACCCCCTGATGCTCGAGGACATCGTCTCGGTCGGACAGCGCGCCAAGATGGAGGAGTACGAGGGTGTCGTGTTCATCGTGCTGCCGATGCTGAGCTGGAATGCCGAGCACGGCCGCGTCGACGAGGAGCAGCTCAGCCTCATCCTGGGACAGCGCTACGTCTTCACCTTCCAGGAGCGCTTCGGAGACGTCTTCGACGGGGTGCGCGACCGACTGCGCAACGCCCGCGGGCGTATCCGCCAGCGCGGCCCGGACTACCTCGCCTACGCGCTCATCGACGCCGTGGTCGACCACTACTTCTCGGTGATCGAGGCGGTCGGCGACGTCACGGACGATCTGGAGGCGGAGGTGCTGGTGGACCCCGCGTCGGGGACGATGCAACGCCTGCACCTCCTGAAGCGGGAGCTCATCTCGGTCCGGCGCGCGGTGTGGCCGCTGCGGGAGATGCTCATGCAGCTCCTGCGCGCCGAGGGGGAGTACTTCTCGAGCGAGACACGGCTGTTCGCGCGCGACGTCTACGATCACGCGCTGCAGGTGGCGGAGACCGTGGAGGCGCTTCGCGACGTGGTCTCGGGCGCCGTGGACCTCTACCTGTCCACCGTCGGCCAGCGGGCCAACGAGGTCATGAAGGTGCTGACGATCATGGCCAGCATCTTCATCCCGCTCACCTTCCTGGCCGGCATCTACGGGATGAACTTCGACTTCATGCCGGAGCTGCACATGCGGTGGGCATACCCCGCGCTGCTGACCCTGATGGCGATCCTGGGCGGCGGGATGCTGCTCTACTTCAAGCGGAAGGGGTGGATGTAGCGGACGCGGCCCTCTCGCTCAGCGCGGGAACCGGAACGAGCACTCCGACGGAGGCGTCTCCTCCCGTAGCCGCCCAACGCATTCCGGGTCGTGATGCGCACGACCCCGTTCGCGCCCTGGATGCCGTAGCGCCATCCCTCCGCCCCTCCGCGCATCACCTCGATCCGCTCGATGTCGCCCGGATCGATCGTGGCGAGCGCGTCGACCGCGCGCTGCGGGATCGGGATCCCGTCCACGATGACGAGCGGCTCCGCGCCCGGCGTGGAGCCCCTCCTGGTCGGCCGTGGTCTGGATGCCGGCGTCGAGCGCCACCAGGGCACCGGGCACGGGGAGGCCGCGGCCCTCCGAGACGACGATGCCGACCAGGCGGCCGCTCTCCTGGGCCGCGGCGCCCCGCACCACGAGGGGAGCGAGGGCACCTCCCACGGCCACGATCCGCCAGGTGTTCGCCGTCGTCGCTCCTCCCGCGTGTCGAGGCTTCCACCTGATGGATACCGTCCGGGGGCAATTCCGTGACAGAGCCGGCGTATTCGCTTCGTACGGGCGCGGGGTGCGGCGCTCCCTTATGTTGGCCGCGGGGCGTTGGGCGGCGCTTCCTCGTCGGGCCTCCCCGCTTCCTCCTCTTCCCTTCTTCTCATCGGACGATGACGAACACGACGCGAAGGACCGGAGCGGCGCTCACGCTGGCCGCGGCAGTCCTGGCCTGGGGCTGCTCGGACCTCTCCGTGGAGGGGGGTGGGCCGCTCGACATCACACTCACGGCCAGCCAGACGTCCGGGCCCGAGGGCACGGAGATCGAGTTCAGCTTCGACATCGTCGGCACCTTCCTGAACGGCGTCGTCCTCGACTACGGCGACGCCAGCTTGCCCGACTCCATCGCGACGTCCGGTGCGCAGTCCGGCTCGGGCCGGCGGAAGCACATCTACGCGGTCGCGGGACAGTATGAGATGACCGGGACCGTCGAGGACGCCGTGCAGGGGACGCTGAGCAAGCAGATCTCGATCGAGATCACGCCGGTGACCGCGTCCGCACCGCGCTAGCGCGGTGCCCGCCGCTCACGGCTCCAGGAAGGCCGCGAGCTCGTCGGCGCGCGCCTGCGCGTCCGACTCCCCGATCTCCATGAGCGCCTTCAGGTAGTCCGGCTGGAAGAGCACCAGGCTCAGGAAGTCCGGGCTGCGCGTCTGCCGCGTGCCCAGGCCGCGCGTGAAGAAGCGGAAGGCCCGCGGGAGGCGGGACTCGTAGCGGTTGGCGAGGATGCCGAGGTCGACCGAGGGACGCAGGACCAGGAGCCTCACCGGGCGCAGCCCGCTGCGCTTCTCCTCCGGCAGTGCCTCGAGGAGGTGGTTGAGCCGCTCGAGGCGCACGGCGTCGGCGTCCAGGAGATCCAGGAAGATCGAGTTCATGAGCACGCCCACCACCTGGGCCGGCGGCGGGTAGCCGTAGACGGACGGCTCGTCCGCCTCGGCCGCGGAGCGCGGGTAGCGCGTGGAGATCGCGAGGACCCTGCGGGCGCCCAGGTGCAGCGCCGGGGACAGCGGTGCCGTGAGCCGGATGCCGCCGTCCCCGAACCAACCGTTGTCCAGCCGGACAGCGGGGAAGAAGAGGGGAAGGGCCGCGGACGCCATCACATGCTCCACGGTCAGCGTGCAGTTGAGCGCCCTGCGCTGCGGTCGCTCCCACTCGTGGATGTCCTGCCCCTGCACCCACGTCACGGACTGGCCCGTCGAGTAGCTGGACGTGCTGATCGCCACGGCGCGCAGACGGCCGCGCTCGAGGTTGTAGCGGATCCCGGTCAGCTCCCCGTCGACCGCGTGCAGGACTTCGGTCAGGTAGGCGCGCAGCGGCCCCGTGTCGACCAGGCCGCGCACGCGTGGAGGCCCGCCGAATCCGCCCGAGAAGAGCTGGTTCGCCCACCGGAGCGCGTTCCAGGCGAGGGTGCGGCCGTCCACCTCGAAGACGTCCTCGACGGTGAGGTGCCGCCACAGCTCCGTCAGCTCGGCGACGGCCTGAAGGAGCGTCCCGTGATGCGAGGCGAGCATCGCCGCGTTGATCGCGCCTGCCGAGACGCCGGTGATGTACGGGACCTCCATCTCCGGGAACTGGCGCGCGAGGAAGCGGAGCACGCCGACCTGGTAGGCGGCGCGGGCACCGCCGCCGCCCATCACCAGCCCGAGGTCGTCCGGCCCGGGCGTGTGGAGCGGCTCGGCGAGCTCCTCCAGGGGAGCGAGATCTCCGGGAGATGGCATGTGGGGGTGGGGACGGGTACCGGGCAGGTCGCAGCAAGCTCGGGGTTGGGCCACCGGAGGTCAACAGACGGGCCACTGGGCCCCTGGCAACTTCTCGCGCTCCCCCCGGAGGTGAGTGAGGATGGCCGCAGGCCACCGCAGATCAACCGACGGGCCCTCGCGCTCCTGGCAACTCCTCACGCTCCCCCCGGAGGTGAGTGAGGATGGCCGCAGGCCACCGGAGATCAACCGACGGGCCCTCGCGCTCCTGGCAACTCCTCGCGCTCCCCCCGGAGGTGAGTGAGGATGGCCGCAGGCCACCGCAGATCAACGCTACGGGGCCGCCGCGGGTCGTGGAGAAGTCGCTGGCGCCGACGCGCGCGTTTCGTTCTCTTGCCCGCCCCGAACCGCCCACCCGAAAGACCCCCATGCCCCGACGTCAGCATCCGTCCGCGCGCCTCGTGCTCCTCCTCGCGGGCGCCATGGCCGGCCTCTCTCCCGGCGTTCGCGCGCAGCAGACCGGCGAGGGCGAGGGAGCCTATCCCGAGCGCGGCTCGCTGGCGGACCCGGAGGCCTACCCGCGTCCGACCGCGCGCGCCACGCGCACCGCGGAGCCGCCGCGCATCGACGGGAGGGTGGACGACGACGTGTGGTCGCGGGCCGAGCTGCTCACCGACTTCGTGCAGTCGCAGCCGAGCGCGGGGCGGCTCGCCACCGAGCGCTCGGAGGTGCGGATCCTGTACGACGACCAGGCGCTCTACGTCGGCGCGATGCTCTACGACTCGCACGCCGGCGACTACGTCGTGCAGAGCCTGGAGCGTGACTTCCCGTCGCTGTCGACGCGCGACGCCGACATCTTCGGCATCACCCTGGACACGTTCCTGGACCGCAGGAACTCGATCATCTTCCTCGTGAATCCCTACGGCGCCTACAGGGACGGCCAGACCTTCGACGACAGCCGGAGCGAGGACTTCGGCTTCGACGTGCCCGTCGAGGTGAAGACCGCGCTCCTCGACGACGGGTGGAGCCTCGAGATGCGCATCCCGTGGTCCGCCGTCCGCTACGACGCGGGGCGCGCGGAGCAGGCCTTCGGGATGAACCTCCTGCGCCGCGTGCGCCGCATCAACGAGGACTCGTACTGGGCGCCGTTGCAGCGCCGCGACGCAGCTCATCGGATGTCGAAGGCGGGTACACTGCGCGGCATCACCGGCATCCCGGCCGTCAGGAACATCACCGCCAAGCCCTACGTGGTGGCCGCCGACCAGCGCGGCGACGACCTCGCGCCCGGCGACGTCGGACAGAGCGCCGACGCGGGCTTCGACGTGAAGTACGGCCTGACCCCGGGACTGACGCTCGACCTTACCTACAACACGGATTTCTCCCAGGTCGAGGTCGACCAGGAGCGGGTGAACCTGACGCGCTTCCCGCTCTTCTTCCCGGAGCAGCGCGACTTCTTCGTGGAGAATTCCGGGAAGTTCGCCTTCGGCGACCAGACGGAGCGCGAGTACCGGCAGGGTGCCTCGCCGAACGACTTCTCCCTCTTCCACTCCCGGTCGATCGGCCTGGTGGGAGGTCGGCCCGTGCCGATCCTCGGAGGCGGACGGGTGAGCGGCGGCGTGGGCGGGTGGGACGTCGGCATGCTGGACCTGCGCACCGAGTCCTCCGAGGGCCTGCCGGCCGAGAACTTCGCGGTGCTGCGCCTGCGCAGGAAGATCGCGAACGGCTCCGACGTGGGCGCGATGTTCATCGACCGGTCGTCGGTCGGGGGGAGCGACGCCCCCGGGAACCGCAGCTACGGCGTGGACGCCAACTTCCACCTCCTCGGCGCGCTCGTCCTCAGCTCGTACGCTGCGCGCACCGAGACCCCCGGCGCCACGGGCGACCAGACCGCCACGCGCTTCGGCGCGGCCTGGCGCGACCGCCTCTGGGACGTCTCCGCGCTGTGGCGCCGCATCGGCGACGACTTCGACCCGGGCGTCGGCTTCGTGCGCCGCACCGACATCGAGCACACGTACGCCACCGTGGGCGTGCACCCGCGTCCGGGCATCTCCTTCATCCAGGAGGTGAACCCCTACGTCGAGATCCACCACTACGCGAACCTCGGGGACACGCTCGTGACGCGTCAGGTCGGCGGCGGCGTCGCCGTCGACTTCACGTCGGGCGCCACGCTCACCGGGACGGTGGCCCGCAACTACGAGCTCGTCGAGGAGTCGTTCGCCGTGAGCGGCGGGACGATCCCGGTCGGGGGCTACGACTTCGACGAGGCCTCGGTGAAGTTCCAGTCGTCCGCGGGGCGGCCGTTCTCGGCGGACGTCTCGATGAGCGGCGGGGGCTACTACGACGGGGATCGGCGCTCCGTCGGCGGGGGCTTCCGCTGGCTGGCGAGCCACCGGTTCGCGGTGACCGGATCGGCCGACTACAACCGGATCGAGCTGCCGGAGGGGACCTTCACGTCGGCCGTCTACTCGGGACGGCTGAAATACGCCTTCTCCACGCGCGCCTTCATCACCCTCAACGTCCAGTACAACCACGACGACGATCAGCTCGTGAGCTACGCCCGCTTCAACCTCATCCACGGGCCGCTGTCGGACTTCTTCGTGGTGCTCACCGAGCGCCGCCGGCTGGGCCCGGAAAGCGCGGTGCTGGAGCGGGCGCTCACCGCGAAGGTGACGAAGCTCCTGGCGTTCTGAGAGAGGGTGGCGGCCGGTCCCAGGTCAGGGGACGATCACCAGGATCCCCAGCGTCATGATCCCGAGCGAGACGGCCGTCGCGACGGCGTAGGGGACGAGCGTGCGCTGCTCCTGCGGACGCTTGCGCATGACGGCCGGCACGACGTGCGCGACCACGGTGGCGAGGATCATCGCCACCACGTGCATCCCGAGGGTGGTGGCGAAGCCCCCGTGGTGCGTCATGATCACGACCAGCCCGAGGAAGAGCGTCAGGTCCATCGCGCTGCGGTACCCGATGGCGAGGCGCTTCATGACCTTGTCGTGCGGGCGCTTCTTCGCTGCGCCCCAGAGCGCGTACAGGATCACGGCGAGCCCGACGAAGGAGGCCACCATGGCCATCTTCGTGTGCAGGAAGATGCTCATCGCCCCTCCCCGGACGCGGCCGCGGTGAAGAGCGCCGCGATCTCCCGCGCCGGCTGGATCGGGCGGGCGCTCTCGAGGTTCGTCAGGATCGACACCACGACCCGGGCGTCGGGCCAGATGAGGAGGATCGTGCTCCCCCCGACCGCCCCGCCGGTGTGCCACACCTGTCGGCGCCCGTCCACCACGCCCGTGAACCAGCCGATCCCGTAGCCGGTCTCCTCGCCGCCGGTGGTCCGCTGCGAGGTCCACATCATCGTCACGGTCTCGGGTTTCAGGAACCCGGGCGACAGGTAGGCGGATCCGTAGCGGACGAGGTCGGAGGCGGTCGAGAGGTAGCCGCCGCCCGCCCACTTGTTGCTGTTGTCCACGAAGGGGGCGTTGACCAGCCTGCCGTCCTCCGAGCGTCGGTACTGACGGACGCGCCCGAAGATGATGCTGTCGCCCCACTCCGCGACGGTCTCCCGCAGACCGAGCGGATCGAGCACCTCGCTCCTCATGTACGGCAGGAACTGCTCGCCGGAGGTGCTCTGCACCACCGCGCTGATCAGGTTCCACCCATACGTGGAGTACGCATACCTCTCGCCGGGGGGCGAGAGGAGGGGGTCGTTCTCGAAGATCGACAGCGCGTCCACGACGTCGTCGTAGTGCGCCGCGCTCTGGAACTCGAGCCCGCGGTAGTGGCGCACGCCCGCGAGGTGCCCCGCGAGGAGCCGTGTCGTCACGGTGCCCTGCGGCTTCTCGGGGAAGCTCGGCACGTAGCGCTGCACGGGCGCGTCCAGGTCGAGGCGCCCGGACTCCACCAGCTTGCCGACCGCCGCCGCCGTGACCGCCTTCGAGATCGACGCGATGCGGAAGCGGCTGGACGGTGCGACCGCCACGCGGTTCTCGACGTCGGCCCACCCGAACCCTTCGGCCCAGACGACGCTCCCGTCCACGGCCACCGCCACCGACGCCCCTGGGACACCGAGCTGGTCCATGTGGGCCTGGACGAGCGCGCGGGAGCGGTCGACCGCCTCGGTCCAGCGACCATGTCCGGGCGCGTCGGCGAGCCCGAAGCTGCCCTGGGCGGACAGGGGAAGCGCCGTGCCGGCCAGGAGGAGCCCGGCAAGCGCCACGGCTCCGTGGAATGCGTTGGGGCGGGGGCGGGGTGACACGGGACCTCCTCCTCGAACGGCGTCGGCGACGTGGACGTGGAAGTGTAGCGGGGAGCGGCGAAGGCTGTCACGGCTTCGGAAACGCGTGCGCCGGCGCGCCCGGTCATGAGGCAGGCCGCGCCCGGGGTAACGCGGGGTTCGCGCCCGGCGTAGGTTGATGCAGTCCCGTCCCCGTTCCGAGGTCCGCAGGATGAAACGCACGGCGCTCGCCACAGCGGTCACGCCGCTCCTGGTCACCACGCTCGCGGCGCAGGAACGGGCCAGCCGGCCCCTCCCCACCGTGATCGAGGGTCTGACCGTGGACGCGCAGAGCGGCCTGCCCTTCCCGAACGTGCAGGTCCGCTTCGACACCGGGGAGCGTATCACGAGCGACGAAGCGGGGCGCTACACGCTCGAGAACGTGGCGCCCGGCCACCACCGGGTGGCGATCGTGACCGGGCGGTGCAACGTGACCTTCGGCGTGGTCGACCTCGCGCCGGGGGAGATCAAGCGCGTCGCCTTCGCCGTTCCGTCGGAGATGGTGGGCCAGGGCCCCACGGTCGAGCAGATGAAGAAGCGCTCCGAGGGAGAGTGGTACAGCGGCGATGAGCTCCAGGAGATGAACCCGCGCAACCTCCTCGAGGCCCTCCGCCGGCTGGAGCCGGACATGGTGGGTCCCGAGGGCGGCCAGCCCGGCGCGGGCGCCTCGCTCCAGGGACGCATCCGGACCGCGCAGGGGGTGAACCCCCCCGTGGTGGTGTTCGACGGGGTGCAGGTGGGTGACGGGATGCGGGCACTGCGCGACCTCAAGCCCCAGGACGTAGCCTCGATGGAGATCCTGAAGGGGGCGTCGCGGGGATGGGAGTACGGAACCGGCGGTACGGGCGGCGTCATCAAGGTCGTCACGCGCCACGGCGACATCGGCTACGGGGTCGCGCACCCCGACCGATGCGACATCGGCGACTGGACGCACGGCGGCCGCGATCCCGGACTCGAGGCCGCCACGCGCCGCTGAGGCGCACTTCCACCGACGCAGCGAGGCCCCGCCGCCCGGTCGCTCGCAGCTACATGGCCGGGGAAGCGCGGCACACGTCCGGCCACCCCTGGGCGCACGCCAACGCGTAGAGCTTCTCCGGAGACGTTTCCTTCAGCACCGGCTTGGTGCCCCGGAGCACGATGGGGAGGTCGGCCAGCGAAGGTGCCGATCGTGCCCACGCGGCGTCCCCGCCAGCGCCGCGGCTCCGGTTCTCGCAGCCAGGCTGGAACCCCAGCTTGCACGCCCGCTCGAAGGCCTCCCCCGGTGGCCTGCCCTCCGCCGCCTCCTGGACCCCCACCTCATTGCACGCCCATCCCGACCCGTTGTTGCAGTAAGAGAGGGTCAGGTAGGAGAGGTAGCCGCAGGCCCGCTCGCTCCCCGACTCGCAGGCGTGCTCCCAGAAGGGGAGGTACTGGCCGGGGTGGTGGTCGCCGACCCCCTCGGCCGCCCTCATCCCCACGAAGATCAACGTCCACAGCCCGGCCCACGCCACGTTGCGCTGCATGGGTGTCAGCGAGGTGCCGATACGCGCCGGGTCCAGGGCCGAGAGCGGCCGCCGGCGCACCAGTCGGTCGATCCCCCGGACCAGGAGGTTCATGAAGGGCACCGGCAGGAGCTTGTCGTAGAAGGTCGGTACGCCCAGGTGCGTGAAGAGCACGAAGAGCGCGGCCGAGCCCGATGCGTAGAGGATGCCGAAGAGGATCCGCCCCAGCTCGGAGCGGGGCGCCGTCGACGGATCCGTGAAGAGGAGGTGCATCCCCAGGAAGACGGGGAGGGGGATGTACGAGTCGAAGAAGAGATACGTGCCGGTCGCGGCGACGTACGCGAGGCTGATCCCGTACAGCGTGACCACGGCCGTCAGCGTCATCCGCGCCACGCCGAAGAGGAGCTGGGCGGGGAGGGCGGTGAGGAAGATCACCAGGTACATGAAGGGGGGGTCGGACTGCGAGTTCGCGATCAGACGCCCCAAGGTGATGTCCGTGCTCCCGGTGAGGATCAGCGCCAGCGAAAAGGCCCCGAGGGGGAACGAGGAGGGGTTGAAGATGTGCGCCGAGCGCCCGTCCTTGTCCCAGCGGATGAACTCCTTGGCGAAGTAGCCCACCGCGATCATCGCGAACTGCCAGTGGAACCAGTCGGGGCGGAACCAGAGGAAGAGGTTGATGCTCAGGATGATCGGGACCGGCCCGAAGCCGAGCTGGTACGTGTCGCGACGTGACCACGCGAGGAGCGCGTCCACCCCGTAGGCGAAGACGATCTGCGCCAGGATGAGCGGGAAGAAGGCGTAGACGAGCCGCTCGTACCATCCCCAGTAGAGGAAGACCGCGATCTGGGCGCACGCCTGGATCCAGTGCTGCTTCCGGATGGCCACTTCCAGCACGAGCGACCGGCCCCGTCGGCGCGCCGTGAACCAGAGAGCGAAGGCCCACAGGAGGAGCCCCCCGCCCGCGCCGAGGAAGGAGCGGGCGAGCGCGAAATGCCCGGAAAGAAGCGGTACGCCGGCCAGGACCAGGAGGCCCCCGAGGGCGCTCGGGAGAGCCAGGACACGGCCCCGGGATGTCGTCTTACTCGCCGTCATGGCCGCAAACCATACCGCCGTGGAGGGGGGGCAAAGGGAAGTCGGGGGGCGCCGCGAACGGCCTCGAGGAAGCTTGACGGCGGACGCTCAACGCCGTACGCTGGCCGAATCTACGGCATTCCACGACCAGCGAAACCCAGGGAGTCTGCCCGCCCGGGGGGCAGTCATCGTGTCCTGAGCCGTCGCGTATCCGTGGAAGCCTCATCCCGGGGGGAGCGCTCGGTAGAACCGAGCCTCCCGCTCACTCCGTGAAGGAGGCAAGACGATGGAACCATTCGCCACAGTACGTAGGTTGGCAGGTCTGGTCTGCACGCTGGCGCTCTTGTGCGCGTTCCAGGTGCAGGCCGCATCCGCCCAGGAGACCGGGCGGGTCACCGGCCAGGTGACGTCCGCCCAGAACATGCGTCCTCTCGACGGGGCCCAGGTGTCGATCGAGGGCACCGGCATCGGTGGGCTCGCCAACGCGCAGGGTCGGTTCCTGCTGTTGAACGTCCCGGCCGGCAGCTACTCCGTCCGCGTCACGATGATCGGCTACGGCACGGCCCGGCAGCAGGTGTCGGTCTCGGCCGGCCAGGTGGCGAACGCGGACTTCCAGCTCACCGAGACGGCCCTCGCCCTCGACGAGATCGTCGTGACGGGCACCGCGGCCGAAGTGCGCGCGAAGGAGGTCGGCAACAGCCTCGACGCCGTGACCTCCCGCGAGATCCAGAACATTCCCGTGCTTCGCAACTCGGAGGACATCCTCGCGGGTCGCGCGCCGGGAGTCACGGTCATGACCAACAGTGGGCAGCCCGGCTCGGGCGCCACGGTCAAGATCCGCGGCATCAACACGATCTCGCAGACCATGCAGCCGCTCGTGTACGTCGACGGCGTCCGCATCTACAACGAGCCCACACGCGCGACGTGGGGCTCGCGGACCGCCACGACGCCGCTCCAGGACATCGATGCGAAGGACATCGAGCGGATCGAAGTGGTCAAGGGAGCGGCGGCCACCACGCTGTACGGCACGGAGGCCTCGGCCGGCGTGATCCAGATCTTCACGAAGCGCGGCGTCAGCGGCGCGCCGATCTGGAGCGCCGAGATCACGCAGGGCTTCAACCAGCAGGCGTCCTTCCTGGCCAACCCGGACAAGGACCCGACGGACCTGTACACGAAGTGCGGCAACCTCGACAACCTGTACTCGCTGAACCTCCAGGTATCGGAGACGAGCTCGGCCCTCGGGAAGAAGATCTACATGCAGGATCCCACCTGCCCCTCGGACGGAACCTGGCAGCAGCTCGGCCAGATCCAGAACTACGACCTGTCCGTACGCGGCGGCCTCGGGGACGTGACGTACTATCTGTCGGGGAACTTCAACGACACGAAGGGCGTCCTGCCCACGTCGCGCTCCCGTGACGGCGGGTTCCGCGGGAACTTCGGCTTCGCGCCGCTCGAGAACCTGAACGTCTCCCTGAACTCCGCCTACACGCGCCGCAACACGCGCTGGGTGGAGGACGGCAACAATGCCGACGGCTTCCTCCTCAACGTGGGTCGCGGCGCTCAGAACTACCTGAAGGGCGGCAAGGGCGACGACTGCGCGAACATCTCGAACGGCCCCGACGGCGATCCGAGGACGTGCATCACGAACGGTTATCTGTTCGACACCGACCTGTTCTCGCAGACCGACCACTTCATCACGGGCTTCACGACACAGTGGAATCCCACCGAGGCGGTGTCCAACCGCTTCTCGGTCGGTTGGGACTATCTCGCCATCAAGGGCGAGACCACGCGCCCCTTCGGCCACCTGTATACGCCGGGCGGCTACTTCTGGGACGAGAACACGCGTCACACGAAGCTGTCGCTGGACTATGCGGGGTCCTTCCAGAACAACTTCACCTCGGAGCTCGCCTCCACCTTCTCGTGGGGCGGCCAGATCTTCAAGGACAAGCACCGGTGGACGGAGTGGGACGTCGAGAATTTCGCCGGCCCGGGCCGTCCGACGATCGAATCCGGAGCCGAGGTGACGTACCGCTCGGAGAACAACGTCGCCGAGACCAGCGCCGGCTTCTTCCTCCAGGAGCTGCTGGGCTGGCAGGACCGCTTCTTCGTGACGGCGGGTCTGCGCGTGGACGGCCACAGCGCGTTCGGTGACAAGTTCGGGCTGCAGAAGTACCCGAAGGTGAGCGCCTCGTGGATCCTGTCGGACTACGATTGGTTCCCGTCCGACATCTTCGACACCTTCAAGCTGCGAGGCGCCGTCGGCTCGTCCGGCAAGGCGCCCAGCGCCTTCGCGAGCCTGCGTACGTGGTCGGGCATCGGCCTCGAGGGCCAGCCGGGCTTCACGCCCAACGACCCGGGCAACGCGGACGTCGGCCCGGAGCGCACCCGTGAGGTCGAGCTGGGCTTCGACCTCTCGGCGTTCGACGGGCGCATCGGCATCGAGACGACGCACTACCACGCCAAGACGTCGGACGCTCTCGTGCTGGTCGACCTGCCCTCCTCGGAGGGCTTCCTGGTCAACCGCACGGAGAACATCGGCGCCCTCGAGAACTCCGGCTGGGAGTTCCAGCTCACGGGCGCGCTCCTGCGCAGCGCGAGCCTCGAGTGGCGGGCACGGGCCAACCTGTCCTTCCAGCACTCCAAGGCCCTGCAGGTCGACGACGACCCCGCCATCGACCCGACGCGCTGCATCTACGTCGGGCTGTATTCGAACATCTGCGAGGGTGAGCAGGTGCCGGTGCTGCGCGCTCAGAGGATCATGAACCCGGACGCTTTCGCGGACCCGGTGATCGTCGCGGACACCACGATCGGTCCCACGTACCCGACCCGTCTGATCGGTCTGGGTACGACGATCGACATCGGCAGCAGCGTGCACGTGGACGCGCTGATGGAGGGACAGTTCGGCCACTACCTGCCCAACTATACGGGTTACCAGAACGAGCGCCGTGGGTCGTGGTTCCCCTGCTTCGACATCCAGGAGAAGATGATCGCGGCCCGGCGCGGCGACGCGACGGCGCTCAACGACGTCACCGCGCTCCAGCGTGCGCGCTGCTCGATCAAGACGGCGAGCAGCACGATCAACGCCGGCTACGGATACGACTCCGACTGGTGGATCGAGAAGGCGGACTTCTGGCGTCTGCGCTCGATCTCGCTGTCCTACGACATCCCCGAGACGCTGCTGAACTGGGGGCGGAACGCGACGGTGACGGTGGCCGGGCGCAACCTGCTCACGATCACGGACTACACGGGGACGGACCCCGAGGTGCAGGACTTCGCCGACGCAACGGGCAACCAGGCCGGCGGAGGCGAGTTCGGACGACGGGACTACTACCAGATCCCCAACCCCCGCACGTACACCCTGTCCATCCGCGTAAGCTGGTAAGGGAGGCGAACCGATGCTGACGAAGACGAAGGCGTTCAGGATCGTCGCCCTCGCCGCCCTGGTGGGATCGGGCGCGTGCAAGGATCTGCTCCGGGTGGAGAGCCCGGGGCGGATCTCGGACGGCGATCTCGGAAGCAAGGATGCGATCCCCGGGATGGTGACGGGGATGAAGTACGACCTCAGCCAGGCCATCGACGCCAACCTCGAGATGTTCGAGCTCGCCTCCGGGGAGCTCTTCCACGGGGGAAGCTACGACTGGGCCGACATCCCGCGGGGCGTCATCAACGACGACGACCCAGGGGTGTCCGGAAGCTGGAACAGCACCCAGCAGGCGCGGTGGGTCGCCGAGAGCGGTCTCGTGAAGCTGCAGGACCTGCTCGGGGCGGATTTCTCCAAGAGCGTCGATGCTGCCCGCGCGTACGTCTACGCGGGCTACGCCAACCGGATCCTCGGTGGCAACTGGTGCTCGAGCGTCATCGATGGCGGGCCGGAGATCCCGAACACGGATCACTTCGACCGTGCGATCGAGCAGTTCACCCAGGCGATCACGGTCGCCCAGGCTGCCGGTCAGCCCGACTGGGCGAACGCTGCCTATGCGGGCCGCGCCCAGGTCGAAGTGCTGATGGGTGATTTCAGCGCGGCGAGCGCGGACGCGGCCAAGGTGCCGGCGGACTTCGTGTTCAACGCCGAGATCGACATCGAGATGCGCAACATCCTCACGTACGAGACCCACAATCGGTACGAGTACACGGTCTACAACACGTACATGCAGGATCACCCGGACGACCCGCGGGCTCCGTGGGTGATCGCCCGGAACAACGACGGTACGGTGGCGAACGGGGCGAACGGCTCCACGCCGATGTACCAGCAGAAGAAGTTCGAGGACAACGGGAGCGACGTGGCCCTCGCCAAGGGCACGGAGATGCTTCTGGTGCGGGCCGAGGCGGCGCTGCGGGGCAACGACATGACCACGGCGTACGGGTTCATGAACCAGGCGCGGGCGGTCTACGGCATGGATCCGCTCGACCAGGCGGCGGACATGACCGGTGCCTGGGCCGACCTGCGCTACGAGCGTGGGGCGACGCTGTGGCTCGAGTCCCGACGTTTCGAGGACCAACGGCGCTGGTTCGCCGACACGGGTCCGGCGCACGATGATTTCCTGTCGGGACGGGCGACGTGCATTCCGATCAGCAAGGCCGAGAAGCTGGCCAACCACAACTTCCGGGGCTGATCCGGGTATACGCTCGCACTGAGGCTGGACGGCAGGGGCGGCTTCGGCCGCCCCTGCTTCGTTTCACGGGTTGCTTCATCGGAGGAAGGCCCGGATGCGTTGGACGCGTGCGATTCTCACGGCGGCGCTGCTCGGCTCGACAGGCTGCTACGAGTACCATTCCATCCGACCGCAGGATGCCGCTCTCGACGGGCGCGTACGCGCCACCGTGACGCCGAGCCAGGCGGCCGAGCTCGCGCCGGTGCTGCGCACGAACGCACCGGTCGTCAGCGGGACGCTGATCGAGCGCACGGACGACCACATCCTGGTGTCCGTGCCGATCTACGGCGCCGAGGATGGCGGGGCCGGCTCGGAGGTGCTGCACAACCGGATCCGCATCGCGACCTCGGACCTCGTGTCCCTCGAGTCGCGCACGCTCAGCAAGTGGCGCACCGGCGTGGCCATCGGCGCCGTGGTGGCGGCCGTGAGCGGCACGTGGATCGTGGCCAGCTCCGGAGACACGAACACCGGCGACAAGCCCGGGCAGGGCACCGACAACGCCCTCATCACGATCTTCTCGGTACCGCTGAGCTTCTTCCGTTAGCAGGCCGACGGGCACCCGCCGGGTGGCGGGTGCCGCGCCGGATCAGCGACCGGCGCCGGCGCGCAGCGCCTCGAGCTCCTTCTTCGCGGCCGTGACCGCGTCCCGCATCGACTGCGTGGGCGGATAGAGCGACCCCTCCCGCACCTGCGCGCCGTTCAGCGACGAATAGACGCCGTTGATCGCGCGCGCCACCGCACGGATCCGGTTCGCGGGGCTGTCGGGCGGGCCTTCCGGCCGGCCGAACCCGAAGCCGCCACCGCCGCTCACGCCCATCGCCCGCATCGTCTCCGTGACCTGGGTGCTCAGGTCGAGGAGCTCGACCAGGAAGCGCTCCCGTGCCTGGTACTCGGCGATCGAGATCGGCATCTCCGGGTCCGCGCGCACCTCGAGCGGCCGGCTCGCCTCCGTGCCGCGCGCCTGGAGGGTCAGCGTGTAGTGCCCGGGCGCGACGAGCGGGCCGCGCATCGCCAGCGTGTGCGCCAGCTCGGGGTCGTCGAAGCGCTCCCAGACGTCGGGGCGACCGGGCACGGCGTGGCGCAGGTCCCAGTTGACGCGGTGCACCCCCGCGCTGCCGGGCACCTGCAGGGCACGCACCACGGTACCGTCGTCGCGGGTTACGCGCAGCACGGCGTCGCCGGTGCCTGGCCCGAGCCGGTAGGTGATCAGCGCGCCCTCGTCGGGATTGTCGCCGATGAAGTCGGCGTTGCCCCGGTACGAAGTGTCCTTCTTGTACTGGAAGAGCGTCGTGGGGCGCACGGAGAAGAGGTAGGCCGCACCCGACGCGCGGCTCCACTCGACGAAGGGGCGCGTGTCGTCGAGGATCCAGATGCTGCGCCCGTGCGTGCCGAAGACCAGGTCCTTCTCGCGCGGGTGCACGAGGATGTCGTCGTAGAGCGTGGTGGGGAGGTTGGGGATGCGCGCCCAGGTGCGGCCGTCGTCGGTGCTGGCGAAGGCGTGATGCTCCGTTCCCAGGAAGAGCACGTCGGGGTCGTCCGGGTGCTCCACGATCACGTTCACCGAGCCGAGCCCGGGGAGCCCCGCGCCCATCGACGTCCAGGTGGCGCCGAAGTCCTCCGTGCGGAACACGTACGGCCGGAAGTCGCCGTCGCGGTGCGCGTCGAAGGTGGCCCATGCCACGCCCGCCCCCTTCGCCGAGCCGATCACGCGGCTCACGTACGTGCCGTCCGGCAGCCCCGTGACGTTGTGCGAGACCTCCGTCCAGGTGGCTCCTCCGTCGCGGCTCACCTGGAGGTTGCCGTCGTCGAAGCCCACCCAGAGGACCGCCGGGTCGAGCGGCGACTCGCCGATCGTCGTGGCTTCCCCGTAGCTGCTGGTTCCGTCGTTCTTCGAGATCGTGATGTCGCGGCCCGCCACCCCCATGATGTCGAGATCCTCGCGGTCGATCCGGCGGCTCAGGTCCTCCGTGCGCTCCCACGTCTCCCCGCGGTCGCGCGAGATGAAGAGGCGGTTGCCGCCGACGTACAGGACGTCGGGATCGTGCTGCGAGAGCTTCGAGGGCGCGGCCCAGTCGAAGCGGTACTCCTCCCCCTCCGGCGGGACCGGGTTGATGTCGAGGATGTCGCCCGTGTAGGCATCGTAGCGGAAGAAGTTGCCCCCGCTCGAGCTGCCGTAGGTGAAGTGCGCGTCGCGCGGGTCGGCCTCCCAGGCCGTGCCGTCGCTGAAGCCGGTCTCCATCCAGTCGTCGTTGATGATCCCCGCCCACCGCCGCGTCCGGGACGGCCCCATGAACGAGTGGTTGTCCTGGAGCCCGCCGTACACCCAGTACGGGTCGCGCATGTCCACGGCGAGGTCGTAGAACTGCCCGATCGGGAAGTTGTTCATCTTACGGAACGCCGCGCCGCGGTCGTACGACTCCCACAGTCCGCCGTCGCCCCCGAGGTAGAGGTGGTCGGGGTCGTTCGGATCGATCCACAGCGCGTGGTGGTCGGAGTGGACGCCCACGTCGTAGGTGGGCGCGGCGCCGATCTCCGTCCAGTTGCGGCCGCCATCGTCGGACACGTAGGAGCTGGTGGCCAGCGTGTACACGCGGTTGGCGTCGGTCGGGTCGATGAAGACGTGCGAGTAGTACATCGGACGCCCGTCCATGGGGCTGACACGGGTCCACGAGGAGCCCGCGTCCTCGGAGCGATACGTCCCCTGCGTGTCGCGGTCGGCCGTCTCGACCAGCGCCATCAGGACGCGCGGGTTCGAGCGCGCGAGCGCGATGCCGATGCGGCCCTTGTCGCCGGGCGGGAGCCCATCGGTGAGCTCGTTCCAGGTGTCGCCGCCGTTCGTGGTCTTGTAGATGCCGCTCCCCGGCCCCCCGCCGTTGAAGCCCCAGGCCCGCCGCTCGCGCTGGTACATCGCGGCGTACAGCACGTCCGGGTGCGAGGGGTCGATCGCGAGGTCCACCGCGCCCGTGTTCTCGTCGACGTAGAGCACCTTCTGCCAGGTGCGCCCGCCGTCCTTCGTGCGGAACACGCCGCGCTCTTCGGAGGGCGCCCACAGGTTTCCGAGCGCGGCCACCCACGCCACGTCGGGGTCCGAGGGGTGCACCTGGATGCGGCCGATGTGGCGGGTCTCCGCCAGCCCGAGGTGGCGCCAGGTGGCGCCGCCGTCGTCGGAGCGGTAGACGCCGTTCCCGTACGAGGTGCTCTGCCGGTTGTTCTGCTCCCCGGTGCCCGCGTACACGATCTGCGGGTTGGACGGCGCGAGCGCGACGTCGCCGAAGGTGCTCACGTCCATCGTGTCGAAGACGTTCGTCCACTGCTGGCCGCGGTTCGTGCTCTTCCACAGCCCGCCCGAGGCGGTGGCGACCCAGATCGTCGAGGGGTCGGAGGGGAGCGCCTCGATGTCGTGGATGCGGCCGCCCGTGGTGGCGGGCCCGATCGAGCGGGGGCGCAGCTCGGCCATGTCCTGGGTGCGGATGGGCGTCTGGGCCGCGCCGGGGGCGGGAGCCGCCAGAGCCACACCCAGGAGGACGGGGAGGGCGCGCAGGATCGTGCGTGCGTCGATCATCACGGCTCCAGGGGATCGGGTATGGGTTCGTCCGCGGGAACGTCGGGCGGCGCCGGCGGTGCGTGCCGCGCGAGGGCTTCGCGCACCAGGCGCAGCACCTCCTCGTCCATGTCCTCGGCTCCCGTCATCCACAGCAGATAGTCGGGCTCGTTGGCGGCCACCTCTTCGAGGGGCCGTCCCTTGTGCTTCCCGCGCCGGAAGACACGCCCGTCCTCCTCGCTGCTGAACCAGCGATCGACCTCGGACTGGATGGGCGCGTACTCCTCGCAGTAGGCGTGGAGCCCGTCGAGGTCGCGCGGGAGATGCGCGTACCGCCCGAGCTGCGCCACCAGGACGGCGGCGGAGGTACGGATGTCGCCGAGCGCGGTGTGGGCCTCCTCGTGCTCGCGCCCGAGGTAGAAGCGCGCCGCCGCGCTCAGGTCGCGGGGCTCCTCGCGGTGGAAGATGTTCTGGACGTCGATGATCCGCCGCCCCTCGAGGTCAAGGCGGACGCCGCAGCGCTGGAACTCGGCCAGGAGCATGCCGAGGTCGAAGCGGCGGATGTTGAAGCCGGCCAGGTCGCACCCGTCCAGGAGGCGGTGCAGCGAGCGCGCGCGCGCGGCGAAGGGCGCCTCGTCCGCGACGTCCGCGTCCGTGATGCCGTGCACAGCGGTCGCCTCCGGGGGGATCGGGACGCCCGGGTTGAAGCGGCGGACGCGCTCGAGGACGTCGCCCTGCGGCGTGATCTTGATCAGCGCCAGCTCGACGATGCGGTCGTTCTTCATGTGGAGGCCCGTGGTCTCCAGGTCGAAGAACACCAGCGGCCGGTCCAGCGCGAAGGGAAGTTTCATCGGGTGCTTGGGGAGTGCGGAGTGGGGAAGCTACCGGGTGGCCGGCCCGAGCGCACCGGTCACGCGGGACGGCCGCCCCTCCGTACCAGGGGCAGGAGCGAGAGGACCGCCCACGAGCCCTCCAGGAGGATGAAGCCGATCCGGCGGTCCACCACCGCCACCCAGGTGAGGAGCGAGGCGCCGACCAGGTTCATGAGCATGTAGGCCGGGTCGGCCGGCCCAAGGCGGCCGGCCTGGTTGAGGGCGTACGCGACGAGGACGAGCGCCGCTCCGGCGAGGGAGACGAGCTGGAAGAACAAGGTGGACCTCCGGGATCGGACGCGCGGGTACGGGGTGGGAAGGTAGGAGACGGGCCGGGGAAGACAACGCGTGGCGTGGGTGGCGGTCGGCGCGCGTCGCGGTCGCGGTCGGGTCACGCGCGTCGTGGTGGGCGGGCCGGGTCGGTGCGTCAGGGTCGGCATCGCGGGGTAGCTCACCGCGGGTCGCCCGCGTCGTGGTGGGCGGGCCGGGTCGGCACGTCAGGGTCGGCGCGCCCGCTCGCCGGCCGGATGCGCATGGCACCGGATCGTCCCGAGATCGCACGGGCGAGGCACCCGGGGACGTTCGGGTGCCATCCACGCCCCCGGATCTCCCAACGTCCTCCCGCGGGCACTTCGTGGGACGATCGGGGGTGACACGAGCGCACGGTTCGTCTTGGCCACGCCGGGTGGACGCCACGATCGGGGAGGCGGGGCGGTGGGCGGACACCCCCACGAGAGAGCGCACACCAAGGAGCGAGGTCGATGGCGGAGAGCATGCGGGCCGTGGTGGTCAGGGAGCCGGGCGGCCCCGAGGTGCTGGAGGTCCGCACCGTGCCCCTTCCCGAGCCGGGGCCGGGCGAGGTGCGCGTGCGCACCGCGACGTCGGGCGTCAACCGCGCCGACATCCTGCAGCGGAGGGGCCTCTACCCCGCGCCGCCGGGATGGCCGGCGCACATCCCCGGGCTGGAGGTGGCCGGCACGGTCGACGCGGTGGGCGAAGGCGTGTCGCGCTGGCGGTCCGGGGACGCGGTGATGGGGATTGTCGGAGGCGGAGGCTACGCGGAGCAGGTGGTCACGGCGGCGTCCACGCTCGTGCCCGTGCCCGAGGGGATGGCGCCCCGTGACGCGGGCGCCATCCCCGAGGCCTTCATGACCGCCTTCGACGCCGCCTTCCTCCAGGAGGGTCTGTCGGAGGGCGAGGTCGTCCTCGTCCACGCGGTGGGTAGCGGCGTCGGCACGGCCGCGCTGCAGCTCGCACACGCGACCGGGGCGATCACGATCGGGACCTCGCGCACGGCGGCGAAGCTGCGGCGTGCCGAGGGGCTGGGCCTCGACCATGCGGTCCTCGCCGACGGGGGTTGGGCGCAGCGTATCCTCGACCTCACGGCGGGACGCGGCGTCGACCTGATCGTCGACCTGGTCGGTGGGCCCTACCTGGCCGACAACCAGAAGGTGCTCGCGCGCGGCGGGCGGCACATCGTGATCGGCGTGTCCGGCGGGCCGCGCGCGGAGATCGACCTGCGCGTGCTGATGGGGAAGCGTGCCTCGATCCGCGGCACCGTGCTGCGCGCGCGTCCGGTCGAGGACAAGGCGGCGCTCGCGCTGGCGTTCGAAGAACGCGTGCTTCCGCTCCTGCGGTCGGGGGTCGTGCGCCCGATCGTGGACCGCGTCTACGCGCCGGAGGACGTAGGCGAGGCGCACCGCACGCTGGAGAAGAACGATTCGTTCGGGAAGTTGCTGCTCGAGTGGTAGGTGCGATCTTGTCCGGGTCCGCGGCGGCCGCCGGCCGCCGCATCACATTATCGACATCCACGGGAAGGCGGGTGACGCGCCATGGAAGCGATCTACCTCACGACACGCGTGATCCACGTGCTGTTCGGTGTCTTCTGGGCGGGCGCGACGTTCCTGGTCGTGCTCTTCCTCGAGCCGGCGGTCCGGGACGCCGGCGCGGCGGGCGGCGCCGTGATGGGGGCCATGGTCCGGCGCGGCTACAGCGGCTTCATCGGCGTGCTGGCCCTGGTCAACGTGCTGACCGGGCTGTGGCTCCTCTGGCGCCTCTCCGGTCACTTCTCCTCGGGCTTCATGGGCTCGACGTCCGGCATGCTGCTCAGCACCGGCATGCTCGCGGCGATCCTCGCGCTGGGAACCGGCCTGCACGGCGTCCGCTCCGCGGTGACGAAGCTCACGGCGATCGGGGGCCGGGTCGCGGCGTCGGGCGCGCCACCGTCCCCGGACGATCAGGCCGCGATGGCGCGCCTGCGGGGGAAGCTGCGCCTCTACTCGCGCATCACCGCGGTGCTCCTTCTGGTCGCCCTGGTGACGATGGCGATCGGCCCGCACATGTAGCTGACCGATCGCCGCGCGCTACTCCGCCGGCAGCAGCCCGAGCGCCTCCAGCACCACCTTCTGCTGCTCGACGGCGTGGTCCCTGGCCTTCCCCTCGGCCGGGCTCGCCCGTTCGGGGCGGGCCACGTACGAGAGCGGGATCTTGCGCGGGACGACGGCCCGCAGGCGTGGGCCGACGAAGGTGAGGGCACCCATGTTGCGCGGCTCCTCCTGCGTCCACACCACCTCGTGCAGGTTCGGGTAGCGCTCGAGGAGCTGGCGCAGCGCGTCGGCCGGGAACGGATACAGCAGCTCCAGCCGGGCGACCGCGGCGTCGTCGGCGTCGGCGCGGCGGGCATGGCCCTGGATGTCGTAGTAGACCTTGCCCGAGCACAGCACCAGGCGCTCGACCGCGGCGGGCTTCTCGACGGTCGGGTCGTCGATCACGTGCAGGAAGCTCCCCTGCAGGAGCTCGGCGACCGTCGACGTCGCCATCGGATGGCGCAGGAGGCTCTTGGGCGTCATCACCACCATGGGCCGCTCGGGCCGGCGCAACGCCTGGCGGCGCAGGAGGTGGAAGTACTGCGCCGGCGTCGTCGGATACGTGACGCGCATGTTGTCCTCGGCGCACAGCTGGAGGAAGCGCTCCAGACGGGCGCTCGAGTGCTCGGGCCCCTGCCCCTCGTAGCCGTGGGGAAGGAGGAGCGTCAGGCGCGAGTACTGCCCCCACTTCGCCAGCCCCGAGGACAGGAACTGGTCGATCATGACCTGCGCGACGTTCACGAAGTCGCCGAACTGCGCCTCCCACAGCACCACGTCCGTGTCCGCACCCACCGAGTAGCCGTACTCGAAGCCGATCACGGCCGTCTCGGTCAGCGGCGAGTTGTAGATCTCCATACGGGTCTCGGAGACCTGCTGGATGGGCATGCACTCCCGCCCCGTCTCCACGTCGTGGAGGACGAGGTGCCGGTGGCTGAAGGTGCCGCGCTGGCTGTCCTGCCCCGTGAGGCGGATCGGGATCCCGTCCATCAGGAGCGTGCCGAAGGCGAGCGACTCGGCGTGCCCCCAGTCCAGGGTACGCTCCGGCCCGAAGTCGTGGGCCCGCCGCTCGAGTTGGCGCCAGAGCTTCGGGTGGGGCTTGAAGCCCGCAGGAAGGTGGACCAGGGCGTCGTTGATGACCGCCAGGCTCTCCAGGGCCACGCCGGTGGTCTCGGGGATGAACGGCACCTCGTAGTCCGGGTCGAGCTCGTCGTCCCCCACGGGGCGATGCTCGCGTACCGTGTCCTGGGCGACGCGCAGCTCTCCCGACACCTCGTCGAGCATCGCCCGCACGTCCGCCTCGGACACGACGCCCTCGGCACGCAGCTTGTCCGCGAAGATGGCCCGGGCGGTCGGATGCCCGGCGATCTTCGCGTAGAGGAGCGGCTGCGTGTAGGCCGGCTCGTCGCCTTCGTTGTGACCGTGGCGGCGGTAACCGACCAGGTCGATCACGAAGTCGTCGCGGAACTCGGTGCGGTAGGTCATCGCCAGGCGGACGGCCGCGAGGCAGGCCTCGGGGTCGTCGGCGTTCACGTGCACGATCGGGATGCCGTACCCCTTCGCCAGGTCGCTCGCGTACGTGGTCGAGCGGCTGTCCTGCGGATCGGTGGTGAAGCCGACCTGGTTGTTGGCGATGATGTGCACGGTGCCGCCCACGTCGTAGCCCGCGAGGCGCGCCATGTTGAGCGTCTCGGCCACGACGCCCTCGGCGGCGAAGGCGGCGTCCCCGTGGATGAGGATCGGGACGACCCTGTGGCTGTCGAGATTGGCTTCGCGCCCGGGACCGTCGAACTGGCGGGAGCGCGCGAACCCCGTGACCACGGGGTTCACGAATTCGAGGTGGCTCGGGTTCGGCATGAGCGTCACGCCGATCTCGCCGACGCCCTCGAACGAGCGCGTGCCACGTGCACCGTGGTGGTACTTCACGTCGCCGGTGCCGCCCACGTCGAGCTGGCCGCCCTTGAAGCTGGGCCCCTCGAACTCGGCGAGGAGCTCGCCGTACGACACCCCCACGATGTGGGTGAGCACGTTGAGCCGGCCGCGGTGCGCCATCCCGAGCACCGCCTCCGACGCGCCGTCGCGGATGGCCTCCTCCATCGCCAGATCGATCATCGGCACCAGCATGTCGGTGCCCTCGACCGAGAAGCGCTTCTGGCCCAGATACGCGCGATGCAGGAACTGCTCGAGCCCCTCCACCTGCGTCAGCCTGTGGAGGAGCGCCCGTTTCTTCCCGGGGGTCATGGCCGGGAAGTTCGCGGCGGTCTCCACCTGGTCCCACAGCCACTGCACCTTCATGTGGTCGTCGAGGTGTTCGAACTCGTACCCGATCGACCTGGCGTAGATGTCGCGCAGCTCGTGCAGCGCGTCGGCGACCGAGCGCTCCTGATCGTCCTCCATCACCAGCGAGGAGGGCAGCCCGGCCAACTCCTCCATCGACGTGCCGAAGAACGCCGGGCTGAGCTGCGGGTGGCCCCGCGGCTCGCTCCCCAGCGGGTCGATGTGCGCGAGCTGATGGCCGTGGTCGCGGAACGCCTGGACGAGCGCGGCCGCGCGCGACACCACCGGGAGGACCCTGCGCAGGTGCTCGGCAGCCTCGGAGTGGCTTTGCGCGGCCGACTCGAGCATGGGCGGGAGGTCGACGGCGATCGGCGTCTGCGTGGCCTGGGGCGCGGCCGCCGGGGCCGGCGCCGCGGACGCCTGCGCCACAGCGCGGTGGCCGTTGAGCTGCTCGGGCACGTAGAGGCCCTCGGCCACCGCCCGCCCGCCGCCGTCCGCGAAGAGCTCGCGCCACGCCTCGGGGACCGATTCGGGGTTGCGGGCGTACTGCTCGAACATCGCCTGGGCGTAGGCGACGTTCTGACTGTCGAAGAGGGGTTCGTCCATCGTCCGGCTCGAGTGTGCGCCCCCGTCGGGAGGCGGAACCATGATACTACATCAGGTCGTGACCGGGAGCCCGAGACCGTGACCGACACCGCACCGCCGCGTGTGCCGTTTCGCACGATCCGGGAGGCTCCCGCGTCGGACCTGCCATGGGTGGTTCACCCCGAGTGGGAGGAGGCGTTCCCATGGCTGGTGCAGGGAACCACCGGACGGGGGGATGCGGACGACCCGTTCGACCTGGCGCTCTTCGGGGAGGCCTCGCCCGCCCGCGCCGTGCTGCGGCGCTGGGAGGCGCTCCTGCGGGGCACCGGCTTCACACGGGGCGTGCACGCGCACCAGGTGCACGGCGGGGCGGTCCGCTTCCACCGGCGGGGGGCGCCCGGGCTGCTCGTGGCCGAGCCGTGCGACGGACACGCCACCCGCGACGCCGACGTACTCATGGCTGTGACCACGGCCGACTGCGTGCCCGTCTCGGTGGTGGATGCGGGGCGGCGGGCGGCGGCCCTCCTGCACGCCGGGTGGCGGGGCGCGGCGGCGGGCATCCTCGAGCGGGGGGTGGCCGTGCTCGCCGAGCGGGCGGCGTCCGACCCGGCCGACCTGCACGTGCACCTGGGTCCGTCGATCTGCGGGCGCTGCTACGAGGTCGGGCCCGAGGTCTTCGAGGCGCTCGGGCTCGCCCGCCCGGCGGCGCCCGAGCCCCTGGACCTGCGGGCGGCACTTGCGGACCGGGCGGTCGCGGCCGGCGTCGAGGGGCGCAACGTCACGATCTCGGGGCACTGCACCCGCTGTGGCGAGGGGTTCTTCTCGCATCGCGGAGGCGACGCGGCCCGGCAGGTGGGCTTCCTGGGGTTGAGACGGTGAGCGAGGCGCGCGACGCCGGAGGGGCGCCGCCTCGCCGCCGGCCCCCGGCGAAGGCACGTCGGCACCGCGCCGGGCTGTGCGCGTCCTGCCTGCACCACCGCACCACCGGGAACCGGAAGGGCTCGATCTTCCACATGTGCACGCGATCGAGGACCGATCCGCGGTACCCGAAGTACCCGCCCCTTCCCGTGCTCGATTGCCCGGGCTGGGAGGAGGGCGGCACGGATCCCTGGGAGAGCTTCACGGAGGAGTCGGAATGAACGAGCCGTTCTACCTGTCGAAGGCGCGCGTCCACAAGGTCGACGGCGTGCACAGGCGCGCGGAGCTCCACGACGGCACGGTCCTGGAGCTGGGCGTGCACGGTCCGGTGAAGGCGCATTACGGGCTCGACTCGCAGCCCAACCTCCCGCTCCCCGTGGACTACCTGGTGGCGGCCGCGGCGGGCTGACTGCTCGGGACCCTCAACGGCGCACTGGAGGTGCGCGGGATCTCGCTGGCGCCCGACGCGATCGTGTCGTCCGCCGAGGGCACGAACGAGATGGTGGACCGTATCCCCCTGCTTCGGCGGATCCACGTGCACTACACGCTCCGCCTTCCGGAGGGGGCGCCACGCGACAAGGTCGACCGCTCGCTCGCCTCGCACGTCGACAAGTGCCCCACCGCGCTTTCGCTGAAGGGCGCGGTCGAGATCACGTGGAGCGCGGACATCGTGGAGGGCGGTGCGGCCGACTGAGGGAGCGGCGGGTCGAGGACGACGCCGGGAGCCGCCGGCGCCGAGCCGGACCGATCCCGGCCTTCCGCCTATTCCAACGGCGTCTCGTCGAGGAACGCTTCGAGCGCGCTCAGGGACTCCGCGGGATGCTCCTCCGCGGGGAGGTGCCCGCACCGGTCGAGCACGACGAGGCGCCCGCGCGGAAGCGCCTCGGCCAGGCGCCGCGCGTTTTCGAGGGGCACCACCCGGTCCTGGCGCCCCTGCAGCACGAGCGCCGGGACGTCGATCTCGCGGTAGCGGGCGGTGAGCGCGTGCAGATCCTCCGGCACGATCTGGAGCGCGGTGTCGATGAGGACGCGGGCGGTGCCACGTCGGCGCAGGGGCGCCGCGTATCCCTCGACCTGCTCGCGGGTCACGCCGGTCGCATCGTACACGCAACTACGCAGCACGGCCCGGGCCACGAAGCGCGCGCCGAGGATGCGCAGGAGCATTCGGGAGAGGCGGGGCCGGTGCGCGAGGAGCACGAAGGGCGGCAGGGTCTGCATGTAGGCTGCGCCCGCCACGATCACGAGGCGGCGCAGGCGCCCGGCGCCTTCGTCGTGGAGGTGGAGGGCCGCGAGCAGGGCGATCCCGCCGCCGAGCGAGTGGCCGAGGAGCGTGACGTCGCGGGCGTCGCGCTCCACGAGGAGGCGGTGGAGGAGCTCGGCCTGGTCCGTGGGCGCGTAGCGGCCGTCGTCGGGCCGGGGCGCCGCGCCGAAGCCCTTCAGGTCGACGAGGAGGACGCATCCCCGGCGCTCGAGCGCGGGCGCCCAGGTGCGCCAGGAGAAGGACGAGGCGGCGTATCCGTGCACGAGGACGAAGGTCTCGGGAGCGGGGCCGAGGGACCCACGGGCCTCCACGTGGAGGGGGAGCGCGGCGCTCACCGCGGGTGCCGTGGGGAGCCGGGGCGGATCAGACGTCGTCGCCGAAGCGCAGCACCCTCGCCCCCTCGTCCTCGAGGCCGCCGGCCAGCTCGGGGTGGCAGGTGAAGACGAAGACCTGGCGGTGCTTCGCGACGCCGGCGAGCAGCTTCGTTCCCCGCATCCGGCGGCCGTGGTCCCAGTTCACCAGCACCTCGTCGGCGAAGATCGGCAGGCGCTCGAGCCCCTGGTCGAGGTGGTCGACGATCGCGAGGCGGAGCGCGAGGTAGGCCTGCTCGAGCGTGCCGGTGGAGATCGGGGGCGCGAGGGGCACCGTGCCCGGAAGCCCGGGTCCGCCTACGTGGAAGCCACCCTCCCCCGCGCCCTCCTCGGCGACGATGCGGTCGTAGCGCCCCCCGGTGAGGCCGGAGAGGTAGGCGCTGGCCCGGCGCAGGAGGTCGGGCTGGTGCTCCTCGCGGAAGCGCCGGTCCGCCTGGCGGACGATGCGCGCGAGGAGCCAGCGTCGGTCGCGCTCGGCGAGAAGCGCCTCCTCCTCCTCCTGGAGGGCCGCGATCTCTCCGTCGACGGCATCCACGGTCTCGACCTCGCGCAGGTGCGCGGCGTCGCGCTCGAGCCCCTCGACCTTCCGGGCCAGCCCCTCCACCTCCTCCGTCAGCTCCTCGACGCGCGCCTTCCGGCGGGCGAGGTCGTCGTCGTCGGTGGTCCACGAGTCGCCCGAGGCCTCCGCGCGCTGGATGCGCGCCCTGATCTCCTCCAGGTCGGGGTGGGCCCGCTCGAGCTCCTCCTGGAGCTGGTCCGCGCGCTCCCCCGCCTGGATGCGCTCGCGCACCCGGCGGGCGCCCTCCGCGGCGTCCCCGCCCCCCGCGTCCTCCAGGCGCTGGCGGAGCCGCTCGAGCGCACCCGACTGCTCCCGGATCTCCTCGGCGACGCGGGTCTCCTCCCGCTCCAGCCTGCGCACCTCGCGCTGCGCCCCCGTCGCGGCCTCCCGCAGCCGCTCCGCCCGGCGGACCTCCCGCTCGAGGAGGTGCGCCACGGCCTCCGCGCCCGACACGTCCTCCAGCGCGAGCACGCCGACCAGCGCCGAGGCCTCCGCGTCGACCTCCGCGATGCGACCCCGCAGCTCGGCCGCGATCCTCGTGCGCTCGGCCCGGTCGCGCAGGAGCTCCTGGATCCGCTCCATCCCGGCCACCAGCCCGTTGGAGGGCTCGTCCAGGAGGGACGGGAGCACGGGCAGCGCTGCGACCAGGTCGGAGACGGCCGCGCGCGCGGCCCGCTCCGCCCGCTCGGCGGCGGCCGGCTCGGAGGTCGCCCCTCCCGTCGCGGCGCTCGGCGAACGTCGGCGTCCGGCGAGCTCGACCACCAGGAGGATCACGCCGAGCAGGGCGACGGCGGCGCCCACCGCGACGGCCAGCGTGCCGGCGCCCGTGACGCCGAGGCCGAGCACGACGAGACCCACGACGGCCAGGACGGTCCACGCGACCGGCGCGCCCCCGCCGGGAGGAGGCGGGGACGGCTCGGCCGCCGCCGCGGCTTCCAGCGTCCGCCGCTCCTGGCGGGCCGCCTGGAGCCTCCGCACCCGCTCGCGCAGCTCCGCCACGGGGAGCGCCGTCACCGCGGACCCGTGCGCGTCGCTCCACGGCCCCGCGAGCACGGTCGCCGCCGCGCCTTCGACGCGGCGCCCGAGGTCCCGCGACTCCTGCTCGACGGCGGCGAGCCTCGCGCGGTCCCCGCCGAGCGCCACGGCCCGGCCGAGGAACGGCGAGATCGCCTCGCCGCGCTCCAGGAGCCCGCGCTCCGGCGTGGCGAAGGCCGCGATCGCGGCCTCCGGGTCGGCCCGCTCGGCGCGCAGCTCGCGCCGGCGGCGCTCGAGCCGGTCGAGGCGCTCCCGCATGGCCTCGAGCTCTTTCGTCGGGTCGGCGGGCATCCCCTCGCGCGGCTCCGGGGGACCCGCGTCCTCGCGCAGCGCGGCGATCCTCGCGATCTGGGCGCGGATCGGGACGAGGGCCTGAACGCGGTCCACGGCGAGGCGTGCGAGGTGGCGGGCCTGCCGCGCCTCGTGCAGGCGCTCGCGCGTCGCCTCGGCCTCGGCGACCACGGCCCGCAGGCGCCGGTCGCGCTCGGCGGCCTCGAGGCGCCTCGAGCGAAGCGAGAGGATCGCCCGCTGCACGTCGCGGATGCGCTGGTTTCCCCGGCGCGACGGCCGCCACAGCTCTCCGGCCTCCTGCTCGAGGTCGGCGGCCACGCGCCGTGCCGGCAGGAGGTCGCTCGCCCCCATCGACCCGACGATGCGGTCCTGGACCCGTCCCCACGTCTCCTCGTCCAGCCCGGCGAGCTCGTCCAGCGTGAGCCCGAAGACCTGGCGGAACACGGTGCGCGGCACGTGCTCCGCCCACGGGACCGTCCGGTTGCGCAGGTCCTCGCTCCTCCCGTCCAGCGTCAGCCGCCCGGTGGGCTGGGAGAGGAGGCGGCGCTCCACCTCCGCGCATCCGCCGCCGTCCAGGCGAAGCACGAGCGATCCCGCCGGCTCGTCGCCGTTCCAGGGCGCGTACGGGTTGGTGTCCCGCGAGGCCGGGTAGAAGCCGTACAGCATCGCGGTCAGGAAGTGGAAGAGCGTGGACTTCCCCGCCTCGTTGGGGCCCAGCACCGCGACCAGCCCGGGGAGGGGATCCTCGCCGGTGTCGATCGCGGCGAGCCGCCCGAAGGCGTCCAGGCGGATGCGCTCGATCCTCACGGCGTGCCGTCCGTGCCGAGCATGCGCGCCGCCAGCTCGCCGTCGACGCCGTCGAGGAGGTGGCGCACGTAACGCTCCACGGCGCGCGGCTCCTCCGAGGTGAGGCCCGCGAGCTCCCCTGCGTCGAGCCCGTCGATGCGTTCCTCGCCGCGCCGCACGGCCTCGAGGAGGCGGAGCGCTTCCCCCAGCACGTCGGCGCGCCGGCGGTGCTCCTCCACCGGCACCGGCGGGTGGACGGCGTCCGTCCACACCGTGACCTCCAGCGCGCCTGTCAGCTCCCGCAGCTCCGTCGCGAGCACATCCCGGCTCTCCTCCTGGCGCAGCTCGCGCCAGAGCGGCGAGGCGCCGAGGAGGACGACGCGCACCATCCACTCCGTCCCGGGCGCCGCGGGCCCCTGCTCGCCGGCGGCCTGCCAGGCCGCCACCACCCGGCGCTCCAGCCGATCGAGGGAGTCTGCGTCCTGGAGCCCGTCGACACGCAGCGTCTCCCAGCGCACGGGCGCCAGGGGCCTGAAGGACACGGCGGGTGCGCCGCGGTCGCCCAGGTCCACGAGCAGGGCGCCGCGCGGCCCCGTGTCGGCGTGGGTGCGTCCCTGCAGGCTTCCCGGGTAGGCGACGGGCGGGTCGTCCGACAGCATCTGGCGCACGTGCACGTGGCCGAGCGCCCAGTAGTCGTATCCGGCGCGCGTCAGGAAGGCCAGCTCCGAGGGCGCGTACACGTGGTGCGCCTCGGCCCCGAGAGAGGTGTGCACCTGTGTATGCAGGAGCGCGACCTCTGGGAGCTCGCCGCGCGGCCGGGGGAAGGCGCGCGACAGGTCCTCCCGCTCCCGGGCCGAGGCGTGCCCGACCGCCGTGACGAAGCCGACGGTACGCCCGTCGTGATCGTGGATGGCGATGCGCTGGGGTGTGCGGTCCGCGGCCACGCGCACGTTGGCCGGCCAGGCGAGCGGTCGCGGGCCCACCTCGGGCGCCCCCGGGTCGTGGTTCCCGGTGGCGTAGACCAGGGTCACGCCGTGGTCGCCCAGCCGGTGCGCCTGCTCGAGGAGGAAGCGCTCCGTGGAGAACGACAGCCGCTCCGAATCGAAGAGGTCGCCGGCGACCAGGAAGGCCTGCGCGTCCTCGCGGATCGCCAGGTCGACGGCCGCGCGGAACGCCTCCCGGGAAGCGGCGCGCAGGCGCCGGCGAACGGACTCGGAGCGGCCGGCGAAGGAGGTGTCCAGGTGGACGTCGGCCAGGTGGACGAAACGCATGCTGCAAAGGTATGGGGGGGCGCCGGGCGAGGGAATTCGGCCACGCGTCGAAGTGTGTCGTCCCCGTAGGGGCTTCCCCGGCGCCCACGTGCGGAACATTTCTGCTTCACCCCGCACCCGGATGCGATATCTTTCCCATTCTATGAGCGATACCACCGAAACCGCCGTACGGCGCCTGCGTCGGGACTCCCCGACGGTCGATGCCGTCTGCCGCCAGCTCGAGCGCCAGGTGGACCCCGCCGAGGCCAGGCTGGTGGTCGACTTCGCCGAGATCTTCTTCTCCAAGGCCTCCCCCGAGTTCCTGCACGAGCGGAGCACGGACGCGCTCGCACACCTGGCGCTCGGGGCCTTCCGTTTCCTGCAGCGCTCCCGCCCGGAGCGCGTCGATGTCGAGGTGGGCAACCCCGACGTGGCGGACGAGGGGTGGTACGCGCCGGTGACGGTCGTCCGGACGAACATCTCCGAGCGCCCGTTCATCGTGGACACGATCCGCGAGCACCTGCACGCCCAGGAGCTCGCGATCGAGTACATCATCTATCCGGTGCTCGACGTGGATCGCGACGAGACCGGCGCCCCGGTCGCCGTGCGCCCCTCGCAGGAGGGGAAGGCCCGCGAGTCGCTGGTGCACTGCGAGGTCGTGCAGATCAACGACCCCGACGCCAGGGCCGCCCTGCGCGCCGACCTGCAGCGCAGGCTCGAGGACGTGGTGGCCGCCACGGACGACTTCCCGCGCATGATCGAAGCCGTCAACGACGTGGTGGCGGAGCTCGAGGAGCGGGGCCGTGCGATCGAGGAGCGCCGGACCGAGGTCCAGGAGATCCAGGCCTTCCTCCGCTGGCTGCGCGACGGGGGCTTCGTCTTCCTGGGCTACCGGGGCTACGACCTGATCGAGACCGAGGGGGAGGGTCGGTGCATCCGTGTGGCGGCCGGGTCGGGCCGCGGCGTCCTGCGCGACGAGTCGGAGTCGACGTTCGCGAAGCCCGTGGCGCTCTCGGAGATCGAGGAGAGTCAGCGCGTCCTGATCGAGACGGGGCCGCTTCTCATCATCAGCAAGACCAACGCCGAGTCGACCGTCCACCGACGGGCGCGCATGGACTACATCGGCGTCAAGAAGCTGGACGCCGAGGGCCGCGCCGCCGGCGAGCACCGCTTCATCGGGCTCTTCACGTCCAAGGCGTATTCGGAGGACGCCGAGAACATCCCGATCCTGCGCCTCAAGCTGCGTCAGATCCTCGACGAGTCGGGCGTGCGTGAGGGATCGCACGACTACAAGGAGATCATCACGATCTTCAACTCCCTGCCGAAGGAGGAGCTCTTCCTCGTCTCGGCGGGAGAGGCGGGCGCCGACATCCGCACCGTGCTCAACTCGTACAACACGGCCGGAGTGCGCGTCACGCTCCGCGAGGACCCGCTGCACCGCGGCGCCTCCGTGATGGTCATCCTCCCCAAGGACAAGTTCTCGGGCGAGGCGCGCAAGGCGCTCGAAGCCGCGCTGGTGCGCGTGCTCGACGGCGAGATCCTCAACTACCACCTCGCGCTCGGGGAGGGCGACCAGGCACGCCTGCACTTCTACATGGCCACGCGGCCGGACCGCCTGCGCGAGGTGCACGCGGCCGAGGTCGAGCAGCTCGTGGAGCGCATCATCCGGTCGTGGGCGGACCGCGTGCGCGAGGGGCTGGAGCGCGTGCGCCCGGCCGACGAGGCCCGCCGGCTCGCGCGCGTCTACGGAGAGGACTTCAGCCCGGAGTACCAGGCCGCGACCGACCCCGACATCGCGGTCACGGACCTCCTCGAGCTGGAGGGGATGGAAGCGGACGACCAGAGCATCGCGATCGGGTTCGCCAACCGCGGCTTCGCGGTGGCGGCGCCGGGCGTGGAGGCGGTCACCGAGCTCAAGGTGTACCTGCGCGGCGAGCGCCTCATCCTCTCCGATTTCATGCCCATCCTCGAGAACACCGGGCTGCGCGTGATCGCGGTTGCGCCGTTCGACGTGCATGGGGGTGGCGCAGGCGGGGCGGCGATCTACGCCTTCGCCGTCCAGGATTCGGGCGGCCACCCCGTCGCCATCGACGTGCGCGGCGGGCTCCTGGCGGAGACGATCCTCGCGGTGCGCGCGGGGGATGCGGTCAACGACTCGCTCAATCGGCTCGTCCTCACCGCCGGGCTGCACTGGCGCGAGGTGGACGTGCTGCGCGCCTACTCCGGCTACGCCTTCCAGGCCGGAGCGGTGCCGAGCCGCATGGCGCTGCCTTCGGCGCTGGTGAAGTACCCGGGGATCGCCCGCGAGCTGTTCGAGCTCTTCGAGACCCGATTCGATCCGACCACGGGCTCGAGCCGTGAGGAGCGGGCTGCGGTCGCGGAGGATATCCGCTCCGCATTCCAGGGCTCGTTGCGCAGCGTGGGCGCACTGGCCGACGACCGCGCGCTCCGCCGCCTCGAGTCGCTCATCTCGGGAACGCTGCGCACGAACTTCTACCGGCGCGGCGGGCGCGTACCGACGTTCCGCTCCGGGGGCGTCCCGTTCGTCTCGTTCAAGTTCTCGTGCCGGGACATCGAGTTCCTCAAGAGCACGCGCCTCCTCTACGAGGTGTGGGTACACTCGTCGCGCATGGAGGGCGTGCACCTGCGCGGTGCGCGCGTCGCGCGCGGCGGGATCCGTTGGAGCGATCGGCCGGACGACTTCCGCACGGAGATCCTCGGCCTCGTGAAGACGCAGGTCGTGAAGAACGCCGTGATCGTTCCCGGCGGCTCGAAGGGTGGCTTCGTCCTTCGCCGTCACATGGACGACCCCGAGGCGCGCTTTGTCGAGGGGAAGGAGCAGTACTGCACGCTCGCTCGCGGGCTCCTCGACCTGACCGACAACCTCTTGCCCACCGGCGAAACCGTCGCGCCGCCCGACGTGGTGTGCTTCGACGACCCGGATCCCTACCTGGTCGTCGCGGCGGACAAGGGCACGGCCACATTCTCGGACCTCGCCAACAGCGTGTCCGCCGAGTACGGCTTCTGGCTCGGCGACGCCTTCGCGTCCGGTGGCTCGAACGGCTATGACCACAAGGCCGTGGGGATCACGGCGCGCGGGGCGTGGGAGTGTGTGAAGCGGGCCTTCAGGGAGAAGGGCAAGGACATCCAGGAGGAGCCGTTCACCGTCGTCGGAATCGGCGACATGAGCGGTGACGTCTTCGGGAACGGGATGCTCCTGTCTCGTCGGATCCGGCTCATCGCCGCGTTCGACCACAGACACGTCTTCATCGACCCGGATCCCGATCCGGCGATCACCTTCGTGGAGCGTGAGCGGCTGTTCGCGCTCGGCCGCTCGAGCTGGTCCGACTACGATGCGAGCCTGCTGAGCGAGGGCGGCATGATCGTCCCGCGCGGTGCCAAGGAGGTGGAGCTCACGCGCCCCGCCCGCAAGGCGCTCGGTGTCCCGTCGCACTTCCCCGACGTGGTCGACGGGGAGACGCTCATCCGCTCGGTGCTGTGCGCCCCGGTGGAGCTGCTCTGGAACGGCGGCATCGGCACGTACGTGAAGTCCTCTGCCGAGACCCACGTGGACGCCGGGGATCCCTCGAACGACGCGGTGCGCGTGAACGTCGACGAGCTGCGCTGCGAGGTCGTCGGCGAGGGCGGCAACCTCGGGTTCACGCAGCGCGCCCGCATCGAGTTCGATCTGCGGGGCGGGAAGGTGAACACGGACGCCATGGACAACTCGGGCGGCGTGGACATGTCCGACCACGAGGTGAACCTCAAGATCCTGCTCGCGCAGCTGGTCGCCACCGGCGGGATGGACGAGACCGCACGGAACGCGCTGCTCGAGAGGCTCACCGAGGACGTGGCCCGCCTGGTCCTGGAGGACAACCGGTCGCAGAGCCTGGCCATCTCTCTGGACGAGATGCGCGCGCGAGAGTCGGCGGACGACTTCCGCGACCTCCTGGTCGCGTTGGAGAAGGCGGGAGAGCTGAACCGCGCGGCCGAGGGGCTTCCCTCGACCGACGTGCTCGTGGAGCGCGCCGAGCGCGGACAGACGCTCGCGCGCCCCGAGCTGTGCGTCCTCCTGGCCTACTCGAAGCTGTCGCTGAAGACGCGGCTGCTCCGCGGCCGCCTCCCCGACGACCCGATCACGGAGAGCTACCTGCTCGGGTACTTCCCCGGGGAGGCGATCCGCGCGGCGGCAGACGCGCTGGACGGCCATCGGCTGCGCAGGGAGATCATCGCCGGGCAGGTCACGAACGACCTCGTCGACCTCATGGGCGCGACGTTCGTCAACCGTGTGTCGCGGGACGCGGGCCGCTCCGCCGAGGAGGTGGTGCGTGCCTGGCTGGTGGCCGCACGCCTCGCGGAGCACCGATCCCTCCTGCACGAGATGGCACGCCAGCAGACCGCGATGGACGTGCGCGTGTCCTACCGCTGGCTGCTCGGGCTGGCCCGCGTGCTGGAGCGCACCACGCGCTGGGTCCTCCAGAACGTGGACGCAAGCCGCTCGCCGGCGCGCATCGTGGACGAGAACGTCCGCGGGCTGGCGCAGCTACGCCGCGACTTCGAGGGGATCGTCGCGGGCGAGGAGCGCCGCCTGTTCGAGGAGCGCCTCCGCGAGATCCGGCAGCTCGGAGCGGACGACGACTTCTCGCGCAACCTGATCACGCTGCGCTTCCTCGACCAGCTCCTGGAGATCCTCCAGATCGGCCGCGCCACCGGGGCCGATGAGACGTCGACCGGCAAGGCCTACTACGCGGTGTCGGAGGCGCTGGAGATCCCCTGGCTGCGGCGCACGTCGTTCTCGTCGGCCGGCCTCGGGCAATGGGAGCAAAGGGCCGCCCAGGCGCTCGCGGACGACCTGTCGCGGGCACACAGGAAGCTGACGACGGCGGTCCTGCACAAGGCGAAGAACGGCGACATCGACACGGCCGCCAGGGCGCTCCTGGGGTCCGGTGACAGCGACATGGAGCGCTACAAGGGCGTGGCCTCCGAGCTGCGCTCGGAGGAGGGCGTGGGGCTGGCCGGCGCCGCCGTGGCGGTCCGGGAGCTCGCGGCGTTCGGCGAGCGTGCCGCCGCGGCGGCGCAGCCGACCCCTACTTGACGCCGGTCGCCTTGATGACTTCGTCCACGTAGCGGTCCACGCTCGCCACGACCTTCACGACGTCCTTGCGGGCCTCGGCTCCTGCCAGGTCCGACGCGAAGCGGAGGAAGATCCCGCGCACCGACTCCTTCGAGGAGCCGGCAACAGGGGCGGCCGCCTTCGGGCGAGGACCACGCTTGGTCGCCGCCTTCCTGCGCGCCGCCGCCTTCTTCGGCTTCGCCGGGCGCGACCGCCGCTTCACCTGGAGCGGATAGCGGGCGTGGAACTGCCGCTTCGACAGCTTCCCCACGCTCGAGTTGATCCCCTTCGCCATGTCGTAGAGCTCGTCTACGGAGGCTTCGGGGTTCTTCTTGAGCGCGGCCTCGACCGCCGTCATGACCTTGTCGTCTTGATTCGCCACGTTGCTGAGCTCCAGGGTGCGAGTGGGGGCCCTTGCACTATGAATACGGAAGATAGGAAATCGCATTGTCCGCCGGCATTGTCAAGTCAAAGCGGCGGATTGTCGTCCGACAGTCGCCCGTCTATCGGCAAAGTCCGGGACGGGGGTGGGGTCGTTCGATGCGGTCAGAAGGACCGGAGCGTGGCGCCGATCCTGAGGGAGACGCCGCGGAAGCTGTGCTCGGAGATGTCGGGCAGATCCTCGACGCCGAAGGTGATCCGATAGGAGAGGCCGCCCGTCAGCCAGGCGCCGTGCCCGAGGTGCCAGGAGCCGCCGAGCTCGGGCTCGACGATCGCGAAGTTGTCCGCGCCCAGCGCCACGCCCTGCAGGCGGTCGGAGACCTTCGCGTTGCCCGCTCCCACGAGCGCGCGCGCCCGCACGTCCCACCCGGGGCCGCGTCGCACCACCGTCTCCGCGACCACGCCCGCATAGGCCATGTGCAGGTTCTTGTCGGTCTCCGGGCGTCCGGTCGAGATGCGCATGGTCCCGAGGGCGAGCCATCCGCCGCCGCCGAAGGCGACGCGCCCGCCCAGGTCGAGGAGCCCCACGCCACCGGCGAGGACCGTCGCGTCGCCGGCGATGCTGGTCACCCTGAGCGCGGCCTCCAACCCCGCCCTTGCCTCCCCCGGCTGCTGGCCCCGCGCAACGCCCGGCAGCGCGAGGAGCAGCAGGGGGAGTGCGAGCGAGCGGATCAGTTGCGGCTCCGGGCGCCGTCGCGGCAGGTCGGCCACGTCATCCGCTGGCCGGTGCGCGGGTTCATGGGGAGGATCGCCTTGTCGCGCGGCAGCCGATCCGGATCCTCGGCGGCGAGGTAGGCCAGCGTCGCGGTGAGCGTCGCGTTGTTCTTCAGATCGTCGATCACGACCTTGTCGAAGGTGTCACGGTTGGTGTGCCACGTGTAGGTCCCGTAGTCCCAGCTCAGCGAGCTCAAGCCGAACGCGGGGGCGCCGGCGCACACGAACGAGGCGTAGTCGCTGCCGCCTCCGCCCGGGGTGCCCGGGATGCGCAGCTCGATGTACTGCGTGATCTCCTGGGGCACCTCGGCGAACCACTTCGCGAAGAAGGGCGCCACGCCCGTGAACCCCTGCATGGAGATCGTGGTGACCCGGCCGGTGCCGTTGTCCTGGTTGAACACGGCCTGGACGTGGTCGACGATCTCCGGGTGATCGGTGACGAACGCGCGTGATCCGTTCAGCCCCTGTTCCTCGCTGTTCCAGTGGCCGACCAGGATCGTGCGCTTCGGGTTCGGATGGACCGCCTTCAGGATGCGCATCGCCTCCATCATCGTGATCGTGCCGGTCCCGTTGTCGGTGGCGCCCGAGCCGCCGTCCCAGGAATCGAAGTGTGCCGAGAGGATCACGTATTCGTCGGGAAGCTCGCGGCCGGGGATCGTCGCGATCGTGTTCCACGTGGGCACCCGGCCGAGGAGCTCCGACCGCGCCTGCACCTCGACCACCGGTCCCTGGCTCTTCTCGGCGAGGCGCGCGAGCAGACCATAGTCCTCGCAGCTCACGTCGATCGTGGGCACCTTCTCGGTCGCGGCCGAGAAGATCTTCTGCACCCCCCAGCCGGCCGACCACCGCGAGGTGAAGATCCCCGCCGCACCCGCGTCCTCGAGCCGGCGCGCCACGTCGTTGGTCGTCTCCAGCCCGGTCGCGCGGATCCTCTCGTTCCACTCCCGGCTCGCGGCCTCGCGCGCGTCCTTCATCTTCTGGAAGGACTCCGGCGTGCCGTATTCCTCCCAGTTCGAGTCGGGGCGGCACGTGGGCTGCGGTGCGGACAGCAGGACGAAGCGGCCCTTCACGTTGGCCGCGAAGCGCTCGAAGTCGGCGGAGCTGGCGATGGGTGGGAGAAGCACGACCGGTCCCCGCACCGTGCCCTTCGTTCCCGGGCTCCAGGCGAGCATCGTGGCTTCCAGGGTGCGCACCCGCGGCTCGACGAGGTCCACGTGCGTCACGCCGCGCCGCCATCCCTCCCAGGTGCCGTATTCCTCACGCTTCGCCTCGATCCCCCATGAACCGTACATCCGGATCAGCCAGTCGGAGGCCGCGAGGGATTCCGGCGAGCCGGTGAGCCGCGGGCCGAGCGAGTCGAGGAACGTCTGCGCGAGACGTTCCGCCTGGGAGCGCTCCATCCCTTCCGCCCAGATCTGGGCGACCACCGGGTCCTCCACGGCGACCTGCTGGGCCACCGCCATGGACGGGAGAGCGGCTGCCGCGAGTGCGGCGAGCATGCCCGGTCGAGTACGCACGATCATCGGTTCCTCCTGCTTTTCGTCGCTTCGATTGGGCAGTCTCGGCCCAAAGATAGAGGGCCCGCTATTCCGTGGATACCACGTCCCGCCCGTTCCGCGGGACTCGGGCGACTGTTGTGGGAGAGGCCCTCCACGTAGGATCTTTGATCCATCCCGGAATTCTGCCGTCGGGAGGCCGGAGGCGTGCCGGAAGGACACCCCAGGGAGATGGAACTGTACGCGGGACGCGGTGCTAGGGAGGCTCTGCACAGGTATGGTACGCCCCTGTGCCCAACATCATGGCTGATATGATCTTGAGTGTTCGTGGGTTGGGGCGGCACGGCTTCACGCTGCTCGAGCTCGCGATCGTGCTCGTCCTGGCGGCGTTGATGCTCGGCTTAGCCGGATTGACGTTCGGCGACTATCTTCGGACGTCTTCGGCCCGGCAGGCGGGACAGGTGTTCGCAAGGGACCTTTCCCTCGCGCGCTCTGCTGCGCTGCGCTCGCGGGAATCGGTCGTCGTCCGCTTCGACGAGAGCAACCGCTGGTACCAGGTCGCGATGCAGAACTCCGGAAGAGAGCTCGTGAGGAGACGCTTCGGCGTGAACGCGGATATCGCGCTCAGCGGCATCGACCTGCGCACCGCCGGGGACTCGCTCGTGATCAGTCCGAGAGGCCTCCTGGACCTCTCCGGCATCCTTGGGATGGGCTCGCTCGGTGAGGCGCGCTTCACCTTCGGGTCATCGGAGTACAGCGTGTCTTTCAACAGCATGGGAGCCTCGAAGGTCGAGGAGAGGTGAGCGCAGACCCATGCCCTCGATCCGGTCCGCCCCATGGGGGCTTCACGCTCATCGAGGTCATCGCGGCTCTGGTGATCTTCTCGCTGGGCGTGCTGATGGTCCTGGACCTGACCGGTGCGCTCTCGCGTCAGATGCGCTACGCGGCGACGACGTCGGTGCTGGTCGTGCGCGCCCAGGAGCAGCTCGATTCCCTGGAGTCGCTCGACTTCGCCTCGCTCACGGTCGGCACCCGGCTGGACACGCTCACGGTGGAGGGGGTCCGCTACGGACGGGTCGTGGCCGTCAGCGTGGTGACGGGCCTGCTCTACCAGCTCGACGTGTCGATCGCGCCGATCACCATGGGAGAGGGCCCCTCCTACTCGACGACCTCCTACGCGGCGGCGCACTGGTAGGGGCCAGGCTCGGCTTCACGCTCATCGAGGCCATGGTCGCCCTCACCCTGTCATCCGTGGTGGTGATCCTGGTGAGCACGGTCTTCCTGGTGCAGAACCGCTACTACCAGACGCAGCTCGCCCGCGGCGAGGCGCACGACGCCGCGCGGGTCATGACCGAGACCGTGGCGAGCGAGATCCGCTCGGTCGCGAAGGGCGGCGTGAAGGTCGCGGACAGCGATCGGCTCGTCGTGCGCTCCCCGATCGTGCTGGCCGCGGTGTGCGCGCGCGGTCCGGGCGACCTGGTGGCCGTCCAGCTCGACGGCGGCGTGGGGAGCCTGCCGAGCGAGGAGGTCACCGGGTTCGCGGTGCGCGACACGCTCGTCGACGCCTGGAGCTACCACGACGATGCCGCTTGGCCGGACATCGCCGGGACGGTCGGAACGTCGGCGGCCCAGTGCGCCGCCAACGGCGCCGACACCGTGGGCGCGGTGTCGGAGTTCACGCTCCTCCGCGACCTGGGCAGCTTCGAGGGCTACATCCCGGTCCTCGGGCAGGTGATCATGCTCTATCGAGAGGTCGAGTACACCATCGACGCCTCCGCGCTCGAGCCCACGAAGCTCGCGCTGTATCGCACGGTCACGGGCGCCACCCCCGTCGAGTTCGTGACCGGGGTCGATCCCACGGCGGAGTTCCAGTACCGGACGGGGGGGGCGACCTACGCGGCGACGGTGTCGGGAGGGGCGCTCGCGAACGTCGACGCGATCCGCATCGTGGCCGAGGCACGCCGCCGGCCGCGCACCGGGGGCGTGGCCGACATCACCTACGGATGGTCCGTCAACGTCAGCCTGAGGAACGGCGGGTGAGCGCCCGGGAGCAGCGGGACGCACGAGGGGGCTTCGCGCTGGCCCTCGTCGTGCTCATGCTCTTCGCCATCGCCGTGGCCGGGGTCACCGGCTACCAGGCCGTGAGCACCGAGCTCGCGCTCTCCACGCAGTACCGCGACACGCAGAAGGCGCTCAGCGTGGCGCGTGCGGGGCTGCAGCGCTTCCTCGCCGAGCAGATCGGGCCCGTGGGCGACTCGGTGAGCTACGCCGTGGGGGACGGGATCGCCACGGTCACGGCGCGACGCGTGGTGCGAAAGGACTCGCTCGACGAGGTGTACTACATCCGCTCCACCGGAACGGTGGCCGATCCCGCCGCCCCGTCCAACCCCGCGCGTCGCTCGGTGGGTACGTACGCGTGGCACCGGCTGGCACCGATTCCGCTGAAGGGCGCGCTCTGGGTGAGCGGCGGCCACCTCAACCTGTCCCACGACGACACCTACTCCACCTACGCCGACGTGGACGGCTTCGACCACTCCAACGTGGGAGACTGCTCCGGCGGAGGTACGGCTGGAACCGCGGGCGTGGTGCACGGGGGGACGGTCTTCACTACGGGTACGCCGCCCCTGAGGGGGAGCTACGTCGGCAACCCGGACGGGTTCGGGTATCCGGGCTTCAACGCCATGTACGACGCGGTAGGGCTGCGCTGGGACATCCTCACCAGCTCGAGCTTCCCCGTCGACTTCGAGAACGCGATGCCGGACTTCACGTCGCCCGAGCTCGCGGACTCTTTCCCGGTCGTCCGGTTCGACGGTGACCTCACGCAGCATTTCCTCAACGGCCACGGCGTGCTCATCGTGAGCGGGACGTTCGTGCCCGGCTTCCTCTTCGAGTGGAACGGCATCATCCTCGCCGGCCAGCTCGGGAACGTCAGCTTCTACGACCCGGTCGTCCGAGGCATGCTGATCGCGGGCCTCAACGGGCCGAACCCGGACGTCACACTCCAGTCGGGACAGTACCACTACTACTCGTGCAATGCGTACAAGGCGAACGCGGCGCTGTCCTACCTGGAGGCGGTGGACCGGACGATCTTCGAGATCAACGGTTAGATGCCGCCCGGCACGATCGCCGTCGGCGTGGACAGGGGCTCGGGCTCGGCGAGGACGATGATCTTCTGCCAGATCTTGCGCGCGAGACCCGTCGTGAGCGCCTCCACCTCGTCCACCGCCTGCAGCACCACGGGGTCGTCGAAGCGCTCGGCGTAGAGCGCGGACACCTTCGACGCGAGCGAGAGCATCTCCGAGCAGTAGTCGAGGTACCTGCCCAGCTCCCTGGGGCTGAGCTGGCGCCTGGGCGACGACGAGGTGTCGGGTCCCGGCACCGCGAGCCGGTGCGGGTCCTTGGTGAGCTGGTGCATGTCGACGATGTGCGCCAGCGCCCTCAGCTCGCGGATGAAGCTCAGGGCGCGCCGCCGCTTGATCCGGTTCTCCGCGGTCAGGAGGAAGGCGAGGCCGATGCCGACGAACACGATCTCCTGGATCGCGGACTCGCCCGCCTCCACCAGCGCCAGGGGATCCTGGATCCCGGTCTGGCGCACCGCCTGGATCAGCGCCCATCCCGCCGCGGCGAAGCCCGCCAGCAGCAGGATGGACATGAGCCACGTGCCGGTGCGCAGCCAGAGGTTGGGTCTCGCCACCCAGTCGAGTCGGCGCTTCGTGCGCAGGCCGATCCCCTCCAGCGTGGCGCACACCCTCCCGAGCCCACTGCCGGGAAAGCGCTCCTCGATGCGCCGGCGCAGCGCGCCGATCGTCTCGACGATGCGATCGGGGTCGAGCGCCAGCGGCGCCTGCCCGGGATCGGTGTATGTGGAGGTGGCGCGCGACATGCAGCAATGATCCGCCCCGGCGTCGGCGTGCGCAACGCGCATTGCGCCGGATCACGAGCGTGGAAGACGGGTGCGCCGCGGATCCTTGCGCACCCCCGTGCCCCCCGGCATGATGGCGCACGCCGGCCATGAGGGACCCTCCCGGCACTTCCGGTCGTACGACGGACCGGAAGCGTGGTGACGACCAAGCGGTACGGAGTCAGGGATGCAACCGACGAACACCCGGGACCCGCAGTACTACCACAAGGTGGTCGACTGCCAGTGGGCGTGCCCGGCGCACACGAACGTTCCGGAGTACATAAGGCTCATCGCGGAAGGGCGTTACACCGACGCCTACATGCTCAACCGCGAGTCGAACGTCTTCCCGGGCATTCTCGGGCGCACGTGCGATCGGCCGTGCGAGCCCGCCTGCCGCCGGGAGCGTGTGGACGGCAAGCCGGTCGCGATCTGCCGCCTGAAGCGCGTGGCCGCGGACCTGCGCGAGTCGGTGAACCACCGCCTCCCGAAGATCCCCGAGCAGAAGAACGGCAAGAAGGTCGCGCTCATCGGAGGCGGGCCCGCCTCGCTCACGGTCGCCAACGACCTCATGCCGCTCGGCTACGAGTGCGTGCTCTACGAGAAGCTCGACAAGCTCGGCGGGCTCATGCTCACGAACATCCCCGCCTTCCGCCTCCCACCGCGGGTGCTGAAGGAGGAGATCGGCTTCATCGTCGACATGGGCGTCGACGTCCGGCTCGACACGCCCGTCGCGAGCATGAAGGCGCTCCTCGAAGAGGGGTACGACGCCGTCTTCGTGGGGGTGGGCGCGCCGAGGGGGAAGAACCTGGAGCTGCCCGGCCGCTACGACACGGATCGCATCCACATCGGCATCGAGTGGCTGGAGAGCGTCGCGTTCCAGCACATCGACGCCGTGGGTGAGCGCGTGCTCGTGATCGGCGTGGGCAACACGGCCATGGACTGCTGCCGCGCGTCGAAGCGCCTGGGCGGGAAGGACGTGAAGGTGATGGCCCGGCGCGGGCGGGCGGATTTCAAGGCGTCCGACTGGGAGCTCGAAGACGCGGAGGGCGAGCACGTGGAGGTGCTCGAGTACCACTCGCCCAAGAGCTACGTCGTCGAGGCCGGCGCCCTGAAGGGGATGATGTTCGACGTTGTCGAGTGGTACGAGGACGAGAAGGGGAAGCAGCGCGCCCGGCCGATCGAGGAGGTGTTCATTCCCTGCGACGACGTCATCCTGGCGATCGGGCAGGACAACGCGTTCCCGTGGGTCGAGCGCGACATCGGCATCGAGTTCAACGACTGGGACATGCCGATCGTCGACCGGGGCACCATGCAGTGCTCGCTGCCGGGCGTCTTCTTCGGCGGGGACGCGGCGTGGGGCCCCGAGAACATCATCTGGGCGGTGGAGCACGGACACCAGGCGGCGATCTCCATCCACAACCACTGCCAGGGCGCGCCGCTGGACGATCGCCCCCCGTTCGGGTCGAACCTGCTGTCGACGAAGATGGGCATCCACGAGTGGGCCTACTCCAACGACTACAACCCCGCCTCGCGCACGCCGATGCGCTACGTCGACCTCGAGGATCGGCTGCGCAGCATCGGCACCGAGGCGGAGCTCGGCTTCAGCGTCGAGGAGACCGCCCGCGAGGTGCAGCGCTGCCTGAACTGCGACATCCAGACCGACTTCACCGCCAACCTGTGCATCGAGTGCGACGCGTGCATCGACGTGTGCCCGCTGCAGTGCCTGACGATCACGGCGAACGGTGACGAGGAGGATCTGCGCACGCGGCTGACCGCTCCCGCCGAGAACCTCCGACAGTCCATCTTCACCTCCGAGGACCTTCCACAGACCGGACGCATCATGGTCAAGGACGAGGACCTGTGCGTGCATTGCGGCCTGTGCGCGGAGCGCTGCCCCACCGCCGCGTGGGACATGCGTAAGTTCGAGCTCCTCGTCCCCTACGCAGGAACCACATCTTGGCCCACGACGCAAGCGACCGTCTCAACGACTTCGCCCTGAAGGTCGGCACGGTGAACGGCACCGGCTCCGCCAGTGCCAACAGCCTGCTTCTGCAGGCGCTCTTCCGCATGGGGATCCCGGTGTCGGGGAAGAACGTCTTCCCTTCCAACATCCAGGGTCTGCCGACCTGGTACGAGATCCGGGTGAACCGGGACGGATATACCGCCCGCAGCCCCGACTTCCACCTCATGGTCGCGATGAACCCGCAGAGCTATCAGCGGGACGTCGAAGAGGTGGTGTCGGGCGGATGGGTGCTGTACGACTCGACGAAGGAGCTCGAGGACGAGCTCCTGCGCGACGACGTGACCTTCCTCGGGATCCCGCTGGCGCGCATGTGCGCGGAGCGCTTCGAGCGCGCTCGCGAGCGGATCCTCATGAAGAACATCGGCTACGTCGGCGCGCTCGTCGCCCTGCTCGACATCGAGATGGACGTGGTGAAGGGGATGCTCGAGGAGAAGTTCAGCCACAAGCCGAACCTCATCGACTCGAACTTCCAGGCGATCCGCATGGGCGCGGAGTACGCGCGCGAGACGTGGGATTGCCCGCTCCCCATCCGCGTGAAGCGCATGGACGCGACCAGGGACCACGTCATGGTCACGGGAAACGCCGCGACCGCGCTCGGCTGCGTGTACGCCGGCGCGACGGTGGGCGCCTGGTACCCGATCACGCCGGCCACCTCGGTCATGGACGGCTTCAAGGAGTGGTGCCAGCGCTTCCGCGTCGATGCGGGGACCGGGAAGCACGACTACTGCATCGTGCAGGCCGAGGACGAGCTGGCCGCCGCGGGCATGGTGATCGGCGCGGGCTGGATGGGCGCGCGCGCCTTCACGCCGACGTCGGGCGCGGGAATCGATCTGATGAGCGAGTTCATCGGGCTGGCCTACTACGCCGAGGTGCCCTCGGTCTTCGTGGACGTGCAGCGCACGGGCCCGTCGACCGGGATGCCCACGCGCACGCAGCAGGGCGACCTCCTGCTCACCGCGTACGCGTCGCACGGCGACACCAAGCACATCTGCCTCTATCCGTCGAACCCGAAGGAGTGCTTCGAGTTCGCGCCGAAGGCATTCGACCTCGCGGAGCGCTTCCAGACGCCGGTGTTCCTGGTGTCCGACCTGGACATCGGGATGAACGACTGGATGATCCCGAAGCTCCGCTGGGACGACGCCTACCGCCCGGACCGCGGGAAGGTGCTCACGGCCGAGCAGCTCGAGGAGATGAAGTCGTTCTCGCGCTACCTGGACGTGGACGGCGACGGCGTGCCGTACCGCACGCTTCCGGGCGAGCACCCCAAGGGCGCGTACTTCACGCGCGGGTCGGGGCACGACAAGCACGCCAAGTACACCGAGGACTCGGACGCCTACCTCGAGGTGGTCGACCGTATCGCGCGTAAGGTGCAGTCTGCCGCGGCGCACGTGCCCGCGCCGGAGGTGCACGAGGTGGATGGCGGCGGCCGTTACGGGATCGTGTCGATCGGCGGGTGCCACTGGGCGGTGATGGAGGCCCGCGACGAGCTGATCGCGGAGGGCGCGGACATCGACTACATGCGCGTGCGCGGGTTCCCGTTCGCCGAGGAGGTGGCGCGCTTCCTGGAGGAGCACGAGACCGTCTTCGTGGTCGAGCAGAACCGGGACGCGCAGCTCAGGACCCTCCTGTCGATCGAGACCGGATGTCCGCAGTCGAAGCTCGTCTCGGTGCGCTACTACGGTGGGCAACCCCTGAGCAAAGGACACGTGCTGGACGGCGTGCGGCCGCTGCTGCGTACCGTCCTCGCGGAGATCGCGTCATGACGTACATCACGAAGCCGGTCGCGCGGCATCCGAAGATGCGCACGAACGCCCTGGGGCTGACGGCCAGGGACTACGAGGGCACGATGTCCACGCTGTGCGCCGGGTGCGGGCACGACTCGGTCACGGCCGCGCTGATCCAGGCGTTCTTCGAGCTGGACGTGGAGCCCCACCGCGTGGCGAAGCTCTCCGGTATCGGGTGCTCCTCGAAGACGCCCGCCTACTTCATCAAGGAGGCGCACGGCTTCAACTCCGTGCACGGGCGCATGCCCTCGATCGCGACGGGCGCGAACGCCGCCAACCGCGACCTGCTCTACGTGGGCATCTCGGGCGACGGGGACTCCCTGTCGATCGGGCTCGGGCAGCTCTGCCACGCCATCCGGCGCAACGTGAACATGGTGTACGTGCTGGAGAACAACGGCGTATACGGCCTCACCAAGGGGCAGTTCTCGGCGTCCGCGGACGTGGGCACGAAGTCCAAGTACGGCGAGGTGAACCGGCAGGGACCGATCGACCCCGTGGCCGTGGCGTTGTCGCTCGGGGCGACCTTCGTGGCGCGCTCCTTCTCGGGCGACAAGCGACAGCTCGTGCCGATCCTCAAGGCCGGGATGATGCACCGCGGCTTCGCGCTCGTGGACGTGATCTCACCCTGCGTGACCTTCAACGACCACAAGGGCTCGACGAAGAGCTACGCGCACACGCGCTTCCACATGCAGGAGGTGGTCGAGACGGACTTCGTGCCGCTCCGGCGCGAGATCAAGGCCGACTACGACGAGGGGGCCACCCAGTCCGTGACGATGCACGACGGGAGCGTGGTGCGCTTCCGCAAGGTTGCCGCGGACTACGACCCCACGGATCGCGGCAACGTGCTCGAGCACCTGCGCGCCTCCGGCGAGCGCGGCGAGGTGGCCACCGGCCTCCTCTACCTGGAGGAGTCGGGGAGCGACATGCACGAGATGGAGGGCACGGTGGAGACGCCGCTGGTGGCGCTCCCCTACGAGAAGCTCTGCCCGGGGAGCGCGAAGCTGGAGGAGCTGCAGAAGGAGTGGTGGTAGAGGCGGGGCGGCGCGGCAGCCGCGTCGTCGCCGTTCCCAACCCTCGCGCAGGATCCGAGTCGCAGAGACCGATCCTTGACACGAAGTTCGTGTAACACAATGTTCGTGTCATGGCGCGCCGGCTGAAGAACGTTACGGTCACGCTGGACGAGGAGACCGCCCGCTGGGCGCGGATCGAGGCCGCGAAGCGGGAGACGAGCGTCTCGAAGCTCGTCGGCGCGATCCTGCGCGAGAGCATGGAGTCCCACGACGCGTACGGTGCGGCGAGGGAGCGCTACTTCGCCCAGGACGCGCGCGTCCATCGCCAGGCCGGCGCAAGCCTTCCCACGCGCGACGAGCTTCATGACCGATCCGGTCTTCGTTGACACGAACGTCCTCGTCTACGTGCGCGACCGCGCCGACGAGGCCAAGCAGCGCCGCGCCGCCGAGTGGATGGCGGCCCTGTGGGACGAGCGGACCGGTCGGCTCAGCACGCAGGTCCTCCAGGAGTACTACGTGACGCTGACGCGGAAGCTCGATCCGCCACGCTCACGGGCGGAGGCACGGGAGGATGTCGCCGCCCTCGAAGCGTGGGCGCCGCGCCCCCCCGACCACGAGACCTTCGAGATGGCGTGGGAGGTCGAGGATCGGTTCGGCCTCTCCTGGTGGGACGCCCTCATCGTCGCGGCGGCGCGCCGGGCGGGTTGCTCCTGGCTCCTCACGGAGGACCTGCAGGATGGTCAGGAGATCCTGGGTATCCGCGTCATCGATCCCTTCGAACACGCTCCGGAGGATATCCCATGATCCCGAGGACCCCGTGCCTCGCGCTCGCCCTCTGCCTCGGCCTCGCGCCCGCTCCGGTCGCCGCCCAGATCCGCGACCGCGCGGCGCTGGTGGCCGCGCTCGACTCCGCCGCACGCGCCCACGTGGCGGACCCCATGGTGGCGGGCGTGTCCGTCGCGGTCGTGCGTGGCGTCGACACGCTGCTCATGCGCGGATACGGCAGTGTCGATCTCGAGTGGAACGTGCCCACGCCCGCCGACGGCCGCGCGAGCTACGAGATCGGGTCGATGACGAAGCAGTTCACCGCGACCGCGGTGCTGCAGCTCGTGAAGGCGGGGAAGCTCGACCTGGACGCGGACTTCACCGAGTACCTGCCCGGGTTCGACGAGCAGGGACACCACGTCCCGCTGCGACGGCTCCTCGACCACACGTCGGGCATCAAGGGCTACACGGAGATGCCGGTGTTCGCGGACATCGCCGTGAAGAAGCTGCCCCGCGACTCGCTGGTGACGCTCGTGGAGCACGAGCCGTTCGACTTCGAGCCCGGTACCGCGCTGATCTACAACAACTCCGCGTATTTCCTGCTGGGTCTGATCATCGAGAAGGTGTCGGGAGAGCCGTACGCGGACTACATCGACGAGCACGTCTTCGGGCCGCTCGGGTTGGACCACTCCTACTACTGCTCGGAGAGCGCGATCCGGCCGGACCGCGCGCACGGCTATGACGCCGGGCCCGGCGGGCTGCAGCGGAAGGGCTACCTGGACCACACCTGGCCCTTCGCCGCCGGCTCGCTCTGCTCCACGGTGGGCGACCTGGTGCACTGGAACCAGGCGCTCCACCACGGGCGCGTGCTCGCGCCGGAGTACTACCGGCTGCTGACCACGCCCCAGCCGCTCGTGGACGGCACACCGATCCGCTACGCGATGGGCCTGGTGGTGGACGACACCGGCGGGCGCCGGGTGATCACCCACGGGGGCGGCATCAACGGCTTCCTGTCCGACGGGCGCTACTACCCGGACGACGACCTCATCGTGATCGTGCTGCAGAACACCGCGGGCCCGAAGGGACCGGGCGCGCTGGGCGAAGCGCTCACGAACCTCGTGCTCGGCCCGGCTCCCGCGCCGAAGACGACGCCGTTCACCGGGGACGCGAGCGAGCTCGTGGGCGACTACGCGGGCCCGGTGCGCGGCGGTGCGATGACCATGCACGTCACGGGCGACGGAGACCAGATGGTCTTCACGCCGGGAGACGGCCGGGACGCGATGCGGCCCTCCCATCTCGAGGGGCTCACCTGGGGGGCGGGCATGACGCGTCTCTTCTTCGTGCGTCGCGACGGTCGCATCGCCGAGCTGCACATGGACCAGGGCGGCGGTCACTACGTGCTGAAGCGCGTCGCTGCCGGGGGAAGCTAGCTGCCCTGCCCTCGCCGACGCGCGCGGTAGCGTCGGACGCGGGTGAGGTTGCCGCAGTCCCCCGAGGAGCACCAGCGGCGGGACCCGTTGCGGCTCCGGTCGAGGAAGAGCCATCCGCAGGGGTGGTTGCCGCACTGCTTGAGCCGCGCCAGCTCGGGCGAGCCGAGCAGCTCGAAGACCGAGACCGCCACCGGGTGGACCGGGCGCAGGAAGTCCCGCTCGCCCCGGTCCCAGCGCAGGGAGGCGGCGTCCTCCCACACGGGCCGCGCGGCCTCGAGCGCGGCGACGCGCATGCGGTGCAGCGTCGCGAGGTCCGTCTCGGCCGGCGTCCGTCCCTGCGCCACGGCCGCGAACGTCCTGTACACGGCCTCGCGGTACGAGACGATGCCGCGCCAGGCCTCGTGCGCCTCGTCCGGGCGTGCCGCCGCGCGTACGTCGAGCGCGCGCTCGAGCTCCTCGTCGAGGAGGCCGGCGTGGCGGGCCCACCCGGTCACCTCGCCGAAGTCCCTCAGCCACTCCGAGCGATCCTCGCTCTCGTGGTTCCCCGCGGTGTTCGCGAAGTCGAGGGCCGGGTGGCCGCCGATCAGCTCGATGCCCTGGGCTCTCTTCACGTGGTCGCGGCTCCTGGAGGTCCCGACGTCCGGGCGGGAGCGCCCGGCCCGAACATGGGACGGCCGTAGCCTCGCCGACAGCCGAGCTCAGGGCGTCAGCCACCAGGAGAGCTTCAACTCGACGGCGTCCCGTCCGGGCGCGTGCGCCAACCGCTCGAGGTCCGTGAACAGGCGGAACGGTGACGGGACATCGTCCGTGCGCCGGTGCGTCCACACCGCGAAGAGCGTCGATCCGGGGCGGAACTCCCAGCGCAGGAGCGCGTTGACGCGCAGGTCGCGCTCCGAGAAGTCGGGGTCGGTGAAGGTGTACGCTGCCACGCCGCCCCCGTCCACGACCCACGCGCGGCCGTCGCGCGCGAGGCGCGGAGCGCCGAGCGGGGTGACGCGCCCGCCCGGCGTCGTCGCCGCCGGATCCGTGACCTCGGAGAACGACGCGAACGCGCCCGCGCTCACGAGCGCCTGGGCCCAGAGCTGGAGGGTGAGCCGCGACGAGAAGGCGTAGGTCGCGCGCGTCGTGAGCGAGGCGGTCTCCTGGCGGAGCGCCCCGAGCACCCAGTGCCGCGCCCCCTCCGCGTCCCGCGGCTGCCCGACGTACTGCCACCCCTCGTCGGCGCGGGCGAAGGAGGGGGATACCCCGAGCTGGAGCCGGTCCCCGACGAACCCGGAGAGGTCCGGCGTCACGCTCCACCCGCGTGAGCGGGTCGCGGCCTCGCGGAAGGCGTCCGCGCCGAGCGTCACCTGCCAGCGCTTCCGGCTGTCCGTGTACGCGCTCAGCGTGAGCCGGTCCCGCGGGGGGAGGAGGAGCGCCGGACCACCGCGCAGCGCCTGGGGGTCGAACGCCTCGAGGTCGCGCACGAACGCAGCGGACCCGCCCCAGAAGCTCGCGAGGTCCGCGTCCACGCCGAGGCCGACACGCGCGGCCCGGCGCAGGCCGGAGAGCGTGCGCCCCCAGCCGATCTGGTCGGAGCCGACGGACCAGCGGCGCACGGCGTGGCCCGGCCTGTACACGCGGTAGCGCCAGTCGAGCGTGGCGAGGAGCCAGTCGGCGTTGCGCTGGAAGCCGGCGTCGTTGGTCTCGAAGCCGCGGGTGACGACGCGCGCCGCCACCCCGCCCTGCAGGCTTCCCTGGACACGGGCGATGCGCGCCTGGGCGGACACCCCGCCGAGCGACGTGGCGAGCGAGTCGGGATCGACACCCTCGCGCCCGTATCCGTGGCGACCCTGCGCGCGGAGCGCGTGGATGGCCTCCCGGCTCCCGGATACGCGGCTCGCGAGGGTGAAGCCGGTCGCCTCGTACCGGCCGGAGGCGAAGCGGTAGCGCGCATCCAGCCCCGCGACCGCGGCATCGCGCACGAGCGTTCCGGCCAGCGCGCCGTCCATGCCCGAGCGGTCGACCAGGGTGGCGATGGCGCCGACCGCAGCGCGCGCCCCCGCGAGCTCACGCACCGCGCGTAGGCTGCTGTAGCTCGTGAGCGGCTCGACGAGCGCGCGCCCGGGGGATCCTCCTGCGTCGACGAACGCGGTGTGGCGCGGGCTCGTCCACGCCTGGAAGAGCCCCCCCGACCACGCCCCTGCCCGCCCCGAGAGGCGGGCGGCCGCCTGGAGTGGCGTCGACGTGGGCGGGTCGAGCGCGCGCGCCCCGGGGGGGACGGCGCCGTGGGGTGCGCCGCCGATCCTGCGGGAGTAGAAGGGCTGCTCCTCCGCGAAGGAGGCGTCCCGGGAGGAGAAGGCGAGCGCGGAGGGGAAGCGGAAGACGTCGTTGCCCTCCACGAAGAGCGGGCGCTGCTCGGGGAGGAACGTCTCGAACGCGGTGAGGTTGACCTGCGCCGGATCGGCCTCCACCTGCCCGAAGTCGGGGCGGATCGAGAATGCGAGGGCGGTGGAGCCGGTGGGCCTGAGGCGCACGTCCACGCCGGCCGCCTCGTGGAGGCCGTTCGCTCCGGGCGTCGGTCCAGCAGAGCCGTCCGGGGAGAGCGTGAGCGCCGTGAACGGGACCACCTCCAGGCTGCGGTGGTGCGGCGGGACCGGCAGCCCCTCCACCCGGTTGAAATGGGAGACCACGCCGACCACCGTGGGGAGGCGCGGCGACCAGTTCGACGTCTCGCCGCGATGGGGGACGTAGCGGTAGATGTTGATCCCCCACGGCATCGGCGCGCCGGTGGTGCTCCGGCCGAGCGCGAGCTGCGAATAGGGGATGCGGAACTCCGCCGTCCATCCGAGGGAGTCGATGCGCGCCGCCGCGCTCCACACGCCGTTCCACGCCGGGTCGTAGTCGACGTCGTCGGACCAGGAGCCGTCGACCTGGACGCCGCGCGGGTTCACGCCGAACGAGAACCCGCTGCGCCGGTCGAAGCGGGTGTCGATCTCCACGAAGACCCAGTCTGAGCTGGTCTCGTCGTCCCTTCGCGGGAACGGCGCGACGATCGAGTCCGGCGTGGGGTCGAGGAGCCGGATCCCCACCCATACGGCCTCGTCGTCGTAGAGCATGCGGGCGAGCGTCGGCAGGGAGGCGAGGCGGCCGGGCCGGGGGGAGCTCTCCACGAAGTCCCCGACGGCGGCGGCCCTGCACCACGCGGCGTCGTCGAGGCGGCCGTCGAGGGCGGGCGGGGCGTCCACACGCGTCGCGACGAGCACGCGCGGCTCGAGGGCGGAGCGCTCCGCCCGGGCCGCCGAGCCGTCGGCCCCTCCGGCCGCAGGGGGCCCGGGGACCTGCCAGCACCCGGCGCTCGCTGGGCCTGGAGCGGCGGCCTGCCCCACAGGCGGCGCCGCGAGCGAGAGCAGGGTCAGGAGTAGGCTCATGAGGCCGTCCGGGCAGGTGATGGTAATGAGTAAATATGCTATACGCTCATTACTACACCGCCTTTCCACCCTCGTGACGATCGCGTGACGGCACCCCTGTTGACGGATCGCGGGGAAACAATAACTTACCGACTGGTCAGTTAGTAAATGCCCTCCCGCACGTCGACCACCTCTCGTGAACTGCCCCGCCGACAACGCGCCCCGCTGGCGCCGACGTCCCGCCGAACGCCCGGACGAGATCCTGGGCGCGGCCCTCGAGGTCTTCGCCGACCAGGGCCTCGCCGGGGCCCGTGTCGAGGACATCGCGGCGCGAGCCGGCGTGTCCAAGGGGACGGTCTACCTCTACTTCCCGGGGAAGGAGGAGCTCTTCCGGGAAGCGGTCCGGGCGAACGTCCGGCGCACCCTCGAGAGCCTCGCCTCGGCGGCGCCTCCGGGGGAGCCCGTCGAGCGCCTGACGCGTTTCATCGACGCGTACTGGGCGCACCTCCGGAAGAAGGACTTCGGCCAGTTCTATCGCCTGGTCCTGGCGGAGCTGCACCAGTTCCCCGAGCTGTCGCGCTTCTACGCGAACGAGGTGTCGGGGCGCATCACCGACCTGTCGACCGAGATCGTGGCCGACGGCGTGGCGTCCGGGGTGTTCCGGGACGTCGAAGCCTCGACGGCCGCGCGCATGATCGTAGCCGTACTGACCCACCATGCCGTGTGGGCGAGCCGGCGGGAGCTCTTTCCACATCTGGGCAAGCGGAGCGACGAGGAGCTCGTGAGCGAGATCAAGGACTTCCTGTTCAGCGCATTGCTGCCGCGCGAGGACACGCGCCACGGAGGCGCCACATGAGCCGTTCCACACGATGGACCGCCCTGCTCCTCTGCGCCGCCGCCGCGGCCATCGCCCCGCGTGCGGCGCTGGCCCAGCAGGCCGAGACGTACCGGCTGACGCTCGGGGACGCCGCGCGTCTCGCCGCGCAGCGGAGCGCCCCGGTGCTGGAGGCGCGCTCCCGCGTCGAGGGTGCGGAGGCCCGCGTGCGCCAGAGCACGTCGGCGCTGCTACCCTCCCTGGACGGCGACGTCACGGGCGGGGCGCGCACCTTCAACACCGCCTCGTTCGGCCTGGACTTCCCGACCGCGCCGGGTCAGGAGCCCTTCTTCGATCCCCAGGGCGAGGTCGTCGGGCCGGTGCGCAGCGCGGACGTGCGCGCCAGCGCCGACATCCCGCTGCTCGACCTCGCGGCGCTGGGTCGGAGGCGGTCGGCGCTGGCGGGGGCGGACGCCGCGCGCCAGGAGGAGGAGGCCGCGGCCGACCAGGCCGGCGCACAAGCTGCGCGCACGTACGTCATGGACCTGAGGGCGCGCGCCGAGGTGCAGGCGCGCGAGCAGGATCTCGACCTGGCGCGTGAGCTGCTCACGGTCGCGCAGGGCCAGCTCGACGCGGGGGTCGCGGTCGCGCTCGACGTGACGCGCGCCCAGTCGCAGGTGGTGACGATCCAGGCGCAGCTCCTGTCCGCGCGGCACCGTGCCGACATCGCGGACCTGGCGCTGCGCAGGGCGCTCCGCCTCCCCGCGGACGCCGTGCTCGATCTGACCGACGACCTCGAGGCGCCGCCGGCCGGCGACTCGGCCACCGAGCAGGAGGCGACGGTACGCGCCCTCGACGAGCGCAGCGACCTCGCGACGGCGCGCGCGTACCGGGCCGCCGCCACGGAGGGGCTGTCGGCGGTGAGGGCCGGGCGCCTCCCGCGCCTCAGCGCCTCCGCGGACGAGGGCTACTACGGGAAGCGCTTCGGGCACATGCTCAACACCTACTCGTGGGGCCTGAAATTGAGCGTGCCGATCTTCGACGGGATGAAGCGATCCGCTCAGCTCCAGGAGGAGCAGGCGCGCATCCACGAGATGGACTTCCGCATCGAGGACCTCGAGGCGGACGTGGCGTTCCAGGTCCGTCAGGCGCTCCTGAACCTGAGCGCGGCGCGCGAGCAGGCCGCCGCCGCCGACGAGCGCCTGCGCCTCGCGCAGCTCGAGGTGGACCAGGAGGAGGATCGCGTGCGTGCGGGCGTGTCGGGCACCGCCGACGTGGTGCGCGCGGCCATGCGCCTCAACGAGGCCCGCACGGCCCGGCTCGACGTGCTGGCGGCCCTGCACGCCGCGCGCGTGGCCCTGGCGGCCGCTACCGGCACGGTAGCCGAGCTGCGGTAGACGAAGGATGTCGAACGGAACGAGGGCAACCGGTGAGGAAGACGTGAGCGAACAGTCGGAGAGCAAGTCCCCCAACGTCGCGTCGGCGGTGCCGCGCACGCGCAGGACCGTGATGCTGGTGGTGGTCGCCGTCGCGGTGGTGGTCGGCGGGGTGTGGGGCGTGCGGCGGTGGAGCTACGCCCGCGCGCACGTCTCCACGGACAACGCCCAGGTGGACGGCCGCATCGTGCCCGTCATCGCGAAGGTCGGGGGGTACGTGCGCGAGGTCGCGGTCGACGACAACCAGAGCGTGACCAAGGGCGACACGGTCGTGGTGATCGACGACGCCGAGCTGCAGGTCAAGCTCGCGGAGGCCGAGGCGGACCTGGCGGCGGCGCTGGCCGCCGCGGGCTCGGACGGCCAGCCGGGGCAGGTCGAGGCCGACGCCTCCGCCACCCGTGCGCGGCGCCAGGCGGTCGAGTCGCGCCTCGCGTCGGCGCGTGCGCACGCGGACAAGGCCGCGAAGGACCTGGTCCGCGTCCAGGAGCTGGCCGCCAAGCAGATCGCGTCGAGCCAGCAGCTCGACGCGGCGCAGGCGGCCGCCACGGCCGCGCAGGCGGACGTGCAGGCGCTCGAGAGCGAGATCGCCGCCGCGCGCGCGTCCGAGCAGTCGGCGGGCGCCGCGGGCCGGGCCGCCGACGCCCGCCTGGCCCACGCCCGCGCAGCGTTGCAGCAGGCGCAGCTCGACCTGAGCTACGCGCACATCACCGCTCCGGTGACGGGTACGATGTCGCGTTCGCAGGTGGAGGTCGGACAGCTCGTCCAGGCCGGCCAGCCGCTCGGGGCGCTCGTGTCGGACTCCGCCGTGTGGGTGACGGCCAACCTGAAGGAGACCGAGACCTCGGACGTGCACGACGGCCAGCCCGTGGAGCTCGACGTGGACGCGTATCCCGGGTGCACGGCGCACGGCGAGGTGGAGAGCATGAGCCCCGCGACGGGCTCGAAGTTCGCGCTCCTGCCGCCGGACAACGCGACCGGCAACTTCACGAAGGTCGTGCAGCGCGTTCCGGTGCGCGTCGCGATCACGGAGGGTTGCGGCGAGGACAGGCCGCTGCGCCCGGGGATGTCCGTGGTCGCGCACATCGCGGTGCATTAGGCGGTTCCGGGCCAGGGAGGTGAGGTCCGCATGAGCGCCGCTGCCGCGCACCGGCACGAGACGCCCGAGGAGCGCGTCTACAGGCACCGCTACATCATCGCGGCGGCCGTGTCGCTCGCGTCGATGATGCAGGTCATCGACACCTCGATCGTGAACGTCGCGATCCCCCACATGATGGGGAACCTGGGCGCCACGATCGAGGAGATCTCCTGGGTCTCCACCGGCTACATCATCGCGGCCGCGATCGTCATCCCGCTCACCGGGTGGCTCTCGGGCTTCTTCGGGCGCAAGCGCTACTTCATCGGCTCGATCGTGCTCTTCACGATCGCGTCGTTCCTGTGCGGCACGTCGCGCACGCTCGGCGAGCTCGTGCTCTGGCGCATCGTGCAGGGCGTGGGGGGCGGCGCGCTCATCTCGACCTCGCAGGCGATCCTGTGGGAGTCGTTCCCGCGCGAGGAGGTCGGCACGGGGATGGCGTTCTTCGGGATGGGCGTGATGGTCGGCCCGACGCTCGGGCCCACGCTCGGCGGGTGGCTGACCGACAACTACTCGTGGCCGTGGATCTTCTTCATCAACGTGCCCGTGGGGATCCTGGCGGTGACCATGATCGGCGCGTACGTGCACGATCACCCGGAGCAGGTGCGGTCGAAGAGGGTGGACGGCATCGGCATCGGGCTGCTCATCGTCGCGGTCGGCGCCGTGCAGCTCATGCTCGAGCGCGGGGAGCGCCTCGACTGGTTCGACTCGCGGCTGGTGAGCGGGCTCGCGGCGGCGTCGGTCGTCTCGGCGATCCTCCTCGTGTGGCACGAGCTGCACACCGAGCACCCGGCCATCGACCTCCGCCTGATGAAGCAGGCCCAGTTCACTGCCGGGTCGGCCATGGGCATCGTGCTCGGCGCCGGGCTGTTCGGCTCGGTGTTCATCCTGCCGATCTTCCTGCAGGGCATGCTGCACATGACCGCCTGGCAGACCGGCCTGATCATCCTGCCGGGCGCGATCGCCTCGGCCGTCTCGATGGGCGTGATCGGCCGCCTCACGGCCGTGATCGACAACCGCCTCCTCATCGTGGTCGGGTCGGTGTTCTTCGCGATCGGCATGTGGCAGCTGTCGACGATCACCTCGCAGACCGGCACGACCGACCTCTTCTGGCCGCTCATCTGGAGAGGGCTCGGGCTCGGGCTCATCTTCGTGCCGCTCACCAACCTCACGCTCCTGGAGATCGCGCCGCGCGACCTGTCGCAGGCCACCGGGCTGAACAACTTCTTCCGCCAGCTCGGCGGCTCGCTCAGCATCGCGGGGATGGCGTCCCTCCTCACCCACTGGGTGGTGAAGGAGCACGCGATCCTCGCCTCCCAGGTGTCCGGGTACTCCCCCCTGGCGCTCGAGAGCGTCGCCCGGATCCAGCGGGGGATGATGGCCCGCGGGATCGACGCCGCCACCGCGCACCGCGCGGCGCTGGGCGCCATCGACGGGCGCATCCTGCTGCAGGCCAACGTCCTCGCGTTCGAGAAGATCTACCTGCTCAGCGGAGCGCTCCTCCTCGGCGCGCTCCCCCTCCTCTTCCTCTTCCGGCAGGGGAAGCCGACGGCGAAGCCGGGCGGAGGCCGCGGCCCTTCCGCCCACGCGGAATAGGCGCGCTCCGCGCGGGAGGATCGAGGGCGCGGGGGCGGGCACGCGTCACGGTGGCCCGCCCCCCGTCGGGTCTCAGCCCGAGGCCAGCTCCCGGTACAGGGCGACCATCGAGCGCATCCCCTTCTCGAGCTGCTCGACCGCGATCCATTCGTTCGGCGCGTGCATGTTCGCGCCGGGGAGCGCGAAGCCCATGACCGCCACGCTGGGCGTGAGCAGGTCCGCGAAGTCGCGCGCGATCGGGAGCGTTCCCCCGTGCGCCACCTTCACCGGTGCGACGCCGTACACGCTCGCCAAAGCGTCGGAGGCGGCCCGGTAGAGCGGGCCCTCCGGCGAGGCGCGCCACGGCCGGTTCGCCTGGTGCGCGCGCACGACGACCTCGACGCCCTCGGGAGCGCGCGCACGCACGTGCGCCGCCACGGACGCCGCGATGCGCTCGGGATCCTGGTCGGGGACGAGCCGGCAGCTCACCTTGGCGGTGGCGACGGCCGGGAGGACGGTCTTCTTCCCCGGGCCCGTGTAGCCCGAGATCATCCCGTTCACGTCCAGGCAGGGGCGGATCCAGAGGCGCTCGTACGTGGCCCACCCGGGCTCGCCGGTGAGCGCCGCACCCCCGGCGGAGCGCTGGAACGCCGCTTCGTCGTAGCCGAGCGCGGCCCACTCCGCGCGCAGGGCGTCGGGGACGTCACGGACGTCGTCGTAGAATCCCTCGACCGCGACGCGTCCATCGGCGTCATGCAGCGACGTGATGATCCCCGCGAGGACGTGCGCGGGGTTCGGGACCGCGCCGCCGTACTGGCCGGAGTGCAGGTCGTGCGTGCCGGTGTGCACCTCGATCTCGAGGTAGGCCATCCCGCGCATGCCGAAGATCAGGGACGGGCGGCCGGGCGCGAACATCATCGAGTCCGCGATCACCGCGTGGTCGACGCGGAGCTCGTCGCGGTGCCCGGCGACCCACGGGGCGAGGTGCGTGGACCCCACCTCCTCCTCCCCCTCGAAGAGGAGGACGAGGTTCACGGGAAGGTCGCCCGCCTGCAAGGCGGCTTCGGCGGCGCCGATCTGGAGGATCACCTGCGCCTTGTCGTCGGCGGCACCGCGCGCGACGAAGCGGTCGCCGTCGAGGGTGAGCTCGAAGGGCGGGGACGTCCACTCGCCGATGGGATCGGCGGGCTGGACGTCGTAGTGCGCGTACACGAGGAGCGTCGGGGCGTCGTCCCCGGCGTGGTGGCGACCCACCACGAGCGGATGGCCGGCGGTCGGCTCGATCCTCGCGTCGAGGCCGGCCTGCTCCATGCGACGGCGGACCCACCCGGCCGCCTGCTTCACGTCCGCGGCGTGACGTGGATCGGTGGAGACGCTCGGGATGGCGATCAGCTCCGCGAAGTCGTCGTGGAAGCTCGAGAGGTTCCTGGAGATGTGGTCGTCGGTGGCGGGCGGCATTCCTGTGTTCGGGGAACGGGGGAGGGTCGGGGCAGGTCCGCCAGGTGGGCGGACCGGAACAATAGAGCGAGGCTCGTGTTGGTGACAGTGTCCCATTTCCCGAGCCGGACGGCTCGCGGAGCCGCCGGCCGGACCCGCACAGGAGGTAGTGAGATTCCGGATCCACGCATCAACGACCAGATCCGCATCAGCCCCATCCGTCTCATCGACGCCGACGGCGAACAGCTCGGCGTCGTCTCCCTCAGCCACGCCAAGGAAGCCGCCCAGGAGCGCGAGCTCGACCTCGTGGAGGTCGCGCCGAACGCCCGGCCCCCCGTCGTGCGGCTCATGGACTGGGGGAAGCACCGCTACGAGGAGCAGAAGAAGAAGCGGGAAGCGCGGAAGAACCAGCACCACGTCGAGATCAAGGAGGTGCAGCTCCGGCCGCGCACCGACGACCACGACTTCGAGACGAAGCTCAAGCACGCGCGCAAGTTCCTGGAGGCCGGGAATATCGTGCGCGTGGTGATGCGCTACCGCGGACGCGAGCTGCGCCGACCGGAGGTGGGCGTCGCGACCCTCGAGAAGATGCTCGAGGCGACGTCCGACCTGGCGAAGGTCGAGCACGTCTCGAAGAGGATCGAGGGCCGTCGCCTCCTCGCGGTGCTGGAGCCCGCCGCGACCTGACCTTCCGCACGTACCCCTTGCTCACTTAGGCGTCGCGCTTTATACCTGAGTGAACGAGGCGTCCGCGAGCGCCTCGACGGTGGCTCCGGGTCCCGGGGTGGCCGACGTCACGCGGTACGGAGCGGAGATGTGCAGGTGAGCGGAAGCGACCTCTTCACCGGAACGCTGGACATCCTGATCCTGCGCACGCTCGAGGCCGCGCCGCTGCACGGCTACGCCATCGGCAAGGCCATCCGCGACGGCAGCGAGGGCGTGCTGGCCGTCGAGGAGGGTGCGCTCTACCCCGCGCTCCACCGCCTGGAGCGCAGGGCGTTGCTGGAGGCCGAGTGGGGCCGCACCGAGACCGGGCGGCGGGCGAAGTTCTACCGCATCACCGCGCTGGGCTCGGAGCACCTGCGCGCCGAGGCCAGCCGGTGGACCGAGTACTCCGACGCGGTGGCCGCCATCCTCGGAGGAGGTGGGCGATAGTGTCCGGCGTCGGACGCTCGTCGGCCTCCGCGCGCCGTCGCGGACGCTAGCCTCGCATGGCCCGCTGGCCGTTCAAGCGCATGCTGCGCCCCGGGGCCACCCGCCCCGACGACGCCGAGCGCCGTGAGGAGATCGAGCTCTACCTGGAGCTGCGCACCGAGGAGCTGATGCGCGAGGGCCATGCGCGCGACGAGGCACGCCGGATCGCGGAGGAGCGCTTCGGCGACGTGGCACGGATCGAGGACCAGATGCGGCGCGAGGGGCGCCGGGGACGGGAGGAGGGGACGGCGATGATGGAGACGGTCGGGCAGGACGTGGCTTACGCGCTCCGGACGTTCCGGCGCAACCCGCTCTTCTTCGTGGTGGCGACCCTCACGCTCGCGCTCGCCGTGGCGGGGAACACGGCGATCTTCAGCGTGCTGGACGCGGCCGTGCTGCGCGCGCTCCCCTTCCCGGACGCCGACCGGCTCGTGTTCATCAACGGCTACCACCTCGCGGACGGCGAGCGCGCGATCCGCATGGCCTCCGTGCCGGAGTTCCACGACTGGCGCGAGCGCTCGCGCACGATCTCGCCCATGGTGGGCGTGGACGCCAACGGCCTCACGCTCAGCGGCGACGGCGAGGCCGAGCGCATCATCGGCGAGCTGGTGAGCCGCGGCTACTTCGAGATGCTGGACGGCGAGGCCGTGCTCGGCCGCACCTTCACGGCCGAGGAGGCCGAGACGCCGGACGGCTACCCGCTCATGGTCGTCTCGGACGGCCTGTGGCGGCGCCGCTTCGGCGCCGACCCGGCGCTGGTCGGGCGGACGATCCAGGTCAACGACCGGCCGGTCACGGTGCTGGGCGTGATGCCGCCCGGCTTCCGGGGGATCAACGACGACGTGGACGCTTGGCTCCCCATGGGGATGATGTCCCTCGTCGCGTCGGCCGACATGCTGGAGAGCCGCGGCTCGCGCTTCCTGGGCGTGGTCGGGCGGCTGGCCGCGGGGGCGGACACCACGCGCGCCCAGGCGGAGCTCGACGCGATCGCGCGCGACCTCCAGGGCGAGTACCCGGACAGCCAGCAGGACCGGTGGGCCGAGGTGCAGACGTTCCGCGACGGCTTCCTGGGCGGCACCGCGCGGCTCCTGTGGATCCTGGTGGGCGCCGGGATCCTCCTCCTCCTGATCGCCGCGGCCAACGTGGCCAACCTCCTGCTCGTGCGCGCCCACGCGCGATCCCGCGAGCTCGTGGTGCGCCGCGCGGTCGGCGCGGACGGGAGCCGCGTCGCACGCCAGCTCCTCACGGAGAGCCTGGTGCTCGCGGGCGTGGGCGGTGTGGTGGGGCTCGGGCTCGCCTGGGTGGCGGTGCGCGCCGTCGTCCCGCTCATCCCGGTCGGCGTGCTCCCCGACTTCGTGACGCCGGGGCTGAGCGTCCGGGTCTTCCTCTTCTCCGCCTCGGTCGTGGGGCTCGCCGGGATCATCGCGGGCACCGTGCCCGCGGCCTCGGGCGCGCGGACGGACCTCGCCGGCGCGCTCCGCTCCGGTGGGCGCGGCGTCTCGGGACGGCGGGCCACCGCCCAGCAGGCCTTCGTGATCGTGCAGGTCGGCCTCGCCCTCCTGCTCCTCGTGGGCGCGGGGCTGCTCACGCGCAGCTTCCGCGCACAGCTCGCGATCGATCCCGGCCTGGACATGCGCGGCGTGAGCGTCTTCCGCGTGCAGCCGCCGCAGGAGCGCTATCCCGACCGGGCATCCATCCTTCGGTTCACGCGCGAGCTGGTGCAGCGTGTCGAAGCGGTGCCCGGCGTCTCGTCGGTGGCGGCCTCGTCCGACTTTCCCTTCCGCGGCCGCTCGAGCGGCGCGATCCTCGCGCGCCCCGACGACCCGCAGCAGCGCATACGCTACCACAGGCACAGCGTCACGCCCGGGTACTTCGAGAACCTGGGCATCCGGCTCCTGCGCGGGCGCACGCTGGAGGAGCAGGACGCGGCGGACGCGGCGGGCGTGGTGGTCGTCACGCAGGCGTTCGTGGACCGCGTCTTCCCCGACGACCCGAACGGCGTGGGGAGACGGATCGCGATCGGGAACCCGGCGGACCCGGCCAACATCGCCGAGATCGTCGGCGTGGTCGACAACGTCCGCTACCGGAACCTCACCCAGGACATGATGGACGGGCCGAACAGCCCGGACGTGTTCTTCTCCATCGAGCAGATGCCGTCGCGGGCGCTCGAGGTGTCGTTCCGGGCCGAGGCGGATCTCGCGTCCGTGCTCCCCGGCATCCGGCGGGCCGTGGCGGAGGTCGACCCGGCGATGCCCCTCTTCGCGGTCGAGTCGCTCGAGCACGCGTACGAGGGGCTCACCGCCACGCCGCGCTTCGCCGCCTTCCTCATGGGGCTGTTCAGCCTCATGGCCCTGGTGCTCGCGGGCGTCGGGATCTACGGCGTGCTGGCCTTCAGCGTGGGACAGCGCACCCCCGAGATCGCGCTCCGGCGCGCGCTGGGCGCCGGCGCCGGCGAGGTGGCCGGCTCGGTGGTGATCGGCGCGCTGCGGCTGACCCTCGTCGGGCTCGTGCTCGGGGTCGCCGGGGCGTACTACGGCACCCGCGCGCTGCAGGCGCTCCTCTTCCACGTGCAGCCCACCGATCCTGGCACGTTCGGAGGGGTGTCCGCAGCGATGCTCCTGGTGGCGGCGCTGGCGGCCGCCGTCCCGGCCTGGCGCGCAACCCGCAGGAGCCCGGCCGAGGCGCTGAACGCCGAGTAAACGCGGGCCCCCGCCCGTGTGGAGAACCCTCCTACACCCTTGTAGGGCTTCTCCCGATGCCTGCCCCGACCGCGTCCGGCCATCGTTCGAGATGACCGTGAAGGCGGCGGAGTGGCACGGGTGTGTCTTCCAGCCGCCGTCCCGTGTGGGCTCCAACCCCGGCCGCCTTCGGCCGACACCACGCAGGAGCTTCCGCAGAGATGGCCAACTACCGGATCGCCTGGCTCCCCGGAGACGGGGTGGGCGTCGACGTCCTGAACGCGACCAGGATCGTGCTGGACCGCCTGGACCTCGACGCCGAATACATCCACGGAGACATCGGCTGGGACTTCTGGTGCAGCGAGGGCGAGGCCTTCCCGACGCGCACCGTCGACCTGCTCAAGAGCGTCGACGCCGCGCTGTTCGGGGCGATCACGTCGAAGCCGGCGAAGACCGCCGCCGCCGAGATCGACCCGAAGCTCCGCGACCAGGGGCTCACCTACCGCTCGCCGATCGTGCGCATGCGGCAGATGTTCGACCTCTACATCTGCCTGCGGCCGTGCAAGGCGTATCCGGGCAATCCCCTCAACTTCCGTGACGGGATCGACCTGGTGGTGTTCCGCGAGAACACCGAGGACCTGTACGCGGGCGTCGAGTTCGCGCCTCCGCCGCCCGAGCTCGCGGAGATGCTGGGCCGGCTGTCGAAGCCGTTCGCGCGCTTCGGCTATCTCCCCCCCGAGGAGTACGCGATCTCCTGCAAGGTGAACACGCGCGCGGGCTCGGAGCGGATCGTCCGCTCGGCCTTCGACTTCGCCCGGACGAAGGGGCGCAAGAAGGTGACCGTCGTCCACAAGGCGAACGTGGTGCGCGCGACGGACGGGCTGTTCCTCGAGGTCGCCAAGGCGGTCGCGGAGGACTATCCGGAGATCGAGTGCGACGACGCGAACATCGACGCGATGACGATGTGGCTCCTGAAGAACCCCTTCAACTACGACGTGCTCGTCGCGCCCAACCTGTACGGCGACATCATCTCCGACCTGTGCGCGCAGATGGTCGGCGGGCTCGGCTTCGGCTGCTCGGGCAACATCGGCGACCGGCTCGCGGTCTTCGAGCCCAGCCACGGCTCCGCGCCCAAGTACGCCGGCCAGGACAAGGTGAACCCGATCGCGACGATCCTCGCCGCCAAGATGATGCTCGAGTGGCTGGGCGAGGACGAGAAGGCCGCCGCGCTCGAGGGTGCCGTCGCCGAGGTGATCCGCGACGGGAAGGTACGCACGTACGACATGGGCGGGACGGACACGGCCTCGGCCATGGGACGGTCGATCGCGGACAAGCTATGACGCGCCTGGTGGTCCACGAGGTGGGTCCGCGGGACGGGCTGCAGATGGAGAAGCAGCCGGTTCCGCTGGAGACGAAGGAGGCGTGGATCCGCGCGGTGATCGCGGCCGGCGTCGACATCGTGCAGGTGGGCTCCTTCGTCCATCCCGACAAGGTCCCGCAGATGGCCGACACGGACGAGCTGTTCCGCCGCCTCGGCGCGAGCGACCCGGCGAAGACCGGGAACGCGGTCCTGTCGGGGCTCGTCCTCAACGAGAAGGGGCTCGAGCGCGGGCTCGCGTGCGGCGTGGAGATGTTCTGCATGGGCGCGTCCGCGAGCGAGACGCACAGCCGCAAGAACACGGGGATGGGCACGGAGGAGGCCACGCGGCGCATCACGGGCGCGGCCGAGGTGGCACGGGCCGCGGGCAAGGCCGTGCAGCTCTCCGTGCAGTCGGCGTTCGGGTGCGGCTTCGAGGGACGCATCCCGGCGGAGCGCGTGCTCGGCATGGTGCGCACGTACCTCGACGCAGGCTTCCGGCACATCAGCCTGGCCGACACCGCCGGCCACGCCCACCCCGCGCAGGTCGAGTCGCTCTTCGGCGCGGTGATGGCGCTCGCGCCCGACGTCGCGTGCACCTGCCACTTCCACGACACGTACGGCCTCGGGATGGCGAACGTCTTCGCGGCGATGCGCGTCGGCGTGACGTCGTTCGAGACCTCGTTCGGCGGGCTCGGCGGCTGCCCGTTCACGAAGGTGGCGGCGGGCAACGTCGCCACCGAGGACTTCGTGTACGCGCTGCATCGCCAGGGCCTCCGGCCCGACGTGGACCTGCATCGTCTCATCGACGTGGCGCGCGACGTGGCGGCGCACTTCGGCCGGGAGCTCCCCGGCTACGTGCACAAGACCGGGCCCGTCCCGCAGCTGGGGGTGGCATGAGCGCGCGGCTGCTGGAGGGCGTGCGCGTCCTGGACCTGACGAACGTGCTCGCCGGGCCGTTCGCGACGCTCCATCTCGCGCTCCTCGGCGCCGACGTGGTGAAGATCGAGAATCCGAAGGACGGTGACCTCGCGCGTAAGCTCGGCATCCGCGGCGACCTGAACGAGCGCCTGATGGGCACGAGCTTCCTCGCGCAGAACGCCAACAAGAGGTCGGTCACGCTCAACACCAAGTCGCCCGAGGGAAAGGCGATCTTCCTGCGGCTGGCGGACAAGGCCGACGTCGTGGTCGAGAACTTCCGTCCCGGCGTGATGGACCGCCTCGGCATCGGCTACGAGGTGCTGTCGAAGGCCAACCCCCGCCTCGTGTACTGCGCCGTGTCCGGCTTCGGGCAGACCGGGCCGGACGCCGAGAAGCCCGCGTACGACCAGATCATCCAGGGGCTCTCCGGCGTGATGGCGATCAACGGCGACGAGCGCCTCAACCCGCTCCGCTGCGGCTTCCCCGTGTGCGACACCGTCGGCGGGCTCAACGCCGCCTTCGCGATCATGGCAGCGCTCTACCACAGGGAGCGCACGGGCGAGGGGCAGATGATCGACGTCGCGATGCTCGACTCGATCATGCCGCTCGTGGGGTGGGTGGCCGCGAACCTCCTCATCGGCGGGCAGCAGCCCGTGCCCATGGGGAACGACAACTTCACCGCCGCGCCGTCCGGGACGTTCCGTGCGCAGGACGGGTGGATCAACATCGCGGCGAACAAGCAGGAGCAGTGGGAGGCGCTGTGCGACGTGCTCGGCGTGCCCGAGCTGAAGACGGACGAGCGCTTCCGGAAGAGGGACGTGCGCAAGCGGAACCGCACGGCGCTCACGCCGCTGCTCGAGGCGCGCCTGAGCGATCGGCCCACGGAGGAGTGGGTCGAGCGCCTGAACGCCGTGGGCGTGCCGAGCGGTGCGATCCTCGGCCTGGAGGCGGCGCTGAGCCAGCCGCAGGTCGAGCATCGGCGCACGCTCGAGGAGGTGGAGGTGGCGGGCGTCGGGGTCGTGAAGCTCTTCGGCCTGACCGCGCACTTCGAGAAGACACCCGGTGCCCTCACCTGCCCGCCGCCCGCGCTGTCCGCGGACACCGGGGCGGTGCTCGGGGAGCTCGGGATCGGGCCGGCCGAGGTGGCCGACCTGAGAGCCAGGGGAATCGTCTAGCGGCCCGAGGGGCGGCCGCGCTTGGAGGTCCACATGGGTATGACCGTCGTCCAGAAGATCCTGGCCCGGGCGTCCGGCCGGTCGGAGGTCGCCGTCGGCGAGGTGGTGGAGCCGCGCGTCGACCTCGCGATGTCGCACGAGAACGCCGCGCTGGTGATCAACCAGTTCAACGAGATCTACGCCGGCACGGCGCTCCAGCCGAAGGTGTGGGACCCCGAGCGCCTCGCGATCGTCTTCGACCACCGCGTGCCGGCCGAGTCGCCCAAGACCGCGACGAACCAGAAGAAGATCCGGGAGTTCGTGCGCGCCCAGGGGATCCGGCGCTTCCACGACATCCGCGGCGACGTGGGCGGCATCTGCCACCAGATCCTCCCCGAGTGCGGCTACGTGCGCCCCGGCGCGGTCGTGGTGGGCACCGACTCGCACACGACCAGCCACGGCGCGCTCGGCGCCTTCGCGTTCGGGATCGGCGCGACCGAGATGGCGAGCGTGTGGGCGCTCGGGTCCGTGCTGAACGTCGAGGTGCCCGGCACGATCAAGGTGCACGTGCAGGGGACGTTCGCCGAGGGCGTCGGCCCCAAGGACCTGATCCTCGAGCTCATCGGCACGCTGAGCGCGGAGGGCGCGAACTTCCGCGTGCTCGAGTTCCATGGCGAGACCATCCGGAAGATGTCCACCTCCGGGAGGCTGACGCTGTGCAACATGTCGGTGGAGGCCGGTGCGACGGCCGGGATCGTGCCCGCGGACGAGGAGACGCTGCGCTACCTGCGTGACGAGGCCGAGGTGAGCGACGCGCTCACCCCGGTCGCGCCCGACGCCGACGCGGTGTACGAGCGGACGGTCGAGGTGGACGTGGGCCGTCTCGAGCCCAGGATCGCCTGCCCGCACACGGTCGACAACGTGAGGCCGCTGACGGAAGTGGCCGGACGTCGGATCGACCAGGTGGTGATCGGCTCGTGCACGAACGGCCGCCTGGACGACCTGGCCGAGGCCGCCCGCCTGCTGGACGGGAAGAAGGTGGCGGACGGCACGCGCATGCTGGTCTTCCCCGCGTCCGCGAAGATCTACCAGGAGGCGCTCGCGAAGGGCTACCTGGCGACGTTCATGAAGGCCGGCGCGGTGGTGATGAACCCCGGGTGCGGCCCCTGCCTCGGCATCCACGAGGGCGCGCTGGGCGACGGCGAGGTGGCGCTGTCCACGACCAACCGGAACTTCAAGGGCCGCATGGGCAACCCCAAGAGCGAGGTGTATCTCTGCTCGCCCGCGGTGGCGGCTGCGTCCGCCGTCACCGGCGTCATCACGGATCCACGGGTGAGGAGGAGCTGACCATGTCCACGCCATCCAGGGTCGTCTACGCGCTCGGCGACGACATCTCGACAGACGTCATCTATCCCGGCCGCTACATGGCCACCGTCCTCCCGACCGAGACGCCCCAGTTCGCCTTCGCGGACGACACCGACTTCTCGGCCATGCTCCGCTCCGGCGCGCTGCCGAAGGGGAGCGTGCTGGTCGCCGGAGCCAACTTCGGGTGCGGCTCCTCGCGCGAGCAGGCCGTGTCCTGCCTGGTCGGGCACGACCTCACGATCGTGGCGAAGGGATTCGCGCGCATCTTCGTGCAGAACGCGATCAACCTCGGCCTGCGCGTCGTGACCTGCCCGGACGTCGAGGCCTCCGAGGGCGACGAGATCGAGGTCACGGGCGAGGGCGTGGTGAACCGGACGCGCGGCACGACCTTCGCGACCGTCCCGCTCCCCGCGTCGCGCCAGGCGATCATCGACGCGGGCGGGCTGGTGGCGTACACACGCGCGCGGTTGGTGGGAGCGGGAGCGAGCTAACCCGCAGCCGGCACCGGTTGTGGTGCGCGGCGTCCCCGCCGCGCATATTGACCCGACGGAGCGTTGGCGGCGGGAAGGCGACGCCGCACGCCTGGGCCCCCACAGGCGTCTCCGCCGCCGGCGCGCGCCACCCCCCCGCAGCTGCACACGACGAATCCAGCGCGGTCTGCCGGCAGAATCACACCCAGGGCACACGACGCGCGACCCGGATGGCGCGCTTTCGCATCCCGGTCCGGTGCTGGCCGGGAAGACCAGGTTGTGGGAGACCGTCGAATGACGATGCTCGCGGGCGTGTTCACACTCGACCCCAGGCACCCGATCCCGGATGCCTCGTGTGAGACGATCCGGCGCACCCTCTCCCGGGACCCGTCGGACGAGATCCGGACCTTCCGGGACGACCGCGTCTTCCTGGCGAAGCTCGACATCGGCGCCTACCGGCAGCCGGCGCTCCAGGTCGACCCGGACGGTGCGGTCTCCATGCTCGTGGGCGAGCCGTTGCTCGCGCTCGACGACGCCGCCGGCCGGACCCGCACGGAGGATCTCGGTCTCCTGCACCGCGAATGGCGAGCCGGAAGATGGGAGCTGCTGCGCAAGGTCCGGGGTCAATTCTGCGCGGTGCACTACGATCCCGAGACCCCCGCCCTCACCCTCATCGCGGACAAGCTCGCCATCCGCCCCCTCTACTACTGGGTCGGAGGGCACCACGTCGTATTCTCGACCGCGTTGCGCGTGCTGGAGGCCGTGGGCGAGGTCCACAAGAGCATGGATTTCCAGGGCGTTACGGAGATCGCCTACCTCCGCTACGCGCTGTCGCGGCGCACGCCGTACGCCGAGATCGCCGCGATCAACCCGGCGGAGCTCGTCACCGCTGCGGAGGGGCGGGTGACGCGCTCCCGGTACTGGCGGTGGGACGAGATCGAGCCGTCGGGGGTGTCCGAGGCCGAGATGGTGGAGGAGGGATGTCGACGCTTCCGGTCCGCGGTGCGGTGCCGGGTGCGCGACGACACGTGCGTGATGTCCTTGCTGAGCGGCGGCCTCGACTCACGGAGCGTCGTGGCGATGCTTCGCGACCTGGACGTGGACGTCCACACCTTCAACTTCGCGCCGCCACGGACGCAGGACCGGGTGTTCGGGCGCGAGTTCGCCCGCCGGGTCGGCACGTTCCACGAGGAGATCACGCTGGAGTCGGACTGGGCGGACATGAACGCGGTGACCCGGGAGGTGGTCGACGCGTGGGCCGCGTCACCCCGTCGGGCCGAGCGTCCGCCGGAGCGGCCCATGATGGAATGGGGTGGGATGGGCGGAAGCGTCGGCCTCGGGCACCTGGCCATGAACCAGCACATGGTCGACAGCCTGCGAGCCGGGCAACGCGAGCCCGCCATCCACTACTGGCTGAGAGAGGGGTGGGTCAACCGGAAGCTCATGCGGCCCGCGGCCTACAAGGTGGCGGTCGAGGTGCTGCGCCAGGGGATCAACGACGAGCTGGACGACCTGCACTGCCCCGATCCCGGCCGCGACTACTACCTGTTCCTGATGTTCAACGATCAGCGACGCCCGCTCTACGCCTACTTCGAGAACATCGACCTCCACCGGCTCGACCTGCACATCCCGTTCTGGGACAGCGACTTCCTGGCGTGGATCGTGGCCACTCCGATCGACCTCTGCCTCGGCCACAAGTACTACATGCGCTGGCTCGGCCACTTCCTGCCTGCGGCCACATCCGTTCCGTGGCAGGCCTATCCCGACCACGAGCCCTGCCCCCTCCCCGTCGACGGGACGTTGCGCACCCAGTGGGACGACGAGGCCAGGACCCAGACCCCGCTGGCGCAGAAGCGCAGGCTGTTGAGGCTGGCCGCGAGCATGCTGCGCGAGCGATCCTTCCCCCGACCGATCCTCCGGCGCAGCTACCTGCGCGTGGCGTCGCTGGTCTACCGGCTGGGGCTGCGGGACTACAGCTACGTCATCCTGGCGGCGGCGCCGTACGTGAAGTACTGGGTGATGGCCGGAGGGGAGTGGGTGTTGCCGGGGGCCGGGTAGGGTCGTGGGTGACGAGAAGGGGCGCCCGAAGTCGCCGTCGCCGTTCGCCGGGGGTCCGCCCTCACCCTCCGCGGCGTAGCGACCAGCGGGCCAGAAGCCGTGTGTCCGGATCGATGACCACGCCGACCGCCTTGCCCCGCAGCGCAAGGACCTCGTCGAACGGGGCGCTCCCGGAGAGCCAGACGGTGCGGCGCTCGACCTTCCCGTCGGAGAGCTCCACGGCGAGGTCCACCGGAACGCGGAAGCGATAGCGGTCCTGGGCCTGACGCAGGCGCAGGCGGATTCCGTCCGGCGTCGGGGACCACGACGCCTCCAGCGTCGGGTTCCCACCCTGGTAGAGCCACTGCCGGAAGAACCACTCCAGGTCCTGGCCGGACGCCTCCTCCATCGCGCGCCGGAAGTCCGCCGTGGTGGCGTTGCCGTTCACGTGTTGCGCATAGTACGCGCGCACCCCGCTCCAGAAGGCGTCCGTGCCCACCAGCTCCCGGAGCATGTGCAGGACCCAGGCTCCCTTCTGGTACGTCATGCCGGTGGTGACCTGGCTCATGTCGTCCAGGTTGTCGTGGACGACCCGGTAGTCGGCGCTGTCCGCGTAGAAGTCGAAGACGCGGTCGCGTGCGTCGTTCAGCCCGGCCACGAAGTCGTCGCGGCCCGTGGCGTATTCGCGGAAGAGGAGCGTGAAGTAGGTGGCGAAGCCCTCGCTGAGCCAGACGTCGTCCCAGTCGGACTCCGTGACCGCGTTGCCGAACCACTGGTGCGCGATCTCGTGCACGATGACGAGCTGCCAGCGGCGGTCCCGGTTGCCGGTGACGGACCGGTCGCTGTAGAAGATGGCCGACGCGGCCTCCATCCCGCCGCCGGCGCTGTTGGACTGGACGTTGGCCAGCTTCTCGTACGAATACGGGCCGATGCGGTCCGAGAAGAAGGCGAGCACCTGCTTCGACGGTGTGGCGAAGTCGTGGAAGCCGGCGTCCCGATCCTCGCGGTAGACCCACGTCTGGATCGGCTTGCCGTCGAGCTCGTCGACGTGCTGGACGGCGAACTCCGCGACGCCCAGCACGTAGAGCCACGTGGCGATCGGCACCGACTCCTTCCAGTGAGTCACTCGGCGCCCGTCGCCGAGGTCGGTCTCCTCCACCAGCCCGCCGTTGGAGACCACCTGGTAGTGGTCGGGCGCGGTGACGCGCATCTCGCTGGTGGCCTTGTCGTACGGGTGATCCACGGTGGGGAGCCAGTTCCTGGCCTTGTTCGGCCAGTCGTCGCTGAAGAACGAGCGGTCCCCGTGCTTGTTGGGTCCGATGTGGAGCCCGTCCGCGGGCACACCGTGGTAGACCACCTCCACCTCGATCCGCGTCATGGCGGCGGGCGGCTCCGGCAGGTCGATGAAGAGCTGGTCGTCCTCGTGGCGCCAGGTGAGCTCCCGGCCGTCCATGCGCACGGCGTCCACCGTCATGCCCTTTCCGGCCAGGGCGTCGGAGGCCCGGACGAGATCCAGGCGAAGAGTCGACTGGCCCGCCTTCCGGTACAGCGCGTCGATGCGCGCGAGGCCGCGGATCACGTCCGTGTCGTCGCCGAGCGTCAGGTCGAACGCGTAGTGCAGGATGTCGATGTCCGGGTTCTTCGGATACGTGTCACGGCGGGGTGCTGCGGACACCGCCGCAGCGGGCGTCGGGAGGGCGAGAAGGAAGGCCAGGGCCGCGAGTCGGCGCATCATGTTCGTCATCCCCCGAAGGTGAGTCGGTAGCTGGAGCCGGCCTTCGCCTGGAACGCGACGGCACCATCGTCGGTGAGGGTGAGCGGGACGGCCCGTCCCCCGGACTGCACGCCGCGCAGGCCTTCGGCCGATATCCTGCAGGGCCCGTCCACCGACGCCTCGAGCGTGGCCCCGGTCGGGGACCCGTCCGCCCACGACACGGAGACCGTGAACCCGCCGCGGGCCCGGAGCCCGCGCACGCTCCCCTCGGACCACTCGGAGGGAAGCGCCGGGAGGATCCGGATCACGCCATCGTGGGACTGCAGCAGCATCTCCGCGATGGCGGCCGTGCCGCCGAGGTTGCCGTCGACCTGGAGGGCCCGGCCGCAGAGCGAGAAGAGGTTCGGGAGGGACGAGCCGACGAGGAGCGCCCGGAGCTGATGGAGGGCCTCCTCGCCGTCGAGGAGCCGGGCGCGCGCGGCCATCTTCCAGGCGTACGACCATCCGCATCCCCCGGTGCCCCGGCGGTCCAGGGACACGGCGGCCGCACGGGCAAGCTCCCCCGAGGCCGGGGTGATCTCGCGGCCCGGATAGAGGCCCCACAGATGGGAGAGGTGCCGGTGCTCCGGCTCGATCTCGTCGTAGTCCTCGATCCACTCCTGGAGCTGGCCGTGCTTGCCGACCTGGTCCGGGGCGAGCCGGGCGCGGGCCGTGCGCACCTGGTCCGCGAGATCGGCGTCGCGACCCAGGAGCGCCGCGGCCTCCTCGAATTCGGCGAAGACCTCGCGGATGATCTGCATGTCCATGGTGGGGCCCACGGCCATGGTGCGTGCCTGGAGGTACAGCCCGCTCACCTCGTCGAAGAACCGTCCGTTGCCCGGCCAGGCGGGGAAGTTCTCGGGCGAGTTCGAGGGGGCCGTGACCAGCCAGCCGTACTTCGGGTGCTCGACGAGGATGTCCAATAGGAACCGCACCTGCCCGCGCAGGAGCGGATAGATCCGCTGCAGATAGGCCGCGTCCCGACCGAATCGATAGTGCTCCCACAGGTTGGTCATGATCCACGCGCCGCCCACCGGCCACGCGCCCCAGGAGGGGCCGTCCATCGGGGTGGTGGAGCGCCACAGGTCCGTGTTCTGGTGCAGGACCCAGCCGCGGGCGTTCCAGTGCTCGCGGGCCGTTTCCGCGCCCGCCTCCGCGACCTCGCGGGTGAGGCGCTCCAGCGGCTCGACCATCTCCGGGAGATTGCCCGTCTCCGCGGGCCAGTAGTTCATCGGCAGGTTGATGTTGATCGTGTACTTGCTGTCCCACCACGGGTTCGGGTTGTCGTTCCAGATCCCCTGGAGGTTCGCGGGCTGCGTGCCCGGGCGGGAGCTCGCGATGAGCAGGTAGCGACCGAACTGGTAGTAGAGGGCCGCGAGCGCCGGATCGGGGTGGTCGGCGAAGCGCGCGATGCGCTCGTCCGTGGGCAGGTCGGGCCCGGGGGCTGCCGGGGGCCCGAGCGTCAGCGACACACGATCGAACCAGGAGCGGTGCTCCCGCTCGTGGTCGGCGCGCATGGCGTCCCAGGTGCGGTCCTGTACGCGGGAGAGCGCGTCGCGCACGCGCGCGGCCGGATCCGCCGAGACGTCCCGATAGTCGACGAAGCTCGTGGCGGCCGCAAAGACGAGCACGGCCTCGTCGGCGTTCTGCACGCGGAGCGTGCGATAGTCGATCTCCGACGTGCCACCGCGAACGCGGGCGCGGATGCGGCCCTCGTAGCGCAGACGCCCTTCGATGCCCAGATAGTCGGAGCTCTTACCCGTGACGCGGAGATCCGCCGGGGGGATCCCGTCCATGCGGAAGTAGTCGGTGCCGTAGTTGGAGTGCGCCGGGTTCCGCACGCCGTGCAGCTCGGCCGAGAAGGTCACGGCGCCCGGGCGGTCGGCGCTGATGCGGATCACGAGGACCTGGTCGACCGCGCTCGAGAAGACCTCCCGGAGATACGTGACGCCGTCGACCACGTAGCGCACGCGGGCCACCCCGTCGCCCAGGTCCAGCGACCTCCTGTAATCCGTGGCTCCCCCGTGGCCCGGGAAGTCCAGCCACAGATCCGCGAACGGCTGGTACTTCATCTGCTCGTAGGGCACGCCCATCATCGTGCGCCCGAAGAGATCGTGGGCCCGGACGAAGTCTCCCGCGAAGAGGTAGGACCGGATCTCCGGCAGGGCCCTGTACGCTCCCTTCACCACCGGGTCGTACGGCCCGCCCGACCAGAGCGTCTCCTCGTTCAGCTGGATGCGCTCGCGCTCGATGCCGCCGAAGACCATGCCGCCCAGGCGTCCGTTGCCCACCGGCAGGGCGTGATCCCAGGAGGCCGCCGGCTCGTCGAACCAGATCTCGAGCGGCGACGCGGGCGGGGCCTGGGCCTGGACCCGGACGGCCCCCATCAGGAGGGTGGTGGCGAGCGCGAGGGTGGCCGCGAGGCGGGCGTGGGGCTCGGTGTGCAGGTGCACGTGACGACCTCGGCGCTGGACGGCGGGACGACGCCCGGGAACCTACCGTTCACCCTCCCGGGCTGCGAGGATCGGGACGGCGCCCCTGGAGCCATTCCAGCGCCCAGGCTCCGGGCCTGTGTTCATCCATGGAGCACAGGCCACCCGGTGAGCGAAGGCCATCGAGGCCCCGGCGGCCGGCGGTGGCCCCCGGTCGGGTGCAGGTCGTGGACACCGGAGCGTCGCTCGAGGTCGCGCTCGGACGCGGCTTCACGCAAGAGGACCTGGCGGCGATCAAGTCCGTGCGCGGCCGACGATGGGATCCCCGGCGGCTGGTGTGGGTCCTGCCGAGGGGACAGGTCGTCGAGGACCACCTCGCGCGGGCTTTCGGCGAACGCCTCCGGATGGCCGAGGGCGGAGCGGAACGCGCGGGCCCACCCCGCGACGATCGCGAGGCAGTGGGCGCGAGCCCCCCGAGCGCGGAGCCAGCGAGCGCGGAGCCGGCGGACGTCGAGGCGGTGAGAAACCCTGCGGCGATCGATGAGCTGCTCGAGCGCACGCGCCGGGAGCTCGTGATCCGGGGGTATGCCCCCAGGACGCGAAAGGTGTACCTGGGCCATGTCCGCCGCTTCCTGGCCTGGCGGGCCCGAGCGCCGAAGGCGGAGCTCGCGGAGGAGATGAGGTGTTACCTCCTCCACATCGTGGAGCAGGGCCGGGTGGGCCGGAGCTACCACAATCAGGCGGTCAGCGCGCTTCGCTTCCTGTCCCAGAGCGTGCTCGGCCGACCCGGCCTCGCCGAGGACATCCCGCGGCCCAGGCCCGAGCGGCAGCTCCCGCGGGTGCTGAGCAAGGAGGAGGTGCGGCGCCTGCTGGAGCAGGTGCGGCACCCCAAGCACAGGGCAATCGTGCTCGTGCTCTACTCGGCGGGTCTGAGGGTGAGCGAGGTCGTACGCCTGCGGCCCGAGGACCTCGACACCGACCGACGCCTGCTACGGGTGCGGAGGGGGAAGGGCGGGAAGGACCGCTACACGCTGCTGTCCCCCAAAGCGATGGAGGCCGTCCGCATCTATCGGGAAGCCTATCCCGGGGGATCCTGGCTCTTCCCCGGTACCAGGCCCGATCGGCACTACGGAGCCCGGTCCGTGCAGAAGATCGTGGTCGAGGCCGCAGAACGTGCCGGCCTCGGAAGGCGTGTCACCCCCCACATGCTTCGCCACTCGTTCGCGACCCACCTCCTCGAGTCCGGAACCGATCTCCGCTACATCCAGGAGCTCCTCGGCCACCACAGCAGCCGGACCACCGAGATCTACACGCACGTGAGCGACACCCACCTCGGGTCGATCCGGAGTCCGCTGGACGAGGAGTGAGCAGGCCTGAGCGTCGGCCCGCCGCGGAGCGCCCGGCGCGCCTCCCGACCCCATCCGTACGCCCCTATCCGTACTCATTGCGCGTAGCCTGATCCCGCCGCAGGATGGGTCGAGGCGGCGCCCCCCTGAAATGCCCCCCCCCGACCGCCCCTCCCACGCGAGGTCGTCCGGAAACAGCCTGCGAAACCGGGTTCGTAAACCCAGGGGTAAATGGGGGCACGAGGGAGATGGGCACCGGCGATAAGGGAGTTAGGCGCGCATCGGCAAATGCGGTCAGGGTAACTGCTTGCGCCAGTACAACTGCGTCATGGAGGAGTCGTCGGTGCCTGGAAGTAGTGGCCTGTCGTACGAGAGGAGCCGAATGCACAGAGGTCAGTCGCGGCGCCGCTCGGTACACGGGAGTGGTCCTATGACGCGGCGCCGCGCGGGCAGAACTCCAGAGGTGCTGCAGCGTCGGAGGGGAGCCGCAGGCGTCGTACGCGGATCTGCTTCGCGGCGCCGCCAGGAACGTGGCCGCGCCTCTGGCCGAGAGAGTACCGAAGAAGTGCCGCGACTTCGTAGCCGGTAGCAGGCACCGACGGAGACCCGGGGAAGAACCGAGAGGGGAGGATGTCAGGAGGCGGCGCAAGGCAGCGAATGGGTGACGTCGAACGAGGGCGTCCTCAAGGGGCGAGGGCGCCGACGGCGCCTAACAATCGGGCTTCCGGCTCCGGCCGCCTGCGGCGGCCTGCGCTGCAACCGGCGCCATGAGCTCGGGGATCGTTGTGGTTCGAGGCTGAGACGCGAACTGTCGTGACGCCGTTGGCGCGAGGGCGCGCCGGTTCGGAAGCCCTGGGCCGTTAGGCGCGCATCGGCAAATGCGGTCAGGGTATACTGCTTGCGCCAGTACAACTACGTCATGGAGGAGTGGTCGGTGCCTGGAAGTAGTGGCCTGTCGTACGAGAGGAGCCGAATGCACGGAGGTCAGTCGCGGCACCGCTCGGTACACGGGAGTGGTCCTATGACGCGGCGCCGCGCGGGCAGAACTCCAGAGGTGCTGCAGCGTCGGAGGGGAGGCGCAGGCGTCGTACGCGGATCTGCTTCGCGGCGCCGCCAGGAACGTGGCCGCGCCTCTGGCCGAGAGAGTACCGAAGAAGTGCCGCGACTTCGTAGCCGGTAGCAGGCACCGACGGAGACCCGGGGGGAGAACCGAGAGGGGAGGATGTCAGGAGGCGGCGCAAGGCAGCGAATGGGTGACGTCGAACGAGGGCGTCCTCAAGGGGCGAGGGCGCCGACGGCGCCTAACAATCGGGCTTCCGGCTCCGGCCGCCTGCGGCGGCCTGCGCTGCAACCGGCGCCATGAGCTCGGGGATCGTTGTGGTTCGAGGCTGAGACGCGAACTGTCGTGACGCCGTAGGCGCGAGGGCGCGCCGGTTCGGAAGCCCTGGGACGTTAGGCGCGCATCGGCAAATGCGGTCAGGGTAACTGCTTGCGCCAGTACAACTACGACATAGAGGAGTAGTCGGTGCCCGAAGTGGTGGCCTGTCGTGCGAGAAGGTCCGAATGCACCGAGGCGGAGGCGCGGCGCTGCTCGGTACACGGCACTGGTCCTATGACGCGGCGCCGCGCGGGCAGAACTCCAGAGGTGCCGCGGCGTCGGAGCGGACCGCAGACGTCGTACGCGGATCTGCTTTGCGGCGCCGCCAGGAACGTGGCCGCGCTTCTGGCCGAGAGAGTACCGAAGGAATGCCGCGCCTCGTATCCGGTAGCGGGCACCGACGGGGACCGGGGGAGACCCGAAGGGAAGGATGTCAGGAGGCGGCGCAAGGCAGCGAATGGATGACATCGAACAAGGGCGTCCTCAAGGGGCGAGGGCGCCGACGGCGCCTAACAATCGGGCTTCCGGCTCCGGCCGCCTGCGGCGGCCTGCGCTGCAACCGGCGCCAGGAGCTCGGGGATCGTTGTGGTTCGAGGCGGAGATGTGACCTATCGTGACGCCGTAGGCACGAGGGCGCGCCGGTTCGGAAGCCCTGGGCCGTTAGGCGCACATCGGCAAATGCGGTCGGGTGAACTGCTTGCGCCAGTATGACTACGACATCGAGGAGCAGTCGGTGCCGGAAGTAGTGGCGTGTCGAGCGAGAAGATCCGAATGCACGGAGGTGGCGTCGCGGCGCCGCCCGGTACACGGGAATGGTCCTATGACGCGGCGCCGCGCGGGCAGGATTCCGGAGGTACTGCAGCGTCGGAGGGGGGCGCAGGCGTCGTACGCGGATCGGCTTCGCGGCGCCGCCAGGAACGTGGCCGCGCCTCTGGCCGAGAGAGTACCGAAGAAGTGCCGCGACTTCGTAGCCGGTAGCAGGCACCGACGGAGACCCGGGGGGAGAACCGAGAGGGGAGGATGTCAGGAGGCGGCGCAAGGCAGCGAATGGGTGACGTCGAACGAGGGCGTCCTCAAGGGGCGAGGGCGCCGACGGCGCCTAACAATCGGGCTTCCGGCTCCGGCCGCCTGCGGCGGCCTGCGCTGCAACCGGCGCCATGAGCTCGAGGATGGTTGTGGTTCGAGGCTGAGACGCGAACTGTCGTGACGCCGTAGGCGCGAGGGCGCGCCGGTTCGGAAGCCCTGGGGCGTTAGGCGCACATCGGCAAATGCGGTCGGGTGAACTGCTTGCGCCAGTATGACTACGACATCGAGGAGTAGTCGGTGCCGGAAGTAGTGGCGTGTCGAGCGAGAAGATCCGAATGCACCGAGGTGGCGTCGCGGCGCCGCCCGGTACACGGGAATGGTCCTATGACGCGGCGCCGCGCGGGCAGAATTCCGGAGGTACTGCAGCGTCGGAGGGGGGCGCAGGCGTCGTACGCGGATCGGCTTCGCGGCGCCGCCAGGAACGTGGCCGCGCCTCTGGCCGAGAGAGTACCGAAGAAGCGCCGCGACTTCGTAGCCGGTAGCAGGCACCGACGGAGACCCGGGGGGAGAACCGAGAGGGGAGGATGTCAGGAGGCGGCGCAAGGCAGCGAATGGGTGACGTCGAACGAGGGCGTCCTCAAGGGGCGAGGGCGCCGACGGCGCCTAACAATCGGGCTTCCGGCTCCGGCCGCCTGCGGCGGCCTGCGCTGCAACCGGCGCCATGAGCTCGAGGATGGTTGTGGTTCGAGGCTGAGACGCGAACTGTCGTGACGCCGTAGGCGCGAGGGCGCGCCGGTTCGGAAGCCCTGGGGCGTTATCGGAAATGGCGCCGTTGAAGGGCCGCGGAGTGGTTGGGAACGAACGCGAGGTTGCGGAGGTATGCCGCATGATGCATAATGCATCATATGGCATATGAGGTCGAGGTCACCGACGAATGGCTGGAGTGGTTCGAGGAACTCACGGCCGAGGAGCAAGAGGAGGTCGCTGCGACGATCGGCCTCTTGGAGGAGCGGGGGCCACATCTGCCATTCCCCTTCAGCAGCAAGGTGGTTCGGTCGCGGCACTCGCGCATGCGGGAGCTCCGAAGCCAGGTGCACGGGCGGCCGTACCGGACCTTGTACGCATTCGATCCCAGGCGGGTTGCGATCCTGCTGATCGCAGGGGATAAGACGGGGGATGATCGGTGGTACGATGTCTTCGTACCGCGAGCAGATGAACTGTACGACCAACACCTGCGGGTCCTCGAAGAGGAAGGTCTGATCTGATGGCTACGAAGTTCCGGACGATCCGGGAGAAAATGACGCCCGAGAGGCAGGAGCGAATTCGGAAGCGTACAGAAGAACTGCTCACTGAGCTTCCGCTGCAGGAGCTTCGCCAGGCGAGAGCGCTGTCCCAGCAGGAACTGGCGGAGGTGTTGGGGCTGAACCAAGCGACGGTGTCGAAGCTGGAGAGACGTACGGACATGTATCTCAGTTCACTTCGGCGGTTTGTTGAGGCGATGGGTGGAGAACTCGAGATCAGCGCGAGCTTCCCAGATGGGAAAGTGCGGATTCAGCTCTTCGAGGATCTAGAAGATGAGAAGAAGCCGATGAAGGTGTGAAGGCGTACCGCCGAGCGGCGTGGTGGCGCCAAGTCCGATAACAACCAGTTGCCGCGGCGGGCGCTGGCGCGCCCTTGCCCTCCGCTTCGCTCCGGGACATGCCTTCGGCACGTCGGCAACTTTGAGGTTCTCCTAAGAAAGGTGTAGCTGGCGGAGATAGAGGCGTGAGAGCGTAAGTGATGGATGTGCTGGGGGTTGGAGGGGAGAGCGGTCGTAGACGGAGGTTGAGCACGACGGACGAATAGGAAGATGCGCACCGGGTCAGCCCCTGGTACGGTGGAGATGTTCGGCAAGAACGCTACCATCGACCGGAGGAGGATCCCGATGCGCATCACGACCTTCCTGAACCGCACCATCGGGCTGCCAGGGCTGTGGGTCAAGGGCGTCCGCATCGAAGCGACCCGGGGCGAGGAGGCGCCGATCGTTGTGATCGAGATCCGGCGACGATTCCACAAGCTGACCTGCCCAGACTGCGGGACGCAGGTGCGGGGGCGTTTCGACGAGAGGAAGCGGTGGTGGAGGCATCCGGGCATCTGGGGACACCGGACCTACCTGGAGGGGCCGATCCGGCGGCTGCGCTGCCCCGAGTGCGAAGCGGTCCGGACCGAGGAGGTTCCCTGGGCCCGGCCCAGGAGCGTGTTCACGCGCTTCTTCGAGGACGCGGTGGGCCTGTTGGCCCAGCAACTGAGCCACACCGCTGTGGCCGAGTTGACCGGCATCTCGTGGGCCACCGTCGGCAGCATCGCCGAGCGGCTGGTCGAGGAGAAGCTTCACGAGGACCGCTTCGAGAACCTGCGCCGCATCGGCGTCGATGAGATCAGCTACCGCAAGCACCACAAGTACCTCACCGTCGTCGTGGACCACGACCGGAATCGTGTGATCTGGGTCGGCGTGGGCAAGAGCGGTGACACCTTGGCCGAGTTCTTCAAGGAACTGGGCCCCGAACGCGCCGCACGCGTGGAGCTGGCGAGCATCGACATGTCTGCAGGCTACGAGAAGGCCCTCCGGGCCTACGCCCCGCGGGCCGAGATCGTCTTTGACCGCTTCCACGTCGCCCGCCTCGCCAACGACGCCCTCACTGCGGTCCGTCGCGAGGAGGCCGGCAAGCTCGCGCCCTATGAGCGTGCCGCGCTCAAGGGGACGCGCTGGATCCTGCTCAAGCGCCGCGAGCGCCTCGATGCCGACCAGGCCGCCGCCCTGGCTGCGATCAAGTACACCAACGCGCCCGTGTACCGCGCCAGCCTGCTCAAGGAGAGCTTCCTCGATGTCTTCACCACCCCCGACCGACCGACAGCCGAACGGCGCCTCAGGGAGTGGCTCGCCTGGGCCTGCCGCTCACGCCTCCGACCCTTCGTCCGCCTCGGCCGTACCGTGCGCAAGCACCTCACCGGGATCCTCGCCTTCATCGATTCTGGCCTGACCAACGCCCGCCTCGAGGGCATGAACAACAAGATCCGTCTTCTCAGCCACAGGGCCTTCGGCTTCCACTCGGCCGATCCCCTCATCGCCACCGTCTATCTCTGCTGCTCCGGGATAGTCCTTCCTCAGCTACACCTGATTTAGGAGAACCAACTTTGAACGTTATCGGTCATTGCTTTGGTTTCATCAAGCGTAGGAGATGTGCATAGGCCATGGCAGCGAAGATAGACAGGCCGCCTGATGAGCCGATTCTCGACCGTGTGCAGGTCCCCAGGCAGATCGCTGAGGCGCTGTCGGAGCCTGTGTCCTATCTGCAAGTACTCGCTGATGAGGGCGTCCGACTGCTCAAGAGGAGCTTCTTTTCAAGCAAGCGCGAGGTAGTGGACGTCGTGGTATTGCCCGTGCTGTTCCGACAGATCTTGGCGTTCCTCGATGCCGTCCACGTTCACCTACTCAACGGATCCATTTACGCGGCTGCGCCAGACGTTCGAGCCATGTTCGAGGCGACGCTCGCCCTCGAATGGATCACCAAGGGGCCAGTGGATCGGACTGAGGCGAGGGAGAAGTGGCGTGTGAGATGGGCTCGTCAGTACTACGTGTCTGAACTCAGACAGGAGCGAGACTGGGCAAGAGCCTTGGTGCCACGCACTCCCGACCATGCCAAGCTCAAGAAGAGCGCTCCAGATCTCGCAGCCCGCCTGGTTGGCGACGCCAGCAAGGTGGCTGCCGCCAGACAGCGACTCAAGGACATCGGTCGGCATCTTTCAAAGAACAGCGCGCTGCGAGAAATCAACGCCAGGTTCGGGCCGTTCAAGAGGAGGAACAAGGGGCAGGAACCGGCCTGGTACAGAGTGGGTGGCCCATCCTCCATTGCTGACCTGGCTCAGCGTGTGGGTAGATCCAGCGAGTACCAGATTCTCTACAAGCAATGGTCGGAGGTGGCGCACGCGGGCCGGAGTGCGCCGCATGTGAGAATCACCGGTCGAGAACTGGTAATTGAGCCGATCCGCTCATTCGAAGGACTTGAACAAGTCCTCAGTCTCGCCAGCTCAATTGCTGAGAGTGCCATCTACCTAGTTCTTTCAGAATACCGTCCTGGCGAAATCGACCAGTTTGTGAAGAAGCGTGAGGGGGAGTGGAAGGTGAAGAGGAGCATCCCCGAGATCGTGATCAACACTCAGTTCGTGGGGCACGTGTAGCGGACGGCAAGATTCGACCCACAACGCAACAACCGATAACAAACAGTTGCCGCGGCGGGCGCTGGCGCGCCCTTGCCCTCCGCTTCGCTCCGGGACATGCCTTCGGCACGTCGGCAACTTTGAACGTTATGTGAAATCGTGGGAACATCGCGAATGCCAAAGGCGTGATTAGGGACGGGCAGCGAGAGGGGGTTGGGTCAAATGCGTGCAATCATGTACGAGCGGCACGAGCACACGTGGCCTGAGGCGGAGACATGCCGAGCACCACTGCTGACCTTCGTCTACGATGTGCCGTATTTTGGTGCGTGCGGAGTATTTCCTCCGTTCCACGTGATAAACGAGATCTTCGGAAGTGGCGGTGACCAGGGCGGCATGGGGCCGGGGGCAACGTGGGAGCCGTTCGAGATCGGGCACGATGAGTACGACGAATTGGTGAAAGGCGTGGCGGTGTTGGACCCGCGAACGCTGGGTCCGGCCGCGCGATATGTGGAAATGGCGTTCATATTCGATCACTCTTTTGACACCATCGAAACTCATCTTGAGTGGCTCGCTGCGGTATGTGCGAAGCATCGGGACGCGTACCACGCGAGGCTCAGAGACGCCTGATCGAGGTCGACAAGGTCGTGCGGTGAGAACACGCGGCGAACGACTTCACATAACATGAGGTTTCCACACGCGCCCGCCGCGCGGTCGCGGCCCTTCGGGACATCCGCTCTGCGGTCACGCCGCTTGCTTACGCAAGCGTCGCGTCCTCCGGCGGACGTTGGAAACCAATGAACGTTATCTGAAAGCCAGGGACTACGGTCATAGGGGAGAAGGCGTGCCAGGATGAAGATGTCGAAGACCAAGATCGACCGGGCCGGCAACTCCATCTCTCGCGGACTTTACCGCAGCGATGACGAGTATCTTGAACTCGAGTACCTGTTTGATGAATACCGTGAGGCTCATTTGCAGCCGCTATCTGAGACCACACTAGAACTCCAAGGATGGCTGGGTGGGTTCGGCGAACCCTACTACATCGCCCAACGCCTCAAGCGCAAGCCTCAGATCATTCGCAAGCTCCGACGTCTGAGTGTCCGCATGAGTCAGCTGCAGGACATCGGGGGCGCCCGCATCATCGTGCCTCGCAACCCAGATGTTGACCGTCTTGGGGCCTACATCGAAGAACAGGTCAAAGGTGCCAAGCAGTTCGACATCGTAAGAGTCACGGACTACCGTGAGCGTGGCCGAGATCGCACGGGGTATCGCGCCTTGCACCTTATCCTGGAGAGGGCAGGGGTTACCCTTGAATTGCAGATCAGGAGTCGAGTCCAGCACTACTGGGCGGAGAGCATCGAGCGCACCTCGGTCATTTACGGGTACCACCTCAAGGAGGAGGAAGGTGACCCTCAGGTGCTACGGTACTTTCGTGCCCTCTCGGACGCGTTCTACGAACTGGAGTCGGGGCGGGAAGCATCGGTTGAACACCGACTTGAGATAGACACTCTCCGCGACACATGCGAGGCCATCATTGAGGAGTCGCCCCGCGGCAAGGTGCTCGACAGCTTCGTAAACGAAGGCATCATCAAGACGATGACAGAGAAGGAGGCCCATAGTGGCCACGGACTTCAGAACTGGATCATCGTCTTTGACTGGAACACAGGTTCCTTTGTCAGTTGGGACGTGGTCGGCCGGAGTCCGTCAGAGGCTGTCAGCGCCTACGTGAGATATGAGCGGAACTTTCCTGCTGATGACGGCTTTGAAGTAGTGCTGATCGGCTCCTCTGAGGTGGCAACCGTTCGACAGACACACAGCCATTACTTCGGCATCGATGGCTACGACACGATTCTCGAGTCACTTGACGCTTCGATCGTGGGCTTCAGGCGAAAGCTCGACCTCGATGTGGGTGCCCGCCAGATTCTGCTCGCGCTCTACCGAAAGAGCTTTTGGGGACGAAAGACTGTTTCGGAAGACACGCTGAAGAATCACTTCTGTCAGCGCGTCCTAACGTTTGACCTCTCGCTGGCGGCGCTCGCAGAGAAGGGACTGATTCATACGGTCAACGGCGTGTCTCTGAATCTCGCCCGCAAAGCGGACATAGAGACCTACCTCTAACGCGAAAGCCAGGCTCGGACGGCCCTGGCCTTCAGATAACAAACAAGTTGCGCCTGCGCCGCGCTGACGCGCGGCTCCGGAGAACACCGGCGCAAGGCGTGTGGACCATGGAAGCGGGTCAATAGGAGGTCGGTCACTATGGAATTGTCTCCCCTTGCGGAGGCGCCGGCGTCGCAACTTTTGAACGTTAGGCGCACATCGGCAAATGCGGTCAGGGTATCCGCTTGCGCCAGTCCAACCTTGTCACGGAGGAGTCGTCGGTGCCTGGAAGTAGTGCCACTGTTGTACGAGGGGAGCCGAATGCACAGGGGTCAGTCGCGGCACCGCTCGGTACACGGGAGTGGTCCTATGACGCGGCGCCGCGCGGGCAGAACTCCGGGAGGTGCTGCAGCGTCGGAGGGGAGGCGCAGGCGTCGTACGCGGATCTGCTTCGCGGCGCCGCCAGAAACGTGGCCGCGCCTCTGGCCGAGAGAGTACCGAAGAAGTGCTGCGACTTCGTAGCCGGTAGCAGGCACCGACGGAGACCCGGGGGAAGAACCGAGAGGGGAGGATGTCAGGAGGCGGCGCAAGGCAGCGAATGGGTGACGTCGAACGAGGGCGTCCTCAAGGGGCGAGGGCGCCGACGGCTGCCTAACAATCGGGCTTCCGGCTCCGGCCGCCTGGCGGCGGCCTGCGCTGCAACCGGCGCCATGAGCTCGGGGATCGTTGTGGTTCGACGATGAGACGCGAACTGTCGTGACGCCGTTGGCGCGAGGGCGCGCCGGTTCGGAAGCCCTGGGACGTTAGGCGCGCATCGGCAAATGCGGTCAGGGTGACTGCTTGCGCCAGTACAACTACGACATAGAGGAGTAGTCGGTGCCCGAAGTGGTGGCCTGTCGTGCGAGAAGGTCCGAATGCACCGAGGCGGAGGCGCGGCGCTGCTCGGTACACGGCACTGGTCCTATGACGCGGCGCCGCGCGGGCAGAACTCCAGAGGTGCCGCGGCGTCGGAGCGGACCGCAGACGTCGTACGCGGATCTGCTCTGCGGCGCCGCCAGGAACGTGGCCGCGCTTCTGGCCGAGAGAGTACCGAAGGAATGCCGCGCCTCGTATCCGGTAGCGGGCACCGACGGGGACCGGGGGGAGACCCGAAGGGAAGGATGTCAGGAGGCGGCGCAAGGCAGCGAATGGATGACATCGAACAAGGGCGTCCTCAAGGGGCGAGGGCGCCGACGGCGCCTAACAATCGGGCTTCCGGCTCCGGCCGCCTGCGGCGGCCTGCGCTGCAACCGGCGCCAGGAGCTCGGGGATAGTTGTGGGTCGAGGCTGGGGTGTGACCCATCGTGACGCCGTAGGCGCGAGGGCGCGCCGGTTCGGAAGCCCTGACGCGTTAGGCGCGCATCGGCAAATGCTGTCAGGGTAACTGCTTGCGCCAGTACAACTACGACATAGAGGAGTAGTCGGTGCCCGAAGTGGTGGCCTGTCGTGCGAGAAGGTCCGAATGCACCGAGGCGGAGGCGCGGCGCTGCTCGGTACACGGCACTGGTCCTATGACGCGGCGCCGCGCGGGCAGAACTCCAGAGGTGCCGCGGGTCGGAGCGGACCGCAGACGTCGTACGCGGATCTGCTTTGCGGCGCCGCCAGGAACGTGGCCGCGCTTCTGGCCGAGAGAGTACCGAAGGAATGCCGCGCCTCGTATCCGGTAGCGGGCACCGACGGGGACCGGGGGGAGACCCGAAGGGAAGGATGTCAGGAGGCGGCGCAAGGCAGCGAATGGATGACATCGAACAAGGGCGTCCTCAAGGGGCGAGGGCGCCGACGGCGCCTAACAATCGGGCTTCCGGCTCCGGCCGCCTGCGGCGGCCTGCGCTGCAACCGGCGCCAGGAGCTCGGGGATCGTTGTGGTTCGAGGCGGAGATGTGACCTATCGTGACGCCGTAGGCACGAGGGCGCGCCGGTTCGGAAGCCCTGGGCCGTTATGCGGCACTGCAGAGGCATAGTGTGAGAGGAATCCAACGATGACGATTCCGGACTTTCAGACGGTGATGCGGCCGCTCTTGGAGCACCTGTCGGACGGAGCGAGTCACACGAATCAAGAGACCTACGAGGCACTTGCGAAGCGATTCGATCTGACGTCCCAGGAACGAGCGGAGCTCCTCCCGAGCGGGAAGCAGGCGGTCTTCGTGAATCGTGTCGCTTGGGCCAAGTCTCATCTCAAGGGAGCTGGTCTTTTGGAGTCTCCAAGTCGGGGAGTCTACCGGATTTCCGAGCGGGGCAAGGAGGTTTTGAGGAACCACCACGGGCCGGTGAACATGCACGTCCTTAAAGGCTTCCCTGAGTACTTGGAGTTCAGGAAGCCCTCCCGCAGCGGGAACGGTGAGGCGGTGGAGGGGCCGCTGCCCGTGGACACAGACCTCACGCCCGAGGAACTCATCGAACACGGGTACGAGCAGCTTCGAGGCCAACTGGCCCGCGAGATTCTATCCAAGGTGAAGGAGTGCCCGCCTGAGTTCTTCGAACGTCTGGTCGTTGAACTCCTCGTCACGATGGGCTATGGAGGATCGCGGGCCGATGCGGGGCGGGCCGTGGGGAGGGGTGGAGATGGCGGCATCGATGGGATCATCAAGGAGGACAGACTCGGGTTGGACACGATCTACATCCAAGCCAAGCGATGGGAGGGATCGGTCGGACGCCCGGAGATCCAGAAGTTCGCAGGGGCCTTGCAGGGCGTACGCGCGCGGAAGGGCATCTTCATTACAACGTCATCCTTCACGGCCGAGGCGACGCACTATGCAGGCAGCATCGAGAGCAAGATCGTACTGATTGACGGCCAGGCGCTGGCAACGCTGATGATTGATCATGACGTGGGCGTCACGCGCGTTCAGTCATATGAACTCAAACGCTTGGATTCCGACTACTTCCTCTCGGAGGACTGACCGAGCCGGCGGGTTAGGCAGCGGCCGTATAACAAATCGGGTTCCGGCTACGGCCGCCTGGCGGCGGCCTCCGACCCAACCGGCCTGAGACGGCTAGAGCCGGGAAACGGACGTGGTGGAGTCGAAGGGAATGAGCCGAGGAACGGACGTGATGGAGGCCGGTTCGGAACCCGGAACACGTTATGCGAAAGCCCGCTTGGGATACCATATGCGCCAGCCTACGAATGGTGGACAACCCGAGCTAGGCCTCTTGGCACAAGGATCATGAATCCAGTACGGCGGTGGGTTGCAGGCTGGGTATTCTCGGGTGTATGGCGCGTCAGCGCTAAACACCATATCGGCCCCATGACAGTTGCCGTGTTGGGCACGCCCGAACAGCCCGTGCTGGCGCGAATGAACGAAGCGATCGAGTTGCTACTCCAGTACGACCAGGACGCCTATGGACGACTGCAGGAGTCCCTACACCGGCTGATCGTCGCAGACACCTCGCCGGAGCGAGTCTTCCCAGCAAGACACCTCCTAGTGCTGCCGATCACGGCGCGACAGCTCACGGCCAGACGATTGGCAGCGGTTCTTGCGCACTACGGCGCCATAGCGCAACTGGAAATGACCTCGCCTCGTATCGCGCAGCGTGACTTGCGGCGTAAGGCGTTGGAGGCGGAGTTGTCGTTCGTTAGTCGCTTGCCAAATAGTTGGGAGGAGATCTCCCATTTGATGGAGTTGCTCAAATCGAGCTAGGCAACTCAGCAACGAGCCGGCGCAGGGCTCGCCAATGCCGAGTTCATGGGGTCGGTGACCTGATCGCGAGTCAGAGTAAAGGACCGGACGGACAGGACCAGACGCCAGCCACGTATGCTGCGCTAAGTGTATGCAGGTATGGAAACGCGGGGGTCCGCACGGGCAACGCGGGCCATCACATAACAAACAAGTTGCGCCTACGCCGCGCGGGGCGCGGCTCCGGGGAACACCGGCGCGAGCGTATTGGGGTCGCCGAGCGTGCCGGAGTGCATCGAAGAGCGTAGCCGCGTCGGGCGGCGCGGAGGCGCCGGCGTCGCAACTTTAGAACGTTATGCGCCACCCAGAAGCAGTCCTGAAGAGGGAACCATGGCGATTCTAGAGATAGGTGCCAGCAGCATCGAAGCGGTGCCTAAGGCGTCCTTGATTGCTGAGGGCATCCGAGAGCGCGGTGATCTCCAGCGTGTGCTCCTTGCGAGTATCGGAGCAGTGGCCCCAGACGTGATGGTGGTCACCGAAGAATTTGGCGCCTGGGCAGATAGCAGGCGACGAATCGACATACTCGGCCTCGACAGGGACGCAAACATCGTCGTGATCGAGCTCAAGCGCACTGAGGACGGCGGGCATATGGAGCTGCAGGCCCTCCGGTATGCGGCGATGGCGTCAGTCCTGACGTTTGACCAAGTCGTGGATGTACACGCGCAGTTCTTGGCCACCAAGGGCATCGACGCCGACGCGCGTGAGGCTGTCCTGGAATTCCTCGGGTGGGAAGACTCCGATGATGAGCGTTTCGGTCAGGACGTGCGGATCGTGCTTGCATCCGTGGAGTTCTCCAAGGAGATCACCACGACGGTTCTGTGGCTGAACGACAAAGGCGTAGATATCCGGTGCGTTAGGCTGACGCCCTACAAGCTCGGCGATCGGCTGCTGGTCGATGTTCAGCAGATCATTCCCTTGCCGGAAGCGACGGACTATCAGACACAGGTCCGGAAGAAGCAGAAGGCGGAGCGCGGCCGACGCGACCTGACCCGGTTCAACCTCGACCTTGGTGGTGAGAAACTGTCGGCGCTTCCGAAGCGCCACGCCCTATATCGCGCTTTCCGGTACCTCGTCGAGCACGGCATCTCACCCGAGCGCGTGACGGAGGGGATCCAGTTCCGCCGGCCGGAGACGGTGGTGTTCCGTGTCGAAAGAGTGGTAGACAGTGCGTCAATGAGGGCCGCACTGGAGGCGAGAAGCAAGCTTGACGGCGGTGGCCGATACGTCCCGCGGCGTTGGTTTTGCGATGTCGAAGAACCTCTCATATTCGAGGGCGCCACGTACGTCGTATCGAAAATGTGGGGCCCGCGCACGGAGCGAGCGCTCCGAAACCTGGCGGCGGCCTTCCCGCAGTTCGGAATTGCTGTCGAACCGGTCAGTGATACAGAGTAGGAAGATCTCCGGGCGGGGCCGATGGACGTGCGGCGCATAACAAACAGTGGCCGCGGCGGGCGCTTGCGCGCCCTTGCCCTCCGCTTCGCTCCGGGACATGCCTTCGGCACGTCGGCAACTTTGAACGTTAGAAGACACGCCTTGAACTAGTGGGTTTGACCGTGCGAGAACTAGGACATATCCACGCTGGATCAATCCGGCATCGATCCCGAGTCCTGGAGGCCGAGAGGTGCGGGTGCTTCTACTGCCTGTCCGTGTTCCCTCCCGACGCCATCCTCGATTGGGTCGATGAGGATGACGTGTCGGGAGTCCCTCAGACGGCGCTGTGCCCGAGTTGTGGTATCGATGCGGTGATTCCGTCGAGTGAGGACGTCGGGGTCGACGTGGAGCTGCTAATCGAAATGGAGCGACACTACTTCAACATGCTCACCGAGGAGCAACGGGCTGTGGCCCGAGCTCGGGCATGAGAGTGACAGCGTGGTCGGATGGCAGTGGGCACTATGGCCTCCATGTTGGTCCCAAGAACCGGGATCAGTACTTCGATCGAGATTGGACGGAAGTCGAGCTCGAAATGGACGGAGTGCTCCATCAATTCCCAATCACACCCAGCTTCTGGCGACATTGCCCTCATATCCGCGACCGGGGTGTGCCCGTGATTCGGGAGTGGCTGGAGAGACACGCCGGCCTGCCCTGGCCACGGAGGGCGCCGCCCGGCATGAAGCTCAGTTCCCTTGGAGGCCATCGGTTCCGCCTTGAGGGAAAGGAATGAGGGGTCGTACAAGGCGAGCAAGGGAGTGCACGTGCGGACAGAGCAGTGACTGGCTCGACATCAAGTAGCGCGGGCGCGTCTTCTAACAAACAAGTTGCGCCTCCGCCGCGCTGCGCGCGGCTCCGGGGAACACCGGCGCAACGCATTGCGGGGCCGGGAAGCGTGCCGGATTGCATCGAAGAGAGTAGCCTCGTCAGGCGGCGTGGATGCGCCGGCGTCGCAACTTTAGAACGTTAGGCGCGCATCGGCAAATGCTTTCGTGGCTATCTGCTTGCGCCAGACAGCTACGACATAGAGGAGTAGTCGGTGCCCGAAGTAGTGGCCTGTCGTGCGAGAAGATCCGAATGCACCGAGATGAAGGCGCGGCGCCGCTCGGTACACGGCAGTGGTCCTATGACGCGGCGTCGCGCGGGCAGAAGTGCAGAGGTGCTGCAGCGTCGGAGCGGGCCGCAGACGTCATAGCGCGGCCTTCGGCCGCAACCAAAGGATGATGGGAGGCGAGGGGGTTGAGGCTGGGCTGGGAGGGTTGGCTGAGTCGCCCCACCGTGTGCTTCGCACCGCGGTTGCCCCGCACCGATCCGCCCCGCTGACGCTGCCCCACCCGGTAGCAACCGAGGGGGTCGCCGGCCCACGCGTCGTGATGAAGCATGAAGTAACGACGCCGATGGTTCTTGACGCCGCCTGTAAGGAGCCCGAAGGCTCGGAGCTCGAGGCTCAGTAGCAACCATCCCGCCGGTGGGCCGGCCATGGACGACTTCCTGAAGATACACGCCGACGCGGTCGTCGGCACGCTGTCGACCTTCGATCGGCTGGTGTTCAAGGGACACCTGACGCAGCTCTACCCTCAGGGCCGTTTCGCGATGTTCCTGACCCGGCAGGGCGTGCTGCTCAAGGACTTCAAGGGCTACGTCGAGGGCGTCACGCAGCGGCTCAAGGCCCACGCGATGCGCCTGGCCGAGGAGGCGGGGCGGCCGTTCGAGTACCTGGCGTCGGCGACGACGAAGCGGCAGGGGGAGTCGAAGGAGGATGTGGCTCGCAAGATCGCACAGCGAGACGGCATCACGGAGGGGCTGGTCTGCGTGTTCAGCGTGCTGGAGCCGTGCCGCTCGTTCACCGTGCAGGGCAATCGGGAAACGCACCGCCTGGAGGTGGTGCGCAAGAGTCGCAAGTGCCTGCATTTCTACTTCTACTTCGTGGATCCCGAGTTCGGCCTCATGCACGTGCGGCTTCAGAGCTGGTTTCCCTTCGAGATCCAGGTGTGGATCAACGGCCGGGAGTGGCTGGCCCGGGCGTTGGACAACAGGGGCATCGGCTACCAGCGCTTCGCCAACACCTTGCTGAGCATCGACGATGTGGCCGAGGCCCAGCGGATCTGCGACCGGTTCGCCCGCCGGAAGTGGCCTCGGATCCTGAATGCGTTGGCCCGACGGGTGAATCCCATGCTCGACGTGATCCGCCGCACCCGCTTCGGCGGCTACTACTGGGTCGTCGACCAGGCGGAGTACGCCACGGACGTGATGTTCAAGGACCGGCGCACGCTCGAGGCCATCTATCCGGCTCTGCTCGAGCATGCGATGACCGCTTTCGGGGCCGACGACGTCTTCCGGTTCCTCGGCAGGAAGCTCAACGGCCACTTCCTGGGCGAGGTGACGAGCGACCTCAAGCGTCGCACCGAGGGACGACGCATCAAGCACCGCATGAAGCGCAACAGCCTCAAGATGTACGACAAGGGCAGCGTGCTCAGGATCGAGACCACGATCAACAATCCGAGCGAGTTCCGCATCCTGCGGATCCGGACGTCCCGCGACGGGCGTCGCTCGCGGCGGTGGTGGCCCATGACCAAGGGCGTGGCCGGTCTGTGGCGCTTTGCTCAGGTCGCCCTGCACGCCAACCTGCGGTACCTCGAAGCGCTCGCGTACGTACAACCGAAGGGCGAGGCGGTCCGCGAGCTCGACCGCCTGTGCCGATCCCGTGTCCACCGCGGCACCCGCTACGCGCGCTTCAACCCCATCGCAGCCGACGACTGTGCGCTCTTCCAGGCCGTACTCCACGGAGACCACGCCATCCACGGCTTCCGCAACCGCGATCTCCAGCGGCACCTGTACACGTCGCCACCACGCTCCAGGGAGGAACGGCTGCGCAGGGGTGAACACACCTCGCGCAAGATCGCCAAGCTCCGCGGCCACGGACTCATCCGGAAGGTGGGCAACAGCCGTCTCTATCGCCCCACGCAGCACGGGCTCCGCCTGATGATCGCAGCAGTCGACTATCGCGAGACCTCTTTCCCTCGGGCGCTCATGGCTGCGTGACCGTGATACCCCCGCGGGCCGCTCTCCTCACGCCGCTCGTCTATCGCGACCCCTTGCGCGGGCAATGCAAATCCTCTTGAGGAATTGCATACGCGGATCTGCTTCGCGGCGCCGCCAGGAACGTGGCCGCGCCTCTGGCCGAGAGAGTACCGAAGAAGTGCCGCGACTTCGTAGCCGGTAGCAGGCACCGACGGAGACCCAGGGGGAGAACCGAGAGGGGAGGATGTCAGGAGGCGGCGCAAGGCAGCGAATGGGTGACGTTGAACGAGGGCGTCCTCAAGGGGCGAGGGCGCCGACGGCGCCTAACAATCGGGCTTCCGGCTCCGGCCGCCTGCGGCGGCCTGCGCTGCAACCGGCGCCATGAGCTCGGGGATGGTTGTGGTTTGAGGCTGAGACGCGAACTGTGGTGACGCCGTTGGCGCGAGGGCGCGCCGGTTCGGAAGCCCTGGGCCGTTAGGCGCACATCGGCAAATGCGGTCGGGTGAACTGCTTGCGCCAGTATGACTACGACATCGAGGAGCAGTCGGTGCCGGAAGTAGTGGCGTGTCGAGCGAGAAGATCCGAATGCACCGAGGTGGCGTCGCGGCGCCGCCCGGTACACGGGAATGGTCCTATGACGCGGCGCCGCGCGGGCAGGATTCCGGAGGTACTGCAGCGTCGGAGGGGGGCGCAGGCGTCGTACGCGGATCGGCTTCGCGGCGCCGCCAGGAACGTGGCCGCGCCTCTGGCCGAGAGAGTACCGAAGAAGCGCCGCGACTTCGTAGCCGGTAGCAGGCACCGACGGAGACCCGGGGGGAGAACCGAGAGGGGAGGATGTCAGGAGGCGGCGCAAGGCAGCGAATGGGTGACGTCGAACGAGGGCGTCCTCAAGGGGCGAGGGCGCCGACGGCGCCTAACAATCGGGCTTCCGGCTCCGGCCGCCTGCGGCGGCCTGCGCTGCAACCGGCGCCATGAGCTCGAGGATGGTTGTGGTTCGAGGCTGAGACGCGAACTGTCGTGACGCCGTAGGCGCGAGGGCGCGCCGGTTCGGAAGCCCTGGGGCGTTATCGGAAATGGCGCCGTTGAAGGGCCGCGGAGTGGTTGGGAACGAACGCGAGGTTGCGGAGGTATGCCGCATGATGCATAATGCATCATATGGCATATGAGGTCGAGGTCACCGACGAATGGCTGGAGTGGTTCGAGGAACTCACGGCCGAGGAGCAAGAGGAGGTCGCTGCGACGATCGGCCTCTTGGAGGAGCGGGGGCCACATCTGCCATTCCCCTTCAGCAGCAAGGTGGTTCGGTCGCGGCACTCGCACATGCGGGAGCTCCGAAGCCAGGTGCACGGGCGGCCGTACCGGACCTTGTACGCATTCGATCCCAGGCGGGTTGCGATCCTGCTGATCGCAGGGGATAAGACGGGGGATGATCGGTGGTACGATGTCTTCGTACCGCGAGCAGATGAACTGTACGACCAACACCTGCGGGTCCTCGAAGAGGAAGGTCTGATCTGATGGCTACGAAGTTCCGGACGATCCGGGAGAAAATGACGCCCGAGAGGCAGGAGCGAATTCGGAAGCGTACAGAAGAACTGCTCACTGAGCTTCCGCTGCAGGAGCTTCGCCAGGCGAGAGCGCTGTCCCAGCAGGAACTGGCGGAGGTGTTGGGGCTGAACCAAGCGACGGTGTCGAAGCTGGAGAGACGTACGGACATGTATCTCAGTTCACTTCGGCGGTTTGTTGAGGCGATGGGTGGAGAACTCGAGATCAGCGCGAGCTTCCCAGATGGGAAAGTGCGGATTCAGCTCTTCGAGGATCTAGAAGATGAGAAGAAGCCGATGAAGGTGTGAAGGCGTACCGCCGAGCGGCGTGGTGGCGCCAAGTCCGATAACAACCAGTTGCCGCGGCGGGCGCTGGCGCGCCCTTGCCCTCCGCTTCGCTCCGGGACATGCCTTCGGCACGTCGGCAACTTTGAACGTTAGGCGCCCATCGGCAAATGCGGTCAGGGTATATGCTTGCGCCAGTACAACTGCGTCATGGAGGAGTGGTCGGTGCCGGAAGTAGTGGCCTGTCGTACGAGAGGAGCCGAATGCACGGAGGTCAGTCGCGGCACCGCTCGGTACACGGGAGTGGTCCTATGACGCGGCGCCGCGCGGGCAGAACTCCAGAGGTGCTGCAGCGTCGGAGGGGAGGCGCAGGCGTCGTACGCGGATCTGCTTCGCGGCGCCGCCAGGAACGTGGCCGCGCCTCTGGCCGAGAGAGTACCGAAGAAGTGCCGCGACTTCGTAGCCGGTAGCAGGCACCGACGGAGACCCGGGGGGAGAAGCGAGAGGGGAGGATGTCAGGAGGCGGCGCAAGGCAGCGAATGGGGTGACGTCGAAGAACGAGGGCGTCCTCAAGGGGCGAGGGCGCCGACGGCGCCTAACAATCGGGCTTCCGGCTCCGGCCGCCTGCGGCGGCCTGCGCTGCAACCGGCGCCATGAGCTCGAGGATGGTTGTGGTTCGAGGCTGAGACGCGAACTGTCGTGACGCCGTAGGCGCGAGGGCGCGCCGGTTCGGAAGCCCTGGGACGTTATCGGGCATCGCCGATGCGGAGTGGTGAGAGGAAGCCGAGTCTCCGGTGAGATGGAGCGCGGGTGGTATGGAGGGTGTAGATTCGGCCAGGAGGTGAGGCCATGATCATGCGACGGCAAGACGTCATCACGTCGGATCCGGACATCGTCGGAGGGTCGCCGGTGTTCGTGGGGACACGTGTGCCCGTTCAGAATCTCCTCGACTACCTGCGGGGTGGCGCCACCCTGGACGCTTTTCTGGAGGACTTCCCCTCTGTCCGACGGGATCAGGCTGAGGCAGCTCTGGACCTGGCGGGCGAAGCCCTGATCTCGGGTGCGTCTACTTCTTGACGAATCGCTCCCGCGACGCCTGGCGAAGCACCTTGCGGGCGTCGACGTCGAGACGGTCCACGACCGGTCGTGGACCGGGCAGAAGAACGGGGCGCTCCTTCGGCTGGCGGAGGGTGACTACGACGTCTTCGTGACTGCCGACCAGAACCTCCAGTATCAGCAGAATCTCGCGGGCTTCTCCATCGGAGTAGTTGTACTTCGTGGACGAACCAACCGGCTTGAGGATCTGCTGCCCCTGGTACCAGCCCTTCTCATGGCCTGCTCTAGTGTGGCTCACGGCGAGGTCGTGCTCGTTCGCGGTGGCGAGGAGGCCTCCGACGAGTGATACAAGATGGCGGACGGGTTGCGACGCCCGATAACAAATCGGGTTCCGGCTACGGCCGCCTGGCGGCGGCCTCCGACCCAACCGGCTCTGAGACGATTGGAGCTGCGAAGCGGACGTGATTCACTGAGAAGAAGCTGAACCTGGGAACGGACGTGGTCTGCGCCGGTTCGGAACCCGGGAGGCGTTATGAGAAATCCCGATTCGGCCAGCTAGGGTGAAAGCCGAAGAGATTACCATGACCTGGATATCTGAGCTGCGCCGGGAATTGGCAGTACGGGCGCAGGCCATCGCGGAGCTAGAAGGCGTCGTCTCGTACGCGAGCCTCGGTCGCTCTCCGACCGTCCTCTTCGAAGAGGCGCCCGACGGTGGAACGCACGCGAACTTCCATCCCAAGAGTTGGCGGCGAATCCTCGCCAACCCAGAATGGGCCGGCAGGCTCGCGAAGCCGCATCAGCGGAAGAGCGCTCTCCCAACGGGAAAGCGGGAGCGCGCTCGCGAGATGGACTCAAGCAACAGTTCTGACGCGCTCCTCATGAACTGCTTCTGTTTCCCCAGTGCATCGGGCAGGATGCTCGGCACGGCCCGTGACCTGTCCAGTACGCCGTCATTCGGGTGCTCTCCTCAGGTACTCTTGGTAGGTGGGCGCTGCGATGCCACTGAGATCGACATGTGTTGGGATGGCGTGTTCGTCGAGGCGAAGCTCACAGAGAGTGGCTTCACAAGGCGTCGAGAGGCTGTCGTGACGCGCTACGCGATGCTCTCAACGGTCTTTGACGTCGGGGCGTTACCTCGCTCAGGCTCTGATGTCCTTCATTACCAGTTGATCCGGAATGTCCTCGCAGCCCACCAGCACGGCGCGGACTTCGTGCTACTCATTGATAAGAGACGCCCTGACCTTGAGGCCGCCTGGCAGGCGATCTACTCTTGCATCAAGAGCGAGGAAACACGGGCCAGGTGTCAGTCCAGGACGTGGCAGCAGGTAGCTGCTGCGGCTCCGGGGGAGCTCCGGGACTTCCTGCAAAGCAAGTACGGAATCGTTGGGTGAACGTGAGGGTGCTCGGGACATCTCATAACAAACGGTTGCCGGCTCCGTTCGCTTCGCTCACTGCGCTGAATCACGGCGCCTATGCGGCGCCGCGACGGCAACCTTGAACGTTATACGAAGGCGAGAGTCGGACAGGAGGGTAGGTAGACGATGCCTGGGAAGCGGAAGCGCACAGTCGGCTCCTTGAAGGCAGAGTTGCTCTCGAAGTCTCAGGAGGCCGCGCTTGCGGCGGTGAAGGTCTTCAACGATCCCCTGGTGAAGTTCAAGTCGGAGACCTTCGTCGTTCTCATGGTGATCGCGTGGACGTACATGCTTCATGCGTACTACCGCGGGAAGAAGATCGACTATCGCTATTACCAACAGAAGGCTCAGCGAAAGAGATACGACCGGACGAAGCACGGTGCCTACAAGTACTGGGAGCTCGAGCGCTGCCTGAACGAGAAGGGCTGTCCGATCGACAAGCATACAGCGAACAATCTCCGCTTCTTGATTGGCCTCCGGCATGAGATCGAGCACCAAATGACCCGGAGCCTCGATGCATCTTTGAGTGGGAGGTATCAGGCCTGTGCGCTCAACTACAACCAGTACAGGAAGGAGCTGTTTGGTGCGCGCCGGGGGATGGATCGCCATCTCACGTACAGCATTCAGTTCATCCAGTTGAGCGAAGAGCAAGTCGGAGGTGTTCAGCCTGAAGCGGCGATCCCTCCTCGACTCAGGGCCTACATCGCTCAGTTCGACAGCACGCTAAGTGACGAAGAGTTCAACGACCCCAGGTTTTCCTATCGCCTGATCTTTGCTCGCAAGTTGGTGAACCACAAAGGGCAGGCGGACAAGGTCATCGAGTTCATCGACCCGAAATCGGCGCTAGGCAAGGAGATCGAAAAGCACTACGTCGTTACGAAGGAGACGGAACGGCCGAAGTTCCGCGCAAAACAGGTGGTGGCCGCTGTACAGGCGGCAGGCTTCAAGCGGTTCAAGATGTTTCCGACCCATGTGGACTTCTGGAGGGGCGAGGACGCCAAGAACCCAGCGAGGGGATACGGTACGGACGTGGCCGGTGGTCAGTGGTACTGGTATCAGAAGTGGATCGACAGGTGCATTGAGCTCTGTCAGCAAGCTGGCGATCGGTATAAAGTATGAAGGGAACGACCGGCACTCTCGCCATCGTATAACAAACAGTTGCCGCGGCGGGCGCTTGCGCGCCCTTGCCCCCCGCTTCGCTCCGGGACATGCCTTCGGCATGTCGGCAACTTGGAACGTTATGTGCAAGCGCGGGAGCAGGGTGCATCGGACCGGACATGAGCGAGAGTCGCATGGCATTCGCGATCAAGGCCGAAGTGACAGATCCGTTTGCAGAGTCCTTTGCCTTCGACGCGCAGAAGACAATGTACGGAGGCAAGCAGATCCGGGAGGGCGACACGATCTTCGTGTTCGCGAGTGAAAACGAGGGCGGGTCGGGTCTCATCGCGAGTGGCGTTATCACTTCTGCCAAGGCCATCCCGAAGAAGCAGGGGGTCGCTCGGCAAACACCCCGCGTGAGCATAAGGGTCAGACGCACAGGAGTGGCGAGGCGTCGTTTGGGACGGAACGAGTTGAAGCGCTATTGCGAGTGGAACGACGATCGACCCGAGACGGAGCTCAACTTCAAGTTCTATCGGCAGGCCACGAACAAGATTATCGGGATTTCCGATGAGGTGGCGACCTTTCTATTGGGGTTCATGTAGTGTGGCTGGTGGTGCGCCAGCACATAACAACCGGTGGCCGGCTGCGCGGCCTTCGGCCGCTCCGCGCAACTGGCGCGCGCACCGTGCGATGTAGTAGGCTGACTGCGCCGGAAGCATGCGTGGCATCACATGCCAATAAGCCGCGCCAGTTCCGCAACCTATGAACGTTATGTGAAAACGTGCAGACAGTGCGGAGTCATAGAGAAAGAGGAGAACTGAATATGCTCGGTGGCATGATGGATGACCGGGTGACGCCATCAAACAAGATGGGTCTCGCCATGAGAACATCCCGGCGAACGTGCAGCCGAAGAAGATCTTCATCGACGACGCGTCGATCCCTGTCGAAGAAGGCGACCGCATCACGCGTGAACTGCCGAATGGACTCGTTGAGTCCTACTTGGTCATGGACCGCGGGTTCTATGATTCCTTCGGGGGTATCCCGGCCCATTACCAGATCGAGGTACGAAAGGAGTCCAGGCCTTCTACTCCAGGCCGATCACCGACGACGGTTATCTACAATCTTCATGGAGCCAATTCCCGGGTGAACATCCAATCCACGGACTCTTCGATCAACGTCGTGGAAGCCACCCCGGAACGTCTATTCGATGAACTCCGGGAGGCATTGAAGAAGCACGTATCTGAGGACCAAGCTCGCCAACAGTTACTCAAGGGCGTGGCCCTGATGGAGGCGAAGCAAGGTGAGGCGGGGTTCGTCGAGTCGTACAAGAACTTCATGAATCTGGCCGCCTCTCACATCACCGTGATAGCCCCATTCATTCCGGCGTTGGCACAGATGCTGAAGTGAGTTGAAATCGCTGACCGGACCACGTCTTCACATAACAAACAAGTTGCGCCTACGCCGCGCTGCGCGCGGCTTCGGAGAACACCGGCGCAAGACATTGCGGGGTTGGTAGGCGTGCCGGATTGTATCGAAGAGTGGAGCCTCGTCGGGCGTGGAGTCGCGCCGGCGTCGCAACTTTAGAACGTTAACTGACATCGCCTGTGCGACACTGGACCCCGTTGGCAGGTGACGGACCAGCGGCGCGTTGTGAACCCCCGGGCCTGACGCGCCATTGCGCGGGGCAGAACCGTTGGGAGGAGGCCGCAATGACTCAGAGCCGAAAGCAGAGACGCGTGGACGAGACCGTCGACTTCGAACTGGTCGATACACTCATGGCTGACGCGATAGAGGCCGTCGTGGAGGCAGTGATATCGGAATCTCAAGTCAAACTGCGTGGTGCGTTCCGGAGCGTCTTCGCGGCCGTGGAAGGCACGACGCACTATCTCAAAGGCGAGGCACTGCGCGGCGCAGACGGTCTTGAGCCCGAGGAATTGGCTCTCCTTCGCGAGGAAGGCTACGGGCTGTCCTCTCGAGGAGATGTGACAACCGTCAGGCGGCGGCTACCGGCCGCGTTCAACTTCCTCTTTGCGGTGCACATGGCGAGTCGGTCGGTGGTGCCTGAGGTCGGCGATATGGACCGTGATGAAGGCTGGGCGGCGTTGCAGCGAGCCATCGCCGTACGCCATCGTCTCACCCACCCGCGCAAGATCGACGACTTAGTCGTTTCTCGTGACGAGACCCTGAGCCTGCTCGAAGCGATGAGGTGGTGCATGACGGTGCATGGCCGGTATGAGGAAGCCGTGTTGGACCTGATGACCGAGGGGCAGCGGCACGTCGCAGTCGCTCAGTCGCAGTTGGCAGAATTGGTGGCGGCATGGCGGGAGAAGAGGAACAGTCGGGAAGGCACAATCACACCGCCCTAGGATCGGTCCTATGAAGACGAGGGACTGCCGGCCTCCGGGCGCGTGGTGGGGCACCCGAAGTGGCGCGACGTCAGTTAACAATCGGGCTTCCGGCTCCGGCCGCCTGCGGCGGCCTGCGCTGCAACCGGCGCCATGAGCTCGGGGATGGTTGTGGTTTGAGGCTGAGACGCGAACTGTGGTGACGCCGTTGGCGCGAGGGCGCGCCGGTTCGGAAGCCCTGGGCCGTTAGACGTCATTTTCGCGTCCGGATCGCGGTGGGCCAAGGCGGGCGAAATTCTGTTGCGTGATAGGGCGAGTCCCGTTCAGGGTGCCCATGCTGTACCGGGTGAACGATAAGCGTCATGCGTCGGGATACAGCAGTTCTTGACAGGGTTCGTCGACGCAGGCCTCTGCAGCACCATCACTGCTTAGGCGGCGGAGGGTATCGCATTGAGTGCCGAGAAGATGAAGGATTCGCGCTGGCTTGAGGTTCTTGGATTGGCCACCGTCATAGTGTCAGTTCTATTGCTCGCATGGGAAGTCCGGCAGAACACGCAGACGGCAACAGCTCAGGCGATGCTCGATCTCAACGCAATGGCGAACGAAGTGCTGAGTGCCGAAGCCCAGAGCGTGCAGTTGGCAGGTGTGCTGGTGAAGGGAGATGAAGATCTGGATTCCCTGTCACCGGTTGAGTACCAGCAGTTTCAATCCCACGTGTATACGGCGATTAACACAATCGCTGCTGCACACGGCTTCTTCAATGAAGGTATCTTGGACGAACGAGAGTTTTCAGGATGGCGAAACTACACCTGCCTCTACCTGGGCGGTCCCTCCGTCCATGCGATATGGGAGTCTCTGAAGCCTACATGGGGGACCGACTTTGTAGCCTTCGTAGCAGAAACCTGTGGGCGGTGATCGCGGCGAACCACTTACCAGCGCCGCCTAAATGGGGCAATGAAGCCGACAGTCCGTAAGAGGCGATGGGCGCCGTCAGCTTCTCTTGAGTGAACCGGTTGGCAGTGCCCATCGGACGGCCTTCAGCATCCTGCCGGTCCGTTTTGGTCGCCCGGAAGAGGGGGGGACCCGCCATGTTCTGATGCCGCAGGGGGATCTGAGGCGGGTGGCACGAGCGTCCGGAGGACAACGACGTCTAACAACGGGTTGCCACGGCGGGCGCATGCGCGCCCTTGCCCTCCGCTTCGCTCCGGGACATGCCTTCGGCACGTCGGCAACTTTAGAACGTTAACTGAAATGGACAGAACCTAGTTGATACCAAAGTCGATGGAAGACATTGCGCTGCACGATCTCAAAGACCTGCTGTCGAACGAGGTAAGCGAATCGCGCACGATCGAATACAAGCTCCTGCTAGCTCATGCCACGACGGGCGAGAAGAAGGAGTTGCTGGCCGACATCACGTGCATGGCGAACACAGCGGGCGGTGATCTCCTGTTCGGGGTGGAGGAAAGTGCTGGGGTTCCCGTGGCGCTGCCTGGGTTTGCGATCGCTGATTGGGATGCCTTGCAGACACAGCTGACAAGCCTGATTCGGGACGGAACAGAGCCCAGATTGCACCAGGTCGATCTGCATCGCATCGAGGTGTCGCCGGACCGATACGTGGTTGTTCTCCGAGTCGGTCGGAGCCAGCGACGCCCCCATCGCGTTGTGGTCGGGGGACACGGCCATTTCTATGGCCGCGACTCATCGCAGAAGTACCGTCTTGATGTTGAAGACCTGAGGCGAGCGTTCACCTTGATGGCTGCTGCGTCGGGGAGTGTTGACCGCTTCTGGCGCGAGCGGGTTCGAGCCATCGGAGCGAACGAAGGGTTTGCGCAGATAGGGGCAGAGCAACGAGCCGTGCTGCATCTGGTGCCGGAACTCGCGTTCCAGGAAGAGCCGTCCATCGAACTGGGGTCGATCGATCCGATGCGCCTGCGTCCACTGCCGAGAGGACCCTTGGGTCTCTCCTGGAGCTACGCGGCAGAGGGTATGTACACGTACAATGACTGGGCCTACACGGCCCTATTCCGGAACGGAGTCATCGAAGCGGCCGAGGGTCTTGTCACCAAGGACGGTGTGCTGTATCCGGCCGAACTTCAAATGGAGTTGATCGAGGGGATTCGCACCTACCTGGCGCTGATGGAGGACCTCGGGCTTTCCCCGCCGGTGCGGATACTGCTCGCGTTGACGGGGGTCGCAAACCACACCTTTCCGGCGAAAGGGCTTGCCGCCCTGCGGACGCCGAACCCACCGTTCCGGGAGAGTACCTGCGAGATCAGGGGGCCGCTCATAGAGACCTTCCAGCTGGAAGTGGCAGACGCGCTTCGACCACTCTTCGACCGACTCTGGAATGCGTTCGGATACGCGGGCTGTCCCAATTACGACGAGACCGGGCACTGGACAGGCCCATGAACACGGGATATCCGCACCCATGCGGAGGTCCACTTCAGTTAACAAACAAGTTGCGCCTACGCCGCGCTGCGCGCGGCTCCGGAGAACACCGGCGCCAGACGTGTGAGGTCGGTCAGGAGTGTGAGCAGAGTCGGCCGAATATGAACTCGTCAGCGCTTGCGAAGGCGCCGGCGTCGCAACTTTAGAACGTTAACCGACACTCAAACACCAAACGGATGTCTCTGTCAGATAGTCCGATTCGGACCCCGCAGGATGATCTCTTCGGGAGGGCGGCGTTGGCGGAGAGCCTGGCGTCGCTGCTTCTGACATTTCCGCCAGACAGCTCATACAGACTTGGCGTCTACGGCCAGTGGGGCTCGGGGAAGACCTCTGTGCTGGAACTCGTGGCGAAGCGTGTTCAGGAGCAGGGACATGTCGCGGTGTGGCTCCTTCCTTGGGCGCTGGGGTCTTCCGATGCGGTACTTAGTAGACTTCTTGAAGAACTCGCGGGCGCTTTGGGAATCGGGAGGTCAGGCTGGCGTCAGGTGTCGCGCGCGGCCGAATCGGGATCGGAACTCACCCGGCTTGCGGAGGGACTGGATCTCCGCGTGACGATCGCAATGAGAGCAGCGCGTCCGACCCTCAATGCGGTGGCCAAGCGACTCAAGAGGAAGCACGGCGACGACCTTCTTCGGGCGATAGGACGGGCCCTGGGAAGCCGACGGGCGGTGGTGATCGTCGACGACTTGGACCGCACCGCCCCAGCCTCCATCCCCGGCATACTCTTGAGTCTGCGCGAGGCGATGAGCCTTCCCGGTGTCCACTACCTCTTGGCGTTGTCTCCGGACATCGTGAAGAAGGGCCTCGTTTCGGCGCACCCAGAATGGAAGGACGAGCCGCAGGACTTCCTAGACAAGATCGTCGAGTACCCTTTCGTCCTACCTCCACCTTCGGCCGACGACGTTCTACGAGCTGCGCGAATCCTCATCGAGCAGGACGCAAAGTTCCCTCATCCATCAGCCACACTTGACCTGGGAGAGTATCTGCCGAAGAACCCCAGGCGGCTGAAGCTGTTTCTACGGCTTGTGGGCAGCCTTGCCCCCCAGTTGGACCGGTACTCCGCCAACGAGATAGATCTTCAACGAGCGCTCCTCGCCCAGATGCTGAGGGTGGAGTTCCCATCAGAATCCGTCTCTCTGATCCAAGACAAAGAGGCGGTCAAGAGCATCGAGTCCGACTTTGCGATGAGGATGCTAAGAGAGCGCAGGCGTGGTCAGGAGGAGGCGCCGAATCCAGAAGAGGCCTTCGCGCCGAAGGAACCTGCCGCGCGACGGCAGCGGTTCATGGCGCTCTGCGGGGGCCTGAGGGAACGCGACGCGTTCCGAAGCGAACTCGGCCTCGTCGATCTCTTCCATTTGGTGGACCGTCCAGGTGTGATGACCCTGAAGGAGCTTGACGGGTGCCTGCGCAGCTACCAAGAGGGGGCTTCGGATGCGTGGCGTGCGAAGCTGGACGATTTCCTCTCCAGCCCGGATGCCGAGGACGAGGCCCGACGGGCCGATGCGGTCTGGCGGAGGCTCGTTGGGGGCCGTGAGCGGATCTGGGGGACTGCCGTCGATATCGATGCGCAGGAAGGGATCGCGGAATGGGTGGATCTACTACCTGCCATCGACGCCATGATCCGCCATGTCGGTGTTGAGCGGGATCTCTTCGGCAAGCGGCTACTTGGCGCTGAACACTGGATCGAACTCTGGAAACGTGTGGCGGATTGGGATCGCTTCACCCATCTGCCCGCGTACCCGCCAATACGTGACACCGAGCGTGCCCTCGTGCAAGACATCTCAGACACCCTTCCAGCCGAGACACGCGCGAAGGTGTGGTTCCAATTGGGACAGCGTGATATGCGGCACGAGGGCAGCCAAGCACTTCAGGAGCTCCGAACCTCACTCATGGAGTCGTTCGAGGACGCTGCGGTCTCTCTCGCTCTCGAACGGTTCGTGCTACCCGATGGAGTGGATCTCTTCTGGGGCAGGAACGAGTATGGGCCGGAGAAGCACGTGGCCTTCAATCCCGATTCGAAGTTCCATGCCGAGGCGGGCAGGCAGCGCTTGGTCGAAACAGCTGATCGGGCGGCGGAAGAGACGACCGTCCAACTGAACTTCCTCACGTATCTGAGGATGCTCCTGTACGGGGCCCAGGGCGGCGCGCACTCATTCAACACTGATCAATGCCGAACGCTCCTGATGGACACGCGGCTGATTGAGCCAGTCTGGGCTGCGGCGGTCGCCGCCCCACTGAACCCCCGGGTGGTAGGATCAGTTCGAAAGCAGATTGCGGAAGCCCACGAAGCAGGAATCCAGTTGCCGGATCTTGAGAAGCCTCACTGGTGGAAGAAGATCGAAGAGACTGTCTTTGATGAGGATGACGGAGAGTTGGGCTCGCAGGAGTGAGCGTCAGTTAACAAACGGGTGCCGCCTGCGCTCGCTACGCTCGCTCCGGGGAATACGCCGCGCGGGGCGCGGCGCGTCGGCACCCTTGAACGTTAAGCGCCATCGTCGCATGTGCAGAACACGGCATGAGAGCAACGGGACTAGCCAGCAAACCTCGAGGTTTTCGTAGACCCAAAAGGCACCAACTGAATGAGTATTCTCGCGGTGGATCCCAAGCGTGTACGGATCCTCTCTGACACAGCCTTCGCCGACCTAATGAACCGGCTTATTCGGGCCGAGGGTGGACGGTTGGGCCTCCGGCAGGATCTCATTGACACCACCCTTCGCACGTCGGTTCCTGATGGCGGGGTCGACGCGAGCGTCCATCCTGATCGGCCTCTACCGGACACAAAGTGGTTGCCGGATAAGGCCAGCACATGGCAGTACAAGTCGGGTGCTTGCCCATCGGCGAACAACCTATCCGAGACGGAGTTCAAGAAGCCCGGGGTCATCGCCGCGATCAGCAAAGGTCTGCCATACGTGTTTGTGACGGGCGATGACATTACTGGCAGGAAGAAGAACGAAATCCGTAGCGCGATCGACAACCTGTACTCGCAGCATGCGCTTCCCTCTTCTGGCCGCGTGCTCACTGCATCTGAGATAGCAGGTTGGGTGGATCAATTTCCCGCGATCTCAGTTCATATCTTCCAGACGCCGCTCGTACACTGGCAGGTGCACGAGCACTGGGCCTCTGGTAGGGATTTCCAGAACGAGTTCGTAGAGGACGCCCAACGCGCTGAGTTGATTACTCGGATCAAAAGCGATATTGCCGCTGGCCAAGAGTTGATTCGAGTGGTCGGCGATGCCGGGGTGGGCAAGACACGCACGGTTCTAGAAGCCCTCCGGGACCCAGGACTTCGAGAACGGGTGCTCTATCTGAGGGACGCTACCCTTCTCAGCAGCGAGTTCTTCTGGAGTCTCAGCCACCAGACTCCCTGTCCCGCAGGGATACTCGTGGTCGACGAGTGCGATGGCGCCGCGTGGCAACAGCTTGTGAACCTCGCAGGAGTGCTTGGGACGGGGTTTTCGGTGATCGGGGTTGGGCCATCTGGGCCGGGTGTTCAGCGCCGCGTGCTCGAGTTGGGGAGGATGGATGACGAGCAGCTGGCCGAGCTCCTTGAGTCAGTAGCGCCGGGGACGTCGGAGCCGGCCAGACGCGCGATCGCTCGTAGGTGCGGAGGTTCGCCGAAGTTGGTCGTCTTGTTTGGCGCTCAGCTCGCAGAGGCTGGCGCGGCTGACTCCAAGTGGCACGCCATCGAAGGCAGCGTGGACGTGGTTGAGTATCTCAATGAGCGCGTCTTTCCCGTCGTTGGGTCAGCTGTGGATGTCGAGTCCCAGGTGATGAGAGGTATCTCGCTCTTCGTCGGACTGGGGTGGTTCGACGACCTAAGCGGTGAAGGGGAGATGGTTCTCGACTTTCTAGGGCTGTCGGGCCCCGCGGGTCGAGATGCCGCAGCTGCCTTGATTGAGCGCGGGGTAGTGTCGCGAAGAGGACGACTGCTCTATCCGAGCCCTGACGTGCTTGCGAACTACTTGACTCGCAAGACCTTGAAGGCCTACACACCCCGCGAAGTGCGGGGCCTATACGAGGCGCTGCCAGGGCGGGCGCAGCAAGCATTCTTGGAGCGCCTGAGGCAACTTGGTGAAGACGTCGAGACTCAGGCTGTCGTTAAGGAGGTGATCGGCGACGCCGTGTTTTTTCTCTCCTTGAGCGACCTTGAGTCACGGGACACTGCCAGGACTCTGCGAGCGTTGGTGCCGTCGTTCCCCGAACTGACATTGAATCACTTGGCCGATTTGATTGGCGAGGCCGACAGGGAAGGCCTCTTGAATGTCCGGGAGGGGCGTCGCGACCTAGTCTGGGCCCTTGAGGAGCTGGCCTGGTGGCCCGACTACTTTCCCACTGCCGCAAGAGCGTTGGGGCGGCTGGCATGGGCCGAGAACGAGACATACGCCAACAACGCGACGGGGACGTGGGCTGATCTCTTTCAGATCCCTCTCGGAGGGACCGCGACGCCCTTCCCTGACAGAGTAGTAGTCATGAGAGAGTTCCTGGAGCATCAGGACCCAAGCCTCAGACTTATCGGATTGGCCGGCCTTAAGAGCGCCCTCGCCACACAGCACGTTACGCGTTTTGGAGGGCCACCAACCGACACTGGGCGCCCACCACCACCAGAATGGCGGCCGTCGTACGCTCAGTGGAGGGTTCTCCTTCAGGAGACACTTCCACTACTGGAGGCGCGCCTAGGGGACAGGGATGAAACGGTCAGAGAGGAGGCGATTGAGGTTCTCGCAGAAAGAACCACGGACCTAATTTCAGCCGGCCTTGCGCAAGAGTGGGCTCAGATGGCGGGTCGGATGTCAGGCGAACCGTACGGGCGCCGGGCCGCCCTCTTGAGGCCCCTCGCCATCTACCTACGACACAGTGAGAGCATCAAGCCGGAAGATCGCAAACGGCTGGAGCAGGTGGAACTCGACTTGCAGGGGCAGAGCTACAGCGATCGCCTTAGGCGCCTCGTGTCACCATGGGACTATGTTGACGCGTATCGCAATCGGGAGACGTACGAAGCGGAGATGGACGTCCTTGCCCGGGAGGGGCTGGCGTCACCTGACGTCGTACTTTCCGAGTACGAATGGCTCACTGGCGGCGAGGCCAACGGGGCCTTCCGATTCGGGTGGTTCCTCGGGCGAGGTGATGAGGGCGGCGACCTTTCTGACGCGCTGCTGGAGCGTTATGCCGAGGACCTAACCGACGACAGGCTGCTCCTTGGTTACGTGGCAGGGCAAGAAGATGTGCGAGGGCCAGAGTGGCTCAGCGCCTTGTTGGATGAGTGGAGCGGCGTGGCGAATCGAAGTCTCTTGGTCGCAAACGTAGTGTGGCGCGTGCAGCCCACCGACGAAGGGGGCAAGCGCCTTGCAGATCTCATTCGTGCAGGCAGGGTACCGGGAGCATATCTCCGCAACCTCGTGTCGGGCTTCTGGGCCCAGGAAGTCAGCCCAGCCGTACTACAGGACCTGATTGAGGCATCAGGAGTGGACACCACGCCGGTTGCCACCAGTGGTAGGCTATGGCTGTTGGATCAATACCTCAGCGAGAGACCTGAGGCAGCGGGGGCACTCGCGTCCCTGCGCAGGACCCTCGTGGAAGAGGGCGCCGGTGTGCGGACGAACACTATGGATCCCTACCACTGGAAGCGCCTCGCAGAGCAGGAGGTCATCCTGGATCCTCTCGGCGTCGCTGAGATTGTCGTCCACGTCGCGTCGCAACAAGACAGCGGTGGCTCGGATGACCTAAGGGCGGTACTCGACGCGACGGTTGAGCAAGCCGGCGTCGAGGTGTTCCAATCGGTACTTGGGCCCGCGTTAATTGCCTCGCCATCTCTCTTGTGGCGCCTGGACAGCCCCATCCAGGGGCGCAGTCTCCTGTCGCTGTTCGACCCCGCCACCTTGGTCGCCTGGTGCGAGGAGGAGCCGGAGGGGCGACTTCCTGTCATAGCGTCCGCAGCTCCTGTGGGCACTCCAGGCGCGTCCCCGTTGGCAAGAGCCCTTTTGGTGACGTTCGGCCGTAAACGTGTCGGCGCCAGTCTCGCTGCCACGTTCGGTACTGGCATGTGGCGAGGCCCTGAGTCCCACTATTTGCAGAGCCAGATCGATAAGCTGAAGGAATGGGAGCAAGACGATAACGACGAAGTGCGCGCATGGGCGCGTGAACTCATCGGATCATACGAAGCCGCGAAGAACCGGGCGGCGACGCTCGAGGAAGAGGAGGACTAGAGACGTGCTCGACAGGTTGCGTGAACGGCGCTTAACAACCGGGTGCCGCCTGCGCTCGCTACGCTCGCTCCGGGGAACACGGCCCGCGATGCGGGCCGCGTCGGCACCCTAGAACGTTAGCCGCCGTGCCTTGGGCGGTAGTGCTCGGCCCTAACGAGGAGTGATGTGGCCGCGGAGCCAGACAGCTAATGACATCTCATCAAGTTGGCCGCTTGCGAGAGCCAGCATGGTTGTGACGACTTCCTCTTCGGCAGCATCGATGCGGAAGCCGTTCAGACCCATGAAGAGGTACATGGCCTGGAAGGCGACGCGTTTGTTGCCGTCTAGGAATGGATGGTCACGTGCGATGCCGAACCCGTGGGCCGCGGCGATGGTTGAGAGATCAGAGTCAGGCTCGTAGCGGAATCGGTTGCGAGGGCGCTCCAGAGCAGACTCGAGCAGGCCACGGTCGCGGAGTCCGACGGCGCCCCCATGGGCTTGGATCTGATCGGAATGGACGGCGAAGACGTGGACAGGAGCGAGCCAACGGGGCTCGTTCACTTCGAGAGTTCACGCATGGCGTTGCGGTAGCGCTTCGCGCCTTCGGCGTAGATCTCCATGGCCTCGTCGAAGGCGGGATCAAAGGGAGTGATCAGAATGCCCTCCTCGGTCTCGACCAAATGAACGGTATCGCCCTCAGCCAAGTGATAGCGCTCCAGCATGGGCTTCGGGATGGTCGTACCGGCCGAGTTGCCGATGGCACGGATGGTCGTCTGCTTGGGCATCAGAAGCTCTCGCGAAGAAGTTATAACTACAGTAATAACTACCCGTCGGGTGGAGCAAGGGTTTCGAAGAGGAAGGCGGAACGCTTCTTGGGTTCCGCGACCAAGGGGCCGGGCATCGGCGGCTAACAACCGGGTGCCGCCTGCGCTCACTTCGTTCGCTCCGGGGAACACAGCGCGCGGGGCGCGCCGCGTCGGCACCCTTGAACGTTACACGGCATTGTCGTTCCCGAGGTGGGCGAGGGTCTAGATCGCAGAATGTGATTGCCCAGGGATGGCGGGGCCCGGCGTAGATTGTGGGGGCACCTCCAGTGCCACCCAGAATGGCGTCCTGCCTCGTGCGAATCAGATTCATTGACGCCCCGGCTGTATTCGCGACGCGCCTCGAGCGCCGCTTCGTCCGTCGTTGGGTGAGCTTCTAGTGGTGAAGCGTGGTCAGCGTACCAACCCTACAGGAGCAATTTCATGAACCTCACCATCCACGCCCTGCTCGTGGTGACGCTGAGTTCATCACTGGCTACTCCTACGACGGCGCAGCGACCCCCGGTCGAACGGGCGCGGGATCTTGGCATTCCGCTGAATGGAACGCCCGGGCCACACAACGCCCTGACGGATGTGCCAGGTGTCGAGGTCGGCTATTCGACCCTCATTCGAGGAACCGGAGCCTGGAAGGTCGGCGAGGGCCCTGTCCGGACCGGCGTGACCGTCGTCCTGCCCCGAGGGAAGACCGAAGGTTCCTACAACGTTGGCCACTTCGTGTTGAATGGCGACGGTGAGATGACTGGGTTGCCGTATACACAGGACTATGGCAGCGCCGGCGGCCCCATAGGGATAACCAATACCAATAGTGTCGGCGTCGTGAGGGATGCGATAGGGGAATGGATGTATAGGAGATTTGCCTCAGACAGTCCGGTCGATTTCTCATTCGGTCTACCCATAGTTGGCGAGACCTGGGACGGCGGCCTGAATGATATCAATGGCTACCACGTCAAAAGGGAACACGTGTTCTCCGCGATTGACGGCGCCGCAGGGGGGGCTGTTGCCGAGGGCAATGTGGGCGGCGGAACGGGAATGACCTGCTACTGGTTCAAGTGCGGGACTGGCACCTCATCCAGGGTGCTCCGGGTCGGGGCGCGGGACTATACCGTTGGCGTGCTGGTGCAGGCGAACTTCGGAAGAAGGGACGATCTCGTCATAGCTGGCGTCCCAGTCGGAAAGGAGATCACGGATCTCGACATGGTGGGCGCAGGGGAGCAGGACGGATCGATCATCGTCATCATCGGGACGGACGCGCCTCTGACTTCGTCGCAGCTGAATCTGGTAGCGAGAAGAGCAACGCTGGGAATGGCACGCACCGGGACGATCGGCGACCCTCGATCCGGCGACATCTTCCTCGCGTTTTCGACGACCACGAGTGAATACGACGAGGCGACGGACATCATCTCGGCCGGTTGGTTGTCCACCGCAGGACTCAGCCAGGTCTTTCGCGGCACCGTGGAGGCGACGGAAGAGGCAATCATCAACGCTCTGGTTGGTGGCGAGGACATGGAGGGAGTCAACGGGAACAAAGCATTTGGGATTCCCCACGACCGGTTGCGCGATGTGATGAAGAAGTACAACCGACTGAAGTGGTGAGGGGCCGCTGCAGGGGGGTCATCTCCGAGTACTTACCAGCAGTCTTGGTTCGGTATTCTTGCGGCGGCTTGCCTGAGCGCGAGGTGGACAACGCCATGTAACAAACAAGTTGCGCCTACGCCGCGCTGGGCGCGGCTCCGGGGAACACCGGCGCAGCAACATTGCGGGGCCGCGAAGCGTGCCGGATTGGATCGAATGGAGTAGCCACGTCGGGCGGTGCGGAAGCGCTGGCGTCGCAACTTTAGAACGTTAACCGAAGTACGCCAGGGACAACTTGGGTAGGAACTGCGTACGGGCTACGTCGATGTGGGACGGTGGGTGGGGACGCCATGGAGCATGCCCCACACGCTGATGTCTTCGTCCAGAAGTGGCCAATGGACGCCTTGGCCTCCGCCGACCAGGCGGAAGTCGTTGCGCTGCTCGGCCGTTGCTTCGGCGAGGCGCCAGGACCATGCCAGAGGTACGCTGATCGTACGGCCGTCACTGAGCGCGGCGATGACCTCCTCGTCCGTGACCTGGACTGCCTTGATCACTGGCTCAGGCTGAACCGCAGTGTTGGTTCCAGGCATGGGTCATGGCCTCCAAGTGGTGCTAAATGATTCGCCTGAAGTGGGCTATTTGCTTAACTCAAGTGGGTACGAGATGTAGTGGTGTGCGGGTTCTCACGATCGACGCCGGCGAGGAGGGCCGCGGCCGGTGCTGCGGTACAGGGTTGCGGTCGGCGAATGCGCTATCTGGCAGGCGTGCTCAAGGAGGCGGTAGAACAGGAGGCCGCGGGCGCGAGACGTTCGCCGGTTGAACCTGAACGTGAACTCGTCGAGGTAGTAGGGCAGATGTGCGACCGCGACGGCGCCCTGGTAGGTCCCCAGCAGCCAGCGCTTGACGAGCGAGATCACGCGGTGCGGTCCCAGCAGCGACACGTGGGCGGGGTCCGCCGAGGCGGCTTGGTTGAGGACAACGTGATCGTATCCGAGCGACTCCACGTCCGTGTATCCGCTCCAGGCGTCGGTGATGACCGTGGCCCCCGGCTCTATCGCGGACTTCACGAAGGGCCCCAGAGTGGCGGCACGTACATTGGGGATCACTTCCATCCGGGCCCGCCCGAGCCGCTCCTCGTCAACGATCTCAACTGCAACGGCGACAATGGCTTTGGTCACGGTGTGGCGGCCACGTCCACCTTCTTCGACACCGCCGACATAGGCCTCGTCCACCTCGACGATGCCGTCCAGCCGATCACGACCCGGACGGGTCATCGCCCTGCGGAACTTGTGCAGCCAGGCCCACGCCGTCTGGTAGCTCTTCAAGTCCAGCTCCCTCTGGAGCCCCAGAGCGTTTGCGCCGTACTTCTGACTCGTGATCTGCCAGGCCGCCAGGAACCAGTTCCGAAGCGGACTGCGTGTACGGTGGAAGATCGTCCCCGACAGAACCGAGACTTGCCCCGGACACGCTCGGCACACGAGCAGGCCCCGAGACGACCGCCAAGGGGGGCCAATGGTCCCGCAGCGCGGACACACGAACCCATCCGGCCAGCGAACCCGCTCGAGGTAGGCCAGGCAGCTCTCTTCGTCGGGGAAGAACTCGTCGAATTCAAGCCGATCGCGGGGGTAGTCCACCCCCCCTTTGAGCTTCGACGCCGCGATTCCCATGACCACAAGATGTAGTGGTCACTTGAGTTAAGCAAATAGCCCACTCGCCTGATTCGGTTGAGCTCTCGAGGCGAGAATCCCGTGTTAGCTACCACCCCGACCGCAGCAAGGGTTCCCGTGAGGTGACGCATGGTCCTGGAGGAGAAAGCGCCCTTCCTGTAGCACTCTACAGGGAGGGATCATGGCCAGGAGGACGTGGAAGGCCCTGCCCGGGGGCCGCATCAAGCGGTGGAAGGCCAGTTCCGAGGGTCGCCCGTGGCTGGGCGTGCCCCCGCGCTGGTTTCGAAACGCGCTTAACAGACGCGAGCGCCAGCGATCGCGCGCTGCGATCCAGTTGGAGAAGGGGGAAGGGTCGCCGTACGTGCATCCAAGGGAGGCCGCGTGGTACTGGTGACAGAAGCACCAAGGATGGGCTCACCTGGACATGGTGGCACGTACATCGGTTAACAACGGGTTGCCACGGCGGGCGCATGCGCGCCCTTGCCCTCCGCTTCGCTACGGGACATGCCTTCGGCACGTTGGCAACCCTGGGACGTC